>NZ_CP182415.1:0-4611073 GCF_048161455.1 Nocardioides sp. T5 | reverse complement strand
CGTGTCGTCGTGCGTGTGTGCCGCTGGGAATCCGGCTCGGAACCACCACTCCACCGATACGGCCGGGGCGGGCTTCCACAGAGTTGTCCACAAGCTGTGAACTGCCGGGACCGATCTGGGGGATCGGACCTCCGGGGCCGCAACGGCTGGTGATCCTTCCAGCGTTTCCGCAGGTCAGAGGCTGTTTCGACGGGCCTGTGACCCGGATCACATGGCGTGCTGGACCCTGGTCGGACCGAGGTCGGGACGGACCGCGGAGGCACCGAACGTAACAACCGGAAGAGCCGCCGAGCAAGACGTCATCCACAGGCCGGCCGTCCGGGGCGTCTCGTGGGTTTGACCCCCCGAACGCCTGCCGCGTACCGTTGGCCGGTCGCTCCCTGTCGACGGGTGCCGCATGTCCACGATCCGCCACCAGGCGGCCACGCGGGCGGGCGGTGCCGGCCGAAGTACCTGATCTTCGGGGCCTGAACCTGGGCCAGCACCGACCTCGGTGTGGAGTGGACATCCCTCGAAACCTTCGGAGAAATAGCCGTGAGCAAGCGTACGTACCAGCCGAACAACCGTCGCCGTCACAAGGTGCACGGCTTCCGCCTGCGCATGCGGACCCGTGCCGGTCGCGCCATCCTGTCGAGCCGTCGCCGCAAGGGCCGCAAGAGCCTGGCCGTCTGACGGCCAGCGCTCACGGCACGCGCCGTGCTCTCCGCTGTCCACCGCCTCACCACCGCTGACGGTTTCCGCCGCACGGTGCGTCAGGGGCGACGCGCCGGCTCCGCCACGCTCGTGGTCCACCTCTGGGTGGATGCGGACGCGGTCCCGGCGCCGGCTCAGGTGGGGTTCACGGTCGGCAAGGCCGTGGGCAACGCCGCCACGCGAAACCGTGTGAAGAGACGACTCCGGCACCTGACCCGGGAGCACCTCGCGACGCTCGAGGAGCTCCCGGGTCGTGCTGCGCTCGTGGTCCGTGCCCTGCCGGCCGCAGCCGATGCGTCGTACGCCTCCCTCGGTGCCGATCTCGCCCGTACGCTGAGCAGGGTGAGCCCGTCATGAAGCACCTCCTCATCGGGGTCATCCGCGCGTGGCGCTTCGCGATCAGCCCGCTCTACGGCCAGGTCTGCCGCTACCACCCGAGCTGCTCGGCGTACGCCCTCGAGGCCGTCACCGTGCACGGCTCGCTCCGCGGCACCTGGCTCGCCGTACGCCGTCTGTCCCGCTGCCACCCGTGGGCGGCCGGCGGCTACGACCCCGTTCCCTCCCGCGCCGGTTCGGCCGACCAGTCCACGTCTTCGTCCACTGCAACTCGAGGAGCATGAGTGCTCGACTTCTTCAGCACCATCGGCGGCGCGATCATGGCCCCGCTCTACTACGTCATCTCCGCGGTGCTGGTGGGCTGGCACAAGCTGTTCGGCAGCATCTTCGGTCCGGAGACCGGCATCGCGTGGGTGCTGTCGATCATCGGGCTGACGCTCGTGATCCGCATGGCGCTGATCCCGCTCTTCGTGAAGCAGATCAAGTCCAGCCGCAACATGCAGCTCATCCAGCCCAAGGTGCGCGAGCTGCAGAAGAAGTACGGTCACGATCGGGAGCGTCTCGCCCAGGAGACGATGAAGCTCTACAAGGACTCGGGTACCAACCCGTTCGCGTCCTGCCTGCCGATCCTGCTGCAGATGCCGATCTTCCTCGCGCTGTTCCGGCTGATCGACCAGGCCGCGAAGGACCCCTCGGAAGAGCGCGGCCTGATGACCGAGGAGCTCAACACCCAGTTCGGTGACGCGGTCTTCCTCGGCGCCAAGATCTCCGACACCTTCCTCAACACCGACGACATCGGCGTGCGGGTGCTCGCGGCGGTCCTCGTCCTCGCGATGACGGCGACCACCTTCCTCACCCAGCGTCAGCTGATGAGCAAGAACATGCCCGCCGACGCGCTCTCGGGCCCCTACGCACAGCAGCAGAAGATGCTGCTCTACGTCCTCCCGGTGGTCTTCGCCGTGGGCGGCATCGCGTTCCCGATCGGCGTCCTCTTCTACTGGACCACGTCGAACCTCTGGACCATGGGTCAGCAGTTCTACGTCATCCGCAACAACCCGGCCCCGGGCACGCCCGCGGCCGACGCCAAGGAGGAGCGCGACCGCGCGAAGGCAGCCCGCAAGGGCCTGAAGACGCCCGCGCAGATCGAGGAGGAGCGGCTCGCCGCCGAGGCGGAGGCACGTCGCGCCGAGAAGTCGCAGACCCGGCAGCAGCCCCACCGCCAGACCAAGGCCCAGCGCGGCAAGAAGAAGCGCTGACCCCGACATCCCCGACGGCGCTCGCGAGGGTGTCGTCCGACCTGACCGAGAAGCAGGAGACACACGTGAGTGAGCAGTTGACCGACGGCGATACCAGCACCGACGCGAGCACCGAGGCGGCCACGGCCACCGAGACCGACACCGCCGAGAGCGGTGCGGCTCGTCCCTCGAAGGTGCAGCGCCTCGAGCACGAGGGCGACATCGCGGCGGACTACCTCGAGGAGCTCCTCGACATCGCCGACCTCGACGGCGACCTCGACATGGACGTGGAGGGTGACCGCGCGAGCGTGCAGATCGGCGGCGCCGACCTGAGCCTGCTCGTGGGACGCAACGGCGAGGTGCTGGAAGCGCTCCAGGAGCTGACCCGGCTGGCGGTCTACCGCGAGACCGGCGAGCGGTCGCGCCTCATGCTCGACATCGACGGCTACCGTGCCCAGCAGCGCGAGCGGCTCGTGGCGCTGGCCGAGACCTCCATCGCTGAGGTGCGCGAGTCCGGTGAGTCGGTCTCCCTGGAGCCGATGAGCGCCTTCGAGCGCAAGGTGGTCCACGACGCGGTGGCCGCCGCCGGCCTGACCTCGGAGTCCGAGGGCGCCGAGCCCAAGCGGCACGTGGTGATCCTGCCCGCGTGAGCGACGACGTTTCACGTGAAACACCCTCCGCGCCTCCCGAGGCGCGGAGGGTGTTCGCGTCCGACCGGCTTCCCCTCGCCGAGCGCTACACCGAGCTGCTGGCCACCGAGGGCGTCGTACGCGGGCTGATCGGTCCGCGAGAGGCGCCCCGCCTGTGGGAGCGCCACGTGCTCAACTCGGCCGTCCTGGGCGAGGCGGTGTCCGAGGGCGCGTCGGTGTGCGACATCGGCACGGGCGCCGGGCTGCCGGGTCTCGTGCTGGCCATCGCACGCCCCGATCTCAGCGTGACGCTCGTCGAGCCGCTCCTGCGGCGCACGACGTTCCTCGACGAGGTCGTCGCCGAGCTCGGCCTCTCCCACGTGACGGTCGTCCGCGGCCGGGCCGAGGACCTGCACGGGTCGGCCACCTTCGACGTCGTGACGTCTCGAGCCGTCGCTCCCCTGGAGCGCCTGCTCGGGTGGTCGATGCCGCTGGTGGCGCCGACCGGTGCGACCATCGCGATGAAGGGCCGGTCGATCCACGAGGAGATCGCCCAGGCGCGAGGCTTCCTGACCGCCTGGCGGTGCGGGGAGCCTCAGGTGTTCGAGGTGGGTGTCGATCTACTCGATCCGCCCACCACCGTGGTGCGGGTGCCGTGGGCCGACCCGGCCCGGATAGGTTGGCCCCTTGCCCGTGTTGCCAAGCGGCGCTCCGGGCGTCGAGACCGATCATCGGTCAAGCGAGAGGTGAGCTGAGTTGAGCCAGGGCCCCAGCGACAGCGCGGGATGGCGTCGGACCGACGACGCGCCCTACCCGTTTTCCACCGCTCCAGACCACTCCGCTGAGCGCGACTATCCACAGAATGTGGGTGTTCGTCCACAGGACGGGGATGACGGATCTGTTTCACGTGAAACGGCAGCGCAGGATGTTTCACGTGAAACGCGGCCGGCGTGGCAAGTACGCACCGCCGGAGATCTTGCCGGGCAGGACAACGACTTCGCCGACCACGCGACGCCGCTGGCGCAAGCGGCCCAGCACTCGGTGCTGGCTCGCACCGGCGGCCTCCGTCGACAGGGTGTTCCCCGCCCGGACGCCACACGCGTCCTCGTCGTCGCCAACCAGAAGGGGGGCGTCGGCAAGACCACATCGACGGTCAACGTGGCTGCTGGCCTGGCCCAGCTCGGTCAGAAGGTGCTGGTCATCGACCTCGACCCGCAGGGCAACGCCTCGACCGCCCTCGGCATCGAGCACCACCGGGGCGTCCCGTCGACGTACGACATGCTGGTCGAGGGCGCCCCGCTGGCGGACGTGATGACCGAGTCCGCCGACCTGCCGGGGCTGTGGGTCGTGCCGGCGACGATCGATCTCGCCGGCGCGGAGATCGAGCTCGTCAGCGTGGTCGCGCGCGAGCAGCGACTGGACCGGGCGATCACCGCTCACCCCCTGGTCGGCAGCGCCGGCGACGTCGGCGAGGAGCGCTTCGACTACGTGCTGGTCGACTGTCCCCCGTCGCTCGGGCTGCTCACGTTGAACGCCCTGGTCGCCGGCCGCGAGATGTTCATCCCGATCCAGGCGGAGTACTACGCCCTCGAGGGACTCGGGATGCTGCTGGAGACGGTCGAGATGGTCCGCCAGCACCTCAACCCGCGCCTGGTCATCTCCACGATCCTGTTGACGATGTACGACGCGCGCACCCGGCTGGCGGCCGGCGTGGCCGACGAGGTGCGCGGGCACTTCGGCGACCAGGTGCTGAAGACCGCGGTGCCGCGGTCGGTGCGCGTCTCGGAGGCGCCGTCCTACGGACAGACCGTGATGACCTACGATCCTGCGTCGGCGGGCGCGCTGTCCTACCTGGAGGCAGCCCGCGAGATCGCCAGCAAGGGAGCACCGGCATGAGTGAGGTCCTCGGATGAGCAGCAACGCACCGCGCCGAGGCCTGGGCCGTGGCCTGGGGTCGCTGATCCCCACTGCCCCGAGCCAGCCCCCGCCGTCCTCGACGACGATCTCGACGACGCCCGTGCCGGGCGCGACGACGGCCCCCGGTGACCGCGACGGCCGGCCGGAGCAGGCGGCCGGTCCCGTCGACGGCGCGGAGGCGTCGGGCGCCTCGGTCGCCTCGGGCGCCTACTTCGCCGAGCTGCCCATCGCGCAGGTCCGGCCCAACGCCCGCCAGCCGCGCCAGGTCTTCGAGGAGGAGGCGCTGGCCGAGCTCGTGCACTCGATCCGCGAGGTCGGCCTCCTGCAGCCCGTCGTCGTACGACGCACCGGCGAGGACTCCTACGAGCTGATCATGGGCGAGCGGCGGTGGCGGGCCTCGCAGCAGGCCGGCCGCGACACCATCCCGGCGATCGTCCGCGAGACCGACGACGAGGACATGCTGCGCGACGCGCTGCTGGAGAACCTCCACCGCGCCCAGCTCAACCCCCTCGAGGAGGCAGCCGCCTACGGCCAGCTCCTCGAGGACTTCGGCTGCACCCACGAGGAGCTCGCCCAGCGCATCGGTCGCTCGCGGCCGCAGATCTCCAACACGCTCCGGCTGCTGAAGCTCTCCCCCGCGGTCCAGCGCCGCGTCGCTGCCGGCGTCCTGTCCGCCGGGCATGCCCGCGCCCTGCTGTCGGTCGACGACGCCGGCCTGCAGGACCGGCTCGCGTCGCGGGTCACGGCCGAGGGCATCTCGGTGCGCGGCCTCGAGGAGATCGTGTCCGTCGGGGTCGAGGACGACGCCCCGGCACGCGTCGTACGCAACAAGCCGGTCGCCCCCGGCCTGTCCGAGCTGGCCGACCGCCTCTCCGACCGCCTGGAGACGCGCGTCAAGGTCGACCTCGGCAAGGCCAAGGGCAAGATCACCGTCGAGTTCGCCAGCCTCGATGACCTGCGCCGGATCGTCGACATCATGGACCCCCGCAACCGCGACGACCGTCCGATCTGAGACGCGCGCACCCGCGCCTCTCCCGCGTCGTACGCAACTGGTGGGGGGAGTCTGACACCTGGAGGGGGTTGTAGAGGCCTCCAAGAGGCAGACTCCCCGCCTGAGCGGGGACTCAGCGTCGAGCCCGAGCCGCAAATGTCGACAAAGCAACTCATCGACCTGTCGACAGATCGATGTAGCGACCTAGCGCTTTGTCTTCTTCGCCCGCTTGGCGGCGCGCTTGCGGGCCCGCTCGCGCTTCTCCTCGGCGTCCAGGCGCGCGGCCTCCTCCAGCGTGGGAGCCGAGCCCCCCATCGAGGCGGGCACCCACCACGAGCCCGGCGGCTGCTCGTCCGCGGGGTAGGCGGCGACGGTCTCGCGCAGCATCTGCGACATCTGGGCGTGGAGACGCGCGGTGTCGCCGACCGGGTCGTCGCCGGTCGGGTACATCGGCTCGCCCACCGTGATCGCGATCGTCTTCCCGCGCGAGAAGTCACGGGGGTGGTCCTTGGTCATCATTCGCTGGGTGCCCCACATGATGACCGGCACGAGGGGTACGCCGGCCTCCGCGGCGATGCGTACGGCCCCGGTCTTGAACTCCTTGAGCTCCATCGCCCGGGAGATGGTGGCCTCGGGGAAGATCCCGACCGCCTCGCCCTGGCGCAGGTGGTCGACCGCGGTGCGGAAGCTGTCGAGGCCGTCGCCGCGGTCGACCTCGATGTGGTGCAGCGAGCGCATCAGCGGGCCCACCCACCGGTGGTCGAACAGCTCGCGCTTGGCCATGAACCGCACGAGGCGGCCGGACGGATTGGCCGCGAGGCCGCCGTAGACGAAGTCGACGTAGCCGACGTGGTTGTAGGCCAGCAGCACGCCGCCCTCGCGCGGCACGTGCTCGGTGCCGGTCATCCGGAAGCGCTGCCCGAGGGCCTTGAAGGCCGCCTTGGCGGTGACGATGATCGGTGGGTAGGTCACATCGCGCATGGCGAGGAGCCTAGGGCACCCTGGAGTCAGTCGGGCCGCGCCTGCGACCCTTCGTGATCAGCGCCGCGTGGCGAGGAAGTCGGCGATCCTGCCGATGGCCTCCTCGAGCACCGAGGCCTCCGGCAGGGTGACGAGCCGGAAGTGGTCGGGGTCGGGCCAGTTGAAGCCCGTGCCGTGCGTGACGAGGATCTTCTTGGCGCGCAGGAGCTCGATGACGAAGTCCTGGTCGTCGTCGATGGGGTAGACCTCCGGGTCGAGCCGGGGGAAGCAGTAGAGCGCGCCCCGCGGCTTCACGTTGCTGACGCCCGGGATCTCGTTGAGCAGGCGGTGCGCGAGCATGGACTGCTCGTAGAAGCGGCCACCGGGACCGATGAGCTCCTCGATGGACTGGTAGCCGCCCAGGGCCGTCTGGATGGCGTGCTGGGCCGGGACGTTGGAGCACATCCGCATGTTGGCGATCAGCGTGAGGCCCTCGAGAAAGTCGGTGGCGACCTCCTTCGGGCCGGAGATCATCACCCAGCCGGCGCGGTAGCCGCACACGCGGTAGGCCTTCGAGAGGCCGGAGAACGTCAGGCACAGCACGTCGTTGCCGCCGTAGGTCGCCGCGTGGTGGTGCTGGGCGTCCTCGAAGAGGATCTTCTCGTAGATCTCGTCGGCCATCACGACGAGGTGGTGGCGGCGCGCGATGTCGACGAGCGCCTTGACCGTCTCCTCGCTGTAGACGGCACCGGTGGGGTTGTTGGGGTTGATGATGACGATCGCGTGGGTGTTCTCGGTGATCTTCGACTCGATGTCGGCGAGGTCGGGGTTCCAGTCGTCTTCCTCGTCGCACCGGTAGTGCACGGGCAGCCCCCCGGCGAGGGTCACCGCTCCCGTCCAGAGCGGGTAGTCGGGCGCCGGGACCAGGATCTCGTTGCCGTCGTCGACGAAGGCCTGCAGCACCATCGAGATCAGCTCGGAGACGCCGTTGCCGATGAAGATGTCCTCCACGCCCACGTCACGCAGGCCGCGGGACTGGTAGTAGTGCATGACGGCGGTGCGCGCCGACCAGATGCCCTGGCTGTCGGCGTACCCCTGCGACTGCGGCAGGTGGTGGATCATGTCGGCGAGGATCTGCTCGGGGGCCTCGAAGCCGAAGGGGGCGGTGTTGCCGATGTTGAGCTTGAGGATGCGGTGTCCCTCGGCCTCGAGCCGCTGGGCCTCGACCAGGATCGGACCGCGCACGTCGTAGCGGACACCTTGCAGCTTCTTGCTCTGTCGGATCGGGCGCACGCTCCATCCTCTCAGGCGCCATCCGGCGCTACCATCGAGACGTGTCCCGCAAGACCGCCCGCCTGACGGTCGACCACCTCGCGGAGCTGGCCGACCCTGTGCGCTCGTGCCTGTTCTGGGAGCTCACGCCCGTCGACCGGGCCCGGCTCGACCACGAGGAGCGGATCGCGGAGAAGGAGAGCTGGCTCTCGGCGGTGCTGCGTGACTGGGGCTCGTGCGGACGCGTCGTACGCCTCGACGGACGCACGGTCGGGCACATCGTCTACGCCCCCGCGGCGCGGCTCCCCGGGGCGGCGAGCCTGCCCACGGCGCCCGGCTCGCCCGACGCGATCATCGCGGCCACGGCGTGGATCGACCCTGCCTTCCGGCGCGGTGGCCTCGGCCGGTTGCTCGTCCAGGCGATGGCCGCGGACCTGGTCGAGCGCGGCCACACGGCGATCGAGGCGTACGGCGACATGCGCGGGAAGACGGTCGGCTGCGTGCTGCCGGCCGAGTTCCTCGGCAGTGTGGGCTTCAAGACCCAGCGCGCCCATCCGACCACCCCGCGGATGCGGATGGAGCTGCGCACCGCGCTGAGCTGGAAGGACGAGGTGGAGCTGGCCCTGGAGAAGGTGTGGGGGGTCGTCCGCCCCACGCACAAGGCGACCCGCCCGATCGGATCGGTGCGGGTCGCCTCAGGCGACTAGCGGGTATCGATTTCGACGCGCCCGTCGCGACTTCGTGCCTCAGTCGCGGGGCTTGCTCAATCTGGCCGAGCCCACGCCGACCGCTCGTTCCTCGCAGCCGGCTGCTCGACTCAGATGATGCCGTCGAGCTCCTTGAGGAGCGCGGCCTTGGGCTTGGCGCCCACGATGGACTTCACGACCTCGCCACCCTGGTAGACGTTGATCGTCGGGATGCCGGTGACGCGGTAGGACGAGGGGGTCACCGGGTTCTCGTCGACGTTCATCTTGAGGAACGTGAGCTTCTCGCCGTGCTCGGCGTTGAGCTCGTCGAGGATCGGAGCGACCTGGCGGCACGGGCCGCACCACTCCGCCCAGAAGTCCACGAGGACGGGCTTGTCGGACTTGAGGACCTGCGCCTCGAACTCGGCGTCGGTCACGGCGGCGATGTTGGCCACGGAGGTGCCCCTTTCAGGAGGTCTGGGTTGTCGAACGACTGTGACTACTCAACAGCACGTCACCGACAGATGTTCCCGGCGGCGCGCGTGGGGGAGGGGCTCAGGCCCCGGCGGTCTGCACCTCTTCGGCGATCGCCTCGACCGTGGCCGCGGCGTCACCGGCGGTGGACGCCTCGTGGTCGAGGGCTGCGATGAAGCGCTCGGCGTCGAGGGCGGCCGCGCAGCCGGTGCCGGCGGCGGTGATGGCCTGGCGGTAGACGTGGTCGACGAGGTCACCGGCGGCGAAGACACCGGGGAGGTTGGTCTTCGTCGACGGGTGGTCGACGAGGACGTAGCCGTCGTCGTCGAGGTCGACCTGGCCGGTCAGCAGCTCCGAGCGCGGGTCGTGGCCGATGGCGATGAAGAGACCGGTCACCTCGAGCGGGCGCTCCTCACCGGTGACGGTGTCGCGCACGGTGATCGACTCCAGCTTGTCGGCGCCGTTGATGGCAGCGACCTCGGAGTTCCAGACCATCTCGAGCTTCGGGTCGGCGAAGGCGCGCTCCTGCATGATCTTGGAGGCACGCAGCTCGTCGCGGCGGTGGATCAGGTAGACCTTCGACGCGAAGCGGGTCAGGAAGGTCGCCTCCTCGATGGCGGAGTCGCCGCCGCCGACGACGGCGATCGCCTGCTCGCGGAAGAAGAAGCCGTCGCAGGTGGCGCACCAGGACACGCCCCGCCCGGAGAGCTCGTCCTCGCGCGGCAGTCCGAGCTTGCGGTAGCCGGAGCCGGTGGACAGGATCACGGAGCGGGCGGTGTAGGTGTCGGTGGCCGTCTTGACGACCTTCACATCACCGGTGAGGTCGACCTCCACCACGTCGTCGGAGACCAGCTCGGCGCCGAAGCGCTCGGCCTGGGCGCGCATCTCGTCCATCAGGGCCGGGCCCATGATGCCGTCGCGGAAGCCGGGGAAGTTCTCCACCTCGGTGGTGTTCATCAGGGCGCCACCGGCGGTGACCGAGCCCTCGAACACGAGCGGCTCCAGAGCGGCGCGCGCGGCGTAGACGGCGGCGGTGTATCCCGAGGGACCCGAGCCGATGATGATGACGTTGCGCGTCTCGGTGCTGGTGCTCATGTGCGGTCAGTGACTCCTGGGGCTCTGGATCGGGGTGTGCGGTACGTCGTCCTCAACCGATCGTAGGCGACCGTTGTTCCGCGCCCCGCCGGGACCGCTCAGGGCGCGGGCAGGGTGAGCGTACGCACGGGATCGGGGGTGCCGCAGACGTAGAGCTCGACGCCCTGGTCCTCCCCCAGCGGGCGTCGGTACACGACCAGGCCGAGCTCGCCGTCGACCTGTGCCGGCACCACGGCGGCCCACCGACCCGCATCGACGCCGTCGCAGCCCTGCAGCGCGGCGAGCGACGTGAGGCGCTGCCGGCCGGTCGTGGCGTCCGGTCGGAGCACCACCAGCTGGTCGACGAGGTCGGCGTCGTCGTCGGAGAACAGGGTGGGGCCCGGCGCCAGTCCGGGACTCAGGAAGCTGTCGTCGGACTGCCGCGCCTCGCTGTCGGCGAGGTTCCCGGAGCCCTCATCTGCCGAGCCTGCCGAGTCGCCACCGCCGTCCTCGGACGTGGGCGCCTCGGCCAGGGAGCTGTCCGACGCCGATCCGGCGCTCGAGTCGGCGGCGTCGCCGCCGCCACGCGGGGGGCTGTCCGAGCGCGACGCCCGCGACCACGACGGAGGCGGCGGCCAGCAGCCCGATGCCGGCCACCCGCCGGCGGCGCGAGCCGATGTCGACGACGCGCCCCGGCGAGGTGTCCGCGGCCGCGCGCTCGGCCCGGAGGGCGGCAAGGGTGTCGTCGAGGCGGGCGACGACGTCGGGAGGCGGTGGCCCGTCGTGGCGCGTGTCGGCGAGCAGGCGGCGTACGGCCTCCTGCTCGGGCGGGAGTCCGGAGGACTCGGTCATCGGCGGTCACCTCCTCGGGGTGTCGGGTGTGGGGGACGGGTGCGGTCGGTCCTGCTCAGGGCGTGGGCGGACCTCGCGGACGCACGGTCGGTTGGACGGGACCGTCGGAGGGCGGGTTCCCGTGAGGCGGGTCACCGGCCGGCTGGTGGAGGTCGGTCAGCAGCGCGGCCAGAACTGGTGCGGCCGCGCGAGCAGCGCGACTTCACGGTGCCCTCGGCGCACCCCAGCATCTCGGCGACCTCGGCGACCGGGTAGCCCTCCATGTCGACGAGCACCAGCGCGGCCCGCTGCTCGAGGGGAGGGGTCGCGAGCGCGTCGAGGACCCGCCGGCGGCGTTCGGCGTCCTCCGCGACGGCCTCGGGCTGGTCGTCGTGCACGGCCGTGGCGACCACCGTGCCGCGGTCCTCCACGTCGTCGGGCAGGGCCTCGAGGCGCCGGATCTTCGAGGCCCGGATCCGGTCGAGGCAGGCGTTGACCACGACCCGGTGCAGCCAGGTCGTCACGGCGGCGTCGCCGCGGTAGGACCCCGCTCGCCGGAAGGCAGCGATCATGCCGTCCTGGAGGCCGTCGGCCGCGTCCTCCGGGTTGCCCATCGTGCGCAGCGCCACGGCCCAGAGCCGGTCGCGGTGGCGGGCGAACAGGCTCGCCGAACGCGTCGACGTCACCGTCGACGTGGGCCTGCAGCAGCCCCCGGTCGGAGCGGTCGTCGCTGGTGGGGGTGTGACTCACCCGAGGACCTGCACCTCGGTGATCGTGCCGCGGAACCCGTCGGGCACCTGCGGCAGGAGGGTGAGCCAGATGGTGACAGCGCCCCGACACCGGCTCCGCGAGGTCCACCGACAGGCTCGCCGTCGCCCGACGCCGTCCCGACGGGCGTGAGCGGAGACGCCCGTGGGCGCGTCGGAGGTGACGTACGCCGCCAGGGAGGTCTGGCCGCCCTCGGTGGTCACCAGCACCTGGCGCACGGCCCTCGTCGCGCCGAGGTCGACGACGAGGCCGACACCGGTCTTGAGCCCGGCAGGGCCGAAGTTCTGCTCGTAGGTGGAGGTGGTCCACGAGGTCGCGGGGTCGCCGTCGAGCACGTTGGGCACCGAGTCGGGGTTCTCCTGCTGGCCGTCGGTGCCCTGCGGGTCGAAGTCGTCGGCGACGAGGTCGGTGAACGGGGTCGGCGGGGCGACGCTGGGGGTGGTCTGGGTGGTCGGCTCCTCGCTGGTGCCGGGGGTGGGCGGCTTGAGACCGAGCCTGGTAGGCCGCGACCGCCGCCACCCCGACGAGCAGGCAGATCCCGACGATCATCGCGAGCCGGATCCAGGCGCGGCCGGGCACCTGGTCGCCGGTGTCGTCGAACCCGTCGCCGGTGTCCCAGCGGTCCTCCGACCAGGAGCCGGAGGCCCACGACCCGGTGTCGCGGCCCACCGGGCGCACCCCGGGGTCGCGGCCCGGGTCCCGACCGGAGCCGCCGGAGTCCTGGCTGGAGTCCCAGGGCCAGTACTCCGGGGCGGTGGTGGCACGGCTGCCCGGGCGCGGACGGCGTACGGGCTCGCCGTCCGGCGGGTCGGGCGCGAAGAGCGGCTTGGGGGCGGGGTCGGCGCGGGGGGGCGGGGGCGCGGGCTTCTCCGAGCGCGCGCGCAGCCAGTCGACCTCGTCGTCGTCGTGGAAGACGGGCATCCCGGCCTGGGTCGGCAGCTCGGTGCTCGGGCGCTGCGGGGCGTCCGTCGGCGGCGGCTCCTCGGCCCGGACGTCGGTGGTCACCTCGGGCTCCGGACCGACCGGCGCGTCGGCGGTCACGTCCGGCGCGTCGGGTGCGTCGTCGGTCGCGTCGTCGGGACCCGGCTCGAGGTCGGCGGCCGGGACGACCGGCACCACCGTGGTGGGGGCGACGGAGGAGGTGGGAGGCGGGGTCGACAGCGGGGCGGTCTGGCCGGCCTGGGAGGCCTGGGGGGACGGGTGCGGGGTCGGCCGCGCGCCCGGGACGGCGACGTGCGTGCCGGTCATCTCGCCCACGTGCTCGAGGAGGACGTCGCGGATGGTGCGCGCCGACGGGTGGGGGTGGTCGGACTCGCGCTGCGGGTTGAGCACCTGGTCGCAGAGGGCGTCGAGCACCCGCGGGATGCCAGCGCGCACCCGCCGCGGGCGGAGCACCTCGCCGTGCACCTCGGGAGCGGCGGGCAGCGCCGACGGCGACACGCCGGCCCACTTGCCGGTCAGCGCGCAGTAGAGGAGGCCGGCGAGGTCGATCTCGTCGACGTTGACCCGTCCACCGGGCAGGCCGCGCAGGGCCGCCTCGACGCCGAAGCCGATGATCCGCACCTGGCCGTGCTGGTCGATGAGCACGTGCTCGGGAGTCAGGCAGCCGTGGGCGAGTCCGGCCTCGTGGGCGCCGACGAGGCTGTCGGCGACCTCCGCCACCAGCCAGGCCGCCCGGCGCGGGGCGATCGGTCCCTCGCGGGTGAGCAGGTTGTCGAGGGAGTCGCCCTGTCCCCACTCGTTGACCACGAAGCAGCGCCCGTCGGCGGCCTCGGCGTCGAGGACCCGCAGCAGCCGACGGTCGATGACGGGGCCCGTGCGGCGGGCCGCCTCGAGGAGCGGCTGGGCGCGGTCGTCGTCCTCGGCGATGATGTGCACGGCCACCGGACGGTGGAGGACGAGGTCGTGGGCGCGCCAGAACCGGCCGGCACCGGCTTCGGCCAGCAGGTCGTCGAGGCGGTAGCGCCCGGCGAGCACGTCACCGGCCTGCATCGACATCGGCACCGCTCACCCCACCTCCCTCACCTGTCCCACTGCTGAGCAGATTGCTGGGCCCACTCTAGGGAGTCTCACCCGCGTCGCAGGCGCGCCGCGACGATGTCGACCAGGCTCGTGACCTCACGCACGCGCAGCAGGCGCGCCCCGCCGAGCACGACGAGGAGGCCGGCCAGCGCGCTCGCCCCGCCGCGGACCAGGCCGACCAGCGGCCCCGGGCGCTCGCCGAGACCGGCCAGCGCGAGCTCCACCGACCACGCGGCGGCGACGGCGGCGACGAGCACGAGCGACATCCGGGTGAGGAACCGGAGCAGCTGCGGGGTCTCGAGCCCCCCGACCGTGCGCCGCAGGAGGACGAAGCTCACGACCGCGCCCACGGCGTACGACGTCAGGTAGGCGACGACCAGCATCGGGGCGGTCTCCGCAGGTGGACGTGAGGGCACGAGGAGGGTCGCGACGAGGACGTTGGTGCCCGAGACGGCGATCTGGATGAAGAAGACGAGCCGGGTCATCTCCATCGCGTAGAAGCCGCGGAGCATGAAGTAGTGGACGGTGAAGAAGGCCAGGGCCGGGCCGAAGAGGGCGAGGGTCGGTGCGAAGCTGGCCGCCGTGTCCTCGCCGCCGCCCCACCCGAAGGCGAACCCGGCCACGTCGCCGGCGACGACCGGCAGCAGGACCGCGAACGGCAGGACCAGCGCGAGCGACGTGCGCATCGTCGACCCCACCGTGCTGCCCAGCTCGCCGAGCCGGCCCTCGTGGGCGAAGGACGAGATCCGCGGCAGGATCGCGGTCGCGAGCGAGACCGTGACGATCGAGTGGGGCACCATCATGATCAGCAGGCTGTTGGCGTAGACGGTGTAGCCGGTGCCGTCCCCGCCGGCGGCGGTGCCGCCCGAGGCGAGCTTGACCACGACGAGGTACGCCGCCTGGGTGACGATGACGAACAGCACGGTCCACACGCCCAGGGCCAGCGTCTTGCGCAGCTCGGGGTCGCGGAAGTCGAAGCGCGGTCGGTAGACGAAGCCGGACGCCCGGAGGTAGGGCAGCAGGACGAGGAACTGCGCGACGATGCCCACGGTCGACCCGAGACCGAGCAGCACCTGCTGGCTCGTGTCGAGGGGCTCGTAGAGCTGGGGCCCGTCGCCCACCGGGCCCCACACGAGGAGGTAGGTGACGAGCATGCCGATCGACAGGACGTTGTTGGCGATCGGCGCCCACATCATCGGACCGAAGCGCCCGCGCGCGTTGAGCACCTGCCCGACCAGGACGTACATCCCGTAGAAGAACACCTGCGGCATGCACCAGCGGGTCAGGGCGATGATCGAGTCGAGGTGCTCGGCCCGGTCGGGCTCGAGGTAGCGGTCGTTGAGGTAGAGGCTGAGCAACGCCGGGGCGAAGACGACCAGCAGCACCGTCACCGTGCCCAGGAACAACGCGGAGAGGGTGATCACCCGTCTGGCGTAGGCGTCGCCGCCGTCGGGGTCCTCCTTGATCCGCCGGACGAGCTGCGGCACGAGGACGGCGTTGAAGATGCCGCCGGCCAGCAGGATGTAGACCATGTTGGGCAGCGTGTTGGCGATCGAGAAGAGGTCACCGCGGATCGCGGCACCGAGCGCCGTGACCAGCAGGGCGCTGCGGATGAAGCCGGAGGCCCGGGAGAACACGGTCCCCGCGGCCATCACGGCCGAGGAGGCCAGGATCCGCTGTTCGCTCACGGGCGCTCCACCGCGGTGGGCGCGGTCGGCTCGGGTGCTGCGGCGTCGTCGCCCGCATCCACCTGTCCGGGAACGGGCTGCTGGTCGGCCTCACGGTCGGCGGCGGCGAGCTCGGCCCGGCGGGCCCGGATCTGGCCCGGCAGCCGGTAGCCGATCATCCCGAAGAGCACGAGCGCGCCGAGGGCCATGACGATCCAGATGAGCGCGCTCACCCGGGCGGCGCGGATGGGCAGCTGGTCGGTGGCACCGAGCGGCACCCCGTCGAGGCTGGTGACCGCGAGCCGGACGTTGTGCACGCCCGCCCGGCTCGTCGTCGCCTCGAACCGGACGACGCTGCGCGCCTGCGGACCCAGACGGCGTACGCCACCGCCGCTCAGCGTCAGCTCCCCGTCGGTGCGGACCTCCACCTGCACCTCCACCGGCTGGTCGAGACCGTTGACGAGGGTCACGCCCAGCGGGCCGGAGTCGCTCGACAGGGTGACGGCCGGAGGAGCCTCGATCGAGATCTTCGCGAGGTCGCCACGCAACGACTCCCGGACCCGGTCGGCCGCGCGCACGGCCAGTCGGGGTCGCGGCCGGTGCTGCTCGGACAGGGTGACGAGCACCTCGTCGCGCACCTGCGCCTCGATGGTCGTCACCGGGATCACCACCTGCTCGAGCAGGGTGGCCGTGTCGCCGGCCCGGTTGGCCGCCGCGAAGGACGCGGCGGGCAGCTCCTGGGCGATGTCGTCGTCGGTGTAGGTGAGGCTCGCGGCCGGGACGCCCTTGGGGGTGCGGGCGGCGACGGTGCCGAAGGGGACCAGGTCGAGCCACGGCTGCTCGAGGTCGGTGAAGAACGAGGCGGCGTCCTCCCCGCGCCACACCGTCGGCAGCGTGACGACCAGAGGGGCGGTGTCGTCGGCCTCGAGCCGGAGGGCCGCCTCGCTCAGCAGTCGCTGGCGCAGCGCGAGCGGGTCGTTGGCCGCGGTCGGCGCGGGACCGCCCGCCTCGGCGCCGGTGCTCGTGACGACCACCTCGTGGCCGAGCAGCCTGACCACCGACGTGGGGCTGGTCGGCGGGATGGCGAAGGCGTTGTCGCCGAGCAGGATCGTCGTGCCCTGCGGCACGGCGGCGATGGCCTCGGGGCTGAGCAGGTCGTTCTCCGGCGCCACGGTCGGCTGGGAGGGGAGCTCCAGGGCGGTCATCACCTGGGTGCTCTGCGCGACCGCCTGGTCGAACCGGGCGCGGTCGTGGCGGACCGCAGCCGAGACGTCGAGGTCGCCGTAGGGCAGGGTCAGCACGGGCGTGGCGCCCACGAGCAGCCGGAACCGCTCCAGCCACGCCGCCGCCGACGCAGCCAGCTGCGCCTCCTCCTCCGTCGGCTCCTCGGTGGGGACCGTCTCGGTCGGCGTGAGCGTCTCCTCCGCCGGCGCCGGGGACTCGCCGCCCTCCTCGCTCCCGTCCGTGGGCTCGGCCGGTGGCGGCTCCTGGCCGGGCACGTTGGGGTCGGGGGTGAGGGTGCGGGGCGGGTTGCCGCGGGCGAGACGCGCGAGGGCGTGCAGGACGGCGGGGTCGACCAGCCAGCTGTACGGCGCCGAGCCGGCCGAGTCGGCCATGTCGAGCACGCCGTCGAGGCTGCCGCCCTCGGCGAGCCGCTTGGCCCAGCGCTCGGTGCCCGCGATCCGGCCGTCCTCGTCGAACCAGACCCGGCTGCGGATCGGCAGGATCACCGATGCCTCCCGTGCCTGGCCGCCGCCGGACGGCTCGCGGGGGATGAAGGTGCGGGCCCGGCCGTCGGCGACGATGTCGCGCGGCACCGCCCCGTCGCCGATGGCGTGGATGCCGATCCAGTAGACGCCGGGCTCGCCGGAGGTGGCGAGCAGCTCGACGGGAACCGAGTCGCTGAAGGTCGCGGACTCCCCGGGTGCCAGCTCGTCGATCGTGTCGAAGGTCCCCGGCACCGTGACCCGCAGGCCGACGAACTGGCTGGGATCGATCGTCGCGGACTGCTGGAGGTTGAGCGCGTCGAGGATCGGTGCCTCGGAGGAGAACGGGTGCAGGTTGATGCGGGTGAACGTGTCGTCGCTGACGTTGGTGACGGTGCCGGTGATCTCCACGTCACCGGTGCGCGGCAGCACGGGGGTCATCGTGTCGATGTGCACGACCAGCGGGTCTGCGTCCTCCGCCGGTGCGGCCGGAGCGGGCGCGGCGAGCCCTGCGCTCGCGATGCCGAAGGTCAGGAGCCCCGCCAGGGCAGCACGGAACGACGACGAGCGGGGCACGCACCGATGCTAGACGGTATGAGTGACCCGTTCGCGGTGAAGGGGTTGCGGGCCGGGGCCTCACTCACAAATGGTCGTGGGTTACCGAGTAGGGGCTGCCTGCTCGGCCTATCCAACAGTTGTGGGAGGCCCCGGTGTTCACTGAGCGTACGAGCGTTGGGCTCGACGTGCACGCACGATCTGTCGCGGCAGCGGCGATCGACGGCGTCACGGGCGAGCTGGTCCAGACGAAGCTGACCCCGTCGTATGAGCACGTCCGGTCCTGGATCGAAGGCCTGGCGGGTCCGGTCGCGGTGACCTATGAGGCCGGGCCGACCGGGTTCGGGCTGCATCGTCACCTGGCTGCTGCGGGGGTCCGGTGTGTGGTCGCGGCACCGTCGAAGTTGCAGAAGCCCTCGGGGGATCGGGTGAAGACCGACGCCAAGGACGCGGTTCACCTGGCCCGGCTGCTGCGACTCGACGAGGTCACCGCGGTCGCGATCCCTTCAGCGGACCAGGAGGCCGCCCGTGACCTGGTCCGCGCGCGGGAGGACTGTCGAGGCGATCTGATGCGGGCTCGGCACCGGTTGTCGAAGCTGCTGCTGCGCCACGGGATCGTCTACTACGACGGTGACGCGTGGACCGGGAAGCACGATGCGTGGCTGCGTCACGAGGCGCTGCCGCAGCTGAGCGGTCGAGCGACCCGGTTGGCGTTCGACTCCGACTACGACACGGTGCTGGTCACCAAAGCGCGTCGCGACCGGCTCGATGACGCGATCGGTGAGATGGCCGCCGACTCCGAGTTCACGCCACTGGTGCGGCGGCTGGGGTGCCTGCGCGGGGTGAGCACCCTGACCGGGTTCGCCCTGGCGGTCGAGATCGGCGACTGGCACCGGTTCACCGGCAACACCATCGGCTCCTTCGTGGGCCTGGTGCCCAGCGAGTACTCCTCCGGGTCCTCGCGGGTGCAGGGGTCGATCACCAAGACCGGCAACACCCATGTGCGGCGGCTCCTGGTCGAGGCCGCGTGGCACCACCGCTCCCGTTACCGGGTCGGGAAGACCATGCGCGATCGGTGGGACCTGGCCCCTGCCGCCGCGCGGGCCCGTGGTGACGAGGGCAACCGCCGACTGCACCAGCGGTGGGTGAGGTTCATCGAGCGCAGCAAGAAGCCCACCATCGCCAACGTCGCGATCGCCCGTGAGCTGGCCGGCTGGTGCTGGTCCCTGGCAGTTCTCGAGGAGTAGCCGACCACGATCTGCTCCGTCGTCCACCGGGCTGGTGGCAGCGCGTGGAGCGACCCGCGAAACAACTATGAGCAACGGACATCTCGTCCGTGACGCTCGCTGCTAGACACGCGGTCCCGCTCCTGCCGAAAGCACCGTCCTGCGGTACCCAACCCGCGCATATCAGTCTGACCGCGCGTCGCCAACGACACGCTCGCCAGCACCCACGACGACGAAGCACGAGGCGCCCGCCCCGAACACCGGGACGGGCGCCTCACCCTGCCTCTTGACAGGAGGTCACTCCATATCAGTTGTTCGGCACCACCGGACCGGCACGTAGACTGGCCTGTCGTGTCCGACGTCGCACTGCAGCCCCTCACGATCGTCGAGATCCAGCGCCGGGTCGGCGAGGAGCTGGACCGCATCGGGTCGGTCATCGACGAGCTCGGCACCCTGTTCGCCGACGCCGGTGAGGAGCTGGCGCTGGTCGGCGGTCCGGTCCGCGACGCGATGATCGGCCGCCTGCAGAACGACCTCGACTTCACGACCTCCGCGCACCCCGACGTCACGGAGCGCCTCGTCTCCGGCTGGGCCGACGCGGTGTGGGACATGGGCCGCGACTTCGGCACGATCGGCTGCCGCAAGGGGCCGTGGCAGGTGGAGATCACCACCTACCGCTCCGAGAGCTACGACCCGTCCTCCCGCAAGCCCGACGTCGACTTCGGCGACTCCCTCGAGGGCGACCTGGGTCGCCGCGACTTCAGCGTCAACTCGATGGCGGTGCGGGTGCCGGGCCGCGAGTTCGTCGACCCGTTCGGCGGCATCGTCGACCTGGCCGAGCGGGTGCTGCGCACCCCCGGCACCCCGGAGGACTCCTTCTCCGACGACCCGCTGCGGATGATGCGCGCCGCCCGCTTCGCCGCCCAGCTCGGGTTCACCGTCGCTCCCGAGGTGGTCGCGGCGATGACCGCCATGGCCGGTCGGATCGAGATCATCTCGGCCGAGCGGGTCCGCGACGAGCTGGTCAAGCTCGTCTGCGCGCCCCACCCCCGGCTCGGGCTCACGCTGCTCGTCGAGACCGGCCTGGCGTCGTACGTCCTCCCGGAGCTGCCCGCCCTCGCCCTCGAGCGCGACGAGCACCACCGCCACAAGGACGTCTACGAGCACACCCTCACGGTCCTCGAGCAGTCGATCGACCTCGAGCACCGCTTGGGCGGTGGTCCCGACTTCGTCTCCCGCTTCGCCGCCCTCATGCACGACGTCGGCAAGCCGCGGACGCGCCGCTTCGAGACCGGCGGCGTGGTGACCTTCCACCACCACGACGTCGTCGGGGCCAAGCTGACCCGCAAGCGGATGAAGGCGCTGCGGTTCTCCAACCACGACATCGAGGACGTCTCCCGCCTCGTCGAGCTGCACCTGCGCTTCCACGGCTACGGGTCGGGGGAGTGGACCGACAGTGCCGTACGCCGCTACGTCCGCGACGCCGGCGACCAGCTCGAGCGGCTGCACATCCTCACCCGCGCCGACTGCACCACCCGCAACCAGCGCAAGGCCGACCGGCTCCGCCGCACGTACGACTCCCTCGAGGAGCGGATCGCCCGCCTCTCCGAGGAGGAGGAGCTCGCCTCCATCCGCCCCGACCTCGACGGCAACCAGATCATGGAGCTCCTCGGCATCGGTCCCGGCCGCGAGGTGGGCGAGGCCTACGCCTTCCTGCTCGAGCTCCGGATGGACGAGGGTCCGCAGACCCCCGAGCAGGCCGAGGCCGCGCTCCGCGCCTGGTGGGCCGCCCGGGGCTGACGCGACCTGATGTGTCCCTGATCCGCCTCGGGACTGCCAGTGGGGAGGATCGTCGTGACATGTCGGGGACGATGCTCCCCACTGGCAGTCGGGGGCGGGCGGGAGCGGGCGGGTGCTGAGGCACCCGAGCCTCAGGCGGTGCGGTCGCGGACCGCGTCGTCGAGCCAGGCAGGGAAGGCCGACAGGTCGTCGAGGACGACGTCGGTGCCGGCGTCCTCCAGCTCGGCCCGCGTGCACCCCCCGGTCAGCACCGACACGCTGAGCACGTCGGCGGCCCGGGCACCCTCGACATCGTGCACGTGGTCGCCGACGTAGGCGAGTGCTCCCTCCCGGCGCAGGACCTCGGCCTTGCCCACGCCCCAGACCCAGCTCTCGAGGTGGTCGGCCTCGAGGCCGAGGTGGTCGAGGTGGAGCTGGGCGTTGGGACCGTACTTCCCGGTGACGACGAGCACCCGACCCCCGTGGGCGCGCACTGCCGCGAACGCCTCGTGCGCCCCGGCCAGTGCGGGCACCGTCGTGATCGCATGGTCGGGGTAGAGGGCGCGGAACCGGTCGCCCGCCGGGCCGACCTGGTCCGGAGGCAGGTGCGGTGCGAGGAGGTGGTCGAGGGGCGGGCCGAGCCGCGCCGTCATCTCCTCGACCGGGAAGTCGACGCCGAGCTCGGCGCCCAGCGCCAGCAGCACCTGGCGGAACCCGGCCGCGGTGTCGATCAGGGTGAGGTCGAGGTCGAAGCCGACCACGAGGGGCGTACGAGCGGTCACGCCGGCGAGCGTACGGAGGCGCCGCCAGCAGCACGACGGCCCCGTCCCTGAAAGGGGACGGGGCCGTCGTCGACCCGGCGCCGGGCCGGGTCAGGCGTCACTCGCCCTTGATGAACTTCTCGAGCTCGGCGCGACCGAGCTCGTCGGCCATCTGCACGGGCGGGGACTTCATCAGGTAGGCCGAGGCCGGGAGGATCGGGCCACCGATGCCGCGGTCCTTGGCGATCTTGGCCGCACGGACGGCGTCGATGATGATGCCGGCCGAGTTGGGCGAGTCCCAGACCTCGAGCTTGTACTCGAGGTTGAGGGGCGCGTCACCGAAGGCGCGGCCCTCGAGGCGGACGTAGGCCCACTTGCGGTCGTCGAGCCAGGCGACGTAGTCGGACGGGCCGATGTGGACGTTGCGGTCGCTGACCTTGTCGGCGAGCTCGCCCTTGAGGTTGGACGTGACGGCCTGGGTCTTGGAGACCTTCTTGGACTCCAGGCGCTCGCGCTCGAGCATGTTCTTGAAGTCCATGTTGCCGCCGACGTTGAGCTGGTAGGTGCGGTCCAGCGCCACGCCGCGGTCCTCGAACAGCTTGGCCATCACGCGGTGGGTGATGGTCGCGCCGACCTGGCTCTTGATGTCGTCGCCGACGATCGGGATGCCGGCGTCCTCGAACTTCTTGGCCCACTCGGGGTCAGAGGCGATGAAGACGGGGAGCGCGTTGACGAAGGCCACGCCGGCGTCGATCGCGCACTGGGCGTAGAACTTGTCGGCCTGCTCCGAGCCCACCGGGAGGTAGGACACGAGGACGTCGACCTCGGCGTCCTTGAGCGCCTGGACGACGTCGACCGGCTCGGCGGCCGACTCCTCGATGGTCTGGCGGTAGTACTTGCCGAGACCGTCCATCGTCGGGCCGCGCTTGACCTCGACGCCGAGCGTCGGGACGTCGCAGATCTTGATGGTGTTGTTCTCCGAGGCGTCGATGGCCTCGGAGAGGTCCTTGCCGACCTTCTTGTCGTCGACGTCGAAGGCGACCACGAACTCCACGTCCTTGACGTGGTAGTCACCGAAGACGACGTGCATGAGCCCGGGGACGGTCCCGCTGGGGTCCGCGTCCTTGTAGTACTCCACGCCCTGGATGAGGGACGTGGCGCAGTTGCCCACTCCCACGATCCCTACTCGTACCGAACCCATGGGGCTCTCCTTCTCTGTGCTGGGCCTTCTGGCTGCTGGTCGGTGGTGGTGCTCAGTGGTGGTGCTCGGTGCTGGTGCTCAGTGCTGATGCTCGGTGGTGGTCTGGCTCGGCGGGGTGCCGTGCTCGTCGCCGCGCTCGGCACGGATGAGGTCGGAGAGCCAGCGCACCTCGCGCTCCACCGACTCCACGCCGTGACGCTGGAGCTCGCCGGCGTAGCGGTCGACCTCGGCCTGGGTGCGGGCGAGCTCGGCCTGCACGCGGGCGAGCCGCTCCTGCAGCCGCGAGCGACGTCCCTCCAGGACGCGCAGGCGGATCTCCATGTCGGTGGAGGAGAAGAACGCGAACCGGATGTCGAAGTTGTCGTCCTCCCACGCGGTGGGGCCGACCTCCGACATCAGGCGCTGGAACTGCTCGTTGCCGGCGGGGGTGACCTCGTAGACGATGCGCGGCCGGCGGCTCGTCGACGTCGTGGTGGCGCTGGCCTCGGTGATGAGGTTGGCCCGCAGCATCTTCTTCAGTGCCGGGTAGAGCGAGCCGTAGGACAGCACCCGACCCCAGCCGAGCATGAGGTTGAGCCGCTTGCGCAGCTCGTAGCCGTGCATGGGTCCTTCGTGCAGCAGTCCGAGGACTGCGAGCTCGATGGTGTCACCACGGCGTGCCATGTGACCTATCGTACCGATATATCTGCGGGTGACGAATCTGGGTTGTGGGACCCCTGCCCGTACCCTGTTGCCCTGTGAGTGCTAAGAAGCGGAGGGCCGACGGCAAGGCCCAGACCCGGCGTCCGAAGAAGCGGCGTACCGGCAAGCAGCAGGCGGCGCGGATCGCCAAGGTCCTGGCGATCGTCGGTGTCGTCGGTGCCCTCGTCCTCGGCGGTGTCGTGGTCGTCCTCTACCAGGCGATCAGCATCCCGCAGCCCAACGAGGACTTCGAGGCCCAGACCACCTTCGTCTACTACCGCGACGGTGAGCGCCAGCTCGGCACCTACTACGAGGACCAGAACCGGGTCTCGATCCCGCTGCGCGAGATGCCCGAGACGATGCAGGACGCGGTGGTCGCGGCCGAGAACCAGACCTTCTGGACCGACAAGGGCCTCGACCCGAAGGGCATCCTGCGCGCGGCGTTCTCCAACGCCCGCGGAAACGACCGCCAGGGCGCGTCCACGATCACCCAGCAGTACGTCAAGATCCTCTACCTGACCAGCGAGCAGAGCTACAAGCGCAAGATCAAGGAAGCGATCGTCTCGCTGAAGATCCAGCAGCAGCTGAGCAAGGAAGAGGTGCTCGAGGGCTACCTCAACACCATCTACTTCGGCCGCGGCGCGTACGGCATCGAGGCCGCGTCCGAGGCCTACTTCGACCACCCGGCCAGCGAGCTCAACCTGCGCGAGTCGGCCGTCCTCGCCACGGTGCTCAACAACCCGTCGAAGTACGACCCGGCCAACGGCAAGGAGGCCAAGGCGGACCTCAAGGGCCGCTACGCCTACGTCCTCGACAGCATGGCCGAGATGGAGACCATCACGCCCGAGCAGCGTGACAAGGCGCTCAAGAAGCTGCCGAAGTTCCCGAAGATCGCGGCCCAGAGCCAGTTCGGCGGGCAGCGCGGCCACATGCTCGCGCTCGTCAAGCAGGAGATCCTGGCCCGCGGCATCGCCGACGAGGACGAGATCGACGGCGGTGGTCTCCGCATCACCACGACGTTCGACCCGCAGGTGATGACCGACGTGGAGGAGGCCGTCACCGAGCAGCGTCCCGACGCCGGCATGCCCGGTGCCGCGGGCAACAAGGACCTGCACGTCGGCGCCGCCACCGTCGACACCGCGACCGGCGAGCTCCTCGGCTTCTACGGCGGCCAGGACTACCTGGAGTCCCAGATCAACTGGGCCGTCGCCGGCGGCATGGCCGGCTCGACGATGAAGGCCGCCACCGACGTGGCCGCCATCCGCGACGGCTTCTCCCTCAACGACACCTTCGAGGGCAACAGCCCCATCGACATCGCCGGCACCGAGTTCGGCAACCAGGGTGACACCGACTACGGCTCGGCCGTGTCGATGCTCAGCGCCACCGAGAACTCCGTCAACACCGCCTTCGTCGACATGGTGGACGCGATGGACGACGGCCCGCAGAAGGTGATCCAGGCTGCGGAGGACCTCGGCATCCCCGGCAACGAGGCGCAGCGGTGGGGCATCCCGCGCCGCTCGATCGACTTCCAGGACAACGTCGGGGTCACCCTCGGCACCGCGCAGGTCAGCCCGATCAACATGGCCAACGCCTACGCCACCCTCGCCAACAACGGCGTCCGCAACGAGGTCCACGTCCTGCAGAAGGTCGTCGACAAGGACGGCAACGTCCTCTACGAGGCCCAGCAGCGCAGCAAGGAGACCGTCGACCCCGACATCGCCGCCGACGTGACCTACGCCCTGCAGCAGGTCGTGGAGTCCGGGTCGGGCACCGAGGCGCTCGCCCTGGGCCGCCCCGCCGCCGGCAAGACCGGCACGGCCACCAACGACGACGACGAGGTCTCGTCCTCGTGGTTCGTCGGGATGACCCCGCAGGTCTCGACCGCGGTGATGTACGTCCGCGGCAAGGGCCGCGAGGGCCTCGACGTCCCGCGCCCCGACGGGGCCGACCTGTGGCTGCCGACCAGCTCCGACGGCAAGTCCGGCTACTTCGGCGGCAACTACCCCGCGAAGACCTGGACCTCGATCATGCAGCGGGTCATGGAGGGCAAGGACGTCGAGGAGTTCCCGGAGCCGGTCTACGTCGACGGCGAGGCGCCGTCGGACGGGCACGACTACACCCCGCCCCCGCCGCCCCCGCCGCCCTCCTCGTCCGCGCCGCCGCAGCCCTCCAACACGCCGACGGAGACCGCTGGGCCGCCGACCGAGGAGCCCTCGGAGACGCCGACGGAGACGCCGACGGAGACCCCGGTCCCGACGGAGACCCCGGTCCCGACGACCCCGCCCCCGCCGCCCGCGCCGACGGAGACCCCGCTCCCGACGACCCCGCCCCCGCCGCCGCCCGCGCCCACGGAGACCCCGACCACCCCGCCGGCCGCCGGCCGCCTCCAGCCGCGCCAGCCGCTGGCCGACGTCCGACCCTGAGCCCGTCGGTGGACCGCCCCGACCGCCCCGCGTCCGAGGTCGTCCTCGGCGACCACGACGCACCCACGCGCACCGACCCGGTCGCCGCGGCGATGTCGGAGGTGGTGGGTGGCCCGCTGGGCGACCACGCCGCGGGGCACCGCTGGTGGGACGCCGGTCGGGTGCTGGCCGGCGCGACCGCTCTGACCCTGGCCGCCGGCATGGTCAGCAAGGCCGCGTGCGTGCCGTCCGGCTGGAGCCACCAGGACCAGCCGTTCACCGAGCTGTGCTGGACCGACCTCGCCGGCACGTCGGTCGACGCCGGGTCGCCGCCCCGGGTCGCCGGCTGGCTCGAGCGGGCGGCGGCGTGGCTGCCCGGCACCGGGACGGTGGCCACCACCGCCGTGCTCGCCGTCCTCCTCGCGGCGCTCGCGCTGCTCGCGACGGCCCTGCTCGTGCGCGTCGACCGGCGCCGGCCCTGGGCCGCCGCCGGCTGGGCACTGGGCCCGGTGCTTCTCGTCCACTGGCTGTCGTGGGAGCTGGTGGCTGCCGTCGGGGTCGCCGTGCTGCTGTGGGGCTGGACCTCCGGGCGCCCCTGGCTCGCCGGCATCGGGGCCGGGGTGGGCGCGGCCTTCGCGCTGCCGGTGGCCGTCGCCTTCGTGGGCGTGGTCGCCGTCGGTGGCCGCCTGCGCGACCGGGTCGACGCCCTCCTGGCGGCTGGCACCGCCTACGTCCTCGTCACCCTGCCCGGCCGTGCGACCGCGGAGACCCCCGACATCGGGTCGGTCTGGTTCCTGCTCGCCCGCACGGACGTCGGCGGGTCCGCCACGACGCGCACGGTCGTCCAGGTCGTCGTCCTCGCCGCGGCTGCGGGCGCCGTCTGGTGGCTCGTCCGGCGCGCAGGGCGATCCAGCCCGCTGACCAGTGCCCGCGCCGGCCTGGTCCTCCTGGCGGCCGCGCTCGCGGTGGCGCCGTCGGCACCTCCCGAGACCGCCCTGCTGGTGCTGCCGCTCGCCGCGATCGCCGTACGCCGCTGGCGCGACCTGCTCGTGTGGCAGGCGATGCACCTGCTCAGCTGGGTGCTCACCGGGTGGTACGTCGGGCAGGTGCTCGTGCCGACCGTCGCCGACGACGTGCGCGCCTACTGGCTGGCGGTCCTGCTCCGGGTGGGCGGGCTGGTGTGGCTGGTGGCGGTCGTGCTGCGAGACGCCGCCGCCGGGTCAGTCGACGACGACGCGGTCGAAGTCGGTCGCCGTGAACCGGACCCGGACCTCGATGTCCTCGCCGATGCGGGGGACCCGCGCCCCTGACGGGACGAACAGCATCGACGCCTGCATGTGGGGCGGCTCGGCGAAGAGCCGCTGCTTGCCGTCGATGGAGAACGGGGAGCGCACGAAGCCGACGGCGTCCAGGCCGCCTCGTGCCAGCGTCGCGGCGCGTGCCTTGAGCGACTGGTCGCCGGTCGGCGCCTCCAGGCCGATGCCGTGCGCGGTGCCGCCGCTCACGACGACGATGTGGCCCTGCTTGGGCGCGCTGCGTCCCCGGTAGCCGAAGGTGTCGCCGCGATCGACCTCGTGGACGTCGAGGACCGTCGCGGTCACCGAGAGGGCCCCCCGGTCGCCGAGCCAGAGGTCGGTGCCGATGCGGGGACGCACCGTGAAGTCGGGGTAGGTCGTCGCCAGCTGGTCGAGCTCGGCCTCGGTGAGGTGGGAGACGAAGACGGTGCGCGTCGGCAGGCCGGAAGCCACGACGTCGTTGATGAGACGGGTCACCTCGCCGAGGTGCGAGGTGGTGTTGAGCGGGAGGTGCATGGCGACGCCGCACAGGCCGCGCCGGTCGCTGCGCGCCGGACCGAGCGTCGCGGCGGCCGCGGCGAGGCCGCGACGGGTCATCCCGTGGCGCAGCATGGAGGTCAGCTGCTCCAGCACGAACCGGGCGTCGGGGTCGCGCTCGCGCAGGGCCACCAGGTCCTCGGGGCGGCTGACCGTGTGCACCACACGGGACGCGAGTCGCGGGTCGAGGTCGAGCGCCGCACCGAAGGGACGCCACGGCGTGAGCACGAGGAGGTCGCCCGCGTAGCGGCTCGCCGCCTCGGCCACCTCGTCGTAGGTGCCCACCGCGACCGTGTCCACCGGGGCCCCGGTGTCACCGGCGTGGTCGGCAAGCCACTGTGCCCGCCGCGCGAGGCGACCGACGGACAGGCCGTAGCCGTTGCCCTTCGCCACCGGCACGATGCCCGGGTGGGTGCGGACCGTCTGGAGCAGGTGGGAGCGCCAGCGCTCGCCGTCGACCCGCAGGACCAGGCTCATGCGCGCCTCACCCGCGCCGGGCCAGGTAGAGCTGGAACGCCTTGTAGATGGCGCGGTTGACCGGGAGGTCCCACTCACCGGCGTACTCGACCGCCTCGCCGCCCGTGCCCACCTTGAACTGGATCAGCCCGACGTGGGGGTCGTCCGCGTCGAGGGTCTCGGTGATGCCGCGCAGGTCGTAGACGTGGGCGCCGGCGTCGAGGGCGTGGCGCATCATCGCCCACTGGACGGCGTTGGAGCCGCGGACCTCCCGCTTCTCGGTGGAGGACGCGCCGTAGGAGTACCAGGCGTGGGTCCCGACGCGGATCCCGATCGTGGCCGCGACGAGGTCGCCCTCGTGGCGGGCCAGCCACACCTGGATGCGGCCGGGGTCCTCGGCGGCGAGGGCGTCGTACATCGTCTCGAAGTAGGACAGCGGGCGCGGGGTGAAGTGGTCGCGCTCGGCGGTGTGGACGTAGAGGTCGTGGAACGCCTTGAGGTCGGTGCGCTCGCCCAGGGTGACCTCGACGCCGGCCTTGTCGGCCTTCTTGATGTTGCGGCGCCAGAGCTGGTTCATGCCCTTGAGGACCGCGTCCTCGCTGCGCGGCTGGCCGTCCTGGTCCACCAGCGGGACCTGGAAGTTGAACTGCGGCTGCCCGGCGGTGAAGCCGCCCTCGGCGGACTGCTGCTGCCACCCCAGCTCGTGCAGCTGCGCGACCACGCGGGCGCCGTCCTGCGTGCGCTCGAGGGGAGGTACGTCGCCGAGCCGGCGCACGGACTCGTCGGCGATGCCGGCCTTGACCTGATCGGCGGACCAGCGGCGGGTGACGACGGGCGGGCCCATGCGCACGGCGAAGGCACCCTCCTGCTTGAGGTGGGCGACCATCGGCCCCAGCCACGAGCCGAGGTCGTCGTCGGACCAGTCGATGACCGGACCCTCGGGGAGGTAGGCGAGGTAGCGCCTCACCTTCGGCAGCTGGCGGTAGAGGACGAGGGCCGCGCCGACGAGCTCGGTGCCGCGGAACCACCCGAGCGACTCCGAGCGCCACTCGGCCTTCACGCTCGCCCAGCCCGGGGTCTGGAGGAAGCTGGCGGACGACCGGCTCGCGATGAGGTCACGGTGCTGCTGGGTGGAGATGGGGCGCAGCGTCAGGGGGGTCGTCACCCCGGAGAGATTACAAGGGACCAGACACGACCCCCGTACGTGTCTGGTCCCTTCACCGGTAGAGACGCAGGGCACCCCCGTTTGGTTGCCCCGCGGTGGCGACTTCGTCGGGACCGTCCTCGCGTGGACCGCCTGTGGGGGTGGAGAACAGGAGAGTTCGTCCGGTGATCGTCAGAAGATCGTCAAGACGCTCACAAGGTTGGCCGCAATCCGCTATGGGGCCGTAGCAGTCGGGTACGGCAGGACGTTGCACAAGTGGGGGAGCAGAGCGGCCCGTGGGGACGATGCCGCCGCGCCCCTGCCACCGACGGCGCACCTCGCGCCGCACTCAACCCTTGGGGGACACCAGCATGAGCTCTACCGACCACTACCGCCTCGCTCCACGACTGGGCCTGGCCGCACTGATCTGCTTGGGGACGGTCGCCGCCGCCCCGCTCGCCGCAACCGCGGGGCCTCCCGGCAACAACGGCACCGTGAAGGTCGCCCCGTATGGCGACATCGACGCCATCCCGAACAACCACCCGCACGTCGGGTGCACCTTCCAGCTCGAGTGGTACGGCTTCGACGCCGGGGTGACCTCGACGGTCCTCTTCGAGGAGCAGGCGCCCACCACCGGCGTGGGCATGAGCGTCGCGGGTGACACCACCGTCCAGCTCGACAACGACCCCGGGAACGGCGCCGGCAACGGCGGCATCGACGGGTCGCAGGCCTACACCTTGTCCTTCACCGGAGCGCCGCACCCGCAGCAGGGCTACCACGTGAAGCTCACCATCAACACGCCCGAGTCCAACGGGGCGACGGTCAAGCACAAGGTCTTCTGGGTGGAGGGATGCGGCACCCCGCCGACGACTCCGCCGACGACTCCGCCGACGACCCCGCCGACGACCCCGCCGACGACCCCGCCGACGACTCCGCCGACGACTCCGCCGACGACTCCGCCGACGACTCCGCCGACGACCCCGCCGACGACCCCGCCGACGACCCCGCCGACGACCCCGCCGACGACCCCGCCGACGACCCCGCCGACGACCCCGCCGACGACCCCGCCGACGACCCCGCCGACGACCCCGCCGACGACCCCGCCGGCCACTCCGCCGACGACCCCGCCGGCCACTCCGCCGGTGGAGCAGCCGCAGGAGGCCGAGGACACCGAGTCGCCCGAGGTGCTGGGCGTCCAGGCCTTCGGTGACGACGGCGACTCGGGTGCCGGCTCGAACGACAGCACCAGCCCGTCGTCCTCGTCGCCGCAGTCGCAGCAGCTCCCCACGGCCGTCAACGCCGGCGCCGCGGGAGCGACGCCGGTCGGCCCCAGCCCGATGGAGGCCCTGCTGGGCCTGCTGATGGTGCTCGTCGGTGGGGCGCTCGCCCGACTGGGGTGGCTCCGCGTCCGTGGCTGACACCCGTCGTCGTCGTCGACTGACGACGCTCCTGCTGGGAGCAGCCGCACCCGCGCTCGTCGTGGGTGGGCTGTTTCTGGCGGGCGGGGGACTCGAGGCGACGGCACCCGTGCCGGCGCCGGCAGTGCAGGCGGCGCCGCCGCCCGCGATCCGGGTGGCCGGGCCCACCGGCGCGCCGGCGTCCGCGCCGTCCGGTCCGTCAGTGCCGTCCCCCGCCCCGGCGGCGGCAGCCGGCGTGCGACCCCAGGTGGTCGTCGTACCGGCCCTCGGGGTCGAGGCGCCGGTGACCCCCATCCGCACCGTCGACGGGGTGCTGACCCCGCCGTCGGACCCCCAGCAGGTCGGGTGGTGGGCGGATGGCGCGCGGCCGGGGGCAGCCCGGGGCGCCGCGGTCGTGACGGGTCACACCGTGCACACCGGTGGCGGGGCCTTCGACGACCTCGAGACGCTGACTCCCGGCGACCGGGTGACGGTGGGCTCGGGTGCGGACACCCTCACCTACCGCGTCGGCACCGTCGAGGTGCTGAGCCGCGACGAGCTGGCCCGGCGCAGCGCCGACGTGTTCGGCCGGACCGGCCCGGGCCGGCTGGTGCTGATCACGTGCGAGGACTGGGACGGCACGGGCTACCGCAGCAACGTGGTGGTCACGGCACAGCCCGTCGGCTGATCAGAGGTGCTCGCGGAGCCAGGCGAAGTCGGCCTGGTGCTCCGCCGCACCGCCCGGCGTCTCGCAGATCACGGGGGCGCCGGCCTCGCGCACGACACCGGCGAACTCGTCGGCCGGGAGGTGGCCGTGACCGAAGTTGGTGTGGCGGTCGGCGCCGGAGCCGAAGGTGTCGCGCGAGTCGTTGGCGTGGACGAGGTCGATGCGCCCGGTGATCCCGCGGACCTTCTCGACCGCGTCGGCGAGCTCGATGCCGCCCGCCCAGGCGTGGCAGGTGTCGAGGCAGAACCCGACGTCGTCCGCGCCCTCGGCCGACGAGATCGCGTCCCAGACGCCGGCGATGCGGTCGAGGTGGCGGGCCATGGCGTTGTCGCCGCCGGCGGTGTTCTCGATGAGCAGCGGCACCTTGATGTCGGTCGCCTCGATCGCCTTGCGCCAGTTGTCGAAGCCGACGGCCGGGTCGTCGCTCTTGTTGACGTGGCCACCGTGCACGATGAGCCCCTTCGCGCCGATCGCGGCCGCCGCGTCCATGTGCTGCTGCAGCAGCTTGCGGCTCGGGATCCGGATGCGGTTGTTGGTCGTGGCGACGTTGACCACGTAGGGGGCGTGGACGTAGAGGTCGACGCCGGCCTCCTCGGCCGCCGCCCGCAGCCCCTCCGCGCCGCCCGCGAACCGGACCTCGGGGCCCTTGTATCCCTGGGGGTCGCCCAGGAAGAACTGCACCAGCGAGGTGTCCCGGGCGAGCGCCTCGGCGATCGGGTCGGTCTGCTCGACGTGGGCGCCGATGGCGAGGGTGCTGGTCATGCGGTCCAGCCTAGGAGGACCCACAGACACCCGACGACCACGCCCGCGAGGCCCGCGACCGCGACCCACCCGACCCAGTCCACGGCGCGCGCCCGCGACGTCGTACGCCGTCCGCGCGGGGGCGGTCCCAGCCGGTCGGGCACCGGCGGGCCGGCGGCCTCCGGCACCGGGAGCCGGCGGAGCAGGCGCAGCGCCGCGTCGGCGGTCGCGATGCGCTGCTCGGGATCGGCCACCAGCAGCCGCTCGACGAGCGGACGCAACGGGTGCGACGGGATGGCGCCCTGCCGCGCGGGCGGCTCGCCGGTGAGGAGCTCGAGGGCCACGCGCCCCACCGCGTAGAGGTCCTGGGTCGGCTCCGGCGGGGCTCCCCGCGCCTGCTCGGGCGCCATGTAGCCGTCGGTGCCGATGGCGCCGGGCACCGTGGTGAAGCGTCGGTCCGCGACGGGCGCGGCGACGCCGAAGTCGCCGAGGCGCAGGTGGGGCGGCCCGTCCCCCGTGGCCTCGAGGAGCAGGTTGGCCGGTTTGACGTCGCGGTGCACCAGCCCGGCCCCGTGCACGGCCGCGAGGCCGAGCAGCAGCTGCTCGACGAGCAGGCCGCAGGTGCCTGCGTCGAGCGGGCCGTGCTCGCGCAGCAGGTCGGCCACCGACCCGCCGGTCACGAGCTCCATCGCGAGCACGACCAGGCCGTCCTCGGCGGCCCAGCCGTGCGGGGCCACGACGTGCGGGTGCCGCACGCGGACGGCCTGCTCCCGCACGAACCTGGCCAGCAGTGCGGAGCTGTGTCGTCCGAGGACCTTGAGCGCGACGTCGTCCCCGGTGCGCAGGTCGTGCGCGCGCCACACCGAGCCCATCCCGCCGGCCCCCACCTGGTCGAGCAGCCGGTAGCGGCCCGCCACCACCGTGGAGGTCCGTGGGGCGGTCCACGAGGAGGTCCACGAGGAGGTGGTCGCGCGCACCTCTCGACGCTAGCCCGCCCGGGAGCCGGTCCGGCGCTCCTCCACAGGCGCCGTACGACGATTCCGGCCGCGGGTCCGTGCGCTGGTAACCTTCTCCGGTTGCCTTCGGGCGACCGCGGCGCACGACCCACGTCGTACTCCCGCCGCGAACGCACAGTCCTCCTGCCACGGAGAGCCCGTGGCCGCTCTAGCCCAGAGGAGGTGGAGACCGCTATGCGTGCCTATGAAGTGATGGTCATCCTCGACCCGAGTCTCGACGAGCGCACCATCGAGCCGTCGCTCGACAAGTACCTCAACGTGATCCGCAAGGACGGTGGCTCGATCGAGTCGCTCGACGTGTGGGGTCGTCGCCGGATGGCGTACGAGATCAAGAAGAACGCCGAGGGCATCTACGCCGTCGTCAAGCTGACGGCCGAGCCCGCGACGGTCAAGGAGTTCGACCGCCAGCTCACGCTGAACGAGTCGATCCTGCGCACGAAGGTCATGCGTCCCGACGCCCACTGAGCGCCCTCCGGCGTCTGTGGATAGACCCTTCCCGCTGTCGGTGAGTGCCTGTTTGATGGGCTCATCACCGGGAGCAACCCGGATCAACCTGCACAGCAGCATTCTGAGGAGACCCTGACATGGCAGGCGAGACCACCATCACCGTGATCGGCAACCTCGTCGACGACCCGGAGCTGCGGTTCACCCCCTCGGGGGCCCCCGTGGCCAACTTCCGGATCGCGTCGACGCCGCGCACCTTCGACCGCCAGAGCAACGAGTGGAAGGACGGCGACACGCTGTTCCTCTCCTGCGCTGTGTGGCGTCAGGCCGCGGAGAACGTCGCCGAGTCCCTCCAGAGGGGCATGCGCGTGATCGTCCAGGGTCGCCTGAAGTCCCGCCAGTACGAGACCCGCGAGGGTGAGAAGCGCACCGTCTTCGAGATCGACGTCGAGGAGGTGGGCCCGTCGCTGCGAAGCGCCTCGGCGAAGGTCACCAAGACGACGCGGCAGGGCGGCGGTGGCGGCTACTCGGGTGGCGGCGGCGGCGGGGGTTACTCCGGTGGCGGTGGCGGTGGCGGGCAGCAGTCCGCTCCGGCCGACGACCCGTGGGCGACCCCGGCCCCCTCGCAGCAGGGTGGCGGCGGCTGGGGCGGTCAGTCCCAGGGCCAGCAGGGTGGCGGACAGTCCGCGCCGGCCAAGGACCCGTGGGCCACGCCCGGGGTCAACGGCGGCAACGACGAGCCCCCGTTCTGATCCGGAACATCAAGCAACGACATTCATTCCATTCCGTCCCTGATTGCCTTCAGGGCCGGGCTCACTGAAAGGGAGCACCACAATGGCCAAGGCAATTCTGCGCAAGCCCAAGAAGAAGGTTTGCCAGTTCTGCAAGGAGAAGGCGACCGGTGTCGACTACAAGGACACCACCCTGCTCCGCAAGTTCATCTCCGACCGCGGCAAGATCCGCGCCCGTCGCGTGACCGGCAACTGCGTCCAGCACCAGCGCGACGTGGCCATCGCCGTCAAGAACGCGCGCGAGCTGGCGCTGCTGCCCTACACGTCCACCGGTCGCTGAGAGGAGCACGGACGATGAAGCTCATCCTGACCCAGGAGGTCGACGGCCTCGGTGCTCCCGGTGACGTGGTCGAGGTCAAGGACGGCTACGGCCGCAACTACCTCGTTCCCCGTGGCCTCGGCATCCGCTGGACCCGCGGCGGCGAGAAGACCATCGAGTCGATCAAGTCCGCCCGCACGGCCCGCGCGGTGCGCGACGAGGACCACGCCAAGGACGTCAAGGCCAAGCTCGAGGCCAACGCGGTCAACGTGAAGGTCCGCTCCGGTGAGGGCGGCCGCCTGTTCGGCGCCGTCACCACCACCGAGATCGCCGACGCCATCACGGACGTCTCCGGCGAGAAGGTCGACCGCCGCACGATCGTGGTGGCCAACCCCATCAAGTCGCTCGGCGCCCACGAGGTGACCGTCAAGCTGCACGACGAGGTGTCCGCCACGGTGGCCCTCAACGTCGTTCCCGCCTGACGCGACCGACGTACGACACCACCACGGCCCGCCGCCCCTCAGGGGTGGCGGGCCGTGGTGCGTCCGGGACCGGTCAGGACCCGATCAGGACCCGGGACAGGAATCGGTCAGGACTCGGTCACTCGGTCGGCTTGTCGCAGCGCGCGGGCGGCTGGCTGCCGCCGGCGTGGTACTCGTAGGTCCGCCCCCCGGCGCGCAGCGTGATCCGTGAGCCGTCGACCAGCGCCTGGGTGTACGCCATCCCGGGCTGGGCGCAGCCGCGGCTGCCGTCGCGCCAGGTGACCTCCTCGACCGAGACCACCTCGACGTCACCCGCGTCGACGCCGAGCGCGGCGGCGAGGTCGTCGACAGCTTGTACGACGTCGGGGCGTGCGGCGCCACCCGAGGGCCCGGACGACGGGCTGGGCGAGGGCGGGCTGGACGACGGGCTGGGGTCCACGGCGGTCTCCTCGGTGCTCGGCGATCGGTCCGGCGCGCCGCACGCCACCAGGAGGGTGCAGGCCGCCAGCAGCAGGGCGGGGCGTCGCGTCGTGGTCATCATGGCAGTCTGACGGGCGGTCGGCAGCGGTCGTTCCGGGGGACGACGAAGGGGCCGCCGGTGTCACCACCGACGGCCCCCTCACGGTTCCTGCTACCTCACCTCATCGCACGTTCCTGCGATCGACGACGGTGAACTTGATCTTCTTCTTGCTGGACTCGACCGCTGCGTCACCGGAGTACTTGATGCGGACCTTGACCTTGCCGGTCCGCTTGAACTTCGGCAGCGTGACCTTGGCCTTGCCGCGCTTGTTGAGCTCGACCGTCCAGGTCTTCTTCTTCCCGGCACCCTTCAGGACGACCTTGACCTCACCGGTGGGGGTGACGTCCTTGGCCCGCACCGTCATGCGCAGCTTGACCTTGGTCCGGACCTCCAGGGGCTTCACCATCTTGGGGAAGATCTTGGACCGGACCTTGGCCGGGGCCTCCGCGCCCTTCGACACGACCAGGTTGACCGGCGCCGACGTGGAGCTGGAGTACGGAGCCTCGGCGACGTACCGCGCCGTCACGGGGACGGTCCCCGCGGCGGAGAAGCCCGTCAGCTGCGCCGTGGCCCGGCCAGCCGCGTCGAGCACCGCGGAAGCGGCCTTGCGGTCTCCCGCCCAGAACTCGACGGTGCCGGTGGGCGCGGTCGCGCTGGTGCCGAACACCTGCGCCGTCGCGGTGGTGGTGCCACCGGTCTGGATGGTGGTCGGGTCGAGCGACAGCGCCACGAAGGAGCTGGCGGCCGCGCCCGTGATCTTCACGGTGTGACGCGCCGAAGCGGGCTTGGCACCCGGGTCGTCGGTCGTGTGGACCACCTTGTTGGTCAGGTCCTTGGCACCGATGGTCGGGTCGACTGTCACCTGGTAGGAGAAGCTCGCGCCCTCCGCCGCCGGCTCGGAGTACGTCGCGCAGACCGCGAGGTCGTCCTCGAGGACGGTGCTCGCATCGCCGGCGTTGACGAGTGCCGCCCCCACCGAGCCGTCGGCGTTCTCCGTGCCGATGGTGGCGCCGTCCAGGAGCGGACCCGCCTCGACGTTGTCGTAGACGAAGACGAGGTCGTTGCTCCCCGCAGTGGCGATCACCTGCATGTCGAGCGAGCCACCGTCACCGGCCTCGTCGTCGTAGAGGCGCATGTCGTCGTACTCGATGATGGCGATCTCGCCCGGGTCGAGCGTGGAGTTGCCGTTGGCCGACGCCGTGCTGGCCAGCGACACACCGGCTCCGGTCCCGGCGTCGTAGCGGAACTCCATGTCCTGCCAGAGCAGCGCGGCGACGTTGTTCGGCGTCGCGGCGTTCGGCACGGCCTGTGGGATCCAGGGCGATCCGGCGTAGCCGTCCCCGTAGACGAGGAACCCGTCGTCGGAGAAGGTCAGGCCCTGCTGGAACTCGCCGTAGAAGCCGAACGTGCCGGTGCCGAAGGTGGAGAAGGTCTCCGTGTCGCCCACGACCGCCGACTGGGCCGGGATGCCCAGGGAGGCGAGGTCGAGGTAGCCGGGCGCACAGGCCTCGGGGTCCTCGGCGCTCGTCGTGAGCGTGTAGTTGCCCTCCTCGCCGTAGGTCGACGCGAGCTCACCGGTCCACGACACGACCCCGTCCTCGACGGTCGCGCCGTCGGTGGCCGAGCCCTCGACGTACGTCGCACCGTCCGGCAGCGTGTCGGTGATGGTGTAGCGCAGGTCCTCACGCGTGACGTTGGGCGCGACGTCGACGGTGTAGGTGACGGTGTCACCCGGAGCCGCCTCGGTCACGTCCGCCGACTTGGTCACGTCGTCGGCCACCCGCTCGATGGTCACCGGGACGACACCGATGTCGCCCTGGGTGGACGGCGAGGTGCCGAGCGTCAGGGTGCCGTGCCAGGTCTGGCCGGCCTCCATGGCGTCCTCGTCCCAGAAGGTGCGGAGCGAGAACGGCGTGGCGGCGGGAAGGTCACCCTCGGGGCCCTCGGCGCGCAGGTTGCCCTGGTCGCCGGCGACCACGGCGGTCACCAGGTCGGTGGTGTCGCTGCCGCCGGCCGTGCTGGCCTCCCAGTTCTGCACCAGGACCCAGTAGGTGCCCGGCTCGGGGTTGGCGATCTCGACCGACTCGTTGGAGCCCGCGCTGGCGCTCATGGCGACCTCGTTGGCCGCGGACACCTCACCGGTGCCGACGTAGAGGTCGAAGTCGGGTGCCGTCGGGTCCTCCAGCTTCGCGATGAGGCTGGTGGCGCCGGCGGGGACCTCGACCATCTCGACGTGCGTGCCGTTGCCGTCGTAGGGGTCACCGTTGGTGGTGTCCAGCGGGACGGTGAGCTCGACCCGGTCCTCGGGCACGAGCCCGCTGGCCTCGACCTGCAGGTCGGAGATGGCGACGGCCTCGAGGCCGTCCTCCACCTGCGAGCCGGCGTCACGACGCGTGGTGATGTCGATCGAGCTCGGCAGCACGCCCGCCGAGGGCAGGACGCCCACGGGCAGGTGGGCGGTCGGAGCCTCCGAGCCGGCGGGCGGCGTGAGCACCAGGGTGCCGAACAGCCACTCGTCGGTGGGCATCCCGGCGTCGATGGTCGCGGTGACGGCGACGTCGGCCGTGCCGCCGTCGGTCACCTCGATCGAGTCGACGTCGGTGGTGAGGGTGACACCGTCGGACAGGTTCTCCACCGAGACGTCCCACGTGCCGGCGCCGGTGGCGGTGCCGGTGAAGGTGCGGGTCCAGTCACAGGACTGGAGGCACTCGTCGTCGGCCATGCTCGCGGTGTTGAGGTCGCGGACGTCCCCGCCGGTGGCGGGGTCCGCGCCCTGGTAGCCGGCGAGGGTCTCGTCGAGCACCAGGCCGGCCTTCGCGGCGCGGCGCAGCTCGATGCGACCCGAGCCCATGTCGAACCAGTCGGCGGCGGTGCCGTCGGAGTCGGTGATCTCGCGCTCCGACGTGGTCATCAGCGCGGACTGGGCCTCGGCGGGGGTCCACTGGTCGGCCTCGGGGAGGTCGAGCTGCATGCCCTTGAGGAGCGCGAGCGCTCCGGCGGTGTGCGGGCTGGCCATCGAGGTGCCGGAGATGAAGTGCCACTCGACGCTGTTGTCCACGCCGGCAGCGGCGAGGATGTCCACGCCGGGCGCCGAGACGGACGGGCTGATCGAGGAGACCGCACGGTTGGGTCCGCGGCTGGAGAACGCGGCCATGATGTCGCCGTTGGCCGGGTCGACGTCGGCGACGGCGCCGGAGAGCGCGGCCTCGGTGCCCGGGTGGTCGGCCATGAACTGCTTCAGGGCCTGGCCGTCGGCGTAGCTGATGTGCGCCGTCGGCAGGGCGTGCGCGTCACCGTTGAGCGAGTTCCCACTGGCCTGGTCGTTGGCGAGGATCATGCCCTCGGCGTCGAGGGCCTCGACGTTGACGCCCTTCTCGACCCGGCCGTTGCCGCCGCGGTCGCAGATGACGATCTTTCCGGTGAAGTCGGTGCCGGCCGGGAACGTGGTGCCGGTCCCGGGAGGCGCGTCGGTCGGGGCACCGCAGAGCGCGTTGCCGAAGTCACCGGCGTACACGAGCGGGAAGGAGCCGTCGGTGGGGCCGGAGAGGCCGGTACCGGCGATGTCGGGCCGCGTGGCCTCGTCGGTCGCGGTGATGTCGACGACCGAGGAGACGTACTTGCGGTCGTGGGTGGTCGCACCGACGCTCGTCATCCACGGCACGTCGCCGGGGCCGCCGATCGTGGCGGCACCGGGTCCGGCGTTGCCGGCGGAGGTGGCCACGTGGATGCCGTTGGCGCGGGCGTTGAGGAACGCCACCGCGTCGGCGTCGGTCCACGGGTTCGACGCGGCGCTCGAGCCGATCGAGTAGTTGATGACGTCGACGTCGTCGATGATCGCCTGGTTGATCGAGGCGAGGATCGAGTAGCCCTGGCACCCGCCGTCGCAGACGTCGTAGCCGATGATGTTGGCGTGGGGCGCGACGCCCTTGATCGTGCTGGTGACGGAGAAGTCGCCGCCCTCGGCGAGCGCGGTGGCGTCGACCTGGTTGCCGGCGGTCGTGCTGCCGGTGTGGCTGCCGTGGCCGTCGTCGTCGTAGACGTCGTCCTTCGGGTCGCCGCCGGCGGCGGGGTTCTCGAAGTTGTAGTAGCCGATCAGCTTGTCGTTGCAGCCCCAGTCGGCGACGTACTGCTCCGCGTTGTCGGGGTCGCACATGCCGAGGTAGTTGCCGGCACCGAGGGGGTTGGTGTGGTCGTAGCCGTCACCGCCGTCCTCCTCCGGCACCACGTCGGCGAACGACGGGTTGGCCGGGTTGAGGCCGGAGTCGAGGATGCCGACGATGACGCCCTCGCCCTTGTTGCCCTCGAAGCCCGCCGGGACGTTGGAGCCGTCCCACACGGTGGGCGCGCCGATCCACTCCGGGCCCTTGTCGGTGGTGAGCTCGCGCTCGAAGTCGACCTGGACGGCGGCGACGCCGTCGATCCGCGCGACCTTCTGCGCCTGCGCGCGGGTGAGCTGCACCGCGATGCCGTTGATGGCCTCGGTGTAGCGGTAGAGCACCTTCGCGTTGCCGTCGGTCACCCGGGAGATGGACGAGACCAGGTCGGCCTGCTCGGACTTGAGGTCCTGGCGGTAGGCCGACTCCGACTGCGTGCCGGCCTCACCGCGGCCCGCCGCGCTGGCGCGGGTCGGGACTGCGGGAGCGTCCAGCTGGACGATGTAGGTCTCGGCCTTCTTGCCGGTGCCGAGGTCGAGCACGGTGCCCTTCTCGAGGGCCTTGGCCGGCGATGCCTTCTCCGGCTTGAGCTGGCCGGGGTCGAGGTCGGCTGCGTGGGCAGCCGTCCCCCACGGCACGAGGAGTGCGGCAGCGACGCTGGTGGCAGCGCCGGCCGCGATGGTACGACGGATCACGCGGATCTCCCGTTCGACTGAAATGGTCTGACCGCGCGACAACGAGACCCCGAGAGCGAATGGGTGCCGAGCAAGTCAGCAGAGGGTGGAGCCCCTGTATCCCAAGTCACTCCAGCATCTGCTGTCAACGAATTCGTCGGTGAAAGTTCTCCTGTAACGAGGCTGTAATACAGCAGTGTCGTGCGGCGGTCATCGGGGCGCGGCGGGAAAACGGTTGGGCCGCGCGACGACGGCGTCGAGGACGACCGGCCGGGCGCTCAACGACTCGATGACGATCCGCCCCGACCGGATGCCGGAGTAGCGGTCGATGACGACGAGCTGCTCCGACGACGTCTTCGGCCCGGACAGGTCCACCACGTGCCAGGCCCGCTTGCCGACGCGCACGCGCACCTTGCCGTGGCCCCGGCCCGTCGCCGCGAGGAGCCGGAGCTCGCCGACCCTCGTTCGCGGGAGCACGAGGCGGGCACCCCGGCGGGACGTCCTCACCGCGTCGCCGTCGACGTAGCCCGAGCCGGTGACCTTCTTCCAGCCGCGCTGACGGGTGAGGTCGCGCGGCACGAAGAACTCGATCGTCGGCGACCAGCTGCTGGCGTTGCCGGCGGCGTCGATCGTGCGGGCGGAGAAGCGGTGCCGTCCTGCGGTCGGGTCGGGGAGCTGCCACCGGCCGCCGGTGCAGGCGACGGGCCGGTCGTTGTCGGTGCACTCGAAGCGCGAGCCCGCCTCGCTGCTGTTCAGCCGGATCGGCACGCTCGCTCCGGTCACGACGGGCTGGGTCGGGGTGATCTCGTCGTAGGACGTGCCGGTGACGAAGACGAAGGGCGCCCGGGTGTCCTGGCCCCACGTGAAGGTCGCCGGCGTCGGGTCCTCGTCGGGGGTGTCGGGCACCGTGGGCGGGAGCAGCGGAGCGGTGTCGGGGGTGCGGGCCCGGTCACCGAGGTCCACGGCCCTGGCCTCGAGGACGTAGGTGCCCGCCGCGGCGTCGGGCAGGTCGGCGTACGTCACCGGGCTGGTGCAGGCGCGCCAGTCGTGGGCCTGCGGGCCGCCGGTCAGGCGGCACTCGAGGCCGAACGGCCCGGGGTCGCCGTCGGTGACCTGCCACCCGAGGGTGAAGGACATGGTCGACACGGTCACGAGACCGGCGGCGTTGGGCGCCGTGGACGGCGTCAGGGTGGTCTCGGGCGGGGTGCTGTCGTCGCAGCCGTCCTGCAGGAGGCTCGGCGCCGTCTCGTCGACGCAGCCCGGGGTGGCGCCTGCCGGTGCCGCGGCCAGCGGCACCAGGGCGCCGCCCAGCAGTCCCAGCACGGCCAGCCGGCTCGCGGTGCGGAGTCGATCCATGGGTCCTCCCTCGGGTCCGGCGCGCTCCCGTGCGCCCTCACCGGGGTCAACGAGCGGAGGCGGCTCCGGTCACGAGCCACCGGTCGCCGCGTGCCCGCCACGAGAGCAGGACGCCGCGCGCGCCCATGAAGACGACCGTCATCGCGACCCAGACCGCGACCAGGCCGTGGGGCAGGGTGGCCGCCCAGAGCGCGGCGGGGGCGTACGCCGCCAGCACCACGAGGCCGGCCCACGCGAGGTAGGCGCCGTCGCCGGCTCCGATGAGCACCCCGTCGAGGACGAAGACCACGCCGGCGACCGGCTGGCCGATCGCGGCGACCAGCAGCACCGGCACGAGCAGGTCGCGCACCGCGGGGTCGGTGGTGAAGAGCGCACCGACGAACGGGGACACGGCCGCCAGCCCGACGCCGGCGACGATGCCGCTGCCCCATCCCCACCGGACCATCCGGCGGGTGAGGCGGCGGGTGCCCTCGACGTCGCCGCTGCCCAGGGCGCGACCGGTGAGCGCCTGGGCGGCGATCGCGATCGCGTCGAGGCCGAAGGCGAGGAAGCTCCAGAGCGTGATGGCGATCTGGTGGGTGGCGACGTTGACGTCGGTGGCCCCGGTGCCCACCCGGGTCACCGCGTAGGTGCCCACGAGCAGGCAGGCCCGCAACGCCAGGGTGCGGATGACGAGCGCGACCGCGGCGTGGGCGGCGGCGGCGATGCCGGCGCGGTCGGGGCTCATCGGTGCGTCGTGCTCCCGGGCCGCGCGGACCACGACGGCGAGGAGCCATCCCGCGCTGAGGACCTGGGCCAGGACCGAGCCGATGGCCGAGCCGGCGATCCCGAGTCCGAAGCCGTAGACGAGGACGAGGTTGAGGACGATGTTGAGCCCGTTGCCCACGACCGCGACCAGCAGCGGCGTACGCGTGTCCTGCAGGCCGCGGAGCACGCCGGTCGCGGCGAGCATGATCAGCAGCGGGGTGGTGCCGAGGAAGGCGATCGTGAGGTAGGTCTCCGCGTGCCCGGCCACCTCGGCCCCGGTGTCGAAGACGCCGACGAGCGCCGGGGTGAGCGCGATGCCACCGGCGGTGGCGAGGACGCCGATGAGGACGGCGAGCCACACCCCGTCGATGCCCTGCGCGAGCGCGGCGCGCAGGTCGCCTGCGCCGAGGTGGCGGGCGACGCTCGCGGTGGTGCCGTAGGCGAGGAAGACGCACAGCCCGACCACCGTCTGCAGGACCACCGCGGCGACGCCGAGGCCGGCGAGCTCCGGTGTGCCGAGGTGGCCGACGATGGCGGCGTCGGAGAGCAGGAAGAGCGGCTCGGCGACGAGGGCGAGGAAGGCCGGGACGGCCAGCCGCAGGATCTCGCGGTCCGTCTCCCGGTGTGACTCCCGGTCTGCCTCCCGGTGCGCGGCCTTCACAGGTTCACCCTAGGAACCCGGCATTCTCCGCCGATTCCGGGGCGGCATAGCGACGGTTGTGCATCGACGTACATAGCCCGTTGGAACTACCTGTGCATGGCCGTGTGGATGACGGCGCGGCGGCGCCGTTCGTGGCAGGAGGGCGACCCGGCGGCAGGCATCTCCCAGATGACGGACGGATGAACGGTCCTGTCAGGCAACAATTTCGTGTCCACAGGGTGTGTGCGACGTTTGCGCAGGTCAGAGCCCTGAGCCGGATAGATTTCCCCCGTGCGTCCACAGGGTGTTCCACGGTGTGTGCACCTGGACCAGCGTGTCGTCCACGGCCGCCCCCACCTTCTCCACAGACCCTGTGGATAACTCGGGGTCGTCGGCTTCCCACCGGGGGTGGGGAGCACGTACCGTCCTGCGCGAAACCAGTGCTGGACCGGCTGGTGGAACTCGGGTGCGAGCGAAGCCGGCAGCGATGTCGGTCCGATGTCGGAGGTCGTCCCTAACGTCGTGGTCAGCGGACCCGAGCGAGGCCTAGCGAGTGGGAGGGAGCACCGGTGAGCGTCACCTTCGAGGGGGACACCGACGAGGCCTGGGGCGACGGACCGGCGGCCTACGAGCCCGGCCAGTCGCCGCGCTCGGCGGGCGACCGGACGCCTCCCCAGGACAACGCGGCGGAGCAGAGCGTGCTCGGCTCGATGTTGCTGTCCAAGGACGCCATCGCCGACGTCGTCGACGTGATCAAGGGGGTCGACTACTACCGACCTGCCCACGAGGTCATCCACGACGCGATCATCGACCTCTACGGTCGCGGCGAGCCGGCCGACCCGATCACGGTGGCGGCCGAGCTGGTCAAGCGCGGCGAGCTGCAGCGCATCGGCGGCGCCCCCTACCTCCACACCCTGTCGGCCAACGTGCCGATCGCGGCCAACGCCGGCTACTACGCCGAGATCGTGCGCGACAAGGCGATCCTGCGCCGCCTGGTCGAGGCCGGCACCCGCATCGCCGCGCTCGGCTATGCCGGCGAGGGCGAGATCGACGACGTCGTCGACCACGCGCAGGCCGAGGTCTACAAGGTCACCGACCGCCGCGCGGCGGTCGACTACGCCCCGCTGAGCGACATCATGAGCGGGGTCCTCGACGAGATCGAGGCGATCGGCAACCGCGAGGCCGGGCTCTACGGCGTGCCCACCGGCTTCGCCGACCTCGACGACCTGACCAACGGTCTCCACTCGGGCCAGATGATCATCGTCGCGGCGCGTCCTGCCATGGGCAAGGCGCTCGCCCTGGACACTCCGCTGCCGACGCCGACCGGCTGGACCACGATGGGGGAGGTCGAGGTCGGTGACGAGCTGTACGACGCCCATGGCCGCCCCACCCGCATCGTCGCGGCCACCGAGGTGATGGTCGACCGGCCTTGCTACGAGGTCACGTTCTCGGACGGGTCGGTGATCGTTGCCGATGCCGAGCACCAGTGGCTGACCGAGACCCGAGCGGCGCGGAAGTCGAAGTGGGCGGCCGACAACCGCTACAACCGGGTACGAAACCAGCGCATCCACGCATCCGTCGTGACCACCGAGGAGATCGCACAGACGGTTCGCCTGGGACGTGAGCAGCGCGCCAACCACGCCGTGCTCAACGCGGGCGCCCTGTCGGGCCACGACGACGTGCTTCCGATCGACCCCTACGTGCTCGGTGCCTGGCTGGGAGACGGTCACAGTGCCGGCGGTCGCATCACCTGCGAGACGCCCGAGATTCCGATGCGGATCGAAGGTCGCGGTTACATCGTCACGTCACAGGGCAACATGCGCTACAGCATCCGCACGCCGCGCACCGTTGCGACGGAGCGAGGTGTCTGCCCGGGGTGTGGCGGCGGCATGCACGGCAGCTACCTCTGCGCTTCGTGTCAGGAGGAGCACGGATCCTTCACGGCACTTCTGCGCGGTGCTGGTGTGCTCAATGACAAGCACATTCCTGACACCTATCTGCGTGCGTCGGAGGAGGCACGTCGTGACCTCCTCGCCGGTCTGCTCGACACCGACGGCACTGTGGTCAAGGGCGTGGGGTCCGTCCAGTTCGCGGTGACCAGCGAGCGGTTGGCCGACTCGGTCTACGAGCTCGTCGTGAGCCTGGGCTACAGGTGCGGCCGAACGACGAAGCGGGTGGCGGGCCGCTCGGAGGAGTCGTCGACCTGTTACATCCTGAACTTCTCGACCGTTGACGACGTGTTCCTGCTCGAGCGGAAGGCCTTGCTCCACAAGGAGGAGCGTCCCGCCTCCACTGTCCGCATCGGCAAGCGCTACATCACTGCCGTGAGGAAGATCGAGTCCGTGCCGGTGCGGTGCGTCCAGGTCGACAACGAGGAACACCTCTACCTCGCCGGCCGGTCGATGATCCCGACCCACAACTCGACCCTGGCCCTCGACTTCTGCCGGGCGGCGTCGATCCACAACAACCTCACCAGCGTCTTCTTCAGCCTCGAGATGACGCGCTCGGAGATCATGATGCGTCTGCTCTCCGCGGAGGCGAAGGTGCCGCTCAACCACATCCGCAACGGCACCATGCGTGACGACGACTGGGAGAAGCTCGCCCGCAAGATGGGCCAGGTCTCGGGGGCGCCGATGTTCATCGACGACAGCCCCAACATGACGATGATGGAGATCCGCGCCAAGGCGCGACGCCTCAAGCAGCGCCACGACCTCAAGCTCATCGTCATCGACTACATGCAGCTGATGAGCTCGGGCAAGAAGGTCGAGTCCCGCCAGCTCGAGGTCTCGGAGTTCTCCCGCAACATCAAGCTCCTCGCCAAGGAGCTCGAGTGCCCGATCATCGCGCTGTCCCAGCTCAACCGTGGTCCCGAGCAGCGTGGCGACAAGCGCCCGATGATGAGCGACCTGCGTGAGTCCGGATCGCTCGAGCAGGACGCCGACATGGTGATCCTGCTCCACCGCGACGACGTCTACGAGAAGGAGTCGACCCGCCCCGGCGAGGCCGACCTCATCGTGGCCAAGCACCGCAACGGCCCCACCCGCGACCTCACCGTCGCCTTCCAGGGCCACTACTCCCGCTTCGTGGACATGGCCCAGGGCTGAGGCAACACTGTTGTCGAGATGCAGCGAACTTTTCCAAACCGACGCAACATCTTTTCAACACTGGATCACTAGACATTGCCTTGAGGTTCACTGGTGGCGACGACGACTCAGATTCGGCCGTTCGATGACGCGACCGTGACAGCGGTCGCGAAGGCGATCGGTGATCTCTACTCCGGAACGGAGCTGTCGCAGGTGCTCACCACAGCGAAACTGGCTGACCCTGACGGCGAAGGCACCACGAAGTGGAAGCGGCTGTACAACGCCCTCGCCGCTCACCAGAACCAGCACGGGAATGGGAAGGCCACTGTTGCGCTGATCAGTACGGCGATGGCGCCGACTCGGACCCTGGATCGAATCGACAGGGCCGCGGTTGCGCGGGACACACTGAGCCAGGTGCTCTCGCTGTCCGGGCTCGGCGTCGGCAAGGACGGCCGGGTCCACCGGGCCCCGCAGGCACGGACCGACACCGACGCCCACTCTCGGGCGACTCGGCTGCGAGCTCGCCTTGATAGTCGAGGCATCCACACGATCGTGTTGAGCGGCATCAGGGACGAGTGGCTGCGCACCGACTACTACGACGCGGTCTTCGAGTCGATCAAGCTGTTGGGTCATCGCCTGCGCTCGATGGCCGGCCTCGACCTGGACGGCCACAAACTCGTCGACGCAGCTCTGTTGGGCTCAGCTCCGAAGGTCCTCCTGAACGCCTACGTGACCGCGACCGAGAAGAATGAGCAGCGTGGTGTCGCGTCCCTGGCGCAGGGGCTGTTCAGCTCGATACGGAATCCCCAGGCTCATCAGCCGCGATCGGTCTGGACAATGGACGAACAGGATGCCCTCGACGTGCTCGGGACGCTCTCCCTGATCCACAGGCGGCTTGATAGAGCGACGCTGCGTGGTTAGATCGCTCGCCGGTTCGTCGGCGTCGTGACGGAGGTGGCTGCCAAGATGGCTCCTGACACCGTCAGCGAGTGAAGGACGCGCGTGCCACCGAAGAAGAGGGCCCAACCGGCGAAGAGTCTCGAGGCGACGCTGTGGGATGCGGCGGACGAACTGCGCGGCAAGATGGACTCCGCCCAGTACAAGCACGTCGTCCTCGGCCTGATCTTCCTCAAGTACGTCTCGGACACTTTCATGGTCAGGCACCGCGAGCTCGCGAGGCTGGTCGACGATCCTGAGTCGGACTACTTCATGCCGAACGACGCGGCGAAGCGGTCGGTGCTTGAGGATCGCGACGAGTACACCGCAGAGGGTGTCTTCTGGATCCCTGAGGGCCACCGCTGGGACGACCTTCGCAAGGCGGCGAAGCAGCCGGACATCGGCAAGCGCGTCGACGACGCGATGGAGGCCATCGAGCGGGAGAACCCGACGCTCAAGGGCGTCCTGCCGAAGAACTACACCCAGCGTGAGCTGAGCCCGGAGAACATCGGCGGCCTGATCGACACCTTCTCTAGACAGGACCTCGCTGCTGAGGAGTACAAGGGCCTCGACGTGCTCGGCCGGGTCTACGAGTACTTCCTCGGCCAGTTCGCCTCCAACGAGGGCAAGAAGGCCGGTGAGTTCTACACGCCCCGCTCGGTCGTCGAGCTACTCGTCGAGATGCTCCAGCCGTACCACGGGCGCGTGCTCGACCCCGCCTGCGGCTCCGGCGGCATGTTCGTCCAGGCCGACAAGTTCGTGGCCGCACACGGCGGCAGCCGCAACGACCTGTCGGTCTTCGGTCAGGAGTCGAACCCGACCACCTGGCGGCTCGCGAAGATGAACCTCGCCGTTCGAGGCATCGAGGGCAACCTGGGTCCGGAGTGGGGCGATTCCTTCCAGGCAGACGCTCACCCCGATCTCCGCGCCGACTTCGTGATCGCGAACCCGCCGTTCAACGACAGCAAGTGGGGTGGCGAGCGGCTGCGGACCGACGTGCGGTGGAAGTACGGCGCGCCGCCGGTCCAGAACGCCAACTACGCCTGGCTTCAGCACTTCCTGCACCACTGCGCCCCGACCGGCACTGTCGGCACGGTCCTCGCCAACGGCTCGCTCTCCAGCCAGCAGAACGGCGAGGGCGAGATCCGCAAGGCGATGGTCGAGGCGGACGTCGTTGAATGCATCGTCGCGCTCCCCGCACAGCTGTTCTACGGAACGGCGATACCGGTCTGTCTCTGGTTCCTCACCAAGAACAAGGCCGGTGTTGCGAACGGCGCGAAGACTCGGCCAAGGCAGGCAGAGACGCTCTTCATCGACGCCCGTGGGATCGGCTTCATGGAGACCCGCACCCTGCGGGCGTTCTCCGAGGCCGACGTCATGAGGGTCGCCGATACCTATCACGCCTGGCGCGGCACCGAGACAAGCGAAGGGCAGGAGTACGCCGACGTGCCCGGCTTCTGCCGCTCGGTCACCACCTCCGAAATCGCCGAGCACGGCTACTTCCTCACCCCCGGTCGGTACGCCGGCAGCGAGGAAGTCGAGGACGACGGCGAGCCGGTCGAGGTCAAGATCGCTCGACTGTCGGCGGAGATCCGCGAGGGGTTTAAGAAGCGCGAGGAGCTGCAGGCGACGGTGATTGCCGCCCTCGATTCGCTGGTGGCCCGTGATGAATGAGTGGCCTGTCGTTCGTTTGGACGAGATCGCAGCAGCAGAGAAGAGCGCAATCTCGAAGCCATATGGGAGTGCGATCGTTCGCGACGACTACGTTCGTGATGGCGTCCCCGTCGTCAGGGGCGTGAATCTCGCCGACTGGCGGTTCCGCGACGAGGACTTCGTGTTCATCTCGGAGGACTTGGCCGACACGATGCCGGGGTCGCGGCTGCAGCCAGGTGACCTGGTCTTCACCCATCGGGGGTCGGTTGGGCAAGTGTCGATGATCCCGCGGGGACCGCGGTTCCCGCGCTATGCGGTCTCAACCAGTCAGGTCAAGGCGCGGCTGGACCCCGCGCGGGCACTCGCAGAGTTCTACTTCTACTGGTTTCGCTCGCCCGTTGGGCGAGCCTCGATCCTCCAGGGCGTGTCGACCGTTGGCGTCCCGGGCCTCGCAAGACCCGTCGAGACCATCAAGGGCCTGCGCGTGCCACTCCCGCCACTGAGCGAGCAGCGGCGGATCGCCTCGGTCCTCGGGGTTCTCGACGACTTGATCGAGGTAGAGGAACGCGCAGCAGCGCAGGCCGACGAACTTTGGCGTGTGGTCCTCGCAGCGGCACGCCACGACAGAGAGTCCGTTCCGCTGTCGTCGCTGGCCTCATTCGTCAACGGGAAGAACTTCACGAAGGGCGGAGGTACCCATGGCCTTCCAGTCATCCGTACCCCCGAGGTTCGCAACGGGCCGACTTCATCAACCGTGCTTAATGACGTGAGGGCTTCAGCCGAGAATCTGGCCGATCCGGGCGACATTCTGTTCGTATGGTCGGGCAGCCTGCTCGCCTCGCGGTGGCGATGGGCTCAGGGGCTCGTGAACCAGCACATCTTCAAAGTGATCCCGAACATGGGCGTACCCGACTGGCTGGTCCTTTGGGCCATTGAGGAGTTGATGGGGGATTTCCTGAGCCTCGCAGCTGACAAGGCCACGACGATGGGGCACATCAAGCGCGCGGACTTGGACCGGGTGGTCAATGTCCCTGCGCGATCGGCCTGGGAAGACCTGGATGCGATGATCCGCCCATATTGGGACGACGCACTGTCAGCACAGATGCACGCATCCGACGTTGCTGCAGCCCGTGATGAGCTCCTGCCGCTCTTGATGTCGGGTCGGGTGCGAGTGTCCGAGGATCTGGCGGTGGCGTGATGGTCGGGCCGACCGAGGACGAGCTCGAGCGCTGGGTCCTGGAGATCCTCGCCGAGCTGGGGTGGCCGCACGTCTACGGTCCTGACATCGCGCCGGGCGAGCCGGCCTCGGAACGCGGCGACTACCGCGACGTCGTACTGGCTGGTCGGTTGACGTCTGCCGTCGCACGACTGAACCCGCGGCTTTCGCCGGATGCGGTGGCCGACGTCGTACGGACGGTGCTGCGCGCCGAGTCGCCGTTGGTGGAGACGGAGAACTGGAACGCCTACCGGTACCTGATCCAGGGCGTCCCGGTGGACTATCGCGACGAGCTGGGAGCACTGCGCAGCGACCGGGCCTGGCTGATCGACTGGGAGCACCCGAAGAACAACGACCTCGCTGCGATCAACCAGTTCAGCATCAGTGGACCGAAGAAGACCCGTCGCCCCGACGTACTGCTGTTCGTCAACGGTCTGCCGCTCGCCATCTTCGAACTGAAGCGCCTCGGGAAGACCTATGCGCGAGTCGACGGCGCCTACCGACAGCTGCAGACCTACCGGAGCCAGATACCTGAAATCTTCAAGTGGAACCAGATCGCGGTCGTCTCCGACGGGATCGACGCCCAGGCCGGCTCGTTCTCGGCGCCGTGGAACCATTGGGCGTCCTGGAAGACGATCGACGGGGTGCGTCGCGACCCCCGCAACGTCGAGGGGCTCCGGATCCCCCGGATCGAGGTGCTGACGCGCGGCATGTTCCGCGTCGACGTCTTCTTCGACCTCTGCCGCAACTTCGTCGCGACCTTCGGTGAGGGCACCGAGACCCGGAAGGCGGTCGCGAAGTATCACCAGTACTGGGCGGTGAACAAGGCGGTCGCGCAGACGCTGGAGTCGGTCGAGACCGACGGCCGGATCGGCGTCGTGTGGCACACGCAGGGGTCGGGCAAATCGCTGGAGATGGCGTACTACGCCGGCAAGATCATGCGGCATCCCGGCATGGAGAACCCGACGGTCGTCGTCGTCACCGACCGCAACGACCTCGATGACCAGCTGTTCGATGAGACTTTCGCGCCGACCAAGCCTGGCTCGCCGCTGCCGGAGACGCCGGTCAAGGCAGAGTCCCGTGCCCACCTCAAAGAGCTGCTAGCCGGTCGAGAGTCGGGCGGGATCATCTTCACGACGCTGCAGAAGTTCGGCCTCACGAAGGAGGATCGTGACGCTGGGCGGAGCTTCCCGCTGCTCTCGGATCGACTCAACATCGTGGTGATGGTCGACGAGGCTCACCGGTCGAACTACGACCTGATCGACGGGTTCGCCCGAAACGTTCGCGATGCTCTGCCTCAGGCATCGTTCATTGGGTTCACTGGCACGCCGATCGACGAGAAGGACCGCTCGACAGCGGAGATCTTCGGTGAGTACATCGACGTCTACGACATGACGCAGGCCATCGAGGATGGCGTGACGGTCAAGGTCTTCTACGAGCCGCGGCTCGCCCGGGTCGAGTTGCCGACCGAGGCGAGGGAAGCGATCGACGACGAGTTCGACGACGCAACTGTCGGGTCGGAAGAGGAGATCAGCGAGCGCCTCAAAACCAAGTGGGCACGGGTCGAGGCGATCGTCGGCTCGGAGAAGCGCATCGGGGAGTTGGCCTCCGACATCGTCGCTCACTGGGAGGCGCGCCGGGACGTGCTCGCTGGCAAGGCGATGATCGTGACGATGTCGCGGCGCATCGCGGTCGACTTGTATGACGCGATTGTGGCGCTGCGCCCCGACTGGCACAGCGACGATGACGACGAGGGCGTGCTCAAGGTCGTCATCACGGGGAACGCGACCGACCCTGCGTCGTACCAGCCCCACATCCGCAACACCCAGGAACGCCGCGCCATGAAGGCGCGAGCGTCCGACGCCGCCGACCCACTTGAGCTCGTCATCGTCCGCGACATGTGGCTGACCGGCTTCGACTCCCCGCCGATGCACACCATGTACGTCGACAAGCCGATGCGATCCGCCGGGCTGATGCAGGCGATCACCCGCGTCAACCGGACGTTCAAGGACAAGCCGTCGGGCCTGATCGTCGACTACATCGGCATCGCCGAGAACCTCAAGGACGCGCTCGCGACGTACACCGACCGCGACAAGCAAGACCGGGCGATCGGCGAGGACGTTCGTTCTGCCGCGATCCCCGAGCTGATGGTCGAGCACGCCGTGGTCAGCGACCTGCTGCACGAGGTCGACTGGGTGAGCGTCCTAGGCAGCGGCGGCACGAAGGCATTTGTCTACGCGGTCACCGAGGTAGTCGACTACCTGCTGGGCACCGAGGACGATCGCGATGGCGACGACCTGCTGTGGCAGGAGCTTCCCGGCGAGTTCGATCACGCTCGATCCGACGAGCCGTCGGTCAAGAAGCGGTTCATGGCCCACTGCGGCCGCCTCAAGCGACTCTTCGCTCTGGTTCCCTCATCGCCCGAGGCGAGTGCGATCCGCGACGACGTCGCGTTCTTCGACGCCGTGCGCCAGTCCATCACGAAGATCGAAGCCGCCGACCGGACTGCCGACGGCGAGTCCGAGCTCGACACCGCCGTCCGCCAGATCCTCAGCCAGCACGTTGCTGGCTCCGGCGTCATCGACATCTTCGCCGAAGCCGGCCTCGAGAAGCCCGACATCTCCGTCATCGACGACGAGTTCAAGCGGAAGTTCGAAGAATCGGACCAGAAGAACCTCCAGCTCGAGGCCGTCCGCCGGCTCATCGCCAACGAGGTCAAGATTATCGGCAAGCGCAACGTCGTCGCCGGTCGGAAGTTCTCCGAGATGTTGTCTGAGGCGCTGAACCGCTACCAGAACCGGACCATCGACGCGGCCCAGGTGATCGCCGAGATCGTCGAGCTCGCCAAGGCGATCCAGGAACAGCGACGGCGCGGCGAGGAGACCGGACTTACCGATGACGAGCTTGCGTTCTACGATGCGATGCTCACCAACGAGTCAGCCCGTGCAGCCATGGAGGACGCGACCCTGCGCGCGATCGCCCACGAGCTCACTGAGATCGTCCGCAACGACGCCAAGACCGACTGGCAGCTCAAGGACCAGGTACGCGCCAGGCTGCGCACCCGAATCAAGCGACTCCTCCTCAAGCACGGCTATCCGCCTGACCAGGAGCCGGCTGCGACCGAGCTGATCATCAAGCAGGCCGAAGTCATCGCCGAGCACGACTAAGCGAGTGCCAGCCACCGAAGCCCTCTGGTCAGCTGGCGCGGTCGCTGGCTGACCTTGCCGTCCGTGCTGACGCCGGGTACGCGCTGAGCAACCAGCGAAGACGAGATGCTTCGGCTTCCGCTGCACGTAGTTCGCGGTAGGTCAACTCATCGCGATGGCTGTCAGCCTCGACATCCCGGAGCGCGGCATCAAGCCGCGACGATGCACTGAGTGCCCGTTTTCGACAGGCACTGGAGCAGAACAGAGCAGGGCGACCTCGCTGACCAGACCAGTGAACGCGGCCCGAGCAGTCCGGGTTGTCGCACCGCCGGCTGGCGTCGGTCGCCACCCTCGCATGCACATTTGACGACGGCATCCTTGTCACCGTTTCCAGTCCTGTCGGTTGCTGTGTTGTCGCGATTCCAGCGAAATGAAGGGAATCTCGGCGAAGCCGACCAAGTTCAAGGGTCTTTATTGTGCAGACAAGGCGCGGGTTTGTCACCTGCAACTCCATACAGCTGCACTAGTGCAGTTGTCTCGTGCGGTGATGCGGTCGAGCATCCAGGGCGCTAAATGTGGGCGGCATGCTTGTCTCGGCCGTCCTGCCGGGCATACGCTCAAGCGGTCGGTCATGAGGCGGCGCGCTGAAGCACGAAGTAGGTGGAGGCGTACCCGCGGCAACGGGCACGCCCCCTGGTCGACTCCCGATGGACGCTTGAAAGCGAGGGAATCGCCTTGCCCGATCTTAGTCGTCGCGTCTGCCTGCGGTCAGTGCCCGACGTGAACGAAGTGTCTTGGTCAGTACGCGCGGCGGCCGGCAGCATCGTCTGGGACTGGTCCAGCGGCGGCCCAGACCCGCGCCAGCTACTTCCGGTGCGGCGGCCGACATCGGGAGCGCTCTCGAAGCACGTCCCTGTTCGTGCGTTCACTGCGACCACCGGAAGCCACCTCCGGCTCGAATCCGGCCTTGAGCACGATCTGGTCCGGATGGTTGACCGGGACCCGGCAGTGACCTGGATCGTCTCCCAGCCGTGTTTGTTGGAGTGGGGAAGCGGTCGATCGACTCGGCGCCACGTGCCAGATCTGCTCACGACTGGCGCGGATGGAGCCATCAGCCTGTGGGATGTGAAGTCCCGGGAGGCAGCTGCATCGGAGGCGTTCGCGGAGATGCGGGCGCTGACGGCGGACGCCTGCACCAGGGTCGGCTGGCGGTACGTCGTCTTCACCGGGCTGCCGGCGGTCCACCGTCACAACCTGATCTGGTTGCACGGGTTCCGGCATCGACCCGCTTGGAGTGAGCGGTACGCGCCGCTCCTCTTGGAGAGCTGCGCGGAAGGCAGCACGCTCAGCGATCTTCTGGCTTGTTCCAACGCTGAGACCGCGGCCGTCATGTGGCACTTGATCTGGACTGGGCGGCTCAGGATCGACCTGACGCAGCGGCTCGTGCCATCGTCGTCGGTGACGTCGTGAAAGCCCGATCGACGTCAATGACGACCTTGGAAATCGGCGCCAAGCTGCTGTCGACCGACGGCTACCTCGTGGTCACTGCCCTCCGCCGCCACACTGTGAGCGTCGAGGGCAGCGCGGGCGAACGCCAAGACCTCGCGTACGACGAGATCTCCGCGATTGCCATTCAAGACGGGCGCGCGGACGCGACCCTCACTGCGCTCCAACCCTGGTGGTCCGGCCTCCCCAACGCCGTTCGCCGCAACGCGCTGGATCGGCTCGAAGTGGTCCTCGAGGTCCTCACGGGCTACCGGTGGGGATCGGCACGCCTCGCCCAACCAGGCGAACCGCACCCGCCCTTTGGTGACTCCGAGATGAGCATCCACAGTCGATGTGTCGAGATGGCGCGGCAGCTCTCGTACGAGCAGAGCGTCGACCGCAACGTCCTGCGTCGTGTCCAGGACGGCGAGTTGGCCGCGGCGACCGTCAGCCCGAAGACCGTCAACAACTGGATCAGGTCCTGGCAGACCGACGGTCTTCGCGGGCTGGTGGACAAACGGGCGGTCAAGAGTGCACGCGGCTTCGCCGCTATCGATGAGCGTGTTCGGCGGATCGCGGACGACGTGCTTGCCCGGTTCGACGGCGACATCTCGAAGGTCAACACCACCACCATCGAGGCGGACATCCGTCTCCAGATGAAGGCCGAGGGCCTCAGCGACGTCGCCCTCCCGCAGCGGCTGTTCCAGGAGTACCTCTCCGAGCGCCAACGTGCTCTTGGCAGGAACACCCGCGCGCAGCGCTCTCGGCATCTGCGCCGCAAGGCATCGGCCCACACCAGCTTTCCTGCGATGCATCCGAGCCACATCGCGATCGACGCCACCCGCGCCGACGTCCTCGTGTGGGACGAACTGCGCGAGAGGCCGGTCAGCGTCGAGATCCTGACGGCCATCAGCGTCTCAACCCGCGTCGTGGTCGGCCTGCGGGTCACGCCACGCTCAGGCAACGCCCTTGAGGCCGGGCTGTTGCTCTACGACGTCATGCGACCCATGTCGATGCTTGTCGAGGGCACCACGGTCGATGACTGGCGATGGTGCGGCGTACCGGAGTCACTGGACCTGTCGAACGTCGCCGTGCATCGCTCACCGAAGCGCATCGTCCCGCCCGGGCAGAGCCTTCAGGGCGTGCATCACAAGCCTGGTGTCCGGCCGTCGTCGATCCGTTGCGACCACGGGTCGGTCTTCCTGTCCGAGCACTTCGTCGCTCTGCTTAACGACTTCGGGATCGACCTGATGCTCTCCCGCGGCTCCAAGCCCACGGACAGCCCTCATGTTGAGCGCTGGCATGAAACCTTGCAGCGCGCGTACCAGCAGCTGCCGGGCTACAAGGGACGCAACGTCGCCGAGCGCGGTCGCAAGGTCGACGACACCGGCGACAAGCTCCTCACGGCACCCGAGCTCGAGCGGCACCTGCGTCGGTTCGTGGCGCTCGACTATCACCGCTCCTGGCACGAGGGCCTGGTGCTGCCGGGTGCACCCTCGGCGCGGCTCACGCCGCTGGAGATGTGGGACGCGATGCACGAGGTCACCGGCCGCATGCATGTGCCGCAGCATCCGGATCTGATCTACCAGTTCCTCCCGATCCGCTGGCTGACCATCGGCCACGCCGGCGTCGAATACAAGAACCTCACCTACGACGCCCCCGTCCTTGCTGACTTCCGTGATGTCCGCAAGGGCACGTTCCAGGCCGACTCCCGCAAGGCGCCGTTCCACTACGACCCGCGTGACGTCTCCCGGATCTGGTTCCGCCACCCCGACACCGGCCGCATCCACGAGATCCCATGGAAAGCCCGCCACCTGCTCGACATGCCCATGGGCGACTGGATGCACGAACGCGCCCTCTCCCGCATCGCCGAACGCGGAGGCAACACCGCCCTGAATCGGAAGTCCACCTGGCGGCAGATCATCGCCGAGCTCGGCCAGCTGACTTCGACGGAGGAGACGGCTGAGGCCCGCGCCAAGGGGTACGCCGCCCGACTGCGCTGGGAGCAGGCACAACGCGACCACGCCGAAGCAGCCGAGGCGGCAGAGATGTTCAACGGCGACCAGGACGGCGTGGTCACGCCGCTCCGGCCGCGCCGCGCAGAGAGCGACGACGGGTTCGACATCGACGCGGAGTGGCCGGACTACGACGAGGTGGGCGACTGATGGACGCCGAGATGTGGCACCACCAGGCAACCGCGCCCATGGTTGCTGCGCCGCAGCCGGCCACAGCAGCTGACCTGGACGCCATGAACCCCATGGGCAGGAGCACGTACGCCGACGCGGTCCGGGCTGCTCTGCGGGCGCGGCGTTTCTCCTCGCCCGTGCACGACGCCACCGCTAATGCGATCGACCGCGCGCTGGAGTCCGCGGTCCTCGAGCCGCCCGGCGCCCGCACCATCCTGGCCCTCTCGGCGCCGTACACCGCCGGCAAGTCGACGCTCATCAAGAGCTGGGCACAGGACCGCTACCGAACCTGGGCGAAGGCAACCCGATCGACCAGACCCCGATGGACGCCGGCGCCCGGCATTACCGCCGACCTGGTTCCGGTCTGCTACCTCACCCTGTTGTCCGAGTCACGCAGCAAGGACCTCTACACACAAATCCTCTCCTTCGTCGGCTACCCGGCCAGCGGCGTCGAGCGGACCCTCGCACTGCGCGCCGTCAAGGCACTACAGACGCACGGGGTCCGTCTCGTCATCCTCGACGACGCCCACATGCTCCGCACCACCTCGGTCACCGGTCGCGCCACGCTGAATGCGGTCAAGCACCTCAACACCGAACTCGGTGAGGTCGGGGGCGTCCTGATGCTCGTCGGCGCCGAACTGAGCGGCGGTGAGGTGCTCAGCGACCCCCAGATCCGCGGGCGGCTCTCGGAGCACACCCTCGCCCCCTACGAAGTCGACACGGCAACGGGACGCGCGCAGTGGCAACGATTCCTGAAGAACTGCGAGGACCTGCTCCTCCCGTACCTGTCCGACGAGCAGCCAGGTCTGTTCTCGTCCCGTCTGGCCGGTTACCTGTGGCGCCGCACCCAGGGGTACGTCGGCGACACCACACGCCTGCTGATCGACGCAACCGCGACCGCGATCGAGACCGGTGCACCGCTCGACCACGCGATCCTCGACCCGATCTGGGTGAGCCAGCGCGCCAAGGACGCCCAGATCGACCAGACCCGATCCAAGACCGCCAGGCGAGCCGCCTCCAGGCTGGCGGCCCGATGACGCCGCGGCTCCCGATCAGCATCGACCCGTACCCGGACGAGTCGATCGCCTCGATGCTGCGGCGCCTCAGCACGGCCACTGGCATCCCGGTCCACACCCTCTATCCGTGCGGCGTCAGCGGCCGCCTCACGGATCGTCAAATGGGGGCCCTCGCTCGCACCCTGGGGCTGCCGACGCGACGACTTCGCACCCACACCCTCCACCACCGGCTCGCTGGGCGGCACAGCCGAAGGCCGGCGAGCATCGAGCTCCGCCGCACCGACAGAATCATCTGCTCTGCATGCGGGATCGGCAGCCTGTGGAGCGGCCTGGTCTGGGTCAGCCACTGCCCGAGCTGCCAAGCCCTTCTCAACGAGGGCGTGACTGTCGACAGAGCGGTTCACGCACTGGAGATGCAGGACGCCTTCCTGCGATCGATGCGAGCACCAAACCTTGGGTTCGCCGATCGCCGCCTGCGGTTGCTGCGTCTCCTGCGTCTCCACGTTCACCTCGCCACCGTTCACGCCGCCACAGGTGCCCAGCTGGCGGGGTCGTGGCAGGCCCCCGCCTGGATCGCCGGGTTCGCCGAATACGCTTGGCCGGCCAGCCGGACCGTCCAGGCAACCCGCGACCTGATCGGCGAACGCACGTTGACCCATCTCGGCGAGACCCCAGCGCCGGAGGACGACTGCGCGGCAGTTCGCCAGGCCCTGCACGACCAGCTTCACGACCGGCTTCGCGGCTCGGAGATCACGGAGGCGGAGATCCCTGACTTCCTCCACCCCCGGCACCGAGCCTTGGACGTCGACGCGGCCGGCGAAGACCTCGGCCACGGCATCGCACGGGCCCTGCGCCGTGAAGCCATCCACGCAGCGACCGGAGCACGACCGACAGTCGCCCAGTTGGACGAGCGGTACGGCGACCTGCGCAAGCGGCCCATGACCGCGACCTGCGTCCAGCACCTTGGCAACACATCCGCTGGACTGCGGATCCTGGCTCGCGAGGCCGACCGACTCGCGCATGCTGGCATCCGCGACTACCGCTACCGACGCGCCGTCCTGATGACTCTGCATTCCGTCCCGATCTCGGCGCTCGCGCTCACAGCCGTGCCTCGCACGCCACGCGACCAGAGGCTGGCCGCCGCCTGGATCTGGCTGGAGCTCACCCAGGGCACGCTCGGGCTGAGCCCTCACCACGCCGGGATGCGACGGGAACTGCGCTCATTCGATCAAGCGCTCCTCGGGGAGGATCGGCTCGTCCTCATCGAGTACGGCCACCAGCTCCTCGGCGCCGTCGCCGCCGACGTCTCTCGTGACGCCCAACAGGCGGTTACCCGGGCAGCGAGACATGCCGATGCTGGCTGACCTGACACCGCTACCGGTCACCATCGCCCCCGTCGCCGGAGAAGCACTCGACGGATATCTCGAGCGGCTGGGAGCCGCGAACGCGCTCCCTCACCCCGTCCTCGTGCAGCGCCTCTCCGAAGCAGGCGCACCCACAGCCTTTCTGAGCGTCGCACCAGCGGAGCGGTTGATCGCGAACCTTGCTGCGCTGACCGGACTCGACCCGGTCGCGCTGCGGTGCTGCACCTTGGCCAGCATGGTCGGCATCGACACCGACGGACTCGACCCCGCGAACAAGAACAGCTGGCGTCGAGCCGCCGCCCGCGGCTGGCCGCCAGTGCACGGCACCGCGCTGTGCCCACGTTGCTTCGATGGCGACGGGATCTGGCAACTCAGCTGGCGCCACCCCTGGGTCACCACCTGCACCGAACACCGCCTGTGGCTTATCGATCACTGCCCCACCTGCGGAAGACGCTTGCGCTCACACCGCACACTCCTGCGCGCCGTCGACTCATCCCCTGATCGTTGCGGAAACCCCGACGGAGCTCGCGGACGTGGATGCCAGCAGCCCTTCGGTGAGCTCGACACCATCCCGGCACCTGCCGCGGTGCTTGTCGCTCAACGCCGCATCGACAGCGCCCTCCAAGGTCGGCCGGTCCCTGTCCTCGGCGACCTCATGGAACCCCGCGATTACCTGCGCGAACTCAAGTCCCTGGCGGTGCTCCTGCTGCACCTCGCCGTCCAGCCGGGCGGTGAGGACCTTGCGCCGTGGGCCGAGACTGCCCGCGCCGACAGCGAGCGAAGCGCCGGCGCCGGCGGCGTTCGCTGGGGGCTTGCCCCGCCAGCGAACCTGCAGCTCCGCGGCCAGGCCATCGCCGCAGCGGACGAGATCCTCCGCGCCGCGAGCCTCGACGACGCCGCTGACGAACTCCATCCCTGGACCGAGCTCACGCCGGCGACCAACGACGGCCAGCTCGGCTGGTTGGCCGATCACACCACCATGACACCGCTCCTCACCCGCCTGGTCATGGTTGCCACCTCCTCCCGGCGACGACTGGCAACGCTGCTCGATAGCTCCGGCATCCTGCTGCCGCTGACCGCGGTCCCCCAGGTCGTCCCGGCCGACCTCTACACACGGCACACGGCCGCGATGCTCGACGTCACCGCCCGCACCGGACGCCTGTTCGTCGCCCTGTGCCTCGCCCGCCAACACCTCAGAAACCTCACGTGGGCCCAGGCCGCCTCGGCACTCGGCCTCCCTCCAGAGCTGGGGTCGAAGACCGCCCGCGCCTGCAGCGCCGACCTCCTCGTCTCGGGCGGCGACTTCATAGCAGCGCTGACCCGAGTCGCGAACGAACTCGACCCCGCGGTCGACTACCGCGCTCGGGAGAACGCCGTACGACGCCTCTTGCGCCGCCGCGGCTGGTACCGCCCCTGGGCGCGGATCCACCTGCCGGGCAGCCACGCCACCAGCCAGCAGTACGCCGTCACCTGGCTCTGGACCGAGTACGCGCACGGCCACGTCGACACCAGCCCCGGCTGGCAGCACCCGCCTGACCGACAAGATCGCGCCCACTACCGCGCGTATGCCGGCCGCCTCGACGAAGCCGCGACCGACGCCCTGACCGAACTGGTCGCGAACATCGCCGCAGCGAACAGGAGGAGCGCATGAAGACCGCAACGGAGGTCTGGGGCCTGTGGGACTGCGAGGAGCTCCTCAGCGTCCACCTCACCCGCGACGACGCCCTCGACGCCAGGGACGAGCACCTCGAACGCTGCCGCTGCTTCGCCGACGACCAGGACGCCATCAGCATCGCCGTCCAGCTTCGCGTCATCCGGCTCTCGGCAGATCCGATGCCTGTGGAGAACCCGGACCAGGGCACCGGAGCGGACCACCATGAGCAGACGACGATCGGCCCGAAAAGAGCGCAGCCGAGACACCAGCGGAGAGGAGGGCGACATGCCGACCGATGACAACCCCGACAGCTCTGCCGAGCCTCGGACGACACAGCCCCTCTTCGTCGTTCCGCAGCCCGACGGCACCAGCGTCACCCTCGACTTCACCACACCCGGCCCGTTCGGCGACTTCGCGTTCACCACCCGCATCCCCGAACCCGGCGGCACCGTACGCGAACGCGTCTACGGCGCCTACCACACCGAGGAGGCGGCGATCTTCGTCGAGATCCTCCAGCACTGGTCCCGCGTGGGCGAACCAGACGACATCCTCGCCGGCCTCGAGCGAGCCGACGCCGTCCTCCGCTTCCTCGCCGACGACCTCGCACCGACCACCCGGTCCGAGAACGACTTCTGCGGCCTCCTGCGCCGCGGCGTCGAATCACTAGCAGCCATGAACTTCCTGCCGGCCGACCACGAGCACAGCGACGAGCGAGGAGACAGCATCGTCCTCTCGCCGCGCCGGACCGATCTGGTGTGGAAAAGTCAGCGTGACCCTGGCACCGCGTTCAGCGTTCCGCCCAGCCATCTCTGGGTCTTCGTGACTGGGATGATGTGGCGCACCTACGACCACGCCGGACTCCCGCTCTCGCGGCTCAACACCACCGCCTACGAGACCGCCATCGCCACCTTCCGCCGCGTGATCCACCGTAGAAGTGAGGCGCAGCTCGAGGCATCGGCGACAGCTGCCTGTGAGAGCCCGGACGAGGACGTCATGGCGACTCCCGAGCTGGTCGCGGAGCTGTGCGACCTCCTCGGCGCCAGGCTGGTCGCATATCTGAGCTCCGCGCCAGACACGCAAACCGTGCGCGCTTGGGCCGACCCGACCGACCCCCGCTCGCCGCTGGAGGACGTCCTCGACCGGCTGCGCCTTGCCCATCAGGCGGCGTCACTGCTCGGCCAGAAGGACTCCGCCACCGTCATCCAGGCATGGTTCCAAGGCCGCAACCCGTACCTCGACGACGCCGCGCCAGCGCGCTTGCTTCGCGAGAGCGGCACGACCATCGCCAGCACGAGTGTGCTCGCGGCCGCTCGCGCGTTCGCCGCGTGCCCCGAGAGCACACGGCCGGACGAGGAGCGACGTGGCTGACAAGCTAGGCGAGCCGTTTCCCTGACCGCCAGCGTTGACGGCGGCGGCACCGGCCGGTGGCAGATCATCATCGAGACTGGCAGCACATACGTCGTCGACCTCGCCGAGAGCGTCATCACTCGCGTACCCGAGCTATGCGCTCTGGCCACGCTCGCCCCCGATCGGCGGGTGGCCTTGTGAGCTCGTGTTCCGGCCGAACTGTCGGACCCACCGGCTAACTTCGGCAAGCGCCGCCCGCCGCACAGCAGCAGGTCAGCCGCAGATCATCCATGGCACCAGACCAGTCACCTAGCTAGGAGCACACCCATGGCAGACAAGAAGACCCTTTTCGTTGCGTTCGCGATCGAGGATCAGCGGCAGCGGGACCTTCTCAAGGGACAGACCCTCCACCCGCGCGCTCCGTACGAGTTCATCGACATGTCGGTGAAGGAGCCCTACGACAAGGAGTGGAAGGATCGCGTCCGCACGCGGATCAAGCGCTCTCACGGCGTGATCGTGCTGGTCAGCAAGAACTCGTTGACCTCCAGCGGACAGAAGTGGGAGATCCAGTGCGCCAAGGAGGAGAAGAAGCCGATCCGAGGAATCTGGGCCTACTCCAACGACCGGACCGCGATCGCTGGCGTCACGACCGTGACCTGGACCGACGCCAACATCGCCGGCTTCATCGACTCCCTCTGACACGCTCTAGCCTGGAACTCCGGTGACCACCATGCGTAAGGCCCTCATCGTCGGGATTGACCACTACGAGCACATCCACGGACTCAACGGCTGCGTCAACGATGCCTTCTCGGTCAAGACGGCGCTCGAGCGTCACTCCGACGGCACCTTGAACTTCACGACACCGAACCTCATGGTGGCGACCGGCCCGGGTAAGACGATCTCCAAGAAGGACCTCAAGGACGCTGTTCGGGAGGTGTTCGCAGACGATGCTGAGATTGCGCTGTTCTACTTCTCCGGTCACGGCCACATCGAGGACACCGGCGGCTTCCTTTGCACCAGCGACTCCGAGGACGGTGATGATGGGCTCTCCCTCAATGAGGTGATGACCATGGCCAACAACTCACCTGCGCGGAACAAGATCATCATCCTCGACAGCTGCCACAGCGGGGCCGCCGGCAACAACGCCATCGCTCAAAACCTGGCCGAGATCTCCGACGGGCTGACGATTCTGACTGCATCAACGGCCAACCAGTACGCCATGGAGAGCAATGGCAGCGGCGTCTTCACCGGGCTCTTCGTCGACGCGCTCAACGGGGCGGCGGCCAACCTGGTCGGAGACATCACGCCCGGAAGCGTCTATGCCCACATCGATCAGTCCCTCGGCCCTTGGGCACAACGCCCGGTATTCAAGACCAACGTCAAGACGTTCGTCTCCCTGCGGCGAGCAGAACCCCCGATTGCCCTTGCTGACCTGCAGGCCCTGACGACCCACTTCCCTACGTCGGACTACGAGTTCGCCCTTGACCCGTCCTACGAGCCCGAGCGATCTGCTGAGCAGCTCGCCGATCCCGCCATGCCGGATCCCGACCCTGTCCGAACCGCGGTCTTCCGCACTCTCCAGAACTACGTGAGGGTCAACCTCGTACGACCCGTCGACGCACCTCACATGTGGCACGCAGCGATGGAGAGCAAGTCCTGTGAGCTCACCGTCCTGGGCCAGCACTACTGGAACCTCGTCGCTGGCGACCTGATCTGATGTGACCATGGAGGAGACCAACGAACCGGTACAGCGGCTACGAGATCCCGAACTCCTCGAGAAGCTCGCGGCGGCCGAGCACGAGCGGTGGGCCCACTGGCAGCGCTACCTGCACCAGCAGTGCACTCCAGGCCCCGATGGCTCGCTGACCATCCCCGCCGATCTGGTCCGCCAATGGACCGTACAGATCGACACCCCCTACGCCGACCTCACTCAGGCGGAGAAGGACAGCGACCGCGATCAGGTCGAGCGATACCTACCCCTCATCGAACAAGCACTCACCAACAAACTGCAGTAGGCCGGTCAATCACGACTGGTGCCGGCGTCGAGGGGTGCTCGGCGCCTGCCCCCGTGTCCAGACTTTGACGGATCGGCCCGCTTTTCGTTGTCTGGTCAAAGTTACACGCATGTAGTTCGTCGAACATCGCTGCAAATCGACACCTTTTGTCGAGATGCAGCGAACTTTGACAAGTCGCTGTCAATGTCAAGATCTACCTAAGGGGTAGACATTGGGGTTCGTCCGAGCGGCACGCTTGTCACCTGTGGCGCCACGTCACAGAAGCGAGCCCTCCCAGAAGGGATCCCGTTAGCGTTCGTCTTGTGCTCATACGCGAGAAGACGGTGGAGGACACGTCGTCCTGCCTCGAGTTGTTGATGCAGGTCCATGAGCTCGACGGCTACCCGCCATACCTCCCAAAGAACGTCCCTAGGTTCATCACGCCGGACTACGAGGTCGCGGCATGGGTAGCGGGGCGTGACGGCCGCATCATTGGCCACGTCGCGAGTCGAGGTCGGCGACATCACCCGGTTCCCCAACCGCGACCACTTCGCGTCCTGGAACGGCACTGCACCGATCGACGCCTCGTCCGGTGACAACGTGCGGCACCGGCTGTCACGAGCCGGGAACCGGCAGATCAACCGGACCTTGCACATCATGGCCACCGTCCAGCTGCGAAACGACACCGAAGGCCGTCGCTACTACGACCGTCGCAGAGCCGACGGGAAGACCTCGATGGAAGCCATGCGCGCACTCAAACGACGACTGTCGAACATCGTCTACCGCGCCATGCTCGACGACGCGATCAGAGCAGAGGCGACGGGCCCGGGAGGGCAACGAGGTAGCGACTCTGACTCCAGCGCGACCGGCTCACAACCCCAACACCGGCTCTTCGGACAAGCCACTCCGGGGCCCGTCAACACCCAGCCTAGAACCCCCCTGCCAGCCGTGTCTTGACACAGAGGGGAGCCAGATGTGCGCGCGCTGCCGCGCACGCTAGGCGGCAGATCCGGACGTCCGACGGCGGCGACCTGCCGACTACGCAGCGACTTATGATCCTGTTCGCAACGACCCGGACAAGGCGTCGTCGACGATGAGCGCCGAGGGCGCGAGTTTCGTTGCCCCGTCCTCGATGTCCCAGAGGGCATTTTGCAGCAGTCGAGCTGAGGTCCAGGTGCGCGCACGGAAACGGTCGAGGTCCAAGGCCTCGGCCAGGAGGTTGAACCGGCGCCGCACGAGCGAGACCGGATCTTGGCTCGACGGCAGCGTCTCCAAGCCGTCATCCAGTACGGGCCACAGGTCGAAAGCCGGGTCGCCGACGAGCGGAACCGGGTCGATGCCGAGCCACGGCTCGCGGTCGGCCGCGAGAACGTTGTCGTAGTGGAGGTCCCAGTGGAGCAGGCAACGCCCGGAGTCGGGCGCAATCTCGGCGAGGGTCGCTGCCCACCGCCGCATGCGCATCCGCTCCTCCTCGCGCTCGAGCTTGGACTCGGCTTCGGGTGCGGCAATCACCATGTCGGCTGCGACGTCGCGCAGCTCAGGGAGCCCGGGCGGCGGCAGAGCCAAGTGAAGTCGGCGAAGCAGGCCCGCCACGATGGTCGCGGCGTCGTCGTCGTTGGTCAGCGACTTCAAGGTGCGGGTCGGGTCGAGGCGTTCGAGCAGCATCGCGCCAGATGATTCGTCGTGGTCAGCGAGGCGGACCATGCCGTCACCGTTCCAGCTGCGCAGGCCGAGGACTGCGACCGAGGTTTCGTCGGAAGGTGCTTGCAGGCGTAGAACCGCTGGTGATCCCTGTTGGTCCCGAACGGGCAGTACGACCGCCGCCATGCCTGTGCGCGCTTCCCCCTCTGCCTGGAGGCCCCACTTCGCGAGAAGCGTGCCGATGAGGCCAGGAAGTCTCTCAATCCACGAGTCGTCAGCGTGGGACCGGGCTTCGAGGAGAGAGGTAGGCAGCGGCAAGTCCTTGATGCTCCACGGTTCCACAAGTCCGAGTATGGGTCATCTGCCGAGGAAGGAAGCTTCATGGTTCTGGCTGTCGGGTGCCCCTCGGGCAGGAGCTGAATTGACGCAACCTTCTGACCTTCCGGATCTCGGCATGTCAGTGAGCTCGCTGCCCAGATTGAACGCCCGGGGTGGGGGTGTCAGATGGTCTGTGTAAGCGGTCGGTCCTGAAGGAGGACCAAGATGACCGCTGTGACCACTGAGAACGATGAGGCTGACGTGACGACGACAGGCACCGGTGAGCGGCCGAGCCGTGCTGCTGCTCGTCGCGTCGCGCGGGCTGAGATGCCGGGCTACAAGGCCGCTGCTGAGCTGGCCGAGTCCGGTGCCTTGGACGGGCTGTTCGCCCAGATCGACGCCGGCGAGATCGACCTGACCGGCGACGGCGGGTTCATCCCCGCGCTGATCAAGCACGCCCTCGAACGCGGCCTGGGGGCTGAGCTCACCGAGCACCTGGGGTACGAGAAGGGCGCCCCGAACGCGGCGGCGTTCGCGAACTCCCGCAACGGCACCACCCCGAAGACGGTCGCGACCCAGGTCGGGGACGTGAACCTCGCGGTGCCGCGGGACCGGGCCGGGACGTTCACCCCGCGGCTGGTCCCGAAGGGGCAGCGGCGACTCGGCGGGCTGGACGAGATGATCGTCAGCCTCTATGCCGGCGGGATGACGGTGCGCGACATCGAGCACCACCTCGCGACCACGCTGGGCACCGAGCTGTCTCACGAGACGATCAGCAACATCACCGACGAGGTCCTCGAGGCGGTCGCGGAGTGGCAGGCCCGCCCGCTCGAAGCGCTCTACCCGGTGATCTACCTCGACGCGATCGTGGTCAAGGTCCGCGACGGCGCGCATGTGATCAACAAGGCCGCCCACATCGCTGTGGGCGTCGACATCGACGGCATCAAGCACGTGCTGGGTATCTGGGTGCAGACCCACGAAGGCGCGAAGTTCTGGGCCGGGGTCTGCGCCGACCTGGCCAACCGCGGCATCCGCGACGTGCTCATCGTGTGCTGCGACGGCCTCACCGGGCTGCCCGAGGCAATCGAGGCGACCTGGCCGAACGCGACGGTCCAGACGTGCGTGGTGCACCTGATCCGCGCTGCCATGCGGTTCGTGGGCTACGGCGACCGCAAGGCCGTCGCCGCGGCGTTGAAGCCGGTCTACACCGCGGCGAACGCTGAGGCCGCCCGCCGCGAGCTGGACGCGTTCGCCGACTCCAACTGGGGCAAGAAGTACCCCCATGCCGTGGCGACCTGGGAGGTGGCCTGGGAGCGGTTCACGCCGTTCCTGGCGTTCCCGCCCCAACTACGCCGCGTCATCTACACCACCAACTCCATCGAGTCGCTGAACTACCAGCTGCGGAAGGTCACCAAAAACCGCGGACACTTCCCCAACGACGACGCCGTGGTGAAACTGCTGTGGCTGGCCATCTGCAACATCGAGGACAAACGCGCCCGCGACCGGGAACGGGATCGGGGCAAGAAGGGCAGCGAGCGCAAGGCCCAGGGACGCCTCGTCGAGGGCCAGGTCGTCACGAACTGGAAGCAAGCCCTGGCCCAGCTCGCGATCGCCTACCCCGACCGCATCAACCCCCACCTGTAGAACCCACCCGAGAAAGTAAAGAGATCGACTGCCTTACACAGAATTCTGGCTCTTCTGACTGATCCGTGGGTCATCGGCCGGGCAGCAGCGGTCGGTGTCCGCCTAGGTTGAGCATCGCGAGGCCGATGAGGGCGTCGGGTGAGCGGAATCCGAAGGCCACCCTGGTGATGAGCCGGATCTTGGTGTTGACCGATTCGATGAGGCCGTTGGATAGGCCGTGGTCGATGGCGGCGAGGATCTCGGCGCGGTGCTTGGTGATGCGCTGCTGGAGCTTGACGAACGATGCGATCCGGCAGCGCCGTGCCCACGCGACCCATCGGTCCAGCGCCTCGGCGGCCTCGTCTGCTGGGAGCTTGAAGACGGTACGCAGGCCTTCTTTGAGCAGATAGGCGCGGTAGAGCCGAGGATCAGTCTTGGCGATCCACGCAAGCTTCGTCTGCTGCTTGTCGGTGAGGTTCTCGGGGTTCTTCCACAGTGCGTAGCGGGCGTGCTTGAGAGCGCGAGCGTGTCCGGTTGCGACCGTAACCGCCCGGCCGTTCTGCCAACCGGCGGGGCGGGTGTGGCCCGCGCGTCTGGCCTGGTTCCAGGCGTCTCGTCGCACGGCGTCGAGGGCATCGGTGGCCCAGCCGACGACGTGGAAGGGGTCGGCGCACCGGACCGCGGCTGGGCAGCGTCGCCGCACAACGTCCGCGATCCAGTCCGCGCCGTCGGCTGTGACATGGGTGATCTGGGCGCACCTGCCTTCGCCGGAGGCTTCCAGTGCGTCGAAGAACTCCTCGAGGGTGGCGCGGTCGCGTCCGGCCTTGGCCCACACCAGCCGGCCGGTGTCGTGGTCGACCACGACGGTCAGGTACTTGTGGTTGCGTTTGTAGGAGATCTCATCGATGCCGATGCGGCGCAGTCCGGCGAAGGCGTCGATCCCTTCGGCGGTGTCGGCCCAGACCCGGGCGATGATCGATCCCACGGTCCGCCACGCGATCCGCATCAACTGGGTGATCGCGGACTTCGAGCACTGGGTGGCCAGCCAGGCGACCTGCTGGTCAAAGCTGAACGTGTGACCGGCCGCGTGACGCGCCCAGGGCACATGCCGCACCGTCGGCCCGTGGACCGGGCAGTTGACCCTTGGCGCGTCGGCCTCGAGGAAGACCTCGACTGTTCCGAGATCCAGGCTTCGCCACCGTCGGCGTCCTTCTCCGTGGTCGTACCAGGCGGCTCTGGTGCCGCATCGTCCGCAGCGGCCCCGAGCAGCTCGCCGTGGTCGCACGTGCGCGATCACGATGTCCTCGACCTCGCTGAACTCGATTGCCTCGATGACGGTGTTCTCGACGCCCAAGAGGGCGCGCCATAGGCTGGCGTTTCGCACGCCGTTCTCCGTTCCGTGGTTCCTGACTCTCGACAAGCCAGAAACCTAGAGCGGGAACGGCGTGCGGCCATTCAGACGCGATCAACCACCCACGGAAGCATCAGATGAGCCAGAATTCTTGACACGCTCCCCGGGGTAGCTCTGCCCGAATGAACTGTCATGCCGATTAGCGGTCAGTCGACGATGTTGTCGACGTTGACGTAGTAGACGCGGGTCAGGTCATGAGCCATCTCTTCGTCCGAGGAGTAGTACCGAGCGTCAGTCAGCAGACCTGCGGCCTCGTCAACGCTCACGTAGCGCGGCTCTGGGTCATCCCAGTGACCGGTCAGGATCCTCACTTTGTCTTCTGTTGCGAGTTCCAGGAGCAGCGCAGCGAGCGTTTCGACTCCGTCCCGTCCACGCGGAAGGAGGCCCGCCGCCTCGCAGTCGCTCGCGACCTCCCATAGGGGAATGTGATCCTCCAGGCCGAGGTCCAGGACCGCTTGGCGAAGTGCGTCGCTCACGTCCCGACCTTGGCACATTCAAGCCCGCTTCTGCCGCCTAGCGTGCGCGGACGGGTGAGTGATGTTGCGGAGCTGGCCGGATGGTGGCGCATTCGAGTCATGGACACCTACGAAGCCACGACTCTGCCCATCGCGCCTGACGACACCCTCTTACGACTCGCCACAGCCGCCCACCTCGCTCGCTACAAAGGCCGTTCTCGCGAGCACGTCCTCTCCGACCTGCGCGCCTACTTCGGCTGGTGCAAGGAGCGCGGACAACAACCACTCGGCATGACGCGAGCCCAGGTCGAGCTGTACGTGCGCTGGATGCAAGAGGTGCAGCACTACGCGCCCTCAACGGTCTCGCGACGACTCTCAGTCCTCGTCGTCTTCTACCGAACCTGCGTCATCGACGGCATCCTCCAGCACTCACCAGCCGACTATGTCCGCCGCCCGCCCGTTCCTGCAGAGTCACCGACCTTGGGACTCGGACACCTCCAGTTCGAAGCGATGCTCACCCGCGCACGCGACTCCGACAACCCCAACGACTTCGCACTCGTCGCCATGCTCGGCCTCCTCGGTCTGCGAATCTTCGAAGCCTGCGGCGCCAACGTCGAGAACCTCGCCGAGAGTCACGGACACCGAGTCCTGCGAGTCCACGGCAAAGGCGACAAGGTCGCCCTCACACCGCTACCCCCAGCCGTGGGCCGAGCCATCGACCGAGCGATCGACAACCGAGAGACCGGACCCATCCTGCTCAGCCGCGCCGGAACACGGATGGATCGTCACGCTGCCACCCGACGTCTACGACGCCTCGCAGAACAAGCCGGCGTACAGCTCCCACGCATGCACCCACACATGCTGCGCCACACCTACGTCACCACCATGCTCGACGCCGGCGTACCGCTACGCGACGCCCAGATCGCAGCTCGCCACGCAGACCCCCGTACGACCATGCGCTACGACAGAGCCCGCAAGAACCTCGACCGCCACCCCAACTACATCCTGGCCGCCTTCATGGCCTCCGGCACATAACCGCTGCGCGGCAGATGTGCGCGCGCTGATTGATGTTCAGGGCGCTGCGAGGGTCAAGTCGACGGCTTTCAACCTGCCCATACCGTCGGCTGCGAGCACCAGGGCGAAGTCAGTGGCACACGTGCGCCGTTCCTGAGTTGGTCGGAGGATGACGAGTCGTCCGGCGGGCAGTGGGCCTGTTCTGTTCGGTGCGCAGGTCACGCTCCCGAAGGTGCTCGTGACGACGATGGGCGTCTTGTTGACAAGGGCCTCGGCCATGGGCGCGAGAAGGTTGACTGGGCAATCGGAGGCGCCGTAGAAGTCCCAGTCAGCCGGACATACCTCCCAGATATTGCGGTTAGGCAGCGTCGCAGCGATGTCGTCGACGACGACCGCGGCTTGTCCGCCGAGGGACATGGTGACGGAGTTGGCGTAGGGAAAGTCGTCGGCCTGCTCAACTGCGTAGTCGACAAACTGCCTGACCAAACGTTCAAGGTCCCGGGCCACCGGCTCCCCGTCGTCAGTCAACAGCACTCGGCCCGAGGCGATCGGCTCAGAAGGCTCCGAGGACGCAGATGTGGTCGATGTCGTCCGATTGCTTGTGGAGGGTCCCGCCAACGGCTGCGAACCCGTGTCCACCTCGGTGCAAGCAACAGTCGATGAGGTCAAGAGAAATAACGCGACGCCAGCCAAGAGGCGCGAACCGAGAGTCGTCATGCCGCTGAGACGCACAGTCACAGAGGAAAGTTGTCGAAGCCCCGGCCTATTTTGCAAGGACTAGTTGCGACGGCAGAAGCAGGGCACAGGCCATCCGCCATCGAACCGAGCGGGGGTCGCGGCGGAAGAAGTTGCGGGGTGGACCGCGCCCGCTTCACGAAGTAGTACGTCGCAGCCAGCATCAGCGCGACGAGCAGCACGACAAAGACAGCGCCCATGACTGCGGCGACTCCGGCCATCCAACTCGGCGGACTGTTCAACTCTTCGTTTGCCATGAACATCGTTGGACCTCCCGAGGTGAGGGCGCTCGCTGCGCCCGTGGGCAGAAGCATCACACGAGCGGGGGCGGGGCGGGCGGGGCAGACAGTGCTAAGTCGGGCCGCGTGCAGCATCCGCTTATCGGCGCGAGCATGAGCCTCGACCCTGTGTACGGGCTAGATTGCTGGTCTCGGACCTGTGGCACGCCCACCGCGCCACAAACGGCCACCAGACGTTGTAGGGGGCAGGCTTCCCGGCGGCCACGGTGTTCGTGTCAATCTGGCAGTACGAACGCTGTGTCTGAACGGCCCCACCGCCCGCCACAGCGAAGCCCCGTGACGACGTGTAGGCCAGGCCGCTACCCCGCCGAAGAGAAGCCGTGAATGGGCCAGGCGCCATCTCGCCACGGCCTACTCACCTCGTGCGATGAGCGGCGCCGCCAGGCGCGCCGACTCCGCGTCCACGACACTTTCGACCCGCAGAACTTCCTCTGCGCGGACGTCGACAGCGAAGCCCTGATCGAACAGTTGCCTGATCGCGCCAGTCGGGAACTGCGCAGCCCCCAAGAGGGCCACGGGTGACCCGATCACTGTCAGTTCGTACGGCGACGTCAGTGAACGGGAGTCGATAAGCAAGCCCGTGTCGCTTGCTTCCACGAACGAGTTGCCGACTACTCGGACTCCGTTGAGATCCATCGCCTCCGCTCCGGCCACGCGCAGTTCGTTCAGCAAACTGAGCAGGAGGTCTCGTCCAACGGAGCCACTCGGCACAGCACCGATGGTGACGCGCACACCGGGTCCTTGGACTGGAACTTCACCAGCAAGAACGGCTAGCGAGTCGGCCTGCTGATGTTCTTGTCGCCGCAACTCGTTCAACGCTTGGGCTTGTGCCGCCGCGGATCGCGCGCGTGCCTCCAAACGATCAACCTCAATGCGAGCGCGTTGCGCCGCGGACCCGTACCCGTCATACAGCCGAGTGAGGTCCTCGACTGTCGCGTTAGATAATGGGTCCTCTTCGTGGCTAAGCACCTGCGTGGTAGCCGCGAAGCCGGTTGCAGCCAAGAAGACCGAGAGAATGATCTGTGTTCGATAACGGCGCTCGACACTGCTGTTCGAACGTCGCCCCAACCAGAGTCCCGAGACCACGCTCCCAGATTACGGCCTCGCAGTTGAGCGTGCCCGGCGACTCGTCGCGCACATCGAGCGGCCCAAGAGCCAGGGCTGCGTAGCACGCTAGACGGCAGCGGATGCGTCGATCAAGAACCCTGGATGATGCTCCTGGGCCTTAACCGATCCGTCTAGGCAGAAGAGGGGGCGCCGACTCTCGCTCAAGGCGCTGCAAGTTCCTCGGGAGAGATCAGTCTCAAGGCCGAAGTCGACCGGACTGACGCCTCCGACCCCACTAGACGAGTTGAAGGACCCTGAGGTCAAACGGTCACGACCTACCCGTGAGAGTTGGGCGCACCAGAAAGGTCCGTCTGAGGCATCCGCTCATCGGCATTACAGGCTCTTCGTACTTCAGGTGGGGATGAGGGTGTCGAGTCCTCCGCCGATGAGCAGCATGCGTAGCCGGTAGTTGTCGTAGTTGCGGAAGCCGCGGGCGACGCGGCGGTGGAGTTCGATGAGTCCGTTGATGGCTTCGGTGCCGCCGTTGTTGGAGCGGTCGGTGTCGAAGTAGGCCAAGAAGGCCTGGGACCACCGCTTCAGGGTGCGGCCGAGTCGGGCGATCTCGGGGACGGGGCAGGTCGGGAACGAGGTCAGGATCTTCTCGGCGATCTTGCGGCCGGCGGCGGGGTCGTGGTGGCGGTAGGCGGCTCGGAGCTGCTGGGCGCACGACCAGGCGATCCAGACCTGCAGGTGTTCCTCGGGTCGCGCGGCGATGGCCTTCTCCAGTCGGGTCCACTGCTTGTCGGTGAGCTTCTCAGCCCCTGCCCGTAGCAGCTTCTGGATGCCGTAGAGCGGGTCGCTCTTGCGGCCGCGGTGACCGGTGGTCTCTTGCTGGACTCGGCGTCGGCACTCATCGACCGCAGCAGTGCCGAGCTTGACGACGTGGAAGGCATCGAGGACCGCGACGGCGTCCTCGAGCTGGTCGGCGATCGCGGTCTTGTAGCCGTGGAAGGGGTCCAGGGCGGCGACCTTGATGCCACCTCGGAACTCCTCGCCGCGGGCGGTGAGCCAGTCGGCGTAGGCCTTGCCGGACCGGCCCGGGACGAGGTCGAGGAGCCGGGCGCGGACGCGTCCGTGCTGGTCACGGGTCAGGTCGACCATCCCGGTCAGCTCCTTGGGTCCGCGGCCGCCCTGGTCGTCGGGCTTGGTGGAGACGTGGTGCCAGATGTGCTCATCGACTCCAAGGGAGGTGACGTCGGTGAAGCGGTCCTCGTCGGCGGCCATCGCTTCCAGCAGCGGCTGGAGCGAGCGCCACACCGTGCGCCACGTCGTGCCGAGCTGACGGGCCAGCCCAGCGATCGAGGCGTGCTCGCCGCGCAGTTGGCCGATGGCCCACCAGCACGCACGCACGGTGAGCAGCGCCCTGGGTCCGGCCAGGTCGGGATGCTGCTCGGTGAACGACTTCGTCGAGCACTTCTCCTCGCCGCATCGCCAGGTCCGCTTGCGCCAGATCAGCGTGACCGGGCGCCCGAAGCAGGGCACGTCGACCAGCCGGACCTCGCGGCGGCCGTGGCTGTGGGCGATCACTCCGCACGCGCGGCAGCCGGTCTGCTGGGCGGGTGTCTCGACAACGACGCGGACAGTGCCGGCGTCTTGGCTGACGGCGATGACGTGGAACCCCTCGAGGCCGACCAACAGGTCGCAGCGATCGCAGTAGCAGGGGCGTTCAGGGCGTGGGCGTGCACGCTCGCACGCCGTATGCTCGAGCATCGTCGAGGCCTTCCGGTTGGTTGCTTGGTCGCACCAAACTTTGGAAGGCCTCGACCCCGTTCCGGGTCAGGCGCTCAGGTCGTGTCGCTCACCTACCCCCACCGCAGGTATGAAGAGCCGGATAGGGCTCTGTTGCAAAAATCGTGAAGCTTGAGCATGCTTGGCGGAGATTGGACGGACGGAACGATGACGGATTTCAAGTGGCGCCATTTCCAGGGTGATGTGATCCTGTGGGCGGTGCGCTGGTATTGTCGCTATCCGATCAGCTATCGCGACCTTGAGGAAATGCTGGCGGAACGCGGCATTTCGGTCGACCATACGACGATCTATCGCTGGGTCCAGTGCTACGCCCCGGAGATGGAGAAGCGGCTGCGCTGGTTCTGGCGGCGTGGCTTTGATCCGAGCTGGCGCCTGGATGAAACCTACGTCAAGGTGCGGGGCAAGTGGACCTACCTGTACCGGGCAGTCGACAAGCGGGGCGACACGATCGATTTCTACCTGTCGCCGACCCGCAGCGCCAAGGCAGCGAAGCGGTTCCTGGGCAAGGCCCTGCGAGGCCTGAAGCACTGGGAAAAGCCTGCCACGCTCAATACCGACAAAGCGCCGAGCTATGGTGCAGCGATCACCGAATTGAAGCGCGAAGGAAAGCTGGACCGGGAGACGGCCCACCGGCAGGTGAAGTATCTCAATAACGTGATCGAGGCCGATCACGGAAAGCTCAAGATACTGATCAAGCCGGTGCGCGGTTTCAAATCGATCCCCACGGCCTATGCCACGATCAAGGGATTCGAAGTCATGCGAGCCCTGCGCAAAGGACAGGCTCGCCCCTGGTGCCTGCAGCCCGGCATCAGGGGCGAGGTGCGCCTTGTGGAGAGAGCTTTTGGCATTGGGCCCTCGGCGCTGACGGAGGCCATGGGCATGCTCAACCACCATTTCGCAGCAGCCGCCTGATCGGCGCAGAGCGACAGCCTACCTCTGACTGCCGCCAATCTTTGCAACAGAGCCCACTAAGGTGCCAGCGCTGCGCGACTGGCGAATCTAAGTGGAGCACCACTAGGGAGCGTAGCGTAAATGGCCGTTCGCCTGGGCCCGCCGAGTCAGCTCGGTGAAACTTCCACGTGGAAGTCGCCAATGTGCCACGGCGTCATTGCTGCCTTTTTGCTCGCCCGATCCCCATCGTGGAAGTCGCTGCGGAGGCCGACGCCATGGTGACGGTGTTCGGCATTCTGAATCTCACCGAGGACTCCTTCTTCGATGAGAGCCGGCGGCTAGACCCCGCCGGCGCTGTCACCGCGGCGATCGAAATGCTGCGAGTCGGATCAGACGTCGTGGATGTCGGACCGGCCGCCAGCCATCCGGACGCGAGGCCTGTATCGCCGGCCGATGAGATCAGACGTATTGCGCCGCTCTTAGACGCCCTGTCCGATCAGATGCACCGTGTTTCAATCGACAGCTTCCGACCGGAAACCCAGCGCTATGCGCTCAAGCGCGGCGTGGGCTACCTGAACGATATCCAAGGATTTCCTGACCCTGCGCTCTATCCCGATATTGCTGAGGCGGACTGCAGGCTGGTGGTTATGCACTCAGCGCAGCGGGATGGCATCGCCACCCGCACCGGTCACCTTCGACCCGAAGACGCGCTCGACGAGATTGTGCGGTTCTTCGAGGCGCGGGTTTCCGCCTTGCGACGGAGCGGGGTCGCTGCCGACCGGCTCATCCTCGATCCGGGGATGGGATTTTTCTTGAGCCCCGCACCGGAAACATCGCTGCACGTGCTGTCGAACCTTCAAAAGCTGAAGTCGGCGTTGGGGCTTCCGCTATTGGTCTCGGTGTCGCGGAAATCCTTCTTGGGCGCCACCGTTGGCCTTCCTGTAAAGGATCTGGGTCCAGCGAGCCTTGCGGCGGAACTTCACGCGATCGGCAATGGCGCTGACTACGTCCGCACCCACGCGCCTGGAGATCTGCGAAGCGCAATCACCTTCTCGGAAACCCTCGCGAAATTTCGCAGTCGCGACGCCAGAGACCGAGGGTTAGATCATGCCTAGCATTCACCTTCCGGCCGCCCGCTAGCGGACCTGGTCAGGTTCCGCGAAGGTGGGCGCAGACATGCTGGGCTCGTCAGGATCAAACTGCACTATGAGGCGGCGGTTCATACCGCGCCAGGGGAGCGAATGGACAGCGAGGAGCCTCCGAACGTTCGGGTCGCCTGCTCGGGTGATATCGACGAGGTTGTGCGGCTGATGCACGACGCTGCGGCGTGGATGTCCGCCAAGGGAACGCCCGCCTGGGACGTCGCGCGGATCGACCGGACATTCGCGGAGACCTTCGTCCTGAGATCCGAGCTCCTAGTCGCGAGTTGCAGCGACGGCATCGTCGGCTGTTGCACCTTGTCGGCCGAGGATCCCGAGTTTTGGCCCGACGCCCTCAAGGGGGAGGCCGCATATCTGCACAAGCTCGCGGTGCGACGGACACATGCGGGCCGGGGTGTCAGCTCCGCGCTGATCGAGGCTTGCCGCCATGCCGCGCGAACGCAGGGGTGCGCCAAGCTGCGGCTCGACTGCCACCCGAACCTGCGTGGCCTATACGAGCGGCTCGGATTCACCCACGTCGACACTTTCAATCCCGGCTGGGATCCAACCTTCATCGCAGAACGCCTAGAACTCGAAATCTAACGTCCGTTCGGGCATCGAGGTCCATGTCGGGGTGGGACGGGCCCGTGGCTTCAAGATCACTTGCAGTCCGACCGCGATGTCTTGGTTGCGCGAGAGGTTGTCGATATCCTCCACTTCCATCATCAACCCTGGATAATGCCGCCGCCGTCATCGCCGCCGACGCCCGTGCCGGGCTTTTCGGGCCTGTCAGGCTTGCTCGGCCTTCGGCCTGCCTGGGCGAGATCTCCGGCGGACGGATTAACGGCGGAGCTTCGCCGCCTTTCGTGCGTGTGAAGGCCGAAGATAGTTCTCTCAAAAACATCCGTTTATGAGAGATGCAAAAGACAGCAGTCTGCTGAAGATCTAAGATCTCTCAAAACTGTCCCTCGCTTCCCGTCTCTCACCGATCTATGTTTCTAAGTGTTTTGAGAGGGGAACGGCATGTTGGTGGGGTACGCCAGGGTCTCGACACGTGATCAGACCCACGCGCTGCAACTCGATGCGCTGAGCAAGGCAGGATGTGAGCGGGCTCTGTTGCAAAAATCGTGAAGCTTGAGCATGCTTGGCGGAGATTGGACGGACGGAACGATGACGGATTTCAAGTGGCGCCATTTCCAGGGTGATGTGATCCTGTGGGCGGTGCGCTGGTATTGTCGCTATCCGATCAGCTATCGCGACCTTGAGGAAATGCTGGCGGAACGCGGCATTTCGGTCGACCATACGACGATCTATCGCTGGGTCCAGTGCTACGCCCCGGAGATGGAGAAGCGGCTGCGCTGGTTCTGGCGGCGTGGCTTTGATCCGAGCTGGCGCCTGGATGAAACCTACGTCAAGGTGCGGGGCAAGTGGACCTACCTGTACCGGGCAGTCGACAAGCGGGGCGACACGATCGATTTCTACCTGTCGCCGACCCGCAGCGCCAAGGCAGCGAAGCGGTTCCTGGGCAAGGCCCTGCGAGGCCTGAAGCACTGGGAAAAGCCTGCCACGCTCAATACCGACAAAGCGCCGAGCTATGGTGCAGCGATCACCGAATTGAAGCGCGAAGGAAAGCTGGACCGGGAGACGGCCCACCGGCAGGTGAAGTATCTCAATAACGTGATCGAGGCCGATCACGGAAAGCTCAAGATACTGATCAAGCCGGTGCGCGGTTTCAAATCGATCCCCACGGCCTATGCCACGATCAAGGGATTCGAAGTCATGCGAGCCCTGCGCAAAGGACAGGCTCGCCCCTGGTGCCTGCAGCCCGGCATCAGGGGCGAGGTGCGCCTTGTGGAGAGAGCTTTTGGCATTGGGCCCTCGGCGCTGACGGAGGCCATGGGCATGCTCAACCACCATTTCGCAGCAGCCGCCTGATCGGCGCAGAGCGACAGCCTACCTCTGACTGCCGCCAATCTTTGCAACAGAGCCCCGGATAGACCTGACTGAGGCGAGTGACCCTAAGTGCGGCCTCGGTCCGCTGTCTCATCTCATCTGTTTCCGGACGACGCAAGTCGTTGCTCCCTGTCGAGATGCAGCGAACATCGACAACTCGCTGTCAAGGTCACGATCTACTGGCCAGTGGAGATTCGGTGGCGCCGGCCGAGGGTGAGCGCCGAGGATCACCGATCGCGCAGGACTTCGTGGATCGTCACGCTCCACACGCTCCACCCCTCGACAGATGAGCGCGTGCCTCACGTGCCGTCGCGGATCAGGGCGGCCAGGCCGTCCAGCGTGCGGGCAAGCCCGAACCGCCAGGCCCGGTCGGCGTTCCACGCGCTGCCTTGCGCCTCGCCGGCAGCCGCACCGATGCGCACGGCGCGCGGGTAGGCGCCGGGGTCGAGGACGCGGGCCAGAATGGGCTGGTTGGTGGCCCACCACTCCGCATCGCTCATCGCCGTGTCGGTGGTGACCACCATGGCCGAGCCGATCTCAGCGCACCGAACCCTGCCCGCCTCACCGCAGGCGATCTTCGACGTCCTTGCCGACCCCGACGGCCACGTCGCCATCGACTCCAGCGGCATGCTGCAAGGAGCGTCCGGCGCCCCCGTAGCACGAGTGGGTGACGCGTTCGTCGTCCACATGGACCGCGAGGCCCTCGGCGACGTGCCGCTGGGCACCTACGACGTCCGCGTGGTCATCACCCGCATCCGGTCGCCCGAGCACATCGAGTGGACGATCGAGGGAACCGTCAAACCCCCGATCGGGCATGTGTACGGCTACGAGCTGGCTCCCCATCCCGACGGCACCACCGTCACCTCCTACTGCGACTGGTCCGGCGCGGCCGAGGAGTGGAAGCCCATCTTCCCGGTGATCGACGAGAAGGCGCTGCGAGCATCCTTGGGACTCCTCGAGCGGGCCGTCCGGCGTGGCTACCCCACGCCGGCGGCCCGCTCTCTCCGCGCCAACAGCGACGGCCGCGGGGACCAGGAGTAGGGGACTCGAGCCCGCGCGCCGGCTTCGCCCATCACGTCGATGAGCTCCAGATCAGACGTCCCGGTGTCCGCGATCCGTTCCCGCCGTACCTTGACGAGCGACCGCCGGGCGGCCGACTTCGTCAACGTGGCCCGCGGGAGGTTCGTCAATCTTCGCTGCATCTCGACAACTGTCGAGATGCAGCCAATCTTGAGCAAACGAGAGGTCGCTCAAGATCTACTGGCCCGGTCGACTTATCGGAGCGAGCCGTCACGACGAGGGAAGGGGATGCCGTCCTCATGAGCCTGCTGATGTTCCTCCATCAGGACGATGGCGCGGTGATCCTGACGGACACGCTCGCCACCGACACCTTGGGGAAGCCGCTCGACTTCGTCGACAAGTGCGTCGCCGTGCCGTCGATGAACCTCGCCATTGCGACGACCGGCTACCAGCAACTGATGCTCCGCTGGGTGGAACGGCTGCGCGAGAACGTCCGCGCACGCGACACCTCCATGCTCGATTTGCACACCCCCGGCTCGCTCAGAGAGATCTGGGCTGACATCCAGCGCGAGCATGGACCCCTGGAGGAGTCGGCGACGATCGACCACTTCGGCTTCGACGAGCACACCGGCCGGTGTCGTCGCTTCGCGTACCGCTCGGCCAACGACTTCGAGTCTGAGGAAGGCGAGGCGCCCGCGTTCGGGGTCAAGCCGGATCCGCTCGGCGATACCCAGCCGGACGAGCTCTCCGATGCAGGGCTGATCGACTTCGCGAAGCGGATCCGCGTTGAGCAGGATGAGCGGACGGCTGACCGCATCTACATCGGGGGCGACCTGGTGTTGACCGAGGTACGGAAGAACGCCGTCTCCTCGCAGCGCATCTATCGCTGGGAAGACCAGCACGACCAGTGGCAGGCGATCTGCGACGCACCACCGCTGGGCGCGGTCGCTCGGCTGCCGTGATGCGATCGCTACTGCCGCGCGTTGCCGAGCGCTGACGGATACGCGCTCAGGAGCCAGCGAAGGCGGGCGACCTGCGCGTCGATCTCTCGGGTCCGACGGTAGGTCAGGTCGTTGGCGGCGCCTTCGCGTTCGAGTCCCTTGATCATCATTCGCAGGCGATCGGCGGCGTAGCGCGTCCTCTTGCGACAGTTCGGGCTGCAGAAAGTCTGCGGGCGGCCGGCTTGGTTCGACCACTCCACGCGGTTGTTGCAGTCGGGGTTGTCGCAGGCGCGGGATACGCCCTCGTCTGGCGCGTGCACATTTTCTGTCCGAGTCATCGCCCCGCCGCCTCCTTCGTGGCCTTGTCGCGCGGCCCTCCGTGCCAGCGTGGCGACGGTCAAGCCGTAGTGTCTGTCGTCCTTTATTGTGCATATCTGGTGCACATTTGAAAGCGTTCTCTTACGCGTGACTTTGAACTGCGCATACCGTCGGTCATGACGGACCTTAAGAGCCCGTCATCTAGGTTGGCGCCGAACGAGTTGGATGTCGTCGGAATTGTGCACGAACGCCTTGCCGAGGTCGAAGGGTCGGCTCTACCCTCGACGGAAGTTGGTCAGGAGGCACGCGCCGACCTCGAACGAGTCGAGGCGCCCCCGTTGCACCGGGGACGCCTCTTGGTCGACACCCGATGGACGCTAGAAAGCGAGGGGACGACCCGTGCCCAAGTCCAGGGGCGAAGCCTGTCCAGAGCAGGCTCCAGAACCGGCCAGCGTCGCGTGGAGCTTCCGCCTCAACGGGCGTCGTACCGACTGGGACTGGAGCTCCGGGCCGCCGGACTTCAAAGATCTCGAGCCGTACCGACGACCCGCCTCAGGTGCGGCGTCGAGGCACAGCCCCGTCCGCGCCTTCAGCTACACCGTTGGTGGCTACATCGAATTGGAGTCGGGATTGGAACACGACCTGCTCCGAGTGTTGGATCGCGATCCTTCGGTGACGTGGCTCGTCCCGCAGCCAATGAGACTCAGCTGGAGCGATGCGGGACGGCGCAAGCCGTGTCGGCACACGCCCGATCTCCTGTCGATCGACGTCGACGGCGGCGTCACCATGTGGGACGTCAAGAACCCCGAGGCCGCCTCCTCTTCCAGCTTCACCGATGTCCGGGATGTCACCCAGTTCGCCTGCCGAATCCATGGCTGGAGTTATGAGGTGTTCACCGGCCTCGAGTCGACTCATCGTCACAATCTGCAGTGGCTCCACGCCTACCGACGACGCCCGTCGTGGACCCCTGAGTACGAGGACGACGTCCTGTCCGCCTGCACGGGTGGGCTTCCCCTGGGCGAGCTGGTCACCAGCCAGCCTGCCAGTGAGCGCCTCGCTGTCGTGTGGCATCTGATGTGGACAGGGCAGCTGGTCGTCGACATCAACCAGAACCTCACCCCCACGACGGAGGTCAGAGCGTGACTGCCGCCAACGTGCCGCTCGAAGCCGGTGCAAGGCTCCTTGGCGAGGACGGCTACCTGCTCGTGGCTGAGATCGGACGCCACTCCGTCACGGTCGAGTCCAGTACCGGGGATCGGCGAGACGTGCCATACGGGGAGATCAACGGCGTTCGAATCACGAATGGGCAGGCTCCAGCCACCACGACCGCGCTCGAACCATGGTGGTCCGGTCTGTCGGAGCAGATCCGACGCGACGCACTCGACAAGCTCGAGGTCGTCCATGAAGTCCTCACCGGATACCGATGGGGTCACCCGCGCCTTGCGCAACCTGGAGAACCGTTCCTGCCGGTGAGCGATCCCGGCCTAAGCGAGACCCAGCGCTGTCGGGCCATGGCGCGCCAGCTCTCCTATGAACAGCGGGCCGATCGACAGATCCTGAGGCGCATTCAGGACGGCGAGCTCCGGTCGGCGACCGTCAGTGAGAACACAGTCCAGAAGTGGATCCGCGATTGGCGGGACGATGGGCTCCGCGGCCTGGTCGACAAACGCTCGACCAAAGGGAGGCAAGGTTTCGAAGCGCTCGACGAGCGACTCCGTCGGATCGCGGATGACGTGTTCGCTCGGTTCAACGGCGACGACTCCAAGGTCAACATCAAGACGGTCGAGGCCGAGATCCGGCTCCAGATGAAAAGCGAGGGCCTGAAGGACGTCCGACTGCCGCAGCGCCTGTTCCAGGAGTACCTGTCGGCACGCCACCAGGCCCTCGGGCGTACGACGCGAGCCCACCGTTCTCGCTATCTGCGCCATGCGGCGTCGTCCCACACGAGCTTCCCTGCGATGCACCCGGCCCACCTTGCGCTCGACGCCACCCGCGCTGACGTACTCGTGTGGGACGAGGTCCACGAGTGTCCCCGCAGCGTCGAGGTACTGACGGTCATCAGTGTCGCGACGCGCGTGGTCGTCGCGCTCCGAGTCACGCCCCGATCCGGCAACGCGGTCGAGGCCGGGCTGGTGCTGTACGACGCCATGCGACCGATGTCGATGCTGGTTGACGGAACCAAGGTCGACGATTGGCGATGGTGTCCAGTTCGTCAGGCAGGATTCGCTGATACCGAAGTCGGCAGCGATCTGCTTGAGGTGGACGCCCGGCTCACGATTTCTGGCAACCCGAACGACGTCCTCGCGGAACTCCTTGGGATACGGCTTCGGCACGGTGCACATCCTTCCAGCGGCACCTCTCGGCACCACAGATCAGATGTCACCTACTCGTGCAGCAGCCCCTGGTTTGCGGGGCAGCAGTCCCGAATCAGTCACAACCATCTGACACTTCGAACAACGCCCGGGGGCGCCAGGAACGAAGGGCTGCTCCCAGTATTTGAACCAGCTCGTTGATATCTGCCCACAGGCCGTGAGGAGCGTCCCCATCTCCTTCGCGTGTACAAGCTGACTCGGTGATGCCGGCTTGTCGGGGGGCGTTACGTACTCGAACTGAGTCGTCAGAAACCACCGGATGGGCCTCGTCATATCGGACGACTTGCCACGCGGGAGCAGTAGTGAGCCATCGCAATCCACCGGACGTGCTCGGTCTCGTCGGGAGAATGAGCGAACTCGCATACTCCAAAGAGCGACCGCCCTGCCGGAGGACACGAAGATGCCTCACAGCTGTCAACGACGGTCGAAAACTGACCCCTTTCCGACGGTTGAAAATTGACCCCCTCAGTTTCTAGTTCTCTTCGTTGACGGCCGCGGGGACGCGGCCGAGCTCTCGGTTCTTCAGCCGGTAGGAGTCGCCCTTCAAGGCGATGACCTCGGCGTGGTGGACGAGCCGGTCGATCATCGCGGCGGCGACGGTGTCGTCGCCGAAGACCTCGCCCCAGCGGGCGAAGTTCTTGTTGGACGTGACGATGAGGCTGGCGCGTTCGTAGCGCGATGAGACGAGCTGGAAGAACAGGTTGGCGGCCTCGGGTTCGAACGGGATGTAGCCGACCTCGTCGATGACCAGCACCGGGTAGCGGACCAGCCGGCGGAGCTCGTCTTGCAGCCGGCCCGCGTGGTGGGCTTCGGCGAGCCGATCGACCCACTGGCTGGCGGTGGCGAACTGGACGCGGTGCCCTGCCTGGCAGGCCCGGATCGCCAGCCCGGTGGCCAAGTGGGTCTTCCCGGTGCCGGGCGGGCCGAGGAGCACGACGTTCTCCTTGCCAGCAACGAAGTCCAAGGTGCCCAGGTGCGCGATCGTCTCCCGCTTCAGGCCACGGGCGTGGTCGTAGTCGAAGTCTTCCAGACTCTTGCGGGCCGGGAACCGGGCTGCGCGGATCCGTCCCTCCCCACCATGGGACTCCCGCGCTGACACCTCGCGTTGCAGGCACGCGGCCAGGAACTCCTCATGGGTCCAGGACTCCTCGCGCGCCCGCTCGGCCAGCCGGGCGACCGATTCGCGCAGCGTGGGTGCCTTCAACGCCCGCGTCAGGAACTCCAGCTCGCTCGTGACATCGCGGCCGGTCCTCGGTGCCGACTTCGTCCGGGTGGCCATTACGACACCTCCTCGTCGACCAGCTCATCGACGAGGCCGAGTGCTAGGTCGTAGCACCCGAGTGAGCGGATCTCGACCTCCTCGCCGGTCGCAGCGTCGGCGACTGGCCGCAGGAGGTCGGCTCGGCCGTGGCGCAGGTGTTTGGCGGCGACGGTGTGCTCGAACTCGGTGATGGTCTGGTGCCGTGCCCACACCCGGGCGTGGTCGGCCACGACCGCGCCCTCGCAGGTCACCCACACCCGGTCCAGGTCGGCGTGGACCTCGATCCGGCGCCCGACCACGGCGGGGTGGACGGAGTAGTCGTTCGAGTCGACGCGGACGTAGTGGTCACGCGGAAGCCGCAGCGTCTTGCGCCAGCCGACCTCGGGCGGGACCGGTGGCAGGGGCAACATCGCGGCCCGGTCGGCTTCGACCCGGTCACCGGGCGTGCAGCCCAGGACCCGCATCCGACGGGCGTTGGCCTTGGCGAAGAACCCGGCCAGCTGGACGTTGAAGTCCGCTGGCGACGCGAAACGCCGTCCGGGCAGGAAGGACCTCTCGAGGTAGTCATGCAGCCGCTCGAGCATCCCCTTGGCTTCAGGGTCGGCGGGCTTGCAGATGTACACACTCGCCCCCAGGACACCGCGGAAACCCTGGCAGTGACCGGTCAGCTCGGGTCGTCGTGCGCGCCACCGGCCGACGGCTCCTTCGCCGTCCCACACCAGCGTCTTCGGGACACCCTGCAGCTGGGTCGACAGCAGGTGCCACCAGCCCGCGTACAGATCCTCGGCTTCGCGCGAGGGGATCAAGATGCCACCGGACCAGCGCGAGTAACCGGTCACGCACGTCATCACCGGCAGCCGCTTCGCGGTCCGGGTCTGCCCGTAGCCGACCGGGAGCTCGATGTCGGGAAACCAGAAGTCGAACTGCGCCAGCTCACCGGCCTCATAGGTGGTCCGCGACGCAGGATCGGGCGGCAGATAGGCCGGACGCAGCTCGGCCACCCGCTGCTTGAACACCGTCATCCCACGGTCCCAGCCGACCCGCTCCGCGATCACCGTGGCCGGCATCGTCGGCACCGCCTGAAGCTGCTCACGGATCCGCGGCTCGAACACATCGACCGCGGACCCCACTGGCTTCCGCACGTACCTCGGTGGCCCGTCAACCGCCAGCGCCGCACGGACCGTGTTGCGCGAGACGCCCAACGTCCTGGCGATCATCTTGATCGGCAACCCCTCGGCCCGGTGCAACCTGCGGATCTCTGCCCAGTCCTCCACTGACAACACTCCCGTCCTCCTGCCTCACCGCTGGTGAGGTCAGGGTCTCGGAGGGGGGTCAGTTTTCGACCGGCGATAGGGGGTCAGTTTTCAGGCGTCGCCGACAACAGCCTGCCACTTGCAACCTCATGCGATCCACCTGACTGATGCGCGTCGTCGAAGTGCGCTATCTCGGCACATCAACCGTAACTCCCGCACAGCGACGTGAGCGACGTCCAAAAGGGAACGGAGCGACATGTGACCTCACCTATTTCCGGTACTCAAGATCCATCTGGGCACGGCCGACGCCTGAGAGAGTCGCAAATCCCTTGCCGGCCGGGCCGCCAACAACGAAGTCCTGGTGGTGGGACGATTCCATTGGTACTTCACAACCCAGGTCGTTGACCGTGACGAGGGCTGTGCGCCCTCGAAGCCGCTCCGAGGCTGACCTCGGGAGGGATTTGGCACCGTCAGTCCGGAGCGCTGTAGAGCGGCAAAGGTTCGACTGGTCACCTCGGTAGGCGGACCCGCACCAAAGACTTCGGTGAGAAGGCCACTGCGAGAGTAGTTCAAGAGCAATGGCTCGGTCTCCTCCGCGTAGACGTCAAGACGGCGACGGATCACTCTCTCGTTGTCGTCCGTGCGTCCCTCGGTGGCACCCCGCCGCAGCAGCCTCTCGACGATTTCGTCACCATCAACGATCAACAAGATGACCGCGTCCAGAGCAATTCCTCTTGCGGTCATCAGAACGTCGAGTTCCTCAACCTGTGCCAATGTGCGCGGATAGCCATCGAGTAGGAATCCGCCGCGAGCGTCACCCTCGTCAAGCCGATCTCGAACCATCGCGTTGGTGACGGAGTCAGGGACGTACTCGCCGAGGCTCATGAAACGCTCCGCCTCGATGCCGAGGGGTGTCTGCTTCGCCACATGGGCTCGGAAGAGATCCCCGGTGGAAATGGCGGGGATTCCCAGTTCGGCGGCGATGACCCTCGCCTGCGTCCCCTTGCCCGCTCCTGGGGGGCCCATCAAGATCAATCTCATTGCGGCGGGCTGCTCCTTCTTGGTCCGGCCAGAGTTCATCCGTCGTCCTTGGGACTGCCGGACGTGAGCTTGTCGGTGATCAGCGTCATGACAGTGGAGTCGGCGAGCGTGGTCACGTCGCCGACCTCACGGTGCTCGGCGACGTCCTTGAGCAGGCGGCGCATGATCTTGCCCGAGCGGGTCTTCGGCAGCTCGGGCACGACCATGATCTGGCGCGGCTTCGCGATCGCGCCGATCTCCTTGGCGACGTGCTTGCGCAGCTCCTCGACGATGTCCGCCCCCCCGTCGCCGGCCGTGTCGCGCAGGATCACGAAGGCGGCCACGGCCTGGCCAGTCATGTCGTCGGCTGCCCCGACCACGGCCGCCTCGGCGACCTTGGGGTGCGAGACCAGCGCCGACTCGATCTCGGTCGTGGAGAGCCGGTGGCCCGACACGTTCATGACGTCGTCGACGCGGCCCAGCAGCCAGATGTCGCCGTCGTCGTCGAGCTTGGCGCCGTCGCCGGCGAAGTAGAGGCCCTCCCAGCGCGACCAGTAGGTGTCCTTGAACCGCTGGTCGTCGCCCCACAGAGTGCGCAGCATCGCCGGCCAGGGCTCGCGGATCACGAGGTAGCCGCCGTTGCCGTTGCCGACCGACTGGGCCTCGTCGTTGACCACGTCGATCGAGATGCCGGGCAGCGCCTTCATCGCCGAGCCGGGCTTGCCGGCGGTCACGCCGGGCAGCGGGCTGATCATCATCTGGCCGGTCTCGGTCTGCCACCAGGTGTCGACGATCGGCGCCTGAACGGCACCGATGTGCTTGCGGTACCAGATGTAGGCCTCGGGGTTGATCGACTCACCCACCGAGCCGAGCAGGCGGATCGAGGACAGGTCGTGCTCGGCGGGGATGTCGTCGCCCCACTTCATGAACGTCCGGATCGCGGTCGGCGCGGTGTAGAAGATCGTGACGCCGTACTTCGCGATGATCTCCCACCAGCGGCCCTTGTGCGGGGCGTCGGGGGTGCCTTCGTACATCACCTGCGTCGCGCCGTTGGCGAGCGGGCCGTAGACCATGTAGCTGTGCCCGGTCACCCAGCCGACGTCGGCGGTGCACCAGTAGACGTCGTCGTCCTTGAGGTCGAAGACCGCCCAGTGTGTGTAGGACGTGCCGGTGAGGTAGCCGCCGGTCGTGTGCAGGATGCCCTTCGGTGTGCCGGTGGTGCCGGAGGTGTACATGACGTAGAGCGGGTGCTCGGAGTCGTGCATCTCCGCGTCGTGCTCGGGCGAGGCGGCGTCGACGACGTCGTGCCACCAGACGTCGCGCGAGTCGTCCCACTCGACGTCTTGGCCGGTGCGGCGTACGACGACGACGTGCTCGACGAGGCTCTCCCCGCCCTTGGCGGCGACCTTGGCCACGGCCTCGTCGACCGCGGGCTTCAGGGCACTGGGCGCACCGCGGCGGTAGCCACCGTCGGCGGTGAGGATCACCTTCGCCCCGCAGTCGGTGACGCGCGAGGCGAGGGCGTCGGCGGAGAAGCCGCCGAAGACCACGGTGTGCGGGGCGCCGAGGCGCGCACACGCCAGCATCGCGACGACGACCTCGGGGATCATCGGCATGTAGATCGCGACCCGGTCGCCCTTCTGCACGCCGAGGTCGGTCAGCGCGTTGGCCGCGCGCGAGACCTGGTCGAGGAGATCGGCGTAGGTGATGTCGCGGGTGTCGTCCTCGGGCTCGCCGACCCAGTGGATCGCGACCTTGTCGCCGTTGCCGGCATCGACGTGCCGGTCGACGCAGTTGACGGCGGCGTTGATGGTGCCGCCGACGAACCACTTCGCGAACGGCGGGTTGGACCAGTCGAGGACATGGTCCCAGCGCTGGCCCCAGTCGAGGCGCTCGGCGGCCTCGGCCCAGAACGCCTCACGGTCGGAATCGGCGCGGGCGTAGGCCTCCTCCTTGACGTTGGCGTTGGCTGCGAGGTCGGCGGGCGGCTCGAAGCGACGCTCCTCACGGGACGGATTCGACAGAAGTCTTGAACGAGTTGGGTCGGGCTTCCCTGGGCAATTCATATCGTCTCCTTATCGGGTAGTTGAAAGTGGAGTGCAAGTTCAGCGCTAGTCGGGCCGCGTTGACGCCCGCCGGCAAGCAGCCGTGTCTTGAGTGGCGAAATTGCCTCTCTACTAGGTGCATCACCGCGCTCCCGCCATGACGATCGCGGGGTTGTCGTCCAACTTGCTGGCAGCAGCGCGTGCCGGCGTGGCCTACATGTCAGCCGTTGACCGTGGCGGACTCCTCGTCCGTAAATAGACGTGATCGGATCAGGAACCGCACGCCCTCGGGTGCCTCGAGGGAGAAGCCGGCGCCGCGGCCCTTGACGACATCGATGGTGAGGTGGGTGTGCTGCCAGTACTCGAACTGGGTCTTCGACATCCAGACGGGCACGTCGCGGTCGAGCCCGACAGCAAGTTCGCCGAGCAGGATGTCGGAGTCGCCGGTGCGGAACTCGCCGTCGGGGTAGCACATCGGCGACGACCCGTCGCAGCAGCCGCCGGACTGGTGGAACATCACCGGGCCGTGCGCCTCGGTGAGGCGGCGGATCATCTCCGCCGCCTCACCTGTCACCGCTACTCGTTCGAGCATTTAGAAGAAGCCCAGCTTGTCGGGGCTGTAGGAGACCAGGAGGTTCTTGGTCTGCTGGTAGTGATCGAGCATCATCTTGTGGTTCTCGCGGCCGATGCCGGACTGCTTGTAGCCGCCGAACGCCGCGTGCGCGGGGTAGGCGTGGTAGCAGTTGGTCCAGACCCGGCCGGCCTGGATCGCCTTGCCGGCGCGGAAGGCACGGGAGCCGTCGCGGGTCCACAGACCGGCACCGAGGCCGAACATTGTGTCGTTGGCGATCTTGAGGGCGTCGGCCTCGTCGTCGAAGCTGGTGAGCGAGACGACCGGACCGAAGATCTCCTCCTGGAAGATCCGCATCGAGTTGTCGCCCTCGAAGACGGTGGGCTGCACGTAGTAGCCCTCGGCGAGGTCGCCCTCGAGGACGTTGCGCTCACCACCGGTGAGCACCTTGGCGCCCTCCTGCTTGCCGATGTCGAGGTAGGACAGGATCTTCTCGAGCTGGTCGTTGGAGGCCTGCGCGCCCATCATCGTGGTGACGTCGAGCGGGTTGCCCTGGGTGATGGCCTCGACCCGGGCGATCGCGTCGGGCACGAAGTCGGAGTACATCGACCGCTGAACGAGCGCGCGCGACGGACACGTGCAGACCTCGCCCTGGTTGAGCGCGAACATCGTGAAGCCCTCGAGCGCCTTGTCGTAGAAGGCGTCCTTCTCGGCCGCGACGTCGTCGAAGAAGATGTTCGGGCTCTTGCCGCCGAGCTCGAGCGTGACCGGGATGATGTTCTCCGAGGCGTACTGCATGATCAGCCGCCCGGTCGTGGTCTCGCCGGTGAACGCGATCTTGCGGATGCGACTGCTGCTCGCCAGCGGCTTGCCGGCCTCGACACCGAAGCCGTTGACGACATTGAGCACGCCAGCCGGCAGCAGGTCGCCGATCAGCTCCATCAGCTTGAGGATCGACCACGGCGTCTGCTCAGCCGGCTTGAGCACGACCGCGTTGCCGGCCGCGAGGGCGGGCGCGAGCTTCCAGACCGCCATCAGGATCGGGAAGTTCCACGGAATGATCTGGCCGACGACGCCCAGAGGCTCGTGGAAGTGATAGGCGATCGTGTTCTCGTCGATCTCGGAGATGCCGCCCTCCTGGGCGCGCAGGGCGCCGGCGAAGTAGCGGAAGTGGTCGATGGCCAGCGGCATGTCCGCGTTGATGGTCTCGCGCACCGCCTTGCCGTTGTCCCACGTCTCGATGACGGCGAGGGACTCGAGGTTCGCCTCCATCCGGTCGGCGATCTTGAGCAGGACGTTGGAACGCTCGGTGGTCGATGAACGTCCCCAGCCGTCGGCGGCGTTCCAGGCAGCGTCGATGGCGGCCTCGATGTCCTCGGCGGTCCCGCGCGCCACCTCGGTGAAGGGCTTGCCGTTGACCGGGGAGATGTTCTCGAAGTAGCCGCCCTTGATCGGGTCGACCCACTCGCCGCCGATGTAGTGGCCGTAGCGGCTCTTGACCTCGATGTCCGAACCGTCGGTTCCGGGCTGGGCGTAGACAGTCATGTGATGCTCCAAAGAGTGAGGGAGTGTGTGACGACCGTCACGCTAGGAGCGGGCACGTTGCATGAACGTTGCGAACCCCCGGGCCGGCCCTCAGGCCAGGTCGCGGTCGAGGCGCGCGAGCTGCCCGTCGACCAGCGAACGCATCGGCGACACCGCGCCGAGGGCATCGCGCTGCGCCACCCACATGTCGTAGTCGTCCGCGCCCCACCGAGAGCGCGTCCACGTCGACATCAGGTCGGGTTCCTTGCTCGCCAGCACCGTGGCACGCAGCGAGTGGTGCAGCTGGTCGCGAAGCCGGACCACGCCGGGCGCGGTCGACCGGGGAAGGATCGGGCCGCGATAGTCGCGCAGCGCTCGGCGTACGTCGCCCGCCGCCAGCTGCGCCTCGAGCGCCAGCCAGTCGCCGGCGACCCGGGCCCCGAGACGGTAGGGGCGGGAGGCGAGGAGGTCGTCGCCGAGGAGGTTGCGCAACCGGTTGAGCTCGGCGCGCAGGGTGGAGGACGCGCCGTCGTCCTCGTAGACCAGGACCGCGAGCTCGTCGCCGGAGAGCCCGTGCGGGGCCGAGGCGAGGAGGAGCAGGATCTCGCTATGGCGCGGGGAGAGCCGCAGCGAGTGGCGCGCGTCGATCGTGAGCAGCGCCTCGTGGCGTCCGAGCAGCTCGACCACGACCTGCGGACCGGCCTTGGACTCGACCGGCTGCGCGGCGCGCGTGAGCAGTTCACGCGCGAGCTCGGCCTCGGCCATCCGGGCCGCCGCCCGCACCATCGCCATCGTCTGCGGCACCGCGATGTCGTCGTTGCCGGTGATGTCGAGGACCCCGAGCAGGGTGCTGGACGTCGGATCGTGGATCGGCGATGCCGCACAGCTCCACTGCTGGACCGAGTGCCGGAAGTGCTCCGACCGCCGCACCTGGACAGGCTGGCCGAGGCGCAGGGCGAGACCCGGAGCGTTGGTGCCGGCCAGGCGCTCGTCCCAGTTCGAGCCCTCGACGAAGCCGATCTTCTCGGCCTGCCGCAGCGTCGACGGAGAGCCGCACACCCACAGGAGCTGGCCGGCCGCGTCGCTGACCGCCATGACCGCACCGCAGTCCCGCGCGGCCTGGCCGAGCACGTCGTCGAGCAGCGGGAAGACCTGGGCGAGCGGATGAGCCGCCCGGTGGTCACGCAGGTCGGACTCGGCCAGCGTGATCGGCGCCTCGACGCTCTCCACGTCCACGCCCGCCGCCGCCGACAGGTGCCAGGAATCTGCCACCTCTGCGCGCATGCCGTCGCGACCCATGGGTTCATTATTCACGCTCACCCCTCCGGAGCCCGCCCGGTTCCCCACCATCGCGCGCCGGAGGTTCGACGAGGTTGCACCGTGATTCATCGGCGACGAGAGAGGCGTACGTCGGGGCGCAACGCGTCGAAGGAACGCGCCCGGGCGGCGCCGAGCCAGACGCCGCTCCCGTAGGCCAGGTCGTCGAGCCGTCGCGCCAGCACGTAGCGGACGGGATCCAGGTCGGCCCCGACCCGTCGCCGGTCGACCAGTCCGTCGACCACCGCGGCCACGGCCAGTGCGCGCCGGGCGCGGCGTGACTGGGTGGCGGCCAGGGCCGCGAGCGGCCAGTAGTGGCGGGTCAACGCGGCGCCCGTCTGCCACAGCACGGTGACGCTGCCCTCCAGCGTCAGGATCGCCGCCGCGCGAACGGGACGCTCACTGCGGCCCAGCTGACGGGAGGTGCCGGCCGTCGCGACGGCAGCCGAGGCTAGCGCGACCGGGACGGACCAGCGGCGCTGGGCGAGGAGGGCGGCCGCGAACACGGCCGACCAGGGCGAGATGACGAGGGGCGCGACCGCCGAGCCGTGGCGCTGCGCCAGCGGTGCCGCCGACGTGCCGTAGAAGGCCTTGCGTCCGAGCCACTCCCCCAGCCGGGCGCGGTGCCGATGGCGGACGGTGGCCGCCGGCTCGTAGCGCACACCCGCGCCTGCGGCGAGCAGCCGCCAGACCAGGTCGACGTCCTCACCGCAGCGCAGCGCCTCGTCGAAGGGGCCGGACCCGAGCCGGGCGAGTACGGCGACGCGCGCGATCAGGCAGGCGCTCGGGAGGTAGGCAACGACGCCCTGCTGACGCACCGCTGCCGGCTCGGGGCCGAGGTCGAGGGAGGACCGCGCCTGTTCGTAGCGCTCCACCCAGCTGTCACCGGGGCGACGCTCGGGACCCAGCACCCGCGGCGCGACCATCGCCAGCGCTGGGTCGTCGAGATGCCGACGCAGCGTCGCCAGCCAGCCGGGGTCGGGGACGATGTCGGAGTCGCAGAAGGCGACGAAGGGCGTGGTCACGTGTCGCAGGCCGGAGTTGCGGGCGGCCGCCGGGCCGCGATTGACGTCGTGGACGACCAGCAAGGCGCCGTACGCACGAGCGACACGGGCGACGAGATCGGGATCGCGCGATCCGTCGTCGACCACCACGACCGGCACCGATGAGGGCAGCGCCTCGAGCAACGAGGTCAGGTCCGGCGCCCGGTCGCGCACCGGCACCACGACGGTCACGTCGAGGACGTCGCTGTCGGGCCCGGCCGGGTCCGGCCACCACGGCTCCGCGAAACCCCTGTCGAGGAGCGACCTGGCCAGCGTGGCGGCGTCGCTGGTGTGCGCACGCAGGACCGGGCCGCCGTCGAGCAGCTCGGCGGCGACGTCGCTGAGATAGAGCACCGAGCCGCGGCTGCCGCCCACCAGTGACCGGCCACCGTCACAGACCTTGGTCCGGGACGACAGACGGACCCCGAAGCCGTCCGGCAGGGTCACGATCTGACGCTGCTGCGCTCGGGACGCCGGAGTCGGCCGTCGTTGCCGACGTCCAGAACGGTCAGCTCACGATGCAGCCGGTTCACCAGCACGTCGAAGAGTCGCCGGCCCTCGTCCGGGGAGCTGCCGGTCGGGTCACCGAGGACGCCGTTGGGCGACACGGTGCGGACGCCGACGCTGCGCAGCCGCGGCATCAACTGGTCGATGGGCTCGGTGGCCCCGGCCTCGGCGAGGTCCATGCGCACGGTCCACGGCGCCAGGTTGCGCAGCATTGAGGTCTCCGTGCGGCCGGCGTGCGCGTCGCCGCCCAGCACCCCGAACCCTGTCCAGGCGGCGGGGCGGCCCTCGTCGCGCAGGGTGGTCACGGCGCTCACCACCGTGGGCACATTGCCGCCGTGACCGTTGACGAACACCAACCCCTTGGCCCACCGGCAGGCCGATCGGCCGAGCTCGACCAGCAGCAGATGGAGCGCCTCGTGGCCGATCGAGATGGTCCCCGGGAAGTCCTCGTGCTCGCCGCTGGCGCCATACGCAAGAGCGGGCGCCACCAGCACGCGCACACCAGCAGCATCCAGTCGTACGGCGACCTCCCGGGTCGCTGCACACGCCAGCATCGAGTCCGTCGCCAGCGGGAGGTGCGGGCCGTGCTGCTCGAGCGATCCGATGGGTACGAGCACCAGGGGCGGGTCGCCCTCGATCGTTGGCCAGCGCGCCCCGCCGAGGCCGAGGCGTCGACTGGGCTCGCCGGCCGAGCTCGCACCCATCTCAGACCATCCCTGCGACCGGACTCTCGTCGCACGCGCTCGTCGGTCGCGTCCGGGTCGCCCCGAGCGTGAGTCCGACGGGTGCGTTGCGCACCGTGCCTGTGTGGGAGTGGTCCTGACTGGAGCCCGGGAGCGCGCCGCGGTCCAGGCTCGCCAACGCCTCCTCGGCGTTGCCCTTGACGCACTCCGGGTCCGGACCGTCCAACGGCAGCCCGGTGAAGAACTTGGCCGCCATGCAGCCACCGCGGCAGTTGTCGTAGGCCGAGCACTTCGCGCAGGCACCGCCGGTCTGCGGGCTGCGCAGCTCCTCGAACAACGGCGCGTGCTTCCAGACGTGGTCGAAGCCGAGGCCACGGATGTTGCCGGCCTTGAACCTGTCGTGGATCGCGAACGGGCACGCATAGACGTCCCCGACCGGGTCCACCAGGCAGACCACGCGGCCGGCGCCACACAGGTTGAGGCCGGGCAACGGATCGCCGTACGCCGCAAGGTGGAAGAACGAGTCACCGGTGAGCACCTTCTCGCCGTTGGCGACGAGCCAGTCGTAGAGCTGGCGCTGCTGGTGCGGCAGCGGGTGCAGCTCGTCCCACACGTCGGCACCGCGACCCGACGGTCGCAGCCGCGTCAGCCGCAGTTGGGCGCCGAAGCTGTCCGCGATCGCCTTGAACTCGTCGAGCTGGTCGATGTTGTGACGCGTGCACACCACCGAGATCTTGAAGTCCTGCATGCCGGCTGCCTGGAGATTGGCGAGCGCCTTCATGGCGGCGTCGTAGGTGCCCTGGCCGCGGACCGCGTCATTGACCTCGGCGGTCGCGCCGTCGAGCGAGATCTGTACGTCGATGTAGTCCGTGGCCGCGAGCTTCTCGGCCCGCTCCTTGGTGATCCGGAAGCCGTTGGTCGAGAATTTCACCCCGACGTGGTGCTCGACCGCGTAGTCGAGGAGCTCCCAGAAGTCGGGACGCACCGTGGGCTCTCCGCCGCCGATGTTGACGTAGAAGATCTGCATCCGCTCGAACTCGCGGATGAGGGCCTTGGCCTCCTCCGTGTCCAGCTCGTCGGGGTCGCGGCGACCCGAGGACGACAGGCAGTGCAGGCACGCAAGGTTGCAGGCGTAGGTGAGCTCCCAGGTGAGGCAGATCGGGGCGTCGAGGCCGAGCTCGAACTGGTCGATGAGGCGACCGACGGCGGGCGGCGGGGTCTCGGTCAATGTCGCGGTCATGGTGCGCTCCTGATCAGTACGCCGTTGGCGGCGAGCCCGTCGAGGGCCTTGAGGTAGCCGGCGCGCTCCCCCTCGCCCACTCCCGCAGACTCCAGCGCGTGACCGACGTCTGTCGTCCCGTCGAGGCGGCGGACGACGTCGAGCAGGCGCAGGGTCTTGAGGAAGCTGAGGCGTCGGGTCGAGAAGTCGTAGACCAACGCCCCGAAGGGCTCCGGTCGCAACTCCACCGACGGACTCAGCTGCCAGGCTTCGCCGTCGATCATCAGTAGACGCCGCACATGCCGTCGATGGAGACCTCCTCGACCAGCTCGTCCTCGGCGAGGGCGGCGGTCTTGGTCTCGGGAGTGGGGTCCTGGTTCGGGTCGGTCATGGCGATACCTCCGGGTCGAGATGGCTGGTGGGTCGCTTTCCACGCTAGGAAGCACGCCGTGGCGGCGCACCCCTCACTCAGCGGGCCGGACCTGCCCTGATGGTCAGGTCGACTCCTGACCCACCGACCCGTATGCGGATCCTCGTCTGGCCGCGGCCCCGTGGCGGACCTAGCGTCCGGAGCAGTCAGATATCCGTCTCCAGGAGGTCATCCGTGCAGGTCGACGAACTGCTCAAACCGTTCCCCATCAAGGAGTTCCACCCGTTCCCTCGGGCCCTGATGGGACCCGGCGCGCACGAGATGATCGGGCCGGAGGCACTCAAGCTCGGCTTCCGCAAGACGCTCGTCATGACGTCGGGCCTGCGCGGCACCGACATCGTGCACAAGATCGTGGAGTCGATGAAGTACCACGGCCTGGAGGTCGTGGTCTACGACAAGGTCGAGTCCAACCCGAAAGACTACAACGTCATGGACTCCGTGGCGATGTATCAGGAGAACGAGTGCGACTCGTTCGTCTCCATCGGCGGCGGCTCCTCGCACGATGCCTGCAAGGGCGCTCGTGTCTCGGTGGCCCATGACGGTCGCAACGTCAACGAGTTCGAGGGCTTCAACATGTCCGAGAACCCGAAGAACCCGCCGCACATCGCGGTCTCCACCACGGCCGGCACCGGCTCGGAGACCTCGTGGGCCTACGTCATCACCGACACCACGACCGACCCGGACAACCCGCACAAGTACGTCGCCTTCGACGACGCGTCAGTCACCTCCCTGGCGATCGACGACCCGGTGCTCTACTTCGACTGCCCGGTCGACTACACCGCCCAGTGCGGCTTCGACGTGCTCGCGCACGCCAGCGAGCCGTACGTCTCCCGCATCAACTTCCAGCCGTCGCTCGGCAACGCACTGCACGCCATCAAACTGACGTCGGAGCACCTCCGGGCAGCGGTGTGGAACGGCCAGGACCTCGCCGGACGCGAGGGCATGATGTACGCGCAGTACATCGCCGCCCAGGCGTTCAACTCCGGTGGTCTCGGCATCATCCACTCGACGTCGCACGCGATCAGCGCGTTCTACGACACGCACCACGGCCTGAACAACGCCATCGCGCTGCCGCGTGTGTGGGCGTTCAACATGTCGGCGGCGTACGGCCGCTTCGCCGACATCGCCGAGGCGATGGGCGTCGACACCCGCGGCATGACCAAGCCGCAGGCAGCCGATGCGGCGCTCGCCGCCTCGATCCGGCTGCTGCGCGACGTGGGCATCCCGGAGAAGTTCACCGACATCACCGCCGACAGCTACTCGAAGAACCGGCTGGGCCAGGGCCCGACGAAGTTCTACGAGAACGCCAAGGTGATCACCGGTGACAAGGAGGACGTGGACCGCATCACCAACCACGTCCTCGGCGACGCCTGCACCCCGGGCAACGCCAAGGAGTGCACCTTCGAGACGGTTCGCCCCGTCATCGAGCACTGCATGAACGGTGACCTGGACGACCTCCTTTCCTGAGGCCGGGTTCGCCCCTGTACGCCGGACCGGGCAGCGATCGCCGTGCTGCCCGGTCCGGACCCCATCCCCACCACGTTCGAGGGAGCGCCAAGTGAACACGGATCCGCGCAATGCTGCCGGCGAAGGCGAGTTCGACGACGTCGCCCATGCCCTCGAGCGCTTCCGCGAAGCCGGCTACCTCGCCGACGACCGTCTCGCCACGACGGTGTTCCTCCAGACCCGCCTGGGCAAGCCGGTCCTCCTCGAGGGCCCGGCCGGCGTGGGCAAGACCCAGTTCGCGACCAGCCTCGCCGCCGTCACCGGCCGGCGGCTGATCCGGCTGCAGTGCTACGAGGGCCAGGACGAGACCAAGGCCCTCTACGAGTGGGACTACGGCAAGCAGATGCTCTACACCCAGATCCTGCGCGAGAAGATCGGCCAGGTCGTCGAGGACGCCGCCGACCTCAACGAGGCGGTCGAGCGGATCGCCAAGCAGGACAGCGTCTTCTTCTCGGAGCGCTTCCTCGCTCCCCGACCGTTGCTGGAAGCGATCGACTCCGACGAACCCGTCGTGCTGCTGATCGACGAGGTCGACCGCGCCGACGAGGCCCTCGAGGCCGTGCTGCTCGAACTGTTGTCGGAGTTCCAGATCTCTATCCCCGAGGTCGGCACGGTGAAGGCCGAGCAACTGCCGTACGTCGTGCTCACCTCCAACAACACCCGCGACCTGTCCGCCGCACTCAAGCGCCGCTGCCTCCACCTCTTCCTCGACTACCCCGAGGCGCAGCGCGAGCTGGAGATCATCAACTCCAAGGACACCGGGCTCAGTGAGGCGCTGGCCGTCCGCCTCATCGAGATCGTCCGAGGTCTGCGCGCGCTCGAGCTCCGCAAGGCACCGAGCATCTCCGAGACCATCGACTGGGCCCGCACGCTGGCCGTGCTCGGGGTCAGCGAGCTGAGTGCCGACGTGCTGTCACAGACCCTCAACGTGGTGGTGAAGTACGAACGTGACCTGAAGAAGGCGCTGGCCGCGATCCCCACCTTGGTCGACCCGAATGCGAAGGTGCCGTCCAAGAACGACCACGGACACGGACACGACCACGGACACGGACACGGCCACGGACACGGACACGGCGCGGACGGCGACCACAGTCACGACGACGGTGACGCCGAGGTGGACGGCAAGGAGGTCCGCGCCGCCAAGGACAGGCCCGGACGCCACGGTGACAACTACGGCGGTCCCGGGAAGTCCGACGAGGCACCCGCGGTCAAGACGGTCACGGCCAGCCAGGGCGAGCGCTCGTTCGCTGCGCGCTCTGCCCGCAAGCGTCCGGTCTGATCCGATGGAGGGGGCAGTCCATCGCTTCATCAGGTTCCTCCGCCTCAACGGGGTGCGGGTGAGCACGGCGGAGGCGATCGACGCGATGCACGCCGTCGCTCAGGCCGGCGTGCTCGGTGAGCGCGAGGTGCTTCGATCGGCGCTCATGGTCAGTCTGATCAAGGACCGTCGCGACCTGGACACCTTCGATCGCGTCTTCGACCTGTTCTTCGGGCTGCGAGCGGTCTTCGAGGACGAGGTCGGCCACGGCCACAGCCACGACGACCTGACCGATGACGGCGAGCTCGAGCAGTTCACGCTCTCCGACGAGCCCGGCGACATCCCCGAGGACGGTCACTCGCACGGCAAGCCGGACGACATCAAGGAGTTCTTCAAGCCGGAGGACATGGCGCAGCAGTACAACCTCCACCAGGAGGCGAACAAGATCGACATCGCTGCCCTAACCGACGAGATCGTGCTCTCCAACGACACCGAGGGCAGTGCCGGCGAGGCCGCGCGCGTGCAGATCTCCACGCACCGGATGCACAACCCGGGCTCCCCCGGCGACCTCATCCGCAGCCCTGGCATGGAGCTCGACGTCGAGCTCACCGTGGCCCAGGAGATGGCACTGCTCAGCTGGCTCGAGGACGCCCTGCCCGATGTCGACGAGGATCGCGGTGCGACGCTCGAAGCCCTGCGCGCGGCACTCGCACCCTTCCTCGCCGGGTTGCCCGAGCGCTTGAAGCAGCACCTCGAGAAGCTGATGGCGGTCGAGCACGAGATCGAGAAGCGCGAGATCCGGGCAGCCCAGACCGAGCGGATCCACGAGCACGAGCGGGCCGAGCTGGAAGAGGCCCTGCGCCGCTTGCTGAGGTCGCTGCGTGGCGCGCCGCGTCCGCGTCGCAAGGCCGCCGCGCGTGGCGTCGTCGACGGCGCCCGCACCATGCGCGCCAACATGAAGTACGACGGCGTCCCGTTCCGACCGGTCACCGTCAGCAAGGTCGAGGACCGGCCCAAGCTGCTGGTGCTCTGCGACGTCTCGCTCTCGGTGCGCTCGGCGGCGCGCTTCACCCTGCAGCTCGTGCACAGCCTGCAGTCGCTGGCCTCGTCGGTGCGCACCTTCGCGTTCGTCAAGGACCTCGTGGAGATCACCGACCTGTTCGCCGAGCACCACCCCGAGGAGGCGCTCTCGCTCGTGATGTCCGGACTGCCGGCCGGTGGTGTGCTCGACGTCGATGCCGACTCCGACTACGGATCCGCGTTCGAGGACTTCCTGGAGCAGTTCGGCTCCGCCGTCACCCGCCGTACGACCGTGATCGTCCTCGGCGACGGCCGGGGCAACGGCAACGACCCGCGACTGTCGGTCTTCGAGGAGATCACGCGGCGGGCCCGCGAGACCGTCTGGCTCACCCCGGAACCGCGCTATTCGTGGGGACTGGGTCGCTGCGATCTCCCCGCCTATGCGGAGTACTGCAGCCGCGTCCAGGTGGTGCGCAACCTGACCGGTCTCGACCGGGTCACCATGTCGATGTCCGAGGTCGGCTGATGACCGAGGCCGCGACCTCGGCCCCCATCGACCCGCTCCAGGCCTGCCTCGACGGGGCCTATGTCGACGAGGTCGTGGAGGTGCGTGCGCAGGGTCCGGTGCCGCCACGACGCGCGCTGCACACGATCCGCACCGAGCACTTCGACGTGCACAACGACCGAGACCTGCTCCACGTCGGCCACCGGGTGCCGCCCGAGCTGGTCGACGACGACCTCGCCGGGCTGCTCGCCGATGAGCTCTTCGGTCCGGGCTGGCTGCGTGGGCCCGAGGTCTTCGAGCGGATCTTCACCGGCATCGTGCGCACGTCGCGGTCCGGGGCACTGGACAGCTGGGAGCTCTTCTACCGCAACTCGATGGCGCGCATCGAGCAGCGCATCGACGACCACACCGGGGTGGCGCAGGGCTCAGATCGGCACGGCACCATCGCCAACTACGCACCCGTCTACGCCCGGGCGGAGCAGCTGCTCGCTCCCGGCAGCGTGCTCGAGCTGGGCTGCTGCTTCGGCTTTCTCTCGCTCCGCATCGCGGCCAGCGGTCGGCGCACGACAGCCAGCGACCTCTCCCCCGGCACCAGCCGGCTGCTCGCCGGGGTGGCGCCGCGCCTCGGCATCTCCTTGACCACGGTCGCGGCCGATGCCGGGCACTTCCCCGGTCCTGACGCGAGTGCCGACACGGTGCTGGCCATCCACCTCCTCGAGCACCTCGACGCCGGGCACGGCGACCGAGTGGTCGCCGAGGCGGTGCGCCTGGCGGCGCGGCGGGTCGTCATCGCCGTACCCCTCGAGGACGAGGCGGACGAGACGTGGGGCCACGTCCGCACGATCAGCCTCGACGACCTGACAGCGTGGGGCCGCGCGACCGGGCTACCGTTCGAGGTGAACGAGCATCACGGCGGCTGGCTGGTGATCGACAAGCGTTAGATCAGGCCGAGCTTGGTCGCTTCGTAGACGGCCTCGGCGCGCCGGGAGACGCCCAGCTTGCGCAGGATGTTGCCGACGTGGAACTTCGCGGTCGTCTCGGAGATGTACAGCTTGACGCCGATGTCGCGGTTGGAGAGCCCGCGCGCCAGCAGCCGCAGCACCTCGCGCTCGCGGGCGGTGAGCTGCTGGGACTCCTCGGGGTCCGGGGTGTTGAGCCCGCGCACCATCGCGGCCGCCGACCGCGCGTCGAAGGCACTCTCACCACGGCTGATGTCGCGGATCGCCCGGACCAGCCCGGAGGTGTCGACGTCCTTGAGGACGTAGCCGCGCGCGCCAGCGCGGATGGCCTTGAGCACCAGCTGCTCGTCGAGGAAGGTGGTCAGCACCAGCACCCCGATGTCGGGGTGGCGGCTCGTGAGCTCGGCGCACAGCTCGAGCCCCTCGGTGTCGGACGCGGTCGACAACTTGAGGTCGAGCAGCACGATGTGCGGCGCGGAGCGGCCGATCACGGTGAGCGCCTCGTCGGGGGTGGATGCCTCGGCGACCACGATCAGGTCGCGCTCCCGCTCGAGGATCGAGCGCAGGCCCTGGCGAACGATGGCGTGGTCGTCGACGAGCATGATCCGCACCGTTTCCACGTCATGGCCGTGCTGGGGTGGTGTCAGCGTCGTCACGAGCTGTCCTTTGTTCGGTGGGCCTTCAGTGCGGCGGGTTGCCGCTTCCCGGTCGCGACCAGCTGGTCGATGATGCCCGGCCGGTCGGGCGGTGTGAGCGGGAGCGGGATGCGCATCTCGACGCGGACTCCGCCGATGCGAGCACGACGGAAGGCGACGCTGCCGCCCAGCTCGACCAGCCGGCTCTCGATGTTGGCGAGGCCGCGGTGCGACCCGTCGCCGGAGCGACCGCGCTCCAGGCGCAGCAGCCGGCTCAGCTCCTTGGGGTCGCCCTGCCCGTCGTCCGCGACCGACACCAGCACCTGGTCTGGCCGGTAGCGCAGCCGCACCACGGCCCGCTCCGCCTTCGCGTGTACGGCGACGTTGAACATCGCCTCGCCGACAGCCCTGGCCACCTCGTGCCCGGCCTCGGCCGGCAGCAGCACGGCCTCGCCCTCGACCCGGACCTGGACCACGAGCTGGGGCCGGTGGTGGGCGGCCACCTCGCGCAGCAGCTCGGGCAGCTCGACCACGGTGTCGCTCGGGGTGCGGTGCAGGGCATAGATCGCACGCCGCAGCTGGTCGACCGCCTGCTGGGAGAGTTCCTTGGCCGTCCCGAGTCGATGGGAGATGCCGGCCCCGGGTTCACCCAGGGACTCCGCCTCGCCGCGCGCCACTTCGACGGCCATACCGGCCGAGAGGACGTACTGCGCCACGGAGTCGTGCAGCTCACGAGCGATCCGGTGCCGCTCCGTGTCGATGAGCTCGCGCTGGTGCGCCAGCACCAGTCGGTCCTCAGCGAGCCGGAGCTCGGAGGTACGCACCTCGAGGTCGCGCTCGTGTGCGCGAGCCTCGTCGTGCAGGAGCTGCGCTCGACGGTGCAGGGCCATGCTGGCCTGGTACTGCTCCGAGGTGTGCAGCGAGACCGCCGCCTGGTTGGCGAGGATGCGAAGCACCGACAGGTCGCCGGGTTCGGGGTCGACGGCCAGCTGGTGGAGGCCCACGAGACAGCCGATCGGCCGACCCTCGAGCGTCATCGGCACGCGCACCCATCGGCCGTCGTCGTTGCTGCGCACCGCGTGCCCGGCCCGGATGGCACCCAGCTCACGCTGCACCATCGGCGGCAGGCCGGAGTCGTCGGCGGTCGGCTGCCCGTGGGGACCGTCGGCCGGACCCAGGACCAGGAACCGGGGCCGGGCGCCCCTGAGGTGCCCGTCGGACAGCGCCAACAGGGTCCACTCGGCCTGCAGGTGCTCGGCTGCCGCCCGCACCACTTCCTCGAGCAGCCCGCGAGGCCCCTCGTGGGTGCGCACCAGCGCCCGCGAGATCGAGTCCATCGCGCGTACGGCGCGCTGCATCCGCTCGTCGGAGTTGACGTAGGCGCGGTAGTAGGAGCCCTTGCCGGACCTGACCCCCGTGAGGGTGGCCAGGTCCGGTGGAGGCTGCTGTGGCCGCGTCGTCACGATGCGCCCCTCATCACAGGGCGTCCCTGAACAGCTGCTGGATCTCGGCCTCGGACGCCGTGCGCGGGTTGGTGGTCAGGCACGCGTCGTCGAGCGTGGTGTGCGCCATCGTGTCGATGTCGGTGTCGGACACCCCGAGCTCGCGCAGCCCGCGCGGAACGCCCACGTCGTCGGCGAGCCGCCGGACGTGCTGGGCGAGGAGCTCGGCGGCCTCCTCGCCGGGCATGCCGTCGGCGGCGATGCCGGCCGACCGGGCCAGGTCGACGAAGCGGTCAGGACTGGCACGGGCGTTGTAGCGGATCACGTGGGGCAGCAGGACACCGTTGACCACGCCGTGCGGCGCGTCCAGCAGCCCGCCGACCTGGTGGCTCATGGCGTGCGTGGCGCCGAGGATCGCATTGGTGAAGGCGAGGCCCGCTTGCAGGCTGGCCTGCGCCATCTTCGCCCGCGCCGTCATCTCGGCCGGCTCGGTGATCGTCGTGCGCAGGTTGCGGCAGACGAGGCCCACCGCGTTCAGCGCATGGGTGTCGGCGAGCGGGTTGTGCGCCAGCGACACGAAAGCCTCGATGCCGTGGGTGAGTGCATCGAGGCCCGTGGCGGCGTTGAGGTCCTCGGGCATGGTCGTGAGCAACCGCGGGTCCGTGATCGACACATCGGGTACCAGGGCTCGGCCCATGATGGTCAGCTTCACGTGCCTGTCGGTGTCGGTGACGATGCAGAACTGCGACACGTCGGCGCCAGTGCCGGAGGTCGTGGGGATCATCAGCAGCGGCGGGATGGGTCGCGTCACCTGGTCGACGCCGGCGTAGTCGCGGATGTCGCCGCCGTTGCCGGAGAGGATCGCGACGCCCTTGGCCGCATCGATGACCGAGCCGCCGCCGAGGGCGATGATGACGTCGCACTCGCTTTCGGCATACAACTCGTAGGCCCGGCGCACCTCGTGGTCCTTGGGGTTGGGCGTGACGTCGGTCCACAGCACCGGCGTGAGCCCCTCGGCCTTGAGCAGGGTGAGCAGCGTCGCCAGCCAGCCCGCCTCCACGATGCCGGGGTCCGTGACCAGGAACGGTCGACGTGCCCCCAGCCGGATGGCCGCGAACCCTGCCTCACCCAGTGAGTCGGCACCGAACACCACCTCCGGCGCGTGGAACTTCGCCAGGGCTGGAGGGGCCGGGGGGCGCGAAGGGGTCAGGGCAGACACCACAGGACCTCCTCACCCGGTTCGTTTCCACGGTAGCCCAGGGAAGCGAGCCGGGAACCCACTGGTGGGACGCCCTCACCCTAGGTGCCGGCCGGGCGACTTCCGCCCGTCACTGTGCGGGGGCCGCCCTGCCCGATCGGACAGGTACAACCAGATGCAAGCTCAGCCTCCCAGGTCGATGACCGAGCCGTTGAGCAGTCCGCCCGCCACGGAGCAGCAGTGCACGATCGTCGCGGCCACCTCCGCCGGCTCGTGCAGGCGTCGGGTGAGCTGGTCGCCGGCCAGGTCGGCCGGGTCCTCGAGCCCGTAGAGCCGGGCCGTCGCGTCGAGCATCGCGGTGCGAGTGGCTCCGGGTGAGACGGTCACCGCCGTGACGCCGGTCCCGACCAGGTCTGCCGCCAGGCCGCGCACCAGTCCGATCACTGCGTGCTTGGTCGCGGTGTAGCCGGCCAGGTGGAACAGCCCCCGGCTGCCCGCGGCGGAGGCGATCGCGACGAACCGGCAGCTCGCCGGGTCCGGGCCGGCCAGCATGTGGGGTACGGCGACGACGGCGGTGTTCCACACGCCGACCAGGTCGACCGCCCAGAGCGACTCGAGCTCGGCGGCCGTCGTCTCCCACGCGGGCCGACCGCCGGCCATCACGGCGGCGCTGGCCACGGCCACGTCCAGCCTTCCCCAGCGCTCCAGTGCGAGGTCGGCCGCCGCACCGAGTCCGTCGGGGTCCCGGACGTCGGCGACGTGCGTGATGATCGCGTCGCCGTACGACCCGAGCAGGTCGAGGTCGTCGCGCGTCGCCAACGGGTAGTCGACACCGGGCAATCCATGGTCCTCGCCGAGGCACGCATCGACCGCGACCACGCGGCAGCCGTCGTCGACGAGGGCGCGGACCGTGGCCGCGCCGATCCCCCGAGCAGCACCGGTGACGAGGGCGACGCGGGTCACGACCGCGGGACGCCCAAGGTGCGGGTGAAGCCGTCGGGGACGATCACGTCGTCGGGCGTGAGGTCGTGGATGGAGGAGTGGCCGAGCCCCAGCAGCGTGGAGTCGATGCCACCGCGCAGGATGTCGAGGACGTTCTCGACGCCCGGCTGGCCGCCGGCGGCGAGCCCCCAGAGGTAGGCGCGGCCGATCATCACGGCCTTGGCACCGAGGGCGACCGCCTTCACGACGTCGCTGCCCCGCCTGATCCCGGAGTCGAGCAGCACGTCGAGGTCGTCACCGACGGCGGCCGCGATCGACGGGAGCACCCGGATCGGGGCCGGGGTGCCGTCCAGGTTGTTGCCGCCGTGGTTGGAGACGGAGATGGCGGTGACCCCCGCGTCGCGGGCGCGAAGCGCGTCGTCGACGCGGCAGATCCCCTTGAGCATAAACGGCCCACCCCACTCCTCACGCAGCCAGGCCACGTCCTCCCAGGACGGCGGCGGGGTGGTCATCCATTCGCCGTACGCCCCGAAGAACGTCGGCGCCTCGCCACCGGGCTCGGCCAGGTTGGGCGCGCTCAGGTCGGGCAGGGCACCGGAGCGCAGGAAGTCGGCGAGCCACCGCGGGCGGCGCAGCACCTCGGGCGCGAACTTCGCCATCGCCTTGAGGTCGAGCTTCTCCGGGATCTGCGGGCTGCCCCAGTCGCGGCCGTGCGAGAAGGACCAGTCCAGCGTGGCGATCAGCCCGACCGCTCCCGCGTCGCGGGCCCGATTCATCCGACGGACCATCGCGTCGCGGTCGCCCATCCAATAGGTCTGGAAGAACGTCTGCGAGTTCGCCGCGATCACCTCGGTGAGCGGCTTGCTGGCGAATGAGCTCAGGCCCATCGCCGTACCCCGCGCCGCAGAGGCGCGCGCCACGGCAACCTCACCGTCGGGGTGCACGGCCTGCACCCCTGTCGGCGAGATGATCACCGGCATCGAGATGTCCTGGCCCATCACCCGGGTGGCGAGGTCACGCTTGGCCGAGAGTCCGGCCATGTGCGGCGCCAGGCCCAGCTCGCCGAACGCCCGCGTGTTGTCGTCGTAGGAGATTCCCCGCTCCGACCCGGCGAGCAGGGCGGAGTAGACCGACGACGGCAGCCTCTTCTTCGCCCGTCGTTGCGCCTCGTTCACTGTCTCGAACCACTGACCCATCGGATCCTCCTCGTGTCGTCGGTTCGACGCTAGGCGGCGTACACGGTGCTGATAACTGCCCGTCCGGAGGGGACGTGACCACCACACCGGCAGGCCGTTACAGCCCCGGACGCACGCGAGATCACACCGCGTGCGGACACCCAACTGCCATTCGTTGCCGTTAGGCGTGGCCACAAGGAGACCCATTGGCCTGCCGGGCGCCGCACACAACGACATCGAAGAGGTCGAGCGGCTCGCCCGGGTCAAGCTCAGTTGCGGCATCGAATTCGCCAACCCGCGATGAACGACAGGGGCTGCTGCACGATCAGGTGACAGGTTGGGTCACGCAGCCTGAGTGGCTGACGCGGTCATGATGGTCTCGAACTCGATGGGGGTCAATCGGCCGAGGGCGGCCTGTCGACGGCGGCGGTGGTAGGTCCTCTCGATCCAGGTCACGACCTCAATCCGGAGCTCCTCGCGAGTGGCCCAGGAGCGACGGTCGAGGACATTCCTCTGGAGCAAGCTGAAGAAGCTCTCCATGGCGGCGTTGTCGCCCGCGGCACCGACGCGACCCATCGATCCGACCATGCCGTGACGGTTGAGCGCGTGGACGAATTTGCGGCTGCGGAACTGACCAGGTTCAACCAGTCGATGCAACACCGGCTTGTTGGAGCAACAGTAGATGCTCGTTGAACGCCTCGGCGGGTGTCTTCCATCCGAGGGTCTTGCGGGGCCGGGTATTCAGGGCGTGAGCGACGGCTTCGATCTCCTCGGCCGACCAGCACGACAGGTCGGTGCCTTTGGGGAAATACTGGCGGAGCAGGCCGTTGGTGTTCTCGTTCGTCCCGCGCTGCCAAGGCGATTGCGGGTCAGCGAAGAACACCGGGATCCCAGTCTCGATACTGAACTTGGCGTGCGCGGACATCTCCTTGCCGCGGTCCCAGGTCAGCGACCTCGCCAGTTCGGTCGGCAGTGTCGACATAGTGCTCGCCAGCGCGTCCTTCATCGTGAGCGCGCCGTAGCCGGCCAATGCGGGGCCGTTCCTCGGCGTCTCCTTATGCCTGTAGCCCTCCTCACGCGGAAGGTGGACCAGCATCGTGAACTTGGTCGTGCGGTCGACGACGGTGCCGATCGCCGAGCGTTCCAGCCCGATCAGCAGGTCGCCTTCCCAGTGGCCGGGAACGGCACGGTCCTCGGCTTCAGCGGGGCGTTCGCTGATCAGCGTCTCGGGCGTGACGTGTGCCCAGGTCTTGCGCCGTGATCGCTCCCGCGGCGCCCGCAACGCGCGGCCAGTGCGCAGGCACCAGACCAGCTCGCGCTTCAACGCGCCGCGGCCCTCGATGTAGAGCGACTGGTAGATCGCCTCGTGGCTGATGCGCATGGATTCATCATCGGGGAAGTCGACCCTGAGCCGGTTACTGATCTGTTCCGGGCTCCACGCCGACGACCACCCGCGATGCTTGCGGTGGGGCTTGTTGATGCCGGTGAACCGTGGTGGCTCCGGACCGCGGACGACCTTGCCGTCCGGCGTCTTGATCTGTCCCGACAGCCGCTCGTGAACATAGGCATGCAGGCGAGGGTTGGCGACGAGTTTTGCGGGCTTGGGGCGCTTGGCCGCCATGTCGGCCTTCCACTGCGCGACCGACGCCCGATAGCCGGTACTTCCCGCGCGGGTGGCGGCGTTGCGGCGTAGCTCGCGTGACACCGTTGCGGGGTCGCGGCCGATGGCTCGGGCGATCTCGCGCACGCCCTTGTTCTGGGCCTTGAGCAGCGCGATCTCCTCACGCTCAGCGAACGACAGGTACCGGCCTGTGGCCTTGAACGTCAGATCGAACGGCGCCATGCCGCCAGCGTGGCGGAACCACCGCTGACCGACCGCTTGCGCCACGCCGACCGTCGCGGCGGCCTCGATGGGCAGAAAGCCATTGGCGATCTCGGCCCAGAACGCGGCCTCGACATGACGCTGGAACTTCGGGTGCCCCGGCGACCGAAGCTTCGGCCGGATCGCTCGATCTGCTGCTTGCTGACGACGTACCACTCAACACCTCCATGACGGGGTGTTGCGACGACCGATTGATTCCGCCCTGGGATCCTCTGTCGGTGTGAACTATGCAGCTGGCCACGTCACCACGTCGGGCCACCGCGTTGTTGAGTGCAGCGACGGCCAGCCGGGACTTCATCCTCGAGTCGATCGAGTAGCCCACGATCCGGTTGGAGTAGACGTCCTTGATCGCGCAGACGTAGAGCTTGCCCTCACCGGTCCAGTGCTCGGTGATGTCGCTGAGCCACAGCTGGTTCGGAACGTCAGCGGCGAAGACATGGCGGATCACGCCGTGCCTGTCGGTCACGGCACACAGGTCGTCGTGGACGGGAGGGCCGGGCTTGTTGGCCTTGCCGCGCTTGGGCTTGCCGAACGCCGACCACCAGCCCTGCTGTGAGCAGATTCGCCACGCGGTCCGCTCGGCCATTGGTTCGCCCGCTTCACGGGCCTCGTCGACGAGGAATCGGTAGCCGAACTCCGGGTCGTCGCGGTGGGCGTCGAACAGAGCATTGGCGCGGTATGCCTGCTCGAGCTCGGCATCAGTGACCGGGGCAGCCAGCCAGCGGTAGTAGGGCTGGCGAGCGATCTTGAGCACCCGGCACGTCACCGTGACGGGGATCCCGTCGCCGGCCAGCTCGCGGACGAGCGGGTACATCATTTTCCCGGCAGGTTGGCCTGCGACAGATAGGCAGCCGCCCGGCGCAGGACCTCGTTCTCCTGCTCCAGGAGCCGGATCCGCTTCTTCAACTCGCGGTTCTCGGCGTTCTCAGCCGATGTCGTCCCCGGCTTGATGCCGTCCTCGACGTCGGCGGTCTTCATCCAGTTCGTCAGGCAGGATTCGCTGATACCGAAGTCGGCAGCGATCTGCTTGAGGTGGACGCCCGGCTCACGATTTCTGGCAACCCGAACGACGTCCTCGCGGAACTCCTTGGGATACGGCTTCGGCACGGTGCACATCCTTCCAGCGGCACCTCTCGGCACCACAGATCAGATGTCACCTACTCGTGCAGCAGCCCCCCTCGCCGTCATCGACTTTCGAGACCTGCGTCTGAACGCTGACGCTCCTACGTCAGGGTTCGTGACCGGGCCCTGAACTGCCTTCTACTGCCGCGTTGCGACGAGGTCACATTGGGGCGCGGGGGGACAGGCCACGCACGCTCAGCTCAGACGAAGAAGCCCCGCCGCGGTTGGTCGAAACCCGCAAGCATCGCGGTAGAACGCCTCCAGATGCGACTCGTAGTCCACATGCAGCCACTCGCAGCCGGCCGATCGGGCTCGCCGCACCGCCGCTGCGACGACGGCTCGCCCCAAACCCTGTCGCTGGTGGGATGGATGCACGACCGTGTCGAGGAGGAAACCATGTACGCCGCCGTCCCAAACGACGTGGACGAACGCCACTAGCTCGTCACCGGCAAATGCGCCGGCCCACGTGAGGCTGTGGTGGCGAAGCCGCTTTCCCCACGGGGCGACGGTGAATGTCGTTGAACCGAACGCGAGAGCATGGAGCCGCGAGAGAGCAACATCGTCGGGCTCGAAGTCTGACCGGACCCGGGGAGCCTCGCCCATGACATGGAACGTACTCACATGTCGCGATCCGCGCACCTTGACGAGCGCTTTCGCCAGGACGGGTTTCGTCAAAGTATCCAGCGTGGAGCTCGTCGATCCTCGCTGCATCTCGACAACACGTCCCGTCCCAGCGTCGGTCCCGCTGGCGGGCCGCTGGGGAACGAGGTGCAGGCCGATCGGGGAGATCTGCCTGCATCTGGTTCCCCAAACGTCGTCGAGCTGTCGAATCAGTCCTCGTTGCTGGGGGGAGGCACGGGGATGCCGCGCTCGACCAGCAGCTCCTCGCAGCGCTCGAGGGCCGCAGCGGGTAGACCCGTTGCGTGATGAGTTCGCCGGCCACTCACCGTCACACAGGTGACAGGACACCGAGACGGACGAGAGGTTGGACGATGACGATCGACATGCGCATCGAGGAGGACGGCGTGAGCAGCCTGGCGGAGATGGACGAGGCGGCGTTCGCCGAGCTGGCTGAGCGCCACCGGCGAGAGCTGCACGTCCACTGCTACCGGATGCTCGGGTCGTTCCAGGACGCCGAGGACGCGGTGCAGGAGACGTTCCTCAAGGCTTGGCGCGCCCGGGCGACGTACGAGGGGCGAGCGACGGTCCGGGCCTGGCTCTACCGCATCGCGACCAACACCTCCCTCGACCTGCTCGCCCGGCGTCGGCCGGAGGCGGCGACCGGGGGCGAGGTGCGGTGGCTGCAGCCCTACCCCGACAGCCTCCTCGACGAGCTCCCCGCCGACGTCGCCGACGAGCCGGAGAGCCGGGCGCTCGCGCGGGAGACGATCGAGCTGGCGTACGTCGTCGCGGTGCAGCACCTCGCCCCGCGACCGCGCGCCGCGCTGATCCTGCGCGACGTGATGGGCTGGCCGGCCAAGGACGTCGCCGACCTGCTCGGCGACTCGGTCAACTCGGTCAACAGCGCGCTGCAGCGGGCCCGGGCCGGGATGCGCGAGCACCTGCCCGGAGAGAGGCAGGAGTGGACCGGTGACGAGGGCGACAGCGAGAACCGCGAGCTCGTACGCCGCTTCACCGACGCGAGCGTGGCCGCCGACATCGACACGATCGCTGCGATGATGCGCGACGACGTCCGCTACTCGATGCCGCCGTGGGAGGGCCTCGTCGTCGGTCGCGACGCGGTCGTCGCGGACTGGACGGCCAACGGCTACCCCGAGATGACCGGCCTGCGCAGTGTCCCCACGGCGGTCAACCGCCAGCCCGCGATCGCCTACTACTTGTGGAACGACGAGGCGGGTGCCCACCTCCCGCTCACGATCGACGTGCTCCGCGTCTCCGGCGACCAGGTCAGCGAGGTCACCATCTTCGACGCCGAGCGGTTCGGCTCGCTGGGCCTGCCCGAGCGGCTCCCCGCCGACGGCGGCGACCGGTGAGCGGGACTCGGGGGATCGCCGCGGTCGGGCTGGGTGCGGCGGTCGCGGCCGCTGCCCTGAACGCCGTGGTCGCCACCCTCGCCCGGGCCGCCGGGGTCGACCTCGAGGTCACCGACGGGGAGGTGATCCCGGTGTCGGGCATCGCCTTCGTCACGGTCGTCCTCAGCGTCGTCGGGCTGCTCATCGCGGCGGCCCTCGCGCGGTGGAGCAGCCGCCCGGTCCACTGGTGGTGGCGCACGACCGTGGCGCTGACCGCGGTGTCGCTGGTGCCGCCGTTCCTGGCCGCCTCCGACGCCGCCACGGCGGTGACCCTCGTCGTGCTGCACCTGCTCGCCGCGGCGGTGGTGGTCCCGACCGTCGCCCGGACCCTCCGCGCCCCGGCCTGAGCAGCGACAGCGGTCCCCGCGGGGCGCACGCACCGACCCTTGGGGGTGAGCCGACCACCCTCCCCGGATGCCTAGGGTCGGACCGACCATGCGCAGCGACGACCCGAGTGACGACCCGCGGATCCTCACGCTGACCTACACGAGCTCGGTCACCGACCTGATGTCGGTCATCGAGCTCGTCGAGCTGATCGAGCAGATCCGCCCCAAGAACGAGCGCCTCGGCGTCACCGGCCTCCTGCTCTACAGCGGTGGCAACGTCATCCAGACGCTCGAGGGGACGTCGTCGGCCGTCTACGAGGTGTTCGACGCGATCCGCGTCGACGACCGCCACGGCGCCGTACGCATCGTCGACCGTCGCTACGTGGGTGGCAGGTCGTTCGGTTCCTGGTCGATGGGCTTCCGCAACGTCTCGCAGCGTGAGGTCGTCGAGCTGCAGGACTTCAACGAGTTCGCACGGCAGTCGGTGGGCCACGACCTCGTCGACCACGCCGCCTCGGCCTTCGAGCTCCTCGAGAGCTTCCGGGTCAACACCGCCTGAGGGTGGGCGGGATCACGCGCGCCCGATGAGGTCGCACCGCGCAGTCCCGCCTAGGCTGGCCGGCGAAAGGGAGTAGTCCCCAACAGGCGTGTCGACACACTGACCTCTCCGGTCCGGCGCGCAGGGCCACCTCACGGTGGCGGACGAGACTTTCGACCAGATTCACACGACCCCACCCGGACGTGCCTGGTCGAAGGCGCGTCCCGGCTCCCGGGGTCACCTCCGGCCGGGCCGGAGAGGAGCTCCCATGGACGCGCTGCTCATCAGCACCGCCGTCATCTTCGTCGCCGAGCTCGGCGACAAGTCGCAGCTCATGGCGATGACGTTCGCCACGCGCTACCGCGCCCGCGACGTCATCATCGGCATCACGGTCGCCACGGCCATCGTGCACCTCGCCTCCGTCGGCATCGGCGCCGCGATCGGCGAGGCCTTCGGCGACTACCAGCCATCGATCAACATCGCCGCCGGGCTCGCGTTCCTGTTCTTCGCGGCCTGGACGCTGCGCGGCGACGAGCTCACCGACGACGAGGCCGACAAGGCCCGCACCAGCCAGGGCGCGGCCGTCCTCGCCGTCGGCATCGCCTTCTTCCTCGCCGAGCTCGGCGACAAGACCATGCTCGCCACCATCACCCTCGCCACCCACGAGGGCTGGTTCGGCACCTGGATCGGGTCGACCGTCGGGATGGTGGCCGCCGACGCGCTCGCCATCGCTGCCGGTGCCCTCCTCGGCCGCAACCTGCCGGAGAAGGCGATCAGGATCGGCGCCACGGCGGCGTTCGTCATGTTCGGCCTGCTGCTGGTGGTCCAGGGCGTCCGGGGCCTCTGAGGCGTCCCACCCTCAGGTGGGGGCGGGCTTCGGACCCGGTCGTAGGGTCGAGGACATGCAGACGCGCACTCTCGGCAACCAGCAGGTCGGCGCCATCGGGCTCGGCCTGATGACCTTCGACCAGACCGGCACCCAGCCCCGCCAGCAGCTCCTCGACACCGTCTCCGCCGCCCTCGACGCGGGCGTCACGCTCCTCGACACCGCCGACGCCTACGGCCCCGGCGACGAGAAGGGCGCCGGTGCGCAGGGCGAGAACGAGCGGCTGATCGCCTCGATCCTCGACGAGCTCGGTGTCCGCGACCGGGTCCTGCTGGCCACCAAGGGCGGCCACGTCCGCACCGAGGGCGGCGGCTGGGACACCGACAGCTCCGCCGCCCACCTCCGCGAGGCCGTCGACGCGAGCCTGCAGCGCCTGGGCGTGGAGCAGATCGCGCTCTGGCAGCACCACCGCCCGGACCCGAAGGTCCCCTACGACGAGGTGATCGGCAGCCTCAAGGAGATTGCCGACAGCGGCAAGGTCGCCCGCGTCGGGCTCTCCAACGCCGACCCCCAGCAGATCCGCGACGCCCACGCCGTCCTCGGTGACGCGCTGGTCAGCGTGCAGAACCAGTTCAGCCCGAAGTTCCGGTCGAGCAGGCCCGAGATCGACGTCTGCGAGGAGCTCGGCCTGGCCTTCCTGCCGTGGAGCCCGCTCGGCGGCCTGTCCGACGCCAAGGAGCTCGCCGACAAGCACCCCGCCTTCGCCGAGATCGCGCAGGAGCGCGGGGTGAGCGCCCAGCAGGTCGCCCTGGCGTGGGAGCTCGCCCAGTCGCCGGTCGTGATCCCGATCCCGGGCGCCAAGCGGCCCTCGTCGATCACCGACTCGGCCGCCGCGGCGGACATCGAGCTCACCGCCGACGAGATCTCGCGCCTCGACGCGAGCTGACCCCGGAGGACGCCATGGCCCGCCCCGCCCTCACCCGCGCGGTCGACACGGTCCTCGACCGCTCGGTCGTCCTCGGCTACACGACGGTCGGCCTGGCGGTGCGGCGGGCGCTGCCCGGCTGGCCCGCCGACCCGCTGCCGCGGTCGCTCGAGGGCCGGCACGTGCTGGTCACCGGCGCGAGCTCCGGCCTCGGGGCCGCGACCGTCGACGGGCTGGCCGGCCTCGGCGCGGTGGTGCACATGCTGGTGCGCGACGAGGCCAAGGGGGCCGGGGTCGCCGACCGGATCCGGGCCGCGCACCCCGGCGTCGAGCTGCAGTTGTGGCGGTGCGACGTCGCCGACCTCGACGACGTACGACGCTTCGCGACCGGCTTCGCCGCCGAGGTGCCGGACCTCCACGCGGTGGTGCACAACGCGGGCGTGATGCCACCCGAGCGCACCGAGTCGCCCCAGGGCCTCGAGCTCAGCATGGCGGTCCACCTCGTCGGGCCCGTGGTGATGACCGAGGCGCTGCGCGGACCGCTCGCGGCCGGCGCCACCGGTGGGCGGGTCGTGCTGGTCAGCAGCGGCGGGATGTACGGCCAGCCGCTGCGGGCCGATGACCCCGGCTACGCCACCGGCGACTACTCACCGACGACGTCGTACGCCCGGTCCAAGCGCTGGCAGGTCGAGATGGCGCCGCTGCTCGCCGACCGCTGGTCCGCCGACCGGATCACCGTCGCGACGATGCACCCGGGCTGGGCCGACACCCCCGGCGTACGCGAGTCGCTGCCGACGTTCCGCCGGATCACCCGCCCGGTGCTGCGTGACGACGCGCAGGGCGCCGACACCAGCGTCTGGCTCACGGCCGTCGAGCCCGCCCCGCCGACCGGTCGCTTCTGGCACGACCGGGTCGAGCGTCCCACCAACCTCCTGCCGACGACCCGGGCCAGCGACGCAGACCGGGCTCGCGCCTGGGCGTGGCTGCAGGACGCGGCCGGGCTGGACGGACCCGCGGCCACCTAGGGTGTCGCGGGTGCTGAGCCTGCAGATCGACGACGCCCGCCTGACCGACCTCGAGCCCTGGCACGCCGAGCAGCTGGCCGGGCTGTTCCGCGCGCACGGCGACGACTTCTATGACTGGCTGCCGTGGGAGGGCTTCGAGGACGTCGACGGGGCCCGCGGCTTCATCGAGTCCTTCGCCAAGGCGCGCGGCGAGGGCACCCGCCGGCTCTACGGCATCTGGGTCGAAGGGGAGCTCGTCGGCGGCACGCTCTTCCCGAGCATCAACGCCCGCTCCCGGACCGCGGAGGCGGGTGTCTTCCTCGCCGCGTCCGCCCGTGGCCGCGGGATCGTCACCCGCGCCGTCGCCGCCATGCTCGACTGGGCGTTCGTCGAGCGCGGCCTGCACCGCGTCGAGTGGCGCTGCGCGCCGGGCAACCACGCCAGCCGCCGCGTCGCCGAGCGCCTCGGCTTCACCCACGAGGGCACCCTGCGCGAGGTGTTCCCCGTGCGTGAGGAGCGCCAGGACCTGGAGGTCTGGGCGCTCCTCGCGCGCGAGTGGTCCGGCCTGCCGCCCCGCGTCGGGTAGTCCAGTGGGTTGTGGCTGCTGGCGGGGGTAGTCCAGTGGGTTCTGGTCGTTGCCGGGCCCTTGAGTTCAAGGGGCTAACGCAACACCTCTCATGAGGAGGTTGTGATGGCTTACTTGATGGCGGCACGTCGAGGGTTGTGGGAGTGCATCGCGGCGGGCTGCTCGGTGGAGGAGGCTGCCTCGCGTGTCGGTGTGCCGGTCACGACGGCACGGCGGTGGTTTCGTGAGGCTGGCGGTGTGAAGCAGTTACCCAGCCGCAGGGCGGCCACGTACCGACGCTTGTCGATGCTCGAGCGTGAGTGGATCCATGCCGCGATGGAGCGTGAGGAGTCGATCCGCGAGATCGCGCGAGCCTTGAGCAGGTCGCCCTCGACGATCAGCCGCGAGATCGCGAGGAACCTGTGCAACCAGAACTACGGCCGCCCGGCCCGCGATGGCAGACGACGCTCCATGCCGTGGAACTACTCCCCGCACCTGGCACAGGTCGGTGCGGAGCGTCGGGCTCGCGGCAAGGGCCGCCCGGCGAAGCTGACGCTCAACGAGCGACTGCGTCGGGAGGTGCAGTCCAGACTGGCCCGCAAGCACAGTCCGGAGCAGATCGCCCGGCGGCTGCGTAAGAAGTTCCCCGACCAGCCGGAGATGTGGGTGTCACACGAGACGATCTACCAGTCGATCTACGTCCAGGGCCGCGGCGCTCTCAAGCGTGAGTTGGCGGTGTGTCTACGCACCGGGCGCGCCATCCGCAGACCCCGCCGCAGTGGCGAGGCACGCCGCGGCCGGATCAAGGACATGGTCAACATCAGCGAGCGTCCCGCCGAGGTCGAGGACCGGGCCGTGCCCGGACACTGGGAGGGCGACCTGATCACCGGCAAGGAGAACAAGTCCGCGATCGGCACCCTGGTCGAGCGGACCACGGGCTTCGTGATGCTGTTGCACCTGCCCGAACGCCACGGTGCAATCGAGGTCCAAGAAGCGATGATCCAGACCCTCGCCCAGCTCCCCGATCGGCTGCGGGGCAGCGTCACCTGGGACCAGGGCATCGAGATGGCCAACCACGCCCAGATCACCTTGGCCACCGACGTGAAGATCTACTTCTGCGACCCCGCTTCACCTTGGCAGCGCGGCCTGAACGAGAACACCAACGGGCTCCTGCGCCAGTACTTCCCCAAGGGCACCGATCTGTCCGGATACCACCCCGACTACTTGGCCTACGTCGCGAACGAGCTCAACGACCGACCACGCAAACGTCTGGACTGGGACACCCCCACCGAAGCCCTCACCGCCCTACTGTCGAAACCAACAGATCCAGACGGTGTTGCGCTAGCAGGTTGATTTCGCCGCCGGTTTCCCAGCCACTTTCCACGGGACTACCCACCGGCGGCCGAGGGGCAGCCACTTCCCACTGGACTACCCCGCCCGGCCGCACCGCGTCAGACCTTGGTCTCCGGCCGCGACCGCGGGCGATCGTCGCGGATCGGTCCGGGGGTGCTGCCGTTGACGCGGGCGACCTCGCCGGCGACCTCGGCAGCGAGCAGCCGGCGTTCGGCGCGCTCCATCAGCCAGTTCTCGTGGAGGAGGGCCTTGCCGGTCGCCACCATCATCCCGATCATCACGAGGCTGAACGGGAGCGCCAGCAGGATCGCCATGGTCTGGAGGGCGCTGAGCCCGTCGCCCCCGGTCACCGCGCCGGCGATCAGGAGGGTCGCGGCGACCACTCCTTCCATGACCGCCCAGAAGATGCGGCTCCACACCGGCGGCTCGGGGTCGCCGCCGCTGGCCAGCATGTCGACCACGAACGACCCGGAGTCCGAGCTGGTCACGAAGAACACGATGACCAGGATCATCGCCACGACGCTCAGCAGGCCGGAGGCCGGCAGGCCCCCGAGGAACTGGAAGAGCGCTGCGTCGGTGGACACCGCGCCGTCCTCGCCGATCAGGCCACCCTCGCCGAACATCTCGCGGTAGATGGCGGACCCGCCCAGCACCGAGAACCACAGGAAGGTGACGAGGGTGGGCACCAGCAGCACGCCGGTGACGAACTCACGCACGGTGCGGCCGCGGGAGATGCGGGCGATGAACACGCCGACGAACGGCGCCCAGCTCATCCACCAGCCCCAGTAGAAGGTGGTCCAGCCGGACAGCCAGCTGCGTCCCTCCTCGCCCTGGAAGCTCATCGTGCGGAAGGAGAGCTCGAAGAAGTTGCGGAGGTAGGAGCCGATCTGCTGGACGAAGTCGCCCAGGATGAAGACGGTCGGGCCGAGGATGGCCACGACGACCAGCAGCGCGGCCGCCATGCCCATGTTGATGTTGGACAGCCACTTGATGCCCTTGTCGACGCCGGTGGCGACGGAGACGATCGCGATGGCGCTGATGCCGACGATGAGCAGCACCTTGAGGGTGGTCGAGGACTCGTCGACCACGCCGAGGTAGGCGAGGCCCGCGCCGACCTGGCTGACGCCGAAGCCGAGCGAGGTCGCGACGCCGAAGAGCGTGCCGACGATGGCGATCACGTCGATGACGTCACCGAGGGTGCCCTTGACCCGGTCGCCGAAGATCGGCTCGAGCGCCCAGCGGATCGACACCGGGCGGCCCTTGCGGTGCACGGCGTAGGCGATCGAGAGACCCACGACGACGTAGATGCCCCAGGCGTGCAGACCCCAGTGCAGGAAGGTGCTGTCCATCGCGGCGCGGGCGGCCGCGGCCTCGCCGTCGGCCGTGCCGGGCGGAGGGGACGCGAAGTGGTTGAGCGGCTCGGCGACGCCCCAGAAGACCAGGCCGATGCCCATGCCGGCCGCGAAGAGCATCGCGAACCAGGACTTGAGGCCGAACTCGGGCTCCTCGTCGTCCTTGCCCAGCACCACCCGGCCCAGGGGTGAGTAGGCCACCCACAGGGAGAAGGCGATGAACGCGCTGACCAGGAGGACGTAGAACCACCCGAGGTCGCCGATGACCGTGTCGTTGAGCGTGGTGAGGGTGTCGCCGAGGCGCTCGGGGAGGGCCACGGCGAGCACGACGAACACCGAGATGATGGCAGCGGCAGGCCAGAACACCCGGGGCGCGGTGATGGCGGAGTCGGGTCGGAGGCCTGCCTGCACGGGCACCTCGGCCTCGCGCGGTGTCGCCGGTGGACTGTCTGGGGAGCTGGACACGTGTCTTCCTCACTGGTGGATCGGTCGGTCTGGGTCCGAGAGCCCGGTGACCATTCCACAGATCAACGTCCTGAAACCCGGGTGACGTCCCTCCCCGGGGAAGTGGTCAAAACTGTCACAAAGAAACTTGACTGGTTCAAGAAAGGGGGGCAGGGTGGGCGGAGATGGACGACAGCGAGTTCGAGCACCTGCTTCGCGGGGCTGACCTGAGGGTCACCCGTCCGCGTCTCGCCGTGCTCCGCGCCGTGCGCCGTCAGCCGCACGCCGACACCGGCAGCGTCCTCGCCGCGGTGCGCACCGAGGAGCCGACCGTCTCCCACCAGGCGGTGTACGACGTCCTCGGCGCGCTCACCGACTCGGGGCTGGTCCGCCGGATCCAGCCCGCCGGCTCCGTGGCCCGCTACGAGCTGCGCGTCGGCGACAACCACCACCACGTGGTCTGCCGCTCGTGCGGCGTCGTCGCCGACGTCGACTGCGCGGTCGGCGTACGTCCTTGTCTCGACGCCTCCGACACCCACGGCTTCGTCATCGACGAGGCCGAGGTCACCTACTGGGGCCTGTGCCCCGCCTGCACCGTTCCCGCCCCACCGACGAAAGGTTCGCCATGACCGACAGCCAGGACACCACCCCCGAGAGCCCCCAGGGGGTCGACCGGAAGGCCGAGGCCGGCTGCCCGGTCATGCACGACTCCGCGACCGCGCAGGGCAGCGAGAGCGAGAACCCGGTCATCGACTCGCCGGACCCGAAGGGTCACCGCCCGCGCACCAACCAGGACTGGTGGCCCAACCAGCTCGACCTGTCGGTGCTCCACGCCCACTCGCCGAAGGGCAACCCGCTGGGTGCCGACTTCAGCTATCGCGACGAGTTCGCCAAGCTCGACGTCGAGGCGCTCAAGTCCGACATCGCCCAGACCCTGCGCACCTCGCAGGACTGGTGGCCCGCCGACTTCGGCCACTACGGCGGCCTGATGATCCGGATGAGCTGGCACTCGGCCGGCACCTACCGCGTGCACGACGGCCGCGGTGGCGCGGGCGACGGCGGCCAGCGCTTCGCCCCCCTCAACTCCTGGCCCGACAACGCCAACCTGGACAAGGCGCGCCGCCTGCTGTGGCCGGTGAAGCAAAAGTACGGCCAGAAGATCTCGTGGGCCGACCTGCTGGTGCTCGCGGGCAACGTGGCCCTCGAGGACATGGGCTTCGAGACCTTCGGCTTCGCCTTCGGTCGTGAGGACGTGTGGGAGCCCGAGGAGATCTTCTGGGGTCCCGAGGACACCTGGCTCGGCGACGAGCGCTACTCCGGCGAGCGCGAGCTCGGCGACGGCCTCGGCGCCGTCCAGATGGGCCTGATCTACGTCAACCCCGAGGGCCCCAACGGCAACCCGGACCCGGTCGCCTCGGCCCGCGACATCCGCGAGACCTTCGCCCGGATGGCGATGAACGACGAGGAGACCGTCGCCCTCATCGCCGGCGGCCACACCTTCGGCAAGACCCACGGCAACGGCGACGCCGACCTCATCGGCCCCGAGCCCGAGGGCGCGCCGCTGGAGAACCAGGGCCTCGGCTGGATCAGCTCGTACGGCTCGGGCAAGGCCGGTGACACGATCACCTCCGGCCTCGAGGTGACCTGGACCGACAAGCCGACGCAGTGGAGCAACCGCTACTTCGAGATCCTGTTCGGCTACGAGTGGGAGCTCACCGAGAGCCCGGCCGGCGCCAAGCAGTGGGTCGCCAAGACCGACGACGCGATCATCCCCGACGCGCACGACCCGTCGAAGAAGCACCGCCCGACGATGCTGACGTCCGACCTCGCGCTGCGCGAGGACCCGGCGTACGAGAAGATCTCGCGTCGCTTCCTGGAGAACCCGGACGAGTTCGCGAAGGCGTTCGCCAAGGCCTGGTACAAGCTGCTGCACCGTGACATGGGCCCGGTCGGCCCGCACCTGCTCGGTCCCTGGGTCCCCGAGGCCCAGCTCTGGCAGGACCCGGTCCCGCCCGTCGAGGGCGAGCTGATCGGCGACGCCGACGTCGCGTCCCTCAAGGGCAAGCTGCTCGACTCCGGCCTGTCGGTGTCGCAGCTGGTCGGGCTCGCGTGGGCCTCCGCCGCGACCTACCGCCACACCGACCGCCGCGGCGGCGCCAACGGCGCACGCATCCGCCTCGAGCCGCAGCGCAGCTGGGCGGCCCACGCCGACCTTGACCTCGACACGTCCCTCGCGGCGATCGAGCGCGTGCAGCAGGAGTTCAACGCAGCCGGCGGTGCGCAGGTCTCGCTGGCCGACCTCATCGTCCTCGGTGGCGCCGCGGCGATCGAGAAGGCGGCCGAGGACGCCGGTCACGACGTGACGGTTCCCTTCACCCCGGGTCGTACGGACGCCTCGCAGGAGGAGACCGACGTCGACTCCTTCCGCTGGCTCGAGCCCCGCGCCGACGGCTTCCGCAACTGGCTGCGCCAGGGCGAGAAGCTGCAGCCCGAGAAGCTGCTCGTCGAGAAGGCCTACATGCTCGGCCTCTCGGCACCGCAGATGACGGTCCTGCTCGGCGGTCTCCGCGCCCTCGGCGCCAACGCCGGCGGCACCGCCCACGGCGTGCTCACCGACCGGCCCGGCGCGCTGACCAACGACTTCTTCGCCAACCTGCTGTCCCCGGGCACGCAGTGGAAGGCGTCGCAGTCCGACGAGGGCGCCTACGAGATCCGCGACCTCGCCTCGGGTGACGTGAGGTGGACGGCCACCGCGGTCGACCTCGTGCTGGGCTCCAACTCCCAGCTGCGGGCGCTCGCCGAGGTCTACGCCAGCGAGGACGCGGGCGACAAGTTCGTCAGCGACTTCGTCGCCGCGTGGGCCCAGGTCATGGACAACGACCGTTTCGACCTGCGCTGACCCCTGCTCGACCAGCGGCCCGGACTCCCTCGCGGGGTCCGGGCCGCTGCGCGTGTCAGCCCGGGTCCGGGACCGCCGCCTCGTCGCCGACCCGGATCGTGCCCGACGACAGCAGCCGGAAGACGGTCCCGCCGCGGGGTGAGCGGAGTGCCTGCATCGCACCGTCGCCGAGCCAGTCGTCGAGGAGCCGGCACGGGGCGGCGATGCGCACCACCTCGAGCTCGACGCCGGCGATGCTGATCCGCTCGCCCGGTCGCGTCGGGATCGGCCCGTGGTCCAAGGTGATGTTGCGCCGGGTGAGCCCGGGGTCGACGGGGCGGCCGAGCACCTCGGCCGCGGCCTCCAGGTCGTCGAGCGCCTGCACGGTCACGTGCCGGTGCCGGGCGCCGTGGTAGCGATCACCCACCAGGCCGACGCCCGCCTCGGCCTCCACCGACCCGACCCGCCTGGTCGGGATCTTCCGACCGGGGGCGACGTGGATGGCGTGCACGCGAGAGCTCACGGGTGCGACCGTACGTCGCCTCCGCAATGCGGGTCGCGCCCGTCCGGCTCCAGCGGCATGATCGTCGGATGGCCGACCTGAGCGATCCGAAGGACGCACTCCTGCACTACCTCCAGCGCACGCGCGAGGCGCTGCTGTGGAAGCTCGACGGGCTCGGCGAGCGCGACCTGCGGCTGCCGCGCACCCCGACTGGCACCAACCTGCTGGGCATCGTCCGGCACGTCGCCAACGTCGAGATCGGCTACTTCGGGCCGACGTTCGGGCGCGAGTGGCCCGACCCCGACCACCCGCTCGTGGTGTCCGACCAGGACTACGACGCCGACCCCCAGGCGGACTGGTGGGTGCCGGCCTCCGTGTCGGCGGAGCACGTCGCCGACTTCTACCGATCCGTGTGGACGTTCAGCGACGTGACCGTCGCCGGCCTCCCGTTCGACGCCTCAGGCGCCGTCGCCTGGTGGCCGCCGAAGAGGCGGGAGGTGACCCTGCACCGGATCCTCGTGCACGTCCTGGCCGACACCACCCGCCATGCCGGCCACGCCGACGTCCTGCGCGAGGGCATCGACGGCGCCGCCGGGCTCCGGTCGGAGGTCACCAACCTGCCCGACGTCGACTGGCCGGCGTACGTCACCCGGCTGACGCGCGTCGCCGAGGAGTTCCCGGCCTGACGCCAGGACTGCCACGGAACTGTCACACCTCTGTCGTTGAGGTCGACCGGGGCCGCTGGTTGCATCCTGGGGATGAACCCGGATGCGACGGTCCTGGCCACGCAGTGGGAGTGGATCTCCACTGTCGAGAGTGCGATCAACTCGGCCTTCGACCCGATCGCCGAGGCGGTGGCCTCGGTGATCTTCTACGCGCCGACGATCGCGGGGGTCACCTTCCCCCTGATCGTGCTGTGGCTCGTGGTGGCCGCGATCGTCTTCACGATCTACTTCAGGGGTATCCAGTTCACGTCCTGGCGCACCAGCCTCGACCTGGTGCGCGGGAAGTTCTCGCGGGCGAGCGACCCCGGCGAGGTGACCCACTTCCAGGCGCTGTCCTCGGCGGTGTCGGGCACGGTCGGGCTGGGCAACATCGCCGGTGTCGGCGCGGCGGTCACGATCGGTGGTCCGGGCGCGACGTTCTGGATGATCATCGCCGGCCTCTTCGGCATGTGCACGAAGTTCGTCGAGTGCACGCTCGGCGTGAAGTACCGCGAGGTGCACGAGGACGGCACCGTCACCGGGGGCCCGTTCCGCTACCTCCCGATCGCGTTCGAGCGGTTCGGCAGCGGCGCCTCCCGCACCCTCACCGTCATCTTCGCCGTCGCGCTGTTCCTCTTCGGAGCCGTCGGCGGCAACATGTTCCAGGCCAACCAGACCTTCGCGCAGGCGCAGGAGGTCACCGGCGGTGAGGACGGCTTCCTCGGCTCCTCGGGTTCCGCGCTGATCTTCGGCCTCGTGCTGGCGTTCCTCGTCGGCGCCGTGATCATCGGCGGCATCACCTCCATCGCCCAGGTGACCTCCCGACTCGTCCCCGCGATGGCGCTGCTCTACCTCGGCACCTGCCTGCTCGTCATCCTCGGCAACCTCGTCAACGTCCCCGCCGCCATCGCCGAGATCATCTCCGGCGCCTTCAACCCCGAGGGCGTCGCCGGCGGCGCCATCGGCGTCCTCATCATCGGCTTCCAGCGGGCAGCCTTCTCCAACGAGGCCGGGGTCGGCTCCGCACCCATCGCCCACTCGGCGGTGAAGACCAAGCACCCGGTCAGCGAGGGCTTCGTGGCGATGCTCGAGCCGTTCATCGACACCGTCGTCATCTGCACCATGACCGCCCTGACGATCGTCATCGCCGACTCGGCCTACTACGACGAGCAGCGCGAGGTCGTCGCCGGCGGCGGTCCCACGCCGGATGGCGTCGTGGTCACCTCACGCGCCTTCGAGACCTTCCTGCCGCAGTTCCCGGTGATCCTGGCCATCGCGGTGGCGCTCTTCGCGTTCTCCACCCTGATCACCTGGTCCTACTACACGATGAAGGCCTGGACCGAGCTCTTCGGACGGTCCCGGCGCAGCGAGGCGATCTTCAAGGTCGTCTTCTGCACCTTCACCGTCATCGGCAGCGTCATCACCTTCACCTCGGTCATCACCTTCGCCGACTCGATGCTCTTCGTCTGCGCGATCGTCAACCTGCTGGGCTGCTACCTGCTCCTGCCCAAGGTGCGCGAGGAGCTGCGGTCCTTCCGGGAGGGTCGTCGTACGGGCGAGATCACGGAGGTCCCGGTCGAGGAGCGCGCCACGACCTGAGGGGCGGCCCGTCCTCGCCCACGCCCAGGGGCGCGGACAGCTGGGCGTACGTCGTGACGGCGAGGGCGGTGACGAGGGCGATGCCGGCCAGGACGACCCCGGCGTCGAGGAAGCCCGACCAGCCCCCGCCGGGGCGTACGCCGACCGCGAGGAGGCCGGCGGCGGCGAGCACGACGCCGGTGGTCGCGAAGATGCGGTGCGGGCGGCTGGGATCGACGCCCGTCATGCCGCCTCGCAGCACGCTCCACACGACCAGGACCGCGGTGCCCCACGCCAGGCACACGAGCACGGCGCCCACGATGTCCGCGGGCCGGTGCCAGCTGGCGACGAGCATCGCGGTGGCCGTGACGGTGATCGCGGCCGAGCCCACGAGGGACACCGTGGTGCGCGCCTGACCCGGTACGACGAGCAGGGCCGCGAGCACCAGCGACACGACCACCGTCGCGTGGCCGCTCGGGTAGCTCGCGACGGTGAGGTTGCCGAAGTCGGGCCGCTCGGACCAGGCCTTCAGCGCCTGGGTGGTCAGGTTGGCGCCGACGACGAGCGTGGCCGCCGCTGCGGCAGCGGCATAGCGCCGGCGCAGCAGGGCCGTGGCCATCAGCAGGACGACGGCGAGCGCGACGGAGCCCAGCGAGACGTTGCCGAGCACGGCGACCAGCTGGCGGGTGGCGGCCCGGTCCCCGACGACGGCGTCCATGCCCACCTGGTCGAGGGCCTGGCCCAGACGGGTCTGCTGGCTGCGGTCGCCCAGCCACAGCAGGGCCACCCAGCTCAGCAGGCAGACGCCGAGACAGGCCGCGGTGCTGCGCCAGCGTTGCCACTGCTCCTGGGCGGGGCGCACCACCGCGGCGATGCGCTCCGTCGTCATGCCGTCATCGTGGCACGCCGACGAAGGGGCCTCAGGCGGGCATCCGGGCGTCGAGGAAGCGGACCGTGCGGTCCATCGCGGCGATGAACGCCGGGCCGAACGCGTGCCCGTCGTCGTACCACTCCAGGGTGGCGTCGACCCCGGCCTGCGTCATCGCGCGCTGGGTGGCACGCGCCCACGGGGGCGGGCAGGTGTCGTCGAAGCGGCCGTGCACCATCAGCACCGGCTCGGTGATCTCGCCGAAGAGCGGCCGGGGCGAGACGCCGCGCCAGAACTCCGGGTCGTCGGCCGGCAGCCCGTGCCGTCCGCGGAACTCGGCCTCCAGCTCGGCCAGTGGGGCGTCCGGGCGCTGGAACTGGGCGAAGTTCTCCGCCTCCAGGCTGGAGACCGAGGCCCACCCGACGCCGGCGGCGAAGAGACCGGGCTCGGCGGCGAGCGCCTTCATCATCACGCCGCCGCCCATCGACCGCCCGAAGAGCGCGATGCGTTCGGGGTCGACCCGTACGTCGCGCGAGTCCCGCAGGGCGTGGAGCGCGGCGATCGTGTCGGCTGCGTAGCCGAGCCGGACGGCCTGCTCGATGCGCGGGTCGTCGGTCGACTCGGCGTGGTTGCGGTAGTCGACGTGCAGCGCGACGTAGCCGCGCTGGGCCAGGAAGCCGCGCTCGCGCGTCATGCCCTGGCCGCGGACGTAGTAGGCCGGGTCGATGTAGCCGTGCGCCAGCACCACCGCCGGCCATCCCTGACCACTCCGGGGCCCGCGCCCGGTCGGCACGTTGAGCACGCCGCTGATCCGCAGCGGCTCGGTGCCGCGCCCCATGGTGGTCGAGGCGAAGGTGACGTCGTACGACGTGTAGGCGGACGTGCGCTCGCGCACCGCGCCCAGCCGCAGGCCGCCGCCGGTCAGGTCGGCCTGCGCCAGGGCGGCCATCGACACCGGGTGCGCCGGCTCGGGCTCCGCGGTCTGCTGCTCCGTGGGCTCCTCGGTCGGCTCGTCCGGCTCGGCCGTGGCGGTGCTGGTCGGGCTGCTCGGGCTGCTCGGGTCTGCTGATGAGCCGGGCAGGTCGGCCTCACCCGCGTCGCTCGAGCAGCCAGCGAGCAGCACGAGGACCGCGGCGACGGTCGCGACCGGACCGGCGGGTCGGGGCCGGAGGGCGGTCATGCGCTCCAGTGTGCGTCACCGGTCCCAGCGGCTCCGGTCACATCCGCGGCCGCTGGTGCGTCGACTGGTCGAGACGACCTGCACGCGGAAGGGTGGGACCCATGGACCGGACCGAGGCCTTCGAGGCCGAACGTCCCCGGCTGCTCGGCATCGCGACGCGCGTGCTGGGAGACCATGCCGAGGCGGAGGACGTGGCGCAGCAGGCGTGGCTGCGGCTCGACCGGGCCGTCACCCGCGACGGCACCGAGATCGACAACCTGGCGGCCTGGCTGACCACCGTCACCACGCGCCTCTGCCTCGACCGGCTCCGTTCCCGGACGCCCGTCCCGGTCGAGGACCCGCACCTCGAGGACGCCGCCCTCGACCCGTCGTCCGAGCCGGTGGCCGACCCCGCGGACGACGTCGCGCTGGCCGACACGGTCGGCATCGCGCTGCAGGCGGTCATCGACCGGCTGTCACCGCGTGAGCGCGTCGCCTTCGTGCTGCACGACAGCTTCGGCTTCGACTTCGCCACCATCGGCGCGGTCCTCGACACCTCACCCGTCGCGGCTCGCAAGCTCGCCTCGCGTGCCCGGGCCAAGGTCGCCCAGCCGGCGCCCGAGGACGCGCTGGCCGACTGGGAGGTCGTCGACGCCTTCATGGCCGCGGCCCGGGGCGGCGACCTCGAACGGCTCCTGCAGCTGCTCGCACCCGACGCGGTCGTCGGTGCCGACGAGGCTGCGGTGCTCGCCGGGACCCCCGCCTCCATCGAGGGGCGCGACGAGGTCGCGGCGTTCTTCAACGGCAGTGCGCAGGCGGCGATGGCCGTCTTCGTGGGCGACCGTCCGGCGTCGGCCTGGTTCCACCGGGGCGCGGCCGCCGTCGTCTTCGACTTCGAGGTCGTCGACGGGCGGGTCCGGGCGATCACCTTCCGCGCCGAGCCGTCCGTGCTGGCCAGGGTCGTCCGCCGCGACGGGCCCTCGGTCCGGTGACGCGTCGTGCGGTCACACCCGCGCGACGGCGTACGTCAGTGAAGTGAAGCCACACCAGGAGGAGAGACCGACATGAAGACCATGACCTGCCGCCAGCTCGGCGGCCCCTGCGACGTCGCCCACCGCGGCGAGACCCATGACGACGTGATCAACGCGCAGGACCAGCATCTCAAGCAGGCCGAGAAGGAGGGCGACGCCGCCCACCAGCCCGCGCGCGACGAGATGAAGGCCCGCTGGCGGCACCCGAAGAAGTCGCTCGGGTGGTACCGCGACATGAAGGCCGCCTTCGCCGCCCTTCCCGAGGGCTGAGGCAGGAGAGAAGGCGCGCGGTCAGCGGGAGCGGCGGTCGGACAGGACCCACGCGGCGCCGGACGCAGCCGCGGTCACGCCGAGGACGGACGGCCAGGTGCCGACCTTCTTCGCCAGCGGGTGGGACACGCCCATCGCGGTCCAGTAGGCCGCCGTGAGGCCGGCGACCAGCGGCGCCCCGCCGACGGCGTACCACTGCCGCGCCGCGACGAGGTTCGCGCCGAGCATCGCGGCCCCGCCGAGGGGACGGACGCCGGTCCGCTGGGCGAGGGCGAACCCGCCGACGAGGCCGCCGGCGAGCAGGGGGGCGGTGGGGACGCGGGAGAGGTCGGGCACGCGACGAGCCTAGCGAGGGGTCGTACGACGACCGTCCGACCGCAGGGCGCAGGTCTGGGACAGCCCCATCGCCCAGCACCCCGGGCACCCGCGCAGCAGCACCACGGCCGGCACGGCGAGGAGGAGCGCGAGCGGCCCCCACCAGGCCACCAGGACGAAGGCGGCCACCAGCAACGGCAGGCCGACCGCCCCGCGGACGAGGTGCTCGGGGACGCTGCGGCTGGCGAACAGGAGGTCGAGGTCACGCACGGGGGTGTTCGGCGCCGGGTGCCCGGTCGGATGGCCCGCACGCTCAGCCGCGTTCCGGCACCTGTTCGTCCGGAACCCGGCCTAGCGTGACGCCATGAGCACTGACGAGACGTCCGGCCCTTGGGTCCCGCCGCCGTGGGAGCCCCCGATCGACGGCACCGAGGCCGAGCACCTGACCGGGGCGCTGGGCCGCATGCGCGCCACGCTGCGGTGGAAGGCCGACGGCCTCGACGAGGCGGGCCTGCGCCACCGGCTCCCGTCGTCGGCGCTCTCGCTGGGTGGGCTGCTCCTCCACCTCGCGATGGCGGAGGACTACTACCTGACGACGAAGCTGCGCGGCGAGGAGCTCGTCGAGCCGTGGCGCTCGCTCGGCCACGACGGCACCGACGAGTGGGAGTTCACCACCGAGCAGCTCGGCGCCGCCGAGACGTACGCCGTCTTCGACGAGGCGATCGTGCGCAACACCGCCAGGATCGAGGTGGCCCTGGCCGAGGGCGGCCTCGACCTCCTCGCCCACGTCGACGACGGCAACGGCAACCACCCGCGCCTGCGCCGCCTGCTGGTCGACCTGCTCGAGGAGTACAGCCGGCACACCGGCCACGCCGACCTGCTCCGCGAGGCCGTCGACGGCCGGGTGGGCGAGGACCCGCCGGAGGACTGGCGACCGGCCTGGCTCTGACGGGTCGGGCCGGACCAGGGGGCTACTCGCTGGGCTCCGGGGTGTCGACGTTGATGTCGGAGCAGTCGACCTTCGGGTTGAGGCCGGTGTAGTTGAGCGGCCCGGCGACGATGTTGAGCGCGATGTCACCGGCCTCGGAGCAGTTGGACGGGGTGTCCTCGAAGTAGCCGCGCTGGAACGCGGCGAACGCGCCGATGGCGAGCCAGATGACGAGCAGGATGCCGATCAGTCGTCCCATGGGACCTCCCTCGATCTCACGGCCGGGTGGCCGGGTCGAGGCGAGTCTGCGCCGCCGGCCGACGGAGTGCCACCCTCCCAGGGGTAGGCGGGCCTAGGGTGCGCGCATGACGTTCTTCACGGTGGGCTTCTCGCTGCTGGCTGCGCTCCTCCACGTCTACATCTGGGTGCTCGAGTCGTTCCGCTGGACCCACCCGGCCACGCGTCGGACCTTCGGCACGTCGGAGTCCGAGGCCGAGATCACCCGACCGATGGCCTACAACCAGGGCTTCTACAACCTCTTCCTGGCGATCATCACTCTCGTCGGCCTGGCGCTGCTGAAGACGGAGCACTGGGTCGGTTCGGCTCTCGCGCTGGCGGGCACCGGTTCGATGCTCGCCGCGGCGGTCGTGCTCGTCACCCACGACCGGAGGATGCTGCGTCCGGCGCTCATCCAGGGCACCCTGCCGGCCCTCGCCGTGCTCTTCCTGCTGCTCGAGCTGTAGGGGACCGCCCGCCTACTGGCCGAGCCAGGTGTGCACCGAGGACACCACCGACGCGCCCTCGCCCGTCGCCGAGGCGACCCGCTTCATCGACCCGGCGCGGATGTCGCCGCCGGCGAAGATCCCCGGCACCGTCGTGGCCAGGTCCTCCGGCGGCACGCCGTCGACCCAGCGTTCGGTCGGGACGTCACGCCCGGTGAGGACGAACCCGCGCTCGTCGCGCAGCACCGCGTCGGGCAGCCAGCCGCACTCGGGAGCGGCGCCCAGGAGCAGGAACAGCCCGCGCGCCTCGACGCGCTCGCGCGCGCCGGTGTCGACGTCCTCCATGTCGAGCCAGCCGAGCTGCCCGACGTCGTCCGGGCCGCCGTCGACCACGCGGGTGCAGGGCCGCACGGTGATGCGGGGGTTCCACTCGATCTCGTCGATGAGGTACGACGACATGGTGGCGGTGAGGTCGGGCCGGCGCACCACGACGGTGACCGAGGAGGCGAAGCGGGCGGCGTGGATCGCGGCCTGGCCGGCGGAGTTGCCGCCCCCGACCACCACGACGTGGTCGCCGGCGAGCTCACGTGCGGCCGCCATCGCGGCGCCGTAGTAGACCCCGCGCCCGACCAGCTCCTCGAGCGACTCCACCCCGAGCCGGCGGTAGTCGACGCCGGTGGAGACGAGCACCGACCGCGCGTGGACGTCGCCGCCGTCGGTGTGCACGACGTGGTGGTCGCCGTGCTCGCACTGCGAGATGCCGGTGGCCGGCCAGCCGGTGAAGAAGCGGGTGCCGAAGCGCAGCGCCTGTCCGCGGGCGCGCTGGGCCAGCCGCATGCCGGAGATGCCGCGCGGGAAGCCGAGGTAGTTGCGGATCATCGAGCTGGTGCCGGCCTGCCCGCCGATCGCCTCGGCCTCGAGGCAGACGGTGGTCAGCCCCTCGCTCGAGGCGTACACGCTGGCCGCGAGACCGGCCGGCCCCGCGCCGACCACGACGAGGTCGACCACCTCGTCGAGGTCGATGTCGTCGGGGCGGCCGTAGAGCTGGTTGGCCAGCGAACGTACGTCGGGGCAGTGGCCGCACCAGCCGGCCAGCGAGGACACGACCGGCCAGCGGCCCTCGTCCTCCGGGCAGCTCGCCATCACCTCGCGCCCGACCTCGCTGTCGGGGTGGTGCACGCCGGCGGGCATGCCCACCCGGGCGAGGTAGTCGAGCAGGTCGCGGGCGAGCGCGTCCTTCTCGGGCGTGATGATGCGGACGTTCTCGACCACCGGCGCTGCGACCGTGGCGTTCCACTCGTTGAGCAGCTCGCCGACGGCCAGGTGGAACTCCTCGTCGCGCGGTCCCTGCGGCATCAGCAGCAGCGCGTCGACCTTGCCGGCGGCGACCGCGTGGCGGAAGGTCTGGTTGTCCTCGCGGAAGCGGCTGACGTGGGTGACGATCAGCCGGCGGGCGGTCGGCACGGCCTGCCGGGTGCCGTTGATCAGCTGGTAGAGCTTCTCCTGGTCGTGGTCGCTGTCGACGACGAAGAGCGCCACCGGGTGCCCGGTCGTGAGCAGCTCCTTGGCGCAGGCCTTGGCGGTGGCCTCGTCGGTGGCCATGCGGACGTCGTACTCGCGCTCGTAGCGGGCGAACGCCTCGCCCAGCTCGGCCGCGTGGTGGGTGGAGGCGATGACGATCGCAGGCGCTCCCATTCCTCCAGCGTAGTGGCCGATATCTGAGGACGCCGCGGTCGGAAATGGGCCCGTCCGACGTCCACGCCGTCCTCAGATATCGGGGTCAGCCGGTGAGGTTGTGCACGTAGCACCAGCGCCACGACTCGTCCGGCTCGGCGGACTCGACGACGGGGTGCAGGCTGTCGTGGAAGTGGGCGGTCGCGTGCCGGCCCACGGAGGAGTCGCAGCACGCGACGTTGCCGCAGGTGAGGCACTGGCGCAGCGAGACCCAGCGGGTGCCGTCGGCCAGGCACCTGGCGCAGGCGGGATGAGGAGGTGTGTCCACGGCGGGGTGGGTGTCGAGGTCGTCGCAGGTGCGTCCGCCGGCGAAGGCCAGGGTCCCGGTGCGTACGCCGGCGCGCGCCGCCGAGCCGGCGTCGAGCATCGACTCCTCGATGTCGAGCATGCCGAGGACCTGGCTCACCACCTCCGACGGCACGTGGCCCCGGCTGCGCACCTTGAGCACCTTGTCGCGCTCCGCGTCGATCATCTCGCCGCGGATCCGCGCGTAGAGCTCCGACGGTGTCTCGGCGTCGGCCGCGGTGGCGAGCTGCTCCCAGGCGGCGAACGTGCGCTGGTCGACGCGGGCCCGCACCTGGTCGACCACCCCGTGGTGGTCGTCGTACTCCAGCTCCTCGAGCCGGGCGAAGCCGGCGTCCGCCGCCTGCTGGAGCAGCCCGGCGCGGGCGAGGGCGTCCTCGGCGGGGTCGGGGGAGGGTACGCCGAGGAGGCGGGTCATCAGCGGCAGCGTGAGCCCCTGCACGAGCAGCGTGCCCGCCACCACGGTGAAGGCGACGAGCAGCAGCACCTCGCGGTGCGGCGCGTCCTCGGGGATGACGAACGCTGCGGCGAGGGTGACCACGCCGCGCATGCCGGCCCAGCCGATGAGGAAGCTCCACGACGCCGGGATCGGGTCGCGCCGGCGCAGGAAGCCGGTGGCCTGCATGTAGACCAGGCGGACCACGACGACCGTCACCAGGGTCGCGAGGCAGACCAGGACGATGCGGCTGGTGGGGAGGGTGGAGGCCTGGACGTCCTCGAGGATCCAGTCGAGCTGGAGGCCGATGAGGAGGAAGACGGTGTTCTCCAGCACGAAGGCGACCGTGCGCCAGGTGATCCGCTCGGTGATGCGCGACTGCGCGGTCTGGATGATCGGCGCCTTGTGGCCGAGCAGGAGGCCGGCCACGACGACCGAGATGACGCCGGAGGCGTGGATCTCCTCCGCCGCCACGAACGCCGCGAACGGCGTGAGGAACGAGATCGCGGTGTCCATCAGCGGGTCGGTGACGTGCTTGCGCAGCCGGGCGACGAGGAGGAAGAAGAGGACGCCGATCGCCACGCCACCACCGGCGGCGAGGACGAAGTCGCCGCCCACGGCGGCCAGGGTGACGCCACCCGAGAGCGCGGCGATCGCCGTACGGAGGGTGACGAGGGCGGTGGCGTCGTTGAGCAGCGACTCGCCCTCGAGGATCGTCACCACCCGCCTCGGCAGCCCGATGCGCCGGGCCACCGCGGTGGCCGCGACGGCGTCCGGCGGTGCGACGACCGCCCCGATCGCGATCGCCGCCGCCCACCCCAGGCTCGGCACGAGCCAGTGGGCGACGACGGCCACCGCCAGGGCCGTGACGACGACGAGCAGCACCGAGAGCCGGAGGATGGCGCCCCGGTTGGCGTTGAAGTCGACCAGCGAGGTCTGGATCGCCGCCGCGTAGAGCAGCGGTGGCAGCAGCCCCAGCAGGACGACCTCGGACTCGAGGTGGATCGTCGGCACCCCCGGGACGTACGCCGCTGCGGCGCCGACGACGACCAGCAGGAGCGGCGCCGGGACGTGCAGGCGTTCGCTGACGGCGGTGGCGGCCAGGACGACGGCTGCCATCGAGACGAGCAGCAGGGCGAGTTCCACCGGGTGAGTCTCCCACCGCCAGCGGTTGTCCTAGCGCACGACGTCGTAACGCTGGAGCGTGATGCCGTTGCTGTACGCCGCGTGCTCGACGAGCCGGAGCCCGGTCTTGTCGCCCTCGGCGAAGAGGCGCTTGCCGCTGCCGAGGAGGACCGGGAAGACCAGCAGGTGGTAGCGGTCGACGAGCCCGGCGCGGGCGAGGCCCTGGGCGAGGCGGGCGCTGCCGTGGACGTGGATCTCCCCGCCGTCGGTCTCCTTCAGTGCTGCGACGTCGTCGAGGGACCGCAGCACCTCGACGGTGCCCTCGCCCCAGGGTGCGGTGTCGCCGGCCAGGGTCGTCGAGACGACGTACTTGGGCATCGCGTTGTAGGTCGCGAACTCCTCCATCGACGGCCAGACCGGGGCGAACTCGTCGTAGGACTGGCGGCCGAGCAGCAGCGCGGTGGCGTCGGCCATCTCGCGGCCCTTGATGTCGTAGGCCTCCTCGACGAAGTCGACGTCGCGGAACGTCCAGCCGGCGTGGGGGTGGTCGCCGCCGCCGGGGGAGTCGACGATGCCGTCGGCGGTGATGAACTCGGTGACGACGAGGGGTCGCATCTCTGGTCTCTCTTCCGTGTGGGGGCGGCTCGTCAGGCGGCGAGCAGGTCGTCGATCTGGTTGATGGCCAGGCTGGAGCCCTCGACGACGCCCATGTCGAGCACCTTCTGCAGGTCCTCGGCACTGGCGTAGGTGCCCACGAAGGTGGCGCGGGTGCCTGCGGTGGTCCGCTCAAAGCGGTAGGTGTTGGCGGACTCGGGCATGTCGGTGTTGGGGGCGAAGGTGTCGTCGAGGGCGAAGCCGTCCTTGAAGTCGAAGCGGCTCGGCTCGTGGACCTCAGTGACCTCCCAGTAGGCGTAGTACTTCTCGCCCTCGGGGCTGGTCATGTAGTAGGTCATCCGTCCGCCGGGGACGAGGGCGTGGTCGACGAAGGTGGCGGGGTAGCCGGGAGGTCCCCACACCCGCTCGAGCTGGCGCGGGTCGGCGTACACCTCCCACACGCGCTCGACGGGTGCGGCGAAGTCGGCGGTGATGGTCAGGGTGAGGGCGTGGAGGTCGTGCTGAACGTCGGTGACAGGCATGGGTTCGGTCCGTTCTGTGCGTGGGTCAGGGGCGGTCGTGCCGGGTCGGGTGCTGGTCCTGCTGCTGGCGGGTCTGCTCGGCGAAGAGCTCGTCCATCCGGGAGATGCGGCCGCGCCAGAGGGCCTCGAGGTCGGTGAGCATCGCGCCCACCGACCGCACGGCCTCGACGTCGCCGCTCGCCAGGGCCTCGCGACCCTGACGACGCTTGGTCAGCAGGCCCGCGCGCTCGAGCACGGCGACGTGCTTCTGGACGGCGGCGAAGCTCATGTCATAGCTGCGCGCCAGGGCCGACACGGAGTGCTCGCCGGCCAGCACGCGCCGCAGGATGTCGCGCCGCGTGCGGTCGGAGAGTGCGTGGAACCAGGCGTCCGCCCGGTCCTCGTCGTCGGTCATGCGACCAACGTACAACTAAATGGTTGTACGTTGTCAATGGTTCCACCCTCGTGGGTGGGCGCCGGGTCGGAAAAGGCAGGAATGGACGTAAGTCGGAGTACCGTCGGTTTCTGGTGCGCCGTCGCGCGCCTGATTCGAGAGAAGTGGGGCACGCCCGGTGCACAGGCTCGTGGAAGGACTCCGTCTCGGGGACCGCTACGTCCTGCAGGAGCGCATCGCCTCCGGCGGCATGGCGGACGTGTGGCGCGGCCTGGACGACGTGCTCAAGCGCGACGTCGCGGTCAAGGTCATGCGCGCCGACCCCGACAACGAGGAGATCTTCGCCGAGCGCTTCCGCGACGAGGCCCTCCACTCGGCGAGCCTCCTGCACCCCAACATCACGACCGTCTTCGACTACGGCGAGGACGACCACCGCACCTACCTCGTGATGGAGCTCGTCCAGGGCCTGCCCCTGTCGGCGATCATCCGCGAGCAGGGCGCGATGCAGGCCGAGGCCGTGCGGTCCATCCTCGGCCAGGCCGCGCTCGCCCTCGGCACCGCCCACGACGCCGGTGTCGTCCACCGCGACGTCAAGCCGGCCAACATCCTGCTGCGCGAGGACGGGCTGGTGAAGCTCACCGACTTCGGCATCGCCCGCGCCATGGACGCGATCGGCCACACCCGCGTCGGCGAGATGCTCGGCACGCCCAACTACATCAGCCCCGAGCAGGCGATCGGTCAGCAGGCCACCGGCGCCAGTGACCTCTATGCCCTCGGCGTGGTCGCCCACGAGATGCTCACCGGCAAGCGCCCGTTCGACCGCGGCACCCCGATCGCGACCGCGTTGTGCCACGTCAACGAGCCGCCCCCGCCGCTCGGCGAGGACGTCCCCGAGGACCTGCGCGACGTGGTGGCCTCGCTGCTCCAGAAGGACCCCGTGGACCGGCCCGACAACGCGCTGGCCGTCGCCGTGTCGCTGGGCGTGGCCCCGGCCGAGCTCGCCGACGTCGAGGTGGACCTCGGCTCCGGCGTGTCGGGCGGGTACGTCGTCCTGCCGGTCACGCCGCTGACGCCGTCCACGCCGCTCGAGGCGGTCTCGGTCACCGACGAGCCGGTCGACCAGCCCGCCGACCTGCCCGCCGACGCGGCCGACAAGCCGGCCGACAGGCCCGTCGACCGTGCACCCGCCGACCTGCCGACGATGGCGGCCGGCCCCGAAGAGCTCCTGGACTGAGGTCCCCGGGCGCGGCCCCTGCCCGTGTCAGCGCTTCGTCGCCTCGTCGATCAGGGCGGCCAGCGCCGCCGGCTGGGTGAACATCGGCCAGTGCCCGGAGTCGATGTCGACGAGCTCCAGCGCCGTGGCGTCGGACAGCTCGGGCACGTCGCCGGTGTCGATCCATTCCTGGGCCTGGGCGGGGCTGAACTCCGCGCACACCAGCGTCAACGGCACCCCGTGGCGGCGCTCGTCGGTCCAGCGGACCGTCCCCTTCGTGACGCCCACCGGCACCGGGTGTGCGGCCGCCGCCACCGTGGCCTTGAGCTCGGGCGACATGTCGTCGGAGTCCGGTCCGGCGAAGGGCTCCCAGCCGGGGAACGGCACCGCGTCGCCGTCGGTGTCGAAGAAGTCGGCGTAGGCGTTGCCGTCGGTCGTCGGGAAGCCGGCGATGAGGACCACGCCGCTCACGGCGTCGGGGCGCCGGTCGGCCGCCACCCACGCCAGCGTGCACGCGGCGGAGTGCCCGACCACGAGCGGCGACCCCTCGGCCGCGTCGACCGCGGCGAGGACCGCGCCAGCCTGGTCGTCGTACGACGCCGAGGTGGCGCCGTCACCCTGCCCGGGCAGCGTCACCGGGATGCCGCGGTGGCCGAGCCGCTCCAGCTCGGGCAGCACGTCGTCCCAGGCCGAGCCGTCGAGCCAGAGTCCGGCGATGAGCACGATGTCCATGAATCTCTCCTTGTTCGGTGTCGTCGACCCTCGCTGCTCACGCTAGGGACCATTCCGGACGCTCCACGACCGGAACCGGTGGCAGGATCCAGACATGAGCGAGATCAGCCCGACCGCGCGGGCGCTGCGGGCGCTGGACCTCCTGCAGGCCCGGCCGGGGGTCACCGCCGCCGAGCTGGCCGAGCGGCTCGGGGTCACCGAGCGCGCGGCCCGCCGCTACGTCGCGATCCTGCGCGAGGCCGACATCCCGGTCGAGTCCACGCGCGGCCCCTACGGCGGATACACCCTCGGGCGCGGGCTGCGGCTGCCGCCACTGGTGTTCTCCGCGACGGAGGCGCTCGGGCTGGTGATGGCCGCCCTCGACTCCCACCACGCGGTCGCCGACCCCGACGACCCGGTGGGCTCCGCACTCGGCAAGATCCTCCGGGTGCTGCCGACCAACGTCGCGCGGCAGGCGGCCGCGGTGCGCGAGACCGCGCGTACGGTCCCGCAGCGCTCGTCGGTGCGACCCGACCCGGAGGTCGCGAGCGGGCTCGTCGCGGCGGTGGCGGCCCAGCAGCAGGTGCGCATCGACTACCGCACCGCGGCCGGCAACGCCCGCACCTTCGAGGTCGACCCGTGGTCGGTGGTGGTGCGCTACGGCCGGTGGTACCTCCTCTGCCACTCCCACCACGCCGACGCCCTGCGGACCTTCCGGATCGACCGGATCGCCGGCGTCGAGCGGCTCGAGGGCACCTTCGACGTCCCCGCCGACCTCGATCCCGCCGCCGAGCTCGAGGCCAACCTCGGCAAGGGCTGGGAGCACGAGACCCACGTCGTCTTCGACGTCCCGGTCGGCGAGCTGCGGCCGTGGATCCGTCCCACGCTCGGTGACCTGCGCGAGCTCCCCGACGGCCGGTGCGAGCTGGTGGGCAGCACCAGCAACCCCGAGGCGTACGCCGGTGAGTGGCTCGCGAACGTCCCGTTCCCGTTCACGGTGGTGGGCGGCCCCGAGCTCCGCGCCGCGGTCCGGGTGGTGGCCGAGCGGCTGGCGGCGTCCGTCGAGTGAGTCGAGTGCGCGGCCCGCGGCGACTGCTACCGCGGGCGCACTCGACCTGCTCAGCGGCTGACCGCGACCTCCGTGCCGAGGGTCCAGCCGTCGGAGATCGGCAGGTAGTCGCCGCTCCAGAACTTGCCCGGGTCGTACCAGGTCGCGCGGCGGTCGTCGCGCAGGATGCCCATCTCGATGTAGCAGGTGGCCACGATCTCGGCGCAGAACGCCGCCTCGGGGGTGGCGCGCTGCCCGCGCTTGCGACGCGGGACGTACGCGTCGCGGCCGCGCAGCCAGCGCGCGCCGAGCCGGGTCAGGCTGGGGAAGGAGACGCCGTCGAGCCGCGCGATCGCGCGCAGCATGCCGTCCTCCTCGTCGCGGCCGATCTCGGGCTGGAGCTGCCGGACCCAAGCGTCCTGGTCGTACTCGGTCTGCCAGCGACCCACGGCGTCGCGCAGGTCGTGCAGCTGGACGCCGCGGTGGTGGGCCCCCGTCCACACGTCGAGCTGCTTCCTGCCGAGCTCGGCGTGGAAGATCAGCGGCGGCAGGTCGTCGACGACGACCGCCATCCCGACGTGGTTGACCGGCGAGTTGGTGACCGCGCGGATGGCCCGGTCCGGCGCCCGGCGCCCGCGGAACAGCCAGATGTCGCCGCTCCGGGTGAGGTCCACCGCCTGGTCGAGGGTCAGGGTCATGCGCGCAGTCTGCACCAGCGCGCACGCCCCGACGACTAGGCTCCCGCCATGCGCGCATGGAAGCTCCTCGGCCTGGCCGGCATCGTCGCCGGGGTCGCCACCGGTGCCGCCGTCGCCCGTGACGAGCGCGTACGCCGCCACTACGAGCCGTCCGAGGTCCGCGACCGGCTCCACGCCCGCCACGACGAGGCCGTCGCCCGCGAGGCCGCCGACGCCACCCGGGCTCCCCAGGACTCCTGACGCCGAACCGCGGACGGGCGCGCGGGTTCACGCCGCGGCCCGCACCCGCCGGCGTACTCCTGAGGCGACTTGTGGGGGAAGTCCGACACATGGAGGGGGTTGTACGCCCCACAAAGTGGCGGACTCCCCGCATGAGCGGGGACTCTGCGAGAGGCAGGCGGTGCGGCCCCCGGCGGGCGGCAGGAGGGCGTACGACGATCAGGCGCCGAGGGCGAGCCGGAGGGCGATCGCCAGCATCACCAGGCCGACGAGCACGTCGAGCACCTGCCACGCGCGGGGGCTGGCCAGGCGCGGGGCGGCCAGCCGGGCGCCGTACCCGAGACCGGCGAACCACCCGATGCTCGCCACGCACGCGCCGAGCGCGAACCACCAGCGACCCGGGGTGCCGTGGGTGCCGGCGATCGACCCGAGCAGGAGGACGGTGTCGAGGTAGACGTGCGGGTTGAGCCAGGTCAGCGCGACCGCCCGCGCGACCACGCCGCGGCGCGCCTCGACGACTCCGTCCCCCGCGTCGAGCGCCTGCGGCCGACGGGCCCGCAGCAGCGACAGGACGCCGTACACCGTCAGGAACGCGACGCCGAGCCACCGCACCACCTCGACCGCCCACGGGGCGCGGTCGACGAGGACGCCGATGCCGGCGACCCCCGCGAGGATGAGCACGACGTCGGACAGCGCGCAGATCGCGACCACCAGGCCGACGTGGCTGCGGCGCAGGCCCTGCCGGAGCACGAACGCGTTCTGGGCGCCGATCGCCACGATCAGGGACAGCCCGGTCAGCAGCCCCGCGACGACGTCTCCCACGCGGGACAACCTAGGGCCACTGGTCCAGACCCCTGCCGGACCCTGACAGATGTCAGGGTCGGTTGCGGGTGTTATCCCATGGCCGTCCGTCGGAGGCCCCTGCCAGACTCCTACCCATGACTGAGCAGCCCACGGGAGGGGCGCCGCAGAGCGTCGCGGCAAGCGCACATGACCTGGTGAAGATCTACGGCTCGGAGGAGGCCCAGGTCCGGGCCCTCGACGGGGTGACCGTGGACCTGATGAAGGGGGAGCTCACCGCCATCATGGGGCCCTCGGGGTCCGGCAAGTCCACGCTGATGCACTGCCTGGCGGCGCTGGACACGCCCACGTCCGGGGAGGCCGTCGTGGACGGCACCTCGCTGGGCAAGCTCAAGGACAAGGCGCTGACCAACCTGCGCCGCGACCGGATCGGCTTCGTCTTCCAGGCGTTCAACCTGGTGCCGACCCTGACGGCGAAGGAGAACATCCTGCTGCCGCTCGACCTGGCCGGGAAGAAGGCCGACCAGGGCTGGTTCGACCAGGTCGTCGACGCCGTCGGCCTGCGCCCCCGGCTGAGCCACCGCCCCAGCGAGATGTCGGGCGGCCAGCAGCAGCGCGTGGCCTGCGCCCGCGCGCTGGTGAGCCGGCCCTCGATCGTCTTCGCCGACGAGCCCACGGGCAACCTCGACTCCACCAGCTCGGCCGAGGTGCTCGGCTTCCTGCGCCGCAGCGTCGACGAGTTCGGCCAGACGGTCGTCATGGTCACGCACGACCCCGTCGCGGCGTCGTACAGCGACCGGGTCCTCTTCCTCGCCGACGGCAAGGTCGTCGACGAGCTGCGCGACCCCGACCGCGACGCGATCCTCGAGCGGATGGGCGCCCTGTCCGACGCCGCCCGCGCGCCCCGCTCCGACGAGAAGGCGGGCTGAGCGGTGTTCCGACTCACCTGGCGCAACCTGGTGGCCCGCAAGGTCCGCCTGGTCATGAGCACGCTGGCGATCGTGCTGGGCATCGGCTTCCTCGCCGGTGTCCTCACCTTCAGCCACGGGCTCGGCTCGACCTTCGACAACATCATCGAGGGCTCCACCTCCGACGCGATCGTCCGCACCGAGGGCGAGGTGTCGTTCCAGGCCTCGGGGGCCGGTACGACCAAGCTCGTCGAGCCGCAGGTCGTCGACCGGCTGGCCGACCTGCCCGAGGTCGCCGCGGCCGACGGGTCCGTCGACGGGGTCGGCGCCTACCTCCTCGGCGAGGACGGCAAGCTCGTCGGCGGCACCGGCGCCCCCACGCTGGTCTTCAACTACTACGACAGCGTCAACGTCGCCGGCGACCCGATCCTGATCCTCGAGTCGGGCGAGTGGCCCGACCAGCCCGGCCAGATCAACCTCGACGCCTCGTCCGCCGAGCGCGGCGGCTACGAGCTCGGCGACGACGTGACGCTGCTGATGCCGACCGGAGAGCTGCGTACGTCGTTCGAGCTCGTCGGCACCTCCAACTTCAACGGTGGCGGCACCGCCGGTGCCACGCTGGCGCTGCTCGAGACGAGCCAGGCGCAGGAGGTCTTCCTCGACGGCGAGGACGCCTTCACCACCGTGAGCCTCACGGCCGCCGAGGGGGTCAGCCAGACCGAGCTCGCCGACGCCGCCAAGACGGTGCTCCCCGACGGCTTCACCGCCGTCACCGGGCAGGAGGTGATCGACGAGTCGGACGAGCAGATCGGGCAGTTCCTCGACGTCATCGGCTACTTCCTGATCGCCTTCGCGGTGATCGCGATCGTGGTCGGCGCCTTCATCATCTTCAACACCTTCTCCATCCTCGTCTCGCAGCGCGTCCGCGAGTCGGCGCTGCTCCGGGCCCTCGGCGCGAGCCGCCGCCAGGTGACGCGGTCGGTGCTGATCGAGGCGTTCCTCATGGCACTGCTCGGCTCGACGCTCGGCCTCCTGCTCGGGCTCGGCCTCGCGCGCGGGCTGGCCGCGGTGTTCCGCTCGCAGGGCCTCGACATCGCCGGCGAGGTGCTGGTGCTGACCCCGATGACGGTCATCGCCGCCTACGTCGTCGGCATCAGCGTGACGATGGTCGCCGCCTTCGTGCCGGCGCGGCGCGCGGCGAAGGTGCCGCCGGTCGCCGCCCTGCGTGACGACCTGACGGTGCAGGAGAAGGCGCTCGGCCGCCGCCGGATCGTCCTCGGCACCCTCGCCCTGCTCGTCGGCGCTGCCCTGATGGCCGCCGGCCTGGTCGGCGCGCCCGGGGCCGACGCGGCGTGGATCGGTGCGGGCTCGGTGATCTGGGTGATCACCGTCGCCGTCATGGCGCCGGTGCTCGGCCGTCCGGTGCTGATCGCCTGCCGGGCGGTCTTCGGCAAGCTCTTCGGCACCGCCGGCAAGCTCGCCGGGGAGAACGCGCTGCGCAACCCGCGGCGTACGGGCGCCACCGCCTCGGCCCTGATGATCGGCCTGGCCGTGGTGTCGGCGGTCGGCGTGCTGGCCTCCTCGCTCAGCGCGACCAACGACGAGCTCGTCGACCAGGAGTTCCGCAGCGACTTCCTCGTCCAGTCCCCGAGCTTCCAGGGCTTTCCGACCGAGGTCGGCGACCAGATGGAGGACGTCGACGGGGTCGGCACGATCTCGCGGATGCAGGGCTCGGTGGCGCTCGTCGAGCAGGACCAGTCCTTCGTCGCGGGGATCGACGAGTCGTTCGGGGAGATCTACGAGCTCGACATGGTGCGCGGCACCCAGGAGATGAACGGCGACCAGACGATCCTCAGCCGTTCCACCGCCGGCGAGCTCGACGCCGACGTCGGCACCACCCTGCCGGTGGCGTTCCCGGGCGGAGAGAGCGTGGACCTCGAGGTGGTCGGTGTCTTCGAGGACACCCCGATCCTCCAGGGCGTGACCCTGCCGATCAGCGTGCTCGAGGACGCCGGCCTCCGGCGCAACGACAGCATGCTCAGCATCAACGTCGCCGAGGGCGCCGACGTCGAGGAGGTGCACGACGCGCTCGACGCGGTCGTCGAGGACCTGCCGATCGTGACGGTGCAGGACAAGGAGGGCTTCGCCGACCTGATCAAGCAGCAGGTCAACCAGCTGCTGTTCATGATCTACGGCCTGCTCGCCCTGGCGGTGATCATCGCGGTCATCGGCATCGTCAACACCCTCGGCCTCAGCGTCATCGAGCGCACCCGCGAGGTGGGGCTGCTCCGGGCGGTCGGCCTGTCGCGGCGGCGCCTGCGGCGGATGATCACCCTGGAGTCGATCGCCATCGCGGTGCTCGGCGCGGTCCTCGGCCTGGCGGTCGGGCTGCTCATCGGGGTGGCGCTGCGCCAGTCGCTGTCGGAGGACCTCACCGTGCTGTCCCTGCCCCTCGGCTCGCTCGTGGTGTTCCTGGTGATCGCCGTCGTGTTCGGTGTCCTCGCCGCGATCGTCCCGGCGATCCGCGCGTCGCGGATGAAGGTGCTCGACGCCATCGCGACGGAGTAGCCACCAGGCGTGATCCGGCTCACGCCACCGGGCCCCGGGTGCCGACGAACCCGGGGCCCGGTGGCACCGTGACCCGGTGAGCGATCTCCACCAGAGCACGCCCGAAACCCGCCGGGACAGCAGGTCCGACAGCCGCTTCTTCGGCCAGCCCGGCGTGCTGGCCAACCTGTTCGGCGTCGAGCTGTGGGAGCGGTTCAGCTTCTACGGCATGCAGGGCATCCTGCTGATCTACCTGTACTACTCGGCTGCCGACGGCGGCCTCGGCATCGACGAGGGCGTCGCCACGGGCATCGTCGGCGCCTACGGCGGTGCGGTCTACCTCTCGACGATCCTGGGCGCCTGGCTCGCCGACCGGTTGATCGGCCCCGAGCGGACGCTGTTCTACTCCGCGGTCTGCGTGATGGCCGGTCACGTCGCCCTCGCCCTGGTGCCCGGGCTCGGCGGCGTGGGAATCGGGCTGGTGCTGATCGCCCTCGGCTCCGGCGGCGTGAAGGCCAACGCCACCTCCCTGGTCGGCTCGCTCTACGACGAGCACGACACCCGCCGGGACGCGGGCTTCTCGCTCTTCTACATGGGCATCAACATCGGTGCCCTCCTCGGCCCGCTGCTGACCGGCCTGCTGCAGAAGGAGGCCGGCTTCCACTGGGGCTTCGGCGCCGCGGCGGTCGGCATGGCGCTCGGCCTGGTGCAGTACGCCCTCTCCCGCAAGAACCTGCCGGAGGAGACGCACCACGTCGCCAACCCGCTGCCGGTGGACAAGCGCGTGGCGTACGTCCTGTTGGGCCTCGCCGCGCTGTTCCTGGTCGGCGTGCTCGCCTGGGTGGGGGTGATCACCCTCGATCGGCTGGCCAACATCGTCATCGGCATCAGCCTGCTTGCCGCGATCGGCTACTTCGCGCTGATCCTCTCCGACAAGGACGTGCAGGGCGCCGAGCGCAGCCGCATCTTCGCCTTCATGCCGCTGTTCGTCTGCAACGTGGTGTTCTGGTCGCTCTACCAGCAGCAGTTCACCGTCGTCACCCTTTACGCCGACAAGCGGCTCGACCGCGACCTGTTCGGCTGGGAGATGCCGGTGTCGTGGGTCAACAGCATCAACCCCGTCTTCATCATCGTGCTGGCCGGTGTCTTCGCCGCCGTGTGGACCAAGCTCGGTGACCGCCAGCCGGCGACCCCGTTGAAGTTCGGCGCGGGCACGGCCCTGATGGGCGTGGCGTTCTTCTGCTTCCTGCCGATGCCGAGCGGTGAGAACAGCGCGCCGCTGCTCGGACTGGTCGGCATCCTCCTGGTCTTCACCCTGGTCGAGCTGCTCATCTCGCCGGTGGGCCTGAGCGCCACGACCAAGCTGGCCCCGAAGAAGTACACGACACAGATGGTCGCGCTCTACTTCCTCTCCATCGCCCTCGGCACGGCGCTCGCGGGCACGCTCGCCGGCTACTACGACGAGGCCGCGGAGACGCCGTTCTTCCTCTGGGTCGGTCTTGCCTCGGTCGTCACCGGTGTCGTGGTGATGCTCGCGTCGAAGCCGATCCACAAGCTCATGGCGGGCGTCGACTGAGCGCTGGCATGCTGCTCGGGTGATCGAGGCGCTCGGATGGGGAGCCCTGGCCGCCAGCTCGCTGGTGGTCGGCGCCGTCCTCGCGCTCGTACGCACGTGGTCACCGCTCGTCGTCGGGCTGGTGCTGGGCTTCGGTGCCGGCGCCCTGATCGCCAGCGTCTCGTTCGAGCTGGCCGAGGAGGGCCTGCGGATCGGCAGCGGGTACGCCGTCGCCGGCGGCCTGGCGCTCGGAGGGCTGACGTACTTCACCGCCGACCGGCTGGTCGAGTGGTGGGGCGGGCGCTCGGGCGGCTCGTCGGCCGGCGCTCCGCTGGCGGTGGGGGCGTTCCTCGACGGCATCCCGGAGCAGGCGGTGCTGGGCATCGGGATCGCGTCGGGTGGGAGCGTGAGCGCCGCGCTGGTGGTAGCGATCTTCGCCTCCAACCTGCCCGAGGCGATCGGCTCGGCCGCCGACATGCGGTCGGCCGGTCGCTCGCGACGCTCGGTGCTCGGCCTGTGGTCGGTGGTCGCGGCGTGCTGCGCTCTGGCGACGGTCGCCGGCACGGCCGTCGCCGACGCGGTGTCCAGCGACGCGCAGGCGTTCGTCGACGGCTTCGCCGCCGGGGCGCTGCTCACGATGTTGATCGACTCGATGGTGCCCGAGGCCAAGGACAAGGCGAGGGACTGGGCGGGCCTGGCCACCGTCGCCGGCTTCGCGCTCGCCGCGGGCCTGTCGCTGCTGACCTGAGGTCCGCCCGCCGACAGTGGAGCCAGCGGCCGGACCTAGCGGCCGCGCGCTCCACTGTCCGGCTCAATAACCGCCGTCGGGCGGGACCATCTCGCCGCGCACCCCGAGCAGCCGGACCGGGCGGTCGTCGCCGAGGGCGAGGTAGAGCTCGAAGGCGGTCTGCGCGATCACGTCGACGTCGTACGTCGCCTCGGCGAGCTTGCGGACCTTCGTGAAGGTGAAGAACGGCGCGAACCGGATCTTGAGGTGCACCCGCTGCACCGCCCGCGCCTCCTTGCGTACGTCGTCGACGACCCGCGCGGCGAGCTCGCGCAGCGCGGCGCGTACGTCGTCGGGCGTGGTGAGGTCGGCCTGGTAGGTCGTCTCGCGGCCGTGGGCACGCGCCACCCACGGGGTGTCGTCGGGGCGGGAGCGGCCACCGCCGCGACCGAGACGCCCGAGGTGGGGACCGTTGGTCGGTCCGAACGCGGCGACGAGCGCCTCCTCCTCGGCGCCGGCGAGGTCGGCGACGGTGCGGATGCCGATCGCCTCCAGACGTGCGCCGATCTTCGTCCCGACGCCCCACAGCGCCGTCGTCGGACGGTGGCCCATGACCTCCATCCAGTTGTCCCGCGTCAGCTCGAAGACGCCCTGGGGCTTGCCGAAGTCGGTGGCGATCTTGGCCCGGACCAGCGTGTCGCCGATGCCGACCGAGCAGTGCAGCGCGGTCGCCTCGAGCACCGCCGCCTGCACCTGCCGGGCGGCGGCGACCGGGTCGTCGGTCTCGACGCCGACGAACGCCTCGTCCCAGCCCAGCACCTCGACCACGGCGCCCGGCGTCGCCCGCAGCGTCTCCATCACCCGCGCCGACGCCTCCTCGTAGACCGGGAAGTCGACCGGCAGGAACACCGCGTCCGGGGAGCGCCGCTTGGCGAGCTTCAGCGCCAGCCCGCTGCGTACGCCGTGCGCGCGGGCCTCGTAGGACGCCGTCGACACCACCGCCCGCTCGGTCGGGTCGCCCCGGCCGCCCACCACGACCGGCAGCCCGACCAGCTCAGGCCGGCGCAGCAGCTCGACCGCGACCAGGAACTGGTCCATGTCGACGTGGAGCACCCAGTGCTGCGGCATCCGCCCATTCTGGCCCGGGGTTCCGACAGCCGACGGCCTTGCGCGGGCGAGATCGCGCGGAAGACCCTGACAACTTCAGCGATCCCCGGCCAGCCGGCGGTTCCTGAACATGCTGCCCCGGGCACGGCCTGACAACTTCGGGAATCCCCGGCCAGCAGGCTGTTCCGGGCCGGGGGTGTGGCGGCGGAGCGGCGATCTGCCGCCACCCCTGGGGAGGATCGCGCGGGTACGCCGTCGGCGTACGGTCGCAACCATGACGAGCGACAACCCCACCGGGCCCGACCCCTACGCCGAGCACCCGGAGGAGTCCGCGTTCCCCGGCGCGGGGGAGCGGGTCAGCGACGCCGACCGGCAGCGGGCGCTCGACGCCGAGCCCGCGGGCAACGCCTCCGTCGGCGACACGGTCGACACCGACCAGCTCGACTCGAGCGCCCACGAGGAGGGCGCCGGTTCGGAGGAGGTCGCCGAGCAGGTCGACGACGGCCAGCTGGCGGACTGACGCTAGAGCGCCTCGGCCAGCCCCTCAAGCAGCCGGTCCACGTCGGAGTCGTCGTTGTAGGCGGCCAGCCCGATCCGGAGCCCTGAGTCCACCGAGAGGCCGAGGGCGCGGAAGGTCTCGTGGGCGTAGAACGTGCCGGCCGGCACGAGCACGTCACGTTTGGCGAGGTGCTCGAACACGTCGAGCGGCGAGCGGTCACGCAGCGTCAGGAAGAGCGTCGAGGTCCGGTCCGCGGCGCGTGAGTGCAGGGTGAGGGCGTCGCCGATGGACGCGAGCCCCGCCTCGATCCGCTCCCGCAGCCGCAGCTCGTGGGCGGCGATCGAGGAAGCGGCCGACACCAGCCGAGACCGCCGGGTGTCGCCCGACCCGAGCGAGGCGATCAGGTCGACGGCCGCGGTGACGCCGGCGAGCAGCTCGTACGGCAGCGTGCCGAGCTCGAAGCGCTCGGGCACCACGTCGGTCGACGGCAGCAGCTTGTCCGGGCGCAGGGTCTCGAGCAGCGCGGGGTCCGCGACCAGCGAGCCGCAGTGCGGCCCGAAGAACTTGTAGGCCGAGCACACCAGGAAGTCCGCGCCCATCGCGGTGATGTCGGGCGCCGCGTGCGCGGTGTGGTGCACCGCGTCGACGTGGACGAGCGCGCCGACCTCGTGCGCCCGCGCCGCGACGGTGACGACCGGGGGCCGGGTACCGAGCAGGTTCGAGGCAGCCGTCAGCGCCACCAGGCGTGTCCGCGAGGTGATCTCGTCGAGCGAGGAGAGGTCGAGCTCGCCGGTCGCCGGATCGAGGCGCAGCCACCGCACCGTCACGCCGGCCCGCTCGGCGGCCTGGATCCACGGCCGCACGTTGGAGTCGTGGTCGAGCTCGCAGAGGACGATCTCGTCGCCGGGCGACCACGTGCGCGCCAGCGTGCGGGAGACGTCGTACGTCAACGCGGTGGCGCTGCGGCCGTGGACCACCCCGCCGGGGTCGCCGCCGACCAGGTCCGCGACGGCGGAACGGAAGCCGGCGACCGCGTCGTTGGCGTTGCGCTGGCTGACCAGTGCCGAGCCGCGCTGCGACAGCGGACCGGTGAGGGTGCGTGCGATCGCGTCACCGACCACCTGTGGCGTCTGGGTGCCGCCGGGGTTGTCGAAGTGGGCGATCCCGGAGGCGAGCGAGGGGAAGCCGGCGCGGAAGGCCGCCACATCAAAGGCATGAGCGTCGAACGACATGCCTCGCACGCTAGACGGTATGAGTGACCCGTTCGCGGTGAAGGGGTTGCGGGCCGGGGCCTCACTCACAAATGGTCGTGGGTTACCGAGTAGGGCTGGCCTGCTCGGCCTATCCAACAGTTGTGGGAGGCCCCGGTGTTCTACGAGCGTTGGGCTCGACGTGCACGCACGATCTGTCGCGGCAGCGGCGATCGATGGCGTCACGGGCGAGCTGGTCCAGACGAAGCTGACCCCGTCGTATGAGCACGTCCGGTCGTGGATCGAAGGCCTGCCGGGTCCGGTCGCGGTGACCTATGAGGCCGGGCCGACCGGGTTCGGGCTGCATCGTCACCTGGCTGCTGCGGGGGTCCGGTGTGTGGTCGCGGCACCGTCGAAGTTGCAGAAGCCCTTCGGGGGATCGGGTGAAGACCGACGCCAAGGACGCGGTTCACCTGGCCCGGCTGCTGCGACTCGACGAGGTCACCGCGGTCGCGATCCCTTCAGCGGACCAGGAGGCCGCCCGTGACCTGGTCCGCGCGCGGGAGGACTGCCGAGGCGATCTGATGCGGGCTCGGCACCGGTTGTCGAAGCTGCTGCTGCGCCACGGGATCGTCTACTACGACGGTGACGCGTGGACCGGGAAGCACGATGCGTGGCTGCGCCACGAGGCGCTGCCGCAGCTGAGCGGTCGGCCGACCCGGTTGGCGTTCGACTCCGACTACGACACGGTGCTGGTCACCAAAGCGCGTCGCGACCGGCTCGATGACGCGATCGGTGAGATGGCCGCCAGCTCCGAGTTCACGCCACTGGTGCGGCGGCTGGGGTGCCTGCGCGGGGTGAGCACCCTGACCGGGTTCGCCCTGGCGGTCGAGATCGGCGACTGGCACCGGTTCACCGGCAACACCATCGGCTCCTTCGTGGGCCTGGTGCCCAGCGAGCACTCCTCCGGCACCTCGCGGGTGCAGGGGTCGATCACCAAGACCGGCAACACCCATGTGCGGCGGCTCCTGGTCGAGGCCGCGTGGCACCACCGCTCCCGTTACCGGGTCGGGAAGACCATGCGCGATCGGTGGGACCTGGCCCCTGCCGCCGCGCGGGCCCGTGGTGACGAGGGCAACCGCCGACTGCACCAGCGGTGGGTGAGGTTCATCGAGCGCAGCAAGAAGCCCACCATCGCCAACGTCGCGATCGCCCGTGAGCTGGCCGGCTGGTGCTGGTCCCTGGCAGTTCTCGAGGAGTAGCCGACCACGATCTGCTCCGTCGTCCACCGGGCTGGTGGCAGCGCGTGGAGCGACCCGCGAAACAACTATGAGCAACGGACATCTCGTCCGTGACGCTCGCTGCTAGACACGCGGTCCCGCTCCTGCCGAAAGCACCGTCCTGCGGTACCCAACCCGCGCATATCAGTCTGACCGCGCGTCGCCAACGACACGCTCGCCAGCACCCACGACGACGAAGCACGAGGCGCCCGCCCCGAACACCGGGACGGGCGCCTCACCCTGCCTCTTGACAGGAGGTCACTCCATATCAGTTGGCGATGTGCACGACCGCGTCACCGGAGTTCACGAGGGGCGCCTCGGTGCGCCCGATCACGATGCCGTCGCGGTTGGAGTAGACCGCGCGGAGGGTCTTGCCGAAGGAGTCGAAGAGGGTGCCGAGGCGTTCGCCGTCGCTGACCTTCTGCCCGAGGTGCGCGTCCAGGTGCAGGATGCCGGTGCGGCGGGCGCGCACCCAGCCGCTCGAGCGGCATTCCAGGCTCGGCTCGACGGGCGGCTCGACGATCGCCTCGGTCATGCCGAGCGCGGCCAGCACGCGGCGTACGCCGATCACGCCGGCCTCGACGGCGTAGTCGTCGAAGCGGAGGTTCTCGCCGGCCTCGTAGAGCAGCACCTTGGCCCCGTGCTCGCCGGCGGCGTGGCGCAGCGAGCCGTCGCGGATGCGGGCGTGCAGCATCACCGGCGCGCCGAACGCGGCGGCCAGCTCGGCCGTACGCGGGTCGTCGAGGTCGGCGCGCACCTGCGGGAGGTTGCTGCGACGGTCGGACCCGGTGTGCAGGTCGATGCCGACCTCGCAGCCGGCCACGATCTCGCGCATGAAGAGGTGGGCGATGCGGCCGGCGAGCGAGCCGCGCGCAGAGCCTGGGAACGACCGGTTGAGGTCGCGGCGGTCGGGCAGGTAGCGGTCGCCGGTCATGAAGCCGAGCACGTTGACGATCGGCACTGCGACGAGCGTGCCGCGGAACGTCTTGGGGTCGAGGCCGGCCATCACCTGGCGGACCACCTCGACGCCGGCCACCTCGTCGCCGTGGATCGCGGCGTCGATCCAGACGCGCGGGCCGTCCTCGCGGCCGTGGACCACCCGCACGGGCAGCGTGACGTCGGCGCCGGTGACGAGCCGGGTGATCGGCAGCTCGAGCGCGCGCACCGTCCCGGCGCGGATCCGCACGCCGCCGATGGCGAAGGACTCGCGCGCCACTAGGCAGCTCTCCGGTCGGCAGCGATCACGACGTCAGGGTAGTGCGCGCACAGGCCCGTCCCGACCACCTCCCGGGGGGAACGGAGGGGCCGGGGCGGGCGGATCGCGGGGTCAGCTGTTCTGCGTCGCCGAGTCCGTGGCGGACCCCGAGTCGTCGGAGTCCAGGTCGCTGTCGGGTACGCCGTCGCCGTCGAAGTCGGGCGACTGGCCGGTCGTGCCGCCCGGGGCCTGGCCCAGGTCGCCGGGCGGGGCGCCCATGTCACCGGAGCCGCCCGGACCGCCGGGACCACCGGGGTAGCCGCGCTGACCCCAGTCGTCGGTCGTCTGCGTGGTCGTCGTGTCCGCCGCGCCGTCGTCGCCGACGGCGTACCCGGCCCCGAACCCGACGCCGCCGATCGCGAGTCCGGCCGCGACGGCGCCCGCGGCCACGGCCTTCCGGCCGGAGGGGAGGCGGTCGCGCCAGGTGCGGCGGGCGGGGGCGGGGGGCGGTGCGGGCGCGTCGCCGGCGGGAGGCGGGGTGGGGAGGGAGTGCTCGGTCATGTCGGTTCCTTCGTGGGGAGCAGGAGGTGGGAGTGGTGCGGTCGGGGGGTGTCAGCCCATCGGGCCGCCGTGGCCGCCGGCGGGCGCTTCGCCGGCGGCCACGGACGTGGAGGTGCCGTCGACGGTGACGGTGTAGGTCGCGCCCTGCTCGACGTCGGCGGACGAGAAGACGACGGAGGCGGCGTCCTTCGCGAGGGTGTACGTCGCCACCTCGGCGCCGTCGGCGTCGCTGATCACGACCTCCGCACCGGACGCGGCCGTCGTGCCGAGCGCGGTGGCGATCCAGCCCTGGGCCGAGTCGGTGGACGGGGCGACCATCATTCCGGCGCTGCCGGTGGCCAGCAGCGTGCCGCCGCTGATGTCGAACGTGCCGTTGACGTCGAGGGCGCCGTTGCCGTCCGTGGTCGGGCCGTGGACGGCGATGTCGCCGCCGGTGATGACGGCGTCACCGTTGGAGTCGAGGCCGTCACCGCTGGCCCACACCTCGAGGGTGCCGCCGTTGACGACGAGGTGGACCGAGTCGTCGGCCGCCACCGCGCCGCCGGGCTGCCCGTCGGTGGCCGTGCTGTCGTCGGACGACGCGGCGTTGACCCCGTCGTCGGCCGAGTGCAGCTCGAGGTCGCCGCCGTCGATCACGATGAGCGAACCCTCGAGCGCCTCGGTGGACCCGGCGACGTCGACGGTGCCGCCGCTGACGAGCACCTGCACGCCCTTGATGCCGTCGTCCTGCGAGGTGACGGTGAGCTTGCCGCCCTCGATCAGCACGAAGCCGGCGCCGGCGTCCTCGGTGTTGACGGACTTGAACGCGTCGCCGACGGCGTCGACGGTGACCGTCCCGTCGGAGAGGACGAGGTAGTCCTTGCCGAGGATGCCGTCGTCGACGGACGTCACGTCGATCGTGCCGCCGGTGATGACCAGGCCGTCCTTGCCGACGATGCCGTTGTTGCTGTTGCCGGTCACCGTCAGCGACCCGGTGCCGCCGATGGTCAGGTCGGCCGTGGAGTAGAGCGTGCCGGTCGGCGCGTCCTCCGACGTGTCGGCGTACGTCGCAGCGTCGGCGAGCGCGTTGCTGCTGCCGTCGGCGAGCACGACGACGACCGACTCCGCGTCCACGACGTCGATCGCCGCGGTCGTCTCGGAGGTGATCGTCGCGTCGTCAAGGACGAGGCGTACGACGCCGTCACCGGGGCTGTCGACGACGACCTGGCCGGTGAGGTCGCCGGAGAGGACGTACGTCCCGGCAGCGGAGATGGTGACCGTGCCGTCCGCGACCGTGACCGCATCGTCGTCGGACTCGGCACCCGAGCCGGACAGCGTGATCGTGGTGGCGTCGGCCTCGTCGTACGCGGTGTCACCGGTCTCCACCTCGACGTCGTCGTCGAGCACGTCCTCCACGCTGGTGTCCGCGGTGACGGTGGCGGCGGAGCTCGTCGTGGTGCTCGGCGAGGTGGAGGCGGTGCCGTCGGTGCCGGCCACGGACGCGCCGCACCCCGCGAGGAGGACGGCGGCCAGGGTCCCGGCCACGGCCTGGCGGAGGGGGAGGAGTCGCATGGAGTGCGGCCTTTCGTGGAGGTCGGATGCCCCGATGGTGTGCGCCGCACCTGTCCGCGCCGTGGGCTGACCTTGTGCGTCCCCTGTGAGCCGCAACGTCGGTCGAGGAAGGCGCCCTGGCGCCTGTCACGAGACCCGGTCACCCCACGGAGCAACTTCTCGGGGTGTGCCTGCGTCTACCGTCTGACCGCCCCGACCGAAGGAACCGCATGCGCCCCCTCCTGCCCGCCGGACTCGCCACCGGAGTCCTTGCCGCCACGCTGCTCACCGCGCCGACCGCGCAGGCAGCCGGTGAGACCTGCCACGGGCAGCCGGCGACGATCGTCGGCTCCTACCTGCAGCGAGACCTGGTCGGAACCCCCGGAGCAGACGTGGTGGTGACCAACGGCGCCACCCAGATCGACACCCGCGGCGGCGACGACCTGGTGTGCGTGACCGAGTCCGCGGGTCGCTTCCCAGAGCTCGACCTCGTGACCGGTGCAGGTGACGACGTGGTGGACGCCTCGGCCTCGCGAGGACCGATGGCGGCCACGCTCGGCGCGGGCAGCGACACCTACACCGGCTCCGCCCGGGGCGGTGACTGGGTCGTCGCGGGCGACGCAGGAGTCGACACGGAGCCGGACACGATCCGCACGGGCGCCGGCGAGCTCGTCGACTCCGTCGTGTCCGGATCCCCGGGGGTGCCCAACGGCGACGTGGTCGTGGTCGAGGCGGGTGGCACCGTCTACTGGTCCGGTCCGATGACCGAGGGTGCCCGCCTCGACGCGACCGCGGCGCCCGGCAGCACGCTGGTCCCCGACCTGGGCACGGGGCACGCGGTGGTCGACGCCACCGCCGGCACGCTGACGACGGACGGCTTCGTCACGCTGCGGTGGACGGGCTTCGACAACTTCAGCTTCGCCGGCACCGAGGCGCCGCGCGCGTTCCGGTTCGACGGCAGCGACCGCGCCGAGTCGATCTACACGTCCTTCTCGGATCCCGGTCGGCAGCGCTTCTTCCTCGGCGGTGGCGACGACACCCTGCTCTCCCCGGACGGTGCGGGCGGGTCGAAGAGCTGGTACGTCGGCGGGGACGGCAACGACCACGTCGACCTGTGGGCCGGCCCTCGGCTCTCCCTCGACATGGCCTCCGGGAAGATGCGGATGCGGCAGGGCGGGAAGACCGTGAAGGGCCGGTTCGTCGAGTTCGAGACGTCCCGCCTGGGCGCGAAGAAGCTGCAGCTGCGTGGCACGAAGAAGGCCGACGAGATCCGTTTCTACGCCTGCCAGGCGACCGTGCGGGGCCGCGCCGGCAAGGACGACATCGCCTCGGCGCGTACCGGTGAGGACGGCTACCTGCTCGACTGCGACTCCCGGAAGTCGCAGATCAAGGTCTACGGCGACGGCGGCCGGGACACCATCCGCGGCAGCCGTGGCAGGGACCTGCTGGTCGGCGGCCCGGGCCGCGACACGATCAACGGCAACGCCAACCGCGACCGGTGCAGCGGTGAGAAGCTGAAGAGCTGCGAGATCAAGCTCCGCTGAGCAGGGGCCCCGGCGCCGCACGTGCGGCGGGTCTGGCCCCTGGATCACCGTTTCGAGGGCCACGACCGCCGCACGTGCGCACAGATGTCCGCAATGTCGCCCTCGATCCGCGCCGCCGAGGGCAACTCCTCGGACACGTGTGGATGCGCGGGCTACTTGCCCCAGTTCTTCCGCCGGACGGCCCGCCGCGGTCGCCCGCCGGCGTACGACACCGAGGAGTCGACGAGGAACCCGCGCTCGAGCGCCTCGCGGCCGATGAGCATCCGGAAGCCCATCTCGTCGCGGTTGCTCAGCGTCATCACCGTCGTGATGGTGCGACCGGCGAGTGTCACGTCGAGCGCGACGGCGTACCTCTTCTCGACCTGGCCGTTGCTCGAGCGCACCTCGCGCATGTCGAGCACCGGCAGGCTGAGCTCGACGTGGTCCTCGTCGGAGCGTTGCCACGGGTGGATCGAGAAGCGCACCCACTCCTGGCCGTCCTGCTGGTGGGCCTCGAGGTCGAAGGCGTGGATCGAGGACGACTTCGCGCCGGTGTCGATCTTGGCCTTCACCCACGCCACGTCGGCCTGCGGCAGCGCCACCCACTCGCGCCAGCCGACGACGACCTTGGCGTCGTCGACCTCGCCCGGGCCGGGCGACAGGGGGGCGGAGTCCACCGGGCCATCTTGGCAGGTGGGGCCTCTGGGGCAGGTGGTTGGATGACTGACCATGAAGCTCGCCATCCTGTCCCGGGCCCCGCGGTCCTACAGCACGCAGCGGCTCCGCACCGCCGCCGTGGACCGCGGTCACGACGTCAAGGTGCTCAACACGCTGCGCTTCGGCATCGACCTCTCGGGAGAGGAACCCGACCTGCTGTTCCGCGGCAAGCAGCTGTCGTCGTACGACGCCGTGCTGCCGCGCATCGGCAACTCGATCACCTACTTCGGCACCGCCGTCGTGCGGCAGTTCGAGCAGATGGACGTCTACACGCCCAACACGAGCTATGGCATCGCCAACAGCCGCGACAAGCTGCGCGCGACGCAGATCCTGTCGCGCCACAAGATCCCGATGCCGGCCACGACGTTCGTGCGCGACCGCGCCGACGTGATCCCGGCGATCGAGCGGGTCGGCGGCGCGCCGGTCGTGATCAAGCTGCTCGAGGGCACCCAGGGCATCGGCGTCATCCTCGCTCCGACCATCAAGGTCGCCGAGGCCATCATCGAGACGCTGCAGAGCACCCGGCAGAACGTGCTGATCCAGAGCTTCGTCAAGGAGAGCAAGGGCCGCGACATCCGGGCCCTCGTCGTCGGCGACCGCGTGGTCGCGGCGATGCGGCGCGTCGCGCAGGGCGACGAGTTCCGGTCCAACGTGCACCGCGGCGGCAGCGTCGAGCCGGTCGAGCTCGACGAGGAGTTCGAGCGCGTGGCCGTGCGGTCCGCGCAGATCATGGGCCTGCGCGTCGCCGGCGTCGACATGCTCGAGGGCCGCAAGGGCCCGCAGGTGATGGAGGTGAACTCCTCACCCGGCCTCGAGGGCATCGAGACCGCGACCAAGCTCGACGTGGCCGGCGCGATCGTCGACTACATGGCCAACCAGGTCGCCTTCCCCGACATCGACGTACGCCAGCGGCTGACTGTCTCGACCGGCTACGGCGTCGCCGAGATCGTCGTCCACGCCGGCTCCGACATGGTCGGCAAGAAGCTCGGCGACTCCGGCCTCGACGACCGCGACATCACGGTCCTCACCCTCCACCGCGGACCCCACGTCATCCCCAACCCGCGCAACAAGACCGTGCTCGAGGGCGAGGACCGCCTCCTCTGCTTCGGCAAGCTCGAGGAGATGCGCTCGATGATCCCTGACCGCAAGCAGAAGCGGGTCCGGCGGTTGATGAAGAAGCACCTGCCGCCGGAGAGCAACTGACCCAAACGTTGCGTCCAGCAGGTTCCGCTGTGATCTGCGCGCGCTGCTGCAATGCACCCAGAATGACCCTCGATGGGTGAGCTGCAGGCTGATGCACTGATTGTGCCGGGCCATCTGAGTGGCGACAGTTGCGTCTGGCTGATGCCGGAGCCTTTGAGCGAGGGCCCTTTCCCGGGGACTCCAACTGAAGTTACGCTCCCCCCGCGCGCACCGTACCGAGCTGTCGCGGCAAGCGACCCGTCGAAAGAAGGTAAGCATTGGACTACAACTCGGTCCTTGCCGATGCATTGTCGCGCGTTCGAGCGAACCAGTCCCCCGCGCTGATTGTCCCCGAGATTCCGTTTCGAAGCAAACCAACGAGTGACGTTCAGATCAGACGATTTCCAGTTGAGATCTGCGAATTCACGTGGCTCAAGGAACTGTCCCTGCCGGGTCAGGCAATTGACGAGTTGCCTCCGGAGATCGGACAACTCAAGAATCTCGATGCCCTGTATCTTCAGGGCAACAGGATCGAGCGTCTACCGGACTCATTCAGTGACCTAACCGGCCTGCGCTTCGCCAACCTGACATCGAATCAACTTCGGAGCCTGCCCGACGGTCTGGGCGCCCTCTCAAACCTCAACACACTTGCTGTCGCGGGAAATAGGATAACGAGCCTTCCGCCAGATATAGACGAACGCGTCTTCAGATGCCTCTCTGGACTCGATAAGAACCCCCTCGAGGACTCTCTTCGTCCTATCCTCGAAAGCGGCTCGGGCGCGGTGGTCGCCTACTTGCGGAGCCTTTCTGCAGGAACTGCTCAGTATGAGGCAAAGTTGGTGATCGTCGGTGAGGGCGATGTCGGCAAGTCGTCTCTCTTGGGCGCTCTGCAGGGGGTTCCCTTCGTTGAGAATCGACCAACAACGCATGGCATCGAGATCCAGGCTCTTCGGCTGCAACATCCAGCGGTCGAAGACAGAGTGATTACACTCAACTGCTGGGATTTTGGCGGGCAGGAAGTGTATCGCATCTCCCATCAATTCTTCTTTAGCAAACGATCTCTTTACGTGGTCGTGTGGAACACTCGTCAGGGCCATGAGGCGAATGGGGTAGAGGGTTGGCTGACGCGTCTGCGACTCCGGATCGGGGATGACGCACGGATCTTGGTGGTCGCCACCCACGCCGATCTGCGGCGAGCAGAAATCGACTTTCCGTCACTGCAGCGCTCTTTCGGCGACGTGCTCGTCGGTCACATGGAGGTCGATAGTCGAAGCGGACGCGGGTTGGCGGAACTGAAGGTCTGTTTGGCCGAGGAGGCGGCGCAGCTTCCGCAGATGGGCTCCTTGCTCTCTACGCACTGGATTAACGTCCGTGAACATCTCTCACGTCTTGAAGAGTCCTTCATTTCCTACGAGCGATATGAAGAGATCTGCGCGGACAACGACTTGGATGGCGCGGAAGCGTCTGCACTTTCGGCGTTGCTGCATGACCTGGGCGCGATCATTCACTACGCAGAGGACGACGGACTCCGTGACTTCGTCGTCCTGCAGCCTGAGTGGCTTACGAAAGCGATCGGGTTCGTGTTGGAAGATGAGCAGACGCGCGAGAATGGTGGGGTACTCGAGCACCGCTGGCTCGCTGAGATTTGGGGGTCTCGGAATGATCTGAACTATCCCAAAGTGCTGTATCCATACTTCCTCCGGCTGATGGAAAAATTCGATGTCTCCTATCGCCTTATCGATGAGGAGTCGAGTCTCGTCGCCCAGTTGGTGCCACATGAGAGACCAGCCCTCTCTGCGGTTACTGGGAGCACTACTTCCGCAACCGGGGCCCCCCTGCGCCAGCTAGCGCTGCAGTGCAAGATGGATGAGGAAGCGCCCGGACTTGTATCGTGGCTGACCGTGCGAAACCATCGGTTTTCGATCGGTCGACATTGGCGTCGAGGTGTGGAACTTGAGTACCGACAGTACGAGTCGCGCGCCATACTGGAGCTTTCTGATTCGCGCACACTCAAACTTACTGTGACTGCGCCCTCTCCTGATTTCTTCTTCGCAATTCTGCGCGATGGCATCGAAGACCTGCTGCGAAGGAGATGGCCGGGTCTTGAGTTCGACTTCTTCATTCCTTGTTCATCAACCAAGGATTGTGCGGGCTTCTTTGCACTTCAGCTTGTCCAGAGGTACCGCGAGAAGGGTCGAACGTCGATTGACTGTCCAGAGTGTCTTGAGTCTCAAGACGTGGGTCAGTTGCTGACCGCATTCAGTCCAGCTCGCGAGGACGAACTAGTTCTGCTCCAGGCGATACGTGCTGGCCAAGAGAACATGAGGGATCAACTCTCACAGATTGAGTCTTATGCGGCGCGGGCGGCCAATCAGACTCGGGCACTGCTCCGGGCGGCATCCGTCGAGGTAACCGACTGTCCGCGGCTCTTCACTGTGGAGTATGCGGACGGCCGGCTTGGTTGGGCGAAGAAGAGCATTGCGCTGCACCTGTGGTGTGAGGCGACGGGAGAGGAGCACTCGCTCGCGACGGGTCCGTACCGGATTGACGACTGGCAGGAATGGGTGCGGAAGGCCGCTCGGTATACTGTGCTAGTCGGTCGAGTTCTATCGCTGTTTGTGCCCGTTGCTACGACGGGCATTGCCGACCTCGTATCAAGCGAGGACGCTGAGTTGATAAATCGCCACCTGGATCTTGCCAAGGACATCGGTGGCGGCACTTCAGAACTGGCCAAACTAGTTGCGGGTGACGATCCGAGAGTCGATCAAGGACTGCAGCTCGCTGATGCAGTCGCCCTCCGCGGCTTCCGAGAGTTGCTGTTCTCGGTAGATCCGCAGCGACAGTTCGGCGGGCTCCGCCGTGTAACTACGCCCGACGGTCACTTGCTTTGGCTGTGTAGCGAGCACGCGTGGACCTATGACCCTGGGTTGCCGTCCGTTTGAGTCGACATCAGGGGCGGTTCTCTTGACGAGACCGAACAGGCTGGTCGACGGGTACAGTCTCTTAGGAGATCGCCGTGGTTCGCTGGGATCGCATGCAGGCTGGGTACCTTGATTCGGAGCCTCCATTCGCGAGCCCTGCCGCCGACACCTGCGTGCTGTCGCCGCTTGGGCCCCGACGCTTTCACGCCGTCAACGGGCGCTGCGGTTTCCACGCCGAGAGTTGGCTCGAGTTGTAGGCCGAACTACGTCGGACCGCAACGGGCTCAGGTCTACCGATCGCACCGCCATCCCGCACTGCGGGCCTTTCAAGACTGATCGCGACACTATGAATCGAGGGGCGGATCGACCACCAGGGCCGATCCGATCGAGCCGCGGGCTTGAGCCGTACGGGCCTCAGTTCCAGCCTTCACGATGGTGCCATCGTGCGTGTCGATGAGGATGTAGCTGATCGCGGACTCTGCCAGGCTCGAGACCTTGTCCTTGAACCACAAGGCACGATCACTCGTGGTCTGCTGTACCTGCCCACCTTCGGACTTCACCAGCAGTGCGTGGGTGAAGCCACGAGGATCCGCCGCCGGGCTTGCGTGGAGTTGCTCGTACAACGAGGCAGCGGCGACGAGGGATCGCTTTGCGCCTGCCGGTACGGAGCGGAGGCTGGCGCTCAACGTGTCGATCGCGGAGATCGCGGCGTCGATGATGGTGGCCCTCGTCGCAACGTTCTGCGCCAGCAGATCAGCTTTCCCAGCCGCCACCTTGAGGGCACTGAGCTCGGCAAGTAGCTCCTCGGTCTGTTGCTCGCGAGGGAGCTTGTCGTACTTCTCCTGCTTCAACCCCAGGGCTGTCTTCTGGTCCAGTGCAGCCTTGTCGGCGGCCGTCTTCGCGATCCCGATCTCGGCCTTGCGGTCGGCGAGCTGAAGCCGCTTCGCCGCCAAGTCTGAGATCCAGGCGAACGCCTGCCCGTCGGGAGACACTCGGAAGTCGTCGTGGACGAACTTCGGCCCTGGGGCATCTTTCGCGAGCTTCATCGCGCTGCCGACGACAGCCGCCGCGGCCGCGAGGTCGTTCTTCTCGGTCGGGACGACGGACATGCTCCGGTGGGCGCTCAGCAGCGAGAGAACGCCGGGGATCGCGCTGGCAACGGCTGCGCCCGCCGCGGCCGCCGCGCTCGCGACCTCCAGGTGTGCGGATTCGTCTGGCGCATCTACGGCTCCGAGGGCCAGCACGCTTCCTGCGTGGTGAAGAGTCGCATCGACTGCAGACTTCAGTTCACGGTAGGTCGCACTGTGGGTCGCGAGGTCCGGATCGCTGGTGACAAGGACGCAGGCGTCCGGTGGCAGTGGCGTGAGGTTCTTGGCCACCGCGGCTGCGGCCGAGTGCATGGCGGTGTACGCAAGGATCGTGGCGACGAGCACCTTGTCGTCGGGCGTCTTCAGCTCACCCCGATCAACCGACGAGAGATCTGGGATCAAGCCTTTCCACTGCGCCTGCCGGGCCTCGGCTGCGCTCGTCGCGATCTCGGCTTCCTTGGCAGACGCTTCAGCCGCCGCCTTGCGTGCAAGTGCCTCCTGCTCCTCCACCTTCGCTGTGTCCAGGCGGAGTTGCAGAGCCTCGTCGAGCACGTGCTCTGGTTGGTTCGATGACATCAGTCCCATCCCCCGTAGCCGTGAGAGCGAATGCCGGTAGTTTTCGACGGGGCCAATGCGCGGAAACGAAATGCAATGAAAAATCACCGCAAATCGGGTAAAGCCTTGAGGTCGCCGCCGCTGGGTCCACGCCTCCCGGGTAGGGCGGGACTGCAGCCCCGCTCCCCTTGTCGCCTGCGGGGCGGGATCGGCCGGTGTCAGCGGACGTCGGCGTACCAGGTGTCCTGGATGCTCTGGCGCATGAGGGCCCGCTGCATGGCCTGGATGGCGATGCCGCCGAGGGCGAGCACCAGGAAGAGCAGGGACCAGCCGAAGCTGTCCGAGACGCGGTCGACGAAGTCGCCCCTGCTGAAGTCGGCGGAGTTCAGTGAGCCCACCAGCAGCATCAGGCCGCCCGTCACGCCGACAGCGCCGGCGATGGAACCGATGATGACCAGCACCATCATCGGCACGTTCGTGAAGACCGCCAGCAGGCCGAGGACGAGGCCGACGGCCGTGCCCATCAGGACGGCCACCCAGTTCCAGGAGATCCCGAGGGCGACGATCAGGCCCGAGCCGATCGCGAAGCCGGCCGCGCCCATCGCAAGGACGACGGCGACGTAGTAGTAGAGGTAGGCCAGGATCGCGAAGACCAGTGCGAGCACGAGGCCGAGCACCCAGCCGAGCACGGTGCCGAGGAAGCGCTCGTCGGCGAAGCTGGCCACGAGGCCGGCGCCGGCGGCGAAGCCGGCGAAGAAGCCCCAGATGGGGATCATGAGTCGCAGCACGGCCTGGCCGGCGACGAGCATGGCGCCCCCGGCGAGGATCGCGAGGACGCCCAGGATGATGTCCGCCATTCCCGCAATGTAGGGCTCGGGGAGCGTGCCAGCAATGGATGGCTAGAGCAGTCTGTCCCGGGGGTCGCCGGATGCCACGTTCGCGCGCGACACTGGGGAGATCGCGGTCCGGGGACGGAGGGTCGATGGCATCGAGCTCGCCAGCATCAGACGAAGCTCTCCTCGAGGAGCTCCGGCGACACCGCGCGGAGCTGCGCGAGTCGATGAGCGCTCTGGAGGGTGCGCTGGCCGCGCCGGCCGTCAGCGACCTGGAACGTTGGGTCCAACGTGTCCACGTCGCCGCGGTGGAGCTCGCCGGCGACTTCCGTGAGCACGTGGACATCACCGAGGCTCCCGACGGTCTCCATCGCGAAGTCCTCGAGGCCTCACCACGGTTGTCCGGAGCGGTCGCCACCCTCACCAGCGAGCACGCGCTGATCCGAGGTCAGGTCGACAGCCTCCTGTCCCGCGTCACGCTCTCGGGCGGCTTCGGCGACGTCGACCGGGTCCGCGACCTGGGTACGGCGCTGCTGGGCAGGCTCGTCCGGCACCGCCAGCGAGGGTCCGACCTCGTCTTCGAGGCGTACGAGTTCGACATCGGCGGCGAGACCTGACCGGGCCCGTCATCGGGTGTCGGCGAGATCCGCGAGCCAGGACCGGATGACCGACTCGAGTCGGTCATCGGCCGGCGGCCACTCGCTGAACACCTGGCGCCCCAGGTTGCCGATCGTCGTGGCTGGCACCTGCTCCCACGCTCCTGCCCTCAGCATCGGCTGGTTCTGGTGGAGGAACTGCGGGTGCGGGTCGGTCGCCACCTCCCACGTCGCGTCCGGGGCGGCGCTCGTGACGATGTCGATCACGTAGGAGATCAGGCCGTCGAGGAGCCGGAGGGAACCCTCGTCCAGTCGCTCGTGCTCCCCGAGCCCCAGCCTCGACCAGGACGGCTGCTGTCCGGACGGCCCGAGCCGGAGCCGCTCCTTCATCCAGACCCACAACGGTCCGAGGCTCTCGACCGATCGGTCCAGCTCCACAGCATCGCCCACGGCGAGCTCGAGATGCCGCAAGGCGGCGGGCCGCTCCTCGAGGAACTCCTCGAGGGCGGCGGCCGCCTGCTGCTCGGTCAGGTGTGCGTACGGGGTCATGGGAGGCGAACAACGTACGAGATCCCGTTCTCGTCGAGGTCCGGAATCACAGGGTCGGCACCCATCGGCCCTGAGTCCATCACCGAAGCCGGCGCCAGGTGGCTCGCCCGCACTGCCCTAACGTGGCGGCATGAAGGCTTTGGTCCTGGAAAACATCCACCCGACGGCCGTGGACGTCCTGCGGTCCCGTGGCTACGAGGTCGAGCTGCGCTCGGGCGCGCTGCGTGAGGACGAGCTGCTCGCGTCGCTCGACGGCGTACAGCTGCTGGGGATCCGGTCCAACACGACGGTGACCGAGCGGGTCCTGGACGCGGCTCCCGACCTGGAGGCGATCGGCTGCTTCTGCATCGGCACCAACCAGGTCGACCTCGGCGCGGCTGCGGAGCGGGGCATCGGTGTGTTCAACGCGCCGTACTCCAACACCCGGAGCGTGGTCGAGCTGGTGATCGGCGAGATCATCGCGCTGGCCCGGCGGCTGCCGGAGAAGACCCAGCGGATGCACGACGGCGTGTGGGACAAGTCGGCGCGGGGCAGCCACGAGGTGCGCGGCCGGACGATCGGGATCGTGGGCTACGGCAACATCGGCACCCAGCTGTCCAACGTCGCCGAGGCGCTCGGGATGCGGGTGGTCTTCTACGACAAGGCGGACCGTCCGGCCCACGGCAACGCGCGCCGGATGGCGTCGCTCGCCGAGCTGCTCGAGACCGCCGACGTGGTCAGCCTCCACGTCGACGGCCGGCCCGGCAATGCGGGCCTCTTCGGACCGGAGGAGTTCGCCGCGATGAAGCCGCGAGCCCTCTTCATCAACGCCTCGCGCGGCATGGTGGTCGACTACGACTCGCTGCGCAGCCACGTCCTGTCCGGGCACATCGCGGGCGCGGCGGTCGACGTCTTCCCCGTCGAGCCGAAGGCCCAGGGTGACGAGTTCGTGTCCGTGCTGCGTGGCCTCGACAACGTCATCCTGACGCCCCACGTCGGCGGCTCGACCCAGGAGGCGCAGGAGGAGATCGGGCGGTTCGTGGCGGAGAAGCTCGCCGGGTTCGCCCAGCAGGGGAGCACCGCGCTGTCGGTCAACCTCCCGCAGGTCCTCACGCCCGCGCTGACCGGTGAGCACCGGCTGGGCCTCCTCCACCACAACGTCCCCGGCGTGCTCGCCCGGCTCAACGCCGTCTTCGCCGAGGCCGGTGACAACGTGATCGGTCAGCACCTGGCGACCAGGGACCACCTCGGGTACGTCGTCACGGATGCGTCGGAGCCCCTCTCCGCCGAGACCATCGAGGAGCTGCGGCGCTCCGAGCACTGCGTGTGGGTGCGCACCTGGTGATGCCCGGCTGCACCGTCATCGCTCGCCGTTCCTGACCGCACCTCTCGGGTCACGACTCCAGGAGGACGAGGCTGATCGCGGCTGCGGCGAAGACCGAGGTCGTCACGATGACCAGCCACTCGATCCCCTCCAGCCACGTTCCGCGCAACGGCTCGACCAGCGGCTGCACCGCCATGATCGCGAGGCCGGCGCACACGAGGGTGATGGCGGCGAGGACGACGACGAACGTCCCCGCTCCTGTCTCGTCTGCGGCCAGCGACACGAGGGCGAGGAGCTCCGCGACGACCACGAAGCAGACCGCGACGATCGCCGCGCCGACGCCCCACGCCGGCATGCGGCGTTGCTCTCCTCCCGAGCGCCGGGACTCGGGACCGAAGCCGGAGGTCGCGAGGGCAGCAGCGACGACGAGGGTCGGGATCACGACCACGGCCGCCTGGTAGAACCGGATGTCGATCACGGCTGCTCCTGGGACGAGGGCTTCCACCCATGATGGCAGGCCCCGGGTCGGCGACGACTTCGTCGAGTGACCGTCCACGCCGGAGGACCAACGGCCCTAGGGGCCCGGCTCGCGCGGGTGCTAGACCCGGAGGTGGGGAGCGAGGAGGGCCGCCATGACATCCGCTCGTACGTCCCGTCGGGGCAGGGCGACGCTGCCGCCGCGCTGGTTCGTCGTCGCGTTCTGGCACGCCCACCGCGCGCTCGTACGCACCACCCGGGGCCGGGTCGGGCTGTGGCGCCCGAAGCCGAACGGCTGGGGAGCACTCTGGCTCACCACCACGGGCAGACGCTCCGGCCAACCGCGGCAGGTCCTGGTCGGCTACCTCGAGGACGGCGACAACCTCGTCACGATGGCGATGAACGGCTGGGGCCCGCCCGAGCCCGCCTGGTGGCTCAACCTGCAGGCCCGTCCCGACGCCACCGTCCAGACCAGGGACGGCACCCGAGCCGTGCGTGCCCGCCCAGCGCACGGACCCGAGCGCGAACGGCTGTGGGCGCGCTGGTCGGAGATCGACAAGGACCTCGACGCGTACGCCGCCCGCCGTCCGACCGAGACCGCGGTGGTCGTGCTCGAGCCCCGGGATCCGGTGATCCCGGCCGCTTGACCTCCTCAGAGTGGTAGGAACGCCTGGTGGCGGCGGATCGGTACGACGAGCTCATGGCACGGCATGCCGCTCTGACGCGCGAGATCCAGGAGCGAATGCGACGGCACCACGAGGAGATGCTGCCGCTCCTCAGCAGCGCCTCCCAAGGGTTCGGGACCCACACCGACGGCATCCGACTGGCAGGGGACGGCTCGCTGGACGCGACCCTGGAGCTCCACGACGTCCACGGCCGTACCTCGACCGTGGTGCTGCGGGCGGACCCCCTGGGCGAGGTCGCGGAGCACGGAGCCGGAGCGAGGGCCGAGAACAAGGTGAGCCGTGAGCCGGGGACTCGCGACGAGACCACTGAGCGGCTCGGCATCATCACGGCGCTGGCGAACGAGCACCTGCCGGTCGCCGCCGCGCAGGACTTCCTCGCACTGGTGCGGCCGGCGCTCCGCCTCGAGCACGCGGGCGACGGGGACCCGGTGGTCGCCCAGCTCGGCGGCCTGCCGAGCCTGCCGATCAACTCATGGCCGGTGTGGGACGGTCACGGCCCGCTGAGTCACGTCCTCACCTTCGAGTGCGAGCCCGTCACGACGATGCTGCCGGAGCTCGGTCTCCCCACCACCGGCCGCCTCGCGTTCTTCTACTTCGACGGCGCCTTCGACGACTTCGCCAGTCCGGTCGGCACCTGGGACCCGACGACGCGCCCCGGGTTCCGGGTGATGCACGTCCACCCCGAACGAGCTGCAGCGCACGACCGCATGCATCTGGCAACGCCGGCCCCGCCCGGCCTCACGCCCTTCCCCGCTGTCGCGATGACAACGGTAAGGACCATGTCCTGGCCGGGGAGCGAGTCGCCGGCCGCCGAGTCGATCTGGGCCAAGGCCGGGCTCGTGGGGCCCCGGCCAGGCGTTGCTGCCCCGTCCGTGGTGGCGCTCTACGACGCTCTCCACGAGCTTCCCCACGGTGGCTATGACACCCACCAGATCGGGGGGCACGCCTGCCCGCAGCAGAATGCGGTGGAGATGGAGGTCGAGCAGCTGCGCCGCGGACTCACCGGTGAGCCCTTCGAGTGGAGCGACCCTGCTGTGCAGGCCGTGGCCAGCGGCTGGCAGCTCGTGGTGCAGGTGGCCTCCGACGACGCCGCCGACATGATGTGGGGCGACGTCGGCCAGCTCTACTTCCTTGCCCGCAGCCCGGGTGAGCCGGAGGACGCACTGCTCACCATGCAGTGCGGATAGGCGGCACCGGGAGTCGCTGGGTCAGGCCTTGCAGGGCGCCGCTGCACGCCGCAGGGGGTGCCCGGCTGAGGGGTGACGTTGTCCTCTGGAGGAGGCGCGCGGGCGCAGGCACCCTGCTCGTGTGAGCCCCCGGCACCCTCTCCCCGCGCCAGGCATCGAGCGGGCCAGCACCGCGGACCGTGCCTTCCTCGCCATGGAGGGCGGCGGCCGCGCCGAGCAGATCGGGGTGGCGCTGGTGCTCGAGCCGGGCCCGGACGGCCCGGACGTCGCGTCGCTGACCCGCCTGGTCGGGGAGCGGCTGACGGCGGTCCCGCGGCTGCGGCAGCGCCTGGTGCCCCACGCCCTGGGGCTGCGGCGGACCGATCTGGGTCGACGACGCGCACTTCGACGTACGCCGACACGTGCGCCACGTGGCGTGCCCGCCGGCGGGGGACGAGCAGGCCTTCCTCGACACCGTCGTGTCCGTGGTCGCCGAGCCCGTGCCGGCGCAGGCGCCGCTGTGGTCGGCCGCAGTCGTCACGGGCCGCGCGGACGGTGCGACGAGTCTGGTCGTGGTGCTCCACCACGTCCTCGCCGACGGGGTCGGGGGCCTGGCCGTGCTCGCCGCCCTCGTCGATCCCGGCGCGCCCGCTCCAGCGCAGCCGTTCCCGCGCGAGCGCCCGACGGCCCGCGAGCCTCGCCCTCGACGCCTGGCGCACGCACGTGCGGTCGCTGGGCCGCGGGCGGTGGTGGCTGCGGCAGGTACGCCGTTCCTTCGCCGCCGCCGGCGGTCTCGCACCGCCGCGCGCGGCGGCGCCGTGCTCGCTGCTGCAGCCGACCGGCGCCCGGCGCGCGATCGGGGTGGTGGCCGTCGACGGCCGAGCCCTGCGGGACGCCGCCCACCGCTTCGGCGCCACCGGCAACGACGCCGTGCTGGCCGCCGTCGCCGGTGCCCTGCAGCGTGTGCTGCGGGGGCGGGGCGAGGCCGTCGACGCGGTGGTGATCGCGGTCCCGGTCTCCGGGCGCCGCAGCGACGACGACAGCTCCCTCGGCAACATGGTCAGCCCGATGCTCGTCACCGTCCCGACCACCGGCGACGCCAGCAGCCGCCTGCTCGCCGTCGCCGGCCAGGTGCGGCGGCACCGCTCCGACGCGAGCGGACCGCCCCCGATCGCCCTGCTCGGTGGGCTGTTCCGGCCGCTGGCCGCCCTGGGTGGCTTCCGCTGGTACATGCGACACCAGCAGCGGCTGCACACCCTGGTCAGCCACGTGCGCGGCCCCGAGGAGTCCGTCCACGTCGCCGGACGCCGGGTGCGGGCCGCCGTCCCGGTCGCCCTGTCGGAGAGCGGCAACATCACGGCGTACTTCGAGGTGCTCTCCTACGCCGGCACGGTCACCGTCACCGCCATCGTCGACCCCGACCACGTGCCCGACCTCGACGAGCTCCTGGCCGGGCTGCGCGACGAGCTGGACGTGCTCGTCGCCCTCGAGCCGTAGCGGCTCCTACACTCGACCGATGGCGGATCTCGACGCGGTCGAAGCCCGGATCTGGGCGCTCCTCGAGCCCTACCGGGACGAGCTCGAGGACGCGACCATCTATGGCATGCCGTCGCTGCGGTGGCCCGGCTCCGGCGCCCACGACTACTTCGCGGCCGTCAAGCGCAGCGCCCAGAAGGTGTCGCTCTACGCGATCGCCGTGGACACGTGGCCGGAGGCGCTCGAGGGCTCCTCCGAGGCGTTCACGAAGCGCCGGACCGGCAAGGCGACCTTCTCGTTCCCGTCCCTGGACGACGACCTCGCCGTCGAGCTCGAGTCGTTCCTGCGGCGGCTCTACCAGCCCTACCGCGAGCACCACGCGGGTCGCTCGACCACCTAGGACCCGGCAGGTCAGTCCCGCGCCCGCGTGTGCCAGAGCCAGGCGATGCCGACGAACGGCAGCACGAGCGGCAGCCAGCCGTACCCCGCGCCGTAGTCGGACCAGACGGTCGCGTCAGGGAAGAGGTCCGGGTCGAGGACCGTCAGGGTGCCGACGGTGAGCACGCCGACGAGCTCGAAGCCGACCGCCGCCCACGCCAGCCGGCGGGGGTTCGGCCCGACCTCCGCGAGGCCGAGGGTCGCGGCGACGTACACGAGCGCGGCGACGGCAGACAGGACGTACGCCAGCGGTGCCTCGCCGGCCTTGGTGGCCAGCTGCACGAGGGAGCGCGCGGTCGCGGCGAGCGCGAAGACGCCGTACACCGCGACGAGGGCGCGGCCGAGGTCCGAGGAGGTGGAGGTGGCGGCGCGGGTCACGACTGCCACACCTGGAGGGCGCGTACGACGACGAAGGCCTGCGTCAGCCCCGCGACCATCAGCACGGCCGTGGCGCCGCGGCTGCGCTCGGCCAGCGACCAGACGAAGCCGAGCGGCAGCAGCACGAGTCCGGCGGCCAGGTAGCCGAACAGCGTGATCGCCGACGGGCCGGAGAGGTCGGCGTCGCCGACCTGCACCGCCGCGATCACGAGCAGCACCAGCGTCGCGGCCTCGATGACCGCGGCGAAGCCGAGCAGTCCCCAGTCCGGCGTGCGGTCGAGCACGACGTAGACCAGCACCACCACTGCGAAGAGCAGCGAGGCGACGAGCAGCGCGAGGGGCAGGGGTCCGTCCACGAGGGTCGATTGTCGCAGGGCCGTCCTCACAGATCCGCCACAGGATCGCGGCAGCCGGCGGACAGGTGGGCCGGACAACCTCGGGGCACCGACCCGCCCACGAAGGAACCCGATGAACCCCACCTACCTGCTCGCCGCCGTCGACCTCGTCGCCGTGCTGGTCCTCGCCCTGGCCGTCTACTACCCGCGCCACCGCCGCGCCGACCTCGTCACCGCCTTCGTCGCGGTCAACGTCGGCGTGCTCGCCGTGACCATCGTGCTGGCGAGCAGCGCCGCGACGGTCGGGCTCGGCCTCGGGCTCTTCGGCGTCCTGTCGATCATCCGGCTCCGCTCCGACGAGCTCGGCCAGCACGAGATCGCCTACTACTTCGCGGCCCTCGCGATCGGCCTGCTCGGCGGCCTCGGCACCGGTGACGTGGGCCTCTCCATCGCGCTGATGGTCGGCCTCGTCGTCGTGCTCGCCCTCGCCGACAGCCGCCTGCTGCACGCCACCGGCCTGCGCCAGGTCGTCGTGCTCGACCGGGCCGTCACCGACGAGCGCGAGCTGGTGACCCGCCTCGAGCTGCTCCTCGACGCCAGGGTCACCCGGGTCACGCCGGTCCGCGTCGACCTGGTCAACGACACCACCACGGTCGAGGTCCACTACGCCGCCGCGCCGCGCCCCGCCATGCCGCGCGCCGAGCGCCACGACGTACCGGCCGTCACCCGATGAAGGCCTTGGACCACCTCCCCGCGGTCACGCTCGCCGAGCTCAACGACCGAGCGGAGCTGCTGACCAGGACCGACCGGAAGTACGTGATCGCCGCCGACGACCTCGACGCCGTCGTCACAGGCGTCCCGGGGCTGCGGGTGCTCGAGATCGACGGGCGGCGCAGCTCGCGCTACGAGTCGACCTACCTCGACACCGTCGGGCTCGACAGCTGGAGCGCCGCCGCCCACCCCCGGCGCCGCCGCTGGAAGGTCCGCACCCGGGTGTACGCCGACACCGGCGAGCGCTGGCTCGAGGTCAAGACGCGCGGCCTGCGGGGCACCACCGTCAAGGAGCGGCTGCCCCACGACGCGCACGACGTGTCCGGACCCGCGGCCGCCTGGGTGCGTGACCGGCTCGGCGCCGCGCACGTCCACGACGTCGACACCGCCGGCCTCGTCGCGACGCTGCACACCAGCTACCGGCGTACGACGCTGCTCCTCCCCGGTGACGCCGGCCGGGCCACCGTCGACCGCGACCTGCGCTGGGTCTCCGGCCACGGGACCGCCGAGGTCGGCGACGTGCTGGTCGTCGAGACCAAGTCGGGCACCCCCGGCCCCGGCCCGCTCGACCGCCGCCTGTGGGAGCTCGGCCACCGGCCCGTCCGGATCTCCAAGTACGGCACCGGGCTGGCGCTGCTGACCCCCGACCTCGCGCGCAACCGCTGGCACCGGGTCACCTCGCGCCACCTCGCCGACCACCTCACCCTCCGCGAAGGAGCCCTCGCATGAGCCACCGGCGTGACGACCTGCCCTGGCTGGTCCGGCTCGACAAGTTGATTGACGGCAGTTCAATCTCGGGATGGAGCGAGTTCATCGTCCGCTCCGACAGCTCGGAGACCGCGCTCAAGGAGGCCGTCGCGCTCGAGCTGCTCGCGGAGGCCGAAGGGATCAGACGACGGGCAGCTCCTTGATCGCGTGGTCGGCGATCTTCTTCATCATGAAGCCGTCGATCCCGCCGCCGACGAACCCGCCGGCGAACGGGACGCCGCGGCCGAGGCCGGCGAGCGTCTTCTCGCTGACCCCGCGCATGAGCCGGAAGCCGACGGCCTTGTTGATCATCATCAGCGCCGCGGGCGGCAGGCCACCGAGGGCGAACGACGTCGCCCGGCTGCCGGCGGTCGACATGCCGGCCCGCTTGAGCACCTCGTCGGAGTCCGCGCCGACGAGCGTCAGCAGGATCGCGCTGCGCACGCGCGGGCTGTCGATGTCGTGGCCGCGCAGCACCGCGATCGCGCCGACCATCCGCACCGCCTGGAGGTAGAACTCCGCGACGTTGACCGGCAGCGCGACCGGCATCGTGACGAAGCCGCCGATGCCGGTGATGAAGCCGCCGGCCGCGCCGCCGATCGTGCTGCGCCGGGCCAGCGCGGCGATCGCCTTGTCGCGGTCGCCACCGGCCTTGCGCAGCGCCTCGTCGGCGACCTCGCGGACCGGGTCGAGCGGGCCGCGGCCGTCGAGGCCGACGTCGAGGAGCATGGTGACCAGCCGGTCGATGGTCCCGGGGTCGTGCCGCGGGTCGTCGGCGGCCTCGAGCGCGGCGGCCTCGAGCGCCGACGACGTCGTACGTGCCTCGGCGCGGCCGGGGATGCGGAGGTCCTTGAGTCCCATGCGGCAAACACTACGAACACAACGGTCAGACGGGCGCCACACCATCCTGGCGTCGGGGACCGGGCGGTGGGTGACGCACGTTCTGGGGCCTCAGAAGTTGCGCTGCTCACCGCTCCTGGGGACGGCCGGCGTACGGCGGTGGGTGAGGCAGGTTCCGCAGCCGGAAAACCTGCGCCACTCACCGCTCATGCCCGTGGAGCGGTGGTGGAGCGACATTCCTGGCCGCTCGAGTGTGGGTGGGCCACCGCCCGCGGGCGTGTCGGCGTACGACGCGCGGGTGGCGGTGGTGGACCCACGTTCTGCGCCACGCGAGTGTGGGTGGACCACCGCCCCGGCGGCGGCAGCCCGGGGAGGGCCGCAGTCAGGAGATGGACGAGCGGAAGCTGCGCAGCCGGAGCGAGTTGGTGACCACGAAGACGCTGGAGAACGCCATCGCGGCGCCGGCGAGCATGGGGTTGAGGAGGCCGGCGGCGGCGAGGGGGAGGGCGGCGACGTTGTAGGCGAACGCCCAGAACAGGTTGCCCTTGATCGTGCCGAGGGTGCGGCGCGAGAGCCGGATCGCGTCGACGGCGACGAGCAGGTCGCCGCGTACGAGGGTCAGGTCGCCGGCCTCGATCGCCACGTCGGTGCCGGTGCCCATCGAGAGTCCGAGGTCGGCCTGGGCGAGGGCTGCCGCGTCGTTGACGCCGTCGCCCACCATCGCCACGACCTTGCCGGCGGCCTGGAGCCGTTGCACCTCGGCCACCTTGTCGGCAGGGAGTACGTCGGCCACGACCGTCTCGATGCCGACCTGGGCCGCGACGTGGCGGGCCGCGGCCTCGTTGTCGCCGGTGAGCAGGACCGGGGTGAGGCCGAGGTCGCGCAGCGCGGCGACCGCCTGGGCGGAGGTGGGCTTCACCGTGTCGCCAACGACGATGACGCCGCGCGCCCGGCCGTCCCAGCCGACGGCGACAGCGGTGCGGCCCTCGCCCTGCGCCCGCTCGACGGCGGCGACGAGCGACGGCGGCAGGTGCTGCGCCCAGTCGGCGAGCAGGCTGGGCCGGCCGACCACGACCGCGTGGCCCTCGACGACGCCCTGCACCCCCAGCCCCTCGCGGCTGGTGAACTCCTCGACGGCGGGCAGCGGAGCCTCGACGGCGGCGATCGCCCGGCCGATCGGGTGCTCGGAGGCCGACTCGAGGGCGGCGGCGAGGCGTCGTACGTCGTCGACGGACTCGCCCTCGGCGGCCACCACCTCGTGGACGGTCATCTCGCCGGTGGTCACGGTGCCGGTCTTGTCGAGCACGATCGTGTCCACGCGCCGGGTCGACTCGAGGACCTCGGGGCCCTTGATCAGGATGCCGAGCTGGGCGCCGCGGCCGGTGCCGACCATCAGGGCGGTCGGCGTGGCCAGGCCGAGGGCGCACGGGCAGGCGATGATCAGCACCGCGACGGCGGCGGTGAAGGCGGCCGTGGCGCCCGCGCCGGCGCCGAGCCAGAAGCCCAGCGTCGCGACGGACAAGCCGATGACGATCGGCACGAAGACCCCGGAGACGCGGTCGGCGAGGCGTTGCACCTCGGCCTTGCCGTTCTGCGCGTCCTCGACCAGTCGAGCCATCTGGGCGAGCTGGGTGTCGGCGCCGACGCGGGTGGCGCGTACGACGAGCCGCCCGCCGGCGTTGACGGTGGCGCCGACGACCGCGTCGCCCGGGCCGACCTCCACCGGCACCGACTCGCCGGTCAGCATCGACGCGTCGACCGCGCTCGTCCCGGTCACCACGGTCCCGTCGGTCGCGACCTTCTCGCCGGGGCGTACGACGAACTCGTCCCCCACGGCCAGCTGGTCGACGGGGATCCGGACCTCGCTGCGCCCACCAGAAGCGTCGTCACGGAGCACGCCCACGTCGCGGGCGCCGAGCTCGAGGAGCGCCCGGAGCGCTGCGCCCGCGCGCCGCTTGGAGCGGTGCTCGAGCCAACGCCCGGCGAGCAGGAACGTCGTCACGCCCGCGGCGGCCTCGAGGTAGATGTTGGCCGCGCCGTCGGTCCGGTCGATCGAGATCCGGAACGGGTGGGTCATCCCGGGCTCGCCGGCGGTGCCGAGGAAGAGCGCCCACAGCGACCAGCCGAATGCCGCGAGCACGCCGACCGACACGAGGGTGTCCATGGTCGTCGCGCCGTGGCGCAGGTTGGTCCACGCCGCCCGGTGGAAGGGCAGGGCGCCCCACACGACCACGGGGGCGGCCAGCGCGAGCGAGGCCCACTGCCAGTAGGTGAACTGCCAGGCCGGGACCATCGCCATCGCGATGACCGGCACGGAGAGGACGGCGCTGATCACCAGTCGTTGCAGCAGCGGGTCGCGCTCGACGGGCTCGCCCGCGGCGTCGTCGTCGGCGGGCGGTGTCGGCAGCGCGGCGGCGTAGCCCGCGGCCTCGACCGTGCGCAGCAGGTCGTCGGTCGAGACCGTGCCGGGGTAGGAGACCTTCGCCTTCTCGGTGGCGTAGTTGACCGTCGCGGTGACGCCGTCGAGCTTGTTGAGCTTGCGCTCGATGCGGTTGGCGCACGAGGCGCAGGTCATGCCGGTGATGGCGAGCTCGACGTCGCTCGTCGGCTCGTGGAGGGACTGGACCTCAGTGGCCATGGTCGTCCTCCTCTCCCTGGTCGGTGTCGTGGTCGGTGTCGCCGCCGCCGGACGGCGCCCCGTCGGACTCGACGGTGAACGCAGCCGTGTGGACGGCGCCGCGGTGCTGGAAGTCCAGGAAGAGGCGGTACGTCGCCGGCTCGGGGAAGGCGGTCGCGAAGTCGATGCCCGGGCCGGCCGGGCCCTCCTCCGGGTGGACGTGGAGGTAGCCCAGGTCGCCCGCGCGCAGGGCGACGAGGTGGCCGTAGGCGCCGAGGTAGGGCTCGAGGTCGGTGACCGGCTCGCCGTCGAGCTCGACGCGCGTGGTGAGCACGGTCGAGGCGCCCGGAGCCGTGTCACCCGCCAGGGTCACCGTGTAGGTGCCGGCGGAGGTCTCGACCCGCGCGGTGCGGTCGTCGGACGGGAGCGCTGCGGGAGTGAAGTCGCCCGCCACGGACACGTCGTCGGCCAGCGTGATGCCGTCCCAGCCCTCGGGGGTGAAGTCCGCGATGACGCGCCACACGCCCGGGGTCAGGCGTACGTCGACCGACCAGGTGCCGGTGCGCCGGTCGAGCCGCGGGTGCACGTGCTGGAAGCCGGTCAGGTCGCGGCGTACGACGATGAGGTGGAGGTCCTTCTCGTGCTCGCGCGTGTAGTCGAGCAGGGGGCGTCCGCTGGACGTGAGGACCTGGAAGTCGAGCCGCGTACGGCCGGCGGCCGGCGTGCGGTCCGCGAGCGCCAGCGTGAAGCCGTCGGCACGCGCGGTCAGCCCGGTCGCCTCGGCGACGGCCGAGCCGTGGGCGTCGGACCCGTCGGCCGAAGTGGAGTCCTCCCCGCCGTGGGCTGCTGCGTCGTCGTGGGCGGCGACGGGCTCGGTGTCGACCGGTCCGACGAGCCGGCCCCCGCCCCACGCCAACGCGAAGGCGGTGGCGAGGGCGGCGACGAACGCGACGACGCGCAGCGGCGTACTCATGGCGGGGTTCCTTCGGGCTGGACTTCGGACAACTCGACTCGGTGACCTGTCGGCTCGCTGACGCTCGCTGACGAGGTCACCGCTCTCAGGTCACGCCATCGCGTAGCCGGCCTCCTCGACGGCGGCGCGCACGGCCGACTCGTCGAGCGGGGTGGCGCTGGTGACGGTGACGGCTCCGGTCTCGACGACGACGTCGACGCCTTCGACGCCCGCGATCTCGGAGATCTCCTCGGTGACCGACGCGGCGCAGTGGCCGCAGGTCATCCCGGTGACGGTGTAGGTGGTGGTCTCGCTCATGTGGGCTCCTCCTAGGACTTCACGAGCCGGGCGATCGCCTCGGACGCTTCCTTGAGCTTCAGCTCCTGCTCCTCGCCGCCCTTGCGGGCGGCGTCGACGAGGCAGTGGGCCATGTGGTCGTCGAGCAGCGAGAGGGCGAGTGCCTGCAGCGCCTTGGTGGCCGCGGACACCTGGGTGAGGACGTCGATGCAGTACTTCTCCTCCTCGACCATCCGCTGGATGCCGCGGACCTGCCCCTCGATCCGGCGCAGGCGCTTGAGGTGGGCCTGGACCGCGGCGTCGTTGCCCTCGAGGTGACCGTGCTGCTCGCTCATGACATGGGACCATACCCCTAGGGGGTATCAAGATCAAGGCGAGGCCCACCCGTGGGGGTGAAAAGGGTGGTGTGGGCACCCTCGATGCGAATGGACGGCACCGGCCGGGGTTACTGTCCCCGATGACGGTCGGGGGGTCGTCGAGGGGTGGACACGCTCGTCCACCGCTCCCGGACGACCCCTGAGGACGACCCATGGACATCCGTGTCGCGCTGCTCGGCGGCGACGAGCTCGTGAGGCGAGGCCTCGACAGCATGCTCAAGACCCTCGGCGGCTTCGAGCTCGGGACGATCAAGGATCGCTCCCGCCTGCCCATCGACATCGCGCTGGTCGAGACCTTCGGCACCGCGCGCACCGACACCACCCTGCAGCGCGCGGTGGGCGACCCCTACATCCGCCGGGTCGCGGTCTACACCTGGAACCACCAGCCGGGCCTCGCCCACGAGCCCCTGGGCGACGGGGTCACCGGCTACCTCGCCAAGAGCCTCAACGCCCAGCAGCTCGGTCGCGCCCTGCGCTCCATCCACCTCGGCGAGACCGTCGTCGCGCCGCTGCTGCCGGTGCTCCCGACCAAGGACCTGCGCTCCTCGACCCAGGTGGACTTCCTGACCGCCCGCGAGCGGGAGACCCTGGCCCACATCGCGACCGGCAAGAGCAACGACGACATCGCGCGCCAGATGCAGATCTCGCTCAACTCGGTGAAGTCCTACATCCGCAGCGCCTACCGCAAGACCGGCGTGCAGAGCCGCAGCCAGGCGGTCCTCTGGGCCGTCTCGCACGGCCTCGCCGCGGAGGCCCTCGAGCGCGTCTGACGCCGCGTGCCCGCTAGCCCGCGCTCGCGGGTGCCGCGGGCGGGACGGCGGGACGTACGCCAGCGGGGCGCGCCCACTGCCCCCGGCTGATCAGCACCTCGCGCAGCACGTCGGGCCGGTCGGTGATGATCCCGTCGACGCCCATGTCGAGCAGCGCGCGCATCGTGGCGGGGTCGTCGACGGTCCACACGACGACGCGGATCCCCAGCTCGTGGGCGCGCCGGATGACCCGCTCGGAGTGCACGGGCAGGCGACCGAGCCGGATCGGCACGTGCGCGAACCCGCCGCGCGCGACGACGTCGCCCCGCATGCCGGGAGGGCGTACGCCGCCGCGCGAGCACGCGATGAGCGTGGTCAGCGAACGCCAGCCGAGCGCCGTCGACACCCCCGGCGCCTCGGCGCGCATCCGGTCCAACCAGCGCGACCACGCCCCCGCCACCAGGACCCGCTCCGACCAGCCGGGGTGGGCCCGCAGCAGCCGCGCCATCGCACCGATCGCGGCCTCGTCCTTGAGGTCGATCGCGAACTTCGCGTCGGGGAACGACGCCATCGCCTCGACCAGCGTCGGCACCTGGTCGGTGCCCCCGACGCGCAGCCGGCGCAGGTCCGCGAGGTCGAGGTCGGCGACCCGGCCGGGATGGCCGGTGACGCGGCGCAGCGTCGGGTCGTGGAAGCACACGACGTGCCCGTCGCGGGTGGTGCGGACGTCGGTCTCGAGGTGGGTGAGGCCCAGGGAGGTGGCGCGCCCGAAGGCCGCGAGGGTGTTCTCGGGCGCCAGTGCCATGCCGCCGCGGTGCGCGATGGCCAGGGGTCCGGGGTGGTCGCCGTAGCTGCTCACGCGACCAGCATGTGACCGTCCGGGCGCCCCTGTCGCGCCGGACGGGGGCGTCCGGGCGAGTGTTCACCGAGGCTTCGTGCGCGCGCCCGGAGGAGGTCGTACGACGTCCCCCGGGCGCAGGCGCCGGCAACCCGGCCGCCGCAGTCAGCTGCGGTAGCCGCCGAGGAGCTCGGCGAGCCGCAGGTGCGGCTGGGCCTCGTCCTTGCGCCCCTTGCGCTGCAGGGCGCGGCCGAGCAGCAGGTGGGCGTAGGGCTCGTTGGGGTCGTGCTCGAGCAGCTCGGTCGCGACCCGGATCGTGCCCTCGAGCTGGGCCGAGTGGAAGAGCGAGCGGGCCAGGAGCAGCCGTACGTCGGTCAGCTCGTGGCCGACGTCGCCCGGGTCGTCGAGCAGGTCGGTGAGCATGACCGCCGCCTCGCGGTAGGAGCGCATCTCGAACAGCGCCTGGGCGCGGAGCCAGCGGTCGTGGGTGCTGTCCTGCAGCAGGCCCGCGTGTCCGCGCAGCAGGTCCTCGAAGGGGGTGAAGTCGGTCATCGTCGCTCCTCTCGCAGAGCTGTTCCTCCGGGTGTCCGGTGGACAGGTCGCCGGAGGGGTTGGTCCGAGCGTGCGCCCGGATGGTGGTCCAACGCGGCAGGTGCCCCGGCGATTCCACGCCCGGTCGCACGGAATACTCGGGGAGGAACGCCGGTTGGAGATGGTACAAACTTCAACCACCGTGGTTGACCAATCGCAGGAGGACCTCATGCAGTTCGGCATCTTCAGCGTCGGTGACGTCACGACGGACCCGACCACCGGACGCGCCCCGTCCGAGGCCGAGCGCATCTCGGCGATGACGCAGTACGCCCTCAAGGCCGAGGAGGTCGGCCTCGACGTGTTCGCCACCGGCGAGCACCACAACCCGCCCTTCGTCGTGTCGTCCCCGACGACCCACCTCGGCTTCATCGCCGCGCAGACCGAGAAGCTGCTGCTGTCGACGAGCACCACGCTGATCACCACCAACGACCCGGTGAAGATCGCCGAGGACTACGCCTTCCTGCAGCACCTCTCCGGTGGCCGCGTCGACCTGATGATGGGCCGCGGCAACACCGGGCCGGTCTACCCGTGGTTCGGCAAGGACATCCGCGACGGCATCAAGCTCGCGGTCGAGAACTACCACCTGCTGCGCAAGCTCTGGCGCGAGCCGGTCGTCAACTGGCAGGGCCAGTTCCGCACCCCGCTGCAGGGCTACACCTCGACGCCCGCGCCGCTCGACGGCACGCCGCCGTTCGTCTGGCACGGCTCGATCCGCAGCACCGAGATCGCCGAGCAGGCGGCGTACTACGGTGACGGCTTCTTCCACAACCACATCTTCTGGAACAAGGAGCACACCGAGCAGATGGTGCAGCTCTACCGCCGCCGCTTCGAGCACTACGGCCACGGCGCCGCCGACCAGGCCTACGTCGGTCTCGGCGGCCAGGCCTTCATGGCCTCGACGGAGGCGGAGGCCAAGCGCGTCTTCCGGCCCTACTTCGACAACGCCCCGGTCTACGGGCACGGCCCGTCGCTGGAGGACTTCTCCGAGATGACGCCGCTGACCGTCGGCACGCCCGAGCAGGTCATCGAGCGCACCCTCGGCTTCGCCGACTACGTCGGTGACTACCAGCGCCAGCTGTTCCTCATGGACCACGCCGGCCTGCCGACGTCGCTGGCGCTCGAGCAGATCGAGATGCTCGGCACCGAGGTCGTGCCCGTCCTGCGCACGGAGTTCGAGCGCCGTCGCCCCGCCCACGTGCCCAGCGACCCGCCCACCCACGCCTCCCTCGTGGCGGCCGGTCCCGACGCCCCGCACCACCTCGTCGAGCCCGCCCGGGCGCGGGTCGAGGAGCTCCAGGCCCAGCAGGCCCAGCAGGCAGAGAAGGCCGCGCAGGTGACTGCATGAGTCGTCGTATCGTCGTGGTGACGGCGGGACTGACCGTCCCGTCGTCCACCCGGCTGCTGGCCGACCAGCTCGCCGAGGCGACCACCGCCCAGGTCACCGCCCGCGGCGAGGCCGTGGACCTCGAGTTCATCGAGCTGCGCGAGGCCGCCGGCGAGCTGGCCACCTTCATGGTCACCGGCGGCATCCCGACTCCGCGGCTGACCGAGCTGCGCGAGCAGGTCGCCGCGGCCGACGGGCTGATCGTGGTGACGCCGGTCTTCAACGGCAGCTACAGCGGGCTGTTCAAGATGTTCTTCGACGCCCTCGACAAGGACGCCCTGGCCGGTACGCCGGTGCTGATCGCCGCGGCCGCCGGCAGCGCCCGGCACTCGCTGGTGCTCGACCACGCGATGCGGCCGATGTTCGCCTACCTCCGCGCGGTCGTCGTACCCACGGGCATCTTCGCCGCGACCGAGGACTTCGGCAGCCACGGGCTCTCGGACCGGATCACCCGGGCCGCGGCCGAGCTGGCGGCGCTGGTGCTGAGCCAGGGCGGCTACGGCGTCGGCGGGTTCAGCCCCGACCTGGCCGCGCGCCCGCGGCGTACGTCCGGCACGCAGGTCGAGGCCGACGTGACGCCCTTCGGCGACCTGCTCCGCGGGCACAGCGGAACCGACTAGGGCCGACTGGGGGGACCACCCGTCCGGGCGCGGACGGAGGTCGGGGGTCCCACGGGGTGAGCCGATCGGCGGCGCGTCGCGCCTAGCGTCGAGGGGATCGCAACGACCCTCGGAAGGACAGGCCATGGCGCGCAGGACGACCAGCTCGAAGGACACCACCGGCGAGGGCGGCGAGCTCCACCAGGCGCCGGCCAAGGGCCAGGTGATGACCACCGCCCAGGGCGTGCCCATGAGCGACGACCAAAACTCGCTGCGAGCCGGTGAGCGGGGCCCGACCCTGCTCGAGGACTTCGCGATGCGGGAGAAGATCTTCCACTTCGACCACGAGCGGATCCCCGAGCGCGTCGTGCACGCGCGGGGCTACGGCGCCCACGGCTACCTCGAGTGCGTCGACCCGGTCACCGACCTCACCCGGGCGGCGCCGTTCGCGCGCAAGGGCAAGCGCACCGAGGCCTTCGTCCGCTTCTCGACCGTCGCCGGCAACCTGGGGTCCTTCGACCTCGCGCGCGACGTGCGCGGCTTCGCGGTGAAGCTCTACACCGAGGAGGGCAACTGGGACCTCGTTGGCAACAACATCCCGGTCTTCTTCATCCAGGACGCGATGAAGTTCCCCGACCTCGTCCACGCGGTCAAGGAGGAGCAGGACCGCGGCTGGCCGCAGGCGCAGAGCGCGCACGACACCTTCTGGGACTTCATCTCCCTGATGCCCGAGTCGACCCACATGACCCTGTGGCAGATGTCGGACCGGGCGATCCCGCGGTCCTTCCGCTTCATGGAGGGCTTCGGCGTCCACACCTTCCGCTTCGTCAACGCCGACGGCGAGTCGACCTTCGTGAAGTTCCACTGGAAGCCGCGCCAGGGCATGCAGTCGGTCGTGTGGAACGAGGCGGTCAAGATCAACGGCGCCGACCCCGACTTCCACCGCCGCGACCTCTACGCCGCCATCGAGGCCGGCGACTTCCCGCAGTGGGACCTCGGCGTGCAGGTCTTCGACGAGGCGTTCGCCGAGGAGTTCGAGTTCGACGTCCTCGACGCGACCAAGCTCATCCCCGAGGAGCAGGTGCCGGTGCGCGTGATCGCGCGCCTCACCCTCGACCGGGTCGTGAGCAACGTCTTCGCCGAGACCGAGCAGGTCGCCTTCTGCACGCAGAACGTCGTGCCCGGCATCGACTTCAGCGACGACCCGCTGCTGCAGGGGCGCAACTTCTCCTACCTCGACACCCAGCTCAAGCGGCTCGGCAGCACCAACTTCACCCAGATCCCGGTCAACGCGCCGCGCTGCCCGGTCGCGCACTTCCAGCGCGACGGCCACATGCAGATGTCGCGGCAGGAGGGTCGGGCCAACTACGAGCCCAACTCGCTCGGCGGCACCGACCGCGGGCCGCGCGCCGACGTCGACCACGGCTACACGAGCGTGCCGCGCGAGGTGGGCGGTGAGGTGCGCCGGGTCCGCTCGGAGACCTTCGCCGACCACTACAGCCAGGCGCGCCAGTTCTGGATCAGCCAGACCGACGTCGAGCAGCAGCACATCGTCGCGGCGTACGGCTTCGAGCTCGGCAAGTGCGAGGAGCCGGCCATCCGCAGCCGGATGCTCGGCAACCTCCGCAACGTCCACGAGGACCTCGCGCAGGGGGTCGCCGACGAGCTCGGCATGCCGCTGCCCGAGGCCAGCGAGGCGGCGCTGCCCACGCGCACCGACCTGCCGACGTCCGACGCGCTCAGCATCCTGCGCAACGGACCGGACTCCTTCGCCGGGCGCAAGCTCGGCGTGCTGGTGACCGCCGGGTCCGACGGCGCGCTGGTCAAGGCGATCGAGGACGCCTTCACCGGGGCCGGCGCCCTCGTGGAGTACGTCGCCCCTGCCGCCGGGCCGATCAAGCTCAAGGGCGGGCGCAAGCTGGTCCCCGACCACGCGGTCGTGGGTGCCCCATCGGTGCTCTTCGACGCGGTGGCCGTCGTGCCGTCCGCGGACGGTGCGGAGGACCTCGCGGCGCGCAAGACGGCCCGCGACTTCGTCGACGACGCGTTCGCCCACCAGAAGTTCATCGGCTGGTCCGCCGACGCCCAGGCGCTGCTCGACGCGGCCGGGGTGACCCCGGACGACGGGTGCCCCGAGCACACGGCGGCGTCGGTGGCCGGCTTCCTCGAGCAGTGCGCGGCGCTGCGCCACTGGGAGCGGCCGGTGCAGGACTGACGGACGCGGCCGGCGTACCAACCACCAACCCCTTGGGAGGAACCATGAGTGACACCGTGTGGAGCTACCGCGACACCACGTGGAGCCAGGACAAGGATCTCGTCGGCTACGACGTCGAGGCGACCGACGGGTCCATCGGCAAGATCGACGAGGCCAGCACCGAGGCCACCGGCCAGTGGCTCGTCGTCGACACCGGCTTCTGGATCTTCGGCAAGAAGCGTCTCATCCCGGCCGGTGCCGTCAGCGGCGTCGACCACGACGGGAAGACCGTGATCGTCAACCTGAGCAAGGACGAGATCAAGTCCGCGCCCGACTACGACAAGGACGACTGGGGCGACGACTCCCGCAGCCGTCACACGGACTACTACACGCCGTACTCCAGCCACTGACGCTGAACCCCGCGCTGACGCCCCGGACGACACGCTCGTCCGGGGCGTCGTGCGTCCCGCCCCGTCCCCGGGGCCTTTCCCGTGCTGCGCCGCGTCACTAGGTTGGGGACCACGTGGATGCCCGCCGGGAGGAGACCAGCGATGCCCGTCATGCTCAACCCCTACCTCAACTTCGCCGACGGCCAGGCCCGCGAGGCGCTGCAGTTCTACGCCTCGGTGCTCGGGGGCGAGCCGACCTTCATGACCTTCGGCGACATGGGCACCGAGGGACCCCTCGCCGAGCAGGTGATGCACGGCCAGCTGGAGACGCCCGACGGGCTGGTCCTGATGGGCGCCGACGCGCCGCCCGAGCTCGTCCAGGTCACCTACGGCGACAACGTCTCGGTCAGCATCGCCGGCGACGACGCCGAGAAGATGCGGCGCTGGTTCGACGCCCTCAGCGAGGACGCCCAGGCCGTCACGACGCCGCTCGACCGGCAGCCGTGGGGCGACGTCTTCGGGTCCTTCAAGGACCGCTACGGCATCAGCTGGCTGGTCAACATCGCCGGCGACGCCGCGTCCTGACGCGTGACCGACCTCGTCCCGTGGCGGGCCGACCCCTCACCCGTCCGCGTGCACGCCGGCACGGTGCGTGCCGACCGGCTCCGGGTCCGGGCCGACTACCCGGTCACGGGCGTCGCGCTCGTCCTGCTGGTCCTGCAGGCGGTCTTCCTCCTCCCGGTCTTCTGGCAGCTCGACGTGACGGCGCTCGCCGTGCCGGTGCTGCTCGCGGTCGACGCCCTCGGCTTCGCCGGGCTCTGGGTGCTCCGGGAACGAGCCCGCCGGGACGTCGGCCGGCTCGAGGCGTCGTACGGCTCCGGGGATCGTGACGGAGCCACCCGCGACCCCTCCCTCACGGGCCTGCTCGCCGTCTCCCGCGAACGGCACGAGGCGATCCGCGAGGAGTGGACCCGCGCCGTGACCGACCCGCTCGCCCCGCTCACCTCGGCCGGCTCCACCGACGTCTCCGACCCGGACACCGCAGCCTTCCTCGAGGCGTACGCCGCCCTGGAGGACTTCCTCGCCGCGCACCCCGCCGGCCTGCCACCTTCGCTGGTCGCGGTCTACGGCCAGGACGTCCGTGACTGCCGCCGGCTCTGGGATGCGGCTCGGGCGACGGCCTGAACCGCTGCCGCCCTGCCGCACGTGCAGCGGGTTGTGGGTCGGGTGCTCAGGCCTCCCAGGCCGGACCCTGGCCACCGCAGCGCTCGAGGAGCCGGCGCCCGACGTGGCCGGCGTTGGCGAGGCGTACGTCCTCGGGGACCGGCGGAAGGTTCTCCTCCCAGTCGAGCAGGCAGGAGCCGCGCAGCTGTCCCATGCGGGCCGGCCGGCCGAAGAAGAACGGGTGGGCGTGGGCTCCGCCGTCGCCGTAGCGCCCGATGTGGCAGCGACCGACGCTCGGCAGCTCCTCGACCGCGGCCGTGACCCGCACCATCAGCACGCCCATCTCGGCAGCCATGTCGTCCGGCAGGTCGGCGATGTCGAAGTGCTCGACCGGCCGCAGGATCAGCGAGACCGGCAGCTTCATGTCGAGCGCGACGAGCAGCCAGCGCTCGTTGCGCCACGCGACCCGGGCAGCGCGCTCGGGCGGCATCGGCTCCTGGCAGAAGCAGTCGGCGGGGTCCTCGCCCTCCCGGGGCGGCTCGGCGTCCTGAAGGGGCTCCAGCGGCTTGATCCGCAGACCGTCGAGCTCGAACGGGAAGATGTCCCACCCGGGCATCTCCTCGATCGCCACCGGCAACCGGCCCTCGGCGTCGGTCGCCGCGGCGACGCGGGCGTGGAACTCTTCGGCGGTCTCCAGGCTCATGACCCCGAGTCAATCAGGCCGGCGCCGCAGTCGCGCGGGCCGGCGGGGGCACCGGGCGGGCCTCACCAGGGGGAGGGCTGGTAGTCCTTCACGAAGCAGCCGAAGAGGTCGGTGCCGGCCTCGCCGAGCACGATCGGGTCGTAGACGCGGGCAGCTCCGTCGACGAGGTCGAGCGGGGCGTGCCAGCCCTCGGCCGCGATCCGGAGCTTCTCGTGGTGGGGGCGCTCGTCGGTGATCCAGCCGGTGTCGACGGCGGTCATCAGGATGCTGTCGGTCTCGAACATCTCACCCGACGACGTACGCGTCATCATGTTGAGCGCCGCCTTGGCCATGTTGGTGTGCGGGTGGCCGGGACCCTTGTAGCGCCGCGAGAACTGGCCCTCCATCGCCGACACGTTGACGACGTACGCCCGCCCCGAGGTCGCGGCCGACGCGGCGGCCGCGAGGGCCGGGCGCAGCCGCGAGACCAGCAGGAACGGCGCGATCGAGTTGCACAGCTGCACCTCGAGCAGCTCCAGCGGGTCGACCTCGCCGACGGTCTGGGTCCACGAGTTGGTCAGCTGGACGTCGGGCAGCAGGCCGCCGGCGTCGACGGCGGTGCCGGCGAGGTGCGCGTCGAGCGAGGCGTGCCCGGCCTTGAGGGCGAGCGCGGTCAGCGTCGCCGCGTTGTGCACCGCCGCCGCGTGCTCGGTCGACTCCCCCTCGTGGTGGGCGACGGGCGTCGGGGCCAGGGCGCCGGCGATGGCGGCCGGGTGGGCCTCGGAGACGTGGTCGAAGGTCACCAGCTCCGGCACCGAGTCGGTCGGGAGGGGCAACGACTCGGCCTCGACGAGCGGGGCGTAGGCGCCCGGCGTGCGGCGTACGGTCTGGCACGCGTTGTTGATGAGGATGTCGAGCGGGCCCGCGGCCGCGACGTCGTCGGCGAGCGAGATCACCTGCGTGGGGTCGCGCAGGTCGATGCCGACGACCTTGAGCCGGTGGATCCACTTGTCGCTGTCGGGCAGCGCGCTGAAGCGACGCACCGCGTCCTTGGGGAAGCGGGTCGTGATCGTGGTGTGGGCGCCGTCGCGGAGCAGGCGCAGCGCGATGTACATCCCGATCTTCGCGCGCCCACCGGTGAGCAGCGCGCGCTTGCCCGTGAGGTCGGTGCGCTGGTCGCGCTTGGCGTGGCTCATCGCCGCGCAGGAGGGGCAGAGCCAGTGGTAGAACGCGTCGACGAGGGTGAAGTCCTGCTTGCAGATGTAGCACCCGCGCGCCGTCATCAGCTCGCCGGCGAACGCACCCGTCGCCGTGGAGACCAGCGGGATGCCGGCGGTCTCGTCGTCGATGCGCATCGGCGAGCCGGTCGCGGTCCGCTCGATGATCTCGCGGTCGTGCGCCAGCTCGGCGGCGCGCTTGGCGAGCTTGCGCTCGGCCTTGATCGACTTGTACATGTGCGACGCGGCCCGCTTGACCGTCACGTGGTCGGGGTGGTCCCCGGGCAGGTGGTGGAGCGAGGCGAGCACCCGGAGCGTCGTCGCGAGGTCGTCGGGGTCGATGCCCTCGGGCGTCGGCTGGTGCTGCTGGTCCACCGGAGGAGGGTACGGCGACCGACGCGGGTCGGTGGAAACGCGGACGGGCCGGTGCCCGGCTCAGGCCTCGCGGGCCGGGGAGCCGTTGATGCGCACCCGGTCGGCGCGCATGCCGTGCTCGACGCCCCACAGCACGGCCCGCGAGCGCGAGTCGACGTCGATCTTGCGGTAGGCCGAGCGGATGTAGGACTTGATCGAGTTGAGCGACAGCAGCGTGCGCTCGGCGATCTCCTGGTTGCTCAGGCCCATCGTGATCAGCGAAAGCACCTCGGCCTCGCGCGCGGTGAGGCCCTCCTCGCGGCCGGGCCAGTCGCCGCCGACGAGCGGCGAGCGGCCTCGCGAGGGCGAGACGACGAGCTGCCCCGACGAGATCGCCGTGACGGCGTCCACGAGGCGGGCGGCCGGGAGGCTCTTGGACAGGTAGCCGCGGACGCCCTGGCTGAGCGTGTCGCGGGTCAGCCACGGCTGGAAGTTCCACGTGTAGACCGCGACGGAGCGCACCTGCGGGCTCTCGACGAGGTGGCGTACGGCGGGACCGTTGCCCTGACCCATCCCGAAGGTGTCGTAGAGGGCGACGTCGACCGGCTGGGCGACGGGCTTGCCCGCCACCAGCTCGACCACCTCGACGCGGTGGCCGTAGCTGCGCATCATCGCGTCGAGGCCGCGGACGACGACCTCGTCGTCGTTGACCAGCGCGACTCGAATGACCATGGGGTCAAGGTACTGCTGTTTGCGCCTCGTGGACCCGTCGTTCCACCGACTTGAGAGGATCCTGATGTCTCGCCGGCGGCGAGCCCACCCCTGCGGCGGGTGCGTCCGGAGGCCGGCCCTCGGCCCGGGTCAGGGGCAGCAGGGGTCGAAGCGGAAGCCGACGCCCCGGATGGTGCGGATCCACTGGTTGCTCCCGGCCGCGCTGCGGAGCTTGCGGCGCAGGTTGGCCAGGTGGACGTCGACGACGTGGGTGCTGTCGGGGACGAAGTCGCTCGCCCACACCGCGCGCATCAGCTCCTCGCGGGGCACCACGACGCCGGGGTGGCCGACGAGGTGGGCGAGCAGGTCGAACTCGGTGCGGGTGAGGTCGACCTCGCGCCCCGACACCAGCACCTCGCGCGAACCGCGGTTGAGGGTCAGGTCGCTGCAGCCGTCCATGCTCGTCGGGTCGGCGTCGGGCACCGGGTCCGCCACGGGCGGGGCTGCCGTCACGGCTGTGGCGGGGCCGGGCTCGCTGCTGCGCGGACGCCGGAAGAGCGCGGCCACCCGGGCCTGCAGCTCGCGCATCGAGAACGGCTTGACCAGGTAGTCGTCGGCGCCGACCTCGAGCCCGATGAGGCGGTCCACCTCGGCGGTGCGGCCGCTGACGACGATGACGTAGCAGTCGCTCACGGTGCGGATCTGCCGGCAGACCTCCACCCCGTCGATGTCGGGCAGGGTGAGGTCGAGCGTGACCAGGTCGGGACGCGCCTCACCGATGACGGTCAGCGCCTCCCCGCCCGTACGCGCGACGGTGACGTCGAAGCCGGCCTGGTCGAGCAGCTGGGAGATGGCGTCGCCGACATCGTGGTCGTCCTCGACGACCACGGCTGTCCGTGCGTTCATCATCCGTCAGCTCCCCAGTGGTTGACCGTTCACCTACCCTGCCGCACGCAGGTTCAAACAGTGCGGGCACGGTCGCGCTCCCCACCTGCAGCCGATCGTAGGCGGCGGCAGGTGGGAAGCGTGGTCGAACGGGGTGCAGCACCCCCCTACGAGGGGGTCACGCGTCCCGCTGGAGCCGCGTCAGAAGTCCAGGCCCCGGGCCCAGTCCTCCGAGTCGATCCGGGCGACGAGGTAGGGACCCCCGCCGGCGCGACGGTCCTGCTGGTCCTCGCCCTCACGGTCCATCCGGTAGCCGATGCCGCGGATCGTGTGGATCCAGGTGGCGTCGGAGTGACGGCGCAGCTTGCCGCGCAGGTTGGCCACGTGCACGTCCACGAGGTGGTGGTCGTGGGTGAGCGCGCTGCTCCAGATCGCGAGCACCATCTCCTCACGGGTGCACACCCGCGAGAGGTGCGTCGCGAGGTACTCCAGGACGTCGTACTCGATGCGGGTCAGGTCCACGATCGTGCCGTCGACCTGCACCTCGCGGCGGGCGGAGTTGATGACCAGCCCCGCTCCCGCGGAGATCGTGGTCGGGTCGTCCACCGGCCGGGACGGGCTCGGGACCTGCGGCCCGCGGCCGTTGACCGGCTCCTCGACCGCCGTCGCCGTGCGCGGCCGGCGGAACAGCGCCGCCACGCGTGCGCGCAGCTCGCGTGGCGAGAACGGCTTGAGGACGAAGTCGTCCGCCCCGACCTCGAGGCCGATGAGCTTGTCGACCTCGTCGGACCGCGCCGACACGATGACGATGTAGCAGTCGCTGGTCTCGCGGATGCGCCGGCACACCTCGATGCCGTCCATGTGCGGCAGCGTCAGGTCGAGCGTGACCAGGTCGGGCGGGTCGGCTGCTGCGGCGCTCACCGCCTGGCGTCCGTCCGGCGCCGAGGTGACGCGGAAACCCGCCCCCTCGAGGGTCTCCACCAACGCCGACGAGATGTCCGGATCGTCCTCGACGACCAATGCATGTAGCTCTTGCACGTCAAACCCCCACAATTTGCGAAAGGCAAGGGCCCCACGCCCTCGCCGAGACACCGCCCGAACGGTGTCGCTCGATGTTAATCCCATCAACGGCACAGAACTAGGACAGGTCTGAGGGACGAACAGCCTGTCTAGACCGGGCTGATCTGACGGAATCCGAGGCGGGACGACACGCCGAGATGCGGTTTCCTCGACTCAGCCGAGGTCCATCGCGCGGTTGACCCAGACATGGTCGACGACCATCCCGACACGCTCGTACATCGGCAGCGCTCCCGTGCGCGAGTCGGTGCTGAGCTCGGAGGTGCGCGTGCCGTGCTCGCGGCCCCGGGCGAAGGAGTCGACGAGCAGCGCCTGGGCGATACCGCGGTTGCGCTGGTCGCGCCGGACGGCGAGCCGGTCGACGTACGCCGTCGCGCCGTCGTCGGAGACCAGGACCAGCGAGACGCCGACCACGGCCCCCTCGGGGTCGAGGGCCACGCGCAGGTTCCACGGCTCGAAGCCGGGCCGGCCGGAGGTCGCGGCGGCGAAGTCCTCGAACGGCTCCCGCTCGCGCACCGACCACTCCAGGAAGGCGTCCTCGAGGACGTCGTGGGCGGCCGGCAGCTCGTCCGGCTCGGCGGTGCGTACGACGTAGCCCTCCGGCAGCGCGCGCTCGGGGATGGTCGCGCCCTCGGGCAGCTTGAGCACCCAGCTCGTCCACCGCACGCGGAAGCCGAGCTGCTCGAGCAGCCGGTCGCCCGGCGAGCCCTGCGGCACGGGCATCCCGACGACGGGGGAGCCCAGGCTGCGGCCGAGGTCGACGAGCCAGTGGGCCAGCCAGGTGCCGATGCCGCGACCGCGGTGGGAGGGCAGCACGGAGGTGTCGGCGCGGTCGACGCCCATCAGCTCGGCGTACGCGACGAGGGTGTCGCCGTCGAGGACGCCGACCGAGCGGGCGGCCAGGTCGTGGCTGGGCTTGGCCCAGTCGCTGACGATGTCGGCCTCCTCGATGGCGACCTGCCCGATGTCCTCGAGCTCCTGCGCCGCCATCAGCACGAAGACGGCGTGGGCGTCGGACTTCTGCAACGGCCGCGTGGTGAGTCCCTCGGGCAGATCCGGCATCGCATCTCGCATGGGGGGAGTGTGCTTGCTCACGTGGGGGGTTGTCGCGCGGGTATCCGGGCTCGGGGAATGTCGCGTTCCCGCCTGAGGCCCTACCGTTGGAGGGTGAGTGATGAGCAGCCCGACGCACCCCAGCAGACCTTCTCCGACCTCGGCCTCGCGCCGGAGGTCCTCAAGGCGTTGTCGGACGTCGGCTACGAGACTCCCTCGCAGATCCAGGCCCTGACCATCCCGCCGCTCCTCGAGGGGCGCCACGTCGTCGGCCTCGCCCAGACCGGCACCGGCAAGACGGCCGCCTTCGCGCTGCCGATCCTGTCGCAGCTCGACTTCTCGCAGAAGACGCCGCAGGCCCTCGTCCTGGCCCCGACCCGTGAGCTCGCGCTGCAGGTGTCTGAAGCCTTCGAGAAGTACGCCGCCCACATGAAGGGCGTGCGCGTGCTGCCCATCTACGGCGGCCAGGGCTACGGCGTGCAGCTCTCCGCGCTGCGTCGCGGCGTGCACGTCGTCGTCGGCACGCCCGGCCGCATCATGGACCACCTCGAGAAGGGCACGCTCGACCTGAGCGAGCTGCGCTTCCTCGTCCTCGACGAGGCCGACGAGATGCTCAAGATGGGCTTTGCCGAGGACGTCGAGACGATCCTCGCCGACACGCCGGACGACAAGCACGTGGCTCTCTTCTCCGCGACGATGCCGGCGCAGATCCGCCGGATCTCGAAGAAGTACCTCGCGGACCCGGTCGAGATCACCGTCAAGAACAAGACGACCACGTCTTCCACGATCACCCAGCGCTACCTGATCGTGTCCTACCCGCAGAAGGTCGACGCGCTCACGCGCATCCTCGAGGTCGAGAACTTCGAGGGGATGATCGTCTTCGTCCGCACCAAGAACGAGACCGAGACGCTCGCCGAGAAGCTGCGGGCCCGCGGCTACTCCGCGATGGCGATCAACGGCGACGTCGCCCAGGTGCAGCGCGAGCGCACGGTCAACCAGCTCAAGGCCGGCAAGCTCGACATCCTCGTCGCCACCGACGTCGCGGCCCGCGGCCTCGACGTCGAGCGGATCAGCCACGTCGTCAACTACGACATCCCCACCGACACCGAGTCCTACGTCCACCGCATCGGCCGTACGGGTCGCGCGGGCCGCAGCGGCGACTCGATCGCCTTCGTCACGCCGCGCGAGCGCCACCTGCTCCGCGCGATCGAGAAGGCCACCCGCCAGCCGCTGACCCAGATGCAGCTGCCGACCGTCGACGACGTCAACGCCACCCGCCTGACCCGCTTCGACGACCAGATCACCCAGGCGCTCACCCAGCCCGAGCGCATCGACTTCTTCCGCGACGTCGTGTCCCACTACGTCAGCGAGCACGACGTGTCCGAGGTCGACGTGGCCGCTGCCCTCGCCGCGGTGATGCACGGCGAGCAGCCGCTTCTGCTCGACCCCGAGCCCGAGCCGCGCTCGCGCTCCTTCGAGGAGCGCTCGAGCCACGGCGGCAAGGCCGACCGGGCACCGCGCGAGTCGCGCAGCGGCGCGCCGATGGCGGCGTACCGCATCGAGGTCGGCAAGCGGCACAAGGTCGAGCCGCGCCAGATCGTCGGCGCCCTGGCCAACGAGGGCGGGCTGTCGCGCGGCGACTTCGGCTACATCTCGATCAAGCCGGACTTCTCCGTCGTCGAGCTCCCCGCCGAGCTGCCCCCCGGCACGCTCGACCGGCTGTCCGGCACCCGGATCTCCGGCAAGCTCATCGAGATCAAGCCCGACAAGGGCCCCTTCCGCGGCCGTCCCGGCGGCGGGCACGGCGGCCAGGGTGGGCGCAAGGGCAGCGGTTACCAGGGCAAGAACCCCCGCTGACCGGGCGGTTCCTGCCCGTTCCCAAGACGTGACAACGCCCCCTCCCTCGTACGAGGAAGGGGGCGCTGGCGCGTAAAACAGGCAGGAAGTGCCCGGTGGGCGTCCGTGACGGGCACGAAGTGCCCGGTGGATCAGGCGTTGCGGATCGCCGAGACGTCGAACTCGAGCTTGATCTTCTCGGAGACGAGGACGCCGCCGGTCTCGAGGGCGGCGTTCCAGGTGAGGCCCCAGTCCTTGCGGTTGATGGTGGTCTCGCCCTCGAAGCCGACGCGGAGGTTGCCGAAGGGGTCGCGGGCCGAGCCGGTCTGCTCGAACTCGATCGTGACGGGCTTGGTCACGTCCTTGATCGTCAGGTCGCCGGTGACGGCCCAGTCGGAGCCGTCGCGCTTCACGTCGGTGGAGGTGAAGGTCATCGTGGGGTAGGTCTCGACGTCGAAGAAGTCGCCGGACTTGAGGTGGCCGTCGCGGTCGGCGCTGCCGGTGTCGACCGACGCGACCTGGATGGTGAGGTCGACCTTGGACGCCGAGGGGTTCGCCTCGTCGATGCGGGCGGTGCCCTCGAAGGCGCCGAACTGGCCGCGGACCTTGGTGACCATGGCGTGGCGGGCCACGAAGCCGAGGCGGCTGTGGCTGGTGTCGATGGTGTAGTCGCCAGTGATGTCGTCGATGGCGGTGGTGGGGGCGTCGAAACCGGTGGTCATGGGATCTCCTAGGTGCTGGTGGGCTTTGGTAGAACTTTCAATCACCATAACGGACGCATGGCCGACTTCATTCCCCGTCGGCGCGTCGAGCCCCGAAATGCCGACGAGCCACGCCCCGGTGGGGCGTGGCTCGTGCTGGTGACCTGGGTCAGGCGGCTCGGGTGACGACCGTGGTGGCGGTCGTCCAGCGCGCCTCCATGCGGGTGCGACCCGACGCATCCGTGACGGCGACCCAGGTGCACACCGGCGCGCCGGTCATCGACTGCTTGCTCATGTGACACCTCCTGTTCACCTCGTGTTCACCTAGGCTAGCACGTCCCCACCTGCGCACCACCTTTTCGCTGAGAAGGCGCGCGTTTCCCCCACCGGGAGGGCGCCAAGGCGCCCGGAGTGCCGCCTGACGCCCCACTTGGGACGCGTGGGACGCGCCTGACCGAGCCAGACAGACTCGGGAATGGCGATCCTTGCCCGATTTCGGGCAGGAAGTTGCCGTTCGGCCGGTCGACCATCCATCATCCTGGGGTGCCGGACCCCGCTCTCGTCGCCCACGTCGTCGCCACCACGTCGTTGACGCCGGGCGAGGCCGCCCGGGTGGTCGAGGACGTGATCGCCTTCCACGCCCAGCCGGTGGAGGACTACGTCCGGGCCCGCCACGCGAGCCTCAAGACGTACGGCGCCAAGAACCCCGAGATCTTCGCGCGCATCGCCGAGGAGCTCGCCCAGCGTGTCGTGGCCGCCCCGGAGCTCTCCGAGCGCCAGCTGCGACGCATCGTCTACGGATAGATCTACGGACAGGAAACGACCAACATGTGTGGAATCGTCGGCTACATCGGCCGTCAGGAGGCGGCCCCGGTCGTCCTCGAGGGGCTGACCCGGCTCGAGCACCGCGGCTACGACTCCGCGGGCGTCGCCGTCCTCGGCAACCGCGGCATCCGGGTGGCCAAGCAGGCCGGTCGGGTGCGTGACCTCGGCGGCGCGCTGCCCAAGCGATTCGCCGGCGCCACGGGCATCGGCCACACCCGCTGGGCCACCCACGGGCCGGCCACCGACGCCAACGCGCACCCCCACACCGACGAGGCGGGCCGGGTCGCGGTCGTCCACAACGGGATCATCGACAACTCCGCCGCGCTGCGTGCCGAGCTGACCGACGCCGGCATCGAGCTGGCCAGCGACACCGACACCGAGGTGCTCGCCCACCTCGTCGCCCGCAGCGACGCCGACACGCTCGAGGGCAAGGTCCGCGACGCCCTCGGCGCGGTGGTCGGGACCTACGGGCTCGCCGTGCTCCACGCCGACTTCCCCGACCGCATCGTCGCCGCCCGCAACGGCAGCCCGCTGCTGGTGGGCGTCGGCGACAAGGAGATGTACGTCGCCTCCGACCTCGCCGCGATCGTGCGGCACACCACGACCGTGGCGGTCCTCGACGACGGCGAGCTGGCCACCGTGACCGCAGCCGGCTTCAGCACGATGCGCCACCGCGACCTCGTCGCGACCGGCAAGACCGCCGCGCAGCTCGACGTCGACGCGGCGTCGTACGAGGCGGGCGAGCACGAGTCGTTCATGCGCAAGGAGATCCTCGAGCAGCCCGCGACCGCCCAGGCCGTGCTGCGCGGCCGGCTCGACGAGCGCTTCGGCACCGCCCACCTCGGCGGTCTCGACATGGACGCCCGCGAGCTGCGGGCCGTGCGCCGCGTGAAGATCCTCGGCTGCGGTTCCGCCTACTACGTCGGCCAGATGGGGGCCGCGCTGATCGAGGAGCTGGCCCGCATCCCGGCCGACGCCGAGGCGGCGAGTGAGTTCCGCTACCGCGACCCGGTCATCGAGCCCGACACCCTCTACGTCGCCGTCAGCCAGTCCGGCGAGACCATCGACACCCTGCTGGCCGTGCAGGAGGTACGCCGCAAGGGCGGGCGCTGCGTCGGCCTGGTCAACGTCGTCGGGTCGGCGATCGCCCGCGAGTGCGACGGCGGGATCTACCTGCACGCCGGACCGGAGGTCGCCGTCGCCAGCACCAAGGCGCTCACCAACATGTTCCTCGCCTTCGCCCTGCTCGCGCTGCAGCTGGGCCGGGTGCGCGACCTGTCCATCGCCGACGGCAAGCGCCTGGTCGCCGGGCTGGAGAAGCTGCCCGGGCAGATCGAGGAGGTCCTCGCCGGCGAGCCCGACCTGGTCGAGGTGGCCAAGGGCCTCGCGGAGGCGCGCAGCCTCTTCTTCATCGGCCGGGTGCGCGGCTTCCCGGTGGCCCGTGAGGGCGCGCAGAAGTTCAAGGAGATCAGCTACCGCCACGCCGAGGCCTACCAGACCTCCGAGCTCAAGCACGGCCCGCTGGCGCTCATCGACCCCGAGGTGCCGACCGTCGCGATCGTGCCCCACGACGAGCTGGCCGAGCGCAACGTCGGCGCGCTCCACGAGATCGAGGCGCGCAAGGGGCCGCTCGTGGTCATCACCCACGAGGACGTCGACCTCGGGGAGGTCAGCGCCCGCCGGATCGTCGTACCCCGCAACGAGCCCGAGCTCGACCCGATCCTGCTCAACGTCCCGCTCCAGCTGCTGGCCTACCACGCGGCCCAGCACCTCGGTCACGACATCGACAAGCCGCGCAACCTGGCCAAGTCGGTCACCGTCGAGTGAGCCGGAAACCCGCTACCCAGGCCTGAAATGGACTGGGCGCCCCTTGCCGCATGGGGTCGGCAAGGGGCGCGCCGTGGAGAACCTTCCCACCCGCTCCACGACTTGTCCGTGGATCGATGGAAGTGCCGACGGATTTTGCTGTCGGCTGCGTCACGTGCCCTGATGAGCCTTCTCCAGGTGCTGCCCGGACGCCGGCCCAGGGTGGGTCGGGTGGTTCAGGGTGAGGTGAGGGTGAGGTCGAGGCTGCCGACTGCGCCGGGAGGAACGGCGAGGAGCGCCCAGGGCTGGGACGGGCCGGTCCAGTACGACGCCGGCACGACCCGGCTGAGGGTGGAGGGGGTCATCGTGACGCCGCTGGCGTCACAGGCCTTGTCCCACCCGCAGTCGTAGGCCCACGGGAGGTGTGGCACCGCGGTCATCTCCCACGACCCCAGCGTCGGCGTGGCGCCGGTGACCGCGAGGTTCGGGCGGGTCGGGAGCGCGCGACCGCTGCTGTCGTAGGTCGGAGTCCACTGGTAGCGGCCGATCACCCACTGTCCCGGTGAGGTAGCGGTGTAGGTCACGGGAGCTCCGTCGAGGGTCAGGTCGGGGGCCACCACGGCAGCCCGGATGCGGAGCGTCACCGGCTGCTCGGTCTCGGGATGGTCGGCGGAGACGGTCATCGTGTAGCGGCCGGTGCTCGGCAGCACCCAGGCGCCGCGCATCGTGCACCCCGAGTTGACGTTCATGGAGTTGCAGCCGGCGACCACGGCGTCGAGCAGCTCCTTGCCGTCCGGCTTCACGATGCGCACCTGTCGACTGGTGTCGTTCGCGAGGTTGCCTGCTGCGTCGAGGAGCTCGGCGTAGATCCACTGCCCGGCGTTGCCGTCGAACGCGACCTCGTGGGTCGTGCTGCCGGTGCCCGCCCTCGGCATGGCGATGGCGGCGCCGTCGACCTGGGCGGCGTGCTCAATGGCGAGGGTGGTGTCGACCCAGCCACCGGGCGGCAGCACGACCCAGTGGCGTCCGACCGCTCGCAGCTCGACACCGGCGGTGGTGACCGTCGAGGTACGGCGTTCGGGCCCGACCAGCGTGGCGGCCGCACCGGGCGTGACCCCGACGCGCTGACGGGGCGCGACCCGTACGGGCACGAGGTGGGTGACGCTCTTGCGAGAGCCGATGGTGCTGCGCACCCCGGGAACCGCCGCGTCGTGCTTGACGACGCGGCGGACCTGGAGCCGGACCCTGGCCTTCTCCTGGTTGCGGCACGGCTTGTTGATCGCGGCGTACGTCCCGGTGCGGGGCAGGCGCCAGTAGCCCTGGGTCCACGGCTTCACGACCTTGCCGCGGCTGCGCAGGACGCGGCCGCCGCACTGCTCGGTGGCGTCGACGCGGGCGAGGTTGACCAGTTGGCCCTTGCGGCCGGTGAAGGTCAGCCGCACCTTGCGCGTGGTCGTGGCGCGCACGGGCTTGTGGCCCAGCTTCACCTCCCGCGTCTTGGTGGTGGCGGCCGCGCGCTGGTCCGTAGCGGGCGCGGCCTGCGCGGTGACCGCCTGGGCAGGCAGGAGCAGGGCGAGCGCAACCGCGCAGCCCCCGAGACGACGAAGCAGGGGATCCCCCATCACTGCTGCTCGGCCGACCTGGTGACGCTCAGGTCGAGACTGCCGGTGGCGCCCGGAGGAACGGCGAGGATCGCGACGGACGCGTTCGCAAAGGCGTCCCACGGTGCCGGCGACGTGAGCGTCGTCGGGCTCATCGTGAAGGCGTTGGGCGGCTCGTGGATGCCGAAGCACCTGACCATGTCGACCGAGGGGTTGCACGGGCCGTAGCCGCTCACGGTCCTGGCCCGCCAGTCGCCGAGCGGGCCGGTGGCGTTGCTCAGGGTGACGGTGGCACCCGAGCCGCCCGATTCCTGGCGCGGCAGCTCGGGGAGCTCGCCGACGACCCACTGGCCGGGCGTGGGCACGGTGTAGGTCACCGCGGGGCCGTCGACGGTGGCGGGCAGGGCTCGCGCGGCGCTGCGAACTCGGACCGACACGTCGGTGGTGTCACCCGGGGTGATCGGCAGCGAGACGACGTAGCTGCCGGCGGCTGGGAGCTGGGTCACCAGGCAGCTGCCCGGAGATCCGGGGCATTCGACCGGCACGGCGGGGAGGAAGTACTCGGCGGGCCCGGACTGCCCGGCCGGCGCGACGTTGTACAGGCGGTGCTGATAGGCGGGCTGGCCGGTCGTCGCCGAGGTGATCTCCGCGTAGACCCACTGACCTGCAGTGCCGGTGAAGGACAGGCGCGCGTAGCGACCGGCGGGGACCACCGTCGCCGGGCCGTCGACGCCAACGGTGCGCACGGTCGTCGCGGCGAGCGACACCCGGGTCCCTGGCTCCACCTCGACGAAGTAGCGACCGCTGCGACTGGCCGCGTCGACCCCGGAGGCACCGGAGGCGTCCGGCACGGCGAACCCGGGCTCGCCGGGCGCCACGTCGCGCGTGGTCGACCGGTCGGGGCGGATGAGGGCCAGCCGGCCGCCACCGCCGAGCGAGACGCGCTCGTCGACACCGACGCGGAACGGCACCAGGTGGGTCACCCGCGTGCTGCGGCCCACGGCGACAGAGGCGCCGTCGAGCAGGCGGTCCTCGCGAACCACCTTGCGGACCTGGAGGCGGATCTTGGTCTTGTCCTGGTTGCGGCAGGGCTTGTTGATTGCGGTGTACGCGCCGGTGCGGGGCAGGCGCCAGTAGCCCTGCGCCCACGGCTTCACGACCTTCCCGCCGCGGCGCAGGACGCGGCCGCCGCACTGCTCGGTGGCGTCGACGCGGGCGAGGTTGAGCAGCTGGCCCTTGCGGCCCTTGAAGGTCAGCCGCACCTTGTGCGCGGTCGTGGCGCGCACAGGCTTGTGGCCCAGCTTCACCTGCCGCGTCTTGGTGGTGGCGGCCGCGCGCTGGTCCGCAGCGGGCGCGGCCTGCGCGGTGACCGCCTGGGCAGGCAGGAGCAGGGCGAGCGCAACCGCGCAGCCCCCGAGACGACGAAGCATGGGATCCCCCGATCAGGTCGGCGCACCGTTGCGCACGACAGGGAGACGCTACCCCTGCGCGGATGGTTGCGACGCGACCGCCAGCGCCCGCCGGGCCAGGGGTTCGGCAGCCGCACGGTCCTCGGCGATCAGCCCCACCCGCGTACGCCGGTCCAGCAGGTCGCCGACGTCGTGCGCGCCCTCGTGGGTGACGGCGAAGACCAGCTCGGCCAGCGTCACCAGGACGTCCTCGGACACCGGGGCGAGCAGCTCGTCGTCGCCCAGCCCCGTGGCCTCGCGGGCGGTGGCGAGCACGAGGTCGGCGTCGGTGCCGAAGCGTCGTACGAGCCGGGCGGGCGCGGTCGAGCGACGCAGCTCGTCCGGGGGTGCCGCGCCGAGCAGGGGGAGGGACGCGGTGCGGCAGGGGCCGGCGTGGGGGAGCCTGCCTGCCAGCGTGTCGAGGGTGTCCTGCGCCATCCGGCGGTAGGTGGTGAGCTTGCCGCCCACGACCGTCGTGACGCCCGTGGCCGAGGTGAGGATGGCGTGCCGGCGCGACAGGTCGGAGGTCGCGTCGGCGCCCGCGACCTCGAGCAGCGGCCGCAGGCCGGCGAAGGCGCCGACGACGTCAGCCCGCGTCGGCGGGGCGGTGAACGCGGAGGCCACCACGCCGAGCAGGAAGTCGATCTCGCCGTCGCTCGGCTGCGGCACGTCGGGCACGGGTCCGCTGACCGGCTCGTCGGTGAGGCCGACGTAGATCGTGCCGTCTGGCTGGGGCAGGACCATCGCGAAGCGCGCGCTCGTGCCGGGGATCGGCACCATCACCGCGACCCGGGTGTGCGGCAGCGCCGACCCGCGCAGGACGAGGTGGGTGCCGCGGCTCGGCCGCAGTCGCACCTGCGCGTCGAGGTCGCCGGCCCAGACGCCGGTCGCGTTGACGACCGCTCGCGCGCGGACGTCGTACGACGCCCCGGTGAGCTCGTCGCGCACCGTGACGGCGGTGCCGGTCGCGGCGGTCACGCGGGCCCGCGTGCGCACGTGGGCGCCGTACGACGCCGCGGTGCGCGCCACCGTGACGACGAGACGGGCGTCGTCCTCGAGCTGCCCGTCCCAGGCGAGCAGCCCGCCCCGGAGCGTGTCGGCGCGCAGCGCGGGCGCGAGGCCGAGCGCCTCGGTGGCGTTGAGCCGGCGGGGGCGGGGGAGCGTCCGCGTGGTGGTGTGCGCGCTGCGGCGGAGGACGTCGCCGGCCTGCAGCCCGCCCCAGGTGAAGGCGGTCCGGCTGCGGGGCATCGCGTCGTTGAGCGGGGTCAGCATGGGCAGGGGGTGGACGAGGTGCGGGGCCGTGGTGCCCATCAGGATGCCGCGCTCGACGGCGCTCTCGTGGGCGATGGCGAGCTGGCCCTGGGCGAGGTAGCGCAGGCCGCCGTGGACGAGCTTGGACGACCAGCGCGACGTGCCGAAGGCCAGGTCGCGGGCGTCGACGGCAAGCACCGTCAGGCCGCGGGTGGCGGCGTCGAGGGCGACCCCCGCGCCGGTGATGCCGAGGCCGACGACCACCACGTCGACCTCGGCGGGGACGCCCGCCAGGCCGGGGGTGATCCGGCGCTCCATCAGGGCTCCAGCGTCCGGGTGATCAGGCGGGCGTACTCCGCGTCGAGGTCGGCCAGCTCGACGTGCGCGTCGGTCATCGTGAGCGCCGAGAAGACGAAGCCGTGCCCGGCCAGCGTCAGCGACCGGGCGATGAGGACCGGGTCGCCGGGACGGATCGCGCCGGCGGCCTGGCCGGACTCGATCTCGGCGGCGAGGATCTCGACCAGCGCCTCCTGTGAACGGCCGCGGCGGTGGAGCAGGTAGGGCAGCATCAGGTCGGGGTCGAGCTCGACGATCCGGACGAAGAGCTCGTTGTCGCGCAGCGCCCGGACCGTCGACAGCGCGGCGGCGGCGATGCCGTCGGGGGTCGTCGTGTCGGCTGCGGCGACGCGGGTCGCGGCGGCGATGCCGACCCACTCGCGGGTCATCAGGTCGCCGAGCAGCGACCCCATGTCGGGCCACGCGCGGTAGATCGTCATCCGGGAGACGCCGGTCCGCTTCGCGACCTCGGTGAGCGTCGTACGCCGCCAGCCGACGTCGAGGATGCAGTCGCGGGCGGCGTCGAGGTAGCCGTCGAGTCGCGGGTCCCCGGCCGACCGGCCCTTCTGCTGCTGGGTGTGACGAAGTGACGACATCTGTCACACTGTAACGCATGCCTCCAGAGCCGACCGTCGAGATGCACCCGCAGCGCTGGGGCGACCCCGCGGCCGCCACCGTCCTGCCCGACTCCGCGCTCGGGCTCGTCGAGCTGGCCTTCGGGCTGCAGGACCGTCCGCCGGTCGAGGGCGCGACGCCGCCGGCATGTGCCCTGGACGACGCGCTTCTCGACGGCCTCCGGGCGGTCGTCGGCGCCGAGCACGTGCTCACCGACGACGCCACGCGGACCCTGCGCACGAGGGGCAAGTCCACCCCCGACCTGCTGCGCGCCCGCGCCGGCGACCTCGACGACGCACCCGACGCCGTCGTCCGGCCCGACGGGCACGGCGAGGTGGAGGCCGTCCTGGCCTGGGCGGTCGAGAACCGGGTGGCGGTCGTGCCGTTCGGCGGTGGCACCTGCGTGACCGGCGGGCTGGCCGCGCGCCGCGAGGGCTTCGTCGGCGTGGTCAGCCTCGACCTGGTGCGGATGAAGCGGCTGCTCGCCGTCGACGAGGTGTCGATGACCGCGACCCTCGAGCCGGGCCTGCGCGGCCCCGAGGCCGAGGCGCTGCTCGCCGAGCACGGCCTGACACTGGGGCACTACCCGCAGTCCTTCCGGCATGCCTCGATCGGCGGCTTCGCGGCCACCCGCTCGAGCGGGCAGTCGAGTGCGGGCTACGGCCGGTTCGACGCGATGGTCGTCGGTCTCACCGCGGCGACGCCGACCGGGTCACTGACCCTCGGGTCGTCGCCGGCCAACGCCGCCGGGCCCGACCTGCGTCAGCTGCTGCTGGGCTCGGAGGGCGCCTTCGGCGTCATCACCTCCGTCACGCTGCGCGTGCGACGCGCGCCCGCCGTGACGTCGTACGAGGGCTGGCGGTGGCCGTCATTCGACGCCGGCTCCGACGCGATGCGCACCCTCGCCCAGGCCGGGCTGCTGCCGACCGTGCTGCGGCTCTCGGACGAGTCCGAGACGGCGATCAACCTCGCCGACCCCTCCTCCATCGGCGGCGCCGAGGACCCCGGCTGCCTGATGGTCACCGGCTACGAGGGCACCGAGTCCTTCGTCGAGGCGCGCCGAGCGGCCGTCGCCGCGGTCCTCGCCGACCTCGGCGGCACCCCGCTCGGCACCGAGCCGGGGGAGAAGTGGGCGCACGGTCGCTTCGACGGGCCCTACCTCCGCGACGCGCTCCTCGACCACGGCGTGCTCGTCGAGACCCTCGAGACCGCGACCTTCTGGTCGAACCGCGAGCGGTTGCACGCCGACGTACGCGCTGCGCTCACCGCCGCACTCGGCGACGGGTCGCTGGTGCTGTGCCACGTATCGCACGTCTACGAGACCGGGTGCTCGCTCTACTTCACCGTCGCCGCCCGGGAGGCCGAGGACCCCCTCGCCCAGTGGCAGGCAGCGAAGGCTGCAGCCAGCGACGCCATCCTCGCCGCGGGCGCCACGATCACCCACCACCACGCCATCGGCACCGACCACAAGCCGTGGTTCGCCCAGGAGATCGGTGACGTCGGCGTGCGGGTGCTGCGCGCCGTCAAGGCCGAGCTCGACCCGGTGGGGGTCCTCAACCCGGGGGTCCTCATCCCCTGACCCGACTCGTCGGCTCCGCCATCGGGGTATCTAGGGACGATCCGGTAGGCCTGCGGGCCGATCGACCTACCGGTTCGTCCCTAGATACCGGGGCTGGGCGGGGGCGGGGCGGTCAGGCGGTCGCGATGGCCCTACCGATATCTGAGGACGTGGTGGTCGTCAGAGCTGGCGTTCACCGACCACGGTGTCCTCAGATATCGACGCAGGCGACGCGGACCGGGTCTGAAACGTTACATGCGCGAAATGAGGCCCGCCCTCGACGGACATGCGCGGCTCATAGGAATGCAGGGCGTTCACCCACCCTCGTTCGAAAGGCCCTCGATCCTCCATGCCCTCTGTCACCCCCGGGCGCCGCGCCGCCCGTCTGGTCGCCCTGCCGGCGGCCGCGTCGGTCGCCGTCGGCGCCCTCGCCGTCACACCCGCCACCCAGGCGCTGACCAGCGTCGCCACCGACAACGGCGCGACGATCAACATCAACGACGCCCGTCGGCCCGGCCTCGACACCGGCTCGATCCGCAACGTCAGCGGGTCCCGGCTGGAGGGCTTCGGCAACCTCTTCGTCCACGTCGACGCACCCGCCGGCGCGGAGCCGCGGATGAACGACCAGATGATGCGCGGTTTCGGGCTGACAGCGGTCAGCCCCGGCTCGTACGCCTCGACGAAGTCCGTCCGCCTCGGCGACGTGCTCATGACGCGCAAGGTCCAGGTGGCCAGCGCGAGCAGCACCACGAGCTTCTTCGACACCTTCACCAACGCCTCGACCGAGCCGGTGACCCTCGAGGTGTCCTTCGGCGGTTCGCTGGGTTCCGGCCTGACGGCGACGACGAGTCCCAACAAGGCCACGATCAGCGCCTCGGGAAGCGGCGACGCGGCCGTCGACCCGGCCGACACGTGGATCGCCGCGACCACCCCGGGCAACACCCGCCCGACCGGCGTCGTCGTCGGCACCGGGGTCGACTCGCTGGGCGACCAGCAGTCCAACCCGTTCGAGACCGCCTACGTGCCGACCGGCAGCCGCGCGAACGACCTGGGCTTCATCCGCACCCTCACCGTCGAGCCCGGCGCCACCGAGTCGCTGCTGCAGCACGTCGTCGTGGGAGCCCTCGGCGACACCTCCCAGATCGTGACGGACACCCAGGCGCTGGCGACGACGCCCGATCTCTCGGCGCTCACGATCGACGAGATCTGCACCCTGCAGAACGTCGACCTCTCGTCGTACGCCGCTGCCTGCACCGGCGCCGAGCCGCTGAAGCTGCCGGCCGCCGACGCCGAGGTCGAGCACACCACCGACGTCGCCTACGACGTCACGGGCAAGACCATCGCCGAGCTCCAGGCGGACATGGTCGCGGGCAAGGTCACCTCGATGCAGGTCACCAAGGCCTACCTGGACCGGATCGAGGCCTACGACGACGGTGCCCTCGGCTTCCACTCGTTCATCACCGTCGCGAAGGACGCCGTCGCCCAGGCGATGGCCGCCGACGAGGCCCGCAGGGCGGGTCGCACCGGAGACCTGCTGGGCATCCCGATCGCGCTCAAGGACATCTACGACACCCGGGACATGCCCACCTCCGGCGGCACGCTCGCACTGAAGGACTGGGAGCCGAAGAAGGACGCCTGGCAGGTCGCCAAGCTCCGCGAGGCCGGCGCGGTCATCATCGGCAAGACCGTGCTCTCGGAGTTCGCCAACTCCGGCTCCTTCAGCGAGAGCGGCTTCAAGCAGGTCTGGAACGCGCTCTACCCGTCCAAGACGTCGTTCGGCTCCAGCGGCGGCTCGGCCACCGCGGTCGCCGCGGACCTCGCGGCCGCGGCGATGGGCACGCAGACCGGCGTCTCGCTCTACGCCCCGTCGACCGGCGCCAGCCTGACGACCTTCCGCGGCACCGACGGCCTTGCCAGCACCAACGGCGTCATGCCGCTGACCTGGGCGACGGACTACGCCGGCCCGATGGCCAAGTCGGTCACCGACGTCGCGTCACTTCTGGACGCCACGTCGAGCCGCACGACCGGCAACAACCCCGACGACCTGCTCACCAGCCGCGTCGACAACAGCCTGCGCCCGGCGGAGTGGAAGTCGTCGCTCAAGGCCGACGCCCTCGAGGGCAGGGTCATCGGCTACGTGCCGACCGCCTTCGCCTCCAACGCGATCGTCGACGACAGCGCTGGTGCGGTCGCGCTGGCCGACGCCCGGGCAGCCATCGAGGCGGCGGGCGGCACGCTCGTCGCCCTGCCCGCGGGGGCCGCGATCGCGCCCACCAACCCGCCTGCCGCGAGCTTCCCGACCTCGGGCAGCGCCGGCTCGGAGGGCTGGGAGCGCTACATCGCGGAGGAGCGCCCGGCGACCTTCCCGATGACCGCCGAGCAGCTGCTGGAGAACCCCGCCAACCTGCCCTACAACGTCTCCGGCAACTACAACTACAACCCGATGGACGACGCGAGCGTCGCCAACCTGCTGGCCCGTCGGGACGCCTACAAGGTCAACGCCGCGTCCTGGATGGACACCGCGTTCGGTCCGTCGGTCGACGCGGTGATCTACCCCGGCTTCCTCACCAGCATCGGCAACAACGACGCGGCCTCGGCGATCATGAGCTCCGATCGCGCCTCGGGCGTCATCACCCAGGGCCCCGGCCTGCCGACAGCCATCCTGCCGATCGGTTCCAACGACGAGGGCCAGTCCAACAACGTGCAGATCGTCGGCCGGGCCTGGGACGACGCCGCGGTGCTGGGCTACGCCTTCGCCGTCGAGCAGCAGGCCAGGGCCGCTGTGCAGACCGAGTTCGCCCCCGCCCTGGCCTGGAGCGGGCCTGCCGCGTCGACGACCTCGGTGAGCCTCGGCGCCACCGCGACGACGTACGGCACCCCGACCACCGCGACCGTGACCGTCGCGGCGGACGCCGCGGTCGCCGGCACCGTCTCGGTGGAGGTCGCAGGGGCGAGCGTCTCCGGGGCTCTCGCGGGTGGCGTCGCCACCCTCACTCTCCCGGCCACCACGCCCGTCGGCACCCACCTGGTGACGGCGACCTACGGCGGCTCCCCGACGGTCGCCGCGAGCGTCGCCACCGCGACGGTCAAGGTGACGCGGGCCGCGCCGAGCGTCACCGCCAGGCTCGTCAAGGCGAAGGTCAAGGAGGGCGTTAAGGCCAGGGTCCGGGTCGCGATCGGCTCCACCGCCACCTCGACGGTCCTGGTGTACGACGGCCGCAAGGTGATCCGCACCCGCTCGGTGACCGGGAGGAAGACGCTCACGCTGCCGAAGCTCAAGGTCGGCAAGCACCGCATCCGGGTCCACGTTGTCGCGACTGAGGAGTACGCCGCAGCCAGCAGCCGGACCCTGAAGTTGAAAGTCGTCAGGAAGAAGGGCAAGAAGAAGCGGTAGCTCGCACAGCCGCTGGTTGAGCAGGGCGCCCGGAGCCCTGCTCAACCAGCGGTCAGGCGAAGGACCAGACGAGGAGCTCGGTCTGCTCGCTGGCGCGGACCGTGCGCCCCGGCTCGTCGGTGAGGCGCACGGCGTCGCCCGCGCGCAGGTCGAGCCCGTCGAGCGAGACGCCCCCGGTGGCCGCGAAGACGTGCTGGCGCGGGTCGTCGGGGAGCGTCACCGACTCACCGGGGGACAGCCGCGCGAGCAGCAGCCGAGCGCCGGTCGTCCCGATCGGCAGTCCGTCGCCGCCCGCCACCTCCACCAGTCCGGACGACGACGGCGGCGCCTCGCCCAGGGCGTACGACGGCACGGCCCCCGGCGCGGACGGGGTGAGCCAGGCCTGGACGAACCCGCAGCGCCCCGACTGCGCGTCGGCGACCTCGCTGTGGCGGACGCCGGTGCCGGCGGACAGGACCTGGGCGCGGCCGGCCTCCACGACGTGACGGCCGCCGGCGACGTCGGTGTGCACGAGCGCCCCCTCGAGGACCCAGGTGACGATCTCGAGCTCGGTGTGCGGGTGCTCGGGGTAGCCGGCGACGTCCGCGGCGGACGGATCGAGGCGGTCGTCGTTGTGGCAGACGAGCGGTCCGAAGCCCAGGTTCGCGGGGTCGTAGTGGGGCCCGAACGAGAAGGAGTGCCTGGTCAAGCGCCCCTTGACAGTGTCCGACGACCTGTCTGAACCGGCGTACAGGGCCATGCTCATGCCGATATCTTCGCGGATGTGCCACCCCCGCATGCAGACCCCCCGCAGGACTTCCCCCTGCTCCCTCCCGGCTTCCGCTTCGGCACCAGCACGGCGAGCTACCAGATCGAGGGTGCGGTCGCCGAGGACGGCCGAGGCCCGAGCATCTGGGACACCTTCACCGCGGAGCCGGGACGCGTCGCCGACGGCAGCAGCGGCGCGGTCGCGTGCGACCACTACCACCGCGTCGACGAGGACGTCGCGCTGATGAAGGAGCTCGGCACGGGCGGCTACCGCTTCTCGATCGCCTGGCCCCGGATCCAGCCGACGGGCCGCGGCCCGGCCAACGAGAAGGGTCTGGCGTTCTACGACCGGCTCATCGACACGCTGCTCGCCAACGGCCAGGAGCCGATGGTCACGCTCTACCACTGGGACCTCCCGCAGGCGCTCGAGGACGACGGCGGCTGGCTCAACCGCGACACCGTGGAGCGCTTCGCGGAGTACGCCGCCATCGTCGGCGAGCGGTTCGCCGACCGCGTGGCGCACTGGATCCCGGTCAACGAGCCCAACGTCGCCTCGATCCTGGGCTACGGCCTCGGCACCCACGCCCCCGGCAAGGCGATGCTGTTCGACTGCCTCCCGGCCGCCCACCACCTGCTCCTCGCCCATGGCCGCGCCGCCATCGAGCTGCGCCAGGCCGGGGCGACGTCGATCGGGTGCGCCAACAACCACGCCCCGATCTGGCCCGCCAGCGACGACGACGCCGACGTCGGGATGAGCAAGATCTTCGACGCCCTCTGGAACGGCACGTTCCTCGAGCCGATGCTCCTCGGGCGCTACCCCGTCGACCTGATGCCGCTCTTCGAGGGCGTGATGGCCGACGGCGACCTGGCCACGATCCGGCAGCCGCTCGACTTCTACGGCGTCAACTACTACAACCCGTTGAAGGTCGCGGCCGCCGACGAGGACTCCGAGATCCCCTTCGACCTGCGCGAGGTCGTCGGCTACCCGACCACCGACTTCGGCTGGCCGATCGTCCCCGACGCGCTGCGCGAGTGGCTGGTCATGTTCCGCGCCCGCTTCCGCGCCGCCCTGCCGCCGATCGTGATCACCGAGTCCGGCTGCAGCTACAACGTCGGCCCCGACGCGGACGGCGTCGTCGACGACCAGGCGCGCATCGACTACCTCCGCGCCCACGTCAACGCCGTCTCCGAGGCCATCCAGCGCGGCGTCGACGTCCGCGGCTACTACTGCTGGTCGCTCATGGACAACTTCGAGTGGGCCGAGGGCTACACCCAGCGCTTCGGCCTGGTGCACGTCGACTACGAGACGCAGCAGCGGACTCCCAAGAAGTCGTTCCACTGGTACGCCGACCTGATCAGGGCCCAGCCCCAGCACCTCTGAGGCAGATGTCTGAGGACGCCACGCACGTGGTGGAGGGCCCGACCCGTCCACGACGTCCTCAGATATCGGGTGGTTGACTTCCGCCATGGCCGACGAGCGTCCCGTCCCCGACCGCCCCGTGCCCGACCGTCCGGGGGCGCCCGGCGCGGAGGGCGGCTTCTCCGGGGGCCGGTCGAGCAACCACGGGATGACGTGGATCGCGCTGGTCCTGCTGCTGGTGATGCTCGTCGTGGTCGGGTGGCGGCTCTTCGACTTCTGGGACAGCCGGCAGCCGCCGTCGGGCGTCGAGACGCAGCAGGCGACGGTGGTCGGGTTCGAGGAGCTCGGCCCGAGCCGGGCCGGCCAGCAAGCGACGGAGTACTCCTCGGTCGTCTTCGAGCTGCCCGACGGCGAGCAGGCCTCCGCCCTCTACGAGCTGCGCCCCCTCGGCGACGTCGAGAAGGGCGACGAGATCACCGTCTACGAGCAGGGCGGCGAGTGGCGTACGACGGTCGAGCGGGCGTGGGGATCGACGCTCGCGTGGGCGGTCGGCTTCGTCGTGCTGCTCGCGATGGTCGTCGGCTGGTTCCGGGTCAGGTCGCGGGCGAAGAAGGCCGGATCGCCCGTCTGATCGCGCGTTCCGGGGTTTGACGGCGACCTCGTCGGGTAGGACTGGGGTCGACCACGACCGTCTCGACGAGATCGACGAAGGACCTGCCCCGTGAGCTTCCAGGTGGACCCCGACGCACTGACCGCGTCGTCGCGCCTCGCATCCCAGCAGCGTGACCACATCGGCGCGATCGACGACTACATCGGCGCCTCCTGCAGCAACTTCGGCGCGTTCTCCGGAGTGCTCAACCTCTTCCAGGGCAGCTACGAGTCGGCCGTCGCCACGGCCCACGACGGGCTGCGCGACTCCCGCGCCGTCGCCGACAAGGTGCGCGACGCCTTCATCGACTCGCGCGACGACTACCTCGACACCGACGAGGCGACGTACGACCGCTTCCGCGCGCTCGCCCCCGACCCGGCCGGCTTCCCGCCCTACGCGCCGGCCGGCAGCGGCAACGACACCCCGGGCGGGCCGCTGTCCAACGCCCCGCAGGACGGCAGCAGGATCCCCGACCTCGAGGACAAGCACCCCGGCATCTCCGACGGCGCCTCCGCGGTGGGCGACAAGGTCAGGCCCGGCAACGACGTCGACAAGCCGCCGCCGTGGATGGACCCGCAGAAGGCCGCCTCCGACGCGGTCACCGACGCCTTCGAGCGCCGAACGGACGAGTACCAGTACTACCGCTCGCTGGGCTACTCCGACGAGGAGGCGCTGCAGTTCGCCAAGACCGACGGCATCGACGGGCACGCCGACACGATCAACCACGACCGGATCAACCGCACCGCGGAGGACGCCTACAACAACGAGTACGACCGCGCGATCGCTGACGGCGCCAGCCCCGAGGACGCCCGCGAGCGCGCCAACGACGCCTACGCCGACTCGCGCTCGCGCGACTCCGCCGACCACGACCGGCGCCGCGACATCGGCAGCACGGCCAGCACCTACAACGACCTCTACAACGAGGGCAAGGAGACGGTCGAGCAGGTCAACGACCTGGTCGACAGCGTCACCGAGATCGGCGACAACGCCGAGGACCTCGACAGCTACGACGACTACCAGTCCCAGGACGAGGACGAGACCGCACAGGAGTGGGCCGGACGATGACCACCATCACCGAGCACGTCAACCCGCTGTCGGCGGTGGCCGGCGGCACCCCGCCGGGCACCCAGGGCCAGTACATCGAGGACAAGAAGGGCGAGTGCGGCCTGATCATCCCGGCCATCGACGGCATCGTCGACAAGATCACCGGCTGGAGCCTGCTCGAGGCGCTCTTCAAGCCGGTGGCCGGTGACTTCAACGCCGTGTCGTCCATGCAGCTCGCGTGGGGCAACGTCGGCAACGCCTGCGCCGGGGTCGGCCAGAACTACACCTCGCTGGGCCAGCAGCTCCCCTCCGTGTGGACCGGACCGGCCGGCAGCACCGCGGCGTCGCGGATGGCCGACATCGGTGAGATGCACGCCGACCAGCAGGAGGCCTCGGGCTACATCGCCGAGCAGCTCGGCCACGTCATCGAGGTCGGCAAGGCCACCCTCGACGTGCTGGTCATCGCCATCGACTTCATCGACGGCGTCATCCAGGAGCTGATCATCTCGGGTCTCGCGGGCCCGATCGGCTGGCTCAAGGCGGGCGTCTCCGCACCCGGCAAGGCCCGCCGCATCGTGGAGCTGATCCACGACGGCCTGCGGGCGATCGAGAAGCTCACCGAGGCGGCGCAGGCACTGCTCAAGGTCCTGCGCTACGTCAACGCCGGCCTCGGCGGCGCCAACGCCGTGCTGACCTCGATCAGCACCGCCCAGCACTCCTCGGCCGGCAACCGCACCGACGACTCCGCCCAGCAAGGATTCTGATGGCCCTCTCCGACGACCCCGGCCTGCAGGCCGCCCTCCAGGACTCGCGCCGCCAGGCCAACGAGGCCTCAGCGTCGCTGCGTCGCCTGGCCGCCCACCTCAGCGCCGAGCGCGACAAGTTCCGCGCCGAGTCGGCCCGCCGCATTGCCGACCTCCAGGCGCAGGCCCGCCGCGGCGAGCTCGGCCCCGACCAGGAGCGCCTCCAGCGCCGCGTCGACGCCGGGGAGACGTCGTGGCGCGACATCGCGTCCGGCGCGGACGACGACCCGACGGCGGAGGCCGCCCGCGCCCACCTCGGCTCGAGCCTGTCCGCCCTGCGCGAGGAGCTCGAGCAGGACGAGGCCTTCCTGGAGGCCGACGCCGCCGCGCGGGCCCAGCAGGAGCGGGCGACCCCCGAGCACTGAGCGGTGCCCGGCGCCCCCGATAGGCTCCGATCATGACCGAGCCCACCAGTCGCCGCGTCGTGTTCGTCGTCGGCTCGGGCCGCAGCGGCACGAGCACGATGGCCGGCACCCTGCGCACGCTCGGCCTGCACGTGCCCCAGCCCGAGGTGGTCGCCGACGCCACCAACCCCAAGGGGTTCGGCGAGCCGCGCTGGGTCGTCGACCTGCACACCGAGCTCCTCGCCCGGAGCAACGTCCAGGTCTCCGACGCCCGGCCCCGCGCGTGGCTCGACACCGGCACCACCAGCGGTGACCACGCCACCCGCGAGCGCGTCACCGCGTGGCTGGAGGGACAGTTCGACCTCGGCGACGAGCTGGTCGTCAAGGACCCCCGCGCGGCCTGGTTCCTCGGCCTGTGGCGGGCCGCGGCCGACCGCTGCGGCGCCACGTCGTCGTACGTCACCATGCTGCGCCCGGTCACCGAGGTGGTCGGCTCCAAGCAGGCCTACTACGGCAAGGTCGGCGCGGGCTCCGACCAGGGCGCGATCACCCGCACCGCCGCGTGGGTCAACATGATGCTCCACACCGAGCGCGCCACCCGCGGCCAGCAGCGCGCCTTCGTCCACTACGGCGACCTGCTCGACGACTGGACGCAGCCGGTCTTCGCCCTCGGCGAGGCCTTCGACCTGGCCGGTGTGAAGACCGCGATGGCCGTCGACATCGCCGAGGTGCACCGCTTCATCGACCCCTCGCTGCGCCGCGTCACGGCGACCTGGGACGACATCGGCGTGCCCGACCGGCTCCGCGAGCTCGCCGACGAGACGTGGCAGGCGCTCGATTCGATCGCCGCCGACGACTCCGCGAAGAACCAGGAGTGGTGCGACCAGCTGCGCACCGGCTACGCCGAGCAGTACGCCGAGGCGGAGGCGTTCGCCCACTCGACGGTCGTGGCCCAGCGGCGCGCCGCCGCCGCGGAGGCCCGGCGCGAGGCCGGACAGGCCGCCCGCAGCGGCGCCGACCGGGTGCCGCACGCAGTCCGCGCGATGGTGCCGCCCGCGGCCCGGCAGAAGCTGCGCCGGGTGATCGGCCGGGAGCGGCCCGCCTGATGCCCGACATCGCCTCCCTCGAGGGGGACCCGGCGTACGACGTCACGTGGCCCTGGACGTCCGGCGAGCCGCTGGTCCCCGGGCTGACGTGCGTCTTCCGGGTCCGCAACGAGGCGCGCAACCTGCCGTGGGTGCTGCCGCCGGTCTTCTCGGCGGTCGACCACGTGCTGGTCGTCGACAACGGCTCCGACGACGGCACCGCCGACGTCGCGCGCGCCGTCGCCGAGCAGTGCGGGGCCACCGACCGCCTCACCGTCCTGGACTACCCCCACCAGGTGGCGCGCGCCGGTGGCGAGCACCTCGCCACGCCGGCCACGAGCGTCCACTCGCTCACCCACTTCTACAACTGGTGCTTCTCCCACGTCCGCACGACCTACTCGATGAAGTGGGACGGCGACATGGTGCTCACGCCCGAGGGCGCCGGGATCCTGCGCGACCTGGCATGGCAGCTCCAGCCCACCCGCGCGATCGTCGCGATGCCGCGCCACCCGCTGACCGTGGTCGACGAGTCCACCGGCTGGCTCGACCTGTCGCTGCGCTTCCTGGAGCCGTGGGTCTACCCGATGGGCCCGGACACGACCTTCGTGAAGGCCTTCGACTGGGAGCTGCGCGAGCAGCCGCCCGGCATCGAGCGGATCGTGCTCCAGCAGGGGCTGGTCGTCGAGGTGAAGTGGCTCGACGCCGACGAGTACGCCCACTGGCGCCGCGACGGCGTCGACTTCACCAACACCCGGCTCTACCGCAAGCTGCGGGAGTTCGAGGTCGACGAGGCGATCCGCAACGGTGACCCCGAGGCACTCGGCGGGCTCGTGAAGGTGACCGCGCCGGCCGGCGTCCACATCATCGACCACGTCAGCCGCGACTGGCTCTGGCGCCAGCCCCGACCGCTCGTGCAGCACTCGCTGCCCGCCGCCCTGAGGCACCGAGGGCCGAAGGAGCACGTGTGACCGTGACCCACCCTCTCCACGACCTCCGCCTGCCCGGACCCACGCTGGTGCTGGTCGACGACTCCGACAGCCTCGCCCTCGACGCGCTGCACGGCATCGAGGACCTGCCCGGCCTCGAGCCGACCGTCGTCCCGCTGTCCACGCTCGACGGGCCGCGCAAGGGCTGGGGCTCGGTGCTCGTCGTGGCGGCCGACCGCGCGCGGCTGCGACGGATGGCCAGCGCCGTACCCCTCCTCGGGCAGTGCAAGGCCGTCGCCTGCTGGCTCACCGACTCGCCCGTGCCGTGGGTGCTCGTGCCGCGCCCGGAGTGGCCGCGGCTGGTGCACCTCGCCGCCCGCGAGGCCGGTGACCGCGGCGTCCTGACGGTCGCCCGCTTCGCCTCCGGCGCCCGCGCCCAGGCTCGTGGTGATGGAGATGGCCCGCCAGGCCGCCGGCCCCGGTGACACCACCCACGGCGGCCTCGTCGTGGCGTACGCCGGTCGCCCCGCCGCGCCGGGTCTCGACGCCCGGTCGGTGCTGCTGCGCGACGTCGCGGACGCCGGCGACGCCGAGCGCGACGTGCCGCCCGACGTGGTGGTCGCCCGCCGCGGAGCCACCTCGCAGCAGAGCGTCGCCGAGCACCACGTCATCGACCGCGCCCCGACCGTCGTCACCGACCCGGGTCCCGAGCCGGTCGACGAGCGGGTCTTCAACCCGATCGGCTTCCGCAAGGACTGGGACCACCCCGTCGTCGACCTCGCCCGGCTCGTCGACCGTGCCGGTCCGGGCCCGGTCACCGAGGGCGTCGTCGCCGCCGCGCGCGCCTTCCAGGGCGTGCGCCTCCCCGCCGACACCCCCACCGCCGACGTGCTGGCGCTGGCGATCTCCGGCGTGCCGGTCGTCACCGAGGGCGTGCTCGACGTGGCGCCGCCGCTCGCGGCCGCCCTCGACGCCGAGGTGGACCTCGACGACCCGCTCCGGCGCGAGGAGCACAGCCTGGCCGTGCGCCGCGCGGCCTTCGACCACCACTCGACCCTGGCGTGGAGGTCGGCGCTGGCCTCGCGCGCCGGTGTGCGCCACGTCGGGCTGCCGGCGGTCAGCGCGCTGCTGTCGACCAAGCGGCCCGAGATGCTCGACTTCGCCCTGCGGCAGGTCGCCCGGCAGCGGGGCGCGGAGGTCGAGCTGGTGCTCGCCGCGCACGGCTTCGAGCCCGACCGCGACGCCGTACGCCGGGCCCTCGGCGACCGGCCGCACCAGGTCCTGACCTTCGACGGGTCGGCCTTCTTCGGCGACGTCCTCACCGCCGCGGCGCGGGCCGCGTCGAGCGAGGTGCTGCTCAAGGTCGACGACGACGACTGGTACGCCCCCGACGCCGTCCACGACCTGCTGATGGCCCGCCGCTTTTCCGGCGCCGACGTGGTCGGGATGCCCTCGGAGTTCGTCTACCTGCACGCCAACGCGGACCGCGAGGCCCTCACCGTGCGGCGCCGCCACCCCTCGGAGCTCTTCGCCCGCTTCGTCGCCGGCGGCACCCTGCTGCTCGACCGCGGCACGCTGCACGCGCTCGGCGACTTCCGCCGGGTCCGCAGGTACGTCGACGCGCAGCTGCTCTCGGGCGTCGAGGCGGCGGGCGGCCGGATCTACCGCACCCACGGCCTCGGCTACGTCCTGCGCCGCACCGGCGCGGGACACACGTGGCAGCGCGACGACGAGGAGTTCCGCCGACCTGACATCGTTGCCTCGGAGTGGCCGGGCTTCCAGCCCAGCCTGGCGTTGGAGGTCGACCCGCTCGACCGGACTGGCCCGGACTCGACAGGGGGGAGCTAGGACATGGCGCGGCAGCCGGTGGTGCGGCACAACGACTGGGGGTCGCTGACCCCTGCGACGCTCGGCGACTGGGAGCCGACGCTGTCGGTCACCGTCGTCGTCCCGACGTTCAACTACCAGCACACGCTGCCCTATGTCCTCGCCGGGCTCGCCGCGCAGTCCTACCCCTCGCACCTGCTCGAAGTGCTCGTCGTCGACGACCAGAGCTCGCCGCCGCAGGAGCTGCCGGAGGTCCGCCCCGACCACACCCGGCTGATCCGGGTCGAGGAGGGCTGGGGCCGCGCCAACGCCTGCCACCTCGGCGCGCTCGCGGCCGACGGCGACGTCCTGCACTGGTACGACGCCGACATGCTGGCCTACCGCGAGGAGGTCGAGGCGCACGCCCGGTGGCACCACCTCGTCGACTACGCCGTCCCGGGCGGCGCCAAGCTCTTCGTCGACCCGACCACCCTGCTCGAGGTCGACCCGGCCGTCGTGCGCGACCGGGTGGCGGCCGGCGAGGCGGGCGACCTCTTCCCCGGCCAGGAGCACGAGCCGCACCAGTGGGTCGAGGACTACTGGGCCAAGACCGACGACCTCCGCACAGCCGGCCCGCGCGCCCAGCGCTACCACATCGGGATGACCGGCTCGGTGACGAAGGCGCTCTACCTCGACTCCGACGGCTTCGACCGCACCCTGCGCCTCGGGGAGGACATGCACCTCGGGCACTCGCTCGCCCAGGCCGGCGGCGTCTTCGTCGTCGACCGCGAGGCCCGCAGCTGGCACCTCGGGCGCTCGCAGGTGCTGCGCCGGGCCGAGCAGGTCAACCGGTTCAACGACCCCTACCTCGCCGACCTCGTGCCGACGATGCGCCCCAAGCGCAACCGCCGCGGCCGCACCTACCAGGTGCCCTACCTCGAGGTCGTCCTCCAGGCCGGGCCCGCCGACGAGACCATCCACGTCGTCGACTCGCTGCTCGACGGCGACGTGCCCGATCTCCGGGTCACCGTCGTCGGGCCGTGGGGATCCGTCCACGACGACCGCGTGCAGCCCGTCGAGGACCCGGTGCTGGAGACCCGCCTGGTGCACCGTTCGTTCGTCCACGAGCCGCGGGTGCGCCTCGTCGAGGAGGCGCCGAACGGCTCCGAGGCCGAGTTCGTGCTGACGCTGCCCGACGTGTCGCTCGCGCCGCTCCCGGCCGCGCTGGCTGCCCTCCTCGACGACCTCGAGCGCACCCACCACGGCGCCCGCGTGCTGTCGTACGACTCGGGCGCGGCCGCGCGGCTCGAACGGACGTCGGCGCTGGCCCGCGTCGGTCGCCTCGCCGCTCCCGGCGACGACCCGGAGGCGCTGCTCGAGGAGTCGTTCGGCGTGAAGACCTACCCCGCGACGTCGGTCGGCTGGGTGCCGGTCGCCGAGCGCGTCGTCGAGCGGTTCGTGCTCGGCGCCCGCCCGCCGATGGACCCCGACAAGTCCGAGCGTCGGCTGCGCAAGGCGCTCGCCCACGGGGCGGGTTCGCGCGAGCCCGCCGACGACCCGACGGCTCCCGTCAACGGGGACGGCGACCACCGGCGCGGGCTCTTCGGCCGCCGCCGCTGACGCCGACCGGGCGCTTCCTGCCGTTTGGCGGCACTGACCGGGCGCTTCCTGCCGTTTGGAGGCGCTGACCGGGTGCTTCCTGCCGCTTGGAAGGGGGGAGGTCGGTCAGTCGGCGCCGAAGAGGTCGCGCGTGTAGACCTTGTCCTGCACGTCGGCGAGCTCCTCGACCATCCGGTTGGCGACGATGACGTCGGCGCGCTCCTTGAAGGAGGCGAGGTCATCGGTGACCTCGGAGCCGAACCACTCCTCGACGTCGAGCTCGGGCTCGTAGACGACGACCTCGACGCCCTTGCCCTTGAGCCGCTTCATGATCCCCTGCACCGACGACTCGCGGAAGTTGTCGGAGCCTGCCTTCATGATCAGCCGGTGGATGCCCACGACCTGCGGCGCACGGTCGAGGATGTCGAAGGCGATGAAGTCCTTGCGGGTGGTGTTGGCCTCGACGATGGCGGAGATCAGCGTCTGCGGGACGTCGGAGTAGTTGGCCAGCAGCTGCTTGGTGTCCTTCGGCAGGCAGTAGCCGCCGTAGCCGAACGACGGGTTGTTGTAGTGCGTCCCGATGCGCGGGTCGAGGCCGACGCCGTCGATGATCTGCCGGCTGTCGAGGCCGCGGGACAGTGCGAAGGAGTCGAGCTCGTTGAAGTAGGCCACCCGCATCGCGAGGTAGGTGTTGGCGAAGAGCTTGATGGCCTCGGCCTCGGTGGGCTCGGTGAAGAGCACGGGCACGTCGTCGGCCTCGGCGCCCTTGACCAGCAGCTCGGCGAAGGCGCGGGCCCGCTCGGAGTCCTCGCCGACGACGATCCGCGCCGGGTACAGGTTGTCGTGCAGCGCCCGCCCCTCGCGCAGGAACTCGGGGGAGAAGATGACGCCCTCGATGCCCAGGCGCGCGCGGACGTCCTCGATGTAGCCCACCGGCACGGTGGACTTCACGACCATGGTCGCGCGGGGCTCGATGCGGTGGACGTCGCGCATGACGCCCTCGATCGAGCTGGTGTCGAAGTAGTTGGTGACGGGGTCGTAGTTGGTCGGCGTCGCGATGATGACGAAGTCGGCGCCGGTGTGCGCCTCCTCGGCGTCGGTCGTGAAGGTGACGTCGAGCTCCTCCTCGGCCAGGAAACGGGAGATGTCGTCGTCGTGGATCGGGCTCTCGCCGCGGCGCAGGGTGTCGATGCGCGGGGCGTCGAGGTCGAGGCCGACGACGGTGTTGTGCCGGGCCAGCAGCACGGCCATGGACAGGCCGACGTAGCCGAGGCCGGCGACGGAGATCTTCGTGGTCACGCGGTCAGTGTGCCGTACGTCCTGCCGGCAGGACCGCGAACCACGGCTCCGACCACCCCGAGATTCGGAGGGCGCCACGCTCGAAGGCGTCCCGCGTGATCGTCGCCGGTCGGCCCGTCGCCGGGTCGTACGCCGTCAGCCCGTCGTCGCCGCCGATGACCGGGCCGACGACCAGCACGACGTGGCGCGGCAGCGACCGGTTGCCGACGTAGAGCGGCACGGCGTGCCCGAGCGAGACGGCGTGCACCACGTCGTCGTACGCCTCCTCGCGGCGTCGCGGCGAGACCGACCGGACGCGGTGGCGGGTGCCCGGTGGGGACGTCCCGCCGGTGACGCTCAGCTCGTGCGCCAGGGCCCACGGAGCGGTGCCGAGGGCGCGCGGCCATGCGACCTGCAGCGCCCCGGAGGCGCAGTACCAGCGGTTGGTGCGCACGTGCGTGGCGAGGACCTCGTCGGCGAAGCGGCGGTCTCGCGGACGGGGGTCGCGTGGGCGCCCGGTGACCTCACCGGTCCCGAGCCACTGGGCGTAGTCGTCGTCGCCCAGCATCCGCGCGACGACGAGGCAGGCCGATCCGCAGGTGGTCCGATCGGGTTGTACGAGGCCGGCGCGCACCCCACGGAACGCGCCGGCCTGCGCACCGCGCAGCGGGTCGGGTGACAGCGGTTCCCGACCCGGCGCCGGCCGACCGGCGAGCGCGTCGCGCAGCCGGTCGACCAGGTGCTCGAGCAGGCGCATGGTCCATGTCTACCGCGCGGCCTGCCCGACGTGAGGGTCAGCCGCGGTCGGCCGGGGAGGGGGACGGACGGCGGAGAGAGGGGAGGCGCATCGGTCTGGGACCCTTCGTCGGCGTGCCCGCCCGGATGGCGGCTCCCCAGTGGTTCGGAGTGACCCGGGTCACGGATGGGTGGGGATCGCCTTGCCGCTTCTGGGTACGGTCCAGGCATGGGTATGGCAAAGAAGATGGCGGCCTTCGGCATCGCCAAGAAGGTCTACGACGAGGCGCGCAAGCCCCACAACCAGGCCAAGATCAAGCAGGCCGTGCAGAAGATGCAGGAGCGCCGCGGCGCCAAGCGCTACTGAGCGGTCCGGGTCGGGGTGCCACGCACCCCGACCGCCCAGGCGTACGCCGCCAGGGCGAGCAGCACGGGCCACAGCGCGGCCCGCTCGAGCGCACCCGCCGCACGGCCCTCGGCGGAGAGCACGAATCCCACCGCCGCCGCGGCGGTGAGGACGCCGGTGGCGAGCAGCGCTTTCGCCAGCCGCGGCCGGGTCCTCCGGACGCGGTGGCCGAGGAGCAGCAGCGCCAGCGGCTGGGCGACGAACAGCGGAGTCGCGGCGAGCGCGTGCAGCGTGGCGTCCTGGTCGAGCGGCGCGAGCCCCGTGGCGTACGAGCTGAGCCCCGAGACCACGAGCAGGCCGGTCGCCCACGGTCCGAGCGGCCTCGCCAGCAGCAGCGCCCCGCCGGCGAGCGCGACGCCGTAGACCATGAACGCGCCGTTCATCACCTCGTGGCGCGGTGAGCAGTACGCCGCCGTGCACCCGACCTCGCCGAGCCTGCTCACCGAGTCGGCGAGGAAGCTGTAGCCGCCGGTCGTCGCGGCGGCCGTGACCACCTCGGCGGCGACGTAGGTCGGGCGGAGCAGGAGGACGAGGGCGCCGAGCCGGACGGCACGGGTCGGGGTGTCGGGCACCCGGCCAACGTAGCCACGCCCCGGGAGACACTGAGCGCATGGACCTCGACCGTTTCGTCGCCGCGCAGGACGACCACGCCACCTACGACCGGGCGCTGTCGGAGCTGAGGGCCGGCCGGAAGACGAGCCACTGGATGTGGTTCGTGTTCCCGCAGGTGGCCGGCCTGGGCCAGAGCCCGACCGCGAAGCACTACGAGCTCGCCGGCCTCGAGGAGGCCCGGGCATACGTCGACCACGAGGTGCTCGGCCCGCGCCTGCTCGCGTGCTGCCGCGCCCTGCTCGAGCTGGACGACGGCTCGACCGCCGAGCGGGTGCTCGGGTCGGTCGACGCGATGAAGCTCCGCTCGTCGATGACGCTCTTCGCGCGCGCCGACCCCCACCAGCGGGTCTTCCCCGACGTCCTGGACCGCTTCTTCGACGGAGGGCCCGACGAGCGGACGATCGCCCTGCTCGGCTGAGGCCGCGCCCGTCCGTGTCGGTCCTGCGCCCCACCACTTCGGGTGGGGAGTCGTTGCGACGTCCGCCGGGCCGGCGTAGGACTTGCAGATGACCACCACACCAGTCGAGCCCGAGTCCGACCCCGACGTCGTCCCGTCCGGTGACCCCGGTGTCGCCCCGATCGACCCCGGCGAGGTACCTGACTCGCCGATCCCCGAGACCCAGCCCGCCGGCGAGAAGTAGCGCTGGCCGCCGATCTGCCTATGCTCGCGCCATGACGATCCAGCAGCCCACCGAGCTCACGCACGCCGCGATGCTGGGCCTCGGTGTCCATCGGCCCGAGCGGCTCGTGACCAACGACGAGATCTGCGAGGTGCTGGACTCCTCCGACGAGTGGATCCAGACCCGGTCGGGCATCCGCACGCGCCGCTTCGCGGGTGAGGACGAGACGCTCATCGGGATGTCGGTCTCGGCGGCCGAGAAGGCACTCGCGGCCGCGGGCGTCGGCCCCGAGCAGGTCGGCTGCGTCATCGTCGCGACCTCGACCCACCCCGAGCACACGCCCGCGTCGGCGCCGCAGGTCGCGACCGCGCTCGGGATCACCGCGGCCGCGTTCGACATCTCCGCTGGATGCGCAGGCTTCTGCCACGCCCTCAACCTGGCCGCGTCGATGGTGCGATCCGGCGCCGAGAGCCACGTGCTCGTGATCGGGGTCGAGCAGCTGAGCCGCTTCATGGACCCGACCGACCGGGGCACGGCGTTCATCTTCGCCGACGGCGCCGGCGCGGTCGTGGTGGGTCCGTCCGAGGTCCCCGGCATCGGTCCGACCGCGTGGGGCTCCGACGGCTCGCAGTCCCACGTCATCACGCAGACGCCGAGCTGCCTCGGCGGGCACTCCGAGGTCGACCACCCGGTGGTCCAGATGGAAGGCACGGCCGTCTTCCGCTGGGCGCCGTTCGCGATGGCGAAGGTGGCCCACGAGGCGCTCGACCTGGCCGGCGTCTCCGTCGACGAGCTCGACGCCTTCATCCCGCACCAGGCCAACCTGCGGATCACCCAGACCCTGGCCAAGAACATCCAGATCCCCGACTCCGTCGCCATCGCCACCGACGTCATCGACTCGGGCAACACCTCGGCCGCGTCCGTGCCGCTCGCGATGGAGGCGATGCTGCGCAAGGAGGAGGCGGAGGCCGGCCAGACCGCACTGCTCATCGCGTTCGGGGCCGGGCTGTCCTACGCCGGCCAGGTCGTCACCCTCCCGCCGCTGGGCTAGTCGCCGATGGACGGCGCGTGCGAGGTGGAGCTCCGCAGCGGCGACGTGGTCCGGGTCCGGCCGATCCACGACAGCGACGCCTTCGAGCTGCAGCGCGCGTTCGCGCTGATGAGCGAGCAGTCGCAGTACCGGCGGTTCCTGACGGGCACCCCACGGCTGACCGACAGCCAGGCGGCCTACTTCACCGCCGTCGACCACGTGGGCCACGAGGCGTACGTCGCCCACTCCCCGGACGACGAGACCTACATCATCGGCGTCGCACGCTTCATCCGCTACGCCTCCGCTCCCGACGACGCCGAGCTGGCGATCACGGTCGCGGACACGTGGCACGGCCGCGGGCTCGCCACCGCCCTGCTGCGCGTGCTCACCGCGCGGGCGGTCGAGGTGGGGGTGAAGCGGTTCCGGGCCGAGATGATGGCGGACAACGAGCCCATCCTGCGCCTCCTGCGCCGCGCCGGGATGACCGACGAGACCGTGCGCGGCGAGGTGGCGAGCGGCTCGATCGAGCTCGCTCCGCCCGGCTGAGTCAGGAGCGCGCCAGTCGGTCGGCCACGATGCGCCACACGTCGGGGTCGAACCCCATCCCGAGGTGCGTCGACGCCACCTCGACGTGCTCCGCCTGCGGCGTGGAGCGGTCGATGCACGCCTGCCACGAGACGACGCCGTCGCGCCGGGAGAACAGGACCGTGAGCGGCACGCGGATCGGCGAGGCGGCGTCCAGTCGGCGGGCGACGCGGTCGGCGTCGGCGTCCCCACCCGCGCTGGAGGCGCGGGCCACGCTGGTGTGGCGGGCACCGCCGGCCACGGGCGTGCCGTAGGTGATGACGCGACGTACGACGTCGGGGTGCCGTCGGGCGACCTCGCGGGCGATCACGCCGCCGAGGCTCCAGCCCACCAGCGAGGCGGGCCGGCCCGCCTCGTCGACCAGGTCGCGGACCCGCTCCGACAGCCGCTCGACGTCGCGGCGCGGGTCGCCGGTGTTGGTGCCGAAGCCCCAGCCGCGGGCGTCGTACCCGAGTCGGGAGAGGTAGGCGCGCAGCGGCGCACCGGTCAGCTCGGGCGCCTTCCACCCGGGGATGTCGACCACGAGGTGGCCGTCGCCGCGGGGAGCCCCGGCCAGCCGCGGGACGGCGCCGACCAGGCGGGCCGCGTCGAGGCCGGCCCCGAGCTCGCCGAGCATCGTCCGACCCGTCGGCGGACCGGCAGGACGGTCGAGGTCGTGCGGGTCGTCGTGGGGCCGGGCCCGGGTGCGGACGCCCGCGGTGGACAGGAGCTGCTGGCCGCGCAGCGGGAGACGTGGCATGCCGCGAGCGTACGTCGACGGCCCTGCTGGACGGCCCTGCTGGAGAGCTCTGCTCGCGGACTCGGGTCCAAGGTCCCGGCCACCTGCGGACCTTGTCCCGCTCACCGCGTCCCTCACCTCCGACGAGGGTGGAGCCATGACCCTCCCGGAAGCCGTGCTCGTGCCTGCCCTGCCCACCCACGAGCGTTGGTTCGTCGAGTCCCAGCAGGCCGGGGACTGGTCGTTCTTCTTCTCGCCGCTGCCGCTCGTGCTGACCGCTGCCGTCGTCGTCGTGGCCGTGGCGTGGCGTGCGATCGCCCTCCGGGTCGACCGCCCCGAGCTGCCGGTGCTCCGTCCGCTGGGCCGGCTGGTGCCGTGGGTGCCGCGCCTGCTCGGGATCCACCTCGGCGTCGCGCTGCTCGCGCTGGCCGCGACGGGTGCCTTCATCACGCCGTCCAACGACCACCTCTCCGGCCCGGGCGGCAACGCACTGCTGCTCGTCGAGGCTGCGCTCGGCATCTGGCTGGTCACCGGCTGGCAGCTGCGCACGGCCGCCGCGCTGGTCCTCGGCCTCGCCCCGGCGCTCGCCCTGGTGGCCGGCTTCACGGCGCTCGGCGAGTGCGCCAACCTCGCGGCTGTCGCGGCCTTCCTGGTCGTCGTACCGCCCGGTCCTGACGCCCACGGCGCTGCCCACCCGTCGCGCGCGCAGCTGCGCTGGGCGCTGCTGTGGCTGCGCCTCGGCGTCGGCGCCGCACTGATCGTGCTCGCCTTCTCCGAGAAGCTCACCAACCCGGCGATGGCCGTCGACACCCTCGAGCGCTACCCGGCGCTCGACGTCTTCGCGCTCGTCGGCGTCCACGTCTCGCCGGAGACCTTCGTCGCGATCGCCGGAGCCACGGAGCTGCTGTTCGGGCTGCTCGTCATCTCGGGCGCCTTCCCGCAGGTGGCCGTGCTCGTCGCGATGGTGCCCTTCAACGCGACGCTTCTCCTCTTCGGCCAGACCGAGATGGTCGGCCACCTGCCGGTGTACGGCGTCTTCCTCGCGCTGCTCGTCTACGGCTCGTCGGAGGAGACCTTCCGCGCGGTGCGCTGGCTGCCGCGGCGGTCGGCGCGGCAGGTGGCCGTGCCGGCGGCCGTGGCCTGAGCCCGCTGGTCACGCTCAGGCGAGGGCACGCACGTCCCCGCTGAGGTGCTCGTGCGCGACCGAGCGACCCGCGGCGGCGAGGAGGAGCCACCGGACCTCCCCCTCGACCCGGCGACCGGAGCCCCACTCCCACGCCACGTCGGTGGCGACCAGGTGGAAGCCGCGGAGCCGGGGCCCGAGCGGGAAGCGTCGCGACCACCAGATCGTCCGCTCCAGCGCCGCGACGGCCGCGTCCTGCGGCACCGGGTGGTCGAGGCCGAGTGGGACGCAGATGTCCTGGGTGTGGACCAGGAGGTCGAGCAAGGGCTCGAGGTCGGAGACGCCCGGGACCTTGCGCCGCGAGCCGACGAACCCACGCAGCGTGGCCACGACCTGCTCGTGCGTCAGCGGGCTGTCGATCGCGGTGTCGCGGATCGTCGCGTGGTAGCGCAGGCCCGACCGGAGCGCCGGTCCGAGCACGTCGCGGACGCGCGCCTGGGCGAAGCAGAGGTGCGCCGCCACGTCGCGCACGGTCCAGGCCTCGCACAGCGAGGGCACCCGCCACGCGTCGTCCGGCAGCGTTTCGAGGAGGTCGGCCAGCGCGGCCCGTTCGGTGTCGACGTGGCGCCAGATCGTGTCGGTGTCCATGACGCGCCTCCCACAATTGGTCAGACTGTCTGACTAATATGCACCTGTGGCCACGCACACGTCAACGCCCTCTCCAGACCCCAACGTGGGAGTGCTGATGTACGTCGCCTCCCGGTCGCTGGAGGCGCGGGCGTACGACGCCGCTGTCGCCGCCGGCGCCGACGACCTGACGCCGACGCAGGCGCGGCTGATGGCGCAGATCGATCCCGACGGGACCCGGGTGGTCACGCTCGCCGCCCGGGCGCGCACGACCAAGCAGTCCGCCACGTCCCTCGTCGACCAGCTCGAACGTGCCGGCTACGTCGAGCGCGTCCCCGATCCCGCCGACGGCCGCGCCAAGCTCGTCCGCCTCACCGACCGCGCCCGCACCGTCGGCGCCGAGGCGAACGCCGAGGTCGCCCGGGCGCTCGGGGAGTGGGAGGAGCACGTCGGCACCGCACGGATGAGGGAGCTCGAGGAGACGATGCGGATGCTGCGGGGGATCACCGACCCCTGGGCGTGAGCGGCGGCCAGCCGCGCCGGACGTGCGCGACACTGGGAGACATGGACCAGGACGACAGCGTGGAGGCCGAGGGGTCCGGCGACGGGCCGCCGCAGGACCACAAGAACCACCCGGGCATCGTGCACTCGGCGACGGACCGGTTCTTGAGCAGCACACGGATGCTGGTGGAGCAGATCGCCAAGGTGGGAGGGGCGGGTGCGCAGGCGGTCGTCCCCGGGTCGGTCCTCTCGACGGCCGACCACATGCTCACGTCCATGCGGGAGGTCGTCGAGTCGGCCCCGCAGGTCGGAGCCGAGCTCGAGATCGTCATGAGGGAGATCCGCGCCAAGCGGTTGACCATCCAGGCCATCGAGGCCGAGCTGTCCGTCCTGGACGACCAGCTCGAGGTCCTCGAGCGTTCGCTGGCGCCGCTCCAGGCCTGGAGCAACCAATGGAGCAAGCTGCAGCACACGCTGCTCCACTCCCTCGACCCGCCGTCGGAGGAGCAGGACTGACTCGACCCTGGGGCTCCGGCCGCCGTTCACGGGTGGTCCAGCTGGATGCGGTCTCGAGCCCCGCGGCTAGTCGCTGCCTCCGTCGGCCGCTTGCTCAGCGAACTCGCTGATCCGCGCCGCCACCTCCGAGTCGAGCCCCGCGCGGAGAGCGTCGAGGTCGTCGACCAAGAACGACTGAGCGCCACACCAGTCGGACTTCACGACGACACCGTCGATGCACCAGTGCGCGTTGGTGCGGTGTCCGGCCAGGACGAGCTGGATGCGCTCGGCGTCCACGCTGGAGCCGTCCAGCAGCTGCGTGGCCTCGATCCCGATCCTGTGCAGCTCCGCCGCCTGTGGGTCCTGGTCGGGCTCGCTCTCGTCGAACTGCAGGTAGGACACGGCGTCCGCATCGTCGCGAAGCATCTGCCTCAGGACCAGGTGCTCGCCATAGGCGCCGATCGTGTCGGTGAGCGACGGCGCCGGCGCGCCGTCCACGTGGACCGTGCCGTCGGCATCTCGTGTGCCGTAGTGCTGGCTCTCCGAGCTGGGCGAGGCGTACGCGAACCGTCGCCACCGTCGAGCGTCACCGTCGTGATCGACGACGTGGTCCACGAGGTAGAGGGGACCGTCCTCGCCCATCTTGAACACTGTGCGCGTCCGCAGGCTCCGCGGCTCGAGGTGGCGAAGGATGGCGCCGCATCGTCCGACATCTCCGTCGACGAAGGCGTGGTACTCGGTCTTCAGGGGGTCTCCTCGAAGGTGCCGACAGGCGAGGGATCGATCTACCACTGGACTGTTCCACAGGACCGGTCAGCGACCCGCCCTCAGTGTCGGTGCCCTCTGGAAGAGTGCGTGCATGACAGCGATCGCGCACTTCGACGACCACGACGTGGTGGCGTTCGCGCGGTGGCTGGAGGCCGACCTCGCGTCACTGTCCGAGCGGCCGCTGTGGTCGATGTCGACCCAGGACACGGAGGCGGCGCTGCTGTCGCTGACCCGGGTCCGGGGCCAGCTCGACGCGCTGCTGATGCGCGTCCTGCGGCAGGCGGAGGCGGTGGGTGCCGGGATGGGCACCGGGGCGACGTCGACGACCAACTGGTGGTCGCACGCGACCCGAACCACCCGTGCCGAGGCGCACCGGACGGCGCGGCTGGCGAAGGCACTGGAGGACCACGACGAGGTCGCCCACGGGCTGGCGACCGGCGACCTGCGCAGCGACCAGGCCCGCGTGATCGTCGACGCGGTGGACGACCTGCCCGACGCGGTGGAGGAGTGGGTGCCGGCCGCTGCGACCCGGTTCCTGCTCGACAAGGCGGCCGAGCACGACGCGAAGGACCTCCGCACGCTGGGGCGCCGGGTGCTCGAGGCGGTCGACCCCGCGGCCGCTGACGCGGAGGAGGCGCGCCGCCTCGAGGGCGAGGAGGCCGACGCCGTGGCTGCAGCCTCGTTCACCATGGTCGACGACGGGCACGGCACGTGCCACGGTCGCTTCACCATTCCGTCGCGCTACGGCGCGATGCTCATGAAGGACCTGAAGGCCCGCGTCGCACGCGAGTGCAGGAAGGGCGCGACCGGAGCTGTGACGGACGAGGAGCGGCCCGCGCCGCTGAGCCGGCACCGGGTGGGCCGGGCGTTCATGGACTACATCGAGACCCGATCGTCGGCGCCGGCGCCCAAGGCCGGCGGCGTGGCCGCAACGGTGGTCGTGACCATGGACCTCGAGACCCTGCTCGGCGGTATCAAGGCGGCCTCGCTCGACACCGGCGGACGCATCAGCGCCGGCGAGGCGCGACGGATCGCCTGCCGCGCGGGCATCATCCCCGTGGTGCTCGGCGGACCGAGCGTGCCGCTTGACGTGGGCCGCAAGCGGCGCTTCCACACCGAGGCCCAACGGATCGCGATGGGGGTCCGCGACGGCGGGTGCACCGCCGCCGGCTGCGACGCCCCACCTGCGATGACCGAGGCCCACCACGACGAGGTGTCCTGGGGTGAGGGCGGCGGGACGAGCGTCGAGAAGGGTCGGTTGCTCTGCCCGCCCCACCACCGACGCATCCACGACCCGACGTTCCAGCACTCCCTCGACAAGCACGGCAAGGTCCGCTTCACCAGGCGGACGTGAGGAGCACCTTGCCTGCAGCGGGAGAGTGGAGCCATGACCGAGCAGCAGCCCTACGAGGTCGTGCGCGAGCACCCCGGCTTCGAGCTGCGCCGCTACCCCGAGCACGTCGTCGCCGAGACGCGGGTGACTGCGACGTTCGAGGGTGCCGGGAACACCTCCTTCCGACGGCTCGTGGGCTACATCGGCGGGCGCAACACCCAGTCCCGCAAGGTCGCGATGACCGCGCCGGTCGTCCAGGAGGCTGAGGGCGAAACGGCCGGCCGCTTCGTGGTCGGCTTCGTCATGCCCGCCGACTTCGACCTCGCCGGCGCTCCCGACCCGACGGACCCCGACGTCCGCCTGCGGGCGGTCCCGGCACACACGGCCGCTGCGCTGAGGTTCTCCGGGCGCTGGACGCGTGACCGGTACGACGAGCACGCCCGCCGCCTCCTCGTCGCCCTCGACACGGCCGGCCTCGAGGTCGTCGGACGGCCGCGGTTCGCGCGCTTCGACCCGCCGTGGACGCCGTGGTTCCTGCGGCGCAACGAGGTCGTCGTACCGGTGGCGGATCCACATGATTGACGTCAGCTCAATGCGCGTGCGCGTCCGACGTGCCGCGGGCTAGCCTCGAGGCCTCGCCCCACCCCTGGGGCGACCGGGCTCCGCAGGCTCGACCTGCGCGGCGACCGGGATCCGTGAACAGTGGTCCGACCACATCGGCAGGGGTTGCCCGGCGGCCGGGTCTCCGACCCGGCCCGTCGGTGCCGGCCGCGCGCGGACGAACCCGGGTGCGCGCGGGCAACCCCGCGCGCAGCCCTCAGCCGCGCAGCCGCACGGACAGGCAGGTGACGCAGCCCTCGAGCTTCTCGTACTCCGTGACGTCGACCGTAACCACCCGCAGCCCGCGGTCCTCGTAGAGCGCCCGGGTGCGGGGTGCGGCCGCGGACATCAGCACGGTCCGCTTGTCGAGCAGCACGACGTGCGAGCCGGGCTCCTCGGGGACCGCGAGGAACGAGTCCCACGTGGACGGGTCGTCGACGACCTCCTCCCACCCGACGACGGTGCCGTCGGGGAGTGCGGTGACCGCGGACTTGAGGTGCAGCGCCCTCGTCAGCGGTACGGCGACCACGCGAGCGCCGAGCGGGCCGAGGTGCTCGGCGAGCTGGTCGATGCCGGCCTGGTTGGTGCGTCCGCCCAGCCCGACCCACACCGTGCCGTCGTGCTTGAGCACGTCGCCGCCGTCGAGGGTGCCGGGCGACTCGATGTGGGCGATCCGGTAGCCCAGGTCGCGCAGCGCCTGCTCCGTGCCGGCGACCTCGGCCTTGCGCTCGTCGGCTCCGGGGCGCGTGATGACCGCCAGGTCGTCGTACACCACCACGGTGTCCTCGACGAACACCGAGTCCGGGCAGTCGGGGGCCGCCGGGACCTCGATCGTCTCCCAGCCCTCGGCCTGCAGCGCGGCGACGTAGGCCTCCCACTGGCGCTGCGCGAGGTCGAGGTCGACCGGGACGCGGTCGATGTGGGTCAGCAGGCCTTCGGCGAGGCGGGGGCTGGGGCGGCGGACGAGGGCGCGACGGTTCACCCGTCGATCTTCGCAGTGCCTGGCCGTGGCCGGGCAGCAGGCCGTGTCGGGGGGCTGCAGCCCGTGTCGGTCCGCCTTGACATCCGATCCCTCCCATCGAAGGGTGACCCCCGACCCCGTGTCTCGAGGACGAGGAGAGATCGTCATGCCCAGGACCAGCGAGAAGGAACGATCTCCGGGACTGTCGGGGGTGATGCGGCCGATCAACTCGGTCGTCGAGCGCTTCATCCCCAGTGCTCTGGTCTTCGCCATCGTGCTCACCTTCGTCGTGGCGATCCTCGCGCTGCTGCTCACCGACGCCGGCCCGGCCGACGTCGTACGCGGCTGGGGTGACGGCCTGTCGGGGCTGCTGGCGTTCATGACCCAGATGGCGCTGATCCTGCTGCTGGGCCACACCCTGGCCAACACCGGCCCGGTACGTCGGCTCCTCGCCACCCTGGGTGGCCTGCCGAGGACGGCCCTGCAGGGCTACCTGTTCGTCTTCGGGGTCGCCGCAGTTGCCTCCCTCATCACCTGGGGCCTCGGCCTCGTCGTCGGAGTGCTGCTGGCCGTCGAGGTCGCCAGACAGGGGCGGGAGAAGGGCCTGGCCCTGCACTTCCCGCTGCTGGTGGCGGCGGGCTACTCCGGCTACGTGATCTGGCACATGGGCTACTCCGGCTCCGGCACCCTGACGGCGGCGACCGAGGGCTCGTTCATCGCCGAGCAGCTCGGGGAGACGATCCCGATCAGCGAGACCACCTTCGCCTGGTGGAACCTGCTCGCGATCGTCGTCACGATCGCCGCAGTGGGCATCGGCATCGCCCTCGTCGCGCCTCGCGCCGGCGACGACGTCGTGGAGATGAAGGCCGACGCCCGCTTCGACGACGAGATCGTGATCGACGACGAGGTCGTCACGCCGGCCGACCGCGTCGACGCGAGCCGCGTCCTCACGCTGATGGTGGGCCTTGCCCTCGTCGCGTACCTCGTCATCCACTACGCGGACGGCGGCACCGCGACCCTGGACATCGTCAACTGGACCTTCCTCGCGCTGATCTTCCTGCTCGTGCGCAGCCCGCTCGAGCTGATCGCGCTCGTCAAGAACGCCGCGTCCAACGTGGGCGAGATCCTGCTGCAGTTCCCCCTCTACGCCGGGATCATGGGGATCATGGCCACCTCGGGGCTGATCACCGTCTTCTCCGACTTCATCGTCGACACGGCCGGGCCGTCGACCTTCGGACTGCTGGCCTTCCTCTCGGCGGGGGTGGTGAACTTCTTCGTGCCCTCGGGCGGCGGGCAGTTCGCCGTGCAGGGACCGGTGATGCTCGACGCCGGGGCCCGCCTGGGTGTCGACCCGTCCGTGACGATCATGGCGATCGCCTACGGCGACCAGTGGACCAACATGATCCAGCCCTTCTGGGCCCTTCCGGTGCTGGCCATCTCTGGCCTCAAGCTCCGCGACATCCTCGGCTACACCCTGGTCACGATGATCGCCTCCGGCCTGGTCTTCGCGGGGACGATGCTCCTCGTCGGGGCGGGGTAGCCGGGCCGGGGCGGGGACCGTCGACCCCGGCCCCGTGGTCGCGGATCGTCCCGGCGATCTCCGGGCTCACCCAGTCCTCGTGCCTTCCCCGGCGTCGTACTCTTGAAGCACCCCCTTGGTTGGACGTGCGATGTGGTGGCTTGCCTGGCTGATTGCCGCAGTGCTCCTCGGCGTGGCGGAGTTCCTCACGCTGACGCTGGCGTTCGGCCTCCTTGCGGCTGCGTCTCTCGCAGCGGCCGTCGCTGCGGGCGTCGGCGCGTCCGTACCGGTGCAGCTGCTGGTCTTCGCGGTGACCGGCGGCATCGGGCTGATCGCCGTACGGCCCATCGCGAAGCGGCACCTCGCGCTGCCGCCCGTCTCGCGCGAGGGCACCGACGCGCTCGTGGGTCGGTCCGCCGTGGTGACGAGCGAGGTCAGCGCTGCCGGCGGCGTGGTGCACCTCTCCGGTGAGGACTGGTCGGCGCGGCCCTACGTCGAGGGGCTGGTGATCCCGGCCGGGGTGCAGGTCGACGTGTTCGAGATCGCGGGTGCGACCGCGCTGGTGCACCCCCGTGACGCCCTGCTCGAGCCCCTACCCAGAGAGACGTGAGTGCGATGGAACTGTTGTGGGTGCCCCTGGTCGTGCTGGCCGCCCTGGTCGCCTTCGTGGTGGCCTCGTCGATCCGGATCGTGCCGCAGGCGCGGCGCTACAACATCGAGAGGTTCGGTCGCTACCAGCGCACCCTCCAGCCGGGGCTGAACCTGATCATCCCGCTGGTGGACCGGGTCAACACCAAGCTCGACGTGCGCGAGCACGTCTACACCTCCGAGCCCAAGCCGGTGATCACCGAGGACAACCTGGTGGTCGCCATCGACACGGTGCTCTACTACCAGATCACCGACCCGCGGGCGGCGGCGTACGAGGTCACCGACTACCTCCGCGCGATCGACCAGCTGACGGTCACCACCCTGCGCAACCTCATCGGCTCGATGGACCTCGAGAGCACGCTCACCTCGCGCGAGACCATCAACGAGCGGTTGCGCGAGGTCCTCGACGAGGCGACGGGACGGTGGGGGATCCGGGTCAACCGGGTGGAGATCAAGGCGATCGACCCGCCGCGCAGCATCCAGGAGGCGATGGAGAAGCAGATGCGCGCCGAGCGCGACAAGCGCGCGGTGATCCTGCACGCCGAGGGTGAGCGGCAGTCGCTGATCCTCACTGCCGAGGGCCGTCAGCAGGCCAAGATCCTGGAGGCGGAGGGGGAGGCCCGGGCGCTGGAGCGGGTCTTCCAGGCCGTCCACGACAACGACGCCGACCCGCAGGTGCTCGCCTACAAGTACCTCGAGATGCTGCCGCGCCTCGCGGAGAACGGCAACGGCTACTTCGTGATCCCCGGCGAGCTCAGCGAGGCGATGCGGACCGTGACGTCGGCCTTCACGGCCGATCGCGGCGGGGATGCGGGGACACACCCCGCGACCGATGACCGGACCACGCCCGAGCAGCGACCTCCCCGCGCCCTACGAAGCCAGCGACCCTCCGAAGATCTGCCACGCGAGCGCTGACTTGGCGACCAGGCTGAGCACGAGGTAGGCCTTCTCGCCGAACGCATAGCTCCGCCAGGGCCCGAGGCCGCGGTACTGGAGCCACTGGTTGAGCGCGAAGCTGTTGAAGAAGACGAACAGCGACACGAAGATGCCGACGACGAACCCGGGCACCTCCTCGGCGGCGACGAGGTTGTAGCCGATGGCGATCCACGGCGTCGCTCCGGCGACGCAGCCGAACCAGAAGGGCTTCATCGTCCGGGTCGGGCTGCCGGGCGGGTTGGCCGACTCCTGGAGCCAGCCGAAGAGGATCATCGCCACGTTGGCGCCGATGATGCCGATGAGGGCCGCGATGTCGACGACGCCCGAGTAGAGGGCGATCAGCACGACCATGATCGTGGCGCTGAAGGAGTACTCGACCCAGCGGAACCGGTTGATCCCGCCCCGCAGGTCGCGTTCGTAGGTGCGCCGCGCGACGGTCGCCGTGAGCAGGTGGTCGAGGCTCGCCAGGAGGAGGAAGACCGCGATGGTGGCACCGATCGGGAGGTCGACGAGTGCCTCGGGCGAGGCCGGTGCCGAACCGGGAGGGCCCGTGGGCAGCGTCCGGGTGATCGTGATCGCGAAGTCCGTCGCCAGCGCGAGCACCGCGACCGCCTGCCCGAGGTGCAGCAGGGTGAGGGCGAGGTTCCAGCGCCGCAACGACCCCAGGGACGCTTGGTCGACACCGGTCGCGGTCACGTCGGACGTGGTCATGCCCCCATCATGAGGCCTCGCGGCTGGCGCCGGCGGGCGAGCGGCAGGTCAGTCGCGCGACGGTCGCAGCCGCTCGACCACCTCGCGGCGCAGGACCTTGCCCATCGGGTTGGTCGGCAGCTCGTCGACGAACACCACCCGCCGCGGCACCTTGTAGGGGGTGAGCCCCTGGCGGGAGTGCGCGCGCAGCTCGTCGGGCTCCACCGGCACACCCTCCACGAGCACGACGGCCGCGACGACCTCCTCGCCACCGTCGTCGTGCGGCAGGCCCACCACCGCCACGTCGACGACCCCGGCGTGGGTGCGCAGCACGGCCTCGACCTCGGAGGGATAGACGTTGAACCCGCCGGTGATGATGATCTCCTTGATCCGGTCCACGATCGTCAGGAAGCCGTCGGGCGACATGGTCACCACGTCCCCCGTGCGGAACCACCCGTCGTGGAAGGCGGCCGCCGTCTCCTCCGGGAGCCCGCGGTAGCCGGAGAAGACCTGCGGACCGCGCACCAGCAGCTCGCCGCGCTCGCCCTGCGGCACCTCGCGGTCGAGGTCCTCGGGGTCGGCGATGCGGATCTCCACGTCGGGGAAGGGCACGCCGATCGCGCCCGGGCGCCGCGCGCTGGTCATCGGGTTGCCGACGATCACCGGTGACGTCTCGGTCAGGCCGTAGCCCTCGACGAGCAGCCCGCCGGTGGCGGCCTCCCAGCGCTCGACGAGCCGGGCCGGGAGCGGCATCGCCCCGGACAGGGCGTAGCGGATGCCCCGGATCGAGACCCCGCGGCGCTCCGCCTCGTCGACGATGCGCTGGTAGAGCGGCGGCACCGCGGGCACGAAGCTCGGCACCTCGCGCCCGATGGCGTCCATGATCAGGCCGATCTCGGGCTTGGGCAGCAGCACCAGCTTGGCGGCCAGGGCCACTCCGAGCAGCACGCTCACCGTGACGCCGTACGCGTGGAACAGCGGCAGCGCGACCAGGAAGGACTCCTCGCCCTCCTCGAGCCCCGACACCCAGGCGCGGCCCTGGACGACGTTGGCGACGAGGTTGCGGTGCCGCAGCGGCACTCCCTTGGGCACGCCGGTCGTACCGGAGGTGTAGAGCAGGAGCGCGACGTCGTCCTTTCGGGGCCGCGGGTGTGAGTCGTCCAGCGGCACGCCGGAGGCCAGCTCGGACCACTGCATGACCTGCGGCGCCGGGGACGTCAGCTGGTCGCGGGCCGCACGCGCCTTCGGGACGGGCAGGCGCAGCGCGAGGCGCTTGGTCCACGGGAGCCGGGTGGTCAGGTCGACCGCGACGACGTGCTCGACGGCCGAGCCGTCGACGAGCTCCTCGACGACCGGCACCACCTTGTCCCAGACGATCGCGACCCGGGCGCCGTGGTCGACGAACGGGTGGCGCAGCTCTGACGCGGTGTAGAGCGGGTTGTGCTCGACGACGGTCGCCCCGAGGCGCAGCACCGCGAAGAAGGCGATGACGTTCTGCGGGCAGTTGGGCATCACCAGTGCGACGTTGTCGCCGGGACGTACGCCGATCGCGTGCAGGCCGCCCGCCACACGGCGTACCTCGTCGTCCACCTGGGCGTAGGTCGAGACCCGCCCCAGGAAGTCCAGCGCCGGCCGATCGGGGTGCCGCCGCACGGCGCCCTCCCACAGGTCGAGCACCGTGGTGTCGCCGTAGTCGAGGTGCAGGGGCACCCCGGGCGCGTAGGAGTCTGCCCACGGGGGCTGCTGAGCCGGCACGGTGCCAACGTATCGCCCCGGGAGCCGGGCCACAGGGGCAGTCGGTCCCACCCGCCGGGGACCAAGGCCCCTGACGCCGGCGCCCACCGCGGAGGAGGCTCGGGTCACCAGCAGACGCCGAGTGGAGGCCACCGTGATCACCAGCAGCAGACGCAGCATGCATCCCACCGACGTGGTCGCCCGGGTGATGGTGTGGCCGGTGGCGACCGTGCCCGGTGAGGCCTCCCTGCTCGAGGTCGCCGAGGCGCTGGCGGCCGACGGCATCGGCGCCCTCGGCGTCGTCGAGGGCGGGCACCTCGTCGGTGTCGTGTCGGAGCGCGACGTCGTGCAGCACCTGGCGCAGGGGGCGAACCCCGACCACGTGACGGCCGCGGACGTGATGGCCACCGACCTCGTCACCGTCAGCCCGGACGACCGGATCCTCGACACGGCGCGGCGGATGGTGGAGGCGCAGGTACGGCACCTCCCGGTGCTCCAGGGTGCCGAGATCGCCGGCTTCGTCTCGATGCGCGACCTGTTCGAGGTCCTCGTCGACGTCGCCGCCCACGAGGAGGACGTGGTCGTGGTCCCGAGCGGCACCCGGGTCGTGGTGCGCCAGGAGTGACGCCCGGGCGTCACAGCCCGGCGACGACCTCCGTGCCCTGCTTGATCGCGCGCTTGGCGTCGAGCTCGGCGGCCACATCGGCTCCGCCGATCAGGTGCACCGTGGCGCCGCCGATCAGGTGGGCGCCGGACCCGTCGAGGTCGTCGTACAGCTCCCGCACGGAGTCCTGGCCGGCGCAGACCACGATCGTGTCCGCCTCGATCACCCGCGGGACGCCGTCGACGGTGACGTGGAGGCCCGCGTCGTCGATGCGGTCGTAGGTCGCGCCGCTGACCTGGGTGACCTTGGACTGCTTGAGCACCGCGCGGTGCGCCCAGCCCGACGTCTTGCCCAGGCCGATGCCGATCGGTGTGGTCTTGCGCTGCACCAGCGTCACCTCGCGCGCGGGCGTGCGCGGCTTGGCCTCGACCAGGCCGCCCTCGTGCAGCGCGGGGTCGCCGACGCCCCAGTGGGCCATCCAGTCGTCGAGGTCCTCGTGCTCGTGGGTGAGGAACACGCTGACGTCGACACCGATGCCGCCCGCGCCGATCACGGCGACCCGCTCGCCCGGCACGACGGCGCCGCTCAGCACGTCGGCGTACGACGCCACGGACGGGTGGTCGATGCCGGGGATCTCCGGGATGCGGGGCTGCACGCCCGTCGCGACGACCACCTGGTCGAAGCCGGCGAGGTCGGCGGCGGTCGCCGCGGACGAGAGGCGTACGTCGACGCCGAGCACCTCGAGGCGACGGGTGAAGTAGCGCAGGGTGTCGGCGAAGTCCTCCTTGCCCGGGACTGCCATCGCGAGACGGAACTGGCCGCCGAGCTCGGGCGACTTCTCGAAGAGGGTCACCGCGAAGCCGCGCTCGGCCGCGCTCGTCGCGGCGGCGAGCCCGGCGGGGCCGGCGCCGACGACGGCGACGGTCTGCTTGCGGAGGGTGGGCATGAGCACGAGCTCGGTCTCGTGGCAGGCGCGCGGGTTGACCAGGCAGGAGGCCCGCTCGTTGCTGAAGACGTGGTCGAGACAGGCCTGGTTGCAGGCGATGCAGGTGTTGATCTCGTCGGCGCGCTCGTCCATCGCCTTGGCGACGAAGGCCGGGTCGGCCAGCAGCGGGCGCGCCATCGAGACCAGGTCGGCCTCCCCGGCCGCGAGGATGTCCTCGGCGAGCTCGGGGGTGTTGATCCGGTTGGAGGCGCAGACCGGGACGTCGACGACCTCCTTGAGGCGGGCGGTGTGCGAGCGCCAGGCGCCGCGGGGGACCTGCGTGATGATCGTCGGCACCCGCGCCTCGTGCCAGCCGATGCCGGTGTTGAAGACGGTGACGCCGGCGGCCTGCAGGTGCAGCGCGAGCTCGGCGACCTCCTCCCAGGTCTGCCCGCCCTCGACGAGGTCGAGCAGGGAGATCCGGTAGACGATCGGGAAGTCGGGGCCGACCAGCTCGCGCGAGCGGCGTACGACCTCGACGGCGAAGTGCATCCGACGCGCGGGCGAGCCGCCCCACTGGTCGTCGCGGTCGTTGGTGCGGGCGGCGAGGAACTGGTTGATGAGGTAGCCCTCGGAGCCCATGATCTCGACGGCGTCGTAGCCGGCCTTGCGGGCGAGCACGACGCTCTTGGCGAAGGCGGTCGCGGTGTGGTCGACCTCCTTGCTCGACATCGCGCTCGGCTTGAAGGGCGTGATCGGCGACTTCTTGTCCGACGCGCTCTGCGAGAACGGGTGGTAGCCGTAGCGCCCGGCGTGCAGCACCTGCAGCGCGATCGCGCCACCGGCCTCGTGCACCGCACCCGTGACCCGCTCGTGCCGCTTCGCGTGGAGGCGGTTGGTCATCTCGCTGGCGAACGGCTTGAGCCAGCCGCGCTTGGTCGGGGCGTAGCCGCCCGTGATGATCAGGCCGACGCCGCCGCGTGCCCGCTCCTCGAAGAACGCCGCGAGCTTGTCGATGTCCCACGGGTGGTCCTCGAGCCCGGTGTGCATCGAGCCCATGACGACCCGGTTGCGCAGCGTCAGCGCGTCGGGCCCGGCACCGAGGGTGATCGGCTCGAGGAGGTGGGGGTAGCGGGGGTGCGTCATGTCAGTCCTTCTTCGTGCCGTTTTCGGGGTCCCTGCCGTGGGCGTGCAGGTAGTCGGTGGTCCAGTCGATCCAGAAGCGTTCGAGGCGGATGCCGCCGCGCAGCACCAACCACTGGTCGAGCTCGGGCCCGGTGAGGTCGGTGGGGTCGGGGAACTGCTCGCGCTCGAGCTGCTCGTAGTGCGCGAGCCGGGTCGCGTGCTCGGCCCGCGCGGCGCGGAGGTTGTCCAGCAGCCTCGCGCGGTCGCCGTACGACGCCCCGCGCAGCTTGACCGCCAGCTCGCTCCGGAAGGTCTCCATCGCCATCGGTTCGGCCAGCCACTCCGCGAGCACGCGACGACCAGCCTCCGAGGGGGTGTGGACCTTCTTGTCGGGGCGCCCCTCCTGGGCGACGACCTCGACCCGCACCCACCCGTCGGCCTCCATCCGCGCGAGCACGCGGTAGATCTGCTGGTGGGTGGCGTGCCAGAAGAAGCCGAGCGACTTCTCGAACCGCCGGGTCAGCTCGAGCCCGCTCGCCGGGCGCTCGCTCAGCGCGACGAGGAGGGCGTGCTCGAGGGCCATGCGGGCCATGGTGCCCGACCTATGCAACGAGTTGCAACCCCGAGCGATCCCCGCTCGAGCGGGGAGTCCCCGGGGGGCGACCCCGACCCTCGCGACGGTGACAGCGCTGCTGTCATGATCAGCCGCATGACGTACGAGCTGGGGCAGGGGACCGGGCCGCTGCGAGGCGTGCGGGTGGTGGAGGTCGCCGGCATCGGGCCGGGGCCGCACGCGTGCATGCTGCTGGCCGACCTGGGTGCCGACGTGCTGCGGATCGACCGGCCGGGCGGCGGGATGTTCGGCATGGGGGAGAAGGACGTGCTCAATCGTGGCCGCCCGAGCGTCGCGCTCGACCTCAAGCGACCCGAGGCGGTCGAGGCGGTGCTCGAGCTCGTCGAACGCGCCGACGTGCTGGTCGAGGGGATGCGTCCCGGGGCGATGGAGCGGCTCGGGCTGGGCCCTGAGGACTGCCACGCCCGCAACGAGCGCCTGGTCATCGGCCGGATGACCGGCTGGGGCCAGGACGGGCCGTGGAGCCAGGCCGCGGGTCACGACATGAACTACATCGCGATCACCGGCGCCCTCCACGGCCTCGGGCAGGACCGCGACCGGCCGCACTTCCCGAGCAACCTGCTCGGGGACTTCGGCGGCGGCTCCACCTACCTCGTCATCGGCATCCTCGCCGCGCTCCTCGAGGCCCGCGCCAGTGGTCGCGGGCAGGTCGTCGACGCCGCGATCGTCGACGGCACGGCGCACCTCAACGCCATGGCCTCCACCTTCGCCGCGATGGGCCTCGACACCGGGCGACGTCGCGAGGGGCTGCTCGACGGCGGCACCCCCTGGTACGACGTCTACGAGACCGCCGACGGCGAGCACGTGAGCGTCGCCGCGCTCGAGCCGCAGTTCTGGGCCGCGCTGGTCGAGCGCATCGGCGTCGAGCTGCCCGACCGCGACGACCCGGCGAACCACGCCACCATCCGCGGTGCCCTGATCCGGCGCTTCAAGGAGCGCACGCAGGCCGAGTGGGCCGAGGTCTTCGACGGCACGGACGCCTGCGTCGCGCCCGTCGTACCCCTTGCCGAGGCGCCCGCGCACCCGCACCTCGCCGCGCGGGGCACCTTCGTCGAGCACGACGGCGTCACCCAGCCGGCCCCGGCGCCGCGCTTCTCGCGAACCGCCTCCACGATCCGCAGCGCGCCCGCCCTGCCGGGCGAGCACACCCGCGACGCGCTCATTGCCTGGGGCCTCGAGGACGTGGACGCGCTCATCGCCGGCGGGGCGGCGACGCAGGCGTGAAGCCGTTCCTCTTCCTCGGCACCCGCGCGGAGGACGACGTCGCCCAGCAGGAGTACGACGCCGTGCTCACCGGCTGCGGCCTGCGACCCGACGAGCTGGTGCGGGTGCGCCTCGAGGAGCGCCCCCTCGGAGACGTCGACCTCGACGACTGGTCCGGGATCATCCTGGGCGGTGGCCCCTTCAACAGGTCGGACCCCGACGACGCGAAGTCGCCGGTCCAGCGGCGAGTGGAGGCCGAGCTGCACGCCCTCGCCGTACGGGTGGTCGAGGCGGACGTCCCGTTCCTCGGCGCCTGCTACGGCATCGGCGTGCTCGGCACCTTGCGGGGAGGCGTGGTCGACCGGACCTTCGGCGAGCCGATCGGCGCGCTGCCGGTGCGGCTCACCGAGGAGGGCCGCGCCGACCCGCTCTTCGGCGCCCTGCCGGCGGAGTTCGCGGCCTACCTCGGCCACAAGGAGGCCGTGGCCCGGCTGCCCGACGGGGCGGTGCTGCTGGCCTCGACCGACACCTGCCCGGTCCACGCCTTCCGGATCGGCCGCAACGTCTACGCCACCCAGTTCCACCCCGAGCTCGACCCGGTCGCGATCTGCGACCGGATCGACGCCTACAGCGCCCACGGCTACTACGAGCCGCACGAGCAGGAGCAGCTCAAGGCCGCCGCCCGCGAGGCGCTGGTGACCGAGCCGGTGCGGCTGCTCGCCCGCTTCGTGGAGCTCCACGCGCGCTGACGGGGTAACTCGCAGTTACATTCCGCCCTCGACTGACCTAGGCTCGGGTCGTGACGAGTGCCGAGCACGTGGATGTGCTGATCATCGGGGCGGGCCTGTCGGGCATCGGAGCGGCGGCCCACCTCGCCAAGGACCTGCCGGGGACGTCGTACGCCGTCCTGGAGCGGCGCGAGGTCAGCGGCGGGACGTGGGACCTGTTCCGCTACCCGGGCGTGCGGTCCGACTCCGACATGCACACCCTGGGCTACCGGTTCCGGCCGTGGCGCGGCGACACCGCGCTGGCCGACGGCGCCTCGATCCTCGACTACCTGCGCGACACGGCCCGGGAGTACGGCGTCGACCGGCACGTCCGCCACGGCCACCGCGTCGTCTCGGCCGACTGGGACTCGACCACCGCGCGCTGGACGGTCGTCGCGGAGGTCGCCGGCGAGCAGCGCGCGATGACCGCCGACTTCCTGTGGGCGTGCAGCGGCTACTACGACTACGACGCCGGCCACACGCCGCACTTCGAGGGCCAGGAGCGCTTCCGCGGACAGGTCGTCCACCCCCAGCACTGGCCCGGCGACCTCGACCACACGGGCAAGCAGGTCGTCGTCATCGGCTCCGGCGCCACCGCCGTGACCCTCGTCCCCGCCCTCGCCAGCAGCGGCGCCGCGCACGTCACCATGCTGCAGCGCTCACCGACGTACGTCCTCTCCGTGCCGGCGAAGGACAAGGTGAAGGGCCGGCTGACCAGGCTCGTCGGGGAGGAGCGGTCCTACGTCGCGACGCGGTGGAAGAACATCGCGCTGCAGTCCGCGCTCTACCGCGCCAGCCGGCGCCGCCCCGACCTGGTGCGCGGCCTCGTCCGCAGGACCAACGTCGCCCAGCTCCCGCCCGGCTACGCCGTCGACACCCACTTCAGGCCGACCTACGACCCATGGGACCAGCGGATGTGCCTGGTGCCCGACGGCGACCTGTTCCGGGCCATCACGGACGGTCGCGCCGACGTCGTCACCGGCCGCATCGCCACCTTCACCGAGACCGGCCTGGAGCTGGAGTCGGGGGAGCGGGTCGAGGCCGACGTCGTCGTCACCGCGACCGGCCTCAACCTCCAGGTCTTCGGCGGCGCCGAGCTGAGCGTGGACGGCGAGCGGGTCGAGCCGAGCAGCACCATGGCCTACCGGGCGATGATGCTCTCGGGAGTCCCCAACTTCGCCTTCACCATCGGCTACACCAACGCCTCGTGGACGCTCAAGGCCGACCTCGTCGCGGAGTACGTCGTCCGGCTGCTGCAGCGGTTGCGGGCCACCGGCACCCGGTCGGTCGTGCCGGTGCGCGACCCCGACGTCGAGGAGGTCCCGCTGATGGACTTCGACGCCGGCTACGTCCAGCGCGTCGTCCACACGCTCCCGCGCCAGGGCACCCGCGCCCCCTGGACGCTCAAGCAGAGCTACCTCCACGACGCGCGGACCATCCGTCGCGCGCCGCTCGACGACGGCGTACTCCGCTGGTCCTGACGGGTGCCACGTGGCCGAACCGGCCCGGGACGTCATGGGAATCCGCGGTTCGAACGTCGCTTTCCCATGACGTCAGTCCACGTCTGCCAGTGGAAGCGCTCCCATATTTCGGGGACGATCCGCCCGCCGACCGTTGACAGGCTGATGTGACGGCGGTCATAGTGGCTGCCGGACGCAAGTGGAAGCGCTCTCACACCGCTGACGTCCACCTTCCGGCCGGCAACCAGCCCGGCGCCCCGCAGGACGGCAGGAGTGCAGTGGTGCAGACATCGAAGACCCGGCGATTCCGACTCGCCTCGAGCGCGATCTTGGCGCTCACCCTGGCAACGACCGCGGCCGCGTGCGGCGGCGGTGACGACGACGGCGCGACCGCGGACGGCAAGACCAAGCTCACCGTCGCGACCTTCAACGAGTTCGGCTACGAGGAGCTCATCGAGGAGTACAACGCGATGCAGGACGACGTCGTCGTCGAGCAGAAGAAGGCCGGCACGGCCAACGAGCACCAGGACAACCTCTACACCAAGCTCGCCGCCGGGTCGGGTCTCTCCGACATCGAGGCGATCGAGGTCGACTGGTGGTCCGCGCTCATGGAGCAGTCCGACGCCTTCACCGACCTCTCCGACCCCGAGGTCGAGGGTCGCTGGCTCGACTGGAAGACCGAGGCCGCGACGACGCCCGACGGGGCCCTGATCGGCTACGGCACCGACATCGGCCCGGAGGGCATCTGCTACCGGTCCGACCTGTTCGAGAAGGCCGGCATGCCCACCGACCGCGAGAAGGTCGCGCAGATGTTCGGCAGCTGGGACGACTACTTCGAGGCCGGTCGCCAGTTCGTCAATAAGGTCCCCGACGTCGCCTGGTACGACTCCTCCGGCGCGACCGCGCAGGCCATGATCAACCAGGTCGAGTACTCCTTCGAGGACGAGGACAACACCGTCATCGCCGCGGACAACCCGGAGGTCAAGGAGGTCTTCGACACCGTGACCTCGCTGTCCGAGGAGGGACTCTCCACCAACCTCGTGCAGTGGAGCGAGGACTGGACCGCCTCCTTCCAGAACGACGGCTTCGCCACCATGGCCTGCCCGGGCTGGATGCTCGGCGTCATCGAGGGCAACGCCGACGGCGTCGAGGGCTGGGACATCGCCAACGTCTTCCCCGGCGGCGGCGGCAACTGGGGCGGTTCCTACCTGACCGTCCCGGCGCAGGGTGACAACGTCGAGGAGGCCCAGGAGCTGGCCAAGTGGCTGACCGCTCCGGAGCAGCAGATCAAGGCGTTCGAGGCGAAGGGCACGTTCCCGAGCCAGGTCGACGCCCTGACCGACCCGGCGCTGACCGGGTCGACCAACGAGTTCTTCAACGGCGCCCCGACGGGCCAGATCCTGGCCGACCGCGCCGAGGCCGTGCCCTTCATCGCCCACAAGGGTCCGAAGTTCGCCGACATCAACACGGCGTTCCAGCAGGCCATCCAGCGCGTCGACGAGGGCAAGGAGTCGGCCGACGAGGCCTGGGACTCCTTCCTCGCCGACGTCGACCGGCTGGGCTGAGCCACGGCGATGGAGGCAGGTTCCACTGCCGTGAAGCCCGTCGGGGACACCGGTGCCTCGGTGTCCCCGACGGGGGACCGGCCACGACAGCCGCGGCGTGACGTCGTACGACGACCTGCCTGGCGGCAGCGGCTCACGATGCTCGACGCCAAGGTCTCGCCCTACCTCTTCGTCTCGCCGTTCTTCGTGCTGTTCCTCGTGGTCGGGATGTTCCCGCTCGGCTACACGGCATGGGTGTCGGTGCACCAGTGGGGCCTGCTGTCCGGGCAGGGCGACTTCACCGGCCTCGAGAACTACCGCCGGGTCCTGGAGGACCGCTACTTCTGGAACGCGCTGCGCAACACGATCAGCATCTTCCTGCTCTCCTCGATCCCGCAGGTGCTCATCGCTCTCGCGCTCGCCGGCCTGCTCGACACGCAGCTGCGGGCGCGGACGCTGTGGCGGATGAGCGTGCTGCTGCCGTTCGTGGTCGCGCCGGCGGCCGTGGCCCTGATCTTCGGCAACGTCTTCGGTGACCGCTACGGCCTGGCCAACGAGGTGATCACCTGGATCGGGCTCGAGCCGATCCGCTGGCACGTCGACACCCTCGCCAGCCACGTCGCGATCGCGTCGATGGTCAACTGGCGCTGGACCGGCTACAACGCGCTCATCCTGCTCGCCGCGATGCAGGCCGTGCCGCGCGACGTCTACGAGTCGGCCGCCCTCGACGGCGCCGGGCGGATCCGGCAGTTCACCTCCATCACCGTGCCGATGATCCGGCCGACCGTGATCTTCGTGATCATCACCTCCACCATCGGCGGGCTGCAGATCTTCGCCGAGCCGCGGCTCTTCGACACCCAGGGCCTCGGCGGCTCCGACCGGCAGTACCAGACGCTCACGATGTACCTCTGGGAGCTCGGCTGGCGGGTCCGCGACCTCGGCATGGCCTCGGCGGTGGCGTGGCTGCTGTTCCTCATCATCGTCGTCTTCGCGCTCGTCAACCTGCTCGTCAGCCGACGGGCCGGGACGTTGAAGGGGCACCACCGACGGTCCGCACCTCTGAAGGGAGCACGCCGGTGAACCGCCGACCAGGTTTCTTCGTCTACGGCCTGCTGACCGCGTTCGTGCTCGGCTCGTGCGCGCCGCTCTACTGGTCCTTCCTCGTCGGCTCCCACAGCCGCGAGGTGCTGACCAAGCGGGTGCCGCCGTTGCTTCCCGGCGGCCACTTCTGGGACAACGCCCAGCGCGCGTTCGACGCCGTACCCTTCTGGAAGGCGCTCGGCAACAGCCTGATCGTGTCCGGCACGGTCGCGACGTCGGTCGTCTTCTTCTCCACCCTCGCGGGGTTCGCGTTCGCCAAGCTCACCTTCCGCGGGCGCACGCCGATGCTCGTCTTCGTCGTGGCGACCCTGGCCGTCCCCACCCAGCTCGGCGTCATCCCGCTCTTCATCGTGATGGCCAAGCTCGGCTGGGTCGGCTCGCTGTGGGCGCTGATCGTGCCGAGCCTGGTGACCGCGTTCGGCGTCTTCTTCATGCGGCAGTACCTCCTCGACGCCCTTCCCGACGAGCTGATCGACGCGGCGCGGGTCGACGGGTGCTCGCTCTTCCGCACCTTCTGGACCGTCGCCCTGCCGGCGGCGCGTCCGGCCGCCGGGATCCTGTGGCTGTTCACCTTCATGGCCACGTGGACCGACTTCTTCTGGCCGCTGATCGTGCTGCCCGCCAGCAACCCGACCGTCCAGATCGCCCTCCAGCAGCTGCAGAGCGGCTACTACGTCGACTACAGCCTCGTCCTCGCCGGCGCCACGCTGTCGACGATCCCGCTGCTGGTCCTCTTCGTCCTCACCGGCCGCCAGATGGTCGCCGGCATCATGCAAGGAGCAGTCAAGGGATGAGCGTGCAGACCACGACCACGACCGGGACCAGCCCGGCCACCACCGTCCAGTTCCCGCCCGACTTCGTGTGGGGGATGGCGACCGCGTCCTACCAGATCGAGGGGGCCGTCGCCGAGGACGGACGTACGCCGTCGATCTGGGACACCTTCTCCCGCATCCCCGGTGCCGTGCTCGGCGGCGACACCGGCGACGTGGCCTGCGAGCACTACCACCGCATGCCCGCCGACGTGGCGCTGCTCGCCGACCTCGGCGCGACGTCGTACCGCTTCTCGGTGGCGTGGCCGCGCGTGCGCCCCGACGCCGGACCGGTGAACCCCGCCGGCCTCGCGTTCTACGACCGGCTCGTCGACGAGCTGCTCTCCCACGGGATCGCGCCGTGGCTGACGCTCTACCACTGGGACCTGCCGCAGGTCCTCGAGGACGCCGGCGGCTGGACCAACCGCGACACCGCGCACCGCTTCGTCGAGTACGCCGTCTCGGTGCACGAGGCGCTCGGCGACCGGGTGCCGACGTGGACCACGCTCAACGAGCCGTGGTGCTCGGCGTTCCTCGGCTACTCCGCGGGACACCACGCCCCGGGGCGGCAGGAGGGGGCGGCCGGCCTGGTCGCGGGCCACCACCTGCTGCTCGCCCACGGCCTCGCGACCCAGGAGCTGCGCAGCCGCGGCGCCGACCGGCTGGGGCTGAGCCTCAACCTCACGGTGCCCGACCCGAGCGACCCAGCCGATCCGGTCGACGTCGACGCCGCGCGGCGGATCGACGGCCTCCACAACCGGTTCTTCCTCGACCCGATCTTCCGGGGCGCCTACCCGGCCGACGTGCTCGAGGACACCGCCGGGCTCACCTGGCAGGACCGGCCCTGGCTCGACGCGGTGCGCGACGGCGACCTCGACGTCATCTCGGCCCCGATCGACGTGCTGGGCGTGAACTACTACCACGGCAACGAGGTCTCGGGTCACCCGCGCACGGACGTCGTCGGCATCGGTGCCGACCACCCCGCCCGGGTCGCGCTCTCGCCCTTCCCGGGCTCGGAGCACGTCACCTTCCCCAGCCGCGGGCTCCCGCTGACCGCCATGGGGTGGGAGATCCAGCCCGAGGGCCTCCACCGGCTGCTGCGCCGCCTCCACGACGACTACCCCCACCTCCCGATCCACCTCACCGAGACCGGCGCCGCCTTCGACGACCGGCTCGACGAGCAGGGGCGGGTGCACGACCCCGACCGGATCGCGTTCCTCGACTCCTACCTGCGCGCTGTGCACCGGGCGATCGAGGAGGGCGTCGACGTCCGCGGGTTCTACCAGTGGTCGTTCTGCGACAACTTCGAGTGGGCCTTCGGCTACGCCAAGCGCTTCGGCCTCGTCCACGTCGACTACGCCACCCAGCGTCGTACGCCCAAGTCGAGCGCCCACTGGTACGCCGAGCTGGCCCGCACCGGCGTCCTGCCAGCGCCGGACGACGCGGCCGACTAGCGTGTCGCGCGTGACCACTTCGCGCACCCCGGCCGGCGCGGGTCAGCCCACCCTCGACGAGGTGGCCCGGGTCGCCGGTGTCTCCCGGGCCACGGCCTCGCGCGCGATCAACGGCGGCCAGCGGGTGAGCGCGCGCGCCCAGTCGGCCGTCGACACGGCGGTGCGCACGCTCGGCTACGTCCCCAACCCGGCGGCCCGCAGCCTCGTCACACGGCGTACGGACTCGATCGCCGTGGTCGTGCCCGAGCCCGACGACCGGGTCTTCTCCGACCCGTTCTTCGCCGGCACCCTGCGCGGCGTCAACCGGGTCCTCGCCGAGCGTGACATCCAGCTGGTGCTCCTGCTCGCGAGACCGGGCGCGTCGACGGCACGGACCCTGCGCTACCTCACCAACCGGCACGTCGACGGTGCGTTGGTCACGTCCCACCACCGCGACGACCGGCTCGCCGAGCACCTCGCCGACATCGGCCTGCCCTGCGTCTTCGGCGGTCGTCCGTGGACCGGCGGCGACCGGGTGGCGTACGTCGACGTGGACAACGTGGCGGGGGAGCGCGAGGCGACCGAGGCGCTGCTCGCGCGCGGCTGCACCCGCATCGGCACCATCGCCGGACCCGCCGACATGACTGCTGCCGAGGACCGGCTCGCCGGGTGGCGACAGGCGGTGTCGGCCGCCGGCCTTCCCGCCGACGCGGTCGAGCACGGGGACTTCACCGAGGCCAGCGGCGAGGCCGCGGCGCGCGCCCTCATGGAGCGCCACCCCGACCTGGACGGCCTGGTCGTGGCCTCCGACCTGATGGCCGCCGGCGCCCTGCGGGTGCTCGCCGAGCTCGGTCGCCGGGTCCCCGACGACATCGCTGTCGTCGGCTTCGACGACCTCGGCGTCGCCGAGCGCACCTCTCCGGCCCTGACCACCGTCCGGCAGCCGGTCACCGAGATGGCCGAGCGCGCGACCCGGCTGCTGCTCGAGCGCGTCGACGACCCCGCCTCCAGCCGTCCGATGCGGGTGATCATCCCGCCGACGCTCGTGCGGCGCGGCAGCGCCTGAATCCCGGTCAGGCCGGGGACGAGATCCGCTGCTCGATCGTGGCGGCGGTGGCCCTCGCCGACGGTCCGACGCCCGCCAGGGTGGCGGACGCCGGGCCGGTCCAGTCGCCGTAGCCGACGAGGTGGAGCCGGGGCTCGTCGAGGGCGGCCGTCCCTGACGGGCCACCGACGCGCACGTGGCCGTCACGGGTGTGGAGCCGGAGCGGCTGCAGGTGGCGCAGGGCGGGTCGGAAGCCGGTGCACCAGATGACGGCGTCGCAGTCCTGGCGGGACCCGTCGGCCCACACGACGCCGTCGCGGTCGAGGCGGCTGAACGCGGGGCGGGCCCGCAGCACACCTCGGTCGCGCGCCTCCTTGACGCTCGCGACCATGACGATGTCCCCCAGGCCCGCGACCCCGGCGTGCTCGCGGCCCTGCTCCAGCGCGGCGATCCGCTCGCGCGCCGTCGCGAAGAGGACCCGGCCGTCCACGTCGTCGGGCAGGAACCGCGGCTCCCGCGCGGTGACCCACGTGGTCTGCGCGACGGTCGACACCTCGGCCAGCACCTGGGCGGCGGAGTTGCCGCCGCCCACGACCACGACCCGCTGGCCCGCGAAGTCGTCGGGGACCCGGTAGTCGGCGGCGTGCAGCTGCCGGCCGGCGTACGTCCGCATCCCGGGGTAGGTCGGCCAGAACGGCCGTTCCCAGGTGCCCGTCGCGGACACCACGGCCCGCGCGGCCCAGGAGCGGTCGCCGGCCGTGACGAGCAGCCGGCCGTCGGGGTCGTCGTCGGCCCGGGTCACCGCCTCGACCCGGCGCGGACGCAGCACGCGGAGGTCGTAGCGCTGCTCGTAGCGCGTCAGGTAGTCGACGACGTGGTCGCGGGGCGGGTAGCCGCGGGTCGCGTCGTCCCACGGCGGCATCATCCAGCCGGGGAGGGAGGAGTAGCCGGCCGGGGAGAAGAGGCGCAGCCCGTCCCAGGTGCGGGGCCACGCACCGCCCGGTCGGTCCGCCGCGTCGAGGACGACGAGGTCGCGCCCCGGCGCGAGCCCGGCCCGCCTGAGGTAGAAGCCGGTGGCCAGCCCGGCCTGTCCTCCACCGACGACGGCGACCTCGACATCGACGGGTTCAGGGGGCATGAGGGGCAAGGTACGCCCCGCGTGGGCCACGCAGTCCGGCGAGCAGCCCGGTCACCCGGGCGTCGATGTCGTCGCGGATCGCGCGGACCGCGTCGAGGTCCTGCCCCGCCGGGTCGGCGACACCCCAGTCGAGGTAGCGGCGCCCCGGCACGACCGGGCAGGAGTCCCCGCACCCCATGGTGACGACGACGTCGGCGCCTGCCACCACCTCGTCGGTGAGCGGCTTGGGGAAGAGGTCGGAGGCGTCGATGCCGATCTCTGCCAGTGCGGCCACGACCTCCGCCTGCACCGCGGGGCCGGGCGCGGTGCCGGCCGATGCCACCTCGACGAGGCCGGCGGAGCGGTGCACGACCAGGGCGGCAGCGAGCTGCGAGCGACCGGAGTTGGCGGTGCAGACGAACAGCACCATCGGCGCCCGCGCCACGCCGCCGTCGTACGCCGTCCTGCCGCGGGTCGCCGCGCGGAGGCGCTCGCGGGCGAACCGGTGGGCGAGCAGCGGGACGTGCGCGGTGATGCTCGCCGGGAGCAGCAGCGCGTAGGAGTCCGCCAGGCACGCGGCGACGGTCTCGGGTGCGAAGGTGCCGGCGAACTCCTCGAGGAGCGCTGTCCTCGCCGAGGCCATCGCGTCGCGGTGTCCACCTGAGACGGTCGGGTCCAGAGCCGGATCGGTCGGGGACGGGGGCATGGCGGACCTCCAGGAGCAATATCGACATCGGTCGATGTCGTGGGTCCCAAGGTGGCGCACCGCATCGACGTCTGTCAACATAGACACATGTCGAAGTCACCGGACCGTTGCGTCCCCTCCACCGCCGACGGGCTCGCGTGCTGCGTGCCCCTCGCCCGCGAGCCGATCACGGTCGAGCAGGCGGCCGGCGCGGCGTCGATGCTCAAGGCGGTCGCCGACCCCGCCCGACTGCGACTGCTGTCGCTGGTGCTGTCCCACGAGGGCGGCGAGGCGTGCGTGTGCGACCTGCTGCCCTACTTCGACCTCTCGCAGCCCACCATCAGCCACCACCTCAAGGTGCTGCACGACGCCGGTCTCCTCCACCGGGAGAAGCGCGGCACGTGGGTCTACTACATCGCCCGCCCCGAGGCGATGCACGCCCTCGGCAGCCTCTTCGCCGCGGCGCCGGCGCCGACCCTGGCCGGGGCGGGCGCATGAGTGACACCGTCGGCGAGACGGCACCCGCCGCTGCGACCGACCCCGTCCTCCAGCGGCTCTCGACCCTCGACCGGTTCCTGCCGGTGTGGATCGGCGTCGCGATGGCCGTCGGGCTCCTCCTCGGCAGGACGGTCGACGGGCTCGACGACGCGCTCGCCGCGGTCGAGGTCGGGTCGGTGTCGCTGCCGATCGCGATCGGCCTGCTGGTCATGATGTACCCGGTCCTGGCCAAGGTCCGCTACGACGAGCTGGGCCACGTCACCAGCGACCGGCGCATGCTCGGCGCCTCGATCCTCCTCAACTGGGTGGTCGGGCCCGCGCTGATGTTCGCCCTCGCCTGGCTCCTCCTGCCCGACCTGCCGGACTACCGCACCGGGCTCATCATCGTGGGGCTCGCCCGCTGCATCGCGATGGTGCTGATCTGGAACGACCTCGCCTGCGGTGACCGGGAGGCCGCCGCGATCCTCGTGGCCATCAACGCCGTCTTCCAGATCCTGGCGTTCGCCTTCCTCGGCTACTTCTACCTCCAGGTCCTGCCCGGCTGGCTCGGTCTCGAGCAGACGGCGCTCGACGTCTCGGTGTGGGGGATCGCGAAGTCCGTCCTCGTCTTCCTCGGCATCCCGTTGCTCGCCGGCTTCCTCACCCGCACGCTCGGGGAGCGGGCCAGGGGCCGGGAGTGGTACGAGTCGACGTTCCTGCCCCGGATCGGGCCCGCCGCCCTCTACGGCCTGCTGTTCACGATCGTCCTGCTGTTCGCGCTGCAGGGCGACACCATCACCAGCCAGCCGCTCGACGTGGCGCGCATCGCCGTCCCGCTCCTGGCCTACTTCGTCCTGATGTGGGGCGGCTCGATGCTGCTGACCCACCTCCTCGGGTTCGACTACCCACGCGCCACCGCGGTCTCGTTCACCGCCGCCGGCAACAACTTCGAGCTCGCCATCGCGGTGGCCATCGGTGTCTTCGGCGTGACCTCCGGCCAGGCCCTCGCCGGCGTGGTCGGTCCCCTGATCGAGGTCCCGGCACTGGTGGGCCTCGTCTACGTCAGCCTCTGGGCCCGGCGGTTCTTCCGCGACGCGCCGAGCCCCGAACCCACCGTCCCCGACCCAGGAGCCACGCGATGACCAGCACCAGCCCAGCCAGCGCCAGCCCAGCCGCCGACACCACGCCGCAGGTCGTCTTCGCGTGCGTCCGCAACGGCGGTCGCTCCGTGATCAGCCGGGTGCTCACCGAGCACTACGCGGGCGGTCGGGTCGTCGCCCACTCCGCCGGCACCCAGCCCGGCGACCACATCCACCCCGAGGTCGCCGCCGTGCTGGAGAAGCTCGGCCTCGACACCTCCCGCGAGCGGCCCACGCTCCTGACCCGGGAGACGGTCGCCGCCAGCACCATGGCCATCACCCTCGGCTGCGGCGAGGAGTGCCCCTACGTGCCCGGTGTGCGCTACGTCGACTGGCCGGTCGCCGACCCCGGCGGGCAGGACGAGGCCACCGTGCGCGCGATCATCGCCGACCTCGACGGCCGCGTCCGCGACCTGCTGGTCGAGCTGGTGCCCGACATCGAGCTGCCCCCGTCGGTGCTGACCGAGGCCTGAGCCGCGCTCAGGCGCGTGCCGCGCGCGGGGTGGCGTACGCCATCAGCACCGCGGCGACCGCGGCGAGGCCGGCGAGCACGAGGAAGGCATCGGCGTACGAGCCGAGCAGGTCCGCCAGCATCGCGCCCGCGAAGGGGGCTGCCGCTCCGGCGACCAACGCCGGCGCGGTCAGGATGCCGTTGAGGGCGCCGTACGACGCGGGTCCCCACCGGTCGGTGACCGCGGTGGCCTGCACGAGGGTGTAGACGCCCCGGGCCAGGCCGAGCGCCATCCCGATGCCGATCAGGACGCCGCTCGACGCGGGGGCGAGCGCCAGGGCCGCCGTGGTGAGGGCGACCCCGGCGAGCACGATCACCCCGCGGGACGTCACGGAGGTCGTCGCGGCGAACCGGGCGTAGCCGAGGCGGCCCAGGACCTGCCCGACGCCGCCGAGCCCGAGGGCCACCGCCGCGAGGTTCCGGCTCATGCCGGCCTCGACCAGCATGGGCACCAGGTTGATGACCACCGCGAAGACCGCCAGTGCGGTGAGGGCGTTCGCCGCGGTCAGGAGCACGAAGGGGGTGCTGCGGGAGACGGCGGCGACCGTGTCGGATCGCTCGACGTGATGGGCGGGGTGGTCGGCGGCGCGCCACGGATGGTCGAGCCCCCACCAGTGCAGCGGCACGGTGATGACCACCAGGCCGCCGAGGAGGACCAGGTAGGCCTGGCGCCAGCCGAGCGCGTCGTCGAGGACCGAGGCGAGCGGCGCGAAGACGGTGCTTGCCAGTCCGGCGACGAGGGTGAGGGTCGTGAGCGCGCGGACCCGACGGGCTCCGGCCCAGCGAGTCAGCGCGGCAAAGGCCGGCGGGTAGAGCGCGCCGGCCATCGCGACTCCGACCAGGACCCAGCCCAGGTAGAAGACGCCGAGGGTGGGTGCCAGCGCCACGGCGCCCACCCCGGGGACGGCCACGAGCGACGCCGCCGTCATCACCCGCCGCGGTCCGACGGCGTCGATGTGCCGGCCGACCCAGATGCCTGCGCCGCCCGCGACGAACTGGGACACCGAGAACGCACCCGTGACAGCCACGCCCGACCAGCCGGTGTCGGCGGTGATGGAGGATTGCAGGGCCGCGAAGGCGTAGTAGAGGACGCCCCACGAGACGATCTGGACCGTGCTGAGCACGGCGACGACCTGCCGCAGCCCGGTCGCGTCGAGGGCGCCGGGCTGCACGGCGTACGTCACCGGCCGGAGCGGCCCAGCGTGACGAGCTGCGGCTCGACGGCGGGCGCGCCGCAGCATCCGCCGCCGGCGTCGCTCACCGCGTCGGGGTCGTCGAAGGCACCGGCCCCGTTGCACACCCCGGTCTCGGGGAGGACCAGCTCGACCAGCCCGGCGGCCTCGAGGTCGCCGTCGAGCGCGGCCATGACGGAGCGGACCTGCTCGAAGCCGGTCATGGCCAGGAAGGACGGAGCCCGGCCGTAGGACTTCATCCCGACCAGGTAGAGGCCCTGCTCGGGCTGGGCGAGCTCGCGGTACCCGTGCGGTGCGACGTCGCCGCAGCTGTGGTGGTCGGGGTGGATCTGCTCCGCCAGCACGCGCGCCGCTCCCAGGGCGGGGTCGAGGTCGAGCCGGACCTCGGAGAGGAACCCGAGGTCAGGACGGAAGCCGGTGACGACGATGACCTCGTCCACGTCGGTGACCTGCTGGCCGTCGATCGAGGTGAGGGTGAGGCGACCGTCGGCCTGGCCCGTGACGGACTCGGTGCGGAACTGCGTCACGTGGGTCACCAGGCCACTGGTGGCCGCAGCCTTCGCGTCCTGGCCGAGCTTGCCGCGCTGCTCGAGCTGGTCGTTGTCACCGCCGCCGAACGCGTCACCCACGGAGGGTCGGCGCAGCAGCCATGAGACACGGGTGCCGGGGTGCGCCTCGGCGAGCCGGGCCAGCCCGACGAGGACGCCCTGCGCCGACGCCCCCTTGCCGGCGACGGCGACGTGCTTGCCGGCGTACGTCGCTGCGACAGCCGGGTCGTGGAGGTCGGGGATGCCGTAGGTCAGGCGGTCGGCGTGCGCGGTCTCGCCGAGTGCCGGGTAGCCGTCGGCGCCCAGCGGGTTGGGTCGGGTCCAGGTGCCCGAGGCGTCCACGACGGCGCTGCCGAGGATTCGCTCGGGACCCGAGGGGCCGTCGGTGTGCACGGCGAAGGGGTCCGCCTCCCGTCCGGAGTCGACCATCAGGTCGCGCCCGGAGCGGCCGACGCCCACCACGCGGCTGCGGTAGCGGACCTCGCCCCCGTGAACGGTCGCGAGCAGGTCGGCGAGCGGCTGCAGGTAGGCGGAGCGCCACTCGCCCCCCGTGGGATAGGCGGCGTCGTCGGGGGCGGTCCACGAGCCGGTCGCCTCCAGGAGGCGTCGGGCCGCGGGGTCGATGAGCTCCGCCCACGAGGAGAAGAGGCGGACGTGCGCCCACTCGCCGACGGTGGCGCCCGCGTCCGCGCCGGCCTCGAGGACGAGGAAGGGCATCCGCCGCTCGGCGGCGTGGGCGGCGGCGGCCAGACCGATCGGGCCGGCTCCGATGATGACGACGGGGTGCTGCATGGCGGTCTCCTGATCAGGTCACATATCGACGGACGTCGATGAAGTGACTGTATCGATCGATATCGATGAAGGCAAGGTATTCTCGTCGCATGACGGCGCAAGCGCTGACCCGGGACGACGCAGACCACTACGCGGAGTGGTTCTCCGTGCTGGCCGACCCCACGCGGGTGCGGCTGCTGCACACCCTGTCCACCTCGGGCGCGGGCACCATGAGGGTGGGCGACCTCGCGGCTGCCCTCGGGATCAGCCAGTCCACGTGCTCCCACCACGTCGAGCTGCTCAGGAAGGTGGGCTTCGTGGTCGTCGACAAGGTCGGCACCTCGAGCATGGTCTCGGTCGACGTCGCCTGCTGCACCGGTCTCCCGCACGCGGCCGACGTGGTCATGGGCACGCTGTCCTCGCTGCCGTGCTGCCCGGAGGACCTGCCGACCGACGTGACCACCCGCCCGACGGTCGATGCCGACCTTCCGGCGGTCCTCGACATCTACGCGGAGGGGCTCGCGACCCGCAACGCCACCTTCGAGACCCAGGTGCCCACCGCCGAGCAGATGCGCGCGCGCTGGCTGCCTGACCTGTCGTGGGTCGCCGAGCTCGACGGGCAGGTGGTCGGCTGGACGGCGATCACGTCGGTGTCGTCGCGGGAGTGCTACTCCGGTGTGGGCGAGAGCTCGGTGTACGTCGCCGAGGCGGCCCGCGGCCGGGGGGTCGGCAAGGCGCTGCTGTTCACGCAGGTGACGGAGGCCGACCGGGCGGGCCTCTGGACGCTCCAGACCTCGATCTTCCCGGAGAACCGCGCCAGCCTGGCCCTGCACCGCTCGGCCGGCTACCGCACCCTCGCCGTCCGCACGCGCATCGCCCAGCTCGACGGGGTGTGGCGTGACACCGTCCTGCTCGAGCGGCGGCGCGAGGGCGACTGAGACGCGCCCCACACGGCGAGGGATTCGCGCGAACACCACCAGTCCCACTAGCGTTGGGGTCACAGACGTCCGGCCGGTCTTGCCCCGGACGCAGGTCCCTCGGGATCTTCCCTCACTTCTGAGGCACGTACGCCGCTCATCGCCCCCGGGCCAGCGGCTCACGGTGGCGAGACGCCAACCGAAAGCAACTCACATGAACTTCGCCGAACTCGGCGTGCCCTCCTCGCTTGCGCAGATCCTGACGCAGCAGGGCATCACCACTCCCACTCCCATCCAGGCCGCGACGCTGCCCGACAGCCTCGCCGGGCGCGACGTGCTCGGCCGCGGCCGCACCGGCTCCGGCAAGACGTACGCCTTCCTGCTGCCGCTGGTCGCCCGCCTCGACGCGAGCAAGCTGCCCGCGATGCCGCGCAAGCCGCGCGCGCTGATCCTCGCCCCGACCCGCGAGCTCGTCGGCCAGATCCAGGCCTCGCTCCTCCCGCTGGCCAAGGCCGCCGGCCTGTCGACCGTCGTCGTCTACGGCGGCGTCGGCCAGAACCCGCAGGTGACCGCGCTCAAGAAGGGCGTCGACATCGTCATCGCCTGCCCCGGTCGCCTCGAGGACCTGATGGGCCAGGGCTACGCCGACCTCTCCAACATCGAGGTCACCATCCTCGACGAGGCCGACCACATGGCCGACCTCGGCTTCCTGCCCGGCGTGCGCCGGATCATGGACAAGACGCCCCAGCAGGGCCAGCGGATGCTGTTCTCCGCGACCCTCGACAAGGCGATCGACGTCCTGGTCAAGCGCTACCTCAGCCAGCCCAAGACGCACGAGGCCGACTCGGCGCAGTCCCCGGTCGCGAGCATGCAGCACCACGTCCTCCACCTCAGCCGCGAGCAGCGGGTGCCGGTCCTGGTGGACCTCGCCAGCGCGCCCGGCCGCACGGTGGTCTTCACCCGCACCAAGCACGGAGCCAAGGCGCTCGCCCGCCAGCTCAACAAGAGCGGCGTGCCGTCGGTCGACCTGCACGGCAACCTCAGCCAGAACGCGCGCACCCGCAACATGGAGATGTTCCACTCCGGCAAGGCCACGACCCTGGTCGCGACCGACATCGCCGCCCGCGGGATCCACGTCGACGACGTCGCGCTCGTGATCCACGCCGACCCGCCGACCGAGCACAAGGCCTACCTGCACCGCTCGGGCCGTACGGCTCGCGCCGGCAACGAGGGCACCGTGATCACCCTGATGACCGACGAGCAGCAGCGCGACGTGCGGGACCTGACCCGTCAGGCCGGCATCAAGGCGACCACGACCAAGGTCAACGGCCCCGGCCACGCGATGCTCGAGCAGCTCGCTCCCGGTGTGCGCAGCCTCCCCGGCGGTCTCGTCGTCGAGGCGCCCGCCTCGACCGGTGGTGGCGGCGGCGGTCGTCGCTCCACCGGCGCGAACGCCCAGCGCAAGCGCGCCCGCAGCCAGGGCCAGACCAACGGCCAGTCGCGTCGCGGCAACCCGACCAGCTACACCAGCGAGACCCCCAGCGGGTCCTCCACCGGTGGCGGCCAGCGGCGTCGCTCCGGAGGCGGCGGCCAGGGCGGCGGCCAGGGTGGCGGTCAGGGCGGCGGGCGTCGTCGCAGCGGCGGCGGCCAGTCCGCCGGGCAGTCCACGGGCGGCCGCGCGCACAGCGCGTCGTCGTTCAGCCGCGGTCGCTGACCGCCGTTCTCACCTGATCCTCACCACCGCTGGTCGAGGAAGGCGCCCTGGCGCCTGTCACGAGACCCGGTCTCGTGACGGTCGCTGCGCGACCTCCTCGACCAGCGGTGTGGCGCGTCGAAGGCGTGGAATGCCGGGCCCACCGGGATGGTTCACCCTTCAACCAACCTGGAGGACTGGAACCGATGGCTGACTTCGACTTCTCCGTGCTCGGCACCCGCGAGCACCCCACGCTCGGGCTCGACACGTTCGGCGACGCTCCGCTCGACGGCGCTCCCGGCAACCACCCGCAGACCCTCCGCGAGGTCGTCGCGGAGGCTGTGCTCGCGGACCGGGTGGGCGTCGACTACCTCGGCCTGGGCGAGCACCACCGCCCCGACTACGCCATCTCCGCGCCGGACGTCGTCCTGGCCGCCATCGCAGGCCGGACCGAGCGGATCCGCCTCGGCACCGGCGTGACGGTGCTGTCCTCCGACGACCCGATCCGGGTCTACCAGCGCTTCGCCACCCTCGACGCGGTCAGCGACGGTCGCGCCGAGGTGCAGCTCGGCCGCGGCTCGTTCGTCGAGTCGTTCGGCCTCTTCGGGCTCGAGCTGTCCGACTACGACCGGCTCTTCGCCGAGAAGCTCGACCTCTTCGCCGCGCTCCAGGCCGAGGGCCCCGTGTCGTGGGAGGGCAGCGTCCGTCCCCCGCTGGCCGGCCAGCGGGTCTACCCGACCACCGCCGCCGGCCGCCTGCCCGCCTGGATCGGCGTCGGCGGCACCCCGCAGTCGGTGGTGCGTGCGGCGCAGTACGGGATGCCGCTGATGCTGGCGGTCATCGGCGGGTCGCCGGCGGGCTTCGTCCAGTTCGCCGACCTCTACCGCGAGGCGCTCGGCCGGATGGAGCTCCCCGAGCTGCCGATCGGCATGCACTCCCCGGGGCACGTCGCGGCCACCGACGACGAGGCTCGCGAGCAGCTCTACCCGCACCAGGCCGAGGTCTTCACCCGCATCGGCCGCGAGCGCGGCTGGCCGCCGTACTCCCGCATCCAGTTCGAGCAGGCCGCCTCCGCGCAGGGCGCGCTCTTCGTCGGCTCGCCCGAGACCGTGGCCCAGAAGATCGCCTGGGCGGTCCGGACGCTGGGCCTCTCCCGCTTCCAGCTCAAGTACTCCGTCGGCTCGCTCCCGCACGAGCAGCGACTGGAGTCGGTGCGCCTCTACGGCGAGGAAGTGATCCCGCGGGTCCGCGCGCTGTTGGCGGGCTCCTAGGCTGGCGCACATGCGCACCTTCATCCGGCGATCGCTGTGGGACGTGGTGCCGCGCGACCAGCGCGACACCGCCGCCGCGTTCCGCCGCCGCCAGGTCGTCGCGGCGATCGTCGTGCTGGTCGGGGCGGCAGTCCTCGGCTGGTCGCTGCGCCTCGAGCCCGGCAGCAACGTCTTCTACGTCGCGGCGGTCGTGCTGGCCGGCGTGTGGGCGGCCGGTGCTTTCCTGTCCGGGCGGCTGCACCTGGGCCGCATCGCGCACGGGGAGGGCCTGATCCGGCCCGTCGTGGCTCCGATCCTGCTGGGACTGCTGCTCGTCGGGGTGTTCGTCCTCGGATCGCTCGTGGTGCGCGAGATCGAGCCGCTCGCCGACTACGTGAGCTCCGTCCTGGCCTACGCCGACGAGGGCTCGCTGGCCGTGCTCGCGGTCATCACCTTCTTCAACGGCATCGCGGAGGAGCTGTTCTTCCGCGGCGCGATGTACGCCGCCATCCCACGGCACCCGGTGCTGTGGACGACGCTGGCCTACGTCGTGGCCACCCTCGCCACCGGCAACATCATGCTCGGCTTCGCCGCCATCGTCCTCGGTGCTGTGTGCGGCCTCGAGCGGCGGGCCAGCGGCGGCGTGCTGGCGCCGATCCTGACCCACATCACGTGGTCGCTGTCGATGCTGTTCGTGCTCCCGCTGCTGTTCTGAGGTCAGGCCCCCGAGGCGGCCCGCTCGGCCAGCGCGCGTCGTACGGACTCGCGGTAGGACAGCGGCTCCCCGGGCACGACGTCGCGGATCGAGGTGTCCTTGACGACGACCTCGTGCGACATCGAGTCGATCAGGTTGCGCCCGGTCGTGGCGTCGACGTCGGTCACGAGCGCGAGCCAGCGCGAGGACAGCCGCGGGGTCAGCACCGGGACCGTGACGATCGGGATCGAGCGGCCGTTGATGAGCTCGCCCGCGACGCGCATCATCTCGAGGTAGGTCAGCTGCTCGGTGCCGCCGATCTCGAAGACCCGGCCGAGGGCCTGCTCGTTGTCGACGACGCCGGCGAGGTAGCGGATCACGTCGTCGAGCGCGATCGGCTGGGTGCGCGTGTTGACCCACTTGGGCACGACCATCGCCGGGAGGTTCTTCACCAGCTGGCGGGTGATCTCCCACGAGATCCCGCCGTGGCCCACGACGATCGCCGCGCGCAGCACCGTGACGGGTACGCCGTCCTCGCCGAGCAGCCGCTCGACCTCGCGACGCGAGCGGAGGTGGGCGGACAGGTCGTCCCCGTCGTCGCCCAGGCCGCCCATGTAGACGATCTGCCTCACGCCGGCGGCGGCCGCGGCGGCGCTGAAGTTGCGGGCCGCCTGCGCGTCCTTGCGCTCGAAGTCGGGGTCGTCGAGGGAGTGGACGAGGTAGATCGCGACGTCCACGCCGCGCAGTGCGTCGTCGAGCGAGGCGCGGTCGGACACGTCGGCGCCGACCGGCTCACCCGGGCCGTCGTACGACTCCGGGTGCCGCGTCATGGCCCGGACGTCGTGGCCGTCCTCGATGAGGGCGGGGACCAGGCGGCGGCCGATGAAACCGGTGGCACCGGTGACGAGAACTGTGCTCATGCGGGGTCCCCGCGACGTTGGTCGGGGGAGCGCAGCGGAGGAGAGGAACGTCGTGGGGTGCTCAACATGCACCCACTCTGTCAGCCCGCACCGCACGTCCGCCTCACCCAGTCGTGGAGGCGGCCCTCCTGCGGGCGTCGAGGCGCGCCATCGCCGGCGTCGCGGTGACGCCGTGGAGGATCACCGAGACGATGATCGTGAAGGCGACGGTGGACCAGAGCCACGGTTCGTCGGGCACGTGCTCGTGGGTCACGGCGTAGCCCAGGTAGAACAGCGAGCCGACGCCGCGCACCCCGAAGAAGGCCACCGCGGCCATCTCCCCGCGGTCCAGGCCGCCGTCCTCGCGCTCGTCGCGCGAGAGCACCGCGAGGGCCACCCAGCCCGCCAGCGGGCGTACGACCAGCACGAGCGCCAGCGCGACGGCGACGCCGCGCCAGTCCAGGTGGTCGAGCAGCCCGCGGGTCATCGCCATCCCGAGGACGAGCAGGATCAGCAGGGTCATGAGTCGTTCGAGGCGCTCCACGACGCCGTGCATCGCACGGTGGTAGGAGTTGCCCCGGTCGGAGGCGCGCAACCGGACCGCGCACACGAAGACGGCCAGGAAGCCGTAGCCGCCGACGAGCTCCGCTGCGCCGTAGGACGCCAGCAGCGCGGCGACCGCGAGCAGGGGCTCGCCCGCGTCGGCCAGCCGCAGCTCCTCCTTGCGGGCGTGGAAGGCCTGTCGGCCCAGGAGCCATCCGGCGCCGAGCCCCACGGCGACCCCGATCGCGATCTTGCCGACGACGTACCACCCGAGCCATGCTCCGGCGTCGGTGAGCCCGAAGCCGCCGGCCAGGAGCAGCAGGGCCAGGTGCACGAAGGGGAAGGCGAGCCCGTCGTTGAGGCCCGCCTCGGCGGTGAGCGAGAACCGGATGTCGTCGTCCTCCTCCACCCCGTCCTCGGCCTCGGCCTCGGCGACGTCATCGGTGAGCGGCTCGCCCACCTGCACGTCGGAGGCGAGCACCGGGTCGGTGGGAGCGAGCACCGCGCCCAGCAGCAGGGCGACCGCGGGTGCCAGCCCGGCGACCCACCAGCCGAGGAGCATGGTGCCCAGGATGGTCAGCGGCATGGCGACCAGGAGCATCCGCCACACCGGCGACCAGGTCCGCCAGGAGCGCCACGACCGCAGCTGGAGGATCCGGTCGATCGCCAGCCCGACGCCCATGAGGGACACCAGCACGGTGAACTCGGTGACGTGGGTGATCAGCTCGCGGTTGTCCTCCGGCTGCAGGCTCACGTCGTCGGAGAGGGGCAGCAGGCCGATGGCGAGGCCGACCCCGACGAGGACCATGGGCGGTGACAGCGCCACCCGGCGGGTGAGGTGTGGCAGGAGCGTCGCCAGGAGCAGCGACAGCCCGAGGATGAGGTAGACCGCACCCCCGGTCATCGGGGCCGCTTGGCGTCGTACGAGGCCTGGCTGTCGTCGATCGCCTGCTCGTAGGCGGTGACCAGGCCGGCGATGGTGAGCGGCTTGAGGCGGTGGATGAACTCGCGCAGCTGCTCGGCGGTGTAGCCGGCCTCGCGGAACTGCGGCCACACCTTGGTGCGCACGATCTCGGAGAGCTCCTCGGCGACCTGGCGGCCGTGCTCGGCGTACACCTCGGCGACGGCCTCGGCAGCGTCGGGGGAGATGCCCATGCCGGACAGGCCGCCCGGCACGTCGACGTCCCGGTCCCCGGTGACCGGGGCGAGGAGCGAGAGGTGGCGGGCGATGTCGGACGGCGTGGCGGTCGCGGGGATCTGCTCGACGTACTTCTCGATCGCCGACAGCGTGAACCCGTGCCCTTGCAGCTCGCGCACGAGCTCGAGGCGGGCGACGTGGTCGGGACCGTAGTAGCCCGAGCGGCCGCGGCGTACGGGAGGCGGGACGAGGCCGCGCGAGGCGTAGAACCGCACGTTGCGCGCGCTCACGCCCGTGCGCGCGGTCAGCTCGTCCAGCGTCAGCAGCTCGACGTCCGTCCCGGTCTCGCGGTCGGCCTGCAGCTCGGTCTCCACCGGACCATCCTCTCGTCTGCGCACCGTCCGCCGAAGACCCCGCCGGGTGGGCGGACCGCGGCCGGCAGGTGACGCGCGCCACACCTGTTGGACTGTGACAGTAATGGTGTCACAATCGCCCACATGGCAGAAGCATTCGTCTACGACCACATCCGCACACCTCGCGGCCGCGGCAAGGCCGTCGGCTCGCTGCACGAGGTGAAGCCGGTGGACCTGGTCGTCGGACTCCTCGACGAGCTCAAGACCCGCAACCCCACGCTCGACCCGGCCCGCGTCGACGACGTCGTGCTCGGAGTCGTGACCCCCATCGGCGACCAGGGCGGCGACATCGCCAAGACCGCCGCCCTCAAGGCCGGCTACCCCGAGACCGTCGCGGGCGTGCAGCTCAACCGCTTCTGCGCCTCGGGCCTCGAGGCCGTCAACCAGGCCGCGCAGCGCGTGCGCTCCGGCTTCGAGGACCTCGTGATCGCGGGCGGCGTCGAGTCGATGAGTCGCGTGCCGATGGGCAGCGACGGCGGCGCCTGGGCGATGGACCCCGCCACCGCGCTGGAGACCGGCTTCGTGCCGCAGGGCATCGGCGCCGACCTGATCGCCACGATCGGGGGCTGGAACCGCCAGGACGTCGACGCGTACGCCGCCGAGTCGCACCACCGCGCCGCGAAGGCGTGGGCCAACGGCTACTTCGACGACGCGGTCGTCCCGGTGAAGGACCCCAACGGGATCACCGTGCTCGACCGCGACGAGACGGTCCGCCCGGACACGTCGGTCGAGGGGCTCGCCGGCCTGAAGCCGTCGTTCGCCCAGATCGGCCGGGACGCCGGGTTCGACGACGTCGCGCTCGAGAAGTACCACTGGGTCCCCGCGATCGACCACGTCCACCACGCCGGCAACTCCTCGGGCATCGTCGACGGCGCGGCCGTGATGGCGATCGGCACCGAGGAGGTCGGTACGTCGCTGGGCCTGACGCCGCGCGCCCGGATCATCTCCACCGCCGTCTCGGGCGCCGACCCGACGATCATGCTCACCGGTCCGGCCCCCGCCGCGCGCAAGGCGTTGGCGCGTGCCGGCCTCGAGGTCGATGACATCGACCTGTGGGAGATCAACGAGGCCTTCGCCGCCGTCGCGATGCGCTTCATGCGCGACATGGGCATCAGCCACGACGTCACCAACGTCAACGGCGGCGCCATCGCCATGGGCCACCCGCTCGGCGCCACCGGCGCGATGATCCTCGGCACCCTCGTCGACGAGCTCGCCCGTCGCGACCAGAAGCGCGGCCTCGCCACGCTCTGCGTCGGCGGTGGCATGGGCATCGCCACCATCGTCGAGCTCGTCTGAGCCCCGTCCCCGCCCGCTTTTTCGCCTTCGAGGTAGTCCAGTGGGAACTGGCTGCTTCGAGGGTCGACGGGCGACCACTTCCCACTGGACTACCTCGCCAGACAGGACCTCTGCATGAGCACCGACACCGACACCCCCCGCGCCGACGAGCACAGCGCCGTCCGCTACGACCGCGACGCCGACGGCATCGTGACGCTGACCCTGGACGACCCGACGGCCAGCGCGAACACGATGAACGAGCTCTACCAGTCGTCGATGGAGGCCGCCGTGCAGCGCCTGCACGACGAGGTCGACGACGTGACCGGCGTCGTCGTGACGAGCGCGAAGAAGACCTTCTTCGCCGGCGGCAACCTCAAGAACATGATGAAGGCGACGCCCGACGACGCGGAGGAGATCTTCGCGATGGGCGAGGCCGTCAAGGCCAGCCTCCGCAGGCTCGAGACCTACCCGCGCCCCGTCGTCGCTGCCATCAACGGCGCCGCCCTCGGCGGTGGCCTCGAGATCGCGCTCGCGACCAACCACCGGATCGCCGTCGACGACCGCTCGGTCAAGATCGGGCTGCCCGAGGCGACGCTCGGCCTGCTGCCCGGCGGCGGCGGGGTCACCCGCGTCGTACGCATGCTGGGCCTGCAGTCCGCGCTGATGGACGTGCTCATGCCCGGCACCCAGTTCGACCCGCAGGGTGCGCTGGCCAAGGGGCTCGTCGACGAGCTCGTGCCGACCCGCGAGGAGCTCGTGCCCGCTGCGAAGGCGTGGATCCTCGAGCACCAGGACGAGGACTCGGCGAAGAACCCGTGGGACCGCGCCGGCTACAAGATGCCGGGCGGGACGCCGAAGACGCCCGCACTCGCGCAGTTCCTGCCGGCCTTCCCGGCGTTGCTGCGCAAGCAGACCAAGGGTGCGGTCTACCCGGCGCCCCGCGCGATCATGAGCGCCGCCGTCGAGGGTGCGCAGGTCGACTTCGACACCGCCTCGCGCATCGAGAGCCGCTACTTCACCAACCTGGTCGTCAACCAGCAGGCCAAGAACATGATCCAGGCCTTCTTCTTCGACCTCCAGGCGATCAACTCCGGTTCGCTGCGCCCCCAGGGCATCGAGCGCTGGCAGGCCACCAAGGTGGCCGTCCTCGGCGCCGGGATGATGGGCGCCGGCATCGCCTACTCGTGCGCCCGCGCCGGCATGCAGGTCGTGCTCAAGGACGTCTCGCTCGAGGCCGCGGAGAAGGGCAAGGCGTACACCGCCAAGCTCAACGCCAAGGGCGTCGAGCGCGGCAAGATCACGCAAGACAAGGCCGACGAGCTGCTCGGTCGCATCACGCCGACCGCCGACGCCGCCGACCTCGCCGGCTGCGACCTCGTCATCGAGGCCGTCTTCGAGGACCCGTCGCTCAAGGCCAAGGTGTTCGCCGAGGTGGCGCCGTACGTCGACGCGGACGCGCTGCTGTGCTCCAACACCTCGACCCTGCCGATCACCGAGCTGGCGACCGGTGTCGACCGCCCCGCGGACTTCATCGGGCTGCACTTCTTCAGCCCTGTCGACAAGATGCCGCTGGTGGAGATCATCCGCGGAGCGGAGACCTCGGACGCCGCGCTCGCCAAGGCGTACGACGTCGTGCAGCAGATCCGCAAGACGCCGATCGTCGTCAACGACTCGCGCGGCTTCTACACCTCGCGCGTCATCGGCACCCAGATCAACGAGGGCCTCGCCATGCTCGCCGAGGGCGTGCACCCGGTCTCGCTGGAGCGGGCCGCGACCTCGGCCGGCTTCCCGGTCGGGCCGCTGCAGATCAGCGACGAGCTCAACATGGAACTGATGGCCAAGATCCGCAAGGCCACCGAGGACGCCGCCGAGCGCGAGGGCATCGATCTGGGCGACTACCCGGCAGGTGCGGTGATCGAGACGATGATCGGCCTCGGCCGGCCCTCGCGGCTCAAGGGTGCGGGCTTCTACGACTACGACGACAACGGACGGCGTACGACGCTGTGGCCCGGGCTCGCCGAGCACTTCCCCGTCGCTGAGCAGCAGGTCCCGATCCGCGACGTGCGCGACCGGATGCTCTTCATCGAGGCCCTCGAGACCGCGAAGTGCTTCGAGGAGGGCGTGATCACCTCGGCCGCGGCGGCCAACATCGGCTCGATCATGGGCATCGGCTTCCCCGCCCTGACCGGAGGTGCGGCGCAGTTCATGACCGGCTGGCAGGCGCTCGACGAGACCGGCCACGGCGTCGGCCCGGTCGGCCTCGACGCCTTCCTCGCCCGCGCCGACGAGCTGGCCGACGCCTACGGCGAGCGCTTCCGCCCGACGGCGTACCTCCGCGACCTCGCGGCGAAGGGCGAGTCCTTCCCCGCCTGACCACACGTGACCGGGCGCTTCCTGCCCGTCAGCCTCACCGACCGGGCACTTCCTGCCGCAACACGGGCAGGAAGTGCCCGGTCGGCGTCTGGGACGGGCAGGAAGCGCCCGGTCGGCGTCCGGGACGGGCAGGAAGCGCCCGGTCGATTCGCCTGTGGAGATGCGCCGACTCGGCGAGAATCGTGCGGTGAGCCAGACCCCCGCCGTCGTCGTCCGCGACCTGCATGTCCGCTTCGGCGACATCGAGGCCGTCGCGGGTGTCGACCTGACCGCCGACAGCGGGCGCGCGACGGCCCTGCTCGGACGCAACGGCGCCGGCAAGTCGACGACGATGAAGGTCCTCGCCGGGGTCGTGCCGCCCACCTCCGGCGCGGTGACCGTCGCCGGTCACGACGCCGCCACCGACGCCCTCGGCGTGAAGCGCGCCGTCGGCTACTGCCCCGACGTCGGTGGCCTGGTCCCGCGCGCGACGCCGTGGGAGCACCTCCAGCTCAGCGCACGCCTGCGCCGGATGGACGACTGGGAGGAGCGCGCCCGCGACCTGCTCGAGCGCTTCGAGCTCGGCGACGTCGCCCACCGCGTGGTCGGCGGCTTCAGCCACGGCATGAGCCGCCGCCTCAGCGTCGTCCTCGCCGCGCTCCACGAGCCGGCCGTGCTGCTGCTCGACGAGCCGTTCGACGGCGTCGACCCGCTCGGCGTCGAGGCGACCCTCGAGGTCGTCGCCGACGCGCGCGCCCGCGGCGCCTGCGTCCTGCTCTCCACCCACCTGCGCGACCTCGCGCTCGAGGCCTGCGGCGAGGCGGTCGTGCTGCGGGGCGGCAACCGCGTCGCCGCGATGCAGGCCGGCGACCTCACCGGCGAGGCCTACCGTGCCCTCCTCGACTGACACCTTCTCCAGCGCCTGGCTCGAGGCGGCCCGCGACACCCGCCACCTGATGAGGTTCCGCGCGCGGACCGTACGCCGTCGTGGCGCGGCTCTCCTCGGCCTCGCCGTCGTGGTCGTGCTGACCGCGGTCTTCGCCGTCGCGCCGTCGCGGGTCGACCTGCACGCCGTGGAGTCGGCGCCGCTCGAGCGCGCGCTCGCCGCCCTCGAGAGCAACCTCGGCGCCGCCTTCGCCGGCTTCCTGCTGCTGGCGATCGGCGCCGCGATGGGCAGCGGCGGCGGCCGCGAGCTGCTGTCGCGCAGCGAGGCGTCCGTCCACCCGATCAGTCCCGTCACCGAGCACCTCGGCGCCCTGGTCCTCGCCCCGGTCAACCTCGCCTGGCTGGTCCAGTCCTGGGGGCTCCTGGCGATCACCGCGCTGGTCGCGCCGCCCGAGCGCCTCCTCGGCGCCCAGCTCGTCGTCCTGGCGTGGGTGCTCGCCGCGACCGCCCTCGGGCAGGCCGCCGGCTGGGCCGTCGAGGGCGTACGCCGCACCGCGCGCGGCGTGCTCGTCGTACGTCTCGTCGCCGGTGTGGTCGTCGTCCTCCTCGCCGGGCTGCACCTCGCGGGAGCGCTCGCACCCCTGGTCCGCGCCCTCCCGACCACCTGGGTCGCGGACACCGCGCAGACCGGTCGCTGGCTGCTGGCAGCCGGGGCGCTGCTGCTGCTCGCGGTGGCGGCCGTCGTGGTCGGCGCCCGACCGGCCGGCTGGGCGCTCGGGTTGCCGCCGCGCGAGGAGCTGCGCGTGCAGTCCGGCGTGCACGAGGCGCGGCCCGTGCCCGAGCCCCGCTGGGGATCCGCCGACCGCGCCCTGCTGCGCCGGCTGGACCGCGGGTCGGTGTGGCGCTCGGTCGGCATGCGCCGCGGCCTGATGGTCCTCGGGATCGGCCCCGGGCTGGTCGCGCTCGTCGCCGGCCTCGAGTGGGGCACGGTGCTGCTGCTGCCCGGCCTGACCGCGAGCGGCGCGGCGCTGCTCTTCGGCGTCAACGCCTGGTGCCTCGACGGCAAGGGGATGGTCTGGCGCGAGACGCTGCCGGTGTCGGCAGCCGACGTGTTCGACGTACGCGCCCTGGTGGTCGCGGAGTGCATGGCCGTCGTGTCGGGCGTGACCGTCGTGCTGGCGCTGCTGCGCAACGGCCTGCCGCCGCTCGCGGTGGGCGTGGCGGTGGCGTCGTGCTGGCTGGTCGTGGTCGTGCAGGTGCTGGCGATCGTGATGACCTGGTCGATCCGGTCGCCCTACTCGGTCGACCTCTCCTCGCCGCGGGCCACGCCTGCCCCGCACGCCGCGATGGCCGGGTACGCCGGGCGGCTCTCGCTGGTCACCACGCTGACCGCGATGCTCTTCACCGGCCTCGCCGCGCTCCCGTGGGCCTGGGTCCCGGCCGTGGTGGCGCTCCCCTTCCTCGCCTGGTCCACGGCCCGCCTGCTCCGCGCCCGCCGCCGGTGGTCGACCGGCGACGAGCGCGTGCGGGTGGTGCTGACGGTCGCCGCCGTCTGACTCCGGGCGAATTCCGGCAGGCCCTCGCCCGCAGAGTCCCCGCTCGAGCGGGGAGTCCGTCACCTGGAGGGGCAGACAACCCCCTCGAGGTGTCGGACTTCCCCTCCAAGTCGCGAGCGAGCGACCTCAGGACTGCGGGAGGCGGCGGTTGATGTCCTCGCTCATCCGCGTGATGGCGACGTAGAACTCGCACATCATCCGGAAGAAGCACAGGTAGAGCAGCCCGACCAGCGGGCTGACGATGAGCGTGACGATCCCGAGCCCGGGGCTGTCGCCGAGGAAGCCGCTGACGGCGAAGAAGAGCGTGCCGAGGCCGATCGCGATCAGCCCGATGATGTAGACCACCTTGATGATCATGGGCGTCACGAACGTCGAGAAGCTCATGTCGAACAGTGCGCCGAAGAACCCCTTGCCGCTCGGCTGCCCGGCGAGCGGCCCGCCGCCGTAGCCGCCTCCGCCGCCGTAGCCACCGCCGTAGTCACCGCCGCCGTAGGACCCGCCGCCGGGGTAGGAGCCCCCGCCGTAGGACCCGCTGCCCGGCGGGGGCGAGGAGGGGGTCTGGCCGTAGGGGGCGGTGGGCTGGTCGCCGTAGGGGTCCTGCGCGGGCGTGCCGTCGGGCTGGGACATGGGTCCTCCTGTGGTGGGTGGGTGCGCCCACCTCCTGCCCCGGAGGGCCGGCGCCAAACCGCGGAGACGCGCGCAACCCCGTGCATACGTGGTATACATACCCGGTATCCATCGACCGTCGGGGGGCGGTGGACGGATGACACGGAGGCGCGGATGTCGATCCGGCAGGCGATGCTGGCGATCCTGGAGCAGGGGCCGATGTACGGCTACCAGCTCCGGGCGGAGTTCGAGCAGCGGACGGGGGAGACCTGGCCGCTCAACATCGGGCAGGTCTACACGACTCTGACCCGGCTCGAGCGGGACGGACTGGTCGAGGTCGTCGGACACGGGGGTGCCGACGAGACCGACGAGGACGCCCACCAGGCCGGCAGCGACCGGCAGCACGTCAGCTACCGCGCCACCGACGCGGGCCGGGGCGAGGTGTCGGAGTGGTTCGCCACCCCGGTGCCTCGCACCCAGCCCGCGCGCGACGAGCTCGCGATCAAGCTCGCGATCGCCGTCACCCTGCCCGGCGTCGACGTCGGCACGATCATCCAGCGCCAGCGCAGCGCCACCATGGCCTCGCTCCAGGACTACACCCGGCTCAAGCGCACCGGCCGCGCGGCCAGGCCCGCGGAGCCGGCCGACCTCGCCTGGAGCCTGGTCCTCGACTCGCTCGTCTTCGACGCCGAGGCCGAGGTCCGCTGGCTCGACCACTGCGAGGCCAGGTTGCGGCGCGCGGCGCTCGAGCGCGAGGTCGTACGCCGCGACGCCCCGGCCGCGACGAGCAACGAGGGGGCGACCCGATGAACGCCGTCCTCCACCTCGCCGCCGTCACCCGCGTCCACGGGGAGGGGGCCACCGAGGTCCACGCCCTGCGCGGCGTCACCTTCCGCGCCCGCCCGGGCGAGCTCGTCGCCGTCATGGGCCCCTCCGGCTCGGGCAAGTCGACTCTGCTCACGCTCGCCGGCGGCCTCGACCAGCCGACCGGCGGCTCGGTGTGGATCGAGGGCACCGATCTCGCCTCGCTCGACCAGGCCGGCCGCGCCCGGATCCGGCGTACGTCGGTGGGCTACGTCTTCCAGGACTTCAACCTGATCCCCGCGCTCACCGCCGCCGAGAACGTCGCCCTCCCGCGCGAGCTCGACGGCGAGAAGGGCAAGGTCGCCCGCCGCCTGGCGCTGGCCGCGCTGGAGGAGGTCGGCATCGTCGACCTCGCCGACCGCTTCCCCGACGAGATGTCCGGGGGCCAGCAGCAGCGCGTCGCGATCGCCCGCGCGATCGTCGGCGACCGGAGGCTGATCCTGGCCGACGAGCCCACCGGCGCCCTCGACACCGACACCGGCGAGGAGATCCTGCGGCTGCTCCGTGCCCGGTGCGACGCCGGCGCCGCGGGCGTCATGGTCACCCACGAGGCCCGGCACGCCGCGTGGGCGGACCGCGTGGTCTTCCTCCGCGACGGTGTCGTGGTGGACGAGACCGGTGCCGACGAGCCGGAGATGCTGCTCGTCGACGAGTCCGCGCGGTGAGGGGCTGGCGGACCGCGCTCCGGATCGCCCGGCGCGACGCGCTGCGGCACCGGGGGCGCAGCATCCTGGTGCTCGTCATGGTCGCGCTGCCCGTGCTGGCCGTCAGCGCCGCGGCGGTCGTGATCAAGACGTCCCAGCTCAGCGGCGCCGAGGGCGTCGACCGTCGGATGGGTGCGGCCGCGGCCCGCGTGTGGACCGAGGGCACCGGACCGGTCCTCCAGGCACCCGACCCCCAGCAGGGCTACACGGCCGACGGCGCGGAGGAGCAGGCAGAGCCGCTCGACGCGGCGGTCGTCACCGGTGTCCTCGGACCGGACACCCGGCTGCTCCCCATCCGCCAGGGGTGGGGCGGCGTACGGATCGGCGAGCGCGTCGTCGACCTCGACGTCACCGAGGTCGACCTGGACGACCCGATGGCGGACGGGCTCTTCGAGCTGACCTCCGGCCGGCTCCCGCGCACCGCCGACGAGGTCGTCGCCAACCAGGCACTGCTCGACAAGGGCGTGGCCCTCGGCGACGAGCTCGACCTCGGCGCGCGCACGGCCACCGTGGTCGGTGTCGGCCGGCACGCCCAGAACCGCACCGTGCCCAGCGTCGTCGGGCCGATCGGCTCGGCGCTCGGCGAGGACCAGGGGCCGCGCGCCGAGTGGCTGGTCGGGCCCGACCCGGTCACCTGGTCCGACGTCCGCGCCCTCAACGCCGTCGGCGGCATCGTGGCCTCGCGTGCCGTCCTCTCCGACCCGCCCGACGTCGGTGACGTGGCCGAGCAGATGGGCTACGACACCGGGCAGGACGAGATGTACGCCGTCGCCGCGCTCATCGTGGTGATGGCGCTGCTCGAGGTCGTCCTCCTCGCCGGGCCGGCCTTCGCGGTCGGCGCGCGCCGGCACGCCCGGTCGCTCGCGCTGATGGCTGCCTCCGGCGGCACCCCCGCCCAGTCGCGCCGCGTGATCCTGGCCAGCGGGATCGTCCTCGGCGCCGTCGCGTCCGGGGTCGGGCTGGTGCTCGGCGTCGTGACCGGGTGGGCGCTGCTGCCGCTGGTGCAGCGCTTCGACGGCTCGTGGTTCGGCCCGTTCGAGGTGCCGCTGGGCTGGCTGGCCGCGATCACGCTCTTCGGCCTGGTCTCGGCCCTCCTCGCCTCGGTCGTGCCGGCGTGGCTGGCGAGCCGCCAGGACGTCGTCGCCGTCCTCGCCGGCCGGCGCGGCGACCGCGCGCCGCGCGCCGCCACCCCCGTCCTGGGCCTGGTGCTGCTCGGCGCGGGCATCGCCGGGTCGTCCTACGGCGCGGTCACCTCCGACAGCGGCAACGGTGCCATCTGGATGGCCGCCTCGGCCGTGGTGTCGGTGCTCGGGATGATCCTGGTGGTCCCCGTCGTCGTGGCGCTCGTGGGCGGCTGGCCGGGCGCCTGCCGCTGCCCGTGCGCTACGCCGCCCGCGACGCCGCGCGCCACCGCACCCGGACGGTGCCGGCCGTGGCGGCGGTCGCCGCCACCGTGGCCGGCGTCGTCGCGCTCGGCATCGCCAACGCCAGCGACGAGCTCGAGAACCAGCGCACCTACACCCCCGAGCTCGCGATGGGCGAGGGCCGCGTCAGCGTCGGCTCCGGCACCATCCTGCTCGGCGAGGACGTGCCGGACCCGGGGCCGCTCTACGACCGGGTGGAGCAGGTCGTCCACGACACCGCGCCCGACGTCGCGACCCGCCGCGTCCTCAGCGTCGAGGAGCCCTACGCCGTCGACGGATTCACCTCGGTCAGCGTCGTGACGGACGAGGCCTCGTGGGACGACCAGGACAGCTCCCTCGCCTACGCCGGCCCCCAGCTGCTGGTGGCCGACACCGCGGCCGAGGCGGGCATCACCGGTTCGGAGGCGGAGACCGTCGACGAGGCGCTCGCGGCCGGCAGCCTGGTGGTGCTCACCGGCGCCGACGACGTCGACGCGACGACCGCCGAGGTGCGCGAGGAGCGCTGGGAGAGCGGCTACGCCGAGCAGCCCGACGACGTCAGCACGCACCGGTTGCCGGCGGCCTACGTGACGTGGGAGCAACCGGTCGCTCCCGCCGTCGCGATCGCCCCCACCAGCGTGGTGGAGGAGCTCGACCTCCCGGTCGTGCCCTACGAGCTGCGCCTCACCGGTGACATCGACGAGCCCACCCAGACCCGCATCGAGGAGGCCGTGGCCGCGGTGGCGCCGGAGAGCTGGGTGTACGTCGAGCGCGGCTACCAGCGCCCCGTCGAGGCGACGATCATCCTGCTCGTCCTCGGCGTGCTGGGCGGCGTGCTGATGCTCAGCGGCACCCTCACCGCCACCTTCCTCGCCCTGTCCGACGCCCGACCCGACCTGGCCACCCTGTCGGCCGTGGGCGCGGCTCCGCGGACCAGGCGCGGTGTCGCAGCGGCGTACGCCCTGGTCGTGGGGTCCGTCGGCGCCCTGCTCGGGGCGGCGGTGGGCTTCATTCCGGGCGTCGCCATCTCGCGGCCGCTCACGTCGGCGAACTGGGGCACGGGCGAGCACGGCCCCTTCCTCGCCATCCCGTGGCTGCTGATCGTCGCCGTCGTGGTCGCGCTGCCGCTCTTCACCGCGGCCGTCGTCGGGCTGACCGCCCGCTCGCGCCTGCCGCTGGTGGCCCGCCTCGACTGATCAGCGGGTGACGGCGACCCGGGCGGAACGGGTGCGGCCGCCGAGGGCGCGTACGACGACCCGGCGCAGCTCGCCGAGCGACCGGGCCGCGGCCCGCTCCGCGCGTCGTGGCGCGACCGGGGTCGCCGCGACGGCCCGGAGCGCGGCTGCCTCCGCCCCGACCCAGGCCATGATCTCGGCGAGGACCGGGTCGGGCAGGCGCCCGACCGCATCGACCTGCACGACGACCTGGAAGGCCGCGGTCGCCGTGACGCAGGTGGCGCACGACCCGCCGACCGCCAGTGCCCGGTTGGTCGGCCGCGCGCGGGTGCCCGGTCCGATGACCACCACCTGCACGGCCAGGGCGGTCGCGCTGCAGTCCCAGCAGTCCTGGGTCCAGGCCGAGGCGACGTTGTCGAAGCGTGCCGACGAGGGCCCCGGCACGTAGAGCACCTGCAGCACCGTGCTGTCCCCGCGGCACCCGTGACAGGCGGTCACGGTGGTCGCGACGGCGTCCGCCTTCACCGAGTCCTCGCGGACCATCACCTCGCCGACGACCCGGTCGCTGTCCTCGCGCCGCTGGTCGCTCGGCTGCGCGCTGGCCACGAGGTCCAGGTCGCGCCGCTCGTCGGCCGCCCCTCGCGAGGTCGCGCCGGAGGTCGCCTGAGCGGCGCCGGCCAGCAGCAGGGTCGCCACGAGCGCGTGCGCGACCACGCCGCGCGCGGTCATGACTCGTCCCCGACGACGAAGTTGTCGGCCACCGCCGCCGCGATGTCGACGAGCGCGTCCCGGGTACGCCGGTGCAGCGCGGACATGTCGGTCAGCGCACCCGGCTCGAGCGCGTCGTCCCACGGGACCGTCACGACGCGCGCGCACCTCTTCTCGAAGTGCCGTCGCATCGGCTCCGGTGGCTCGCTGCCGCGTCGCTCCGCGTTGACCACCACCACCGTCCGTGCGACGAGGTCGTCGAACCCGTGCTGGTCCATCCAGTCCAGCGTCAGCGCCCCGGCCCGGCCGCCGTCGAGACCGGCCCGCACCACCAGCACGACCTGGTCGGCCTCGGTGAGCAGGCCCTGGTTGGCGCTGTCGAGGATGCCGGTGCCGGTGTCGAGCAGGATCAGGTTGTAGAAGCGGTCGAGCAGGCCGATCAGCCGGTGGTAGTCGTCGCGCGCCAGGGCCATGCCGATGCGGGGGTCGTCGTCGGAGGCGAGCACCTCGAGCCGCGACTCGATGCCCTGCGAGGTGTAGCGGCGCAGGGCGGCGTACGTCGTGATCTGGTCCAGGTCGCGCAGCACGTCGGTCACGGTGCGGTCGTGCGGCGGCGCGACCCGGTGGGCGAGGTTGCCGGCGTCGGGGTTGGCGTCCACCGCGATCACCCGGTCACCGCGCAGCAGCGCGAAGGTGCTGCCCAGCGCCAGCGTGATCGTCGTCTTGCCGACGCCGCCCTTGCGGCTCATCACCACCACGCGTCGCGAGCCCTCGATCGGCGTGCGCAGCCGGCGCTCGAGCTCGCGCCGACGCTGCTCGGGCAGGCTCGGTCCGGGGTTGAGCAGGTGGCCGCTGCCGCGGTAGACCGTGCCGCGCCAGCCCTGCGTCGGGACCGGCGCCGGGGCGGCGTACATCACCTCGTCGGTGAAGTCGGCCGCCGAGACGACCCGCGGCGGGTCGGGGAGCGGGACCGGCTCGTACGACGCCGCGTCGCCCGCCGCGAGCTTGTTCCGGGCGAGCAGGACCAGCGTGGCGCCCACCCGCCACAGCGCCAGCAGCGCGCCCAGGATCGGCAGCAGCAGCAGGGCGATCGAGACCACCGCGAGGGCCATGGCCGGCCAGTCGCGTCGCTCCCAGGCCAGGTCGAAGACCAGCTGCTGAAGCTCGAGGCCCTGGCGCCCCCGCTCGAGGAACTCCGGGAGGTACCAGACCGCCCAGCCCAGCGCCGCGACGAGCAGGGGCACCACGACCACGACCCAGCCGGTGACGAACCGCCGCGAGCGTGGCCGGAGCTCGCTCACGCGCGGGTCGACGGGGTGGCCGGGGCGCAGGCTCCTCAGCACCGGGCCGACCCGGGCGAACAGGTCGGGCACGCCGGCCAGGTCGGAGAGGACGTAGTAGCCGTCGAAGCGCACCACCGGGATGAGCTGCTGAAGCATCTGGAACTGCAGGACGAACGCGGTCAGCAGCAGGACGCCGTTGCCGGTCGCCAGGTAGCCGGCTGCGAGGACCAGCACGGTGAGGGCATTGAAGTGCAGCCCGCCGAGGTCGGTGCGCACCCGCCCGGTCCGGCCGAGCCGGTAGGAGTCGGTCACGTCGGTGTAGAACGCGGGGAAGACGAGGTAGAGCCCGAAGCCGATCTCACCCGGACGCGCGCCGCCGTAGCGGCAGGCGGCCGCGTGCCCGAGCTCGTGGACGAGCGCGGCCACCGTGAGCATCGCGTAGATCAGCAGGGCGATCGTGGGGGTGGCGAAGAGCTCGCCGACCGCCGCCCACAGGTCGCCCTGCGTCACCAGCGCCACGTCCGCGGCGACCAGCGCTGCGAGTGCCAGGACGACCAGCGGCGGCCAGAAGAGCGGCACCAGCGCGCGGGCCAGCCGGTTCACCACTCGGGCCGGCACCAGCGTGCCCTTCGCGGTCAGCGCCAGCAGCGGGCGCGCCCGCACCGCCCGCGTCGGGTCCGGCGACTCGTCCGGGACCACCAGCCCCAGGGGCTCGAGGCGGGTGGTCACCAGGTGGGCCAGGCCGTCGACGCTCAGGGTCCGCCCGTACGCCGCGCTCACGTCGTCGGCGACCTGCTCGGCTGGCCGGGGCGGCTCGACCGCACGCACCACCAGGTGGAGCAGCTCGGAGAGCTGCACCACCTGGTCGTCGACGCGGCGCACCAGGAAGGCCGGGTCCTTCAGGCCCGATCCCTGGACCGGGCCCAGGAACTCCAGCCCGCGCGCCTGCCGCCACCGTTGCCGGGTGGCCGGCGCGCTCGACGGGTCGGGCGCGGTCGTCATGTGGTCTGCGGTCGTCAGGTCCATCGCTCTGGGTGCTCTGTCTGCTCCGGTGGTTGGATCGGTGACGGCGGCGGGCGCGCCAGAGCAAACGCGCCCGCCGCCGGGTCTCACGGCATGTGCATCTGCACCGAGGCGAGGTACTGCAGCGCCAGTGCATTGGCCTGGGAGCCGATCGTGGCCGCGTTGACGGCGAGGGCGAGGTTGACGCCCACGACGTTGGTGACGTTGACGCATGCGAACTGGCAGCTCAACGTCTCCCGACGAGGCAGCGGCGTAGCCGTCTCGGCGTCGAGGTCGGCCATGGCGATCTCGGGTCGGACCATGCCGGTTCACCTCCTTCAGTTCTGGCCCGCTTCGGGCCGGTCGGGGCGAAGGACGGCGACCTGCGTGGCCTCCCCCTCCGCAGGGAGGCCACGCGAGGTCATCAGCCCTGCGTGACGGTGATCGCCTGCCACGCCTCGCTGTGCGCGAGGGATCCGAGAGCAGCGGCGTTGAGGGCCATGGACGAGTTGTTCGCCACGATGTTGGCCCAGTTGTAGTTGCCGAAGGTCAGCGTCTCCCGGGTGGGGAGAAGCTCGGTGCGCTCGGTGTCGAGCTCGGTGAAGGACAGTTCCCGCATGATGTTCACCTCCCCCCTCTGTGCGGTCTTCTCTGACTGGCACATCGGACCCGGGCCAGCGTGACTCCTGCGTGACCGGTCGGAGGCGACGCGCGACCTAGTCAGGACTGGTCTGGACGTCGACCCCAATCCTGGGGAGATCCGTGCGGGGGCCTACTCCCCAGGGGTGGGATTCGGGCACCGTGGTGGCTCGGGGAAGCCCGCGACTCGCCGTGCGAGCCGCGGCACGGGAGAGGGAAGTCTCGGTGACCGACCATGCCGCAGACCGAGTCGGCCACTAGTCGTGGCCTGAGCCTCCTCGGCGGGTGGCAGCTCGTCGTGGACGGCGACGTCGTCGCGCTCGGCGGCCGCGAGCAGCGCCTGTGCGCCCTGCTCGCCCTCACCGGCACGCGTGCCCGCGCGCAGGTCGCCGGCATGCTGTGGCCCGAGAGCACCGACGCCCGTGCCCTCGCCAGCCTCCGGCGCGCCGTGTCCCAGACCCACCAGCGGTGCCCCGGCCTGCTCGCCGCCGACCGGACGAGCGTCGCGCTCGCGGCGGACGTCGTGGTCGACGTCGACGTCCTGCGGGCGGCCGTGTCGGCGGCCGCCGGCCCCGACGCGGTGGCGGACCCGTCGCTGCTGGTCACGCTGGCGGGGGAGCAGCTGCTCCCCGGCTGGTACGACGAGTGGGTCGAGGCGCACCGCGACGAGCTGGAGCACCAGCGGGTCGGCGCCCTCGAGCGGCTGGCCCGGGCGGCCCTCGAGCGGGGCGACACCACGCTCGCCGAGGAGGCCGCGCGCGCGGTGGCGCGCGTCGAGCCCCTGCGGGAGTCGGCCAGCGCGCTGCTGATCCGCGCCCTCCTCGGCCGGGGGGACCGGGCCGGCGCCGTGCGGGAGCTCGAGCGCTACCGCGACGTCGTACGAACCGAGCTCGGGGTCGTGCCCTCGCCCGGTCTCGGGGCCCTCGTGGAGGCCTCCGCGCCCCCCGTCGCCCCCGTCGTCGTCCCCGCCCAGCGTCGGGCGCCGGTCACGGAGAGGGCCGCGTCGGTCCTGCGGCAGGTCGCCCCGCCCGGACCGCCCCCCGCGGGACCGCCGCCCCCACCGGACCCCCTGTCCCCCACAGGGCCGGCCGGCCTGTCCCGGCGGGCGACCGCTGCGCGGCTGGCGGTGGGGGCGGCCCTCGTCCTGGCAGTCTCGGTGTCGGTCGCCAACCTCGGCCCCGACCGCGCGCGGCCCACCGACCCGGTGTCCTCCGGCGACCGCCTCCCGGACGCGCCGACCGCCCGGCCGGGTCCTGGCGCCGCCAGCGGTCCGGCGTACGCCCGCGAGGTGCTGGTGCGTCCCGTCGGCTCGACCGACGGAGCCGCGGTCTTCGTCGTCCGCGCCACCCAGCGACCGGCCCGGGTCCGGCTCGAGGTCGCGGGGCCGTCCGGCAGGAGCCTCGTGCGCAGCGTCGTGGTCCGCAGCCGCGACGGGCAGCGGCTGGTGCTGAGCGGGCTCGACGGCGGCACCTACGAGTGGTCGGCGACGTCCCCGACCGCCGCGCCCGTCGTCGGCGAGGTCCGCGTCCAGGAGGCCGAGGCTCCCGCGCTCGCCGCGGCGGCCGCACCGCAGCGGGACCCATCCCCGCCACCCACGCCGAGCCCCGCGCCGAGCCCCGCGCCGACGTCCACCACCTCCTCCCCGACTGCCACCCCCACCCCGACCCCGACCCCGACCCCCACCCTCACCCCGACCCCCACGCCGAGCACGACCCCGGTCCAGCAGACCCAGCAGCCCGGCCCGTCCCCGTCCCCGTCCCCGAGCCCGACCCCCCAGCCCAGCCCGACGCGGCACCCGAGCCCGCCCGGCGAACCCACCGACCCCGGCACCCAGGACCCAGGCCCCGTGGGGTGAGGAGCAGCGCCATGCCGACCACCACGACCAGTTCCGAGCACACCCCCGCCACCGCGCCGGTCACGACCGCACGCCGGGCCCGCGCGCGCCCGCTCGCCTCGGTGCTCGCCACCCTCCTCGCCGCGGTCCTCGCCACCGCGCTCGCCCTGACGACCCTGGTGGCGATGCCGGCGCCGCTGGCCGCCGGCTCCGACGACCGGGCCGAGCGTTGGGCCGGCTTCCGCATCCCCCCGACCGGCCGCGCCGACGGCGGCTGGATCGGTGGCTACCGGCTCAACGGCACACCCGTCTTCGTGTTCACGCCCGGGCGTCGGCCCAACCGGGCCGGCTTCCGGGCCGTCGACGCCACCTCCGACCTCCGGGGGGCCAAGGGTCCGTCCGGTGCCGCGACCGAGCGGGCCGCCTGGATCCTGTCCAAGTACGGCGGCCACAAGGACGCCGTCCAGGCCGCGGCGGTCGACGCAGCGGTGCTCCACCTCCTCGCCGGCCGGGCCTGGCAGCTCGGCGCCCGCCGCGGCGCCGCCCGGGTCCGGGCCTCCGGCGACCCGGCCACGGTCCGCCGCTACGCCCGCCTCATGCTGCGCGGTTCCCGCGCGAGCGCCGGTCCCCACCAGGTCGCCGTCGAGCCCACCACCGCCGACGTCGGCGGGGTGACGGCCGTGACCGTGCGCGTGACCGACGGTCACGGAGGACCGGTCGCCGGCCTGCCGGTGAGCGTGACCTCGCCCGACGGCGGGGTGTCCCAGCCGGCCGCCGGACCGATCGACACGGTGACCGGTGACGACGGGCGGGCGCTGGTGCGACTGGCCGCGCCCGTCGCCGGCTGGCGCACGGTCGTCGCGGAGGTCGGCCAGGTGCCCCTGCACTGGCTGCGGGTCCGCGGTGCCGACCGTGAGCGGCAGGCCTCGGCTGCGGAGGGCGGCGTACGTCGCACCCTCGTGGCCAGCGCCCGGGTCGCGGTCCGCGGCCCGCAGTCGCTGTCCCTCACGGCGGACCCGACCGTGCTCGTGGCGGGCTCCCCGGCGAGGGTGGTGGCGACGATCGACGGCGACGGTGCCAGCCGCACGGCCACGGCGTCGCTGCACGGACCGTTCGCCTCGGCGGCGGCCGCGCACTGCGGCGGTCCGGCAGCGGGGACGGTCTCCCTGCCGGTCGGCGCCGACGGCGCCTACGCCTCACCCGCGATCGCGCCGTCCGCCGGTGGCTACCACGTCTGGCAGGTCACGGTCGACGGGACCGACGCCAGCGTGCCCGTGACCTCGTGCGGCGCGCCGGTGCGGGTGCGCTCGCGGGCGTCGGTGACGCTCTCGGCCCCGGCCACCGCGGCGCCGTACGACGTCCTCGCGGCCCAGGTCACCGTCGCGGGGCTGCCCTTCGGAGGACCGATCGACGTCACGACCTCGCTCTACGGCCCCTACCTGACGGCGTCCGAGGCCTGCACGGGCAACCATCGCGACGTCGTGCAGCGCCGACCCGGCAACGGCACGTTCCCGTCCCTCAGCTTCCAGTTGGAGCAGCAGGGCTGGTACGCGTGGCGGGCCTCGATCCCCGAGGGCGACCTGTGGCTCGGGTCGACCTCGCCCTGCGGCGCGGTGGGGACGCTGACCCAGGTGCCATAAAAAGTCAGGCTTGACTGTTTGTTTGTACGACGGCAGGCTGGGCGTCGTGACCTCCCCCCTGCCGGCAGCCGCGCCTCGCGTGCCGCAGGCCGACCGGACCCGGGCGATGCGGGCGCGCCTCCTGGAGGCGACGGTCGAGCTCCTGGTGGAGCGCGGCTTCGCGGGGACCTCGACGACCCTCGTCTCCGAGCGCGCGGGCGTCAGCCGCGGCGCGCAGCTGCACCACTTCCCGACCAAGAACGACCTCGTCGTGGCTGCCGTCGAGCACCTCACCGAACGGCGCGGGGCCGAGCTCTCGGCCGCCTTCGCCGCGTTGAGTGCTGAGCCGGTCGCCTCCGCCGCGGGGCGGCGCACTCGACTTCGCACGGTGGTCGAGATGCTCGGCGACCACTTCGCCTCGCCGGTCTTCGCCGCTGCGCTGGAGCTGTGGGTGGCCGCCCGCACCGACGAGGCCCTCCTCGCGGCGGTCGGTCCGCTGGAGCAGCGGGTCGGTCGCGAGGCGCACCGGCTGACCGTGACCGCGCTCGGCGTCGACGAGTCGCGGCCGGGCGTGCGCGAGCTGGTGCAGGCCACCCTCGACCTCGTGCGCGGCCTGGGCCTGGCCTCCACGTTCACCGACGACTCGGCGCGCCGTCGCCGGATCCTGCGGGAGTGGGCCGACGTGCTGGACCGGGAGCTGGACCGACAGGAGCAGGGGACGACATGACCGACGTGCTGACGCAGGTGCTCGCCGATCTCGAGGCGGAGGGCGACCGGCTCGAGCAGCTGGTGGCCGGGCTCGACGAGGACGGCTGGCACGCGGCGACCCCCGCCCCCGGCTGGGACGTCGCGACCCAGGTCGCCCACCTCGCGTGGACCGACGAGGTCGCGGTCAAGGCGGCGACCGACAAGGAGGCCTGGGGCGCGGTCGTCCTCGGGGCCATCGCCGACCCGGACGGCTACGTCGACGCGCAGGCGCAGGCCATCGCCAAGGAGCCGGACCTCCTCGGGCGCTGGCGCCGGGCCCGGGCCGACCTGCGAGCGACGCTGGTCGCGATGCCGCAGGGGGAGAAGATGCCGTGGTTCGGCCCGCCGATGTCGGCCACGTCGATGGCGACCGCTCGGCTCATGGAGACCTGGGCGCACGGCCTCGACGTCCACGAGGGCCTCGGCGCCCCGGTGGAGGACACCGACCGGATCCGCCACGTCGCCCACCTCGGCGTACGCACCCGCAACTTCGCTCATCACCTGCACGGCCTCGACGCACCGGCCGAGGAGTTCCGCATCGATCTCGTCGCGCCGTCGGGTGACGTGTGGTCGTGGGGGCCGGACGACGCGGCGCAGACGCTCACCGGCAGCGCCGGCCACTTCTGCCGGCTGGTCACCCAGCGGGTCCACCGCGCCGACACCGACCTCGTCGCGACCGGCGCCGACGTCGACCGGTGGCTCGACATCGCCCAGGCCTTCGCCGGCCAGCCGGGCGAGGGGCGGGCTGCGAGATGAGCGGCGTGGTGCGGATCGGCAACTGCTCGGGCTTCTACGGCGACCGGCTCAGCGCCATGCGCGAGATGCTGGAGGGAGGCGAGCTCGACGTCCTCACCGGCGACTACCTCGCCGAGCTGACCATGCTCATCCTCGGCAGGGACCAGCTCAAGGAACCCTCGCTGGGCTATGCGCGGACGTTCGTCCGGCAGCTCGAGGACTGCCTCGGCCTGGCCCTCGAGCGCGGCGTGAGGATCGTCGCCAACGCCGGTGGGCTCAACCCGGCGGGACTGGCCGACAAGGTCCGCGAGGTCGCTCGAGGACTGGGTCTCGACCCGCAGGTCGCGCACGTGGAGGGCGACGACGTGCGCGCGCTCGGCTTCTCTGGCGCCCTCACCGCCAACGCCTACCTCGGCGGGTTCGGCATCGCGGCCGCCCTCACCGCGGGCGCCGACGTGGTCGTCACCGGCCGGGTCACCGACGCCTCCCTCGTCGTCGGGCCCGCAGTCGCGCACCACGGCTGGAGCACGACGTCGTACGACGAGCTGGCGGGCGCGGTCGTCGCGGGCCACGTCGTCGAGTGCGGCACCCAGGCGACGGGCGGCAACTTCAGCGGCTTCCTCGACCTGCCCCACCGTGACCGGCCGCTGGGCTTCCCGGTCGCCGAGGTCGCCGCCGACGGGTCGAGCGTCATCACCAAGCACGCCGGCACCGGCGGCGCGGTCACCGTCGACACCGTCACCGCCCAGCTCGTCTACGAGATCCAGTCCACCCGATACCTCGGGCCCGACGTCACCGTCCACCTCGACTCGGTGCGCCTCGAGCAGGAGGGCGACGACCGGGTCGCGATCCGCGGCGTCGTCGGCGAGGCGCCGCCCGAGCGGCTCAAGGTCTGCGTCAACGAGCTCGGCGGCTGGCGCAACCAGGTCGAGCTCGTCCTGACCGGCCTGGACGTCGAGGCCAAGGCGGGCTGGGTGCGCGAGCAGCTCTCGGCGCGCCTGACGGCGGCCGAGGTCACCTGGTCGGCCGTCGACCTGCCGACCCCCGACGCGGACTCCGAGGAGGCCGCGTCCACCCTGCTGCGCTGCACCGTCAAGGACCCTTCGCCCGACCCGGTCGGCCGCGCCTTCACCGCCGCCGCCGTGGAGCTCGCGCTGGGGTCCTACCCCGGCTTCACGATGACGTCGGCGCCCGCGCCGGCCACGCCGTTCGGTGTCTACCGCGCGGAGTACGTCGACCGCGCCGACGTCGTGCACACCGTCGTCCACGCCGACGGCCGCCGGGAGGTCGTCGCCGACCCGACGACGTACACCCCCGCGACCGAGGCCCCCGGCCGCCGCCCGTCGCCGTACCCGGCCGAGCACGACACGCTGACGCGCCGGATTCCGCTGGGCACGTTCGTCCACGCGCGCTCGGGTGACAAGGGCGGCGACGCCAACATCGGCCTCTGGGTCGCGCACGACGGCGTCGACCCGGCGACGTACGACGCCCGCGTGCAGTGGCTGTTCAAGCTGATGTCGCCGCGCGGCATCCCCACCCTCCTGCCGGAGGCGGCCGACCTCGACGTCGACGTCTGGCTGCTGCCGAACCTCGGCGCCGTCAACCTCGTCGTGCACGGCCTCCTCGGCCAGGGAGTGGCCGCGTCCACCCGGTTCGACCCGCAGGCGAAGGCGCTCGGTGAGTGGATGCGCTCGCGGCTGGTCTCGATCGAGGAGAGCCTGACATGACCGCCGAGCACGACGCGCTGCGCGCCACCGGTGCCGAGTTCGTGCGCCGCGAGGTGGTGCCGCACCTGCAGGAGTGGGAGGACGCCGGTGAGATCCCACGCGCGCTCCACCGGACCGCCGGCGGGCTGGGCCTGATCGGTGTCTCCTTCCCCGAGGAGGTCGGCGGCGGTGGCGGCGACCTGGTCGACACCGTCGTGCTGCAGGAGGCGATGTTCGAGGCGGGCGCGTCGAGCGGGCTGATGGCCGGCCTGTTCACCGCCGGCATCGCGCTGCCCCACATCTCGGCGAGCCGTGATCCCGACCTCGTCGACCGGTTCGTCCGGCCCACGCTGGCCGGCGAGACCATCGGCTCGCTCGCGATCACCGAGCCCGGCGGCGGGTCCGACGTCGCGCGGATCACCACCCGCGCCGAGCGCGACGGCGACCACTACGTCGTCAACGGGTCGAAGACCTTCATCACCTCCGGGGTCCGCGCGGACTTCGTCACCACGGCCGTCCGCACCGGCGGGCCGGGCCACGGCGGCATCTCGTTGCTGGTCATCGAGAAGGGCACGCCCGGCTTCACCGTCAGCCGGTCGCTCCAGAAGATGGGCTGGCACTGCTCCGACACCGCCGCGCTGTCGTTCGTCGACTGCCGCGTGCCGGCGCGCAACCTCGTCGGCGAGGAGGGTTCGGGCTTCGGTCAGATCGCCGAGCAGTTCGTCGTCGAGCGGATCGCGCTCGCCGTCCACGGCTACGGCATCGCGGCCCGCTCGCTCGACCTCGCGGCGGCCCATGCCCGCGAGCGCCAGACCTTCGGCCGACCGCTGATCGACAACCAGTCGGTCCAGCACACGCTCGTCGAGATGCGCCGTCAGGTCGAGGTCGCGCGCACCTACACGCGGTCGGTCGCCGCCCGGCACGTCGCGGGCGAGTTCGTCGTCGCCGAGGCCTGCCTGGCCAAGCAGACCGCTGTCGACTGCGCGGCGTACGTCTGCGACCGGGCCGTGCAGCTCTTCGGCGGCACCGGCTACATGCACGGGACCGAGGTGGAGCGGCACTACCGCGACGCCCGGCTCCTGCCGATCGGGGGCGGCGCCGACGAGGTGCTGCGTGACCTGACGGCGAAGCTCATGGGTTACGCCTCGTGACCACGACAGAGAAGGAATCTCGATGATCAAGCTGCCGTCCCTGGGGGACGAGGTCTCGGTCTGGATGGACGCCCCGCCGGCCGAGGTCTGGGACCTCGTCAGCGACGTCACCCGGATCGGGGAGTTCAGCCCCGAGACGTTCGAGGCGAAGTGGACCCGCGGCTCGACCGGGCCCGAGGTGGGCGCCTACTTCGCCGGCCACGTGAAGCGCAACGGCGTCGGACCGACGTACTGGTCACCATGCCGGGTCACTGCCTGCGAGCCGGAGCAGGTCTTCGAGTTCTCCGTCGGCACCGACGCGATCACGGTCAACAACTGGGGCTACCGGCTCGAGCCGCAGGACGGCGGGACGCTCGTGACGGAGTACTTCCGCATGGACCCCAACCTGCCGACCCGCCTCTACTGGCTGGTGCTCGGCCCGCTCCGGAGGCGCACCAACCGTCGCGGGATGCGTACGACTCTCGAGCGGATGAAGGCGGTCGTGGAGTCATGAGCAACAGGACCGCGATGCTCGAGAAGCTCGCCGACCTCGACGCACAGCACGCGGTCGCGGTGGCCGGCGGCGGCGAGAAGTACGTCGACCGCCACCACGCCCGCGGCAAGCTGACCGCGCGCGAGCGGATCGAGCTGCTCCTCGACCCGGGGTCGGCCTTCCTCGAGCTGTCGCCACTGGCGGGCTGGGGCTCGGACTTCACGGTCGGCGCGTCCGTCGTCACCGGCATCGGCGTCGTCGAGGGGGTGGAGTGCCTGATCAGCGCCAACGACCCGACCGTCAAGGGCGGCGCCTCCAACCCCTGGACGGTGAAGAAGATCTTCCGCGCCTCGCAGGTCGCCGAGGAGAACAACCTGCCGACGATCTCGCTCGTCGAGTCGGGTGGCGCGGACCTGCCGACGCAGAAGGAGATCTTCATCCCCGGCGGCAAGCTCTTCCGCGACCTGACGCGGGCGTCCGCACGACGCCAGCCCACCATCGCTCTGGTCTTCGGCAACTCGACCGCCGGCGGGGCGTACGTCCCGGGCATGAGTGACTACACCGTCTTCGTCCGCGGCGGCGCGAAGGTCTTCCTCGGCGGTCCGCCGCTGGTGAAGATGGCGACCGGCGAGGAGTCCGACGACGAGTCGCTCGGCGGCGCCGAGATGCACGCCCGCGTCTCCGGCCTCGCCGACTACCTCGCCGAGGACGAGCACGACGCGATCCGGATCGGGCGTCGGATCGTGGCCCGGCTGAACCGGCACAAGCCCGAGCCCGCCCGCAGACTCCCCGCTCGTGCGGGGACTCCGCCACTTCGAGGGGGTTGCAACGGCCTCCAAGTGTCGGACTTCCCCACCAGGTCCGCCTTCGCCGAGCCCGACGCCGATCCCGACGGCCTGCTCGACCTGGTCCCCACCGACCTGAAGGAGCCGTTCGACCCGCGCGACGTGATCGTCCGGATCGTCGACGGGACCAGCGAGCACAACGGCCGGCCGTTCGACGAGTTCAAGCCGCTCTACGGCACGTCGCTGGTCACCGGCTGGGCGCAGCTGCACGGACGCCCGATCGGCATCCTCGCCAACGCCCAGGGCGTGCTGTTCTCCGAGGAGGCGCAGAAGGCGACCCAGTTCATCCAGCTCGCCAACCAGGCCGACACCCCGCTGCTCTTCCTGCACAACACCACCGGCTACATGGTCGGCAAGGACTACGAGCAGGGCGGCATCATCAAGCACGGCGCGATGATGATCAACGCGGTCTCCAACAGCACCGTCCCGCACCTCAGCGTGATCATGGGCGCGTCCTACGGGGCCGGCAACTACGGCATGAACGGCCGCGCCTTCGACCCGCGCTTCCTCTTCACCTGGCCGAGCGCGAAGTCCGCGGTGATGGGCCCGGCCCAGCTCGCCGGCGTGCTCTCGATCGTCGCCCGCGCGGCCGCCGAGGCCAAGGGACAGGCGTACGACGACGAGGGCGACGCCGGCATGCGCGCGATGGTCGAGCAGATGGTCGAGGAGCAGTCGCTGCCCTACGCGCTGTCCGGGATGCTCTACGACGACGGCGTCATCGACCCGCGCGACACCCGCACCGTGCTCGCCATCTGCCTCAGCGTCATCGAGAACGCACCGTTCAAGGGTGCCGAGGGATTCGGGGTGTTCAGGCCATGATCAAGCGAGCAGCGGCGTGCGAGGAACGAGCCCGTCGCGTCGGCGAGACGAGGTTGAGCAAGTCCCGCGACCGAGGCACGAGGTCGCGACGGACGCGTCGAAACCCGGGAGGCCAGCAATGATCCGAAGGTTGTTGGTCGCCAACCGCGGCGAGATCGCCCGCCGCGTCTTCGCCACCTGCCGCCGGCTCGGCATCGAGACCGTGGCGGTCCACTCCGACGCCGACGCGGGCCTGCCGTTCGTCGCCGAGGCCGACCGCGCCATCCGCCTCCCCGGCAACGCGCCGTCGGAGACCTACCTCCGCATCGACCTCGTCGTCGAGGCGGCGCTGCGGTCCGGTGCCGACGCGATCCATCCCGGCTACGGCTTCCTCTCCGAGAACGCCGCCTTCGCCCGCGCCGTCACCGACGCCGGCCTCACGTGGGTCGGACCCCCGCCCGAGGCCATCGAGGCGATGGGCGACAAGGTCCGCGCCAAGGAGATCGCCGCCGCGGCCGGCGTACCGGTCCTGTCTGCCCCGGACGCCCCGACCGAGGCCGACCTCCCGCTGCTGGTGAAGGCCTCGGCCGGTGGCGGCGGGCGCGGCATGCGCGTCGTACGCACCCTCGACCGGCTCGACGCCGAGATCGAGGCCGCACGGGCGGAGGCGGAGTCGGCGTTCGGCGACGGCACGGTCTTCGTCGAGCCCTACGTCGAGGCCGGGCGCCACGTCGAGGTGCAGGTCCTGGCGGACGCCTCGGGCGCCCGGGCGCTCGGCACCCGCGACTGCTCGGTGCAGCGTCGTCACCAGAAGGTCGTCGAGGAGGCACCGGCCCCCGGCCTGCCCGCCGCGACGGAGCAGGCCATGTGTGCGGCCGCGGAGAGCCTGGCCGAGGGCATCGGGTACCGCGGCGCGGGCACGGTCGAGTTCCTCCACGACCCCGCCACCGACCGCTTCTTCTTCCTCGAGATGAACACCCGGCTCCAGGTGGAGCACCCGGTCACCGAGCTGGTGACCGGCACCGACCTCGTCGCGGCGCAGATCGCGGTGGCCGAAGACCGGGGGCTCGGATCGGGGTATCTAGGGACGAATTGGACGGCAGACGGCGCCGATGCCCACCAGAACGTCCCTAGATATGCGGGGGAGGGTGGGCACGCGATCGAGGTCCGGCTCTACGCCGAGGACGCGACGTACGTCCCCCAGAGCGGGCGGCTGGTCACCTTCGACCTGCCCGCCGACGGTGCCTTCGACCTGCTCGCGTCCTCGGGCATCCGCGTGGACAGCGGCTTCGGGTCGGGAGACGAGGTGTCGACGTTCTACGACGCGATGCTGGCCAAGGTGATGGCGTGGGCGCCCACCCGCGAGCAGGCGATCCGGATGCTCGTCGCGGCCCTGCGACGGGCGCGGATCCACGGCGTGACGACCAACCGCGACCAGCTCGTCGGCATCCTCACCGACCCGGTCTTCGCGGCCGGCGAGATGACCACGACGTGGCTGGAGTCGCGTCCGATTCCCGCTGAGTCTCCCAGCGACTCAACGTCCAGTGACCGCCCGGCGCTCGTGGCCGGTGCGCTGATGCTGGCCGCCGACGACGCCGCCCGGCGTACGGTCCAGCATGGCGTCCCGGCCGCCTGGCGCAACGTCGTCAGCCAGCCCCAGCGGACCACGTTCGAGGGGCACGAACCGGTCGAGTGGTGGGGCACGCGCGACGGCTTCGTCGTCGACGGCGTCACTGTGCTGGAGGTGTCCCCGACGTACGCCCGGCTGGAGGTCGACGGCGTCACCGGGCGGTGGGACGGACTCATCGTCGCGGATCGCCGGACCGGCATGCGTGAGGTCCACGTGGACGGCAGCGTTCGGTCCGTACGACTGCGCGAGGTGCCGCGCTTCACCGACCCCGCCCACGCGGTGGCGAGCGGCTCCCTGCTCGCGCCGATGCCCGGCACGGTCGTGGCGGTCAAGGTCGAGACCGGCGCCGAGGTGGCCGCGGGGGACGTCGTCCTCGTGCTCGAGGCCATGAAGATGCAGCACACCGTGACGGCGCCGCACGACGGCACCGTCACCGAGATCAACGTCGAGCCCGGGTCGCAGGTCGCGTCCGGGGAGGTCCTGGCCGTCGTCGCCGGAGCAACCGAGGAGAGCGCATGAGCAACTTCACCGAGTCCGAGGAGCGGATCGAGCTCCGCCGCCAGGTGGCCAAGCTGGCGAGTGGATACGGCCGTGACTGGTTCGTCGAGCGCGCGCGCTCCGGCGAGAAGACCACCGAGCTCTGGCTCGAGATCGCCAAGGCGGGCTACCTCGGCATCAACATCCCCGAGGAGTACGGCGGCGGGGGCGGCGGCATCGGCGACGTGGCTGCCGTCTGCGAGGAGCTCGCCGCGCAGGGGTGTCCGCTGCTGATGATGGTCGTCAGCCCGGCGATCTGCGGGACCGTCATCGCGCGTTACGGGACCGAGGAGCAGAAGCAGCAGTGGCTGCCCGGCATCTGCGACGGCACCGCGACGATGGCCTTCGCGATCACCGAGCCCGACGCCGGCACCAACTCGCACAACATCACCACCACCGCCCGCCGCGACGGGGACGAGTGGGTGCTCAAGGGCCAGAAGGTCTACATCTCGGGCGTCGACGAGGCTGCGAACGTGCTCGTGGTGGCGCGGGCGGAGGATGCTGAGACCGGCAAGCTCAAGCCCTGCCTCTTCGTCGTACCGACCGACGCGGCCGGCTTCGAGTTCACCGCGATCCCGATGGAGATCGTCAGCCCGGAGAAGCAGTTCCAGGTCTTCATCGACGACGTCCGACTGCCGCGCGAGGCGCTGGTCGGCGACGAGGACGGCGGCCTGGTGCAGCTGTTCGCGGGCCTCAACCCCGAGCGGATCATGGCGGCCTCCTTCTCGACCGGCCTCGCCCGCCACGCCCTCGCCAGGGCGTCGGCGTACGCGAAGGAGCGGACGGTGTTCAAGGCGCCGATCGGCTCCCACCAGGCCATCGCCCACCCGCTCGCGACGGCCCACATCGAGAACGAGCTCGCCCGGCTGATGACGCAGAAGGCGTCCGCGCTGGTCGACGCCGGCGACGACATGGCGGCCGGCGAGGCGGCCAACATGGCCAAGTACGCCGCCGCCGAGGCCGCCGTCCACGCCGTCGACGCCGCCGTGCAGACCCACGGCGGCAACGGCATCACGCAGGAGTACGGCATGGCCGGGCTGCTCGTCGCCGCGCGCGCCGGCCGGATCGCGCCGGTCAGCCGGGAGATGATCCTCAACTTCGTCGCGATGCACAGCCTGGGGCTGCCGAAGTCCTACTGACGGGATATCTGAGGACGTGGTGGACGTCTTGGACCCCCGATTCCGTTCATCACGTCCTCAGATATGGGCTGCGGGCGCCGTCAGGCGAGCGGCGGGATGTTGGCGTTGCCGCGGAACACGTTGTCCGGGTCCCACGCGGTCTTGAGCGTCCGCAGCCGCTCCCACTGGACGGGGCTGTAGGCCTCCTGCACGCGGGTCTGGGCGTCGTCACTGGTGAAGTTCACGTAGACGCCGCGGCTGTGCGGGGCGAGCGCGTCGAAGAAGCCGCGGACCCAGGCACGGTGCCGGTCGGCGTCGCCGGCCTGCTCGGGCAGCCAGGACGCCACGATGTTGATGTCGTGGCTGGCGTCGCGGTGCGGGAAGGCGGTGACGTCCTCGGGCACCCGGCTCATCGCGCCACCGAAGCTGAAGATGGGCACCGTCGACAGCGGGCTGCTGATGGTCGCCAGGTGCTCGCAGATCGTGTCGATGACCTCCCCGGTCAGCGGCCCGAGACGGTGCGACTTCCAGTAGTAGTGCCGCCCGTGCGGCACCGCCGGGTCGAGGAACTTCTGGTGCGCGACGTACGGCTTGGGTGCGACGGTGTCGAGCACCGGGTGGCCGAGCGCCCGGACCGGCGCCAGCACCCGCTCGCCCTCCTCGACCGGACCGGCGTACGTCGCCACCAGGCCGATGATCGGCTTGCCGTGCAGGCTCTCGGGGAACAGCGGCAGCGCCGGCGCGAGGCGGAGGTTCGCCATCAGGCCCACCTCGTCAGGGGCGTCGGCCATGAAGTCGCGCAGGAAGGCGAGCACCGTCGGCGCCTCGTCCGCCGGCCACGCGGCCAGGCCCGCGAGGACGGTCGGGCCCAACGGCTGGAGCTCGAACGTGAAGTCGGTGACGACCCCGAAGTTGCCGCCCCCGCCGCGCAGGCCCCAGAACAGGTCGGGGTTCTCGGCCTCGGAGGCGCGCACGATGGAGCCGTCGGCGGTGACCACCTGGCAGGACCGGAGCGCGTCGATCGCCAGCCCCGTCTTGCGCATCAGGTGGCCGATCCCGCCGCCCAGCGTCAGCCCGGCGATGCCGGTGTGGCTGATGTAGCCGCTGGTCATCGCGAGCCCGAAGGCCTGGCTCTCCCGGTCGACGTGGGCGTTGAGCGCCCCGCCCTGTGCCGAGACGGTGCGGGTCGTCGGGTCGACCACGGTGCCGCGCATCCCCGACAGGTCGAGCACGACGCCGTCGTCGACGAGCGAGTGCCCGGCGATGCCGTGGCCGCCGCCGCGCACCGAGACCGGGAGGCCGTGGTCGCGGGCCCAGCGGAGTGCCGCGGCCACGTCGCTGGCGCCCTGGCACCGGGCGAGGAGGGCCGGGCGGCGGTCGATCTCCCCGTTCCAGATGCGGCGCTGGTCGTCGTACGCCGGGTGGGCCGGGGTGATCAGGTCGCCGGCGAAGTCGCCGGCGAGGGCCTCGGTGGTGGGCATGTCGAGCACGGTCATGGTTGGGCTCCCTCGTCGGTGGTGGTACCTGTCCACAGTGCGACCGCCGGCGCCCGGCCGGCGAGTATCGATCCTGTACTGGTACAGAACCCATAGCGGTCCTACCGTGGAGGATGGCTTCCACCTACGGTCAGTTCTGCCCCGTCGCGATGGCCTCGGAGGTGCTCACCGAGAGGTGGACGCCGTTGGTGGTGCGCGAGCTGCTGTGCGGCAGCACCCGCTTCAACGACCTTCGCCGCGGGGTGCCGCTCATGTCGCCCGCGCTGCTGTCCAAGCGCCTCAAGACGCTCGAGCGCGTCGGCGTCGTCGATCACGTCGGCGGGGAGTACCACCTGACCGCGGCCGGCAAGGAGCTGTGGCCGGTGATCGAGTCGATGGGCGTCTGGGGGCAGCGCTGGGCGCGGGGCGACGTGATCGCCAAGCACTACGACGCCTCGCTGCTCATGTGGGACATCCACCGCAACGTCGACCTCTCGGCGCTGCCCGAGCAACGGGTGGTCGTGCACTTCCACCTGCAGGGGTCGAGCGACCGCAAGAGCCACTTCTGGCTGGTGCTGGAGTCGCCGACGGTGGACCTCTGCCTGACCGACCCGGGGCACGACGTCGACGTGCAGGTGGCCGGCCACGTCGAGACGATGATCGACTACTGGATGGGACGACGCGACCTGATGGGCGCGGTGAAGGCGGGCGACCTCGCCGTCGCCGGCCCGCGTCCCCTGGTGCGCGCGTTGCCGACGTGGTTCACCCGCAGCCCCTTCGCCCCGGTGCCGCTGCCCGAGGACGCGGCTGCCCCGGCGTCCTGACGCCGGGTTCGCTGAGCACCCTGCAGGCAGTTCGTTCCGCCGGTTGCTGCGCTGAGCGTGCGCGGCGACCGAACCCGAACTGCCTTCATGGTGTCGGTGCGCAGTGGCAGGATCCCGAGCGTGGCCCTCGCCGACCGTCCCCTCGTGCCCGAGGAGTGGGTGCTGCGCATCGACGCGGTGCTCGGCGCGCTCCCGCGGTGCCGGCAGGAGCCGGCCTGGACCGGCACCAGGTGGCGCGTGGGCAGCGCGACCGTGGCTCACGTCTTCGGCGGGGAGGACCAGCTCTTCCGGATCACCTTCCGCGGCGAGCCCGACGAGGTTGCGGCCTTCGAGCACATGGGCGCCCCCTACTTCCGTTCCGGGTGGGGCCGGCAACGCCATCGGCATGATCCTCGACGACGACGCCATCGACTGGGACGAGCTGGCCGAGCTGCTCACCGACTCCTACTGCATCCAGGCCCCCGCGCACCTGGCCGAGCAGGTGGCCCGCCCGGGCACCTGACCAGGTCATCGGTCGGCCTCGTCGTCGGGTCCGGCCCGGCAGGATGGGGCCATGACCGGGACGTCGCGCGGCCGCCTCATCGGGCTGGACGTCGCCCGGTGCCTCGCCCTGCTCGGCATGCTCGCCACCCACGTGCTCGACGAGCGCACGGCCGGCGGCGACCTCACCACCGCCCAGTGGCTGGCCGGCGGGCGGGCGTCGGCGCTCTTCGCAGTCCTGGCCGGCGTGAGCCTCGCGCTGATGACGCGGGAGCCGTTGCGCGGTCGGCCCCTCGCGGCCCGCACCGCCGGCATCGCCGCCCGCGCGCTGCTCATCGGGCTGCTGGGTCTGCTGCTCGGCGGCCTGGACACCGGCATCGCGGTCATCCTCACCTACTACGCCGTCCTGTTCGTGCTGGGCCTGCCGTTCACGTTCCTGGGGGTCCGGGTCCTCCTCCCGCTCACGGTCGCCTGGGTCGCCCTGGCGCCGGTCGTGTCCCACCTGGTCCGGCCGCACCTGCCCCCGCGCGGCTTCGACAGCCCGGCCTTCGCGCAGCTGGCCGACCCGGGGCAGCTGATGAGCGAGCTGCTGCTCACCGGCTACTACCCGATCGTCCCGTGGCTGGCCTACCTGCTCGCCGGCCTCGTGCTCGGTCGCCTCGACCTGCGCGACCCGGCGCTGCTCGGTGGCCTGGCGCTCGGCGGGCTCTCGGTGGCGCTGCTGGCCACCCAGGTGTCGCGCACCTTCGCGGACCCGGCGGTGGCGGCGGAGAACGCGACCGGGATGTACGGCGTGACGCCCCCCGACGGTGACTGGAGCTGGCTGCTGCTCGTCGCGCCGCACTCCGCGACGCCGTTCGACCTCGCCCAGACCATCGGCAGCGCCGTCCTCGTCATCGCGCTCTGCCTGCTCGCCGAGCGGCTGCTGCCCCGTCCGGCGAACGCCGTCCTCGCCGTCCTGTTCGGGGCCGGCGCCGCGACGCTCACGCTCTACTCCCTCCACGTCGTGATGCGCACCGATGCGGTCTGGCCGCCGGAGGAGCCGTCGACGTACGTCCTCCATGTCATCGTGCTCCTGGCTCTCGGCGCGACGCTCCGGCTGCTGCGGCGCCGCGGTCCGCTCGAGACGGTGGCGGGCCTCCCGGTCCGGCTCGCCCGCCGGTCCGTCACGCCTGCCGGGGAGCCTCAGCGCAGCGGCACGAACCGGTAGTGCCCGTGCTCGGTGACGACCGCGCCGGGGTTGCCCACCCGCAGCATGGTCCCGTCCACCGGCACCACCAGGACACCGTCGTCCCCGAGCTGGTCGACCAGCGCCTGCGGCAGCGAGTCGGCCATCGCGGAGACCAGGATCCGGTCGTACGGCGCCCCGGCGGGGTCGCCGAGCACGCCCGGGGAGGCCTGTCGGATCGTCGCCCACGGGCGAGCGGTGCGCGCGAGGTTGGCGGAACCGAACGCCACCAGCTCCGGCTCGAGCTCGACGCCGAGTACCGTGCCGGCGGGGCCGACCAGGTGTGCCAGCAGCGCGGTCGTCCAGCCGGATCCCGACCCGACGTCGAGCACCCGCTGGCCGGGGTGGACGTCGAGCAGCCGCAGCATGTCGTCGACGGTGCGTGGCTGGGAGTTGGTCTGGCCCGCCGCGATCCCCAGCGGGCCGTCGTACGACGCTCGCCGCCGGACCGCGCGCGGGAGGAAGTCTCGGCGTGGGGTGGCGTCGAACGCGGCGCTGACCGGGTCCATGCAGGCCTCCTCAGACCCAGGTGTTGTCGTGCTCGCGCATGAAGCGGTCGTAGGCGTCGCCGTCGAGCCGGCCCATGCCCGCGGCGAGCCCCTCGAAGTAGGCCTCGCGCGGCGCGCCCGGCGCGAAGTGGAGCAGCATCTTGGCCGGGCCGTCGGAGTTGCGGAAGCCGTGGATGCCGCCCGCGGGGACGTGGGCGAAGTCGCCGGCGTGGCACGGCACCCAGTCGGTGCCGTCGTAGATCGTGACCGTGCCCTCGAGGACGTAGAACGACTCGGTGATGGTGCGGTGGAAATGGGCGCCGGGTCCGCTCTCGGGACCCGCGAACTCCCACCGGTAGAGGCCGAACGTGCCCTGGGTGGCGGCGCCCTGCGCGAGGTAGAAGACCTTGTTGCCGTTGGGGTAGACCACGGCCGGCTCGAGGTCGGCCGGCACGACGTGTGCCGACACCTCGCCGGACTCCCCGTGGTAGATCGGTGGTGGATAGCTCATCGGTGACCCTCCCTGCTGAGGAACCTAGCCCCTGCCGGCGACAGCGCAGGTCCGGCGAGGGGTGGGCGAGGGCCGGCCGGGACGCGACAACGGCATGGTCCCGGGGGAGGGCCATGCCGTTGTCTGTGCGTTGGTAGGACGTGGATCTCGCGCTTCTGGGGGGATCCCGTACGTCGGCGGGAGGTCGACGTACGGGGTGCGAGGTCCGGTCCTGCGGAACGCGGCCGCCGCCCGGTCACCCGGGTGTCTGGTGTCCGCCTCCCTTGCCGGGATGTTCCGAGGTCCCGGGGTCGGCGGTGCTGGTGGGAGTGGGTGGGCCGGGGGGAACGGCCGGGCTCGGCGGGTTCGTGCCGTTGCCCTGGTTCGAGCCGTTGCCGTGGTTCGAGCTGTTGCCCGGGTTGCCGTTTCCGGAGCCGTTCTGGTTGCCCTGGTTGCCCTGGTTGCCCTGGTTGCCCTGGTTGCCGTTCGAGGGCTGGTCGGTGGGCCTGCCCGGCGAGGGGGTCGGCTGGTCGGTGGGCTTGCCCGGCGAGGGGGTCGGCTTGTCGGTGGACCTGCCGGTGTCCTTCGGCGGGCCGACGAGGTCCACGCAGTAGGTCGCGACCCGGTCGGCGCCGCCGGCCTCCGCCGCGAGCGCGAGGAAGGCAGCGCTGCCGAGGGAGCTGCCGGCGTCGGAGCGGTCGGTGGCCTGGAACGCCCGGCAGAGGCCCTCGAGGTCGGGGCGTGTCGTCTGGGTCTGGGTGGGGGTCCCGGCAGGGGTGTCGGAGGACGAGGGCGTGACGGACGGGCTGGTCGGGCTGGTCGAGCCGGACGGGCTGGTCGAGCCGGAGGGATCGGACGAACCGGTGCCGGCGGCGGACCCCGACGGCCCGCCAGTGGTCGCGTCGCCGCCCGAGGTGGCCGATCCGGCAGCGCCCCGCGGTGCCTCGGCGACGGACTCGGTCGCCCGGTCGGCCGCCTGGCCGGGGAGGGTGGGCAGGTCCGGCAGACCGGGGATGCCGGGCAGGCCGGTGGAGCTCGCGAGCGCGAAGCCGCCTGACGTCAGCGCGACGACCGCACCGGTCGCGATGACGGCCCGGGTGGCCGCCCGGCCGCCGAGTCGCGCAGGCGAGACGTAGCCGGTGCGGGAGGACGGGGGCGGTGAGAGGCGTGAGGCCTGGAAGGCGGCGACCGCCGCGTCCTCCCCGCGGAGCTCCTCGGGGCGTGCCGGTGCGCTGGCGGCGGTGAGGGCCCAGCCGAGGACGTCGTCGTGCTCCGCCGGAGCGTCGAGCAGGCGCTCGGCATCGCGGCGGGAGAAGCGGGGGTCCGGGGTGCTCATCTCACTCCCTTCAGCGTCACGGCATCCACAGGTGTTACGGCTCCTCGGAGATTCGCTTGGCCAGCTGCTTGAGGCCGCGGTGGGCCGCGGCCCGCACGGCGCCCGGGCGCTTGCCGAGGATGCGGGCGGCGGTCGGGGCGTCGAAGCCGAGCACCGTGCGCAGCATGATGGCCTCGGCCTGGTCGCGGGGCAGGGAGCCGATCAGCCGGACGATCGCCTCGGAGTTGATCCGACCGATGGCGTCGGCCTCGAGGTCGATGTCGTCGGGGAGGTCCACGAGCTGGTCGACCGGCTCCTCGGCGACCGGACGGCGCCGGGCGTGGCGGATGTGGTCGAGGGCCCGGTTGCGGCCGATGGTGGTGATCCAGCCGCGGAAGCCGTCAGCGTCGCCGCTGAACCGGTCGAGGTCGCGGAATGCCTGCGCCCACGCCTCGCTGGCGACGTCCTCGGCCTCGGCGGGACCGACGAGGACGGTGAGGTAGCGCAGGAGGGGTGGCTGGACGTGGCGGTAGACGACGCGGAACGCCGCCTCGTCTCCCGCCTGCATCGCCTCGACGGCGCAGTCGAGCCCCTCCTGCTCACCCACAGGGCGCATTGTCACCCGAGGGCGCCCGGCGGACGTGCAGAACCCCCCAGCCGGGTGCTCCGGGATCGTGCCGGCGCCGTCAGCCGCGAGGCGGACGCGGGACGAACAGCGGCACGCGGGCGGCGTACGCGTCCCATCCCTCGCGCTGCGACATCGTCCGCTCGAGGAGCTTGGCCCCGGTGACGTTGCGCACGAAGTAGGTCATCGCGGCGGGTGCCCACACGGTGAGGAGACCCGGCAGCCAGCCCAGGGCCAGCGCCCCGGCGATCCAGAGGCCCCACCACACGCAGGCGTCGCCGAAGTAGTTCGGGTGCCGGGTCCAGCCCCACAGGCCGGTGTCGAGGATCTTCGGCCGCGACTCCCGCGGCTTCGCCTTGTAGGCCTCGAGCTGGGCGTCGCCGACGACCTCGAAGAACACGCCCACCGCCCAGACCACGACGCCGACCCACACGAGGGGCCACCAGCGGACGTCGTACGCCGCCGCGACCTGGAGCGGGGCGGAGATGAGGAACGCGACGACGGCCTGGGTCAGGAACACCTTCGTGAGCACACGACCCGCGCCTGCGGACCAGCCGGGGCCACCGAGCATCTTCTCGTAGCGGGGGTCCTCGCCGTGGCCACGCGAGCGGCGACCGATGTGCCACGCCAGGCGGCCGCCCCACCCGACGACCAGCGCGGCGAGGAGCCACGAGTGGGCGTCGGGCCACAGCACGGCCAGGGCCAGGGCGATCGCGACGAAGGCCAGTCCCCACGCCACGTCGACCACCGCGACCCGGTCGACCCGGCGGCTCACCGCCGCCGTCGCCCCCATGACGACGGCGGCGGCGAGCAGCGCGACCAGCGCGGCACTCACCACGTACGCACCGCCGGCAGGGTGTGGGCCGCACCGGGACGGACGGACAGGATCTGGTCGACGCCCATCCGCCCGTCGCGGAAGGCGAGCGCGCCGCCGACGAGGTAGAGCCGCCAGACGCGGACGACCTCCTCGCCCACGAGCTCGGTCAGCCGCGGCAGGTTGGCCTCGAAGTTGTCGATCCAGCCGTTGACCGTGTGGACGTAGTGCTCGCGCATCGCGTGCACGTCACGCACCTCGAGCCCGCCGGACTCGATGAGGTCGACGGTCTCGCCGACCGGCCGCATCGTCATGTCGGGCGCGATGAACGACTCGATGAAGGGCCCACCCCCGGGGTGCTTGCCACCGCCGGCGCCCTGGCGCGACATCTGCTGGACCAGCACCCGCCCGCCCGGCTTCACCGCGCGGCGCAGCACCTCGACGTAGGTCGGGTAGTTGGTCGCGCCGACGTGCTCGCCCATCTCGAGCGAGCCGACGGCGTCGAAGTGGTCGCGCTCGGCCCAGTCGTCGGTGATCAGGTCGCGGTAGTCCTGGAGCCGGATCTCGACACGGTCGCCCAGCCCGCGCTCGGCGATCCGGGCGTCGATGAACTTCTTCTGCTCGGCCGCGATCGTCACGCCGGTGACCTGCGCTCCGAAGTGCTCGGCGGCGTGCAGCGACAGCGACCCCCACCCGCACCCGACGTCGAGCATCCGCATGCCTCGTTCCAGCCCGAGCTTGGTGCAGACCAGGTCGAGCTTGGCGCGCTGCGCCTCCTCGAGCGGGGTGTCGGGCGTCGCGTGGTAGCCGCAGCTGTAGGCCATCTGCGGCTCGAGGATCAACGAGTAGAACTCGTTGGAGAGGTCGTAGTGGTGGCTGATCGACGACCGGTCCCGGGCCAGGCTGTGGAGGCGACCCCTGATCCGGGCCTGCGACGCGGGCGCGGCCGGGGGCCTGCCGAGTGCGCCGAGGCCGGCGGCGGTGCGGACCGCGTCGACCATGGCGCGCGGGGAGAGGCGTACGCCGGACAGCCCGCGTTCGGCGCCCACCGCGAAGGCGTGGGTGAGGGCGGAGCCGAGGTCCCAGCCGTCCTGCTCGGGCACGTCGAGCTCACCGGTGACGTAGGCCTGGGCGGCTCCGAGCTCGCCCGGGTGCCACAGCAGTCGCCGCAGCGCGTCGGGGGAGCGGAGCACCACCAGGGGTGCGCCGGCGGGGCCGGCGACGGAGCCGTCCCACGCCTGCAGGCGCACCGGCAGGTCGCCGCCGATGAAGGGCCGTACGGCTGCGGCGAGGCGGTCGGCGACCCCGGCGGAGGTGAGCGTGGCGTCGGCGGGCGGCGCGGTCTGGGTCACGGAGTCGTCACCGGTCCTCTCGGGTGAAGGTGAGCTGCGAGACGTCGAGGTAGCCACTGGCGAAACCGGCCTGCGAGTAGGCGAGGTAGAAGTGCCACACCCGCATGAACATGTCGTCGAAGCCGAGCGACAGCACGGCCGCACGCTGACCGAGGAACCGACGGTCCCAGCGGCGGAGCGTCTCGGCGTAGTGGCTGCCCATCGCGAGCTGGCCGGTCAGGCGGAGCGAGGTCTCGGAGCGGGTGACCTGGTCGATGACCTCCACGCTGGGCAGGAAGCCGCCGGGGAAGATGTACTTGTTGATCCAGGTGTGACCGTCGCGCGTGGCGAGCATCCGGTCGTGCGGCATGGTGATCGCCTGGATGGCGACCCGGCCGCCGGGCGCGAGCACGCGGTCGATGGTGCTGAAGTAGGTGCCCCAGAACTCGTGGCCGACGGCCTCGATCATCTCCACCGACACCACGGCGTCGTACGTCGCCCCGGTGGCGGCGAGCGCGCGGTAGTCCATCAGCTCGACGTGGACGCGGTCGGTGCAGCCGGCGGCGGCGATGCGCTTCTCGGCGAGCTCGAGCTGCTCCACCGACAGCGTGATCGAGTGGACGCTCGCCCCGCGGCGGGCGGCACGGATGGCGAGCTCGCCCCAGCCGGTGCCGATCTCGAGCACCCGGGTGCCCGCACCCACGCCGGCCTCGTCGAGCAGGCGCTCGATCTTGCGGCCCTGGGCGTCGGCGAGGTCGGGATGGTGCTGCGTCGGGTCGGCGGTGTCGGTGGGTTCTGGTGGAGTGGCGACCAGGTGGTCACCGACGGATCCGGGGCCCTTCCCGGCGGGGACGAAGGAGGTGTCGAAGAGCGCGGACGAATAGCTCAGCGTCTCGTCGAGGAAGAGCGCGAAGAGGTCGTTGGACAGGTCGTAGTGGTGCGAGATGTTGGCCTGGCTGTTGGCCTCGGTGCTGCGCTGGTGGTGGGGCAGCCGGGGCATGACGAGGGCGCGGAGCCGCTGCAGCGGCTCCGGGACCAGCGTGGCCATCCGGGCCGCCGGCACCGTGAGGAAGCCGGCCAGGTCGTCGGCGTCCCACGCTCCGGTGAGGTAGGCCTCGCCGAAGCCGATGAGGCCGTCGCGGCCCACGCGGGCGTAGAACTCCTCGGGCCGGTGCAGGCGCATGACGGGCCCGCCCTGCCCGTAGGTGCGTCCGGTCGGCTCCTCCACCACCGTCACGTCGAGACGGGCGACGGCGGCGCGGAAGAGGCGGCGCGCGACGGCGGCCGAGACGGCGGTGCGGGGTCCGGACGGGAGCTGCTCGAGGGCAGGCATGCCCTGGGTGCGGGTGTCGTCGGGACGGTTCTTCTCGAGGGTCACTGGACGCCCTCCTGTCGGTGGGTCGGTCGGGGACGGATCGGCAGCCGGCGGGTCCACAGCCAGATGCCGTGCGCACGGATCAGTGCGCTGCCCCGCAGCGTGGCGCCGAGGGTCCGGCGCAGGGGCACGTCGCTGCGGGTGCCGGTGAGACCGGCGCTGAACGACGCCGCGCCGCCGTCGTGGCCGCGCAGCGTGACCGCGATGTCGAGGCGGTCGGTCGGGATCGGGACGGCGACGTCGTACCAGCCGTCGACGCCGTGGAAGGGCGAGACGTACATCGCCTTGTCGGTGCGGGCTCGCCCCTGCTCGTCGGGCTGGACGAGGTAGGCGTGGCGGTCGCCGTAGGTGTTGTGCACCTCGACGACGACGCCCGCCTGGCGCCCCTGGTCGTCGAAGCACCAGAAGACGCTGATCGGGTTGAAGCAGTGACCGAGCGAGCGCGGGTGCGCGGCCATCAGGATCGTGCCGGGATGCGCGCCCTCGCCCAGCGAGACGCCGTTGTCGGCGAGGAAGGACTCGACGTTGTGCCGCAGGCTGCGCTCGGGCGAGCCGAGGTGGTCACGCGCCTCGAACCGCGCCAGCACGCCGCGGTCGGGCAGGTCGTCGAGGTCGACCAGCCAGAAGGTCGAGCGGTGCTCGAAGCTGCGCCGCCACGGGGTACGCCGGGTGTGGCGGATGGTGGTCTCGAAGCGGCCCGGCCGGGGCAGCGCACGCGCGGGCCGGACCCAGGGGAGGCCGAGGTGCGTCGCCGCGGCGAGGCCGGAGCGTGCGCCGTCCTCGTGGAACCCCCAGCCGTGGTAGGCCCCGGCGAAGGCGATCCGCGCGGTGTCGATCTCGGGCAGCCGGCGCGAGGCCGCGACGGACTCGGGCGTGTAGAGCGGGTGCTCGTACTCCATCCGGTCGATCACGCTCGCCGGGTCGACGAGGTCCTCGCCGCCCAGGGTGACCAGATAGTGGGTGTCGGTGGGCAGGCGCTGGAGCCGGGTGAGGTCGTAGGTGACCGTGACCCCGCCGGCCCCGCCTGCCGGGCGGTGGAAGTTCCAGCTGGCGCGAGCTCCCGGTGCGTCGGGGAGGAGCGAGGTGTCGGTGTGGAGGAGCGCGGTGTTGCTGCTGTAGGCCAGGGCTGACAGGACCTCCCGCTGGAGGTCGGTCGGCGACTCGAGCATGTCGAGGGCGTGGGACGGGTGGGTGGCGACGACGACCGCGTCGAAGCGGGTGGTCGCGCCGCTGCCGTCGGTGACCTCGACGCCGTCGGCGAGCTCGCGCACCGACGTCACCTTGGTCTCCAGGCGCACCTCCTGCAGGCCGGCGGCGACCGCAGCGACGTACGTCGCCGAGCCGCCCGTGACGGTGCGCCACTCCGGCGAGCCGAACACGCCGAGCATCCCGTGGTGCTCGAGGAAGGTGAAGAGGTAGCGGGCGGGGTAGTCGAGCGAGGTCGCCGGGTCGCACGACCAGACGGCAGCGACCAGCGGCTCCATGAAGTGCCGGACGAAGCCGGGGGAGAAGCCGCCCTCGCGCAGGAAGTCGCGCAGCGTCTGGTCGTCCCCTGCGTCATACGAAGCCGCACCAGTGGGTGCCGATCGGGATGACGCAGCGCCGTCGGCGAGGAGGGCCTTCGCGCGGCGGTGGAAGCGCGGGATCTCCAGCAGCATCCGCCAGTGCTCGCGCGAGCGGAGGGACGACCGCTGGGCGAAGAGGCCGCGCGGCCCGAGCGCGCCGGCGTACTCCACGCCGGTGCCGGCGTCGCTGACCGACAGCGACATCTCCGACGGCTGGGTCGCCACGCCGAGCTCCGCGAAGAGGCGCAGCAGCGTGGGGTAGGTCCGACGGTTGTGCACGATGAAGCCGGTGTCGATGGCGAGGTCCCCGTCGGGGGTCCTCACCCGGTGGGTGTCGGCGTGGCCGCCGAGCCGGTCGTCGGCCTCGTAGAGGGTCACGTGCGCGGTGCGCGACGCGATCCAGGCAGCGGTGAGCCCCGCCACGCCGGAGCCGACGACGGCGATCCGGCGTGGCACGTCAGGGGTCACGTCGACTCGGTCAGGTCGAAGACGGCGATCGGGTCGCTCGTGGGCTGCTCGGAGCCACCGTCGGGCTCGACGGTGATGCCGACGGCCGCAGCCGCTGCGGCGGACCCGTCGAGGACGACCGTCTGGTCGGGCTCGTCCGGCATCAGCCCCGCGGAGACGAACTCGTCACCCTCGATGAACCACAGCTCGTAGTCCTTGCCTGACGGCGCAGAGACCATGTCCTCGGTGGTGATGACCGCACGGTCCTGGGCCTTCGATCGGACGACGGTCGCGCGTCCGGACTCGCCGAGGTCGACGAACACCTCCTCGGCGTCAGGAGCCTGCAGGACCTGCTCGGCCGCAGTCAGGCGCTTGGCGTCGTCGGACGGGGCCCACGGCTGCGTCACCAGGGCGCCGACGCCGACGATGAGCGCGAGCGCCGCCGCGACCAGAAAGGGCACCCAACCCCGCCCCCGAGCTGCCGGGCGAGCGGCGTGCGTGGGGGAGGCGGGCACCTCCGGAGCGAGCGGACGGACCTGGGAGATGCCGGCGAGGACCGAGTCGCGCAGCGACGCCGGAGGCGTGACGGCCGTGGTCTCGGCGAGCAGGGCCGCGGTCTCGCGCAGCTCTGCGACCTCGGCGCGGCAGTCCTCGCACTGGGCGAGGTGCTGCTCGAACCGGGCGCGCTCGAGCTCGTCGAGCGCGTCCATCGCATAGGCGCCTGTGAGCTTGTGGACATCCATCTCGCTCATGAGGCAACTCCCATCAGGTCTCGCAGGCGGATCAGTCCGTCGCGTATTCGGGTCTTGGCCGTCCCCAGTGGGACGTCCAGCAAGGTGGCGACCTCGGTGTGCGTGTAGCCGCCGAAGTAGGTGAGCTCGACGGCCTGGCGCTGCACGTCGGTCAGTGTGGCGACCGCGCCGCGCACCCGAGCGGCGTCGAGCGAGGCGTGGACGGCCTCCGCGGTCTGGTCGTGGTCGGTCGGTGCTGCCTCCCGGTTCCACGTCTCGTCGCGAGCCGTGGCGGCCTCGACCGAGCGGACCCGGTCGACGGCCTTGCGGTGCACGATCGTCATCAGCCAACCGGCGGCGCTGCCGCGCGCGGCGTCGTACCTCGTGCTGGAGCGCCAGGCGTCGAGGTAGGCCTCCTGGGTGACCTCCTCGGCGTGCGCGGGGTTGCGGACCACGCGGAGGGCCAGGCCGTACGCCCGGGCCGACGTCGCGTCGTAGAACGCAGCGAAGGCGGCCTCGTCGCCCAGTGCCGCCTGCCGGAGCAGGTCGGCGAGGCGGGCTGCATCGCTTCTCTTCTCGTTGCCCCCGGACGGGGCGCCCTGGGGCGCCCCGTCCGGTACGGGCCTCACGTGGTCCACGTCGTCATCCTTGCCTAGTGATCGTCAGGAGACGCTCACATCTCCGGCATCAGGACCTGGTCGACGACGTACACGGTGGCGTTCGCGGTCTGCACGTTGCCGCAGACGACGCTGGCGTCGCCGATGGTGAAGTCCTCACCCTCGCCCTCGACGGTGAGCATGTCACCGGCCAGGGTCTCGTGCTCGCCCGCGACGTCCTCCGGGCTGAGGCGCTCGCCGACCACGTGGTGCGTGAGCACGGTGGTCAGCATCTCCTTGTCGGCGAGGAGGGCGTTGAGGTCCTTCTTCGGGATCGCGGCGAACGCGTCGTCGGTCGGCGCGAACACGGTGAGGTTCTCGGCCGAGTTGAGCGTGTCGACGAGGTCGGCCTCGGTGACCGCGGTGACCAGCGTCTTGAGGAGCGGGTTGTTCGAGGCGGCGGTGGCGACCGGGTCGTCGGCCATGCCCTCGACGGAACCCTCACCGGAGGTGGGGACGCCGGCGCAGCCGGGGCCGAACGGAGCGTCGGCGGCCATCGGCTCCTCGGACTCCATGGGCTCCTCGGACTCCGAGGTCTCGGACTCCATGGGGGCCTCGGACGTGGTGGACTCGGCGGCGTTCTCGGTGTCGCTCTCGTTGCCACAGGCGGCCAGGCCCATCGACGCGGTCAGGGCGAGGGCGGCGAGGCCCATGGAGCGGGTGCGGAGCTTGGTGTTCATGGCACTGCCTTTCGGTTGGAGCCAATCGGTGGGCCCGTGGGCCCGCTGTCGGGAGGTGTTCGGGGCCGCGTCCGGGGCGGATGGGTGATTCTTCGAAAAACTTTGGACAATCCTTGGACACGTCGTCACGTACGAGCGCCGGCGGTGAGTGACGCAGGTTCCGGAGGCGCGGAACCTGCGTCACTCACCGCCCGGCGATCGGGGCGAGGGTGCCGAGGTGGCGGAGCCTGGCGGGCGCTCAGGAGATGAGGACCGAGATCTCCTGCAGCCCGCTGGAGCCCTCGGGGAAGGGCCGCATCCGGACGTCGGTCTGCACGTCGCCGTCCTTGTTGGTGGCGCGACAGGCGATCAGGTGCCGGCCGGGCTCGGCGTCCCACTCGAAGTACCACTGGCGCCAGTAGTCGTCGGTGACCTGCGGGCCGAGCTCGGCGGGCTGCCAAGCGCCACCGTCGACGCGTACGTCGACCTTCTCGATGCCCACACCCTGGGCCCAGGCGATGCCGCCGATGACGACCTTCCCCGCGTCGGTCTCCGACAGCGGCTTGGGGTGTCGATGCGGCTCGAGAGCTGATGGGGGCGTCGACCGCCCAGTCGCGCTCGGTCCAGTACGCCTGCTCGGCGTCGTACGTCGTCAGGGTCATCCGGGTGATCCACTTGCACGCGCTGACGAAGCCGTAGAGCCCGGGCACGACCATGCGGGCCGGGAAGCCGTTGGCACGCGGCAGCGGTCCGCCGTTCATCCCGATCGCGATCATCGCGTCGCGACCGTCGAGCGCCACGTCGAGGGGCGTCGAGATCGTCATCCCGTCGACGTCCGTGGACAGGATCTGGTCGGCCTTCGTGGCGTCGATGCCGGCGCGCTCGAGCACCGCGGCGAGGGGTACGCCGAGCCAGCGGGCGCCGCCGACGTAGGGACCGCCGACCTCGTTGGAGACGCACGTGAGCGTGATGTCGCGCTCCACGGTGTCCATCGCGGCGAGGTCGTCGAAGGTCAGCGTGACCTCCTTCTCGACGTCGCCGTCGATGGTCAGGGTCCACGAGTCCACGTCGACCGTCGGGAGCGTCAGGCGGGTGTCGACGCGGTAGAAGTCCGCGGTCGGCGTCCGCAGCGGCGTGATGCCGTCGTACTTCGTCTCCAGGCCGGTGGGGAAGGACGACGCGGGGTCGGTGGCGACCGGCAGGGCCACGTCGGTCCCGCCGAGGCGGTAGGACGTCACCCAGCGACCGAGGCCCCCATGGCCACTGCAGCCGCAGCGAGTGCGCCGGAGGCCAGCACGACCCGCGTCGTGACGGACCGTCGACCCCCGGCGACGGATCCGCAGTGCCCTGGCCGTCGATGCGGTGCAGCCACCACAGCGCGGTGGCACCGACAGCGGCGGCGACCAGGGCAGGAAGGAGGTCCAGCGGCCCGGAGCCCGGGCGCAGGACGGCGAGCACGCCGGCGACGCCGGCGAGGCCCACGATGATGAGCAGTCCCGGCGTCTCGTGGCGCGCGGTGACCACGCCGGCGACCGCGGCCAGCAGCAGCACGACGACGGTCACCGAACCGACGAGGATGAGCCTTGTCGGCGCTGCCGAACTCGCGGATCGCCCACTCCTTGAGCGGGGTCGGCGTCAGGTCGATGACGGTCGAGCCGACGGCGAGCACGGGTGAGGCCGCCGGGACGGTCAGCGCCGCGACGAGGTGGGCCGCTGCGAGACCGACGACGGTGGCGAGCACGCCGTACGCCGCGTGGCGCAGGGCGCGCGGCCGGGACCGCTGGTCGAGGGAGTGCATGGGCAGTGTTCGGAGCGACCGGGCAGGCGGATGGCTCTACCCGGGCGTGGGCCATCAGATCCCACTGGACTACCCCAGGCCGGCGCGCGGGGGTGCGGCAGGATGCACGCCATGACCGCCCCGACCGACCACGCCCCCGCAGGCCTGGTGCACTACGCCGTGGCCGACTCCGTGGCCACGATCACCCTCGACAGCCCGGCCAACCGCAACGCCCTGAGCCGACAGCCGGTGACCGAGCGTACGCCCACCTCGAGCGGGCCGGCGCCGACCCCGACGTGCGGGTGGTGCTGGTCGAGAGCCTCCGGCAAGGTCTTCTGCTCCGGCGCCGACCTCACGGAGGCGTCGACCGAGGGCATGACGGCCGGCACCCGCCGCATCGTCGAGCGCAGCGGCTCATCGCCACCCTCGACAAGCCCGTCGTCACCAAGAACCTCGGCGCGGTCCGGGCCGGCGGCATCGGCATCGTCGCGGCGGCCGACATCGCCGTCAGCGCCGACGACGCCACCTTCGCGCTCACCGAGGTCGCTCGGGCTGGCTGCGGCGATCATCAGCCTCACCGTCCACCACCGGATGAACCCGCGGGCCGCGGCCCTCACCACGCTCGGCGGTGAGGTGTTCACCGGCGCCGAGGCAGCGGCGTACGGCCTGGTGACCAAGGCGGTCCCCGCCGACGACCTCGACACCGAGGTCGCCGCGCTGTGCGCCAGCCTCGCGACGGGGGCGGCCCAGGGGCTCCGTGAGTCCAAGCGCATCCTCAACCGCGACCTGGTGGCGCGGATCGACGCGCTCGGCGAGGAGATGGCCGAGACCAGCACCCGGTTGTTCGCCTCCGACGAGGCGCGCGAGGCGATGACCGCCTTCCTCTCCCGCAAGAAGTAGCGCGCGACTGCATCCGACGGGGGCCCCGGAACGGAGAAGTGGGGAAGGAACCACCTCCCAAGGAGCCGCCGTGGACCAGCGAGACACCCGGGACATCGCCGGCGCGCGGATCGCCGTTGTCGGTGCCACCGGCGCGCTCGGGTCCCTGCTGAGCGCGGGCTCGCCTCGCGGGGCGCGAGGGTGCTGGCGGTCGGACGGGACCCCGACCGACTCGGCGCTCTCGAGGTGGAGGCCCGGGCCGCGGCCGACGTGGGCGACGCAACGGCCGGTGACGTCGTCGCGACCGCCGCGCGCGAGCACCTCGGCGGCCTCGACGGACTGGTCAACGCCGCCGGCGTCGTGGCCTTCGGTCCCCTCGTCGACACCCCGGACGAGGTCGTCGAGGAGCTGTTCCTCACCAACGTGGTGGGCCCGCTGTTCATGCTCCGCCGGGTGCTGCCGCTGCTGGAGGAGTCGCAGGGCTTCGTGGTCCAGGCCAGCGCGGTCGTGGCCGAACAGCCGCTGCCGCGCATGGCGGCGTACTCAGCCAGCAAGGCGGCCCTCAGCGCCGCGGCGACCGCCCTGCGCACGGAGCCGCGTCGCAGCCGCGTCCAGGTGTACGACGTCCGCCCGCCGCACACCGAGACCGGCCTGGCCTCACGGCCGCTGGCCGGCGAGGCGCCCCGGTTGCCGGCCGGCAAGGATCCCGCCGCCGTCGCCCGGCGGGTCGTCGACGCGATCGAGGCGGGCCAGCACGACCTCGGCCCCGAGGCGTTCGGGTGAGCCCCGCCGCGCCCGCCACCTGGCTGCTGCTCGTCGCGGCCGCGCACCTCGGCTTCCAGGCCTGACCGTCGCTGCCGTGGTCTACCCCGCCCTCCGCGAGGTCGGGGACGACGCGTGGGCCGGGGCGCACGAGCGGCACTCGCGACGCATCGCGCCGCTGGTGGGTGCGCTCTACGTGCCCCTGGTCGTCGCGCTGGCCTGGGCGGCCACGAGCGAGCCGGACGCGGGAGGCACGTGGCTCGCGCTGGCGGGCGGGGCGCTGTCGGTGGTCACGACCGCCGTGCTCGCCGCTCCCATGCACGGCCGGCTGGCGACCGTGGCGGCGGCGGAGCGCCCCGAGCCTGCTCGGCGCCCTCGGGCGCGTGGACCTGATCCGCACGGTCGGCGCGGTGGTGTGCCTGCTGGGCGCCGTGCTGCTGCTGGCGTGAGGTGCTGGCGTGACGGTCCCTCGGTCCATGATCCGCGAGAAGTCGGTGGTCGTCGGTGCTCGCCGGTACGCTTGTCCGTCTGTCCGGGACCGTTGGACAGTGGTCATCGGGGGATGAGGAGCAAGAGTTGAGCGAGGAGCTCGAGGCGCGGGAGATCGCGGCGGAGCAGCAGTACGTCGACGAGGTCTACGTGCGCTCGAGGCGTCCATGGTGAACGCACGGGCGCTGGCGACCGAGGGCGCAACCGCGGCAGGCCTGGAGCACGAGGGCGGCCTCGTCGAGCGCGACGCGATGGTCTTCCAGGCCGCCAAGCGCATCGCCCAGCTCGACGCCGCCCACGAGGGGCTGGTGTTCGGCCGGCTCGACCTCGATCCGGCGATCGACGCCCAGCCGCGCTACATCGGGCGCATCGGCGTGCGCAACGCCGACCGTGACGTGCTGCTCATCGACTGGCGCGCCCCGGCGGCCGGGGTGTTCTACCAGGCCACGGCCGCCACCCCGTCCGGTGTCGTACGACGTCGCGTGCTGCGCTCGCTGCACCGCACGGTGATCGGCGTGGAGGACGAGCCTGCTCGACCAGGAGGCCGAGACCGACCTCCCGATCGTCGGCGAGGGCGCCCTGATGGCGCGCTTCCCGTGCCCGCGACCGCTCGATGCACTCGATCGTGGCCACGATCCAGGCCGAGCAGGACCAGGCGATCCGCGCACCCGGCAAGGGCGTCGTGTCGATCTCCGGCGGCCCCGGCACGGGCAAGACGGTCGTCGCGCTGCACCGCGCGGCCTTCCTCCTCTACTCCGACCGCCGCCGCTACGAGGGCGGCGGCGTGCTCGTCGTCGGCCCCAGCGGCGTGTTCATGCGCTACATCGAGCGGGTCCTGCCGAGCCTCGGCGAGACCGCTGTCGCGCTGCGCTCCCTCGGCGAGGTCGTCGGCGGCATCCGCGCCACCCGTCACGACGAGCCGGCCGTCGCCGACGTCAAGGGCGCTACCCGGATGGCCGAGCCGCTGCGCCGCACCGCGCGCCAGCACGCGCCCGGTGCGCCGACCAGCCTCCGCATCTACTGGCGCGACGAGACCATCGTGCTCGACCCCGGCCTGCTCGGCGGCTGCGCCGCCACCATGTCGCAGGGCCGCCGCAACCGCCGCTGCCGCGGGTGGCCAAGACGCTGCTCGACGCCATGTGGCGCCAGGTGGCCGGCGAGCGGGGCAAGGAGCGTGGGCGCGAAGCCTTCGACGACGACATGCTCGGCCACGCCGGCTTCGTGGAGTTCGCCTCTGCCTGGTGGCCGCCGCTCGACGCGCAGACCGTCTTCAGGTGGCTGCGGGACCCCGACTTCCTCGCCCGCGTCGGCGAGGGCGTGATCACCCGTGAGGAGCAGCGTGCTGCTCGCGAAGTCGTGGGCGGCCGACGACCTGTCCATCGAGGACGTGCCGCTCGTCGACGAGCTGCGCTACGCCATCGGCGACGTGCCGCAGCGCAGCGACGACGAGCGCGACCTCGACGAGACGGGCCTGCTCGAGGGCGGTGTCGACCTGCAGGAGCCTGACCACGATCTCCGAGCGGGAGTACGCCCCCGGCGGCCTGGCCTGGTCGGCGCCCACGCACCGCATCGAGGACGACGGCTACGCCCACGTCCTCATCGACGAGGCGCAGGACCTCACCCCGATGCAGTGGCGGATGGTCGGTCGCCGCGGTCGCACCGCGAGCCTGGACGATCGTCGGCGATCCCGCCCAGTCGTCCTGGCCCGACGCCCCCGAGGCCGCCGCCGCGCGCGCCGAGGCGCTGGAGGGCAGGAGCCCACGAGTTCCACCTCTCCACCAACTACCGCAACTCCGCCGAGATCTACGCGTTCGCCGCCGACTACGCCCGCCGGGTGGGGCTCGACGCCGACCTGCCCGACGCCGTACGCCGCACCGGCGAGGAGCCGCAGGTCGTCGGACCCGTCGACGACCTCGAGGCCGCTGTGCGGCAGGCGGTGACGACCGTCGCCGACCGCGTCGAGGGCACCGTGGGCATCGTCGTGCCGGTCGCCAGGCGCTCGGAGGTCAACGCCTGGCTGGCGTCGTGGCCCGAGCTGGCCGACGCCGCGCCCAACGCCCGCGCGGCCGTGGACTCGCGCGTCACGCCGAGCGGCGAGGACCGGGTCGTCGTACTGACCGGCCTCGACACCAAGGGCCTGGAGTTCGACGGGATCGTGGTCGTCTCGCCGCAGGAGATCGAGGACGAGTCGGCCACCGGCCGGGCCACGCTCTACGTCGTGCTCACCCGCGCGACCCAGCTGCTGACGACCGTCGGCTGAGCCAGGAAGGTCCCGTGGTCGGTGGCGGCACGTAGCCTCTACGCTCAGGTCCGGTCCCGCCACTCACACGTCCAGGAGGGTGATGTCCTGCTCGCGCGCGCGCTCACCACACTCGTGACGGCGCTGCTCCTGATCGTCGTCGCAGACGCGCCCGCCGGATTCGGCGGGGGATGGGCGCCATCACCGCCGTGGACCCGACGCCGGGGCCCGCCCCCACCCCGACGCCCACCCCTGAGCCCACGCCAGAGCCCACGCCGGTCTCGGGGTGGGAGACCGTCTTCCACGACGGCTTCGACGGCCCGGCAGGGGTGTGGCCGGAGCAGTGGCACAACATGCTGTGGACCAATGGCGCCGCCCAGAACGGGCTGGGCCGCTCGAGGTCGGCCACCTCTCCCAGATCCGCACCAACCAGGGTGGACCCTCCCGCTCGGCACCCGGGTACGGGTCACCGCGAGCCTGCTCATGCCCGACACCGGCAGCAACTACGCGGCCCTGTGGGTGCAGCACCCCAACGGCGTCGACCCGCGCGAGATCGACGTGATCGAGAGCCTACGGCCCGCTCAAGCCCGCGGGAGCCCAGTTCGCCTCGCACATCTGCTACGACGACACCCCGAGACGGCCGTCAACGCCTGTGCCGCGACCGGCAGGGCGCCCGTCACGACCCCGGTGACGCAGACCTTCCCCGTCGGGGCAGAGCCGTGGAGCAGGTTCTGGAGCCTACTCCGCCGAGTTCACCGTCGGCGGCGAGACCGTCCTGTTCTCCGCCAGCGACCCCGCCGGCAACCGCCCCTACGAGATCACCTCCGCGCCGGACGCCCGGCGCGTGCCCGGCAACGCCGCGCCCATCCAGGTCCGCCTGTCCAACAAGGACGTCGCGCCCGAGCACGTCGTCCCCGGCGGCACCCGGCAGAGCATGCTCGTCGACTGGGTCACGGTCGAGGTCGACTACCCGTAGCCCGCGCCGAAACTCGACCGAACTGGCCGGTCAGGGCGTCGTAACGCCCCTCGCCTCAAGATCGGTCGGCGAGACCCTCTCGCCCTCGAGGACGTCGACACCGGGCAACGGACGCCGCACGACGCGCTGGCGCGAGAGGGCAGTGACGAGCAGGAGAGACCACCACCCGAGGGGAACGGTGAGCATGGGCTCGGTGATTCCGGACACCAGGAGCGCCACGAGCACCAGAAGGGTCAGTCGTCCAGCCCCGGGATCGGCCCGACCGTCGTGCAGTCCGCTCCGGACGATCTCGCGCACTGCGTAAGCGACCATGAGAACAGCAACCGCCACTCCGAGGAGCCCAAGCCTCCGGGAGCACGTCGACGAAGAAGTTGTGACCGTGCGAGAGCGGGTATCCGGCCCGGTCGTAGATGTCCTGCACGACCTCGTTAAGCGGCACCATGCTCCAGGGATGGGTCCACACAGGCCCCCATCCCGAGCCCACCAGGGCGAGGTGTCCATGGTCGTACCCCACGCGGCCTGCCAGAACGGCGCGCGGCCCGAGAAGGCGGCGAGGCTCCTTGCCCAAGACGTTGACGATCAGCAGCATCGCGCCTGCGAGGGCTGCTGTCAGGACGGCCGCGCCAGTGAGGAGATGGCGGCGAGGCCGGGCCCGCAGAACAGGCCAGGCCTGAACGAGCCCGAGGGCGAGCAGCACGGTCAGCACGGTCAGGAATCCGGTGCCCGACTGGGCAAGGTAGATGCCATACCCGTTGACGACCACCACGACCGACCAGATGAGAGCGAACACGGGGCGACGAGGAGGACCTGCCGCGAGGATCGCGGCAATGGAGATGCTGAGGGTGTAGGCGAGAATGTTCTCGTTGGTCCCGACCCCGCGAATTCCGCACCGCCGATCAAGGCTTGCGACGCCCCCACATCTTTTCTTCGTAGGCGTGGATCGAGAGTGCGACGACGACCACGCCGCCCAGGCCCAACCCCCAGCACACCACGGCCGGACTGCAGTTGGCGGCGATCACCAGGGCCACCAACGTCACCTTGAGGTAGAGCAGCGCCGTGTAGTCAGTGAGGAGGGGGTCGATCGTCCACGCCAGCGAGAGGTAGGTCAGGGCATGGAACACCACCCATGGCCACGGGACCCTCGGCAGGCGCGCCCAAGGAAGCGTGATCACGAGCGCGATCCCAGTCCAGAGGATTGACTTCTCCAGCGACAGGTGGAAACCCGGCACGTACACGAGCGGGTTGGACATCCAGAAGAAGACAGCGCTGATCACCAGCACCCACAGCCAGCCGCGCATGGAATCCAACGCGGCCCTCGGGCGCGCGTCATGCCACGCGATGACGGTCGCGACAGCCGTCCTGAGCCGGGGCGTCGCAACATCCGTGCGTGCGTGCTGGGCCATGGATGTTGCTCCGGAGTTCTGGTGAGGGCGAGAGGTCCCGAGTGACCGGCGCACAGCCTACTGCCGCATACGGCGTGCTAAGGGGCCGCGGCTGACCGTCAACCCGGGTGGCGACGTCGCTTGACCCGTGCCAGACGGTCCTCGAGTTGGGCGATCCGGTCGCGAAGGACGACGACCGCCTCGTTGACCGTCCGAAGGTCTGCTGCTGCCTGCTCGTTGAGGCCCGCGAAGCGGAACTTCTCCGCCCGCTCCTCCAGCAACGCTCGGTGCAGGGCCCGCACCTCTTGCACCGCGCCGGGCGGCAGGACGAGAGGGACCTCGTCCAGTCGAGCGACCACGTGTCGGTGCGCCGCGTCCCAGGCCGTGGCGTCGTGCACCTCGCGGGAGCCCTCTGCCCGAGTCCAGGTGCGATAGACCGAGGTCAGATGTGAGGAGCCTGGTCACGCCCACGAGGGTGGCGGCACGGAGGAGGACGTCCCAGTCCTCGGTGGCTTCCAAGGACTCGTCGAAACGGAGGCCGAGATCGGAGAAGACACCGCGTGAGAAGGCGAGGGACATGAAAGGGGTGGCGTTGTCCCACAGGTGGTCGACGAGGCTGAACTGCCGTGGCCACCCAGGGCGGGCCGGCTCGACCTCCAGCGGCACCGCGTCGCCACCGGCGGGGCCCGGGAGCGGCTCCACGTCCTGTCTGAGTGCAGAGGCCCGGAGGACCCTGCCTTCGTGCCCGACCTCGAGCCCGGCAAACGTGCCCACCCAGTCGGCGGTGACCGTGTCGTCGTCGTCGAGAACAGACACGTAGCGGCCACGAGCCACGGCCAGCGCGTCGTTCAACGGAGCCGCCCGACCAGGCCGGTCTGTGTCGATGACCCGGATCCGCTCCTGCAGCCACTCCGGCAGGTCGTTGACGAGACCCAGGACGGCCTGACGCGCGCGCGGCTCCGCTCGGTGGCACATCAGAAGGACCTCGAAGTCGCGTGAGGTCTGCGCTGCGAGGCACGTCAGGGCCTCCTCGAGCATCAATAGTCGGGTGCCCTGGGTCCTGGTGACCACCGAGAGGAACGGACCGTCCGCAGGGCCGGTCGTGGCGTCCGGAAGCGCCAGACCCGCACGCACCACGAGTTGGTGCAAGGCGGTCGAGGGCAGCGCGGCGGGATGGCCACGAGGAACATCTGCGCTGCGCTGGGCGGGTGCGGTGCTGGGCGGGGAACTCGGCCAAGAGCGTGTGAAGACGGCCGCCGTGTCGAGAAGCCGCACGTCGACCCCGGCTCCGGTCAGCGCCGTGACCGCCTCGTCAGCCGTGGTGGCCGATGTCACGGTGTCGATTGCTGCTCGAGGCACGACGACGCAGTTCGTCGGCGGTCGGGTGACAGGGCCGTCGTCGCTCGACCGGACAGCGCCACACGGGAGCACCCTCGCTCGGTGGGCAACCCCGCTACGGAGCGTCGCCTCCACCAGCCGCCGGAGAGCCCCGGGGGTCGGGAGGTCGTCGGCGCTCGCGATGACGAGCACGTCGGGCTCCGAGGGTTTACCTCGCGGGGACAGCAGGGTGACCCCGGAGCGCTCGCACCAGGCCTCGGCCTCGACCGGCAGCTCGCCCGGCCCTGGGTACAGCGCCGAGATGCCGCTCGAGATGCGGCCCAGGCTTTGGATCCAGGGCTCCAGTGAGGTCTCGGGGCCCGAGCCCGAAAGCCGAAGGACGACGGCATCCTCGGACACGCACACCCTCCTTCTGGGACTCTCGGACGACCTCTAGGCGGTGGGCGACGGGAGTCCGTCCGCCGTCGAACATACCCGCTGAAACGAACCGATCACGCTCCCGGGGAGGTCTCGCGTTAGCATCTTGTGATTCTTTTTGCTTTCTGGTTGACGGGGTATTCGATGGTGTCCAACGTGGTCGTGAGGCGAGGCGCGCTCGCGACGTGGGACATCTTCTGCTGGACCCTCGGGGCCGCCTTCGTCATTGGACTTCGCTACTCGTTCCGGATTTCTGACGTGCAGTGGGAGGCGGTCCTCCGTTACCTCGTCCTGTCGTGGGCGCTGATCCTGCTGATCGGGGTCGCGACGAAGTTCTACAGGGGCCGGTTCCTCGTCGGTTCCTTCGATGAGGCGCTCGGGCTTGCGCTCCATTTCCTGGCGGTGGCGGCGGTCACGGTGGTCACCGCCCCGCTGCTCAATCCGACCCTGCCGCGAAGTCTCCCCGTGCTGGCGCCCCCGATCGCCCTGGTAGCCGCCGCTGCCGGCCGGTGGTTCTACCGCGCGCTTCGGGATCGCGGCAACGAGGCTCGGCTCCGCTCTGGCCGTCCCGTGCTCATCTACGGCGCGGGCGACGCCGGGCGCCAGGTGCTGCGCCTGACGCGGTCCGACCGCAGCCTCGGGCTGCGGGTCGTCGGCTTTCTCGACGACAACCCCGGCAAGCGGCATCTACGCATTCACGGCGTGCCCGTCGTCGGTTCGGGCGCCTTCTACGTGAGGTCGTCGACGCCCTGGACGTTGCCGCTGTCGTCCTTGCAGTGCCGAACGCTTCTGGGAAGCCTGATCGACCGTCTGCAACGACAGGCCGCTGACTCGGGCCTCGAGGTCTACGTGCTGCCAAGGCTCGGCGACCTGACGGGCGGTCGCGTCAAGCCGGTCGACATCCGCCGTGTCGAGATCGGTGACGTCCTGGGTCGGCGGCAGATCCAGACCGACCTGTCTTCGATCGCGGGGTACCTGAACGGCAAACGGGTGCTCATCACCGGCGCCGGCGGATCGATCGGCGCCGAGCTGGCGCGACAGGTTCATCGTTTCGGCCCGGCCAGTCTGACGCTCCTCGACCGTGACGAATCTGCCCTGCACGCCGTCCAGGCGGCAATCTACGGCCACGGCCTCCTCGACTCCCCGGAGACCGCGCTCGCCGACATCCGTGACAAGGAGAGCCTGCGCGCGATCTTCAAGGAGGCGCGGCCGGAGATCGTGTTCCATGCTGCGGCGCTCAAGCACCTCCCGATGCTCGAGAGGTTTCCCGCCGAGGGGTGGAAGACCAACGTGCTCGGCACGCTGAACCTGTTGCAGGCTCTCGGCCGAGCTCGAGTGGAGCGGTTCGTCAACATCTCCACCGACAAGGCTGCCGACGCCACAAGCGTCCTCGGCTCGACCAAACGCCTGGCGGAGCAGCCACGGCATGGCAGGCGCAGGTCACCGGGCTGCCCTACATGTCAGTCCGTTTCGGCAATGTCCTGGGCTCGCGGGGTCGATGCTGCACACCTTCAACGCCCAGATCGCCGCGGGCGGACCCTTGACGGTCACCCACCCGGATGTCACGCGTTACTTCATGACCATTCCCGAAGCGTGCGAGTGGTCGTGCAGGCCGGTGCGATGGGCGATGGCGGCGTCGTCATGGTGCTGGAGATGGGCGAACCCGTGCGCATCCTCGACGTCGCCGAGCGAATGATCTCGCTCTCGGGTGCCGAGGGCATCCAGATCGTCTTCAGTGGGCTGCGCACGGGGAGAAGCCGCACGAGGTCCTCTTCTCGGAGGAGGAGCGCGCCGTATCAACAGAGCACCCCATGATCCGCGCCGTCTCGGTACCGCCCATCGACCCGACTGAGGCTGAGCGACCTCAGCACCGCAGCAGGAGACCAGTGAGCCGCGCACCTACCTGTCCTCTCCCGACGTGACGCAGGCCGAGGAGGACGCACTGGTCCGTGCCCTGCGCTCGGGATGGGTGGCTCCCCTCGGTCCCGAGGTGGACGCCTTCGAGGCCGAGCTCGCCGAGGCGACCGGCCGGACGATGGCGGTCGCCCTCGCCTCGGCACCGCCGCCCTCCACCTGGGGCTGCTGCACCTCGGCGCGCGTCCCGGTGACGTCGTCATCACCTCGTCGATGACCTTCGCGGCGACCGCCAACGCCATCACCTACACCGGTGCGACGCCTGTCTTCGTCGACTCCGACGAGACCGGCAACCTCGACCCCGAGTTGGTCGAGGAGGCGATCGAGGACCAGCGCCGGTCCGGTGCCCGCGTCGCTGCCGTCGTTCCGGTCGACCTCCTCGGCAAGGTGGCCGACCACGACCGCGTCGGAGCCGTGGCCGTGCGCCATGACGTGCCGGTGCTGGTCGATGCCGCCGAGTCGCTCGGCGCCCGTCGGGGCGGTCGTCCCGCCGGCGCCGACGGCGTGGCGGCCGTTGTCTCGTTCAACGGCAACAAGATCATCACCACCTCCGGTGGCGGGGCGCTGCTGTGCGACGACCCCGACATGGCCGAGCGGACCCGCTACCTCGCCACCCAGGCGCGCCAGCCCGTCGTGCACTACGAGCACGTCGACGTCGGCTACAACTACCGCCTGTCCAACCTCCTTGCTGCCGTAGGCCGAGCCCAGCTCGCCCGCCTCCCCGAGATGCTCGAACGGCGCCGCGGCTGGCGCCGGCGCTACCGCGAGCTCGTCGCACCGGTCGACGGCCTCTCCGTGTTCGGCGGCCCCGACGGTGTCGACTCCGCAGCAGGCGAGGACCACGACAACTTCTGGCTCACCTCGGTGCTCGTCGACGAGGCCGTCACCGGGTGGAGCGCCGACGACCTCCGACTCCACCTCGCCGAGGCGGACATCGAGGCGCGCCCTCTGTGGAAGCCGATGCACCTCCAACCGGTCTTCTCCGACCGCCCCGCCTACACCAACGGCACGTCCGAGCGGCTCTTCCGCACGGGGCTCTCCCTGCCCAGCGGCTCAGCCCTCACCGACGACCAGTTCGAGCGGGTCGTCGCACACGTCCACACGTTCCTCGAAAGGAAGTCCCTGTGACCGCCTCCGCGAGCCCGACGGCCGAGACTGACACCTCGGTCGCCGGCCGGACCATCACGATCACCGGCGGGACCGGATCCTTCGGATCCGTCATGGCCCGGCACCTGCTGGCCGACGGCGCTGCGAGGATCAACGTCTTCAGCCGCGACGAGGCCAAGCAGGACCTCATGAGGCGCGCATTCAACGACGAGCGGGTGCGCTTCTTCCTCGGCGACGTCCGCGACGTGGACAGCGTCCGCACCGCGGTGCTCGACGCCGACTTCGTGTTCCACGCCGCGGCGCTCAAGCAGGTGCCCTCGTGCGAGTTCTTCCCGCAGCAGGCGGTCAAGACCAACGTGGTCGGCAGCCACAACGTCATCGAGGCCGGCCTCCGCAGCGGGCGTGCGGTCGGTCGTCCTACTGAGCACCGACAAGGCCGTCTACCCGGTCAACGCGATGGGCATGTCCAAGGCGCTGATGGAGAAGACCGCCCAGGCATTCGCGCGCAACCACCCCGACTCCGACATGACGGTGTCCGTGACGCGCTACGGCAACGTGATGTACTCCCGCGGCTCCGTGATCCCGGCCTTCGTCTCGCTGCTGAAGGAGGGCCGGCCGCTCACCATCACCGACCCGCGGATGACCCGCTTCCTCATGTCGCTGGCCGACTCCGTCGACCTCGTCAAGCACGCGTTCGTGCACGCGGAGCCGGGTGACCTGTTCGTCCGCAAGGCGGCGTCGACGACCGTCGCCACGCTCGCCACCGCCGTCGGCCGGCTCTTCGGTCAGGACGAGCCGGAGATCCACCGCATCGGCACCCGCCACGGCGAGAAGCCGCACGAGACGCTCCTGACCCGCGAGGAGATCGCGAAGGCGGCCGACCAGGGCGACTACTTCCGCGTGCCGCTTGACGACCGTGGCCTGCAGTACGAGAAGTACTTCAGTGAGGGCGAAGAGGAGGTCGACACCACCGTCGACTACTCCTCCGACTCGGTGTCGCTACTCGACGTCGAGCAGACGGTCGCGCTGCTGCGCACCATCCCCGAGGTCGCCGCCGACCCGGAGCCTGCGCGCGTGAAGCCTGCTGCTGACCGGTGCGGAGGGCTTCCTCGGCTGGCACCTGCGTTGCCGGATCCACGCGACCACCGACCACGAGGTCGTGCCGGTGGGCCGCTCGGACTGGCACCGCCTCCCCGACCTCGTCGGCGACGTCGACGCGGTCATCCACGTCGCGGGGGTAAACCGTGCTCCGGACGACGAGCCTGGTCGACGGCAACGTCTCCCTGGCACAGGGCGTGGCGGACGCGCTGTCCGGCACGAGCGGTGTGGTCGTCGTCTTCGCCAACTCGATCCAGGTCGGCAACGGGTCGGCCTACGCCGCGGGCAAGGAGCAGGCCGCGGGCGTGCTCCGGACTGCGGCACAGCGGTCGGGCGGTCGCCTCGTCGACGTCCACCTGCCCAACCTGTTCGGCGAGCACGGCCGGCCCGGCTACAACTCCTTCGTCGCCACCTTCGTCGACCGTGTCATCTCCGGCGACCGCCCCGAGATCGCCGACCGGCCCATCGAGTGTTGCACGCGCAAGGTGCGGCGCAGGCCCTGCTCGATGCCCTGGACCCCGATTCGCCCAACACCGTGCGGCCGGCGGCCCACCCGACCTCCGTGCAGGCGGTCTGGGACGCGCTCGAGCGGTTCCACGCGACGTACGTCCCGATTGCCGACGTCCCGGCGATGGCGGACGACTTCGAGCGCGACCTCTTCAACACCTATCGGGCCGCCCTCTTCCCGTCGCACTACCCGCTGGCGCTCACCCCGCGCAGCGACCAGCGTGGCCGGCTCGTGGAGACGGTGCGCACCCACGGCAGTGGTGGGCAGACCTTCGTGTCGACGACCGTCCCGGGGTCACCCGGGGCATCCACTACCACCTCCACAAGATCGAGCGCTTCGTCGTCCTCGACGGCGAGGCGGTGATCCGGCTGCGGCGGATGTTCCACGACGACGTCGTCGAGCCTCCCGTCTCCGGGGTGGAGCCCGTCGTCGTGGACATGCCCACCATGTGGTCGCACGACATCACCAACGTCGGCGACAGCGTGCTCACCACGCTGTTCTGGACCGACTCGCTCTTCGACCCCGAGGCGCCCGACACCATCCACGAGCCCGTGGTCCGCCCGGCCGCGCAGGAGACCCCATGACCAAGGTGATGACCGTCGTCGGCACCCGTCCGGAGATCATCCGGTTGTCCGAGACGATCAGCTCGCTCGACCGCACCGTCGACCACGTGCTGGTCCACACGGGGCAGAACTACGACCACAACCTCAACGAGATCTTCTTCTCCGAGCCTCGGCCTCCGGGCACCGAAGCACTACCTCGACGTCGACACCAGCAGCCTCGGCCGGGTGCTGGGCGAGGTGCTGATCAAGACCGAGGAGGTGTTGCTCGCGGAGCGCCCGGACGCCGTCCTGGTCCTCGGTGACACCAACAGCCTGTCTGGCGGCCGTGATGGCCAAGCGGATGCGTATCCCCGTCTACCACATGGAGGCCGGCAACCGCTGCTTCGACGAGAACGTTCCCGAGGAGACCAACCGGCGCCTGGTCGACCACGTGGCCGACTTCAACCTCGTCTACACCGAGCACGCCCGTCGGAACCTGCTGGCCGAGGGTCTTCACCCGCGCCGGATCCTCAAGACGGGGTCACCGATGAAGGAGGTGCTCACGGCCCACGCCGAGGAGATCGATGCCTCCGACGCCGTCGAGCGGCTCGGCCTCGCACCGCAGGGCTACCTGCTGGTGAGCGCCCATCGTGAGGAGAACGTCGACAACCCCGACCGCCTCAACCTGCTGCTCGACTGCCTCGAGGGCGTGGTCGCCGACACCGGGATGCCCGTGGTCGTGTCGACCCATCCCCGCACCCGCAAGCGGCTCGACGCGCTGGGCCGCTCGACGGAGGGATCACCTTCCACGACCCGCTGGGCTTCTTGGACTACAACAAGGCGCAGAAGCAGTCCTACTGCGTCCTGTCGGACTCCGGCACCATCTCGGAGGAGTCGTCGCTGCTCGACTTCCCCGCGGTGACGCTCCGTGACTCCATCGAGCGCCCCGAGGCACTCGACTCCGCCTCGATCCTGATGACCGGCCTCGACGTGGCCAACGTCGTCGAGGCCGTGCGGTTCGCCGTCTCCGACACCGACCGAGCCTCGCGGGTTCCTGAGGACTACCGCATCGGCGGCTGCTCGCGTCGCGCGGTGGGTTTCATCCTCTCGACCCACGCGCGCTACGAGAGCCTGGCTGGGGATCCGTGCAGGCGTGGACGACCGGTGATGGGGACGGACCGCGACCTGCGCCGGGGCGCTGCCACCCCGATGGTGGACAGCGACGAGGCCGTGCAGCATGGACGGTGGGCGCTCTATTGGTTCGCCGTTGCGGTCGTGTGCGTCCTCGGCCCCTACATCGTCAGCGGCCTGCGCACCGAACAGCTCGCGATCTACGGGTCGGCCGCCGTAGCCGCTCTGCTGCACCTACGACACCTCGGTGCGTTGCGTCCCGGCTGGGCCGTGCTCGGCCTGTGGGCGGCTTATGCCTTCGTCGCAGGCGTCGGGGGCTTCTTGATCGAAAGCCGTCTGGAGTGGGGATCGGGCTCCCTGGTTGCGGGCCTGGACAATGCACTTCTCCCGCTGGCCACGATGACCGCGGTGGCGTTGTGGATGCGGCTGGTTGCTCCTGCGGTGCTGCTGCGCACGGCTTCGTGGCTGGTCGCGGTCGGCATGGCGCTCAACGGGGCCATTGCTCTGCTCACCGCGATCGTCGGAGTCGACCACCTGCCGCTGCTCCGCGGCTTCTGGGCGGCCCGCGGCGGGGGCGTCACGGTGGCCGAGCCGGCGCCGGGTCGGGCCGCTTCTCCGGCGTCTTCAACCAGCCGGCCGAGGCAGGCGTGGCCTACAGCCTCGCTGCGTTCTGCCTGGTCTATCTCGTGCGTTCCTCGCCCGAGCTCTCTCGCAAGGTCTGGCTGCCCCTCTGGGTGCTGATCATCGTCGGCGGCGTGATGACGCTGTCGAAGGTGTTCATCGTCGGCGGCGTTCTGATCACGCTCGGGCTGATCCTCACCAATCGGCGCCACCGGTGGCTGCTGACGGCGAGTGCCGCGGCGACCGTGGTGAGCTCGTTCGTCCTCGGTGCGCTGGGCTGGCTCGGCACGTGGGGCGCCGCGGGGATGTTGGTGGTACGTCTGGAGTGTCCAGGAGGGCAACTCCTGGCTCTACACGCTGAGTGCCGGACGTTTCGGTTCCAGCTCGGGTGACTCGATGCCGGGGTCCGACGCGTCCGGGGACATGGGGGTGCCGGATGAGTTCGAGCAGCCCGGCGGGCTCGTCGCGCTGGCCCGCGAGGTGCTCGGCGAGCACCCGTTCTTCGGCGTCGGCGCCAAGGGTCTTCCCGTGTCCTACGACTCGACCTGGATCGAGGCGATCATCGTGGCTGGAGTCGTTGGTGCGCTGCTCCTGTTGGTCGTCCACGTCATCCTGGCGGTGCGTTGGTACCGACTTCGTCGGGTGCTGCCGCACGAGGAGTGGCGGCTGGCAGGTGCAGTCGTCCTGCTCGTGTGGGGTTCGTCCTTCGGCATGCCATCGCTCACCGGCAACCGGGAGAGCACGCTGCTCTGGATCTTCCTGTCAATCCTGGTGGTGTTCCGGCGACCCGAGCCGAGCACGGACCGGACACTAGACTCCGCGGCATGACCGGCTACGACCCGATCAAGCGCGCCCTCGACGTCGTCGTCGCGGGAGTCGTGTTGGCAGGCTCCATGCCGGTTCAACTGGTCATCGCTGCCCTCGTCCGGGTCGCCGGGGCGGGGCGTGCTGTTCCGCCAAGCGCGACCGGGCAAGGACGAGCGCGTGTTCGAGCCTGATCAAGTTCCGCACGATGCTGGAGCCCGACGTCGACCGCGGGCTCGTCACCGACGCCGAACGGCTCACCCCTTTCGGTGCGTTTCTTCGCTCGACGAGTCTCGACGAGCTACCGACACTGTGGAACGTCGTGCGCGGAGACATGAGCCTGGTGGGACCGCGCCCCCTGTTGGTCCGCTACCTCGACCGCTACTCGCCCGAGCAGCGCCGGCGTCACGAGGTTCGACCGGGCATCACGGGCCTCGCCCAGGTGAGCGGCCGCAACGCCATCAGTTGGGACGCGAAGTTTGCTAAGGACGTCGACTACGTCGACCGGCGCAGTCTCTGGCTCGACCTGCAGATCATCCGTGCGACCGTTGCACAGGTCGTGCGGCGGCGCGACATCAACGCTGAAGGAGAGGCCACCATGTCGGAGTTCCTCGGATCCTCGGAGCCGAGCCGTGGCTGACAGGCTGGTCATCGTGGGCGCCGGCGGATTCGGCCGTGAGGTCCTGGACGTCGTCGATGCGGTGAATTCCTCTGCCGCCACGCCGGTCTGGGCCGTTGCGGGTGTCGTCGATGATCGGCCCACCGAGGACAACCTGAGCCATCTGCGCAGGCGCGGGTGGCTTACCTCGGCACTACGGCCGACCTGACCGACCGCGCGGATCGTCCCACTCACTATGTCGTCGGCATCGGAAACCCGACGGTACGACGCGCGATCGCCGAGCGGCTCGACGCTGCCGGCCTGTCGCCTGCGACCGTTGTCCATCCCTCCGTGACGCACGGCTTCGACGTCGAGGTAGGACCGGGCTCGATCCTGTGCGCCGGCGTGCGCCTCACGACCCACATCCGAATTGGTCGGCACGTGCACCTCAACCTCAACGCGACCGTGGGCCACGACACGACTATCGGCGACTACGTGAGTGCCAACCCGCTCGCCTCGATATCTGGAGACTGCGTCATCGAGGACGAGGTCCTGATCGGTGTGGCGGGCGTCGTGCTCAACGGTCTCCGCATCGGCCGGGCGAGCGTGGTCGGCGGGTCGGCGTGCGTGGTCAAGGACGTGCCGCCCGGCGTCGTGGTCAAAGGTATTCCCGCCAAATGAGTGCCTCGGCCTCGGGTCGGGGCAGTGTGGCGTTCGTCTGCCAGTGGTATCCACCGGAGCCCGCGGAGGTGCCGCGTGGGATTGCGATGGCTCTTGCCGACAGTGGCCTCGATGTCACCGTGCTGACCGGTATCCCCAACTACCCCACCGGGGTTGTTGCGCCGGGCTACTCCGCCGGACGAGGTAAGCGGGAGATCCGCGACGGACTGGCAGTGCGGCGTACGCCCCTCTATCCGAGCCACGACGCATCCGCGCTGCGCCGGCTTGCCAACTACGCCTCATGGGCGCTGTCCGCCACGGCTCTCGGCCAGGGCGTGCTGCGTTCGTCGACGGTGTCTCTCGTCTATTCCTCCCCAGCGACAGCCGCCCTCCCGGCCATGGTCGCTCGGGCGCTGTGGGGTACTCCTACGTATTGCTCGTCCAGGACGTGTGGCCCGACTCGGTGTTCGACTCCGGCTACCTTCAGGGACCGGTCGGCCGCCTGACCCGACGTGTGCTCGACGTGCTGGTCGGTGCGACCTACCGCTCGGCCCACCACGTGGCCGTCACGTCGCCCGGCATGGTCGACCTCCTGGTGGCGCGGGGGTGCCGCGCGACAAGCTCACCGTCGTCCACAACTGGGTGTCTGAGGAACCGGCTCCTGACGCCGCGACGGTGGACGTCCAGGAACTGCGTGCGACGTGGGATGCCGACCCCGACGACTTCGTGTTGATGTACGCCGGCAACCACGGCCAGGCGCAGCACCTCGAGCCCGTCGTTGAGACCTTCGCCGGGCTTCCTGACGATGCAGTGTCCCACTTGGTCCTCGTAGGGGACGGGTGACGAAGTCCCGGCTCGTCGAGCCTCGCCGGCGGACACGCGCGCATCCACTTCCTCGATCCGGTGCCGTCCTCCGAGATGGCGCGCTTGATGCACGCGTCTGACGCCCAGCTCGTGTCGCTCGCCGACCGGCCCCTCTTCGCGGTGACGATGCCGAGCAAGGTGCAGTCGATCCTCGCGGCGGCGTTGCCAGTGGTTGTCGTGGCTCGTGGGGATGCCGCCGACGTGGTCACTGGGGCCGGGGCCGGCGTCGCCGTGGCTCCCGGTGACCGTCAGGGACTGCGCGACGCGGTGCAACAGGCTCGCGGAGACCGACCGCAACGAGCGACGTGAAATGGGCCGCCGCGGCCGGGCCTGGTACGACGCCCACTCCTCCCGTCAGGTCGGGTCCGGCGTCCTGCGACGCCTTCTCGAGGACGCGGCTCGGGGAGCGCGCCGATGAGCGCCTCGGTGCTGCTCGACATGTCCAACCTCGTCGTGGGCGGCGGTGTTCAGGTCGGGGCGTCCTTCCTCGACGAGGTCGCGACCCTCGCTGCGGACCCCGAGGCGCTCCGCCGGTGGCCATGGCTCGCCGACGTGGTGATCGAGGCCTCGGACGTGGTCATCGCCAATGCGACGGGCTCGTGGCCGGACCTCGACGTTCGGGTCGTCGACGGTCGCCCCGCGGCACGGCTGCGCCGCCGCCGGGACGGACATCGTTTCGACGTCTCGTTCACGGTGTTCGGGCCGGACTACGGACCTCGGCGTGCCCGCACGCGGATCGTCGGCTTCGCCGACGTCACCAGCCTGTTCCCGGAGTACGCCGGGGTGTCCGGTCGGCGCGATCGGGCGCGTCACGCGCTGCGGTCTCGCGTCTCGCGCAGGCTCCTTCCGAAGGGCTGACCTGATCGTGGCCGAGTCGGCGTACGTGACGGACGCACTCGAAGAGCGTTGGGGCATTCCGCGGCACGCCATGCGAGTCGTCCCCAACGTGCTCAACCGCGTCTTCGAGGACCCGTCCTTGCGCCGACCCGTGCAGGTCGATGGTGCACTGCTTCCCGCGTTCGCCTTTCCGACCCGGGCCTACCCGCACAAGAACCTCGCCGTCCTGGGCCCTGCAGCGCGCATCCTGCGAGAGGAGCACGCTCGTGAGGTGCAGTACGTCCTCACCCTCACCGATGAGGAGTGGCTCGGGCTGGACGCCGAGACCCGCTCGGTCAGCCGTAATCTCGGACCTTGCGTGTCTCCCAGGTTCCTGCGCTGTACGAGGCCTGCGACGGCGTCGTCTTCCCAGTCTTAACGAGTGCTTCTCCGTCACTCCTCGAGGCGATGCGAGCGAGTCGGCCACTCGTGGCTTCCGACCGGCCCTTCGTGCGCGAAGTTGCGGGAGATGCGGCGTGGTACTTCGAGCCGACCGACCCGGCCTCCTGGCTCAGGCACTGCTCGACGTGACGACCGACGAGGCCCTCCGCACACGACGCGTCGCCCAGGGCGCCAGGGTTGCAGGCAGTTGGCCGACGAGCGCGGATCGCGCTGCGGCGTACCTCGCGCTCGTCGACGAGGCGGCGGCTTCCGCCGCGGGGCGGGTTGGATGACGACGCGGTTCCGCCGCCTTGGCCTGGGCGTTGTCGACCAAGGTCTCTCAAGCCTCTCCAATGTCTTCTTCCTCGTCGCCGCTGCTCGCACCTCCACAGTGGAGGAGTTCGGCGCTGTTTCGTTCGCCTACGCCCTCTTCGCCTTCGGGATGGCCGTGCAGCGTTCATCGCTGGGGCTGCTCGTCTCCTCTCGTCGGGGACGCGCCAGCCTCCGCCTCTCGCACTCAGCGTGCTCTGGGCGATGCTCGTCGCGAGTCTTGGCGTGGCGCTCGGCCGGACCATCGGAGACGGCGGGACAGCGGCGTACTACGTGCTTGTCGGGGCGTGTCTGCTGGTCTACCCGCAGGACCTGCTCCGGTACGGAGCGATAGCAGAACGTCGCGCCGATCGGGCCGCGGTGAGCGACGGCGCCTGGTTCGTGGTCACGCTCGCGCTTCTCCTCTCGACCCTCGCCGGCCTCGACGTGGACGTCACCTGGATGTCTCTGACCTGGGTCCTGGCTGGTGGGGGCATCGCCTTGGTGGTGATGCTCGTCCCTCAGCGTGGGGACGTTCGCTCGGACAGCCGGGGCTGGTTCCATCAGCACGCAGGCGAGCCTGCGGGTATTGGGGCCAGACGCACTGCTCGCCAGCCTTGCCCCACTTGTGCTCGCCGCAGTCATGACCACCTACATGACGTTCGGCGACGTGGCAGCGGTCCGGGGGCAGGCACGTTGTTGGGTCCCGCGGCGGTTCTCTTGCGGCGCTGCCGGCCGTGATGGTGCCTGAGCTCGTCCGCGTCCTCGGCCCGGACAGGTCACGCCTCGCCGCCGCTCAGGCCGTGGTGATGAGCGTGCTGGTGCTGGCGTGGGCGGGCTGCCTGATCCTGGTTCCGGCGTCGATCGGCGAACAGATTCTGGGTGAGACGTGGACTGTGAGCCGCTCGATCCTGCCGTGGGTCGTGACGGAGCAGGTGGTCTGGGCGTTGGCGACGGGACCGATCTCACTGCTCAGCGCCTACAGGCGGTGGCGCATGCTTCTCACGGTCCGGGTCGTCTACCTGGGAGCCGTCGCGTGCGCGCTGGCTCTCACGGTCCCCACCGGGGAGATCGAGTGGGTGATGTCCGGCATGGTGGCCGCTGCCGTGACGAACTGCGTGATCCTGTGGCTCGCCTCCCGCCGCCTCCATCGCGAACTCCCCGCTTCCGAGCCAGTGTCGGGACAGCCCTCGGAGCGAACGGACTGAGAGTCGAGCCTGCGTCACGCCAGCTGGCCAGCCACGCGAGATACGGCTCGCGCAGCGCCTCGGGGACACCTCGGTCCGCATGTAGGTGGCGGCCCGCTCTCCGAGCCCCGCGTCGGACGCGAGCGAGGGGACGAGGTGGCGAAATTCCGCGACGTCGGTGAAGGTGAGCGCAGCGCCTGCCTTCTCGTAGGTGGCGGCGGCGTGCACTGTCGAGTTGATCAGACACGGCGTGCCGCGCGCCATGAACTCGAGGAGCACCATGCTGCACGCGTCCCAGCGGCTGCTGTGCACGTAGCCGCGTGCGTGCACCATGGCTGGTCCTTCTCCGCCCCGGCGACCGACCCGCGGATCGTCACGCAGTCAGTCAGGTCGAGCTCGCGCACGAGCTCGGCCACCTCGGCCTTGCCGCCCAGGTAGTCCGGCCCCGCCAGGACGAGTCGAGGCCTTGGTGCGGGCGGACCGGCCCAACCACGCAGCATCAGGTCCAGTCCTTGTGGCCGACCACGAAGCGACCGATCCACACGAAGTAGTCCTCGTCCCCGGCCCAGCGGCCCGAGTCGGTGATGCGGGGAGCCGGATTGGAGAAGACCCTGCCGGCACCTCTGCTTCGGCGATTGCGGCGACCTCGGCGGCCTCGGAGGGAAGAAGAGATGCACGGCGTCGATGCGGCGCAATGCGCTCCGTTCGAGGCGTCGTCGTATCCCCAGGATGTCTCGACCCGCCTCGACGACCTGAGGTGCGTAGACCCCGTGCGGCATGCCAACCACGGTCGCGCCGGCGCGCCGGGCCCATCGGACGGCGAGGACGTTTGCGGGCACCCATCCCTCGTGCACGTAGACCACGTCGCCAGGCCCGAGCTCGCACGCCACCACTGTGGTAGGTACGAGCGGCTGCTCCGACCCACGTGAGGGACGTGTCGCAGCGGGATCCCGGCTCGCTGAGCCGTTCAGCGTCACGGTGGCTCCGGCCGTCTGCCGCCGTCGCGACCCACACCTCGGTCGGCACTTCGCTGGCCGTGATCTCCGCCCACGCGGCGATACTCTCCGTGACTCCGGAGCGATGTTCCAGGAAGCGCGGGTAGTAGTGCACGACGCGGCGCAGTGAAGTCACCGGCTCATCGTAGGTCGTACGGATGTCGGCCCCCGATCCGGTTCTTGGCCGGGAAGGCCGGGCGTGAGCCGAGTTCAGGGTCGGCGGATCACGACCCGGCTCGTTGCGCCACGACGGCGTACGCGGACGTCCGTCGGAAAGCCCAGGTCGCCGTGACCTTCCACTCCTTGTAACGGATGAACGGCGTCAGCAAGCGTGCCACCAGGCGGATTCGACCTCGCGGGCGGAAGGAGTAGAAGCGTGCCCCACGCTCGCACAGGATGTCCTCGGACTTGACCACGGTGAACGCCGGGCCGATCTCTTCGGCCATCTCGGATGCGGTCGGTCGATACATGGTGTCGATCGGGTCGGCGTGGTAGGGAAAACGAAGTGGTCCGGTCACCACCAGGTAGCCACCGACCGGCACCATGGCGGCAAGGTGATCAAGAACGGCCGAGGGATCCGGCACGTGCTCCAGGAGGTTGGTGCACAACACGGATCTGGCTCCCGTGGCCCGGATCGCGGCCTGCCCTTCCGTGCTCGTTGCATCCGCAACGAGGTCCACGCCCACGTCCGGGCGGATGTCGACGTGGATGACCTCACGGCCCGAGGCAGCCAGCGGTCCAAAGATGTGCTCTGTCATCCATGGTTGCGTGGTCTCCCGAAACTCCTTCGTCTGACAGCCCACGTTCACCAGCGGGAACGCATCGTCGGGCAGGGACTGCAGCGCCCTGCCAACCCATTCCGATTCACGGATCAGCACGGCGAACCAGCCCTTGTCAGGTCGCGAGCGGCAGCCGCGGCGCTTGGTGGCGAGAAATCTGGCTCATCTGATGCTTCCGTGGGTGGTTGATCGCGTCTGAATGGCCGCACGCCGTTCCCGCTCTAGGTTTCTGGCTTGTCGAGAGTCAGGAACCACGGAACGGAGAACGGCGTGCGAAACGCCAGCCTATGGCGCGCCCTCTTGGGCGTCGAGAACACCGTCATCGAGGCAATCGAGTTCAGCGAGGTCGAGGACATCGTGATCGCGCACGTGCGACCACGGCGAGCTGCTCGGGGCCGCTGCGGACGATGCGGCACCAGAGCCGCCTGGTACGACCACGGAGAAGGACGCCGACGGTGGCGAAGCCTGGATCTCGGAACAGTCGAGGTCTTCCTCGAGGCCGACGCGCCAAGGGTCAACTGCCCGGTCCACGGGCCGACGGTGCGGCATGTGCCCTGGGCGCGTCACGCGGCCGGTCACACGTTCGGCCTTGACCAGCAGGTCGCCTGGCTGGCCACCCAGTGCTCGAAGTCCGCGATCACCCAGTTGATGCGGATCGCGTGGCGGACCGTGGGATCGATCATCGCCCGGGTCTGGGCCGACACCGCCGAAGGGATCGACGCCTTCGCCGGACTGCGCCGCATCGGCATCGATGAGATCTCCTACAAACGCAACCACAAGTACCTGACCGTCGTGGTCGACCACGACACCGGCCGGCTGGTGTGGGCCAAGGCCGGACGCGACCGCGCCACCCTCGAGGAGTTCTTCGACGCACTGGAAGCCTCCGGCGAAGGCAGGTGCGCCCAGATCACCCATGTCACAGCCGACGGCGCGGACTGGATCGCGGACGTTGTGCGGCGACGCTGCCCAGCCGCGGTCCGGTGCGCCGACCCTTCCACGTCGTCGGCTGGGCCACCGATGCCCTCGACGCCGTGCGACGAACGCCTGGAACCAGGCCAGACGCGCGGGCCACACCCGCCCCGCCGGTTGGCAGAACGGCCGGGCGGTTACGGTCGCAACCGGACACGCTCGCGCTCTCAAGCACGCCCGCTACGCACTGTGGAAGAACCCCGAGAACCTCACCGACAAGCAGCAGACGAAGCCTGCGTGGATCGCCAAGACTGATCCTCGGCTCTACCGCGCCTATCTGCTCAAAGAAGGCCTGCGTACCGTCTTCAGCTCCCAGCAGACGAGGCCGCCGAGGCGCTGGACCGATGGGTCGCGTGGCACGGCGCTGCCGGATCGCATCGTTCGTCGCCTCCAGCAGCGCATCACCAAGCACCGCGCCGAGATCCTCGCCGCCATCGACCACGGCCTATCCAACGGCCTCATCGAATCGGTCAACACCAAGATCCGGCTCATCACCAGGGTGGCCTTCGGATTCCGCTCACCCGACGCCCTCATCGGCCTCGCGATGCTCAACCTAGGCGGACACCGACCGCTGCTGCCCGGCCGATGACCCACGGATCAGTCAGAAGAGCCAGAAATCTCGGATCAGGACCATGGTGAGGGTGTGCTCTCCATCGCATTTTCGAGACCCTATCGTTGGGTCGCGCTCACCGCGGCACGGCGTTCGCGCCCCGGTGTAGTTGGCGGGGCCACCGCGAAGACCTTCGACGGTCACGGCTCGGTCCACGGCTGGGACGGCCCGGTCCGACGCCGGCGCCCAGCCGTAGGGTTTCGACCATGAACCAGCCCCCCGCCGTCCGCGACCTCCTGGAGCAGGTCCAGGGGTACGGGGCATGGGCGGTCATCCGGCGCAAGGCGTCACCGACGGCGGGGTTGATCGGCGGCACGCCGCACGAGGTGGCGAGCCTGCTCGACATCCCGCTCGAGACGGGCGCCCCGGAGCCGGGCCGGAGCGCTGACCGCCTGGTCGCGGTGCCGTTCCGGCAGGTGCGCGAGCGTGGCTTCGCCGCCATCGACGACGGCACGCCGCTGACGGTGGTCGACATCGAGGCCGAGCACGAGGTGTCGGTCGACGACCTGCTCGCGGCGCTGCCCGACGTACCGGTCGAGTTCGCCGACCGGGGCGGCTTCGCGACCAGCGACGAGGACTACGGCGAGGTCGTCGAGGCGATCATCCGCGACGAGATCGGGCAGGGCGAGGGCGCGAACCTCGTCATCGGCCGCCACTACCGCGCCGTCGTCGCCGACTGGGACGCCTCACGCGCGCTGACGGTGCTGCGGCGGCTGATGGAGCGCGAGCGCGGGGCGTACTGGACCTTCTGCTTCTTCACCGGCGAGCGGTTCCTCATCGGTGCCAGCCCCGAGCGGCACGTCTCGGTGCGTCAGGGCGACGTACGGATGAACCCGATCTCGGGGACCTTCCGGGTCGCGGGTCACGGCGACGCGCTCAAGGAGCGGCTGCTCGACTTCCTCGCCGACGAGAAGGAGGTCTTCGAGCTCTTCATGGTGGTCGACGAGGAGCTCAAGATGATGTGCGACATCTGCCACGAGGGCGGCCAGGTGCTCGGGCCGTTCCTCAAGCCGATGACGCACCTGATCCACACCGAGTACCTCCTCGCCGGCCGCTCCGACCGCGACCACCGCGAGATCCTGCGCGACACGATGTACGCCGCGACGGTGACGGGCGCGCCGGTCGAGAACGCCTGCCGGCTGATCGCCGACTACGAGCCCGAGGGCCGCGGCTACTACGGCGCCGCGCTCGCCCTCTTCGGCCGCTCGCCCGACGGCACGCCGACGATGGACAGCCCGATCCTCATCCGCACCGCCGACGTCTCGCCGGCCGGCGAGCTCAAGGTCACCGCGGGGGCGACGCTGGTGCGCGACTCCGACGCGGCGTACGAGGTGGCCGAGACCCGTGCCAAGGCCGGCGGCATCCTCAGCGCCTTCGGGCTGGCGCCGCGGGCGACGTCCGACGGCACTGACATCGCCGAGCTCGCCCGCGACGAGGACGTCGTGCTCGCGTTGGGCACGCGCAACCAGCGGCTCTCGCGCTTCTGGCTGACCGACCAGGCCGGCGAGCCGGCCGATCCGGGGCTGGCCGGGAAGTCGGTGGTCATCCTCCACGGCGAGGACGACTTCGTGAACATGCTCGTCCACGTGCTCGGCGTCTTCGGGATGACCTCGCGCGTGGTGCGGCACGAGGACTACGCGACCGGCGACTTCGACGGCGCCGACCTGGTCATCGTCGGGCCCGGCCCCGGCGACCCGCGCGAGGGTGACCACCCCAAGATCGCGTCGTTCCGTCGCGCCGTCGACGACCTGCTCGCCTCGGGTCAGCCGTTCCTCGCGGTGTGCCTGGGCCACCAGACGCTCTGCCAGCGGCTCGGCCTCGACCTCGGCTACAAGGACGTCGTCTTCCAGGGCACCCAGTCGCCGGTGCGGCTCGACGGTCGCACCGAGCGGGTGGGCTTCTACAACACCTTCGTCGGCCGGGTCCCTGACGGCGCGCAGCTGCCGGACGGCGTACGCATCGAGGCCGACGAGGCCACCGGCGACATCCACGCGGTCGTCGGGCCGCACTACCGCGGCATCCAGTTCCACGCCGAGTCGATCCTCACCGAGAACGGCTACGACCTGCTGCACACGGCGGTGCGCGACCTCCTCGCCCCCGCGACCGACTGAGGTCGAGCCGACGTGTAGGTATCAGTTCGGCGTGGGAGGCAACGAATCGGTCGCTCAGGACGTCACCCTTGGTGACCAGCTGGGGACACGACGGGGGAGCAGTGAAGTACTTCAAGGGGACGTGGGCAGGCGTGTGCCTGTTCGCACTGATGGCGTGCGGGGCGACGGGCGGGTCGAGCGACGGCCTGCCCCGCGCCGACGACGTACCGCGTGAGGCGACGAGCGACCGTTCCGCGGTCGCGGACCTCCAGCCTGCCGCGGCCCGCGACGAACGGCCCAACATCGTCGTGGTGATGCTCGACGACTTCTCGATGGACCTGGTCCAGACGATGCGGTCGGTGCAGCGGATGCGCAAGGCGGGTGCGAGCTACCCGCACTCGTTCGTCACCGACTCGCTCTGCTGCGTGTCGCGGTCGAGCTTCTTCACCGGGCAGTACCCGCACCAGACGGGCGTGCACACCAACACGTCCAACAAGGGCACGTCGAAGCTCGGCGGCTGGCCCGCCTACGACACCAACGGCAACCCCGAGCGCGCGTTCAACGTGCGGCTGCAGGAGGCCGGCTACCAGACGGGTTTCGTCGGCAAGTTCCTCAACGAGTACGAGTGGTCGCCGGGCCGGGCGCTGCCGCCGGTCGTGCCGGGCTGGTCGACCTTCAACACCGCCTTCGGATCCGCCTACGACGGCTGGGACTTCGCGAGCACGTCGATCGTCGACCAGCGCCTGAGCCTCGTGCAGCACCCGGCACCGCCGGCGAGCGCGAGCAACGCGGCCAAGGACAAGGCGTACGCCGGTGCGGTGATCGGCGACCTGGCGATGGACTTCCTCGCCACCAACGAGGCGTCCGGCGCGCCGTACTTCCTCGAGGTGGCGCTCTACGCGCCACACAACCGCGTCAACCCCGAGGGCCACTACGCCGACGACCCGCTCTTCCCGCCGATGTTCCGCGACCGGACGGGCAAGCGCAGCTGCGGCCGCGTCGCCTGCGGCAAGCTGACGGTCGACGACCTCCCCGGCTTCGGTGACCTCCGCAACGACAACCGGCCGCGCCGGGCCAACGGCAAGCGGGCCCGCGCGTGGAACACCACCCGCACCCTGCCCGCCGCGGCCGCCGTCCGCGACCTCCGCGACCGCGCCCGGATGGCGCAGTCGGCGGACCGGCTCGTGAAGCGGATCCTCCGGTCGGTGGGTCCGAACACCTACGTCGTGCTCACCTCCGACAACGGCTTCCACCTCGGCCAGAACGGCATGGGCCGCGGCAAGGGGACGCCGTACGACACCGACGTCCGCGTGCCGCTGCTGGTCACCGGGCCCGGGGTGGTGCCGGGCAAGCGGCGGGAGGTCACCAGCAACATCGACCTCGCGCCGACCTTCGAGGAGCTCGCCGGGCTCGTGCCCGCGCCCTACCGCAGCGGGCTGTCGCTCGTGCCCACCCTGTCCGACCCCGCGCTGGTGCGGCAGTCCCACGCCTTCCTCGAGCACACCCAGCAGTCGCTCACCGGCAACGACCCGGACGCGGCGTTCAGCGGTACGGAGCTCGACCGCATCCCGTCCTTCACCGCGGTGCGGAGCCGGACGGCGCTGCTCGCGCGGTTCGACCTCGACCCGCGGCCCGGCAAGGTCACCTGGGGCTACGAGTACTACTCCTACAAGCGTGACCGGTTCGAGCGGCGCAACACCTTCGCCAGCAAGAAGCGGGCTCCGGAGGTGGCGGCCCTGATGGCGAGGCTCGAGGCGTTCGACGGCTGCCGGGAGGCCGGCGACCAGCCGGTGTCGGCGGCCTGCCGCGTGGTGCGCCAGTAGCCCGGGGAACCACTACTGTCGCTGCGTGCACCCGGACGTGATCGTGGTCGACCACCACGACTCCTACACGTGGAACCTGGTGCACCTGTTGGCCCGGGTGACCGGCGTCCTGCCGCGCGTGGTGCAGCACGACGAGGTCGAGCCCGACGACGTGCTGCGGCACTCGCACGTCGTCCTGTCGCCCGGTCCCGGCCACCCCGCGTCGCCGACGGACTTCGCGGTGGGCCCGGAGGTCCTGCGGGCCGGCACCCGCCCCGTGCTCGGCGTCTGCCTGGGCATGCAGGGACTGGTGACGGCGTACGGCGGCACGGTGCGGCGCCTGCCACCGGTGCACGGCGAGGTCGCGGCGGTCCGGCACGACGGTGAGGGCGTCTTCGCAGGGCTGCCGCAGGGGTTCGCCGCGGTGCGCTACCACTCGCTCGGGGCGGTCTCGCTGTCCGACGACGTCGTCGCGACCGCGTGGAGCGAGGACGGGGTCGTGATGGGCGTGCGCCACGCCTCGCTGCCGCTCGAGGGCGTGCAGTTCCACCCCGAGTCGATCCTGTCCGAGCACGGCGAGGACCTGGTGAGGAACTTCCTCTCGTGAGCGAGCCGCCGAGCGACCCCGTCGAGTTCTTCCGGTCCGTCGCGGCGCAGCACCACCGGTGCTTCTGGCTCGACGGCGGGGGCGCGCGCGAGTGGTCGGGCCGCCGCTCGATCATCGGCTGGCTCGACGAGGACGACGTGTCCCTGTCGTGGTCGGCCGCGCGCCGCGAGGTCACCCTGCACGCGGCCGGCGTCTCCACCGTCGTCGGCGACGACGTCTTCGCCGTCCTCGAGGACCGGGTCGCGGCGGGGGAGCAGTGGTTCGGCTACCTCGGCTACGCCGCGCGCACCGACCTGCCCGCGGCCCCCGACCCGACCCTCCCCGACGCCGTCTGGATGCGTCCGCGGGAGGTGCGGGTCTTCGAGCACGAGGTCGGGCGTTCCGGGGAGTCCCCGGTGGGGCCCTCCGGGGACTCCCCGCTCGAGCGGGGAGTCCGTCACCTGGAGGGGGTTGCAACGGCCTCGAAGCGTCAGACTTCCCCACCAAGCTCGTACGCCGACGCGTTCGCGACCGTCCAGGAGCACCTGCACGCCGGCAACTCCTACGAGGTCAACCTCACCCACCGCCTCACCCGCCCCTCCGACCTCGACCCGGTCACGGCCTACCTCCGGCTGCGCGACCTCAACCCCGCGCCGTACAGCGGCTTCCTCCAGCACGACGTCGAGGGCGCCCGCGCGTGGCTGCTGTCGAGCTCGCCGGAGCGGTACGCCGTCGTCACCGCCGACCGCCACCTCGAGACCAAGCCGATCAAGGGCACCACCCCGCGCGGGGCGAGCGCGGAGGAGGACGAGCACCACCGCGAGCGGCTCGCGCGCGACCCCAAGACCCGCGCGGAGAACCTGATGATCGTCGACCTGCTCCGCAACGACCTGTCGCTGGTGTGCGAGGTCGGGTCGGTCGAGGTGCCGGCGCTGATGCAGGTCGAGACCTACGAGTCGGTGCACCAGCTGGTGTCCACCGTGCGCGGGCGGCTGCGCGACGACGTCTCCACGGTCGCCGCGCTGCGCGCCCTCTTCCCGGCCGGCTCGATGACCGGGGCGCCCAAGCTGCGCACCATGGAGGTGATCGAGGAGGTCGAGCTGACCCCGCGCGGGGCGTACGCCGGCGCGTTCGGGTGGATCAGCGGCGACGGGCCCGCCGACCTCGGCGTCGTCATCCGCTCCCTGACGACCGACGGCACTGGCACCTGGACCCTCGGCACGGGCGGCGGCATCACCGTGAAGTCCGACGTCGCCGAGGAGTGGGCGGAGTCGGAGTGGAAGGCCGAGCGCCTGCTCCGCGTCTTCGACCAGCTCCTGTAACGCCGGGTTACTGGTTGTACCGACCCTGATGCATCTGGGTGGGTGGTTGCACTAACCCGGCGTTACAGCGCTCGCGACGCCCGGCAGCCAGAGCGCGAACCGGGCCCCGCCGCCGGGGGCGTCGGTGACCTGGAGCTGGCCGCCGTGGCGGTCGATCACCTGGCGCACGATGGCCAGGCCGAGCCCGGAGCCGGGCATCGCGCGCGACTCCTCAGCCCGGTAGAAGCGCTCGAACACGTGCGGGCGGTCGGCCTCCGCGACGCCCTCGCCCTGGTCGTCGACGGTCAGCACGCCGTCGACGAGGCGCACGGTGACGGTGCCCTCGGGAGGGCTCCACTTGGCCGCGTTGTCGAGCAGGTTGGTGACGGCCCGCTCGAGGCCGTTGGCGTCGCCCACGACCGGCCACGGGTCCAGGTCGACGTCGAAGGACACGCCGTGCGCGCGGCGGCGTACGCGCGTCACCGCCCGCTCGACGACCTCGGCGAGGTCGACCTCGGCCACCACCCGGGTCGTCGGCTCGTCGCGCGCGAGCTCGACCAGGTCGCCGACGAGCGCGCTGAGCTCCTCGATCTGGCCGCGTACGTCGTCGAGCAGCTCGAGCCGGGCCTCAGCCGGCAGTGCCGTGTTGCCCTCCGCCTGGCGGAGCAGGTCGAGGTTGGTGCGCAGCGAGGTGAGCGGGGTGCGCAGCTCGTGGCTGGCGTCGGCGACCAGCCGCCGCTGCCGGTCGCGGGAGGCGCCGAGGGCGAGCAGCATCTGGTTGAAGGCGGTGGCGAGCCGGGCGACCTCGTCGTCACCCTCGACGCGCAGTGGTCGCAGGTCCTCGGTCATCGCGATCCGCTCGACCGAGGTGGTCAGCCGGCGCAGCGGTCGCAGGCCGTTGCGTGCCACCAACCAGCCGACGAGCAGCGCCGCCAGGACGCCGAGCGCGCCGAAGACGAACAGCACCCCGCCGAGCTTCTCGAGCGTCCGGTCGTTGGGGGCGAGCGGCTGGGCGAGGATCAGCGCCTCGCCGCTGCCGGCCTGCACGGTCGCGACGCGGAAGCGTTCGCCCTCCTTGGTCACCAGCGTGCGCACGGCCGACTCGCGCCGGCCGACGACGACGTCGTACTCCGGCTGCCCGAGGGTGAAGGCCGGGATGTCGGAGCCCGACATGCCGCGGCCGTCGGCGCTGATGAAGATGATCCGGACGTCGGCCGCGCCGAGCACCCACGGCGGGGCTCCACGGGCGGTGATCCGCGACAGCGTGGTGTCGGCGGTGGCCTTGTGCGCGCGGTTGAGCAGGGACTGGTCGAGCGAGCTCATCAGCTGCTGGCGCATCACCACGAAGGCGGTGAAAGCCATCACGGCGATCGAGAGCCCGAGCGCGATCGTGGTGAGCACCGCGACGCGCGACGCCAGGGACCGGCGGTAGTGCCAGCGCCCGTCGGGCCAGGCGGTGCTCATGATTCCTTCAGCACGTAGCCCACGCCGCGCACGGTCTGGATCAGCCGTGGCTCGCCCTCCGCCTCGGTCTTGCGGCGCAGGTAGCCGACGTAGACCTCGAGCGAGTTGGCGCTCGTCGGGAAGTCGTAGCCCCAGACCTCCTCGAGGATGAACGAGCGGTCGAGCACGCGGCGCGGCCGGCGCAGGAACATCTCGAGCAGGGTGAACTCGGTGCGGGTCAGCTCGATCGGCCGCCCACTGCGCGAGACGTCGCGGCTGGCGACGTCCATGGTGAGGTCGGAGAAGGTGAGCACCTCGCTCTCGCCGTCCCCGTCGGGCACGACGCGGCGCAGCAGCGCCCGCAGCCGGGCCAGCAGCTCCTCGAGCGCGAACGGCTTGGTGAGGTAGTCGTCGGCGCCGGCGTCGAGGCCCTCGACCCGGTCGCCGACCGCGTCGCGCGCGGTCAGCACCAGGATGGGTACGTCGTTGCCCGCCGCCCGGAGCGCACGCGTCGTCTCGATCCCGTCGAGCCGCGGCATCATCACGTCGACCACCACGACGTCGGGGTGCTGCGCCCCGACCGCGACCAGGCCCTCGGCGCCGTCGGCGGCCAGCACGACCTCGTAGCCGTTGAACTCCAGCGACCGACGCAGCGAGTCGCGCACGGCGCGGTCGTCGTCGACGACCAGCACGCGGGGCCGGGACTCAGTCACGGGCCAAGGATGCCACCGGCTCCTGAGGCGGTGCTGAGAAGTCGAGTGCGCGGCCCCGCAGCGACTGCTACCGCGAGCGCACTCGACCCGGGATCAGGCGTAGCGGGCCGCGACCGCCCCGGCGCGGGCGCCGTAGCCACCGCCGAACATGCACGCGTGCACGAGCAGCGGGAACAGCTGGTGGATGCCGAGCCTGTCCTCCCAGCCCTCGGCGAGCGGCTGCGCCTCGTCGTAGGCCGCCATCACCCGCGGCAGGTGCGTCAGCCCGAACAGGTGCAGCATCGCGAGGTCGAGCTCGCGGTGGCCGCCGTGGGCGGCCGGGTCGATGACGTGGATGGCGAGGTCCTGGCCCCAGAGGCAGTTGCCGTTCCACAGGTCGCCGTGGAGCCGGGCGGGCGCCTCGTCGGGCAGCAGGCTCGTGAACCGGCCGACGACGGCCTCGACGGAGGCGGCGTCGGTCCCGGAGATCGCCCCGCGGTCGCGGGCCAGCTTGAGGTAGGGCAGCACCCGGCGCACGGCGTAGAACTCCGGCCACGAGTCGGCCGTCTTGTTGGGCAGCGGCAGCCGTCCGATGAAGCCGTCGTGGTCGAGCCCCCAGCCGTCGGCGCCGGCGGCGTGCGTGGTGGCCAGCTGCTGGCCGAAGGACACGGCGGCCTCGACCGGCGTCTTGGCGCTCTGCTCGACCCAGGCCAGGACCACGCAGTCGCTGGCGGCGGCGAGCACCTCGGGCACGGGCACCCCGCCCTCGACCTCGGCGAGCCACCGCAGCCCTGCGGCCTCGGCCTCGAAGAAGCCGTCCGGCGCGTGGGGCAGCGTCTTCATCAGCGCGGTCTGCCCGCTGGACAGGCGCAGCCGCGTCGCCGTGGCGATGTCACCGCCCGCCACCGGGGAGGTCGCCACCACGGCCGTGCCGAGGAGCTCCTCGGCACGCCGGGCGATGAGGGGCTGGCGAGCCATCAGCCCGGCCTCTCGAGAGCGCTCGGCAGGGCCGCCACGATCGCATCGCTCGTGCGCTCGACCATCGCCAGCACCTCCTCGAACCCGTCGTCCCCACCGTAGTACGGGTCCGGGACGGCGCCACCCGGATCCACCGGATCGAGGTCGCGGAACATGCCCACGCGGTCCGTGCGCCCGCCCACGTCGGCGAGGTTGGCCTCGTCCATCACAAGCACGAGGTCGTACGCCTCGGGCCAGGTCGCGTCGTACTGCCGGGCGCGGTGCCGGCTCGGGTCGTAGCCCGCCGTGGTGAGGGTGGCCGCGGCGCGCGGGTCCATCGGGTTGCCGACGTGCCAGCCGCCCGTCCCGGACGAGGCCACCTCGACGCGGTCGGCGAGGCCGGCGTCGGCGAGCCGGCTCTCGAGGACGACGTGCGCCGTGGGGGAGCGGCAGATGTTGCCGAGGCACACGAGCGCGATCCGGTAGCGCCCGGGCTCGCGAGCGGGGGGAAGGGCGGGCACCCGCACCGGTCCCGCCGTCAGTCGCCCGGCAGGGCGACGCGGACGCCCCACCCGACGACGGTGATGATGATCGAGCCGACCAGCGCGCTCCAGAAGCCGTCGACGTGGAAGCCGAGGTCGAAGAGGTCGGCCAGCCAGGCGGTGAACAGCAGCATCCCGGCGTTGATCACCAGCAGCAGGAAGCCGAGCGTCAGGATGATGAACGGCAGCGAGATCAGCTTGACCACGGGTTCGATGAACGTCGACACCAGGCCGAGGATCAGTGCCACCACAAGCAGCGGCACGATCTTGTCCTGCAGCTCGGCCTGCCCGTTCTTGGCCCCCTCGAACCAGATGCCGTTCAGCAGCCAGGCCGCGACCGACAGGCCCGCGGCGTAGGTGAGCAGCCACATCAGGAAGCGCATACGACGACCCTAGCGACCACCACGTTGGTCGAGGAGGGCGCTCTGGCGCCCGTCACGAGACCCGGTCTCGGGCTGGGCGGTCTCGTGACGGGACTTCGTCCCTCCTCGACCAACGGAGTGCGGGGACGACGACTACCCTCCCCGGATGGTCACGATCGGAGGCACGGGCGTCATGGTGCTCGGCGCCCTCGCCGCCGGTGTCGTCGCCGCGCTCCTCGCGGTGGTCCTGCGTCGCTGGTGGGGCACCGCCTCGGCGGTCTCGGTGGCCGGCCTGCTGTGGTCGCTCGTCGCGATCGCGCTGGTGACCCTGGTGCCCACCCGGGCGGACGTCGGCGTGGTCCCGGCCGAGACCCGCAGCGAGGCCTGCTCGTGGGACTACGGCGGCCCGTCCGGGGCGGCGTTCGAGGTCCTCGGCCTCGACCAGCGCACCCTCAACGTGCTGCTCTTCGTGCCGGCCGGCGTGTTCCTCGTGCTGGCGGTCGGACGGTGGTGGGCGGGCCTGGTGCTCGCACCCGTCGGCCTCGCCGCGCTGGCGGCGTACAGCCTCGCCATCGAGCTCACGCAGCTCCAGCTCGCCCGCCTCGACCGGGCGTGCGACGTCACCGACCTGGTCGACAACGTCCTCGGCGCGGGCATCGGCTGCGCCATCGGGCTGGTGCTGCTCCCGGTGGTGAGGCCGTGGCGGGACCGGCGGCCGCCGCGCCCACCGGCGCAGGAGACGTCGCTCGCTCACTAGGGTGCGGACATGAGCTCTCCCCAGCCCCGGCCCAACGTGCTCGCCATCCCTGCGTACGTCGCCGGCAAGCCGCCCGTCGCCCGACCCGGGCTGACGTCCTACAAGCTCTCCTCCAACGAGAACCCCTACCCGCCGCTGCCGGGCGTGCTCGAGGCGGCCCGCGAGGCGGCGGCGGAGATGAACCGCTACCCCGACATGGGCAGCGCCGCCCTCTACTCCGCGCTCGCCGAGACGATGGGCGTGCCGGCCGAGGACCTCGCCGCGGCGACCGGGTCGGTCGCGCTGATCTACCAGCTCGTCAACGCCTTCTGCGACCCGGACGACGAGGTCGTCTACGCCTGGCGCTCCTTCGAGGCCTACCCCATCGCGGTCACCGCCGGCGGGGCGCGCAGCGTGCAGGTGCCGGTCACGGCCGACGGGCGCCACGACCTCGACGCGATGGCTGCGGCGGTCACCGACCGCACCAAGGTCGTCATCGTCTGCACGCCCAACAACCCGACCGGACCGGCCGTCACCCAGGCCGAGCTCGACGCCTTCCTCGCGAAGGTCCCCTCCCACGTGGTGGTCGTGGTGGACGAGGCCTACCTCGAGTTCGTGCGGATGGACGATGCCATCGACGGCATCGCCACCTACCGCAGCCACGACAACGTCGTGCTCACGCGCACCTTCTCCAAGGCCTACGGCCTCGCCGGCTTCCGGGTCGGGTACGCCGTCGCTCCCGCACCGATCGCGGCCGCCCTGCGCGCGGTGTCGCTGCCCTTCGGTGTCAGCCACGTCGCGCAGGCGGCGGCGATCGCCTCGCTCGAGGCGCAGGCCGAGCTCTTCGTGCGCGTCGAGGACCTCGTCGCCCGCCGCGCCGACCTGGTCGCCCGGCTGCGCGAGGTGGGCTGGGACCTCCCGGACGCACAGGGCAACTTCGTCTGGTTCCCGCTGGGCGAGCGCGCCCTCGACTTCGCCGCGGCCTGCGGTGAGGTGGGGATCTCGGTGCGCCCGTTCGCCGGCGACGGCGTACGCGTCAGCATCGGCGAGGCCGAGGCCTTCGACCGTGTCGTCGAGGTGGCCGCCCGCTTCGCTCCCTGAGGCTATGGTTGAAGAATGAACGACACCGCGACGTACACGAAGAAGGGCGAGCCCTTCGAGCGCGACATGTCCTACCTCCCCGACCGGGTGCTGGCAGGGGAGCGCTCCGCGGACCCGCTGGACGAGCAGTTCCCCAGCGGGTCGAAGGACAGCCCGCGCGAGGTGCCCGTCTGGCAGGTCGAGCCCGGCCGCTACCGGCTCGTCGCCGCGCGTGCGTGCCCGTGGGCGCACCGCTCGATCATCGTCCGCACGCTCCTCGGCCTCGAGGACGTCATCTCCTGGGGCGCCCCGGGCCCCACGCACGACGCCCGCAGCTGGACCTTCGACCTCGACGAGGGCGGCCGCGACCCGGTGCTCGGGATCGAGCGCCTGCAGGAGGCCTACTTCGCCCGCGAGCCCGACTACCCGCGCGGCATCACGGTGCCGGCGATCGTGGAGGTCGAGTCGGGCAAGGTCGTGACCAACGACTTCCCGCAGATCACCCACGACCTGTCGTTCGAGTGGCGCGAGCACCAGCGCCCCGACGCCCCCGACCTCTGGCCCGCGGACGTCCGCGAGGAGATGGAGTCGGTGATGAAGCGGGTCTTCACCGAGGTCAACAACGGCGTCTACCGCTGCGGCTTCGCCGGCTCGCAGGAAGCCTACGAGGACGCGTACGACCGCCTGTTCACCGCGCTCGACTGGCTCGAGGAGCGCCTGGCCGACCGTCGCTACCTGATGGGTGCGGCGATCACCGAGGCCGACGTACGGCTCTTCACCACGCTGGTCCGTTTCGACGCCGTCTACCACGGGCACTTCAAGTGCAACCGCAACAAGCTGACCGAGATGCCGAACCTCTGGGGCTACGCCCGCGACCTCTTCCAGACCCCCGGCTTCGCCGACGAGGTCGACTTCGAGCAGATCAAGCAGCACTACTACGTCGTCCACACCGACATCAACCCCACCCAGATCGTCCCGGCCGGCCCCGACGAGTCGGGCTGGCGCACCCCGCACGGGCGCGGCTGACCCCCCACCCCGTCGTAGGACCCTGACCTCTCCCAACCCGGGTACGTGGTCTGGTCCGCGCGGGCGCGACACCCGCCGTACCCGGGTGAATCGTCCGAGAGTTCGTCCAGACCTCCCGCAGGTTGACCGCTTCTTGCGTGCGCCCCTTCTGCCGTGCGGTAACGGCCGGAGATGGTGGTCGCCGGAGCGCCGTCCGGGGGGATCGGCGTCCGGCGTGCAGCGACCCGTCCGGGCCTGCCGCAGGGAGACACGGGGCAACTCGCAGGGGGCAGGAACATGCACACACGGACGACCGGGATCTCGCGCGCGCGGAGCAGGGGGTGGCGGGGCCTGACGGCCCTGCTCCTGCTGCTCCCCACCATCGCGGTGCTGGGGGCACAGGCCGCCACACCCGCTGCCGGAGCGGAGGTGTGCCCGGGGCAGCACATCGAACCACCCGACGACACCACGAAGACCGTCACCTACACCGCGCCCGACGGCTACCTGGTCAGCAGCTGGTGCGTGAAGGCCGGACCGACGATCGAGGTCCACGCCGTCGACCCTCCAGCCGGGACGATCACGATCACGCACACCTCCGGCAAGGACATCAGCCACTACTCGGTCGTCCTGGTCAAGGCGCCCGAGGAGAAACCGCTGGTCGCGAAGGTGAAGGCCGCCGGCACCAAGGCGAAGACCTACCCGTGGACGATCGAGAAGGACGTCGACGCGACCACGCGCACCGTCGACGCGAGCGGCAAGGCCACCTTCACCTACACGGTCACGGTCACGGGTGGCACGCCCACCGAGTCCGGCTGGGCCGCGTCCGGCACGGTCGCCGCGACGAACCCCAACACGTACGCCGTCACCGCGGACGTCGCGGTCGCGACGAACCTGGGCGGCGGGTCGTCCTGCGCGGTGACCGGTGGCGACGACGCCGTGGTCCCCGCAGGAGGTACGACGACGCTGGACTACGCGTGCTCCTTCTCGTCCGCGCCCACCGGCAGCGGAACCGTCACCGCGACCGTGACGTGGGACCCGGCGGGTCCGCCGACCACCGCCGCCGCGACCGCCACGGCGCCCCTGACGTTCGCGGTCGCCTCGGAGACGAACAAGACCGTCGCGGTCGTGGACGACAAGACCGTCCCGGGCCAGCGGATCGTCCTCGACCCGGCGCTCACCTGGACCGCGGGCCTCGTGAAGACCTACACCTACTCGCTGGCGGTTGCCGGCGGTGCGGCCGGTGCCTGTGCGACGCACACCAACACCGCGACCGTCGACCAGCCCGTCGGCACCGACCCGAGCGACACCGCGACGGTCACGGCGTGCACGCCGCCGGTGGTCCCGCCCGTGGTCCCGCCGGTGGTCCCGCCCGTGGTGACGCCGCCGCCCGTGGCGCCCCCCGTGGTGCCCCCCGTGGTGCCCTCGCCGGAGGTCCTGCCCGAGCAGGCGTTCGGCAAGGCCGTCGGCAAGGTCCGGGTCAGCTGCCAGGGCACCGTGCGTGCACGGCTCGCGAACCGCTCCGGTGATCGGGTCGTCTACACGCTCCGCGTCGGTACGAAGGTGCACCGCATCGCAGTGAAGGCCGAGGACAGGCGGAAGTTCGTCACCCGGGGCCCGGCGCGGGCGAAGGTGACGTTGAAGGTGGGCTCCACACGTCTCGACCAGGCCCGCATCCCGGGCCGGTGCGCGGCGCCGGAGGTCCTCCCGGACACGGGGGTGCGCGCCACGAGCAGCTGATCGACGTACGACGCCGAGCCGGCGTCGACGGGTCCCGCGGGTCTCGTCGGCGCCGGTTCGTCGTTCCCGGACTGTCGGCCCCTCTCCCAGGTTGGGTACGTGGTCTGGTCCGCTCGGGCGTTATCCGGGCCGATTCGCCAACATTCGGTCAAGCACCTCCGCAGGTAGTCCCCTGCCTCCTCGCGGTGGATTCCCGTCGCGCTGACCGCGGGCCAGTCTGCTGCTCGACACATGCGTGCCGTGCCACTCGGGGGCGTACGGCGACACGGTCGACAGCGCTGGGGGGCGTCGGTCACCGAAGGGTTCAGTGGGGACTACTCGCGCCAGGGGGCGGGCAATGCAACGCGTTCGAACGACGATCACGACAGCACGACGAGGACGGCGGGCCAGGGGGGCCCACGCCGCCGAACGACACCTCGGCCTCGGCCGACTGAGGAGGCTGCTCGCGCTCCTCCTGCTCGTCCCGACGGTCGCGGTGCAGGCCGCGACGACGACGTCCGCGGGGGCGGGCGTCACCGCCGGGTTCGAGATCGACGGCAACACCTCCGTCGAGGGCGGTGGGATCGACTGGACGAGCCCCGGGATCCCGGCGCCGACGCCCGACCCCGTCAAGACCGACGACGACAGCAACTTCACCGGTGGCTCGAAGGAGTTCCAGAACCCGAGCGACTGGAGTGAGGGCACCGGGACCAGCACCGACCAGGGCGACATCTCCGACGTCTACTCGCACTTCGTCACCGGGTCCTCGACCTGGGCGTTCCTCGGGTTCAGGCGCATCGCCCAGAGCGGGACGATGACCTTCATGGCCGAGCTCAACCAGAAGGCCAACCTCCCCCGGGAGGCCGGTGACTCCGTCCAGTTCCGGCCGGACCGCAGCGTCAACGACCTCCTGCTCCGCTTCGAGCAGGACGGGAACGGGAACTTCGCCCTCACCGCCGCCTACAAGTGGACCCAGTCCGCGAGCGGGACCTTCGCCTCGGGATGCTTCACGGTTCCCGGCTACGCGACCCCGTCCGCATGGTGCCCCACCTCGACCGCCGGCGCCGGCTTCGACGGCGCGACCGGTGAGGGCAAGCTCTTCGCCGAGGCTGCGGTCAACCTCAGCTCCTTCGACAAGATCGGCGACTGCCGCGGCGCCTACGGCGTGATGAACGTCCGCTCGTTCGCCGGCGACTCCGAGTCCTCGTCGCTGCTCGACTTCGTCGGCGGCATCGGCATCTCCGTGCCCCCGACCTGCGGCAAGCTGGTCATCGAGAAGCGCGACCAGTTCGACCGGCTCGTCCCCGGAGCGACCTTCGAGGTCACCAAGAACCCGATCCCGGGCGTCACGGGCACCGCGGCCGACACGCTCGTCGTCAAGGACGGTGCCGCCCCCGGCATCGACACCGTCGCCGACGGCACCGTGACCATCGACCCCGCCAAGCCGGGCACCTACACGGTCAAGGAGATCGCGACCCCCGCCGGCTACGCGCCTGACACCACCGTCCACACCGACGTCGTCGTCGGCAGCTCGGGCACGAGCGTGGCGAAGGTCGAGTTCACCAACAAGCTCCTCTTCGAGCCGCTCGCCGTGACCAACCAGGCCTCGGGGTCATACGGCCTCGAGTACGACTGGCGGGTGCACAAGACCGTCGTCGGTGCGACGTCGAAGACGGTCGACGAGGGCCAGACCGCCACGTTCGACTACGAGGTCGAGCTCGAGGCGCTGCCCCAGGGGGAGCCCACGGACAAGCAGGTGGCCGGCTCGGTCCAGGTGACCAACCCCAACCCGGCCGCCACGCACCCGACGATGCGGGCCACCATCAGCATCGACGGCGACCTGCCGTGCCGCTTCCTTCCGACCAACGATGACGTCGACGTCGACCCGGGCACCGCGGGGGTCCAGGTCGACGTCGGCGCCGGCGCCACGTCGTACGACTATGCGTGCGAGCCCGGTGCGGGCGCCCTCGTCGGCGGCGAGACGACCGCGACCGTCAGCTGGGACCAGGGAACCTATCCGCAGGCCGGCGCCCACCCGGGCTCCGCCAGCGCGACCGCGTCGTACGACATCACGGTGCAGCCGAAGATCGACGAGCGTGCCTCGGTGACCGATGCCTTCGACGGTGGCCCGGCGACACCGATCGGCGCCGCGAGCTATCTGTGGTCCGACGTGTGGAACGCCCCCGACCACCGGGTCGTCGTCGCCACCTACTCCAGCCCGGCCGTCGGCGGCCCCGCCGGGGCGTGCCGCGACTACGACAACCTGGCGCGGGTCGACGAGAGCGACACCGACGACTTCGACACCTCGGAGCAGACGGTCGAGGTGTGCGTGGAGCTTGACGACCTGGTCGTGACGAAGACCGCGAAGCCGCAGTTCGCCCGCGACTACGACTGGACGATCGAGAAGTCGGTGGACCAGAACTCGCAGACGGTCGAGGAGGGCGCGAAGGCGTCCTTCGAGTACGACGTGGTGGTGACGCCGTCGATCAGCCGTGACGGACAGTTCGTGGTGACCGGCAAGATCACGGTGACCAACCCGAACCAGAAGACGATCTCCGGGGTGCAGCTCACCGACTCGCTGCCCGGTGGCCAGTGCACGATCGACAAGCCTGCGGGCCCCCTGTCGATCGCGAACGGGACGTCGACCTACGACTACTCGTGCGTGCTACCGGACGCGATCGCCAGCACCACGGGCACCAACACCGCGACCGCGACGTGGGACAAGGCTGCTCACTACGGCACGAGCGGCACCGCATCGGGCCAGGCCGGGTTCGACTTCGCCGACGCGAAGCCGACGGTGACCGACGCGACCGCCACGGTGACCGACACCCAGGTCGACCTCGACGGCACGTCTCCCGACGGCGTCGTGGTGAAGGCCGCCGACGGGCCGCGGACCTTCACCTACACGAAGGCCTTCGACGGTGTGCCGGGTGCGTGCACGACGTACGACAACACCGCGAAGGTGCTGGCGACCGACTCGAAGGACACCGACTCCGACAGCGAGACCGTCGAGGTGTGCGTGGAGCTTGACGACCTGGTCGTGACGAAGACCGCGAAGCCGCAGTTCGCCCGCGATTACGACTGGACGGTCGAGAAGTCGGTGGACCAGGACTCGCAGACGGTCGAGGAGGGCGCGAAGGCGTTCTTCGAGTACGACGTGGTGGTGACGCCGTCGATCAGCGGTGACGGACAGTTCGTGGTGACCGGCAAGATCACGGTGACCAACCCGAACCAGAAGACGATCTCCGGGGTGCAGCTGGCCGACTCGCTGCCGGGCGGGCAGTGCACGATCGACAAGCCTGCGGGCCCCCTGTCGATCGCGAACGGGACGTCGACGTTCGACTACTCCTGCGCCCTGCCGGACGCGACCGCGGCCACGACGGGCACCAACACCGCGACCGCGACGTGGGACAAGTCGTCGTACGTCGGCACGAGCGGCACCGCGTCCGGCCAGGCCGGGTTCGACTTCGCCGACGCGAAGCCGACGGTGACCGACGCGACGGCGACCGTGACCGACACCCAGGTCCAGCTGGGCGAGGTGGCCGGCGGCGCGGTGGTCAGGGCGTCCGACGGCCCGAAGACCTTCACCTACACGAAGGACTTCGACGGCGTCCCCGGCGAGTGCACGGCGTACGACAACACCGCGACGGTGGTGGCGGCGGACTCGAAGGACGTCGACTCCGACGACGCGACGGTCGAGGTCTGCGTCGAGCGGCCGCTGCAGCTGGCGCCCACGGCCACGGCCGACCTGGCCCGCGACCACGCGTGGTCGATCGCCAAGGTCGCCGACGCGACCCAGCGCACGGCCGACGCCAGCGGCAACGCGACCTTCACCTACACGGTGACGGCGCGAGCCGGTGCGCGGACGGAGTCCGGCTGGCGGCTGCAGGGCGAGGTGACGGTCACCAACCCCAACCAGTACGCCGGCGGCGACGTCGTCGCGGACGTCACGGCAGCGACGGACCTCGGCGGGGGTGCGGTCTGCACCGTCACCGGTGGCGACGACGTCGTGGTCGCCGAGGACAGCTCGACGACGCTCCCGGTCTCCTGCACCTTCGCCTCGGCCCCGGCCGGGTCCGGGACGCTGAGCGTGACCGCGACGTGGGACCCGGCGGGTGAGGCGACCTCGGCGTCGGTCACCGCGGCCACGGAGCCGGTCACCTTCACGGTCCGCTCGGAGACCAACAAGACGGTGCAGGTGGTCGACGACAAGACCGTCGCCGGCCAGCGCGTCGTCCTCGACCCGGCGCTGACTTGGGAGGCCGGGCTGGTGCGCAGCTACAGCTACTCCCTGACCCTGGCCGGGGGCGCTCCCGGCGCCTGCCGCAGCTGGACCAACACGGCGACGGTCGACCAGCCGGTGGGCACCGACCCGACGGCGAGCGCCGCGGTGCTGGTCTGCACCCCGGTCGTCCCGCCGCCGGTCGTGCCGCCCGTGGTGCCGCCGGTCGTGCCGCCCGAGGTCCTGCCCGAGCAGGCCTTCGGCAAGGCCGTCGGGTCGGTACGGGCGACCTGCCAGGGGACCGTCCGCGCCAGGCTGGCCAACCGCTCCGGGGAGCGGGTGGTCTACACGCTGCGGGTCGGCAAGAAGGTCCACAAGATCGCGGTGAAGTCCCTCGCCAAGAAGAAGTTCGAGACGTTGGGCAAGCCGCGCGCGAAGGTCACGTTGAAGGTCGGCTCCACCCGTCTCGACAGGCTCCGCATCCCGGGGTTGTGCGCGGCCCCCGAGGTCCTGCCCGACACCGGCCTGCGTGCCACGAGCCGGTGAGGATCGCCTTCATCACCGGGTAGCGACAGCTGCCCCAGCCTCCAGCCCCCATGGAGGCGGGCCGGCGTCGACAGGTCCCCCACAGGCCTGCCGGCGCCGGCCCATCTGCGTCCTGCCCCGCGTGAGATTGGTGCTGGGTGGGTGCGGCCGATACGTTGACCCCATCCTGTGGTCGGGGTCACACACGCCGGCGACCACGCTTGCAAGCCGTCGGCGTCCGGCGATCCCGTGACTGCCGCTAGCTGTTGTTAGGAGAGTGCGTTGTCCGATCCTGTGAGTTTCGGCCCCGACCTTGCGGACGTCTTCGGACCGTCCCAGTCAGACGGTGGCCCCGACCTCGTCCAGCTGCTCACGCCCGAGGGTGAGCGCGTCCACCACCCCGAGTTCGACCACGACTTCTCGGCCGAGGAGCTGCGCGGCCTCTACCGCGACATGGTCCTCACCCGCCGCATCGACGTCGAGGCCACGGCGCTCCAGCGCCACGGCGAGCTCGGCATCTGGGCCCAGCTGCTCGGCCAGGAGGCCGCGCAGATCGGCGCCGGTCGCGCGCTGCGCCCCCAGGACTACGTCTTCCCGACCTACCGCGAGCACGGCGTCGCCTACTGCAAGGGCGTCGACCCGTTGCGGCTGCTCGGCCTGTTCCGCGGCGTCGACCAGGGCGGCTGGGACCCCAACGAGAACAACTTCGGGCTCTACACGATCGTCATCGGCGCGCAGACCCTCCACGCCACGGGCTACGCCATGGGCATGCAGCGCGACGGCGTCGTCGGCACCGGCGACCCCGAGCGCGACTCGGCCGTGATCGCCCACTTCGGCGACGGCGCGTCCTCGCAGGGCGACGTCAACGAGGCGTTCATCTTCGCCGCCTCCTACAACGCGCCCGTCGTGTTCTTCTGCCAGAACAACCAGTGGGCCATCTCCGAGCCGATCGAGCGCCAGACCCGCATCCCGCTCTACCAGCGCGCGCTGGGCTTCGGCTTCCCGGGCATCCGTGTCGACGGCAACGACGTGCTGGCGACGTACGCCGTCACCCAGGCCGCGCTGCAGCGGGCGCGCGAGGGCAACGGGCCGTCGTTCGTCGAGGCCTACACCTACCGGATGGGCGCGCACACCACGACCGACGACCCGACGCGCTACCGCCTCAACGACGAGCTCGAGCACTGGAAGCTGAAGGACCCGATCGAGCGGCTCAAGGTCTACCTGCGCCGCAACGGCCTGGTCGACCAGGAGTTCTTCGACGACCTCGACGCCGAGGCCAAGGAGATGGGCCACCACCTCCGCGAGGGCTGCAAGGCACTGCCCGACCCCAAGCCGCTCGACCAGTTCGGCTACGTCTTCAGCGAGATGACCGACGAGATCGCCGCCCAGCGCGACGAGTTCGCCGCCTACCTCGCGTCCTTCGAGGGGAGCCACTCGTGAGCACGACCCAGAAGATCACCCTCGCCAAGGGCCTCAACATGGGCCTGCGCAAGGCCATGGAGGACGACGACAAGGTCCTGCTCATGGGTGAGGACGTCGGCAAGCTCGGCGGCGTCTTCCGCATCACCGACGGCCTGCAGAAGGACTTCGGCGAGGACCGCGTCATCGACAGCCCGCTCGCGGAGTCCGGCATCGTCGGCACCGCGGTCGGCATGGCCCTGCGCGGCTACCGCCCCGTCGTCGAGATCCAGTTCGACGGCTTCGTCTACCCCGCCTACGACCAGATCGTGTGCCAGGTCGCGAAGTACACCTACCGCTCGCAGGGCAAGGTGAAGATGCCGATCGTCATCCGCATCCCCTTCGGCGGCGGCATCGGTGCGGTCGAGCACCACTCCGAGAGCCCGGAGGCGCAGTTCGCGCACACCCCCGGCCTCAAGGTCGTGGCCTGCTCGAACCCCGTGGACGGCTACTGGATGATCCAGCAGGCGATCGCCCACGACGACCCGGTCATCTTCCTCGAGCCCAAGCGGCAGTACCACGCCGACAAGGCCGAGCTCGACGACTCCGCGACGCCCGAGCCGCTGTTCACCTCGCGGGTCGTCCGTGCGGGCTCCGACGCGACGGTGCTGGCCTACGGCCCCACCGTGAAGACCGCGCTCAAGTGCGCCGAGGCCGCCGAGTCCGAGGGCCGCAGCCTCGAGGTCATCGACCTGCGCACGCTCTCGCCGCTCGACATGGCCCCGGTCTACGAGTCCGTACGCCGCACCGGCCGCTGCGTCGTCACCCACGAGGCGCACGTCAACCTCGGCATGGGTGCCGAGCTCGCGGCCCGGGTCACCGAGGAGTGCTTCTACTCCCTCGAGGCCCCGGTGCTCCGGGTGGGCGCGTTCGACACGCCCTACCCGCCGTCGCGGATCGAGGAGGAGTACCTCCCCGACCTCGACCGCGTGCTCGACGCCGTCGACCGCAGCTTCGCCTACTGAGAGGAACCGTCATGTCCGAATTCCTCCTCCCCGACGTCGGCGAGGGCCTCACCGAGGCCGAGATCGTGGCCTGGAAGGTCAAGGTCGGCGACACCATCGAGATCAACGACGTGGTCGTCGAGATCGAGACCGCCAAGTCGCTCGTCGAGCTGCCGTCGCCCTACGAGGGCACCGTCCTCGCCCTGCTCGTCCCCGAGGGCGAGACGGTGCCGGTCGGCACGCCGATCATCTCGATCGGCGCCGAGGGCGAGGCGCCCGCGCCGACCGCCCCCGCCACGCAGACCGAGTCCGACCCCTACCTCGGGATGGCGCAGAAGGCAGGTGCTGCCGAGCAGCAGGTCGACCCGGCCGACATCGACCTCTCCAACCCGGCCGCGTCCGGCTCGATGGAGGGCGCGTCCCTCGTCGGCCGGATCAAGGCAGACCGCGGTCCGATGCGTCGGGCCCGCCGCGGCTCGGCCTCGCCGAGCACCGAGGCCGGGGCGCAGACGCAGATGCAGCTCCAGGGCGCGTTCGCCCCTGGCGGCGCCCAGTCCGACGAGGTGATGCCGGCCGACGAGTCGCCGGTCCCGGCCACCGACCAGCGGGCCTCGCAGCCCGCCCCGGCCGAGGCGCTCGTCCCGGCGGCCGCGCAGGCCGAGCCCGGCGTCGTACGCGCCCTGGCGAAGCCGCCGGTGCGCAAGCTCGCCAAGGACCTCGGTGTCGACCTCACCGGCCTCACCGGCTCGGGCCCGTCGGGCTCGATCACCCGCGACGACGTGCAGGCCGCGGTGTCCGGGTCGGCGTCGGTTCGCGCAGCGTCATCCGCTCCCGCACCCACTGGCGCGCCTTCGTATGACGCACCGCGCGAGCGCGAGACCCGCGAGCCGATCAAGGGCGTGCGCAAGATGATGGCGACGGCGATGAGCCAGTCGGCCTTCACCAGCCCGCACGTCACCGAGTGGATCACCGTCGACGTGACCGCGACCATGCAGCTCGTCGAGCGCCTGAAGGCGCGACGCGAGCTCAAGGACGTACGCATCAGCCCGCTGCTCGTCCTCGCCCGCGCGGTCATCCTCGCGATGAAGCGCACCCCGGAGATCAACTCCTGGTGGGACGAGGCCGCGCAGGAGGTCGTCTACAAGCACTACGTCAACCTCGGCATCGCGGCTGCCACGCCGCGTGGCCTGGTCGTGCCCAACGTCAAGGACGCCGACAGCCTGTCGATGACCGAGCTGGCGGCGGCGCTCGGTGAGCTCACCGCCACCGCGCGCGACGGGAAGACGCAGCCGGCCGAGATGGCGGGCGGCACGTTCACGATCACCAACGTCGGCGTCTTCGGCGTCGACGCCGGCACCCCGATCATCAACCCGGGCGAGTCCGCGATCCTCTGCTTCGGTGCGATCAACAAGCGTCCGTGGGTCGACGAGGAGACCGGCGAGATCGTGGTCCGCGACGTCACCACGCTGGCGCTGTCGTTCGACCACCGCCACATCGACGGCGAGAAGGGCTCGCGCTTCCTCGCCGACGTCGCCGGGCTGCTCCAGGACCCGGGCACGGCGCTGCTCTTCTGAAATACCCGTGACCGGGCGTGCCAGGCCGCCAGCGCCTCGGCCTCCCGCTCGGGGGTGAGCGCGGTGACGGGGGAGTCGAGGCAGCCCGGGGCGGTCTCGGCCAGGGGGCGCAGCCGCAGCCCGGCGGCGACGGCCGGTCCGGGGTCGTGCGCGAGCATGCCGTCGTACGCCGGACGCGGCAGCCACAGCGGCAGTGAGTCCTCGCCGGCCCAGTGGGCCACGCCCTGCTCCTCGAGGAAGGCGCTGTCGACCCAGGTGAGACGGGGGTAGTCCGCCCCGACCCCGGCAGCGGTGTGGGCCAGCAGCTCGCCGAGCGGCACCCGAACCCCTACGGCGTCGTAGGTCCCGGTGGTGCGACGCTCAGCGAGGTCGAGCAACCAGGCGGCGAGGTCGCGTACGTCGATCACCTGCACCGCGTCGTCGGGCCGGCCCGGCGCGAGCACCTCCCCGCCGCGTGCCAGGCGCTGTGGCCAGTAGGCGAAGCGCCCCGTCGGGTCACCCGGACCGACGATCAGCCCGGGGCGTACGACGGCCGCGGACGTCGCGTGCTCCTGCACCAGCTGCTCGCACGCCACCTTCATCCCGCCGTAGGCCTCCGGGTCGACCGCCAGGTCGACGTCCTCGGTGATCGGCTCGAGCAGCGGCTCCGTCGCGGGGGACGAGTTGTCGGCGTACACGCTGATCGTGGAGACGAAGACCCAATGGGCGTACGACGTCGCGGTGACCGCGCTGCGCACCTGCGACGGCAGCCGCGCCACGTCGACCACGGCGTCCCACCCACCCTCGGCGACCGCGGCCGGCGGCGGGTCGGCGCGGTCCCAGGGCAGGTGCGTCGCGCCGTCGGGCACGGGCCCGGACGTGCCCCGACAGGCGCAGGTGACGTCCCACCCGCGGGCCACGGCCTGCACGGCCACCTCGCGCGAGAGGAACCGGGTGCCGCCGAGGACGAGGAGCTTCATGGGGCCACTCCACCGGCTGACCGGGACCGGCGGCAAGGGCGGTTCGCTGTGGGCGCAACCGGAGGCTCCTTTGTCACCGGCGGCGGTGGACTGCGACACTGGACCCTCCGTAGGGGTGAGAAGAGGAGTGCGGATGGCTCAGGACGCCGCCACGGCTGCCTCCAGCGAGCCTCCCACCACGGCGGCCCTCCTGGCGCGTGCGCAGCAGGTGGCCGACCAGCTGGTCCGGGAGGCGCGCGAGGAGGCCGAGCGCCTCACGGCCGACCTCGCCACGCTCCGTGAGCAGGCCCGCCTCCTCACGGTCGAGGCCGAGCGCGACCGCGCCGAGGCCGGCCGGGCCCGCAGGCAGGCCGAGGAGGTGCTCGCCGGCGCCTCCCAGGAGGCCGCCACGATCGTCGTCGACGCCAACGAGCAGGCGGCGCTCCTGATGAGGTCCGCGGAGGGTGCCCGCGACCAGCAGGTCGAGGCCGCCCGGACCGAGAGCGACAAGCTGCGCGCCCAGGCGCGGGACGAGGCGGCCGCGCTGCGCGCCGAGGCGCAGGAGCTGCGCGACACCGCGGCCGGCGAGAAGGCCGAGCTGGTCGAGGGCGCGCGCGCCGAGGCGGCGACCGCGATCGCCGGCGCGCAGGAGACCGCCGCACGTCTCGTCGAGGAGGCCCGCACCACCGGCCAGCAGCACCTCGACTCAGCGACCGCCGAGGCCGAGTCGTTGCGGGCCACCGCGTCCACCGAGTCCGCCCGGATGCGCGACGAGGCGACCCTCCACGTCGAGGACCTGCGCCGTACGACCGGCGCGGAGGTCGACCGGATGCGCCGGGCCGCCGAGGAGACGCTGGCGGCCGCGCGCGCCGAGAGCGAGGAGAAGCTGCGCCACGCGGCGGAGCAGACGGCGTGGGCCACGCAGACCGTGGAGTCGGTGCTCGCGGGAGCAGCCACCGAGGCCGAGGCGATCCGCAAGGCCGCCCACGCCGACGCCGGGGACCACGCGCGGCTCGCCCGCCAGCGCGCCCACGGCATCATCGCGGCGGTCAACGGCCGGATGGCGCTCGAGCTGGCCGAGGCCGAGCAGCGGGCCGAGGAGATCACCCAGGCCGCCTCCCACGCGGCTGCCGAGCGGCGGGCCGAGGCCAGGATCGCCCTCGAGCAGGCCGAGGCCGAGGCGGCCCGGATCATCGCCGACGCCACCGACGAGTCCGAGCGGGCCGTCGAGCGGCTCGAACGTCGCCGGGCCGAGGCCGAGAGCGGTGCCGCCAGCCTGCGCGCGCTCGTCGCGGAGGAGGTCACCCGCAGCCGGGCGGACGCGGCCGAGGACCGGCGTCGCGCTCGCGAGGAGTCCGTCGCACTCGTCGCCGAGGGTCGTGCCGAGGCCGACCAGCTCCGCGACAGCGCCCGCCGGGCCCTCGAGCGCGCCCGGGCCGAGGTCGCGCAGCTCAAGGAGCAGCGCGACACCATCACGACCGAGCTCGGCCAGCTCTCCGGCGTCATCGCGGCCCTCTCCGTGCCCGACCGCGAGCAGGCCGGTGCCGACCCCGTCAGCACCAGCGACCCGACCCCCAGCGACCCGCCGGCCCCGCCACCCCCACCCCCGTCGAGCCAGGAGGCCCCCGATGCCTGAAGAGATGTTCACGACCGTGCGCCGCGGCTACGACCCGGCCGAGGTGGAGCGCGCCGTCGGCCAGGCGCAGGCGGAGGCAGACGACCTGCGCCGCCGGCTCGAGGCGGCCGAGGCGGCTGCCGAGGCGGCGAGGAGCGAGGCTGCGGCGTCCCGGGAGGCGCTCGTCGCGCGGGAGTCGCAGCAGCCCGAGGCGCCGACGTACGCCCACCTCGGCGAGCGGGTCGGGCAGATCCTGTCGCTGGCGGAGACCGAGGCCGCCGAGATCAGGGACCGGGTGGTCGGCGAGGTCGAGACGCTGCGCAAGGAGGCCGAGCAGGAGGTGGGCGCCCTGCGCGCCGACGCCGAGCGCTACGCCGAGGAGACCCGCCGTGACGCCGACGCGGACGGCGCCAGGATCCTCGCGGACGCCCGGAAGGCGGCCGACGGTGAGCGCGACGCCGCCGAGCGGGACGCCTCCGCGCGCCGGGCCGAGGCCGAGGCCCTCCACGAGGACCAGCGCGCCAGGGCCGCCCAGGCGGCCGCGGACTTCGAGACCACGCTCGCCGAGCGGCGCCAGAAGGCCACCGCGGAGTTCCAGGCCCAGCAGGCGGCCATCCAGGCCGAGCTCGACGCGATGGCCGCGCGCAACAAGGACACCGAGGCCACCCTCGAGCGCAACCGCCGCGAGGCCGAGGAGCGGATCGCCCGGATGCTCGCCGACGCCGAGGAGCGCTCGACCACGATGGTGGCCGAGGCGCGCGCCTCCGCCGACCGCGTACGCGCCGAGTCCGAGCGTGAGCTGGCTGCCGCGGGCCAGCGCCGCGACAGCATCAACGCCCAGCTCTCCAACGTGCGCCAGATGCTCGCCACCCTCAGCGGCACCGTGCCCGGCGTCGTCGGCCTGTCCGAGGAGTCCGCCCCGGTCGCCGGCGCGCCCCAGGGCGACCCGCTCGCCGACGCCGCCCGCGGCGTCGCGCACGAAGGCGCTGAGACGACGGGGGACGACACGGGGGACGACACGGGGGACGACACGGCTGCCGGCGATGCGTCTGAGGGCCCCGCCGAGCGGTGAGCAGGACACGTTCCTGACGCCCGAAACGTGCGTCACTCACCGCCCGGCGACCCGGCGGTGCGTGAGACACGTTCCGGGCTCGCAGAACCTGCGTCACGCACCGCTCGGGCCGGGTGTCAGAGGTAGCGGCGCGCCCGGTCCGCCGCCGACCCCGGCCCGGAGGCGAGCAGCGTGCTGAGCTCGTGCTCGAGCACGGCGCCCACCCGGCGGCAGAAGTCCTCGGGCTCGTCGGCGGCGTCGGGCTTCTCCGCCACGATCCGGTCGACGACGCCCTGGCGGTGCAGGTCGATGGCACGCACCTGCTGGGCCCGCGCCATCTCGGCGGCGTGGTCGAGGTCGCGGTGGACGATCGCGGACGCGCCCTCGGGCGGCAGCGGCGAGAGCCACGCGTGCTGCGCGGCGACGACGCGGTCGGCGGGCAGCAGGGCGAGCGCACCGCCGCCGTTGCCCTCGCCCAGCATCAGGCAGAGCGTCGGCGCGTCGAGCGTGACCAGGTCGGCCAGCGACCGGGCGATCTCGCCGGCGAGCCCGCCGTTCTCCGCGTCGGCCGACAGCGCGGCCCCCTGGGTGTCGATGACCGTCACCAGCGGCAGGCCGAGCTCGGACGCCAGCCGCATCCCGCGCCGGGCCTCGCGCAGCGCCTCGGGCCCCATCGGGTGGTCGGTGGTCTGGCCGCGACGGTCCTGGCCGAGGAAGACGCACGGCGCCTCGCCGAAGCGCGCCAGCGCGATCAGCAGCCCCGGGTCGCGCTCGCCCTGCCCCGTCCCGTTGAGGGGTACGACGTCCCTGGCGGCGTAGCGCAGCAGCCGACGCACGCCCGGCCGGTCGGGACGCCGCGAACGCGTCACGCAGTCCCACGTGTCGACGTCCGGTACGTCGTCCTGGCCGGGGTCGGCGACCGGGGTGACGCCCTCGCGCGCGGCCATCAGGATGGTGAGCGCGCGGTCGAGGATCTCGGCGATCTCCTCGGGCGGCAGGACGGCGTCGATGATGCCGTGGGCGTAGAGGTTCTCCGAGGTCTGCACGCCCTCGGGGAAGGGCTTGTCGTAGAGCGCCTCGTAGACCCGCGGTCCGAGGAAGCCGACCAGCGCGCCGGGCTCGGCGACGGTGACGTGCCCGAGCGAGCCCCACGACGCCATCACGCCTCCGGTGGTGGGGTGGCGGAGGTAGACGAGGTAGGGCAGGCCCGCGGTGCGGTGGGCCGCGACGGCGGCGGAGATCCGCACCATCTGGACGAAGGCCGGCGTGCCCTCCTGCATCCGGGTGCCGCCGCTCACGGGAGCGGCGACCAGTGGGAGGCCCTCCCGGGTCGCGCGCTCGATGCCGGCGACGATCCGGTCGGCAGCGGCCCGGCCGATCGACCCGGCCAGGAAGCCGAACTCGCCCACCAGCACCGCGATGCGCCGTCCGTGCATCCGTGCCTCACCGGTCAGCACGGACTCGTCGACGCCGGACTTCTCGGCCGCGGCGGCCAGCTCGGCGGCGTACTCCTCGCTGATGCCGTCACGCACCGGCGGGGTGTCCCACGAGGACCACGAGCCGTCGTCGAGGACCAGGTCGATGAGGTCGTGCGCGGAGAGGCGGGTCATGCGGGGAGGGTAGTCGCCTCAGCCCTGCGGGACCCCGGGCTCCGGCGTCCGCTCGCCCATGATCCAGGCGTCGAAGAAGGCCGACAGCTCGCGACCCGTCTCGGCCTCCCAGTGGTCGTAGACCTGCTCGCGGGTGGCCGAGGTGTTGTCGTGGTCGGCCAGCCAGGAACGGGCCACGGCGTAGAACTCGTCGTCGCCGAGGTCCTCGCGCAGCTCGTTCCACATCAGCGCGGGCGGGTAGTAGATGTTCGAGCCGCCGAACTGGCGCCGGTCGTAGGCGCCGGGCGGACCGTACTGGTCGCGCAGCTGCTGGTCCGTGGAGCGTGCACTGCGCAGGCTCTGGCGCAGCGGGCGGATGCCGTGCTCGTCCTCGTAGACCCACTGCAGCAGCATCGTCGTGCCCTCGTTGAGCCAGACGTCGCGCCAGTCCGACGGCGAGACCTGGTCGCCGTACCACTGGTGGACGATCTCGTGCGCGACGACCTGCGGCGACAGGACGTAGTCGTTGGTGCCGAGGGTGATCATCGTCTGGGTCTCCATCGCGCTCTGCGAGTCGGTGACGACGAGGCCGAGGGAGTCGAAGGGGTAGTCGCCGAGCCGGTCCTCGACCCAGTCCACGGTCGCCGCGGCGGTCCGGATCGAGTCGAGCGGACGGCCCAGGTCGCGCGGGGTCCAGTAGTCCACCCGCAGGCCGCTGTCGGAGGTGTTGCTGCTGTGCTCGTAGTCGCCGATCGCGAGGGTGACGAGGTACGACGACGCGGGCTCGGCGAGCTGCCACGACGTGGTCGTGCCGTCGGCGTCCGACTCCAGCACGGTCAGCTCGCCGTTGGCGATGCCGGTCCACCCCGGCGGGGCGTGGACGGTGACGTCGTAGAGCGCCTTGTCGGACGGCTGGTCGTTGACCGGGTACCAGGTGTACGCGCCGTACGGCTCCTGCATCGTCCACACCTCGCCGGAGCGGGTGACGGTGAAGCCCGTCTCGGAGAAGTCGCCGCGGGTGGTCGGTGCGGGGGCGGGCTCGGGCGTGCCGACGTAGTCGAGGGCCAGCTCGTGGCGCTCGTCCGCCTCGATCGGCGCCCTCAGCACGAGGTCCTTCCCGCGCCGGGCGAAGCGGACCGGTTCGCCGTCGAGGGTGACCTCACCGACGGTGAGGGGAGCCCCGAGGTCGAGCTGGAAGCGCGGTGCGTCGCGCGTCGCGCGGAACGTGATCACCGCCCGGCCGGTGAGTCGCTCGGCACGGGGCTGCCAGGTCAGGTCGAGGTCGTAGTGGAGTGCGTCCACGCGGGGGTCGCCCACCCCGGGGTAGACGCTGTCCTCGCGCGGGGTCGACTCGGCGAGGTCGAGGTCCGGCTCCACCGGGTCGCTCACCACGGGTGCCGACGCCGAGGCGGACGGCGACTCGCCTGCCGATGGTGCTGCCGACGGGCTCGCCGACGGCGCGTCCTGCGGCGCGTCGGACGGGGTGGACCCCGAGCCACCGGAGCAGCCGGCCAGGACGGCGAGGGACAGGCCCGCCGCCAGCACCGCGCGCACGCGGTGTGGTGTCAACGATCGCCCCGCAGCAGCGGCCGGGCGAGCTTGCGTCCGTGGTGGATCTGCGCCTTGACGGTGCCGAGAGGGGCGTCGACCAGCGCCGCGATCTCGTCGTAGGGCAGGCCGTAGACGTCGCGCAGCAGCAGCGGCTCGACGTACTGCGGGTGGTCCTTCTCGATCGTGTCCATCGCCTCGAGGAGGTCGAGCCGGGTGCCGGCGATGACGCTGGTGGTGCGCGGGTCGGGACGGTCGTGGGCGCCGTCCTCGAAGTCGGTCGGCGTGGCGAGGTTCTTCAGCCGGCGGTACGTCGTGCGCGCGCTGTTGACCGACACGATGTGCAGCCACGTGGTGAACCGGCCGCGGCCGCCCCACGAGCCGATCTTGGTGGCCGCGTTGAGCATCGCCTCCTGGCACGCGTCCTCCGCGTCGCCGGAGTAGGGCAGCACTCCTCGACAGATGTTGAGCACGCGCGGACGCACCGCGGCGAGCAGCAGCTCGAGCGCGTCACGGTCCCCGTCACGTGCTCGTCGCGCCAGGTCGTCGATGTCGTCCGGCGCCAACGCGTCGCCCGGGTCCCCCGAATAGCTCACCCCTGCACGATAATGCCCGGGTGTCCGCTCCCACTCGTCTCGGTCGTTACCCGGTGCGCCGCCGCATCGGTTCGGGAGCCTTCGCGACCGTCTGGCTCGCCTACGACGAGCACCTCGACAGCGCCGTGGCCATCAAGGTCCTCGCGGACAACTGGACCGACGACCACCACATCCGCCAGCGCTTCCTCGAGGAGGGCCGGTTCCTCCGCAAGGTCGAGTCGCCCCACGTCGTCTCGGTCTACGACGCCGGCGAGCTGGAGGACGGCCGCCCCTACCTGGTGATGGCGTACGCCGACCAGGGCACGCTGGCCGACCTGGTCGAGCTCTCGCCGATCCCGAGGTCGCAGGCGATGGCGGTCATCACGCAGGTCGGACGCGGGCTCAGCGCCCTGCACGACCGCGGCGTGCTGCACCGCGACGTGAAGCCCGCCAACGTCCTGTTCCGGACCGTGGAGAACGGCCGCGGACCGCACGTGGTGGCCATGCTCGGCGACCTGGGCCTCGGCAAGGCGATGGACATGTCCTCCCGCCTCACCATGGCCGGCGGCACCCCCTCCTACGTCGCCCCGGAGCAGGCCCTCGGCGAGGGGCTGGACGCGCGGGCCGACCAGTTCTCGCTCGCGGCCCTGAGCTACTTCCTGCTGACCGGGCGCCAGCCCTACTCCCACGCGAGCCTCGCCGCCGCCGAGAACCCCTCACCGCCTGCGCCGATGGACCTCGACGACCCGGCCGCCGAGGCCGTGGTCCTGCGCGGCCTGGCCCGGGACCGCGAGGACCGTTTCCCCGACGTCGAGTCCTTCACCTCCGCGCTGGTCGAGGCGCTCGGCGAGCCCGCCGACGAGACGCCCGCGGCCTGGGTGCCGATCGACCCCGCGCTGACGCGTACGGCGTCCCGGCCGGACGGCACCGGGGTGGCGAGCGACCAGCCGGCGCCGCGGCGACGCCACCGACGCTGGCCGTGGGTCGCGGCCGCCGTCCTCGCCCTGGTCGCCGGCACCGGCGCGGGCTGGGCGCTGGAGCGCACCGCCGCCTCCGAGCGCACGGTCGAGGACTCGACCGGCACGCTTTTCGTCACCGTCCCCGAGGCGTGGACAGGCCAGGTGGATCCCGAGCAGTGGGTGCCGTTCGACGGGCGCTCCGAGCAGCCGGCGGTCGCGGCCGGCACGGGGTCGGGCTGGAACTCCGACGACGACCCGGGCGAGGGTGTCTTCGTCGGCATCCTGCCCGGTGAGGAGCTGCCCTCGCGCGTGCCGGGCCACGCCGCCTGCCCGGTCCAGCGCGGTCCCTACTTCGACGAGAAGGACGGCGACGACATCATGACCGTCTTCTTCAGCGGGTGCCCGGGCGTGGACCTCACGGTCGAGCGTGTCGTCCAGGTCAACCAGAACCAGCTGATGTGGATCCAGATCCGCACCGACGACCGCGGGGTCGCGAACAGTGTGCTTGACTCCGTGGTGGCGAAGGGGGTCTGAACCGCTCCCGCGGTCAGCCGAGTCGTACGCCGGACCCGACGCGCGCGATGAGCTCGGCCATGCCCTGGTCGTCCACCTCGCGCCCGGTCACGGCGATCTCCACCTGGGCGTTGTCGGACCCGGTGAGGTCGAGCCAGCGCAGGTGGCCGTACCGGAGGTGGTTGGCGGTGACGAAGGAGAAGTGCAGGCTGTCCCTCGTCTCCTCGAGCACCTCGACGTTGCTCTCGTCCTCGCGCAGCTCGCCGATGCGCCGGTCGAGGGTCCACTCGATCGAGCGGCGGTTGCTCAGCACCTGCTCCACGCGCAGGACGTAGCCGAAGTCGGGCTGGTCCGGTGGTCGCCACTGCCACTCGTTGAGCGAGTTCTCGGAGAAGGTCCACCCCTTCGGCACCGGCAGGGTCATCCGGAAGTCGCCCGCGCCGACCGTCTGGCGCACGAGCGGGAGCCCGGTGGCGAGCGGCGGGGTGTCCGGGTCGGGGAGCAGCTCGGGGACCGGGTCGACCGGGAGGCTCGGGGACGCCGGCACGGGCGAGGCCCGGAGGCCGCCCGACGGGTTCTCGCCCAGGGCCAGGGACGCGCCGAACCCCGCCGCGACTCCGATGGCGAGCAGCAGCGCGAGCACTGCCGTCCCCCGCCAGTTCACGGGCGCAATCTAGCGCGTGGGGGTGGGCTCAGCCGACAGGCCCGCCGCCCGCCCCCTGCATGCCGTCGCCCACCCGGCGGATGAGGTCCTGCGTGCCGGCCACGTCGCGCTCGCGGCCGTGGACGACGATCTCGACGTCGGCCTGGCCGCTGGCGTCGAGGTCGAGCCAGCGCATGAAGCTGTGCCGGGCGTTGCCCTCGTTGCTGCGGTAGGTGTACTCGAGCGTCTCGGCGCCGCGGTCGACGATGAAGACGTCGTCCTGCTCCTCGCGGAGGCGCTCGATCCGGATGTTGATGGCGTCCTCGATCGTGATGTCCTGGCTGTTGATCTGCTCGATCCGCATCACGTACGTGTTGTTGGACGTGCCCGGCTTCTTCCACTTCCACTCGTTGCTGGCGCTGGCGTTGGTCGTCCAGCCGACGGGGGCGGGGAAGGTGATCTCGAACTTGCCGGTGCCGAGCGTGGCCGGCTTCATCGCGATGTCGGGCTCGAGGGCCGGGTCGTCCGGGTCGGGGGTCGGGGGCTTCGGGGCCTCGACCGGCATCTCCGGTGCCTGCGCGGGCACCGGGGACGGGACGCCGGCGCCGATCGAGCCGCCCCGGGTCTGTGCGGACGCGGCGAAACCGCCCCCGACGCCGATCGCCAGGAGCGCGACCAGTGCTACAGGCCCCCGCCACTCCACGCTTCCATCATGTCAGTCGGCCGGGTGGTCTGGTCCACCAGCCGCGCGCGGTGCGCCGGCCGCCACCGGGGCGCACCATCGGGGGATGGTCACGCGGTGGGCCGTCCGGGCAGCACGGGCGTTCGACGGCGAGCGGTTCCTGCCGGGCGGTGCGACGGTGCTGGTCGAGGGCGACCGGGTCGTCGGTGTGGAGGCGGCCGCCTTCCGGCCAGCGGACGACGTACCCGTCACCGAGGTCCCCGGCACGCTGCTGCCGGGGCTGGTCGACTGCCACGTGCACCTCGTCTCCTCGGGCGCCTTCCCGGGTACGCCGGGGAGCCTCGAGTGGGCCGGCACGGCGGCCGCCGCCGCGGTGGACGAGGTGATCACCGGCAGCCTGCGGGCCCAGGTCGCGGCCGGCGTGACCAGCGTCCGCGACCTCGGCGACGTGGCCTACCGCGTGCTCGACCACCGCGGGCGGGAGGGCGAGGGGCTGCCCCGGGTGGTGGCCTCGGGGCCGCCGATCACGATCCCCCTGGGGCACTGCTGGTTCCTCGGCGGCGACGTGGATCCGGACGAGCCCGGCGCGCTGCACCGTGCGGTGGTCGAGCGAGCCGGGCGCGGCGTCGACCTGGTGAAGGTGATGGCGAGCGGCGGCTTCCTGACGCCCGGCAGCGACCAGCTCGGCGCCCAGTTCGACGTGGTCCCGCTGCGCCGCATGGTCGAGGCGGCCCACGCGGCCGGGCTGCGGGTCGTCGCCCACGCGCACTCCGTCATCGGCGCGGAGGTCGCCCTGGGCGCGGGGGTCGACGGGCTGGAGCACTTCACCTGCATGGCCGAGGGCGCGACGGACCCGCCCGTGGCCCTGCTCGACCGGGTCGCGGCCGCGGGGGCGACCGTGTGCCCCACGCTCGGCAACGACGCCTCGCGCTTCCCGCCCGTGTCGGCGATGCCACCGCACGTCCTCGAGATGCTCGAGCGCATCGGCATCACCGACCGCGACGAGCACCTCGCCCGCGCCGCGGCCAACTCCGTCAAGCTGCGCGACCACGGGATCCGGGTGGTGTCGGGGCTCGACGCCGGGGCGATGCCCGCCAAGCCGCACGGTCACCTGTGGCGCTCGATCGCCGAGCTGGTCCGCGGCGGCTGGCCGGTGGACGAGGCGCTCGCGACCGCCACCTCGGTGGCCGCCGAGGACTGCGGTGTCGACGCCGGGCGGCTCGCCGCCGGGCGCCTCGCCGACCTGCTGGTGGTCGACGGCGACGTGGCCGCAGACGTGACGGCGCTGGGGCGGCCCACCTCCGTCTGGGTGGGTGGCGTGGCGGTCGACCTGCCCCAGTCCTGACCGCGACCGCCGCCACGTCCTACCGTGACGCCATGCTGATCCGCAACGCCCGCCTCGTCGCGGTCACCGAGGCCGTCCCCGGTCCTGTCGACGTGCGCCTCGACGGCGCCCGCGTGGTCGAGGTCGGACCGACGTTGGCCGGCGGGGACGAGACGTCGTACGACGCCGGCGGCCGCTGGCTGATGCCGGGGCTGTGGGACCAGCACGTCCACCTGGGTCAGTGGACCCTGGCCTCCGCGCGCCTCGACCTCGGCGGGGCACGGTCGAGCGCGGAGGCGGTGGCTCTCGTCCGGGAGCGGCTCGAGGAGTGGCCCGACCTGCCCGTCATCGGCTGGGGGCACCGGCCGACCGCGTGGCCCGACATGCCGACCGTGTCGGACCTCGACGCCCTCGACACCGAGCAGCCGATCGTGCTGATCGCCGGCGACGGCCACCACGGCTGGCTCAACACGGTCGCGCTCTACGCCCTCGCCCTGCCGATCCGCGACAGCGTGGTCAGCGAGGCGGAGTGGTTCATGGCCTACGGCCGGCTGGCATCGGTGCTGGGTCAGGACGGCACCGGCCCCGACGCCTACCGCCGGTCGATGGAGGCTGCGGCCGCGCAGGGCGTGGTCGGGCTGGTCGACCTCGAGTTCAGCGGCGGGGTCGCGGACTGGGCGGCTCGTTGGGCGGGCGGCGCGGACCTCCTGCGGATCCGCCACGCCTGCTACGCCGACGGCCTCGACGACGTGCTCTCCCGCGGGCTGCGCTCGGGTGACCCGCTGGCCGACGACCCGCGCCTGACGATGGGGCCGCTGAAGATCATCAGCGACGGGTCGCTCAACACCCGCACCGCCTGGTGCTGCGAGCCCTACGCGGACAAGGCCGTCCCCGGCTTCGAGGAGGGACAGCCCAACCAGGCCCCCGAGGAGCTGCGCGCCCTGCTGGCCCGGGCGGCGGCCGGTGGGCTCGACGTGGCGGTCCACGCCATCGGCGACCGCGCGGTCACCGAGGCCCTCGACGCCTTCGAGGAGACCGGCGCCCGCGGCGGCATCGAGCACGTTCAGCTGACCACCCGCGACGACGTACGCCGCATGGCGCGGCTCGGCGTGCGCGCCAGCGTCCAGCCCGCCCACCTCCTCGACGACCGCGACGTGACCGAGCGGCTCTGGCCCGGTCGCGCGGAGCGGTGCTTCCCGCTGCGGTGGATGCTCGACGACGGCGTCGACGTCGTGCTCGGCTCCGACGCCCCGGTGTCCCCGCTCGACCCGTGGCTGGCGGTCGCGTCGGCCGTGCACCGCTCCGGCGACGACCGCGAGCCCTGGCACCCCGAGCAGTCGATCACCGCCCGTGAGGCGCTCGCCGCGTCCACCGACGGCTGGGGCACGGTCGCCGCCGGTCATCCCGCCGACCTGGTCCTTCTCGACGCCGACCCCCTCGACGGCCCCTCGGAGCGCGAGCACGCCGCCCGCCTCCGGTCCTTCGCCGACCGCGTCGCGGTGACCTGGGTCGCCGGGGAGACGGCGTACGTCAGGGACTGAGGTCGGCGGTCAGACCGCGTCCGCCACACCGTGAGCGGTGCGTGAGACAGCTTCTGCACGGCCGGAACCTGCGCCACGCACCGCTCCTCGGCGGGCGGCGTACGAGCGGTGGGTGAGGCAGGTTCTCAGCGCTCAGAACCTGCGCCACGCACCGCTCGTCGTCGGCGGCGGTCAGGCGAGCGCGAGCGTGGCGTCGAGGACGAAGGCCGGGTCCTCGAGCCGGTCGCCGTAGATCTCCCGGAGCTGGCCCACGCGGTAGCGCACCGTCTGGGCGTGCACGAACAGCTCCTCGGCGACGGCGTCGCGGCGGCCGTGGTGGAGCAGCCAGCTGCGGAGCGTGTCGGTGAGCTTCTCGGCCGTCGAGGGGCGCAGGTCGGCGAGCGGGGCGAGCACCCGCGCGCGCAGGTCCTCCCGGGCGGAGGCGTCGGCGGCGAGCACCAGCGAGGCGAGGTGCTCGTCGGAGTCGACGAGCCCGTCTAGGTCGAGTGCGGCGCAGCGCAGGGCCCGGCGGTACGACGCCGCTGCCTCCAGCCAGGGCACGCCCGGGCCGACGACCGCGTCGGTGCCGCGCAGCGCGCGGAGCAACGTACGTCGCGCCGCGGCCGACCCGGTGCCGGGCACGAGCAGCGAGGCGTGGCCCTCCGGCAGCCCCGGGACGTCGTCGCTGGGCTGGAGGGTGCCCGGGTCGAGGGCGGTCAGGGCGTGGGAGACCTGCGACTCCGGGAGCACGAGAGCGGTCAGCGACCCGGGCGGCTCCCAGCCCGCGCGCTCGGCCGCAGCCGCGACGGCGTCGGCGGGTGCGTCGGTCAGCAGGGCCCTCGCGAGGCGTTCGAGGTTGCGCTGGCGCATGCGGCCGCTGCTCTCCAGCTCGTCGGTGTGCCCGGCGACCGAGGCCGCCGACAGCTCGTCGATGTAGGCGAAGACCAGCTCGGCGAACTTCGCGAGCTGTCCGGAGTCGACCCCCGCCTCCACGGCCACGCCCGACATGTCGCGCCACGAGGCGCGGGCGCCGATCCGGTACGCCGCGAGCAGCGCCTCGACCGTCCGGCCGCTGCGCGCCTCGCCGCGACCGAGCTGGTAGGCACCCTCGATGGCCGGCGCCTTGGGCGCGTCCGCGTCCTGGCGGGTGGCGAGGGTCAGGAAGCCGCCGAGCGCGAGCTGCACCGCGTTGCGGATCACCTCGCCCATCCGGCCGCTCCACGCGCCGGCATAGCTGGGCACCTCGTCGACGATCGTGAGCACGGCGCTGTCCGCGACCTCGGCGAGGTGCGACCGGAGCGCGGCCGCTACCTTCGGGTCGAGACCGACGATCGTCTGTATTTGTGTGGCGGGGCGCACAGGGCGAGTGACCATCGGGACTCCTGAGGTCGGTTTTGTTCGCTGCGAACAAGAGTCTAGCCCCGATTCACGTGCGGGGAGCAGGAAGATCTGCTGGCGATCAGCGAGATTTGGTGTCATGAGCACGACTCTCGAGCCGCCGGCACGCGGCGCCACGCGCACCAGGCGACTGGGCGACCAGCTCGTCCGGGTCGCCGAGGCCGCCACCACGCCCTACCTGCCGGCCGACTTCATGGACCTCTTCGCGCCCCTGCGCTCCGGCGCCGACCTCCGCGGACGCATCGAGTCGGTCCACCCGGAGACCGCGGACGCGGCCACCATCGTCATCCGTCCCGGTGCCGACTGGGCCGGCCACGTGCCCGGCCAGTACCTCCGCATCGGCATCGACGTCGACGGCGTACGCCAGTGGCGCGCCTACTCGCTCACCCACGGCCCGCGTCGCGACGGTCGCATCTCGATCACCGTCAAGGCCGTCCCCGACGGCCTGGTCAGCAACCACCTCGTCCACGAGGCGCGGCCCGGCACGCTGGTCCACCTCGAGCAGGCGGCCGGCGAGTTCGTGCTCCCGCCCGAGGGCGGCAAGTTCCTCATGGTCACCGCCGGCTCGGGCATCACGCCGGTCATCGGCATGCTCCGCAACCTCTTCCCGAGCACCGACGAGGGCGTCCTCCGGCTGCCCCGCAGCGAGGTGCACGACATCGTCGTCGTCCACGTCGCACCCAGCCACCCCCACTCGATCTTCATCCGCGACCTCGAGGCGCTCGACGCCGCCGGCGCCATCCGCCTCGTCGCGCGCTACGACGACGAGCACGGCGTGCTCGACGTCGCCGACCTGGCCGACCTGGTCCCCGACCTCGCCGAGCGGGCCACGCTCGCCTGCGGGCCGGCCGGCCTGCTCGACGCCCTCGCCGCCCACCACGACGAGGCCAGCCTGAGCCTGACGACCGAGCAGTTCCGCACCGCCCGCGTCGAGCCCGGCGACGGCGGCACCGTCACCTTCAGCTCGGGCACCACCCTCGAGCTCGACGGTGCGACGCCCATCCTCGACGCCGCCGAGGACGCCGGGATGCTGATGCCGAGCGGATGCCGGATGGGCATCTGCATGGGCTGCGTCATCCCCCTGCGCGAGGGCAGCGTGCGCGACCTCCGCAACGGCGCGATCACCACCGCCGTGCCCGGCGAGACCGGCGACCTCAAGGTGCAGACCTGCATCAACGCCGCCGCCGGCCCGTGCCACATCGACCACTGACACCCGACCTCCCCGACACCCCCAGGAGAGCGCCATGACCACCGTGCAGAAGAAGGCCGTGCTCGGCCAGACCAACCCGATCGCCCACCTCACCGAGGCCGACATCGAGCAGATCGGCATCGAGCTCGACGCCATCCGCCAGGACGTCATCGACAGCCGCGGCGCGAGCGACGCGGCGTACATCCGGCGTGTCATCGACACCCAGCGCAAGATCGAGCTCGGCTCGCGCGCCGTGCTGCTCTTCAGCGCGTTCCCCCCGGCGTGGGTGCTCGGCACCGCGGGCCTCAGCATCTCCAAGATCCTCGACAACATGGAGATCGGCCACAACATCCTCCACGGCCAGTGGGACTGGATGCGCGACCCCAAGATCCACTCCTCGACGTGGGAGTGGGACATGGCCTCGCCGGCCGAGCAGTGGAAGCACAGCCACAACGAGCTCCACCACACCTACACCAACGTCATCGGCAAGGACAACGACCTCGGCTACGGCATCATGCGCGTCGACGAGGACCAGACCTGGACCCCTGCCTCGCTCGCCCAGCCGGTCTTCTGCTTCATCAACGCCGTCTTCTTCGAGTACGGCATCGCCGCCTACGACCTCGAGCTCGGCGCGGTGATCAAGAAGAAGCAGACCAAGGACCCCGAGTTCCGCCGCCGCGTGAAGGCCGTCCTCGGCAAGATCCGCAAGCAGGCGACGAAGGACTACGTCGTCCACCCGGCGCTGTCGATCCCGACCGGTTCCTTCCTCCCGACCCTCGCGGCCAACTTCACCGCCAACGTCGTGCGCAACCTGTGGTCCAACTCCGTCATCCTCTGCGGCCACTTCCCCGAGGGCGTCGAGACCTTCGAGAAGCGCTCGATCGAGGGCGAGACCAAGGGCGAGTGGTACGTCCGCCAGATGCTCGGCAGCGCCAACATCTCCGGCTCGAAGTTCCTCCACCTGATGACCGGCAACCTGTCGCACCAGATCGAGCACCACCTCTTCCCGGACCTGCCGTCCAACCGCTACGCCGAGGTCGCGCCCAAGGTGCAGGCCCTCTTCGAGAAGTACGACCTGACCTACTGCGCGCGCCCGATGCCGCAGCAGGTCTACTCCGCCTGGCACAAGGTCGTCCGCCTCTCGCTGCCCAACGGCTGGCTCGCGACGACCAACAAGAAGAACGCGCCCCAGCAGCTGGCCATCCTCTACAAGATGGCCACCGGCGACCGCCGCACCCGCCGCCTGCTCGGCCGCAAGCTCGAGAGCGAGGCCCGGGCCGCCGCCTGAGGCTGGTGTGGCGCCGTGGCGCGGCCACCCTCGGCCGTGCCCGGCGACTGGTCTGGACCTCGGTAGAAACACGGATGTATCAGATCGGCGCCCAGAGCATCCTTCTTGTCGTGAGCACTCGACACGGGGAGGACGAGATGACCACGAGCACCACCATCAGGATGACCGGCGCATCGGGCGTGGCCCGATGATCCGCATCGGCTCCGTGGGAGAGCCCGGCAACGACGTCAGCGCTGAGGCGCGGCCGTCGGTGCCGCGGCCGCGCGGCGCCGTGGACGTGGGGTCCACGGTGCGCCAGCCGGTCTCCTGAGAACGCCAGACCGACAGCACAGGGGAGTGCCGGTCCGGGCCGGAGGTCGTACGACATGCGTCGCACGGCCTCCGGCTCTCGTGCGTCCGGGACCGGTGCGCTCGTTGGTCACCTCTGCATGAGCACCATGCAGGCAGTTCGTGGCTCGCCGCGCACGGCTGAGCGTGAGGCTCGGGCGCTGGCGCGCGAACTGCCTGCAGGGTGTCGGGCGGCGCCCTGACCGGAGCGCCGGTCAAGGATCCCGAGGACTCGACATGCCTGGTCTGGACCGTCTCCCGAAGGCTTCGCGCAGACTTCCATGAGTAAAGGAAGTGCGTCGGCGCCGCTCCTACTGTGCTTCTCAGGCGGCCCGTGGGGGGCCGTCAGGTGGAGACAGAAGGAGTCCGCCGATGAAGCACGACCGAGACACCCAGGGGATCGATCTCACCGGCCGCATCAAGTCGCTCGAGCAGTTCACCGGTTCGTTGGTCGCCCGGCCCGCGGCCGAGGCCGACGAGGGCCACGACGCCGACGTCATCCCGATCCACGAGGCTCCGCACGCCCGCCGGCGAGCACCCCGGCGCTCCCGGGTGTTCCTGCGCAGCGGTGGCGGCCAGGGCTTCTTCGCCGAGCTCACCGTGACCGCGCCCCTGCCCCGCCCTCCTGCTGACTGACGTGTGACGCACGCATCGGGGTGGTCCCCGATGCGCCTCCCGGTGGGACGCGTGTGACTCACCTACAGTCGCCCGGTGTTCTGGCTGGTCGGCGCGGTGCTGCTGCTGTGGCTCGCGCAGGGACCGGTCGTCCTGGTCCTCGCCGCGGCGCTCCTCGCCGTCCCCCGCATCCGTTGGTGGGTGCAGGACAACCTCCACGTCAGTCGCCGCGTGATGGCCTGGACGGCCGGTGTCGTCGCGGCCCTCGGCCTCGCGGCCGTGGTCGTCCCCGACGGATGGCTGCCGATCCCACCCGCCCCTGGAGCCTGGGCCGGTCCGTCGTACGTCGGCCGCCCGGCCTCGCCCCACCCGGTGGCGGCCGAGGAGGTCCCGGCCAACCCCCATCGCTCCGCGGGCGAGCCGGCGGACCGTCCGGGGCCGCTCGGCCTGCAGCCCGAGGTCGACACGGCGTGGTTCGGCCTCGAGCGGTGTGGCCGGCTCGAGCAGACCACGCCCGGGTTCCTCGTCGCGCTCTGCGCCGCCGGCGACAGCCGCACGCTGCGTGTCGTCGACCCCCAGACCCTGCGGCCGGTGGCGTCGCAGGACCTGCCCGACCTGCGCGAGGGCTCACCCTGCGACGGAGAGTCCCTCTACCTCGACGACGCCGAACGGGCCGTGGCCCCCACCGGTGACCGCGAGGTGCTGGCCGTGCGGACGTCCCGCGAGGGCGAGCCCGACCTCGGGATCGACGCCACGTGGGACCTCAAGCCCTACGTGCCCTACGGCGACTGCCTCGTCTCGGTCGCGCCCGACTTCTCCGGCCGCATCTGGTGGGCCTCCCACGCCGGGCTCGTCGGGACGATCGACCCCGCGACCGGCCAGGTCGGCGTCGTCGACCTGGGCGAGGAGGTCGGTCAGGAGGTCGCGGTCGACGCGGGGGCGGCGTACGTCGTCACCGACGAGGCCGTGCACCGCCTCGTGGTCGGCGGCGACGGCACGCCGCAGCCCACCTGGCGCAGTGAGTACGACGGGGTGAGCGGCTCGGCGCCGGTGCTGCTCGACCGCGGGACGGTCGCGATCACCGACGAGGTCGACGACCGGCTGGGGGTGCGGTTCCTCGCCCGCGACGACGGACGGACGGTGTGCCGCCAGTCCGTGTTCGAGAAGGGGGAGGGCGCCACCCGCAGCACGTTGGCCGACCTCGGCGCGGGGGTCGTGGTCGCCAACGACGCCGGCTACGCGTCATCGCGCCGCTCGGTGCTCGGCTTCACGGCGGGCGCGGGCGTCGCCCGGGTGGACCTCGTCGACGACGGGTGCGCGGTGACCTGGACCAGCGACGCGGTGTCCCCGTCGTCCGGTGCCGTGATCAGCCGGCCCAACGGGCTGATCTACGCCTGGGCCAAGCGGCCGTCGGTCACCGGCGTCAGCGCGTGGTACCTGACGGCGATCGACGCCGACTCCGGCCGCAGGCGCTGGGGCGTGCGCGCCGGCACCGGGCTGCTCGCCGGGAGCGGTCGCTCGTCCGTCGTGCTCGGCCGGGACGGCTCGGCCTACCTCGGCACGAGGGCCGGCCTGGTGCGGGTGCACGACCGCCGCTAGAGCCAGGCCAGCCCGACGGTCTCCTCGCTGGTCTCCCACAGCCGCCGCTGCGCCACCTCGTCGCGCGCCAGCCGTGCCGTGCCGACGACCTGGGGCGGGCCGGACGCCTCACCGGGACCGCTCGGCCCGACGTAGGTCGATCCCGGGAGGTCGGCCGTCGCGGCCATCAGCGTCGGCCGGGCGCCCGCCTCGGCGGATTGGGAGACCATCTTGACCGCGCCGTCCAGGATCGCCGCCCGACGCCCGCGGGTGGTGCCGAGCTGGCCGTTGACGGCGAGGTGGGTGCCGGCGAAGCCCGGGTGCGCGGCCAGCGCACGCACCGGTGTCCCGGCCTGCCGGAGCCGGCGGTCGAGCTCGAAGGTGAAGAGCAGGTTGGCGAGCTTGGTCTGGCCGTAGGTGTGCCACCTGCTGTGGCGGCGCGGCGTCCGCGGATCGCCGACCGGGGCGGACCGTGCGACGCGGTGCATCTGCGAGGACAGCGTCACGACGCGACCGTCGCCCGATGCGGCCAGCTGGTCGAGCAGCAGCCCGGTGAGGAGGAACGGCCCGAAGTGGTTGGTCGCCATCTGCGACTCCAACCCGTCGGTCGTGCGGCTCAGCGGCGGAGCCATGACACCGGCGTTGTTGACGAGCAGGTGGATCGGCCCGAAGCGCGTGGCCGCAGCGCCCGCCGCCCGTACGGACGAGAGGTCGGACAGGTCGACGACCAGTGCCTCCGTCGCCGCGCCGGGCACCTCGGCCGCGAGCGCCGAGGCCGCGGCCTCCAGCTTGTCCGGCGTACGACCGGCGAGCACCACGCGGGCGCCCTGACGGACGAGCTCGAGCGCGGTGTGGAAGCCGAGCCCGCCCAGCGTCGGCCCGGTGACGACGGCCGTGCGGCCGGTCAGGTCGCCGATGTCGGCAGGCGTCCAGGCGCCGCTCACGGCGTCACGCCGAGCGAGGCGACGACACGCTCGCCGAGCTCGGTGTCACCGGTGAGGCGTACGTCGTCCGCGGCGGCGGTGCGCCGCCCGCCGGCGAGCAGGACGAAGGTCTCGCGCTCCATGGAGAGGATGGTGGTCGGCTCGCCGTCCTCGGGCTCGGCGTGACGACCACGACCGTCCTCGCCGACGGCCACGGTCATCGGCGCGTGGTCGGCCACCTCGAGGCGTACGACGGACCCGACCGGCGCCTGCGCGCGCTTGGCGACGACGTAGGGCAGGCTCTCCATGAGGTAGTCGGCCGTGTGGATCGCCGCTGCCGAGTCGAGGTTGCCCGGCATCGCCAGCGCGCGGCGCACGTCCTGCTCGTGCATCCACACGTCGAGCGGGCGGTTGCGCAGCAGCAGGCCGGTCGTCCAGCCGATCGCGCCGAAGACGCCCGGTGCGGGCGCCGAGGCGTCGGTGGGCGGGTCGGCCAGGAGCTGGGTGTGGCGGGCGGTCGTCGACTCGCGGATCTCGGTGATGAGGTCGTCGGGGGTCTCGTCACGCCGGGCCAGCACGCCCTGCTCGGTGAAGCGGCCCATCATCCCGTGCGCGTGCGGCGCATCACCGATCTCCACCTCCTCGTGCGGTCGCCCGGCCAGCAGCGCCTCGAGGTGGGCGGTGTGGGCCGCGACGGCCCGGACGTCCCACCCGGGCAGGTCGGTCGGGGCGGACCACTGGTCGTCGGCGACGTGCTCCAGCACGCGGGTGAAGGAGTCGATCGCCCCCCACCAGATCGCGACGAGGGCGGCGAGCCTGTCCTGGTCGGTGGGGACGTCGCCGGGCTGTGTCATGGACAGGAGCGTAGGGGGAGGCGGGGACAGGTGCGTGCACGGTGCCTCACCTGAACGCATGCGTCGGACGGAGCACCCGGGACGTCGCCCGGGGCGCGGGGGTACCGGACTTCCGCGCCTCGCGCCCCTACGCTGGCGGGAGCGGCCGGACCCGGTGGCCGCGCCCGCACCGCCTCACGAAGGAGTCGTCATGGGAATGGGACTCGGCATCCTGCTGCTCGTCATCGGCCTGATCCTCCTCTTCGCGGTCAAGGAGTTCCCCGACTCCGTCCAGGAGGTCGTGGACCCGGCCACCGTCGGCTGGATCCTGGTGATCGCAGGCGTCCTCGCGCTCGTGCTCGGCCTGGTCATGAACAACCAGCGCTCGAAGACCACCCACGTCGAGGAGCGCCGGGACGTCTGAGGCGGCTCCGTCCGGGGAACCAACGGCACCTCGAACGCCCCGATTCGGGTGCGTCTGGTTCCCCACGGCGCACCGCAGCCGACCTACTCGTCGTCGACGCCGGTCAGACCTCGAAGCAGCTGGGCGGCCTCGCGCTCGCACCCCTGCCAGAAGGCGACGCTGAAGACGACCTCCTGCTCGTACGGCGTCACGCAGTCGATCTCCATGTTTCTGCAACCCGTCCGTCGGCCCGGCGTCCTCGAAGAGGAGACGTCGCCGCCCCCGATCCGTGACGCGGAACCTCCGACCGGATCCGGGGCCTACAGCCAGCCGCGCTCCTGCGCGATCCGCGCGGCCTCGCTGCGGGTGGTGGCCCCGGTCTTGCCGATCGCGGCCGAGAGGTGGTTGCGGACCGTGCCCTCCGAGAGGTGCACGCGTGCGGCGATCGCGGAGACCGGTGACCCGTCGAGGGCGTACGTCAGCAGCTCGCGCTCGCGGCCGGTGAGCGGGCTCGGCCCGTCGATCAGCGACTCGGCGGCGAGGTCGGGGTCGATCACCCGCAGGCCGGCGTGGACCCGTCGTACGGCGTCGGCGAGCTGCCGGGCCGGGGTGTCCTTGACGACGAAGCCCGAGGCGCCGGCCTCGATGGCCCGGCGGACGTAGCCGGGCCGGCCGAAGGTCGTCACGACCAGGGACCGTACGCCGGGCAGCTCACGTCGCAGGGCCGCGGCGGCGTCGATGCCGTTGAGGCCCGGCATCTCGATGTCGAGCAGGCAGACCTCGGCGCCCGAGGCGCGGGCGGCGTCGACGACCTCGTCGCCGCGGCCGACCTGCGCCACCACCTCGAGGTCGGACTCGAGGTCGAGCAGCGCGGCGAGGGCGCCGCGCACGAGGGCCTGGTCGTCGGCCAGCAGCAGCCTGATCACGGCAGGACCACCTCCACCCGCGTGCCGGGCGTGGCCGGTCCGACGTCGAGGGTGCCGCCCACCCCGGTGACGCGCTCGCGCATGCCGCGCAGGCCGTTTCCCTCAGCGCCGTCGCAGCCCCGGCCGTCGTCGACCACGACGATGCCGGCCGGGCCGAGCTCGATGCGCACCGAGCGCGCCCGCGAGTGGCGTACGACGTTGGTGACGGCCTCGCGCAGCACCCAGGCCAGCAGCGCCCGGTGACGCGGGTCGGTGTCGGCGACCGTGCCGTCGACGGTCGTGGTGATGCCGGCGTCCGCCAGCACGCGGGGCGCGGCAGCGAGCTCGGCCTCGAGGTTGCCGGCGCGCAGCCCGCCGACCGTCGCCCGTACCTCGGCCAGCGCCTGCCGCGCGGTGGCCTGGATGGACTCCAGCTCCTGCTTCGCGCGGGCCGGGTCGATGTCGATGAGCCGCGCGGCGAGCTCGGCCTTCACGGACAGGGCGGTCAACGAGTGGCCCAGCACGTCGTGCACGTCGCGGGCCACCCGCTCGCGCTCGACGACCACCACGTGCTCGCGGAGGGCGGCGTTCGCGAGGTACTCCCGCTCGCCGAAGAGCCGCAGCATGACGCCGCCGATCATGATCGGCCACAGCATGAGGAAGAAGAAGGTCGGGAAGCCGTCGATGTCGAGCAGCGACAGCACCGGGAAGGCTGCCCAGAGCCCCACGGCCCACTTCCAGGCCGGGCTCGGCAGCCGGAGCGCCGACAGGATCGCGAGGTAGGGCGTGAAGGAGATGACCCCGATCCCGATCACGGGTGCCGTCGCGAGTGCCAGCGCGACCATCAGGCCCAGGGCCCACCACGGCCTGAGCCGTGAGGAGTAGCCGAGCACGTTGGCCACCGCGAACCCGGCGATGCAGAGCATCGCGAAGACCTTCGCCGGCAGGCCCACCTCTGACTCGACGACCGCGATGATCGGGAAGGCGAGGAAGACCAGCCAGATGGCCGCGAAGGCCCACCCCCACTTCTCCCAGGGGTTGTCCGGCAGCGGCGTCGGGTCCGGCGTCGCTGTCACGTGCGCGCCCGGCTCCGGCGTACGCCCCACAGGGCCACCAGCCCGAAGATCACCGTCCACGCGAGCACGTTAGCGACCGGCAGCCACAGCGGGTCGCGGCCCGCCACCGGCAGCCACCCGTCGGTGAGCGGGAAGCGGGCCAGGGCGACGTACCCGTAGAGGGGCGTGAACCGGCCGAGGTCGAGCATGAAGCCGCTCATCGGCGTGAAGACGTTGCCCAGGAAGGCGAGCACCACGATCATCCCCGAGGCGATGCTGGCCGCGTTGCTGCCCCGGACGACCAGGCAGATCGCGAGCCCGTAGACCGCGAACATGGCGGACCCCAGCCACACCAGGGCGCCGGACAGCACCCAGTCCGACCAGTGCCCCCTCGCGCCGGTGGCGGCACCGATGGCGAAGATGGCGATCACCGGGACGGCGGCGACGGCCATGGCGACGGCCGCCTTGGCCGCCACGAACGCGACCGGCCGCATGGGCGTCAGGCCGAGCTGGCGGCCCCAACCCATCACCTGCTCGGTCGCGGCGCTCCCGGCGACGCTGGTGGTCGCGGTGACGGCGCCGTAGGCGGCCATCGAGATCATCACGTACATCGCGACATTGCCGCTGCCGACCGGGTCGTCGGAGCCGATGCCGAAGACGAGGAACATGAAGGTCGGCAGGCCCACGACGAAGAACATCCCGATGCGGTCGCGCAGCTGGCGGCGCAGGTCGAGGCGCGCATAGGTGATCATCTCCGGCCGGGGCGTGGCGCGTACGCCGTCCGAGGCACGCGGGTCGGTGAGGGTCGTGGTGATCATCTCGGTGCTCATCGGGTGGCTCCTTCGAGCTCGGGCTCGGCGGTCAGGGCGAGGAAGGCGGCCTCGAGGCTCGCGGCGGAGACGTCGAGGTCGGTGACGCCGAGGGGTTCGAGGGCGCGGCGCACCCGGTCCAGCCAGGCGGCGTCGATCCCGTCCGTGCCCACCACGTGGGCCGGCGGACGGAAGGTGAGGGTGCGCCCGCCGTACGCCGCCCGCACGTCGGTGGTCGGGGCGTCGTGGACGATCCGGCCGTGGTTCATCAGGACGGTGCGCTCGGCGAACTCGTCGGCCTCGGCGAGGTAGTGGGTGGCGAAGACGATGGTGCGGCCCAGGGCGGCGTCCTCGCGCATCGCCCGCCAGAACTCCTGCCGCGCCCCGACGTCCATGCCGGTCGTCGGCTCGTCGAGGACGACCAGGTCGGGGTCGGGCAGCAGGGCGAGCGCGAACTTCAGCCGCTGCTGCTCGCCGCCCGAGCACGCCTCGACGCGCCTGCCGGCGAGGTCGGTCAGGCGGGCGCGCTCGAGCACCACCTCGACCCGGTCCGAGCGGCCGTGCAGCGCGGCGATGGCGCGCACCGTCTCGCGGACGGTGAAGTCGTTGAGCAGGCCGCCGGTCTGCATGACCGCGGACACCCGCCCCTGCCGTACGGCGTCGGCCGGTGAGGTGCCGTAGACCTCGATCGTGCCGGCATCGGGCGCGGTGAGGCCGAGCAGCATGTCGACCGTCGTGGTCTTGCCGGCGCCGTTGGGGCCGAGGAACGCCACGATCTCGCCCGGCCGGACCGTCAGGTCGACGTCGTCGACCGCGACCACGGGGGTGCCGTCGGTCGAGCGGAAGGCCTTGCGAAGTCCGGTGGCATGGATGGCTGGGGTGATCATGCGTCCAGCGTGCCGTCGTACGGCCTCGCGTCCCTCGCCGAAGTGTCACGACCCTCCCGTGACACCTGTCATCGGCTGCTCGCCCGGTAACTGCCCGAAAGCAGCACTCCCGCCCCCATCAGTGGGGGCGGGAGTGACAGTTTCGACCAGTTACCGGGACCAACCCGGCGGGCGGGTCAGACGATCAGAAGGACGCCTCGTCGAGGTCCATCAGCTCGAGGGTGGTGGCCTCGGCGATGGCGCGCTCGGCGCTGATCTTCGGCAGGTTGGTCTGGGCGAAGAACTGGGCGGCGGCGACCTTGCCCTCGTAGAACGCCTTGTCCTTGTCCGAGACGTCGCCGGCCAGCTTCTCCAGCGCGACGTCGGCCTGCCGGAGCAGCAGCCAGGCGCACACGACGTCGCCGAGCACCATCAGCAGGCGGGAGGTGTTGAGGCCCACCTTGTAGATGTTGCGCAGCTCCTCGGCCGACGACATGAGGTCGTTGATCATGTGGCCGACGACGGCGTTGGCGTCCTCGAGGGCGGTGGCGAGCAGGGCGCGCTCGTTCTTGAGGCGACCGTTGCCGGCCTCGGAGGCGATGAAGCCCTCGATCTCCTTCGCGAGGTGACCCAGCGCGCGGCCCTGGTCCTTGACGATCTTGCGGAAGAAGAAGTCCTGGCCCTGGATCGCGGTGGTGCCCTCGTAGAGGGTGTCGATCTTGGCGTCGCGGACGTACTGCTCGATCGGGTACTCCTGCAGGAAGCCGGAGCCGCCGAAGGTCTGCAGCGACTCGGTGCCCAGCAGCACCCACGAGCGCTCGGAGCCGTAGCCCTTGACGATCGGGAGCAGCAGGTCGTTGACCGCGGCGGCGAGGCGGGCCTCGTCGGAGTCGGCGGTGCCCTCGTGCTCGGCGATCATCACCTGGTCCTGCCACGTGGCGGTGTAGAGCACCAGCGCGCGCATCGCCTCGGCGAACGACTTCTGCGTCATCAGCGAGCGGCGTACGTCGGGGTGGTGGGTGATCGTGACGCGCGGCGCGGTCTTGTCGGCGGCCTGGGTGAGGTCGGCGCCCTGGACGCGCTCCTTGGCGTAGTCGAGGGCGTTGAGGTAGCCGGCGGAGAGCGTGGCGATGGCCTTGGTGCCGACCATCATGCGGGCGTTCTCGATGACCTGGAACATCTGGGCGATGCCGTCGTGGACCTCGCCGAGCAGCCAGCCCTTGGCGGGCTCGCCGCCGCCGACCTGCGGGTCGCCGAAGGTGACCTCGCAGGTGTTGGACACCTTGATGCCCATCTTGTGCTCGACGTTGGTGACGTAGACGCCGTTGCGCTCACCGGTGAGCTCGCCGGTCTCGGGGTCGAAGTGGTGCTCGGGCATCCAGAAGAGCGAGAGGCCCTTCGTGCCCGGGCCGCCGACGCCCTCGACGCCCTCGGGGCGCGCGAGGACGAGGTGCATGATGTTCTCGCTCATGTCGTGGGTGGCGCTGGTGATGAAGCGCTTGACGCCCGTGATGTTCCACGAGCCGTCCTCGTTGGGGACGGCCTTCGCGCGGCCGGCGCCCACGTCGGAGCCGGCGTCGGGCTCGGTGAGCACCATGGTGCAGCCCCACTGGCGGTCGACCATGTGCTGGGCGACGGCCTTGTCGCGGTCGTTGCCGTTGCGGTGCACGACGTTGGCGAACGCCGGGCCGGCGGCGTACATCCACACCGGGGCGTTGGCGCCGAGCACCATCTCGCCGATCGCCCAGATGAGCGACGACGGGGCCGGGGTGCCGCCCATCTCCTCGAAGACCTGCAGGCGCCAGAACTCGGCATCCATCCAGGCCTGGTAGCTGGCCTTGAACGACTCCGGCACGGGAGCGGTGTGGGTGGCCGGGTCGAAGACGGGCGGGTTGCGGTCGCTGTCCTCGTAGGACGCGGCCAGGTCCTCGCGGGAGAGGCGCTCGACCTCGCGGAGGATCTCGCGCGCGCTCTCGCCGTCGACCTCGCCGAACGGTCCGGTGCCGAGCACGGCGTCCCGGCCGAGCACCTCGAAGAGGTTGAACTCGATGTCGCGGAGGTTGGTCTTGTAGTGGCTCACAGCTTCCACCTGTTCCTGTGCGGGTCTGCGGTCTCGGGGGCGAGCGCTACTGAGTAGTTCTACTCACCGGTAACTAAAGGATGCCTCGCGATCGGCCCCGACGCAACATGAACGCCGGAATCCCGGTCCGGGTGGGGGGATCGACACGCCGGCCAGATAGTCGGCTTTGTCTATCGCCTCATCTATGTCTACTCTTTCACCTGACTTACCCCAGTCGCACGACTATCGGCGTGGCGACCAGTCCCGGAAGGACCCCCGCAACATGCGCAAGCTCCTCGTTCTCGGTGTCGTGGGCCTCATCGCCCAGCTCATCGACGGTTCCCTGGGCATGGCCTATGGCGTGACCTCCTCGACCCTGCTGCTGGCAGCCGGTGTCGCGCCCGCCGCCGCGTCGGCCGCGGTCCACTTCTCCGAGCTCGGCACCTCGCTCGTGTCCGGCGCCTCGCACCACAAGTTCGGCAACGTCGACTGGCGCACCGTCTCGATCCTGGCGGTGCCGGGCTTCGTCGGAGCGTTCCTCGGCGCCACCCTGCTCTCGAACATGGACGCCGCGGTCGCCAAGCCGGTCGTGGCGATCATCCTGCTGAGCCTCGGCTTCTACGTCGTCTACCGCTTCCTGCGCCTCGGCGGTGCTCGCCCGACCTTCAAGGGGCGCCCGTCCGTGGCCTTCCTCGCACCGATGGGCCTCGTCGCCGGCACGCTCGACGCCGTCGGTGGCGGCGGCTGGGGCCCGGTCGGCACCACGTCGCTGCTCTCCAGCGGCCGGCTCGAGCCGCGCAAGGTCGTCGGCTCCATCGACACCTCGGAGTTCGTCGTGGCCGTCGGCGCCTCGCTCGGCTTCCTCGTCGGCCTCGGGTCTGCCGGGATCAACTGGGGCTACGCCGGCGCGCTGCTCGCCGGCGGCGTGATCGCGGCGCCGATCGCCGCCTGGCTGGTCAAGCACCTCGCCGCACGTGTGCTCGGCACCGCCGCCGGCGGCCTGATCATCCTGACCAACTCCAAGACGCTGCTCGAGGCGGTCGGCGTCCCCGGTGTCGGCGTCGCCGTCACCGCCGCGACCATCTTCGTGCTGTGGATCTCGGCCATCGTGTGGGCCGTCAAGCAGGAGCGCCTGTCCCGCGCCGCCCGGGTCGACGAGCCGGAGCTCGAGACCGCGACGGCCTGACGCACAGCTCGACGACGTACGCCGTTCCTGCCCCGCGGGAGCGGCGTACGCGCGTGCCGGTGGCCGGGGCGACCAAGAACAGTGTCTCGGCCGACATATCTGACAAACTGGCCATATGCGCGTCTCCGCCAAGGCCGACTACGCCCTCCGGGCCCTGATCGAGATCGCGGTGCGCGCTGACGGGACCGCGGTCAGCGCCGAGCAGCTCGGCAAGGCGCAGTCCATCCCGCACGGCTTCCTCCAGGCCATCCTGGCCGACCTGCGGCGCGCTGACATCGTGGTGTCGCAGCGCGGCCAGTCCGGTGGCTGGCGCTTCGCGCGCAAGCCCGAGTCGGTGACCGTCGCCGACGTGATCCGCGCCGTCGACGGCCCGCTCGTCTCGGTCTACGGCCTGCGTCCCGAGGCGGTCGAGTACGACGACAGCGCGCAGGTGCTGCAGCACGTGTGGATCGCAGCCCGGCACTCGCTGCGCAACGTCTTCGAGCAGGTCACCATCCAACAGCTCGCCGACGGCACGCTCCCGCCGGAGGTCGCAGCCCTCACCGAGGACGACGACGCCTGGCAGCCGCACTGACGGACTGCTTCAGGCGGCCGGCCTGCGGTCGAGCAGCCTGCGTCGTCGCGCCACCTTGGCGAGGCGGCGGTCGAGGCGGGCCTCCTCCTCCATGAGGGCGATCCGCGCCACCTGCGCGGCGAGCTGCTCATCGCTGAGGTGGGCGGGCAGGACGTGTGAGCGGTCCTCGTTCACCAGCGACATCCAGCTCCGCGGCGGCTCGCCGAAGCCGCTGGTCGCCACGAGCACGACCCGGAAGTCCGCGGCGAAGCCGTCGAGCGCCAGAGCTGCCTGCTCGGGCGTGGCCTCGAACCACCCCGGCACGCTCACGAAGCAGTCCGTCCCGGTCTTGCGGGCCCGCCGGCACACCCGTGCCCAGGAGCCCTCGACCTCCTTGCGTCGGAGGCCGGCCGCCTTGTGCGAGCGCAGGATCTCGACCTCGGCGTGCGCGAGTACGTCGGCGCCCGCGTCGGGGACCTGCACGCCGCCGACCGCCAGGGCCTCGGTCATCGAGCCCGTGTCCACCGGGAGGGGGCCGAGGTGCAGGATGAACAGTCTCTTCGCCATGGCGCGAGCCTCGTCCGCGCGGCCGAACGCCGCGTGAACACGGCGCCGCGCGAGGTCGAACTCCGCAGGTCGGGCGCCGGACGGGACGCGCAGGCAGCGCCGGGTCGGGAGGTGCTGCGCTCGGGACACGGAGTCCTGGAGGTCAGGCCACTGGCGCTCCCTGCTCAGGCGGTGGCGAGCATCCCCAGGCAGGCCACGGCTGCGGCACTCGCATCACCCCGGATGATCGCGTCGGAGAGCTCGTCGAGCGAGCGGCGGAGCGCGGGGGAGTCGGGCGGGGCGGGGGCCTTGTCGGCCAGGAGGTCGTCGAGGTCGACGAGCAGCGGCGAGTCGGCGAGGCGGCGTACGCACCGCCAGGTGTGCTCGAAGGTGCGCGGGCGGCCGTCGTCGGCGAGCATGGCGAGCCGGAGCGAGGCATTCGGGTGCACGGATGCGGCACGCGCGAGCCCGGCGAGCATCGACTCGCGAGCGCCGGCCACCTCGGCGAGGGGGCGGGTGTCGACCCGCGCCTGCAGGCGCGAGTCGACGCCGTGGTCGACATCGCGGACGAGGGCGCCGACGCCGTGGCGCACCTCGATGCGCCCGCGCGTCTCGAGCGAGGCGAGGGCCCGCGACAGGGTGGCGCGGCTGACCCCCAGCTCGGCGGCCAGCTGTCGCTCGGGCGGCAACCGGTCGCCTCCCACCAGGCCCTGGGCCTCGATGAAGTCGGAGATGTGCGCGGCCAGGCTCTCGTAGAGCCGCTCGCGGCGCAGCGGCGGCAGGTTCCTGCGGGGCGGCTCGGCCATGGGGCCACTCTACTGAGGAAGTGGTCTGGTTGTCAGGTGGCCTAGCCACTGGCATGATGCGCGTCACACCGGCCCCTCGGGCGCCTCGTCCCAACCCAGCAAGGTGGACCTCGTGTCACACGAACTGATCTCCCTGGCGGTCCTCGCGATCGTCTTCCTCGTCGCCACCGTGCGCGGCGTCAACATGGGCGCGCTCGCCCTGGTGGCGTCGTTCATCGTGGGCCTGGCGGTCTACGACGCCACCACCGACGACGTCCTCGCCGGCTTCCCGAGCGGGCTGTTCGTGATCCTCGTCGGGGTGACCTACCTGTTCGCCCTCGCCAAGAACAACGGCACCGTCGACTGGATCGTGCATGCGTCGGTGCGCGCCGTCGGCGGGCGCGTGGCCCTCGTGCCGTGGGCCATGTTCGTGGTCTGCGCGATCGTCACGGCGATCGGAGCCGTCAGCCCGGCGGCCGTCGCGATCGTCGCTCCGGTCGCGATGGGCTTCGCGGTCCGCTACCAGATCCACCCGGTGATGATGGGCATGATGGTCGTGCAGGGCGCGACCGCCGGGAGCTTCTCGCCGATCGGCATCTTCGGCTCGATCACCAACGGCGTCGTCGAGAGCAACGACCTGCCGGGGAGCCAGACCTTCCTGTTCTTCTCCACCTTCCTGGCCGCCACCGTGATCGCCGCCGTGACCTACCTGGCCTTCGGCGGCCGGGCGTTGATCGCCCGCGGTCGCGAGGACGTCTCCGTCGCCGCCATGGGGGCGGAGGCCGAGCACGCGTCCTACGCCGCCACCCGTGCCGGCGGCAGCACAGGCGCCCCGCACCCGGCCGTCGAGGCGAGGCGCTCGGCCGGCTCCGCAGGCGCGGCTGCCGACGACCCGAGCGTGCTCAACCTGCAGCGCGGCGTCACGCTGTTCGGCCTGGTCGCGCTGATGGTCGGGGCGCTCGGCTTCGACCTCGACGTCGGCTTTACCGCCCTGACCATCGCCGTCGCGCTCACCCTCGCGTTCCCTGCCTCCGCGAAGGGCGCGGTCGAGAAGATCAGCTGGGGCACCGTGCTCCTGATCGGCGGCATCGTCACCTACGTCACGCTGCTGCAGAACCAGGGCGTCGTCGACTGGCTGGGCGACGGGGTGGCCGGCGTCGGCGCGCCGCTCGTCGCGGCCGTGCTGATCTGCCTGATCGGCGCCGTGGTGTCCGCCTTCGCCTCGACCACCGGGATCATCGGCGCGCTCATCCCGCTCGCCGTGCCCTTCCTGCTCACCGACCAGGTCAGCGCGGTCGGTCTCATCGCCGCCCTCGCCATCTCCAGCTCGGTCGTCGACTGCAGCCCGTTCTCCACCAACGGCGCGCTCGTCGTGGCCAACGCCGAGCCCGACCAGCGCGAGCTGGTCTTCAAGCGCCTGATGCAGTGGGGGATGTCGATCGTGGTCATCGCACCGGTCGTGGCGTGGGCGGTCCTGGTCGTGCCGACCGTCTGAGCCCGACGCGACCGGCTCAGAGCCCGGCGACCACGGCAGCCAGCTCCGCGGCGTCCCGCACCTCGTGCGGGGGCCGCGGACCGGTCGGGTCGACGACGTGCCCGGGCCGCGCGAGCCGGACGGCGGTGATGCCGGCCTCGAGCGCACCTCGTACGTCCCTCGCCGAGGCGGCCACGTGGACCAGGCGCGCTGGCGCGACGGCGTCGACGGCTCGCGTGTAGATCTCCGCACTGGGCTTGAAGGCGCCGAGCCGCTGGGAGCTGAGCACGAGGTCGGGGTCGACCAGCGCGTGCGCGCGGGTCAGTCGGGCGAGGTCGTCGTCGACGTTGGAGAGCAGCCCGACCCCGGTGACCCGGTCCAGGCCGGCCACCGCGGCCACCCCGGCCGCGACGTCGGGCCACAGCGGCCAGTCGGGGATCGTCTCGTGCAGCCGGGCGAGGTCGCTCGGCGCGAGCGCGGCGTCGAGCCCCAGGTCGGCGTACGCCGCCTCGAGGGCCGTGCGCGAGACCTCGCGGAAGCTGGTCGGCGGGCGCGCTTCGCGCTGGAGCGCCTTGTTGTGGCCGTCCCAGGTGTCGTAGACCGTCTCGCCGGAGAGGTCCCAACCGCGCTCGGCCGCGATCGCGGCGAAGGTTCGCGAGGCGCCGGTGCGGGTGTCGGTCAGGGCGCTGAAGAGGTCGAAGGTGACGATCATGGGTGTCAGCCGACCGGGACCGCGCGCAGCCAGCTGACGAGCGGCCGCAGCGACCGCCAGTCCTCGCGCACCCGGTCGACCAGACCGGCGTCGATCGCGTCCGCATCGAAGCCGTAGGACCGGCCGACGAAGAGCTGCTTGCGCCGCAGCAGGTGGATGCGCGGGTGGTCGGCGTCGTAGCCGCGGGGTGAGGTCTTCAGCTGCTCGCCGCCGACCTCGAAGCCGTCCTTCTCCAGCTTCCGCAGGAGCCGGTCGAGCGCCTTGCCCGTCTTCTCGTCGGCCATCGCCTCGCGGATCGCCGCGAGGGTGGGGCCGTCGGCGTCGTAGAAGCCGGCGCCGACCCGGGTGCCGCGGGGCGAGATCTCGAAGTACCACCCCGTCCGCGGACCGGCCGCGACGAACGCGCCCTGATGCGTCTTGTAGGGCGTCTTGTCCTTCGCGAAGCGCACGTCGCGATAGGGCCGGAACACCTTGGCCGGTCCGAACTCCGGCTCCAGCGCCGCCATCAGCGCCTTCACCGGCGCCTCGACGGACTCCTTCCAGACGTGCTTGTGGGACTCCCAGAACGACTTGGTGTTGTCCATCTCCAGGTCGTCGTAGAAGTCGAGCGCGGCGACGGGGAATCCGGTGAAGCTCACGTCAGCCGACGTTAGCCCAGACGTGCTCGTCACCCTGCTCGCCGTACGACGTGACGGTGAGCACGCCGCCGCCGCAGACCGGCTCGCCGAGGAACGCGTTGCCCGTCGACGGCGACTCGTAGGCGACCTGCAGCGCGCGGTCCGGGGTCCAGCGCATCAACCGGGCCGGCTCCTCGGGGCCCTGCGGGTCGCTCGCGAAGAAGACCGAGTCGCCGCAGGGGACCGCGGTGCCGGTCGTGCCGGGGCCGAGGTCGAAGTAGCCGCCGTCGGCCGCCGCGTGGAAGCGGGCCTCCTCCTGGCGTCGTGGCTTCGGCACCTCGGACCACACGACCCCGTCCGCGGTCGCGGCGACGTCCCAGGCGGTGCAGTCCTCCGGTCCCTCGACGGGCTGGGGCACGCCGCCGCCGTCGAGGAGGTTGGCGGTGCGGCAGGCCACGGGGCGGGCGTCGTCGAAGGTCATGATCCCGATGCCGTGCTCGCTGGCGGTGAGGCCGGAGAAGCCGCTGCGCTCCGGGGCGCACCAGCCGTCCTCGCCGTTGCTGTCGGCCAGGGCGGCGGTGGCCAGGCAGTACGCCCCGCCGTCGCCGTACGTCGGGTAGTAGAGGTCGCCACCGGTGAGGGCCCAGGAGCCACCGCTCGCCGCCGGCGGCGTGGCGACCGTGCCGGTGTCGCCGGTCGCGAGGTCGACGACCGCGACCTCGCTCGGCGCGGTCTCCGCCTTGTCCTGCTTGACCACCACGGCCCAGTCCTCGCCCATCAGGACCTCGGAGACCGTCCGCCCGCGGCCCGCCGTGACCGTGACGGCGTCGCCGTCGCGCGCGAGCTCGACCCGCGTGTCGCCCGCGTCGCCGAGGGCCTCCCACTCCGGTCCCTTGACGTAGCGCGTGTCGGGCAGCACGCCGGTGTCCTGCCAGTCGAGCAGCGCGGTCTCCGGCTCCACGACGACCGGGTCGTCGACGGGGCCACCGGTCGGCGCGGCCGGATCCGCGGACTCGCTCGACGTCGGGGCGGGGCCGGGTGTGGGCTCGTCGGTCCCGCCGCAGCCGGTCAGCGCGACCAGCAGCGCCAGCGCGATCGTCGTACGTCCTCGCACGTCAGACCCCGACGTTGTGCTGGAAGTGGTCGAGGTTGGCGCGGAAGGACCGGTAGGCGTTGCGCCACTGCACGCGGCCGATCGCTGGCTCGCTGGGGTCGAACCTCGACTGGTCCCAGGGCTCGAACCAGCCGAGCTGCGGGTTGCCGCCGGGGTTCTGGTCGTAGCCGCGGCCGACCTGGAAGTGACCGCTCGCGTCGTCGTCGAGGTAGGGGTAGTACTGCTTGTGCAGGTTGGGGTGGAGCACGACGGGCGCCTGGTAGTCGTGCACGTGGCGCATCATCAGCCGGTACCACTGCTTGAAGGTGAAGTCGCTGATGTCGAGCACGACGTAGGGGCCGGCGTGGGTGTCCTCGTCGTAGTCGGTCTTGTTGTTCACCACGCGGACCATGTCGGTGATCGCGGTGCCGGCGCTGGTGGTGCCGAGCCGGCGGGCCCAGTAGGACTGGTTCTTCCGCTTGCCCTGCGAGCCCCAGCCGATGGCCTGCATCGTCGCCGGGCCGCACCAGTAGGTGGTGTTCTGGGCCTGGGCCACCTTGCTGCTGAGGATCTTGGACCGCTCCGGGTAGGACTCCCCGAAGCCGCCGCGCGCGTCGACGCCCGAGGTGACCTCGGGGTGGCGCTCGGCGAACCCGTCGGGCAGCGGCACGCCCTGGATCTCGTGGCGCAGCATCCAGACCTTGCCGACCGACCGGGCCGCCATGGTCAGCTCGGCGCGCTCGGCCTCGGTGCGGGCGGTCGACGTACGTCCCTGGGCGCGGGCCAGCAGCCCGTCGGCGTCCAGGTCGCCGGTGCGCTCGGTGCTGCGTGCCGTCGGCCGGGTCTCGAGCCGCGCGGCGAGCGCCTCCTCCGACTGGTTGGTCCAGCCGAAGCCGAGGCAGTAGCGCTGGCCCTCGAAGGTGGCGCAGCGCACCGACGCCCGCGCGAGCGCCGTACGCCCCTCGGCGCGGTCGAGGTCGGATCCCGCGGCGAGCACGCGGTCGATCTCGGCGCGCATCGCGGGCGTCAGCCCACCCCGGCCGGCGGAACGGGGCGCTCCGGTCGTCTCGGCGGACGGTGCGATCTCGCCGCGGTCGTCGTCGTGGCCGCCGTCCGGCAGCAGCGGGACGGCGCCCAGCGTGAGCGCGAGAGCTGCGGCGGCGATGGTCGCCGGGTGGCGCCAGAGCGGGCGCGAGGCGTCCTCGTCGGCGATGCGGTGGGCGACCCTGCGCAGGGTCGGGCGGGGAAGTGCAGGCATGGGGGAAGACCTTCGAACCGAGAAACGACGGACGCCTCACTGTCCTCTCTGGCCCCAGAAGTCGCAAGTCTCACTCCTGCCCCAATGAGGGGATGTGAGCGGTGTGTGATGCAGGTTTTCCGGGCGCCAGAACCTGCGTGGCTCACCGCTCGTACGACGACACGCCGAGGTCGCCTCGTCGGGCGGTGGTGGAGCGACATTCCGAGCGCCACGAACGTGGGTGGACCACCGCTCGGGCGGCCGCGGTGTCGGGCAGGGGGAAGAGTTGGAGCGGATGACGAGATTCGAACTCGCGACATCGACGGTGGGCAGAGCGTCGCGCTCGGCGCGCTGGGAAGAAAATGTGGAGCGGATGACGAGATTCGAACTCGCGACATCGACGGTGGGCAGAGCGTTGCGCTCGGCGCGCTGGGAAGAAATGTGGAGCGGATGACGAGATTCGAACTCGCGACATCGACGGTGGGCAGAGCGTTGCGCTCGGCGCGCTGGGAAGAAATGTGGAGCGGATGACGAGATTCGAACTCGCGACATCGACCTTGGGAAGGTCGCGCTCTACCAGCTGAGCTACATCCGCAGTGCCGACCGCAGACGGCGGGCCAGATGCTACCTGACCGTGGGCCGTACGTCGGACAGGGCGGGATGCTTCGGCGAGACGGTGTCGCCGGAGGAGCGCCCGGTGAGCCGACGGTGGACCCACGGCACGAGGAACTCGCGGGTCCACTGGGCGTTCGCGGCCCAGGTCTCGCGACGGCCGAGGACGGGGAGCGGGCCGACGGTCACGGGGTCCATGCCGTGCTCGACACCGATCGCCTCGAGGACGGCGTGGGCCATGTGGGTGTGGCCGGAGCTGTTGAGGTGCATCCGGTCGGTGTCCATGACGCCGGCGATCTCGATGTCGCGCATCCGCCACATGTCGACCACGGTGGCCCCGTGCCGGTCGGCGATCTCGCGGACCCACTCGTTGAAGATCGCCATCCGGCCGCGCATCGGCCCGTAGATGCCACCGGCGCCCGGGTCGAAGATGGTGAACATGACCACGTGGGCCCCGGTGGCCCGCAGGCGCGCGATCGCGTCGTCGTACGTGCGGGCGAGGGCGTCGATGTCGACGCGGGGGCGCAGGACGTCGTTGCCGCCGCCGTGGATGGTGACCAGGTCGGGCTCGAGCGCGACGGCGGCGTCGACCTGCTCGGCGACGATGGCGGCGAGCTTGCGGCCGCGGATGGCGAGGTTGGCGTAGCCGAAGTCGTCGGTCTGCTGGGCGAGCACCTCGGCGACGCGGTCGGCCCAGCCGCGCAGCCCGTTGGGGCGCGTGGGGTCGGGGTCGCCGACGCCCTCGGTGAAGGAGTCGCCCAGGGCGACGTAGCGGTGGAAGGTCACCGGATCATTGTCGCAAGTGGGTCTCGTGACGGGACTTCGTCCCTCCTCGACCAGCGGGCGCGAGCGCTAGGGTCGGCCGCGTGCTGCTCTCCGATCGCGACATCACCGCTGAGATCGACGCCGGCCGGATCGCGCTCGATCCGTGGGACCCGGCGATGATGCAGCCCTCCAGCGTGGACGTACGCCTCGACCGGTTCTTCCGCGTCTTCGAGAACCACCGCTACCCGCACATCGACCCGGCCGCAGACCAGTCCGAGCTCACCCGCGAGGTCGAGCCGGAGGGCGAGGAGCCGTTCATCCTGCACCCGGGTGAGTTCGTCCTCGGCTCGACGTACGAGGTCGTGTCCCTGCCCGACGACATCGCCGCACGGGTGGAGGGGAAGTCGTCGCTGGGCCGGCTCGGCCTGCTCACCCACGCGACGGCGGGCTTCGTCGACCCCGGCTTCTCCGGCCACGTCACGCTCGAGCTGGCCAACGTCGCGACGCTGCCGATCAAGCTCTACCCCGGGATGAAGATCGGCCAGTTCTGCTTCTTCCGGCTCTCCTCGCCGAGCGAGCACCCCTACGGCTCGGAGAAGTACGGCTCGCGCTACCAGGGCCAGCGCGGGCCCACCCCGAGCCGGTCGTTCCAGGGGTTCCACCGCACCCCCATCTGAGGCTCGCGCGGTCCACATCGCGGATTACGGCATACCCTCGTTGCGTTAATCGGGAGGGGTGTGGTTAGGCTCCCCTTAGTTAGTGTCGCCTTACCAAGCCACCCGGAGTCCTGATGAAGCGAAGCCTCGCCGTGCCCACCCCGATCAAGGTCGCCGCGGCCACCGTCCTGGTCGCCGCCCTCGCTGGCTGCAGCACCGGGTCCACCAGCGGGACCGAGGCCGCGGCGGAGCCGACCTCGACCACGTCCGTGGACCCCGACGCGTTCCCGGTCACCATCGAGCACGCGCTCGGCGAGACCACGATCGAGTCCGAGCCGACCCGGGTGGCGACCCTCGGCTGGACCGACCACGACCATGCGCTCGCGCTGGGCGTCGTCCCCGTCGGTGCCACCAAGATCACGTGGGGCGGCAACGAGGGCGGCTCGACCGACTGGTTCGACGCGGCCGTCGAGGAGGCCGGTGCCGAGGCGCCCGTCCGCTACGACGATGCCGACGGTGCGCCGATCGACGAGGTCGCCGAGCTCGCGCCCGACCTGATCCTGGCCACCAACTCCGGCATCACCGACGCGGAGTACGCCAAGCTCTCCAAGATCGCCCCGGTCGTCGCCTACCCCGAGGCGCCGTGGACCACCGACTGGCAGACCTCGCTCGAGATGGTCGGCCAGGCGCTGGGTCGTACGGCGCTCGCCGAGGAGGTCGCGGCCGACACCGAGGCCACCATCGCCGAGGCCGCCGAGGCCAACCCCGAGCTCGAGGGTGCCGAGCTGATCTACGGCTACCTCGCCGCCACCGACCTCTCCACCATCGGCATGTACGCCCCCGAGGACCCGCGCGTGGCGATCCTGCGCGACTTCGGCATGGTCGACGCGCCCGCCGTCGCCGAGGCGATCAAGCCGGGCGAGTTCTACGGCACGGTGTCGGCCGAGCAGGCGGCCGACCTCGACTCCGACGTCTTCGTCACCTGGGTCGACTCGCCCGACAACGTCGAGACCATCGAGGGCGACAAGCTGCTCGGCCAGATCCCCGCGATCGCCGACGGCCACTGGTACGCCGAGACCGACAAGCAGAACGCGATGGCGTCCACCAACCCCACGCCCCTCTCCATCCCGGTCATCGTGAGCGACTTCCTGCCTCACGTGGTCGAGGCGCTCGAGGGCTGATGACTGCCCTCGTCCCGACGCGGGACGACGTCTCCAGGGCTCCGGGGGGAGGCCAGAGGCGTCGTCCCGCCCTGCCGGTCAGCGTCGCGATCTCGGTCGTGGCGCTGGCCGGTGCCGGCGCCCTGTCGCTGCTGGTCGGGGCCCGCGCCCTGCCGCTCGAGGCGGTCTGGGACGCCGCCCACCCGCTGCACCCGGTGGTCGAGGCTCGACTGGACCGCACCGTCCTCGGCCTCGCCGTCGGTGCGGCCCTCGGGCTCGCCGGGGCGCTCATGCAGGGACTGACCCGCAACCCGCTGGCCGACCCCGGCATCCTCGGCGTCAACGCCGGAGCCACCTTCGCGATGGTCGTCGGCATGACGGCCTTCGGGCTGAGCGGGATGGGAGCCTTCCTGCCGCTCGCTTTCGTCGGCGCGGCCGTCGCCGCGGCGGCCGTCCACGGCATCGCGTCGCTGGGCCGCGACGGCGCGACGCCGATGAAGCTCGCCATCACCGGCGCGGCCCTCAGCGCCGGCCTCGCCAGCTGGACCACCGGCCTGCTCCTCGCCGACCGCAAGACGATGGAGAGCTTCCGCTTCTGGCAGGTCGGCACCGTCGCCGGGCGGGGCACCGACGTGCTCCTCGCCGGTCTGCCGTTCCTGGTCCTCGGCGCGCTGCTGGCCCTCGCCGGCGCACGCCTGCTCAACACCCTCGCCCTCGGCGACGACCTGGCCCGCGGGCTCGGTCGCCACACCACCCGCGACCGGCTGGTGATCGCTGTCGCGATCGTCCTGCTCGCCGGCACCGCGACCGCGCTGGCCGGGCCGATCGCCTTCGTCGGCCTCGTCGTGCCTCACGTCGTACGCGCCCTCGTCGGCCCCGACCACCGCCGCCTGCTGCCCTTCTCGATGCTCGGCGGCGCCGTGCTCGTCGTCGTCGCCGACACCGTCGGCCGCGTCGTGCTTCCGCCGTCGGAGGTGCAGGTCGGCATCATGGCCGCCGCCGTCGGCGTCCCCGTCTTCCTCGCCCTGATCCGCCGCACCGGGAGGGCGTTGTGACCGTGACCGTCGACCGCCCCGCCACCACGGAGCCCACCGCGCAGCACGCCCTCGACGTCGTACGACGTGCGCGCCGGGCGCCGCTGCGCCACCACCGACGCCTCCTCGCGGGACTCGTCCTCGCCCTGGTCGGTGCCTTCGCCGCACGCGTGCTGCTGGGCGACTTCACGGTCACCGTCCCCGACTTCGTGCGCATCCTGGGTGGCGAGCAGATCCCCGGTGCCACCTACATCGTGATGGAGTCCAAGCTCCCGCGTGCCGTCCTGGCCGTGCTCGTCGGCGTGGCCTTCGGCGTCGGCGGCGCCATCTTCCAGACCACGCTGCGCAACCCCCTCGCCAGCCCCGACATCGTCGGCGTCAGCCTCGGCGCGAGCGCCGCCGCCATCTCCGCCATCGCCCTGGCCGGCTGGACCGGCTGGCCGGTCTCCGCCGCCGCGATCCTGGGAGCCCTCGCCGTCGCCCTCACCGTGCGGGCCGTCGCCGGCGACCACGGCGGCTTCCGCCTCGTCCTGGCCGGCATCGGCCTCGCCGCCGCCATGCAGTCGGTCATCCAGTACGTCTTCACCCGCGTCGACGAGTACGACGTCCAGCTGGTGCTGCGCTGGCTGACCGGCAGCGTCAACGGGGTCGCGTGGCAGGCGATCGGGCTGCTGGCCCTCGCGCTGGCCGTGCTGCTGCCCGCGACGGCATGGGCCGCGCGCTCGCTGCGCGCGACCGAGCTCGGTGACGACGCCGCCGCCGGCCTCGGGGTCGGGCGCGGCCGCACCGACCTGCTCATGCTCCTCGGCGTCCTGCTGGTCGCCGTCGGCGTCGCCGCCGCCGGCCCCGTGGCGTTCGTGGCGTTCCTGTCGGGGCCGATCGCGCGGGCCCTCAACCGGGGTCGTACGACGCTCCCCGCCGCCGGCCTCGTCGGCGCGGTGATCGTGCTGGCGGGCGACTACGCCGGCGCCTACGCCTTCACCGACCTCAACCTGCCCGTCGGCGTCGTCACCGGTGCCTTCGGCGCACCGTTCCTGCTCTGGCTGCTCGCCCGCGGCCCCCTCACCGAACACCGTCGAAGGAGAGCGGCATGACCGCGCCCGCCACCACCCTCACCGCCGACACCCCCGCCCGGCTGGAGGCGAGCGACCTGACGCTCGGCTACACCGAAACGGCCGTCGTCCGCGACCTCGACCTGCAGGTCCCGCACGGGCGGATCACCGTCATCGTCGGCGCCAACGCGTGCGGCAAGTCGACCCTGCTGCGCGGCCTCGCCCGGCTGCTCCGGCCGCGGTCGGGCTCGGTGCTCCTCGACGGGGAGGCCATCCACCGGCTCCCCACCAAGCAGGTCGCCCGCACGCTCGGGCTGCTGCCGCAGAACCCCGTCGCTCCCGAGGGGGTGACCGTCGCGGACCTGGTCGGTCGCGGCCGCCACCCGCACCACGGCCCCTTCGGTCGCTGGACCCACGCCGACGACGAGGCGGTCGCCGAGGCGCTGACCCTCACCGACACCCTCGACCTCGCCGACCGGGTCGTCGACGAGCTCTCCGGCGGCCAGCGCCAGCGGGTGTGGATCGCGATGGCGCTCGCTCAGGGCACCGACCTGCTGCTGCTCGACGAGCCCACGACCTACCTCGACGTCGCCCACCAGGTCGAGATGCTCGACCTGCTCGCCGAGCTCAACGCCCGCCGCGGCACCACCATCGTGATGGTGCTCCACGACCTCAACCTGTCGGCCCGCTACGCCGACCACCTCGTCGCGCTGCACACCGGCCGAATCGTCGCGGAGGGCAGTCCCCGCGAGGTCGTCACCGAGGACGTCGTGCGCACCGTCTTCGGCCTCGACAACCGGGTGATCGACGACCCGGTCTCGCACACCCCGCTCGTCGTACCGGTCGGGCGCCACCAGCCCGGCCGCACCCGTCCGTCCGCCCCCTCCCACCAGGAGACCCGATGACCGTGACCGCCAGCTCGAACCAGGCCGTCCTGCCCATGCTCTTCACCGAGGTCGAGGTGGTCGCGGTCGAGCGGCTGTCGCCGACCTTCGTCCGGGTCGAGCTCGGCAGCCCCCACCTCGCCGACTTCGGCGTCGACGGCCCGCGCTGGGACCAGCGGATCAAGCTGATCCTCCCCGACCCCGAGACGGGCGGCATCACCTCCACCGAGGGCGCGGACGACACGTGGTTCGCGACGTGGCTGGAGCGTCCGGCGGCGGAGCGCGGCCACATGCGCACCTACACGATCCGCGACGTCCGAGGCGCCGGGGCCCAGACCACCCTGGTGGTCGACATGGTGCTCCACCTCGAGGGCGACCTGGTCGGCCCCGGCTCGCTCTGGGCCTCCCGCGCGAGGGTCGGTGACCGCATCGCGCTGCTCGCCCCGCGGCGCGGCTTCCCCTACGGCGGCATCGAGTTCACGCCCGGTCCGGGTGCGGAGCTGCTGCTCGTGGGCGACGAGACGGCCGTGCCGGCCGTGTGCACGGTGCTCGAGCAGCTGCCGCACGACACCACCGGGACGGCGTTCCTCGAGGTCCCGTTCGCTGCCGACGTCCAGGACGTACGCCGTCCGGCGGGCGTCCGGGTCGTCTGGCTGGCCCGCGAGGGTGCCGAGCTCGGCACGGGTCTGCACGACGCCGTGGTGGCCCACCTCGGCCTGCCAGGCGCCGAGGTCCAGGTGGCCCCCGACGAGGTGGACCCCGACCTGTGGGAGACGCCGTTCTACTCCTCCTCCGGCGAGGACGTCCCCGGCGACGTCACGGGCGTGGGCGGCACCTACGCCTGGATCGCCGGCGAGTCGAAGGTCGTCACCGGCCTGCGCCGCCACCTGGTCAAGGAGCTCGGCTTCGACCGCAGCCAGGTCGCCTTCATGGGCTACTGGCGTCGCGGCGTGGCGATGAAGTCCTGACCGGCTCGCGCCGGGGTCAGCGGCGCTTGGTGCGGGGTGCGCGCGGGGAGTAGCGCACGCGCTCGGCGATGCGGTGACGTGCGATCAGCTCGATGTCGGTGAACGAGTCGTGCATGGCGGTGCTCCTTCCTTCTCGTCGGTCGGTGCGGTCGGGTGTCAGCTGTGGTGGAGGGTGACGTCTCCGGACGCCGTGGTCGCGCGCACCTCGAGGTAGGGCTGGTCGGGTGCCGGCTCGCCCGTGCTCGGGAGCGTCGAGCTGAGCCGGCCGCTCACGGTGCGGACGTCGGTCCACACCGGCGTACCGGGCACCACCCCGATGCTCACATCGCCGCTGGCGGTCTTGGCCGTGACCCGGCCCGAGGCGACCTCGCCGATGACCAGGTCGCCCGAGCCGGTGTTGACCACGGCCTCGCCGCCCATCGACAGGACGTGCGTGTCGCCCGAGCCCGTCTTGACCGCGATCTCGGCGCGGGCCGACTCGACGCGGACGTCGCCGCTGCCCGTCGTGACGACCAGCGTCGACTCGGCTCGCCGGACGAGGACGTCGCCCGAGCCGGACTTGAGGCGCGTCTCGCCGAGGAGATAGTGGGCGACCAGGTCGCCGGAGCCGGTCTGGACGAGGCTGTCGCCCTCGACGACGTCGAGCGAGACGTCGCCCGAGCCGCTGTCGACCCGGACGTCGCCGAACCGGCCGTGGGTGCGGACGTCGCTGCTGCCGACCTTGGCCTGCAGCCCGCTGGCGACGGGGACCTCGACCACGATCTCCGCGTGCGGGTCCCTGCCGAGGAGGCCGCCTCCCCGCCGGGGGGCGATGATCGCGATCCGGTCGCCCAGGTCGCGCACGTCGAACTCCTCGGCGCGCTCGCCGGTGATGCGGATGGTGGTCTCGGTGGTGTCGGTGGCGGTGACGTCGACCCGACCGCGACCGTTCTCGACGTAGAGGTTGATCGGCTCGGGGGTGTCGAAGGTGAGGTCGAGCTGGTGGCTCATCGGGTCTCCTGAGGGTGTGCTCGTCCGACGGGCCGGCGGTGCCGGTCCGGAGGGCGATGAGGTGGCGGGGCTCGTGCCCCGGGATCAGGTGGTCAGGTGGTCAGGTGATCAGAGCCAGCCGGTCATCCGGCGGTTGCCCTGGCCCTGCTTGCGGTTGCCTGCGAACGGGTCGTAGCCCACGAAGGGGACGCTGCTGAGGTCGATGTCGACGTTGACGGCGTGCTCGCTGGTCGCGCTGCGCACGACGTTGACCATCCAGGTGTTGAGGCTCTGCCCGGCGGCGGCGGCCTTCTCCTCGGCCTTGGCCTTGACCGCCTCCGGGATCCGGAGCGTGATGCGGGCCAGGTCGCCGGCCTCGTCCTCCGGGGGCGCCGGGGGAGCGGGCGGCGGGGGAGGCGTGGGCAGGGCCGTCGGCGGGGCGACCTCGACGACGAAGTCGAGCTCGCGGCCCACGAGCCGCACGTCCACGCTGCCGTCGGGCAGCTCGGCGGTGATCTCGGCCGCGGCGTGGGAGATGGCCTCCATGAGTGCGAGCCGCGCGCTCGGGTCCAGGGCGTACGCCAGGCGCTCGGCGGCCTGCTTCAGCTCCTCGCCCCCCGCCTCGGACGCGGCGACCAGGTCGCGGCGCAGGCTGTCGACGTACGGGGTGATGTCCATGCGCACCACTCTGACATCATGGTGATGTCATGTCAATGCCTTGGTGATGTCATCTGACATCGTCGTGACGTCAGTCGTGACGGGCGAACGGCCCGGACGTCATACGAACCCGCACCGATGGGTGCGGGTTCGTATGACGCTGAGCCGGGTCAGAGGTCGAAGAGCGAGCCCGACCCGCTGATGTCGGCGTCCGTCCGCGGCGTGTGGGCCGGGCCGCTCGACGCGGGGGGCTTCGGCTCGTCGTCCGACGACGCGGGTACGTCGCCCGCGTCCGCCGGCACGTCGGCCACCGGCTCGCGGTCGGCGTCGTCCGCATCGAGCACGGTCTCCGGGTCCTCCGCGGGCTCGGGCTCGGCCGGCTCGGACGCGTCGTCGGCCTCGCGGAACAGGGCCGCCTGGCTCAGGTCCGACCCGCTCGGAGGTGCCGACGGGGACTCGACCTCCGGCTGGGCCTCCGGCTCGGGCTCCGGCTCGGGCGTCGTCTCCGGCGCAGCTGCCGCTCCGGGCTCGCCTGCCGTCGGCGCGGAGCCGGCTGCCGGCTGGGTCGAGGGCGCCTCGAGGTCGAACAGCGACCCCACGCTCGACAGGTCGACGTCCGTCGCCGGCGTCGACGTCGTACCGCTCGCGGGCGCCGACTCGGCAGCCGTCGGCGTCGCCTCGGGCGCCGGCGCAACGGCGGCCTCGGCGGCCGGCTCAGGAGCCGACTCAGCTGGCTCACTGGCCGCTGAGTTTCCAGGAGACTCACGGTCCACGGGGCGCTCGGTGGCGGGCTCCGGGGTTGCCGGCTCGGGCGCCGGGAGGTCGAAGAGCGACCCCAGGCCCGTGAGGTCGGCGTCGGTGGTGGGCGTGGACGCCGCACCGCCGGCGGACGGTGCGTCAGCGACCGGTTCGGGCGCGACCTCCGCCTTCGGCTCGGGGGCCGGCTCGGCGTCGGCCGCAGGCTGGTCGGCCACCGGCTCGGGGGCCGCGATGTCGAAGAGCGAGCCTCCGGTGCCCAGGTCGGCGTTCGGTGCGGGAGCAGGCTTCTCCTCGACGGCGGCGGGCTCGGCCGTGGCCGTCGGCGGGGCCTCGGCAGCTGCGGGCTCCGGCTCGGGAGTGCCGAGGTCGAAGAGCGAGCCACCGGAGCCGAGGTCCGTCGTCGGCTGGGCAGCGGGCTTCTCGTCGGCAGGCGCCTCGGCGGGGGGCACCGTGGGCGCCTCGTCCTTCGGCGCCTCCGGCTCCGGGGCCGGGGTGTCGAAGAGCGACCCCCCGGAGAACGCCTCGGCCGGCTTCTCCTGGGCCTTCGCGTCCGCCTTGGCCGCCGGCGCCTCCGCCGGCGCCGGGGTGTCGAACAGCGATCCGGAGGAGGCTGGCTCTGCGGCAGGAGCCGACTCCGCGGGGGCCGGGGTGTCGAAGAGCGACGAGCCGCCGGACGCCTTGGCGGCGGGACCGACATCGGCGGTCTCGGTCACGGTGTCCTCGGTGACGGTGACGTCACCCGCCTCCGGCTCGTCCTTGGTCGCGACGTCGGTGGCGGTCGTGGCAGAAGCAGCAGGAGCGGCGGACGCGGCAGCAGCAGCGGGTGCGGCGGCGGGCGCCGAGCCCGGGGCGGCCTTGGTCGCCTGCTCGCCCTTGACCGAGGCGAGCAGCATCTGCGCGACGTCGAGGACCTCGACCTCCTCGCGGGCCTCGCCGGACGCCTGCTGCGAGGTCAGCCCGTCGGAGAGCATCACGCGGCAGAAGGGGCAGCCCACGGCGATCTGGTCCGCGCCGGTGCCGACGGCCTCCCTGGTGCGGTTCATGTTGATCCGCTCGCCGAGGTTCTCCTCCATCCACATGCGCGCGCCACCGGCGCCGCAGCAGAAGGACCGCTCGGAGTTGCGCTCCATCTCGATGACCTCGGCGCCGGGCAGCACCTGGAGCAGCTCGCGCGGCGGCGAGTAGACCTCGTTGTGGCGACCGAGGTAGCACGGGTCGTGGTAGGTGATCGAGCGCTTCGCGGCGCCGGCGCCGTCCTTGACCGGCGTCAGCTTGCCCTCGCGCACGAGGCGGTTGAGCAGCTGCGTGTGGTGCACGACCTCGAGCTCGATGCCGAAGTCCTTGTACTCGTTCTTCAGCGTGTTGAAGCAGTGGGCGCAGGTCGAGACGACCTTCTTGACCTTGTACTCCTTGAAGGTCTCGACGTTCTGCTGCGCGAGGCCCTGGAAGACGAACTCGTTGCCGGCGCGCCGCGCCGGGTCGCCGGTGCAGGTCTCGCCGTTGCCGAGCACGCCGAAGGAGATGCCGGCCATGTCGAGCAGCTCGGCGACGGCCCGGGTGGTCTTCTTCGCGCGGTCCTCGTACGCCCCTGCGCACCCGACCCAGAACAGCCAGTCGACCGACTCGAGGGACTCCAGGTCCTCCCCGACGACCGGCACCTCGAAGTCGAGGCCCTTGGCCCAGTCCATGCGAGCGGTGCTCGACATGTTCCACGGGTTGCCCTTGTTCTCCAGGCCCTTGAACAGCTGGTTGAGCTCGGCCGGGAAGTTGGACTCCACCAGCAGCTGGTAGCGCCGCATGTCCATGATGTGGTCGACGTGCTCGATGTCGACCGGGCACTGCTGGACGCAGGCGCCGCACGAGGTGCAGCTCCACAGCACGTCCTCGTCGATGACGAAGGGCGCGTCCTCGGGGTTGTAGAAGTAGTCGAGGACGTCGGTGCCCGCGCCGGCCGTCTCGCCCTTGGAGCCCACCCCGACCAGCGCACGCTCGGCGTGTGCCTCCGCGCCGTCGTGCTTGGCGTACGCGTGGTCGCGCAGGCTGGTGATCAGGAGCTTGGGGGAGAGGGGCTTCTCGGTGTTCCACGCGGGGCACTGCGACTGGCAGCGGCCGCACTCGGTGCAGGTGGTGAAGTCGAGGATGCCCTTCCACGAGAAGTCCTCGACCTTGCCCACGCCGAGCACCGAGTCCTCGTCGAGGTCGTCGATGTCGTCGAGGGTGATCGCCTTGCCGTCCGAGGTCAGCGGCTTCATCGCGCCGAGGGCGGTGGTGCCGTCGGCCTCGCGCTTGAACCAGATGTTGAACCAGGCGGTGAAGCGGTGCCACGCGATGCCCATGGTGATGTTGCGGGCGATCACCATCAGCCAGACCATCGCGAGCGCGATCTTGAAGGTCGCGATCACGTAGATGAGGTTCTCGAGCGACGTGACGGAGCTCGGGTAGAGCAGGTCACCGAGCCACGACGAGAACGGGTAGTGGGCGCGGCCGGACTCCTCGTCGAGCCGCCACTCCGCAGCACGGACGAAGAGGATCGCCGATCCCTCGAGCAGCGCGAGGGCCTCGACGAAGTAGGCCTGCCAGAAGGTGGAGCCGAAGAAGCGGCTCCTGCGCCCCTCGCTGCGCGGGTGGTGCTTCTGCCGGTAGACGATCAGGAAGACGATGCCGATCGTGCTCAGTGCCCCGATGACCTCCATGAGCCACTCGAAGGGATACCAGTGGCCGATGATCGGGTACGCGAAGTCGGGCTTGAAGAGCTGGAAGTACGCGGCCAGCACGGCCGTGCTGAGGAGCAGGAACCCCATGTAGACGAACCAGTGCATGATGCCGACCCAGTGCCACTGCAGCATCCGGGTGTGGAGGAACGTCTCCCTGAGCATCGTCGCGGTGCGACCGGTCGGGTTGTCGTTGCGGCCCGGTGCCGGCTGGCCCGCGCGGATCACGCCCAGCATGCGCCGTACGGCCGGGACGAGCATGGCGACGGCGGCGACGGTCAGTGCGAACGAGACGACGATCGCGAACATCTGCATGAAGGGCTGCTCCTCGGTAGGGGCGTACAGAGCCGCAGCCTAGGTCCGCCGAACACGCCGACGGCAGGGCTCTGCGGCGTGAGATGGATCCTACCCGCAGGTAACTTGAAGCGCCGAGGTGCGGGCGATCGTGTGGCACTGAGCGTGGGCACGGACCAGAAGGTCGCGGCCCTCCTGTGCGCGCCTGACGGAGGCTCGGTGGTCGAGACACCCTCCCGGCGCGGGCAGCAGCGCTGACGACACGGCCCCTTCTCCTGGCTGCTCGTCGAAGGATCTCCCCACGTTGGTCGAAGATCGACACGAGCGCGCCCGCGCGGGCGTAGCCTCCGATCGCCGGACGAGGGGGTTCGTCCGGCGGGTCCGAGGAGGGTGTCGAGCGATGTGGGGCATGCGCAGGGTGCTGGTGGTCGCGCTGGTGGCGTCGGCTGTGCTCGCGGGCGCGCCCGCGCGTGCGTACCCGGTCGTGGCGTCACCCGACACGACCGCGCGGTCCGCGGCGACCGGCCGCCTGGCCGTCCCAGCGATCGGGGTGGACGCCGGGATCATCCCGGTGGGCGTCACCCGGGCCGGCCACCTCGCGATCGGGCGGAGCGTCCGCGACGTCTACCGCTGGCGCTCGGGCGTGCTGCCCGGGCAGCCGGGCAGTGCCGTCCTCGCCGGCCACACCTGGTCCAAGGGGCCCGGAGTCTTCGACGACCTCGGACGGCTGCGTCCCGGCAACGTCGTCGTGGTGGGTCGCCACCGCTTCGAGGTCACCCGGGTGCGCCGCGTCACCGGGATGACGCGGGCGGGGGTGGCCGCGCTGTTCAGCGACAGGGGCAAGCCGCGATTGGTCCTGATCACGTGTGGCGACCGCAACGACCTGACCGGCGTCTACCGCACCCGGATCATCGTCAACGCGCGGCTGCTGCCCGCCCGCTGACCCGCCGGGTCAGCCTGGCAGCGGTCTGCCTCACCGCCGCGGCGATCGCCTCGACGTCTGCCCCGGTGTCGCTGGGGAAGGTCACCGCCACGCCTGCCACCGGGTGGGCGTTGTGGTCGAGCACCGCGGCGGCCACGCTCTGCAGCCCCGGTGTCACCTCGCCGTCCTCGCTCGCGTGGCCGCGCTGCCGCGTCGTGGACAGCACCGTGCGGAGGGCGCTCAACGACGAGGGGCCCTCGCCGTGCCGGTCGACGAACGCGTCGCGGTCGGGGTAGAGCGCCCGGACCTGGCTGGCCGGCAGGGCGGCGAGGATCGCGCGGCCGGAGGCGGTCAGGTGGGCGGGCAGACGCACCCCGACGTCCGTGACGAGCGGCGGCCGCCCGGGGGCGCGCTCCTCGATGACGTAGAGGACGTCGCGACCGTGGAGCACGGCGAGGTGGGCGCCGTGGCCGGTCCGGTCGACCAGCTCGGCCAGCGGCCGACGGGCCAGGCGGGCCAACGGCTCCTGGCGCGTGAAGCCGCTGCCCACCTCGAACGCGGCGACCCCGAGGCCGTAGCGGTGCTCGTCGGACAGGTGGACGACGAAGCCCTCGTCGATCATCGTGTTGAGCAGGTGGTACGCCGTGCTGCGCGGCAGGTCGCACGCGCGCACGATGCGGTCCAGCGGCACCGGATCGGCCTGCGTGGCCAGGAAGCGCAGCACGCGCAGGGTGCGCGTCGCTGCGGGGACCTGGCTCACGGGGCCGATGGTGGCACGTCCCGCTCAGCTGCGGTCGGAGTCCTTGTCCGACTCCTTGGTGAACCACCCACCGCCGCCGTCGGTCTGCTCGATCGGCTTGCCGGGCATCTCGTTGGCGCCGGGGGTGCGGCGCGGCAGCAGCGGCGCCCGGCCGTCCTCGGTGCTGCCGGCGGCCGGCTGCTCAACAGGCTGGCTGGCGGTCGGCTCGGCGTCGACCTCCGACGGCGGGGTCGGGGTGTGGTCCGCGGTGCCCGGCACCTGCGGGGCGTAGTCGTCGGCCCGGTGGTCGACCCGCGGGTCGATCCGGTCGGCCGCGCGGACCTGGCCCTCGTGGGTCGCCTCGATCTGCTGGGCGGCCACGCGGGCCTCCTCGGCCTCCGCCTCGGCCTTGGCGGCTGCGGCGCGGGCCTGCTCGGCCTCGGCCTCGGCAGCCGCGGCGCGCTCCTGGGCCGGGGCGATCGTGGACTGGGCCTGGGTCGCGGTCTGGGCGCGGAGCTGCTCGGCCCGGGCGACGTTGGCCTCGCGGTTCTTCTTCCGGACGAGGAACGCCGCGACAGCGAGCACGACTGCGATGATGACGAGGACGATGATGAGCGTGGTCACGGGGCTTCCTCTTTCACGGGACAGGGACGGCCAGTCTTCCAGCACTGGCCGTCCCTGTCCTGCGTTGCGTCGTGAGGCGTGCCGGTCAGGCCCGGTGCGTGCCCTCGGTCCCGTCGCTGCGGCGCGGGTCGTCGGCGTCGAGCACGGTGTCGGGGTCGTGCGCCGACGTGCCCGGGGCGTAGCCGTCCGACGAGGTGTCGACGCGGGGGTCGACCTCGTCGGCCGTCCGCAACCGGTCCTCGTGCACCGCCTGCTGCTGGGTGGCGGCCACCTGCGCCTCGCGGGCCTTCGACTGGGCGCGCTCGGCCTCGAGCCGGGCGCGCTCGGCCTCGGCCTCGGCCTCCTTCGCCCGTACCTGGGTCTCCGGGATCTCGGTCGCGTGCTCGTGGGCCTCTGCCCGCAGGTGCTCGGCATGCTCCTGCTGCTTCTTCTTGCGCTGCTGGGTGACCAGCCAGGCGACGAGCGCCGCCACGACCAGCACCACCACCAGGACGATGATCCATGTCGTCGCGTCCATCGAGGGCCTCCTTGTTCCGGCTTGCTTCTGGGCTTGCCACGGGTGTGTCCCCGCCCCTCCACCGTGCCATGCGCCGGACGTGTCCGGTGTCCTCCGTACGGGTGAGTGGTCCGGTCTCGGATCTGAGACTGGACCTCGCTTCCGCCTCTGGCGACGACCTCGTCACGCGCGTTTGATGAAGGCATGCAGACCATCCACGTCGGGGTCGGCCCCGTCTCGTTCGACGACCTCGTCAGCGTCGCCCGCGAGGGCTCCCGCGTCACGCTCACCGACGACGCGCTGGCCGCGATCGACCACGCCCGGGGTGTGGTCGAGGCGCTCGCCGCCGCCGAGACGCCGGCCTACGGCGTCAGCACCGGTTTCGGCGCCCTCGCCACCCGGCACATCCCCACCGAGATGCGCGCCCAGCTGCAGCGCTCCCTCGTCCGCTCGCACGCCGCCGGCTCCGGTCCCGAGGTGGAGCGCGAGGTGGTGCGCGCGCTGATGCTGCTGCGGCTCTCGACGCTCGCGACGGGGCGCACCGGCGTACGTCGCGAGACCGCGCAGCTGATGGCCGACCTGCTGTCCCACGGCATCACGCCGGTGGTGCGGGAGTACGGCTCGCTCGGCTGCTCGGGCGACCTCGCCCCGCTGGCGCACTGCGCGCTGGCCCTGATGGGCGAGGGCGAGGTCCGCGACGCCGACGGCACGCTGGTGCCGGCGGCCGACGCCCTCGCCGCTGCCGGGCTCGAGCCGGTCGAGCTGGTCGCCAAGGAAGGGCTGGCGCTCATCAACGGCACCGACGGGATGCTGGGCATGCTCGTCATGGCCATCGCCGACCTGCGGATGCTGCTGCGCACCGCCGACGTCGCCGCGGCGATGAGCGTCGAGGCGCAGCTCGGCACCGACCGGGTCTTCGCGGCCGAGCTGCAGGACATCCGGCCCCACCCGGGCCAGGCCCTGTCGGCGGCCAACCTCACCGCGCTGATGGCCGACTCGGCGATCGTCGCCTCGCACCGGACCGGGCCGGAGAACACGGTGGAGTGCAACACGGTCCAGGACGCCTACTCGCTGCGGTGCTCGCCGCAGGTGCACGGTGCCGCCCGCGACACCGTCGAGCACGCCGCGACCGTGGCCGGCCGTGAGCTCGCCAGCGCGATCGACAACCCGGTCGTGGTGGGCGACCGCGTCGAGTCCAACGGCAACTTCCACGGCGCCCCGGTCGGCTACGTGCTCGACTTCCTCGCGATCGTCGCGGCCGACGTGGCCTCGATCAGCGAGCGACGTACGGACCGCTTCCTCGACCGGGCGCGCAGCCACGGGCTGCCGCCGTTCCTCGCCAGCGATCCCGGGGTCGACAGCGGCCACATGATCGCGCAGTACACGCAGGCCTCGATCGTGTCCGAGCTGAAGCGGCTCGCGGTGCCCGCGTCCGTCGACTCGATCCCGTCGAGCGCGATGCAGGAGGACCACGTCTCGATGGGCTGGAACGCCGCCCGCAAGCTGCGCCGGTCCGTCGACGGGTTGTCGCGGGTGGTCGCGGTCGAGGTGCTCACCGCGGCCCGCGCGCTCGACCTCCGAGCCCCCCTCACCCCCTCGCCCGCGACGGGAGCGGTCGTCGACCTGCTGCGTCGCAACGGCATCGAGGGCCCCGGCCCCGACCGCCATCTCTCGCCCGAGATCGAGGCCGCCGTCGGCCTCGTCCAGTCCGGCGCGGTCCTCGCCGCCGCCGAGTCCGTGATCGGAGAACTCCAGTGACCTCGTCCAACCCCCGCCTGCCCATCCACGCCGCGACCGGCACCGAGCTGACCGCGAAGTCGTGGCAGACCGAGGCACCGCTTCGGATGCTGATGAACAACCTCGACCCCGACAACGCCGAGCGCCCCGAGGACCTCGTCGTCTACGGCGGCACCGGCAAGGCGGCGCGCAGCTGGGAGGCGTACGACGCGATCGTGGCGTCCCTGCGCGACCTCGAGGACGACGAGACGCTGCTCGTGCAGTCGGGCAAGCCGGTCGGCATCATGCGGACCCACGCGTGGGCGCCGCGGGTGCTGATCGCCAACTCCAACCTCGTCGGCGACTGGGCCGACTGGGAGGAGTTCCGGCGCCTCGAGGACCTCGGGCTGACGATGTACGGCCAGATGACGGCCGGCTCGTGGATCTACATCGGCACCCAGGGCATCCTCCAGGGCACCTTCGAGACCTTCGCCGCGATCGCGGACAAGCGCTTCGATGGAACTCTCGCCGGCACCATCACCGTCACCGCCGGGCTGGGCGGCATGGGTGGCGCGCAGCCGCTCGCGGTCACCATGAACGACGGTGTCGCCATCTGCGTCGAGTGCGACCAGCACCGCATCGACCGGCGGCTCGAGACGCGCTACCTCGACGTCCAGGCCCGCGACCTCGACCACGCCATCGAGCTCGCGCTCGAGGCGCGCGACGAGCGGCGAGGGCTGTCGATCGGCCTGCTCGGCAACGCCGCGGTGGTGCTGCCCGAGATCCTCGAGCGCCACCTCGACCGGGCCGGGAAGGGGGAGGGACCGCTGGTCGACATCGTCACCGACCAGACCTCCGCCCACGACCCGCTCTACTACCTGCCGGCAGGGACGTCGTACGACGACTGGGAGCGCGAGCGCACCGAGGACCCCCGCGGTTTCACCAAGCGTGCGCAGGAGTCGATGGCGACCCACGTGCGCGCGATGGTCGAGCTGCAGGACGCCGGCGCCGAGGTCTTCGACTACGGCAACTCGATCCGCGACGAGGCCCGCAAGGGCGGCTACGACCGGGCGTTCGAGTTCCCCGGTTTCGTGCCGGCCTACATCCGTCCGCTCTTCTGCGAGGGCAAGGGCCCGTTCCGCTGGGCCGCGCTGTCGGGCGACCCCGCCGACATCGCCGCGACCGACCGGGCGATCAAGGAGCTGTTCCCGGCCGACGCGAAGCCGGAGTACGCCCGCCTCCACACGTGGCTCGACATGGCCGCCGAGCGCGTGCAGTTCCAGGGCCTGCCGGCGCGCATCTGCTGGCTGGGCTACGGCGACCGCGCGAAGGCCGGCGCGAAGTTCAACGAGATGGTCGCCAGCGGCGAGCTCAAGGCGCCGGTCGTCATCGGCCGTGACCACCTCGACTGCGGCTCCGTCGCCTCGCCCTACCGCGAGACCGAGGCGATGCTCGACGGCTCCGACGCGATCGCCGACTGGGCGATCCTCAACGCGCTCGTCAACACGGCCTCGGGTGCCACCTGGGTCTCCTTCCACCACGGCGGTGGCGTCGGCATCGGTCGGTCGCTGCACGCCGGCCAGGTGACCGTCGCCGACGGCACGGCCCTCGCAGCCGAGAAGATCCAGCGCGTGCTGACCAACGACCCCGGGATGGGCGTCATCCGCCACGTCGACGCGGGCTACGACCGTGCGATCGAGGTCGCCGAGGAGCGCGGCGTCCGGGTGCCGATGTCCGAGGTCTGAGCCCCGGCCTCCGCCCGTAGAGGGGTGACCGGCCGGTAGCCGTTGACACCCCTCGGTGCCGGTGGGTGGATGGACCGCGAGACCACCTATCGGGAGGACAGGCTCATGCACCCATCCATCACCAGGCGCACCCGGACGTGCGCCCTCGCCGCGGCAGCCGTCGCACTGGCGGCCGCGGGAACCATGGGACCGGCGGTCGCCGGCCCCGACACCACCCCGGGCGGCCCGTGGCCGCAGGGCGAGGAGAACACCAACGCCATCCGCAGCTACGAGCAGCTGTGGAGCACCCTCGAGTCGATCGAGGGCAGCGCGAAGGGGAGCTTCGACCTCAGCCCGGCACCCCTGCCGTCCAACACGGGCCGCGAGATCCCCGTCGTGACGATCGGCGACGGCGACACCGACATCATGTTCGTCGCCAACCAGCACGGCAACGAGTACATCGTCTCCAACGCGATGGTCAGCGTCGTCCGCGGACTGGCCGGCGGGTCGGCCGAGGCGAAGGCGATCAGGGACGCGCTCACCGTCACCATCGTGCCGCGCGTCAACGTCGACGGCTTCGACGCCGACGTGGTCGACCTGGCCGGCAACACCACGCCGTGGCGGCAGAACTTCGACACCTCCTGCCCGGCCTTCTGCGAGTTCTACCAGGCCGGTCGCGGCTACGACATCAACCGCTACCACTCCTACTCGGAGAGCGCGTACGACCACCCCTACCAGCCCGGTCCGGACACGAACAACCCCGTGCCCGAGGCCATCGCGATGCGGCTGCTGTGGGACGAGCGGCAGCCGCGGCTCGTCGTGGACTTCCACCACCAGGGGACCTACGTCGACGACGACGGCCGGATGATCACCGGCTCGGTGATGTGGCCCAACGCCGAGGCGGAGGCCGAGGCCCTGGGCATCAGCGAGGAGTTCGCAGGCGTCGTGACCGACTCCAAGCGGGTGGTCTCGGAGATGCTCGACGCGCTGGAGGGCAAGGGCTACGCCAACATCACGCGCTACCCGAGCACCCCGTTCCCGGGCATCGCCCGCAACGCCTACGGCCTGCTCGGCTCCGCCTCGGTGCTCTACGAGGCCCGCGGTGACATGGGCCAGGCCAGCAGCGGGATGATCGCGAAGCAGACCGAGGTCGCCGGCACGGCGATCCTCCGGGCTGCCGCGGACGGCTCGCTGTGGACCCGCGACACGGTGCCCGCCGACACGATCCGCGAGCGCGGGCCGTTCGTCCCCGACCCGCACGGATGACCGGTGGCCGACGCGGCGTCGGTGGCAGGGTGCCGCCCATGGACGCCGACGCCGCGAAGGCCAACCTCCACAGCTACCTGAAGCACGAGCGCCTGGCGGTGCTCGCCAAGCTCGACGGCCTCTCGGAGTACGACGTACGCCGCCCGCTGACCGTGACGGGGACCAACCTGCTGGGGCTGGTCAAGCACCTGGCGACGTGGGAGGCGCGCTACCTCGGCGAGGTCTTCGACCGCCCCTTCCCCGAGCCCCTGCCGCGGTGGGACGTCGAGGCCGACCGGCTGGCCGACATGTGGGCGAGCGCGGACGAGTCGCGCAGCGACGTCGTCGACCGCTACCGGCGGGTGTGGGCGCACAGCGACGCGACCATCGAGGCACTGACCCTCGACGACACCGGCCGGGTCGAGTGGTGGGGCGGCGCCGAGGTGCCGCTCTTCAACGTCCTCGTCCACCTGCTCGCCGAGACCAGCCGGCACGCCGGGCATGCCGACATCCTGCGCGAGGAGCTCGACGGCGCGGTCGGCACCGACGCCGAGGCCATGGCCGCGGACGGGCACGACGCGGCGTTCTGGGCCGGCCGGCGCGCGGAGATCGAGACCGCCGCACGTGCGGCGGACATGGCCCTCTGATCGGCGTTTCGAGGGCAACGACCGCCGCACGTGCGCGGCGGCGGTCGCCCGTCAGCGGACGAGGTCGAGCAGCGCGCTCGTGAGCCGGGCGACCGTGCCGGTGAAGTCGCCCGAGCCGTCCTCGGATGCGGTGGCGATGTGGGCGAAGGTGACGGTCTGGAAGACGAGGTCGGCCAGCGGCGCGAGCTCGAGCGCGCGGTCGACATCGGCCTCGGGGAAGGCATCGCGCCACGGCCGGGCGTGCGCCTGCATCACCCGCTCCGCCTCGCCATCACCGGTCCCGTACCAGTCGAGCACGCGCGCCAGGTGGCTGCCGTCGAGGAACGGGTGGGTCACGCAGCCGTCCGTCCAGTCGAAGATCCGCACCTCGCGCCCGTCGTAGGCGACGTTGCCCGGGTGCAGGTCGCCGTGCGAGAGGGTGTCGGGGATCCCGCACCCCCAGAACTCACGCACCAGCGCCTCGGCGCGCGGGGCCGCGGTCGCCAGCTCCTGCCGCTCGCCGTCGGTGAGCAGGGCCATCTCCGGGCTGGCGGCCAGCACGGCGTGCCATGCCTCGAGGGTGGCCTCCAGGCCGCGTTCGGGGCAGCCCGCCGCCCGCAGCTCGTCGAGCCAGTCGAGCGCCGCGATCTGGGCCTGCGCCCATGCGGGCGCCACCGCGTCCACCGCTCCCGGGGCACGGTCCCGGTCCGAGGCACCTCGCATCGGCTCCATGAGCAGCCAGCCGGCCTCGTCGTCCGCGCCCGCCAGCACCGGCACCAGGTGGCCGATCCGCCGGGCGAGGCGGTGCACGATCGCTGCCTCGGCGATGAAGTGGTCGCAGCACGCCTTGAACCACAGCGTGCCGCGGTCGGTCGGCACCTCGAAGACGGCAGAGATGCCCCAGACCCGGTGCGTCCGGAGCGGGCCGGTGCGGCGGCGGTCGGTCCCGGCAAGCTGCTGGTCGACCCACCCCTCGACGTGGTCGTGCCAGCCCGCCCGGAACCAGGCCGGTCGGCGCGGCGGGGCCTCGTCGTCGTACTGCTGCAGTGCTGTCCGGACGGGCGACCGCCACGGTTCGGCGAGGTCGTCGACCGCGCGCCACGTGACGCCCGCGGGAGCCGGGCCGCGCAGGGCGAGGACGTGCAACAACCCGGGCCGGACGTCGTCGTCCTCCGGGGTCAGCATCACGACCGGCGCCGCGTGCACCCCGTCGCCGACCAGCGTGGTGGCGTACGCCGTGGGCTCAGGCGCGTCGTCGTCCGCGCGGTCCTGCACGAAGCTCGGCAGCGACCCGTCGGGGCCGACCAGGACGGTGCCGTCGCGGACGAGGGCGACGTGGTGCGTGCGCTGCGAGCCGGCCATGCCCGGAATCATCGCCGTGCGGCTCGCTCGTCGTCACCCGATTTCGACGCGGTCCGGGCGAACCCGCGACACGACGCGGCCGCGTAGGTCAGGATCCCCCCATGGCATCGGGGGAGAAGAAGCCGGCGCGTGCGCGCGCCGTGCTCACGGACATCAGCTCGCGGGCGTGGGAGCACCCCGCCGACAAGGGCGCACTGGTCGCGCTGCGCAAGCTCAAGGGCTTCGACGTGCTGCTCAAGACCATGTCGGGGGTCTTCCGGGAGCGGGCCTGGCGGTTGACGCTGCTCGGCTCGGCCGTGCGCGTCGACGAGCGCCAGTTCGCGCGCCTGCACCGGCTGCTCGCGGAGGTCGGCCGCAGCCTCGACGTCAGCGACCTGCCGGAGCTCTACGTCCAGGCCGACCCCACGCTCGGTGCCGTCACGGTCGGCATGGACCGGCCGATCATCGTGCTGTCCTCGGGCCTGGTGCACCACCTCGACGACGACGAGCTGCGCTTCGTCATCGGTCACGAGCTCGGGCACGCCGTCAGCGGGCACGCCGTCTATCGCACGCTCCTGGTGCGGCTGCTGGGCCTCGGCGGCCTGCTCTACGCGATCCCCGGCGGCGCCATCGGCATCCGGATGATCACCGTCGGCCTGCTGGAGTGGTCGCGCAAGGCCGAGCTGTCGGCCGACCGCGCCGGCCTGCTGGCCAGCCAGGACCCCACCGCCGCGCTGCGCACCCACATGAAGCTCGCCAGCGGTGGCACCCTCGACGAGCTCGACGTCACGTCGTTCCTGTCGCAGGGTGCGGAGTACGACGAGGGTGGCGACGTCCGCGAGTCCCTCATCAAGCTCTCGCTGCTCCAGCAGCAGAGCCACCCGTTCGCGGTGGTCCGCGCGACCGAGCTGCGGCGCTGGATCGACTCGGGCGCCTACACGACGATCCTCGGGGGTGACTACCCGCGCCGCGCCGACGACGACACCGCCTCGGTCAGTGACGCCGCGCAGGAGGCGGCCGCCAGCTACACCGCTGCCTTCGAGCGGACCCAGGACACCCTCGGCCGGCTGGTCCACGACCTCGCCGGCTGGGTGGGCACGGCCAGCTCGTGGCTCAACGACCGCATCCGCCGGGCCAACGAGGGCGCCTGAGCCATCTCCGGATCCTGCCGGTCCGAAAGACAGCTCGGCCCCGGACACCAACGGTGTCCGGGGCCGGAAGCCAGTCAGGCGGTGAGTGTCACCAGACCCGTCGGCTGGAGCCGCCGATCGGCACGAAGTTGAGCACCAGGCCGACGACGATCAGGATGATGCCGATCGTGGTCAGGATGCTCTGCGGGAGCAGGAGTCCGAGGATGAGAAGGATCAGTCCGAGGACAATCATGGGTGTGCCTCCTAGGTGACGCGGGGTGATGCGGCCGGCCCACGGTGGGCGGGGCCGCATCACTCTGGCGGTACCTCCCGCGTTTGGCCAAGTCGGACCCATCCCTGTGGGTGAGGAAGTGTCCACGCTCTGTCCACCCCGTCGGGTGGGGTTCAGGCGGTGCCGAGGCCCCGGATCGCCTCGTCGATCGCCAGCGTGCGGCGGGCCGACTCGACGTGGAGGTTCTCCACCATCTTGCCGTTGTACGTCACGACGCCGGCGCCCTTCCCCTCCTCCCAGGCAGCGATCAGGCCGCGGGCGTCGTCGACCGCGGCCTCGCTGGGGGCGAAGGCCCGGTTGGCGCCCTCGACCTGGCCGGGGTGGATGAGGGTCTTGCCGTCGAAGCCCATCTGGCGCCCCTGCTCGCACTCGGCGAGGAAGCCCTCGGTGTCCTTGACGTCGTTGTAGACCCCGTCGACGACGGCGATGCCGGCGGCCCGACCGGCGAGCAGCGCGGTGTGGAGGCTGGGCAGGATCGGGGCACGACCGGGGACGTGCTCGGCGTACAGCTCCTTGACCAGGTCGTTGGTGCCGAGGACGAAGGCGCCGATCCGCTCGGACGCGCGCGCGATGGCGAGGGCGTCGAGGATCGCGACCGGGGTCTCGACCATCGCCCAGAGCCGGGTGTGGTCGGGCGCGCCGGCCTTCTCCATCGCCGCGACGAGCCGGGCGACGTCGTCGGCGCTGTCGACCTTGGGCACCACGATCGCGGCCGGTCCGGCCTGGCTGGCGGCGACGATGTCGTCGTCGTGCCACTCGGTGCCGAGGCCGTTGACGCGGATGGTGACCGTACGTCGGCCGTAGTCGCCGCTCGCAGCTGCGGCGGCCGCGGCCTCGCGGGCGGCCGGCTTGGCGTCGGGAGCCACGGCGTCCTCGAGGTCGAGGATCAGGCCGTCGCAGGCGATGGTCTTCGCCTTCTCCAGCGCGCGCTCGTTGGAGCTCGGCATGTAGAGGACGGAGCGGAGCGGGGTGAATGCCGTCTCTTGGTGGGTCATCTCAGGCCTCCGTCGCGCTCTGCTGGTCGGGGATGGCGTCGTACTGCTTCTTCAGCTCCGGGTCGATCGCGGCGAGCTCCTCGGCGAGCGCGACCATGACCTGGCACTGCTTGACGGACGCGTCGTCCTCCATCTTGCCGTCGATCATCACCGCGCCGGTGCCGTCGCCCATGGCCGCGATGACGCGGCGGGCGTGCGCGACGTCCTCGACGCTGGGGGAGAAGACCCGGTTGGCGATCGCGATCTGGACCGGGTGGAGCGACCAGGCGCCGACGCAGCCCAGCAGGAACGCGTTGCGGAACTGGTCCTCGCAGGCGACGGTGTCCTTGATGTCCCCGAACGGCCCGTAGTAGGGGTAGATCCCGTGCATCGCGCACGCGTCGACCATGCGCGCGATCGTGTAGTGCCACAGGTCCTGCTGGTACGACGTGCGCTGGGCGTCGTACTGCGGCACGCCGAGGTCGTCCCTCACCGGGTCCTGCCGCACGACGTAACCGGGGTGGCCGCCGCCCACGCGGGTGGTCTTCATCCGACGGTCCGCGGCGAGGTCGGCGGGGCCGAGCGACAGCCCCTGCATGCGCGGGCTGGCGGCGCAGATCTCCTCGATGTTGGCCACGCCGCGCGCCGTCTCGAGGATCGCGTGGACCAGGATCGGCCGGTCGAGGCCGGCCTTGGCCTCGAGCTGGGCGAGCAGCCGGTCGACGTAGTGGATGTCCTCGGCTCCCTGGACCTTCGGCACCATGATCACGTCGAGCTTGTGACCGATCTCGGGCACGAGCGTGGTCAGGTCGTCGAGCACCCACGGGCTGTCGAGCGAGTTGATGCGGGTCCAGAACTGGGTCGGCCCGAACTCCGTGGCCTTCCCGATGTCGACGAGGCCCTGCCGGGACTTCTCCTTGTTCTCCGCCTTGACCGCGTCCTCGAGGTTGCCGAGCAGCACGTCGACCGTGCCGACCATGTCGGGCACCTTCGCGGCCATCTTCTCGTTGCCGGGGTCGAAGAAGTGGATCGCACGGCTCGGCCGGGCAGGGATCTCGCGCGGCGGCGCGGGCGCACCGACGGCGAGCGGGGCGAAGAAGTCCTTGGCGGGGCGTGTCATGGGCGCAAACTACCGTCGTGCGCCGGGCGCCGGATATGACGCATGTCTCCTCCGTGTGAGGCCGGTCAACGCTCGCGCCAGGGTGACCACCACGACCGCTTGCGCGGTGCCGGCCGACTCGCTGCGACGGCTGCGCGCTGCGCCTCGACCCGGGCCGTACGTCGCTCGCGCCACGCGGTCACTTCGGCGTCGACGTCGCGCGGTGCGGTGATCACCGGGGGTCCGCCCTGCAGCTGCCGGCGCGTCTCGACCACCCGCTTGTTGAAGTCGGCGAGCTCGCGCCGTACCTCGCTCTCGGCCGTGATCTCGTCGAGCCGGTCGTCGAGCTCGGCGTCCTCCTTGCGCAGCGCGATGGCCGGGGGGAGCAGCGCGATGTTCTCCCGCTCGACGAGCTTCTTGACCCACCAGTCCGGGTCGTGCTCGACGCCGAGGTCCTCGATCGGCTTGCCCTGCCCGGGCAGGTCGTCGAACTCTCCGCGCTCCATCGCCTGGCGCACCTGCAGGTCCACCCAGGTGGCCTGCTGCGCGATGCGGGCGGCTGCGGCGGAGCGGCCGGTGCGGTCGTCGCGCTCCCGCTCCTTGCGGACAGGCTCGACGCCGGACTCCTCGGGGGACGGCTCGAGGTCGGACATCACGATCACCTCCGTCCGGCCAGCCTAGGCGCCCCTGGCGAGCGGACCCCGGCTCTGCGCACCGACCCCCGCGCTGAACTTCCACGCGCTCGGGTGGAAGTCCATCGCGTGTTGCGCGTGCGGTGCTGCTGAAGGAGCTGAACTTCCACGCGCTCGGGTGGAAATTCATCGGGAGGGCGGGTGGGCGCGGCGGTGTCGGGCGCCTGTGGATGACGTACGACGCCCGCGTCCCGTTCCGGGCACGCTGAGCCGATGCACCGCCGTCGCCCCTTCGACCCCCGTCAGCCGTTCCCGCGGTTCCGTGCGCTGCAGGCCGGCATCCCGCGCGCCACCGTCGACTCGGACGCCTTCAGGCGGCTGCTGCACGGGGTCATCGTGTCCGCCGACGTGCCCGACTCTGCGGTGCTCAGGGTGAAGGCCGCGCTCGCGTGCCACTTCGACAGTGCCTACGCGAGTCACGCCTCGGCGGCGAGGGTCTGGCGTGTCCCGGTGCAGACCCGTCCTGGTGAGCACGTCACCGTCGTCGACCAGGCCCACCGGCTGCGTCGCGCCGGCGTGACCACGTACCACCGGACCGGTGCGCCGGTCGCGATGAAAGAAGGTGTGCGGGTCTCCACGCTCGTCGACCTCTTCGTGGAGCTGGCCGAGGAGCTCTCGCTGGTGGAGCTGGTGGTCGCGGGGGACTGGATGGTGCGTCGCCACCGCGTCCGTCCGAAGGACCTCCGGCGCGCGGCCACGACGGCGACCGGACCACACGCCCGGTTGGCGCGCCGGGCGGCGCGCTACGTCCGCCCCCGGGTGGACTCCCCGATGGAGACCCGGCTGCGGATGCTGATCGTCCTGGCCGGCATGCCTGAGCCCGAGGTCAACGTCTCCGTACGCACGGTCGACGGCCAGGAGGTCCGCCGCTTCGACCTGTGCTGGCCCGAGGTCCGGGTGATCGTGGAGTACGACGGGCGGCACCACGTCGAACGCGTCGAGCAGTGGGAGTCCGACATCGACCGGCGCGAGGAGATCGACGACGAGGAGTGGCGGATCCTGGTGGTCGTCGCGTCCGGCATCTACGTCGATCCGGCACGCACGGTCCGCCGGATCTTCCGGCTGCTCGAGCGACGGGGACTCGAGGGCCTGCCCGCGCGCCCGAGCGAGGACTGGCGACCCCACTTCCCGGGACGGCTCGCCGCCTGAACTTCCACGCGGTCGGGTGGAAGTTCATCGGGGGCTGAGCGTGGAAGCGCGCGATGGGTGCTGAACTTCCACGCGCTCGGGTGGAAGTCCATCCGGGGGTCCCGTGTCAGGCTGGGTGCGTGGACACCTCAGGCATCCCCGACCGGGCCGCCGGCGTCCAGCTCCACGTCACGTCGCTCCCGGGGGGTCGGCTCGGCGAGCCGGCCCGCGACTTCGTCCGGTGGCTCGCGGCCGCCGGCCAGTCGGTGTGGCAGGTCCTGCCCCTCGCCGTCCCCGACCCGCACGGATCGCCGTACGCCTCCCCGTCGGCCTTCGCCGCCTGGCCGGGGCTGCTCGAGGATCCCGGCGCGCCCGTCGACGACGACCAGGTGGCGGAGTTCGCTACCGAGCACGCCTACTGGGCCGGGTCGTGGGCGGCGCACGGAGGGGTGCTCGCCGACCAGGTGCGCTTCGAGCGGGAGTGGTCCGCGCTGCGGTCCTTCGCCGCCGACCACGGCGTCCGGGTGATGGGCGACGTCCCGATCTACGTCGCCGCGGGCAGCGCGGACGTGGTGACCTGGCCGCAGCTCTTCCGCGACGACGCCGTCGCCGGCGTCCCGCCCGATGCCTTCAGCGACACCGGCCAGCTGTGGGGCAACCCGCTCTACGACTGGGACGCGATGACCGCCGACGGCTACCGGTGGTGGGTGGAGCGGCTGCGCCGCAGCCTCGCCCTCTACGACATGGTGCGCCTGGACCACTTCCGGGGCTTCGCGGCCTACTGGGCGGTCCCGGCCGACCACGCGACGGCCGAGCACGGCACCTGGGAGCCCGGGCCCGGGCGCGCGGTCTTCGACGCGGCGGCCGCCGAGCTGGGGCCGTTGCCGGCCGTCGCCGAGGACCTCGGCGTCATCGACGCCCCGGTCGAGGAGCTGCGCGACGCGCTGGGCTTCCCCGGCACGGCGGTGCTGCAGTTCGCCTTCGACCCCGACGGCGAGGACCGCTCCCACGAGCCGGACCACCTCCACCGCGACCAGGTCGTCTACACCGGCACCCACGACAACGACACCGTCGTCGGCTGGTGGGACACGCTGCCGCGGCGGCGGCGCAACGAGGCGCAGCGTGCCTGGCGTGCGGCCGGCACCACGGACCCCGACCCCGCGTGGGCGATGATCCGGCTCGCCCATGCAGCCCCCTGCCGGCTCGCCATGGTGCAGGCGCAGGACGTGCTCTCCCTCGGCTCCGAGGCGCGGATGAACACGCCCGGCACCGCGGCCACGTGGTCCTGGCAGCTCGAACCGGGGACGCTCACCGCAGACCTCGCGGCCCGGTTGCGCGACGTGAGCGAGGAGTCCGGACGCACGCGCGGGTGACTCGGGGTCGGTGGCTCGGGGTCGGGCAAGGGTCGATCCCGATGGCCTGACGCCCGGAACAGGCGCATGCTGGGGACATGGAGAAGATCCGTACGTCCCTCGCCCGGCAGGGCCTCGTCCGCTCGACCGACCGGGCGATCATCGCCGGTGTCTGCGCCGGCGTCGGCCGCCGCATCGGTCTCACGCCGTGGATCACCCGGCTGCTCTTCATCGTGTCGATGATCGCGCTCCCGGGAAGCCAGATCCTGATCTACCCGCTGCTGTGGTTCCTCATGCCGTCCGAGGACAGCATCGAGGCCGCCGCTGCCCGCGGGGAGTTCCCGACGCGCTGACCCAGGACACGCGCGGCGACCGGCTGTCCGTGCGTCCTGTCAGGGTGACCGCATGAGTGACGTGTGGGAGCTGGTGCACCGGGAGCGCGGGGCGCTCGTCGACGACCTGGAGGGGCTGACACCCGAGCAGTGGGAGGTGCCGTCGCTGTGTGGCGGCTGGACGGTGCACGACGTCGCCGCCCACCTCGTCGACAACGCGCGCACCACGAGGCTCGGCATCGTGGTCGCGATGGTGCGGGCGCGCTTCGACTTCGACCGGCAGAACGACACCGGCGTCGCGCGCGAGAAGGGGGCGACCCCGGCCGAGACGCTCGACCGGTTGCGGGCGGTGGCGGGGCGGCGTACGACCCCTCCCGCGCCGCTCGACAGCCGGCTCGTCGAGGAGGTCGTGCACGGGGAGGACGTACGACGCCCGCTCGGCGTGAGCCGCGACTACCCGACGGAGACCGTCGAGCGCGCCCTGGCCCACCAGCTCAGGACGCCGGTCGGGCTGGGCGGCGGCAAGCAACGCGCGGCCGGTCTCCGGCTCGTGGCGACCGACGCCGACTGGTCCCACGGGGAGGGAGCCGAGGTCAGCGGTCCGCTGGTGTCGCTGCTGATGGCCGTCTCGGGTCGGGGTGAGGCGCTCGACGACCTGACCGGACCCGGGCTGGACCGGCTCGAAGGGGCGCTCACGAGCTGACGCGCCGGGGGTCAGTGCGGAACGGTCTCGTTGCGTACGTCGCTGAAGGCGTGGGCCGGCGCGGCGAGCAGCGCGAGCGCTGCGAGGAAGGACGCGCCCGCGCAGACGGCCCAGACGGTGAGGTAGCCGCTGAACGGCGCGACCTGCTCCGACGTCGCGTCGAGCGAACCGGTCGCGGTCAGCGCGATCGCGAAGACGGCCGACGCGATCGCACCCCCGACGGTCTTGGTGCCGTTGGTCATGCCGGTCGCGATGCCGGTGCGCTCGGGCGGTGCCGCGGCCGCCGCGGCGGCGGGCAGCGCGGCGACGAGCGCACCCGACCCGAGCCCGGCTATGCCCATGTTGACCAGGGCGTGCCACGTCTCGGAGTTGAAGGGCAGCCACAGCAGGTAGCCCAGCCCGACGAGGCAGCACGCGACGACCAGCGCGCGTCGTACGCCGCCGAACAGCCGCGTCGTCAACGGCAGCGTGAACGCGCCGATCGCCAGCGTCACGACGTAGAGCCCGATCAGGGTGGAGATGAACGCCGGCTCGGCACCGAGCCCGTAGCCGCGCTCCGCAGGGTCGGCCTGGGCGTAGGTCGACAGCGGGATCTGTCCGCCCAGGACCGGGATGCCGAACAGGAAGGCGGTGACCTGGACCGGCCACTGCGCCGGGCTGGAGAGCAGGCGGACGTCGACGATGGGGTCGGGATGCTGCAGCTCGAAGCGCCAGAAGGCGGCGAACACCGCGACCGACAGCACGATCGTCGACCAGCCGAGCAGGGAGCCCGCGCCGTCGAGGCGCAGCCACACCAGACCGCCCATCAGCACGCCCAGCGCGACGGTGACCAGCGCCAGGCCGGTCCAGTCGATGCCACCGGTGGCGTCGCCGGGTGCCTGCTCGATGCCGAAGAGGATCACGAAGAAGACAGCCGTCACCACGACGGCGGGCAGCGCGAGCAGGAGGTTCATGTCGAGGGAGTCGACGAGCAGGCCGCTGCTGACCGCACCCACGATCACCGCCAGCTCGAGCGAGCCGACGAGGATCGCGGCGCCGCGCCGGGTGAGCAGCTCCTGGCGGCCCGAGCGGCGCGTCCGGCGGTGCACGATCGCGATCTCCAGCGGCAGCCACACGACGTACGCGCCCTGGATCGCCCAGCCGATCAGGAAGGTCGTGAAGGACGGCGCGAACGCCAGCCACCACGAGCCGAGCGCGGTCACGGCGGTCGAGACGAGCAGGACGCGCTTGTGCCCGGACAGGTCGCCGAGCCGCGCGAGGAGCGGGATGCAGAGGGCGCTCACGATCAGCTGCGCGGCCTCGAACCAGTTGATGTCGCCCTCGCTGATCGACAGGTGCTCGGCGATCTGCGGGTAGATCGGCGTGTAGTAGCCCTGCAGGATGCCGCTGGCGAACTCCACCAGCACCAGGAAGCCGACGATCGTGGCGAGGCCCTTGACGGCGGTGCCGGCCGACGAGGTCTGGGTGGTGCTCATCGCGGGAGCCTCTCGATCAGCAGCGTGTACCAGCGGGCGCCGTCGACGAGCGCGGCGACACCGATGTGCTCGTCGTAGGAGTGGATCGCCTCGCGCTGGGCCTTGGTCATCCGGAAGGGGGCGAAGCGGTACACGTGCTCGCTGATCGCGGTGAAGTGCCGCGAGTCGGTCGCAGCCATCATCACGTAGGGCGTCGCGACCGCGTCGGGGAAGACGTCGCCGATGCAGTCCTCGAGCAGCTCGAACGCGTCACCCATCGGCGAGACCGGCGACGGCTCGCCGGACTCGACCACGTCGATGCGGATCGAGTCGTCGTCGACCGCCTTCCTGATGTGCTCGACGACCCCGGCGACCGTGTCGCCGACCATCACCCGGATGTTGAGCCCGGCCTTCGCGGTCGACGCGATCACGTTGAGGGCCGGTGACCCGCTGAGGGTGGTGGCCGCGACCGTCGTACGCGTCATGGCCGCGGCCTCCGGGCCCGCGGCCAGCAGCGCCCGGGTGACCACCGGCGCCAGCCGGTCCGCACGACCGAGCAGGGGGCGCAGCGGCAGGGGCACGTGCGGCGCCAGGCGGCGCATCAGCTCCAGCGTCGATGCGGGCGCGGACGCGGGGAAGGGCGACTTCTCGACGCGCAGGATCGCCCGCGCGATGCGAGCGGTGGGGCCGTTGCGGGCGGGCGTCGAGGCGTGCCCGCCGCGCCCCTCGGCCACCAGCTCGAGCGAGGTGGTGCCCTTCTCGGTGACGCCGATGACGCCCAGCGGCGCCTTCACGCCGGGGAACGCGCCGGCCGCGATCGCGCCGCCCTCGTCGAGCACCAGCCACGGGGTGACGCCGCGTCCGCGCAGCACCTCCACGGCCTCGACCGCTGCGGTGCCGCTGACCTCCTCGTCGCAGCCGAAGGACAGCCAGACGTCCTGCGCGGGCACGTGCCCGGCCTCGAGCAGGCCCTCGACGGCCTCGCAGATCGCGGCGACGCAGCCCTTGTCGTCCAGGGTGCCACGGCCCCAGATCGCCGGCCCGGTGGGGGAGTCGTGGACCTCGCCGCCGAACGGGTCGTGGCGCCACGGCGCGTCGCCGTCGACGGGTACGACGTCGAGGTGGGCCATCAGCACGACCGGTCGCTCGGCGCTCGCGCCGGCCCAGTGGAGGAGCAGCCCGTGGCTGCCGACCCGCGTCAGGTCCAACCGCTCGTGGAGCAGGGGGAACTGCGTCGCGAGCTCGGCCAGCAGCCGGTCGAAGGCGTCGGTGTCGACCCGCGCCGGGTCGCGGTCGGAGACGGTCGGGATGCGGACGAGTGCCTGCAGGGCGGTGACCACACGGTCGGTCATGCGGTCGGTCATGCGCAGAACCTAGCGCCGCTCGGGCGCATGAGGGCGCTCTCACCGACAACTCATCGTCACGTCATGACGGACGACCAGAGTCCTTCTCGTCAGCCGGGGAAGACCCGGACACCGCAACCGAAGGAGGCCACCATGGCCCGCTCCGGAATCCTCACCGCCCTCACGCCGGCCGTCCAGGCCCGCCGCGCCGACTCCTCCAGCGACGACGGACGCCGTCGTCGTCGCCGTCGGCGCCGTCGCAACCGCAGCCGGTCGCGCTCGCGTTCGAGCTGAACGACCCCGCTGCCCCCACGACGGGTGGGTGGCCCCACCGCCGGGCCGCCCACCCGTCCCGCCGTCCCGTCCCCTCGCCCGAGTCGCAGGAGCTCCGATGTCCCTCCGCCGTGTCGCCGGCCTGTTGCGAGCCGCTCCCGAGCAGCAGGCCCTCGTCGACGTCGCCGCCGCGCTCCGTCCGGTCGACATCGCGCGCCGGTTCTGGCCGCGGCTGCGCCCCCTGCGCGGCTGGCTGCTGCTGGGGCTGGTCCTCCTCACGGTCGCGCCGGCGATCGCGGTCGCCGAGGCGTTCCTCTACCAGCGGCTCGTCGACGACGTGCTCGTGCCGGCCGCGTTCGAGCCGCTCCTGGTGCTCGCGCTGCTCTACATCGGCCTCAACCTCGCCAGCGGGATCGTCTCGGGAGCCGACGACTACCTGGCGACGTACGTCTCGCAGCGCTTCCTGGTCGACCTGCGCCGCGACGTGTTCGCCCACGTGCTGTCGCTGCCGGCCGCGACCCACGACCGCCGTCGGCTCGGCGACACCCTCACGCGGCTGACGTCCGACGTCGCCGCGGTCGAGCGGTTCATGGTGTCGCAGGTCAGCGACGGCGTCGGCGCCCTCGTGCGTCTCCTGGTGCTCGCGGTCGCGCTCGTGTGGATGGACTGGCAGCTCGCACTCGCCTCGCTCGTCGTGGTGCCCCTCTTCTGGTGGGTCTCCACCCGCTTCGCCCGGCTCACCCGCGACGTCTCGCGCGAGCGCCGTCGACGCGGAGGCTCGCTCGGCAGCGTCACGGAGGAGGCGCTGGGCAACGCTGCGCTCGTGCAGTCCTACGGCCGCGAGGACCGCGCCGTGGAGTCGTACGACGACCACAACCGCGCCATCGCGGGCGCCGAGCTGGCCGCCAGCCGCATCCGTGCCCTGTTCCTCCCGCTCGTCGACCTCGCCGAGCTGGTCGGCGTGCTGGTCGTCGTCGGGCTCGGCGTCTGGTCGCTGGCCGACGGGCGGCTCACGCTGGGCGGGCTGCTCGCGTTCCTCACCCTCCTCATGCAGTGCTTCGGTCCGGTGCGGACGCTGGCCGACCTCGTGCCTGCCCTCTACTCCGCCAGTGCGGGCGTCGAGCGGGTCGTGGAGCTGCTCGACGAGCCCGCCGGCGGGGACCGCGACGGTGCGACCTCGCTGCCTCCCGGGCCGGGGACGCTGTCGGTGCGCGACGTGTCGTACACCTACCCCGGTGCACCGCGCCCGGCGCTCGAGGCCGTCTCGCTCGACGTCGCTGCGGGCGAGGTGGTGGCGCTCGTCGGTCCCAGCGGCGCGGGCAAGTCCACCCTCGGCCGGCTGCTGGCGCGCCAGGCTCGTCGCCGACTCCGGCGTCGTGGCGATCGACGGGCACGACGTGGCCGCGCACACGGCGGCGTCGGTGCGCGAGGCCGTCACCGTGGTCCACCAGGAGCAGGCTCATGCTCGACGCGACGGTGCACGAGAACCTCGTGCTCGGCCGGCCCGACGCCACGCGCGCCGAGGTGCGCGCGGCGGCCCGCGACGCCGGCGCGCACGACTTCGTCGAGGCGCTGCCGCACGGCTACGGCACGCGCATCGGCCAGCGCGGTCGCACCCTGTCGGGCGGCCAGCGGCAGCGGCTCGCCGTCGCCCGCGCCCTGTTGCGGCCGGGCCGCGTGCTGGTGCTCGACGAGCCGACCACCGGGCTCGACGCCGAGGCCGCGCGGCGGCTGATGGTCGCGCTGACCACCGGCCCGCGCGAGCGGACGGTGGTCGTGCTCACCCACGACCCGGCCGTGCTCGAGCACGTCGATCGCGTGGTGCCGCTCGCCCCGTCCCTCGCGGAGGTGCTCGCATGACCCGGCGACGTACGCCGACGGGGGACCTGCCGGCCGGCTACCGCCCGCTCGCGCTGCTCGCCGACGGTCGCCGGCTCGAGACGTGGGACGCCTGGGACGAGGCGCGCGGCACGCGGTGCGTGGTCAAGCTGCTGCGGGCCGACCGCCGCGACGACCCGCGGGTGCGGCAGGCGGTGCTGCTCGAGGGCCACCTGGCCACGACGCTCGCCCACCCCCACCTCGTGCGCGGCTACGACGTCCTCGACGACCCGCCCACCGCCGTCCTCGAGACGCTGCGCGGCGCGACGCTGTCCGCGCTCATCGAGCACGAGCCGCTCGGCCTCGCGGACGCCGCCGAGCTGGGCTGCCAGCTCGCGTCGGTCCTCGGCTACCTCCACCGCCATGACTGGCTCCACCTCGACCTCAAGCCCGACAACGTGGTGGTCGACCATGGCAAGGCGGTGCTCATCGACCTCAGCCTCACCGGGCGACCCGGCGACGGCAGACCCGGTGCAGGCACGCGCGGCTGGCTCGCGCCCGAGCAGGCGATCGGTCGTGGACTGTCGCCCGCCACCGACGTGTGGGGGCTGGGGATGACGCTCGTCGACGCGCTCGCCCGCACCGCGCCGTACGGCGACGAGGCCACGTGGGAGAGCCGTCGCCGCTGGCCGCTGCTCCACCGCCGGATGCCGCTCGTGCCCCAGGGTCTCGACCTGCTGCCCGAAGAGGTGCGCGAGGTGCTGGGAGCGTGCCTCAGCCGCGACCCCGCCGCGCGCCCGCTGCTCGCACAGGTGCGGTCTGCCCTCGAGCCGCTCCGCTCACCAGCGCCCGCGGTGGACGACGTCCCCGCGCCGCTCGCGACGGGCCGGTGACCCCGCCGCACCGGCGTCGGTCTCGCGGTGGCCGACGGTGATCGCGCCGACCGGTGCGTGGTCCTCCGGGATGCCGAACGCCTCCCGGAAGGTCGGCAGGTGCTCCCCGGGGATGCCGAAGAAGCACGCACCGAGGCCCTCGTCGACCGCGGTCTGCAGGACGAGCAGGGCGGCCATGCCGGCGTCGACCCACCAGTAGGGCACCGGCCAGCGGTCCTCGCTGCGGTCGGTCCAGCCCTTGTCGGGCTGGGCGTAGCGGTCGAGGTAGGCGCTCTTGCTGGTCAGCGGGACGATCACGACCGGCGCGGTGCGCATGCCGTCGAGCCAGGCGTTGCTGGTGCCCGGCTCGGCGCCCGTCGCCTCCCAGAACAGCGCGACGTCCTCTTCGGTGTCGAGCACCAGGAACGCCCAGCCCTGCGTGAAACCTGCGTTGGGCGCGCGCTGGGCGTGCTCGAGCATCCGGTCGACGACGGCCGGGTCGACCGGGCGGTCGGCGTAGCGGCGCACCATCCGGCGACGGCGTACGACGTCGCGGAACTCCATGGGCCCCATCATGGTGGTCTCGGATCCGAGACGACTCGCCACGCGTGCTCGTTGACCCCGCCCGACGATCCCGGTGGACTGCTGGCATGGCCCCGACGAGCGACTTCGAGCAGATGTGGCGCGACCTCGCGCCGGTCGGGCGCTCGGCGTCCTCGGGCGGCTACTTCCGCCAGCCCTGGACCACCGCCGAGGCCGAGCTGCGGACGTGGTTCGCGGAGGAGTGCGCGGCGCGCGGGCTGGTCGTCGAGACCGACGGCGTCGGCAACCAGGTCGCCTGGTGGGAGCCCGCCGGCGCCACGGGCGAGCGGGGTGTCCTCACCGGCTCGCACCTCGACTCCGTCCTGGACGGCGGGGCGTACGACGGACCGCTGGGCGTGGCGTCCGCGCTCGCCGCCGTCGACACCCTGCGGGCCCGGGGCTTCGAGCCCGACCGTCCTCTGGGCATCGGCGTCTTCGTGGAGGAGGAGGGGTCGCGGTTCGGGCGCGCGTGCCTGGGGTCGCGGCTGGTCACCGGCGCCACGACGTGGGAGCAGGCGCGCGAGCTGCGCGACCGCGACGGGGTGTTCTTCGCCGACGCCGTCGCCGGGGCCGGTCTCGACCCGTCGGCGGGGCTGCTGTCGCTGGACCGGGTCGGCACCTTCGTCGAGCTGCACGTCGAGCAGGGGCGCGACCTCGTCGACCGCGACGTCGCCGTCGGCCTGGCCAGCGAGATCTGGCCGCACGGACGGTGGCGCTTCGACTTCGCCGGTGAGGCCAACCACGCCGGCTCGACGCGGATGGAGGACCGCCACGACCCGATGCTCACCTATGCGATGACGGCGCTGGCCGCCAACAAGCAGGCCCGCCTGGCCGGGCAGCGGGCCACCTTCGGCCGCATCGCCGTCGAGCCCAACGGCACCAACGCCGTGCCCTCGCTGGTCACCGCCTGGCTCGACGCGCGGGCCTCGTCCGGCGACGCTCTCGCCGCCCTCGTCGACGCGGTCGAGCGGCAGGCGCACGACCGTGCGGACCGCGACGGGACGTCGCTCGAGGTCACCGCGGAGTCGGTCTCCGGCTCGGTCGTCTTCGACCCCGCCCTGGCCGCGCGGCTCGCCGGTCTCGGCGACTGGCCGGTCATCCCGACCCAGGCGGGCCACGACGCCGGCATCCTGTCCGACGCCGGCATCCCCACGGCCATGGTCTTCGTCCGCAACCCCACCGGCGTCTCCCACTCGCCCGACGAGCATGCCGAGACCGCCGACTGCCTGGCCGGCGTCGACGCGCTCGCCGACGTGCTGGCCGAGCTGTCCGGAGCGCCCGCATGAGCACCCCACGGCGTTCTTGTCCCCCGCTTCGCTCCTCCCAACAACGCCGCAGGGACCCCGCGTGACGGCGTACCTCCTCGAGCACGCCTGGGTCGGGGACCGCTTTCTCGACGACGTGCTGGTCGAGGTCGAGGACGGCCGCTTCACCTCCGTGACGCCCGACTCCGACCCGCCGCGCGCCATCCCGGTCCGCGGCCTGGTCGTCCCCGGCCTCGCCAACACCCACAGCCACGCCTTCCACCGCGCGCTGCGCGGCCGCACCCAGCGCGAGCGCGGCACTTTCTGGACGTGGCGCGAGCAGATGTACGCCGTCGCCGCGCGGCTCGACCCGGACACCTACCTCGCCCTCGCCCGGGCGACCTACCGCGAGATGGCGGCGGCCGGGATCACGTGCGTCGGGGAGTTCCACTACCTCCACCACCGCCCCGACGGAACGCCCTACGCCGACCCCAACGAGATGGGCGAGGTGCTGGTCGAGGCGGCGCGTCAGGCCGGTATCCGGGTCACGCTGCTCGACACGGTCTACCTCTCCGCCGGCTTCGGGGTGCCACCCGAGGGTGCGCAGGTCCGCTACAGCGACGGCAGCGTCGAGGCATGGGCCGACCGCGTGGACGCGCTGGCGCCCGCGCCGCACGCCGTCACCGGGATGGCGGTCCACTCCGTGCGCGCCGTCCCTGCCGACGACCTGGCAGCCGTCGCCGACCGCCTCGCCGACCGCCCGTTCCACGTCCACCTCTCCGAGCAGGTCGCCGAGAACACCGCCTGCCTCGAGGCGTACGGCGTCACGCCGACGCGGCTGCTCGCCGACCACGGCCTCCTCGGGCCGAGGTCGTCGCTGGTGCACGCCACCCACCTGAGCGACGACGACATCGCGCTGGTCGGCGGGGCCCGCGCGCATGCGTCCTTCTGCCCGACCACCGAGCGCGACCTCGGCGACGGCATCGGGCCCAGCAGGCGGCTGCACGACGCCGGCGCCCGGCTCACCCTCGGGTCCGACAGCCACGCGGTGATCGACCTCTTCGAGGAGATGCGCGCCGTCGAGCTCGACGAGCGGCTGGCCACCCAGCAGCGCGGCCACTGGACCGCCGCCGAGCTCCTGACCGCCGCCACCACCGACGGGCACGCGTCGCTCGGCTGGGACGACGCGGGTGCCATCGCCGTCGGGCAGCGCGCCGACCTCGTGGTCGTCGACCCGGCCAGCCCCCGCACCGCCGGCGCCGGCCGTGACGAGGGCGCGGTCGTCTTCGCCGCGACCGCCGAGGACGTGCAGCGGGTGATGGTCGACGGCCACTGGGTCGTCGAGGAGGGCCAGCGCTACGACATCGGGCTCGAGCTGGAATCGGCGATCGGCCGCACCTGGGGGGAGGAACGCCGATGAGCAACCAGCTCTCGACCGTGATCACCGGCATCGGCGAGCTCGCCACCAACGACCCGGAGCGGGCCGAGCAGGGCGGCCTGCTCGGCCTCGTCCACGACGCCGCCGTCGTGGTCGAGGGGAGCCGCGTCGCCTGGGTCGGCCCGGCCGCGGAGGCGCCCGACGCCGACGTGCAGGTCGACGCCGGCGGGCGCGCGGTCGTCCCCGGTTTCGTCGACTCGCACAGCCACCTCGTCTTCGCGGGCGACCGATCCGCGGAGTTCGAGGCGCGGATGACCGGCCAGCCCTACACGGCCGGTGGCATCCGCACCACGGTCGCGAGGACCCGTGCCGCCACCGATGAGCAGCTCACGTCGCACGTCGCCCGGCTCGTCGCCGAGATGCGGGCCCAGGGCACCACCTCCATCGAGATCAAGAGCGGTTACGGACTGTCGGTCCACGACGAGGCCCGCAGCCTCGCGGTGGCCCGCCAGTTCACCGAGGACACCACCTTCCTCGGCGCCCACGTCGTCCCCGCGGAGACCACCCCCGAGGACTACGTCGACCTCGTCACCGGCCCCATGCTCGCGGCCGCGGCGCCGCACGCCCGGTGGATCGACGTGTTCTGCGAGGACGGCGCCTTCGACGTCGACCAGGCACGCACCATCCTGGCGGCGGGGTCCGACAGCGGCCTGCGCGGCCGCCTCCACGCCAACCAGCTGACGTACGGCGGGGGTGTGCAGCTGGCGTGCGAGCTCGGTCTCGTCGCCGTCGACCACTGCACCTACCTCTCCGACGCCGACGTGTCCGCGCTCGCGGCGAGCGGCACGATCGCCACGCTGCTGCCGGGGGTGGAGTTCTCCACCCGCCAGCCCTACCCCGACGCGCGCGGCCTGCTCGACGCCGGCGTACGGGTCGCGCTCGCCAGCGACTGCAACCCGGGCTCGTGCTTCACCTCCTCGATGGCGCTGTGCATCGCGCTGGCGGTCCGCGAGATGCGGATGAGTCCTACCGAGGCCCTGCACGCCGCGACCGCCATGGGCGCAGCCGCCCTCGAGCGGGACGACGTCGGCGTGATCGCCCCCGGCAAGGTGGCCGACCTCGTCCTGCTCGAGGCTCCCTCCTACGTCCACCTCGCCTACCGCCCGGGCGTCCCGCTCGTTGCCGGGGTCTGGCAGGCCGGCCGCCCCGTCGTCGGCCCCTGGGGGTAGTCCAGTGGACCCCGGCCGGCCCCGCTACCTCAGACCCCTGTCGTACGCCGTCGGGCACCGCGTCTGAGGTAGCCGGCCACCCGGGGATAGGGCACGCGCCCGATGTCGGGGCCTACCTCACGGTCGCACGCTCTTCCCATGGCCCGCACCGGGCCGAGGAGAAGAGGAGACCGACATGTACACCACCGACAGCTTCCTGGGCGCCGAGGTCAGCTACCGACAGGACAGGATCCGGAAGGACTACGGGCACCGCCGCTGGACCCGGGTCCGCACCGACGACACCCAGAAGTGACCCGTACCGCGATCGACCCGACAGTGTCGGACCGACAGGACACAATGTCGTCCGTGCCGGCCCTGCGGACCACCGATCTCATCGGACGCGATGCCGAGCTGGAGCACCTCACCGCCCAGCTCGGCATTCGCACGTCCGAGCCTGCTGCCGCCCGCGCGGTGCTGGTCGGCGGTGACGCGGGCGTGGGCAAGACCCGCCTGCTGATGGCCCTGTGCGACACCGCGCTGGAGGCCGACTGGCAGGTGGTCGCCGGCCACTGCCTCGACCTCGCCGACAGCTCGCTGCCCTACCTCCCCTTCTCCGAGATCCTCGGCCGCCTGATGGCCGACCACCCCGACGTCACGGGCCGCGTCCTCGAGGTGCACCCCACCCTCGCCCGTCTCCAGCCGGGCCGTCGGATCCGCAGCAGCGAGACCGCGTCCGGCGACCAGGCCCTCGACCGCGGCAACGTCTACGACGCGTTCGGCCACCTCCTCGCCGCCGTCGCCGAGCAGGCCCCGGTCCTCGTCGTGGTGGAGGACGCCCACTGGGCCGACGAGTCGACCCGCGACATGCTGAGCTTCCTCTTCTCCCGACCGGTCCCCGGCGTCGCGCTCGTGGTGTCCTACCGCTCCGACGACCTCCACCGCCGCCACCCGCTGCGCCGCCAGGTCGCGGAGTGGATGCGCCTGCGCGGGGTCGACCGGCTCCAGGTCGAGCCGCTCGCCGCCGACGACGTACGCCGCCTGGTCCGCGCGCTCCACCCCTCCACGCTGTCCGAGGCGGAGTACGTCTCCATCGTCGACCGCGCCGAGGGCAACCCGTTCTTCATCGAGGAGCTCGTCGGCGCCGCGTGGTCCGGCCAGGTCCCCGGCGAGCTCGCCGACGTGCTGCTCGTCCACCTCGACCGCCTCGACGAGACGACCCGCCGTGTCGTGCGGCTGGTCTCGGTCGCGGGCCGCCAGGTCGGCCACGGCCTGCTGGCCGCCGTGTCCGACCTCGGCTCCGCCGAGCTCGAGGGCGCGCTGCGCACGGCCGTCGACGCCCACGTCCTGGTCGCCTCGCGCGGTGGCACCTACGCCTTCCGCCACGCGCTGCTGGGCGAGGCGGTCTACGACGACCTGCTGCCAGGGGAGCGGATGCGGCTGCACGCCGCCTTCGTCGCCGCGCTGGGAGAGGGACGCGCCGTCGGTACGGCGGCCGAGCTCGCGCAGCACGCCCGACGGGCCGACGACCGCCCGGTCGCCGTCCGCGCGTCCATCGAGGCGGGCGAGGAGGCACTGGCCGTGGGTGGTCCAGCAGAGGCCGCCACCCACTTCCTCGACGCGCTCGAGCTGGTCGACACCACCCGCGAGCCGCTGCCCGACATCGACGCCTTCGCCCTGGCCCGTCGGTGCGCGGAGGCGCTGGTCGCCTCCGGTCGGGTGCCCAAGGCGGTCAAGGTGCTCCGGGCGCGCCTGGCCGCCCTGCCGGCCGAGGGTGCGGCCGTCGACCGCGGCCAGCTGCTCACGGCGCTCGCGTCCGCCCTCCTGCTCACCGACACCACCGACTCGCCGCGCGAGATCGCGGCGGAGGCCGTCGAGCTGCTCCGCGGCGGCCCGCCCAAGCTGCTGGCCCGGGCGCTGCTGGTGCACGCCCAGAGCCTGGGTGGGTGGCACGCCGACGAGGCACGGAGCGTGGCGCTCCAGGCGCTCGAGCTGGCCGAGCGCAACGACCTCACCAGCCTGGCCGTCGAGCCTGCACGCCACCGTCGCCGGGCTCGACCCGGCCGGCGGCGCGAGCCCGAGCGCCGGCTGGCGGGCTGCGGCTGAGCGGGCCCGCCGGGCCGGGCTCATCGAGCCCGAGCCTCCGCGCGCTCTACCTGCTCGGTCGGCACCACCACGACGAGGGCGACCTCGACACGGCCGTGGCGGTCTACCGCGAGGTGATCGCGCGCAGCGAGGTCGGCGGGCTGACCTGGTCGCCCTACCCCGCCGAGGCCCGGTTGCTGCTGGCGGTCGCGCTCACCCACCAGGGCCGGCTCGACGAGGCGTGGCACCTCCTCGACGTCAGCGGGCAGAACCCGCCCATGGTCTTCGAGTGGCTCTACTTCGCCCACCAGATGTTCATCACGATCGGCATCCGGGGCGAGCCCAAGCAGGCGGCCCTCGAGCGCCTCCGCGACTACTGGGGCACCGACGGCCTGACCGCCATCTCCTCCGGCGGCGCGGAGATCTTGCGCGCGGCCGCCGCCGGTGACGCGGCCCTGGCGCTGTCGGTCTACGACGACCTGGTCGCGGTGGTCGTGCCGCTGTGGCACGAGTGGTTCCAGGCGCGGCTGCGCCTCGCGACCCTCACGCTCGCCGCGTTCGCCGCAGCGGCTGCGCACCAGTCGGCCGACGAGCGCGGGTCGGCGGCCCGCGACGTCGAGCGGCTGGTCTCCGACGGCGGCCGGGTCATCGACTTCTACGCGCCCTACGACGGCAGCCACGGCCCCGAGTACCGCATGTGGGTGGCCCGTCGCACCGCCGAGCACCTCCGCTGGCGCTGGCTCGCGCAGGTCGACCCGCCCTCGGCCGAGGAGCTCGTCTCGGCCTGGCGCGCCGCCGAGGAGGCCGCCGTCGCCTACGCCAGCGTCCCGGAGGTCGCCCAGACCCGCGTCCGGCTCGCTGGCGTGCTGCGCGCGGTCGGCGACACAGCAGGCGCCAGGACCGTCGCCGACCAGGCGCGCGAGGCGGCGCGGGAGCTCGGTGCGCGGCCGATGCTCGACGAGCTCACCGCCCAGGGCTCCGCGCCCATGCCCGCCACCTCCGCCCACCCGGCGACGCTCACCCCACGCGAGGCGGAGATCCTCGCCCTGGTCGCGGAGGGCCGCTCCAACGGCGAGATCGGCAAGCAGCTCTTCATCAGCACCAAGACCGTGTCGGTCCACGTCTCCAACATCCTGGCCAAGCTGGAGGCCTCCTCACGCACCGAGGCGGCCGCGGTCGCGCGCCGGCGAGGACTGCTCTGACAGCGCCGGCACTCCTGCCGACCGTCGGGCTGTGACCCGTCGGCCACACTTCTCGCCATGCCTGACTTCCGGTGCTCCATCGCCAGCCTCGTCGACGACGAGCCGATGGGCGGCACGGCCCCGACCGATCCCGAGCTCCTGCTGGTGGAGAGCCCCGGACCGTGGGGACGTGACGCGATCAGCGACAACCGCCTGCCCGAGGCGGTCCGCGACCACCTCGGATCGATGAACCTGAAGGTCCTCCTGCTTCGCCGACCCGACGGCAGCGGCGGCCCCGGCACCCACGTGTTCCACGCCCGCGCCACCGCGACGGGCTACGACGTCCGCGCCACGGTGCTCGACCGACCCGAGGAGCTCCTCGACCTCGACCTCGCCGCCCTGCCGTCGTACGACGACCCGCTCTGGCTGGTGTGCACCAACGGCAAGCGCGACCGCTGCTGCGCCGAGATCGGCCGTCCGATCGCCGGGCGGCTCGCGCAGACGTGGCCTGACGGGACCTGGGAGACCACCCACCTCGGCGGGCACCGGTTCTCCGGCACCCTCCTGGCCCTGCCCACCGGGATCACCCTGGGCCGGCTCGACCCCGACACCGCCGTCGAGGCCTGCACGGCGCTCACGCGGGGGGAGGTCCCGGTGCCGTGGACCCGCGGCCGCGCGGGCCGGCCCGCGGAGCAGCAGGCCCACGAGCTGCACGTCCTGGCGGGCGGGGACCCCGCCGACGAGGTCGTCGCGGTCCCCGGCCCGGGACGGCGGCAGTCGTGCGGTGACGACAAGGTCAAGGGGACCACCCGTTTCGAGGTCCGCGCGACGCGACCCGTCGAGGGCTGACCCCGTCCCCAGGGGTGTGGGACGGTGGAGCTCGCGAGCACCAGACTCGACGCAGATCCGGGGCGGACCGTCCGTCGCGGCGCGAGTAGGAGGATCCATGACGACGACTCCTGACAACCCCCTCGGCGACGACGAGATGACCACCGAGGGCGTCGACCCGACCGGGGTCGCGGCCGGACCCACCACGGACGCCGACGGCACCGATGCCGACGCGACGGACGGCGACTCGACCGATGCGACCGATGGCGACTCCACCGACGCCGACGCCGACGGCACCGATGCCGACGCGACGGACGGCGACTCGACCGACGCGACCGACGGTGACTCCACCGACGCCGACGGCACCGACGGGTCTTCGCTCTGAGCGCTCTCGACCGCCTCACCGGTGACGCCCAGACCTTCCTCGACAAGGTCTGGGCGTCGTCGGTCCACGTCCACCGCACCGACCCGTCGTACGGCGCCGGGGTGCTGTCGCTGGCCGACGTCGACCACCTGCTCACCGAGACCGCGATCCGCGCCCCGGCGGTCCGCGTGGCCCGCAACGGCTCCGTGCTGCCCGAGTCCTCCTTCACCCGCGGCGGCAGCCTCGCCGGCAAGCCGCTCACCGGGCTGGTCGACCCGGTCCGGTTGATGCGCCTGCACGACGAGGGGGCCACGATCGTGCTGCAGGGGCTGCAGCGCTACTTCTCGCCCGTCGGTGACCTCGTCGCCGAGCTCGAGCTCGAGCTCGGTCACCCCTGCCAGGCCAACGCCTACCTCACGCCGCCGGGCGCCCAGGGGTTCGCGGTCCACTCCGACTCCCACGACGTGTTCGTGATGCAGACCCACGGCACGAAGATGTGGGAGGTGCACGGCGAGGGCGGTCCGGGCGACCTGCTGCTGGAGCCCGGCGTCGTGGCCTACCTGCCGACCGGCACTCCCCACGCCGCCCGCGCCCAGGAGTCGGTGTCGCTGCACCTCACCATCGGCATCAACCAGCTGACGTGGCGCAGCCTGGTCACGCGCGAGGTCGGCCGCCTGCTCGCCGACGTGCCCGACGATCACGTGCCCGCGGGCTACCTCGACGACCCGAGCCGGCTCACCGACGGCCTCGCCGACCACCTCGCCGCGGTCGCCGACGCCGTACGACGCCTCGACCCCGCCGCGCTCGCCGCGAGCCAGGCCGAGGGCTTCGTCAGCGGACGTCCGCCGCGGCTGGCGGGCACCCTCCTCGACCGCGACGCCCTGGCCGGCGGGCTCGACCCCCACACGCGACTGCGGCGCCGCCGCGGGCACCCGTGCGTGCTCGTCGACGACGGTGACGCAGTCCGGGTGATGGTCGGCGACCGCGTCCTGCGGGTGCCCGCGCGGGTCCGCCCGGCGCTGGAGCACGTCGCCGCGCACGCCGAGCTCGCGCCGGGCGACCTCCCGGTGGACGAGCAGAGCGCGCTGGTCCTGTGCCGACGGTTGGTGCGGGAGGGCCTGCTCGAGGTCGTCCGGTGACCGCCTTCCGCTGCGCGGCGGCCAGCCGGGCTCGTGGCGACGAGCTGGCCGGCACCGCCTCGACCGTGCGCAGCTTCCTGCTGCTGGAGCACCCCGGGCCGTGGGGGGTGGACGCGCTGCGCGACGCCCGGCTGCCCGACGGCCTCGGTGCCCACCTGCAGGAGCAGGCGCGCCGGCACCGGGTCCGGGTGCTGCTCGTCCGCAGCCCAGGCCGCCGCGCCGGCGCCGGGCCGACCCGCGTCGTCGCCGCCCGGGCGGCCGGGCCGGCCTCGTGGGCCGAGGGCGCCGACCTCGACCGGATCGAGGACGTGCGCGACGTCGACCTGGCGGCCCTCGGCGCAGGCCGGTCCGTCGGTCTCGAGCCGCAGGGTGACCCGGTCCTCGCCGTCTGCACCCACGGGCGTCACGACGCCTGCTGCGCCGAGCTCGGGCGTCCGGTCGCCCTCGCCCTGGCGGACGGGCCGCAGGCCGCCGCCGTGTGGGAGACCTCCCACGTCGGTGGCGACCGCTTCGCCGGCAACCTCCTGGTGCTGCCGCGCGGGCTCTACTACGGCGGGCTCGACCCGGACTCCGCCCACGAGGTCGCCGCCGCGACGGCCAGGGGTGAGGTGCTCCTCGACCACCTCCGTGGCCGCTCCGACCTGCCGATGCCGGCCCAGGCCGCGGACATCGACGTACGCCGTCGGACTGGCCTCACCGGGCTCGACGAGGTGCTGGTCGTGTCGTCACGCTCGGCCGGCGACGTCACCACCGTCACCCTCGAAGCGGCGGGCGAGCCACTGGAGGTACGGGTGCGGCGGGTGCTCGGCCCCGGGCAGGTCCTCACCTGTCGCGCCGGCCGGGAGAACCCGGTCACGAGCTACGAGGTCGAGCCGGTCACCTGAAGACTCACCGTCCGAGCGGTGCGTGACGCAGGTTTCGGGCGCCGGAAAGATGTCCAGCTCACCGCTGCCCGTGACCTACCCGTCCGAGCGGTGCGTGAGGCAGGTTTCGGGCGCCGGAAAGATGTCCAGCTCACCGCTGCCCGTGACCTACCCGTCCGAGCGGTGCGTGAGGCAGGTTTCGGGCGCCGGAAAGATGTCCAGCTCACCGCTGCCCGTGACCTATCCGTCCGAGCGGTGCGTGAGGCAGGTTTCGCGCGCCGGAAAGATGTCCAGCTCACCGCTGTCCGGCGCGCGCGTCGTCCGGCGCCGGGTCGAGGTGCGGACGGTCGGCTGAGCCGGACCCCGCCTCAGCCCAGGCGGTCGCAAAGGTCGGTCGGACGGTCGGGCTGCAGGTCGGCGCGCTCGACGACCAGTCGGGGGCGTCCCGCCTCGGCGTCCTGCAGGTCGCGGGCGGCGCGGTCGGCCTGCGCCTGCTCGCGCCCGGCGACGGCGTCGGCCTCGCGCAGGTCGAGCCTGGCGTCGGTGAGCTCGCGGTGCAGCGTCTGCACCTTGCCGGCCTGGGCCGCGATCTCCTCGGGCGGGGCCTCGGCGAGCACGAGCTCCTCGAGCCGGCCGAGCGCGGTCTGTTCGCGGCGCCTGAGCGCGTCGACGGTGCCGCGGGCTGACTCGGCGGCGTCACCTGCCTGCACGGCCTCGAGCGCCTCCTCGGCGGCCTCGCGCCTGAGCTCGCCGAAGCTCACCTGGTGGGCACGGGCCGGGACGAGCCCGGCGCGGTCCTGGTCGGGGTGGACGCCGGCGTGCTCGGCGAGCGCCTTGACGAGCTCGCGGGTCGCGGCCCGGCGGGCGTCACGCAGCTCGATCTTGGTCTCGAAGCACGCCTGGTAGGCCTTCCAGTCGGCCTCCCACGCGTCGGCCTGCTTCTCGGTGGCGTCACCGGGCAGCGTCTCGACGGGCGGCCAGATGCGGTTGTCGCGGACCTCGAGGCCCCGGCTCACGGCCAGGTCGCGCAGCTGCTCGAGGCCCTCGCGGTGACGTCGCAGGACCTCGGAGTAGGCGTTGATCGCCCGGCCGAGGCCGCGGAGACCGTCGCGGACGGTCGCCGACTCCACGTGGCGGCGGCCGGCCCGGTCGCGCAGCGTGTCGGCGGCCTCGCCGGCGAACACGTCCTCCGACAGCGTCGCGGTGCGCTCGAAGGCGTCGACGGCGAGCTCGACCTTGGCAGCGAGCCGCCGCACGGAGTCGCCGTAGGAGTCGACCTTGCCCGGCTCGAGCCAGTGGTAGTGGCAGCCGATCGGGTCGCCGAACCGGAGCCTGTCCTGCTGGGTCTCGATCCGGTCGACGGCGACCCGCGTCATGGCGCCACCCGGTCGAGCTGCGCGGCGACCGTCGCGGCCGCGCCGACCATGGAGTCGAGCTCCTCGAAGTCGATGATCGAGTCGTCGATGGCGCTGGCAAGGGTGCGGCACCTCTTCGCGACCTGCTCGGCGTCGTCCACCAGGCTGCGGACCCCCTCGACCAGCAGGTCGCGCCAGGGGAAGTCGTCGGCTGGGTGCTCGATGTCGCCGAGCGCGGACCGCAGGTCCTCGCGGGCGGAGTCGAGCTCCTCCTTGGCGCCCCGCAGCGCCCGCTGGTTGATCGCGATCGGCCTCATCCCGCTCTTCTGCCCCGATGGGCGGCGTCGAAACCAGAAGTCGTGGAACTGTGAACTACGCGGTCATCCGGTCTGGACCGGCACGCCCCGACGCACCGCCCCGACCCACCGCAGTCGGGCTCAGACGTGGCCGCTGAGCTGCGCCATCCGGAGCTCGAGCCGGCCGAGCAGGTCGTTGCACGCCTTCTCGGGCATCGGGGAGCGCTTGTCGCCACCGCGGGCGCACACGGGCAGCACGTCGATGGAGAGCTTGGCGCCACCGGCGAGCGCGCGCAGCTCGTCGAGCTTGTCGCCGAACGGCGTACCGCTGCCGGGGGAGTAGTAGTGCACCGCGGCGTCGACGTCGTCGGCGAAGAGGTCGGCCTTGGTGACCGCGACGACCAGCCACGTCGGCCGGTCGCGGCGTACCGCCATGCTCGCGATCCGGTGCGCCGTGATCGACCAGTCCTCGAGCTCGGCGGCCAGCTGCTCCTCGCGGGTGGCGAGCGCCGTCCCGGTGGTGCCGCCCGTGCGGCGGGGGGTGGCGTGGCCCCAGGCCACGACGTGCAGCACCCCGTCGACGGGCTCGTCGTGGAAGACCTCGTCGAGCGCGCCGAGCCGGGTGGCGGCGTTCTCGCCCGGGACGACGCGGAAGCGGTAGCCGCGCAGCCGTGCGTTGCGACGCGTACGGCGCTCCATGACCGCCGAGCCCACGTCGGGTCCGGCCGCCGACTCCGCGCTGGCCCGCTTCGAGAGCCGGTCGGCGAGGCGGGTCTTGCCGACGCCGGTCATGCCGGTGACGGCGACCGTCGGGTAGCGGTGCCGCAGCAGGCGGGAGGCGCGTTCGGGGGCCTGGGAGAGCGCGGCGAGCGCGCCGCCGGCGAGGGTCGTGCCGATGGCGGCCCTGCCGTGTCGCAACGGTGACTGCATGGCCCCTATCCTGTCCGACGAGGGGTGGCCGGCTCGCCGCCCGGGCGGGTCAGTTGGCCCGGCACCCGCTCGTCTTGGACAATGACGAGGTCACCGCATCCTCGCGAAAGGTCCCCCGACACCGACATGGACACCGAGAACCGCCCCGTCCTGACGGGGCTCGTCGCCCTGGTCGGCGTCGCCGTGGTCATCGGCCTGCTGGGCGGGCTGGCCGTCCTCGTCGGCGTCAAGGCCACCGGCATCGGCGAGAGCACGGGGGCCAGCGCGGACCCGAGCGCCTCTGCGACCTTCCGGCTGCCCAAGCCGAGCGAGACCAGCACCGAGACCACGCCCGAGGAGACGACGGAGCCGAGCGCGGGCGCCGAGCCCACCTCGGAGGCGCCGGCGACCGGCATCTCGCTGTCGGCCTCGCAGCAGTCGGTCAGCCCGATGCAGCAGATCGACCTGACCGGCACCTACCAGGCCGGAGAGGGCGCGATCCTGCAGGTGCAGCGGATGGAGAACGGCGCGTGGTCCGACTTCCCGGTGACCATGTCGGTCAGCGGCGGCACCTTCGCGACGTACGTCCAGACGAGCCGCACCGGCCCCAACGAGTTCCGGGTCGTGGACACCGACTCCGACGTCGTGTCCAACGAGGTGACGGTCACCGTCGGCTGAGCGCAGCCCGGTCCCGGTCCACCCGCCGGGTCCAGTAGCCCACCCAGCCGGCGCCGGCCAGGCCGAGCACGCCGACGGTCACGCACGCGACCGCCAGCGGGGCGACGGCGGCCACCGCGCTGACCAGGAGGGGTCCGCCGGTGTTGCCGATGTCGCCGCACAGCCGCCAGGCGCCGAGGAACTGCGACCTCCCCTCGACCGGTGCCGCATCCGCCCCGAGCGTCATCACGATGCCCGACCCGAGGCCGTTGCCGCACGCGATCAGCGCCATCACCAGGGCGACCGAGGCGGCGCTGGTGGCGAGCGGGAGGAGCAGGCAGGCCACCGCCATCGAGAGCACCACCGGCACGGCGACGACCATCCGGCCACGGGTGTCCATCAGCCAGCCACCGGGCCACATGAACGCCACGTCGATCGCCGCGGCGCCGGCGAAGATGAGCGACGTCGTCGACGCCGACAGCCCGACGTGGTCGGCCCACAGCGGCAGGAGGCTGAGCCGCAGCGAGCGGCTCGCCCCGAGGATGACCACGGCAGTGCCCAACGTGGCCAGCAGGCGGCGGTGGGCGGCGATCACCGTCCACACGCCCAGGTGCCCGCTGGCCCGTGCCGCCGCGCGCTTCTCCTCGCCCAGGTCGGGCATCGTGGCCGCGAGCAGGGAGGCGAGCACCGACATCGCCGCGCCCAGCCAGAAGACGCTCGTGAGGTCCGAGACCGCGATCAGCCCGGCCCCGATGAGCGGACCGACCAGCACCCCGACCCGGTAGGAGCCGCCCAGCAGCGACATCGCCCGCGCCCGGTGGGTCTCGGGGACCACGTCGATCATGAAGCCCTGCCGGGCGATGAGGAACAGCGTCCAGCACACCCCGCTGAGCAGCACCCCGGCCGCCAGTCCCAGGACCGAGTCGGTGAGCGCCGCGAACGCCATCGCGCACGCGTCCACCAGCCCAGCGCCGACGAGCGCGCGTCGCTCGCCGATCCGGGCGATGAGGGCACCGGACGGCAGGCTCGCGAGCAGCTGCCCGACGCCGAGCAGGGCGACGATCGCCGCGGCCACGCTGACGTCGGCGCCGAGGTCGCGGGCCCGCAGCGCCAGCACCGGCAGCATCGCGCCGTGGCCGATCGCGGAGACGATGGAGGGGCCGTACGCCACGAGCCAGATGTCGCGGAAGCGGAAGTCCGGCGTGGTCCCCGAGGTCACCGGCCCATCCTCGCAGCCGCGGTCCGGACCGGTGGAGCATGTCCCACCCCGCCCGTAGGCTCCACGACGTGGCTCCCGAACTCCGCACGACTGACGCCCGGCCCGCCCCCATCGACCTCCCCGGCGGCGGTGACTGGCTCGCCTGGGTGACGCAGCGTTGCCACGACCAGCTCGAGGAGGCGCAGCAGCAGGTCGGGCTGGTGAAGGCCGGTTCCTCCGACGCCCCCGTCGTCCTGGTCGCGTGGAACAAGGCCGAGACCGCCCTCGCCAACGCCGAGGCCGTCGCTCTGTGGGCCGAGGTGCACCCCGACGCCGCCGTGCGCGACCGTGCCGACGACCTCAGCCAGCAGGTCCAGAAGTACGTCACCGAGCTCGGCCTCGACCGCGACCTCTACGCCGTCCTCGACCGCTTGGCGACCTCCTCCGACCTCTCGGCCCTCGACGCCGACGGCCGCCGGGTCCTCGAGCACACGCTGCGCGACTTCCGCCGCGCCGGCGTCGACCGCGACGACGCCACCCGCGACCGCCTGCGCGAGCTCAGCGAGCAGGGCGTCAAGCTCTCCCAGGACTTCGGTCGCAACATCCGCGACGACGTGCGCTCGATCCGGGTCGCGCCCGAGCGGCTGGCCGGCCTCCCAGACGACTACCGCGACGCCCACGCGCCCGACGAGGACGGCCTCGTCACCATCACCACCGACTACCCCGACCTCGTCCCCTTCATCACCTTCGCCGTCGACGCCGAGGCCCGTCACGAGCTGGCGCTGGCACAGAACAACGTCGCGTGGCCCGCCAACGACCAGGTCCTCCAGGACCTCCTGGCGGTGCGCCGCGAGACCGCGTCGCTGCTCGGCCACGACTCCTGGCCCGACTACGACACCGAGGTCAAGATGATCGGCACCGGCCAGGCGGTCGCCGACTTCATCGACCGGGTGGGCGAGGCGGCCAAGGAGCGCGCCGCCGACGAGGTCGGCGTGCTCCTCGAGCGCAAGCGGGTCGACGACCCGACGGCCGACACCGTCGCCACCTACGACTCGCGCTACTACTCCGAGCTCGTCCGGCGCGAGCAGTACGACGTCGACGGACAGGTCGTGCGCACCTACTTCGGCTTCGAGCAGGTCCGCCAGGGCCTCCTCGACGTCACCGGCCGGCTCTTCGGGCTCGAGTGGACCCCCGTCCCGTACGACGACGCCGGCACCTGGCACCCCGAGGTCGCCAGCTACGACGTCGGCCTCGACGGCACCCGGATCGGGCGGATCCACCTCGACCTGCACCCGCGCGAGGGCAAGTTCAAGCACGCCGCCCAGTTCGACATGGTCAAGGGCATCGCCGGCGAGCAGCTCCCCGAGGGCGTCCTGGTGTGCAACTTCAACCGCGGCCTGATGGAGCACGACGAGGTCGTCACCCTCTTCCACGAGTTCGGCCACCTCATCCACCACGTCCTCGCCGGCCAGGGCCGGTGGGCCCGCTTCTCCGGCGTCGCCACCGAGTGGGACTTCGTCGAGGCGCCCAGCCAGATGCTCGAGGAGTGGGCGTGGGACGCCGACGTGCTGGCCACCTTCGCGCGCAACGAGGCCGGCGAGACCATCCCTGCCGACCTGGTCGCGGCGATGCGCCGGGCCGAGCAGTTCGGCAAGGGTCTCTACGCGGTGCAGCAGATGTCCTACGCCGCGCGGTCCTACTGGTTCCACGCCGGGGCGCACGACGACCTCACGTCCTACGGCGACGAGCTCCAGCGCCGCTACTCCGTCTTCCCGCCGCTCGAGGGCGCCCACATGCACTGCGCGTTCGGCCACCTCGACGGCTACTCGTCGGGCTACTACACCTACATGTGGTCGCTCGTCATCGCGAAGGACCTGTTCTCCGCGTTCGACCCCGACGACCTCTTCGCGGCCGACGTCGCGCTGGCCTATCGCGACAAGGTCCTCGCGATGGGCGGGCGCAAGGACGCCGCCGACCTGGTCGCCGACTTCCTGGGCCGGCCCTACTCCTTCGACAGCTGGGCTGCCTGGCTCGCCGAGTGAGTGAGGGCCGGTCCCTCGTGGTCGGCGCGCGCGGTCAGCGTCCCAGCAGGGCCGGTCGCGTCGGCGTCACGTCGGCGAGGCGCTCGGCCACGGCGTCACCGAACTCGCGGTGGCCGTCCTCGGTGAGGTGGAGGCGGTCGTCGAGGTAGTCGAGGTCGAGGTCGCTCGTGCGCACGTAGGGGACGCCGTAGCGGTTGGCGAGCACCGCGAGCCGGTCGTCGACGCGCGGCACCGCGCGGGCCCGGAGCGGCGCGCTCGCCGGCCCGACGATCACCACGTGCTGGCCGGCGAGGTCGGCCATCAGGTTGCGGAAGCCGCGGTCGATGGCCCGGACGGGCTGGTCGAAGTCGTTGAGCCCGCCCTCGACCACCACGAGCCGCGGGCTTACGCCGACCGCGGTCGGCGCGCGGTCGTGGAACGACACCCGGCCACAGCCGCTGGCGCCGGCGCTGAAGCCCGACCCGGAGAACCCGCGCACGTGCACCTCGCCGGGGAGCCGAGCGGCCCAGGAGCGGGACAGGTCGTCCTGGCCGAGCCCGACCGACCACGAGTCGCCGATCACCAGCACCCGCGGTCCCTCACCGGTCACGACCGCGGCGCGCTCGCGCGCGTCGAGGCGGTGCTGCTGGCAGCGGGTCGGGCCGGCGTCGGCGATGTCGGCGACGTAGAACGCCATCAGGGCAGCGATCAGCAGCGCGATGGTCGAGGCGCCGACGACCCGGCGCAGGTTCCCCCGATGGAGCACGTGGACAAGTGTGCGTCCTCCAGGCGGTTCCGCGCAGGCGAAAACCCCTGAGATTCCCCTGACTTCGGGACCTGGGTGTGTCTCTCGACTCTCGGCCGTCGCGAGCGTCGTCCTGCGGAGTGCGTCGCAAGGCGGAGGAGGGAGGCGATGCGCCAGCATCGACGACTGACGACAACGCAGCGAGGTGCCCGCAGGGCGGCGCGCAGCAGGCCATGGAGTCGAGAGACACACCCTAGGCTGCCGCCCATGACGACCGACGCCCTCCTGGCGGCCTACGACGAGCAGCTGCGCACCGACGCCGAGATGGCGCGGGCCCACGAGGTGGTGCGCGAGGGGCCGCTCCTGTGGGCGGTCTTCGACCACGGCGGGTTCGTCTCCTACCGCGACCTGGGCGGCGCCGAGGGCGAGGCGCTCGACGCGCTGGTCGAGCGGACCGTCGCGCACTTCCGCGACGACACGGACGTCGCGTCCTTCGAGTGGAAGTCGCGCGGGCACGACCTGCCCGCCGACCTCGGTGACCGGCTCGTCGCGCACGGGTTCGTCGCCGAGCCGCGCGAGACCGTGATGATCGGGGAGGCCTCCCGCCTCGCCGTCGACGTACCCCTCGCCGAGACGCCCGAGGGCCCGGTCGTCGTACGCCGTCTCGAGCCGGGTCCGACGGCCGTCGACGACCTCACGCGGATGCTCGACGCCCAGGAGTCGGTCTTCGGCACCGGGCGCGGACCCTCGGTGGCGTCCTCGTTGGCCGAGCTCGAGTCGGGCGGCTCGGAGTTCTGGGTCGCGGAGGTCGGGGACCGGGTGGTCTGCGGCGGTCGGCTCACCCCGGTCGAGGGCACGGAGTTCGCCGGGATCTGGGGCGGCTCCACGCTGCCGGACTACCGCGGCCGGGGCATCTACCGCGCGCTGGTCGCTGCCCGGGCCCGCTCCGCAGTGGCGCGCGGGATCCGGTTCATCCACTCCGACTGCACCGACATGTCCCGCCCGATCCTCGAGCGCTCCGGCCTGCAGGCCGTGACCACGACGACGCCGTACGTCTGGTCCCGCTGAGTCGCCGCCCGGTCTCGCAGAGTCCCCGCTCGAGCGGGGAGTCCGCCACTGGGAGGGGCGTACAACCCCCTCCAGGTGTCGGACTACCCCTCCAAGTCGCTCCCGGACGCCGGGCCGCCGGCCGGGATCAGAGCGGCGTGTAGTCGATCTCCAGGAAGTCGGCGACCTCCGGCACCCAGCGCTCGGCGACGAAGGCCGTGTGCACGGGGTGCTCGTTGTAGCCGTCGTACGCCGCCTGGTCGGCGAACTCCATCGAGAAGCCGAAGGCGAAGTCGTTCTTCGGGCTGGTCTGGCGCAGCTGCTCGTACGCCGTGACGCCGGGGATGTCGGCCAGCGCCCGGCCGGCGGCCAGGAAGTCGGCCTCCTCCGGGGAGCCAGGGGCGTGGTGGAGCCGGAACGCGACGGTGTGGCGGATCATGCGGCAAGGCTAGGCGGAGCCGGGTCACGGAAGATTTCTGTCCGGATCGGGAACACTGGCGGCGTACCTGCGTTGTAACCCATGAACAGACTTGAGCCGGATCGGCTCAACTGTTTTGCCTCCTCCGCCGAAGCGCGGCAGGATGGCAGCAGACTCACGTCATCCATACGCAGCAGATACGCAGCAGGAGGAACACACCATGGCTCGAGCGGTCGGCATCGACCTGGGCACGACGAACTCCGTCGTCGCCGTCCTTGAGGGTGGCGAGCCCACCGTCATCGCCAACGCCGAGGGCGCCCGGACCACCCCGTCCGTCGTCGCCTTCACCAAGTCCGGCGAGGTCCTCGTCGGCGAGGTCGCCAAGCGACAGGCGGTCACCAACGTCGACCGCACCATCCGGTCCGTCAAGCGCCACATGGGCGAGGACTGGAAGGTCGACATCGACGACAAGACCTTCACCCCCCAGCAGATCAGCGCCTTCGTGCTCCAGAAGCTCAAGCGCGACGCCGAGGCCTACCTCGGCGAGACGGTGACCGACGCGGTCATCACCGTCCCGGCCTACTTCTCCGACGCCCAGCGCCAGGCGACCAAGGAGGCCGGCGAGATCGCGGGCCTCAACGTCAGCCGCATCGTCAACGAGCCCACCGCGGCCGCGCTGGCGTACGGCCTCGACAAGGGCGAGGACCAGACGATCCTCGTCTTCGACCTCGGTGGCGGCACGTTCGACGTGTCCCTGCTCGAGATCGGCGAGGGCGTGGTCGAGGTCAAGGCGACCTCCGGTGACAACCACCTCGGTGGCGACGACTGGGACAACCGCGTCGTGGAGTGGATGGTCAAGAAGTTCAAGGACGCCAACGGCGTCGACCTGGCGGCCGACAAGATCGCCAAGCAGCGCCTGCAGGAGGCCGCGGAGAAGGCGAAGATCGAGCTCTCGTCCTCCAGTGAGACCACGGTCCACCTGCCCTACATCACCCACGGCGAGTCGGGCCCGCTGCACTTCGAGGAGAAGCTCACGCGCAGCGAGTTCCAGAAGCTCACCGCCGACCTGCTCGAGCGCACCAAGGCGCCGTTCCAGTCGGTGCTCAAGGACGGCGGCGTCGCCGTCGCCAACATCGACCACGTGGTCCTCGTCGGCGGCTCGACCCGCATGCCGGCCGTGACCGAGGTCGTGACCGAGCTCCTCGGCGGCAAGCAGCCCAACAAGGGCGTCAACCCCGACGAGGTCGTCGCCGTCGGCGCCGCGCTCCAGGCCGGTGTCCTCAAGGGCGAGGTCAAGGACGTGCTGCTCCTCGACGTCACCCCGCTCTCCCTCGGCATCGAGACCAAGGGCGGCGTGATGACCACGCTCATCGAGCGCAACACCACCATCCCCACCAAGCGGTCGGAGATCTTCACCACCGCCGACGACAACCAGCCGTCGGTGGAGATCAAGGTCGCCCAGGGTGAGCGCCAGATGTGGTCGCAGAACCAGCCGCTCGGCAACTTCGAGCTGACCGGCCTCCCGCCGGCCCCGCGCGGCGTGCCGAAGATCGAGGTCACCTTCGACATCGACGCCAACGGCATCGTGCACGTCTCGGCCAAGGACCAGGCGTCCGGGCGCGAGCAGTCGATGACCATCTCCGGTGGCTCGGCGCTCGGCAAGGACGAGATCGACCGCATGGTCAAGGAAGCCGAGCAGTACGCCGAGGAGGACGCCAAGCGTCGCGAGGCCGTCGAGGCCCGCAACCAGGGCGACCAGCTCGTCTACACGACCGAGAAGTTCCTCGCCGACAACGCCGACAAGCTCCCCGAGGACGTCAAGACCGAGGTCCAGGCCGACGTCGACGCGCTCAAGGAGACGCTGGCCAAGGAGGATGCGTCCCCCGAGGACATCACCGCCGGCATCACCAAGCTCGGCGAGTCCAGCCAGAAGATGGGTGCTGCGATGTACGCCGCCGCGGAGGCCGACCAGGCCGCTGCGGGCGGTGCCACCGGGGCGACCGGAGAGTCCGACGACGACGTCGTGGACGCCGAGATCGTCGACGAGCAGACCGACGGCTCGACCGACGGTGACGCGACCGCCGAGGGTGAGTCCAAGTGACCGATCGCCCCGTCGACCCCGCCGCGGGCGCCGAGGCGACCGACCTGCCGGAGGGGGAGCCCACCGTGGCTCCCCCTCCGGGGGGCTCCGGCTTCGGTGACGCCGCCGGCGAGATGGCCAACGAGACCGAGGTCGAGGAGCAGGTCGCCGGTGACGCCGTCGCCGGCGACGCGCCCGGCACCGCCGAGGAGCGCCCCGACCTGGGCTCCGGCGACACCGACGTCGACACCGAGGAGGACGAGCTCGCTGCCATGAAGGGTTCGCTGGCCGACCTGACCAACGACCTGCAGCGTCTCTCCGCCGAGTACGCCAACTACCGCAAGCGGGTCGACCGCGACCGGCAGCTGGTCGCGGAGACCGCGGCCTACAAGGCGCTCGCCCCGGTCGTCGAGGTGCTCGACACCATCGACCGGGCCAGGGAGCACGGCGAGCTCGACGGCGGCTTCAAGGCCGTCGCCGACCAGCTCGAGCGCGTGGTCGCGAGCGCCGGCCTGGTCCGCTTCGGCGAGCCGGGCGACGCGTTCGACCCGACGTTCCACGAGGCGCTGAGCCACCTCGGCACCGACCCCGAGGTCCAGGTGACGACGGTCAAGCACGTCGCCAAGGGCGGCTACCGCATGGGCGAGCGCGTCGTGCGCGCCGCCCAGGTGCTCGTGGTCGACCCGGCCGACGCCTGAGCACACCCGTTCGATGACCGAGCAGACGGAGAGGGGGTTCACCCATGGCTGAGACAGAAGGCTTCCGCAACGACTGGGCGACGAAGGACTTCTACCAGGTCCTCGGCGTCCAGAAGGACGCCAGCGCGGCCGACATCAAGAAGGCCTACCGCAAGCTGGCCCGGGCGAACCACCCCGACTCCAACCCCGGTGACGACGCCAAGCACGACAAGTTCAAGGCCGTCGCCGAGGCGTACGACGTCGTGGGCGACGAGGCGAAGCGCAAGAAGTACGACGAGTTCCGCTCGCTGCAGGCCCGGGGCGGCTTCGGCCCCGGGATGGGCGGCGGCGTCGGCGGTGCCGGCGGTGGCTTCGGCGGCGGGGGGTTCAACCTCGACGACCTGCTGCGCGACCGCGGCGCCGCCGGTGGCGGCCTCGGCGACATGTTCGGCGACCTGTTCGGCGGCGCCCCGCGAGGACGTACCCAGCAGCAGGCCCGACCGCGTCGCGGCGCCGACGTCGAGAGCACGGCGACCATCGGCTTCACCGACGCCCTCGACGGCGTGACGGTGTCGCTGCGGCTGACGTCCGACGCCGCGTGCCCGACCTGCCAGGGCACCGGCGGCAAGCCCGGCACCCGTCCGCACATCTGCCCCGAGTGCGAGGGCGCGGGCTTCATCGTGGCGGGCACCGGCGGAGCGTTCTCCATCAACGAGACGTGCCCGCGGTGTGGCGGTCGGCAGCTCGTGTACGACGAGGCCTGCCCGACCTGCCACGGCAGCGGCCGCGGCACCTCGGCGCGCACCATCCAGGCCCGGATCCCGGCCGGGGTGAAGGACGGCGCGAGGATCCGGCTGAAGGGCAAGGGCGCGCCCGGCGACAACGGCGGCCCGGCCGGCGACCTCTTCGTCAAGGTCAAGGTCACCCCGCACCGGGTGTTCGGTCGCAAGGACGACAACCTCACCATCGACGTGCCCGTCTCCTTCGACGAGGCGGCGCTCGGCGGCGAGGTGAAGATCCCGACGCTCGGCGGAGCGCCGGTGACCCTCAAGCTGCCGCCGGGCACCCCCAACGGCCGCACGTTCCGGGTGCGCGGCAAGGGCGCCACCAAGCGTGACGGCAGCAAGGGCGACCTGCTCGCCACGGTCGAGGTGCAGGTCCCGGCCCACCTCGACCCGACCGCCCGCGAGGCCCTGGAGGCCTACCGGGCGGCCACCGCCGGCAAGCCCCTCCGCGCAGGCCTCTTCGACGCATGAGCGGGATGTTCCGGCCACCGTCCCCGGACGCCGCGGTCTACGTCATCTCCGTCGCGGCGGAGCTGACCGGCCTGCACCCGCAGACGCTGCGTGCGTACGAGCGGATGGGGCTCATCCAGCCCGGCCGCACGGGCGGTGGTGGCCGTCGCTACTCCCACCGCGACATCGAGCGCCTGCGCGAGATCGCCGACCTCACCAGTGCCGGCATCGGCATCGAGGGGGTGCGGCGGATCATGGACCTCGAGCTGCAGGTCGACGCCCTTCGCGCCCGCAACGAGGAGCTGATGGCCGAGCTCGAGGCGCTGCGCGCCGGCCTGGCCGCCCGGGCCGCCGTCCAGCCGACCAACAAGCTGCCGGTGCTGCACCAGTCCGTCGGCCAGTCGCTCGTCGTCTGGCGCCGGAGGTCCTGACGTGCCGCGCATCGACCGCGCCGTCGCCGACGTCAGCGCGTCGCCGCAGGAGGTGTACGCCGCCTTCGTCGACGCCGACGCACTGGCCGCTTGGCTGCCTCCCTCCGGCATGACCGGCGAGCTCGCCGACGCCGACCTGCGCGTGGGCGGTGGGTTCACGATGACGCTGCGCTACGACGAGGTTCCCGACGGCGGCGGCAAGACCACCGAGCGCACCGACGTCTCCCGCGTCGCGATCGACGAGCTCGTCGAGCCCGAGCGCGTGGTGTGGGGCGTGGAGTTCGACTCCGACGACCCCGAGACGGCCGGTCGGATGACGATGACGTGGACCGTCACCGCCCGCGACGGTGGCACGCGGGTCGCCGTCGACGCGACCGACGTGCCGCCGGGGATCGACGCCGACGCGCACCAGCAGGGCCTCGACGCCTCGCTCGCCAACCTCGCGGCCTGGCTCGAGGAGTCGTAGGACCGGCGACTGTCCTGACGGGCGGCTACTGTGCCCGCGTGCGGCAGCGTGATCTCGAGACGACGGACCGGTGCGCGTCATCGGTCTGTCTCTCCGGGGCTACCCCGGGGACCACCGGTACGTCCGGGCACGGCACCGCGCGCGACTCGCTGCGCTCCGCTGCAGGTCATCGCGCGCACGACGGGACAGGTCGGGCCACGCTGCCGCACCCGACGCGCGGGGCCTAGTGCGCGACGACCTCGCGCGGGCGCTCGCGGCCGGCTTCCTCGGCGGCGACTGGAGCCGGCAGGGGCTCGTCGAGAGCGGTGCGGTCGTCCTGGGTCGCCGGCCTCCGTGGCTCTCGCCGCTCGCCCGGCAGGTGCTCGAGCTCTACCCGCGACCGCCGGCCGACCGGCCGCGGGAGCTCGCCACCAACCTGGCCTCCCGACCCGCCGCCGGGAAGGCTCGCGGCGCCCGACCCGTCGTCCGCCCCGTCGCCGAGACACGGATGGTCACCAACCGGTGGCGGCTCCCGGTGCTCGACGGTCTCGGCGACGTCGCCGACCTGCTGGGGGTCGGCCCCTCCGACCTCGACTGGTTCGCGGACCCGCGGCACCTGGCCCGCAGCGCCGCCGTCTCGGGTCTCCAGCACTACCGCGTCAGCCACCGCGTCGCCCCGAGCGGCGCGATCCGGGTCCTCGAGGCACCCAAGCCGCGGCTCAAGACCCTCCAGCGCCGCCTGCTGCGCGAGGTCACCGCGCTGGTCCCGCCGCACGATGCGGCCCGTGGCTTCCGGCCGGGCGGATCGGTCCGTTCCTACGCCGCACCGCACGCAGGCAGGCCCGTCGTGCTGCGCCTGGACCTCGAGGCGTTCTTCGCCAGCGTCACCGTGTCGCGGGTCCACGGCATCTGGCGCACCGCCGGCTACCCCGAACCCGTCGCGCACTGTCTCGCCGGGCTGGTCACGTGCGTGCTCCCGCTCGCACAGTGGCGCGCGGTCCCGGCCCCGGCCGACGACCGGCTCCTCGACGCCCACTGGCGGCTCGGTCGTCGGCTCGCCCGGCCGCACCTGCCGCAGGGCGCGCCGACGTCACCCGCGATGGCCAACCTCGCGGCACACGGTCTCGACGTCCGGCTCACCGCCCTGGCGCGGTCGTGGGGCGGGCGCTACACGAGGTACGCCGACGACCTGGCGTTCTCGGGCGACCGCGGCTGGGCCACCGGCACCTCCCGGCTGCTCGACACGGTCGAGGAGATCGTGCGCGACGAGGGTTTCCGGCTCAACCCGCGCAAGACCGGCGTGATGCCGCGCGCCGGCCGGCAGGTCCTCGGCGGACTCGTGGTGAACGAGCGCCCCAAGGTCGCGCGGCGCGAGGTCGACGTGCTCAAGGCGATCCTGCACAACTGCCACCGCTTCGGCCCGAGCACCCAGAACCGTGACGACGTGCCGGCGTTCGAGGATCACCTGCGCGGCCGGATCGCCTGGGTCGCGCAGCACGACCCGGTCCGCGGCGAGCGGCTGCAGGCCGTGCACGACGCGATCGACTGGAGCCGGTGACCGGCGCTGTCGGTGCGGGAGCGTAGGTTCGTCGCGTGAGTGAGCGATGAGCAAGATGGACAACCTGCGCGCGATGCGCGAGGCGAAGTACGCCGCGGCGCAGAAGCGCGGAGGCGGTGCTCCGGCCCGACCCCAGGCTCCGGTCGCCCCGCCGGTCGTGTCGAAGGGGGCGACGGCCAAGGAGGCGACGACGGAGGTCGAGGCCCCGGCAGCCGCTGAGGGTCTCTGCGGCCACCGCAACATGAGCGGGCGCACCTGCACCCGCGAGCAGGGCCACCCGCAGAAGAGCCACCGCTACTCCTGACCGTTCCTGCGGTGGTGCGGGCGCTCAGTCACCCGACGAGCTCAGGTGGACGAAGATTCCTGGAGCGGGCGGAAAGGCTGGGTCGAGGTTGAGCGCGACGTCCAAGGTCGCGTTTCGGCCGTCGAGCGGCCGTGCGGCACTGAAGCTGGTGCCGTTGGGCGCGACGAAGGTGATCTTCCATCCCACGTCCTCGGCCTCGCCCCGCAGTGCGCCCATGGCCCGCCGCGCGGCAGCTTCGGACTCGAAGGCGTAGGTCCTGAGCACCTTCACGGGGCTGGGCTTGCCGAGGAGGCCGCCGCCCCGGGCCTCTTCCTCGCGGCTCGTGACGAGCTCGCCACCCGGAGGGGTCGTCGAAGCGATCGGGTTGGCCTTGAGGTCGTCGACCCGGTCGTCGCTGCACCCGCCGAGGGCGAGCGTCGCGCAGAGCGCGACCCCGATCCCGAGGGTCCGGGCGGTCACGCGCTGAGCGCCTCCGCCGGTACGCCGGCCGGGTGCGGCGCCGTCTCCCCGCGCAGCTCGGCGACCTGCGACACCAGCACGGTCATCACCTCGTCGGCCACCCGGCGGACGGTCGCCTCGTCGACCGCGTGGTCGCCGGTGACGCCCGCCAGGCGGCGTACGTCGATGGGCTCGCCGACGGCGACGCGCACCCGCGGGCGCAGGACGGTGTTGCGCATCAGCCGGGCGAGGATGCCCGTCTTGCCGACCACCTGCTGGGCGCCGACCAGTGCCACCGGGACGACCGGCGCGCCCGTGCGGAGCGCGAGCCGGACAGCGCCGGTCTTCGAGCGCTCGGGCCAGTGCTGCGGGTGGCGGGTGATCCGGCCCTCGGGGAAGAGCCCGACCGCCTCACCGGCCGCGAGCGCGGTTGCCGCCGCGTCGAGCGAACCGGCGGCCGCGTCGGTGCCGCGGAGGACAGGGATGAACCCCAGGCGCCGGACGACCGGGCCCACGAGGCCCGAGCGGAAGACCCCGCCGGTCGCCATCAACCGGAGCGAGCGACCCAGGCGGCGGCCGACGAGGGCCAGCAGGATGCCGTCGGCGAAGCTGGTGTGGTTGGCGACCACGATGAGCGGCCCGTCAGGGAGCTCGGCGCTCGGAACCGAGCGGCGGGTGAGCTCGAGGCGGCTGACCACGGAGACGAGGCTGCCGAGGAGGCCGGCGGCGACGGCGTAGAGGAGGGCGGCGCGGAGGCCCGGGCGCTGCCAGGTGCTGGGATCCATGGGGTGAGTGTGGGTCGCCGAGGTCGTGCCGCGCCTGCGTATGAGCACTCAGGTCGGCGATCCGACGGCACCATGCAGGCAGTTCGCGAGCTGCGGGAGGGCCGCCACGCTCAGGGTCGAGACGAGCCGGGCGAACTGCCTGCACGGTGCTCGCCTGGACGCGACGAAGGCCCGACCCCGGGGCGGGGTCGGGCCTCCTCGCTGCAGAGGTGCGTGACGGTCAGTCGGGGATGTAGTCGAACGTGTCGGGGTTCGGGCCGGTGCGGCCGTCCTCGCCACGGTCGAGCCCGGAGATGCGCGCCACCTCGTCGTCGGTGAGCGAGAAGTCGAAGATCTCGAAGTTCTCCTTCATCCGGACGGGGTTCACCGACTTGGGGAAGACGATGTCGCCCCGCTCGACGTGCCAGCGCAGCGTGACCTGCGCGGTGGACCGGCCCTTGGCCTCGGCGATCTCGGTGAGCACCTGCTCGTCGAGCACCGTGCCCTTGGCGATCGGGGACCACGCCTCGGTGGCGACACCGTGCTCGGCGTTGGCCGCGCGCACCGCCTCGTTGGTGAAGTAGGGGTGCACCTCGACCTGGTTGATGACCGGCACGACGCCGGTCTCGTCGACGAGCCGCTGCAGGTGGGCGGGCTGGAAGTTGGAGACGCCCACCGATGCGGCGCGGCCGTCCTCGACGAAGGACGCCATCGTGCGCCAGGTCGAGACGAAGTCGCCGTCGTAGCGGGTCGGCAGCGGCCAGTGGATGAGGAACAGGTCGATGCGGTCGAGGCCGAGGTCGGTCAGGGTCCTCTCGAAGGCGCGCTCGGCCTCGGCCGGCTCGTGGAAGCCGTTGTTGAGCTTGGAGGTGACGTAGACGTCGTCGCGCGCGAGCCCGGAGGCCTTCAGTGCCTCACCGACCTCCTTCTCGTTGCCGTACATCTCGGCGGTGTCGATGTGGCGGTAGCCGACCTCGAGGGCCCGGGCCACCGCCTCCGCGGTGTCGGCGGGGTCGATCTGGAACACGCCGAAGCCGAGCTGCGGGATGGACGTGCCGTCGTGGAGCTGGATGCGGGGAACGGTCATGCCGGGCACAGCGGGACCGGCCCGGGAGGTATTCCGCCGGCTCAGGACTCCCAGCGTGCCGGGCGCGACAAACCGTCCGGAAGGGTGGTCGTCGCGTCGCCGATCGCCGCATTGATCTGGGGCTGGGTCAGGAAGAGCGCGGTCGACAGGTCGCAGCCGCGTAGGTCGGTGTCGCGCAGGTCGGCGCCGAGCAGGTCGGCCTCCCGCAGGTCTGCGCCCCGGAGGTTCGCGCGGATCAGCAGGGCGCCGCGGAAGGACCAGCCTGCGTGGTCGCCGGTGAGCCGTCGTCCGGCGAGGTCGGCGCGCGTCCGGTCGCGGGCCCGTGCCCACGGACGTCGTACGCGCGCGCTGGCCTCGGCGAGCAGCCCACCGACTTGCTCGTGCAGCGCGTCGACGTCGGCGCGCAGCAGCGTCTCGGGGTCGGCCGTGGTGAGGGCCTCGATCTCGGCGCGTACGACGTCGGCGGCGGGGTCGGGCGAGCGCCGGGCGACCTCGACGAGGTGGGCGAGCATCTCGTGGAGCTGGCGCATCACCGACAGCACCGCGGCCATCTCCGCGAGGTTGTCCTGCTCGCGCCAGGAGGTGCCGGCGTAGGTGACCTGGGAGACCTGCTGGCCGGCGCCGAAGCACTCGAAGACCGTGCACCCGGGCCAGCCGTCCTCCCGCAGGGTGGCGTGGATGCGGCAGCCGTCGTCGTCCAGGAGGTTGAGGCACGGACGCCCGCTGGGCTTGTCGACGCCGAAGCCGTCAGAGGCTGAGAAGGGGAGCAGCACGCAGCAGAGGCCGAAGCAGCGCGCGCAGTCAGAGCTCAACGCGGGTGTCGCCACCCGGGGATCGTTGCACGCCGGTGGTGAGGAGCCCGGTGGGTCCTCAGGCGTACCAGCCGTTGGTGATCGCGTACGCGTTGACGAACAGCAGCAACACGAAGGCGACCCCGACGAAGCGGTTGTCGAAGATCAGCTTGCCCATAGCACCCACTCTGCCCGCTTGTTCGCGGAATGAAACAGGTGGACGGTAAAGATTCATCCACCCTGGGTAGAGGCCGGTCGTATCGTGGCCGCATGTCGACCCCGGGCCTGACCCCCGCCTCCCCGCTCAAGCTCAAGTTCCCCCAGTCGCTGGCGGTGTACGACGACTACGCGCAGGCGCAGAAGAGCGTCGACTTCCTCGCTGACGCCGAGTTCCCCGTCGACCAGCTGATGATCGTCGGCACCGACCTCAAGCGCATCGAGCGCGTCACCGGCCGGCTCACCTGGTCGAAGGTCGCGGTCGGCGGCATCCTGTCCGGGCTGTGGCTGGGTGTCTTCGTCGGGCTGATCTTCGCGCTGTTCACCGAGGAGGACCTCTGGCAGGTGCTGCTCAGCACGGCGTTCATGGGAGCCACCTTCGGCCTGGTGTGGGCGCTGATCGGCTACGCGTTCACCCGCGGCGAGCGCGACTTCTCCTCGGTGACGCAGGTGGTGGCGACGAGGTACGAGGTGCTCGTCGAGCACACGCACGCCGCCCGGGCCCGCGAGCTGCTCGCGGGGCTGCCGGGCGCGCTGCCCGACCCGTTCGCCTGACAGGTCGCCCGGCCGCGAAAAAGACAAAGTTGAGGGGAATCGACTCAACTTCTGGCGCGTTGGAACGAGTGGGACCACAGTGGTCCCCACCACCACGCACACGGAGGAAGAGTTGAGCCAGTTCGGTGCCGAGAAGTTCACCACCCGCAGCCGCGAGGTCATCGAGGCTGCCCAGCTCGCCGCGACCACCGGCGGCAACACCACCACCGAGCCCATCCACCTGCTCGTCGCCCTGCTCAAGCAGGAGGACGGCGCGACCCGCAGCCTCGTGCAGAAGGCCGGCGTCGACCCCGCCACCCTGCTCGCGCAGGCCGAGGGCGCGCAGCAGCAGCTGCCCCGCGCCACCGGCTCGACCGTCCAGCAGCCGAGCGCGTCCGCCGCGCTGACCCGCGTCCTGGCGCAGGCGCTCGACCTCGCGGGGTCGATGAAGGACGACTACGTCGCCACCGACCACCTGCTCGTCGCCACCGCGACCGTCGAGTCGAGCGCGCAGAAGGTGCTGACCGACGCCGGACTCACCGCGGCCGGGCTGCGGGAGGCGATCACCGCCGTCCGCGGCAACCGCCGCGTGACCAGCGAGAGCGCCGAGGCGTCGTACGAGTCGCTGGAGAAGTACAGCGTCGACCTCACCCAGGCGGCCGAGGAAGGCCGGCTCGACCCGGTCATCGGCCGTGACGCCGAGATCCGCCGCGTCATCCAGGTGCTGTCGCGGCGCACCAAGAACAACCCCGTCCTGATCGGCGAGCCCGGTGTCGGCAAGACCGCCGTCGTCGAGGGCCTCGCCCAGCGCGTGGTCGCCGGCGACGTGCCCGACTCGCTCAAGGGCCGGCGCGTGCTGGCGCTCGACCTCGCCGCGATGGTGGCGGGCGCGAAGTACCGCGGCGAGTTCGAGGAGCGGCTCAAGGCCGTCCTCGAGGAGATCAAGGACGCCGGCGGGCAGGTCATCACCTTCATCGACGAGCTGCACACTGTGGTCGGCGCGGGCGCCGGCGGCGACTCCGCGATGGACGCCGGCAACATGCTCAAGCCGATGCTGGCGCGCGGCGAGCTGCACATGATCGGCGCGACCACCCTCGACGAGTACCGCGAGCGGATCGAGAAGGACCCGGCGCTCGAGCGCCGCTTCCAGCAGGTCTTCGTCGGCGAGCCCAGCGTCGAGGACACCATCCAGATCCTGCGTGGCATCCAGGAGAAGTACGAGGCCCACCACGGCGTCCGCATCACCGACGCCGCGCTCGTCGCGGCGGCCACGCTCTCCGACCGCTACATCACCGGCCGCCAGCTGCCCGACAAGGCCATCGACCTCATCGACGAGGCGTCGTCCCGACTGCGGATGGAGCACGAGTCCTCGCCCGAGGAGATCGACCAGCTCCGGCGCCAGGTCGAGCGGCTCAAGATGGAGGAGTTCGCGCTCGCCAAGGAGACCGACGCCGCGTCGGTCGACCGGCTCGAGACGCTGCGCAAGGACCTCGCCGACCGCGAGGAGGAGCTGCGCGGGCTCGAGACCCGCTGGGAGCGCGAGAAGGACCAGCTGCAGGGCGAGGGCGAGCTGCGCCGCCAGCTCGACCAGCTCAAGATCGAGGCCGAGAAGAGGCTGCGCGAGGGTGACCTCGCCGGCGCCTCGGAGATCCAGTACGGCCAGATCCCCGCGCTCGAGAAGCAGATCGCCGAGGTCGAGGAGGCCGAGCTCGCCGACATCGAGCCGCTCGTCGGCGAGGAGGTCGGTGCCGAGCAGATCGCCGACGTGGTCGAGGCCTGGACCGGCATCCCCACCGGCAAGATGCTCCAGGGCGAGACCGCCAAGCTGCTCGAGATGGAGTCCGTCATCGGCGAGCGCCTGATCGGGCAGCGCGAGGCCGTCACCGCGGTGAGCGACGCCGTACGCCGCTCGCGTGCCGGCATCGCCGACCCCCACCGGCCGACCGGGTCGTTCCTCTTCCTCGGTCCCACCGGCACGGGCAAGACCGAGCTCGCGAAGGCGCTGGCCGACTTCCTCTTCGACGACGAGCGCGCGATCGTGCGCATCGACATGAGCGAGTACAGCGAGAAGCACTCGGTCTCGCGACTCGTCGGTGCCCCTCCCGGCTACGTCGGCTACGACGAGGGTGGCCAGCTCACCGAGGCCGTGCGACGCCGCCCCTACAGCGTCGTGCTGCTCGACGAGGTCGAGAAGGCGCACCCGGAGGTCTTCGACATCCTGCTGCAGGTGCTCGACGACGGCCGGCTCACCGACGGGCAGGGCCGCACGGTCGACTTCCGCAACACGCTGCTGATCCTCACCTCGAACCTCGGGTCGAACTTCCTGGTCGACCCGCTGCTGGATCCCGAGGTGAAGAAGGAGTCGGTCATGGGCGTGGTGCGCTCGCACTTCAAGCCCGAGTTCCTCAACCGGCTCGACGAGGTCGTCATGTTCGACGCGCTGTCCAAGGACGACCTGGCGCACATCGTCGACCTGCAGCTCGCGCTGCTCGAGCAGCGGCTCGCGGTCCGGCGGATCACCATCTCGGTGACCGACGAGGCCCGCGCCTGGCTCGCCGAGACCGGCTACGACCCGGCGTACGGTGCGCGGCCCCTGCGCCGGCTCATCCAGTCGGCCATCGGTGACCCGCTCGCCCGGCTGCTGATCGCCGGCGAGGTCGCCGACGGCGGCGCCGTCACCGTCGACGTGGGTGAGGACGGGCTCGTGCTCGCCTGACGGGCTTCCCCTCCCAGTGGTGGAGTCCCGCTCGAGCGGGGACCCCACCACGTCGTGGCCTTCACAACCCCCTCGGAGTGTCAGAGTTCCCCACCCAGTACGCCGCCCAGGCTGGCTGCGGGATGCTGGGTCCCGTGACGACCGCAGCCGACGACGTACGCCCGTGGTGGCGCCTGCGGGACACGCCCGTCCCGGGAGGCGTGCCGGACCTGGCGCGCGCGCTGCTGTGGACCGAGCTGGCGATCGTGCTGCTGGTCTCGCTCGGCCGGAGCGCGGTCTACTCGGTCGTCAACATCGTCTCGGCGCTCACCGCGCCGGGGCCGCTGTCGGCGCAGGCGGCGAACCTCAACAACTCCCTCGCCCCGGACCGGCCGTGGCTCGACCTGACCTACCAGCTGTTGCGGATCGGCTTCGCGCTCGTGCCGGTCGCGCTGGCGGCGTACCTCCTGGTCCGCTCCGGCTCCGACCTCAAGCAGGTCTGGGCGCGCGACGGCGGCTGGAGCACGTGGCGCGACTGGGGCCGCGGCGCCTGGCTCGCCGCGGGCGTCGGCTCGGTCGGCGTGGTGTTCTACCTCGCCACCTTCGCGCTGGGCACCAACCTGACGGTCGTGGCCCAGTCCCTGCCGGGGGAGTGGTGGCGGGTGCCGGTGCTCGTGCTGGCGGCCGCGGAGAACGCGGTCCTCGAGGAGCTCGTCGTCCTCGGCTTCGTGCAGGTGCGGCTGCGCCAGCTCGGCTTCGGCGACACCGCAGCGATCGGGCTGTCAGCGCTCCTGCGCGGCAGCTACCACCTCTACCAGGGGCTCGGCGGGTTCGTCGGCAACCTCGCGATGGGGCTGCTCTTCGGCTGGCTGTTCCGCCGCTGGGGGCGGGTGATGCCGTTCGTCGTCGCGCACACGCTGCTCGACGTGGGCGCGTTCGTGGGCTACGCCCTGCTCGCCGGGCGGGTCGACTGGCTGCCGACCCTGTGACCCGCCCGGCGGCGGACGTCAGCGGCGGATCTTGACCTTCTTGGAGCTCCGCCGCGCCTTCTCGTAGCCCTTCTTCTTGGCCGTGACCCGGACCGAGATCTTCTTGCCGCGGTCCTTGGCGCGGACACGGTAGGTCGCCTTCTTGGCCCCCTTGATCTTCTTCCCGTTCTTCAGCCACTGGTAGCGGACCTTGACGCTCTTCTTGGCCGGCTTGGGCTTCCAGCCCTTCACCTTCACCGAGAGCACCCGCCCGGCACGGGGTACGCCGCGGAGCTTGGGCCGCTTGGTCCGGAAGAGCGCCTTGCCCACGACGACGGACGCGTCCGGGGCCGCGACGGTCGGGTAGAACGGCGCGGAGCCGAGCACCTGGAGCGTCAGGGTCTTGCCGATGTCACGCCGGGACAGCTTGAACGTGCTGGCGGTCGCGCCGGGGACCGGGACGCCGTCGAGCCACCACTGATAGCTCAGCGTGACGGCCGGCGACCACGGGGTGGACGCGGCCTCGGCCTTGCCCTTGAAGCGCGCGCGGCCGGCGATGCTCACCGACCCCGGGTAGATCTGCGACTGGCGGTAGCCCGCGACGGTCGCGATCTGCTCGTTGATCGCCACCGCGTTCTGGGTGGCGGGCGTGCCCTGGGCGCGGCCGTTGTAGGCCACGTTGGGGTTGGAGAAGTAGCCGATCCGGGTGCAGTTGACCTGCGCGCGGACGCACTGGTCGTAGTAGGCCATCACGGTGATGGTCCGGGCGGCCACGTCGACGTAGCCGCGGGCGTAGGGCTTGCCGTCGATCGGCGCCTGCGAGGCGCCCGCGTCGTGGTGGGCGCTCAGGTTGTGGCCGACCTCGTGGGCGAACGCCCGGAACTGCGTGGCGCAGGCCGCGGCGTAGACGACCGACCAGGCGGCGTACTCCGGGTCGTACTGCGGGTCCGTGCCACCGAGGTAGGCCATGCCGCACGACGCGCCGCCCGGCACGCTGCCGGCCAGCCACAGGCTCACCAGGTCGGCGTGGGTCTCCTCGCGCAGGCCCTGCGCCTCGTCGAAGATGCCGTCGCCCGGGGTGCCCAGCGCCTTGAGGTTGGTGGTCAGGTCGGCGGACTGCGTCGCGGCGACCTGCCGGATGCCCACGAGGCGCACCCGGGTGGCCACGCCGGAGCTGGCGAAGGCCTCGTTGGTCTGGGCGATGCCCAGCGCGAACTGGGCCTCCATCGGCGCCTGACCCATCTGGGCGACCAGCTGGGCGGGGTAGACGATGGCGATGTCGACCGTGTCGGGCGCGTCGGCGGCGGCGACAGGGGCGCGGTTGGTGCCCGCAGTGCCCGCGGTGTCGCGCTGGGTGCGCGGCTGGGTGCCGTGGTCGTGCGCCCCGGAGCCGTCGGAGCGGCCCGGGCGGCCGGGCATCACGACGTCGTCGCCGGCCGGCGGGTCGCCGGCCTCGTCGACGACGTAGTCGCCCTCGGGCGTGCTGTGCACCTCGTAGGTGCCGTGCTCGACGGAGGCGACGTTGATGTGGGTGACCCCACCGACCACGACGCCGGTGACGGTGCCCTTCTCGCCGATGATGCCGCCGGACCACGACGTGACCCCGGCGGCGTCGGTGCGCTGGTCCACGGCGGCGGTGACCGTCGTGTCGTCGAACAGCGCGAGGCTGATCCGGTCGCCGGTGCGTACGGCGTCGAGCGCGGCCGCGTCGACGTCGACGGCACGCGAGCGCTCGCTGTCGGCGCCCTCGGCGTCGGTGGCCGCCCGGCCGGCCGTGGCCGGGCTGAGCAGCTCGACGGGTCGGCGGTCGTCCTGCGACGCGGTGGCCGTGGTGACGGGCGCCGTGGTGGCGGCCAGTGCGAGGACGCACAGGCCGGCGACGCCGACGAGTGTCCTGCTGGTGCTCCTGGTGGGCACGGTGATGGACATGGAGTCCCCCTTCTCTCTGGGGACCCCTCTGCCCCGGGTGGCGCCGCCCAAACCCGGACGGGCCGGGCTACTCGCCCGTCTCGACCTCTTCGCGCTGCTGCTCCTCGGCGATCGCCGGACGGCGACGGGTCAGCAGGCCGCCCGCCCAGAGCGCCCACAGGACCAGCACCGGCTGGAAGAACAGCCGGACGAGCCGGGCACGGTCGGTGTCGAGCCCGAACGCGTCGGTGCCCTCGACGTACTGCGCGATGTTGCCGGGGAAGATCGCCACGAAGAACGCGGCCAGGAGCGCCCCGATGGTGCGCCGGTGACGCGGCAGCGCGACGAACGCCCCGCCGAGCGCCACCTCCACGACCCCGGAGCCGAGCACCGTGAGGTCCTCGTCGACCGGGAACCAGTCGGGCACCTGGGCGCGGAACTCCTCGCGCTGCGTGGTCAGGTGGAGCACGCCGGCGGTCACCATGAAGCCGCCGAGCACGACGCGGCCGAGGGTCTGTGCCTTCATGCCGTGCAGCCTAGGCCGAGGCCCCAGGGGCGGGCGGCACGAGGACGCCGGGGTTCATCAGGCCCGCCGGGTCGAGCGCCTGCTTGACCGCGCGCATCAGGTCGACCTCCACGTCGGACTTGTACGACGCCGCTGCCGCCGCCTTGGTGCGCCCGAGGCCGTGCTCCGCGCTGATCGACCCCGCCTCTCGGGCCACCGAGTCGTAGATGGCCGTGGTCAGGTCGGCGGCCGCGGCGCGCAGCGCGTCGTCGTCGCTGTGGCCGCCGTCGGTGAGCGGTGCGTTGAGGTTGTAGTGCAGGTTGCCGTCGCCGACGTGGCCGTAGGTCACCAGCCGCACGCCAGCGCAGACCTCCTGCAGCCGCGGTCCCATCGCGTCCGCCCACTCGGCGAGCCGGGCGATCGGGAGGGTGACGTCGTGCTTGAGCGTCGCGCCCTCGACCTTCTGCGCCTCGGAGATGCCCTCGCGCAGGGCCCACAGCGCCGACCGCTGGGAGGGGCTGCCGGCCAGGGCCGCGTCGGTGGCGCAGCCGGCCTCGACGGCCTCGCCGAGCAGCGACTCCAGGGTCTCGTCCAGCCCGTCGTCAGAGGCGGACCCGGCGAGCTCGACCAGGACGTACCAGTCGCTCGGCTCGCCCAGCGGGTCGCTGGCTCCGGGCAGGTGGGCGAGGACGAGGTCGATGGCCTGGCGGTTGGCGATCTCGAACGTCGACAGGTGCACGCCGGCGTGCTGCTGGGCCAGGCCGAGCAGGGAGACCGCGGCGTCGACGGACGACACGGCGACCCAGGCCGTGGCGTGCCGTGGCGTGGCCGGGAAGAGGCGCAGCACGGCGCCCGTGATGACGCCGAGGGTGCCCTCGGCGCCGACGAACAGCTGGGTGAGGTCGTAGCCGGTGTTGTCCTTGCGCAGTCCGCGCAGCCCGTCCCAGACCCGGCCGTCGGGCAGCACGACCTCGAGGCCGAGCACGAGCTCGCGCGTCATGCCGTAGCGCAGCACGGCGGTGCCGCCGGCGTTGGTGGAGAGGTTGCCGCCGATCGTGCAGCTGCCCTCGGAGCCCAGCGACATCGGGAAGAGGCGGTCGACCTTCTCGGCCGCGGCCTGCACGTCGGCGAGGACGACACCCGCGTCGACCGTGACCGTGCCGGCGACCGGGTCGACCTCGCGCACCCGGCGCATCCGGCCCAGCGAGAGCACGACCTGGTTGCCCGACGCGTCCGGCACCCCGCCGCCGACCAGCCCGGTGTTGCCGCCCTGGGGGACGACCGGCACGCCCGCCCCGGCGCAGGCCGCGACCACGGCCGCCACCTCCTCGGTCGAGCCGGGCCGCACCACCGCGAGGGCCCGGCCGGCACGCGTGCCGGTCCAGTCGACGACGTACGCCGCGACGTCGGCGTCCTCGGTCAGGACGTGGTCGGCGCCGATGCTCGTGCGCAGCCGGTCGAGCAGGTCGTCCATGGTTCTCCTCGGGGGTTTGGGGGTGTCGTCTGGGAGTCGGGCGTGGGTCAGCCCAGCAGCACCGCGACGATCAGCGCCGCTGGCAGCGAGGCGAGGGTGGTCACCAGGATGGTCTCCCGGGCCACATCCTCCCCCACGCGGTAGCGGGTGGCGTGCAGGAAGATGTTCTGCGCGGTCGGCAGGGCCGCGGTGATGACGACGCCGAGGAGGACGCGGTCGTCCAGGCCCAGGCCGACGCCCACCGCCCAGGCGACCACTGGCATGACGGTCATCTTGAGGACGGTCGCGACGACGACCTCCCCGTTGTGCCCGGCCCGGCCGATCGGCGGGCTCAACCTCAGCGCAGCGCCGTACGACATCAGCATCAGCGGGATCGCGGCGCCGGCCAGCATTTCCAGCGGCGACAGCAGCGGCGCCGGCAGCCGCCAACCGGTGGTGGCGAGCACGAGGCCGAGGAGGGCGGCGATCGTGAGGGGGTTGGTGACCAGCCGCCGGATGGCGGGCGCCACGCCCTCGCCGCGGCCGGTGATGCGGTCGAGCACGATGAGGGCCGCCGGCTGCACGAGCAGCATCTGCACGAGGAGCGTCGGCACGACGACGGTGATGTCCCCGACGACGTAGGCCGCGATGGCGATGCCGAGGTTGCCGGCGTTGACGTACGACGACGACAGCGCGCCGATCAGCAGGGCGCCGGTGTCGAGGCGCCAGCGCAGCCGCGCGATGACGACGTACGCGACGAAGCAGGCGGCGAGCGAGACGCTCGAGGCGACGAGGTTCGCGGCCGCGGCCTCGAGGTGCACCTGGCTGATGGTGACGACCATGAGGGCGGGGGAGGCCACGAAGAACGCGATCTCGCCGAGGGTGAGCTGGGAGCGGCGGTCGAGCACGCCCACGTGGGCGAGCGCGGCACCGGCGGCGATGACGACCAGGATCGTGGTGAAGCCGATCAGCAGCCCCATGGGTCCCCCTTCCCGTGCATCGTGCGATAGCGATGTCGTCTTGGACGTCGCGCCCGGGCCCCGGCAAGGATGGCGTGGTGACCACCGACACCCAGCACCCGGCCCGCGTCGTCCAGCTCGGAGGGCTGATGCCCTTCGTCCGCGAGTGGCTCACCGAGCGGTACGCCGCCCCGGAGCTCGCCGACGTCGAGGACCCGGCCGGTGTGGTGGTGGCGGTCGTCGGCGGTGGCGCGAAGGCCGGGGCGGCCGAGATGGACGCCCTTCCCGACCTGCGGGCGATCGTGAACTTCGGCGTCGGTTACGACAACGTCGACGTGGCCGAGGCGCGGGGTCGCGGCATCGTCGTCTCGAACACCCCCGACGTGCTGACGGACGCCGTGGCCGACCTGGCGGCGTTCCTGGTCGTCGACGTCCTGCGCGGCATCACCGCGGCCGACCGGTTCGTGCGCAGCGGTGCGTGGTCCCGGGGGGAGAAGATGCCGCTGACCCGCGACGTGCGGGGCGCGGTCGTCGGGGTGCTCGGGCTGGGGCGCATCGGGACCGCCGCGGCGCAGCGACTGGAGGCCTTCGGTGCCGAGGTGCACTACCACTCGCGCAGCCCCAAGGACGTCGCGTGGACTTACCACGACAGCCCGGTCGCGCTGGCCGGGGCGAGCGACGTGCTCGTGGTGCTCACCCCCGGCGGTGCAGGCACCGACGGCCTGGTGGACGCAGCCGTCCTCGACGCGCTGGGCCCCGACGGCTACCTCGTCAACGTCGCCCGCGGCTCGGTCGTGGACGAGGACGCGCTGGTCGCGGCGCTGGAGGCCGGCCGCATCGCCGGGGCCGGGCTGGACGTCTTCGCCGACGAGCCGCACGTGCCCGAGGCGCTGCTGCGGCGCGACGACGTGGTGCTGCTGCCGCACGTCGGCAGCGCGACCGTCGAGACGCGCGAGGCGATGGGCCGGCTCGTGCTCGACAACGTCGACGCCTTCCTCGAGCGCGGCGAGCTGGTGACCCCGGTCGGCTGACCCGACGTCGTGACCGCTGCCCCGGCTGATCACCAGCGTCAAGGAATCCCTGCGCCCGTCAGGCCCGGAGGCTTAGGGTCGGGGTGCCGCGGGGTGCCGCGGGGTGCCGCGGGGTGCGCCGCGACGAGGAGGTGTGATGCACGACGAGACGGACCGGGGGCGACGCCATGCCCAGTCCCCCTGGCTCGACGAGCAGACGCGCCAGCACCTCCAGGTCCTGGTCGAGGGCGTGGCCACCCTCGCCGGCTTCGCGCAGTCGTCGCTGACGCTGCGCCGCGACGGCCACTTCGAGGTCGTCGCCGCGGCCGGGGTCGAGGACGGCTTCGTCGGCACCCAGGTGCCGGCCGGGTCGATCGAGGACGAGCTCGCCGACGCCGACGAGTGGGGCGTGTGGCGCTTCGTCCCGCACGACCGCGCGAGCGAGGAGGCGCTTGCCTACAGCCACATCCCGGACGTGACGCCCCTCGAGGGGGAGGACGCGTGGCACCCGCTCGATCTCCTCGCCGCCCCCCTCCACGACGACCAGGGCCGGCTGCTCGGCCTGCTGTCGGTCGACATCCCCGACGACGGGCGCCTGCCGTCGCCGCAGAAGATGGAGGTGCTGACGCGTTACGCCGGTCTCGCGCGCACGCTCGTCCTCCTCGCCCTCGAGCGCGAGGAGCTGAGCGAGCAGGTGCGGATGGCCACCGAGGCGCGGGCGATCGTGCGCCAGGCCCTCGGCGAGCCGACGCTCGAGCTGGTGCTGGAGGCCTGCCGGTCCGCGGTCGTGTCGTGCTTCGACGCGGTGGGCATGTGGCTGACCGCCTTCAACCCCGACGGGGTCGGCTCCACCACGACGTCGTACGCCGTCGGCAACGCCTACGACGCGCCGCCGTTCGCCGAGATCGACGACGTGGTGGTGCGGCTGGCGCACCGCTACTGGGCCGACCAGTACGTCGCGCCGTTCTCCCGTGACAGCCTCGACCAGCCGGGCCTGGCCCGCGGCGACGCGGAGCGGCTGCTGGCCTTCCTCGAACGGATCGGTCTCGGCGCGGTGCTCTTCGTCCCGCTGGGGGTCGGCCCGGAGTGCGTGGGCTTCCTGGTCCTGACCCGCGTCTCCGACGCCCGCCGCTGGACCGACATCGAGATCGATGCGGCGCGCGACATCGGTCGCGACCTGGGCCTCGCCGTCGGCAAGGCGCGCCAGCTCGAGCTCGAGCGCGCCATCGCCGACCGGCTCCGCAAGCTCGACAGCTATCGCGTCGAGGTGGTCACCACGATGGGTCACGAGCTGCGCAACCCGCTCTTCTCGATGAGCGCCAACCTCGAGCTCCTCGACACCGGCGCCCTCGACGACGACGCCCGCAGCTCCGTCGCGGCCGCCGCCCGTGGGGCCGCCCGGATGCGCGCCGTCATCGACGACATGCTCACGATGGCGCAGGTCTCCGACCCGCACCGCGAGTTCGACCCGATCCCGGTCGACCTGCGCCGGGTGGTGCACGACGTGTGCGACGAGTGCAACGCCGCGGCGACGGCCGGCGACGTCACCTGCGAGGCCGAGCTGCCCGACGAGCCGGTGCTGGTGCCCGGCGAGCCCGAGGAGCTGCACCGCCTGCTCACCAACCTCACCTCCAACGCGATCAAGTACACCGACCCCGGCGGCCGGGTGACGGTCCGCGTCGGCACCGAGGGGGACAGCGTCGTCGCCACGGTGGCCGACACGGGCATCGGCATCTCCCCGGCCGACCAGGAGCAGCTCTTCCGCGAGTACTTCCGCTCCACCAACCCGGCTGCGCTGACCCGGCCCGGCACCGGCCTGGGCCTGGCCATCGTCGCCCGGATCGCCGCCCGCCACGGCGGCTCGGTCGACATCGCCTCCGAGCGCGGCCGCGGCACGACCGCGACCCTGACCCTGCCGGCGTACGACGACGAGGTCAGTGCGGAGCCGTCGACAGCGTCATGAAGGTGCTGTTCGGGTCCTCGGCGTAGGACCCGAACGGCGGGCACGGCACGAAGCCGGCCCGTGCGTAGAACCGCCGCGCGGGCTCGAAGAACTCCATGCTCCCCGTCTCCAGCGACACCCGAGCCACCCCGCGCGCCCGGGCGTCGTCGAGCGCGTGGGCCAGCAGCCGGGTCGCCACCCCCGTGCCGCGCAGGCGCGGCTCGGTCCGCATGCTCTTGAGCTCCTCGTGCCCGTCCGCCACCGCCGCCAGCGCGACCGTGCCGAGGATCGTGTCTGCGTCGACGCCCACCCAGAGTCGTACGCCGTCGGTCTGCAGCGCGGCCAGGTCGAGCGCGTGCCGGCTCTCTGGCGGCGCCGTCGGCTCCATGTCGTCGAGGTGGGCCTGCAGGAAGGCCTCCAGCCGCGGGTCGGCGAAGTCGGCGCGGGAGATCTGCACGGCGTCAGTCTGGCGCAGAGCGCGGTGGCTGTGGTCCATCCGGTGGACCACAGCCACCGCACTGTCCCGAGGATCCGCGATCCTGTCCGCTGAGGCGGGCGCGGACGCCCGGAGGTGTGCCAGCGTGTGTCCATGACTCGCACACTGGACGTCGACTACCTGGTGGTGGGTGCCGGCGCGATGGGCATGGGCTTCACCGACGCGCTGGTCGACCACTCCGACGCGCGCGTCGCGATCGTCGACCGCCGCCACGGGGCCGGCGGGCACTGGCTGGAGGACTACCCGTTCGTCCGGCTGCACCAGGCCTCGACGTTCTACGGCGTGGCCTCGACGGTCCTCGGCGGCCAGGTCCAGGAGCAGGGGCCCGAGGCAGGGCTGCACGTGCGCGCCTCCCAGCCCGAGATCGTCGACTACTACGCCCGCGCGCTCGAGCGGCTCCGCGCCACGGGTCGGGTCGAGGTGCGGACCGGGTGCGATGTCGTCGGGCGCACGGTCGTCTCGCGCATCTCGGGGCGGACCTGGGAGGTGCCGTCGTCGTGCCGCGTCGTCAACGCCCACTACCTCTCGCCCAGCATCCCCGCCGAGTCGTCGGCTCCCTTCTCGGTCGCCGACGATGCGCGCGTGGTGACGGTCAACGACGTGGTCCGGCTCGAGGAGGCGCCGAGCCAGTACGTCGTCGTCGGCTCGGGCAAGACGGCGACCGACGCCTGCGTGTGGCTCCTGGGGCAGGGTGTCGACCCCGACGCGATCTGCTGGGTGCGACCCCGCGAGCCATGGATGCTCGACCGCGCCCTCATCCAGCCAGACCCGGCGGTCTACCTCGGGGTGGCGGCGACCACGTTCGAGGAGGCCACGGCCTCGGCGTCCCTCGACGAGATGTTCCTGCGGCTCGAGGACGCCGGCGTGATGCTGCGCATCGACCGCTCGGTCACGCCCACCATGGCGAAGACCCCGACGCTCGGAGTGTGGGAGCTCGACCTGCTGCGCTCGATCGAGGACGTCGTACGCCACGGGCACCTGCGCCACGTCGAGCGCGGTCGCCTCGAGATGGCGGACGGCACGACCGTGCGGGTCGCGGGCGACGCGGTGGTCGTGCACTGCGCGGCCGAAGGACTCAAGAACCCGCCGCTCGTGCCGGCCTGGCGGGCCGAGGACATCACCATCCAGCCGGTCCGTGCGGGGTTCCCGTGCTTCGGAGCGGCGGTCACCGGCTACGTCGAGGCCACCCGGCACGACGACGCGGAGAAGAACCGGCTGTGCCCGCCCTCGCGCTTCGGCAACTCGCTCGTGCAGTGGGCCGACATGAACGTCCGCGGCGCCCGGGCCACCATGGTCCTCGCCGGCGAGCCCGACATCGCCGCCTGGGCGAACACCGTCGCGATCAATCCGGCGCGGGTCCCACCGGCGTACGCCGCCTCCGAGGAGCTAGGCCGCGTCCGGGAACGGCTGGCGGCGAGCACCGGCCCCGGCCTCGAGGCCCTGACCCGGCTGATGGCGACCGGCTGAGTCCCCGCTGGTCGAGGAGGTCGCCTTCCTCGACCAGCGGGGGCTGTCCCCGATCAGTCGGCGGGCAGGAAGACCCGCTGCGTGTCGCGGGGTCGCGGGCTGGTCCGCTTCGACGGCTTCCGGGCGACCACGGCGTCCTTCGGGGTCATGAGGATCGGTGCCCCGCATCGACCGTCGTGTGCCGGGTACCGCCGGGACGGACCATGCACCTGCGAGGAGGACGACGATGAGCAACGACGGACAGGCCGACCAGACCCGGCAGGACCCCACCGAGCTGCACGACCAGCCGGAGACCGAGGGGGAGCGGCTGCCGAAGCCCGGCGACGAGGACTCGGTCACCGGCGAGATGGGCGAGAAGCCCGACCATGGTGAAGAGACGTACGTCGGCCACGACCGGCTGCTCGACCAGGTGGCGGTGATCACCGGCGGCGACTCCGGCATCGGCCGCGCCGTCGCGCTCGCCTTCGCGCGCGAGGGCGCCGACGTGGTGATCGCCTTCCTCGAGGGCGAGCACGACGACGCGCGCGAGACCGCCCGCCTGGTCGAGGACGCCGGCCGCCGGGCCGTGCTGGTGCCGACCGACCTCGTCGAGGAGTCGGCATGTCAGGCCCTGGTCGACACGGCCGTCGACGAGCTCGGCCGCATCGACATCCTCGTCAACAACGCCGCCTACCAGATGGCCCAGCCCGGCGGGATCGCGGACATCACGACCGAGCAGCTCGACCGGGTGATGAGGACCAACGTCTACGCGATGTTCTGGCTGTGCAGGATGGCGCTGCCGCACATGAGGCGTGGCTCGACGATCATCAACACCTCTTCGATCCAGTCGTCGCAGCCCTCGCCGGCCCTCCTCGACTACGCCTCGACCAAGGCGGCGATCGTGAACTTCACCCGCGGGCTCGCCCGAGCGGTGGCGGAGCAGGGCATCCGGGTCAACTCCGTCGCACCCGGCCCGATCTGGACGCCGCTCATCCCCGCGACGATGCCCGACGACAAGGTCGCGTCGTTCGGTCAGGACACGCCGCTCGGGCGAGCCGGGCAGCCGGCCGAGGTGGCGACCGCCTTCGTCTTCCTCGCCTCGCCGGAGTCGAGCTACATCACCGGTGAGGTCATCGCCGTGACCGGGGGCAATCCGGTCACCATGTGAGTACTGGGCCCCGCCACTGGCTCCGGGTGGCCAGCGGGGCCCTGCCGGGGACTCCCCGCTCGAGCGGGGAGTCCGCCACTTCGAGGCCTGTGCAACCCCCGACAAGTGACGGACTTGCCCGCCAGGTACGCCGTCATGTCGTCCCGACGGCCGCGTAGCCCTCGCGGTAGGACGGGTACGTCGGCGCCCAGCCCGTCGCGCGCAACCGCGCGTTCGAGAGGCGCTTGCCGTGGCCCCGGGCCGGGTCGGCCTGCGGGGGAGCGGGGGCGCCGAGGCGGTCGGCGAGGAAGGCCGCGACGTCGCCGAGCTGCGCGGGCTCGTCGTCGGTGCCGAGGTAGAGCCGCTCGGGCTGGGCGGGCATCGTCAGCAGGTGCACGACGGCCTCGGCGGCGTCGGTGCGGTGGATCCGGTTGGTCCAGCGGTGGGGGTCGTCGATCCGGCCCTCGCGGACCTGGTCGAGCAGCCGCGTGCTGCTGCCGCCGTACAAGCCGGACAGCCGCAGGACCGAGCCGTGCGGGATGCGGTCGTGGAAGGCCTCCTCCGCGGCGACGAGCATCCGGACGGGACCGTCGGAAGGAGCCGGCGGCGCCGTCTCGTCCTCGAGGTCCGGCAGGTCGCGGCTGCCGTGCACCGCGGTCGACGAGACGAGCACCGCCCGCTCGGGCGGCTCGGCCAGCGCGTCGAGCGCCCGCGTCATCCCGTCGACGTACGTCGACCGGTAGGACTCCTCGGTCCGCGGCCGCGCGGTCAGCGCGACGACGAGCAGACGAGGGCGTACGTCGGACAGGTCGGGCGCCTCAGCCGTGAGGTCGACCGAGCGGCCGACCAGCGGCGTCGGCACCAGCGAGGCGTTGCGGCGCAGGGCCAGCACGCCGTGGTCGAGGTCGGCCAGGCGCAGGCCGACGGCGGCGCCGAGGTCGCCGGCACCGACGAGGAGCACGTCCGGGGTCATCCGGCCACCGTAGCGAGCGCAGTGCGCGCCGACGTGTCCTGACCGCTCGGGCCGTCGAAGTATGGGCCGGCCCGGTGCGGGCACTGGGTGGCATGAGCGACCGATCGACCACCACAGACAGCGAGTCCACGAGCAGCGAGCGGGAGCAGACCGCCCCCGCGCCCGACGCGTCCCGCAAGCCCGACTCGCCCGCCGACCTGGTGAGGCCCACCTGGGGCTACTCCCTGCGCAAGACCGTCCGCGAGTTCATGGACGACCAGTGCACCGACCTGGCCGCGGCGCTGACCTACTACGCCGTCCTGGCGTTGTTCCCCGCAGCGATCGCGCTCCTCTCGCTCGTGAGCCTCGTGGGCCAGCAGCAGCAGACGGTGGACACGCTCCTGCAGATCCTGCGCGACATCGGCGCCTCGTCGGCCGCCAGCACCCTCGAGGGCCCCCTGAACGACCTCGCCGGGAGCCAGGGCGGCGGCCTGGCGCTCGTCATCGGTCTTGCGACGGCCCTCTGGTCGGCCTCGGGCTACGTCAACGCCTTCAGTCGCGGCATGAACCGGATCTACGAGATCGACGAGGGGCGACCGATCTGGAAGCTCCGCCCGGTGATGTTGCTGATCACCCTCGTGACGGTGGTGCTCGTCGCCGTCGTCGCCGTCGGGCTCGTGCTGACCGGCCCCGCCGCCGAGGCGGTGGGCAGTGCGATCGGGCTGGAGTCGGCCGCCGTGACGGTGTGGAGCATCGCCAAGTGGCCCGTGCTGCTCGCGGTCGTCGTGCTCATCGTGGCGCTCCTCTACTACGCCACCCCCAACGTGAAGCAGCCGAAGTTCCGCTGGATCAGCGTCGGCGCGATCGTGGCCATCGTGGTGTGGGTCATCGCCTCGGCCGCGTTCGGCTTCTACGTCGCCAACTTCTCCAGCTACGACAAGACCTACGGCTCCCTCGCCGGCGTCATTGCGTTCCTGCTGTGGCTGTGGATCACCAACCTGGCCCTGCTCTTCGGCGCCGAGCTCGACGCCGAGCTCGAGCGTGGCCGCCAGCTCCAGGCCGGCATCGCCGCCGAGGAGGAGCTGCAGCTGCCTCCGCGCGACACCCGCAAGTCCGACAAGGCTGCCGCCAAGGAGCAGGAGGACATCGAGCGGGGCCGTCGGCTGCGCGAGTCGCAGGGGCGCGACTCCTCGTCCTGAGTCGTACGCCCCCCCGCCGCCCGCCTCCCGCCCCCGCGCAACCTGAACTTCCACGCGTACGGGTGGAAGTTCATCGGACAGCGAGCGTGAGGAAGGGGAAGAGAGCCTGAACTTCCGCGCGAACGGGTGGAAGTTCATCGGGCGGGGCCGAGCGCTGGCGTCCTAGGCTCAGCGGCCGGCCAGGAAGGCGTCGACCTCCGCCGCGGTCGGGGCGGACTCCGGCCCGCGGCGGGTGACCTTGATGGCGGCGGCCGCGTTGGCGCGTCGGCAGCCCTCGTCCCACGGCGTACCGGCGGCCACCTCCGCCAGCAGCGCGCCGGTGTGGGTGTCGCCGGCGCCGTTGGTGTCGACGGGCGTCTGCGGGAACCCCGGGACGTACGTCGTCTCCCCGGCGACGTGGACGGCGCAGCCCTCCGGCCCGTCGCGGACGATCGCGACCGCGTCGCCGCGCAGCAGGGGAGCGATCGCAGGGGTGAGGGCGGCGAGATCGCGGGGCGCGTCCTGCCCGACGACCCGCAGGAGGTCCTCGGCCTCCTCGGCGTTGCTCGACCAGACGTCGGTCACCTCGAGCATCGCGGCCCGCACGGCCTCGTCGAGGCCGGCGAACGCCGCCCCCGGGTCGAGCACCACGACCACGTCGGGGTGCAGCGTCGGCAGCCACGCGAGCAGCGGGTCGCGGGTGCTGTCGAGCGCGAGGGAGAAGCCGGTGACGCACACGAGGTCGCCCGGGCCGGGCGCGGAGGTGCCGAGCGACTCGACGCTGATCCGGCGCTCGGCTCCCAGCGTCGTGACGAACGTCCGTTCGGCGCTCGGCTCGACCATCACCACGCAGATGCCGGTGTCGAGGTCCTCGACAGGAGGGGCCGACACCCCGATCCCGGCGGCGCTGAGTGCTGCGCGGATCAGGTCGCCGTGGGGCCCGGTGCCGATGGCGCCGGCCTGCACGCACTCCGCGCCGAACCGGGCCGCTGCCAGCAGCACCGTGACCGTCCCGCCCGCGTAGTCGGTGGCGGAGGCGGCCATCACGTTCTGTCCGCGGTCCGGCAGGTCGGGGACCTCGACGACCACGTCCACGAGGGCCTGGCCGGTGTGGATCACCCGGCTCAACGGAGCACGTCTTCCGTCGTGGCCAGCGTGATCTGCGGCGGGTAGAGCGACATGACCTTCATCGCTGCCTCGTGGTTCTCGGGCGTCGAGCCGGCACACGCGTCGGTGACGACCGTGATGGTCGCTCCGGCGTCGGCGGCCGCCAGCGCCGTCGACACGACGCAGCAGTCGGTGCTCACCCCGGCGAGCACCAGGTGGGGGAGCGGCCCGGTGACCGCCGCCAGCTCGGGCCCCCACTTGCCGAAGGTCGGGAGCGAGACCACCGTGTCCGCCAGCCCCTGAGCCTCGGGCACGAGGTCGAGCAGCGGGTCGTCGTGGGGCACGTCGGCGAACGGCCAGGCGTCGAGGTAGGCCCGCCAGCTGCCCTGCGCGTCACGGTCGGGCACCCAGCGCGTGACCACGGTGCGCTGGCCCGCGGCGGACGCGAGGCGGCGTACGGGCTCCACGATGTCGGGGAACATGGGCGAGCCCCACGCGCTGTCCGGGGAGGCGAAGATCCGCTGCGGGTCGATCACGACCAGCCAGGCGTCGGGATGCATGCCGTCACCCTGTCAGAGAAACATCAGCGGCCGCCGGTCCCCCGACCGGCAGCCGCTGATGGGCACGAGGTGAGTAGAGGGGATCTACTTCACCTCGGCACGCAGGATCGCGCGCAGGCCGATGGCCAGCGGGATCCAGAGCCACACGAGGGTGGTGACGCCGAGCTGCTGCCAGTACTCGGTGGTCATCGACTGGTCGAAGAGCCGGGTGATGGCGAAGTTGACGTCGACCCACGGCTGCAGGTCGCGGAACCACTCCTGGAAGGCCGCCAGTGCTCCGAGAGCGGCGGGCAGGACGAGCGAGTAGACGAAGTAGCCCACGATCGCGGCGGCCGAGCTGCGCATCAGGACCCCGAGGGTGAAGCCGATGAGCATCCCGAGGACGTTGGCCAGCACGATCTGCCCGAACTCGGCGAGCGTGACGTTCCAGACCGGGTCGAGGCCGGTGATCGCCGAGCCGACGAGGTTGCCGACGGCGCCCACGGCCAGCGCGAGGAACATCGAGGCGACACCGATGGTGAGCGTGACGAGCATCTTGGCCGTGATCACCCGGCCCCGCCAGGGGACGAGCGTGTAGGTCGTGAGGCCGGTCCGCTGGCTGTACTCGCTGGTGACCGACAGCAGCCCGATGATGGGCAGGATCACCGACAGCGGGAAGCCGATGGCGCTGGAGAACGTCTCCTGGTCGATCGCGGAGTCCGGCGCCCAGATGATCACGGCGGCGGTGGCGAGCACCGAGACGATGCCGACGCTGGCCATCAGCCAGAAGCCCGCACGGGTGTCGAACATCTTGCGCAGCTCGACGCCCACCAGGCGCGTCATCGGGATGGGTCGTACGACGCGGCGCGCGGCGGGTGCCGCGGGCGTGGGCGGGGTGGCGACCGCGGGAGTGCGGGTCGCGGGCTGGATCTGGGTGGTCATGCTGCTGCTCCTTCGCGAGCGGTCTCGGCGGTGAGCTCGAGGAACATCTCCTCCAGGCCGGCGCCGTCGGCGGCGCGCAGCTCGCACAGGACGACGCCGGCACGGTGTGCCGCCGCTCCCACGAGCTCGGGATCGGCGTCGGCGCGCAGGCCACCGTCGATCGGGTTGGTGACGACCGACGCCTCGTGCAGGGCACGGGCGAGGTGGGCCTGCTGGGCGGGGTCGGCGGTGCGGACGAGGGTGCCGGCCGCGGCGAGCAGCTCGGCCTTGCTCCCCTGCGCCACGATGCGGCCCTGGCCGATGACGACGAGGTCGTCGGCGATGACCTCGATCTCGTGGAGCAGGTGCGAGGACAGCAGCACGGTGCCGCCCTGGTCGGCGAAGCCGCGGAGCAGGTCGCGCATCCAGCGGATGCCCGCCGGGTCGAGGCCGTTGGCGGGCTCGTCGAGGACCAGCACCTGCGGGTCGCCGATGAGGGCGGTCGCGATGCCGAGGCGCTGGCGCATGCCGAGGGAGTAGTTGCGGACGCGACGCTCGGCCTCGGACTCGGTGAGGCCGACGCGGGCCAGGGTCGCGGCGACGCTCGACCTCGGGAGGCCCATCGTCTGTGCGGCGATCGCGAGGATCTCGCGACCGGTCCGTCCGGCGTGCTGGGCGGAGGCGTCCAGCAGGACGCCGACCTCGAGGCCGGGGTTGACCAGCTCGTGGTAGTCGCGGCCGGCGATCGTGACCTGCCCGGCGCTGGGCCGGGTGAGCCCGACCATCATGCGCATGGTCGTGGACTTGCCGGCGCCGTTGGGACCGAGGAAGCCGGTCACGCGACCGGTCGCGGCCGTGAAGGAGACGCTGTCGACGGCCGTGAACGGGCCGTACTGCTTGGTGAGGTGCTCGACGCTGATCATGGGTCCAACCCTCGCCGCGCGGGGCCCCTCCGCGCATCGGGGACGGCACCCCTCCGGTCCCTGAGGACGACCCTGAGAAATCCCGCACGGAGGGCAAGGAGCACCGGGTCGGGCCGCGGATGGGGAGAGTTGGGCCGGACTTGGGACACTGGACGGGTGAGTCAGCCCACCAAGAACCGCCCGCCCCAGGTCAGCCTGGCCTCGGGCATCGTCATGTTCTCCTCGGTGGTGGTGCTCCTCACCGCGTGGGAGCGGGTCACCTCGCTCCGCTCGCTCGAGACGCAGGAGGCCATCCGCGACGTCCTCGCCGGCGCGCCGTTCTCCTCCCTCGGCCTGACCGTCTCGAGCACCACCGACCTCCTGCGAATCTCGTGCATGGTCGCGGCGGCCGCGGCCTGCGCCACCGCGATCCTCGGGTGGTACGTCCGCAAGCCCGACCGCTCCTCGCGCCTGGCCCTCACCCTGTTCGCGGTCGTCGTGTTCCTCACCGGCATCCCGGCCGGCGGGCTGGCGGGCTCGTTCGTGGCCGCAGGAGCGGCGATGCTGTGGATGCAGCCCGCGCGCGAGTGGTTCGCCACCGGCCGTTGGACGCCGCCCGACCCGGCACCCGCGAAGGACTCCGGGCGCGCCGACCGCGATGCGTCGGGTCGCACGCCGTGGGACGCCCCCGGTGCCTCCGGACCCGCCGACCCGTGGGCGCGTCCGCCCGCCGACGCCGGTGGGGCCGACACCCCGCCGCCGGCCAGCAGGCCCTTCGGCGAGCCCGGCCCGCACGCGCCGCACCCGGTCGACCGCCCCGCCGAGTCGCCGTACGGCCAGCCCCTCCAGCAGCCGCAGCCCCCGTCCCAGCAGCCGGCGTCGTACGCCCCTCCCGCGACGGACTGGCAGCGTCGCCAGCTCCTCAACGCACGGCCCGGCGCGATGGTGGCGGCGTTCGTCATCACCGTCGTCACGGCCGGAGGGCTCCTCACGCTGTCGCTCCTGTGGCTCGCGATCGCGGGCTTCTCGCCCGACTTCCTGCAGAGCGTCCTGGAGCAGCAGCAGCCGGAGATGCTCGACGACGGGCTGAGCCTGGAGCAGGTGCGCACGACCGTGTTCGCGCTCGCGGGGGCCTTCGTCGTCTGGTGCCTGGTCGCGCTGGTGCTCGCCGGCTTCGCGATGGCGCGTCGCGAGTGGGCGCGCCGCGGTCTGATGGTGAGCGCCGCCTTCAGTGCCGGCGCCTGCTTCGCCCTGGTCCTCAACACCCCGCTCGTCCTGATTCCGGCCGCGGCCGCCCTGGCGACCGTCGTCTGCCTGCGGCGCGGGGACGTACGCCGCTGGTTCCAGCTCGACCCGCGCTGACGCGCCGCCAACCGCCGACGTGGTGAGATAGACGCATGAGCGAGCGCAGCGAGCGAGTCATCCAGCACAGCGCGACACGTGCCTCGTGCGCGCACGGAGCGAAGCGAGTACGCGCATGAGCAACCCGGGACCGACGCACCAGCCCTACGGCCAGGACCCCTACGGCCAGCAGCCGGGTGGACAGCCCTACCCCTACGGCCAGCAGCCGTCCTACGGCCAGCAGCCGGCAGGCGACCGGCGCCCCGGCACGGTGACCGCGGCCGCCTGGATCACCATCGTCTTCTCCGCCCTCACCGCCGTGCTGTTCGGCCTCACCGGCCTCGCCCTGCTCGTCGCCCGCGACCAGGTGATCACCGAGATCGAGCGCGTCCCCGAGTTCCAGGACGCCAACATCGACGCCGACGCCGCCGTGGGGGTGATCCTCGCCGTCGTCCTCGGCCTCGTCGTGTGGGCGATCGTCGCGATCGTGCTCGCCGTCCTCGTGATGCGACGCTCCAACGTCTCCCGGATCCTGCTCGTCATCTCCAGCGCGGTCGTCGCGCTGTTCTCGCTGCTCGGCGTCACCAGCGGCGTCTCGGCCGTCACGCTGATCGCCGCGATCGCCGTCATCGTGCTGCTCTTCGTGGGTGGTGCGGGTGAGTGGTTCAAGGGCACCTCGGGCCACGACGGCCTGCCGGCCCAGTACGGCCAGCAGTACCCCAGCCCCGGCCAGTACGGCACGGGCTCGACGGCGCCCGACCCCTACGGCCAGCAGCCCGGTCAGCAGTCCTCGCCGCAGTACCCGCCGCCGCCGAGCAGCACGCCCTACGGCCAGGGTGACGCCTACGGCCCGGGGAGCCAGGACAACCCCTACGGCCAGCCGCGGCCCACCGGCGAGGAAAATGGCGCCGAGCACCCGCCGCGGGACTACCCCGGCCGCTGAGCCCCGCCCGGCGGTCGGTCAGCGCGAGAGGTCGGCGGCGGCGAGTCGTCGTACGCCCTCGCTGATCACGTCGGGCTCCTTGCAGAACGCCCACCGCACGAGCTGGCGGCCCGCCTCGCGGTCGTCGTAGAACCCCTGCGTGGGGATGGCGACCACGCCGGCCAGCTCGGGCAGCGCCAGGCAGAACGCGCGGCCGTCCGGCCAGCCGAGGTGGCTGACGTCGGTGGTGGCGAAGTAGGTGCCCTCCGGGACCCGCGGCACCAGGCCGGCGGCGGCGAGCCCGTCGCAGAGCAGGTCGCGACGTCCCTGCAGGTCGCGCGCGAGCGCGCGTGGCCAGTCGGGCTCGTGGTCGAGCGCGTGCGCGACCGCGGGCTGGAGCGGGGAGCCGGACGTGAAGGTGAGCCACTGCTTGGCGGCGAGGACGGCCTGCACGAGGGGCTCGGGCCCGGTGGCCCAGCCGACCTTCCAGCCGGTGAAGCTGTAGGACTTGCCGGCGCTCGAGAGCGTGAGCGTGCGCTCCCACATGCCCGGCAGGGTCGCGATCGGCACGTGTCCCTCGGCGGAGCGCGCGTCGTCGAAGACCAGGTGCTCGTAGACCTCGTCGGTCACCACGATCACGTCGTGCTCGATCGCGAGGTCGGCGACGACCTGCAGCTCCTCGCGCGTGAGCACGGTGCCGGTGGGGTTGTGCGGCGTGTTGAGCAGGATCAGCCGGGTGTCGCCGGTGACCGCGGCACGCAGCTCGTCGAGGTCGGGCCGTGGTGTTGTCCTCGAGCCGGCGGGCGCGCGCAGCGTCACCGGCCGCCGGCGGGCGCCGCACATGTCGAGCATCGCGACGTAGGAGTCGTAGTAGGGCTCGAGCACGACGACCTCGTCGCCCGGGTCGACGAGCGCGAGCAGCGCGGCGGCGATGGCCTCGGTGCACCCGGTCGTCACGACGACCTCGCGGTCCGGATCGGGCTCGAGGCCGTAGTGGCGCTGCTGGTGCCGCGAGATGGCGGCCCGGAGGGCGGGTACGCCGATGCCGGGGGCGTACTGGTTGGCACCGGACTCCAGCGCCGCCTCCGCCGCGGCGACCACCGAGGCCGGACCGTCGACGTCGGGGAACCCCTGGCCGAGGTTGAGGGCGCCGGTCCGGATCGCGAGCGCCGACATCTCGCTGAAGACGGTCGGCGGGATGTGGGCGAGCCGGGCGGCCAGGGAGAGATCGAGGGGCTTCGCGGTGGGCACCCGCCCACGCTACCCAGAGGGCCCGGCCGGCGGCGTCCCACTAGGGTCGGTGCCGTGACCACCGACGCGACCCTCGCCGCCGACATCGACGCGACCTGCCGCCTCACGGGGGAGTTCACCCTCCGCTCGGGGCAGGTGGCCGACACCTACTTCGACAAGTACCTCTTCGAGGCGCAGCCGGCCCTGCTCGACCGCGTGGCCGCGCAGATGGTCGACCTGCTCCCCGAGGGCACCGAGCTCCTCGGCGGGCTCGAGCTCGGCGGCATCCCGATCGCGACCATGGTGTCGGCGCGGACCGGTCTGCCGGCGCTCTTCGTGCGCAAGCAGGCCAAGGAGTACGGCACCGCCAAGCTCGCCGAGGGCCCCGACGTCGCCGGTCGCCGGGTCACGATCATCGAGGACGTCATCACCACGGGCGGCGCGGTCCGCGACGCGACCCGGGCCCTGCGCGAGCTCGGGGCCGTCGTGGAGGTCGTGGTGTGCGCGATCGACCGCTCGCCCGAGGGTGAGGACCCGCTGGCCGACGTCGGGCTCGAGGTCCGCTCCGTGCTGACCCGCGCCGAGCTGGACGCCGTACGCGGCTGACCCGTTGCGGAGGTCGTACGACGGGGGGTGAGCCACGCAGGTTCTGAGCCGCCGGAACCTGCCTCACGCACCGCCCCGGCGGGGGTCGTACGACGGGGGGTGAGCCACGCAGGTTCTGAGCCGCCGGAACCTGCCTCACGCACCGCCCCGGCGGCGTACGTCGCTCAGTCGAGGTCGCGGCCCGTGATGTCGCGGTCGGGCCCACCGTCCTGCGGGCCGACCTCGGCGCCGGGGGCGTTGGTGCGCTTGTGGCGCCACCACTCGACGACGATCGGGATCACCGAGAACGCCACGATCACGATGATCAGCTTGTCGATGCTCTCGCCGAGGGTGGGGAACGCGTCGCCGAGGAAGAAGCCGAGCAGGCAGATCGACATCACCCACAGCACGGCGCCGACCAGGCTCCACAGGAAGAACCGGTGCCGCTCCATCCGGGTCACGCCGGCCACGACGGTGATGTAGGTCCGCACGAACGGCACGAACCGGCCGATGACGAGCGCCTTGTTGCCGTGGCGGTCGAAGAAGGCGGTGGTCTGGTCGAAGTACTTGCGCTTGACGATGCGGCCGTCGCGCTCGTAGAGCGGCGGGCCGATCTTGCGCCCGATCTCGTAGCCGACCACGTTGCCGAGGAAGGCGGCGACCATCAGCGCGGCCATCGCGATCATCAGCTCGACGATGGGCGGGCCCGGGAACAGGTCGAGCTGGCCCGTGGCGATGAAGAGGCCCAGGGCGAACAGGAGCGTGTCGCCGGGGAGGATCGGGAAGAACAGCCCGCACTCGACGAAGACGATGACCATGCTGATCCAGAACAGCGCGGTGCCGAAGCGGTCGAGCAGCCAGTTGGGGTCCATCCACTCGATGCCGAGCAGCATCGGATCGAAGCCCGAGGCAGCGATGGTCTGCAGGTCCCACAAGGCGCTCACGCGCGCCACCCTAGAACGCGCACCTAGCATTCCCCGCATGCACGAGCAGCAGGAGCGGGCGCCCTACGACCCGATGCCGCACGGTCCGCCGGAGGTGGGCGTGGGCCCGTGGGAGGGTCCGTGGCCCGAGGGCGCGCAGTGGGATCCCGAGCTGCTCCGCGACGGTGATCGCCGCAACGTGGTGGACCGCTACCGCTACTGGACGATGGAGGCGATCGTCGCCGACCTCGACACCCGCCGGCACGGTTTCCACGTCGCCATCGAGAACTGGCAGCACGACTTCAACATCGGCACGATCGTGCGCACCGCCAACGCCTTCCTCGCCGCCGAGGTGCACATCGTCGGCAACCGGCGGTGGAACCGCCGCGGCGCGATGGTGACCGACCGCTACCAGCACGTCCGGCACCACCCGGACGCCGCCGCACTGGCGGCGTACCTCCACGCGATCCCCGCAGAGCGGGGCGGCCCGGTGCGGCTGCTGGGCATCGACAACCTGCCCGGCTCGCTCCACCTCGAGACGATGGAGCTGCCGCGGCGGGTGTGCTTCCTCTTCGGGCAAGAAGGGCCGGGGCTCTCGGAGTCGGCGCGCGAGGTGTGCGACGGCACCTTCTCCATCGCCCAGTTCGGCTCGACGCGCTCGATCAACGCCAGCTCGGCCGCGGCGATCGCGATGCACAGCTGGGTGCGGTCGTACGCCGACCTGGCCGGCGACGACGCCTGGCGCGGCTGAGGCTCCCCGGGTGCCCCGACCGAGCCCGGGATGTCCCCACGGCACCCCGGACCCGGCTCCTCCCCAGGTCTGGTCGAGATGTACGTCAACCTAGGCCTGACGAGGGGGGAACGCCAGCCCCGAGGGGGTGGAACCACCCGCCCCTGCGCCTGTCAGCGGTGGGGCGTGTCAGCGGTGCGGCGCGAGGACTGCCTCGAGCGCTGCGAGGCCGCGGCTGCTGTGGCTCTTGACGGTGCCCTCGTTGATGCCGAGCTCGCTCGCCGTCTCCCGCACCGAGAGCCCGAGCCAGTGACGCAGCACGACCACCTTGCGCTGCTGCTCGGGCAGGCCCTGCAGCGCGTCGAAGAGCGCCGAACGCTCCTCGACCGGCGTCGGCTCGGGGGCACCCCGGTCGGGCAGGTCGTCGGTCGGACGTTCGCGGCGCCACGGGCGGCGGGACTCGTCGATGTTGGCGCGGACCATGATCTGCCGGCAGTAGGCCACCTCGTTGCCCTGCTTCTGGATGCGCGGCCAGGCGACGTAGAGCTTGGTGAGCGCGGTCTGCAGCAGGTCGTCGGCCTGGTGCCAGTCGCCGCACAGCGCGTAGGCGATGCGCCGCAGGTGCGTCTGGCGGGCGGCGACGAACTCGCTGAACGCCGCGTCGCGGTCGGTGCCCCTCATCGCATGCCCTCGCCGGAGGCGTACTGCTGGCGGGCCCAGGTGAGGAAGGCGTCGAGGGAGTCGAAGGAGCCCGGTCCGGAGATCACGTCGAGGCGACCGTCCACGACCCGGTAGGCGACGTGCTCAGGTCGTCCGGCGACCAGCATCCGCGCCGCCCCGGTCCGGTCAGCGCCGAGGGCGAAGCTGTCGCCCAGGTCGACGTCCACCCGCACCTCCAGGAGCACGTTGCCCTCCGTGGCTGTCACCAGTCCGCGGTCGTCGAGCCGCAGCCACGTGCCGGGGTCGGTCGAGTCGGCGGAGGCTGGCGCCCCTGTCACACCGTTGGCCCGGTCCAGGCCCTGCTGGAGCTGCACCTTGGCGGCCAGCCATCCGGTGAAGTCACCCGAGGCACTGTTGGTGTGGGTCGACACGCTGCCGTCCGCGGTCGTGGCGATGAGCGAGTACTGCTCGACACCCTGGTAGACGACGCGCAGGCCGACGGACGCTCCCTGGACAGGCGTGTAGTCCATGGGGTTCGGCACCCGCTGGAGGATCCGGTCGGTGAGGGGCGAGATCTTCAGCGTCCCGTCGGGCTCGATGATCGCCGGGTTGCCGGTGAACTCCTCCTCGACGCTCATCGAGGGGACCGATCGCGGTCGGTCGCGGTCGCGGGTGCGGTCCTCCTTCGCGTCGGTCCTCTCGTCCTGCTGGGGTGCGGGGCCCGACGTGGCGATCGGAGCGTCACCGCGGACGGAGGGATCGGGTGCGACGGCCCACGCGGTGCCGCCGCCGATGACGACGGCGGCCGCGAGGACGACCGCGGTCGCGCGCCGGCGGCGTACGGCCGTGCGTCCTGCGGCGACGTAGTGCCCGGGTGGCAGGTCGTGCCCGGTGCCGAACGAGCTGTCGAGCTCGTGCTGCCAGTCGATGTCGGTGCTCATGCTGCGTTCCCCCTGCGGGTGAGTGTTCCACCCGTGGAGACGGAGGGGCCGCGGCGTCGGTTGTCACCCCTTGCTGGCACCCGATCGATCAGGTGATGAGACGACCGGTCGGCCCGGGTCGGACTCGCGGGTAGCCACTAGGGTGGGAGCGCCTGCCTGACCGCTTCAGAGGAGATCTCAGATGCCCATCGCCACGCCCGAGGTGTACGCCCAGATGCTGGACGCCGCGAAGGAGAAGTCCTTCGCCTACCCGGCCATCAACGTGTCGTCCTCCCAGACCCTCAACGCCGCGCTCAAGGGCTTCGCCGACGCCGGCTCCGACGGCATCATCCAGGTCTCGACCGGTGGCGCGGAGTACCTCTCCGGCCCGTCGGTGAAGGACATGGTGACCGGCTCCGTCGCGTTCGCCGCCTACGCCGCCGAGGTCGCGAAGAACTACCCGGTCAACATCGCGCTCCACACCGACCACTGCCCCAAGGACAAGCTCGACGGCTTCGTCCGCCCGCTGCTCGACATCTCCGCCGAGCGGGTCGCGCGCGGCGAGGCGCCGCTGTTCCAGTCGCACATGTGGGACGGCTCGGCCGTGCCGCTGGACGAGAACCTCCAGATCGCCGAGGAGCTGCTCGCCAAGTGCGCGGCGGCCAACATCATCCTCGAGATCGAGGTGGGCGTCGTCGGCGGCGAGGAGGACGGTGTCGCCAACGAGATCAACGACCAGCTCTACACGACGCCCGAGGACGCCATCGCCACCGTCAAGGCGCTCGGCGCCGGTGAGCGCGGCCGCTACATGACCGCCCTGACCTTCGGCAACGTGCACGGCGTCTACAAGCCCGGCAACGTCAAGCTGCGCCCGGAGATCCTGAAGTCCGCGCAGGAGGCGGCCGCCTCCGAGCTCGGCCTCGGCTCCGACGCCCGCCCCTTCGACCTCGTCTTCCACGGCGGTTCCGGCTCGACCGCGCAGGAGATCAGCGACGCCGTCGACTTCGGCGTGGTGAAGATGAACGTCGACACCGACACCCAGTACGCCTTCAGCCGCCCCGTCGCGGCCCACATGTTCGCCCACTACGACGGCGTGCTGAAGGTCGACGGCGAGGTCGGCAACAAGAAGCAGTACGACCCCCGCGCCTGGGGCAAGGCCGCCGAGGCCGGCATGGCCGCCCGCATCGTCGAGGCCTGCGAGAACCTCCGCTCCGCTGGGACCGCGCTCGGCCGCTGACCCTGCGGCGGTGGTCCGACGGCCCGGTCCGGATCCCCTGGTCCCGACTGCCACGCCCCGTCCTGGTCCCCCGGTAACGGGTTGAAAAGTGCACTCCCGCCCCCACCAGTGGGGGCGGGAGTGCTGCTTTCGACCCGTTACCTGTCTGGGCGCAGGGGCAGGTGCAGGGGCAGCGCGGGCGCAGGAGGCTCGGCGGACGCAGGTCGCCGTCAGGCGCCCGGGACCCGGGCTGACCGCGGCAGCAGGTAGGGCGCCAGGTCGTCGATCGAGGTCCCGAAGCGGCGGCACGTGTCGTCGTACTCCCGGCCCAACCGGCGCAGAGCGGCGCGGCGGCCGGCGAAGCAGTCGTGCACGGTGATGCGCGAGGCGCCGAGCTTGAAGCCAGAGAGGAAGTCCTGACGCTTCTTCTCCTCCAGCAGGGCGCGCTCCGGATCCTCGTCGTACTTCAGCAGGCCGTCCGCCTCGAAGAGGTGACGACCGACGCGGATGTCGCACCACGCCTCCCGGTTCCCGTCGGTGAGACCGAACTGGGTCTGCGGCGTCCCGATGCACATCTCGATCACCAGGCCGCGCGCCAGCGACTCCAGGTAGCTCTCGGCGCCGGGGTCGGCGAGGTGAATGGCGCGGTCGACGAGCCGCTTGTGGGGCCAGCCCTGCATCAGCTCGGCGGCCCGCTCGAGGTCGGCGCGTTGCACGCCGCGCCGCAGAGCGGCGTCGCATGCGGCCATCCCGGGCCACAGCCCGTGCAACCGAGCCATGTCGAGTGCCGTTCGAGCCGGTTCGGTGACGAGCAAGCCGTCGACCCGCACTACCTGGTCGCGACCGAGGGGCGCCCCGTGAAGGATGATCCCGCCGCTCGTCCGGGTCGCCCTGCGGTTGACCCTGGCGATGTGTGGCGGGCTCGTGCGCGCATCGGGCACGCCGAGGCGGTGGACGATGGCGGCCGAGTCGTGGGTGAAGACAGGCTCGGCGTCGACGGAGAGGACCACTGCCCTCAACCGCAGCAGCGGCGCTTCGCGGAAGGGCTCGGCCGCGGTGTACGCCTCGCCGTCGGCGTACACGCCCTTGCGCAGTCGTGCCCACTCGCCGCTAGCCACCAGGTGAGCCACGTCGCGTGCGTCGAGGCCGGCGGCCAGTGCCTGCTGATGGGTGATGAGCCCGTGCTGTGCGCGAGCCGGTCCATAGCCCTGGAGATCCATGGGGAGAGCCTCGGAGCTGCGGGAGCCGTGAGCGACTGCGTGGCGCCTCGCCTGTGGAGAAGGCCTCGGGGTGCCGGCCTGTGGACGTCTGCTGGCGCGCCCCGACGGCGGCCTGTCCCCGGGTAACTGCCCGATATGAGCACTCCCGCCCCCATCGGTGGGGGCGGGAGTGCTCTTTTCGACCAGTTACCGGGGCCGCGGGCGTGCTCGGCGTGCGGCGTTGCGGGCGTACGACGTCAGCGCGCCGGCGCGTTGCCCGGGATGTCGTCCGGGTCGCCGTAGGCGGACTCGTGCGAGCCGTGCTCGGCGAGGTCCTTCTGCACGCGCGGGTCGTCGGCGTCGGCGAAGTAGTCGAACGCGATGGTCTCGTCCGCGCCGTTGGACACCTTCATGGCGTTGAGGAGCGCGCTGATCGCGATGGCCAGCACCACGTTGATCGCGAACGCCGTCACCGCGATGTAGCCCATCCGCTCCATGCCCGGGATGAGGGCGAGCGAGCCACCGAAGTGCTTGCCGGTGACCGGGTTGACGACCTGGTAGGCCTCGATGGTGCCGTAGAGCATGCCGACCGCCCAGCCCACGAGCAGGCCGTAGCGGTGGAACCATCGGGTGAACAGGCTGAACACCACGGCGGGGAAGGTCTGGAGGATCCAGATGCCGCCGAGGAGCTGGAAGTTGATGGCGTTCTGCTTGTCGAGCGTGAGCACGAAGACCAGCGCGAACGCCTTCACCAGCAGCGACATCAGCTTGGAGACCTTCGCCTCCTGCGCCGGGGTGGCGTCCTTCTTGAGCCACTCCTTGTAGATGTTGCGGCTGAAGGTGTTCGCCGCCGCGATCGACATGATCGCCGCCGGCACCAGCGCACCGATCGCGATCGCGGCGAACGCGACACCGGCGAACCACGACGGGAACATGTCCTCGAACAGCTGGGGGATCACCAGCTGCGCGTTGGCCTCGCCGTCCAGGCCGATCGGCTGCGTGCCGGCGGCGATCGCGACCCAGCCGAGCAGGGCCAGCAGGCCCAGCACGAACGAGTACGCCGGCAGGATCGCGGCGTTGCGACGGACGGTGTTGCGTGCGTTCGACGACAGCGACGCGGTGACCGAGTGGGGATACATGAACAGCGCCATCGCCGAGCCGAGCGCGAGCGTGGCATAAGCCCAGAAGGCCCCGGAGCCGGGGACGAACGACGACGTCGGCGGGAGCCCGGCCTCGATCGCGGCTGCGTTGTTGGCGTCCATCTTGTCCTCGGCGGCGCCGAAGATCGCCTCCCAGCCGCCGACCTGGCCGGGCAGGTAGATGACCGCGACGATGATGACGAGGTAGATCAGGATGTCCTTCACGAACGCGATGACCGCGGGCGCCCGGAGGCCGCTGGAGTAGGTGTAGGCCGCGAGCAGCGCGAAGGCGATGAAGAGCGGCGCGTCCTTGGCGATGATGTTGTCGCCGCCGCCGAGCCCGGCGACCTCGAGCACCGCCTGGATGCCGACGAGCTGCAGCGCGATGTAGGGCATCGTCGCCACGAAGCCGGTGATCGCCACGGCGAGCGACAGTCCGCGGTCGTCGTACCTCCCGCGGACGAAGTCGGCGGTCGTGACGTAGCCGTGGCGGTGGCTGACCGACCACAGCCGCGCCATGAAGATGAAGATGATCGGGTAGAGGATGATCGTGTAGGGGACGGCGAAGAAGCCGGCCACGGCGCCGGTGGCGAACATCGCCGCCGGCACGGCCACGAAGGTGTACGCCGTGTAGAGGTCGCCGCCGAGCAGGAACCACGTGATCCACGTGCCGAACTTGCGACCGCCCAGGCCCCACTCGTCGAGCGACTCCATGGAGTCGGCGCGCATGAACCTGCTGGCCATGAAGCCGGCGATGGTGACCAGCCCGAAGAGGGCGATCAGGACGGCGAGGGCGACGCCGTTGATGCCGCCGGTGTCGGCGGCGGCTGAGACCTGGCTGACGGTGACGTGCGGCGTCATCGGTCCTCACCCACCTTGTGGGTGGTCAGGCCCCGCGCCGAGAGCGTGAGCTTGTAGGCCGCCCAGGTCAGCCCCGAGCAGAGGAAGACCCAGAGGAACTGGTACCAGAAGAAGAAGGGGAAGCCGAAGAGCCTCGGCTCGACCTTCGCGTAGTGCGGCACCCAGAGGAGCACGACGATCGGGATGGCGAGCAGGACGGCGGCCAGCGCCATCTTGCCCTTGTCGGTGGGGGGTACGCCCGGGTCGTCAGGGCGCGTCTGAGGAGGTGTGTTCCCGGAATTCACCCGCGCGACCTTACTCGCGCGGTGACGGTCGTCACCCCTCCGTCGGGGTGGCTCGACCAGCGGTCGGTCTGCCGCGACGAGCGGTCAGGGCGAGGCGCGCCGGTGACGGCGTACGTCGGCGGCCAGCGGCGCCGCGGCCGCGGCGAGCAGCACCAGGGCGAGCGGGACCAGGGCGCCGAAGCCGAGCTCCAGGTACCCGATCGCCCCGAGGGCCCCGCCGCCGAAGAACAGCCCCACCAGGAGAGCGAGGACGCCGAGCTTGCCCGGATCGGGCACCACCGGCGGCAGGCCGGGCGTGCGCGAGACGTAGGCCAGCTTGCCGAGCTCGATCCCGATGTCGGTGATCATTCCCGTGACGTGGGTGGTGCGGATCTGCGCACCCGAGATCTTGGTGATGATGGCGTTCTGCATGCCCATGGTGAAGCACAGCACGGCCACGAACACCAGGTCGCGGTGACGCCAGGAGAACCCCTCGGCCAGCAGGCCGAACAGCAGGACCAGGAGCGCTTCGAGGACGAGCACGTTGGCGTAGCGGCCTCGTAGCTCACGACGACGGCCCCAGTTGAACAGGATCGCGCACGCCGCGGCACCCGCCACGAACGTGGCGATGCCCAGGAGGCCGGTGAGGACGATCGCGCCGCCGCCGAGGACCAGGTGGTCCGCGACGGTGGCCGTCAGCCCGGTCATGTGCGAGGTGTAGACCGAGACCGCGACGAAGCCGACGGAGTTGAGCACACCTGCGTTGAGCGCCAGCAGTGCCGCGAGCTGCACGTTGTGGCGCGGGGACCGCACCGGGCCCGCAACGGTCAGGAGGTAGGCCCTCACTCGCCGCCGTGCCGTCACCGCGTCAGTCCCAGCCCTGCGAGGCAGGGTCAGGCCAGCAGCTCGTCGGCAGCGGCCGGGCTGGAGTCGCGCAGGAAGGTCGCGCAGCGCTCCCACTCGTCGGTCTCGCCGATCGCCCGGGCGGCGAGCGCGAGGAGGGCGAGCGAGCGCAGGAAGCCGCGGTTGGGCTCGTGCTCCCACGGCACGGGGCCGTGGCCCTTCCACCCGTTGCGGCGCAGCCGGTCGAGCGAGCGGTGGTAGCCGACGCGTGCGTAGGCGTAGACGGTCACGTCGTCGGCGCCCGCCTCCTGGGCCTGGCGCGCCATCGCTGCCCAGGCGGCCGGGGAGTCCGGGTGACGTCGTACGACGGCGGCGGGGGCGTCCCCGCCGGCGAGCTCGGTGTCGGCGGGGTCGGCGGGCAGGTGGGTGGGCGGGGGACCGGCCATCAGGTCGCCGCCGAAGGAACCGGAGGTCATGGACCAACCCTAGGTGGGCGTCCGACAGACTTCCCCCATGGGCCAGACGTTCACGACCGAGATCCAGGCGCGCTACCGCGACATCAACCTCGCCGGTCACGTGGACAACGTCGAGGCGGTCCGGGTGCTCGACGAGGCGCGCTACGAGTTCCTGCGGTTCGCACGCCTCCCGGGGCTCCCCGAGGGAGCGACCGGACTGCTCCACGGCACCGACGCAGGCGTGTCCGAGCTCGTCGCCTCGCAGACGATCGAGTACCACGCCGAGATGCGCTTCGTGCCCTACCAGCCCTTCCTCGCCTCGCTGTGGGTGTCGCGGGTCGGCCGCTCCTCCTTCACCGTCGCCGCCGAGCTGCGCGTCGAGATGGGCGGGGGACCGGCCGCGGTCTGGGAGTGCGTCAACGTGCTCTGGGACCACCACGCCCAGTCGGCGTGGACGATCAGCGACGCCGTCCGCGCCGACCTCGAGCACTACCTCGGCGAGCCCGTCGGCTTCCGCCGCTGACGACGACGTCGTACGCCGTCAACGCGTGCAGGCGCTGACGGCGCCGAGCGACGGCGTCAGCTGACGACGGCGCAGATCACGTCGATGCTCAAGGTGTCTGCTGCCGCCTCGTAGTTCCAGGCCTTGGCGATCGCCTTGGTCGTGCCGGCGTCGACGTCGACTGCGGTGCCGTCGAACGAGGCGGTCATGTGGGCCGCAGCGCTGAGCACCCTCTTGCCGGCTGGGCAGCTCGCCTCCACGGAAGCGCCTGCGCCGGCGGCGATGGGCACCGACGCGTTGACGAGCTGGTAGCCGGAGATCCCGGGGGTACCAGCCGGTCCGGTCGCGCCCTTCAGGTCGTCGACGGCCGAGTCGTCGAAGTCCTTGGTCTTGAGCGTTCCGTCCTTGATGTCCTTGGACTTCAGGTTGTCGTTCTTGATGTCCTTGGTGGTCACCGTGCCGTTCTTGATGTCGTTGCCGGTGATGACGAGGGCAGCGGTCGCTCCGCTGGTGGCCGAGATGGCGACCAGGACGCCGGCGATGGCGATGGTCGGGATGCTCCGACGGACGGAGCCGAGTGCGTTGGTGAACATGGTCTTCCTCCAGGGGGTCAGGGAGGTCTTCCATGCCACCACCGCCCGGGCCGGGCGGGAGAAAGGTAAAGAGATTTACCCGAATTTTCGGGTCGTCGTGCTCAGGCGCCGAGCAGCTGGCGCACCCTTGCGGGGCCGAGCGCCAGCACCAGCGTGGGCAGGCGCGGACCGCGGTCGGCGTCGACGAGGAGGTTGTAGAGCAGCCGGAAGAAGTCCTTCTGGTCGGCCTTGACCTCGTCGGTGGGGGCGTCGTCGAAGCCGAGGCCGCGGGCGACCTTGGGCGTCCCGTAGACCACGGCGGTGACCGACTCGAGGTCCGGCTCGGCCGGGAGCCGGTCCAGGAAGATCCGCAGCCACAGCTCCTCGTCCTCGCTGAGGGAGGCGAGCCGGTCGGTGTCCGGCGTCTCGCGGACGGTGGTGCGCTCGTCGGCGGGCACGTGCTCGACCGTCCACTGCATCGCCTTGGACAGTCGCGGCTCGAGGTCGGCGACCGAGTCGTGGGGGAAGCCCGAGGACTCGACGATGCGCGAGATGAGGTCGGCCGACCCGGCGGTCACGTCGGCGACCGACGACAGGGTGCGGAAGGGGACCGCCACGGCCGGCGTGGGCAGCCGTCCGGCGGCCGCCGTCTCGCTGGCGCGGTGCCAGGCCAGCGTCGCGACGTCGGCCTTGGCCGGGTCGGCGGCCTTGCGGCCGAGGGCGTCCCACTCGTCGTAGAGCCGCACGACGGACGCGCCGAAGTCGATGTCGAAGGCCTGGGTCGGTGCACGGCGGACGTAGAGCCAGCGCAGCATCGGGGACTCGAGGATGCGCAGTGCGTCGGCCGCGGTGGGGACGCCGCCGGCCGACGACGACATCTTCTGCACGCCGGCGAACCCGACGAAGGCGTAGATCACCCGGGCGGGCGCGCGCCAGTCGAAGATGGACGACACGATCTCGGTGCCGACGGTGTAGGACGAGCCGGGCGTCATGTGGTCGCGGCCGGCCGGCTCGAAGTTGACCTGCTCGTAGGCCCACCGCATCGGCCAGTCGACCTTCCACACGAGCTTGCCGTCGTTGTCGGTGGACAGGTCGGTCGTGCCCTCGTAGCCGCAGGAGGCGCAGGTGTAGGACAGCGTCGTGGTCGCGTCGTCGTACGCCGTCGTGGTGACGGTGTCGCGACCGCACTGGCGGCAGTAGGGGCGATAGGGGAAGCGGGCGACGGCGTCGGCGGACGACGCCGCGGCCGGGTCGCCCTCCTCGTCGTCCTCGTTGGCGACCGAGTCCGCGAGGTCGGCGGCCTCCTGCTCGGAGGCGTCGTCGGCGGGCGCGACCTTCTTGGTGCGGTGCTGCGCCAGCACCGCCTCGATCGCGTCGCGGCGGGAGACGGCCTCGAGGACCTGCTCCCGGTAGGCGCCGGAGGTGTACATCCGCGTCTGGGAGATCTCTTCCATCTCGACGCCGAGCTCGCGCAGCGACTCCTGGAGCGGTGCCTTGAAGTGCTCGGCCCAGCTGGCGTGGCACTCCCACGGGTCGGGCACGGCGCTCAGCGGGCGGCCGATGTGGTCGGCCCACTCGGCCGGGACGCCCGCCGGAACCTTGCGGAACCGGTCGAAGTCGTCCCACGAGTGGAGGTGGCGCACGGGCACGCCGCGGCGGCGCAGCTCCTCGGCGACGAAGTGGGGAGTGATGAACTCGCGCAGGTTTCCGAGGTGGATCGGTCCGCTGGGGGAGGCGCCCGACGCGACGGTCACGAGGTTGCCCTCGCCCGCGTGGCGTACGGCGTCGTCCGCCGCCCGCGTCACCCAGTCGACCGGATCGCCCTGGCGCTGTCGTCCACCTCGTGCCATGCGGGCAAGGCTATCGGGGGCCGGGACGGGTCCGACGACGGGCGCCGTGGGGCGCCGGAGCCGACCCCCGTGGCGGCTCCGACGCCTGCTCCGAAGAGCGGGACCAGCCGCACACCCCCGCGGCGACCGGCGACGACAGTATCGACTGGCCGCTCCCTGCCACAAGGATCCTGAGTGCCGGTGGCACTAAACTGCCAGCATGCCCGGCGACCCGTCCTCCGTCCTCGCAGCCCTGGGGCTCGACCGCCGGACCGAACAGCTCTACTTCCGGCTGGCCCCGGTCTCCGGCCACACGCTCGTGGGCGTGGCGCAGCTGGTCCAGGAGCGGCCCGACCAGCTGATGCGCGCGCTCGCCCCGCTCCTCGAGCGTGGGCTCGTCGTGCTCGCCGAGGACCGGATCGTCGTACCGTCGCTCGCCGAGGCCGTCTCGGACCTCGTGCTCCGGGAGGCACGCACCGCGGCCGCGTCGGCCACCAAGCTGGCCGAGCTCTCCAGCGCGGTGCCCCACCTGGTCGCCGCGGTGACCCGGCCCGACCCGGCCCACGTCACCGAGGTCCACCCGCTCGACGGCGAGCTGAGCTCCGGCGGCAACCCCCTGGAGCTCCTGCAGCTCATGATCCGCACCAGCCGCGGCGACATGCTCTGGCTGCGTCCCGACGCCTGGGCCATGCCGCGCGAGTCGAAGGTGAGCGAGGTGCTGGCCGAGGCGATGGCGACCGGTCGCCGCTCGCGTGCCATCTATCCCGCGCGGGCCTTGACCGAGGCCCCGGAGGCCCTGCGGGTGCGTGCCGGCCTCGGCGAGCAGGTACGGATCATCTCCGAGGTGCCCACCCGCATGTTCGTCCTCGGCGACTCCCACGCCGTGCTGCCGGAGCCGATCGGCTTCGCCGACGAGCCGAGGGTGCACGTTCGGCAGCGCTCGATCGTCGCGGCGCTCACGATGTGGTTCGAGTCGCTGTGGGACCGGGCCGCGCCCATGCCCGAGACCGAGGCCGGCCGGATGAGCCCCGACGGCCGGCAGTTCCTGCTGGAGCAGCTGATGGCCGGGGCCACCGACGAGGTCATCGCGCGCAAGCTGGGCATCGGCCTGCGCACCGTCCGGCGACGCGTCGCCGCGCTGATGACCGAGCTCGGCGTCGACACCCGCTTCCAGGCCGGCGTCGAGGCGGTCCGGCGCGGCTGGCTCTAGGCAGCGGCAGGATCAGCGCGGCAGGATCATCGAGTACGCCGCCCGCTCGAGGCGCCAGCTGCGGCTGCGCTCGGGGCCGGAGATCTCACCGTCGGCCGACAGCCAGAACTCGTCGCCGCTCACCTTGACCGACGTGCCGCGCAGGGAGACCACGTCGTCGCGCTGCTCGTGCTCGCCCTTGCGCAACCGCAGGACGTAGCCGAACTTGGCGCTCGGCTTCACCGCCCGGCTGATCATCACGTCGAGCAGCCCGTCCTCGGTGTCGGCGTCGGGGTTGAGCTCGGTGCCGCCGCCGACGTTGCCGCCGTTGCCGATGGCCACCATCAGCACCGGCCGGTCGACGTCGTTGACGACCCTGCCGTCGAGCTCGATGCGCAGGCGCCAGCTGGGCGGGTGGAAGGCCGACAGCACGGCGCCGATGGGGTAGCCGAGCTTGCCGAGGTTGACCTTGCCGACCCCGACGGACCCCAGCCGGGTCTTCCACTTCGCGCCCTTGCGGCTGGCCTGCGCGCCCACGCCGACGTGCACGTTGTTGACGACGACGTTGCCGGTCTCGTCGAGGATGAGGTCGACCTCACGGGGCTCGCCGGTCAGGACGAGCGCGGCCGCGTCGGCGATCTCGAGGGGGATGTCGTTGCCACGGGCGAAGTCGTTGCCGGTGCCCATCGGGAGCAGCGCGAGGGTCGTCTGGTCGAGCTCGCGGCGCTTGTGCAGCGCGGTCACGACGGCGTGCATGCTGCCGTCGCCGCCGGCCACCACGACCGTACGACCGCCGGCGCGGTGGAGGACACCGTCGAGCTCGCCGGGGTTGGACGTCTTGGCGACCTCCACCGATGCCTCCTCGCGGAGGACGGCGAGGGCCTCGGCGAGCCGCTCCTCGTCGGAGGTGCCGGCGTCGGCGTTGGTGATGACCAGCAGGGAGCGCACGTCCGGACCCTAGCCGACGGGTGTGCGGTAGCGTGGCGTCGCAAGAGCCCCGGCGCCTTGTGCCGGGGTTGTGTCGTTTCCACGTGCTCTGACCGCCGAATGACCAGAGGGAGGGCTGAGATGCCCGCGATCGTCGTGCTCGGTGCCCAGTGGGGTGACGAGGGCAAGGGCAAGGCCACCGACCTGCTGGCCACCACGGACCCGATCGACTTCGTGGTCCGCACCAGCGGGGGCCACAACGCCGGCCACACCATCGTGATCGACGGTGAGAAGTACGCCACCCACCTGCTGCCCAGCGGCATCCTCACGCCGGGGGCCACCTCGGTGATCGCCAACGGGGTGGTGGTCTCGCCCGAGGCGCTCTTCCGCGAGCTCGACGGGCTCCTCGCGCGCGGGGTGGAGGTCGCCGACCTCAAGGTCAGCGCCAACGCCCACGTGATCGCGAGCTACCACGCCACGATCGACAAGGTCACCGAGCGCTTCCTCGGCAAGAACCAGATCGGCACCACCGGTCGCGGCATCGGCCCGGCCTACGCCGACAAGATCAACCGTGTCGGCGTACGCATCGCCGACCTCTTCGACGAGAAGATCCTGCGCGAGAAGATCGACGCCGCGCTCGACGTGCGCAACCACCTGCTGACGAAGGTCTACAACCGGCGCGCCATCGAGGTCGACGCGGTCGTCGAGGAGCTGCTGTCCTACGCCGACCGGCTCCAGCCGATGGTGTGCGACACCTCGCTGCTGCTCAACCAGGCGCTCGACGCCGGTCAGACGGTCCTCTTCGAGGGCGCCCAGGCCACGATGCTCGACGTCGACCACGGCACGTACCCGTTCGTCACGTCCTCCAACCCCGTCGCCGGCGGGGTGTGCGTCGGCGCCGGCATCGGCCCCACCCGCATCGACCGGGTGATCGGCGTGATCAAGGCCTACACGACCCGCGTCGGCTCCGGCCCGTTCCCGACCGAGCTCTTCGACGAGGACGGCATCCAGCTGCAGACCCTCGGCGGCGAGATCGGCGTCTCCACCGGTCGCACGCGCCGCTGCGGCTGGTACGACGCCGTCGTGGCGCGCTACGCCAGTCGGGTCAACGGCCTCACGGAGTTCTTCCTCACCAAGCTCGACATCCTCGGCGCGTGGGAGCAGATCCCGGTCTGCGTGGCCTACGAGATCGACGGCAAGCGGGTCGAGGAGATGCCGATGACCCAGACGGAGTTCCACCACGCCAAGCCCGTCTACGAGTTCTTCGACGGCTGGAAGAGCGACATCTCCGGCTGCCGCTCCTTCGACGAGCTGCCGAAGAACGCGCAGGCCTACGTCCAGGCCCTCGAGGAGATGTCGGGCGCGAAGATATGGGGCGTCGGCGTCGGCCCCGGCCGCGAGCAGACCGTGGTCGTGCACGGGTGAGGACCCTCGTCGTCGGCACCGGCGGCCGCGAGCACGCCCTCGCCCTCTCCCTCGCCGCCGACCCGGCGGTGACCGAGGTGCACGCCGCCCCCGGCAACCCCGGCATCGGTGAAGTCGCCACCCTGCACCCCGTCGACCCGATGGACGGGTCGGCCGTCGCCGCCCTCGCGGTGTCGATCGGCGCCGAGCTGGTCGTCGTCGGCCCCGAGGCGCCGCTCGTCGCCGGTGTCGGCGACGCCGTGCGCGCCGCCGGGGTCGCGGTCTTCGGCCCGTCCCGCGACGCCGCGAGGCTCGAGGGGTCGAAGGCCTTCTCCAAGGAGGTCATGGCCGCCGCCGGCGTGCCGACCGCCGGTTCCCGCACCTGCACGACGCCCGACGAGGTCGCCGCGGCGCTCGACGCCTTCGGGGCGCCCTACGTCGTCAAGGACGACGCGCTCGCCGCGGGCAAGGGCGTCGTCGTCACCACCGACCGCGACGAGGCGCTCGCCCATGCCGCGGGGTGCGGCCGGGTCGTGGTCGAGGAGTTCCTCGACGGGCCGGAGTTCTCCCTCTTCGTCGTCTGCGACGGCACCGTCGGGCGACCCCTGCTGCCGGCCCAGGACTTCAAGCGCATCTTCGACGGCGGCCGCGGCCCCAACACCGGCGGCATGGGGTCCTACGCCCCGCTGACCTGGCTGCCCGACGGCATCGTCGACGCCGTGATGGCCGACGTCGTCGCACCGACGCTGGCCGAGATGCAGCAGCGCGGGGCGCCCTTCGTCGGGTGCCTCTACGTCGGGCTCGCGCTGACCGCGGCCGGTCCGAAGGTCATCGAGTTCAACTGCCGCTTCGGCGACCCCGACGTGCAGCCGGTGCTCGCACTCCTCACCTCCCCGCTCGGCATCCTTCTGCGCGCCGCCGCCGACGGCGACCTGGCGGCTGTGCCGGCGCCGACCTTCGCCGAGGGCGCCTCGGTCTCGGTGGTGATGGCCAGTGCGGGCTACCCCGAGGGCTCCAGCGCCGGCGACGTCATCGTCGGCACCGAGACGCTCGCCGTCGAGGACGACGTCGACGTCATCCACGCCGGCACCGCGCGGACCGACGCGGGACTGGTGACCGCGGGCGGTCGGGTGCTCGCGGTCCGGGCGACCGGGTCCGACGTCGCCGACGCCCGCGCCAAGGCGTACGAGGGCATCTCCTCCATCAGCTTCCCCGGCGCCCAGTGGCGTCGCGACATCGCCGCCGAGCCCCTCGGGGTCGTCGAGGGTGCCGCCTCCCGTGACTGAGCCGTTCGCAGTCGGCTCCGACGTCCGGGTCCGCGAGGTGCTGCACGGTGCCGAGTGGGCGTCGTGGGACGAGCGCGTGGTCGGTGACGACGGCGTGGTGCTCGCGACCGTCAAGGTCGACGGCATCCCGATGGCCTTCCCCGCCCACCCGGTGCCGCACCCGTGGGGCCACCTCGACGCCTGGACCGGCACGACCGTGCTCAAGCTGCGGCGGACCGACGACTGGTACTCGGTGTGGAAGTTCTTCGACCACACCGGCTTCGTGTCCTGGTACGTCAACTTCGAGACCCCGGTCGTGCGCACCGCCGATGGCGTCGACGTCAACGACCTCCAGCTCGACATCGTGATCGCGCCCGACGGCGACTGGCGGTGGAAGGACGTGGAGCACCTTGCGCCGAGCATGTCCGCCGCCCGGATCACCGCGGACGAGCTGCTCGCCACCCTCGACGCGGAGGCCGAGGTCGCGGACCTCCTCGAGCGCGACGACCGCTGGTGGTCCGTGTGGGACGGCTGGTCACCTGCGGTCGGCGCCGGATGGGAGGATGGGTGCCCGTGAGCGTCCCCAACGTCCTGGCCACCCGCTACGCCGGCGCCGATCTCGCCGAGATCTGGTCGCCCGAGCACAAGATCGTCCTCGAGCGGCAGCTCTGGATCGCCGTGCTCAAGGCCCAGCGCGACCTCGGCATCGACGTGCCCGACGGCGTCGTCGAGGCCTACGAGTCGGTCGTCGACAAGGTCGACCTCGCCTCCATCGCCGCCCGTGAGCGCGTCACCCGCCACGACGTGAAGGCCCGCATCGAGGAGTTCTCCGCCCTCGCCGGGCACGAGCACATCCACAAGGGCATGACGTCGCGCGACCTCACCGAGAACGTCGAGCAGCTGCAGGTACGCCGCTCGCTCGAGGTCGTGCGCGACCGCGCCGTCGCCGCGCTGGTGCGGCTCGGCCGGCTCGCTGCCGAGCACGAGGCCACCGTGATGGCGGGGCGTTCGCACAACGTCGCCGCCCAGGCCACCACCCTCGGCAAGCGCTTCGCGACGATCGCCGACGAGATGCTCATCGCCGTCCAGCGCATCGAGGAGCTGCTCGCCCGCTACCCGCTGCGCGGCATCAAGGGCCCGATGGGCACCTCCCAGGACATGCTCGACCTCCTCGACGGGGACGCCGACCGGCTGGAGCAGCTCGAGGAGCGGGTCGCCGCCCACCTCGGCTTCGAGCAGGTGCTGACCAGCGTCGGCCAGGTCTATCCGCGCTCCCTCGACTTCGACGTCGTCGCCGCCCTGGTGCAGCTGGTGAGCGGTCCCTCCAACCTCGCCACGACGGTGCGGCTGATGGCCGGCCACGAGCTGGTGACCGAGGGCTTCAAGGAGGGCCAGGTCGGCTCGTCCGCGATGCCCCACAAGATGAACACCCGCTCCTGCGAGCGCGTCAACGGCCTCGCCGTCATCCTCCGCGGCCACCTGTCGATGGTCAGCGAGCTCGCCGGTGACCAGTGGAACGAGGGCGACGTCTCCTGCTCGGTCGTGCGCCGGGTCGCGCTGCCGGACGCGTTCTTCGCCACCGACGGCCTCTTCCAGACCTTCCTCACCGTGCTCGACGAGTTCGGTGCCTTCCCGGCGGTCATCCAGCGCGAGCTCGACCGCTACCTGCCGTTCCTCACCACGACCAAGGTGCTGATGGCCGCCGTCCGCAACGGCGTCGGGCGCGAGGCGGCCCACGAGGCGATCAAGGAGGCCGCCGTCGGCACCGCCCTCGCGATGCGCGCCGGCCAGGCCGACAACGACGTCTTCGCCAAGCTCGCCGCCGACGAGCGGCTCGGCCTGACCCGCGAGCAGATCGACGCGCTCGTCGCCGACCCCATCGAGTTCACCGGCGCGGCCGTGGCCCAGACCCGCGCGGTCGTCGCCCGGGTCGAGGCGCTCGCGGCCGCCCACCCCGGCGCGGCGGCGTACTCGCCGGGCGCGATCCTCTGACACCACGCAGGCAGTTCGCGGTTCGTCCGCCACATTGCACGCTCAGCGCCGGTCTCGCAGGCCCGAACTGCCTGCATGGTGCTCGTCAGTCGCCGAGCCGCCAGGAGCGTACGGCGGCCGCGAGGGCGAGCGCGAGCACGGCGAGCGCCGCCAGCAGGGAGGCCCGGGCGGCGACCGGTGCGGAGGCGACGGCGTCGACCGCCAGGTAGACGGTCATCAGCAGTGCTGCACCGAGCGCGGAGCCGATCCGCTGGCCGGTCTGCAGCGCGCCCCCGGCCGCTCCGCCCATCTGCGGCGGGACCTCGGCGAGGGTGAGCGTGAAGTTGGGGGAGATGACGCCGCCGCCGCCCATCCCGGCGAGCAGCATCGCCGGCGCGAGCGTCCACCACAGCCGGTCGGTCGGCTGGGTCACCAGCACGGCGGCGAGCGCGGTGCCCGTCATCATCACGGCGAGCGCGACCAGCGTCACGCGGCGCCCGATGTGCCCGACCAGCCTGCCCGCCAACGGCGAGGTGGTGGCCGCGCCGACCGCGAAGGGCGTCATCAGCAGCGCCGCCCCGAGCGGTGAGAAGCCCTCGCCCTCCTGCAGGTGCACCGACAGGACCAGGAAGATCCCGGTGAACCCGGTGAAGTAGAGCGTGCCGACGAGCAGGCCGTTGGCGTATCCCGGCAGGCCGCGCAGCAGCGACAGGTCGAGCAGCGGCGGCCGGTCCAGCCGTACGGTCCGCGCCTCCCACCGCACGAACGCCCACGCCAGCGCGGGGAAGGCGAGCAGCCCCACCAGCGGCAGTCCGGCACCGCCCTCGAGGCTGATCAGGGGGTAGAGGACCGAGATCACCGCGAGCCCGAGCAGCAGTGCCCCGACCAGATCGACGCGCGGGTCCTTGTCGGCCTCGGCGCCCACGTCGTTGTCGGGCACCAGGCGGCGGATCAGCACGAGCGCGACAAGCCCGATGGGCACGTTGATGAGGAAGAGCGACCGCCAGCCGTTCTCCTCGCCGAGCAGCGCGATGAGGGCGCCGCCGATGAGCGGTCCCGCGGCGGAGGCGACCGCGACGGTGAAGCCGAACATCCCGAACGCCCGGCCTCGCTCGGGTCCTCGGAAGAGCTGCTGGATGAGGCCGGAGTTCTGTGGCGTCAGCAGGCCCGCGCTGGCGCCCTGCACCAGCCGGGCGACGACGATCGCGGCCGCGTTGGGCGCGAGCCCGACGGCGGCGCTGGAGACGATGAAGCCGACCAGCCCGATGGTCATCATCCGGCGCCGGCCGTGGGCGTCGCCGAGCCGGCCGCCGGCGACGAGGGTCATGCCGAACGCCAGCGCGTAGCCCGACACCACCCACTGGATCGTCGCGGCCGAGGTCTCGAGCCCGGCGCGGATGGACGGCACGGCGACGTTGACAATCGTGACGTCCAGCAGCGACATGAAGCCGACGACCAGCGAGACCGCGAGCACGCGCCAGCGTCGCGGGTCCGGCTCGTACGCCGCCTCGCCCGTCGTGTCCGGCGCCCGCTCGTCCTGGGCCTGCTCGTCCTGGGTCATCCGCGTCAGCCTCTCACCCGGCCCCAGCGGCGAGGACCGCCCGGCGGGAGGAGGCAGGATGGGTCCATGAAGGCGGTCCAGGCCCGGGTGACCGGGCAGGTGCAGGGCGTGGCGTTCCGGTGGCACACCCAGGAGCGGGCGCAGCAGCTCGGGGTCGTGGGCTGGGTGCGCAACGAGGTCGACGGCAGCGTGCTCGTCCACGCCGAGGGCGAGGACGCCGCGGTCGACGCGCTCGTGGAGTGGTGCCGGCACGGGCCGCCCTCGGCGCGGGTGCGCGACCTGGCCGTACGCGACGCCGCAGCCAGCGGTGCGTCCTCCTTCCAGGTCACCGGGTGAGCGTGAGGTCGTAGACGTCGAGGTCCCCGTGCCGGCCCCGCGCCAAGGTCCGACGTGGCCGGGATCTCGTCGGCGTCGGCTTCACCCCGGGGCCGCCTGCGCCCGAGACTGAAACCCATGAGCGCCCCCGTGACCGTGTCCGTCACCCGTCACGTCGACCCGTCGCACTCCACACAGATGCTGGCCTGGATGCAGGCGGGCACGTCGATGGCGGAGAAGTTCGACGGGTTCCTGGGGTCGGGCTGGGTGCGGCCGAGCGCCGACTCGACCGACTGGCACATGCTCTACCGCTTCTCCGACGCCGAGTCGCTCGCCGCCTGGGAGGCCTCCCCGCAGCGGGCCTGGTGGCTCGAGGCGGCCGCGGGTGACGTGGAGGAGTCGCGACGGGAGCGGCGTACGGGCATCGAGGGCTGGTTCGACGAGCCGGCCACGGTGGAGGCCCTGAGCGCGGCCCCGGTGCCGCCGCCGCGCTGGAAGCAGATGGTCGTGATCTTCATGGTCTTCCTCCCGCTCAGCCTGCTGGCCAACTTCGTGGCCTCTCGCACCATCGGCGGCTGGCCGCTCGTGCCCCGGGTGGTGCTGGTGACGTCGGTGATGACGCCGCTCATGACCTACGTCTTCCTGCCGTGGATGACGCGGCGGATGAGCTGGTGGCTGCACCGCTAGGGTCCCGCCATGGGGGACATGGCTGCTGAGCGTCGCGACCCGGGATGGCTCGGTCTCGGCTGGGTCGGCTCCGGCGTGGTCGGCGGTGCCGCCGCGGGGGTCGTGCTCGGCGTGGCGCTCGGCCAGTTGATGTCGTACGCGTCCGACCGGACGCCCGACCCCGAGGCGAGGCCGGAGATCGGTCCCGTGCTCGGCGCGGTCGTGGGTGCGTTCGCGACGCTGCCCGTCGGGGTGCTCCTCGGCCTCGCCGTGGGCCTCGCGCTGCGGGCGTTGGCCCGCACCGGTCGGGCGTCGGCGCCGCGTAGCGCCCTCGCCGGTCTCGGCATCGGCGTCGTCCTGGTGGTGGCGGTCGCCGTCGTCCTCGGCGTGGTCGTGGACCCGAGCGCCGCACCGGGCCCGCCCCCGCTGCCTGTCGTGGTGGTCCCGGCGGCCCTCGCGGGCGTCGCGGGTGCCGGACTCGCGCTGCTCATGCAGCGCTCGGCCACTAGGCTCGCCGCGTGACCGAGCTGAACATCCCCGCAGCACCTGTCATCGAGGGCACCACCCACCTCCACTCCGGCAAGGTCCGCGACCTCTACCGGATCGACTCCGGCGAGCACGAGGGCCGGTTGCTGATGGTCGCCAGCGACCGCATCTCCGCCTACGACTTCGTCCTCGACACGACGATCCCCGACAAGGGCGAGATCCTCACCCGGATGTCGCTGTGGTGGTTCGACCAGCTCGCCGGGCTCGTCGGCAACCACGTGGTCTCCACCGCCGTGCCCGCGTCCGTCGCCGGCCGTGCGGTCGTGTGCGAGCGCCTCGAGATGTTCCCGGTCGAGTGCGTGGCCCGCGGCTACCTCACCGGCTCCGGCCTCCTCGACTACCACCGCACGGGCGAGGTCTGCGGCATCGCGCTGCCCGCCGGGCTGCAGGACGGCAGCCGGCTGCCCGAGCCGATCTTCACGCCCGCCACCAAGGCCGACCTCGGCGACCACGACGAGAACGTCGACTACGAGGCGGTCGTCGAGGCCGTCGGCGACGACGCGGCCGCCGAGCTGCGGATGCTGACCATGGAGGTCTACGACAAGGCGCACGGGATCGCCCGCGAGCGCGGCATCATCCTGGCCGACACCAAGCTCGAGTTCGGCCGTCGCCCGGCGTCGGAGGGAGGCGCCACGATCCTCGCCGACGAGGTCCTCACCCCCGACAGCTCCCGCTTCTGGCCCGCCGCCGAGTGGCAGCCCGGCCGCGCGCAGGCGTCGTACGACAAGCAGATCGTGCGCGACTGGCTCACCGGGGAGTCCGGCTGGGACCGCACCTCCGGCGAGGCCCCGCCGCCGCTGCCCGACGCCGTCGTCGAGCGCACCCGGGCGCGCTACGTCGAGGCCTACGAGCTGCTGACCGGGGAGACGTTCTGACGACGCGGCGCTTCACCGCGACCGTCGAGCTGCCGCACTCGGCGGAGCAGGCGTTCGCCTACCTCGTCGACCCGCGTCGACGCCCGGAGTGGCAGTCGAGCCTGCTGTCGGTCGACGTGCCCGAGGACGAGGAGCCCCACCTCGGGCAGACCTGGACCGAGCTGACCGTGGTCGGCGTACGACCCAGCCTCGAGGTCGTCGAGTTCACGCCCTTCCGGGCATGGGCCGAGCGCGGCACCTGGCGCGGGGTCGAGGCGTCGCTGCGGCTCCGCTTCACCGGCACCCGCGACGGCTGTCGCGTGGTCGCCGAGGGCGAGGTGTCGGGCGCGGGGATGTACGCCGTCGCGGCGAGGAGCTCTGGGCTGCTGGCCGGCCGCGCGATCGCCGCGGACCTCAAGACCGCCGGCCACCGGATCGCGCAGCGCGCCGACGGGTGACGCCGGTCACGACCGGTGAGTAGGTTTGCGCCATGCCGAACCTCTCCTCGCTCCTCGAAGGCTCCGCCGAGGCCCACCCGGACCGCACGGCCGTCGTGCTCGGCGGCACCCGCCTGTCGTACGCCCAGGTGAACGCCGCGGCCAACCAGGTCGCCAACCTGCTGGTCTCGCGCGGCATCGAGCCGGGCGACAAGGTCGCGCTGAGCTGCCCGAACCTGCCCTACTTCCCGATCGTCTACTACGGCATCCTCAAGGCCGGGGCGACCGTCGTGCCGCTCAACGTGCTGCTCAAGGGACGCGAGGTGGCCTACCACCTCGACGACTCGGACGCGAAGGCGTACTTCTGCTTCCAGGGCACGCCCGAGCTGCCGATCGGTACCGAGGGCCACGCCGGTTTCGAGCAGACCGACGGGTGTGAGCACTTCTTCGTCATCACCGCCGACCCGGCGGCCGAGTCGCCGATCGCCGGCACCGAGACCCTGGGCCAGGCGCTCAAGGGCCAGTCGCCCGTCTTCGAGACGCGTGAGGTCGGCGCCGACGACACCGCCGTCATCCTCTACACCTCGGGCACCACCGGCCAGCCCAAGGGTGCCGAGCTGATGCACCGCAACATGATCAGCAACGCGCTGTCCAGCGACGCGCTCTTCGGTGCCGACTCCGACAACCCCGACACGTTGCTGTGCGTGCTGCCGCTCTTCCACTCGTTCGGCCAGACGGTGATCATGAACGCCGGCTTCGCCTTCGGCGGCACCGTCGTGATGCTGCCGCGCTTCGAGGCCGGCCCGGCGCTGACCCTGATGGAGCAGGAGGGCGTGACGTTCTTCGCCGGCGTCCCGACGATGTACTGGGGCCTGCTCGGCGCGCTCGACGACTCGGGCGTGGACGTGAAGAAGGTCGCCGACCACGTGCGGGTCGCGGTCGCGGGCGGCTCCGCGCTGCCGGTCGAGGTGCACAAGGAGTTCGAGCACCGGTTCGGCGTCACGATCCTCGAGGGCTACGGGCTCTCGGAGACCTCGCCCGTCGCGAGCTTCTCCGTGTGGGGCGAGCCCGTGCGCGTCGGCTCCATCGGGAAGCCGATCCCGGGCGTCGAGATGAAGCTGATCAACCCCGAGCCCGGGGTGCGCGAGGACGTCGAGGACGGCGAGGACGTCGTCGGCGAGATCGCCATCAAGGGCCCCAACATCATGAAGGGCTACTACGGCCGCCCCGACGCGACCGACGAGGCGATCGTGGACGGCTGGTTCCGCTCCGGCGACCTCGGACGCAAGGACGCCGACGGCTGGTACTACATCGTCGACCGGTCCAAGGACATGATCATCCGCGGCGGCTACAACGTGTACCCGCGCGAGATCGAGGAGGTCCTCCTCACCCACCCCGACGTCTCGCTCGCCGCCGTCATCGGCGTGCCCGACGAGAGCCACGGCGAGGAGGTCAAGGCGGTCGTCATCCGCAAGGACGGCGCCACGGTGACCGAGGACGAGCTCGTGGCCTGGGGCAAGGAGCAGATGGCGGCCTACAAGTACCCCCGCATCGTCCAGTTCGTCGACGCGTTGCCGATGACCGCGACCGGCAAGATCCTCAAGCGCGAGCTCGGCTGATGCGCCCGCTCGGGATCGTCCTCGGCGTGATCATGGTGCTCATGGGTGCCGTGTGGACCTTCCAGGGCCTCGGCTACCTCGAGGGCAGCCCGATGACCGACCAGAGCATCTGGGCCGTCATCGGCCCGATCCTCGCGGGCTTCGGGGTCGGTCTGGTCATCGTGTCGGCGCGCCGGCGGGCGTGACGTACGCCGTCCGGCTGGGGAACCGTCGGGTCCCCTGAAGGCCCGATCGGCAGCTCGACCGTTCCCCAAGCGACGTCGTCCACAGAGTCGCGCAGCAGCGTGTGGTGCCCGCACGGGCGGGCACACGTCAGCCATGGAGGAGAACTGGCACCCGCGGTGTCCGCCGCCGCCGCGACTCGTGATGCCCGTACGGCGTTCGGGCGCGGGGAGTGACGGACCGACGGCCGGCGTCCTGCGTGGCCCTGGCTGGCTGCAGGTCGGGCGGGGCTGGCACGTGCCCGCCGACACCCCACGCACACCTGAGCAGCGGGCGTACGAGGTGGGCGTGCGGCTGCGACCCGGAACCGCCCTGCTCACCGGGTGGGCGGCGTTGCGGCTGGCGGGGGCGAGCTACTTCGAAGGTCTGGACGACGACCGTCGGACACCGCTGCCGGTGCCGGTGCTGATGAAGCACGAGGCGCGAATCCGGAGCCCGGAGGTCATCGTCGAACGCACCCGCCTTCCCCTTCCGCGAGCAGCCCGGCTGGTCGGCGTCGCGTGTGTGCCCGGCGAGCTCGCACTCCTGCACGAGGTCCGTCGGGCGGTCAGTGCGCGCCGGGCGGGCGTGATGGTGGACATGGCGCTGGCGGCAGGCGTCGTCGACCTCGACCGGCTGCGGGAGGCGGCGCGCGCCCAGCAGCGGCTGCCAGCTGCGGCGTCGTACGCCCTCGCGCGGGCATGCGCAGAGTGCCGGTCGCCGCGCGAGTCCGACATGCTCCAGGTGTGGGAGTCGGTGGCGGGCTTCCCGCGCCCGCTCATGAATCGCGAGGTTCGTGACCTCTCCGGCCGGCTGCTCGCCGTCGTCGACCTGCTCGACGTGGAGGCAGGCGTCTGCGGTGAGTTCAACGGCGCTGCTCATCGCTCGGCAAGCCGTCAGTCCCGCGACGAGAAGCGGCACGCATCGCTTCGCGGGGTGGGGCTGGAGACCTTCGCGGTGGTGGGCAGTGACCCGGAGCGGGTGCAGGTCGAGCGGATGGCCGCCGCCCGGGACCGCGCGGCCTGGGCGCCGCCCGGCAAGCGTCGATGGCAGGTCGGTGCGTTCGTGCCGGCCCCGCCCCTCGTCGTACGAGACGCCCACGAGGCCGAGCGCGACGCCGTCATGCTCGAGCACTACGCCGCCCTTGACGCCCGACTTGCTGGGGAACCGTCGGGTCGCCCATGAGCCCGATCGACGACCCAACGGTTCCCCACGGCGGCTAGACGAGCGGGCTGATCCCCAGCCGCTCCTGGAGCGCGAGGGCGTCGAAGGGGGCGTGCACCTTGGCGTCGTTGTCGAAGTAGACGTACACGTCGAGGCCGTCGGCCTCCCAGGCCCGGACCTTGTCGGCCCAGTGGTCGAGGGTCGCGTCGGAGTAGCCGCTGGCGTAGAGCTCGGTGTCACCGTGCAGCCGGACGTAGGCGACACCGCTGGTCACCTCGTCGAACATCGGCCACGTGTCGGCCGAGTCGGCGACGACCATCCCGATGTCGTGGGCGCGCAGGAGCTCGCAGAACTCCGGCGTGCGGAAGGAGGGGTGCCGGACCTCGAGCACGTGGTGCAGCGGTCGGTCGACCGGCGTCGAGGTGTCGGCGGGCTCCTTGAGCTTGGCCGCGTCCTGGTGCTGGAGGGCGTACGACGACGCGGCCGAGGTGGTGCGCGGCAGCAGGTCGAAGAACGCGGCGAGGCGGTCGGGGTGGAACCCCAGGTTGGGCGGCAGCTGCCACAGCAGCGGGCCCAACCGATCGCCGAGCGACAGCACGCCGGAGGCGAGGAAGGTGCCGAGCGGCGCCTCGACGTCGTTGAGCTTCTTCATGTGCGTGACGAAGCGCGGCCCCTTGACGGCGAAGACGAAGTCGTCCGGGACCTGCTCGGCCCACGACCGCCAGCTCGACGGCCGCTGCAGGGAGTAGAAGGAGCCGTTGACCTCCACGGTGGTCAGGCGCTCGCCGACGTAGGCCAGCTCGAGGCGCTGCGGCAGCCCGGAGGGGTAGAAGTGGTTGCGCCAGCCGGCGTACCGCCAGCCGGAGATGCCGATCCGTGCCATCCGAGCTCCCGTCGCGCGTGTCGTCCCGCCACCCCTCGCGTACCCGCTCCGTCCACCGTCATGCCCGCCGGGCGCGCTCGTGCGGCGGCTCACTAGAATCGGGACTGCCCGCCCCACCCTGTCACCCAGGAGCATCCCCGTGGCCCGAGTCGTCGTCGACGTCATGCCCAAGCCCGAGATCCTCGACCCCCAGGGCAAGGCGGTGCTCGGTGCACTGCCCCGGCTCGGGTTCGACCTCGTCACCGATGTCCGCCAGGGCAAGCGGTTCGAGCTGCAGGTCGACGGCGAGATCACCGACGAGGTGCTGGCCGAGATCGAGAAGGTCGCCGAGACGCTGCTGTCCAACCCGGTGATCGAGGACTTCGAGGTCCACGTCGAGGAGCACTCGGTCGCCGAGGTCGCGCACGAGGCCGGCCGCGCATGAAGGTCGGGGTCGTCACCTTCCCCGGCTCGCTCGACGACGTCGACGCGCGCCGCGCCGTGACCATCGGTGGCAACGAGGCGGTCGCGCTCTGGCACGGTGACGACGACCTCAGGGGCGTCGACGCGGTCGTGCTGCCGGGCGGCTTCTCCTACGGCGACTACCTCCGCTGCGGCGCCATCTCGAGGTTCGCTCCGGTCATGACGTCGGTCGTCGACGCCGCCGGCAAGGGCCTGCCGGTGCTCGGCATCTGCAACGGCTTCCAGATCCTGTGCGAGTCCCACCTGCTGCCGGGCGCGCTGATCCGCAACGACCACCGCAAGTTCGTCTGCCGCGACCAGCGGCTGCGCATCGAGCGTGTCGACACCCCGTGGACCTCGGCCTACGCCGCGGGCGCGGAGGTCACGATCGTGCTCAAGAACGGCGAGGGCGGGTTCGTCGCCGACCAGCCCACCCTCGACCGGCTCGAGGGCGAGGGCCGCGTCGTCGCGCGCTACCTCGACCACAACCCCAACGGCTCGCTCCGCGACATCGCCGGCATCTCCAACGAGCGCGGCAACGTCGTCGGCCTGATGCCCCACCCCGAGCACGCGGTCGAGGACCTCACCGGCCCCGGCACCGACGGGCTCGGCTTCTTCACCTCGCTCGCCGAGAAGGCGTTCGCATGAGTCCGACCCGCCTCTATCGCCTGGTCGCCCGCGCGGAGGCCGTCACCTGGGCGCTGCTGCTGACCGGGATGTTCCTCAAGTACGTCACCGAGACCACCGAGCTCGGCGTGCAGGTCTTCGGCATGGTCCACGGCGTCGTCTTCATCGCCTACTGCCTGGTGACGGTGCTGCTCTTCGTCGACCAGAAGTGGTCGGTCAGCCGGCTGGCGCTGGGCCTGGGCGCGGCGGTGCCGCCGTTCGCGACCGTGCCCTTCGAGCGGTACGCCGAGCGCGCGGGGCTGCTGGCCGACGCCTGGCGCCTCCGCTCCGACGCGCCGCACGGCCTCCTCGAGAAGCTCACTGCATGGCTGGTCCGCCGTCCGGCCCAGGGCGCGCTCGTCGGCCTGGTCGCCGTCGCCGGCCTGACGGGCGTGGCGCTCGTCGTCGGCCCGCCCGCCTGATCGACCTCGAGCGTCAGCGACCCTGCTGCAGCTTGTTCCAGGTCTGCCGGGTGGCGACGCCGGAGACCCCGATCCGCAGCCGCTTCTGGTAGGTCCGCACGGCCGACTCCGTCTTGGCGTCGAACACGCCGGTCGCCCGGAAGCGGCCCGCGCCGGCCGCGTTGAGCGCCCGCTGCAGCCGGTGGACCGACTCGCCGACCGACCCGCGCTTGAGCGTCGTACGGGACCCGGCGGCGAGCAGCGCGGTCCAGTGCCGCTTGCTGAAGGTGTTGCTCGGGGTGAACCTGCGCGCGGACTGCCAGGCGCGCGCACCCGCGATGGTGGCGGCGTCGTAGGAGCCGTTGACCGGCCCGGAGTAGGTGCCCTGCTCGGTGAGCAGGCACTGCAGCACCTTGACCCGCGTCGCGCGGGCGGAGGCGGGGGAGAGCTTCGGGTACTTCCAGTAACCCAGCCGGGTGCCGGGGCACCGGCCCTCGGGCCGCGGCTGCGAGCCGGCGCCGAGGTCGATGAAGTTGCTGTCGATGTTGATCGTCACCCCGCCCCAGGTCTCGTTGTGGCCGCCGAGGTACTGCTTCATCCGGCCGCCCGGCCGCCAGCCGTCCTCGGGGATGTAGGTCGTGGACGTGTTGGCCGCGCCGTCCCAGCGGGCGATCCAGATGCGGTCCGGGAGGGCGAACTGGCCGGGCCGCAGCCGGCGCGCGTCGTCGAGCATCTTGATGCCCGAGCTGGCGCTGGAGTAGAAGCCGGCGGTGTAGCCGAGCGCCTTGATCCGGGTCACCCACGCCGACGTGAAGACCAGCGCGGACTCGCGGCAGTGGGTGTCCTGCAAGTTGAAGCCCTCGAGGTCGTACCAGATCGTGCTGCCCGCCCCGATGCCGTACGTCGTCGCGTCGGCGGCGTTCTTGTCGGCCTCCGCCGCGCCCTGGGCGGCCGCCGTGGCGTAGCCGCCGGCCGGGCTCGGGGAGATCTTGAAGTCGTCCTTGTAGCGCGGGAAGCGCGGCTGGCACGACGCCTGCGGACCGAGCGCGATGGGCAGTAGCCGCCAGCCGCGGGCGACCTGCGTCGCCACCCACGTGGGGCTGAGGTTCGGCTGCGTGCGGCAGGCGCGGGAGTCGCCGGAGATGTAGATGCCGACCGCCGTGAACGGCGACTTCTTCCACCAGGCGTCCATCGCCGACTGGGTCGGGGCGACGCACTGGTCGAAGCCGTAGCCGGTGAAGTCGCCCGGGGTCGCGAGGGCGATCTGGCGCTGCGAGGCGAGCTTGCGCGCCTGGGGCGCGGTCTCGTCCGCGGTCGCCGGAGAGGAGCCGGCGAGCACGGCAAGGACGAGCGCGAGGGCAGCGAGGACGAGGCGACGCATGGTGACTCCAGCGGGCGGGGAAGGCGTACGACGGCGGGCGAGCCCGACCAGAGAACCACATGAGTCACACGCGTAACAGACGTTCGAGCGAACTACACCGTCGTAGTTCGCCGCGGTCCGTGAGGTCAGTCGCGGGTGGGGACGTCGTCGAGGACGAAGTTGCCCTTCGCCTCTTCCTCCTCGAGGAGCTCCTCGAAGGCGAGCGCGATGTCGTCCTGGTGCTCGTCGACCATCCGCGCGAGGTGCCCCTGGAGCAGCGCACCGTGGGGCGACTGTCCCGAGAACACCTGTTCCCACGTGTCCTCGCCACCGCGGATCTTCTCCACGAGCGCCTGCATGTCCTCGCCGAGCTCGCCCGACTCGGCCTGCTCCTCGAGCGCCTGCCTCTCCTCGTCGGTGAGCAACGGCTTCTTCTCCAGCTCCTCGACGCTCGCCCGGAGGTCGGCCAGGCTCGAGGTCAGGTCCTCGCGTGCTGCGTTGATCGCCGCCAGGATCTCGGCCTGGCTGCGGTGGTCGCTCATGGCGGGAGGCTATGCCAGCGCAGGGGCGACCGGCGCGGGCCGCTGGCCGACCGTCGGGGTGGTGATCGTGCCGGGATCGCGCGTCACGCTGCTCGGCGTACCGGTCGAGACCGCGACGCCGAGCGTGGAGACCGGCGCCTTGTCGCCGTCGAAGAAGCCCTTCACCGTGGAGATGAGCGACTCGACCTGCTTGAGGATGTTGATGAGCTTCATCAGCGCCTGGTAGGCCTTCATCACCGCCTGGAAGGCCTGGAAGACGGCCTGCACGACGCGGGCCCAGCCGACACCGGGGATGCTCATGGTGGCGAGCGCGGCGGAGACGGTCTGCACCGCCGCCTTCACGCACTGCACCACCGCGAGCGCGGTCTGCCAGGCGTCGCGGCAGACCTGCACGACGGTCTGGCCCATCTGGACGAGCTGGCCGGCCTGCGCGTCGAGGGAGCCGACCCACGTGCCGATCTGCCTCACCGCGGCGTCGGACGCGCCGCCCTGCCAGGTGTGCGAGATGGTGCGGCTGCCGCTCTCGAGGTTGGCCGCGACACCGCGCATCGACTGGCCGAGCGCACCGAACGACGAGCCCTGGCTGGAGGCGCTCACCACGTCACCGCCGATCTTCTCGGCGAGCTCGGCGCGGATGTCGAAGCCGGTGAGCATGCGCACCAGGTCGCAGACCGTGTCGTAGGGGAAGCCGAAGCTGACCTGCGGGAGGCTGCTCTCGGTGGGGCCGGCCCGCCGGATGGTGGTGTCGGCGACGTCCCAGAAGCCGCTCGAGCCGTCGCGGCCGTCGACGCCGGCGGCCTGGTGACGACGTACGACGCCGTCCTCGGTCAGCGTGAAGTCGCGGGCCGTGGCCCGCAGCGCCTCCGCGTGGTCGCGCATCCCGGTGCCGTTGTCCTCGAGCGACCGGTGCACCGAGGGGAGGAGGGCGTGGTAGGCGCCCATCATCGTCTCGAGGATGGGGCCGAAGTCGGTCCGGACGAGCGCGTGGCCGCCGTTGCGTGCGATGCCGGACAGGTCGTCGCTCGCGCGCTGCACCTGTGCGGACCAGGCGTCGAGCTCGGAGAGGTCGACGGTCATGACGGCGTTCATCGCGGCTCCTGGGGCGGGCTCGGTGCAGGTCGTGTCGCTGACCTTCCCCGAACGCGCGGGCGCGAAACCGGCCGGGCCGACTTGTGTGCCCACAGGCCGGCGGGCCGCGTGTTTGGCTCGCGCCGGCGCGGGTATCCCGCTGAGGTGAGCGCAAGCGGCAAGCGATCCCTGATGCAGGTCGAGCCGGCCAGGCTGGTGGAGCTGGCGGGCTCCTCCGAGCGCATCCTCGACGCGATGCGGCACGACTGGGCCGACGCCCTCGGCGAGCTCGCCGGGGCGTGCGCGGCCCTCGGCGACGCGGCCGGGGCCGTCGACCTCGCGGCGTCGTACGCCGATGCGCTGGCCGACGCCGACGCGGTCCTCACCTCGCTCGCCGGCGCCCTCGAGCTCGGGGTCGAGGGACTGGTCGACGCCGCGCGCGATGCCCTGCGCGCCGACGACGTCGTCGCCGCCGAGCTCGACCGCGCCACGCACCTGCTGGGCCAAGGTCCCTTCGGGATCCTGCCGGGACCGGGAGGTCGGTGAGTCGTGCCGGCCAACCCGTGGGAGCTGCGTGCCGACGTCCGGCCGCTCGAGGCCGCCGCCCAGCGGTGGACCGAGGTCGGCGCCCAGGTCGCGCGTCGCGGCGACGAGCTCGTCGACGCCGCCCGGCGCGCCACCGAGGGCTGGGACGCGGCGTCCGCCGAGAGCTACGAGCAGCACCGCAAGCAGGTGCTCGCCCGCCTCGACCGCTTCACCACCCTCGCCGACCTGGTCGCCGACTGCCTGCGTGCCGCTGCCGGGGTGATGGCGTCGTCGCAGAAGGAGCTCGACCGCGCCTGGACCACCGTCGCGGCGGTGCCCCACGAGGTGGTCGGCGAGTCACGGCACCTGGTCTTCAAGCCGTCCGAGGACGACGAGCGCAGCAAGGTCACCCGCGGCCAGGCCGAGACCGACGACATCCGCCGCCGGCTGACCGTGGCGCTCGACCAGGAGAGCGCCCGGCTCCGGTCCGCCCGCGCCGAGATGGTGACGGTGCGCACCGAGCTGATGTCCCTCACCGGGGGCAGGTTCGCCGGGTTCCTCGGCGGCCCGGCCGGCGAGGAGTCGGGCGTCGGCATCGTCGCGCCGCCGTCCACCTCGGTGCCGGGCGCGGCCCAGGCCGGGGTCGGGGGCCAGGCTGGGTTGCCGCCGCTCGCCCCGGTCGCGGTCACCGTCCCCGACCTGACCGGCCTCTCCGCCGCCGGGCTGACGTCGTTGGCCGCGAGCGCGGCAGGCGGGCTCCTCGGCCGGCGCGGTCGCACCCGGCCCTCGGCCGCAGGCACGCCCCCGGTCGGGGGCCTGGGGGCCGGCGGCATGGCGGCGCGTGCGGGCACGATGTCGCGGGGCATGGCGAGCGGACGTGGCGGCCCGGCCCGGATGGCGACCCCACGGCTCGAGCGGACGGTCTCGGAGGAGGCCGCGGCGCGCGCCGCCCGGGAGAAGGAGGCGGTGCGCGAGGCCAAGCGCGCCGCGCTCGAGGAGAAGCGCGCCGAGCGGGCGGCCCGCAGGGCCGAGCGGGAGGCGGCCCGCGAGGGCCAGCGCCCGCGGGGCCCGGGCAAGGACTCGCGCCGCGACGACGAGCCCGCCGAGCACGACGAGGACCCGGTCGAGGAGGTCGACGAGGTCGCGACGGACACCGACGGCGACGAGCACCTCGGCAGCGGCGAGCGGCGCCAGTCCGTACGGGTGGTCCACGAGGCGACTCCCGGACGTCCGGTGGGGGAGCAGCGCCGGTAGATTGGCGCCGTGCCCGACACGAGCGCCGCCCCGCAGTCCCCCGCCCTCGCGAACGCCGGTCTGACGACCTCCGGCGCGACCGGCACCCTCGACACGGTGGCCCTGGCGGCCACCGACGCAGAGCGTGAGCAGCCGTGGGCCGACCTCGGCCTCAAGGCCGACGAGTACGCCCGGATCCGCGAGATCCTGGGCCGTCGCCCGACGAGCTCCGAGCTCGCGATGTACAGCGTGATGTGGAGCGAGCACTGCTCCTACAAGTCCACCAAGGTGCACCTCAAGCAGTTCGGCGATATCCCCCAGGAAACTCCCGTCGGCAAGATGCTCGCCGGCATCGGCGAGAACGCCGGCGTGCTCGACATCGGCCAGGGGTACGCCGTGACCTTCAAGGTCGAGAGCCACAACCACCCGTCGTTCGTCGAGCCCTACCAGGGCGCGGCCACCGGCGTCGGCGGCATCGTGCGCGACATCCTCGCGATGGGCGCCCGCCCGGTCGCCGTGATGGACCCGCTGCGCTTCGGCCCGCTCGACGCCCCCGACACCGCGCGCGTGCTGCCCGGGATCGTGGCCGGCGTCGGCGGCTACGGCAACTGCCTCGGCCTGCCCAACATCGGCGGCGAGGCCGTCTTCGACGAGACCTACGCCGGCAACCCGCTCGTCAACGCCCTCTGTGTCGGCGTGCTCCGCCACGAGGACCTCCACCTCGCGAACGCGACCGGCACCGGCAACCAGGTGGTGCTCTACGGCGCCCGCACCGGCGGCGACGGCATCGGTGGCGTCTCCGTGCTGGCGTCGGAGACGTTCGACGAGACGGGCCCGGCGAAGCGGCCGAGCGTCCAGGTCGGCGACCCCTTCATGGAGAAGCTGCTCATCGAGTGCACCCTCGAGCTCTTCGCCGCCGGCGTCATCGCCGGCATCCAGGACCTCGGCGGCGCCGGCCTGTCCTGCGCCACCTCCGAGCTGGCCTCCGCCGGCGACGGCGGCATGCACGTCGAGCTCGACCGCGTGCCCCTGCGCGACTCCACGCTCGCTCCCGAGGAGATCCTCATGAGCGAGTCGCAGGAGCGGATGATGGCCGTCGTCGAGCCCGGCGACGTCGACGCGTTCATGGCGATCTGCGAGAAGTGGGACGTCGAGGCCGTGGTCATCGGCGAGGTCACCGACTCAGGACGCCTCAAGATCGACTGGCACGGCGAGCGCGTCGTCGACGTACCCCCGCGGTCCGTGGCCCACGACGGCCCGACCTACCAGCGCCCGTTCGCCCGCCCAGACTGGCAGGACGCGCTCCAGGCCGACGGCGCCGAGGCGCTCCCGCGGCCGGCCTCCGGCGCGGCGCTGCGCGACACGGTGCTCCAGCTGGTCGCGTCGCCCAACCTGTGCGACAAGTCGTGGATCACCGACCAGTACGACCGCTACGTCCAGGGCAACACCGTGCTCGCGCAGCCGGCCGACTCGGGCATGGTGCGCGTGGACGCCGACACCAACCTCGGCGTCTCGGTGGCCACCGACTGCAACGGCCGCTTCGCCAAGCTCGACCCCTACACGGGCGCCCAGCTCGCGCTCGCCGAGTCCTACCGCAACGTCGCCACGGGCGGCGCGCGGCCGTTGGCGGTCTCCGACTGCCTCAACTTCGGCTCGCCCGAGGACCCCGACGTGATGTGGCAGTTCGCCGAGGCGTGCCGCGGCCTGAAGGACGCCTGCCTCGAGCTCGGCATCCCGGTCACCGGCGGCAACGTCAGCCTCTACAACCAGACCGGCGAGACGGCGATCCTGCCGACCCCGGTGGTCGCGGTCCTCGGCGTGATCGACGACGTCACGCGCCGTACGCCGACCGGTTTCGGTGCCGCCGACGAGCGGGTCTTCCTGCTCGGCGAGACCCGCGAGGAGCTCTCCGGCTCCGAGTGGGCCCACGTCGTGCACGGCCACCTCGGTGGCCTGCCGCCGCGGCTCGACCTCGCGGCCGAGCAGGCGCTCGCCGCGATGCTGCACGACGCCGCCCGCGACGGCGTCGTCACCAGCGCCCACGACCTCTCCGACGGCGGCCTGGCCCAGGCGCTCGCCGAGTCGACCTTCGGCTCCGGTGTCGGGGCGTCCGTCTCGCTGGTCTCCGTCGCCGACGACGCGTTCGTGGCGCTCTTCTCGGAGTCCACCGCCCGCGCGCTGGTGACGGTGACCGACGAGCAGGCCGACGCCCTGGTCGCACTCGCCCAGCGCCACGGCGTACCGGTCACGCCCCTCGGGCGCACCGGGGGCGACACCCTCTCCGTCGAGGGCGTCTTCGACCTCCCCGTCGCCGAGGCCAAGGCCGCCTGGCAGGCGACCCTCCCCGCCGCCCTCGGCTCCTGAGCAACGAGATTTCTGCGAAAGCCGACATCTTCAGGAATCCCCGGCTGACCGGCGATTCCCGTACATGTCAGGCCGTGCACGGGCCGACAACCTCAGCGATCCGCGGCTGACCGGGGATCGCTGAAGATGTCAGGCGGTCCCTGAAGATGTCGGGGGACCGGGTCAGCGCGAGCGCTCGGCCCACCCGGGTAGTCCCGCGGGAGGTGGCTGGCCCGGAGGGGCTCCTTGGCAGCCATTCCTCACTGGACCACCCGTCGCAGGGTCAGGCTGCGAGTGCGGGTTCTGCGCTCTCGGCACTGACCCACTCCGAGGGGCGCGGCACGGACCGGATCGACCGGCTCGAGGTGAGCAGGGTGGCGACCAGGGCGCTCGCGATGACCAGTGCGGTGATCGCGGCGGTGCCGCCCTGGTGCTCGAGCAGGTAGCCGCCGAGCAGCGGCGCCAGCGGCATGACCGACATCGACACGAACTGGCTCGTCGACCCCACCCGGCCCTGGAGGTGGGAAGGAGTGACGGCCATCCGGTACGAGCTGATGCCGGCGTTGCCCACCGGGTTGAGCAGCAGCAGGAAGAACGTGCTCGCGCACGCGGTCCACACGCTCGACGAGACCGTCAGTGGCACGAGCGGCAGGCAGCACATCCAGCCGATGAGGACGGTCAGGCGCCCGGTCGGCATCCGGTGAATCAGGCTCGGTGCCACGGCTGCGCCGAGGATCCCGCCGAGGCCGGCCGCCATCGAGACGAGGCCGATCTGCGCGGCCGGCACCCCGTCGGCGACCATGCGCAGGAGGACGACGAAGAAGATCGCGTTGGTGACGAGGTTGGCCAGCGCGGCCCAACCAGCAGCGTGCGGAAGAACGGGCGCTGCCACATGAACCTGAAGCCCTCTGCCAGCTGCCGGCGCAGCGGCTCGCGCCGACGGTGCGGTGCTGACAGGTCGGTGCGCACCCGGCTGACCGTCACGCACGCGACCGCGAAGGTGATCGCGTCGACGGCGAACGGCAGCCACCGCGTGACGGCGTACAACGCGCCGCCGAGCGGGCCGCCCAGGAGCGAGGCGACGTGCTGGCGGGCCTGGTTCTGGCTGAGCGCGGTCGGCAGGTCGTCGGTGGTGACGACCGAGCGGATCGCCGACAGCTGCGCGGGGTTGAACGCCCCGGCGGCAACGCCCGCGACCAGCGCGACCCCGACGAGGTGGGGGAGCGTGAGGCTGCCGACGGCTCCCGAGACCGCGAGGGAGGCGTACGCCGCACAGCCGGTGGCGCTGGAGACCAGCATGATCCGCTTGCGGTCCACCCGGTCGGCGAGCACCCCGGCCGGGAGCAGCGTCGCGCACAGGCCGCCGAGGTAGGCGGCCTCCACGAGGGCGGCGGTGAGCGCCGAGCCGCTGAGGGCGTAGGCGATGAGGGGGAACGCGAACATCGACAGCGAGCTGCCGAGCTCGCTGACGGTGTCGCCGATCCAGAGCACCGTGAAGTCGCGGTTGCGGGAGAGCTGTCGGTATCCGGGCATATGCGCAACATATGTTGCGCAAGTAATGTTGCGCAATAGTTCGTGCGCAACTGGTCTAGGCTGGGGTGATGGCCGAGCCACAGCAGCTGAACGACCCGCGCGTGCTCCGCGCGCTGGCCCACCCCGTCCGGGGGCGGATCCTCGACGAGATCGAGGCCTCGGGACCCGTCCGGGCGGCCGACATCGCCCGCGAGCTCGGGATCCCGGCCAACCAGGCCAGCTTCCACCTGCGCCAGCTCGCGAAGTACGGGCTGGTCGAGGAGGCACCGGAGGAGGCTCACGACAAGCGTGACCGGGTGTGGCGCAGCGCGGCGCCCGCCGGCTACACGGTGCGCCTGGGCCAGCTCGAGAAGGCGCCCGGTGGACGGGCGGCCGTCGAGGTCTTCCGCCAGAACAAGAAGGCCTGGGGCCACCACGTCATCGAGCGCTCCTTCGACACCGCTCACCCGGAGGGGAGCGGTGTCTTCTCCTTCGCCGACCACGCCCTCAAGCTCACGGACGAGGAGGCGATCGAGCTCTTCCGCGAGGTCGAGGCGCTGGTCGAGTCGTGGGGTGAGCGCACGCGCGGCCGCGACCCCGAGCGCCGGACCTACCTCCTGATGAGCCTGGTCCAGCCCTACCCCGCCGCCACCGAGTGAGGCCGAGCCGCCGTGCGGTGCTGGCAGCCGCCGGGGTGGCCGGCGTGTCGGCCGCCCTCGCCGGGTGCGCCGAGGAGCCGTCCGGCAGGGTGGGCGGCGTGCCCAGCGAACCCGAGCGGATCACCTACGGCGACGACCCCAGCCAGTGGGTCGACCTCCACGTGCCCGACGGCGCCAGCCGGGGGCTGGTGGTCGTCATCCACGGCGGCTTCTGGCGGGCCCAGTACGGCGCGGAGTACGGCGCCCCGCTCGCCGAGGACCTGGTCGGACGCGGCTGGACGGCGGCCAACGTGGAGTACCGCCGGGTGGGCAACGGCGGCGGGTTCCCCGCCACGCTCGACGACGTCCACGCGGCGATCGGCGCCGTCGCGGCCGACGTCGAAGGGCCGGTCGTGACGCTCGGCCACTCCGCCGGTGGCCACCTCGCCGCCTGGGCCGGCGGCCGCACGCGTCTCGAGCGATGGGCCGACGGACCCCGCGTGACCCACGTCGTCAGCCAGGCCGGGGTGCTCGACCTCCGGGCGGCGGTGGCTGAGCGCCTCGGCGACGGGGCCGCGCTCGCGTTCCTGGGCGACGCCGGCGAGACGGCGTACGACCAGGCCGACCCGCTCGGTCAGGTGCCCCTCGACGTGCCGGTGTGGGCGGTGCATGCTCGCGACGACGACACCGTCCCGTTCCGGCAGGCCGAGGCCTACGTCGACGCCGCGTCCGCCGCCGGCGCGGAGGCCACGCTGGTCGAGGTCACCGGCGGCCACTTCGAGGTGGTCGAGCCCGGCAGCGACGCCTGGGCTGCCTGCGTCGAGGTCCTCGACTCGATCGGGTGAGGCACCAGGAAGGCAGTTCGCGCACCGGCGCCGATCCGTCACGCTCAGCGAGCGCCGACCTGGCACGAACTGCCTTCATGGTGTCGGTCTAGCCTCGGTCCGTGCCCGCCCGACTCAAGCTCCTCAGCCCCGACCAGCTCGCGACGGCCGAGGCCGAGGGCGACACCCGGGCCCTGGTCAAGCACTACCTCGCCGCCCTCGAGGTGCGCGCCCCCGGCCGCTCGGTCGAGGTGCGCGTGCCGCCCTTCGCCGCCGTCCAGGTCGTGCCCGGCGTGCGCCACACGCGGGGCACCCCGCCGGCGGTCGTCGAGACCGACGCCGAGACGTGGCTCGCCCTCGCCACGGGGCGTACGACGTGGGGTGAGGCGCTCCACTCCGGCAGCGTCCGCGCCAGCGGCGAGCGCACCGACCTCTCGCCCTACCTCCCGCTCGGGGGCTGAGCCGGCGGTCGGCTCACCCGACAGATCACCCGACAGTTCACCCGAACTGTCGGTGACAGGGGGTGTGCGCACCGCCCGGTTTCCGGTACGAAGGAGCATGGCGACCCTCACCGACGACCAGGTCCACGACCTCGACCTCTGGTTCCGTGCAGCCAACTACCTCTCCGTCGGGCAGATCTACCTGCTCGACAACCCGCTCCTCGAGCGACCGCTCGAGCGCGAGGACATCAAGCCGCGGCTGCTCGGTCACTGGGGCACCACCCCCGGCCTCAACCTCGTCTGGACCCACCTCAACCGCCTGATCCGCGAGCGCGACGTCGACGCGATCATCCTCTGCGGCCCCGGCCACGGTGGGCCGGCCGCGGTGGCCAACGCGTGGCTGGAGGGGACCTACTCCGAGGTGTTCCCCGCGATCGGCGACGACCGTGACGGGATGGCGCGGCTGTTCCGGCAGTTCTCCTTCCCCGGCGGCATCCCGAGCCACGTCGCCCCCGAGACGCCGGGCTCCATCCACGAGGGAGGCGAGCTCGGCTACGTCCTCTCCCACGCCTACGGCGCCGCGATGGACAACCCCGACCTCGTGGTGACCGCGGTCGTCGGCGACGGCGAGTTCGAGACCGGTCCGCTGGCGGCGAGCTGGCACGGCAACAAGTTCGTCGACCCGGTCCACGACGGCGCGGTGCTGCCGATCCTGAGCCTCAACGGCTGGAAGATCGCCAACCCGACCATCCCCGCCCGGATGCCGCGCGAGGAGCTGGAGAGCCTGCTGCGCGGCTACGGCCACCACGTGCTCACCGTCGAGGGCGACGACCCCACCGACGTCCACCGGCAGATGGCCGCGGCGCTCGACGAGGCCCACGACATGATCCGCGAGATCTGGCGCGCCGCCCGCGAGGACGGCGACGTCGAGCGCCGGCCGTGGCCGATGATCCTGCTCGTCACGCCGAAGGGCTGGACCGGCCCCGCGGAGGTCGACGGCAAGCCGGTCGAGGGGACGTGGCGCGCCCACCAGGTGCCGCTGGCCGGGACCCGGGAGAACGACGAGCACCGCGCGCAGCTCGAGGAGTGGCTGCGCTCCTACGCCCCCGACGAGCTCTTCGACGACGACGGCCGGCCCGTCGAGGCCGTACGCGCCAACGCACCGTCCGGCACCCGGCGGATGGGCGCCAACCCGCACGCCAACGGCGGCCTGCTCAAGCGCCCGCTGCGGCTGCCGGACTGGCGGGACAGCGCCGTGGAGGTGGAGCGTCCCGGTGCGTCCATCCACGAGCCGACCCGCGTGCTCGGGCAGTGGCTCGTCGGCGTGGTGCGCGACAACGACACCACCTTCCGCATCTTCGGGCCCGACGAGACCGCGTCCAACCGGCTCGACGCGGTCTACGAGGTGACCGACAAGGTCTGGGCGGGCGAGCTCGCCGACGTCGACGAGCACCTCGCGCGGTCTGGGCGGGTGGTCGAGATCCTCTCCGAGCACACCTGCCAGGGCTGGCTCGAGGGCTACCTGCTCACCGGCCGGCACGGGCTCTTCAGCTGCTACGAGGCGTTCATCCACCTCGTCGACTCGATGCTCAACCAACACGCCAAGTGGCTCAAGACGACCCGCGAGATCGAGTGGCGTCCGCGCATCGCGAGCCTGAACTACCTGCTCAGCTCGCACGTGTGGCGCCAGGACCACAACGGCTTCTCCCACCAGGACCCCGGCTTCATCGACCACGTGGTCAACAAGAAGGCCGAGGTCGTACGCGTCTACCTGCCGCCGGACGCCAACACCTTGCTGTCCACGATGTCCCACTGCCTGCAGAGCGAGCACTACGTGAACGTCGTGGTGTCGGGCAAGCAGCCGAGCTTCGACTGGCTCGACGCCGAGCAGGCCGACCTGCACTGCGCCCGTGGGCTCGGCATCTGGGAGTGGGCCTCGAACGACGACGGCGACCCCGACGTGGTCGTGGCGGCAGCGGGCGACGTACCCACGCTCGAGGCGCTGGCCGCGGTGTCCCTGCTGCGCGAGCACCTCCCCGAGCTGCGGGTGCGCTTCGTCAACGTGGTCAACCTGATGCGCCTGCAGGACCAGGGCGAGCACCCCCACGGGATGGGCGACCGGGCGTTCGACGCCGTCTTCACCACCGACAAGCCGGTGGTCTTCGCCTTCCACGGCTATCCGTGGCTGATCCACCGGCTGACCTACCGGCGCACCAACCACGACAACATCCACGTCCGCGGCTACAAGGAGGAGGGCACCACGACCACGCCGTTCGACATGGTGATGATGAACGACACCGACCGCTACCACCTCGTGATGGACGTCATCGACCGCGTGCCGGGGCTTGGCACGCGCGCCGCCGCCGTCCGTCAGCTGATGGTCGACACCCGCCGCCGGGCCCGCCAGTGGACGCGCGAGCACGGGGACGACCTGCCCGAGGTGCGCGACTGGCAGTGGGACGCGGGCGCCGATCCCGAGCGCGGAGAATCGCCGTCGACGACGGCCGATCCCGACACGGGGGCGGACAACCTCTAGCCTGCGCCCCATGGACGTGACCTCGCTCGGCTTCCGCACCGACCTGGCCCTGCTGACCGCCTCGGGCAGCACCGTGGAGGACCGCGGCACCCACCTCGTGGTCCGTACGCCGGCCAACCCGACGTACTACTGGGGCAACTTCCTCCTGCTCGCCGAGCCGCCCGTCCCCGGCGGTGAGCGGGAGGTGGTGGGCGCCTTCCGCACCGAGTTCCCCGAGGCCGGGCACGTGAGCATCGGCATCGACACCCCCGAGCTGGCCCCGGAGTCGCGGGCCGCCTTCGAGGCGGCCGGGCTGGTGGTCGACGTGGCCTCCGTGCTCACCGCGTCCGAGCTCCGGCCGCCCCGCGAGGTGGAGGGCGAGGTGCGCGCGCTGGGGTCCGAGGCCGACTGGGAGAGCCGCGCGCAGCTGAGCGTCGCGATCGAGGAGCACGACGACTCGGAGTCGCACCTGCGGTTCGCCCGCGGACGCAACGTCCAGGAGCAGTCCCTCGTCGCCGCCGGCCGCGGCGCCCGCTTCGGCGTCCTCATCGACGGCGAGGTCGTGAGCACCGCCGCCGTCTTCACCACCGAGGACGGCGTCGCGCGATTCCAGAGCGTCGAGACGCACCCCGACCACCGACGCAAGGGCCTCGCCGCCGCAGCCGTGCACGCGGCCGGTCGCCACGCCCTCGAGCACCTCGGCGCCCGCACCCTCGTCATCGTCGCCGACGACGACGGCGAGGCCATCGGTGTCTACCGCCGGCTCGGCTTCGCCGACACCGAGCGCCAGCTGATGCTGGAGATGCGCGGCTGACAGGCGCCCCGCGACCTACGCACGCCGACCGGGCACTTCCTGCCGGTTCACGGCGGTGACCGGGCACTTCCTGCCCGTCCGGGCCGCCGACCGGGCACTTCTCGGCAGGCGAGGAGGGCCGCGGCCACCGCCAGCGACGCGGTCGTCCCCGGCTAGGGTCGGGACATGACTGTCGACATCTCCGCTCGTCTCGCCGAGGTCATGCCCGGCATCCGCCGTGACCTCGAGGACCTCGTCCGCATCCAGTCCGTCAGCGCCGACCCGGCCCGCGCCGGCGAGGTCGAGCGCAGCGCCGAGGCCACCCGCGACCTGTTCGCCGCCGAGGGCTTCGAGACCGAGATCGTCCGCGCCCACGACGGCGCCCCGCCGGCCGTGATCGCGAAGAAGGCCGGCCCCGAAGGTGCGCCGACCGTGCTGCTCTACGCCCACCACGACGTGCAGCCCGAGAACGACCACGCCGACTGGGACTCCCCGCCGTGGGAGCCCACCGAGCGTGGCGACCGGCTCTACGGCCGCGGTGCGGCCGACGACAAGGCCGGCATCGCCGCCCACCTCGGCGCGGTCCGGATCTTCGGCGACGACCTGCCGGTCAACCTGGTGATGTTCATCGAGGGGGAGGAGGAGGTCGGCTCCGACACCCTCGTCGAGCTGCTCGAGACCTACAAGGACCGCCTCGAGGCCGACGTCATCGTCATCGCCGACTCCGGCAACTGGGACATCGGCGAGCCCGCCCTCACCACGTCGCTGCGCGGCCTGGTCCGGATGGACGTCGAGGTCCGCACCCTCACGCACGCCGTCCACAGCGGCATGTGGGGCGGCCTGGTGCCCGACTCGATCATGACGCTCAGCCGCGTCATCGCCTCGCTCAACGACGACGCCGGCGACGTCGCGGTCGAGGGCCTGCACTCCGGTCCGGCCGCCGACGTCGACTACCCCGAGGCCCGCCTCCGCACCGAGTCCGGCGCCGCCGAGGGCATAGAGTGGATCGGCTCCGGCTCGGTCGTCGAGCGCCTCTGGACCAAGCCGTCCATCAGCATCACCGGGCTCGACGCCCCCAAGGTCGAGGGCGCCTCCAACACCCTCGTCCCCGCGGCGCGCTGCCGCATCAGCATGCGCATCGCCCCGGGCGACACCACGGCCAACGCCGTCCAGTGCCTCCAGGCCCACCTCGAGAAGCACACGCCGTGGGGCGCGACACTCACCACGACCGTCGTCGACACCGGCGAGGCGACGCAGATCGACGCCAGCGGTCCGGCGTACGACGCTGCGCGCGCCGCGTTCGCCGAGGCCTGGGACGGCACCGCGCCGGTCGACATGGGCGTCGGCGGCTCGATCCCCTTCATCGCCGAGTTCCTCGAGGCGTTCCCGCAGGCCAGCGTGCTCGTCACCGGCGTCGAGGACCCCGACACCCGCGCCCACGGCGCCAACGAGGGCCTCCACCTCGCCGAGTTCGAGAAGGTCGTCAAGGCCGAGGCGCTCCTGCTCCGCAATCTCGGCGAGCTGCCGCGCTCCTGACCTGCGCCCCGCCGAGCGGTGGCCCACCCACCTTCCGCAGCGCGAGAACGTGGCTGGACCACCGCTCGGCCGCGCGACCCCGGCGTGTCGTCGTACGAGCGGTGCGCCACGCACGTCTCCGAGCCCCGAGACCTGCGTCACCCACCGCTGACCGGGTGAGCCGCGCGTGTGGAACTCGTCGGTAACGTGGCGCGCATGGCGACCTTCCGTGCTCGCGACCGCTCCTCGGCCGTGCTCCGCTCATCGCGCAGCGAGGTGTGGGCCGCCCTCACCGACGCCGACCTGATCGCGCAGATCACCCCCTACGTCACCAGCATCGCCGTCGACGGCGACCGCTGGACCTGGCGGATGGGCACCATCCCCGTGCTGGGCATCTCGGTGGCGCCGACGTTCACCGAGGTCATGGACCTGACCCCCGAGGACCGGATCGTGTTCACCCACGACCCCGAGCGCCCCGACGAGATGACCGCGGTCGACGGCACCTACGACCTGGCCGACCACGCCGACGGCGGCACCGAGGTCAGCATCGACCTGCAGATCTCGACCCACCTGCCGCTGCCGGGCCTGGCCCGGCCCGCGGTCGAGCGCGTCATGGCCGGCGTCGTGAAGCACATGGGCACCGTCTTCTCCCGCAACCTCCTCAAGCACCTCGGCGAGGCCTGAGGCATGCGGATCCTCGTCCTCGGCGCCACCGGCTACATCGGGTCGCGCCTGGTGCCCCACCTGCTCGAGCTCGGTCACGACGTCGTGGCCGCCTCCTCCTCGCCGCCCCGGCCCGACCGCTTCGGCTGGGACGACCGGGTCCGCGCGATCCGGTGCGACGTCACCGACCCCGCGGCCGTCGCCGAGGCGGTCGCGGACGTCGACGCCGTCGTCTACCTCGTGCACTCCCTCGACCGCAGCGACTTCAGCAACCGCGACCGGCTCGCCGCCGAGACCGTGGCCGCCGCGGTGGCCGAGAGCGACGTACGACGCCTCGTCTACCTCTCCGGCCTGGTGCCGCAGGTGCCGGAGGCCGAGCTGTCCGCCCACATCGCCTCGCGGCTGGAGGTCGAGCGCATCCTGCTCGGCGCCACCGACGGGGCGGTCGCGCTGCGCGCCGGCGTCGTGATCGGCGCCGGGTCGACGTCGTTCGAGATCATCCGGCAGATCGCGACGCTGTTCCTCGTCCAGCCGGTCCCGACGTGGATGCGCAGCTCCGTGCAGCCGGTCGCTGCCTCCGACGTGCTGCGCGCGGTCACCGACGCCCTCGGCGACGACGGTCCGCGCGGCGCGGTCGACCTCGGCAGCCCCGACGTCGTCGCCTACCCCGACCTCCTGCGCGTCGTCGGCGGCGGAGCCGGGCTGTCCCGAGCCCGCGTGCCGGTGCCGGTCGCCCCGACCAGCCTCGTCGGACTGGGGGCAGCGCTGGTCACCACCGCCCCGTTCCACACCGTCACCGCGCTCGTCGAGTCGCTGCGCCACGACATGGTCTGCCGTCCCGGCCACACCTGGACGCCGCGCACCGGCGGCCCGCCCCTCGACCTCGAGGAGGCCGTCCAGCGGGCGCTGACCCCGATGTACGCCGGCCCCGAGGGCGCGCTGCCCTCCGACCCGGCCTGGACCCGGCCGCTGCCGTTCCTGGACGTCGTACCCCTCCCGGCGGTCGGCCGGGCAGCTGCCCGGCTCGCCCTGCACCGGGTCCGGACCCTCCTGCCCGACGCCTGAGACCGATACCTGAGGACGTGACGGTCGTCGATCGGCCCGCCAGCCGTCCACGACGTCCTCAGACATCGGCCGGGGTATGGGCGGGCGGGCGTGGGTGCGACGATCGGGCCGGCCGCCCGTAGACTCGGGTCGTGCCCTACCAGAGCAGCAGGCGGACGGGCGGCGACGGCCGCCTCACCACGGCACTCGACCCCCAGGACCAGGGCCCGCAGGACGCCTGCGGCGTCTTCGGCGTCTGGGCCCCCGGCGAGGACGTCGCCAAGCTGACCTACTTCGGGCTCTACGCGCTGCAGCACCGCGGCCAGGAGTCCGCCGGCATCGCGGTCAGCAACGGGCGCCAGATCCTCGTCTACAAGGACATGGGCCTGGTCTCGCAGGTCTTCGACGAGTCGACGCTCGACTCGCTGAAGGGCCACCTCGCCATCGGCCACTCGCGCTACTCCACCACCGGCGCGTCGACCTGGCACAACGCCCAGCCGACCTTCCGGCCCACCGCCGACGGGTCGATCGCGCTCGGCCACAACGGCAACCTGATCAACACCCACGAGCTGCGCGAGATGGTCGGCGAGCTGCCCGGCCCCGCCGGCGAGCTCGAGATCAAGGGCGTCGAGGGCGCCACCAACGACACCAGCCTCGTCACCGCACTGCTCGCCCACCACCCCGACACGACGCTCGAGCAGCGGGCCCTCGAGGTGCTGCCGCAGCTGCGCGGGGCGTTCTGCTTCGTCTGGATGAACGAGCACACCCTCTACGCCGCCCGCGACCCGCAGGGCATCCGCCCGCTGGTCCTCGGCCGCCTCGACCGCGGCTGGGTCGTGGCCAGCGAGGACGCCGCGCTCGCCACCATCGGTGCGAGCGTCGTACGCGAGGTCGAGCCCGGCGAGATGATCGTCATCGACGAGAACGGCCTCCGGTCGCACATCTTCGCCGAGCCCGCGCGCAAGGGCTGCGTCTTCGAGTACGTCTACCTCGCCCGCCCCGACGCCACCATCAGCGGCCGCAACGTCCACGAGGCGCGCGTCGAGATGGGTCGCCGCCTGGCGCGCGAGTTCCCGGTCGACGCCGACCTGGTGATGCCCGTCCCGGAGTCCGGCACGCCTGCCGCATCGGGGTACGCCGCCGAGTCGGGCATCCCGTTCGGCCAGGGCTTCGTGAAGAACGCCTACGTCGGCCGCACGTTCATCCAGCCCAGCCAGACGCTGCGCCAGCTCGGCATCCGGCTCAAGCTCAACGCCCTCGAGCACATGATCCGCGGCAAGCGCGTCGTCGTGGTCGACGACTCGATCGTGCGCGGCAACACCCAGCGCGCCCAGGTGCGGATGCTCCGCGAGGCGGGTGCCCTCGAGGTGCACGTACGGATCTCCAGCCCGCCGGTGAAGTGGCCGTGCTTCTACGGCATCGACTTCGCCACCCGCGCCGAGCTGATCGCCAACGGCCTGACGCCCGAGGAGATCGCCGCGAGCGTGGGCGCCGACAGCCTCGGATACATCTCGCTCGAGGGCATGGTGGAGTCGACCGGGCAGCCGGCCGACCGGCTCTGCCAGGCCTGCTTCACGGGGGAGTACCCGATCGAGCTGCCCGACGAGAGCCTGCTCGGCAAGCACCTGCTCGAGGCGACGCTGCAGTCGCCCACCATGGGTCGGGCCCTGCCGGTCCTGAACAACCCCTGACCCCACCCCGTCCCGCACGCCGCCACCCGAGGAGCTCCGTGTGACCGACCAGCCCACTGCATCCACGTCCGGGGCGTATGCCGCCGCCGGGGTCTCGATCGAGGCGGCCGACCGGGCGATCGACCTGATGAAGGGCTGGGTCGAGAAGGCCCGCCGTCCGGAGATGATCGGGGGGCTCGGTGGCTTCGCGGGCCTCTTCGACGCCTCCGCGCTCACCCGCTACGAGCGGCCGCTGCTCGCGACCTCGACCGACGGCGTCGGCACCAAGGTCGCCATCGCGCAGATGATGGACGTCCACGACACCATCGGCTTCGACCTCGTCGGCATGGTGGTCGACGACCTCGTCGTGTGCGGCGCCGAGCCGCTCTTCATGACCGACTACATCGCCTGCGGCCGGGTCGTCCCCGAGCGCATCGCCGCCATCGTCAAGGGCATCGCGGAGGCGTGCGTCGTCGCCGGGTGTGCGCTCATCGGGGGCGAGACCGCCGAGCACCCCGGGCTGCTCGACCCCGACGACTACGACGTCGCCGGCGCCACCACCGGGGTGGTCGAGGCCAGCAAGCTCCTCGGCCCGGGCCGCGTCCGTCCCGGCGACGTCGTGATCGCCATGGAGGCCAGCGGCCTGCACTCCAACGGCTACTCGCTCGTGCGCCACGTCCTGCTCCAGCAGGCGGGCTGGACCGTCGACCGGCAGGTCGACGACTTCGGTCGCACGTTGGGCGAGGAGCTCCTCGAGCCCACCCGCATCTACGCCAAGGCCTGCCTCGACCTCGCCGCGCGCACCGAGACCCACGCCATGTCCCACGTGACCGGTGGCGGGCTCGCCGCCAACCTCGAGCGGGTGCTCCCCGAGGAGCTGTCGGTGCGCATCGACCGCTCGACGTGGACGCCGCAACCAGTCTTCGACGTCGTACGACGTGTCGGTGACGTGGCCCAGGCCGACCTCGAGGCCACCCTCAACTGCGGCGTCGGCATGGTGTCGCTCACGGCCCCCGAGTCGGTCGACACCGCCATCGCCGTGCTGGCCGGGCACGGCATCCGCGCCTGGGTCGCCGGCGAGGCGCACGCGGACGACGTCGACGGTGGCCGCGTCCTGCTGGAGGGCCAGCACCCCGGCTGGTGATGAGATTCGGCACTTCGAGCACGAAATGCGGGCTCTTGGTGTGCGGGAACAGCCACCGCTCAGGTAGCGTTGACCCCACGATATGTAACCGATCAGACCGGGCGCGTCGGGCAGCTCTCCGACAGCCCCGGCCAAGTGTGCGAGGGGGTCGACCCTATGGGGCGCGGCCGAGCGAAGGCGAAGCAGACGAAGGTTGCCCGCGACCTGAAGTACCGGACTCACGAGACGGACTTCGGCGCGCTGGCGAAGGAGCTTCACGGAGAAGACACTCACTCCACGAGTGAGGTCGATCCAGTTGACGACGAGTGGTCGGACTATGCCGACCCGCGTCGTCGCGCAGACTGACTGATCGCTCTGATCACCTCGCCCGGGCGACCGGGCGGTGCGGTCTACAAGCACGCCCGCAGGTGACCGGGCGCTTCCTGCCCGTCACACGCAACGACCGGGCGGTTCCTGCCCGTGATGGGGCAGGAACCGCCCGGTCGGCGGTCAGGACGGGCAGGAAGTGCCCGGTCAGCCGAGGTGGATGCCGCGCAGGCGGCCGACCTCGCGCATGCGACGCTCGGCGAGCCGGTCGGCGGCCTCGGCCGTGGTCACCCCGTCGGCCTTGGCGAGCTCGAACACGCGGCGCGTGGTCTCGAAGATGCCGGTCGCGCGCTGCTGGGCGCGCTCGAAGGAGAACCCCTCGAGCTCGTCGGCGACCTGGATCACGCCGCCTGAGTTCACGCAGTAGTCGGGGGCGTAGAGGATCCCGCGCTCCTCGACCTGCTTCTCGATGCCCGAGTGTGCGAGCTGGTTGTTGGCGGCGCCGCAGATGATCTTGGCGCGCAGCACGTCGAGCACCTCGTCGCTGATCGCGCCGCCCATGGCGCACGGGGCGTAGACGTCGATGTCGCTCGCGACGAGCTCCTCGGTGGTGGCGACTGCGGTGACCTGCGGGAACTGCTCGCGGATGGCCTCGACCGACGGCGCGTGCACGTCGGTGACGACCACGGTGGCGCCGTCCTCGATCAGGTGGCGCACGAGGTGGCGACCGACCTTGCCGACGCCCGCGACGCCGACGGTGCGGCCGGCCAGGGTGGGCTCGCCCCAGACCTGCTCGGCGGCCGCGCGCATGCCCTGGAACGTGCCGTACGCCGTCAGCACGGAGCTGTCGCCCGCGCCGCCGTGGGCGACCGTGCGGCCGGTGACGAAGTCGCACTCGCGGGCGATGTGGTCCATGTCCTCGCTGAACGTGCCGACGTCGCACGCGGTGAAGTAGCGGCCGTTGAGCGACTGGACGAAGCGGCCGTAGGCCCGCAGCAGCGCCTCGGTCTTCAGCTCGGCCGGGTCGCCGATGATCACGGCCTTGCCGCCACCGAGGTCGAGGCCGGCGAGCGCGTTCTTGTAGGACATGCCGCGGGAGAGGTTGAGGACGTCGACGATCGCGTCGTCGGTGCTGGCGTAGGGGTAGAACCGCGTCCCACCGAGGGCCGGGCCGAGCGCAGTGGAGTGGATGGCGACGATGGCCCGCAGGCCGGTCGCGCGGTCGTTGCAGAAGACGACCTGCTCGTGCTCGTTGCCGAGCTCGAAGACGTCGACGCCGGAGGCGGCCGATCCAGTCGGTGCGAGGGGTCCAGACATGCTCTTCGTCCTTTTCTGGTGGGTGCGGCCGCGGGGTGTGCGGACCTGGTCAGCGCGGTCGAGGGGTGGTGACCGCCGTCACCTCAAGGGTAGTCCGGCGAGCTCACCCGGACCGCATCACCACGAGGTCGCCGTGGGTCCCGTAGCCGAGCAGCTTCCCGCCCGCCGCGCGTCCGTCGAAGGTCACCATGAGCCACCTGCCGTCCACCTGCGCGAGCGTGGGCCAGGGCAGGTTGGTCGGGTAGGGCGCGTCCAGCGTCCCCATCTCGGTCATCGTCAGGTCGTACGCCGGGAAGCGGGCGCGCAGCCCTCGCCGGGAGTCGCGGCCGTCGCTGGCGAGGACCACCAGCCGACCGTCGACGTCGACCAGCGTCGTGCCCTCGGTCGACGTACGGTCCATCGCCGCGCCCAGCAGCCGCAGGTCGTCGAGGCTGCGTCCGGCCGCGAGCGCGGGGTGGAAGTCGAAGAACCGGCGGGCGCTGACGAAGCCGACCAGCCACTCGCCGTCGCGTCGCACGAGGTGCGGGTCCCAGGTGGCGATCGACGCCAGGCCGTCGACGGGCAGCGGGAGCTCGCGGGTGTCGAGCACGTGCGCGCCGTGCAGCAGGTCGCTGCCCGACTCGGCGAGGGTCACCCGCAACCCCGCCGGCGTACGACGCCCCGCGCGCGTCGTCGGCGCCTCGAAGTCGCCCCACGTGCTGGTCGCCACCAGCCAGCGGCCCTCCGAGCGGACCACGTGGGTGGCGTGGTCGCCGAAGACGCCCGGGCGGTCGGGCCTGCGGAAGAAGAGGTCGGCGGAGTGACTGACCTCGAGGGTGTCGGGGTCGAGCCGCCACACGCTGGTGTGCGCGGTGTCGAAGAACCCGGGGCCGGCCGACGTCGCGGTCAGCCACAGCGCGCCGTCGTCGCGCAGCGGGGAGCCGTCCTCGTCGGTGACGAACCGGGTGTCCCGGAGGCCGAGCTGGCCGAACGCCCCGGCGACCCCGCCGCCGTCCGGGAGCTCGACCCGGAGCCCGTGCAGCGCGGTCTCGTCGCGGGTGTCGACCTGCACGCCGGTGCCCTCCGCGGCGACCTCCCGCAGGTCGTGCCGGGCCCGGGCCACCCACCCGGCCGCCTCGCGGCTCCAGGCCGTCACGTGCGTCCCGGTCAGCGTCAGGCCCAGGCCGGTCGGTTCCTCGGCGCGGTGGAAGCGGCGGCTGCGGAGCGTCCCGGTGCCGGGGACCTCGAGCGACACCGAGCCGTCGTCGAGGGACGCGGCGAACCGGTGGTCGCCGAGGTGCATCGCCACCGGGCCGCCGGGACCGGACGTCGTCGCTGCGACGTACGGCGCGAGCGCCGGCACTGCGACCTCGCCGGCCGCGGCGGTGGTGACCTGCGCCGACCCGGGCGCGACCAGGTCCACCGGGCGCAGGCGACGGACGACCTCGAGGCGGGGGAGCACCCCACCATCCTCGCGGGCGCACCGGTCGGAGCGGCGGGAGGACATGCAGAAGGGCCCCGGTCGGGACGTGACCGGGGCCCTTCTGTGCTTGTGGGCAGGGGCGGGGTCGAACCGCCGACCTATCACTTTTCAGGCGATCGCTCGTACCAACTGAGCTACCTGCCCAAGCGGGACGAGGATACATGAGCCCGCTGGCGGGGCGGGAATCGGCTCAGTCCTGCCGGGGGCGGAACGCGGGGAGCTCGAGCCAGAACGACGACCCGGTGCCCGGAGTGGACTCGCCCCGGACCGCGCCGCCCTCGCGCTCCGCGATCGTGCGGGACAGCGACAGCCCGAGCCCGCTGCCCTGGGTGGTCGGCGCGGCGAAGCGCACGAACGGCTCGAAGACGTGCGCGAGCTGCTCGGGCGTGAGGCCCGGCCCGTCGTCGCGCACGATGATGCGCAGCATCGGCTTCGCGCTCTCGCCGACCAGCGCCTCGGCGGTGAGGTGCACGGTGCCGCCGGTGGGGCGGTGGTGGGCGATGGCGTTGCCCAGCAGGTTGGCGAGGACCTGCCGGATCGCGGACGGGTGTCCCCACGCGGCCAGGCGGGGGTCGACGTGGGCCTGCATGTCCACGCCGGCCGTCCGTGCGGGGGTGCGGTGCCAGTGCATGACGTCGGCGACCGCGTCGGCCACCGAGACCTCCTGGCGCTGGTCGTCGGCCGACATGGCGCGCCCTGCGCCCAGCAGGTTGTCGACGATGGAGAGCAGTCGCTCGCAGGAGCGGACGATGACCGGTCCGTCGCGCTTCATGCCGGTCGTGACGTCGTCGGCCGTTCCGTGCTCGGCGTCGTCGAGCAGGCCCTCGGTGTAGCCCAGGATCGCCGACAGGGGCGTACGCAGCTCGTGCCCCACCGCGCCGAACAGCTGCTGCGCGGCGAGCTGGGCCTCGGCGCCCGCCTCGAGCGCCTCGGCCAGGGAGCGACGGGACTGCTCGAGGGTGAGGCGGGCGGTGATCGCTGCGTTGAGGAGCTTGAAGTCCTGGAGGACCTGCTCGGGCCAGTGCCCGGAGTCGGCGCTGACCAGCGACAGGCTGCCGAACATCGCACCTGGTGAGGAGAGGGTCGAGGTGACCAGGCTTCGGACCTCGGTGCGGGCGAGCTCCTCGAGGTCCTGGGCGGCCTCGGGCGGCAGCAGGTCACGATCCGTGAGGGCAACGACCTGAGTCCTGGCGATCCCGGAGACCCAGGGCATGGTCAGCGCTGCCTCGGGACCCGCATCCGGTGCCGGCAGCAACGACCGGGTGGAGCCGTGTCGGGTCCACTCCCGCACCCAGGCCCGGCCGCCGAGCTGGGTCCAGCCAGCCTGGTCCGTAGGAACGAAGCTGGTGAAGACGACGGTCACGATCTCAACCCGAGGCTCCGCGAGGAAGTGCTCGGCCATGAGGGCGCTGGCAGCGTCGAGGGGCGTGTTGCCCGTGGCGATCGAGGCGGCCAGACGCGCCGCACCGGAGGACACTGGTCCGTCGACCATCGTGTCCTGCAGAGCGGGCTGGTCGATCACCGGACCGGCTCCGGTCCTTCGGAGATCATGAAACGGCACGGTAGCGGGGCGATGCCCCGGCTCTGGTCGATGGTCACACGTTGAGTCAGCGAAAGGGTGCGCGAGAGCCCCCACTCGGCCAGGTGGGTGAGGAGGGCCATGCCGAGGTGTCGGCCCGGGCAGGCGTGCGGGCCGGCTCCGAACGGAAGCCACGCGCCCGGGCGCTGCGTCCCGCTCCGCCACCGGTGCGGGTCGAACCCGGGCAGGCCGTCGGGGTCGCCCGGCACCAGCTCGGACAGGCGGCCGAGGAGGAGGGGGCTGACCAGCACGACAGCGCCCGACGGGACACGCTGACCCCCGAGGTCCACGTCGCGCGTGGTGATGCGTGCGGTGATCCAGGTGGGAGGGGTCAGGCGCAGCGTCTCCCAGACCGCCTCGACGGGGTCCACGTCCTGCAATGGATTGCTGGCGAGCCAGGCCAGCAGCCACGCTCCCGCGGCGATGGGGACCTGGATGCCGGCGGCGAGCATCGTGGCTGCCATCTGGGGTGGGCCGTTGAGGTCTGGGATGTCGGCCAGTGCGTCGTCGAGCGCCAAGCGCGCGTCGCGCTCGGTGCGACGTGTCCGGCTCCATCGACGGGGAGGACGTCGAGCCGCGATCACGGGCGCCAGTGCATCGATCCAGGCGAGCACGAGGTCGGCGACCAGGTCGCGGTGGGCGAGGTCGACGGAGGGCAGCACCGCCGACGTGGTGGCGCGCGCGACAGGACGACGCAACAGCAGCATGGCGTCGTACGGCTCATCCTGAGTCGCCCGATCGTGCGACGAGATCGCTGTTTCCCACTCCGAGGTGAAGACGGCCAGGCCGCGGGCGACGTGCTCGGGCTGAAGCGGGGGGAAGACGGCGTGCCCCGAGCGCGTGTCGCCCCGGCTGGCGGACAGGTCGCCGCTGCGGGTCACGTCGCCGGGGAAGTCGAAGTGGGACACCTCGGTCAGGACCTGGCGGGCCTGGTCGGGGGTGGTGGTCAGCCACGGGCCGTGGGGACCGAGGGCGACCACGCCCGAGCGCGGCGACGATAGAACAGCGCCGAGTCGGCCGCCAGCCGACTCGGCGCTGTCCATCTGCGTCACGACGCGTGGGTCATTGCGCGCGTCGACCCGAGGTCACTTGCGGCCGGGGCCCGGGCGCCAGGCGTAGTAGGACTGGGTCTGCTCGGCGGCGCGCTTGGCTTCGATGGCGGTGCGGATGCGGTTCATCATGGTGTTCTCCAGGGGTGGTGGGGTGGAACACGCCGGGTGGCGTGCAGGTGACGACGCGGAGTCCGTGCCCGAGGTGCAGACAGGGGGCCGGGGTCAGGACTCCAAGTCGCGCAGTGTCTCGGCTATCAGGTCGGTCAGCTGCTGGATGCGCAGCGGTTTCTGCATGACGGTCGTGATGCCGAGTTCTTGGAGGACCGCGCGGTTCTCACCGGCCCAGGCGGAGATGACCACGATGCGCAGGTCGGGCGCGACGTCGGGCCGGTCGCGCAGCCAGCGCACCACCTCGACACCGGTCATCCGGGGCATGGTCAGGTCGAGCAGCATGACGTCGAAGCGCTCGCGCTCCAGGACCTCCACCGCGTCCTGGCCGTCGTACGCCGTCGCGGCCTCGTGACCGGCCCGCTCGACCAGGCGGCAGAAGACGTCGCGGATGTCCTCGTTGTCGTCGACCACGAGGAATCGCAGCTGCCGGTCAGTGCTCACGAGTCAAGATTAGTCAAACCTGTGGCAAGTCGTGGCGTGTCTGCGAAAAGTCGTCCACGGGTCGGGCAGTGATCTGTCTCTCGGAGCACGCAGGTTGGGAGCGTCACGGCCGCTGCCCCTATGCTGGGCGCTGCTCGATCGGGTCCGTCCCGGACGAGCTGGCCCCCATCGTCTAGCGGCCCAGGACCCCGCCCTTTCACGGCGGTAGCGCCGGTTCGAATCCGGTTGGGGGTGCGATCCGGTCGGGGGTCGACGCCGATTGGGTGTCGCCGAAGAGCATGGGTTAGAGTTCCACCCGCTTCACCAGCACGACCGGAGGAGCACCAGCACCACACCTGGCCCCGTAGCGCAGTTGGTTAGCGCGCCGCCCTGTCACGGCGGAGGCCGCGGGTTCGAGTCCCGTCGGGGTCGCCAACGCATGACCGGAAGGGTGAGCCACCAGGCTCACCCTTCCGGTCATTTCAGGGCCCACGTGCAGGCGCCGCACCGTTTCGCCGCCGCTCTAGGCTGGCGCCATGCCGATCGACCTCGACCCTGCCGCGTTCGACGCCATGGTCGAGCGGGCCCTCGACGGCCTCCCCGACGACCTCGCCCGGCTCGTGGACAACGTCGTCGTCCTGGTGGAGCCGGAGGCGCCGGCGGACGACCCCGACCTGCTCGGGCTCTACGACGGGCTGGCGCTCACCGAGCGGCCGGCCAACCACGCCGGCATGCTGCCGGACCGGATCCTGCTCTTCCGCGGGCCGCTGCTCGACATGGCCGACACCGTCGAGGACCTCGAGGACGAGGTGCGCATCACGGTCGTCCACGAGGTCGCCCACCACTTCGGGCTCGACGACGGGCGCCTCCACGAGCTCGGCTGGGGCTGACGCCCTCGGCCCGCAGGGGGAGGTGGCTCAGCCGACCCGGCTCGTGGACGGCGACGCCGCGCCCGGACTGCCGCTCCACGGCTGGGCGGCCGCCCCGTCGAGCTGGTGGACCAGCTCGCTGAGCAACCAGTTGTGCAGGGCGCGCTGGCGTGGGGTGCGGGCCATCGACAGCAGCCGCTCGGCCCGGCAGAACGCGTCGGCGACGTCGAACATCTCGGTCATCGTCACGAAGATGGGGCCGGCCTCGCGGACCATCGGGAACGCGACGTCGACGTTGGGCAGCCCGCGCGTCTCCGCCTGCTGGATCTGCTGGCGGAAGGTCTCGGGGAACTGTCGCTCGAAGTTCGCGAACATCGACGTCAGGTCGCCGGCGAGGGGGTAGTCGGACTGGTGCGAGAGCGACAGCAGGCGCAGCTCGCGCCGCAGCTCGTGGTACTGCTGCTCGAGCGAGGTGTAGAGCGGGACGTCGAGGCGCAGGAGGCGTACGTAGACCGCGCCGTCGCTGGTGGGCTCGGGCTGGGAGCGGTCGTGGTGGTCGATGACCCACTCCGCGGACCCGGAGTCGGTCATCTCGTGCGCGGGCTCGAACCAGACGATCTTGCCGTCGGACTCGATCGTCGCGCCCCAGGCGACCGCGCACTGGGCGACCATCGCCAGACCGCGGCCGAAGGTGAGCAGCAGGTCAAGGTCATCGCCCTCGACCGGGGCGGGCGGCACCGGGGGGCGGGGCGAGCCGTCGACCACCTCGATGCGCGGGTGGGAGGCGGTGCCGCGCACGCGGACCTTGTAGGGGGCGGCGGCGTGCAGGATCGCGTTGGCCACCAGCTCCGACACCCCGAGCTCGGCGCACTCCACGAGGTCGGGCCGATCCAGGCGCTGGCACACCTCACCCACCCAGCGACGCGCGTCGGCCGCAGCGCGCGGCGAGGACGCCAGCGTCAACTCGGAGCTCAGCGGCACTGGGACTCTTTTCAAGGGGTGTGCGAGGGGGGCAGGCAGTCCAGTGGAGCGATGATTGCCCACCAGCGGGTGGTTCAAACCTCGACGGCCACCATAGTTTCTTTCCCGTCGGGGTAGTGGTGTGAGCAACCAGACGCGCCCGGCGTTTCGCCCGGTGCACGCCCGAGGAGGAGAATGGAGCTCCCAGTGGACGGCACGACGCACCTTCGACCCCAGGAGCATCCATGACCTCGACCACGACGCAGTCATCCCGTCACAAGGTCGTGGTGATCGGATCCGGCTTCGGCGGCCTCTTCGGCACGAAGGCGCTGCGGAGGTCCGACGTCGACGTCACCGTCATCGCCAAGACCACCCACCACCTCTTCCAGCCGCTGCTCTACCAGGTGGCGACCGGCATCCTGTCCGAGGGCGAGATCGCCCCGCCCACCCGCGAGGTGCTGAGCAGCCAGGACAACGCGACGGTCATCCTCGGCGAGGTCACCGGCATCGACCTCGCCGCCAAGACGGTCACCTCGCAGGTGCTGGGCCGCGACACCGTGACGTCGTACGACTCGCTGCTGGTCGCCGCGGGCGCCGGCCAGTCCTACTTCGGCAACGACCACTTCGCCGAGTTCGCCCCCGGCATGAAGAGCATCGACGACGCCCTCGAGCTGCGCGGCCGCATCTTCGGCGCCTTCGAGATGGCCGAGCTCGGCGCCACCCGCGGCGACGACGTCGACCACCTCCTCACCTTCGTCGTCGTCGGCGCCGGGCCCACCGGCGTGGAGATGGCCGGCCAGATCGCCGAGCTCGCGCACCGCACGCTCCGCAAGGACTTCCGCGCGATCAACACCCGCACCGCGCGCATCGTGCTCATCGACGCCGCCGGCCAGGTGCTGCCGCCCTTCGGCAGCAAGCTCGGCGAGAAGGCCAAGGGCGAGCTGGAGAAGCTCGGCGTCGAGGTCATGCTCGGCGCGATGGTCACCGACGTCGACGAGCGCGGCCTCGACGTGAAGTTCAAGGACGGCCACACCGAGCGGATCAACTCCGTCGCCAAGATCTGGGCCGCCGGCGTGCAGGCCAACCCGCTCGGCAAGACGCTGTCGGAGCAGACGGGCGCCCCGCTCGACCGCGCCGGCCGCATCGCGGTCAACCCCGACCTCACCCTCCCCGGGCACCCCGAGGTGTTCGTCGTCGGCGACATGATCGCCCTCGACAACCTCCCCGGCGTCGCGCAGGTCGCGATCCAGGGTGCGAAGTACGCCGCCAAGGAGATCGACAACCGGCTCGAGGGCAAGGCGCCGCAGCCGCCGTTCAAGTACTTCGACAAGGGCTCGATGGCGATCATCAGCCGCTTCCGCGCGGTCGCGATGGTCGGCAAGCTCCGGCTGACCGGCGTCGTGGCGTGGCTGATGTGGCTGGGCGTCCACCTCGTCTACCTCACCGGCTTCAAGAACCAGGTCTCCGCGCTGATGCGCTGGGCGATCACCTTCATCAGCAACAACCGCTCGGAGCGCACCACCACCGAGCAGCAGATCTTCGCCCGCGCGGCGCTCGCCCGGCTGCGCCGCGGCGCGGCCGACCTGGTCTCCGACCCGGGGATCTACGACGCCACCCGCGCGATGATGGAGGAGACCCGGCGCCAGGAGCTCGAGGCGGCCGCGGCCCACGAGGCCGAGCTCACCGACTCCGGCGTGCGCGGCGTGCCCGCCGACCGGGTCGGCGGCGCCTGAGCCCACGGGCGTACGCCGTCCGCGTGCGCCGTCCGGGTCAGCTCGGGACGGGCTCCTCTGGCGCCCTGCGTCGGAGGTCGTGCCCCGTCACGCGCGCCGCGACGCGGAAGGCGATGATCGCGATCGCGGCCCCGGCGAGGTCGTCGGCGAGGTAGTGCCACCCGAAGTAGAGGGTCGCCACGACCGTGAGGGCGAAGTTGACCCAGAAGACGGTGCGGATCGCCCGGCTGCGCACCGTGGCCTGGGCCATCAGTGCCCACAGCAGGGCGATGGCGGTGTGCAGGCTCGCGAAGCCGGCGACGCCCTGGTAGTCGCCCTCCCCCCACAGGAACCCGTGGCGTGAGTAGACCAGCGAGTCCATCAGGTCGGACGTGGCGTTGGGCGTCAGGTCGCTGGCCAGCCAGGGGTACATGATCCCCGGGCCGAGCGTCGGCAGCAGGTAGTAGGACACCGTGCCGAGCGTCCAGGCGATCCCCTGCGCGGTGACGAACCACCAGCCGTGACCGATGTTGCGTGACCACACCAGCCAGACCGTCACCAGGATCGCCACGAGCGGGATGTAGGCCAGGTAGACGGCGGAGAGCACGTGCGCCGACAGGCCGGTGCCGAGGACGTCCTGCGTCAGGGTCGCGGGGTCGTGGCCGAGCAGCAGGAGGCGGTCCAGCACCCGCAGCTCGCTGTCGTACTTCACCTCGCGCACCAGCGGCAGCAGCGACTTCAGGTTGCGGTAGGCGACGTAGACGACGTAGAAGCCCGAGATGCCGATGACCACCAGCTGCAGGCGGGCACGCGTCCAGTGCGTACGCAGCCGGTGTCGCGCCGCGGCGACGGTGCTGGCCGGGTCGAACCGTCCCTGCCACAGCGCGCGCGGGACCAGGTCCAGGACGATCGCCGTCGCGCACAGCACCGGGAGGCGCACCCACGACGGGCCGAGGAAGCTGCCCTCGGGGTCGGCGACCGGCCGGTCGAGCATCCAGCTGGCGACGAACGTGACCGCGCCGATGAGGGCGGCGTTGGCCACGAGGAACGTGTAGGGGCGCCGCTGCAGCTGCTCGCTCGGGGACGGTGCGTCGAGGACGGCGGCAGAGGGCGCGGACATGTGACTCCGGTCGTGCTGGGGCGGGCGTGAGCGACCATTGTCCCCGGGCCGGGCAAACCCGCCCAGCTCGCGCCGCTGTGATCTCGAACGACTGGTAGGCCTCCAGGGGCTCGAACCCTGAACCAACGGATTAAAAGTCCGCTGCTCTACCAATTGAGCTAGAGGCCCGCGCGGGACTGGCCGCGGCTCCGGCGATCATTCCAGACCCGTCAGCCGCCAGCCGCAGCAGAGTCAGCATCGAGCGCGAGCATGCTGGCGGCGAGGCTGTGATCGATGTGAGCTGACATCAGCGCAGCCGCGTTCGACGGTTGTTCAGCAGCACGTGGTGCACGACCAGTGACGCGGCGCGATTTGTTGGTAGTGTTTGTCATGCAACAGGTGCAAGTTCCAGCAGGTAGACGCCCGCGGAGTTTGTGATCCAACGGCGTTTGTTCTTCGGGCCCTGCCAGCTCGTGAGTCTCAAGCGGCGTGTCACCGCATCTGGTGCGGGTCGTCGAAGTGGCGACTCCCGCCCCTACAGAGGAGTAACGAGCATCATGGCTCAGGGCACCGTTAAGTGGTTCAACGCCGAGAAGGGTTTCGGCTTCATTGCGCAGGAGGACGGCGGCGACGACGTCTTCGTGCACTACTCGGCCATCCAGACCAACGGCTACAAGTCGCTGGACGAGAACCAGAAGGTCGAGTTCGACGTCACGCAGGGCCCCAAGGGCCCGCAGGCGGAGAACGTCCGTCCGGTCTGATCGGCTGACGCCGGATCTGTTCCAGATCTGATCAAGAGTCTGGCTCCTCCCCCTCAGTGGGGTGGGGCCAGACTCGATTTCGGGGCACACTTGACACGTTCGGGTCATGTCGCGGCGCACACGCATCCGTCAGACTTGGAGCGAAGACCTAGGGTCGAATGGCCCGCACGACCACCACAGACGTCAGGAGGGTGACGATGCACGACCAGTTCGACGTGACCCTCGAGGACGGCGACCTCCTCGGCGAGGTCGAGCTGACCACCACGCTGATCATCGCTGCGAGCGAGTCCGAGGAGCACCTCTCCCAGGAGGAGATCGACCGCATCCTCGGAGTCACGCCCCGCAAGCCGCAGGACTGACGGCCGCCGCTCAGCAGGTGGCGAACAGCACCGGGCCGCTCGTGAGGTCCGAGAGCACGTAGGTGCCCGGGCTCGGACGCAGGTCCAGCACCACCTCCCTGCCCTCCGAGCCGGCCCGCTCGACCGAGAACCGGTCGGCGAACTCCCCTCCCTGCCCGGGCGCGGGTCCCGCCGCGAGCCGGGCGCGGGCCTCCGCGTCGCCGGGCGCGTCGTCGGCGTCCTCGACCTGCATCACGGCGCGTACGGCGCCTCCCGGCAGCACGCCCATCGCGAAGCCGGTCAGCGGATGGACGTCGCCCGCCGCCTCCACGAGCTGGTCGGCCTCGGCCTGGGCGTCGTCGTCGGCCTGCGACATCGCGAGGTGCTCACAGGCGTACGCGCCGTCGTACACCGCCGCGGTCAGGGGCTCCTCCAGCGATCCCGCCAGCTCGGCCAGGTCCTCGGGTCCGTCGTCGCCCTCCAGCACCGCCTCGAGGTAGGGCGCCTGGTCGGAGGTCAGCACGAGGCCCTCGTCGGCGAGCAGCGCGACGTGCTGCAGCTCCGGGGTCAGCATCGCGCCCGTCCCGGCCAGCACGTCGGGGCCGCCGACCCACACGCCGTCGGCCTCCTCGGGCTCGGTCCAGCCCAGGTCGGCCAGGCGGTCGGCCACCGCGTCCAGGTCCACGCCGTCGTCGACACCCAGCACTTCGACCGCGCCCGAGCCGGACTGGGCGAACAGCTCCCACGAGACGGTGGCGGGGGAGAAGCCCAGCTGGTCCTGCATCGCCCCGGCCGACGTGCCGAGCGCCGACATCGAGGACAGGTCGGCGGCGAAGGCGTCGGACAGGAAGGCGTCGACCTGCCCGGCCGAGGAGCCGGCGTCGACGTCGGCGCCCAGCTCACGGCGTACGCCCTCCCAGTCCGTCCACGAGAAGCGCGTCGCGTCGTCGGGAGCCAGCTCCATCGCCCGCGCCAGGGGAGTCGCGGGCGCCAGCGCGCGCCAGGCGACGAGACCGGCGGCCGCCAGCGCGAGGACCACCACGACGGCCAGCGCCAGGCGCGGCACGACACGATGTGGCACAGGGCTCCTCGCGGGGTCGGGTGGGTGTGAGACTACTTCCATGGAGCCCCGCGACGTGCGCGCTGCCGGTGCCGTGGTGACCCGCAAGGGCGGCGAGGTGCTCCTGGTGCACCGCCCGAAGTACGACGACTGGTCCTTCCCCAAGGGCAAGCTCGACCCGGGGGAGCACGTCGTGACCGCGGCGGTGCGCGAGGTGGCCGAGGAGACCGGGCTCGACGTACGCCTCGGGCCGGCCCTGGCGCAGCAGCGCTACCGGATGTCCAACGGCCGCTGGAAGTCGGTCGACTACTGGACCGCCCGGGTCGTCGGCAGCGACGACGTCTCCCGCTACCGGCCCAACGCCGAGATCGACGCCGTCGAGTGGGTGCCGTGGAAGGACGCGGAGCAGCGCCTGACCTACCCCTACGACCGCGACACCCTGGCCGAGGCGCGCCCGCTGCGACGTCGTACCCGCACGCTCGTCGTGCTCCGCCACGCAAAGGCGCGCTCCCGCAGTGCGTGGCGCAAGGACGACCGGCTGCGCCCCCTCATCAGGCTCGGCGAGACGCAGGCGCAGCGGCTGGTGCCGCTCCTGGCCGCCTTCGACGTGATGGCCGTCCACACCTCCTCCAGCGCCCGCTGCGTGCAGACGGTGGTGCCGTACGCCGACGTGACCGGCTGGCCGCTGGAGCTCCACGACGAGCTGAGCGAGGAGGGCGCCACGCTGGAGGGCGTCGTGGACCTCGTCGACGACCTCCTCGGCGGCGGCCTCGGCAGCGGTGGCGCCGTCCTGTGCACCCACCGGCCCGTGCTGCCGACGGTGCTCGACGCCCTGCAGGTTCCGGACGTGGCGCTCGAGCCCGGGGCGATGCTGGTGGTGCACCACCGCAAGGGCAAGGTCGTGGCGACGGAGCTCCTCGCGCCCTGAGGTTCGCGTCCTGGCGCTTGTATTCCTGGCGGGGCCGCCCGTCAAGGCCGCCCGCACGAGTTCATGTGATCGTCGTCATACGCCCGAACGGGTGATGCCAACCGGTCCGGCCGAGTTCACCGCCCGTTCACCGACGGCGCCGTGGTCGTTCTCCTGAGGTGCCTACGTTCCTCATCGTCAGCACTCATCAGACTTCCATCAGGAGCACCCGAAGTGAATCGCACTTCCTTCCGCAAGCTGCTCGCCCCGAGCGTCACCGTGCTTGCCCTCTCCATCTCCCTCGCTGCGTGTGGCGGTGGCAACTCGGCGGACGACGCGTCCGCCGAGACCGGCGACTCCGAGGCCAGCGGTGACTTCGCGGACCTGTCCGGCGAGCTCGCCATCGGCGGTGCCTCCTCGCAGGAGTCCGCGCAGAACGCCTGGATGGTCGGCTTCGGCGAGGTCGCGCCCGGCGTGACCGTCTCCTACGACCCGGTGGGCTCCGGCGGCGGCCGCGAGAACTTCATCTCCGGTGGCTTCCCGACCGCGGGCACCGACTCCTACCTCGACGACGAGGAGGGCGAGCTCAGCGCCGCGACCGAGACCTGCGGCTCCGAGCCGATCACCATCCCCAACTACGTCTCGCCGATCGCGGTCATCTACAACCTCGAGGGCGTCGACGACCTCAACCTCTCCCCGGAGACCCTCGCGGGCATCTTCGCCGGCGACATCACCAGCTGGGACGACGAGGCGATCGCCGCGGACAACCCGAACGCCGACCTGCCGAGCGAGACCATCACCCCCGTCCACCGCTCCGACGAGTCCGGCACCACGGGCAACTTCACCAACTACCTCTCCACGGTCGCCGGCGACGCCTGGACCTTCGGCGAGATCGAGCAGTGGCCCAACGAGGCCGGCGGCGAGGGCGGCAAGGGCACCTCCGGTGTCGTGCAGGTCGTCACCGACGCCCCCAACACCATCGGCTACGCCGACGCCAGCCAGGCCGGCGGCCTGGGCCAGGCCAACATCGGTGTCGGCGAGGAGTTCGTCGCGCCGAGCGCCGAGGCGGCCGCCAAGATCTTCGAGGTCTCGCCCCGCGTCGACGAGGGCTCGTCGGTCAACATGGCCTACGACCTCGACTACACGACCGAGGAGGCCGGGGTCTACCCGATCGTCCTGACGTCCTACATGATCGCCTGCGAGACCTACGACGACGAGGCCACCGCGGCCAACGTCAAGGGCTACCTCTCCTACATCCTCAGCGAGGAGGGCCAGGAGATCGGCCAGAGCGAGGCCGGCTCGGCCCCGCTCACCGACACGGTGATCAGCGAGGCCCAGGCCATCGTCGAGACCATCTCGGCCGGCTGAGCATCCACAGCACCACGGCGGGGGTCGGGCCCACGAGGCCCGGCCCCTTCCGACACGTCGTCACCCAGGAGGAACGCCGATGACAACCGCGATCCGTGAGCCCGAGCAGCAGCAGGAGCAGCAGCCCCGGGCCAGGACCACCCGTGTGGGGGACGCGGTCTTCCGCCGCGCCACGCTCGGGGCGGCCCTGCTCGTCGTCGCCCTCCTGGCCGGCGTCGCGATCTTCCTGGTGATCCAGGGACTGCCCGCGCTCGAGGCCGCGGGCGACCAGGCCTACGGCAAGCCCAGCGTGTGGTCGTACGTCGGCCCGCTGCTGTTCGGCACGATCCTGTCGTCCGCCCTCGCGATGATCATCGTGACGCCGCTGGCCATCGGGCTCGCGCTGGTGATCTCGCACTACGCGCCCCGGAGGGTGGCGAAGCCCGTCGGCTACCTCGTCGACCTGCTGGCGGCCGTGCCGTCGGTGGTCTTCGGGCTGTGGGGCATCGCGGTGCTGGCCCCGCGCATGGTCCCGTTCTTCGACTGGCTCAACAGCTGGTTCGGTTGGATCCCGCTGTTCGGCGGACCCGTGTCCAGCTCCGGACGGACGCTGCTGACGGCCTCGGTGGTGCTCGCCCTGATGGCGCTGCCGATCGTGACCGCCATCCTGCGCGAGATCTTCGCCCAGACGCCGACGATGCAGCAGGAGGCCGCGCTCGCGCTGGGTGCGACCCGCTGGGAGATGATCCGCCTGGCCGTGCTGCCGTACGCCCGGTCGGGCATCGTGGCCGCGCTGCTGCTCGGCCTGGGCCGCGCGCTCGGCGAGACGATGGCCGTGGCGATGGTGCTCTCGGCCACCGGTGCGATCATCAGCTTCGACGTGATCTCGTCCTCCAACTCCAACACCATCGCGGCGAGCATCGCCAACAACTACGCCAACGCCGCGGGCCTCAAGATCAACGTGCTGATCTTCGCCGGCCTCGCGCTCTTCGTCCTGACGTTCGTCGTCAACTTCCTGGGCCGCTACGTCGCGACCCGCGGGCAGGTGAAGGCATGAACCCCCCGACCGACATCCAGACCCCCACGTCCGACCAGCTCGAGCCGCTGATGGGCGGCACGCTCCCGCGGATCGCTCCCGTGCTGGTGGGCGTGTGCTCCCTCGCGCTCGGCGTCCTCGCCTGGCTCCTCGGCGTCAGCCTCGCGGTCGGCGTCGTGATCGCGTGGCTCGCCTACGTCGTCGGCTACACGGTGTGGTCGCGCAGCGTCGAGGGCTCGCGCAAGGCCACCGACGCGCTGATGCGGACCCTCATGTGGACCGCCTTCGCGGCGGCGATGCTGCCGCTGGTCAGCCTCATCTGGACGGTGGTCGCCCGCGGCCTCCCGGTGCTGACGCCGCAGTTCCTCAACGACGACATGAGCGGGCGTGCCCTGCTCGGCGTCGGTGGTGGCATCTACCACGCCATCATGGGCACGGTCATGGTGACGGCGATCGCCGCGATCATCGCGATCCCGATCGGACTGTTCACCGCGATCTACCTCGTCGAGTACGGCAAGAACAACCGCCTCGCGAAGATCATCACCTTCCTCGTCGACGTGATGACCGGCATCCCGTCGATCGTCGCCGGGCTCTTCGCCATCGCCCTGTTCATCGTCGTGACCGGCGACCCGCTCCCGCGCCTGGGCATCGGCGGCGCGATCGCGCTCGCGCTCCTCATGCTGCCGACCGTCATCCGGTCGGTGGAGGAGATGCTGAAGCTCGTGCCCGACGACCTGCGCGAGGCGTCGTACGCCCTCGGGGTGCCGCGGTGGCGCACGATCGTCAAGGTCGTCCTGCCGACCGCCGTCGCCGGCATCGTCACTGGCATCACGCTGGCGATCGCGCGCGTCGCGGGTGAGACCGCTCCGCTCCTGCTGATCCTCGGCACGGCTCGGGTGGCCAACTGGAACCCGTTCAGCGGCCCGGTGCAGACCCTGCCGGTCTACATCTTCCAGTCGCTCGGCCAGACCACGCACTTCAAGTACGGCGAGATCTGGACCGACCGCGTCTGGGGCGCCGCCCTCTTCCTCATCATCATCGTCATGTCGCTCAACCTCATCGCGCGGGTCGTCGGCAAGGCGTTCGCCCCCAAGACCGGCCGCTGAGCCGCTCGCACACGTAGCAAACCAAGGAGTCACCCCCACCATGGCCAAGAGCATCGACGTCTCCGACCTCGACATCTACTACGGCGACTTCCTCGCCGTCGAGGGCGTCAACATGCACATCAAGGCGCGTTCGGTGACCGCCTTCATCGGCCCCTCGGGCTGCGGCAAGTCGACCATGCTGCGCTCGCTCAACCGGATGCACGAGGTGATCCCGGGCGCGCGCGTGGAGGGCAAGGTGACCGTCGACGGGCAGTCGCTCTACGACAGCGCCGTCGACCCGGTCGCCGTACGCCGCCAGATCGGCATGGTCTTCCAGCGGCCGAACCCGTTCCCGACGATGTCGATCTACGAGAACGTCCTGGCCGGCAACCGCCTCAACGCCAAGAAGATGAAGAAGGGCGAGGCCGACGAGATCGTCGAGCGCTCGCTCAAGGGCGCGAACCTCTGGAACGAGGTCAAGGACCGCCTCGACAAGCCCGGCATGGGTCTCTCCGGTGGCCAGCAGCAGCGTCTCTGCATCGCCCGCGCGATCGCCGTCGAGCCGCAGGTGCTGCTGATGGACGAGCCGTGCTCGGCGCTCGACCCGATCTCGACCTCCGCGATCGAGGACCTGATCCACGAGCTGAAGTCCGACTACACGATCGTCATCGTCACCCACAACATGCAGCAGGCCGCCCGCGTCTCCGACGAGACCGGCTTCTTCAACCTCAAGGCCGCCGGCGAGCCCGGCCACCTCGTGGAGTTCAACGCGACGCCCAAGATGTTCGCCAACCCCGACAACGAGTCCACCGAGGCCTACATCTCCGGCCGCTTCGGCTGAGCGCCCCTCCGGGCCGGGGTGGCCCGGCGCGTCCTGGTGGTCCGATCGGGGGTTCGTCCCACCAGGGCGTCCCGGGCCACCCCCGTCTCGCACGTCGGGCTCCGGGTCCGCCCGGTGGCCCGGGCTGCGTCATACGAATCCGGACCCATGGGTGCGGGTGGGTATGACGTCCCGACGCCGGCCAGCTCCCGTCATCCCGATCGGAACCCATGCGTGCGGCTTCGCATGACGCTCGGCGGCCCGGCTCGGGATGACTGGCCTCGATCCGTCCACAGGCCGCGCGGCGGGCGGGTGATCCACAGCCGAGGATGCAGTGCGTGGCGGGCGAACGTCGACATCGCGACCGTGGACGAGTGACCCCACGTACTGCACCCCGCACCGCATCGCTGAGAGCGGCCCGCCGCCTACGGGCGGAAAGGCTGGCCGGCGCGCAGGCTGGGGCAGTCGCGCGGCGCCAGCTGTACGCCGCCGGCATCACGCGGGCGGAGGTGCGGGCCAACATCAGGGCCCGGAGGTGGCAGGTGGTGGGGCGGCACGTCGTCGTGGTGCACACCGGTCCGCTCGCGCTCGACACCACGCTGTGGGCGGCCCAGCTGTCGGGTGGTCCACGCGCGCGTCTCGACGGTGCGTCGTCCCTGATCGCTGCTGGCCTCAAGGGGTTCGACATCGACCGCCATCGGGTGTCGGTCCCGCGCGGCGCCAGGGTGTTCCGCGACCGCGTCGTCGACGTCCGCCAGACGCGCCGGTGGAGGGCCGACGACCTCGTCACTGGTGGGGGACCGCCGCGCACGCGCGCCGAGGTCGCCGCTGTCCGCGGTGCCCTGTGGGCGCGCAGTGACCGGCAGGCTGCACTCCTGCTCACGATGGTGGTCCAACAGAGGATCGTGCCGGCAGACCGGATCGGACGCGCCCTCCTCCAGGTGAAGCGCGATCCTCGGCTGACGTTCGTGATGGACGTGGTGGCCGACCTGCTGGGCGGGGCGCAGAGCCTCGCCGAGCTCGACTTCGCCCGCGAGTGCCGCCGGCGTGGCTTCCCCGAGCCGACGCGCCAGGTCGTACGGCGAGGCAAGGACGGCCGCTACTACCTCGATGTGTTCTGGGAGGAGTGGGGGGTCGTCGTCGAGATCGATGGCATTCAGCACGTCCTCGCGCAGGAGGTCGTCGCAGACGCGCTGCGGCACAACGACGTGACCTTGGACAACCTCACGGTCCTCCGGCTTCCGGTCCTCGGTCTCCGCGTCGCAGCGGACGAGTTCTTCGACCAGATCGAGCGTGCGCTGGTCGGCGCCGGCTGGTCAGGTCTCGACCCCGCGGCCTGAGCGCTCGGCGTACGCCGGATCCGCGCTCCCCCCTTGGTTGGGCGGCGGCGTCGTCCAGATTCTCGAGCGTCATACGGATCGGCAGTCAAGGGTGCGGCTTCGTATGACGCTGGCGTTCAGGGGCCGGGAGCGTCATACGGAAAGGCACGTGTGGGTGCGGCTTCGTATGACGCTGGCGTTCGGGGGGCGAGGGCGGGTCGGAGGCGAGGGGAGGCGGAGGCGAGGAGGGAGCGAAGAAGCGCCCGTCAGGGGAGGAAGATGCGCGCGATCCAGTAGCAGATCGCGGCGACGGAGGCGGCGGCCGGGAAGGTCAGCACCCAGGCGGTGAGGATCGACTTGGCCACGCCCCAGCGGACGGCGGACAGGCGCTTGGTGGCGCCGACGCCCATGACCGCGGAGGTGATGGTGTGGGTGGTCGAGATCGGCGCCTCGAAGACGTACGCCGTCGAGTAGAGCACCGACGCCGCGACGGACTCGGCGGCGAAGCCGCGGGCCGGGTCGAGGTGGATGATGCGGCGGCCCAGGGTGCGCATGATGCGCCAGCCGCCGGACCAGGTGCCGAGGGAGATCGCGGTCGCCGCGGCGATGATCACCCAGAGCGGCAGGGGGTCGTCGGCGGCGACGTACCCGCCGGTGAGCAGGGCCAGGAAGATGACGCCCATCGTCTTCTGGGCGTCCTGGAGGCCGTGGCCGAGCGCCATGGCGGCGGCGGAGACGGTCTGGGCGAGCTTGAAGCCGCGGTTGGCGCGACCCGGATTGGCGCGACGGAAGGCCCACATGATGCCGATCATCAGCGCGAAGCCGAGGCTGAAGGCCACGAGGGGGGAGAGGAACATCGGGATGACGACCTTCTCCAGCACCACCAGCCAGTTGGCGGTCGCGCCGGCCGCGACCGCGGCGCCGACGAGGCCGCCGATGAGGGCGTGGGAGGAGGACGACGGCAGGCCGTAGTACCAGGTGATCATGTTCCAGGTGATCGCGCCGAGCAGGCCGCACATCACGATCACCAGCCCGTGGCTGCCGGTGCCCGGATCGATGACCTCTGACACGGTCTGGGCGACCTTCTGGCCCAGGAACGCGCCGACGAAGTTCATGACCGCCGCCATGGCCAGGGCCACGCGCGGCTTGAGGGCGCCCGTCGAGACGGACGTCGCGATCGCGTTGGCGGCGTCGTGGAAGCCGTTGGTGTAGTCGAAGACGAGGGCGACGACGACGACCGCGATGATGATCCCGATCTCCATCAGGCGGTGCTCCGGGCGCGCGAGGACGAAGTGGTGGAGGTGGCGTGCATCGGGGTCAGGACTCCTTGACCGCGATCTGCTCCACGATGTTGGCGACCTTCTCGAAGGCGTCGATCGCCCCCTCGAGGGACTCCACGATGTCCTTGAGCTTCATCACCTCGAGGGCCTTGAAGTCACCGCTGAACAGGTTGGCCAGGATCCGCCGGTAGGACTTGTCGCCGGTGTTCTCGAGGCGGTTGATCTCGATCCAGTACTCGTCGAGCGAGCCCATGGACTCGAGCTTCGGCATCGCGGCGGCGGTGAGCTCGGCGCAGCGCTGCAGCACCTCGACCTGCTGGGTGGTCTCCGGCGGCAGCGAGGTGACCTCGTAGAGGAGGACCAGGTCGACGGCCTCGTCCATCATGTCCATGACGTCGTCGAGCGCCGAGGCGAGGGAGTAGATGTCCTCGCGGTCGAACGGCGTGACGAACGTGCTGTTCACCCGCCGGATGATCGAGTGGGTGGTCTCGTCGGCGGCGTGCTCGGCCTCGCGCATGCGCTGGGCGATCTCTGCCTTCGAGTTGCCGGACGACAGCATCTCGCTGAGGAGCTGTGAGCCGACCACGAGGTGGTTGGCAGCCTCGCTGAAGAGGTCGTAGAAGGAGCTGTCGACGGGGCGGAACTTCAAACGCACGGTGAACTCCGAACGGGGGGCGGATGAACCGTGGTTCATGCTAGGGCCTGATCGGCCCATCGACGCAACCTCGGGGCCCCGTTCGAACGCCTGTGTGACGCGGCGCTCACGCGGGCGGTCGGCGGTCAGTCTGCGGTCAGCGGCGTCGTACGCGTTGGCGCACGATCAGCTCGTCCTGCAGGTGGCGCTCACCGCGCTCCAGCTGCCACTCGCCGTCGGAGCAGAGCTCCCACGCCGTCGTCCCCGGGTCGAACGCGAGGTCCAGCAGGGCCTCGATCTCCTGCACGACGTGCGGGTCGCGCAGGCGTACGAGCACCTCCACGCGGCGGTCGAGGTTGCGGTGCATCATGTCGGCCGAGCCGATCCACGCCGCGGGCTCGCCGCCGTTGTCGAACCAGAAGATCCGGCTGTGCTCGAGGAAGCGGCCCAGGATCGACCGCACGCGCACGGTCTCGGACAGGCCGGGTACGCCGGGTCGCAGGGCGCAGATGCCGCGGACGAGCAGCTCGACGCGGACGCCCTCCTGCGAGGCGAGGTAGAGCGCGTCGATCACCGCCTCGTCGACCACCGAGTTCGCCTTGATCCGGATCCCCGCGGGCCGGCCGGCCTGGTGGTGGGCGATCTCCTGGTGGATGTGGGCGACCAGGCCGTCGCGCACGCTGTGGGGCGCGACGAGCAGGTGGTCGTAGGTGCGGTTGCGGCTGATCCCGGAGAGGTTGTTGAACAGGAGCGCGACGTCCTCGCCGATCTCGGGGTTGGACGTCAGCAGCCCGAGGTCCTCGTAGACGCGGGCGGTCTTGGGGTTGTAGTTGCCGGTGCCGAGGTGGACGTAGCGCCGGATGCCCTCGGGCTCGTCGCGCACCACCATCGACAGCTTGCAGTGGGTCTTGAGCCCGACCAGGCCGTAGACGACGTGGCAGCCGGCCTGCTCGAGCTTGCGGGCCCAGCGGATGTTGTTCTGCTCGTCGAAGCGCGCCTTGATCTCCACGATCACCAGCACCTGCTTGCCGGCCTCGGCGGCGTCGATGAGCGCCTCGATGATCGGGCTGTCGCCGGAGGTGCGGTAGAGCGTCTGCTTGATCGCGAGCACGTGCGGGTCGGCCGCGGCCTGCTCGAGGAAGCGCTGCACGGACGTGGCGAAGGAGTCGTAGGGATGGTGCAGCAGCACGTCGTGGCGCGACACCGAGTCGAACACGTCGACCGGCGAGGCCGACTCGACCTCCGCCAGGCTGGGGTGCGTCGAGGGCAGGAAGGCGGCGTACTTGAGGTCGTCGCGCGGCAGGTCGGCGATCGAGTGGAGTCCGGTCAGGTCGAGGGGGCCGGGGAGGGAGACGACCTCGTCGCGTCCGACGCCGAGCTCGGAGACGAGCAGCTCGAGCACCTTGGGGTCCATCGACTCCTCGACCTCGAGGCGCACCGGCGGGCCGAAGCGCCGCCGCTGCAGCTCCTTCTCGAGCGCCTTGAGGAGGTTCTCCGCGTCGTCCTCCTCGACCTCGAGGTCCTCGTTGCGGGTCACCCGGAAGGTGTGCGACGCCACCACGTCCATGCCGGGGAACAGCTTCTTGAGGTGCTCGCCGATGACGTCCTCGATCGGCACGAAGCGCTGGTTGCCGACGCCGACGAAGCGCCCGAACGTCGGCGGCACCTTCACCCGCGCGAAGTGCTCGGTGCCCGTCGTCGGGTGGCGTACGACGACCGCGAGGTTGAGCGACAGCCCGGAGATGTAGGGGAAGGGGTGGGCGGGGTCGACGGCGAGGGGGGTGAGGACGGGGAAGATCCGGTCCTTGAAGAGCTTCTTGCAGACCTTCTGCTCCTCGCGGTCGAGCTCGGACCACCGGAGGATCTCGATGCCGTGGCCGCCCAGCTCGGGCAGGAGGTCGACGAGCGCGCGGGCGTGGCGCTCCATCAGCCCGCGGCTCTCGACCCAGAGCTTCTCGAGCTGCTCGCGCGGCATCATGCCGCTGGCGGCCCGTACGGCGACCCCGGCGGCGATGCGCCGCTTGAGGCCGGCGACGCGGACCATGAAGAACTCGTCGAGGTTGCTCGCGAAGATCGCGAGGAACCGCAGGCGCTCGAGCAGCGGCAGGTCGGGGTCCTCGGCCAGCTCGAGGACCCGCTGGTTGAAGCGGATCCAGGAGATCTCGCGGTCGATGAAGCGGTCGTCGAACTTCTCCACGCCCGCGATGGCCTCGGCGTCAGGCAGGTAGGGCGGCTCGACGTCGAAGGTGTCGGTGGGGTGACCGAGCGGGTCTGCGACCGGCCCCTCCTCCACCGACGGGCTGACAGCGCTGGTGAGGGTGGCCGGGTCGGACATGCCTCCCAGTGTGGCACCGGTTGGTGAACGCGGAGTGAAGCTCACGTCAGTAGACCAATGCTTGGACGCCCTCGCCGAGGACCTGCTCGGCGAACACGGCCGCGCCGGCGATGGTGACGCCCTCGCGGAGGTCGCCGGCGACGATGCCGCGACGCGCGGCGCACTGCGAGCAGACGGTGATCGTGCCGCTGATGAGGACCGCGGCCATCAGCTGGTCGAGCGGGGTGCCGAGCTCGAGCTCGAACTCCTCCGCGCGACCCGGCGTACCGAACCAGGCCGCGTCGCCGGTCAGCCACAGGGAGACGTCGGCGCCCGCAGCGGCCGCGGCGGCGGCGACGGTGAAGCCCTGGTTGAGGCGCTCGGCGTCGTCGGCGCCGCAGGTGACCTTGACGACCAGTGAGCGAGCCATGGCCCCACATTAGAGTGGCGCCCATGCCTTTCGAGCTGCCGGACAACCTGCACCCCAACTGCGGCCCCGTCGCGTGGCTGCTCGGCACGTGGCGCGGCAACGGCCACGGCGCCTACCCCACGATCGAGTCGTTCCAGTTCGGCCAGGAGCTGATCTTCACCCACGACGGTCGCCCGTTCTTCCACTACATGGCGCGCGCGTGGATCGTCGACGAGCAGGGCGAGTTCGTCCGTGACGCCGCGATGGAGTCCGGCTTCCTGCGCTGCCCCGAGCCCGGCAAGGTCGAGCTCCTCCTCGCCCACAACATCGGCTTCTCCGAGGTCTGGTACGGCGCGGCCGACGGCGGCAAGCTCGAGATGCACACCGCCGGCGTCTCCTTCACCGAGACCGCCAAGGAGGTCACCGGCGGCTCCCGGATCTACGGCAACGTCGACGGCGACCTGCTCTACGCCTACGACATGAAGGCCGTCGGCCAGGAGCTCCAGCCGCACCTCTGGGCGCGCCTCAAGCGCGCATGAGCTCGCGATGAGCGACGACCTGGCGGCGCGGCTGCGGGAGCAGGGCCTGCGGCTCACCCCGCAGCGCGAGCTGATCCTGCGCGCCGTCGAGGAGCTGCGCCACGCCACCCCCGACGAGGTGCTCGCGCACGTGCGCGGCCAGGCGAGCTCGGTCAACGCCTCCACCGTCTACCGCACGCTCGAGGTGCTCGAGGAGCTCGGGCTGGTGCGCCACACGCACCTCAGCGACCGCGCCCCGACCTACCACTCCACCCGCGAGCACGAGCACGTGCACGTCGTGTGCCGCGGCTGCCACTCCGTACGCTCCCACGACCCCGAGCTCGTGCGCTCGCTCGTCGCGGCCCTGGGGGAGGACGGCTTCTCCGTCGACGTGGGCCACCTCGCGATCTTCGGCACCTGCGCCGACTGCTCGGCCGCGGCCGGCTCACCCGAGCCGACCTAGACTCGGGGCATGGCCAGCCCCCTCCTCGCCCTGCCCGGGGCCGTCGCCGGCGACGGCATCGACGCCCCGGTGGCCGCCCACTACGGCTCCTTCAACACCGAGCAGCGCAGCCTGGCGCGCGGTGACGGGTTCGTCGACCTCTCGCACCGCGACGTCGTACGCATCTCCGGTCCCGAGCGGTTGTCGTGGCTGCACAACCTGACCACGCAGTACTTCGACGGCCTCGCTCCCGGCACCTGGACCCAGGCGCTGGTGCTGAGCCCGCAGGGCCACGTCGAGCACGCCTTCACCGGCGTCGACGACGGCGAGGCGTTCACCGCCCACACCGAGCCCGGCGCGGGCGCAGCGCTGGTCGAGTGGCTCGAGCGGATGAAGTTCATGACCCGCGTCGAGATCGCGCTCGTCGACGACGTCGCCGTGATGTGGCGCCCGGGCGACGACCCGTCGCGACAGCCCGGCCGCTACGACCTGGTGCCGCGCGACAAGCTGGAGGCGTACGCCGACGCGGCCGGGCCGGCCTGCGGGCTCTGGGCCTTCGAGGCCCTGCGCATCGAGCGCGGCGAGCCGCGGCTCGGCATCGACACCGACCACCGCACGATCCCCAACGAGGTCGGCTGGATCGGCGCCGCCGTCCACCTCGACAAGGGCTGCTACCGCGGCCAGGAGACCGTCGCCCGCGTGCACACGCTCGGCCGGCCGCCCCGCCGCCTGGCGCTGCTGCACCTCGACGGGTCGGAGAACCGGTTGCCGCCCGCCGGGTCCCCGGTGTCGTACGACGGTCGCGACGTCGGGTTCGTCGGCTCGAGCGCCCGCCACCACGAGCTCGGCCCGATCGCCCTCGCGCTGGTCAAGCGCAACGTTCCCGTCGACGCGACCCTCTCGGTCGACGAGATGCCCGCCGCCCAGGAGGTCGTCGTCGACCCCGAGGTCGGGCTGCACGTGCGCCCCCTCCGCTGACGCCGGATATCTGAGGACGCGACGTATGGCGGGATGGCCGTTTCACGTTCACGGCGTCCTCAGATATCTGTCAGGGGCGGCGGTACTGCACGTGGGTGTCGGCGTCCGCGTGCCCAAAGCCGAGGCGTGAGTAGACGGCGACCGCGGGGGCGTTGTCGGACTCGACGTAGAGCAGCACCTCGTCGACGCCGAGGCCCGCGAGGTGGTGGAGCCCGGCGAGGGTGAGCAGCTTGCCGAGCCCGCGGCCCTGGGCGGAGGGCGCGATGCCGACGACGTACACCTCGCCGAGGCGCGCGTCGTGCTGCTTGGTCCAGTGGAAGCCGAGCATCCCGGACCCGTCCTCCGCGACCAGCAGTCCGGTCGGGTCGAACCACGGCTCGGCCATCCGGCGGGCGAGGTTGTCGAGGTCCATCGCGCCCTGCTCGGGGTGGTCGGCGAAGGCGTCCGCGTTGATCGCGACCACGTCGGCGGCGTCGGAGTCGCGGTAGGACCGGACCGTCGTCCCCGCGGGCACCTCGAGGGCGGGCAGGGGCAGCGAGGTCGGCCGACGCATCACCCACAGGTCGCGCAGCCGGTCCCACCCGTGGCTGGCGGCGAGGCGCGCCGCGGCCGGGTGGTTGCCGTGCGACCACGCCGTCAGCCCGGTGCCGTACGACGACTCGGCGCGCGTGAGCAGCGCGGACCCGAGGCCGCGACCGCGGGCCGCCGGGCGTACGACGAGCGACAGGTCACCGTCGTGGAGGAGCGCGAAGGCGTCGTCCTCGACGATGACGGACGCCGTGCCGTCGGCGAGCGCGATGCGGGCCGCCTCGTCGAGCGGGTCGGCGCCGTCCGCGGCCGCGGCCTCGGCGGCGATCTGGTCCACGGCTGCCTGCATGCCGACGACCCTAGCGGCGCCCGTGACGACCTACCTGAGGACGGCGCGGTCGTGATTCCGCCCGATCGACGACCACTGCGTCCTCAGATATCGAGCGGGTGGGGGAGGAGCGGAGGTCAGGACGAGGACGAGGACGAGGACGACCGCGAGGGCGCGGGGGCGGAGGTCTCGGTGGCGGAGTCGCGCGTGGGTACGACGAAGCGGTAACCGACGTTGCGGACGGTGCCGATGTGGTGCTCGTGCTCGGTGCCGAGCTTGGCGCGGAGGCGGCGTACGTGGACGTCGACGGTGCGGGTGCCGCCGAAGTAGTCGTAGCCCCAGACCTCCTGGAGCAGCTGCTCGCGGCTGAAGACCCGGCCGGGGTGCTGGGCGAGGTACTTCAGGAGCTCGAACTCCTTGTAGGTGAGGTCGAGCGGACGGCCGCCGATGCGGGCGGTGTAGGTGGCGTCGTCGACGACGACCTCGCCGCGGTGGATCACGTGGGCGGTCGGGTCGTCGGGGGCTGCGGCGCTCGCGCGGCCGATCGCGAGGCGGATGCGGGCGTCGAGCTCGGCGGGGCCGCAGGTGTGGAGGACGACGTCGTCCATGCCCCAGTCGTGGGCGACGACGGCGAGCCCGCCCTCGGTGACGATGAGCAGGACCGGGGCGTCGGTGCCGGTGGTGCGGATCAGCCGGCAGAGGTCGCGCGCCGCGGCGAGGTCCTGGCGGCCGTCGACGAGGACGAGGTCGGACTCGGGGGCGTCGAGCAGCGCGCTGCCCTGGGCCGGGACGATCTTCACCGAGTGGGCCAGCAGGGCGAGCCCGGGGAGCACCTCGGCGGAGGGCTGCAGCGCGCCCGTGAGCAGCAGCAGTGCGCTCATCGCGGGGCCCTCCTCGTGGGCGGGGATCGGCCGGCGGTCAGCCGGGGATGAGGAAGGATATCCCGCATGAGCCACGCGTCGGACCCCGAACGGAGTCGTGAGACAGCGATCACCGTGCGCTACTGGGCGGGCGCCCGGGCCGCGGCCGGGACCCCCGAGGACGTCATCGAGGCGGACGCGACGACGGGCGAGCTGACCCTGGCCGACGTCGTTGCCCGCGTGCTGGAGCTCCACCCCGGGGACCAGATGGCCCGCACGGTCGGTGTCTGCTCGGTGCTCCTCGGCGACCGGCCGGTCGGTTCGCAGGACCCCGCCCAGGTCGTCGTACGAGCCGGTGAGGTCGTCGAGCTGCTGCCCCCATTTGCCGGAGGTTGAGCGCCCCGACGCGGTTATGCGATAGAACTGCGTTTCGACGGGCCTCCTACGGGGGATGGCCTGGGTGTCGGGCGCGAGCGCGCCGACACGAGTCCAAGGGGGACAACTAGATGAAGAGCACTCACGGGGGAGCTTTCGCGCGCCTCGTTGCAGGTGGCACCGCCGCCGCGACGGCGTTCGCAGGCCTCACGATCGGGCTGGCAGCGCCGGCCCACGCCGCACCGGTCGGCGTCACCACGACGCTGACCGACCCTGCCGGCAACGGCATCGACGGCTTCGTCACGGCCTACGCCCTGCAGGCCGACGGCTTCTACGACTACGTCAAGAGCACGCGCGTGGCCGACGGCCAGGTCCGCATCGACGTCGAGCCGGGCACCTACAAGTTCGAGTTCGGCGACGAGGACGGCCTGTTCCTCGACGAGTACTACAACGACAAGGCCACCTTCGAGGAGGCCGAGGCCGTCGCGATCGTCGGTCCCGGCGCGTTGGCGCCCGTCGCCCTCGCGGCGCGGCCCACCCTCGCCGGCCAGGTCGTGACCCCCTCGGGCAAGCCCGTCGAGGACGCGCAGATCCAGATCTTCGACGCTGCCGACGACACCACCGCGGGCTACGCCTACACGCGTGCCGACGGCACCTGGGCGGCCGGAGTCGACCAGGGCTCCTACAAGGTCCGCTTCTCGGCCCAGGGCTACGCGTTCGAGTTCTACAGCAACAAGCCCACCCTCGCGACGGCCGACGTCGTGGGCGCCGGCGCCAACCTCGGACAGGTGACCCTGTCGAAGGGCAGCATCGTCCAGGGCGGCATCGTGAACCCCGCCGGAGTGCCGCTCGAGCGGGCCGAGGCCACCATCTACAACCAGTCCGGCTCCGAGGTCGGCAGCGACCTCACCGACGCCACGGGCAACTACCGCATCGAGGGCGTCGCCCCGGGCACGTACACCGTCCAGTTCAGCGACCCGGTCGGCGAGTACCTCTCCGAGTGGAACGCCGACAAGGCCGACCGCGCGTCTGCCGACGCCGTCGAGGTCGGGGTCGACACGATCGTCTCGGTCAGCGCCTCCCTGGCCGCCGACCCGGCTGCCGCCATCGACCCGGCCGCCGTCGACATCTCCGGCGCCGTCACCGATTCCTCGGGCGCGCCCGTCGTCGGTGCCTTCGTGGAGGCGTACGACACCCCGGTGGACGCCGACAAGCCCGAGCTCAACGACGCGGTCCGCACCAACCGCGCGGGCCTGTACTACTTCACGGACCTGTCGGAGACCTCCGAGGACTCCTTCAAGATCAAGGCGAGCGACCCCCTCGAGCGTGAGGAGGGTCAGTACGACCGCCTCACCCGTTGGTTCGGCGGCGCCCAGGGCTACGACCACGCCTCGCCCGCCACCAAGCCGGCCGGCAACGTCAACATCGCGCTGCCCCTGACCGGTGGCATCGCCGGCACGGTGACGTCCGAGTCCGCCCTGCCCGTCGACGGCACCTACGTGCGCTTCTTCGACGAGAAGGGCAACCCGCTCGACGAGACCTCCGGCAACGTCGAGGACGACGGCAGCTACGTCACCACCAGCCTGGTGCCCGGCACCTACAAGGTGCAGTTCGTCGACACCGCTGCTGCCGACTACTACTACGGCAGCGGTGACACCCGCGCCCACGCGCCGGAGTGGTACGACAACACCTCGTTCGCCAAGGCGAAGACCGTCACCGTCAAGAGCGGCGAGACCGTCAGCGGCATCAACGCGGCCCTCTCCGAGGACCTGCGCGCCTTCCGCAAGCCGGAGATCAACGGCCAGCCCTACCTCGGCAAGAAGGTCCGCGCCTACATGGGCGTCTGGTCCATCGAGAGCGGCACCACCTACCGCTACGAGTGGCTGGTCGGCGACACCGTCGTCGGCGCCGGCGACACCTACCGCGTGACCAAGGCGGCGAAGAACAAGCGCCTCACGCTGCGCGTCACGGCCGAGAACGGCAAGCTCGACGGCACCGCCCTGGCCACCAGCCAGGTCATCAAGAAGAAGCCGAAGGCCAAGGTCACCGTCAAGGGCACCAAGGCGTCGGTCACGGTCAAGGCGAAGAAGGTCAAGGCCAAGAAGTTCAAGGGCAACGTCGTCGTCCGCAAGATCGTCCGCGAGGACGAGTACGGCGCGCCGGTCTACAAGAAGGTCGGCAAGGCCAAGCTGCGCAACGGCAAGGCCACCGTCACCCTCAAGAAGCTGACCAAGGGCAAGAACAAGCTGGTCTTCCAGATCAAGCTCAAGGGCGGCAAGTACGGCGACGCAGAGGTCACCAAGACCGTCAAGGTCAAGAAGAAGAAGCGCTGACCTCCTGCACCACAGCTCCACCACAGCTCGACCTGCGAGGCCCCGGGACCCGTCCCGGGGCCTCGCTCCGTCTCCCGTGGCTGCTGGAACAAATCGGGCGTACGGCGTCGTTGGGCGGGTGTGAGCACCGGAGCCTGGATCGTCGTCGCTGCTGCCGTGGTGGCGCTGGCCGTCGGGCTCTGGCGCGCCGCGACCGACGGCCGCTTCCGCGGCACCCACGTCGTACGCCGTCCCGCCGACCCGCTGGTCGAGGAGGGCGCCCCGGCGCCCGTCACGAGACCCCCCGGCGCCGACCTGGTCGCCGCGGTCGGTGAGGAGCTGGGGGAGCGGGCGACGCTGCTGCAGTTCTCCAGCGCGTTCTGCGCGCCGTGCCGCGCCACCCGGCGGGTGCTGGGCGAGGTGACCGGGCTCGTCGAGGGGGTCGCCCACGTCGAGATCGACGCCGAGCACCACCTCGAGGCGACCCGCACCCTCGGGATCCTCCGTACGCCCACGACGATCGTGCTCGACGCGTCCGGCGCCGAGGTGACCCGGGCGACCGGGGCGCCGACCCGCGAACAGGTCCTGACCACGCTCGCCCGCGTCTGATCTCAGGATGTGGATGGGTGGGTCACATGATGAGACAGGGCGAAGTGGTGGCGATGCGAGCGCCTAGGGTCGTCGTCATGTCCTCGACCATGCTCACCAAGCGCCGCGCAGTGGACCACTGCCGCGTGCGCTCGGCGCTGTGTCGAATGTCGTAGCGGTCCCGCCGCTCACCTGAGCCCTCCCGTCCGGCTCGTCGTTGCCGGACCTCGCTCGGTCGGTGGGACCCGTGCGCCGGGTCGTCCCGGCGCGCCCGGCCCCGCCGTGCCGACCGACCTCAGGAGAGACATGACCACCACCGCCACGCCCCGCGTCACCCCCGACGCGGACCGCCGCCCCGCCGGCGCGATCGACCCCCGCGGCCCGCAGCTCGCCGCCGCCCTGACCGCCGTCGTCCTGGTGGCCGTCCTGCTGCTCCCGACGCCGTACGCCGCCGCGCTGCTCGCCGTGCAGGCGGTGCTGTTCGCCGTGGGTGCGGTGCGCGGGGTGCAGGCCACGCCGCACGCCTGGCTGTTCCGCACGCTGGTACGGCCCCGCCTGGCGCCGACCACCGAGTGGGAGGCGCCCGAGCCGCCGCGCTTCGCCCAGGCCGTGGGCCTCGCCTTCGCGCTCGTCGGGCTGGTCGCCTTCGCGGCTGGCGCCACCGTCGTCGCCCAGGTCGCCGTCGGGTTCGCGCTCGTCGCAGCCCTGCTCAACGCCGTCTTCGCCTTCTGCCTGGGATGCGAGGTCTACCTGCTCGTCCGCCGCTTCATCGCCACCGTCTGACCCGGGTCTCGAGACAGGACTCCGTCCTTCCTCGACCAACGAGAAATTAGGAGTACACCAACCATGAGCCGCGAGAACTCGCTCGTCACCGCCCAGTGGGTCGAGGACAACCTCGACACCGACGGCGTCGTCCTCATCGAGGTCGACGAGGACACGACCGCCTACGACAAGGGCCACATCCGGGGAGCCATCAAGCTCGACTGGACCACCGACCTCCAGGACCAGGTCCGCCGCGACTTCGTCGACAAGGAGCAGTTCGAGGCGCTGCTGTCCGAGCGCGGGGTGTCCAACGACGACACCGTCGTGCTCTACGGCGGCAACAACAACTGGTTCGCCGCCTACGCCTACTGGTACTTCAAGCTCTACGGCCACTCCGACGTCAAGCTCCTCGACGGCGGCCGCAAGAAGTGGGAGCTCGACTCCCGCGAGCTGACCGACGAGCTGCCCACGCGCGCCGCGACGTCGTACACCGCGCAGGAGCAGGACTCCTCGATCCGCGCCTTCCGCGACGAGGTCGTCGCCGCGATCGGCACGCAGAACCTCGTCGACGTGCGCAGCCCCGACGAGTACGCCGGCCGGCTGCTCGCCCCGGCCCACCTCCCGCAGGAGCAGGCCCAGCGCGCCGGCCACATCCCGACCTCGGTCAACGTGCCGTGGAGCAAGAACGCCAACGACGACGGCACGTTCAAGTCCGACGAAGAGCTGACAAAGCTCTACGACGAGGTCGGCTTCGACACCGACAAGGACACCATCGCCCTGTGCCGCATCGGTGAGCGCTCGTCGCTGACGTGGTTCGTGCTGACCGAGCTCCTCGGCCGCAAGAACGTCAAGAACTACGACGGCTCGTGGACCGAGTACGGCTCGCTGGTCGGCGTCCCGGTCGCGCTCGGCGACGAGCCGGGCTCTGCCGACAAGGTGCGTGCCTGATGTGCGGCGCGACCGAGGGCGGCCTGTCGCTCGACGGCGTCAACGTCGCCAAGGAGGCGGTGATCCAGGGCCAGGTGCTGCGCAGCGGTGACGAGCCGGTCGCCAACGCGTACGTCCGGCTGCTCGACCGCAGCGGCGAGTTCACCGCGGAGGTGCCGACGTCCGCGACGGGACACTTCCGCTTCTTCGCCGGCGACGGCGAGTGGACCCTGCGGACCCTCGCGCCGAAGGCGCAGCCCGTCGACACCCGCGTCGTCGCCGCGACCGGCTCGGTCGCCGAGGTGCAGGTGCTCGTCAGCGCCTGACACCAGGAGCCACGAGCAGACACCCGAACGGCCCCGCCTGATCGTCAGGCGGGGCCGTTCGTGTCTCTCGCTAGCGCCGGACCCTGACCGGCTTGGTGGTGACGCGGATGGCCTTCAACCCGCGCTGCTTGATCTTCAGGACCACCTTGATCCTCTTGCCTCGGTCGGTGGTCGTGATCCGGTAGGTCTTGCCGGTCGCGCCCTTGACCCGCTTCCCGCCGACCTTCCAGATGACCTTCACCTTCGCCCTGCCGGGCGTGATGACCTCGGGGACCCGCACTCGGAGCCTCGCCCCGACCGTGGGCGTCCCGACCAGGCGCGGCGTCCCGTCGACCGCGACCGCGGACGGCTGGGCGGCGGGCGGCTGGACCACGGGCGGCTGCACCACCGGCGGCTGGGCCGGCGGCTGGACCACCGGCGGCGGCACGACCGGCGACTGGCCCGAGGCACCGAAGCTGACCGGCCCCATCAGCTCGGAGGCCGCGCCCGTCCCGGCCGTGTTCCGGGCGGCGACCCGGAACGTGTAGGCGATGGCCGGGTCGGTGTCGAGGTTGCCGACCTGGATGCGGGTCGCGTTCGCGCCGGCGCTCCGGGTGCCCCGGACGGCGCCGTCGGCGTACACGGTGACCGTGTATCCCGCGATCGCGGCGCCACCGTCGTCGACGGGCGGGGTCCACGTCACCTGGATCGATGCCGGGCCCGAGATCGTCGCGGCCCCGGCGAACGGTGCCGACGGCGCGGTCGGCCCCGGGTCGCTCGGCCCGGTGATTGGGTTCGTCGGCAGGGACGTGGCGTTCTCCTGCGTGCCGTGGTCGTCGGTGTAGCTGGCGACCACCCGGAGCCGCTTGCCCGAGTGAGCGGGAAGCGGGACGAAGCCCGTGATGTTGAACGGTGTCGTCGCGACATCGGTCCAGCTCGACGAGCCGGGGTCGGCGACCTGCCAGATCCACTGGAGGGTCTCACCCGCCTCGCTCAGACCGTCCTCGTCCTGCAGGCCCGAGGCGCGCACCGCCTGGCCGACGGCCGGGTCCTGCGTGCTCAGCACCGGCGGCACCGGCGGGTCCTGGACGTTGACCACCATCTCGGTCGTCGCCGGGGACTTGAGGCTCCGCAGCACACCTCCGTCGTCCATGAAGGTGACCTCGACCCGGAGCAGGTTGTCGACCTCGAGGTCACCGGGTGTGAAGGTCACGGTGCACTCGACGTCGCCGTCCGCGTTGCGCCCGCAGTCCTGCGGGTCCTGGACGGCGCCGGCCAGCCACTCCTCGCCGGTGTTGACGTCCTCCTCCTCGGCCATCAGCCAGCGGAACTGGATGTTGGTCGGGTCGTTCACCGTGATCTCCCCGTCGAACACCACCCGAGCGGTGATCGGCTGGTCCTCGGTCGTGGGCGCGTCGTACTCGAGCGAGGCGGTGCCGAAGTCGCCACACGACTCCATCGGCGCCGGCCCGAGGACGAAGCAGCCGTCGTCGAAGTGCAGGAGCTCGATGTTGCGGATGACGTCCGAGCCCTCGGACTCCTCGGCCTCGGCGTCGGCGCTGACGTACTGCACCTTCCAGTAGCCGTCACCGAGGTCCACGATGTCGTACGCCGAGCTCGGGGCGCCGTAGACGGCGACGTCGTTGTCGCCCACGTTCGATGTCTCGACGATCTCGCGCTGGAACTCGATGGCCTCGGGGTCGATCGTGCCGTTGAAGATGCCGGTCTGCAGCGCGAGCGCCGACGGGCTGTCGTAGCGCGTGCCGTCGACCGTGACGTAGACGTCGAGGTAGGCGTCGCCGTCCAGGAAGTCGTCACCCACTCGTCCCTGCATCATGTCGCTGCCGCCACCGCCGAGGAGCAGGTTGCTGACGCCGTCGGTGTCGAAGCCGACGGGCTGCTTCATGAAGCGCTCCAGGTAGTTCTCCGAGTGACCCGGGTCGAGCAGGTCGCGGAGACCGGCGATCTTGTCCACGGACGCGTTGGTCATCTTGTGGGCGTCCAGGTCGGGTACGTCGTCGACCTCGGTGCCCATGCCGCGCAGCACGTCGTTGCCGTCGCCGCCCGAGACGCCCTCGACCAGGTCGAAACGGTCGCGGATGGCCTGGATGTCGGGCCGCTGGAGGGTCGTGAACCGCAGGTCCACGTCCACGCCGGTGTTGTCGCCGCGGTAGGTGACCCAGTCGTAGCCGTGCATGCCCTCCATGCGGTCGGTGCCCTGCGGGCGACCGATCAGGATGTCGTGGCCACCTTCGCCTTCCACGTCGTCGTTGCCGGCTCCGCCGTCGACGATGTCGTCGCCGCCGTGCGGGTTGTCCTGGAACTGGTTGGCGTTGTCGCCCTGCATCAGGTCGGCGTGGGCGCCGCCCTCGATCCAGTCGTCCTGCTCGCCGGCGAAGACGGTGTCACGGCCGTTGCCGCCGATGACCACGTCACGTCCGGTCGAGCCGAACACCGTCTTGAAGTCGTTGCCCGCGACGACGTAGTCGTGACCGTGCCCGGCGAGCAGCAGGTCGTCGCCCGACCCGCCCTTGATGGCGTCGTTGCCCCATCCGCCCTTGATGTTGTCGTCACCGAAGGTGTCGGTCAGGATGTCGTTGCCCGGACCGCCGATGTGGCTGTCGTTGCCGGAGCCGCCCTCGATGCGGTCGTTGCCTCCATAGCCCCAGAGCGCGTCGTCCCCCTGGCCGGCCCGGATCTTGTCGTCCGCGTCGCGGAGGCCGTGGATCTCGACGTGCTCGTCGCCGTCCCAGCGGAACGTGCCGTCGGCCATCTGGACGAGTCCGACCGGCCACGGGTCGGGCAGGTTCTCCAGGTCGATGTAGGGGTCCTGGACGGCGAAGATGTCCGCCGGCAGCAGGGTGGCGTCGGTGTTGCGCTGGATGAGTCCGGCGAACGAGTTCCCCTCCAGGGCGGAGAAGAGCTGGTTGCCCTGGTTGCGGAACAGGTAGTAGAAGCGGTCGCCGAACTGCAGGTCCTCGATCTGCTTCTCGAAGACGTAGTTGAACGTCGAGCCGAGCATGCCGCCGAACGGCTCGAGGGCCTCGGCGAGGCCGCCGACCCAGAAGTCGACCTCCTCGAGACCGGTGATCGTGTCGCCCCCCTGATCAGCCCAGGCGCCGGTGCTGTTCATGAAGTCCAGCCGGTCGGCAGGGCCGCCGGTGCCGTCGACACCGCCGTTGACGATGAGGTCCGCCGCGGCGCGCTTCTCGACCACCGTCTGGGCGGCGGTGATCGTGTCGTGCGTGCCGTAGGCGGCGACGAAGTTCACCAGCGAGGCGTTCGGGAACTCCGACGCGCGCCCGAAGTTGTCGCCGTTCTTCATGCCGAGGCCGAAGTCGACCCAGCTGTCGTACGGCTCCAGCATCGGGTCGCCGCTCTCCTCGAAGAAGGTCTTGCGAGCCACCTGCAGCGGGGGGACGCCCGCGTCCCTGGCCCGGACCAGGTTGATGGCGGCCAGGTCGAGGGGCAGCCCGAGCAGGTCGTTGCGCAGCGTGTCGATCACGTGCTCGTCGATCTGGCCACCCACCTGGTTGGTGGTGCCGTTGATGACGGCGCCGGCCGCCTGGTCGGGCGTGAGCGCCCCGTCGTTGTCGTACGTGCGTGGGTTGAGGAAGCCGTCGAGCAGGCTCACGTCCTCCACGCCGGTCACGCCGGGCAGGTTGCGTTCGATGTCCTCGGTCAGCATGGAGTGGCCGAAGCGGTACACGACGTGGGCGTACTCCGCGGCGATCGCCGGGTTGATCGTGGCGTCGTAGCTGTTCTCGTTGAGCACGATCGCGTCGATGGCCGGCTGGATCTTGCGGGCGAACTCCTCGAAGACGAGGTGCTGGTACTGCATCTCGGTCGGGAAGCGGGCGGCCTGGAAGAGCCGTTGCTCGTAGGACCAGTCGTCGGCCTCCGGGCCGTCCGGGATCGTCTCCTCGCCCAGCAGCTCCTGGTAGGTGTTCGCCTTGCCCTCGAAGGCCAGCTTGAGCTGCGCGTTCTCCGGCTTGTCGAGGACGTCCTCGATGGCCTGGGCCATCCGGTTGTGCTCGGAGTGGAAGACGTGGTGGACCGAGGTCAGGCCGATGTTCTCGTTGCCACGGCCGTCACCGGTGACGAAGTGCTCACCCAGCGCGACGTTGTCGTAGCCGCTGAGGTCGTCGGGGTCCGGCGTGGCGCCGTGCGCGATGTCGTCGAGGAAGGCGTGGTTGGTGCCCGCCGCGTCCGCGGTGGGCGCGGGGGAGGCCGTGTCGCCCTCGACCTCCGTGCCGTCGGTCATCTGCAGCACCGGGAAGCCGTTGTCACCGGGGACGAAGTTGCCGTAGGGGTCGACGTCGACCTGCGGGACGTCGAGGACGTCGAGGTCCACCAGGTCGATGCCGAGGACCTCGCGGGCCTGGCGCTTGACGTCGGCCCACGTGGCGAGCCCGCCGGTGCCGCCGCCCGGCAGCGTGCCGTCGAGGAGTCGCCCGGTGTCGACGGGCGCGTCCGGGGTGGCCGGGTCGTCGTCGTGGTCACGGAGCTCGTACTCGCGCAGGAAGACCTGGTGCGAGGGGTGCGACGTGTAGGTCTGGTTCTGGTCGATGAACGGCGTCGTCTGGTTGTTGTGGACGTCGTCCTCGGTGCCGACCTCGCCGTCCGGTCCGGGATAGCGGGTGGCACGCGTGAGCATCAGGAAGTTGGTCTGGCTGCCCTCGACGTAGAGCGGGTCGTCCGGGCGAAGCGGTACGACCAGGGTGCCGTTGCCGCCCTTGTTGACCAGGTCGAGTCCGTGGTCGAAGAACTGGCCGAAGAAGGTGAACCACGCGTTGAAGGGGGCCGAGAGGCCCTCGTCCGGCGCGGTGTTGGGGATGAAGACGTTCCCGTCGGCGTCGACCGTCGAGCCGGGTGTGTTGGCGGCGGCGTTCGCAGCAGCCGGGTTGGCCAGGGTCTGGTCGACGATCAGGTTGCTGATGATGCGCGGCTCGGAGTCGTAGACGAACCCCTGGCTCTGGGCGTAGCAGGTCTCACCCGCCTCGCACATGGCGGTGTTGGCGGGGTTGTTGCCGGGCGCGCCGGGCGGCACTGCTTCAGCCCGGCGCCAGCGGACCGGCAACGTGCGGGGGAATGGCTGGTCCGCCGCGCCGTACTCGGGGTGCAGGAGGTTGTTGGAGGAGCCGTCGACGGTCCGGAGGCCCAGCGGCAGTGCCGGGTCCGGGACGCACTTCCCGGTGGTGTCCGTCCGCGACGCGCAGAGCAGCTGCCCGCCGGCGGCGTGCGCCTCGGCGATCTGGATCTGCTTGAGGATGTGCTCGAGGTCCTCCTCGATCAGCACGAAGTCCGGATTCGTGTCCTTTGCGCTCGCCCCGGGCGGAGCGACGATGCCGGTCGTGCCCGTGACCGCGAGCGCGGTCGCCAGCGCGCCTACCAGTGCGGCCCGGGCCCCGCTCAACCCGGTCGCCCTTCTCGTGTTCGTCGATCTCATGATCCCCACTCCCCTGTCCGTTCCGGCCCGTTCGCGGGCTGCACGAGGCCCCTCGGCCACGTCCGGGCAGTGTGGAAACCGTTGCGTGAACAGCGCGTGAAATCTGCGGGGCCGGTCTAGGCAACTACCCCCGGATGGGGTAAGAGCAGGCCGAAACGCCTCGCGGCCGGACGGAGCCCGGGCACCCTCGACACCGGGAAGTGAGTGCGACCGGGGGGAAGCATGGACCAACCGAATGACGGGCGGCCTGCCGTGAGGCTGCTGGGACGCACGTGTGTGCGTGATCGCGAAGGAGCAGGAGTCGAGGCGGAGGCCTGGCGGACGGCGAAGTCGTTCGACCTGCTCCGGGTGCTGGCGCTGTCGCGCGGCACCCCGGTGCCCAGCGAATTGCTGGTCGACCTCTTCTGGCCAGCCGCCGGACCCGTCCGAGGCGGCACCAGCCTCCGCACGGCCGTCTCCCACGTACGTCGGGTGCTGGGGACCGAGAGCATCGTCCGCGCCGACCACGGCCTGCTGCTGGACGCGTGGGTCGACGTCGACGCCTTCCGGGCGATGCGCGCCCGGGTCGACGCGGGCCGGGTGGACGGCGGCCCTGCGCGGATCGTCGAGGCGGTCCGGGAGGCCGAGGAGCTCTACGGGGGCGACCTCGACGTGACGGGCAGCGAGTGCGCCTGGCTCCACGAGGCGCGGGCCGAGCTGCGCGCGGAGCGGATGGACCTCCTCCTCGACGGCGCGGAGGCGGCCGGGCGGTGCGCGGACTGGCGCCAGTCCCTGGCCTTCGCGCAGCGGGCGGCGGAGATCGAGGTCACGGACCGCTCGACGCGGGCCCTCATGCGCGCCTGGTACGCGATGGGTGAGGCCGCGAAGCCGGTCGAGGAGTTCGAGCGGCTTCGGCTGCGACTCGCCGAGGACTACGGCGTCGACCCGGCGCCCCAGACGCGGGCGCTCTACCTCGAGGTCGTCGGCGGCTGCCACGAGTGGCCGCCGCGCGAGACGGTCATCGGCCGCGACACCCAGGTCGCGGAGGTCGTCTCGGGTGCGATGGCGTGGCTGATCGACCCCGAGGGCGAGGGCGGAGTGGTGTGGCTGGCGGGCGAGGCCGGCTCAGGCCGCGACACCGTCGCCCGCGAGGCGGGCCGGGCGCTCGGGATGACCGGCGCCGACCACGGCCTCGCGCTCGACGGTCGGACGACCATCGAGCTGCTGCCCGACCAGGGTCGCTGGAGCCGCGGGCTGGCCGAGCTGCTGCACGCCCGGGCCCGCGCATGCGATCAGCTGATGCTCGTGCCTGTCGCCGCTATCGACGAGTCCGAGGACACCCGGGGTGAGGCGATCGTCGCCATCCCGCCGCTCGAGCCCGACGACTTCGCCCGGCTCCTGGGCTTCGTGCTCCAGGGCCGCGCAGCGCCCGAGCTGCAGGAGGAGCTCTACGCCGAGACGCGGGGACTGCCGGGGCGGGCCTGTCGGGTCACCCGACAGCGCATCGAGTCAGGCAGCCTCACGTGGACCACAGCAGGGGTCGATGCGACAAAGCGGCAGCGGCTGCGTACGCGCATCCTGCCGTCGCTCGCCTCGATCCCCCTCGTCCTGCTGGGTTTCACCGGCGGCGAGGGAGCGGTCGAGGCAAGCGCCCGCACCACCGAGCTGGAGCGTGAGCGGAATCTCGTCGTGGTCGGCTGAGCACGACTGGTCCAGACCGCAGGAGGGACGTCCCGCACGCTCAGTGCGGGGCGTTCCTCTCATTTTCGCCACTGTTCCCCCACACCTCCGGCGGCGGGGCCGCGCGCGACCTACCGTGGCCGTTCGGGCTGTGCGCCGCGTTTCGGGCTGTGTCGTGGAGAGAGCAGGTGGGTGATGGTCGCTGAGATGGCGCCCGCGCCCGCGCTCGAGACCGACGAGCTCTGGCGCCTGACGATGGAGCACTCGCCGGTCGGGATGGCCATCGTGTCCCCGTCGGGCGGCTTCGTGACGGCCAACGTCGCGCTGTGCGAGATGCTCGGCCACGACGCCGACGTGCTCGCCACGTTGTCCTTCCAGGACATCACCCACCCCGACGACCTCGACACCGACCTGCGCCTGTTCGCGCAGACGCTCGCCGGGGAGATCAGCTCCTACCGGATCACCAAGCGCTACCTCCGCGCCGACGGGAGCATCCTGGTCGGCGACCTGTCCGTCGCACTGCTGCGCGACCCGATGGGCACCCCGATCCACTTCATCTCCCAGATCGTCGACCTCAGCGAGCGCCAGGCGTTCGTCGACCGGCTCGACGCCGCGGAGGCCGCGGCGGATGCGGATCGTCGTACGGCCCAGGCGGTCTTCGAGGGCGTCGCCGTCGGGCTGCTGCAGATCGACGCCCAGGGCCGCTACGTCGCCACCAACGGCCGGCACCGGGAGTTCCTCGACCTCGCCTTCCCCGACGGCCACCACGGCCGCGCGGGACAGGCCGGGTTCGCCTACGACGCCGACCAGCGGCTGCTGGCCCACGCCGACATGCCGTCGGTGCGGGCCACGCGCGGCGAGGAGTTCGACGACGTACGCCTGTGGGTGGGGGAGGACCCCCACTCGCGCCGGGCGCTGTCGGTCTCCGCGCGCCGGGTGCTCGACCGCTCGGGTGAGCTGACGGGCGCGGTGCTGGCCTACCACGACGTCACCGACCTGGTCCGTGCGATGGGCGTGAAGGACGAGTTCGTCTCCACGATCTCCCACGAGCTCCGTACGCCGCTCACGGCGGCGCTGGCCTACCTCGAGCTGCTCGACGAGTCGACCGACGTCACGCCCGAGGGCTCCCAGCAGGTGACCGCGGCCCGGCGCAACATGCTGCGGCTCTCGCACCTGGTCGCCGACCTGCTCTTCACCACGCGGGTCTCGGCGGGCTCGCCGCTGGTCGACCCCTACCGCGTCGACCTGGCCGTCCTGCTGTGCGAGGCGGTCGACGCGGCCTCCCTCGACGCCGACAGCCGGGGCGTGCGGATCTCGACCAGCGTGCCCAACGCGCTGCCGGCCGTCGCCGACGGGATGCGCCTGCGCCAGGTCTTCGACAACCTGTTGTGCAACGCGATCGCCTACAGCCACGAGGGCTGCGTCGTGACGGTCGACCTGGCCGTGCGCGCGGAGCACGTCGTGCTGACGGTCACCGACGAGGGCACGGGCATCGACGCGAGCGAGGTCGAGCAGGTCTTCGACCGGTTCTACCGCGGGGAGAACGCCCGCCGCCGCCAGGTCTCCGGCACCGGTCTCGGCCTCACGATCGTGCGCAGCATCGTCGAGGCCCACGGCGGGGTGGTGTCGCTCGAGAGCACCCTGGGCGAGGGCACCAGCGTCTGCGTGCTGCTGCCCCGCTGAGCCGTGCCCCTCAGGCCATGATGGTCCCCAGCCGCCAGAACCGCGCATCAGCGTCGCCCTCGACGGAGAAGTTGAACACCGCGTCGCTGTTGACCAGCGAGGGCGGCATGCCCTGCATGTCGGCCCAGAACTCGTAGTGACCTCCGCCGGAGACATCGGGGGCGGGGCCGCGGTCGGAGTTGCCGGCCTGCGGACCGGTCCTGGAGGTGTGGTGCGACTGCGTCGTCGTGAAGCGGTAGAGCCACCTGTCCGACCCCTCGACGACGTCGGTGCGCGTCCATGCGCTGTGGATGCCCGCGGTCTCGGGCTTGGTTGCGCCGGCGACCTTGGGGACCGAGATGACGAGGACGATCCTCCCGATGACCCCGGGGTATCCGTAGTCGGCAGCGATGCCGTAGGCGGAGAGGCGCCCGAGGGTGGCGGCCGCGGTCGCCTCGGTGCTGAGCGGAGCGGTGGGCATGTCGCAGGGCGGAACGGCCGCCGGCGTCGGGTCGGACTGCTGGGCGCCCGACAGGGCGATCGCGCTGAGGGTGAAGGCCGCACCGTGGAATCCTCGCCACGGCAGCTCGGTCTGCGACCCGAGGATGAGCTTCGCCCGGAAGTCGGACGTGGTGCCGGTGAAGAGCACGGTGTGGCTGGTGTCCAGGCCCGTGCTGGTCGGCCCGGAGGCCGTCGCCGAGCCGACGCTCTCGAAGAGCCCGGCGGGGATGGTGAGCGCCAGCTGATAGCTCGCGTCGAAGCCGGTGACGGTCGCCGACACGGTGAGCTCCTCCGGCTGGCCGGGCACGTAGGAGGCGACGAGCTCCGTGATCACGGGCCGTCCCGAGGTGTTGGCGAAGGCCGGTGCGGCCGTCGCGACGGTGACCGCGGGCAGGGCCCATACGGCTCCGCGGACGGCGGCCCGTCTGCTCAGCACGGTCGATCCCATGCGTGTCGGATCGGACACGGTGCACCCCCACATCGGCGAAAGCCGGCACCCCCACGGGCCGGTTCGGCGAGCGTAGGTCGACTTCCGGGCGTTGCAGCCGGGCTGTTGGGAACGTGCGGGAAACCTTGATCCGACCCGCGACCGGTCTGGTCCGCTGGACCAGACCTTCGCCCGGACTGGATGGGTCCTCGGGTCAGCCCTTGGTCTTGCGGCGGCTGCTGCTCTCGACGTAGTCGTCGGTGCCGTAGCCGTAGTGGCCGTAGTTGCCGGCGCCCACGGTGCGCTTCGACACCCGGTTGAGGATGATGCCGAGCGGGCGGGCGTTGACGGTGCGCAGGTGGCCCAGGGCGTTGTCGAGCTCGGTGTCGAGCGTGCGACCGGCCGAGACCACGACGAAGGCGCCGTCGGCCGCGTGGGCGACGACGGCGGCGTCGGTCACGGGGAGCAGCGGGGGAGCGTCGATGATGAGCATCCCCTTGGCCGTGAGGTCGGCGATGACGCCGCGCATGGCCTGCGAGCCGAGGATCTCGCTCGGGTTGGGCGGGCGCGAGCCGGAGGTGAGCACCTGGAGGCCCTCGATGGTCGGGTGCGACTGGAGGGCGTCGGCCAGCTCGAGGCGGCCGGTCAGCACGTCGGTGAGGCCGACGGTGTCGTCGACCCCGGCCGTGGCCGCGACGGTGGGCCGACGCAGGTCGGCGTCGACGAGGGTCACGACCTGCCCGGAGCCAGCGATGGCGGCGGCCAGGTTGGCCGCGACGGTCGACTTGCCGTCGCCCTGCTTGGGGCTCGTGACCACGATCGCGCGGGGCGGGTTGTCGACGTCCATGTAGGAGAGGTTGGTGCGGAGGCGGCGTACGCCCTCGGCTGCGAGCGCGGCGGTGCCGGTCGACGTACCGACGAAGATGCCGGGCGCCTTGCCGACGTCGGGCACCGAGCCCACGACGGGGACGCCGGTGTCGCGCTCGACGTCCTCGCTGGAGCGGATGCGGCGGTCGAGCAGCGAGCGGACGACGGCGTAGCCGAGGCCGAGGAGGGCGCCGAGCACGGCGCCGAGGAGCACGTTGCGCTCGACCTGCGGGGAGACCGGGCTCGTCGGGAGCTGGGCGGACTCGGAGACCTCGATGCGCATGCCCTGGCCCTGGCCGCCGTTGGACTTGCCGGCCTCGATGTCCTTGACCCGCTCCGCGAGGGCGCCGACCCAGGCGTCGGCGAGCTGCTGCGCCTCCTCGGGCGTGCCGGCGCGGGCGGTGATCGAGATGATGACCGTGTCAGGCGTCTGGGCGGCGTCGATGCTGCCGACGAGGCCCTCGGGGGAGGTGTCGAGGCCGAGGTCGTCGATGACGAGCGACGCGGTCTCGCGGTCCTTCGCCAGGACGACGTACGACGCCGCGCGCGACTTGGACAGCGAGTCGTTGAGGCTGTCGAGGCCGGGGTCGCCACCGCCGCCGGAGGTCACGAACCCCGACGAGCTGGCGGCGTAGACCTTGGGCTGGAGGCTGCTCCACCCGAAGGCGGCCAGCGCGGCCACCAGGACGAACGCCGTCACGGCGATCCAGTGGTTGCGCAGGATGCGCAGGTAGTCAGCGAGCTCCACGGCTCCCCCTCCGATAGCCGGGACGTCTCCAGAATCGTAGGTCCCCGTGCGAGGGGCGTCCCGCGATTGGGGGTGCCCGTGGAGAAGTACAACATTCAGCGACCAAACCCTCTTTCCAGTAAAACGCGGCGGGGTCGGAGGTTTCGATGTATAGCGTTCCGATCACCCGGACGGCAGATGCTGACCGGCAGTGGTCGGGGGCGACCACTCACAACTTCAGGTGGGGGCACCAGAATGAGCGATCAGCTCACCAGTCAGTCACGCCCGTCTTCGGGCATCAGCCGTCGGACCGCGCTGCGTGGGGCAGCGTGGTCCGCTTCGGCGGTCACCGTCGTCGTCGCGACGCCGAACATCGCTGCGGCCACGCCTGGTACGGCGATCCTGCCGACGGCCACGGTTTCGTCGATCACGCCTGTGAAGCACGGTGACGGCAGTACGAAGTACGTGTCCTGGGACCTGTCGGTGGTCTGCAACAACATGGCCCTCAAGGGCCTGCAGGTCCAGTTCACCTATGAGCAGACCGGTGGCGGCAAGACAGCTCAACTGTCAACTGTCGTGGTCTCGAGTTTCTCCCCCGCCGCATCGTGGTCGTCCTCGATCACGAAGGCATCCATGGTCGCCACCGCATCCGCCACGTATGCAGGCCCCGACATCGCCCAGGGAACGACGGCCAACATCCACGTCCAGTTCCAGGGAACGGACAACTCCCAGGGCAAGGTGGGCGCCACTCTGATGGCTCGCGACTCCAAGGGGAACCTTGTCGCGATCGGGACGATTGACCCTCGAGAGTGGACGAGCGGCAGCGCACACAGCCACTGATTCGTCAGGCGCGCGTCGCGTGCCGCCGTGCCAGCCCCTTGCGCAGGACTTCCCGAAGTCTGCGCTCGAGGACCTTTGGCACGGCCTCCCACGCTCGAGCCGACGGCTCCTGCGCGGTGAGCCACGGCGGAAGGGCGCTACGGCCGAACAATCGCGCGGCTTCTGTCGCCGTCCCGCTCGTGAGTCGAATTGTTTGCAGCCTCTGGAGGAACTCGACCCCCGGGGTGGCGGCCGACCGGTGCTCGGGCGCAGTTTGTTGCTGCTGCAAGAGGACGCGCTCCAAAGTCGTGTCGTCGACTCGTCCTGCTGCAAGGCTCACGATGAGAGGCACCTCGGCTGGCATTCCGAGCTGACGGGCTGCCAGCCCCACTGTTAGTAGCTGGTCGCTCCGCAGCGGTCGGTCCGCCTGAAGCCAGGTCTGGGGGTCGGCCATGAGGGTGTGAACGTCAACCAAGCTGCGCAACCATCGCCATCCGTCCTTCGCCGCGTGCCCGGCCGAGTGCGCCAGGGCGTCATAAGCGGCGAGTGTGGGTATGGGGTGGCCGGCCACCGATACGACCGCGTGCCGCGACCAAAGTGTCTCGAAGTCGGGAAAGGTGCCACGTGTCGGCGCGAGATCCCAGTGAAGGTCGATGTCGCTCCCCGGCCCCGACAAGGTGAGCTCGTTCCCCGTACGAACGAAGTGCCGCCACCCCCAGGAAACGTCCGGGACGGGGTAGCCCGCTGCCGGCCTCCAACCTGCCTGCCACAGCGCGAGGTGGGCGTCGGTCAGCTCCTCGGGCGACACCAGCAGGTCGAGGTCGCCCGCCCCTCGGATGAGGTAGTTGTCGTACGCCTGCGCAGCAAGGGACACACCCTTGAACGCGAGGGCCCGTACGCCGGCGCCCTCCAACGCTTCCATGGCCACGGCCAGGTCGGCCGCCAGGATGGTGGCCCCCGCGTGCTGGCGACTAGCCACCGCTTCCAGCTGCGACCTCGCTTGGTACGGGAGGTCGAGTCGATCGAGGTGGCCCGCGAGGTACGGGACGACGTGATGCAGTCGGGCCGCCCTCACCAGGGCGCTAGGGCTTATTGATGCCGGGGCGGGCCAGCGCCCCGGAGCATTGGAACGCAGATGGCGTAGTGCCTCACGTAGGGCATTGACGGCCAACGCTGAGTCCTCGGCGTCAACGGCGCCCGGCTGCCCGTCGGATAGGGGCTGGCTTGCCTCACGCAGCGAACCACCCTCGTCCACGACCTCCAGGACCCCGTGCGCCACCAGGTCCCAGACATGCTGGCGGGTGATGTCATCGGCAGACGGGCCCTCGTTGGGCGGGCCGAGAGTCGCCACCACGTGATCGGTGACGGCTCTCAGGGAGGCCGTCATACCTTCGGGAACCGCCTCCAGGATGGCGGTGGCCACGGGGGACAGGCCGAGGACACTTTCGGCCACCATGACCACGCTGCGGTCGTCCTCGACGTACAGGTCGGTCAGCACGCCGCGACGAATGATCACGACGACACCGCGAGGAGCCGGGCAAGTACGGGCTCCAGGTCGGCCGACTCGGAGTAGCGCACGTGGCGGGCGCCGCCGACGAGATGGATGAGCTCGGCCAGTCGGTGGAGGGGCTTCTCCATGCTGGGGAGGTAGGACGACTGCGGTGCGATCGCCGCAATGGCGTCGACCGTGTCGAGAAGCTCGACTACCGGTTCGCCTTCGTGGTCCGGGCTTCTCTCGATGACTAGCAGGGCTGCCAGTTGGCACTCTCGCTCGGTCAGCAGCAGACCCAGGTCGGACGGGGCGATCTGCTTTTTCAAGTGTCCGCCGTCGATGATCGACAGGGGCTTGCGATAGGGCAGCACGACGCCGGCTTGTGTGATAGCCGCCGTCTCGTCAGTCAGGTACGCGAACGTCTTGCCAAGGGTCATCGATGCCGTGGTCTTGCCGGTGCCCGAGGCAGCGACCAGCACCGCGGTCTGCCCACTGTTCGGATCGGCGAGGGCAGCCGCGTGCAGCATGACCAGCTCGCCGGCTCGCTGGTCGATTGCGGCAGTCGTCACGGCGGGGGACAGATGGTGCAGGGCGCTCTCGACGTCGGGCCCGATGGCGTCGACCGGGTCGGTCGTCGGGCCATCATCGGTCAGAGCGTCACGCCAAGCGTCCTTGATGGGCTGCCGTAATTCGTCGCTGGCCTGCACGGGCACCACGACGCCGAAGGCAGTGATGTGGGCGACCACGGCTGCCGCGCGGCGCGGAAGCTCGTCGGTGCTGGGCATGAGCGCCACCCTAATGGGGACGTACCCCGTGTCGTTCGGTCATGGTGGTGCTGAGTCCAGCCGGTGGGTGAGCACTTGGTCACCCAGATCCATTGAGATCCACGCCTAGATCGTGCCCCCACCGGTTTGACCGGGAAGGTAGGGACGGCTGGTGGGATGACGGGCCCCGCAGTGGCGGTGAGCACTGATCCATTAGGGCGCTGCAAACCTTCTCGTGGACGACGACAGGTCGAGGGGACAGGAGAAGAGCCGATGAGGTTGTACGTCGGGAACGACTGGGCCGAGGAGCATCACGACATCGCGCTCCTCGACGAGGAAGGACGGCTGTTGGCCACCGGCCGGCTGCCCGAGGGAGTCGCCGGAATCACGAGGCTGCATGAGCTGATCGGTAAGCACAGCAGCGGTGCTGAGCAGCCGCCACAGGTGGTGGTCGGGATCGAAACCGACCGCGGGCCGTGGGTCCAGGCGCTGCTGGCTGCCGGTTACCTGGTGTACGCGGTGAACCCGATGTCGGTGGCCCGCTACCGGGAACGGCACGTGACGTCGGGGGCGAAGAGCGACCCCGGTGATGCCCGGGTGTTGGCCGACCTGGTCCGCACCGACGCCCACCGGCACCGCCCCATCGCCGGCGACACCGAGCTGGCCGAAGCGATCAAGGTCCTGGCCCGCTCGCACCAGTCGCTGTGCTGGATGCGGGGCCAGCAGGCCAACCAGCTGCGCTCGACGTTGCGGGAGTTCTACCCCGCTGCGCTGGCGGCCTTCGACGACCTCACCCACCCCGATGCGCTCGCCGTGTTGGCGATCGCGCCCACCCCGGCTCGAGGCAGGCGGTTGACCCGGACCCAGATCACGGCCGCGCTGCGCCGTGGCGGACGACGCCGCTACCTGGTCCAGCGCACCGAGGACATCCATACATCGCTGCGCAGCGAGCAACTTGAACAGCCGCCCCTGGTCGCCGATGCATTCGGTGCCAGCGTCGCCGCACTCGTCGGGGTCCTCAGCGCCTCGATCCAGGCCACGACCACGCTGGAACAGGAGCTCGAGGCCTCTTTTGGCCGACACCCGGCCGCTGAGCTGATTCGATCCCAACCCGGGCTCGGAGCAGTGCTCGGCGCCCGGGTGCTCGCCGAGTTCGGGGACGACCCCACCCGCTACGCCGACGCCAAGGCCCGCAAGAACTACGCCGGCACGTCGCCGATCACCAAGGCCTCCGGCAAGAGCCACGTCGTGCTCGCCCGCTACAAGACCAACAAGAGACTGCGCGACGCCCTGAGACAACAAGCATTCTGTGCGCTCAGCACCTCACCCGGCGCCCGGGCGTTCTACGACGCACACCGCGCTGCCGGCGACGGCCACGACAAAGCCCTACGCGCCCTTGCCAACCGACTCGTCGGCGTCCTGCACGGCTGCCTCAAGCACCACACCCCCTACGACGAACACACCGCATGGGCCCACCGCACCACCACCGTGGACCCCGCCGCCGCTTGACGCGTTAGAGCCGTGGGATGTCTAGGCGTGGTCGTCCTGACAGACCGGGGTACGACAAAAATGGGCCCCCCGCGTGGGGTGCGGGGGGCTCCGGGCGCTCCGTGGGGTGAAGCGCATCTACTTGGCTCGGAGGTGGGGGCACTTCGCGAGCGAGACATCTCAGCGGGGGCGTTTGCCAATCTGTCTTGACTGAGTTTGCCAGACCCGACGCGGCTCCGCAGCATTTTTGACACAATCGCCGCGAGCGGACGGTTCGCTGCCACGCTCGGTCAGCCCAACCCCACCCCAAGGAGTCACCCCATGAAGAACATCGCTCGCATCGTCGTCGCCGCCGCCGCCCTCGCCAGCATCGCCGGCACGGCCTCTGCTCCCGCCGTCGCCGCGCCCCGCGAGGACGTCCAGATGCGCAACATCTGGTGCTGCTGAGCCCCGCTCCTACGACGTGAGCTCGTGCGCAACCGCCGGAGCGGTCGTGCGAGCACGCAGCCCGGTCGAGGCCGCGGCGCGACGGTAGGCGTCGCTAGCGGCCTCGACCAGGCCGACGCTCTCCAGGAGCGCGGCGAGGTCGAACCACAGTTGTGCGGCGCTCTTGTCCGCTCCGATGCTCGACAGCTTGAGAACCGCGGCCTGGTAGCAGCGCGCCGCCTCGCCGGTGTCGGCCCTCGCCGCACTGATCCGTCCCTCGAGGGCTAGTGCCTCGGCTTCTGCCAGCGGTGACTGCCCGTCTGAGGTGGCGTGCACGTCCGTCAGCAGGCGACGGCACTCGTCATGGTCACCGGTGAGGAACGCTGCTCGGGCCAGACCCAGCACGGTCCACGCACGGTCCATCGGAGTGGCGCTGCTCCACTCCATCTCCGCGACGGCCTGCTGCAGGTTGTTGCGGGCGTCGTCCACGGCCGGCGGCTCCAGCTCCAGTTGGAGTCGGCCCACCTCGGCTCGCAGGCGTGCCAGGTTGCGGGCGTCCTGACCCTCGCCGAGCAGGGCGAGCGCGCGCTCGGCCAGCGGCACCGCCGCCGTGATGTCGCCGCGGTTGGCCTGCATCACGCTGGCGTTCCAGTAGGCCGAGGCCCGGGCTCGCGGTGAATTGAGCGTCTCGGCCTGGGTGATGGCCTTGGCGCACAATCGGACGGCGTGGGCGGTGTCGCCCCGCTCGAAGTAGGCGGCCGCAACGGTGACGGAGAGCTGCACCGCCTCGTCGCTCGCCTTCAGCCCGGCGACGTCGAGCTGTGCCAGCACCTCCTCGCCGCACGTGATGGCGCGACCCAGGTCGCCGGTCTCGCGGTAGATGCGGCTGAGGGCGATGCCGGCCTTGATGAGGCCGAGTCCGCTGAGGGCATCGCTTTCGAGAAGTGTCTCGAGCTCGATGATGGCGTCGTCCTCGCGGCCGCTTGCTTCCAGCGAGCGGGCGTGCAGGAGCTTGGCGCGTTCCCGCAGACCCGCACCTGCGCTGTCGTTGAGACCGCTCAAGGCGGTGTCGATGTGGTGGGCTGCTTCGGCCGCCTCACCCGACTCGAGCGCCAGCTCGGCGTAGTCCAGTGCGAGCCGTACCTCGTCGGAGTCCTGCCCGGGCTCGGTGTCCGTCTCGAGCAATGAGTCGATGGTGACGTCGAGTCGCATGGCAAGGGCGGTGAGCGCCTTGACAGTCGGTCGGCGGGCACCTGTCTCCAGGCGCGAGAGGTAGGCGACGGACATGGTGTCGCCCACCACCTCGCCCTGGGTGAGCCCTAGAGCAACGCGGATCGAGCGCAGTCGGCGACCCAGATCGTGGGCATCGGCCTGCGCGAGCAGTTCGGCCTGACGAGCGTCCATCCGGCCATTGTGAGGGGTGGGCGAGCAGAGTTGTTGAATTCTGGCAAAAACAAAGTCCGACCGGTTGCCAGTAGTCCGTTCGGGTCACTCGCCCGCCGCATAAGGATGGCTCCGCCCACATCGATGGCTACGACCATCCATAGGGGTGAGGTCGAACGCAACGGGTGAGCAACGGCACACACCGCAGACGTTTCAACTTCGTCCAAGTTTCCACGAAACCCCTGACTGTCGCTTAGCGTATGGGTGTCAGTCAGGGGTTGGTTGACGTCGTTCCCGGGAACCCTCTCGGGGTCCAAGTCATCCGTGGGGGATGCAAATGTCCGTAGTGAGCCGTGTGCCTGAGGTCGTTCGGCCTCGGCCCGACGTAGCGCGCCGATCGATTCAGGTCGTCGACCGCCAGGCGAGTGACGCATCGGAGTGGCGCCGGCGGCATGCGCGAGCACTACTGGTGGGCGACCTCTTCGTCCTGGGCATCGCACTCGGGACCGCTCAGCTGGTGCGGTTCGGGTCGACTGCAGCCCCGCAGGTGGATGGCTTGGGCGTTTCGTACCCAGCGCTAGGACTCGTCCTGGCCGCGGTGTGGTGGATCTCCCTTCAGATCCACCAGTCGCGGAGCCCAATCGTTGTCGGGCATGGACCCGAGGAATATCGGCGAGTGATCGTCGCGACGTTCCGCGTCTTTGCCGTGCTCGCCATGATCTCGCTGGCCCTCCAGATCGATGCCTCACGGCTGTACCTCGCAACGGCCTTTCCGCTCGGGCTTGTCGGCCTCCTGGTGGAGCGCAAGCTCGCCAGGGTGGGGCTGCACCGAGCGCGTACCCACGGCGCGGCCACGACGAAGGTTCTTGTCGTCGGCGGCGCGCGGTCCGCCACCCAGTTGGCGCGTTGGTTCGACAAGCACCCCACGGCGGGATACGCCGTGGGAGGTGTGTGGATCCCGGACGCCCACGCACCCGTTGCCCGCCTCGACGGCTCAACTGGCGAAATTCCGGTCATGTCCGCCAGCCTGGACTTCGCCGAGGCCCTCACGGTGTCCGGGGCAGGCGCCGTGGTCGTGACCGACACTGAGCACCTCGGCCACGAATCCCTGCGCGATTTGACATGGCAGCTCGAAGGCACGGGCGTGGAGCTCATGATCTCCCCCAACGTCCTCGATGTCTCTGCCGCGCGGCTGCACCTCAATGACGTCTCGGGCATGCCCATGCTGCACCTGAGTGAACCGCAGCACGCCGGCGCCGACCGGATCTGGAAGCGAGCCTTTGACTTCGTTGGCGCGGCCGCTCTCCTGGTGCTGCTGTCGCCAGCTCTGTTGGTCACTGCGGTGGCGATCAAGCTCGACAGTGCCGGGCCTGTCTTCTACCGCCAGGAGCGAATCGGTCGGCATCGCGCGCCGTTCCGCATGACCAAGTTCCGGTCCATGACGGTCGACGCCGAGCAGCGACTGGATGGCCTCCGCACCCTCAACGAGTCCGATGCGGTCCTCTTCAAGATGCGGCACGACCCTCGTGTCACGCGGGTGGGGCGCTTCATCCGACGCTACTCCCTCGACGAGCTGCCCCAGTTGCTCGACGTGCTGCGCGGGGACATGAGCTTGGTCGGGCCTCGCCCCTCCCTCGCCGCCGAGGTTGAGCAATACTCCGTCCAGATGGGCCGCCGGATGTACGTGCGGCCCGGGATGACGGGGCTGTGGCAGGTGTCCGGACGCAGCGACCTGTCGTTCGACGAGGCCGAGCGTCTCGACCTCGCCTACGTGGACAACTGGTCCATCACGGGCGATCTCATGATCATGCTGCGCACCGTGCGCGCCGTCACTCGGGGACAAGGGGCCTACTAATGACCAAGATTGACATCGAGACCCTCGAGGCGCGTGCAGTGCCTGAGGCCAAGACGCTGCACGTTGCGATGATCGGCACTCGGGGGGTTCCCGCTGCTTATGGCGGCTTCGAGACGGCCGTCGAGGAGGTCGGGCGTCGCTTGGTCGAGCGTGGGCACCGCGTAACGGTCTACTGCCGCAACGCCGACACATCGATCAAGACCCACCTGGGCATGGAACTCGTCCACCTGCCGGCCGTGAAGAGGCGGTCGCTCGAGACCTTGAGCCACACCGGTCTCTCGGTCCTTCACGCGATGAAGCAGCGACCCGATGCAGCCATCCTTTTCAACGCGGGCAACGCCCCGTTCATCGGATGGCTCAAGGCCGCCGGCATCCCTTCCGCGGTCCACATGGACGGTCTGGAGTGGAAACGGGCGAAGTGGGCCGGCCTGGGTGCCAAGTACTACAAGCGGGCCGAGCGGGTTGCCGCACGATCGGGTCTCGCGCTCATCGCTGATGCGCAGGGGATCGCGGACTACCTCAAGGCCGAGTACGGCCGTGAGAGCCACCTCATCGCCTATGGCGCGCCGATCATTGACCCTGGGTCCGACCGCTTGGGCGAGCTCGACCTCACCCAGGGGCAATACCACCTGGTGGTTGCCCGGATGGAGCCCGAGAACCACGTCGACGTGATTGTCGAGGGCTACGCGGGGTCCGGTTCGGAGCTCCCCCTGGTGGTCGTAGGCACAGCTCCGTACGGCGACGAGTACATGGCACGGGTCCGCGAGGCGGCTGGAGACTCAGACACGCGCTTCTTGGGTGGGGTGTGGGACCAAGACCTGCTCAATCAGCTCTACGCCAATTGCCGCAGTTACTTGCATGGTCACTCGGTCGGTGGCACCAACCCGTCGCTGCTTCGGGCAATGGGATGTGCCGCGCCGGTCACCGCATTCGATGTCGACTTCAACACCGAAGTTACCGCCGGCCACGGCCGCTTCTTCAGTTCAGTAGAAGACGTCTCGATCGCAATTAAGTCCGATGACCTGGATGCCGACGCCTCGCGATCGCGGGGCCGGGACGCGCAATCGCACGCTGCGAATCGCTACCGGTGGGATGACGTTGCAGACGGTTACGAGAAGTTGCTCTACAGGACCGCAACCGAGCGCGCTTGGGGTGCCCCCGGATCCGCGTGACTGGGACTACGAAGGCTGACAACATCCGTCTGACGGGTGGCCAGAGCACTAGGTGCCCTGACCTCGGACCGGACTGCTGCACGAACGGGTGACAGTTTTTGGTTAGGCCGCTTGGGTGGCGGCTGGGGTCATGATCAGCTCGTATTCGATCGGGGTCAATCGTCCGAGAGTTGCCTGCCTCCGACGGCGGTGGTAGGTCTTCTCGATCCACCTGACGATCGCGATCCGCAGCTCCTCTCGCGTGGCCCAAGAGCCGCTGTTGAGGACGTTCTTGTGCAGCAGTGCGAAGAAGGACTCCATGGCTGCGTTGTCGCTGGCTGCGCCGACTCGGCCCATGGAGCCGGCCATCGAGTGACGGTTGATCGCGTGGACGAACTTCCTGCTCCGGAACTGGGACCCGCGGTCGGTGTGGACCACACAGCCGGCCACATCACCACCTTCGAAGCGGCGGCGGGCGACGGCGTTGTTCAGCGCAGCGACCGCCAGCGACGACTTCATCCGTGAGTCGATGGAGTAGCCGACGATCCGGTTGGACTAGACGTCCTTGATCGCGCAGACATAGAGCTTGCCTTCGCCGGTCCAGTGCTCGGTGATGTCGCTGAGCCAGAGCTCGTTCGAGCCCTCGGCCTTGAACTCGTGCCGGGTCACGCCCTACTTGTCAACGACGGCGCACAGGTCGTCGTGGACCGGCGGCCCTGGCTTCTTGCCGTGCGAGGACCACCAACCCAACTCGGAGCAGATCCTCCAAGCCGCCCGCTCGGCCATCGACTCGCGAGCCTCCTCAGCTTCGTCAACCAGGAATCGGTAGCCGAACTCGGGGGTCGTCGCGGTGGGCGTCGAACAACGCGTTGGACCGGTAGGCCGCGGTCAGTTCGGCGTCGGTGACCGGGCACTTCAGCCAGCGGTAGTAGGGCTGGCGGGCGATCCTGAGCACCCGGCACGTCACCGCCACGGGCACCCGCAGCGGGGTGTCCTTGGCGGACAGCTCGCGGACGAGCGGGTACATCATTTTCCCGGCATGTTGGCCTGCGAGAGGTAGGCGGCCGCGCGACGCAGGACCTCGTTCTCCTGCTCTAGGAGCTTGATCCGCTTGTTCGCCTCACGCAGCGCATCGGACTCACTCGCAGGGGCGGCACGATCTGGAGTCTCGTTCGTCGATCGACAGCCCCCGCTTCAGACACGACGGCGAGATGCCGAAGTCCTTCGCGACCTGGGCCATCGAGGCATCCGAGTCCTTGTAGACCCGGATCACGTCCTCGCGGAACTCCTTGGGGAACGCCTTTGGCATAGTGAACATCCTTCCAGCGCCGACACATCGACACAGATTCAGATCTCACCTACCGTGCAGCAGTCCCGCGTGCGGTCCTTTGGCGCGCCCATGAAACAACTATCGGCCTTCCTCAAGCGCGAGCCGCTCCCGGACCAAAGGCACGTTGAACGTGCCTCTTGGCTTCACTTGCGCTGTTGGCAAAGACCGATGCATCGGTCGCCATCGTCCGCCCGAAACAGTTCACGAAAAGTTCGCGCTCTGACCGGATGTCGATGCAGTGCTGCTCCAGGCCCCGATCGCGTGCCATCGCAAAGTGCTTATCCTCGTATGCGAGAAGCATTACGGGAAGTCCCGCGCACAACCCAGCAATTCCCGCGTGCATCCTAGCTGCGATGAGGGCCCGGCCGCCTGCTAGAACATCGATCAATTCGCCATAACTGTCAACGACGACCCGCGAAGAACCGATGTCGGCCGAGCGCAGTCTTGCTGCTAAGACATCGAGTGCCTCCCAATCTGCCCCGATTCCAGAGTTGCCGAGCGGTGCATGCATTGCAACGAGGCCCACGGAGGACGCCCCTGCGCGCTCAAGGGTCGCAACTACATTGTCTACCACGCGATCCAACTGGCGCGGGTCGAGGTAATCACGCCCGACTAGGGAGACGAAGTATCTATCGGGTTCGTGCCCTCCCGAGACGCTGCCGGCGCTCGGCCTCGCATTGAGAAAAGCAAGGTCGGGAATCAGGCGGGCTTCAAGACCGTGGGTGGCCATGCGTCGATGCGACGCGCTGTCACGCGCACTCATAGTGACGTTCTTCGCGAGCCGGGCGAAGACTCGGCCCAACCGGGGATTGTCGATCTCGTACGAGATCGGCATCGTCTCTACCTGGCCCACAACTCTGCACGACCACCACCAGGTCCAAGCAACCAACAGAGTCTCCGCCCGGTACTGATCGCCGATGTACCCGCCACCCACTGCAACGACTCGTCGGCTACGGGCGTAGGCGCGAACTGCCGCATTTGGGAAGAGCCCTGCGAGACGTCTTCTCGCCGACAGGCTCGGAACGATCGCGATGAACGAAAGAACGGCGAGCCTCAGGCCCCAGGACATGATCAGTGCGGCGCGGGCCGCGCCCGATCGTTTGCGGTACTCAAGCCGGTCGAAGATCCGCGGCAGTGCGAGGCGCTGTCCGAGGTCGGGGAACGAGTCCGGATGCACAGCAACCAAGTAGAAGTCGCTGTCGGTCGTAGCAGAGACGACGTTCACTGACTGGCGAACGAGCTCCAGATCCCCAAGGTTGCTCGCACTGTAGGCTTCGCTAACCACAATCTCGTTCATGTTAACCCTCTAGTGTTTTCTGCGTGGCAAAAGACCAAGCGGCCGCGGCTAGAATCGACGTGATCGTCGCGCCGAGGGCGGCTCCAATTACGCCTCCGACAAGCGCTCCGCCGACGCTGAGTACGAGTGATGTTCCCGCAACGCCAAGTCTTAGCCAAATTAGGTCGCGCTCGCGCCGCAGGATTTTCAGATGAGCGGACTGTACCTGAGTTACTAGGACGGCGCAGAAACCGGTCAGCACAATTGGGACGATAGGTCGGACGACGGGCCAAGCGGAGTCCAGTAGGAGCATTCCCAAACCTGGCAAGGTCATCAACACGACACCCCAAACGACGGTGACGGCCTGCAACGGCCCGACGATGGCGAAGTGCGCACGAAGTCCGGACGCCACGCGACCTGACCGAAGCACGCTCGCGTAGACAGCTGTTCCAAGTACCCGCAGGGGGCCGAGGAGCAAGTCTGCTCCACGAAGCGCTGCTACTCCGACCGGCCCGACGGTCGAAGCAATAGTCCAGAGCGGGATCTGTAAGGTCAGCGCGCCAATCGAGTAGTCGGCGCCAAGCTTTATGGATCGCGCATCAATGATCGGCCCCTTTGTAGCTGATGGCTTCATAGACGGTCTAAGTCCGTCGGCCAACGCAATGGTCACACCAGCGAATGCCGCGAGTGACCACAACGCTATCCAACCTGCCGGACTAGCAACGTGATCTTGAAGGGTTAGGCCACTTACGGTCAGGGCTGCCAAACACAGCACGTCGACGATGAGTGACAGGTGCGTTCGCCCCGTAGCGATATACGTGAACCGCGCAAAATCCTGCAAAAAGAGGGCAGGAATTCCTAGAAGTAGCCAGATATGCGTCCACTGAAACGCGACCACAGCTACTGCGGCGCAGGAGGCGGTCACGAATGCAGAGACGAGGAGGCATCGAAAAAGTGGGGCCAGCGCCAGTTCTTGAGGGCGGCGGTGCTCTAGGAGAACTATGTCACTCGAGACAGCACGGCTGAGGCCAACACCGAGCGACGCCATCGCTGCGACGAGCGCGTACTCACCAAAGTCCTCGACGCCGAGTGAGTGTGCTCCAAGAACCGTCGCTAGGAGCGTGGTGGCGGCGTAAATCGCTTGATCAGCTGGGAGGGCGGCGGCGCAGAGCCTTTTAGCGTTTAACACGCTCGGAGGTCTCGGGAGATAGAATAGCGAGAATCGCTACAGTTGCTAATGAGAGCCAAAGCACGTTGAAAAGAACGTTGCCGATTCCGCCTCGGATAGCCGAGACCATGAAATATAGCGTGAGGGCGGCGACAATGCGAGCCGCCATAGATGAAGATGACAACATACCGTGCACGCGTGAAGCCAAAATTCCGATAAGGAACATGCCGATTATTAAGCCCACTTGGCCAAAATTGAGCAATAGTTCGCCCATCATCGTTGGTGGCAGCCCGCCACCTTGAAATCCGAGACCAAGACGCTGCTTTAGGACGAGGTCGAATGGCTCGCGGTCCGACCCTGGCATGAGTGCAAGAATGTTCCAAACAAACGTTTCGCCCCATTCGGGAACTGACCTCTCCGCAAGTTGAACCACATCGACTAAGTTCCGACTAAATGTCGCCGTGTAATCTCGCAGGTACACCCAAATAGCGGCACCGTATTGCCCATTTAGGGCGAGTTTGGATGTTTCGTAGTGTGTAATCCCGGACGAGACGGCCCTATAGATACCGAAACCAACCGCTCCGACTACTGCCATGACTACGCCCAGAATCAGGGTGCGCAACGATACAACCCTGCGGTAGAAGAGCAGCAGGAGTGAAACTGCTAGGAGCGCGAACGGTACGTTGCGCCATCCCGTTGAAGCGAGCAATACCACTGCAACGAATGCCAGTGAAAGTTGAATCGGGCGAGGCAAGTCAGACCTTCCAGCCGCCATGATCCAAACTGAAACCATGAGCAGCATGGACAGGTAGAAGGGGATCCCGCTGCCGGTGAGCGCCGCAATCCGCGCGGTTTCTGAGTCGGGTCCGATAGCAGGGATCCCGCCCGCTCGCGCCCAGTACCAGGCCATAGCGCAGGCGCCGACGGCGAAAGGAATAAGGATCGCGCGTCGACTGACTGGGGGCACAGACGTCGGTCGCCTTCTTTGTCGAGCCCAATTGAGACTGGTGAAAACCCCCAAGAAATAGCTAAGAGCGCCAATCGACAGAGTGTCGACTAGCAACTCGGCCTCGGCTGGTTGGTTGGATGCAAGAAGAACGGTGGGTCCAGCGGCGAAGGTTAGCCACGTTGTGAGCGGCAGGAGAATCCATGGAGATAGGACGTCCACCTCGCGATGAGTCAATTGATGCGCAAACGCGACCAGCGGAGGTGCTAGGAGGAGGACGCCAAGGCGCAAGTTCGCATACCCAAGTTGGCTCTGTGTCGCAGGAAGTACCAGCCAAAGTAGAGCGAAGAGGATTGTCGCGGTTGTAGCTGCGATCCCAGCGCCGGTAATGTGAGTTCGCGCGATCGCTCGCCCGCCCGAAGTCCTAGATCTCGACATCGACTGCTTGGAACAGGGCGCGTAGAGACTCGACCCACTGTTCGGGCGACTGAGTCTCGCGCATATGGTTGCGGGCCCGTCCGCTAACTCGTTGCGCGGCAACTTGGTCACCGAAAACCTCGTTGAGCGCGGCTGCAATTGCGTCCGGGTCATTGGGAGGTACTAGGTACCCACGACCGTCCCGCAGTTGATCGACCATGCCACCCATTGCGGTAGCGATGACAGGGACATCGTTCGCGATGGCCTCGTACACAACCAACGGACTGACTTCGTGCCAGGTTGAGGGAACCACGAGGGCGACGGCTTGCGCATACTCGCGCGCCACACCCGCTGCATCGAGCGATCCAACAAACTCCACGTCAGCATGCATTTGCTCGGCAAGGTTGCTTAGCTCCTCGCCGGAACGTCCATCTCCAACGATACGGAGCGTATGCCCTGTCATAGCCACTGCGCGGATGAGGTCATCGATACCTTTTTCAGGAACGAGGCGACCTACGTATAAGAAGGTTTTACGATCTGTTTTCTCGCGGTCACCGAGTTGTGCAACGGGGTGCGGCAGGCGCATGATGGGCCGCTGAACCCCCGAAACTCGGACGCTGTGCTCTTGGAGATCATTCAGGACCGAGATGACGTCAGCTTTCCCATAGCTGCCCATCGCCTTAGTAAATAAGGCCTCGGCTGAGAGTGCGACGCCGGCGCCGACGCTGTTGTCCCAGCAACGCTCCTTGATTGGCGCGGTGAGGTAGGCGTACTTGGAGTCAAGGCAACGCGTGCATACTCGTTGCGTGCGCTCGGAGAATAGGCGGTAGTTGGGGCATGAGATCTTGTAGTCGTGCAGGCTCAAGATTGTTGGGATGCCTCGATCTGACAAGACGTTCAAGATCGGCATTCCCAATTGATGATACACGTGGAGCACGTAGGCAGCATCGGGCTCAACTTCATCCAGGAACGATTTGAAGTCCTTGCGGGCGCCGATACTTAGAGTCGCGCGTCCCAGTGCGGACAGTTTGTTCCCAAATCCTTCGTTTCGGAAGTCGACGCTAGAAGGGAACAGGTCGCCGTGTGGGGCAGGAAGCGTGTCCGGTTCGCTCATGGCGAATGGAAATACCTCGTGCCCCATAGACTCGAGTGCTTCTTTGACGGCGAAGGCGTGGTTTTCGACGCCACCGGCTGGCCGCCAGTACTTATTCGCAATGAGGATTCGTTTTGGTGCACTCTCAAGTCCACCGCTGCCTTCGGCCCCCATGCCGCCCCTAGCTCGCGCTGTTGATCATGCCGGCGCCGACGGTGACGCCCGTGGCCTCGTCGATCAGGATGAACGAGCCGGTGGTGCGGTTCTTGGAGTAGGGGTCGCACAGCAGGGGGACGGTGGTGCGGAGCTGGACGCGGCCGATCTCGTTGAGGGCGAGCTCTCCGGCTTCTTGGTCGCGGTGCAGGCTGTTGACGTCGAGGCGGTACTGGATGTCCTTGACCATCGCGCGGCCGGTGCGGGTGGTGTGCTTGATAGCGAGCTTCTGCCGCGGGCGGAGAGGTTCGTTGGTCATCCAGCAGATCATCGCGTCGATGTCCTGGCTGGGCTTGGGCGCGTTCTTCGGCCGGGCGATCATGTCGCCGCGGGAGACGTCGACGTCGTCCTCGAGGTGGATCGTCACACTCATGGGCGGGAACGCCTCAGCGATCTCTTGGTCGAACAGCTCGACCCTCGAGATGGTCGAGGTCATGCCGGAGGGGAGGACGACGACCTCGTCGCCCTTCTTCAGCACCCCGCCGGCGACCTGGCCGGCGTAGCCGCGGAAGTCGTGGTAGGCGTCCGACTTGGGGCGGATGACGTACTGAACCGGGAAGCGGGTGTCGACCAGGTCGCGGTCGGAGGCGACGTGGACGTGCTCGAGGTGGTGCATCAGCGTGGGCCCGGAGTACCACGGGGTGTTCTCGGAGCGGTTGACGACGTTGTCGCCCTGCAGCGCCGAGATCGGGATGACCTCGAGGTCGGGGATGTTGAGCTTGGTCGCGAAGGTGGTGAACTCGCGGTGGATCTTCTCGTAAACCTCCTGCGACCAGTCGACGAGGTCCATCTTGTTGATCGCCAGCACCAGGTGCGGGACGCGCAACAGCGACAGCAGCACCGCGTGACGACGCGACTGCTCGGTCAACCCCTGACGCGCATCCACGAGCACCAGGCCCAGGTCGGCGGTCGAGGCGCCGGTGACCATGTTGCGGGTGTACTGGATGTGCCCGGGGGTGTCGGCGATGATGAACTTGCGTGCCGGCGTCGCGAAGTAGCGATACGCCACGTCGATGGTGATGCCCTGCTCCCGCTCCGAACGCAGCCCGTCGGTGAGCAGCGCGAGGTCGGTGTAGTCGTAGCCCTTGGACTGCGACGTGGACTCGACTGCCTCGAGCTGGTCCTCGAAGATCGACTTCGAGTCCAGCAGCAGCCGCCCGATCAGGGTGGACTTGCCGTCGTCGACCGAACCGGCGGTCGCGAACCGGAGCAGGTCCATCTCACCCTGCGCAGCGGTGTGGGCGTCCGCCTGGGAATTGGTCTGGGGGGTGGTGCTGGCCATCAGAAGTAGCCTTCCTTCTTGCGGTCTTCCATGGCGGCCTCGGAGAAGCGGTCGTCGCCACGGGTGGCGCCCCGCTCGGTGACGCGGGCGATGGCGATCTCGTCGATGATCGAGGCAGTGTCGGTGGCCTCGGACTCCACGCAGCCGGTCTGGGTACGGTCACCCACGGTGCGGAACCGCACCATCTTCTTCTCGACCTGCTCGTTGCCCTTGGGCTGGATCTCCGGGCCGAGGGACAGGAGCATGCCGTCGCGCTCGATGACCTCACGCTCGTGGGCGAAGTAGATCGAGGGGATCTCGATCTGCTCGCGGTGGATGTAGTGCCAGATGTCGAGCTCAGTCCAGTTCGACAGCGGGAAGATCCGCATGTGCTCACCGGCGTGGATGCGGCCGTTGTACAGGCTCCACAGCTCGGGACGCTGCATCTTCGGGTCCCACTGACCGAAGTCGTCACGGTGGGAGTACACGCGCTCCTTCGCCCGCGCCTTCTCCTCATCACGGCGGCCGCCACCGAACGCGGCGGTGAACCCGTTCTCCTCGATCGCACCCAGCAGGGTGCCGATCTGCATCCGGTTGCGGCTGGTCTTGCCGTCATCGACCACATGCCCGGCGGCAATGGCCTCGTCGATGGTGGCCACGATCATCCGCGCACCGAGGCGCTCGACCCACGAGTCGCGCGTGGACAGCACCTCGTCGAAGTCCAGGCCGGTGTCGACCTGCAACAGCGGGAACGGGAGCTTGGCCGGGAAGAACGCCTTCTCCGCCAGGCGGAGCATGACGATGGAGTCCTTACCGCCGGAGAACATCAGGACCGGCTTCTCGAACTCGGCAGCGACCTCACGGAAGATGTGGATCGACTCGGCCTCGAGCTGGTCCAACTGACTCAGCTGGTAGTCGACGTGGGTGTTGGTCATGGCGTTAGCGACGGCCTCTCTCGGGGACAGCAGCCATCATCGTAGCGACGGGTCGCCCTACGGACGATTCGCACTGCCGGTGACTGGCAGAGACGAACTTCCGAGCTTCCTGTGACAGGGCTGTCACATTTCCGCGCTCAGAAGGATTAGTCCGCGTGTGAGGGGGGTAACAGGTGGTCATGGTCCTCTCGGTCGTCCTGGTCGTCGCAGCGTGGATCGTGCTGTCCGTGCCCGCCGCGCTGGTGGTCGGTCGGATGTTCGCGGCGGGTCACGTCGCCCCGGCGATCGTCGGCCGAGCGGCGGCCGCCGACGCGGGCCGCGTGGCGTACCTTTCACGCATCGAGTCCCGGCGCACCGCTGCGTCGCGTTGGCCGCACGAGGCCCGAGTGCTGTGCGCGTCCCGCCGTGGACACGCGGCCGTGTCCGTGGGCGCGGGTCGGTACGCCGGCTGACCGCTTCGCCCCCATACAGGGGGAGCCGGACGATTGGTCCGGTGCACTGTGCCTTCGACACAATGGCGCGCATGCGGAACACCCCCACGCTCATCTCCGCCGCACTCGCAGGCGCCCTGCTCGTGACCGGCTGCAGCTCCTCCGACGGCGAGGCCACGCCGCCGTCGTACGACAAGAACGACAGCGTCACCGCGCAGGTGCTGCCACAGCTGGCGGCCAACGGCGAGGACGTCGAGTCCGCCGACGACGCCGCCTGGGTGGTGGACGCCACGATCGCCGACGTCGACGAGGGAACCTCGGTCGTCCTGGTCGCGAAGGGCGACGATGGCTGGAGCGAGGTCGACGAGGAGGAGACCGATGGCAAGGGCCACGTCTCGCTCACCAGCCGCGAGTCCGGCGACCTCCACGTGCTGGTCGGCGACGGCGACGACGCCATCGGCGCGGAAGTCTCGACCGACGACGCGCCCGAAGCCACCTTCACCGACGACTTCGACAACCCCGACACCGTCGACGGGGAGGGCGCCACGTGGGTGACCCGCGACCAGGGCTACATCGGCGTCCGTACGTGCTCGCGGGCCAGCGCCGACGCCGCCGAGGTCACCGACGGCGTGCTCGAGCTCAGCGTGCTCGCCGACCCCGACCGCAAGGGTGACGAGTGCCAGCTGCCCGGCCGGCGTAAGAAGTTCCCCTACCGGCTCAACGGCCACGTCGGCACCGAAGGCAGCTATGCCTTCACCTACGGTTTCGCCGCCGCCCGCATCAGGACGCAGGCCTCCCGCGGGCAGCACGCGGCCTTCTGGATGCAGGCCGTCGGCGGCCAGCAGACCGGTGGCCCGAAGAAGGGTGGCGCCGAGATCGACGTCATCGAGTACTTCGGCGACGACCACCCCGAGGGCGGCCTGACCAGCTTCACCTACTTCCTCGACAAGAAGGGGAAGAAGCAGACCGTCGGCGACTGGCTGCCGAACGCCGACGAGCTGGGTGACGACTGGGCCGAGGAGTACCACGTGTTCTCCGTGGAGTGGACGCCCGAGGAGTACGTCTTCCGCATCGACGACAAGGTCACCCAGCGGCTGAAGGGCGTGAGCTCGGGCAAGCCAGAGTTCCTCATCCTCAGCCTGCTGTCGTCGGACTACGAGCTGCCGCGTTTCAACGGCAAGCTGCCCGAGACCATGGAGGTCGACTGGGCGCGGGTGTGGGAGACCGGCCCGCAATGAGTTCGGCGCGGGAGTCCACGGCGACTACCGGCGCCGCCCAGTGATGCGCATTAAGACAGACACTTCGGGCGCCTGCCGCTGTTCGGGTCATAAGGGGCTCCGTCTGCGCGGAACCGACTAACAGCATCCGGCTAGTTCATTTACCCTTCTCCGGGGGCGCGAGATAGGCGAAGCGTGGGGCGCGGAGCCGGGGACTCCAGCGCTTGCGCCGGCAGTAGCCGCGGCCTGGCCATAAGACGCTTACTTCTCGAGGAACGAATGACTGACCTTCGCACGCGCTGGCACGAAGAACTCCGCTGTCGGCGCAAATACGACCGCTGCCCGCACGCTAGTAGGCATCTGCTCGGCCGGCGACCACGCGCCTCCAGCGGCCGCTGGGACATCCAGGGTCTCCGGGCGTTCGCGGTAATCGCGGTGATCCTTGACCACCTCGTTCACTGGCCGGCGGGTGGCTTCGTCGGTGTCGACGTCTTCTTTGTGATCTCCGGCTTCCTCATCACGGGCCTGCTGCTCCGAGAGCACGAGAAGACTGGCCGCATCTCGTTCCTTGCCTTCTACCGCCGCCGAGCGAAGCGCATCCTGCCGGCAGCCCTAGTAGTTCTGGCCGTGACCGTGGCGGCCTCCGCAGTCATCTTTGGGCAGGGCCGGGCGAGATCCACCGCGACCGACGCCGTATGGGCCGCCCTGTTCGCGGGCAACTGGCGATTCGCCGCCCAGTCGACGGATTACTTCCAGGCCGACGGACCGGTGTCGCCAATTCAGCACTACTGGTCGCTTTCGGTCGAAGAGCAGTTTTACTTCGTATGGCCGTGGGTCATGCTGGGGATCCTAGCCTTGTTGGCGCGTCGTCATGTGCCGGTAAGGCAGGCACGCCGCTTCGTCGGCGCCGTGCTGCTTGTGGTCACGCTGGCGTCCTTCGTTTGGGCGCTGTACGAGAGCGCCGTCAACCCGAATCAGGCGTATTTCTCGACCTTCTCGCGCGTGTGGGAACTAGGAGTGGGGGCTCTGCTTGCGGTGGCCGCCCCCGTTGCTCACCGCATCCCCGACGCAGTACGACCCGCCCTGGCTTGGGCTGGCCTGGCCGCGATGACCGCCTCCCTATGGGTCGTCACGCCCGCCTCCACCTTCCCCGCCCCCTGGGCCGCGTTGCCCGTCTTGGCGACAGCACTGGTGATTGCGGCCGGGACGTTCGCCGAGCGGGACAGTCAAGCGCCGATCTTCCCGCTGACGAACCGGGTGAGCGGCTACGTCGGGGACATCTCCTACTCGCTGTACCTTTGGCACTTCCCCATCAGCATCTTGGGCGTAGCGGTCATCGGGGAATCGCCGCAGGCCCTCGCAGCCCTCGGGGTTCTTATCCTCGTCGTTTCTGTCTACTCGTACCACCTGCTCGAGGACCCCGTGCGGAAGTCGTCTTGGCTCGAGCCGCGGGGTACTGCTCGGGAGAACCCGTGGGAGGGCCTTGGCGCCCTGTGGTTGAGCGCATTAGCGCTGTGTGTTGTCGCGATGTGCATTTCTCTTCTAAGGCCCATCGCGCCGGTGGATGCGCTGGACGCATCCGAGCAGCGAGCGATCGAACAGGATGTCGCGGTGCAGCGGTTCAGTCCGGCGCTCGCTGGGCTCCAGATCGACATCCGTGAGGCGCTCCAGGCCGAGGCTTGGCCTCGCAGGGCCGAGCCGAGCATGGACGAGGCGATCAACCAGCCTGAGGCGCCGGCAGACGTGATGCCGTGTGGCCAGCGCGGCACCCTCGACGTCGCGGCGTGCACTTGGGGACCGGACTCTCCGAGCCGGAAGGCCGTAATTGTCGGCGACTCCGTCTCTATGACCTACGTCTCGGTGCTGCGCGATGCGCTCCCGAGCGACTGGTCGCTCACCTCGGCCGGCACGTTCGGCTGCGCCTACACGTCCACGCTGATCTCCAATCCGGACGCTGCCATTACGGCCGCCTGCGAAGACCGCAAGGCTCAAGCGACAGCAGCCATCAAGCAGCTCGAGGCAGACGTGGTGTTCGTGACGAACACCTACGAACCGCGGGTCCCCATCGGGTCTGAGGAACCCCTGACGCCTGAGGAATGGAAAGCCAGCTCGACGAAGTTGCTCAAGGAGCTCGAAGACAGCGTCGGGGCCATCGTGATGCTGTCGCCGCCGCCGTCAGACCTGAACCTGGCGGACTGCTACTCGCGCCTGGGTAGTCCGTCACGCTGCATCAGCGAGGTGACGGGACAGTGGCTTCAGCAGGCCGCCGCGGAGAAGGACATAGCGTCCAACGTCGGAGGCCAGTTCGTCGACAGCCGCCACTGGTTCTGTGCCGACGATCTGTGTCCCGCGTTCGTGGGGTCTACTCCGATGAAAAGCGACCAGGTCCACATCACACCGCAGTACCAGAAGCTCATCGTTCCGGCTGTAACGGAGCGGTTGAAGCGCGTCCTGCGCTCAGCCGGCGCGGCGAAGTCGCAAGCCGAGTAGGCCGATGTCGTTGGCCAGCGTGTCGGCGGCATCGGCTCCCGCGCGCACCACGCCTAGGACCAGGAGCTCGCCTGTCGTGTTCGGGGCGGAGGCTATCAGCGTGGTGGTCATGATGACGCCCGCGGCGCCCGCGGCGGCCGTGACTGGCACCGCGGAGCCGGGGGTGGCGATGGTCTCGCCGGTCCCCCTGGTCGCGTTGTCGCAGCGGAGCACGACATTCCCTGCCCAGGCGCCAACGTTGGTCCACACCGCGTCGATCGCGTAGTTGTTCCACGAGCGAGGCAGCTCGATAGTCGCGGCGACAATCTCGGAGGCTGCGGAGTCGAGCAACTGAACAGGCCACCGGAGCTGGTGCGACAGGACGGGGAGCCGATGCCGACCGCACCGAACGCGGTGGCCTGGACGAACACCGGGTCAGCCAGATCGGTGTTCGTCCCGTCGAAGAGCGTCGTGTACTCGGTCGAGGGGATCTGGTGTTGCCCAAGCGGACGCGGGCGCCGACGTTTCTTGAGCTTGAACGTGGTGCCCGCGAGCCCAGCCAAGGCGGTGGCGTAGATGTTGTCGATGGTGGTGTTGCGGAGAATGCCCGCCGAACCGTCAAGGTCGAACAGGGGTCTTGATGTTGTAGAAGTCGATCCCCTCGAACCGCACGACCGAGGCGAACAGTGAGGCGCCGGAGAACTTGAACCCGGTGGTGGTGTTCGACCCGACGACGGTCTCGGACTCGACGTGGGGGCCGGGGCCGAAGGTCAAGTTGGCGAACTTGCCGGTGCAGCGGACGGTGGTGGCAGCGGCGTTGGCCCGGATCGCGCCGTTGCGGAGGGACAGGCCACCACCTGTGATGCCGGTGGTGTTGTCGACGCCGAACGCGTTGAGCTGGATGTGGAAGTCGTGGGCGAGGACGTTGGTGGCCTGCTCGCACGAGCCGCCGATCTCGGTGCCGGTGCCGGTGCCGCTGCCGTTGAGGTTGAACAGGACCGCGGAGTGGGTGAACGCGAACGAGAAGTCGTTGTGCACGCGAATCGCGACGGCGCCGGCCTTGTGGAACCGGCGCACGTCGACCTTGTTAAGCGTGAGGTGGTGGCGCCTTCGAAGTTTGATCGCGCCGTCGGAGGTGGCGTTCTCCCCGCCGTCGATGCTGATGTTCTCCAGCCACACGTCGGTGATGGAGAGGCCGATGTTGGTTGGGTCGCGCGACTCGATGTTGAGCATGTGCCCGGGCCCGCTGTAGTGGATCTGCACGCGGCTCGACCGGCCGTAGCCGACGATCGCGACGGCGGTGCCGTTGTCGACGACCAGGGGCGCGCTGATCTCGTAGGCGCCACTGGCCGGTAGACCACGACTACGACCCCGGCGTTGGCGTCGAGCGCAGCCTGTAGTGCGGCGGTGTCGACTGCGGCATTGCCCTGCACGACTCCGGTCCCGAATCGCTCGATGTTGGCCGTGAACTGGCCCTCGAAGCGGACGTTGCCCTCTGCAGCAATCGTGGCCGCAAGTCTGACCATCGACACTGTTGCGGCTGGTTGTGTCGCCGCGAGCTCGAACGCGTTTGGAAGGCGCGCTCGCACCTCGATCACCGCGAGCAGGCGCCCGTAGGTAAAATATGGTCGTCTTGTAGCGGGGCGAGCATGCGGGCGTCGCAGACTCGTCGCGTGAAGCGAATGGGGGTCGGCGCGGTGCGCTGGGGGCGCTGCAGGATCAAGTACGGGCGGGAGTGCCCGCACAACAGCTACTACCACCGGTTCTCGGAGTAGGGGTTTCGAGACGGTCGCTGCGCGACCTCCTCAACCAGCGGTGGCGTCGCTGCGCGACCTCCTCGACCAGCGAGGCTGATCAACCAGCGGTGGCGGCGGTGTCGAGGACGAGGGTGATCGGGCCGTCGTTGACGGACTCGACGCGCATGTCGGCGCCGAAGCGGCCGCGCTCGACGTGGGCGCCGAGGCGCTCGAGCTCAGCGCAGACGGCGTCGTAGAGCGGCTCGCTGACCGGGCCGGGGGCGGCGGCCTGCCAGGTGGGCCGGCGGCCCTTGCGCGCGTCGCCGTACAGCGTGAACTGGCTGACGACCAGCACGGGCGCGCCGACGTCGCTGGCGCTCTGCTCCTCACGCAGCAGGCGCAGGTCCCAGATCTTGCGGGCCGTCCACGCGACCTCGGCCGGGCCGTCGTCGTGGGTGACGCCGACGTAGACCAGCAGCCCCGGCCGGTCGAGCTCGCCGACGACCTCACCGTCCACGCGGACGGCGGCGGACAGGACCCGCTGGATGACGGCGCGCACGGATCAGGCCCGGGTGAGGACGCCGACCTCGACGAGGTCGGCGACGTGGGTCTCCACGAGTGACCGGGCGTCGCCGGACTCGGGCTCGCCGAACTCGACCAGCAGCGCTTCGGCGAGCTCGTCGAGGGTGGCCGCTCCGTCGCCGAGCAGCGTGACGATGCGCGTGGCGAGGAACGACAGCGCGACGACGGTCTCGCCGAGCATCACGGTGCCGACGCCGTCGCTGACGTGGAGGTCCACGAAGTCCTCGCACCGCACGCTCGGCCCGTCGCCGAGGGTGGCACGCCCGAGTAGCTCAGTGAGGGTCGGCTCGTCCGGCTCCGGCTCGGTGTCGCGCGGGGTCGGGTGGTTGAGCAGCTGCTGGGTGACCGCGACCAGGTCGTCGGCCTCGCGGTAGTCGACCCTGTGCACGGCCCCGACCTCCTCGACGAGGGCGGCCAGGCGGTGCAGCGGCCTGTCGAGCGAGCGCAGGTAGGACGCGTTGCCCGACAGGTGGGCCACGGCCTCGGCGGTGGACAGCTCGGTCAGCTCGGGCGGCACGAAGCCCTCGCTGTGGCGCTCCAGCAGCAGCACGGCTGCCGGACGCAGGGCCTCGGGCGCCTCGCGCAGGCCGAGCTCGTCGGGGGACCGGAGGCCCTCGGCGGCCTCGCCCACGCCGAGCGGCTTGCGGTAGGGGAGGAGGTCGAGCGAGGGGGTGAAGGCGACGGTGTCGTCGGTGACGTAGCCGAAGTGGCGCGCGAGCGTGCGTGCCGCCGTCGAGCGTCCGCTGCCGGCCGGTCCGACCAGCACGACGCACCGACCTGTCTCAGCGTCCGCCACCGCCGCGGCGCGCAGCATGAGGAGGTCGCCCTCGTTGGCCTCCATCGCCTGGAGGGTCACCGCCAGGGCGACCTGGTCGCCCACGACCGACGCGCTGGGGCCGGCGATCGAGCCACGCGCGGCCGCGTCCTCGATCGCGGCGGGGTCGTCGTCGACCACCACCCGCACGCTGCGGTCCTGCGCGTCGTCGACCCGGCGGGCGTCGCAGCGCGACCACGCGCGCAGCAGCTCGGCGGCGACGGTGTCGGCGTGGCCACCGGCGACCTCGACGTGGACCTCGGTCCCGAGCGCGGTGACGGCGACGACGTGGCGAGGGCTGGCCGAGAGGGTCACGCGCGGGAGTCTAAGGTGCGCGCATGGACGATCTGCTGATAACGGTGGCACCGACCGGAGCCGAGACGGCGAAGGCCGACTGCCCGCAGCTCCCGACCACCCCTGAGGAGGTGGCTCGCACGGCCGCCGACTGCGAGGCGGCCGGCGCGGCGATGATCCACATCCACGTGCGCGACGCCGCCCACGAGCCCACGCTCGACCGGTCGCTGCTGCGCGAGTGGGTCGCCGCGGTGCGCGAGTCGTCCTCGCTCGTCGTCCAGCTCTCCACCGGCGGCTCCGTGCACGACCCCCTCGACGAGCGGCTCAAGGTGCTCGACGCCGAGCCCGACTCGTGCTCGCTCACCATGGGCACCACGAACTTCGGCGACGACGTCTTCCTCAACCCGTGGCCCTTCGTCAAGGACCTCTACCAGCTCGCCCTCGAGCGCGGGGTCGCCCCGGAGTTCGAGCTCTTCGACCTCGGCCAGGTGCACGCGCTCGGCCGGCTCATCCGGCAGTACGGCGTCCCGGCCGGCGGCAAGGTCCACGTCGACTTCGTGATGGGCGTTCCCGGCGGCATGCCCGGCACCGCCCCCGCGCTCGTCGCCGGCGTCGCCGCGCTCCCGCCGGAGGTCACCTCGTGGTCGGCCACCGGCATCGGCCGATCGACGCTCTCGGTCGCGATGGCCTCGCTGTCGATGGGCGGGCACCTGCGCGTCGGCATGGAGGACGTGCTCACCATCAGCCGCGGCGTACCCGTCGAGTCCAACGCCCAGCTCGTCGAGCGCGCCGTCGAGCTGGGACGGATCGCGCAGCGGGAGCCGATGAAGCCCGCGCAGTGCCGGGAGCTGCTCGGGCTGGGCTGAGCCCGATATGGGTGTACGGGTCGACTGGTAAGGTGACCCGTATGAAGACGACCATCGAGCTGCCGGACGACCTCGTACGTCAGGTGCGCGACGTCGCGCGCGAGAGCGGGGTGACCATGCGGGAGCTGGTCGTGGAGGGCCTGCGCAGCGAGCTGGCTCGTCGCGCGACGCCGACCCCGAAGGTCGACTTCGTCTTCACGGCGGTCGACGGGCGGGGCCTCGCCGACGACGTGGCGGCCGGAGAAGCCATCGCTGCGTCCTACGAGACGCCCCGATGATCGCTGTCGACACCAACATCCTGGTCTACGCGCACCGCGCCGACTCGCCGTTCCACCAGGAGGCCAGGGCGACCCTCGAGCACCTCGGGTCGGCGGGTCGGTCGTGGGGTGTGCCGTGGCCGTGCGTCCACGAGTTCCTCGCCGTCGTCACCCACCCGCGCATCTACGTCCCGCCCACCCGTCCCGGCGTCGCCCGCCAGGCGGTCGACGACCTCATGGCGTGGCCGAGGGTCACGTTGCTCGGTGAGACGCCCGACCACTGGGGCCGGCTGGGTGGCCTGCTGGACCGCGGCGGCGTCACGGGGCCGAAGGTCCACGACGCGCGGGTCGCAGCGATCTGCCTCGGGCACGGCGTCGACGAGCTCCTGACGGCCGACCGGGACTTCAGCTGGTTCCCCGAGCTGGTGACCCGCAACCCCCTCGTCGCGGGCGGCTGATCAGCGTCGGCGGCGCTTGCCGCCGTTGCCGGCCACGACGGGCTCCGCGTCGAGCGGGGCGTAGCCGTATCCGTAGCCGTAGCCGCTCGCGGACTTCTTGGCCGGCGTCTGGTTGACCACGACGCCCAGCGTCGTGGCGTCCACGGACTCGAGCCGCTCGATGGCCGTCGACAGCTGGTCGCGCGTCGTACGCCCGTGGCTGACCACGACGACCGCACCGTCGGCGCGGGTGGCGAGCAGGGCCGCGTCGGTGACCGGCAGGAGCGGCGGCGCGTCGAGGATGACGACGTCGTAGCGCTGGCGCAGGTCGAGCAGCAGCATCTCCATCGCCTGCGACTGCAGGAGCTCCGAGGGGTTGGGCGGGATCTGGCCACAGACCATGACGTCGAGGGACGTCTCGCCGTACTGCTGCATGACGTCCTCGGCGCTGACCTTGCCGATCAGCACGCTCGTGGTGCCGATCGCGCCGTCGAGCTCGAGGCGGTCGGCGATGAGCGGGCGGCGGAGGTCGCACTCGACCAGGGCGACCTTCTGGCCGGCCTGGGTGAGGGTGACCGCGAGGTTGACCGCGGTGGTGGTCTTGCCCTCGCCGGGCAGCGAGCTGGTGACGACGATGACCTTCTGGGCGTTGTCGATGTCGACGTACTGCATGTTGGTGCGCAGCACGCGGAACGCCTCGGCCCACGGGGTCGCGGTGAAGAGCACCTCGCTCGGGGCGCGCTTGGCGTCGGTGTCCTGGAAGATGTTGCCGAGGACCGGGGCCGTGGTGATCTCGGCGATGTCGTCGGCGCCCTTGACGCTGGTGTCGAGCAGCTCGCGCGCCACCGCCAGGCCGATGCCCAGCAGCAGGCCGAGCACGCCGGCGAGCGCGAGGTTGCGGAGCGGCTGCGGCGAGACGGGCGAGGTCGAGACCTGGGCGTCGTCGATGAGGGTGGCCTTGACGACGGCGGCGGTCTTCCCTCGCGGGGTCTCGAGCTCCTCGACGAGGATCTGCAGCTGCTCGGCGTAGGCCTGCGCGATGTCGCGGGCGCGCTCGGGGTCGGCGTCGGTGGCCTCGATCTCGAGCAGCACCGTCTCCGGCACCGCCGAGGCGGTCACCCGCTCACGCAGGTCGATCGCCTCGGTGTCGCCGAGCTCGCCGGCGACCCGCTCGGCGAGCTGGTTGCTGGTCACCAGGTCGGCGTACGACGCCACCCGCTGGGTCGCGAAGAGGTTGCCCGTGTAGGCGGAGCTCTCGTCGGTCTGGCTGGTCGAGACGAACAGCCGGGTGGTCGACGCGTAGGTCGGGGTCACCGACCACGTCCAGACGCCCGCCACGGCCAGCACGACCAGGACACTTCCGAGAACCAGCCGCCACCGTCGTCGGACGGTGCGCCAGTAGTCCTGCAGCTCCACGCTTGTTCCCTACTGCTTGTCAACACAACTTTGACAAGACTAAAGGACCACTGGTCTACCTCCTTCATCCCCGCGAGGGGCCGCCCGGAGGTCGCCCTAGGACCTGTCGACCTTCTTCATCCCCACGAGTCCGGGACGGTAGTTCGGGTCCTCCATCTCGGCGATGGTGGGCGAGCCGAACATCGGCAGCCCCTGCTGCTTGCGCAGGAAGCCCCAGACGATCGGCAGGACGACGAGCACGGCGAGGCCGATGCCGGCGATGAGCATCGGGTGGGTCTCCTCCTCGCCGAGGGGCGCCCAGCCCGACTTGTCGAGCAGCGCGACGCCGCTCATCGTCAGCACGACGACGATGCCGCGGCGGATGAAGGACTGCGGCACGCGCGGGGCGAGCAGCGAGCCGATGATGGTGCCGGGCACCGAGCCGAGCACGAGCGGGACGAGGATCTCCCAGTCGATGCCGTGGAGGGCGATGTTGGAGATCGCCGCGGCGAGGACCAGCGGCACGGCCTGCACCAGGTCGGTGCCGACGAGCTTCACCGCCGACAGGCCGGGGTAGAGCATCAGCAGGGCGATCATGATGACCGAGCCCGAGCCGACGCTGGTGACGCCGACGAGCAGGCCGCCGAGCATGCCCACGAGCAGCGTCGGGACCACCCGGATCTTCGGGTCGTCGTCGTGGACGTGGGTGCCCGAGCGCACGCGGCGCAGGTTGACGTAGAGCCGCAGGGCGTAGGTCGCGGCCGCCAGCAGCAGCGCGAAGCCGATGCTGATCACGAGGACGTGGTTGAGCTGGTCGGTGTCGTCGGTGAACCACGCGACGAGGTGTGGCCCGAGCAGCGCCATCGGGATCGAGCCGATCATCAGCCACATCGCCAGGCGCATGTTGGGCGAGCCCTCGCGCTTGTGCACGATCGCGCCGCCGGTCTTGTAGATCGCGGCCGCGGTGAGGTCGGCGGTGACGACGACGGCGGGCGACCCGACGCCGAGGAACAGCAGCGCCGGGGTCATCAGGGCGCCGCCGCCCATGCCGGTCAGGCCGACCACGATGCCGACGACGAAGCCCGCCACCAGGATCGAGAGAGCGGCGGTGGTGAGGAGGTCAGCCACCCGAGCCTCCTGTCGCGAGCCGCGGAACGATCACACCCAACATACTCGACATTGTGTGGGCCGCCGTGGTCGCTGCGGCCTCCCCGCGCCGGTAGGGGTCGGCGATGTCGTGCTCGGGGCGCGCGGCCGTACGCCGTGCTCCGACCGCCGCGACCAGCTCGCGGCCGCGCAGGTCGGGGTGCTCCTCGATCGCGGCGGCGAACTGGCCGACCGTGAAGACCTTGCGCAGGTGCTGGGGGTACTCCTCGAGGATGAAGCCGCGGTGCGTGGCCTCCGCGGTCAGCACCAGGTCGGCCTCGGCGAGGATCGCCCCGGTCAGGCGCCGGCTCGCGAAACCGGACGACGTGTCCTCGGCGAGCGTGGCGACCATGGCGTCGTCCATGGCGTGGCTGTCGAAGCCGTGCGTGCCCGCGCTGGAGAACTGCACCCCGTCGTCGGAGCCGGCAAGCGCCCGTGCGGTGAGCTCGAGGTAGGGCGAGCGGCAGATGTTGGCGGTGCAGACGAAGAGCACCTTCAGTGGCTCAGGCATCCGTGCCCCGCAGGTGGAGGTAGCCGGCCTCGTCGAGCGCGACCAGGACGTCGTCGAGCGCGTCCTCGATGGTGCGGCCGGTGGTGTCGACGCGGACGGCCGGGTCGACGGGCTCCTCGTAGGGAGAGGAGATGCCGGTGAACTCGGGGATCTCGCCGGCGCGGGCCTTGGCGTAGAGGCCCTTGCGGTCGCGGCGCTCGCACTCCTCGAGCGGCGTGGCGACGTGAACGAGGAAGAACGCGCCCCCGGCCGCCTCGACCATCTCCTGCACCTGCTCGCGCGTCTCGGCGAACGGCGCGATCGGCGAGCAGACCGCGACCCCGCCGTGGCGGGCGATCTCGGCGGCGACCCAGCCGATGCGGCGGATGTTGGTCTCGCGGTCGGCCTTGCTGAAGGTGAGCCCCGCGGACAGGTGACGGCGTACGACGTCGCCGTCGAGGCTGGTCACCGTGCGGCCGCCCTGCTCGAGCAGCAGGTCCATCAGCGCGCGGGCCAGCGTGGACTTGCCGCTCCCGGACAGGCCGGTGAAGAACAGCACCAGGCCCTGCTCCTCGGGCTCGGGCTGGTCCGCGTCGACGATCGCGGCGATGGGGGCGGGGAGAACAGCACCGCTGGTCGAGGAAGGCGCCCCGGCGCCTGTCGCGAGACCCGGGTCCGACAGCGCGTGGACGGGGTCGTCGCCGGCGTAGGTCTGCACCACCTGGGCGCCGAGGGCGTGGTCGGCGTCGGCGTCGGCGTGCGAGGGGAGCGGGACCGCCACGACCGACGCGTCCCCGAGCAGGTCGGCGGCAGCGAGCGTGGCGCGCACCAGCGCGACGGGGGAGAGCGAGGAGGTGCCGGTGCCCATCAGGGCGACGAGCACGACGCGCCCCAGGCCGCGCAGCTCCTCGAGGTCGGCCTCGGTGAGCGCGTCCACGACCGGGACGTACGTCGCGCCGGCGTGCTGCTCGCGCGTCTGGGCCGGGGTGAGGTGGAGCCGGCGGAAGGGGCCGTACTGCGCGTGGGTCAGCGCCTCCAGCGACCCGTCGGCGGCGACCCGGGCCAGCGGCAGGCCCTCGGGGTCGACCAGCTCGGCCTCCTCGGCGCCGTCGGGCAGGTCGAGGGTGACCACGCTCCCGGGCTCGTTGAATCGGGTGAGCGGGGTGTAGGCGCCGGAGAGGAGGAGCTCCAGGTCGTCGAGCTCGGTCGGCGTCGGGCAGTGCTGGATCACCCGCGCATCCTGTCAGAGGAGCGGGAAGTAGCCTGCGCGCATGTCTGTTGCTGGTCTGCCCGTCGTTGCCGAGATCGTCCGCTCCGGGTTCGTGGAGGGCCACCACTACGGCTCGATCGTGGCGCTGGCCGCCGACGGAACCGTCGACTGGTCGGTCGGTGAGGTCGCCGCGCAGGTGCTCCCGCGGTCGAGCAACAAGCCGCTCCAGGCGCTCGCGATGGTGGAGCTCGGCCTCGACCTGCCCGACGACCTGCTCGCGCTGGCGTGTGCGTCGCACTCGGGGGAGTCGTTCCACGTCGAGGGCGTACGCCGCACCCTGGCGTCGGCCGGTCTCGACGAGTCGGCGCTGCAGACACCGGCCGACTACCCGCTCGACGACGACGCCCGCGAGGCCGTCGTACGGGCCGGGGGAGCGAAGGCGCCGGTCCTGATGAACTGCTCGGGCAAGCACGCGGCGATGCTCGCGACCTGCGTCCTGCGCGGTTGGGACACCGCCACCTACCTCGACCCCGCGCACCCGCTCCAGGTCGCCATCGCCGACACCTTCGCCCGGCTCACCGGGGAGCCGATCGACACCGTCGCCGTCGACGGTTGCGGGGCGCCGCTGCTGTCGACGTCACTGACCGGGCTGGCGCGGGCGTTCTCGACGCTGGCCACCGCGACCGACGGTCCGCAGCGCCGCGTGGCCGACGCGATCCGACGCCACCCGGAGTACGTCAGCGGCACCACGCGTGACGAGCTCGCGCTGCACCGGGCCGTCCCCGGGCTGATCGGCAAGGCCGGCGCGGAGTCCTGCTACGCCATCGCCCTGCCCGACGGCCGCGCCTGGGCGCTCAAGACCGACGACGGCGCCGCGCGCGTGCGCCCGGTGCTGATGGCCGAGGCGCTGCGCCGCTCGGGTGTGCTCGACGAGGCGGGTGTCGACGCCGCGGCGGTCGCGTCAACGGGGCGGTTCGAGCTCCTCGGTGGGGGAGTGCCGGTCGGGGAGATCCGCGCCGCCTTCTGAGGCACTTGCCTTGCGGGCCCGCGACCCCAGGATCCTCCAGACCAGGTGCCCGAGCAGCGCACCGATGAGCGTGCCGAGGGTGTTGGCGACGACGTCGGCGTGGGTCGCCGACCGTGCGTCGAGCGCGACGGCCTGCACGACCTCGACGAGGAACGACACCACGAACCCGACCGCCGTCCAGTCGCGCCAGCTCGGCCGCGGCCACAGCAGGCTGCCCAGCAGGCTCAGCGGCACGAACGCCGCCACGTTGAGCATCGACTCGACCCGCCGCGGGTGGCTCAGCACCTCCGGCAGGCCGAGCCCCTGCAACGCCTGCGCGAGGTGGGCGATGGCCCAGTCAGGGCCGGCGGACGACGGCGCCAGGAGCACGAGCGCCAGGAGCACGACCCAGGCCGCCAACGCGGCGCGCAGCGTCGTACGCACGCGGGGGCTCAGGCGGTGGGCAGGCACGGGTGGATCCTAGGTCGACCACGCGTTCGATCCGTGGTGCGAACCATTCTGCTAGCGCTGAAATACGCGTGGAAAGAGGAGTTGTGAGGGGTGTCACCTGCCCTCAGTTTGAGTTTTGCTAACTCGTGTTAGCACAATGGGGGTATGGCCAAGGACAAGGACAGCCCGGCCAAGGTGAGCGCGAAGACCACCAGCAAGACCAGCAAGGCGGTCGTCGGCTCGCTCGGCACGCTGGGTGACTACCTGAGGGAGCAGCGTCTCGGCGCGCAGCTCTCGCTGCGGCAGCTCGCCGACCAGGTCGGGGTGAGCAACCCCTACCTCAGCCAGATCGAGCGCGGCCTGCGCAAGCCGTCGGCCGAGGTGCTCCAGCAGCTCGCCCGCGCCCTGCGCGTCAGCGCCGAGCAGCTCTACGTCCGCGCCGGGATCGTCCACCCCGACCCGGGCCAGCCCGGCTCCGTGGAGCTGGCGATCCTCGCCGACACCGCGTTGACCGAGCGGCAGAAGCACTCGCTGCTCGACGTCTACGCCTCGTTCCTCGCGCTCAACGAGCGCGACCAGTCCTGAACGTCAGCACCACCCCGGCACCACCCACCCGCCCCACCCGAAGGAGCTCCACCATGGCCACCACCAAGCGCGACCTCAAGACCGAAGCCCTCAAGCCCGTCCTCGCCTACGTCGGCGCGACCGACCTGGCCGTCGAGGCCGTCCGTGAGGCCGTCGCCGACGTGCAGAAGCGCGTCTCCGCCGTGCAGAAGGACGTCACCACCCGCGTGAACGACGTCCAGAAGACCGCGACCGACCCGAAGGCGCTGCGCAAGCAGGCCCAGGCCCGCCGCGCCGCCATCGAGGCCCGCGTCGCCGAGCTGCAGGCCGAGGCCCGGGCGTACCCCGCCAAGGTCACCACGCAGGTCTCCACCCTGGTCGACGACAACGTCTCCGCCGTCAACGCCACCTACGCCGACCTGGTCAAGCGCGGCGAGTCCCTCGTGGGCCGCATCCGCCGCCAGGAGTCCACCAAGGCCACTGTGTCGTCGGCGAAGACCACCGTCGCCAAGGCGAAGACCACCACCACCCAGGCCAAGAAGGCCGCCGAGGCCACCACCGCCGCCGCGGACAAGACCGCCGCGACCAAGGTCGCCCCCAAGCCGAAGCCGACGGCCAAGAAGGCCACCCAGAAGGCCGCGGGCAAGAAGGCCGCCGCGACCACCGCCCGCAAGACCGCGGCGAAGAAGACCGCCACCGCCCAGAGCAGCGCCAAGGCCACCGCCAGCGCCGCGACCGCCACCGCCACCAACGCGGCGAAGGCCGTCGCCGACGCCGCCGAGAAGGTCGGCGACTGAAGAGCACCAGCCGATGAGCAGCAGCTGACGCTGTTCTGATCCGTGGGAGGCCCCCGTCCGTCAGGGCGGGGGCCTCCTGCGCGCACGCACGAGGTCGCTCCACACCGGATCGAGCGCAGCGGCCGTTTCGTGGGCCTCGCGACCCATCCTCCGCCACAGCCGGTCGCCGGTCTCCAGCCGCAACGGGGACGGACTGCCCGCGCCTGGTTCGCGGCAGGTGCCGACGGCCAGGACGCTGTCCAGCACCCGCTGGGGTGCCAGGTGGTCGGAGCGCAGCTCCTCGACGAGCAGCGGACGGCCTGCGCGGGTGATCGTCGTGCGTGACTCGAGAGCGCCGGGTCGTTCGCCCGAGCGGCCCAGCACGAGGGTCTCGCGGGCCAGCAGCGTGGCCGACGCTCCCAGGTCGACCGTCGTCGAGCGCGTCACCTGCGAGCCCTCCGACGACACCCAGGGCAGCGAGTCGAGCACCAGCCGGGACCCGACCCCGACCCGCGCGGCGAACGACCAGGACGCCGACCCCCCGCGCATGTCGTACGCCACGGTGCCGCTCGTCTCCTGCACCTGCAGCGTGAGGCCGTCCCCGACCTCGCAGTCCACCTCCACCGCGTCCCCGGCCAGCAGCAGCGCGCGGGTCGGGACCAGCGCCACCCGGGCCACGCCTCCGCCGGTCGCCAGCGTGATGACACGGAAGGGGCCGCCGCGCGAGGTCACCCGCACCCGGGCGTCGGCCGTGCCGGTGACGGCGAGGACGCAGGTGTCAGTGCGCGTGGGCGTGGTCGCCATGGCCGTGACGGCTCCCCCCGGCGTGGGCGTGCGGCGCCATCGGGCCCGGGTCGGCCGGGACCAGGTCACCGGTGCGCTGCCGAGCCACCTGGGCGCGCACCCAGCCCAGGAGCTGCGCGACCGAGTCGGGGTAGTGGCGCGAGAGGGCGACCACGGGGCGGTCGCCGCGGGCCCGGAGGGCGTCCGTGCGCATCAGGTCGACGTCCACCCCGACGTGAGGGGCCAGGTCGGTCTTGTTGACCACGAGCAGGTCGGCGCGCTCGATGCCCGGTCCGCCCTTGCGGGCCACGTCACCGCCGCCGGCGACGTCGATCACGAAGACCTGCACGTCGACGAGGGCGGGTGAGAACGTCGCCGTCAGGTTGTCGCCGCCCGACTCCACGAGCACCAGGTCGAGCGGTCCGTGGTCGGCGACCAGGTCCTCGACGGCCAGCAGGTTGGCGGTGATGTCGTCGCGGATGGCGGTGTGCGGGCACGCTCCGGTCTCGACGGCGACGATCCGCGCCGGGTCCAGCACGCCTGCGGCCCGGATCATCCGGGCGTCCTCGTCGGTGTAGATGTCGTTGGTGACGACCCCGATCCGCAGCTCGTCAGCGAGGTGGGCGCAGAGCAGCATGATGAGCGAGGACTTGCCGGTGCCGACGGGGCCGCAGACGCCCAGCCGGAGCTCGCGGGGAGTGTCAGGCACGGAACAACCTCCTGGTGGTGACGGCGTGGTCCTCGGCGAGCTGCTCGATCCACGGTGATGCGGTGGCGGGGATGTCGGCGGGGGAGTCGAGGTGCGCGACCTCGTCGACCATGACCGCCAGCCGCGGCAGGGCGGCCACCACCCAGCTGGTGGCGACGGCGGGGTCGAGCGGCTGCAGCTTGAGCGCCGCCGACGCGACGGTCTGCAGGTCGTCGTACCCGACGACCTCAGCGACCTCGGCGGCGGCGAGCCCGGTGGCGTGGGCGATGGCGCCGAGCACCATCGGCCGCGGCAGCCCGGACAGCAGCGGCGGCAGGTCCCACAGCGTGCCGGCCAGGCGCAGCAGCCCGCGGCCCAGGCCTCGCGCGAGGTGTCGCGCATCGCGGCGCTGGCCGTGCGGGCGGCCCAGGCGTCGTACACCGCGTCGAGGCCCTCGCCGCGGCGCAGGTGGGCCAGGGTCACGACCGCGGTGGCCGCCTCGGTCCGCGTCACGGTGGCGAGGCGGAGGGCCAGGTAGGCCGGTACGTCGACCGGCCCGGCGGCCAGGGCGGGCTCGAGGCTGCCGGACTGGGTGTGGCCCGCGACGGGCAGTCGGGCGTCGGCGAGGAGCAGGGCGAGCGCGCTCATCAGAACATCGAGTAGAGCTGCGCCAGCGGCAGCGAGGTGGCGGGCGACGGCGTGACCAGCTCGCCCTCGACGGTGATGGCGAACGTCTCGGGGTCGATGTCGATCGTGGGCAGGGCGTCGTTGTTGACCATGTCGGCCTTGCCGACGTCGCGGGTCGGCGTGACCGCGGCCAACCGTCGGCGGAGCCCCAGCGACGACCCCAGGCCGGCGTCGAGCGCTGCGGGCGCCACGAAGGTCACGGCGTGGTCGGCGCCGTCCGCGCCCACCAGCGTGGGCCGCATCAGCACCGGTTGGGGTGTGGGGATCGACGCGTTGGGGTCGCCCAGCGCTCCCCACACCAGGGCTCCGGCCTTGATGACCACCTCGGGCCGGATCCCGAAGAACCGCGGGTCCCAGAGGACGAGGTCGGCCAGCTTGCCCGGCTCGACGGAGCCGACCTCGTGGGCGATGCCGTGCGCGACGGCCGGGTTGATCGTGTACTTCGCGACGTAGCGGCGGGCCCGGACGTTGTCGGCGGGACCGCCCAGCGAGCCGAGGCGGGCCTTCATCACGTGCGCGACCTGCCACGTGCGGCAGATGACCTCGCCGATGCGGCCCATCGCCTGCGCGTCGGACGACGTGATCGAGAGGGCACCGAGGTCGTGCAGCAGGTCCTCGGCGGCGATGGTGGTCGCCCGGATGCGCGACTCGGCGAACGCGAGGTCCTCGGGCACCCGGGGGCTGAGGTGGTGGCAGACCATGAGCATGTCGAGGTGCTCGGCGACGGTGTTCACGGTGTGCGGGAGGGTCGGGTTGGTGGAGCCGGGGATGACGTACGGGTGCGAGGCGACCTCGAGGATGTCGGGCGCGTGCCCGCCGCCCGCGCCCTCGGCGTGGAAGGCGTGGATGGAGCGCCCGCCGATCGCCGCCAGCGTCGACTCCAGGTAGCCGGCCTCGTTGAGGCTGTCGGAGTGCAGCGCCACCTGCAGGCCGAACTCGTCGGCCGCGCGCAGGGCGGCGTCAATCGCCGCCGGCGTCGCGCCCCAGTCCTCGTGCACCTTGTAGGCCGCCGCGCCGGCCAGCGCCTGCTCGGCCAGGCCCTCGGCCGACACGGTGTTGCCCTTCCCCATCAGCAGGACGTTGACCGGGAGGTCGTCCAGTGCCCGGTGGACGGCCGTGAGGTGCCAGGCCCCCGGGGTCACTGTCGTCGCCTTCGAGCCCTCGGAGGGGCCCGTGCCACCGCCGCCGATCGTGGTGGTCCCGGTCGCCAGGGCCTCCACGACCTGGGAGCGCGAGAGCAGGTGCACGTGGACGTCGATCGCGCCCGCGGTGAGAATCCTGCCCTCGCCGGAGATGACGTCGGTGCCCGGGCCGATCACCAGGTCCGGGTGCACGCCGTCGGCGATGTCGGGGTTGCCGGCACGCCCGAGCGCCACGATGCGACCGTCGCGCAGGCCCACGTCGGCGCGTACGACGCCCCAGTGGTCGAGCACGACCGCGTTGGTGATGACCGTGTCGAGCGCGCCACCCGAGCGCGGGACCGCCGACTGCGCCATCGACTCCCGGATCGACTTGCCGCCGCCGAAGACGGCCTCCTCGCCCCCGAACGTCAGGTCGTCCTCGACCTCGATCCAGAGGTCGGTGTCACCGAGGCGGACCTGGTCGCCGGTCGTCGGCCCGTAGATGGCGGCGTACGCCTCCCGGCTGATCTCAACCATCGGCGCGCACCTGGATGCCGGGCACCGTCCGCCGGCCCCGCAGCGCGACGATCGCCACCGACCGCGACGCTCCGGGCTCGAAGCGCTGCGAGGTGCCCGAGGGCACGTCGAGCCGGAACCCCTCGGCCGCAGCACGGTCGAGGTCGAGGGCGGCGTTGACCAGCGGGAGGTGGACGTGGGACCCGACCTGCACCGGCCGGTCGCCGGTGTTGGTGATGACGACCGTACGCCGCTCGTCGGGGGTGCGGTCCGCGTTCAGGACGTGGGTGCCGGGCGCGCACCGGATGGCGCCGGGACCCGCGCTGGTGGGCTCGCTCTGGGTGGCCATGTGGTCGCCTCTCAGCCGATCGGGTCGTGGAGGGTGACGAGCTTGCGGCCGTCGGGGAAGGTGGCCTCGACCTGCACCTCGGTCAGCATCGGCACCACGTCGGGCATCACCTGGCCCGAGGTGAGCACCTCGCGGCCGCTGGACATCAGCTCGGCGACCGACGCCCCCTCGCGGGCGCGCTCGATGACCCAGGTGCTCAGCAGCGCGACGGACTCCGGGTAGTTGAGGCGGACGCCGCGGGCGAGCCGGTCGCGGGCGACCATGCCGGCCACGGCGAGCAGCAGCTTCTCGGTGTCGGACGGCGTCAGGTGCACCTGACGAAACATAGGCAGCCGCTGTTACGTCCAGATGACGTGATCGTCACGTCTGGCTCCGTCCGGCTACCCTCGTACCGTGGACATCTATGCGTTCCAGAGCACGCTGATGCTGGTCGTGCTCGTCGCGCTGCTCGCGATCAAGGGATTCGCGTTCATCAACTCGCTGACCTACTCGGCCGAGGCCTACCAGGCGGCCGGCAAGCTCACCAAGCAGGCGTGGTGCGCGATCACCGGCCTCGGCTTCGCGGCCCAGCTGATCCTGATCGGCTCCTCGCCCCTCGGGATCATCCACCTGATCTTCACGATCGCGTCCCTCGTCTACATCGCCGACGTGCGCCCCGCGCTTGCCGAGGTCACGTCGCGCCGCTGAGTCCGCCGTCCAGGACGACGGCGGCGCGATCGGCGTCCATGCGGGCGTGAGACGCGGTGCGAGCCACTCGCAGCCCCCGCACGAGCGCGAGCACGAGGTCGACGTGCTGCTCGAACCGCTGCTCACCCATGCCCTCCGGGAAGGACGGGAAGTCGCACAGCTGCTCCTCGAGGAGCTCGGCGACCACATCTCGCTCGCGCTCCTGGACCGCAGCCACGACCAAGCCGGTCACCTCGTCCCACCGGCCGGCTTCAGCCACAGTGAGCCAGATGCCGTCGAAGACCTCCTCCGGCCAGGTTCCCGGCAGGAGCGCGAGTGCGACCTGGGACCGCGCGCTGTCGACGGATGCAGGTCTGGCGGTGCGGACCAGCCTTCGGCTCGCCACCGCACGACGCTCATCGACCCATCTGTTCCCGTAACGCTCGGCGATCGCCCTGCGCATCGCCGTGACGGACGGGAACCAGGCGGCGATGGCCTGCGGCGTCACGTTGGCGGCCGCTGCGACCGTGCGTAGCGTGACCGCCGACCAGCCACCGTCAGCCAGCAGCGGGATGGCGAGGTCGGTGGCCATCTCCGCCTTCGCCAAGCTCCTCGCGTTGAACATCGGGCCGGACCGGGGGATGTAGCGCTCGTCGGGGTCCATGGTCCCAGCAGAGCAGAAGGCCGGGCGCCCGCGCGGTGCTCATCCACAGGGGCAGTCCCGCGACCTGACTGACGCATGTTCACCTTCCGCCGGCACCGGGAAGCGGGCGTCCGGGAAGGTTGAATTGACGTCAATTCAACTCTCGCCATGAGGGCGGATTGGGCCGGGGCGGTCGCCCGGGACGTCAGGCGAGGTAGCGGTCGAGAGCGGTCATCGCGTCCTCGGGCTCGAAGCCGGTGGCGCGCAGCTTGTCGAGCGACATCGCGGAGTTGAGCGGGCGGGGGGCGAACGGGTTGCCCTGGGCCAGGACACCCTCGGCGTACGCCGCCGTGGTCGTGCCCGACACGTCGTCGGCGCTGCGGCCGGAGCGCTCGAAGACCGCCTGCGCGATCTCGCGCCACGACATCGCGGGGCCACCGTTGGAGATGTTGTAGGTGCCGAACTCCGCCCCGATGTCGAGCAGGTGGCGGATGGCCCGGACCAGCTCGTCGGTGAACGTCAGCCGGCCGACCTGGTCGTCGACCACGCTGGGGGAGACGCCCTTCTCGGCCAGCGTCCGCATGGTGCGGACGAAGTTCTTGCCCTCGCCGATCACCCAGCTGGTGCGGAGCAGGTAGTGGCGCGGCGCGAGGCCGACGGCGATGTCGCCCGCTGCCTTGCTCTGGGCGTAGACGCCGAGCGGGGAGAGCGGCTCGTCCTCGGTGTGGCCGGGGTCGAGCGGGGCCGTGCCGTCGAAGACGTACTCGGACGAGACGTGCACGAGGGTGAAGCCGTGCTCGCGGGCCAGCCGGGCCAGGGTCGCCGGGCCGGAGGCGTTGGCCCCCCAGGCGGCCACGCGGCCCTCGGGAGTCTCGGCCGCGTCGACGGCGGTGTAGGCGGCGGCGTTGAGCACGACGGCGTACTCGTGCCACGGCCAGGCGGCGACGGCCTCGGCGTCGGTCAGGTCGAGGGCGGTGACACCCTCGCCGGCGAACAGGTCCACGCGGTCGGCATCGGGGTACGCCGCGTGCAGCGCGCGACCGAGCTGGCCGAGGGCGCCGACGACGAGTGTCTTCTTGGGCGCCATCGGCACGACGTCGGCCAGGCGCGGGTTGTTGTGGTCCTTCTCGGAGATCTCGGCCTCGTCGAGCGGGATCGGCCACGGGATGGCGGCGGACTCGTCGCCGAGGTGGAGGGCGGGGTAGCTCACGCCCGGGCGCCAGTGGTCGTTGACGAGGTAGGTGTAGGCCGTGCCGTCCTCGAGCGCCTGGTAGGAGTTGCCGACGCCCCGCGGGACGAAGACCGCGACCGAGGGGTCGAGCTCGATCGAGAAGGTCGTCCCGAACGAGTCGCCCTCGCGCATGTCGACCCACGCACCGAAGATGCGGCCGGTCGCGAGGGAGACGAACTTGTCCCACGGCTCGGTGTGGATGCCGCGGGTGGCGCCGCGCGAGGCGTTGAAGGAGATGTTGTTCTGGACCGGGCCGAAGTCGGGCAGCCCGAGGGCGACCATCTTCTGCCGCTGCCAGTTCTCCTTGAACCACCCACGGGCGTCGCCGTGGACGGGCATGCGGACGACGAGGAGACCGGGGATCGGGGTGGTCTCGACTGAAAGCTGGGTCATGGGGTTCCTTGGTTTCGACACGCTCGCTGCGCTCGCTGCTCAACCAGCGGAGGCTACTGGCCCTTCTCGGCGTACTTCGCCTCGGTCGCGTCCTTGTGGGGGCGCCACCATTCCTCGTGCGCCTGGTACCACTCGATGGTGTTGGCCAGGCCGGCCTCGAAGTCCTGGAACTGCGGCTGCCAGCCGAGCTCCTGGCGCAGCTTGCCCGACTCGATGGCGTAGCGCATGTCGTGGCCGGCGCGGTCGTTGACGTGGTCGAAGTCGTCGGCGCTCTTGCCCATGAGCGTGAGGATCAGCCGGACGACCTCGAGGTTGTTCTTCTCGCCGTCGGCGCCGATCAGGTAGGTCTCGCCGATCTCGCCCTTCTCCAGGATCGTCAGCACGGCCGAGGAGTGGTCGTCGGCGTGGATCCAGTCGCGGACGTTCTCGCCGGAGCCGTAGAGCTTGGGGCGCACGCCGTCGATGACGTTGGTGATCTGGCGCGGGATGAACTTCTCGATGTGCTGCCAGGGCCCGTAGTTGTTGGAGCAGTTCGAGACCGTCGCGCGGACGCCGAAGCTGCGCACCCAGGCACGGACCAGGTGGTCGGAGCCGGCCTTGGATGCGGAGTAGGGGGAGGACGGGTTGTAGGGCGTGTCCTCGGTGAAGCGCTTGGGGTCGTCGAGCTCGAGGTCGCCGTAGACCTCGTCGGTCGAGACGTGGTGCAGGCGCTTGTCGTGCTTCCGCACCGCCTCGAGGATCGTGTAGGTCCCGAGGATGTTGGTCCTGATGAACGGGCTCGGGTCGTGGAGCGAGTTGTCGTTGTGCGACTCGGCCGCGTAGTGGACGACCGCGTCGTGCGCCGCCACCAGCGGGTCGACGGTCTCCTCGTCGGCGATGTCGCCGACCACCAGCTGCACCCGGTCCTCGGGCAGCCCCGCCAGCGACTCCTTCGAGGCGGCGTAGGTCAGCTTGTCGAGGACGGTGATCCTCAGGTCGGTGTGGTCGACGAGGTGGTGCACGAAGTTCGACCCGATGAACCCCGCGCCCCCGGTCACGAGAAGGCGTTCCATGCCGCGGAGTCTAGGGGTGGGCGAGGATCTCGAACGACTCGATGGTCTCGAGCGCGTCGGTCGTGTACGTCGCCACCCGGCCGCCGCGTGTCGACCACCCGTCGGGCAGTTCGTCGTCGACGGCGTAGCCGCGCGGGAAGCTGACCCGGACCCGGACGCCCTGCGGGTCGACCATGCCCTGCGGGTCGATCGCGAGCCGGTAGGCGAGCCCGTCGCCGTCGCGCACCGCGGCGGCAGGGACGTCGTATGTCACCGCGAGGGTGTGACGGGCCTGTGGGGCAAACTCGATCTCGGGGCGGATGAAGTAGCGGCCGAAGAAGTTGCGCGGCGATGTCTGCAGCGGCTCCCCGTCGACCGCGACCGAGTCGAAGGTCGCGCCGGTGGGCAGGAACGGCGCGATGCTGAGGGTGTTCCAGCGGGTGAAGTAGCCCTGGCCCGGGTCGGGGACCGGCTGGACGTAGGGCGGGGAGTCGTTGTGGACCTCCACCTCCATCCGGACGCGGGCGCTGCCGTCCTTGCGCACGACGACGTCGGTGCTGACGGTCCGGCGCTGCCAGTAGTCGGACTTGCTGGGCACCTTGTTCTGCGTGAACACGCCGATGTAGTCGTGCTCGGTGTCGGAGAGCCGGCCGGTGAGCCCGAGGTCGTCGAAGACGGCCTGCTCCTCGGGGCTGCGGAAGAAGAGGGCGAAGCGGCGCTCGTCGGCCGCCTGACCGAGCGAGCGGCCGGTGCCGACGGGGTCGTTGCCGGACAGGAGCCGGTCGACGAAGACGGGTGCGAGGGCCCGGTTCACGGCCTTGCGCTGCGCGGGCTCGGGGTAGTCGTCGTAGCTGCCGATGAGCTTCTCGACGAGGTTGTCACCGGTCAGCGTGCCGAGGGTCGGCACCTCGAGCGGGCCGGACACGTCCAGCAGCCGCGAGATGGCGACCACGTCGATGACGACCACGCCCGCGAGCCGGCGCCCGCGCAGGCTGCGCCAGGCGTTGGCCAGCTCGTTGCCCGAGACCCGCCAGTCGGGGGCCATCGTGGCCAGCGCCGGCTTCATCTTGCCGCGGTGGAGCGGGTTGCCGCTGACCTTGCGCCAGTAGCGCGGCTGCGCCGCACCCGGCGCGGTCGACAGGTCGACCGTCTCGCCCATCGACAGCCGGCCGCGGTCGAGGTCGACGGTGACGAAGGTCTGCGGGGTGCCGCCGGAGAAGAGCATCTCGGCGGGGTTGAGCAGCGCGACGAGGTACTGCCGGCTCGCGTCGCGGCCCAGGATCTTCGGCAGGTGGTCGAGCAGCGGGTCGATCGACTCCAGCCCGTCGGCCAGCGGGTCCACCTCGCCCTGCGCCTGGTCGCGCGCCTCGGCAAGCCGCCCGCCCACGACGGGGCGTGAGTCGGCGACGTCCGCGAGCTCGGCCTGGGCATCGGCGAGCCGCGTCGACACCTCGCGCAGGTCGTCGATCACCGACTCCAGCACCTCGATGTCGACGTTGCCGTCATTGACGAGCGTCGACTCCTCGCCGCGCACCTGCGGGAGGATGCGTACGCCGGTCTCCGCCACGGCGACCAGCTCGTCGAGCGCGTTGCCGAGGCGGCGTACGTCGCGCACCGGGCCGCCGGCGACCGGCACCCAGCTCCACACGTCGCCGCCGATGCCCTGGACGGACCCCTGCAGGTCGTCGGTCTCCTCGCGCGCCCGCTCGACGGCCGCCACCGCTTCGTCGGTGTCGCCGGCGTCGAGGGCGTCCTTCGCGGCGGTCAGCTCGGTGCGCGCGTCCTCGGCGTGCCCGGGGGCCGAGAGGAAGGGGATCGCCAGCAGGGCCAGGACCACCAGCAGCAGGAACAGGCCGCCGACCACCGTCGCCGGCCGGACCAGCCGTCGCGGTGTGGCGCGACGGGAGGACGACATGCGGCCATGGTGCCAAAGGGGCGGGAGGCCACGAGAATCGCGGCTGCACCCTAGGGTGCAGCCATGCGCGGAATCATCCTGGCCGGTGGCACCGGCTCGCGACTGCACCCGATCACCCAGGGGATCAGCAAGCAGCTGGTGCCGGTCTACGACAAGCCGATGATCTACTACCCGCTCTCCACGCTCATGCTGGCGGGGATCCGGGACGTCCTGATCATCACCACGCCCCACGAGGCCGACGGCTTCCACCGGCTGCTGGGCGACGGCTCGCAGTTCGGCATCAACCTGACCTTCGCGGTGCAGCCCTCGCCGGACGGGCTGGCGCAGGCCTTCATCATCGGCGCCGACCACATCGGCGACCAGCGGTCCGCGCTCGTCCTCGGCGACAACATCTTCTACGGCTCCGGCCTCGGCCACCAGCTGCTCCGCTTCTCCGAGCTCGACGGTGCGGCCGTCTTCGGCTACCACGTCGCGGACCCGCGGGCCTACGGCGTGGTGGAGTTCGACGACCAGGGCCGCGCGCTGTCGCTGGAGGAGAAGCCGGAGCACCCCAAAAGCGACTTCGCGGTTCCGGGGCTCTACTTCTACGACAACGACGTGGTGCAGTACGCCGCCGAGCTGAAGCCGTCGGCGCGCGGCGAGCTCGAGATCACCGACCTCAACCGCCGCTACCTCGAGGAGGGCCGCCTCCACGTCGAGGTGCTGCCCCGCGGCACCGCGTGGCTCGACACCGGCACCTTCGACTCGCTCAACGACGCGTCCAACTTCGTGCGCACCATCGAGGGCCGGCAGGGCTTCAAGGTCGGTGCTCCCGAGGAGGTCGCCTGGCGGATGGGCTGGCTCTCCGACGACGAGCTCGTCGCGCGCGCCGAGCCGCTGCGCAAGAGCGGCTACGGCGAGTACCTGCGGAGCCTCCTCCAGCACGGCTGACCGCGTTTGGGCGGGCCCCCGACGGGGGAGGACTGGGGTAGCGAAGCGCAGCCTGGAGGAGACCCCGTGCCCGACCCGAACTCGCTCGACCTCGTCACGGGTGCGCCCGCGGCGCGGCAGGTGCTGCAGGACCCGTTCTGGGCGACGGTGCTGCGTCGCCACGACGACGTCGACCTGGTGGTGCTGCCACCCGAGGCACCCGACCGCGTCGAGGTCCCGGGCGACGAGCCGACGGTCGAGCCCGACGTGGCCAGGGGGGAGCTGCGCGCGCGGATGGCTGCGCTCTGGGCGGCCCTCGGTCTCGAGGGGGAGCCGAGCCACCTCGACGACGTGTGGTTCGCCGGGTCCGCGCCCGGCACCCTGCGCTGGCAGGGCACGGCGACCTTCGACGACCTCGACCCGGTCGTCGCCTCCGACGCCCTCCAGCGCGCCCGCGACCTGCTTGCCGAGGCCGACGGCTGGCACGTGCTGGCCCCGCCCGACGGCGTACCCCGTGTCCTTGCCGGACGACCCGGCCGCGTGGGCCGTGAGGACGTGCAGGTGCTGGCGCCCACTGCCGGCCGCGTCGTGCTGCGGATCCGCTCTGCCCTCGTCGTCGTCGGCGAGGCCGCCGCGGCCGAGGCGATCGGGGGTCAGCGATGAGCGACCCGCTGGTCTGGCAGATGGAGACCCTGCGCCGCGGCACCCAGGGGTGGGAGTCGCAGGAGACGCTGATGGACACCTCGGCCCGCGAGCTGCGCGGTGCGTCCGCCTCGGCGCTGCCGCCGAGCGTGCAGGGCGCGGCGACGACGTTCCTGACCCGGTGGGCCGGATACGCCGCTGAGAGCGCCGCGATCGCGCAGGGCTTCGTCGGCGCGCTGCACGCGACGTCCGACGACTACTCGACCACCGACGACGCGACCGACCGGCAGTTCAGCGACCTCGACGGGCGACTGGGGCCGGCGCGGTGACCGTCACGATCGAGGTGCCGGCGTCGGTCCCGGCGCAGCTGCGAAAGCCCGAGGGCGACGCGGGCGGGGCCGACACGCTCGCGACGACGATCTACGCCGCGGCCGGACGCTACGAGGAGTTCGCCGACCGGTCCCGCGAGCTGCAGGAGCTCGGCAGCTGGACGGGCATCGCCTACGCCTCCTACAAGGAGGCCTCCGGCACGGCCTCGACCGAGCACTCGGCGATGGCGACGACCGTACGCCGGGTGGGCCGGGGCGTGACCGCCTTCGCCGACACCCTGCGCGACCTGCTGCGCGACCACGAGGACCTCGTCGAGCGCAAGCGCGGCCTCGACGACCGGCGCACCGCCCTGATCGCGGACATCAACGCCGCCACCGACGTCACCGACGCCGAGATCGCCGCCTTCCGCGAGCGGTCGGTCGACCTGCGCGCCGACTACTCCGAGCTGGCCACCGCCGACGACGACCTGCAGCGGCGGGTGCGCGACAACGAGACGCTGCTGCGCCAGGTCTTCCAGGCCGCCGACACCCTGCCGGAGTCGCTGTCCGGCGACGGCGGCATCCCGCCGATGGCGGAGTCCGCGATGAACCGCCCCGGCGCGCCCGGCAGCGGCGCGACGCCCGAGGAGGTGCAGCAGTGGTGGGAGGGCCTCACCGACGCCGAGCGCGAGGCGGTCATCGCCGCCTACCCCGAGCGCGTCGGCCAGGGCGACGGCCTGCCCGCCGGGGCCCGCGACCAGGCCAACCGGGTCCTGCTCGACGACGACCTCGCCCGGCTCGCGGCCAAGGAGGAGGACGGCACCATCTCCCCGCTCGAGCGGCGGGTGCTCGAGAACGCCGGGCAGGCGCGTGACGCGCTCGCCAACGCTGACGCCTACACCGACCCGCTCGACCCGACGCTGCGCCCCGGCGGCGCGCTGTGGCTCTACGACCCAGCTGCGTACGACGGCGACGGGCGGGTGGCTGTCGCGGTCGGCGACCTCGACCACGCCACCGACGTCGCGGTCTTCACGCCGGGCATCAACACCGACATGGGCGACACGACCTACTACACCGACCGGATGATGAACCTCTACGAGTCGACGCGCTACAACGGCGACGGCTCGAGCGTCGCCTCCATGTTCTGGCTCGGCTACGACGCGCCGCACGGCCCGACCGACCTCGCGACCCTCAGCGAGGGGCGTGCGGAGGAGGGCGGGCGCAACCTCGCCGACGCCATCGACGGGCTGCGCGCCTCCCGGCCCGACGACCCCGCGCACCTCACGGCCGTCGGCCACAGCTACGGCTCCACCACGACGTCGTACGCCACCCACGGGGACGCGTCCGACGTCGACGAGGTGGTCCTCATCGGCAGCCCCGGCGCGGGCCCGGCCGACCACGCGAGCGACCTCGGTCCCGGCGCCGACCACGTCTACGTCGGCCGCGACAGCCGCGACTTCGTGGCCGTGCTGGGCGACGAGGGGTGGGTCGGGAAGCTCGGCATCGGGCTGGGCACCGACCCGTCGTCGGAGGACTTCGACGCGAACCGCTTCGAGGCCGAGGACGTCGACCGCAGCTGGCACCGCAACACCGGCGACGCGCACAGCTCCTACCTCGACCAGGACACCGAGTCGCTCTACAACATCGGCCGCATCGTCGACGGTCACGGCGACGACATCAACACCGCGGAGCAGAGCTACGACCCCTGGTACGACGCGCCGCGCGACCCCGAGTGGGACCGCGACCCGACGGCGAACCAGCCCGGGCGCTCCGACACGAGCCCCGACCGGTGAGGATGGGTGGCATGAGACTGCTCCCGCTGCGGATGCTGCTGGCGATCGCGCTCGCCCTCGGGCTGGCCATGGGGCTCGGGTCGTGCGGCGACCCCGACCCCGAGCAGGCCGCCGACGACCTGGCGTCGATGAAGCAGGCGGTCAACGCCGAGCTCCGCGACATGGCCGCCGCCCTGACCGGCGGCGGGCTCGCCGTCGAGCGCGCGAAGGGGCGCGTCGAGAGCGAGGGCATGTCGACCTACCGCGCCGAGGACTACAAGGCCTCCGCGGTCGTGGTCGGCGAGGGTGCCGAGGGCGAGCAGGTCGACCAGGCCGCGGCGGCGCTCGAGGAGGCCGGCTGGACGCGGACGTCCGACGGCCTTGACGCCTCCGAGCCCTGGGCGCAGCTCGAGCGCGACGACTTCCGCACCACCATCGGCTGGACGAAGGTCGGCGAGCGTGAGCTGGTGCTCACCCTCGACCAGGAGGGCGAGGTCGAGGTGCCCACCGACACCGAGCCGGTCGACCGGGACAACTCCGAGGACATCCCGCTCGACTGAGCCATCCGCTGGTCGAGGAGGGCGCCCCGGCGCCCGTCACGAGACCCGGTCAGGCGAGGTCGGTGGCCACCATGCGTCGCACGATCTCGGCGAAGTCGACCGTGGGCGCCCAGCCCAGCTCCTCGCGTGCCCGGCTCGCGTCACCGACCAGCTCGGTCGGGTCGGCCGGGCGGAAGAAGGCCGCGTCCTGCCGCACCAGGTGCTCCCACTCGTCGATCCCGGCGGCCGCGAAGGCGGCGGCCACGAAGTCGCGCACGGAGTGGGCGGTGCCGGTGGCGACGACGTAGTCGCCCGGCTCGTCCGCGCGGGCGGCCCGCACCATCGCATCGACGTAGTCGGGGGCCCAGCCCCAGTCGCGGCGTACGTCGATGTTGCCCAGGACCAGCTCGTCGGCCTCGCCGCGCGCGATGGCGGCGACCGTCGAGGTGATCTTGCGGGTGACGAAGCGCGGGTGCCGGCGCGGCGACTCGTGGTTGTAGAGGATCGCGCTCGACACGTGCAGGTCGCGCTGGCGGAAGACGCGGGCGGACAGGTGCGCGAAGGCCTTCGCGGCGCCGTACGGGTTGACCGGCGCGATCGGGGTCTCCTCGTCCTGTGGCGACTCCGACGCCTCGCCGAAGATCTCGGCGCTCGAGGCCTGCACGAGGCGTACGCCGTCGACCGCGCGCGCGGACTCCATCAGCGCGACCGCGGCCAGGCCGTTGACGTGGGCGGTGCGGTCGGGCTCGTCCCACGACTGGGCGACCGAGCTGATCGCGGCGAGGTTGTAGACCTCGCGGGGCGCGATGTCGCGCACCAGTCGGCGGGTGGCCTCGACGTCGCCGAGGTCGCCGGCGTGGAGCACGACCTCCGCCGGGCAGTGGGCCGGGTGGCCGTCGGCCTCGAGGACCAGCGCGTGGACCTCCATGCCGTCGGCGACCAGCCGCTCGGCGAGGTAGGTGCCGTCCTGGCCGCCGATGCCGGTGATGAAGGCGGCTGCGGTCACCAGCCCGCCTTGGCGGCCGCGATGTCCGCGTCGACCATCATCGCGACGAGCTCGGCGAAGGAGACGGTGGGCGTCCAGCCGAGCTTGTCCTTGGCCTTGGACGCGTCGCCGATGAGCAGCTCCACCTCGGCCGGGCGCATGAAGCGCGGGTCCTGGGTGACGTGCTTGCTCCAGTCGTCGATTCCGACGTGGGCGAAGGCGAGGTCGAGGAAGTCGCGGATCGACCAGGTCTCGCCGGTGGCGATGACGTAGTCGTCGGCCTCGTCCTGCTGCAGCATCCGCCACATCGCCTCGACGTAGTCGCCGGCGTAGCCCCAGTCGCGGCGGGCGTCGAGGTTGCCGAGCGCCATCGAGTCCTGCTGGCCGAGGTGGATCTTCGCGACGGCCTGGCTGATCTTGCGGGTCACGAACTCCGGCCCGCGGCGCGGCGACTCGTGGTTGAACAGGATGCCCGAGGAGGCGTGCATGCCGTAGGACTCGCGGTAGTTGATCGTCATGTAGTGGCCGTAGACCTTGCTGACGCCGTAGGGCGAGCGGGGCCAGAGCAGGGTGCTCTCCGACTGCGGCACCTCCTGCACCTTCCCGAACATCTCCGAGCTCGAGGCCTGGTAGAAGCGGATCGACGACGGGTCGTCGCCGGCGTGGAGGCGTACGGCCTCGAGCATGTTGAGCACACCCATGCCGGTCACGTCGCTGGTGACGAAGGCGTTCTCCCAGGAGTAGGCCACGAACGAGATGGCGCCGAGGTTGTAGACCTCGTCGGGCTGCGAGTCGCGCATCGCCCGCATCAGGCTCGACAGGTCGGTCAGGTCGCCGTTGTGCAGCTGGACGTCCGGCACCACCTTGGAGACCAGCTCGCGGCGGGGGTTGTTCTGGCCGCGGATCAGGCCGTGGACGTCGTACCCCTTCTCGAGCAGCAGCTCGGCGAGGTAGAGGCCGTCCTGGCCGGTGATTCCGGTGATGAGAGCGCTGGGCATGCGACGCATTCTGTCAGGACGGCTCTCAGTAGGGTGGGCGGCATGAAGATCCTCGTCAGCGGCGGCGCCGGATACATCGGCTCGCACACCGTCATCCAGCTCGTCGCTGCCGGCCACGACGTGGTCATCGTCGACAACTTCAGCAACGCCCACCCGACGGTGCTCGGTCGGATGGAGTCGCTCACCGGCACTCCGCTGACGCTGCACTCCTTCGACCTGTGCGACTACGACAAGACCGAGCACCTCTTCGCCGCCGAGGACTTCGACGCCGTCATCCACTTCGCCGGCTACAAGGCGGTGGGGGAGAGCGTCGAGAAGCCGCTCGACTACTACGAGAACAACCTCGGCTCCACCTTCTCGCTCGTGCGCGCGATGCAGAAGCACGGTGTCGACAAGCTCGTCTTCTCCTCCAGCGCGACCGTCTACGGCACCGACCAGGCCGGCGCGACCGAGGACCGCCGCACCTTCGCCACCAACCCCTACGGCTGGACCAAGGTGATGCAGGAGCAGATCCTGCGCGACGTCGCCGTGGCCGCTCCGGAGATGCGCTTCGCGCTGCTGCGTTACTTCAACCCGGTCGGCGCCCACGAGTCCGGGACGATCGGCGAGGACCCGTCGGGCACCCCCAACAACCTCATGCCCTTCATCGCGCAGGTCGCGGTCGGCAAGCGCGACAAGCTGATGATCTTCGGCGACGACTACGACACGGTCGACGGCACCGGCGTGCGCGACTACATCCACGTCGAGGACCTCGCTGCCGGCCACGTCGCCGCGCTGGAGGCGCTGACCACCACTACCGACGGCGTCAGCATCTGGAACCTCGGCTCCGGCCACGGCACCAGCGTGCTCGAGCTGCTCCACGCCTTCGAGCGCGCCGTCGGCCGCGAGCTGCCCTACGAGGTGGTCGCCCGCCGCCCCGGTGACGTCGCGGTCTCCTACGCCGACGTGTCCAAGGCCAACCGCGAGCTCGGCTGGAGCACGACGAAGTCGGTCGACGAGATGGCCGCCGACACCTGGCGCTGGCAGTCGCAGAACCCCCACGGCTTCGCGGGCTGATGCCCCTCCGGGGCGCGGTCGTCGCGGTGGTCGCCGCCCTCGTCGCCGCCCTCGCCGCCGCCCTCCTCGGGGTATCTGAGGACGTCGCGGTCGCCCAGACGGTCGATCCACGTCCACTGCGTCCTCAGGTAGCGGCGTCGCCGCTGGCCGGGCGGGTGATCGTCATCGACCCCGGCCATCAGCTCGGCAACCGCCACTTCCCGCGCCGCATCAACCGTCCGGTGCCCGCCGGCGGCTTCACCAAGCCGTGCAACACCACCGGCACAACGACGAACGGCGGCTACCCGGAGGCCACCTTCGTCTGGCAGGTCTCCCGCGTGGTCGCGGCCCGGCTGCGCGAGCTGGGCGCGACGGTGCGCCTGACCCGGCACAGCAACCGCCAGGACCGCTGGGGTCCGTGCGTCGACGCGCGTGGGCGGGCGGGCAACGCCATTGGCGCCGATCTCAAGCTGTCGGTCCACGCCGACGGGTCGTACGCCGCCGGCGCGCGCGGCTTCCACGTCATCACCCCGCCCGACCGGGCACCGTGGACCGCCGACATCCACCGGCCCTCGCGCCGGCTGGCCACCTCGGTGAAGGCCGGCCTGCTGGCGCAGCGCTTCGGCGTCGCGACCTACACCGCCGGCGGGGACGGGATCGACGTACGCTCCGACCTCGCCACCCTCAACCTCTCCGACGTACCCACCGTGATGGTCGAGCTCGGCAACATGCGCAGCGCCGCCGAGGCGCGGGTGATGACCTCGCCTGCCGGGCGCGCCCGCTACGCCCGTGGGCTCGTCTCCGGGGTGCGCCGCTTCCTCGGCTGACACCATGCAGGCAGTTCGGCCGCGGCAGCGCCCGGCTGAGCGTGGCTGATGCCGCCTGAGCCGCGAACTGCCTTCATGGTGCCTGTGGATGACGCGAGCAGCCGACCGGTGATCGGTGTCAGGGTCGAGGGATGGACCCGGTCGTGGCGCTTCGCGAGCTCGGGGGTGTGGGCACCTTCCGGGAGCTGCTCGGGCTCACGAGCCGGTCGCAGCTCGCGGTTGCCCTCGCCGACGGACGGATCCACAAGCCCCGCCACAACAGGTACTGCCTCGCCGACCTCGACGGCACCCTGCGCGCCGTCGCCCGGACCGGCGGCGCTGCGTCCCACCTGAGCGCTGCCCAGGAGTTCGGCTGGAAGCTCAAGCACGACCCGTTGCGCCCCTGCGTCACGCTGCCCCGGAGCGCCCGCAAGCCCCGCGGTTCCTACGAGCTCCACTGGGCCGACCTGTCCGAGCGCGAGCTGAGGCGCAACGTCACCTCCCGCACGCGCACGGTCATCGACTGTGCGCGTGTGTACGACTTCGACGTGGCGCTGTGCGTGGCCGACTCCGCCCTGCGGGAGGGCATCATCGACCGCGACGATCTCCTGATCGCAGCCGCGCGGAGCCCGAGGACCGGACGGGCCAGGGCCCTCCGCGTCGCGTCGGAGGCGTCGCACCTGAGGGCCAATCCCTTCGAGACCTGCCTCTACGTGATCGCCTCTTCGGTGCCGGGCCTCGACGTCGTCCCGCAGGGGCACGTCCCGGGGGTGGGTTTCGTCGACCTGCTCGAGCGCCGGCTGGGGGTGGTGATGGAGGCCGAGTCGCTGGAGCACCACTGGACCAAGGCGGGCCTCCAACGTGACGTGGACCGCTACACGACGGCCGCTCGGCTCGGACTCGTGGTGCTGAGGTTCACCTGGGCCGACGTGATGTTCCGGCCCGACGAGGTCCGCGCGGCGATCGAGGACGTCGTCCGGTGGCGCACCATGCAGGCAGTTGGGTGCCACGGACTCGTCGCCTGAGCGTGACGAGACCGACCCGGGCCGCGAACTGCCTGCATGGTGTCGGCGTCAGCGGACCTCGAGCTCACCCATCGCCCGGAGCACGACGCGGAGGTGGGCGACCTCGTGGATCCGGAGGAGGTGGGAGCCGCCGAGGGCGGCGAGGACGCCGTAGAAGCCCTCCGCCTTGCGGAACTCGTCGCCGAAGAGGTCGTAGGTGTGCGGCAGGGCGTTGCACACCGGCGCGCCGAGCGGCCGGAGGCGGAAGGCCTGGGCCAGCACGCGGGACTGGTGGCGGGCGCGGGTCATCGGGTCGACGAGGTTGCCGTAGTAGAAGCCCATCCCCGGGTCGACGACCACCTTGTCGACGCCGAGGGAGCGGGCGTGCTCGAGCCGCGGCGCGAAGTGGTCGAGCAGCACCGGCATCGGGTCGGCGTCGGGAGGTACGTCGGCGATCTCGCGGACGTTGGCGGTGGTGCCGAAGCACATCACGACAGCGGCGTCGTACTCGGCGGCGAGCGCGAGCATCTCGTCCTCGTGCTGGCGGCCGGTCATGTTGAGCACGCGGGCGCCGGCGTCGAGGCAGGCGCGCACGACCTCCGGCTCGTAGGTCTCGACCGAGACGACGGCCTCGGCGGCGAGCTCCTTCACGGCGGGCACCAAGGTGGCGACCTGGTCGGCGACCGCCACGCGCGCCGCCCGGGCGTTGCTCGACTCGGCGCCGAGGTCGATGAGCGCGGCCCCCTGGGCGGCCTGGATGCGGCCCATCCGGACGGCGTCGGCGGGGCTGGTGGCGACGCTCTCGCGGTAGGTCGAGTCACGGGAGAGGTTGATGCAGCCCATCAGGGTCACCGAGCCGTCGCCGATCGACACCGGCCCGCGGGGTCCGTCGAGGACGACCGGGGCGACGGGGCGGTCCCACGACTCGCCGTGCTCGGCGTGCAGGGCCGCCAGATCCGCAAGGGTGATCACGCTCGAAAGCGTAGGCGGCAGGATGAAGGCCGTGAGCGAACCCCTCGTGCTGCAGCACCTCGCCGACCTCTCCGACGACGACCTGGCGGCGGCCTACACCCCGGAGCGCGAGCCGTGGCTGCGGGTCAACTTTGTCAGCACCGTGGACGGTGCGGCGACCGGGTCGGACGGACTGAGCGGCACCATCAACAACGACGCCGACAAGCGGGTGTTCGACGCGCTGAGGCGGCGCGCGCACTGCCTGGTGGTCGGCGCGGGCACGATCCGCGAGGAGGAGTACGACGTCCCGCGCGTGCCGATCGTCGTGGTCAGCCGCTCCGCCGACGTCCCGCCGACGCTGGCCGAGGCACCGCCCGGCCGGGTGCTGATGGCGACGGTCGGGAGCTCCGACGGGCTGGCGGTCGCCCGCGAGACGCTGGGCGAGGACAACGTCCTGGTGCTCGGCGAGGAGGAGATCGACCTCGTCGCGCTCAAGGCCGCGCTGGCCGAGCGGGGCTGGACGGAGATGTTGTGCGAGGGCGGCCCGTCGCTCTTCGCCGACATGCTGGCGGCGGGCGTCGTCGACGAGCTCTGCTGGACGATCGTGCCGACCCTGACGGGCGGTGACGCCGTACGCATCGCCACCGGCGCCGAGGTCGACGTCGCGCTGCGTCCCGCCCTGCTGCTCGAGCAGGACGGGACGCTGCTGGGGCGCTGGCTCGTGGAGTGAGCCGGTGGGCTCAGCCCAGCGCGTCGAGCAGGGCCTTGTTGAAGGCCGGGATGTCGTCGGGGTTGCGGCTGGTGATGAGGTTGCCGTCGACGACGACCTCCTCGTCGACCCACTCGCCCCCGCCGTTGCGGATGTCGGTCTGCAGGCTCGGCCAGCTCGCGAGGCGCTTGCCCTTCACGCGGTCGGCCTCGACGAGGGTCCAGGGGGCGTGGCAGATGGCGGCGACGGGCTTGCCGGTGTCGATGAAGTCGCGGATGAAGGCGACGGCCTCCTCGTCCATGCGGAGGGCGTCGGGGTTGGCGACGCCTCCGGGCAGGACCAGGGCGTCGTAGTCAGCCACGGACACGTCGGAGACGCGACGGTCGACGCGCTGGGTGGAGGACTTGTCGAGGTGCTGGAAGAGCTGCACCTCGCCCTCGTCGGCGGACAGGAGCTCGGCGGTGTGGCCGGCGTCGAGCGCTGCCTGCCACGGCTTGGTGAGCTCGACCTCCTCGACGCCTTCGGATGCGGTCAGGAATGCGATGCGCTTGGACATGCTTCCCACGGTTGCTCGCGCCCCACGGGCGGACAACACACGCAGGGGTGGGAGCGTTCCTCAGCCGATGACGCCCGAGTTGTCCTTCGCCAGCGAGCGGGAGATGACCATGCGCTGGATCTGGTTGGTGCCCTCGAAGATCTGCATGACCTTGGCCTCGCGCATGTAGCGCTCGACGGGGAAGTCGCGGGTGTAGCCGTAGCCGCCCAGGACCTGGACGGCGTCGGTGGTGACCTTCATGGCGTTGTCGGTGGCGACGAGCTTGGCGACCGACGCCTCACGGGAGAACGGCAGCCCGGCGTCGCGCAGGCGCGCGGCGTGCAGCATCGTCGCGCGGGCCGAGACGATCGCGGCCTCCATGTCGGCGAGCACGAAGGCCAGGCCCTGGTGGTCGATGATCTTCGAGCCGAAGGTCTCGCGCTCGCGGGCATAGGCCACGGCGGAGTCGAGGGCGCCCTGCGCCAGGCCGACCGCGACGGCGGCGATGCCGAGGCGGCCGGAGTCGAGCCCGGCGAGCGCGATCTTCAGGCCCTCGCCCTCAGCGCCCAGCCGGCGCGAGGCGTCGACGCGGACGTCGTCGAAGCGCATGGTCGCCGTCGCCGAGCCGGTGAGGCCCATCTTGCGCTCCGGCGGGTCGGCGGAGAGCCCCTCCGCAGAGGCCGGGACCAGGAAGCAGGAGATGCCATTGCGGTCGTCGGAGGTGCGGGCCATCACCTTGTAGAAGTCGGCGTGGCCGCCGTGGGTGGTCCACGCCTTGGCGCCGTTGAGGACGTAGGAGTCGCCGTCGCGGCGGGCCGTCGTACGCATTGCGGCGGGGTCGGAGCCGGCGTGCGGCTCGGAGAGGCAGTAGGCCCCGAGCAGCTCGCCGCTGAGCATGTCGGGCAGCCACTCGGCGCGCTGCTCGTCGGTGCCGAAGTAGGCCAGCCCGAAGCACGACAGCGCGTGCACGGAGACGCCCACGCCGACGGAGGACCAGACGGCGCCGATCTCCTCGAGCACCTGGAGGTAGACCTCGTAGGGCTGCTCGCCGCCGCCGTGCTCCTCCGGGTAGGGCAGCGACAGCAGGCCGGCCTGGCCGAGCATCCGGAACACGTCGCGCGGGAACGTCTCGGTCGCCTCCGCCTCCGCCGACCGCGGCGCGAGCTCCTTGGTGCAGATCTCGCGGGTGAGGGCGAGCAGGTCGCGGGCCTCGTCGGTGGGCAGCTGGCGGCGGGCTGTCATGGGTCGCAGGCTACCCGCGCAGCACGGAAACCGACCGATCGGTCAGGTGCGGGGATGGGACCAGCGGTAGAGGGCGATCAGCCCGGGCAGGAACAGCAGCACCAGGACCAGGCCGAAGATGGACTCGCCGGAGAGCACCAGCACGCTGCCGACGAGGATGAAGGGAGCGGTGAGGAGCCCGACCAGCCAGAAGACGAGCCGCGGAAGGACGCTCCGCTGGGGCAGCGGGTGGCCCGGCACCACGGGTCGGTACGACGTCGTGGCGGGCGGCTCCAGCCCGACCATCACGTCCTCCAGGTCGCCGTAGGTGCGAGCGGCGAGAGCGCGTGAGGTGCGTTCGTCGAGCTCGGGGGAGGTGATCCGCCCCTCGCTGAAGGCCGCGGACAGGCGGCGGCAGACCTGGTCGCGCTCGGCGTCGGAGACGAGCAGCGCGTCGTGCTGGGCGTCGGCCTGCTCCTGCAGGTGCCGCCACCGCAGGTAGGCCTCGCTCGGTCCCGAGGGCCCGTCGTACGGCGTGCTCATGGGCCCCAGCGTACGGCGGAGCCCGGGGCCGCGCGGGCGTCTTCGGCGCATCTGTGGGGGAATGCAGCACGGGCGCGCGCTGTTGTCGCACGTCGATGACCACACCGAGCCCGGCCACCGGCCGCACCGACGCCCCGGACGACTCGCGACGGGTCTCGATGCTGCTCGGCCTCCTCTTCGGCCTGGCCGGCATGGGCTCCTCGAGCGCCGCCGTCGCGCTGGCCCTGCTCGGCGAGGACCTCGGGGTGAGCGCCGGCCTGGCCGCGTGGGCGATCAGCCTCTACGTCCTGATGCTGGCCGTCACCACCGCGCTCTACGGCCGGATCTCCGACCTCGTCGGCGTCCGCGCCCCGCTGCTGGCCGGCCTCGTGCTGATGTCGGTCGGGGCGCTGGTCGCGGCCCTCGCGCCGACGTTCGAGGTGCTGCTCGGCGCCCGCATGCTGCAGGGCGCCGGCGCCGCCGCCGTACCGACGCTGGGCGTCACCATCCTGTCCGCCAAGTACTCCGGCGAGGTCCGCGGCCTCGCGTTCGGTCGCCTCGCCGGCGTCGCGGCGGCGGTGAGCTGCCTCGGCCCGCTGATCGGCGGACTGGTCGAGGCCGCGTGGGGCTGGCGCGCCGTCATGGCGCTGCCCATCCTCGGCGCCCTCGTCGTGCCCCTGCTGTGGCGCGCGCTGCCCACCGGTGGCCGCGGCGCGCGCCTCGACGTCGTCGGCGCGATCGTCGTCGCCCTCACCGCCGCGGGCATGGTGCTCCTCGTGCAGTCCCCGTCGGCCGGGCTGCTGGTGGCCGCGATCGGCGCGACCCTGCTCGTGCTCGGCGTGCCGGCGGTGCGCGCCAACGTACGTCGTCGCCCCGACGGCTTCCTGCCCGTCGAGGTCATCCGCAACGCCACCGTCGTGCGCAGCGCCGTCGCCGCCTCGGCCGTCCCGGCGGCGTGGTTCGCCATGCTGATCGCGCTGCCGGCGGTGCTGCTCGCCGAGGGCTGGGAGGCGTGGCAGGTCGGCCTGGCGATGGTGCCGAGCGCCGCGGTCGCCCTGCTGGTGCCGCAGGTGACCGGGCCGATGCTCACCCGCATCGGCCCCGGGCGGTCGCTGGCGGTAGCCGGACTCGTCGCGTCCGCCGCGCTGCTGGTCGCCACCGCGGGCGCCCTGTGGTCGAGCGCGACCGTGCTGGTGGTCGGCATCATCCTGGTCACCTTCGCCTTCGGCCTCGGTCAGCCGGCCCTCAGTGCGGTCGTGGGCGACGCGGTGCACGACGACGTACGCGGTGTGGCGATGGGGGTCTCCACGCTGCTCTTCCTCATCGGTGGCAGCATCGGCTCGGCCATCGTCGCCGGGATCAGCGGACCGCTCGGCATGCCCGTCGCGCTGCTCGTCCTCGCCGTGCTCCCGCTGCTGGGCCTCGTCGTGCTGGCCCCCACGCTGCGCACCGCGCCCGTCGCCGGGCCCGTCGTGGACCCCGTCGTGGACCCCGTCGCGGACTGACCTCCGTCAGGAGGTCGTCAGCCAGGAGATCGTCACGCCGAGGAAGTTGACGATCGGGTTGATGATCGCGAAGGCCAGCCCGATGAGGCCGAAGACGCGTGCGGCCCCGGCCACCGGCGTACGACCGCGGGTCAGGCCGGCGAGCGCGGCCGCCGCGGCGCCGAGCATGGCCGGCATGCCGCACCAGAAGAACGCGAGGGCCGGCACCGCGGCGACGCCGAGCACGATGGCGCCGACCTGCCGCTGGCGCTCCGAGCGGAGCAGCCGCACGGACAGCACGGACACGACGAGGGCGAGCGTGCCGAAGCCGAGCACGCCGGCCAGCTGCTCGCCGAGCGAGCGCGGCGCGTCGCCGCTGCCGGTGTAGCCGAAGGCCATCTCGGCGAGGATGCTGGTCGACATGCCCAGCACGCAGATCGCGTAGATCGCGCCGACGAGCACCGGGTAGGCAGGGACGCGGGTGCGGCGGTCGGCGGTCACGGCCGCGGTCTGGCTGGTGGTCATGGTGTCTCCTCGGTGCTGCGGGACGGGGCGGTCGACGCAACTGTGGAGCGGTGCGTGACCCGGGGGCGAGGCCCTGGCGTCCCGCGTCGTCCCGCGTCCGTCCCGGCCCGTTCCCGGAGCCTTCCGGGCCCGGTCGTCGGCGCGGATACTGACGTCATGACCACAGTGTCGGCCCCGGTCACGGACCTGTCTGCCCCGGCGCCAGCGCCGGGCGGGGTGTCCGGCCCCGTGCTCGCGGCCGTCGCGCTGCTGTCGCTCGGCGTGCTGCCGCCGATCCTGGTGCTGCCGCACGACCGGCTCGTCGCGGACGCCAGCCTGCCGCTGCTCGGCTGGCTGCCGCTCGGCATCGCCGGCGTCGTGCTGCTCGACCGCTCGCCGCGCTCGCCGGTCGGCTGGGCGGCCGTCCTGGTCGCCGCGCTGACGCCGCCGGCGATGGTGCTGGCGATCCTGCCGAGCGCCGCGCCCGGCGCCGCCGCCGGACCGCTCTGGATGCTGCCGGTCCTGGCCGTGGCGGCCGCGGCGCTGCCCGCCACCGGGCGTGCCGCCCGCCGCTGGCGCACGTGGATCGTGCTGTGGTGTGGCGGTCGTGGCCGTCACCGCGGGTGCCGTCGCGTGGACGTGGGCCTCGGCGACCGCCTTCGGGGTCGTCGCCACCATCGGGCTGCTCGCCGTCGCCGGATCGGTCGCCGGGTCGGCGCTGGTCCGGGAGCCGCGTCCGGTCGTCGAGCCGCTGGTCGACGTGGGGCTGCTGGTCGGGGTGCTCGCGGCCGGGGTGGCGGCGGGAGGGCTGATGTGGACCTTCGCCGAGCACGAGCGGATCTTCGGGGCCGAGGTCGTCGGCGCTCTCGCTGCGGCCGTCACCATCATGATGGCCACGCCGGCCGCGGTGAGCCTGCGCCGCGGGTGGATGGCGCGCCGCTACGGAACCGGCATCCTCTCGCCCGACGACCTCGTCACCCTCTCCGGCGACCTGCGCCGCGAGGGCGACCCGCGGCTGCTGCTGGCCACCGCGGGCGACCTCGTCGCGGTGGCGAGCGGCACGGACGCCGTCGAGATCGTGCTCGACGAGGTCGACGACCGGCCCGGCTGGACCACCGTCCCGCTGGTCGTGGGGGAGCAGCGCGTCGGGACGATGTCGGTCCGGGGGCGGCACCCCGAGGGTCTCGAGGCCCGCCAGCACGCGGTCGTCCGCCAGCTCGCCCCCACCGTCGCGCTGGCCGCCCGCGCCGTCGACCTCGCGGTCGAGGCGCAGCACGCCCGCAACGAGGTGGTCCAGCAGCGCCAGGTCGAGCGCGCCCGGATCCTGTCCGACCTCCACGACGACCTCGGGCCGGCCCTGGCCGGCATGGGGATGCGGGTCGAGGCGGCGCGGGCGACCGGCACCGGCCTCGACCTCGCAGCGCTCGCCGGTGACCTGGCCGCCTGCCGCGCCGACCTGCGGCGCATCGTCTCCGCGCTGACACCGGAGCCGCTGGTCGGCGCCGACCTCGCCGGGGCGCTCACCACCCTCGTCGGGTCCTTCGATGCCGCCGGCCCTGCGCTGACGCTCGACGCCCAGGGGGCCGGCGACGTGGACGGTCCGCGCGCGATCGTCGCCTACCGCTTCGTCGCCGAGGCCTTGACCAACGCGACGCGGCACGCCGGCGCCCGCCGGGTCGACGTACGCGTCACGCACCTCGACGGCGTGCTGGAGGCGACCGTCACCGACGACGGGCGCGGCGGACCCGTGGTGCCCGGCGTCGGGCTCACCTCTCTGGCCGCACGCGCCCGCGAGGCCGGCGGTCGGCTCGACGTCACCTCGGGCGAGGGCGGCGGGCTCGTCGTACGCCTCGTGGTGCCGGAGCCGACCGCGTGATCCGCGTGCTGCTGGTCGACGACCATCCCGTGGTGCTCGCCGGCCTGTCCGCGCTCGTCGGTGCCGACCCGGGCATGGAGGTGGCGGGCGCGGCCGGGACCGTCGCGGCAGCCCTCGACCTCGCGGACGGCCTGCCCGGCGACCAGCCGCCCGACGTGTGCGTGCTGGACCTGCACCTGCCCGACGGTGACGGCGTCGCCCTCGGCCTGCGGCTCCGCGAGCGCTGGCCCTCGACCCGGCTGGTCATCCTGACGATGGCGCGCGAGCCGGTCACGGTGCTGCGCAGCCTCGCCGACGGCGTGGACAGCTACCTGCTCAAGGACGCGCCACCGGAGGAGCTGCTCGGAGCCATCCGCGCGACCGCAGCGGGTTCGGTGGTGCTCAGCGCCGGCGCCAGCGCCTCGGTGCGGGTCGCCGCGTCGGCCGTCCCCGACACCGACGTCCTCGGTCGGCTCGACGCCCGCGACCGGGAGATCCTCGACCTGCTCGCCCGTGGCCTCACCACGCAGCAGGTCTCGGGTCGGCTGTTCCTCGCGCCGAAGACGATCCGCAACCGGGTCTCGGAGATGCTCACCAAGCTCGACGTCGGCTCGCGCGAGGACGCGATCTCGCTGGCCCGGTCGGCCGGGCTCGGCCGCTGACCGGGGCCAACCGGTACCAAAGAGGTATGGCGCGTGTCGGTGGGCCTACCTAGGCTGCGAGTTCCGTCTTCGAAGGAGCTCGTGTGTCGTTGTCTCGCCCCCGCAGTCTTGCCGCAGGTCTGGCCCTGGTCCTGGGAGCGGGGGTGATGAGCTCCATCGCACCGGTCGCGGCCGCGCCCGACGACCAGGCGTTCGCTCCCCTCCGCGGCTTCGAGCCGTCCGGCTCGCAGGTCCGCGTCGAGCCCAAGCAGTACGCCGCCTCGCGCGTCGACCTCGGCGCCCTGCGCGGCGACCTGCCGCAGGCCGGCGGCTCCTCGGTCGTCGAGGTCCTCGACCCCGACGGTCGCCTGCAGGCCTTCCGCGTCGAGCGGACCCAGGCCATGGAGTCCGACCTCGCCGCCGCCCACCCCGAGATCGCGACGTGGTCGGGCCGCAGCGTGGACGACCCGCGGGTCTCGATCGCGCTCGACATCACGCCGATGGGGTTCCACGCCTTCGTGCGTGAGCCCGGCGCCCAGGCCGACTGGTACGTCGACCCGGCCTACAACCGTCGCGGCACCACCGCCCACCTCAGCTACCGCTCCGCGGACCTCCCGGCTCCGGAGCGGCGCCGCGTCGAGGGTGAGGTCAGCGCCCTGCGCGAGACCGTCGCCGAGGCCAAGCAGGCCCCGCGCGTCGCCAACGCCGCGGTCAACCGGCGCTACTACCGCCTGGCGCTGACCTCTGACCCGTCCTACGCCGCGGCGTTCGGCACCGACAACGTCCTGGCCGAGAAGGTCACCCTGATCAACCGCGTCAACGAGGTCTACAACGACGACCTCGGCGTCGAGCTGCGCCTCGTCAACGAGACCGAGAAGCTCAACCTCGACACCTACGCCGAGGCCACCGGCCCCGACGGCCCGTGCGGCAGCGCGCCGTGCTTCGAGCCCTTCGACGACAACGGGACGCCCGACGACGACAGCGACGACTCCTACGGTGACATCAGCTACTGCGACGTCTCGACCCTCGGCAAGAACCGCACGGTCCTGGGTCAGCTGATCGGGGCCTCCAACTACGACGTCGGCCACATCGCCCTCGGCGTCAACGGCGGCGGCATCGCCTACCTCGGCGTCATCGGCGGGGACTACAAGGGCGGCGGCTGCACCGGCCTGCCCGAGCCCACCGGTGACTTCTTCGCCATCGACTACGTCGCCCACGAGATCGGCCACCAGTTCGGCGGCAACCACACCTTCAACGGCGCCCTCGGCGCCTGCGGTGGCAACATCTCCGATGCCTCGGTCGAGCCCGGCTCGGGCTCCTCGGTGATGGCGTACGCCGGCATCTGCGGCCAGGACAACCTGCAGCCGCACACCGACCCCTACTTCTCGTTCCTCACCGTGGACGAGGCCTACGCGACGATGGACCAGGAGCCCTACGGCAACGTCGAGGTGCAGACCGTGTCGCTGAGCGGCTTCGGCGACGCGGGTGACTCGTTCACCCTGGAGCTCGACGGCGAGACGACCGACCCGATCGTGGCCGGCACCAACTACACCGCGGCCGGCATCAAGGCGGCCATCGAGGAGATCGTCGACCAGCCGGTGTCCATCGCCCAGTGGGGCTACGACCAGTACAACTCCTACGAGGTCAACTACGTGCCGCCGGTCGAGCCCGACGAGACCGGCTTCCAGGTGATCTTCAACGCGCAGCCGAGCATCGAGGCCGACGGCTACGAGGTCGCCGACGTGCTGACCGTGACCAACGGGTCGGCCGGGGTCTCCGGCTTCGCCGGTGAGACCGCTCGAGGCGGGCCGTCGCAGACGGAGGGTTTCCCCCTGGACAGCGACAACACCAACCCGGCCGTCGAGGCTCCTGCCGCCAAGACGCTGCCGACCCGCACGCCGTTCGCCCTGACCGCCACGTCCTCCAGTGACGCCGACGGAGACCCGCTCGTCTTCCTCTGGGAGCAGACCAACTTCGGCGAAGGCACCCGCCTGTCCGACAACGTCAAGGCCTACGGCCCGCTCTTCCGGGTCTTCGGTGACGACGCCGCCGTCAGCGACGAGGACACGCTCACGAGCCCGTCGCCGGGCATCAACCTCGCCGACGGCAGCACCACCCGGGTCTTCCCGGACATGGCCCAGGTCCTGAAGGGCAACACCAACGCTGTCTCCGGCACCTGCCCGACGCCGACCACGCCCACCAACCAGCAGCTCCCCGACACCCTGCTCGACTGTTACTCGGAGTTCCTGCCGACGGCCGACTACCTCGGCAGCCTGGGAGCCGACGACCGCACGATGAACTTCCGCATCACGGCCCGCGACCTCGCCGTCCGCGGCGGCGGCCTCGCCTTCGACGACGTCGCCCTCACGGTCGACCCGGGCGCCGGACCGTTCCTCGTGACCTCGCAGACCACCGCGGGTGCCACCGTGGCCGGCGGCTCGTCCGTCCCGGTCACGTGGGACGTCAACGGCACGCGCCGCCTGGCCGAGAACGTCAAGATCTCGCTGTCCACCGACGGCGGCGCGACCTTCGGCACGGTGCTCGCGGCGAGCACGCCCAACGACGGCTCGGAGACCCTGGCGATGCCCAACGTCGACGCGAGCGACGTACGCATCAAGATCGAGGCGGTGGGCAACTACTTCTTCGACGTCAACGACGCCTCCTTCGTGCTGAAGGCGACGCCCGCGCCGGAGACCACGATCACCTCCGGTCCTGCCAACGGCTCGATCGTGCTCGAGCGCAAGCAGGTGCTGACCTACACCTCGTCGGTCTCCCCGGCGACCTTCGTGTGCACGGTCGACGCGGAGACCGTGCCGTGCGACGCCACCGGTTTGGAGGACCGTTTCCGCTCCGGCACGCACATCGTCACCGTCGCCGCGGTCAACGCCGCGGGTGTCGTCGACCCGACGCCGGCCACGGTGAGCTTCACGGTGCCGCGTGACGACAGCACCTTCTCCCGCAAGGGGAAGTGGAACCGCAAGAAGGACAAGCGGGCCATGTTCGGTGACTACATCACCTCGCGCCGCAAGGGCTCCGAACTCGTCACCCGCGTGCCGGCCACCGAGCGGATCGTGCTCGTCATCGGCACGGTGAAGAAGGGCGGCAAGGCGCGCGTCTTCCTCGGCAAGCGCAAGCTGGGCGTCGTGAAGTTCAAGGGCAAGCGGTCCTTCAGCAAGCTCCGCACGTTCAACCTGCCGAAGGCGCGCAAGGGCAAGCTGCGCGTCGTGGTGGCGAAGAACAAGCCGGTCCGGATCGAGGGCGTCGCGGTCGTCACCGAGACGCCGACCGACTGACCGCAGCGCCTCCGGGCAGCCGCCGGGTCAGCCCTGCGCCGAGCGAGACCGCTCGGCCAGGGCGACCGCGGCGCGCTGCACGACGGGGAGCTCCTCGGGGTCGCGCGCGGCCTCGTGGGGCACCGCGCCGCCGAGCAGCGCGGCCGGTGTGGTGAGCCAGATCCAGGCTCGCCACGGGTCGACCGAGACGAGCAGGGGCTCGAGGACGGTCAGCAGCTCGGTGCGCACCTCGCCCGTCTCGTCGAGCTGGAACGACGGCACCAGCACCGCTCCCTCGTGCCCGACGACCAGGAGGGTGCGGCGCTCGGCCGCCTTGTGGACGGCGAAGCGAGCCGCGTTGGTCGAGACGCCGCGCAGCTGCGCGACGCCGGCGTAGTCGAGCCACCCGCCGTCGAGGAGCTCCTGCCGCACCCGGCTCTCCCGGCGCAGGCGCACGAGCGCGAGCGGCACGGCGTACGCGGGGTCCTCGCCCTGGGAGCGCAGCAGCCGGTCGAGCTCGACGAGCCGCTCGTCGTCGAGCGGCTCGCCCGTCGCGGGCTCGGTCCAGCGCACCGCGTCACCGTCGCGGTCGTACGTCGGCAACCCGGCCGCGGCGAGCTGGTCGGCGAGCCCGAGGCCCTCCAACCAGTCCGCCAGCTCCTCGGCGAGGCCGGGCACGCCGCCGGTCACGCGCGACCTACTTGTTGGCCTTGCGCGCCCGCGAGGCGGTCTTGGCGCGCGCGTTGGCGTCGAGCACGACCTTGCGGATGCGCACCATCTCGGGCGTGACCTCGACGCACTCGTCCTCGCGGCAGAACTCCAGGCACTGCTCGAGCGAGAGCCGCTTCGGCGGGATCAGCTTCTCGAAGTTGTCGGAGGTGGCGGACCGGATGTTGGTCTGCTGCTTCTCCTTGGTGATGTTGACGTCCATGTCGTCGGCGCGGGAGTTCTCGCCGACGATCATGCCCTCGTAGACCTCGGTGGTGGGCTCGACGAAGAGCACGCCGCGCTCCTGCAGCGACGTCATGGCGTACGCCGTCGCCGCACCGGAGCGGTCGGCCACCAGCGAGCCGTTGTTGCGCGAGCGGATCTCGCCGGCCCACGGGTGGTAGCCCTCGGAGATGTGGTGGGCGATGCCCGTGCCGCGGGTCTCGGTGAGGAACTCGGTGCGGAAGCCGATCAGGCCGCGCGAGGGGACGACGAAGTCCATGCGGACCCAGCCGGTGCCGTGGTTGGTCATGCCCTCCATGCGGCCCTTGCGCGTCGCGAGGAGCTCGGTGATGGTGCCGAGGTACTCCTCCGGGGCGTCGATGGTGAGCCGCTCGAACGGCTCGTGCACCTTGCCGTCGACCTCCCGGGTGACGACCTGCGGCTTGCCGACGGTGAGCTCGAAGCCCTCGCGGCGCATCTGCTCGACGAGGATCGCCAGCGCGAGCTCGCCGCGGCCCTGGACCTCCCACGCGTCGGGGCGCTCGGTCGGGAGGACGCGCAGCGACACGTTGCCGATGAGCTCGGAGTCGAGGCGGTCCTTGACGAGGCGGGCGGTGACCTTGGCGCCCTTGACCTTGCCGACCATGGGCGAGGTGTTGGTGCCGATGGTCATCGAGATGGCCGGGTCGTCGACGTGGATGAGCGGCAGCGCGACCGGGTTGTCGGCGTCGGCGAGGGTCTCGCCGATGGTGATCTCCGGGATGCCGGCGATGGCGACGATGTCGCCGGGGCCGGCGGACTCGCCCGGCTTGCGCTCGAGGCCCTCGGTGACGAGGAGCTCGGTGATGCGGACGTTCTTGACCTCGCCGTCGCGGCGCATCCAGGCCACGGTCTGGCCCTTCTTGAGCGTGCCCTGGTGGATGCGCAGCAGCGCGAGCCGGCCGAGGAACGGCGACGAGTCGAGGTTGGTCACGTGGGCCTGGAGCGGCGCGCCCTCGTCGTACTGCGGGGCGGGGATCGTCTCGAGGATCGTCTTGAAGAGCGGCTCGAGGTCGGTGCCCTCGGGCATCGTGCCGTCCTCGGGCTTCTCCAGCGACGCGATGCCGGCCTTGCCGGAGGCGTAGACGACCGGGAAGTCGAGGGCGTCCTGGCTGTGGGTGTCGTCGAGGAGGTCCATGAAGAGCTCGTACGACTCGTCCACGACCTCGCTGATGCGGGCGTCGCTGCGGTCGGTCTTGTTGACGACCAGGATCACCGGCATGTCGGCGTTGAGCGCCTTGCGCAGCACGAAGCGCGTCTGGGGGAGCGGGCCCTCGGAGGCGTCGACCAGGAGCACGATGCCGTCGACCATGGACAGGCCGCGCTCGACCTCGCCACCGAAGTCGGCGTGACCCGGGGTGTCGATGATGTTGATGACCATCGGCTGGCCGCCGCCGGCCGGACCGGCGTAGTGGACGGCGGTGTTCTTCGCGAGGATCGTGATGCCCTTCTCGCGCTCGAGGTCGCCGGAGTCCATGACACGGTCGGCGACGCTCTCGGCCTGGTGCGCGGTGAACGCGCCTGCCTGGCGGAGCATCGCGTCGACCAGCGTGGTCTTGCCGTGGTCGACGTGGGCGACGATCGCGACGTTGCGCAGGTCGGAGCGGGACTGGGTGGGCATGCAAGGGCCTTCCGGGCGGAGATCGGGTGGCGACAGGCGGCCGCGGGCCGCACGCATGACGCGTTGATCGCCTGACTAGGTTACCGGCGCTGAGCATGTCGACCTCAATCGGTGACGCGCGGTGACCGGGTCGCGCACGGTTGCTCCACGGGGCGGTAAAAGCGGTCCGGTCTTCAACCACCCCTCCCTACTGTCGTTGCCACAGGCCGGGGGAAGCGCGTGGGGATGCGCTGCGCCCGGTGCGAGAACCGTCATCCGGGAGGGATGAGCTGCCATGTCGACCACCTCTGTCGAGCCCGCCACACCCACGTCGTACGTCCCGAGCCGGCGCACCGTGCTCCGCGCCGCCGCCTGGACCGCGCCCGCGGTCTCTGTCGCCGTCGCGGTTCCGGCCTACGCCGCTGCTTCCGGGCCGGTGGCGTGTGCTGACGCCAACTACAAGATCGAGTGGGCGTCGCACTACGACGCGCGCAACCGGTCGGCGGTCGCCCGCGTGGTGAGCGCTGCAGGTACGGGGACGTTGGGGAGCGAGCCGCTGACGATGACGGTGTCGAGCCTCTTCTACGGCAGCGTAGAGGCGGGGAGCACCGGGGGTTATTCGAACCTGGCGCTGTCACCCGGCAATGTGGGTGGCACGGGCAGGAAGGGCCTGACGATCATGCAGCGCGCGACCGTCGACGAGTTCTCGACTCCGCGAAGCAACCACCGCCAGGAGATCACGCTGATCTTCAGCCGCCCCGTCAGCAACCTCAAGTTCACGCTGAGTGACATCGACGCCAACGCCGAGCCCTCGCGCTGGGAGTGGTACCGCGACAGGGGACAGTGGAAGCAGCGCGAGATCAAGCGCGGTCAGTACCAGGACCGCGTATGGCTCAGCGGCAACCCTGCGGGCGCCAAGGCCGGCATGGTGACCGGCTCGGGCACCTCGGCTGATCCGTGGCGCAGCACCAGCACTGACGTCGAGCACGACCCCGTTACTGGTGGGAACGGCAACGTGACGGTGAGCTACGCAGGAAGGCCCGCGAGCATGGCCTACGTCCTGACCTACTGGAACGACCAACCGGGCGAGCTGACCGCGCAGGGTCTGCAGGGGATCTTCCTCACCGACCTGACCTTCACCGCGTCGTCCTGCGCCTGACTGCCGATCCCAGCCTTCTTTCTGTAGCCACCACCAACAGCCCCCGGCCCAAGGTGGCGGCACATTGCCCGCACGACGGGCTGGGGCCGGCAATTTGCCGCCACTTCTGACAGCTCGCGGTCGGAGGTGGCGGCACATCGCGCGGAACCGCGGGCTGGAGCGGCGATCTGCCGCCACTCCGGCAACTTCGGCTCAAGCGCGACCTGATGACGTCGTCGCACGGCGACCGGTGGTCGTTGTCGGCGGCAGGGAGTAGACAAGTGGCATGACGACATCTCGGGGACCCCGCTGCACCTTCATCCCACCGTGGCTCGTGGAGCGGGTGGACGGTCCGGAGCAGGCGTCGCAGGACGACGAGCTGCGCCGCGAGCGGGCGGCCAAGGCGCGGGAGCCGCGTCCGGCGGGCGACACGACCGCCGAGGGCGTGGTCGCGGGGCCGGCGTGGACGGTGCACGACGCAGGGTCGAGCACGTCGTTGCCCGGCACGCCCGTGCGGAGTGCGGGGGAGCCGGAGACCGGTGACGTCGCCGTGGACGAGGCCGCCACCGGCATCGAGGCGACCCTGCGGATGTTCCTCGAGGACCTCTCGCGCGACTCCCACGACGGCGCCGGGGCACCGGTCAGCCTTACCGTCCACTACGGCTCCCGCTACAACAACGCCTTCTGGGACGGCACCCAGCTGGTCTTCGGCGACGGCGACGGCCGGGTGTTCGAGCGGTTCACCAAGCCCGTCGACGTCCTGGCCCACGAGTTCTCCCACGCGGTCATCGAGCACACCGCCGACCTCACCTACCGCGGGCAGTCGGGCGCGCTCAACGAGTCGGTCGCCGACGCGTTCGCTTCGTGCCTCAAGCAGCGCCTCCTGGGGCAGGACGCGGGCGCGGGCGACTGGCTGATCGGGCAGGGCATCTTCATGCCGTCCGTCCAGGCCCGCGCCCTGCGCGACATGGCAGCGCCCGGCACCGCCTACGACGACCCCGACATCGGCGCGGACCCCCAGGTCGGCCACATGGACGACTACATCGACACCACCGCCGACAACGGCGGCGTCCACCTCAACTCCGGCATCCCCAACAAGGCGTTCCAGCTGGCGGCGGTCGCGATCGGCGGCACGTCGGTCGCTGGCGCCGGCCGGATCTGGTACGACGCCCTCGTCGGCGGCGACGTGCCCTCGGGCGCGACCTTCACCACCTTCGCCGCGGCGACCGTCGCGGCTGCCGGCGCGCACGCCGACGCCGTACGGCAGGCGTGGGCGCAGGTCGGCGTGGACGTCGAGGTCGGCGCCGGACCAGTGGTCGACCCCGGCCCCCAGCCGTCGCCACCCCAGCCGCCGGCGGGAGGCCGCCTGCGCGTCGAGCGCAGCGGCGGGTTTACCGGCCGCACCGAGACCGCCGAGGTCGAGATCGACCGGTCCGACGACCCCGACCTCGGGCAGCTGGTGTCGGAGGCCGTGCTCGCGTCCGGGACCACCGACGGGCCGCCCCGCCCGGACATGTTCGTCTACACGTTCACCGTCGACGACCACGACCCGGTGCGCGTGCCCGAGCACCTGTTGACGGCCAGCCAGGCCGAGCTGGCGCGGCGGATCCTGCGCCCGGGCACGGAGTCCTGAGCTCCCGCAGACCTCCCTCAGGGTGACGGCATGACGCTGGCCCGTTCGCTAGGTTCACCGCATGCCGCGACTGAGGCGCACCTTCCCCGACCAGCCCGGCTGGACCCGTCGCCGTTCCGGCAAGGGCTTCACCTACCTCGACGAGCACGGCAACCGCCTCGACCCCGACCAGGTCCAGCGCTGCAAGGACCTCGTCATCCCGCCGGCGTGGAAGGACGTGTGGATCACGCCCTACGCCAACGGGCACCTGCAGGCCGTCGGCACCGACGACGCCGGCCGCCGGCAGTACCTCTACCACCCGCACTGGCGCACCAGCCGCGACGCCGCCAAGTTCGACCGGATCCTCGGCTTCGGCAAGGCGCTGTCGAAGGCTCGCGAGCGGGTGCTGGCCGACATCGGTGCGGAGGGCATGTCGCAGGAGCGCGCGTGCGCCGTCGCCGTACGCCTGCTCGACCTCGGCTACTTCCGCATCGGCAACGACGTCTACACCGACACCAACGGCTCCTTCGGCCTCACCACGATGCTCCGGGAGCACGTGTCGAAGTACCAGGGTGGTCTGCGGTTCTGCTTCACCGGCAAGTCGGGCGTCGAGCACTGCATCGACATCGACGACCCGGCGGCCGTGGGTGCCCTCGACGGGATGCGTCGCCGTCGTGGCGGCGGCGACCGGCTGCTGGCCTGGAAGGACGGCCGCACCTGGCGCGACCTGTCCTCCTCCGACGTCAACGACTACATCCGCGGCTGCTTCGGCATCGAGGCGACGGCGAAGGACTTCCGCACCTGGCACGCCACCGTGATCGCCGCGTCCGCGCTCGCCGAGACCAACGAGCCGGGGAAGACGAAGGCTTCGCGCAAGCGGGCGGTCTCCTCGGCGATGAAGGAGGTCTCGGACTTCCTCGGCAACACGCCGACTCTCGCGCGCACGTCGTACGTCGACCCGCGCGTCGTCGAGGCCTACGAGCGGGGCCGGACGATCAAGGTCCGCGGCTCCTACGACACCGACGACGCCCGGCAGGCGGCTCTCGAGCGCGCCGTGCTCAAGCTGCTGTCTGCCTGACCCGGTCAGCTGTGGGCGACGACGTGGTCGATCGCGGCGGTGAGCTTCTCGACGTCGGACGGGTCGATCGCGGGGTACATCGCGATGCGGAGCTGGTTGCGGCCGAGCTTGCGGTAGGGCTCGGTGTCGACGATGCCGTTGGCCCGGAGGGTGGCGGCGATGGCGGCGGCGTCGATCGAGTCGTCGAAGTCGATGGTGCCGATGACGAGCGACCGGTCGCTCGGCTCGGCGACGTACGGCGTGGTGTAGGAGGTGCGCTCCGCCCAGCCGTAGAGCGCGTCCGAGGAGGCCGTCGTGCGCTCGACCATGCCGGAGAGCCCGCCCTGGCTGTTCATCCAGTCGAGCTGCTCGGCCATCAGGAAGAGCGTGGCCACCGACGGGGTGTTGTAGGTCTGGTTCTTCGAGGAGTTGTCGATCGCGGTCGGCAGGTCGAAGAAGGGCGGGACGTAGCGGTCGCTCGCCGCGATCTCCTCGGCGCGCGCCAGCGCCCGCGGCGACATGAGGGCGATCCAAAGGCCGCCGTCGGAGGCGAAGCACTTCTGCGGAGCGAAGTAGTAGGTGTCGACCTGGTCGAGGTCGACGGGCAGGCCGCCGGCGCCGGAGGTGGCGTCGACCAGCACGAGCGCGTCGTCGGCGATGCCGGCGGGGCGGAGTACGGGCGCCATCACGGCGGTGGAGGTCTCGTTGTGCGCCCAGGCGTAGACGTCGACGCCGTCCTCGGCGACCGCGTCGGGCCGCGATCCCGGCTCGCTGGTGATGACCGACGGGTCCGCGAGCCACGGCGCCTTCTTGGCCGAGGTGGCGAACTTCGACGAGAACTCACCGAAGGACAGGTGCTGGCTCTTCTCCCTGATGAGGCCGAAGCAGGCGATGTCCCAGAACGCCGTCGCGCCGCCGTTGCCCAGCACGACCTCGTAGCCCTCGGGCAGGTCGAACAGCGCGGCCAGCCCCTCGCGGACCCGGCCGACGGTCTTCTTGACCGGGGCCTGCCGGTGGGAGGTGCCCATCAACGACGAGCCCGTCGCGGCGAGCGCGTCGAGGTGGCTGGTCTGGATCTTGGACGGGCCCGCACCGAAGCGGCCGTCGGCCGGCAGGAGCTCAGCGGGGATCTTGAGGGCGTCGGTCATGGAGGAACCTCACGTGGAAGCGGAAGGGTGGTCCTGACGACGCTGTCAGCGCCGCCTAGTCTGTCATCCGCCCGGCCAGGGTCCGAGACGGGGGACGAACGATGAACGCCGACCTGCGCATCGAGCGCCTCCCCATCACGCATCCCGACGCCCGGTTGCTGGTCGAGGCCGTGCAGGAGGAGTACGTCGCCCGCTACGGCGGCCGCGACGAGTCGCCGGTCGACCCGCGCGACTTCGAGGACCCGCTCGGCCAGTTCTTCGTCGGCTACCTCGACGGCGCGCCGGTCGCGACGGGCGCGTGGCGGCGGTCGTCGGTCACGGCGCTCGGCGCGGAGGTCACCGCCGAGGTGAAGCGGATGTACGTCGTCCCCGCTGCGCAGCGTCGTGGCGTGGCCCGGCGGATGCTCGCCCACCTCGAGACCACCGCGGCGGACGCCGGGATCCACGCCCTCGTGCTCGAGACCGGGATGAAGCAGCCGGAGGCGATCGAGCTCTACCAGTCGTCGGGCTACGAGCCGATCCCCGGCTTCGGCTACTACTGCGGCTCCGACCTCAGCCGCTGCTTCGCCCGCCGGATCTGACACACGTGCTGTCGTCACCCGGGGCAGTGACCCGCGCGTCCTGACACGTCGTGTGTCACAACGGGCAGGACCCGGCGTCGGGAAGCGACAGCCGGTCGACCAGCTCCCGACGTAGCCTTCAGTCGTGGAACGCGGACTGATGCTCAACGACGCCGACTGCGGCTTCTGCATGCGCACGGCGCGCCTCGTGCCGAGGCTCGGCGTCGACGTCGACAGCTCGACCGTCCAGGCCGCCGACCTCGAGGCGCTCGGCGTCGACCCGGTGCGGGCGGTCGTCGAGATGCCCTACGTCCACCCCGACGGCCGGGTCGACTACGGCCACCGGGCCTTCGCCTCGATCCTGCGCACGGGGCCGCGGCCCTGGCGCCTGGTCGGGCGGGTGATCGAGTCCCGTCCGGTCGACCCGATCGCGCGCCGCACCTACGCCTGGGTGGCCGCCAACCGGCACCGCCTGCCGGGCGGGACGGCCGCCTGCGAACTACAGCGTTGATGTTCTGACGATCCCCGGACGCCTGCGCGTGGGGCCGCTTACGGTCCCTGTGCCAGGTGTGATCTCAGGGGAAGGTGGGACATCGATGCACGTGTCATCTCGCGCTGCCGGTGTGGTCGCGGCGACCTGCGTCCTGCTGCTCGGCATGCTCGCGACCGGCCCCACCGCGGCCTCGGCCGGCGAGCCCGACCGTCGCGGGACCGTGACGGCCTCGGCCCCGTTCCTCATGCCGATGGAGCCCTACGCCGGCTACCAGCCGCAGACGACCTGCAAGCGCACGCCCAAGCCGGGCGTGCTGATGCTCGCCGACTGGCTCGTCGCCCGCGGCGGCGGCTACGGCCCGATCAGTCGCTCGTGCGCCGGCTCGAGCCGCAGCGAGCACAAGGAGTCGCGTGCGTTCGACTGGCTCCTCGACGCGACCGACCCCGTGGACGCCGCCCTCGCCGCCGCCCTGCTCGACGAGCTCCTCGCCCCCGACGACACCGGTCAGCCGCACGCCCTCGCCCGTCGGATGGGGATCATGTACATCATCTGGGACGACACGATGTACGCCTCCTACGACGGCTTCGTGGCCAAGCGCTACCTCAGCTCGGGCTGCCGCACCCGGCGCACCTGCTCGCCGACGCTGCGCCACCGCGACCACCTGCACGTCTCGCTGACGCGCAAGGGTGCGAGGGGCAGGACGTCCTGGTACTACGCCCAGCCGGCGTCCCAGCCCTCGACCTCGTCGGCGGGACGCGTGGCCGGTCCCGCGTAGACCGCGGACGGCCGGATCAGCCGGCCGGTGGTCTTCTGCTCGAGGATGTGCGCCGACCACCCGCCCGTGCGGGCGCAGGTGAACATCGAGGTGAACATGTGGGCCGGCACCTCGGCGAAGTCGAGGACGATGGCCGCCCAGAACTCCACGTTGGTCTCCAGCACGCGGTCGGGTCGTCGCTCGCGCAGCTCGGCGAGCGCGGCCTTCTCGAGCGCCTCGGCGACCTCGTAGCGCGGGGCGTCGAGCTCGCGGGCCGTGCGCCGCAGCACCCGGGCCCGCGGGTCCTCGGCGCGGTAGACGCGGTGCCCGAAGCCCATCAGTCGCTCGCCGTCGTCGAGCAGCTCCTTGACGTACGACGTCGCGTCGCCGTCGCGCTTCTCGACCTCCTCGATCATCCCGAGCACGCGCGAGGGCGCACCACCGTGCAGTGGGCCCGACATCGCGCCGATGGCTCCGGAGAAGGCGGCGGCCACGTCGGCGCCGGTGGAGGTGATGACGCGGGCGGTGAAGGTCGAGGCGTTCATCCCGTGCTCGGCTGCCGACGACCAGTAGGCGTCGATCGCGTGCGCGTGCCGGGGGTCCGCCTCGCCGCGCCACCGGATGAGGAACCGCTCGGCGAGGGTCCGGCCCTGGTCGACGTCGGCCTGGGTGACGACCGGCTTGCCGAGGCCGCGCGCCGACTGGGCGGCGTACGACAGCACCATCACGGCGACGCGGGAGAGGTCGAGGCGGGCCTGCTCGTCGGAGATGTCGTAGGTCTGGCCCATGCCGAGCATCGGCGCGAGCATCGCCACCGCGGCCTGCACGTCGGCGCGGACGTCGCCGGTGTGGATCGAGATGTTGTAGGGCTCGGCCGGGGGCAGGCCGGGTGTGTAGGAGCCGTCGACGAGGAGGCCCCAGACGTTCTCGAACGGGACGCGGCCGACCAGCTCCTCGATGTCGACGCCGCGGTAGCGCAGCGCGGACCCTTCCTTGTCGGGCTCGGCGATCTGCGTCTCGAACGCGACGACACCTTCGAGGCCGTGCTGGATCTCGGTCATGCCACTCCTTCGTAGGGACGGCTCATTGTGCACCGCCGCCCGACTAGGGTCGGGACATGGACCTGTCCGGACTGCGCGAGGAGTACGGCCGGGGCGGGCTGGACCTGCCCGACCTGGCCGCCGACCCGATCGAGATGTTCGGGCGCTGGCTGCGCCAGGCCGCCGACGCCGGGGTGCACGAGCCCAACGCGATGGTGCTCTCCACGGCGACCGTGGAGGGTGGGCCGTCGAGCCGGATGGTGCTGCTCAAGGGCGTCGGGCCGGACGGCTTCGTCTTCTACACCAACCGCGCCTCGCGCAAGGGCGCCGACCTCGCCGTCGACGCGCGGTGCGCGCTGCTGTTCCCCTGGCACCCGCTCGAGCGGCAGGTGCGCGTCGAGGGCGTGGCGTCGGTGCTGCCCGACGACGAGGTCGAGGCCTACTTCAGGTCCCGCCCGCGCGGTGCCCAGCTCGGGGCGTGGGCCTCCGACCAGTCACGGCCGGTGGCGTCGCGCTCCGCGCTGGCGGCGTCGTACGCCCGGGTGCAGGAACGCTTCGGCGACGACGGCCCGCTCCCGGTGCCTCCGGAGTGGGGCGGCTACCGGGTGAGCCCGGAGGTCATCGAGTTCTGGCAGGGGCGCCCGAGCCGGATGCACGACCGGCTGGTCTACCGGCGCGGCGACGACGGGTGGACGACGGAGCGGCTCGCCCCCTGACCCCGGTGGAAAGCGTTTGTGAGTGAGCGCTCACTCACCTACCATCGCCGGGTGACCCCACGTGCCCGCCCGATGACCCCCGAGGACCGGCGCGAGGCGTTGGTCGACGCGACGATCCCCCTGCTGCACGAGCACGGGCGCAGCGTCACCACCAAGCTGATCGCCGACGCCGCCGGGGTCGCAGAGGGCACGATCTTCCGGGTCTTCGAGTCCAAGGACGAGCTCGTCGACGCGGCACTGGACCACGCGTTCGACGACACCCCCTTCCTCGCCGGCCTGCGCGACATCGACCCCGACCAGACGCTGCGCGACCTCGTCCGCGCGATCGTCGAGCTCTTCCAGGACCGCTATCGCGGGATCTTCGGGCTGATGACGGCCGTCGGCATGGCCGCGCCTCCCCGTGATCGCCAGAACCTGAGGCCCGGTCTCGAGGAGGCCGTCCGGATCATGACGGATCTCATCGCGCCGCATGCGGCCGAGCTCGCCGTACCCGTCGAGGAGTTCGTCCACATCACCCGGCTGCTGACGTTCTCCGGCAGCCATCCCCATGTCTGCGCCGGCCGCACCCTCACGGCCGAGGAGATCGTCACCACCGTCCTCGACGGTCTGCACCGGAAGGACTCCTGATGCTCCTCCGACTCGTCCGCACCTACCTCCGGCCGTACGCCGCCCCGCTGGCCGCCGTGGTCGCGCTGCAGTTCGTCGGCACGATGGCCGCGCTCTACCTGCCGAGCCTCAACGCCGACATCATCGACAACGGCGTGGTCACCGGTGACACCGGCTACATCGTGCGACACGGCGGGCTGATGCTCGCCGTGTCGCTGGTGCAGGTGGTCTGCGCGATCGCGGCCGTCTGGTTCTCCGCGCGCAACGCGATGGGCTTCGGTCGCGACCTGCGGGCCGCGATCTTCCGCCGGGTCGGGTCGTTCTCGGCACGCGAGGTGCAGCACTTCGGGGCGCCGTCGCTGATCACGCGCGAGACCAACGACGTGCAGCAGGTGCAGATGCTCGTGCTGATGGGCGGCACGCTGATGGTGGCGGCGCCGATCATGATGGTCGGCGGCATCATCATGGCCGCCCGCGAGGACGTCGGCCTGTCCTGGCTGGTCCTAGCGGTCGTGCCCGTCCTCGGTGTCTCGATCGGCCTGATCATCCGCCAGATGGTGCCGAGCTTCCGACTGATGCAGGAGCGCATCGACGAGGTCAACCGGCTGCTGCGCGAGCAGATCACCGGCGTACGCGTCGTGCGGGCGTTCGTGCGCGAGGAGCACGAGACCACCCGCTTCGCCGACGCCAACGTCCAGCTCACCGAGGTCGCGATCCGCGCCGGACGCTGGCAGGCCGCGATGTTCCCGACCGTGATGATCGTGGCCAACGTCGCGACCGTCGGCGTGCTGTGGTTCGGCGGGCACCGCGTCGAGGACGGCTACATGGAGGTCGGCGCCCTCACCGCCTACATCTCCTACCTGATGCAGATCGTGATGTCGGTGATGATGGCGATGTTCATGCTGATGATGGTGCCGCGCGCCGCGGTGTGCGCCGACCGGATCACCGAGGTCCTCGACACCGAGTCGTCGGTCGTCCCCCCGAGCGACCCCGTCACCGAGCTGCCCCCGTCGCTCACCCTCGAGCTCGACGCGGTGACCTTCGCCTACCCCGGCGCCGACGAGCCCGTGCTGCGCGAGGTCACGATGACCGCGCGTCCCGGCGAGACGGTGGCGATCGTCGGCTCGACCGGCGCCGGCAAGTCGACCCTGGTCAACCTCGTGCCGCGCCTGTTCGACGCGACCGGGGGAGCGGTGCGCGTCGGCGGGATCGACGTACGCCACCTCGACCCCGAGGCGCTGTGGTCCCGGCTCGGGCTGGTGCCGCAGAAGGCGTTCCTCTTCCGCGGGACGATCGCCGACAACCTGCGCTACGGCAAGCCCGACGCCACCGAGGACGAGATGTGGGCGGCGCTCGAGATCGCCCAGGCGAAGGAGTTCGTCGAGGCGATGCCCGACGGCCTGCAGTCCGAGGTGGCCCAGGGCGGCAGCAGCCTCAGCGGCGGCCAGCGCCAGCGGATGGCCATCGCCCGGGCGGTGATCCGCCGCCCGGAGATCTACCTGTTCGACGACTCGTTCTCCGCGCTCGACCTCACGACCGACGCCCGCCTGCGCGCGGCGCTCAGGCCGGTGACGCGGGAGGCGACGGTCGTGATCGTCGCGCAACGCGTCGCGACCATCCGTCACGCCGACCGGATCGTGGTGATGGAGGACGGCGCCGTCGTCGGCAGCGGCACCCACGACGAGCTGCTCGAGACCTGCACGACCTATCGCGAGATCGTCGAGTCCCAGCTGACCGCGGAAGAGGTGGCCTGATGAGCACCAGCAAGACCGAGCCGGCGGCACCCGCCAAGGACGGGCAGCTCAAGGAGACCGAGCGGGTCCAGACCGGACCGGGCGGACCCGGCCGCGGCCCGATGGGCGGCGGCATGATCGGCCAGAAGGCCGACACGTTCTGGCCCTCGCTCAAGCGGCTGCTCGCCCGGCTGCACCCCGAGCGCCACAAGGCGTACGCCGTCCTGGTGCTGACGGTCCTCAGCGTGATCGCCATGGCGATCGGGCCCTGGATCCTGGGTCGGGCGACCGACCTCGTCTTCGCCGGACTCATCGGCAAGGACGTGCTCGCCACCGGGGCCACGCAGGAGCAGGCGGTCGAGTCGCTGCGCGCGCAGGGCGAGGACGACCGGGCCGACATGCTCGCCTCGATGGACCTCACCGACGGGGTGGACTTCTCGGCGGTCGCCGACGTGCTGCTCGTCGTGCTGGCCGTCTACGTCGCCGCGTCGCTGCTGGCCTGGCTCGGTGGCTACCTCCTCAACGACGTCGTGCAGGGCACCGTGCTGCGGATGCGCTCCGAGGTGGAGGACAAGGTGCACCGGCTGCCGCTGGGCTACTTCGACAAGCAGCCGCGCGGCGAGCTGCTGAGCCGGGTCACCAACGACATCGACAACGTCAGCCAGACGCTCCAGCAGACGATGAGCCAGATGCTCAACTCGCTGCTCACCGTCTTCGCAGTGCTGGCGATGATGTTCTGGATCTCGCCGCTGCTGGCGCTCGTCGCGCTGGTGTCGGTGCCGATCGCGATGGGCATCACGGGCGCGGTGATGAAGCGCTCGCAGGGCATGTTCATCCAGCAGTGGCGCCGCACCGGGACGCTGAACTCCCACATCGAGGAGACCTTCTCCGGCCACGCGATCGTCAAGGTCTTCGGCCGCCAGCACGAGGCCGAGCGGGTGTTCGCCGAGCAGAACGAGGAGCTCTACGAGGCGTCGTACGGCGCCCAGTTCGTCAGCGGACTGATCATGCCGATCATGATGTTCGTCGGGAACCTCAACTACGTCGTCATCGCCGTGCTCGGCGGCCTGCGGGTCGCGAGCGGCACGATGTCGCTCGGTGACGTGCAGGCCTTCATCCAGTACTCGCGCCAGTTCACCCAGCCGCTCACCCAGGTCGCCTCGATGCTCAACCTGCTGCAGTCGGGCGTCGCGTCGGCGGAGCGGGTCTTCGAGCTGCTCGACGCGGAGGAGGAGTCGATCGACGCGACCGGGCGTCCGGCCGCTGCCGCCGATGCTCACGGCGAGGTGCGCTTCGAGGACGTGTCGTTCTCCTACGACCCCGAGCGGCCGCTCATCGAGCACCTCTCGCTCGTCGCCGAGCCCGGCCACACCGTCGCGATCGTCGGGCCCACGGGCGCCGGCAAGACGACGATGGTCAACCTGGTGATGCGCTTCTACGACCCGCAGTCCGGCCGGATCCTCATCGACGGGGTCGACATCACCTCGATCCCGCGCGGCGTGCTGCGTGGGCGGATCGGGATGGTGCTGCAGGACACCTGGCTCTTCGCCGGCACCATCCGCGACAACATCGCCTACGGCCGGCCCGACGCCACCGAGGAGCAGATCCTCGAGGCCGCCCGCGCGACGTTCGTCGACCGGTTCGTGCACTCGCTGCCCGACGGCTACGACACCGTCATCGACGAGGACGGCTCCAACCTGTCCGCCGGCGAGCGCCAGCTGGTGACCATCGCCCGTGCCTTCCTCTCCGACCCCGCGCTCCTGATTCTCGACGAGGCCACCTCGTCGGTCGACACCCGCACCGAGCTCCTGCTGCAGCAGGCGATGGCGGCGCTGCGCTCGGACCGTACGTCGTTCGTGATCGCGCACCGCCTCTCCACGATCCGCGACGCCGACCTGATCCTCGTCATGGAGGACGGCTCGATCGTCGAGCAGGGCTCGCACGAGCAGCTGCTCGCGGTGGACGGCGCCTACGCCCGGCTCTACCGCTCGCAGTTCGAGGCGGCGGTCGAGGACGTGGTGGGTTGACGTCGCTTAACCCGTTGAGCGGGTCCACCCCCCGACGTACGGTGGTCACACACAGAAGGGAGGTGATCCGGAGAATGAGTTCTTTTCGGATGAGTGAGGTGGCTGCCCGCTAAGGCAGCCCGGTCCGCCGACAGCTGCCGGCGAATCCACTGCAGCCACCCGACCCGCAGGCTCCCGGTGTCATCCGCCGGGGCCCCTCTCCGAGGGGCAGCAGGCCTGCGGGTCGCTGCATTTCCCGGGCCTGTGCTGGCCTGCGTCATCCGAACCGGCACCGATGCGTGCGGATCCGGATGACGCTGCGCGGGTCCGGGCGGTCTGCGTCATCCGAACCGGCACCCATGCGTGCGGGTTCGTATGACGCTGCGCGGGTCCGGGCGGCGGGGCGGGCGGACGCCCGATGAGGTGATCCAGGTCTCGTCGCGCTGAATGGCGGAACAACCCGAGCGGTCTTATGGTTGTGGAGAGCAACTATTGCGAAGAGCAACTGAACGAAGGACTGCAGTGACCCAGGCACCCACCATCCCCGCCGAGCAGAGCGGCGAGATGACCCACCGCGAGGTGCTGGAGGCCCTGAGCGGCCTCCTCCTCGCGATGTTCGTCGCGATGCTCTCCAGCACGATCGTCAGCAACGCGCTGCCGACCATCGTCGACGATCTCGAGGGCAGCCAGACCGGCTACACCTGGGTCGTCGTCGCGACCATGCTCGCGATGACGGCGACCACGCCGATCTGGGGCAAGTTCGCCGACCTCTTCGACAAGAAGCTGCTCGTGCAGACGGCCCTGGTGATCTTCTCGATCGGCTCCCTGATCGCGGGCTTCGCGCCGTCGATGGAGGTGCTGATCGGCGCCCGCGTCGTCCAGGGCCTCGGCGTCGGCGGCCTCACCGCACTGGTCCAGGTCGTCATCGCGACGATGGTCTCGCCGCGTGAGCGCGGCCGCTACAGCGGCTACATCGGCGCGGTCTTCGCCCTGGCGACCGTCAGTGGCCCCCTCGTGGGCGGCGTCCTCGTGGACACGGTCGGCTGGCGCTGGTGCTTCTTCGCCGGGCTCCCGGTGGCGGCGCTCGCCTTCGTCGTGCTGCAGAAGACGCTGCGCCTGCCCGTGGTCAAGCGCACCGACGTCTCGATCGACTACCTCGGCGCCTTCCTGCTGGTCGGCGGCGTCTCGATCCTCCTGATCTGGGTCTCGCTCGGCGGCATCAACTTCGACTGGGTCTCGTGGACCAGCGGTGCCCTCGTGGCCGCGGCCGTCGTCGTGACCGCCGCCGCCATCCACGTCGAGGCCAACGTCGCCAAGGACCCGGTCATCCCGCTGCGCCTGTTCAAGGACCGCACGCTGACCCTCGCCACCATCGCGTCGGTGCTCATCGGCCTCGCGATGTTCGGCTCGACGGTCTACCTCAGCCTCTACTTCCAGCGCGCCAAGGACATGAGCCCCACCGAGGCCGGCCTGATGTCGATCTGCATGGTCGGTGGCCTGCTCGTCTCGAGCATCGTCAGCGGCCGGATCATCTCCAACACGGGCGTGTGGAAGCGCTGGCTCGTCGGCGGCATGGTCGCGGTCATCCTCGGCATCGGACTGCTCTCCACGATCGACGCATCCACCCCGCTGTGGCGCACCGGCCTCTTCATGGCCGTGCTCGGTCTCGGCCTCGGCGCGACCATGCAGAACCTCGTCCTCGCCGTGCAGAACACCATCGCGCTCTCCGACATGGGCGCCGGGTCGTCGGTCGTCGCGTTCTTCCGCTCCCTCGGCGGATCCGTCGGGATCGCCGCCCTGGGCGCCGTCCTGGCCCACCAGGTCGCCGACGCCGTCGAGGCCGGGCTCAGCGCGCTCGTCGCCTCGCACCCCGAGCTGGCCGACCAGGTCGGCCACCAGACCGGAGGCGTACCGGACGTCTCGACCCTGCCCGCCCCGATCCGCGCCATCTTCGAGAGCGCGTACGGCGACGCGACCGGCCACATCTTCCTCGTGGCGCTCCCGTTCGCGATCGGCGCGCTGATCGCGGTGCTCCTCATCAAGGAGGTGCCCCTGCGCACGTCCGTGAAGCGCGAGGACGAGCTCGTCGCGGAAGCCTCGCAGGCATGATCACCTCTGTGACGACGAAGAGGTACGACGACCTGCGCGCCATCGAGGCCGAGGTCGGGACGCTGATCCGGCGCGTGAAGCGGGTGATGGGCGAGCGCGCCCGCGAGGTGCACCCCGACCTGCACCCGATGACGTACTTCATCCTCGCCCACCTGGCGCAGCACGGCCCGCTCCGTGCCGCCGACCTGTCCGACGCCTTCGGCATGGACAAGGGCGGCGTCAGCCGTCAGGTGCAGTCCCTCGTAGACCTCGGCCTGGTCGAGCGGCAGCCCGCCGCCGAGGACCGTCGCGCGATCCTCCTGGACGCCAGCGACGAGGGTCGCCGACGGCTCGCGACCATGACGCGCAGCCGCAGCGATCGCTTCGACCAGCGGCTGGCGGACTGGAGCGACGACGACCTCGCCGGGTTCAGCGCCCAGCTGGCGGCGTACAACCGGGCCCTCAGCGACGACTGACCGTCAGGCGACAGACACCACCGCCTCCGGCGCCAGCGTCATGCGAACCCGCACCCATGGGTGCCGATCCGTATGACGCAGCGCCGGAGGCGGCGTCGTTCGAGGGCCGTCAGCGCAGCCAGGCCGCGGTGTCGCCCGGCAGCTTGCCGCCGTCGACCGGTCCGCTGGCCAGCAGCAGCTGGCCCTGCGGGAGCTCGACGGCGGCCTCGCCGCAGTTGAGCACGACCGTGATCGGCCCGCGGCGGAAGGCCAGGACGTCCGCGCCGAGGTCGAGCATCTCGACCGTCTCACCCGCGGTCCAGGCGAAGTCGCAACGGGCTGCGAGCGCTGCGCGGTAGAACTCGAGCGTCGAGCCCTCGGCGCCGGTCTGCGCCTCCACGGTGAGCGACGCCCACTCCTCGGGCTGCGGGATCCACGGCTGCCCGTCGCCCGGCCCGAAGGCGTACGGCGCCTCGGTGCCGCCCCACGGGATCGGCACGCGGCAGCCGTCGCGGCCGACCTCGCCGGTGCGGAGGTAGGACGGGTCCTGCCGGTGCTCCGGGGCGACGTCGACCTGCTCGAGGCCGAGCTCCTCGCCCTGGTAGAGGTAGCTCGAGCCGGGCAGGGCGAGCATCGTCAGCGTCGCCGCACGGCCGCGGGCCAGGCCCTGCTCGCCGCCGCCGTAGCGGGTCACGTGGCGTACGACGTCGTGGTTGCTGAGCACCCACGTCGGCGAGGCGCCGACCGGCTCGACCGCGGCGAGGGTGTCGGTGATGACCGTCGCGAAGGCCTCGGCGGACCAGTCCGCGAGGAGCCAGGCGAAGTTGAAGGCCTGGTCGAGCTCGTCGGGGCGCACGAAGGCGGCCATCGACTCGGCCGTCTGGGTCCACGCCTCGGCGACGGCCATCTTGTCCGGGCCGGACTCGTCGAGGACCCGGTGCCACGCGCGGTAGACGTCGTGGACCTCGGGCTGGTCCCACATCGGCTCGTCCTTGAGGTCGAGCGAGACCATCGAGTGGTCGGTGTTGACCTGGCCGGAGGAGGCGCGCTTGCCCTCCTCGACGACCTGGTCGCGGAGACTGGCCTCCTTGAAGAGCCCGTGGGCCACGTCGACGCGGAACCCGTCGACGCCGCGGTCGAGCCAGAAGCGCAGGACGTCCTCGAACATCGCCGGCACCTCGGGGTTGCGCCAGTCGAGGTCGGGCTGGGTGGAGTCGAAGAGGTGGAGGTACCACTGGCCGTCCTCGACCTGGGTCCACGCCGGGCCGCCGAAGACGGACTCCCAGTTGTTGGGCGGGGTGCCGGCCGGCTTGTCCTCCGGGCTGTCACGGAAGAGGTAGCGGGCACGCTCGGGGCTGCCCGGACCGGCGGCGAGCGCGGCCTGGAACCACTCGTGCTGGTCGGAGGTGTGGTTGGGCACGAGGTCCACCACGACGCGCAGGTCGAGCTCGTGGGCGCGCGCGACCAGGGCGTCGGCGTCGGACAGCGAGCCGAAGAGCGGGTCGATGTCGCGGTAGTCGGCGACGTCGTAGCCGTGGTCGTGCTGCGGCGAGCGGTAGAACGGCGTGATCCACAGGGCGTCGACGCCGAGGTCGGCGAGGTGCGGCAGGCGCGAGGTGATGCCGGGCAGGTCGCCGATGCCGTCGCCGTCGCTGTCGGCGAAGCTGCGGACGTAGACCTGGTACACGACGGCGTTGCGCCACCAGAAGGTCTTTGGATCGTTCACATCAACCATGGCGCGATCCTCTCAAACGGGCGCCCGGGCCGGTCAATCCGCGGCGGGGGTGCGGCCGCCGAACTGCGCCGGGTCGACCGCGATCCAGATGTGCTCCGCGGTGGCCACCACGCGGCCGTCGGCGTCGTACAACGTCGCGGCGGTGAAGGTCTTGCGGCCGTCCTGCCCGCGGCCCTCACCGACGACCACGTGCGGCTCCCCGACGACCGGCAGCGCGTCGATGCGTGCCGTCATCCGGCCCAGCACCATGAGCCGCTCGGTCAGGTCGCCGGCCCAGCCGCCGATGCAGTCGAGCGCCGCCCAGGTCGCCGCGACCGAGGCGCGCGGGTGCTCGTCGACGTAGGTGTGCCAGTCCTCGTGGAGGCTCGCGTGCGGCGTCCACGGGGCCGCGACGCGGTGTCCGGCGGCGCCTTCGCCGACCGCGCCGGGGAAGATCCGCAGCCCGTCGCCCTCCTCGCGCTCGGTGCCGCAGGCGAAGCAGGTGGGGAACGGGTGGAAGGTGTGGCCCGGGTACGACGACGTGGCGGCCGCGGCGGCCGCCGGATCGACCGGGTCGACCTCGGCGAGCGTCCGGTCGACGCGGTGCGCGGTGGCGACCGGCGCGCCGTCCCACGACGCGGTGGTGACGCCGGCCTCGGTCGTCACCTCGAGCGGCGTCTCCAGGGGCGGCGGCCGGCGCAGCGACACCTCGATCGCCGGCCAGCTGCTGCCGTGGTCGTGAGGTGCGTCGGCGTCGTCGAGGGCGGCCAGGGCGCCGGCGGTCCAGCCGCCGTTGCCGGAGTCGGGAGGTCCGCAGAAGCGTCGGGGCACGATCAGCTCGGTCACCGGCTCACTGTGCCATGCCGCGCATGCGGGTCGTGGTTGCCGGATGGGACACAATGACGACCGTGAGTGACCTGATCGACACCACCGAGATGTACCTCCGCACGATCTACGAGCTCGTGGAGGAGGGCATCGTGCCGCTGCGAGCGCGCATCGCCGAGCGGCTGCACCAGTCCGGGCCGACCGTGTCGCAGACCGTGGCCCGGATGGAGCGCGACGGGCTCCTCACCGTGCAGGGCGACCGCCACCTCGAGCTCACCGAGGAGGGCCAGCGCCTCGCCACCCGAGTCATGCGCAAGCACCGGCTGGCCGAGCGGCTGCTGACCGACGTCATCGGGCTCGACTGGGAGCTCGTGCACGCCGAGGCGTGCCGCTGGGAGCACGTGATGTCGGAGACCGTCGAGCGCCGGCTGCTCGAGCTGCTCGACCACCCCACGGAGTCGCCCTACGGCAACCCCATCCCTGGCCTCGACGAGCTCGGCGACGTCGCCGGCGAGGAGTTCATGGACAACGTCGAGCCCCTCTCGGGCGCGGCGATGGCGGAGGACCAGATGGTCCACGTCAAGCGGATCTCCGAGGAGATGCAGAAGGACGAGGAGCTGATGGGCCTGCTCCGCCGCGTCGGCGCCCTCCCCGGCAAGACCGTCACCATCGCCCGCACCGACGAGGGCATCCTCATCGGGTCGGGCGGCGAGACCGCCGAGCTCGTGGTCGAGGCGGCCGAGCACATCTTCGTCCGCCGCTAGGCGACCCGGGCGGCGAGCTCGCCCAGGAACTCGCTGCACCCCACCTCGAGCTTGTACGACGCCAGCGCGTCGCCGCGGGTCGGTCCACGGTTCACGATGACGACCGGCGTCCCGCGCTGGGCCGCCCGCTTCACGAACCGCAGCCCGCTCATCACCGTCAGCGACGAGCCGGCCACCAGCAGCGCACCGTCGTGGCCGAGGGCCTCGACGGCGGCGTAGCAGCGGGCGACCCGGTCGGGCGGCACGTTCTCCCCGAAGAACACCACGTCGGGCTTGAGCGGACCGCCGCACGGGCAGCGCGGCACCACGAAGTCCCGGGTGTCGTCGAGGTCGACGTCACCGTCGGGGCGCGACTCGACCCAGCCGTGCCGCTCGAGCCACCCCGGGTTGAGGGCGTCGAGCTCGGTCTCGAGCGCCGCGCGGGAGGACGTCGTACGACACGTCAGGCAGACGACGTCGGCGACCCGGCCGTGCAGCGCGACGAGGCGCCGCGACCCGGCGGACTCGTGGAGGCCGTCGACGTTCTGCGTGATCAGCAGGCCCAGCGCCGGGTCGAGGCGGGCGAGCGCGTGGTGCCCGTCGTTGGGCTCGGCGCGGCCCATCCGCTGCCAGCCGAGGTGGCTGCGCGCCCAGTAGCGCTGCTGCGCCTCCGGGGTGGCGACGAACTCCTGGTAGGTCATCGGCGCCCGGGACGGCGAGCCGGGGCCGCGGTAGTCGGGGATCCCGGAGTCGGTCGACAGCCCGGCGCCAGTCAGCACGACCAGCGGCCGCGTGGCGAGCAGGTCGAGGGCCTCGTCGACGGCCGGGAGGGGAGCGGCGAGGCTCACGCGTAGCGCGCCTGTGCGCGGGCCCGGGCCTTCGCGGCCTCGACCTCACGGTTCTTCGGCGGGGCCGTGGTGACGAGGTCCTCGAGGAGGTGCTCGGTGATGTGCGCGATCTCCTTCACCGCTGCGTAGAACGCCTCCTCGTTGGCCTGCGACGGCTTCGTCGTGCCGGCCACCTTGCGGACGTACTGCAGGGCGGCCGCCGTGACCTCGTCCCGCGTCGCGGGCGGCTCGAAGTTGTTGAGCGGGCGGATGTTGCGGCACATGTCACGACACTAGCCCGCCGCGACGGAGTCGTGGAGGGCGTACAGCGACCGTCACGAGACCTCTGGCCGGGTCTCGTGACGGGACTTCGTCCCTCCTCGACCAGCGGAGCTCAGAGGGCGAAGAAGGACACGTCCTCGCTCGTCACCAGCGCGACCTTGCCCGACGCGAGCGGCACCAGGCGTACGTCGGCGACGTCGGTGCCGTGCTCCACCTCGACCATCCGGTTGCTCATCGACCCGTCGGCCAGCGAGAGCACCGAGACCCAGCCGGTGGTGCCGGTCCAGCCCTGGCTCACGACGGTCAGCACGGTGCGCTGCTCGGGGAGCCAGGTGAACTGGCGCGGGTCGGTGGCCGCGCCGGCCTGGGTGCCCTCGTCGTAGCGGACGACGTCGAGCTGGCGCGGGTCGGTGAGGTCGGTGACGTCGAAGAGCGCCGCCTGGGCGCCGCGGGTGACCCCCTGCAGGGAGGCGTCCTGGCCCATCCCGATGAGCCGCTGCTCGCCGAGCGGGTGGAGGTACTCGGAGAAGCCCGGGATCTTCAGCTCGCCGAGCAGCCGCGGGGCGGCGGGGTCGGTGAGGTCGATCGCGTAGAGCGGGTCGGTCTGGCGGAAGGTGACCACGATCGCGAGGTCGTCGAACCACCGCACCGACTTGATCTCCTCGCCGACGCCGAGCTGGTCGACGCGTCCGTCCTCGACGAGGTCGGAGCCCTCCTCGCGCAGGGTCAGCACCGAGTTGAAGTCGCCCGTCTCGCTGCTCGGTCCGACCGCGACGCGCAGCGAACCACCCACGGCGTCCATCGACCAGCGGTCGGCGATCGTGCCCTCCACCTGCCCCGAGGCGACGTACGTCGCACGCGTCCCGTCGAGGGCGAAGGCGAACAGCGGCGTGGAGCCGCCGCTGCCCGGGAAGCCGGTCGGGCGGCAGCCCATGCAGTCGACCCAGCCCCACTGCGGCGCGGACGCGGCGAGGTAGAACCGGTCGGTCGAGAAGTAGGAGATCGAGGAGTCGGTGGCGACCGCGGTCGTGGTGCGCGTCGTGGGCGCGGCCGGGTCGAAGGCCAGCAGGGTGGTCGTGCCCAGGGCGACGTCGTCCTGGGGGACCGCGACGTCCGCGCAGTCGACGACGGGGGTGCCGTCGACCGTGGGCAGCCAGTCGGCCAGCGTGGTGTCGCGCACGAGCGCCCGGTTGCGCAGTCGCGCCCGGAGCTGGCCGAGCGTCCCGTCGGGGACGCCGAAGTCGAGCTCGGGCAGGCCGTTCTGCAGCACGATGCGTACGACGTCGCCGTGCAGGCGCACCGCCGACGCGCGGCCGGTGACGGTGGTCGCGTCGACGACGGTGGGGGAGGTGGGGTCGGCGAGGTCGACGGTGGTGACGGTCGTCGACCGCCCGTCCGGCGAGGTGCCGAGGACCACCGCGCGGCCGTCGACGAGCACCATCTCGCCGCCGGGGTCGCCCACCCAGCCGCTGCTCCCACGGGCGTCGTCGAGGCGGGTGGCGGACAGCAGCCGCGGCTCGTCGCCGGCGACGTCGTACGCCAGCAGCTCGCCGTCGCGCAGCCGCAGCAGCAGGCTGCCCGCGACCTTGACGACGTCGGCCTCGTCGACGCCGACCTCCTGCACGTTGGTGCCCGACTCGTTGCTGGTGCTGCGCGAGGTCGCGACCCCCGATCGCGCGGCCTCGGAGGCGGGCGAGTCGGCGATGCCGGCGTCCGCGCCGCCCGCGGAGAACGCGACGGCGCCGCTCCCACCCCAGCCGTAGGGGCCGACCGCCTCGAGCGCGCGGTCGACGTAGGAGTCGAGGAGCTCGTCGCAGCTCGTGACGGCGGTGAGGTCGGCGTTGGCCAGCGCGATCGGCGGGGAGGCGGGCGGGCGCCCGCCGTCGTCGGGGTCGTGGCCCAGGGCGTACCCGACGCCGACGGCTGCGGCCAGGCTGGTGACGACCGTGGCACCGGTGACGAGGCTTCGCACGCTCTTGCGGGTGGGCATGGCGGTGGGACGGGCCCGCGGCGGGCGTGGTTCCGCGTGGTCCTGGGTGGCACGATGGCGCGATGAGCGACAGCCGCCCCGATCGCGACCTCGACCTCGTCCTCTTCGGCGCCACCGGGTTCACCGGCGGCCTCACCGCCGACTACCTCGCCAGTGCGGCGCCCGCCGGGCTGCGCTGGGCGATCGCCGGTCGCAACGCCGACAAGCTCGAGGCCGTGCGGCAGCGGCTCGCCGAGCGGGGCGCGAGCGACGTGGAGGTGCTGGTCGCCGACGCGACCGACGCCGCGGCCCTGTCCGACATCGCGCGTCGCGCCCGCGTCGTCGCCACCACCATCGGCCCCTACCTCGAGCACGGCGGCCCCCTCGTCGCCGCGTGCGCCGAGGCCGGCACCGACTACCTCGACCTCACCGGCGAGCCCGAGTTCGTGGACCGGATGTTCCTCGAGCACCACCAGACCGCGCTGCGCACCGGTGCCCGCCTCGTGCACGCGTGCGGCTTCGACTCGATCCCGCACGACCTCGGCGCCTACTACACCGTGCAGCAGCTGCCCTCCGACGAGCCGATCACGCTGCGCGGCGTCGTCCGCGCGGGTGGCACGTTCTCCGGCGGCACCTTCCACTCCGCGATGGAGCAGTTCGGCCGGGCGAGGCAGGTGCGCGCGACGTACGCCGCCCGCCGACGTGCCGAGGAGCGGCCCGAGGGACGGTCGTCGCGCGCCGTCGGCGGGAAGCCCCACCGCGACCCGGTGCTCGGCTACTGGCTGCTCCCGCTGCCGACCATCGACGGGACCATCGTGGCGCGCAGCGGCGCCGCGCTGGCGTCGTACGGCCCCGAGTTCCGCTACTCCCACTGGGCCGGCACCAAGACCCTGCTCTACGCCGCCGGCGGGGCGGTGGGGGTCGGCGCGCTGACGCTCGCCGCGCAGGTGAAGCCGCTGCGCGAGCTCATCACGTCGAAGGTGCCGCAGGGGTCGGGGCCCGACGAGGCGAAGCGGGAGAGGTCGTGGTTCACCGTCGACTTCGTGGGCGAGGCCGGCGGGCAGACCGTGCACACCCGCGTCTCCGGCGGCGACCCGGGCTACACCGAGACCGCCAAGATGCTCTCCGAGGCGGCCCTGTGCCTGGCCCTCGACGACAACCCCGCCACCGCAGGCCAGGTGACCCCGGCCCAGGCGATGGGTGACGCGCTGCTGGCCCGCTTGCAGAAGGCCGGGATGAGGTTCGAGACCCTCACGGCCTGACCGTCGCCGGGCTCAGCGCATGAAGGGCTCGAAGATGGCCGCGACGACCTCGGTGGCCCGCCCGGCGTCGCCCTGCGCGATGGCCTCGACCAGGTCGTGGTGGTGGCGGTGCGCGGCGTCGTCGTCCCCCGACTCGTCGTCGCGCATGTGGCGTGCGAAGACGTCGGTCATGCTGGAGTAGAGCTCGACGTAGAGCGGGTTGTGCGTCGCGGCCACGATCGCGCGGTGCAGGGCGAGGTCCGCGGCCGCCCGGGTGTCGGGGTCGGGGTCGTCCGTCGCCCAGGCCGCCTCCCGCTCGTCGCGCAGCCGGCGCAGCTGCTCGACGTCGGCGTCCGTACGACGGAGCGCCGCGAGCGAGGCGGCGGTGCTGTCGAGGGCGAGGCGCAGCTCGAGGTAGTGATGGCGGGTGCCGCCGGCCAGCTGGCGTGACAGCGACCCGCTCAGCTCGGAGCTGGAGATGACGAAGGTGCCGCGCCCCTGCTCGCGGCTGAGCAGCCCGGAGTGGACGAGCGACTGCAGCGCCTCCCGGACGGTGTTGCGCCCCACCCCGAACGCCGTCGCCAGCTCGGCCTCGACGGGGATCCGCTCACCGACCGGCCAGCGCCCGGAGGCGATCTCCTCCTGGAACCGCGCCGCGGCCTGGTCGATCAGCCCCACTCGACGCACCGGACCTGCTGTGCGAGACTGCCGATCATTCATCCCATGATCCCATCATTCGACGACCCCGTGGAGCAAGCGTGACCACCCTGCTGCCGTCCAGTGTCCCGGTGAACCATCGTCGCCTGCTCCCGTGGGCCGGACTCGCCGTCGCGCTGACCGCACTCAACCTGCGCACGGCCGTCACCGGCTTCACCCCGCTGCTCGAGATCATCGGCGACGACCTCGGCTTCGGGCTGGCCGTCGCGGGCCTGCTCGGCACGGTGCCGGCAGCGACGTTCGGCGTCTTCGGCTTTTTCGCCCCCGTCGTGACGAGGCGGTTCGGCCTCGAGCGCACCGCGACCGCCGCACTCGGCCTGTCCGCGCTGGCGATCGTGCTGCGCGCGTTCTCCCCGACGCCCGCCGTGCTCGTGGCGTCGACCGTGCTGGCGCTGGCCGGCATCGGCGCGGCCAACGTCGTGATCGTGCCCCTGGTCAAGGTGTGGTTCTCGGGTCGCATCGCCCTGTGGACGTCGGCGTACCTCCTGCTGATGCAGACGGGTCAGTTCGTCGCCCCGCTCCTGGCCGTCCCGGTCGCCGAGGCCTCGTCGTGGCGGTGGTCGGTGGGGATCTGGGCCGTGCCGGCGGCGGTGGCCGCCGCGGTCTGGCTCGTGCTCGCGGTCAAGCTGCCGGCCGACCACCACGCGCCCGTGCCGGCCGGGACGCCGACCGCCCGGCCGAGGATCGCCCGGTCGTCGACCGTCTGGGGCCTGCTGGGCCTGTTCGCGATGATGTCGCTGTCCAACTACAGCATCATCACGTGGGTGCCGGCTGTGCTCACCGACGCGGGCGCCAGTGCGTCGTTCGGTGGCTCCATGGTCGGTCTCTACTCCGTGTGGGGAGTCCTCGCGGCCCTCGTCGTCCCGCACGTCGCCACGCGCATGGCGAATCCCTTCGTGGTCGTCGTCGCGTGCTCGGTCGTCCTGGTCGCCGGCTACCTCGGGCTGGCCGTCGCGCCGCTCGACGGCACCGTGCTGTGGATCTGCGCCCTGGGCATCGGGGTCAGCACCTTCCCGCTCTGCATGACGCTCATCAACCACCGGACCCGGAGCCCGCAGGTCGCCTCGACGGTGTCGGGCTTCGTCCAGGGCATCGGCTACGGGCTCGCAGCCGTCGGCCCGGTCGGGCTGGGCCTGCTGCGCGAGGCGACCGGGTCGTGGACCACCCCGCTCGTCGTCCTCGCCGCCACCGCCGTCCCCGGCGTGGTCGCCGGGTGGTTCGCCTGCCGGCCGCGGTACGTCGAGGACTCGGTGGCCGGCTGACCCCGCACCCGCGCTCTCGCGCTTGAGCTCGACGGCGGCGGGCGGCGCCGCGGGCGGGCCACAACCGCCGCACGTGTCCGGGAAGTTGCCCCCAGGGCGCCCGATCGAGGGCCACAACCGCCACACGTGTACGCGATGTCGCCCCCAGGGCGGCCGATGGAGGGCCACAACCGCCGCACGTGCGCAGCGCCGGAAACGGCGGGCCACAACCGCCACACGTGTCTGCGATGTTGCCCTCAGGGCGCCCGATCGAGGGCCACAACCGCCGCACGTGTCCGGGAAGTCGCCCCCAGGGCGGCCGATGGAGGGCCACAACCGCCGCACGTGCGCAGCGCCCGAAAACGGCGGGCCACAACCGCCACACGTGTCACCAGAAGAGATCGAGCCACGGTGCCCCAGGCAAGAGTCGAACTTGCGACCTTTCGCTTAGGAGGCGACTGCACACATCGCGCTGACCTGCACCGGAGGTGGTCGTCGACCCCGGTTGACATAGGGCTCACATACCCGCCGTCGTCCGCCGGGGCACGTCTCGGCCCACGTCTGGCCCCGACGGGGATGCAGCGGCACGGTCCGGCACGGCCTGCGCACCTCCACCACATGACAGCCCCCACCGCCCCGCCGGACCTCCAGCGCGACCTGCCCACCCTCCTCACCATTCACGACATCGCGTCCCTGCTCCGCGTGCACCGCACCGCGGCCTACGCCCGGACCCGCGATCCGGAGTTCCCCGACCCCTTGGTCATCTCCGGGTCCTGCTACCGCTGGTACACCGCAGAGGTGCTCGCCTACGTGGAGACGCGGCGCACCCCCAAGCGAGTCCCGCGGCCTCGACGAGGGCCGGGAGACCGCTCTGTTCCCGACGACGTTCCCGACGACGTGTTGCAGGCCGTCCCGCGTCCGCGGGCGCCGCGGCGTGCGCCGGCGATGCGTCAGGCCCCTGGGGAAGTGGTGTCGCCCGTCGTGGGGCGGAGCGACTAGTCATGGCCCGCCCCCAGCCGTACGACCGCACCGCCGACCCGAGCCGCCCGGACGGCGAGCAGGCAGCGTGGGACACCCCGTCTGGGTTGGTGGCGATGTACGCCCCCACGGCGCTGGTCCCGTACTACCGGATCACCTGGGGCAACCCCCAGGAAGGCACCTCCGCCGGACGGTACTTCGACCGGGCTTGGGCGAAGGCGCTCGCGCGCGAGCAGCTCATCCTCTCCGGAGCCACGCCGCGCACCGAGCTCAGCGCGTCGGCCGGGATCGACTACTGGCTCTCGCCGGAGCGACCCAAGCCGAAGGGGACCTGGGGCGAGTCCCACACCAAGACGATGACCTACTACGCCACCCGCTACTTCCGACCCGTGTTCGGCAGCGTCCGCCATCTCGATCTGCGCCGCTCACACCTGCAGACTGCGGTGAACCTCGCCCCGACCGAGTCCGAAGGACGCAACGTCCGCAGGGCGGCCCGGTCCTTGGTCGGAGCACTCCGGCAGGGCGACTACCTGCTCGAGACGCAGGTCATCGACCTGGGCACCGTGTGGTGGCACGGCGTCCGCGCCACGACGGTCGTCGAGCAAGGCGACGGGCCGGTCGACTTCGTTCCGCGCCACCAGCGCCCCACCCACGACCAGGTCCGGGCGCTGCGCGAGGCGATGACAGCGCGGCGACGCCGCGGACGCAAGGCATGGCGAGCGCTGGCGGTCGAGCTCGCTGCCTACTCCGGAGTCCGTCGAGGCGAGCTCGCCGTCCTGGACGACGCGACCGTCCACACCGACGGCCGCATCCGCGTGCAGTGGCGGCTCGAGACGATCGGAGGCCCCCACCTCGCGCCGCCCAAGGGCAACAAGCGCAGGTGGACCACCTACCCCCAGGTCACCCCGACCGGCTTCCCGCTGGCCGAGGCGATCGAGCATCGACTGGCCGAGATCGCCCAGGAACGGAGCGCAGGCACGAACCCCAGCGGGCTGCTGTTCCCCTCCGAGCGCGGCACCTGGCTGCTCGGAGGCAACTTCCACCGCGACGTCTTCGAACCCGCCGCGCTGGCAGCCGAATGGCCGTTCCGCGATGAGGTGAAGCCGTGGGGCGCCGGCAAGACCCGGCGCCAACGCACGTGGTCGCTCACCTGGCACTCCCTGCGGCACACCTTCGTGACCTGGCAGCTCGAGGACCTCGGGCAGCCGGCCTCGCGCGTCGCCACCCTGGCCGGTCACGAATCGGCCGAGTTCACCCTCCGACGCTACGTCTCCGGCGCCAAGGACGACATCGCGGACTCCCTCGCGGCCCTCGGGTGGGAGGGTCACCCAGCCCTGCCCTCATATCCTCCGGCTAGGTCCTACGGCTAGAGGTGCAGCGTGCGGGGGGAGCCGGCGCCGCGACTGCGGTGCGCCAGGGCCGCGTGCAGCTCGACACGAGAGGCGTCCGGCCCTGATGGCGACACCGATCGGCGGTCGCTGAGCCGCTGACGGACGGTCTGCACGAGCGGGACCGCGTCCGCGTCCAGGACCGGCCGATATCGCGCTCGGACGGGGTGCACGAGGTTCCCAGACGTGGCATCGAGGCGGGGCAGCGTGACCCGCTCCACGTAGTCGCCGCGCTGGAACCCCTCCTCGATGACGGCGCCGATCCGGTCATCGATTCGCTCCGCGAGCATCCTGAATCCGGCCAGGGTCCGCGGCTCGACCACCGTGAGCGGATCGATGGGCTTGAGGCGCGCGACGACGTTCGCGGCCTCGGTCGCAGCTCGTTCGCCACCACCTCGGATGCCGCCGACGTCGCGCAGCTGCCGCTGGATCTCCGAGTAGGTGCCGGCTCGCTCGGTCCAGAACGGGACCTGGGCCGGATCGGTGCGATGGGCGAGCGGTGACAGACGAGCCGACAGCACGCGTTGGGAGTCGACGACGAGCCGGAGGCGTAGTGCGTGCGGGAAATGATTCAGCCCGGCGAGCACGTTGTGCTCTGCCTGCAGGACGCCGAGCAGCCCGGGCGGCACACGCCCGCGCATCGGTCGGACGCGAGGCTGCCAGCCAGCGGCGTCGAGGCTGTGGTCGGGCACCGTCAGATGCGCGTCGAGGGCGGTCGCCAAGGCAGTCCAGCCCAGACTTGCCCCCTGCTCGAGGGTCGTCCACCCGGGGACCCGGTGGTAGCGCCGGTCGAGAACGACGAGTGCTTGGGTGATGGCGGAGACGTCGCTCACGACGCCTGCCGCTTGTTCCGTCGTGATGCCTGGCCGGGCCATCTGGTCGAGGTCGCCTTCCGCCAGCGCCGCCGCGCGGGCGACCTGTCGCCAGTGCTCCACGAGCGTGTTCTGGTGACGGATGGTCAGCTGCTCCAGGATCGCCGGTGTGATGCTCGACGACTTTCGGACGCGGGCGAGCTCGCGGGCGAGGTCTCGGGCTGCACTGCGGTTGCCGCTCGGCTCGAACGGGTTGGGGTTCCGTGGCGGGAGGTTCGTAAAGGACATGGGGAGCGCCAGTTGCAGGGCGTTGCCGCACCACGCGAGCACGTTCTCCCGGTACTGCCGAACGAGAAGGACATGGCTGGCGACCTGGTCGGCGGCGCCGAACCGGCGCTGGACACGATGCATCTGCAGGAGGTCCGTCATCGCTCGGCGGAGCGCGGAGCCGGAGTGGCCGTACATCAGCCGAGGTCCCCCGCGAGGGCGTTGTCGAGCATGACCAACAGAATTTCGACCTGAAGCGACGTCAGCCGAACGACCTCGAGGGCGCGCAGCGAGCGTCGCGCCTCGGCGAGCGCGGTGCACGGATCGTCGACGACGGCCTTCGACGCACGCGGCGAGGCGTCCCCGATGTACGCATCGAGCGTCAGCAACACGCGCTCGTAGTCGGAGGCGGCGTGAACGTTCGAGGCGTGATCAGCAAGAGCGGCCAGCGCTGCCCGCGCACGAGCCATCGCTGGCGCGGCTTCTCCGTGCATCGGCACCTCCGCTGACTGGTTCGAGAGCAAGACTGCTGCGGCGATGTCGAGCGCGGTCGAGGCACCGGGGCGGCTTGGGGACGTCCCGGGTGCGTCGGTGCCTATCGCCGCGGTCCGGATCACGATCTGCCCGGCTCATTCCGGAACGACCGCACCCGTCGTCTGCGCAGCAGGTCGTGGCGGACGAACTCGTCGAAGTCGCGCTCGCGGTCGGTGATCTCGACTTCCCCGCCTGCATCGTCGTCCGACTCACCGGGCCAGGGCGTGCGTCGAGTCGGACGGTCACGGTCGAGGCGGGTGCCGCAGGTGGCGACCCAGTCGCGTAGCCGGGTGCGAGCGTCGGCGAAGTCGCGCAGCCAGGCGACGGGCGCGGATGGTGGTGCGGTCTCGTCGTGGCAGCTCATCCAATGGGTGTGAAGCGCCGACAGCTCCCACACCAGCTCGTCATGGCGGTGCCACAGGGGCGGGACGATGCCCGGAGGGAGACCGAACGAGGTCTTGAGCCAGGTCACCCAGGCGTCGAGCTCGCGCCAGGCCACCTCTGCTTCCTCGGCGTTGAGGGTCGCCCAGTTGACCGCAGCGGGTGGCTCTCCGAACGCATCGGGGTAGCCCGAGCCGAGTGCAGCGGGGGAGGGGGAGGCGATCCACGTCGCGAGCTCCACAGCGATCCTCAGAGCCCGACGGCGGGTGCCTGCGGAACGGGCGCCGGAGCGGGAGCGGGCTGGTGCCGCGAGCGTCGCTGGACGGAGTAATCCGTCCGAGTCGCGTTGTGCCCGATCTTGCGCGCCACGAACTCCTCCTTGATGACGCTGCCGCCATCGGCGTCAACCTCGTACTCGTGGACGTAGCCACTCGCCACGAACGAGTCGCCGCGCTGGAAGCGCGCGTAGATCTCCCGGGCGGCGCTCTCGAAGGCGACCATGTCGTGATACGTCGGGTCCAGCTTGGTGAACGAGCCGTCAGCCTCGTGTCGCCACTGCTCGACCCCGACCCGGACCCTGACGTGCTCCTTGCCCGCGGCCGTGAACCGCAGGTCCGGGTCGGTGACGATGAAGCCGTTGAGACTCAACTGAGTGGGGATGGACATGCTCCTGCTCCTGACATTGGGTGGCTCGTAGAGGCGATTCAGGAGTCAGGTGTGCTTCGCCCGACAGGTCGTGCCTCTGTTGAGCAACCCGCTTCGTCGCGGTGGGCGGGTCGTTGGATGGGCGAGGTGGAAATTACGAGGGCGCGGCATGTCGACGGGATTGAGGCCCGCAGAGGCCGCCAACCGTCGAGCAGGCGGGCACGGCGCCGGCGGTTATCCTTTTCGGGTGTCCGAGTCAGGGTGGGTGACGCACCGTCAGGCTGCGGAGCTGCTCGGCGTGCACGTCAGCCTGATTCCGAAGATGCTCCGCCGGGGCGACCTGACATCGCGGGGTGAGTCGCCGGCGCTGTCCCGGCGCCAGGTTGTCGAGCTCGCGGCCGCGCGGGCGGTGGAGGCCGACGAGCGTGAGCGCCGCCGCACCACTCCGCCCTCGAGCGGGCCACGGCCGCCGGACGACGAGCACGAATGGCTACCGACGCCCGCAGCAGCCGCGGTGCTGGGGTGCACGGAGATCGCGTTGAAGGGCCGCGCAGCGCGCGGCCAAGTGCCGTACACCGTGCATGGAGGCCAGCGGTGGTTCCGCCTGGACCTGCTGGAGCTGCTCTTGCGCGCCAGGGCGGCCCGGAGCACGCTGGAGCATGAGCCAGCCGCAGCCCGAGCGTGACGAGGTTGAAGTCGAGGCCTGGCGTGATCTGCAGTCAGTGCTCGAGGAGCGCGACCGGGAGTGGTGGGCCGATGCGGACGGTGAGCCTGACCACGTGGAGTGAGGCGACACCGACATCACGTTCGAGGGACGCCGGGCCATGTCCCCAGGAAGCTGCTTCGATGACGCTAGCAGCGAGTCGGAGGCCCACCCGCTCCGATGCGTCTATGCGTCTGACCCGGCCTCGCGCATCATCGCGAGCGTGTCGGGCGGCACGATGCCGTCCATGTCGGTGAGCTCCGGCCGACGCACCCACGCGGCGGGGAAGGTGCCGACGCGGTTCTCCGCGATGCCAGTGTTGAAGCGGAGCTCGAAGAACCAGTCGCCGTCTTCGTCGACGAGCCGGGCGCGGATCTCTCCATGCCACGTCCCGGCCCACCGGAAGGGCACGGGGACCTCGAGAATGGCGTCTTCGCGGCTGGAGGGCGGGTAGACATCGTTCATGCGCATCTGGTCAGTGTGCGCGTCTGGTCGGACACGACGACAGCCCGCCAGCCCTCGCTGTGGAAAAGCGGGCGGGGCTGCCAGCGCCGGTGCTTCTCGCACGCCACCCGGTGCGCTGTCGCGATCGAGGCGCCGTTGTGGTGCTCGGACACCAGAGAAAGGTTGGGTGCACCGCTCGAAGTCCGTGACCATGGTCTGCAACTTGCGCATCCTTGACTCGGACAAGACCAGTTTGGCCCGAAGTTAGACAAGAGCGCCCCCCACCCTCCACGATCAGACCGTGGCGAAGACAACGGTTACTCACATCACCGACGATCTCGATGGTTCGAAAGACGCAACAGAGGTCGCTTTTTCATTCGATGGCGTCGACTACACGATTGACCTCTCGAAGAAGAACGCCGCGGCGATGGCGAAAGCTCTCAAGCCGTACCTCGACGCTGCTACCAAGGTCAGCGGTCGCGGCAACCGTGCGCGACGCACCAAGCCCTCGCGTGCGACTGGGCCGCGCAAGGACCTCGCCGCCGTCCGTGAATGGGCGCGGGGTCAGGGCCTTGAAGTGTCCGACCGAGGACGGGTCCCCGCCGCAGTAGTCGAGCAGTACGACGCCGCTCACTAGTTCGATGGTCTTGCGACCGCTGCGGTGATTATCAGGTCTACGTGCGTCTGAAGCCGGGCATCACGCCGCCGTCATGGCGTGAGCCGATGCTTTCGACGACGACGCCGATTAGCGGCTACTAGACGATTCCCCTAGGACCGGCGTCTGGCCAGACTCGGTTCAGGTGATCGGCGGGCAGCTCTCCATGCGGCTGCCCACCAGCTCGATCGGTGTGGCTCACTATCGGTCTGCAGCCCGTCGGTCACCGTGACGAGGCGTGGCTCAAGAAGGGACTGCCCAGCTCGTAGTAGCAATGCCCACCTCGCCGACCTAACCGGACGAGCACAGGCGGGAGCAGCACATGGTTCAGCGAGCAGAGCAGGTCATCATCGGGGTCGATCCCCACAAGCTGTCGGCCACGATCGAGGTCGTCGACCAGCACGAGCAGATGCTTGGGTCTGGCAGGTTCACCACCGACCGTGCCGGCTACACCGCGATGCGCAGCTACGCGAAGACCTGGCCGGACCGGGTCTGGGCCGTCGAAGGGGCCAACGGCGCTGGACGCCCGCTCGCACAACGACTCCTCGAAGACGGCGAAAGCGTGGTGGATGTTCCGGCGAAGCTGTCTGCTCGGGTGCGTCTCTTCGACACCGGTCACAACCGCAAGACCGACGCCCACGACGCCCACGCGGTCGCGGCCGTCGCGGTGCGCACCAAGAACCTGCGAGTGCTGCAGCTCGACGGCGAGCTCGAAGCACTGCGAATGCTTACCGACCGCCGCGAAGCGCTCACCCGGCGGCGGGTCCAGACCGTCGACCCGACTCCAGGCCCTGCTCGCAGAACTCCTGCCAGGACAGGCGAAACGCGACCTCACCACCGGCCAGGCCAAGACCATGCTCGCCTCTGTACGGCCTCGCGACGTCGCCGGGAAGACCCGACGCCGCATCGCCGCCGAGGAACTTGCGGAGCTGATCGCGGTCGAGGCCAAGATCAAGACGTCGACCGCCGAGCTGAAGGCCATCGTCCTGGCCCGCGGCTCACGGCTGATGGACCTGCACCGCGTCGGCCCCGTCGTCGCCGCACGGACTCTGGCCGATGTCGGTGACGTGACCCGCTTCGCTGACCGCAACCGGTTCGCGTCCTGGACCGGCACCGCACCCCTGGACGCCTCGTCGGGCGAACAGAACCGCCACCGTCTCTCCCGCGCTGGGAACCGGCGGATGAACCACATGATCCACATCGCCGCGATGAGCCAGATCCGACTCGACACCGACGGCCGGGTCTACTACCGACGCAAGCGAGCCGAGGGCAAGAAGTCCCTCGAAGCGATCCGATGCCTCAAGCGCAGGATCTCCGATGCGATCTACCGCCAGCTGGTCGAGGACGCGCAACGCGCCGTCGAGGACGTTGGCACGGGTCCGGGAGGGCACTGCGGGGCGACTCTTCAATGCAGCGCGGTCGACCTGCACCCGCACATCGACACTTCGGATCAGCCACTTCCCGGACCCGCGAATCAGACGCTACGCCCGACACCGCCAACCCGGAAGAGGTCACTCGAGACCACCGGTTGACAACAGAAGGGAGCCGAAAAGACGCACGCGCTGGTCGACCCGAACGCGGTCATGAGGCGCCTCCGGCGCTGTTCAACCAGAAGCGCCGATACCGTCACCGAATGACCGAGACCCGCTCCTATGCACTGAGCTACCTCCGGAGGTTCGGCGGCGATGGCCCTGAGCTGTCGCTGATACCAGCACACCACCTCAGTCGGGACGAGCACGACGAAGTGAGCGCGGCTTACGGTCGTCTGCGCCAAGCGAACCATCAGCCCATGATTGAGATGCTCGAGCAGATCGCGGTCGGCTATCAGGCATCGATGAGCCACGCGTTGCAGATCCGACGAGCAGGTGGAGACTGGGAACCGGGGGAGCTCCTACGCTCGGCCAGAGTGACGGCGTTCGGAGCGGTGAACGCGGTTTACTCATTCCAAGAGCACACGAGGGCAGATCTGACCCGACTGGGCGGCGAACCGGCCTGGACGTTTGGCAACTCGATCTTCTCGAAGGTGTACCGGGAGAACCCGTACTATCTGCTCGCGTACAAGCTTCGGAGGCTCTTTACTCACGACACAATCTCGTCGCTGGATGTCCGCAGCGATTCAAGGATGATCGACCGCCGTATGCCATCCTTGATTAGCGTTGCTTGCACGTTTGATCGGGCGAAGTTGATCCCGACTTTAGGGGGCGAGGTGAAGGCGTGGCTTCTGGGGCTCAGTGAGGACCCCACCCTCGACATGCTTTTGGCGAAGTCCTGGGAAGGGATGAGCGAGGTCTACGGCACGCTGCGTTCACTCCAGTTTCCCGACGAGGAGGACGACCTTGAGTTGCTTCAGCGCTTCCGCGTGGACCTCATGAACCCGAACTACCCCCTTACGCTTGCTGAGTTGAGTTTCGCAGATGACGGTCGACCTGGTCCGATGCGCCTGGGTGAGTTGGACTCCACCGAACTGGCCAGGGCAGGCATGGAACCGCTGTCTGCGGACGAGCTCGATAAATCCACGGCCGCCGCGCTGTCGCGCATCCAGGATGCGCACAGCGAGGCGCGAGGCTCCACGGACAACCCAGGCGGCAAAGTCGAGTCGGCCTAGTTGCCGCCAATGCAGAGAGTACGAACTTGTTTAGTCAGCGATGCACTCACGGTGCGAGCAGCTCCTGGCAACTGGCTACGTCATGCTGTCGGTATGAGCACCGCAGCGACGTTGAAGCCGGGCTTGTGACCAGCGGCGCTTGGGAAAGCGCGTACCGAGGACTGCGTAACTTCACCTGCCAGCGCGCGAGAGGCTACTGCGCGTGAGTGGTGTCGATACCGTCCGCGGCATCAACTACCAGCATTGCCAGGCCATTCTCACAGCTCTAGACGTGGCCGCTGACGAATCGGTGCTCGGGATCCGCGTCGAGGGGACTGTAGACGCCCTCGACCTAGAGGTCATCGCAGAACGCCCTGGCGGGGCCGGGCCAACCGTGGTTCGCGGGTTGCAGATGAAGTCGCGCCAGCAGCCACACACGTGGGCGCGAGGCGAGGTGCTCGAGATTGTTCACCGATGGGCTGAACTGCCGGTGAGCGCGGATTCGGAGTTCTCATTCCTCACCGATGGCATCCTCGGGCCGTCCGGGCAGGCGGTCGCTGCAGCGCTAGATGAGGCAAGAGACGGCAAGTACGAAGCCGTCGCCGAGTTCCTTGGGGTGAGCGTCGGCCACCCGCTGTGCGCGGTCATGGCGCGGGCGCGCATCGTTTCTGAACCGGGTTCGGTTGAAGCTCTGCTCCTTTCAGCCGAGGTTGAGATTCAGGCCCTACTTCAAACCGGACCTACCCATCCGGACGCCGCGAATGACGCCACAGACCGTGTGAACCAGCTTTTCCGGATCATCTCTACACGTTCCGGCCTACCCAACTCGAATGACCGGTTTATTTCCCGGGAAGAGATCCTCGCCGTCCTTGGTGGCATCGCTCAACTTGCCGAAGCCGACCGTTGGACTGGCGCCCTTGCCGCGGAGTACGTTACGGCGGCGGCGTCTGAGGACCTGGACGACCTCGTCGTCCCATCGTTGAGCGCAAGCTGGCAAGAAGCACCGATTCGGCTGGAGGACCTCGCGTCCGGCAGCGGACCGCTCTTGATGGCTGGACGCACCGGTTCGGGCAAGTCCACGCTGGCCCGTTTGTGGCGTCGTAGTGCTGCAGGGGGAGGTGAAAAGGTCGTCGTTTGTCATGCCGAGGCGTACCTCGCGCGACGGTTGGACAGACTGGTGGCCGACGCCGTGGGCCACGCGGTGGGGCGGACGTTGCCGCGTGCGGTGGGCCGTCAAGTGCTGGCGGACCCGAGCGTCACCGTAATCCTTGATGGTGTGTCGGAGGTTCCGCAGCAGGTTAGGTCGGAACTAGCCGCAGAGCTTCGCCTACAGCTGGCCGGTGGCCACGGGGCCCGTGTGGTCGGGATGGGTCGCGACGAGGGCGTGTGCGCGACGGTCTTCCCGTCTTCGTTGACGGTGCAACGGTTGTATCCTCGCGCGTTCGACCGCACCAAGCGGCTCGCGTTGACAGCAAGAGTGCTAGGCGAGTCGCAGGGCAGCGCCACCGCCGAGGCCCTCGCTGTCGCCGTCAACGGTGGCGACCGGGCCGGCCAGGGGGAACCCGGTGGACATGATGTTGAGAAGGTCTCGCGACGCTGTCACGAGGCCGTAGCTCAGGTTGAGCATGCCTTGGGCGATGCTGCCGGCAACCCGATGCTGCTCGAGCTGGCGCTCCAACTTGTTGCCGGCGGAGTTCGGTTCACCGATCGCGCCTCGATTTACGAGCTGACCGTCTCGCGCATGGCTGACCGGGTGAACGCCGGCGACGTGCGCATCGCGGTCGCTGTCCTCGGCGTCGTATTCGCTGAACTCCTCGATTCGGGGCGGCGTTACGCCAATCCGTTGGAATGGGAACGCCTACTCGCTGAAGCGGCTGCGTTTCTCGAGAAGAAGGGCGTAGCAACAGACGTCTCCGCTGTTCGCGAGGCGGTCGCTCGTAGCGGCCTTATCAACGCCGTCATCACCGGCATAGGAAACACGACCCTGCGAGTGCCGGTTCATGATTCATTCGCCGACTACTTCGCGGCCCGCGCACACGCAGACGGTCTAGTCTCGCTGCCAGCGACCCTGACGGAGAACGACGAGAACCGTCTGTGGCTTTCCTCCCAGATGCAGATGCTGAGCGACGCAGAGGTACTTGCAATAGCCGAGCAGCTGCCGTTCTCGTTGGTTCGTGTCAGCGAGTCAGACCACCAGACCATCGGAAGCCAGACCCCTCGAATCGTCGCCGCCTTGTTGAACGCAGTCCTCCCGGCCAAAACGGACGTCGAGGTGACGATGTGGCGGACGGCGAGTGGGAAGACAGTGGCTCAGGCCGGATCGGCAGCTACCGCATGGGTCGATCCTGAGCGGGCCCCGTCTGTATACGTCGGCCCGACCGTGGTCGCCGAGGACGACGATGGGCCGACGGCGGTCGCAGTGCGACTGTGGCGCCTCATCCTCAAGCAGCGACTTCGTCGCGACGGTCAGTTGCGGCCACGTAGCCCTCGCTCGCGCCAAGAGGCCTGCGACCAGCTGAGCGACCACTGCCGCGAGGTGATCGCTGCAGCCACGAAAATCCTGGCCGAAGTCGCGCCACCCGGCGCGACCGACCGATTGAAGGAGACCGTGGGCTCACTCGGTATGACCGGCATGATCTACGAACGGCAGGGGCGTGATTTTGGCCCGGACGGGTGGCCCGTCAGGTATCGACCCACAGAGGCCATCGCTCTGGTCGCGGCACCTGATTCCTCTCCGCCCCCCGAGGAACAAAACGGTGACTACTCCGCTTGGAGCGACGTGGCTTCCGGGACCTCGACGTCACCTGAAGCGACCGCCGCCAAGGCTGTCAGCGAGGCCATCATCAAGCTTACTCGTAACCACTGGCTGTGATCGGATGACTCCCAGAAGAAGGCGCATTACGTGAACACTGGCGAAGAGATATCTCCTGACTTGTGGGCCGCCATCTGGAGGTTGGCCAATTCTTGGTCGCAAACTCCTGTGGTTCAGGAGATTGCGGCCACGCTGCCGCGGAACCAGCCGCTGGAGAAGCAAGGCAACGGGGCGGTCGGTATCCCTGCGCTGGTGCAGCACCTCGAAGTTCATGCGAGCATGATGATGAAGCCGCTGATGTACGCCAGCCGTATCCCGGCGCTGCTCAGCCAGCCTCTTCTCGCTGGGTTCGGGATGCCTACGGTTGACCAGGATGAGCTTCGCGAGTGGCTCCAGACGGCAACGAGGTTGGAGGGCGCGCACAGGGTCACCCTGGGTTGGCTGCGCGCTTCGCTAGCCGGATACCCCATCCTTCGTGCCCCGCAACTTGCGCCCAACACCCCTCTGACGACCGAGGAGATGACGACTCGGTACATCTGGTCCAAGGGGGAGTTCGCTTCCGGCCTGAACCGGCGGCCAGCGCCGCCCTCCGTGTCGGATCTGCTCGGATTGGACCCCATGGCGGCGGTGGAACTTGACCAGGCTGCCCGGGAAGTCAATCGGACGCTAAAGGAATCCCGGTCGTGGGTCGACTTTCACGGAGCGCATCACTCTCTAGATGACGACGCGAAGGCGGCTTTGCGCGCTGCCCGGGGCGAACTGAAAGAACGATTGTCCGCCAAAGCGCTCGACGACCACGAACCGAATCTCGCTCTTCCCCGCGCCGAGTACCGGTCACACACGATGATCAACGTCGTTGAGTCGCTGACCGGTCCAGCACGCGAATACGCCGACGCGTTCGGCGAAGTGGACCGGCTGTTGGATCTCATCATGGGCGACATCTTCGGCGAGCTGGTGCTGTTCGGCGAGCCACGACGCGTACCTGTTTTCAACGTCGAGACCCCGACGCCCGGAGAACCCATCGTCGCATTCGAGACAGAGCCTGGCGGGGCATTCCTGACCCCCGGTCAGATTCTCTGGCTCACGACCGAAGCAGTGGCCGATGCCGTCAGGATCGAACTGCACTCAATGAAGATGGACCACGTCGAAGGCATGCAGGACTACTTCGAGGCCCGGGTGCTCGTGAATACCGGCGAAGGCTGGCCAGCCTCGACCTCGAATATTGAGCAATGACGACGTGCATTGGGAACCTTGCTTGATCGACACGCTATGGCGAAGTCATCTCCGGGTCAGCACTAGCGCAGGCGCGTCATAGTGGGCGCTGGCATACGCGCATGCGTCGCCATTTCTGCATTCACTAGACACCAGCGACGTAGGCGGTGAGGAAGTGGACGCCATGTCGGTCGAGGTTGCCGCGGGCGCGGTCGTAGTGCTCGGTGGTGCGTGGGTCGGAGTGCCGGGCGAGGATCTGCGCGTCGCGTAGCGGCACGCCGGCGTCAAGGGCGTTGGTGATGGCGGCGTGGCGGAGCGAGTGTGGGCTGATGTGGCGTGGGATCGCGGCCGCCTTCGCGATGCGCGCGACCATCCGGTAGGCGTCTCGCCGATCGATCGGGTTGCCGGACACCGGGCGAAGGATGAGCCGGCCCTCGGTCCGCTCACCTCGGCAGGCTTCGAGCACTCGCAGCACGGGGACGGTGATGGGCATGGTGGCGGGCTTGTCACCCTTGCCGACGAGGTGGATCACTCGGTGTCCTCGGAGGGTCTCGGAGTAGTCCTCGATCCGGACCGCGGCCGCCTCGGATGCCCGGAGGGCGTTGATGCCGAGGAGGAACGCCAACGCTCCGTGGTGGACGGTCAGGGTCTGGGCGACTTGTAGGAACCGGATGAGCTCGAGTCGATCCAAACCTTGGGTGCGGGACTCGTCACGGTGCACCTTCGGCAATCGCGCGTAGACCGCTGGGTCGGAAACGATGAGTCCGTCGATGTGGGCGTAACGGAAGTACCCGCGGACGGCGTGCATCGAGGTCACGACCGAGGAGGCCATCAGCCCGGCCTGTCCGAGGTGTCGGATGTAGAGCTCGATGTGAGCGCGCTGGATCCCGATGAGCGGGTCGAGCGTGTTCGTCTCGCACCAGGCGAACCAGCGCCGCAGCTGGGACGAGTACAGCGTGTGGGTGTGCCCGGAGTAGCGGGCGAGGTACGACACTGCAGCGAGCTGGGCTGGCGTCATCGCACCGGGTTGGAAGGGCAGAAGGGAATTCATGGGGTGGCACCTGGCGGAGTCGGCCGAGCCTCGCCATGGTCCGCCGCGCGAGGGCGAGGCACTTGCCCGACGCTACGACCGGCATCCGTTCCCTAGGCTCGCTGCCGTCTTCAGCAATGCGAGTACCTGGTCGGCACTCGACGGTTACGGTCCAAGCGTGGACGACACGTCGGCGCCAGCCGAGAAGAGGATGCGCCTGCGCTATGCCGGCACGTGCAGGATCTGCGACGCCGCGCTGCCTGCGAAGGCGGAAGCCGTCTACGAGCCCGAGACCAAGACCGTCCGCTGCCTGGCTCATGATCGCGATGAACCTGAATTGGATCTCGAGGTTGATATCGGGGCGGCGGGGAGTTCCGCGCGACGCGAGTTCGAGCGCCGCAAGGCCGGCCGCGAGAAGCGCATCCGCGACAAGCATCCGAAGCTCGGCGGTCTCATCCTGGCCCTCAGCGACGATCCGCAGTCCACCACAGCGTGGAACACCGGAGCCATCGGCGAGGAACGCCTCGCTGGCCGCCTGAACTCGCTGCAGTCCAACACGTGTCGGATCCTCCACGACCGACGCATCCCCGGTGGTCGAGCGAACATCGACCACCTCGCCGTAACACCCACGGGCGTCCACGTCATCGACGCGAAGAGGTACAGCGGACGCCCACAGCTCCGGATCGAAGGCGGGCTCCTTCGCCCACGCGTGGAACGGCTCATCGTCGGCCGCCGGGACTGCACCAAGCTGGTCGACGGAGTCCTCAATCAGGTCGAGGTGGTCCGTGCAGTCGTCGGTGATCAGATCCCTGTGCATGGCGTTTTATGCTTCGTCGACGCCGACTGGCCGCTGATCGGCGGCGCATTCACCACGCGCAACATCCAGGTCCTCTGGCCCAAGCGACTGCAGTCGGCCCTTGGCTCCCTTGGAGCACTGGACGCGCACGCCATCGAACGAGCGCACCGAGAACTCGCGAGAGCCCTGCCGTCGGCCTGACGTCCAAGCGAGCGCGCGGCGGTATGACTCGCCGCTGTGGACCGTCGGTCGACGTTGTCACACTGTCCGAATGGCACTCGAGGACGACCTGCGCGTCATCATGCAACGCGAGTTGGCGCCTGGAGTGGACGACCTCGCGCATCTTGAAGCGATGGAGACCCACGACCTCCTCGCGACATACGCCAACTGGGCCAATCGCTTCCCGACGCCCATTCCCCGACAGGTCATCTACTCACGCGAGCTCATCCGTCGCCTCAAGCGCGATGGCGCGCTACGTCGGTGGATTCGGACCGTCGATCACGAGGTGACGAACGGCGTCGATCTGGAGCGACGATTGAGTCGAGACGTGGACATCTCGCACAACTCGCCGTCAGCCCCACGACGTCGGCGCTACCGCGATTTGGACCGGTTTCTGAGCGCGTGGGGGCTACACCATCTGCACTTGGGACCTCGTCCCCAAGATGGCAGCCGAGTCAGGTCCTCGACGCTGCTGTTTGTCGCATTCGTGCAGAACCGCGCCTACTTCGTCGGGGCCTTTGCTCATGGCACCTGGGACAGGGACATCCTGCTCGCGATCATGGCGGACAACTGGCCCGACGACGATCACGCTCCGCTCATACCGATACGCGGCGCTCTGGGACTGGAGAGGTCGATATCTGAGGAGGATCGCGTCGTGCTGCGCAAGGGGCACGTATCGACCTTTTACGAGCGTGGCAACCGCATCTATGCCGCGCGCTCAGGGATTACAACAGCCGGCACTGCGATGGACAGCACGCAATGGGCGAACAGGGTTATGCGTTCACTCGACGCTGTGCAGAACCTAGTCGAGCATGATCCGACCGAATTGCTGAAGCAGTTCCAACGGCTGGGAGGAAGCCCTACCTCCCAGCCAACTTGGAAGATCGTAGTCCGAGACAAGGTGCTGGTCGTTGCTGATGAGCGTTCTGAAACTCACGCGCCCTTGCTGCAGTTCTGACTCACTGTCCGCGACCGGTCTCACGACCAAGCGACCCGCAGACCAGTCCTCGCTACCGGACAACGAGTTCATTCGGCGCACGGGTTCAGCGATGGGACTGGGACATGGTCAGGGACACCGTGATGACGTCATCCTTCCGCGCCGCTTGCCTGCCCCAATTGCATCCCGACGTTGGTAGAGCCGGCTGACCCCAACAGGCGGCTACTAGACGATTCCCCTAGGACCGGCGTCTGGCCAGACTCGGTTCAGGTGATCGGCGGGCAGCTCTCCATGCGGCTGCCCACCAGCTCGATCGGTGTGGCTCACTATCGGTCTGCAGCCCGTCGGTCACCGTGACGAGGCGTGGCTCAAGAAGGGACTGCCCAGCTCGTAGTAGCAATGCCCACCTCGCCGACCTAACCGGACGAGCACAGGCGGGAGCAGCACATGGTTCAGCGAGCAGAGCAGGTCATCATCGGGGTCGATCCCCACAAGCTGTCGGCCACGATCGAGGTCGTCGACCAGCACGAGCAGATGCTTGGGTCTGGCAGGTTCACCACCGACCGTGCCGGCTACACCGCGATGCGCAGCTACGCGAAGACCTGGCCGGACCGGGTCTGGGCCGTCGAAGGGGCCAACGGCGCTGGACGCCCGCTCGCACAACGACTCCTCGAAGACGGCGAAAGCGTGGTGGATGTTCCGGCGAAGCTGTCTGCTCGGGTGCGTCTCTTCGACACCGGTCACAACCGCAAGACCGACGCCCACGACGCCCACGCGGTCGCGGCCGTCGCGGTGCGCACCAAGAACCTGCGAGTGCTGCAGCTCGACGGCGAGCTCGAAGCACTGCGAATGCTTACCGACCGCCGCGAAGCGCTCACCCGGCGGCGGGTCCAGACCGTCGACCCGACTCCAGGCCCTGCTCGCAGAACTCCTGCCAGGACAGGCGAAACGCGACCTCACCACCGGCCAGGCCAAGACCATGCTCGCCTCTGTACGGCCTCGCGACGTCGCCGGGAAGACCCGACGCCGCATCGCCGCCGAGGAACTTGCGGAGCTGATCGCGGTCGAGGCCAAGATCAAGACGTCGACCGCCGAGCTGAAGGCCATCGTCCTGGCCCGCGGCTCACGGCTGATGGACCTGCACCGCGTCGGCCCCGTCGTCGCCGCACGGACTCTGGCCGATGTCGGTGACGTGACCCGCTTCGCTGACCGCAACCGGTTCGCGTCCTGGACCGGCACCGCACCCCTGGACGCCTCGTCGGGCGAACAGAACCGCCACCGTCTCTCCCGCGCTGGGAACCGGCGGATGAACCACATGATCCACATCGCCGCGATGAGCCAGATCCGACTCGACACCGACGGCCGGGTCTACTACCGACGCAAGCGAGCCGAGGGCAAGAAGTCCCTCGAAGCGATCCGATGCCTCAAGCGCAGGATCTCCGATGCGATCTACCGCCAGCTGGTCGAGGACGCGCAACGCGCCGTCGAGGACGTTGGCACGGGTCCGGGAGGGCACTGCGGGGCGACTCTTCAATGCAGCGCGGTCGACCTGCACCCGCACATCGACACTTCGGATCAGCCACTTCCCGGACCCGCGAATCAGACGCTACGCCCGACACCGCCAACCCGGAAGAGGTCACTCGAGACCACCGGTTGACAACAGAAGGGAGCCGGCATGACGCACGTTGGGTCCGGCTGCAGCGCAGATGCAGGGGGAAACTAGGAACACGCGAGAGTCCCTATCGGTCAGGGGCGCGCGTGTCGATCAACTCAAGATCGACGTTCGCGCAGCTAGGTTGGCCTCATGCGGGTTTGCAAAGTTGAAGTCGACAGGTTCCTGGGATTCAAGCGCTTGAGTCTCGAATTGGATAGCGAATTGCAGTTGATCGCTGGCCCAAACAATGCAGGAAAGTCGTCGATCATCCGTCTTCTCGAAGCGTACTTCTCGGACCCGTCTGGACTTGCCTTAGCAGAGTTGCTGCCACTCCACGCATACTACACGTCGCTCGGTCCCAGAACGCTGTCAACGATCCAGGTCTGGTTCAACGAGTTGACGCCGGCTGAACTGGAGACCTTCGAGCCGATCGTCCGAGCGGACGGCCGTATGTGGATCACGATTCGTTGCAGCCGCACCGGGTCGGTCAGCTATCGTGCTTCGCGGAACGCGGGTGCCGAGGAGTCGCAGCAGCTGTACGCGGAACTGCTAAGCAGATTCCACTTCGTGAACATCCCCTCAGTTCGCGTCGGCGGGGGTGGGGACCAAAACGAACCTGAATCGCTCGAGCGACTGCTCGACACCCTTGAGGCCATTCTCGTCCGTACGGGCAACTCAAGAAGCACAGCCCTGCAACAGGAGTTCTCCAAGAAGATCACGCCCCTCGAGGACCTCGTACGTGAGGTTCTTGACGATTCGGCTTCCGCGATCATGGGCGACCTGCCCTTTCAGGAAAAGACGGTCAAGTTCCGTCTCCCGGACGCTCGGCATGCACTTCGGGGGATGCTCGAGTCGGCGGTGATCGAGAGTCAGGGCGACGTTGATGTACCGGTCGCCAAGCGAGGAACTGGGTTCCAATCTGCGCTGGTGCTCGGAATTCTTCGCTATGTGGCGAGCCGCGAGTCCCAAAGTGGCTCAAACTTGGTGTTCGCCATCGAAGAACCAGAAGCCTTTCTTCACCCGCAGACTCAGCGGGCGATGGCAAAGATCATCGGCGACATATCGAGTGACGCTCAGGTCATCATGACCACTCATAGCTCGGTCATGATCGACTCGTTCGCACTTAACCAGATCGCAAGACTCCCGCTCCAGTCCGGAGGAACGACTCACACGTGGGTACGCCCTGAGCTAGGGCCCACAGATGCCGGTCGCCTGAGTCGCTACTGCTCGGCTGCGAACAGTGAGCTCGTGTTTGCGAGTGCGGTCATCTTCGTCGAGGGGGAAGGCGACTACGCCGTGGTGGAGAAGCTGCTGGGCCGCGCGTGCCAGTCGCCAGGTGGCCACTACGCGTTGGGGATCACGGTTATTGAGGCATCTGGTCTAGGTAAGATTAAATACCTCGTGCAACTCGCCGAACTGTTCGGCGTTCGCTCTTACGTCCTGGCTGACCGCGACGGTCTGCATAAGCGCGATGGGCAGCGCGTTCTGCTGACCGTCTTGAACGAACGCGACATGTCCCCCGATGAAGCTGTCGTCGAGCAACTGAGGACCGAGGCTGACAAGCCTTGCAGCTCCCTCAAGCAAGCTTTGAAGCAGCAGCAGATGCTTAATGGTCTCCTAGATCCTCACGACGCCTTTGTGCTGGCTTCGGACCTTGAGGGCCTACTCCTGGACTCGTTTGGCCTTCCAAGACTCGTCGAGGCCTTGGGGCCGGACGGCGAAGGCATCGTTGACGCCCAGTTCGCCCAGCGGTTGCTTACCGATGCCGACGGTTATGAGACCTGCGCGGCCTGGCTTGGTTCTAAAGGCTGGAATTCGGATCGTAAGAAGAGCGGCAAGATGCAACCACATCTGGCGCCGCACCTCCTCGATGTTTGGTTCTCCGACAACGCCAAGCCACCGGCGGCGATGAAGCCGTTGGTGGACTGGCTTGACGGCATCGTGACCCGTGCGACCCTGACCCCCGTCTGAGCGGGAGGCCCGCGCTTCGCTGAGTGTGCAGTGGCGCAGCGTCATTGTGGGCGGTTCGCAGCGCCTCTGAGACACGCTCAATCTGGGCGGATCGACTACTTGCTGCGGTGCACTTTCGGCAACACTCAGCGCTTGGTCCAAGAGCGGAGAGCGGTGACGATCGGGGGAGCTGAGCGCAGGAGGATCAGGGCGGTTCCGAAGGGAAGGGTCCGGATGCGTTCGGGTGGCATGATCGACAGCCGGCGCGTGGCGCGCTGCCGGGATCGTTCGCCGTACGCCCCGATCGTGATGGACTCTGATGGTTCCTCTCGCTCGCCGATCAGGACGGACAAGTCCTGGAGGTCCTTGGAGGCCGAGGCTCCGCCCAGGATGACCTTGACGATCGCGGCGTCCCAGATGGTGCTGGCGGCGTGGTCTCCCCAGCGATGGCGAGCTTGAGCCAGCGATTGCAGCACCGGCATCGTCGTGAGCCCCGTGCCGCCGCCTTCCGCCATCAGTATCGGGAGTGAGGGGAGGGGGGCCAGGTTGCCAATCTCGTCGAGTGCGAGCAGCACGGGCGGGTCGAGGCGGGACCTTTCCGACGTGGCTGCCAGTCGTCGGGCGGTCTCGGCGATGTCTTCGACCAGAGCAGCGACGAGGGGCCAAGAGGCGCCCGAGCCGGCTCCGGTCGCGAGGAGGTACAGGGTGCCGTCGTGCGTCAGGAACGTGGCGGGGTCGAAATGCTCGCCTGGGTCCGGGCTCACCGCGTCGAGCACGCGCGGGTCTGCGAGGGAGGCGAGCGACTGCGACACTCCCATCCAGATCGAGTCCCGGGTTCTCGCGTCTGCCGTGACGATGGACTGGAGGGCGTCAGACCACCCGTTCGCGGCAGCCGGATCCCCGGAAAGGATCCCGACGGCGTCTCCCGCGGCGGACGGTGAGAGCGACCACTCGAAGAGTGTTCTGGTCGAGAGCTGCTCGAGCGCGGCCGCATGGAGGAGCGCTTGGAGTGCGGTCCGTGTCTTGCCTTCCCAGAAGCCGCCGGATTCCACGCCGCCGGATGACAGTCCGGTGGATGCAGCGAGGCCAGCCGCTCGGATCATCGCGGTCAGCGGTTCTTCGCAGCCTCTGACGGGTGACCATCGCACGCTGGCGGTTCGTGCATCGGGCAGGCCGGTCGTTGTCGGCGACGCCTGAAAACTGACCCCCTATCGCCGGTCGAAAACTGACCCCCCTCCGAGACCCTGACCTCACCAGCGGTGAGGCAGGAGGACGGGAGTGTTGTCAGTGGAGGACTGGGCAGAGATCCGCAGGTTGCACCGGGCCGAGGGGTTGCCGATCAAGATGATCGCCAGGACGTTGGGCGTCTCGCGCAACACGGTCCGTGCGGCGCTGGCGGTTGACGGGCCACCGAGGTACGTGCGGAAGCCAGTGGGGTCCGCGGTCGATGTGTTCGAGCCGCGGATCCGTGAGCAGCTTCAGGCGGTGCCGACGATGCCGGCCACGGTGATCGCGGAGCGGGTCGGCTGGGACCGTGGGATGACGGTGTTCAAGCAGCGGGTGGCCGAGCTGCGTCCGGCCTATCTGCCGCCCGATCCTGCGTCGCGGACCACCTATGAGGCCGGTGAGCTGGCGCAGTTCGACTTCTGGTTTCCCGACATCGAGCTCCCGGTCGGCTACGGGCAGACCCGGACCGCGAAGCGGCTGCCGGTGATGACGTGCGTGACCGGTTACTCGCGCTGGTCCGGTGGCATCTTGATCCCCTCGCGCGAAGCCGAGGATCTGTACGCGGGCTGGTGGCACCTGCTGTCGACCCAGCTGCAGGGTGTCCCGAAGACGCTGGTGTGGGACGGCGAAGGAGCCGTCGGCCGGTGGCGCGCACGACGACCCGAGCTGACCGGTCACTGCCAGGGTTTCCGCGGTGTCCTGGGGGCGAGTGTGTACATCTGCAAGCCCGCCGACCCTGAAGCCAAGGGGATGCTCGAGCGGCTGCATGACTACCTCGAGAGGTCCTTCCTGCCCGGACGGCGTTTCGCGTCGCCAGCGGACTTCAACGTCCAGCTGGCCGGGTTCTTCGCCAAGGCCAACGCCCGTCGGATGCGGGTCCTGGGCTGCACGCCCGGTGACCGGGTCGAAGCCGACCGGGCCGCGATGTTGCCCCTGCCACCGGTCCCGCCCGAGGTCGGCTGGCGCAAGACGCTGCGGCTTCCGCGTGACCACTACGTCCGCGTCGACTCGAACGACTACTCCGTCCACCCCGCCGTGGTCGGGCGCCGGATCGAGGTCCACGCCGACCTGGACCGGGTGTGGGTGACCTGCGAGGGCGCGGTCGTGGCCGACCACGCCCGGGTGTGGGCACGGCACCAGACCATCACCGAGTTCGAGCACACCGTCGCCGCCAAACACCTGCGCCACGGCCGAGCCGACCTCCTGCGGCCAGTCGCCGACGCTGCGACCGGCGAGGAGGTCGAGATCCGCTCACTCGGGTGCTACGACCTAGCACTCGGCCTCGTCGATGAGCTGGTCGACGAGGAGGTGTCGTAATGGCCACCCGGACGAAGTCGGCACCGAGGACCGGCCGCGATGTCACGAGCGAGCTGGAGTTCCTGACGCGGGCGTTGAAGGCACCCACGCTGCGCGAATCGGTCGCCCGGCTGGCCGAGCGGGCGCGCGAGGAGTCCTGGACCCATGAGGAGTTCCTGGCCGCGTGCCTGCAACGCGAGGTGTCAGCGCGGGAGTCCCATGGTGGGGAGGGACGGATCCGCGCAGCCCGGTTCCCGGCCCGCAAGAGTCTGGAAGACTTCGACTACGACCACGCCCGTGGCCTGAAGCGGGAGACGATCGCGCACCTGGGCACCTTGGACTTCGTTGCTGGCAAGGAGAACGTCGTGCTCCTCGGCCCGCCCGGCACCGGGAAGACCCACTTGGCCACCGGGCTGGCGATCCGGGCCTGCCAGGCAGGGCACCGCGTCCAGTTCGCCACCGCCAGCCAGTGGGTCGATCGGCTCGCCGAAGCCCACCACGCGGGCCGGCTGCAAGACGAGCTCCGCCGGCTGGTCCGCTACCCGGTGCTGGTCATCGACGAGGTCGGCTACATCCCGTTCGAACCCGAGGCCGCCAACCTGTTCTTCCAGCTCGTCTCATCGCGCTACGAACGCGCCAGCCTCATCGTCACGTCCAACAAGAACTTCGCCCGCTGGGGCGAGGTCTTCGGCGACGACACCGTCGCCGCCGCGATGATCGACCGGCTCGTCCACCACGCCGAGGTCATCGCCTTGAAGGGCGACTCCTACCGGCTGAAGAACCGAGAGCTCGGCCGCGTCCCCGCGGCCGTCAACGAAGAGAACTAGAAACTGAGGGGGTCAATTTTCAACCGTCGGAAAGGGGTCAGTTTTCGACCGTCGTTGACAGTCAGGGTGCTGGTCAAGATGTCAGCCGGGTTCCAGCCGTGGCGGTGCTGTGCTTCGTCGACGGCCGCGACCAGTGCAGGCCACGTGGGCGCGTGTTCTGCAGGTAGCTGGCCTTGGCCGCGCCGACGAGCTCGACGAGCTGGCTGCGCCAGGCGGGATCGAAGAGGTCGACGGACCGGGAGTCCGCTTGCAGCGCTGCAGGTCCGAGGTGCGGAACGAGGCGCCACCACAGTGCTGGCGCTCGAAGCGCTCCGCGCGCTCCACGGCAGACGCCTTGGGGATGTGAGACGTGCAGGGGTCGAGCGAGGGACAGCCAGCCATTATGTGCAACAGGCCGTCTATTTGGCCCGCAGTTAGCAGATTGCACATCGCGGCGGTCGGGTCTTGTGACCAAGATGGGTGCAATCACCTACTGGAGGCGTGTCCATGAAGCTCACTGTCGTCAGCCCGTTGCTCGGCGAGGAATTCGCCGCCGGTGTCAGGAAAGAGGTCGCCCAGTGGGCCGGCCCGGACACTGAGATCGACGTCGTCAAGGTCGAGCGGGGCGTGGCCTCGATCGAGTCCGAGTATGACGAAGCCCTCGCCGGGCCGGGTATCCTGGAGCAAGTCAGGCTGGCCGCTGAGCGTGGCGCCGAGGGTATCTTCGTCACCTGCTTCGGTGACCCGGGCGTGCACGCCGCCCGTGAGATCGTGGACATCCCGGTCGTGGGCGGCTTCGAGCCGGCCATGCTGAACGCACTGTCCCTCGGCGAGTCCGTCGGGGTCATCACCGTCCTGGACAACGTGGTCCCCATGATCCGCGGCTTGGTGCGCCGCTACGGCCTGGGCGACCGGTGCAGCTCGGTCCGCGTGGTCGACCTGCCCGTCCTCGCGCTGGACGCGCACGAGGTCCTGCTCGAACGTCTCTACACCGAGGCGCGCTCAGTCGTGGCAAGCCACGAGGCGGATGTGATCGTCCTCGGCTGCACCGGCATGATCGGTGTCGCCGCCGCGGTGCAGGAGCGTCTCGAGGCCGACGGTGTCTTCGTGCCCGTCGTTGACCCGACGGGCGCCGCGATCCTGTGGCTGGAGTCGCAGATCCGGCTGGGGGTCCGTCCCAGCCGGGCCACCTACATGCCCCCGCCGCCCAAGGAACGCCGCATGTGAGGTCCGCCCACAGCGGAACTCCCGACCCTCGACTCACATTCTCAGCTCGGAAAGGCAGTGGCACATGCGCATCGGGATCGATGTAGGAGGCACGAACACCGATGCCGTCCTGATGGATGGCCATCAGGTGATGGGCGCGGTGAAGTCGGCCACGCAGCCAGACGTCTCCGCGGGCATCAAGGCCACTCTTGAGAGCCTCCGGGAGCAGAGTCCGTTCGCGCCGAGTGACATCCGGGCCGTCATGATCGGCACCACCCACTTCATCAACGCGCTCATCGAGGCCCGGCAGCTGGCACCCACAGCCGTGCTGCGGCTGGGGCTGCCCGCGACGAGCTCGCTGCCGCCTCTCGTCGACTGGCCGGAGCGGCTCGTGCAGGCCATCAGCGGCCGGGCCTACCTGGCGCACGGTGGGCACGAGTTCGACGGCCGGCACATCGCGGAGATGGACGAGGGCGAACTGCGCCGCCACGCCCAGGACATGGCCGAGCACGGCATCCGATCATTGGCAATTTCGTCGGTGTTCTCTCCCATCAACTCCGAGTTCGAGCTGCGCGCAGCCGAGATCGTCGCCGAAGAGGTCGGGGCGGACTTGGCGATCTCCATGTCCCACGAGATCGGCCGCGTCGGGCTGCTCGAGCGCGAGAACGCCACGATCATCAACGCCGCCCTGCGCGAACTGGCCCTGGGCATCGTGGGCGGGCTTGCGGACACGCTGGCGGGCCTGGGTATCGAGTCGCCGCTCTACCTGAGCCAGAACGACGGCACCCTGATGGACATGGAGTTCGCCCGCCGCTACCCGGTGGCGACGTTCGCCTCCGGACCCACCAACTCCATGCGCGGCGCCGCCATTCTCTCAGGCCTCAAGGACTGCGCGGTGGTCGACGTCGGTGGTACGACGAGCGACGTCGGCGTCCTGACCAACGGCTTTCCTCGCGAGGCGACGACCGAGGTCACGGTGGCGGGCGTACGCACCAATTTCCGGATGCCCGACGTGTTGAGCATCGGCATCGGGGGCGGCAGCCTGGTCCGCGGCAACGAGGCCGGGGTGACCGTAGGCCCTGACTCGGTGGGCTACCGGTTGACGCAGGAAGCACTGGTCTTCGGCGGCAGTACCGTGACGGCCACCGACATTGCCGTCGCGTCCGGACGCGCCGACATCGGCGACCGCTTGCTCGTGGCGCACCTCGACAAGTCGATGATCGAGGCGGCCCTGGCCCGGATCGGCACGGACGTCGCCGACGCAGTGGAGCGCATGCGCACCTCGGCGGACTCCCTGCCCGTGGTCGCCGTCGGTGGCGGCTCGATCCTGCTGCCCGACCGGCTCGAGGGCTGTGGCGACGTCCACCGCCCCGAGCACTACTCCGTCGCCAATGCGATCGGAGCGGCCATCGCCCAGGTCGGTGGCATGGTCGACCGCATCTACTCCATCGCGCCCGGGCAGCGCGAGGCGATCTGCGACGAGGCCCGGCAGGAGGCGCAGGACCGCGCCGTTGCGGCCGGTGCCGACCCAGCGACGGTCTCGATCGCGGACTTCGACGAGGTGCCGATCCCGTACCTGCCCGGCAACGCCACCCGTATCCGCTGCAAGGCGGTCGGAGACCTCTGGATGGAGCGATGAGCATGCGTGTCACCCCCAAGGACCTGCTCCCCATGGCCCGCGGCGCAGCCGTGCTGGGCGGCGGCGGTGGCGGCGACCCCCACATCGGCCGCCTGCTCGCTGACAGCGCCATGCGCGAGTTCGGCGACGTCGAGATCGTGTCCCCCGACACAGTTCCCGCGGACGCGTTCGTTCTACCGATTGCGATGATGGGGGCCCCCACGGTCATGGTGGAGAAGATCCCCTCGGCCGGCCAGATCTCCCTGGCACTGGAGACCCTGGCCCGCTACCTGGGCCGGACGCCGACCCACGTCGCCTGCATGGAGGCGGGAGGCGTGAACTCCATGGTGCCGTTCGTCGCCGCCGCCCACCTCGGGCTGCCGCTGATCGACGGGGATGCCATGGGCCGCGCCTTCCCCGAGCTGCAGATGGTGCTGCCCACCATGTCCGGCGTCTCGGCGACCCCGATGTCGATCGTCGACGACAAGGGCAACCGGGGCGTCTTCGACACGATCGACAATAACTGGGCCGAGCGGCTGGCCCGGTCCGCGACGATCGACATGGGGTGCGCCCCGATCGTCTCGCTATACGCGATGTCGGGCGCCGAGGTGCGCGACTGTTTCGTGCCCGGCACCCTCAGCCTCTGCTTCTCCGTCGGGTCCGCCATCGAGAGCGCCCGGGCGAACAACCAGGACCCGGTCCACGCGCTGGTCGGGACCCTGGGCGGCAAGCTCATCCACACCGGGAAGGTCGTCGACGTCACCCGTCGTACAGTCACCGGATTCGCTCGCGGTGAGGCCGTCGTGACCGGGCTGGACGACGCGGCCGGGAGCAAGATGGTCCTGAGGTTCCAGAACGAGCACCTCATCGCCGAGCTCGACGGGAAGGTCTTGGTGACGACGCCGGACCTGATCGTCGTTGTCGACGCCGAGACCGGGGAGCCGATCACGACCGAGACCCTCCGCTTCGGGCATCGCGTTGCGGTCGTCTCCGCCCCGATGGACGAGCGCTGGCACACGCCGGCCGGCATCGAGCTGGTGGGACCTCGCTACTTCGGCTACGAGCTCGACCCGATCCGCTTCGACGCCACCCCATCGCAGAACGGGCGCCTATCCCACGTCTGAGGGTGGGATCCAGATCGTCCGGCAGGCCAGGTGGAGCGCCAGCCTCTCGGACGGGTCGGCGAGATCGACAGCGAGCAACGACCGGATGCGAGACAGTCGCTGGGACACCGTGTTGCGGTGGATCCCCAGGATCGCGGCGGTCTCCGACACCGACGACTCCTCGTCGAGGTATGTCGTGAGCGTGTGCAGCAGGTCACCGTGCTGGCCCTCCAGCGGAGCCAGGAGGGAGCGCGCGGCGGGTTGGAAGGTGTCGGTCCGGGTCCAGGCCAGCAGGGTCTGCCCGAGCCCCAGCCGGTCCACATGCAGGAACCGCCCGCTGGCTACCCGCCCGGCTGCAAGGCGCGCCGCCTCGCCGGCCTCGCCCAGGGTGCGGGCGACTCCGTGGGGGCCAGAGTGGCAGCGCCCGACCCCCACGGCGGTTGACGTGGTCGTCGAGAGTCGACGTTGGGCTCGACGGATCTGACCGGCTCGCGCCTCGACGTCGGCTCCACGGGGTTCGTCATCGGACGTGATCCAGGCCGACCACCCGTCGCCCTGCTCCACGACGACGGCTTCCAGCCCTTCCTCGCGAAGGGCGCTGACCACCTCCGGGCGCTGGGCCACGGGATCGACGTCGGGGCTGGTGTCGATGCGTACGCCGAGATGCCAGCCGTCGAGCCGCCACCCGGCCTCCAGTGCCCGGCGACGGGTGGTGGGTGCCAGGTCCTCGGGGGCGTTCAACAGCTCGCCCAGAAGTGACGCGCGTGCCCGCGCATCCCGCTCGACGGCCAGTCGCCGTAGGCTGGCGCGCTGTCCGATCACGGCCGCGGCGACCGAGAGGGCGGCGCTGGAGGCGGCGCACTCGGCGGGAAGGTCGTGGGGGAGCCGGGTGACCAGCCACATCGTGGCGTCACGCGCCGTCGTCGGCGGGACGGGGTGGGCGATCAGGAGCGCCGACCCGGACAGTTCGACTTGCTGCGTGGCGCGGGAGCGAGCGGCCACGGAGGTGAGCGTCCGGGCCACGGTCTCGCGGTCCGCCTCCAGCACGACATCCGTGCCCAGGAGCGTGTCGCCGCCGGCGGCCACCAGCGCCAGGGGACGACGCAGGACCGAGCCGACAGCCTTCATCACGTCCTCGACTCCCTCGCCGGACCGGACGGCCATGCACGTCACTCGAAGGACGGTGTCGGCCACGTGTTGCTCCGCTTCCGAGACGAACCTCCGCGCGGCCAGAGCGGCGGCCAGGGGGTCGTCGGCGCCGAGGACGGTCAGCCCGACGCGCGCGGCCAGGGCCGACGACGGCTGTGAGAGCGGGGACGAGTCGCCGATCAGGACGGCCGAGGCGCCACCGGCGGCGGCGGTCTGGATCAGCACGTCGATGTGCCAGTCGTTGCGGGACGGCGGTTGCAGCACGGTGAGCAGTTGCCCCCCGATGTCGCTCGCCCGACCTCGGATGTCCGGAACCAGTGAGACCCCGTCGACCAGCAGGGTCGGTGCGGGGGGCGAGGCCAGGACGCTCACCTGGTGCCAGTCGGCGTGATCGAGCAGGGCAACGAGCGGCACGGGTGTGTCGGCGCTCACGGGCGTCCCCCCAGCAGAATGGGCGGGCAGTCGATGGCGAACGCAGAGGGTGAGACCGGGTCCAGGTGGTCCGGAGCGAGCCACCACGCGGGAGCGGGCAGCACCAGCACGAAGACCTCGTCGCCTCGGCGGAGGGCGTCAACCGCCAGCGGCCTGTTCGTACGGCGATCAAGCACGCAGATGAGGTCGGGCACAGTGGCGCGGGGCTGGCCGTCGACGAGCACCATCAAGAACTCGTTCTCGGTCTCGATCCGGAGCACGGCGCCGCGGCGGTCGAGGACCGTCACCGACGACTCGGCGTGCAGTCCGCCGTCCGAGCCGTGCCGCAGCACGTCGAGAACGCGACCCTCGCCCAGGACCTCACCGCCCAGCCCCTCGGCGACCTCCGCGGCCCCCGCCATCATGCGAAGGGAGCCGTGGGCGCGCCCGAGCGCGAGCGCCCGGCCCAGCGTCCCCACGCAGGCGGTCTCCTCCAGCGACGCGGCGGGACCTGGGGCGAGCGCCAGGGCTGCCCAACCGCCGGTCCCCGCGAGGGCCGCGCGGATCGTCCGCTCCACGTCGGTGGGGGAGGCGCGGTCGATGAGCAGCGTGTGGCCGCCCGGGAACGCCAGCGCGCACGGGGTCAGGGGCAGCCGCGCCGCCGCCCACGTCATCTGGTCCAGCCTGGGCAGGCCGCGCCCGGCCAGGTCGGCGTCGACGTACGGCAGCTCGAGGTGCAGTGCGGCAACGAGCGCGGTGATGCCGTTCAGGCCGGCGGTCTCGATCGCCATGACCGCGTCGGGAGACGCGCCGGTCCACCGGCCGGTGGCGGCGACGGCAGTACCGAACTCGCCGCCGTGTGGGAGCTTCTCGGTGAACACGCTGGTGGCCCCCACCATCCCGACCGGGACGACGCTCGCGCCCGCCAGTTCGGCGGGCGAGTGCAGCACGAGCTCTGCGTCCCCGAGCTGCGAGCGCAGCACGGACGAGAAGGGGTGCGGGTCACCTGCCCCGCCTGAGCCCAGCAGGCACAGTCCGACGGCCAGCGCCTCGAGGTCCGCCGCGCGCAGGGTCTGGGGAACCGGGAGGCTCATACCCGGATCCTCTCACTCGCCGTGGTCGCTGTGCAGGTGGCATGCCGCGTGGAAGTCGACCAGGCGATGTGCACATATGTCCCGCGATCCGCCGTTGGGACCATGAGTTAGTCGAAGCGCCACAAGGGTGCCGGCCGTCGGCAGTCGCCGCGCGGATGACAGTGGAGGAACCGAACGATGAAGAAGCAGATGTCTGCACTGGGTGTGCGGTCGCGCCGCCAGCTCGCTGTCGTTGCACTGTTGCTGCCCCTGGCTCTGGCGGCCTGCTCCAGCCCCGGTGACTCGTCCTCGGCGTCGTCGAGCGGGTCCGAGAAGGGCGAGGTCTCGCAGGCAGCGGCCGATAGGGTTGAGCAGTTCAAGGCGGTCAATGACTTCGTCTCGCCCGGCCCGGCGGTGGACGTCGCCAGCCTGGCCGGCAGGAGCGTGTTCGTCATCCCGCTGCTCACAACCAACGACTACAACATCCAGATCAACGCAGCGATGGAGCGCGTCGCCGAGCTCGCGGACGTCAACTTCGAGGTCTACACCAACGAAGGTCAACCCAACCAGTGGGTCGCGGGCATGAACCAGGCCATCGCGAAGGGCGTCGACGTCATCATCCTCAGCGGTGGCACGGATCCCCGCGCGCTGGAGCCGCAGATCAAGCAGGCTCGCGAGGCGGGCATCAAGGTCGTCGTGAGCATGTTCTGGGACACGTCGGCCCAGTTCGCCCCAGACTGCTCCGGCCTCGGCGTGGACTGCGTCGACGGGGTGGACGCCATCGTCGCCGCGCCGTACCAGACCGCCACCCGGTTGAACGCCGACTGGATCGCCGTCGACTCCGGCGGTTCCGCAAAGATCCTCGTGGTGACCTCCAACGACGCCGGCCCCAGCCCGGGCCAGGAAGCCGCCTTCAAGGACGAGATCGCGAGCGCCTGCCCCGCCTGTGAGACGACGTTCGCCAACGTGCCGATCAGCAAGTGGACGACCTCGGTGCAGTCCACCGTGCAGTCCGAGCTGGTGCGCGACCCCGAGATCAAGTACGTCGTGCCGCTCTACGACAACATGGCGAGCTACGCCGTCGCCGGCATCACCGCGGCTGGCAAGCACGGCCAGGTCGAGGTGGTCACCTTCAACGGCACGCCGGCCGTGCTGAAGATGATCCAGGACGGCAACATCGTGACGATGGACGTGGGCGAGTCTCTCGAGGGCGCCGGCTTCGCGGCCATGGACAACGCGTTTCGGCTGATGTCCGGGATGGAGCCCTCGCGGGTCATGGACATCGTGCCGGTCCGCATCTTCGACACCTCCAACGTTGACGAGGCCGGGTCCCCGCCCGAGGTCAACAAGGGCTACGGGGACGACCTGGAGGCCCAGTACCTTGAGGTCTGGGGCCTCGGATGACCGATCCGGCCCAGCCTGTCCTCCGGATGACCGGCGTCGGGAAGACGTTCGGCCCCACCCGGGTGCTCAGGGACGTGGACCTCACCGTTCGCCGCGGTGAGGTCCACGGGCTGCTCGGTCAGAACGGGTCGGGCAAGTCGACCCTGATCAAGATCCTCGCCGGCTTCCACACCCCCGACGGGGGGACGGTAGAGCTCGACGGAACGTCCGTCGACCTGCCTCTCTCCACCGCCGACCGGCGCGACCACCGGCTCCGGTTCGTCCATCAGGACCTCGCGCTGCTCCCGTCGTTGACGGTGCTCGAGAACCTGCTGGCCGATGACGTGGCCACGGGCTCCGGCATCCGTCCTCGGCGCAAGCGCGCCGAGCTGGCCCGCGCCACGGCGCTGTTCGAGCGGTTCGGTATCTCGCTGCGACCAGACACGCTCGTGCGGGACATCTCACGCCTGGAACGGGCCAAGCTGGCCATCGCCCGCGCCGTGAGCCACCTCGACGCGGAGGACAGCAGCGTGCGGGGACTGCTCGTGCTGGACGAGCCGACGGCCTTCCTGCCCCAGGGCGAGGTCTCCGAACTCGTCGCGCTGATGCGCACGGTGGCCGCTCAGGGTGCGGGCGTGCTGTTCGTGTCGCACGACCTCGACGAGGTCCTGACGGTGACGGACCGGGTGAGCGTCCTGCGCGACGGCGAGCTGGTCGGCAGCGAGGACACCGCGTCGCTGGCCCGCGGGGACCTCGTCCGGATGATCGTGGGCCGGCCGGTCTCGACGCTGAGCGCCGGGTCCGCCCCCCTGCCCGCGGTGGGGGAGCGGCCGCGCCTCCAGGTGAGTGCCCTGCGCGGCAGGGCCGTGGCGCACCTCGACCTCAGTGTGCAGCCGGGCGAGATCGTCGGCCTCACCGGCGTGATCGGCTCCGGGTTCGACGAGGTGAACCAGCTGCTCTTCGGGGCGCTGCAGGCCACGAGCGGCTCTGTCGCGGTCGACGATCTCGAGCTCGAGGCGGGCCGTCTCTCGCCCTCGACGGCGATCCGGGCCGGAATCGCCTACCTCCCCAGCGACCGTGCGGTCGAGGGCAGTGCTCCCGCCCTGACCGTCGGCGAGAACGTCGCGCTGCTCTCGCTGCGGCAGGGTGGCGGTCCGTTCGCCCTGACGGGCAGGAGGCTCGAACGGCACGCCGGCAAGCTGCTGCGCGACCTCGACGTACGTCCTCCTCAGTCGGCGCTGGCCTACGCCTCCCTCAGCGGCGGGAACCAGCAGAAGGCGATGCTGGCCAAGTGGCTCGTGACCGGACCCAAGGTGCTGCTGCTCAGCGAGCCCACCCAGGGTGTCGACGTCGGGGCGCGCGAGCAGATCTTCAACCTCATCGCCGAGGCGGCCCGTCAGGGCTGCGCGGTCGTGTGTTCGAGCTCCGACCTCGACCAGCTGGCCCAGCTCTGCAACCGCGTGCTGCTGATGCGACGCGGTGTCGTGTCCGACGAGGTGCACGGCCAGGCCGTCACCAAGGCCGGCCTCACCGACATGCTGTTCACCGACGCCGACGTCGTCACCCGGCCGCTCCGCGCGGCTTCGGACGCCTGATCAATCCGCAATCCCTGCCCGTGAAGAGAGTCGACATGTCAGTAGGAACATCTACCGAAGAAGGCACGGAGGCGGTCGCGCCCACGCGGCCTCGCCATCGTCGCTGGACCTCGCGCATCGAGGCCGGGGCCTTGCCCGTGGCTTGGTTCCTCGTCTTTGTGGTGTTCGCCGTGCTGCTGCCGGACACCTTCCTCAGCACGGCCAGCATCTCCAACATCCTGGGATCACAGGCGGTCCCACTCGTGCTGACGCTGAGCCTGGTGCTGCCGCTGGTGTGCGGTGACTACGACATGTCGGTCGCCTCAGTTGCCACCCTCACGGCCATGGTGATCGGGATCCTGAACGTCAATCACGGATGGTCGATCGGTGCCGCCATCGTGGCCGGCCTGGTGGTGGCCCTGTTGGCGGGGCTGGTGAACGGCGCCGTGATCGTGTTCTTCGGGGTCGACTCGCTGATCGTCACGCTGGGCACGGGGACCGTGATCCAAGGCCTCGTCCTCTGGATCAGCAACTCCACCACGATCAGCGGCATCTCGAGCTCGCTCGTCGACCTCGTCATCGGCTACAAGCTCGTCAGCGTCCCGGCGGCGTTCTACTACGGGCTCGCGCTCTGTTTCGTGCTCTGGTACCTGCTCCAGCACACCGCCCTCGGCATGCGGATGCTCTTCGTCGGCAGGGGACGCGATGTCGCCCGGCTCAGCGGTATCAAGGTCGGGCGCGTCCGGATGGGCGCCCTGGTAAGCTCTGCCGGCCTGGCCGGAGTGGCGGGCACGCTGTACGCCGGCACCACCGGGTCGGCGGACCCGAGCTCGGGCACCTCGTTCCTGCTGCCCGCCTTCGCCGCGGTGTTCCTCGGGGCGACCACCGTGATCCCGGGCCGCTTCAACGCCTGGGGCGCGTTCATCGCCGTCTACTTCCTCGCCACCGGCATCACCGGGCTCCAACTCCTCGGTGCGGAGAGCTTCGTGCAGCAGCTGTTCTACGGCGGGGCGCTGGTCATCGCCGTTTCGCTGGCCCAGCTGGCCCGCCGGCGCGAGGCCCGCAGCGGGGGCACCGCCTCCTAATGATGGCTCCGTCGCTGCCGGTGGCGGACTGCCACAACGACCTCCTCCTCGGTGTCCTGCACCAGCGCGAGCGGGGCCTGTCCGACCCCTTCGGGGACTTCTGGCTGCCGCAGCTGCGGGCAGGCGGAGTGGTCCTCCAGGTGCTTCCGGTCTTCACCGAGGAGCAACACGTGGGGGAGGGGGCCCTGCGCCGGAGCCTGCAGGTGCTCGAGGAGGCTCGCCGGCTGGCCGACGTGCACGCCACCGACGTGGTGATCTGCCAGCGCGGCGACCAGATCCTGCCTGCGATCCAGAGCGGCCGCATCGCGCTCGTCCTCGCCCTCGAGGGATGCGAGCCGATCGGTCACTCCCTCGAGCTGCTGGACACCTTCCACCGCCTCGGGGTACGGATCGCGTCGATGACCTGGAACCGCCGCACGATGATGGCCGACGGGGTGGGCGAGCAGGATGCAGGCGGCCGCCTGACGAAGCTGGGGCTCGAGGCGGTCGCGGAGATGGAGCGCCTGGGCATGATCGTCGACGTCAGCCACCTCTCCGAAACGGGCTTCTGGCACCTGACGTCTGTCGCCACCAGGCCCTTCGTCGCCAGCCATTCCTCCTGCCGGGCCCTGCAGGCGCACCCGCGCAACCTGACCGATGAGCAGATCCGGGCGGTGGCCGACAGCGGCGGGTTCGTGGCCATCAACGGCTTCGGGCCGTTCCTGTCCGACGCGGCCACCGTCGACTCGTTCTTGGCCCATGTGAGCCACGCGGTGTCGCTGGTGGGTGCGGAGCGGGTCGCGCTCGGCTTGGACTTCATGCGCGACCTCGTCGACGCGGTCGACCCCGTGCTCGGCGGGGCGCTCGTCGACTCCGACGCGCTGCCCTGGGTCGAGGGCCTCGAGCGGCCCACAGACCTGGCCGCCCTCGCGGTGCGGCTGTCGGAGGTGCTGGGACCGCAGGTGAGCCGCCGAGTCTGCGCCGGCACCATCGTTGAGACGCTGGCGCGGCAACTGGACTCCGAGCCGCCGGGCGTCTCGATGTCTGACCGGGAATCGTAGGGACGGGTCAAACGACGTCGAGGGATTCAACCTCACGGCGTCGCTAACGGACTGAGCTGCGCGCCACCCTACTCGAGGTGGGAAATCAACAATCTCTTGGCGGCCGGTCGACTGATCGTCCCGCCTCTTCGTCGACATCCTGCTCGAGGACTCCTATCTCGACGTGCGGATTGACGAGGCGGACGATGACTTCGTCCTCGGCAGTCGCTCGGACTTTCGCCACTACCACGTGCCGCTCGGGCCGGTCCTCAACTTCGCCGGCACTGACCAAGATGCCGATCGGCGTCACCCGGCCGCGAGCAACTTCCCTTTCGCGTTTTCGGTTGTCGGCGGCGACACCGTCTCCGCGCTGGCCGCGGGGTGCCCCGCAGTCGTCAAGGCCCACCCGGGGCACCCGGAGCTCTCGAGGCAGACCGTCGACGTCGTCCGCGCCGCTCTCGCCGAGAGTGGTCCCGACGCGACGCTTCAGCTTCTCGTCGGGCAGGAGGAGGGGTGGTGGCGATGCTGCTGGACCCACGAATCCGGGTCGCCAGCTTTACCGGGTCGATCCGGGCCGGCTGCATGCTGTCCGACCTCGCGGTCGACCGGCCCACGCCGATTCCCATATTCGCGAGCTAGGCAGTGTCAACCCGTCTTCGTCACGACGAGGGCGGCGGGGCCCAGCACGGCACGTCCATCGCACGGGGCTTCGTGACGAGCATATGCGGGTCCGTCGGACAGCTCTGCACCAAGCCGGGCTTCCTCCTCGTTCCGCGTGGGAGCGATATCGCCGCCGCCGCGGCCGACGGTGCCGGCGCCGTGGATGAGCAGCGGCTCCTGAACCCCGGCATCACCTCCGGTTACACCGCGCGCATGGACGCCATCCTTGGCACGCCGGGGGTCGAACCCCTCGTCGTCGGGGCATGCGTGGACGTGGACGGACAGGGATGGGCGACGCCCACCGTGGTCGCCACCGATCTGACGACGCTTCGAGAGCATCGCGAGAATCTGCTCGACGAGGCATTCGGTCCGCACTCCTTCGTCGTCGAGTACGCGAGCGAGGAGGAGCTTGCTCCCGGGGCTGAAGACCTCTTCTCGGCGCAAGGCAGTAGAAGAGTAGGGACGCCACCGAGAGTGGCGCCCGGTCGCGGCTGGCGGCAACACCCCGTCGTCGCGCGTTGGATGCCGTCTGATGCCAGGCGGCATGAATCGGGTTGCGTCCAGCGAGTTCGAGGCGTGGCATCGCTTGCCCCCGGCGTACCCCCACTTTGCAACGGTCGCATCGCGACGTTTGCAAGGCCGTCCGGAGCAAGCGTGCATTGAGCCGGAGCAGGCGGCGGTGGCCGTTCGCAATGAGACGGCTCGGAGACCAAGACTCGGCGGCTATGACGGACGTTTGCGACCGCACGCGTACCCCGTGCGTACCCCGCCGCGGCTTCTAGAGCGGACGCATTTTCGGTCGTCGCGAGATGGCTACCCTGGACTAAGGCGGGGTGCGATCGCCGCTGCCGATTCGGTGCGGCGCTGGCTCGCACGTGGACCCCAGTCGGCCATTCGAAGGTGTCCAGAAGCAGGCTGCGGCCTCAAGCGGTCAACGCAACACCTCGGCCGGTGCCTGTGATGGTGTCTTGAAGCCGAGGGTCTGTCGAGGCCTGCCGTTGAGCTCGTCGGCGATGGCGTCGAGGTTGTCTTGGGTGAGGGTGCGGAAGTCGAGGGTGCGGGGCAGGTACTGGCGCAGCAGGCCGTTGGTGTTCTCGTTGCTGCCGCGCTGCCAGGGGGACTTGGGGTCGCAGAAGTAGACCTGGACCCCGGTCTGGTGGGTGAACCGTTTGTGCTCGGCCATCTCGTGGCCCTGGTCCCAGGTCAGGGTTCTGGTCAACGCCGCGGGCAGGGTGGTGATCTTCGCGGCCAATGCTTGAGCGACCAGGTCCGCTTTGTACCCCTCTGGCAGCGCCACCAGCATCACGAACCGGGTCGACCTCTCCACCAGCGTGGCTACCGGACTCATCCGTTTGCCGAAGACCAGGTCACCCTCCCAGTGTCCGGGCACCGCACGGTCGTCGGCTTCAGCGGGTCGCTCGCTGATGTGCAGGATCCCGGGCCGACCGCCGCGGCCATCGGGCAGACGGGTGCCGGCCGGGCGTCGAATCACCCGCCGGGTACGCAGGTACGTCGTGAGCTCGCGGCGCAGCGCGCCGCGAGACTGGATGAACAGGGTCCGGTAGATCGTCTCGTGCGACACCTGCATCTCCGGGACCTGTGGGTAGGTGGTCTTCAGCCAGCCGGCGATCTGCTGTGGCGACCACCGGTGGGTCAGCTTCTCGCCCACGATGGCACGCAGCTGCGGATGGGTCGCAAGCTTGCACGGCTGGGGACGTCGCGCTCTCGCCCAAGCCGAGTCTTCTGCCGGGGCGGCACGGTACCCAGTCGGCCCGCCGTGCGCGGCCACCTCACGGCTCATCGTCGACGGGGCGCGTCCCAGGCCCGCCGCGATCGCGCGCAGCGAGCTGCCCGCGGCCAGACCCCGCGAGATCTCCTCCCGCTCGGCGAAGCTCAACCGGCCAGGCGAGCGGCGCCGCGGAGCGGGCCGGATCCCGCCACAGCGCACCAGATAGGCCCGCACCGTGCCGGTCGGCAGCCCCAGCGCGCGAGCCGTGGGCTTGACCGCGTGGCCCGCCCGCAACCGCGCCCAAATCTCGTCCTGATCAGCCTCCGACAACCTCCGATAACCACGCGGCATCACAACCTCCTCGAATTCAAGAAGTGTTGCGCTGACCTATTGAGACCGCCCCGCGAGCTGCAGGGCGTTGCCGCACCACGCGAGCACGTTCTGCCGGTACTGCCGAACGAGAAGGACATGGCTCGCGAGCTGGTCGGCGGCGCCGAACCGGCGCTGGACACGATGCATCTGCAGGAGGTCCGTCATCGCTCGGCGGAGTGCGGAGCCGGACTCGCCGTACATCAGCCGAGGTCGCCCGCGAGGGCGTCGTCGAGCATGACCAGCAGAATTTCGACCTGAAGCGACGTCAGCCGAACGACCTCGACGGCGCGCAGCCAGCGCCGTGCTGTAGCGATCTCGGTGCACGGATCGTCGACGACGGCCTTCGACGCACCCGGCGAGGCGCCCCCGGTGTACGCATCGAGCGTCAGCAACACGCGCTCGTAGTCGGAGTCGGCGTGCACGCTCGAGGCGTGATCAGCAAGAGCGGCCAGCGCTGCCCATCGCTGGTCCGGCTGCTCCGTGCATCGGCACCTCCGCTGACTGGTTCGAGAGCAAGACTGCTGCGGCGATGTCGAGCGCCGTCGCGGCACCCGCACGGCTTGGGGACGTCCCGGGTGCGTCGGTGCCTATCGCCGCTGTCCGGATCACGATCTGCCCGGCCCATCCCGGAGCGACCGCACCCGTCGTCTGCGCAGCACGTCGTGGCGGACGAACTCGTCGAAGTCGCGCTCGCGGTCGGTCATCTCGACTTCCCCGCCTGCATCGTCGTCCGACTCACCGGGCCAGGGAGTACGTCGAGTCGGACGGTCACGGTCGAGGCGGGTGCCGCAGGTGGCGACCCAGTCGCGTAGCCGGGTGCGAGCGTCGGCGAAGTCGCGCAGCCAGGCGACGGGCGCGGATGGCGGTGCAGTCTCGTCGTGGCAGCTCATCCAGGTCGGTTCGGGGCGCGCATGCGAACGGACCCGAGGGTGGACATCCGATGGGATGACCAGGGGTCGTCCAACTGTCGCGTCGGAAGCACGATTCGCGCACAACGCCCCTCAGCCAGTCTGGGGAGACCGACCAGGACGCCGCCCATTCAGCGGACGGCGAGCGGCGGCGACTTAGGCGCGAGGTCAGATCCCGCAAGTGCGGGAAACGCGACCCCTGTTGTCTGAGCGACCGCTGCAGCAACAACACATGGAGGTATCCGTGAACAAGCCGACCGCAATCAGCCCCACCGCGATCAACCCATCCGAGTACAGACGAGCGCTCGGCCACTACCCCACCGGAGTGGCAGTCGTCGCCGCCCAAGAGGAGCGCGGCGAGTCCGTGGGAATGGTTATCGGCTCGTTCACCTCAGTGTCTCTCGACCCGCCGCTGGTCGGCTTTCTCGTTGGGCGCGACGGTTCGACGTGGCCGCGTCTGAAGGAAGTCGGCAAGTTCTGTGTCAGCGTCTTGGGCGCTCACCACGAGGACGTCTGCCGTGCCTTCGCATCGAAGGCGCCTGACCGCTTCACTCATGCAAGTGCACGGTCCGAGACCGGCAGTCCACGCATTCCCGACGCTGCCCTGTGGGTCGATTGCGACCTCGACGCGGTGATCCCGGCCGGCGATCATGACTTCGTGCTGGGACGAGTCAGAGACCTGGGTATCGGCGACGATGGGGGTCTTCCGCTCCTGTTCCTTCGTGGAGGCTACGGCGCCCCTCGGATCGCTTCGTTGGAAGCCCAGGCCCCAGGACTAACACCAGTGCTCCGATTGGCCGACCTCGTTCGTCCCGAGATCGAGGCAGTCGCGCGAGACCTCGGGCTCGAATGTGCGGTGAGTGCAGTGGTTGAAGGTGAGGTCGTGATCCTTGCTGCCGCCGGCGTCGGTACGGTGAGCGGCGCCGCAAGTACCCACGTCGGATCCACCTATCCGTTGGTCGCTCCACTGTCGCCCTGGTTTGTGGCGTGGGGGAGCGAAGCTGAGCAACGCCGTTGGATCAACGAGGGCATGCGTCTCGCCGGCGTTGACTTCCAAGCCTTGGCATGGGCTCAGCTGGAAGCGACCCGCAGGCGGGGCTATGTAGCCATCAAGCATCGGCCGTTCGCCAGCAGATTTCAGCAGCTGTTCCTCGATAGGAGGGGGATCGAAGGAGGGGAGGGTGAGGCACTCACAACTATCTTGCTGGAGGCAGCGGAGAATGCGTCCGACTCGCTGAAGGATGTCGACGACCTGTCCGTCGCTGCGACAATGCATGCCCCGATTCGAGACCAGTCAGGTCGGACGGTCTTGGGCATGGATCTGATCGGGTTCAAGGGCGACGAGGACTCCGATTTCCTTCGACGCTGCCGGGACACGCTGCTCCGGGCGACGGGGCGAGCAGCTCAACTGCTGAGCATTGATTGACCGGTCGCCTAGCTTCTGACACCGGGACCGTCTGCTTGCGCGGTCGAGTCGCTACCTCTCCGTAGGACAGACCCTTCCAACAGGTTGGCGTCTCGGTCTCAGGCGGCCGAGGCCTGCCGCCCCGCCTTCGCGCTTGCAACCGGCGGAAGTGCGATGAGCCGTGTGCCTTGCTTGCGGCTTCACCTGCGAGTCGCGGTGGGACTCCACGTTTGGGGCCGCACCGTAGGCTCATCGGCTCAGGCCAGCGGCCCGCTGCTGGAGCGCGTGCAGCTCAAGCGCCACGACCAAGTTCGCGTGACGTTCCGGGACGTCGAAGTCGCCAATGAGCCGCACGATTGTCTCCTTGCGGCGATACAGCGACTGGCGAGAACAGTGCAGGGCCGCAGCGGTGCCCTGGATGTTGGAACCGTTCACCAGGTACGTCTGGAGGGTCTCGACAAGTCTTGTGTCGTGGCGCCGGTCGTGTTCTATCAGTGCTCCGAGCTCCTCGCCGACGAGCTTGCTAGCCAGAGCGTCGGCTACCAGCCGGTTCAGGACCATCCGTGCCGAGATCAAAGGCGCCGCGAGTATCCGGTCCTTGATGCCAAGTGAGACAGCGAGCGACAGTGCGTGGCGGCAGTGGGTGAGATGGGCCGCCGCCGTCATGAGGGGACCTGGCTCTGAGACCGCAATCCGGCATGTCGTCGCTTCACCGCGAGACCTGGAAAAATCGTCGATGTATTCCAGCAATGACGGACCGGCCCCTTGGGACGGTTCCTCGGGCACCAGGGCGACCACGTCACTAGAGACCAGAGCGGTCAGCGCATCGTGGCTCCTGGGCCTCGAACCAAGCGCGTCCGCGAGCGCGCTGCCGAAGCCCTGCCGGAAGCCGCGTATCACGATCGCGTGATAGGAGTCGGCTCGGCGGCTGATCCCAACTTCAGTGAGTCTTCGGTAAAGTGACGATGCCCCAACCTGACCGTCTTCGAGTTCTCGAAGCAGGCGCGCGCGAACCGATGCCTGGTCGTTCGGTACTGGAGGCTTCGTCGCGAGCCGGCGAGTCAGTATCGCCTCCTGCCCAGCTTCGGCGAGCTCGACGAACGGGACGATCTCGTGAAGTGCTATCACCGGTACGTCGTACTCGCGCCCGGCCTCGAGCATCTCGTCGGGGACGGCTGCGAATGTCCATCCGAGTTCTAGGCCGAGAGAGGCGCGCCGCTCGCCCAGTGCGGCGACGTAAGCGCGAAGTCCCGGACCGCCTCTTCCCACGAGACCCAGCCCTGAAGTCAGGAGTAGTTCCTCTCCCTTCAACAGCGCCGCCGCTTCGGCAAGTTCGCTCGTGTGAACCCACCGCACCGGCCGATGCACGAGGTGCTGCCCGCACATCACTTCGGGCTTGCAGCGCCGAAACGGTTCCAGCTCCAGCAGGTCGGACAGTGCGAACGGGTGCGACATACTGTCCCAGCATAGTCCCGATCGCGTGACACTTCGTAAACCGGCCGGGTCGTGGAGTGACTCCATACTGGCACCACAGTCCGTCCAGCTGGGAGGCCGCAGTGACGTTGCCATCGTTCGACTACGTGCGACCAAAGACGCTTGAGGAAGCGGTGGAAGCACTGGCCGACGGAACTGGTCGACCGCTCGGAGGCGGCCAAAGCCTCGTAGCCGCCATGAATCTTGGGCGGGAGCGCCCGAGCCGAATCGTCGATCTGAACCGAGTGGCCGAACTCGCGACGATCAACGATGAGGGGGACAGGCTGAGAATCGGCGCCCTTGTCCGGCTCGCGGCGCTACGTGAGTCCACGTGGCTACGGTCTCAGCTTCCCCTGCTGTGGTCCGCCTTGCGGCATGTTGCCCACGTGCAGGTCCGCACACGGGCGACCATCGGCGGAAACCTGACTCAGGCCGATCCGTGCTCCGAGATTCCGGCCGTGGCGGCCGCGCTCGGGGCGACGTACACACTGGTGAGCCATCGCGGCGAGCGCGTCGTTCCGGCGATCGACTACCCCATCGGCCCGTTCATGACGGCGAGGACGTCAGACGAGGTTCTGGTCGAAGTCACCTTTCCGGTCCATGGCAATGTCGTCGCTGGCTTCTTCGAGGTCGCCCGCAAGAAGAAGGACTGGCCGATCATCGGTGCCGGTGCGCAGCTGGCACTAGACGATCGGGGCGTCATCACCGAGGCCTGGGTCGGTGTGTGCGGCGCCGCGGGGCGGCCGGTGAAGCAAACCGATGTCGAGAAGGCCCTTCGCGGGGGTCCAGCGGACCACGCGACTTTCCAAGAGGTAGCACGGCTCGCCACGGGCGTGGATGAGTACGTCGGTGCACGCAGTGGCACCGCCTACCGCCGACACGTACTGCCTGTGGTGGTCGAACGCGCACTACTCCAGGCCATTGAGAGCCGCAACGAGCAGGTGGTGGCATGAGCGTCCCCGTGTCGCCGTCGACTGTGTTGGTAGCGCTGCGCGGTGTGGTCGATGGAAGCGACTCGCGCTCGTGCCGCCCCACCGGTGAGCGTCATGTCCGTTCTCTCACCGTGTCCGCAGTTGTGTGCCGCCCGGTGGTACTGGCCCCCCGGTGCTGGCCGCTCCCTGATCGGTTGTCGCGGGCGCTAGACCACGCAGTCGGGCTGAGTGGCCTCGGCCGCCAGACGAGGCAGAACTCGCGCAGGTCCGCGTGTCGGATCGAGCGACCGTCCTGGCGGCCCTGCGGGGAGCAGAAGTGCCCAAGCAGGCCATCCGTGCCTGCTCACGCGAGGAAGGTAGTCCAGTGAGCGACAAGTTCCCCATCCGAACGTGCGTCAACGACGAGTGGATCGCAGCGGATATCTCGCCCTGCATGACTTTGGCCGACTACCTGCGCGATGAACTCGACCTGACCGGCACCCATGTCGGCTGCGAACACGGAACGTGCGGTGCCTGCACGGTGCTGGTGGACGGCGAGCCGGTGCGTTCCTGCCTGATGCTGGCGGTACAGACCGATGAATCCTCCGTCACGACGGTAGAGGGCGTCAGCACTCCCGGCGAGCTTTCGAGTGTGCAACAGGCGTTCAACGACAACCACGCCATGCAGTGCGGCTTCTGCACGCCAGGGTTCGTCGTATCCCTTACTGCACTCGCACGTCAACAGCCGCGTGCAACTGAGGAACAGCTCACGGCAACTCTCGACGGGCATCTCTGCCGCTGCACTGGATACCAGAACATCCTCAAGGCTGGCCGGCAGATCTTGAGCGACGAAGGGAGCGACTCATGACCTCCTCCGGCCCGATGCCGGTTAGGCCCAAGTACGTCGGCCAGGCAGTCAAGCGCCGCGAAGACGCCCGCCTTCTGCGAGGCCAAGGCAACTACGTCGCCGACATCAAGCGACGCGGGACGTTGCACATGGCTCTGTTGCGCGCACCGGTTGCTCACGCGGAGATAACGTCCATCGACGTGCAGGCGGCCCGCAACGCCGCTGGTGTTGTCGACATCATGACCGCCGCCGATCTCACCGGCGTCGGTCACCTACCATGCATCGACGTCTACCCGGACACGAAGCCCGCAAGCCACCCAGTGCTCGCTGAGGGCCGCGTCCGGTATGTCGGTCAACCCGTGGCGGCAGTCGTGGCTCGAAGCGCACAGGAGGCGGCGGCAGCTGCGGGGATGATCACGGTGGCCTACTCATCGCTCCCACCCCTTACCGACATCGACACCGCCATCGCCGACAATGCACCCCTGCTGTATCCGGAGTTTGGATCCAACGTCGTCAACACGGTGCCTCAGGACGTGGGAGACGTCGAGACGGCATTGGCCACAGCCGATCGCGTCTACCGCGAAAGCTTCCGCATCCACCGCTACGGACCGATGCCAATGGAAACTCGAGGGGTCCTTGCCTATGTCGACTCCGTCTCGCAGCGCCTGGTCCTCTACACCTCGACTCAGTTCCCGCACCTGGTGCGGCAGTTCCTCGCCGGCGTCATTGGCCATCCCGAGAGCAAGATTCGCGTCGTCGCCCCAGACGTGGGCGGCGGCTTCGGCGGGAAGTGCGAGTTCTACCCCGAGGAGGTCCTCGCGCCTCTCTTCGCGCTACGACTGAACAAGCCGATTCGATGGATCGAGAGCCGTGCGGAGCACATGGTGGCCTCGAGTCAGGCACGCGAGCAGCGGCACGACGTGGAGCTCGCCGTGACGCTGGATGGAGAGATCACCGCCATGACGGTGGAATCGTGGACCAACAATGGTGCCGCGTTCTGCACTCTGGCGACCACGCCGGCGAGCATCTCGTCGGCGATGACGCGTGGCCCCTACCGAATCCCCAACTACCGCGCTCGAGCTCACACAGTGGTGACCAACAAGACCCCGCTAGCTGTCTATCGAGGGGCCGGTCACCCCCAGGGTGCGCTGGTCATGGAACGAATGATCGACATCATCGCAGCGGACTTGGGTGTCGACCGTCTCGAGCTGCGCCTGCGGAACATGATCACAGCCGACGAACTTCCCTACGATCGCGGCACCGACATCGTCCTTGCTGGGCATGTCGAGTACGACAGCGGTGACTATCCCGCAGTTCTCGAACGTGCCGCCGTCATGATCGGCTATTCCGGCCGCGAGGAAGCACAGGGAGAAGCACTCACGAGAGGCAAGCGCCTCGGCATCGGGCTGTGCTGCTTCGTGGAGGAAACCTCCATCGGTCCCTACGAAGCGGCAACCGTCAAGGTCGACGCCAGCGGCAAGGTCACCTTGCTCACCGGGTCCTCACCCCACGGACAAGGCCACGTTACGACCTTCAGCCAGCTCGTCGCGGACGAGCTTGAAATCCCCATCGACGACATCACAGTCCTGTACGGAGACACTGACGTCATCACCGACGGCGTCGGCACCTTCGCATCGCGCAGCGCCGCCATTGGCGGCGCTGCGGCCCGTGGCGCCGCAGAAGTCGTGAAGGCCAAGGCGATGCGAATCGCGGCGCACATGCTCGAAGCCGACGTGAACGACCTCGAATGGCAAGCGGGTGGCGCTCAGATGAAGGGCATGCCACAGGCCCGCGTGGGACTGGGCGCCATCTCGCAGGCGTCCACGCCCTGGAATCCGCCACTACCCGATGGCATCGAGTTCAACCTCGCTGCGACCCACAACCATCAAGTCCCGGGAATCGCCTTCGCCAACGCGGCGCACGCCGCCACCGTTGAGGTCGACGCGGAAACCGGTGAAGTCGAGATTGTGGACTACGTCGTCGTGCATGACTGTGGCCGAGTGATCAACCCGCTCCTGGTCGAGGGACAGGTAATTGGCGGTGTCGCTCAAGGCGTGGGCGGGACCATGTTCGAAGAGCTGGTCTACAACTCTGACGGAGCTCCACAGTCGCTGACCTTCAACGACTACTTGCTGCCCACAGTGTCCGACATGCCCTGGGTCCGTACCGACCACATGGAATCTCCGAGTCCCATGAACCCCTACGGCTTCAAGGGGGCCGGCGAAGGCGGGGCCTCCGGAGCCCCTGGTGCACTTGTCAATGCGATCTCGGACGCCTTGGCGCCGTTGGGCGTATCCCTCCGATCCGACGGCCCCTGGACACCGGAGAACGTCATCGCCGAGATTCTCCACGCGAGGAGCTCGCGAGCGTGACCACCCATATCCTGACTCACGCCACGGTCCTGACGTTCGACAGCGAGGACGCAACATTTCCGGATGGCGCAATCGCCTTCAGTTCGTCGACGGGGAACATCCTTGGAGTCGGTGGCACCGCCGATCTGGTCGCGCAACATCCGGACGCAGTGCTGCATGACTGTCGGGATCAGATCGTCACGCCTGGCATGGTCAACACCCACACCCATCTATTCCAGACCCTGCTGAAAGGTCTCGGTGCCGACAAGCCCCTGTCGGAATGGATCAGCTCGATGACGGCGCCGGCGGCCACGCACCTCACGTGGGATGACTGCTACGTCGCCGCGCTGCACGGGTGCGTTGAAGCGCTCACCACGGGAACCACCACGCTGCTCGACTTCATGTATGTGCACCCGCAGCCGGAACTCATCGATGCCGTCGTGGCAGCCATGACCGATTGCGGGATCCGTGGAGTCGCCGCCCGCGGCTACGTCACCTCTGGCGGGGATGTCGGCATGCCGCACAGCTTGCTCGAACCGATCGACGCCGCAATGGAGGACGCCCGCCGGGCAATTGCGGCATACAACTACCCGGGTTCGTTGGTCAAGGTCGGCCTCGCCCCGTGCATGAGCTGGACAGTTGACGAGGACACGTTGCGGGCCACCCGACAGTTGGCGGACGACACAGAGGCTCTGATCACTACTCATCTTGCGGAGTCAGACTTCGATGTCGCCGAGTCGGAACGGCGATACGGCTGTCGCGATGCGGCTCTCATGGAACGAACGGGGATGCTCGGGCCTGACCTGGTCGCAGTGCACTGCGTCCAATGCAATGACGACGACATCCGTCGCCTCGTCGATAGTGGGACGGGGGTTTCCCACAACCCGTGCAGCAACCTGTATCTGGGATCCGGAGTAGCCCCGATCCCCGAAATGCTCGCTGCGGGGCTGCGAGTGGGTCTTGGGACAGATGGTCCGGCTAGCAGCAACAACCTGAGCATGCTGCACGCTCTCAAGTTTGCGGCTCTTGTGCCGAAAGGTGTGCGCCGGGACCCGCGCATCATGACTGCGACACAGGTCATGCACATGGCGACCCGCGAAGGCGCCCGTGTCATGGGCATGGACGGGCAGATCGGGACCCTCGAACCGGGTAAGGCAGCAGACATCGTGGTGTTCGCGTCGTCCACGCCCAGCATCTCGCCCGTGCACGATCCCGTCGCATCGCTTGTCTACTCCCACCGGGGTGACGAGGTCCGCGACGTGTGGGTCGGCGGACGCCAGGTAGTCGCCGACGGCGCACCGACGATGGTCGATGCGGCAGCGACGCGTGAACGCGCCACTCGAGCGGCGCATGCGTTGGCAGTCCGCGCTGGAATCACCGCGTAAGCCCGAGCGCGCGCAGTTGTGGTCAGTAGCAACTTGGCGGAGGTGGTCTCCCGCAGTGGGTGGGAAGATGGATCGGGCCAACGATGGAAGGCGAGCGAATGGCCGACGACTGCCAAGGCGACGCTCTCGCGGCCGCGTTCTTAGCGGCCCCCACGCCCCTTGCCGTACTCGAGCAGGATGGTCCCGGCCTCAGGATCGCAGCAGCAAACGCCTCCTGGAACGCGCTGTTCGGATCCGACGACGCGAAGCTCACTACAGAATTGGCCCGACCGGAATCCGACGTCCGTGCGGCGGTGGTCAAGTCGCTCGACCTCCGCACGCCATGCCAGACGACCTTCGACGGCCGGCGGTTCTCCCTGTGCGCAAGTCCGGCCGCCGGTGCGAGCGGCTCGCCCATCGTGGTGCAGCTGACGGACGTCAGCCTGTCTCAGGCCGAGTCCGACGATCGGGTGCACGTCCAGCATCTTCGCGACCTGGTCGACAACGCCACGGCTCTGATGTACATCAAGGACCTGTCGGGCCGGTATGTGATGGTCAACCACGAGTTCACGAGACGGTTCGGGATCGCCTCGGAGGAGATCGTCGGCCGGACCGACCGCGACCTCTACCCCGCCGCCAGTGCCGCTGCGTACGTGGAGAACGACGCGCGGGTACTCACCACGGGCGTGTCGATGCAGACCGAGGAGCCCTACGGGGAGCCGTCGGGAGCGGACGATCCGACGCGCCGTTGGGTATCAATCAAGTTCCCGCTCGTCGACCAGACGGGGTCGGCGTATGCGTTGGGGGCGATCTCCACCGATATCACCGACCGCAAGCGGGCGGAGGACGAGGTCAGCTGGGCCCGGCTGGAGGCAGAGCGCGCCAGCAGGAGGAAAGACGAGTTCCTCTCCAACATGAGTCACGAGCTCCGGACGCCCCTGAACGCCATCCTCGGGTTTGCGCAGATGCTGCGAATGCAACCCCTCGACGTGACCGCGAGTGAGCACGTCGACCACATCGCGGAGGCGGGCCTACACCTGCTGGCCCTAGTGAATGACGCGCTCGACATTTCAGGCTCTTCTGACTGATCCGTGGGTCATCGGCCGGGCAGCAGCGGTCGGTGTCCGCCTAGGTTGAGCATCGCGAGGCCGATGAGGGCGTCGGGTGAGCGGAATCCGAAGGCCACCCTGGTGATGAGCCGGATCTTGGTGTTGACCGATTCGATGAGGCCGTTGGATAGGCCGTGGTCGATGGCGGCGAGGATCTCGGCGCGGTGCTTGGTGATGCGCTGCTGGAGCTTGACGAACGATGCGATCCGGCAGCGCCGTGCCCACGCGACCCATCGGTCCAGCGCCTCGGCGGCCTCGTCTGCTGGGAGCTTGAAGACGGTACGCAGGCCTTCTTTGAGCAGATAGGCGCGGTAGAGCCGAGGATCAGTCTTGGCGATCCACGCAAGCTTCGTCTGCTGCTTGTCGGTGAGGTTCTCGGGGTTCTTCCACAGTGCGTAGCGGGCGTGCTTGAGAGCGCGAGCGTGTCCGGTTGCGACCGTAACCGCCCGGCCGTTCTGCCAACCGGCGGGGCGGGTGTGGCCCGCGCGTCTGGCCTGGTTCCAGGCGTCTCGTCGCACGGCGTCGAGGGCATCGGTGGCCCAGCCGACGACGTGGAAGGGGTCGGCGCACCGGACCGCGGCTGGGCAGCGTCGCCGCACAACGTCCGCGATCCAGTCCGCGCCGTCGGCTGTGACATGGGTGATCTGGGCGCACCTGCCTTCGCCGGAGGCTTCCAGTGCGTCGAAGAACTCCTCGAGGGTGGCGCGGTCGCGTCCGGCCTTGGCCCACACCAGCCGGCCGGTGTCGTGGTCGACCACGACGGTCAGGTACTTGTGGTTGCGTTTGTAGGAGATCTCATCGATGCCGATGCGGCGCAGTCCGGCGAAGGCGTCGATCCCTTCGGCGGTGTCGGCCCAGACCCGGGCGATGATCGATCCCACGGTCCGCCACGCGATCCGCATCAACTGGGTGATCGCGGACTTCGAGCACTGGGTGGCCAGCCAGGCGACCTGCTGGTCAAAGCTGAACGTGTGACCGGCCGCGTGACGCGCCCAGGGCACATGCCGCACCGTCGGCCCGTGGACCGGGCAGTTGACCCTTGGCGCGTCGGCCTCGAGGAAGACCTCGACTGTTCCGAGATCCAGGCTTCGCCACCGTCGGCGTCCTTCTCCGTGGTCGTACCAGGCGGCTCTGGTGCCGCATCGTCCGCAGCGGCCCCGAGCAGCTCGCCGTGGTCGCACGTGCGCGATCACGATGTCCTCGACCTCGCTGAACTCGATTGCCTCGATGACGGTGTTCTCGACGCCCAAGAGGGCGCGCCATAGGCTGGCGTTTCGCACGCCGTTCTCCGTTCCGTGGTTCCTGACTCTCGACAAGCCAGAAACCTAGAGCGGGAACGGCGTGCGGCCATTCAGACGCGATCAACCACCCACGGAAGCATCAGATGAGCCACATTTCATGGATCGAGGCCGGCTCCCCGGGCCTTGAACTTGCTCCGGTGTCGGCCATCGAACCCCTCCACCAGGCGCTCGCGATGATCCGACCGCTCGCCGTCACCCGGGACATCGAGGTCGCCAGCGACCTCCACGGCGCTGTAGACCGGTGGGTGTTCTCCGACGCGCAACGCATGCGCCAGGTGTTCCTGAACCTGCTCGGCAACGCCGTGAAGTTCAACCGACCACAAGGACTCGTACGTGTTTCGTGCCGCGTCCAGGCCGGGTTCCTGCGCTACCGGATCACCGACACGGGTCCAGGTCTGGATGCCGACGAGGTCGAGGCGGTGTTCGCGCCGTTCTCGAGGCTCCAGGGCGCGGACGACATCGAGGGCAGCGGACTCGGCCTCAACCTGTCGCGGCGCCTAGTTGAGCAGATGGGCGGCGCAGTCGGCCTCGAGCACTCGGCCCCCGGGGAGGGATCCACCTTCTACGTCGAACTGCCCCTTCTAGCCCGCGAGCGCAGCCCAAGCGCCGCCGAGGGGTTCATCTCCCCGGTCCAGGCACTACCGCAGGTCGGACCGGCCACAATCGTGCAGATCGAAGACACCGTGGCCAACCGAGAGCTGGTCGAGGCAGTCGTGGCCGCGATGGGAAAGGTGACGCTGCACTCGGCGTCCGACGGTCAGAGCGGACTCGCTTTGATCGAACAGGTGCGGCCCGACTTGGTGCTCCTGGACCTCAACCTTCCCGATATGTCGGGTGTCGAAGTGGTTCGACGACTGCACCAGACGATCGACCAGCACCACCTGCAGGTGATTGTCCTCTCGGCTGACGCCACACCCCGGCGGATCGAGCAGCTGCGCACGATGGGGATCGCGAAGTACCTCACGAAGCCAATCGACGTCCACAACCTCGCCAGTGCGATATCGGAGCTGCTGACGCCATGACCCCTATCCGCTTGTTCATCGCCGATGACCACCCTGTCTATCGGGAGGGCTTGAAGAGCCACTGGACATCGTCCGAAGTCATCACAGTGGTCGGTTCGACCGGCGATGGCTCTCAAGCCGTCGACGCCATCCTCGCCGCCACCCCCGACGTCGCGATCGTGGACCTCAGACTGCCCGGGGCGAGCGGGTTGGAAATCCTCGAGCAACTAAGTGAGTTGCATTGCGAGGCGCGGGTGCTGGTCTTGACGGCGTACGTCGACAGCGCCTCGGTGTACCGCGCGCTCGCCTTAGGAGCGGGCGGCTTCATCGAGAAAGCTGCCTCGTTCGATGAGATCACCGCGGCCGTCGAGTCGATAGTGGCCGGGGAGACCGTAATCGCCCCCGTGGTCAGCAAGGCCCTGGCTGCTGAGATCCGCAACCGTGCCCTCGAACCACAGAAGTCACCTCTCACCGACCGAGAGACCGCGATCCTCCGGCTCGCCGCCGACGGCCTTTCAGGGCCCCAAATCGCACGCGAGCTAGGGATCAGCGTGCCAACTGTGAAGACACACCTCGCTCACGTCTACACCAAGCTCGACGTCCCCGACCGCGCGTCTGCCGTCGCCCAGGCGTTCCGCCGGGGCCTTCTTGAGTGAGTCGAATCATTCGATCGGATGACGGAGCCTCATCCGAGGGTCGCTCCAGCAGCACGATGTGACGCACGTCGCGGACGTCGAGGATCTATGTGTGCCCGGGCAGACGCGCCAGGCGGCCAGCAAACCACTTTCACGGCTGGGCCTCGACTCCGACTCTCAAGGCAGGTAACGATGACCACCACCATCCTCGTTGGCAACCCCAAGCCGGCCTCACGAACGCGCCACATCGCCGAGGCCGTCGCCGAGGTCCTCGGGGTGGGGGAGGCGGACCGCATCGTCATCGACCTCGCCGACCACGTCGACGAGCTGTTCCGCTGGCCCTCGGAGACCATGTCGGCCCTCGCCGAGACCGTCACGGCCAGTGACTTACTGATCGTTGCCTCTCCGACGTACAAGGCGACCTACACCGGACTGCTCAAGTCGTTCCTGGACCGGTTCGGCGGCGACGCCTTGTCGGGGGTGACGGCGGTGCCGGTCATGACCGGCGCCAGCGCCGGCCACTCGATGGCGCCCGACGAGCACCTGCGGCCACTGCTGGTGGAGCTCGGCGCCATGGTGCCCAGCCGGTCCCTCTACTTCATCACTGAGGACATGGACCGCATGGATGCCCTCGTCGCCGATTGGGCTGGAAGCAGCCTGGCCCCGATCCGAGCCACCCTCTCACTCACGAACGCGGTTTCGCGATGAACGCGTCTGCCTCGCTCGCGGTGGGCGTCGAGTCCGTCACCAGCGGTGCGCCTGGGCAGGTCCCGGAGCACGGTCAGTTTGACGCCCGAAAATTTCGAGACGTCGTGGGCAACTTCGCCTCCGGCATCGTCATCGTCACCTCCGTGCACGACGGCGAACCGGCCGGATTGACCTGCCAGTCCTTCTACAGCGTCTCTCTGGAGCCGCCGCTGGTGTCCTTCTCGGTCAGCACATCGTCGCGGACTTACCCAACAATCCGGGAGAGCGGGCAATTCTGTGTGAACCTGCTGGCCGCGAGCCAGTTCGATATCTCGACCCAGTTCGCCATGAGCGGGACCGACAAGTGGGCGGGCATCACGTGGCGTCCGACCGAGAGCGGAAACCCCATCATCTCGGGTGCGATCGGGTGGATCGACTGCTCGATCGACAGCGAGTACGTCGCTGGTGACCACGTGATCGTCATCGGCCGAGTCCGCGGTATCAGCCTAGAGAACTTTGACGAGGATCCGCTGCTCTACTTCCGGGGCCAGTACCGGCACCTCCGCGGCAACTGAGCAGCGTGTCTCCCTCCCACCCGCGCAAGAAGAGAGGAACCGACCGTGTCCACCTCATCAGCCCAGAAGCCCATCCCTGGGTACAGCCCGGCCCGCGCCGCAGGAGAGCTCGTCTACGTCTCGGGCGCTCTAGGCCTGGATCCCGAGACCGGAGCAATTCCCGAAGGGTCCTTCGACAAGGAGGCCCACCAGGTGATGCAGAACCTGCTGTCAAACGCAGCCGCGGCAGGAGCCACGGCCGGCGACATCGTCAAGACCACCGTCTATGTCACCACTTTCGACATCTACGGCGAGTTCGACCGCGTCTACCGCACGTACTTCCCGGGCCAGCTTCCCGCACGAGCCACCGTCGAAGTCGCGGGCCTCCTGGCAGGCGCCCGAGTGGAGATCGAAGCAGTTGCCTGGCTCGACCCGGCAGCCCAAACCGTCTGAATCCGACCAGTACCTGGAGCATCACGTGACGAAAATTGATCTGGGCGTCTTCATGCCCATCGCCAACAACGGGTGGATCATCTCAAAGAACGCCCCGCAGTACAGGCCGACGTGGGAACTGAACCGCGACATCGCGCTCTACGCGGAGGAGATCGGCTTCGACAGCCTCTTCTCCATGGTGAAGTGGAAGGGATTTGGGGGTCAGACCCAGCACTGGGACCACAGCCTGGAGTCGCTGACGTTGATGACCGGTCTGGCAGCCGTAACTGACCGGGTCAGGATCATCGCGTCAGTGCAGCCACTGATTCTCAACCCAGTGGTGGCCGCAAAGATGACCGCCACGATCGACCAGATCTCAAACGGACGCTTCGGGATCAACTTCGTCACCGGACAGTACTTCGACGAGTACGCGCAGATGGGCGTCCTGCCCGAGGGCTACGCAAACACCCGGTACGACTACGCCCGCGAGTGGACTGAGGCGATCAAGCTCCTTTGGACTCAGGACAGGGTGAGCTACCAAGGAGAGCACTACCAGATCACCGACTGCACGAGCAGCCCCAAGCCGGTGCAGGAGGGTGGGGTGCCGATCGTGTGCGCCGGCATGTCCGAGCGCGGCATGGAGTTCACCGCCCGCCACGGCGACAGGTGCTTTATCACGGGCCGCGATCTCGAGGACCTCAAGGACGTCAGCAAGCGCGCCAAGCGAGTCGCCGAGTCGCTGGGTACCACGGTGAAGACCGACACCGTCCTGGTGCTGGTCATCGAGGACACCGACGAAAAGGCCCAGCGGGTGATGGAGGACTACCGCGCCGGAGTCGACGTGGAAGCGTGGCGCAACATCTTCTCAATCTACGCCAAGGACGTCGAGGGCGCATCCTCCCAGACCGTGCTCGAGCGGGCGAAGCGCGATGTGTTCTTCGCGTTCCTGCCCATCGCCGGCAGCCCGGCGACGGTGGCCGCCATCCTCGCCGACCTGGCGAAGGAGGGGGACCTTGACGGGCTCATGTTCACGTTCCCCGACTACCTCCGCGGACTCAAGAGGTTCGACAGCGAGGTCAAGCCCGAGATGCAGCGTCTCGGCATCCAGTTCTCCAGCACCACTCACGAGGAGGAGGTGGCATGAACCACATCGTGGACTTCAGCATCGATCCCGCGACGACCGCCATCGTGGCCATCGACATCCAGAACGGGTTCTGCGACCCGGGTGGATCGATGGGCTCCGCCGGCGGCAACATCGACATGATGCGGTCGACGATCCCGCACATCCGCGAGCTGGTGGAGGTCGGTCGGACGCGGGGCGTCACCGACATCTGGACCAAGCAGGAGCACTACGCCGACGACGTCACCAAGAAGCGGCACAAGATCATGCCCCACACGCTGCGGTGGGCCGCCGGTCCAACCGGGGTGAAGGGGACGTGGGACTCCGAGTTTTGCGCCGAGGTCTCCGACCTGGTCGAAAGCTCGGAAGAGGTCCTCGTCAAGCACCGCTTCAGCAGCTTCTTCGACACCCGGCTCGACACGATGCTCCGCATGCGGGGCATCACCACGCTCATCGTCACCGGTGTCGCCACAACGCACTGCGTGGAGACCACCGTGCGCGACGCGTACCAGAAGGACTACGACGTGATCGTGCCGGCAGAAGCCGTAGGCGCGCTCGACCGCAAGGCCCATGACGCAAGCCTGTGGATGATCGACCGGTTCTTCGGCAAGGTCCTGCCGATGCAGGACGTGGTCGAGCTTCTGAAAGGCGGATCCCTCGAGATCGACTTCAGGGATGGCTGGCTGGAGCACCAGCCCTGATCCGTCCTCGCGACACCGAACCGGCCGCCTCCAGGGGGCCTGCTCGATCGCCACCGCGCGACGAAACCTCGGGATCACTCACAACTGCCACCGCAGGTCAAACGTGCAGGGAGGGCGCCACGCCCGCCGGCCAACTCGAAGGAATGATGCCCAGTGTCGATGTTCTCGTGGAAAGTTGTCGAACCGCCACCGCCCGGGGTGGGAGTAATGCCGGACGAACGTCTGAGCTGGCCGAAGACCGCCGGCGTCGGTGCGCAGCACGTGGTCGCCATGTTCGGGGGGACGTTCGTCTTCCCGGTCATCATGGGGCTCGACCCGAACCTCGCGCTCATGTTCTCGGGGATCTGCACGATCGCGTTTCTGATGATCACCAAGAACCAGATTCCCAGCTACCTCGGCACGAGCGCGTCCTTCGTGGCGAGCGTCGCTGCCATCCGTGCGCAAGGCGGTGACTCGGCCGATGTGACCGGCTCCATTCTCATCGCGGGCGTCATCTTGGCGCTGGTGGGTGTGTTCATCCACTTCGCTGGCGCCGCACCGCTCAGGCGCGTACTGCCTCCCGCGGTGACCGGTGCCGTGGTGATGCTGATCGGCTTCAACCTCGCGCCGGTGGTCGCCGGCGTGTATTGGCCGCAGGACCCCACCATCGGCATCCTGACCGTCCTCTTCGTCGTTCTGGGAACCGTGCTCCTGCGCGGCTTCTGGGGCCGGATCACCATCTTCTTGGGCCTGCTGTTCGGCATGGGACTATCCGCGATATTCGACCAGGTCTTCGGGAAGATCACGTCGCCGGACGGCGCCGGGGCGGTCACGACGCGGTACCGCGTGAACCTTGACCAGGTCGGCACGGCCGACTGGTTCGGCCTTCCCTCCGGCAAGCTCGCCGACGGCGTCTCCATCGTCCACGCACCGAGCTTCTCCCTCACCTTCACGCTGTTGGTACTGCCCGCGGTTATCGCTCTAGTCGCCGAGAACACCGGCCATGTGCGAGCGATCGGTGAGATGACGGGCAAGGACCTCGACCCATACATGGGACGAGCCATCGGCGCCGACGGTGCCGTCACCGCCGTGGCCAGCCTGTTCGGCGGCTCCCCGACGACCACGTACGCCGACAACATGGGCGTGATGGCGGCGACTCGGGTCTTCTCGACTGCCGCGTACTACCTGGCCGGAACGTTCGCCATCATCCTCGGGCTGTGCCCCAAGGTCGGTGCGTTCGTCTACGCGATTCCCGGCGGGGTTCTCGGCGGCATCACCCTCGTGCTGTACGGGATGATCGGGTTGATCGGCGCCAAGATCTGGGTCGACAACCGGGTCGACTTTGCGAACCCGCTCAACATGGTGCCGCTGGCCGCCGGCCTGGTCGCCGGCATCGGCAACGTCACGCTCCCGCTGGGAGGCGACTTCGAGCTCACCGGCATCGCTTTGGGCACCATCCTGGTGATCGGTCTCTACCACCTGGTCGCCCGTGTGAGCGCTCCGCCCGACCCGACCGTCGGGGTGGAACACTCTCAACACGAGGGGCTGACGCCCTGACTAGACCCTGACGCAACAGGGCTGGGCACGCGGTGGGCAGGACACACAGTATTCGTTCTGCCCACCGCGACCTGGCTGGTTTCCCCTGACCTTAAGGATCTCAAGAATGGACAAGCTCTTCGACAACGCGGCCGAGGCGGTCGCCGACATCGAGCAGGGTGCGACGCTCGCGGTGGGCGGGTTCGGGCTGTGCGGGGTCCCGTCCGTGCTGATCGACGCGGTGCTGGAGTCAGGGGTCACGGACCTTGAGGCGGTGTCCAACAATTGCGGTGTGGACGAGTGGGGGCTGGGTCGGCTGCTGTTCGCCAAGCGGATCCGGCGGATGATCTCCTCCTACGTGGGGGAGAACAAGGAGTTCGCCCGGCAGTACCTGCACGGTGAGCTCGAGGTCGAGCTGACCCCCCAGGGCACGCTGGCCGAGCGGATGCGCGCGGGCGGCTCGGGGATCCCGGGCTTCTACACCGCGACCGGTGTCGGCACGCAGGTCGCCGAGGGTGGTCTGCCGTGGAAGTACGACGACGCCGGCAACGTGGTGGTCGCCTCGCCGCCGAAGGAGACCAAGGTCTTCAGCACGGCCGAGGGGGACAGGGAGTACGTCCTGGAGGAGGCGATCGTGGCCGACTTCGGGCTGGTGCGGGCCTGGAAGGGCGACCGGCACGGCAACCTGATCTACCGGCAGTCCGCGCGGAACTTCAACCCGCTGGCCGCGATGTGCGGGCGGGTGACGATCGCGGAGGTGGAGGAGCTGGTCGAGCCGGGCGAGCTCGACCCCAACGACGTCCACACCCCCGGCGTCTACGTGCAGCGGGTCGTGCAGCTGACCCGGGAGCAAGCCACAGACAAGCAGATCGAGAGGATCACTACGAGGCGGAAGGGGAATCGACTGTGACCTCAGTGGGAAAGTCCAGCGGCGCCGAAGACGCTGCACATCCGATGACGCCAGCGCAATGGCGTAAGGCGATGATCGCGACGGCTGAGGAGAACCCAGATGCCTTGGACCCGTGAGGAGATGGCGGCCCGGGCCGCCTCGGAGCTGCAGGACGGCTCCTACGTGAACCTCGGGATCGGGCTGCCGACGCTGGTGCCGAACTACGTCGGCGACGACGTGGAGCTGGTGCTGCAGAGCGAGAACGGCATCCTCGGCGTGGGGGCGTACCCCTTCGAGGGCGAGGAGGACCCCGACCTGATCAACGCGGGCAAGGAGACGGTGACACTGCGCAAGGGCGCGTCGTTCTTCGACTCCGCGCAGTCGTTCGGGATGATCCGCGGCGGCAAGATCGACGCCGCGATCCTGGGCGCCATGCAGGTGTCCGCGGTCGGCGACATCGCCAACTGGATGATCCCCGGCAAGATGGTCAAGGGCATGGGGGGCGCGATGGACCTGGTCCACGGCGCCAAGCGGGTGATCGTGCTGATGGAGCACACCGCCAAGGACGGGTCGTTGAAGATCCTCGACGACTGCGACCTGCCCTACACCGGCAAGCGCGTGGTGCAGCGGATCATCACCGACCTCGCGGTCATCGACGTCATCGACCCGGCGACCGGTGAGGTCGCCCCGTCCGGCACCCTCGGCGACCGGGCGCTCAAGCTCGTCGAGCTCGCCCCGGGTGTCACCGAGGGCGAGGTCCGGGACAAGACCCAGCCCAACTTGGAGTCGTAGTGGCGCGGCGGAGCCGGGGTCGTAACGAGGGTGTCTTCGTGACCGCATGCTTCCTTGCTGAGACCGTCGGTCCCGACGGGCGTGCAGCCCGTGTCCCCGCCTCCCTTGTTCATGCGAAGACCATGGGAACCATGCTCACGCTTTGTGGTCAGTCGTCGCTGAGCTGGTTCAAGTTTTGGGACATCGCGTTCGATGCGGTGGACCATCGCTGCACCGAGTGTGGAGCCGTCTTGGAGAGTCGCCGGTCGGCTCGGAAGCGATCGCGCGCCTAGTTTGGAAGCCGTTGGCTGTCCGAGCGTCGCCCATGTCGACAGCCTCAGCGGGGGAGGCGTCCTGTCGCCCTGAACGTGGAGCTGTCCGCCCTCAATTTGCCCTCACGAGGGCAGAAATCGTCCCGAAACGACGGCCAAGAGCCGACGGGCTGGGCCCTGATGGGGCGTCCGGGGCACCACGAACTCCACGATGGGACGGGTGCCCGAGAATGTCGCCACGGCAACCCTATGGGCCTGCCCCACGGTCTCTGCTCATGTAGCCCCAGAGCCCCAGGATTGACATAGAGTTCCCATAGATGGACGGCTTTGACACTGCTGACACGCGGTTCGCAAGGCATCCTTCACACCGGGCCGACACGACGCGACACAGCTCGACATAGGGGCGAGGATGACAAAACCGCAGGTCAGCGGCGGTGTCGCCTATCTGACCTGCGGTTCTGCGGTGGTGCCCCAGGCAAGAGTCGAACTTGCGACCTTTCGCTTAGGAGGCGTTGCATCGATTGCACTGACCTGCGGCGCAGAAAGTCATAGGCGTCCGTTCACATGACTTCGGACAGGTACCGCTCGCACTGGGGCGGCCGATCCTTCCGGGCCGTGGCGTGCCGGACTTCGTCTCGATGATCAACACGCCCGAGACCTCGGCGGCGCCGTGGCCCAAAGCTCAGCGCACATCGTGGTCCGCCGTGGCGCGGCCAGCGTCGCCGGGAGGAGCAGGGTCCTACGTCGGTGGCTGGTGTGCAGCGTGGAGACGGTCGCACGCCCAAGCGCCGGGCGCCCCGCTGACGTCCTCAGGGGCATGGGCAGCCGCTCCTTGACCGTCGTCCCTCTCACCCCGCGGATCTTGACCTCCAACGATCGCTCGCCGGTGCCGGTGTACGCACTGGTGCGGAGCTTCGAGCGCCGGCGGCGTCGTAGTGCCGCGGCCGTCCGGCTGTGGAGGTAGACGGTGTCGAGGTACGTGGACTCGTAGCGAGCGGTCCGGCGACGGTCGATCTCGAGGGCGCGAAGACCGGGTATGCCGGTGACGGCGGCGTCGAGCTCGGCGACGTGGGTAACGGACTTCCGGTCGACCGGGTGAGGAGCGGCGCCGTGCTGTTGGGCTCGGCGAGCGAGACGGAAGTGAGGCGGTCGATCACGCTCAGCGGGTCGCCGCCGGGACCTCGTCACGCTCCGGCCCCGGGGCATCGCGGGTCGCGGTGGCCGCGCTGCTGGCCAGGACGATCGTCACCCTGAGCACGCCGACTCGACGGCGACGAAGGCCATCGGACGCGACGGCAAGGATCACAGGGGCAGCGACGTCGAGCCTCTCCAGGGGCGGGCTACCGGTCGGGGTACGTGGACTCGCGTAGCACGCGAGGGCGACCTGGACCAAGGTGTACTGCGCGTCACAGCACTGGTGTAGGTAGGCATACATCAGGCTCGGGAGCGGGCGGACGCCTTGGGCAGAGCCGGGACGTCGCTCGGGTGCATGAGGCGCAACGCTGCGGGCAGGGCCGACGTTACGCGGAGGTTTCCAGAGCGAAAAGTTCTGGATGCAAGGTGAGAACCCTTGCATGTCGCGGCATTCGTCTGCATACACTCCTCCAAGTCGCCGAGGCAGGAGAGGGGTGGCTGTGACCATCACCACGGACGAGCTGGCCGCGCAACCGTCTGCCGCGTCCAGCGGGACGGGCCCGGCGAGACTCGCTACCGGGCGCCGCAGCGTGCTCCGGCGCCTGCTGTTCAGCCAGCTCTCCGGCATCATCCTCGCATTCGTGGTGTGGGAGGTCGTGCCCAGGATCGGCCTGGTTCCCCAGCGCTACATCCCGCCGTTCACCGAGGTGCTCCCGCAGTTCGTCACCGAGCTCGGGCGCGCTGAGTTCTGGGTCGCGGCCGGCAACACGCTGTGGGCCTGGGCAATAGGTCTGGGCATCGGCGCCGTCGTCGGCGTCCTCATCGGCGTCGTGATCGGTTCGAGCGCTGCCGCCTACCGGGCGACCCGGTTCGTGCTGGAGTTCCTCCGGCCGATCCCGTCCGTCGCGTTGATCCCGCTCGCCGTGCTGCTGTTCGGGATCAACGGGCAGATGAAGGTCTCGCTGGTCATCTTCGCGACGGTCTGGCCGATCCTGATCCAGACCGTCTACGGCGTACGCGAGCTCGACCCGGTCGCGCGCGACACCGCGCGCTCGTTCGGCTATTCCGGCTGGGACGTCTTCTGGCACGTGACGCTCCCGACCGCCGCCCCCTCCATCGCGACGGGCATCCGGATCGCATCGGCGCTGGCCGTCGTCATCGCCGTGACGGCAGAGCTGATCACCGGTGTGTCGGGCCTGGGTGCTGAGGTGCTGTTCGCCCAGAGCGCCGGCTCCAGCGTCCGGCTCTACGCGCTCATCCTCGCCATCGGCATCGTGAGCTACGCCCTCTCCCAGGTCATCGAAGCGGTCGAGCGGCGCCTGCTCCGCTGGCATGTGAGCTTCCGGAAGGAGCACGCCTGATGAGCGGGCGACTGCGGGCACTGGCCCTCGAGGTGGCCGGTCCGCTCGCCATCATCGCCGTGTGGTGGGTGGCGTCGGCCAACTCCACCTCGCTGTACTTCCCGCCCCTGGAGACCATCCTCGGCCGGTTCCGGGACGTCTGGTTGGGGACGGGCTTCACCGACCACGCCCTGCCGAGCCTGAGCCGGATGCTGACCGGCTACCTGATCGCCGTCGTCGTCGGCGTCGGGCTCGGCGTCATGGTGGGCCTCTCGCCGTGGGCGCGGCGGCTGATCGGGCCCAGCGTGGAGTTCCTGCGCGCCCTCCCCGCCGTGGTCCTCGTGCCGTTCGCCCTGGTGGTCTTCGGCGCGGGTGACGGCATGCAGATCTTCGTCGTCGCGCTCGGCTGCTCCTTCCCGATCCTGCTGAACACCGTCGCCGGGGTCCGGGGCACCGAGCCGGTCATGATCGACGTCGCTCGCACCTTCCAGTTCACCAGGTCCGAGACCGTGCGCCGTGTCGTCCTCCCGGCCGCGGCCCCGAGCATCTTCGCGGGACTGCGCGCCAGCCTCGCGCTCGCGCTGATCCTCATGGTGGTCGGCGAGATGGTGGGCAGCACTGATGGGATCGGCTACTCGATCCTGCAGTCACAGCGCCTGTTCGCGATCTCCGACATGTGGGCGGGCCTGATCATGCTCGGCTCGCTCGGCTACCTCATCAATCTCCTGCTGCTCGGGACGGAGCAGGTCGCACTCCGCTGGCACCGCGGACTGAAAGCAAGGACACGAGACGCATGAGCAACACCAGCAAGGTCCATGACGACGTGCTGTCGCGCGCCGTCCGCTCCGGCGGGGAGCGCGGCACCGCCATCGTCGAGGTCGACCACATCGCCAAGACGTACGGCAGCGGCGCGAAGATGCACGAGGCGGTTCGGGACGTCGCCTTCGACGCCCGGCCGGGGGAGTTCCTCTGCGTGGTGGGCCCCTCCGGGTGCGGCAAGACAACACTACTGCGGTGCCTCTCGGGCCTGATGCCCCCCACCTCCGGCGAAGTGCGTCTGCACGGCCGGGCGATCACCTCGCCGCCGCCGCAGATGGGGCTGGTCTTCCAGGAGTACAACCGGTCGCTGTTCCCCTGGATGTCGGTGCGCCGCAACGTCGAGCAGCCGCTGCGCAAGCGCCTGGGCAAGGCCGACCGGCGCACGGCCGTCGACGAGGCGCTCGCCGCCGTCGGGCTCACCGGTCACGAGGAGAAGTACCCGTGGCAGCTCTCCGGCGGGATGCAGCAGCGCGTCGCGATCGCGCGGGCCATCGCCTACCGGCCCGAGATCCTGCTCATGGACGAGCCGTTCGCCTCCGTCGACGCGCAGACGCGCATCGAGCTCGAGGACCTGGTCCTGGAGGTCTGCGCCACGTACGGCATCACCATCCTCTTCGTCACCCACGACATCGACGAGGCGGTGTACCTCGCCGACCGCATCGTGGTGCTGAGCCCCCCGCCGTGCGTGGTCAAGGAGATCGTCACCATCGACCTGCCGAGGCCGCGCGACCAGATCGCCACCAAGGCGCTCGCCGAGTACAGCGAGCTGCGCAAGCACGTCTTCGAGCAGATCGTCGGCCGGCACTGACCCCACCCAGGCCTGCGACGACGCGGCCGGCAACACCCACCCATCCCGAGAAGTTGTTTGGAGGAGCCCACCATGACCCGCACCCGTTCGATCCGATTCGGTGCCGTCGTTGTCGCAGGCCTGCTGGGCCTAACTGCCTGCGGCGGTGACGGCAACGCCTCGGAAACCGAGAAGGGCGGCCTGACCGAGATCACGGTCGGGACGATGCCGATCGTCACCAACTCCGTGCTCGCGCTCGGCGTCGAGAAGGGCTTCTTCGAGGAGGAGGGCCTCGACGTCACGCTCGAGACCGGCCAGGGCGGTGCCGCACTCCTGCCGGCGGTGATCAACGGCCAGTACGACTTCGCCTTCTCCAACAACGTCTCCATCCTGACCGCGCGCGCCCAGGGCATGCCGGTCAAGATCGTGGCCGCCGCCAGCAGCGCCGGCGAGGACCCGGCGCCCGCGGACGAGGCCATCGTCGCCTCGGCGAGCAGCGGCATCACCTCCCTCGACCAGGTCGAGGACACCACGGTCGCGGTCAACCAGCTGCTGAACATGGTCGAGGTGGCGGACCGGGTCGCCCTGGAGAAGGCGGGCGCCGACCTCGACTCGATCGAGTTCATCGAGATGGGCTTCCCCGACATGCCGGCCGCGCTGGCCAACGGGAAGGTCGACGTCGCCCACGTCGCCGAGCCGTTCCTCACCCAGGCGGTCGCCGACGGTGCCACCATCCTCTCGGCGCCGTACCGCGAGGTCGCCCCCGACGTCTTCATGTCGTCCTGGTTCACCAGCGAGAACACGCTCGCGAAGAGCCCCGAGGTCGTCGAGAAGTTCCAGGCGGCGCTGGAGAAGTCCCGCCAGTACGCCGTCGACCACACCGACGAGGTCCGCTCCTTCATCCCCACCTTCATCGGCATGGACGCCGACCTCGCCGACAAGATCGCCCTCGGCAACTGGCCTGCCGGCCTGCCTGAGGAGACGTCGCTGCAGGCCTGGTTCGACGCGGCGGTGACGTACGGGGTCTTCACCGAGGACCAGCTGTCCGACCCCACCGAGGTCCTGGCGGACTGACACCCGCCACGTCACGTCCATTCGTGGCGAGGCTGATCGTCGACGAGCGAGGAACGGCGGTGCGGTCGACCCGGGACACCGGGCGACCGCACCGCACCGCACCGCAGGCTCAGCCTGACGTTCGCCCTTGCGGGGTGGGCGGGCGGGCCAGCCGGTCGTGACCACGCCGGGCGCGCCGGTCGGTCCCGGCCTCTCGCGCCGGGTCCGGGGCGCTGGGACCACTGCGGGTCGCGCGGAGCGCTTGTCTCGCGAGCGCGTGCGCCCGGCAGGGCGGAGCACTCCCGGGTGTGCCCCGAGATCCGCCGCGTCATGTCAGACGGACGCTTCGGCCTCCGAGGCGGGGTGACCCGTCCACAGCTTGAGCCGGATGTTGCGGGACTCGGTGAAGTGCTCGGTCGCCAGCCTGGAGGCCTCGTCGCCGTCGCGGTTCTCGATGGCCTGGACAAGGGCGAGGTGCTGCTGGTTGCCGCGCTCCCAGCGCCCGGGGAAGGCGAGCGTCGTGGCGGGGTAACGGCCCAGGTGCAGGCCGAGGCGGTCGAGGAGGTCGATCATGGACCGGTTGTGGGTCGCTCGCCACACCGCGCGGTGGAACCGGTCGTTGGCGGCAGCCATGGCCGGCGGTGTGGGGGACTCCATGTCGATCATGGCCTGGGCGAGCTGGTGCATCTGCAGCAGGTCGTGCATGGTGCGACGCTCAGAGGCCATGCGCGCGGCCGTCGCCTCGAGCGCGATGCGCGTCTCGTAGAGGTCGAGGACGTCCTCGGGGCTGTCCTCGCGCACGATGAGACCGCGGTCGGTCCGTACGACGATGCCGTCCTGCTCCAGTCGGGTGAGCGCCTCACGGATGGGGGTGCGGCTCATCTGGCACCACTCGGCCAGAGCCGTCTCCACGAGAGGATCGCCCGGACGCAGCTCACCGCTGACGATGGCCTGGCGGATCCTGTCGTAGGCGCCGCGCTGTCGCGCCGTGGATGCTCGTCCACGCGACGGCCCCGAGGGTGGAGTTCGTGGACTGCTGCTCGTGGTCATGACATACCTTCCCCGTACCGGTCGTTGACGTGCATCTTGGCCTGTGATCTGCGGCAGACACCGTGGCGCCGTCCTGTGTACGTTAGTATGCATGCCGCGTGATGTGAAGCCTGTGCCGATTGCTGCCAGCGGTGACGAGGCGCCCGCCCCGCTGACGAGGCTGGGTACGCTGGTCCGCGACGCCGAGCCGACGGGCCTTGCGCTCGCAGAGGTCGTCGACCTGCCGCCCGGATCGGCCCTCGACCTGGCCCAGGTCCGTCTCACGCGAGCGACCACCTCGTCGGCCGAGACCCGCACGCCGGTCACTGTCGCACTGCTCAACCAGCGGGGGACCGTGCAGGGCGGGGTGTACTCGGTGATCGCCGACGCGACCGCCGGCTGGGCCACGGAGGCGTACCTCGGCAACGACTCCTACACCACCACCGCGGTCACCAGCCAGCTGGTCGGCGCGGCTGTCGAGGGTGATGTGCTGGTCACGCGCGCTCACGTCGAGCACGGGGGGCGCCGTACGGTCGTGGCCTCGGCGGAGGTCTACCGTCAGCGTGCGGGCTCGAGCGACCGCCTGGTAGCCCTGGTGACCTGCCAGCAGTTGGTTCTTGCGGCGATCTGAGCATCATCGAAGCGACAACTTTCGGAAGCGCTTGCATGTGACGGCATTCATCTGCATACACTGGCGACTCCGATCAACTGAGGAGGCCCCCCGTGGTGCGTGTTCTACGTCCGACGACCTTGGATGAGGCGCTCGCCGTGCTGCGCGACGCCGATGAGGACACGAAGGTGGTCGCCGGAGGCACGGCGCTGATGCTGATGATGCGTGCCGGGTTGCTCTTTCCCGACACGCTGGTGTCGCTCGAGGACATCCCCGGGCTGGACTACATCACCATCGACGAGCACCGGGTCCGACTGGGCGGGCTTACCACCCTGCGCACGATGGAGCGCTCGCGGGAGCTCGCCGCAGTGCTGCCGACCCTGACCCAGGCGCTCCCGCTGGTGGCCAACCACCGGGTCCGCAATCGGGCGACGATCGGCGGGAACCTGTGCGAGGCCGACTACGCCTCGGACCCTCCGTCGATCCTGGTCACGCTGGACTGCCAGGTGCGGTTGCGCAGCACCCGGGGTGATCGCCTGGTCCCGCTCCCCGACTTCCTCGTCGACTACTACGAGACCACCATCGAGCACGACGAGCTCGCGGTCGAGGTGATCATCCCGCGACCGGCCGCAGGCACGCGCACCCACTACGTGAAGTACGTCAGCCGGACCTCCGAGGACCGTCCCTGTGTCGGGGTCGCGGCTTCGCTGCAGGTCGTCGACGGCACCTGCCGCGCCGTGAACGTCCAGGTTGCGGGAGCCACCTCGACTCCCTTCAGCGTCCCCCAGGCCCTTGCCGACTGTGTCGGGCAGGCACCCACCGACGACCTGTGGGCACACGTGGCACACGCCTTCGAGACCGAGATCGACCCCATTGAGGACGTCCGGGGCTCCTCGGCCTACCGACGTCAGGTCACCGGCCGGCTCGTGAAGCGGACCCTGCGTGGCCTGACCCAGAACCACCCGAACGGAGCGACCCGGCTGTGAAGACCCCCGCTGAGATCAATCACGACGGCGCTGTCGCCGTCGAAGCCGGTTCGGCCATCGGCAAGCCGGTCGACATGTACGCCGGCCGGTCCCGCGTCGACGGCACCATCGAGTTCGCACTGAACGCCGAGGTCCCCGGCATGCTGCACGCCGCACTGGTGCGCAGCACCGTCCCGCACGCCGAGATCGTCTCCGTCGACGTCTCGGCGGCCCTCGAGCTCGAGGGCGTGGTGACCGTCATGACCGCCGCCGACTTCGAGAAGCCGGGTGCCCCCGCGCGCCACTACGGTCCCGTCATCAACGACCAGCCCGTCCTGTGCGGGCGCAAGGTTCGTTTCGTCGGCGACCCGATCGCCATCGTCGGCGCCGAGACCGCGGAGATCGCACGAGCCGCGGCGGACCTCGTGGAGGTGGAGTACAAGGAGCTTCCGGCCGTCACCTCGGTCGAGGAGGCGCTCGCCGCCGATGCCGAGCTGGTCCACGACCAGCCGCCCCGGGCGCGTCGGCGCAGCTACTCCGACATCCGCCTGCTCGGTCGTGAGGGCAACGTCTGCACCAAGTTCCAGGTCCGCAAGGGCGACGTGGACGCAGCCTTCGCCGAGGCCGACCACGTCATCGAGGACGTCTACTACAGCCCCGCGGTCTCGCACGTGACGATGGAGCCGCACGTCGTCCTCGCCTCCTTCAACGCCCAAGGCATCCACGTGGTGAGCAGCACCCAGGCGCCGTTCGCGGTCCGCGACACCCTGACGGAGATGTTCGACCTGCCGTCTTCGAAGGTCCGGGTCACGGTGCCGCCGATCGGTGGCGGGTACGGCGGCAAGACGTACGCGAAGGTGGAGCCCGTGACCGCCGCGCTGGCCTGGCACAGCGGCCGGCCGGTCAAGCTGGTGCTCTCGCGGGAGGAGGAGTTCCTCACCACCACCAAGCACGCTGCCGAGATCCACATGCGCTCCGCGGTCAAGGCCGACGGCACCATCACCGGGCGCGACGTCACGATCTACTTTAACGGCGGCGCGTACGCCGACATCAGCCCGCGCCTGATCAAGAACGGCAGCTACAGCTGCGTGGGCCCGTATCGCATCCCCAACGTGCGCATCGACTCCTACGCCCTGTACACCAACCAGGTCCCCGCCGGCGCCTACCGCGGCTACGGCGTCTCCCAGGCCGCGTGGGGCTACGAGAGCCAGATGGACCAGATCGCCGACGCCCTGGGCATGGACCCCGTCGAGCTGCGCCACCGCAACCTGCTCAAGCCCGGCGAGGAGTTCGCGACGGGCGAGATCATGAGCGAGGCCGTCTACGACGAGCTCCTCGACATGGCCGCCGAGGCAGTCGACTGGCCCCACGAAGCACGCGTCGACCTGGGCGAGGACATGGTGCGCGCCAAGGGCGTCGCAGTGATCCTGAAGTCCACCATCACTCCCTCCACCAGCCACGCCGCGGTGCGCCTCGACAACGACGGCTCGGTGCACGTACTGACCTCGTCGGTCGAGATGGGCCAGGGCGCACACACGGTGCTCGCACAGATCGCCGCGCAGGAGCTCGAGGTCGACATCGACCAGGTCAGCGTCAGTGCACCCGACACCGCCTACACGCCCTACGACCAGACCACCAGCTCCAGCCGTACGACCCGAGCCATGGGTGGCGCCGTGTCCAAGGCGGCCGCCGAGGTGCGCGAACGCCTTCTCGAGCGCGCCGCGGAGATGTTCGACGTGCCCGCGGAGAAGCTGGTCCTCAACGAGGGCAAGGTGGAGATCCGCGATGTCCTCGACAGCGGCATCGCCATCCCGGACGTCCTGGCGGAGTCGCGCACCGGCAGCATCGTGGGCCAGGGTGAGGTGATCACCGCGGGCGGCCTGGACGCCGAGACCGGCCAGGGCCTGGCCAGTGACCACTGGCACCAGGGCAGCGCGTCGGTCGTCCTCGACGTCGACCTCGCCACCGGCAAGATCTACCTGCGCTCGCTCTACTCCGCCGCGCTCGCCGGACGGGTCATCAACCCGAAGCTGGCCAAGCTGCAGATGCACGGCAGCATGATCTTTGGCATCGGGCACGCCTTGTACGAGGAGCTGATCTTCGAGGACGGCCAGCTGACCAACCCCAACCTGTCCGACTACGCCATCACCGCGATGGGCGACCTGCCGAAGCTGGAGATCGGGCTGCTCGAGGAGTCGGGGGCCGCCACGATCCACGGACTGGGGGAGACCACTCTTCCCCCCGTCATCGCCGCGATCGGCAACGCCGTCGCGCGAGCCACCGGAGCCCGGGTCCGTCGGCTCCCCATCACCCCTGAGCGGGTCATCGAAGCACTGGAGGCGCTGTGAGCGGGATTGAGGAAGTCAAGGACGTCACCTGCCGTATCAACGGCGAGGAGGTGACGTTGGCCGGCGAGGCGGCTGGCTCGACGGTCGCTGCCCTGCGTGCACGGGGCCTGTACGGCGTGCGTGAGACCTGCGGGCTCGGCGTGTGCGGTACGTGCACGGTGCTCGTGGACGGGGAGCCGGTCAGCACCTGCATCCTGCCCAAGTTCGCCCTCGAGGGTCGTGACGTCGTCACGGTCGAGGGCGCGGCCGTCGACGGTGAGCTGAGCGAGCTGCAGAAGCAGTTCATCGAGTCCCAGGCGTTCCAGTGCTCCTTCTGCACGCCGGGGTTCCTCGCGAGCGCGAAGGCGCTGCTCGACCGCACCACCGGTGAGCTCACCCGCGACGAGGTCGAGGAGGGGCTGCAGGGGCACCTGTGCCGGTGCGGGTCCTACGACGCGATCACCGACGCGATCATCGCGGTCAGCCGACGTCGGGGGGCCAGCGAGCCGGACGCGGGCGTCGCATGACCTGGGCGCACGAGCGGCCGTTCGACCTGGTCCACGACCGATTGCCGTTCCAGCCGATCACGGCTCGGCCGTCGCTGCCGTGGCCGGGCGGGGCGCGGCTCGCCGTGTGGATCGTGCCCAACGTCGAGCACTACGAGTACCTGCCGCCGGCCGGGGCGCAGAACCCCTACCCGCGTGGACCGCACCCCGACATCCGCAAGTTCAGCTACCACGACTACGGCAACCGGGCCGGGTTCTGGCGGATGCTGGAGGTGCTGGACCGGTGGGAGATCCCGTGCACGACCTCCCTCAACGTGGCCGTGCTGGACCACTACCCCGAGGTCGCTGAAGCCATGGTCTCGCGCGGGTGGGAGTTCATGAGCCACGGCCTCTACAACACGCGCTACCTCACCGGGCTCACCGAGGACCAGGAGCGCGAGTTCCTCACCGAGGTCGACGACCTCCTGTTCTCCCGCACGGGTCGGCACTTCGCGGGGATGCTGGGGCCCAACATCTCGGGCAACCCGTGGACCCCGGACCTCATGGCCGAGCAGGGCATGACCTACCACGCCGACTGGGTCCACGACGAGCGACCGGCTCCGCTGCTCACCCGTTCCGGTCGACGGCTCGTCGCGCTGCCCTACACCTACTCGCTCAACGACGCTCCGCTGCTGATGCGCTCGCATCGCGAGGGCGCGGCGTACACGAAGATGTGCACCGACCAGTTCGACGAGCTCTGCGAAGGCGAGGAGCACGTGGGCCGGATGATGTGCCTGTCCCTCCACCCCTTCGCGATCGGTCAACCGCACCGCGTCGAGGCGCTCGACGCGGTCCTGGCGCACCTGCGGTCGCGTGATGACGTGTGGATCGCCACTGGATCGCAGATCGCCAAGCACTACCTGAGCACGGCGTACGACGACGATCTGGTCCGTGCCACGGAGGAGGGAGCAGCATGATCGACGCGCACGTCGCCGGAGGGCGGCCGGCACTGAACCTGACCTCCGCGTCCCGGCCGGCCCGACCGGGCTACGACCACGGCTGGTTCAGCTACCGGGCCATGCCGAGCTCATCGGCGCCTGCGTGGCCCGGCGACCGACCGCTCGCGGTCGCGGTGATCCTCGACGTGCGTGCAGCCGAGTGGGAGAGCGTCGCACCTGCCGTACCGGTGCCCGGCGGGCGCGGCATCGCGCCCTATCCGGACTACCCGCGTCTGTCGCACCGAGAGTTCGGGCACCGCGTCGGGGTGTGGCGCCTGAGCAAGATGCTCGCCGACCTGCAGATCCCGTGGACCGGCGTGCTCGACGTCCTCACCGCTGAGCACTACGCCCCGGTCCGGGAGCTGGTCGTGGACCAGGCCTCGCAGATCGCAGCGGGTGGTCTCAGCGCCAGTCGTCCGATCACCTCCGCGATGGTCGAACCCGAGGAACGCGCCTACGTCGAGGCGACCCTCGAGCGGCTCGACGCGGCCCTCGGCGCAACGCCCAGGACGTGGATGGGGCCCGGCTGGTCGCAGTCGGCCGCAACTCCCGGCATCCTGGCCGATGCCGGCGTGAAGGTCATGCTCGACTGGGGCAACGACGATGCGCCCTACCGTGTCGATGCCGCCGACCCGCTGTGGTCGGTGCCGGTGTCGTGGGAGCTCACCGATGTCGCCGCCATGTTCGAGCGTGACGTGGAGCCGGCCGTGTACGCCGACTCGGTCGAGGGTGCGGTCGAGGTGTTGGCCCGAGACGGCGCCCGGAACCCGCGCATGCTGTGCCTGCACCTGCACCCGTGGCTCAGCGGAGAGGCATTCCGTGCTCGGGTGCTGCGACCGGTGCTCACCCGCCTTGCGCAGCGAGACGACGTGTGGCTGGCGACGCCCGAGCAGATGGTCGTGCACCTGGCTGGTGGCCTCTGATGCCGCGGCGGCCCAGCATCGCGCTCATCAGCACCGGTGGAACCATCGACTCGCTGGGCCACGACCGCACTGATCTGGCGTTCTACACCGAGGCTCGCTCACGCCTGCCCGAGGGCGAGCTGCTGTCCGCGGTGCCCGAGATCGCCGAGGTCGCCGACATCGAGTCGGTCCCGTTCGACCGGGTCCCCAGCTACCAGCTCTCGGTCCAGTCCTGGGCCACGTTGGCCGAGACCGTCCAGCAGCTGGTCCGTGGGTCGTCCTGCGACGGGGTCGTCATCACCCATGGCACCAACAGCCTCGAGGAGACCGCCTTCCTCCTTAGCCTGACCGTCGACTGCCTCAAGCCCGTCGTGGTCGTCGGCGCGATGCGACCGTTCAACGGCCTCGCCGCAGACGGGCCGCTCAACCTGCTGCAGGCGGTGCGGCTGGCCGCCTCCCCGCACGCGCGGGGTCACGGCGTCCTGGTGGTCAACAACGACACGGTCTTCGCCGGTCGGGACGTCGCGAAGGCGACGACGTTCCGAGCCAACGCGTTCTCCGGAGGAGACCTGGGCCCGGTGGGCCACGTCGAGGCCGACGGCAGCGTCGACCTGCGGATGCGTCACGACTCCAACGGCACGCCTGTGTTCGACGTGACCGACGTGGCACACATGCCGCGCGTGGACGTGGTGACCTCTTACGTCGGCGCCGACGGGGCTCTGATCGACGCAGCCGTCGCGGCGGGGGCGCAGGGGATCGTCTCGGCCGGCACCGGTGGTGGCCGGCCCACCCAGGCCGAGGACGAAGCCCTCGAACGCGCCGCCCGGTCCGGGGTGGTGGTGTGCCAGTCCAGCCGCGTCCCGACCGGGAAGGTCCTGCGCTCCCCGCAGATGGAGCGCGCCGGACGCGTCGTCGCCGGCGCGCGACCGGCGTGGCAGGCCCGCATCGCGCTGGCACTCGCCCTGAGCCGGACCCACCATCCGGACGAAGTGCAGGTCAGTCTGGACCGCCTCTGAATACAACTGTATGCTGCGATGTACATTGATTTCACGGAGGTGGCTGGACCATGCAGATCGACAACGAGTTCCAGGTGCAGGCGCCGCCCGGGGAGGTGTGGGACTACCTCCAGCGCACCGAGGACGTCGTGGAGTGCATCCCGGGTGCTGCGATCCTGGAGAAGGTCAGCGAGGACGAGTACCGCGGGCAGGTGACCGTCAAGCTCGGCCCGCTCGCAGTCGTCCTGCAAGGCATGGTCACCATCGACGAGCGTGACCACGCCGGGCGCACGATGAAGCTCACCGGCCGGGCCAAGGACACCAAGGGTCGCGGCGCGACCGACGCTGGCGTCGTCGTCGACGTCGTCGCCGCGGGGGAGGGCACGCGGGTGACCCTGGTGTCCGACATCAAGATCACCGGGAAGATCGCGCAGTTCGGGCGTGGGGTGATGAAGGATGTCAGTCAGCGCATCGCCGACGAGTTCGCGCGGAACCTCGAAGCGCGCCTGACCGGCCCGGTGGCCCCCACGGCGGGCCCCGCCACGGCCCCCGACGCTGGTCCGGACGCCGTCGCCGGGGCCGAGCCGGGAACGCCCGCGCCCGCGCCGCGCGCGGTGCAGGCGCCGGCGGACTCCGGTCCACGGCACGCAGCCACCCCGGGCCAGGCAGCGCCGTCGGTGGGTGGCATCCGCCTCGTCGCAGGCGCGCTGGTGCGCGCCCTCGGTGCGGCGATCGGCAGCCTGTTCCGCAAGCTGGTCAAGCCGTTCGCCGGCGACAAGGGTGGACGCCGCTGATGGTCAACCGGATCCTGACGCGGCTGGACCCCGTCCAGGCCGAGACCTACTACCGCGACGGGCGTTGGCGTACGGACTCGCTGTGGGACGTGTTCCAGGTGGGTGCCTACGCGCACCCCGACCGGGCCGCGATCATCGAGCGCACCCGCACGCACACCTACCGCGACGTGCTCGACGCGGCCGGCCGCCTGGCCGGGTGGCTGCACGACCAGGGCCTGCGTCAGGGTGACCGGGTCGCCGTGTGGCTGCCGAGCCGTGCCGAGGTCGCGGTCGCAGTGCTGGCGTGCGCCCGGCTGGGTCTGGTCTGCTGCCCCTCGCTCCACAGGGACCACACGGTCGGTCAGGTCGTCGAGCTCGTCGAACGCATGCGGGCTGCGGCGTTCATCGGGCAGCCCGGCTACGGGGCCGACGCCAATCGGCACGACATCTTCACCGAGCTGGGCCGGCTCGATGCGGCACCGGTCGCGCTGCGGCTGCCTGCCCTCACCGACGCGGTCGAGCAGCCGGGACAGTCGCGGCTCCTGGCCGACCTGACCGGCACCGCGGTGCTGTCAGAACATCGCACGCACCCCGACGCCGTGGTGTACCTCGCCTTCACCTCCGGCTCGACAGGTCAACCCAAGGGCGTGATGCACTCGAGCAACACCCTGCTGTCCCCGGTGCGCGCCATGGTGCGGGACTGGGCCCTGGGTGGGGACACGGTCATCTACTCGCTCTCACCCCTCAGTCACAACCTCGGCTTCGGGGCCATGCTGACGGCCCTCACCAACGGCGGGACACTGGTCGCGCACGACCTTCCGCGTGGAGCCAGCGTCGCCGAGCGGATGGCAGAGACCGGCACCGCCTTCGCGTTCGGTGTCCCCACTCACGTCATCGACCTGCTGGGAGAGCTCGAGCGTGGTCACGCTCGAGGACTGCGGCTGCGTGGGTTCCGCATCTCCGGTGCCGCAGTCTCCCAGGACGTCGTGCTGCGACTGCGGGCACGCGGGATCACACCCCAGACGGGGTACGGGATGACGGAGGCCGGGTCCCACCACTACACCCGCCCCGACGACGCCGCCGAGCTGATCGCGGGGTCCTCCGGTCGCCCCTTCGAGGGACACGAGGTCAAGATCGTCGATCGCGAGGACTCCTCGCGCGAGCTGCCGCCCGGCGAGGTCGGCCAGATCCTGGGCCGCGGCCCGAGCGTCACCGTGGGCTACTTCGACGACCAGCGCGCCACGGAGGCCAGCCTCACCGACGATGGGTGGTTGCTGACCGGTGACCTGGGATGGCAGGACGAGAACGGCTACATCCGCATCACCGGCCGCAAGAAGGACGTCATCATTCGCGGCGGGCACAACATCTTCCCCGCCCGGATCGAGGGGCTCGCCAGCGGCTGCCCCGGGCTCGACGCCGTCGCGGCCGTCTCGGTCCCCGATCCGCGCCTGGGCGAGCGGGTCTGCCTCGTGGTCGCCGCCGCGGGCCGACCGCCGGCTGAGGTGGTTCTGCAGCACCTGGACGGGGCCGGGTTGTCGAAGTACGACATGCCTGAGTTCTACGCCGTCATGGACGCGCTGCCGCTGCTGCCTTCCGGGAAGGTCGACAAGCGCAGGATCGAGGCGCTCATCGCCGACGGAGCCCTGACGGTCGAACCGGTCCGAGCCACGACAGGAGCCACGACATGAGCGAGCAGATGCAGGCAGTCCTCATCTCCGAGTTCGACGACCTCGACGCGATCGAGGTGACCGAGGTCGACCGGCCGGAGCCGGCCGCCGATGAGGTGCTCGTCGGCGTCGCCGCGGCGCCCGTGAACTTCGTCGACCTGGTCACGATGCGTGGGGAGTACCAGTTCAAGCCGACCCTGCCCTACATCCCGGGCAAGGGGCCGGCCGGAACGGTCCTGGCAGTGGGCTCTGAGGTCACCGGCCTGAAGGTGGGAGACCGGGTGCTCGCCATGGTCGAGTACGGCGGCTATGCGCAGGCGTGTGCCGTGCGAGCCGACCAGGTCTATCTCCTCCCCGACGAGCTGAGCTTCGAGGACGCCGCGGCCATGTCGCTGGCCTTCGACACCGCGTGGATGGCGCTGGTCGACCGCGCCCGTGTCGCGACCGGCGACCGGGTCCTGGTCCTGGGTGCCAGCGGCGCCGTCGGCTCCGCCGCAGTTCAGCTCGCCCGCGCGCTCGGAGCGCGACAGGTCATCGCAGGCGTGTCGAGCCCGGGCCGCTTCGATGAGTTGAAGCCCCTGGGCGCGGACGACTACGTCGACCTCTCGCAGGAGCCGCTGCGCGAGACCGTGCGCTCGCGCGTCGCGGAGCTCACCGACGGGCACGGGGCGGACGTCGTCATCGACATGCTCGGAGGCGACCCGTTCGACGGTGCCGTGCGCGCCGTGGCGTGGCGGGGCAGGCTGGTCGTGGTCGGGTTCGCCGCGGGTCGCATCCCGACGCTGAAGATGAACTATGTGCTGCTGAAGAACATCGAGATCTCGGGCCTCCAGATCAGCGACTACCGCAAGCGCACCCCGGAGCTGATGCGGCGCTGCTACGAGCAGATCTTCGACTTCACCGTCGCGGGGGCGATCACCCCGCCCGCCTACGACGCGCGTCCGCTGAGGCAGTGGCGCAGCGCCGTGGAGGACCTCACGAATCGCGCCACCACGGCGCGACTGCTGCTCCAGCCGCCCGCTCCGTCCGCCAGATGACGCCGTGACACAACGGTGACGCTCAGGACTATTGACGTGTCGTGTACCACTGCATACAGTGGCACAACGTTGCATTCCGGGGCACCGTGCCGCTGTCGCGAAGGTCGCAGTGGTTTCACCCAGAACGAGGAGCTTGGTCATATGAACCGGTTTCGCAAGAGCGCCGCACTCTCCGCAACACTGACGCTCGCAGCCGCCCTGACGGCCTGCGCCGGAGCCAGCACCGGTAGCACCGGAGGCGACGACGGCGTCTTCAAGGTCGGGCTGCTACTGCCCTCGGTCGGTCCGTTCGCCGGCATCGCCGAGGACCAGGCCGACGGCTTCCGGCACTACGTCGAGGACGTCGCTGGCGGGGAGTTCGGCGACACCGAGGTCGAGATCGTCACCGGCGACGAGGGCAACGACCCCACGATCGCCCAGGAGAATGTTCAGCGCCTGGTGGAGAAGGAGAACGTCGACGCTCTCGTCGGCGTCATCAGCAGTGCGGTGGCGTACGCCGTCGCCCCCTACATCGCTGAGTCCGGCGTGCCCACGATCTTCACGGCCACGACCGCCGACGACCTCACCCAGCGTCAGCACGCGCCCAACATGTTCCGCGTCAGCAACGCGGCCTCGCAGATCATGCTGCCCCTGGGCGAGTACGCGTGCAAGGACGCCGGTTACAAGACCGCCGCCATGGTGAGCCTGGACTACTCCTTCGGCTGGGAGGCCATGGGCGGGTTCGCCAAGGCCTACGAGGACGCCGGCTGCACCATCAAGCAGGAGCTCTACACGCCCCTGGGCACCGCCGACTGGGGCTCGGTCGCGCAGAGCATCGACAAGTCCGTCGACGTCATCATCCAGACGTCCTCCGGCTCGGACGCCGCCAAGTTCCTCCAGGCCTACCGCGACTTCGGCCTCAGCGACATCCCGATGATCGCCAACGGCTTCGGCACCGACCCCTCCACCCTCCCCGAGGAGGCGCAGCGCAAGCTCGCGACGCCGGTCGAGTCGGTCATGTACTACGCCGAGGCGCTCGACACCCCCGCGAACAACGAGTTCCAGGAGTCGTTCCAGGCCAAGTACTCCTACACCCCGGGCATCTACGCGGAGGCCGCCTACGTTGCGGGCATGGTGCTCGACTCCGCCGTCGCGGACCTCGACGACATCACCTACGAAACCCTCACCGAGGCCATCAGCGGCGTCCAGATCGACGACGCACCGCGCGGCGCCCTGCAGTTCGACGAGTACGGGCAGGCCAACCTGCCGGTCTACCTGCGCAAGATGAAGAACGTCGACGGTGAGTTCAAGAACACCGTCGTGACCACGCTCGGCGAGGACCTCAGCCAGTTCTGGACCTTCGACCCCGAAGAGGCGATGGACGAAGAGCCCTACAACGACCTCAAGGGCACCTGGGTCAAGTGAGTCGACACCCCTGGGGCCACCGCAGCACGCGGTGGCCCCAGGCCGTGACACTCGCCGACGCGAAACGGAGATTGCAATGGAGATCGAGATGGTGCTCGCACGCACCCTCAACGGCTTGTCGTACGGGGCGCTCCTGTTCCTGGTGGCCAGCGGACTCACGCTGACCTTCGGTCTCATGCGCACCCTGAACCTGGCCCACGGAGCCTTCTACCTCCTCGGTGGCTACCTGGCGTTGGAGGTGCTGGGTACCACCGGCAGCTACTGGGCGGGGCTCGGCGCCGCCATGGTGGCCGTGGGGCTGGTGGGCATGCTGTTCGAGCGTGTCCTGCTGCACCGCTTCATCGGACGTGAGCTGCAGCAGATCATCGTCACCATCGGTCTCGCGTTCTTCCTCTCCGATCTGATGCTCGGGTACTTCGGAGGAGCTCCGAGGAACCCACCGCGCCCACCCGGCCTGACCACCTCCATGGAGGTCGGCGGCCTGACGTTCCCGTGGTTCCGCATCGCGCTGATCGTCATCGCGCTCCTGGTCTGGTTCGGCCTGTGGTACCTGGTCAACCGCACCCGTGCCGGAGCCCAGATCCGCGCCGCCGTCGACGACCAGGAGATGGCTCGCGCGGTCGGCATCAAGGTGCCCCTCATCTTCATGCTTGTCTTCGCCTGCGGGTCCGCGCTCGCAGCGTTCGCCGGCGTCTGGGGTGGCGCCTTCACCGGCCTCGAGCCGGGCACCGAGTCCCAGATGCTGATCATGGCGCTCGTCGTGGTCGTCGTCGGGGGCCTGGGCTCGGTCAACGGCGCCCTGCTCGCCGCCGCCCTCGTCGGGCTGGTCGACGAGTTCGGGAAGACGCTGTTCCCCGAGTTCGCCATGTTCACCGTCTTCGCACCGGTCGCGCTCCTCCTCGCGATCCGGCCACAGGGCTTGTTCGGAAAGGCGAACGCATGAGCACGCTGACCCACTCCCGCACGCGCACGGCCCTCGTGGTGCTGGCCCTCGTGGCCCTCTTCGTCGCCTTGTTCCTGGCGCCGTTCTACGTCCCGCTCTACTACATGTCGATCGTCACCCGCATCGTCATCGTGGGAGCGTTCGCCGTCGCGTTCAACATCGTCTTCGGCCTCGGCGGGATGCCGTCCCTGGGACACGCCGCGTTCTTCGGCCTCGGGGGCTACGTGGTCGGCCTGGGTGTCACCCGATGGGAATGGGGACTCGGCACCATCCTGCTCGGTGTCGTCGTCGTGGGGGCCGGCCTGGGTCTGGTGCTGGGCCTGCTGTGTCAGCGCGTCAGCGGAATCTACCTGCTCCTCATGACGCTCGCCGTCGGTCAGGCCATCTACGGCCTCGTGTTCCAGAACGCTCGAATCACCGGGGGCGACATGGGCATCAGCGGTGTCTTCCGTGACGTCCTTCCCTTCGAGCTTGCATCTCGTCAGCAGTTCCACCAGTTCGCCGTCCTCGTCTGCGCCGCCGTGATGGCCCTGCTGTGGTGGTTCATGCTCTCCCCGATGGGACGCGCCATCGTCGGACTGCGCGAGAGCGAGAGCCGGATGGGCAGCCTGGGGTACAACCCCGGCATCTACAAGGCCGCTGCCTTCGTCGTGTCCGGCCTGGCGTGCTCCTTCCTGGGTGCGCTGTACGCCGTGCAGCGAGGCTTCGTCGGCACCGACGGGCTCGAGTGGACGTTGAGTGCAACGGTCCTCCTGGCCGCGATCGTGGGCGGCTCGCGGTTCTTCCTGGGCCCGTTCATCGGCATTGCGGTGATCATCGCGATCGAGGCGTTCTTCCAGGAGTACACCGAGCGCTACACCACCGTCCTTGGCCTGTTCTACATCCTGACCATCCTGGTCCTGCCCAACGGCATCCTCGGCATCGGACGGAGCCGCAAGGCGCCCGCCGACTCACCCGCCCCGCTCGAAGACCACGCCCGACCCACCGAACGCGAGGCAGTCTCATGAACCCCGCACCCGCCATTGCAGCCCGTGACATCAAGGTCCACTTCGGAGGCCTGAAGGTCCTCGAAGGGATCGACCTGACCGTCGACACCGGAGAACGACGCGCACTGATCGGCCCCAATGGCGCGGGAAAGACGACGCTCTTCAACGTCTTGGACGGCCACATCAAGCCGACCGCCGGCACCGTCGAGATCTTCGGCGAGTCGGTGGGCACCCTCAAGCCGCACCAGCGCGCCCGCAAGGGGCTGGCTCGCACCTACCAGATCACCAACCTGTTCGCGGAGCTCACCGTGCGCGAGAACGTACACCTCGCGCTCGCGGCGGTGCGCGGAGTGGACCGCAACAAGTTCTGGAGCCCACTGACCCGCATCCCGGGCGTGAAGGCCCGAGCTGAGGAGCTCCTGCGCACGTGGGAGCTGTGGGACCGACGGGACACCACCGTCGCGGAGCTGGCCTACGGCCAGCAGCGGGTCCTGGAGATCGTGATGGCCCTCGCCGGCAACCCCAAGGTGTTGCTGCTCGACGAACCCACCGCAGGCCTGTCCCGGCGGGACGCCGACATCCTCGCCCAGGTCGTCGACGCCCTGCCCGGCGACCTCGCGCTGCTCGTCATCGAGCACGACATGGACATCGCGTTCCGACTCTGCGGCCAGGTGACCGTCCTGGCGGCAGGAGCCATCCTCGAAGAGGGCAGCCCCGCACAGATCCGCAAGTCGCGTGCTGTCATCGAGACCTACCTGGGAGAACACGATGACGTTGCTTGAGTGCGAGGGGCTCGACACCTACTACGGCGACAGCCAGGTGCTGCACGACACGTCGCTGAGCATCGGCCGCGGAGAGCACATCGGCGTGATCGGCCGCAACGGGATGGGCAAGAGCACCCTCGTGTACACGATCATGGGCATCGTGCGCGCACGCCGCGGGCGCGTGGTGTTCAACGGCAAGGACCTCACCGGCGTCGCCCCGGAGAAGGTGGCGGCGGCGGGCATCACGCTCGTTCCCCAGGGCCGACGCGTGTTCGGCTCGCTGACCGTGGGGGAGAACCTCCGCGTGTCGCACGTCGACCGCGGCTCCGACGGGTGGACCGTCGACCAGGTCTGCGACCGCCTTCCCATCCTGCGCGACCGCTGGTCCCAGCCGGCCGGGCAGATGAGTGGCGGGCAGCAGCAGATGCTCGCCCTGGGCCGCGCGCTGGTCGGCAACGGAGACCTCGTCCTGATGGACGAGCCGAGCGAGGGCCTCGACCAGCATCACCTCGCACTCGTCGTCGACGTCGTCCAGGAGCTGCGTCGCCGTGGCACCGCGGTGCTGGTCGTGGAGCAGAAGCTGCGCTTCGCCCTCGACATGGTCGACGAGCTGAACGTGATGGTGCGCGGGCAGTTCGTGCAGACCATCTCCACCGAGCAGGCCCGCAACGACCCGAGCGTGCTCATGGAAGGACTGGGCTTCGGGTCCGCAGCGGTCTGAGCCACCCGTCACACACATCGAGGGTTGGAGGAGAACACCGTGCTCGACGCGCGAGACCGGGTGACAGGCCGCACGCCGTACGTCATCAACCACGACCTGCCCGGCATGCTGCACTGCCAGGTCGTGCGCTCGACGCTGCCGCACGCGCGCATCCTGGAGGTCGACACGTCGCAGGCCGCGGCCGCCCCCGGCGTCCGCGCCGTGGTCTCCGGGCAGGACCTGCGTGCCATGGACGACGTCGCGTCGCGCTTCGGTCCCGTGCTCGCCGACCAGCCGGTGCTGGCCCATGACGTGGTGCGCTACGTCGGCGAACCCGTCGTGGCCGTCGTCGCCGAGACCGCTCATGCCGCCGCTCGTGCCGCCGAGCTGGTCGAGGTGACCTACGAGCCGATGCCCGCGGTCTTCGACGCCATCGAGGCCTGCAGCGGTCAGGCGCCCATCCTGTTCACCGAGGTGCCGGAACGCGACCCGATGTTCGTGGATATCACCTTGCGGGCCGACCACGACCGCAACATCTGCAACACCTTCACCGTCGAGCGCGGTGACGTCGAGGCCGGCTTCGCGCAGGCCGACCACGTCTTCGACGAGTGGTACGACAGTCCGGCCGTCGGTGCGGTGCCGCTGGAGACGCACGCCGTGGTGGCCGACTGGCGCGCTGACGGCGTCACGGTGTGGAGCAACACGCAGACGCCCCACATCGTCCGCCGCCAGCTCGCCCTGCTCCTGCGCACCACCTTGAGCAGGGTGCGCGTCATCGTGCCGGCGGTCGGCGGTGGGTTCGGTGCGAAGGCCTACGCCGCCATCGAGCCCGTCGCGGTGCTCATGTCGAAGGTCTGCCGGGCACCAGTGCGGATGCACCTGCGCCGTGACGAGGAGTTCGTCACCATGACCAAGCATGCGATGAAGGTGCGGCTGCGGACCGGCGTCACCGCCGAGGGCGTCATCGTCGCTCGCGAAGCCACCGCCTACTACAACGCGGGTGCCTACGCCACGATCAGCCCGCGCAAGGTGATGTTCGCCGGGTACGGGCTCAACGGCCCCTACCGGATCCCGAACGTCCGCATCAACGCGCACGCGGTTCTCACCAACACGCCGCCCGCCGGCGCGTACCGGGGGTTCGCCATCAACCAGGCCGCGTGGGCCTACGAGAACCAGATGGACACGATCGCCGAGCACCTCGGCATCGACGCCGTCGACCTGCGTCGCCGCAACCTGCTTGTCGACGGAGACACCTTCTGCACCGGCGAACAGCTCGACCACCTCAACTTCGTCGACATGCTCGACACCGTCGCCGAGAAGGTCGGCTGGGGCCGGGTGCCGGCCGTGGAACGCGACGGCGACGTCGTACGGGCCTGGGGCGTCAGCGCGGTCATCGAGGGCACCATCACCCCCTCGACCTCCGCTGCCGCGGTGCGTGTCAACGACGACGGCAGCGTGGTGGTCCTGACGAGCTCGGTGGAGATGGGCCAAGGAATCCGCTCCGCGCTGGCCTACAACGTCGCCGCGCACCTCGGTGTGTTCATCGACGACGTGCAGGTCTCCTACGTCGACACGGACCTGACCCCCTACGACCAGCAGACCACCGCCAGCCGGTCCGCGTTCTCCATGGGCGAAGCCCTGGGGCGGGCTTCCGAGGACCTCATCGAGAAGATCCGCCACCTCGCCGCGGGCCTGCTGGAGGCCCCGGTCGAGGAGATCGAGTTCGACCGGGGCGCGGTTCAGGTTCGCGGAGTACCCGACACCCGCATGAGCATGGCGGACGTCATCAGACGCACCATGAGCGGCGACGTGCTCGGGGAGGGAACCTTCACGACCTCCGGCGGGCTGGACCCGTTCACGGGTCAGGGCATCGGTTCCGCGCACTGGCACCAGTCGATCGGTGCCGCGCAGGTCGCAGTCGACCTCGGGACCGGACGTGTCACCCTCGAGCGTTACCACGGTGCCGTGTTCGCCGGGAAGGTCATCGACCCGGTCGGTGCGCAGCACCAGTGTGAAGGCTGCCTGCTGTTCGGCGTCGGCAACGCGCTGTTCGAGGAGCTCGTCTACACCGACGGGCAGCTGGTGAACGGGAGCCTGGCCGACTACATGGTCCCCACCATGGAGGACCTACCGACCGACCGCTCCTTCGACCTTGTCGAGGACCCCGAGCGCGGGGAGCCGCACGGCCTAGGCGAACCGGCGTTGCCGCCCATTGCACCTGCGATGAGCAACGCCGTCTACCGGGCCACCGGGGTGCGCGTGACCTCGCTGCCCCTGACCTCGGAGCGGGTGTACCGGGCCCTGCAGGAGGCGAAGGGATCGACATCACGGACCGGTGCAGAGGGCGGTGTGGCATGAGCAGCGACGACGAGACCCTGGTCCTCCTGCCCGACGAGGAGGGCGAGGTCCAGCTGACCTTGAACGTGAACGGGCAGCGACGCAAGGTCACCGCCCGCACCACGCAACCACTTCTCGAGGTCCTGCGCGACGAGCTGCGTCTGCACGGCGCTCGGAGCGGCTGCGGTGTGGGGATCTGCGGCGCCTGCACGGTGCTGCGTGACGGCGCCGCCGTCAACAGCTGCCTGACCCTGGCCGGCCTGTGCGCCGACGCCGAGATCACCACCATCGAGGGTCTCGACGACGGGGAAGGCGACCTCTCCCCGGTCCAGGAGGCGTTCCTGCGTCACCGCGCGTTCCAGTGCTCCTACTGCACCTCCGGCTTCATCCTCGCTCTCGAAGCACTCCTGCGCAGGAATCCCCACCCGAGCGAGAAGGACGTCCACGAGGCCTTCAGTGGGCAGGTGTGCCGGTGCGGCAGTTACACCCAGATCATGGCCGCAGCGCGGGAGTTCGTGGGGGAGCCGAGCGCCGACGAGCCCGTCACGGGAGACGCTCCCTCGGCCGCAGGTGGACGGGCAGGCGAGGACCAGTGAGCTCTCCGCCGATCTTCTTCCCTCGCACCCTGGCCGAGGCCTGCGAGATCCTTGCCGACTACGACGGGCAGGCCAAGGTCGTGGCCGGCGCGACCGCGTTGTCGCTGCTCATGGGGCAGAAGCTGGTCGACCCCGAGGGCCTGGTCTCGCTGAGCAGGATCCCCGACCTCGACCGGATCACGGTCGCCGATGGCGTCCTCACCCTGGGCGCCCTGGTCAAGCACACCGAGGTCGACCGCTCCGAGCTCGTGCGGGAGCACGCTCCCGTCCTGGCGCAGTCCTTCGCCGTGGTCGGCAACCCGCGCATCCGCGCGGCCGCGACCGTGGGCGGGGTGCTCGCCGAGGCCGACTACGCCTCCGACCCCCCTGCGCCCGTGGTGCTCCTCGACGGGTGGGTCACCGCGGTCGGCCCGCACGGGACCCGCGAGATCGCCGCCACGGACCTGTTCGTCGGTTTCTACGAGACCAGCCTCGAGCCCGACGAGGTCATCTCCCACCTGCACGTCCCGGTGACGGACCCGGCCGCCTTCACCTCGTACCTGAAGTACTCCTCCAGGTCGGCAGAGGACCGTCCGTGCGTCGGCGTGGCAGTACTGGTCCGCGTCGACGACGACGGCTCGTGCGCCGACGTGCGGGTCAGCGTGGGTGCTGCCGCAGAGGTTCCCCTGCGGCTGCGGGAGGTGGAGAGGGAGGCGATCGGTCATCGGCTGGACGAGGCGCGGATCGCGCGGATCGGCCAGGCCTATGCCGACGCGCTGGACCCGATCGAGGACGTGCGCGGCAGTGGCTGGTACCGCACCGAGATGACCCGAAACCTGATCTCGCGAGCGCTCACGAACGCACGCGACGCCTCGGCCCGAGCAACTGGAGCAGGAGAGAACAAGCCATGATCGTAGACAGGCGGATCGTCATCGACGCCGCGGCTGCCGAGACGTTCGAGCGTGTCGTCGACATCCCCTTCGTCGGGGAGTGCCTCCCCGGCGCGTCCGGCGTCCGGGACACAGGGGACGGCGTGTACGCGGGCAACTTCATCGTCAAGGTGGGCCCCGTCAAGGTCAACCTCGACGGCACCGTCAGCATCACCGAACACGATGTCGACGCCCGCCGCGCAGTGCTGCAGATGAGGGGATCGGACCGGCGGGTCGGCGGGGAGGTTGTCGGCCGGATGGACCTCGCGGTCGAGGAGAGCGGCGAGACCGCGTCCCTGCTGGTCGTGCACACCGAGTTCACCATCTCGGGCAAGCTCGGCCAGTTCGGCCAGGCCGTGATGCTGAAGAAGGCCGACCAGATCACCGAGGGGTTCGTCGACGAGTTCTCGCGGCGCATGGGCGAGCTCCCCGTGGGCGAGACCACCGGGACCGACACGGGCCGCCCGATCGAGATCGTGGAGGCCACCGGAGCGGGTGCCGTCCCGGGCGTGCAGGGTCCGGATGCTGTGCGTGCCGCCGCGATGGTCCAGCCCGGCGCCGTCGCCCGGTCCGAGCCGGGGGTGGTGGCACCGGTGGACATGGTCGACCCGATGCCGTTGCTGCACGCACTGCTGGGCCTGCTGCGCCGCAGCCGACACTTCACCCACATCGAGTCCCGGGCGGACCTGGGGGACAAGGCGGTCTCAGCCGAGCCGGTGTGGATCACGCATCAGGCGATGCGCTCCGGTGTCCGAGGGGCCGACGTCGCGGCCGCGCCGGCGTACGTGGTCGAGGCGCGCCTGGGCAGGCCCGAGGACGTCCCGACGTTCTGGCGTGACGCCACCCGGGCCGGACTGGACGCGGCCGCCGCCATCGCGCTGACGCCGATGGGGCCTGCGGTCGCTGACGTCGCCGCGCTCGCCGAGCTGGGTGCGGCACTCGCCACGCAGACCGGTCGCCCCGTTCTCGTCGTGGCCACCACGCCGTGGTCGCTGATGTCGGTGGCGCGGGTGGCCCAGACCGGTGTCGTGCACGGCATCGTGGCCGACACCGGCGCCGTCACCTCGGGCGACGCGACGACCTGGATGTGCCTGGCGGTCGAAGAGGTGCGTCGCGCCGGTCTGGAGTCACCGCTGCTGGCCGGCCCGAGCGCCTCTTCGGCGGACGACGACGCCCTTCGCGCCGCCGGGGCGGATGGAGTCATCCGGCGTCACAGGTCGCGCAACCCCGTCAGGCGGGTCACGGCAGCCCGACGGCGCTGACAAGGCATGCGAGATGCGTGAGGTCCTCGACGAGCTGCTCGCCTGGTGGTCGGCCGGGGAGGTCGTCGGTGCCGGGACCGTCGTCGACACGTTCCGCTCGGCCCCCCAGCCGCCCGGGGCGACCATGCTCGTCGGACCCGACGGCACCGTAGTCGGGTCGGTCTCCGGGGGCTGCGTCGAGGGCACCGTCTACGACCTCGCGACCGACGTCCGAGAGACCCGCGACGGAGCACTGTACCGGTTCGGCGTCTCCGACGACGAGGCGTTCTCTGTCGGGCTCACGTGCGGCGGAGAGCTCGGCATCCTGGTGACCGCCATCGACAAGACGAGCTTCGTCGACCTCGACCGGTTCGTCGCCGACGTCAAGGCAGGTCGGCCCGTGGCGCTGGCGACCGTCATCGAGCACCCCGACCCGGCCCGCGTCGGGCGACGACTGGTGCTGCGCCCGGACCACCCCGGCTCCACCGCGTCACCCCCGACCGGTGGCACCGCGACCGGCGACCTGGGCAGCGACCGGCTCGACCAGGCGGTCCTGGACGATGGCCTGGGCCTGCTCTCCGCGGGGCAGGACGGCGTCATCGAGTACGGCCCCGACGGGCAACGGCTTGAGACCGGGTGCCGGGTCTTCGTCTGCTCCTTCGCGCCCGCCCCACGCCTCATCGTCTTCGGCGCCATCGACTTCGCCCGGTCCATGACGACAGCGGGACGCTTCCTCGGCTACGACGTCACCCTGTGTGATGCCCGCCCGGTCTTCGCCACCCCTGAGCGGTTCCCCGACGCCGACCGGGTCGTCGTGGACTGGCCGCACCGCTACCTCGCTGCCGAGCGCGACGCCGGGCGTCTCGACGCGCGCACGGCGCTGACCGTGCTGACGCACGACCCGAAGTTCGACGTGCCGCTCCTCGAGGTGGCGCTCCGGCTGCCCGAGGTCGGCTACGTCGGCGCGATGGGGTCGCGGCAGGCCCACGAGGACCGCCTGGCGCGGCTGCGCGCGGCAGGGGTGACCGACGCCGAGCTCACGAGGCTTCGCTCTCCCATCGGGCTGGACCTGCGCGGGCGTACTGCGCCCGAGACGGCCATGAGCATCGGCGCGGAGATCGTGGCCCTCCGATGGGGTGGGACGGGGGTGCCGCTCACGCATGTGAACGGGAGCATCCACCAGCATGCAGATGCGGACGTCCAGTCGGCTGATCAGTCGCCCTGAGTCTCCCCACCCGCAGATCTGCGCCAGATTCGGTTCGTGCTGCGCTTGAACTTCGTGGATCTCTTTGTATACAGTTGCATCCAGACGATACGAGAGGCGGCAAAATGTCGAAGCGAGTCATTGTCGTAGGCGGGGGCAACGCGGCCCTGTGTGCGGCACTTTCTGCCCGGGAGAACGGCGCGGACGTCGTGGTGCTCGAGCGCGCCGAGGGCGAGCTGAAGGGCGGGAACACCGCCTTCACCGCAGGCGCGATGCGGGTGGCGTACGACGGGGTCGACGACCTCCTCACGTTGATGCCCGAGCTGACCGACGAGGAGCTGGCGAACACCGACTTCGGCAGCTACTCCGCCTCGGACTTCTACGACGACCTCGCGCGCGTCACCGAGTACCGGACCGACCCCGAGCTCGCGAGCGTCCTGGCCGACGAGAGCCTGCCGACGCTGCAGTGGATGAACAAGCAGGGCGTGCGGTTCGTGCCGATCTACGGCCGCCAGGCGTTCAAGATCGACGGCCGCTTCAAGTTCTGGGGCGGACTGACCGTCGAGGTCTCCGGCGGCGGTCCCGGCCTCGTCGACGCGCTCACCAAGGCGGCCGCCAACGCTGGCGTGCAGGTCGAGTACGGCGCCCGCGTGCTCTCGCTCATCGCGGGCGACAACGGCGTGTCCGGGGTCACCGTGCGCCAGCACGGCGTGACCCGCGAGGAGCACGCCGACGCGGTGATCCTCGCCAGTGGCGGCTTCCAGGCGAACACCGCGTGGCGGACGCAGTACCTCGGCCCGAACTGGGACCTCGCCAAGGTGCGCGGCACCCAGTTCAACACCGGCGACGGTCACCAGATGGCGCTCAGCATCGGGGCCAGCCCGGCCGGCAACTGGTCCGGCTGCCACGCCGTGAGCTGGGAGCTCAACGCTCCCGAGTTCGGCGACATGGCCGTGGGCGACCACTTCCAGAAGCACAGCTACCCGTGGTCGGTCATGGTCAACGCCGAGGGGAAGCGGTTCGTCGACGAGGGTGCTGACTTCCGCAACTACACCTATGCCAAGTACGGACGTCGGGTGCTCGAACAGCCCGGCCAGTTCGCGTGGCAGGTCTTCGACAGCAAGGTCAGCCACCTGCTGCGCGACGAGTACCGCATCAAGCAGGTCACGAAGGTCACCGCGAACACCCTCGAGGAGCTCGCCAAGAAGATGGACGGCGTCGACGCGGAAGGCTTCCTCGCCGAGATCCGCGCCTACAACGCAGCCGTCGACCAGGACGTCCCCTTCGACCCGAACGTCAAGGACGGACGAGGGACGAGCGGCCTGGCGGTCAACAAGACGAACTGGGCCAACACCATCGAGGACGGGCCGTTCGAGGCCTACGCGGTCACCTGCGGCATCACGTTCACGTTCGGGGGCCTGCGCATCAACCGCGACGCACAGGTGCTGGACACGGACCAGCGCGTCATCCCCAACCTGTACGCAGCAGGGGAGATCGTCGGCGGCGTCTTCTACTTCAACTACCCGGGTGGCTCGGGCCTGACGAACGGTTCCGTCTTTGGCAAGATCGCCGGCGCGAACGCGGCCGGCTGATCACGCCAGGCGGCCACGGGAGGGCATCCATGTCGACAAGTGCTGCACCATCCCACGCGGCACCGGCGAAGCAGCCAACGACGTACTGGTTCACCGCGTGCCAGTTCGTCGTCCGCACCGAGGCCGAGGGGCTCACCCGACAGGCCGCCTCCATGGCACACGCCAAGCAGATGGGGACGACGCTGACGGCGTGCGGGCTCGATGCCACGAGCTGGCACCGACTGTGGGAGGTGCCCTTCGTGGCCGCGGCGGTCAAGGACCGCTGTCCGCAGTGCGTATCCATCTGCGCCGAGGCGCGACCTTGAGGGACCCGCGGGCTGTGCTCCAAGGCGTTGGAAGGCAGTCGAACGACACCAGAGGCCAGGGATGACACTGCAAGGCGACGATCCAGCGGAGCAGGGCACGTGCGGGTGGGAACGCCCGCGCCCCACCGGGTGGGCCCTCCGGCAGGCGCTCGACGAGGACCCCCCCAACCCACCCAAGGAGATGCAGCTTGATTCCTACTGAAGCCCTCACTGGGTCGCTCGTCGTCTTCGACGACATACTCCCCGCCAAGCAGGGCATCGCGTTCGAGATGGCCATGGGGCAAGTGCTGCGCATCGTCGACGTCGAGGGCCAGCAGGTGCCGGACCTGCTGTGCTTCAACGCCGCGGACCATGCGGACAAGTTCTCGCCGCCGAACACCCAGCTGCTCAACCAGACAGTCTTTCTCAAAACCGGACATCACCTGTACTCAACCCGAGCCAGGCCGATGATGACCATCCTCGAGGACACGGTCGGCGTCCATGACGTGATCAGCGGGGGGTGCAGCGCCGCCACGAACGAGTTTCGTTACGGCGTGCGAGGCACGGCGAGCTGCCGCGGCAACTTCGAGGAGGCGCTCGCCCCGTACGACATTCCTGAACCTGAGATCCCGTACAACTTCAACATCTTCATGAATGTGACGGTCGCAGCGGACGGCGCGACCGCGATCGAGGAGAGCCCGAGCAAGGCGGGTGACTACATCGACTTGCGTGCCGACATGGACCTCGTGGTGGCGATCTCGAACTGCCCGCAGTCGCGCAACCCGTGCAACGGCTGGAACCCGACCGCGCTCCGGCTTATTATGCACGAGCCGGAGGCTCGCAGCAGCGCCTGACGCGCAGTGTGCACAGGCTCGGCGCGGTGGGCATGGCTGGCAGCCCCACTGACCGGCCGGACGTGCGGTCGGTCGGTCTTGTCACGGTCGCCAGGAACGGCGTCGAGGTCCTGTCCACCTGTCCCCGGCCGAGCATCGGCAACCGTCCAGTCACGGCTGTGGAGTCGACAACCTCCCCGACGGCGAGACGGCATGAACGAGCGTCGGTTCGGTTGCAGGCCCGGCTGCTTCGGCGTGTGCGGCACGGCCGCGGATGCTGGATCGCACGGTGTTCGCAGATCTGACCTGCGGGCTTGTGCTGGTCTGGTGCCCCAGGCAAGAGTCGAACTTGCGACCTTTCGCTTAGGAGGGGTTGATCGATCGCACCGACCTGCGGCTCAGATGGTCAGAATCTCCCGATTCACACATAAACCTCCGAGCCGTAGGCTTCGCTGCCTGCCCCTCACTCAGACGCGCCCTGACGCGGATCTTCAACTCGCCGGCTTGTCTGACGGCGACTCATGAGCACGCGCACATGCCGACGGTCTCAGGGGTCAGCGCAACACTTCCTTGATTCGAGTAGGTTGCGGTGTGTCGGCGACGCCTGAAAACTGACCCCCTATCGCCGGTCGAAAACTGACCCCCCTCCGAGACCCTGACCTCACCAGCGGTGAGGCAGGAGGACGGGAGTGTTGTCAGTGGAGGACTGGGCAGAGATCCGCAGGTTGCACCGGGCCGAGGGGTTGCCGATCAAGATGATCGCCAGGACGTTGGGCGTCTCGCGCAACACGGTCCGTGCGGCGCTGGCGGTTGACGGGCCACCGAGGTACGTGCGGAAGCCAGTGGGGTCCGCGGTCGATGTGTTCGAGCCGCGGATCCGTGAGCAGCTTCAGGCGGTGCCGACGATGCCGGCCACGGTGATCGCGGAGCGGGTCGGCTGGGACCGTGGGATGACGGTGTTCAAGCAGCGGGTGGCCGAGCTGCGTCCGGCCTATCTGCCGCCCGATCCTGCGTCGCGGACCACCTATGAGGCCGGTGAGCTGGCGCAGTTCGACTTCTGGTTTCCCGACATCGAGCTCCCGGTCGGCTACGGGCAGACCCGGACCGCGAAGCGGCTGCCGGTGATGACGTGCGTGACCGGTTACTCGCGCTGGTCCGGTGGCATCTTGATCCCCTCGCGCGAAGCCGAGGATCTGTACGCGGGCTGGTGGCACCTGCTGTCGACCCAGCTGCAGGGTGTCCCGAAGACGCTGGTGTGGGACGGCGAAGGAGCCGTCGGCCGGTGGCGCGCACGACGACCCGAGCTGACCGGTCACTGCCAGGGTTTCCGCGGTGTCCTGGGGGCGAGTGTGTACATCTGCAAGCCCGCCGACCCTGAAGCCAAGGGGATGCTCGAGCGGCTGCATGACTACCTCGAGAGGTCCTTCCTGCCCGGACGGCGTTTCGCGTCGCCAGCGGACTTCAACGTCCAGCTGGCCGGGTTCTTCGCCAAGGCCAACGCCCGTCGGATGCGGGTCCTGGGCTGCACGCCCGGTGACCGGGTCGAAGCCGACCGGGCCGCGATGTTGCCCCTGCCACCGGTCCCGCCCGAGGTCGGCTGGCGCAAGACGCTGCGGCTTCCGCGTGACCACTACGTCCGCGTCGACTCGAACGACTACTCCGTCCACCCCGCCGTGGTCGGGCGCCGGATCGAGGTCCACGCCGACCTGGACCGGGTGTGGGTGACCTGCGAGGGCGCGGTCGTGGCCGACCACGCCCGGGTGTGGGCACGGCACCAGACCATCACCGAGTTCGAGCACACCGTCGCCGCCAAACACCTGCGCCACGGCCGAGCCGACCTCCTGCGGCCAGTCGCCGACGCTGCGACCGGCGAGGAGGTCGAGATCCGCTCACTCGGGTGCTACGACCTAGCACTCGGCCTCGTCGATGAGCTGGTCGACGAGGAGGTGTCGTAATGGCCACCCGGACGAAGTCGGCACCGAGGACCGGCCGCGATGTCACGAGCGAGCTGGAGTTCCTGACGCGGGCGTTGAAGGCACCCACGCTGCGCGAATCGGTCGCCCGGCTGGCCGAGCGGGCGCGCGAGGAGTCCTGGACCCATGAGGAGTTCCTGGCCGCGTGCCTGCAACGCGAGGTGTCAGCGCGGGAGTCCCATGGTGGGGAGGGACGGATCCGCGCAGCCCGGTTCCCGGCCCGCAAGAGTCTGGAAGACTTCGACTACGACCACGCCCGTGGCCTGAAGCGGGAGACGATCGCGCACCTGGGCACCTTGGACTTCGTTGCTGGCAAGGAGAACGTCGTGCTCCTCGGCCCGCCCGGCACCGGGAAGACCCACTTGGCCACCGGGCTGGCGATCCGGGCCTGCCAGGCAGGGCACCGCGTCCAGTTCGCCACCGCCAGCCAGTGGGTCGATCGGCTCGCCGAAGCCCACCACGCGGGCCGGCTGCAAGACGAGCTCCGCCGGCTGGTCCGCTACCCGGTGCTGGTCATCGACGAGGTCGGCTACATCCCGTTCGAACCCGAGGCCGCCAACCTGTTCTTCCAGCTCGTCTCATCGCGCTACGAACGCGCCAGCCTCATCGTCACGTCCAACAAGAACTTCGCCCGCTGGGGCGAGGTCTTCGGCGACGACACCGTCGCCGCCGCGATGATCGACCGGCTCGTCCACCACGCCGAGGTCATCGCCTTGAAGGGCGACTCCTACCGGCTGAAGAACCGAGAGCTCGGCCGCGTCCCCGCGGCCGTCAACGAAGAGAACTAGAAACTGAGGGGGTCAATTTTCAACCGTCGGAAAGGGGTCAGTTTTCGACCGTCGTTGACACGGTGGGACGCGGTGACTACGAGAAGTTGACGCCGGAGACGGTCGAGCGTTGTCGACAGACCCAGGGGCGCGCCGGCCGCTGAGCAAGGCCGGCCTGCGGAGGCGGTCACATGCGAGTTGTCCCGAGGATCATGGACGTGGCAGAACGACGTCGATCGCGGTGTCGCCCGGCTGGCTCGCGAGTGTCACCCTGCCACGGTGGGCGCCAGCTATGGCCTGCACCAGTGATAGTCCGAGGCCGGCGCCCCCGCGGCTCCGGGCTGCGTCCCCGCGGGTGAAGCGCTCGAACGCGTGCGGTGCGAGGTCGGGCGCGAATCCGGGGCCGTCGTCGTGGACCGTGAAGCCGGCGCTGGTCGGTCCGGCCGTGCCGGTCACTGTCACGGTGCTGCCGGGCGGCGTGTGTTTGAGTGCGTTGGTGAGCAGGTCCGGTACGGGGCGAGGACTTGGGCGCTGACCGGGCTTCGGCGCCCTGAGGGGCCGAGAAATTGACATAGAATTCCCATAGATCGACGCCGTCAACGCCGCTGTCGAGCGTTTCGCAGAGCACCGGACGCACCAGTGCGACACGCCACGGCATAGCCCGACACGGAGCGAACAATGACAAAACCGCAGGTCAGCGCGGGATTCGCGTATCTGACCTGCGGTTTTGCGGTGGTGCCCCAGGCAAGAGTCGAACTTGCGACCTTTCGCTTAGGAGGCGGCTGCTCTATCCACTGAGCTACTGGGGCGGTGCCACGTCACCGGTGGTGCTGCGGCGGGAAGCATCCTGCCACGACGGCGTACACCGCTGCGCATCAGCACATCGGTCAGTGGGACGGCAGCGAGCCGGACAGCCGCTCGTGGCGTTCGGCGCTCGACGGGTTGAGGCCGACGATCTCCACGGTCTTGCCCTTGCGGGCGTACTTGGTGGTGATGGCGTCGAGCGAGGCGACGGTGGAGGCGTCCCAGACGTGGGACTGCGACAGGTCGATGACGACGTGGGCGGGGTCGCCGGCGTAGTCGAACTGGGTGTAGAGGTCGTTGCTCGAGGCGAAGAACAGCTCGCCGGTGACGCGGTAGACCGCGCTGGTCGTGCCGTCGCGGTTCGTGACGAGCTCGCGGTGCGTCTCCGTGAGGTGGGCGACGCGGCGCGCGAACAGGGTCATGGCGACCAGCACGCCGACCCCGACGCCGATCGCGAGGTTGTGGGTCAGCACGGTCACGACGACCGTGGCCAGCATGACGGCGGTCTCCGACTTCGGCATCCGCCGGAGCGTCGACGGCTGGATCGAGTGCCAGTCGAAGGTGCCGACCGAGACCATGATCATGACGGCGACGAGCGCGGCCATCGGGATGAGCGCGACGACGTCGCCGAAGCCGACGACCAGGACCAGCAGGAAGACGCCGGCGAGGAAGGTCGAGATCCGGGTGCGGGCGCCGGACGCCTTCACGTTGATCATCGTCTGGCCGATCATCGCGCAGCCGCCCATGCCGCCGAAGAAGCCGGTGACCACGTTGGCCGCGCCCTGGCCCCACGCCTCACGTGTCTTGGCGGAGTGGGTGTCGGTGATGTCGTCGACCAGCTTGGCCGTGAGCAGCGACTCCAGCAGGCCGACGAGCGCCATCGCCACGGCGTAGGGCGCGATCACCTGCAGGGTGTCGAGGGTCCACGGCACGTCGGGGAGGAAGAGGGCCGGCAGGCTGTCGGGCAGCTCGCCCTCGTCGCCGACGTCGGGCAGGGACAGTCCGGCCAGCAGGGCGAAGCCGGTCAGCGCGACGATCGCGACGAGCGGGGACGGGATCACCTTGTTGAGGCGTGGGAAGCCCACGATGACCGCGATGCCGACGGCGACCATCGGGTAGACCAGCCACGGCACGTCGACCAGGTGGGGCACCTGGGCGAGGAAGATCAAGATGGCCAGCGCGTTGACGAACCCGACCATCACCTGGCGCGGGATGAAGCGCATCAGCCGGGCCACGCCCAGCAGCCCCAGCACAACCTGGATGACCCCGCCGAGCAGCACCGTGGCGATCAGGTAGTCGTAGCCGTGGTCGCGCATCACCGGCGCGATCACCAGCGCGATGGCGCCGGTGGCTGCCGAGATCATCGCCGGACGACCGCCGAGGAAGGCGATCGAGACCGCCATCGTGAAGGACGCGAAGAGGCCGATGCGCGGGTCGACCCCGGCGATGATGGAGAACGAGATGGCCTCGGGGATCAGGGCCAGCGCGACGACGAGGCCGGCCAGCACCTCGGTGCGCAGCATCCGGGGCGAGCGCAGCGCGGCTCGCACAGTGGGCTCGGGTGCGGGCTCGGACTGGGCCATAGAGTCGGTGGTGGCAGGCACGAGCAACAAACCTACCCTTACGTGAGGGTAGGGTTGAAATCGAAGGGCAGGAGGGCGCGGTCGTGGGCGAGCAGTCCGTCGAGGGGGCCGTGATGCACATCGGCGAGGTGGCCGCGCGCACCGAGCTGTCCCTGCGCAGCCTGCGCCACTGGGAGGAGGTCGGACTCCTCACGCCGTCGGGCCGCACCGACGGCGGCTTCCGGCTCTACACCGAGTCCGACGTCGACAAGATCCTCGTCATCCGGCGGATGAAGCCCCTGGGGTTCAGCATCGAGGAGATGAAGGCCGTGATGGGCGACCTGGAGGTGCTCGACGACGCGTCGTCCGACCCGGCGGCCGGGCAGGCCGCACGCGATCGCCTCGCGGCCGTGTCGGGGGAGGCCGCCGAGCGGCGGGAGCGGTTGGTGCGCCAGCTCGAGATGGCCGACGAGTTCATCGGTCTCCTCGCCGCGCGCCGTCGTACCTGAGCAGTCCCGAGCGCAGGGGTCGGCGCTGCGGAGGGCGGCAAACTTGCCGGAGTGAAGTAGATTCCGTCCCGGTCCAGTTCCCACCCCTGCGAAGGTGCCCACGTGTCGGACGAGTCGCGCCCCGAATCTCCTGCGGGCGCGCCCAAGCGCCGCGGCAAGGCCGCCCGCAAGCACACCGTGGGACGCGTCATCCTCATCAGCGCGGTCGTGCTGGCCCTCATCACCGGGCTCGGCACGGTGTACTTCATCCGCCACCTCAACGGCAACATCGAGGGGCTCTCGCTCGACGCGCTCGGTGACGAGGAGCGACCCGAGAAGGTCTACACCGGCAACGGCGAGCCGCTCAACATCCTCGTGATGGGCTCCGACTCGCGCGACTGCGAGGGCTGCGACATCGACGCGGAGGGCGGCGGCGGCTCCGACACCACCATCCTCGTGCACCTCTCCGCGGACCGCAGCCGGGCGTACGCCGTCTCGATCCCGCGCGACTCGATCATCGACCGGCCCGAGTGCAACGACGGCGACTCCGCCGCCGCGACCGACGTGATGTGGAACGCCGCCTACACCGAGGGCGGCCCGGTCTGCACCCTCGACCAGCTCGAGACGACCACGGGCATCTACGTCGACCACTTCGTCGTCGTCGACTTCGCCAGCTTCGGCGACATGGTCGACGCCGTCGGCGGTGTGCCGGTGTGCGTGCCCGAGGACATCGTGGACCGCGAGCACCAGATCTTCGTCCCCAAGGGCAACCCGTCGGTCCTCTCGGGCGACCAGGCGCTCGACTACGTCCGCGCACGCTACGTGGGCGAGCAGCTCCAGCAGAACGACATCTCCCGGATCCGGCGCCAGCAGGAGTTCATCGGCGCGCTGGTCCGCGAGGTGCAGTCGGCGGGCACGCTGACGCGGCTCGACAAGGTCGTGAAGTTCCTCGACGCGGCCACCAAGTCGCTGACCACCGACGAGGAGTTCGCCTCGGTGACCCGGCTTGGAAAGGTGGCGATGCAGCTGCAGGGGATCGGCCTCGACAAGGTCCAGTTCGTCACGCTGCCCACCGAGTACTACCCGCGCGACTCCGAGTTCTGGGGCAAGGTCTACTGGACGCCCGAGGCCGAGAAGATCTGGGAGCTCATCAACGAGGACAAGGCGATCCCGCCGCGTCTGCTCGGCGGCAACTCCGTCAGCGCCGAGGGACCGCCCGAATCCTCGGAGACGCCGTCGCCGACCGCGGACGGGGAGACCCCGACGCCCTCCGAGACGCCCTCCGAGACCCCCACGCCGACCGAGACGGCCTCGCCGAGCGAGACCGCCAGCCCTGACGCCCCGGCCACGACCGAGCCGGAGCCCGTCCCCGGCATCTGCGCCTGACCTGCTCGTGACCCCCGACGACGCCACCGACGCCACCGACACCACCGGTCCCGCCGACCCGGTGGCCCCGGCGGCCGAGCGCGAGCCGGAGTGGAAGCGCCGTCGCCGGCTGGCGGCGGTGTTCGGGGACGGCGCGCCCGAGCAGACGAGCGACGACCGCGACCCGCGCGAGGACCGCTCGGGCAAGGGCGACGACTGGTACCGCGACCAGGTCCCGCCCCACCACGGCTGACCGCCACCACGGCTGACCGCCACCACGGCTGACCGCCCCGGCGCGCCGCCGTACGACGCGCGGGCGGGCGGTGGTCCACCCACGTTCACGGGCTCGCGAGTGTGGCTCAGCCACCGCTGAACGGGGCGTCTCGGGAGCGGGAGTGACCAGCCGGACGACGAACGGCCCGCCCCCGGTCGGGGACGGGCCGGTGAGCGTCGTACGACGGGGTGGCTCAGACCGCGCCGCCGCGAGCGCGGAGCAGGTCGCGGATCTCCTCGAGCAGGGCGACGTCGGGGGCCGCGCCGGCCTCCTCGGTGGGGAAGAAGCGCTCGCGCGCCTTGGTGTAGGGCAGCACGATGAAGAAGTAGACGACGGCGCCCATGATCAGGAACGAGATCAGCGCGTTGAGGAAGGCGCCGAAGCTGCCGGCCTCGCCGCTGAAGAAGTCGTCGGTGTTGGGCAGCAGGCCGGTGAGCCACTCCGTGAAGGTGGTGACGACCGCTGCGAAGGCGAGCGCCATGATCAGGCCGGTGGCGATCTCGACCAGGTTGCCCTTGAGGACGAAGGCCTTGAAGCCGCTCATGCTGGGTTCTCCTTCTGACGGGGCCCCGAGAGGAGCCGCGGACGGTGCGTGCTCCTCACGCTAGCGGTTCCACGACACGGTGAGGAACTGCGTCAGCGCGGCGCCCGCGATCGTGACCGCCTCGTCGGCGCTCGCCCCGACCACGACGAGTGCTCCGCCCGATCCGCCCGCCGGACCCTCGGGGACGCCCGTCGGGGTCGCGAGGACGGTGACGTCGCGCGCCACCAGGACGGCCTCGCCGGTGCCCGGGTCGGTCGCCAGCAGGTCGACCTCGTCGCCCGCGTGCAGCAGCGCGGCCATGCCCGCGTCGGGCAGCCGGACCGGCACGACCGTCTCGCCGGGGTGGGCCAGCGCCAGCCCCGGACCGACCAGGCGTACGCCGGTCAGTACCTCGCCGCGGCCGATCGGTGCCGCCAGCACGCGGCCGGCCGCGCCGACCCCGGCGTCGGGCAGGGCGTCGGGCGGGGCGAGGTCGACGGGCCAGTCGCGCACGACCAGGTCGTCCTCCTCGAGGAGCGAGCCCGAGGGCAGGTCGCGCGCCGCGACCAGCACCTCGACGGTCTCGGCCGGTGGCGGGGCGAGCGTGCGTAGCGCGGCGAGGGCGGCGGCGGCGGTGAGTGCGGCGGCGATCAGCCGACGACGGCGCCGCAGCTGGTGGCGCGCGGCGCGCAGCCGACGCCGCGCCGGCGGGAGTCCCGGGAACATGCATCGACGCTAGGCCGGACGGGCGTGCTCCCGCTCGGCCTCTCCACAGGGGAGGTCAGCCGGGGGAGATCAGTCGGAGGAGGTCAGTCCGAGGAGGACGACGACGAGGAGGACGTCGAGGAGGACGAGCTGCTGGACGCTGCGGTCGACGACGACGAGGAGCCGCCGTCGGAGGAGGACGAGGACGAGGAGGACGACTTCGAGGTGGACGCGGACGTCGAGGCGGGGGTCGAGGAGGACGCGTCCGAACGGCTGTCGGTGCGGTAGAACCCGGAGCCCTTGAACACCACGCCGACGGCGTTGTAGAGCTTGCGCAGCCGGCCGTCGCACTCGGGGCAGACGGTCAGCGCGTCCTCGCTGAAGCTCTGGAACTGCTCGAAGGAGTGGCCGCACTCGGTGCAGGCGTACTGGTAGGTCGGCATGTGGGTCCTCGGAAAGCGACTGGAGAGCGACTGACGGGATCGGCCGGGCCGGCGCGACGCGCTGGCACTCGAGCCCTTCGACTGCCAATGGTACGGCACAATGGTCGAGCGATGACCGAGCCTGCCGACACCACCGACTCCGCCACCAGTTCCGCCGCGACCGATCAGAAGGCCGAGCCCACCCGCGGTTCGCGCTGGCAGGCCTTCCGGCGCGCGCCCCGGGCGGTGCGCTGGACGGCCTGGATCGCCCTCGGCCTCGTGCTGCTGCTCCTCGTGCTGGCCGTGGCGGTCGTGGTCGTCGTACGCCGTCCGCTGCCGCAGACCGACGGCGAGATCGAGGTGCCGGGCCTGTCCGCGTCGGTGGAGGTGGTGCGCGACGAGCACGGCATCGCGCAGGTCTACGCCGACTCCGACGCCGACCTGATGTTCGCGCAGGGCTTCGTGCACGCGCAGGAGCGCTTCTTCGAGATGGACTTCCGTCGCCACGTGACGGCGGGCCGGCTCTCGGAGATCTTCGGTCCCGACACCCTCGAGACCGACCGCTTCATCCGGACGATGGGCTGGCGTCGGGTCGCCGAGCGCGAGCTGGCCCTGCTGGAGCCCGCGACCCGCGACGCCCTGACGGCCTACGCCGCCGGCGTCAACGCCTACATCGGCGACCGCAGCCCCTCGCAGCTGGCGGCGGAGTACAGCATCCTCGGCCTCACCGGGCTCGACTACACGCCGGAGGAGTGGGAGCCCGTCGACTCGCTCGCCTGGCTCAAGGCCATGGCGTGGGACCTGCGCGGCAACATGGAGGCCGAGGTCGACCGGGTGCTGCTCTCGCTCGACCACACCGAGGACGAGGTCGCGTCGCTGTGGCCGGGCTATCCCTTCGACGAGCACCCGACGATCGTCAGCGGCGGCGGGGTCGTCGACGGCGTCTTCGAGCAGAACGCGACGGGCAACGCGACCCGCAACCCGCGCCGGCCGGCGTACGCCCCCGGGGTGGTCACGGCGCTCGAGCGCGTGCGCGACCGGCTCGACGCGATGCCCGCGCTCATCGGCAAGGGCCGCGGCATCGGCAGCAACTCGTGGGTCGTCGACGGCGAGCACAGCGCGACCGGCGCGCCGATCCTGGCCAACGACCCGCACCTGGGGATCAGCCAGCCGGGGATCTGGATGCAGATGGGGCTGCACTGCCGCGAGCAGGCGCCCGACTGCACGCTCGACACCGCGGGCTTCACGTTCTCCGGCGTCCCCGGCGTCATCATCGGCCACAACGCCGACATCGCCTGGGGCTTCACCAACCTCGGCCCGGACGTGACCGACCTCTTCCTCGAGCAGACCGAGGGCGACGACCGCTACGTCCGCGACGGCGGGACCGAGGCGATGGAGGTGCGCACCGAGACCATCGAGGTGCGCGGTGAGGACGACGTCGAGCTGCGCGTGCGCGAGACGGTGCACGGACCGCTGATCAGCGACGTCTCGTCGGAGTTCGCGACCGTCGGCGCCAACGCACCGACCGACGAGCCCGGCGAGCGGGGGAGCGGGTACGCCGTCGCGCTGGCGTGGACCGCCCTCGAGCCGGCACCCACCGCCGACGCGATCCTCGCCCTCAACCGGGCCTCGGACTGGGACTCCTTCCGCGCCGCCGCCGCCGACTTCAGCGTGCCGGCGCAGAACCTCGTCTACGCCGACCGCGAGGGTCACATCGGCTACCAGTCACCAGGCCGGATCCCGATCCGGCGCGGTGGCAACGACGGCACCATGCCGGTGGAGGGCTGGATCAGCGCCAACGACTGGACCGGCGACTACATCCCCTTCGACGGGCTGCCCAGCGTGCTCGACCCGGAGGAGGGCTTCATCGCGACGGCCAACCAGGCCGTCATCGACGAGCGCTACCCCTACCTGCTCACCAAGGACTGGGACTACGGCTACCGCTCGACGCGCATCCGCGAGCTGCTCGAGGCCGAGGGGGAGCTGTCGGTGCCGGAGATGGCCGCGCTCCAGCTCGACTCGGCGAACCCGATGGCCGAGACCCTCGTGCCCTACCTCCTCGACGTCGAGGCGCTGCCGTCGCCCTACTACCGCAACGCGCTCAACCTGCTGCGGCAGTGGGACTTCTCCTCACCCGCCGACAGCCCCGCCGCGGCCTACTTCAACGTCGTGTGGCGCACGATCCTGGAGAAGACCTTCCACGACGACCTGCGCCAGCGCACCTGGCCCGACGGCGGTGACCGGTGGTTCCGCGTGGTCGGGCAGATGCTCTCCGAGCCCGCCGGGCCGTGGTGGGACGACGTGCGCACCGACGACGTCGTGGAGACCCGCGACGACATCCTGCGGGCCGCGCTCGTCGACGCGCGCGACGAGATGACGCGCCGCCAGTCCCGCGACCCGCGCCTGTGGGAGTGGGGCCGGCTGCACCGGATGGACCTGCGCAACGCCACGCTCGGTGACTCGGGTGTGGCGCCGGTCGAGCGCTTCTTCAACCGCACCGGCTGGGAGGTGGGCGGCGGCTCGTCCGTCGTCGACGCCACGTCGTGGGACGCGGTCGAGGGCTTCGAGGTCACGGCCGCGCCGTCGATGCGGATGGTGGTCTCGCTCGCCGACTGGGACGACTCCCGGTGGATCAACCTCACCGGCGTCTCCGGGCACCCGACCTCGTCGCACTACTCCGACCAGACCGAGCTCTACGTCGACGGCGAGACCCTGCCCTGGGCCTTCTCCCGCGACGCCGTCGAGGCGGCAGCCGGGGACCGGCTGGTCCTCACGCCCGCGGAGTAGCCGCCAACGCCGTCACCCCACTGCCCGTGAGGGCGAAGCCGACCGGCACGTCGTGGGGGTCGGCCGGCACGTCGAGCCCGACCTCGTCGTCGTACAGCACCACGGCGACGGGGGTGCCGGGGAGGACGCGGGGCAGGGCGCGGTCGTAGCAGCCACCACCCTGGCCGAGCCGCGTGCCGTCGAGCGAGACGCCCGTGCCCGGCACGAGCACGACGTCGGCCCGGGCGATCGCCTCGCGTCCGAGGCGCGGGGCGGTCGGCTCGAGGAGGCCGCGCACCGCCGGGGCGAGGCCGTCTCGACCGGTGTACGCCGCCCAGTCGAGGTCGAGCCCCGGCAGCACCACCGGCAGCAGCACCCGCTTCCCGGCGTGCGCGAGCGCGTCGAGGAGCAGGCCCGTGCCGGGCTCGCTGCCGACCGAGACGTAGGCCGCCACGGTGGCCGCGCTGCGCACCGGTTGCCACGCCAGCGCGACGTCGACCACGTCGGCCGAGAAGGCGGCTGCTGCCTCGAGCGGGCGGCGTTTGCGCGCGGCCTGCACCTGGTCGCGCAGCGCGGTCTTGGCCGCCGAGTGTCCTGCTCCCACACAGGCAGCCTACGATCGAACCATGGCAGGCAAGGGCAATCCGCAGGGTCTCGTTCTCGCGCGCGAGAAGATGCGCCAGGCAGGCGTCGACGAGGTCGCGATCGACACGTTCGCGCACTACTACCGGCTCCTCGAGCACGGGGAGACCGGCATGATCGCCGAGGACTCCATCGAGCCCCTCGACATGGAGTCGCTGGCCGACGTCGAGGTCCCCGAGGAGACCGCCGCCGAGGCGATCCGCAAGACGGCGGTCATCAAGCTCAACGGCGGCCTCGGCACGTCGATGGGCATGGAGCGCGCGAAGTCGCTGCTGTGCGTGCGCCGCGGGCTGAGCTTCCTCGACATCATCGCCCGGCAGGTGCTGCACCTCCGCAAGGAGCACGACGCCACGCTGCCGCTGCTGTTCATGAACTCGTTCCGCACCTCGTCCGACACGATGGCCGCGCTCGCGCGCTACGAGGAGCTCCCGGTCGAGGGGCTGCCGCTGGAGTTCCTGCAGAACAAGGAGCCCAAGCTCCTCGCCGCCGACCTCATGCCCGCGGCGTACCCGAAGAACCCGGACCTCGAGTGGTGCCCGCCCGGCCACGGCGACATCTACACCGCGCTGCGCGGCACCGGGCTGCTCGCCCAGCTGCTCGACGCCGGCTACCGCTACGTCTTCGTCTCCAACTCCGACAACCTCGGCGCGGTGCCGGACGCGCGCGTGGCCGGCTGGTTCGCCCAGAGCGGCGCGCCCTTCGCGATCGAGGCCGTGCGTCGTACGCCGTCGGACCGCAAGGGCGGGCACTTCGCCCTCCGCAAGGCCGACGGCCGCATCGTGCTGCGCGAGTCGGCGCAGACGCTCGACGCCGACAAGGAGGCGCTGGCCGACCTCACCCGCCACAAGTACGCCTCGACCAACAACCTGTGGTTCGACCTGCAGGCGATGGTCGACGCGCTCGACGCCCGCGGCGGCATCCTCGGCCTGCCGCTCATCAAGAACGTCAAGCACCTCGACCCCGCCGACAGGTCCACCCCGGAGGTCATCCAGATCGAGACGGCGATGGGTGCAGCGATCGAGGTCTTCGAGGGCGCGCTGACGATCGAGGTCGGCCGCGACCGGTTCGTCCCGGTGAAGACGACCGACGACCTGCTCGTCCTGCGCTCCGACGTCTACGACCTGGGCCGCGACTTCGTGCTCGACCAGGCCGGTGACGAGGTGCCGTTCGTGTCGCTCGACGGCGACTTCTACAAGCTGGTCGGCGACTTCGACAAGCGCTTCCCCGAGGGCGCGCCGTCGCTGCGCGAGGCCGAGTCGTTCACCGTCGCCGGCGACTGGACCTTCGGACCCGGTGTCCGGGTGGTCGGCCCCGTCGCGCTCGAGGCGTCGTCGGCCCAGCGCGTCGAGGGCGGCACCGTGCTGAGCGAGGACCCGGCCCAGGGCACCGATGGCTGACCTGCTGCCCGTTGCCGACTACGTCGAGCGCATCCTCGCCACCGTCTCCCCGCTGCCGGCCTTCCCGCAGCCCCTGATGGAGGCGCTCGGGCTGGCCCTGGCCGAGGACGTCGTCGCCCCGATCTCGCTTCCGAGCTTCGACAACTCCGCGATGGACGGCTACGCCGTGGTCGCCGAGGACGTCGCCGGGGCGAGCGAGGACGACCCCGTCACGCTCCCCGTCGTCGGGGAGATCGGTGCCGGGCAGTCGTCGATCCTGGCGATCTCGCCGGGCAGCGCCGTCAAGATCATGACCGGGGCGCCCGTGCCCGCAGGAGCGACGACGGTGGTGCCCTACGAGTGGACCGACCGCGGCGTCGCCAGCGTCCGGATCAGCCGCGCCGCCACGCCCGGCCAGCACATCCGGCCCACCGGTGACGACATCACCGAGGGCGACATGCTGCTCGAGGAGGGCACGGTCCTCGGGCCACGCCACCTCGGCCTGCTCGCCGCGGTGGGTCGCGCGACCGTACGCACCCGGCCGCGGCCGCGCGTCGTGGTGATCTCCACCGGCTCCGAGCTGCGCGACCCCGGCACGCCGCTGGGTCGCGACTCGATCTACGACGGCAACTCCTACCTCCTTGCCGCCGCCGCCCGGGCCGCCGGCGCCATCGCCTACCGCGTCGGGATCGTGCCCGACGAGGCGCACGCCTTCACCGAGGCGCTGAGCGACCAGCTCGTCCGCGCCGACCTCGTCGTCACCAGCGGCGGCGTGAGCGAGGGCGACTTCGACGTGGTCAAGGAGTCGCTGTCGCACCACGGCTCGATGTGGTTCGGCGGCGTCGGCATGCAGCCCGGCAAGCCGCAGGGCTTCGGCACGGTCGGCGAGGACGACACCCCGGTCTTCACCCTTCCCGGCAACCCGGTCTCCTCCTACGTCTCGTTCGAGATGTTCGTGGCGCCGGCGATCCGCCGGATGATGGGCAAGCTGCCCTACGTCCGGCCCGCCGGCCGCGCCCGGCTCACCCACGGCCTGTCGTCGCCGGAGGGCAAGGTCCAGCTCGTGCGCGGCCACTACGAGACCGACCGCGGCGGCACGTTCGTCTCGCCGGTCGGCGGCCACGGCTCGCACCTCCTCGGCGACCTCGCGACGTCCAACTGCCTGATCGAGGTGCCCGCGGACACGACCGCGATCCCCGCCGGCGAGATGGTGGCGATCCGCAAGCTCGACGAGGAGTTCTGATGGCCACCCAGCACGAGGGGGGCGACCGGCTCACCCATGTCGACGAGACCGGTGCTGCCCGCATGGTCGACGTCGGCGACAAGCCCGTCACCGCGCGTACGGCGTCCGCCTCCGGCCGCGTGCTCGTCAGCCCGGCCGTGGTCGAGCTGCTGCGCGGCGAGGGCGTGCCGAAGGGTGACGCGCTGGCGGTGGCCCGCATCGCCGGGATCATGGGCGCCAAGCAGACCCCCGCGCTCGTGCCCCTGTGCCACCCGCTGTCGATCTCCGGCGTCACCGTCGACCTCGAGGTCACCGACGCGTCCGTCGACATCACCGCGACCGTCCGCACGACCGACCGCACCGGCGTCGAGATGGAGGCCCTCACCGCCGTCTCGGTCGCCGCGCTCACCGTCGTCGACATGGTCAAGGCGGTCGACAAGGCCGCGACCATCACCGACATCCGGGTCGAGGCCAAGAGCGGCGGCCGATCCGGCCCATGGACACGGTGACGCTGTGGGAGCGATGAGCCTCCCGGCGGCAGTGGTCGTCGCGTCCAACCGCGCGGCGGCCGGGACCTACGCCGACGAGACCGGGCCGCTGATCGCGGCCTGGCTGCGCGACCAGGGCTTCGACTGCGGCGACCCGGTCGTCGTGCCCGACGGCGACCCGGTGCGCGACGCCATCGCCGCGGCCGTCTCGGCCGGAGCCCGGCTGGTGCTCACCACCGGCGGCACCGGCCTGACCCCGACCGACCGGACGCCCGAGGCGACCGCGCCGCTGCTCGACCGCGAGGTGCCCGGCATCGCCGAGGCGATCCGCGCCGCCGGGGTCGCCAAGGGCGTGCCGACCGCGATGCTCTCGCGGGGCCTCGCCGGGGTCGCCGGCGACTGCCTCGTCGTCAACCTCCCCGGCTCGCGCGGCGGGGTGAAGGACGGCCTGGGCGTTCTCGAGCCCGTCGTGCGCCACGCCGTGGAGCAGGTCGTCGGGAGCGACCACTGAGCGGCCTGTCCGGGAGCGCCCCCGGCTGGCCCGCCCGCCTGGAGTCGCAGGGCGTGGTCGTCCGCGCGCTGCGCCGCTCGGACGCCGACGAGTGGCAGGCCGTGCGCGCCCGCAACCACGACTGGCTGCGGCCGTGGGACGCCACCGTGCCGCCGGGCGCCGCGCCGCGCCCGTCGTCGTACAAGGTCGTCACGCGCTCCCTGATCCACCAGGCCAAGCTGGGCCAGTGCCTGCCTTTCGTCATCGAGGTCGGGGGCCGCTTCGCCGGGCAGGTCACCGTCAGCAACGTGGCCCGCGGCTCGGCGCAGTGGGGCTCGATCGGCTACTGGGTCGCCGCCGAGGTGGCCGGGCGCGGGGTCGCGCCCCGGGCGGTGGGGATGGTGATCGACCACTGCCTCGGACCCGTCGGACTGCACCGGGTCGAGATCTGCGTACGTCCCGAGAACACCAACTCGCTGCGCGTCGTGGAGAAGCTGGGCCTCGAGCAGGTGGGCTACGCGCCGCGCTTCCTGCACATCGACGGTGCGTGGCGCGACCACCGGATCTTCGCCGTCACGGCCGAGGAGGCACCCGAAGGGGTCCTCGTCCGGCTCCAGACACACCCTTCACACCAGTAGTTCTGCGACACACCTCTTGACATCCGCCTCGCCCGCGCTCCCCGCTCCTACGCTTCGAGCGTGGACCTGAGCGCTCTCATCTTCGTCGCCCTTGCCGTGGCGTGGGCCGTCTACCTGATCCCCAAGGCCCTCAAGCACCACGACGAGGTCGTCCGCAGCCGATCCGTGGAGAAGTTCTCCCACACGATGCGCGTCCTCGCCCGGCGCGAGCCCGTCGACCGCCGCAACGCCCGCCTGGTCGTCTCGCCGATCCGGGCCTCGCTCCGCCCGCCCGTCGAGACCAAGGCGCACACCGAGCCGGAGGTCGTGGCCGCGTCGGTCACGACGGAGGTGACCCGCGAGGTCACCGTGTCGAGCCCGGTGTCACGTCCGCTGTCGCCGGCCGCCGAGCGTGCGTCCGCCCGCCGGGCCGCGAAGCGCCGCCGCAACGTCCTCGCGCTGGTCCTGCTGGCCAACGCCGTCGTCGTCGGCCTGGCCGTCGCCCGCGTCGTCGCCTGGCCGTGGGTCGCCGCGTCGGTCGCCGTCCTCGTCGCGTGGCTGGTGGCCTGCCGGGTGTCGGTGCGCGCCGAGCGTCGCCAGCGTGCGTCCCGCTCCGCCATCGAGATCGGCCTGCCGCCGGTCGTCGAGGAGGAGCCCGACGAGTCCGAGCTGACCGGCGAGATCACCGTGACCCCGCCGCAGCCCCGCGTCCCCGCCGCGCCGTCCGCGTCCGAGCCGTCCGCACCCGCGCAGGCCCCGCCCGCCGCCGACACCCCGGCGGTGCTCACCGGCGAGGTCCCGGTCGTCGGCGGTTGGGACATGGTGCCCACCACGCTGCCGACCTACGTCAGCAAGCCGGCCGCCCAGCGGCGCACGGTCTCCACGATCGACCTCGACTCCACCGGCGTCTGGTCGAGCGGCCACCACGACGGCGACTCCGCCCTCGCCCGCTCGGCCGAGCAGTCCGCGAAGGACGCGAAGGCCGCCCGCGAGGCCGGCGAGACCCGCCGCGCCAGCGGCGCCTGACGTCCGCCGGGTTGCTCCACGCGCGCCTGGAGATGAACTTCCACCCGCACGCGTGGAAGTTCAGGCCCCGAAACGGTCTCGTACGCTCAGGTGCTGATGCATTTCCACGCGTACGCGTGGAGGTTCAGGCCGCGCGCGGGGGTCGTACGCCGGGGTCGGGATGGACTTCGACCCGCACGCGTGGAAGTCCACCAGGGCGATTGGGTGGGCGCCGAACCGCTCGTGTATCTTGGCGTCGCGCCTCCGGGCGCATGGGGCTGTGGCGCAGTTGGTAGCGCGTCTCGTTCGCAATGAGAAGGTCAGGGGTTCGAATCCCCTCAGCTCCACCACGTGAACCGCCCGTCACCGCAAGGGGACGGGCGGTTCTGCGCGTCCGGGGTCCCAGCCGGGAGCCGCACCGCCGTCAGAGGGCGATGGCCCGGTTGACCCAGGTCGATGCGACCACCATGCCGACCTTCTCGTAGAGACCACGCGCTCCGGCGCGGGTGTCGGTCGACAGGTAGCACCGGTCGGCCCCGTGCTCGCGCGCACGGGCGAAGGCGTCCACCAGCATCGATGGCGCGAGCCCACGGCCGCGGTGGTCGGGTCGCACCGCGATGCGAGCAACGTAGGCGCTGCCACCGGCCAGGAACACGTGGGTGGCACCGACGACCTCGCTGTCGGGCGAGACGAGGAGCCGCAGGTTCCAGGGCTCGAAGCCGGGTCGGCCCCACACCCGTGCGCCGAAGTCGTCCAGGCTCATCCGGTCGCGGTCGGACCACTCGAGGAAGCAGTCCTCGACGAGGGTCCACGCCGAGCTCCGGTCGGCCTCCTCCGCGTCGCGCAGCACGAAGCCGGGAGGCAGCGGCCGGGCTGCGATCTCGCTGCTCGGCGGCAGCTCGAGGTCCCAGGCGGTCCATCGAGCCTCGTAGCCGAGGTCGCGCATGAGCCGGTCGGCCGCGCTGTCCTGCGGGACCTGGGTGCCGATCCTGGTGGACCCGGCCGCGCGAGCGGTCGCCTGCAACCACTGCGCGATGGCTGTGCCGATGCCGCGACCCTGGTACGACGGGAGCACCGCGGTGTAGGCCACGTCCACGTCGCTGTGGTCGGCGTACGCGACCAGACGGTCGCCGTCGAAGACCCCGATCGTCCGTGCGCTGACGTCGTAGCTGGGCCGCTGCCAGTCGGCGACCACGTCCGCCAGGGTCATCTCCGCCTCGCCGAGGTCCACCTCCTCCTCGGCTGCGATCACGGCGTGCACCGACTCGGCGTCGGCGAGGGTGAGTGGGCGGGTGGTGAGACCGTCGGGCAGTCCGCTGGGAGCTGTCATGGCTCCATGGTGCGTGCACCACCTTGCGGCTCGCTTGCGTCGCGGCACCCGAGCCGCCAGCGGCGTACAAGGACGACGCAAGGAGCGCGCAAGCCCGCACCGGTTGTCTCGAGGTCGTCACCGACCTCGAGAAAGCGAACACCATGTCCACGACCAGCGGATCCGACCTCGCGTCGTCCCGTCCGACCACGCCCGACCCGCGGACCGCGGAGGTCTGGCAGCGCCTCGCTGCCCGACTCGTCGACCACGTCGGCCTCGCCGTCGCCACCACCGTCCTGCTCGCCCCGCTCGGTCTGGGGGCATCGGTGCTGGGCGGTCCGGCCGGCCTGCTGGCGGGAGCCTTCTCCGCGGTGGTGTCGGCCGCGGTGACGATCGGCTACTTCGCCGTCCTGGAGTCACGCGACGGGCAGACGATCGGCAAGCGCCTGCTCGGCGTACGGGTCGTCGACACCACCGGCGCGTCCCCCGCGATCGGCGCCGCGCTGCGACGCAACGCCTGGACCGGTCTCGGCGTCGTGTCGGCGGTGCCGGTCGTCGGTGGACTGGCGGGCAGCCTCGCGACCCTGGTCGCCGCGATCGCCATCCTCGTCGGCATCGCCGGCGACCCCGAGCGACGCGGCTGGCACGACCGGTTGGCCGGCGGCACCCGCGTCGTCCTCCGTGACCGCTGAGCGCCCGCGAGCCCCGGGCCCCGCCGTGACCACCACCCCACGCACCACCGCACGCACCACCGCACGCACCACCGCACTCGCACCACCGCACTCGCACACCCACACACCAGCTCGACCCACGAAAGGCACGACCATGAAGAAGCTCGCCATGTCCATCGCGACGACAGCCGTCGCCGCGGGACTGATCGCCCCCGGTCCGGCCGGCGCCACCGCCGCCGCCTGGAACGACGGGTTCCAGGACCAGGACACGATCATCGACTGCATCACCAGCACGACGTCCGTCGGCGTGAGCGCCAACATCGGCTGGTCCTCCCCGTCCGGGCAGGTGCCGAAGGTCGGTGAGAAGTTCTACATCCGCGGCTACGCCGGCCTGGTCGGCCTGCCGTGCAGCGGCAAGGTCGCGATCCTGCCGGAGCTGCTCGCACCGACCGGTGTCGAGTACGTCGACGAGGACGTGCAGTGGGACGTCTACCACACCGGGGAGCAGCCCTCCTTCGCCTCCGGCGGTCTCGACTTCGACCACGGCGCGAACGGCGGCTACCTCATGGCACCGGCAGGCACCGAGGCGTTCACGCTGCGCCAGGGCGACATCGTGGAGTTCCGGTTCCCGGTCCGCGCCACGCGCGAGCTCAAGGGTCCGGCCACCCAGCAGCCGAACTGCCAGTCCCGGCTCGACGGCGACGCGCCGTGCCCGATCAGCCAGGCCGGGGACCACATGCAGATCGCCTACACGGTGGGCGGGCACGGGGGAGACAAGTACTACGTGACTCCCTACGTGGGCCTGTTCGCGAGCAACGCCCAGACCACGCCGACCCCGACCACGCCGATCCCGACGACGCCGACCCCGACCACGCCGACCCCGACCACGCCGACCACGCCGGCCCCCAACCCGGGCCCGGGCGCAGGCAAGGTGGCCTCGACGACGTCGGCCACCTGGAAGGTGGTGCCGGGCCGTCGGGGCAAGGTGGCCGTGACCGTGAAGGCGGCCGTTGCGGCCACCGGCACGGTGGTGGTGCGTGACAAGGGCAAGGTCGTCGCCCGGGCGACGCTGAGCCCGTCCCGGCGCGGCAAGGTCACCGTCAGGCTGCCGAAGCTCCGCCGCGGCACGCACAAGCTGGTCGCCGCCTACCTCGGCTCGCCCGACGTGGCGGCCTCCGCCTCGCGTCAGCGCACCATCACCCTGCGCTGACCTGCCGGAGTCCGCAGCCCGCACGCGACCCCCTTGCGTGGGCCGTGGGCTCACCCCACGCCGCCGCGCAACGGGCCCCACCCCGTTGCGCGGCGGCGTGCTGTCGTCCCTCACCTTGACCGCCGCCACCCGAGCGCGCAGCGGAAATCCCCCGGGTCGATCGCCTGCCGCGGTCTACTATTCGTCAGGCTCGGACGGGTGCAAGGGGGGCAGGGCGTGATCGAGGTGCTCGGTCCGCTGCAGGTGCGTCACGGAGACGAGCCGATCACGGTCGGCTCGGCCCGCCACCGTGAGGTGCTCGCCGCGCTCGTCGTCGATGTCGGCAGGGTGGTGTCCGTCGACGCCCTGCTGGAGCGGGTGTGGGGCGGTGCCGGGCGAGGCGCCAGCGCCTCGAACCTCCACGCGGTCATGTCCCGACTGCGCTCGCGCCTGGCCGGACTGCCCGGCGTCTCGATCAGCACCGTGTCGCCGGGATACCGGCTGGAGGCCGCGGACGGCACCGTCGATGCGGTCGTCTTCGTCGAGGGGTTCGCCCGGGCGCGTGAGCACCACGCACGGGGTGACCTGGCCGCCACGAGGCGAGAGCTCGACGCGGCGCTGGCAGCGTGGCGCGACACGGCCTACGCCGACGTACGGCTCCCGTTCGCCGAGGTCGAGGCCGCCCGTCTCGAGGGCATCCGGGTGAGCGCCTTCGAGCTCCTGGTCGAGGTCGAGCTCGCGCAGGGCCGGGTCCGGGAGGCCCTCGACCACCTCACGCCCCTGGTGTCGGAGCACCCGCTCCGAGAGGCGTTCCGGCGCCACCAGATGCTCGCGCTCTACCGCGCCGGCAGGCAGGCGGAGGCGCTCGAGGTGTACGCGGACCTGCGGCACCTCCTGGCCGAGGAGTTGGGGATCGACCCGGGGCCGCAGCTGCAGGAGCTCCACCAGCGCATCCTCGCCCACGACGACGACCTGCTTCCCGCCGCGCAGGAGGCGCCGCCGACCGAGGACGCGCCGGCGTCTCGGCCCGTGGCGGGCCTCAGCTGGCACTCCGACGTCGTCGTCCCTGCCGACGACCTGGTGGGCCGAGGTCGCGACGTCGACTACCTGGTCGACCTGCTCACCGCCTCCCCCCAGCGACTCGTCACCGTCACCGGGGTGGGAGGGGTCGGGAAGACCCGACTCGCGTACGCCGTGGCCGAGGCGTCGCGCGACGCGTTCCCCGGTGGCGTCTGCATCACCTCCCTCATCGCGGTGACTGACGAGCACGTGGTGCTGCCGACGATCGGTCGCGGCCTCGGGCTCAGCGGGGTCGAGGGGCAGGACGCGTTCGACGTGGTCGCCCAGCACGTCCGGGGCGCCCGCACCCTGCTCGTGGTGGACAACTTCGAGCACGTCCTCGACGCCGCGCCCGTGCTCGCGCGGCTGGTGGCCACCTGCCCGCTCCTCAGCATCCTGGTCACCAGCCGCACCACGTTGCGGGTCCGCGGCGAGCTGCAGTACCAGCTCGCACCCCTGTCCCTCCCCGGGCCGGGCGTCGGCCACCCGGACGCCGCTGCCGCGTCCACCGCGATCGAGCTGTTCGTCGCACGGGCCCGCTCCGCCCGGGCCGGCTTCGAGCTAGACGAGGGAAACGTGGGCGCGGTGTCGAGCATCTGCCGGCGGCTGGCCGGCATCCCACTGGCACTCGAGCTCGCAGCCGCCCGGACACCGCTCCTGCCGCCCGCGGCCATGCTGGAGCGCCTCGACCGCGTGATGGCCACGGCAGGAGCGCGCGACCTCCCCGCGCGGCAACGCACCATGCGGTCGGCGATCGACTGGAGCTACCAGCTCCTCAACCCTGACGAGCAGCGCCTGTTCCGTCAGCTCGCCGTCTTCGCCGACGGCTTCACGCTCGAGGCGGTCGAGGCGCTCCGCCCGCGGGACGACGCGGACTCGCTGGCGGCGCTGGAGTCGCTGACGTCCCACTCGCTGGTGCTGCGCGACCTCGACCACCCCGAGGCGGTGCGCTTCCGGATGCTCGAGCCGATCGCGCAGTTCGCGGACAGCCGGCTCGAGGGCGTGGAGGCCACCGATGCCCGTGACGCCCACCTGCACTACTTCCTCGACCTGATCGAGCGGACCGCGGCCGGGTTCCGCGGTCACGCCACGCGCGCGTCGCTCGCAGTGACCGAGCGCGAGCACGCCAACCTGACGAGCGCGATCGAGTGGGCACTCGCTTCCGAGCGCGGTGAGCTGGCCGGTCGGGCCTGCTGGGCGATGTGGCTGTACTGGTGGCTGCGCGGCCACCTGCACGAGGGACGCCGGCTGACCCAGGCGACCCTGGCGCACGACCTCACCGGGCCGACCCGGACCCGTGTCACCGCCGTGCTCGGCGCGATGGCCTTCGCCCAGGGCGACCTGCAGGCGGCCACGTGCTGGGGCGAGGGCGCGGCCCTGGGGCGGAGCATCGGCGACATCGAGGGGCAGGCCCACAACGTCGCGGGTGAGGGACTGGTCGCGCTGGCCAGCGGCGACCTCGCCGCCGCCGACACCCACCTCGACGCGACGATCGCGCTGACCGAGTCGTGCGGGCTCCGTGGCGGGTGGCTCTGGACCCTGGCGCACGTGTGGCTCGGCACCGTCCGGCTCCTGCAGGGAGATCCCGGCAAGGCGACCCCGCTGCTCCACGACGCGCTGACCGCGGCCCGGGTGCGTGAGGACCCGCTCGCCATCTACATCACCCTCTTCACCTCGGTGCAGGTCGCCCTCACCACGGGCGACCTCGCGTCCGCACGCCTGCAGCTGCGGGAGGGCATCTCGCTCAGCCTCGACACCGGCGACATGGCGAACCTGGCCTACTTCCTCGAGAGCCTCGCCGTCGTCGAGTCCCAGAGTGACGACTGGCGGCACGTGGCTCTCCTCCTCGGCGCGGCCGACGAGCTCCGCGAGACCGTCGGCAGCAACGTCTACGGCTACTACCAGCCGGACGAGCAGGTCCTGTCCCAGACGCGGGCCGCCGCCCGCGAGCACCTCGGCGAGACGTACGACGACGTGCTCGCCCGGGGCCGACGGCTGTCACTCGACGAGACCGTCGACCTCGCCCGGAGGTGCACCGACGTCGTGGCCTGAGGGAGTGGGCCTGAGGGAGGGGCCTGAAGGAGTGGCCTGAGGGAGTGGCCTGAGGGGCCCGCAAGGGGTGCGGAAGCGCGCCGCAAGCATCGCGGAAGGGGTCGGCCCTAGCGTGGGGCGCATGGACCTGCCTTCCCTGCCGGACGCGCCGCCGGTCGAGCCCCCGGAGCCCGGGCTGCCCGCAGCCTGGATGCCGGACCACTGGACGCACCCCGAGGTCGTGCAGGTGGGACCCCACCACCACCTCCGGCCGATCCGCGCGACGGATGTCGACCTCGACCTCACGGCCGTCCGCGGCTCGCGGGAACGGCTGTGGTCGATCTACGGGACCGTGTGGAGCTGGCCGCCGGCCGACCTCACCCGGGAGCAGGACCTCGAGGACCTGGTCCGTCACGCGGCGGAGCACGAGGAGCACGAGTCGTTCACCTACGCCTTGTTCGACGCCGAGGAGACGACACTGCTCGGCTGTGTCTACATCGATCCCCCCGGCCGCGCCGGCGCCGACGCCGACGTCTCCTGGTGGGTCGTCGACGACCTGGTGGGCACCGAGCTCGAGAGCCGGCTCGGTGCCTTCGTCCCTGCCTGGGTGGCGTCGGCCTGGCCCCTGCGCCGGCCTCGCTTCATCGGGCGTGACCTGACGTGGGACGCGTGGCTCGCCCTCCCCGAGCAGGAGGCCGGCGCGTGACAGTCGCACCCGGCGACCGGCGGCGCAACGTTCAGTCGCCGGTCGGTCCGAAGCGCTCGACCCGGATCGCGCCCGGGTCGAGCCCGCACGCGACCAGAAGGTCCTCGGCGTACGACGCGAAGCGGGCCGAGCCGCAGACGTACCCCAGGTCGACCCCCTCGAGCAGGGGCGTGAGCTCCGCTGCAGTGAACGGTCCGGCCGGTCGGCCGTCGACGTCCGCGCGGGTGAAGGCCAGTGTCGCGCCGTACCTCTCCAGCTCGGAGGCGTAGGCGAGCTCGTCGCGGCTGCGGCCCATCGCGGCGATGCGCAGCAGGTCGGTGCGACCGAGCCGGCGCGCGGTGCGGGCCATGGCGACGGCCGGCACCACGCCGGTGCCGCCGACGAGGCACAGGACGCGGCTCTTCGTGTCCCAGACGAACCAGCGACCGATCGGCCCGCGCAGCTCGAGCACGTCGCCCACCTCGGCGACGTCGGCGAGGAACTCCGACACCTCGCCGTCGGGCTGCCGCTCGACGAGCATCTCGAGCAGCGGGTCGTCGCTGTCGGAGGCCAGCGAGTAGGACCGCTGGGCGGTGTAGCCGTCGGGGGCGCGCAGCCGGAGGATGTAGTGCTGCCCGGGCAGGTGGTGGGGCCGGTCGTCCACGTGCAGCCGCAACCGGACGGTGGTCGGCGTGGGCTGGTCCTTCTCGATGATGCGGCCGTCGCTCCAGGCCGCCATGGGCGCCGGTGCCACGTCAGTCGTCGCCCTGGTAGCGCTGCTCGCGCCACGGGTCGCCGCGGTCGTGGTAGCCGTTCTGCTCCCAGAAGCCCGGCCGGTCCTCGGTCATCAGCTCGAGGCGCGAGAGCCACTTGGCCGACTTCCAGAAGTAGAGGTGCGGCACCAGCAGGCGCAGCGGGCCGCCGTGCTGGCGGGGGAGCGGCTTGCCGTCGACGCTCCACACCACCCACGCCTTGCCGCCGGTGACGTCGGCCAGCGGAAGGTTGGTGGTGTAGCCGGTGACCGAGTGGGCCAGGACGTACGCCGCCGCGGGGTCCGGCTTCGCGACGTCGAGCAGGTCATCGACGCTGACGCCGCTGAAGGTCATGTCGAACTTCGACCACGTGGTGACGCAGTGGATGTCGCCGAAATAGGTCGAGCCGGGGACCGCGTGCAGCTCCTGCCAGGTCCAGGTGTGCGGCGACTCGACGAGCCCGTCGATGCTGAAGGTCCACGACTCCTCGGGCTTCTGGGGCGTGGCCTCCGCGCTCAGCACCGGCCACGACGCGCCGGTGTCGTACTGCCCGGGTGGCAGCCGTCCGCGCTCCGGCTCGGGACGGCGGCGGTGGAACCCTCGGGTGACAGGCATCGATGCTCCTGGGACTCGGCTCGTGCACGAGGCGGACGAGGGCCAGTCTGCCGTGGCCCGGGGCCTATGCGAAGTGCGCCCACTCGCCCTCCGAGACGACCTCGACCCGGTCTCCGTCGACGAGGACGGCGGACTGCTCGTCGAGTGCGTACGCCGGGTTGCCCAGGTCGGCGGCCCACTGCTCGGCGACCTCCAGGGTGTTGCCAGGGAACAGGCCGACGTGGGGGAAGAGCGAGAAGTCCACGAGGCCGAGGGTCCGGTCGCCCTCCTCGGGCCGCCACTCGACGAACAGGTCGCCGATGCGCGGGGTCAGCGCCATGCTGCCGGCGCTGACGCCGACCCAGACGGTGTCGGTCAACTCGGGGATCAGGTCCACGAGGCCGGACTCCCGCACCCAGTGGGCGAGGTAGGTCGCCTCGCCGCCGTTGACGAGGAGGATGTCGGCCTCGCGCACCCAGGGCACCCAGCGGTCCGGACTGATCGTCGGGAGCGCGGTGAGGTCGAGCACGCCGACCGAGCGCCAACCGAGGCCGGTCATCGTCGGCGGCGTGCGGTCGGTGACGAAGCTGCGCAGCAGCTCCGGTCCGCACATCGGGTGGCCCCACTGGGCCGTGGGGATGGCCAGTGCCGTGGCCTCCTCGACCGGCTTGCCGAGCAGCTCCACCAGCGCTGCGCGGATGCTGTCGTTGGTCACACCACCGGAGGTCAGCAGGAGCTTCATCCCTGCATCGTCGCAGGAGGTGCCCGGCGCTAACGTCGTCCCGTGAGCGACTACCAGCGGATCCTCGTGGTCAGCACGCAGGCCGACGCCGCCGAGGTCGCGCGGGTGCGCGCCGGGATCGCGTCGTCCGCCGTCGTCCTCACTGCACCGACCGCCGACGGCAAGCGGATCGTGCAGGGCCTCGGGCGCACCGCCCACCCCGAGACGCTGCTGGCGCCGGTGCGCTTCCCCGACGTGGACCGCGGGCACCGGCTCGACGAGGTCGTACGTCGCCATGCCGTGGCCGACCGCTACCGCGACGTCGTCGTGGTGGCCGACCCCGCCACGATCATCCTCCTGCTCCGGGTGCTGGCACCCGACCAGCTGCCCGCGTCGGGCCCCGTCACGGAGGTCGGCCTGCCCCGCGGCCCGCGGCCGGTCCCGCTGGGCCGGGCCGCCGGCGCCGGCGTCGCCCTCGCGGTGCTGGTCGGCCTGCTGTCGGCCGCGGTGCCGGTCTGGGTGCTGCCGGCCCTGGCTGCGGTGGCCGGGGTCGTGCTCCTCGCGCTGCCGGGGCGCCGCTGGCTGGGCCAGTCGGTGCTGATCGCGGTCGCGGTGTCGCTGGTGGTCTCGCTGCTCGCGATCGCAGGGTCGGCACGGTTCCCCGGCGCCTGGTGAGGCTGTCCGGAGGGACGCTCAGCCCTTGCGGGGGCCGAAGAGCAGCCCGCGGCGCGCGGCCTTGCGGGGCTGCGGGATGGCCGGGGCGGGCCACCACTCGAGGCTCGGGTAGCCGGCCCGGTTGAAGCCCTCGCGGTAGACGAAGTTGTCCCCGCACGTGCAGACCCAGCGCTCGCCCACCTCGTGGTCCTCACCGGTCGGTGCACCCTCGGTCTGCAGGCAGACATGGATCATCATGGAGTCCATCAACGCTCCCTCCCTGGCGTCGAGCCCTGGCACAAACCCCCGTGTGCGCCGGGCTGGACCATCGTCGCGGGGCCCTACCGGAAAGAGAATGGGCGCCGGCCGAACTGCGGTCCATCTTGAGGAAACCTCGATTGTTCCTGCCTGGTTCACGGACCGCGCAGCGGCGGAGACCGCCCGTCGTCAGATCCAGCGCTGGAACCAGATGCGGGCCTGCCACTCCGACTTCGTCAGCAGCGCGTCGGTCCAGATCGGCCAGAACCACGCGAAGGTGATCAGGGCCAGCACGGTGAAGCTGCCCGCGACGACCACGCCGAAGGTGCGCCTCGGCGTGGGGACGTCGGAGGTGCCGATGAGGTGGCCCATCGCCAGCACGATCGAGAGCACCAGGAAGGGCAGCGAGGTGATGGCGTAGAAGAAGAAGATCGGACGGTCGTCGTAGGCGAACCAGGGCAGCCAGGTGCTGGCCAGGCCGGCGACCACGACGCCGTGGCGCCAGTCGCGCGCCCCGACCCACAGCAGCAGCGAGGCGATGGCGGCCAGGCAGCCGCCCCACCAGATGACGGGGTTGCCGATGAGCAGCACCTGGCGGATGCAGCTCGAGCCCGAGGGTGCCTCGCACGCTTGCGAACCGGGCTGGATGTCGGTCTGGGCGTCGACGCCGACCGGGCGGCCCATGACCAGCCACGTCGAGGGCTTGGAGGCGTAGATGTGGGTGGAGTCGTTGAGGAAGTGGCTGTGGAAGGTGTAGACGTCCTGGTGGTAGGACCACAGCGACCGCAGCGACTGGGTGACCTCCCCGAGGCCCTCGGCGTCGGGCTCGCTCGCGGTCGGCCATGCCTCGCCACCGGCGTACGACGTGTACTGCGTGTTGCTGAACGCCTCCTCGTAGGCGTCGGCGTTCAGCAGCCACCCCGTCCACGACGCGACGTACGTCGCCAGCGCGACGCCGACCAGCGCGACGAACGCCGGTACGCCGTCGAGGACCACCGAGCGGAGCAGCGGCCGGCGCTGGCCGAACGCCCGGCGGGCTCCGGCGCTCCACAGCCACGCGAGCAGGCCGAAGACGGCGAGCGCGTAGACCGCGGACCACTTGGTGCCGCACGCGAGGCCGAAGGACACGCCCCCGGCGACGAGCCACGGGCGCCACCACGTGCGCGTCGCGCCGGCGGCCAGCCGGTCGCGCAGCCACTGGCGGTCGGCGACGACGCAGTGCACGCCGCAGAGGGTGAAGAAGGCCAGGAAGATGTCGAGCAGCGCCAGCCGGGACAGCACGAGCTGGAGGCCGTCGACGGACAGCAGCAGGCCGGCCACGAGCCCGAGGACGGTCGAGCCGGTGACGCGCCGGGCGAAGCGGCACATCAGCAGGACCATCAGCGCCCCCACCAGCGCCGACGCCGTGCGCCAGCCGGCGGGGTCCATCCCGAAGACCTCGATCCCGCCGGCGATCAGCCACTTGCCGACCTCGGGGTGGACGATCATCGACGGGCCGTCCTGGAACAGCCCGGTGAGGTCGCCGTTGAGGATCGTCTTGTCGGCGTCCTCGACGTACTGGCGCACGTAGCCGTGGTTGAGCAGCGACCACGCGTCCTTGGCGTAGTAGGTCTCGTCGAAGGAGAACGCGTGCGGCGTGCCGAGGTTCCAGCGCCTCAGGAAGAACGCCAGGGCGGCGAGGCACAGGGCGCCCGCCCACCCGAGCATCGGGTCCTCCGACCGCCAGCGCGGACGATTCCGCTCGGCGGCTGTCGGGATCACGCGGGAACTCTAGCCAGACGTGACCGACCCGTCCGGTGCCTCCGTCCGTAGGCGCCGGCCGGGCCGGCGCCCGCTCAAACGCCGATCGAGGCCCAGTCCCCCCAGATCGCGAAGGTCAGCCCACGGCTCGCCTGGATGTTGACGAAGAGGGTGTGCCCGTCGGGGCTGAACGTCGACCCGGCGAACTCGTCGTTCTCGCGCCCGACCATCGCGTTGCGGGCGATGGAGAACAGGTCGCCCTCGGTGGTCAGACCTCGCAGGTAGTTGCCCTCGTCGTGGTCCTCGCAGAGCACCAGCGTGCCGCGCGGGCTGGTGGTGACGTTGTCGGGGAAGTCGAGCACCTGGCGGCTCTCGGACTGGTAGACGCACCGCAGCGTCTGGGTGCGGGTGTCGTAGCCCCACACCTGGCCGTAGCCCTTGCCGTAGCCGTCGACGTTGTCGGGCCCCGTCATTGCCTCGCCGCCCCCCTGGGTCGCGGTGAAGTAGACGACGCCGTCGTGGAAGACCTGGCCCTCGCAGCGCGAGAAGTGCGCCGCGCCCTTGGCCCGGCCCTGGTCGCCGACGAAGTTGATGGCGGTGTCGTTGCTCGTCGGCGCCGGCTCGCCCGGCGTGTAGGGGAACTCCACGTCCGGCTCGTCGATGTCGACCCACTCGACGTCGTGCACCGTCGTGGTGTCCTGGTGCGCCTCGAGGTGCGCCTGCGGGCGCCCGGCGACCGCGAGCATCTGCAGCTGGCCGTTGTGGTCGAGGTTGCGGTGCCGGTCGCGCCGCTCCCGGGGCACGTAGCGGTAGAAGCCCGAGGGGAAGGCGAAGTTGTCCTCGGTCAGGTAGAGCACGCCGTCGGCCGGGTCGTACGACACCGCCTCGTGCGCGAAGCGGCCGGCCTTGCGCAGCGGTCGCGCGTCGGCGAGGCCGCCGGCCGGGACCTCGAAGACGTAGCCGTGCCGCTTCTGCAGGGGCACGTTGGACGCGCCCGTGAAGTCGGGCCCGACGTCGGGGCCGTTGACGGTCTCCTCGCAGGTCACCCAGGCGCCCCACGGCATCTGGCCGCCGCTGCAGTTCATCATCGTGCCGCTCAGGCTGGTGTAGGCGTCCTGCACCTCGCCGTACCTCGTCACCTGGATCGTGGTCGTGCCCGCGCCGCCGCGCTTGTCGTAGGGCTTGGTCGGACCGAACGCCGGCTGCGGGTTGTTGACCTCGTGGTTGCGCACCAGCAGCACCGACCCGCCGGGCCCGGCGAAGGCCCCCATCCCGTCGTGCCGACCGGGCAGCCGGGTGCCGTCGCGCAGGGTCACCGGCGACGACGTGTCGTGGAAGGAGCGGTAGGAGAAGCCTGCCGGCAGGTCCAGCCGTACGACGCCGTCGCGGGCGTCGGGGACCGGGACGAGCGTGCCGGCGGCGGCACCGGCGAGCGCGCCCGTGCGGGAGAGCGCGTTGGCGTTGGCGAAGCCGGCGAACGGGCCGGCGGCGAGGGCGCCACCGAGGGCTCCCGTGATGGCGGTGCGGCGGTTGAGCTGCATGTGAGTGACCTCCGGGGGCAGCGAGGACGATGGGGGGATCTCGACACGCTAGGCCTGCGGAGCCGGGAGCGGAACCCCTCCCGCCAGCATCTACGGTGATCCCATGAGCACCCCCCGACCTTCTTCTCCTCCGCTTCGCTCCCCCGAACAACGCCGCGGGGACCCCGCTTGACTGGCGTCCTGGTGCTCGCGGGCACCCCGATCGGGCAGGCCGGCGACGCGCCGCCGCGGCTGGCCGCCGAGCTGTCGGGTGCCGCCGTCGTCGCGGCCGAGGACACCCGCCGCCTCAAGCGGCTGTGCGCCGACCTCGGCATCACCCTGTCCGGGCGCGTCGTGTCCTACTTCGAGGGCAACGAGCAGGCCCGCACCCCGGTGCTCCTCGAGGCCCTGCTCGCCGGCGAGCGGGTCGTGCTGGTGACCGACGCGGGGATGCCGAGCGTCTCCGATCCGGGCTACCGGCTCGTCGCCGCGGCGGTCGAGCACGACGTACGCGTGACGGCCGTGCCGGGCCCCAGCGCGGTGCTCACCGCGCTGGCCGTGAGCGGGCTGCCCGTCGACCGGTTCTGCTTCGAGGGCTTCCTGCCCCGCAAGGCGGGCGAGCGGGGACGACGCCTGGCCGCCCTGGCCGCGGAGGAGCGCACGATGGTGTTCTTCGAGGCGCCGCACCGCACCGAGGCGGCGCTGGCCGCGATGGCGGAGGCGCTGGGCGAGGACCGTCCGGCCGCGGTGTGCCGTGAGCTCACCAAGACCCACGAGGAGGTGCGCCGCGGCCCGCTGGCCGAGCTCGTCGCCTGGGCCGCCGACGGCGTACGAGGCGAGGTCACGATCGTCGTCGAGGGGTCGAGCGGCGCCCCGGCCCTCGGCACCGACCCCGGCACCCTGCGCGCGGCGGTCGCCGACCTCGAGGCCGCCGGATCGACCCGCAAGGAGGCGATCGCCGAGGTCGCCAAGCGGTCCGGCCTGCCCAAGCGGGAGGTGTACGACGTTGTCCACCGCTGAGGGCGGGGCCGGGCCGACCCGCAGCCGCGCGGCCACCGAGGAGACCTCTGGCGCCCGGCGCGACCGGGAGCGACCGCCGGCCCCCGATCCGCTCCCGCACCCTGTCGTCGACAACCACTGCCACCTCGACATCGCCGACGGGGACTGGCTCGACACCGCGGACGCCATCGCAGCCGCGGCGGCCGTCGGCGTGCCGCGGATCGTGCAGATCGGCTGCGACCTCCCCGGTGCCCGCTGGGCCGTAGCCGCGGCTGCCGAGCACGACGCGCTCGTCGCCGGCGTGGCCCTGCACCCCAACGAGGCGCCACGCCTCGCCGCGGCCGGTCGCCTCGAGGAGGCCCTCGCCGAGATCGAGCAGCTCGCGCAGGCCCACGACAAGGTGCGGGCCGTCGGCGAGACCGGCCTGGACTTCTTCCGCACCGGCGAGGACGGGCGGGCGGCGCAGGAGGAGAGCTTCCGGCGCCACGTCGAGATGGCCAAGCGGCTCGACAAGACCCTCGTCATCCACGACCGCGACGCCCACGACGACGTGCTCCGCGTCCTCGACTCCGAGGGCGCGCCCGAGCGCTGGGTGATGCACTGCTTCTCCGGCGACGAGGCCTTCGCGCGGCGCTGCCTGGACCGCGGCGCCCACCTCAGCTTCGCCGGGACGGTGACGTTCAAGAACGCGCAGCAGCTGCGCGACGCGCTGGCGGTCACGCCCCACGACCGGCTGCTGGTGGAGACCGATGCGCCCTACCTGACGCCCACGCCGTGGCGTGGTCGGCCCAACGCCTCCTACCTCGTCCCGCACACGGTGCGGGCGATGGCGGAGGTGCTGCAGGCCGACCTGGAGGCGCTCTGCGCGGCGATCGACGCCACCACCGAACGCGTCTTCGGCGGCGCCTGGTAGCCGTCCAGACCCCGTGTCCCACCCCCGTCCCGGGGCCCCTCCGGAGGGGTGGGCGTGAGGCGGATCTCCCCAGGAATTTGCCCCGAAGAGTTTGCGTCATCGCCGGTCATCGTTATCGTCCTGTGATTGTTGGCCGGGATCGGGAGTGATTTCCGGCAGCACGAGGACCGGATCGGGCCGGTCCTGCGAGGCCCCCGCTCGCACGTCGTACGGCTCCCGCGACCCCGTCGTGATCGCCGTGCATCGCTCGGCCGGGGGGTGCTGCCGCCCGAGGCCCGGGTAGTACGACGTTCGGAGAATCGTGCGCTCTCGACTCGCGCAGCTCAGCAGGTCCAAGACAGTCCTGGCGACCCTCGTGGCGCTGGTGGTGGCAGCCGTCGGAGGTACGACGGTCGGCTACGCAGCCCTCACCAAGGACGTGACCCTCACCCTGGACGGGGAGACCCGTCAGGTCAGCGCCATCGGTGACACGGTCGCCGACGTGCTCGCGGCCGAGGGTGTCGAGGTCGGCGACAAGGACCTGGTCGCCCCGGCGGTCGACGAGGCCGTCAGCGACGGCTCGGCCATCGCCGTGCAGTTCGGGCGTCCGCTCGAGCTCGACGTCGACGGCACGTCGCACACCTACTGGGTCAACTCGACCGACGTCGCCAGCGCCCTCGGCGAGATCGGTCGGCGCTTCGAGGGTGCCGACCTGTCGGCCAGCCGCGGCTCCTCGATCGGCCGCAGCGGGCTGTCCCTCGCGGTCGTCACGCCCAAGGTGGTGCACCTCAAGCTCGGTGCCCAGCAGCTGAAGAAGCGCAAGCTGACCGCGATGACGGTCGCCGACGTGCTCAAGTCAGCCGACTTCGAGGTCGACCGCCACGACAAGGTGCGCCCGTCGCTGACCACCGAGATCGCCGACGGCGACAAGATCGTCGTGACCGACATCCGCGTGGCCACCAAGAAGGTCAAGCGCGAGGTCCTGGACGCACCCGTCGTCGAGCGCGAGGACTCCTCGATGTTCGAGGGCGAGCAGGAGGTCGTGCGCGCCGGTCGCGACGGCGTCCGCGCCGTCACCTACCAGCTCCGCTTCGTCAACGGCGAGCTCGCGGCGCGCAAGGTCGTCAAGGCCGACGTGCGCCAGAAGGCCGTCGCCCGCATCGTCGCGGTCGGCACCAAGGAGAAGCCCGAGGAGCCGGCTGCCGACTTCTCCGGCGGCAGCACCGTGTGGGACGCGCTCGCGCAGTGCGAGTCCGGCGGCAACTGGGCCATCAACACCGGCAACGGCTACTACGGCGGCCTCCAGTTCAACCTCGGCACCTGGCAGGCCTACGGCGGCACCGGCTATCCGCACCAGGCCTCCCGCGAGACGCAGATCGCCGTGGCGACCCGCCTCCGCGACGCCACTGGCGGCTACGGCTCCTGGCCGAGCTGCTCCTCCAAGCTCGGCCTGCCCCAGTGATCCTCGCCTGAACCGCTGTAACGCCGGGTTACTGCAACTACCCACCCACATGCATCAGGGTGGGTACAGCGATCAACCCGGCGTTACAGCGGCACTAGGCTGACGCCATGACCTCCCATCCGGCCGGCCCGAGACTCCTCGGGCCGGCCGAGGTGCGTCAGCTGGCCGCCGAGCTCGACCTGCGACCCACCAAGCAGCGGGGCCAGAACTTCGTCATCGACGCCAACACCGTGCGCCGGATCGTCCGCGAGTCCGGCATCACCGGCGACGACGTGGTCGTCGAGGTCGGGCCGGGGCTGGGCTCGCTCACCCTCGCGCTGCTCGAGGTCGCGCGCCGCGTGATCGCGATCGAGCTGGACCCGCTCCTGGCCGAGCGGCTGCCCGCCACCATCGCGGCGTACGCCCCTGCGCAGGCCGACCGCTTCGAGGTGGTGCTGGCCGACGCGATGCGGGTGGACGCCCTGCCGGGTCCGCCGCCCACGGCGCTGGTCGCCAACCTGCCCTACAACGTCTCGGTGCCGGTGCTCATCCACCTGCTGACCCTGCTGCCGTCGCTCGAGCGCGGCCTGGTGATGGTGCAGGCGGAGGTCGCCGACCGCCTCGCCGCCCCACCTGGGTCGAAGACCTACGGCGTGCCCAGCGTGAAGGCGGCTTGGTTCGCCGACGTACGCCGTGCCGGTGCGATCGGGCGCAACGTCTTCTGGCCGGCCCCCAACGTCGACTCCGGCCTCGTCGCCTGGACCCGGCGCGAGCCGCCGCAGACCACCGCGACCCGCGAGCAGGTCTTCGCCGTCGTCGACGCCGCCTTCGCGCAGCGGCGCAAGCAGGTGCGCGCCGCGCTGCGCGGGCTGGCCGGCTCGGCGGACGCCGCCACCGCCGCGCTCGAGCTCGCCGGCGTCGACCCCACCGCCCGCGGCGAGGTCCTCGACGTGCACGACTTCGCCCGCATCGCCGAGGGCCTGGCGGCGGCTCGGTGACCGTCACCGTCCGCGCCGCCGCGAAGATCAACCTCCACCTCGGGGTCGGCGCCCCCCGCGAGGACGGGTTCCACCCGCTCGACACGGTCTACCAGGCGATCTCGCTCTACGACGACGTCACCGTCTCCGACGCCCCCGACGACGCGCTGACGGTCACCGGCTCCGCGCACGTCGACGTGGCGGGTGTCCCCACCGACGCCTCCAACATCGCGATGCGTGCCCTGGCCGAGGCGCCGTGCGGGGGTGCGCACCTCGTGCAGATCGCCAAGCAGGTCCCCGTCGCCGGCGGCATGGCCGGCGGCTCGGCCGACGGTGCGGCGGCCCTGCTCGCGCACGACCGGCTCCACGACCTCCGCCAGCCCGACGACCTGCTCCTCGCGCAGGCCGCCCGGCTCGGCAGCGACGTGCCCTTCTCCCTGGTGGGAGGTACGGCGCGTGGGCGCGGCCGCGGCGAGGTGGTCGAGCCGATCGTCGACCACGGCACGTGGTGGTGGGTCGTGGTCCCCGCCGCGGTCGGCCTGTCGACGCCCGAGGTCTACCGCCACTTTGACCGGCTCCACCCCGACGCGCCGGCGCAGCCCGCCGAGCCGACCGAGCTCCTCGCCGCGCTCGCCACCGGCGAGCCGGTCCGGCTGGCCCGGGCGCTCCACAACGACCTCCAGGAGCCGGCCATCGACCTGCGCCCCGAGCTCGGCGACCTGATCGCGCGCGGCGAGGCCGAGGGTGCCCTGCGCGGCATGGTCAGTGGCTCGGGCCCGACCTGCGTCTTCCTCTGCGACTCGCAGGAGGGCTCGATGGAGGTGCTCACCGCGCTGTCGTCGTCGTACGACGTCGTGCTCTCCGCGGTCGGTCCCGTCGCGGGAGCGCACGTCGTCGGCACCGGGGGAGCGCACCAGGACCTGCGGTAGCGGGATGGGGTCCTGACCCGGTGGCGTGAACCGCCGCGGACGGGGAAGCATCTCGATATGTTGTGCGCGGCGTCGACGACGTCGCACTGATCGCCTGGGGGAGGCATCGTGACCGTGTTCCTGGTGGTGGGCGCCGTCGGCGTCCTGCTGCTGCTCGTGGCGCTCGTCGTCGGCGACGTCCTCGACGGCGCCCTCGAGGGGCTCAGCGCCGGCTTCTTCTCGACCGAAGCGCTCGCCGGGTTCCTCGGCGCCCTCGGCTTCGGCGGCGCGATCGCGCTCGAGGCGACCGGGTCCACCTCGCTGGCCGTCGTCATCGGTCTGGTGCTCGGCGTCCTGCTCGGCTGGCTGGCCGCGAAGGCCTCGACGTTCCTCCACGGCGACGGGGAGGGCGACACCGTGCGCACCTCCGACGTGCTCGAGCGCATCGGCTCCGTGGTCAGCGCGATCCCCGAGGGCGGCTTCGGCGTCGTGTCGCTCAGCGTCGGCGGCCACATCACCCGCCTCAACGCCCGCTCGAGCACCGCCGTGCCGGCCGGCACCCAGGTCAGCGTCACCCAGGTCATCTCGCCCACGGCCGTCCAGGTCGAGCCCCTCTTCCTCCCCTGACCCGTTCCACGTACGCCATCTCGCTAGGAGCACCTGCCCATGTTCGGTCTGTCCCCGGTCGTCACCTCCGTGATCGGCCTCCTCGTCCTCCTCGTGCTGCTCGCGCTGCTGGTCACCACGCGCTACAAGGTGGCCGGCCCCAACGAGTCGTTCATCGTCACCGGGCGCAAGGGCAAGGGCGAGGTGCGCAACCCGGAGACCGGCGAGATCTCCACCGACCTGTCGGGGCAGAAGGTCGTCATGGGCGGCGGTGTGTTCGTCATCCCGTTCGTGCAGCGTCTCGCCACCCTCGACCTGTCCTCGCGCCGCATCTCGGTGCAGATCCGCGGCGCGGTGTCGGGGCAGGGCATCAAGCTCAACCTCGACGGCGTGGCGCTGGTCAAGGTCGGCGGCAACGAGGACTCCATCCGTGCCGCCGGCCAGCGGTTCCTCAGCCAGCAGGAGGAGATCGAGACCTTCACCCAGGAGGTGCTCGCCGGTGCCCTGCGCTCGATCGTCGGCTCGATGTCGGTCGAGCAGATCATCCGCGACCGCGCCGCCTTCGCCCAGCGCGTCGCGGAGGAGTCCGAGTCCTCGCTCACCGGCCAGGGCCTGGTCCTCGACACCTTCCAGATCCAGGACATCACCGACGACGGCTCCTACCTCGCCGACCTCGGCCGCCCCGAGGCCGCCAAGCTCAACCAGCTCGCCTCGATCGCCGAGGCCAACGCCCGCCAGGCCGCCGAGCAGGCCCGCATCGCCGCCGAGCAGGAGATCGCCGTCACCCAGCGGGCGCTCGCCCTCAAGAACGCCGAGATCAAGGCCGAGACCGACGCCGCCAACGCCCAGGCCGCGGCCGCCGGCCCCCTCGCCCAGGCCGACCGCGACCAGGCCGTCCTGCTCGAGCAGGAGAAGGTCGCCGTCCGGCAGGCGGCGCTGAAGGAGCGCCAGCTCGACACCGAGGTCCGCAAGCCCGCCGACGCCGAGCGCTACCGCGTCGAGACCGAGGCGCAGGGTCGCCGCAGCTCGGCGATCCTCGAGGCCGAGGCCCGCAAGGCGGCCTCGATCGCCAACGCCGAGGCCGAGGCCGAGAAGGCCCGCCTGACCGGTGAGGGCGAGAAGTCCCGCCGCTCGGCGCTGGCCGAGGCCGAGGCCATCGAGGGCGCCAAGCGCGGTGAGGCCGAGAAGGCCCGCCGCGTCGCCGAGGCCGACGCCGTACGCGCCGAGGGCGAGGCGCAGGGTGCCGCCATCCTCGCCGCAGGACAGGCCGAGGCGGAGGCGATGGACAAGAAGGCCGCGGCGTTCGCCGGCTACAACGAGGCCGCCGTGCTGCAGATGCTCATCGAGGTCATGCCCAAGGTGGCCGCCGAGCTGGCCCGCCCGATGGGCAGCATCGACAAGCTGACGGTGATCTCCGCCGACGGCGCCGGCGAGCTGCCCAAGCAGGTGACCAACAACCTCGTGCAGACCATGGAGATGCTCAAGGCCACCACCGGGCTCGACGTGGAGTCGCTGATCCAGAAGTACTCCGGCACCAACGGCACGGCCGCGCCCTCCCTCGCCGGAGGCGCGACCGACGGCGACGGGCGCCCCGCCAGCTGAGCCCCTACCTGGGCGGTGCGTGAGACAGCTTCTGGACGCGCGAAAGCTGTCTCACGCACCGCCCGCGCGGGGACGCCACGTCGAGCGGTGAGTGACGCAGGGTTCGGCAGCTCAGAACGTGTCTCACGCACCGCCAGCCCGAGGGCGTACGCCGATCCGCGTCCGCTGGGCCGCACCTGAGAGGATCGCCCGGACATGGCGAACCTGATCAACCTCGAGCGCGTCTCGAAGTCCTACGGCGTGCGGCCCCTGCTCGACAACGTCTCGCTCGGCATCTCCGTCGGCGAGCGCGTCGGCGTCGTGGGCCGCAACGGCGACGGCAAGACCACCCTGCTCGAGGTGATGACCGGCCTCGAGGTGCCCGACTCCGGTCGCGTCTCCCGCACCCGCGGTGTCGAGATCGGCTACCTCCACCAGGGCGACGAGCTCGTCGACAGCCACACCGTCCGCGAGGCGGTGCTGGGCGGGCGGCAGGACCACGAGTGGGCCGCCGACCCGACCATGCGGCAGGTGGTCGAGGAGCTGCTCGCGGGCGTGACGCTCGACCGCGCGGTCGTGGGCCTGTCCGGCGGCGAGCGCCGTCGCTGCGCGCTGGCCGCGCTGCTGCTCTCGCGCCACGACCTGATCGTGCTCGACGAGCCGACCAACCACCTCGACGTCGAGGCCGTCGCCTGGCTCGCCGGCCACCTCGTCGGCCTGCCGAGCGCGCTCATCGTGGTGACCCACGACCGGTGGTTCCTCGACGCGGTCTGCCAGACCACGTGGGAGGTGCACGACGGCGCGGTCGACTCCTACGAGGGCGGCTACGCGGCGTACGTCCTGGCCAAGGCCGAGCGCCAGCGGCAGGCGGCCGCCACCGAGACGCGGCGGCTCAACCTCGCCCGCAAGGAGCTCGCGTGGCTGCGGCGCGGCGCCCCGGCGCGTACGTCGAAGCCGAAGTTCCGCATCGACGCGGCCAACGCGCTCATCGACGACGTACCCCCGCCGCGCGACCGGATGGAGCTGCAGCGCTTCGCCAGCCAGCGGCTCGGCAAGGACGTCATCGACATCGAGGACGTCGACCTGGCGCGCGGTGAGCGGGTGCTGCTCCACCACGCGACCTGGCGCATCGGGCCGGGCGACCGCGTCGGGATCGTCGGCGTCAACGGCGCTGGCAAGACCTCGCTCCTGTCGCTGATCGCGGGCACCCTCGAGCCCGACGTCGGGCGGGTCAAGCACGGGCGCACCGTCGAGATGAAGCACCTCACCCAGGCGCTCGACGAGATCGACCCCGAGGCGCGGGTGCTGCCGACGGTCGAGTCGATCCGGCGGGTCACCAAGACCCTCGACGGCCAGGAGATCACCGCCACGTCGCTGCTCGAGCGGTTCGGCTTCACCGGCGACCGGCTGACCGCGCGGCTCGGCGACCTGTCCGGCGGTGAGCGGCGACGCTTCCAGCTGCTCAAGCTGCTGCTCACCGAGCCCAACGTGCTGCTCCTCGACGAGCCCACCAACGACCTCGACATCGACACCCTCAACGTCCTCGAGGACTTCCTCGACTCCTGGCCCGGCACCCTGATCGTGGTATCCCACGACCGCTACTTCCTCGAGCGGGTCACCGACTCGACGTGGGCGCTGCTCGGCGACGGGCAGGTCTCGATGCTGCCGCGCGGGGTCGACGAGTACCTCGAGCGTCGGGCCGCCCTGCAGGCTGCCGCCGCCTCGTCCGCCGCCTCGTCCGCCACCGCTGCGTCATCCGAACCCGCACCTGTGCGTACGTCTTCGGATGACGCAGGCCCGTCGGAGGCGGCTGCCGCCTCCCCGAAGGCGCGGGCCGGAAGCGCCGAGGACCGTGCGGCCCGCAAGGTGCTCGCCCGGGTGGAGAAGCAGCTCGAGCGCATCGCCGTACGCGAGGCGGAGCTGCACGCCGAGATGGAGGCCAACCTCACCGACTACGACCTGCTCGCGCGCGTCGGCGAGCAGCTCGGCGAGCTGGCGGCGGAGAAGGAGGAGCTGGAGCTGGAGTGGCTCGAGGCCTCCGAGGTCGTGGAGTAGCGGGTCCCCGCAGCCCGATCAGCTGAAGGGCGCGAGCAGCGAGCGCAGCAGTCCCGCGAGCTGGGTGCGGTCGCGGTCCGGGAGGTCGGCGAGCAGGTCGGCCTCGGCCGCGAGCAGCGCCTCGAAGGCGCCGTCGACCGCGGCCTTGCCGTCGGCGGTCAGCCGGACCAGCACGCCGCGGCGGTCGTGGGGGTCGGGCAGCCGCTCGACGAGCCCGCGCCCGGCGAGCCGGTCCACGCGGTTGGTCATCGTGCCGCTGGTCACGAGCGTCTCGCGCAGCAGCCGGCCGGGGGAGAGCTCGTACGGCTGACCGGCCCTCCGCAGCGCGGCGAGCACGTCGAACTCCCACGACTCGATGCCGTGCGCGGTGAAGGCGTCGCGCCGGGCGAGGTCGAGGTGGCGGGCCAGGCGGCTGATGCGCGAGAACACCTCGACGGGCGCGAGGTCCAGGTCGCCACGCTCGCGGCGCCATGCCTCGACCAGGTCGTCCACCTCGTCACGCATGCCGCCATCGTGCCAGATCGGTCGAGAATCTTGACATCGAGACTGTTTCGGACGAGGGTGGAGGTATCTCGACATCAAGACACTTCCTCTCGATCCGGGATATCTGAGGACGTTCTGGTAGGTGGATCCAGCGATTGACCTACCACGACGTCCTCAGATATCTCCGTACGAGACGAGGGCCGCCGCCGACTGCCTGTGGAGGACGCACATGAGCCACACCTGGGACCCCGACCGCTACCTCGCGTACGCCGACGAGCGCGGCAGGCCGTTCGTCGACCTGCTCGCCCGGGTGCCCGCCGAGAACCCGCGCGTCGTCGTCGACCTCGGCTGCGGGCCCGGGAACCTCACCGCGCTGCTGGCCGCCCGGTGGCGCAGCGCCGCGGTCACGGGCGTCGACAGCAGTCCCGAGATGATCGAGGCCGCCCGCGCGGTCGGCGGCATCCGGTGGGAGGTCGGCGACCTGCGCGACTGGGCCCGCCGCGACCCGCTCGCCCTGCACGAGCCGATCGACGTACTCGTGTCCAACGCCACCCTGCAGTGGGTCCCCGACCACCTCGAGCTGCTGCCCGGCCTGCTCGACCGCCTCCAGCCCGGCGGCTGGCTCGCCTTCCAGGTGCCCGGCAACTTCGACGAGCCCAGCCACACCACCCGCACCGACCTGGCGGCCCGGGCGCCGTACGCCGAGCACGTGCACGACGCCCGCGTGCCGGCGAGCCACGACCCGGTCGACTACGCCCGCGTCCTGCTCGACCTCGGCTGCGAGGTCGACGCCTGGGAGACGACGTACCTCCACGTCCTGACCGGCGAGGACCCGGTCTTCGACTGGGTCTCGGGCACGGGCGCGAGGCCCACGCTGCAGGCGCTGCCTGACGACCTGCGGCCCCTCTTCGAGGACGAGTTCAAGGCGCTGCTGCGTGACGCCTACCCGGCCGACACCGCGGGTCGCGTGGTCATGCCCTTCCGGCGGATCTTCGTGGTCGCGCGCAAGCCGCAGGGGGTGCCGGTCCCGTGAGGCTCCACCACGTGCAGGTCGCCTGCCCGCCCGGGGGAGAGGATGGAGCCCGCCGCTTCTACGCCGAGGGGCTCGGCATGGCCGAGGTCGACAAGCCGGCCGACCTGGTGGCGCGCGGCGGGTGCTGGTTCCGGGCGTACGACGACGCGGGGGCCGTCGCGGCCGAGCTGCACGTCGGCGTCGAGGAACCGTTCGCGCCGGCCCGCAAGGCGCACCCGGCCTTCGTTGTCGCCGACCTCGAGGAGGTCGCGGACCGGCTCCGGACGCTCGGCTTCGACGTGGACGAGAGCCAGCGCGACTCGTTCCCCGGCCACGTCCGGCTCCACACGCACGACGGCCACGGCAACCGGGTCGAGGTGCTGCAGCTCCGCTGAGCGGTTGTCCCCAGAATGGGGGCACCTCGGCGACCGCGCGCGTGGCGGGGGCCGATACGTCCCTACGGTGTCGGGGTGCTGAGGGAGCGCAGGGGGTCGGGAGCACACGCCGTCGGGCGGGTGCTCCTGGGCGCTGCCGTCGTCCTCGCGGTCGGCGCGGTCGTGCTGGTCCGCTTCTGGGGGCCCCGCGAGCCGGAGCCGTCCCCGGACACCGCGGCGCGGACGGTGCCGCCCGCCGAGCTGCGCGAGGCTGCAGGCCAGCGCGTCTTCATCGGCCACATGTCGATCGGCTGGAACCTGCTCGACGGACTCGACCGGCTATACGCCGACAAGGACGTCGCGGAGGCGCGGGTCGTGCAGGTGGCGGTCGACGACCCGGTCCCGGAGGTCCCCGCCGGGCAGGGCGCGGTGATCCACGCCGAGATCGGCGTCAACGGCGACCCGATGGGCAAGCTCGCGAACTTCGACACGGTGATGCGCGCGGGCCTGGTCAGCCAGGTCGACGTGGCGATGGTGAAGCTCTGCTACACCGACGTGACGGCGGCGACCGACGTCGACCGGCTCTTCGCCGCCTACCGCCAGACGCTCGACGACCTGCAGCGCGACCACCCGGACGTCCGGTTCATCCACGCGACGGTGCCCCTGACCGCGGCACCGTCCGGGGTCAAGCAGCACCTCAAGGTCCTCGTGCGCGGCGACGACAACGACGCCCGCGAGCGCTTCAACGACCTCGTCCGCGAGGCCTACGCCGACGACGACCTCTTCGACATCGCCGCCGTCGAGAGCACCGCCGCCGACGGCACCAGGCTGGCCACGCTCGCCCCGGGGTGGGCCGATCCCGACCGCCAGCACCTCAACCCCGCCGGGGCGACCGTGCTGGCCGCCCGGTTCCTCGACGTCCTCACGCAGGGAGCACCCGCATGACCGCCACCACCGCCGAAGCCGCAGCGCCGCCCCTCTTCGAGCGCCACCTCGCCCGCCTCGACGCCGAGGCCGCGATCCTCCCGGACCATCCCGAGGAGACGCCCGAGTCGACCCTCCGCGCCCTGTGGGCCGTGGCGGCGGGTACGCCGCTCTCCGTGGCGGCCGCGTCCGTCGCGCCGCTGCGACCCCTGACCGACGAGGGCGAGCGGTTGCTCGGCGCGCTGATGGAGCGGCGCATCGCCGGGTCGCCGCTGGGCCACCTCACCGGGCGGCAGAGCTTCATGGGTGTCGAGCTCCTCGCCGGGCCCGAGGCGCTCGTGCCCCGGGTGGAGACGGAGATCCTCGGCCGCACCGCGCTCGACCTGGTCCGCACCACCGAGGGTTCCCTCGTCGTCGACCTGTGCACGGGCGCCGGCAACCTCGCGGCAGCCGTCGCGGTGGCCGCCCCGCGCGTCACGCTCCACGCCGCCGACCTCTCGACGGCAGCCGTCGGCCTGGCTCGCGCCAACATGGTCTTCACCGGGGTCGCCGACCGCGTGACGGTGCACGAGGGTGACCTGTTCGACGCCCTGCCCGCCGAGCTGCGGGGCGGGGTCGACGTACTTATCTGCAACCCGCCCTACATCTCCTCGGCCCGGGTGGGGGAGATGGCCGCCGAGATCTCCGAGCACGAGCCCCGCATGGCCTTCGACGGCGGCAGCCTGGGCCTGTCGATCGTCAGCCGGCTCGTCCAGGAGGCGCCCGACTGGCTGCGCCCCGGCGGGTGGCTGTGCTTCGAGATCGGCCTCGGCCAGGGGTCGTACTGGCAGAAGCGGATCCCGCGCTTCCCCGGGTGGGACGTCGTCGAGCCGGTCGAGGACGACGAGGGCAACATCCGCGTCATCACCGCCCGCCGGAGCTGACCGCCACGGCCCCGACTCGGTGGGGAAGTCCGACACCTCGAGGGGGTTGCAACGGCCTCCAGGTGGCGGACTCCCCGCACGAGCGGGGACTCCGCCCGAAGTTACCGACTGGTAGCATTCCGGCATGACTGCCGTCCTCGACCTGTGGCGGAAGACCTCCGCCCTCCCGCTGGGCACCCGGGCCTTCTCGCTCGCGTTCAGCCAGAAGGCGCCGTACTTCGCCTCGATCCGCCCGCGGTTCACCGTCATCGAGCCCGACCGCGCCGAGCTCGTCATCCGCAAGCGGCGGCGGGTGCACAACCACCTCGGGACCGTGCACGCGATCGCGCTGTGCAACGGCCTCGAGGCGGCGATGGGCGCGCTCGCCGAGGCGACCATCCCGCGCGACCGGCGCTGGATCCCGAAGGGCATGGAGGTGGCCTACACCGCCAAGGCCACGACCGACATCACCTGCATCGCCGAGACCGACCCCGAGCAGTGGACGGCGGATCCGGGTGACGGCTACGACCTGCCGGTGCGCGTGCGCGGCGTACGCACCGACGGCACGGTCGTCGTCGAGGGCGAGATCCGGCTCTGGGTGACCGAGAGGACCGGAGCGTAGCGACGGGTCAGGCGGTGTTGCTCCCGCCGTCGAGGTTGCCGACCCGGCTCAGCTCGAGCGGGCTCTTCTCGCCGACCAGGCGCTTCTGCACCTTGGTCGCGATCCAGGTCAGGACCAGGTTGACCGCCACGTAGAGCGCCGTGATCACGATCGCGACCTGCACCTGGTTGTTGAACTCGAGGTAGATCGGCTTGCCCACGGCGGTGAGGCCAGGCGCGAGGATGTAGTAGCCGAGGCTGGTGTCCTTCAGCGCGACGACCATCTGGCTGATGATCGCCGGCAGCATGATCTTGACCGCCTGGGGCAGCAGCACCGACGTCATCACCTGCGACTTGCGCATGCCGACGGCGTACGCCGCCTCGGCCTGGCCCCGCGGCACGGCGTTGATGCCGGCCCGGAACACCTCGGCGAGCACCGACCCGTTGTAGAGCGTCAGGGCGATCACCACGCACCAGAACGACGTCAGCGGGCCGTCGCCGATGGCGAGCAGGAAGAAGGCGAAGACCATCAGGAGCAGGACCGGCACGGCACGGAAGAACTCCACGACGAGCCAGGCGGGCCACCGCACCCACGCGCGGTCCGACAGCTTGGCGACGCCGAAGACGAGCCCGAAGACCACTGCGAAGATGATGGAGAAGAAGGCCATCTTGAGCGTCTCGAGGAGACCGTCGACCAGGATGTACTCCACGTACTCCGGAGTCACGAAGGGCTCCCAGAGCTCGTACTCGAGCTGACCCGTGTCGTACATCGTCCACACGACGAAGGCGACCAGCGCAGCCAGGGCGACGAGGCTGACGACGGAGTAGATGCGGTGGCGGGCGACGGTCCTGGGGCCCGGGGCGTCGAAGAGGACGGATGTCGTCATCGGGCGACCTTGACCTTCCGCTCGATGCCGTACGAGACCAGGGAGATGACCTCGACGACGATGATGTAGCCGACCGCGAAGGCCAGGAAGATCCCGATCCGCTGGTCGGCGTTGTCGTTGGTGAAGCCGCGCATCGTGGCGGTCGCCTCGGCGAGGCCGAAGGCCGCCGCCACGGAGGTGTTCTTGGCGAGGGCGATCAGCACGCTGGTCATCGGCGGGATCACGGCGCGCACCGCCTGGGGGAGGATGACGAGGTTCATCGACTGGGCGAAGGTCAGCCCGATCGCGCGACCCGCCTCGGCCTGCCCGAGCGGTACGGCGTTGACGCCGGAGCGCATCGCCTCGCAGACGAAGGCGGAGGTGTAGAGCGTCAGGGCCAGGCAGGCGCGGAAGAAGAAGGCAGAGACGTTGTAGCCCGCGATCTCGATGTCCTCGACGACCTTGAAGTTGTAGCCCATCACCGGCATGGCGATGAAGATGAAGACGAAGATCATCAGCAGCGGCGTGTTGCGGAACATGGTGACGTAGACGGCCGCCGCCTTGTTGAGGACGGACACCGGGCCGACCCGGAACACAGCCAGGATGGTGCCGAGCACCAGCGAGGCGATGCCGGAGACCACGAACAGGCCGATGGTCAGGCCGAACGCCTTGAGGTACTCGTCGAAGTTCGAGAACACCGCATCCATGGCGGCGGGCTCCTCTCTGCGGGACGCCGGCGGGCCTCGCGGCCCGCCGGCGTCCGATCAGGTGGTGATCCGGGTGGTGGTGTGGTCCGGCGTCAGGCGGCCGGGCACTCGTCCATCGCCGGCGGCTCGGGCGTCTCGACGCCCGACTGGCCCAGGGTGGCCTCGAAGGCCTCGCCCCACGTGCCCTCCTCCTGCGCGGAGGTCAGCGTGTCGACGATCCACTGGCACATCTCGGGCTTGTCGAGGCTGTAGCCCACGCCGTAGCGCTCCTCGGAGAACGGGTCGACGACGACCTTGAGCTCGTCGGGGTTCTCCGCGGCGTAGCCGAGCAGGATCGCACCGTCGGTCGTCATGGCGTCCACCGTGCCGCTCAGGACCTGGTCGACGCACTCGGAGTAGGTGTCGAAGCCGCGCGGCTTGGCGCCCTCGGCCTTGATGTTCTCCAGGGACGTGGAGCCGGTCACCGAGCAGACCTCGGTGCCCGCGACGTCCTCGAGGCTCTCGATGTCGCTGTCGGACTTCACCAGCAGCTGCTGGCCCGTGACGTAGTAGGGGCCGGCCTGGCCGACGACCTCACGACGCTCGTCGGTGATGGAGTACGAGGCGATGACGAGGTCGACCTCGCCCTCCTGGAGGAACGGCTCGCGGTTGTCGGAGATCGTCTCCTTCCAGGTGATGTCCTCGGGGGCGATGCCGAGCGAGCCGGCGAGGATCTTCCCGATCTCGGGGTCGAAGCCCACCGGCATGTCGTCGGTGGCGCCCTTGAAGCCGATACCGGGCTGGTCGTACTTCACGCCGATGGTGATCTCGCCCGAGTCGGCGAACTCCTTCATCGCGGTGCCGTCGTCGAACTCGTCGGCGGCGTTCTCCTGGACCTCCACGTCGGTGGCCTCGCCGCCGTCGTCACCTGCGTCGCCGCAGGCTGCCAGCGAGAGGGCCAGCCCGACCGTCGCGATGACGGCCTTGGTACGGATGAATCGCATCTGCTTCTCCCTTGTCTGTGGTGCGGGGAACTCGTGGTCGGACGCGCGCCTCAGTGCTTGAGGATCTTGCCGAGGAAGTCCTTGGCGCGGTCCGAGCGTGGGTTGGTGAAGAACTCCTCGGGCGTGTTCTCCTCGACGATCGCGCCGTCGGCCATGAAGACGACGCGGTCGGCGGCGGTGCGGGCGAAGCCCATCTCGTGGGTGACGACGACCATCGTCATGCCCTGCTGGGCGAGGTCCACCATGACGTCGAGGACCTCCTTGATCATCTCCGGGTCGAGCGCGGAGGTGGGCTCGTCGAAGAGCATCACCTTCGGCTCCATCGCCAGCGCACGGGCGATCGCCACGCGCTGCTGCTGGCCGCCGGAGAGCTGGGCGGGGTACTTCTCGGCCTGGTGGCCGACGCCGACCCGGTCGAGCAGCTCGCGTGCCTTCTTCTCCGCCTCGTCCTTCTTCATGCCGCGGACCTTGATCGGGCCGAGGGTGACGTTCTCCAGGATCGTCTTGTGGGCGAAGAGGTTGAAGCTCTGGAAGACCATGCCGACCTCGGCGCGCAGCGCGGCGAGCGCCTTGCCCTCCTGGGGGAGGTCCTTGCCGTCGAGGGTGATCGTGCCCTCGTCGATCGTCTCGAGCCGGTTGATCGTGCGGCACAGCGTGGACTTGCCCGATCCGGACGGCCCGATCACGACGACGACCTCACCGCGCTTGACGCTGAGCTCGATGTCCTTGAGTGCATGGAGCTGCCCGAAGTGCTTCTGGACGCCGCTCAGCACGACGAGGGGCTCGCCCCGGCCGGCGCTGACGGTGCCCGTTTCCTGCGCGGTCATAGGCGCAACCTATCGGCAGGGGGACCGCTTGGGCCATCACACATGGCCCATCAGGACCATTACAGAGTGGTGACGATTCCGGCGTCGGGATCCCAGCGACGCAGCGACGCCAGCGTGAGGACCACGTCCTCGTGCCCCACCGCCTCGACCGCCCGGCCCACGTCGGCGCGGTCCATCCGGCGGGCCAGGGTGACGTGCGGGAGCCACCCGACGTGCTGCACGTCGCGCACCTGCGACCGCAGGTCGAGCACGACGCGCACCAGCGGGTCCGGCACGTCGAGGACGCGGACGACGGAGACCCGGGTGCCGCCGAGGAGCGCGATCCCCGACGCCCGCACCTGCGTCGGCAGGAGCGACGCCACCAGCTCCGCCGCCCGCTGCTCGTCGTCGCCGTCAAGCGCCGACGCGGCGAGCACCGTGACGTGCGGGCTGTTGGTGGCGCCGCGGTGGTCCAGCTGCGAGGGCAGGCCCGCGTCGCGCAGCACCTGCCAGTCACGGCGTACGACGTCGCAGCCGGCCTCGTCGGGCAGCAGCTCGAGCGCGTGCATGCGGGGCATGGCGCGAGCCTAGGTCGGCCGGCACGATTGCCGCGGCCCCCGCCGGCCGCCGTACCCTTGACCCCGAGATGAGCACCGTCGCAGAGACCCCCGCACGCACCTACGAGGTCAAGACCCACGGGTGCCAGATGAACGTCCACGACTCCGAGCGGCTCAGTGGCCTGCTGGAGGACGCGGGATACGTCCGCGCGACGTCGGACGAGCAGGCCGACGTGGTCGTCTTCAACACCTGCGCCGTGCGGGAGAACGCCGACAACAAGCTCTACGGCAACCTCGGCCAGCTCGCCTCGGTCAAGGCCGTCACGCCGGGCATGCAGATCGCCGTCGGCGGCTGCCTGGCGCAGAAGGACCGCGAGACGATCACCACGCGGGCGCCGTGGGTCGACGTCGTCTTCGGCACCCACAACATCGGGTCGCTGCCGGTGCTGCTGGAGCGGGCGCGGGTGATGGAGGAGGCGCAGGTCGAGATCCTCGAGTCGCTGTCGGTCTTCCCCTCGACGCTGCCCACCAAGCGCGAGTCGGCGTACGCCGCCTGGGTGTCGATCTCGGTCGGGTGCAACAACACCTGCACCTTCTGCATCGTCCCGGCGCTGCGTGGCAAGGAGAAGGACCGCCGGCCCGGTGAGATCCTCGCCGAGGTCGAGGCGCTGGTCGCCGAGGGCGTCACCGAGATCACCCTGCTCGGGCAGAACGTCAACGCCTACGGCGTGGAGTTCGGCGACCGCCAGGCCTTCTCGAAGCTGCTGCGCGCGTGCGGTGAGATCGAGGGCCTCGAGCGGGTGCGCTTCACCTCGCCGCACCCGGCCGAGTTCACCGACGACGTCATCGAGGCGATGGCCGAGACGCCCAACGTGATGCCCTCGCTGCACATGCCGCTGCAGTCCGGCTCCGACAAGGTGCTGCGCGACATGCGCCGTTCGTACCGCCAGTCGCGCTACCTGGGGATCATCGACCGGGTGCGGGCCGCCATCCCCGACGCCGCGATCACGACCGACATCATTGTCGGCTTCCCGGGCGAGACCGAGGAGGACTTCCAGGCCACCCTCGACGTGGTCCGCGCCGCCCGCTTCTCCTCGGCCTTCACCTTCCAGTACTCCAAGCGCCCCGGCACCCCGGCCGCCGTGCTCGACGACCAGGTCTCGCCCGAGGTCGTCAAGGACCGCTACCTGCGCCTGGCCGAGGTCGTCGACGAGATCGCCTGGGCCGAGAACAAGGCGCTCGTCGGTCGCACCGTCGAGCTGATGGTCGCCGAGGGCCAGGGCCGCAAGGACACCGAGACGCAGCGCCTGTCCGGCCGCGCGCCCGACAACCGGCTCGTCCACTTCGCCGCCGACTTCTCAGCCGTCGACGCCGACTCCGTCCGGCCCGGCGACATGGTGACCGTCGAGATCACCTACGCCGCCCCGCACCACCTCGTCGCCGACGGCGCCATCCGCTCCGTGCGCCGCACCCGCGCCGGTGACGCCTGGGAGCGTCGTACGTCGACCCCCTCCGCGCCGGCCGCCATCGGGCTGGGCATGCCCGCCGTCGGCGTCCCCGCCCCGCTGCCTCCGGCGCCCGCCTGCGGCTGAGCGGCTCTGTGCGGTGCCTGTGGTCCACCCGGTGGACCAAGGTCACCGCGCTGTCTGGCGTGGGCGGGATCAGCTCGCCGTCGGCCAGGCATCCGGGCACGCGGGACACGTCCGGGCCCTGCCCGACCACCCGCGGGCGTTGAGCAGTCGCGCCACGCGGGCGGCGGTCGCGCACGGGCGGCCGAAGACCTGACCCCATCCGAGTCGTACGGTGCCGATTCGCACCACGGCTGCATCAAGGTCGCGATCCAGGTCGGCGTCGCGCTGCTGCGGGCTGTCGTGCCACATGCGGCCGTCGAGCTCGACGACCTGCCCGACCGCATAGACGACGTCCCGGTAGAGCGGGCCGTTGATCGAGTCGCGGAGCTGCCGCTCGGCGACCGGGAGCCCGTGCGGACGCTCGACGAGCGTCAGGTAGCCATGCTCCAGCACCGAGCACGTGCCCTGCTTGAGGTCGGTGAGCACACCGCGCAGGAAGGCCCGACGGGCGATCCTCGCCCGGGCGTCGAGCGCCTGACGGATGCGTTCCGGCGTGGTGCGTCGCGCCCGTACGGCGTCAGCCAGGCCGGCGATCGCGTCGAAGTCGCAGGTGGCGGCGGCCGCCACGTCGACCAGCGCCTCCTCGATGCGCACGCGCGGCGGGCTGGCGTTCCACTGCACCTTGGCGTCGAAGTCACTGATCCGGTGGAGCCGGTAGCCGCTGGGCACCCGCACGGCGCGGTGCCGATCGACGGCGAGGTGGATCACCGAGTCGTCGCGGCCGGCGCGGCCCGGTCCGTCGCCGGCGCGGAGGGCGCTGTCGCGGGCCAGGGCGGCCGGCCACGCGAGCAGGACTCCGCCCCACGCTCGCTGGACCCACGTGGGCTGGCCCGTGTGGTTGACGAACACGCCGTCGTACAGGCGTACGAGGTCGCGTCGTCGCAGCATCCGCTTGACGTCGTGGCCGAGCGCTCCGGCGGCGGTCAGCTGCCTCCTGGAGATGACGCCCGACTGCAGGGCGAGCACTCCGGAACAGGCCTCGAGATCCATCGCCCCAGCCTCGTCCGGGTGGCCTCATGCCCGCCAGAGGGCCCTTGTCACCTGTGGAGAACGACAGCGCGGTGGCTGTGGTCCATCAGACGGACCACAGCCACCGCACAGTGCGAGGTGCTCGGGGCGGGTGCTCGGGGCGGGTGCTCGGCGCGAGATGGTCAGGCGGGGGGCTCCGGGGAGCCGTCCTCCGCCTCCTGGCCGGCGCTCGGCGAGTCGGAGGCGTCGGACGAGCGCGGGGTGTCGGACTCCTTGTCCTCCGCCTCGCCGTCGGGGGCCTGCGACTTCTCGTCGGCCTCGGCGATCTCGTCGGGCAGGACGTCGTCGACGGCGGGGTTGTCGTCGGGGTCGAGGTCACGCGCGAGGCCCGCGTCCGCGGGGTCCTCGACCAGTGCGTCGACTCCGCCGGGCACCAGCTGGGGCTCCTCGGCGTACGGCTCGGGCATCGGGCTGAGCTCTTCGTTGGTCATCGATTCCCTCCCTGGGTCTCGGGCGATCCTGCCTCGGCCAGGCTGCTCGGGCCACCCCCGCTCGGGCGAGCATCCCACCCGAAGGTGAGGTAGCCGACCCCGGAGGACAGGTGGGCCAGCGCGTGCGCCTCGTGCGGGACCATCGGCTGGGGGAGCGCGTCGAGGCCGAACCAGCCCAGCTCCGCGCACTTCTCGGGCTCGACGATCCGCGGCTCGCCGCTCCACGACCGGGCGGTGAAGAACCAGTCCACCCGTTCCTCGACCGCCGGCCCGAACTGGCTGCGCTGCATCGTGAACGCGAACTCCAGCGACACGTCGGTGATCCCGAGCTCCTCGACCGCTTCGCGGCGCGCAGCGTCGTACGCCGTCTCGCCCGGCTCGACGTGCCCGGCGGCCGCGGCGGCCCAGTGGTCGGGCATGTAGGGGACCGGGCCGCGCCGCTGGAGGAGGACCTCCGTGCCGGCGGCCCCGTCGCGCAGCAGGTAGACGTAGGACGCCGGGACGAGGGCGAAGGGCGGGACGGTCACGCCCGGGAGGTCGGCGGGGCGGGCGGGATGTCGTCGTTCCTGCCGTCGAGGGAGTCGAGCGCGTCGCGCGCCTTGCCGGTGGCCTGGTCGATCTTGTCGGCGTGCTTGCCGCCGGTCTTCTCGTTGACCATGTCGCCGGCCTTGTCGATGCCCTGGGCGATCTTGTCGCCGTGCTGGTCGACGGCGTCGGTGAGCGTGGCCTTGGCCTTGTCCAGGAAACCCATGCGTCCTCCTCGGGGGCCGGCCCACCCCGGCGGATGGGGACTCCGGCACGGCCGAGACTAGCCACGCTGCGACAATCGGGGCATGTCCCGTCCGGTCGTCGCCCTCGTCGGCGCCACCGCGTCGGGCAAGACCGGGCTGAGCCTCGACCTCGCCGAGAGGGTCGGGGGAGAGGTGGTCAACACCGACGCCATGCAGGTCTACCGCGGGATGGACGTCGGGACGGCCAAGCTGCCGGTCTCGGAGCGGCGGGGGATCCCGCACCACCTGCTCGACATCCACGACGTCACCGCCCCGGCCACCGTCGCGCTCTTCCAGGGCTGGGCGCGTGACGCGATCGCCGACATCCGCGGCCGCGACGCCACCCCGGTGCTGGTCGGCGGCTCCGCGCTCTACACCCGCGCGATCCTCGACCGCTTCGAGTTCCCCGGCACCGACGACTCGCTGCGCCGCGAGCTGGAGGTCGAGCTCGAGCGGATCGGCAGCCACGCGCTGCACGCGCGGCTGGCAGGGGTGGACCCCGAGGCGGCCGCGTCGATCCTGCCCGACAACGGGCGCCGCGTCGTCCGCGCGCTGGAGGTCGTCGCGCTCACCGGCCGGCCGTACAGCGCCAGCCTCCCGCGCCTCGAGTACGTCGACCCGCTGACCGTCCAGATCGGGGTCGACATCGACCGGCCGACGCTCGACGCGCGGATCGCCCGGCGGGTCGAGGAGATGTTCGCCGGGGGATTCGTCGAGGAGGTCGAGGCACTGCTCGACCGCGGCCTCGCCGACGCGCGCACCGCGTCACGCGCGATCGGCTACCGCGAGGTGATGGGCTTCCTCGCCGGCGACCGCAGCCTCGCCGAGGCGATGGAGCAGACCACCGTCGCCACCCGCCGCTTCGCGCGTCGCCAGGACTCGTGGTTCCGCAAGGACCCGCGCATCGTGTGGGTGGCCCACGACGACCCCGACCGCGTGGACAAGGCGGTCGGGGCGGTCGAGCGGCTCGGCTGACTCAGGCGGCGGTCGGCTCCGGACGTACGACGTCGGGGCGCGCGGGACGGCCCGGCCGGGCGGCGTCGGCGGCCCCGAGGTCGGCCGCCTCCCGGATCCACGTCTCGATCTGCTCGTTGGTCCGGCCGCGGACGTCGGCGTAGCGGGTGAGCCTCGTCGGCTTGATCCCGCAGAACTCCATCGTGCGGCGGCGCACCTGCTTGACGGTGCTGTCGCCGACGAGGGGGAGGTACCACCGCGGCGAGTCGGAGGTGACCGCGAGCCGGCCGGTGCGCCCGGCGAGGAGGCCCTCGGGCATGCCGTTGTCCTTGTAGCGGAAGGCCCAGCCGCGCTCCAGGGTGCGGTCGAAGAAGCCCTTGAGGAGCGCGGGCACCGAGCCCCACCACAGGGGCGTGAACACGGCGACGTGGTCGGCCCACTCGAGCAGCTCCTGGGCGTGGGCGAGGTCGGGCTCGAGGTCCTGCGGGGTCCGGTAGCCGGTGCGGAGGGTGAGGTCGAAGTCGAGGTCGCGCAGCACGAGCGCGGTGGCGCCGGCGCCGTCGGCGTACGACGTGGCGAGGCGCGCGGTGAGCGAGGCGGGGTCGGGGTGGCCGTCGATGACGAGGACGTGGCCCATGGCGGGCTCCAATCTGGACAGTGACAAGAATCTGGACAACGTCCACATTGGAGTAGGATGTTGCTCATGTCAAGATCTGCGGCCGGCTATCACCACGGCAACCTGCAGGCCGCGCTCGAGGACGCCGCGCTCGACCTGCTCGAGACCACCTCGGCGGCGAAGATCAGCCTGCGCGAGGTCGCCCGGCGGGCCGGGGTGAGCCACAACGCGCCCTACCACCACTTCGGCGACCGGGCCGCGCTCCTCAGCGCGCTCGGCGTACGCGGCATGGCAGCGCTGCTGGCCGCCCAGGAGGAGGCGGTGCGCGCAGCCGAGGGAACGGTCGCCCAGGTGCGTGCGCTCGGTCTGGCCTACGTCGGCTACGCCGCCGCCCACCCGCAGGCGTTCGCGCTGGTCTTCGACCCTGACTACTGCGCTGCCGGTGCTCCCAGCGCGGAGATGGCCCCGTTGATCGCCCGCAACGAGGAGCTGCTCGGGTCGCTGGTCGGTGCGCTTGTGCAGGAGCCGGGCTGGGAGGGGCGCGATCCGATGGCCCTCTCGGCCGCGCTCTGGTCCACGGTGCACGGGATGGCCCAGCTGATCACCCTCGGCCACCTCCCGCCCGAGGCGGCGGAGTCCGCCCTCGACGCGCTCGTGCGGTAGCGGTGCGGAGCCGGCGCGCTCGATCACGCGCGGTGTCGGTGGGCGATGCCATGGTGGTCCGATGGCGACGATCTACTACACCGGCTGCACGCTCGACGGGTTCATCGCGACCGACGACCACTCGCTCGACTGGCTCACCTCGCGCGACATCGACATGGACGGCCCGATGGCCTACCCGTCCTTCCGGGAGCAGGTCGGCGCCTGCGTCATGGGCGCCACCACCTGGCAGTGGATCCTCGACCACGACGACGACCCGTGGGGGCCGCTGCCGACCTGGGTGCTGACCCACCGCACCTTCCCGGAGGCGCCGCCGAGCGTGCGGTTCGACCGCGACGACGTGCGCCGCGTCCACGCCGAGATGACCGAGGCCGCCGACGGCAAGGACCTGTGGGTGGTGGGCGGTGGTGAGCTCGTCGGTCAGTTCCACGACGCGGGGCTGCTCGACGAGGTGTGGATCCAGTACGCCCCGGTGACCGTCGGCAGCGGCGCACCGGTGCTGCCTCGCCACGTCGAGCTGCGGCTCGAGGAGACCGCCCGCAACCGCGACTTCATGTGCGGGCGCTACTCGGTCGTCCGGTGACGGGAGAGCGCGTACGACGACGCACCCGCGGGGGTGTTGGACAACCCGCAGGGGCGGGGGCAGGGTGGAGCCACCGACTCTCGGGAGGAACCCCCATGTCCCACCTCGCCCGCCGCGTCACCGCCGGCGTCTCGGCCGCCACCGGAATCGCCGTTGCCGCCGCGCTCGTCGCGACCCCGGTCCCCGCCCAGTCCGCGACGCAGGCGGCACCGGCCGCACCGGCGCCGTCGACCACCTCGGACCGACCGACCGTGAAGGACCCCACCGCGGTGGGCAAGGGCGGTGCGATCAGCACGGTCGACCCCGAGGCCAGCGCGGCCGGGCTCAAGGTCCTCAAGGCCGGCGGCAACGCGGTCGACGCGGCGGTGGCCGCCGCGGCGACGCTCGGCGTCACCGAGCCCTACAGCGCGGGCATCGGCGGCGGAGGCTACTTCGTCCTCTACAACGCCAAGTCCGGCAAGGTCCGCACCCTCGACGGCCGCGAGACGGCCCCGATGAAGATGCCGCAGGACGCCTTCATCGACCCCGCGACGGGCAAGCCCTACACGTTCACCCCCGACCTCGTCACCAGCGGCGCGAGCGTCGGCACCCCCGGCACCCTCGCCACCTGGGACAAGGCGCTCGCCAACTGGGGCACCCTGTCGCTCGCCGACGCCCTGGCGCCGGCCACCAAGGTCGCGCGTCGCGGCTTCAAGGTCGACGAGACCTTCCGCCAGCAGACCCTCGACAACGAGGTGCGCTTCTCCGCCTTCAAGGACTCCAAGAAGCTCTTCCTGCCGAAGGGCGACGCCCCCAAGGTCGGCTCCGTCTTCCGCAACCCCGAGCTCGCCGACACCTACGACATGATCGCGCAGCGCGGCACCAAGGCGTTTTACCGCGGCAAGCTGGCCAAGCTGATGTCGAAGGTCGTGCGCGACCCGCGCACGACCAAGAACACCGAGCTCCCGGTGCCCGCCGGGTGGCTCACCCCCCGTGACCTGCGCGACTACCGGGTCCGCTCGCAGCGCGCGGCGAGGACGAGCTACCGCGGCCACGACGTCTACGGCATGGCCCCCTCCTCGTCGGGTGGCACGACCGTCGGCGAGGCGCTCAACATCCTCGAGCGCTACGACCTGTCGGCGATGACGGCCGAGCAGGCGCTCCACCACTACCTCGAGGCCAGCGCCCTGGCCTTCGCCGACCGCGGCAAGTACCTCGGCGACCCGGCCTTCGTCGACGTGCCGGTCAAGCGGCTCCTCGACGACCGGTTCGCCGCCGAGCGGGCCTGCTCGCTCAACCCGGCGAAGGCGGCGCCCAAGCCGGTCGCGGCCGGCGACGTCACGTCCTACGACGGCGTGTGCTCGCCGTCGTCGGCGAAGGGCACGACCGACGCCGACACCGAGAACATCTCCACCACCAACCTCACGGTCGCCGACCGGTGGGGCAACGTCGTGGAGTACACCCTCACGATCGAGCAGACCGGCGGTTCGGGCATGGTCGTGCCCGGTCACGGCTTCCTGCTCAACAACGAGCTCACCGACTTCTCGACGGTGTACGACGCCGCCGACCCCAACCGCATCCAGCCCGGCAAGCGCCCGCGCAGCTCGATGTCGCCGACGATCGTGCTCAAGGACGGCAAGCCGTTCCTCGCCCTCGGTTCGCCCGGCGGCTCGACGATCATCACGACCGTCCTGCAGATGCTGGTCAACCGCATCGACCTCGGCATGACGATCGAGGAGGCCATCGCGGCGCCGCGCGCCACCCAGCGCAACACCACCAACGTGACCGCGGAGCCGGCGTTCATCGCGGCCTACGGTCCGGCGCTGACGGCGCTCGGTCACACCTTGGTCCCGGCGGGCGACGCGTTCACCAGTGCCGCCGAGATCGGTGCGGCGACGGCGATCGAGATCGGTCCGCGCAAGCGGCTGACCGCGGTGGCCGAGCCCAGCCGCCGCGGGAAGGGTTCGGCCAAGGTGGTCGACCCGCGCTGACCGCGGGCGCGCCTGCCACAATCGAGGCGTGAGCTACCCCTTCCTCAAGGGCCACGGCACCGAGAACGACTTCGTGGTGCTGCCCGACCCCGACGGCACGGTGCACGGCGACCTGTCCGCGGAGCGGGTGCGGGCGCTGTGCGACCGCCGCGCCGGCATCGGTGCCGACGGGGTGCTGCGGGCGGTGCGCGAGGACGGCGGCTGGTTCATGGACTACCGCAACGCCGACGGCTCGGTCAGCGAGATGTGCGGCAACGGGGTCCGGGTCTTCGCGCGCTACCTCCACGAGCGCGAGGGCGAGGGCTTCCCGATGCGCATCTCGACGCGCGCCGGGGTGAAGGTCCTCGACCGGACCGGCGAGGACTACACCGCCGACATGGGCAGGCCCGAGGTGCTCGGCGAGACCGAGGTGTCGGTGATGGGCCGCACGTGGCCCGCCGTCCACGTCTCGATGGGCAACCCCCACGCCGTGGCGTACGTCGACAACCTGGCCGAGCCGGGCCCGCTGCTCGAGCCCCCGGAGCACGACGACGGGGTCTACCCCGAGGGGGTCAACGTCGAGTTCGTGGTGCGCCGCGGTGAGCACCACGTGGCGATGCGGGTGCACGAGCGCGGCTCGGGCGAGACCCGGTCCTGCGGCACCGGCGCCTGTGCGGTTGCGGTCGCCACGGCGTTGGCCGACGACGCGCCCCGCGGGACGACGTACCGCGTGGACCTGCCCGGCGGCACGCTGCACGTGGTGTGGACCGAGGACGACCGGGTGCTGATGACCGGCCCCGCCATGCTGGTGGCCGAGGGCGTCACCGACCTCTGAGCAGGTCGAGTGCTGACGCGGTCATATCCGCCGCGGGGCCGCGCACTCGACTCCTCTAGCATCCGGATCATGGACATCACCGGATCCACCGCCATCGTCACCGGCGGCGCGAGCGGCATCGGCGCCGCCGTCGCGCGCGCCCTCGCAGCGAAGGGCGCCGTGGTCGTCGTCGCCGACCTCAACGCCGAGAAGGGCGAGGCGCTGGCCGCGGAGATCGGCGGCGTCTTCGCCTCCGTCGACGTGACGAGGACCGAGCAGGTCGCCGCCGCCGTCGAGGCGGCCGCGGAGATCGCCCCGCTGCGCGCGTGCGTGAACTCGGCCGGCATCGGCTGGGCGCAGCGCACCATCGGCCGCGACGGGCTGCTCGAGCAGGCCCACGACCTCGACGCCTTCCGGAAGGTCGTCGAGATCAACCTGATCGGCACCTTCGACATGACCCGCCAGGCCGCGACCGTGATGAGCCGCAACGAGCCCGACGCCGACGGCCAGCGCGGCGCGATCGTCAACCTGGCCTCGGTCGCCGCCTTCGACGGCCAGATCGGCCAGGCGTCGTACTCCGCGTCCAAGGGCGGTGTCGTCGGCATGACCCTGCCCGTCGCACGCGACCTGTCCGCCGCCGGCATCCGGCTCAACACCGTCGCGCCCGGCCTGATCGACACCCCGATCTACGACGCGTTTCCCAACCCCGGCGAGTTCAAGGCAAACCTCGGCCAGAACGTCCTCTTCCCCAAGCGTCTCGGTCACGCGGAGGAGCTCGCCAGCATGGTCGTGGAGTGCCTGACCAACTCCTACATGAACGGCGAGACGATCCGCGTCGACGGCGGCATCCGGATGCCACCCAAGTAGGGGTCCGCCCCTCGCTGCCTGCTTCCTGACTGGTCCAGACCGTCGTCCACGATTCGGGCGATCCCCGGCACGGCACGCCCGAAAGGGTGGATGGTGCTGGAGGGAAGCATGCATCAACGCCTGTGGGGGGCACGATGACCAACGTGGTGGAGCCGCGCGCAGCGGCTGACAGCGACGACAACGAGCTGGCGACGCTCGTACGACGATGGGTGGGCGCGCGCCGCGGCGGCGCGCTGCGCGTCGCACCGACGCCGAAGGCACCGCCTGCGAAGACGTCCGAGGCGAAGGCGCCAGAAGCTAAGGCTCCAGAAGCGAAGGCGCCGGACACGAAGGCCGTGACCGAGCGGCCGGCTCCGGGACCGGTGCCCGGCGCTCGCGCCCTGCCGCGCCGGCCGGTCGCCGACGAGCCGGAGCAGGCGAGGCGGGTGGCGGTGCTGATCGACGCCCGCCGGATCACCGCGGACGCGGCGGCCGGACTGCTGGACCGGCTCCCCGGACGCGGCTCGGTGACCGTGTGCCGGGCCTACGCCGACTGGAGCCGCTCGGACCTCGGCTCGTGGGTCGAGCACCTGCGGCGGCAGGGCCTGCACTCCTTCCACCAGTTCGCCGACGACGACGGGCAGGCGCGGGTGGCGCTGGCCATCGACGCCGTCGACATCGCACGCGAGGCGGCGGTCGACGAGGTCGTCCTGGCCGGCGACATGACCTCGATGCTCCCGCTGCTGCACCGCCTGCACGCGGCCGGCGTACGCGTCGTGGTGGTCGGGCCGGGCCACACGCCCCACGACGTACGAGCGGCGTGCGACGAGTTCGTCGACGAGGACTCCCTGGTCGGGGAGCCGGCGGTCCCCGCCGGTCGGCACCGCGCCTGAGCCGTGCGCTCGAGCCCTGCGCCCCGGGCCTGCGGGGTCGGGCGCCGTCCGCCCTGCGCGAAACCGTTCGCGCAGGTGGGACCGGGCGACCTACCCTTGTCGACATATGACGAACGCACCTGACTTCAACCTCCGTGACGCCCTCGACGCCACCCGCGCCTGGGACGACGACACGATCGAGCTCGACGACGAGCTCCTCGAGGACGCCGACGCCGAGACCGAGGACGACGACTTCGAGTCCGGCTACGCCGACGACGCGGCGTACGACGACTACGACGAGGACGACCCCGAGGAGCTGACCGTCGGCGCGCAGGAGCTCGCCGAGCGGCACGCCCTGCGCCGGGTCGCCAGCCTGCGCACCGAGCTCGAGGACATCACCGAGGTCGAGTACCGCCAGCTCCGCCTGGAGAAGGTCGTGCTCGTCGGCGTGTGGACCGACGGGTCCGTCACCGACGCGGAGAACTCGATGGCCGAGCTTGCGCTGCTCGCCGAGACCGCCGGCTCCGAGGTGCTGGAGGCCGTCTTCCAGCGCCGGCAGAAGCCCGACCCGGCGACCTACATCGGTCGCGGCAAGGTCGAGGCGATCCGCGAGATCGTGCAGGCCACCGGCGCTGACACCGTCATCTGCGACGGCGAGCTCGCGCCCAGCCAGCTGCGCAACCTCGAGGACAAGATCAAGGTGAAGGTCGTCGACCGCACCGCGCTCATCCTCGACATCTTCGCCCAGCACGCGAAGAGCAAGGAGGGCCAGGCGCAGGTCGAGCTCGCGCAGCTGCAGTACATGAAGCAGCGCCTGCGCGGCTGGGGCGGCAACCTGTCGCGCCAGGCCGGTGGCCGGGCTGCCGGCGGTGAGGGCATCGGCGGGCGCGGGCCCGGTGAGACCAAGATCGAGACCGACCGGCGCCGGATCAACACCAAGATCGCCAAGCTCCGCCGCGAGCTCAAGGAGATGCGCGGCACCCGCGACGTCAAGCGCCAGTCGCGACGCCGCAACCACATCCCCAGCGTCGCGATCGCCGGCTACACCAACGCCGGCAAGTCCTCGCTGCTCAACCGGCTCACCGACGCGGGCGTGCTGGTGGAGGACTCGCTCTTCGCGACGCTCGACCCCACCACGCGTCGTACGACGACCAGTGACGGGCGCATCTACACGATGTCCGACACCGTGGGGTTCGTACGCCACCTCCCGCACGGCCTCGTCGAGGCCTTCCGCTCGACGCTGGAGGAGGTCGCCGACTCCGACCTGCTGCTCCACGTCGTCGACGGCTCGCACCCCGACCCCGAGGGCCAGATCGCCGCGGTGCGCGAGGTGCTCGCCGAGATCGGCGCGACCAAGGTCCCGGAGATCATCGTCGTCAACAAGGCCGACGCCGCCGACCCGATGGTGATCAGCCGGCTGCGCGCCCGCGAGCCGCACAGCGTCGTGGTGAGCGCGAAGACCGGCGAGGGCATCGAGGAGGCGCTGCGGACGATCGAGTCCGAGCTGCCGCGGCCGCAGGTCGAGTTCGACGTGCTGCTGCCCTACGAGCGCGGCGACCTGGTCAACCGCATCCACCAGGAGGCCGAGATCGGCTCGATGGAGCACACCGGTGACGGCACGCTCGTCGCCGGGCGGGCCAACGCCGACCTCGCCGGCGAGCTCGAGGCCTACGGCCGCTGAGGCTCGCTCGCGCGACGGCCGGCTGGCCGGGGATCGCTGAGCTTGTCAGGCCTTGCACGGCGCGACATGTTCAGGAATCCCCGGCTGACCGGGGATCCCTGAACATGTCAGCGTCTTCCTGAAGGTGTCAGGCGATGCCGGACCTCAGTCCTTGACCCGCTTGCAGGCGTTGCCGATGTCGACGGTCTCGCCGCGGTCGACGACGACCTCGCGGGTGGCGAGCACGTTGCCGCGCTTGTCGGCGCAGCTCAGCAGCCACGCCTCCTTGGTCCCGGTCGGGCTGGGCGGGGTCGGTCCCTCGAAGGTGACCTCGCCCGACCAGTCGTACTCCGCCGAGCCGCCGAGGTAGTTGTTGGCCTCGAGGGTGTACGTCCCCGGCTGCGGGTCGGGGATCCGGATGACCTCCGGGTTGGCGAGCGTGGCGCCCGAGCCGACCGGCTCGCCGTCGGGACCGGTGAGGAAGAAGTCCCAGTCCTGTGCTTCCGGGTCGGCCGTGGCCGGCCAGTCGACGGAGACGACGAGGAACCCGTTGTCGACCGTCGGCAGGCCCTGCACGTCGAAGGTGACGTACTCGCTGGAGCCGACCGGCGGCACGCCGGCGGGGTTGGTCAGCGTGATCGGCGCCTGCGGCGGCGCCTGGGCCTCACGGCCGTAGCGACCCATCACGAGCGGCCGGGTCGAGGGGTTGACGTCGAAGGTGAACCGGCCTCCCGTCGAGGTGTAGTCGGTGCGCAGGTTGTCGGTGTAGAGCAGCGGCTCCCCGACCGTGCCGTTGGTCTGGATGACCGGTGAGGTCTCCGACGTCACCGTCTTCGACACGCTGACGGTGTGCTTGGCCGGCGCGGTGCCTCGGATGACGGAGTGCAGGTCGCGGTCGGCGGCTGCCTCGGTCGCGAGCCAGTACGCCTCCCGGTTGCCGCCGAGCCCGGCGCCGTCGGCGGGTGCCAGGCCGAGGTACTCGCCGACCACCGCCTCCTCGTAGGCCGGGTGGAAGCCCTCGTCACCGATCTCGAAGGTGTAGCCGAAGCCGCCGGTGATCCAGTAGCTCCAGTCCTCGGTCGAGCCGGAGGTGTCGTAGAGCTGGTAGGACGCCTGGCTGACGTAGTCGTTCTTCGACGCCATCGCGTCGCCGAGGGCCTTCAGCTCGGGCTCGTCGATCGCCAGTCCCGTGGCCGCGATGGCCGGCGGGCGGAGGACGAGGTTGCTGTAGGTGTGGTTGGAGATCATCACCGTGACCGCGCGCTCGGAGATCAGCTTGCGGACCGCGTCGCTCTCGGGCTCGCTGCCGGGTGCGTCGCCGCGGTAGGTGTCGTTGGACCAGTTGGGGCTGGCGCCGCCGCCGCCCCAGAAGCCGGGGTAGTTGCGGTTGAGGTCGGTGCCGCGCAGGCGGCCGGCGAGGTTGTTGTCGCACGAGCCGGTCGTGTACTGGTCCGGGGTGTTGGCAGAGATCGAGCAGTTCTTGCGCTTCATCTCGTAGTCCATGACCGAGAAGTCGCCCAGGGGAGCGGCCGCCCGGGAGACCTTGAAGCCGTCGACGTTGACGACCGGCACCAGGATGACCCGCGAGCGTGACAGCAGGTCACGCGCCCGCGCGTCGCCGGCGCTGTAGGACTGGAGCAGGTCGAAGGCGAACTCGATGGTGTGCTCCGCGCTGGGCCACTCACGCGCGTGGTGGGCACCCATGAGGAGGAAGACCGGCTTGCCGTCCTTGACGTTGTCGGCGTCGGCGGTGACCTCGATGCCGCGGATGTCCTCGCCGAGGACCGTCTTGTTGGCGAGGGTCAGCGGACGGGTGAGGGAGGGGTAGTCGCGGGCCAGCTGGTCGAGGTCGCTGAGGTAGTCGGCGTACGTGCGGTAGGACGTGCGGCCGCTCGGCAGGCCCGAGGCCGCCACCGAGGCGGCGTACGCGCGGTCGGCCTTGCGGTTCTTCTTCATCAGGGCTTCGAGGTCCTTGACGGTGACCCGCCAGGTGAAGCCGGCGTCGCGCAGGGTCTGGGCGTCCTGCGCGTCGTGGAGGACGACCTCGATGCCGCGCTTGTCGGCGTGCTCGGTGACGTCGAGGCCGAGGTCGATGACCTCGTTGCGGTCCGCGACCGTCGGCGCCTTCACCATCACGATCTGTGTGGTGTCGCCGTCCGCTGCGCGGGCCAGCTCGCGTGGTGCGTCGTCCCGTCCGGCGTTGCCCGTGGCGCCCGCCGCGGTGGCGGCGAGTCCTGCGGCGACGAGGGCGGTGACGGTGGCCAGCCTGGTGGCGCCGGCCCGTGGAATGCGTGGTGACATGTGTGCTCCCAAGAGGTGACAGCCGCGTGGGGGGTACGCGGGTGTGACCCAGACAACACCCGGGGTTGTTTCCGTGTCGATACCTACTACGGCGTACAGTCGCACGCGTTTTGCGTGTCACGTGCAGCCCGGAACCTTCCGCGCGGGCCACCCGTTGACCCGTCCGTGCCCGGATTCGGGCGTTCGAAGTCTCGTCAGGGAGGATGTCGCGCATGTCACGTGGTGTCTGGGTTCGCTTCATCCTCGTGCTCGGCCTGCTGGCCGGGTGTGCGGCGCTGGCCGTCAACGTCAAGCCCAACCTGGGCCTCGACCTCCGCGGCGGTGCGCAGTTCGTCTTCGAGGCCGAGGGCACCGAGCAGACCCCCGCCACCGCGGAGAACGTCGACAAGACCCTCGAGGTGCTCCGTGGTCGCGTGGACGCCCTCGGTGTCGCCGAGTCCACCCTCGTCCGCCAGGGCGAGAACCGGATCCTCGTCGAGCTGCCCGGCGTCACGAACGACGAGGAGGCGCAGGAGGCCGAGGAGCGCATCGGCACCACCGCCAAGCTGACCATCCACGAGGTCATCGCCACCGCCCAGCCCGACGCGGAGCCCAGCAAGAACAAGAACCTCGTCCTCCCCTCCGACCAGGGCGACACCCTCGAGATCGGCCCCACGGTCATCCAGGGCGAGGAGATCAGCGGCGCCAGCGCCGTCCAGCGCGAGCAGAGCGTCGAGTGGGTCGTCGCCATCGACTTCAACGGCCCCGGCGGCAGCACGTGGGCCGACATCACCGGCGAGGCCGCGTGCAACCCGTCCGGTGACCCCAAGCGACGCATCGCGATCGTCCTGGACAACGAGATCATCTCCTCGCCAGAGGTCAACACCGACGTCGGTTGCGACGTCGGCATCCGCGGCGGCTCGACCGACATCACCGGCAACTTCACCTCCCAGGAGGCCAAGGACCTCGCCGCCCTGATCGAGGGCGGCGCGCTGCCGCTCGAGCTCCGTGCGATCTCCGACCGTCTCGTCGGCCCGTCGCTCGGCGCCGCGGCCATCGACGCGTCGATCGAGGCCGGCATCATCGGCCTGATCCTCACCGGCCTCTTCATCGTCATCGTCTACCGCCTCGTCGGCCTGATGGCGACCGTCGCGCTGGCCTCGTACGCCCTGCTCGCCTACGCCATGCTGGTGGGGCTGGGCTCGACGCTCACCCTGCCCGGCCTCGCCGGCTTCGTGCTGGCCATCGGCATGGCGATCGACGCCAACGTGCTCGTCTTCGAACGAGCACGGGAGGAGTACCAGGCCTATCCCTCGGCGGGCCTGCGCCGCGCCCTCATGGTGGGCTTCAACAAGGCCTGGACCGCGATCATCGACTCCAACGTCACGACGCTGCTCGCGGCCGGACTGCTGTTCTTCCTCGGCTCCGGTCCGATCAAGGGCTTCGGCGTCACGCTGTCCATCGGTGTCATCGCGTCGATGATCTCCGCGCTGATCATCGCCCGCGTGCTGTGCGACCTCGCGGTCTCCAACAAGGGCGTCGCGCGCCGGCCCGCCGTCAGCGGCCTCAGCGACATCGGCAAGGTGCGGACCTGGCTGGACCGCAAGGACCCCGACATCATGAAGAACCGCGGCCGCTGGCTGGCCGTGTCGGGCGCGGCGACGGTCTTCGCCATCGCCGGCATCGCAATCCAGGGGCTCAACCTCGGCGTGGAGTTCACCGGCGGTCGCCAGCTCGACTACTCGGTGACCAACCAGGACATGGACGTCGAGCAGGCGCGGGCCGCCGTGTCCGACGCCGGCTTCTCCGAGGCCGTCGTCCAGACCGCCGACGACCCCGCCGACTTCACCGTCCGCACCGGCGAGATCTCCAACGAGGAGGAGCAGCGGATCGAGGACGAGCTGGCCGTGGTCGGCGGTGAGGTCGAGAAGATCGACGACCAGCAGATCGGCGCCTCCCTCGGCGAGGAGCTGCGCAACAACGCCCTGATCGCGTTCGGCGTGGCGTTCCTCGCCCAGCTGCTCTACCTCGCCTTCCGGTTCAAGTGGACCTTCGGCGTCTCGGCGGTCATCGCGATGGCCCACGACGTGCTGATCGTCGTCGGCGTCTTCGCCTGGCTGGAGAAGCCGATCGACGGCATCTTCCTGGCCGCCGCGATGACGATCATCGGTCTGTCCGTCAACGACACCGTCGTCGTCTTCGACCGCGTCCGCGAACGGTGGTTCGGCTCGAGGCCCGAGGACGACTTCCGCTCGCTGGCCAACAAGGCCGCGGTCGAGACCGTGCCGCGCACGGTCAACACCGGTCTCGGCACGATGTTCATCCTCGCCGCGCTCGCCATCCTCGGTGGCGACTCGCTGCGTGACTTCTCGATCGCGCTGCTCATCGGACTCATCGTCGGCACCTACTCGTCGATCTTCACCGCCACCCCGCTGGTCACCTACTTCCACGAGAAGTGGCCGATGAGCCGGGTGAAGAAGGAGAAGGTCGAGCGGGCGCCCGAGGACTCCGGCGCTGTCGTCTGACGCGTCCCTGCGGATTTTCTGGCTCGCGCTCGACGGGGACTCCCCGCCTGAGCGGGGAGTCCGTCACTGGGAGGGGTGTACAACCCCCTCCAGGTGTCGGACTTCCCCACCAGGTCGTTGCCCCGGGCGCGCTGGGGGCGCGCGGATAGGATCGCCGCATGTTGTGGATCCTGCTGATCGTCGTCCTGGGCGTGGTCGCCTACCGCTACCGGGTCAAGATCCTCGCCCGGGTGCTCGGCCAGCCCGAGCGCCGCATCGAGCGCCAGATCGGCCGCAAGAAGAAGTACTGAGGTCGGCTGTGGACGGCGTACGACGGAGCGTCGGCGCCGCCACGTAGGGTGCTCTGGTGCCTGAGACCGCCACCGCCTCTCCCTCCGTCGGCACGCCCGTCAGCGAGGTGCTGGGCACGGCGGTCGCCGCCCTCGGCGGGCAGCCGCGCGACGGCCAGGTCCAGATGGCGACCGAGGTCGCCGAGGCGATGGAGGAGGGCCGCCACCTGCTCGTGCAGGCCGGCACGGGCACCGGCAAGTCGCTGGGCTACCTCGTCCCCGCGATGCTCCACGACAAGCGCGTCGTGGTCGCCACCGCCACCCTCGCGCTGCAGCACCAGCTCGTCGAGCGCGACCTGCCGAGGCTGGTCGAGGCGGTCAAGGGCGTACCCGGCCTCGACACCTCCTACGCCGTGCTCAAGGGCCGCTCCAACTACGCCTGCCTGCACCGCATCCGCGCCGGTGTCCCCGACGACCAGGGCACGCTGGTCGACGTACCCCTCGGTGCGATGGCCGAGAAGGTGCTCGAGCTCCGGGCGTGGGCCGAGGAGGAGACGGAGCAGGGCGGTAGCGGTGAGCGCGACAACGCCCCGCGCCACACCGACCGCGAGTGGCGCCAGGTCTCGGTCAACCACCGCGAGTGCCTCGGCGCGAGCAAGTGCCCCTTCGGGCAGGAGTGCTTCGCCGAGCTGGCGAAGGAGAAGGCGCACCGCAGCCACCTGATCGTCACCAACCACTCCCTCCTCGCGATCGACGCGATCGAGGACGTCCCGATGATCCCCGACTACGAAACCGTGGTCATCGACGAGGCCCACGAGCTGACCGCGCGCGTCACGCAGGCGGCGACCGACGAGCTGGGAGTCTCCGACATCGAGCGGGCGGCGCGCCGCGCCATGCGCTGGGCTGACGGCGACGGCGACCCGGCCGGCGACCTCGAGGACGCCGCGCAGCAGCTCGCCGAGGCGTTCGAGGCGACGTCGCCCGGTCGCATCGACCAGGTGTCCACCCAGCTCTCCGACGCCTTGATTCTCGTACGCGACGCGGCGCGGGCGTGCCTGTCGGCGTTCCCCCGCGAGTCCGGCGGCGAGGCGGAGGGCGACGCCGGCCGCACGCAGGCCAAGGGCATGGTGCAGGAGGTCTTCGTCAACGCCGAGCGGATGGCCGCCGGCTCCGACCGCGACGTGCTGTGGCTGGGGGAGGCGCGTGACCGGTTCCCGGCGCGGCTCCACGTCGCGCCGCTGCAGGTGTGGGGGCCGATGCGCGACAAGCTGCTCACCGACAAGACCGTCGTCTTCACCAGCGCGACGCTGATGCTGGGTGGGGAGTTCGGCGCCGTCGCCACCTCGCTCGGCCTCAAGCCCACCGAGCGCGTCGGCTCGCAGGTCGCCCCGACCGACCCCGACACCGCGCTGCCGTGGAAGGGCATCGACGTCGGCTCGCCCTTCGACTACGGCCAGCAGTCGATCCTCTACGTCGCCCGCCACCTGCCCCAGCCCGGCCGCGACGGTCTCGGCCCTGCCCAGCTCGACGAGATCTGCGACCTCGTCGACGCCCTCGACGGGCGCACCCTTGGCCTCTTCTCGTCGCGCCGCGCCGCGGAGACCGCGGCCGAGGCCGTCCGCACCCGCCTGCCGCACCTGACCACCCTGGCTCAGGGCGACGCGCAGCTCCCGGAGCTCGCCAAGCAGTTCGTTGAGGACCCCCACACCTGCCTGTTCGGCACGCTCTCGTTGTGGCAGGGACTCGACGTGCCGGGCGACACGTGCCAGCTGGTGATCATCGACCGGATCCCGTTCCCGCGGCCCGACGACCCGTTGATGTCGGCGCGCGCCAAGGCAGCCGACGCCGCGGGCGGCAACGGGTTCATGGAGGTGTCCGCGACCCACGCGGCGCTGCTGATGGCGCAGGGTGCCGGGCGGCTGATCCGTACGACCTCGGACCGCGGCATCGTCGCCGTCCTCGACCCGCGCCTCGAGACCGCCCGCTACGGCCGCTTCCTCAAGGCGTCGCTCCCGCCGATGTGGTCGACCACCGATCCCGCGCTCGTGCGCCAGGCGCTCACGCGGCTCGGCCAGTCCTGAGCCCGGCGCTCACGCAGCCGGGCGACACTATGAAGGCAGTTCGGCCGGGGAGGCGCCTTGGCCACGCTCGGGGCGGTGCTGGCGAACGCGAACTGCCTTCCTGGTGTCCGTCATCCCCACGGCGGCGCGCCGCAGCGTCATCCGGACCCGAGTCCATGGGCGCGGGTCCGGATGACGCTCAGGCGGGTGGCTCGTAGCCGAGGACCTGGTAGTCGCGGGCGTACATCCGCGCCACGAGCTCGCGCAGCTCGGCGGAGTGCTGTCGGTCCCGGCCGCCGGGTGAGGTCTGGTTCTTCGGCGCGGTCGGCACCGCCGGGGCGCCGATGCGCTCGCACACCTCGGCGAAGTCGCGGTCGAACCTCTCGAGCCGCCCCACGAAGTCGACCCGGTTGAGATCGATCATCCGGCTCTGCAGCGTCAGGTGCTGGTCGGTGCCCGGCACGGCAGACAGGTCCTGGGCGGCGGTCCAGCGGGCGAACTCCTCGACCGTCTGCATCCGCTCGTGGGTCGCCGCGTCGAAGTCGTAGTAGTTGTGGTCGACGACCTTGTCGTGCCACGCCGAGACGAAGCGGTCGAGCGGGTCGCGCACGAAGGCGAAGGTGAAGTAGTCGGCGAAGCTGGCGAGCGGGTAGCGCACCCGCATCGCGTGGTCGACGTCCATGCTCACGCCGTGGGTCTCGCAGTGGTGGCGGATGGTGCGCGTCGCGACCTTGGCGACCCGGTACCAGACGAACCGGTGGCTGTGGCTGATCGTGAGGTTGTACGCCAGCGGGCTGAGCCAGGCGGACGCCTCGCCCGCCGCGGCCAGCCGGTCGACCTCGACCTGCGCGTCCACCGTGTAGCGGCGCCGGTTGCCCGGGCGGGTGCGGAAGACCGTGGGGTCGGGGGCCTCGGATGACATCGGCGCGAGGCTACACGGATCCACCGTTGGTCGAGGAGGTCGCGCAGCGACCGTCACGAGACCAGGTCGGTCCGGGTCTCGTGACAGGCGCCGGGGCGCCTTCCTCGACCAGCGGGGGAGCTCAGTCGAAGGGGATGCGGCCTCGCAGCGACTCCGGGTCGGCGACCGGCTCCTTGCCGGTCTCCGCGATGAGGGCGCGGGCCTGGTCGACGCTGTCCCAGACGTTCCAGAGCACCACGCCGCGGACCTGCCCGGACTGGAGGTAGTAGACGACGCCGGTGCCGACCTCGCCGTCCTTCCAGTCCTCCACCAGGTCGAGGTCGCTGCGGGTCTCGCCGACGGCCTCGTAGCCGTGGTCGAGGATGTCGGACCAGAAGAAGGGGGTGTAGTCGTAGGCGTCGTAGGCGTCGTCGGAGCCGGCCATCACCTTGCCGGCGTGCTCCCCGGACTTCTCCGCGTGGTCGACGTGCTCGACGCGGCGGCGGCCGAGGAGGGCGTCGGGGTAGGACGCGACGTCGCCCGCGGCGTACACGTCGGGGTCGCTGGTGCGCAGGTGCTCGTCCACGACGACGCCGTTGTCGACCTCGAGCCCCGCGGCCTCGGCGAGGCCGGTGCGCGGCAGCACGCCGATGCCGATGACCGCGGCGTCGGCGGTGATGGAGGTGCCGTCCGCGAGGCGGATCCGGACGCCGCCGTCGTCCTCCTGCCCGCCCTCGACCGAGCCGTGCACGACGGTGACGCCGCGGTCGGCGAAGTCCTTGGTCAGGGTGGCGGCGAGCGCGCGCGGGAACATCTGCTCCTGCACGTCCTCGAGGTCGAGCACGAGCGTGACCTGCACGCCGTTCTGCACGAGGGAGGAGGTGATCTCCGAGCCGATGTAGCCGCCACCGATGACGGCGACGTGGCTGCCCTCGGTCGCGACCGCGCGCAGCCGCTGGTAGTCGGCGGCGGTGCGGTAGTAGATGACCCGCGGGCCCGGGTCGACGGCAAGCACGCGCGGCTCGGCGCCCGTGGCCAGCAGCAGCTTGCCGTAGCCGACACTGCTGCCGTCGGCGAGGCGTACGACGTGGGCGCCGGGGTCGATCTCCGTGACCGTCGTGTCGGTGACCAGGTCGACGCCCTCGTCGTCGTCGAGGTCGCCGGCGAGCGAGGACCCCTCGAGGGTCTCGTCATCCTTGAGCCAGAGGTCCTTGGACAGCACCGGCCGGTAGACGGGCTTGTCGGGCTCGGAGCCGATCACCGCGACCCGACCGCTCCCGTCCTGTGAACGGATGCCCTTCACGGCGCTCGCCGCAGCGACCCCCGCACCGACGATGACGTAGTCATAGGACTGCTCGACGTTGCTCATGCACGCCATCGTGGCCCGCGGGTGGGCGCCTTTCAACGGCGTCCCACCCCTGCGGTCGTCAGAGGCTGCGCAGCACCGCCGTCACGACGCCGAGGATCGTGGCGTTGTCGCCCGGGATCGGGTCGTAGGCGTCGTTGTGGGGGAGCAGCCACACGTGGCCGTCCTTGCGCTGGAAGGTCTTCACCGTGGCCTCGCCCTCGATCATCGCCGCGACGATCTGGCCGTTGGTGGCGGTCTGCTCCTGGCGGATGACGACGTAGTCGCCGTTGCAGATCGCCGCGTCGACCATCGAGTCGCCGGAGACCTCGAGGAGGAAGAGCGTGCCGTCGCCGACGAGCTGCTTGGGCAGCGGGAAGACGTCGGTGACCTGCTCCTCGGCGAGGATCGGGCCACCGGCGGCGATCCGGCCGACGACCGGGATGTTGACCGCGGTGGGGTGGACGTCGCCGATGCCGGTCTCGTCGACGCTCGACTCCTCGCCGCTGGACATCGAGCGGCGTGCGGCCATCACCTCGGGCAGGAAGACCTCGAGGGCGCGGGGGCGGTTGGGGTCGCGCTTGAGGAAGCCCTTGCCCTCCAGCACGCGCAGCTGGTGGGCGACGCTGGACGACGAGGTGAGGCCGACGGCCTGGCCGATCTCACGCATCGACGGCGGGTAGCCCTTGGTCTCGATGGAGTCCTTGATCGTGGCGAGCACCCGCTGCTGGCGCGGGGTCAGGCCGGTCGCGTCCGGGGGGCCGTCGGGCATCTCGATGACGTTCTTGTCGTCCTGCTTGGCCATGCGTCCTCCACTACGTCGACCCCTCCGTCCGCGGCTGGACAGGGAGGATCTGGTGAGCCCACCGTAGTCCTCATCGGCGGGTGGGATCAAACACCTGTTCGAAGCCGCGTGTCGCTACTGTCAGCAGATGCAGACCTCGTGCGTCGTCACCGGTGGGGCCCGTGGGATCGGGCGCGGGATCGCGGAGCTGATGGTCGCGCGCGGCCACCACGTCGTCATCGGCGACGTCGACGGCTGGGCGGCGGCCGCGACGGCGGCCGAGGTCGGCGCGGTCGCCGGCCTCGCCCAGGACGTACGAGATCCCGACTCGCACCGCCTCGTCGCGGAGGAGGCGGTACGGCACGGCCGGCTGGTCGCGTGGTTCAACAACGCCGGCGTCGGCGACGACGGCACCCTCGCCGCACTGACCGAGGAGCAGGTACGCCGGCTGGTGGAGGTCAACCTGCTCGGTACGACGTGGGGCACCCGCGCCGCGTTGGCGGCGTTCGGTCCGGCCGGGGGAGACGTCGTCAACGTCGCGTCCCTCTCCGGGCTCGGGCCCGTGCCGGGCTACAGCATGTACGCCGCCACGAAGGCCGCGGTCGTCTCGCTGTCCGCGTCGGTCAACGCCGAGTCCCCGCGCGGCGTGCGGGTCCACGCGCTGTGCCCGGACGGCGTCGACACCGCGATGCTCGCCGCGCAGGACCCCGACGGCCTCGGCTCCCAGCTCACCTGGTCCGGCGGCTCGATCCTGGGCGTGTCCGAGGTCGCCGCCGCGGCCGTCGACCTCGTCGGCTCGCGCCGGGTCGTGCGGACGGTGCCCGCCTGGCGCGGGGGAGTCGTGCGTGGTGCGGCCCTCGCCCCCGGGTCGCTCGGGCCCCTTGCCCGGTTGTTCGCTGCCCAGGGACGACGGGCCATGAAGCGGCGCTGACCGGTCCGGTCAGGGCAGCCGCACCTGGCCGTGCTTCATCTTCCACAGGAAGTACTTCTCGAAGCCCAGCTTCATCGCGTGCGCCTGCGGTCCGGGGATCAGCACGCCGTGCTTGCGCGGCGGCAGCATCTTGTCGGCGAGGATGATGACGCCGTTGTTGCCGGCGTCCATCACGCACACGGCGGCGATGTCACCGAACTTCTTGTGCGCGTCGGGGGTCTCGCCCTTGATCTGCGAGGCGATGTTCTTCGCGGCGACGTGGGCCTGCTGCTCGGTCGGGAAGCCGGTCTTGGGGATGCCTACCGGCGTCGGGGTCTGCCACGGGACGTCGACCGCGGCGGCCACCCCGACGGCGTACACGTCGTCGTAGGCCTCGCTCTGGTAGGTGTCGCGCACCTTCACGAAGCCGTTGTCGTCGGCGATCTTGGGGGTGCGGGTGATGACCTCCTGGCCGGAGAACGGCGGGATGATCATGGCGTAGCCGAAGTCGACGGTGCGCCCGTCGGCCAGCACGAGGCGGCCGTCGTCGACGTGGTCCATCGCGGTGTCGAGGACGGTGTCGATGTTCTCCTTCTTGAGGAACATCCCGAGCAGCTTCTCGCCGTGGGGGAGGCCGCCGATGCCGAAGTGGCCGAGGAACGGCTCGGCGCTGACGTAGGTGAGCTTGACCCGGTCCTTGAGGCCGGCCTTCTTCAGCTGGTAGCTGGTGTTGAAGAGGAACTCGTACGCCGCTCCGAAGCAGCCGGCGCCCTGGGTCGCGCCGATCACGACGTCGCCGGGCTTCTCGCGGAACTGCGCCCAGCCCTCGCCCGCGCGGATCGCGTCGTCCATCGTGGTGATGGTGTGGGCGTTGCCGCCCTCGCCGAGGCCGGGGATGACCTCGAAGCGGTTGCGGTAGCCGGTGGCGATGACGAGGTAGTCGTAGTCCTGCGGGCCGGCGGTGGTCTCGACGCGGCGCGCCTCGGGGTCGATCGCGGTGGCCTCGGCGTGGACGAACTCGACCTCGTGCTCCTCGAAGGTCGGGCCGACCTTGAAGGTGATGTCGGCGCGCGTGCGCTTGCCGAAGGGCACCCAGATCAGCGAGGGGGTGAACAGGAACTCGTCGGAGGACGACACGACCGTCACGTCGACGTCCCCGTGCAGCTCGTGCTTCACCGTGATGGCGGCGGTGAGACCGCCGAAGTTGCCCCCGAGGACCAGGACCTTCTTGCGCGACATGGCTCGCTCCGTTTCTGCGTCGGTGTGCTTCCACGGTCGTCCGGCCGGGGCGATCGGGGTAGGTCCGTTGGTCCCGTCCGTGGGGGCCGTCCGGTCGTCGAACATTTGTTCGTCCGGGTGCTTGTGTTGTTCGAACACGTGCTCTACCGTCGTACACATGTTCGATCGAACGCCTGATCGAGACCCGGTGGCCCAGGCCGCTGTCGGTGGGTCCGACTAGACATTCGTTCGACAGACCACCCGGCTGAATCTTCCCCAGGAGGCCACCATGAGCACCCTCAGCCTTTCCCCCGCTTTCTCCCCCGTCCCGGCCCGCGCCCGCTCGACGGTGCGCCTGACCCGCCGCGGCCGGCTCGTGGTCTTCATGACCTCCCTGTTCCTGGTGCTCGGTGTGGCCCTGATGTTCGCCGGCGGCGCCGTCGGCACCGGCGAGGCCGGTCAGCCGGCCCCGACCGAGGTCGTCCAGGTGGCGCCCGGCGACACCCTCTGGGGGATCGCCAGCGAGATCGCCACCGACGGCGACGTCCGCTCCATGATGAACGAGATCGAGCGGCTCAACGCCCTCGAGTCCGCCGGCCTCTCCGCCGGCCAGAAGCTCCGCGTCCCGGTCGTCTCCGACTGACGCGCGAGGCCTCCATCAGCCGCTTCGACCCCGGCTGGTGGAACCAAGGGGAAGACCGAGGGGCGGGCCACTGGCCCGCCCCTCGGCGCATTTCGTCGGCCCGGCCGTCCTGTCGGCCCGCTGATCGCGGCCCGGCGCCCGAGGGTTGCGGCAGATCGCATCTCGGAGGGTCGGTCTGATGCCGTGTGCCGCCACCCTTCGGCCGTACGGCGCCGGGGTGGCGGCAGATCGCAGTTGGGGAGGCTGGGTCGTTGTCGTGTGCCGCCACCGCCCGGTGGTTCTCCACAGGTTTTGCTCTCGGGGTGGTTCCACGATCGCCTGAATGGGTAGTTTCACGGTGCTGACGTTGTTCTCGGGAAGGCACCTCATGCACGTACGCCGCACACTCGCGCTGGCTTTCGCGGTCCCCGCCCTCCTCGCCGGGTGCTCCGACGACCCCGAGCCCACGCCCAAGATCCCCGAGCCGACGAGCTCGTCGCCTACTCCGACGCCTACGGAGTCCGAGACGCCCGAGGCGGAGAGTCCCGAGGACTTTGTACGGCGTTGGCAGGCAGCGGCGCTGAAGGCGCAGAACGTAGGCGACACGAGCGAGTACCGAGCATTCGGTCCGAAGTGCAAGCCCTGCCTGGAATTCGCTGACCAGGTTGATCAGATCTATGCCGATGGCGGTCAGGTCCGCTTGGCGAGTCTGCGAGTCGTCAGCGTCAAGTCGGCCGGGGGAGCGGACCAGTTCCGACTCACACGCGTGCTTGGCCGCACTCGGGTGCTGAATGCCGAGGGTGAAGAGCAACAGTCCTTCGAGGGCGGTCGCGAGGTCCTCTCGGTCTTTTTGGAGCCGGTCGGCGAGGAATGGCGGATCAAGAACTTCCTTCGGACAACGGCATGAGGGGAGCGCTGACCGTCTGCTTGCTGGTGATGGCAGCGCTTGTTCCGTCTCCAGCGGCCGCCGCCGATGGTCCATGTGCGGTTGCTGGCGGTCTGGATTCTGTGAGCGCTGAATGCCAGTGGGCCTATGTCGACTACACGGCTAGTGCCGGTTCCGGCGACGGTCACACCTGGGTCGTCTCCATCCAGTGCGACAACGGCGGGATCTGCACCGAATACGTCGAATGTGAGGAAGGTGGCCAGGAGGGCTACATCCACGACGTCTACCTGGACGGTACCGACGTCGGCGACGTGTGCGTGCCGGACAACGCCGTACAGGAGGTCGACCTGGCCAAGCTGATCCTCCGCGAGTTCAAGCGCATCGCCTGGCCGTCGTCCGAGCTCGTCGTCCAGCCGCGGGGCGGGCGCACGCTGGTGAACTTCGAGACCAACTTCTTCACCCCCGACCACCGGTCGATCGACCAGTCCGTCACCGTTGCCGGACAGTCGGTGGTGATCCGCGCGGTGCCCGTCTCCTACACCTACTACTTCGGCGACGACACCAGCACGACGAGCGCCAGTCCCGGGAGCCCGCACCCCGACCTCGAGATCACCCACCAGTACGAGCGGACCGGCGACGTCGTCGTACGCGTGGACACGACCTATGCCGGCGAGTACCGCATCGGGCAGGGGGAGTGGACCGCCATCGGGGAGACGCTGACGGTGGAGGGTGCGGACCAGGAGCTCGAGGTGGTCGAGGCCCTCCCGCAGCTCGTCCTCGAGTAGTGCGGTGGCTGTGGTCCACCGGGTGGACCACAGCCACCGCACAGAGGCGCGAGTCCGTGATCGTGGAGCTTCCGAGCCACCAGGTGACTCGAAACTTCCACGACTCAGCGGGCGGCGCGCTTCCCGCCAACAGGCCGTGGGGGAGCGTCGGCCGACGGCGGCGGGTCGGTGATTCCCAGCGCCCGCATCAGCCGGGCGACCAGCAGCAGCCCGACGAACAGGCAGGCGATCGCACCGAGGCAGGCCAGCGCCATGAAGGACCAGGCCGACCCGCCGGAGCCCTCGCGGGCCGCCGTACCGAAGTCGATGGCGGCGTAGACGAGGTAGCCCCAGGCGACCACACAGAGCGTGATCGCAGCGCCGAGGGCGAGGGCGGACTTGTTCAGCGTGCGGGGTGGCCGAGCGCCTCTGCGCGACCCTGCTCGCTTACCCCCCGTGGACACGGAGTCATTGTGGCCGATGCGCCCTCACGGCGTGAGCGCAACTCCCCCGGAGGGAGCCCCGACGCGCCGATGCGAGCCGGTCGCGGACCTCAAAACCGCAGGTCAGGACGGTGTCGAGAAATTGGTGGGCCGACTTCCCGCGTTCACTTGCCAGCGTGGTGGCCGGGGCGTACGGTTACCACTACATCTAGTAGTTACACCGCTGTAGTTATCCACATCTGGTGCACAGGCCAGAGGGCGAACCCCACAGCTACAGGCTAGTTGTCCACAGGAACATCCCCAGTCCGCACCCTGTTCTACAGGTGTGTGAAGCGCGCCCGAGAGGAGGACCCCATGCACTGTCCCTACTGCAAGAACGAGGACACCAAGGTCCTCGACTCCCGGGTGGCCGACGACGGCGGTTCGATCCGCCGTCGCCGTACGTGCGCCGCCTGCGACCGCCGCTTCACGACGGTCGAGAAGATGCAGCTCACCGTGCTCAAGCGCTCCGGCGCGACCGAGCCGTTCAACCGCGACAAGGCGATCGCCGGCGTCCGGAAGGCCTGCAAGGGCCGCCCGGTCACCGACGCCCAGCTCGCCTGCCTCGGCCAGGAGGTCGAGGACGCACTGCGCCTGAGCGGGCAGGCCGAGTTCGCCGCCAACGAGGTCGGGCTCGCGATCCTGGCCCCGCTGCGCGCGCTCGACGAGGTGGCCTACCTCCGCTTCGCGAGCGTCTACCGCGCGTTCGAGTCGGCCGACGACTTCGACGCCGAGATCAAGATGCTGCGGCTCGAGCGAGCCGCGGACGATCAGCCCGTCCAGACGGGCTGACCCACATTCGGCCCGGCAGACCGTGGGGAAGCGGTCTGCCGGGCTCACCAAGCACCCGCGAGAAGACTCGCGATGTTGAAACCACCACCACACAGGAGATGGCATGACCGAGACGGTGAGCACCCGCGCCAAGGCGAGGGGCAAGGGCCTCAAGCTGGAGCGCGTCTTCAGCACCGAGGGCACCCACCCCTACGACGCCATCACGTGGGAGCGTCGCGACGTCGTCCAGCAGAACTGGAAGACCGGCGAGACCGTCTTCGAGCAGCGCGGCGTGGAGTTCCCCGACTTCTGGTCGGTCAACGCCTCCACCATCGTCACCACCAAGTACTTCCGCGGCGCGGTCGGCACCGACGTACGCGAGTGGAGCCTCAAGCAGCTCATCGACCGGGTCGTGAAGACCTACACGAAGGCCGGCATCGACAACGGCTACTTCGCCGGTGACGCCGACGCCGAGATCTTCGAGCACGAGCTGACCTGGCTGCTGGTCAACCAGTACTTCTCCTTCAACTCGCCCGTCTGGTTCAACGTCGGCACCCCGTCGCCGCAGCAGGTCAGCGCCTGCTTCATCCTCTCGGTCGACGACTCGATGGACTCGATCCTCAACTGGTACAAGGAGGAGGGCTTCATCTTCAAGGGCGGCTCCGGCGCCGGCCTCAACCTCTCTCGCATCCGCTCGTCGAAGGAGCTCCTCTCCTCCGGCGGTACGGCGTCCGGTCCCGTCTCCTTCATGCGCGGCGCCGACGCTTCCGCGGGCACCATCAAGTCGGGCGGCGCGACACGACGTGCGGCCAAGATGGTCGTCCTCGACGTCGACCACCCCGACATCGAGGAGTTCGTGATGACGAAGGCGCGTGAGGAGGACAAGATCCGCGCCCTCCGCGACGCCGGCTTCGACATGGACCTCGGCGGCGCCGACATCACGTCGGTCCAGTACCAGAACGCCAACAACTCGGTCCGCGTCAGCGACGAGTTCATGCGTGCGGTCGAGGACGGCACCGAGTTCGGCCTGCGCTCGCGCGGCACCGGCGAGGTCATCGAGACCGTCGACGCCCGCGACCTGTTCCGCAAGATCAGCACCGCCGCGTGGGAGTGCGCCGACCCGGGCCTGCAGTACGACGACACGATCAACGACTGGCACACCAACCCCGAGACCGGCCGCATCACCGCGTCCAACCCGTGCTCGGAGTACATGTCGCTCGACAACTCCTCGTGCAACCTGGCGTCGCTCAACCTGCTGAAGTTCCTCAAGGACGACGACACCTTCGACGCCGCGCTCTTCGCCAAGGCCGTCGAGTTCATCATCACCGCGATGGACATCTCGATCTGCTTCGCCGACTTCCCGACCGAGGCGATCGGCCAGACCACCGTCGACTACCGTCAGCTCGGCATCGGCTACGCCAACCTCGGCGCGCTGCTGATGGCCATGGGCCTGGGCTACGACTCCGAGGGTGGCCGCTCGATGGCTGCCGCGATCACGTCGCTCATGACCGGTACGTCGTACAAGCGCAGCGCCGAGCTCGCCGGGATCGTCGGCCCCTACGCCGGCTACGCCCGCAACGCCGACGCCCACAAGCGCGTGATGCGCAAGCACCAGGCGGCCAACGACGTCGTCCGCGTGCTGCACACCGAGGACGGCCGCGTGCACAAGCTGGCCACCAAGGCGTGGGCCGACGTGATCAAGACCGGCGAGAAGAACGGCTTCCGCAACGCGCAGGCCTCGGTCCTCGCGCCCACCGGCACCATCGGCTTCATGATGGACTGCGACACCACCGGCATCGAGCCCGACTTCTCGCTCGTGAAGTTCAAGAAGCTCGTCGGTGGCGGCTCGATGCAGATCGTCAACCAGACGATCCCGCGGGCCCTGAAGAAGATGGGCTACCAGCCCGAGCAGATCGAGGCGATCGTCGCCTACATCTCCGAGCACGGCCATGTGGTCGACGCCCCGGGCCTCAAGACCGAGCACTACGAGATCTTCGACACCGCGATGGGCGCCCGCTCGCTCAAGCCGATGGGCCACGTGCGGATGATGGCGGCCGCGCAGCCGTTCCTCTCCGGTGCGATCTCCAAGACGGTCAACCTGCCCGAGGACGCCACGGTCGAGGAGATCGAGGACGTCTACCTGCAGTCCTGGAAGCTCGGCCTGAAGGCGACCGCCGTCTACAGGGACAACTGCAAGGTCGGCCAGCCTCTCGCCGACGGTGGTGGCAAGGCCAAGAAGGACGCCGCCGACAAGGCCGCCGCCTCGGCCGAGGTCGAGACCAAGGTCGTGGAGAAGGTCGTCTACGCCCCGGTCCGCAAGCGCCTGCCGAAGTCGCGCGTCTCCCGTACGACGTCGTTCACCGTCGGCGGTGCCGAGGGCTACATGACCTCCGGCGCCCACGACGACGGCCAGCTCGGCGAGGTCTTCCTCAAGCTCGGCAAGCAGGGCTCGACCCTCGCCGGCGTGATGGACGCCTTCTCGATCGCGGTGTCGATCGGCCTGCAGTACGGCGTCCCGCTGGAGACCTACGTCTCGAAGTTCACCAACCTGCGCTTCGAGCCCGCCGGCCTCACCGACGACCCCGACGTGCGGATGTCGCAGTCGATCATGGACTACATCTTCCGCCGCCTCGCCCTGGACTACCTGACCTTCGAGGACCGCTCGATGCTCGGCATCTACTCCGCCGAGGAGCGCCAGCGCCACCTCGAGACCGGCTCCTACGAGCCGCTCGTGGAGGAGACGGGCAGCGCGTCCGAGCTGCTTGAGCCGCTGGTTGAGCAGGGCGAGGAACGAGCCCGTGTCGAAACCAAGGCCGAGGTGATCGACCTCGAGACCAAAGACACCCACGGCTCCGAGGCCCGCGAGGTCCCGGCCCACGTGACCACGGGCGAGGCCAAGACCACCGCCGAGCTCTTCGAGAAGCTCACCGGCACCGCCGTCGACTCCCCGCTCTGCATGACGTGTGGGACGAAGATGCGACCGGCTGGCTCGTGCTACGTCTGCGAGGGCTGTGGGAGCACCAGCGGCTGCAGCTGATCTAAGACCGAGAGGGGGATTCGTTCCGCACGGACCAATCCCCCTCTCGGCTGTTCGATGCTCGATAACGCCCGGGAGACGACATGCTCACAACCGACAGTAGGGAGGTAAGAGCCGTCGTCGACTCGGGTGCTGAGTGGATGATCTCCCGGGACATTCCTGACCCGGTTGGTTGGGCTGATCTAAGATTCGGTGCAACTCAGCTCGCGCTCCTCGTAGCTCCGCGCCTCACGGGTGAGCGGCCCGCGACGCGCGTCCATACGCTGCCCTTTCCCAAGGGGCCAGGCGCCGAAAATCGCCCGTGGATAATGGCGAGCCCGATCGACGAAGTGGCCTACAGGCTTCTGGGTGGTCGGTTGATCGAATACGCGGAGGCCGCGCTTGGCCCCGAGGTTTTGTCGTATCGCGCCAGCGCAATCGGGCCGGGCTGGAAGACTAAGGACTTCAGGTACGGAGGACGGATTCGACGCTCATCGGTCGTCGCGTTGATGGAGTCTCGGTTTACGGGTGTAGGAGCCCTCGATATCCGAAACTACTACCCCTCACTTACCAATCGAGTGATTGCTCAGCCTCTTGCGGCGGTCGGTGCGCCAGTAGCGGTGGTGACCTCGGTTTTGCGGATGCTTGCCACGTGGCAGACGACCTGGGAGGCAGCGGGCATTCCTATTGGGCCAGAAACTTCTGGTCTGTTGGGGAACGTCGGTCTCGTCAGTGTTGATGAGGTAGTTCGCCCGCGTGTCGGTTCGTTCTTTCGGATTACCGACGACTACACCGTGATGTGTTCCTCGCGCGACTTCACTGACCTCACAGATCGAGTCGCAGAAGCTGCCGGCGAGTTGCAGCTCGAGCTGAACGAGAAGAAGATTCAGTTCTACGACGACCTGGCAGACCTTCCCCTCAACCTTTTCGATCCTGAGATCGATTCGCTACTTCCACTCCTCGCCCGGGATCGTGCACGAGGTTTGGGCAGGACGCGTGACCTCCTGCAGTCTGCGCTCGACTCGGACATACCCGCGCCTTCGAGGGTGAAGTTCTGCTTGGGGGTGTTGGCCGGCGCTCGCGACGAACTTCCGCTGCGACTTGTAGCCGAACGGCCCGAGCTGATGCGGATCTCGCCCAAGGGTTTCGGTCGCTACTTACGAGCGATGATTGAGCGGCGGGCTGTCGATGAGGAATGGCTGGTACACCTCGCACTCTCGAAACCTACGGCGATGATGGCGGCTGTTCAGTATCACCTGCTGCTTGCGTGCAGGAGCCTGCGTCTTTCGAAGGGCCTGGCCGTCGATCTTCAGGACTTCGCGCTGCGTCCAGGGAATTGGACGCCACTACGTTGCGCCGCCGCAGAAGCGTGGGCAGCCAGCGAAAGGGCGCGGGACACGCTCGCAGTCCAGGCCGTGCTCGACGTGGGAGATGTCGTTCATCGGCGAGCTATCACGTTGGGGCTCCGTCACATAAATGAATCGAAACACAGGGGAAAGCTGTTGGATCGTGCGGAAGCCAGCACCCCTGAGCTCGGCCCAAGCGTCTCGTGGATTCGAGCAGGGGCGCCGAGGGCTGCCTGACGCAGCACCGCTACTGAGCAATCGCGGACGCGTGGTTAAAGAAGTCTATTGGCATCTGCGCCTCGAGTCGCCAGGTGATCGCGATCGGCCGGTCGCCGGTGTGGTTGACGTACGTCGCCGGCCCGAGAAACAAGTAGGGCGACGTTCCAAAGTCATCTTTTTGCTCCTGACGCACAAACAGGAGCACGGTGCTCGTCCCGTTCAGGTATCGCTGGCCAGTCTTTGACGAGACCGATGTCGTCGACTGCGACTCCCAGTGGAACAGGTCCCGCGAAATGGGGTAATCGGCGTACATCGTCGTGGGCGAGTAGTCGGCCTCGGACTTCTTCAGCGTGATGAACGCGTCGATGTTGAGATGCTCGAGGTAGAGCACACCTTCGCGGAAGCTGTTGGGGTTCCGCGGGAAGTCGAGCGCGGCGAGGATCTCTTCGCGCTGGTACCTGGCATGGACCTTCAGCGGGATGTCTGCGAGCGCTGCCGGCAGGTCAGTCGGAACGTGACGCGCTGCCTCGTAGCTTAGATCGACGACCGTCGAGATTTCGGCGCGCGTCGCGGATTCTCTGCGAAACGCGCTCAGGCCCTCTTCGACCGAGGCGAAGCCCCCGCCGTCGGACCAGAGCGAGTAGTAGAGCATCCGCGCCAAGCGCTGTTCAGACGGTGACATCTCTGGGTAGTCCGACGCTCCGTCGTCCAGGAGCGCCTTGTAAGCCAGAGCTCTTGTCGGGTCATCCACGTGCGCGAACGCGCGAACGCGCTTGAGAAGCTTTGCCTCGAGCTCCGAGCCCGGAAGCGTGGGCAGGTCGGCATCCCGACGAAGCTTGGTCCACGAGTGGCTCCCCCGTCGGAGGATGTCGCTGAGCTCCAACCCAGAGGCATCGAGGAACTCTGCGAGTGAGTCGTCCTTGGTGGCCTTGAGGTGGGCGACGATCTGCGCCCAGCGATTGCTGATTTGGGACCGAAGGTTCTCCAAGACAACCTGCTGGCTCTGCTGATCCAGCCGGACCTGACACCCGGATGGAAGGAAGGGGAAGTCTTCCTTCACTGCCTTCTCCAGCTGCTTTCCGTGGAGTCCGGTGAGAGCACTGAACTTGCGGGCGAAACTGAACTCCTTGCGGTGGTAGCCGACGAAGTCGAGGACCGTGAGCACCGCCTTGCTCTTCGTCCGGCGCAGCCCGCGACCCAACTGCTGCATGAAGATGGTCGAGCTCTCTGTCGGCCGCAAGAACAGCACCGTGTCAACATCGGGGATGTCGAGACCTTCGTTGAAGACGTCGACGGTGAACAGCACGTTCACCTCCGCGTCCCGAAGCGCGCGAATCGCAGTAGCCCGCTCGTCGTGAGGCGTCGTCCCGGTAACGGTGCGCGCCGGAATGCCGGCATCGTTGAATACGCGTGTCATGTACTCGGCGTGAGCAACGCTTACGCAGAAGCCCAGCGCGCGCATCTGCCCGGCATTGACGATCTTGTCGTTGACTGCCTTAAGGATGATCCGCGCACGCGCGTCGTTTCCGGTGAAGACGTCATCGAGCTGGGTCTCGTCGTACTTGCCTCGAGACCACGTGATCGATCGAAGATCAGTGCCATCGGCGATCGCGAAGTAGTGGAACGGGCAGAGCAGGTCGGCTCCGAGGGCATCCCACAGTCGCAGCTCGGCCGCTGTACGACCGTCGAAGAAGCTGCGCACATCGACCCCGTCGCCGCGCTCTGGCGTTGCCGTGAGGCCGAGAAGTTCGGCGGGCGTCAGATGGTCGAGGATCCGTCGGTAGGTCCGCGCCTCAGCGTGGTGGAACTCGTCGATAACGACGATCTCGAACGAGTCGGCTGGAATGTTCCCGATGCCGTAAGCGGTGAGCGACTGAATGCTGGCGAAGACGTGATGCCACCGCTCGGGTCGCCGCCCCCCGACGTACAGCTCGCCGAAGTCGCCGTCGCCCAAGACTTCGCGGTATGTCTGCATTGACTGCTTGAGAATCTCTTGGCGGTGGGCGACAAAGAGCAGCCGCGGCTGCTTGCCTGCCTTCTCTGCAAGGGCGCGGTAGTCCAATGCGGCGATGACGGTCTTGCCCGTGCCGGTCGCCGCTACGACAAGGTTCCGGTGCCGGTCATGCAGCACGCGCTCAACCTCAATGGCGTCCAGCATCTCCTGCTGATACGGGTAGGGCCGTACCTCGAGGCCCGCGAGCGTGATGGTGACCCGGTCGGAGAATTTGCCGCCCTTCGCCTCGAGAAGCGCGTCGTCGAGGCGATCGCGATCGCGCTCGGGGTCGTACGACTCGAACTCGGGGCTGTTCCAGTACGCCTCGAAGGTGGCGCGGAACTTGTCGAGAAGGCTCGGAGTCGCGGCCGTGCTGAGACGCACGTTCCATTCGACCCCCTCCAGCATGGCCGAAGTGGTGAGGTTGGACGACCCCACGTACGCGGTGTCGAACCCGGTGTCACGTCCGAAGAGCCAGGCCTTGGCGTGCAAGCGGGTGCGCTTGGCGTCGTACTGCACCTTCACATCGGCCCCGAACTCGTTGACGAGGCGATCAAGCGCGCGTCTCTCGGTGCCACCGATGTAGGTCGTCGTGACGACGCGAATCGGCACGCCGGCTTCGTGCGCCGCCTTGAGTTCGTTCTCGATAAGCCGCAGCCCGTGCCACATCACAAACGCGCACAGCAGGTCGACGGTGTCTGCCGAGTCGATCTCAGCTCGGAGCTCGGAGGCGAGACTTGGCTCGCCGTGTGCGTTGGTGAGCAGCGCGGCGTCGTTCAGTGGGGTCTTGGGCCGCAGGGCCATCCGGGCGACCTCGCCCGGACCCGCAGGCCGGCGCACAGCAAGCAGTTGCTCGACGGGCGCGGTGACGGGCGGGTGCGTGCCTTCAATGACTCGCAAGAGCTCGTTCGCCGCGTCCAGTCGAGCAATCGGATCCTTGATTGCTGCCAGTCGGCGCTGAAGTGCAAACGCGATGTGACGCGTCAGTACGTGCGCTTGATCCGCCTCATCCACCCGGCCTTGCTCGTGCTCGTGCGCCTCGTCGATATCGATCAACGACTGAAGCTGCTCCGTAAGGAGTGTTTCGTGAAGTCCAACGGGCAGCGACGAAGGTTCATGCACGCGACGAAAGCTTGCCAGGCGCCTTCCACCACGTGTGGGGTTTCAGACGGTTCGCGAGAGCCAACCTGCCAGCTTCATTCTTTCGTCGCGGGGGCCAACTGCCGGACGATGTCGTCGACCGTCGGGACGTCCGCTGGAGCCCAGACAACGTCGACGAGCTGGTCAGGTGGAAGCCAGAGCTCAGCTGCGTGCTCGGTAAGCGACGGCTCGCCTGCGATCAGCTCGCAGTAGTAGGTCGTGAGGCGAACGGTTCCGAAGTCGTAGTCGTGCGCTGTCGTGGTGACCTTCTGGCCAACCCTCACCTCGCACAGGAGCTCTTCCCGGATCTCGCGAGTGAGGGCGGTGATCTCGTCTTCACCGGGCTCGACTTTCCCGCCGGGGAACTCCCACATGCCCGGCAGGCTGCCGCCGGGTCCGCGCTGTACGCAATAGACCAGCCCGCTGCGAACGATCACCGCGCCGACAACATCGATGAACTCGCCCACGCGGCCATTCTGACGGCAGCGTCCGCTCGCTGCCTCACCTATGTGCCAAACACCTCGATATGAACAAAACCGCAACGTGCGGGCGCAGAAGTTGCTGGGATGTATGCGGGACGTCAAGGCGACGTCGAGTACTCGATTGGAGCGCGACCTTGCAGTTCTCGTTCAAGCACTTCCCGTCGTCGCGTCGCGTCTTCAGGGGTGTCGCTGTGCCGACTCTCGCTGCCGTCGTGCTGGGCGCGTTGCTGCAGCCGCTGCCTGCGTCAGCAGCACCTTCCGCGGACGGGACCGTAACGCGAGTCGTCGACGGCGACACGATCGTCGCGTCGGTCGGCGGAGTTGAGGAGCGCGTCCGTTTCCTCAACATCGATACTCCGGAGGTGGGGACCTGCATGGCTGATAAGGCCACCGGCTTCACTTCGCGCCAATTGCCGGCAGGCGCGCCCATCGACCTCCGGTACGACCGTGACCTCAGGGACCCGTACGAGCGTCTCCTCGCCCTCGTCAAGCCACAGGGGAGCGAATGGGTCTCAGTGTCGCTCGCTGAGCGTGGCCTCGGATTTCCAGTGAGCATCGCGCCGAACAGCACCTACTACGCGCGTGTGGTCAGCGCCGCCAATCGAGCGAAGCGGACCGGAGCAGGGATGTACAGCCCGAAGCGGTCCTGCACGCCTGTGTCGCGCGCTCGACGGGCCAACGCGATGGTGACGCAAGCGCAAGGTGCCCCCGTCCGCTCCAAGGCCCAGTACGACGCTGCGAACCGTAAGCTCGACCAGGCGCTCGCTCTGCTAGCGCTGGCGTCGGCGAGCCGGTACGGCGTCAGCTCGACGTACTTTGGGAGCTACACGAAGTCCCTCCGCGTGCCTGTCCAGCGACGCATCCGCTCGGTCCGCGCCGCCAAGGCCCGCCAGTGGAACATCGTGAGAAACCAACAGCAGAACCAGCAGAACCAGCAGAACCAGCAGGACCAGCAGAACAACAGCGACGACAACCACACGCCATCGAACTCGAACAACGGCTGGTGGCCCCCGGGCGTCCCCCTCAGCTACACCGGCCCGCGCTGCTACGAACCGGGTGGCGTTATCTGGTACCCCTGCTGATCGTCTGGCCGGCTTACCTGACCTCGACGACGTACACGTGGTGATCGGAGAGGCGCTCACCCGAATGCCTGAAAGACCGCGGACAAGGCCGGGTGGACAGCAGGTTCATGCGTCGTGGCATCCGTGCCCACGTCACAGGCGGGACCGGCGATGAGGTGCACGTGTCCGTGGAGGTGCCCGGCAGCGATGCGGTGCCGAGTCACCGGCCGAGCGTCACGCCGACCGGGCTTCCGACCCTGAAGAAGCTGACCAAGACGGAGACATCCGAGACCGTTCCGCAGCTCGTGGCAGCTCGTGGCAGCCCGGGCGCTACTGGTGGGCAAGGAGGTCATGACCGAGTCGCCAGCCACCGAAGTGGTTTCTGTCGCGGGAAGGTTCGTCAGCTCGGCCGACGTCCTTCGCGCGACGCTGCGTCGAGATCGTCTGAAGCAGGCGCCGTGGCAGCTGGACGCCTGGCGCGTCCTGACCGCCGTCGACCCGGACGTCGAGGTCAACATCGGCGGGCGCACACAGGAGCTGCGACCTCTTTATTCACCGAGCAGGAACGCCGATCGGCAGCAGCCATAAGGTGGCCGGCGACGACGTGGCGCGCCGGCTAGGGGTGTGAGCGGCCCCTATCGCGGGCGGTGCAGCCTCTTCAGCCTGCCGCCGTCGAGCGGCGTACCGCGCCACGTGGCTCGCGCGGTCCCGGTCGAGAGCGAGCACTCGACGTCCAGGCGATGAGGTGTCTCGAGGAAGATCGCCTCGACTCGGAGGGTGTCGTCGTCGATCCAGCCGGCCGATGCCGCAACGGGTACGTCATCCCCCGAGGCGTCGCTCGGCTCGGTGACGAGCCACTCGCCGGCGCCCGCTGCGAAGGTCAGGGCGTTGTCCGGCTCGTGGAGCGTGATGCCGACGCTGCCGTGCGTCGTCTCCACGGCGACGGACGACAGCGTGGACGCAGTCTCGCCTACGGAGGAGTCCACCACCGAGAACGTGGTGCCGCTCCAGTGCTCCCGCCACGCTGGCGACGGCGTACCCGGGCAGGGAGGCAGGCGGAGCGCGCGGAGCCGCTGGACCAGGTGAGCGTGTGCGTCTTCGACGATCTCGGCCCCGCCACCGAGGCTGGGAAGCAGGTGCTCCCAGACCTGGTCCAGGACCGTCTGCATCGCCTCGGTGCCGCCGGTGATGGCGACCACGGCGTCCTGCTCCGGCAGCACCAGGCAGAACTGGCCGAAGGCGCCGTCGCCGCGGTAACCGTGTCGGGCCATCCAGAAGCCGTACCCGTAGCCCTGGCTCCAGTCGACCTTGTCTGGTTCCGCTGTGGCCACCGCCCGGGACGTCGCCTGGGCGACGTACGACTCGGGGATCAGCTGCTGACCGTCCCAGCGGCCGCCCTGGAGATAGAGCTGGCCGAGCTTCGCCACGTCCTCGGTGCGCGCGAAGAGGCCGCTGAAGCCCTGTTCGCGTCCCGGCGGCATGGAGAACCAGGCGACGGGGTCGATCCCGAGCGGCTCGAGGAGCCGCGGGCCGAGGTACTCGCTCAGCCGCTGCCCCGCGCGGCGCTGGATCACGGCTGCGACGGTGTAGGTGCAGGGCTGGCTGTAGGCGAAGGCACTGCCCGGGGTTGCCTCGGGTGGCATCAGCAGGAACCCGCGAACCGGATCCTCCCGGTCCCGCGCCACGGCCTCCGGCCACATCTCCCGGTCGTGGCCGCTGGCCATCGAGATGAGGTGCCGCAGGGTGAGCGACCGGCTGCGCGGATCGACCACCTCGTCGGCGTACTCCGGGAAGTGCTGCAGCACCGTGTCGTCGAGGTCGACCAGGCCCTCGTCCACCGCGAACGCCAGAGCAGTCGAGGTGAAGCTCTTGCTGAGCGAGTAGAGCAGCCGCGTCCGCTCTGCCGTGTGCGGGGCCCACCAGCCCTCGGCGACGACGTACCCGTGCCGGAGCACCATGAGCCCGTGGAGCTCGACGCTCGGATCAGCGTCCACCGCGTCGACGAACGCCAGGACTCCGGCCGGGTCGACACCCTGGCTCATGGGCGTGGCTCGTGGGAGGTGGTGCACGTCGCAAGCGTACGGCGGGCACAGCGCACCTGCCCGGCGTGTGGGCCGGGCAGGTAGGGCCTTTCGGCCCCGCGGTGGTGCCGGCGCGCGCTGGTTGGGTGGTCATGGAGACGGCAGGACCGTCGCCAGCGGGCTTGGTGGGCCGACAGCAAGTCCGCCCCGACCGTGCTCATGCGGGTCGACCGGTCCTGCCGTCTTGGTGCTGCCCGGGTACGCCGTCCACTGCGCGTCGGCGCGGACGGCCGCGCGCCGTCGGTGGCTGGGCGCCTGAATGGCCTGTGGAGGAAGCGCGCCACCTGTCGGTGGAACGTCGTAGCGTCCTGCGGACCACGAAGGGGGAGCGATGGGCGCCAACAGCAGGAAGCGCAAGGCAGCGCGGCAGCGCACGCAGGAGCGGGACGAGTCCGGTGAGGGCCCGATGCGGGCCGGCGAGAGCTGGGACGCTGCGAGGGCCTACGCGGTCGTCGAGGCACACGTGCACCACGCGTTGCGACTGCTCACCCGCAAGAAGCTCAGCGACGACGAGGTCGCACGAGTCGCGGAGCACCTCGTCACCAGGGCCGCGCCCCACCCGAGGCACGTGGTCGAGATCGTGCTGCACGACCTGGCGCAGGTGGTGGTCGGCCACGTGGTGGACGGCGGGTGGTCGCCGTCGGACCTCGGCGAGCTGGTCGCGCGCAACCTCGGCCCGGCGCACCTCACGTTTCTGGCGACGGCCCTGCGCGAGCACGAGCGCAGCAGCGCACGTGCTCAGGCATGGCGGGACGCGGTCGACGCCCTCGACGAGCCGTCACTCGCGCTGGGGCCCGGCGAGCCCGTCGCTGCGTTGCTCGGGCTGGTCGCCCTGCTGAACGTCGCGCCACGGCTGACCGATGCGATCGCCGACACTGCCGCGCAGGCGGGACCTGAGCACCCGAAGCTCGCGCGGGTGCGGGCCTTGCTCGCCAAGGCCGAGTCCACCGAGTTCGACGAGGAGGCCGAGACGTTGTCGGCCAAGGCGCAGGAGCTCATCTCCCGCTACGCGCTGGACCGGCTGCTCGAGGAAGGGCCGGCACGCGGGCACAGCGACCTGCAGGTGCGGCGCCTCTGGCTCGACAGGCCCTACGTGCGGGCCAAGACGCTGCTGGTCTCGGCCGTGGCCTCGGCCAACCGGTGCCGTGCGGCGGGTGCGGACCAGCTCGGGTTCAGCGTGGTGATCGGGTCTGCGGCCGACCTCGACGCGGTCGAGCTGCTGGTGACCTCCCTGCTGGTGCAGGCGGATGCTGCGATGTTGCGCCACGGTCGCCGCACCAGCGCGAGCGGGACGACCCGGACGAAGTCCTTCCGCCAGGCCTTCCTCACCGCCTACGCCCTCCGCATCGCGGACCGACTGGAGCGGGCCAACGCCGAGGCTGCCCGCGCTGCCGGTGCCGACCTGCTCCCCGTGCTCCGGTCGCAGGAGGCGAAGGTCGCCGAGGAGTTCCTCCGGCTGGTGCCGCACAGCGTCGGCAGGAGCACGACCGTGAGCAACAGCGAGGGCTGGACGGCCGGTCTCGCGGCGGCCGACCTGGCGCAGCTCGGGGTCAACGGACGCCTCGACCACGCCGGGTGACTTTGTGACACCGCGACGCGACGTCAGGACCAGTGGCGCCGCATGACGGTGGTCGCAGCGAACGGGTCCTCGCCCGAGACCGCGGCCACGATGCCGGCTCCCTCCGGCTTCGCAGCGGCGAGCAGGCGGCCCTCGCCGACCCACGTACGCCAGGCGTCCAGGTAGTGGCCGGCGTTCGTGGCGTTGCGGCCGAGAACGGTCGGGACGGGGTGCCACGCCTCGCCGGCCGCGCGTGCGGCCTGCAGGGCCTTGCGCGCGCCCCGGCGCGTACGGATCGGACGGTCTGGCAGCTGCGCGTCGGTGTAGCGCGAGACGAGGTAGCGCGGAACGCCGACCGGGCCGATCGCCTCGTCAAGAGCGCCCGCGAACACCCCGGCGTCGCTTTCGGTGCCGACGAGGCGGAAGCGGTACTCCCCGCCCGGGTGGACGTCGACCGCAAGCGCCGACGCGCCGACGCTCGTCAGGCCGGCCGCGGCGAGGCCGTCCGCGACCGCCGCGGCGGCCGCCTCCAGGGGCGGGACGGCCGACGTCAGCGCGAGCTGGTCTCGCACCCACGAGGTGAGGTCGTCCGCGTGCGAGCGACCGGTCACCGCGCTCTGGCCGAGGGTCGCGAGCCCGCCCACGGCGCCGGCCACGAGCGCCCACTCGCCTACAGCGAGGGAGGCTGCGCCGACACCGGCAGATGCGGCGGCCAGCGCCCACGACGTACGCCAGCTGGTGGCCGGCACCGGGGCGTCGGTCGTCATGCCGTCCGAGGTCAGCCGCCACGTCGGCGGGGCAGGCGTGAGCGTGACGACCTCGTCGAGCGGCGTGACGTCCGAGGCGGGGCGGCGTACTCGCAGCGACGCGAGCGTGACGTCCTGGTAGGGCTCGCCCACCTTCCAGGCGTCGCGGATGGCGTCGCGTTCGGCGGCAGTGACGAGCATCCGGGCGTTGAGGGCGTCGAACGAGTCGACCGGCGGGGGCGCGTACGGGGAGAAGGAGGCGTCGATGTGGGCGACCCCGTCGACGATGTCACCGTCGGCGTCCACGCCGTGGAAGCCCTGGTGCTTGCGCACCAGCCGCGACCAGTCGTTGTCGCCCTTGGGGTGCGCCTCCGACACGCACACGACGGTCCAGTTGGTGGCGACCTTGTCCGGCCAGGTCGGGTCGGTACGCAGCGCCCGGCCCCGCGTCTGGACGACGGCCGTCAGCGTGGTCGCGGTGGTCAGGTCGATGAGGGTGGAGACGCCGCGGGCGTTCCACCCCTCGCCGAGGAGGCCGCGGGTGCCGACGAGGACCTGGGTGCCGCCTGACTCGAAGAACGCGGTGACGTGGCTGACCCAGGTGCGCGAGGTCCACCCGGACGTGCACGTCGCGACAGCGCCCGCGCCCGCCTCGACGCGGAGCCGCGACGCCAGGTCGGGGTCGCGGCCGGCGACGAAGGCGACGAGGTCGTGCAGCGTCGACTCGGACGCGGCGACGACGGACCCGGCGACCAGCATCGGGTGGAGGAGGGCGGTGCTCGGGTCCGCCAGGAGGGTCTCGAGCGCCGCGATCGCGGAACCGGCCTCGGCGTCGAGGACGCCGTCCAGGGTGACCGGTACGGTCGCGGCCGCGCGCTCGTGGTCGCACAGCACCAGCACCCGGGTGCGCTCGCCGATCGCGGCGTGCTCGGCAGCGATGATCTGGGCGGCGGCGCTGGGCTTGGCGTGCGACCGGGCGAGCACCCGGTCCACGGTGGAGCGCCCGCGACGTACGCCGCGACGCGTCCACTGGTAGCCCACCGACGGCAGCGCGGCCTTCACCACCGCGAGCACCTCGGCGTCGGCCGGGTCGTCGGACTCGGCGACGTGGTGGAGCAGCCAGTCGCCGAGGAGCCGGACCCAGTCCTCGGCCACGGGGCGTGCCGGTGCTCCTCACGCAGGCGCGCGCCGACGGGCAGGTCGAGCAGGCCTGCGTGGTGCATGCGCAGCGCGGCGTCGCACAGGTCGGGCTCGCGCTCGGCGAGCGCCGCCCAGGTGGTCGTGGCGGGGACGGGCTCGACGAATCGCGTGGTGAGCCACGCGTAGAACCCGACCGACCCGAAGCCCGGGGTGGTGAGCAGGGTGGTGAGCTCGGTGAAGCGCAGCGCCTCGCTGGTGAGCCAGTCCTCCTCGGGCGGGGTGGGGGTGGTCAGCCAGACGAGCTCGTCGAACGGCGCGAGGTGACCCTCCTTCACCACCGCCGGCACGGAGACGCGGTAGCGGATGCTCCCGAAGAGCTGGTCGACGAGGGCGCGTTGCGCGCCGGCGAGGCTCTCGGGCGGTGTCGCGGTGAGCGCAAGGACGTGGGCGCGGCCGACGGCGTCGAGCAGCTCGGCGAGCAGCCGCCCCCACACCTCGAGCAGGTGGTGGCACTCGTCGAGGACGAGCACCAGGCGTGGCTGCGCGCGGATCCGGTCGAAGAGGGCGACGCCGTTGGGGTGGAGCCGGTCGACGACCGTCGTCGTGGAGTCGTCGTCGTCCGCTGCTTCTGAGTCGAAGACCGCCAGGGACTGGTAGGTCAGGCAGGTCAACGGGCTCGCGAGCGATCTGTCGTCGCTCGCGTCGAGCCCCATCGTCCGCGCCTCGGCGATCCACTGGGACTGGATGGCGGTGTTGGGGGCGAGCACGACGGCGCGGGTGTCGGGGTGTGCCCGGAGCTCACCCGCGACGGCCTCCAGGCCCACGCGAGTCTTGCCCGCGCCGGGCGGCAGGACGACCCAGGCCCGCGGGTGGTCGGCGTCGTCCCACGCGCGGGCGAGTGCCTCGAGTGCTTCACGTTGGTGGATGCGCAGCGGCGGTACGGCGGGCGTGTCCGGGTCGGGCACGGGCTACGCCTCCTGTGCGTCGACGACGTACGCGTCGTGGTCCGAGAGGCGCTTGCCGTCGCACTCCGCCACGATGCGCCGCGCGGTCGCGGCCAGCCCCGCAGGTACGGCGACGTGGTCGATGCTGAGCAGCCCGTCGATCGCGTGCGGAAGCTCGGCGGTGGGCACGACTAGCCCCAGCTCGTCGAGAGCGCTCGCGATCGCGTCACGACAGACCTTCGAGCCGGCGTACTCCTTGCCCGTCAGCGCGTGGTTCCAGTCGCCGCCCCACACCAGGGACGGGGAGGCGCGCAGCCGCAGGAGCAGGTCGTCGACTGCGTTCTGCGTCCGGTCAGCGTGACGCTCGCCGACCCACACCGGACCCGATCGGGCAGTTCGCCACGGCAGCACCGAGCTGACGTACGTCGTCGCGCCGATCTGCGCTGCGGCGCTGGCGGGGTGCGGGTCGGGACTCGAAGACATCGGAAGCCGGCTGGCGACCGCAGCCCAGCGACGGCGAGCTGCCATCGGTGCGTCCGACAGGTGCATGGCGTAGCCGGGCAGGCTCGTCCGCTCGTTGACCTCCGTCAACAGCCAGACGTCGCAGCCAGCCTCGAGCATGAGGTTTCGGTGATCGTCCGACCACCGGCCGGCGAGGTTCCACGTCCCGATACGCACGGCCGCATCCTGCCGGACGGATCCGTCGTTCCGCCCACCCGCAGCGCCGACAGGCAGACCTCACACCCCACCACCTCCACCGCGCCGCGCCCCGGGTCCGGCCGCGTGGGCTTCGCCGCCTGCGGTCTACTGCTCGTTCTGGCGGAGCTGGTCGGCCATGACGTCGAGCTGGTCGGGAGCGAGCCCGAGCGCGGTCCGGACGCGCCGGCGTCCGCGGAGCAACATCGCGTCGCCGGGCTCACCGTCCGGGTAGCCATGGGTGAACGGGATGTTGTACCAACGCAGCGCCTGCCGCAGCTGATCGTGGATCTCGTACGCCTCGGCCACGAGGTGGCAGGTGGTCGGGCTGACCTCGTCGTCGCGCGCCAAGCCGCGCAACGTCTTGTCGAACTCCGTGACCGACCCCGCGTCGCCCTCGTCGAGGGCCAGCGACAACAGGTTCGCGATCGGGTCGGAGCCCGACTCGCCGCCGTCGCGCATCGCGAGCCGGAAGCAGCGCCGCGCTTCGTCGTACTCCTTCCTCATCTGCCAGTGCTCGCCCGCCGCGATCAACAGCGACGCGCGTCCGTGCTCGCCGGGCTCGAGGTCGTTCGCCTCACGCTCGAACCACGCGGGCTTCTCCTCGAGCGGGACCCGCTCCTCGATCGCGGTCAGCAGGTCGAACAGCTCGTCCTCGGTCATGGGCACAGCCTCGCAGCACCTGCTGCGGAGCCGTCAGGCCACCATGCGGGGCTCGTGGCCGCAGGCGTCGGTCATGAAGTCCACCCAGCCGTGCTCGGTGACCAGGATGAGCTCGCCCGTGTAGACGTCCTGGAAGTGGTTGGCATAGCGCCAGCCTCGGCACCAGACGCCCTCGTTGGGCCCGAAGACCGCGAAGCCGGGTCGCACGACGATGGTCACGGCCTTGTGGTCGGGCCCCTTCCCGTTCTTGCTCCAGGAGAGTCCGAACGCCTCCGTTGCTGCGCGCAGGTGCTCGGAGATGTCGTCGTCATCGTCGAGCAGGGCCGGAACGGGCAGCGGGTCGACGCGGACCAACGTCTGGTGCGTCGACGGGTGGTGGATGAGGGCCAGCCACGCAGTGTCCTCGACGAGGGTCACGGCCTCGGCCACCTCGCGAATCAGCGCCGCCGGATCGCGGAGCTCGTACGGCTTCAGTTCGTCCATGTCGTCACGATGCCCCGCTCACGCGCTGTCGCGCTGGCGTCATCCACAGGCGGCACGTCCGGTCTGGTGTCGGCGGTGCTGCGCGGTGAGGGTGGAAGTCGATCCCGAGGACACTGGAGGACACATGGGTTTCAGCACCGACTTCGTCGGTCACATCGACATCGAACCGTCTTTGAACGACTCAGAGATCGCCTATCTATCCGCATTCAGCGCGTCGCGGCGCTTCGACCGAGGAGACCCGTACGAGGTGCCCGGCAACCCGCGCGCTGAGTCCAGCGACGGTGTGGGTGACCGGTACAACCGTCCGGGCCCGGGGCAGCCGAACCTCTGGTGTGACTGGGAGGTCTGCTGGGACGGGTGCTGCATCTCGTGGAGCGGCAAGGAGAAGTCGTACTCGATGGAGCCGTGGCTGCGGTACGTCATCGATCACTTCTTGAAGACGGGAGCCCACGCGGCCTCGGACCCGCGATTCGACGACTTCACCTTCGACCACGTCCTGTCGGGGACGGTCGTCGGCTGCCGTCGTGACAACAAGGAGCTGTTCGCCATCCGGGTGGAGGACAACGAGGTCAGCCGGGAGGTCATGGTGCGGGCCGATCCGAGGTACGTCGACTACCCGCCGCTGCCCTACGAGGTCGAGATCGACCGTCAGGACGGCGACAGGCGCCGTCGCCGCCGTCGATCCCTGCCGGGGGAGTCCTCGACGGTGGCCCCGCTTGCCCGCCGGCAAGTATGATCAAAGTATGAGCGCCCGCATCACCGTCAGCCTGCCGGACGACCTCGTCGCGTCCGCAGCCGCCGCGGTGGCTGCCGGGCGCGCGACCTCGGTGTCGGCGTACGTCGCGACTGCGATGCGGGAGAAGGCCGAACGCGAGTCCGTGGCCGAGGTGCTGGCTGAGTGGCGCGCCGAGGCCGGGCCCCTCACGACCGCGGACGAGACCTGGGTGCAGGACGCGCTCGCCAGCGCGCAGCTCGAGCCGTGACCCGCGGCTTCTGCCTGGACGCTGGCGCCCTCATCGCCCTCGATCGCGGACAGTCGCGGGTGGTCCACCTGCTCGACCGGGTGATCGCCGCCGGTGGGGCCTTGGAGATCCCCACTCCGGTCATCGCCCAGGTGTGGCGCGACGGGTCGCGGCAGGCGCGGCTCTCGCGCCTGCTCGGCGCGAGCGACGTCGTCCTGGTCGGCCTCGATGCTGAGATGGCGCGCGCCGTCGGAGTGCTGTGCGGAGCGGCCGGCGTCGCCGACGTGGTGGACGGGCACGTCGCCCTGCACGCGCGACGTAGCGACCTGGCCGTCCTGACGTCGGACCCCGACGACATCGCGCGGCTGGACCCCACCCTGACCATCGTCACGGTCTAGGTGCCGGTGGCGCAGGTCGCCGGCTCGCGCAGGCGCTGGACGAGGCCGAACAGCAGGATGGCGCTGGCGATGATCGGCCCGGCGACGTCCGCGCCGTAGTTGCGCAGCACGATGCTCGCCGCCACCACGGTGAAGGCGGAGACGGTCGCGCACGGCGTGCAGCCGAGGTCCGGCCGGAGTCCCACGGCCGGGACGTAGCTCGCGAGCACGGCGGCGCCGAGGGCTGCGGCAGCGATGGCCAGCGCGTACCACCCGGCCGGCAGTGCGGCGCCGGTCGAGCCGCCGACGACCACGAACCAGGCCGCGACGACCGGGAACAGGAGGGCGGCGGCCACCCGCCGGCGCGTGGGCCAGGCATCGAGCAAGGAGCGGATCACGTCGTGTCCCTTCGTCTCCCGACGCAGCGCGGTGTCGCGCTCGCGCCGGGTTGTGGTGCTGTCTGTAATATACCCCCGGGGGTATCCAACGACAGTACAGGAGTGTGCCCATGCGTGAAGTCAGCACCCACGAGTTCGCCTCGGCCCGCGCCGACGGCGCCTTCACCATCGACGTCCGCGAGCCCGGCGAGTACGTCTCCGGCCACGTGCCCGGCGTACGCCTCATGCCGATGGGCGAGGTCCCGTCACGACAGGCCGAGCTGCCGCGCAACCGGCCGGTCTACGTCGTCTGCCAGAGCGGCAACCGCAGCCGGACGATCGCCGACCTGCTCGTCCGCCAGGGTTTCGACGCGCGGTCGGTCGCCGGCGGTACGTCGGGCTGGGAGTCGCTCGGCTACCCGGTCGTACGCGGGCCCGTCGCCGACGTCGCCTGAGTCGGCGGGCTGACGCCGTCCCACCGGCGCCGGGCCGAGCTCGGATCAGTCGCGCTCCCAGGGCGCCTCGTCGCCCATCTTCGCGTAGTACTTCGCGAGGTGGCTCTTGACCCGGTCAACGTCCTTCGAGGGCAGGTCCACGCCGCCGCGCCCTCCGGCCATGACGTTGCCCGCGGCCATCACGCCGCGCGGCACCGCGCGCAGCTTGCCGTCGATGACGTCGGCGACCAGCAGCTTGTAGGCGGTGAAGTTGTCCTTCTTGTCCGCGTCGTACCAGACGTGGGCGTCGCGGTACTTCTCGTTCGGTCCGTCCTCGGCGCCGGCCCACTCGCGCACGCGCTTCTCGGCGGCGTCGCCGTCCCAGTCGTGGTCGCGGTCGGCAAGGGGCAGGTCCTGGAAGCTCGTCACAGCCATGCCTCCACCGTCCGCCGCGATGACCGTGGCAGCCACACCCGGAGGGGCGGTCAGGCCTTCCGGGTCAGCTCCAGGCGCCAGAGCTCGGGACCCGAGTCGCGGTAGGACACGTCGAAGGCGCCGGGGGCGCGCTGCTCGAGCTGGGCCAGGAGTGGCAACGGGTCGTGGTCGGCGGCCAGCAGGAGACCGGCGCCGGGGCGCAGGCCCTCCAGCGCACCGAAGATGGTCGCGTGACGGATGGCGTGCGGGATGGTGCGCACGTCGAGCTCGGGCAGGCCCGCCTCGTCGTGGCCTCCGCACCCGCACTGGTGCCCGCCGTGCCCGGCCTCTGCGTTCGAGGCGTCCTCGGCGTGGTCGTCGTGACCGCCGAGGAGCTCGTGCATGCCGGTCAGCATCTCCGCCACCGAGTAGTCCGGTGAGGCGACGAGGGTCGGGATGAGCTGGTCGTTCTCCTTGGCGAGGTGGCTGCCGAAGAGCGTCTCGAGGGACCGGGCGACCGCGGCGGCTTCGACCGGGTCAGCCGCAGCCTCGAGGTCGCCCACCAGCCGGTGGATGAGGACGTGCTCGGCGAGCATGGCCTCGACCAGCAGCCGCGCCTCGGCGATCTGCGCGGCGGCCGGGTAGAGGGTCTTCTCCTCCGCGGTCGCGTGCGGGACGAGCTCGTCGCGCAGCCAGGACAGCAGGCCCTGCCGCGCGGACTGGGCCTGGTCGGTGCGTGCCGATTGCACGACACCGGCTGTGAGAACGGCGAGCCGGCCCGCCATCTCGGCGTGGTGCTGCTCGACCTTCTCGGCGGCCTCGGCGTCGGCGTGGCTGCTGGCGATGGTGACGGTGGACATGGGTGCCTCCTCGGTGGGCATGGGGTTCACGAATAACCTACAATGAATCCCGTGGAAATAAATGAGCAGGGCGTCACCGCCGCCCAGGCACGCGTGCTGGCCACCCTTCGCGACGCGGGCCGTGCGCTGACGCTGGGGGAGCTGCAGGAGCGCACCGGCCTGCACCCGAACACCCTGCGCGGCCACCTCGACGCGATTGTGGCGGGAGGCAACGCGAGCCGTATCGCCAGCCGGAGCGGCGGTCGTGGTCGCCCCGCGTGGAGCTACCTCGCCCGCGTGCCGGAGTACGCCGCCCTCGCGATGGCGCTCGCCTCCGGCCTGGACCGGGGGCGAGCGACGGACTCGGACCTCGACTCCGACACCAGCGATGGCGAGGGCCAGGCACGCACCCTCGACCCCGCGGCCGTCCGCGGCGGCCGGGCCTGGGGTGAGCAGCTCCGGTCCCAGCTCGGAGCGGTCGAGGACGGCCGCGAGCGCGTGCTGCTGGCCCTCGCCCACACGGGCTTCGCCCCGGAGGCCGATGGCGACCGGGTCACCCTGAACGCCTGCCCCATCCTCGAGGCGGCGCGGTCGCACCCCGCCGTCGTGTGCGCGGTCCACCTCGGCCTCGTCGAGGGCGTGCTCGGCGCTGAGGGAGCAGGGCTCCGCCCGCGCCCCGAGACCCTCGGTTGCGTGGTGAGCCTCCCGTGATCGGGCGGCGGGCACCCGCGCCGCGCGCGCTGCTGGCGGTCCCGGCAGCCGTCGCGATGGTGGTCGGCGTCGACGCCGGACTCACCCTGCTGGGCGTGTGGGCGCCGGTGCCCTCGGGCCGCCTGGGCGAGGCCCACGGGCTGCTCATGGTGCTCGGGTTCGTTGGCACGCTCGTCGCGCTCGAGCGTGCCGTGGCGCTCGGTGCCTCCTGGGGCTACGCAGCCCCCGCGCTCCTGGGAACCGGCGCCCTGGCGCTGCTCGTGCCGGGCGTGGGCCGGCTGGGCCACCTCCTCCTGGTGGCCGGCACGGCCGGGTTGTGCGCGCTCTACGTCCCGCTGTGGCGGCGTCAGCGCGACGACGCGGTCCTGGTCTCAGCACTCGGCGCGGTCCTCGCGCTCGGTGGCGCGGTGCTCGTCCTCGGCGGCGCCGACCTGGCCCTCGCGTTGCCCTGGCTGGCCGGTTTCGTCGTGCTGACCATCGCCGGCGAGCGGCTCGAGCTGGCTCGGCTGGCGATGCCGGCGGGGGCGGGGACGTCGCTGGTGCTGCTGGGCCTCGCGGTCACGGTGAGCGTCCCGGCCGCGACGATGTGGCCACGTGTCGGAGCAGGTGTGCTCGGGCTGGTGGTCCTGCTGCTGGCGGCCTGGCTCGCGGCGTACGACGTGGCGCGGCGGACCGTACGCTCCACCGGGCTCCCGCGCTTCGCGGCCGCCTGCATGCTGGCCGGCCAGGGGTGGCTGGCCGTCGCGGGCGGCATCTGGCTGGTCGCCGGGCAGCCCGCGGACGGGGCGGCGTACGACGCGCTGGTGCACGCGGTCTTCCTCGGGTTCACGATCTCGATGATCATGGCGCACGCTCCCTCGATCCTGCCGGCGGTGACGCGGGTGCCGCTGCCGTACCGGCCCGCCCTGTGGGCTCCGTGGCTGCTGCTCCAGGTCTCCCTCGTCCTCCGCCTCTGGGGAGGCGACGCGCTCGGCAGCGACCTGGCGCGCGAGGTCGGCGGGGCCGGCAACGCGGTGGCACTGCTGCTGTTCTTCGGCGTCGCGGCCGCCAGCACGGTGATCGGTCCGCCCGGGCCGCGCGTTGAGGTGTCCACCGAGCGCCCGCCCGAGGTCGCGCGATGACGACACTGCAGACGTCCTCCGGGACCCGCGCCGGCGAGCCGAGGACCGGCACCCGCGGGTTCTGGCCGATCCGGGACCTGCCGGTCGTGGGCTGGCTGATGGCGGCCGTGGTCGTGGCCCTCGTGCACCGGTGGGTTCCCGAGCCGCGCTGGCTCCTGCTGCACCTGCTCCTGCTCGGCGCCGCCGGCCACGCGATCCTCGTGTGGAGCCGCTACTTCGCCGACACCCTCCTGCGCGGCCCGGCGACGCCGCGGCGGGAGCAGTCGATCCGCCTGGCGACCTTCGACCTCGGCGCCGTCGCGGTCACGATCGGCGTCGCCTTCGACGGGTGGCTCCTCGTCCTGACCGGCGCGGTGGCCGTGGCGCTGGCGGTCACCTGGCACGTGGCGTCCCTGGCGCGGGGCCTGCGCGGCAGGTTCCGCTCACGCTTCGCACCGACGGTCCACTACTACCTCGCCGCGGGTGCCCTGCTCCCCGTCGGCGCGACGCTGGGCGTGTGGCTCGCCCGCGGGCTGACCGATCCACTCGACGCCCGGGTGCGCATCGCCCACGCCGGCATCAACGTGCTCGGCTGGGTGGGCCTCACCGTGCTGGGAACCCTCGTCACGCTGTGGCCGACCATGCTGCGCACCCGGCTGGCCGACGGGGCGGAGAAGGCGTCCCGCGCCGCGCTGCCCGTGCTGGTCGCGGGGATCGGCCTCGTGGCGGCCGCCGCGTGGGCGGACCAGCCCCGCGTCGTCGCGGTCGGCCTGGTGACCTACCTCGGCGGCGTCCTCGTCCTGGCCCGCCCGATGGTGGACGCGGCGCGGGTGAAGCCGCCCGGCAGCTTCCCCACGTGGTCCGTCGGCGCGGGCGTGCTGTGGCTGGTCGCGATGCTGGCGTGGGTGTCGGCGCGGGTCGCGGTCGGGGGGCAGTGGGACGACGTGTCCCGGGCGCTGCACGACGCCGCGCCCTACCTCGCCGCCGGGTTCGTCGCCCAGGTGCTGCTCGGCGCCCTCTCCTACCTCGTGCCGGTGGTGCTCGGCGGCGGCCCGGCGTCCGTACGCGCCGCCAACCGCGCGCTCGACTCGGCGGGGGCGCTGCGGGTGGCCCTCGCCAACGTCGGCCTGGTGTGGTGCCTGCTGCCGGTGCCGAGCGTCGTACGGGTGGTGGCATCGGTGCTGGTGCTCGGCGCGCTCGCGAGCTTCGTCCCGCTGCTGCTGCGAGCCGTACGCCTGCGCCACCGGGGTGAGGCGCCCCCGGCGGCCGCCGTGCGTCCTCGTGGCCAGAACACCGGGCTGGCCGCTGTCGGGGTGGCGCTCGCCGTGCTGGCCGTGGCCGTCGGCGGCGCCGTCGACCCGGCCGCGCTGGGCCGGGCGGGCTCCGCGGACGCCGGTGTCGCACCCACCGGTCGGACCGTCGAGGTCGAGGTCGTGGCCGGCGAGATGCGGTTCACCCCCGACCGCGTCGAGGTTGCCGCCGGTGACCGGCTGGTCGTCACGTTGCGCAACGAGAGCGCGGGCGACGTCCACGACCTGGTCCTGGAGACCGGTGCCGACACCGGTCGCATCGCGCCGGGGGAGGAGGCCGAGCTGGACGTCGGCGTCGTCGGTCGCAACCTCGACGGCTGGTGCTCGGTCGTCGGGCACCGCCAGATGGGGATGACGTTCGCGGTGGAGGTCGCCGGCGGGGACCCGGACGCTTCCGGCGAAGGCGCGGTGGGCGACCCGGCGGAGCCGGCCGGGCACGAGGACCACGGCCACGACGCGTCGGGGGCGCCGATCGGCTCCGCGGGCGAGCCGGGCCCGGACTTCTCGGCGTACGACCCGGTCCTGCCGCCCCTGGCACCGGGACGGGTCCACCGGCGCACCTTCCGGATCACCGAGCAGCAGGCGGAGGTGGCTCCCGGGGTGACCCAGGAGGTGTGGACCTTCAACGGCACCGCGCCCGGCCCGGTGCTCCGCGGGCGCGTCGGCGACCGGTTCGTCATCACGCTCGTCAACGACGGGACGATGGGCCACTCGATCGACTTCCACGCGGGGGTGCGCGCGCCCGACGAGGTGATGCGCACGATCCCACCCGGGGAGTCGCTGACCTACCGCTTCACCGCGACCCGGGCCGGGGTGTGGATGTACCACTGCTCCACGATGCCGATGACCGCGCACATCGCCAACGGTCTCTTCGGCGCCGTCGTCATCGAGCCGCCCGGCCTGCCCCGTGTCGACCGCGAGTACGTGCTCGTCCAGTCCGAGCAGTACCACGGGGCCGAGGGTGCGGTCGCCGACCTCGACAAGGTGGCGGGCGAGGACGCGGACGCCGTGGTGTTCAACGGCTACCCCGACCAGTACGCGCACCAGCCGCTGCGTGCCCGGACCGGCGAGCGGGTCCGGCTCTGGGTGCTCGACGCGGGTCCGAGTCGCGCCTCCTCCTTCCACGTCGTCGGCGGACAGTTCGACACCGTGTTCAACGAGGGCGCGTGGCAGCTCGGCGGCCGGTCGGGACCGGCGCGCGACGGGGGAGCGCAGGTGCTGCCCCTGCTGCCGGCCCAGGGCGGGTTCGTCGAGCTGGTGCTGGACGAGCCGGGCGACTACCCGTTCGTCAGTCACGTCATGGTCGACGCCGAGCGCGGGGCTCGCGGGGTGCTGCGGGTCCGGGGGGATGGCTGAGCGGCAGGATCCTGCGACACCGTCACATCAGCCCGTGCTCGTACGCATAAGCCGCGGCAGCGGTCCGAGAGGCGACGTCGAGCTTGGTGAAGATGTTGGAGAGGTGGCGCGCGACGGTCTTCTCGCTCAGCACCAGCGCGGCTGCGATCTGGGGGTTGGTGCGGCCGGTGGCGACGAGGCGGAGCACCTCGACCTCGCGGGGGGTGAGTCCCGCCGGCGACGCGACTGGCGCGAGCAGCGCCGAGACGAGGTCCTCCGCAGGACGGGCACCCAGGCGGCGGAAGCAGTCCCGCGCCGCCTCGAGCTCGCGGCGCGAGGCGGCGTCGTCGCCGAGCCGGGCGAGCGCCCGGCCGCGGAGGACCCCGGTGCGCGAGGCGTCGTACGGAGCGGACGCGCGCGCCCACAGCTGGCCGGCCTTGCGGAGGAAGGGCAAAGCTCCCGCCGGGTCGTCGGCAGCGAGCTCGACCGCCCCGGAGCACTCGGCGGCCATCGCCGTGAGGACCTCCGAGCAGGCCAGGGCCGACAGCTCGTCGGCAGCCGACCGCGCCCGGTCCACCTGCCCGGAAGCGAGGAGCACCTCGACCGCCGCGGGCAGGACGCGACAGCGCGCGACGGCACCGACCTCCTCGGCCAGCATGCGGTCGACGGCGGCCAGCGCCGCAGCGTCCTGCCCGCGGGCGAGCCACAGCAGGGCGAGCCCGGGCTGGGGGTCGCAGCCGTGGTCGGACGCACGCTGGTAGGCAACATCGGCTTCGTCGAGGTCGCCGCGCAGGCGCAGGACGTCGCCCGACTCGCGTGCCGTGAGGCCGATGGCGTCCGGCGACCCGACATCGACGTAGCGCTGCGCGGCGAGCGCGAGCTCGTCGAGCGCCTGCGCCCAGTCGCCGTGCACCCGGAACAGCTGGCCGCGGTGCAGGGCGCACTGGCCGGTGAAGAGGAGCAGCCCGGGCTGTGCGGAGCACCACCGCTCGAGGGCGGAGGCCCACTCCGCGACCCGACCGAAGTCGCTGATCTCCTGGCAGCCCTCGATCGCCGTGCAGTAGACGTGCCCGGCGATGATGGGCGTGCACTCGCCGGCGATCACCCGCACCATCGCCTCGTCCAGGCAGGCGAGACCGTCGGGGATGCGGCCGGTGTAGAGCCGCAGCCGTCCCTGGCCGGTGAGCCCCATGGCCACGAGGTCGGGATCGCGGTTGCGGCGCCCCGCCTCGGTGGCGAGGTCGGCCTGCTGCGACGCCTGCGGGATCTCGCCGCGGTCGAGGTGGCCGAACATCCTCAGGAAGGCCACCCAGCCCGCCTCTGCCGAGTCCGCGCCGACGTCGGGGAGCAGCGCCTCCGCCCGCGCCGACCACCCGGAGAAGAGGGCCGGCTCCCCGTGGGTCGCGCAGCTCATCGCCAGGCGGAAGGCCGTGTGCACGGCCCCTTGGGAGTCACCCGCCTGCTCGTGCAGCCGGAACTCCTGCTGCAGCGCGAGCACCGTCGTGTCGTGGTGCCCGAGCAGCTCGGACGCGGTGGCGAGGTCGTCGAGGTCGGTTGCCGGGAGCCCGGCGCGGTCGGCGCGCGCCCAGACGTCGTACGCCTCGGGCCAGTCGCCGCGCTCGTAGGCCTGGCGCGCGCGGTCGACGTCGCCGGCCACGGCCATCGCCCTCACCTCCTCCTCGAGCGTACGACCACTCATGCCGCCGCGGGGTGGCTCGAGGTCACCGGCTCCGGACTGCGGGAACGGCTCGCGACCCGGTCGGCGACGTACGCCGCGTCCCGGCCGACGCCGGCCATGAGCATCGAGCTGAACGAGTACTGGAAGGCCAGGCCGCAGAAGAACAGGCCCGGTGTGTCGGCGACGACGCCGCGCTCTTCCCTCGGCCAGCCGTCCTCGTCGAGGACGGGGAGGTGGATCCAGTCGAAGACCTGCCGGAAGCCGGTGGCCCACACGACGGTGGACACGTCACGCGGTGTGCCGTCGACGACGGGCCGGCCGTCGCGCGACTCCTCGACCCGGCTGGTGACGCGCTCGACGCCGCGCTCGGCGAGGTCGCGCCGCTTGACCCGGAGCATCGGGCCACCGTGACGACGCAGCTCGTCCTTGAGCTTGGCGCGCATCGGGCTGCGCCGGGTGAGGACGTGCCGCCAGGCGAACAGCAGGACCGGGAAGACCACGCGGAAGGCCGGTGAGCCGAGCCGAGGCGGGATCTCGCCGCAGTCCCGCCCGGCGAGGATCACCGGGTGCGTCTCGGCCAGCTCGTAGGCGATGTCGGTGCCGGAGTGGCTCGCGCCGACGACCAGCACGGCGCCGTCGTTGACCTGGCTGGGCCGGCGGTACTCGCTGGAGTGCAGCTGCAGGATGCTCGGGTCGAGTGCTGCCGCCACGTCGGGGACCAGTGGGCTCCGGCCGAACGTCCCGGTCCCGACGACGACGTTGCGACAGGTGAACCGGCCGCGGTCCGTCGTCACGACGTAGCCCTCGCCGTGCGGGTCGAGCGCCTGCACCCGGGTCTCGAGGCGCACGGGCATCTCGAACGTGCGGGCGTAGGTCTCCAGGTAGTCGCCGACGGCGTCCTTGCCCGGGAAGGTCCAGCGCGGTGCGGGGAACGGCAGGCCGGGCAGGCCGTCGAACTGGGCGGCGGAGTAGAGCCGGAGGCTGTCCCACTGCCGTCGCCAGTTGTCGCCGACGCGGCTGGCCGCGTCGAGGATGACGAAGGGCACGCCGCGGCGCTGCAGGTGGTAGCCGGTCGACAGTCCGGCCTGGCCGGCTCCGATGATGACGGTGTCGATGTCTGTGGTGTCCATGGCTCGACGCTATTTCCGCGACGGCACCCGCCGCGTCGGGTGGAATGCCCATCTCGTACGCCGTCCCCGATGGGTGGATGCACCCATCCGCTGCGGTGCGCGTGCCCAAAATCGGGGCAGCCCGCAGCCCCGGGACAGCCGTACGCTCGACGGAGCCGAGGCGAGGAAGTGGGGTGGACGGGCAGCCGGAACTCAACCTGCACGTGCTCGGCGAGCTCACGGCCACGCGGGACGGCGCGGTCGTGGACCTCGGCGGGCGACGTCAGCGCGCCGTGCTGGCGGCGCTGGCCGTGCAGCGCGACCAGGTCGTGACCGCGGACCACCTCGTCGACTGCGTGTGGGGCGACCACCCGCCCGCCAACGCGAACGGCGCGCTACAGGCGTACGTCAGCCACCTCCGGCGCGCGCTCGAGCCGGGCGCGACGGCCCGCCACCGCGGGGGCGTGATCGCCCGCGCCGGGCCGGGTTACGTGCTCAGGCTTCCGCCCGATGCTGTGGACGCGTGGGCCTTCGAGGCCGCGGTCGAGTCGGCCGCCGGCCAGGCGCCGGGAGACGCGGTGTGCACGCTCGAGACGGCGCTGCGGACCTGGCGCGGACCGGCGTACGCCGACTACGCGGGGGAGGCGTGGGCCGAGGCGGAGGTCGCCCGGCTCAGCGAGCTGCGCGGGGTCGCCCGCGAGCGGCTCCTCGCCACCCGCCTCGAGCTGGGCGAGGCGCCGCTCGTCATCGGCGACCTCGAGGCGCTGGTCAAGGAGGACCCGCTGCGCGAGGAGCGCTGGCGGCTGCTCACCCTCGCGCTCTACCGGGCGCACCGCCAGGCCGCGGCGCTCGAGGCGCTGCGCCGCGCCCGCCAGGTGCTCGCCGACGAGCTCGGCGTCGACCCCGGCCCCGCCCTCCGCGCGCTCGAGGCCGAAGTGCTCGCGCAGTCACCGAACCTCGACGGCGTCACGACCAGGAGCGCGAGCGTGAGCATCCCGCGCCCCCGCACGCCCGACGGCCTCGTCGACCGCGACCGCGAGATGGCGCTGCTGAGGACCAGGCTCGACGAGCTGGCCGACGGGACGTCGGGATGCGTGCTCGTCGAGGGCTCGGCCGGCATCGGCAAGACCCGGCTGCTCGACGAGCTCCGTCGGCTCGCCGTCGCCGCCGGCGTGTGGGTGCGGTCGGCGCGGAGCAGCCCCTCGGAGCACGGCTTCGAGTGGGGAGTGGTCCGGCAGCTCTTCGGCGCCGGGGTCGACGACGCGATCGGTCGCGAGGACCGCTTCGCCGCGCTCCGTGAGCTGTGCGAGCTGACGACCGGCCTCGCGGAGGAGGCCCCGTTCGTCCTGTGCGTCGACGACGTCCAGTGGTGCGACGAGGCGTCGCTGCAGCTCCTCGCCTACCTGGTCAGGCGCCTCGACGGGCTGCCCGTGCTGATGGTGCTGGCGCTGCGCACCGGCGAGCCGCACGAGGCCGACGAGCTGCTGGCCGAGCTCGCCGCGGACGAGTCGGTGACGGTGGTGCGCCCGGCGCCGCTGACGGAGCAGGGCACCGCGGCGCTGGTGACCGACCGGCTCGGCCGCGGCGCCGACCCGTTCGTGGCCGCCTGCCACCGGATGAGCTCGGGCAACCCGCTGCTCCTGCGCCAGCTGCTGCGCGCGCTGGCCGACCAGGGCGTCCCGCCGGACGCCGCCCACGTCGACACCGTCCGGGCGGTGGGGTCGCGGGCGGTCACCTCGCTCGTGACGCTCCGCCTGCGCCGGATGCCGGCGGCCGTGACGACGGTCGCGCGCGCCGTCGCCGTACTCGGTCCGGAGGCCGACCTGATGGCGGTGGCCGACCTGGCGCAGCACCCCGAGGAGGACGTCGCGGCGGCGCTCGACGTGCTCGCCCGCAGCGAGATCCTGCGCGACGGGCACCCGCTCGACTTCGTCAACCCGCTCGTGCGCGACGCCATCCACGCCGACATCCCGACCGGCGAGCGCGCGCTGCTCCACGAGCGGATGAACCGTCGGCTCAAGTCGTCCTCAAGTCACCCCGGCGATGCTGAGGTGCCCGGATCGTGAGGTGGTGACGATGCAGCAGGCTGAGGCGTTGCGCGGGCTGGCCGGTGGTGCCGTCCACCTGCCCGGCGACCCCCTCTACGACGAGGCGCGGATGCCGTGGAACCTCCAGGTCGACGAGCACCCGGCCGCGGTCGCCTACCCTGGCGACCCCCACGAGGTCGCCCGGATCGTCAAGGCCGCCGCGGCAGCCGGCCTCCGGGTCGCGCCGCAGGGCACCGGCCACGGCGCCCCGCCGCTCGCCGGTCGGCTGGGCGACGCCGTGCTGCTGCGCACGTCGGCGATGACCGGGCTGAGCGTCGACGTCGCGACCCGTACGGCACGTGCGGAGGCCGGCGTGCTGTGGGGCGACGTCGTCGCCCGGGCCGGCCGTGTCGGGCTGGCCGGGCAGCACATGTCCAGCCCGGGCGTCGGCGTGGTCGGCTCGTCACTCGGCGGCGGGGTGAGCTGGTACTCCCGCCAGCACGGCCTGCAGTGCAGCGCGATCACGGCCGTCGAGCTGGTGCTCGCGGACGGGACCTTCGTGCGCAGCACCGAGGACAGCGACCCCGACCTGCTCTGGGCCGCGCGCGGGGGGAGCGGCGGCTTCGGCGTGGTCACGGCGCTGGAGTTCGACCTGCTGCCGATCCGGACGGCGTACGCCGGGATGCTCGCGTGGGACTGGCAGCACGCCCGCCGCGTGCTCACCGCGTGGGGCGAGTGGACGGCGGACGCGCCGGAGGCGGTGACGAGCGTCGCGCGGATCTTCCAGGTCCCCGACATCGAGTGGCTGCCCGATCAGCTGCGCGGGCGGAAGATGGTGATGATCGACGCGGTGGCCCTCGGTGACGCCGAGGCGGGCGCCCGCTCCATCGCCGGTCTGCGCGCGCTGCGGCCCGAGGTCGACACGTTCGCCCAGGTGCCCGCCGCCGACATCGCGCACCTCCAGCTCGACCCGCAGGAGCCCACCGCGGTCTACGCGAACAGCGTGCTCGTCCACGGCCTGCCGCCGGACGCGGTCGACGCCCTGGTCGACGTGGCCGGCCCCGGGTCGGGCAGCAACCTGCTGTTCGTCGAGCTGCGCCAGCTCGGCGGCGCACTCGCGCGGCCCGCTCCGCGCGCCGGCGCGATGGACCACCTCGACGGGTCCTTCCTGGTCCTCGGCGTGGGCCTCGACGTCGGCACGGGGTGGAGCGCCGTGCGGCAGGACGCCCTGCGGATCCTCGACTCGCTGGCCCCGTGGACGTCGAGCGCGGCCTATCTCTCGATGGCCTACGAGGCCGCCGCCCGGCGTGGCTGGTCCCCGGCGGCGTACGACCGGTTGCTGCGGATCCGACGGTCTGCCGACCTCGACGGCCTGTTCGTGGGCCCCCAGGCCGCGTCGAACGACTGATTCCGCGGTCGGGCTCAAGTCGGGTTCAAGTCGCCCGCAAGCGTCCGGGTGCACCTTCGTCTGGTCAACCACGACACACACGGAGGAAGCATGACCATCGCACAGACCAGCCCCGCAGCCGTACCGTTCGCGGAGCTGGACGCACTCACCATCGGCACCGTCGCGGTGCCCGGCGACACGGCGTACGACGCCCTCGTCTCGCCGTGGAACGTCGCCGTCCCGGTCCGACCGGCCGGGGTGCTCGCGGCGTTCGACGCCCAGGACGTCGCCGAGGCCGTGCAGTTCGCGGCCCGCCACGGCCTCCGGGTCACCCCGCAGGCCACCGGCCACGGCCCGATGGCCGACCTGACCACCGAGCTGCTGGTCACCACCAAGGAGCTCGACGAGGTCGTCATCCACCCCGAGGAGGGCTGGGCCCGCGCCGGAGCCGGCGTGAAGTGGCTCGCGGTCGTCGAGGCCGCCGCGCCCTACGGACTCGCGCCGCTCTCGGGATCGATCACCGACGTCGGGATCGTCGGCTACACGACCGGCGGCGGGCTCGGCCCGATGGCCCGGACCTACGGCCTCGCCATCGACAAGGTGCGCGCCATCGAGGTCGTCACCGGCGACGGTGTGCTGCGGAGGGTCACGCCGACCGAGCACCCCGAGCTCTTCTTCGCCCTGCGCGGCGCGAAGGGGATGCTCGGCATCATCACGGCAATCGAGTTCGACCTGGTCGACCAGCCGAGCTTCTACGGCGGCTCGCTGTGGTTCGACGGCGCGGACGCCCCCGCCGTCATCGACGCCTGGCGCGCCTGGTCGGACGAGCTGCCGGAGGAGGCGACGACGTCGTTCGCGCTCTTCCAGCTGCCCGAGATGGAGGGCGTCCCGCCGATGCTCGCCGGCCGGCTCACGCTGTCGGTGCGCTACGTGTGGACGGGCTCGGCCGAGGAGGGGGAGCGCTGGTTCGCCGCGATGCGGGCGGCCGCTCCGGTGATCCTCGACGACGTGGCCGACAAGCCCTACACGGCGATCGACTCGGTCCACACCGACCCGCTCGACCCGACCCCGGCCCACGAGGCGGGCCACGTGCTCACCGACTTCTCGGCGGAGACGGCGGACGCGCTGCTGTCGCTCACCGGACCGGGAGTCCCGTCGCCGCAGATCCTGGTGGAGGTACGCCAGCTGGGCGGGGCCTACGCCCGGCCGGGTGAGCACCCGGCTGCCTTCGCCTCGCGCGACGCGGCGTACTCGCTGCTCGTCGTCGGGATCGCCGAGGTCCCGGGGGTCGAGGAGCACGCCGCCGCGATCCTCGACGCGATGGCACCGTGGGTGGGCGGCCACCGGCTGCCGAACTTCACCTTCACGCCGGAGGAGTACGTCGACGCCTACGACGAGGTGACCCTCGCGCGGCTGCGGCGGGCGCGGCGGACGTACGACCCGGACGGCGTGCTGATGATCGGCGGCGTGCTCGGCTGAGCCTTGGCGACTCGTGGCCCTTCTTGGTGGGTGGGGCCACGAGTCGTTCGCGTGCTTCTCCAACGATGGGCACGGCGTGAGGACCCGCCCGCAGTATGATCGTGGTATGACCGCCAAGATCGCTGTGAGCCTGCCCGACCACCTGGTCGAGGAGGCTCGTGCCGCGGTGGCCGGGGGTCGCGCCGCATCGGTGTCTGCCTACGTCGCCGAAGCGCTCGCCGAGAAGTCGAGGCGGCGCACGCTGGCAGAGGTGCTGGATGAGATGGATGCCGAACTGGGTGCCCCCGACGCCGCCGCCGTGGCTCGGGCAGCCCGCGTCCTTGAGGCCCTCGACGTCCAGTGAGCGGCATCAGCCTCGACGCGGGGGCCCTGATCGCGATCGAACGGGGAGACCCCGACGTCCGCGCGCTGCTTCGACAGGCGGCAGGCCGTGGGCTGGAGGTGCACGTGGTTCCTGAGGTCGTCGCCCAGGTGTGGCGCGGCGGACCGCGGCAGGCGCGGCTCGGTGCGTTCCTCTCGGCTCGAGGCGTGACGACGCCGGAGTACGACGTGCACGCCGCTCGCGAGGTGGGACGACTCTGCGGCGCCTCAGGTCGTCACGACGTCGTCGATGTGCATGTCGTCTGGCATGCCCGCAGTCGCGGCCACCTCGTCGTCACGTCCGACCCGGAGGACATGCGAGCCATCGACCCCTCGCTTCCGCTCGTGTCGGTCTGAACGCCGTTCGGCGTTCGGTAGGGCGGATCGGGGGTCGTGGCGGATCGGACGACTGTCACCGATGTCTTGAGACATCACAGGCGGATGGGACGAGCAAGCATCAGTCAGTCGAAAACACTTGCGAATAGTGTTTGATTGAACTAAGGTGGAAGCACGTTCCGCCAGATCAGGGCCACCAGGACAAGTCACCAGTGCGCCAAACCCTGGCTCGTGGGACGAGTTGCGAGGGTCACGTAATTGCCTCCCCAGCTGGGGGCCTCCAGGAGCGACGACCGTTGATCAGCTGCGCGCGTGCGTGGCGGACCCGTCGTCGTGAGGAGACCGATCGTGACCCACCCGATCATCACCGCTGCCTCAGACATCCGCTCCTCGCTGAAGGCGGTCGCCGACGCCAACCCGACCTTCATGACGGTCGAGGAGAAGGCGACCGCACTGCAGGACCTGGTCGCTGCCGAGGGTCAGCTGGCCGAGCTGCGGCTGCGGATCCTCGCCGACGCCGGCGACCTCGCCGCTGAGACCGCAGCAAGGGACGCCGCCGGTTGGCTGGCGCACCACACGCGCACGAGGTACGCCGACGCCCGAGCGGAGCTCAGGCTCGCCGCGGCACTCGACCGGGACCGCCCGCGGCTCGTGGCAGCCATGCGCGAGGGCAGCGCCACCCTGGCCCAGGCACAGGTGATCGACCGCGCCCTCAACGCCCTGCCTCCGACGCTGCCTCCGCAGACAGTCGCCGAAGCCGAGGAGCACCTGGTCGAGCGGGCACGGGAGTTCGGCCCGAAGGAGCTCGGGCGGATCGGCCGACGCATCCTCGACGTCGTCGCTCCAGAGATCGCCGAGGCTGCCGAGGGTGCGCGGCTGGCCGAGCTCGAGGCTCGCGCGCGCGACGTCACCCGCCTGACCATGCGCCGGTTGGGCGACGGCACGACTCGTATCTCCTCGGTCGTCCCCGATGCGGCCGCGACGAGGTTCGCGACCTACCTCGAGGCGCAGGCCAACCCGCGCCGCGCCCACGCCGGCGCCACCACCGGCAAGGACGATTCCCCAGGTGACGTCACGGCGACGGCCCAGGATCCGGTGGCACGGCTCGCCTACCCGCGCCGGATGGGTGAGGCGTTGGTCGCGTTCCTCGAGACGGTCGACGCCAGCCAGCTACCCATCCACGGCGGCAGCGCCACCACGGTGGTCGTCACCATCCCGCTCGCAGCCCTGCAGGCCGAGCTCGCCGGTGCCGGCATGGTCGGGGCGGGACTCGTCCCCGGCGACGACCTCGCCGGGGACCGCATCTCCGCCTCGCAGGCCCGCCGTCTGGCGTGCACCGCGAACATCGTCCCGGCGGTCCTGGGCGGCCGAAGCGTCCCCCTTGACCTCGGTCGGTCGCGCCGGCTGTTCACCCCCACCCAGCGCCTGGCGATGGCCGTACGCGACCAGACGTGCCGCGCCGACGGGTGCGACGTGCCCGCCAGCTGGTGCGAGGCCCACCACCTCCGTCCGTGGGAACACGGAGGGCGCACCGACATCGACGACGGTGCCCTGCTCTGCAGTCACCATCACCATCGCGTCCACGACACGACGTATCTCGTCGAACGCCTTCCCCAGGGGGAGCTCCGCTTCCACCGACGCAGATAGCGCCGATGCAGTACCGACTACGTGCGGCGGTCGTGAGCCTCAGGAGGCGCCGGCGTCGGGCGCCACAGCGCGTCCAGTGCTGCAGCGACCTGTTCGGGGCGAGCCCCGAGCGACGTGTGGTCCTGCTGGAGCACGAGCAGGAGCCAGAGGGTGGGCAGGTGCCAGGCGTGCACCTCGTGCTCGTGGGGCGCACGGTCACCTGTCTGCCAGGCGACCATGTCGAAGAGGACAGGGGCGTGACGGTCGTAGAGCCCGTAGGACGAGCGACCGGGACGCAGGGTGAGCAGCCAGATGGCACCGGCCATCCGCTCCTCGGGGCTGTCGCCCTGGGGAAGGTTGGCGACGAGGTGCTGCCACAGGCCCTCGGCGTCGCCGACGACCTCGCGTCCCGCGGGGGTGAGCACGAGGCGACCGGCGTGGCGGCGTACGAGGCCGAGCGTCTGCGCTCCACGGCGCACCCAGCGGACGGGAGGCAGGTTGTCCTCGCGCAGGGTCTTGCCGAAGACCCAGTCTCCGCCCCAGCCGAGCCGGTCGAGGAGCTCACGCACCGAGGCCTGCTTCATCAGGCCGGTCGGGGTGAGGTCGACCCCGTCGCGCGCGAGATCGAGCAGGGTGAGCAACGGGCGCAGCGCAGCAGCGCGATCGATCGTGGGCCCCGGTGCTGCCAGGCACAACCCCGCCAGCAGCCGGACGCCCTCCTCTGGGAGGACTGCCACGAGTGCGGTGACGTCCGGGTGAGGAGGCAGTCGAGCGGACAGCTGCTCGGTGGTCAGCGCGGCAGCCGACGCTGACGCTTGGGCTTCCGCGACATCGAAGTGCGTGGCGTCGAAGTCGACGGGCACCCGCTCCGCCAGGTGGCGGAGGTGGTCGTCGTCGAGGTCGTCGGAGTCGCCGTCGACCTGCCACCGTACGAATGCGTTCCAGGCTCCGATGCCGCCGGCGTCCTCCAGGGGGCATGCCGCTGCCCCGTCGACCACACGCACGGCCTGGGCGGGCTCGACGTCGCGGACCACCTCCAACCGGAGGTCGTGGTCCCACGCGTCCCCGAAGTCGTAGAGGTAGCCGACGGCGTCACCGACGTCCGCCAGCACCTCGTCCAGGCGCACGTCACGCTCGGGCGTGCCGTCCATTCCCTCCTCGACCTCGCTGTCCGCGAGCAACCGGCTGCGCGAGCGGGACGTCGTGAACTCGTGCAGGTGCGAGTCCGACCAGCCGATGACGGCCTGCAGGACGCGGTGCACGGTGCGTAGGTCGAGACGGCTGTCGAGCTCGAGCCGTCGCCAGATCGGCTGCTCACTCTCGACGAGCGACACGTGGACGACGTACGTCACGGGGCGGACGCGCCGGGCCGCTAGACCCGTCGCACGGTTGACGGGGCCGTCGCCGGGGCGCAACGGGATCACGTTTCCTGCAGGCATGACCTCACGCTAGGCGACGAGTCGTGTCACGCACCCAGCGCGTCGAGCCCGTAGTAGACGGCGAAGGCCGGCCAGACGAAGCCCTCGAGAACGGCGAGGACGTACTCCCAGAACCCGTCGGCCTGGACCCAGAAGTAGACCCACGCCCCGAAGATGCCGAGCCCGTAGATGGCGTTGCCTGCCTGATTGGTTGCACTGCTCGTGGCCATGGGGTGCTCCCTTCCCCTTCCACGCTAGGACGGGCACCAGCTCCTCGGCAGGGTCCTTCGGCCCGGCCTGCGCCACTAGCCTGACTCCATGGCGGTGCCCGGCACGAAGCTGCGCGTCCCACTGTCACGCCGGCAGCTCGTGGACCGCACACGCCTCACGGACCGGCTGCGAATCGGTGGCGGCTCGGTGCCGCGACTGGTGCTGGTGGCAGCGCCCGCGGGCTTCGGGAAGACCACGCTGCTGACGCAGTGGCTCACCGCCGGTGACGTCCGGGTCGCCTGGCTCTCGCTGGACGCGGCGGACGCCGACCAGCGGCGATTCCTCACCCATCTCGTCGCGGCCGTCCGCGCGAGCGCTCCCGAGGTCGGCGCCGAGGCGATGGACCTCCTCGAGAGCGACCGGACGGTGCGGGCCGAGGACGTGCTGGTCGGTCTGGTCGACGAGCTCGACGCGCTGCCGGGACCGACCGTGATCGCGCTCGACGACTACCACGTCGTCGACGACCCCGACGTCCACGAGGCGGTCACCTTCCTGCTCGACAACCTCCCGCCGCAGGTGAGCCTGGCGCTGACGGCGCGGGCCGACCCGCCGCTTCCCCTGTCCCGGCTGCGGGCGCGGGGTGAGCTCCTCGAGGTCCGGGCGGACGACCTCCGGTTCACCGAACCCGAGGCGACGATGTTCCTCAACGACGTGATGGGGCTGGGCCTGGCGGAGCAGCACGTCGCCGCGCTGGAGCAGCGGACCGAGGGGTGGGCGACCGGGCTCCAGCTCGCGGCCCTGTCGGCGGCCGGGACCGCGGACCCCGACGGCTTCGTCGAGGCCTTCGCCGGCAGCCACCGGTTCGTCCTCGACTACCTCGTCGACGAGGTGCTCGCCGGACTGCCCGACGACGTTCGGGCCTTCCTGCTCGACACGTCGGTCCTCGACGACCTGAGCGGTCCGTCGTGCGACGCGGTCACCGGTCGCACCGACGCGCAGCAGCAGCTGGAGGCACTCGAGCGGGCGAACCTCTTCGTGGTACCGCTCGACGACCAGCGCCGCTGGTGGCGCTACCACCACCTCTTCGCCGAGGCACTGCGAGCGCGGCTCGCGGCCGACGCCCCCGAGCGCGTCGGCAGCCTGCACCGCATCGCCGCCGGCTGGTACGCCGATCACGACCGCCTGCCCGACGCCGTCCCGCACGCCTTGGCCGGCGACGACGTGGAGCAGGCCGCCGGCCTGGTCGAGCTCGCCGTGCCCGCGATGCGCCAGCGGCGCCAGGACCGGACGATGCGCGAGTGGCTGCGCGCGCTGCCGGAGGACGTCGTACGCCGTCGCCCGCTGCTGGCGATGCACCTCGCGTGGGCGCGGCTCTCTGAGGGTGACCTGGACGGGCTCGCGCAGTGGCTCGACGCCGCCGAGACGGCGCTCGCGGCGCAGCCGCCCGCCCCGCCGACGATCGGTCCGGCCGGGGCGAGGGAGGCCCGCGACCAGGACCTGGCGAGCCTGCCGGCCATGATCGAGGTCTACCGCGCCACCGCGTCCCAGGCCCGCGGTGACGTCGCCGGGACGACCGCTCACGCGGCCCGGGCCCGCGACCTCGCCGGCCCCGACGACCACTTCGTGCTCGGTGCGGCGTCCGGCTACCTGGGGCTGGCCGCCTGGGCTGCCGGGGACTTGGCGGCCGCCGCGGACACCTTCAGCGAGGCGGTGCGCCACATCCGTGCCGCCGGCAACGTCGCCGACGCTCTTGGGATGACGGTCGTGCTGGCCGACATCGCCCGTGGGCGCGGTCGCCCTGACGAGGCGCGGCGCCTCCACGAGCATGCGCTCGAGGCCGCGGCGTCCACCGCGGGCCCACCGCTGTCGACCACGGGTGACCTCCACGTGGGGCTCGCCGACGTGCTGGTCGAGCACGGTTCGCTCGCCGAGGCGGAGGCGCACCTGCAGGCCGCCGCGGACCTGGGCGAGCGCGCGTCGCTGATCGAGAACCGGCACCGCGCGCACATCGCCCGCGCCGCGCTGCTGCGGGCGCGGGGCGACCTCGACGGAGCGGTCGCGGCGCTCGACCGGGCGGAGGCCCTCTTCCTGCCCGGGTACTTCCCCGACGTCCGGCCGGTCCCGGCGCTGCGGGCGAGGATCCGCATCGCCCAGGGCCGGCTCGCCGACGCCCGCGACTGGGCGAGCGAGCACGACGTGGTGCTGGAGGAGAGCGACCACCTCGGCGAGCTCGACCGGCTCACCCTCGCGCGGCTGCTGGTCGCGGAGCACGACCGGCTCGACGACGTCGTCGCCGCGACGGGGCGGATCGCGACGGAGGCCGGGGCAGCCGGTCGCGGGGGCAGCGTCGTCGACGCGCACGTCGTACGAGCCCTCGCCCACCGTGCGAGGGGTGATCGCGAGGCGGCGCTCGAGGCGCTGGGGGAGGCGCTCGCCGGCGGCGTTCCCCACGGGTATCGGCGTACCTACCTCGACGAGGGGGCCGCGATGGTCGAGCTGCTGGAGGCGCACGGGACCGAGCTGGCGGCCACCGTCCTCGCGGCCGCCACGCCGCCCGCGCCGACGTCCGGGCCGGAGCAGACCGAGGGGCTCAGCGACCGCGAGATCGAGGTGCTCCGGCTCCTCGCGAGCGAGCTGACCGGGCCGGAGATCGCGCAGCGGCTCTACATCTCCCTCAACACGCTGCGCACCCACAGCAGGCACATCTTCACCAAGCTCGACGTCACCACCCGCCGGGCCGCCGTACGTCGGGGGACCGAGCGCGGGCTCCTCTGACGCGCGGCTCACACGCGAGTCACATCACGGATCACACGGCGATGTGATGTGGGGTCACCACGTCGCTTCCTAGCGTCCTGGACACCGCCGGACACCTCGCCCGGCCCGAGTCCAGGAGCCGATCATGAACGTCACCAGCAGCGGCCTCACCAGGGCGGCCGGCGCCGCCGCCGCGACCGCCGGAGCCATCTTCATCGCCGTGCAGGTCAACCACCCGGCCGGGACGGCCTTCGACACCGAGACCACCGAGTGGGTGGTGCGATCCTGCGCGAAGACCGTGATGGCCGTCCTCGCCCTCGTGGGGATCACCGGCCTCTGGCTGCGCCAGCACCGGCAGGCCGGGGTGCTCGGGCTCGTCGGGTACGTCGTCCTCGCCATCGGCTACCTGACGATGCTCACCGTCCAGGTCATCGCCGCGGCCGTGCTCCCGACGCTGCTGGACTCGGACCCCGGCTACGTCCTGGACGTGGTCCACGCAGCCGAGGGCGGTGCTCCTGCCGGCGACATCGGTGCGATGCAGGTGGTCCTCAACGTCAGCGGTGCCGGCTACATCCTGGGCGGGCTGATCTTCGGTGTGGCGCTGTTCCGGGCGGGCGTGCTGACCCGCTGGCCCGCTGCGCTGCTGGCCGTCAGCACCGTGTCGACCGCCGCACTCGCCGTCCTGCCGGAGGCGTTCAACCGCCCGCTCGCGGTCCCGACCGGCATCGCCCTGATCGGCCTGGGCGTCGCCCTCTGGCGCAACCCCGGCGACGTCCGGGCCCGCACGTCCGAGCCCGCCGCGGTCCTCGCTCCCTCGGTCCGATGAGCCGCCGCACCGGGTGGGCGCTCCCGGCTGCTCTGGTCGCCCTCTGCCTCGTCCCGGTCGTGTCGGGAACCCTCCGGCTGGTGCAGCTGGCCGGAGGGCCCGACCTCATGCCGGCCGACGACCGATGGGCCGGCTGGCCCGTGGCGCTAGTCGTCCACATCGCCGGCTCGGCGGTCTTTGCGCTGGTGGGCGCCCTCCAGCTCGTGCCGGGCATCAGGCGCCGACACCCCGGCTGGCACCGGCGGGCGGGCCGGGTGCTCGCCGTCGCCGGTCTGCTCGTGGCTGGCTCGGCGCTCTGGCTGACGCTCTTCCACGACCCGCAGCCGGGGACCGGTCCGCTCCTGTTCGTCCTGCGCCTCGTCGTCGGTTCGGCGATGATCAGCTGCCTGGTGGTGGGCGTGGCGGCCGCTCGGCGGCGGGACTTCACCACCCACCGGGCCTGGATGATCCGCGGCTACGCGATCGCGGTCGGCGCCGGGACCCAGGTCTTCACGCAAGGGTTCGGCGAGGCGCTGATCGGCCACGGCGAGCTGCGCGGCGACCTTCTCAAGGCGGCCGGGTGGGCCATCAACCTGGCGGTCGCCGAGTGGGTGATCCGGCGACCCGCCCGACGGCGTACCTCCCGTCCCCGCCCCCGCCCGCTGCCCGCCGAAACGGTGTCGACGTGAGCACCCCGACGACGTACGACATCCGCGTCGAGGGTCACCTCGACGACCACTGGGCCCAGCGGCTCGGCGGCCTCGCGCTCACGCGGAACGCCGACGGCACCACCACCCTGGCCGGTCCGTTGGCCGACCAGGCCCAGCTCTACGGCGTGCTCTCGGGGCTGCGCGACATCGGCGCCACGTTGCTCTCGGTCGAGGTCAGTCCAGCGCGCTGAGGTCGGGCGGGACGTCGACGGCGTGCGCCTGCAGCAGCTCGAGGGGTACGACGTCGAGCGCGCGCTCCGACGTGGCCGCCAGCACGACCGGGGCGGCCACCCCGGCGTCGTACGCCTGGAGCCAACGGACGGCGACCACGCACCAGCGGTCGCCGGGGACGAGGCCGGGGAAGTGCCACTCGGGGCGCGGGGTGGACAGGTCGTTGCCCACCGAGGCCTGGTGGGCCAGGAACTCCTCGGTCATCACCGCGCAGACCGCGTGCAGGCCGACGTCCTGGGGGCCGACGGTGCAGGTGCCGTCGCGGTGGAAGCCGGTCAGCGGGTCGGTGCCGCACGGGTCCAGCTCGCCGCCGAGGACGTTGCGCTCCGTCATGGGGAGATCATGACTGGTTCGGTTTCGTGACGGGACTTCGTCCCTCCTCAACCAGCGGTGGAACGTGCAGCCTTCTTGGCCGCCGCCTCGTCACGCCGCTCGACGAACCGCGTGGCCTCGCCATCGAGCGCGGCGACAGCGGCGGCCAGCTCGTCGCGGGCCGCCTCGCCGTCGGCGTCCAGGCCGGTCAGCTCCCACACACCCCACTGCCGCAGCAGCGGCGCGACGATGTCGTCGTGGTGGATGCGGAGGTCGTAGATGCCGGCCTTGGCCATCTGCACGGCCTTGCGCGAGAAGCCGGGGATGACGCTGCCGGGCATCTCGAAGCCGACGACCTCCTCGGTGATGGCGCGCATGGTCTGGCTGGGCGAGAGCTCGAGGGCAGCGGTGACGATGTTGCGGTAGAAGATCATGTGGAGGTTCTCGTCCTTGGCCACGCGGGCGAGGAGCTTGTCGGCGATCGGCTCCTCGGTGTAGCGGCCGGTGTTGCGGTGCGAGACGCGGGTGGCGAGCTCCTGGAAGGACACGTACGCGCAGACGTTGAGCAGCGACTTGTCCATCGCCTCGTAGCCGGTCTCCATCGTCTCCATCCGCGCGCGCTCGAGCTCGACGGGGTCGACGCCGCGGGTGACGAGGAGGTAGTCGCGGATGCAGAACGCGTGCCGGCCCTCCTCGGCGGTCCACCGGTTCACCCACGTGCCCCACGCGCTGTCGCGGCCGAAGGCGCGGTCGATCTCGCGGTGGTAGCTCGGCAGGTTGTCCTCGGTGAGGAGATTGACCTCGAGGGCCGTGCGCGCGATGGGCGAGAGCTGCGACTGCGCCACCTCCCACGGATCGCCACCGAGGTCCGCGAAGTCGCGCCCCAGGCTCCACGGGACGTACTCGTGGGGCATCCACTCGTCGGCCATCGACAGGTGGCGGTTGAGGTTGTCCTCCACGACCGGCTCGAGCTCGGTCAGCAGCTGGGTGGTCTCGAGTGCGGCCATGCCATCTCCTCGTCCGGCGGACGCGAGGGCGACGCCCTCGCCCTCCTTGCCTACACCCGCGGAAGGGTCGGTGGATAGGCCCGGGATAAATGTGATATCAATTTGCCATCACAATCCGAACGAGGGGGATGCACATGAGCGGGGACACGCAGCTGAGGCCCGATGGGCCGACCGATGGGCCGACCGACGAGTCGGAGGGTGGGGCGCCCGCGGGTCGCCCCGTAGGTCACGAGGGGACACGCGTCGACGTCACCGAGCGCATGGCGTGGTCGGTCGACGGCTTCGCCGGGCTCGCAGTGACCCTGCTGCTCCTGGGGCTGGGCAGCTGGCTCACCGTCCTCGGGATCATCGACGCGGACGCCGGAGAGGGCGGCGTCGGCCTCATCCTCGGCGGCCTCGCCATCGCCGTCCTCGGGCTGCTTCTGTCCGCCTCGCTGGCGATCGTGGCGCCGGGACAGACGCGCGTCGTGCAGTTCTTCGGCCGCTACGTCGGCACGGTCCGCCGGCCCGGTCTGCGGATGCTCGTCCCCCTGACCACGAGGCGCAACGTCTCCGTGCGCGTGCACAACTTCGAGACCAACGAGCTCAAGGTCAACGACGCCGACGGCAACCCGATCAACATCGCCGCGATCGTCGTCTGGCAGGTCGCCGACACCGCGCGGGCGACCTTCGCGGTCGAGGACTACGAGGACTTCGTGGCCGTGCAGGCCGAGTCCGCGCTGCGCCACGTCGCGATGAGCCACCCCTACGACAACGCGGCCACCGAGGTGACCCTGCGCGGTGACACGGAGGTCATCTCCTCCGAGCTAGCCGCCGAGGTGGCGGCCCTCATCGCACTGGCCGGTCTCGAGGTCATCGAGGTGCGCATCTCCGCCCTCGCCTATGCCCCCGAGATCGCCCAGGCGATGCTGCAGCGCCAGCAGGCCTCGGCCGTGATCGCTGCGCGGGAGAAGATCGTCGAGGGCGCCGTCGGCATGGTCGAGAGCGCGCTCGGCCAGCTCGAGGAGAAGGACATCGTCGACCTCGACCCCGAGCGCAGGGCGGCGATGGTGTCCAACCTGCTGGTCGTGCTGTGCTCGGAGCGAGGGACGACCCCCGTCGTCAACACCGGCTCGCTCTACACCTGATCGGGTCGGGCATGGGCGAGGAGGCGGAGGAGTCGGGGGAGTCGGCCCCCAGGCGGGGCGCGGAGCGCAAGTCCGTGCTCCTGCGCCTCGACCCTGCCGTCCACTCAGCCCTGCAGCGGTGGGCCGCCGACGACCTCCGCAGCGTCAACGCCCAGATCGAGCTGCTGCTGCGCGACGCGCTGCGCGCCGCCGGTCGTACGCCGTCCGACGCAGGTCCAGTGCCGAGGCGGGGACGGCCCCCGAAGGACCGCGAGGACTGACCCACCCTGCCCGGGGCTCCCGAGCGCCCCGGTGCACCCTCGGGACGTCTCAGCGGGAGGCGAACCAGGGGCGGTGCAGGTCGTAGAAGTGGGCGTCCGCCATGGCGTACTCGAGGTCGGAACGCACCTCGGTGGGCGGCTCCATCTGCTCCCCCTGCCGCGCTGCGTCCTCGCTGGTGAAGGCGACGGTCTCGGTGAAGGTGCCGTCCGGCTCGATGGCGAGGGTGCCGCCGATGATCTCGGGCCGCATCTGGTGCAGCGAGTCGGTGTCGGCGGTCATCATCGACCTGAGCCGGTCGACGTCGTCGACCCTGCCCCGGATGACCTGGACGAAGCCGGCGGTGTCGGACCCACCGTCCATCAGGAGGGTGACGTCGTCGCAGTCGTGGAACTCGACGGGTCCGTCGAAGAGCTCCATCATGCGGGCGGCCCAGGCGTCCTGCTCGGGCCGGCCGGAGTTGGCCATCGCGGAGTCCCGCGAATCGAATCGGACGACGCCCATGAACATGTCGTCGTCGGTGAACCCGTAGGTCCCTCCGAGCCAGCCCGGTGCTCCGGAGCCGAGCTCGTTGCGCCACGTGTCCAGGTGCTCGTGGAGCTCCTGCTGGCGCGTGCACTTTCCCTGGATGATCTGGATGAACACGCTGCCCCTCCTCGGTGTCGTCACCCACCTCTCGGGGGTCGGGGGGTGGGAGGGCAGTCCTCGAATCTACGCCGACGGATCGGTCGGTGACAGGCGTGCTAGACCGGCTGGCTGGGCTCGAGGTCGGCCCTCTCGAGGTGATGGGGAACGAGATGCAGGCCGATCGGCAGGTTCGGCCTGCACCTCGTTCCCCACTTGCTCCCCGACCGGCCCGAGCGACACGATCGGCGGTGCGAGTGCCGCTAGCGTGGGTGTGTGCCCGACGACTTCGTGATCGCGCGCAACCCCGACGGCGACTCGACGCTGCCCTACGTGCTGCGCATCCCGTTGGGCGCCGACGGCATCGTGCTGAAGGCGCGGGAGACCTGGCCGCGCACGTCGAAGGTCTACTGCCACCGCGTCGACGAGTGGCCGGACGAGGCCGAGGTGGTCGAGCGCGTGCCGACCCGCAGCTGTGTACGCCGTGGCGCGGCGATCGACCTGGTGCTCGATCGCGGCCGGGAGAACCGCTCGCAGCTGATCATGACGCAGGCCCGTGGCAGACAGGTGATCTTCTGGCAGAGCGCGCGGACCACCAAGCAGGCGCGACCCGGTGTGCGGACGCCCGCGGCGCGCGCGAGCGGGCTGCCGGACCTCGAGATCGTCGTGGACTCGCGTGAGCGCTACGGCTACACGTTCACCGACCGGCCGGTGACCACCTCGCGCGCCCGGCTCGACGCGGGCGACTACGGCCTGGTGCGCCACGGAAGCCTGCTGGCGAGCGTCGAGCGGAAGAGCCTGGCGGACCTCGTGTCGTCGCTGACGTCCGGGAAGCTCGGCTACCAGCTGGCAGAGCTGGCCGCGCTCCCGCGGGCGGCGCTGGTGGTCGAGGACAGGTACGCGGCCGTCTTCAAGCTCGACCGGGTGCGCCCCGCCGTCGTCGCCGACGGCCTCGCTGAGTGCCAGGTGCGGTGGCCCGCGGTTCCGATCGTCTTCTGCGACACCCGCAAGCTCGCCCAGGAGTGGACCTACCGGTTCCTGGCCGCGGCCTCCGTCGCCGCGTCGGAGGAACGGCCGTCCGCACGCGTGGTCGCTGACCTCGCACACCCGCCCCCGCTCGCCCCGGCGCCGCCGACGCCCGCCGAGGTCCGTGCCTGGGCGGTCAGCCAGGGACTCGAGGTCTCCGACCGCGGTCGCGTGCCGGCGCGGCTGGTGACGGCGTACCTCGACGACCGCGACGGCTGACCCAGGTTGCGCCGGCCGCGCTCTCATCCGTCCAGCGCGTGGACGTCGACGACGACATCGGCTCTGGTGCGGGTCGCTGCGACGAGCTCGGCGTTGGGCTCGTCCACGCGCTCGACCCACGACCGGGCGGCGTCGGGGGACTTGCCGAACCGGACGTGCCGGCGCACCAGCCGCCCACGGCGTACGTCGGGCTCCGCGTCGACGTACCAGCCCTCGGCCAGCAGCGGTCGTACGCGCTCCCAGCCGCCGTCGGGCAGGAGGAGGTAGTTGCCCTCGGTGATGACGAGGCGGGCCGAGGGCGGGATCGCGATGGCGGCCGCGATCGGCTGCTCGAGGTCGCGCTCGAAGCCCGGGGCGTAGAGGGTGCGGTCGGGCTCCTCGTGCAGGCGTCGCAGGGCCGCGACGTAGCCGTCGACGTCGAACGTGTCGGGCGCGCCCTTGCGGTCGCGACGGCCGAGGCGGTCGAGCGTGACGTCGGCGAGGTGGAAGCCGTCCATCGGCAGGTGGCCGACGGCGTGGGTTCCGAGGTCGGCGCGGAGCCGCGCCAGCAGGTCCTCGGTGACGGTCGACTTCCCGGCACCCGGAGGACCGGTGACACCGAGCACCACCCGCCCCGGTCGGTCGAGGAGCGATGCGGCGCGGTCGACCAGCGCTGACAGGGAGCTCGTCACGGGATGCTGCTCACCGGCGGCCGACGAGGGTGGAGCTCATCACCCGACCATAGAGCCGGCTATCGGATCCCGACCACGTCGGCGGGGATGGGGCGGATGGCGCCGCGGGTGGCGAGGTGGACGACCTCGCACGGTACGGCGGCGCGGCGGGCGGCGGCGTAGAGGCTGGTCGCCCAGGCGCGGTCGGTGTCGGTCACGGTGTCCTTGCCCGGTCGCGATCGTAGGAACGCGACGCGCAGGCCCGGCGCCACCTCCCGGTCGAGCATGAGCAGGAGCTCGGCGAGACCGTCCAGGTGCTCGGCGTCGGGCGGGTGGACCGCGTCGTCGATCTCGGTCAGCTGCGGCAGCGGGCGGTCGTCGACGATCAGCATCATCCAGATGCTGTGGCGGCCGAAGCTCCACGGCCCCATGAGCTCGCGCCACGCGTGCTCGAGCTGCACCTGGGTGGTGAGGACTGGTTCGTACATGGGGCCGAGCCTGCCCCGCGACGGGCCTCGTGGCGAACGGCTCTCCACAGCCCGGCGGCTGTCCACAGATCCGCTGGAATGGCTTGTGGCGGCCGTCCGCGCAGGCCTTGGGTGGAGGCATGTCTCGGAACCTCACTCCCGGTTTTCGCCGGTTGCCACGCGTCGCCGACCGGATGACCGCCGCCCACTTCGACCTCGTGGCCCAGTCCCTCGCCGCCGAGCGGTCCGGCGACGCCGCCCGCGCGCTCGAGCTGCACGCATCGGTGCCGGCGCTCAACCTGCGGAGCCGTCACCACGTGCTCCTGACCCAGCTCGCCTCGCTCGGCGACGAGCTCCCCGACTGGGTGTGGGCGCGCTGGATCGCCTACCAAGCCGCCCGTTGCGAGGACCCGGACACCGAGACCGGGACGATGCAGCGGCTCGCGCTGAAGTACGCCATGGAGACCTTCCACGACGACCAGCTCGCCGACTGCCACGCCGACGGCGGCGACCCGGTCAGGGTCGTCTCGCGGGTGCTGGGGGAGTCGTGGCTGTTCCACCAGGTCCTGGTCCACGAGCTGGGCGGGTTGGAGCGCTTCGTCGACGAGGTCGCCACGGGTCGACTCGCCCAGCACAGCGCGCTCGCCCGGTCGTGGGCCGGGGCACGCCTGAGCGGGTTCCTGGTCGGGCCGAGCCTGCCCGGCGGCCGGCTCTGCGTCGAGGACCTCGCCGCCGGCTCCTGGACCGAGGTGCTCGACCTCGGTGCGCGTGCCAACGCCGGTGACGGGGGATGGGTGCTGGGGAGGCTGGTGCCCAGCGGCGCCGGCGACCTCATGATGTTCGACAGCCCGCCCGTCGCCGTACCGGAGGGCGTCGCGCGCGACGTGGCCGCGGCCCCGCAGCCGTGGACGTGCATCACGGAGGCCCTCGACGCCGGCGACCTCGTGGGTCGCGACTTCATGCGACCCGACTACGAGCTGGTGACCGACGTGCTCGGCCTCGAGCTGCTCAGGATCGGCACGGCGCCCGAGGACCTCGAGCGGGTCACGGCGCAGCTGCGCTCGGGTCGCGACGAGATCCCACGGGCGGCCTTCCGGATCCTGCGGCGAGCCGCCGACGGCGGCATGCCGGACTCCGAGGCGCCCCACGTCGCGGCGGCGGTCCTGCAGCCGGGCGCGAGGGCCGACGCGCGGCGGTTGCTCGTCCGCGAGGGTCAGTACGACGTCTGGGCGCGCTGGGCAGCCCTGGTGCACCCGCCCGCGCGGGGCCTCCTCCTCGACCTCGCCGAGGCGTCCCGGGCGGTCGGATGATCGGGAGTGCTGGTGCTACAGAGTGCTACGTTGGTCGCGTGAGGTCGATCAGCCAACGCGAGCTCCGCAACGACAACGCCGCGATCATGCGCGCCGTCGAGGCAGGGGAGTCCTTCACGGTGACCCGGCGCGGAGTCCCAGTCGCGCGCGTGACTCCCGTGCCGGAGTCAGACCTCCGGCGGGTCAGGCCGGCCAGTCCGGGTCACGACGTCGCTGCGCTGCCCCGCGTGACCGCCGCGACGCCGTCGACGGAGCACCTCGAGGACCTCCGAGGCGATCGGTGAACCGCTGCTACCTCGACACGTCCGCTGCCGCGAAGCTCCTGGTGGAGGAACCGGAGTCGGAGGCGCTGGCCGGCGAGCTGCGACGTCGGAGACCTGCCCTGGTGGCGTGCCTCCTCCTCGAGACCGAGCTGCGTCGGATGGGGGCGCGCGAGCCCGCCCTGACCCAGCGCGCGGTGAGCGAGCTGCTGCGAGGCGTCGACCTCTACGAGCTGCCGCCGCCCCTGTTCGCCGAGGCCGGGTTGCTCCCCGGCGTCGGCCTGCGGTCGCTCGACGCCCTCCACCTGGCCGCTGCGATCCGGCTCGAGGTCGAGGCGGTCATCACCTACGACGTACGCATGACGGAAGCGGCGACCTCGCTGGGTCTGGACGTCCTCGCCCCTGCCTGACGGCCACCGAGCCGGTGCGACCTCAGCGCGTCCCGTAGGTGCGGCTCACGACCTCGTCGAAGACGCGGTCCGGCAGCAGGTCGCGTGACGTGGTGATCATCCGGGCCCCGCGACCCACCGGGTAGCGCGCGGCCGGTCGCTTCGCCAGCGCGGCCTTCACGATCTTGTCGGCCACCTCCTCAGGCGTCGACGCGCGCGACGGCTCGTCGAAGCGCTCCATCACGTCGTGCGCCTGCCGGGCGTACGACGCGTAGGGGCCGTCGCCGGACCGTTCGAGCAGCGAGTCGCGGGCGATCTCGTTCCACTCGGTGCGGATCGGGCCGGGCTCGATGAGGACGACCTGGATGCCGAACGGCCGCAGCTCCATGCGCAGGCTGTCGCTGAAGCCCTCCACGGCGAACTTGGTGGCGTGGTACCACGCACCGAACGGCTCGTAGAACTTGCCGCCGATCGAGGAGATGTTGATGATCCGCCCGGACCTCTGCGCGCGCATGTGCGGCGTGACGAGCTGGACGAGCCGGGCGAGACCGAAGACGTTGACCTCGAACTGCCGCCGCGCCTCCTCGATCGGCACGTCCTCGACGGCGCCGTACGAGCCGTAGCCGGCGTTGTTGACGAGCACGTCGATGCGCCCCTGCTCTGCGACGATCCGGTCGATGCCGGCGACCATCGAGGCGTCGTCGGTGACGTCCATCGCGAACGTGTGCACGCCCGCGGCCTGGAGTTCGGCCATGCGGTCGACGCGGCGGGCGACGGCGTACACGGTGAAGCCGCGGGCGAGCAGGGCGCGGGCGGTGCTCTCGCCGATGCCGGACGAACCACCGGTGACGAGCGCGACGGGGGAGGTCATGGGGCCGAGCGTAGGCTCCGGGGCCCTGGGACGTCCTGGACCTGGTCGGCGACGAGGTGACAGACGGACCACGGCATCCATGACGTTTGTCCCTCACCACCCGGGCGCTTGCTCCCTAGCGTGAGGCCCGGAGGGGATGCAGATGACGCACGACGTGCTGGTGGTGGACTCGCTGGTCCGCCGGTTCGGGGACCTGACCGCGGTGGACGAGGTGTCGTTCCGCATCGCGCCGGGGGAGACGTACGGACTGCTCGGGCCCAACGGGGCGGGCAAGACGACGACGATCTCGATGGTCGCGGGGCTCATCGCGGCCGATGCGGGGACGGTGACGATCGCGGGCGAGCCGATGACGCCGCGGGCGACCGAGCCGAAGCGCCACCTGGGGCTGGTGCCGCAGGAGCTCGCGATCTACCCCGACCTGACGGGGCGCGAGAACCTCACCCTGTTCGGCAGGCTGCAGGGACTGCGCGGCTCGGAGCTGAAGGTCCGGGTCGACGAGGTCCTGGCCCTGATCGGGCTCGCGGACCGCGCGAAGGACCGCAGCAAGGAGTACAGCGGCGGGATGAAGCGCCGGCTCAACATCGGCATCGGCCTGCTCAACCGCCCCACCCTGCTGATCCTCGACGAGCCGACCGTCGGGGTCGACCCGCAGTCGCGCAACGCGATCCTCGAGTCCGTCGAGGCGCTGTCAGGCGAGGGGATGGCGGTGCTCTACACGACGCACTACATGGAGGAGGCCGAGCGGCTCTGCGACCGCATCGGCATCATCGACTCCGGCCGCCTGCAGGCCGAGGGCACCCGCGACGACCTGATCCGGCTGACCGGTGGCGTCGACACCATCCGGCTCGGCGGCAGCGGTGACCTGGCCGCGGCGGCCGAGGAGCTGCGTCTCATCCCCGGTGTGGAGCGGGTCGACGCCGAACGTCGGTCCGCGACCCTGACCGTCAAGGACGCGCCCGCGCTGGTGGCGCAGGTGGTCGGCACGGCGGCGGACTGCGGGGTCACCCTCGCCGACGTGGAGATCACGCGACCCGACCTCGAGTCGGTCTTCCTGCACCTGACCGGCAAGGGCCTGAGGGACTAGGGGCCCGGATGCGCCAGCTCCTCGCCCTCACCGGCTCCGACCTGCTGCAGCGGATGCGCGACAAGTCGGTGCTCATCTTCGCGCTGCTCGTCCCGTTGGCCCTGATGACCGTCTTCAACCTCGTCTTCGGGGCCGCCGACGACCTCGAGATCGACCCCGTCACGGTCGCGATCAGCGCGCCCGCCGACGACGACCTGGCGCAGATGCTCACCGGCGTCGTCCGGTCGCTTGACGACGCCGACGAGCTCGACGTCACGGTCGTCGAGACCGACGAGGCAGGTGCCCGCCGGCAGGTCGAGGACGGCGACACGCCCCTCGCGCTGGTCGTGCCGGTCGGCTTCGGTGAGGCGGCGCGCGCAGGCGAGCCGGTCACCGTCGAGGCCGTCCGCGGCGACGAGGCGGGCCTCGGCGCCGAGATCGTGCTGTCGGTGGTCGACGGCGTCCTGGACCAGGTCGCGTCCGGCACGGTCACCGCCCGGGCCGCGCTGGCGGAGGGAGTGGCGCCGGCCGACGTCGGGCCGCTCGTCGAGCAGGCCACGTCCGGCGGGCCGGCGTACGACGTCGAGAGCGGGCAGGCCTCCGACGAGCAGCTCAGCGCAGGCGCGGCGCTGGTGGCGGGGCAGGCGGGACTGTTCCTGCTGTTCACCGTCAGCTTCGGCGTCACCGGGCTGCTCGTCGACCGCGAGTCCGGCACGCTCGCGCGACTGCGTTCGATGCCGATCCCCGGCTGGGTGATCGTCGCGGCCAAGGCGCTCGTGAGCTTCGTCCTCGGCGCCGTCGCGACCGGGGTGCTGCTCGCGGTCGGCGGCTACCTCTTCGACGCCGACTTCGGCTCCGTGCCGGCCGTGGCGGTCCTCGTGCTGTGCGCGGCGGCCGCCGGTACGTCGGTGATGTTCCTGGTCGTGCGCGTCGCCAGCACCAGCGAGCAGGCCGGCATCGTCACGTCGATCGTGGCGCTGGTGCTGGGCATCGGCGGCGGTGCGTTCTTCCCGGTCAGCGCGGCCGGCGCCCTGTCGGGCGTGCTCGACCTCAACCCGGTCGCCGCGCTGCTGCGCGGGCTCGGCACCACCTCGGGCGGCGGCGGCCTCGCGGACATCGGCATCCCGGTCGCGATCATGCTCGGCTTCGCCGTCGTGATGCTCCTCGCCTCGCGGCTGGTCCCCGACCGGGGGGTGCTGTCGTGAGGAACGCGCTCACCATCGCCGGTGCCGAGCTGCGGCTCTTCCTGCGCGACCGCTCCAACCTCTTCTTCGTCTTTGTCTTCCCGCTGATGCTGGTGCTGATGATCGGCCTGCAGTTCGGCGAGGGCGCCAGCTCGGGCCGGGTCGCCGTGAGCGGTGCCGGGTCCGCCCTGCAGACCGGCCTGGTCGAGCGGCTCGAGGACGGCGACGTCGTGGTCAGCGACCCGTCGTGGGACGACGCCCTGGCGCTGCTCGCGCGCGGCCGGCTCGACGTCGCGGTGCGCGTCGACGGTGCGGCAGCGACGGCGTACGACGCGGGCGAGGCGGTGACGCTCGAGGTGGTGCGCGGCTCCTCGGGCAACGCCCAGGTCGTCGAGCAGCAGGTCGGCGTGGCCGTCGACGCGCTGCGGTCCGCGCGCAGCCGGATCCTGGCCCTGGAGGCCAACGGCGTGCCGTCCGACCGCGCCGAGGCGGCCCTGGCCGCGGCCGAGGGCGAGGTGAGCGCGCCCCGGCTGGAGGTGACGAGCGTCGACCGGCTCAGCCAGGAGTTCGAGGGGATGGGGCAGTTCGAGTTCGGCGCCTCGGGGCAGCTGCTGCTGTTCACCTTCCTCGCCTGCCTCGGCGGCGCGGCGACCCTCATCCAGGCACGGCGGCTCGGCGTGGTGTCCCGGATGCTGGCCGGTCCGGTGACCGCGGAGGAGCTGGTCGCCGGCCAGGTCCTCGGTCGGTGGGCGATCGCGCTCTTCCAGGGTGGCTACCTGATGGTCGCGACCAGCGTCCTCTTCGGCGTCGAGTGGGGCAGCCTGCCGCTCGCGCTGCTCGTGCTGCTGCTGTTCAGCCTCGTCGCGGCAGGCGCCGCGATCCTGCTCGGCACCCTCCTCGAGAACGAGGGCGCGGCCGCCGGCGCGGGGATCGGCTTCGGCCTGGTCCTCGCCGCGCTCGGCGGGTCGATGTTCCCGCTGGAGCTCTTCCCCGACACGATGCGCACGATCTCGCGCTTCACCCCGCACGCCTGGGCCTACGAGGCACTGGCCGACGTGCAGCGCCGCGGCGCCGGTCTCGTCGAGGTGCTGCCCGAGCTCGGCGTGCTCGCCGCGATGGCCGCGCTGCTCGTCGCGCTCGGCAGCTGGTCGCTGCGGCGCAGCCTGGCGCGGGCGATGTAGGTCGGCGGCGGCAGCACACCCCGTTGGACGGTTGTCCCCGTGGACCGGCTCACTACCGTGGGTTACATGACTGACGAGGTGAAGCAGGCAGCGATCGAGGCCGCACAGCGAGTGGTCGACGAGGTCTCCTCCTGGCAGTACAGCGCCGAGGACAGCACCATCGCCGACCAGCTCGACGAGGGCCTCGCGAAGGCGCAGGTCTCGGTGAGCGACGACGAGCGCACCCGCATCCTCGCGGAGATCGACGGCATGAAGGACGAGAAGTCGTCGGCGCCGCAGGTCAGGTCCGCGGCACCGGTGGAGTGACGCCATGGACGTGCGCGGACTCCTGACCGAGGGCTTCGGCCGCATCACCGAGCTGTACGCCGGCATGGTGGAGGACCTCGACGAGGCGACCCTCCACGACCGCCCGGGCGGCACCGGCAACCCGATCGGGTGGCTGCTGTGGCACCTCGCGCGCGTGCAGGACGACCACGTCGCCGACCTCGCCGGGCAGCCGCAGGTCTGGGAACGGTTCCAGGACCGCTTCGGCCTGCCCAACGGCACCGACGACATCGGCTACGGGCACACCAGCGAGCAGGTCGACGCCCTGCGGATCGAGGACCCGGCACTGCTGGGCGAGTACCACCACGAAGTGACGCTCGCGACCGCGCGCTACCTGCAGACCGTCGACGAGGCAGAGCTCGAGCGGGAGGTCGACCAGCGGTGGGACCCGCCGGTCACCGCCGGCATGCGGCTGGTGAGCATCCAGGGCGACTGCCTGCAGCACCTGGGCCAGGCCGCCTACGTGAAGGGTCTTCTCGGGGCACAGACGTCCTGACGGACCCGGTGATTGGTGCCTCTCAGGTCACAATTGCGCCCCGGATGCCCCACGGAGGGCTTCGGGGGCACATACTCAGGGGTGATGACCACTCCGAGCGGCCGACGGCCGAAGCACCTCGCCAGCAGTCCGTTCAAGCCCGCCGTGGAGCCGGTGGTCGAGGTGTTCGAGGTCGGTGACCGCGTGACCCACGACCTCTACGGCCTCGGGCAGGTCACCCACGTCGACACCCAGGCGGTGACCGCCGACTTCGGGTCGAAGTCCGTGCGGATCGCGCACCCCTACCCCAAGCTGCACCACCTCTGAGGCGCTGCCGCCCGCGTGGGCGGCTCCCTAGGGTGGTCGCATGACGACCCGGTGGCTCTTCGGCGACCAGCTCGGACCCCACTTCGTCGACGACCACCGCGGTCCGCTGCTGATGGTCGAGTCGACCGGCGTCTTCCGGCGCCGGCGGTTCCACCGCGCCAAGGCGCACCTGGTGCTGAGCGCGATGCGGCACCGCGCCGCCGAGCTCGGTGACCGGCTGACCTACGTGCAGGCGGAGACGTACGCCGAGGTGGTGCGCCAGCACGCCTCCGAGGCGGGCGACGTCGAGGTCGTGCACCCGACGTCGTACGCCGCCCTCGGGCTGGTCGAGCGGCTCGGCTGCACCGTGCTGCCGCCGCGCGGCTTCGCCACCCCGCGCGAGGACTTCGAACGCTGGGCCGAGGGCCGCCGCGGCAAGCGGCTGCTGATGGAGGACTTCTACCGCCGCGCGCGGCAGGCGCACGGCGTCCTGCTCGACGGTGGCGAGCCGGCCGGCGGGCAGTGGAACTTCGACCACGACAACCGGGAGCCCCCGCCGAAGGGCGCGTCGACGCTGGGCGTCGCCGAGCCGTGGTGGCCGGTCGAGGACGACATCGATGCGCAGGTGCGTGAGGACCTCGACCGCTGGGAGCGGGACGGCGACGTGTCCTTCATCGGGCGCGACGCGCCCCGGATCTTCCCCGCGACGCGACGCCAGGCGCTGGCGGCGCTGGACCACTTCGTCGAGCGCCGGCTGCCGGAGTTCGGCGCGCACGAGGACGCGATCCTCGAGGGCGACCCGTGGATGGCGCACAGCCTCATCAGCGCGCCGATGAACCTCGGGCTCCTCGACCCGCTCGAGGTCGTCGAGCGGGCGGAGGAGGCGTACCGGGGCGGCGGGGCGCCGATCGCGAGCGTCGAGGGCTTCGTCCGGCAGGTCATCGGGTGGCGCGACTACGTGTGGCACGTCTACTGGCACATGGGCGACGGCTACCGCGGCTCCAACGGGCTGCGGGCCACCGAGCGCATCCCGCAGTGGTTCGCCGAGCTCGACGGCAGCGCGACCGACGCGCGCTGCCTGTCCCACACCCTCGACCAGGTCGCGGAGCACGGCTGGGTGCACCACATCCCGCGGCTGATGCTGCTCGGGTCGTACGCCCTGCAGCGCGGCTGGGCGCCGACCCAGGTCACCGACTGGTTCCACCGGGCCTTCGTCGACGGCTACGACTGGGTGATGGTGCCCAACATCGTCGGCATGTCGCAGCACGCCGACGGCGGGCAGATGATGACGAAGCCCTACACGTCGGGCGGCGCCTACATCAACACGATGAGCGACCACTGCGGGTCGTGCCGCTTCGACCCCAAGGTGCGGGTGGGGGAGGACGCGTGCCCGTTCAGCGCGGGCTACTGGTGGTTCCTCGACCGGCACCGCGAGACCTTCGAGGGCAACCACCGGATGTCGCGCGCGGTGCGCGGGCTCGACCGGCTCAAGGACCTCGCCGAGCTCGTCGAGCAGGAGGACGCGCGGGGCAACCGGGCGCCCTGAGGTGCGGTGGTCGGTCACCATGAAGGCAGTTCGCGGCTCGCGGCAGCTGACTGAGCGTGGAACCGGGGACCGGACGCGCGAACTGCCTTCATGGTGCACGTGCGCGTTCAGGTGGAGCAACGTAGGCAGTTCGCCGCTCGGGGCAGCCGGCCGAGCGTGGTGGGCGCGGGGGACGGCCCGAACTGCCCACGTTGGTGGGACCTGGCCTCCGACGTGAGCCTCGTGCGGATCAGCGGCAGGGGAGCGAGCCGAGGCGGGCGAGGCCCTCGCGGTCGCCCGGCCCGAGCTCGACCTGTCCGGTGTTGTCGGCGTACATCAGCTCCATCGGCTCGCTGACGTGCCCGAGCCCGACGACGTGTGCGACCTCGTGCAGCACGATCGCCTCCATCACGCGCGGCTGCTGCGCGACCGTGGTGGCGGTGAAGGCCTCGACGTCGAGCACGACGCCCCCGCTGACGAACCGGAGCCGTCCGGCGGTGTCGCGCTCTGCCACGGCGCCGCCCACGCCGGCGACCTGCCCGGCGAGGTCGGCGTACTCCCCGGCGTCCGCCCAGCCGATCACGACCGGGTCCGGGCGGCCGAAGAGCTTGACGCCGCCCGGGAACGGTCGGTCGTCGGTCTCGCCCTCGTCGACGAACGCCAGCCCCGTCGCCGCGCTGGCCCGGTCGATCGCGCGCCGGATCAGCTCACCTCCGCCGGGCGGCCCGCCGGCCGGGTTGACCCGGTAGCGGATCTCCCGGCACGGGTCCCAGCCGACCGGGTCGTCGCCCCCTGGCTGGGTCATCGCCCAGGTGAACGTCCCTCCCCGCTGTACGACGCTGGGCGCCGGCAGTGGCCGCTCGGGTCCCAGCCCGACCGCGCGCCGCACCGGGTCGAGCTGCTCGGCCGGGTGCCACACCACGATCGCAGCCAGCGCTCCGGCGGTCGCCGCGAGCGTCACGGTCGTCCTGGAGCGGGGCACGGGATGAGTGTGCGGCAGCGACCTCGGGTGTGAGGCGGAATTGCGGGCAGAAGGGTCAACCGCTCGGATCAGGGGCAGGGCGACAACATTCTGACTTGAGGTCAATCAAGTTCGGGGTTGAGCTCCTCGGCGTCGCCGCGAAGGGCGCGGCGTGCCCGGGGGCTCGCTTGCAATCGGTCGAGGAGCTGGATCAGCCATGTCCGGTCACCGTCCTCAGAGACGAACGTGCACCCCCGCGTGCGAAGTCGGGCGTCCAGCTGCTTGTCTGTGAGCGGTTCGTCGAGTAACGCACGCAGGGCAGCCATGACTCCAGCGACGCGTTCGGGTGAGCGTCGCGCGAAGTCGTCGACAGCGTCCTGCCACGAGCCGTATTCGTACTCGTCCCATGCTTCGTAGAAGTAGGCGCTGAAGAGGTACGTGAGGTCGTCCACGCTCATCTGCCCCTGACCGCCTGCCTTCCGGGGCTGTCGTCGGGGTCGACGCGGATGCGGTCCACGAGGTGGTGACTCACGTGGGCGACCCGTCTGCCTCGTCCACTAGAAGTCCCGCAACCTCGGCGCGTGCCCTTAGAGCGGGACCGAGCATGTCCAGTATCGGCGCACCATCCGGCATGGTCGGAAGCATCTCGACGATCCCGACATCGATGAGGTTGCGGACGTCGAAGTTGCCGTCGATGTATTCGGTCTCGAGCCACGACAGGATCTCCTGCACTCGCCGAGGCGATGACGAGCACTGTGCGGTCAGCCATCGGGCGACGTCCGACATCAGTACGTAAGCGAGCAATTCACCCGCTTGGTCTGAGAGGTGCTCGTCCAGCAACGAGCCCAGCTCGGGAGCAGCCGTGACGAGTCGATTCGTGAAGTCGGCCTCTTCATTCATGGCTGCAACAGCTCCTTCAGCTCATCGGCGAGCGCTTGTGCCGTCTCCCGGTCTTGGGGACTCGCATCGTCTCGAGTGCGGAGCCAGCGCTCCAACCCTCTCAGGATGTCCTGTCCCTTACGCACGTGATCCTTGCCGTGCACTAGGTCGCCCGAGGCCAGCTCATGACGGATCGCATCCATGGTGGTGCCGTCGCCAGACCTGTTGGGCTGTCTCACGCCCTTGAACAGCTGGTCCACGTAGTTCGACAGCTTCGGGTCGTCGACCTCCGGCTTCGGTCGACCCGGGCGCCGCGGCACCCACCCACCCGGGTGCTTGATCGTCCCGGCCTCGTCGCGGGCCTGGACCCGGACGAACTTCTCGAGCTTGGTCCGGACGTCCGAGAGGTCGTCGCGGGCCCGCTCGAGCCGTGTCGCAGAGGTGGCGACGACGGAGTGCAAGGACACGAGCAGCGCGTAGAAGCGTGGCGCGGCGGACCGCACCCGCGCCGCGGCCGCGACCGCGGCTGCGCCGCCGCCGAGCCCGCCGGTGAGGCCGGTGATGATCACCGAGATGGCGGCTCCCTCGACGATCATCTGCGCGACCTCGGTCAGCAGGGCGCGGGTGCGCTCGCGGGCGGCCTCCACCGCAGCGGCGTACTCCTCGCACGCCGTGGCGAGGTGGGAGAGCTGCCAGGCGGTGTCGCCGATCAGGGTGGTGAGCTCGGTCAGGGCGTCGACGGCGAGCGGGACCTCGGGCGAACGTTGGGCCTCGAGCAGGCTGATGGCGACGTCGACGTGGTCCGCGAGCCGGGACGTCGTGGAAGCGGCGTGCCGCCACGTCGACGCCGCCGCGGCCAGTGCGTCGACATCGGCCCCCGGCCAGACGAAGCCCTCGACGTGGTCGAGGATCCACCGGTCGATGGCGCCCAACGACGGCTCCTGTGCGCCCAGGCTCGACGGCGGGGAGGGTGGCTCGACGACCGCGAAGGCGCCCTCGTCGAGGGCGGAGCTCCCGTCGTAGGGAACCTGCGCCGCCGCGCTCTCCGCCCGCTCGTGGTTGTCGCCCGTCGCGGCCAGCAGCCGGCCGGCTCCGGTGAACGCGTGGGTGAGGTCGGCGAGGGCGGCCAGCGCCTCGGTGGCCCCGGCGTCGTACGCCGTCGCGAAGTCGGTGCTCGTCGCGTCGTTGCCCGCCATCCCCGCCGTGGCGGCCAGCCGCGAGCCGAGCGACCGGGTCAGCAGGGCGGCGACGTGGTTGGCCGTGAGGCAGGCGTCAGCAGCCCGGGTGAACCCGCTGCACTCCACGGTGATCCGCATGGCTCGACCCTTGCCGAGGCCGACGTGGCGTCGCCAGACCGGCGCGGCGATCTGTGGACAACGGAGACGCCTGGGCGGTTTCTCCACAGACTCCGGGTCGCGCGTTTCCGGTCGCGGTGGGTGGGCACGGACTCCGAGGACCCCGACCCGACGAGGAGGACGCATGACGCTCGAGTCACGCTTCATCGGCTGCATCCGCATCCAGCCGGCGCTCAACGACGCGGAGTGCGACTTCCTCCTCGACGTCCTCGACTCCGACGGCACACTGCGGGGAACGCCGACCGGTCGGGGCGACCAGGACGTGCCGTTCGCCAGGCTCGCGTGGGAGCCGTGCCCGGAGGGGTGCTGCCTGCAGTGGAACCCCTCCCTCGAGGACCCGAAGTGGATGGTCGAGTCGTTGCGGTTCGTCGTGGACCACCTGCTGCGGCCCGGGGCGAAGGGGGAGGGCCACCCGAGGCTGGCCGGGTTCACCTTCGACCACCGGGCGTCCGGTGTCGTCGTGGGACGCGGGCTCGGCGATCGCACCACGAGGCTGCTCACGGCCGAGGCCAACGAGGTCACCGGCGCGGTGGTGCCGACACCGTGCGAGGAGGTGTCGGCGACCCACCAGCCGGCGCGGTCCCACGGGGGGCGGTTCGACAACGTCATCGAGTTCCGGCCGCGCCGCGCATGACGGGCCGGGCCGCGAGCGCGTGGAACCATGGGCGCATGCCGGACGAGCTCGTCGTACGCCGGGCCGGTCTCGCCCCGGTCAAGGGGATGCGCCACCTCGCGCTCGACGGGGTCGACGTCGATGAGCAGGGCGCGGTCGGCGACCGGACGTACTGCCTGGTCGACGTCGACGCGGCGCGGGTGCTCCGGACCGTGCAGCACCCCGCGTTCATCGGCGTCGTGGCACGAGTCGACGGACACGTCCTCGACCTGACCCTCCCGACCGGGGACGCCACCCGGGCGACGGCCGTGAGGACCGGCCGGACCATCACCTGCGACTACTGGGGTCGCGACGTCGACCTCGACCTCGTCGAAGGCCCGCACGCCGAGCTCGTCTCCGACTGGCTGGGCCGACGCGTGCGGGTGGCCGCGGCGCCGCGCGGTGGCGTGGTGTTCGGCGACCCGCTGACCGTCGTCGGCACGGCGTCGCTGCGCGAGCTCGCCCGTCGTACGGGGCGCGACGAGCTCACCGGCCAGCCCGGCCGCTTCCGCGCGACGCTCGTCGTCGAGACCGACGAGCCCCACGTCGAGGACTCGTGGGCGGGTCGGGAGGTGGTGCTCGGTGACGCCGTGGTGCGGTTCGGGGGCCCGGTCCCGCGGTGCGCCGTGATCGACCACCACCCGGAGACCGGGGTGAAGGACGTGCGGCTGCTGGCGGCGCTGGCGCGCGACCGGCCGACCAACCGGGCCGGCGAGCCGATGTTCGGCGTCTACGCGACGTGCGTGGTGCCCGGGCGGGTCACCGTCAGCCGCTGACCTGCTGCCACAGCGCCACGTTGGTCTCGACGGCCGAGGAGTAGTGCTCGTCGGCCGCGGCGACGATGCCGCGCAGCGCGGCGAGGGCGGTGACCATGTCGGCACACCCGTCGCGCCAGGAGTCGTACGACGACGACTGCGCGTCGCTCGCCCGGCCGAGCCAGTCTGCCTGCAGCCGGTCGTGCGCGTGGTCGATGTCGACCGCGAGGCCGAGGAGGTCGCGCTGGCAGGCCGCGAGCTGGGCCACGGCGAGCCGGACCTCGGCGAGGTCGACGTCGTAGGACCTCACGGCAGACTCCCGCCGAGACGCCCGCGCAGGTGGTCGCTCGCGAGGCCGCGGTGCTCGTCGGCTCCCACGACGTCGGCGGCGGCCGGCAGCGCGTCGACCGCCGCGCCGAGGTCGTCGACGACCCCGGCCGCCGCGCGGCTCCACACGTCCCACTGCTCATGGAAGGCGGAGGCTGCGTCGCCGCGCCAGGTGGCCAGCAGGCCGTCGACCACGGACTCGGCGGCCCGCCGGCGCGCGTCGAGGTCGGACAGCCGGTCGCCGAACGAGGAGGTGGCCGCAGCGTGGGCCGCCGGGTCGAGCTGGAGGGTTCCCGAGATGATCATGCTCCGATGGTGGCCGCCCGCGCCGGCCCGGCGACACCCCTCCGCGCCGATCTGTGGAGAAGTGGTCAGCGGAGAAGCGCCGGCCTCAGTGGTCGACCGCGCCGCCGGTCGACCTGGCGCGGCACCGTCGGCCGCTGCTCGAGGTCGGCCATCTCCCGGCGGGCGAGGTCGAGCGAGCCGAGCAACGCGGCGAGGGAGTCGATGGCGTCGTGCGCGGCGTCGTCCCACTGCTGCCAGCCCGAGCCCTGGTGGAGGGCGGTCCCTCCCTGCCAGGCCACGACGAGGGCGTCGATGCTGGCTGCGGCGGCGCGTCGGCGGGCGTCGACCTCGGCGATGCGAGCCGCTGCGGACGAGGAGACCGCGGCGCGAGCCGGGCGGTCGTGGTGGAGGTGGCCGGAGATGATCATGAACGGCCACTACCCGCGATCCCACCGCCTCTACACGTGCTTGAAGAGATCTGGAGACAATCGAGACTGCGCCTTGGCCCACGGGGAGGCGGCGCAGGCAGCGCGACCGAGGACCTAGGGTGGGGCGACCACTCCCGCCCATCTCGGAGGCTCCCCACGTGGACACCATGACCCCCGTCTACAGCTCGGGAACGCTGCTGCTGATCGCCGCGCTCGCCGTCGCCGCACTCCTCGTCCTCATCATCGTGCTGCGCATGCACGCCTTCGTGGCGCTGGTGCTCGTCAGCTTCCTCACCGCCGTCGCCGCCGGCGTACCCGTCGCCGACGTGCCGGGCGTCGCGATAGCCGCCTTCGGCAGCACGCTCGGCACCGTCGCGCTGCTCGTCGGTCTCGGCGTGATGATCGGGCGCCTTCTGGAGGTGACCGGCGGCGCGCAGGTGCTCGCCGACACCCTCGTCGGCCGCTTCGGCGAGAAGCGGGCACCCCTGGCGCTGGGCGTCGCGGCCCTGCTGTTCGGCCTGCCGATCTTCTTCGACGCCGGCCTCGTGGTCTTCCTGCCGATCATCTTCTCCGTCGCCAAGCGCTTCGGCGGGTCCGTCCTGATGTACGCCCTCCCGGCCGCGGGCGCCTTCGCCGCCATGCACGCGATCGTGCCGCCGCACCCGGGTCCTGTCACGGCGGCCACCGAGATCGGCGCGAGCATCGGCCTGTCCCTGCTCGTCGGTGTCGTGGTGGCGGTCCTCGCGTGGTTCGTCGGCGTGTACGTCGTCACCGTCGGGTGGCTCGGCAAGGTCTACGTCCCGGTCGACGACTCGGTGCTCACCGGTGGCCGCGAGGCCGACACGGAGAACCCGCCGGCCTTCGGGCACGTGCTCGCCATCCTGCTCCTCCCGCTCGTGCTCATCGGCGCCAACACGGTCCTCACGACCCTGCGGGCCAACGGCACGGTCGCCGAGGAGGGCACCTGGGCCGATCTCCTCATCTTCATCGGCCAGACCCCGGTGGCGCTGCTGATCGCGCTGCTCGTGGCGACCTACACCCTGGCCGTCCGCCGCTACTCGCTCGCCGAGACCGAGTCCCTCCTCAACGACTCGCTCGGCCCGATCTGCGCGATCATCCTCATCACCGGTGCCGGCGGCATGTTCGGCGGCGTGCTCCGCTATAGCGGCATCGGCGCCGCGCTGTCGGACTCCCTCGCCGACCTCGGCCTGCCGCTGATCGTGAGTGCCTTCGTCATCGCCACCATCCTGCGCGTCGCGCAGGGCTCCGCCACCGTCGCACTGACCACCACCGCCGGCCTCATCTCGGCCGGCGTCGCCGACGCCGACCCCTCGAGCCTGCAGCTCGTGGCGCTGGTGCTCGCGATCGCGGCGGGTGCGACCGTGCTCTCGCACGTCAACGACTCGGGCTTCTGGCTGGTCGGCCGGTTCTTCGGGATGGACGTCAAGACCACGCTGAAGACCTGGACCGTCATGGAGACCACGCTCGGCGTCAGCATCTTCGTGCTCGCCCTCGGCATCTGGGCGGTCGGATGAACACATCCCACGACATGAGCACTGCCGAGACGACGACGCCCCTCCACCTGGTCTTCATGGGAGTCTCCGGGTCGGGGAAGTCGACCGTGGCGCGCGCGGTGCAGGAGCGGCTGGGCTGGGAGTTCGCCGAGGGCGACGACTTCCACCCGCCGGAGAACGTCCAGAAGATGAGGGAGGGCACCCCGCTGACCGACGCCGACCGATGGGGGTGGCTGGAGTCGCTGACGGAGTGGACGGCCGAGCGTGACGCGCGCGGCGAGCCGACGCTCATCGCGTGCAGCGCCCTGCGCCGGTCCTACCGCGACGTGCTGCGGCGCGGCGGCGAGGGCACGTTCTTCGTGCACTGCACCGGCGACAAGCACATGCTCCTCGACCGGATGAACGCCCGCGACCACTTCATGCCGCCGAGCCTGCTGGAGTCGCAGCTCGACACCCTCGAGCCGCTCCAGCCCGACGAGCTCGGGATGGACGTCGACCCGGCGCTGCCGGTCGACCGGCTCGCCGCGATGGTGCTGGCGCGGCTCGGCCTGCCCTGAGACCGGCGCCTCAGCTGGTCCGCCGTGCGCGGAGCACCGCGTCGGCCACGGCGATCTCCTCGCCGGTCTCCGGGTGCGCCTGCGTGCGCGGGCGCGCCTCGGACACCTCGACCACGAAGTCGGGCGGCAGGGCCGGCACCAGCTCGTCGGAGGTGAACATGAACGAGGTGTGCCCGTGCCGCAGCCCGGTGGTGAGGTCCTCGGGGTGGTGCCCGACCACCAGCAGCGTGCCACCCGGCGCGACCGCGGCGGCGAGTCGTCGTACGACATCGGGCATGCCGCCGTCGGGCAGGTGGAAGAAGTGCGACGTCACGAGGTCCCACGTCTCGCCGGTCGGCTCGAAGGTGCGTACGTCGACCTGGCGGGTGTGCACCCGGTCCTCGACCCCGGCCTCCCGGGCGTGCTCGGTCGTGCGAGCCAGCGCCGCCTCGGCGAAGTCGACGGCCGTCACCTCCCAGCCCTGCGAGGCGAGCCAGATCGCGTCACCGCCCTCACCGCATCCGATGTCGAGGGCGCGGCCGGGTGCCAGTGACGGCGCCTCCGCGGCGAGCTGGACGTTGACCCGGCCGCTCCACACGCGGTCGCCGGAGTAGCGCTCCTCCCACGCGGGCTGTTCGAAGAACCCGTCCCGACGGGCCCGGACGGCGCTGTCGGCGTCGGCGGAGGCGAGCTCGGCGTTGATCCAGGCGCCGACCCGGTTGCCGTGGGCGGCCGAGGCCATCAACGTCATCGAGATGTCGGTCGCGTTGCCCGCGGCGAAGACGCCGGGGACCGAGGTGGCGCCGGTGGGCTCGACCGCGATGACGGACCCGAGCACGGCGCCACCCATCTCGACGGGCTGCGGCTCGATGCCGAGCGGGGCGAGGTACTCGGCGCGTACGTGCGGCTTCGACGCCACGACGATCGCCTGCCGCTCGAGGACCGACCCGTCGGCGAGCCGGAGCCCGATGAGCACGTCGCCGTCGTCCGTGGCGACGACCTCCTGCGGCGTGCCGTGCACGACCCGGACGCCGATCGCCCCCAGCTTCTCGAGCTCCTCGTCGGGCAGCTCGACGCCGTCGTGCACGACCATCACGACGTCGTCGGACAGCTGGCTGAACAGCAGGCCCTGGTGGGCGGCCATCGGCGTGGTCGCGAGGATCGCCAGCGCCTGGTCGCGCACCTCCCAGCCGTGGCAGTAGGGGCAGTGCAGCACGTCGATGCCCCACCGCTCGGCCAGTCCCGGCACGTCGGGCAGCTCGTCGACCACGCCGCCGGTGACCAGCACCCGGCGGGCGCCGTACCTCCGGCCACCCTCGGTCGTGACCAGGAAGCCGTCGACCTCGCCGGACAGCCCGACGACGCGGTCGGTGACGACCTCGACGCCGTACGCCGCCACCTCGGCGCGGCCGTCCGCGAGCAGCTCCAGCGGGGGCACGCCCTCGCGGCCCAGGTAGTTGTGGGCGTGGTCGGCGGGGGCGTTGCGGGGCTCGCCGGCGTCGACCACCAGGACGCTCCGCCTCGACCTGCCCAGCGCCATCGCGCCGCTCAGCCCGGCCACGCCGCCACCGATGACCACCACGTCGTACGTCTCGTTCTCGCTCATGGGACGAGCATGCAGCCGGGGTGCGCGATTGACAAACATTCTTGCTGGAGTGGCAAACTGCGGGTCATGGACGACGAGGGAGTGCTGCGCGCGGTCGGACCCCGACTGCGCCAGCTGAGGCTGGAGCGCGAGGCCACGCTGACCGACCTCGCCGAGGAGACGGGCATCTCGGTGAGCACCCTGTCGCGGCTGGAGTCGGGCCAGCGGAAGCCGACCCTCGAGCTGCTGCTGCCACTCGCGCGCGCCCACCGCGTCGCCCTCGACGAGCTGGTCGACGCCCCCGAGACGGGTGACCCGCGGATCCGCTCCAAGCCCGTCGTGCGGCACGGGCGCACCTTCATCTCCCTGACCCGCCGCCCCGGCGGGCTCCAGTCCTTCAAGATGGTCATGCCGGTCGAGGACGACCCGCTCCCGACGCTGCAGACCCACGAGGGCTACGAGTGGCTCTACGTCCTCAGCGGCCGGGTCCGCCTCGTCCTGGGCACCCGCGACCTGGTCCTCGAGCCCGGCGAGGTCGCCGAGTTCGACACGCGCACGCCGCACTGGATCGGCAATCCCGGGCCGACGCCGGCGGAGGTGCTGGCGATCTTCGGCCCCCAGGGCGAGCGGATGCACGTCCGCTCCTGAGGGTGGCCCGGGCGCTGGCGCGCGGTGGCACGGTGGACCCATGGCGATCCGCACCGGCACGAGCGTGAAGTGGAAGTGGGGCTCCTCGTGGGCCGAGGGCACCGTGAAGGAGGTCCGCCACGACGAGGTCTCCCGCACCACCAAGGGTGAGAAGGTGACCCGCAAGGGCAGCGACGACGACCCGGCGTACGTCATCGAGCAGGAGGACGGCACCACGGTCCTCAAGCTGCAGAGCGAGGTCGAGCGCGCCTGACCCGACCGACCTGACCGACAGTGGAGCCCCCGGGCTCGGGCGGTGTCTTCCAGGCGGTCCAGACCGCGTCGTACGGAGGGCTACGCGCCTCCTGATGCTCTTTACACCGCCTTGACCCGAGTTCTGTGAAAACGCCACGGAATGTCGCCGAACTCCTTAGGTTGAGCCTGCGCCGGTCCCCACCGGTGCGGTCTGACTTCGACGTAGTCGCTCACCAAACGCGAGGCACACATGACTCAGGATGCAGCCCGGGCCCGCAAGGGCACTGGTCTCTCGGTCGCCGGCTGGCCACTGGGCCGGAAGATGGCACTGGCCCTGGCGATCCCGCTGCTGCTCGCGGCCGTCCTCGGTGGACTGCGCGTGGCCGGCGACTACGGCGACTCCCGGCAGGCTGCCCGGAGCGCCCAGCAGGTCACGATCATCCAGCCCGCCGTCGACTACCTGACCGCCTCCGAGGCCGCGATGGTGGCGGCGCAGTCCGACAGTGCCGCCAGCCAGGGCGACCTCATCGACGCCATCAGCGACATCTCCAGCAACGCCGAGACCCTGGTCCAGACGCGCGACACCGCCGAGCTCGACGAGCTGCAGACCGCCCACGTGAACGCGCTGCTCGACCTGAGCCAGGCCATGCGGGGCGACGGCGCCGAGTCGCTCGGTCCGGCCACCTGGATCGCCCTCGTCCGGCAGCTCGAGTCGAGCGTCAGCCAGCTCATCACCAGCGTCAACGCCGCCCAGGAGACCCCCGAGCCGCGCCTCGAGCAGCTCTCGCAGGCGATGAGCGGTCGCCTGTCCCTCGCGCTCCAGCAGGGCCTCGTCGCGACCTCGCTCTCGCAGTCCAGCTCCCAGGAGCTCTTCTCCGAGCTCGGCGTCGAGGCCGCGGCCATCGACCGTCTCGCCGGATCCGTCGACGGCGCGGATGACCAGACCGCGCTCCTGCGCGAGCAGAACACCCGCCACGCCGGGCAGATCCGCGACGACGCCGCCACCGACCTCGACGGACGCGACGCCTACGCGCCGTACGACGAGATCACCGAGACCCTGGTCACCGGTGTCACCGAGACCCTCGACGAGGCGGCCGGCGCCGCCCAGCGCAACGCCCTCGTCGGCGCGGTGCTCACGCTCCTCGCGCTCGCCGCGGCGATCGCTCTCGCCTTCTTCATCGCCCGCAGCCTCCTCGGGCCGATCGGCAAGGTCCGCGACGGCGCCCTCGCCGTCGCCCGGCACCGCCTGCCCGACGCCGTCGCCCGGATCCGGGCCGGCCAGGAGCCGGAGCCGATCAAGACGATCGACGTCCACACCAACGAGGAGATCGGCCAGGTCGCGCGAGCGGTCGACGACCTCCACCGCCAGGCCATCCACCTCGCGTCCGGCGAGGCCCAGCTCCGCCAGACCGTCAACGCGATGTTCGTGACGCTCTCTCGCCGCTCGACCTCGCTGGTCAACCAGCAGCTCGCTCAGATCGAGCGCCTCGAGCACGACGAGGAGGACCCCAAGCGCCTCGAGTCGCTGTTCCGCCTCGACCACCTCGCCTCGCGCATGCGTCGTACGGCCGACTCGCTGCTGATCCTGGCCGATGTGCCGAACCGTGCCGCCGGCCAGTTCAGCCTGACCGTCGGTGAGGCCCTCCAGGCCGCGACGTCCGGTGTGCAGGACTACCAGCGCGTGCAGATCCTCTCCAACCTCAACACCCGTGTCGGTGACGAGGCCGCGCCCGACGTCGTCCACCTGCTCACCGAGCTCGTCGACAACGCGCTCAGCTTCTCGCCGCCCGCCGAGCCGGTGCGCCTGGCCGCCAAGCAGGGCCCCGAGGGCGTGACGATCACGATCACCGACTCGGGCCTGGGCGTGCCGCCGGCCGAGCTCGAGCAGCTCAACGCCGACCTCCAGCACGGCGCCGAGGCCACGCCCGACACCGCCCGGCGCATGGGCCTGTTCGTGGTGTCCCGTCTGGCCGAGCGCCACGACATCGAGGCCCACCTGGCCCGCAACCCGGGTGGCGGCATGACGGCCACCGTGCTGCTCCCGCCGTCCGTGCTGCCCGACGTGACGCAGTCCGGCGCGCCGGCCGCCCCCGCCGCGGCCGTGGCCACGACGTCGAGCGCGTCCGCCGCCGAATCCGCCGAGCTGGTCGGCGCCGGCGCTGGCGCCGCAGCCGAGCCGGTCCTGTCCAAGCGGGAGGCCCGCAACCGAGCCCGCGCCGAGAAGGCCGAGGCCAAGGCCGCCGAGCGCGCCGCCGCCTCCGAGGCGAAGGCACGGGCCAAGGCCGCCAAGGCGGACGCCGAGCTGGAGCCCGTGCCTGCCGCGTCCGGTACGACGGACGCTGCCGCCACGGCCGCGACCCCCGTCGCCCCGGCCGCCGCATCCGCAGCCACCTCCGCCTCGTCGTCGTCATCGTCGTCGTCGTCCGAGCCGACCCCGGACCGTCCGCCGCTCGGCAGCCTCCTGCCGCGCCGCGACCCGGGGGCCAACATGCCCAAGACGGGGGCCGAGGCCTTCCTGCCGCCGGAGACCTCCGGCGCGACCGGTCCGCTGTTCGGCAAGCGTGCCGACACCGCTGCGCCCGCTGCCGACGCCGGTGGCGTCGAGGGCGCCGCGAGCGAGCGTGCCGAGAAGGTCGCTCGCGTGGTCCCGATCACCGCCCTCGCCTCGCGCCAGCGTGCTCAGGCCGAGCAGGAGGCCCGGAGCGCCGAGGTGGCCGAGGAGCCCGTGGCCGAGGAGCGGGCGGAGAAGACCGAGCAGCCGGTCGACCAGCCGGTCGCCGAGCCGGTCGCCGAGGAGGTCGTCGAGCAGCCGACCGAGCAGCCCGTCGACCAGCCCTCCCGGGCGTCCGACCCGCTGTCCGACCCGCTGTCCGACCCGCTGCCTGCCGACGCCTTCGACGAGCCGGCCGCCCCCGAGCAGCCCGAGCCCGCCGCCCAGGTGGAGCCGGAGCCGGTCGCCGAGGTCGAGCCGGTCGCGGAGCCCGAGCCGGCGGCGCGCGTCGACGAGGTCCAGGTCGACGCCGACGACCCGCTGGGTCTCGGTACCCCGGCCCGGCCGGTCAGTCAGCCGGAGCCGGTCAGCGAGGTCGCGGCCGCCCCCGTGACCGAGCCCGCGACCGAGTCCGAGCCCGAGGAGCGCCACGAGCCCGAGCTCGAGCCGGTGCCGTCGTACGACGCCGCCGCGCTGCTCACCGACGGCCACGGCCTCCCCGGCACCAATGGCCACGGCACCAACGGCCACGGCACCAACGGCCACGGCACCAACGGCCACGGGACGAACGGCTCCAACGGGCACGGCTCCAACGGCCACGGGAGCAACGATCACGGGAGCAACGGTCACGGGAGCAACGGCCTGTCCCACGGCGCCGAGCCGGCCCGCGCCGGTGGCGAGTCGCCGATCTTCAAGTCGATGCGCTCGGGGTGGCTCGCAGGCGAGGGCAAGGGCGAGTGGCACGAGACCGAGGTCGACCGCGGCTGGGAGATCGCCGAGCACGTCACCGAGCCTGCTCCGGTCGTCGAGTCCACCCCGGTCGGACTGCCGCGACGTGCCCCCGGCGAGCGCCTCGTCCCCGGTAGCGTGACCCCGCCCACGGCAGCCAAGACGCGCGACCCCGAAGCAATCCGCCGCCGTCTCCAGGCTCACACCGCGGGGGTCTCCCGCGGTCGACGAGCAGCCCAGAGTTCCACCCAGCACACGGAAGCAGGCCCCTCATGATTCACGACACCTCCGCCGCCCCCGTCGCCAGCACGGCCGGCGACGACCGAGACCTCGACTGGGTGATGTCGCGCTTCGTCGACGACGTACCCGACGCGGCGCACGCGATCCTCGTGTCCGCCGACGGTCTCCTCATGGCCTCGAGCACCAGCATCCCGGGCGAGCGCGCCGAGCAGGTCGCGGCCGTCTCCTCCGGTCTGGCCAGCCTCGCGGTCGGCGCCGCCCGCCTCTTCGAGGGCGGCTCGGTGATGCAGACCATCGTCGAGATGGAGATGGGCTTCCTGATGCTCATGAGCGTCGGTGACGGTTCCAACCTCACCGTGCTCACGACCGAGGAGGCCGACATCGGCCAGGTGGGCTACGAGATGGCCCTGCTGGTGGACCGCGTGGGACGTACCGTCGAGGCCCAGGCCCGCGTCGGTACGGGCGGCTGAGCCGGACTCGTGCCGTGACGCCGCCACCCGAGCCGGAGGACGAGGGCTACCGCCCGCGACTGATCCGGTCCTACACCCTGACCGCAGGTCGGACGGCCGCGAAGGTCGAGCTGGCCATGGAGGCCACGCTCCGCCTCCAGGCGGGTGCGGAAGCACCCGTGCTCTCTCCTTCTGCTGCGCAGGTTCTCGAGGTCTGCGACAGGCGTTCCGTGGCCGAGGTGTCGGCCCTCACCAAGATGCCGATCGGCGTGACCCGGGTGCTGCTGGGTGACCTGATCGAGCAGGGCCTGGTCCGCATCCAGGCCACCATCACCGACAGCACGTCGACAGATGAGCGGCTCGAGCTCATCGAAAGGACCCTCCGTGGACTTCGAAACTACTAAGGCACAGCGCGCGGCCGCGTCGACGAAGATCGTCATCGCAGGCGGCTTCGGCGTCGGCAAGTCGACGCTCGTCGGCGCCGTGTCGGAGATCGACCCGTTGCGCACCGAGGCACTCGTCACCAACGAGTCCGAGGGCGTCGACGATCTCGCTGCCGTGCCCAGCAAGGCCACCACGACCGTGGCGATGGACTTCGGCCGCCTGACGCTGGCCGAGGACCTCGTGCTCTACCTCTTCGGCACGCCCGGGCAGCGCCGGTTCTGGTTCATGTGGGACGACCTGTGCCGCGGCGCCATCGGCGCCATCGTGCTGGTCGACGTGGCGCGCCTCGACGAGTCGTTCTCGCCGCTGGACTACTTCGAGTCCAAGGGGATCCCGTTCATCGTCGCCGTCAACGAGTTCGACGGCGTCCCGCGCTACCCCGCCGAGGAGATCGCCGCCGCGCTGGCCCTGCCCGCCGACGTACCGATCATCAGCCTGGACGCCCGCGACCGCGAGCAGGCCAAGGGCGCGCTCGTGAAGATCACCGAATACGCCCTCATGCGACTGCGCGAGTCGCTCACCGTGAATGCGAACTGACGCCATGACCCGCACCGTCCGACGGCTGAGCCCTGCCCGCACCGCGCTCGCCGCCCTGTCCTCCGTGGCCCTGATGGCCACGCTGAGCGCCTGCGGCGGCAGCGCCAGCGCCGACGAGGCCGACGCGCTGAGCGAGGTGTCGCTGGTCTTCAGCGGCGCGCTCACCGTCTGCACCGACATGCCCTACGCGCCGTTCGAGTACGAGGAGGGTGGCAAGCCCACCGGCTTCGACATCGACCTGGTGCGCAAGGTCGCCGACAGCCTGGACGCGGACCTCGACGTGATCGACGTGTCGTTCGACGACATCACGTCGGGCAACTCGCTCAACAACGACGTGTGCGACGTCGCCATCTCCGCGATGACGATCACCGGCGAGCGGGCCCGTGTCCTCGACTTCTCCAGCCCCTACTTCGACGCCAAGCAGGCGCTCATCACGCCGCGCGGCTCCGGCCTCGACCAGCTCCCGGAGCTCGCGGGCAAGCGGGTCGGCGTGCAGAAGGACACCACCGGCGAGACCTACCTGAGCGACTTCGCCCCGGAGTCCACGCAGGTCGTGGCGTACGACGACGCGGCGGGCCTGCAGGCCGCGCTGGCGGCGGGCGAGCTCGACGCGGCGATGCTCGACAACACGGTGTCGGGCCAGTTCGTCTCCGACAACCGCAAGCTCAAGCTGTCGCGGGAGTTCGACACCGGTGAGCAGTACGGCATGGCGGTGAAGAAGGACGGCAACATCCCGCTCCTGCGCTCCATCAACAGCACGCTCGCGGACCTCCGCGAGGACGGCACCTACGACGAGATCTACGCGACCTACTTCGGCTGATCGCCCGACCTCCGCCCGAGCGGTGGTCCACCCACGTTCCGGCGCTCCGGGGTGTGGGTGGGCCACCGCTCGTGTGCGTCCGGCGGCGTGTCGACAGAGCGTGTCGACGTGGCGCGGTCGTCAGGGCGCGATCGTGAGGAAGAGGAACGCCGCCAGCAGCACGAGGTGCACGCCGCCCTGGAGCGGCTTCGCCCGGCCGGGTACGACGGTGAGGATCGCGACGGCCGCGGTGAGGATCAGCAGCACGGTCTGGAGCTGGTTGAGCCCGAGCTCGAGCGGACCGTCGAGCCAGATGCTGGCGATCGCGATGGCGGGGATGGTGAGGCCGATGGACGCCATCGCCGAGCCGAGCGCGAGGTTGAGGCTGACCTGGACGCGGTTGAGGGTCGCGGCCCGGACGGCGGCGATCGTCTCCGGGGCGAGCACGAGGAGCGCGATGACGACGCCGACGACCGCGGGCGGGAAGCCGAGCGCCGCCACGCCTGACTCGATGGCCGGGGACTCGATCTTGGCCAGGCCCACCACGGCGACCAGGGAGACGACGAGCAGCCCGAGGCTGGTCACGGCGGCCCGGTCGGTGGGCGGGTCCGCGTGCCCGTCGTGGTCGAGGTCCGCGGGCTCGTGCTCGAACGAGCCGGCGTCGGCGGCGGCGCGCGCTGCGGCTGCGTCCTCGGCCGCCTTCGACGTGACGAGGGGCGAGTGGGCGTCCTGCGTGACCGGCAGGAAGAAGTCGCGGTGCCGGATGGCCTGGGTGAACACGAACATCCCGTAGAGCGCGAGCGACGCGATCGCGGCGAACGCCAGCTGGGCGCCGGTGAACTCCGGGCCGGGCTCGGACGTCGTGACCGACGGGACGACCAGGCACAGCACGGCGAGCGCGATGACGGTGGCCAGCGCCGCGCCGGTGCCCTCGGGGTTGAAGACCGCGAGGTGGTGCTTGAGCGCGCCGACGAGCAGCGAGATGCCGACGATGCCGTTGAGGGTGATCATGACCGCCGCAAAGACGGTGTCGCGGGCCAGCCCGGCGGTGTCCTTGTCGGTGGTGACCATCAGCGTGACGATGAGCCCCACCTCGATGATCGTCACCGCGACCGCCAGCACCAGCGACCCGTAGGGCTCTCCGACGCGGTGGGCGACGACCTCGGCGTGGTGAACGGCAGCGAGCACGACGCCGACCAGCAGGACGGACAGGGCCCCGAGCACCGGTGCGCTGTCGGGGTGCAGGGGCCACGCGATCGCCAGGGCCACCGCGGCCAGCACGGGAGTGAGGGTGGTCCACGACAGCCGGCGCATGGGCCCAACCCTAGGGGCGCGGCGCCAGCGGGCCCGGCCGGACGTCAGCCCTCGGGCGTGCTGAGCTTCTCCAGTCGCGCGCGCAGCAGCGGGACCCGGTGGCTGTTGCCCTCGAGGGTGACGTACTGCTCGCCGAAGATCGCCAGCAGCGCGTCGTCGAGGCGGCGTACGGCGCCGGCGGGGTAGCGGTAGCCCATCCGCCGGATCACCGCGTCGGCGTCCACGGAGGTGAGCAGGTCGGCCAGGTCGTCGACGCTGTCGATGCCGAGCTGGGTGAGCAGCCCGGCGATCCAGTCGTAGTGGTCGGTGTGCGACCAGCCGGCGTCGCTGTAGTGGCCGGCCAGGAAGGTGGCCAGCTCCTGACCGACGATGTGGTCGGCGTCGGCCTCGACGGAGCTCCCGGGCGCGGCCGCCTGGATGCGCTCGCGGATCGTGGCGAACTCGCGGTCGGCGAGCTCGATCAGCCCCGCGGCGAGGGTGAAGCGGCGGTCGAGGTCGGCGGCGGCGTCCTCGGGGACGTTGCCCTTGTAGCGGATGTCGTGCTCGAACTCCGCCCACGCGTGCTGGAGCACCGTGCGCACCTGGATGCTGGCCCGCTCGTCGACGAGCTCGGGGTGCTCGTCGTCGTTGGCATCGGTGCGCACGAGCAGGTGGCGGCTGGCGTAGCCGAAGCGGCCCGCGCGCGCGGTCTCCTCGCCGAGGTCGCGGTCGTCGAGGATGGTGAGCTCCTCGTCGAGCAGCTCGGCGACGGCGGCCACGTCGCTGTGGACGTAGGTGATCACCCGGACGCCGATCTGGTCGGTCACCTCCTGCAGCGGGTCGGCGTACAACGGGCGGCCGTCCTGCGTGCGGTTGGCCTTGGCCGAGAACGACGCGACGCTCTTGGTGCGCCCGGTGACGCTGAGGTAGTCGATGCCCGCGTCGTCGAGCAGGGTGCGGACCAGGGTCACCCACCCGGCGGTCGCCGCGACGAGCTGCGGCTGCCGGGCGGCGTACGCGCGGACGGCCTCGCGGACCGGCTCGGGCGGGTTCTCGGGGCCACTCATGGCGCCAGCCTGCCAGCACCGTCGGCACGGAGTCGATGCGACGTCCCGCGTGCGCGTCTTCCGGGGGAGCCGGACGCGCGTCGTTATCGTCGAACCACCATGCCCACCTCCACGAGCACCTCATCGCGCCGCTCGGGCGCACGCACCCGGTCCGCCTCCGCCGTCCTCGCCGCACTCGCCCTGGCGGGCGGGCTCGCGGCCTGCGGGGACGACGACGCCGGGACGGCAACCGATCCGGCGGCCACGACGAGCACGCCCAGCCCGTCCGAGACCCCCAGCGAGACGCCCGGCGAGACGCCCGGCGAGTCGCCGACGAAGACCCCGTCCACGTCGACCCCGCCCGACTCCGCGCCGATCCGGACGACCGGGTCCGCCGGCGTCACCGAGGCAGTCCTGGTCCAGACGACCGAGGGCGGCGGGTCGCCGTCGACGATGGCCATGGCCCTCGACACCGAGCAGGCCGTGGCCGACTTCGTGGTCGGGCTCGGGGCGGGCCTGCCCGAGCTGGTCACGACCGCGGTGGACGAGGTGACGTCGCCCGGGGCGACGCCCTACGGCGCCGTCGTGTCCACCGGCTGCGAGCCGCCGAGGAGCGTGGCCGTCGACGCCGGCGAGGCCGGCTTCCAGGTCGTCCCGGCGCTGCCGAAGAACACGGTGCAGTGCTTCGCGCCGGTCACCTACGTCGTGGTCTTCGCGGCGCCCGACGCCTGAGCGGTCGCCCCGTCAGGGGGTCGGCGTCGGCGTGGGGGTCGGCGTGGGGGTCGGCGTCGGGGTGGGCGGCAGGATCGGCACCACCGGCGGCAGCGCGCCGTGGTAGACCACGCCGAACGAGTTGGGCACCAGCCGCTCGGCACCGTCGGACGGCTCGTTGACGATGCCGAAGCCGCCGGTGCCGGTGCGGGTGTACATCGCCGAGGAGCCGCCGCCGTCGAGGTTGATGGCGTTCTCCGCGCCGAGGTTGGTCATGATGTCGGCGAGCTCGACCATCGTGTAGCCGCGGCTGGCCGCCGAGCGGCCGTCGACGACGAGGATGAGCAGCTTGCGACCGTCGGCGTCGATGCCGACCGCCGTGCGCGGGTGGGCGATGGTGTTGTTGACGACGGTGCGGAGACCGTTGACGAGCAGCGGGCGGTCGCCGCTGATCGCGACCGTCGGCTTGCCGCCCACCATGCGCTGGGAGATCGTGAGCTTCTTGCCGCGCTTGAGGTTCTTGAGCTTCGCGGCGGCGGGGCCGGTGCCGATGAGCACCCGCTCCTTCTTCTTGATCTTGCGACCGTCGGAGAGCTTGGGCCGGTTGGAGACGACCCGGTTCTTGTGGAGGATGACCTCGCGCGCCCGCTTCTTGCCGGCCGTCACCTTGTAGCCCTCGGTGCGGTGCCAGTCGGAGGTGAAGACGCCGATCTGGCCCGACGGGACGGTCGGGTGGTTGACCCCGCTGACGGTCCACGCTCGGCGCTGGCGGATCGTCCAGTCGATGGCCAGCGGGCTGACGTGCGGGCCGGAGTCGTCGAACCACAGGGACGAGTTGACGCCCGGGATCCAGCCCTCGCGCGACCCGGTGAGGATGCCGTCCTCGCGGTTGACCGTCACGCCGAGCGGGGCGTCGGTGCTGCCGATGTCGAAGAAGTCGCCGTTGACGGCGGTCAGCGCGTCGTTCCACCCGCCGAGCTGGCTGACCTTCTTGCGGCTGGTGACGTAGGTGGGGGAGAACTCCTCGAAGGAGATGTTGGGGGCGTCGAGGCTGACGGTCACGAGGTTCATCCGGACCTGCCCGATGGGCTGGCGGCCGTCGACCTGGTCCCACTCGCGCAGCACCACGCCGGGCGCGATCTCGTAGCTGACGTCGTTGAGCACCCGCACCGTGCGACCGCGCGCGTTGATCGGAGGACCGACCACGAGACCGGGCTTGCCGTCGGAGGTCTGGTTGCGACCGCGGTAGCCGCTGTCCGCGCCGTGGCTCAGCCCGCGGCCCTGCACGTCACCGCCGCGCTCGCCGTCGTCGGCGACCGAGGGAGCGACGCCCACGTTGAGCGCGAGACCCGCGACCAGCACGCCCGCGGTGGCGAGCGTCAGCGCCCGCCCGCGAGCGGGCACCGGGCGGCGTGCGGAAGGCTGGGAACGACGCGTGGAGGAAGACACGCGCTCCACAGTAAAGGACGTCGTGGGACTGGTGGGAAAATTGGGATGAGCGATTCCGGTAAGCCGGAGCATCGGGCGCCCGGTCGACCACCGGGGAGTCCAGGCTCGCTCAGGGCGAGCTGTCGTTCCCCGATCCCGTCTCGGCGGGCGGCGGATCCTGGATCTCCAGGCCCCCGCCGACGCTCGCGCTCACTGCGGCCAGCCGGGCGCGGGTGATGTCGGCGACCGTGGCCAGGCCCGCGAGCCGGGCGTTGGAGCCCTCGCGGGTCGGCTCGGCAGAGTTGATGCTGATGCAGCGCCGGGTGCCGCCGTCGGCGGCGTTGGCGATCGCGACGGCGTGACCGGTGGTGCCGCTGCCGGCGAACGGGTCGAGCACGACCGCGTCGGCGGGCAGTGTGGACAGGATCCGGCGGACGAGGCCGGTCGGCTTGGGTGACTCGAAGACGTGGCCGACGAGCGCCTTGAGCTCGGCGACCGCCGTGTCGGTCGAGCCGATCTCCTCGGCCAGCCAGATGGTGCGCAGCTTCTTGCGACGCCCGCCTTCGCGGTGCAGCCAGTCGCGCTGGAAGATGTCGGCGCGCTCCCCGCCGCGGCCGCGGATGACCCGGCACTCGAGGTCGTCGGGTCGCTCCTCGACCCGCGGCCGCGACCACCGCCACACCGCCGGACGCCCGTCGCCGAAGACGGGCGTGAGGGCGGTGCTGCCGTCGAACTCGGTGATCGAGACCCGGCCGGTCACCGGGTCGCCGTGGAGCGGGTAGTGGAGCGTCGGCGTGCTGACGGGGTTGAACTTCTTGTTGGTGTTGCGCAGCGGGAGGTAGCGGAACCGGCGCCCGTCAGAGGTGGTCAGCGGGAAGTCCGCCTCGTCGACGGCCTCGGTCGTCGACCCGTCGACCAGGCAGTCCGGGAGGTGGCGCGCGTACGCCAGGACGTACTCGTGGCTGGTCGCGAACCCGCGGCCCAGCTGGCGGCCCTTGGGGTTGAGGTTGACCACGACCTGCGCCATGAAGTTGGCCTCGCCGAAGACCTCGTCCATCAGCAGCCGCAGGTGGGCGACCTCGTTGTCGTCGATGCTGACGAAGACGGCCCCGTGCGGGGCGAGGACATCGCGGACGGCCTCGAGCCGGGGGCGCATCATCGCGGTCCAGGCGGCGTGCCGCCCGGCGTACGGGTCCGCGTGCGAGCCGTCGCGGAAGCGGTCGGCGTAGGCGAAGTCGTTGCCGGTGTTGTAGGGCGGGTCGGTGTAGACGACGTCGACCGACCCCGGCGAGAGCGTCGGCAGAACGTCCAGGTTGTCGCCGACGTGGAGGGTGTTCCACACGGGCTCGTCGGGCACGCGCGCCAGCCTAGGCGCCGGCGGCGCGCTCGAGGGCGATCAGCTCGTCGTCGAGGTACTGCAGCAGCACCTGGAGGTGGGGGACAGTGCGGCGGCAGCCGGTGAGGCCGAAGCACATCTTGCCGTCGTAGGAGGTGCAGGTGATGTTGAGGGCCATCCCGTTGATCGGGATGGAGAGCGGGTAGGTGCCGGTGAGCTTCGCGCCGTTCCAGTAGTGGGTGGTGCGCGGGCCGGGGACGTTGCTGACGATGAGGTTGTAGGGCGGGCGGACGATGCCCTGCATCCGCAGGAACGGGCCGAGGATGGCGGGCGCCTGCCCGAGCGCGCTCATCGCGAGGATCTGCGTCGGCGTCATCACCGAGAGGCTGTCCTTGCCGTCCTTCATCGAGCGGTGGATCGCCGCCAGCCGGTCGGCCGGGTCGGGCAGGTGGGTGCCGAGCTGCACCATCACCGCGCCGACCGCGTTGCCGCCGTCGGCCGAGGCGAGATGCGACTGCTTGGCGTTGAGGCCGACCGGCACCATCGAGATCAAGGTGGTGTCGGGCAGTGCGTCGAGGTCGAGCAGGTAGGTCCGCATGGCGCCGCTGACCATCGCCAGGACCACGTCGTTGATGGTGGTGCCGCTCGCCTTGCCGACCGCTCGCAGCCGTTCGACCGGCCAGTCCTGCGCGGCGAAGCGGCGTGAGCCGGTGATGTTCTGGTTGAGCATCGTGCGGGGCGCGTAGAGCGAGAGCGCGGAGGTCTCGTTGCGCACGCTCTTGTTGAGGGTGCGGACCAGCGCGCCGGGCATGCCGGCGGCCTCCGACGCGATCGCGAGCGCCGTACGCAGCGTGGCGGACGTGACGTCGGACAGTGACGTGTCCCCGGTGGGTGCGGGCTCGTCGCGCGGCGGTCGCGGCCGTGCTCCCCAGAACGCCGGCATGTCGCGCTCGTCGGGGTCGGTCGACAGGACGCTCGCGAGCAGCCGCATCGCCGAGACCCCGTCGACGAGGGCGTGGTGGGTCTTGGTGTACATCGCCACGCGACCGTCGCGCAGGCCCTCGATGACGTGGGCCTCCCACAGCGGTCGCTCCCAGGCCAGGCGGGTGCTGTGCAGCCGCGAGCAGAGCTCCAGCAGCTCGCGGATGCGCCCGGGCTTGGGCAGCGCGCTGTGGCGGACGTGGTGCTCGATGTCGAACTGCTCGTCGGGCACCCACACCAGCTGCCCCGCCGTACGCGCGGAGCGGTGCGGGTGCTTGAGGAAGAGCGGCGCGACCTCCTCGACGTCGCGCATCTGCTCGTACATCTCGCGGACGTAGCCGCGGCCCGCGCCCTCGGGCTTCTCGAAGAGCTGGAGCCCGCCGACGTGCATCGGCATGTTGCGGTTCTCGGCGAGCAGGAAGCCGGTCGCGGTCGGGTCGATCGGGTCCACCACTGGCTGCTCCTCCGTCTCGGCCTCGGCGCCGAGCGAGGCGGGAGGTCCGGGCATCCTCTCGTCCCCCGGCGAGCGCCACAAGGGCGGGCGTCGGGCCCGCTCCCAGGAAGGACCTCAGGACTCCAGCGAGTGGGCCAGCTCGTCGACGAGGGCGTCGACGACCGCGACGAGGTCGCCGCCGGACTCGTGGGCGACCGCGCGCTGGCGCTGGTAGGACGCACCCCGGACGGGGATGTCGGCGACGGTGCGCAGCTCGGCCTCGCAGCCGAGCCGCTTGGCCACGGGCGTGAGGTGCTCGAGGAGGTCGTCGAGGTCCTCGGTCACCAGCCGCTCGCGGTTGCTGTCGTCGAGGATGACGATCGCGTCGAGGCCGTAGCGGGCGGCGCGCCACTTGTTCTCCTGCACCTGCCACGGCGGCAGGGTCGGCAGCCGCTCGCCCGCGGCGAGCCGGGTGTCGAGGTCGACGACGAGGCAGTGGACGAGCGCGGTGAGGGCGGCGAGCTCGCCGAGGTCCGACATGCCGTCGCACACCCGGTGCTCGAGGGTGCCCAGGTGCGGAGCGGGGCGCACGTCCCAGCGCACGTCGGACATCGAGTCGATGATCCCGGTCGTGGTCTGGTCGGCGATGCACTTCTCGAACTCGGCCCACGTGTCGAACGCGAACGGCAAGCCGGCGGTCGGGAGCTGCTGGAACATCAACGCGCGGTTGGACGCGTAGCCGGTGTCCTGGCCGGCCCAGATGGGGGAGCTGGCCGACAGCGCGAGGAGGTGGGGGTACGTCGTCAGCATCGACGCCAGGACCGGCATCACCCGGTCGCGCTCGGGCATCCCCACGTGCACGTGGACGCCCCAGATCAGCATCTGGCGGCCCCACCACTGCGTGCGGTTGATGAGCTCGGCGTAGCGGTGGCCCTCGGTGAGCTGCTGGTGGGACCAGTCGGCGAAGGGGTGGGACCCGGCGCCGAGGAGGTCGACCCCGAGCTCGGCGGCCGCGGGACGGACGACGGCCAGGGTGTCGCGCAGGTCGGCCACGGCCTCGCCGACGGTGTCGCAGATGCCGGTGACCACCTCGACGGTGTTGCGCAGCAGCTCCTTGTGCAGCCGCTCGGGCCGGTCGAGCCGACCGCCGGCGAGCTCGTGCACCTCGGAGGCGACGCTGACGAGGTCGCGGCTGGTCCGGTCGACGAGCGCGAACTCCCACTCCACCCCGAGCGTCGGCTCCGGCGACGCGTGGAAGTCGATGCGCATGCCTCGAGTCTAGGGACGCCTCCGCGGTGCGGGGCTCACCCCTGTGCCGGGTGGGATCCGGCCTTTGCCACCATGGCCGGGTGGACCAGCTGGACGGACGATCACGCACCCCGGACGACGACGATCCGCAGGCCGAGCTGGAGGCGCAGCTCGAGGCCGAGCGGGCGCGCGAGATCCACCTGACGATGGACCTCTGCCTGCGCATCGGGGAGATGCTGCTGTCCTCGGGCGCCGGGGCCGCGGACGTGACCGCGACCATGCGATCGGTCGCCGACCACCTCGGGCTGCGCTCGGCCGAGATCGACGTGACCTTCACGGCACTCTCGATGAGCCACCAGCGCTCGCCCGACGACGTACCGACGCTGATGCTGCGCCACGTCCAGCAGCGCGACATCGACTACGAGGACCTCACCGCGGTGGACCACCTCGTGCGCGACATCCTCACCGACCAGGCCGACCTCTACCTCGCGCGCTCGCGGATGGCGACGATCGTCTCGCTGGGCCACGCCCTGCCGCGCTGGGGGGTCACCGTCGCGTGGATGGTGATGGCCGCAGCCGTCGGCGTCTTCCTCGGCGGCGGGCCGGTCGTCTCGGTCGTCGCGGCGGTCGCGGCCGCCCTCATCGACCGTGTGCAGATCGTGCTGGCACGCCGACGACTGCCGTTCTTCTACCTCCAGGTCGCCGGCGGGGCGATCGCCACGCTGCTGGCCGCGGCGGTGGCGGCCACCCCGATCGAGGTGGACCCGTCGCTCGTCGTCACCGCCAACATCATCATGCTGCTCGCCGGGATCGGCCTGATGGGCGCCGTGCAGGACGCGCTCACCGGCTTCTACCTGACCTCCAGCGCCCGGCTCATCGAGGCGATGATGGCCACCGCGGGCATCATCGCAGGCGTCGCGCTCGGCATCTCGGTCGCAGGGGGCGTCGGCCTGGAGCTCGGCCAGCTGGTGCCCGGTGCGCTGGGCATCTCGGACCTGCCTGCGGTGCTCGCGGGGGCAGCGGTTTCTGCGGCCGCCTTCAGCGTGGCGTCGTACGCCCCGCGGCGTGCCGTGGTGCCGATCGCGCTCATCACCGCGGTCGCGGCGCTGATCTCCCAGGGCATCTCGGTGGCCGGCTTCGGGCGGGCGACGGCTGCTGGCGGGGCGGCGTTCTTCATCGGCCTCGTCGCCTACGCCGTCGCCGGGCGCGTGCGGGTGCCGCCGCTCGTCGTGGCGGTGCCGGCGATCGTGCCGTTCCTGCCCGGCCTGTCGATCTACCGCGGCCTCGCCTTCCTCGCCGAGGGCGGTGCCTTCGTCTCCCAGGGCATCCTCGCGCTGATGACGGCGATCTCGGTCGCGATCGCGCTGGCCTCGGGCGTGATCCTGGGTGAGTACGTCGCCCAGCCGCTCAAGCGGGAGGCGCGCAGGCTGGAGAGCCGGCTGGCAGGACCGCGGCTCGTCGGCCCGTTCCGGGCGATGACCCGCGCCGAGCGGCGGGCGCTCAGACGGACGTCAGACGGGTGAGTTCCTCGAGCCAGCGCCGGTGCGCACCGTCGTACGGCGGCAGGCCGGCGCGCACGGCCGCGACGAGCTCGTCGCAGCTGGCCTGCGCGCTCGCGACCACGTCGGCGGGGTAGCCGTAGACCACCTGGTGCTCGGCGAACTCGTCCTCGTCGTCGACGAAGACCTCGCCCGGTCCGACCGGGTGGACGTCCCACGGGGCCGACTCGACGGTCGGCAGCGGGTCGGGCAGGCGGATCACGTCGAGGTCGAGGTCGACCGCCCGGAGGACGTGGCCGTCCCAGGTCGCCGGGCTGGTGACGTCGATGTAGAGGTCGCACCAGATGCCGGGGGCCTGGAAGGTCGGCAGGTGCCAGCGGTCGGGCTGGACGAGCGTCACCGCCGCGACGGCGGAGTGGAACTGGTGCCCGGGTCGCTGGTTGTGCGTCCCCGCCGGGAAGCCGAGCCACTCGCCGTGCTCGTCGGTGCCGAGGAAGACGCCGTCGAACCGCCAGTGCGGCCGGTCACCCCACTTGGTCATCTCGCAGCGGATCGGGGTCCCGGGCTCCATGGGCGCCAACCTATGCCGACCGGGCACTTCCTGCCCGTCCGGCGCGTCGACCGGGCACTTCCTGCGCAGGAAGTGCCCGGTCACGTCTGGAGACGGGCAGGAAGCGCCCGGTCGGGGCCGGAGACGGGCAGGAACTGCCCGGTCAGCGGAGGGGCATGCGGGCGGTCCAGCGGGCCACGACGTCCTGGTAGCGGGCGCCCAGGATCCGAGCGAGCTGGTGGATGACGTGGGCGTCGAGGCCGACGAGGACGCGCGGCTTCCCGGCGAGCGCGCCGTCGAGGATGATCTCCGCGGCCCGGTCGGGCGACATCTTGGCGAGCTTGGTGTCGAAGAGCCTGTCGATGCGGGCGGCGTCGAGCCCGGCGGCCTTGCGTCCGTGGCGGCTGATGCCGGTGCGGACGCCGCCGGGGTGGACGCACGTGACCGTCACGGGGTGCCCCGCCACCAGCATCTCGCCGCGGATCGCCTCGGTCAGCCCGCGGACGGCGTACTTGGTGGCGTTGTAGGCCGACTGCCCGGGAACGGAGACGAGACCGAAGAGCGAGGAGATGTTGACCAGGGCGCCGTCGCCCGACGCGATGAGGTGGGGCAGGAACTCCTTGGATCCGTGGACCACGCCCCAGAAGTTGATCCCGACGATCCAGTCCATGTCGTCGTAGGTGAGGTCGGTGAAGTCCCCGGTGGCGCTCACGCCGGCGTTGTTGATCACCAGGTTGACCCGGCCGAGCTCCTCGACGACGTCGGCGGCCCAGGTCGCGACCGCCGCGCGGTCCGAGACGTCCACGACGTCGTGACGGACCGTCGTGGCGCCCGCCCGCTCCGCCAGCCCCACGGTCTCGGCGAGGCCGTCGGCGTCCCGGTCGGAGAGCGCGAGGAGGGCGCCGGCCCGGGCGCTGCGGACGGCGAGGGCGCGGCCGATGCCGGACCCCGCACCCGTGATGACGACGACCTTGTCGGTGAGGGTGGTCAGGCTCATGCCAGCACCGTAACCGGCGTTTACACAGGAGCGGGGGGCAGGGCCACGGCGATCGTCGTGTCCCCGGGCCGGCTCTCGAGCGTCACTGCCCCGCCGTGCGCTCCGACGATCGCCTCCACGAGCGACAGGCCGAGGCCCGCGCCGCCGCGGGTGCGGGCGGCGTCGCCGCGGGTGAAGCGCTCGAACGCGTGCGGCGTCAGCTCCGGGGGGAAGCCGGGGCCGTCGTCGTGGACGGTGAAGCCGTGGCCGGTCGCGGTGACGGTCACGGTGCTGCCCGGAGGCGTGTGCGTGCGGGCGTTGGCCAGCAGGTTGCTGACGACCTGGTGCAGCCGGGCCTCGTCGCCGGTGACGGTGATGGGCTCGTCGGGCAGGGAGAGCCGCCAGGACCGCTCCGCGTCGACCACGCGTACGTCGTCGACGGCCTCGAGCAGGAGGCGGGACAGGTCGACCGGCTGCCGCTCCAGCGGACGGCCGGAGTCGAGGCGGGCGAGCAGCAGCAGGTCCTCGACCAGGGCGGTCATCCGTGCGGACTCGGTCTCGACCTTGGCGAGTGCCGTGCCACTGGTCTCGGGGCGGTGGCGGGCCAGCTCGGTGTAGCCCGCGATCGTCGCGAGCGGCGTCCGCAGCTCGTGCGAGGCGTCGGCGACGAACTGCCGCACCTGCTGCTCGCTGAGGTGGCGCTGGCCGAGGGAGTCCTCGACGTGGTCGAGCATCGCGTTGAGCGCCGAGCCGACCTGCCCCACCTCGGTGCGCTCGTCGGTCAGCCGCTCCGGCACCCGCTCGGTCATCTCGATCTCGCCGGAGGCCAGCGGCAGCTCGGCGACCCGGTGCGCGGTCGCGGCCACCTCGCGCAGCGGCGCCAGCTGACGGCGTACGACGACCGTGCCCGCGGCGCCGGCGGCTGCCACCGCTCCCGCCCCGACGACGACGACGATGGTCACCAGCCAGGCGAGCGTCTCGTCGACCTCGTCGGTCGGGAGGCCGGCCACGGCCGTGGTGCTGCCGTCGCCGGCAGCGATGACCCGGTAGGTGCCGAGGCCCGGCAGGTCCACCTCCCGCACCCGTCCGTCGGCGGGCACGTCCTCGAGCCGGTCGAGGACCTCGGCCGAGACGGGCAGCTCGTCCACGCCCCCCCGGGAGGCGTCCTCGACCACGACGCCGTACGGGCCGCCCGTCGTGCTGGGGAGGACGGCGGTCAGGGTGCCGATGCGCTGGCCGCCGGGTCCACGATCGTCGCCGCGACGTCCGGGGCCGAAGTCGGTCGGCGGACCGAACTCGCGGGCGAGCGAGCCGCGCACCTCGTCATCGAGCCGGTCGGTGAAGTAGTCCTTCATCACGAGCGCCGTCGCGGTGCCGATGACCGCGGCGGTCACCGCGACGAGGAGCACGACCACCGCGACGAGCCGCGCGGTCAGGGTGCGGGGGATCCGGGGGGTGAGCGCGGTCACGGCGCCGGCTTCAGGACGTACCCGGCGCCGCGCATGGTGTGGATCATCGGCTCACGACCGGCGTCAACCTTCTTGCGCAGGTAGGAGATGTAGAGCTCCACGACGTTGGCCTGGCCGCCGAAGTCGTACTGCCAGACACGGTCGAGGATCTGTGCCTTGCTGAGCACGCGCCGCGGGTTGCGCATCAGGAAGCGCAGCAGCTCGAACTCGGTCGCGGTCAGGGTGATCTCGTCGTCGCCGCGCCGCACCTCGTGGCTGTCCTCGTCGAGGGTGAGGTCGCCGACCACCAGCACGTGGCCCGCCTCGGCCTGGGCCGCGGTGCCGCCGCGCCGGATCAGGCCGCGCAGCCGCGCCACGACCTCCTCGAGGGAGAACGGCTTGGTGACGTAGTCGTCGCCTCCTGCGGTGAGGCCGGCGATGCGGTCCTCGACGGCGTCCTTCGCGGTGAGGAAGAGGACGGGTACGTCGCTGCCGTCGGCACGCATGCGGCGCAGCACCTCGAGGCCGTCGAAGTCGGGCAGCATGATGTCGAGGACCACGGCGTCGGGTCGGAAGTCACGCGCCGCGGCGACCGCGTCGCCCCCGCTGTGGGCCATCCGCAGCTCCCACCCCTCGTAGCGCAGGGCCATCGCGAGGAGCTCGGCGATGTTGACCTCGTCGTCGACGACGAGGACGCGGACGGGGGAGCCGTCGGGGCGGGTGAGCTGCACGGGCGACATCCTGCCGCGGCTTGCTGTGCGTCTGCTGTGGGCCGCCTGTCAGCGGGCTGCCCGGTTGAGCCGGGCCGCCTCCCGGGTCAGGTGGGTGCGCTCGGGGAGGTTGGTCGCGAGCTCCGCGGCCTCGGCGTAGAGCCGCGCGGCGGTGTCGCGGTCGCCCGCCCTCTCGTGGAGGTACGCCGCTGCGGCGCGGTGACGGGGCACGTCGGGGTCCACCTCGGCGAGCGCCGCGAGGCCCGCCCGGGGACCGTCTGCCTCGCCCACGGCAACGGCCCGGTTGAGCCCAACGACCGGGCTGCCGGTCAGCGCCAGCAGCTCGTCGTACCACTGCACGACCTGCACCCAGTCGGTCTCCGCCGCGCTCGGGGCGTCGGCATGGAGGGCAGCGACCGCCGCCTGGAGCTGGTACTCGCCGCGTCGCTGCTGCGCGAGCGCGGCCTGCAGGACCGCGACGCCCTCCTCGATCAGCGCGGTGTCCCACAGCGAGCGGTCCTGGTCGGCGAGCGGGACGAGCGTCCCGTCCTCGCGCCGGCGCGCGGGGCGCCGCGCGTGGTGGAGCAGCATGAGCGCGAGCAGCCCGGCTGTCTCGGGGTCGCCGGGACGCAGCCGCGCGAGCTCGCGCGTCAGCCGGATCGCCTCGGCGGCGAGGTCGACGTCCCCGGTGTAGCCCTCGTTGAAGACGAGGTAGAGCACCCGCCGCACCGTGGCGAGGTCGCCCGGCCGGTCGAACGACTCGCCCGCCACGGTGCGCTTCGCGCGGCTGATCCGCTGCGCCATCGTCGCCTCGGGCACGAGGTAGGCCTCGGCGACCTGCCTCGTGGTGAGCCCCGCCACCGCGCGCAGGGTCAGCGCGACTGCCGAGGTGGGCGTCAGCGCCGGGTGGGCGCAGAGGAAGAACACCTGGAGCGTGTCGTCGACCGACCCGGTCGGGCCCGGCTCCGGCTCGAGGTCGACCGCGAGCTCACGCCGCTGCCGCGCGGTCTCGGAGCGTACGACGTCGAGGAAGCGCCGCCAGGCGACGGTGACCAGCCAGCCCTTCGGGTCGCGCGGCGGGTCCTCGGGCCACGACCTCAGCGCCTCGAGGAGGGCGTCCTGGACCGAGTCCTCGGCCGCCGCGAAGTCGGCTCCGCGGCGGACGAGGATCGCGATGACCTGCGGCACGACCCCACGTAGGACGACCTCGTCCACGGGTCGGCTCACTCGATGGTCTCGGAGTGGTGCTGCAGGAACGGTCGCACCTCGAGCCACTCGTGGATCGGCTTCCCTCCGTGGCCGGGGGCGGCGGACAGCTCACCGGCGAGCTCGATCGCCCGCTCCTTGCTCTCGACGTCGATCGCCATCCAGCCGGCGATCAGGTCCTTGGTCTCCGCGAAGGGCCCGTCCACGGCCGGTGGCTTGCCGGGGCCGTCGTGACGCACCCACATGCCCTCGGGCGCCAGGGCCTGGCCGTCGACGAATTCCCCGGTCTCGCGCAACCGGTTGGCGAAGTCGTCCATGTACTGGATATGGTCATCGACCTCCCCGGGCGTCCACTGGTCCATCGGGACGTCGTTCACGCCGGCGGGGGCACCGCGGTAGTGCTTGAGGAGCAGGTACTTCGGCATCTCGGATCTCCTTTCACGTGCGGCCCATTGTGGCCGCGTCCACCCCGGGGACGGAGCCGTCGAGCGGTTCTCGACATGGTGGGGCGGATCTCTTCCGGGATGTCTTGGCAGCCTCACGGGCGGCGCACAGGTCGTCCACAGCAAACCGGCCGAGGCTCGAGCCATGAGCGACGACACGCCCCGGCCCGAGAGCCACGACGAGACCCAGCCCGTGCGGCCCGCAGGCGCGCAGTCCGCGGTGCCCACCCCGCCGCCGTCCGACGACGCGGCCGACGCGGCCGACGCGGCCGACGCACCCGTCGCGACCGGGTCCGGACGACGCGGGTTCCGGGAGCGCTTCCGGGCCGCCCGGCAGTCGGACGGCCAGCGCGCCTACAGCCTCGGTGCGCTGATCGCCTCGGCCCTCGCCGGGATCATCGTCGGCGGCCTCGGCCTGGCGACCGTCCAGGCCGTGACCGACGACGGTCCGGGCGACCGCGGCGGCTGGGTGCAGCGCGACGACGACCGCGGTCCGGGTGGTCGTGACGGGATGCGCGGCGGTCCCCGCGGCGTACCGGGCCAGCTGCCGCCCACCACCGCGCCCGAGGACGACGAGGGCTCGGCCTCGTGACCCGGGCCAGCGAAAACCCGGTTGCCGCGGTGGGCGAGAATGGCGCCCGTTGTGAAGATCACCTACCCGGCCGAGCTCCCGGTCTCCGCGCGCCGCGAGGACATCGCCACTGCCATCCGTGACCACCAGGTCGTCATCGTCGCCGGCGAGACCGGGTCGGGAAAGACCACCCAGCTGCCGAAGATCTGCCTCGAGCTGGGCCGCGGGCTCGGGTCGGCCGACGGCGGCAAGCTGATCGGCCACACCCAGCCGCGGCGCATCGCCGCCCGGTCCGTGGCGGAGCGGATCGCCGAGGAGCTGGGCACCGAGCTCGGCGACGTCGTGGGCTACCAGGTCCGCTTCACCGACCGCACCAGCCGCGCCAGCCGGGTCAAGCTGATGACCGACGGCATCCTGCTCGCGGAGCTGCAGCGCGACCGCGACCTGCGCAAGTACGACACGATCATCATCGACGAGGCCCACGAGCGGAGCCTCAACATCGACTTCCTGCTGGGCTACCTCAGGCGCCTGCTGCCGCGCCGGCCCGACCTCAAGGTCATCATCACCAGCGCGACGATCGACGTCGACCGCTTCGCCGCCCACTTCAAGGCGCCCGTGGTCGAGGTCTCGGGACGTACGTATCCCGTTGAAGTCCGCTACCGCCCGCTCCTCGAGCTGCCCGAGAACGACGAGGAGGGCGAGCCGGTCCAGCGTGACCAGACCGAGGCGATCCTCGACGCCGTGCGCGAGCTGTCGGCCGAGGGACCCGGCGACGTGCTGGTCTTCCTGCCGGGCGAGCGGGAGATCCGCGACACCGCCGACGCGTTCGACGCGCTGCAGGGCTCATCGGGACGGGGCGACCGGCTCGAGGTCGTGCCGCTCTACTCCCGCCTGAGCGCGGCCGACCAGCACAAGGTCTTCTCCAGCCACTCCTCACTGGTGCGCCGCGTCGTGCTCGCCACCAACGTCGCCGAGACGTCGCTGACGGTGCCCGGCATCCGGTACGTCGTCGACACCGGCGTCGCGCGGATCAGCCGCTACTCGGTGCGCACCAAGGTGCAGCGCCTGCCGATCGAGCCGATCAGCCAGGCCTCGGCCAACCAGCGGTCCGGGCGCTGCGGCCGCGTGTCCGAGGGCATCGCGATCCGGCTCTACTCCGAAGAGGACTTCGAGGCACGGCCGGAGTTCACCGACCCGGAGATCCTCCGCACCAACCTCGCCAGCGTCATCCTCCAGATGGCCTCCCTCCGGCTCGGCGACATCGCCCGCTTCCCCTTCGTCGAGCCGCCCGACCGCCGCAACGTCAAGGCCGGCACCGACCTGCTCGAGGAGCTCGGCGCGGTTCAGTCGGTGGTCGAGGAAGGACGAAGTCCTGTCACGAGACCCGGGTCTCGTGACGGGCGCCAGGGCGCCCTCCTCGACCAGCGGGGGAAGGGCGTCCGCCTCACCGACGTCGGCAGGCGCCTCGCCCGGCTCCCGATCGACCCGCGGCTCGGCCGGATGATCCTCGAGGCCGAGCGCCTCGGTTGCCTGCGCGACGTGCTCGTCATCGCCGCGGCCCTGTCCATCCAGGACCCGCGCGAGCGGCCGGAGGAGCAGCGGGCACAGGCCGACCAGCTGCACGCCCGCTTCAAGCACGAGACCAGCGACTTCCTCACCTGGCTCAACCTGTGGCGCCACCTCAAGCAGCAGCAGAAGGAGCTCTCGTCGAGCGCCTTCCGGCGGATGTGCAAGCGCGAGCACCTCAACTACCTGCGGATCCGCGAGTGGCAGGACTACGAGTCCCAGCTGCGCCAGGTCGCCAAGGAGATGAAGCTCCACGTCGGGCACCCGTCCGACACCCCCGACGAGGACGGCATCCACCAGGCCCTGCTCTCCGGCCTGCTCAGCCACGTCGGCGCGCTCGAGGAGCGCGACAAGGGCAAGCCGGGGGAGCGGCGTCCGATGCGCGAGTACCTCGGCGCCCGCAACGCCCGCTTCGCGGTCTTCCCCGGCAGCGTCCTCAAGGGGCGCAACCCCGACTTCCTGATGAGCGCCGAGCTCGTCGAGACCTCGCGGCTGTGGGCCCGGCAGAACGCCGCCATCAAGGCCGAGTGGGCCGAGCGCCTCGGCGCGCACCTGGTCAAGCGCAGCTACTCCGAGCCGCACTGGTCGCGCAAGCGCGCCGCGGTGATGGCGCGCGAGCGGGTCACCCTCTACGGCGTCCCGCTGGTCGCCGACCGCCTCGTGCAGTACGGCCGCATCGACGCAGCCCTGGCCCGCGAGCTCTTCATCCGCCACGCCCTCGTGCAGCGCGAGTGGGACTCCCGGCACCGGTTCCTCGCCGAGAACACCCGCCTCCTCGAGGAGGCCGAGGAGCTCGAGCACCGCGCCCGGCGCCGCGACATCGTCGTCGACGAGGAGACGCTCTTCGAGTTCTACGACGCCCGCGTCGGCGCCGACGTGGTGAGCGGGCAGCACTTCGACCAGTGGTGGAAGCGCGCGCGGCAGAAGAAGCCCGACCTGCTCACCTTCGACCCGGCGATGCTGACCCACGACACGGCCGACGACGTACGGGCCACCGACTTCCCCACGGCGTGGCAGGACTCCGACGAGGCGGGGCTGACCTTCCCGATCAGCTACCACTTCGAGCCCGGTGCCGCCGACGACGGCCTGACCATCGACGTCCCGGTCGCGACGCTCAACCGCATCGAGGCCGACGACTTCTCCTGGCTGGTGCCCGGCCTGCGCGAGGAGCTGGTCACCGAGCTGATCCGCTCGCTGCCCAAGAACCTCCGCGTCGCGATGGTGCCCGCGCCCAACACCGCCCGCGAGTTCCTCGCCGCGACCCCGCCCGGGGCGGAGCCGCTGCTGGACGCCCTCGAGCGCTTCGCACGGAGCACCCGGAGCCTCGTCGTCCCGCGCGAGGCGTGGGACTGGTCCAAGGTGCCGGCCCACCTCCGCCCGACCTACCGGGTGGTCACCGAGGAGGGCGCCGAGGCCGGTCGCGGCAAGGACCTCGACGCACTCAAGGAGCCGCTGCGGCCGACCTTCGAGCAGGCGATGGCCGACGTCGCGTCCGACTCGGGCGTCACCGCGACGGGCCAGACCGCGTGGACCTTCGGCACCGTCGAGGAGTCCTTCGTCCAGCGCCGCGCCGGCCACGAGGTCCGGGGCTTCCCGGCCCTCGTCGATGAGGGGACGACCGTCGGCCTGCAGGTGCTCGCGACGGCCGACGAGGCCGCCGCGCAGCACCGCCTCGGCGTACGTCGTCTGGTGCTCCTCGCGCTCGGTCCGGCCGCCCCGGTGGACGATGTGCTCGCCGCCGCGGGCCTCGACCAGCGCGCCAAGCTGGCCCTCGTGGGGTCGCCGTACCCGTCGGTGGCCGACCTCCTCGACGACCTGCGCGCCGGCATCGTCGGCGAGGTCGTCGACCAGCGGCCGACCGTGCGGGACGAGGCGGCGTACGACGACGTGGTGACCGCCTCCCGCGAGGCCGTCGCGTCGGGGCTGGGGCCTGCGGTGCACGACGTGATGCGGGTGCTGGAGGCCTGGCGCACCACCGACAAGGCGATCTCCGGGCGGGCCGACCTGGTGACCCTTCCGGCCCTGACCGACATGCGCGCGCAGGTCGGCCGCCTGATGGCGCCCGGCTTCGTGGGGGAGGCGGGCGTCCGTCGGCTGCGTGACTACCCGCGCTACCTCTCCGCCGTGACCCACCGCCGCGAGCGGCTCGACGGCCAGGTCGCCCGTGACCGCCAGCTGATGGACCAGCTCGCCGGCCTGCAGGAGGCGTGGCTGCACGCCGTCGCCGCGGTCCCCGACGGGCAGCCCGTGCCGCAGCACCTGCGCGACGCGCGGTGGCTGCTGGAGGAGTACCGCGTCTCGCTCTTCGCCCAGCAGCTCGGCACGGCCACCAAGGTCAGCGACCAGCGGATCCGCAAGGTGATGGCGCGCACCGGTTGAGTGCGCCCGCGGTAGTGGTCGCCACCAGGCTGCGCACTCGACCTAGGGTGGAGCGGTGACCGGCCGCCAGCACCACCGCCCGATGACGCCCGGCGACGGGTTCTTCGCCGACATCGTGGGCGGCGCCGACCCCGCGCAGGTGCGCGAGGCCGGTGACCTCGCCGCGACCGTGCTCGTGCGCGGCGCCCGCGCGTCCGACGACCCCGAGCTCGCCGAGCGCGTGGTCCACCTCGCTGAGACCGAGGGGCTCGAGACCCTTGCCGAGGTGTGGTCGGGTGCCCCCGCCGACACGCTCGCGGGGAGCCTGTGGCGGCTGTTCCTGCTGCGCTCGTGGGTGCACGCCGACCCGGAGCGGGTCGCCGTCGACTACGAGGCCGGGCAGCGCCGCGTCGACGTCGCCCGCGTCGTCGCCGGGGTGGCCGACCCGCCCGGTCCCGACGAGCTGCGCCGGATGGTCGACGAGGTGCTGCGCGGGATCACCCGGGGCGACTTCGCGGTCACCCTCTTCCGCGCCGCCGCCTTCGCCCGCATCGTCGCGGCTGGTCGCGCGACCCTCGGCAGCGCCACGCACCAGGAGATCACCCGGATGCTCGCCCTGTCGGAGCAGCTCGAGGCAGCCGGACAGGTGGAAATCAGGGACACGCTCGCCTGAGGCGTTAAAATGTCCGTGAGTGCGCCGGGCTGTGGCAGCCCCGGGTCCCAAAATAAGCCGCTACGAGCGGCCACGCGCCGTGAGGCGCTCCCGGTCCGGCGCACTCACTCACCCGCCCGGTCCGCCACTAGGCTCGCCGGGTGAGCATCGCCAAGCGCATCAGCGCGTTCTTCTCCGGCTCCTCGACCCCGAGCAGCACCCCGAGCAGCACCGGGAGCACGCCCCCGAGCGGCACCGCGGCCGGGGCGTCGTACGCCCCCGAGATCGACGGCGAGCCCGACCCCGGCGAGGTCGTGTGGGCGTGGGTGCCCTACGAGGACGACCCGAGCCAGGGCAAGGACCGGCCCGTGCTGGTCCTCGACACCGCGGGGGACGGGCCGGACGACGGCTGGGTCGGGCTGATGCTCAGCAGCCAGGACCACGACCGCGACGCCGAGGACGAGGCCCGGTGGGGCCGGTACTGGATGGACGTCGGCACCGGCGGCTGGGACTCCCAGGGCCGGCCCAGCGAGGTGCGGCTCGACCGACTGGTCCGCCTCGAGCGCGGCGCCGTACGACGGGAGGGGGCCGCGCTCGACGAGACGATCTTCACGTCCGTCGTGGAGGCTCGGCGTGGTCTCTCCCGATAGGGTCTGGCCGTGTCTCGCTCCTCCTTGCGCCGCAGTGCCCTGCTCGCGACGGCCCTCACGGTCGCGCTGACGACGGCTGCGTGCACCGGGGACGCCGAGCCCGACCCGCAGCCGACCCCGTCGCCGAGCGCCGGTCAGTCCGGCAAGCCGACCGAGAAGCCGCGCGAGGTCACCTTCGGCGCCTACGGCACCGAGGAGGAGGTCGCGGCCTTCCAGAGCGTCGTGGACTCCTTCAACGCCGAGTCCACGACCCGCAAGGTCACCCTGCAGTCGTGGCCCGACCACGAGTCGGCGCTCGAGGACGTGCTCGCCGGCAACGCCCCGGACGCCTTCCTCACCTCGCGCATCGACCTCGACCAGCTCGTCGACGCCGAGGCGCTCCAGCCGGTGAGCCTGCTGCTCGACGAGCGGGGCGTCGACTTCGGGGACCGCTTCTCGCGCGACGCCGTCGACGCCTTCGCCATGGACGACGAGCTCCAGTGCATGGCCTACTCGGTGTCCCCGATGGTCATCTACTACAACACCGACGTCGTCGACTTCGACAAGATGGAGCGTCGGGAGTACGACGTGCCGACCGCCAACGACGAGGGCGTCCGCGAGCGGTGGACCCTCGCGGAGTTCGGCGCCGCCGCGCAGTTCGCCTCGCGCCGCGGTGACCGCCGCGGGGTCTGGATCGACCCGACGCTGCAGGGCCTGGCGCCCTTCATCTACTCCGGTGGCGGGCAGGTCTTCGACGACGACGACGCGCCCACGTCGCTCGCCTTCAGTGACGACTCGACGCGCGAGGCGCTCAGCGAGACCCTCGCCATCCTGCGCAACGCCACGCTCACGCCGACCAACGCCCAGCTCGCGCGCGCGACGCCGGTGCAGCTGTTCAAGCGCGGCGAGCTCGCGATGGTCGCCGGCTTCCGCAACCTCGTGCCGGAGATGCGCGAGGCCGAGGACCTCGACTTCGACGTCCTGCCGATGCCCGTCATCGACGACCGCGCCACGGTGGGTGACATCAGCGGACTGTGCCTGTCCGCGGACTCCGAGGTCACCGGCGACGCCGCCGACTTCATCGCCTACGCCGTCTCCGACGAGGCCATCGCGACCGTGGCCTCGACGGGCTACATCGTCCCGGCCAACACCTCGGTCGCCGCCTCCGACGACTTCCTCGCGCCCGGCCAGGAGCCCGCCAACGCGGCCGCGTTCAACTCGAGCATCCGCTACATGGTCGTGCCGCCCTTCATCGACCAGCGCGAGGAGCTGGTCGATGCCGTGACGCCGCTGCTGGACCAGCTCGTCACCGCGCCCGGGGTGCTCGACCTCGAGACGACGACGGAGCAGATCGACGAGGTCTCGCGGACCATCCTGTCCCCCGAGGAGACCGAGACCGAGACCCCGGAGCCGACGGAGTCCCCGTCGGAGTAGGCGGACCTGCCCCGGCCTGCTCCGGCCTTACTCCCGCTCGGCCCCGAGGATCGCGCCCACCAGCGCGCCGGTGACCAGCTCGGCCTGCCAGGCGCGGGCGCCGTACGACGCCAGCTGGGCACGGACGGCCTCGGCCAGCTCGGCCGGCTCACGGGTCGCCGGGGGCGCCCACATCAGCCGCCGGAGGTAGTCGGGGGTGAGCAGGTTCTCCACCGGCAGGTGGTGCACCTCGGCGAGGTTGAGCATCGCCTCGCGGGCGGCCTTGAAGCGGCGGTCGGCGACCGGTTCGCGCTCGGCCCAGGTGCGCGGGTGCGGGGGGCCCTCGCCGCGGGGAGCCCGGGTGGGCAGGTCGTCCTCGTCCATCTCGCGGACCCGGCGCAGGGCCTCGACCCAGGTCGCGGCGTAGCGGCTGGCGCCTCGACCGTGGAAGCCCTGGGTGGCGAGCAGCGCGCGGCGGTCGGTGGGCATGGCCGTCGCGGCGACCACGATCGCGGAGTCGGGCAGGATCCTCCCCGGTGTGACGTCGCGCTCGGCGGCGATCTCGTCGCGCGCCTCCCACAGCGCCCGGGCAGCGCCGAGGGCGCGGCGGCCGCGCAGCCGGTGCACGCCGGACGTACGACGCCACGCGTCGACCCGCACGGCCGGCTCGAAGCCCAGCAGGTTCTCGAACTCCTGGCGGGCCCACTCGGTCTTGCCGGCCCGCTCGAGCTCGGTGGCCATGTGCTCGCGGAGCTCGAGGAGCACCTCGACGTCGAGTGCGGCGTACTCCAGCCACGACTCCGGCAGCGGGCGGGTGGACCAGTCGGCGGCCGAGTGCTCCTTGCGCATCCGCTGGCCCAGCACCGTCTCCACCAGCGTGGCCAACCCGACGCGGGGGTAGCCCAGCAGGCGTCCGGCGAGCTCGGTGTCGAACAGGCTGGTCGGGGTGAGGCCGACCTCGCGCAGGCAGGGGAGGTCCTGGGTGGCGGCGTGGAGGATCCACTCGGAGCCGGCGAGGGCCTCCTGCAGGGGTGCCAGCGTCGACATGCCGATGGGGTCGACGAGCCACGTGCCGGCGCCCTCGCGGCGCAGCTGGATGAGGTAGGCGCGGTTGGAGTAGCGGTAGCCCGAGGCCCGCTCGGCGTCGATGGCGGTCGGTCCGGTCGCGCCCGCCAGCGCGGCGCACGCCTCGAGCAGGCCGGCGTCGGTGTCGACGACGTCGGGGAGGCCGTCGCGCAGCTCGAGGAGTGGGGCGGGCGGCGCCTCGGGTTCAACGTCGGGAGCGGCGTCGGGAGCGGCGTCGGGAGCGGCGTCGAGAGCGTTGTCGGCCACGGCGTCAGGAGCGGCGTCGGGCTCGGGCCCGCCGTCGGGGGAGTGGTCAGCGATGTCGGGCATCGGGTCAGGTGCCGCGCTGTCCGCGTCGGCTGGGGATGGCCGTGACGCCCTCGGGCACCGGGGGCAGGCCGACGGCCGTGCACATCAGCTCGCCCCACGCCTCGACGTGGGCGGTCATGTCGAGCCCGCCGTCCTCGTCGACGTCGGGCGTCCACGAGGCACGGATCTCGACCTGGGCGGAGCCGTCCTCGTCGGCCATCCCGCCGAAGCTCTCGGTGGTGACGCAGGTGACCGTGCCGGAGGCCGCGTGGTGGCCGGCGCCGTGGGCGTCGAGCGCCTCGACCAGCCACGACCAGCCGACGGCGGCGAGCATCGGGTCGGCGCCGAGCTCGGGGTCGATGTCGGCGCGCGCGTAGGCCACGCAGCGGAACGTGCCGTCCCACGCGTCGTTGCCGGCGGGGTCGTGCAGCAGGATCAGGCGACCGGTGCCGAGGTCCTCCTCGTCGACCGTGACGTCACCGCTGAGCGCCGACGACCAGGGCGCGATGCGCTGGGGCGCGGGCATCTCCTCGCAGAAGACCTCCGGGCGCAGCGAGGCCCGACGCATCGACTCCACAGCCGCGCGGAACTCCGCGGGCCCAGCCGCGGCAGCACTGCCCGGGTGGGTCTCGTGACGGGCCACCATGAGGTCAGAGTAGGCCAGCGCCCGGCTCTGCCGATGTGCCGCCACGCCGCCTGACCTGCGAAGATTCGCGGGTGACCGACGCCGTACCCACGCCCCATCCCGGACTGGCCCAGAGCCCCTTCCTCGCGGCGGCACGCGGGGAGGTCCCGTCCCACACCCCGGTCTGGTACATGCGGCAGGCGGGTCGTTCGCTCCCGGAGTACCTCAAGGTCCGCGAGGGCATCGGGATGCTGGAGTCCTGCATGGACGCCGACCTGGTCACCGAGATCACCCTGCAGCCCGTGCGCCGCTACGGCGTGGACGCGGCGATCTTCTTCTCCGACATCGTGCTGCCGCTGAAGGCGGTCGGCGTGGACCTCGACATCAAGCCGGGCGTCGGGCCGGTCGTCGCCTCGCCGGTGCGCACCCTCGCCGACGTGGAGGCGATTCCCGACCTGACGCCCGAGCACGTGCCGTTCATCTCCCAGGCGGTGCGCCAGCTCGTCGCCGAGCTCGGCGCGACGCCGCTCATCGGCTTCGCCGGCGCGCCCTTCACCGTCGCCTCCTACCTCGTCGAGGGCGGTCCGTCGAAGGAGCACGCGAAGACCAAGGCGATGATGTTCGGCGCTCCCGACGTGTGGGACGCGCTGATGCGCAAGATCGCCGGGATCGCCTCCACCTACCTCCGCATCCAGGTCGAGGCGGGCGCCTCTGCCGTGCAGCTCTTCGACTCCTGGGCCGGTGCCCTCACGCCTGCCGACTACCGCGCCTCCGTCATGCCGCACTCCGAGCGGGTGCTGTCCGCGGCCGGCGAGCTCGGGGTGCCGCGGATCCACTTCGGTGTCGGCACCAGCAACCTGCTCGGCCTGATGGGCGAGGCCGGCGCCGACGTGGTCGGTGTCGACTGGCGTACGCCGCTGGAGCAGGCGATCCCGCTCGTCGGCGACCGGGTCGTGCAGGGCAACCTCGACCCGACCCTGGTCTTCGCGCCCACCGAGGTGATGACCGCCCGGGCGGCCGAGATCATCGAGGCCGGCCGCGCCGCCAAGGGCCACATCTTCAACCTCGGCCACGGTGTCATCCCTTCGACGGACCCGGGTCAGCTCGCGGCGCTGACCGACTTCGTGCACGGCTGCTGATCGGCGTCACCGCTCACTCGGTGCTGTCGGCCGCCACCCGCGGCGCGGGAGTGCGGCGGCGTCGTACGACGAGCCAGACCGGCAGCCCGAGCACCAGGGCCACCGCCGCGAAGGGCAGGAGCGCGCCGAGGACGGTGGACAGCACCGTCACCACCGCACCGAGGGCCTTCGAGCCGCCGTCGAGCCCGGCGAGGAAGCCCGTGGGCCGCTCCTCCTCGGGCTCGTCCTCGACGACCTGCTGGGTGGAGATGTCGACGGTGATGGTCGACAGCGACGTCTGGTCGGCCAGCCACGACTGCTGCGACTTCAGCGAGTCGAGCTCGGCCTGCCGGCCGGTGAGCTGGGACTCGATCCAGATGACGTCCTTGAGGTCGCGGGCGTCGGCGAGCAGCAGCTCGACCCGGCGCAGGCTGGCCTCCTGGGCGCGGACGCGGGCGCCGTTGTCGATGACCTGGGTGGTCACGTCCTCCGAGCCGCGGTCGGACGAGCGGAGCACCCCGACCTGCTCGAGCGCCGACATCGTCTCCCCGAACTTCGCGCTCGGCACGCGCACGACCATCCGCGCGTAGGAGGTGTCGCCGTCGGAGTCGGTCTCGGTGGTCTCGTCGGTGATCTCACCACCCTGCGCGTCGACGACGCGCTGCACGTCGCGGCGGGTCTCACGGACGTCCTCGCCCGCGAGCGAGACGGTCCCGCTGGAGATGACCGACCGCTGCATCTCCGGCGTGGTCGGGCCGTCGGCGGCGCCGGAGTCGTCGCCCTGCGGGGCTGACCGGTCCGCCCCGGACGAGGTGTCCGCCGAGCTGTCGGCCGAGCTGCCCCCGGAGTCGCTGGACGTCTCGCTCGACGCCTCCCCGGAGACGGCGTCGCCGCCGCTGTCGCTGTCGCTGGAGGAGCAGGCGGCCAGGAGGGCCGTCATGGTGAGGGCGGTGACGAGTCCGGTGAGGAGTCCCGCGGTGCGGGAGCGGGTCGCGGTGAGGGTCATGGCCGTCCGACGCCGCCGCGACGGGCGCCGGTTCCGGTCTCGGCGCAGCCGTGACGCAAACGTGACCCGTCAGTAGCGCTGTGTCTGTCGCACGACCGGCTTCTCCGCGGTCTTCTTCGCAGGGGCGGCCTTCTTGGCAGGCGCGGCCTTCTCGGGAGGTGCCACGGTGTCGGTGGGCGCCGCCTTCTTCGCCGCGGTCCGCTTCGCTGGGGTCCGCTTCCTGCTCGGTGCCCGCGCACCCGCATCGCTCGGAGCCTGCGCAGGAGGCGCCGCAGCCTCGGTGGAGGCCGACTTCGCGCCGGTCCTGGCGGCGGTCTTGGCAACGGTCTTGGCGGCGGTCTTGGCGGCAGTCTTGGCAGCGGCCTTGCCGGGAGCCTTCGTCGACGCCGTTCCCTTGCGGCGCACGCGCATGCTGTTGCCCGTACCGGACGTCTCGAGGTAGGGCTGGTCCGCCACCAGCGTGCTGAGCCGGGCAGCGCTGCCGCCGAACGTCCGTGCGTCGAAGGAGGGATGGGTGCGGTTGAGCTGGTTGCCGAGGGCGCCGAGGCTGGCCCAGCCCTCGTCGTCGGAGACGGCGTTGAGGGCGCGGGTCAGGGCGCTCTGCAGGTTGATCCTGGGCGGCCGCGCGACCTCGGCGTCGTCGAGACCCGCGTCGGTACGACCGGTGTCGCGGTCGTCGTCGCGGTCGTCGTCGCCCTCGTCGTCGCTCGACTGCTCCTCGCTCTGCACGACCTCGAGGTCGATGAACTTGTCGCAGGCGTACTTCAGCGCGTCGGGTGCCTTGTTCTCGCCGAGCACGTAGACGGTCTTGCCCGACTCGCGCAGCCGGTGCGCGAGGCTGGTGAAGTCGCTGTCGCTGGTGACGAGCGCGAACGCCTCGACGTTGTCGTCGTAGAGCAGGTCCATGGCATCGATGACCAGGGCCAGGTCGGTGGAGTTCTTGCCCATGGTGAAGGCGTTCTGGTGCATGGCGCGCAGGCCCATGCTGTTGAGCTTGCGGGACCACTGGGTCAGGTGCGGGTTGGTCCAGTCGCCGTAGACGCGCTTGATCGTCGGCGTGCCGTACTTCGCGACCTCGCTCAGCAACGCCTCCGCGTAGGAGGGCCTGGTGTTGTCGGCGTCGATCATGACGGCGATCCGGTCAGAGCTCACGGTGGCGTCCACACCAGCACCCTAGGCTGATGACGTGGGATGGGACGCGGTCGTGGTCGGTGGAGGTGTCGCCGGGCTCGTCGCGGCTCGAGGACTGGCAGCCGCTGGGCGTGACGTCCTCCTCCTCGAGGGATCCCCGCACATCGGCGGCAAGCTGCGCAGCGCCGAGGTCGCCGGGCTCACCGTCGACGTCGGCGCCGAGGCCATGCTCGCCCGTCGGCCCGAGGGCCTGGCGCTCGCCGAGGAGGTCGGTGCCGCAGTGGTGCACCCGACGCCCGCCACGTCGGCGGTCTGGTCGCGGGGCGCGCTCCGTGCGATGCCGCGCTCGCTGATGGGCGTCCCCTTCGACCTCGACCAGCTGGCCGCCAGCGGTCTCCTCAGCCCGGAGGGGCTGGCCCGCGCCGGAGCCGAGACCGACGCCCCCGTCGACGACGACGTCTCGGTCGGCGACCTGGTGGCGGCACGCCTCGGCGACGAGCTCGTCGACCGGCTCGTCGAGCCCCTGCTGGGCGGGGTGTACGCCGGCCACGCCCGTCGCATCTCCGCCGCCGCGGCCGTCCCCCAGCTCCTCGCCATGGCCCGCCGCGGCAGCCTGCTCGAGCTGGCCGCGGCCGTGCCCACCTCGACCGCCCCGGTCTTCGCCTCCCTCCCCGGCGGCATGGGCCGCCTGCCCGGCCTCGTCGTCGACGGGGGAGGCTTCGAGGTGCGCACCTCGGCGACCGTCCGGGCCCTGCGCCGTACGTCCACCGGCTGGGCACTGACCGTCGGCCCCACCACCAGCGCCGAGACGATCGAGGCCGACGCGGTCGTGCTCGCCACGCCCGCCGCGGCCACCGCCCGCCTCCTCGGCGAGGTGCTCCCGGACGCCGCGGCGGAGCTCGCCGCGGTCGAGGCCGCCAGCGTCGCCGTCGTCACGCTCGCCTTCCGGGCCCAGGACGTGCCCGACACACTCTTCGACCGGTCCGGCTTCCTCGTGCCGCCGGTCGAGCGGCGCACCATCAAGGCCTCGACCTTCTCCTTCGCCAAGTGGGCGTGGGTGCGCGACCTCGACCCCGACGTCGTGGTGCTCCGCACCTCCCTCGGACGCCACCGCGAGGAGGCCACCCTCCAGGCCGGCGACGAGGGGCTGGTGCGGGTCTCGCTCGCCGACCTCGCCGCGCTCGCAGGCATCACCGCCCGGCCCGTCGACACCCACGTGCAGCGGTGGGGTGGCGCCCTGCCGCAGTACGGCGTCGGCCACCTCGAGCGGGTCGCGCGGATCCGTGCCGCCGTCGGCGGACAGCCGGGGCTCGCGGTCTGCGGGGCGGCGTACGACGGTGTCGGCATCCCCGCGGTGATCGGCTCGGCCCGGCAGGCCGTGGCCTCGGTCACACGGGCAGAATGAACCCATGAGCGAGTCCACCCCGACCTCTGCCGAGACGCAGACCAACGCCGCCCGCACGCGGGAGCTCAACGACACCATCCGCTACACGATGTGGTCGGTCTTCCGGCTCCGCGACGTCCTGGGCGACGACGCCGACCGCGCCGCCGAGGCGACCGACCTCGAGGCGCTCCTCGAGGTGCTGGCGGAGCAGGACGTCGTCGTGCGCGGGATCTACGACGTCAGCGGCCTGCGTGCGGACGCCGACGTCATGGTGTGGTGGCACGCCGCCGACTCCCAGCAGCTGCAGGGCGCCTACAACGCGTTCCGGCGCACCGCCTTCGGTCGCCGCCTCGACCCGGTCTGGTCGCAGATGGCGCTGCACCGTCCGGCGGAGTTCAACAAGTCGCACATCCCGGCGTTCCTCGCCGACGAGGAGCCCCGGGCCCACGTGTGCGTCTACCCGTTCGTGCGGTCCTACGAGTGGTACCTCCTCGACGACGCCGAGCGCCGCCGGATGCTCGCCCAGCACGGCCAGCAGGCCCGCGGCTACGCCGACGTGCGCGCCAACACCGTCGCCTCCTTCGCGCTCGGCGACTACGAGTGGCTGCTGGCCTTCGAGGCCGACGAGCTGCACCGCATCGTCGACCTGATGCGCGACCTCCGTGCCTCCGACGCCCGCCGCCACGTGCGCGAGGAGGTGCCGTTCTACACCGGCGCCCGCGTCACGCCGAAGGAGCTGCTCGACCGCCTGCCCTGACGCGGCTGGTGCTGACGCGGGAACGGCTCGGGCCGCAGTAGCGTCGGAGCATCATGAGGATCCTCGCCGCTGCTGCCGTGCTGACCGTCCTGGGCGCCGCCACCGCCTGCTCCACCGAGGCGGAGATGAAGGCCGTCGACCCGTCCGGGTCGGACGCGGCCGCCGACGCGTCGTCGGGGGAGGCGGGGGAGGCTCCGACGCCCGTGCCCGACGGGGAGGTGCGCACCAGCGGCCTGGTGATGGTGCTCGATGACGGCGACGGCCCGGAGATGTGCCTGGCCGGCGTCGCCGAGTCCTACCCGCCCCAGTGCGGTGGGCCCGGGCTCGCCGACTTCGACTGGGGCGACGTGGGCTCCGAGGAGGCCTCGGGCGTGCGCTGGGGCTCCTACGCCCTGACCGGCACCTACGACGGCTCCACGTTCACCGTCACCGACGCCATCCCCGCCGCGCTCTACGACACGATGGCCGAGCCCGAGGTGCAGCCGCTCGCGGCCGCGTGCGAGGAGCCGAGCACGACCGACACGGCGAAGGCGACGCCGGAGGACCTGGACGCCACGCTGGCCGCGGCCTCCGCGCTGCCGTCGTACGCCTCCGCGTGGCTGACCGGCAACACCATCAACGTCGCCGTGACCGAGGACCCCGAGGGTGCTGAGGAGAAGCTGCGCGAGACCTGGGGCGGGATGCTCTGCGTGACCACCGTCGAGCGCACCGACGCCGACCTCAACGCGGTCAGCCAGGAGCTGCAGGCCGCGCTCGGCGAGCAGCTGCTGACCAGCGGCTCGCTCTCGCCCGACTCGCTCGACGCACAGGTCGTCTACGACGACGGCACGGTGCAGGAGTGGGCCGACGCGACGTACGGCGACGGGCTGGTGCGGGTCAGCTCGGCGCTGGTCCCGGTCGAGGGCTGACTACTGCTTCTCGTTGAGCGTGATGCTGATCGAGTTGATGCAGTAGCGGTCGCCGGTGGGCGTGCCGAAGCCGTCGGGGAAGACGTGGCCGAGGTGCGAGCCGCACTTCGCGCAGCGGACCTCCACGCGCTTCATGCCGTGGGAGGTGTCCTCGATGTACTCCACGGTGTCGGTCATCGGCTGGTAGAAGCTGGGCCAGCCGCAGCCGGAGTGGAACTTCGTGTCGCTGGTGAACAGCTCCGACCCGCAGGCCTTGCAGGAGTAGGTGCCCTGGGTCTCGGTGTCGGTGTACTCACCGGTGAACGCTCGCTCGGTGCCGGCCTGGCGGAGCACGGCGTACTCCTCGGGGGTGAGCTCCTCGCGCCACTGCTCATCGGTCTTCTGCACGTCGTAGGCCATGCCGCCAGTTTACGGAGGCGCTCCAGCGGCCACCCCGGCTAGGGTCGTGACATGGCGAAGGCGTCGGAGGCGTACGTCCGGGCGGGGGAGCGCGAGGTCAGGATCTCCTCGCCCGACCGCGTGATCTACGAGGCGACCGACCGCACGCCGGCGGTGACGAAGCTGATGGTGGCGGAGTACGTCACCAGCGTCGAGGACGGCCTGATGCGCGCCCTGCGCGACCGGCCGACGGCGCTCGAGCGCTGGACCTCCGGCGTCCGCGAAGGCATGAAGCTCGCGACGGGTCCGCAGGACCGCAACGCCGACGCGTTCTACCAGAAGCGGGTGCCCAAGGGTGCTCCCGACTACCTCGAGTCCGTCGAGATCACCTTCCCGTCCGGGCGCACGGCCGAGGAGATCTGTCCGACCGAGATCGCGGTGCCCGTGTGGTGCGCGCAGATGGGTGCGCTGACCTTCCACCCGTGGCCGGTGCGCCGCACGGACGTGGACCACCCCGACGAGCTGCGCATCGACCTCGACCCGCAGCCGGGTACGACGTTCGCCGACGCCGTACGGGTGGCGGGCGTCGCGCGCGAGCTGCTCGCCGACCTCGGCATGACCGGGTTCGCCAAGACGTCGGGCAACCGCGGGATCCACGTCTACGTCCGGATCGAGCCGCGCTGGGACTTCGGCGAGGTGCGCCACGCCGCGATCGCCTTCGGCCGCGAGCTGGAGAAGCGCGACGACGGGGTCACGACCGCGTGGTGGAAGGAGGAGCGCGGGGAGCGGATCTTCGTCGACTTCAACCAGAACACCCGCGACCGCACGATCGCCTCGGCCTACTCCCTGCGACCGCTCCCGGGCGCGCCCGTGTCGACGCCGCTCGCGTGGGACGAGCTGGCCTCGCTCACCTCACCGGCGGACCTCAACCTGTTCTCGGTGCCGTCGCGCCTGGCCGTCGACGGCGACCCCTGGGCCACCATCGACGACGTGCACCACTCGCTCCAGCCGCTGCTCGACCTGTGGGACGAGCACCCGGTCGAGCTCAACTACCCGCCCGACCACCCCAAGATGCCCGGCGAGCCGCCTCGCGTGCAGCCGTCGAAGAAGGTGGCCGAGCACTGGGACGCCGACGGCAACCGGATCGCCGACTGAGCGCCGACCCGGTCAGACCCTCTCGCGCGGAGCGCGCAGCGCGAACCCGATCAGGGCGAGCACGATGCCGACGACGATCGCCATCGCGGCGACACCGAATGCGACGACCGAGGTGAACAGCGAGGCCTGCAGGAACGCCGAGTCCATGGCCACGGCCCGGTTGGGGTCCTCGCGGTCGAGCTCGGCATAGGTCTTGCCGCCCGTGATCTCCAGGGTGTGCTGGTCGATGATGTCGGCCTGGCAATAGGCCGAGATCGGTCCGTTCACGCCGTCCCCCGCCGCACAGCTGGCGTCGTCGGACACGGTGATCCTCTGGTCGGCCAGGGTCGTGGACACGATGATCCAGGTGACGACCCCCGCGACGGCCATGACGATGCCCACGATGATGGACGTCAACGCCGCTACCTTGCGCATGAGCTGCTCCCTCCCGGCCCGCCCCGCGGGACCGACGCCGCGTGCACCTGCACGCTCAGACGAATGTCGAGCCCGAGGCGCCCTGGTGCCACCCCCGTGACGGGTGATGCGGGCGCGCGGCCTAGGACCTCTCCCAGGGGGCCGGGACCGGGAAGTACTGCTCGAGGAAGTCGTGGAGCAGCGCGTCGGCGCGCTCCTCGTCGAAGGCGGCGAGGAGGTTGTCGGCGATGCAGAAGAAGTCGCGGTCGCGCCGGAGCATCTGCTTGAGCTGCACGGGCAGCTGCTGGTGGCCGAGGTCGACGTAGCCGTGGTGGGCGCCGGCGCGGAACGCCTGGCCGGTGACGAGCCCGTAGCTCTGCGCGAACGACGACAGCATCGACAGGTCGGTCTCGGAGCGGAACGGCGCGTGGGTGGTGCGCTCGACCTCGTCGGGGAAGCGGGCCGCGATCTCCTCCAGCGTCGTACGGCGCTGCGGGTGGGGGCTGTGCATCATCGTGTGGGTCAGCGTGACCCCGAAGGCCTCGGCGAGCACGCGGCGGTTGTTCTGCGCGGCGGTCAGGTAGGGCCGGTCGTCGGTGCCCGGCAGCCCGACGGCGCGGTGGTCGGCGACGAAGGCGGCGTACTGCCCGCCGGGGGCGAAGAAGTGCTCGGGGCGTCGCGGCCGTCCGAGGAAGACGTCGTCGTTGACGTAGACGAAGTGGTCGGCGAGGTCGGGCACGGCGTGCAGCCGGGTCTCGATCGCGTGCGAGCTGAAGGTCGGCAGCGCCGACCCGGGGAGGATCTCGCGGTGGTCGACGACCCTGACGCGGTCGTGCGTCGTGTCGAGCCACGACGGCACCTGCCCGGCGGTCACGAGGTGGATGCGCCGCACCCACGGGGCGAAGAGGTGGATGCTGCGCATCGAGTAGCGCAGCTCGTCGCGGCTGCGGTAGCGAGAAGCCCCGCCGGCGCGGTCGCTCGGGGTGCCGCCGAGCTCGCGGATCCGCTCGTCGCGGGCGGTGAGCCACGCCTCGTCGTCGCCGTCGACCCAGGTGTAGACGACGTCGACGTCGAAGCGGACGTCGTCGATCGTCGGCAGCGCCATCACCTCGAGGGTCGGGACCTCGACGTCCTCGACGCGGATCGTCGTGCGAGGCGTGCCGGCCGGCACGCGGTCGCCCCAGCGGTTGGGACCGGGTGCGAGCAGGTCGCCGTCGGGCGACTCCTCCCAGAACTGCACGCTGATCTCGACGCCCTCGCCGAGCACGCCGTCGTGACCACCGCGCATCGGCCACGGCTCGAGGAGGAGCGTGGCGGTCCGGGTGCGCGCCAGCTCGGACGTCATCACCGCGACGGTGCCGCGGCGCTCGGGCCAGCCACGCTCGGCCGGCTCGCGCACCGACAGCCAGTCGGGCACCGACCCGGAGGCCAGCGCGGACAGGAAGGCGCCGCGGCGTGACGACGGGACGACGACCACCGGGTGCGGGTCGAGCCCGCGGGCCGGCAGCACGAACCAGCCGTCGCCGGTCGCGGCGGCCGCGGAGGTCAGCGCCCGCAGCGACGTCGTACGCGCCTGGGCGGGGGTGACGCCCGCGGCTCCCGTGGTCTCGGGCAGGTCGCCGAGCGGCCCCGGCCGCAGGCCGTGCAGCACCCGGCGCGGGGCGAGCGGGTCGGCGCGGCGGGCGACGGCGGTGCGGAAGGTCTCGACCCACTGGCGGGCCAGCACCTCGCCGTCCCAGCGGAGCGAGCGCTCGAGCGCGGCGGCGCCCAGACGGGCCCGCAGGTCGTCGTCGGTCGCGATCCGGAGCATCGCCGCGGCCAGCGCCGCCTTGGACGCCGGGGGCACGAGGAGCCCGTCGACGTCGTGGGTGATCATCTCGCGCGGGCCGGACGGGCAGTCGTACGACACCGGCGGCACGCCCGCCGACATCGCCTCCTGCAGCACGAGCGGGTAGCCCTCGCCGCGGGAGGCGAGGACGGCGACGCTGGTGCGGGCCCACTCGGCGGCCAGGTCGTCGGTCGAGCCGGGCAGGTGCACGCGGTCCTCGAGACCGAGCTTGCGCACCTGCGCGGCGAGGTTGTCGGCGCGCGGCCCGTCGCCCCAGATCGTGAGCGTCCAGCCCGGGACCTGCTCGTGGATGCGCCAGAAGGCGTCGACGACGTGCTCGAACTGCTTCTCCGGCGCGAGCCGGCCGGCCGTCACGAACGTCCGCTGGTCGAGCGAGGAACGGGCCTGCGGGCGGGAGGGCAGCGGGTTGGGGATCACCTGGAGCTCGGGCGCCGCGCCGCCGAGGCGCCCCGCCAGCCAGCGCGACATCGACTCGGTCAGCGACACCACGACGTCGGCGCGCGGCGCGAACTGCAGCAGCGCGCCGAGGTCGTTGACCCGGCTGGAGGACGCGCGGTGCTCCTGGTGCACCAGCGCGACGTCGGCCGGTGCGAGCTGGGCGACGGCGGCCAGCAGCTCGGGGGTGGTCGTGACGAGCACGTCGGCCTCGATGCCGCCGAGCGCCTCGCGCATCGTCGCGTCGGTGAGGCCGTTGTAGAGCGCGTCCCAGCTGCGCGGCACGATCGTCGACTCCCGCTGTCCCAGCTCGGCCGGGTGGTCGCCGGTGATCGCGACGGGACGCTCCGGGCGTACGTCGACGAGGTAGGTGACCTCGACGCCGTCGGCCAGCGGGTAGTGCGTCGCGTCGCCGCTGCGCGTGACGCTGAGGATGCGCACGCGGTGCCCCTCGCCGAGCCCGACCAGCGCGTTGGCCTGCTCGATGCCCGACCGGGCGGTGCCACCCATGCCGTCGGCGTTGAAGAGGACGTAGACGACGTCCAGCGGGCCGTCGCCACGCGCCCGGCGCATCGCGGAGCGCACCTTCCCGCCGAGCCTGTCGGTCAGTGCCACGTGGTCCTCAGTCCTGTCCGGGAGCGGGTCGCCACGATCCTAGGGGGAGCAGCACCGGCCGCTAGGGTGACCCGCATGCCGACGTCGTCCACCCCGCTGGTCCTGGTCTCCGGGTCCGGTCGCAGCGGCACCAGCTCCCTCGCCGGCACGCTGAAGCGGCTCGGCCTCCACGTGCCGCAGCCCGAGGTCGAGGCCTCGGAGACCAACCCGCGCGGGTTCTACGAGCCGCAGTGGGTCATCGACTTCCACAAGCGGCACCTCAAGGAGCTCGCGCTCTTCAACATCGACAGCCGTCCCGCGGCCGTCGACATCGTCGCGCGCCACGTCGAGACGGGCGCGCCGACGGCGGAGCTCCACGAGTGGCTCGCAGGCCAGCTCGACGCCCCGCAGATCGTCGTCAAGGACCCGCACGCGTTCTGGTTCGCCCAGGTCTGGGAGGTGGTCAGCGCCGAGCTCGGCGCCGACCTGCGCTGGCTGACCGCGCTGCGCCACCCCGCCGAGGTGGTCGGCTCCCGCGACATCGCGTACCTCTCCAGCCAGTCCGAGGAGCTCCGCCTCACCAAGGAGACCTCCAACGTCGCCGGCTGGGTGCACGCCGCGCTGCTCACCGAGCAGGCCGGACGCGGGTCGAAGCGCTCCTTCGTGAGGTACGTCGACCTGCTGGCGGACTGGCGCTCGGCGCTGGTGCCCGTGCAGGAGCAGCTCGAGCTCGAGCTCAACACGGACCTCGGGTCCACCGAGCACCACGCGGTCGACGACTTCATCGAGCCGTCGATGCGCAAGTCGCAGCTCACCTGGGACGACGTCCGCACGCCCGACTGGCTGCGCGACATGGCCGAGGAGGTCTGGCAGCTGCTCGGCGTGCTCACCACGACCCCGCACGACCCCGGCACGCTCGCGCGGCTCGACGAGATCCACGAGGACTACCGCACGCGCTACGCCGACGCCGTCGCGCTCACCTTCGACCACACCAAGGCCGAGTCCACCCTCGCCGGCCGACAGGCGCGTGACGCCCAGCGGGCGACCGTTCAGCAGCTGCGCCGCGACCTCGAGCAGGCCCGCAGCGCGCCCGCACCCGCCGTCGGCGGCCGGGAGGCGGCCGCCATCATCCGCCGCGCCGTCGTACGCCGCGTCACGCGCCGCTGAACTGCCTGACAAGTTCAGGAATCCCCGGCTGGCCGGGGATTCCTGAAGATGTCGGCCCATGCACGCCCTGACAAGTTCAGGTCGCCCTCAGAGGCCGCTGACGCCCTCGCCGGAGCCGGAGGCCTGCTCGTCGAAGTTCTCGTGCTCGATGAGGTGGAGCACCGGTACGCCGAGCTTGCGGCGGGCGCGAGAGGTCCAGTCGACGTGGAAGAACTCCGCCACCACGTGGGAGCGGGTCAGGATGATGGCCTCGCGCGCGTCGACCGCCGCGACCAGCGCGGCCAGGGCGTCGACGGGCGGCTCGGAGGTGACCTTGCCCTGGGCGGTGCCGCCGGCGTCGTGCATGGCGAGCAGGGTCTTGTGCAGGTCGGAGGAGGAGTGCTCCTCGCACTCGCGGCGCAGCGCCTCGATGTCGACGTCGTTCATCGCCAGCGCCGGGGCGGCCATCAGGTCGCCGGCGCCGAGCGTGCCGAGCGAGGCCTCGATGCGGGCCGCGGCGTCCTCGAGCGGCAGCAGGACGTGGTAGACGACGGGGTCCTCGATCTCGGTGTGGAGCGAGCGGACTTGCTTGGCGTCTGCGGGCGTGAGTGCCTGCTCGACGAGGAGCACCACGTCGTAGGTGCCCTGCCCGTCGTGGATCGAGCCGTCGTTGCTGGGGGTGTTCTCAGTGCTGGGGGTGCTCATGACTCGCCTCCGGGGTCGGTACTGAGGATTCTAGTGAGGTCGTAGCCCGCGGGCTCGTCGAGCTGGGAATAGCCGCAGCTCTCCGGGTCGCGGTCGGGGCGCCACCTCTTGAAGTGGGCAGTGTGCCGGAACCGGCGGCCCTCCATGTGGTCGTACTTGACCTCCAGCACCCGCTCGGGGCGCAGCGCGGTGAAGCCGAGGTCCTTGCCTGCGCTCCACCGGCTCTGGGTGCCGGGGACCCGGTCCGGGTTGGCGGTGAGGAACTCGTTCCACCGGCCCCACGGGTGATCGGCGATGTCGCAGACCAGCGGCTGCAGCTCGTGCCACAGCTCGGCGCGGCGCGCGGCGGTGAAGCTGGCCGAGACGCCGATGTGCTGCAGCTCGCCGTCGTCGTCGTACAGACCGAGGAGCAGCGAGCCGACGAGCCGCGCTTCGGGCGTGGACGTCTTGTGCTCGCGGTAGCCGGCGAGGACGACGTCGGCGGTGCGCTCGTGCTTGATCTTGAGCATGGTGCGCTTGTTGGGCTCGTACGCCGACCCGAGCGGCTTGGCGACCACGCCGTCGAGCCCCGCTCCCTCGAACTCCTCGAACCACCGCTCGGCCTCGGCGGCGTCCTCGGTGGTGCGGGTGAGGAAGCACGGGCCGCTCCCGTCGAGGTGGCCGAGTGCCTCGACGAGCGCGGCGCGGCGCTCGGAGAGCGGACGGTCCATGAACGACACGTCGCCGAGCGCGAGCAGGTCGAAGGCGACGAACCCGGCGGGTGTCTCGGCGGCGAGCTTGTCGACGCGGCTCGCGGCCGGGTGGATGCGCTCCTGCAGGGTCTCGAACTCGAGCCGCCAGCCGTCGGGACCCTGCAGGCCGACGAAGATCTCGCCGTCGAGCACGATGCGCTCGGGCAGCTGACGGCGGCAGGCCTCCACGACCTCCGGGAAGTAGCGGGTGAGCGGCTTGGTGTTGCGGCTGGCGAGCTCGACCTCGTCGCCGTCCTTGAAGACCAGGCAGCGGAAGCCGTCCCACTTCGGCTCGAAGCTCAGACCTCCGTGCTTGGCCGGGTCGGGGACGCCGCTCACGCTCTTGGCGAGCATCGGCTGCACCGGAGGCATCACGGGAAGGTCCACACCGCGAGCCTAGTGGGGGGAGCGCCTACCTAGACTGCCCGCATGCCACGTGCCGCCGCTGTCTCGTTCGCCGGCCGCACGAAGTGGGGGGAGGTGCTCGGAAACCTCGTGCTGGCCGCGCTCGGCGCGGTCCTGCTCCTCGTCGCCGCACCCGAGCTTTCCGGGCGCGAGCCCATCGGGCTCTGGCTGCTCGTGGTCTACACGGCGTACGCCGTCGCGGTGACGCTGGTCCTCGCCGCGGTGGTCGTCGGCACCTCCCGGCTCCCGACGCTCCGCGAGGCGACGCTCGAGGGACGCCCGGCGGTCGGGGTGCGGTCGTGGGCGGCGCCGTGGTGGCACGCGAACGCGCTCGACCTCGGGCTCGCCGCCACCGGTGTGGCGCTCGCCGTGGCAGGTCTCGCCACGGGCGGGGAGTGGGCCGTCGTGGGGCTCCTTCCGGGCCTGGTCGGTCTCTGGTTCGCCGTCCGGGTGGCGCTCGTGGTGCTCGGCCGCCGCCGCCCGCCCGCGTTGTGGCTGACCGACGACGAGCTCGTCGTGGACTCGCCCTCCGGGCGCTCCCGCGCGGCCCGGTCCTCGGTGCGCGCGGTCCGCAGCCGCGGCCGGCGGGTGGTCGTCGAGCTGAACCGGGAGGCGACGCGCGAGGCGTGTCCCCGCCCGTGGCGGCACGGACCGCTGTCCCGGACCAGCCTCGTGCTCGACGCCACGGACATCGGGCACCGGGCCGCGGACCTCGCCGACTGGTTGCAGGCCGAGGTCGCCGGGTCGACGAGGATTGGAACGGCCCGTGCGGGGAACGCTGCAAGCGCGCCACGAACGTCCGACCGCCACCGCAAGGAGTGACTGCTTCCGTGACCAGCGACACGACGATCCCCGAGGGTCGGCGCGACGAGCACCGACCAGAGCTGCCGCCGGTCGTCTACGTCCCCACGACCGACGAGCCTGAGGTCGCCTCGCGCCGCGTGCTGCTCCACCGCGTCGCCGACGGGCGCACCGCCCTCTACACGTACTCGGCCATCGACCGGCTCCACCGCTGGTACCTGCCGGACACGCCCTGGCTGCTCTGCGACGTCGCTGCCCTGCAGCGCATCCACGACCAGAGCCCCTACGACCTGCTGTTCCTCGACGTCGACCCGGGCCTGCGCGACGACCCGGCCGGTCCGGAGGCGGGCCCGGACAGCGGTCCTGGCGACGCCGACGACGTACGCACGGTGCGTGGATGAGCGGCCACATCGACGTCGACCTCGCCACGCTCGACACCATCGCGGGCGACCTCGACGGTGCCGCGGACGGCCTGGAGGGGCTGGCCGGGAGCGTCCCGCGCGGCGTGGACGCCGGGCCGATGACGGCCGTCGTCGCCAGCATGCTCAGCCAGGTGGTCACGAGCGCCGGCAACGTCGCCAACGCCCTCACCGGCACGGCCGAGGGCGTCCGGCTCGCGCGCGGCTACTACCAGCGCGCGGACGCGGACGCGTCCGCCGACATGAACCGGATCCGGCAGGTGATGGAGCCATGAGCATCGACACCGAGATCACCGGGTCCCCGGGCGGCATCGAGGGCGCCGCCACGTGGCTGCGGACCAGCCTGGAGCCCCGGTTGACCGCTGCCGCCGACGCCGCCAACGGCGCGCGCCGCGACGCCGAGACGGGGTGGAGCTCGGTCGCCGGTGAGGAGTTCGTCGACACCGCCCGCCGCATCCGGGACAGCTCCGACGACCTCGCCGGGGCGGCGAAGAAGATGGCGGGCGACCTCGACGACTTCGCGGGCAAGCTGCGCCGCTCGCAGGACCAGATGGGCGACGTGCGGTCCACCGCCCGCGGCGCCGGGCTCACGGTCAGCGGTTTCACGGTCCAGCACCCCGGTGACGGGCCGGCCCGACCGCCGGACCTCTTCGAGGGCACGCCGCAGGAGGTCGAGGCGCACAACCAGAGGGTCACGGCGTACGACGCCCACCAGGACCTGCTCCAGGCCTACTACGACGCCGAGGCCGAGGCGGCCCGCATCGACCGCTACTACGCCGCCGCCTGCCGCGAGCTCCAGGAGGAGTACCTGCCGGGCACGCACGCGTCGTGGATCGTCACGCTCAGCGACATCGTGGGCGACAGCGCAGCCGGTGTGATCGGCGCGACGATCGCCCTGCGGCAGTCCCGCCTGCTGCAGTCCGCCTCGGACCTCGTCGACGAGGCGTCGCGCGCCATCGACGACCTGCAGGCCCACCCGGAGCGCTACATGAAGCGCAAGTGGTTCTTCTTCCAGACCCTCGACGAGGCGCGTCTGGAGGCCGACCGCCTCGCGATCCAGGGCAGGCTCGACGAGGCCGAGGACCTGCTGCGCCAGTCGCAGGAGGTCGCGGACTCCCGCGCCCTGCGCTACCTCGGTCGCGCCGGCAAGGTCCTCGGCCCTCTGGGCATCGGCCTCGGCGTCCACAACGACTGGCAGGAGGGTGAGACGACCGAGCAGATCCTGGTGTCGCAGGGCGTCTCCGCCGGTCTCGGTGCTGCCGCCGGCTACGGCGCCGGTCTGGCGGCGAGCGTCGGCACGGCCGCCCTGATCGGCGCGACCGCCGGGTCCGTGGTGCCCGGCGTGGGCACCGCCGTCGGAGCCGTGGTCGGCACGGTGGTCGGCGCCGGAATCGCGATCTTCGCCGACGGCGCCATCGACTCGCTCTTCGAGAACGGTCCCGACGTCGGCGCGGCGTGGGACGAGGGCGTCGACGCGCTCGAGGACACCGGCGAGGCGATCGCCGACGGGGTCTCGAGCGTCGGCGAGACGATCGGCGGGTGGTTCAGCTGAGCACGCGGCCGAGGATCGGCAAGGTGTCCGCGGCCCTCGGGGTCGGCTCGGGCCTCCTGGCGGTGGCGCTCGGCGTCGGGCTGGTGCAGGAGGCCGAAACGGGGTTCGGGCTCGCCTGGGCGGCGTCGTTCGTCGTCTTCGGCGTGGTCTCGCTGCTGGGTGTCGTCGCGGCCACCCGTCCGCCGGAGCGCGGATCCCCGTGGGCGCGGCCGCTGGCCCTGGTCGTGCTGCTGCTCCTCGCCGGGTGGGCGGTCGTCACCGCCGTGGTGGGTGTCGTGGAGGAGAACTGGCTGTGGGGCGTGCTGCTCGGCGTGCCAGCGGCGTACCTCCTGTGGGCCGCCGCGCGGGTGTGGCGCAGCGACCCGGACGACGCCGCTGCTCGTCGCCCCTGAGCGGCGCCGAGCGCAGCCGCTGCCCGTGGCTCAGCCGGCGTTGACCGCGTGTCGTCGCCCGGCCGCCACGGACAGGACGAGCGCGACGAGCACCCCGATCACGGGTGGGACGAAGAAGCCGGTCTCGTTGGCGGCGTACGCCAGCGCGCTGGCCAGGGCGTAGATGCCGAGGTTGACCCAGTGGAACGGGGGGACCGGGTGGCCCTCTGGCATCCCGGCGCGCCAGCGGGCGAGGTAGTCGCCGATGATGACGCCACCGAGCGGCGGGATGAAGACGCCGAGCAGGACCAGGTAGTCGACGAGGTGGTTCTGCACACCGACCAGCGCCAGCACCGTGCCGACGACCGATCCGCCGATGACGAAGGGCAGCTTGGACGGCTTCTCGAACAGCTCGGCCCCGGCGACGCCGAAGGCGTAGGCCGTGTCGGCGTTGGACTTCCACAGGTTGCCGAAGAGGAGGAACAGGCCCCAGCCGACGAGGCCCAGGTTGTAGAGGACCAGGACGAAGTCGCCCTCACCGAAGGTCATCGCGCCCGTCGCACCGAAGAAGATCATCAGGCCGTTGCCGACGAGGAAGCCGATGGCGCACGCCACGACCGCCTGGCCACCGGTGCGCGCGAAGCGGGTCCAGTTGGGTGCCTGGGTCCCGGCGGAGACGAACGTCCCGACGACGGTGGTGATTGCCACCGACCACGTCATCGAGGTGTCCGGATCGACCTGCGCCAGACCCGACCAGCCCCCGACCTCCTCGAGCGAGCGCAGCAGGACCCAGAACGCCAGCACCAGGATCAGCGGCGTCGAGATCGCCGACACCCAGAACATGCCGCGGTAGCCGTAGCACGCGGTGAGGCACATGAGGACGCTGGCGACGATCATCACCGCCGCCCGTGAGGGGTAGGAGTCCCACTCGAGGGCCTGGGCGGTGAGGTCGCCGATGGTGCCGATGACGACGCCGTACCAGCCGATCTGGGTGCCGCCCAGCAGGATCGAGGCGAGCTTGGCGCCGCGCTGGCCCAGCACGTAACGCGACATGACGACCGTGGTGAGGCCGGTGCGCGCACCGATCCAGCCGAGCACCGCGACGTAGACCCCGAGCACGAGCGAGCCGAGCAGGATGACCTGGAGCAGCTCGGAGAGCGTGAAGGCGGCGCCGAGCTGGGCGCCGGCGAGCATGGTGGGGGTGAAGACGGTGAAGCCGAGGAGCACGATCGCGAGCGAGAGGAACGACTTGCGTGCCTGCGAGGGCACGGGGGTGACCGGGTAGTCCGGGTCCACGACCTCGGTCGGGGCGGTGGTGGTGTCCATGGCGGTGTTCATGCCTCCTCCCCGATGTCCTCTGCCCACAGCTCCGGCTTCTCCGCGATCATGGTGTCCATCAGCGACCTGCACTGCTCGTCGTCGGCCACCACCAGCTCGACGCCGCGCGAGGTCAGCCACGACTCCGAGGCCTCGAAGGTCCGGTTCTCCCCGATGACGATCCGGGGGATGTCGTAGAGCACGGCGGTGCCGGCGCACATGAAGCACGGCGAGAGCGTCGTGTAGAGCGTGCTGGCCCGGTAGACACGTGCGGGCAGGCGACCCGCGTTCTCGAGGCAGTCGGTCTCGCCGTGCCGGATGGCCGAGCCCATCTGGACCCGTCGGTTGCGCCCGACGGCCAGCACCTCGCCCTCGTGCACCAGGGCGGCCCCGATGGGGATGCCGCCCTCCTGCCACCCGATCCGGGCCTGCTCGATCGCCAGGTCGAGGAAGGTCTGCTCCGCTGGGTCGATCATCATGTGGCCCTTCGTCCGGTGGTGCCGAGCCCGCCCGTGCGGGTGTGTCAGGTCACACCACCAGAGCCACGACCGGGCTGGCAACGGACATGTCGTCCGGCTGTCGACGCTAGTCTCCTGACACCTTGCCCGGTCCGAGGAGGCGTCGTGTGCTGATCCCGCTGTCCGAGGTGCTCGCGCTGCCGTCCTTCCGGGCCGCCGGCGTGCAAGTGCTCGCGGGTGCGCCCGACCTGGTGATGGTGCGCTGGGTCCACTCCTCGGAGGTCTTCGAGATGGGCGGGCTGCTCGCCGGCGGGGAGGTGCTGCTGACCACTGGACTTGGCCTGCACGGGCGCACCCCGGAGCACCTCGGGGCGTACGTCGAGCAGCTCGCCGACGCCGGTCTGTCGGCCCTCGCGCTCGAGCTGGGCCGCACGTTCTTCGAGGTGCCCGGCCCGATCCTGGAGGCCGCCGAGCGGCGCGGGCTGGTGGTGCTGGGCCTGACACAGGTCGTGCCCTTCGAGCGGATGGTCGAGGACTTCCACGAGCTCGTCGTGCGGCGGCGAGCCCATGCCGGCGGTGGTGCCGCGTGGGGTGACCTCGCCCAGGTCGTCATCGACGGGCGCGGCCTGCGGGCGCTGCTCGACGAGGTCTCGCGGGCGGCCGGGTGCGAGGTCGAGCTGCGCGACCGCGACGACCAGCTCGTCGAGCGCAGCTCCATCGCCTCGGTCGCGGAGGAGGCCCGGCTCGCCGAGCCCGTGCGCGGACCGGCAGGCGTCGTGGCCACGCTCCACCTCCTGGGTGGTCCCACCCGCCAGCGGCGGCGGGTGGCCGGGCAGGCGGCGGTCGCGGTGGCGCTCGAGCTGGGGCGGGCCGGGTCGCTCGGTCAGCGCCCGGGTCCGAGCCAGTCGCTGGTGTCCGACCTGTGCGCCGCGACGCCGATGTCGGGGACCGAGGTGACCGACCGGCTGGCCGACCTGGGGTGGCCGGCTCCGGACGGTCGCGGCTGGCAGCCGCTGACCGTCGCAGTCGAGCCCGGCACGGCGCTGACCGACGTGGTCCCCGCCCTCGAGCACGCGCTCCGGCAGGTGGCCGGGCCGGTTCTGGTGGGGATCGCGGGGAGCCGGGTCGTCGCGGTGGTGCGCGGCTGGCCCCGGCCGGGCCCGGCCCGTGCCGCCCTCGCCGAGGCGCACGAGACGCTAGGCCGCCGGCTCGGGTCGCCGGCGGCCGACACCGGGCCCGGGTCCGCGGCTGCTGCCCTGCTGGTGGCTGGTCCCCAGGTCGCCGACCCGGCCGAGCTCGGGCCCGCGCTCGGCACGGCCCGGGAGCTGCTGGAGCCTGCCCGGCGCACGGGGCGTCGCGACGGCGTACTGCTGGCACGGGACCTCGCGGGCCCCCACCTGCTGGCCGCGGTCGGACCGGCTGCGTGGGCGCGGATGGCCGAGGAGCAGGTCGGTGCCCTCATCGCCCACGACAGCCGGCACCGCACCGAGCTGCTGCGGACCCTGGACACCTACCTGACCCACGGCCTGTCGAAGTCGGCCACGGCCGCGGCCCTCGGCATCCGCCGGCAGTCGCTCTACGACCGGTTGGAGCGGGTCGAGCGGCTCCTGGGTGTCGAGGTCGACGACGCCGACCAGCAGCTCGGTCTGCGCCTGGGCGTGCTGGCGTGGCGCCTGCGCACCGGGATCGACCCGATGGTCGGCTTCGGCGGCTGAGCCGTCGCGCGGGGCTGGTCCGCCTCAGTCCTCGCCGCGCAGCGAGAACGAGCGCAACCGGTCGCCGGCGAACCACACCCCGACGACCGTCACCGCCAGGCTGACGACGATCGCGTAGCCGAGGTTGGCAGGGTCGGGCAGCTCGGTGGAGATCTCGTGGCCGATGCGCAGGCCCCACTGGCCGATGCTGAGCCAGGCGATGCCGCTGAAGAGGTTGCCGAGCAGGCTCTCCCAGATCAGCACGAACATCAGCGACGCGATGACGGCGTGCCGGGTGACGGCCGAGATCGCGAGGAAGAGCGCGGAGTACGCCGTCCCGGCGACGGCGGCGCCGACGAAGAGCGCGGTCGCCCGGGTGCTGTCGCCGGTGACGAGCGCGGCGACCAGGATCGGCAGCGCACCCGCCGCCAGCGTGGCGCCGAGGGCCACCAGCCACTTGCTGAACGCGATGCCGTAGCGGTTCACCGGCTTGGACAGCAGGTAGACGATCGAGCCGTCGTCGACCTCGGGGCCGAGCACCGAGGACGCCGCGAGGATCGCCACCAGCGGCAGGATGAGCGGGTAGCCGAGGTTGGGCAGGACCTCGTAGGCGGCCTCGCCGTCGACCAGCGCCGTCACCAGCGCGACGAGCCCGATGAGCAGCACCGGGAAGGCCAGGAGGAGGAAGAAGCGGCGTCGGCCCAGCAGCGCCTGCAGAGCGAGCTTGGCAATGGTCGTGTTGATCATCGGGCCACCAGGTAGGCGAAGACGCTCTCCAGCGACTCGTCGCTGGGGGAGAGCTCGAACAGGGTCACGTCGTGCTGCCGGGCCAGCCCGGGGAGGTCCACCGCGAAGCGGCCGAGGTCGCCGACCTGGACGTCGAGGTGGTCGCCGAGCAGGCTGACGGCCCGCACGGACTCCTGGGCCATCAGCGCGGCCGCGAGGGTGCGGTTGTCGCTCGACTGGACGGCGTACTGCACCGGCCGGTCGGTCATCAGCCGACGGATCGCGCCGAAGTCGCCGGACGCGGCGTGGCGGCCGGAGACGACGACCTCGATGTGGCGGGCGAGCCGCTCGACCTCCTCGAGGATGTGGGAGCTGAAGAGCACCGTGCGGCCCTCGTCGCCGAGGCGCCGCAGGAGGTCCATCAGGTGCATCCGCTGCCGCGGGTCGACGCCGTTGAACGGCTCGTCGAGCAGCAGCACGGCGGGGTCGTGGACCAGCGCCGCGGCGATCTTGATCCGCTGCCGCATGCCCTTGGAGTAGGTGTCGAGACGGCGGCTGGCCGGCTCGACCATGTCGACGACCTCGAGGATCCGCTCGGTGGCGGCGGCCGCGTCGGGGAGGCGGTGCAGGTCGGCGTTGGCGCGGACGAACTGGCGCCCGGTGAGGTAGCCGAAGCTCAGCTCCCGCTCGGGCACGAGACCGATCTGGCGGTAGGTCTCGGTGTTGCGCCAGACCGGCTTGCCGTCGAGGGTGACGTGGCCGGCGGACGGGGCGAGGAAGCCCGACATCATCGCCATCAGCGTGGTCTTGCCGGCGCCGTTGGGGCCGAGCAGGCCGGTCACGCCGGGGCCGATGGTCAGTGAGACGTCGTTGACCGCGACGACGTTGCCGAACCAGCGCGAGGCCGAGTCGAGGACCAGGGTGCTCATCGCGACCCCACCTTCCGGAAGCGGGCGACCAGCCCGAGCAGGCAGGCGGCGACGAGCAGCACCGCCACGATGACGTACGCCGGCACCCAGGCGCCGTCGACCGGGACCGGGGTGGCGACCCCAGCGTCCCAGGCGTTGGCCAGGCCGTTGTGGAGCGACCAGGGCGACAGCAGCCCGACGCCGACCGAGACGGTCTCGCTGTCGCCCTCGTAGTAGGCGATGTTCTGCATCACGGTGACGATGCCGGTGAGGACGATGAGCGCCATCACCGAGCCGACGACGGCGAAGCCGCGGCGCAGGGAGACCGAGGAGATCAGCCCGCTGACGCCGGCGATCATCATCGCGAGCAGGGCCTGCAGGACGACCGCCTTGAGCACCGCGGTCGTCTGGTCGCTCTTGTCGAGGCCGGACAGCATGGCGCCGGCGAAGAGCACGACGGTCGGGATCGCGGTGAACAGGAAGATGGCGAGGGTGAGCGAGAGCCACCGCACCACCGCGAAGACCGGCGCCGGCAGCGGGCGGGCGAGGTAGAGCACGATCGAGCGGTGGCGCAGGTCGCGGGAGAACAGCACGGGGGCCTGCGAGGCCGCGAAGAGGCTGACGAGCAGCTGCGTCTGGTTGGTGTAGTCGGCGTAGGACACCGGGAGCTCGCCGAGGCCGGTGAGGACGACGACGCCGACGACGATGGTGGCCGGCAGCAGCGACATCGCCAGCAGGATGAACGGCATCACCTTGGACTTGCCGGACCGACCGAGGCCGTAGGCGTGACGCAGGCCGGTGACGAAGAGGGTGCGCGCGATCGCCGGGGTGTCCTCGCGCACGCCGTCGAAGTGGCGGTAGCCGAGGTCGTGGATGACACCGGGACGGCCGGCGCCGGGGGAGAGGTCAGACACGGGTGCCTCCTTCGAGGAAGACGTCCTCGAGGTGGTGCCGGTCGGGCTGGAGCCGCATCAGACCCAGGCCGAGGTCGGCGGCGACGTCGCGGATCAGGTCGTGGACGGCCCCGCCCTCGGCGAGCTCGGGTGGCGGCGGGTCGATCGCGACCATCGCCCCGCGGGGGCGGCAGGTGAGCCCGCGCTGGGCGAGCGCCTCGCCGAGCCGGTCGCGCTCGGTCTCGGTGCCGACGACCTCGACCAGCAGGCTGCCGGTGCGCTGCAGGAACTCGCCGGTCGCGCTGCTCCGCAGCAGGTGGCCGCCGTCGAGCACGATGACGTGGTCGCTGACCTGCTCGAGCTCGCCGAGCAGGTGGGAGGTGACAAGAACGGCGATGCCGAAGTCGCTGCCGATGCGCTGCACGAGGCGCAGCATGTCGGTGCGCGCAGCCGGGTCGAGGCCGTTGGTCGGCTCGTCGAGGAAGACCAAGCGGGGGTCGTGGGCGAGCGCCTGGGCGAGCTTGGCGCGCTGCTTCATGCCGGTGGAGTAGCCGCCCATCGGCCGGTAGCGCTCCTCGTCGAGGCCGACGTGGCGCAGCACGTCGGCCGAACGCTCGCGCGCCGCCGACGCACCGAGGCCCGACATCCGCGCCATGTGCACGACGAAGTCGCTCGCGCTCACGTCGGGCGGCAGGCAGTCGTGCTCGGGCATGTAGCCCACGAGCCGCCGGATGTCCTGGCCCTGGTGCTCGATGTCGTGGCCGAGCACGCTCGCGTGCCCGCCGGTCGGCTCGAGCAGCCCGAGCAGGATCTTGATGAGCGTCGACTTGCCGGCCCCGTTGGCGCCGACCAGTCCTGTCACGCCCGCGCCGACGTCGACCGTGAGGTCGGTCAACGCGTGGACCGTCCCGTAGTGCTTGGTGAGCCCCGCGGTCGAGATGACCGGCGGGCGCCCCATGATTTCCCCCGTCACGCGCCTCACGCTAGCGGCCCCGACCGACCCCCTGCATCAGGGATGGCCCCGATCCGTGTGGAGGAGTCGTGAAGATCGGTCTGCCGGGCCGCTGCGCCCGCTTCTCAGGCCTGCGTCATCCGAAGCGGTGCGTATGGGTGCGGGTTCGTATGACGTCCCGGGTTGGCTCGCGCTCTGCGTCATCCGAAGCCGTACGTATGGGTGCGGGTCCGTATGACGTCGAGCCGCTGAATCGGCCGCCGCCCGCCACGACGTACGCCGACGGCGACGGGCCGCCGTTCGTCCGGGCTCCGGGCCGCGCTGAGCGACGCGGGCCCTAGGCTTGGCGTCACATTCCCCGGTTGGTCTGCCGGTAGGGCCCGCCTGACTTTGAATCAGGACTAGCGACGTAGGTTCGACTCCTACCCGGGGAGCTCCGATCGCTGGAGTCCGGCGACGTGCGGGTGGCCCGTAGCGTCGGGCCATGGACATCTCCGAGATCGTCGGCGTCTACGACGCGGACGGCGGCCTGCTCGGCGAGGCGGCGTACGTCTGGGGCAAGGTGCGCGGCACCCGGCACTGCGGGCTGTGCGACATCACCCACGCCACGGTGCGCCGCAAGGTCGAGTGGGACCGGATGGTCGAGACCCTGCCGGTCCGGGTGCGGCTGCTGCACCTCAACGAGCTGGACGACGAGCTGGCTGCGGTCGTCGCGGCGACGCGGGCCCCGGTCGTGCTCGCGCGCGACGGCGGCGCGTGGCGCGAGCCTGGTCGGCGCGCAGGAGCTCGACGCGATGGCCGGCTCGGTCGATGCGTTCGAGGCCGCGGTCCGCGGCCGGCTCGCAGGCGGCGGCGCGGCCTGACCCACGACACCGGCTCGCCGGTCGGACGCGGCTACCGCTCGGCGGACCCGTCTGCAGCGTCCGGCAGCAGCGCCCGGTCGAGGAAGCCGACCACCCGGCGTTCCCAGTCCTCGGGCGCGGTCCGCAGGCTTCGGGTGTGCCCGGCGCCGGGGACGGTCCAGACCTCGACGCCCGTGCTGTCGCCGGCGATGAAGTCGGCCGCCAGCGGTTCGGTCTCCACCGAGCCGGCCGCGACCAGCAGGAACGCCGTGGGGTCACGGCGGCCGGCGGCCGCGTCCACGGCGTCGCGCAGGGACTCCGGTGCCGGGGCGTCGGTCAGGAGGTCGACGACGCCGTAGGTGAGGTGGTCGATCCGCTGCTGGACCTCCCCGCGGGTGCCGTACGCCGACAGGTAGCCCTTGTCGTCGGCGGTGCGGTTGGTCGCTCCCTCCGCCACGACCGCCGCGACGCGGTCGTCCACGCCGGCCGCGCCGATCGCCTGCTCGCCGCCCATGGACAGGCCGACGAGGCCGATGCGCCCGGGGAGACGTCGGGCTGGTCGCCGAGGAAGTCGACGGCCCCGGCGGCGTCCTGCTCGCCGTACCACCCGAGGTCCATGCCGCGGCCCGCGCTGTCGCCGTGGCCGCGCGCGTCGTAGAGCAGGACGCCGTAGCCGCGCCCGGCGAGCACCGCCGCCTGGTCGAGCACGGCGGTGCGGGTCGAGCCCGCCCCGTGCAGCAGGGCGACGGCGGCGCCGTTGCGGGAGGGGACGTACCACCCTTCCAGCCGTACGCCGTCGCTGCTGGGGAACGCCACGTCGCGGTGGGCCAGGCCCACGTCGGCCGGCGTCCGGTCGCCGAGCCTGCGGGCGGGGCGGGTAGGCCGCGGCGACCGCCTGCCCGATCGTCCAGAGGGACAGGTACGTCGCCAGCAGCAGCGCCGGGACGGTGAGCAGCCACCACCGACGCCGGGTGCTGCGCAGGAGCCGGACCCCGCCCCCCCGCCACGACCAGCCCGGCGACCAGCAGCGCGAACCCGACCGCGGCGGTGACGGTGAGCCCTTCCTCGGCGTAGTGGCGGGGGCCGAGCCCCACGCCGACCGCCAGCGCGACGAGGCCGGCCGCCACCGCCGCCCAGGGGAGGCCGCGGCGGACGAACGTGCTCATCGCGGGGGCACCTACATCTCGAACACCAGGCGGGCGGGCACCTCGCCCGCGAGCACCTCGTCGAAGCAGGCGTTCACGTCCTCGAGCCGACGGCCCTCCGTCACCACGCGGGTCAGCCCACGTGCGTGCAGGTCGAAGCAGTCGGCCAGGTCGTTGCGGGTGCCGACCAGCGACCCGATCACCGAGATGCCCTTGAGCACGGTCTCGAAGACCGGGAGCTCGAGGCGGTTGTCCGCTGGGAGGCCGACCAGGACCAGGCGACCGTTGGGGTTGAGGGCGGCGTGGGCGGCGCGCATGGCGGCCGGGGACGGCACCGTGACCAGGGCGACGTCGACGCCCCCAGCGCGTCGATCTCGGCCTGCTGGTCGCCGCGGCCGTCGACGACGTGGTCGGCCCCGAGGTCCTTGGCCGCCTGGAGCTTGTGTCGTCGTGGACGTCGACCGCGATGGTGCGGGACCCGAAGATGCGGGCGTACTGCAGGCCGAGGTGCCCGAGACCGCCGATGCCGACCACCATCGCGGTCTCGCCCGGCTGCGGCGCGGCGACCTTGAGCCCCTTGTACGTCGTCACTCCGGCGCACGTCAGCGGTGACGCGTCGCGCGAGGAGACGGAGTCCGGCACCGGCACGACGTGGCTGGCCCACGCGACGGCGTGCTCGGCGTAGGCGCCGTCCATCGTGTAGCCCATGTAGGCCGGAGCGGTGCAGTAGGTCTCCCAGCCGGCGACGCAGGAGCGGCAGTGGCCGCAGGCGTGACCGAGCCAAGGGAGGGCGACGCGCTGGCCGACCTGCACCGGCAGGCTCGTCGTCGCCGGGACCGACCGCCTCGATCGTGCCGACGCCCTCGTGGCCGGGGACCAGCAGGTCCTTGGGCTTGACGGGCCACTCGCCGCGCGCGGCGTGGATGTCGGTGTGGCACAACCCGCAGGTTTCGATGCGGACGAGCACCTGGCCGGGGCCGGGCTCGGGGACCGGGATGTCGCGGATCTCGAGGGGCGCGCCCAGGCTGGGCACGACTGCTGCCTTCATTGCTGTCTCCTTGTTGCGGATCGACCGGGATGGCGATGAGCAGGGCGCCGGCCAGCAGGAACAGGCCGGCGAGGACGAAGAGGACCGCGACCACGGCGTCGAGGATGGGCAGGCTCGGCCCCGGTGGAGACGTCGGCCGACACGCCGGTCGTGCCGTCCGCCCGCATCAGCACGATGGTCCAGTCGCCGTCCTCGAGGTCCCAGGTCAGCGTGGCGTCGGTGCCGATGGCCTGCGCGACCCAGAACGTCTGGTCGGACGGCGGCGTCGCGGGCGCTCCTCCATCGGTGGTCCGCAGGACGGCCCGGCCGACGCGGAAGTCGCGCAGGGTGTCGCGCGAGACGTCGCCGAGGTAGCCGTCGACGTCCGACGTCGCGGCGACGCCCACGAAGAGCGGGGTGCTCGTGTCCGCCCGGGCGTGGATGCGAACGTCGCCGAGCCACACCGACGGCACCCACGAGGGGGTTCCCTCGGTGTCGACGTCCGCGTCCTCGGAGACGATGGCGTGGGTGCCGCTGACGAGCGACGTCGAGGGTCATCAGGAAGCCGTCGTCACGCTCGGTCGCGTCGGCCAGGGCCAGCGTGCCGCCGGCGCCGGCGAAGGCGAGCCCCATGAGCACGAGCAGGGACCCCACCGTCACGGAGACGATGCGGCCGGCCGTCCAGCCGGTGCGGCCGCCGGTGCCAGGGGGTGGCGGTGCGTACGGCGACGGGGGCAGGGGGCCTGCTGGTCAGTCGGCTGCGAGGTCGGCGGTGCGATCGGCTGCGCGGTCGGGTGCGCGACTGGCGGCGCGGTCAGCGGTGCGATCGGCGGTGCGATCGGCGGTGCGATCGGCTGCGCGGTCGGGTGCGCGACTGGCGGCGCGGTCAGCGGTGCGATCGGCGGTGCGATCGGCGGTGCGATCGGCGGCGCGGTCGGGGCCGGGAGCACTGCGCCGGGCGTGTCGTGGCCTCCCATGTCGAGGCGGAAGGGCGGGTACTGGTCGGTCATCAGCGAGACGTAGCCCGCCACCCGCAGCACCCATCTGTTGAGACCCAGGACGAGGTCGAAGACCTGTTGCGGGTAGCGACCGGTGAAGAGCAGCACGACCCCGGCGACCACGACGAGGACGCCGATCAGGCTGATGCTGATCCAGGTGTCGTCGTCGGCCCCCTGCACGCCGTACGCGACCCCGCCGGCGAACAGGGCCAGGATCAGGTAGTGGGGGATGGCCAGCAGCCACCACTTGACCAGCACGAGGCCGCGGAGAGCCGCTCTCGGGGTAGTCCACGGAGAGGTGCGCGGGGTAGTCCGGCACCTCGGCGAGGGTGAACGGTGGGTAGCGGTCGGTGCCGAGTGCGGCGTACGCGTAGTAGGCGACGCGCCAGGCCCAGCGCATGACGCCGACGTTGAAGTCGAAGATCGCGTGTGGGTAGCGGCCGGTGAACAGGATGGCGAAGAACGCGACCACGCTCAGCACGGCGAAGGCCAGCCACAGGAAGGCGAGCACGACGTAGTGGGGGATCGCGAGCAGCCACTTCACCAGCCAGAGGCCCCGGCTCAGGCCGGGATCGAGGTCGGCGTCGACGTGGACGGGGTAGGCGGGCGGAGCCGTCGAGGTGGTCATGGGGGTCTCCTCTCCAAGGGCGGGACCCCGGGCGCGGGCGTGCCGGCAGGGGCCGCTCCTTCACCTCGATCGTCGCCTCGCGGCCGTGCGGGCGGGCAGGGCCGAAGGGCCTCTCCCCGGGTGCCGGGAGGGGGACCTAGTGCCCTGTCGGCCCGGACGACGCCGGATCCAGACTCGGAGGACAGACCCCAGGAGGAACCCTGCGATGCCCCACGCGCCAGCCCCCCACGCGCCAGCCCCCGCCCGCCCGACCCGGTGCGGGTCCTCGTCGCGGACGTGCCCGACCTCGCGCAGCGGGTCCGGGCCGCCGCGCGGCGGGCCCGCGCCTCGGCCCGCGCCGTCGAGCTCGTGGAGCCGTTCGTGCCGCCGTGCGACCACGCGGCGCGCGCACGCGTGATCCGCCGCATGGACGAGGCCCTCGACGTCGCCCGGCGCACGGCGCCGGGTCTCGAGATCCGGGTGGGCGGCCCGATCGAGCTGCCCCGGCCGCGGCGCACGCCGTGACCCTCGTCGGGGGCGTCCAGGAGGTCCGGGTCGTCCCGGTCCCGCTCACCCGCCTGCACTCGCTGCTCCCGCCGGACCGCATCGAGCGGCTCGACCACCACGTCGGCGCGGCCCGACGGATGCTCGCCGGGCGGACGGTGTGGAACGTCAACTCGACGGCGCGCGGCGGCGGGGTCGCGGAGATGCTGCAGGGGCTGGTCGCCTACGCGGCCGGGACGGGGATCGACATCCGGTGGCTGGTCGTGGCGGGGGACCCCGACTTCTTCGCCGTCACCAAGCGGATCCACAACCGGCTGCACGGCGTCGCCGGGGCCCCGGGTGCGCTCGACGCCGCCTCGCGCGCGACGTACGACGCCACGCTGGCGCGGCAGGCCCAGGAGATCGTCGACCTCGTCCAGCCGGGCGACGTGGTCCTCCTGCACGACCCCCAGACCGCCGGGCTCGCCGCTCCGCTCCGCGCCCGCGGCGCGTGGGTGGTCTGGCGCTGCCACATCGGGTTCGACGAGCACAACGCGTGGACGCGCGAGGCATGGGGCTTCCTCCGCGACCTCGTCGAGCCCGCGCACGCCTGCGTCTTCTCGCGCACGCAGTTCGCCCCCGACTGGGTGGACCGCGCGTGGCTGCGGGTGATCCCGCCGTCGCTCGACCCGTTCAGCCCCAAGAACGTCGACCTCCGGGACGACGAGGTCCGGGCCCTGGTGCACCGTGCGGGCCTGGTGGTCCAGGGTGGCCCGCTGCCCGTGGACGCGAGGGTCGTGCTGCAGGTCAGTCGCTGGGACCGGCTCAAGGACATGGCCGGCGTGCTGGACGGGTTCGCCACCAACCTCGACCAGCTCCCGCCGGACGTGCACCTGGTGCTCGCCGGCCCGGAGGTGACCGGGGTGGCCGACGACCCGGAGGCGGCCGAGGTGCTGGCCGAGTGCCGGTCGCTGTGGCACTCCCTGCCGACGGCGGCGCGCAAGCGCAGTCACCTGGTCTCGGTGCCGATGGACGACGTCGACCTCAACGCACGCACCGTCAACGCGCTCCAGCGGTGGTCGACCGTGGTGGTCCAGAAGAGCCTCGCCGAGGGGTTCGGCCTCACGGTCACCGAGCCGATGTGGAAGAGCCGGCCGGTGGTGGCCTCCGCCATCGGCGGCATCCAGGACCAGGTCGAGCACGGGGTCAGTGGGCTGCTCCTCGACGACCCGCGCGACACCTCCGAGCTGGCGGCAGCACTGTCGTCGCTGCTGGCCGACCCCGCCCGGTGCGAGGTCATGGGCCGGGCGGCCCACCTCCGGGTGCGTGACCGCTACCTCGCCGACCGGCACCTCATCCAGTACGTCGAGCTGTTCGGGGAGCTGCTGGGGGAGGCGTAGCAGCCGGACGTCAGTCCCGACCGGTGGCCGCCCGGAAGGCGTCGAGGGCGGTGGGCAGGGTCGGGAACACGTGCTCGGCGCCGATCCGGTCGAGCACCCCGCTCGGCTGCAGCACGTCGCGCTGGTCCTGCTTGAGCCGGGCCAGCCCCAGCACGATGCCCTCGTCCTCGAGCTCGGCGCGCAGCGTCTCGAGCGCGTCCGCGCCGGTGAGGTCGACCTCGCCCATGGCCTCGAAGTTGAGCACCACCCACTCCGGGTCGTACGCCGTCACCGACTCGCGGACGCGGGTGAGGAAGTTCTCGGCGTTGGCGAAGAACAGCGGGGCGTCGTAGCGGTAGACGAGCAGCCCGGGCACGGCCTCGGCGTCGTCGTAGTCGTCGACGTCGTGCATCCCGGCCAGGTCGGGGACGAGTCCCTCGACCGCGTCGTGGGGCCGGGCCACCCGGCGGAACACGTCGATCAGCGACAGGCTGACCGCGACCAGCACGCCCTGCAGCACGCCGAGGACCAGCACGCCGAAGGTCGTGGCGAGGGCGATGAGCAGCTCCGTGCGCCGGTAGCGGGCGATCCGCACGAACTCCCCGACGTCGATCAGCCGCAGGCCGGCGTAGACGACGACCGCCGCCAGCGCCGCGTCGGGGAAGCTGGCGAGCACGGGGCGCAGCGCCACGACGAGGACGAGTGCGGCGCCGAGCGCGGACAGACCGGCCCAGCGCGACCTCCCGCCGACGGCGTCGACGATCGCCGTACGGCTTCCGGAGCTGCTGACCGGGAACCCGTGCACCAACCCGGCGGCGACGTTGCAGGCACCCAGCGCCAGGAGCTCGCGCCGCGCGTCGATCCGGTCACCGTGCCGGGCCCCGAACGCCCGGGCGTCGATCACGTTGTCGGTGAAGCCGACGACGGCGATCGCCAGGGCCGTCGTGAGCAGCGCCCAGGAGCCCAGCGAGGAGACGGCGGGCAGGCCGATTTCCGGCAGCGCGAACGACAGCGTGCCGACGACGCCCACCCCGTCCTCGGACAACCCGGTGAGGCTCACGGTGACCGCCGCGGCGAGCATGCCCGCCAGCGGCACCGGCCCGGTGGGCCAGAGCCGGGCGCCCAGCAGCAGCAGCGCGAGCGTGCCGAGGCACACCGCGAGGGTCGGACCGTGGATCTCCGACGGGTGCTGCACCAGCCACCACGTCTCGGCCAACGGTCCACCCTCGGGGATGTCGGCAGCGGTGCCGCGACCCGTCTGGGAGAAGATCATCAACCCGGCGATCCCGGCCATGTAGCCGACCAGCACCGGCTTCGAGAGCAGGTCGGCGAGGAAGGCGAGCCCGCCGACCCACGCGAGCACGCACACGGCTCCGACGGCGAGCGCCAGCAGTGCCGCGGTGTCCCGGGGGGACGCACCGGGGACGGTGATCGTCGCCAGCGCGGCGCCCGTCATCAGCGCAGTCGTGGACTCCGGACCCACCGACAGCTGCGGTGACGAACCGAGCAGGAAGTAGACCGCGAGGGCGACGAACGCCGCCCACAGCCCCGCCTCGGGCGGCACCCGCGCCAGCCCGGCGTACGCGAGGACCTGCGGCACCAGGTAGGCCGCCACCGTGATGCCGGCGACCACGTCGCGCCGCAGCACGCGTCCCTCCGGTGGTCGCAGGGTGCCCGGGCTGCTCGGGCGAACGGTCATGGCGCCCTCCTCGGCGCCAGTCGACCGCTCGCGGGCGCACCTCGGTAGGGCCCAACGGCCCTCGCCGCGGTTGTCGACCGACGACGGACCGGTGACACACTGCGGCCATGGACAACCTCACCGTCATCGTCCTCGCCGCCGGCGGCGGCACCCGCATGAAGTCGAAGACCATGAAGGTGCTGCACCCGATCGGCGGGCGCTCCATGATCGGCCACGTGCTCCACGCCGTGCAGGCCGTGGAGCCGACCAGCGTCGTCGCGGTGGTCGGCCACCAGCGCGAGCAGGTGGGGCCGCACATCACCGGGCTGCTGCCGTCCGCGGTGCTGGCGGTCCAGGAGACGCAGGAGGGCACCGGTCACGCCGTACGCGTCGCGATGGAGGCCTCCGGCACGACGAGCGGCACCGTGATCGTGGCCGCTGGTGACACCCCGCTGCTCGAGGGGGAGTCGCTGCGCGCCTTCGCCGAGGAGCACCACGCCGCGCAACGGGCCGTGAGCATCCTGAGCGGCCGGCTGGCCGACCCGTTCGGCTACGGCCGGATCGTGCGCAACCACGAGGGCGACGTCGAGGCCATCGTGGAGGAGAAGGACGCGACGCCCGAGCAGCGCGAGATCGACGAGATCAGCTCCGGCATCCTCGCGTTCGACGCCGAGTTCCTCGTCTCGGCGCTGGCCCGGATCACCAACGACAACGCCAAGGGCGAGTACTACCTCACCGACGCCGTCGGGCTGGCGCGCGAGGACGGGCTCACCGTCGGCGCCCACCTCATCGACGACGTCGCCCAGACCGCCGGCGCCAACGACCGCGCCCAGCTGGCCGAGCTCGGACGCGAGCTCAACCGTCGCATCGTCACCCGCTGGATGAAGGAGGGCGTGACGGTCATGGACCCGGCGACCACCTGGATCGAGGCCGACGTGGTCCTCGAGCCCGACGCCACGATCCTGCCCGGCACCCAGCTCCTCGGCGCGACCGTCGTGCACGAGGACGCCGTGGTCGGCCCCGACACGACGCTGAAGGACTGCGAGGTCGGCGCCGGCGCGCGTGTCGTCCGCACCCACGGCGAGCTGGCCGTCGTCGGCGACCAGGCCTCGGTCGGGCCGTTCGCCTACCTCCGCCCCGGCACCCGGCTCGGGGTCGGCGGCAAGATCGGCACCTTCGTGGAGACCAAGAACTCGACGATCGGCGACGGCGCCAAGGTGCCCCACCTGTCCTACGTCGGCGACGCCGAGATCGGCGACGGCACCAACATCGGTGCCGGCACGATCTTCGCCAACTACGACGGCGTCGCCAAGCACCGCACGGTCATCGGCCGCCACGCCAAGACCGGCTCCAACAACACCTTCGTCGCTCCGGTGTCGGTGGGGGACGGGGCGGGCACCGCGGGCGGCACCGTCGTACGCCGCAACGTGCCGGCCGGCGCGCTCGCGGTCAGCAGCTCCCCGCAGCGCAACCTCGAGGGCTGGACGGAGTCGAAGCGGGCCGGCACCGCCCAGGCGGAGGCCGCGCGAACGGCGCGTGAACAGCAGCAGACGCCCGAGGTGTGACCCCGGGGTTGGTGGTGGCCGGGTTGTGGGTCAGACTTCAGTCAGCACCTCCGAACGAGCCACCCCCCGAGGCTTGACCAGGACAGCGAGGAGTCGCGTCGCGTGACCGGAATGAAGCGGACCACCGAGAAGAACCTGATGGTCTTCAGCGGCCGGGCGCACCCCGACCTCGCCACGGAGGTCGCCGACCTCCTCGAGTGCGGGCTCGTGCCCCAGGACGCGCGGGCGTTCGCCAACGGCGAGCTCTACGTGCGCTACGAGGAGTCCGTCCGGGGGTGCGACGCCTTCGTGATCCAGAGCCACACCGCTCCGATCAACGAGTGGATCATGGAGCACCTGATCATGGTCGACGCGCTCAAGCGCGCGTCCGCCAAGCGGATCACCGTGGTCATGCCGTTCTACGGCTACGCCCGCCAGGACAAGAAGCACCGCGGCCGCGAGCCGATCTCGGCCCGCCTCGTCGCCGACCTGTTCAAGACCGCCGGCGCCGACCGGCTGATCACCGTCGACCTGCACGCCGACCAGATCCAGGGCTTCTTCGACGGCCCCGTCGACCACCTGATGGCGCTGCCGATCCTCACCGACTACGTCAAGCAGAAGTACGGCGACCAGCAGCTCGCCGTCGTCTCGCCCGACGCCGGCCGGATCAAGGTCGCCGAGCGCTGGTCCGCCCGCCTCGGCGGCGTCCCGCTGGCCTTCATCCACAAGACGCGACGCACCGACGTCGCCAACGAGGTCGTCGCCAACCGCGTCGTCGGCGAGGTCGAGGGCAAGATCTGCATCCTGACCGACGACATGGTCGACACCGGCGGCACGATCGTGAAGGCCGCCGAGGCGTGCGTGGAGGCAGGAGCCGCGGGCGTCATCATCGCGGCCACCCACCCGATCCTGTCCGACCCCGCCGTCGACCGGCTGAAGAACTCCTCCGCCGTCGAGGTCGTCGTCACCAACACGCTCCCGGTCCCGGCCGACAAGCAGTTCGACAAGCTGACCACGCTCTCGATCGCCCCGCTCATCGCCCGCGCGATCCGCGAGGTCTTCGAGGACGGCTCGGTTACCTCCATGTTCGACGGCCACGCCTGACCAGCGTCGCCCGTCACGCACACTGGCTGCGTTGTCGTCGGTCGACGGCCCGCTCCGCTCAAAGGCCGCCTTCCCTCCTCCGCCTTGCCATTGCACGCGCCGGACGACGCTGATACGGCGTGGTCCGCACGCAAGCGGGTGTGCGCCGAGGAAGAGCCTGACAACTTCAGGAATCCCCGGCCATCCGGCGGTTCCTGAACATGTCGGCCCGGGCACGGCCTGACATGTTCAGCGATCCCCGGCCAGCCGGGGATCGCCGAAGATGTCAGGCAGTTCAGAGCGTCCGGTCGAGGTCGTCGAGCGAGTCGTTCCACGAGCGGGCGAGGACCGTCGGGACGTCACCCTCGAGGGCGTTGGCGACCGCGGCGCGCAGCTCACGGCGTACGTCGACCGGGAGCGGCAGCACCGGGAACGCGTCGCCGATCACGTCGCCCATCGCCTGGCCGGAGCGGCGGGCGAGGTCGAGGCCGTCGGTGACGTAGCGCTGCAGGTAGGGGCGGACGAGGTCGGCCTGGCCCCAGCCCCAGAACCCGGCGCCGACCGCATCGAACTCGTGGCTGCCCAGCTCGCCGCCCATCAGCTGCGCCCAGGCGGCGGCCTTGGCCTCCGGCGTGGGGACGGCGGCGCGTGCGGTGAGCGCGGCGTGGTGGCCGGAGACCGACCTGTCGCGTTGCTCCTCGGGGCCGATCCACGAGTCGTCCCCGAGCTCGGCGAGCCGGTGAACCGCCGCCCACCGGACGGCCTGGTCGACGTCGTCCCGACCGAGCCAGCCGACCAGGAAGTCGCGGTCCGCGCTGGTCCGGGCGAGCACCCGCGAGGCGCCGGGTGCCAGCACCGGGTCCCCGCCCTCGACCGCGCCGCGGGCGATGTCCGCGACGACGGCGAGGTGGTCGGCCGCGTCGGCGGGTGAGGCGTAGCGGCGGGTGACCGACTGCAGCCCGCGCATCACGCCCTCGAAGACCAGCGGGTGGGTCTCCGGGCGCAGGTGCCGGTCGGCGAGGTCGACGAGCTCGTCGACGCCGATGACCTGCGACTCGCAGAGGTCGATCGCGGTCCACCACAGCATCGCCCGGGTCAGCTGCGACTCGACCGCCGAGAGCCCGGCGGTGATCGCGGCCCACGACTGCTCGTCGGGCCGGACGACCGCGAAGGTCTCGTCACCGGAGTTGGGCACCACGACCCTGCCGGCGAGCTCCTCGAGCCGCACCGGCTCGTCGCCGAGGTGCACGTCGCGGGAGTCCACGAGCCGCATCGCGTCGTCGTACGCCGACACGGTGAGGCGGTGCGACCGCGAGCCCTCGCGTGACAGGACGGGCACGCCGTCGTCGTCGCGCGTCACGCGCAGGGTGTCGAAGCCGGTCGAGCGCAGCCACGCCTCGGCCCAGCCGCGCACGTCCTTGTCGGTGGCCGCGTCGAGGGAGTCGAGGAAGGCGGCCAGGTCGGCGTTGCCGAAGGCGTGGGTGGTGAGGTGCTTGTTGACGCCGGCCAGGAAGTCCTCGTCGCCGAGCCAGTGGCCGAGCTGCGCGAGCGCGGCGTTGCCCTTGGCGTAGGTGATCATGTCGAAGTTGGCGAAGGCGGTGTCGACGTCGACGATCTTGTCGGTGTCCTCCGCGATCGGGTGCGTCGAGCGACGGCGGTCGGCGCGGTAGCCGGCAGGTTTGCGGGTGATGGCCGCCGAGGTCCAGGCGTCGGGGTAGCCCGCCGCGACGCCGGCGACGTCGTAGCCCATGAAGTCGGCGAACGACTCGTTGAGCCACGAGTCCTCCCACCACCTCATCGTCACCAGGTCGCCGAACCACATGTGCGCCATCTCGTGGGCGATCGTCGAGGCCAGCCACTGGCGCTCGAGCTCGGTCGGCGTGCCCTGCGTGAGCGCCTGGTCGCGGAAGACCACGCACCCGGGGAACTCCATCGCGCCCCAGTTGAGGCCGGGAGCGAAGACCTGCTGGTAGTCGGCGTAGGGGTACTCCGGCTCGAAGACCGTCGTGTAGTGCTGGAAGCAGGCGCTGGTGATGCGCCTGAGCTCGTCGGCGTCGCGCTGCAGCTCGCGGCCCTGCGACGCCCGCGCGTGCCAGCCGAACGGCAGCGTGCCGCCCGGCGCGGGCGCGTAGGGCTCGTCCCACGTGACGGAGACCCAGGGGCCGCCGACGAGGGTGAAGAGGTACGACGAGAACGGCGGGGTGGTGCCGAAGGCCCAGGTGTCGGCGCCGTCACCCGACGTGCGCCCCTCGAGCGGCCCGTTGGCCAGGACCGTCCAGTGCGACGGTGCCGTGACGCTCACGGTGAAGGTCGTCTTGATGTCGGGCTGGTCGAAGCACGGCACGACCTTCTGCGCGATGTCCATCGAGGTGTGGGCGCAGACGTAGCGCTCGCCGTCGGCCGGGTCGACGGTCACGGTCATGCCGTCGCCGTCGGTGACGTAGGGCATCCGGGCCGTGACGCGGACCGTGTTGCTCTCGCCCAGGTCGGTCAGCGCGATCCGCCCGTCGGAGTACGGCGCCGGCGTGCCGTCGAGCGTCACGTCGGTGCCGCCGTTGAGCTCGAGGAACGTCGACGCCCCGGGTTGCGTGCAGCCGAAGGAGATCGTCGCCTCGACGCCGAAGTCCTCGGTCGAGGTCAGGTCGAGGTGGAGCTCGGTGTGGACGTCGGTCAGCAGGACGGCGCGCTCGCGCGCCTCGGGGAGCATCAGGGGCACCGGGACACCCTAGTTGCCCCCTCCGTGCCGCCCGGCTGCGCAGATTCGACCTCGCGCGCCACCCAGTCTAGAGTTCACGGGTTGCCTCGGCGAGGGAGCCCGCACGACGGGACTCCGTGATCGACTGGGCCGGACCGCACCCGCTGCGCCGCGCCCCCGATCCGGAGCGCGGCGTTCGTCGTCTCCGGCCCGAGGCCCCCGAACCCCACCACGTACGGAGAAAATCATGTCTGCCCCCGAGAAGATCACCGCTGAGTCCCGCACCGAGTTCGGCAAGGGTGCCGCCCGCCGCATCCGCCGCGAGGACAAGATCCCCGCCGTCATCTACGGCCACGGCAACGAGCCGGTCCACGTCATCCTCCCCGGCCACCAGACGATGATGGCCCTCAAGCACGGCGGCGCCAACGCGCTCCTCGCGCTCGACGTCGAGGGCTCCGAGCAGCTCGCCCTCACCAAGGACGTGCAGATCGACCCGATCCGCCGCGTCATCGAGCACGTCGACTTCGTCGCGGTCACGCGCGGCGAAAAGGTCACCGTCGACGTCCCGATCCACGTCGTGGGCGAGGCCGGCCCCGACACGCTGGTCGTCAACGAGAACACCGTCGTCTCCGTCGAGGCCGAGGCCACCCACATCCCCGAGTTCTTCGAGGTCTCGGTCGAGGGCCTGCCCGCCGGCACCCAGATCCACGCCAAGGAGCTCGACCTCCCGTCGGGCACGACGCTGCTCGCCGACGAGGAGCTGCTCATCGTCAACGTGACCGAGCAGATGTCCGCCGAGGCCCTCGAGGCCGAGCTGGAGGAGGCCGAGGCCGAGGCCGGCATCGAGCACGACGTCTCCGACGAGGAGATCGCCGAGGCGCAGGAGGAGGCCAAGGCCGAGGACGCCGCTGCCGAGGGCTCCGACTCCGAGTGACCCCCTGAGCAAGACCCCTGAGCGGGCGATTCCTGCCCGTCTCCACCGCCGACCGGGCGGTTCCTGCCCGATACACGGGCAGGAACCGCCCGGTCGATGCGCGTGACGGGCAGGAAGCGCCCGATCGGCGATGGAAGGATGAGGACGTGACGACAGACCAGACCGGCGGGCCGAGCGACGTGTGGCTGGTCGTGGGCCTCGGCAACCCCGGTCCGGCCTACGCCGGTCACCGGCACAACATCGGCTACCTGGTCGCCGACGAGCTGGCGGCCCGGATGGGCTCGAAGTTCCGCGCCCACAAGACCGGCCGCGCCGACGTCGTCGAGGGTCGGCTGTCCCTCGGCGGCCCGCGCGTCGTGCTGGCCCGTGGCCGCGGCTACATGAACGAGCTGGGTGGTCCGGTCAAGGCCCTCGCCACCTTCTACAAGGTCGACCCGGCGCACATCATCGCGATCCACGACGAGCTCGACATCGCCTTCGGCACCCTGCGGATCAAGCTCGGCGGCGGCGACAACGGCCACAACGGGCTGAAGTCGATGCGGTCCTCGCTCGGCACGGGCGACTTCCACCGCGTGCGCGCCGGCATCGGCCGGCCGCCCGGACGCCAGGACGTCGCCGACTTCGTGCTGTCCAACTACTCCACCGTCGAGCGCAGGGAGCTGCCGTTCCAGGTCTCCGACGCCGCCGACGCGGTCGAGTCGCTCATCACCGACGGCCTCGAGAAGACCCAGCAGCGCTTCAACTCCTAGCCACGACCCGGCTGCACCGTCCCCCGTTTGGGGCATGAGGTCACCCCTCGAGGCCGCCTAGCGTCGGAGCACGGGACGGACGGGGGACTTCGATGGCACGTGCCGGACCTTCCGGTCTGGGCCGACGCCCGCGGTTGCGCCGCCTGCTGGCGGTCACCGCGCTGCTGGGCGCGCTCGGCGTGGCCGCGGCCGTGGGCCTCAACCTCCACCTCGTCAGCGGGATGGGACGCATCGACGGTGCCTTCGACGGCCTGGATGAGCGACCACCCCCGGCGCCGGGTGAGACGATCCTGATGGTCGGCACCCGCCCCGGTGGCAGCGGGGACGTGTCGTGGCTGCCGGGACAGCAGTCGGTCGAGTCGGTGATGCTCGTCGAGGTGGACCCCGACGGGCGCAGCGCGCGGGTGGAGTCGGTCCCGGTGCCGTACGACGACCTGGCGGACCTGGGTGCCCGGCCGGCGAGCGCCGCGGTGGCGGCGGCGGAGACGACCGCGGGTCGCCACGTCGACCACGTGCTGGCGATCGACTGGCAGACCTTCGCCGAGCTCGCCGCCGAGAACGACGTCGACGCCACCTACCGCTACGGGTCCGCGCCCGTGGACCAGCACGACTACCTCCGCCTGGTCCTGGAGGGCACGTTGCACGCCGAGCTGCGCAAGCAACCCCTCGCGCTCTACCGCGCCCTGCGTACCACCGCCTCCGGCGTCGCGATCGACGACACCTGGTCGGTGGCCGAGCTCGACCTCCTCGTCCTCCACCTGCGCGACCTGCGCTCCGCCGACATCAGCTTCGCCGCGGGCGCCCGGTAGGGCTCCCCAAAATGGGCGAAAGCCCCCGTGCACGGTCCGTCCGGGTGGTCGCGGTCCACAAGATCGGAGCGTGTCGGGCGTGGGGCCCACACGCGAGCCGGGGGAGTGAGATGGCTGTCGCCAGCGTCGTCATACCCGCCCACAACGAGGCGGCCACGATCGGGCGCAACCTGCGTGCGCTGCGCCAGGGCACCGGGGACGACCTCGACGTGGTCGTGGTCTGCAACGGCTGCACCGACCGCACCGCCGACGTGGCCCGTGCCGCCGATCCCGGTGCCCGCGTGATCGAGATCCCGCAGCCCTCGAAGGTCGAGGCCGTCCGCGTCGGCAACGCCGCCACCGACGTCTTCCCGCGCATCCACCTCGACGCCGACATCGAGCTCGACGGCGCTGCCGCGCTCCGCCTCATCGAGCCGATCGCCCGCGAGGAGGTCCTCGCCACCGCACCGCGTCGCGACGTGCCCCGCGCGGGGTGCTCGCGCTGGGTGCGGTGGTACTACGACGTCTGGGAGGCGCTGCCCCAGGTCGAGTCCGGCCTCTTCGGTCGCGGCGTCGTCGTCCTCTCCGAGCAGGGGCAGGCGCGGGTCACCGCGCTCCCGCAGATGATGAGCGACGACCTCGGCATGTCCGACTCGTTCACCCACGACGAGCGTCGCGTCGTGCCGAGCGCCGTCGCGGTCGTGCACCCGCCGCGCACCGTGCGCGACCTCGTACGCCGGCGCATCCGCATCGCGACCGGCAACACCCAGGCCGCCCAGCTCGGCGTACGCCGCCCCGCTTCGCGCACCAGTGCGCGCACCCTGCTCAGCCTCGCCGTCACCCGGCCCGGCCTGGCCCTCCGACTCCCGGTGTTCGTGGCAGTCCACGTCGCCGCCCGGCTCGGCGCCCGCGGGGCGCTGAGGTCCGGTGACTTCACCACCTGGCAACGAGACGAAAGCTCACGCACATGACCTCAGTGTCCAACGCACGTCCCCGGTCCAAGGACCGCGCCCTCGTCGCGCCCACTGCCACCGTCGAGGACGGCGCCCGCGTCGGTCCCGGTGCGCAGGTGTGGGACCAGACCGTCGTCCGCGCGGGGGCGCAGGTCGGCGACGGCACGATCCTCGGGCGCGGCGTCTACGTCGGCCCGGGCGCGCGCATCGGCGAGCGCTGCAAGGTGCAGAACCAGGCGCTGGTCTACGAGCCGGCCGTCCTGGGTGACGGCGTGTTCATCGGCCCCGCGGTCGTGCTCACCAACGACACCTACCCCCGCGCCGTCACGACCGACGGCCGGCGCAAGGGCGCTGAGGACTGGGAACCCGTCGGGGTGACCATCGAGGAGGGGGCGTCCGTCGGGGCACGCGCGGTGTGCGTCGCCCCGGTGCGGATCGGCCGGTGGGCCAGCGTGGGAGCGGGCTCGGTCGTCACCCGTGACGTGCCCGCGCACGCCCTCGTCGTCGGCTCGCCCGCGCGGCGGATCGGCTGGGTGGGCCGCAGCGGCGTCCCGCTCGTCTCGGACAACCGCGACCGGTGGATCTGCCCGGTCACCGGGGAGATCTACGTGGAGGCTGACGGCCGACTGGAGGAAGCACGATGAGCACCCGCACTCCCGGCCCGCTGGGCATCGCCGTGATCGGCGCCGGCTACTGGGGCCCCAACCTGGTCCGCAACTTCGGGGGGTCCCCCGACTGGAGCCTCGAGCTGGTCTGCGACCTCGACCTCGAGCGGGCGCGCCGCGTGGCCGGGCCGCACGTCGAGGTCACCGACAGCGTGGAGCGGGTCCTCGACGACCCGCGGATCGACGCGGTCGCCATCGCCACCCCGGCCCGGACGCACCACGGCCTGGCACTGCAGGCGCTGAGCGCGGGCAAGCACGTGCTCGTCGAGAAGCCGCTGGCCGACAGCGTGACCCGCGGTCGCACCATGGTGGACCTCGCGGACGCGCAGGGCCTGGTCCTGATGACCGACCACACCTACTGCTACACGCCGGCCGTGCAGAAGATGCGCGACCTCGTCGGCAGCGGCGAGCTCGGCCAGGTGCACTTCGTCGACTCGGTGCGCATCAACCTCGGGCTGGTGCAGCCCGACATCGACGTGCTCTGGGACCTCGCGCCGCACGACCTCGCGATCCTCGACTTCGTGCTGCCGGGTGGTCTCCCGACCACGGGCATCGGCGCGACCGGCGCCGACCCCATCGGCGCCGGCCGCGCCTGTGTCGGCCACCTGACGCTGCCGCTCCCGGACGACGGCCTCGCGCACGTGCACGTCAACTGGCTCAGCCCGACCAAGATCCGCCAGATGGTGATCGGCGGCTCGCGCCGCACGCTCGTGTGGGACGACCTCAACCCGCAGCAGCGGCTCAGCATCTACGACCGCGGCGTCGACCTGGCGCGTACGTCGGTCGCCGGGGCCGACCGCGCCGCGTCCACCGTCTCCTACCGGCTGGGCGACACCTGGTCCCCGGCGCTGCCCGAGCGCGAGGCGCTCGGGTCGATGGCCACCGAGTTCGCCGCGGCGATCCGCGAGGACCGTCCGGCGCTGACCGACGGCCGGTCCGGTCTGCGCGTCCTCGAGGTGCTCGAGGCCGCCTCGCAGCGGCTCGCCGACCGCACCCCGACGTCGTACGACGCCCCGCTGCCGGTCCCGGCCGGCCCGCCGCCGGTGCCGCGCCAGGCCGGTGCGGCCACCCCCGAGACCGTGGCCGAGCCCGTGATGGGGGGCGCGCGATGACCGCGCTGGCAGGAGCCACCGCGTTGGTGACCGGCGGTGCGGGCACGATCGGCTCGACGCTCGTCGACCAGCTCTTCGACGCCGGGGCCGCCCAGGTGCGGGTCCTCGACAACTTCGTCCGCGGGCGCGAGGCCAACCTCGCCGACGCCCTCGGGCGCGACGGGGCCGACCTGGTCCTCGTGCGCGGCGACATCCGCGACCGCGACCTGGTGCACGACCTGACCAGCGGCTGCGACGTCGTCTTCCACCAGGCCGCGATCCGGATCACCCAGTGCGCCGAGGAGCCCCGGTTGGCCCTCGAGGTGCTCGTGGACGGGACCTTCAACGTCATCGAGGCCGCGGCGACGACGTCCGGCGTCGACAAGGTGGTGGCGGCGTCCTCGGCGTCGGTCTACGGGCTGGCCGAGGAGTTCCCGACCCCCGAGCGCCAGCACCCCTACGACAACGACACGTTCTACGGCGCCGCCAAGACCTTCAACGAGGGCATGCTGCGCAGCTTCCGGGCGATGAACGGCCTCGACTACGTCGCGCTGCGCTACTTCAACGTCTACGGCCCCCGGATGGACGTGCACGGCCTCTACACCGAGGTCCTGGTCCGGTGGATGGAGCGGATCGACGACGGCCTGCCGCCGCTGATCTTCGGCGACGGCCGTCAGACCATGGACTTCGTCTTCACCACCGACATCGCGCGCGCCAACGTGCTGGCGGCGTCGAGCGGCGTGGTCGAGGGCACCTACAACGTCGCCCGCGGCGAGGAGACCAGCCTGCTGGGGCTCGCCGAGACCCTGCTGCGGGTGATGGGCTCCGACCTGCCGGTCGAGCACGGGCCCGAGCGCGGCGTCAACGGTGTCGTACGCCGCCTCGCCGACACGCGCGCCGCCGAGCGCGACCTCGGCTTCACCGCCACCACCGGCCTCGAGGACGGCCTGCGCCGGCTCGTGGAGTGGTGGCGGCCGCAGCGCGAGCAGATCGCCGCGGGACGTGCCGTGGCGGTGGCGCGATGAGCATCGACCACCGGGCGGAGCAGCAGCTCACGCGCATCAACGTGATGCAGCCGTGGCTCGGTGAGGAGGAGGTCGCGGCCGTCTCCGAGGTGCTGCGCTCCGGCTGGGTCGCGCAGGGACCGCGGGTGGCCGAGTTCGAGGCCGCCTTCGCGGAGTCCCAGCAGGTCTCCCACGCGGTCGCGCTGAGCAGCTGCACGACGGCGCTGCACCTGGCCCTCGTCGTCGCCGGCATCGGTCCCGGCGACGAGGTCGTCGTGCCGTCGTTCTCCTTCGTCGCCACCACCAACGCGCCGACCTACGTCGGAGCCACGCCGGTCTTCGCCGACGTCGATCCCGTCACCGGCAACCTCACGCCCGCCACCATCGCCACGGTGGTCACCCCGCGGACGCGCGCGGTGATCGCCGTGGACCAGGGCGGCGTCCCCCTCGACCTGCGGGCGATCCGTGCCTGGTGTGACCCGCTCGGCATCACGGTCGTCGAAGACGCGGCCTGCGCGGCCGGGTCCACGGCGCACGGCCGACCGGTCGGGGCGGAGGCGGAGATCGCCACCTGGTCCTTCCACCCCCGCAAGCTGCTCACCACCGGTGAGGGCGGGATGCTCACCACCTCACGGGCCGACTGGGCCGACCGCGCCCGCCGCCTGCGGGAGCACGCGATGAGCGTCTCGGCCGCCGACCGGCACGCGAGCGTCCTCGCGCCGCCCGAGAGCTTCGACGAGGTCGGGTTCAACTTCCGGATGACCGACCTGCAGGCCGCGGTCGGGCTGGTCCAGCTGGGCCGGCTCCCTGCGATGGTCGCGCGTCGCCGCGAGCTCGCCGCGAGGTACGCCGACGCGGTGGCCGACCTGCCCGGCCTCCGGCTGGTCGGGGACCCGGCCTGGGGGACCACCAACTTCCAGTCCTGCTGGGTCGAGGTCCTTCCCGAGCACCCTCTGGACCGCGAGCAGGTGATGGAGCACCTCGCCGCCGCCGGCATCTCGGCGCGACGCGGGATCATGGCGGCCCACCACCAGCCGGCGCACGCCGAGCGTCCCCACGCCCCGCTCCCGGTCACCGAACGGCTCACCGACACGACGCTGGTGCTGCCGCTGTTCCACCAGATGAGCGACGCCGAGCACCAGCGGGTGTGCGACGCGCTCGGGTCGGCGTGGCGGCCGTGAGCGGGCTCGTCCTGGTCGGCGCCAGCGGTCTGGCCCGGGAGGCGACCGCGGTCGCCGTCCTCGTCCAGCACGACGGGCCCGTCCAGGTCGTCGACGACGACCACGCGCGCTGGGGCACCCTGCACGGCCTCGCGCCGGTGCTCGGGGGCGTCGACCTGGTCCCCGGGCTGGTCGACCACGAGGTCGTCCTCACGCTCGGCAAGGGACGGATCCGCCGCCGGGTCGCGACGCGCCTGTCGATGCTCGGCCTCGACGCGTCGCGCTACGCCACCCTGCTCCACCCGCGCCTGGTGCTGCCCGGCAGCTGCCACGTCGGTCGTGGCTCGGTCGCCCTCGACGGGGTCGTGCTGACCGCGGACGTGGAGGTCGGCGAGCACGTGGTCCTGATGCCCCAGGTGACGCTCACGCACGGCTGCACCGTCGCCGACTACGCCACGCTCTGCGCCGGGGTGTCCCTCGGCGGCGACGTCGAGGTCGGCGAGGCCGCCTACCTCGGCATGAACGCCTCCGTGCGCGAGGGCGTGCGCATCGGGGCGGACGCCACCGTCGGGATGGGCTCGGTGGTCCTCGACGACGTACCCGCAGGAGAGACCTGGGTGGGAGTCCCCGCCCGACCCATCCGGACAGGAGTCCATGCATGAGCAGCCCGAAGAACACCCAGGTCCCCTTCGTCGACCTCGGCTCGCAGCACGCGGAGATCGCGGCCGAGGTGGAGGCCGGGATCGCCGCGGTCTTCTCGGCCACGGCGTTCGTCGACGGCCCGCCCGTCGCCGACTTCGAGCACCAGTACGCCTCGTTCGTCGGCGTGGACCACTGCGTCGGCGTCGCCAACGGCACCGACGCGCTCGAGCTCGCGCTGCGAGCGGTGGGGGTCGCGCCGGGGGGCGAGGTCGTCATCCCGGCCAACACCTTCATCGCGACCGCCGAGGCGGTCTCGCGGATCGGTGCCGTGCCGGTGCTCGTGGACTGCGACGACGAGCGGCTCCTCATCGACCCCGACCAGGTCGAGGACGCGATCACCGACCGCACCCAGGCCGTGGTGGCCGTGCACCTCTTCGGCCAGCTCGCGCCGATGGAGCGGCTCGCACGGATCTGCGGTGACGCAGGGGTCCCGCTCGTCGAGGACGCCGCCCAGTCCCAGGGTGCCCGGCTCGGCGGTCGCGGCGCCGGTGCGCTCGGCACGGTCGCGGCGACCAGCTTCTACCCCGGCAAGAACCTCGGCGCAGCCGGCGACGCCGGGGCGGTCACCACCGACGACGCGACGATCGCGGCCGAGGTGCGGCGCCTGCGCAACCACGGCTCCTCGACGCGCTACGTGCACGACGTGATCGGGATGAACTCCCGGCTCGACACCGTGCAGGCGGTCTACCTGCGCGCCAAGCTCGACCGCCTCGAGAAGTGGAACGAGCTGCGGGTGCGCGCCGCCACCCGCTACGACCGGCTGCTGGCCGACGTGGACGGCGTACGTCGCCCGCTCCTCGGTGCGGAGGGGCAGCACGTGTGGCACCTCTACGTCGTCCGCGTCGCCGAGCGCGACAGGGTGCTGGCCGAGCTCGGACGAGCCGGGGTCGGTGCGGGCATCCACTACCCCTACCCGGTCCACCGGACCGGCGCCTACGCGCACCTCGGGCTCGGCCCCGGAGCGGCGCCCGTCGCCGAGACCGCCGCCGGGGAGATCCTCTCCCTGCCGATGCACCCGCACCTGACCGAGGAGCAGCAGGACCGCGTGGTCGAGGTGCTCGCCGACGCGGTGGCGGGTGGCCGGTCGTGACCACGCTCCTCGTCGCCAACGACGGCGGCCACCTGATGCAGCTGCACACCCTGCGGCCGCGGCTCGGCGTGGGCGACGACGTGGTGTGGGTGACCCCCCGCACCCCGCAGACCGAGTCGCTGCTGGCGGGGGAGCGGGTCCACTGGGCGCAGCCGTGCCCGCCGCGCGACACCCGGGCGCTCGCGCGCAACGCGATGGCGTGCCGCACGTTGTTCACCGACCACGACGTGTCCCTGGTGGTCAGCACCGGCGCGGCGCTCGCGCTGGCGGTGCTTCCGCAGGCGCGCCTGCGCGGCATCGAGACGGTCTACATCGAGAGCGCCACCCGGCTCGACGCACCGTCCCTGTCCGGCCGCGCGCTGTCGATGGTCCCGGGCATCACCACCTTCAGCCAGTCCAGCGCGCTCGCGCGGGGGCACTGGCAGTTCCTCGCCTCACCCTGGGAGCTCTACGAGACGGCTCCGACCATCGACCGGCCGATCCGGTCGATGGTGGTGAGCCTCGGCACCCAGGACGGCTACGGCTTCCGCCGGCTGCTCGACCGGCTCGTGCCCCTGGTCCCGGCGGACGCCGAGGTGATGTGGCAGACCGGCGGCACCGACACCACCGGCCTCGGCATCGAGGGTCGCGTGCGGGTGCCGTCGGAGGAGATGGCGGCCGCGATCCGGGCGGCCGACGTCGTCGTCGCGCACGCCGGCACCGGCATCGCGCTGATGGCGCTGGAGAACGGCAAGTGCCCGATCCTGGTGCCCCGTCGCGCGATGCACGGCGAGCACGTCGACGACCACCAGCTGACGATCGCGCTCGAGCTCGCGCTGCGCGACCTCTGCGTCTCCCGCGACGCCGACAGCCTCAAGGCGCGCGACCTCGTGACCGCGGCCAGCCGCACGGTCACCAAGGTCACCGACCCGCCCCCGCTGCACATCAGCGGGATGCGGATCCCGCGCCAGCGCTCGCGCGGACTGGGAGTGGGTGCCGTGGCCGCGGAGCTCTGACGTCGTATTCCAAATGGGGGATATCGCCCCGCTCGCTGCCCACTCGGGGTGCCGCGACAACAGGATCAGGACCGTGGCGCCCCGTGGCGCTCTGTGAAGGGTGGGGTGGAGATGGCCAGCACTGCTGGAGACCGCAGGCGAGGCCTCGGGCGCAGGTGGACGTTGAAGGTCGTGGTGCTGGCGCTCGTCGCCGCACTCAACGCGCTGGTGGGGCCGGCGCTCCTGGGCGGGCCCACCGCGGCCAACGCCGCGGACCCGTGCGGTCCCTCGGGCAACAAGGTGGCCTGTGAGAACTCCAAGCCCGGCACCGACCCGGACGTCTGGGAGATCAACGGCGCGGGCGACCCCGAGATCCAGGGGTTCGCGACCGACATCTCGGTCAACGTCGGCGAGCGGATCGACTTCAAGATCGACACGGGTGCGTCGTCGTACACCATCGACATCTACCGCATGGGCTACTACCAGGGCCTCGGCGCCCGCAAGATCACCTCCGTGGCACCGAGTGCCTCCCTTCCCCAGAACCAGCCCAACTGCATCACCGACGTGCAGACCGACCTCGTCGACTGCGGCAACTGGGGCGTCTCCGCCTCGTGGAACGTCCCTTCCACGGCCGTCTCGGGCGTCTACATCGCTCACATCAAGCGCTCGTCCGGGGACGGAAGCCACATCACGTTCATCGTGCGCGACGACTCCAGCCGGTCAGATGTCGTCTTCCAGACCGCCGACCCCACCTGGCAGGCCTACAACACCTACGGCGGCGCCTACTTCTACGGCGGCGGCTCGCACGGCCGCGCCTACAAGGTCAGCTACAACCGGCCGGTGCTCACGCGTGGCCGCGAGAACGGCCGCGACTTCTTCATGTCCGCCGAGTACGCGATGGTCCGCTTCATGGAGCGCAACGGCTACGACGTCAGCTACATCGCCGGCGTCGACACCGATCGCCGCGGCCAGCTGCTCACCAACCACAAGGTCTTCCTCTCCGTCGGGCACGACGAGTACTGGAGCAAGGCGCAGCGGTCCAACGTCGAGGCCGCCCGTGACGCAGGGGTGAACCTCCAGTTCCTCAGCGGCAACGAGGTGTACTGGAAGACGCGCTACGAGCCCTCGATCGATGGGACGGGAACCGCCCACCGGACCCTGGTCTCGTACAAGGAGACGTGGGGCAACGACAAGATCGACCCGGACCCCGAGTGGACCGGGACCTGGCGCGACCCGCGGTTCGCCCCGACCTCGCGCGGTGCAGGCGTGCCGGAGAACGCGCTGGTCGGCACGCAGTACCAGGTGAACTTCAGCGACCTCGCGGTGCGCGTGAGCGCGGAGGAGGGAAAGCTCCGGCTGTGGCGCAACACCTCGCTCGCGTCCATGAGCAGCGGGTCGGCCGCCCTCGCTCCGCACACCGTGGGCTACGAGTCGAACGAGGACGTCGACAACGGGCACCGACCGGACGGACTGATCCGGCTGTCCACGACGACCGGGGCGGTCCCCGAGTACCTCCAGGACTTCGGCAACACGGTCGCTGCTGGGACCACCACGCATCACCTCACCCTCTACAAGGCGCCCAGCGGCGCGCTGGTCTTCAGCGCCGGCTCGGTCCAGTGGGCGTGGGGCCTCGACGGGGTGCACGACTCCGCCTACGCGCCCGAGCCGGCGGATGCCCGCATGCAGCAGGCACAAGTCAACCTGTTCGCCGACATGGGCGCGCAGCCAGCGACCCTGATGACCGGGTTGGTCGCGGCCGCGAAGTCCACCGACACCACCGGTCCGACGGTGTCGATCAGCAGCCCCTCGGCCGGCGTCAGCGTCTCCAATGGCCAGGCGATGACCGTCACCGGCACCGCCAGCGACACCGGAGGCGGCCGGGTCGCCGGCGTCGAGGTGTCCACCGACGAAGGACAGACCTGGCACGCCGCCACCGGCACCACGTCCTGGTCCTACTCGTTCGTCCAGCACGGCCTGGGGTCGACGCCGGTGCGGGTGCGGGCGATGGACGACTCCGCCAACATCGGGGCTGTCGCCACCCGGTCGTTCAACGTCCAGTGCCCCTGCAGCATCTTCGGGTCCGAGGCCCCGAAGATCGCCGCGGTGGACGACCCGTACGCCGTCGAGCTCGGCGTCCGATTCGTGCCCCTCAACGACGGCTTCGTGACCGGCGTCCGCTTCTACAAGGGGGCCGGCAACACCGGCACCCACGTCGGCTCCCTGTGGAGCACGAGCGGCGAGCGCCTGGCCCAGGCGACCTTCGGCACCGAGACTGCCACCGGGTGGCAGAGCGTCGCGTTCGCCACGCCCGTCGCGGTCGCCGCCGGACAGCCGTACGTCGCGTCGTACACCGCCCCCAGGGGCAGCTACGCGCTCGAGAGCTGGGGCTTCGCTGCCGGGTCGAAGGAGTCCGGACCGCTGATGGTGGAGGGCGGGTACGGCGCGCCCGCCGGGGGTCTGTTCGCGGCGCCCGGGGCCTACCCGAGCTCGAGCCACCAGAACGCCAACTACTTCGTGGACGTCTCCTTCACCACCACCGACAGCTCCGAGCTGATCGCCATGAGCCAGTCACCGCTGGCCGGTTCGTCGAGCGTACCGACGACGACCACGGTGAGCGCGCGGTACTCCAAGCCGCTGCAGCCGGGCACCGCTGCGCTGACCCTGAAGGACGCCAACGGCGCCGTCGTGGCCGGCTCCACCTCGTACGACGCCACCACCCGCACGGTGACCTTCACGCCCACTGCACCGCTCGCGGGTTTCGTGAAGCACACCGCGACGGTCACCGGCCGGGACACCAGCGGCAACCCTGTGGCCAACGGCGGCACCTGGTCGTTCACGACCGTCAGGCCGCCGAACCCGCCCGGGGTCTGCCCGTGCACGCTGTTCGACGACTCGCTCGTTCCCGCCGTCCTCGAGGCGGCGGACCGGGATGCGGTGACGCTGGGCGTCCGCGTCACCCCGGACACCAACGGCCAGGTGACCGGCATCCGGTTCTACAAGGGCGTCAACAACACCGGAAGCCACACGGGCACCCTGTGGGCCGCGGACGGCACGGTGCTGGCCACCGGTACCTTCACCGACGAGTCGACGACGGGCTGGCAGACGCTGACCTTCCCGACGCCGGTGACGGTCCGCAAGGACACCACGTACGTCGCGTCCTACCGCACGACCGTGGGTCGCTACTCCGCCACTCTGGGCGCGTTCGCGGCCGCCGACCTGTCGCGGCCCCCGCTCCGGGTGACCTCGACGGCAGGCGCGTACACCTACGGCACCGGCTTCCCGAACAACACCACATCGACCAGCTACCTCGTGGACGTGGTGTTCGAGAAGGTGCCCCCGACGATCGCCGTCGCGAGCCGCACGCCGGCGCCGGGAGCCATCGGCGTGCCGCGCGGCACCACGGTCCGCGCCGACTTCACCGCGCCGGTCGCACCTGGCTGGTCACTCGGGATCACCGCCAACGGCTCCGCCGTCACGGGCACGGCCTCGCTCAGCGGTGACGGCACGTCGCTGGTGTGGACGCCGTCGACGCTGCTGCCGCCCGACACCGATGTCGCCGTGACCTTGGCCGGTGTGGTCTCCCAGGACGGCGCCACGCTGCCCACCCAGACATGGACGTTCCGGACCAGGGGTCCGGAGACCGTGGACCAGCAGACCCTCTTCGGGGACATCGTGCCCCGGATCGAGTCGGCGGACGACGGTGCACCGGTGGAGCTCGGGATCGTCCTGGAGCCCAGCCGCAACGGGCTCGTCACCGCGATCCGCTTCTACAAGGGTCCCGGCAACGGTGGCACCCACACCGGCTCGCTGTGGAGCGCCACCGGTGCCCGCCTGGCCGAGGTGACCTTCACGGACGAGACGGCCTCCGGCTGGCAGACGGCCGTGCTGTCGACGCCTGTCGCCGTCCAGGCAGGACAGCGGTACGTCGCCTCCTACCTCGCGCCGACCGGTCACTACTCCTACACGCCGGACTTCTTCACCGGCCCGTGGACCAGCGGTGACCTCACGGCCCCGGCTGCCGGAAACGGGCGCTACCTGTACGGCGCGGCAGGCGGCTTCCCGACGTACTCGTGGGGCAGCGCGAACTACTTCGTCGACGTCGTCTTCCAGCGCACCCCGCCCACCATCGCCGTCCAGACGCGCACACCCGAACCGGGGGCGAGCGGAGTGACGGTCACGACGAGACCGTCGATCACGCTCTCGGCGCCCCTGGCATCCGGCTGGACGATGGGCGTCGAGCGCGCCGGGACTGCCGTGGCCGGTGACGCGGCCCTGGGCGGCGACGGGTCGACGATCACCTTCACCCCGACCAGCTCACTGCTGCCCGACACGGAGTACACGGTGACCGTCTCGGGCGCGACCTCGACTGAGGGTGCGGTGCTCCCGACGCAGACCTGGACCTTCCGCACGGCCGCCGTCGTGTCGGCCTCGCTCCTCGAAGGAGTCGTGCCGACCGTGTCGTCGGTGAACGACCCCGACCCGGTCGAGCTCGGCACCGTGTTCACGCCGTCGCAGAACGGCACCGTCACGGCCGTGAAGTTCTACAAGGGCGCCGGCAACACCGGCACCCACACCGGTTCGGTGTGGAGCACCGATGGCACGCGACTGGGTCAGGTGACCTTCACCGGCGAGAGCGCGAGCGGATGGCAGACCGCTGAGTTCGCGACGCCCGTGCCGGTCGCGGCCGGGACGCCGTACGTCGTGTCCTACTACGCACCGAACGGGCACTACTCCGCCACACCGGCCTACTTCAGCACTCCGCGGACCGTCGGCCCGCTGACGGCACCCGCCGGGGACAACGGTCGCTACCGGTACGGCAGCGGCGGCGGGTTCCCCAACGGGTCGTGGAACTCCACCAACTACTTCGTCGACGTCGTGTTCGCGGCATCGCCCTAGGAGGACGGAAGCACATGACGGTGCAGGGGGCGCCGCCGACGGTTGTCGGAGCAGAACCGCACGCCGAGGGGCCGGAGCAGCGGACCGACGCGCAGGCGCTGCGTCGCGACATCGGCCGTGGTGTGATCTGGGCAGCGGCCAGCAACATCCTGATGCGGATCGGTGGCATCAGCGTCACCGCCGTGGTGGCGAGGATCCTGTCACCCGAGGAGTTCGGCGTCTTCGCCATCGCCCTCGCTGTCTTCGTCGTGGTGACCAGCCTGGCCGAGCTCGGCATGGCGTCAGCGGTGGCCCGCTCGGTCCTGGAGCCCGACGACATCGCCGGCACCGTCACGTCCATCTCGCTGATCGTCAGCACGAGTCTGGCGATCCTGATGGCCCTCTCGGCCGGCCCCCTGGCGACTGTGCTCGGCGTGCCGGAGGCGGCCGGTCCGATCCGGGTGATGTCGATCTGCCTGGTGCTGACCGGCATCTTCGCCGTCCCGGGAGCCCAGCTCGTGCGCAACTTCCGGCAGGACCGGATCCTCCTGGGCACCGTCGCCGGATTCGTTCCGGCCAACGTGGTGCTCATCGTGATGGCCCTGGCCGGACAGGGGGCGATGGCGTTCTCGTGGTCGCGCGTCGTCGGTCAGGTCGTCACCGGACTCGTCTTCGTGGCCTGCGTCAACCGGCGCTACCGGCCCCAGTGGCGGCGCGAGCTGGTCGGTCCGCTTCTCCGCTTCGGCCTGCCGCTGTCGCTGGCGAACCTCATCAACTGGACCTTGCTGAACGCCGACTACCTCGTCATGGGCCGCATGGTGAGCGCCGAGCAGATCGGCGTCTACATGATCGCCTTCACCGTGGCCAACTGGTCCACCGCCGTGCTGGGCTCGGTCCTCAACGGGGTCGTGCTGCCTGCCTTCGGTCGGGTCAGCCACGACACGGAGCGATTGGTGGAGTCGCTCGTGTCCGCCACCCGGCTGGTGGGACTCGTCGCCCTCCCGATGGCAGCGACCACCGTGGCCCTCGCCCCAGGACTGGTCCGCACGGTCTTCGGCGAGACGTGGGCCGGAGCAGCGCCCGTGCTGGCGGTCCTGGCCGTCTACGGCGCCTCCTTCGCCTTCACCCTTCTCTACGTCAACGTGCTGGTCGCCATCGGTGCGACGACCAAGCTCCTCGTGGTGCAGGTCGCCTGGGTGAGCGCCCTGGTGCCAGCCATGGTCTGGGGCATCCAGGTCGGAGGTCTGGTCGGGGCTGCATGGGCGCACGTGGTCGTCGTGCTCGTGGTCTCGCTCCCTGGCTACCTGTGGGCCCTGCGTTCCCACCTGGGGCCGCTGCCGGCCACCCTCGGGACGACGCTGCTGCGGCCAGTCGGCGCGGCCGCACTGGCGGGCGGGTCCGCCTGGATCGTGGACAGGTGGATCGGCGGCGTCGTGCTCGGCTTCCTCGCTGGAGGCGTCGTGGCGGTGGTGGTCTACCTCGTCGCGGCCTGGTCGATGATCGAGCAGGACCTACCGGAGGTGGGGAGGTTGGTGCGCAAGGTGCTCCCTGGCCGACGGGGGTTCGCGTCTCTTGACGCGTCCGAGCGCCCGCTCCGCGTGGGGATCGCCCTGGAAGGGCTCGCATTGGGCGGGTGCCCCATCAACGCCATCGACCTTGCACGCACGCTCCGCTCGCGCGGTCACCACGTGGTCGTCATCGCGGTGGATGAGGTGGTGCAGGTGTCGGTGTTGCCCTACGCCGAGGCGGCCGGGTTCGATGTCGTACGCATTCCGGCCGGCGGTGGCCTGTTCCGGCGTGCGCTCCACCTGCGTCGCGAGGTACGCCGTCACGACCTCGACATCCTCCACGTGTTCGCGGCCTGGCTGGGTCGCAGTGCGGTCCTCGCCTGCGGCCCGAGTCGGCGCCGCGCGGTCGTCGTGCTGAACTGGTTGATGGACAGCGAGTTCCCCACCACGGGTCGTACGTCCCTGGTGGTGGGGACCGGCAGTCTGCACGCGGACGCGCTCGACCGGCACGGCCCTCGCTCGTACCTCCTCGAACCGCCGGTCGACCTGGCCCGTGACCGTCCCGACCAGAAGGCGGCGACGGTGTTCCGCCGTGCCCATGACCTCGCCACCGATGACATCCTCCTGGTGCTCGTCGGACGAGTCGACGTGCTGACGGCCGCCCAGGAGGTTCACGGAGTCGCGAAGCTGCCCGGGATCCTGCTCGCGATGGACGCGCTCCTCGAGCGCGACGACCCGTCGCTGCGCCTCGTCGTGGTCGGCGACGGCAGCGGGATGGCGCAGGTGCGCGAGCGTGCTGAGCAGGTCAACGCCTCGCTCGGCCGGTCGGCCGTGGTGCTCACCGGTGCGCTGGCCGACCCCCACCCGGCCTACGCGGCCGCCGACATCGGCCTGGGGATGGGCGGCTCGGCCCTGCGCGTGATGGCCCACGCCAAGCCTCTGGTGGTGCTGGGTGCCGCCGGCTTCAGCCAGCTCTGCTCGCCCGCTACCGTGGAGCAGTTCCTCGGCGACGGCTACTACGGCACGCGGGCCCCGGGTCGGCCGGTGGCCGAGCTCCTCGGCCACCTCGACTCCCTGGCCGACCCGGTCGCTCGGCGCCGGTTGGGAGACTGGGGCCTCGACTTCGTGACCGAGAGGTACGGATTGGAGGCCGGGGCCGATCGGCTGGAGACGATCTACCGCGACAGCCTGGCCCACGACGACTCCTGGTTCGAGCGTCTCGGTGACATGGGACATCTCGCCGGGCGGAGCCTCCTCGGCAGCCTCCGGCGGCGGCTCGCGCAGAGACTGCGAGCACGGTCGTGACCAGGGTGCTGCTGGTCTCGCACGAGGCCTCACTGACAGGTGCCCCGCGTATCGCGGCCCTCGTCGGCCGGGCACTGGTCGGCAGGGGATGCGAGGTCGACATCCTCCTCCAGAGGCCCGGGCCACTCGGCGAGGAGTTCGCCGAGGTCGCGCCCACGCGAGTGGCGCGGTTCTGGCGGGTGTCGCGGTGGTTGTGGGCCCACCCCGGGGTCGTGCGGTCCCGCGCTGCCGCCCTCCTCGAGCTCCTGACCGCTGTGGTCGTCGTCGCGCTGCGGCGCCCCGACCTGGTCTACGTGAACTCGAGCTCGTCGGCTGCCTTCGTGCGGGCTGCCCAGCTGCTCGGCCGCCGCTCGGTGCTGCACGTCCACGAGTCCGGGCCCGTGCTGAGCCACTTCCTCGCGCGGGTCGGCATCGAGGACGTGACCGGGACGGGCGCTCGACTCGTCGCCTGCTCCCCGAGCGTCGCGGACGATCTCGCGCTGTTGGGGACGCCACCCGACGACATCGTCCTCATCCCGTCCATTCCCGACGCTGATCGCGTGCTGGCGGGAGCGAGTGCCCGCACGTCGCACCGATCGACGCCGATCGTCGTCGGCTGCTGCGGTGCAGTCGAGTCCCGGAAGGGCGTCGATCTCTGGTTGGCTGCGGCAGCAGCGCTGGTCCGGTCGCTTCCGGAGGGACAGGTGCGCTTCGTCTGGGTAGGTGCCGGTGAACCGCCCCCGGAGGCAGCGGCCCTGCCCTGGGTGACCTTCACCGGCCCGCAGGCCGATCCGTCGAGCGCGATGGCCGACTTCGACATCATGACGCTGCCCTCGCGCGACGACCCGTTCCCCCTGGTGGTGATGGAGGCCATGCTCCTCGGCAAGCCGGTCGTGGCGTTCGACGTCGGTGGCGTGGCTCACCAGCTCGGCGACACCGGACTCGTGGTCGACGCGGGTGACGTCACCGCGTTCGCCCAGGAGGTGCGCCGACTCGTGCTCGACGAAGCGCTGCGTGCGCGGCTCGGCACGCAGGCCGCGGCCCGGGCGCGATCGCTCTTCTCCTGGGAGAAGTTCGAGGCAGGTGTCGCTGACCTCCTCGAGGACGCGCCTCCCCGGCTGGTCAACGCGAGCGGACCGACTCCTGGGTGATGCGCCGCATCGCGCCGGCGAGGCCGATGAAGAGGAAGAGGCACCCGGCGGTCTGCGGGAATGCGAACGCGTCGAAGAAGGCCAGCCCGAACCCGCCGGCCGCGACGGAGGCGAGCACGGCCTGGGCGTACTGCGCGTGCTCCTCGCGACCGCCCTCGAGCTGGAGGGTCCTGCGGGCCGTTCGGGCGCTGACCAGGCCGCAGATGATGAGCGCGAGGAGCGACAGGAGGCCGAGGAGACCGGCCTCGATCGTCATGCCGAGGTAGGCGTTGTCCAGGATCCAGTACTTCGGCAGGAACGTGCCGAATCCCTTGCCGACGAGGGGGGATTCGGCGATGAACGCGCCGGCGATGTCATAGCTGCCGGTCCGCGAGGAGATGCTCGGGTCCTGGTCGGCGTTGGAGAACAGGCCTTGGATCGCACCGAGCAGCCCCGGGACGGTGACGTACAGGACCGTGCTGACAACAGCCAGGAAGCCCAGCGCCCGGAGCCGCTGCTGCAGGTTCCAGGACAAGGCGAGCACGACCGCACCTGCCAGCGCGCAGATGTAGGCCGAGCGTGACATGGAGAAGAAGATCGAGGCGATCATCGCGACCAGCATCGCGCGGAACAGCCACCGGTAGCGCGACTGCACGGAGGCGCACACCGTGACGAGCGGGAGGGCCATCCCGAGCACGACGCCGTACTCGATCGGGCTCATCGACGTGCCGCTCGGCCGGATGCGACCGGAGCGCGTGCCGAGGCTCCACCCCTCGGTTCCTGCGGTGAGACCGGGGATCCGGATGCGGTCGACGAAGAGCTCGCCCGTGACGTACTGCGCCAGGCCGAGCAGGGCGACCAGCCCCGCGGCGAACGCCAGTCTGCGCAGGAGGACCACGAGTCGGTCGAAGTCGCTGATCCCGTCGCAGGCGAGCAGCACGACCCCGGCCAGGCTGATCAGCCGCAGCAGGCCCGAGTCGGCTGTGCTGATCTCGTCGCCGGGCAGCGGTCCGGCCATGGCGTGGGCGTAGGCCACCAGCAGCACCAGGACCAGGCCGAGCATCGCCGCCCGGACGGGACGGGCACGTCCGTCGGAGGGCTCCGAGCGGCGGACCGTGTGCCACGCCCAGTAGAGGAAGATCCCGATGCCGAAGAGGGTCGCGGGGCTGCCCGCGCTCCCCAGGGCGTTGACGACCATCGGGGACGGGATGAACCACAGCAGGCACACGTAGGCGGTCAGGAGCGCGGCGGCGTCGACCCCGCCGCTGCGGGCGATGCCGGTGCGCTCCTGGACCGCGAGCGTCACGATGCCTCGCCGCGCTGGTCGCGCCTCCCGCGCCGCTTGAGCAGGCGTGCCGTCACCTCGACCGGGGCAGCGCGATCGGGGTCGCGCCCGTCAGCGACTGGCGCGTCCACGTGGACGGGGTGCAGCGAGACCGGGGCCGGCGCGCCTGCGACGTCCTCGGCGACCAAGTCCTCCGGGCTCGGACTGCGCCGGCCGATGAGCCATCCGTCGACGAGGGCGATCAGGAGCAGGCCCAGCCCGCCGATGGCCGCCATGGTCATCAGCGCGGCGCGGATCATCGCCTTCCGGGTGGTCGCGGGCACCTCGTCGCGGGTGAGCACCACCGACGTCACCTGCTGCCCCGCCGGGAGGTCCAGCTCGCTCTGCATCTTCTCCAGCTCCACCGGAACGCGGTCGGTGAGCGTCCCCAGGGCTTCGACGGCCACGTCGGGTGCGGGTGCCTCCACCGTGAACACGATGATCGGTGCGCTGTTGGTGAAGTCGGGCGTGATCTCGAACGTCGTCCCGGTGGGGTAGGTCTCGCCGAACGTGTCCGCGACCTTCTTGGACGTCAGCGCCCGCACCACGACGTCGCGGGCCTGGCTGACCCCACCCAGCGCGAGGTAGGGGTTGTCCTGCGTCATCGCTCCCGTCGGGTCCTGGGCCTGCAAGGGCGGGAAGACCAGGACGGTGCCCGTCGCCTCATACGTCTCACCGGTGCGTTGCGCGACCAGGAACGTCGCGCCGACGGTCAGCACCGCCAGTGCGAGGACGAGGTACCAGCGGCGGCGCAGTGCCCGCCACACGACCCGCATCTCCACGACAGCTCTCCTTCCGGTGCTCTGGGGGTGCCTCAGCCGCCGGTGCGGCGGGAGTCGATGAAGTCGGCCAGCGTGCCCACGCTCTCGAACACCTCACCGGTGAAGTCCTCGTCCTCGATGGCGATGCCGAAGCGGTCCTCGAGCGCGGCCGCAAGCTCCACCACGCCGAGCGAGTCGAGCTCCGGCAGCTCGCCGAAGAGCCGCGTGTCGCGGGTGATCGCGCCCGCCCGGTCCTCGATGCCGAGGGTGCGGGTGAGCACCTCGACCACTCCGGAGAGGGTGTCAGCGGGCGTGCCGGCGAGCGTGTCTGCTGGCTGGGTCATACGAGGACCTCCGATGGTGAGGGGTGGCCGAGGAAGGCCGTGGGACTGGCGGTGAGGCCGTAGGCGCCGGCCTGGAAGACGACGACGAGGTCGCCGAGCTCGACGCCGGGCAGGGCGACCTCGTCGCCGAGCAGGTCGAGCGGCGTGCACAGGCAGCCGACGACGGTGACGGGCCCGGTGGGCTCGTCGAGGGCCCGGGTGGCGAGGGCCAGCGGGTAGTTGCGCCGGATGACCTGGCCGAAGTTGCCCGAGGCGGCGAGCTGGTGGTGCATGCCGCCGTCCACCACGGCGTAGCTGCGCCCGCGCGACTCCTTCACGTCGACGACGCGGGTGACGTAGACGCCCGCCTCTCCCACGAGGAAGCGGCCCAGCTCGACCACCACGGTGGCGTCCGGCAGCGCAGGGGAGAGCCGGCTGTCGACGAGCTCGGTGAGCCGTCGCCCGACGACGTCGAGGTCGAGGCGCTCGTCCTTCTCGAAGTAGGGGATCCCGAAGCCGCCGCCGAGGTTGACGTACTCCACGGTGCCGGGCAGGTGCTCGGACAGCTCGAGGACGAGCTCGACCGTGCGCTCCTGCGCGTCCGCGAGGATCGCCGCGCTGAGGTTCTGCGACCCCGCGAAGACGTGGAAGCCGACGACGTCGACGTCGTTCTCGCTCACCTCGCCGAGCAGTGACGGCACGGCCTCGGCGTCGACGCCGAACTGCTGCGGGCCGCCGCCCATCCGCATGCCGGAGCCCTTGACCGCGAACGGCGGGTTGACGCGTACGGCGGCGCGCGGGCGCAGGGCGAGCTCCTTGCCGGTGCGCACGAGGCGCTGCAGCTCCGTGCGCGACTCGACCTCGACCGTCACGCCTGCGGCCACCGCCCGGCGCAGCTCGGCGTCGCTCTTGCCGGGCCCGGCGAAGCTGATGGCGGCCGGGTCCTGCCCGGTGTCGAGCGCCACGGCGAGCTCGCCGGCGGAGGCGACGTCGAGGTGGTCCACGAGCCCTGCGAGGTGCTGGACGACGGCGGGCATCGGGTTGGCCTTGACGGCGTAGCCGAGTCGCATCCGCTCCGGCAGCGCGGCCTTCACCGCTGCCACCCGATCGGTGATCATCGCGCGGTCGTAGGCGAAGAACGGCGTGGCGCCGACCCGTTCGGCGAGGCGGTCGACCGGTATCCCGCCCACCAGCAGCGTCCCGTCGGCGGTGCCGTGGGCGCCCACGTGCTCGCTGGTCCTCATGCCGTCAGCTCCTCGCGCAGCAGCACCCGGTCGAACTTGCCGTTCGGGGAGCGGGGCAGCTCGGCGCGGACCACGATCTCCGCCGGCACCATGTAGCGAGGCAGCTGCCGTCGGAAGGCCGCGAGCAGCGCCTCGGTCTCGAAGTCCGCGGCGGCGGGGCTGACCACGACCACGACCCGGTGGCCCAGGGCCTCGTCGGGCAGGCCGAGCGCGGCGGCGTCGCGGACCAGGCCGCTGTCGTAGGCGACCTCCTCGATCTCGGTCGGGCTCACCCGGTAGCCCGACGTCTTGATCATGTCGTCGGTGCGTCCGACGAAGTAGAGGAACCCCTCCTCGTCGGCGACGACCCGGTCACCCGACCACACGGCCAGCTCGGGGGCGCGCCAGTCGTGGCCGCCCGGGATCGGTCGGAACCGCTCGCCGGTGCGGGCGGCGTCACCCCAGTAGCCCTGGGCGACGAGGGCGCCGCGGTGGACGAGCTCGCCCTCCTCGCCGGGCGCGCACGGCGTGCCGTCCGGCCGCAGGACCAGGATCTCGGCGTTGGGGATGGCCTTGCCGATCGAGTCGGGGCGCCGGTCGACCTCCGCCGGGTCGAGGTAGGTCGAGCGGAAGGCCTCGGTCAGTCCGTACATCAGGAACGGGCTCGCCTGCGGGAAGATCTCGCGCAACCGGGTGAGGGTCGAGCGGGGCATCCGTCCGCCGGTGTTGGCGAAGTAGCGCAGGGACGCCGTGGCCTCGGGCGGCCAGTCGGCGGCGGCGAGCTGGATCCACAGCGGTGGCACGCAGGTGAGCCCGGTGACACCGTGGCGCGCGCACAGTCGTACGACGTCGCGGGCCAGGAGGTAGTTCACCAGCACGACGTGGGCGCCCGCGGCGAACGCGGTCGTGACCTGGCTCAGCCCGGCGTCGAAGCTCAGCGGCAGCGCGGCCAGGATGACGTCGTCCCCGTCGTTGCCGAGGTAGCTCGACACGCTCTCGGCCCCGACGAGCAGGTTGCGGTGCGACAGCACGACGCCCTTGGGGCGGCCCGTGCTGCCGGAGGTGTAGAGGATCGCGGCGGTGTCGACGTCGACCGCCCGGCTCGGAGGAGGCGGCTCCACCACGTCGCCCAGGAGGGTCGGCAGGTCGTGGACCCGTACCTCGTCCTCGTCGGGCACCTCGCCCGGCTCGGCGTCGACGAGCAGCACGTGCGCGAGCTCGCGGCAGCCCTTGGCGTCGTCGCGGACCGATTCCCAGCGCTGGCGCGTCGTGATGAGCACCCGCACCTCGCAGTCGCCGAGGATGTAGGACACCTGGGGCCCCTTGAGCGCGGGGTTGACCGGCACGAACACGGCGGCCGCCACCGAGGCGCCGAAGATCCCGCCGACGGTCTCGGGCCGCTTGTCGAGGTAGAGCGCCACGCGGTCCCCGCGCCCGACGCCGAGGCCGGCCAGCACGGCGCCCGTGCGCCATGCCTGCTCCCAGGCCGAGGCGTAGTCGAGCGTCGCCTCCTGGTGGCTCAGGGCCGGGCGGTCGCCGAAGCGGACCGCGCCCTCCTCGAGCAGGTGGTGCAGGTGCGTCCGCATCAGGTCAGTGCCCCCTCGTTCCGTTGCCGGAGCCGCCCCCCGGCGACCGGCTCGGGAGCGACGCGCTTCCCACTCGTCGTCCCGGGAACCACGCTACGGACGGGCGGCCGCGGCGTGGGCCGCGTCGGGGCGCAGTACCGGATTTGGGGTAGCGAGGTCGAGCCACGCCGGACCGCGGGGGGCGCGCAGCAGGTCGGGACGGACCAGCACGCGCACGGCCGCGCGGGCGATCGCGTCGCCCCGCGCCGCCCGGCTCGACTCGCGCAGGACCAGGGCGAGCCAGTACGCAGCAGTCCGGGGTCGCGAGGAAAGCCGCGAGAACAGCCGTAACCGGTTGGCCGTGAGGAGCGCCCACAGGCGCGGTGACGTGCCGGAGTCGCCCTCGAGGTGCACGGCGCCTGCGTCGGCGACGTAGCGGACACCGAACCCGAGAGCCCCGGCGCGCAGGTGGAACTCCGTCTCCTCGGAGTAGAGGAAGTAGGACTCGTCCCACGGCCCGCACGCGTCGAGGCAGGCGCGGCTCACGAGCTGGGTCGACCCCTCGGCCCAGTCCGGGGACGCGTCGCCCGCATAGGGCGCCGGGTCGCTCACGACCTCTCCCGTCAGGGCCCAGCGACCGGCCAGGGTGGCGCCGACGAGCGCGTCGGCGAAGGCCCGCAGGAGGGTGGGGCGTCGGCGCATCGAGTGGATCAGTGCACCGTCACTGTCGGTGAGCCGCGGCACCGTGATCCCGGTGCCGGGGCGGTCGAGCGCGGCCAGCAGCGCGGGCAGGCAGCCCGGCCGCAGCCGTACGTCGGGGTTGAGCACCAGCACCGCCGGCGCGTCCGGGGTGGCCGCCAGTGCGGCGTTGACGCCCGCCGCGTAGCCCGCGTTGCGCCCGGTCTGCACGACCGTGGCGTCGGGGCACAGGCGCCGCGCCACCGCGACGGTGTCGTCGGACGAGTCGTTGTCGACCACGACCAGGCGCCAGGGCACGCCACCGGCACCCGCGGGCAGCGACGCCACCAGTCCGGGCAGCACGTCGGCGCTGTTCCAGGTAACGACGGCGATCGTCACCGGTCCCGTCGGGGCGCTCATCCCGGTGGTCATGCGAGCACCTCAACCGAGCGCGTACGCCGGCGCGCGAGCCGCCGGCGTGCGGGCACTGACGCCGGGCCCTCGGCAGCACGCCGTCGCGGGCGCCGGCGCTCCAGCCAGAAGACCGCGACTGCGGTGAGGGCGATGCCCGTCAGACCGGTGGCACCGAGTGCCCGGGAGCGGCTGCCGGCGACCGGGTAGACGATCGGGTCCGCCGAGGACGGAACCGCGTGGACCCGGAGCTGCGGGTGCACCGCTCTCTCGTCCTGGCGTTCGGCCAGCACCTGTTCCACCCGGTTCACCGTCTCGCGAGCAGCGTCCTGCACCGTCTTCGCGTCAGGACCGGCCACCTGCACGTCGAGGTGATGTGCGGGGAAGGCCGGCCGCCACTGCGTGCCGAGGTTGGGCACCCGCACCTGGACCCCGTCACGCTGTCCCATCCCGACGATCGTGGCCGCGACATCGCCCGTCAGGAGGGGGCCGTGACCGGCGTTGATGTCGTTGGCCACCACGCCGGCCATCGGCTGCAGTCCGTACAGCGGGTTGTCCAGCAGGCTTCCGTCCCTGACTCCCTGGGGCCCGACGAGCACGATGTTGTACTGCGTGAAGAACACCGGCGCCTGGCGCTGCACGACCGCGAACGCCCCGACCGTGAGCGCGGCGCCGAGCACCACGACGTACCAGCGGCGCAGCGCGGCGGCGAGGAGGTCACGCGCGGTCATGCCGCTCCCCGGTTGGTGCAGGCCCTCATCCGATCTCCTGCACCGGCTCGACCAGCTGCGGCGGCAGGTGGAGGTAGGCGGTGGTCTTGCGCTTCTGTTCGATGTCGCCGTAGACCCGCTCGACCTGGGTGGTCGTGAGGCCGGTCGCCTCCGCGACCTGCTCGATCGGGGCGCCGGTGTTCTTGCCGTGCAGGCACAGGTCCATCAGGTTCCAGGGCAGGGAGAAGTAGAACTCCTCCTGCGACTGCGGCAGCGAGTAGGTGTCGGTCGTTGACGGACGGGTCCGGACCTCCTCAGGCACACCGAGGAAGTCGGCCAGCGCGTAGACCTGGGTCTTGTAGAGGTGGGCGATCGGCTTCACGTCGGCCGCTCCGTCGCCGAGCTTCACGAAGAACCCCTGGTCATACTCCAGGCGGTTGGGCGTGCCGGTGACGACGTAGTTCAGACGGTCGGCGTGGTAGTACTCCGTCATCCGGCGGGCGCGCTGCTTGAAGTTCGTCGCCGCCACGATGCCGAGGTAGGACTCGGTCGTCAGCCGGTGGCGCGTGGTGGTGCCGTCGGGTGCCTGCACGACGACGGAGTAGAGCCGCAGGCTCTCCGACTCGACGACGCTGGGCAGCACGATCTTGGACTTGTGGTCGGGACCGTAGTCGGGGCACACCATGCGGATCGCGTCGTCGCGACGCTCGTAGCAGCGGACCGCCTCGAGCACCGGGGTGATGTCCTCGACCACTGAGTCGATGCCGAGCGAGTCGGAGACCAGCGTGCTGAACGCGAGCGTGTCCTCGGAGGAGTCGCGCTCGGGCATGTGCAGACCGAAGACGCGCTCCTTGCCCAGCGCAGCGACGCACAGCGCTGCGACCACGCTGGAGTCGATCCCACCCGACAGCGCGACGACTGCGCCCTTGCGTCGGGCACGGGTGAGGTAGCCGCGCAGCGACGCGCTGATCCTGGCGACCTCCGCCTCGAGGTCGATCGCGAGCACGTCGGTGTGGCTGGGGCTGTCGCTCTGGACGGTGGTCATGCGGTGCTCCTCGCGTGCTGGACCCGGTCGATGACGGTCATCGGGGCGGGTGGTGGGGCGTCGCTCGCGGCGCCCCCGTCGACCACGAGCTGCTGGTGGAGCAGCTGGGTCGAGAGGACCGCGAGCAGGCGCATGTTGTCGGTGTTGCCGGTTCGTACGCCGGCGGTGCGGGCGGCCTTCTCGAGCAGCCCGGCGACCGGGCGCGGCTCGAAGACGCCGGCGTCGGCGAGGGCCGCGGGCGAGGTGACCTCGGTGAGCCATTCCGGCGGCGGGCCGCTGAAGAAGCTGGCGGTGTCGGGGGAGCGGTAGGGCTGCTTGGGCCGGGAGCGGATCTGCTCGGGGACGAGGTCGGCGAAAGCGATCTTGAGCAGGTGCTTCTCGTCGAGTCCGCACAGCTTGTGGCGCGCCGGGAGTCGGTTGGCGAGCTCGACGACGTCCTTGTCCAGGAACGGGAAGCGACCCTCCACCGAGTTGGCCATCAGCATCCGGTCGCCCTGGCTGGACAGGATGTAGCCCGGCAGCAGGGTGGTCATCTCGAGCCACTGGGCGCGCGACAACGGATCCCAGGCGTCGCTGCCGGCCGGCATCCGGGTGACCACGTCAGGACCCCGGTCGAGCTCGGCCCGGACGTCGGGGGACAGCAGCGTCTTGACCGCACTCGTCGAGGCCCACCGCGGCCGGTGCGAGAGCGCGGGGTCGTCGGCGTCGAGGTCGCGGCCGAAGAAGCTGCGCGCGAAGGCCGGGGCGCTGCCGGGGTTGCGCTCCATCCACGGGTAGAGCAGCTCGACGGCGCGGTCGCGGGTGGCCGAGCCCGGGTCGCGGGCCCAGAAGGCACGGACCCGGCCCTCGCGGAAGATGTCGTAGCCGCCGAGCACCTCGTCGGCGCCCTCGCCCGTCACGACGACCTTGTAGCCGTTGTCGCGCACGAGTCGCGACAGCAGGAACAACGGTGCGGGTGCGGTGCGCAGCACGGGCGTCTCGGTGTGCCGCACCACGTCCGGGAAGACCTCGGCGACGTCGGCCGCAGAGACGACGACCTCCTCGTGCTGGGCGCCGAGCTCGGCGACCATCTTGTGCTGGTGGACGCCCTCGTCGAACTCCGCGTCGGTGAACCGCAGCGAGAAGGTGTGCAGGGGTGCGTCGGTGTACCTCGCGAGGACCGCGGCGGTGACCGCGGAGTCGATGCCGCCGGAGAGGTAGGCGCCGACGGGCACGTCGCTGCGCACGAAGCGCAACCGGGCCGCTTCCACCAGGCGCTCGCGCAGCTCGACGGCATTGGCCTCGATGTCCTGGTCGGGCTCGGCGCCCCGGTCGGGGAAGTCGATGCTGAAGTAGGGGTGGCGGCGGAAGCCCTCGCGGTCCAGCACGGCGACGTAGCCGGGCTCGAGCTGGTCGATGCCGCGGAAGATCGTGCGCGGCGCCACCGTCGACCAGTAGGTCAGCACCTCGTCGATCCCGACGGGGTCGAGGGCGCGCGGCACCGACGGGTCGGCCATCAGCGCCTTGACCTCGGAGGCGAAGGCGATCCGGTGCCGGTCACGGGTGTAGAAGAGCGGACGCACGCCCATCCGGTCGCGCGAGAGGACGAGGCGCTGCTCCCGGGCGTCCCACAAGGCCACCGCCCACTGCCCGTTGAAGCGGGTGAAGCACTGCTCGCCCCATTCCTCCCAGGCGTGCACGACCACCTCGGTGTCGCTGGCGGTGCGGAAGCGGTGACCGCAGCGGCGCAGCTCCTCGCCGAGCTCGACGTAGTTGAAGATCTCGCCGTTGAAGGAGACCCACACCGTCTCGTCCTCGTTGCACAGCGGCTGGGCGCCGCCAACGGTGTCGATGATGGCCAGCCGGGTGTGTCCCAGCGCGGCGTGGTCGTCGCGGTAGAGACCGCTGCCGTCCGGACCGCGGTGCCGCAGCCTCCCGATCATCCGGGTCACCAGCTCGCGGTCCGGTGGCGGGCCGTCGAGGACGACCACGCCGCAGATGCCGCACATCAGGTCGTCCCGCCGGCCTGGGCGAGGACCGCACGCATGCCCTCGGCGGTGCCGAGCAGGTCGGGGTCGATCTGCTCCTCGCGCAGCACGACGTGGAAGACGTCCTCGAGGAAGATCGCGGCCTTGACCGCCTCGAGGTGCCGGTCACCGTGCGGGTCGCGCAGCCGCGCGTACTCGCTCAGGGCGCGGTCCACCTGGGCGGCGTCGGCGCGCCCGGAATCAGGCGGCTCGGGCTCGGGCTCCGGCTCGTGCTCGGGCGCGGCGGCCTCCGGGGCCCGCGCCGGGCGGCGTACGCGGTAGTTGAGCATCGAGGCGTTGTCGTAGTCGGAGGCGATGACGCGCCCCGGGTTGCCGGCCACGAGCGCGCGCGCGGGTACGTCACGTGAGACGACGCTGCCGGCGGAGATGGTCGCGCCGTCCCCGATCGTCACGTCGCCGGTGATCGTCGCGCCCGGCCCGATCCACACGTCGTCACCGAGCCTGGGCACGCCGTGGTCGCCCGAGGCGACCCGTTGGCCGATGGTGACGTTGTGGTGCAGCACGCAGTTGTCGCCGATCGTGACCGACCCGATGAACACGCCGGTGTGGTGCATCAGGAACAGCCCCGGCCCGATCTGGGCGCGGTGGTCGATGTCGGCGTGGTGGACGTTCATCACCCGCCGGCGCCAGATGGCGGCGAAGACGCGGGGCGGCAGGCCGGCGAGCCGGTGCTCGGCCTGGTAGCGCCGCGCGGCGCGATCGAAGCGATAGCACGCGACGACCCGGAAGTCGGCGTTCCACAGCCAGAGGCGCAGTCGCTGCGCCGGGCCGCGCCGGCCCTCGGCCGAGATCGTGTAGTACTTGTCGACGTCCGTGCGGAACGGACGGACGTCCGGGTCCTCGTCGACCCGGTCGCGGATGTCCCCCATGACCATGTCCCCCGACGCGCGGGCTTCAGCCCACGGGCTGGCCGGCCATGGTCTTGCCGGCGACGAACCGGGTGAGACCGCCGATGCTCCCGAGGTTGTCGAACACCGTCTCGGACTCACCGACGACGATCCCGAAGTGGTCCTCGAGGAACTCGATCAGCTCGAGGACGCCCGTGGAGTCCACGATGCCCTCCTCGAGCAAGGACGCCTCGTCCTCGGGCAACCTGTCGTGGTCGCCGAAGAGGTAGTTGTCGCCGATGAACTCACGCAGGTCGTTCCTGATCTGGTCGTGCATGTGTGCCTCCCCTGGCCGTTTCACGGGCCGCACACCCCCGTCGACCCACCCCTGAGTGTGGGAGAGGCAGGAGGTCGCGGAGCCGCGGGACGGGCACACTCCCCAATAGTGGTGAGGGCCCCGGTGAGGCCCCCTCCGACGCGGGCCGGGTCCCTACTGTCGGAGTGGTGAGGACGGGCGCCAGCGCACAGAAATCGGGCACGGTCGGCACGGGCACCGACATCGTGTCGGTGGCTCGCATCGAGGCGCTGGTGCGGACGGCCGGCGACCGGTTCCTCCAGCGCTGGTTCACCGAGGACGAGATCGCCTACTGCACCTCGCGTGCCCGTCCGGAGCTGCACCTCGCCGCGCGCATGGCGGCCAAGGAGGCGGTCCTCAAGGCGCTGCGCCCGACGGGCGACGCCCCGCTGGCGTGGCGCTCGATCGAGATCGGCCGTGACGCCGACGGGGCGCCCAGCGTGCACCTCGGCGGTGACGTCCGCGCCCTCGCCGAGCACCGCGGGGCGGGGCCGATCCACGTGTCGCTGTCCCACTGCGACGAGTACGCGGTGGCGGTGGCGGTCGCGGACGCCGCACGCAGCTGAGCGACCGAGGCGTCTCCTCGCTCAGCCGCGGGACAGGCTCGCGCCCAGCGGGACCGCCCGCGGACGCGTCCACTCCGCCGGTCGCTGCCGGGCCGACTGCCCGCGCACGAGCCAGACCTCGTCCCACTGCACGCCCGCGAGCCAGTCGCCACCACTGACGTCGAGGCCGAGGTCGGCGAGGTCGCCCACCGCGAGCCCCGTGACCAGGACGTGCGGGGCCCGGTTGAGGGAGTGCAACGCCTCGCGCAGGTGCTGAGGCGCGACGGCGGACATCACGACCGGGCGGCCGGCACGCTCGATGACGACGGCGGCGCCCGCATCGGCCGCGAAGCCGCCGCGGCGGTCGGCGTTGAGGAGGTGGAGGGGCTCCGCGGGCGAGTAGCCGAGGAGGTCCACCTCGTGGGCGATGTCGGCGAGCACGACCTCGATGCCGATCTCCGACCGCACGCGGGCCGCGATCCGGGACTGCTGCAGCCAGCGTCGCCGCCAGCCGTGGTCGCGGATGAGCGGCAGGTTCCCCCAGTCCCGGGCGCCGGGGTCGACCGTTCCGCAGGTGGTGTGGATCGGGACCAGCGCGGGGTAGAGGTCGCCGACGTGGCGGTGGGCCTCGTCGAGGCGCGCCAGGTTGGTCGTCATGCTGTTGTGCGTGATGGCGGTGTCGATCGCGCCGGCGAGCAGTCCCATGCTCCGCACCCGCAACGAGTACTCCACGGCGTAGGCGTGCCAGGCCAGCTCCGGGTCCTCGCTGAGCGGCTCGCGCAGCAGGTCGTCGCGACGTGCGATCACCAGCACCTCGTCGAGGGTGTCGACGGGCACCGGCTCGGGTGCGGACTCGCCGATCAGGATGACGCGGTCGCGCAGCCGGCCCACGGACGTGTGGTCGGCGGTGACGCCGTTGGCGCCGAGGATGCCCCATCGCTCGTCGTCCAGGGTGGCGGCGCAGGCAGCCAACCGGTCGAGGTCGTGCAGGTAGACGTCCTGGTGCACGAGCACCACGACGTCGTGGCTGGCCTGCCGGACCGCGTGGTTGAGCGCTGCGCCGGCGGACGTGTGGGCGTGCTCGGTGTTGTCCACCGGCAGGTACTCCACCTCCACCGGGCCGTCGTACGCCCGGATCGAGCGGTCGAGGCAGTGCTGCCTGACGGCAGGGTCGTTGTACACGCATACGATCGTCATCCCCACGGCGCGAGTCGACCACGCGCGGTCGCCGATCGCCGGACGGTGCGCCTCGACATCCCCCGGTTGGGGTACGCGCCTGCGTCGCACGCGGAGCGATGATGGGGGTGGCCGAGGAGCCGACAGAGGGTCGACGGCCGGTCGACGGGGGAGGGGCGCCGATGGCACGCACCTGGTCGCGTGCGGTGCTGGCTGCCGCTGTCGTCCTGCTCGTGGTCGTCCTCGCGGTGGTCGCCGTCCGGCTGCTCGACGATGAGGCCCCGACCGCCGACGCGACCGACGGCGCCACGACGAGCGAGTCGCCCGCACCGGTCGGCGAGAACGGCGTCACGTCCGATGGTCACCCGGACGCGGACAGCACCGGCGTCCCGCCGGGAACCGAGCTCGTCCCCTACACGGGACCCTGCACCCTCGTGGAGACCGCTGTGCTCTCAGGGGTCGACGCCACCGGGGTGTGCCCGGCGATCGTGGTGCAGGCGCCGGGGGTGCGGATCGAGGCGTCGCGCGTGCCGCGGGTGGAGTCCACGGCCACCCAGGTCGACCCGACGTACTCGGTCGAGGTCGTCGACTCCGAGGTCGTCGCCGGGAAGTGGATCGGCGGCGCGGTCTGGGGCAGCAACCTGACGGTGCGCCGCAGCGAGGTCACCGGCGGGCAGCACAGCGTTCACTGCGGCAGCCGCTGCCTGGTCGAGGACTCCTGGCTCCACGACCAGTTCAACCCCGAGGGCGAGGCCGCCCACAACAATGCCTTCATCTCCAACGGTGGCACCGACATGGTCGTGCGGCACAACACGCTCCACTGCACCGCGACGCTCAACGCCACGGGCGGCGGGTGCACCGCCGACCTCTCGCTGTTCGGCGACTTCGAGCCGATCACCGACGTGCTGGTCGAGGACAACCTGCTCAAGGCCAACGACTCGTCGGCCTCCTACTGCGCCTACGGCGGCGACGCCCCGGGCAAGCCGTTCCCCGAGGCCGCGGGCGTCGTCTTCACCGGCAACGTCTTCGAGCGCGGCGCCAACGGGATGTGCGGCGTCTACGGCCCGATCACCTCCTTCAAGGCCGATGCCAAGGGCAACCTCTGGCGCGACAACACCTGGGACGACGGCAGCGAGCTCGTGCCCGAGTGACGGGCTGCTGGTCCGCTGCGGAGGCAGCAGTCAGCGCAGTCGCTTGACCGTGCCGACGAGTGCGCCGCGGGCGCGGGAGGCGACCGGGGGAAGACGGAGCACGTCACGCTCCACCGACTCGACCGTGTCCCCGTTGCGGATGCTGTAGCGAGGCTGGAGCCAGCGGTCGGTGTGCGCCCAGCGGCGGTCGCTCGTCTGGACGGAGCGGTACCCCAGGGGGCGCAGCTCGTGCAGGACGGCGCGGTCGTAGCGACCCAGCGGCAGGGCGGCGTCGTGCACGCGGCTGCCGGTCACGTCCTGCAGCACCGTGCGCGCCGTGACGAGCTCCTCGCGGCGGCGGGCCGGGTCCAGTCCGCGCCAGGGTCGGTGCGACATGCCGTGGTTGCCGATCGTCATGCCGGCGTCGTGCAGCCGACGTACGTCGTCGCGACTGAGGCTGCCCGGGCGGTCCAGGCGACCGGCCACCACGAAGAAGCTCGCGCGCAGGCCCCGCTCGAGGAGCGCCGGAAGCGCGATCTCCACGTCCGAGGAGTTGCCGTCGTCGAAGCTCAGGCGCACGTCGCCCCGCCCGACCACCCGGTCGAGCACGCCGAGGAACACGTCCCGGCTGATCCAGTAGGCGTCCTCGCCGGGCTCGAGTCGGCGCTGCGGCGCGCCGATGCCATGGAAGCAGACATTCACCACGCGCATGCCTCGAACCGTAGGGGCGGGCTCTTCCACGGCTCCGGGCGTCCGTCGAAGGCTCACAAAATATGGGTATGTGCCCCGGTGCCACCCGTTCGGCACCGAACCCCTTCCTACGGTGGGCGCATGTCAGGGGGATCCGTGGGGGTGGACCTGGCACCGATCACCGACGAGGACGTCGGTGCGGTCGCCGCGTTCCTGCACCAGCACCTCAACGCCAGGTTGAGTGCCGATGAGTGGGCCCGGTGCGCCGTGCCGCCGTGGAGCGTCGACGCACCCAACCACGGGTTCCTGCTGCGGCAGGGTGAGGAGGTGGTCGGCGCCTACCTCGCCTTCTACTCCGAGCGGGAGGTGGACGGCGCGCTTCGCCGACGCTGCAACCTCGCCGCCTGGTGCGTGCTCGAGGAGCACCGCGCGCATGGCGTACGCCTGGCGCGGGCGATGCTGCGCCAGCGCGACTACGACTTCGTCGACCTCTCGCCCAGCGGCAACGTCGTCAGCCTCAACGAGCGCCTGGGGTTCACCAGCCTCGACACCACCACCGCGCTGGTGCCGAACCTCCCGCTGCCGTCGCGCCGCGGTGTCCGGGTGCTCACCGCGGCGACGGAGATCGAGGCAGCGCTGACCGGGGCCGACCTGCGTGTCTACCGGGACCACCGTGGCGCCGCGGCCGCGCTGCACTTCGTGGTGTGCGTCGGGCAGGACACCTGCTACGTGATCGCCCGCCGTGACCGTCGCAGGGGCCTGCCGCTCTTCGCGTCGCTCGTCCACGTCTCTGATCCGGCGGTCCTGGCACGCGCAGGGCACGCGCCCTACCGCCACCTGCTGCTGCGTCACCGCGCGCTGGTGACGCTCGCCGAGCGGCGCGTGGCGGGCCGACCCCCGCGGCTGTCGCGGATGCAGTCCGCGCCGCGGCCACGCATGTTCCGCAGCCCTGCGCTGGAGCCGCGCTCGGTCGACTACCTCTACAGCGAGCTGACCTGCGTGCCGTGGTGAGCGGCGCGCAGACGACGAAGGGATCTCTCATGACGGCGAACGGCGGAGTCGCAGGGCGGCTGCGACACACCCTGGTGGACGCACCCGGGTCGGCGGGCGCGCGGATGCGGGCCCGCCGCTGGGACCTGGTCGAGCGGGCCTTCCCCGACCTCGCGACGATGTCGGTCCTCGACCTCGGCGGCACCGTTGAGTGGTGGCGCCGGGCACCCGTGCGACCGAAGGACGTGACCGTCCTCAACCTCTTCGAGCCCGGCGAGTCCGACGACGCGTCGATGCTTCCCGTGACCGGCGACGCGTGCCGCGCCCGCGAGGCGCTCAGCGCGGCGGGCGCGCCGACGTCGTACGACGTGGTGTTCAGCAACTCGCTGCTCGAGCACGTCGGCGGCCACGCCCAGCGGGCGGCGCTCGCGCGAGAGGTCCGCGCGCTCGCGCCGCGCCACTGGGTGCAGACGCCCTACCGCTACTTCCCGCTCGAGCCGCACTGGCTCTTCCCGGGCCTTCAGTTCATGCCGATGGCCGCCCGCGCGCGGCTCGCGGCCGCCTGGCCGCTCGCGCACAGCCGCCCGGACTCACCCGAGGACGCGATGTCGGAGGTGCAGTGGACCGAGCTGGTCGGGGTCGCCGAGCTCCGCTCGTACTTCCCCGACTCGCACATCCACCACGAGCGATTCGCCGGCCTGACGAAGTCGCTCGTGGCGATCGCGCGGGGCTAGCCGGGGTTCACCGCCTCGCCGGAGTCCCACACGTTGCCGGTCCACACGTTTCCGGCCGCGTTGCGGTCGAACGACGTCACCGGTCCGTAGACGCCGCACCTGCGGTTGGGGCCGCGCTCGAAGACGTTGTTGGTGAAGCGCACGTTGGTGGCCGTGTAGGGCTTCGAGTCGGAGTCACCGCCGTAGGCGCAGTAGGAGATCGACGAGTTGTTGGCGCGCAGGAAGTTGTTGTCGATCGTGACGTTGTCGATGGGACCGAAGTCGCCGAAGAGGGAGACGTCAGCCGTGCAGCCACCGTCCGTGCTGTTGAGGGTCGCCGTGCAGTGGAGCGTGTTGTGCCGCACCACCATGTTGCGGCCGCCGTTGGAGATGAAGGCGTTGTTGTGGAAGCTCCCACCGTCGGGGTTGTGCTGGTCGTGCAGCCAGGAGTCGGTGACCTCGCAGTTGTCGTTGCAGTGGAAGCTGTGCTGCCCACCGGTGACGTCGACCCGGCGTGCGGTGATGTTGTAGCCCCACAGGCCGCCCGTCGAGGTGGCGCCGGCGCGGACGTCGGAGTCGGTGATGGTGACCGAGCTGTCACCGTCGCCGTAGATCGACCACACGCCCGGGACCAAGGACTTGTCGATGACGACGCCGGTGGTCTGGATCACCAGTGCGTCGCTGCACTTGGACAGGACGTCCGCACCCGAGATGGTGCGCGCCGAGGTGATCGTGCACGGGCCGGTGTACGGCGTGAGCGCGGTGCCGGCCGGTACGCCGGTGTTGTCGGGGCCGGGCCACCCGCCGGGCGGCGGCGTGGTGGGCGTCGCAGTCGGGGTCGGGGTCGGCGCGGTCTCTGCGTCCGCCGGGACGAAGCGCACGTCGACCCAGTAGTTGGTGTTGCGCGGAGCCTCGTAGCGCGGGAACCGCGCTTTGCTGCCGGGCCGCGTCATGCCGTTGCGGCCGGCCGGGGCACGGAGGTGGGCGTTGCTCCGGGCCTTGCTGAAGCCACCCGGGGTGGCGGGGTGGATCCCCTTGGGGCCGGTGTGCACCGAGACCACGTACTTCTTGCCGGCGGCGAGCTGCACGCCGGAGTCGAAGCCGACCTTCTTCCAGCCCTTGCCCTTGACCGGGCGCAGCGTGGTCCGGGCCAGGAGCTTGCCGCCCTTCGACCACAGGGTGGCGGACTCGGGGGTGGAGGCCTTCGACTTCCGCGGCTTGAAGTAGCGCACGCCGACCGCCGTGCCGGCGACCTTGGCCTTGAAGCGCATGCCGACCTCGCGCTCGGGCCCGCGGCGCACGGCCGCGTCCGGGGCGCGCCGGGGGAGCAGTCCGACCTCGGTGGCCCGCGCCCGCTCGGCGGTCTCGCCGTGGGCGGACGGGGTGGGGCGCTCGACGAGCGCGAGGGCGGTGAGGACGGCTGCGAGGACGAAGACGGGGATGAGGCGGCGGCGGCCTCGGGGGATGACGGGACTGGACGGGGACGACATGGGGGAACCTCGATGACACGGGGGCAGGGACGAGGCCGCGCGGTGGGGGTGGGTGGGGTGGGGGTGCGCGCGGTCCCCGGCATCCTCCACAGGCGCTCGCGTGTCGACAAGCCCACGGAACAACATCCCCAAAATGTGCCGTAACACCTCGGGCTACGCCTCAGCGCACGACGGTGGCCGACCACGCCTGTTCGATGAGCAGGCGCGGCGTCGCCTCCGGGGTGGTGTCGACCGCCCAGGTGTCGGTCACGCCGGGCTCGTCGGCCCGCGGCAACCCGTAGATCAGCGTGTCGTCGTCGAGCCACTCGACCTGGTCGTCGAGCCCGCGCGGGCCGGCCTCGAGCAGCGTGCGGTCTCCCGTCGCGAGGTCCTGCACGGCGACCTGCCACACGACGCGGCGTCCGGGGTCGACGTCGACCTTGAAGGCGACACGGGTGCCGTCGGGTGACAGGGCGGGGCACTCGGCGTCGGGGGACACCGAGGTGAGGGTGCGCTCGGTGAGGTCGCCCTCGACCAGCCACGTGCGGCCACCGGTGGCGACGGTGGCGTAGAAGGTCTCGTCGTCGACGAAGGTCACGCCCCACACGTTGCGGTCGACCGGGTTCACCTCGCGGCCGTCGATGACCAGCTGGAACTCCTCGAGGTTGCCCCACCGCTCGCCGCCGCCGAACTCGTGCACCTCGGTCGCGGTCGAGAAGCCGGTGGACATGTAGGAGTGGCCGGCCACGAAGACGGTCGTGGCTGCGAGCGTCCCGTCCGGGCTCAGCCGCGTGCGGCTCGGGATGCCGGGGAGGTCGACGCTGTCGACCTGCTGCCAGTCGGCGTCGAGCTCGAGTCCCTTGTACGACGCCGCGACGCCGAGGTCGCTGACCAGGCAGGAGGCACCCTCGGCGCGGGCTGCGACGCGGTCGCAGGTGACGCCGGTGAACGCTCGGGGTCCGCCCGGGTCGTCGAGCGGCACCACGGCCACGACGCCGTACTCGCTGTCGAGCCCGGTGTGCCGGAACACGATGCGCGGCCCGTCGGTCACCTCCGTGATGGGCGCCTGCTCGGCAGCGGGCTCGGCGGCCCGCTCGGCGCGCACCTCGCGACGCTCGGCGACGACGTAGGTGGTCGCTGCGACGGCGATCGCCACGACCACCGCGACGAAGGCCAGGACCCGGGCGCGGCTGCTCACTGGCTGCTCATGACGTGACCGCGGCGCCGTCGAGGCGCGCGATCCGGGTCGCAGCCACGAGGACGGCGATCACGAGGAGCGCAGCGACGGTGGCCATGGCCGTCGTGGGCCCGAGCAGTAGCCACAGCACGCCGAACCCGGCCGACGCGAGCATCCGCGCGAGCGCCACCACGGTCTGCGCGGCGGCGATGCCGCTGGAGCGGGCCTGCACCGGCACGAGGCGGCCGGCGATGGCGGCGATCACCCCGTCGGTCGCGGCGTAGAAGGTGCCCAGGAGGAGCAGCGTGCCGACGGTGGCGGCGGCCGTCGAGGTGGGGAGCACGGCGCACAGGTAGGCGCCGACGAGCGCCAGGTGGCCCACGACCAGGGTGCGCGCCCGCCCGACCCGGTCGGCCAGACGACCGATCGGCACCGCCAGGACCAGGTAGGCGACGTTGGTGCCGACGTAGAAGAGGGGGAACCAGGCCACGTTGACCCCACCGTGGTCGAGCAGGGCGAGGTAGATGAACCCGTCGCCGATGGTCAGCAGGCCGAGCACGCCCGCGACGACGAGCAGCGGTCGCAGTCGCGCGTCGGTCAGGTCGCGCCAGCGGAACGGCGGGGGCGTGGGTCCGCTCCGGGCCGCTGCCTCGCGCCGGGTCCGCACGTCCGGCCCGAGCAGGCCGAGGAGGGCCACCCCGGCGATCGCGAAGGCGAGCGAGACCACGAGCACGACGGAGTAGCCACCGGGCACGAGCCACAGCAGGCCGAAGGCGATCAGCGGACCGAGGGCGGCACCGATCGTGTCGAGCATCCGGTGCACGCCGAAGGCGCGGCCGAGGTGCTCGGTCGGTGTCGCGGTGCTGATCATCGCGTCGCGCGGGGCCGTCCGGATGCCCTTGCCGATCCGGTCGGCGGTGACCACGGCGGCGATCCCGGCGGCGCCGGAGGCGAACAGCAGGAACACGCGCGCGACGGCCGACAGCCCGTAGCCGAGGAACGCCACCCACTTGGGGCGGTCCGAGGCGTCGGCCAGCCACCCGCCGCCGAGGCGGACCAGGGCGCTGACCCCTTGGTAGAGGCCGTCGATGAGGCCGTACGCCACCGGCGTGAGGCCGACGACCGCGGTGAGGTAGAGCGGCAGGATCGCGGAGACCGACTCCGACGAGACGTCGGTCAGGAGCGACACCACGCCGAGCGTGAGGACGACCCACCCGACGGGGGGCCGGGTCGAGGTCGAGCCGTGCGCGGTGGTGCCGCCGGCGGGCCGGTCGCGGACGGAGATGTACACCCGCGCTCACCCGCGCTCGGCGCGCAGCGAGGCGTGGACGGAGTAGCTCGTCCCGGAGCCTCGCGGGGTGACCGTGACGGTCACGACGCTGCCGTCCCGCCGGAAGGCGGCCGCCTGGGAGCCCGCGACGCTCGGCGGGGTCGCCGTCTCCGTCATGCCCCGACGGGCCAGGCGGGTGCGGTAGGCGAGCAGCACCTGCGCCGGCGATTGGGACGACGTCGCCACCAGCCCGACCTGCAACCGGTCGTCCGACGGCGAGACGCTGCTGCTCTGCACCCGCGTGGCCCGGGTCGGGCGCAGCGCGGCCGGGAACCCGCTCAGGAGCCGACCCTGCGCGCTCGCGGCACGGGGGAGCGGCGTCGCGACGAGCGGAGCAGGATTGGACGGCGGGAGGAGCTCCGAGAGGCTGCTGACCGTCGCCTCGGGGGCCTCCGGCATCTCGAGCGCGGGAGCCGAGCCGGGGCTCGGCGAGGCACCCGGGGCGGGCGCCGGCTCCTCGGTCGAGTCGGTCGGGGCGTCGGGCTCGTCGTCGGTCCGGTCGGAGGTCTGGCCCCGACCGGCGGCCCGATCCTCGCCGCTGCGGTCCTTGCGGTCCTTCGCCTGCTTCGAGGCGGACGGCGCCACGGCAGCGGACTCCGGCGGCGCAGCACCCGGTGGTGCGGTGTCCGGGGACGCCCCGTCGGCGCCGCAACCGCCCAGGAGGAGGCTGGCCACGACGCCGATCACGGCGACCGTCACAGGTCTGGTGTTCATCAGGTGCTCGACCCCCACGGTCGTCGACGAGACTGGTGCTGCGCGCTCAGTACGCGCCGCGGTGGCTGAGCACGGCACGCACCGTGCGGAAGAGGATCGAGACGTCGGAGCGCAGCGACCAGTTCTCGACGTACTTGAGGTCCAGGCGGACCGACTCGGCCCAGGTGAGGTCGGAGCGGCCCGACACCTGCCACAGGCCGGTCACCCCCGGCTTGACCACGAGCCGCCGGCGCGGGTCGACGTCGTAGCGGGCGACCTCGCACGGCAGGGCCGGACGGGGGCCGACGAGGGACATGTCGCCCCGGACCACGTTCCACAGCTGCGGCAGCTCGTCGAGCGAGTAGCGGCGCAGCTTGCTGCCCAGCGGAGTGATCCGCGGGTCCTGCGCGATCTTGAACAGGACGCCGTCCTTCTCGTTCTCGTCGGTCAGCCCCAGTCGTGCCGTCTCGGCGTCGACGCCCATCGAGCGCAGCTTGAGCATCGTGAACGGGACGCCGTCACGGCCGATGCGCTCCTGGCGGAAGAACGCGGGACCGGGGGTCTCCATCCGGACGGCCACGGCGAGCGCGGCGAGGACCGGCAGGGCCATGACGAGTGCGACGACGGCGAGGGCACGCTCCACGAGGTCCTTCAGGAGGCGGCGCGGTCCGCGGAGGGCGGGCTTGCCGACGTGCAGCACGCCGAGACCGGCCGTCGACATCACCCGGGTCCGCTGCGGCTCCACGTCCAGCAGCCCCGTGCCGAGGAAGAGCTCGGTGCCCATCCCGGACAGCGACCAGTGCAGTCGCCGCACCTCGACGGGCGAGAGCTTCGCGCCCGGCAGCACGACGAGCGCGTCGGCGCCGTGGTCGTGGGCCGCGGTCGAGGACGCCTCGAGCCCGACGTAGACCGGGACGTCGCCCTCGACCGGGGTCTTGGAGGAGCGGGTGAGGCACGCGGCCACCACCTCGTGGGACCCGCTGGCCCGGAGCTGCGCCACGGCATCACGCACGTCGCGCGGCCGGCCGGCCAGGACCACCCGGGGACGCGGACGACGTACGCCGGCGACGAACGGCAGGCCGCTCGTGACGGTCAGGGCGGCCACGAAAGCAGCGAGCGGCAGCGGGTCGGCGTGCCACAGCAGGGGCGAGAGCGCGAGCGTGAGCACCGCCGTGCGGGCGCCGGCGCCGAGCACCACGGCGGCCCGGGCCGCCCGGGACTGGCCCAGGGCCTGTCGCCGGTAGCGACCGGACACCGCGAGCAGCGGCGGCCACGCCAGGGCGGTCGCGAGGGCGACAGGGAGCTCGAGCCAGCCCTGTGCGACCGAGCCGGCGGCGAGCGCCAGCGCGAGCAGCAGGTCGAGCGCGGGCGCCGGCCACGTCGGGGCCGGCCGGGCGACGGTCCGACGCGCTCGCGGTTCGGCAGGGACCGGCTCCACCACCGGCTCGAGGACGGGGGCAGGGACGGGAGCGAGGACCGGCTCGGGAGAGAGCGCGACGGGTGCCACGAGCGGCAGCGTGGTGACCCCACGTGGGCGGGGAACCTGCCTGTCGAGCAGGCCGCCTTCCGCGGTGGCCGCCTCGGCGACGATGTCGGGCACCAGCCCGGCCGCCACCTCGGAGACCACCTCGGCGACCCTGTCGCTCACGACCTGCGTCATCTCATCAACCCCCCTCCGGGACACCGCCCAAGGCACCCCGTTGCTGACCTTGCAGCGAGCCTAGGAACGCCCGTCCGTGCGGGCATGCCGCAAATGAGCGAAAGCCGTGCAGGCCCGGGAGATACCCATTCGAAGGGATGGGCAGGTCAGGTCGGGCGGACCTACTCTCGAAGAGGTGCACCACACACTGGTTCGCTCTTCTCGGGCCAGCCCCGCACTGGCCGCCTCCTGGTGGCCGCTGGCGTGACGCGGAACCCCACGCTTCGTCACCCGGAACCGATGTGAACCAGTGGGCGGCGGTCGAGGTCCCCCTCCTCGACCGCCGCGTTCCGTGCGCGCACGACGTCCACGACGGTCCGGGTTCGCGCAGGGGCGGGCGGGAGCTGACGGAGCTGGCGAGCCGGTCGGCTCAGGCGCCGACCTTCCAGCCGACCTGGTTGGCCATGCCGACGGCAGCGAGCTGCGAGGACACCTCGAGCTTGCCGAGGATCGACTTCACCTGCGTCCGGACCGTGGCCTCGGACACCACGCTGTCCTGGGCGATCGCACGCACCGTGCGGCCCTCGATGAGCGCGCCGAGGACCTGGCGCTCGCGCGGGGTGAGCAGGTCGAGCCGACGGCGTACGTCGTCGTGGGCCTGGCGGTCGCGGGCCCACGCCTCGAGCAGCGACTCCAGCTCCTCGCGGGTGACGACGGGCAACCCCTGGTGCAGCCGCCGCACCGTGGCGAGCGCCTGCTGGAGCGCGCCGGTCTTGGACAGCACCTTGCGCGCGCCCAGCCGCATGCACGCGCCCCAGCGGCCGACGTCCTCCGACGCGGTCAGCACGACCACGTTGGCGTTGGCCCGGGCGAGGGGCGCGACGAGGTTCATCCCGTCGCCGAAGCGGCCGAGGTCGAGGTCGAGCAGCACCGTGCGGGGGTTGGCCCGCAGCGCCAGCGACCTCAGCGTGGCCATCGACCCACCCTCGTCGGGCGGCTCCAGACGTCGTACGTCGTAGCCCTCCAGGGAGAGGGCGAGCTCGAGCGACTCCGCGAAGAGCACGTGGTCGTCGATGATCAGGACGCGGTGCTCACCCCGTGACGCGCCAGGCACGGCCGTCCTCCATCGTCAGGCGGGGCGTGACCAGGCCGGGCTTCACGAGCCGCGGCGGTTCCGGGTCGTTCTCCGGCGAGCGGCGGGCCGCGGGCAGGGAGATCACGAACGACGACCCCGCACCGTCGCGGTCGGCGAGCCGCAGCGACCCGCCGGCCTCGGTCACGAGGCGCCGGGCGACGTTGAGGCCGATTCCCTCGCCCCGCGACTCGGTGCCGCGCTTGCCCCACTCGAAGATCTGGGGCCGCTGCTCGTGGGGGATGCCGCGCCCGAAGTCGGTCACCGTGATGTCGACCGTCTCCTCGTCGCGCCGCATCACCTCCACCAGGCTCTCGTCGGTGCCGCCGTGCTTGGCGGCGTTGTCCACGAGGATGTTGAGCACCTCGGCAAGGGCGTCGAAGGGAGCCCGGACGACGTCACCGGTGGAGTGCAGCTCGACGCGACGGCCCTTGAGCCGCTGCAGGTCGAGGATCTGGCCCAGCGCGTCGTCGAGGCGCAGGTCGGTGACCTGCGGACCGGCACCGGCGAGCATCCGCTCCATGCGGTCGAGCTCGCGGCGCATCGACGCCCACAGTCGCTCGCGCGCCTCGCTGGTGAGGTCGTCGCGGTCGAGCAGCGACGAACCGGTGACCAGGCCGGAGATCGTGCTGCGCAGCTCGTGGAGCCGCTCGCGCTGCTCGCGGGTGGCGTCGACGAGCACGTGCTCGAAGGAGTCGATGCGCTGCCGCTCCTCCTCGAGGGTGCGGCGCAGGGCCGCCCAGGCGAGGCCGAGCCATGCGGCTCCGGCGGCCGTGCGCGCCAGCCACAGGCCGGCGTCGATGCCGCCGCCGGCGAGGCCGGTCGGCGGGACCAGCTGGCCCAGGACGACCACGCCCACCGTGGCGAGGAGCAACGCGCTGATCGGTCGCGACGCCGTGCGCTGCTGCAGCACGAGGACCGCGGCCAGCAGATGGGTCGAGAGGAGCACCCCGACGAGCAGCTGCATCGCCGGTGACGGCGGGTGCACCCGCGGGAACTGCAGCAGGAGGTGGCCTGCCGCCACCAGGCCGAGCCCAAGCCCGATGACGAAGGTCTCGTCGACGACGCGTCGAGCGCGCTCCGGTGCGAGCAGCGGGACCACCACGCCGATCATCCCGAGCATCCCCACCGAGAGGAGCAGCGCCTGGGTGAGCGAACCTCGAGGTGGCTCGCTGTGCAGCGCGATGAGTGTGACGACGAGCGCCTGCGCGGCCACGAGTGCCCCGGTCGCGACCGTCCACCCCGCCACCGCGCCGGCGTGCTTGCGCCACATGACCAGCGCAGTGCACCCGGCGGCGGCGACGAAGACCCCGCTCACGACGCCCTCCCCGAGCGTGGGGACCGTCGACGCCGTCGGCGGTGCCCACCACGCGCCCTCTGTCCCCGAACCGATCCAGACCAGGACCAGGAACGAGGCGAGCCCCGTGATCCCCGTCCGGCACCGGTGGCGCAGTTCCCCCTTGCAGAACCCCAGCATCCCTCTGTCCCCCCTGCGGTACAGCTCTCGTGTCGTCGAGACGTGTCGGCTGCCTCCCAAAGCTGCCGATCCCGTCGTGCTCTCCGTCGTGCGTGTGGTGCGTCGTGCCGTTCGTGGTGTGAGCACGGCTCTCGGCTGAGAGTGCAACTCACGGTGCGGGGGGTCCATTGATTGTGTGGTCGTACCCCATATGGGGCAAAGGCGGTCTGGTCCGAAGTTCGCAGGAGTCGTGGAGGCTTCGTCAAGGAGCCCCTCAGGTCGCCTTCAGCGCGGTGTCAGCCCGGTGCGATTTCCCCTCAAGGGGGTAATCACGGGTCCTCGGGGGGCTGGCCGGGACAGGCGAGGTCGGGTCGCGTCCCCAAATAGGTGCACGTTCGCCGAAGGGTCGACGCGCGGTGGCGTGTGGCGGACAGGCTTGCTCACGCCAGCAGGCGGAGGGAGGGCTCATGAGCGTGGCAGGTCCTGTGTGGGTGCTGTCCCCGCACCTCTTGGTCGCCCAGGCGGTCACGGCCGCGCTGCGCTCGGCCGGGGTGCCGGCCGAGACCCGGAGGTGGGAGTCGGTGGCCGACGAGGACGGCTCGGGGGTGTCCGCACCGGCGCGACCGGCGGTGGTCGTCGCCATCGTGGACGGGGTTGACAACTCGACGGTGGTCGGCCATGTGGAGGCGCTCGCCCGACCCGGGGACGTACGCGTCGTCGTGGTCAGCTCGCCCGATGCCGCCGCCCGGTGGGGAGGGCTCCTGGCCAACGACGCCGTCGACGTGGTGACCGTGACGACCTCGGTCTCGCAGCTCGCCGACGTGGTCCAGCGCCTCATCAGCGGTGTCTCGTCGATGGACCCGGAGGAACGACTCGCCCTGCGCACCTCATGGGCCCTGGACCGGGACCGGCGCCGCCACGTGCGCGACCAGCTCGACTCGCTGTCCCCGCAGCAACGACGGGTGCTCGAGCTCCTGGCGTCGGGGCGGCGGGTCTCGGAGGTCGGGGTCGAGATGGGGGTCGCCGAGGGCACGGTCCGCAGCCACGTCAAGGCGCTGCGCGCCAAGCTGGGCGCCTCGACGCAGCTCAAGGCCGTCGCGCTCTTCCACCAGGCCTACGAGGCGACGGGGGGCGCCGACCTGGTGCCACGACCCCGGGGGGCGGGTGAGGACCCGGGCGACGACCCGGGGGAGCACCCCGGCCGCGACCGGCGGGGCGAGGAGGTGGGCGCCGGCCGTCGATAGGCTGCGCCCATGATGGATCCCACCACGCTCGACGACCACTCCTTCGCCGTCTGGGCGGCCGAACGGGCCGGCTCGGTGCTCCTCGACGTACGCGCGGGGGCGGAGGCCGACGGCCTGGAGGGCAAGGCACTGAAGGACGCCGGCGACGCCGCCGCCCAGGCCGAGCTCGACCGGATCCTCACCCAGCACCGCCCCGACGACGCCGTGCTCTCCGAGGAGGCGGCCGACGACAAGTCGAGGCTGACCGCCCGTCGGGTGTGGATCATCGACCCCCTCGACGGCACGCGGGAGTTCTCCGAGCCGCCCCGCGACGACTGGGCGGTGCACGTGGCCCTGTGGGCGGACGGCGAGCTCGTCGCCGGTGCGGTCGCCCAGCCCGCCCTGGGGGAGACCTTCAGCACCGGACGCCCCAGCGCGGTGCCGCCGCGGACCTCGCAGCGCCCCCGCATCGCGGTCTCGCGCAGCCGTCCGCCGGCCTTCGTCGAGGCCCTCGCCGCCGAGCTCGACGCCGAGCTCGTGCCGATGGGCAGCGCAGGGGTGAAGGTGATGAGCGTGGTGCGTGACCTCGCCGACGCCTACGTCCACGCCGGCGGGCAGTACCAGTGGGACAACGCCGCCCCGGTCGCGGTCGCCCGCGCGGCCGGCCTGCACTGCAGCCGCGTCGACGGCTCACCGCTGGTCTACAACGAGGACGACACCTCGCTCCCCGACCTCATCGTGTGCCGTCCCGAGCTCGCCGAGCAGATCGTCGACTTCGTCAGGCGCCACGGGACCGCCTGAGCCGGCTCGTCAGTGGACGAGCTTGAGCCCGATGATGCAGCCGACGAGGCCGGTCAGCAGCAGGGCCTTGACGACCGAGAACGCCTCGGTGCCGGTCACCATCGCGACCACCACGGTCAGCACGGCGCCGATGCCGACCCAGACGGCGTACGACGTCCCGACCGGCAGGGTGCGCATGGCGTAGCCGAGCCCGCCCATGCTGAGCGCCAGCGCGACCAGGAAGGTCGCGGTCGGGACGGGGCGGGTGAGTCCCTCGGAACGGCCGAGGGCGGTGGCCCACACGGCCTCCAGCACTCCCGACAGGACGAGCACGATCCACGACATGGCCATCTCCTCGACGGCCGTCTTGTCGCTGTCCTGGTACGGCTCCCTCGTCAGGTGGCCCCGGTGCGGGGCAGGTCCGACCCTATCCGGTTGCGGGTGGCGTCGCGCCTTGCGAGCGTGGGCCCATGACCTCCTTCGTCTCGCACACGACCGTCGACTGCCACGACGCCTACGCGCTCTCCGAGTGGTGGAAGGCCCTGCTCGGCTACGTCGACGTCGAGGGCGACCCCAACGAGCCGGGGCACGAGGAGTGCATGATCCTCGACCGAGACACCGGCCACAGCATCCTGTTCATCGAGGTGCCCGACGCGGACCTGCCCGCCAAGCGCATCCACTTCGACCTGCGCCCGCGCGAGGGCACCCGCGACGACGAGGTCGAGCGGGTCCGCGGACTCGGCGCCACCGAGGTCGGCGACCAGCGCGGCCAGTACGGGCCCGGCACCGGGTGGGTCGTCTTCGCCGACCCGGAGGGCAACCAGTTCTGCATCCTCCGCTCGCAGGCGGAGGTCGACGCCTGACGTACGACGGCCCGGCAGAGCGATGCTCTGCCGGGCCGTGCGTGAGGTGCGTGTGGGTCAGGAGACCCAGGTGCGCCAACCGAAGCCGTTGGCGAGGTACTTGGAGTCACCCTTGGTGGTGAAGGTCCAGTACCAGGTGCCGCCGCGGCGGGGCAGCCGCACCTTGTACTTGCCCTTCTTGTTGGTCTTGATCGTCTTCCACTTCTTGTAGCCCTTCTTCTCCTTCTTGGAGACCTTGATGACGATCTTCTTCTTGGCGTACTTGGGGGTGACCTTGCCCTTGATCACGAAGCCCGAGCTGGGCGCGGTGATCTTGCGGGCGACGCCGATCGTGAAGGGGGCGGACTCGCTCGGCGTGTAGGTGTCCTCGTACTGGGTGGCGGCGGTGTAACCGCTGTAGACCACCTTGTAGCTGGAGTTCATCTGGGGCTTCACGTCGAAGAAGTCGGCGCCGGCCGAGGTGTTGGTCGCGACCGGGACCCAGGCGGACGAGCCGGCCTCCATCACGTAGAGCGTCGAGGTGCCGCGGTAGGCGGACGAGCCGTCGGAGCTCGGGACGTCGACGGAGACGTAGAAGTCGTCGCCGTACTCCACCTTGTCGGTGCTCGGCGTGGCGGTGGTGGTGGTCGACCAGGTGTCGGCCGCCTGGCTGGGCGCGGCGATGGCGATCGGCGTGAGGCCGAGCAGTCCGGCACTGACGGTGCCCGCGATGAGACGAGTGGTGCGCATGTCCCCGTTGTTCCTCTCAGGAGAAGTTCTGGCCGCCCGGCAACGCCGGGCGTTGAGGTGGTTGCTACCCCTGTGGCGCACGGGACAAACCCCCTGTCCCCACGAACCCCGTCCGGGCAGCCCCCGTAGACTTTCATCCTCCCCCACCCCCGCCTGATGTGGGGGCTCTTCCGCGTGCTCTCGAAGGGATCCCCGGTGCCGTCCACGCCCCTCGCCGCCGTCGCTCGGCGCATCGTCGCCGCCCCCACCCTGGGCGGCGCCCTCACCGACGCCGCGGTGCAGTCCTCGCTCGACCTGACCGGGCCGGGCGCGGTCCGTCCCTTCGTGGTCCACGGACTCGTCGAGCGCGGGCGCACGGTCCTCGCGGTCACCGCGACCTCGCGCGAGGCCGAGGACCTCGTGGAGGAGCTCGCCGACCTCGTCGACCCCGACGCGGTCGCCTACTACCCGAGCTGGGAGACCCTGCCCCACGAGCGCCTCAGCCCGCGCAGCGACACCGTCGGTCGCCGGCTCGCCGTCCTGCGGCGCCTGCGGCACCCCGGCACCGACGCCGCCAACGGCCCGCTGAAGGTGGTCGTCGCCCCGATCCGCAGCCTCCTGCAGCCCCAGGTCACCGGGCTCGCCGACATCCAGCCGGTCGAGCTGGCACCGGGCGACAGGCGGCCGCTCGACGAGGTCGTGCGCGGGCTGGCCGAGGCGGCGTACTCCCGCGTCGACATGGTCGAGCGCCGTGGTGAGTTCGCGGTCCGCGGCGGCATCGTCGACGTCTTCCCGCCGACCGAGGAGCACCCGCTGCGCGTGGAGTTCTGGGGTGACGACGTGGAGGAGATCCGCGCCTTCTCCGTCGCCGACCAGCGCACCCTCGAGAGCGTCGAGCGGCTCTGGGCGCCGCCGTGCCGCGAGCTGCTGCTCACCGACGACGTACGACGCCGCGCCGCCGAGCTCGGCCAGGAGCATCCGCAGCTGCTCGAGCTCACCGACAAGATGGCCGCCGGCATCGCCGTCGAGGGCATGGAGTCGCTCGCGCCCGCCCTGGTCGACTCGATGGAGCTGCTCGTCGACCTCGTGCCGGCGGACACCACCGTCCTCGTCCTCGACCCCGAGCGCGCCCGCACCCGCGCGCACGACCTCGTCGCGACCAGCGAGGAGTTCCTCGGCGCGTCGTGGGCCGCGGCGGCCGGCGGTGGCACCGCGCCGATCGACCTCGGCGCCGCGTCCTACCGCGAGATCGCCGACGTCCGCCTCCACGCGCTCGGTCGCGGTCTGGCGTGGTGGACGGTCAGCCCCTTCGGCATCGACACCGCCGACGTGCCTGCCGACGCGGGTCTCGATACAACCGCGCTCGTCCCTCGCGACGGCCACTCGACCACCGAAAGCAGCGCGGTGCCGAGCCGCACGTTGCCGACGCACCCCGCCGAGGCCTACCGCGGCGACCTGCAGCAGGCGGTGGACGACATCCGCGGCTGGGTCACCGACGGCGTCGACGTCGTGGTCGTGCACGCCGGCCACGGACCGGCCCAGCGCTTCGTCGAGCTGCTGGGCGAGAACGACGTCGCCGCCCGGCTCGTCGAGGAGGGCGAGAGCGCCGGGGCCAACGTGGTGACCGTGACGTGCGGCCACCTGGTGCACGGCGTCGTCGACGACGAGGCAAAGGTCGCCGTCGTCACCGGCGACGACCTGTCGGGCCAGAAGGCCTCGACCCGCGACATGCGGAAGATGCCCGCGCGGCGCAAGAAGCAGATCGACCCTCTGGAGCTCTCGGCCGGCGACTACGTCGTGCACGAGCAGCACGGCGTCGGCCGCTTCGTGGAGATGAAGCAGCGCGAGATCGGCGGCGCGGTGCGCGAGTACCTCGTGCTGGAGTACGGCCCCAGCAAGCGCGGCGGACCCAACGACATGCTCTACGTCCCGGCCGACACCCTCGACCAGGTCACCCGCTACGTCGGCGGGGAGAACCCCAGCCTCGACCGCCTCGGCGGCGGCGACTGGACCAAGCGCAAGAACAAGGCCCGCCGCGCGGTCCGCGAGATCGCGGCCGAGCTGATCAAGCTCTACGCCGCCCGGCAGGCGACGAAGGGCCACGCCTACGGTCCCGACACCCCCTGGCAGCGCGAGCTCGAGGACGCGTTCCCCTTCACCGAGACCGTCGACCAGCTGACGACGGTGGACGAGGTCAAGGCCGACATGCGCCAGGTCGTCCCGATGGACCGGCTCGTGTGCGGTGACGTCGGCTACGGCAAGACCGAGATCGCGGTCCGCGCCGCGTTCAAGGCCGTGCAGGACGGCAAGCAGGTGGCCGTGCTGGTGCCGACCACCCTGCTCGTCACCCAGCACCTGTCGACGTTCTCGGAGCGGATGAGCGGCTTCCCGGTCGTCATCAAGGGCCTCTCGCGCTTCCAGACCGACAAGGAGGCCAAGGAGGTCGTCGCCGGCCTGGCCGACGGCTCGATCGACATCGTCGTGGGCACCCACCGCCTGCTCAACCCCGAGATCAAGGTCAAGGACCTCGGCCTGATCATCGTCGACGAGGAGCAGCGCTTCGGTGTCGAGCACAAGGAGCAGATGAAGCGGATGCGCACGTCGGTCGACGTGCTGTCGATGAGCGCGACGCCGATCCCGCGCACGCTCGAGATGGCGGTGACCGGCATCCGCGAGATGTCGACCATCACCACCCCGCCCGAGGAGCGGCACCCCGTCCTCACCTACGTCGGCGCCTACGAGGACCGTCAGGTCGTCGCGGCGGTGCGCCGCGAGCTGCTCCGCGAGGGCCAGGTCTTCTACATCCACAACCGGGTGCAGTCGATTGAGAAGGCCGCCGCCCGCATCAAGGAGCTCGTGCCCGAGGCGCGCGTGGCGACCGCCCACGGCCAGATGAACGAGCGCCAGCTCGAGCAGGTGATGCTCGACTTCTGGGAGAAGCGCTTCGACGTGCTCGTCTGCACGACCCTCGTCGAGTCGGGCCTCGACGTCTCCAACGCCAACACGATGATCATCGAGCGCTCCGACACCCTCGGCCTCTCCCAGCTGCACCAGCTGCGCGGTCGCGTCGGCCGCTCCCGCGAGCGCGCCTACGCCTACTTCCTCTACCCGGCGGAGAAGCCGCTGACCGAGACCGCCCACGAGCGGCTGGCGACGCTGGCCCAGCACTCGGACCTCGGCGGCGGCATGGCGATCGCGATGAAGGACCTCGAGATCCGCGGTGCGGGCAACCTGCTCGGCGGCGAGCAGTCCGGCCACATCGCCGACGTCGGCTTCGACCTCTACGTCCGGCTCGTCGGCGAGGCGGTCGCCGACTTCAAGGGCGGCGGCGAGGACGACCAGCTCCAGGAGGTCCGCATCGAGCTGCCGGTCGACGCCCACCTGCCCCACGACTACATCCCCAGCGAGCGGCTGCGGCTCGAGATCTACAAGCGGCTGGCCGAGGTGCGCACCGACGCCGACGTCGACGAGGTCCGCGCCGAGCTGCTCGACCGCTACGGCAACCCTCCCGAGGTCGTGGAGTCGCTGCTCGTCGTCGCCCGCTTCCGCGCGCGGTGCCGCCAGGTCGGCGTGAAGGAGGTGACGCTGGCCGGCAAGTACGTCCGGTTCGCCCCGGTCGACCTGCCCGAGTCGCGCGTCGTACGCCTCCAGCGGCTGCACCCCAAGAGCGTCGTCAAGGCACCGACGAGCACGATCCTGGTGCCGCGTCCGCAGCCGACCGGCTTCCCCGTACGCCCCGTGGCGGGCGTGGCCCTGCTTGAATGGGCCCGCGGCGTGATCGACGACGTCATCGCCGCCCCGGCGCCCGTCGCCGCCTCGACCGTCTCGACCAAGGAGTGACCCCGTGAGCAAGACCCGCCGGATGACGGCCGCGCCCACCTGGGTGATGGTGGCCCTCGCAGGACTGCTGCTGACCGGTTGCGGCAGCGCCAGCCCCGGCGTCGCGGTCAAGGTCGGCGACGAGCAGATCTCGACGCGCCACGTGGACCAGGTGACGTCCCACTACTGCACGGCGGTGGGCGAGCTCGAGTCGGCGGTGCCGATGGGCTTCGTGCGCCAGTACGTCGTCCAGCTGCTGACGCTGCGCTCCCAGGCCTCGCAGATCGCCGACGACTACGGCGTGGAGCCGGGCTCGACCTACTACAACGACGTCGCGCAGCGCCAGGCCACCGCGGAGACCCAGCCCGAGGAGGTCCGCGACGACTACGTCGAGCTGGCGTCCACCTCGGCCTACGCCCAGGACATCCTCGACCAGGTCGGTCGCATCATCCTGGAGGAGCAGGGCGTCGCCGACCCGACCGCCGAGCAGACCACCCAGGCGGGCATCGACGTGTTCAACCAGTGGCCCAACACCCACGACCTCGAGATCGACCCGCGCTTCGGCCTCCGCAACGTCGACGGCGTGCTGTCCCCGGTGGACACCAACACGTCCGTGGCGGTCGGCGAGACCGCCAAGTCCGGCATGGCGACCGAGCCCGACCCGGCCTTCGCCGAGACGCTGCCGGTCAGCCACCGCTGCGGCTGAGCCGGTGACCGCCACGCCCGGGGGCTCGGCCCTGGAGGAGTTCGCCGACCAGATGCGGGTCCTGCAGCGCGAGTGCGCGTGGAAGCGGGAGCAGACCCACACCTCGCTCATCCCGTACGTCCGGGAGGAGGCCGAGGAGGTCGTCGAGGCGATCGAGTCCGGTGACCCGGCCGCGCTCTGCGACGAGCTGGGCGACCTGCTGCTGCAGGTGGTCATCCACGCGGTGATCGCCGAGGAGGCGGGGGAGTTCACCCTCGACGACGTCGCGCGCGGCGTGATCGCCAAGATGGAGCGGCGCAACCCCCACGTCTTCGGCGACGCGGTCGCCACCGACGTGGCCGAGGTGATGGAGCTGTGGAACGCCGCCAAGGCCGCCGAGAAGACCAAGAAGGCCGCGAAGGCGACCACGTCGGAGGGCCCCGACCGGACGTCATGAGAATCGTCGGTTCGAACCGCCGTTTCCCATGACCTCAGCGACCGGTCAGGTACGACGTCGCAGCGCCGCCGCACGACCGAGGATCCCGACCGCGAGGACCACGAGCCCGGCGAGCACCGAAGCGGTGGGCAGCGCGGCTGCCATCGCCAGGCAGCCGACCAGGCCCAGCACCTGCAGCGCCCGCGGCCACCGCCGCTGCTCAACGGGCTGGCGCAGGGCGGAGAGGTTGGCGACGGCGTAGTAGACGAGCACCCCGAACGACGAGAAGCCGATCGCACCGCGCAGGTCGGCGAGCAGCACCAGCGCCACCACGGCGACGCCGATGACGACCTGGGCGGTGTCGGGGACCCGGTGCCGCTCGTCGACGGAGGCGAGGGGGCCCGGCAGGTCGCGCTCGCGCGCCATCGCGAGCGTCGTACGCCCGCCGCCGGCGAGCCGGGCCAGCCGGGCGCCGCGGGCGGCCGCGGCCGCCCCGACCCGGACGAGCGGGACCGCCCAGTCGGCGCCGAGCGCCGCCGTCGCGTCGGCGACCGGGACGGTGGAGCCGGGGAGGTCGTCGCCGAGGACCTGCACCAGGGCCAGCGCGACGAGGAGGTAGAGGACGACGGCGGTGCCGAGCGCCACGAGGATGGCGCGTCCGAGGACCTCGGGGCGGCGGACCTCCTCGGCCAGGGTGGCGATCCTGGCGTAGCCGGCGAAGGCGAAGAAGAGCAGCCCGGCTGCCTGCAGGACGCCCCAGGCCCCACCGGTGGCGGTCAGTGCGCCGACCGGCTCGGCCTCGCCCGTCGCGGCCAGCACGAGGAAACCGACGAGGACCAGCAGCGTCGCCGCCAGCAGCACCTTGGCGGCCGTCGCGGTGCGGGTGACGCCGCGCAGGTTGAGGACCGTGAACGCCACCACCGCGAGCGCTGCCAGCGCGCGCTGCCACGCCCCGGCACCGGGGGCGGCGTAGGCCGCGAAGGTCATCGCCATCGCGGCGCACGAGGCGGTCTTGCCGACGACGAAGCCCCAGCCCGCCAGGAAGCCCCACCAGGGGCCGAGGACCTCGCGTCCGAAGAGGTAGGTGCCGCCCGATGCGGGGTAGGACGAGGCGAGCTGGGCCGACGCCACGGCGTTGCAGAACGCGATCACGGCCGCGACCGCGAGCCCGGCGAGGAGTCCGCGTCCGGCGGCCTCGGCGGCCGGGGCGAAGGCGACGAAGACGCCCGCTCCGAGCATCGCGCTCAGCCCGACCACCACCGCATCGGTGGTGCCGAGTCGACGGGCGAGCTCGGGCTGGGCGCTCACGCCGGCACCTGCCACTCGACACCGCACGCACGGAGCCGGGCGCGTGCCAGCAGGAGCGTGCCGTCGGCGTCGGTGAGCGTCCGGGCGACCATCGTGCCGAACGACGTCGCGGTCGGCTCGGGTCGGAAGGCGTCGACGAACGCCTCGTCGAAGCGCCCGGTCGCGCCCAGCAGGGCGACGGCGTCGACGAAGTCGGGGCCCACCCGGGCCACCTGCTCGCGCAACGAGGCGAGCGGCTCGTCGTCGGCCGGGTCGTCGACTCCGGTCTCGCGGACCAGGGCGGTGAGTGCTGCCAGGTCTGCGACCGCCGACGTGAGCGCCGAGCGCAGGGTGGCGCCGTCGACGGGTCGGTCGAGCTCGGGGTCGGGCACCTGCCCGGCCGCGTCGACGAGGCCGGTCACGATGCGCACGTGGCGTCCTGCCATGTCGACGACCAGGTCCACGGAGTCCATCCTCCACCGTGCGGGCAGCCGCAGGCCGTCGGGTGGGTGAACGTGGGCGTCACCGGGGGCGTCGATCAGGTGGGACGTCGGGTCGGCGCGCCACTGCGACGGCAGCGCGCCGAGCTCGCGCCGGAAGGCGCGCGCGAAGACGTCGTAGCCGCGGAAGCCGGCCTCGGTCGCGATGTCGTGGAGGGTGCGGTCGGTCGTGGCCACCAGGTGGGCCGCCCGCTCGAGGACGAGGCGGTCGACGAACCTGGCGGGGGACTCGCCGGCCATCGCCCGACGCAACCGCTGGGCGGTCGTGTCGGTCGTGTCGGTCGTGTCGGCCGTGTCGCCCGCGTCGTCCCGGACGGCTCGCTCGACGAGGTCGCGGAGGTGGTCGGCGGGAGTCGGCACGCGACGCACGCTAGCGGTGGCCGCGGACACCCCGGCGACGTCGGCGTACGACGTGGCTAGGCTGGCGCTGACCCAGGACGTCCCCTCTTCAGGAGCTCTGCCATGTCGATCATCGCTGCAGTCGGTGCCCGCGAAATCCTCGATTCGCGCGGCAACCCCACCGTCGAGGTGGAGGTGTTGCTCGAGGACGGAGCGTTCGGACGCGCGGCCGTGCCCAGCGGCGCCTCGACCGGCGCCTTCGAGGCGGTGGAGCTGCGCGACGGTGGCAAGCGCTACCTCGGCAAGGGCGTGCAGAAGGCCGTCGACGGCGTCATCGACACGATCGCCGGCGCGGTCGTCGGCCTCGACGCCGACGACCAGCGCCTGATCGACCAGACGATGCTCGACCTCGACGGCACCGCCAACAAGGCCAAGCTGGGGGCCAACGCGATCCTCGGCGTCTCCCTCGCCACCGCGAAGGCGGCCGCCGAGTCGGCCGGGCTGCCGCTGTTCCGCTACGTCGGCGGACCCAACGCCCACCTGCTGCCGGTGCCGATGATGAACATCCTCAACGGTGGCTCGCACGCCGACTCCAACGTCGACGTGCAGGAGTTCATGATCGCCCCGATCGGCGCGGCGACCTTCCGCGAGGCGCTCCAGCAGGGCGCGGAGGTCTACCACGCCCTCAAGGCCGTGCTGAAGAAGAAGGGCCTCTCGACCGGTCTCGGCGACGAGGGCGGCTTCGCCCCGAACCTCGAGAGCAACCGTGCCGCGCTCGACCTGATCGCCGAGGCGGTCAAGTCCGCCGGCTTCGCCCTGGGCAAGGACATCGCGCTCGCGATGGACGTCGCCGCCAGCGAGTTCTTCGACAAGAAGTCCTACACCTTCGAGGGCAAGAAGCTGAAGAGCGACGACATGGTCGCCTACTACGCCGACCTCGTCGCCAGCTACCCGATCGTCTCCCTCGAGGACCCGCTCGACGAGGAGGACTGGGACGGCTGGAAGGCCATCACCGAGAACCTGGGCGACCTGACCCAGATCGTCGGCGACGACCTGTTCGTCACCAATGTCGAGCGCCTCCAGCGCGGCATCGACGGCGGCCAGGCCAACGCCATGCTGGTCAAGGTCAACCAGATCGGGTCGCTCACCGAGACCCTCGACGCCGTCGAGCTCGCCCACCGCGCCGGCTTCCGCAACATGATGAGCCACCGCTCCGGCGAGACCGAGGACACCACCATCGCCGACCTCGCCGTCGCCACCAACTGCGGCCAGATCAAGACCGGTGCACCGGCGCGCTCGGACCGCGTCGCGAAGTACAACCAGCTGCTCCGCATCGAGGACGAGCTGGGTGACGCGGCTCGCTACGCCGGACGGGGTGCCTTCCCGCGATTCGGCGGCTGAAGCAGGCAGACTGGGCGGCATGCCTTCCCAGCGCCGTACGCCTCGGGGCGGGCCCGGAGGGTCGCGCGGTCCGAGGCAGGGCTCCAGCACGCACCCCGGCTCCCGCGGCTCACGGCCGCGGGGGGCCGGGACGCGTACGTCGTCCTCCCGCACCGCGGCGCCGGTCGCCGCGTCCGTGCGTCCGGCCGCCCCGCGCAGCACGGCGCGTCGACCGCGGTTCACCGGTCGCGCCGCGGTGCTGGTCCTGGTCCTGGCGGTGCTGACGGTGTCCTACGCGTCGTCGCTGCGGGCCTACCTCCAGCAGCGCTCCCACATCGGCGACCTCAAGGCGCAGATCGCCGAGCGCGAGGCCAGCATCAACGACCTCGAGCGGGAGAAGAAGCGGTGGGACGACCCGGCCTACGTCAAGGCGCAGGCACGTGCGCGGTTCGGCTACCTGATGCCGGGTGAGGCAGGGTTCGAGGTCATCGGCCCCGACGGCAAGCCCCTCGAGGCGCAGGCATCGCTCAACGACCCGGACGACGTGATCAAGACCGTGCCCAAGGCCTGGTGGACCGCGGCCTGGGAGTCGATGGAGCTGGCCGGCAACCCGCCCCCGCCCGACCAGGAGCCGGTCGACCTCATCGACGGGACGAAGCAGTGAGTGACGACGAGACGCCCCGCGACAACCCACGCATCGACGCAGCCGACGAGGCCGTGATCCGCGCCCAGCTCAAGCGGCGACCCCGCGGCATCGACTCGATCGGACACCGGTGCCCCTGCGGCAACCCCGACGTGGTGACCACCGAGCCGCGGCTGCCCAACGGCACGCCGTTCCCGACGACCTTCTACCTCACCTGCCCCCGGGCGGCGTCCCGCATCGGCACCCTCGAGGGCACCCACGTGATGAAGGAGATGCAGGAGCGGCTCGGCACCGACGAGGAGCTCGCGGCGGCCTACCGCACGGCGCACGAGCGCTACCTGGAGTTCCGCGCCGAGGTGGGGGAGCGGGCCGGGCTCGACGTCCCCGAGATCGACGGCATCAGCGCGGGTGGCATGCCCGACCGGGTCAAGTGCCTCCACGTCCTCGCCGGCCAGTCCCTCGCCATGGGGCGCGGGGTCAACCCGCTCGGCGACGAGGTCCTCGACCGGCTCGGCGACTGGTGGGCGTCGGGGCCGTGCGTCGAGCGTCCCCCTGCTCCATGACGTGCTGCACGATGACCCGATGAGCACCTCCGAGACGACCGTCGCGGCCATCGACTGCGGGACCAACTCCATCAAGGTCCTGATCGGGACCGTGCGCGAGGACGGACAGCTCGACGTCGCGCTGCGCGACTCCCGCGTCGTACGCCTCGGGCAGGGCGTCGACCGCACCGGCGTGCTGGCCGAGGAGGCGCTGGAGCGCACATTCGCGGCGATCGACGAGTTCGCCGAGGTGCTCCGCGACCACGGCGTCCCGCCCGAGCGGCTGCGCTTCTGCGCCACGTCCGCCACCCGCGACGCCAGCAACTCAGCCGTCTTCGCCGAGGGCGTACGCCGTCGGCTGGGCATCGAGCCGGAGGTGCTGTCCGGCGACGAGGAGGCCGCGCTGGTCTACGCCGGCGCCATCGCTGCGCAGGTCCCGATGCCGCCCGAGCCGGTGCTCGTCGTCGACATCGGCGGCGGGTCGACCGAGCTGGTGCTGGGCCACGGTGACGACCGGCAGGCGGTGTCCATGGACATCGGCTCCGTCCGGCTCCACGAGCGCCACCTCCACGGTGACCCGCCGACCGCCGAGGAGGTCGCGGCCTGCGTCGCCGACATCGACCGGCACCTCGACGACTCCGGCATCCCGCTCGGGCGGGCCCGCACCGTCGTCGGCACCTCGGGCACGATCAAGACCCTCGCGTGCGGCGTCCTGGGCCTGGCCTCCTACGACCGCGAGGCCTTCGACGGCGCCGTCCTGCCCAACGCCGCCACCGCCTCCTACGTCGCCGACCTGCTCGCCATGACGGTCGAGGAGCGCCGGGCACTGCCCTACATGCACCCCGGCCGCGCCGACGTCATCGGTGCGGGAGCCCTGATCTGGGCCCGCATCCTCGACCGGGTGCCGGGCCTCGACCACGTCGTCTCCGAGGCCGACATCCTGCACGGCATCGCGGCCGCGATCGCGCGATGACGGGGCCGGTCCTCCTTCCGCACCCGGTCGTCGGCGGGGCGTTCACCAGCCCGGTCGCCCCGGGTGCCGGGTGGCCCGACGACCCCGGCGCCCCCGACACGCCCGTGGCGCGCGACGCCGACGACGTACGCCGTCTCGCCCACGACGTCCCGCTGGCCGAGCTCGACGCCCGGGTGAGCGTGTGCTCGGCGTGCCCGCGGCTGGTGGCGTGGCGCGAGGGCGTCGCGGTCGAGAAGCGGGCGTCGTTCGCCGACCAGCCCTACTGGGGGCGTCCGATCCCGGGCTGGGGCGACCCCGAGCCGTCGCTGCTCGTCGTCGGGCTGGCCCCGGCGGCCAACGGCGGCAACCGGACCGGCCGGATCTTCACCGGCGACCCGAGCGCCGACTGGCTGTTCGCGAGCCTGCACCGCACCGGGTGGGCGGTGCAGGACACCAGCGAGCACGCCGGCGACGGGCAGCAGCTCGTCGGGGCCCGCATGGTGGCCACCGTGAGGTGCGCACCTCCGGACAACAAGCCGACCGCGGTCGAGCGCGACACCTGCGCGCCGTGGATCGCCGCCGAGCTGGCGCTGCTGCCCACCGTTCGCGCGGTCGTTGCGCTCGGATCGTTCGGGTGGGACGGTGCCGTGCGCTCGCTGGTCGCGGCCGGGGCGCCCGCGCCGCCCAGGCGGCCGAAGTTCGCCCACGGCGCGGAGGTGGTGCTGGGTGACGTCACCCTCCTCGGCTGCTACCACCCCTCGCCCCACAACACCTACACCCGCCGGCTCACCCGCGAGATGACCGACGAGGTCTTCACGCGGGCGCGGGCGCTGGCCGGGCCGGGGCGCTGACACGGGCGCTGCCACAATGGCGGGGTGACCCTCCATGCCATCACCGTCCTCGGCCACGACCGTCCCGGCATCATCGCCGAGACCACCGACAAGCTCGCCGGACTGGGCCTCAACCTCGAGGACTCGACGATGACCCTGCTGCGCGGTCACTTCGCGATGATGCTCGTGTGCGAGGGCGCGGCGCCCGACGCCGAGATCGAGCAGGCCCTGGCGCCCCTCACCGCGGACGGCAGCCTCACCGTGACCGTCCGGGAGGTCCCCGCCGAGCACGCGGAGGCCGGCGCCGGGACCTCGTGGGTGCTGTCGGTCCACGGCGGGGACCGTCCCGGGATCGTGTCGGCCGTCGTCGCCGTCATCGCCGGTGTCGGCGGCAACATCACCGACCTCACCACCCGGCTCGCCGGTGACCTCTACCTGCTCGTCGCCGAGGTCGACCTGCCGGCGGACGCCGACGCGGCCGCCGTCGAGGACGAGCTGGCACGCGTCGCCGCCGACCTCGGTGTGGGCGTCACGCTCCGCCCGGCCGACACCGACGAGCTCTGAGCGCCACCGTCATGGCCGTCAACACCCGGGTCCTGGAGTGGACCGAGACCGACCTCGGCGTGACCGGGGAGCAGCGCGAGGTCGTCCGCGCGCCCGCGGCCGTGCTCTCCGCCGTCGGCGAGACGGTCGACCCGACCTCGCCCGACGTCGTACGCCTCGCCGCCGACCTCGTCGCCACGATGCGGGTCTCGCCCGGGTGCGTCGGCCTGGCCGCGCCCCAGGTCGGCGTGGGCGCCAAGGTGTTCTGCGTCGACGTGTCCGAGCACCCCAAGACCCGCGGGCACCACGGCACCTTCGTGCTCTGCAACGCCGAGGTCGTCTCCGGCAGCCGCAACGAGAAGGCGCGCGAGGGGTGCATGTCGGTCCCCGACTTCACCGGCGACGTCAAGCGCCCCAGCCGGATCGTCGTACGCGGCCAGCTGCCCGGCACCGGCGAGGAGGTCGAGCTCGAGACCGAGGCGTTCGAGGCGCGCGCGCTGCAGCACGAGATCGACCACTGCGACGGGCTGCTCTTCCTCGACCGCGCGGCCGGGGCGCACGCCGTCTACGCTCGGAAGACCTACCTCTGACCTGCTCGCAGGTCACCGCCCCGGTATCCCAACCGGTAGAGGAAGCGGTCTTAAAAACCGCACAGTCTGGGTTCGAACCCCAGCCGGGGCACCGAGCGCGTGGGGAACGAGCTGCAGCCTGATCGGTCGGATCGGCATGCGTCTGGTTCCCCAGCGGGCGCGGGCCATCCGCTGCGTACATCCTGAGAAGTTGCTGTGACGGGAACAGCGCGCCGCCGGCCCACGTTTGAAGTGGTGTCACCCCGGCTAGAGTGAGGTGACGCACCCGGGCGCCGTCACTGACGGCGTCGACCCTCCGGAGGTTCCGGAGGCGGCCTCCAAGGAGAGACCATGAGAAGCAACAACCCTGTCTTTGCCCGTTCCGAGGAGTTCAACCGAGCCTCTTCCAACTCCTACGGCAACCAGACCTACGCCGCTGGTGGCTCGTCCTACCCCGGCTACGGCGACACCGGCACCGACCCCTCGCAGTGGGGCACCGGCACGCCCGGGCAGGTGGACCAGGGCCGGATGACGGTCGACTCGGTCGTCCAGAAGACCGCCATCTCGGTCGCCCTCGTCTTCGCCGCGGCCTTCGCCACGTGGTGGTGGATCGGTGACGTCACCGACAACGCCGACCTGGGACAGGTCGGCATGCTGGCGATGCTCGGTGCCGGCGGCGCGTTCCTGCTGTCGCTGGTGAACTCGTTCAAGCGGATGATCAGCCCGGCCCTGGTGATGGCGTTCGCCCTCGCCGAGGGTGTGGCGCTCGGCGCGATCAGCGCGCTGTTCGAGGCCCAGTACCCCGGCATCGTGATGAGTGCCGTCCTCGGCACGTTCGCCGCCTTCGCCGGCACCCTCGCGGCCTACAAGTTCCTCAACATCAAGGTCGGCGACAAGTTCCGTCGCGGCGTCATTGCCGGCATGTTCGGCATGGTGGGCCTCGGCCTGCTGTCGCTGGTGCTCAGCCTCTTCGGCATCCAGTCGCCGCTCTACGGCAACGGCCCGATCGGCTTCCTCTTCGCCCTGGCCGGCCTCGTGCTCGGTGTGTTCATGCTGATCCTCGACTTCGACTTCGTGGAGAACGGCGTTGCTGCCGGCCTCCCCGAGCGCGAGTCGTGGCGCGCGGCCTTCGGCCTGACCGTCAGCCTGGTCTGGATCTACACCAACCTGCTGCGGATCCTCGCGATCATGCGTGGCGACTGACCCACCTGCCACACCGCACCACCCCGCCGGCCCGCTCGAGCTCAGCTCGCGCGGGCCGCCGGCATTTCAAGGCAGTGGTGCCAAGCAGGTGCCAGCGGTGAGCCAGGCAGGTTCTGGGCGGGCAGAACCTGCGTCACTCACCGCCGACGGGGGTGGAGGCCGAGGCGGGGGCGTCGTCGCCGGTCTCCTCGTGCTCACCGGGCGACTCGGCGTCGGTGGAGGGACGGCGGCGACGGTGGCGCAGCTCGACCCAGCGTCCGCGGAGGCCGCGCTGGGTGCCGCCGACCTCGGTGCCGTCGACCTCGGTGCCGGGCGTACGGGCGGCGCGCACGGCCGCGGCCGCGACCGGGAGGATGCCCTCGCGGCGGCGCGGCTCCGGGACGGCCTCGTCGGCGGGCAGGAGGTCGAGGGCTGCGAGGCAGGAGGGGATGAGCACCGACGAGAGCTGCTTGTAGCCGTCGGCGGACGGGTGGAAGCGGTCAGGACCGAACAGCAGGGCGGGGGCGGCGTCGAACTCCGGGCCGAGGATGTCGCCGACGGACACCGACCGGCCGCCGTTCTCCACGACGGTGATGGTCTGCGCGGCCGCGAGCCGGCGCGACCACTCGCGCGCCACCTGCTTGAGCGGCTGGGGGATGGGCCGGATCGTGCCGAGGTCGGGGCAGGTGCCGACGACCACCGCGATGCCCTCCTCGCGCAGGCGTCGTACGCCCTCGGCGAGGTGTCGGACCGACGCCGACGGCAGCACGGTGTGGGTGACGTCGTTGGCGCCGATGAGGACGACAGCGAGGTCGGGGTGGGTGCCGAGGGCGGCGTCGACCTGCTCGGCCAGCGCGCTGGACTGGGCGCCGACGACCGCGAACGAGCGCAGGTGCACGCGACGGTCGGCCTGGGCCGCGACCCCGGTGGCGAGGTGGGCGCCGGTGGTGTCCTCGACGCGGTCGACGCCGTAGCCGGCCGCGGAGGAGTCGCCGAGCAGGGCGATCCGGATGGCCGGGCCCGGCCGGCCGCGGCCGTACCAGCCCGTCGCCTGCGGAGGTACGTCGGTCGCGTTGCCGATCAGCCGCCGCGCGATCTTCGCCTCGGCGACCAGGACCCCGTAGAGCCCGGCGCCGAGCACGGAGAGTCCGCCGCCGCCCAGGGCGGCGGCCGATGCCAGCTTGCGTGCTGCTCCAGTTGCCCCCACGGCCCCGATGCTACGCAACCGGCAGTGACGGCTACGGACGAGTAGACGGCTAGATTGGCCGGGTGCAGTACGTGAACTCGCTCCTCGACCTGATCGGCAACACCCCGCTCGTCCGGCTCAGCCGGACCCTCGACCTCCCCGGAGCCGACGCAGGCGGCGACGCCGACGGCCCGCTGGTCCTGGCGAAGGTGGAGTACCTCAACCCCGGCGGCTCGGTGAAGGACCGCATCGCGTCGCGGATGATCGAGGCCGCCGAGGCCTCGGGCGAGCTGCAGCCCGGCGGCACGATCGTCGAGCCGACCTCCGGCAACACCGGCGTCGGGCTCGCGATGGTGGCCCAGCAGAAGGGCTATTCCTGCATCTTCGTGTGCCCCGACAAGGTCAGCGAGGACAAGCGCAACGTGCTCAAGGCCTACGGCGCCGAGGTCGTGGTCTGCCCGACCGCCGTCGCGCCGGAGCACCCCGACTCCTACTACAACGTGAGCGACCGGCTCTCCAAGCAGCCCGGCGCCTGGAAGCCCGACCAGTACTCCAACCCGCACAACCCCCGTTCCCACTACGAGACCACCGGTCCGGAGATCTGGGAGCAGACGGAGGGGAAGATCACCCACTTCGTCACCGGTATGGGCACCGGCGGCACGATCAGCGGGGTCGGGCGCTACCTCAAGGAACAGAACCCTGACATCCAGGTCATCGGCGCCGACCCGGCCGGCTCGGTCTACTCCGGGGGCACCGGTCGGCCCTACCTCGTCGAGGGCGTCGGTGAGGACTTCTGGCCCGAGACCTACGACCGGGGCGTGGCCGACCGCGTCATCGAGGTCTCCGACGCCGACTCCTTCGCCTTCACGCGCCGTCTCGCGCGCGAGGAGGCCATGCTGGTCGGCGGCTCCGCGGGCATGGCCGCCTTCGCCGCCCGCCAGGTCGCCCACGAGCTGGCCGCCGAGGGACGCACCGACGCCGTGATCGTCGTCCTGCTCCCCGACTCCGGTCGCGGCTACCTGACCAAGGTCTTCAACGACGACTGGCTCGGACAGTACGGCTTCGCCACCGGCGCACAGGCCGACCACCGCACCGTCGGCGAGGTGCTGCGCGGCAAGTCGGGCCAGCTGCCCGACCTGGTCCACACCCACCCGGGCGAGACGATCGCCGAGGCCGTCCACATCCTGCAGGAGTACGGCGTCAGCCAGATGCCCGTCGTCCGCGCCGAGCCCCCGATCGTGGCGGCGGAGGTCGCGGGGTCGGTGTCCGAGCGCACGCTGCTGGACGCCCTCTTCGCCGGCACCGCGAAGCTGACCGACCAGGTCGAGGACCACATGTCGCCGGCCCTGCCGACGATCGGCTCGACCGAGGCCGCGGCCGACGCCGTGCACCTGCTCGAGAAGGCCGACGCCGTGCTGGTCCACGAGGACGGCAAGCCCATCGGCGTGCTGACCCGGCAGGACCTGCTCACCTTCGTGGCCGCCTCGTGAGGCGCCCCGGCGTGAGGCGTGCCGCGACCGCGCTGGTCGTCCTCGCCTGCCTCGGTGCGCTCGGCGCCTGCGGCGACGACGGCGGCGACGGCGCGAGCACCGATCCGGTCGAGGTGGAGGTCGGCAAGGCCTTCACGTGGAACGGCTTCGCCGTCGAGGACGGCTGGGAGCTCACGGCGATCGAGCGCTCGGTCAGCATGGAGGAGGTGGTCACCCCGGAGGTCAAGGGCACGATCAAGAACACCTCCGACGAGGAGCGGGCCGCGCTGTTCGAGATGGTGTTCTCCGCAGACGGCTCCGAGCTGGCGACGGTCAACTGCTCGGCCCGCAAGATGCTCCCCGACCAGTCGCAGCAGTTCGTCTGCCCCGGCCTCAGCGCCACCATGCCCGAGGACTACGACGCGGTCGTGGTGCAGGAGTACGGCCGAGACACGACCTCCAGCTGACGTGGGGCCCCGACATGGGTGACCTCTCCGTCGAGGTCATCCTCTTCCTGGTGCTGGCCGCGCTGGCCGCGGGCTTCGTCGACGCGGTGGTCGGTGGCGGCGGCCTGATCCAGCTGCCGGCCCTGCTGCTCGGCCTGCCGGGTGCGTCGGTGGTGCAGATCGCGGCGACCAACAAGCTCTCCTCGTTCTGCGGCACCTCGATCAGCGCGGCGACGTACGTCCGGCGCATCCGTCCCGACCCCCGCACGTTCCTGCCGCTGATGGTCGCCGCAGGGCTGGGTTCGGCCGGCGGCGCCCTCGTCGCCTCGATGCTGCCGCGCAGCGCCTTCGACCCGATCATCCTGGTCGTGCTGGTGCTCGTCGGTGCCTACGTGTGGTTCAAGCCGAGCGTCGGCGAGCTCACCAACCTGCGGTTCCAGGGCGGTCAGCACCTCAGCGCCGTCGTGGTCACCGGGCTGGCGATCGGCTTCTACGACGGTGCGATCGGGCCGGGGACGGGATCGTTCTTCGTCTTCGCGCTGGTGGGCCTGCTCGGCTACAACTTCCTCGAGGCCTCCGCCAAGGCCAAGCTCGCCAACTGGGCGACCAACCTGGCCGCGCTCGCCGTCTTCATCCCGCAGGGCGCGGTCATCTGGGACCTCGCCCTGGTGATGGCCGCCGCCAACGTGACGGGCGGCTACGTCGGCGCCCGGACAGCGATGGCGCGCGGCGCCCGCTTCGTGCGCGTGTTCTTCCTCGTCGTCGTCGCCGGGTTCGTCGTCCGGCTCGGCGGCCAGCTGCTCGGCTGGTGGTGACGGTAGCCTCCACCTCGTGGGAGCGGTCTCGGCAGTCGACGGGTTCCAGCGGCGGCACCGGGTGCTCGGCTTCCCGATCGCCGTCGTCTACAAGTACTTCGACGACCAGGGCCCCTACCTCGCGGCTGCGCTGGCCTACTACGCCTTCATCGCGATCTTCCCGCTGATGCTGCTCGGCACCTCGATCCTGGGCCTGTTCCTGCGGGGTGAGCCCCAGTGGCAGGAGAGCATCCTCAACTCGGCCCTGGCGCAGTTCCCCATCATCGGCGACGAGCTCGGCCGTCCCGACGGGCTCCAGGGGTCGGTCGGTGGTGTGGTCATCGGTGCGCTCGCAGCCCTCTACGGAGCGATGGGCCTCGGCCAGGCCCTGCAGAACACGCAGCACGTGGCGTGGTCGGTGCCGCGCAACAGCCGCCCCAACCCGTTCTACGCGCGCGTCAAGACCCTGCTGCTGCTCCTCACCGCGGGCCTCTCCCTGCTCGCGGTGACGGTGGTCTCGACGATCGCGACCACGACGGACGTCTTCACCGAGCTGATCGGCGGCGGCCTCAAGGCGCTGCTCCCGGTCCTGACGGTGCTGGTGGTCGGCACCGGGCTGACCTACCTCTTCCGCTTCGCCGCCACCGGCCAGCACTCCTTCTGGCGGGCGGCGCCGGGCGGTTTCACGCTCGCCGTCCTGTGGCAGCTGCTGCAGATCGGCGGCGCGGCGTACGTCGACCGCGTGCTGGTCAACACGTCCTCGATGACCAAGACCTTCGGGCTCGTCCTCGGCCTGATCGGCTTCCTGTGGATCGGCGCCGTCATGGCCGTGCTGGCCACCGAGGTCAACGTGGTACTGGCGCGACGACTGTGGCCGCGGGCGCTGCTCACGCCCTTCACCGACAACGTCCAGCTGACCGTGGCCGACCGTGAGGCCTACGCCCTCTATGCCCGCATGCAGCGGCACAAGGGCTTCGAGAAGGTGATGGTCCAGTGGGACCCCGGTCCGGCGGAGCGTCCAGCGGACGACGCAGCCGAGGAACCGGCCGAGGACCCAGCCGAGTCGCAGCGACCGGCGTGACGTCCTACCTCACCATCGCCCGCGACGCCACCGCCGAGGTCGAGGACCGCGGCTCCCGCTTCCTGTGCACGCTGCGGCGGGTCGAGACCGAGGAGGACGCCCGCGCCCTCGTCGCCGCGCTCCGCCGTGAGCACGCGGACGCCCGGCACCACTGCTCGGCCTTCGTGCTGGGCCCGGACGGGGCGGTCCAGCGCTCGTCCGACGACGGTGAGCCTGCGGGCACCGCGGGTGCACCGATGCTGGACGTCCTGCGCGGCGCCGGGGTGAGCGACGTGGCCGCCGTCGTCACCCGCTGGTTCGGCGGCACCCTGCTCGGTGCCGGCGGCCTGGTGCGCGCCTACGGCGACGCGGTGCGCGCGGCCGTGGCACAGGCCGGCCTGCTGCGTCGCACGCTGCTCACCGAGCTCGCCCTGGAGCTCGACCACGCCGACGCCGGCCGGGTGGAGGGGGAGCTGCGCTCACGCGGCGTCGTCGTCCTCGACGTGGCGTACGACGCCCGCGTGCGGCTGCTGCTCGCGGCGGCGCCCGACGAGGTGGGCCGGGTGGGTGCGGCGGTCGCGGCCGCAACCGCGGGGCACGGCCACCTCGAGAGCGTCGGGGAGCGCTGGACCGACGCGGTCAGCTGACGCAGGCCTGTTCGCTCACGTGGCGTCGACGTAGCACCACCGGCCGGCACGTTGCTCGAACCTGCTGACCTCGTGCATCTCCCCGCCCTCCCAGGTCGCGACGAACTCGACGGTGTCGCCCTCCGCGGCCAGTACCCGGAGCCCGGTCCAGCGGGTGGCGGGGTCCGGGCGTACGTCGTCGGGCCGGGTGCGCGGGTGCCAGGTGCGGAAGAGGTGGTCGGCGTCCCCGGTGACGAAGGCGGTGTAGCGCGAGCGCATGAGCCGCTCCGGCGAGGTGGCCTGCGCGACGTTGGCGAGCAGCGGTCCGCAGCAGGCGTCGTACGTCTCGCCGGTCCCGCAGGGGCATGGCGTGGAGAACACGGGGCGACGATATCTGGCGCCGTTTGTGTTGCGGTGTAATCATGTAATACATGAAAACAGATGAGAGCCGTCGCGGTCGCCGCGGCGGGTGGCAGGTCGCCGACCTGCCGGACGCCTCCGACGCGTCCGAGTGGTTCCACGGGCGCCTGCCCGAGGCATGGTTCAGCGCGGTCGACGTCACCGTCGACCGTGAGGAGATCCTGGTCGTCGGCACCTTGGTGGTGGACAGCTCGGCCGACGACGTCAGCGCAGCCGAGGCCGAGGGCCGCATCGGCCGCTTCCGCTCCGAGACCAGGGCCGAGCGCATCGAGATCGCCCGCGAGGCCCAGGCGCGCTACGAGCGCAAGGTGTCGTGGGGGGTGCGGCTCGGCGACACCGAGGCGCTGTTCACCCATGTCGCCGCGCCGGTGATGACCCGGCTGCGTCAGCCCGAGCGTCGCGTGCTCGACACCCTGGTCGACGCCGGCGTCGCCCGGTCGCGCTCCGACGCCCTCGCGTGGTCGGTGCGCCTGGTCGGGCAGCACGCCGACGAGTGGCTCGGCCAGCTGCGCGACGCCATGGCGGAGGTCGACAAGCTGCGCGGCGAGGGTCCGACCCTCTGACCCACCCGGTCCGTCCGACGGTCGCGTAACTCGATGGCGGGGCCGCTCGGCGCCTCGATAGCGTCCCCGCCATGACGATCGCGCGGCCCGAGCCGACCTACCGCAACGACGAGGTCGGGATGCTCCGCTCGTTCCTCGACCACTACCGCGCGACCATCCGGCTGCAGGCGAGCGGGCTGACCGACGCGCAGCTCGACCAGCCGCTGCCGCCGAGCGACCTCACCCTGGGCGGGATGCTCGCGCACCTCGCGTTCGTGGAGGACTACTGGCTCTCCTACAACCTCGCCGCCCACGACCCGTCGCCGCCGTGGGACACCGCCCCGTGGGCCGACGACGCCGACTGGGACTGGCACATGGCCGCCGGTCGGTCCCACACCGAGCTCGACGCCCTGCTCGTCGCGGCGATCGAGCGCTCCGATGCATGCCTCGACGCCGCCCTGGCCGAGGACCCTGACCTCGGCCGGGTCGTCGCGCGCCCGCGACCGCCCGAGAAGGGCGAGACCGCCACCCTGCGCTGGGTGCTGGTCCACATGGTCGAGGAGTACGCCCGCCACGCCGGTCACGCGGACCTCGTCCGCCAGTCCATCGACGGCGCGACCGACGTCTAGTTCTCTAGTTCTCTTGATGCAGGCAGAGCATGTTGCCGTCCGGGTCCTTGAACCACGCCGCCTTCTCGGCGCCCATCACGCACACGTGGTCGACGGTCGTGAGGTCCGGCAGGTCGTAGTCCTCGAAGACGACGCCGCGCCGCTCGAGGTCGCCGATCTCGCCCGTGATGTCGTCGACCTCGAAGCTCATCGCGGTGCTCTCCGACGGACGGCTCTCGGGACGGGGGAGCAGCACGAGCGTGGAGCCGCCGTCCAGGGCGTAGAGGGCGCTGCCCTCGTCGTTGGTCCCGGTGTAGTCGAGCCCCAGGGACTCGGTGTAGAAGGTGCGGGCGCGGTCGACGTCGGTGACCGGCATCATCATCGCGACCGGGCGGTGCGTGAGTGACATGGGGTGCCTCCCTCTCGGCTGGTCACCCCCAGTGTGCGCCTGCCGAGGCGGGGTCGGGAGACTGCTCCAGACCGGTCGGACGGACAGGAGCACGAGATGGGGATCAGGGCGGCGACCGAGGCTGACTGGCCGGCGATCTGGCCCTTCTGGCGCGACATCGTCGAGGCGGGCGAGACCTACGCCTACCCGCTCGGTGCGACCTCGGACCAGGCCCGCGGCTGGTGGTTCGACGGCAGCCGGGTGACCGTCCTCGAGGAGGAGGGCCGCGTCCTCGGCTCCGCCAAGATGGGGCCCAACCGCCCGGGCCGTGGCGCCCACGTCGGCACGGCGTCGTTCATGGTCGACGCGGGTGCACGGGGTCGCGGCGTCGGTCGGCGCCTGGCCGACGACATGGTCGCCTGGCACCGCGAGCAGGGGTTCGCCGGCATCCAGTTCAACGCGGTCGTCGAGACCAACACCGCCGCGGTCCGGCTGTGGCAGGACCTCGGATTCGCGATCGTCGGAACGGTGCCCGGGGCCTTCGAGAGCGCGCAGCACGGCCGGGTCGGCCTGCACGTGATGTACCTCGACCTGGGCTGATCCCTGCCGGATGCGGCGCATTCGGGCTCGCGTCTGGTGGAATGGCCCTCATGGCCGACCCGATCCGCGTCTACCTCCTCGACGACCACGACGTCGTGCGTGAGGGCCTGAAGTTCCTGCTCGAGCAGCAGGAGGACATCGTCGTCGTCGGTCAGTCCGCGACGGCGACCGAGGCCACCGCCCGCATCCCCGCCATGCGCCCCGACGTCGCCGTGCTCGACGCGCGGCTGCCGGACGGCTCGGGCATCGAGGTCTGCCGTGCCGTCCGGGCGGTCGACCCCTCGATCAACGCGCTCATCCTGACGTCGTACGACGACGACGAGGCGCTGTTCGCCGCGATCATGGCCGGGGCGTCGGGCTACGTGCTCAAGGAGATCCGCAGCTCCGACCTGGTCACCGCGGTGCGCCACGTCGCGTCCGGTCGTTCCCTCATCGACCCCGCGATGACCGCGACCGTGCTGGAGCGGATCCGCAACGGTCCCGAGACGCCGGACGAGCTGGCAGCGCTCACCGACCAGGAGCGGATCCTGCTGGGCCACATCGCCGAGGGCCTGACCAACCGGCAGATCGCCGAGCAGATGTTCCTCGCCGAGAAGACGGTGAAGAACTACGTCTCGAGCATCCTCGCCAAGCTCGGGCTCGAGCGGCGCACGCAGGCGGCCGTGCTGGCCTCCAAGCTCCTCGGCGGGGCGTCTCGCTGAGCCGTCCCTCGGGTTAGGGACCTAGGTCCCGGCGACGCGGTGACCGGCGACCCTGCTGCCGCCAGCGTGGCCGCGGGACTCTGGTGGTGACCCAGAAACCCCACTCACCGAGGAGGAGATGACGATGAACGTCATCCACCGCCAGCACCACATCAGCGCCGAGGGCGTCACCACCTCGGAGACCGAGGAAGTCGCCCGCCCCGGCTTCACCCGCGCCCTCGCCACCCTGCGGATCGCCTTCGGATTCACCTTCCTGTGGGCTTTCCTCGACAAGACCTTCGCCCTGGGCTTCAGCACCGGAGCGCAGTACGCCGAGGACGGCTCCCGCGCCGGGATCGACTTCATGGCCCAGGACGCCGCCTGGCTCAACGGAGGCAGCCCGACCGAGGGGTTCCTCACCTTCGGTGTCCCCGTGGACAACCCCTTCCACTCCTTCTTCACCTCGCTCGCCGGTCAGGCGTGGGTCGACTGGCTCTTCATGATCGGCCTGCTCGGCATCGGCGTGACCCTCCTGCTGGGGGTCGGGATGCGGATCGGCACCGCAGCCGGCGCTCTCATGTACGCCTTCATGTACGCCGCCGTGCTCCCGCTGGAGAACAACCCGGTCGTCGATGACCACCTCATCGGCGTGATCGTGATGGTCGTCCTCGCCCTCGGCGCTGCCGGCACCACGTGGGGGCTGGGTCACTGGTGGAACCGCACCGGACTGGTACGGAAGTACCCCGTCCTGCGATGACACCAGGCCCTCACCGGACCCGGCGCCCTCCCGGCGCCGGGTCCTCTGGCGTGTCCGCCCCCTGACTGGCCGCCCCCGCCGGGCTCAGTGCAGCGGGACCCGCCACACGAGCACGGTGCCCCGCTCGCCGACGCGGGAGACCTCGAGCGTCCCGCCGAGGTCGTCGGCGCGTCGGCGCGCGTTGCGCAGGCCGCTCTCGGAGACCTCGTCCGGCATGCCGACGCCGTCGTCGGCCACCCGCAGCTCGAGGCGGTCGCCCACCACCCCGACGTCGACCTCGGCGCCGTCGGCGAGGGCGTGGCGGGCGACGTTGGACACGGCCTCCCGGAGCACCGCGAGCAGCTGGGCGCCCAGTGCGGGCGGGACGGCGGTGTCCACCGGCCCGGAGGTGCGCACGACCGGCGTGAACCCCAGCACCGGGACGTACTCCTTGACGAGCTTGCGGATCGCGGCGCGGAGCGAGTCGCCGCGGCGGTCCTGGAGCTCGAAGATCGTGCCGCGGATCGCCTTGATCGTGTCGTCGAGGTCTGCCACCGCCTTGTCGAGGCGCTCCGCGAGAGCGCTGCCGCCGGTCATCGCCGCGACGCCCTGCAGCTGCAGGCCCGTCGCGAAGAGCCGCTGGATCACGATGTCGTGCAGGTCGCGCGCGATCCGCTCGCGGTCCGAGATGAGCGCCAGCTCCTGGCGGTCGGCCAGCGCCTGGGTGCGGTCGAGGGAGAGCGCCAGCTGGTCGGCGAACCCGGCGAAGAGGTCGCGCTCCTCGACGTCGAGCAGGCCCGACCCGGGCTGGGCCACGGCGACCAGCGCGGAGACCGGCGCGAGGTGCGACCTCAGCGGTACGACGACGAGGGGGAGGTCGTCACCACCGGAGGTCGTCACCACCACCGCCCCGCCGCCCGCCTCGAGACCGGGGCGCGCGTCGGCGAGGAGGGCGGCAACCCGGGCGTCGTCCGCGGCGAGGTCCGGGGCGACGCTGAGCGTGTCGTGCTCGGGACCGAGCGAGGACCAGAGCGCCACGGCCCGCGCGTGGGCGACCTGGCGCGCCGTGGAGACGATCAGGGGGAGCACCTCGTCGAGGTCGACCGGCGGCTGGAGCAGCTCGGCGAGCTCGGCCGACGCCTCGAGCCACTGCCGCCGCCGCTCGCTCAGCGCGAACGAGCGCGCGTTGCTGATGACGTAGCCCGCCGTGCGGGCCAGCTCCTCGACGAGCTGCTCGTCGGCCTCAGTGAACGGGCCTCCGCCGGCCTTCTCGGTCAGGTAGAGGTTGCCGAAGACGGTACCCCGGATCCGCACCGGCATGCCGAGGAACGACCTCATCGGCGGGTGGTTGGGCGGGAACCCCACCGACGAGGGATGGGCGCTCAGGTCGGCGAGTCGCAGGCCGGACGGGTCCTCGATGATGACGCCGAGGATGCCGCGTCCTCTGGGCAGGTCGCCGATGAGCGAGCGGGTCCGCTCGTCGACACCGGTCGTGACGAACTCGACCAGCTCGCCGTCGCTGCCCAGCACGCCCAGTGCGCCGTACCTCGCACCGGTCAGCGCGGTCGCCGCCTCGACGATCCGCGTCAGCACGCTGGCGAGGTCGAGGTCGCTCGAGATCGCCGTGACGGCCTCGAGCAGGGAGCGGGCGTCGGCGTCGAGTGGGGAGGGCGAGGGGTGCGTCACGCGCACCAGTGTGCCGCTACGCGAGCCTCTGCACGGGGAGGTGCTCCCACGGGTCCCACCCGCCGCCGAGCTGGCGGCCGGTCACCTCGGTCCACGGGATGCGGACGACGAGGTTGCGCTGCCCGGTCGCCCAGGGGCGCGGCTCCCAGTGCCGGGCGATCTCCCCGAGCTCGTCCTGGTCGTCGACGAAGGACCCGCGACCCCGCACCACGACGCTCCAGCCACGCTTGAGCTCGTAGTCGAACTGGTCGACCTCGAAGCACAGCTGCGCGCCACGGCCGTAGGTGCCGAGCAGGCTGTAGGCGGTGGTGCGGATGAGGATCGACTCCCCGTCGACGGCGTAGTTCACCGGCACGATGTGCGGTCCCGTGGGGGTCCCGACCGCGACCCGACCCGCGACGCCGGCGTTGAGCAGGCGCGCGCAGTCCTCCCGGGAGAGGTCGTGGGTGGTGTGCATGGAAGCCTCCTTCAGCTCGTCTCCCAGCCTGCGCTCCGCAGCAGCGCGATCAGCAGGGCCGAAGGTCCCGCGCGGCAGGGTCCGGAGTCGCGTGATCGACGGGGCCGCCGGACTTCGAGCGCACTCGACGTTGACGGGCCGGTCTAGCGTGGAAGGCGTGACGGACGTGGACCAGATGCACCCAGCCCCCAGCACGCTCGGCCAGCTCCGGGAGAGCGGCCACCAGCTCAAGCCCCTGCGCCAGGAGCTGCGCGACAACCTGCTCGCACGGCTGCGGGACGGCGAGGACCCGTGGCCCGGGCTGCACGGCTTCGCCGACACCGTGATCCCCCAGGTGGAGCGGGCGCTGATCGCGGGCCACGACATCGTGCTGCTGGGCGAGCGCGGCCAGGGCAAGACCCGCCTCCTGCGTTCGCTGGTCGCGCTGCTCGACGAGTGGACGCCGGTCATCTCCGGCTCCGAGCTCGGTGAGCACCCCTACGAGCCGGTCACCGTCACCTCCCAGCAGGCGGTCGCGACCTACGGCGACGACCTGCGCATCTCGTGGCGCCACCGCGACGAGCGCTACGCCGAGAAGCTGGCGACGCCGGACACCTCGGTCGCCGACCTCATCGGCGACGTCGACCCGATGAAGGTGGCCGAGGGGCGGCACCTCGGCGACCCGGAGACCATCCACTTCGGCCTCATCCCGCGCAGCCACCGCGGCATCGTCGCGATCAACGAGCTGCCCGACCTGGCCGAGCGCATCCAGGTGGCGATGCTCAACGTGATGGAGGAGCGCGACATCCAGATCCGCGGCTACGTGCTGCGGCTCCCGCTCGACGTCCTCGTCGTGGCGAGCGCGAACCCCGAGGACTACACCAACCGCGGCCGCATCATCACCCCGCTCAAGGACCGCTTCGGCGCCGAGGTCCGCACCCACTACCCGCGTGAGGTCGAGCAGGAGATCGCCGTCATCGAGCAGGAGGCCGACCTCGTCGCCGAGGTGCCCGACTACCTCCTCGAGGTGCTGGCACGCTTCACCCGCCACCTGCGCGACTCCCAGTCGGTCGACCAGCGCTCGGGCGTCAGCGCGCGCTTCGCGATCGCCGGGGCCGAGACGATCGCGGCCGCTGCCCTGCACCGCGCCACCACCCAGGGCGAGGACGAGGCCGTCGCACGCGTCGTCGACCTCGAGACCGCCGTCGACGTGCTCGGCGGCAAGATCGAGTTCGAGACGGGCGAAGAGGGACGCGAGAGCGAGATCCTCACGCACCTGCTGCGCACCGCCGTCGCCGAGACGGTGCGCGCACACCTCGCCGGCATCGACCTGCGGCTGCTGGTCGAGGCCATCGAGGAGGGAGCGATGGTCAGCACGGGGGCCCGTGTCGGGGCGCGTGACTTCCTGGGCGGCCTGCCGGCGCTGCCGCCCACCGGTCCGGGCGAGTCCGACCTCTACGACGAGGTGTGCGACCGGCTCGGCGCCACCAACGACGGAGAGCGGGCCGCTGCGCTCGAGCTCGCGCTGGAGGGGCTCTACCTCGCCCGTCGGATCGGCAAGGACACCGATGCCGGTGAGACCGTCTATGGCTGATCGCTGCAAGGGGGCGCTGCGATGAGCAGGTTCCGCAAGTACGACGGGGGCGACCCGCTCGCCCCGCCGGTCGACCTGGCCGAGGCGCTCGACGCCATCGGGCAGGACGTCATGGCCGGTTACGCGCCCGAGCGCGCGATGCGCGAGTTCCTGCGGCGCGGGGGCACCGACCAGGCCGGGCTCGACGAGCTGGCCCGCCGGGTGGCCGAGCGACGGCGCGAGATCCTGCAGCGCAACGACCTCGACGGCACCATGCGCGAGGTCCGCGAGCTGCTCGACCGGGCCGTGCTGGCCGAGCGCGGGCAGCTGGCCCGCGACATCGCCTTGGACGACGGCGACCGCGCGTTCCGTGAGCTCATGCTCGACAACCTCCCCACCTCCACGCCGGCCGCGGTGAGCGAGCTGTCGTCGTACGACTGGCAGTCCTCGGAGGCGCGCGAGGCCTACGAGGAGATCAAGGACCTCCTCGGCCGCGAGCTGCTCGACCAGCGCTTCGCCGGCATGAAGCAGGCGATCGAGGGTGCCACCGAGGAGGACCGGCAGGCCGTCTCGGAGATGCTGTCCGACCTCAACGACCTGCTCGAGAAGCACGCCTCTGGTGGGGTCACGGACGAGGAGTTCGCCGACTTCATGGACAAGCACGGTGACTTCTTCCCCGAGCAGCCGAAGGACATGGACGAGCTGCTCGACTCCCTCGCCCAGCGTGCTGCCGCCGCCCAGCGGATGCTCAACTCGATGACGCCCGAGCAGCGCCAGGAGCTGATGGAGCTCTCCCAGCAGGCCTTCGGGTCGCCCCAGCTGATGGAGCAGCTGGCCCGGATGGACGCCAACCTCCAGGCCCTGCGACCCGGTGAGGACTGGTCGGGCTCGGAGAGCTTCGAGGGCGATCAGGGCATGGGCCTGGGCGACGGCACCGGGGCCCTGCAGGACCTGGCCGAGCTCGACGCGCTCGCCGACCAGCTCGCCCAGTCCCACCACGGTGCGCGGATGGACGACGTCGACCTCGACGCGCTGGCGGGGCAGCTCGGCCCGGACGCGGCCGTCGCCGCGAAGACCCTGCAGGAGCTCGAGCGGGCGCTGCGCGACAGCGGCTACCTCAAGCGGGGCTCCGACGGCGAGCTGCGGCTCTCGCCCAAGGCGATGCGCCAGCTCGGCAAGGCGCTGCTGCGTGACGTGGCGGAGCGGATGAGCGGACGCGCCGGCGCGCGCGAGACGCGTACGACGGGACTCGCCGGAGAGCCGTCCGGCGCCACCCGGCGGTGGGAGTTCGGCTCCACCGAGCCGTGGGACGTCCCTCGCACGATCACCAACTCGGTGCTCCGGGGAGGTGCGTCGCCGGTGCGCATCCAGGTCGACGACATCGAGGTCGTCGAGACCGAGGCCCGCACCCAGGCCGCCGTCGCGCTGCTGGTGGACACGTCCTTCTCGATGGCGATGGACGGCCGCTGGGTGCCGATGAAGCGCACCGCGCTGGCGCTGCACCAGCTGGTGCGCTCCCGTTTCCGCGGCGACGACATCCAGCTGATCGCGTTCGGCCGGCACGCCCAGGTGATGGAGATCGAGGAGCTGACCGCCCTGGACGCCCGGTGGGACAAGGGGACCAACCTCCACCACGGGCTGCTGCTCGCCAACCGGTTCTTCCGCAAGCACCCCAACGCCCAGCCCGTGCTGCTCGTCGTCACCGACGGTGAGCCGACCGCGCACCTCGAGCCCGACGGCGACGTGTGGTTCTCCTACCCGCCGCACCCGCTGACGATCGCCCACTCCGTCCGCGAGCTCGACGCCGCGGCCCGGCTGGGGGCTCAGACGACGTTCTTCCGGCTCGGCGAGGACCCCGGGCTGGCGCGCTTCATCGACTCGATGGCGCGCCGGGTCGACGGCCGGATGGTGAGCCCCGAGCTCGACGACCTCGGTGCCGCGGTGGTCGGGTCCTACCTCGGCTCGCGCGGTCCCGCCTCGTCCTACCGCGAGCACTTCGGCGACTGGTACGGCGGCGGGCGGGGCTCCTGGGTCTAGGAGCCCGCTGCCTCCAGCATCCGCAGCAGCTCGGCTCCCATGTGCTCGATGACGACGTCGAGGGCCTTCTTCGGACGCACCATCACGGTGAAGTCGACGATCTGCCCGTCCTCGTCCCACGTGATCATGTCGATCCCGGAGACGTCGAGGCCACCCACCTCGGTGCTGAACTGGAGCACGGCCGAGTCGTCACCGAGCCACTCGCGCTCGTAGGTCAGGTGCGGCCCGAGCACCGTGAACGCGGCGGTGAGGTAGCCGACGACCGTGTCGCGGCCGACCTGCGGCGTGTGCACCGCGGGGCTCCGGAAGACCGCGTCCTCGGCGATGAGACCCGGCAGGCCGGCGGGGTCGCGGCTCTCGACGACGGCGTGCCAGCGGGCGAGGGCGGCGGCTGCATCCATGCGCGTCATCAGTCCTCGGCGAACCCCGGCAGCGACTCCTCGAGGATCTCGCGGAAGGGCACGCTGGCACCGAGCTGGCTGAGCAGGCCCACGGCCCCGAGCCAGGTGCGGTGGATCAGGAGGTAGGACGACGGGAGGTTGAGCTTGGTGGCGAGGGTGAAGGTCTCGGAGCGGGGGTCGTTGACCCGCTCGAACTGCTCGCGCATCCACTCGCGGGTGAAGGTGAAGCGCTCCTGGTCGGCGGGCTCGACGAAGGGAGCGAGGTAGGCGAGCAGCAGGGCCGGGTCGACGTCGATGCGGTCCTTGATGAAGCCCTCCTCGCGGAGCCCGGCGACCAGCGACTCCTCGTCCGACTCCAGCGCGATGCGGATGAGCCGGCCCATCGCCTCGGGCAGCTGGCCCTGGGGCAGCCGCGCGACGGCACCGAAGTCGAGGACGCCCAGCTGGCCGAGCCCCCCGTCGGGGCCGGGGATGACGCGGAAGTTGCCCGGGTGGGGGTCGGCGTGGAGCATGCCGGTGCGCCGCGGCCCCTCGAAGAGGAAGCGGACGAACAGCTCGCCGTAGTGGTCGCGCTCCTCCGGCGTGCCGTCGCGGATGACGTGGGCGAGGGAGTAGGCGGAGTCCATCCACTCGGTCACGAGCACCTCCGCGCCCACGGCGACCACGGCGGGGACCACGATGGAGGGGTGGTCGGCGAACGCCTCGGCGTACGCCGCCTGCGCCTCCGCCTCGAGGTGGTAGTCGAGCTCGTCGGCCGCGCGCTCCTGCAGCTCGGCCACGAGCGGCTTGATGTCGATGCCGGGGAAGACCGGCGCGACCCCTCGCGCGACGCGGGCGATCTGGCGCAGGTCGGACATCAGCGCGTCGCCGGCGCCGGGGTACTGCACCTTCACCGCGACGTCGCGGTCCTCGGCGGAGTCGACCGCGAGGTCGCGCCAGCGCCCCCGGTGCACCTGGCCGATGGACGCGGCCGCGGTGGGAGCGCCGTCGAGCCAGACGAGCCGCTCGGACCAGTCGTCGCCGAGGTGGGCGGCCAGCTGCTCGCGCACCGTCGCGGTCGGCATCGGGGGAGCGGAGTCCTGCAGCGCCGTGAGGTGCTCCCGGTAGGGCGCGCTGACCTCCTCCGGCAGGGCCGACTCCAGCACGCTGAGCGCCTGGCCGAACTTCATCGCTCCGCCCTTGAGCTCGCCCAGGGTGCGGAACAGCTGTTCGGCGGTGCGCTGCTGCACCTCGGTGAGCACTGCGTCGGCGGGCTTGCCGCCGAGCCGCTTGCCCAGCCCGACCGCCTGCCGCCCGGCGTACCCCAACGGGAGCGCGGCCAGGCGGGCCGTGCGGGCTGCGGCCTTGCGCGGGAGGTCGGTCATGCCTCCCATCATCACCGATGCCCGGTGAGGCACGCGTGACCTCGCGCGAGCCGCCTCGTTGGAGAAGGCAACGAACTCCGACACTCGGGAGGACCACCCGTGCGACCCAAGACCCTTCTCGCCTGTGCGGCGAGCGTGCTGGCCGCCACTGCGACCTTCGGGGTCGGCGCGACCGCGCCGGCCGCAGGCCAGGCATCCGCACCCGCCGACCAGGCTGACGTCTCCGACTTCCTCGCCCAGCAGCTGACCGGGCTCAGCGGCACGACGACCGTGATGGTGCACGGCACCTCCATCACCGCGGCCCGTGAGGCCGTCGCGGCGACCGGGATGCGCAAGGCCGGCGAGTTCACCCGCATCGGGGTCGTCATCGCCGACGCCACCCGCAGCCAGGTCGAGGCGGTCCGCGCCCGGAGCGGCGTGACCTACGTCGAGGGCGGCGCGCAGCCGATCGACTTCTTCCAGGAGACGTCCAACACCGCGACCCGGGGCGCCGAGGCGGCCGCCACCCTCACCGGTGCCGACGGCACGCCGCTGACCGGTCGGGGCGTGAGCGTCGCGGTCATCGACTCCGGCGTCGACCCGACCCACCCCTACTTCGAGGAGGCCGACGGCTCGAGCGCCGTCGTCGCCAACCTCAAGGCCCTGTGCGAGCCGCTCACCGAGACCTGCTCGGTGCAGCGCGTGCCCGCTCTCGTCGACACCGACACCCTCTCGGTCGGGGGCCACGGCACCCACGTCAGCGGCATCGTGGCCGGTCGCCCGACCACGCTGACCGACGGCGGCCGGCTCCAGGGCGCGGCCCCCGGCGCCAAGCTCGTCTCGATCTCGACCGGTGCCGGCCTCGTGATCCTCGGCGCCGACTCCGCCCTCAACTGGGTGCTCGAGAACCACGAGGCGCCGTGCGGGGCCGGCGTACCCGCGTCGACGTGCCCGCCGATCAAGGTCACCAACAACTCCTACGGTCCCTCGGGCGGCGGCGCGTTCGACCCCGAGTCGGCGACGGTCAAGCTCCAGCGTGCCCTCGCCGCCGAGGGTGTGGTCACGGTCTGGGCGGCCGGCAACGACGGCGGCGACGGCTCGACGAGCCTGACCAACCCGCCCGGTCAGGACCCGACCGGCGGCATCCTCTCGGTCGCCTCCTACTACGACCAGGACACCGGCACGCGTGAGGGAGTCGTCTCCGACTACAGCTCGCGCGGCCTCGCCACGGACGCCTCGACGTGGCCCGACATCTCGGCGCCGGGGGAGAACATCACGTCCTCGTGCCGCCTCTACCTCGCGATCTGCTCGACCGGCCTCGACGTCCGCAACGGACCCGGCGCGCTCGACCTGGGCACCTTCAACACCATCAGCGGTACGTCGATGGCGGCGCCGCACGTCGCCGGCATCGTCGCGCAGCTGTTCCAGGCCGACCCGACGGCGACGCCCGCGGACATCGAGCGGGCGCTCAAGGTCTCGGCCCACCCGTTCGCCGACGGGGCGGCCTACGAGTCCGGACCGGTCGGCGCCACGTCGTACGACAAGGGTCACGGCCTCGTCGACGTCGTGGCGGCAGTCGCGGCCCTGGGCTGAACCAGACCCTCCGAGAGGGCCGTCGCGCGACAGGGGTGCGACGGTGCGAGGCGGGCAGAGGCCGTGGGGTCTTCCGCCCGCCTCGGTGACCGTCTCGACGGTCACCGGTTGCTGGGAAGGTGGGGGCATGGAGATCGAGTTCGCCGGCGAGGTGGTCGAGTGGCGCGGCCCGGCGCCGTACGTCTTCGTGGTGCTCCCGCCCGATGCGGCCGACCTCGTCGAGGAGGTGAAGGCCGACGTCGTCTACTGGGGCGTGGTGCCCGTCCGTGCGTGGATCGGTGGCACGGAGTTCACCACGGCCATGTTCCCCCGCGAGGACACGTGGTTCCTGCCGCTCAAGGTGGCCGTGCGGCGCGCCGAGGACGTCGATCTCGGTCAGGTCGTCGAGGTGCGGCTCTCCGTCGGCCGGTAGTCAGGCTCGGCCGGTGGTCAGGCTCGGCCGGTGGTCAGACGACGGCCGGCACCACGCGGGCGCGCCGGAGCGTGAGGTAGAGGCTGAGCGCGACGTAGTAGACGACGTAGGCCACCGAGACCGTCAGCCACAGGGTGCTGGGGTCGGGGAGCTGGGCGACCAGCACGGCGTAGCCCACCAGCCAGAGGCAGGTGAGGGCGAGCGTGGTCGACTGCAGCGTGGACGTGCGGGACGGGTAGACGTAGCCGACCGGGACGAAGACGAGCACCGCGCACACGAGCAGGACGACGGCGACGGCCGTGGTCGGCAGGTCGAGGACGACGATGTAGAACGCTGCGATGTTCCAGTAGCTCGGGAACCCCAGGAAGAGGTGGTCGTCGGTCTTGGCGTCCACCCGGCAGAACTGGTAGGCCGAGGCGACCAGCGGGATCACCGCGAGGATCGTCGCCGGGGTGCCCTCGCCGAGGTAGCCCGCGCTCCACAGCAGCAGCATCGGCATGAAGGCGTAGGTGATGTAGTCGACGATGTTGTCCAGGAGCGCTCCGTCGAACGACGGGGCGTGCCGCTTGACCTGGACCCACCGCGCGAGCATCCCGTCGGTGCCGTCCACCACCATGGCGACCAGGAAGAGCCACAGCGCCCGGACCGTGTCGCCCTCCATGACCGCCACGAACATCAGGAACGCCAGGACGACACCGGAGGCCGTGTAGGCGTGCACCAGCCATGCGGCGGCGGTGCGTCGGTGCTGCGTCAGGGCAGCCACGCGGCTCCTCGGTCGGGCGGATCGTGCGGGGAAGGCGGATCATGCCAGACGGAGGTGCGGTCGGATGCAACCTCGGCGCGCGCTCTCGCGTCTCTGTGGGTACGACCCCGTCCGGGGCCCGACACGAGAACGGACCAGCACGATGCGTACCACCATCCTGAGCGCCGCGACCCTGGCGGTCGCAGCCCTCGCCCCGACCCAGCTCCCGGCCAGCGCCGACAGCATCGGCGTGTCCGACCCGAAGGACCTCGGCCACGGCGCCGACCTGCGGTCGGTGGAGGTCAAGCACGGCGGCCGCAACGTCGTCATCACCACAACGCACAGCGACCTGGTCGAGTCCTTCCGGTCCGGTTCGTCGGGCGCGGTGTTCCTCGACACCGACCGCTCGCACGCCGGCCCGGAGTTCGTCTTCTCCGGCGGCTACTTCGTCGGCACCGACTACGCGCTGCTGGCCACCGGCGGCTTCGCGACGTCCGCGTGGAACGGACCGGTCGACGGTTCCTACGGGATGCGGATCGACTACGACACGGACCAGGTGCGGATGCGGATCTCCCGGACCGTGATGGGCGCCCCGGACGAGGTCCGGGTCGCCGTACGCGTCGCGGGATCCCGCCCGGACGGCAGCAGCACCAAGCGCGACTGGCTCGGTGCACCACGGTCCTTCACCGAATGGGTGGCCGCACGCTGACGTGGGCTGCTACACGACGACGCGAACCTCTTGGGGCCACCCGCATCCCTCGGCGACCCGTCCCGCCCAGTAGCGCGCGGTCTCGATGTCGGGGACGTCGATGACCGTGATCCCGCCGAGCTGCTCCGTGGTCTCGGTGTAGGGGCCGTCGGTGATCGTCACGGTCCCGCTCGTGGCGTCGGCGCTGAAGGCGTCGCTCATGTCCTCCTCGAGCCCGCCGGCGAACACCAGGATGCCTGCGTCCTCCATCTCCTTGACCACGGCCTTGCTCGGCTCCACGCGGGTCTGGAACCACTCGGCCGGGTGGTCGCCGACCCACTGCTGGTGGAAGTAGATGGCGTACTGCGTCATGTCGCTCCTCCTCGCGGCCGCCCCGTGCGGCCCGTCACCACTCTGACGGACGAGCGGGGCCCGGATCGACAGCCACCGCTCGGCGGTAGGTAGTGCGGTGATCCTGGTCCACCGGGTGGACCACGGCCACCGCGCAAGCGATCAGGCCGGGAAGGACACCCCGGTGTTGGCGTGGCAGCGGTAGCCGAAGGGGTTCTTCGCGAGGTACTGCTGGTGGGGGTCCTCGGCGTAGTAGTACGGCGTCTCGGCGGCAGGGCGGATCTCGGTGGTGATCTCGCCGAGGCCGCGGCGGGCCAGCTCCTCGCCGTAGACCTTGGTCAGCTCGCGGGCGGTCTGCTCCTGCTCGGGGGTGGTCCAGTAGATCGCCGAGCGGTACTGCGTGCCGACGTCGTTGCCCTGGCGCATGCCCTGCGTCGGGTCGTGGATCTCGAAGAACTTCTTCACCAGGTCGGCGTACGACACCCGCGCGGGGTCGAAGACGATGCGGACGGCCTCGGTGTGGCCGGTGTGGCCGCTGCACACCTCGTCGTAGGTGGGGTGGGGCGTGCTGCCGCCGGCGTAGCCGACGGACGTCGACCAGACGCCGGGGACCTGCCAGTAGATCTCCTCGGCGCCCCAGAAGCAGCCGAGGCCGAGGATCGCGACCTCGTGGCCGTCGGGGACGTCGTCGCTGACGACGGGCGTGTGCAGGACCACGTGCTCGCCCAGGGTCCACGGCTGCTGCTCGCGCCCCGGGAGCGCCTGGTCGGGGGTGGGCAGGGTGGTGGGCTTGCCGAATCCGAACATGGCTCCATTGTCGCGCGCCGCGCAAGTCGGCCTACGTAGGACTACGCGGTCTAGACGTCGTGCTGTCACCGATGCGCCCTCGCGATGACGGGAGGACGGTGAGGAGATCAGCAACACTCTCCGAAGGGAATCGTCATGTCTTCACGTCGAACGGTTCGGCACCTCCTGGTTGCCGTCCTCGCCGGGGTCCTGGTCGGGGGCGGCCTCATGGCCGTCACGCCGGCCGGAGCCGAGATCAGCAGTGCCGTGGCCACCAACTGGAAGAAGATCTGGAACAAGGAGCTCAAGCCGCAGGCCGACAAGCGCTACTACACCAAGAAGAAGAGCGACAACAGGTTCCAGCCGAAGGGCTCCTACGAGACCGCCGGCTCGGGCTACACCAAGGCCGAGACGTACTCCAGGGCCGAGGCCGACGCGAAGTACCAGCCCAAGGGCAACTACGCACTCAACGGCTCGTCGTACACCAAGGCCGAGAGCGATGGGAAGTATGTAGCCTCCAACGCTCTCGTGCGGGGGACCTACCTCGTCATCGGCGACTCCTCGTTCCAGTCGATGTCGGGCTCCTTCGGGGTGAGCTTCGCGAGTGCCCCCACGGTGCACCTCATCCCCAGCGGTGGGCTGGTCCCGAACGGGTGCTCGGGCACGCCCTCGGCGCCGAACGCCGCGCCCGGAAACCTCTGCATCTTCGAGACCGGACGGGTGAACGTGTCGAGCGTCATCGTGGCCAACGCCGCAGGCTCCGGCAACACCGCCGATCCGTTCGGCTTCTTCATCCAGGTCGCCAAGGGTGGCGGCGCAGGTTTCGGCTACAGCCGCGGGAGCTGGGCCGCTCGTCCCCCCGCCGCCGGCATCGTCTCGCCGGCCGCGCGGGCTGACGGGGCCGACGCGCCCGCGAGCGGAGGGTCGACGCTCGCACCGGGGGAGCCGCGGGGCGCGATCCAGTGACGAAGGGTCCTAGAGTGCTGGGGTGACCCAGGAACGTGCGAACAAGGCCGGGTTCGAGACGCGTGCGATCCACGCCGGCTACGAGCCCGACGCGATGACCGGGGCGGTCAACCCGCCCATCTACGCCAGCAGCACCTACAAGCAGGACGGGGTGGGCGGTCTGCGGGGCGGCTACGAGTACAGCCGCTCCGCGAACCCCACCCGTACGGCACTGGAGGGCGCGCTCGCTGCGGTCGAGGACGGCGAGAAGGGGTTCGCCTTCGCCTCCGGCCTGGCCGCCGAGGACACCATCATCCGGGCGCTGACCCGCCCCGGCGACCACGTCGTCATCCCCGACGACGCCTACGGCGGCACGCACCGCCTCTTCGACAAGGTCGCCAAGGTCTGGGGCACCGACCACAGCTCGGCGTCCGTCGCCGACACCGACGCGGTGGCCGCGGCGATCGAGCCCGGCCGCACCAAGCTGGTCTGGGTCGAGACGCCCACCAACCCGATGCTCACGATCGGCGACATCGAGGCGCTCGCCACCGTCGCCCACGACGCCGGCGCGCTGCTCGTGGTCGACAACACCTTCGCCTCGCCGTACCTCCAGCAGCCGCTCACGCTCGGTGCCGACGTCGTGGTGCACTCGACGACCAAGTACGTCGGCGGGCACAGCGACGTCGTCGGGGGAGCGGTCGTCGTGCGCGACCTCGAGCTCGCCGAGAAGGTCGGCTACCACCAGAACGCCATGGGCGCCGTCGCCGGCCCGTTCGACGCCTTCCTCACCCACCGCGGCCTCAAGACCCTCGGCGTACGCATGGACCGCCACTGCGACAACGCGGAGCGGATCGTGGAGTTCCTCGACGGCGACCCGCGGGTCGCCGAGGTGATCTACCCCGGTCTCGCCGCCCACCCCGGCCACGAGGTCGCCGCGCGGCAGATGAAGCGCTTCGGCGGCATGATCTCCTTCCGCGTCGCCGGCGGCGAGGCGCAGGCTCTCGCGGTGTGCGAGCGCGCCGAGGTCTTCACTCTCGGCGAGTCCCTCGGCGGCGTCGAGTCCCTCATCGAGCACCCCGGCCGGATGACCCACGCCAGCGTGGCCGGCACCGACCTCGAGGTCCCCGCCGACCTGGTCCGGCTCAGCGTCGGCATCGAGACCGCCGACGACCTCGTCGCCGACCTCGACAGGTCCTTGGGCTGACACGTGGACGAGGCACCCGACCCGCGCTACCTCCTGGCCAACGAACGGACCCTCCTCGCCTACGAACGCACCGCGATCGGTCTGGTCGTGGCGGCCGTCGGCGCCCTCAACCTGCTGGAGGGGACGTGGCCCAACGTCGCCCTGGGAGTCGCCCTCCTGCTCGCGTCGGGAATGACCGCCGTCGTCGGGTGGCACCGCTACCGCCAGGCCGAGCGGGCGATCCGCTCGGGCACCGACCTGCCGACGGGGATCGGCGTGCAGGCCGTCGTCCTCGCCGTCATCGCGATCATCGTGGTGGCCGCCCTGACGGTGCTGGTGTGACCGCGGTCGTCTGCGTGGACTTCGGCTCGACGTTCACCAAGGCCGCCCTGGTCGACGGTGGGACCGGGCATCTCCTCGCGACCGCGAGCCACCCGACCACCCTCCCTGACGCCGCCGGGGTCGGCGACGTCCTCGACGGGTACGACGCCTGCCTGGCCGCGCTCGCCGAGCAGGACCCGCGCGCCCTCGACGCCGACGTGCTCGCCTGCTCCAGCGCCGGCGGCGGGCTGCGGATCGCGGTCGTCGGCAACGAGGAGCTGGTGACGGCCGAGGCCGGGCGCCGGGTGGCGCTGTCGAGCGGCGGCAAGGTCGTGCTCGTGCTGCACGGCGGCCTCGACGCCGCCAAGCACGACGAGCTGCGCGCCGCCGAGCCCGACGTCGTGCTCCTGGTGGGCGGCACCGACGGCGGCAACGCCGAGGTGCTCGAGGGCGACGCCCGTTTCCTGGCCGAGGTGCCGTGGTCGGGCCCGGTCGTGGTGGCCGGCAACGTCGAGTCGCAGCCCCTGGTCGCCGAGCTGCTCACCGGATCCGGCACCCCGCACGTCCTCGCCGACAACGTCGTGCCCCGCATCGGCGTGCTGGCGCCCGACGGCGCGCGCCGCGCGATCCGCGAGATCTTCCTCAGCCACGTCATCGGGGGCAAGCACCTGAGCAGCCGCACCGACGCCCGCGGCCGCACCTTCACCGCCATGGTGCGCGGCGCGACGCCCGACATCGTGCTCACCGGAGTCGAGCTCCTCGCCCGCGGCCTCGACGACCAGCACCTCGGGGCCGGTGACGTCGTGGTCGTCGACGTCGGCGGCGCGACCACCGACGTGCACAGCGTCGTCGAGCTCGACCCGGAGGACAGTGGCCTCGCACGCGAGGTCGTCGCCACCACGCCCGTGACGCGCACGGTCGAGGGCGACCTCGGCATGCGCTGGTCGGCGGTCTCGACGGTCGAGGCCGCGGGCCGCCACGACCTGCAGGCGGCCGCCGTACGACGTCGCGCGCGGCCCGACCTGCTTCCCGACAGCTGTCCTGACCCGGCTGCCGAGCGCGAGGCCGACCTGGACATCGCCGCGGCCGCCGTCCGCATCGCCCTCGAACGCCACGCCGGCCGGAGCAGAGTGGTGGTGAGCCCCGAGGGCCGCGTGGTCGAGCGCAGCGGCAAGGACCTCCGCGAGGTCGACCTGCTGGTCGGCTCGGGCGGCGTGCTGCGCCACGGCGGCCCCGACGCCGTACGCCGTGTCCTGGCGCCGGCGACCGGCGACGCCTTCGAAGGGGGCTGGCAGCTCCCGCGCGATCCGCGGGTGGTCGTGGACCACGACTACGTGCTCGCGGCCGCCGGCCTGCTGGCCGAGGAGCACCCGGTCGCCGCACACCGTCTGCTGGGTGGTCTCCGGGCCGCGGGGGATCGGTAGCGTGGCGGACGTGAGCGACCAGGACAGGCCATCGTCCGACGTGCCGGGCGAGACCGACGCGGAGACGGGTCGTCGGCGACTCTTCGCCGCCCTCGCCCGCGAGGAGGACGGTCTGGCCGAGCGCATCGTCGCCCAGTGGGCCCAGGGGCGCGCCGACCGGCGGAGCGAGCCGGCGTTCGCCACCGGACCCTCCAACTTCAGCCGCGCGCAGGTGCCGTGGGGTCTTGACCTGGCCGCGGCCTGGTCCTGGCGGTTGATCGTCATCGTGGTCGCGATGCTCGGCCTGCTGTGGACGATGCGCTTCTTCGCGGTGATCACCCTGCCGATCGCCGTCTCGCTGCTCCTCAGCGCGCTGGCCACGCCGATGGTCATCTGGCTCCGGCGGATCGGGGTGCCCCGCGGCCTCGCGACCGGCGTCGTCATGCTCCTCGGCATCAGCACGGTGGCGTTGCTGCTCACCTTCGTGGGCCAGCAGGTCGCCCAGGGGGCGAGCGACCTCGCCGACTCGGTGGTCACCGGCCTGGACCAGGTCCGGGAGTGGCTGCGCACCGGCCCGTTCCACGTCTCGGACTCCCAGCTCGACGGTTACATCCAGCAGGTCCAGTCCGCCGTCTCCGGCAGCACGGGCGCCGACGGCATCCTCACCCGCGCCACGGAGGTCGGCACCGCCGTCGGGCACGGAGTGGCGGGCTTCTTCATCGTGCTGTTCTCCACCTACTTCTTCCTCGCCGACGGTGAGCGCATCTGGTCGTGGCTGGTGCGCATCGCCCCCCGCGCCGCACGCGAGCGCGTCGACGCCTCGGGTCGCGTCGCCTGGGTGTCGCTGACCCAGTTCGTGCGGGCCACGGTCCTGGTGGCCCTCGCGGACGCGATCGGCATCATGCTCGTCGCCTGGTTCCTCGGCGTGCCGTTCGTCGTCGCCATCGGCGTGCTGGTCTTCCTCGGCGCGTTCGTGCCGATGATCGGTGCCACGATCGCCGGTCTGGTGGCGATCCTCGTCGCGCTGGTCGACCAGGGGCCGTGGACCGCGCTGCTCATGCTCGGCGGCGTGATCCTGGTCCAGCAGATCGAGGGCCACATCCTCCAGCCGTTCCTGATGGGCCGCTTCGTCTCGCTGCACCCGCTCGGCGTCATCGTGGCGATCGGCTGCGGCGTCCTCGTGGCCGGCATCGCGGGGGCACTCGTCGCCGTACCCCTCGCCGCGGCGGGCAACGCCGTCGCGCAGCACCTCGCCTCCTACACCGAGGTCGGTGACGACGACCCCGATGACGCGCTCGACGAGGACATCGCCCCACCGCCCAACGAGGGCGACCAGATCCACGACGACAGCCCGCTCGCGGCCCCGGCAGACCCCGACGACGACCGCGACGACCGCGACGACCACGACAAGGACCCGTCTTGACCGAATGCTCCCTGGCCGACATCCTCGCCGCGCGCGAGATGCTCGAAGGCATCACGGTGACCACGCCGATGGAGGAGTCGCGATGGCTCTCCGCGCTGGTCGGCGGACCGGTCTCGCTCAAGTGCGAGAACCTCCAGCGCACCGGCTCCTTCAAGTCCCGTGGCGCCTACGTCCGCATCGCCCGCCTCTCCGAGGAGGAGCGGGCCCGCGGTGTCGTCGCCGCCTCGGCCGGCAACCACGCGCAGGGCGTCGCGCTCGCGGCCACGACCCTCGGCATCACCTCCACCGTCTTCATGCCCGAGGGCGCGCCGATCCCCAAGGAGAAGGCGACCCGCGGCTACGGCGCGGACGTCGTCTTCGAGGGCCGCTACCTCGAGGACTCGCTCGCGGCAGCGCGGCGGTTCGCCGAGGAGACCGGGGCCGTCCTGATCCACCCCTTCGACCACGTCGACATCGTCGCCGGCCAGGGAACGCTGGGCCTCGAGGTCCTCGAGCAGGCGCCCGACGTACGCACGGTGCTGGTGCCGACCGGCGGGGGCGGGCTGCTGGCCGGGGTGGCGATCGCGATCAAGGCGCTGCGTCCCGACGTACGCGTGGTGGGCGTGCAGGCCGAGGGCGCCGCCGCCTACCCCGGGTCGCTCGCTGCCGGACAGCCCGTGGCGCTCGAGTCGATGAGCACGATGGCCGACGGCATCGCGGTCGGCCGGCCCGGTGACATCACCTTCGCGGCGGTGCGCGACCACGTCGACGAGATCGTCACGGTGTCCGAGGAGTCGCTCTCCCGCGCGCTGCTCGCGCTGATCGAGCGTGCCAAGCAGGTCGTCGAGCCTGCCGGCGCGGCCGCGGTCGCGGCCATGCTCGACAACCCCACAGGCTTCGAGACCCCCGCCGTCGCCGTGCTCTCCGGCGGCAACATCGACCCCCTGCTGCTGAACAAGGTCATCCGCCACGGCCTCGCCGCCGCTGGACGCTACCTCTACCTGCGCGTGTGCATCCCCGACCTCCCCGGCGGCCTGGCCTCGCTGCTCACTGAGATCGGCGCCGAGGGCGCCAACGTCCTCGAGGTCGCCCACGAGCGGCTCTCCCCGTCCCTGACCCTCCACGAGGTCGAGGTGCGCATCCAGCTCGAGACCCGCGGTGAAGCGCACGCCGAGCACCTGATGGAGCGCCTGCGCGAGCGGGGCTACCGCGTCGACACCTGAGCGACGTACGCCCTCGGGGCGCCCGGAAACGCCGAGGAGCGGTGAGCCAGACATGTTCTGCGGCTGCAGAACCTGCCTCACTCACCGCTCCGGCGGTGGTCAAGGTGATGCTCAGGCCTTGTAGGGCTCCGCGTCGACGACGGTGACGGTCAGCTCCTTGCCGTTGGGCGCGGTGTAGGTGACCTCGTCGCCCTTCGACTTGCCGTTGATCGCGGCACCCATGGCCGACTCGGGGGAGTAGACGTCGAGGGTGTCGCCCTCGGAGAGGTTCTCCCGGGCGCCGAGGAGGAACTTCTCGGTGTCGCCACCGCCGAAGTCGATCGTGACGACCATGCCGGGCTCGACGACGCCGTCGTCGGGCGGGGTCTCGCCGACCTCGGCGCGGCGCAGCATGTCCTCGAGCTGGCGGATCCGGGCCTCCTGCTTGCCCTGGTCCTCCTTGGCGGCGTGGTAGCCGCTGTTCTCCTTGAGGTCGCCCTCGTCGCGCGCGGAGGCGATCTTCTCGATGATCTCCTGGCGCTTGGGGCCCTTGAGGTCGTCGAGCTCGGCCCGCAGCTTGTCGTAGGCCTCCTGGGTCAGCCAGATGGTGCCCTGGTCGGTCATGTCGATGCTCCTGCTCACGTGGTACTGGATACGGGTGTGCCTCAGCGCGCCCGCATCGGGTCGGTGGTGTCTTCCGTCCGATCGGAGTCGGCGCGGCGACAGACATCGGCCAGCGCACCCGGACGGGCAGAACGATCAGGTTAGCAAGCCCGCGGCAAAAGCGCAGGCTGACGGCTCAGCGCGGGCGCGGCTGGTCCGGGGTGGTGCACCCCAGCTTCTCGACGGACGTCGCGCGGCGCTCGGTGCGGATGACCACCTCGTTGACCCCGTCGACGGGGGTGAAGGCGAGCTCCCCGACGGCCGTCTTGTCCTCGGCCAGGGCGCGTACGCGGCAGCTGGCCTCGACGCCGTCGGCGAGCACGACGTCGACGCGCGCCTCGACCTGGTGGTCGTCGGTGACCTCGAAGGTGACGACCTCGGAGCGCACGTCGGGGCTGCCGTGGAACCACGCCGTCCAGCCCAGCCAGGTGAGCCCGACGACGGCCAGGAGGACCGCCAGCCCGACGGCCGTGGGACGCCGCCACCGCGCGGGTGCGCCGTAGCGGTCGGCGAGGTCGGTGGTCACGCACAGAAGCGTAAGCGGGGACTCCTAGACTGCGGACCATGGCCCAGCCCCCCGCAGACCGGCCCCGCGCCGGCCTCCGACTCATGCACGTCCACGCCCACCCCGACGACGAGTCGAGCAAGGGGGCAGCGTCCACGGCGAAGTACGTCGCCGAGGGCGTCGACGTCCACGTCGCCACCTGCACCGGCGGCGAGCGTGGCTCGGTGCTCAACGCCAAGATGGACCGCCCCGAGGTCTGGGAGAACATCACCGAGATCCGCCGCGAGGAGATGCACCGCGCTCGCGACATCCTCGGCATCCGGCAGGACTGGCTCGGCTTCGTCGACTCGGGCTGGCCCGAGGGCGACCCGCTGCCGCCGCTCCCGGAGGGCTGCTTCGCCCTGGTCCCGCTCGAGGAGGCGACCGAGCGCCTGGTGCGGCTGATCCGCTCGTTCCGCCCCCACGTGCTGACGACGTACGACGAACGCGGCGGCTATCCGCACCCCGACCACATCCGCTGCCACGAGGTCTCCGTCGCGGCCTACCACGCGGCCGGCGACCCCGAGCGGTTCCCCGACGCCGGGGAGCCGTGGCAGCCGATGAAGCTCTACTACCACCACGGCTGGAGCTGGGCGAAGACCAACGCCCTCCACGAGGCGATGCTGGCCCACGACCTCGAGTCGCCCTACACCGAGCGCCTCGCGAAGTGGGAGCGCGAGCCGGAGTGGGACGACCGGATCACCACCCGGGTGCCGTGCGGGGACTACTTCGGGGTGCGTGACCAGGCGCTGCTCGCGCACGCCACGCAGATCGACCCCGACGGCATGTGGTTCGCGATCCCGCGTGAGATCCAGCAGAAGACCTGGCCGACCGAGGACTACGAGCTGGTCGAGTCGACCGTGCCGAGCACGTTCCCCGAGGACGACCTGTTCGCAGGGATCCCGACACCCGCTCCCTGACAGGTGGGTGGGACACTGGGGGCATGCTCGACCTGCTGATCATCGCTCTCGTGGACGACCCGACGCCGAAGGACACCGAGGTCAAGGCCGGTCCCCTCGGCTTCGCGGTGTGGATCTTCATGATCCTCGCGGTCGTCGTGATCGCCTTCAGCCTGGTCAAGCAGCTGCGCAAGGCCCAGGCGGCCAAGGACGCCGGCGTCTACGGCGACGAGCCTGTGCAGAAGGACTCCTCCGCCACCACCGACGAGCGCTGACCGACCTCAGCTGCCGCTCGTCGGCCCTCCCCGTCCGGGCAGCCACCAGTTCCACTGCCCCAGCAGCGTCATCGACGCCGGCAGGAGCAGGCCGCGCACGATCGTGACGTCGAGCAGCACGGCCACGGTCATGCCGACGCCGATCTCCTTGACCGCGATGAGCTCGCCGAGCGCGAAGCCGAGGAAGACGATCCCGATCGCGACGGCGGCGAGGGTCACGACCGGCCCCGAGGCGGTGATGCCGGTGAGCACGGCCTCGTCGTTCAGCGCTCGCAGGTCGGCGGGTCCGTCGCGCTTGCGCCGCGGTCGCGCCAGGGCCTCGTCCCACGCCTCGCGGATCCGCGCGACGAGGAAGACGTGGTAGTCCATCGACAGCCCGAACGCGAACATGAAGAGCAGCAGGGGAGTGGTGACGTCGAGGGCGCCCCACGAGTCGAACCCGAGCAGCGACGACCCCCAGCCCCACTGGAAGACCGCCACGACGACACCGAGCGTGGCGCAGAGGGAGAGCATGTTGAGGGCGACGGCCTTGATCGGTACGACGACGGAGCGCGTCAGCCGGCCTAGGAGCAGGGCCGTGAGCACCGCGACGACCAGGATCGCCCAGGGCGCCCGGTCCGCGAGGGCGTCACGGGTGTCGACCAGCTCGGCGGTGGGCCCGCCGACCAGCACGTCCACCCCGAGGTCGGCGGCGCGCATCCGGCGTACCAGGTCCTGCACCTTCGGGCCGTCGTAGTCGCCGGCGGCGTCGGGCTCGGGCTCGACCAGCAGCTGGCTGAGGTCGCCGGGCACGGGGTCGAAGAGCAGCACGTCGACCACGCCCGGGATGCCGGCGAGGCCGGCCATCGCGTCGGCGGTCTCCTGCGAGCTGAACTCCGCCTCGACCAGCACCGTGATCGGGGTCTCGTCCTGGTCCGGGAAGCCCGCCTCGATGGCGGCCTGCGTCAGTCGCGGCTCGCTGTCGCGGGGCAGGGTGCGGGCGTCGGAGTTGCGGAGGTCGAGGGCCAGCAGGGGGGTGCTGAGCAGCAGCAGCAGGGCCGTGCACCCCAGCAGGACCGGCCACGGGCGTCGCTGGGCGAGTCGCGCCAGCCGCGGCAGCAGGGCGTGGGCGCTGGGGGTGCCCCCCAGGAGCCGTCGCGGCGCAGGGGCGGGGATCCGGGCGTGCGAGACCGCGACCAACGCCGGGGCGAGGGTGAGGCCGGTCAGCGTCGCGCCCGCCACCGCGACGAGACCACCGACCGCCATCGGTGAGAGCACGGGGTCGCGGAGCACGAGCAGGCCTGCGAGCGCCGTCGCGACCGTGAGGCCCGAGACGAGGACCGTACGTCCCGAGGTGGCCAGCGTGCGGCCCAGCACCTGGCCGATGTCGGTGCCGGGTGATGCCGCTGCCCGCTCCTCCCGGAAGCGGCCGAGGACCAGCAGCGCGTAGTCGACGGCCAGGCCGAGGCCGAGGAGCGTGACCACGTTGACGGCGTACTCGCTCACCGGGGTCAGGCGGGCCATGCCGGCCAGGGCCAGCAGAGCCACGCTGACCGAGCCGAGCGCGGTGACGACGGGCAGCAGGCCGACGACGAGCCCGCCCAGGGCCAGGGCCAGGACGACGAGCAGCACGAGGACCGCGATGCCCTCTCCGCGGGCGGCGTCCTGCACGGCCTGCTCGCCGAACGCCTCCTCGGCGAGCAGCGGGCCGCCCACCAGCACCTCCGGCATCCCGACGAGCTGCAGGGTCTCCTCGATCTCGGCCGCCGCGGCGAGGGCACGGTCCCGGTCCACGGTGTGGTCGATCTCGACGGTGACGATCGTGCCGTTGCGGTCGGGCCTCACGAGGTCCTGGGCGCCGGTGGTCCACGGGTCGCGCACCTCGACGACGTCGGGCAGGTCGCGCACGTCGTGCAGCACCCGGGTCGCCTGGTCGATCAGGTCGACGCTGTAGATGTCGGCCCCCGAGAGGACGGCGACCACCAGCTCACCCTCCGGGTCGGCGTCCTCGAGGAGCTGGGCCACCTGGGCGGACTCGGCGTCGTCGCGCAGCGGTTCGGGGGCCTCGGCCACGTCGAAGACCGAGCCGCCCAGCACCGCGCCGAGCACGACGAGCGCCGCCCACGTCGCGAGGACCGGGCGTCGCCACCGGTGCAGCAGCCGTCCCAGGTCGTCGAGCACAGGCGTGACTGTAACGGGGGTCACCTCTTTTGCCGAACGGCAAGCAAAAGTTGTTCACAAACCGCCGGATGCGACCTAGGGTGAGGGGAGTCACATCACCCCCCGGCGTGCGTCCCTGCCGTCGGGTCACCAGGAGGTCCAGGTGTCGAAGTCCTTGTCCAACCCCCGACCGCGCGCAGACGACGCGCGGTCGCGCCGCAGGTCGCGCATGGGCGCCGCGGTGCTGGCCACCTCGGTGGCCGCCAGCCTCGCCGCCGTGACGCCCAGCGCGTCGGCGGTCCCCGCCGGCGACGAGCCCGGCGTCACCATGCGTGCCTTCCAGCTCGGCCAGCCGATCTCGGAGCTGTGCACGCTCAAGGCCGGTCAGACGCCCAACGTCGACCAGCTCAAGCAGACCATCGACTGGCGCACGCCCGCCGACTTCGGTGGCCTGCAGGACAACTTCGTCGTCGAGGCGCTGGCCACCCTCAGCGTGGAGACCACAGGCACCTATGAGTTCCGCCTGACCAGCGACGACGGCTCCCGGCTCCAGATCGACGACCAGGTCGTCGTGGACCACGACGGCCTGCACGGCGACACCGCCATGACCGGCAGCTTCACGCTGACGGCCGGCACCGAGCACGCCCTGGACCTCGACTACTTCGAGGCCGGTGGCGGCGAGCGCCTCACCCTCGAGTGGATGCCCCCGGGGTCCAGCGCATTCAGCGTCGTCCCCAGCTCCGCCCTCAGCACCGAGGCCGACGTCACGCGGGTGACCGCGCCCGGCTTCAAGCAGTGCGAGGGCCAGGAGGACTCGGCCGGCGACGGGCTGCAGCTCGACTCGGTCAACCCTGCCTACGACCTCGTCGACCTGCGTCCCGACGGCTTCGAGCCGCAGGTCACCGGCCTCGAGTGGGACGGCGACGACCTGCTCGTCCTCACCTGGGGCGGCAACGGCAACGACCAGGGCAACGTCGAGCTCGGTGAGCTCTACCGGCTGGAGGGCGTCAAGGACGCCGCGTCGCCCGGCGACGTCACGCGGACCCTGATCGCCGAGGGGCTCAAGGAGCCGCAGGGCATCAAGGTCGTCGACGGCGACATCTACATCTCCGAGAAGACCGGCCTGATCAGGCTGCTCGACGACGGCGGCGACGGCGTCTTCGAGGGTCGCGACGAGATCGTGGACTACCCCTTCGACGGCAACTTCCACGAGTTCGGCTTCGGCATGCTCTACGACGAGGCCGCCGACCAGTTCCACGTCAACCTGTCGGTCTCGATCAACCTCGGCGGCGCGACGACCGTGCCGCAGGGTTCGTACGACCGCGGCACGCACATCACCATCGACCGCCAGGACGGCACCATCGACTACGTCGCCGGTGGCCTCCGCACCCCGCACGGCATGGGCTGGGGTCCGAACGGCGAGATCTTCGTGACCGACAACCAGGGCGCCTGGCTGCCCGCCAACAAGCTCATCGAGATCAAGCCCGGCGAGTTCTACAACCACTTCACCACCGAGCCCGACGGCACTCCCGGGCGCTTCGACGGTGAGCCCGTGACCAAGCCGGTCCTGTGGATGCCGCAGAACGAGATCGCCAACTCCCCGAGCACCCCGATCGTCGTCGAGGAGGGTCCCTACGCGGGCCAGCTGTTCATCGGCGACGTGACCTACGGCGGCCTGCAGCGCGCCGACCTCGAAGAGGTCGACGGCGCCAAGCAGGGCGCGCTCTTCCGGATGACCCAGGGCCTCGAGGCCGGCGTCAGCCGCGTGCTCGCCGGTCCCGACGGCTCGCTGATCGTCGGTGGGCTCGGCGCCGGCGGAAACTGGGGCCAGACGGGCAAGCTCCGCTTCGGCCTGCAGAAGCTGGACCTCACCGGCGAGACCCCGTTCGACATGGCGTCGATGGACGTCGTCGAGGGCGGCTTCGAGATCGAGTACACGCAGCCGCTGTCGGCTGCGACGCTGGAGGACCTCGCGTCCAAGTACGAGGTCGAGCAGTGGCGCTACCGCCCGACCGCGCAGTACGGCGGCCCCAAGCTCGACGAGGAAAGCCTCACCGTCACCAGCGCGGTGGCCAGCGAGGACGGCCGTACGGTCACCCTCCAGATCGACGGCATGAAGCCCGACCGGGTCGTCCACGTGCGCTCCCCTCGCCCGTTCGAGTCCGCCTCGAACGAGACGCTGTGGAGCACCGAGGCCTGGTACACCCTCAACAGCTACCCCGGCTACGTCGCCGAGGAGCCGGAGCCCGCTCCGGACGGCATCTACGAGCTGGAGGACGGCGAGCTCACCGGCACCGCCGGCATCGACACCGAGCACGCCGGCTACACCGGCTCCGGCTTCGTCGACGGCATCCAGACCGTCGGCTCGGGCACCACCGTCGAGGTGGTCGCGCCTGGGGCCGGCGACTACGAGCTGCAGATCCGTTACGCCAACGGTCCGAACCCGCAGCCCAACCAGACCAAGAAGATGAGCCTGTACATCGGTGAGGAGCGTCAGCAGATCGAGCTGCCTCCGTTCGCCGACTGGAAGACGTGGGGCACGTTCACCGTCCCCGTCACGCTGCCGGCCGGCGCCACCCGCGTCGAGATCGTCTACGAGCAGGGCGACGACGGCAACGTCAACCTCGACCACGTCAAGCTGGTCGACCCGACCGCGGGTCGCACCGAGGCCGAGGACGGCACGATCACCGGTGACGGCAACCGCGTGCAGACCGAGCACGCCGGCTACAGCGGCTCCGGCTACGTCGGCGGCTTCGAGAACGACGGCACCGCGGTGACCTTCGACGTGACCGCGGCGGAAGCCGGGTTCCACGCCTTCACGCTCGGCTACGCCAACGGGCCCAACCCGCAGGCGAACCAGACGAAGCAGATGTCGCTCTATGTCAATGACGTCTTCGTCAAGAAGCTGGCGCTGCCGCCGGGCGACTCGTGGAAGACCTGGCTCACGTTCCAGGACCAGGTCGAGCTGCGGGCCGGTGCGAACGTCATCAAGATCGCCCGTGACGCGGGTGACAACGGCAACGTCAACCTCGACTACCTCGATCTCGGGGATCGCTCGGCCTGCGCGCCGGGCGAGACGCCGACCGCGGACGACGAGTTCGACGGCGACGCGCTCGACACCTGCCGCTGGAGCACGATCCTCAACAAGACGTCGAACGGCGTCGCGGTGTCGGACGGCCAGCTGCGCATCAACGCCCAGGCCGGCGACCTGTCCGGTGGTGCGGTCGACGCGAAGAACATGGTCCTGCAGGACTCGCCTGCCGAGGGCCCCTGGGCCGCCACCACGCAGCTCACGATGACCGGCACCGACGACTACCTCCAGGGTGGTCTGGTCGCGTGGACCGACGCCAGCAACTACGCCAAGTTCGTGGCGATGGAGCGGCCCGAGGGCAACTGGGTGCTCGAGCTCGGTCGCCGCATCAACGGCGAGATGGTCTACACCAACGCCGACCTGCCCGACGGCGCCGCTCCCGACGACCTGCAGCTGCAGATGGTCTCGACCGGCACCGCGATCCAGGGCCGCTGGTCGGTCGACCAGGGTGAGACGTGGACCTCGATGGGGGCGGGCTACCCCGCCACCGGTCTTGTCGAGCCCAAGATCGGCGTCGCCGCCTACAACGGCACCGGCAGCCAGGTCGGCGCGTTCGACTGGTTCCGCGTGAGCGGTGACCCGGTCATCGAGCCGGACACCTGCGAGGCGACCACCGCCGACCCGGGCTACCGGACGCTGTTCGACGGCACTGCTGAGAGCCTCGAGGACTGGAACATGGCCGGCCCCGGCCTGTTCACCCGCGAGGCCGACTGCACCCTCATGACGCACGGCGGCCTCGGCCTGCTGTGGCACTCCGAGCCGCTGGAGGGGGACTACTCCCTGCAGCTGGACTGGAAGCTCACCAAGGACGACAACGGTGGCGTCTTCGTCGGCTTCCCGGACCCGGGCACCGACCCGTGGGTCGCGGTCAACCAGGGCTACGAGATCCAGATCGACGCCACGGACGACCCCGACAGCACCACCGGCGCGGTCTACAACTTCCAGTCGGCCGACCTCGAGGCCCGCGACGCGGCCCTCAACCCGGTCGGGGAGTGGAACCACTACGAGATCCGGGTCGAGGGCAAGCGGATCCGGATCTACCTCAACGACGAGCTGGTCAACGACTTCACCAGCACCGACGACAACCGGCTGAAGTGGCCCAGCTACATCGGGCTGCAGAACCACGGTGGCGGGGAGAACGTCTTCTACCGCGACGTCCAGGTCAAGGAGCTCGCCGACCCGGAGAACGTGCCGGCCGAGGTGACCGTCACCGCTCCGGCGGAGGTCGAGACGGGCAAGACGGCTGAGGTTGTGGTCGAGGTCGGTTCGGCTGCTGAGGCGGCGCCGACGGGTGAGGTGGTGCTGTCGGTCGACGGCACCGACCTGCCCGCGGTGGAGCTCGAGGACGGGAAGGCGACCTTCGAGGTCGGCCCGTTCGCCGAGGCGGGGACCGTGGAGCTGGTGGCTGAGTACGCCGGCGACGTGGCCACCGACCCGGGCCAGGGCACCGCTCAGCTGAAGGTGGTGGAGGCGCCGACGACCCCGCCGGGTCCGCCGACGACCCCGCCCGGTCCGCCGACCACCCCGCCTGGCCCGCCGACCACTCCGCCCGGCCCGCCGGTGCCGCCGGTGCCGCCGGTCGACACCCCCGCGGTGGGCGTGGCCAAGGGCGGAAAGGTCGATGCGACGAAGAACCGACGCAAGGCGAAGCTCACGCTCCGCTGCGGTCGGGTGGACTGCGAGGGCAAGGTCGTGCTCAAGACTCGTGGCAAGAACGGCAAGCGCCTCGGTGCCGGCTCCTTCGACCTCGACGTCCGTGAGAAGGACAAGGTCACCATCAAGCTCAACAAGCGCGCACGCGCCAAGCTGGGCAAGAAAGCGTCCGTGAAGGCGGTGCTGGTCGTCCGCTTCGAGGACGGCAGCACCCAGCGAGTGAAGGTCCGCCTGAAGCGCTGATCCGCACCACGTAGTTCCCGACGGCCCGTCCTCCCACCGGAGGGCGGGCCGTCGTCCGTCTCGGGTACTGGCTCAGCGCCTGACCACGCGGACCAGGCAGTCCCAGGCCGTACGCCGCTGCTCACCGCCGTGGCCGTCGTCCGCGGTGACCTCGCGGGCGACGCGCTCGGCACGCAGGACCTCGACGCCGAGGTCGGCCAGGTCGCCGACGACGTCGTCGGCGGTCATCAGCACCTCGGGGTCCTGCGGACCGCCGGTCCCCTCGGCGAGGTTGGTCGCGTCGTGGGCGACCAACAGGAAAGTCCCTCCCGGACGCAGCATCTCCACCGCGTTGCGGACCGCGCGGCGTCGGTCGGCGCCCGGCACCTGCAGGTAGGCGACCACGACCAGGTCGACCGGCGCGGGTGGTCGCCACGTCGTCGCGTCGGCACGCACCCAGGTCACGTCGAGGCCCCGAGGATCGTCCGCGGCCAGCCGCGCGCCCTTGTCGAGGGCGACCTGCGAGAAGTCCACCGCGGTGGCCGACCAGCCGCGCGAGGCGAGCCAGATGGCGTTGCGGCCCTCTCCGGCCGCGAGGTCCACCGCGGTGCCCGGAGGCAGGTCGGCGAGCTCGGCGGCCACGAACTGGTTGGGCTCGCGCGACCAGACCAGGTCGCTGGCGGCGTAGCGCTCGTCCCAGGCGTGTGCGTCCATGCCCATCAGGGTAGGCCCGGGAGGTGCCCTCAACCCATGGCCACCAGGTGGAGCACGCGGGACTCCTCCGGGTGCATGACGGGCAGCGCGATCCCCGAGGCCGCCAGCACGCGGCCGCCCAGCTCGGCGCCGTCGGCGGACCAGCTGCCGGACAGGTCGGCGCCCACCCCTCGCGGCACCTCCTCGGTCAGCCGGTAGCGCCGGTCCGGGTCGAGGCCCGTGAGCCTGAGGGGCGCCGGGTGCTGGGTCGACGTCGCGGCCACGGTCGCGACGACGTACCACGCCTCCGAGCGGTCGTCGGCCACGATGCCGGTCACCATGACCGCGGGGTCGGGGTGGTCGGGGTGGACGAGGGTGCCGGTGCCGATGAGGGGCCGGACGCGCTTGTGCAGCTCGATCCACTCGCGCAGCTCGGCGAGGGTGGCCTCGTCGAGGCGCGAGACGTCCCACTCGATGCCGAACCAGTGCAGCAGGGCGGTCGCGGCGCGGTAGCGCAGGGTGTGCGTACGCCCGGTGGTGTGCGCCGTCGGTCCGCCGACGTGCGAGCCGATCAGCTCCGGCGGCACCAGCAGGGAGGTCCAGCGCTGGAGGTGCTGGCGCTCGAGGGCGTCGATGGTGTCGCTGGGCCAGATGCGGTCGGTGCGGGCGAGCACCTCGGCGTCCACGCGTCCGCCGCCCGAGGCGCACGACTCGATCTCGAGCCCGTGGTGCGCCTCTCGCAGCTCGTCGAGCAGCCGGTAGAACGCCCGCGTCTGCCCGTGCACGGCCGGGCGGCCGTCGTGGAAGGCGTCGGTGAGGTCGCGGTTGTGGTCCCACTTGAGGTAGGCGATGTCGAGCTCGTCGAGCAGCGCGAGAAGGGCGGCGCGCAGGTCGTCGTACGCGTCGGGGTCCTGCAGGTCGAGCACCTGCTGCTGGCGCCACTCCGGCGGGGCGGTGGCCCGGCCGCGCAGCACGCGCTCGGGGTGGCGGCGCGCGGTCTCGGAGTCGAGGTTGACCATCTCCGGCTCCACCCACAGGCCGAACTCCATGCCGCGGCTCTTCACGTGCTCGACGAGCGGGCCCAGTCCCTGCGGCCAGACGTCGGGATCGACCGTCCAGTCGCCGAGGCCGGCGGTGTCGTCGCGGCGGCCGAGGAACCAGCCGTCGTCGAGGACGAAGCGCTCGACCCCGACGGCTGCCGCGGCGTCGGCGAGCTCGGAGAGCCGCTCGAGGGAGTGGTCGAAGTAGACCGCCTCCCACGAGTTGGCGATGACCGGCCGCTCGGTGCGGGCCCGCGGCGTGACCGCGCGGAGGTGGGCGTGGAACCGGTGGCTCATCGCGTCGAGGCCGCGTCCCGACCAGGAGCCGAGCACCCGTGGCCCGTCGTAGGTCTCACCGGGAGCCAGGACGACCTCGCCGGGGCCGAGCAGCTCACCCCCGCCGAGCAGGCACTCTCCCTCGGGCGTGCGCTCCGCGTAGTGGGTGTGGTTGCCGCTCCACGCGGTGTGCAGGGCCCACACCTCGCCGGTGCCGAACGTGAATCCGGGGGTCCCGGCGACCATCACGAGTGTGGCGTCGTGACCGGTGCGGCCGCGGCGGGCGTCGCGTCGGTGGGTGCCCTGGACCCAGGGGTGCCGCTGGGGGGTGCGCTCCTTGCACCACCGGCCGGTCAGGTCGAGCAGCTCGGTGGCGTGGGCGCCGACGGGCAGGGCGGTCAGGACTGAGGCGAGGTGGAGGTCGCCGTCGGCGGTGTTGGTCACCGACGTCCGCGCGTGCAGCAGCCCGGCGTCGTCGAGCAACAGCCTGACCCGGACGGACCAGCCCGCCTCGTCGTCGTTCGACGTGCAGGCGATGCTGCCGTCGCCGTCGCCGTGCAGCTCCCAGGCCACGAGGCTCGGGGTCGCCGCGCGCGTGGTGCCGCCGACGCGGTGGCCGGACAGGGCCGGCGTACCGGCGTAGCCGCGCGTGGAGTCGGGTACGAGGCCCGTCGCCCGCGGCCCGTCGAACGCCGAGTGCGAGGCGCCGGGGCGCCGGGCCGTGGTCAGCCCGGTCAGGTCCGCCGCGCCGAGGTCGCCGAGTGCGGCGCCCCAGTGCACGATGCGCGGGATGCCCTGGTCGTCCCGGGCCAGCACGAGGCTGACGCCGCCGTTGGTCAGGTGGACGGGATCGTTGCTCATGCCTGGCCTGCCGTTCCGAGGTCGTCGTCATCGTCGACCGGGTCCACCACGACTGCCCATGATGACGTTCGTCCTCGCCCGGTTCAGCTACCGCTCGATGCTCATCATGCTCGGCGTCCTCCGTGGCTGCCAACCTGTCTCGCGGTGCTCTTCGCGCTGCAGGAGCGGTTCGTCCCAGGCCTCAATCCGGGTTCGACGAAGGGCTGACCTGGTCCCCGACGGTGCGCGCGTGCGGCCGACCGGGGTCGTCGTACGACGGCTCGACCTGGCCCGCCCGCAGCGCCTCGAGCTGGGCGCACACGGCGGTGCCGTAGAAGAAGGCGATCGACGAGAGCAGCGCCCAGAGCAGCAGGGCGAAGATGCCGGCAAGGGGGCCGTAGACGGTGCCGAACGACCCGCTGAACGAGACGTACGCCGCCAACCCTGCGGTGGCCATCGCGCTGAGCACCACGGCGATGCCCGAGCCGAGCGCGAGCCAGGACAGCGCCGGCTGCCGGCGCCGCGGCGCGTGGTCGAGCAGCACGGCGATCGCGAAGACGAGCAGTGCGATGCCGATCGGCCAGCGCAGGCCGTTCCACCAGTCGACCGCGCTGTCGGACCAGCCGTAGTTCTCCGCCATCGCGTCGCCGAGGGCTCCGCCGCCGACGATCATCACGAACCCGACACCGACCGGGCCGGCGAGAACCGCCGTCAGCACCGCCGCCCGGCCGTACTTGTGGAGCGCCTTGCGGTCGCGGCGGATGCCGTAGATGCGGTTGGCGCCACGCTCGACCTGCGCCATCGCCGTGGTCATCGAGACCAGCGCGAAGCCCAGGCCCAGGACGAGGGCGATCTCACCGGCCGCCTCGGAGGCGTCCGACTCGTCGACGGCCGAGCTGAGCGCGTCGCCGTCGCCGGAGCCGGGGGAGAGCGAGTCGACGACGTGGGCCACGACCGCGGCCGGGCGCTCCTCGTCGATGTCGGAGGCCAGGCCGGTCAGGGCGAGGAGGAAGGGGACGACGGCGAGGCACGCCTGCAGCGCGAGGGCACGGGAGTTGGTGAACCCGTCGCCGTAGCGGAACCGTACGAACGACTCGACCACGATCTTCCGCAGGCCGTGCTGGCGCGCGAGGTGCCAGGCGTCGAGCGCGTCCAGCTCGTCACCGTCCATCTCGGTGGTGACGGGGACGGTCCGCGCGGTGGTCATGGGCGCACCCTAGGGCGCGTCACCCCGCGGCACCGACGCCGGTCCGCGGCCCGGTCCGTGGTCGGCACCGGCTGCCTCCACGACGGCAGCGACGGCGGCGTCCACGTCAGGAAGGGCGTGCATCTCGGCTGCGACCTCCCTGGCGCGTCGGAGCATCGTCGCGTCGGCCAGGACCGCTCGCGCCTGCCGCGCGACCACCGCGGCGGTCGACGTCGCGGCGTCGAGCGTCGCGGCGACGCCGAGCTGCTCGGCCCGCATCGCGTTGTGGGGCTGGTCGGCACCGAGCGGGAGAAGCAGGGAGGGCAGCCCATGGGCCAGAGCGGCCATCAGGCTGCCCGAGCCGCCGTGCGAGACGACCAGGTCGACGCCGGGCAGCACCTCGGCCTGCGGCACGAACCGTTCGACCCGGACGTGCGGCGGCTGGGGTCCGAGGTCGTCGGGGTCGAGGTCGCGACCGACCGTGGCCACCACGTCGACGTCGAGGTCGCCGAGACCGGCCAGCAAGCGCTCGAAGAGGTCGCCCGAGCCCTTGTTGAAGATGGTGCCGAGCGTGACGTAGACGCGTCTCCTGCCCGTGCCGCGGCGCGGGCGGGCGGCCGCCGTCGACCGGTAGTAGGTCGGGTGCACCTGCAACGGCGACTCCGGGCTGCGGAAGGAGGGAGCCGCGTCGGACAGCACCAGTCCCGACGTCAGCCGCGTCAGGTCGGGGTCAGGTGCCAGCCCGTGCTCGGCTCGTACGGCGTCGAGCTCGGGAGCGACCAGCTCGGGCCGCACCAGCAGGCCCGAGGCCAGCACGAGGTGGGTGGCGACCGGGACGGCCAGCAGCTCCGCGGCGATCGTCGTGCCGAGGTCGGTCTCGTCCCGGACGACGACGTCGGGCCGGAAGTCCTCGATCGCACGCGGCACTGCCTTCGCCATCCGTCGGGCGCCCCGCGACGCGAAGTTCTGGGCGAACTCGACCTCGGTCGCCCGGGCGTCGACCGGTTCGAGCGGCCCGACGTCGCGACTGCCGGGTGCTCCGCCGTGGTGCGGCGCCTCGCTCGTGGCGTAGGCACGGAAACCCGCCTCCTCGATGCGGGGGACCAGGCCGCCGGAGCCGGCGATCGCGACCTCGTGGCCGGCTGCCCGTGCCGCGCGGGCGAGTGGGAGGAGCGGCGCCAGGTGACCGAGCCCGCCGACGAACGTCACGAGGATGCGCATGGTGCGTCGCACCCTACGCAGGCGCGCCGGGGCTCTGCCCGGTGCACGGTGCAGGCAGTTCGCGCAGCGTCAGGCGGACGTGAGCGTGGGCGGACCTCCGGGAGCCGCGAACTGCCTTCACGGTGTCGCTCATGGCGCGTGACGCTGTCGGTCGGCCGCGCCAGACTGGGGGAATGAAGGCTCGGGAGCGCGTGGGGTCGATGGCCAGGCAGGTGGCGGTGGAGCCGCGGCGGTTCTACGACGGCGGCACCCTGCCGAGTGCCGCGGGTCCGGGTGAGCCGCCCGACCCCGGCTCCGACCCCCGCATCGTGCTCGAACGGCACACCGAGGAGGGCGTGGAGACGTTCGCGCTGGAGCGGCGGCTGGCCTACAGCGACCGGCACCTCGGCGAGCTGCTCGTGCCCTCGCGCGCCGACTTCCGCACCGACCTGACCTCGGTGCCCGCCCTTTTCACGTGGCTGGTGCCCAAGACCGGCGCCCACCTGCCGGCCGCGCTGCTGCACGACGCGCTGGTGGCGGGTCGCGGCGACCCGATGTCCTACGTCTCCACCGAGGGGCACGTCGTGGACCGCGTCGAGGCCGACCGCGTCTTCCGCGACGCGATGGCCGACACCGGCACGGGGGTGCTCCGGCGCTGGATCGTCTGGTCCGCCGTGACCGTCGCGACGATCTTCGTGGGCCGGTCGGTGCCGTGGTCGCGCGCGAAGCACTGGTCCTACCGGGTGGCCGCAGCCCTCACGATCGCCTCGATCGTCTACCTCGGCTGGAGCGCGACCAGCGACCTGTTCGACCGGTCGTGGGTGGGCACCGTCGACGTGCCGTGGATGGGCGACCGTCCGTGGTGGGTCGAGCTGGCGGGCGGGTTCGCCGGCGCCGTCGTGCTGCCGCTGGCGCTCAGCCTGCTCTGGGGACGGCTCCGGGCGGCGGGCGCGATCGCCGGGGTGATGCTGGCGGTGCTCCTGCACGTGACCGTCGGCCTGGCCATGATCGCCGCGACCTACCTCGTCCTCGAGCGGCTGGCGCGCCGCGCACCGCTCGCAGCGTGGGCGCTGGGCGGCGTCGTCGTGGCCGCCTCGCTCGTGGTGTTCGCCGGGCTCAGCCTCGGTTGACGCCGATCTGCGCGAGCCACCGCGCGGCGAACGTGTCCGACGGCAGGTCCTGCGTGACGAGCTGGAAGCCCGTCCGCGAGGCCACGACCACCAGTCCGAGGGCGACGGCGGTCACCACCATGCCGTTGACGTTGCGCGGGAACCGGCTCGGCACCGTCCGCACGCGGTGCCACCCGCCCACGAGGCCGGCGGTGACGATGGCGGAGACCACGCTGGCGAAGGCGGCACCGAGCACGGTGCCGAGCAGGTCGAGCCGGCTGATCAGGATCGCCGACGTCGCGGCGGCAGTGGCGCCGGCGACGAGCTGCGGGAGGCTCAGGTCGAGGAAGGGCTGGCGGGCGGGCTGGTCGGACGGGTCCGTGGGTGAGTCAGGCATCTCTCGGCGGGGGGTGGGGGACAGGGCTTCCCCCGTACGACGCCTCGCCCCGCCAGATCGTTTCCGATCGTGAGCAGCCTCACCTGCTCAGCGCAGGGAGTAGGTCGCCAGCGACACGCCGACGTAGTGGGCGGCGAAGGCGAGGATCGTGAACGAGTGGAACACCTCGTGGAACCCGAACCAGCGGGGTGAGGGGTTGGGGCGCTTGAGGCCGTAGACCACGCCGCCGAGCGTGTAGAGCACGCCACCGACCGCCACGAGCACCAGCGTCGTGACCGCGATGCCGCTGCTGAACCGGTCGGCGCCCTCCATGAACTGCGGGATGAAGAAGACGGCCGCCCAGCCGAGGGCGATGTACATCGGCGTGTAGAGCCAGCGCGGCGCGTCGGTCCAGAAGACCCGGAACACCACGCCGGCGATCGCCGCGCCCCACACGACGACGAGCAGCGTCGTACGTGCGGTGCCGTCGAGGAAGAGCAGCGCGTAGGGGGTGTAGGTGCCGGCGATCAGCACGAAGATGTTGGCGTGGTCGAAGCGCCGCAGGAACGCCCAGGTGCGCGGCGACCAGGTGCCGCGGTGGTAGATCGCCGAGACCGTGAAGACCAGCAGTGCCGAGAACGCGAAGGCGGCCGAGCCGATGCGGGTGGACGCGGTCGGGGAGAGCGCCACCAGCACGATGCCGGCGGCGAGTGCGATCGGGGCCGTGGCCGCGTGCAGCCAGCCGCGGAGGTGGGGCTTGATCTCGGCCATCTTGTCGGCCATCACCTCGCCGGCGCGCTCGACGGCGTGCTCGACACGGTCGCGAGGGGTCGTGGCTGGGGGCTCCATGCGAAGAAAATACCCGGACGGGTGTGAAGCGCGCAGCCGACTGCCCCGACTGCCCGGTCACACGGCGTCGCGGCGTTACGATCGGTGGATGGTCAACGTGAAGGACGCCGTACGACGGGTGCTCTACCCGGCCTACGAGTCCCGGGTGGTGAAGTTCCTGCCCCACGACCAGATCCCCCAGCACGTGGGGGTGATGCTCGACGGCAACCGGCGCTGGGCCAAGGCGGTCGGTCTCAACACGGCGGAGGGCTACCAGGCCGGTGCCGACAACATCCGACCGCTCCTCGGCTGGTGCGAGGAGGTGGGCGTCGAGGTCGTCACCCTGTGGCTCCTCTCGAGCGACAACCTCACCAACCGTCCGCCCGAGCAGCTCACCGGTCTGCTGAGGATCATCGAGGGCGCGGTCGAGTCGCTCGCCGAGGCCCGCCGCTGGCGGATCCACCCCGTCGGCGCGCTCGACCTGCTGCCGACCGAGACCGCGGAGCGGCTCAAGGCTGCGGAGGAGGCCACGCGCGACATCGACGGCCTGCTGGTCAACGTCGCCGTCGGCTACGGCGGTCGCCGCGAGATCGCCGACGCCGTACGCGCCCTGCTCGCCGACCACGCTGCCAAGGGCACCTCGCTGGAGGAGCTCGCCGACATCATCGACGTCGAGCACATCGCCGAGCACCTCTACACCAAGGGCCAGCCCGACCCGGACCTGGTGATCCGCACGTCGGGGGAGCAACGCCTCGGCGGCTTCCTGCTCTGGCAGTCGGCCAACTCGGAGTTCTACTTCTGCGAGGCCCTGTGGCCCGACTTCCGCCGGGTCGACTTCCTGCGCGCGATCCGGGCGTACGCCGAGCGCGAGCGCCGCTTCGGCGGCTGACCCGGCTGCCCGCAGACGTCATCTCGTCGTCACCTCGCGTTCGGGCGTGTCGCCCCGGATCGGGGTGTGGCCGGGCGTACTTTCGCCCGTATCGGCAGGTGGGGAAGCCTGCTGAACCGGGAGGAAACCTTGGGCACTCAGATGGGAGCTCTCCGGTCCGTTGAATGACATCGGGCCGGGCGAGGAGTGCGCGCGCCGACCCGCAGCAAGGGGTTAGTCGTGGCCAGCAAGACCTCACCCAGCAGCTCCGCACCGCCCGCAGCGTCCAGCAGCTCCAGCCGCCTCACGTACGTCCTCGACACGAGCGTCCTCCTCGCCGACCCGGCCGCGATCAAACGGTTCGCCGAGCACGAGGTCGTCCTCCCGGTGGTGGTGATCACCGAGCTCGAGGGCAAGCGCAACCACCCGGAGCTCGGGTTCTTCGCCCGCTCCGCGCTGCGGGCCCTCGACGACCTGCGGGTCGTCCACGGCCGCCTCGACCAGCCCGTCGCGGTCGGCGCGGAGGGCGGCACGCTCCGCGTCGAGCTCAACCACACCGACCCCGAGTCGCTGCCGTCGGGCTTCCGCCTCGGCGACAACGACACCCGCATCCTGGCCGTGGCCCGCAACCTCGCCAACGAGGGGCACCGCGTCACCCTGGTCAGCAAGGACCTGCCGCTGCGGATCAAGGCCTCGGCCGTCGGGCTGGACGCGGAGGAGTACCGCGCCGAGGCCGTCAGCAGCTCCGACACCGGCTACACCGGCATGGCCGAGCTCGAGGTGCTCGCCAGCGACCTCGACGAGCTCTACGAGGACGGCGTGCTCGACCTCGCCGAGGCGCGCGACCTGCCGTGCCACAACGGTCTCGTCATGCTGTCCGACAGGGGTACGGCGCTGGGCCGCGTGGGGGCCGACAAGCGGGTGCACCTCGTCCGCGGCGACCGCGACGCCTTCGGCATCCACGGCCGGTCCGCCGAGCAGCGGGTGGCGCTGGAGATGCTGCTCGACCCCGAGGTCGGCATCGTGTCCCTCGGCGGTCGCGCCGGCACCGGCAAGTCGGCCATGGCACTCTGTGCCGGCCTCGAGGCCGTGATGGAGCGTCGCCAGCACAAGAAGGTCGTGGTCTTCCGCCCGCTCTTCGCCGTCGGTGGCCAGGAGCTCGGCTACCTGCCCGGCTCGGAGAACGAGAAGATGTCGCCCTGGGCCCAGGCGGTGTTCGACACGCTCGGCGCGCTCACCGGCAAGGACGTCATCGACGAGGTGATGGACCGCGGGATGCTCGAGGTGCTGCCGCTGACCCACATCCGCGGCCGCTCGTTGCACGACGCCTTCGTCATCGTCGACGAGGCCCAGTCCCTCGAGCGCAACGTGCTGCTGACCGTCCTCTCGCGCATCGGCGCGAACTCCAAGGTCGTGCTCACCCACGACGTGGCCCAGCGCGACAACCTCCGCGTCGGGCGCCACGACGGCATCGTCGCGGTGGTGGAGAAGCTCAAGGGCCACCCGCTCTTCGCCCACGTGACGCTCACCCGCTCCGAGCGCTCGCCGATCGCCGCGCTCGTGACCGAGATGCTGGAGGACGTCACCTTCTGACCGACCGGCTGCGCGGTCCGACCCAGCGCTGTAACGCCGGGTTGGTGTGACTACCCACCCCGATGCATCACGGTGGGTACAGCCACCAACCCGGCGTTACAGCGGTCACGTCGTCGGTACGGGTGGGTCCGGTGTGAGCTGGTGTGACTCGTGTGACGCAAGGGACAGGGTCAGTTGTGCCGTTCGGTTTGCACGTGGTTGAACCCTCATGCAGGGTGGCCCGTGACCGTTTCGTGACCTCGGTCGTCGGCTGGATGCCGGGAGCCCCGCACCACCGCCCCGTCCGGCCGCACCGTGTCCTCGTCTCGACCCGCGCCTGTCGTGCACCACCAGGCGTGACACCCCCTGTCGTCAACCCCTCCGTGAGTTCCTGTGTCGAAGTCCGACAAGTACGCCCCGAAGCACCGCGCGCCCGGCAAGCACAAGGCTGCGCGCGCGCCCCGTCGAGCCCTGCGCACCGGCGTCGCCCTGACGGGCATCGCCGCCGCCGTGACCGGTGTGAGCGTGACCGGCGGGCTGGCCACGAGCGATCCCGACGCGCTGGCCCCTGCCGCCGCGGACGTGGCCACCACCGCGCCGAGCGCCCCGACCGCGTCCGAGCCCACCGCGTCCGAGCCCACCGCGGAGGCGTCCGACACGGCCGTCGACGAGCAGCGGTCCTCGCGCCAGGTGGCGTCGCGTTCCGCGCGGCGCACCGACAAGACGAAGGCCACCGCGCTCGAGATGTCCGGCGGCTCGGCCGTGACGCGTTCGGAGAAGCTGTCCGCGGGCGACCCGCGCGACATCGCCCGCGCGCTGCTGCCGGCGTACGGCTTCTCCTCCGACCAGTTCTCCTGCCTCGACTCGCTCTACGTCAGCGAGTCGGACTGGCGCGTCGACGCCGACAACCCGACCTCGTCGGCGTACGGCATCCCGCAGGCGCTGACGCAGCTGCACGACCTGCCGGCGGACTACATGACCTCCGCCGAGTCGCAGATCAGGTGGGGCCTGGAGTACATCCAGGACACCTACGGCACCCCGTGCAGCGCCTGGAGCTTCAAGCAGGGCAACGGCTGGTACTGATCTCCTGATCAGCGCTCGGCGGCTGCATGGCCGGTCTCGGGCGGTGCCTCGAGCTCGTCGGCGATCGAGACGACCAGGCCGCCCAGCATGAACGCCACGATGGCAGCGACGAGCGTCGAGGTCGCGAGGTCCGGGATGAACCGCCGTGCCCCCTCCGGCTCCGCGCCGTGGAACCCGTGGGTCAGTGCGTGGCCCTTGCCGCGCGCGAGCAGGTAGCGGTTGACGGGCCAGGCCGCGAAGAACGCCACCGTCAGCGCGAGCATCATCGAGAGCCAGAACACGGGGTTGACCAGCCCCGCCTCCATGGCGCCTGGGATCGCAGCCATGACGAGGTTGTCGACCAGCTCCATGGTGGCGATGGACAGGGTGTCGGCCGCGAGGACGACGCTCAACGCGGCGCCGATCCCGAGGCCGGCGCGCAGGAGCGGCAGCGTCGACAGGGCGTAGCCGAACAGGAACGCCAGGCCGACGGCGATCGCGATCGTGGCGAGGTTGCCGAGCCCGAGGGCGGTGCCGATCATCAGGCCGAGGATCTCGCCGATGGCACAGCCGGTGAGGCAGTGGAGGGTGGCGGAGATCGCCATCGCGTTGGTGCTGCCCATGTCGTGGTGCTCGCCCTGGGCCGTGGGGTGCTCGGTCTGGTGTTCCATGCGTCGGAACATACCCCCAGGGGGTATGCAGGTCAATGGGCGTCGACGACTTTTCGCATGACGCAGTTCTTCAACCCCTTGGGGCGCACGTAGGTGAAGCCGAGGCGCTCGTAGAGCCGCCGGGTGCCGTTGTAGAGGAAGGACGAGGACATCTTCTTCGTCTGGTCCGTGAGGTCGTGGGGGTAGGACTCGACGACGCCACCGCCCGCCTCCGCGATGAGTGCCAGGGCGCCCTGGACCGCGACCTCACTGACACCGCGCCGCCGGTGGCGACGGTCGACGAAGACGCACGTGATCCGGTAGTCCGGGTCGGCGTCCTTCTCGGCGTCGTACTGCTTGCGGTGGTGGATCGTGGGCAGCTCGGCAGGTGTGCCGTACTCCGCCCACGCGATCGCCTCGTCGCCGTCCATCACCAGGGCGGCATGCGCCTCGCCCCGCTCGACGTAGGAGCGCTTCAGGGCACGGTTGGCCTCCGCGCCCTGACTGCGCTCAGGGCCGTCGGGGTGGAACCAGATGCACCAGCAGCCGCCGAAGATGCCGTTGTGCCGCTCGACCAGCGCGTCGAAGGCCGGCCACGTCTCGGCGGTGAGCGGCCTGATGTCGTACGTCGCCTCGCTGCTCGTCGCGGTCATCTCCCGAGGCTAGGGCGCATTCCGGACGATCGGCAGCCCTTGCCCGTCGGCCCTTCTCCTCAGCGGGCCTCGAAGACCGTGACGTGCCCGGCGTAGGTCCGTGAGCCCTCGAAGGGTGGCAGCACGAGGCCCTCGTCGGAGGAGTCGAGGTAGGCCTGTGCCTCGGCGTGGTCGGCGAACACCGCCCGCGTCTCGAGGTCCTGGCGGCGTACGTCGCTGAAGCGCCGCCCGAGCGTGAACTCGCCGTTCTCGCTCGAGAAGCGCGTCGCCATCCGACGACCGCCGGCCTCGCGGCGCAGGTCGGCGAGGCTGTCGTCACCGTTGGTGACGGCGACGAACGTGCCGCCCGGGCGCAGCACGCGACGGACCTCGGCGAGCGCCCGGTCGAGGTCGCGCACGTGGTAGAGCATCCAGCCGGCGTAGACGACGTCGAAGGTGTCGTCGTCGAAGGGGAGGTAGCAGATGTCGGCCTGGCGGGCGTCGACACCGCGGGCTGCGGTCAGCTCGACGAAGCGCTCGGAGTGGTCGACCGCGACCAGCGTGACGCCCGGCAGCGCGTTGATCCGCTCCGCCATCACCCCGGTCCCGCAGCCCACCTCCAGGACACGGGAGTCACCGGTCATGGCGCGGTCGACGGCCTTGAACGCCTCGTCGGCGGGGTCGCGGCCGTCGTCGGTCGGGTGCCAGACCGAGCGCCGGGTCTCGAGCCGGTCCTCCGTCGCGTACTGGGCGCGCACGTGCTCGGGGCTGTCGATGTCGCTCATGCCCGGCCTGTCATGGAGTCGACGTCGAGGGCGGCGTCGAGCTGCTCCTCGGTCAGGTCGCCCCGCTCGACGTAGCCCATGGCGAGCACCGTCTCGCGGATCGTCGCGCCGTCGGCGAGCGCCTTCTTGGCGACCTTGGCGGCCTGCTCGTAGCCGATGTGGGCGTTGAGGGGGGTGACCACCGACGGGGAGGACTCGGCGTAGCGGCGCATCCGATCGGCGTCCGCGGTGATCCCGTCCACGCACCGCTCGGCGAGCAGCACCGTCGAGGTCGACAGCACGTGGATCGACTCGAGCAGCGCGTGTGCCATGACGGGCATCATCACGTTGAGCTCGAAGCTGCCGGACGCGCCCGCCCAGGCGATCGTCGCGTCGTTGCCGACGACCCGGGCGCACACCATCAGCGTCGCCTCGGGCAGCACCGGGTTGACCTTGCCGGGCATGATGCTCGACCCCGGCTGCAGGTCGGGCAGGTGGATCTCGGCGAGCCCGGTCGTGGGTCCCGACGACATCCAGCGCAGGTCGTTGCAGATCTTCGTGAGGCCGGTCGCGACCGTGCGCAGCACGCCCGACAGCTCCACGAGGGAGTCGCGGGTGCCCTGCGCCTCGAAGTGGTCGCGCGCCTCGGTGAAGGGCTGCCCGGTGCGCTCCGACAGCGCGGCGATCGCCCGCTCGGCGAAGGCGGCCGGGGTGTTGATCCCGGTGCCGACCGCGGTGCCACCCAGGGGGAGCTCGCGCACCCGCGGCAGCACGGCCTCCAGCCGCTCGACGCCGAGGCGCAGGGTGGCGGCGTACGCCCCCATCTCCTGCCCGAGCGTCACCGGCGTGGCGTCCATCAGGTGGGTGCGCCCCGACTTCACCGTGTCGGCGAACTCCTCCGCCTTGGCCTCGAACGACGAGGCGAGCCGGTCGAGCGCGGGCAGCAGGTCGTCGACGACGGCGAGCGTGGCGGCGACGTGGATGCTGGTGGGGAAGGTGTCGTTGCTGCTCTGCGAGGCGTTGACGTGGTCGTTGGGGTGGACCTCGACGCCGGCGTGCGCGGCCAGGGTCGCGATGACCTCGTTGGCGTTCATGTTGGAGCTCGTGCCCGACCCGGTCTGGAAGACGTCGATGGGGAACTCGCCGTCGTGCGTCCCCCCGACGATGGCGTCGGCGGCGGTGACGATGGCCTGCGCCTGCTCGTGGCGTACGACGCCGAGCGCGGCGTTGGCGGTCGCGGCGGCCGCCTTGACGTGGGCCAGCGCCTGCACGTGGCGGGGCTGGAGGGTCAGGCCGCTGATCGGGAAGTTCTCGATCGCGCGCTGGGTCTGGGCCCGCCACAGAGCGTCGCGAGGCACTTCGACCTCGCCCATGGAGTCGTGTTCGATGCGTGTCTCGGTCACGGGTCGACCGTACCCACTGCGGTGCTGCCTACGCCTCGCCGGCGACACCGGTCATGCCGGGCACGGAACGCCCCGCCGACACCGGGGAGGGGCGGCGGGGCGTCCACGAAGGAGGGATCAGCCGGCGTGCATCAGCACCAGGGGTAGACGAACAGGCTGTCGTCACCCGCCCGGTGGTCGGCCAGGACGACCGACAGGGGGAGCGGGTCCGGCAGGGAGGCGACGTCGGTGCCGGCGCGCGGGGTCACGCCGACCGACACGGCCGTGGCGATGGGCAGCCCGCCCTTGGCCACGGACGAGAGGAGACCCGCTGACTTGAGCGTGCTGAGGCCGGCGCGCATGCAGTCCGTGTCGGGCTTGGCCTGCGCCGCTGCGGGGGCGAGGACGACGGTGGCCACGCCGAGGGAGAGGGCGGCGAGTCCAGAGGCGGTGCGGGAGGTGCGGGTCATGTCGGTGCTCCTTGTGGGGGGATCAAGGTCGGACCTCCACCGAACCATCGAGACACCCTCGTGTCGAGGGTTTGTCCAAGGTTGTTCCGAGTTCGTCCACAGTCGTCGTGGGCGACAGGTCCGTTCGGCCATCCTTGACAATTGGTAACGAGATGGTTACCAATAGGAGGGTGGACCCGTTCGCAGCCCTCGGTGACCCGGTACGCCGGGGCCTGGTCGTACGGCTGGCGCGCGGTCCGGCGCGGGTGGTCGACCTGACGGCCGACCACCCGATCAGCCGGCCGGCGATCAGTCGTCACCTCCGCGTGCTCGCCGAGGCGGGCCTCGTCGAGGCCGAGGACCACGGTCGTGAGCGGCACTACCGCCTCCGGCGCGACGGGCTGGCAGCCATGGCCGATTGGCTGGCGGCGCTCGAGGCCCCCGCTGCGCCCCGGCCGCGCTTCACCGAGTCGGCCTTCGACGGCCTCGACCTCGAGGTGCGCCGTACCGGGCGCGAGCGCCGGGCAGCGGCCGAGCCCGCGACCCCTCACCCATCCCCACCGCAGGAGGAGACCGCATGAGCACCACCTTGATGACCGGCCGGCGCGAGCAGCGCGACGGCCGCACCCTGCTCGTGATCGAGCGCGAGCTCCGGGCTCCGCTGGACGACGTCTGGGCGGCGTGCACCGACCCGACGCGCATGGAGCGCTGGATCGGCACGTGGAGCGGCGACCCCGAGGCCGGGTCGGTCACCTTCCGGATGACCGCGGAGGGTGACGACGTCCCGGCCGAGGAGATGGACGTCCTGGCGTGCGAGCCGCCGCGACGCTTCGTCGTACGCAGTCGTGAACCGCAACCCTTCAGCGAGGACGGCGCGGGGGAGACGGCGGTCTGGGAGATGGAGCTCGAGCTCGAGGAGGCCGACGGCATCACCTCGCTCAGGTTCGTCCAGGTGCTCGCGCCGGGTGCGACGGGCGTCGAGATGGCCGCGAGCGTCGGCCCGGGCTGGGACTACTACCTCGACCGCCTGCGAGCGGCGCTCTCGGGCGAGGACGTGGACGGCATCGACTGGGAGGCCTACGCCGGCGGGTCGTCCCACTACCGCGAGCGCTTCGCCTGAGGCACGCCGACGCGGCGTCGTGCCGCGGCAGGGAGGCCGTCGGCTGGGAGCATGGGCGCATGCGATCCCTCCGTCTCGGGGTCGCCGCTCTGCTCGTGGGGGTGAGCTCGGCCTGCTCCGTGCTCGGTGGCGACGACACCGCCCCGCCGTCCGGAGTGGCCGACGACCTCGCCGCCGCCCTGTCCGAGCACTCGCTCGGCGACGTGCCGTTGACCGACGAGGCCGACCGCGCCGCGTTCACCGAGCTGGTCTCTCCGCTCGAGGAGGTGCCGGTCGCCGTCGAGGTCGCCTCCGTCGAGGAGGTCGAGGGCGCCGGCGACGAGCCCGGGTCGGCGACGGCGGCGCTGGCGTGGCGGTGGGACCTGACCGATGCGGCGCCCTGGGAGTACGACACCACGGTCGCGCTGGTGCCGGACGGCACCGGGTGGCAGGTCGACTGGGCGCCCGACGCGCTGGTTCCGGGCCTCGCCGAGGGCGACGCCCTCGGCCTGCGCACGCTCCCGGCGGTGCGCGGCGACATCACCGGCGCCGGGGGCGCGGTCCTCGTGACCGAGCGGCCGGTGCTGCGCTACGGGCTGGACAAGACCAAGGTCGAGGGTCCGCAGGTCGCCCGCAGTGCCCGCCGGATCGCCCGGGTGCTCGACGTCGACGTGGCGTCGTACGTCGAGCGCGCGGAGGCGATGGGTGCGGAGGCCTTCGTCGAGGCGCTGGTCCTGCGCGAGGACGAGGCCCTCGACGTGCTGCCCGGGTTCGCGAAGATCCGCGGGGCGCTCGCTGTGCGCGACACCCTGCCGCTCGCCCCGACGCGTGAGTTCGCCGCGGCCCTGCTCGGCCGCGTCGGCCCGGCCACCGCCGAGGTGGTCGAGGCATCCAAGGGCCGGATCGCGGCCGGGGACGAGGTCGGGCTGTCCGGTCTCCAGGAGCGCTACGACGAGCAGCTGCGCGGGACGCCCGGCACCTCCGTGGTCGCCCGGGACGCCGACGACCAGCTGCGCACGCTCGCCGAGGTCCCGGCGACCGACGGTACCGACCTCGTCACCACCCTCGACCCGGCGCTCCAGCAGAAGGCCGAGGACGTGCTCGCCGGCCTCGGCGACGGTGCACCGGCGGCCGCGCTCGTGGCGATCCGCCCCTCCGACGGCGCGGTCCTGGCGAGCGCCAACGGCGCCGGGGCGGAGGGCGCCGACCTCGCGATGACCGGGCAGTACGCCCCCGGCTCGACCTTCAAGGTCGTCACCTCCCTGGCGCTCCTGCGCAGCGGGATGGGCGTCGACGACGTCGTGTCGTGCCCGGCCACGACGGTCGTGGACGGGCGCTCGTTCAAGAACTACGACGACTACCCGGCCTCCGCGCTCGGCGACATCACCCTCACCCAGGCCATCGCCCAGTCGTGCAACACCGCCCTCATCGGCAACGCCGACCGGCTCGCCGAGGGTGAGCTCGCCGCTGCTGCCCAGGCCCTCGGGCTCGGCACCGACCACGACCTCGGCTTCCCGGTCTACTTCGGGCAGGTGCCGCCGCCGGAGACGGAGACCGGTGCCGCCGCCGACATGATCGGCCAGGGCACGGTGCTGGCCAGCCCGTTCGCGATGGCCACGGTCGCCGCGTCGGTCCGGGCCGGCCGGGCGGTGCTGCCGGTGCTGCTCCCGGAGCACGCGGTGGAGCAGGTGCCGCCGCAGGCGCCACAGACCGGGCCCGAGGCGGGCACGCTCCGTGGGTTGATGCGGGCCGTGGTGACCACGGGCTCGGGTCGCTTCCTCCAGGACGTCCCCGGCGAGGTCGGTGCCAAGACCGGCACCGCCGAGCACGGTCAGCCCGACGCGTCGGGCTCGCTCCCGACACACGCGTGGATGATCGCGACACGGGGCGACCTCGCGGTCGCGGTCTTCGTCGAGACCGGCGTCTCCGGGTCGCAGACCGCCGGCCCGCTGCTCGAGGCCTTCCTGCGCTGAGGGGGACTCAGCGGCGGGCGAGGTAGAGGAAGTACTGCTCCGGCCGGTCCTGCAGCAGCACGTCATGGGCCTGTTCGTCCGCGGACCCGAACACCGTGCGGAGCGAGGTCAGCAGGTCCGGCGCGGCGCTGGCTGACCACACCACCAGGACGCCTCCGGGTCCCAGGACGTCCCGGCAGCGCCGGAGGAACTCCTCCTCGTAGACCGCCTCGTTGCGCTCGTGCACCAGGTAGCCCGGGCCGTTGTCGACGTCGAGCAGCACGAGGTCGTACGTCGAGCGCGCCTCGGCGATCGCCATCGCGATGTCGGCGTTGACGACGCTGGCGCGGGTGTCGGCGAGCACGGCCGGCCCGTGCGGCACCGTCCCGTCGCGCATCCACCGGATCAGCGCCTCCTCGATCTCCACCACGACGGCCTGCTCGACACGCGGGTCGGCCAGGACCCGCTGGAGCGTGAAGCCGAGACCGAGCCCGCCGACGAGCACGGTCGCGGGCTGCTCGACGAGGTCGAGCGCCTGCGCGGCGAGCTCGATCTCGCTCGTCGTCTCGAGGGTGTCCATCACGAAGACGCCGTTCACGCGGAGCTCGAGCACGTCGGCGCCGGTCCCGGACGTACGCCGTCGCAGCACCACCTCGCCGCGCGGGCTCTCCGCGCGGGCGACCTCAGCGCTCGTCTCCACGCTCGTCTCCGCGCTCGTCCCGACGTCGGTCGGGGTCTCGGGGCTCACCATGGCGACATCCTGCCAAGCCCGCGGCCGTCCGCGACGCCGACCCGGCCCGGGGCGGGCGGGGAAGCTTCGTCCAAGGTCGCCGCGCACCAGAAGGTGTCGCGAAATGGCTGCCCAGACGCGCGTGGCGCGTCTACCGTGAAACCTGTGTACACCGTGAGCCGCACCGCTGAGCTCACGGGCGTGCCCTCCGGTACCCTCCGCAAGTGGGAGCAGCGCTACGGGGTGGTCGTCCCCCAGCGCTCACCCGGCAACTACCGGCTCTACGACGACGACGCGGTGCGCCGGCTCAGCGTGATGCGCAGCCTCGTCGAGGCGGGGTGGACGGCGCAGGAGGCGGCCCGCCACGTGGCCGAGGACGTCGCGGCCGCCGAGGCCGAGGTCGAGCGACCGGATGAGCCGGCCTACGAGGCACGTTTCGAGACCCTCGTCGCCTGCGCGCAGGACTTCGACGTCCCCCGGCTCGAGCGACTGCTCGCCGAGGGGTTCGCCGACATCGACGTCGTGTCGGTGGTCGACGACTGGCTGCTGCCCTCGATGGTGCACCTCGGCAAGGCGTGGCAGCGCGGGCTCATCTCGGTCGCCGGCGAGCACTTCGTGACCGGCGCCGTGCACCGGCGCCTCGCCCTCGCCTTCCAGTCGCTGGCGCCCGCCCCGAGCGGGGGACCGCGCGTCGTCGTCGGTCTCGCGCGCGGCTCGCGCCACGAGATCGGTGTGCTGGCGTTCGCGCTGGTGCTTCGCTCGCGCGGCGTCGCGGTGACCTACCTCGGCGGCGACCTGCCGCTCGAGGCCTGGGTGGGCGCCGTCCGGCTCATCCAGCCGGAGGCGGTGGTGCTCGCCGCCCCCACGATCGAGGACCTGCCTGCGGTGCGCGAGGTGAGCGCCGCGCTCGATCCGATGACCGAGGTGCTGCTGGGTGGCGCCCACCAGGACCGCGTCGTGGGTCCGGTGCACCTCGGCCACCACGCGGGTGCGGCGGCAGCCGCCCTGGCCACCCGCCTCGGCGCCGTCAGCTGAGGCCGACCGGGCAGCGGATCAGCGGGCGGTGGTCGCCGCCGGCTCGTCGGTGCAACCGCTGCTGAACCACTGGCTGCCCACGATGTCCATCCGGCAGTGTCGGTCGGTCGAGGGTGCCTCCGACATCGCAGGCGACGCCCCCAGCACGGAGCCCATCGCGGCAGCGACGAGGGCCGCGATGCCCGCGGTGCGCAGCCGGCGGTCGGTGCGCCCGTCGCGGTCGGTCGTCGGCTGCGCTGTCATCGTCGCCGTCATGGTCGTCATCAGGTCTCCTGGGGAGGGCTCCTGCGGGTTGTCCACAGTTTGTCCACCGTTGGTGGACAAGAGGACAGTAGGTCCCTGTCCACACTTTGTCCAAAGTTCGCTACCCTGTCGGGTGTGTACACCGTCGGACGCACCGCACAGCTCACCGGAGTGCCGCGCGAGACCCTGCGCAAGTGGGAGCAGCGCTACGGCGTGGTGTCCCCGGCCCGCACCGAGGGCAACTACCGCCTCTACGACGACGAGGCGGTCCGCCGGCTGTCGGTGATGCGCGACCTCGTCGACTCGGGGTGGGCCCCGCGCGACGCCGCCAGGCGGGTGCTCGACGAGCCGGCCGGCTCCGTCTCCAGCGAGCCCAGGCCCGGATCGCCGCTGTCACGGGTTGACGACCTGGCCTCGTGCGGCGAGGACTTCGACGTCGTACGACTGGAGAGCATGCTCGACAAGGCGTTCGCCGAGGGCGACCTGGCGAACGCCGTCGACGAGTGGCTGATGCCGTCGCTCGTGCGGCTCGGGGAGGCCTGGCAGCAGGGTGCCGTCAGCGTCGCCGGCGAGCACTTCGTCAGCGCCGCCGTCCTGCGTCGGCTCGCGCAGGCCTTCCACCAGCTCCCGCACCCCCAGCCCGGCGCGCCGCACGTGATGGCCGGCCTGGCCCGCGGGTCGCGCCACGAGCTGGGGGTCATGGCCTTCGCGATGGTGCTGCGCAGCCGCGGCGTCAACGTCACCTACCTCGGCGCCGACCTCCCCGTCGAGAGCTGGGTCGACACGGCGCGGGTGCTCATGCCCGACGCCGTCGTGCTCGCCGTGCCGACGGTCGAGGACCTCCCGGCCGTGCGCGAGGCCGTCCAGGCGATCACGCCGATCGCCACCGTCCTGCTCGGCGGTGCCCACCAGGGTCGCGTCGAGGGGGCCGAGACGCTCGGTCACCAGATCGGCGAGGCGGCGGCCGACCTCGCCACCCGTCTCACCGCCGCCTGAGCGCTACTCGGCCGAGCGGACCCGGATCCCCGCACCCGTCAGCGAGCTCAGCGGGACCGTCACCGCGCCGGAGGGGTCGGTGAAGAAGTCGTTGCCCTTGTCGTCGACGACGATGAAGGCCGGGAAGTCCTCGACCTCGATCTTCCACACGGCCTCCATGCCGAGCTCCTCGTACTCCACGACCTCGACGGACCTGATGCAGTCCTGCGCGAGGCGGGCGGCCGGTCCGCCGATCGAGCCGAGGTAGAACCCGCCGTGGGTGTGGCAGGCCTCGGTGACTGCCTTGGAGCGGTTGCCCTTGGCCAGCATGACCATCGACCCACCCGCGGCCTGGAACTGCTCGACGTAGGAGTCCATCCGGCCGGCCGTGGTCGGTCCGAACGAGCCGGACGGCATGCCCTCCGGGGTCTTCGCCGGACCGGCGTAGTAGACCGGGTGGTTGCGCAGGTAGTCGGGCATCTCCTCGCCCGCGTCGAGGCGCTCCTTGATCTTGGCGTGCGCGATGTCGCGCGCGACGACCAGCGGACCGGTGAGGGAGAGCCGCGTCTTGACCGGGTGCTGCGAGAGCTCGGCGAGGATCTCGGCCATGGGCTGGTTGAGGTCGATCGGCACGACGGCGCCGCCCTCGATGTCGTGGGCCATGCCGGCGTCGGGCATGTAGTGCGCGGGGTCGGTCTCGAGCTGCTCGAGGAAGACGCCGTCGGCGGTGATCTTGCCGAGCGCCTGCCGGTCCGCGGAGCACGAGACGGCGATCGCGACGGGGCACGACGCACCGTGGCGGGGGAGCCGGACGACCCGGACGTCGTGGCAGAAGTACTTCCCGCCGAACTGTGCGCCGATGCCGAACGACTGGGTGAGCTCGAAGACCTTCTCCTCCAGCTCGACGTCGCGGATCCCGTGGGCGGCCATCGAGCCCTCGGTCGGCAGGTCGTCGAGGTAGTGCGCGGAGGCGTACTTGGCGGTCTTCAGCGCGAACTCCGCGCTGGTGCCGCCGATGACGACGGCGAGGTGGTAGGGCGGGCACGCGGCGGTGCCGAGCGAGCGGATCTTCTCGTCGAGGAACTCCATCAGCCGCGTCGGGTTCAGGACCGCCTTGGTCTCCTGGAAGAGGAACGACTTGTTGGCCGACCCGCCGCCCTTGGCCATGAAGAGGAACTTGTACTCGGGGCTCTGGCTGCCGTCGGGCCCGACCTTGGCCGGCGTGGAGTAGAGCTCGATCTGCGCCGGCAGGTTGGTGCCGGTGTTCTTCTCCTCGAACGTCGTCAGCGGCGCGAGCTGGGAGTAGCGCAGGTTGAGCCTGGTGTAGGCGTCGTACACCCCGCGGCTGATGGCCTCGCCGTCGTCGGCGCCGGTGAGCACGCCCTCGGACTTCTTGCCCATCACGATCGCGGTGCCGGTGTCCTGGCACATCGGCAGCACGCCGCCGGCGGAGATGTTGACGTTCTTGAGCAGGTCGAGAGCGACGAAGCGGTCGTTGCCCGAGGCCTCCGGGTCGTCGATGATCGTGCGCAGCTGGGCGAGGTGGCCGGGGCGGAGGTAGTGGCTGATGTCGTGCATGGCCTCCTCGGTGAGCCGTCGGATCGCCTCCGGCTCGACCTTCAGGAAGGTGCGCCCGTCGACCTCGGTCGTCGACACGCCCTCGGTGGTGATCAACCGGTAGGGCGTCTCCGGAGCACCGTTGGAACCGGCGGTGGGGAGGAGGTCGGAGTAGTGGAATTCAGCGGCGCTCACGGCTGGTGATGCTACGCCGGGTCGGTGCCCTCGTCCGACGCGCCCTCGGGCTCGCGCACCTCGCGGGGCCACACCGGTGTTCATCGGTCGTATGCCACGCGGTCACGCGGGAGTAGCCTCCGAACGGGTGGGACCGACGAGGCTCCGCCCGGCAGACCTGCCGCTCTCGGATCCACGTCCCCCTGGAGGTCCAGTGAACACCCGCAAGACGCTCGTCTCCGTCGCCGCGATGGCCACCCTGCTCTCGGCCGCCGCCTGCGCCGCGCCCGAGAAGGAGAACGACACCACCACCGAGAGCGGCGTCGACGCCGCGTCGGCCACCTCCGTCGAGGACTTCGGCAGCATGGACGAGCTCGTCGCGGCCGCCCAGGACGAGGGCGAGCTCAACGTGATCGCGCTGCCGCCCGACTGGGCCAACTACGGCGAGATCATCTCGACGTTCGAGGACACCTACGACATCACGGTGAACTCCGACCAGCCCGACGCCGCCTCGCAGGACGAGATCAACGCGGCCAACGACCTCCAGGGCACCGACCGCGCGCCCGACGTGTTCGACCTCGGCCAGTCGGTCGCCCTGGCCAACACCGACATGTTCGCGCCCTACCAGGTCGAGACCTGGGACGACATCCCCGACGAGTTCAAGGACCCCGACGGCGCCTGGGTCAACGACTACGGCGGCTACATGTCCATCGGCTACGACTCCGCCGTGGTCCCTGACGTGACCTCGGTGAAGGACCTCCTCGGTCCGGAGTTCAAGGGCAAGGTCGCGCTCAACGGCGACCCGACGCAGGCCGGCGCCGCCTTCAGCGGCGTGATGATGGCGTCCATCGCCAACGGCGGCTCCGCCGACGACATCGCCCCCGGTGTCGACTTCTTCTCCGAGCTCAAGAAGGCCGGCAACTTCCTCACCGTCGACCCCGACTCGACCACCATCGAGCAGGGCACGACGCCGGTCGTCATCGACTGGGACTACCTCGGCTCGGCCGCTGCGGCCAACGTCGACACGTGGAAGACCGTCGTGCCCGAGGAGGCCGTGGTCGCGGGCTACTACTACCAAGCGATCAACGCCGACGCGCCGCACCCGGCCGCCGCACGGCTGTGGCAGGAGTTCCTCTACAGCGACGAGGGGCAGAACCTGTGGCTCAAGGGTGGCGCCCGTCCGGTCCGCGGTGACGCGATGGCCGAGGCCGGCACGATCGACGCCGAGCTGTGGGACGCGCTGCCCGAGGTCACCGGCGACCCGGTCGTCCCGACCGACGACCAGACGGTGACCGCCGGCGAGTACCTGGCCGAGAACTGGTCCAAGGCCATCCGCTGAGCACCGCCACGACGAGCGGGGGCACGGGCCGACGGTTCGCCGTCGGCCCGTCCCTCGCGCTCCTGCCGTTCCTGCTCTTCGTCCTGGTGTTCCTGGTCGTCCCGACGCTCACCGTCGTGGTCGGCGCGTTCCAGGACGAGGACGGTGCGCTGACCCTGGGCAACCTCGATGCACTGACCAGCGAGGCCGCGCTCACTGCGCTGAGGGGGTCGCTGGTCCTGTCGGCGTCGACCGCCGTGATCGGTGCGGTCCTGGGGGCGGTGCTGGCCTACCTGGTCGTGTCGATGTCCCCGCAGAGCCTCCTGCGGCGATCGACCCTGGCCGTGAGCGGGGTGCTCGCCCAGTTCGGTGGCGTCGTGCTGGCCTTCGCGTGGATCGCGACGATCGGTCCGGTGGGCGTCCTCACCCAGGCGATGTCCGACCTGTTCGGGGCGGACATCTACGGCAGCGGGTGGCTCTTCGGCCTGCCCGGCCTGGTCGTCGTCTACTCCTACTTCCAGATCCCCCTGATGGTGATCGTCTTCGCCCCGGCTTTCGACGGCCTGCGGCCGCAGTGGCGCGAGGCGGCGGTCAACCTCGGGGCCAGCACGTGGACCTACTGGCGCCACGTCGCCCTGCCGCTCCTCACGCCGGCCTTCCTCGGCGCGCTGCTGCTGCTGTTCGCCAACGCGTTCGCGGCCTACGCCACCGCGGCCGTGCTGGTCAGCCAGGGCCAGCCCATCGTGCCGCTGATGATCCGCCAGGCGATCACGAGCGAGGTCCTGCTGGGCCAGGCCAACGTGGGGTTCGCCCTCGCGCTGGAGATGATCGTGGTGGTCACGGTCGTGATGGTCGGCTACAACCTGCTGCTGCGGCGTACGGCGAGGTGGATGCGATGACCCCGTCCACGGGCTTCAAGGTCTTCCGCGTCGTCGGGCTGCTGGTGTTCGCGGCCTACTTCTTCGTGCCGTTGCTGGCGATGTTCGACTTCTCGACGCAGCGCCGCGGCAGCGCCGAGGGGCGCACGTGGGACAACTGGGCGTTCATGATGACCGACGAGGACCTCCGGTCCTCGATCGTCGCGTCGCTGCTGCTGGCCCTCTTCACCGTCGTGCTGATGGTGGCGCTGCTGGTGCCGACGATGGTGTGGGTGCGGCTGCGGGTGCCCAGGGCCCGCGGGCTGATCGAGTTCCTGTGCCTGCTCCCGCTGACGATCCCCGCGCTGGTCATCGTCGTCGGGATCACCAACGTCTACTCCTGGGTGACCTACCTGCTGGGCGACAGCGCGCTCGTGCTCACCTTCGCCTACGTCGTGCTGGTGCTGCCCTACTCCTACCGCGCCATCGACGCGGCGCTGTCGGCCATCGACGCGGCGACGCTGTCGGAGGCGGCCCGCTCCCTGGGCGCCGGCTGGTTCACCGTGATCGCGCGCATCATCATGCCCAACATCACCAGCGGGATCCTGGGCGCCGCCTTCATCGCGGTCGCGCTCGTGCTCGGCGAGTACGTCTTCGCCTCCCTGCTGCACTTCGACACCCTGCCGGTGGCGATGGCGGCGCTCTACAAGAGCAACGGGCCGGCCGCCATGGCCGCGGCCCTCGCCTCGATGATCCTGGTGGCCGTGCTGCTGGTCGGCCTCACCTTCCTCAGCCGTGACCGGCACAAGCAAGGAGCGAGCTCATGACCGACCTCAGGACCGAGCGCGGTCTCGCCGTCGAGCTGTCCGACCTCACCCGCGTCTACGGGCAGGTGCGCGCGCTGGACGGCCTCACCCTGGACATCGAGCCGGGGGAGCTCGTGGCCCTCCTCGGACCGTCCGGTTGCGGCAAGACCACCGCGCTGCGGATCCTGGCCGGCCTCGACACCGCCACGTCGGGGACGGTCTCGGTCGGCGGCAAGGACCTGACCCGGGTCCCGGCCAGCAAGCGTGACATGGGGATGGTCTTCCAGGCCTACAGCCTGTTCCCGCACATGACGGTCGCCGACAACGTCGCCTTCGGTCTCAAGATGCGCGGTCGCGACGGAGCCGCCCGACGGGCGCGGGCGGGTGACATGCTCGACCTCGTCGGTCTCGCCGAGCACGCCGACCGCTACGCCCACCAGCTCTCCGGCGGTCAGCAGCAGCGCGTCGCCCTCGCCCGGGCGCTGGCGATCGAGCCGTCGGTCCTGCTGCTCGACGAGCCGCTCTCGGCCCTCGACGCCAAGGTCCGCGTGCAGCTGCGCGACGAGATCCGGCGGGTCCAGATCGAGGTCGGCACCACGACCCTCTTCGTCACCCACGACCAGGAGGAGGCGCTCGCCGTCGCCGACCGCGTCGGCGTCATGAACGCCGGCCGGCTCGAGCAGGTCGCCCCGCCGGCCGAGCTCTACTCGGCCCCCGCCAGCCAGTTCGTCGGAGAGTTCGTCGGCCTCAGCAACCGGCTGCCCGCCCAGGTCACGGGCGACACCGCCGCCGTGCTGGGGCGCGACGTGCCGGTGCTGCCCGGGTCGACCACCGGCCCGGGCCGCGCGCTCGTGCGTCCCGAGGCGGTCTCCGTCGTCGCCGACCCCGACGGCCCGGCCACGGTGGCCACCGTGATGTTCCTCGGACCGCTGTCGCGGGTCACGTGCCGGCTGCCCGACGGGACCGACGTCGTCGCCCAGCTCGCCAGCACCGAGGCGCTGCGCCTCCGGCCCGGCGACTCCGTACGCCTCGAGGTCGCGCCGGAGCCGGTCCTGGTCATCGCCTGACGGCGGTCACCGCCAGGGGGCGACCAGCGCGGCGAGGTCGGGCGCCAGCTCCTGCATCAGCTTTGGACCGAAGGTCACCCGGTGCACGCCCATCACCTGCAGGTCCTCCAGCGACCCGGCGGCGCTGCCGGTGCGCGGGTTGGCGATCACGTTGACCGGGCCGGACAGGGCGTCGAGCAGGGCCTGCAGGGCGGCGGCGTCCGGCACGCCGACGGGGTAGACGCAGCGCGCGCCTGCCTCCTCGCACGCGCGCAGGCGCGTGATCGCCTCGTCCACGGGGTCGGCGAACCGGTCCTTCTTGAGGAAGACGTCGGTGCGCGCGTTGACGACGAGGTCGACGCCGGCCGCGTCGGCGGCCTGGCGGAGCGCGCCGACGTAGTCGGCGTGCTCGGCCGCGGACCTCATCCGCCCGCCCTCGGAGTGCACGGTGTCCTCGACGTTGAGGCCGACGGCACCGGCCTCGAGCAGCCGCTCGACCAGCTCGTCGGGCGCGGCCCCGTAGCCCGCCTCCATGTCGGCGGTGACCGGGACCTCGGGCACGGCCGAGCAGATGCGGCGTACGCCGTCGAGGGCGTCGTCGAGCGTCATGTCCTCGTTGTCGCCCTGTCCGCGGGAGTCGGCCAGCGGGTGGCTGCCGATGCTGAGCGCACCGAAGCCGGCACCGGCGACGACCTTCGCGGACCAGGCGTCCCAGACGTTGGGCAGGACCAGCGTGGAGCCGGTGTGGTGGAGCTCGAGGAGCCGGGTGGCCAGGACGGCGACGGAAGTGGTCATGTCCCGAGGCTGCCACGCCTCGGGTCGCGGGCATAGAGGCGAGCAGGTGGGCGTTGGGACGGCATGCGCGTCCTCGACTCCGTGGTGATCGGCGCCGGCCAGGCCGGTCTCGCCGCGTCGTACTTCCTGCGCCAGCGCGGCATCGACCACGTCGTCCTGGACGCCAACCCGGGACCGGGCGGGGCCTGGCAGCACCGCTGGTCGTCGCTGCGGATGGACGACGTGCACGGGGTCGCGGACCTCCCTGCCTCGACCGCACCCGACGGCAGCGACCGCGCCGCCAACCTGGTGGTGCCCGACTACTTCGACGGCTACGAGCGGTGGCACCACCTCCCCGTCGTCCGGCCGGTGCGGGTGGACCGCGTCGAGAGCGAGGGGGACCTCCTCGTCGTGCACGCCGGCGACCAGGTCCGGCGCACCCGGACGCTGGTGAACGCCACCGGCACCTGGACGCGTCCGTTCGTCCCGCACTACCCGGGCATCTCGTCGTTCGTCGGCGAGCAGCTGCACACCGCCGGCTACCCGGGCCGCGAGCACTTCCGTGGCAGGCGCGTGCTCGTGGTCGGCGGCGGCGCCTCCGCGGTGCAGCTCCTCGGCGAGCTCGCGCCGCTGACCGACACGCTGTGGGTGACCCGGCGCCCGCCGGTGTGGCGCGAGGACGACTTCGACGCGGCCGCCGGCCTCGCCGCGGTCACGGCCGTCGAGGAGCGCGTACGACGCGGCCTGCCGCCGGCGAGCGTGGTCAGCGTGACCGGCCTGGCGCTGCGCCCGCAGGAGCAGGAGGCGGCCCGGCTCGGCGCCTACGAGCGGCGGCTCCCGATGTTCGAGCGGATCGAGCGCGACGGCGTGCGGTGGGCCGACGGCCGCTTCGAGCCGGTCGACGTGATCCTCTGGGCGACCGGCTTCCGGCCCGCCGTCGAGCACCTCGCGCCCCTCGGCCTCCGGTCGCCCGAGGGCGGCATCGCGCTCGTCCCGGTGCGCGGCAACGTGCAGGGCGCGACCACCGCCGCGCGCGACCCGCGGGTGCAGGCTCGTGGGCTACGGCCCCTCAGCGAGCACCGTCGGCGCCTCGCGCGCGGGCCGCCAGGCGGCCTTGGCGGTGTCGCGGCACCTCGCTGCGCTCGCCGCCTGACGCGGGGCGGCCACCACCCGGCAGGCACACTCGAGGAATGGACGTTCGGGTGCGTCACCTCCCCGGGGTCGCTGCCTGCGCGCTGGTGCTCTCCGGGTGCAGGCTCGGCCCCCGCCGGCGAACCGACACCGTCTCGACCCGCCACCGGTGACACGGCGACGACCATGCCGCTGAGGGAGGGCGAGGTGACCCTCGCCTTCGCTGGGGACGTCCACTTCGAAGGTGCCGCCGGGCGCCTGCTGGACCGGCCCGGCGGTCTGGGCCGCATCTCCCGGACGCTGCGTGCGGCGGACGTGGCCATGGTCAACCTCGAGACGCCGGTGACGCGGCGCGGGCAACGCGACCCCAAGGAGCCTGGAGAACGCCGGCGACCGTTACTGGTTCCGCACCGGTCCCCGCGCCGTCGACGTGCTGGCCGACGCCGGTGTCGACGTGGTCAGCGTGGCCAACAACCACGCGGGCGACTACGGCGCCACGGGCCTGGCTGACACCCTGACCGCCGGGCGCGAGCGCGGGGTGGCGATGGTCGGGGCCGGCCGGGGCGAGGCGGCGTACGCCCCTCACGTCGTGGAGGTCGGCGACCTCGAGGTCGCCTTCCTCGCAGCGGACGGTGTCCAGCGCGAGGGTGCCAGCGACGTGTGGACCGCGCGCCCGGGCCGCCTCGGTACGGCGTCGGCGCGGGGCAGCAACGCCGATGCCCTGCTCGCCGCGGTCGAGGAGGCGTCCGCACAGGACCAGGCGTCGTCGTCTACCTGCACTGGGGCAAGGAGTACCAGTCCTGCCCGACGCAGTCGCAGCGCCTGCTCGCACGTGACCTCGCCGCCGCCGGCGCGGACGTCGTCGTGGGGAGCCACTCCCACGTGCTCTCGGCGGCGCGGGGTGGGCGGGCGACGCCGTGGTGGGCTACGGACTCGGCAACTTCGTCTGGTACCACGACCGGCAGGCGGCGACCGGGGTCCTGACCGTCACCCTCGACGGTGGGGGAGCCATGCAGAAGTCGTGGACGCCGGCGCGCATCTCACCGGTCGACGGCCGGCCCGTACCCCTCGCGGGCCCCGACCGGGCCCGCGCCGTCGCGGACTTCCGGGCCCGGCAGCGCTGCACCGGACTGGCCGGCGACCCGGGGAGGCGCAGGCCGACGACCCGGCGTACGACTCCTCGGTCAGCCGCATCGACGCCGACCTCGACGCCCGGATGCGCCGCAGCCACCGACCCGGGTGCCCCGTCCCGCTGAGCGACCTGCGGCACCTCCGGATGACGCACCGCGACTACGACGGCCGCGCCCGCACCGGCGAGATGGTCGTCCACCGGCGGTGGGCCCGCGAGGTGACCGAGGCCTTCGGACGCCTCTACGACGCCGGCTTCCCGATCGCCCGGATGCGGCTCGTGGACGCCTACCGCGCCGACGACGACCTCTCGATGGCGGCCAACAACACCTCCGGCTTCAACTGCCGCCGCGTCGCGGGACAGACGAGCCTGGTCGCAGCACGCCTACGGCGAGGCGATCGACATCAACCCCGTGCAGAACCCCTACGTCCGTCCGGGGCGCGTCGACCCGCCGAACGGTCGGCGCTTCGCAGCGATCGACCGCAGCCGTGGGGCACCCGACCGGCTGGGCGCGGTCCGCAGCGGCGACATCGTCGTCGCCGCCTTCAGACGGATCGGGTGGGAGTGGGGCGGCTACTGGGTGTCGTCGAAGGACTACCAGCACGTCGCTGCGCCGCGGGCGCGCTGACCTGGGCTCGGGCCCGGTCGATCAGGGCGAGGAGGGGCACGTGCCCGCGCGCCTGGGCGTGGGCACGTCGCAGCAGCCGTCCGCCCAGCGTGCCGCGGCCCTCGCGCAGCGCGAGCACGCCCGCCCGCCAGCGGCAGTACGCCGCCTCGTGCGGTCGCCCGACGAGGTCCCACTGCTCGGCCGCCCCGGCCCAGTGCTCCAGCCGGTCGATGCCGTGGAGCCGGGCGAGCTCGGCACGCCACGTGCTCCGGGCCGCAGGGGCCGCGGCATGGACGGCCTCCGGGGCGAGCGGGTCGGGTGACCACTGCTGCTGCCACGCGGCGAGCCGGGCGACGAGGGCGCGCCGGCGGGTCGGGTCGACCTCGGCGACGTCGGCGGCCGCGCGGGCGGCGAGGCAGAGGAGCGACCCGGTGTAGGGCGACCACGACGTGGCTGTCTCACCGGCGATGCCCTCGCCGATGTGGTCGAGCGCCTGCGCGGGGAGCCCGCGCCACAGGTCGCACAACGCCTGGACGTGGAGCAACGCCTGCCGGTGGGCGCTGGTGCCGAGGTCGAGCGCGCCGACCTTCTCCAGGCGTCGATCGGCGGCCTCGAGGTCGCCGTGCAGCACCTCGACCCAGGCGCGGGTGAGGTGCAGGAAGCGCGTCGCGTGCCGGGGGTCGTCCCTCGTGCGGGGGCGGACCAGCCTCGAGGCGGCGCCGACGGCGCCCTCGTGGATCCGCGCCTCGGCCACGTTGCACACCAGCATCGTGCTCAGGACGAACGAGTCGATCCCGGCCTCGCGCACGGCGGCCAGCCCGGCGTCCGCCGCGTCGGCCACCTCGTCGGCTCGCGCGCACAGCATCAGCAGCAGGTCGGTGTGGTAGGTGCCGAGCCACACGTCGCTGAACGGATTTCCCTCGACGAGGATCGACCGCGCCTCGCGGACCGCGCGCAGCCCGACGACGGTGCGCCCGAGGGCGACGTCGTGCCAGGCGCGCTCGGCGAGGGCGTCGCGGTGGAGCGCTGGATCGCCCAGCCGGGCGCTGAGCTGGAGCGTGCGGTCGATGACCGCGTCCGCCTCGGTGTTGCGCCCGGCTCCGCGCAGGGCGCACGACTTGTCGCCCAGGGCCCGCACGAGGGAGGCCTGGTCGCCGAGGGACTCCAGCACGGCGATGGCCTGGTCGGCGAGGAGCACGGCGGCGTCGGGATCGACGTGAGCGAGCACCTGGCTGGCCCGGCGCAGTGCGAGCGCGTGGCCGGTCGCCGGGAGCGCCGGCGCGAGGGCCAGGGCCTCCGCCACCCAGTCACCGGCCTGCTCGGTGCGCCCGGAGCCGATCATGGCGTGGACGAGCTCCAGGAGCAGCTCGGACCTCACGATCCCGGCATCGGCGGGGGCCGGACCGTCCGCCGGCCACAGCTCGAGTGCCCGCTCCCAGTGGGCGGCCTCCTCGTCCCGCGCCAGCCCGCTGCACGCCGCGCGGCCGGCGGCGACGCGCCACGGCAGCTCCTCGCGCGGGTCCCCGGCGCGGCGCCAGTGCTCGGCGACCTCGGCGGCCGAGGGGTGCGGGGTCGCGGCCAGCGCGGATGCCAGCCGGCGATGGGTCGGGGCAGCCTCGCCCGGCACGAGCCGGGCGCGCACGGTGGCGGACATCAACGGGTGCCGGACGGTGACGTCGGTCGAGGTGTAGGGGTCGGCGAGCAGGTGGCGGGCCACGAGCTCGCGCAGGGCGTCGGTGAGCTCGGGCTGGTCCATCGATGTCGCGTCCGCGAGGAGCTGCGGGGGCAGGGGACGGTCGGCCAGCGCCGCGACGAGCAGCACGGCCCGGGCGCTCGGGCCCAGCTGGTCGAGCTGACGGGCGAGCAGGTCGGCGAGCGGCTCCGGGACCGTGTCGGCCGTCGTCGAGCGCGCCAGCTCCTCGGTGAACAGTGGCACCCCCTGCCCGAGCAGGTGCACCCGCTCGACGTCACTGCGCCGCAGCCGCGGCCCCAGGAGCATCCGGAGCTGCTCGCGGGTCTCCTTGCGTGTGAGGGGCGCCAGGTTGAGCACGAGCGCTGCCTCGCGACGCGTGCGGACGAGCCACGCGTCGGCCCCGGGCGACTCGCCCGTGCGCAGGCTGCCGACGATCGGGACGCCCCGGCCGCCGACGACGTGCCGCTCGATGAAGCCGCGTGAGCTCGGATCGGCCCAGTGGAGGTCCTCGACCACGAGCGCCAGGGGACGGAGCGCGGTCAGGGCGGCGAGGGTGGACTCGACGGCGGCGAAGAGGCGGGCGGTCGCGAACCGGTCCTCGACGTCGCGACCGGGCAGCCCGATCTCCGGCAGGACCCGCGCCAGCGCCGGGGCCACGAAGTCGGGGCAGCGGGCCAGTGCCTGGCCCATCCACCGTCCCTCGTCGGCGAGCCAGACCTGGCGCAGCGCGTCGGACACGACCGCGAAGGGTGCGTCGGACAGGAGGGGAAACCCGCTGCTCCTGGCCACGAAGGTGGACACCTGCTGGGCGGCCGCGGCGAGGAGGGTCGTCTTGCCGATGCCCGGCTCGCCGGTGACGACCAGCAGCCCGCCACCGGCCTCGAGGTGACGACGTACGACGAGGAGCTCGGCGCGGCGCCCCGCGATGCTTCGGGCGGGAGGGGGCAGGTGCCGCACGCCGTCCGCCGTCGCGGCCAGCCAGAGGTCGCGGAAGTCGGCCGGGTCGCCCCCGAGCGCCGGCACCACCACCTCGACGAGCGACCACGCGGGCAGGCGCGGGTGCGTGAAGAGGTGGAACACGGTGGTGTGCGAGCACCCCGCGCGGCGGGCGATGGCGCGGACGCTGGGCCGTCCTGCCTCGTGGTGCAGGCGGTGCAGTGCGTCGACGAGGTCGCGGTGGGGTCCGGCCTCGAGCTCGGGCTGGTGCAGCAGGCCCATCGGCCCTCCCAGGGTCTCCTTCAGGATCGACCCGGGGCGGAGGGTTGTCCAGACGCGTCCCGGGCCGCCGGTCCAGACCGGGGACGGACCAGGTGTCAGCGTTCGTCAACCCGTGTCAACCGGTCGCCCACCGGTCCCACCGTGGAAGGACATCCCCCGGACCGCTCGAGGTCCGGGACCACGAAGGGACACCACATGAACGAGAGCTCGCACGCCGTCCGCCGCCGTCTCGCTGCCTGTGCCGCGGTGGCCGTCGTCCTCCCCGCCCTGGCCGCCTGTGGGGCTGACCTCGACCCGCCCGCGCAGGACATCAGCCGCAACAAGGCCGAGAAGACCGACACGGTCACCGTGCCGGACCACACCACGGGCAACCGCCTCGACTTCGGTGACGAGTACGGCAAGGCGCCGGCGAAGGACCGCACGACCGATCCGCCCGAGGCACGGAACCTGAACCGGTTGGACTTCCGGGACAACGGCCTGTGAGGGGGCCGGCCGGACGCCGTCGGGGGGCGTCCGGTCCTTGTCCCTTGGCCGGGTCCACCCGATGGATCCCTGCTCCTCAGGAGCGGGGATCCGTCCGCGTCCTCACCGGGACGTCTCCGCGATCGCCCGGGACAGGGGGACGTGCTCGCGGGCCTCGCCCGCGGCGCGCCGCAGCAGCCGCGCGGCGACGACCCCCCGGTCCTCGCGGAGCGCCACCTGGGCCGCTCGCCAGCGGCAGTACGCCGCTGCGTGCGGTCGACCGAGGTGACCCCAGGCGGTCGCGGCTCGCGACCACTGGTCCACGGTGTCGACGCCGCGGGCACGGTCCAGCTCGGCGTCCCAGGACGTCCCGGCCGCCACCCCCGCCGAGGACCGTCGCGGGTCGAGCGGGTCGAATCGCGCCCGTCGACGCAGGTCCGCCAGGTCCTCGATCGCCGTCGTCGCCTCCGTGGTGGCTCGACGTCCCGGCGACGCGCACAGGTCGGCCGCGGCTCGGGCGAGCACCAGGAACGCCAGCCAGTAGTCGACGATCCCGGGGGAGTCGAGGAAGGCCTCGAGCGAGTCCCGCAGCACGTCCCACGCCTGAACCGGTTCGTCCTGCCACAGCAGCGCGGTCGCCTCCCACACCGCCCGGTTCAGCCGGTTGCGTGGACTGCCGCCGACCTTGACCAGTCCGCGCATGGTCTCGATCGCGTCGTCCGTCCGGCCCTGCACGATGTCGAGGCGTGCCGCGACCCACTGCCCCGGCCAGTCGTCGTAGCTCTGCGACCGGGGCACGTCGACGAGGCGGACAGCGGCCTCGCCCGTCCGGCCGGCGTCGAGGTAGGCCTCCACGACGTTGGCCTTGACCAGGGTGAGCATGTGGAAGTCGAGCTGCCACTCCCGCGCGAGGTCCAGCGCCTGCTGGGCGGCCGCCTCGACCTCGTGGGGCGGGCGGTGGTGCTGCAGGAGCACGTCGGTGTGCATCATCGCGAGGTGCGCCTCCCGCCACGGGCCGGCCGTGCCGTCCACCCGGCTCCGCGCCCGGCGGAACAGCTCGAGCGCGGCGGCCAGGTCGCCGAGGTGGCCCACGTGCCAGGCCAGGGTGGCGGCGGTCTGGAAGTAGAGCGCGTCGTCGTCGAGCTCCGCGCAGGCGTCGAGCGCGCTTTGCAGATCGCGCGTCGCCTCGTCGTAGCGAGCGAGGTCCATCAGGGCGTCGGCGCGCTGGTCCAGGACGTGGACGAGACCGGCGCCGACCGGGTGGCCGGCCAGGCGGTCGAGTGCCCGGTCGGCCAGCACGACGGAGGCCTCCGGGTCGTCCCCGACGAGCCAGACGACCTGCGCCGCGCGCCGGATCACCTTGGCGGCCTGCTCGTCGGGGAGCGCGTCGACGTCCGGCTGGGCGTCGTCCACCAGCGCCGCGCAGGCCTCGAGCCGGCCCGAGAGCTGCAGGGCGTCGAAGGCGGAGAGCCACGCGGTCACCAGGCCCTCGGGAGCCACGACGTGCTGGCGGCCCAGCTCGAGGATCCGCAGCCAGTGCTCGGCCTCCGAGCGTGGGTCGGTACGGCGGCGCGCCTGACGGGCGGCGGCGGCTCGCCACCGGGCCTCCTCGGACGCCCCGCCCGAGAGCCGCCAGTGCTCGGCGACGACGGCCGGGTCCGCCCCGCCGGCGCGTCCGAGCAGCTCGGCGAACGTGCGGTGGAGTCGCCGTACCTCGCCGGGGAGGAGCCGTCGACGAGCGGCCTCGGCCAGCAGGGGGTGCGCCAGCCGGACCATGTCGGTCGGGCCCACGCTCACCAGGTGCCGCGCCGCCAGCTGCCTCAGCGTGACCAGGACGGTGTCCTCGTCGAGGCCGGTCGCGTCCGCGAGCAGCTCGACGTCGACCGGGCGGTCGGCCACGCCGAGCGCAGTGGTCACCCGGTCCTGGTCCGGAGAGAGGTCGCCGAGGCGTCGGTCGAGGAGGTCGGCCAGGAGCGGCGGGAGGCTCGGGTCGTCCCCCTGGATGGCGAGCTGCGCGGTGAAGAGGGGGTGTCCCCGCGACCGCCGGTGGATGCGCTGGGCGCGGTCCGGGGTGCCGTCGGGCCACCCGGCCAGCCGGAGCTGGTCGCATGTCTCCTCCAGGGTGAGCGGGCCCAGGGCGACGGTCTGGGTCCCGGGGAGGGCCTGCACGCGTGCGAGCCACTCGCTGCGCCACTGCGGGACCTTCGGGTCGTCGACGCGCCACGTCACCGCGACCGGGACGTGCGGCCCGCGCGACAGGACGTACTCCAGCAGGTCGAGGGTGGTGGCGTCCGACACGTGCAGGTCCTCCACGACCAGCGCGAGGGGTCGCGACGCCGCGAGCCGGGCCAGCACCGCCGCCACGGCGGCGTACAGGTGCTGCTGGGCGAAGTCCACGTCGTCGGTGGTCGCTGCGTCGACGCCGAGCTCCGGCAGCAACCGGGCCAGCGCCTCGCGGGCGTAGCCGGGACAGTCCGCCAGCGCCTCGTCGATCCACCGCCCGTCGTCCGAGTCGTGGATCGACCGCATCAGCTCCACCACCGGCATGAGGGGGACCTCGGTGGAGAACGGCAGGCAGCGCCCGACCGCCACGTAGGCGTCCGCCAGGGACGCGGCAGCGTCCACGAGCGTCGACTTGCCGATGCCGGCCTCACCGGTCACGACCAGGAGGCCGCCGTTGCCGTCGAGGTGGTGGCGGACGACGACGAGCTCGGCGCGACGACCCGCGATCGCGGGTGGCGGAGGGCGAGGCCCCTCGTCGCCGGTCGACGACGCGGCGAGCCACAGGTCGTGGAACTCCGGCCGGTCGCCACCCATCGCTTCCACGAGGAGCTCGACGGTCCCCCAGGGCGGGAGGCCCCGGCCGGAGAGGACCTTGGAGACCGTGGTGTGGGAGACCCCGGTGCGGCGGGCCAGCGAGCGGAGGCTGGGCCATCCGGCCCGGTGGTGCAGGTCGTGCAGCGCTCGGGCCAGGTCCTGGTGCGCGCCCGGTGGCAGGTCCGGGCTGGGTAGCGCGCCCATGTCACCTCCGGCAGCCGCTGGCGCAGGGCCCGAGACGTCGTCCTCCCAGAATCCTTCGACCGGACCCGGATGTCCACGGATCTACCCGGTCCGGGCGGGCGGGTCGCCCCCTGACGCCCGTCACGGGTCGCGGCCGCTGCTCCTCGCTAGGCTGGAGCCATGGGGGAGATCGAGAACCGCCCGCACGACCCGTCGCAGATGCGCATCTCCGACGCCGACCGCCAGCGCGTCTCCGACGTGCTGCGCGACGCTGCGGGAGACGGCCGCATCGACCTCGACGAGCTCGAGGAGCGCCTCGAGCTGACCTGGCAGGCCAAGACCTACGGCGAGCTCGTGCCGATCACGCTCGACCTGCAGCCCACCGGGCCCGTGGCGCCACCGGCCGGCTCACCCGTGCGTCGTACGCCGTCGTCGGTGCCGGCGGTCGGCCACAACTCGTCGGTCGCGATCATGAGCGAGTGCAAGCGCCAGGGTGTCTGGTCGGTGCCTGAGCACCACAGCGCGTTCGCGTTGATGGGCAGCGTCGTGATCGACCTGCGCCAGGCGCAGCTGTCGGCCCGCGAGACGCTCATCAACGCCAGCTCGATCATGGGTGAGGTCAAGGTGATCGTGCCGGCCGACATGCACGTCGTCATGGACGGCACCCCGATCATGGGCGAGTTCACCCAGGCCAAGGACAAGGTGCCCGCCGAGATCGGCCCGGGGTCGCCGGTCGTGCGCATCCGCGGGATGGCCCTCATGGGCTCGGTCACCGTGCAGCGACAGCCCGCGCCGGGCACCCCGAAGAAGTACCTCGGCACCTACTGAGCGATGCCACCGACGCCGCCCGGCGTCCCACGCCGGGCGACGACGGTGCTGCTCAGCCCTTCACCGCCCCCGCGGTCAGGCCGCGGACGAAGAACCGCTGCATGAAGAGGAACACGATGATCGGCAGGATCATCGAGATGAAGCCGCCGGCCGTGACCAGGTGCTGGCCCGCCCCGGCCTGGCCCATCAGGTTGTTGCGCAGCGCCACCGTGATCGGTGCGTTGTCGCCCGGACCGACGAAGATGAGCGCCACCAGCAGGTCGTTCCAGACCCAGAGGAACTGGAAGATCGCGAACGCCGCCAGCGCCGGCACCGACATCGGCAGCACGAGCCGGAAGAACGTCTGGAAGTGGCTCGCGCCGTCGATCTTCGCCGACTCGATGAGGCTCTTGGGCAGAGTCGCCATGTAGTTGCGCAGGATGTAGATCGCCAGCGACATGCCGAACCCGATGTGCGCCAGCCACACCGCCGGGAACGTGCCGGCGATCTGCAGGTCGCTGTAGATGCGCAGGATCGGCACGAACGCGATGTAGTTGGGCACCACCAGGAGGCTCACCACGGCCAGGAACAGGAAGTTGCGGCCCGGAAACTCCATGAAGGTGAACGCGTAGGCCGCGAAGGCCGCGACCAGGATCGGGATGAAGGTCGCCGGCAGCGCGATCGCGAGGGTGTTCACGAACGCAATGTCGAGCCCGGCGTCGTTCCATGCGGTGACGTAGTTGTCGAAGCTCAGCCGGCTCCATGCCGACGGGGTCCAGAACAGCGTCCACCAGCCGGTCTCGTTGGCGTCGTCCCGTGGCCGGAAGGAGGTCAGGAAGAGCCCGACCACCGGCACGATCCACAGGAAGCACAGGGTGAGGACGACGATCCTGGCGAACCAGCCCGCCTTCTGAGGCTGTCCTTCGCGCGAGGCGCGCTTGCGCGTCTTCTCCGTCGGCGTGGCTGCTGCCATCGTGGTCTGTGTCGAGGTCATCCCATCATCTCCTCGCGACGGAAGTTGCGCACCTGGTAGAACATGATCGGGACGGTGGCCAGCATCAGCATCACGACGATCGCCGCGGCCGCGCCGTTGTTGAAGTTGCTGAAGAGCTGGTTGAAGAACTCGTTGCCGACCACGTTGGTGTTGAAGCCGCCGTTGGTCATCACGTAGACGATGTCGAAGATCTTCATCACGCCGATGAGCGTCGTGACGTAGACGGTCAGCACCGTCCCCCAGATCTGCGGCACGACCACCCGGAAGAAGATGTCGCGCTCGTTGGCCCCGTCGATGCGGGCGGCCTCCAGGGTGTCCTCCGGGACGCCCTTCACCGCTGCGGACAGCAGCACCATCGAGAAGCCGACCTGGGCCCACATCAGCATGATCATCAGGAAGAAGCTGTTGATGTGGAGCTGGTCGAGCTGCAGCCACGCCACGGGGTCGAAGCCCAGCGCGGTGACGATGGCGTTCTGCAGGCCGATCTGCTCGCGTCCCTCCGGGCGGTAGTCGTAGACCAGCCCCCACACGACGCCGGCGCCGACGGCGCTGATCGCCATCGGCAGGAAGATGATCGTCTTGGACGTGCTCTCCCACCGCGGGTTGAGCCGGTCGGCGAGGACGGCCATGGCCAGCCCGAGCGCCACCACGACCACCGGGACGACGATCATCCAGAGCAGCGTGTTGAACAGCGTGTCCTGGAAGTTCTCGCTCTGGAGGAGCTTCGTGTAGTTGTCCCATCCCACCCATGCCGTGCTCGTGGGGTTGGCGAAGCTGAAGACGACGGTCTGGACGGCGGGATAGACGAGGTAGAACACCAGGGCGGCGTAGGCGGGGAGGATGTAGAGGTAGGGCTTGATCCGGTCCTCCCACGGACCAGGCAGCAGCTCTGCGAGCTTGTTGAGCAACCAGTAGAGGACGAGCGCGGCAAGGATGCCCACGCCGACGGTGATCAGGGTGTTGAGGATCTTCAGGACCATGTGTCTCGCTCCTGGATGGGCACGTGACGGGGGAGGACGGGTGCCGGGAGGGGGGACGGCCGCCCGCTGTGGCGGCCGACCGCGTCCCCGCGGGCATCGCTCAGCTGGAGGGCCAGCTGTCGTCGATGTTGGTCAGCGTGGTGTCGAGGTCCTGCTGCTCGCTGATCCACGCCGTCATCTCCTTCCAGAAGCTGCCGGCACCGACCTCGCCGGGCATCTGGTCCGACCCGTCGAAGAGGAAGGGGTCGGCCTGGTAGGCCACGTCGGCGATCTGCCGGGTGAGGTCGCTCGGGTAGAGCGAGGTGTCGAACTCCGTGTGCGGCGAGATGAAGGAGCTCTCGGGTGCCGCCGTGGTGCCGAGCTCGACGCCGGCCAGGATCTCCATGATCGCGCGGGAGTCGTCGTTGTCCTCGAGCAGCGTCGCCAGGTCACCGCCGCCCAGGACCGGGTTCTCGCCACCGGCCTCGGCCGGCGGGAACCCGAAGACGCCGATCCGCTCGTCGACGTTGTCGACGACGTCCTGCGGCATGAAGTCGGCGGAGACGACGAAGTTGCCCTGCTTGAACATCCAGCAGCCCGGCTCGTCCTCCCACATGGTGTCCTCGGCGTCGCCGAAGTTGACGCTGGCGATGGAGCTGCGCCCGCCCGGGACGTTGCCCTCGGCGAGCACGTTGGTCTCCAAGTAGTCGGCGGCCTGGCGCACGACGTCGGAGTCGAACTTCACCTCGTTGGTGACCCACTGGTTGTAGACGTCGGCACCGCCGTAGCGCATGATCAGGTCCTCGAACCAGTCGGTGGCCGGCCAGCCGGTGGCGGCACCGGACTCGATGCCGAAGCACCACGGGGTGCCCCCGTCGCTCTTGATCTGCTCGGTGAGCGCGGCCAGGTCGTCGAGGGTCTCGGGAGCCTCGTAGCCCGCCTCCTCCCAGGCCTGCTTGTTGTAGAAGACCAGGCTCTTGACGTTCATGCTGATCATCAGGCCGTACTGGGTGCCGTCGATCTGGCCGGCCTCCAGCGTGCCGGGCGTCATGTCGGCGATCAGGTCTGCGGGGACGATGTCGTCGGTGAGCTCGACGCCCTCGCCGCGGTCGACGATCTGCTTGATGACGCCTGGCTGCGGGATGACCGCGATGTCCGGCGGGTCGCCCGCCTGGATGCGGGTGAGGATCAGCTGGTTGATGTTGTCGACGCGCTCCATGTTGACCTCGATGCCCGCGGCCTCGGCCTCCTCCTCGACCTTGGCCTTGAGCCCGTCGAAGACGAGCGGGTCGGTCGTGGCGAGGATCTCGACCACGCCGTCGTCACCGCCGCTCTCACCTCCGCCCCCACCGTCGTCGTCGCTGCCGAGACAGCCGGTCGTGGTCAGGGCCAGTGCCGCCGCCGTCGCGGCGAACGCCGTCCGGCGCCGTGTCGCAGTCAGTCGCATGAGGGTGCCTCCTCGGATGGCGGGGTCTGTCCCGCTCAGCCTCTGTGTCGTAGTGTGACGTGTACCACTGCTGAATCGAATCAGCCGCATCATGTGTGCCGGGCGGGACCGGTGTCAAGCAACGTTTCGGACACGTTCCCGCCGCAGGCGCACCACCGCTGCGGCATGCTTCGGCGCGCGTCGACGGACCCGCGACGACCCGACGACCGGGAGACGAGGGAGTGGCAGTGAGAACACGACGTCGCGTGATGCTCGCGGACGTGGCGGCCGAGGCTGGCGTGTCGCCCACCACCGCCTCCTACATCCTCAACGGCCGCGCCGACGAGATGCGGATCGCGCCGGCCACCGTGGCCAAGGTGCAGGCGGCCGTGGCCGACCTGGGCTACCGGCCCAACCGCAGCGCGCGCAGCCTCCGCACCCGGCGTACGGCGACGGTCGGGCTCGTGTCCGACCAGATCGCCGGCGAGCAGTACGGCAGCAGCATGCTGACCGGGGCGAGCCTGGCGGCACGCGAGCTCGACCACCTCGTCGTGATGGGGGAGAGCGGGGGCGACCCCGAGCTCGAGCGGCTGCTGATCGAGGAGATGCTCGAGCGCGACGTCGACGGAGTGGTCTATGCCACCCGCACCGCCCGCACCGTCCACCTGCCGCAGGGCCTGCGCGGCGTGCGGTCGGTGCTGCTCAACTGCGAGGACCTCGACGAGCGGCTCCCGTCGGTGGTGCCCGACGACGAGGGCGGGGGCCGGGCCGCCGTGGCCACCCTGCTGGCCGCCGGCGCCCGGGAGGTGTGGGTCGTGGGCGAGGACCCGGTGCCGGAGGCGACGGCGGGTCCACGCCGGATGGCCGGGATCCGCGCCGAGCTCGCCACCCACGGCCTCGACGTCGCAGGCCTGGTGCGCTGCGACTGGTCGGTGACCGAGGGGTTCGAGGCGACCAGCCGCTGGCTCGCGGGCGGCGGCCGCGCCGACGGCCTGGTCTGCATGAACGACCGCCTCGCGATGGGCGTCTACCAGGCGCTCGCCGAGGCAGGTCTGCGCGTGCCCGACGACGTCAGTGTGGTCTCCTTCGACGGCTCCGCGCTGGCGGGCTGGCTGCGACCCGCGCTGACGTCGGTCGAGCTCCCCTTCACCGAGCTCGGCGCGCTCGCCGTACGCCGGCTCCTCGACCCGGCGGACCACGGAGGCACCGACTCCGTCCCGATGCGCGTGCGCGCAGGCGGTTCGGTCCGCCCGGCATGAATCGCGCTACTGTGACCCCTGTCACTTCACTACGGATCGTCCGGCACGTACCTGCCGGTGAAGGAGCAGAACATGGCATCAGTGACGTTCGAGAAGGCGCAGCGGTGGTATCCCGGCGCCGATGAGCCGGCCGTGCCCGGCATCGACCTGGAGATCAAGGACGGCGAGTTCATGGTCCTCGTCGGGCCCTCGGGGTGCGGCAAGTCCACGACCCTGCGGATGCTCGCGGGGCTGGAAGAGGTCAACGACGGGAAGATCTACATCGGTGACCGTGACGTCACCAACGTCCCGCCCAAGGACCGTGACATCGCGATGGTGTTCCAGAACTACGCGCTCTACCCGCACATGTCGGTGGAGGAGAACATGGCGTTCTCGCTGAAGATGGCCAAGGTCCCGGCGGCCGAGCGCAAGGAGCGGGTCGCGAAGGCGGCCGAGATCCTGCAGCTCACCGAGTACCTCGAGCGCAAGCCGAAGGCGCTCTCGGGTGGTCAGCGCCAGCGGGTCGCGATGGGTCGTGCGATCGTGCGGGCGCCTCAGGTGTTCTGCATGGACGAGCCGCTGTCCAACCTGGACGCGAAGATGCGCGTCGCGACGCGCACCGACATCGCGCGCCTGCAGCAGGACCTCGGTGTCACGACCGTCTACGTCACCCACGACCAGGTCGAGGCGATGACGATGGGCGACCGGGTCGCGGTGATGAAGCTCGGCGTGCTGCAGCAGGTCGACACCCCGCTCAAGCTCTACGACAAGCCCGCCAACCTCTTCGTCGCCGGCTTCATCGGCTCCCCGCAGATGAACCTGCTGGAGGGTGTCGCGGCCGAGGACGGCACGGTCAAGGTCGGGGGCTACAAGGTGCCCGTCGACCCGACCGCGGAGAAGAAGATGTCCGGCAAGGTCACCGTCGGCGTGCGTCCGGAGAACTGGCGCCTCGTCTCCGACTCCGAGGGCGGGCTCCCGGTGCGCATCACGGTCGTGGAGGAGCTCGGTGCCGACAGCTTCGTCTACGGCACCAGCGACGTCGAGGGCGTTCCGTCCAACGTGATCATCCGCGTCGTGGGCCGCACCCAGCCGCGCAAGGGCGAGACGCTCTACGTCACGACCGACCCGCAGCACGTGCACGTCTTCGACACCGACACGGGCGAGCGCCTCTCCGACTGACCGCCTCTCGAGCCCCCGGGAGCCCCGCTCCCGGGGGCTCAGGCGTGCACGACGAGGTGCCGCACGAGCGCCGTGCCGCCCTCGGCGAAGACGGCGAGGCCGTCGTCCCCGGGGTCGGGGAACGCCAGGTCGGTGAGCGCGACCTCGCCGCCGCCGACGAACACCTCCACCGACGACTCGTCCACCACGACCTCGAGGCGGACCGGCCCGTCACCGCGGACCAGCGGGGCGGTGTGCACGGCCGCGAACGCCTCGTGGAAGCCGGTCTCGCCCGACGCGCGCCGGTCGAGCCCGACGGTCCCGGAGCCCGGCTCGACCCACACCGTCGTGCGGTGCCCGGTCCCGGTGCCGGTCCGGACGTGGACCCCGACCCGGTCGGCGTCGCCCGGCTCCACCTCGAGGACGACCCGGCACGTGCGGGCCGCGACGGGCAGCACCCGGGTGCCCGCCAGGGGCTCGTCGCGGAGCTCGTGCACGACGGGGGAGTGGCGCACGACCGGCCGCTGCACCAGGGCCAGCTCGCCGTCGCGGGGGCGCAGCGCGAGGGTGCGGGCCAGCGTCATCGCGCCGCGGTGGGTCGCGGCGGGCACCAGGTCGGCGTACCGCCAGTTGCTCATCCAGCCCTGCACGAGGGGCTCCGGCGCGTCGGCGTAGGACACCGCGGCGTAGAAGTCGGCGCCGTGGTCCATCCACCGTGCGTCCTGGGTGGGGCGGAAGTCGGCGCCGTCGAGCTCGCCGACCCAGTACTGCATCCCCGACCCGCCGGCCGGGGCCCCCTCCTGGACGCTGACGAGCATCACCACCGCTGTCTCGTCGAGCCCCTCGACCGGGACGCGGAGCAGGTCGGGGCACTCCCAGATTCCCTCGACCGAGCCCGTCGGCCCGAACGACGACGCGTGCTCCCAGTGCAGCAGGTCTGGCGACCGGTAGGTCTCGACCCTGCGCTCCTCGGACAGCACGAGCACCATCAGCCAGCCGGCCCCGTCTTCGTTCCCGTCCCGCAGGACCTTGGGGTCGCGGAACGCGGTGGAGCCGATGTCGAGCACGGGGTTGGCGGCGTACGACGTCCACGTGCGGCCGCGGTCGACGCTCCACGACACGGACTGGCGCTGCATCCCGCCGACCGGCTCGAAGGCGGTCCACAACGCCACCAGCGGCCCGGCGCCGTCCCCGCCGAGGCCGGAGGTGTCGGCCGCGTCGTGGACCACGCTGCCCGACCAGACGTGCTCGGTGTCGGTGGCGGCGAGGGCGACCGGGAGCTCGGTCCAGTCGAGGAGGTCCTCGCTCACCGCGTGGCCCCACGACATCGGCCCGTGCACCAGGGAGTCGGGCAGGTGCTGGAAGAACAGGTGGTACTCACCGTCGTGCAGGACGAGGCCGTTGGGGTCGTTCAGCCAGCCCCGGCGCGGCGTGAAGTGGTCGCGTGGGCGCAGGGACGGGTCGTGGCTCACGACCCCAGCGTAGGTCGCCGCACTTCGCCATACTGGGCGCGTGAACGACTTCGAGGAGCGCCTCGCCACCCTCGAGCCCGACCTCCACGACACGGTGTCGCGGGTCTACGGCGCCGAGGCCGCGCCGGAGGTGACCCGGGCCCTGGTCGAGGTCGCCCGCGCCGCGCACGACGCCCGTCCGGCCGAGCTGCGGGCGCTCGACGAGCAGCGGCTGCGAGACCCCGACTGGTTCCAGCGGCCGTCGATGGTCGGCTACGCCGCCTACGCCGACCGCTTCGCCGGCACCCTGCGCGGGGTGGGTGAGCGGGCGGCGTACCTGCGGGGGCTGGGCGTCGGCTACCTGCACCTGATGCCGCTCCTGACGCCACGTCCGGCGCCCAACGACGGCGGCTACGCGGTCATGGACTACCGCTCCGTGCGGCCCGACCTCGGCACGGTCGACGACCTGCGCGACCTCGCGACCACGCTGCGCGGCGAGGGCATCAGCCTGTGCCTGGACCTCGTGCTCAACCACGTGGCGCGCGAGCACGAGTGGGCGGTCGCCGCGCGGGCGGGGGACGAGGCCAAGCGCGCCTACTTCCACGTCCACCCCGACCGCGAGGTGCCGGACGCCTACGAGGCGACCCTGCCGGAGGTCTTCCCCGACTTCGCGCCCGGCAGCTTCACCTGGGACGACGAGCTGGCGGGCTGGGTCTGGACGACCTTCAACGACTACCAGTGGGACCTGGCCTGGTCCAACCCCGCCGTCCTGCGCGAGTTCGCCGACCTCATCCTGTCGCTGGCCAACCTGGGCGTGGAGGTGTTCCGCCTCGACGCGATCGCCTTCATCTGGAAGCGGCTCGGCACCGACTGCCAGAACCAGCCCGAGGTGCACCTCCTCACCCGCGCGCTGCGCACGGTGGCCCGCATCGCCGCACCCGCCGTGCTCTTCAAGGCCGAGGCGATCGTCGGCCCGGCGGACCTGCCGGCCTACCTCGGCGTGGGCGAGCACGCCGGCAAGGTCAGCGACCTCGCCTACCACAACGGCCTCATGGTGCAGGTCTGGTCGATGCTCGCGTCCCGCGACGCCAGGCTGGCGACGTACGCCCTCCAGCAGCTGCCGCAGCCGCCGTCGACGACGGCCTGGATCACCTACGTGCGCTGCCACGACGACATCGGCTGGGCGATCTCCGACGAGGACGCCCGCGCGGTCGGCCTCGACCCCGTCGCCCACCGGCGCTTCCTGTCGGACTGGTACTCCGGGTCCTTCCCCGGCTCGTGGGCGCGGGGGCTGGTCTTCCAGCACAACGAGCAGACGGGGGACCGGCGCATCTCCGGGTCGCTGGCCTCGCTCGCCGGCCTCGAGGCGGGCGACCCGCACGCGGCCGCGCGCATCCTGCTCGCGCACGCGATCATCCTGTCCTTCGGCGGGCTGCCGGTGATCTGGATGGGCGACGAGGTCGGTCTGCTCAACGACATCGGGTGGGCCGACGTCCCCGACCACGCCGCCGACAACCGGTGGGTGCACCGGCCGGTGATGCCGTGGGCATCGGTGGCCGACGACCCGCACGGCATCACGTCCGGGCTGCGGCACCTGGTCGACGTACGACGCTCGCTGCCGCACCTGCACGCGGCCTCGCCCACCGAGATCTGGGACCCGCGTGACCCCGGCGTGCTGCTCGTCGTCCGGCGGCACCCGGACGGCCCGCTCCTCGCTGCCGCCAACGTCACCGACCGGGAGGCGTGGGTGTCCGCCGACGTCCTGTTCTGGCTGGGCCTGCACACCGACGACCTGGTGGACGCCCTCACCGGCGAGCGGCCGGAGCTCCACGACGGCGCCGTCCGGCTCGAGCCCTACGCCGCCGCGTGGTTGCACGCGGCGCCCCAGCCGCCCGCCTGAGCCCCCCGGACCGGACCGGAATTCCCGGCCACCCCTCTCGCAGAGTCCCCGCTCGAGCGGGGAGTCCGTCACTGGGAGGGGCGTACAACCCCCACGAGGTGTCGGAGTTCCCCACCAAGTCCCAACCAAGTCCTCGCCGAGTCCTGCCGCACCAACGCGCGCGGTCGTACGACGCCCCTCCCGCGACGCGGCGAGGCCCCGGGAGCGGTGCTCTCGGGGCCTCGGTTCCGCGCCGACCAGCGGGGTCGGACATCCGTGCTGCGGTCAGCTGGTCGCTTGGTCGGCTCCCGGCTTGACGCCGTCCTGCTCCTCGCCGACCTTCTCGGCCTTCGCCATCGCGTTGCCGTCGGGGATGATGCCGGCGTTGTCGGCGTCGATGGTGAGGTTCTCGCCGGTGCTCGGGTCGAAGAGGTGGATCTTGCGGGCGTCGACCCAGATGGTGGCCTCGTCGCCCTCGCTGATCCGGCTGGCCCCGTCGAGCGAGATCACCAGCTGCGTACGCAGCGACTCGCCGTCGAGGTCCTTCTCGAGCTGCGTGAGCTGCTCGCGCACCTCGTCGGGCGCCTCGAACGGGATGTAGGCGTAGGCCTCGTTGCCGAGCCACTCCACCACGTCGACGGTGGCCTTGAAGGTCGCCTCGTCGGTGACCTTGTCGCTGTCGACGACCGAGGCGTCCTCGAAGTGCTCGGGTCGGATGCCGGCGATCAGCAGGTCCTTGCCCTGCGCCCTCGACGCCCGCTCCTCCGGCATCGTCACCGTGCCGAACGGCAGCTCGACGCGGTTGCCGTCGACCTTCGCCGGCAGGAAGTTCATCGGCGGGGAGCCGATGAAACCGGCGACGAACAGGTTGGCCGGGTTCTCGTAGAGCTCGCGCGGCGTGGCGTGCTGCTGGAGCACGCCGCGCTTCATCACCGCGACGCGGTCGCCCAGCGTCATCGCCTCGGTCTGGTCGTGGGTGACGTAGACCGTGGTGATGCCGAGGCGCTTCTGCAGGCGCGAGATCTCGGTGCGCATCTGGCCGCGGAGCTTGGCGTCGAGGTTGGACAGCGGCTCGTCGAAGAGGAACGCCTCGGCGTCCCGGACGATCGCGCGCCCCATCGCGACGCGCTGGCGCTGGCCGCCCGACAGGTTGCCGGGCTTGCGCTCGAGGTGCTCGTCGAGCTCGAGCGTCTTCGACGCGTCGCGCACCTTCTCGTCGACCTCGGAGTCCGACTTGCCGGCCAGCCGCAGCGGGAAGGCGATGTTCTCGTAGACCGTCAGGTGCGGGTAGAGCGCGTAGTTCTGGAAGACCATCGACAGGTTGCGGTCGCGCGGCGCGAGGTCGTTGACCTTCTTCCCGCCGATGATCATGTCGCCGTCGGTGATGTCCTCCAGCCCGACGATCATCCGCAGGAGCGTGGACTTCCCGCAGCCCGAGGGCCCGACGAGGATCAGGAACTCGCCGTCCTCCACGTCGATGCTCACGTCGTTGACGGCGGGGAAGCCGTCGCCGTACTGCTTGACGATGTTCTTCATCTCGATGGCAGCCATGAGCTGATCACCCCTTCACTGCGCCGGAGGTGAGGCCGGCGACGATCTTGCGCTGGAACAGCAGGACGATGACGATCACCGGCAGAGTGACGATGACCGACGCCGTCGCGAGCTGCGCGTACGGCGGGTTGAACGGGTCGGGACCGACGAAGAAGGACATCTGCGCCGGCACGGTCCGCGAGGCGGTGGTGGAGGTCAACGAGATCGCGAGCACGAACTCGTTCCACGCGAAGAAGAAGGTCAGGATCGCCGCCGTGAACACGCCGGGTGCGGCGAGCGGGACGATGACCTTCCGGAAGGCCTGCCACGACGTGGCGCCGTCGACCTGGGCCGCCTGCTCCATCTCCCACGGGATCTCGCGGAAGAAGGCGGAGAGCGTCCAGATCGCCAGCGGCAGCGTGAAGGACATGTAGGGGATGATCAGGCCGGGCCAGGTGTTGAACAGCCCGAACGTGGTCCACATGTCGAAGAGCGGGCCGACCAGCGCGACCACCGGGAACATCGCGATCGCCAGCGCCAGCGAGAGCACGAGGCGCTTGCCCTTGAACTCCAGCCGCGCGATGGCGTACGCCGCCAGCGTCGCGAAGATCACCGACAGCAAGGTGGCGATCAGCGCGATGCCGAACGAGTTGATCAGCGCCCGCATGAAGTCGGGGTTGTCGATGATCGCCTTGTAGTTGTCGAAGGTGGGCTCCTTGGGCAGGAACTGCGCGCTGCCCGCGGCCGTCTCGCCCTCGGACTTGAACGACAGCGAGATGATCCACGCCACCGGGAACAGGCACCACAGCATGATCAGGGCGAACCCGATCCACGTGCCGACAGCGGTCTTGCCGCTCTGGTTGCCGGCCATCAGCCCTCACCCCTCGCCTGCGCCAGGTCGACGCGGAACAACTTCACGATCAGCCATGCCAGGAGCAGCACGGACAGGAACAGCAGCACCGACATGGCCGAGCCGAGGCCCAGCTGCATCTGCTCGATGACCTGTCGGTAGGTCAGGAACGAGATCGACTGCGTCCCCTCGGCTCCCTTGGTCATCACGAAGATGTTGTCGAAGATGCGGTAGGCGTCGAGGGCGCGGAACAGCACCGCGACCATGATCGCCGCGCGCATGTTGGGCAGGATCACCTTGGTCAGGCGCTGCCACCACGTCGCGCCGTCGACCTTGGCGGCCTCGAGCATGTCCTCGCTGACCTGGGCCAGGCCCGCCAGCAGCAGCAGCGCCATGAACGGCGTGGTCTTCCAGATCTCCGAGACCATGATCGCGAACATCGCGTGCCAGTAGTCGCCGAACCAGTTGGTGTCCTCCGCGATCCACGGCAGCCAGCTGAACCACGCGTTGACGAAGCCGTTGTTGAGGGAGAACGCGAACTGCCAGGCGAAGGCGGAGACGACGGTGATGATGCCGTAGGGGATCAGGATCGAGGTGCGCATCAGGCCGCGGGCGAAGACGATGCGGTGCATCACCATCGCGAACGCGAACCCGATGACCAGCTCGACCGCCACCGTCACGACCATGATCAGCAGCGTGGTCAGCGTGCTCTTCCAGAACTGGTCGTCGCTGAGGATCGTCAGGTAGTTGTCGACCCCGACGAACGCCCGGTCGTCCGGCGCGGTGAGCCGGTAGCGGAAGAGCGAGAGGTAGAGCGCCTGGATCATCGGCCAGGCGGTGACCAGCAGCATCAGGACGACGGCCGGGGCGACCAGCTTGAGCCCCAGCCTGTTCTCCGCCGCGGTGCGGTCGGAGGCGATGGCCTTGGCCTTGTCCTTGGTCCGGGTGGGGGTCTCGGGTGCAGTCGTGGTGGTCACAGCAGGTCATCGCCCTTCAGGACGTCCTCGATGAACACCTTCGACTGCTCCGGGGTGTCGGTGTCGACGGACCGCGGCGGGTGCCAGATGTTCTGGATGGATCCCGACACGTCACTCCAGTAGGGCGTCACCGTGCGGGGTGCTGCGGCGTCGACGCTCTCCTGGAAGAGCTGCAGCAGGTCCTCGGGGAAGGTCTCCTTGAGCTTGGGGTAGTCGTAGCCGTCCGTGCTGGCCGGCATGTTGCCGGTCAGGTCGGCGTTGATGCCCTGCGACTCCGGGCTGACCAGGCACTGCGCCGCCTCGAGGGCGAGGTCCTTCTCGTCGGAGTAGGCGCTCACCCCGATGCCGATGCCGCCGTAGGGGGGCCGGGACTCCTCGCCCTCGACCGTCTGCGGGTAGCGGGTGTAACCGATGTCGTCGGCCACGTCGGGCGCGGTCTCGTCGTAGTTGGTCCAGATGTAGGTCCAGTTGACGAGGAACGAGCCCGCGTCGGAGCCGAACGTCGACCCTGCCGTGCCCTCGTTGGACACGCTGAGGTCGGCGGGAGCGGCGCCGGAGGTGGCGAGCTTCTCGATGATCTCCGCGGCCTTCTTGCCGGCGTCGTCGGAGATCGTGATGTCGGCGTCGACGCCCGCGTCCGCGTCCTGGAGGATGTGGCCGCCCGCGCCCTCCACCAGGGCGTTGATCCACACGACGTAGCCCTCGTACTTGTTGGCCTGCACGCCGACCTTGGCGTCGTTCTCGTTGGCCGCCTCGATGATCTGGTCCCAGGTCACGGGCTTCGACATGTCGATGCCTGCCTTCTCGACGAAGGACTTGCGGTACCAGAGGACCTGGGTGTTGGACCAGAACGGGAAGACGACGAGCTTGTCCTTCCACGTCGCGGCGTCCATCGCGCCCTTGAACGTGCCCTGCTCCTCGAGCTGGCTGCGCGCGTCCTGCGGCACCTCGGCGAGGAATCCCGCGTCGGCGAACTCCGCGGTGAACGGCGGGTCGATCGACATCAGGTCGATCTCCGGGTCCTTCGCCGCGAGCCGGCGCGCGAGCTGGATGCGCTGCTGGCCGGCGTCCTGCGGAAGCACCTGGGTGGAGATCGTGTAGTCGTCGGTGGAGCACTTCTCGGCGACGGCGTCCTGCCCGCCGCTGTCGGGGTTGATGTACCAGGTCAGCTCGGGAGGACCGCTGTCGCCTCCACAGGCGGACAGCAGACCGCTCGCGAGCGCGAGCGCGGCCAGCGGCGCCACCCTCCGTCGCCCCCTTGGCCGGCCTCGTTGCCGGATCGACGGTGCTCGGGACATCCGCGCCCTCCTTGTTCGGTTCGGGCCTCTGGTCTAGTGGTCCTCGACACCTTTTGGCAACATGCATCCCATTCCAACGGGTATGCGGCCCACAGCGGAGACGAGTAGGAATTCGATGACGGTCTGGCGTGCCCCCGGGCGGATCAACCTGGTCGGTGAGCACACCGACTACAACGACGGCTTCGTCCTCCCCTTCGCCCTCGAGGTCGGGTGCACGGCGTCGGTGTCGACGGTCTCCGCGGGCTCGGACGCCTGGACCGTGCGTTCGGTGCAGCAGCCCGAGCCGGTCGTCGTACGCCGCTCCGGCCTGGCGGGTGCCGACCTGACGGAGGTCGCGGAGTGGTCGCGCTACGTGCTCGGTGCGCTGTGGCTGCTCACCGACCGCGGTGTCGACGTCCCGCCCCTCCAGGTCGAGGTCGACTCCGACGTGCCGTCAGGTGCCGGGCTGTCGTCGTCGGCCGCCCTCGTGTGCTCGGTCGCGCGGGCCGTCGACGACCACCTCGGGCTCGGGCTCGACGACGACGCGCTCTTCGCCCTGACACGCGACGTCGAGAACGACGCCGTGGGTGCGCCGACGGGCGGGATGGACCAGCTGGTCAGCCTCCGCGGCGAGGCAGGACACGCGCTGTTCTGCGACATGCGCAGCCACGACACGCGGTCGGTGCCGCTCGACCTCGCCGGCAACGGGCTGACGGTGCTGGTCGCCGACACCCGCGCTCCCCACCGTCACTCCGACGGCGAGTACGGCGCCCGGCGCCGGGGTTGCGAGGAGGCCGCACGTCGGCTGGGCGTCGCGGCGCTGCGCGACGTGACCGCCGACGACCTCGACGAGGCGCTCGGCCGGCTCGACGACGACGAGCTGCGTCGCTACGTCCGGCACGTCGTCACCGAGGACGACCGCGTGCTGTCCGTCGTCCAGCTGCTCGACGAGGGCCGCCTCGCCGACATCGGCCCGCTGCTCACCGCCTCCCACCGGTCCATGCGCGACGACTTCCGGATCACCGTGCCCGAGGTCGACACGGCCGTCGACGCCCTGCTCGAGGCGGGTGCGCTGGGGGCGCGGATGACCGGCGGCGGCTTCGGCGGCTGCGTGATCGGGCTGGTGCCCGAGCGGTCCGTCGACGCGGCGAGCGACGCCGTACGCCGTGCCTTCGCCGACGCGGGCTTCGGCGAGCCCGACCTCTTCACGGCCGAGCCGTCGCAGGGCGCCCACCCCGTCGCTGGTCGGGGCTAGGGCTCTCCCCGCGGGGTCAGGAGGCTCGGTCGGCGGTGCGCCGGATGGCCTCGACGAAGGTGCCGAAGAGCTCGGGCGGCAGGTCGTGGCCCATGCCGTCGATGGTCACCAGCTCGGCGCCGGGGATGGCGGCGGCGGTCGAGCGCCCGCCGCTGACGTGGACCATCTTGTCGGCGGTGCCGTGGATGACGAGCGCCGGGACGCGGAGGCTGCGCAGCCGCGTCGTGCGGTCGTCCTGGGTCAGGATGGCGAGCATCTGCCGCACCGCGCCGCTGGCACTCACGCCGCGGTCGAAGGTCGTCTCCGCGCGGGTGCGCAGGGCGTCGGGGTCCGACGGGTAGGCGGCGGAGCCGATCAGGGACCACATCGCGAGGCTGGTCTCGACGTAGGCGTCCCGCCCGGCCCTGCGCGGCGCGATGAGCCGCGGCAGGAGGGACGGGTGCTGCCAGCCGACGGTGCGGCGACCCGTCGTCGAGCTGATGCTGGTGAGCGACCGCACCCGGCTCGGGTGCTCGACGGCGACGGTCTGCGAGATCATGCCGCCCATCGAGACGCCGACCAGGTGCGCGGACTCGAGGCCCAGGTGGTCGAGCAGCGCGACGGCGTCGCCGGCGAGGTCCGACATCGTGTAGGGGGCGTTGGCGCGGCCCGTCGCGAAGGCCTTGACGAGCTGGTCGGGGCGGGCCGGAGCCGCGATGCGTGACGACCTGCCGGCGTCACGGTTGTCGTAGCGCACGACGTGGAACCCGGCCGACGCGAGCTGCTCGCAGAACACCTGGTCCCACCAGGTCATCGGGCCGCTCAGGCCCATCACGAGGAGCAGCGGATCGTCGTCTGGATCGCCGAAGGTCTGGTAGCAGAGCTCGACCTCGTTGCCGACCGGCGCGCGGAGCTCGTCGGAGGCGACAGGCGGCTGGGTGCGGTCGGGACGCGACTCGGGCATGTAGCCAGTGAACACGAAGGCGGTCGCCAAATAAACGCGCTCGTCCCCAATTACACGCAAAGAGGCCCGCATCCCGGGTCCGGCGCGGGTTCTGGGCTAGGTTCGAACATTGTGACCCAGCGCACAGTGGCCGCATTCCTCACTCCGGAGGGCTTCTCGCAGCCTTCCGTGGTGGCGGTGCTGCGCGAGGGCTCGGTCATCACGGAGGCGGGGCGCTACGCGGTCTCGGCGTGGGGCTCGCGGGGTGCGCGTCGTCGTACGCCGCTGGGCGCGCGCCCGCCGCGGATGGGCGAGCCGGTGCTGCTGGTGCCGGGCTTCCTGGCCGGCGACTCCTCCCTCGGCCCGATGAGCCGGGCACTGCGTCACGAGGGCTTCCGCACCTACCGCGCGGACGTCCGGGCCAATGTCGGCTGCACGCTCTCGGCCGCCGCGCAGCTCGAGGAACGGCTCGAGGGGATTGCGCAGCGTCGCGGCTCACGCGTGCGGATCGTCGGCCACAGCCTCGGCGGCATGCTGGCCCGGGGCGTCGCGGCTCGGCGCCCCGACCTCGTCGCGGGCATCGTGACGATGGGCAGCCCGATGCTGGCGCCGGGCGCGCACCACGTGTCGTTGGCGCGCAGCGTCGACTTGCTCGTCCGGCTCAACCGGGCCGGGATGCGCGGGCTGATGGCGGAGGACTGCGTCGCCGGGCACTGCGCCCAGGAGAGCTTCGACCAGGCGCGCGCGGCGCTGCCGGAGGGGTTCGACTTCACCGCGATCTTCTCCCGGCGCGACGGCATCGTCGACTGGCGTGCGTGCGTCGACCCGGCCGCGCGGCCGGTGGAGGTGCGCTCGTCCCACGTGGGGATGGCGTTCGACCCGGTCGTGATCAGCGCGGTGTCGGCCGCGCTGCGGCCGGCGGTCGCGGCGTCAGTTGTCGAAGTCGATCGTGGAGAGATCGCGTAGCTTCGAGAGCTGGTGCTCGGCGGTGATCGAGCGCACCGTGCCGCTGCGCGAGCGCATCACCAGCGAGTCGGTGGTGACGCCGTTGCCGCGGTAGCGCACGCCTCGCATGAGCTCGCCGTCGGTGATGCCGGTGGCCACGAAGAACGCGTCGTCGCCGGTGACCAGGTCGTCGGTGCCGAGCACGAAGTCGCGGTCGAGGTTGTGGCCGGCGTCGAGGGCGCGCTGGCGCTCGTCGTCGTCCTGTGGCCAGAGCTGGCCCTGGATCTTGCCGCCGATGCACTTCATCGCGCATGCGGCGATGATCCCCTCGGGCGTGCCGCCGACGCCGAGCATCAGGTCCACGCCGGTGTCCGGGCGGGCGGCCATGATCGCGCCGGCGACGTCGCCGTCGGTGATGTACTTGATGCGCGCACCCGTCTCGCGGATGTCCTCGACGAGCCGGGCGTGGCGCGGTCGGTCGAGCAGCACGACGGTGACGTCGTGGATGGAGATGCCCTTGGCCTTGGCGACGCGGGCGATGTTCTCCTTGACCGGCAGCCGGAGGTCGACGACGTCGGCGGCCTCGGGCCCGGTGGCGAGCTTGTCCATGTAGAACACCGCGCTGGGGTCGTACATCGAGCCGCGCGGTGAGACGGCCAGCACCGAGATCGCGTTGCTCATGCCCTTGGCGGTCAGCGTCGTGCCGTCGATCGGGTCGACGGCGACGTCGCACTCGGGTCCGGTGCCGTCGCCGACCTCCTCGCCGTTGAAGAGCATCGGGGCGTTGTCCTTCTCGCCCTCGCCGATCACCACGGTCCCGCGCATCTCGACCGTGGAGATCATCACGCGCATTGCCTCGACCGCGACGCCGTCGGCGTCGTTCTTGTCGCCGCGCCCGACCCAGCGACCGGCCGCCATGGCGGCCGCCTCGGTGACGCGCACCAGCTCGAGGGCGAGGTTGCGTTCGGGCTGGGGCGCGCTGGAGCTCATGTCGCGCATGCTAGCGGCGCGCGGCGTAGCGGCTCACCGCGGTCGCCTTGGTCGACAGCCACACCTCCCGGCCCGGCACCAGCTCGAGCTCCGTCGCCGCGGCGGGCGTCAGGTCGGCGAGCAGGTCGGGGGAGGCGTGCACCAGCAGGCGTACGGCGTCGCCGTGCGGTGCGAGCGTCGCGATCGGGCCGTGCCAGCGCAGCCGCGTCGACCCCTCGGGCTCGTGCAGGGAGACCACGACCGCGTCGGGCGTGAAGGCCATCAGCTCGTCGCCGTCGGCCACGAGGTTGAGCCCCACGAGTCGCGCCACGTGCGCCGTGCGGGGCTCGGCGGCGACCTCGGCGGGAGGGCCGACCTGGACCACGCGGCCGTCCTCGAGCACCACCACGCGGTCGGCCAGCGTCAGCGCGTCGATCGCGTCGTGGGTGACGAGGAGCGCGATCCCCGGGAAGTCGCGCAGGTGTCGGCCGAGCTCGATCCGCAGCGCCATCTGGACCGACACGTCGAGGCCCGTGAAGGGCTCGTCGAGCAGCAGCACGTCGGGCTCGGTCGCCAGGGCGCGCGCGATGGCGACCCGCTGCGCCTGACCGCCGGAGAGCTCGCGCGGGCGGCGGTCGGCGAGGTCGGCGATCCCGAAGCGTTCGAGCCAGTCCCGCGCGACGGCGTCCGCCGTCGCCCGCCGCTCGCCGCGGGCGCGCAGGCCGAAGGCGATGTTGTCGAGGGCGGAGAGGTGGGGGAACAGCAGCTGTCCCTGGAACACCAGTCCGACCCGTCGCTCGCGGACGGGCTGGGTGAGCAGCTCGGTGTCGCCCAGCCGGGCGCTGCCCTCCACGTCGACGAGCCCGGCGAGGGCGTGCAGCAGCGAGCTCTTGCCGGCCCCGTTGGGACCGATGACCGCCAGGACCTCGCCCGGCTCGGCGGTGAAGGTGGCCTCGACCCGGTCCGCGACCCGCAGGTCGGCGACGAGCCGTCTGATCGGCGCCGCGCTCACGGCGTACCCAGCCAGTGGTCACGCAGGGCGACGAGGATGCCGACGGAGACCAGCAGCATCACCAGGCTCAGCGAGAGGGCGGCGTCCTGGTCGGCCTGACGGGTGACGTAGATCAGCGTCGGCATGGTCTGGGTGGTGCCGGGATAGTTGCCGTTGAAGGTGATGGTGGCGCCGAACTCGCCGAACGAGCGCGCCCACCCGAGCACGGTCCCGGCCACGACGCCCGGCAGGGCGAGCGGCACGGTGACCCGGCGGAACGTCGTCCAGCGGGTCGCGCCGAGCGTCGCGGCAGCCTCGTCGTACCTCGGGTCGGCCGAGCGCAGGGCGCCCTCGATGGCGATCACCACGAAGGGCATCGACACGAAGACGTGCGCGAGCACGACGCCGTAGGTCGTGTAGGGGAAGGCGAACCCGGTCAGCTCGAGCAGGGGCTCGCCGATGACGCCCGTGCGCCCGAAGGCGCTGCGCAGCGCGATGCCCGCGACGACCGGCGGCAGCACGAGCGGCACGGTGACGAGGGCACGTACGGCGCCGCGACCGCGGAAGTCGACGCGCGCGAGCAGCCAGGCGAGGGGCAGGCCGAGCAGCAGGCAGAAGGCGATGGCCACCGTCGAGGTGACCAGCGACAGCCGGAGGGCATCGAGCGCGGCGGGGGAGGTCAGGTGGTCCGGCAGCGCCTGCCAGTCGGTGGCCGCGACCATCGCCACGAGCGGGACGAGGAGCAGGAGCGTGGCGAGGGCTGCCGGCACCACCAGGAGCGCCGGCGGTCGCCCGAGGCGGTCCCTCACGGGACGCCGAACCCGGCGTCTGCGAGGACCGCCCGGCCCTCCTGTGACGTCACCCACGCGACCCAGTCGGCGGCGAGGTCGGGGTCCTCGGACTGCTCCAGCGTCGCCACGACGTAGGACGTCGGCTCGTCCTCCGCGCCGGGGATCGCGACGGCCTCGACGTCACCGGCCGCGGAGACCGCGTCGGTCGCGTAGACCAGGCCGGCGTCGGCCTCGCCCGAGACGACCTTGTCGAGGGTGGCGCGGACGTCCTCCTCGAGACTCACCGGTTCGGCCGTGACGCCGTTGGCGTCCAGCACGGCCGCGGCGACCTTGCCGCACGGCACCTCGTCGGCGCAGCGCACCCAGGTGGCGCCGGCGAGGTCGTCGATCGACTCGATGCCGGCGGGGTTGCCCGTCGGTACGAGGATCGTGAGCACGTTGGTCGCAAAGGTCTCGACGTCGGCCGCGACGCCGGCCTCCTCGGCGAGCGTCATCGACGCCTCGTCGGCGGTGGCGAGCACGTCGCCGGGGGCGCCGTCGGCGACCGACGCGGCGAGGTCGGTGCTGGACCCGAGGCTGAAGGTCACGTCGACGCCGTGCTCCTCCTCGAACGGCGGCGCGAGCTCCTCGAAGACGTCGGTCAGTGACGCGGCGGCGAGCACGGTGAGCTCGTCGCTGCCGCTTTCGTCGCTGGTGCCGCCGCCACAGGCGGCGAGGGGGAGCAGCAGGGCCAGGACGGCGAGCCGCCTCATCTCGGGACCTCGACGACGACGTTGGTGGACTTCACGCTGGCGATGGCCCGCACTCCCGGCTCGAGGCCGAGCTCGTCGGCGGCGTCGGTGCTCATCAGCGACACGACGCGGTAGGGGCCGCAGATCATCTCGACCTGGGCCATCACGGGGTCGCGCTTGACCCGGGTGACGATGCCGCTCATCCGGTTGCGCGCGCTCACGGTGCCGGCGCGGGTGCGGTCGCGCTCGGCGAGCTCGCCCGACTCGGCCAGGTGCTCGGCCAGCTCGGCGAGGTCGCGGCCGGCCACCGTCGTGCGGCCGCCGTCGCGGTGGGAGGGGAGACGACCGGCCTCCACCCAGCGACGTACGGTGTCGTCGCTGACGGCCAGCACCTCGGCCGCCTCCGCGATTCGGTAGGTGATCACGGAGTGAGTATGCCGCACGTGCGGCTCCTGTGGGCTCTTGTCCCCGCAACTGCGGTTTCCTGCCGCCTCCTCCCTCGTCCCCTGTAACGCCGGGTTGCTGCAACTACCCACCCGGATGCATCGGGGTCGGTACAGCCACCAACCCGGCGTTACAGCGCTTCGGGCGGGCTGGGAGGATGGCCGGCGTGAGTGGGCAGGGACAGCCGAGCCGTTACACGCGCTCGTTCAGTGGGATGACCGGCGCCCTCATCGTCACCGTCATCGCCGTGCTGGCGTTCGTCGCGTGGCGCGGGCTCTGGCGCACCGACGTCGACAACGAGCCGGAAGCCGTCGACTGGCAGGCGCGGGTCGAGCTGGCCCAGGAGGCCGACCTCGCGGTCGTCCACCCCCGCGAGCTGCCGGCCGGGTGGACGGCCACCAGCACCGAGCTGGCCGCGGGCGACGACCCGCGCTGGAGCCTCGGGGTGCTGACCGACGAGGGTCGCTTCGTCGGCATCCGGCAGCAGGACACCTCGGTCGCCGACCTCGTCGAGCTCTACGTCGACGAGGACGCCGTGGCCGGCGACGACGTCACCGTCGACTCCGACATCGCCGACACCTGGCAGACCTGGTCCGACGAGGGCGGCGACATCGGCTACTCCACCGAGCTCGGCGACGAGGCCCTCCTGGTCTACGGCTCGGCTCCCGCCGAGGACATCGAGGCCTACCTCGGGCTGCTCACCCGCTAGCCCCCGCTCCCGGGCCCCGCTGAGCGGTGGGTGAGGCACGTTTTCGGGCTGGGGAACCTGCGTGGCTCACCGCCGCGCTGCGGGTCGGCGTACGAGCGGTGGGTGAGGCAGCTTCTCGGGCTCCGGAACCTGCGTGGCTCACCGCCCCAGCGCGGGTCGGCGTACGAGCGGTGGCGGGCCCACATTTCTCAACCGTCGAACGTGGGTGGGTCACCGCCGAACCCGGGGTCGTACGAGCGGTGGCTGAAGCACGTTTTCGGGCTGGGGAACCTGCGTGGCTCACCGCCCCGCCGCGTGTCGGCGTACGAGCGGTGGCTGAGGCACGTTTTCGGGCTGCGGAACCTGCGTGGCTCACCGCCCGGCGTGGAGGCGGGCCCACATTCCTCGGACGTCGGACGTGGGTGGGCCACCGCTCGACCGAGGGGCGGTCAGCGCCCAGGACGACACGAGGTCAGGAGTCCTCGGTGCCCATCGCGTCGTCGAGGCGCTTGCGGGCGCCGTCGAGCCATTGCTGGCAGATCTTCGCGAGGGCCTCGCCGCGCTCCCAGAGCGCGAGGGACTCCTCGAGGGTCGTGCCGCCTGCCTCGAGGGTGCGCACGACCTCGATGAGCTCCTCGCGGGCCTCTTCATAGCTCGGCTGGTCAGGGGTGGCGTCACTCATCGGGGTCCTCCTCGACCAACGTGCCTATGTCTGTGTGGTCAGTGTCGATGCGGTCTGTCGTGGCATGGATGCGTCCGTCGGCGACCCGCACGGAGACCGCGGCGCCGGCCTGGGCCTGCGCGACGGACGTGACGACGTGGCCGTCGGCGTCCTGGAGCACGGCGTAGCCGCGCTGCAGGGTGGCGAGCGGTGAGAGCGCCTGTGCCCGGGCGCGCTGGTGGCCGATGTCGTCGGCGGCCCGGTCGAGTCGGTGGGAGAGCGTACGACGGGCGCGCGCGAGCAGCTCGTCGAGCTCGTCGGAGCGGGCGGTGAGCAGGTTGCGCGGGTCGGCCATGGCCGGACGCGAGCGCGCCTGGGCGAGCCACTCCTCCTCCCGGGCGATGCGATGGGTGATCACCTGGCGCAGCCGGTCGCGGGCCCAGGTGACCCCCTGGACCTCCTCGGCCATGTCGGGCACGACCAGCTTGGCGGCATCGGTGGGCGTGGAGGCCCGGACGTCGGCGACCAGGTCCAGCAGCGGCTGGTCGGGCTCGTGACCGATCGCCGACACCACCGGCGTACGCATCCGGTGCACGGCGCGGATCAGCGCCTCGTCGGAGAACGGCAGCAGGTCCTCGATCGAGCCGCCACCCCGCGCCACGACCACGACGTCGACGTCGGCGTGGCGCTCGAGCCGGTCGAGTGCCTCCATCACCTCGGCCGCCGACCGCGTGCCCTGCATGGCGGCGTAGGCGACCTCGAACTGCACGGCCGGCCAGCGGCGGCGCGCGTTGTCGAGGACGTCGCGCTCGGCGGCGCTGTTGGGCGCGGTCACGAGGCCGACGCGGCCGGGGAGGAACGGCAGGTCGCGCTTGAGCTCGGCGGCGAACAGGCCCTCGGCGGCGAGGAGCTGGCGGCGGCGCTCGAGCCGGGCCAGCAGCTCGCCGATCCCGACCATCCGGATCTCGCGTGCGGCCAGGGAGAACGAGCCCCGGTTGGCGTAGAAGCTGGGCCGGGCGTGCACGACGACGCTCGCGCCCTCGACGAGGGGCGGGTTCATCGAGTCGACCAGCGACCGCGAGCAGGTCAGCGTCACCGAGATGTCGGCGACCGTGTCGCGCAGCGTCATGAAGACGGTCTGCATGCCCGGGCGTCGGTTGACCTGCGCGATCTGGCCCTCGACCCACACGCCGCCGAGCTTGTCGATCCATTGCGCGACGGCGTTGGCGACGGCCCGCACCGGGGCCGGCGACTCTGCCGTGGCGTCGCGGAGTGAGGGCACGCGGCGAGGATAGGGGAGGCAACGGACACGCCCGTAGACTCAGCGCCATGAGCACCGACCTCGGCCTTCCTCCGGTCCTCGATCCCGAGACCGCCAAGAACGTCCTGCTCGCGGCTCCCCGCGGCTACTGCGCCGGCGTGGACCGCGCCGTGATCACGGTCGAGAAGGCGCTCGACCTCTACGGCGCACCGGTCTACGTGCGCAAGCAGATCGTGCACAACAAGCACGTGGTGGCCAACCTCGAGTCGCGCGGCGCGATCTTCGTCGAGGAGCTCGACGAGGTCCCCGAGGGCAGGACCGTCGTCTTCTCCGCCCACGGTGTCTCGCCGGCCGTCCACGCCCAGGCGGCCGAGCGCGGCCTGAAGACCATCGACGCCACCTGCCCGCTGGTGACGAAGGTGCACCACGAGGCCAAGCGGTTCGCCTCCGACGACTACGACATCCTGCTCATCGGCCACGCCGGGCACGAGGAGGTCGAGGGCACGGCGGGCGAGGCGCCCGACCACATCCAGCTCGTCGAGAGCCCGGCCGACGTCGCCCGCATCGAGGTCCGTGACCCCGCCAAGGTGGCCTGGCTCTCGCAGACCACGCTGAGCGTCGACGAGACGCTCGAGACGGTCGCGGCGATCCGGGAGAAGTTCCCGCTGCTGCTCGACCCGCCGAGCGACGACATCTGCTACGCCACCCAGAACCGTCAGCTCGCGGTCAAGGAGATCTCCTCGGCCGCCGACCTGGTGATCGTGGTCGGCTCGCGCAACTCCTCGAACTCCGTGCGGCTCGTCGAGGTGGCTCTCGAGGCCGGCGCCAAGGCGTCCTACCTCGTCGACGACCACACCGAGATCGACGAGGCCTGGCTCGAGGGTGTCGAGACCGTGTCCGTCACGTCGGGCGCCTCGGTGCCGGAGGACCTCGTCGAGGGCGTGCTCGCGTTCCTCTCCGAGCGTGGCTATCCCGACGCGCGCGCGGTGCACTCGGCCGAGGAGTCCCTCATCTTCGCGCTGCCGCCGGAGCTGCGACGAGACCTGCGCGCCGCGCAGAAGGCCTGAGGAGGAGCGCACGATGGCCCGCTACCTGGACATCCACCCGGACAACCCGCAGCCGCGGCTCGTCTCCCAGGTCGTCGAGGCCCTGCGCGCCGACCAGCTCATCGCCTACCCGACCGACTCCGGCTACGCCCTCGGGGCGCGGCTCGGCAACCGGGAGGGCCGCGACCGGATCCTCAAGATCCGTGAGCTGGACGACCGTCACCACTTCACGCTGATGTGCAAGGACTTCTCCCAGCTCGGGCAGTTCGTCCACGTCGACAACAACGCGTTCCGGGCGATCAAGGCAGCGACCCCGGGGCCCTACACGTTCATCCTCCCCGCGACGGGCGAGGTGCCCAAGCGGCTGATGCACCCGAAGAAGCGCACGGTCGGCGTCCGCATCCCGGAGCACACGCTCGTCTGCGCATTGCTCGAGGAGCTCGGCGAGCCGATCCTCACCAGCACCCTCATCCTGCCCGGCGAGACCGAGGCGCGGACGATGGGGTGGGAGATCAAGGAGGACCTCGACCACGCCGTGGACATCGTCGTCGAGTCGGGCGAGGTGACCGCCGAGCCCACCACGGTGATCGACTGGTCCGACGCCGAGCCGGTCGTCGTACGCCGTGGCGCGGGCGACCCCTCCCGCTTCGAGGCCTGACCGCTCAGCCGGCGGGCTGGCCGAGCTCGCGCTCGAGCTCGGAGGCGAGGTCGCCCTTGCGGTGGAGCCGCCAGCCGAGCCAGCCCAGGCACAGCGCGTAGCCGATGAACAGGGCGACGCCGTGGGTGGCGACCCCGGAGACGACGGCCTGCAGGACGCTGTCGCGGGGGTCGGCGACCGCGTCGCGCGCGACGAGGGAGATGAACCCGAACACGACCACCATGAGCACCGGTGGGAGCAGCGCGACGAGGTAGAAGTCCTGCCGTCGCACGAGCGCCGCCAGCCCGAGGCAGAGCGCCATGAAGCAGAGGTCGAAGAAGAGCGAGAGGCTGCCCACCAGGAGCACGTCGACGGCGACGGCGGTGAGCGTGAGGGCGACGCCCAGCAGCACCACCTGACGGCCCGGCTCCTGCCCGACCTGCCAGAACCCACCGGCCCGCGTCACGAGCTCCAACCTAGGACCGATCTCAGGCGCCTTGCGCGCGGCGCGCCGCGGCAGGTGCCGTGCCGGAGTGCTGGTCGAGGAGGTCGTCGAGCGTCGGCTCGCCGGTGGCACCCGGTACGCCGTCGAGGACACCCAGCTCGGGGGCGGCGGCCGAGCGAGGCACGGTCTCCACCTGGCGGGGGCCTTCCAGCTGGTCGTTGGTGACGCCGAGATCGGCAAACCGGCGCGCGGACACCAGCACGCGCCCCTCGAGCGACCCCATCGCCTGGTTGTAGGCGACGACGCTGGCGTTGAGGGAGCGGCCCACCTTGTCGAGGTGCCCGGCCATCGAGCCCAGCCGCGCGTGGAGCTCCTGCCCGAGCCGTTGCACCTCCTGGGCCTGGGCGTTGAGCACCTCGTGCTGCCAGCCCTGGGCGACCGTGCGCAGCAGCGCGATCAGCGTCGACGGGGTGGCCAGCACGACGTTGCGAGCCGCCGCCTGCTCGACGAGGTCGGGCACGGCCTGCAGGGCCGCCTGGAGGATCGCCTCGCCGGGGAGGAACAGCACGACGAACTCCGGGGTCCCGGCCAGCGCCTCCCAGTAGCGCCGCGACCCGAGGTCGGCGACGTGCTTGCGGACGTGCTCGCCGAGCCGGGCGAGCGCCCGCTCGTGCTCGGCGGGGTCGTCGGCCCCGGTGAGGTCGAGGAAGGCGGCGAGCGGCGCCTTGGCGTCGACCGCGATGGTGCGTCCGCCCGCGAGGGTGACGACGAGGTCGGGCCGCAGCCGCCCGTCGTCGAGCCGCGTCTGCTCGGCGAAGTCGCAGTGATCGACCAGACCGGCCAGCTCGACGGTCCGGCGCAGGTGGAGCTCGCCCCACTGCCCCCGCACCTGCGGCTTGCGCAGAGCCGTCGCGAGGGTGTGGGTCTCGTGCCGCAGCACGTCGGTGGAGTGGCGTACGTCGGCCACCTGCTGGTGCAGCTGGGCCTGCCACGCGGTGCGGTCGTGGGCCAGGTCGCTCAGCTGGTCCTGGAGCCGCTCGAGCCCGTCCTGGACGACGGCGTGGTCGGCGACGCGCTGCTGCAGTGCGGCGACTGCCGTGTCGTCGGCCGGGCGGCTGCGTGCCCAGAGCACGCCGATCACGGCACCGAGGGCCAGCCCGACGGCGAGGACGGCCGCCAGCGTCAGCACGAGGGGGAAGGTCTCCATGGGACCAGCATGGAGGTGGGCACCGACAGTCCCGCGGACGTCGGTCGCTCAGCGTGCGTCGGCCAGGACGGCGAGGTGCTCGGGGAGCGAGGCGCGCAGGCGGAGCAGCCGGTCGAGGGCGAGGGTCGCCTCGGCGGCGCCGAGCGCGGCGCCGTACGGGGTGTCGACGGGTGCCGTCACCTGGTGTGCGAGCCAGCCGGTGGTCGCCGCGACCCACCCGCCGAAGACCCAGGGCTCGACCAGCACCGAGGCGCCGGTTGCGGCGTACGCCGTCAGCACGCGCGCGAACCCGGCGACGTCGGTGCTCCAGTCGAGCCCGACCGCGACGGCCTCCCGGACCATCGACCGCGGACCTGCGGCGTCCCAGTCGAGCGCGAGCAGGATGGTGCCGAGGGCGAGGGTGTTCTTGGGGTCGAGGTCGCCGTGCGTGCCGGCGTGGGTGACGTGGAGACCGGTGGCTGCGGTGCGCTGCTCCAGCTCGGCGAGGTCCCCGGCGTGCCGGTGCAGGCGGGCGGCGAGGGCTGTCGGGACGTCGGGGCGCCCGGCCAGGGCGGCCCACCCGTCGGCGCCCCGCGGTCGGTCGTCGAGCGGGGCCTCGACGTGGTCGGCCACCGCGTGGATGCGGGCTGCCAGGGCACCTGCCTGCTCGAGCCAGTCTGCCGGCGACACCGGCCGGCCCTCGACCCAGCGGTGCACGCGCACCAGGTCGGGCCCGACCGCGGCGAGGCAGCGACCGTCGACGGGCACGGGCTCCGGGCAGGGGACCCCGGCGTCGAACGCGGCCTGCTCGACGGCGTACGCCGCCTCGACGTTGGAAGCGAAGTCGGGCGCGCCGGCGTTGGTGCGCATCACCTTCACGGCGTAGCGGCCGGTGTCGGTGTCCACCCGCCACAGGTCGTTCGACAGCCCGCCCGGCACCGACGCCACAGAGTGGACGGTCCCGAGCCCGAAGGTCGCTGCGACCTCGTCGGCGTGGGGGAGCATCCGCGCTGGGTCTCAGTCCAGGTCGACGACGACCGGCGCGTGGTCGGACGGCGAGCCCGAGCCCTGGGCTGGGTCGCGCTCGTCGCGGTCGACGAAGGCGCCGCTGACCCGCGACGCGAGGGTGGGGGAGGCGAGGACGAAGTCGATCTTGAGGCCGCGGTCGCGCTCGAAGCGCTGCCGGTAGTAGTCCCAGTAGGTGTAGCCGGCGTCGTGGGCGCGGGTCACCTCGGCGTACCCGTCGTCGAGGAACCCCTGGAAGGCGGCCCGCTCGGGCGGCGTCACGTGCGTCGACTTCGCGAACTGCTTGACGTCGAAGACGTCGTCGTCGGTCGGGCAGATGTTCCAGTCGCCGACCAGCGCGGTCTCGCCGTCGAGCCAGCCGCTCGCGGTCGCGCGCAGCCGGGCCAGCCAGTCGAGCTTGTAGGTGTAGTGCGGGTCGTCGGGCTTGCGGCCGTTGGGGACGTAGAGCGACCAGATGCGCACGCCGCCGCAGGTCGCCCCGATGGCGCGCGACTCGGCCGCCACGGGGTCGCCCCAGCCGGGCATGTCGGTGAAGCCGACCTCGACGTCCTCGAGGCCGACGCGCGACAGCAGGGCGACGCCGTTCCACTGGTTGAGCCCGGCGACGGCCACGTCGTACCCGAGCGCCTGCAGGCCCATCAGCGGCAGCTGGTCCTCGCGTGCCTTGGTCTCCTGCAGGGCGAGCACGTCGATGTCGTGGCGCTGCACGAACGCCTCGACGCGGTCGATGCGGGAGCGGAGGGAGTTGACGTTCCAGGTCGCGATGCGCACGCCTCCACCCTAAGGAGGGCAGTTCGGGCCGTACGCCGTGGGGCGAGGAAGTCTTTACGCAGGAAACTCTTTACAGATCGGGGCTTCGTGGGGGAGGTTCATCGGCACGCACCTGTCTCGGGAACTCGTGCCACCACCTGCTCCACCCTGTCGGACGCTGACCACCTCAGCTCGAGGTCACGTCCGGCGCTGCTCAGGACTCCGAGATGGCGTGTGCCAATCCCCCCATCAGGAGAGAAGAAACAGCATGCAGCGCAGTCGACTCGGGGCGATCGCCCTCAGCTCCGCCGCACTCCTCGGCGCGGCCCTCGCCTCACCGGCAATGGCCATGACGGACTCGGAGATCCCGTCCTTCCAGGAGTTCCAGTCGTCGTCCTACAAGGACGTCGACCAGCAGTACATCGTCAACGGCGACGAGCCGGTCAGCACCACCGGCGACCTCAAGGACTACTACGACCGGATGGTCCACGGCTCCGAGGAGGCCATGGAGGAAGGGCTCGTCGTCAACACCGTCGGCGGCGTCCAGGACAAGTGGTCCACGGCGCAGGTCGGCAACCTGACCTACTGCGTGAGCACCAAGTTCGGCTCGCGCTACACCGACGTGGTCAACGCGATGGCCGCCGGTGCAGCCCTGTGGGAGGGCGCCGCGCCGCGGATCAACTACGTCCACGTCTCCTCGCAGGACGGCAGCTGCACCACCCGCAACAAGAGCGTGCTCTTCTCGGTCGAGCCGGTGCAGACCACGCAGTACATCGCCCGCGCATTCTTCCCGAGCACTCCCAAGCGCTCGCGCAACGTGCTGGTGGACGACTCGATCTGGACCTCCGGTTCGTGGACCCCCGCCAACATCATGGGCCACGAGCTCGGCCACACGCTGGGCTTCCGTCACGAGCACACCCGGCCCGAGGCCGGCACGTGCTTCGAGGACAACAACTGGGTCCCGCTGACGCCGTACGACTCCTCGTCGATCATGCACTACCCCCAGTGCAACGGCACGTCGAGCAACCTCAGCATGACGGCGACCGACCGCCAGGGCGCGGCCGTCGCCTACCCCTGACGCACCCTCCTCACCCAGCCCCGAGCGCCCCTTCCGTCCCGAGCGGAGGGGGCGTTCGGCCTGTCCGGACCGTCGGGACGCCCGGGCTACTTCCGGGTAACCTCGGCGTGTGCCCACCCCTTCCTCGCCCTCGACGATCCTCTCCGCACGCGACCTGCAGTTCCTGCTGTTCGAGTGGCTCGACGTCGAGCAGCTGGCCGAACGGCCCCGGTTCGCCGAGCACGACCGGGAGACGTACGACGCCCTCCTCGCGCTGTGCGAGCAGCTGGCCACCGAGCACTTCGCGCCGCACTACCGTCGCAGCGACATCGAGGAGCCGGTGTTCGACGGCGAGAAGGTGCACCTCATCCCGGAGATCGCCACGGCGTTGGACGCCTTCGCCAAGGCCGACCTGCTCACACTGAGCCTCGACGAGGAGATCGGCGGTCAGCAGGTCCCGCACGTCGTCGCGTCGGCGTGCATGGCGTGGTTCACCGCGGCCAACATCGGCACGGCGGCGTACTCCTTCCTCACCGTCGCCAACGCCGGGCTGCTGCTGGCCCACGGCACCCCCGAGCAGGTCGAGCGCTACGTGACCCCGATGCTGGAAGGGCGCTTCTTCGGCACGATGACGCTGTCCGAGCCGCACGCCGGCTCCAGCCTCGGCGACGTCCTCACGCGTGCGGTCCCCGCCGACGACGGCACGTTCCGGATCTTCGGCAACAAGATGTGGATCTCCGGCGGCGACCACGAGATGGGCGACAACATCGTCCACCTCGTCCTGGCCAAGCTGCCCGACGCTGCGCCCGGCACCCGCGGCATCTCGCTCTTCGTGGTCCCCAAGCACCTCGTCGGCGAGGACGGCTCGATCGGCGAGCGCAACGACGTCGCGCTCGCCGGGATCAACCACAAGCTCGGCAGCCGCGGCACGGTCAACACCGCACCGGTCTTCGGCGGCGGCTCCTTCACGCCCGGCGGCGCACCCGGAGCGATCGGCTACCTCGTCGGCGAGCCCGGCAAGGGCCTGTCCTACATGTTCCACATGATGAACGCGGCCCGGCTCGGGGTCGGGATGTCCGCCACGACCACGGCCTACACCGCCTACCTCAAGTCGCTGGAGTACGCCCGCTCCCGGCCGCAGGGCCGCCGGCTGACGGGCGCCGACCCCGGTGCGCCGCAGGTGCCGATCATCGAGCACGCCGACGTGCGCCGGATGCTGCTCGCGCAGAAGTCCTACGTCGAGGGCGCCCTGGCCCTCAACCTCTACTGCTCGCGTCTGCTCGACGTCCAGGCGACCGCGCGCGACGAGGAGGAGCGCACGGAGAGCAGCCGGCTGCTCGACCTGCTCACGCCGATCGCGAAGTCGTGGCCCTCGCAGTGGGGCCAGGAGAGCAACAGCCTGGCCATCCAGGTGCTCGGCGGGTCCGGCTACACCCGCGACTACGACGTCGAGGCCCACTGGCGCGACCAGCGGCTCAACCCGATCCACGAGGGCACCCACGGCATCCAGGCGCTCGACCTCCTCGGCCGCAAGGTCCTCGGCGGGGGCGGCGCCTCGCTGACGGCCCTCGCCGCCCGCATCGCCGACACCGTCGGCCGGGCCCGCGACCTCGGTGGCGAGCCCGCCGCCCATGCCGACGCGCTGCAGACGGCCGTGGACCGGTTGGGCGAGGTCACCCTCGCGCTCGCCGGGCTGGGCGACCCCGAGCGCACGATGGCCAACGCCACCGTCTACCTCGAGGCCGCCGGCCACGTCGTGATCGCCTGGATGTGGCTCGAGCAGCTCGTCGCGGTGGGGGAGAAGACGGGCGACTTCTACGACGGCAAGCGGGCAGCGGCGCGCTACTTCTTCCGCTGGGAGCTTCCCAAGGTCGGCCCGATGCTCGACCTGCTGGCCTCGGGCGACACCACCACGCTGGAGATGCGCGACGCCTGGTTCTAGGCCGAGTTCCGGGCGTGGCTCCGGGCCGGTTGCGGGGTCGGGGCGCGCCCCACGAAGTCGGAGAGCAGCCCGGGCGTGGCCCGGTCGGCCAGCGCCACGGCCACGTCGAGACGTACGTCGCGGACCAGCACCCGCTCGGTGCCCGCGGCGGTCGTGGCCGTCAGGTCGGCGAGCCCGATGCGGCGCTGCCACCACGACTGCGAGACCACCCAGCCGATGATGCCCTCGGTCTCGAGCACCGTGCGGATCCGGGCGAACGTGCCGCCGCCGGCGACGAGGTGGTCCCCCGAGAGCGCGTGCCCGAGGTGGCGGTACGTCGCCTCGCCCGCCGCCGCCGCGAGCACGAGGAGCGCGACTCCCACCGCGGCGAGCCACCACCACGTGAGGTCGAACCACCACCAGCCGACGGCCAGCAGCACGATGACGTCCAGTGCGTTGCGGAGCTGGCGGAACCATGCGCGCCGGCGGGCCTTCGGCCCGTGCTCCACGAGCGGCTCGACCAGCGGCCCGTGGCGGTCGAGCACCGCCTCGCCGACCGCGACGGCGACGTCGCGCGGGCACGGCGGCAGGACCTGCGTGACGCCGTCCTCCACGCCCGTGGCCAGCGTGGACAGCTCAGCCCCGCCGACCAGCCGCATCAGCACCGGCTCGGTGATCTCGACGCCGCGGACCTTCGCCTCCTCGACCGTGATCGAGCGGGTGGTCACCAGACCGGAGGTGAGGTGCAGCGAGCCGTGCTCGCGCACGAGGCGGAAGCCCCACCACTGCAGGACGTAGCCGGCGACCGACACGACCAGCCAGAGGACCAGCGCGCCGACGGAGAGCACGAGCGCGATGGCGGCGACGGCGAACTGCGTGAGCCACTGCCAGACCGAGGTGGCCGTCTCCTCGTTCCAGATCGGCAGGTCGTCGGCGAACTGCGACAGCACGCCGAGCCCGCCGAGCACCAGGACGAGCCGGCCGAGGCTGAAGGGCGCGAAGCGCAGCCACGACCAGTCGATCTGCGCCAGCGGCAGCGCGGGCGCGGGAGCCGGGGGCGGCGGGGCGACGGGCTCGTCCGACCGCTCGGTCACGAGGTCGTCGGACCGGCCGGCCGCCTGCTCAGCGACCGCGCGACGCGTCAGCAGCGTCGTACGCAGTGCCTGGGCGTCGGGCGCGGCGAGGGCGTCGAGGGTGATGCGGTCGTCGTCGACGCCGGTGCCGATCTGCACCTTCTGCAGGCCGAGGATGCGGTGCATCAGCGATGCCTCGAGGTCGACGCTGCGCACCCGGTCGAGCGGAGCGGTCGAGGTGGTCTTGTTGAGGACGCCGCTGCGCACCTGGATCTGCGTGGCGGTGAGGCGGTAGTGGGTGGTCAGCCACGGCAGCGCACCGAGGAGGAGCGGGCCGATGATGGCGAGCGGGATGATGATCGGCCAGAACTGGGTGTCGCTCCGGCTGATCCCGACCAGCGCGATGACCAGGGGCACGATGGCCTGGCCGACGGCCTTCACGGGGTCGAGCAGGAGCTTGCGCGGGCTGAGCCGGACGTAGCCCTCGCCGGGCTCGGGGATCACGTGGCGTCGTCCTCGGTGGCCGCGGTGATGGCGGTGAGCCGGGCGACCACGTCGCGAGCGACGTGCTGGTCGAGGCAGTCGACGGTGATCGGTCCGGCGGCCGACGCGGTCGTGACGGTGATCGAGGCGAGCCCGAACAGCCGCATCAGGGCGCCCTGCCGGGAGTCCACCGTCTGCACGCGGCTGATCGGCGCGATGCGGGTCTCCCGGCCGATCCAGCCCTCGCGCGTGTGGACGGCCGTGTCGGTGACCTCCCACCGGTGCACCCGGAACCGGATGCGCGGCATCGCCAGCACGTGGACGGTCGCGAGCAGTGCCAGCAGCACGACGAGCAGTCCGACCCACCCCGGGACGCCTGGCACCAGCACGTAGGCGGCCGTCGCGGCGAGCACGAGCACGGCGTCGCCGATGAGCGCCGAGACCGTCCAGAACGGGATCGCCCGCGGCGACACCTGCTGGCTCGGCTCGCGCAGCACCGGCGTACCCCCCACGTCAGTCATGACCCGAAGTCTTGCAGGTCGCCCCGAGCGACCGGACGACGCGAACTTGTGCAACGGCGAGCGTCCGCGAGGCATGTGGAGGACTTCTGCAGGTTCGTGCAGTGCACACACCTGACCCAGCCCGGACCTTCCCCGTCGCGGTCCGGACGGGGTTTGGTGGCGGGGCCAACGGGTCCTCCAACGACCTGTCGATGACCGGGGCGGATCGCGCGGGGGTGCGGTCTGTCCACGGCTCCTGACCGACGCCGAGGCGCGCAGGAGAGAGGGCCCGGCCGGGACGGTCGGGCCCTCTGCCGTCCTCCCTTCCGAGCCGGCCACGAATCGCTCGCGCGCCGCGCGCAGCCGTAGACTCCCCGCCCGTGGCTCTCACCATCGGCATCGTCGGTCTCCCCAACGCGGGCAAGTCGACGCTCTTCAACGCACTGACCAAGAACGACGTCCTCGCGGCGAACTACCCGTTCGCCACCATCGAGCCCAACGTGGGCGTCGTCGGCGTCCCCGACGAGCGGCTCCCGCAGCTCGCGGAGGTCTTCGAGTCCGCCAAGCAGCTGCCCGCCACGGTCGAGTTCGTCGACATCGCCGGCATCGTGCGCGGCGCCTCGCAGGGCGAGGGCCTCGGCAACAAGTTCCTCGCCCACATCCGCGAGTCGGCCGCGATCTGCCAGGTCACCCGCGTCTTCCGCGACGAGGACGTCACCCACGTCGACGGCGAGGTCAACCCCGCCAACGACATCTCCACCATCCAGACCGAGCTGATCTTCGCCGACCTCGAGACCGTCGAGAAGGCGATCGCCCGGCTCGAGAAGGAGTCGCGCAAGGTCAAGGACCTTGTCGCCAACCTCGAGGCGGCCAGGGCCGCCAAGGAGGCACTCGAGTCCGGCACCCCGATCATCGCCACCGACATCGACCGCTCCCTGCTGCGCGAGCTGTCGCTGCTGACGGCCAAGCCGTTCATCTACGTCTTCAACTGCGACGCCGACGAGCTCGCCGACGAGGCCCTCAAGGACAAGATGCGCGAGATCATCGCGCCGGCCGAGGCGATCTTCCTCGACGCCAAGTTCGAGGCCGACCTGGCCGAGATGGACGACGACGAGATGGCGCACGAGATGCTCGCCGAGATGGGCATCACCGAGTCCGGTCTCGACCAGCTCGCCCGCGTCGGCTTCGACACCCTCGGCCTCCAGACCTACCTGACCGCCGGCCCCAAGGAGACGCGGGCCTGGACGATCAGGAAGGGCGCCACCGCTCCCGAGGCCGCCGGTGTCATCCACACCGACTTCCAGAAGGGCTTCATCAAGGCCGAGATCGTCTCCTTCGACGACCTGATGGCCGCCGGCTCCATGCTCAAGGCCCGTGAGGCCGGCAAGGTGCGCATGGAGGGCAAGGACTACGTGATGGCCGACGGCGACGTGGTGGAGTTCCGCTTCAACGTCTGACCCGTGGGAACGGTCGGGTCGAGGGAGCCCGAGCCGTACGACCCGACGGTTCCCCGGTCAGCCCCGGGTCGCGGCCGTGAGCGCGTCGCGCAGCTCCTGGGCGCCGACCCGCTTCGCGGTCGCACCGCTCCACGTGCCGTCGGGACTGCCGTCGTAGGGGAGGCCGTACGCCGGGGTGTCGGGCTGGAAGCGCCAGCCCTCGGCGAGCGGTCCCGCGTCGACGACGTCGTACCCGATCGTGTCGAGCAGCTCGGTCGCGGTCTGCTTGGCCGCGGTGTCGTCACCGGCGATGGCGAGCACGCTGCGCTCGTCGCTGCCGGCCGGCGCCTCGGGGCGGGCGAGCGCGCCGAGGTGCTCGAAGAAGATGTTGTTGAACACCTTCACGACGCGGGCGCCGGGGAGCGTACGCGCGGTGAGCTCGCTCGCGGTGGTCGAGCCGTCGTCGAGGTCGGGGATGCGGCCGTCGCGCTGCGGGTAGTAGTTGCCGGTGTCGAGCACGACCTGGCCGTCGAAGGCGTCCGCCGGAAGGTCGTCCAGCGCCTTGAGCGGCACGGTGAGCACGACCAGGTCGCCGGCGGAGGCCGCGTCCGTGGCGGTCCCGGCCCTGGCGCGGGGCCCCAGGTCGGCCACGAGGTCGGCGAGGGTCTCCGGGCCGCGGCTGTTCGCCAGCACGACGTCCACCCCTGCGTCGACCGCCAGGCGGGCGACGGTGCTGCCGATGTGTCCTGCTCCGACGATTCCGAGTGTGGTCATGACGACCCGAACGCCCTTCGTCGCCTTGATGTTCCGCCGGCCGAGCGGCGCAGGTGCCGCCGATCGGACCGAACGCCCGCCGGCCGGGTCGTCGTACGCGTGGAGCGAGGTCGGCGCGAGCCGTTCGGTCCGTACGACGGCGTGATCTTGGCCCCAGCGCCGCCGCTGCGGGCGAGTTCGGGGTTACCGTGGGGTAACCCACCGACGACCGCGGAGGAACGATGATCCCCCTGGCTCCACAGACGGTCGTGCTCCACGGCCACGAGCTGTCGTACGTCGACAGCGGCTCGGGGCCGGTCGTCCTCTTCATCCACGGCATCCTCGGGTCGCAGCGACAGTGGTCCCACCTCGTCGACGAGGTCGACGACGACCACCGCGTGGTGGTGCCCGACCTGTTCGGGCACGGCGACTCGGCCAAGCCGACCGGGGACTACTCGCTCGGCTCGCACGCTGCGACCCTCCGAGACCTGCTCGACCACCTCGGCGTCGAGCGGGTCACTCTCGTGGGCCACTCGCTCGGCGGCGGCATCGCCATGCAGTTCTACTACCTCTTCCCCGAGCGGGTGGACCGGCTGGTGCTCGTCGCCAGCGGCGGCCTCGGTCGGGAGGTCAACCTCGTGCTGCGCTCGGCCACGCTCCCGGGCGCCGAGCAGGTGCTCGGCGTGATCGCCTCCGGGCCCGTGCTGGAGCGGGTCGAGGCGCTCGGCCGGGGAGCGCAGAAGGTCGGCTGGAAGCCGGGCGCCGACATCGGCGCGATCTGGCGGGGCTTCACCTCGCTCGGCGATCGCGAGAGCCGCCGGGCGTTCCTCGCGACCACCCGAGCCGTGATCGACATCGGTGGCCAGAGCATCAGCGCCCACGACCACCTCGCCGGCGTGACGCCACCGCCGACGCTGATCGTGTGGGGCTCGAAGGACCGGATGATCCCGGCCTGGCACGCGCTGAGCGCGCAGCGGGCACTGCCGCAGTGCCGGGTCGAGCTCTTCGAGGGCGCCGGCCACTTCCCGCACCTCGACGATCCCGACCGCTTCGCGCAGGTCCTGCGGGACTTCATGGCCGAGGCCTGACGCGTACGACGTGGGCCTCAGGTGGTGGCGGCCCGCGCGCGCCACTCGTCCTCGAGCATCGCGAAGCTCAGCTGGGTGGTCCAGGCGCCCTTGAAGTGCACGTTGTCGACGAGGCGGGCCTCCTGCCTCATGCCGAGCCGGGCCAGCAGCCGCGCGGACGCGGTGTTGTCCTCGATGCAGACGGCCGTGATGCGGTGGAAGCCGAGGTCGTCGAAGCCGAGGCGCAGCATCGCGGTGGCGGCCTCGGCGGCGTAGCCGTGCCCCTGGTGCTCGCGGCCGAGGGCGAAGCCGACCTCGCCCTGGCCGTCCGAGGCCCACTTGAGCAGCACCTCGCCGATCACGGTGCCGGTCGACCGCAGCTCGACGGCCAGCACGAGCCACTGGCCGTGGGCGACGAGCTCGGTCTGGGTCAGCTTGACCTGCAGCGTCTCCTCCGTCGCCGCGCGGTCACGTTCCGGCCACGGGACGTAGCGCACCACCTCGGGGTTGGAGTGGAAGGCGACGAGGTCGTCGAGGTCGTCCATCCGGTGGGGGCGCAGCAGCAGCCGCTCCGTGCCGATCGGCAGGACGACGTCGAGCCCGCTCACAGCGAGAAGTGACCGGGCGCGAGGCTGCGCAGCACGCAGAACTCGTTGCCCTCCGGGTCGGCCAGCACGGTCCACGACTCCTCACCGGTCTGCCCGACGTCGGCGTGGGTGGCACCCAGGGCGAGGATGCGCTCGACCTCCTCCTCCTGCGACACGTCGACGGGGGAGACGTCGAAGTGCGAGCGGTTCTTCACCGCCTTGGGCTCGTCCACCTTCGCCAGGAAGATCGTCGGGCAGACCGGTCCGGCACGTACGGCGTCGAGCAGGGCCTGGTCCTCGACCCGCTCGGGGCCGATCTCCACGAGGCCCGGCTCGCGGTGCACGACGACCCAGCCCAGGACGGCGCACCAGAAGTCCGCGAGCAGGTCGGGGTCGTGGCAGTCGAGGGAGATCTCGGTCAGTCGGGAGGCCATGCATCGATCCAAGCAGCGTTCCGGGCCCAGGCATACTGGCCCACGTGTTCAACCGGAAGCCCGCATCGGTGTCGGCCGCCGAGGGTGCGCGCGCCGCTGGGGACGGCCGGGTGGTCGTCTACTGGCGCAAGGGTTGCCCCTTCTGCAAGCGGCTCCAGCTGGTGCTCGGCAAGCGGGTCGCCGACGTCGTGTGGGTCGACGTGTGGGCCGACCCCGCCGCATCGGCGTACGTCAGGAGCGTGAACGGCGGGGACGAGGTCGTGCCGACGGTCGTCATCGACGGTGTCGCGCGCACCAACCCGCCGCCGCGCGCGGTGGTCGCCGCGCTCTGAGGGCCTGCCAGGGCAGCCGACGGTCTGGTTGGATCGCCACGTGCGCCTGCTCCTCAACGTCATCTGGCTGGTCTTCGGCGGCTTCTGGCTGTTCCTCGGCTACGTGCTGGCCGGGGTGCTGCTGTGCATCCCGATCATCACGATCCCGTGGGCGATCGCGTCCTTCCGGATCGCGGGGTTCGCGCTGTGGCCGTTCGGCCGCACGATCGTCGCGAAGCCGTCAGCGGGCGTCGGGTCCTTCGTCGGCAACGTGATCTGGTTCGTCCTGGCCGGGTGGTGGCTGGTGATCGCCCACGTCGTGTCGGCCGTGGCGCTCGCGGTCACGATCATCGGCATCCCGCTCGCGCTGGCCGACCTCAAGCTGATCCCGATCTCGCTGGCGCCGCTCGGCAAGGACATCGTGCCGACCGGGGACGGGGAGTTCGACCGCCGGCGCCAGCAGCAGAGCTAGCGCGAGGCGTGCTCGCGCGCGATGGCCGCGCCCAGACGGGCGTTGTGCTCGACGAGCGCGATGTTGGCCGTGAGCGAGGCGCCGTCGCTGATCTCCACGATGCGGCCCAGCAGGTAGGGCGTGGCGTCCTTGCCGGTGATGCCGAGGGAGTCCATGTCGGCGAGCGCCTGCTCGATGATGCCGCCGATCTCCCCGGCCGGGATCTCCGACTCGGCGGGGATCGGGTTGGCCACGACGACGCCGCCGGCCAGTCCGAGGTCCCACTTGGCCTGCATCAGCGCGGCGACCTCGGCGGGCGAGTCCACGCGCATCGGGGCGCCGAAGCCCGACGAGCGCGAGTAGAACGACGGGAACTCGTCGGTCCCGAAGCCCAGGACCGGCACCCCGAGCGTCTCGAGCTTCTCCAGCGTCAGCCCGATGTCGAGGATGCTCTTCACCCCGGCGCAGACCACCGCGACCGACGTCGTCGACAGCTCGGTGAGGTCGGCCGACACGTCGTACGACGTCTCGGCACCGCGGTGCACGCCGCCGAGCCCGCCGGTCACGAAGACGCTGATGCCGGCGAGGGCCGCGAGTCGCATCGTCGACGCGACGGTCGTCGCGCCGTGCAGACCGCGCGACACGACGTAGGGCAGGTCGCGGATCGAGACCTTCATGACCGAGGCGTCCGAGGCCAGCAGCTCGAGGTCGTCGGCGGACAGGCCGATGGTCGGCCGGCCGTGGAGCACCGCGATCGTCGCCGGCACCGCGCCACCGTCGCGGACGATGCCCTCGACGGTGCGGGCCATCGCCACGTTCTGCGGGTAGGGCATGCCGTGGCTGATGATCGTGCTCTCCAGCGCGACGACGGGCTGGCCCGACGCGAGCGCGTCGCGGACCTCGTCGGTGATGGTCAGCATCAGGGGCTATCCTCGGGTCGCGCGAGCACGTCGCCCAGGTCGGGGCGGACGGTGTGGGGACTCTCGACGGTGGCTGCCGCGGCGCGGTGCCCGAGGTGGGCGGCGGTGACGGGGTCGGCCCCGCGCAACCACGCCGCGACCCAGGCGGCGAGCATCGCGTCGCCCGCGCCGGTCACGTCGACGACCGTGGCCGCAGCGGCCGGCAGGTGGGTCGGCTCGTCGCCGCGGCTGCACATCCAGGAGCCGCTGGCGCCCTGCCGCAGCCACACGTGCTCGACGCCGCGGTCGTGTAGGTCGCCGACCGACGCGCGCCAGTCCGCGGCGGGCCGGCCGGTCAGGGCGGCGAGCTCGTCGGTGTTGGGCGTGACGAGGAACAGGTCGTGCACCAGGTCGGCGAGTCGCCCGGCCTTCGCCACCGAGACCGGCTCGAAGACGAGCGGGACCCCCGCGTCCCCGGCCGCCGCGACGACCCGGGCCGCCTGGGCGCGGGCGAGGTTGCCGTCGAGCACGACCAGCGCCGCGTCGGTGAGGTGGACGGTCTCGAGCACGAGCTCGTCCACGATCGCCATGTCGGACACCGCTGCCACGAGCTCGCCGCGGTCGTCGAGCACGGCGGTGTACGTGCCGGTCGCGCCGGGCGCGCGGCGTACGGCCGACACGTCGGCACCGCACGCGGCCGTCACCCGCAGCGCCTCGTCGCCGAAGGCGTCGTCGCCCACGGCCGACACCAGGCGCACCGGAGCGCCGAGCAGGCCGAGGCAGGCGGCGATGTTGCGGCCGACGCCGCCGGGGGAGATCCGGGTGTGCCCGGGGTTGCTGGTCGCCGGGACGAGAGGTGCCGAGGTGCGGGCCACGACGTCCATGTTGGTGCCGCCGACGACCACCACCCACTGCCTCACGCGCAGATCCTGACAGAGGGGCGCGGCGCGCGGGTCAGATCTCGTCGTCGACGTACGTCGGTCGCGCGACGCGCACGCCCGCGACGGTGAGCGGCACCGAGGTGAGGGCGAGCAGCACCAGGATGAGCGTCCAGCCGCCGGTGGCCTCGTGGACCAGGCCGACGAGGAACGGGCCGACGGCGGCGAGGGCGTAGCCGACCGGCTGCACGAACCCGGAGAGCTGCGCGGTCACCGATGGGTGGCGGGTGCGGGCGGCGATGAGGGCGATCGCGGTCGGGAAGGCGAGCCCGGAGTAGCCGAGCATCAGCGCCCACAGCCACGGGAGGGTGGCCGGCGCGAGGAGCAGGCCGGTGTATCCGAGGGCGAGGAGCACCCCGAACGACACCGCCATCGCCCGCAGCCCGCGTCCGCGGGCGATGATCGTGGGCAGGACGAGGGCGCCGGCGATGCCGACGCTCGAGAGCAGGGCCTGCAGCGCCCCGGCGTGCGAGGCGGAGATACCGGCGTCGCGGTAGACCTGCGGGAGCCAGCCGAACTGGACGTAGGCGTGCATCGACTGCACGCCGAACAGGACGGTCAGGGCCACCGCGGTCGGCGAGTGGACGATGCGCCCGCTGGGGGCCGCGTCGCCGTTGACCTCGTGCTCGGCGGGGGAGCGGCGCTCGTGGACGGTGAGCCACGCCCACAGCGGCAGGGCGAGCACCGCCAGGAGGCCCCACATTCCGAGGCCGGCCCGCCACGACCCGGCCGCTTCGCTGACGGCTGCCGTCGCCACGGAGCTGAGGGTGGCGCCGACGACGAGGCCGGTGCCGTAGACGGTCATCAGCGCGACCGTGTGCCCGTGGGCCTTGATCCACGCGGGCACGAGGACGTTGCCGACGGCCATCCCGGCCAGTCCGACGACGGTGAGCAGCAGGAACACCGGTACGTCGGTCGCCGTGGCGCGCAGGAGCAGGCCGAGTGCAGCCGCGACGAGGCCGAGCGTGATGCCCGCGGTCATCCCGACCCTGCGCGCGAAAGCCACCGACACGGCACCGACGAGGCCGAAGACCAGGCCGGGCAGGCCCGTCACGGCTCCGGCGACCGCGGCACTCATGCCGAGCCCGGTCCGCAGCTCCTCGAGCACGGGTCCGACCGACGACGCGCCGGGCCGCAGGTTGACCGAGACCAGGGCCACGGCGGCGAGGAGGACGCCGAACGCGAGGCCGGTGGAGCGTACGGCGCCGCGGGGGCGGGCGTCGGCGTCAGCCACGGGCACCGAACCTCGCACCGAACCTCGGCAGCACCAGGAACGCCCCCAGGACGAGCGTGGCCACCACGACGAACGCGGTCGCAGTGCCCTGCCCGCTCACCTGACGCAGCACCATGCCCCCGACGAGCGCCCCCGCCCACACGACGAGTCCGGACGTCACCGCGGCCGGCGGCCGCCGGGCGGCAAGGAGCACCGCCCAGCCGAGCAGCGTGCCGGCGAGGAACGGCCACGCCGTCGTCCACCAGCCAGCGACGGTGAGCGACTCGTCGTGGCTCGCCCGCCCGATCGCCGCGAAGACGGCGACGAGCAGGAGGTCGACCGCGAGCCACATGGCCGCCAGCCTAGGCAGCACTACCCTCGGGTCATGGCGGCGCCCACCAGTGAGATCAGGTCGGCGGTGCACTGGGGCGTCGCGCACGGCCTGCCGACGCTGTTCCTGCGTCGCGCGGCTGCGCGGGGCGACCTGCAGGCCCGGCTCATCCGGCTCGGCGCGACCGGCTCCGACGAGGTGTTCGACCTCGTCGAGGAGATCCGGTCGCACGGCCCGCTCTACCGCTCCCGCATCGGCCACGTCACCACCAGCCACGCCGTCGTACGCCACGTGCTGACCAGCGACGACTTCCGCACCGGGCTGCCGACCGCGCAGGGTCCGCTCGGTCGGGTCTCCCGGTGGGCCGCGCCGAGCACGCTCCACCCGGTCGAGCCGCCGTCGCTGCTGGTGACCGAGCCGCCCGACCACACCCGCTACCGCAAGCTCGTCACCCGCGTCTTCACCATGCGGGCGGTGGAGCGGCTGCGCGAGCGGACCGAGGAGATCGCCGCCGACCTGCTCGACTCGCTGGAGGCGCAGGCGTCCGGCCCCGTGGACCTCGTCGAGACCTACTGCTCGGTGCTGCCGGTCACCGTCATCGCCGAGATCCTCGGGGTGCCCGAGCAGGAGCGGGGCCAGGTGCTCGACTTCGGCTCGGCCGCCGCGCCGAGCCTCGACCTCGGGCTGGGCTTCCGGCGCTACCGGTCCGTCGCGCGGGCGCTCGCGCAGTTCGACGCCTGGCTCGGCCGGCACCTCGAGACGCTGCGCCGGACGCCGGGCGACGACCTGCTCAGCCAGCTCGTCGCCGTCCGCGAGGAGGGCCGCGGGCTCGACGAGACCGAGCTGAAGGCGACGGCCGGGCTGGTCCTGGCCGCCGGCTTCGAGACGACCGTCAACCTCCTCGGCAACGGCATCGCGCTGCTGCACGACCACCCCGACGAGCGGGCCCGCGTGAGCGCCGACCCGTCGTTGTGGCCCAACGTCGTGGAGGAGGCGCTGCGGCTCGACCCGCCCGTGCTGCTCACCGGCCGCATGGCGGTCCGCGACACGGAGGTCGCGGGTCGGGCTGTGCGCGGCGGGTCGATGGTCACCGCGATCCTCGGCGGTGCCAACCGCGACCCCGACGTCTTCGCCGACCCGCTGCGCTTCGACGTGGCCCGCCCCAACGCGCGCGACCACATCTCCTTCTCCGCCGGTCGCCACCACTGCCTCGGCGCCCAGCTCGCGCGGATGGAGGGCGAGGTCGGGCTGCGGGCGATCTGGGAACGCTTCCCCGACCTGCGGCTCGAGCCCGGTGCCCGCCGCCGCGAGACCCGCATCCTGCGCGGCTTCGAGACGCTGCCGGTCACGCTGCGACCCTGAGGGACTGAGCCGCCCTTCCCCCAATTCAGGGCTTGCCGGTGCCGCACCGCGGGAGCACACTCGACAAGCGGGGGCTGCAGGGACGGTGCCATGGAACAAGGCCCGAGGCGGTGGTGTGTCGTGAGCCCCAAGGTCCTGGTGGTCGAGGACAACGCGCTCAACCTCAAGCTGGTGCGCGACGTCCTCGAGCACGCCGGCTACGACGTGGCAGCGGCGGCCACGGGCGAGCTGGGGGTGGCGTCCGCGGCGAGCGAGCCGCCCGACCTCGTGCTGCTCGACCTGCAGCTGCCGGGCATCGACGGCCACGAGACGCTGCGCCGCCTGCGTGACGGCGTCCTGCCCGACGGCGTGCCCGTCGTCGCCGTGACCGCCCTGGCGATGGCCGAGGACCGCGACCGGGCACGGAGCGCGGGGTTCGACGGCTACCTGGAGAAGCCGATCAGCCCGCGGTCGCTCCCCGGGCACGTGGAGCGCTTCCTGGCCGGAGGAGGGTCGTGACCGGCCAGGTCCTGCCCCGCCGGACCGTGCTCGCGGTCGACGACCAGCCGACGAACCTCCGCCTCCTCGACGCAGTGCTCTCGCCGCGGGGCTTCGAGGTCCTGTCGGCCTCGAGCGGGCCGGAGGCGCTCGACCTGCTCGCGTCGACCGCCGTCGACGTCGTCCTGCTCGACGTGCAGATGCCCGGCATGGACGGGTGCGAGGTCTGCCGCCGGATCCGGCAGGACCCCCGCACCGAGTTCCTCCCGGTCGTGATGATCACCGCTGGTGGCGGCGCGCAGCGGCTCGAGGGGCTCGAGGCCGGCGCCGACGACTTCATCACCAAGCCCTTCGACCAGTCCGAGCTGCTGGCGCGGGTCCGGTCGCTCGCACGGATCAAGGGCTACCACGACACCGTCCGCCGCCAGGCGGCCGAGATCGCCACCTGGAACCGCGAGCTCGAGGACCGGGTGGCCGCCCAGGTCGAGGAGATCGAGCGCATGGGCCGGCTGCGCCGCTTCCTGTCGCCGCAGCTGGCCGACGTCGTCGTCAACGACGAGGGACTCCTGGCCAGCCACCGCCGCGAGATCGTCGTGGTCTTCTGCGACTTCCGCGGCTTCACCTCCTTCGCCGAGGCCTCGGAGCCCGAGGAGGTGATGCACGTGCTCGGCGAGTTCCACCTGGCGCTCGGGGCGCGGATCGAGGAGCACGGCGGGACGCTGGAGCGGTTCACCGGTGACGGCGTGATGGTCTTCTTCAACGACCCCGTCCCCGTGCCCGAGCCGGCCGGGGCGGCGATCGCGATGTCGCTCGCGGTGCGGGAGGACGTACGACGTCTCGCGTCCGGCTGGGCGCGCCGAGGGCACGACCTGTCGCTCGGGGTGGGTGTGGCGCAAGGGTTCGCCACGCTCGGTCGGATCGGATATCCCGGTCGCTCGGACTACGCGGCCATCGGCAGCGTCACCAACCTCGCGGCCCGGCTCTGCTCCGACGCCGGTCCGTGGCAGGTGCTGGTGACCGACCGCGTGCTGGCGCACGTCGAGGAGCGGGTCGCGGCCGACGTGGTCGGCGACGTGCAGCCCAAGGGCTTCAGCCGGCCCGTGCGGGTCCACGACGTGCTGGAGACGACCGGGAGGTAGGCGGATGGACACGGTGGCGGGCGCTGCGACGACCCTGGCGGACCTGGACGAGGAGCAGCGCTACGCCGCCTTCGACGACCTGCAGCAGCACCTGCCGCAGGTGTGGGACGCCATGCGGACCGACCGGCCCGGGGAGTCGGCGGTCGTCGTGCCGTCGATCAGCCTCGAGAGCTCGACGGCGACGAGCGGGACGTTGATGCAGGCGATGGAGGAGCGTGCGCTGTTCCAGCTGCTGCTCCTGCGGCAGCCGATGCTGACCCTCGTCTACGTCACCTCCTCGCCCATCGCCGACGAGATCGTCGACTACTACCTCGCCCTGCTGCCCGGCGTCATCCCCAGCAACGCGCGCCGGCGGCTGCGACTGGTGTCGGTCGGCGACGCGTCGGTGCGGCCGCTGAGCCAGAAGGTGCTCGACCGGCCGCGGGTGCTGCACCGCATCCGCGACCTGGTCCCCGACCGGTCGGTCAGCCACCTGATCCCCTACACGACGACCGAGCTCGAGCGCGACGTCGCGATCAGCCTCGGCATCCCGATGTACGGGTCGGACCCGCGGCTGGCGTCGCTCGGCAGCAAGTCCGGGTGCCGCCGGCTGTTCGCGGAGGCCGGCGTCCGCGCGCCCGCCGGGGCCGAGGGCCTCCGCACGGTGGACGACCTCGTGTCCGCGACGAGGCGGATGCGGGCCGCGCTGCCGTCCCTGGCGGAGGTCATCGTGAAGATCAACGAGGGCGTGTCCGGGTCGGGCAACGCGCTCGTCGACGTCAGCGGGCTGCCCGCCCCCGGCGACCCCGACGAGGAGCCCGCCGTGCGCGACCGCATCGGCGAGCTGCGGCCCGAGGCGGCGGACCTGGCCGTGAGCGAGTTCCTCGCCGGCTTCGAGCGCCTCGGCGGCGTGGTCGAGGAGCGGATCACCGGGACGGCGCTCACCAGCCCGAGCGTCCAGATGCGGGTGCTGCCCGATCGGTCCGTCGAGCTCCTGTCGACCCACGACCAGCTGCTCGGGGGAGCGAGCGGGCAGAAGTACCTCGGCTGCGTGTTCCCCGCCGACCCGGCGTACTCCCGCCTGATCTCCGAGCCGGCCATGGTCGTCGGGCGCGACCTCGCCGCGCGCGGCGTGCTGGGGCGCTTCGCCGTCGACTTCGTCACCGTCCGCGACGGCGTCGGCGACTGGACCGCCCACGCGATCGAGCTCAACCTCCGCAAGGGCGGCACCACGCACCCCTTCCTCACCCTGCAGTTCCTCGTCGGAGGGGAGTACGACGGCGGCGCCGGGCTCTACCGGGACGCGTCCGGCACCCCCAAGTTCCTGGTCGCGACCGACCACCTCGAGGACGACCGGCTCAAGGCGCTCACCCCGCGCGACGTGTTCGACGTCGTGGTGCGCAAGCGGCTGCACTTCGACCACTCCCGCAAGACGGGTGTGGTGTTCCACATGCTCAGCTGCGTCACCGAGTGCGGCAGGCTCGGCATGACGGCGATCGGAGACAGCCCCGAGCAGGCCTGGCAGACCTACCAGGACGCCACGGAGGCACTGCTCGAGGAGGCCACGCTGGCCCTCGTGCCGGGGACCATGGCCACGTGACCGACCCCGGGACCCCCGTCTGGTACGCCGCCTACGGGACGAACCTGTCTCCGGCGCGGCTGGGCTGCTACCTCTCCGGCGGGCGGCCTCCGGGAGCCGCCCGCGACTACGACGGGTGTCGCGACCCGTCCCCGCCCCGAGCCCATCGGCCCGTCCAGCTGCCCGGTCGCCTGTCCTTCGCGGGGGAGTCGGGGGTGTGGGGAGGCGGGATGGCGTTCTTCGTCCCCGGTGGTGACGGCGTCGTCCACGCGCGTGCCTACCTGCTGGGCCTCGACCAGCTCGGCGACCTCGTCGCGCAGGAGGCGCGGCGACCGGTGGGCGCGGACCTGGTCCTCGCCGCCGACGGCCGGCCGACCCGCCACGGGCTCTCCCGCACCTACGACGTCCTGCTCGACCTGGGCGAGCTCGACGGGCACCGCCTCCTCACCCTCACCGGCACGCGCGTCCCGACGGCCGCCGCGCCGTCGGCGGCGTACGTCCGCACGATGCTCGAGGGCCTGACGGACGGGTTCGGGCTGGACGCCGACGCCCGCGCCGGCTACCTGGCGGCCGCCGACGGGGTCGCGCCCCGCTGGAGCATCGAGGCACTGCGCCGGATGTTGCCCGCGTGAACCGACGCCGGGGTAGGTTCCCCCGGTGCCGAACCGAGGAGCAGCGCGCCTGCTCGTGCTGCTGCTCGCCGCGTCCCTGCTGTCGCTGGCCCGTCCCGCGTCCGCCGCGCCCGCCGAGGAGTGGGTGCCGCGCCCGGTGCTCAACGTCGACTTCCCCGATCCGGCGGTCGTCGCCGCGCCCGGCGGGCTGGTCGCCTACGCCACCGGTGACCTGGTGCCGCACGCCTGGTCGCGCAAGGCCGACGGCCCGTGGCGGCGCGGACCCGGCCTGCTGACCCACAAGCCGTCCTGGTCGCGCCAGGGCGGGGTGTGGGCGGTCGACGTGGCGCGGGTCCGCGGCCGCTGGCTCCTCTACTACGCCACCCCGGTCAAGGGGATGGGCGAGCACGGCCGCTGCATCGGGGTAGCCCGCTCGCGCGCCGCCCGCGGCCCGTTCCGGCCCGTGGGGAGCGCCCCGCTCGTGTGCCCGTCGTACGCCAGCACGCCGACCGCGCAGGACCCGTTGCTGCCGCGCGACCCGACGCTGCCGCGCGCCGGGGTGATCGACCCGTCCTTCTTCCGCGACGCCGACGGGTCGTCGTACCTGCTCTACAAGACCGACCGGATCCCGTCCAGCGTCCGCCTCGTCGCCCTGACCCGCGACGGGCAGTCGGTGAGGCCCGGGGCGACGAGCCTCGAGCTGATGCGCTCCGAGGGCGTCCTGGAGAACCCCGTGCTCACCCTGCGGCCTGAGGGCTACGTGCTCCTGTCCTCCGAAGGCGACTGGACGCGCTGCGGCTACGCGACGACCTGGCGCCGCTCGACCGCCCTGCTCGATTGGACGGCGGCCGTGGGCGGGGTGTTCCTGGACACGACGACCACCGGCCTGTGCGGGCCGGGGGGCGCCGACCTGGTCGAGCGGCGCGACGGCGAGCTGACGATGTTCCTGCACGGCTGGACCTGCCGCGGCACCGCGCTCCCGTGCTCCGGGACCGGGAAGTGGGACCACAAGCCGCGACAGCGCGGGCGACGGGCGCTGTACGCCGCCGAGCTGGGCTGGCTCGACGGTGTGCCGCAGGTCACCAGGTGGCTCCGCGCGCGCTGAGGTGAGCCGGACCTAGGCTCGGAGGATGGCCTCCGAGTGGGACACCCACACCTCCCTGACCGCGGCCGGCGACGGCCTCTTCGGCGCCGACCTCGACCCCGGCTGGGTGGTCGGGGGCGGTGTCAACGGCGGCTACCTCCTCGGGGTCGTCGGCCGGGCGGTCGCCGAGGCCGTCCCGGCCAAGCCGCACCCGCTCACGGTCAGCGCCTACTACCTCTCCGCCTCCCGCCCCGGTCCCGCCCAGGTCTCCACCCGCGTGCTCCGCGAGGGCGGCTCGGTCGCGACCGTGGCTGCCGAGCTCGGCCAGGAGGGCGACACCCGCATCACCGCCCTCGCGACCTACGGTGACCTGCGGTCGATGCCGTCCGACGTGGCCACCACGGCCGAGGAGCCGACCCTGCCGCCGATCGAGGAGTGCGTCGCGGCCTCCCTCGCGCCCGACGACGTACGCCGGACTGCGCCGCTGCTCGAGCGCTTCGACATGCGCATCGACCCCGCCTGCGTCGGGTGGGCGATGGGCGCGCCGAGCGGCAACGGCCACATCCAGGCGTGGTTCCGGATGGCCGACGGCCACGACGTCGACCCGGTCGGCCTGCTGATGGTGTGCGACGCCCTGCCGCCGGTCACCTTCGACCTCGGTCGTCCGGGCTGGGCGCCGACCCTCGAGCTCACCGTCCACGTCCGGGCCGTCCCGGCACCCGGCTGGCTCAAGGTCTCCCACCGCACCCGCAACGTCGCCGGCGGGATGTTCGAGGAGGACTGCGAGGTCTGGGACTCCGCGGGCCGGCTCGTCGCGCAGAGCCGCCAGCTGGCGATGCAGCCGCGCTCCTGACCTCAGTCGAAGAAGCGCCGGTCCATCGACACGATCCAGCGCCGGCGCGGGTGCTCGGTGAGCGACCAGATCCGGTCGGTGGAGGGCCAGTAGGTCAGGTCCTCGGGGCCCATCGGCAGTGCCCAGCGTCGCTCGCGCATCGAGCCGGGCCGGCCGGCGAACACGCTGCCCGGCATCCACGGACCGTGCGACACCGTGACGTGGTAGCGGCCTCCGGCCAGGACGGCACCCTGCATCTGCCTGACCCCGCCCTCGTCGATCGCCAGCGGTCGGGAGAAGCCGTCGTCGCCCGAGGCGAGCTGCCACGTCGCCGGGTCGAGCTCGTAGCGGGCGAGCCGCGTCGTGGCGTCGGGGTCGAGGGCGTACTCACCCGCCAGCAGCGCCGGCGGCTCGGAGCGCCGGTCGAGCGACATGAAGGAGTAGCGCAGCTTCTCGTGCCCCTCGTCGGCGAAGGCCTGGTAGGTGAAGCGCACGGGCAGGACGTAGCGGTGGCCGTAGGAGTAGAGGGACGAGCCCTCGATGCCGAAGCGGTCCGGGTGGTCGTCGTCCCCGGCCACCCGCATGATGTCGTCGACGCGCGCGGTCACGAAGCCGCGTCCGGTCGCCGCGACGTGGAGGTAGGGGCCGGCCCACACGATGCCGCCGGCGTGGATCTTCATCGGCCGCAGGGTGAGGCGGCCGGTCGTGTCGAAGACCGGCGAGACCAGCAGGACGTGGCGGTACTTCCCGGAGTCGAGGTCGACGAAGGTCACCCGCGAGCCGCGCTTCACGCCGTCCCGGCCGGTGGAGTACCACGTCGTCACCACCACCCGTCGACCCCCGATGTCCTCGGTGTCGGAGGAGTCGGCGCTGGTCGAGATGCCCTGGGGGTACCACTGCTCGTCGCGCTCGTCGTAGTCGTCCCAGCGGTAGGCCTCGCGCACGGCCCGGCCGAGCAGCCGGGGCACGACCCGGGCCCGCCGGACGTCGTACTTGAGGTCGCCCAGCAGCCCGTCGAGCCCGGTCGGTTCGCCGAGCACCGAGGCGAGGGCCGCGATCTCGCGGACGTTCTCGTCGGTGCGGCGCAGGTGCACCCCTTGGACGTACGGCGACTCCGAGGCGGTGGTCATCCCACGACACTAGCCAGCCGCGTCGGTGGAGACCCGGCCCGATGGAGAATGACCCCCGTGAGGGCGATCTTCTTCGACGAGGACGACGCGCGGGCGGTCGTCGACCGGCTCCGCGCGGACGGCTTCGAGGCACACGTCGAGCGCGAGCGGCTGGCGGGCGAGGACGACGACGAGGACCACCCGTGGGCGGTCCTCAGCGACGCCCCGGCGTTCATGCTCGAGGTCCTCGTCGACACGCACGACGGCTGGCTCGACGAGGACGACGGCGCCGAGCCACCTCGGGAACAGGGCGCCCCCTCGCCGCCGTTGCACCTGCCGACCGCGCCCAAGCGCATCAAGCGCCCAGACCTAGGCTGACACCCATGACGCACCGTCCCGACCGCCGCATGCTCCTCGTCCACGCCCACCCCGACGACGAGTGCATCAACAACGGCGCCACCATGGCGCGCTACGTCGACGACGGCGTCGGCGTCACGCTCGTCACCTGCACCGCCGGAGAGATGGGGGAGGTGCTCGTGCCCGAGCTGTCCTACCTCGCCTACGAGGACAAGGGCGGGCTCGGCGAGCACCGCCGCGGCGAGCTCGACGAGGCGATGAAGGTCGTCGGCGTCACCGACCACCGCTTCCTGGGCGGCTTCGGCCGCTTCCACGACTCGGGCATGGCCTGGCACGAGGAGGGCCACGCGATCGCGGCCGAGGAGATCCCCGACAACGCCTTCTGGAACGCCGACCTCACCGAGGCCGCCGACGAGCTGGTGAAGGTGATCCGCGAGGTGCGCCCGCAGGTGCTCGTCACCTACGACCAGTTCGGCGGCTACGGCCACCCCGACCACATCCAGGCCCACCGGGTCGCGATGTACGCCGCCCAGCTGGCGGCCGTGCCGTCCTACCGGCTCGAGCTCGGCGAGCCGCACGACGTCGCGAAGATCTACTGGACCGCGATGAGCGAGTCGCGCATGCGGGAGAGCCTGCGCCAGCTCCGCGAGTCCGGTGACACCGAGACGTTCGCGGGGATGGAGCCCGACGGGAAGCTGCCGCCGTTCGTGACCCCCGACGAGCTCATCAGCGCCCGCGTCGACGGCGCCGCGACCGTCCAGCGCAAGATGGACGCCCTGGCCAAGCACGCCACCCAGGTCGAGCAGGACGGCCACTTCTTCGCCGGCGCCGAGAGCGGCCACTCGTGGTGGTCCGACGAGTACTACCGCCTGGCCAAGGGCACCCCCGGCGCGGCCGGTGCGGACGGGTTCGAGGAGGACCTGTTCGCGGGTCTGTGAGGGCGGCCCGGTGAGAGCGGGGCTCGGGCTGGCGGCCCTCGTCGTCGGGCTGGTGTCCGGCGCCGCGGGCACGCTCGTGCACCAGCGTTGGTGGGGCCTCGCCCTGGCCCTCGGTGCCGCGCTCGCCACGCTCGCCTGGCTGCCTGCAGGGGGTGTGAGGCTGGCGTTCGCGGCGGGCTGGTGCGTGCCCGTGCTGCGGGGCGCCCTGGAGCGTCCGGGAGGTGGCTTCCTGATCGGCGGCGACGCGGTCGGGTGGTCGTTCCTGGCCGGCTCGGTGGTGCTGCTGGTGGCGGCGGTGACGACCGCGGCAACGGGACGTCGTACGCCCGGGGTGGACGACCGGGGGCGCGCCGACGATCCGGGAGTTCGGGGTCTGCCCTCCTAGACTCGCCGCGTGCCGAAGAACCAGACCAGTGACGCGCAGCCCCGCGAGAAGGCGGGCGCCAAGGTCGTGCTGTGGCTGCTCCTCGGGCTCGTGGTGCTGTTCGGCGGGCTCTACGTCGCCGCGCACTACGTCGCCGGCGACAAGGTCCCGCGCAACACGACCGTGGCCGGTGTCCGCATCGGCGGGCACCCCCAGGACGAGGCCGCCGAGCGGCTCCGTGCGGGGCTCGCCGACCGCGTCGCGCGCGACATCGCGACCACCGTCGACGGCGAGGAGGTGGCCGTCGATCCCGCCCAGGCCGGCCTCTCGGTCGACTACGAGGCGTCCGTCGCCGAGGCCGGCGGCGAGGAGAGCTGGGACCCGGTCCGGCTCTGGAGCTACTTCACCGGCGGAGAGTCCTCCGAGGCGGAGGTCGAGGTCGACGAGCCCACCTTCAACGCCTTCCTGGCCGGCCTCGACGAGCAGCACGGCGCCACTGCGCGCGACGGGGCGATCGCCTTCGCCGGCGCACGCATCGAGACCACCGACCCGCGCCCCGGCCGGGCGCTCGACCCGAGCGACACCCTGACGGCCCTCGAGGGCGCGTTCCTGGAGGAGTCGCCCGAGGTCGTGGCCCTCGAGATGGCCGAGGTGCAGCCCGCGATCGACGGCTCCGACGTGCAGGAGGCGCTCGACCAGTTCGCGTCCCCAGCGGTCGCCGCCCCAGTGACGCTCACCTTCGAGGGCTCGGACGTCAAGGTGTTCCCAGCCGACTACACGGCCGCCCTCTCGCTGGTCCCGACCGACGGCGAGCTGGTGCCCACGCTCGATGCCGCGAAGCTGTCGGAGGTCGTCGACAGCCGGGTCACCCAGGGCGCTCCCGTCGACGCCACGGTCGCGCTGGTCGGGGGCCGTCCGCAGGTCGTGCCGGCCAAGCCGGGTGTGACCTTCGACCCGGCCGAGCTCGAGGCCGGCTTCCTCGGCGTCGTGGCCCAGCCGCAGGGCGAGCGGACCCTCGCCCTGACCGCCCAGGTCGCCAAGCCGGACTTCACCACCAAGGAGGCCCGCGACCTGCGGGTCCGCGAAGAGGTCTCGACCTTCACGACCTACTTCCCCTACGCGGAGTACCGCAACGTCAACATCGGACGCGCCGCGGAGATCGTCGATGGCACCCTGCTCAAGCCCGGGGAGACCTTCTCCCTCAACGACACCGTCGGTGAGCGCACCGAGGCCAACGGCTTCACCAAGGGCTACGTCATCAACGACGGGATCCTCGTGCAGGACCTCGGTGGCGGCGTCTCGCAGATGGCCACGACGCTGTTCAACGGCATGTTCTTCGCCGGCCTCGAGGACGTCGAGCACAAGCCGCACTCGTTCTACATCGACCGCTACCCGATCGGGCGCGAGGCGACCGTCGCGTGGGGTGCCGTCGACCTGCGGTTCCGCAACGACACCCCCTACGGCGTGCTCATCGACACCTCGTTCACGAACTCGACGCCGTCGTCGTCCGGTGCGGTGACCGTGACGATGTACTCCACCAAGTGGTGGGACATCACGACCAGCACCGGCGAGCGCCACAACCTCACCCAGCCCGAGACCCGGCGCATCGACTCGCTGACCTGCCACCCCAACGAGGGCTTCGGTGGGTTCGACATCGACGTGGTGCGCTACTTCGAGCCGGTCGGCGAGAACACCGAGGACCGCACGGACGAGGTGTTCAGCACCACCTACACCCCCAGCGACACGGTGATCTGCACCAACCCCGACGCCGTCGACGAATAACCCACCTACGGCGTCAGCCGGTGGAGGTCGCGCGGGAAGAGCGTCACCTCGCGGACGTTCGCGGCCTCGACCAGCCGCGCGACCCAGCGCTCCAACCCGATCGCGAACCCGCCGTGCGGCGGCATCCCGTGGCGGAACGCCTGCAGGTAGGAGTCGTACGCAGCCGGGTCCTCGCCGCGCGCCCGGAGCGCGTGCTCGTAGTCCGAGGGACGGTGCAGCCGCTGGCCACCGGTCACGAGCTCCAGGCCCCGGAAGAGCAGGTCGAAGCTGTGGGAGCACTGCTCGTCGCCGGGCCACGGGTGCGTGTAGAACGGCCGCTTCGCCATCGGGTAGCCCTCGACTGCCACGAAGTCGCTGCCGTGCTCGGCGAGCGCCCACGCGCCGAGCGCGCGCTCGTGCTCCGGTGCCAGGTCGGGCTCGTCGGCAGGGGCCCCGACGAGCGCCAGCGCGTCGCGGAAGTGGATGACCGGGATCTCCTCGGGCACGACCGGCAGCCGTGCGCCGGTTCGGTCGACGGCGGCCGCCTCGGTCGCCACCGCTGCGACCATCCCGGCCAGCACCGAGCGCAGCACCGCCAGCACGTCGCGATGGTCCTCGATGAAGCCGAGCTCGACGTCGAGCGAGCGGTACTCGGCCAGGTGGCGCACCGTGTCGTGCGGCTCGGCGCGGAAGACCGGCCCGACCTCGTAGACGCGCTCGAAGACGCCGACCAGCTGCTGCTTGTAGAACTGCGGGCTCTGGGCGAGGTACGCCGGTCGTCCGAACCAGTCGACCGGGAACACGTTCGCGCCCGACTCCGTCGCCGTACCCACGACCTTGGGCGTGGCCACCTCGGTGAAGCCCAGTCCGTCGAGGGTGGACCGGAAGCCGCGCAGCGATGCGGCGGCGAGCTCCCAGCGAGCGCGCTGGGCCTGGTGGCGCCACAGCACCGGGGCGTGGTCGAGCAGCGTGGGCAGCGACACGTCGAGGCCCGGTCGCCACAGCTCGGCCGGCGGTGTCACCGCCTCCTCGGTCAACGCCACCACGGTGGCGTCGGTGACCTCGGTGCCGCCGGGCGCCTGCTCGTTGGCGGTCACCGTGCCGGTGACCCGCACGGTCGTCTCCTCGGACGGCACCGCGGTGCCCGCGGGCAGGACGACCTGCGCCAGCCCGCTCCGGTCGCGCAGGACGAGGAAGGTGACGCGGGAGAGGTGCCGGCGCCGGTGCACCCAGCCCTCGAGGGTGACCTCCTCGCCGGGGGTCGAGGCGGGCAGGTCGTGGCAGAGCGTTCGCATGGGTCCTCCAGTGGGTGTCGGCCCTGGAGGTGTGGGCGGGGGCAAGATCGCGGTGCCACCACACCTTCGCCGGCGGCCCCGGAGGGTGCCGGCCTCTCGTCGGTGACGCCGGACGCGCGGACGGCCGCTGCTCTGCTGCGCAGGGGGTTCGTCAGGCCCCGCGGTCGTCGGGGACGAGCCTAGACGGCCCGGGTGACGCTGCGCGACCGGTTATCCGCGGCGGGTCGAGTGCCTACGTGGTCGTGGTCGCCGCGTGGCCCAGCACTCGACCGTCACGGAGAGCGGCGCGGGCCGTGATCCCGAGGACCGCGACAGCGGCGACCGCCGAGACGACGCCGACCAGTGTGGAGGCGGGCTCGTCGGTGAGCCGGCCGACGGCGATCCAGGCCAGTCCCCAGGCGGCAGCCGCGGCGAAGCTCCATCGAGGTCCCGTACGCGCCACGACCACCGCCGCGACGACGACCACGACGGCGATCACCAGCGCGGCGACGAGCTCGCCCACGAGCGTGGACGTCTCGACGCCGTCGGCGACGAGGGTGGCGGTGATGTTGGCGCAGGTGGCGACCGCGACCCAGCCCAGGTAGAGCCCGAAGGTGCCGTCGACCACGACGCGCTGCACGAGCGAGGGTGCTGGGCCGAGGTCGGCAAGTCGCTGCACGAGCACCCCCAGCACGACCACCAGCGCGAGGATCACCACGACGCTGGCCCACAGCCACCCCTGCTGGGTGACGAGCAGCCAGCCCGCGTTGAGCACCATCGACGCTGCGGCGAGCCAGCCGGTCCGCCGGGCGCGCGGGTCGGTCGTCGCGCCCGGCAGCCACTGCCACACGGTGTAGGCGGCCAGCCCCGCGTAGACCACCGACCAGATCGAGAAGGCCGGGCCCAGCGGGGCCAGCAGGGTCGCGTCGGCGGCGAGCGCGCCGCCGGAGGACTCCTCGACGCGGGTGCCGATGACGCCGACCCCGACGAGCGTGCCGACGATGCAGAAGATCTCGGCCAGGGTCACGACCACCTGGCGACCACGGTCGGCCCCGGTGGCGGTGGGTGCGGTGCGCTGCGCGGTGCTCACGCCGCCATCCAACAGGACCGCAGGTGAGGACGGGAGACGCGAGGAGCGCTACGGGGCCACGAGGTAGCGGTTGGTGTGGTGGGTGACGAAGCCGAGCCGGTCGTACGTCGCCAGGCCGGCCGTGTTGTCGACCTCGACGTGCAGCCACGCCGTGGTCGCGCCGAGCGAGGCGGCCCAGTCGAGGAGGTCGGCGACGACCGCCGTGCCGAGGCCCTCGCGCCGCCGGGCCGGGTCGACCTCGAGGGTGTGCAACCCCACCCAGTCGCCGTCGATGTGCGCCTCTCCGCGGGCGACCACCGCGTCGTCGCCGACCTCGACCAGGCAGGACGAGCCGGTCTCGGTGATCCGGGCGTCGTCGAGCCCGCGCCCGGCGGCACGCAGAGCCCGGGAGACGGAGGCGACCTGGAAGTGCGCGTCGCCACCCGGGACGGGCTGCCATCCCAGCGAGGTGAACCAGCGGGCGTAGCTCGAGCGCAGCTCGACCTGCACCAGGGCCGCCTGCCCGCGGTCTGCGTAGAAGCGGCGTACGTCGTTGGTGGCGTGCACGAGGGGGATGCCGGCGTCGCCCATCGCCAGGGCGGAGTTCGCGCGCTTGCGCGGTCGGTCGCCGCCAGCGGCAGGGCGTGCCCGGAGGACCCACGCGCCGAGGTCGACCCGTTCCATGTCGGGCCACAGGCCCAGCCCGTGCCCCTCGGCCTCCCGCGGTGACACGCGCGAGCGCACGGACGCGCGCGGTGGCACCGGCTTGCCGGTCACGACGTCGGCCAGCGCCACGACGACCGGCCCGTGGCCGTCCCGGTCGATGGTCAGCGAGTCCGCACCCCACGACGTACACGTGCCCAGGACGTCGTTCGCGCGCCCGTCGGGCAGCAGGTGGCGTACGACGACGCGTTGGCCGACGACGTGGGGGCCGAGGCGGTGTCGGCCCACGCGCGCCTCGTCCGTCTCGCCGGGGTGGGGTTCTGGCGTGTCGGGCACCCGCCGGATACTAGAGTGAGAGGACTGCAAGCCCCCGATCCCTTCCGCCTTCAGGAGGACCTGGTGACCTACGTCATCGCCCAGCCGTGCGTCGACCTCAAGGACCGCGCGTGCGTCGACGAGTGTCCCGTCGACTGCATCTACGAGGGCAAGCGAATGCTCTACATCCACCCCGACGAGTGCGTCGACTGCGGCGCCTGCGAGCCGGTCTGCCCGGTCGAGGCGATCTTCTACGAGGACGACACCCCGGAGGAGTGGAAGGGCTACTACGACGCCAACGTCCACTTCTTCGACGACCTCGGCTCGCCCGGTGGCGCCGCCAAGATGGGCGTCATCGACAAGGACCACGAGCTCGTCGCCGCGCTGCCCCCGCAGGAGCACGACGAGTGACTGACCTTCCGCTGGTCGAGGAGGTCGCGCAGCGACCGTCACGAGACCACCGGAGGGTTTCGCAGCGCCTCCCCGACTTCCCCTGGGACAAGCTCACGACGTACGCCGCGACGGCGCGCGCACACCCCGACGGGGTCTGCGACCTCTCGGTCGGCACGCCCGTCGACCCGACGCCCGCCGTCGTCCAGGACGCGCTGCGGGCGGCGGCCGACTCCCCGGGCTACCCGACCACGATCGGGCTGGAGGCGACGCGCCAGGCGGCGATCGACTGGCTGTCCCGGCGCCACGGCGTGACCGGCCTGGGGCTCGACGGCGTGCTGCCGGTGACCGGCTCCAAGGAGCTCATCGGGTCGATGGCGCTCCACCTGGGCATCGGTCCGGGCGACCTGGTCGGCTACCCGGCCCTGGCGTACCCGACGTACGAGGTCGGCGCGGCACTGGCCGGCGCCGACAGCCTGGCCACCGACTCGCTCACCGCCTTCGGGCCGCGCACCCCGCGCCTGCTGTGGCTCAACAGCCCGGCCAACCCCACCGGCCGGGTGCTGCCGCTGGCGCACCTCCGCAAGGTCGTCGACTGGTGCCGCGAGCGCGGCACGGTCCTGGTCTCCGACGAGTGCTACATCGAGTGCGCATGGTCCGACGACCCCGCCGAGCGGCCGCTGTCGATCCTCGACCCGCAGGTCAACGGCGGCTCCCTCGACGGCATCCTCGCCGTCCACTCGCTGTCCAAGCGCTCCAACCTGGCCGGCTACCGCTGCGCGTTCCTGGCCGGTGACCCCGCCCTCGTCGGCGAGCTGCTCGCCGTCCGCAAGAACCTCGGCCTCCAGATGCCCGGCCCCCAGCAGCGCGCGATGATCGCCGCCCTCGACGACGACGCCCACGTGGAGGAGCAGCACGCGACGTACGCCGCTCGCCGGGCGCAGCTGAAGGACGCCCTCGAGGCGGCCGGCTTCCGCATCGACCACTCCGAGGCCTCGCTCTACCTCTGGGCGACGAAGGGCCAGGACTGCTGGCGGACCGTCGCCGACCTCGCGGAGCAGGGCATCCTCGTGGCGCCGGGGGAGTTCTACGGCGCGGCAGGGCGCGAGCACGTACGCGTCGCCTTCACGGCCACCGACGAGCGGGTCGCCGCCGCGGCCGCGCGCCTCGCCGGCTGATCCCCGACCTGTTGGGGAAGTCCGACACCTGGTGGGGGTTGTAGAGGCCTCGAAGTGACGGACTCCCCGCTCGAGCGGGGACTCGACGGGCGCGAGGGACGCCGACCCGCGTCAGTCGAAGACGTCGACGTGGACGTGGTCTCGGTGCTCCAGGATCGCCCGGTCGCCACCTGAGGACGACGGCACGCGGTAGTCGCGCCAGCCGTCATCCGCCCACGACCCGGCGCGCCAGATGCGGTCGTCGAAGATGATCGTCTTCACGTCGAGCCGGTCGGCGTTGGCGACGAGGTAGGACGCCATCGCCCAGCCGCGCTTCTTGTTCTCGTCGTTGACCGGTCGGAAGAACACGTCGATCGCCCGGCCCTCGTAGTGGGCCGAGCCCTCCATGTGGCCGCTCGACACGCCTCCGGGCTCGAACCCGCCGAGGGACAGCGCGCCGAACCGCTCCTCGAGGTCACGGCGTACGACGGCGGCGCGGGCGACGAGCCCGGCCTCGTCGAGCACGTCGCCGGCCTCGTCGGCGTCGCCCGGGACGTCGCACCACAGCGCGGCGCGGGAGTTGCCGGTCAGTGCGGAGGCGAGGGCGCGGCCGTCCTTCTCGTGGTCGGCGTAGGCATCGGGGAATCCGGAGCGCTGCACCTCCTGCGCGGCGACGGTGATCTCCATCGAGTCGTAGCCGTCGACCTGCTGCAGGGCGTCGTAGAAGGCGTTGGTGGCGTAGACGGGGTCGGTCAGCTGCTCGACGCTGCCCCAGCCCTGCGACGGCCGTTGCTGGAACAGCCCGACGGAGTCCCGGTCGCCGTAGTCGATGTTGTAGAGCTTGGACTCCTGGTAGGCCGTCGCGAGCGCGATGCTCGCTGCCCGCGCGGGCATGCCGCGCTCGACGGAGATCGCGGTGATCAGCGCGGCGTTCTCGGCCTGCTCGAGGTCCACCTCGACGGTGTGGCCGTCGACCTCGGCGGTGCACCCGCTGGTGTCGAGCAGAGGCGGCACTGCACCGCGGTCCACGAGGACCACGGCGGTCGCCACGGCGCCGAGCGCGACCACCGCGCCGACGGCGGCCGTGCGGAGGGAGGGCATGAGGGAGTCCTAGTTGGCGTGCAGTGCCGCGTTGAGGGCGATGCCCTCGCCCTTCCACGGCACGGCCTCGATGGCGCCGCTCACGGAGTTGCGGCGGAACAGGACGTTGTCGACGCCCGAGAGGGTGGCGGCCTTCACGACGGCCGGCTTGCCGTCCATGTCCTTGACGGTCACCTTGGTGCCCGCCGTGACGTAGCAGCCGGCCTCCACGACGCAGTCGTCGCCGAGCGAGATCCCGATGCCGGCGTTGGCGCCGAGCAGGCAGCGCTCGCCGATGGAGATGACCTCCTTGCCGCCGCCCGACAGCGTCCCCATGATCGAGGAGCCGCCGCCGACGTCGGAGCCGTCGCCGACGACCACGCCGCCGGAGATCCGACCCTCGACCATCGAGGTGCCGAGCGTGCCGGCGTTGAAGTTCACGAAGCCCTCGTGCATCACCGTGGTGCCCTCGGCGAGGTGGGCGCCGAGGCGGACGCGGTCGGCGTCGCCGATGCGTACGCCGCTGGGCACGACGTAGTCGACCATCCGCGGGAACTTGTCGACGCCGAAGACCGTGACGTGCTGGCCGCTCGCGCGCATCCGGGTGCGGGTGGACTCGAAGCCCTCGACCGCGCACGGGCCGGCGGAGGTCCACACGACGTTGGTGAGCAGGCCGAAGATCCCGTCGAGGTTCAGCCCGTGGGGCCTGACCAGGCGGGCGGAGAGCAGGTGCAGCCGCAGCCAGACGTCCTCGGTCGACGCGGGTGCGTCGTCGAGGTCGGCGATCTCGACCAGCCGCACCTCGCGTCGTACGCCGCGGACCTCGTCGTCGCCCTCCAGCGCGGACAGCTCCGACGGGGCGTCGCCCTCGGTCGCACCGAGGACGGGGGAGGGGAACCAGGCGTCGAGGACGGTGTCGCCGTGCAGGGTCAGCAGGCCGTAGCCGGAAGCAGCAGTCACGCGCACAGCCTACGGAGCGCGTTCCACCCGACCGGGTGGCGGCCTACTGGCCGGCGCGGCCGTCGAGGCACTCCCGCACCAGGTCGGCGTGCCCGCAGTGGCGGGCGTACTCCTCGATCATGTGCACCACGATGTCGCGCACCTCGACCGGGTCGCCGTGCACGTCCACGACCGCGTCGAGTTCGGTGCGTTCGAGGACCTCGCGGGCGTACGCGATCTCCGACTGCCACAGCGCGTGGCTGGCGCGCACGAGGTCGTCGTCGGCGTCGGGGAAGCCGAAGCCAGCATCCTCGGCCTCGTCCTGGAACAGCCGCGGGATGTCCATCCGCGCCTCGATCACCCGGCGGAACCAGCTCTGCTCGACCCTCGCCATGTGCCGGACCAGCCCGAGCAGCGAGATGTTGGACGGCGGCACGGCCCTCGTCGCCAGCTGCTCCGCGGTCAGGTCGTCGCACTTCAGCGCGAGCGTCTGCCGGTAGTGCTCGAGGTAGCCGACGAGGCACTCGCGCTCGCCTCGCGTGGGCTGGAGGTCCGCCATCCGAGGGTCCTGGTCGGAGGGGAGCCACATGCCGTCGTACCCGGGGTTCGCCATGCGGCCAGCCAAGCGTGGCAGCCCGGTCGCGTGCAACCGGGTTGCCGGCTATCCGCCAGCCGGTTCGACGAGGTCGTCGTCGGGGACGAAGACCTCGTCGACCGGCACGGCGAAGAGTCGGCTGATCCGGAAGGCCAGCGACAGCCTGGGGTCGAAGTGGCCCTTCTCGATCGAGATGACCGTCTGGCGTGACACGCCGAGCGCGTGCGCGCAATCGGCCTGCGAGAGCCCCGCGCCCTCACGCAGCACCCGGAGCCGGTTGTCCATCAGCCCTCCCGGCGCTGGAGCAGCACCAGCCGGACCGTCATGTCGGCCAGGCCCAGCAGGACGAAGAGCCACAGGGGGAGCGACGCGGTGTCGAGGACCGAGGTGGCGAACGTGGCCAGCCCCATCGCGATGATCGTGTCGTAGAAGGCGCCGCTGCTGGCCCGCGTCGTCCACTGGGACTCGATGGAGTCCTCGGCCCGCTCGGGGTGCTCGGTGCGATCGAGCGCGATCGCGACGAGCGCGGCGACGAACGGCAGGGTCATCACCGCGAAGACGGCGAAGGTGACGGAGTCCGGTGCGTCGTCGCGCACGGCAGCGGCGACACCGCCCACGGCGCAGGCTCCCAGCAGCCCGGCCACCCCGGCGATCGTCCAGCGGGTGGCAGTGCTCCGGCCGGTGTCGGTGATGGTGTCCATGGTGCCCTCCAGAGAACGTGATGTCTGACTTCTTTGACATCACGTTGCCCTGACGGTCGGCTGATGTCAAGTTTCTCTGACATGGGGTGATCGCCGCAGGGCCGTCGCGTCCTCCGCGCGGTCCGGCGCGCTCGGCGGTGGGTTCCCGGGGGTAGTCCAGTGGCCAACTGCTGTCGCCTGCGGGTAGTCCGGTGGATATCTGCTGCCGAAGGGCCGGGCCGGCGACGGTTCGACACTGGACTACCCCGGCGGCCGTGGGTCAGCGTCGCCGTTCGCGCCAGCGGACGCCCCGGCGTCCGCTGGTGAGCCGCGGTTCCGCCTGTGGATACCGGCTACAGGGACGGCATGAGCCGGGACGATCGATGTCGTGTTCGTCCCCCCGCCCCTCTCCGACCGCAGGCCGGGCCTGGTCAGGCCCGTCAGGCAGGACCGCCGCGGCCTGGACGGGCCGACGCCGGGGCAGGCGCGGGGGCCGAGGTGGCGTACGACGAGTCGCGGCCTGGTCGTCCCGGCCGCTGTGGAGCCGACCCCCGAGCAACGCACGCTCGAGGCGAGCGCGGTGCTCAGGGAGGACGAGGCGGTCACCGGGTGGGCCGCCCTCCACTGGACGGGGTGTGCGTGGTTCGCCGGATCGGTGGACGGGGTCGAGGACCGCGATGTCCCGTTGGTCGCTCGGCGGCACCTGGTCGCCCAGCCCGGGTTCTCGGTGAGCCAGGAGTTCCTGGCCCCTCGCGAGATCGCAGTGGTGGACGGAGTGCCGGTGACGCACGCGCTGCGGTCGGTGGTGTTCGAGATGCGCAACGCCGCAACTCTCGCCGACGCCGTGGTCGCGCTCGACATGGCCTGCTACTCCGACGCGGTCAGCCTCTCCGAGGTGGCGGCGTACGTCGACGCCCTGGGGCCGGTGGTCGGGATCCAGCAGGCGCGGGATGCACTGGCCGAGGGTGAGGAGAACTCGTGGTCGCCGCAGGAGACCCGCATGCGGGGGATCTGGTCCAGGCGTGCCGGCCTGGCCAGGCCGCGGTGCAACAGACCGGTCTTCACCCTCGACGGACGTCATGTGGGTACGCCTGACCTGATCGGGCCGGGCCTGGGCCTGGTGGGGCAGTACAACGGGAGCGCCCACCTCAGCCTCGCTGGAGCTGCGGCCGACATCAAGGTCGAGGCGGCCTACCGTGACCTGGGGCTGGAGGCCGTGACCATGGTGGCGAGCGACTGGTACGACGTCGACGACTTCGTCGACCGGCTCCTCTCCGCAGCCCGCCGTGCCCGCGGCCATTCCGGGCCGCGTGGGTGGACCATCGAGCCACCGCCGTGGTGGACGCCGACCACCACCGTGGCCCAGCGCCGTGCGCTCGGTGAGGCGGAGAAGCGGCGGTACCTGCGCTACCGCCGGGCTGCGTGACGTCGTACGAGCTCGCCCGCAGCCAGCACGCACGCTCCCCCTCGGGGTAGTCCAGTGGCCAGGTGCTGCCGCCCCGCGGTAGTCCAGTGCCCACCTGCTGTCCGAGGCGCCAATCGACAGCAGGTGGGCACTGGACTACCCCGCCGGGGGCGGCGGACTATTCCGCCGGGGGCGGCGGACTACCCCGCCGGGGCGACACCCGCCCGCCGGGGCCGCGGACTACCCGGCCGGGGCGCCAGGACTACTGCGCGCCGGGTTTGGTCAGCCGCGGGAGTCGGCGCAGGGTCCGCACAACCGATTGGCGCGCCCGCGCGCGAGCGCCGTACGATCGCCGCAGGCGCTTGAGCCGTCATCAGCGGCGAGCCTCGGGAAGAACGGGTACGGCGATCCGGCCGCGGCCTCACTAGACCCCGACGGGTACGGCCCGACACAGCCGAACGAAGCGGTCCGTCCCAGCCGGGGCGGGCAAGCGAGGTGGTACCGCGGTCAGCAGATCGTCCTCGTGGTGACAAGCCCGAGACGTACGACGTACCCGCGAGGAGCACCCCAGATGGCCTACCCCAAGGTCTCGCACACCGCAGCGACCACGGTCGCCGGCAGCCCGCGCTTCCCCGAGATCGAGGAGGCGGTGCTGGCGTACTGGGAGTCCGACGACACGTTCCGCGCCAGCGTCGAGCAGCGCGACGCCGGTGACGACGGCAGCAACGAGTTCGTCTTCTACGACGGCCCCCCGTTCGCCAACGGCCTGCCGCACTACGGTCACCTGCTCACCGGCTACGTCAAGGACCTCATCCCGCGCTACCAGACGATGCGCGGGCACAAGGTCGAGCGCCGCTTCGGCTGGGACACCCACGGCCTGCCCGCGGAGCTCGAGGCGATGCGCCTCAACGGCATCAAGACCACCGACGAGATCGTCGAGCTGGGCATCGAGAAGTTCAACGAGGCGTGCCGCCAGAGCGTGCTGAAGTACACCGGCGAGTGGCGCGACTACGTCACCCGGCAGGCGCGCTGGGTCGACTTCGACAACGACTACCGCACCATGAACCCGGAGTTCATGGAGTCGGTCATCTGGGCCTTCAAGCAGCTCCACGACAAGGGCCTGGTCTACGAGGGCTTCCGCGTGCTGCCCTACTGCTGGCAGGACGAGACGCCGCTGTCCAACCACGAGCTGCGGATGGACGACGACGTCTACCAGATGCGGCAGGACCCGGCCGTCACCGTCGGCTACGACGTCACGACCGACGGCCCGATGAAGGGCGTGAAGGTCCTCGTCTGGACGACGACCCCCTGGACCCTGCCGTCCAACCTCGCGGTCATGGTCGGTGAGGACATCGACTACGTCGTCGTCACCTCCGACGGCCCCACGGGCAGCCCGGAGCGCTACCTCCTCGCCGAGGCCCGCCTGGCGTCGTACGCCCGCGAGCTCGGCGAGGACCCGGAGGTCACCTGGCGCGGCACGGGTGCGGACCTCGTCGGCCTGGAGTACGCCCCGCCGTTCTCCTACTACGCCGGCCACGAGCGCGCCTTCCGGCTCGTGCCCGCCGAGTTCGTGACCACCACGGACGGCACCGGGCTGGTGCACACCGCCGGCGCGTTCGGTGAGGACGACAAGGTCGTCACCGACCGCGAGGGCATCGAGGCCGTCATGCCGGTCGGCAAGGACGGGCGCTTCACGTTCCCGGTCACCGACTACGAGGGCATGCAGGTCTTCGACGCCAACCTCCAGATCATCGACCACCTCAAGGCCGTGACGAAGGGCGAGGCCGGCGGCTCCGTCACGCCGGGCACCGTCCTCGTGCGCCGCGAGACCTACGACCACTCCTACCCGCACTGCTGGCGCTGCCGGCAGCCGCTGATCTACAAGGGCGTCTCGTCATGGTTCGTCGAGGTGACCAAGGTCAAGGAGCGCCTGATGGCGCTCAACCAGGACATCCGCTGGGTGCCGGAGCACATCAAGGACGGCCAGTTCGGCAAGTGGCTGGAGAACGCCCGCGACTGGTCGATCACCCGCAACCGCTTCTGGGGCTCCCCGGTGCCGGTGTGGAAGTCCGACGACGAGCACTACCCGCGCATCGACGTCTACGGGTCCTTCGAGGAGATCGAGCGCGACTTCGGCCGACTGCCGCGCGACCAGGACGGCAACCCCGACCTGCACCGGCCGTTCGTCGACGAGCTGACGCGCCCGAACCCCGACGACCCGACCGGGAAGTCGACCATGCGACGCGTCACCGACGTCCTCGACGTCTGGTTCGACTCCGGCTCGATGAGCTTCGCGCAGGTGCACTACCCGTTCGAGAACAAGGACTGGTTCGACAACCACTTCCCGGGTGACTTCATCGTCGAGTACATCGGCCAGACGCGCGGCTGGTTCTACACGATGCACGTCCTGGCGGGCGCGATCTTCGACCGTCCGGCGTTCTCGACGTGCCTGAGCCACGGCATCGTGCTCGGCAACGACGGCCAGAAGATGTCGAAGTCGTTGCGCAACTACCCGGACGTCCGCGAGGTCTTCGACCGCGACGGCGCCGACGCGATGCGCTGGTTCCTCATGTCGAGCCCGATCCTGCGCGGCGGCAACCTCGTCGTCACCGAGCAGGGCATCCGCGACTCGGTGCGGCAGGTGCTGATCCCGTTGTGGAACAGCTGGTCCTTCTTCAGCCTGTACGCCAACGCGGCGAAGGGCGGCGAGGGCTACGACGCCAGCTGTCGTACCGACAGCGCGCACCCGATGGACCGCTACATCCTGGCCAAGCTCCGCGACTACGTCGCCGCGATGACCGACCAGCTCGACAACTACGAGGTGGCCGCGGCGTGCGATTCCACGCGCGGCTTCCTCGACGTGCTGACCAACTGGTACATCCGGCGTTCGCGCGAGCGCTTCTGGGACGAGGACCCCGACGCCTTCGACACCCTGCACACGGTGCTCGAGGTCGTCTGCCGTGCCACGGCGCCGCTGATGCCGCTGACCACCGAGGAGGTCTGGCGCGGCCTGACCGGCGAGCGATCGGTTCACCTGACCGACTGGCCGTCCGCCGACGACCTGCCGGCCGACGAGTCGCTGGTCGCCTCCATGGACACCGTCCGCGACGTCTGCTCGGCCGGCTCCGCGCTGCGCAAGGCCGCCAACCTGCGCAACCGCCTGCCGCTCTCGCAGCTGACCGTCGTCACCGACGCCGACCTCGCCGGCTTCGAGTCGCTGGTCGCCGACGAGCTCAACCTCAGGGCCGTCGAGGTGCTCGCGGTCGACGCGCCCGAGGCGGCGTCGTACGGCGTCTCGCAGCGGCTCACGGTCAACGCCCGCGCGGCCGGTCCGCGCCTCGGCAAGGACGTCCAGCTGGCGATCAAGGGCTCGAAGTCGGGCGACTGGTCGGTCGCCGACGACGGCACCGTCACGGCAGGCGGGCTCGCGCTCGTCGAGGGGGAGTACGCCCTCGAGACCGTGGCCGGGTCGTCGGACGAGGACTCGGCGCTCGGCATGCTGCCGCGCGGCGGCTTCGTCGTCCTCGACACCGCCGTCACGCCCGAGCTCGAGGCCGAGGGCGCCGCCCGCGACCTGGTCCGCGCGGTGCAGCAGGCCCGCAAGGACGCCGGGCTCCAGGTGAGCGACCGCATCAGCCTGACGATCACCGGTCCCGAGGCCACCCTGGCCGCGGCCCGGACCCACGAGGCCTTGATCGCGGACGAGACACTGGCCACCGCGGTGTCGTACGTCGACGCCGCTGAGGTGGACGTGCAGGTCGCCCGGGCCTGAACGCCGTACACGGGGGGACGGGGACATGGACGGCGCGTCCGACATCGACGCGCTCGCCGAAGCATTGCGCGAGGACGGCGTCGTCGTCGACCGCGTGATGGGCTCGGGGGCGGCGCAGGAGTCACACGACCGCATCGCGGCACTGGTGCGCGAGACGCCGTTCCCGGTCTACGTCGCCCTGGTCGAGCACCCCGACGGCGTGCCGAGCGCCGACAGCGTCGAGGCGACCGAGGCGCTGGCGGGCCTGCTCAACCGGCGCCTCGGTGACGGCCTCTACGTGCTGCAGACGACGGAGAGCATCCAGCAGGAGTTCTCCTTCGGCCTCGGCGCGGACCCGGCCCGGCTGAGCATCGGCGCAGGCCGCAACGCCGACGCGCTCGACGAGGCGATGCAGGAGGCGGGCCGCTACCGGATCGGCACCGAGGACTACCTCTACCCCCCGGCGGTCGCCGAGGCCGAGGCCCAGGTGCGGGCCGCCGAGGACCTGGTCGAGATGGCGCGCGGGTCGACGGGCGGCGACCACCCGGTGACGCTCGACGAGTCCGACACCGACGACCTCGCCCGCCATGCCGTGCGCGTCGCCGCCACTGCGAGCTGGCGGCCCACCTCCGAGGGCTACGTAGAGGTGCGGGCCGCTTCGCGTGGCCTCTCCGCGCTCGTCGGCGGCCTGTCGGCCCTGGTCGTGGCGCTGCTCGTCGGCCAGTCGCTGCGGGGCTGGCCGCGCCGTGCGTCGCGCCGGCCCGCCGAGAAGCCCGCGACCCCGGCCGTCCCGCCGGTGGCCCCGCCCGACCTCGAGGACGAGCGCGGGCGCGCCACGCGGCTGGCCGATGCCCTCGTCCGGGCGCTGGAGCGCACCGACTGGGACTCCGTCCGCGACCGCGACGTGGCGTCGCGGGCCCTCACCGCCCGGGACGCCGTCGAGCGGCTGCTGGACTCGGACGACGTCGGCGACCTCATCGGGGCGCGCGTCATCGCTCGGACGGGGACGCACGACCTCGGTCGTGGCCGGCTCGGCAGCGGCACGCCGCTGGTGCCGTGCTTCTTCGACCCACGCCACCCCGACGCCACGACGACCGCGTCCTGGCGCCTCGGCGACGGCATGGTCGACGTGCCGTGCTGCGTCGCGTGCGGCACGGCCGCCCTCCACGACGGGACCCCGCGCTTCCTCCGCCTCCCGCACCGGCGCGGCACGGCCCCCTACTGGGAGCGGGGCGACGTCTGGGCGCGCACCGGGTTCGGTGCGATCACCGACGACCTGGCGCGCGACGTGCTCGCCGAACGGGCGGAGGAGCGGTGATCAGGCGCTACGGCTGGGCGATCGGCGCGGTGGTCGGCATCGTCGCCGGCACCGCCCTGGGCCTCGGGACGCAGGCCTGGCAGGAGTCCCGCGAGGCCTCCGACGTCGCGGCGCGGGCGGCCGTCTTCGGCCACCAGGACGACGTACCGGGTCCGGTCGACACGGTCCGCGAGCTCCTCGACCAGGACACCCACGTGGTCGTCGATCCGTTGCTCGCCGACCGCCTCCCGGCCGAGGACGTCGCCCGGGCGGAGGAGGCGCTGGCCGGATCCGACGTGCCGGCCCGGATCGCCTATCTGCCCTACCCCGACACCAACGAGGTCGGCTACACGACGTCGGGAGTGGGTCCGCAGTGGTGGACCGGCGTCGGCGAGACCGGCCACTACGTCGTGCTCTGGGACAACGGGAGCACGGTCAGCGGGGCGGTCGGACTCGAGGAGCAGTTCGTCGAGACCCGCACCCAGGGCCAGCCCGGCCCGGCACTGGTGCGGCTCGCGCAGGAGATGGCCACCTGGGAGGCGGACCCGCTCCCGACCGAGCCGGCCCCGCCCGACGACGTCGACGAGTGGGGCGGCCCCGGGGGAGGCATCGGCTTCGCGGCGCTGTTCGGTGTCGTGATCGTGCTGCCGGCCTTCCTCATGCTGCGCTGGTGGGTCGGGACCCGACGACGGAAGGTTGCCTGAGATGAGCGCCGAGCAGATCAGCGACGACACGATCAGCGAGATCGAGCAACAGCTCGCCTCCGACGGCGTGTGGATCGACCCCTCCTTCGCGAGGACCCACGACATCTCCGCGGCGGACGAGGCCGCCATCGAGGAGGCGGTCGCCTCGGCGCAGAGCGCCGACCTCAAGGTGGTCCTCGTCGAGGTCGACAGCGACGACGAGCGCTTCCAGGGCAGCTTCGCCAACCTGAGCGCCTGGCTGCACGACGACGCCGGCGGCGACGCGACGTACGTCGGCTGGAACCGCTGGAGCGAGCCCCACCTGAGCGTCCAGTCGTTCGGGGACCAGCCCGACACCATGTCGGTCGCCAACGTCGCCAACCACGAGCACCCCGACGACGTCGCCGACCAGGTCGTGCGCGTGCAGGAGCTGCTCGACGACGGCAACGCCGAGGCGATCTGGTGGGAGGTGCCGAGCGACGAGCGCTACTCCTGGACCGCCGACGAGGGCATCCAGGCCTCCGAGGTGGTCGGCGGGATCGGCGTGGTCGCCGCCCTCGCCGCGGTCGTGGCCGGCCTCGTCGTGTGGCGCCGGCGCAGACGCCTGCGCCCGTCGGGCTTCACCCTGCCGAGCACCGTGCTGCACACGATCCGCGCGGCCGAGGACAAGCGGCTGCGCCAGCAGGCCGACACCGAGGTGCTCGCGCTGGGCGAGGCGATCGGGAGCGGTGAGCCGGGCGGCAGCGCGGCCGCGCTCGAGGCCTGGCAGCAGGCGCTCGACCACTACGCCGCCGCCCGCTCGATCCTGTCGCAGGAGGCGGCGCCCGCCGACGTGGTCGGCGCACTCGTGCTGGCCCGGCGCGGCGACGACGCCCGGGCCGCCGCCCAGGAGGGCACGCCCGGCGCGTGGCGCGCGCCGGTGCACTGCTGGTTCAACCCGCTCCACGACGGGCCGACGAGGGAGGTCACGTGGCGGGGCGGGGAGCGCGACGACGACCGCGCGGTCGACGTGCCCGCCTGCGCGGCGTGCGCCGACGCCGTACGAGCCGGCCGCGAGCCCGACGACGTCCTCGACTTCATCGAGGGCGACCGGACCGTGCACTACTTCCGCCTCGACCTCGGGCCGTGGAGCCGGACCGGCTACGGCAGCCTCGAGCGCGACCTGCTCGGCGCGCTGCGCGCGGCCGGGGCCGGCCGTCGCGGCTCGGCTGGTTGAATCGGGGCATGGCCCACCTCGACCTGTCCGCCGACGTCGTCACCCTGACCCAGCAGCTCGTCGACATCTTCTCCGTCAGCCACCAGGAGCAGGAGATCGCCGACGCCGTCGAGGCGGCCCTGACGGCGCTCCCGCACCTCACGGTGACCCGTCGCGGTCACACGGTCGTGGCGCGCACCGAGCTCGGTCGTGGCGAGCGGGTGGTGATCGCGGGCCACCTCGACACGGTGCCGCTCAACGACAACCTGCCCTCGCGGCTCGAGGACGGGGTCCTGCACGGTCTCGGCACCTGCGACATGAAGGGCGGCGACGCGGTGATGCTCAAGCTCGCCGCCGACCTCACCGAGCCCGACCGCGACCTGACCTTCATCTTCTACGAGGCCGAGGAGGTCGACTCGGTCCACAACGGCCTGCGCAAGCTGACCGAGAGCGACCCCGAGCTGCTCGAGGCCGACTTCGCGATCCTCATGGAGCCGAGCAACGCGGCGATCGAGGCGGGCTGCCAGGGCACCATGCGCGTCGACGTACGGACCACGGGTGAGCGCTCGCACAGCGCCCGGAGCTGGAAGGGCGTCAATGCGATCCACCTCGCCGGCCCCGTGCTGAGCCGGCTCAACGACTACGTCGCCCGCCAGCCGGAGATCGACGGCCTGACCTATCACGAAGGCCTCAACGCCACCGGCATCCGCGGCGGAGTCGCCGGCAACGTGATCCCCGACGAGTGCGTCGTCGAGGTCAACTTCCGCTTCGCCCCCGACCGCAGCGAGGCCGACGCCGAGGCCTTCGTGCGCGACTTCTTCGACGGCTACGAGGTCACGGTGACCGACATGGCTGCCGGCGCCATGCCCGGTCTCGACCGGCCCGCGGCCAAGGCGTTCGTCGATGCGGTGGGCGGTGAGCCGGCCCCGAAGTTCGGCTGGACCGACGTCGCGCAGTTCACCAGGCTCGGGATCCCGGCGGTCAACTTCGGCCCCGGTGACCCGATGTTCGCCCACAAGCAGGACGAGCACGTGCCGGTCGAGCACATCGAGCGGTGCGAGCGGATCCTCAAGGAGTGGCTGGCATGAGCGAGGCACGTACCGACGGCAGGGGCCACGACCGGGTGACCGGGCCGGTCATCGAGCGCCGCGGCCAGGTCCACGAGGGCAGCACGACCGACCAGCGCCTGCTCGACTCCCGCGGCCCGACCGACTGGGTGCACACCGACCCGTGGCGCGTGCTGAGGATCCAGGCCGAGTTCGTCGAGGGCTTCGGCGCCCTGGCGGAGACCGGCCCCGCCATCGCGGTCTTCGGCTCCGCCCGCACCCCGGTCGACCACGCGTTCTACGCGATCGGCGAGGAGGTGGGCCGCAAGCTGGTCGAGGCCGGCTTCGCGGTCATCACCGGCGGCGGCCCGGGTGCGATGGAGGCCGCCAACAAGGGCGCCTGCGAGGCCGGGGGTGCCAGCGTCGGCCTCGGCATCGAGCTGCCCTTCGAGTCCGGCCTCAACCAGTGGGTCGACAAGGGCATCAACTTCCGCTACTTCTTCGCCCGCAAGACGATGTTCGTCAAGTACTCCCAGGGCTTCATCGTCCTGCCCGGCGGCGTCGGCACCCTCGACGAGCTCTTCGAGGCGCTCACCCTGGTGCAGACGCGCAAGGTGACGTCGTTCCCCATCGTGCTCCTCGGCACCTCCTACTGGTCGGGCCTCATCGGCTGGCTGCGCGAGACGGTGCTGGCCGAGGGCAAGGTCAACGAGGCCGATCTCGACATGATGGTGCTCACCGACGACGTCGACGAGGCGGTGTCGCTGATGGTGGCCGCGCGCGAGGACCGCTGGCCCACGCCCGAGCCGGAGCGGCCCGAGTGATGATGTGGTTCTTCGCGGTCCTCGTCGTCCTGGCCATGGGGGGCATCGCGATGGTGGCCTCCGGGCGAGGCGGCTCCATGCCCCCCGCGTACGACGACCGCCCCGACCTCGCGCTGCCCGACGACCGCCCCCTCGAGGCGCAGGACCTGCGCACCGTGCGGTTCCCGCTCGCGCTGCGCGGCTACCGGATGTCCGACGTCGACGCCCTGCTCACCCGGCTCGCGAACGAGCTCGAGGACCGGCGCGGGGACGAGCCGGGGGACGAGCGCGGGGACGAGCCCGGGGACAAGCCCGGCGCCGGTCCCGACAGCCCCGCCTCGTCTGGCGAGCCACCTCGCGTCTAGGGCAGACTGCCCCGTCATGTCGTTCCCGATCGTCGTCTGGATCCTCACGGCCCTCGCCGCCGTGGCGATCGTGCTGACCCGGCTCCGTCTCCGGGGCGAGGCTGCGGCGGGCCGCTTCTCCATCAGCAGCCGCGTGCCGCTGACGCACTTCGTGGCGGGCGTGGTCGCCCTCGTCCTGTGGCTGGGCGTGCTGGTCGCCCCGGAGGACTCCTTCATCGGGGGACCGTTCGTCGGGATCCTCGCGATCGCCTTCTGGTGGGTGACCGCCATCTGCGGGCTGCTGATCCTCATGCGCTGGCTCCCGGCCAAGGGTCGGCACGCGCCCGCGGCTGCCGGGGACTCGTGGAGCGACGGCCCCGGGCTGTCCCTGCTGGCCCACCTCGGCATGGTCGTCGGTGTCCTCGTCTTCACCTACGCCTACCTCACGGCAGCCGTGTGATCGCGGCCCTGCGTCGCTGGGTCGGCGTACGCCGTCGCGCTGGCGCCCACCGCGCGCACCGCGGCTGAGGCTCAGCGGCCGTGGAAGGCCGGCTTCTGCTTGGCCATGAACGCGTCGACGGCCGCGAGGTGGTCCTCCGTGCCGCCGGTCAGCGCCATCTTGTCGGCCTCGAAGGCCAGCGACTCCTCCAGCGGGTGCGCAGCGGCGTACGCCACCGCCTGCCGGATGGAGCCGAAGGCGACGGTCGGGCCGGACGCCAGGCGGGACGCCAGCTCGGCCACGGCCTGCGGCAGCTCCTCGGCCGTGACGACCTGGGTGGCCAGCCCGAGGTCGAGGGCCTCCTGGGCGGACACGGTGCGCGGGAAGTAGAGCAGCTCCATGGCCTTGGCGCGGCCGACGAGGCGGGGCAGCGTCCAGCTCGACCCGGTGTCGCACGAGAGCGCGACGCCCGCGAAGGAGGTGTTGAAGCCGGCGGAGTCGACGACGATGCGGAAGTCGGCGGCGAAGGCCAGGCTGGCCCCGGCGCCGGCCGCGACGCCGTTGACCGCCGCGATCACGGGCTTGGGCATCGTCGAGAGGGCCAGCACGATCGGGTTGTAGTGCTGCTCGACGGTGTCGGAGAGGGGGACGTCCGCCTCGCCCTTCAGCCCGGCGAGGTGCTCCTTGAGGTCCTGGCCCACGCAGAAGGCGCGGCCGCTGCCGGTGAGCACCACGCACCGCACCTCCGGGTCGTCGGCGACCCGGTGGACGGTGTCGCGCAGGAGGTCCTTCGTGGCGACGTCGAGGCCGTTCATCGCCTCGGGGCGGTTGAGCGTGATGGTCGCGATGCCGTCCTGGACGTGGAGCAGGACGGGGGCCTCGGAGGTCGTCATGGGCGCAGTCTGCCCGACGAACATCGGGTGTCGGTTCGCCCTGTGGTGCCGATCACGCGGGTCATGGGGGATAATGGACGTCGTACGACGCCGATCGAGGTGGCCAGCACGACTCAGCCGCCTCGTTTCGCATGTGAAGAGCCACATCCAGTGATGGCTGAACCAGGAAGAGGGTGCGCCGATGGCCGCCATGAAGCCCCGCACGGGCGACGGACCGCTCGAGGTCACCAAGGAGGGGCGCGGCATCGTCATGCGGGTCCCGCTCGAGGGCGGGGGACGGCTGGTGGTGGAGCTCAACGCCGATGAGGCCACGGCTCTCGGGGATGCCCTCAAGGGCGTCGTCGGCTGATCGTGCCCACCACCTCGCTGCCGCCTCAGGTCTCCCCGCCCGGGTTCGCGCTGAGCCCCGCGCTGCCGCACCAGATCGGCGGCGCGGAGGTCTGGGCGTTCCCGGTCCTGCCGGGAGAGGACGGCCCGCTGCTCGGGCCGGGTGCCGACGAGGCAGGTGAGGCCCTCGGGGTCGACCTCCTCGCCGCGCTCGAGGCGGCGCGGGCGACCGGCCGCACGGGCGAGCTCACGACGGTCCCGGTCGGTCGCGCGACCTCCGAGGCCCGAGCCACGGCCGGCTCCGAGGACGCGTCCGACGGGCCCGGGCTGGTGCTCCTGGTCGGCGTCGGTGAGGCGACCCCCACCGACCTCCGCCGGGCCGGCGCCACGCTCGCCCGCGCGACCAAGGACCGCGCCAGCGTCGCGACGTCGCTGGCGGCGATCGCTCCCGTCGAGGGCCTCGGCGCCTTCGTCGTGGGGGCGATGCTCGGCTCGTTCGGCTTCCACTGGCGCTCCACCGGGCCCAAGGAGCGTCCGGTCGCCCGGATCGTGCTGGCAGGTGTCGACGACGACGGGGCCGACGACGAGCTCGCCCGCGCGATCGCACTGGGCGGTGCCGGCTGGCGCTCGCGCACCCTGGCCACGGTCCCGGCCAACCTCAAGACGCCGGCATGGCTGGCCGAGCAGGCCATCGAGGTCGGCGAGGCCGCCGGCCTGGACGTGCAGGTCTGGGACGACGCGCGGCTGGAGGCCGAGGGCTTCGGTGGCATCCGTGCCGTCGGCGGCGGCTCGGTCAACGAGCCCCGGCTGATCCGCATGGACTACACCCCCCGCGGAGCCACCAAGCGCATGCCCACGGTGGTGCTCGTCGGCAAGGGCATCACCTTTGACACCGGCGGCCTCGACATCAAGCCCAGCGAGGGCATGCTGACGATGAAGCGCGACATGAGCGGCGGCGGCGCCGTCATCGCGACGATGGCCGCGCTCCGCGACGTCGACTGCCCGGTCCGCGTGGTCGGCCTCGTGCCCGCCGCCGAGAACGCCGTCAGCGGTTCCGCGATGCGCCCCGGGGACGTCATCACCCACTTCGGGGGCCGCACCTCCGAGGTCAACAACACCGACGCCGAGGGCAGGCTCGTCCTGGCAGACGCGATGGCGTACGCCGTCAGCGAGCTCGCCCCGGCCGCCCTGGTCGACATCGCGACGCTGACCGGTGCGATGAAGGTGTCGCTCGGCCAGTGGACCGGCGGCTACTTCGCCAACCACGAGGGCCTCGCCGACCACGTGAGCGCCGCTGCGACCGCGTCGGGCGAGAACACCTGGCGGATGCCGCTGGTCGCCGACTACGAGGACAAGGTCGCCTCGAAGATCGCCGACGGCGACAACGCCGCCGGCGGCGCCGGCGCGATCACCGCGGCCCTCTTCCTGCAGCACTTCGCCGGCGACGTGCCGTGGGCCCACATCGACTTCGCCTCCGCCGCGGAGTCACCCGCCGACCGCTACGAGTGGACCGCCGGGCCCAGCGGCTGGGGTCCGCGCCTGCTGCTGGCCTGGTTGGGCTCGGACGACCCGCTGGCCGGGATCGCCTGATGCTCGGGCTCACCGTCCGCTGGTCGCTCCTCGACGCGCCCGTGGGGGTCGAGGAGCAGCTGGCGGCCTACGTCGCCGAGACCTCGCACGCCCGGTTCACCGGGATGGCCGGGCTGCGCTTCAAGACCTGGCGCCAGGTGCCGGGCGAGTGGTTCGAGGGCTGCTACGTCTTCGCCACCAGCGAGGCACGCGAGGAGTTCCAGCGCACGTTCACCGAGGGGGCCGCAGAGGCTCCCGGCACCCGGATCATCGGCAGCCCGCCGATCCTCGTCGAGGCGTGCGACGTCGTCGCCGTCGCCGAGGGCTGGGACGGCTTCACGGCCGCCCCCCGCCTCTGACGCCCGGACCTGGACGGGTCGAGCCGGGTCAGGCCTCGGGGGCCCACTCCTTCTTCGCCGCCAGCAGGCCGTCGCCGACGGGAAGCAGCACGGGCACCAGGTCGTCGTGCTCGAGGATGGCCCGGCCGAGGTCGCGGATGGTGACGGTCTCCTCGTCACGCTGTGCGGGGTCGGCGACCCGGTCGTGCCACAGCGCGTTGTCGAACGCCACGATCCCGCCCGGGCGCAGCAGGCGGAGCGCCTCCTTGAGGTAGGCGGCGTACTCGCGCTTGTCCCCGTCGCAGAACACGAGGTCGTAGTGGCCGTCGGTGAGGCGGGGGAGCACGTCGAGCCCGGCGCCGGCGATGGTGCGCGCACGGTTGCCCGGGATCCCGGCCTCGGTGAAGGTCTCCTTGGCGAGGCGCTGGTGCTCGGCCTCGATGTCGACGGTCGTGAGCACGCCGTCGGCGCGCATGCCGCGCAGGAGCCACAGGCCGGAGACACCGGTGCCGGTGCCGACCTCCACCACCGCGCGTGCGTCGAGCACGGAGGCGAGGAAGCGCAGGGCCGCGCCCACGCCGGGCCCGACGGGGGCCACGCCCACCTCCTCGGCTCGGCTGCGGGCGGCGGCCAGGAGCTCGTCCTCGGCCACGAACGTCTCGGCGTAGGACCAGCTCGCGGGCTTGATCGGGGGGGTGTGGTTCGGCACGCGGCGACTCTATCGCGCAGCAGCCGTGCCACGTGGCCGGGAACACACGGGCCCCCTCGCTCGTTGGAGGCGGTGACCCGGGCAGGAGTTCTTGGCCGGACCGCATGGTGTTCACAGGGAACTCTCAGGCGGGGTACCTACCGTCAGGAAGGACATCGAACCGTTGCAGCTGCGGTCGAGGAAGACGAGCCAGGGAGCGCCCGTGGGTGATCAGGTCGATGCCACGTCGGAAGCCGTCGACGTACCCACGTGGGACGAGGTCGTGGAGCAGCACTCCGACCGCGTGTTCCGCCTCGCCTACCGCCTGACAGGCAACCGGCCGGACGCCGAGGACCTCACCCAGGAGGTCTTCGTCCGGGTCTTCCGCTCGCTCGACGGCTACACCCCCGGCACCTTCGAGGGGTGGCTGCACCGCATCACCACCAACCTGTTCCTCGACGGGGCGCGCCGCAAGCAGCGGATCCGGTTCGACCCGCTCTCCGACGAGCGCGCCGCCCGGCTGACCAGCGCCGCGCCGGCCCCCGAGCTCGCGGTCGCCGACCAGACCTTCGACGACGACATCGAGACGGCCCTGGCGACGCTGCCGCCCGACTTCCGTGCAGCGGTCGTGCTGTGCGACGTGGAGGGACTCAGCTACGAGGAGATCGCCGAGATCATGGACGCCAAGCTCGGCACCGTGCGCTCGCGCATCCACCGGGGGCGCACGATGCTCCGCAAGGCCCTCGCCCACCGCGAGCCGGCAGCCGGACGCTCGCGCTACTCGGGCCCCCTCGCCCCCCGGACCCGCGGACCGGTGTCGTGATGAGCCACCTCGGATCCCGGATCAGTGCCCTCCTCGACGGTCGCCTCGCGCCGGAGGAGGAGGAGCGCTGCTGGAGCCACGTGCACTCCTGCCACTCCTGCCGTGACCTCGTCGAGCAGGAGGGGTGGGTCAAGACCCAGCTCGCCCAGCTCTCCTTCGGCCCCGGCCAGCCGTCCCACGACTTCAAGTCCGCACTCGTCGGTCGTTGCTCGGCGATGCAGCCCGGCCCGGGCCACGGCCTGGTCCCGCCGCAGTTCCCGTCCGCACGGCACCGCCCGCGCCGCGGCCTCGTCGCCATCGGCGGTGGCGCGGCGAGCGCGTGCGTCGTCGGCGTGCTCGCCCTCGGCGTGGCCGGCACCCCGCGCGTCGAGCCCCGCCCGCCCGTCACCGACCTGAGCCGGCCGACCGGTCCCGCGACCCCGGCCGTCACCGACGACCGCGGCGCCCGCGGACCGGTCACCCCCTCCCGGACGCCCCTGGCCGAGCGCCTCGTGGCGATCCGGGAGAAGATTGCTCCGTGAGCGACGAGCACAGGCCCGACGAGCAGGTCCCGGACGAGCAGGGCACCGACCGCCCCGAGCCCGGCGAGCCGCACGACGAGCCCACCCAGCCGCTGGCCGGCTGGCACCCGACCGGTGCCGACCATGGTGCCGATCGAGCTGCCGAGCCCGATGCTGCCGAGCCCGATGCTGTTGAGCCCGCTGCCGCTGGCAGTGCCCCGGACGTCCAGCCCGAGGGCCGCCCCTACGGCGCTCCCGACGACGTCGCGCCGGACCGGCCCGGGATGCTCGCCGGCCCGCCGCCGCACCGGACGCCGTACGGCGAGCCGACGCCCCAGCAACCGCACGCGGGTCACGGGCACGAGGCCGCGGCTCCGACCGTGCCCTACCCGACGCAGGGGCCCTATCCGCAGCAGCCCGGCCAGCATCAGCCCGGCCAGCAGCCCGACCAGGCCTGGTTCGGCCCGGGGCCCTACCCGCGCCAGCCGTACGCCGGTCCGACGACCGTCGCCCGCCGGATCCCGCTGTGGGTCTGGCCCGCCGTCGCCTGCCTCGCCCTGGTCGTCGGCATCCTCGGCGGCCTCGCCGGGGGCGCGATCCAGGACGAGCTCGCTGCCCGGCCGGGCACCAACGACAACGGCCTCAACGGCGTACGCACGCAGACCGCGGCACCGCTGGAGGTCGACAACGGGTCGGTGGCCGCGGTGGCGCAGGCGCTGCTGCCCAGCACGGTCCAGATCGTGGCCGAGCTCGACGGCCGGAGTGGCGGGGCCACCGGCTCCGGTTTCGTGCTGGACCGCGACGGCCACGTCGTGACCAACGACCACGTGGTCGCTTCCGCCGCCGAGGACGACGGTCCCATCGTCGTCATCGACCACACGGGGGAGCGCCGCGAGGCCACGGTGGTCGGCCGCAGCTCGGTCTACGACCTCGCCGTGCTGTCCGTCAAGGGCGCCGGGGACCTCGAGCCGGCCGCCCTCGGCTCCTCGCAGGTGCTGCGCGTCGGCGACCCCGTGATCGCGTTCGGGGCCCCGCTCGGGCTCAGCCAGACCGTCACCTCCGGCATCGTGAGCGCGCTCAACCGGCCGGTCACCACGTCGGGGCAGTCCGACGACGACTCGTCCTACATCAACGCCGTGCAGACCGACGCCGCGATCAACCCCGGCAACTCGGGTGGTCCGCTGGTGAACCTCGCCGGAGAGGTGGTCGGGGTGAACTCCGCGATCGCCACCAACGGAGGCGCGTCGGGTGAGGCCGGCAACATCGGTGTCGGCTTCGCGATCCCCATCGAGCAGGTGCGCACGACGGTCGACCAGATCCTGCGCACGGGCGAGGCGGAGTACCCCGTGATCGGCGCCCAGGTGCGCACGGGCGGCGAGCCCGACGCCAACGGCGCCACCATCACCGAGGTCATGCCCGACACCCCGGCCGAACGCGCCGGCCTCGAGAAGGACGACGTCATCACCGCGGTCGACGACCAGCCGGTCAGCGACGGCATCTCCCTCATCGTGGCCATCCGCACCCACCTCCCCGGCGAGACCGTGGAGATGTCGGTCGTCCGCGGTGGCGAGGAGCGGGTCGTGCAGGTCGAGCTCGACGGCAAGGTCGGATAGTCACCCCGACGCGACCTAGGTGTCGGACGATTCGGCCTCAGCGTCCACGAACGGGTGCTGGTCGACGAAGGTCCTGGTCTCGGCGTACATCCGCTGGATGAACTCCTCGAGCTGCACCCGCTCCACGCGCCACTGGCCGCGGCCGCCGATCTTGATGGCCGGCAGCTCGCCCCGGCGGACGAGCGCGTAGACCTGCGCGCCGGAGGTGTTGAGCACCTCCGCGACGTCGGCGAGCGTCAGGAAGCGGGGGTCGTCGGCCATGGGGCCATCGTGCCACCGCGGGTGCGGCTACCGGCGCCGCCCGGCCGTCCCTGTGGAGAGACAGGTGTGAAGTCCGGCTCGTGCGGCAATGATGTCGTCGTGCCTCGGACCAGCTCTCGGACCTCCTCCCGTCACGCCCGTCCGGACGTGGCCGCGCCGCCCGGCCGCGCCACCGACGTGCCGGCCGCGACGCGGGCCACGAGCCCCGGGTGGCGCGACCCCCGGCTGTGGGTCGGGGTGGTCCTGGTGACGGGCTCGGTGGTGGCCGGTGCCCGCATCCTGTCCGGCGCCGACGACCTGACCCCGGTCTGGGCCGCGTCGTCCGACCTGGTCGCCGGGCAGACGATCACGGCCGCCGACCTCGAGCCCGCTCGGGTGCGCTTCGCCGAGTCCGCCGACCACGACCGCTACCTCGGCGTCGACGACGAGCTCCCGGCGGCGCTGACCCTCACCCGGCCGCTGTCGGCCGGCGAGCTGGTGCCGGCCGCCGCCCTGGGGGACGAGCCGGCCGACGACACCGTGTCGCTGTCGATCGCCGTGGCGGCCGAGCACGTCCCGACCGATCTGGTCCGGGGGTCCCGGGTGGACGTGTGGGTCGTGGCCGACCGCACGGTCGTCCAGCGCCGCGGCCGGCCGGCCGCCGAGCTGGTGCTCGGGGACGTCGTGGTCCTCGACGCGCCCGTGGTGGCCGACGCCTTCGCATCGGCGACGAGCCGACAGCTCGTCCTCGCCGTCCCGGAGACCGACGAGGAGTCGCTGGGGGTGGTCCTGGCGGCCGTCGGCGACGATCGGGTCCGCGTCGTGGGGAGGGGCTGACGGCCGTGATCTGCGTGCTGCTCCTCGCGGCGGGCGAGGCGTGGGAGTCGCCGGCGATGGCCGACCTCGAGGCCCATCCCGGGGTGGTCGTGCTCAAGCGCTGCGTCGACGTCGACGACCTGCTCGCGGCCGTCACCAGTGGCCAGGCCGACGTGGCCGTGGTCTCCCTCGACGCCCCGGGCCTCGACCCGACCAGCGTCGCCCACCTGCGGCGCCATGCCGTGCGGCCCGTCGCCGTGACCTCGGCCCTGGCCGACGACCTCGACGCCCGCGAGCACGCCGCACGCCTGGGCATCACCGCACTCGTCGGGAGGGGACAGCTGGCCACCCTGCCCCGGGTGGTCACGACGGTCGAGGACGTCGCCGACACCCGTGCACGGGGTGACGACCTGTCGGTCCTCGACCCGATCGCCGTCGCTGCCCCGCCCGCGGCGGAGGCGGGCCGGCTCGTGGTCGTCTGGGGGCCGGCCGGCGCCCCCGGCCGTACGACGGTCGCGACCAACCTGGCCTGGGAGCTCGCCCGGCGCGACGTGGCCGTGGTCCTCGCCGACCTGGACCCCTACGGTGGCGCCGTCGCGCAGCAGCTCGGCATCCTCGACGAGGTGTCCGGCCTGCTGTCGGCCGCGCGCCTGGCCTCCGCCGGCCAGCTGGACGACCGGTTCGCCTCGGTGTGCCGGAGCGTGGGGGACCGGCTGGCGGTCGTCACCGGCCTCCCGCGGGCCGACCGGTGGCGCGAGGTCAGGGCGGCGCAGGTCGAGCAGCTGCTCGAGCGCGCGCGGGGTCACGGCCAGGTCGTCGTCGACACGGGCTTCAGCCTGGAGGACGACACCGGCTCCGACCTCGGCGGCCGTCCCGGTCGCAACACGCTGACCCTCGCGGCCCTGGAGCAGGCCGACGAGGTGGTGGTCGTGGGCTCGGCCGACCCCGTGGGGCTCACCCGCCTCGCCCGCGGGCTCGTCGACCTGCGCGACCTCACGGCAGGCACGCCCGTGCGGGTCGTCGTCAACCGGATGCGCTCCTCGATCGGGTGGTCGGAGAAGGAGATCGCCGGCATGGTCGAGGGCTTCAGCCGGGTCGCCGGCCTGCACTTCGTGCCCGAGGACCGGCCCGGTCTCGACCGGGCGTTGGTCAGCGGCCGTCCGGTCGCCGACCTCGGCGACTCGTCCCTGGTGCGGGCCCTCGCCGCCCTGGCCGACGCCGTGCTCCCGGCTCACAGCAGTGGAGGAGCGGACCGCTCCTCCGGACAAACCCGCCACTTTCGGCGTCAATTCAGGCAAGTCAAGAGGGCAAAATTCTGAAAAGCATCAAGATTTGACGTAATTTGGGCCCCGAACCCGAGGGGGAACTTCCATGTCGCGTCACTTCCGCATCGCCACCATCGCCACCCTGGCGGTCGTCCTGTCCGCAGCTCCGGCGTCTGCCAAGCTCTTCCAGGGCACCACCGGCCACGACACGATCAAGGGCAAGAACCGCGCCGACAAGATCATGGCGATCGGTGGCCAGGACAAGATCACCGCCCGTGGCGGCAACGACAAGGTCTACGCCGGCAATGGGCACGACACCGTCAGCGGCGACGACGGCGACGACTGGATCACCCTGCAGCCCGGCAACGACTGGGGCTCCGGCGGACTCGGCAACGACTCCCTCGACGGCGGTCAGGGCGACGACGTCATGTACGGCGGTGAGGGCAACGACAAGCTCACCGCGGGCGCCGGCACCGACGTGGTGCACGGCGAGGGCGGCAACGACCTGGTCGGCGGCGGTGACGGTGACGACCAGCTCTTCGGCGGCGATGGCATCGACAAGCACATCGGCAACGACGGCAACGACTGGATCGACGCCGGTCCCGGTGACGACGGCGCGATTCAGGGCGGACCCGGCAACGACGTGCTGATCGACGGGGCGGGCAACGACGTCAAGATCAAGGGCGACGAGGGCGACGACACCGTCTTCCTCGGTCCCGGTCGCGACAAGGTCTTCACCGAGCAGGGCAACGACACCATCTACGTGCTTCCCGACGGCGACGAGGACCGCATCCACTGCGACGACCCGACCCTGGGCGGCGTCGGCAACGCCGACCGGGTGATCTTCGTCGGCTGGCGCGACCCCGCCGACGTGATCGACTACCGCGGTTCCTGCGACATCATCGAGGTCACGTCCGTGCTGCCGGCCGGGTGGCCCTACGGCCCGATCCCGTCCTAGCGCTCGGTCACGCAGCGAACAGCAGGTACAGACCGCCCACGGTGAAGCCGACCATCGCCACCAGCAGCGGCAGCTGACCTGTCAGCTGGTGCCGCTTGGGCAACAGCTTGACCGCCCGGTCGTGCGCCGCGACGACGCCCACCACGTGGCCGAGGGTGACCGCGCAGACCTTCGTGACCGCCAGGAACGTCGGGTGCTGGGAGAGCCAGTAGTTCACCTGGAGGTCGGCGGTGCCGAGGTAGTCGTCGCCGCGGCTGAACGGGTCGCTCAGCTGGATGAGGGTCTGCTGGCCGTACTCGACGAAGTACGTCAGGTAGTGGGCCACGATGTAGCCCACGATGATCGGGATGACCGAGTGGGCGAACAGGTTGGGCAGCGCGCGCCGCGGGAGGTCGCTCGTGACGCCTGTCGCCATGGTGGCCACCGCCAGCACGAGTGAGACACCGGCCGAGAACGCGATGAGCGCCAGGGTGTCGGGCCACACCCGCGAGGTCGACATCGACTGCACGAGCTGGAGCCAGGGTGTCGACTCCCGGAAGGAGTCGAAGGCGGTGCTGCCGAAGAGCACGCCGACGACCGCCACCAGGCCCGGCCGCGGCACGACGGTGTCGAGGTTGGCGAGCGGGCTGCGCAGGACGAGCGCTCCGTCACGGCGACCCCAGACGGACAGCTTCGCGACGAGCGAGGAGTAGACCTCGAACGGGTCGGCCCGGGCGAGGAACGTCGTACCCCACAGCGCGGAGCCGATGAACATGATGCCGAGGTAGGCCGCGAACCAGAGCCGCACCGGGCCGACGTCGGTGGAGTAGGGGTAGACCAGCTCGAGCCACACGAAGGCGAAGAGCCCGGCTGCGGCCGGCCAGTAGCCGAGCCGAGCGGGATAGGCGTAGAGACCCTCGCCCTCGGGTGCCCCGGAGACCTTCGCGAACAGCATGCTGATGGTGCGCGCCGGGCTGATCGCCCGGAAGACGGGACCCAGCAGCAGCGAGGCGGGCACGAGGCCGACCCACAGCAGCACGTAGACGGTGCCGAGGGACGGGTTGATCAGGGTGTCCTCGCCGAGCACCGCGGCTGCGGCGACGTAGAGGAAGAAGGCCATGCCGAACACCCGCGCCGCGACGGCCAGCGCGCGGGACGACACCAACCGGTCCAGCCACGGGGGTGCCGGGCGGCCACTGGTGGCCGCGTCGTAGCGGGGCTCGCGCCAGGCCACGGCCAGCACGGTGAAGGAGACCACGAGCGCGGCGACGGCGCCCGCGATCGCGAGCTCGGAGGGGATCGGCAGGTCCTTGGCGCCGCCGAGGCCATGGGCGGAGATGGAGCCGCCCACGGTTGCGGGACCGAGGCTCACCGGACTTCGAGCTGCAGCAGGATCACGTCGGGGTCGTGGCTCTCGACCTCGACCACACCCGGTCGGTCGACGACGATCTCGTGCTCGGACGTGCCGGCGTCGTAGGAGATCTCCTGCTCAGGCGTGCTGTGCACGTGGAGCTCGCCTGCCTCGTCGGCCTCGATCGTCAGGACCAGGGGCTGGTCGATCCCGAGCTCCACCCGCTCGCCGTTGGGAGTGAAGGAGTCGCCCTCGCGGGTGACGGTCAGGGCGACGGTGTCGGACTCCGCGCCCGAGTCGGACGGGGACTCGGGAGACTCGGCGGGGGACTCGGAGGGGGACGAGGTCGCGGTCTGGTCGGCGGCCGGCGGGTCGGTGTCAGCGTCGCCGCCGCACGCGGTGAGCGAGGCGGCCAGGACGAGCACGACGGGGGCGAGGCGCGTGAGGACGCGACCGGACACGGAGGTTCTCCTTCGACGACTGCACGGGCAGGCAGCGACCGCGGCACGCGCGGCGTCACTGCCTCTGCCAGAATCCCATGCGGGACAAGATCACCGACGAGAGGGCACCACATGAGTGAGCGCAGCGAGTGCGTGCATGAGTGAACGGCTGCGACCTCGGGACCTGGCCATCCTGGCCGCCGAGTCCCCCACGACGCCCATGCACAACGCCACGGTGGAGATCTTCGACCCGGGGGAGTCCGGGTTCGACCACGACCGGCTCGTGCAGCTCATCGCCGACCGGATCGCCTTCGTCCCTCGCTACCGCCAGCGCCTGCAGCTGGTGCCGGGGCGGCTGGCCAACCCGGCCTGGGTGGACGACGAGGGCTTCGACCTCGGCTACCACGTACGCCGCTCCGCGCTGCCGCGACCTGGATCGATCGACCAGCTCCGCGAGCTCGTGGCGCGCATCGCGTCACGGCCGCTCGACCGCAGTCGCCCGCTGTGGGAGTGCTACTTCGTCGAGGGCCTCGAGCACGGCCGCGTCGCCCTGCTGACCAAGAGCCACCAGATCCTCGTCGACGGGCGCGAGACCGTCGACATCGGCCAGGTGCTGCTCGACACGTCCCCGGACCGCTCCACCCTCGGGCACGACGACGACTGGCGACCGGGTCGCCCGGCCGGTCCGGTGGCGGCCGCGCTCAACGCGGTGACCGACAGCCTCGAGAGTCCCCGCACGCTCTGGATGACCACCCGCGCCAACGCCGAGTCGCTCGGTCGCGCGGCGTCCGCCTCGGGCGCCCGCGTGGCCGAGGTGGCCAACGCCCTCGCCGGCCGTGGTCCGGTCCACTCCACGCCGGTGCACCGGCGGCTCTCCCAGCAGCGCCGGTTCGTGACCGCGCGCACCGAGCTCTCCGACTACCGCGCGATCCGCGAGGTGCACGGCGGCACGGTCAACGACGTCATCCTCGCCACCCTGGCCGGCGGTCTCCGCGGCTGGTTGATGGCCCGCGCGGAGTCGCTCGGCGGGCTCCGCACGATCAAGGCCATCGTGCCGATGTCGGTCATCGACGACGAGCTCGAGCCGACGTCGCTCGGCACCCAGATCACCGGCCACCTCGTGCACCTGCCGATCGGCGAGCCCAGCCCGGTCGTCCGGCTGCACCAGGTCAGCTACGACCTGCGCGCCCACCGCGACAACGGGCGCAACGTCTCGGCCCGCAGGCTCTCCGGCATCGCCGGCTTCGCCCCGACGACGTTCCACGCGCTCGGGGCGCGCCTCGCGACCGCCGAGCTGCGACGCGGGTTCCACGTCTCCATCACCAACGTGCCGGGTCCGCAGTTCCCGCTCTACGCCGACGGCGCCCGGATGCTCGAGTCCTACCCGGTGCACCCGCTGCTCCCTGACCACCCGCTGGCCATCGGCGTGACGTCCTACGACGGCAAGGTGTTCTACGGCATCACGACCGACCGCGACGCCGTACCCGACGCCGACGTCCTGGGGCAGTGCGTGCTGGAGTCGCTCGAGGAGCTCAAGGACTCGGCGTCCGACACCCGGCCGCGCGCCCCGCGCGGTCGCAAGAAGGCTGCCGGGAAGGGGAAGAAGTGACACGCCGCTACCTGCCGTCGTCGTTGCCGCGCCTGGCCGACGACTGGGCGGCCGACGGTCCCCGCGTCGTCGACGCGGTCCTCGCCGTCGACGACGCCGAGGAGAGTGAGTACGACGCCCTGATGACCGCCGCGGACGCCTCCACCGAGCTGGTGGCCGGGCTCCCCGACGGGCAGCGGCGGCGCGTCGTCGTGGTCGCCGAGACCGCCGCGGCCGACGCCCCCGTCCGCTGGCGCGACGTCGTCGCGGTGCACGTCGACACCGAGGACGACGCGGACGCCGACGACGACCTCGCCTGGTGGGCCACCCAGGAGATCGGCGACCTCGTCGCCTCCCGGTGATCGTGCCCCCGATCCAGCACTTTGAGGCGCGCAAGCGGGTCTGACACGATCAGCCGCATGGACGCGATCACTTTTCCTCCGGCGCCGACCAACGAGCCGAACCTGACCTACGCGCCCGGCGCCCCGGAGCGCGAGGCCCTGGTCACCGAGCTCGCCCGTCTCGAGGGTGAGCAGCACACCTTCCACGCCGTCATCGGCGGCGAGCACCGCGAGGGCGGCGGCGCGGAGACAAAGGTCGTCCAGCCCCACGACCACCAGCACGTGCTGGGCACCCTGCGCGGTGCGACCACGAAGGACACCGAGGACGCCATCGCGGCCGCGGCCGCTGCCGCTCCGGGGTGGCAGGCGATGCCCTTCGACGAGAAGTGCGCGATCATCCTCAAGGCAGCCGACCTGCTGGCCGGCCCGTGGCGCCAGCGCCTGAACGCCGCGACCATGCTGGGCCAGTCCAAGACGGCGTTCCAGGCCGAGATCGACGCGGCGTGCGAGCTGATCGACTTCTGGCGGTTCAACGTCCACTACGCCAAGCAGATCCTCACCGACCAGCCGATCGCCAACAGCCCCGGCATCTGGAACCGCACCGACCACCGCCCGCTCGAGGGCTTCGTCTACGCGATCACGCCGTTCAACTTCACCGCGATCGCGGGCAACCTGCCCACCGCGCCCGCGCTGATGGGCAACACCGTGCTGTGGAAGCCCTCGCCGACCCAGCAGCTCGCCGCGTCGCTGACGATGGAGCTGCTGGAGGAGGCCGGCATGCCGCCCGGCGTCATCAACATGCTTCCCGGCGACGGTCTCGACGTCTCCAAGGTCGCCCTGGCCCACCGGGACCTGGCGGGCATCCACTTCACCGGCTCGACCCCGACGTTCCAGCACCTGTGGCGCACCGTCGGCGAGAACATCACCGGCTACCGCGCCTACCCGCGCATCGTCGGCGAGACCGGTGGCAAGGACTTCATCGTCGCCCACCCGTCGGCCGACCCCGACGTGCTGCGCGTCGCGATGATCCGTGGCGCGTTCGAGTTCCAGGGCCAGAAGTGCTCGGCCGCCTCGCGCGCCTACGTGCCGCGCTCGGTCTGGGACCGGATCAAGGACCAGCTGATCGCCGACACCGAGGCGCTGGCGATGGGCGACGTCACCGACCTGTCCAACTTCATGGGCGCCGTGATCGACGACCGGGCCTTCGCCAAGCACCGCAAGGCCATCGCCCGCGTCGAGGGCACCGACCACCTCACCCTGCTCGCCGGCGGCCAGACCGACGACTCGGTCGGCTACTTCGTGCGACCCACGATCGTGGAGTCGACCGACCCGACCGACCAGATGTTCGCCGACGAGTACTTCGGCCCGATCCTGGCCGTGCACGTCTACGACGACGCCGACTTCGAGTCCGTGGTGGCGCAGATGGAGTCGTTCGCGCCCTACGCCCTCACCGGCGCGATCATCGCGCAGGACCGCGCCGCCATCGCCTGGGCGCGCGAGACGCTGCGCTTCGCAGCGGGCAACTTCTACATCAACGACAAGCCGACCGGCGCCGTCGTCGGCCAGCAGCCCTTCGGTGGCGGTCGCGCGTCGGGCACCAACGACAAGGCCGGCGCCGCGGTCAACCTGCTGCGCTGGACCTCGCCGCGCTCGATCAAGGAGACCTTCGTGCCTCCGAAGGACCACCGCTACCCGCACCAGGGCTGACCCGCAGCACCACAGCACCGACGGATCGGGGAGTGCCGGCTCGCCCACAGCGAGCCGGCACTCCCCGTTGTCGTCCGTGGTGCGGGCGAGGTGAGACGATCGACACCGTGATCCCCTTCCACATGGGTGCGCTCCATCCCTTCGAGCAGGCGCTGACGCTGCTGCTCGCGTTCGGCCCGTTCGTGGTGCTCGGCGTCGTGATCTGGCGTCGCCGGCGCGAGGAGGACGACTCGGCGGTGCCCGACGAGGACCTCGCATCCACGGACGCCCCCTTGCCCATCGCTGAGGCGCACCGTCATGAGCCGCTCAGCTGAAGACGCTCAGCTGAAGACCGTCAGCTGAAGACCGGGATGGCCAGACCCGCGAGGTCGTCGCGCAGCCGGGAGACGACGGCAGCCAGCGCGTCGTACGACTCGGTGAACGGGGAGGTCATCGAGAGGTGAGCCACTCCTGGCCGACGCGGTGCTCGACGTCGAGCGCGTGGCCCAGCAGGTCGACGACCATCGTCTCGATCCGGCCGCCCAGGAGCGGGACCCGGACGGTGACGGCCAGGTCGACCTTCTGCGTCGTCCGGCTCCCCGACTCGGTGAGCCCGATCGTGCCGGACGCCTCACCGGGCTTGCCGGCGATCGCGATGGCCACGTCGGCCGTGGTCGCCGAGGTCCACGTCTCGGTCTGGACGACGACGATCTCCTCACCCACGAAGGAGCGCGCGAACGACGGGACGTCCCCGGCCGAGCGCACCTGCTCGATCCGCACCACGTCGCCGTCCACGTCCGCCGAGCCGCGTACGACGCGCTGCTGGCGCAGCACCTCCTCACGGAACGCCGGGTCGTCGAGCATGGCCCCGACGGCGTCGGTGGAGGCGTCGTAGGTCAGCGTCTTCGTGAGCTTCTTCATGGCGCTCATCATGGCCCAAACGGCGCCCGCACCCCCATGTTGTGGCCGTCACACCCGGGTTCTAGGGTCGGAGCGTGGCGACGTCTGAGAAGACCAAGGAAAAGCAGCTCGACGCGGCGACGGCCGCACGTCCGGAGTGGGGCGACCTGGTGCGCGACTACTACCGCCACGTCGCTCCCGACGAGGTCGCCGAGCGCTCCCCGCAGGACCTGCTGGGCGCCGTGGCCTCGCACCGCGAGCTCGCGTCCTCCCGCCCACAGGGCACCGCCGCAGTGCGGGTGGTGACCCCCACGATCGCCGACGCCGGCTGGTCGGCGTCGGGCCGTTCGGTCGTCGAGGTGGTCACCGACGACATGCCGTTCCTCGTCGACTCGGTCACGATGGAGCTCAACCGGCTCGGGCACACCGTGCACGCGGTCTTCCACCCCCAGCTCACCGTCGAGCGCGACATCACCGGCGAGCTCCAGGAGGTGCACGCCCACGAGCCGACGGGCGGCGGCCGGGCCGCCGTGCAGGCCGAGACCCGGCCCGCCACCCAGGAGGGGGCGGAGTCGTGGATGCACGTCGAGATCGACCGCACCGACGACGACGAGGCAGCCGAGATCACCGAGGGCCTCCAGCGGGTGCTGCGCGACGTACGCGAGTCGGTCGAGGACTGGGAGAAGATGCACGCCCAGGTCCTCGCGGTGGTGGCCGAGCTCGACCAGGACCCGCCGCCGCTGTCGGCGGAGGAGCTGCGCCAGGGCCGTGACTTCCTGACCTGGCTTGCCGACGACCACTTCACGTTCCTCGGCTACCGCGAGTACCAGCTCGAGGCCGAGGAGGGCGCGCCCGAGGAGTGCGGGCTGCGCGCCGTCGCCGGATCGGGCCTGGGCATCCTGCGCCACGACCAGGACCTGTCGGCGTCGTTCGCCAAGCTGCCGCCGCTGGCCAAGGCGAAGGCCCGTGAGAAGAAACTGCTGGTGCTGGCCAAGGCCAACTCGCGCGCCACCGTGCACCGTCCGGCCTACCTCGACTACGTCGGCGTCAAGACGTTCGGCCCCGACGGAGAGGTCGTGGGGGAGCGTCGCTTCCTCGGCCTGTTCTCCAGCGCCGCCTACACCGAGTCGGTCACCCGGATCCCGGTGCTGCGCGAGAAGGTCACCGAGGTCATGCGCCACGCCGGCTTCGACCCGCGCAGCCACGGCGGCAAGGCGCTGATGGACACGCTGGAGAACTACCCGCGCGACGAGCTGTTCCACACCTCGCCCGACGAGCTGGCCCCGGTCGCGCAGGACGTGATGGGCGCCCGGGAGCGGCGCCAGCTGCGGGCCTTCGTGCGCCGCGACACCTACGGACGCTACGTCTCGGTCCTGGTCTACCTCCCGCGCGACCGCTACAGCACCGCGGTGCGCGAGCGGTTCTCCGACATCCTGCGCGACCAGCTCGGCGGCGAGCACGTCGAGTTCACCGCACGGGTCAACGAGTCGACGACCGCGCGCGTGCACTTCGTGGTCCACCCGCCGAAGGGCGCGCACGTCCCCGAGATCGACGTCCCCGACCTCGAGCGCCGGCTGATGGAGGCCTCGCGGTCGTGGCGCGACGACTTCGTGACGGCCGTCGTGTCCGAGCACGGCGTCGACGAGGGGTCGCGGCTGGCCCGGGCCTGGGCCCACGCGTTCCCCGAGGCCTACAAGGAGGACTTCCAGCCCCAGCGCGGATCGGCCGACCTCGGTCGGATCGAGGCCATCCAGGGCGACGTGGGCATCGACCTCGCGCTCTTCGACCAGGACGAGCAGCGCGGCACCTACCGCCGCGGCGAGTCGCGGCTCAAGGTGTTCCGCGTCGGCGAGCCGCTGTCGCTGAGCGCGATGCTGCCCATGCTGACATCGATGGGCGTCGAGGTCGTCGACGAGCGCCCCTACGAGCTCAGCGGGCTCCCGCGGCCCTCCTACATCTACGAGTTCGGCCTGCGCCACGGACGCACCCTCTCGCCGGAGGAGCGCACCCTGTTCGCGGAGGCGCTTCGCGCGGTCTGGGACGGCTTCAACGAGATCGACGGCTTCAACCAGCTCGTCCTCGCCGCCGGGCTGACCTGGCGGCAGGCCACCGTGCTGCGCGCCTACGCCAAGTACCTGAAGCAGGGCAACTCGCCCTTCGCCCTCGACTACATCGAGGAGGCGCTGCGCAGCAACGTCGACATCACCCGGCTGCTCGTCGAGCTGTTCGAGGCGCGCTTCGACCCCGGGCGCGGCGACCGGGCGCTCGAGCACGACGCCGAGGCGCGGGTGGCCAAGGTGGAGGCGGTCGAGGAGCGGCTCGCCAAGGCCCTCGACGACGTGGTCAGCCTCGACCACGACCGCATCCTGCGGTCCTACCGCACGCTGGTCCGCGCGACCCTGCGCACCAACTTCTTCCAGCGCTCGGCCGACGGCGAGGTCCACCCCTACATCTCCTTCAAGCTCGAGCCGTCGGCCATCCCCGACCTGCCCGAGCCGCGCCCGCGCTTCGAGATCTTCGTCTACAGCCCGCGCGTCGAGGGCTCCCACCTGCGCTTCGGAGCCGTCGCGCGCGGCGGCCTGCGCTGGTCGGACCGTCGCGACGACTTCCGCACCGAGGTGCTGGGCCTGGTCAAGGCGCAGATGGTCAAGAACACCGTGATCGTGCCCGTCGGCGCGAAGGGCGCGTTCTTCTGCAAGCAGCTCCCCGACTCCTCCGACCGCGATGCGTGGCTGGCCGAGGGCGTGGCCTGCTACAAGACCTTCATCTCCGGCCTCCTCGACATCACCGACAACCTCGTCGACGGCGTCACGGTCCCGGCGCGCGAGGTGGTCCGCCACGACGGTGACGACACCTACCTCGTCGTGGCCGCCGACAAGGGCACCGCGACCTTCTCCGACATCGCCAACGGCGTGGCCAAGGACTACGGCTTCTGGCTCGGCGACGCCTTCGCGTCCGGCGGGTCGGTCGGCTACGACCACAAGGCGATGGGCATCACCGCCAAGGGCGCGTGGGTCTCGGTGCAGCGGCACTTCCGCGAGATGGGCGTCGACTGCCAGGCCGAGGACTTCACAGCGGTCGGCATCGGCGACATGTCCGGCGACGTCTTCGGCAACGGGCTGCTCTGCTCCGAGCACACCCGGCTGGTGGCGGCCTTCGACCACCGCGACATCTTCATCGACCCCTCGCCCGACGCCGCGTCGTCGTACGCAGAGCGGCGCCGGCTGTTCGACCTGCCCCGCTCGAGCTGGAAGGACTACGACACCTCCCTCATCTCCGAGGGTGGCGGCGTCTGGCCGCGCTCGGCCAAGTCCATCACGATCTCGGCGCAGGTGCGCGAGGCCCTCGGCATCCCCGCCGGCACCACCGCGATGACCCCGGCGGAGCTGATGAAGGCGATCCTGCTGGCGCCGGTCGACCTGCTGTGGAACGGCGGCATCGGCACCTACGTCAAGTCGTCGGAGGAGACCGACGCCGACGCAGGCGACAAGGCCAACGACGCGATCCGCGTCAACGGCGAGGACCTGCGGGCCCGGTGCGTGGGCGAGGGCGGCAACCTCGGCTTCACGCAGCTCGGCCGGGTGGAGTACGCCCGGTTCGGCGCCCGCGGCAACGGCGGACGGATCAACACCGACTTCATCGACAACTCGGCCGGCGTCGACACCTCCGACCACGAGGTCAACATCAAGATCCTGCTCGACCGCGTCGTACGGTCGGGCGCGATGGGCGAGGACGCCCGCAACGAGCTCCTGGCGGAGATGACCGAGGAGGTCGGGGGGCTCGTCCTGCGCGACAACTACGAGCAGAACCTCGCGCTCGCCAACGCACAGGCCCACGCCCCGTCGCTGCTGCACGTCCACGAGGACTGGATGCGCGCCCTCGAGAAGCGCGGCGTGCTCAACCGGGAGCTGGAGGGGCTGCCCAGCACCCGCCAGGTCAGGCGCCGTCTCGACCGCAAGCAGGAGCTGTCGGCTCCCGAGCTGTCGGTGCTGCTGGCGTGGACCAAGATCGTGCTGGCCGAAGAGCTCGTCGCCTCCGACCTGCCCGACGACCCCTACCTGCGCGAGGACCTGCTCGCCTACTTCCCCAGTCGCATGAAGCCCGACCTCGAGACGGCCATCGAGGACCACCCGCTGCGGCGCGAGATCATCGTGACGCAGGTGGTCAACGACCTGGTCAACGGCGCCGGCATGACCTTCTGGCCGCGCCTGCAGGGCGAGACCGGGGCCAGCCCCGCCGAGCTGACCCGTGCCAACTTCGTCGCCCGCGAGATCTTCGGCTCGCTCCCGCTGCGCCAGGAGATCGCCGCCCTGGACAACCAGGTGCCCGCCGAGCGGCAGACCCGCATGCGGATCGAGATGCGCACGCTCGTGGAGCGCGCGTCGCGCTGGCTGGTCACCAACCGGAGGCCCCCGCTCGACTCGAGCGCCACGGTCGAGTTCTTCCGGGGCCCCGTGCAGGCGGTCATGGCCGAGCTGCCCCGCATCATGAGCGGGCGCGAGCTCGACGACTACCGGGCCCGCGAGAAGCGGCTCACCGACCAGGGCGTCCCCGACGACCTCGCCTCCCGTGTCGCGGTCCTGGCGTCGGCCTACGCCCTGCTGGGCATCGTCGAGACGGCTGACCGGCTCGACCTCGACCCGATCGAGGTGGCCCGCGTCCACTTCGCCCTGGGCGAGCGGCTGGGGCTGCCGGCGCTCGTCCAGCGGATCTTCGCCCTGCCCCGCGACGACCGGTGGCAGACGATGGCCCGGGCCGCGGTGCGCGACGACCTCTACGGCGTCCACCAGCAGCTGACCGCCCAGGTGCTCGAGTCCACCGACGCGAGCGACTCCGCGCCCGCCCGCGTGGCGCAGTGGGAGGACTCCGACGAGCAGCTGGTCGGCCGCGCGTCCAGGACGCTCGAGGAGATCTGCCGCGAGGAGACCGCCGAGCTGGCGCGCCTGTCCGTCGGGCTCCGGGTGGTGCGAGGCCTGCTGTCCTGATGGGCCTGCTGCTCGTCACGCCCCGGGCGCGGCTGCGGCGCCTGGTCCGGCCGGGCGCGCCCAGCGTCCTGGCCGGTCGCACGGTCCTCGTGACCGGGGCGAGCTCCGGCATCGGCGAGGCCACGGCCGTGGCGGCGGCGGCGAGGGGCGCCCACGTCGTGCTGGTGGCCAGGCGGCAGGCCGAGCTGGACCGCGTCCGGGCGACGATCGAGGCCGCGGGCGGGCGGGCGTCGTCGTACGCCGTCGACCTGAGCGACCTCGCCGAGATCGACGTCCTCGTCGAGCGGGTGCTGGCCGAGGTCGGCACCGTCGACCACCTCGTCAACAACGCCGGCCGGTCCATCCGCCGGTCGCTCGAGCTCTCGCACGACCGGTTCCACGACTTCGAGCGCACGATGGCGATCAACTACTTCGCCCCGGTGCGCCTCACGATGGGCCTGCTGCCGACGATGCGGGAGCAGGGCTTCGGCCACGTCGTCAACATCGTCACCTGGGGCGTGCAGGTCAAGGCGCCGAAGTTCGCCGCCTACATCGCCTCCAAGACCGCGCTCGACTCCTGGGCGCGCATCGCGGGCCGGGAGACCTACGCCGACGGCGTCACCTTCACCAACATGCGCTTCGCCCTCGTGCGGACCCCGATGGTGGTGCCCACCGACGCGTACGACGGTCGCGCGAGCATGACGGCCGAGCAGGCAGCGGCTGCCGTCGTCCGCGTGCTGGAGGACCGTCGGGTCACCTGGGACACCGCTGCGGGACGGATCGGCGCCGTGGTCAACGTCGTCGCCCCACGGCTCAGCGACGCGCTGATGTCCCGCTTCCACCGGGCGGTGCCGGACTCGGCCGCCGCCCGGGGCGCGGTGCCGGGACGAACCGGCTCGCCTTCCCGGTCAGAACAGCAGTAGCGCGGCCACCACGCCCGCCGCGACGACCGCCCACCGGAAGACCGCGTCGGGGAGCTTGCGGCCGATGCGGGCGCCGACGTAGCCGCCCACCAGGGAGCCGGCCGCGAGCAGCACCACGACGTCCCAGCGCGGGTCGGCCACCACGATGAAGATCAGGCCGGCGACGACGTTGCCCACCATCAGCGACAGCGTCTTGAGGCCGTTGACGATGCGCAGCTCGAGGTCGGTGCCGATGCCGAGCACGGCCACCATCATCACGCCCGCGCCGGCGCCGAAGTAGCCGCCGTAGACGCCCGTGATCGTGGCGAAGACTGTGGTGGCGGGGGACATGTGGCGGCGCTCGGCGAGGGCGACGCCGTGCCGCGTCTCGTGGCGAGCCCGCAGCCACCTCGCGATGCGGGGCTGCACGCCGACGAGCAGGCAGGTGAAGAGGATGAGGTAGGGGACGATCGCCTCGAAGACGCCCGGCGGGAGGCCCAGCAGCAGGGCGGCTCCGATCACCGCGCCGAGCGCGCAGACGGTGACGATGGTCCGGGCGATCGGGCCCGCCTCGCGGACCTCGGTGCGGTAGCCCAGGACGCCGCCCATGCCGGCGGGGATCAGGCCGAGGGTGTTGGAGACGTTGGCCACGACCGGCGGCAGGCCGAGCGCGACCAGCACGGGGAAGCTCAGCAGCGACGCCACCCCGACCGTCGATGAGAGCACGCCGGCTCCGAACCCGGTGGCGAGCACCAGGAGCGCCTCGAGTGAGGTCACTGCGCCTCGCGGATGATCGCGACGTCACTGACCATCGCGACGTGGGCGTGCATCGCCTCCGCCGCCGCGGCCGGGTCGCCGGCCCGGATCGCCTCGGCGATCGCGCGGTGCCCGGCCAGGGAGTCCTGGGGTCGGCCGGGCTGGCCGAGCGACTCGAGCCGGGTCTCCTTGATCAGGTCGCCGATCTCGTCCATCAGCCGGGCGAGCAGGAGGGAGTGGGAGGCGGCGGTGACGGCTCCGTGGAAGCGCTCGTCGCCCTCCACGCCGCGACCGCCGGCCTCGACGTCGGCGGCCATGAAGGCCAGGGCGTCGTCGATGCGGGCGAGGTCGTCGTCGGTGCGGCGGGCGGCGGCCAGGGAGGCGATCTTGGTCTCCAGCGCGTCACGGGTCTCGATGATCTCGGGCAACCGGTCGGCGTGGCTGCGGATCGCCTCGACGATGCGGCTCGTCTTCTGGTGGCCGGCGGTGACGACGGTGCCGTCACCGTGGCGCACCTCGACGACCCCGACGACCTCGAGCGCGACGAGGGCCTGGCTCAGCGTGGCGCGGCTGACGCCGAGGCGCTGCGCGAGCTCGCGCTCGGGCGGGAGCCTGTCGCCGGCCCGGAGGCCGTTGTCGTCGATCCACGTCGAGATCTGCCCGGCCACCTGCTCGTACAGACGCGTGCGGAGCAACCGCGGCGGAAAGGGGGACGACTCGGACATGGCACCACAGTATTGACGATCGGCTCATTGTCCTATTGGCTAGGCCACTGAGCCAGCACTGTGACGAGGGCCACCCCCCGCGGCCCCGCTGTGCGGACACTCGACTCGGAAGGCAACAACTATGGGTCCGGAATGGATCGCGATCATCGCGCTGGTCGCCCTCTTCGCCCGATCGCGATCCCGCTCGTCGCCGAGGGCGGGCTGTCCGCGGGCCTCTTCGTCGCCGCGCTCGCCGTCAGCTCCACCATCGTCGACGTCAGCCCCTTCAGCACCAACGGTGCGTTGATGCTGGCCAACAGGCCGGACACCATCGACGAGAACACCTACTACAAGCAGATCCTCGGCTACGCCACGATCGTGACCCTCGTCGGCCCCCTGCTCGTCTGGGCCGCCCTCGTCCTCCCAGGATGGTGAACACCCACATGACCTCCCCCTCGACAAGCACCGCCACGAGCGGACCGCTCTCCGACCTCCTCGTCGTCGACCTCACCCGAGCGCTCGCCGGCCCCCACGCCACCCAGATGCTGGGCGACCTCGGCGCCCGCGTCATCAAGGTGGAGGCACCCGGCAACGGCGACGACACCCGCGGCTGGGGGCCGCCGTTCGTCGGCGAGCCCGACGCCCGCCAGTCGACGTACTTCCTGTGCACCAACCGCAACAAGGAGTCGATCGCCCTCGACCTCAAGGACGCGGGCGACAAGGACGTGCTGGTCGGCCTCGTCGAGCGCGCCGACGTGCTCGTCGAGAACTTCCGCACCGGCGTCCTCGAGCGTCTCGGCCTCGGCATCGAGGAGCTCATGCGACGCAACCCGCGCCTCGTCGTCCTCTCCATCACCGGTTTCGGCCACGACGGCCCCGAGGGCGGCCGCGCCGGCTACGACCAGATCGCCCAGGGCGAGGCAGGGCTGATGTCGCTGACGGGCTCCGGTCCCGACGACCCGCAGCGGGTCGGCGTACCCATCGCGGACCTGCTCTCGGGCATGTACGGCGCCTACGGCGTCCTCGCCGCGCTCCACGAGCGCGAGCGCACCGGCAAGGGCACGGTCGTGCGTACGTCGCTGCTGGCGTCGGTCGTCGGCGTGCACGCCTTCCAGGGCACCCGGTGGACCGTGGCCGGCGAGGTCGGTCGCGCCCAGGGCAACCACCACCCCTCGATCGCTCCCTACGGGCTCTTCCACTGCCGCGACGGCGCCGTGCAGATCGCGCTCGGCAGCGAGGGGCTGTGGAAGAAGTTCTGCGCGGGCTTCGGGCTCGACCCGGACGCCGACGGGATGGCCACCAACGGCGAGCGGGTCGCCCGCCGCGAGGACGTCATCGCGGTCGTCGAGCAGGCGTTCGCCGACTGGGACGCCGAGCCGCTGCTGGCCCGGCTCGCCGAGGTCGGCATCCCGGCCGGCAAGGTGCGGACCCTCGACGAGGTCTACGAGTGGGACCAGGTCGCCAGCCAGGGCCTCCTCGTCGACGTCGAGCACCCCACGCTCGGTGGGCTGACGCTGCCCGGCCCGCCGCTGCGGTTCTTCGACGCCGAGGGCGCCGAGGTGACGCGGCGCGACCACGTCGCCCCGCCGCTGCTCGACCAGCACGCCGACGAGATCCGCGCCTGGGTCGGCGGAGGCGGCGCGTGACGACCCCGGTGCGGGCGAAGCGCTGGACCGCCCACGAGCTGCTGGACCTCGTCCTCGACCCCGGGACCCACGCCTCGTGGGACGAGCCGATCGACCTGAGCGGGGTCGACGCCGGCTACCGCGCTGTCCTCGAGGCGGCTGCAGCCAAGGCCGGCACCGACGAGTCGGTGCTCACCGGCCGCGGCGAGGTGCGGGGACGTCCGGTGGCGTTCGTCGTCAACGAGTTCGGCTTCCTGGCCGGCTCGATCGGCCGGGTCGCGGCGGACCGGATCATCGCGGCCGTACGCCGCGCCACCGAGGAGGGCCTGCCCCTGCTCGCCAGCACCGCCTCGGGCGGCACCCGCATGCAGGAGGGCACGCCGGCGTTCGTCCGGATGGCCGAGATCTCGCGGGCGCTGATGGCCCATCGCGCGGCCGGGCTGCCCTACCTCGTGCACCTGCGCCACCCGACCACCGGCGGCGTGTACGCCTCGTGGGGCTCGCTCGGCCACGTGACGGTCGCGGAGCCGGGCGCCCTCGTCGGCTTCCTCGGGCCGAAGGTCTTCGAGGCGCTCAACGGCCGACCCTTCCGCCCCGGCGTGCAGGTCTCCGAGCACCTCGCTGCCTCCGGCGTGATCGACGGCGTCGTCGCGTCGGAGGACCTCCCGGCAATGGTCGACCTCGCCCTCGGCGTGCTGGTCGACCGGCCCGGCCCGGGAGGGCTGCGACAGCGGCCGAAGCGCCTGCTGGGCGACCACCCGGCCTGGGACAGCATCGAGCGCACCCGGGCGGCGGGTCGCCTCGGCCTGCGCGACCTCCTCGCGCACGGGGCCACCGGCACGGTCCGGCTGCGTGGCACGGACGAGGGCGAGCGCGACTCCACCGTGACGGTCGCGCTGACCCGCATCGACGACCAGCCCTGCGTGGTCGTGGGACAGGATCGCTCGCGCCAGACGCCGGGTCACCTCATGGGGCCGGGGGCGCTGCGCGAGGCGCGCCGCGGGATGCGGCTGGCCGAGGAGCTCGGGCTGCCGCTGGTCACCGTGATCGACACCCCCGGTGCCGAGCTCTCGCCCGAGGCGGAGGAGCGCGCCATCGCCGGTGAGATCGCGCGGTGCATCGCCACGCTCACCACGATGCGGGTGCCGACGCTCTCGGTCGTGCTCGGCCAGGGCTGCGGCGGGGGAGCGCTCGCGCTGCTCCCGGCGCAGATGGTCATCGCCACCGAGCACGCCTGGCTCGCGCCGCTGCCCCCCGAGGGCGCCAGCGTGATCGTGCACGGCGACGTCACCCACGCGCCAGAGATGGCCACCCAGCAGCGGGTCCGCGCCGTGGACCTCCTGGCCGACGGCATCGTGCACCACATCGTCCCGGAGGTCGACGGCGAGTCGCCGCACGACCTCGCGGTCGCGGTCGCGGCCGAGGTCGGGGCGCGGCTGCGCGAGCTCGGCGGCCGGGTGCCCGTGGCCCACGCCTCCTGAGGCGTGCCGCCGCTCGAGCGGTGCGTGGCGCAGGTTCTGAAGCCCGGGAACGTGTCTCACGCACCGCTGCGGGGGCGTTCGTCGCTGAGCGGTGCGTGACGCAGGTTCTGACGCCCGGGAACGTGCCTCACGCACCGCTGGGCGGTGGTCCAGCCACACTTCGTACGTCGAGAGCGTGGGTGGACCACCGCCGAGCCGCGTGTCGTACGCCGACCCGCCGGGTGGCGGTGGCCAGCCCACGGTCCGCACCTCGAGAGGGCGGGTGGACCACCGCTCGAGCGGGCGGCCCAGGACCGGGGTCAGCTGGCCTTCTTGGCCTGCTTCTTCGCGGCGGTCTTCTTGGTGGTCGTCTTCTTGGCAGCGGACTTCTTGGCCGCAGCCTTCTTCGCGGGCGTCTTCTTGGCGGCCGACTTCCGGGCCGTCGACTTCTTCGCCGGCTTGTCGGACTCGTCGGAGGAGTCGTCCGAGGAGTCGTCGGACGAGTCCGCCTCACCCCGCGCGGTCTTGGCGGCGGCGACGGACTTCTGCAGCGCGGCGAGCAGGTCGACGACCTCGCCGGAGGTCTTGGTCGAGGTCTCGGTGCGCTTGATCTCGCCGCCCTCGATCTTGGACTTCACGAGCGCCTCGACGGCCCCGGCGTAGTCGTCCTCGAACTCGGTCGCGTCGAAGTCGCCGGCGAGGGTCTCGACGAGCATGTGGGCCATCTTGACCTCCTGCGGCTTCGCGTCGTCCACCTCGACCTTGAAGTCGGGCACGCGCACCTCGTCGGGCCACATCATCGTCTGCAGCACGATGACCTCCCCGGCCTCGGTCTCGCGCACGCGCAGCACCGCGATCGTGGTGCGCTGGCGCAGCGCGACGGTGACGACGGCCATCCGGTCGGCGTCCTTGAGGGCCTGGCGCAGCAGGGCGTAGGGCTTGGCGCCGGCACCCTCGGGCTCGAGGTAGTAGGACTTCTCGAAGAGCAGCGGGTCGATCTGCTCGCGCGGCACGAACTTCTCCACCGCGATCTCGCGCGACGACGTCGACGGCAGCTCGGCCATGTCGTCGTCGGTGAGGATGACCATCTCGCCGTCCTCGGTCTCGTAGCCCTTGGCGATGTCGGCGTAGGCCACCTCCTCCCCGTCGAGGGAGCACACGCGCTGGTACTTGATCCGCCCGCCGTCCTTGGCGTGCACCTGCCGGAACGACACGTCGTGGCTCTCCGTGGCGGCATAGAGCTTGACCGGCACACTGACCAGGCCGAAGGAGACGGCACCCTTCCAGATCGCACGCATGCCACGACGATAGCCGTCACTCCAGACACTCGTCTCCCTCCAGATGGGGGACGCAGGGATGCCAGACTGCACGCGTGCGCCCGATGCTCGCCAGCAAGACCGACCGCGTGCCCACCGGCACGCAGTGGCTGCACGAGGTCAAGTGGGACGGCGTGCGCGTGCTCGTCGACGTCCACGACGGCGTCGTACGCATGACGAGCCGCAACGACAACGACGTGACCGCGGCCTGGCCCGACCTCGCCGCAGCGCCGCTCGGCGACCGTGACCTTCTGGTCGACGGCGAGGTGATCGCCCTCAACGAGCGCGGCGTCCCCGACTTCCGCGTGCTCCAGCACCGCATGCACGTGCGCAACGCCAGGGAGGTCGCACGGCTGGTGAGGTCGGTGCCCGCCACGCTCATGGTGTTCGACCTCCTGCGCCTCGACGGCGAGGACCTGACCAGCCGCCCGCTGGAGGAGCGCCGCGCGCTGCTGGAGGGGCTGCCGCTCGCGGACTCGACGTGGCAGGTGCCAGCGGCGTACGACGACGGCGACATGCTGTTCGACGCCACCCTGCAGCAGGGGCTCGAGGGGGTCGTGAGCAAGCGCCGCTCGTCGCGCTACCGCTTCGACGCCCGCAGCGAGGACTGGCGCAAGCTCGCCCACCGCCACCGCGGGTCCTTCGTCGTCGGCGGCTGGCGCCCGCAGGTCGGTACGACGGACCGGCTGGCGTCGCTGCTCGTGGGCGAGCCGACCCCCGACGGCCTGCTCTACCGCGGGCGGGTGGGCAGCGGCATCGCCGGCGCCACCAGCACCCGGCTCGCCGCGCTGCTGGCGCCGCTGGCGACGGGGGAGTCCCCGTTCGCCGACGAGGTGCCGCGCGTCGACGCCGCCGGCACGTTCTGGGTCGAGCCGCGGGTCGTGGTCGACGTCGACACCCACGGGCTCGGCTACGAGCGCCTGCGCCAGCCGTCGTTCCAGGGCGTCCGCGACGACCTGTCGCCGGAGGACCTCCAATGAGCGAGCTCCAGGTCGACGTCGAGGGCCGCACGCTCACGATCAGCAACCTCGACAAGGTGCTCTACCCACGCACGGGCACCACCAAGGGCGAGGTCCTCAACTACTACGCGCAGGTCTCACCCGTCCTGCTGCCGCACCTGAAGGACCGGGCGGTGACCCGGATCCGCTGGCCGCACGGGGTGGAGGGGGCGAGCTTCTTCGAGAAGAACGCTCCCGCGGGCACGCCGTCGTGGGTGCGGACGCACGAGGTGCCGACCACGGGCTCGCGGTCCGGCAGGGGCGACGGCACCATCCGCTTCCCGATCTGCGACGACCTCGCCACCCTCACCTGGCTGGCCAACCTCGCCGCGCTCGAGCTGCACGTGCACCAGTGGACCGTCGACGCGAAGGGCCGGCCGCGCAACCCCGACCGCCTGGTGATCGACCTCGACCCCGGCGAGCCGGCAGGGCTCCACGAGTGCGCCCAGGTCGCGCTGATGGTGCGCGACGCACTGGCCGCGCGCGACCTCGGGTGCACGCCCGTCCTCAGCGGCAGCAAGGGGCTGCACCTCTACGCCCCGCTGCCCACCGGGCGCGGCAGCCTGGACAGCGACGGCACGACCGCGCTGGCGAAGGAGGTCGCCGAGGACCTGATGAAGGAGCACCCCGACCTCGTCACGAGCGTGATGACCAAGGCCAAGCGGCCCGGCAAGGTGTTCCTCGACTGGTCGCAGAACTCCGGCTCGAAGACGACCATCTCGCCGTACTCGCTGCGCGGTCGGGAGCGACCGACCGTCGCCGCCCCGCTGACGTGGGACGAGGTGGAGGAGGGCGCCGAGGACGACCTGGCGCTCGAGCAGCTCACCATGGACCAGGTGCTGGAGCGGGTGGCCGAGCTGGGGGACGTCTTCGAGGCCTGACCCCGGCCCGACCCTCCGTGCGGGTGCCCTGGTCCGACGACCCCCGGGATTCGGGCCCCCGCGTCAGGACCTGCATCTATGCTCATCGCCATGGCTCACGACGTGCTGGTGGTTGAGGACGAGGAAGACATCGCCGTCCCTCTCATGCGCACGCTCGAGCGCGAGGGCTACGAGGTCAACCGCGTGTCCGTGGGCGCCGATGCCGTGTCGTTCGCCGTGAGCGAGGGACCCGCCGTCGTGATCCTCGACCTGGGCCTGCCCGACATGGACGGCATCGACGTGTGCCGCCAGATGCGCTCGGGGGGCTACCTCGGCGGCATCATCATGGTGACCGCCCGTGCCGGCGAGCTCGACCGCGTCGTCGGCCTCGACGTCGGAGCGGACGACTACCTCGCCAAGCCGTTCGGTCTTGCCGAGCTCCTCGCCCGCGTGCGCGCCCTGCTGCGACGCAGCGGCAGCACCCCCGCGCCCGACGACTCCACCGTCACCACCTCCTCGGGACTGCGGATCGATGCCGGCTCGCGCCGCGTCCACCTCGGCGACCGCGAGATCGCGCTGACCGCCAAGGAGTTCGACGTCCTGGCCGTCCTGGCCAACAACCACGACAAGGTCGTGCCCCGCGAGACCCTCATGAACGAGGTCTGGGACCAGAACTGGTACGGCTCGACCAAGACCCTCGACGTCACCATCGGCCGCCTCCGCAGCAAGCTCGAGGCCGCCGCGGCCGGTGAGAAGGTCGTCGCGATCCGCGGGGTCGGGTTCCGCCTCGAGACCGGGGTCTGAGCCCCTCACGACGCCGGGGCTAGTTTGGGCACGTGCCCGACACCCCGCAGCACCACGACGTCCTGGTCATCGGGGGCGGCAACGCCGGGACGTCCCTGGCCGCCCGTCTGCTGCGCGACGGCGCGCCCGACGTCGCGGTCATCGAGTCGCGGCCGGTCCACCGCTACCGGCCGCTGCTGAGCTACGTCGGCGGGGGCGAGGCGCGCATGTCGTCGCTCTCGCGGCCGGCCGACACCGTCGTCCCTGAAGGAGGTACGACGCTGCGCGACGAGGTCGTCTCCGTCGACCCGGCGGGACCGTCGGTCCTGACCCGGTCGGGGCGCCGCTTCACGTGCAGGACCCTGGTCGTGTGCCCCGGGCTCGACGAGGACTGGGACGCCACCCCCGGCCTGCGTGAGGCGTACGACGCCGGCTGGGCGGCGTCGACCTTCGACGACGACGCCGCGGCACGGGTCTGGCCGGCGCTGCGCGGCCTGCAGTCCGGGCGGGTGGTCTTCACCGTCCCGCCCGAGCCGGCGCCGTGCGGCGCCACCGCGCTCAAGCCGCTGTTCATGGCCTGCGACCACTGGCGGCGCGCCGAGGTGCTCGAGGACGTCGACGTGCACCTGGTGCTCCCCGGCGCCTCGCCGCTCGGGCTCGACGGCCCGGACGCGCGCCTCGAGGCGTCGCTGGCGTCGTACGACGTCCGCGTCCACCGCGAGGCGACCGTCTCCCGGCTCGACGGCCGTGGCGTCACCCTGGCCACGCCGACGGGGGAGGAGACGATCGAGGACGTCGCGTTCGCCCACGTGGTGCCGCGCTACCGGGCGCCCCGCTGGGTCGTCGACGCCGGACTGGCGGGCGAGCACCCGGCCGGTCTGGTCGACGTCGACCCGGAGACGATGCGGCACCACTCCTTCCCGGACGTGTGGTCGCTCGGCGACGTGGCCGACCTGCGCACCCGACCGTCCGGGGGAGCGCTGCGCAAGCAGGTGGCGGTCCTGGCGCCCAACATCCTGGCTGCCCGCCTCGGCCGCCCGCTGCAGCGTTACGACGGCTACACCGTCATGCCGATCACGACGGGGCGCCGTCGACTGATGCTCGTCGAGGTCGACCGCGACGGCCGGCCGCGACCGACCGTCCCGTTCCCCGACCTGACCGTGCCGCGCGCGGTCACGTGGTGGGTGGACCGCTACGTGTTGCCGCAGGTCTACTGGCGTCGGATCCTGCGCGGTCGGGTGTGACGAGCCGGCGCAGCGCGTCCAGCTCGGCCTCGACGAGCGCGACCAGCCGTTCCGGCTGCGGCACGGTGGCTGCGTCGACCTTGAAGCCGACCCGCACCGTCCCGGCGTAGCTGAAGATGCACACGCCCAGCGTCTGGCCGCCCGAGCCCGGCACCCACCCGAGCACGCCCGTCACCTCGACGCCGGCGAGGTAGCGCGGCTGCTGCGGTCCGGCCACGTTGGTGGTGACCCCGACCGCCTTGCCGGCGAAGAAGTCGACCAGCGGCTTCTCGACGGCGTGCAGGTGGCCGATCCCCTCGGCCACCGCCGAGGTGATGAACACCTCGGGGGAGTGCTTGATGTGCTCCATGCGCCGGTGCACCTCCTCGAGGCGCTCCCGCGGGGACATGTCGGCGGTGGGCAGGTGCAGCATGACCAGGGCGAACTTGTTGCCGAGCTCACGGGGCAGGGGCTGGTCAGGGGGCCGGATGTTGACCGGGACCATCGTCGTCAGCCGGTCGACCGACTCGTCGAAGCTGCGCAGGTAACGGGTCAGGGCGCCCGACAGCGCGGCGATCAGCACGTCGTTGACCGTGCTCCCGGTCGCCCTCCCGATCGCCTTGACGTCGGCCAGTGGCTGGGGGCGGGTCCAGGCCAGCCGCTTCTCCACGCCGGGCTCGTGGCTGAACCGCGAGTCGGGCAGCACGTCGAGCAGCAGCTTGCGGGTGACCCCGACCCCCTTGAGGGCCGTGACCGGTGCCGTCGGCAGGCTCGCGGTGGCGCGCAGCAGCCCGGTCGCCGACGAGACGAGCGAGCCGAGGCGCCCCGCCCGGTGGACGTCGAGCTGAGGGGGCGGGTCCTGCCCGTCGGGGGTGGGGTCGGTCAGTGTCAGCATCACCTGCGCCAGCGCGATCCCGTCGGCCATGGCGTGGTGCAGCCGTGAGAAGACGACCGACCCGCCGCCGTACCCGTCGATCACCCACGTCTCCCACAGCGGGCGGGTGCGGTCGAGGGGCCGGCGGACCTTCTTCTCGAGGAACGCGCGCAGCTGGGCGTCGCCACCGGGCTTGCGGAGCTTCGCGTGGTGCAGGTGGTGGGACAGGGAGAAGTCGGGGTCGTCCTCCCAGCCCGGCAGCTCCCACGGGTGCGCCGGGGCCGCGGGGCGTTGGTGGAAGACGGGGTAGACGTCGACCAGCCGCTCCTGCACCGTGCGTCGCAGGCGTGCCGGGTCCAGGGGTTCGGCGGTCCACATGATGCCGTCGATGACCATGAGGTGGTTGGGCCGGTCGGCGTGCAGCCACATCGCGTCGGCGCCGCTCATGGTCCGCCGGGTGGCGGTGCCGCCCCCTCGCGTGCCGCTGCTGGTCATGGCACCGCTCCGGCGAGGTCGCTGGATGCCGTCCCGGCGCGGGCCGCCAGCGCGAGTGCACGCACCTGCTCGAGGTCCTCGGCGGTGACGACGCCGTTCACGCCCGAGATCGTCGCCAGGCGCATGCCGTGCCTGAGTCCGAGCCGGTAGATCTCCTTGACCTTCTCCCACTCGATGTTGCGCCCGACCGTGAAGGACTCGTAGCGGCCCTCGAGGGCCAGCACCACGGTCTCGGCCAGGCAGGCGTACACCACGCCGTCCGGCAGGCCGATGTCGCGCATCCGCACGTGACCGGGGAGCTCGATCTCGCCCGACTCGATCACCAGGACGTCCGGCCGCTTCGCGACGTCCTCCGCCGAGAGGTCCAGCGGGCGGGCGACGTCGGTGATGACGCAGCCCGGCTTGACGGCCATGATGTCGAGGACGCGCTTGCCGGCACCCGACGTGGCGGTCACGACGAGGTCCATCTCGGGGAGCGCGCCGTCGGGGCTGGTGGCGACGTGGACCTCGGTGCCGGGGTGCTCCCGCTCGATCAGCGCCTTGAGCGCCAGCAGCTTCGCCGACTCCGGGGACACCAGCCACAGCCGCGCCCCCGCGACCGCCAGCAGGCGCGCGCAGACCGAGCCGATCGCTCCCGTCGCCCCGACCACCATCGCGTTGCCCTCGAGGACGCCGTCGGCACCGAGCTCGACGAGGTCGAGCCGGTGCAACGCCTCGTGGGCCGCCCAGAGCGCCGCGGACGCGCTGTAGCTGTTGCCGGTGGTGACGGGCAGCGGTGCCTGGCGGGCCACGGTCACCCCGGCGTCGCCGACCACCTTGGTGAAGGCGCCCAGACCCATGATCTGGGCGCCGAGCTTGCGGGCCGTCTCGGCCGCTGACAGCAGCCGGCGATAGGTGAACTCGGGGTCGTGGGCCATCATCTCGCGCGGGGTGCCGCCCACGGTGATGAGCCAGCCCTCCGCCTCGGCGCCGGTCGGTGAGGTGATCCCGGTGACGTGGCTGTAGGTGAACGGCGGGCTGTAGGCCACCGCCTTCTCCACCAGGTCCATCACCGGCTGCGGGGCCAGCCGGGAGACGGTGCGCAGGGGCTCGACGTTGCGGAAGTACTGCTGCGACAGCGGGTGGATCACGAAGGCGAACCGGCTCTTGCGGCGCGGGCCGTTGGGGTGGAGCAGCCGGGGCTCCAGGTCGGCGCCGACGATCATGTCCAGCAGGTCGTCGTCGGTGAGCGCGTTGCCTTCCACCGAGGCGATCATCAGCGCCTCGAGCACGGCCGCCTCGACGACCACGGCGAACGGCTGGGGCGTGATGTCGACGACCAGGTCGACGCCCCGGTCGCCGAGCTCGGCCAGGCGGTGGTCGTCGATCGCCGAGGTGATCAGCGTCTTGCCGGCCAGGTCCTCGAGCCCGAACCCCGCCAGCTCGGCGTACGTCGCCACCAGCACGTCGCATTCCCGCGCGGCCCGGCGCGCCATCGCGTGGGCCGCCTGCCGGGCTGGCGAGAGGAGACGGGTGCGCAGGGCGTACGGCACCATCCGCGCGGGCAGGGCGCCGACCTCGCCGAGCACGTCGGCGGCGAGCCCGACGACCGGGTTGGCGTGCAGCCGGTCGGACAGGTCGAGACGCAGGAGCGGGTCGGCGAGCTCGATGTTGTCGGTGTGCTCGCGCAGGATGCGGGTCGTGCGCTCGTGGTTGCGTCCGCCCAGCACGACCGTGCGCGCGTTGGTGAGGTGGCCGGGCAGCTCGGTGTCGACGCGCCGGACGGCCCACTCCTGCAGCACCTCGAGGAGCTGGTCGCCCTCGGTGATCGGGGTCGAGCCCGCCTCGCCGGTGATGCGCCTGCGGGCCGCATCGGCCGGGCCGGCGTACAGGCCCGCCGCCTGCGCCTCACGGATGCCCGTGAGCGCGACGGCACGCGCCATCGGCGCCCACTCGCGGACCAGCTCGGTGGCCGCGTCGAGGTCCCCCGACGTGCCGCGCCGGACGATCCGGAAGCGCTGCCCGAGGAAGGTGACGCGGGTGTCGTGGTCCCGTTCGGGGCCGTCCAGGCTGAGCTCGAGGACCACGGTCGTGCTGGGTGTCATGTCGGTCCTTCCGAGGTCCGCTGGTGGGTCCGCTGGTGGGTCTGCTGGCGCGTCAGGTGGTGCGCTGTCGCGGTCACGCCATAGCCGCGGAGTCGTGCTCGGGGTGCGCGAGCATGAAGTCGAGCAACCGGTCGGCGTAGTCCTCGAAACGCGGGCAGCTGATGCCCGTCCCGGCGAGGTCGGTCGTGGTGTGCGTCGTGTCGTAGGTGGTGGGGGAGGCGAAGTAGTCGAGCGCCTCGACCGGGAGCCCCATCAGCCGCTCGGCCAGGGGCAGCGACACCGCAGCCCTCGTCACGCCCAGGGGGAGCGGCACCCAGACGACCCGCTTGTGCAGGCGGCGGGCGAAGGCGTCGACGAGCTCGCGGGCAGTGGGCGGGTCGGGGTCGGTCAGGGCGTACGTCCGACCCTCCGACTCGGGCAGTACCGACAGCTGGTCCATCGCGTCGATGACGAAGTCCCGCGGCACCAGGCAGAAGCGGACGGCGTCGGGGTCGGCCACGGCAGGCACGACGGCGACCGGGAGCTGGCGGCGCAGGAAGGTGGCGAGGAAGTAGGGGCCGTCGTACTTCTGGGTCTCCCCGGTGCGGGAGTCGCCGACGACGATGCCGGGGCGATAGATCGTCGCGGGCAGCCCGGCGGCCATCGCCTTGCGGACCAGCAGCTCCGCCTCGTGCTTGGTCGACTCGTAGTGGTTGCGGAAGGTCTGTCCGACGTCGAGGTCGTCCTCGCCGAACGCGCCGTCGTACCGGCCGCTGACGTAGCAGGTGCTGACGTGGTGGAGCCGCTGGAGCCCGGGCAGGCTGCGACAGAGGTCGAGGACCCGGTCGGTGCCGTCGACGTTGACCCGGTGGGCCACCTCCTCGCCGACGGCGAGGTCGTAGACCGCGGCGAGGTGCCACACCTCGGTGACGTCCTCGAGCAGGCCCTTCTCGCCCGCGTCGAGACCCAGGCCCGCTGCGGTGAGGTCGCCGACGACGAGCCGGACGCGGCCCGCGACGTGCGGTTCCTCGAGCTCGATCGCCGCCAGCCGCTCGCGGGCGAGCGGCAGGTGGCGCTGCTGCACCAGGCAGGTCGCGGTGGTGCCCGGGCGCCGCGCCAGCAGGCGGCCGAGCAGGGCGGATCCGAGGAAGCCGGGGAACCCGGTCATCAGCAGTGCGGTCATCGGTGGCTCACACCTCGTGGTCGTCGGTAGCTCCACCCTTTCGGCCCCGCGGGTGTCGTCACCAGTGCCGAACGTCCCGGCCGCGGACGACATGGGTCAGGTTCTCCACAACCTTTGCTTCACCCCTGTTTCCGGACGGCTCGCGCTGGGTAGCGTGACAAAGCACGTTCTCGGGGAAGCAGGTGCCACACGATGGCCGTTGATCGCATCACGCGACCGCACGCCGACGACCTCGTCGAGCGGCTCGACCTCCAGGTGCGCGAGCGCGTCCGGCGCGAGGGCGTCGACCCGCAGCGCGAGGCCGGGGTCGTACGCCGCATCGCCGAGGACGTCGTCCGCGACCACGACGACCTCAGCCTCACCGGCGCCGTGGCGCCCGTCGCCGACGACGGCGCCATGGTCGGCGAGCTGGTCGCGCGGGTGTCGGGGTTCGGCCCGCTCCAGCCCTTCCTCGACGACCCGGAGGTCGAGGAGATATGGATCAACGACCCCAGCCGGGTCTTCATCGCCCGCCGCGGCCGCCACGAGCTGACCAACCTCCGCCTCGACGCCGCGCAGGTCAACGAGCTCGTCGAGCGGATGCTCAAGTCCAGCGGGCGCCGGCTCGACATCTCGACCCCGTTCGTCGACGCCATGCTGCCCGAGGGTCACCGCCTCCACGTCGTCCTCGAGGGCATCACGCGCGGCTTCACCGCGGTCAACATCCGCAAGTTCCTGCTGCGTGCCCACCGGCTGACCGACCTCGTCTCGCTGGGCAGCCTAACGCCCCAGGCGGCGCGCTTCCTCGAGGCATCGGTGCGGGCCGGGCTCAACGTCCTCGTCGCGGGCGGCACCCAAGCCGGCAAGACCACGATGCTCAACTGCCTCGCCGCCGCGGTGCCCGGGGGCGAGCGGGTGGTGAGTGCGGAGGAAGTCTTCGAATTGCGCTTCTCCCACCCCGACTGGGTCGCGATGCAGACCCGGCAGGCCGGGCTCGAGCAGACCGGCGAGATCGTGCTGCGCGACCTGGTGAAGGAGGCCCTCCGGATGCGTCCCAGCCGCATCCTCGTCGGCGAGGTCCGTGCGGCCGAGTGCCTCGACCTGCTGCTGGCCCTCAACTCCGGCCTGCCCGGCATGTGCACCCTCCACGCCAACAGCGCGCGCGAGGCGCTGGTCAAGATGTGCACCCTGCCGTTGCTGGCCGGTGACAACATCTCCGCCCGCTTCGTGGTGCCGACGGTGGCCACGAGCGTCGACCTCGTCGTCCACCTCGGGCTCGGCGCCGACGGCGTACGCCGCGTCAACGAGATCGTGTCCGTGCCGGGGCGGGTCGAGGCCGACGTCATCGAGGTCGAGCCGATCTTCGTGCGGCACGGGGCCGACCTGAGACGCACCGGAGGGGTGCCGGCGCAGGTCGAGCGTTACGAGCGGGTCGGCATCGACGTCCACGAGGTGCTCGCCTCCGGGGAGGTGGGGCGCTGATGGGCGCCCTCGTCGGTCTCGGGGTGGGAGTCGGCCTGCTGCTGATCTGGTCCGCCTTCGTGCTCCCACGGCGCCCGCGGTCGACGGCTCCGACCTCCACGGCGCTGGGCCGGCTCCTCGGCCGGGCGGGTCTCGCCGACGTCACGCCGGCGAGCGTGCTGTCGTTGTGCGCGGTGCTCTTCGCCGTGGCGTTCGCGCTCGTCCAGGCCGTCTCGCGGACCGTCCCGGTCTCGTTCGTCTTCGCCACCATGGCCGCCTACCTTCCGGTCGCCGTCCTGCGCCAGCGAGCCGCCCGGCGGCTCCGGGACTTCGCCGAGGTGTGGCCCGAGGCGGTCGACAACCTCGCCAGCGCGGTCCGCGCCGGCCTCTCCCTGCCCGACGCCGTCGCCGCGCTCGGCACCAACGGGCCCGAGGCCCTGCGCGCCGACTTCGCGCAGTTCGCCCTCGACTACCAGGTCACCGGCCGGTTCGGCGAGTGCCTCGACCGGCTCAAGGACCGCCTGGCCGACCCCGTCGGCGACCGGGTCATCGAGGGGCTGCGGCTCGCGCGCGAGGTCGGCGGCGGCGACCTCGGCCGACTGCTGCGCAACCTCTCCGGCTTCCTGCGCGACGACGCACGCACCCGCTCCGAGCTCGAGTCGCGCCAGGCCTGGACGGTCAACGGCGCCCGCCTGGCCGTCGCCGCGCCGTGGATCGTGCTGCTGCTGATGTCGTTCCAGACCACCGCGATCCGGCAGTACGCCACGCCCGGCGGCGTGCTCGTGCTGGGCGTCGGGTTCGGCGTCTGCGTCCTCGCCTACGTCTCGATGATGCGCATCGGGCGGCTGCCGACCGAGAAGCGGATCCTGTCGTGAGCACCGCCGTGTGGGGTGCCCTGCTCGGAGCCGTGGCCGGAGCCGGGCTGCTCCTCGTCGGGCTGCGGGTCGCGGTGCTGCGCCGCCCGCAGCTCTCGGTGCGGGTCCTGCCCTACCTGCGCGACGTGCCGCGCCTCGACGAGACCTCCGTCCTGCGGCCCGTATTGTCCACGCCCACCTCGGCGGCCGCGGGCATCTTCGGCCCGCTGCTGCGCCGGGCCGCCGACCTGGTCGAACGGGTGCTCGGCGGCAGCACGTCCGTACGCCGCCGCCTCCAGCGCGCCGGCCTCGACCGCACCGTCCAGGACTTCCGCATCGAGCAGGTCGTCTGGGGGCTGGTCGGCTTCGCGGCCGCTGCCGCCGTCGTCCTGCTGCGGGCGCTGGGCGGCGTCGGCAGCGTCGGCTCGGGAGCGGTGTTCTGCGTGCTCGGATTCGTCTGCGGCGTCTTCCTCCGCGACAACCGGCTCAGCACCCAGGTCAAGAACCGCGAGCGCCAGGTCCTCGTCGAGTTCCCCACGGTCGCCGAACTGCTGGCGCTGTCGGTCGCCGCAGGCGAGAGCCCCGTGTCCGCGCTCGACCGGGTCGTACGCCGCAGCAACGGCGCCCTCTCCGACGACCTCGCCCAGGTGCTGGCCCGGATCCGCACCGGGGAGCCGGTCGGTGCCGCCTTCGAGTCGCTCGCCCGCTCCACCGGGCTGCCGATCGTGGCCCGGTTCGCCACCGGCATCACCGTGGCCATGGAGCGTGGCACTCCGCTGGCCGACGTCCTGCACGCCCAGGCCGCCGACGTACGAGAGGCCGGTCGGCGCCTGCTCATCGAGACCGCCGCCCGCAAGGAGATCGCGATGATGGCGCCCGTCGTGTTCTTCGTGCTGCCCGTGACGATCCTGTTCGCCTTCTATCCAGGGGTGCTGGGCCTGCGGCTCACCACTCCCTGACGCCTTCCCTGACGACTCCAACGAAAGGACACGCCATGCACCCGTCCCTCTCGGGACTCCTCCTCCTGCTGACGGCACGCCCACGCGACGAGCGCGGCGACGTGCCCGGCTGGGTGATGGTCACGCTGATGACCGCCATCGTGGTCGCCGCGCTCACCCCGTTCGTCAGCGACGAGCTCCGTGCGCTGCTGTCGCGGGCGTTCGCGATGGTCAGCGGCTAGGCCGACGTGCCTCGCCGCTCGCGCGCCGGCGAGCGCGGGGCAGCGGTCGTCGACTTCGTCCTCGTCCTGCTCGTCCTGCTCCCGCTGGTCATCGGCATCCTCCAGCTCGCGCTGGTGCTCCACGTGCGCAACACCCTCGCGTCTGCTGCGGCCGAGGGTGCCCGGCACGCCGCGGTCGCCGGTTCGTCGGCGCCGGCCGGCCGGGCGAAGGTGCAGGAGCTGGTGAGCGGTGCCCTGTCGCGGGACTTCGTCCGCTCGGTGACCGTGCGCCCGGCGCTCGTCGGCGGAGCGCCGGGCTACGAGGCCGTCGTCACGGCTGACGTGAGCCTGCTCGGGTTCGGCGGAGCGGGCGTGCCCGTCCGGGTGTCCGGGCACGCCATCGCGGAGGTGGCGCCGCCGTGACCCGGCCGCGCCCGACCGCGAGGACGCGCGGCGAGCGCGGCTCGGCCCTCGTCGAGCTCAGCTGGCTCGCGATCATCCTGCTGGTGCCGCTCATCTGGATCGTGGTCTCGGTGTTCGAGGTCCAGCAGGGCGCGTTCGCCACCAGTGCGGCGGCCCGCGCCGCCGGACGGGCCTACGCCCTGGCGCCCGACGACGCGACCGGGGCGACCCGCGCCGAGGCCGTCGTACGACAGGTCCTCGCCGACCAGGGCACCCCCGGCCAGCGCGCCCGCGTGAGCATCACCTGCGAGGCCCCCGCCGGCAACTGCCACGTCGGGACCTCGGTCATCACGGTGCGCGTCGACTCCGGGGTGGAGCTGCCGTTCTTCCCCGCGATCCTCGGCAAGCGTGCCGCCGTCTTCTCGCTCGACGCGACCCACACGGTGCCGATCGGGCAGTACGTCGAGAGCGGCTCCGACGATGGGTCCGACGCCGGGACGGATGGGGCGGACGACCGATGAGGCGCCGCGACGAGCAGGGGCAGGTGACGCTCCTGATCATCGGCTTCGCGAGCATCCTGCTCATGGCGATCGTCGTGGTCATCGACGCGTCCGCGGCCTACCTCCAGCGCCAGGGCCTCGACAACCTCGCCGACGGCGCTGCCCTCTACGGCGCCGACCTCGGCGCGGCCGGCATCTACGAGCAGGGCCTCGACGGTGAGCGCCTCACCCAGCAGGAGGCCGCGGTCGAGGCCGCGGTGCGCGACTACCTCGCCCGCGCCGACGCGGGTGCGCGATACCCCGGCATCGCCGTCGGCGTACGCGTCGACCCGGTCGGTCGCTCCGTCACGGTCCGGCTGAGCGCGCCGCTCGAGCTGCCGCTCACGATCCCCGGCTCGCCCAGCAGCCCGACCGTCGGCGCCAGCAGCACGGCGGCGGTGACCGTGGTGCCCGGAGGGTGAGGACAGCCAGCACGTCATCGGGGAGTGCCGGCTCGCCCTGAGCGAGCCAGGACTCCCCGATCACGCTCCGGCCCGGGCGGGGCCCTCCGGAGCCCGGTGACGGTCGTCACCACCCCCACCCCGGTGGATGGTCAGGAAGAACGACTACCCACCCCTCGCCGGTAGTTTCTTCGCATGACCGAGACCTGGCCCGGCACTGCCTACCCCCTGGGTGCCACCTTCGACGGCACCGGCACCAACTTCGCCCTGTTCAGCGAGGTCGCCGAGCGCGTCGAGCTGTGCCTGTTCGACCCCGACCCGGACAACCCCGGTTCGTTCACCGAGACCCGGCTCGAGGTCACCGAGGTCGACGCCTACGTCTGGCACTGCTACATCCCGACCGTGCAGCCCGGCCAGCGCTACGGCTACCGCGTGCACGGCCCGTGGGACCCCAACAACGGCCTGCGCTGCAACCCCAACAAGCTCCTCCTCGACCCCTACGCCAAGGCCACGGCCGGGGAGATCGACTGGGACCAGTCGCTCTTCGCCTACAACTTCGGTGACGAGGACTCCCGCAACGACGACGACTCCGCGGCGCACATGACCCACGGCGTGGTCATCAACCCGTTCTTCGACTGGGAGGGTGACCGCCGCCCGGCCATCCCTTACAACGAGTCCTTCATCTACGAGGCGCACGTCAAGGGCCTGACCCAGCTGCACCCCGACGTGCCGGAGGAGCAGCGCGGCACGTACGCCGGCCTGGCGCACCCGTCGATCACAGCGCACCTCAAGAAGCTCGGCGTCACGGCGATCGAGCTGATGCCGGTGCACCAGTTCGTGCAGGACTCGACCCTGCTCGACCAGGGCCTGCGGAACTACTGGGGCTATAACACCCTCGGCTTCTTCGCCCCGCACGCCGACTACTCCGCCAGCGGCCTGGGTCAGCAGGTCCAGGAGTTCAAGGCGATGGTCAAGGCGATGCACGCCGCCGGCATCGAGGTCATCCTCGACGTGGTCTACAACCACACCGCCGAGGGCAACCACCTCGGTCCGACGCTGAGCTTCAAGGGCATCGACAACGCGGCCTACTACCGCCTCGTCGAGGACGACCAGCGCTACTACATGGACTACACCGGCACCGGCAACACCCTCAACGTGCGCCACCCGCACTCGGTGCAGCTGATCATGGACTCGCTGCGCTACTGGGTCACCGAGATGCACGTCGACGGATTCCGCTTCGACCTCGCCGCCACCCTGGCCCGCGAGTTCTACGACGTCGACAAGCTCTCCACCTTCTTCGAGATGGTGCAGCAGGACCCGGTCGTCAGCCAGGTCAAGCTGATCGCCGAGCCGTGGGACATCGGCCCCGGTGGCTACCAGGTCGGCGGGTTCCCGCCCCAGTGGACCGAGTGGAACGGCGCCTACCGCGACACCGTCCGCGACTTCTGGCGCGGCGAGCCGTCGCTGGGCGAGTTCGCCTCCCGCCTCTCCGGCTCGAGCGACCTCTACGAGCACTCCGGTCGCCGCCCGTTCGCCAGCATCAACTTCGTCACCGCCCACGACGGCTTCACGCTGCGCGACCTCGTGTCCTACAACGAGAAGCACAACGAGGCCAACGGCGAGGACAACAACGACGGGGAGAGCCACAACCGCTCGTGGAACCACGGCGTCGAGGGCCCGACCGAGGACGCCGAGATCCTCGAGGCGCGTGCCCGCGAGCAGCGCAACTTCATCGCGACCCTCCTGCTCAGCCAGGGCGTGCCGATGCTGCTGCACGGCGACGAGCTGAGCCGCACCCAGGACGGCAACAACAACACCTACGCCCAGGACAGCGAGATCAGCTGGGTCCACTGGGACGACGCCGACAAGCCGCTGATCGAGTTCACCGCGGCGGTGGCCAAGCTGCGCGCCGACCACCCGACGTTCCACCGCAAGCGCTTCTTCACCGGCAACACCGTGCGCACCGGCGACGGCGAGCGACTGAACGACATCGTGTGGCTCGACCTCGACGGCGAGCCGATGGAGGACGACGACTGGGCCGGTGGCAAGGCTATCGGGATGTACCTCAACGGCAACGGCATCGCCGGCAAGGACGCCCGCGGCGCCGCCATCACCGACGACCACTTCCTGCTCTACTTCAACGCCGACGGCCCGGCCCAGGTGACCCTGCCCACGGAGGAGTACGCCGCTGCGTGGGACGTCGTGATCGACACCGGCGGTGACGCCGACGCCGGCCCGACGTTCGAGGCCGAGGGGACGTTCGACCTCGGCACGCACAGCCTCGTCGTGCTCCGCGAGCACACCGAGCCCGAGGTCAGCCCGGACCACTCCGTCGCTGCATCGCTCGCGGCGCGCTCGGGTACGGACCTCACGTGACCGACGCCTCCCCGTCCGACCGGCCCGAGCAGCCCGAGCGACGTACGCCGCGCAGCACCTACCGGCTGCAGGTCAGCCCCGACTTCACGCTGCACGACGCCGCGCAGGTGCTGCCCTACCTGCACGACCTCGGCGTGGACTGGGTCTACCTCTCGCCGCTGCTGGCGTCCGAGCCCGGCAGCACGCACGGCTACGACGTCGTCGCGTTCGACCACGTCGACCCCGAGCGGGGCGGGGAGGAGGGCCTGGCCGCGCTGTCGGCCGAGGCGCGACGCCTCGGGATGGGCGTGCTCGTCGACATCGTCCCCAACCACGTCGGTGTCGCGACGCCGTCGGAGGACCCGTGGTGGTGGGACGTGCTCAAGCTGGGGCGCGGGTCCGAGCACGCGTCGGCCTTCGACGTCGACTGGGCGGCCGGCGACGGGCGCATCGTGATCCCGGTGATCGGTGACGACGACGAGGGTGCGATCCGCGTCGTCCGCCCGCGCAAGGGGGAGGGCGAGGTCCGCTACCACGACCAGCGCTTCCCGCTCGCTCCCGGCACGTCCACGCTGGAGGAGCAGCACTACGAGCTGGTCAACTGGCGCGCGGCCGACGAGGACCTCAACTACCGCCGCTTCTTCGCCGTCAACACCCTCGCCGCCGTGCGCGTCGAGGACCCCGAGGTGTTCGCCGAGACCCACGTCGAGGTCAAGCGGTGGTTCGACGAGGGCCTCGTCGACGGCCTGCGGGTGGACCACCCCGACGGCCTGCGCGACCCCAAGCGCTACCTCGACGACCTCGCCGCCCTCACCGGCGGCGCCTACGTGCTGGTCGAGAAGATCCTCGAGCCCGGCGAGCTCCTGCCCACCGACTGGGCCACCGCCGGCACCACCGGCTACGACGCGCTCGCGCTCATCGATCGGGTGCTCACCGACCCGGCCGGCGAGGCCCCGCTGACCGCGCTCGAGGACCGGCTCCGCGGCACGTCCGTGGACTGGGAGCAGATGGTCCGCGACAACAAGCGCGCCGTCGCCGACGGCATCCTCCACTCCGAGGTCCGGCGCATCACCCGCGAGGTCGAACGCGTCCTGCACGCGAAGGACGAGAGCGCGGACGAGGACGAGGTGGCCGACGCGATCGCCGAGCTCATCGCCTGCTTCCCGGTCTACCGTTCCTACCTGCCCGAGGGCCGCGACCACCTCGACCAGGCCTTCGCCCGGGCGCGCGGGACGCGTCCCGACCTCGCAGCGACGTACGACGTCCTCGAGCCGCTGCTGCACGACGAGTGGAGCCAGCCCGCCCGGCGCTTCCAGCAGACCTCCGGCATGGTGATGGCCAAGGGCGTCGAGGACTGCTCGTTCTACCGCTGGTCGCGGCTGACGTCGCTCAACGAGGTGGGCGGAGACCCGTCGATCTTCGCCATCGGTGTCGACGAGTGGCACGAGGCGATGGCCGCGCGCCAGCGCGACTGGCCCGACGCGATGGTCACCCTGTCGACCCACGACACCAAGCGCGGCGAGGACGTCCGCGCCCGCATCACCGTGCTCGCCGAGGAGCCCGGCCACTGGGAGCGGGCGCTCGACGAGCTGCTCCGGCTCGCGCCCGTGCCCGACCCCGGCTTCGGCTCGCTGCTGTGGCAGGCCGTGCTGGGCGCGTGGACGCCCGACCACCTGCCCGACCTCCGCGAGCGGCTGCACGGCTACGCGGAGAAGGCGATGCGCGAGGCCGGCGACCGGACGACGTGGACCGAGCCCGACGAGGCGTACGAGTCGCAGGTGCACGCCGCGGTCGATGCGGTCTTCGACTCCGACGACGTCCGCTCCGTGCTGCTCGACCTCGCGACCCGCATCGACGCACCCGCGCAGGCCAACTCGCTCGCGGCCAAGCTGCTCGCCATCACGATGCCGGGCGTGCCCGACGTCTACCAGGGCAGCGAGCTGTGGGAGACCTCGCTCGTCGACCCCGACAACCGCCGCCCGGTGGACTTCGGCCACCGGGCCGCCGTGCTCGCCGGCACCGCCGAGGACGACGCGGCGACCAAGCTGCACGTCACCTGCACCGCCCTCACCCTGCGCCGTGAGCGGCCCGAGCTGTTCACGACCTACGCCCCGGTGCAGGCCACCGGGTCGGCCGCGGGCCACGCGGTCGCCTTCGACCGCGGCGGCGCTATCACCGTCGCGACCCGGCTCCCCGTCGGCCTGGCGGCCGACGGCTGGGGCGACACGTCGCTCGACCTGCCCGAGGGCCGCTGGCACGACGTGCTCACCGGCCTCGACACCGACGGCCGGCTCGAGACCCTTCTCGCGGTCCACCAGGTCGCCCTGCTGGTGCAGAAGAACTGAGGAAGGACTGACGATGACCACGCCCTCTCGGGGACCCTTCGACATCTGGGCGCCGCGCCCGCAGCGCGTACGGCTGAGCGTGGCGGCCCCCGGTGGGCAGAGCGTCGTGGACATGACCCGCGGCGCCGACAATTGGTGGACGCCCGCCGGTCCGGTGCCGACGGACGGTCCGGTCGACTACGGCTACCTCGTCGACGACGACCCCGACCCGCGCCCCGACCCGCGCTCGCGCCGCCAGCCCGACGGCGTGCACGGGCTGTCGCGACGGGACACGACGACGTACGAGTGGGGCGACGCGGCCTGGACCGGACGCCAGCTGGCCGGCTCGGTCATCTACGAGCTGCACGTCGGCACCTTCACGCCCGACGGCACCCTCGACTCGGCCATCGAGCGGCTCGACCACCTCGTCGACCTCGGCGTGGACCTCGTCGAGGTGATGCCGGTCAACGCCTTCAACGGCACCCACAACTGGGGCTACGACGGCGTCGCCTGGTTCGCCGTCCACGAGCAGTACGGCGGCCCCGACGCGTACAAGCGCTTCGTCGACGCCTGCCACGCCGCGGGCCTCGGTGTCGTGCAGGACGTCGTCCACAACCACCTCGGCCCCTCGGGCAACTACCTCCCCGTGTTCGGCCCCTACCTCAAGGCCGGCCGCAACACCTGGGGCGACCTGGTCAACCTCGACGGCGAGGACTCGGACGAGGTGCGGCGCTACATCCTCGACAACGTGCGGATGTGGTTCGAGGACTACCACGTCGACGCGCTGCGCCTCGACGCCGTGCACGCGCTGCACGACACCTCGGAGGTCCACCTCCTCGAGGAGATGGCCATCGAGACCGCCGCGCTGTCGGCGCACCTGCGCCGCCCGCTGACCCTGATCGCCGAGTCCGACCTCAACGACACCCGGCTCGTGCGCCCGCGCGAAGCCGGTGGCTACGGCGTCGACGCCCAGTGGAGCGACGACTTCCACCACGCGGTCCACGTCGCGCTGAGCGGCGAGACCACCGGCTACTACGCCGACTTCGAGCCGCTCGAGGCGCTGGCCAAGGTGTGCGAGCGGGGCTTCTTCCACGACGGGACGTTCTCCTCCTTTCGCGAGCGTGACCACGGCGCGCCGGTCGACACCGAGCACATGCCGACCTGGCGGCTCGTGGTCGCCAACCAGAACCACGACCAGGTCGGCAACCGCGCCCGCGGCGACCGGCTCGCCGAGCACCTCGACGACGACCAGCTCGCGTGCGCCGCACTCCTGACCCTCGCCGGCCCGTTCACGCCGATGCTCTTCATGGGGGAGGAGTGGGCCGCCTCGACGCCCTTCGCGTTCTTCACCTCCCACCCCGAGCCCGAGCTGGGCAAGGCGACCGCCGACGGCCGGATCGCGGAGTTCGAGAGGATGGGCTGGGACCCCGACGAGGTCCTCGACCCCCAGGACGTCGAGACGTTCCGCCGCTCGAAGCTGGACTGGGACGAGCTGGCCACAGGCCGCCACGCGGTCGTGCTCGACTGCTACCGGCGGCTCGGCCGGCTGCGCCGCGAGCTGCCGCAGCTCACGGATCCCGCCTTCGACGCGGTCTCCTGCACCGTCGAGGGCCGTCTGTTCACCATGCGCCGCGGCGACCTCCTCGTGGTGGTCAACGCGGGCGACGAGCCAGTGACGGCCGAGGTGGGGGAGCGGGAGGTCCTCTTCGAGACCCCCTCCGGTTCGGCGCTGGAGGGCGGCACGCTCGCGCTCCCGCCGCACGGTGGCGCGCTGCTGCGCTGATCCACACCCTGGTCGGCGGATCCTCTGGGATTCGCCGACAACTTTTCCCCGCCCACCCACGTCTCCCTCGTGAACGGCCCGTTCCCGGGCCCCACATGACGGGGAACAGAACCATGAACCGCATCACCGCACTCGCCGCCACCCTGGCCCTGACCGCCGGCTCGCTGGCGCTCGCCACGCCGACGCAGGCGGCTCCTGCCAAGGCCCGGACCTACAAGGTCACCGCCAAGGCCAGCACCGAGGTCGCCGTCGCCAAGGAGGACGTCGTCAAGATCCGCGGGCGCGTCAAGCCCAAGGCCGCCGGCGAGAAGGTCGTCCTCCAGCAGCGCGTGGGCAACAAGAAGAAGTGGAAGTCCACGGACAAGGCCAAGGTCAAGCGCAACGGCAGCTACGTGCTCAAGGACAAGCCGACGACTCCCGGCGCGCGTGAGTACCGCGTGCTCAAGCCGGGCAGCCGCGGCATCAAGAAGAGCTACAGCAAGACCATGCCGGTCGAGGTCTACAAGTGGGAGAAGCTGGTCTACCGGCCCAGCGGCCCCCGCGTGAACGTCGAGCCCGCGGGCGTCCTCATCGGCGCGGAGTACTACGGCCAGAGCCTGGCGACCACGCTCGCCGGGACGCCGTCCTCGGTGGAGTACACCCTGGGCCGCAAGTGCACCGACCTGCGTGCGACGTACGCCCTCACCGACAGCGCCGCCACCGGCTCCAGCGGCGCCGTGACGGTCAGCGCCGACGGCGCCGTCCTGGCCACGCACTCGCTCTCGGTCGGCACGGTCGTCGCCGACGAGGTCCTCGACGTCTCCGACGTGTTCCGCCTCAAGGTCGACCTGTCGACCACCGCCACGCCCGCCGCCGTCGCCGCAGTCGCGACGCCGGAGGTGCTCTGCACGCGCTGACGCGCACCCGATCCGCAGCGGCGGGCACGACCGGGGTCACAGGCCCGGGAGTGCTCGCCGCTGCTGCTGTCCGGGACCACTGCTGTCCGGGACCACTGCTGTCCGGACCGCTGCTTTCGACACCTTTCGCGCGCGAGCCGTACTGTTGCTCCTTGTGGCAGGCATCGACTTCGACCAAGAGATCAAGCAGCTCCAGGCGACCATGAAGACCGTCGGCCAGGTGCTCAACCTCGACCGCATGCGCGACGAGATCGCGGACCTGGGCGAGCAGGTCGCTGCCCCCGACCTGTGGGACGACGTCGAGAGCGCCACCCGCATCACGGGTCGCCTCTCCGCCCTCCAGGGCGAGCTGGACCGCTTCACCGGTCTCGAGACCCGCATCGAGGACCTCGGCCTGATGGTCGAGATGGCCCAGGACGAGGGTGACGCCGACACGCTCGCCGAGTCCGAGGCCGAGCTGACGCGCATCAAGAAGTCCGTCGAGTCCCTCGAGATCCGCACCCTCCTGTCGGGGGAGTACGACGAGCGCGAGGCCATCGTGACCATCCGCTCCGGCGCCGGTGGCGTCGACGCCGCCGACTTCGCCGAGATGCTGATGCGGATGTACACGCGCTGGGCCGAGCAGCACAAGTACGGCGTCGAGGTCTACGACGTGTCCTACGCCGAGGAGGCGGGCATCAAGTCCGCCGAGTTCGCCATCCACGCGCCCTACGCCTACGGCACCCTGTCGGTCGAGGCCGGCACGCACCGCCTCGTGCGGATCAGCCCCTTCGACAACCAGGGCCGCCGCCAGACCTCCTTCGCCGCGGTCGAGGTCGTCCCCGTCCTCGAGCAGACCGACGAGATCGAGGTCGACGAGAACGACCTCCGCGTCGACGTCTTCCGCTCCGGCGGTCCCGGCGGCCAGTCGGTCAACACCACCGACTCCGCGGTCCGTCTCACCCACATCCCGACCGGCATCGTCGTGTCCTGCCAGAACGAGAAGTCGCAGCTGCAGAACAAGGCGTCCGCGATGGTCGTCCTCAAGGCCAAGCTGCTCGCCAAGGCCAAGGCCGAGGAGGCCGCGCTCAAGAAGGACCTCAAGGGCGACGTCGCCGCGAGCTGGGGCGACCAGATGCGCAACTACGTCCTCAACCCCTACCAGATCGTCAAGGACCTCCGCACCGGCCACGAGTCGGGCAATCCCAGCGCGGTCTTCGACGGCGACCTCGACGACTTCATGGAGGCCGGCATCCGCTGGCGCCGGGGAGCGGAGAAGGTCGACGCCTGAGGCGTTTCGCGCGGTGCGCCCCGGGGTAGAGGTCAGGCACTGACACGCTGAGCCCGGGGGGACACATGTCGCAGCTGCAGGTGCAGCACGCCGCGATGCAGGACGCGGCCAACGCCGCGCAGACCGCTGCCGCCGACGCCAAGGGGCACGGATCGGCCGATGCGCTGACGTGGGCCGGCGGCGGCGTCCCGGGGGCGTCATCGGTCGACCACCTCCGCGAGCTCGGCCAGGGCTGGGACGACGAGGTCGCCGCGTGGGTCACGGCGGCAAACGACTTCGGCGCCGACCTCGCCGCCGCAGGCGAGGACTACCGCGCCGTCGACGAGGCCACCGGCGGACTCTTCGGCGGACTGCTGGGTGGTGGCTGATGACCGTCACCTACGGCGACGCGAAGCGCTGGCAGTCCGAGCCCCTCGGCACCGCCGGGGACAGCCTCAAGAAGGACCTCGACGCGCTCGAGGGCGCCCGCGACCTCCTCGAGACGCAGGGTGTGCCCGAGTCGTGGACCGGGCTGGCCGTGACCTTCGCGGTCGCCCGCCGCACGCTGCTGGTCAAGCAGCTCGACCGCCACATCGACGGCAAGCGCCGGATGCAGCGCGCCCTCTACGACGCGGAGACCATCGTCGCCGAGGTCGAGCGGCTGGTCACCGAGGTCGAGGGCGAGGCCCGCGCGAAGGACTTCTCCATCAGCGCCGACGGCACCGTGAGCGACGTCAGCGACCCGCCCACCTTCCAGAACCGCTACGAGGCCGAGGAGTGGTCACGCATCCGCCAGCAGACCGCCCAGGGGCTGGCCGACGACGTCTCCACCATCCTCGGCCGGGCGGCCGCCGCCGACGCGACCATCGCCGGCGGCGTACCCCCGGGCCACGTGGACTCCGTCGACGACTACGGCGTCGCCGACCCCGAGGTCGCCGAGCGGTGGGCCACGATGACCGACGCCGAGCGACGTGCGGCCGTCGAGGAGATGATCGAGGAGCAGGCGGCCGAGGCCGGCATCCCGACGCCGACCATCACGTGGGAGCCCGAGACGTGGGACCTCTGGGGCCAGGCACGCGGCGGCGGTTCGGAGATCGCGCTCAACGAGGGCATCCTCGACGACCCCTTCATCCTCAACACGGTCGCCCACGAGATGCGGCACGCCCGCCAGTTCGAGGCCATCGACGACCAGGACGCCTGGCGCTGGCCCTGGCAGGACGACCCGTTCGACATGCACGAGGAGGACGGGATCACCGAGGAGCAGGCCGAGGAGTGGGACGAGAACTTCGACGACTACAAGTCCACCTCCAACGGCGACACCTACGAGGAGTACTTCGAGCAACCGGTCGAGGTCGACGCACGTCGGATCGGCAAGGAGGAGCTCGAGGACATGACCGAGGAAGAGCTCGAGCGGCTCCTCGAGGAAGGACAGCGATGACATCCACGACCTACGCCGACCTGGTCGGCGCCCACCTGGCCGACCCGACCCCGGAGACGCTCGAGCCGCTCCGCGACGCCGTACGCGCCGCTCCCGGCTTCGACCCCGAGCTGCGGGTGCGCGAGCAGGCCGACGCGCTGCTGCGCGACGGCCGCTACGACGACGCAGTGATCGCCCTCGAGGCGAGCATGCCCGGGTCGCTGCTCAGCCCGGCCGCCCACGCGATGCTGGCCACCGCCCTGAAGCGCAGCGGCCGCCCCGACGGCGCCGGCCGGCACGCCCGGCTGGCCCGGGCCCGCCCTCGACGGCATCCTCGCCACCGGCGACGGCACCGCCGAGCGCCCGTGGTCGGTCCTGCGCATCAGCGACGAGTACGACGTCGTGGACAGCCTCGGCACGCGGCCGGTGGGCCAGGGCCTGCTGGCCGACGGGTCGCGACGGATCGACCGCATCGAGTGCCAGGACGGGCGCACGCTCCACTTCGACGTCACCCGGGTCCCCGGTGCCGCGGTCCGTGCCTGACCAACGCGTCGTCGCGGCGACGGCGGTGCTGCTCGCGCTGACGGTCGCGGGCTGCTCGGACGACCGGTCGGACGCGCCGAGCACCGGCGGCGCCGGGACCGGAGCCGGCGGGACGGGCACCACCGGCGGGAGCGCAGCCTTCGAGCTCGTCGCCACCGACGACCTGTCGGTGAGCCCCGACGGCGGCGAGGTGCTGGCCGACTGCTGGAACGGCATCTGTCGCTGGGACGCGACCGACGGGACCCTCGAGCTCGTCCCCGACCGGGGCTCGGTCGCGGTCGCGCCAGACTGGTCGACCGTGGCCACCGTCGACGACGGCACCGTGGTGCTGGAGGACCTTGACTCGGGCGAGACGGTCGCCGAGCTCACCGGGCTCGCGGACGACGACGTGGCCGACGGCTCACCCGTGACCGCCGTGGCCTACAGCCCCGACGGCGGGCTGGTCGCGGCCGCCGGGACCGACGACGACGGCGAGGGGCGGCTGGAGGTCTGGTCGGTCGACGGCGCGGAGGAGGCGTCGTTCGACACCCTCGGCGAGGTCCACCGGATCTCGATCTCACCCGAGGGCAACCGCATCGCCACCGCGGGCAACGGCCCGGTCGAGGTGCACGACCTCGTGAAGGGCGAGTCGCAGGAGCTGCCGTCCGGGCAGGGCGGCACGGTGGCCTGGAGCGCCGACGGCGCCCGGCTCCTCGGCGTCGGCGCGGACGGCCAGCCCGCCGTGTGGGACGCCGAGACCTGGACCCTCGTGGCCGAGCTGCGGGGCACCCGCCTCCACGAGGCGGCGTACGCCCCTGACGGCGGCACCGTCGCCCTCACGTCGCTCGACGGCACGGCCGTCACCCTCTGGACGCCGGCGAAGGCCGCGGCGGAGCCGCGCGAGCTCGCCGGCCACACCGACGACCCCGGCGCGGTCGCCTGGTCACCCGACGGCTCGGTCCTCTACTCGGTGTCCGCCGACGACGGCGTCCTCGCGTGGGACACCGCCACCGGCGAGCGCGCGTCGACGGACTTCGAGCTGCCCGAGGGTCGCTGAACGGGTCCAGCGTCGGGTCATAGGCTCGGCGCATGGGACTCTTCAGCAGGCCTGAGGTCATCGGACCCGGCGGCAGCAACGACGCTGACCGCGCCCGGATCGCCGAGCTCGAGCGACGGCTCGCCCGGCTGGAGGCGCAGGTGGCCCAGCTCGTCTCCGGACGTGCGGCGCCCGCCACCACGGCAGCCGAGCCCTGGATGGCCGAGGTGCAGGCTCTGCGCAGCGCCGGTAGGACGATCCATGCGATCAAGGTCTACCGCGAGCACACCGGCGTCGGTCTCAAGCAGGCCAAGGATGCCGTGGAGGGCTTGCCGGGCTGACGGGCGCCAGCCCGGAGCTGGCCCGCTGCGGGGGTTTCGGCGTACCGTCCACCCCTCACGTAGCCTCGACGCCGTGATTCGCTTCGAGAAGGTCACCAAGACCTATCCCGGCCACCCCCACCCCGCACTCGACAACATCTCCGTCGACATCGAGAAGGGGGAGTTCGTCTTCCTCGTGGGCTCGTCGGGATCGGGGAAGTCGACCTTCCTGCGCCTGGTGCTCCGGGAGTACCGCCCCACCACCGGTCGCGTCTACGTCGCCGGCAAGGAGATCAACCGGCTGGCCGGCTGGAAGGTGCCGCGACTGCGCCGCGACATCGGCACCGTCTTCCAGGACTTCCGCCTGCTGCCCAACAAGACCGTCACCGAGAACGTCGCCTTCGCGCTCCAGGTGATCGGCAAGTCCCGCAAGGAGATCAAGGACGTCGTCCCCGAGACGCTCGAGCTGGTCGGCCTGAGCGGCAAGGGCGACCGGATGCCCGACGAGCTCTCCGGCGGCGAGCAGCAGCGCGTCGCCGTGGCCCGGGCGTTCGTCAACCGCCCGATGATCCTCATCGCCGACGAGCCGACCGGAAACCTCGACCCCACGACCTCGGTCGGCATCATGAAGCTCCTCGACCGGATCAACCGCACCGGCACGACCGTGGTGATGGCCACCCACGACGCCGGGATCGTCGACCAGATGCGCAAGCGCGTCATCGAGCTCGAGAACGGGCACGTCGTGCGTGACCAGGCGCAGGGCGTCTACGGCCACCAGAACTGACACCGGGCCCCCACCGGGCCGGTCCCGCCACACCCGATCCGCCACCCCGAACGAATCGAGATCCCGACTCCATGCAGCTGCGCTACGTCTACTCCGAGCTCGGCCAGGGCCTGCGACGCAACCTGACGATGCACCTCGCGGTGATCCTCACCCTCGTCGTGTCGCTGACGCTGGTCGGCATCGGCCTGCTCTTCCAGCAGCAGGCGACACGGGCGGCCGAGCACTTCGGCAACCAGCTCCAGATCACCGTGTACCTCTGCCGGCTCAACGACTCCAACCCGGTCTGCCCGAACCCGGTGACCGAGGCGCAGAAGGCGGAGATCGAGGCCGTGGTCGATGCCAACCCGGAGGTCGCGAGCTATCGCTTCGAGTCCGGCGAGGTGGCCCTGGAGAAGGCCAAGGAGCTCTACGGCGAGGAGCTCTTCTCCGGCGACAACCCCGCGCTGACCGCCGAGGACATGCCGCAGACCGTCTGGATCACGCTCGAGGACCCCGAGGAGTACGAGGGCATCAGCAGCGCGGTGCAGGGCCTCGACGGGGTGTCCCGGGTGCGTGACCTCCGTGAGCAGGTCGGTCCGATCCTGACCACGATCACCAAGATGCGCACGTACGCCCTCGGCACCGCCGGCCTGCTGGTGCTGGCCGCCCTGCTGCTGGTCGCCAACACGATCCGCCTCGCGGCCTTCGCGCGCCGCAAGGAGATCGGCATCATGCGGCTCGTGGGTGCCTCCACGCTCTACATCGCGCTGCCGTTCCTCCTGGAGGCGCTCGTCACCGCGCTCATCAGCGTCGCCCTCGCGGTCGGGGCGCTCGCGGCGTTCCTGCGCTTCGCGATCGGTGATCTGGCGAACAACCTGAGGTTCGTCCCGTGGATCAGCTGGGACGAGTTCTGGCTCGCGGCCGGAGCGATCGCGATCCTCGGGCCGGTGCTCACGTTGATCCCGACACTCGTGTTGACGCGCAAATACCTCAAAGTCTGAGCAGCGGGGGTTAGCGTCTAGGCGTCTCGCTCGGCGTCACGTCGGGAGGGGCACCTTCCCCGCTTCCCCGACGCAAAGGCTTCCCCCGGTGCGTACCTTCCCCCGTGCCGCTCATCGACGCATGGCCGCAGCTCTCGTCGCGGTCATGGCGATGGGTGTGTCCGCCGCTCATGCCGACGACCTCAAGGACAAGAAGAACCAGGTCGAGCGCGAGCTCAAGGGCGCTCACCAGGACCTCGACGAGTCCAGCGCGCAGCTGCGCAAGGCCGCGGCGCGCCTCGCCGCCGCGCAGGAGCAGCTCGGCGTCGCCAAGACCCGGCTCGCCACGGCTCGCGGCAAGGTCGAGGTCGCCCGCGAGCGCGACGCCCAGATGCAGGCCGAGCTGGTGAGCGCCGAGGCCGAGCTCGCCGCCGCCGAGGCGGCCCTCGCGCACGGCCAGGTCGACCGTGACGCCCAGCGCGAGAAGGTCGCCGGCACCGTCGCCGACATGTACGCCGAGGGCGACCCCGAGCTGATCGCCTTCTCCTCCCTGCTCGACGCCGAGTCGACCGAGGAGCTCACCCGCCGCGACGGCGTACGTGACGTCGTCATCGGCCAGGAGGCCCGCGAGTACGACGAGCTCAAGGCCTCCGAGGTGCTCCTCGAGGTGCGCCAGGACCAGGTCGCCGAGGCGCGCGACGTCGTGGCCGCCAAGCGTGAGGCTGCCGCCGAGCACCTCGAGCTGATGCAGGCCCTCGAGTCCGAGGAGCAGGCGGCCAAGGACTCGGTCGTCTCGCTCGTGGTCGAGCGCCGCGACGCCCGGGCGGGCGCGAGCGCGGCCCGCGCCAAGGACCTCGGCAAGCTGCGCAAGCTCGAGAAGGAGCAGCAGCAGATCGAGGAGATGCTGCGCAAGCGCGCCCTCGCCGCCCTCCGCCGCCAGCGCGCGCAGGCCAGGGCGCAGGCCCGCTCGCAGGCCTCGACCCCGAGCCCCGGCCTGCTCGCCTACCCCGTCGAGGGCTACGTCACCTCGCCGTTCGGCTTCCGCTCCCACCCGATCTACCACTACTGGGGCCTGCACGACGGCGTCGACTTCGGCGGCGGCTGCGGCACCCCGCTGCGCGCAGCGGCGCCCGGCAAGGTCGTCTCGTCCTACTTCAGCGGTGTCTACGGCAACCGGCTGGTGATCGACCACGGCGTGCTCGGCGGCAAGGGCATCGCCACGATCTACAACCATGCCAGTGGCTACAACGTCGGCGTCGGCGACCAGGTCCAGGAGGGGCAGGTCATCGGCTTCGAGGGCAGCACCGGCTGGTCGACCGGGTGCCACCTGCACTTCACGGTGATGGCCAACGGCCAGGCCGTGGACCCGATGAACTGGCTGTAAGGCGTTGGACACCGCCTGAGAGAATGGCTCCATGGCGAAGGAGCAGGGCCAGAAGATGGTCGCGCAGAACAAGAAGGCGCGCCACGACTACCACATCGAGGACACGTGGGAGGCCGGCCTCGTCCTGATGGGGACCGAGGTGAAGTCGCTGCGCCAGGGTCGCGCGTCGCTGGTCGACGGGTTCGCCGAGATCGACAACGGCGAGGCGTGGCTGCTCGGGGTGCACATCCCGGAGTACAGCCAGGGCACGTGGACCAACCACTCGGCCCGCCGACGCCGCAAGCTGCTGCTCAACCGCACCGAGATCGACAAGATCGAGCGCAAGCTCACCGACAAGGGCTACACGGTCGTGCCGCTGTCGCTCTACTTCAAGGACGGTCGCGCGAAGGTCGAGATCGCCCTCGCCAAGGGCAAGAAGTCCTACGACAAGCGCCACACCCTCGTCGAGCGCACGGCCAACCGCGAGAAGGTCGAGGCGGTCCAGCGGCGGCTCAAGGGCCACCGGGATTGAGGCGGGGACTGAGGCCGGGGCTGAGCGCGGGGTGACCCCCGTCGAGTTCGCCCGTGCCCTCGGCCTGCCGGGCCTGATCGACCTGCACACGCACTTCCTGCCGCCGCGGGTGATGGCCAAGGTGCGCGCTCAGTTCGACGCCGCCGGCCCGCTCATCGGTCGGCCGTGGCCGCTCCACTACCGCGACGAGGACGACGCGCTCGTGGACGTGCTCCGCTCCTTCGGCGTACACCGCTTCACCGCGCTCCCGTACGCGCACAGACCCGGGATGGCCGAGTTCCTCAACGACTGGGCGGCCGGGTTCGCGGAGCGCGTGCCCGAGGCGGCGGTGTGCGGCACCTTCTTCCCCGAGCCCGGTGTGGCGGCGTACGTCGCCTCCCGCACGGCCGACTCGCCCCACCGGGTCGAGGTCTGGAAGGTGCACGTGCAGGTCGGCGCGTTCGACGTCACCGACCCGCTGCTCGACGAGGCGTGGGGGATTGTCGCGGACGCCGGGACGCCCGTGGTCCTCCACGCCGGGAGCGGGCCCGTCGCCACCGAGCACACCGGCCCCGGGCCCGTGGCCGACCTGCTGGCCCGGCACCCACGGCTGCGCCTGGTGATCGCGCACGCCGGCGCCCCGGAGTACGCCGACTTCCTCGCGCTCGCCGAGTCCCGCGAGCGGGTCGCGCTCGACACCACCATGGCCTTCACGCCGTTCTTCGAGGAGATGGGCGGCGCCTACCCCGCCGACCTGCTGCCCCGGCTGCGTGACCTCGGGATGGCGGGGCGGGTGCACCTCGGGAGCGACTTCCCGAACATCCCCTACCCCTACGTCGTCCAGCTCGAGGCGCTCGAGCGGCTCGGGCTGGGGGAGGACTGGCTGCGCGCGGTGTGCTGGGACAACTCCGCCGCCCTCCTCGGCTGAGATCCCGGCCTTCCGCCCCGAGCGGTGGGCGAGGCACGTTCTGGCGCTCGGAAAGCTGCGCCACGCACCGCTCGTGCGTACGACTGGGGTGGCGCGGTGGGTGAGGCACGTTCTGGCGCTCGGAAAGCTGCGCCACGCACCCCGAGTCGAGTGGCGAGCGGACTCACGTCGGGCGCGGTGACAGGATGAGCGCGGTGTACGACGATGAGCCGATGCCCGACCGCAAGCCGGACCTGGTGGTGAGGGGCGGCTCGCGTGACGTCGCGATCGCGGGCGGCCTGGTCGCCACCACTGCGCCCGGCGGCGCGACCGTGCTCGACGCCAGCGGCCTCACAGTGCTCCCCGGCGTCATCGACCTCCAGGTCAACGGCGTCGCCGGCATCGACCTGACGGCCGAGCCGGCCCGGCTCTGGGAGGCCGGCGCCGCGCTGGCGTCGTACGGCGTCACGGCGTGGCTGCCCACGGTGATCACCTCCGACCCGGACGCCCGCGACCTTGCGCTCGAGACGTACGCCACCGGTCCGCCCGCAGGCTGGCAGGGCTCGGTGCCGCTGGGGCTGCACTTCGAGGGGCCGTTCATCGCGCCCGCCCGCAAGGGCGCGCACCCCGAGCAGTGGCTGCGACTGCCCTCGCCGGAGCTCGTCGAGGGCTGGTCGCGGGACGCCGGCGTGCTGATGGCGACCGTTGCTCCCGAGCTGCCGGGCGCGATCGAGCTCGTCCGCGAGCTGGTCGGGCGCGGGGTGCGCGTGGCCATCGGGCACACGGACGCCACCGCGGACGACGTGGTGGCCGCGGTCGACGCAGGCGCCACGAGCCTCACCCACCTCGGCAACGCGATGCCCCCGATGCTCGCCCGCGAGCCCGGACCGGTCGGTGTCGCCCTGGGCGGTACGCGACCGGACGTCACCCGGCTCGTGGCCGGCGTGATCGTGGACGGTCACCACCTGCACCCCGACGTGGTCACGGCGATGTGGAGCGCGCTGGGCCCGTCGCGGTTCCTGACCGTCTCCGACACGACCGCCGGCCTCGGGCTGCCCGAGGGGCGGGCGCGCCTCGGTGACCACGAGGTGGTGGTCTCCGCGGGCACCGTCCGGCTGGTCGACGGCACGCTGGCCGGCTCGGCGGCCGGTGTCCTGGACTGCCTGCGCCTGCTGCACGCCACGACCGGGTGCTCCCTCGAGGAGGCGGTCGCCACGGTGACCACCACGCCTGCCGGCCTCGTCGGCGACCCCACCCGCGGCCGTCTCGAGCCCGGACTGCGCGGCGACCTGACCCTCGTCGACGCCGACCTGCAGCCGGTCGTCACCGTCGTCGGCGGTCAGGTCGTCCACGACCTCAGGGGGTGTGAGGAGGTCTGCTGACGGCGTCCTGCTGCTGACGATTCGTGGCCGCTCGTTACGTTGGTGCCGTGGAAGCCGGTACCTGGATCGACGTCCTGCTCGTCCTCGCGTTCATCCTCGTGGGCGGTGTGTTCGCTGCGACCGAGATCGCCCTGGTGTCGCTGCGCTCCGGCCAGGTGGAGCGGCTCGATACCCAGGGAGGGCGCGGGCACGCGGTCGCCTCGCTCGCCCGTGACCCCAACCGCTTCCTCTCCGCGGTGCAGATCGGCGTTACGGTGGCGGGATTCTTCTCCGCAGCCTTCGGCGCCTCGACGCTCGCACCTTCCTTCGCTCCCGTCTTCGAGGGTCTCGGCCTGCCCGCCCCGGACACGGTCTCGCTGGTGGTCACCACGCTGGTCGTGTCCTACCTCTCGCTGGTCCTCGGCGAGCTCGTCCCCAAGCGGCTCGCCCTGCAGCGCTCGGTCGGGGTGGCCAAGCTCTTCGCGCCCCCGCTCGGCAAGTTCGCCACCGTGATGACGCCGGTGATCTGGCTGCTGTCGCTGTCGACCAACCTGCTCGTCCGCCTGCTCGGCGGCAACCCCGACGCCTCCGGCGACGAGGTCGACGAGGAGGAGCTGCGGATGATGATCTCGGGCCACGAGGACATCCCGGAGGGCGAGCGACGGCTCGTCGACGACGTCTTCGAGGCCGGCGACCGCTCACTGAGCGAGGTGATGAAGCCGCGCGGCGACGTCGTCTTCCTGGCCGGCGACCTCAGCCTCGCGGAGGCGGTGGCCGTGATCGTCGACCAGCCCTACACCCGCTACCCGGTGACGGGGGAGTCCTTCGACGAGGTGCTCGGCTACCTGCACCTGCGTGACGTCCTCGGTCGCGCCGACGACCGCTCGACGACCGTCGCCGACATCGCCCGGGAGCTGCCGGTGCTGCCCCGCACCAACCGCGTCCTGCCCTCCATCGACCAGCTGCGCAGCCTCGGCGCGCACATCGCGCTGGTGGTCGACGAGTACGGCGGCACCGACGGCATCGTCACCCTCGAGGACCTCATGGAGGAGCTCGTCGGCGAGATCCACGACGAGTACGACACCGACGCCGAGGTCGCTGCGGCCGCCGACCCGACGACCGTCGACGCCGGGGTGACGATCGAGGAGTTCGCCGAGCGCACCGGCGTCGGCCTCGAGGACGGCCCCTACGAGACCGTCGCCGGCTACGTCCTCCATCGCCTCGCCCGGATGGCCGACCTCGGCGACTCCGTCGTGGTCGAGGGCCGCCGGCTCGAGGTCGTCGAGGTCGACGGCCACCGCATCATGCGCGTACGCCTCCACGCCGCGCCCGTGCCGGCGACGGAGGAGCCGGACGGGGAGTCCGACGGGGCGGGGGACGGTCAGGCCGGCAGGGCCCCGGACCGTGAGGACGCGGACGCCCTCAAGGAATAGCGTTCGCCGGTTGTCGGTTGGGACCAGTAGGCTGGAGCCGTGGGCTCGGGCCTGCTTGACAACACAAGAGGGGCTGATCGGTTTCGACTTGGGACGTTAGTTCCAGGGGAAGCGGGTCGAGAAGCCAGCGTCATCTCGTAAACGACCGCTGGAAATCCATAGTTGCCAACACCAATCGCAACGACTTCGCTCTCGCTGCCTGAGCAGTGATCGAAGGGTCTGACCGGGCACCCGTCTCCGTCCCGGACCCAGGCCTCATCTAGGAGACTTGCTGGTCACTCTCTGTCAGGAGGGGTGACCGGGACTTGATCCTGACTGGGCCTGTCGGCGACCTGTCTGTGGGAGCGCCGAGGCCGAGAAAAGCGACATCACTGACTGCACCCGGAGAAGACCTGGATCGACGCTCGAGGACCGGGGTTCGATTCCCCGCAGCTCCACTCACGCGCAGCCCTCTTGACGAGAGCCGTCCCGACACCCGTCGGGGCGGCTCTCGTGCGTGCGCACCGAGCCGACCACCCCGTGGGTAGCGTCGTCGGAGGCGCCGCACGGCGTCCGAGCCCCCGACCTCGAGGAGTACGCACGTGCCGAAGATCTTGGTAGTCCTGACCGGTTCCGACCACTGGACCCTCAACGACGGGACCACGCACCCGACCGGCTTCTGGGCCGAGGAGCTGCTGTCTCCCCTGCAGGTGTTCTCCGACGCCGGGATCGACGTCGACCTCGCCAGCCCGGAGGGCAGGACGCCCGTCGTGGACGAGGGCAGCCTGGCTCCGGACACCATCGGCGAGGAGGAGTCGGCGAAGCAGCGCAAGGCCCTCGAGGCCCTCGCCGGCCGGCTCGGGTCGACGCTCGTCCTCGCCGATGTCGACCTCGACTCCTACGACGCCGTCTTCGTGCCCGGTGGCCATGGCCCGATGGAGGACCTTGCCGTCAGCGACGACCTCGGCCGCATCCTGGCGACCATGCTCGACGGCGGCAAGGTCGTCTCCTCCGTGTGCCACGGCCCGGCCGGACTCCTCCCCGCCAAGCGCGCCGACGGCTCCTGGCTGTTCGCCGGGCGCAACCTGACCGCCTTCACCGACGAGGAGGAGGAGCAGGCCGGTCTGGCCGACAAGGCGCCCTGGCTGCTGGAGTCGCGTCTGCGCGAGGCCGGCGCGACCTTCTCCTCGGGAAGCTCGTGGGAGCCCTTCGTCGTCGTCGACGACAAGCTGGTGACCGGCCAGAACCCCGCCTCCAGCACCGAGGCCGCGCAGAAGGTCGTCGGACTGCTCTCGTCCTGACACCGCCGGGCCGCCTCACTCATCCCGAACGGGTGAGGCGGCCCCGACGGCGCAGCCGCAGGCTGGGGGGATGACACGCCTGGCGGAAGCGCCACGAGTGCCTGTCGAAGGCGCTGTCCTGCACGAGCCGCAGCAGGTGGTCGACGTCGCCCTGGGAGTGGCCGGTGCGGTCGTCGGCACCGGCGTGGCGCTGGGTCGTGCCGTCGTGGACCTGCCACTGCTGCACCAGCGGATGATCTGGCGCCCCCGCTTCGTCCCCGAGCGGTGGCAACCGGCCACGCTGCTCGAGGATGCGGCCCGGCACGGCGCCACCCGCCGCGCCGACCTGGTGCGGGCGGCGCAGGCGCTGCTCGACCAGTGGGCGCCCGTCGTCGTGGAGCGGGTGGTCTCCCGCCTGGACCTGACCGGGCTGGTCCTCCACCACGTCGCCCTCGACGAGGTCGTACGAGCAGTGGACGTCGACGCGGTGGCCGCCCGCCTCGACATCGATGCCGTGATCGGCCGGATCGACGTCGTCGCGATGGTCGAGGAGGTGATCAACGCCATCGACCTCGACGCGATCGTTGGACGGGTCGACCTCGACGCGGCCGTGGCGGGCGTGGACCTCGACGCAGCGGTGGCCGGCGTCGACATCGACGCCATCGCCGCCCGGCTCGACATCGACGCAGTGATCGCTCGTGTCGACCTCGTCGCGATGGTCGAGGAGGTGATCGAAGCCATCGACCTGCCCGCCATCATCCGTGACTCGAGCGGCTCCATGGCGTCGGAGACCATCCGTGGCGCACGGATGACGGGCATCTCGGCCGACGAGGCCATCAGCAGGAGCCTCGAGAACCACCTCTTCCGGCTCCGACGCAAGCGCGTCCCGCCCGAGGCGCCGCCGTGAGCGATCCGGAGATGCTGAGCGTCCCCCGCGAGGCGCGCTCCTACCAGGGCGCAAGTGCCGGTGTCGTCACGCGCGTGGCAGCGGCCGTCGTCGACGCCCTCGTGGTGGCTGCCGCGCTCGTCGGCTCGTACGCCGCTCTGGTCGGCGTCCGGTTCGTGCTCGAGCCACGCAGCTTCCGCATGCCCGACCCGTCGCTCCTGTGGTCGGTGACCCTCTTCATCGGTTACCTCGTGCTCTACCTGACCGTCGCGTGGTGGATGGCGGGTCGCAGCATCGGCGACCACGTCTGGGGGGTCCGGGTGACGTCGAGGAACGGCGGGCGACTGGGGTTGGTCCGGTCGTTCGCCCGAGCAGTGACGTGCGCGTTCTTCCCCGTGGGCCTGCTGTGGTGCGCCGTCGACCGCGACCGTCGGTCGCTCCAGGACCTGGCCCTCCACACCTCGGTCGCCTACGACTGGCTGCCCCACCCCTCCGCCCGGGGCGAGGGACGACACTGACCGGCCGGGCGTGCCGTCACCGGAGGAACGGTACGAGCGCCTCGAGCGAGTCAGTGGGCGTCTTGAGCGCGATGCCCGTCCCGATCGTGCGGAGCTTCCACACCGGTCCGTCGCGGTGCAAGCGCGCCATGACGAGGCCCGTCTCGCGGACCCCGAGCGTCAGGGTAAAACGCGCGAGCTCGGTGCCGTCGTGGTCGACGAGGCGGCAGTAGGCGTTGCGGATGAACTCCAGCGAGTGGCCCTGGTAGCTGCTGACCATGAACAGGATCGAGTCGACCCGGGGATAGACCCGATCCAGGTCCACGGTGATCACCTCGTCGTCACCCTCGCCCTTGCCGGTGGTGTTGTCGCCGAGGTGCACCACGGAGCCGTCACGGGTCGCGAGGTGGTTGAAGTACGCCAGGTCGAAGAACTGGTCTCCGGCGAACTGCACGGCCGAGGCATCGAGGTCGATCGGGGGTGCGCCGCTGCCGATGAAGCCGGCCGTGGGGGAGTGGTCCCAGCCGACGGCCATCTGCACGGTGGTCAGGCTCGACCCGTCCTCGTGGGTGAGGGTGAGCTCCTGCCCCTTGGCCAGCTCGATCACGGGTCGCTCCTCCGGTCGGGGACCCCTCGAACGTACAGCAGCGGGCCGTGTCAGCCGCCGATCACGAGCTCGGTGATGAGGCCCTCGGCGAGGGTGAAGCGGTAGTCGAGGTCGGCGACCCCGCCGGGGAAGTCGCCCTCCAGGCGGTTCACGGCGACCCAGCGGGTCTCGTCGATCCGCCGACCGCCGAGCAGCTCGGTGGTGTAGGTGAACTCCCCGCCCTGGTGGCGCAGGAAGTCGAGCAGCTCGGCGGTGCCACGGAACGTCTGCCCCTGGTCCTGGACGACGGCCGTGGGCGCGAAGGTCCGGGCGGCCGCGTCCACGTCGTGGGCTGCGTGGGCCTCGAGGAAGGCGCGGACAGTGGGTGGGAGCTGGGTGGGTGTGATGTCGGTGGTGGTCATGCGACCACCGTGCGGCGTACACCCGCGAGAGGGTCAAGCACTGGACTCTCCCTCGGGGGGAGGGTGCACACTGCGCGCATGCTGGCGATCGGCGAGTTCTCGCGACTGACCCACCTGAGCGTGCGCACGCTGCGCCGCTACCACGATGCGGACCTGCTCGTTCCGGCCACCGTCGACCACGCCACCGGCTACCGCTACTACAGCGTCGACCAGATCCCGACCGCCCAGGTCATCCACCGCCTCCGTGAGCTCGACGTCCCGCTGCCCGAGGTACGCCGCATCGTCTCCACGTCGGACCCTGACGCCCGCGCGGGCGTCGTCGCCGGGCACCTGCACCGCCTCGAGTCCGAGCTGGACCGGACGCGCGCAGCCGTGGCGTCGCTGCGCCGCCTGCTGGCTCCCGAGCCTGCACCCGTGCACGTCGAGCTGCGTGCCGTTCCTGCGACGGAGGTGGCGGCGGTCGAGGGCGACGTGGCCCACGACGAGGTCCTGGGTTGGTACGCCGGCGCGATGGCGGAGCTCGATGCCGTGGTCGCGGACCCGACCGGCGCCCCGGGCGGGGTCTACGACAACGCGCTCTTCGAGGTGGGCCGCGGCCACGTGCTGGTGCACGTGCCGACCCACGAGGCTCCCCGGTCCGGGCGCGTGCACTCCGTCGTGCTGCCGGCCGTCGAGCTGGCCGTCGCCACCCACGTCGGTAGCCACGACGACATCGAGGTCACCTACGGCGAGGTCGGCACGTGGGTGGTCGGCAATGCGCTCGCGGTCGCCGGACCGATCCGCGAGACCTACCTCGTCGGGCCGCGCGACACCGCCGACCCGACCCGGTGGCGCACCGAGATCGGCTGGCCCGTCTTCCGGGTGTCGGGCGGCTGAGGTGGCCCACCTGATCGACCCCGGCACGATCCGCATCGCGCCGCTGGCGCGCGAGCGCGCGGAGGACCTGGCCACCTGGCGCTACGACCCGCCGTACGACGTCTACGACCTCGCGGGCGCCGAACCCGACGAGCTGCTCGACCCCGCCCTCGGCTTCCACGCGGTGGTGGCGGGGGAGCGGCTGATCGGCTTCCGCTCCTTCGGCCCGGACGGGCAGGTACCGGGCTGGGACTACGACGACGCCGCGCTGGACACCGGCGGCGGCTGCGGCCCTCGCTGACCGGACAGGGGCGTGGGCTCGGGCGGGCGGTCATCTCGGCCGGGCTCGACTTCGGGCGTACGACGTTCGCGCCCGCGGCGTTCCGGGTGACGGTGGCGTCGTTCAACGCCCGGGCGCGCCGGACCGTCGAGTCGCTGGGCTTCGAACAGGTCGGCTCGTTCGCCGCGCTGCGGGACGGGCGGAGGTTCGACGTCCTGGTGCGGGTGGAGCGTCCTCAGACCTGACGGCAGTGGGTCGTCGGCGCGACCGCGTCCGGGTGCAGGATCCCCGCGAGCACCTCGACACCGTCCACGAGGCGCGGGCCGGGGCGGGCGAAGTGGCCGTCGGCGTCCACCGCCCAGACCGGCACGCCCGGGAACCGGTCGCGCACGTCCTGCGCGAGCGTCGTACTGCCCTCGAGGTCGAAGCCGCACGGGGCGCAGACCACGACGTCGGGCCGTGAGGCCACCGCCTCCTCCCAGGTGATCCGGCCCGAGCGGGTGCCTGCCACGCCGAGGGCCGGCTCGCCACCGGCGCGGGTGACCATCTCCGGGATCCAGTGCCCGGGCGCGAAGGGCGGGTCCGTCCACTCGAGCACCAGCACGCGGGGTCGCTCGAGACCGGCGACCCGGTCGGCGACCGCCGTCAGGCGCGCCTCGAGGCCGGCCACCACCGCGTCCGCCTCCTCGGCCTTGCCGGTGAGGCGCCCGACCTCGGTGATCGAAGCCAGCACGTCGTCGAGGGAGTGCGGGTCGAGGGTCGCCACCTCGGCGCGGCACCCCAGGTAGCCCAGCGCCTCGTCGACCGTGTCGACGTCCACCGCGCAGACCGCACAGAGGTCCTGCGTGACGACGAGGTCGGCGTCGAGCTCGGCAAGGGCCCCGGAGTCGAGCCGGTAGAGGTCCTCGCCCGCGGTCATCGCGGCGGCCACGAAGTCGTCGATCTCCTGAGGAGCGAGGCCCTCCGGCATCGCGGAGGTCGACACCACGCGCCGTTCGCGCGCCGCCGGCGGGTGGTCGCACTCGAAGGTCACCCCGACGACGTCGTCACCCGCCCCGACCGCGAACAGGATCTCCGTGGCGGAGGGGATCAGCGAGACGATGCGCATCCGGTGAGCCTAGAGGGACCTCTCAGGCCGGCGTCACCAGCAGCCCTTCCACGCACCGCGTGCGTGGCTGCGGGCGTGGCCGATGGCGCGCACGTACGCGCGGTGCCGCGCGACGGGCTTGCCGCCGTAGACGTAGGGGCGGGTGTAGCCGTCCCAGGCCTGCCGGAAGGACAGGTCGCCGTAGCCGCCCTTGCGTGCGACGTAGCGCAGCAGGCGGCCGTAGCGGTCCTTTGCCGCCTGGGTCCGGTCGGACGCGAGGTGCACGGTCGACCCGACCGGTGCGAGGCGACGCAGGTTGGCGGTGGCGGCGTCCGCGCCGCAACGACCCCGCTCGGGGGTGTCGATGCCGAGCATGCGGACCGAGACGTGCGCCCCGCCGCGCAGGCGGACGCGCAGGGTGTCACCGTCGGTGACCCGGACGACGTTGCCGGTCTCGCGGTAGGTCCGCTGGCCCTGCTGGGTCTGGTTCTGGGTCTGGGTCTGGCTGGTCCCGGTGTTGGCGAACTGCTGCGGCGCCGTGGTGCCCCGACCGATGCACGGGCACGGGTTGGACTCGCACGCGACGCCGTCGCCGTCGTCGTCGAGGCGGTGCGGGTCACCTGCGCCGGCGTTCAGGTAGAAGTTCTGGGCGGCGGCCTGGCTGGCGAAGTCACCGCAGTCGCGGTCGATGACGGCGGACGCCGGCGCCTGGGCCGTGACGCCGAGGCCCAGGGCGACGAGGGCGAGCGCGAGCGCGCGGACGAGCTGGTGGTGCATGTGTTCCCCCACGGAAGTCTTCGGTGCTGACACCGAAGCCTCACACCGGCGGGGCCCGCACGTGGGCGGAACGGGCCAAGTCGCCGTCGAGACCAGGCACGCCCCACCCCGACCGCCGGTGCCCCACACGACGGCGTGGCACGATCCGAGGCGTGGACGGATGCGTGTTCTGCCAGATCGTCGCGGGTGACCTGCCCGGTCACCTCGTGCTCGAGACCGACGACCTGGTCGCCTTCCTCGACACCCGGCCGCTCTTCAAGGGCCACGTCCTGCTCGTCCCGCGCACGCACCTGGTGACCTTGCCGGACCTCCCGGCGGCGCAGCGCGACGGGTTCCTCGCCGCCGCCCAGCGCCTCGCGACGGCGGTGAAGGACGCGCTCGGTGCCCAGGGGTCCTTCCTCGCGATCAACAACACGGTCAGCCAGTCCGTCCCGCACCTCCACCTCCACGTGGTGCCGCGCACCAAGGGCGACGGGCTGCGCGGCTTCTTCTGGCCCCGCACGAAGTACGCCGACGGCGAGGCGGCGGCGTACGCCGAGAAGCTGCGCGACGCGCTCGCGTCCGGCTGAGCGAGCGGCGGGCGCAGCCGGTCAGGAGCCGACCTGCTCCTCCTCGCGCGCCCGGGCCCCGCGCAGCGTCCACGTCCGGTCCCGGCGCCGGAGCGGGTGGCCCGTGGTCCAGGCGGCGAGCACGAGCGCCAGCGTGCCGATCACGACCCCGCCGAGCACGTCCACGAAGAAGTGCCACCCGAGGTAGACCGTCGACAGGCAGGTGAGCCCGGCGAAGACCCAGCCGGACAGCCGTACCCACCGAGGGAGCCGGATGAGCTCGGCGACCAGGCACGTGGTCACCGTGATGGCGACGTGCAGCGAGGCGAAGGCGGCGATGGTCTGGACCGCACGGGTGTCCCAGGGGCCCGCGAGGACGGCCACGCGGTCGTCGAGCAGCAGCTCCTGGACCCCGGTGTTGAAGGTGTCGGGCAGGTCCGCGAAGCCCTGCGGCGCCGAGTAGATCGGGCCGAGCGACGGGACGAGGTAGTAGACGCCGACACCGATCAGCCAGTTGAAGGAGACCGCGGTGACGTAGAGCTCGCCGGTGCGGGAGCGACGCGTCCACACGAGCGCGATCGCCAGCATCGCCGGAACGAGGCCGATCCACAGGACGTACACCCCCGACATCAGCCACGCCGCCCAGCCGGTGCCGAGCACCTGGTGCAGGACGTCGGCCGGGTCGTGACCGAGCCAGAGGAGACGGTCGGCGCGCGCGAGCTCGGTGTCCCACAGCCGGTCGGTGACGAACGGCAGGTATCCCTTGAGGTTGCGGAACGCGACGTAGGCGACGTACCAGGCGGCGAGCCCGACGACGGTGAACTGCACCTGGTCGCGGTTCCAGCGCTCGCGGACGACCGCGCGCAAGGCCGGCCAGGCGCCGACCGCGTCGCGCCGGATCGCGGCCACCCAGCGCGGGACCACGTCGAGCGCGACCGCGAGCAGCACGATCGCCGGCAGCCGCACCCAGGTGGGGATCGACACCCCGTCCGGGTCGCGCACCGGCAGGTCGTAGGCGGCAGCGACGAGCGCGGTGGCGACGGCCATCGCCGCTGCCACGGCGACGGCGCCACGAAAGCCCCCCCGTCCCATCCGTCCACCGTAGCGAGGTGGACCCGGATGGCGCATCGCCTGCACCCAACCTTCACGAGTTCTCGCTACGTGCGCCCACTACGCTCCGGACGACAAGCAGCCACCGAACCTGAGGAGTAAACGAGATGGGTCGATTCGACCGTCGCGTCGCCGTCATCACCGGAGCAGCGCGAGGCATCGGCTTCGGCATCGCGCAGCGCCTCGCGAGCGAGGGTGCCTCGATCGCCGTCCTCGACCTCGACGAGGCCGCCGCGCAGGAGGCTGCCGGCCGGCTCGAGCTGGCCGAGGGCGCCCGCGCCGTCGGCATCGGCTGTGACGTCGTCGACGCCGCCGCGGCCGAGGCCGCCGTGCAGCGGGTGGTCGACGAGCTCGGCGGCATCCACGTGCTCGTCAACAACGCCGGCATCACCCGCGACAACCTGCTCTTCAAGATGACCGAGGAGGACTGGGACCTGGTGATGAACGTCCACCTCAAGGGCGTCTTCAACATGACCAAGGCGGCCCAGTCCCGCTTCGTGGAGCAGAAGTACGGCAAGATCCTCAACCTCTCCAGCGTCTCCGCGCTGGGCAACCGCGGCCAGGCCAACTACTCCGCGGCCAAGATGGGCATCCAGGGCCTCACCCGCACCCTCGGCATCGAGCTCGGCCCGTTCGGCGTCACCGCCAACGCGATCGCTCCTGGCTTCATCGCCACCGAGATGACCGACGCCACCGCGCGCCGCCTCAAGATGGAGCCCGAGGAGCTGCAGCGGCTCAACGCCGAGGCGACGCCCGTACGGCGCGTCGGCCAGCCCGAGGACATCGCTGCGGCCGCGGCGTTCCTGTGCAGCGACGAGGCGTCGTTCATCACTGGTCAGACGCTGTACGTCGACGGTGGGCGCAAGCTGGGCTGAGCCCTCCCGGGCGTGATCCCGGCCACGGTCCCCGCTCGGGGGCCGTGGCCGTTTTGCGTCTCCATCGGTCGTCTGTCACCTTGGATGGCGGTCGAGAGACCCAACCGTCCCGGACTACGCCGAGTCCTGCCCGGCCGGGACGACCCCCGAGACACACCGGGGCAGGAGTGGGGGACCCACAGGTTCCACTGCCGGTCATCGACCGGCTCGGGGCGAAGCCGCCCAAGCTCTCAGCAGCACGACGGGAGCGCGGTGGCAGGGCACTTTCCAGCCCTAGCCCGACAGCTCACCTCACAGGCGTGGGAAAGGACGAACCATGCCTGCGACCCCTCACAAGGTACGAGCCCTCGCGCTCGCCCTCGCCGGGCTCGGCCTCACCGCATCGACGATGAGCGCCCTGCCTGCCAACGCTGCACCCAGCGGCAGCACTTCCGACAACACCTCCGCCACGACCACCACGACGAAGAAGACGGCGCGGGTCAGCGCCAAGCGTCGGGTTGCCAACCGGGTGCTCACTGCGCGCAACATCGCGATGGCCCAGCGCGGCGACGCCTACGCGTACGGCGCCGCCGGTCCGTCGAGCTTCGACTGCTCCGGCCTGATCCGCTACGCCTACAGCCGAGCGGGCATCGCCGTGCCGCGGACCTCGAGCGCCCAGGCCGGTGCTGCTCGTCGCATCGCGAAGAAGGACATGCGTCCCGGCGACCTGATGTTCTTCTACGGCAGCGGCGGCGTCTACCACGCCGCGATCTTCCTGCGCTGGTGCGCTGGTCGCGCGGGCACGCGCTGATGGTGCACTCCCCGCGGCCGGGCTCGCGCGTGCACGTCGCCGCTCCGTGGACCTCCGCGTGGTTCGGCGGGACCCTCCGCCGCGCCTGAACGGCGCCCGGATGCGGGTGACAGTGCAGGATTGGTAGGTCGTTCCTGCTGATCTACCCTGTGGCGCGCCTTCCCCGATCGGGAAGGCGCGGGGGGCCCCCCCCCCCCCCCCCCCCCCCCCCCCCGCCCCCAGACTTTCCTTGGCTCGACACCCCCGCTCGATCGGAGTCCCCCGTGCGTCACCGTCGCCACCCCTCGTCCCGCGCGATCGTCGCCACCCTGGCGGCGGCCACGCTGCTGCTCGCCGGCTGCAGCGGTGGCGACGACGACCCGGCGCCGAGCGCCTCGGCGTCCTCCGAGCCGACCGCCTCCGAGACGACCGAGGAGCCGCCGGAGCCGACGTACTGGCCCCTGACCGGGCTCGAGCGCAAGGCTGACGCCCCCCGGCACCCCGTCGTGGTGACCAAGGTCGACAACACCTCCTCCAGCGCCCCTCAGGTGGGTCTCGGCTCGGCCGACCTCGTCGTCGAGGAGCTCGTCGAGGGCGGCTACACGCGTCTCGCCGCGTTCTACTACTCGAAGGTTCCCGCCAGCATCGGCCCGGTCCGCTCGATGCGCGCCAGCGACATCGGGATCGTGCCCGAGGGTGCGACCGTCGTGACCAGTGGCGCGGCCCCGGTCACGATCCAGCGCGTCAACGGTGCCGGCATCCCCTGGATCACCGAGGGCGACGCCGGTGTCTACCGCGAGACCACGCGCTCGGCCCCCTACAACCTCTTCGCCCGCCTCGGCGACATCGCCAAGCGCCTCAAGGCCGAGGAGGAGCCGCCCCCCTACCTGCCGTGGGGGGACGAGGCCGACCTGCCGAAGGGTGCGAAGGCCAGCACGCTCACCGCGGACTTCGGCGCGCACTCCACGAGCTGGCAGTTCCAGAAGGGCGGCTACGTCAACACCGACTCCTACGCCGCCGAGGGCGACCAGTTCCCCGCCGACTCCGTGCTCGTGCTGCGGGTGCGCGTCGGTGACGCGGGCTACCGCGACCCGGCGGGCTACCCGGTGCCCGAGACCAAGTTCGAGGGCAAGGGCTCGGCGCTGCTCTTCCACGGCGGTCGGGTCGTGAAGGGCACGTGGAGCAAGGACGGCCTCAAGGGTCCGATCGAGCTCTCGACCAAGCGAGGCGAGCTCACCGTGCCCGCGGGGCACGTGTGGGTCGAGCTCGTCCCGGCCGTCAACGGCAACGTCACCTTCGCGAAGTAGTCCCGGCGTCGAACGGGCTCGCCCGTAGCGCTCCGGCGTCCTCCTCGAGCAGGCGCTGGAGGCCTGCCAGGATGATGCCGACCGCCGTCTCGACCCGCTGGGCTGCCGCCGCGGGGTCGTCGCTGACGGCGACCGAGCCGCCCGCTGCCGACATCGCCCCGAAGAAGATGCGGGTGAAGGTGTCGAGCATCGCGTCGTCGAGCCGGGCGTCGTCGAGGGCGCCGCCGTCGGCGGTCAGCACGGACCGCACGATCTCGTCCACGATCGCGTACGTCGAGCGCTCCTCCTGCTCGCGGTAGCGCTCGTGACCGAGCACCGAGGGTCCGTCGGACACCACGACCTGGCGGTAGCCCGGCTCCTGGACTGCGGCGAGGAAGGCGCGCAACCCGGCCCGCGCCTTGTCCCACGGGTCGCGGTGACCCTCGGTCGCCTGCGCGATGCCGGACGTGGCCCGTGACTCCACGCGCTCGAAGGCGGCCTCGAAGATCGCCTGCTTGCCGCTGAAGTGGTGGTAGAGCGCGCCCTTGGTGACGTCGGCGCCGGCCGCGATCGCGTCGAGCGAGGTGGCGGCGTACCCGTGCTCGGTGAAGAGCTGTTCGGCCACCTCGACCAGCGCCCGCTTGGTCGCGTCGGAGTAGCGCTGCCGGCCGCGGTTCTCCATGGCCCGCAGCCTAGGTGACCCCGGCGCGGTCGAGGGGGCGTCGCCGGGGTGGTGTGCCGTGACCCGAGGTCGGCCATAGTGGAGGCATGCAGCTCGCTTCGGGGATGTTGCTGGTGGCGACGCCGGCACTGCAGGACCCCAACTTCGCCGACACGGTCGTGCTGCTGCTCGACGTCACGGAGGAGGGTGCGCTGGGCGTGGTCCTCAACCGCCCCTCGCAGATCATGGTCGCCGACGTCCTCGAGCCGTGGCGCGACGTGGTGGCCGAGCCGGAGGTGCTGTTCCGCGGGGGACCGGTCGGCACCGACGGCGCCCTGGCCGTCGGGGCCCTGCGTGACCCGCAGGACCCGCCCGTGGGGTGGCGTCCGGTCGCCGGGTTGCTGGGCATGGTCGACCTCGACACCCCGACCGAGCTCGTCGACGGCACGCTCAGCGCGATGCGGGTGTTCGCGGGCTACGCCGGCTGGGGTGCTGGTCAGCTCGACGGCGAGGTCGAGGAGGGCAGCTGGTACGTCGTCACGAGCGAGGCCGCCGACGCCTTCCGCGACGACCCGGGCGAGCTGTGGCGCGACGTGATGCGGCGCCAGCCCGGCATGCTCGCCTGGCACGTGAACCGCCCCGTCGATCCCGACATGAACTGATCTCCGCGTTAGGCTTGCCCATCATGAGCACCATCGGATTCTCCCCGGGCACCCAGACGATCGAAGAGCGTCAGACCGTCCCGACGGACGAGGGAGACCACGAGCGGTTCTCGCACTTCGTGCCCAAGGACAAGCTCACCGAGGCGATGGTCATGGGCACGCCCGTCATCGCGCTGTGCGGCAAGGTCTGGGTGCCGTCACGGGCCCCGGAGAAGTACCCGGTCTGCCCCGAGTGCAAGGAGATCTGGGACTCGATGAAGTCGGGCGACAAGCCCGGCGGCGGGTCCGGCTCGGACGGCTCGGGTCCCGAGGCGTGACGGCGCGGCCTGACGCGCCGCTGCCCCCCGCGTGGCCCGACCGGGCCGCCTGGGGCACCGCGCCCTCCCTCCGTGCCTGGCAGCAGGCGGCGGTGGACAAGTACCGCGCCGCGCAGCCGCAGGACTTCCTCGCGGTCGCGACCCCGGGCGCCGGCAAGACGACGTTCGCGCTGACGGTCGCGGCCGACCTGCTCAGCCGCCGCGTCGTCGACCGGATCACCGTCGTCGCGCCCACCGAGCACCTCAAGACCCAGTGGGCCGAGGCCGCGGCGCGGGCGGGCATCCCGATCGACCCCACCTACTCGGCGGGCAAGGGCCGCACCTCCGACGACTACGTCGGCATCGCCGTCACCTACGCCGGTGTCGCGGTCAACCCGCTCGCCATGCGCATCCGCACGGAGCGCTTCAAGACGCTGGTGATCCTCGACGAGATCCACCACGCCGGAGACGCGCTGTCGTGGGGCGAGGGCGTGCGCGAGGCGTTCGACCCGGCCACCCGGCGGCTCGCCCTGACCGGTACGCCGTTCCGCTCCGACATCAACCCCATCCCGTTCGTCAGCTACGCCCCGGGCGAGGACGGCATCCCCACCTCGGCGGCCGACTTCACCTACGGCTATGCCCACGCCCTCTCCGACCACGTCGTGCGCCCGGTGCTGTTCATGGCCTACTCCGGGGAGATGCAGTGGCGCACCCGCGCCGGCGACGAGGTCGTCGCCCGGCTGGGGGAGCCGCTCACCAAGGACATGCACGCCCAGGCGCTGCGTACGGCCCTCGACCCCCGCGGGTCGTGGATCCCCGCGGTCCTCGAGGCGGCCGACAAGCGCCTGTCGGAGGTACGTCGCCACGTGCCCGACGCCGGCGGGCTGGTGATCGCCGGCGACCAGGAGACCGCGCGTGCCTACGCCGCGCTGCTGAAGAAGATCACCGGCGAGTCGCCGACCGTCGTGCTGTCGGACGAGAAGGGCTCCTCGAAGAAGATCGAGAAGTTCACCGCCTCCGAGGACCGGTGGATGGTCGCCGTCCGGATGGTCTCCGAGGGCGTCGACGTGCCGCGCCTGGCCGTCGGCGTGTGGGCGACCACCGTCTCGACGCCGCTCTTCTTCGCCCAGGCGGTCGGCCGCTTCGTCCGCGCGCGGTCCCGCGGCGAGACGGCGTCGGTGTTCCTGCCCTCGGTCCCGCACCTGCTGGAGTTCGCCTCCGACATGGAGGCCCAGCGCGACCACGTGCTCGGGCGCCGCGTGCAGGACGAGGACGACATCTTCGCGGCCGAGGACGACCTCCTCGCCGCAGCCAACTCCGAGGAGGGCGCCTCCGACGAGCTCGAGATGTCGTGGGAGGCGCTGGGCTCCACCGCGTCCTTCGACCACGTGCTCTACGAGGGCGCGCAGTTCGGCCACTCCGGCGAGGTCGTGTCCGGCTCCGAGGAGGAGATGGACTTCCTCGGCATCCCCGGCCTCCTCGAGCCCGACCAGGTGCGCGAGCTGCTGCACTCGCGCCAGAGCGAGCGCGCTCGCAAGCAGAAGGCCGACGGCGTGGGCGACCGGGTCGTGGACTCGGTGCAGGAGCTCAGCACCCACCAGCAGCTGGGAGTGCTCCGGCGCGAGCTCAACGGACTCGTCGCCGCCTGGCACCACCGCACGGGGCAGGCGCACGGCATCACCCACAACGCGCTCCGCAAGGAGTGCGGCGGCCCGCCGGCCGCGGTGGCCAACGCCGAGCAGCTGCACGAGCGGATCAACCGGATCCGCGAGTGGGCCGTGCGCAAGACCTCCTGACTTTCCTGCCATATTGAGGGCGTGCCCTCCGAGACCTCCCAGACGCTGGACCGCGGTCTGCGGGTGCTCCGCGTGCTGGCGGAGAGCCCCGAGGGGCTGACGGTCACCGAGCTCTCGCACCGGCTCCAGGTCAACCGCACGGTCGTCTACCGGCTGGTCAGCACCCTGGAGCAGCACGGGCTGGTCCGCCGCGACGCGCGCTCACGGCTCTTCGTCGGTCTCGGCGTGCTGCACCTGGCCAGCGGGGTGCAGCCGCTGCTGCGTGATCTCGCCATGCCGGTGCTGCGGAGGCTCGCGGAGTCGCTCGGCTCGACCGCCCACCTCACGGTGGCCGACGGCGAGGAGGCGCTCGCGCTGGCGGTCGTCGAGCCGTCCTGGACCGACTTCCACGTCTCCTACCGGGTCGGTGCCCGGCACCCGTTGACCCAGGGCGCGGCGGGCAAGGCCATCGGGCTGGTCGACGTGGACGAGGCGGCGTACGCCGTCACGAGCGGCGAGCTCCAGACCGGCGCCCGCGGTCTGGCCGCCCCGGTGCGCGGGGTCGACGGCCTCCGCGCCAGTGTCGGCATCGTGACCCTCGACGGCGCCATCGACGAGGACGTCGTCGCGCCGCAGGTGATCGCTGCTGCGGCCGAGGTCGCCCAGCGGCTGAAGTGAGGGCAGCGGTTCAGATGAGGGCAGCGGCTCAGGTGAGGGCAGCGCGGGCGAGCGGCACGACCCGGTAGGGGATCTGGGTCGCGAGCGCGATCACGGTCGTCGACCGGTCGATCCCCGGCTCGGTGAGCACCAGGTCGATCACCCGCTGCAGGTCGGCGTTGGAGCGCGCGACGACGCGGGCCCACATGTCGCCGGCGCCGGTGATCGTGAAGGCCTCGAGCACCTCCGGGATGCCGGCGAGGTGGGCGGCGACCGCGTCGTGGCCGCCCCGGTCGGCCGAGCCCTGGCGGATCTCGAGGGTGAGGAAAGCGGTGACGGGGTAGCCGATCGCCTCGGGGGAGAGGTCGGGCCCCCACCCGGTGATCACGCCCGCCGCGACGAGCTTGTCCAGGCGCGCCTGCACGGTGCCCCGGGCGATGCCGAGCCGCCGGCTCGCCTCCAGCACGCCCAGGCGGGGCTCGCTGGCGAACAGGTCGATCACCTTGCCGTCGATCTCGTCCATCGGCGCTCCTCGACTGTGCAGATTGTCCGACGTTTCGACGTACTGTTGCACATCTTGCCGCGACTGGGCAGGGTTCGGCCCATGACGACTGACATCGCCTCGACCGGTGGCGCCCTGACCGTGGACGAGATGAAGGCCGACCTCTCCCTCGAGCAGCTGCGCCAGCTCGTCGGCCTCGTGGAGTACGACGCCGACGCCGACCCGTTCCCGGTGACCGGGTGGGACGCGATCTGCTTCGTGGTCGGCAACGCCACGCAGGCCGCCCACTACTACGCCTCGGCCTGGGGGATGGACCTCATCGCCTACTCCGGCCCGGAGAACGGCAACCGCGACCACAAGTCGTACGTGCTCAAGTCGGGCTCCATCAAGTTCGTGCTGAGCGGCGCCGTCGCGCCCGACAGCGACCTGATCGCCCACCACGCCAAGCACGGCGACGGCGTCGTCGACATCGCCCTCGAGGTGCCCGACGTCGACCAGTGCATCGCCCAGGCCCGCAAGGCCGGCGCGACGGTCCTCGTCGAGCCGGAGACCGTGGCCGACGACCACGGCAAGGTCCGCATCGCCGCCATCGCGACCTACGGCGAGACCCGCCACACGCTCGTGCAGCGCACCGTCGACGGAGAGACGTACGCCGGCCCCTATCTCCCCGGCTACGTGGCCGTCGAGCCGCGCTGGGACAAGAAGGCCGACCAGCCGAAGCGGCTCTTCCAGGCCCTCGACCACATCGTCGGCAACGTCGAGCTCGGCCGGATGGACGAGTGGGTCACCTTCTACAACAAGGTGATGGGCTTCGTGAACATGGCCGAGTTCATCGGTGACGACATCGCCACCGACTACTCCGCGCTCATGTCGAAGGTCGTCGCCAACGGCAACCACCGCGTCAAGTTCCCGCTCAACGAGCCCGCCATCGCGAAGAAGAAGTCGCAGATCGACGAGTACCTCGAGTTCTACAACGGCCCCGGCGCGCAGCACCTCGCGCTGGCGACCGGCGACATCCTCGCCACCGTCGACGCCCTGCGCGCCAACGGTGTGGAGTTCCTCAACACCCCCGACTCCTACTACGAGGACCCCGAGCTGCGCGCCCGCATCGGGGAGGTGCGGGTGCCGATCGAGGAGCTGAAGAAGCGCGGCATCCTCGTCGACCGCGACGAGGACGGCTACCTCCTCCAGATCTTCACCAAGCCGCTCGGTGACCGGCCCACGGTGTTCTTCGAGCTGATCGAGCGACACGGCTCGCTCGGCTTCGGCAAGGGCAACTTCAAGGCGCTCTTCGAGGCCATCGAGCGCGAGCAGGACGCCCGCGGCAACCTCTGACGCCCGGCGCCGATCACCCGCCGCCGAGCGGTGGCCCACCCACATTCCGTACGCCGGAAATGTCGGTGGGCCACCGCTCGCGGCGTCTTGCCGGCGTGTCGTCGTACGAGCGGTGGATGAGGCACGTTTCGCAGCCCGGGAACGTGTCTCACGCACCGCTCGAGCGCGGCCCAGCGGCCATTGACATATCGAAAAACGTTGCCCTATCGTTTGTCGACAACATCGACCATCGATAAGCCAGGGGGACCGTCATGGACGGCACGCGCAGCAACGACCCGCTCAGGATCCTCGAGGTGCTGGTCGGCCTGGTGGTCACCGTGATGGCGATCCTGGCAGTTGCCACGGTGGCCGGCACGATCTTCGGTACCGGCTCGATCCCGGGGGTGAACGCCGAGGTCTGCGCCACCGGTTCGGGCGACCAGCCGGCCTTCCGCAGGGGAGCGGGTGACACGACCGGGCCGGCCGACCTCCGCGACGGCATCACCTGGCGCGTCGACGAGGTGCAGGTCTGCGACCCCGACCCCGACGGCGCCACCCGAGCCCTGGGCGGCGCCGGCCTCGTGGTCTGGGTCGGCGGTCCGATGGTGTTCTTCGTGATGCTGTGGCTCTTCCTGCGACGGGCCCGGCGCGAGGGGGTCTTCGCCGACCGGGTGCCCGGACAGCTGAGGACCCTCGGGCGGATCCTCCTCATGTGGGCCGCGCTCGACTTCGTGCTGTCGGGGTGGGTCAACGCAGCGCTGCTCAACCGGATGACCGACAGCACCCTGATCCTCACCGCGACGGTGCCGTGGCTCCCGGTGCTCCTCGGCATCTCCCTGCTGGCGCTGGCGCGCGTGATGGGAGAGGCCGTCGGCATGCGCCGCGACGTGGAGGCCACCATCTGATGGCGCGGCGCACGCAGCCCGAGGCCGAGGCCGACGAGGCGCACGGCGTCACGGTCCACCTCGACGCGGTGCTGGCCGACCGGGGGATGACGCTGACCGAGCTCGCCGACCGGGTGGGCGTCACCGTCGTCAACCTCAGCGTGCTGAAGAACGGTCGCGCGAAGGCGGTGCGGTTCAGCACGCTCACCGGCATCTGCCGGGCGCTGGAGTGCCAGCCGGGAGACATCCTGCGGGTGGACTGACAGGCTGGGCGCCATGATGATCCGACCGGCCGAGCTGGCCGCGATCAAGGCCGGGGTGGTCGACCTCGCGTTCCGCCGGTGGGCCAAGCCCCGCGTCGTCGTCGGCACCCGGATGCGCACGGGCGTCGGGGTGATCGAGGTGACCAGCCTCGAGCAGGTCGGCGTGTCGAGCCTGCGCGCCGAGGACGCACGCCGGGCCGGTGCGCCTTCGCTCGCGGCGCTCCGGGAGGCCCTGGCAGCCCGCCCGGAGGACCCCGCCTGGCGGATCGGCCTGGCGTACGCCGGTCCCGACCCGCGCGAGGCGCTGCGGGCCGCCGTGCCGGACGCTGCCGAGATCGCGGCGATCAACGCCCGGCTCGACCGCCTCGACGCGGCCTCGTCGTACGGCGCATGGACGCGGGAGACGCTCGACCTGATCGACCTCAACCCGACCGTCCGCGCGCCCGAGCTCGCCGCCCAGGTGGGGCGCGAGACGGCGGACTTCAAGAAGGACGTGCGCAAGCTCAAGGAGCTCGGGCTCACCGAGTCGCTCGCCATCGGCTACCTGCTCTCGCCACGCGGGCAGGCGGTGGTCGACGCCGGACTGCCGGAGCCCCGGGTGCGCGAGCCCCGGCAGGCGGGCACGCCGTTGCCGAGGACCATTGGTGCGCCCGCGACACGGGCCCTGCGTGCGGTGGAGGTGACGACGCTCGAGCAGGTGGCGTCCTACTCCGCAGCGGACCTGGCCGCGATGCACGGCGTCGGACCGATGGCGATCAGCCGGCTGCGCGAGGGGCTGGCCGAGCAGGGCCTGGCCCTGACGGGGGAGTGACCGCGCGGGCTCAGTGGACGAGCAGCCCCACGCCGAGGGCGCCCATCACCACGGCGATCGCGGAGTCGAGCACGCGCCACGCCTTGGGGCGGGCGAACAGGCCGCGCAGCAGCCGGGCGCCGTAGCCGAGCCCGAAGAACCACAGCACGCTGGCGACGAGGGTGCCGGCGAGGAACCACCAGCGGTCGGCCGCGAAGCTGTTGGCCACGGTGCCCAGCATGAGGACGGCGTCGAGGTAGAAGTGCGGGTTGAGCCAGGTCAGGGCCAGCGTCAGCAGCACCGCCCGGCCGGGGGTGAGGGCCGTCGCCTCGCCCGCCTCCAGCGCCGTCGGGCGCCATGCCCGCATCGCGGCGTGCACGCCGAAGGCGATGAGGTAGAGCCCACCGAGCACCTGGGCCACCGGCAGGACGGCGGGCCACCGCTCGAGCACGACCCCGAGGCCGGCCACGCCCGCCGTGATCGCGACGACGTCCGAAACCAGGCAGGTCAGCACGATCGGCAGGACGTGCTCGCCGCGGATCCCCTGCCGGAGGAGGAAGGCGTTCTGCGCGCCGACGGCGACGATGAGGGCGAGTCCGGTGAGCAGACCGGTGAGAGCAACCTGGAACATGAGGACCACGCTAGGTCGCTGAGTGTGTTCAATCCAGCGAACGATTCTGAGGAATCATTAGAATGTCTCATTATGAAAGACATCACCCAGCTGGACCCTGTGGCCCTGCGCACACTGGCCGTCGCGGTCCGCCTCGGCACGTTCGAGGCGGCCGCCCGCGAGCTCCATGTCACCCCGTCCGCCGTGAGCCAGCGCATCAAGGCGCTCGAGACGCGGATCGGCCGCGTCTTGCTGCACCGGGTCAAGCCGCTGGAGCCCACCGAGGCCGGCCTGGTGCTGGTGCGGCTCGCCACCCAGACCGAGCTCCTGGAGCGGGAGGCCGTCGCCGAGCTCGTCGAGGAGGCCGACGCCGGCGGCACGACGTACGCCTCGCTCCCGATCGCGGTCAACGCCGACGCGCTCTACGGCTGGTTCGTCGACGCGCTCGCCGAGGTGCAGTCGCGGCACCGCGTGGTGTTCGAGGTGGTGCGCGAGGACCACACCCGCACCGCGGAGCGCCTGCGGCGCGGTGAGGTGGTGGCGGCGATCACGGGCGAGCCCAAGCCGGTGCCGGGGTGCCGCGTGGTGCGCCTGGGCCGGCTGCGCTACGCCGCGGTCGCGACCCGCGACTTCCACGGCACTCACTTCGCCGACGGTGTCGGGTCCGGTGCTCTGGGGGAGGCGCCCATCGTGGCCTTCGACCGCAGCGACTCGCTCCAGCACGACTTCATCCGCCGGGTGACGCGCCGCCACCTCGCGCCCCCGGTGACGTACGTGCCGTCGGTGCGCGAGTTCGACCGGGCGATCCGGGTCGGCATGGGGTGGGGCCTGCTGCCCGAGTCCGACGTCGTCGACGAGCTCGACCGCGGCGAGCTCGTCGAGCTCGTGCCGGGCCGGCGGCCCGAGGTGCCGCTGTTCTGGCAGCACTGGCGGCTGGGGTCGGCGCTGGTCGACGACCTCACCGACGCGGTCGTGGGCGCGGCCCGCGGTTGGATGTCCGGCTGACGCACCGGCGCCGGCCGCCCCGACGAGATCCGTGATTCCCCTGACAGGCCCCGGAGCCGGTCCTAGGCTCCGAGCGAGATCGAGCACGGAGCTCGTCACGACCTGATCGGGGAAACCCCAGTGGCACGTCGTCGAAGCGCATCGTGGGCCGCCGCGCTCACTGCCGGTCTGGCGCTGACCCTCAGTGCGTGCGGGGGCTCGGGGGAGGCCGCCGCGACCAAGGGCGACGACTTCCTGCTCGAGGGCGAGCAGCTCGAGGCGATCGACAGCCAGGTCGCCAAGATGGGCATCGTGGAGTGGCACGGCCAGCTCCTCACCAAGAACCCGGACAACGGCGGCAGGCGCATCTTCGACCTCGACGGCCGGTACAGCCCCTCCACGGGCTACAGCGAGCTGTCGATGGACTCCGCGATCGACGGCAACGTGCAGCAGGTCGACTACCTCGTCGTCGCCGGACGCACCTACTTCAACAGCGAGGTGTGGGGACCGAACGCCGCCGACTGCTGGGCCGACATCACCGAGGACCAGTCCCGCAGCTGGGCGCTGCCGACCGACCTGGACCCGACCTGGCCGGTCACCGCGGCACGGGCGGTCCGGCTCGCGGGGGACGGCGTCGCCGTCGGCGTGCCCGCCAAGGCCGTGCTGACCGGCATGCCGCGGGGGCTCTTCCCGACCGTGCCTGCAGCGCTCGACGACATCGAGGCCAGGGCGGTCGTCACCCCGCACGGTCACCTGATCGAGGTCGGCGTCGACGTCCTCAACATGTGGAACGCGCTCCCCGAGGAGCAGCTCGCCGCCATCGAGACCCGCAAGGCGGGCTGGTGGGCGATGACGATGAAGGAGTCGCCGGACGGCTCGAGCATCACGCCGCCCCGCCACGTCTTCGACCCCGCCGTCACCCCGCCCAGCCAGTGCAAGCGGGGCTGACCCGCCGGGCGCAGCGCCCGCGCTAGAGCACCTTCGAGAGGAACGACTGCGTCCGCTCGTGCTGCGGGTTGGCGAGCACCTCAGCCGGGTCGCCCTCCTCGACGATCACGCCGCCGTCCATGAAGACGAGCTTGTCGCCGACCTCGCGGGCGAAGCCCATCTCGTGGGTGACGACCATCATCGTCATCCCCTCGGTCGCCAGGTCCTTCATCACGGCCAGGACGTCGCCGACCAGCTCGGGGTCGAGCGCTGAGGTCGGCTCGTCGAACAGCATCATGTCGGGCTGCATCGACAGCGCCCGGGCGATCGCGACGCGCTGCATCTGGCCGCCCGACAGGTGGGCGGGGTAGGCGCCCTCCTTCTCGGCGAGCCCGACCTTCTCGAGGTTGGCACGCGCGATCTCGACCGACTCGTCCTTGTGGCGCCCGGCGACCTTCTGCTGCGCGATGGTGAGGTTGCGCAGCACGGTCATGTGCGGGAAGAGGTTGAACTGCTGGAAGACGATGCCGATCCGGGCGCGCAGCTTGTCGACGTCGGCGTCGGGGTCCGTGATCTCCACGCCCTCGACGAAGATCCTGCCCTTGGTGGGGATCTCCAGCAGATTGACGCAACGCAGCAGCGTCGACTTGCCCGAGCCGGAGGGGCCGATGACGCAGACCACCTGCCCGTGGCTCACGTGGAAGTCGATCCCCTTGAGCACCTCGTTGTCGCCGAAGTACTTGTGCAGCTGCTGGACGTCGATCGCGGCGTCGCTGCGCTCGGTGCTGGTGGTGGTCTGCTCGGCGGTCATCAGCGGGCCCTCTCGGCGCGGCTCTCCATACGGCGTACGACGATCGACAACGGCACCGTGATCAGCAGGTAGCACAGGCCGATCACGATGATCGGGGTCAGGTTGGACGAGGTGTTCATGCCCTCGCGGCCGAACTTGGTGAGCTCGTACTGGCTCAGCGACAGACCCAGGATGTAGACCAGCGAGGAGTCCTTGGTGAGCAGGATCAGCTCGTTGGTCAGCGGCGGCAGGATGATCCGGAACGCCTGGGGGACGACCACGCTGATCATCGCCCTGCTGTGGGACATGCCCAGCGAGCGCGCCGCCTCCATCTGCCCCTTGGGCACCGCCTGGATCCCGGCCCTGATCGTCTCGGCCATGTAGGCGCCACCGACGAGTCCGAGGGCCAGGGTGACGATGCCCAGGTTGCCGAAGGGGATCTCGTACGCCGGGAAGGCGAGGCTGAAGCCCACGCTCAGCGCGATGAACACGACCAGCGCGGGAAGGCCGCGGAACAGCTCGATGACCCCTGTGGCGATCCAGCGGTACGGCCCCACGCTCGAGAGGCGCATCAGGGCCAGGACCAGCCCCAGCGCAAGCCCGAACGTGAAGCCGCACGCGGTGTAGATGATCGTGTTCTTCAGCGCCACCGTGATGACGTCGGGGAACTGGGCCTTGACCACGTCCCAGTCGAAGAACGCCCGCTGGAGCTGCTTCCAGTCGGCGAGGAAGAAGATCGCCACGAGGGCGGCGACGAGGACGGCGTACTGGACGTAGCGCCACCGCGCGGCACGCTGTCGTGGACTCGCCATGGTTCAGGTCACCTTCTGCTCGGGGTCCGCGGACTGGGTGGCGAGGGGGTCACTCGCTGGGAGCCGTGCCGAACCACTCTTCGTAGACCGCGTCGTACTCGTCGCTGGCGATCGCGTCGTTGATGATCGTGAGCAGGTCGTCGTTGCTGTCCTTCTTGACCGAGAAGCCGTAGCTCTCGCCGGTCTTGAACTCGTTGACGACCTCGACGTCGGGGTTCTCGCTGACGAAGTAGTTGAGCAGGCCGTTGTCGTTGACGCCGGCGTCGGTCTTCCCCGTCTTGACGGCCTGCTGCATCAGCGCGGAGTCCTCGAAGGAGACGATCTTGGTGTCGTCCGGCGCGTTCTCACGAACGTAGTCGGCGCCGGTGGTGCCGTCCTGCACGGCGACGGACATGCCGGCGAGGTCGTCGAGCGAGGTGATCCCGGAGCCGGCCTTGGTCATCAGGGCCTGGGTGGCCTCGAAGTACGGGTCGCTGAAGTCCATCACGGCCTCGCGCTCGTCGGTGATCGTCATCGCTCCTGCGGAGACGTCGCACTGGCCGGTGTTGAGCGCCTCGCCGGAGACGATGGTCTCCCAGCCGATGTCGACGACCTCGGTGTCCCAGCCCTCGGCGTCAGCGGCGATCTTGAGCACGTCGGGGTCGAAGCCGACGACCTCGCCGCCCTCGGTGAACTCGAACGGCTCGTAGGGCAGGTGGGTGCAGATGGTCAACGTTCCGCCGTTGATGAGAGTGGCGCCCGACTCGGTGGTCGTGCTGGTGTCATCCTTGGCGCATCCCGCAGCAGTCAGGGACAGGGCGACGGCGATTCCGGTGGCAAGAGCTCGAGTCTTCATGGGTTCACCCTAGACCGGTGTGACGCGGCACTCACGCAGGCATACTCCGCGGTGTGCCCACCTACGTCGCCTTCCTGCGCGCGATCAACCTCGGCGCGAAGCGCAAGTTCCCCAAGGACGCCATCCGGGCGGCCACCGAGGCCGCGGGCGGCACGGACGTCGAGACCTACATCAACACCGGCAACGTGCGCCTGACCCACCCCGCCCGCTCGGTGGCCAAGGTGCGGCAGGCACTGGAGGAGGCCTACGCCGCCGAGGCGGGCTTCGAGGTCCCGACGATCGTGTTCACGACCCGCGACCTCGCCGCGCTCACCGCGCGCGCCGAGGAGCTGCACGCCGAGCACGACCCCGCCGGGCAGCACTACGTGACGTTGTACGCCGCCGCGCCGCCCGCCGCGGCCGTCGAGGCTGCCCACGCGCTCGAGCACGACGGCGAGGTGGTCGTCGTCGACGGGCGCGCGGCCTACGTGCTGCTCGACGGCAACATCCACACCTCGAGGCTCCTCGCCTTGAAGGAGCTGGCGGCACTCGGGCTGGGCACGGCGCGCACGGTCAAGGTGCTGCGCACCGTCACCGAGAAGTGGTGCTGATGCCCACCCGATCTCGACTGCTCAGGCGATCTCGACGCCGGCGCCGGCCAGCTCGGTGATCGCGGCGGCCGTCGACTCCTCCGCGACCCCGGCGCACAACGCGGTCAGGACCCTGGTCGTGAAGCCCGCGCCCGCGCCGTCCAGGGCGGTCGCGCGCACGCAGTGGTCGGTGGCGATCCCGCACACGTCGACCTCCTCCACCTGACGGGCCCGCAGCCAGTCGGCCAGCGGCTCGCCCGACGTCGTACGACCCTCGAAACCGCTGTAGGCCGCCTCGTGCTCGCCCTTGCAGAACACCTCGTCGAAGGGCTGCGGGTCGAGGTTGGGGTGGAACGCCGCGCCCTCGGTGCCGACCTTGCAGTGCACCGGCCACGAGTCGACGAAGTCGGGCTTCAGCGACCAGTGCGACCCGGGGTCGACGTGGTGGTCCTTGGTGGCGACCACGACGTCGTAGGCCGGTGCGTCGTCGCCGCCCGCGTGCCAGCGGTGCAGCAGCTCGTTGATGTCGGCCGCGACCCGTGCGCCGCCCGGGACGGGCAGCGAGCCGCCCTCGCAGAAGTCGTTCTGGACGTCGACGACGATCAGGGCGCGGGCCATGGTCCGAGGTTAGCGGGGCCCGAGGTCAGTGGGGCCCGAGGTGCACCGTCGGGATCGCCGCCTCGCCGGCCGACATCATCGTGACCGAGCGAGGCAGCTCGGCGACCGAGGCGCGGTGGCGGGCCCGGGCCTCCTCGAGCGTGGCGCGGCCGACGACCTCGCCGTCGCGGACGAGCGGGACGAGGAGGGCGCGGTCGTCGCCGTCGTCCTCGGGCGCCGCGCCGATCCCGACGACCTCCGCCTCCGCCACGCCGCTGGGGCCACGCCGGCGCAGGGCGTACTTGCGTCCGCCGATGGACGGCTTGTCGGTCGACTTCTTGGCCACCGACACCAGCTCGCCGGTCGCGTCCTCGCGTGCCACGAGCTTGTAGACGAAGCCGCACGTCGGGTGCCCCGAGCCCGTGACCAGCTGGGTCCCCACGCCGTAGGCGTCGACGGGGGCGGCGGCGAGGGCGGCGATGGCGTGCTCGTCGAGGTCGCTGGTCACCACGATCCGGGTCGCGCTCGCGCCGAGCCCGTCGAGCTGGGCGCGGACCTCCCGGGCGACCTCGCCCAGGTCGCCGGAGTCGAGACGGACGGCGCCGAGCCCCCTGCCGGCCACCTCGACCGCGAGGCGGACGGCCTCGGCGACGTCGTAGGTGTCGACCAGCAGCGTCGTGCCGACCCCGAGGGTCTGCACCTGGGCACGGAAGGCGTCGGCCTCGGCGTCGTGGAGCAGGGTGAAGGAGTGGGCGGCGGTGCCGGTGGACGGCACGCCGTAGCGGGCACGCGCGGCCAGGTTGCTGGTGGCGTCGAACCCGGCGACGTACGCCGCCCGCGCGGCGGCCACCGCGGCCTCCTCGTGGGTGCGGCGCGACCCCATCTCGATGCACGGCCGGTCACCGGCCGCCAGCGTCATCCGCGACGCCGCCGAGGCGATGGCGGAGTCGTGGTTGTAGATCGACAGCAGGACGGTCTCGAGGAGGACGGCCTCGGCGAAGGTCCCCTCGACGACGAGCAGCGGCGAGTAGGGGAAGTAGGCCTCGCCCTCGGCGTAGCCCCACACGTCGCCGGAGAAGCGGTAGGAGCCGAGCCAGTCGAGCATGTCGGGGTCGACGACGCCCTCGAGCGCGGTGAGCACGCTGGCGTCGAAGCGGAAGTCCTCCAGCGCGTCGAGCGCCCTCCCGACCCCGGCCACCACGCCGTAGCGGCGACCCGCCGGGAGGCGCCGCGGGAAGAGCTCGAAGACCGCCCTCCGGTCCGCCGTGCCGGACTGGCGCGCCGCCTGGACCATGGTCAGCTCGTAGTGGTCGGTCAGCAGCGCCGTCGACCTACGGGGTGGGCTCGTCACGACCGACACTGTGCCACGATGGACCTCGTGTCAGCCGCCAGTCCCGTAGAGGTCGAGCCGACCCTCACCCCCGACGAGATCACCTTCCTGGCCAAGCCGTGGGTGACCCTCGTGTGGGACGACCCGGTCAACCTGATGTCCTACGTCTCCTACGTGTTCCAGAAGTACTTCGGCTACGACAAGGCGAAGGCCGAGAAGCTGATGCTCGAGGTGCACACCGAGGGCAAGTCGGTCGTCTCGACGGGCACGCGCGAGGAGATGGAGCGCGACGTGCAGGCGATGCACGAGTACGGGCTCTGGGCGACGATGGAGAAGGCGTCCTGAGGTGAGCGGCTTCGAACGACACCGCAGGTCCGGCCACGTCATCGCCACGTTCACCGGCTTCGAGGCCGACCTCCTGCGCTCGCTCGCCTCGCAGATGGTCGAGCTGCTGCGCAACGAGCGGGCCGAGCCCGCCGCGCCGACCGCCGACGCCTTCGAGGCGATGATGGCGGAGTTCTCCGGCGCCACGACGATCCCCGAGGACCCGGTGCTCGCGCGCCTGTTCCCCACCGCCTACCCCGACGACGTGGAGGCCGCCTCCGACTTCCGCCGCTTCACCGAGGGAGGGCTGCGCGACGGCAAGGCCGCGGCGGCCGCGGCGATCATCGACGCGGTGGAGGAGGCCGGCCTCCCGCCCGAGCTGACCGAGGACGGCCTCGTCATCGACGTCGAGCTCACCCACGCCCAGGCCGAGACCTGGATGCGCGCCTTCACCGACATCCGGCTCGCGCTGGCCACCCGCCTCGGCGTCGAGGCCGGCGACGAGGACTACTGGCACTCCCTGCCCGACGACGACCCGCGTGCGCAGGCGCACGACATCTACGAGTGGGTCGGCTACCTCCAGGAGACGGTGGTCGAGGCGCTGACGGCCGGATGACGCCCGTCCCCGACTTCGTCGTCGCCCTCCGCGACAAGATCGGCAGCGACCACCTGCTCTGGCTGCCCGGTGTCACCGCGGTCGTACGCCGCGGGGACCAGCTGCTGCTGGTGCGGCGCTCGGACAACGGTCAGTGGTCCCCGGTCACCGGCATCGTCGACCCCGGCGAGGAGCCGGCGGTGGCCGCGGCCCGCGAGGTGACCGAGGAGACCGGCGTACGCGTCCGGGTCGACCGGCTCGTCTCGACCGGCGTGCATCCCGAGGTCGTCCACGCCAACGGCGACCGGGCCGCCTACCTCGACCTGACCTTCGCCTGCACCTGGCTCGAGGGCGAGGCCCACGTCGCCGACGACGAGTCCAGCGACGTGCGCTGGTGGCCCCTCTCCTCGCTGCCCCCGATGAGCGACGTCCTGCTCGCCCGCATCGACGCCGCGCTGGGCGACGAGCGCGAGGCACGCTTCACGGCCCCGCCCGACCAGGGCGAGGTCGAGCCGCCGCCCGTCCTCAGGCCGCCCGCCCCGGTCCTCGGCGTGGACGCCTGCCCGGCCGGCTGGGTCGGCGTCGTCCTCGACCCCAGCTTGCGGGCCTCCGTCTTCGTCGCCGCCGACATCACCGGGCTGCTCGATCTCGTGCGCGAGCAGCACGACGTACCCGTGGTCGCCGTCGACATCCCGATCGGCCTGCCCGACCGCGGCGGCCGGCTCGCGGACGCCGAGGCCCGCCGGGCGCTGGTCGGCAAGGCGTCCTCGGTGTTCTCCACGCCCGTACGCTCCGCGGTCGAGGCCGCGACCTACGCCGAGGCGCGCGAGGCCAACCTCGCCGCGACCGGCGGGCGCACCAGCGTCAGCGCCCAGGCCTACGCCCTGCGGGAGAAGGTGCTGCAGGTGGACGCGTGGGTGCGCGGCCGGCCCGGGACGCGGGTGATCGAGGTGCACCCGGAGGTGAGCTTCGCCCGGATGGCCGGGGCTCCCGTGCTGGCGCGCAAGAAGGACGCCGACGGCGTCCGCGCCCGCCGCGAGGCGCTCGCCACCCATGGGATCGTGGCCCCGGCCTGGTTCCGCGGCGCCGGGTTCGGAGAGGACGACCTGCTCGACGCCTGCGCCGTCGCCTGGACGGCCGTACGTCACTCGCTCGGGGTCTCCGAGTCGTTCCCCGACGTGCCGGAGGTCTTCTCCGACGGGATCCCGGCCGCGATCTGGGTGTAGGGCCACTTCTCGGACACGTGTGGCGGTTGTGGCCCCTGGGCGGCGGGTTCGAGGGCGACATCTCGGACACGTGTGGCGGTTGTGGCCCTCGGGGGCCCGGTCCTGGGCGGCCTGCCGGGCGGAGGCGTCGTACGTCCGCACGTGTGGCGGTTGTGGCCCCTGGGCGGCGGGTTCGAGGGCGACTTCTCGGACACGTGTGGCGGTGGTGGCCCTTGGGCGGCTGGTTCGAGGGCCACTTCTCGGACACGTGTGGCGGTCGTGGCCCCTGGGCGGCCGGTTCCGGGGCAGCTTCTCGGACACGTGTGGCGGTTGTGGCCCTTGGGGCCCGGTCTTGGGCGGCCACCCGACGGGCGCCGGAGCGTCAGCCCGAGTGCGTCAGCACGCCGTATCGCTCGCGGGAGGCGAGCGCCCACCGGGAGGCAGGGACCGACACCAGCGCCACGCCCAGCATCAGGCCGGCGAGCACCAGCCAGCCGGTCTCGCCCATCTCGACGCACAGCAGCGTCACGACCGGGGGTCCGACGACCGCGATGACGCTGAAGCCGAGCCCGGCGAAGCCCTGGTACTGGCCCTGCCGCTCGTGAGGGGCCAGGCCCATCTGCAGGCCCCACTGGCCGCCCGAGCCGATCATCTCGCCGACGACGTGCACCAGCGACCCGACGACGAGCACGACGACGGCGAAGGTCGCGTCACCGCGGTCGGCCAGCGCCACGATGGCGAAGCCGGCCGCGATCCAGACGGCGCCGCGGACCAGCGCCCGGGCACCGGCCTCCACGGAGTCGGCGCGACGCGACAGCTTCACCTGGAAGAGCGCGACGCACGCGGTGTTGACGATGAGGAGCACCGCGACCATCACGGGCGGCGCGGCGGTGCGCTCGGAGATGTAGAGCGCCAGTCCCAGCTCCATCACGAAGAAGTGGAGCGAGAAGAGCCCGGTCAGCGCCACCACGACGACGTAGGGCCAGTCGCGCAGCACGGCGAGGCGCGGCTCGCCCTCCAGCCGGACGTAGGCCGGAAGGTCCGGGAGCCGGGTGCTGTTCCACGCGGCGAAGCCGGTGAACACCGCGTTGAGGACGAAGACCGAGACGTAGGCCCACGACTCGTCGACGACGAGGGCGGCGCCGCCGAAGACCGAGCCGAGGCCGATCGCGGTGTTGGTCACTGCCCGCAGGTAGGCCTTGAACTGCACGCCGCGCCCGCCGGTCGCGAGCTGGGCGATCACGCCCTGCTGGACGGACCCGGCCGAGCGTTCGAAGAGGGTCAGCAGGGCCAGCAGCAGCGCGAGCTGCCACGGCGTACGAGCCAGGACGGGCAGGGCGCTCGTGAGGGCGGCGCCCACCATGCAGACGGTCAGGACCCGGCGCGGGCCGTGGCTGTCGCCGAGCTGGCCGGCCGGCACCTGCACGAGGATCCCGACCACGGCCGCCACCGCCAGCGCGAGGGCCACCTCGGCGGCGGTGAAGCCCACCTGCCGGGTGAAGTAGAGCGCGCTGGTCGTCATCACGGCGCCGGCGCCGAACCGGTTGGCGAAGGAGCCGATCGCCAAGACCCGCAGGTCCCGCTCGAGGGGGATGCCGCGGCGGGTCAGGGGCGCCTGCGCCTGCGACAACGACATCTGGTGGACCCCCCGAACTCTCTCGACGTCAAGACTATGTCGTGAGACGCGCACGGACCGCATCGGGCGCCTGCCTACCCTTGACCGCGTGCTGACCATCGCCCAGGAGATCTACGACGCCATCGTGGCGCACGCCCAGCGCGACCACCCCGACGAGGCGTGCGGCGTCGTCGCCGGCCCCGAGGGCACCGACCGCGCCGAGCGGTTCGTCCCGATGGTCAACGCCGCCGGCAGCCCGACGTTCTACGAGTTCGACTCCACCGAGCTGCTGGCGCTCTACAAGGACATGGACGCCCGCGACGAGGAGCCGGTGGTGATCTACCACTCGCACACCGCCACGGAGGCCTACCCCAGCCGCACCGACATCGGCCTGGCCAGCGAGCCCAACGCCCACTACGTGCTCGTCAGCACACGGGAGCGCGGGAATAGTGAGCGCCCGGTGGAGTTCAGGTCCTACAGAATCATCGACGGTGTCGTGACCGAAGAGGACGTCACGATCACCCCGACCCCCGAGCACCAGAGAGCGAGCACCCCCTGATGGCCATCGACGTCCGGATCCCCACCATCCTGCGCACCTACACCGACGGCGCGAAGTCGGTCGAGGGCTCGGGTGGCACGCTGTCCGCGCTGATCGACGACCTGGACGGCAACCACCCCGGCATCAAGGACCGCCTCGTCGAGGACAAGTCCGGTTCGATCGACCTGCGCCGGTTCGTCAACGTCTACATCAACGACGAGGACGTCCGCTTCATGGGTGGGCTCGAGGCCGAGCTCGCCGACGGCGACCAGGTCGTCGTCCTCCCCGCCGTCGCCGGCGGGGCCCGCTGACCGAATGACCCGTTTCGACAGCCTGCTGGAGTCGGTCGGCAACACCCCGCTCGTGGGGCTGCCGCGGCTCTCGCCCAGCCCCGACGTACGCCTCTGGGCCAAGCTTGAGGACCGCAACCCGACCGGCTCCATCAAGGACCGCCCGGCCCTCAAGATGATCGAGCAGGCCGAGAAGGACGGCACCCTGCGTCCCGGCTGCACGATCCTCGAGCCCACCAGCGGCAACACCGGCATCTCGCTCGCGATGGCCGCCAAGCTCAAGGGCTACCGCATCGTCTGCGTGATGCCGGAGAACACCTCCGAGGAGCGACGCCAGCTGCTGCGGATGTGGGGCGCGGAGATCGTCTCCTCGCCCGCGGCCGGCGGGTCCAACGAGGCCGTCCGGGTCGCCAAGCAGGTCGCGGGGGAGCACCCCGACTGGGTGATGCTCTACCAGTACGGCAACGAGGCCAACGCCCTCGCGCACGAGGAGGGCACCGGGCCCGAGCTCCTCGCCGACCTGCCCTCGATCACCCACTTCGTCGCCGGCCTCGGCACGACCGGCACCCTCATGGGCGTCTCCCGCTTCTTCCGCAGCGCCAAGCCCGGCGTGCGGATCGTCGCGGCCGAGCCCCGCTACGGCGAGCTCGTCTACGGCCTGCGCAACCTCGACGAGGGGTTCGTCCCCGAGCTCTACGACGCCTCGCTGATCGACTCCCGCTTCAGCGTCGGTCCGCGCGACGCCGTACGTCGGGTGCGCGAGCTGCTGGAGCTCGAGGGCATCTTCGCCGGGATCTCGACCGGTGCCATCCTCCACGCGGCGCTCGGGCAGGCCGCCAAGGCCGTCAAGGCAGGGGAGAGCGCCGACATCGCCTTCGTCGTGTGCGACGGCGGCTGGAAGTACCTCTCGACCGGCGCCTACGAGGGCACCGTCGACGAGGCGGAGGACCGGCTCGACGGACAGCTCTGGGCCTGACCCGGGCCTCATCCGGGCCTAGGCTGGTGCGGTGGACCGCGCGCCCCGACCCCTGCGACGTCTTGGCGTGCTGGTGCCGCTCGTCCTCACGCTCCTGGGCGCACCCGCCCACGCGACGGTCGAGGACGCCAGGGAGCACCGGCGGGCCGCCGCGACACCCACGCAGTCCACCGTGGAGTCGTACGCCGTCCCGGTGAGCCGCCGCGTCACCTACTCGGTCACCACCCGGGGGCGGGTGACGGCCTCGATGAAGGTCTTCCGCCGGCATGCCCAGGAGACCTTCGACCACCCGCGCGGCTGGCGCGCCGCCGGCGTGAAGTTCCGCCGGGTGCGCCGGGGTGGCGACTTCACCCTCGTGCTCGCCACGGCGGGCACGCTGCCGTCCTTCTCGTCGGGCTGCTCGGTGCAGTGGTCGTGCCGTGTCGGTCGGCACGTCGTGATCAACCAGCTGCGCTGGACGCGGGCCTCGCCCGCCTGGAACGCGGCTGGTCGGTCGCGGCGCGACTACCGGCACATGGTCGTCAACCACGAGACCGGCCACTGGCTGGGGCGCCCCCACACCTCGTGCCGCGGACGTGGCCGGGCGCCGGTGATGATGCAGCAGTCCAAGGGCACCGGCGGGTGCCGGTTCAACCCGTGGCCGCTCGCCTGGGAGGCCGCGGCGGTCAGGCGGCGCTAGGCGTCACCGCACGTTGGCGTCGATGACCACCGTGGTCGTCGACGGCGAGCCGACGACGATGTCGTGGCTGGCGCCGGTGAGGGAGACCTGCACCGTCTCGCGGCCCTCGGTGACCCGGTCGTCGAGGATCTGGACCGGGACGTAGCGCTCCACCTGCCCGGCGGCGAACGTCGCCTGTCCGGTCGCGGCCACGAAGTCCTCGCCCGCGGTCGCGGTGCCGGCCTGGACGGTCCAGGAGACGTCGACCGTCCCGTTCGCGGGTGACTGCAGGCGCACCGGCACCCAGACCGTGCGCTCGCGCTCCGGCGTGCGCTGCCGGATCCCGCCGAGGCGCACCTCGTTGTTGCTCAGCCACTGGATGCGCTTGGTCAGCCAGTCGCCGAGGAAGTCGACCTCCGCCTGCCGCGTGCTCCCACGGTGGGTCCAGTCCAGGTCGCCCGAGGCGTGCCACTGCGCCCAGTCTGCGTCGGCGACGGGAGCCAGGGTGGCCGCCGCGGCGGGGATCTCGGAGACGACCTGGCGCGCGATCGGCTTGAGGCGGGCCCAGCGGCTCTTCACGCGGGCGGAGAAGGCCGGGTCCTGCAGCATCCGGGCGACCCAGTGGCGCCCGACCCGCGTGTGCCAGGTGTCGGGCTGCGAGGAGCCACGCCAACGGGTGCCGGCGCTCAGGTCGAAGTCCCACACGGGGCCGAAGACGAAGCGCTTGCCCGGCACCCAGCTGACGTTGACGCTGGACTGGAAGTTGGAGTCCTGGTTGGAGAAGAGCTCCTCGACGAGGTACCAGTCAATGAGCTTGCGGACGTTGACGTACGCCGCGTAGCCGGTCTCCGGGTCGGCGAAGTCGGGCCCGTAGAGGACCTTCTCGAAGCGCGTGACCGCGCGTCGCACCTCGCGTCGCTGCTTCTTGGTCACCTCGTCGGGGTCCTTGAACGCGATGGCGGAGCCCCAGCGGGTGCGGAACCCGGGCTCGTCGTCGCGCAGGTAGCGCTTGTTGAACTCCAGCAGGTAGCCGTCGTCGGGCAGGTTGACGCGTCCCTTGCCCTCCTCGACCTGCTCGGTGAGCATGTAGAGGCCCTGCGACTGACCGTTGAGGACCATCTCGACGAAGCGGAAGCGGGGAGTCCACTTCAGGCGGGTCTGCGCCGCGACGGCGAACGCCGCGGCCGTGCGGAGCGAGCTGCGGTCGGCGTATCCGGCGAGGAGGACCCACTCGTCGTAGTCGCGCGACCCGACGAGGGCGGCGTCCTCCTCCAGCTTGAGCTTCAAGGGCTTCTTGTCCCAGCCCCAGGTCGAGTTGCCGCGTCCGCGCACCTCGGTGACCCGGGTGACGCCGTCGAGGGTGACCGTGCCCGGCACGTAGTCCTCGCGCCCCACGGTGACGCCCGCGGTGTCGATCACCAGCTGGGTCGGCGGGGCCGGCGGCCAACCGATCACTGCGGCTGCGCGCTCGGTGCTCGCGGGCTCGCGGCCCGTGGCCGGGGCGAGCGCCGCGGTGGACGATGCGACGACAAGCGCGGTCGCGACGCCGAGGCGTCTCAGGGCGGGCTTGGTCAACAGGGACATGGGTCTCCTCAGCCCGGCGTGCGGGCGACTGGGTCAGGCAGGTGGCGGTGAGACGTCGAGATCGAGCCGGAAGTTGTGCTCGCTGCCCGGAACGGCCGGCAGGTCGAGCATGTCGAGCGTCAGGTTCGCGACGGCGCCGTTGCGAACCGGCTGCAGCGACTGGCGGTAGCCGGTGCGCCGCTTGCCGGGGTCGCGGTAGTCGTCCGCGTTGAGCTCGTAGAGGTCCGCGCCGGCCGCCACGCCCGGGCCGACCACCATGAAGGGCACGCGGTAGTTGGCCAGCTTGCGGGAGTCGGAGTGGCTGGCGCCGAGTCCGCCGTGGTCGCTGGTGAGGATGATCGCGGTGCGGCCGACGAGCTCGGCGTCGGTGCGCACGGCGTCGACGATCACCCCGACGAGGCGGTCGGCCTGCTCGACCGCACGCAGGTAGCGCGGCGACATGAAGCCGTGGTCGTGACCCACGGCGTCGGGCAGGGAGAGGTGCACGAAGCGGAAGGCGCGCTCGTGGTCGCGCAGGTCGCGCCGCACGGAGCGCGCCAGGACCGCGTTGTCGAGGCGGATGCGGGTGGTGTCGATGGCCAGGGGCCAGCTGCGCTTCCAGAGGGTGAACTTCGTCTTGCTCGCGAAGAGCGCGGTCGATCCGCCCGCCGCGGCGATCTGCGTGAAGACCGACTCGACGCGTTCCCCGGCGGCCGCCTGGACGGTCGTGGGCCGGCGCCGGTCGTCGTTCCAGGTCACGCCGTGGCCGCCGGTGGTGGCCTCGACGCGGCGACCGGTGACCATCCCGGTGTGGTTGGGCAGGGTGACGGTGAGCTCGCGCTCGGTGCGGGCGTTGAGAGTAGAGGCGCCGGAGTCCATGAGGTCGTGCAGGCGCGGCGTGCGCTCGCGGCCCAGCTTGCCGAGGGCGTCGGTGTTGAGCCCGTCGACGGAGATCGCCACGACGGAGTCGATGGCGTTGTCCGCCGAGACGCGCGCGGTGCGCGGCGCGGGGTCCCCTGAGGGCACCTGGGCCGGGGCCGACATCGGCACCAGGCCGACGGCGGTGCAGGCGAGCAGGGAGGCGAGGGCGGTACGCAGTGTCACGCCGCGACCCTAACCCGGCACGGGCCGTGTGACGGGGCCGACGCACGCGACCGCGTGACCCGCAGCGGCCCGACCGCCTAGCCTTCCTCCTGTGCCGACGTCCACGCCGAGAGAGACCGCCGACGCCCCGATCGGCATCTTCGACTCCGGCTTCGGCGGGTTGACCGTGGCGCGCTCGGTGATCGACCAGCTTCCGCACGAGTCGGTCGTCTACCTCGGCGACACCGCCCGCCAGCCCTATGGCCAGAAGCCCATCGGCGAGGTCCGCGAGTACGCCCTCGAGTGCCTCGACCACCTCTACGAGCAGGGCGTCAAGGCACTCGTCATCGCCTGCAACTCCGCGAGCGCCGCCATGCTCCGCGACGCCCGTGAGCGCTACGACGTACCCGTCGTCGAGGTGATCCTGCCCGCAGCCCGGCGTGCGGCCGCTGCCACGCGCAACCAGCGGGTCGGCGTGATCTGCACCCGCGCGACCGCCAGCTCGATGGCGTACGACGACGCCTTCGCCGCGGCACCCCACCTCGACCTGCACATCCGGGCCTGCCCGCGCTTCGTCGACTTCGTCGAGCAGGGCGTCACCGGGGGCGACGAGCTGCTGGCCGCGGCCCACGACTACCTCCACCCGCTGGCCGAGGCGGGGGTCGACACGTTGATCCTCGGCTGCACTCACTACCCGCTGCTGACCGGCGTGATCTCCTACGTGATGGGCGACCAGGTCACCCTGGTCAGCTCGGCAGAGGAGTGCGCGAAGGACGTCTACAAGATGCTGGCCCGCACCGGTCTGATGCGTCCCGACGGCGAGGCGAGCTACACGTTCTCCACCACGGGCAGCCCCGACGACTTCGCCACGACCGGACGCCGCTTCCTCGGCGCGGAGCTGCTCGGTGCGACGCAGTTCGCCGGGGGGCGTCGATGAGTCATCACCCCACGAACTTCTTCGTCTCCCCCGCTCCGCTCCTCCGCCGAACAACTTCGTGGGGGCCCCGATGAAGCTCACCATCGTCGGGTGCTCGGGGTCCTACCCCGGCCCCGAGTCCGCGGCGAGCTGCTACCTCCTCGAGGAGGAGGCGGACGGCCGCACGTGGCGCATCCTGCTCGACCTCGGCAACGGAGCGCTCGGCCAGCTGCACCGCTACGCCGACCCGCTCGGCATCGACGCGGTGTTCCTCAGCCACCTCCACGCCGACCACTGTCTCGACCTTTGCGGCTACTACGTGATGCGCAAGTACCACCCCACCGGCCCGCAGCCGCAGATCCCCGTGTGGGGTCCGGCCGGGACGGCAGAGCGGATGGCGCGGGCCTACGACCTGCCGCTCCACCCGGGCATGACGGAGGAGTTCGCCTTCGCGGAGTACGACGGCCACGACCATGCCGCGGTCGAGGTGGTGGAGGTCGGACCGTTCCGGGTCGAGGCCCGGCAGGTGGTCCACCCCGTCACCGCCTATGCCCTGAAGGTCACCGCCGGTGGTCGCACGCTCGTCTACTCGGGCGACACCGGACCCTGCCCACAGCTCGACGAGCTGGCCGAGGGCGCACACCTGCTGCTCGCCGAGGCGTCCTTCCGCACCGGTGACGACAACCCGCCCGACCTCCACATGACCGGCGCCGACTGCGGACGCACGGCCGAGCACGCCGGGGTCGGGCGCCTGGTGCTGACCCACGTCCCGCCGTGGCACGACCCGGCCGACGCCGAGGCCGAGGCACGCGCCGAGTGGTCGGGCCCGGTCGAGCTGGCCCGCGCCGGGGCGACGTACGACCTGTAGGCGGGTCCCAGACCAGCCTCAGACCAGGCCGGCGTCGTGCACGACCATCGCCACCTGCACGCGGTTGGTGGCGTCGAGCTTGGTCAGCAGGCGGGACACGTGCGACTTCACGGTCGGGATCGACAGGTAGAGCTCCGAGGCGATCTCGGAGTTGCTGAGCCCGCGTCCCACGCACACGGCGACCTCGAGCTCGCGCTCGGTCAGCACGGCCAGCCGGTCGGCGGCCGTCGAGGTGCGGTCGCTCGTCGAGGTGCTGCGCAGCCGGGAGACCAGGCTGCGCGTCGCCGACGGCGACAGCATCGCGTCGCCGGCCGCGACCGTGCGGATCGCACCGACGATGTCACCGGGCGGGGTGTCCTTGAGCAGGAACCCGTCGGCGCCCGCCGCCACGGCCCTCAGCACGTGGTCGTCGGCGTCGAAGGTGGTGAGCACGACGACGGCCGGTGGGGACGGCCTCGAGTGCAGGATGCGCGTGGCCTCCAGGCCGTCCATCACGGGCATCCGGATGTCCATCAGCACCACGTCCGGCCGGTGCAGGGCGACCTGGGCCAGGCCGGCCTCGCCGTCGGGGGCCTCGCCGACGACCTCGATGTCGGACTGGCCGCCGAGCATCAGCGTCAACGCCGAACGGACCAGCGGGTCGTCGTCGACGAGCAGCACGCGGATCACGCGGTCCACGGTAGCCAAGCCTCCAGCACGAACCGTGCCCCCTCCGTGCGCTGGTGCAGCCGACCGCCTCGGAGCTCGGTGCGCTCGCGCAGCCCGACGAGCCCCAGCCCCGAGCCGGGTGCGGCGCTCGGCCGGTCGCCCAGCGGGTTGCTGATCACCACCGTGATGCCACCCCGCTCGTCACCAGTGGAGCGGATCGCCACCTCGGCGCCGGGGGCGTGCTTGCGCACGTTGGTGATGCCCTCCTGGACGATCCGGTAGACCGTGCGGCCCGTCGCCGGAGGCACCGGCACGTCGCCGTCGACGTGGTCGGTCCAGTCGATGTCGAGTCCGTGCGACCTCGCCTCGTCGACGAGGGCGGCGATGTCGTCGTACGTCGGTTGCGGGCGCGCGGTGGGCGGGCTCGTGTCGTCCTCGCGCAGCACGCCGAGCACGTCACGCAGCTCGTGGAGCGCGTCGTTGGCCTGGCGCTGGATCTGTCCGAGCCCCTCGCGGAGCCGGTCGCCGTCGAGGTCGTCGCGGAAGGCGAGCGCGCCGGCGTGCATGGAGACCTGGGTGATGCGGTGCGCGACCACGTCGTGCATCTCGCCGGCGATGCGCGCACGCTCCGTGGACCGGGCCTGGGAGAGACGGAGCTCCTGCTCGAGCTCGGCCCGCTCGGCGCGGTTGCGGAGGTTCCAGAGCAGCTCGCGCCGCGAGCCGATGTAGAGACCCCAACCCATCATCCCGGTGTTGACGGCGAGGTTGACCAGCGTGGTGACGAGGAAGTCGTTGTCCTCGATCGGTGCGATGGTCGTCCACGTCTGGGCAGCGACGAAGTTCGCGCTGCCGACCAGCACCACCTCGCGCCAGCGACGCCGCGTGGCCACGGAGACCGCCGCCAGGGTGGCCGGACCGGCCGCGATCCCGGAGAGGGCGCTCATCGCCGCGATCACCAGCGCCACGCGCACCGGCGCCCGGCGGCGGAAGTACACGAGAACGAAGGCGGCCAGGCCCAGGACCACCTCGGCGGCGAAGAGCAGGCGGTGCTCGCGCCACTCGGGCCCCGCCACCGTCTGCCAGATCGCGGCAGAGAACACCACGCACACGGCGTACCGCCAGGCGTGCGACACCCACGTCAGCTCCGGCTGGGTGTCGGGTCGAGGCTCCACGGCCCTCAGGGTAACGAGCACTTTTCCTACTTTGGTCGCATCGACATGGCCTCAGGGCCGATGCGCCGGGCGTCCGACGCGGCCGATGGTGGTGGCACCAACCGCGCGGAGGGAGCTGCGCGGCGTGGGGCCGCGCACGACCGGACGGTCCCACTGGGGACGGGGCTTCGAGCCGGGTCCGGTAACACACGGGGGTGACCGGACCCGGCTCAGTCACGTCTAGGGTCGTGCCCATGACTTCTGTCCCGACTCCGGCTCCCCGGGCCGACGGCCGCGCCGACGACGAGCTGCGCCCCATCACCATCACCCGCCACTGGCTCGACCACGCGGCCGGATCGGTGCTGGTCGAGTTCGGCGGCACCAAGGTGCTGTGCGCCGCCTCCGCGTCGGAGGGCGTGCCCCGCTGGCGCAAGGGCTCGGGGCTGGGGTGGGTCACCGCCGAGTACGCCATGCTCCCCGCGGCCACCAACACCCGCTCCGACCGCGAGTCGGTCAAGGGCCGCATCGGCGGCCGCACGCACGAGATCTCACGGCTGATCGGACGCTCGCTGCGGGCGGTCATCGACTACGAGGCACTCGGCGAGAACACCATCGTGCTCGACTGCGACGTCCTGCAGGCCGACGGCGGCACGCGCACCGCCGCGATCACCGGGGCGTACGTCGCCCTGGCGGACGCGGTGGCGCACCTGCGGGCCAGCGGCGCGCTGGCGGGCGAGCCGTTGACCGGCTCCGTCGCCGCCGTCAGCGTCGGCATCATCGACGGCGCGCCGCGACTCGACCTGCCCTACGTCGAGGACGTGCGCGCCGAGACCGACATGAACGTCGTGATGACCGGCGAGGGCACGTTCGTCGAGGTGCAGGGCACGGCCGAGGGCGCCGCCTTCGACCGCGCCGAGCTCGACGCCCTGCTGGACCTGGCCGCGAAGGGCTGCGTCGACCTGACGCGCCTGCAGCAGGAGGCGCTGGCCCGGTGAAGATATTCCTGGCCTCGGCCAACGCCAAGAAGATCCTCGAGATGCAGCGCATCCTCGCCGAGCACGTGCCCGGCATCGAGGTGCTCGGCATCGCCGACGTCGACGGCTACGTCGAGCCGGTCGAGGACCAGCCGACGTTCGAGGGCAACGCGTTGCTGAAGGCGCGCGCCGGTGTCGCGGCCACCGGGCTCCCGTCGGTCGCGGACGACAGCGGCCTGTGCGTCGACGCCCTCAACGGGATGCCGGGCGTGCTGTCGGCCCGGTGGTCGGGGTCCTCGCTGGGTGACAAGCAGGGGGCAGACCAGCGCAACAACGAGCTGCTGCTCGACCAGCTCCACGACGTACCGGACGAACGTCGCGGCGCGCACTTCGCGTGCGCCGTGGCGTGGGTCCTGCCCGACGGGCGCGAGCGCGTCGTCGAGGGCCGGATGGACGGCCGCATCATCCGCGAGGTGCGCGGCAGTGGCGGGTTCGGCTACGACGTGGTCTTCGTCGCGGTGGAGCACGACGCCGAGGACCTCACCTCCGCCGAGCTCGGGCCGGGGGAGAAGGACCTGATCTCGCACCGCGGCCGGGCGCTGCGCGAGCTCGCGCCGTACGTCGCCGCGGACCTCGCCGGCACGCAGCCGGGCGCGGGGTCAGACGACTGACGCCTCCTCGCGCGCGCCGACCTGCCTGCTGACCCACATGCCCCACAGGGCGGCGAAGAGGAACATGACCAGCGAGTAGACGGCCGCCGGCACCGAGATCTCGACCTCGTCGAGCACCTCGACCGCGACGAAGATCGCGAGTGTGGCGTTGTGCACCCCGACCTCCATCGAGGACGCGATGGCCTGCGGGCCGGTGACCCCCACGGCCTTGGGAACGTAGTAGCCGACGACCAGGCTGATCGCGCAGAAGAGGGCGGCGATCAGGCCGACGTCGGCGAGGTAGTCGGCGACGTTCTCGCGCTGGTCGAGCAGGATGCCGAGCACGAGGACCGCGAGGATCACGGCCGACCCGATCCGCACCGGCTTGTCCATCCGTCGCGCGAAGCCGGGCGCGCGGGCGTTGACCAGCATCCCGATGCCGACCGGCAGCAGGATCAGCGCGAACACCTTGACGATCTCGACCAGCGGCATCGAGACGTCGTCCTGGCGGTCGTAGTAGGCGATGGCGAGGCCGGTGATCAGCGGGAGCGTCACGACAGCGATGACGGTGTTGATCGCCGTCAGCGTGATGTTGAGGGCGACGTCGCCGCGGAAGAGGTGGCTGAAGAGGTTCGCCGTCGTGCCGCCCGGCGAGGCCGCGAGCAGCAGCATGCCGATCCCGAGGAGGGCCGGGAGGTCGAAGAGCACCACCAGCCCGAAGCAGATCGCCGGCAGCAGCAGGATCTGGCAGGCGAGCGCGACGCCCACGGCCTTCGGTGCCCGGCCGACCCGCTTGAAGTCTCCGACCGTCAGGTCCAGGCCGAGCCCGAACATGATGATCGCCAGCGCGAGCGGCAGTCCGACGGTCGTGAGCGCGGAGTCCATGCGCGGACCCTAGTGGTGACGGGGGTCACATGGGCGGGACTCGCGCGAACTGCTCGTTCGTGCAGGGTGCGCTCGGAGAGATTCGAACTCTCACTGGCCGCGACCTAAACGCGGTGCCTCTACCGTTGGGCTACGAGCGCGGAGGCTCAATCCTCACACGTGTCCGAGACGTCGCCCTCTGCGGCGTGCCGGCGGGGCGACATGTCGGACACGTGCGGCGGATGTGGCCCTCGCGACGTACCCCGAGGGGCCAGGACCGCCACACGTGCGGCGTACGTCAGGAGTCGAGGCCGAGGTCCCGCCGCAGCTTGGCGACGTGGCCGGTGGCCTTGACGTTGTACTGGGCGAGCTCGACGGCTCCGTCCTCGTCGATCACGAAGGTCGAGCGGATCACGCCCTCGACCTCCTTGCCGTAGAGCTTCTTCGTGCCGAAGGCGCCGTAGGCCCGGTGCACGGCCAGGTCCTCGTCGGAGAGCAGCGTGAGGGTGAGCGCGTCGCGCTCGCGGAACTTCGCGAGCTTGGCGGGCTTGTCCTTGGACACGCCGAGCACCTCGTAGCCCGCGCCACGCAGCGAGTCGAGGGACTCGGAGAAGTCGCAGGCCTGCTTGGTGCATCCGGGCGTCATGGCTGCGGGGTAGAAGTAGAGGATCACCTTCTTGCCGCGCAGGTCCGCGAGCGAGACCTGCTCCTCGGTGTCGCTGGTCAGGGTGAAGTCGGGTGCGGTGTCGCCGGCGGCGAGGCGGTCGGACATGCGGGCTCCTGTGCGCGGTCGGTCCGGACGAGGCGTCCGGTTGGTTGTTGCAAGGGGTTTGCAATAAGGTCGAGGTGTGCCGGCCCGGCATCGGGGGATCCGTGCCGGCCACCAGACATCCAACCAGTCAGGAGCGACCAGGTGCACGTGCCCGACGGCTTCCTCGACGCCCCCACGTCGGCGGCGACCGGCGTGGTGGCGGTGGCGGCGGTGGCCCTGTCGCTGCGGGGCGCGCGACGCGAGCTCGACGACCGTACGGCGCCCCGGGCCGGGCTGGTCGCGACCTTCGTGTTCGCTGCCCAGATGATCAACTTCCCTGTGGGGGCCGGCACCAGCGGTCACCTGATGGGCGGCGCGCTCGCCGCGGTCCTCGTGGGGCCGTGGACGGCCGTGCTGTGCCTGTCGGTGGTGCTCGTGGTGCAGGCCCTGCTGATGGCGGACGGGGGCATCACGGCCCTCGGCACCAACATCACCCTCATCGGCATCGTGACCGTCGCCGTGGGCTGGGCGGTCTTCGTGCTCCTGCGCCGGGTGCTGCCCAAGCGGGTCAGCATGGTGGCCCCGGCCGCCGCGGTCGGCGCGCTGGTCAGCGTCCCGGTGGCGGCCCTGGTCTTCACCCTGCTCTTCTCCGTCGGCGGCAACGTGTCAGTCGACCTCGGCGCCGTCATGACCGCCATGCTCGGCTGGCACACGGTGATCGGCATCGGCGAGGCGCTCATCACCGGTCTGGTCGTCGGGAGCGTCGTCGCCACCCGTCCCGACCTCGTCCACGGCGCCCGCCCGCTCCTCGAGGAGCGCGAGCTCGAGCTCCGCACGGGTGTCGTCCGATGAGCACCCGCCGCCTCTTCGCCGTCGCCCTCGTCGTCAGCCTGCTCGTCGCCGGTGTCGCGAGCTACTACGCCAGCTCGCACCCCGACGGCCTCGAGTACGTCGCCGAGCAGACCGGCTTCATCGACTCCGCCGAGGACTCGGCGACGGCCGAGAGCCCGCTCGCCGACTACCAGACCTCGGGCGTCGACGACGCCCGCGTCAGCGGGGGACTCGCCGGTGTCATCGGCGTCGTCGTGATGCTGGTGCTCAGCACCGGCCTGTTCTGGCTCGTCCGGCGGCGCGAGCCGCGCGACGCCGACGCCGACGCCGACGCCGGCCAGCGCGCCCAGTCGGAGGCCTGACATGGGCGCCGGGCACGGACACCGGCTGCACTTCCACGGCCACAGCCCGGTGCACCGCGCCCCCGCGCACCTGAAGGTCCTGGCGCTGCTGGGGTTCATGCTCGTGGTCGTCGCGACCCCCCGCCAGGCGTACGCCGTCTTCGCCGTCGAGGCCGCCGTCCTGCTGGCGGTCATCGCGCTGTCGCGGGTGCCGCTGCGCTACCTGCTTCCCCGGATGGTCGTGGAGGTGCCGTTCGTCGTGTTCGCGGTGCTGATGCCGTTCATCGCCCACGGGCCGCGGACCGAGGTGCTGGGCATGACCGTGTCCGAGCCCGGACTGGTCGCCGGTGTGGCGCTGCTGGTCAAGGGCACCATCGGTGTGCTCGCCTCGCTGACCCTGGCCGCGACCACCGAGCCGCAGGACCTCCTCCGCGGGCTCCAGCGGCTTCGGGCGCCCGACCTGGTCGTCCAGATCATGGGCTTCATGATCCGCTACCTCGACGTGGTCACCGCGGAGCTCGGCCGGATGATGACGGCCCTGCGCTCGCGTGGCTGCGACCCGCGCTCCCCGCGGCACTGGCCGGTGCTCGCCCGCTCGCTCGGTGCTCTGTTCATCCGGTCCTACGAGCGCGGCGAGCGCGTGCACCTGGCGATGCTGTCGCGAGGGTACGACGGCCGCCTGCCGCAGTCGGGGGAAGCGCGATGACCGCCCCGGTGCTCGACGTCCAGGGGCTTGCCTTCGCCTACCCCGACGGCCACCAGGCGCTCTTCGGGGTCGACCTCCACGTCCACCGGGGCGAGCGGGTCGCGCTGCTCGGGCCCAACGGCGCCGGGAAGACGACCCTCGTGCTCCACCTCAACGGCATCCTCGCCGCGGGGCGGGGCTCCGTCACGGTCAGTGGCCTCCCGGTCTCCAAGGAGCACCTGAAGGAGATCCGCCGTCGCGTCGGGATCGTCTTCCAGGACCCCGACGACCAGCTCTTCCTCGGCACCGTCCGCCAGGACGTCGCGTTCGGTCCTGCCAACCTCGGCCTCAAGGGCGCGGCCCTCGACCGGCGCGTGATGGACGCGCTCGACCGGGTGGGGATGGCCGACTTCGTCGACCGACCGCCGCACCACCTGTCCTACGGCCAGCGCCGTCGGGTGGCGGTCGCCACCGTGCTGGCGATGGAGCCGGAGATCCTGGTGCTCGACGAGCCGTCGTCCAACCTCGACCCGGCCTCACGCCGCGAGCTCGCCGACATCCTGCGCAGCCTCGACGTGACCGTGCTGATGGTCACCCACGACCTGCCCTACGCGCTGGAGTTGTGCCCGCGCAGCGTCGTGCTGAGCGAGGGGGTGGTGGTCGCCGACCGGCCGACCTTCGACGTCCTCACCGACGACGAGCTGATGGCCGCCCACCGCCTCGAGCTGCCCTGGGGTTTCGACCCGAGGCGCATTGATAGCCTTCCCGGGTGACCCAGGACATGAGCGCGCTCGAGCGCGAGATCGAGGAGACGCGTGAGCGGCTTGCCTCGACCATCGACCAGCTCGCCTACCGCGCCCACCCCAAGACGATCGTCGGTCGGCAGGTGGCGACCGTGAAGTCCCAGTTCGTCGAGCCCGACACGGGTGCCCCGCGCACCGACAACATCCTCAAGGCGGCCGGTGCCGTCGTCGGCGTCGTCGTGCTGTTCGCCCTCGTCCGCAAGGTCGCGAGCTGAGCGCGCCCTCCGGCAGCATGCCGAGCGGGGGCGGCGATCCGAGGACCGCGCCCATCAAGATGCTGCACGACCGCCTGCTCGTCGAGGTCGACCAGGAGGCCGGCGAACGGCGCTCCACCGGCGGCATCGTCATCCCCGCCACCGCGGCCATGGGTGCCCGGCGTCTTGCCTGGTCGCGCGTGATCGCGGTCGGTCCGCACGCGCGTGCGGTCGAGGTCGGCGACCGGGTGCTGTTCGACCCCGAGGACAAGGCCGAGGTCGAGGTCCACGGCGAGGTCTACGTCGTCATGCGCGAGCGTGACGTGCACGCGGTCGCCGCCGAGCGCCTCGAGGGCGGCTCGACCGGTCTCTACCTCTGATCGCTCGTCCTGCTGCCAGCCCTAGGCTTCGGCCCATGGCCTACCTCGTCAAGCAGTCCCACCGCGCTCCGGCGGTGACCTCCCCGGTGCCCGTCGACGAGTCGCTGCCGCGTGCCTGCGTGATCGGCGCCGGCTCCTCGGGCATCGCGGCGGCCAAGCAGCTCCACGTGTCCGGCATCGGGTTCGACTGCTTCGAGAAGGGCAGCGACATCGGCGGGACGTGGGTGCTCGACAACTCCAACGGCCAGTCGGCCTGCTACGACACGCTCGAGATCAACACCTCGTGCCCCCGCATGGCGTTCTCCGACTTCCCGATGCCCGCGGACTACCCGCCCTACGCACGCCACGACCAGGTCCACGCCTACTTCGAGCAGTACGTCGACCACTTCGGCTTCCGCGACAAGATCACCTTCGACACCACGGTGGAGCAGGTCACCCGGTCCGCCGACGGCCGCTGGGACGTGCGGTTCACCGGACCGGACGGCACCGAGACCCGCACCTACGATGCCGTCCTCGTCGCCAACGGCCACCACTGGGACCCGCGCTGGCCCGAGCCGGCCTACCCCGGCACCTTCGCCGGTGAGCAGATCCACTCCCACGACTACCGCTCCGCCGACCAGCTCGCCGGGCGCGACGTGGTCGTGGTCGGCGCGGGCAACTCGGCGATGGACATCGCGGTGGAGTCCTCCCGCGTGGCGCGTACGACGACGTGGTCCGTGCGCCGCACCGAGTGGGTGCTGCGCAAGTTCCTCCTCGGCAAGCCGAGCGACCAGGTCGCCCTGCCGGGCTGGTTGCCGTGGTGGGTGACCGCCGCGCGGCTGCGGATCGGGGCGACGTACGCCGGCAACATGACGAAGTACGGACTGCCCGCACCGACCCACAAGCCCGGGCAGTCGCACCCCGTGCAGTCCGACCAGATCCGCGAGCGCCTCGACGCGGGTGCGATGGCGGCGCGGCCCGGCATCGAGCGCCTCGACGGCGACCGGGTGGTCTTCGTCGACGGCTCGACCGCGCCGGCCGACCTGATCGTGTGGGCGACCGGCTACAAGGTGACGTTCCCGTTCCTCGCCCCCGACCTGGTCTCGGCGCAGGGCAACGAGCTGCCCCTGTGGAAGCGCACCGTGCACCCTGACCTCCCCGGCCTCTACTTCATCGGCCTCGTGCAGGCGATCGGCGCGGTGATGCCGATCGCCGAGGCGCAGTCGGCGTGGGTGGCCGAGACGCTCGCCGGTCGCTACGTGCCACCGGCCGACGACGTCGTACGACGCCAGATGGCCGCGGAGCACCGCCGGGACAAGAAGCAGTTCTACGCCTCGCCGCGCCACACCATGGAGGTCGACTTCGACCACTACCTGTGGGACCTCGAGCGGGAGCGCAAGGCCGGACGTGCGCGGGCTGCGAGCCGTCCCGCGTCGACCACCGCCGGCCAGCCCGCTGCGCAGCCGGCGACCAGCAGGGGAGTACGACCCATGGTCGCCCGCGTCCTCCTCGGTGCGGCGCGGTGGCGGACCGTCGGCGAGGTGCCCCAGCGCGGCGTCCTGGTCGGTGCGCCGCACACCTCCAACTGGGACTGGGTCCTGACGATCCTGCTGGCCTGGAGGTACGGCATCACCATCCGGCTGCTGGTCAAGAAGGAGCTCTTCGTCGGCCCTCTGGGGTGGCTGCTGCGTCGCACGGGGGCGGTGGAGCTGGACCGCAAGAGCCCCGGCGGCACGATCAAGGACCTGCTGGCCGAGTCCGAGGGCGACGCCCCGTGGCTCATCGGCCTCGCCGCCGAGGGGACCCGCTCGCGGGGGACGCACTGGAAGTCGGGCTTCTACCGCATCGCCCAGCAGACCGGCCTGCCGATCACCCTCGCCTTCATCGACGCCCCGTCGCGCACGGTCGGCTGGGGACCCACGTTCCGACCCACCGGTGACGTGCGCGCCGACATGGACCTCGTACGGGGGTTCTACGCGGACAAGACCGGCATCAAGCCGGAGAACTTCACGCCTCCGCGGCTGCGCGAGGAGGGCACCGCCTGAGCCGACGACACGCCCATCGGGGTGTGGCTCGGTGTCGCTCGGCAACCGTGAAGGCTAGGTTGAGGGTTCAACCGAAGGGAGCATGCAATGGCATTTCTGCTGTGGATCCTCGCCGTCATCCTCGTGGTGTCCGGCATCGTCTCGTTGATCAGGGGTCAGATGCTCTGGGGCATCGTGCTCATCATCGTCGGGCTGCTCGTCGGCCCCGGTGGAGTCAGCCTGTTCACGTAGCAGCACCCCTGCGGGAGAACGACGAAGGGCCGGTCCTGGTGGACCGGCCCTTCGCTTGTTGTACGCCATCAGGGACTCGAACCCCGAACCCTCCCATGTCGCGCGAGCCCGTTCCGCCGGACTGCTCGTCCTCGCCGAAGCGATCCCATCGTCGAGCGGACCCTCGACTGCACCGTCGAGCCGTGCTTTGATCGAAACGCCGCCTGTGCGCGGACGACCGAGGGGAGCCCCATAGTGCTGCAGTTCTTCTTCGCTGTCGTAGCCGTGCTGTTCATGGTTGCCGTCATCGTCGCCTATCTCGTCCTGGTCGTCAGTGACGTGCGCAGCAGGAACGGTGAACCTCTGGACCCCGACGGGCAGCGCCGCTTGGACGCACATGAACAGCGTGAGGCTCAGCGACGGGTCAACAAGGGCGCTCGCAGCGCCGGCTGGTAGCGAAGGAGCGGACCACCTGCGCCGCTCCAGGAAGACCTCTGCATCAGCACGGGCGATTGAGTTCGCCCTCCAAGTGTGGCCTTGCAGGACGTCATGAGTTCTCGCGGTGCGAACCGGCATTGTTCATGACGTCAGGGGGAGCGAGCGACCGCTGGCACAACTACTGGCCATGACGTCGCAACGTTCGCTACATCCGGATCTGCCCGCGATGAGTGCAAGGCTCTTGAAGGAGAGTCGCACTAGCCTGAGTAGGTGTCCGAGAAGGCAGCGCGTCAACTAGCACGCCAGCAAGTGGCCACCTACCACGAGGCAGAGCTCGCCGAACTCGTCTCACACGTCGCCGGCGCGATCGATCAATTCCGGGACGGTGATCTCGACGCATTCGATATGGATTGCGTGCTGTTCCAGTACTCCCGAGCGGCGAAGGAGCTCTGGAAGTACTGCAACCTAGGCAACGTCGAGGTGGCCGCACGGTACATACGGGAGGACCCGGCGATCGACTGGTGGGAGCGCGGAGCCTTGAGGGAGCGGTGACGCGGATGCGTCAGTCCGCCGCCTGAGAGCGTCGAGTCAGCCGTACCGGCATCTGCTTCGTTCGCGTGCGAGGCGAACCTCTCCAGATTCGAGAGCTGGCGCGGCGCTACGACCGGCACGGATTCGTCGTACGGGGGCGTCGGGTCGGCGCCCCCGCACGAGGTGGTGCCTGCTCAAGGCAAGCGGGTGATCCGGTTCTGCGGGCCGGGAGCCACGGTGCCCTGTGCGACGAAGTACTTCTCGAGCGCGTCGAGGTCGACGTCGCCGCCGAGCCGGTCGGTGCCCTCGCGCAGGATGGTGTAGCCGTCACCACCGTCAGCCATGAAGTTGTTGACCGTGATCCGATAGCTCGCCGCCGGGTCGATCGCGACGCCGTTCAGCATGATGGACGCCTGGTCCACCTTGCTGCCCGTCGGGGCCGAAGCGCTCCAGCTGTACTGGAAGCCCGCCGAGACCTGCAGGATGCGGTTCTGGCCGGCGCTCGGGTTGTCGAACTGCTGCTCGAGCAGTGTGTCGATCTGTGCGCCGGTCACCGTCATGGTGACCAGGCTGTTGCCGAACGGCTGCACCGTGAAGGCTTCGCCGTACGTCACGTTTCCGTCGCCCTCGCCGGCGGGGCTGCTGGGGAACGTCAGGTCGGCGCGGATGCCGCCCGAGTTCATGAAGCCGATCACGGCTCCCCCGAGCTCCGGCGCCGTCGTCGCGTGCAGCTGCGCGTCGGCGATGACGTCGCCCAGGGACGACTCACCCGCGGAGTTGGCCCCCCGGGTGATCGGCGCGGTGATCGAGCCGATGACGCGGTTGGCCAGCGGTGCGGAGAGTCCGACGTACTTGTTGACCAGCTCGGACAGCGCCGGGGCCTTGGGGACAGTGCGCGTGACGATCGTGTTGTTGACGGAGTGCGCGACGACGTCCTTGGTCGCCCGGCTCAGCGTCAGGTCGATGTCCGTGACGAGGCGGCCGGCGGACGCTGCACCCGTGACGATCTTGCCGTCGATGAGGCAGTTGACCGCCCAGTTGGTGTGACCGGTGACGACCACGTCGATGTCGTCGTGCATCCGGTCGACGATCGGCGGCAGCGCCCCCGACGGGTTGTTGCAGCTGTTGATCGTCGTCTCGTTGAGTCCGCCGGAGACCGAGCCGCCCTCGTGCAGCAAGACGACGAACGTCTCGACGCCCTGCCTCTTGAGGACGGGGACCAACGCGTTGACCGAGTCGGCCTCGTCGAAGAAGTCGACGTGCGAGATGCCGGCCGGCGTCACGATGTCAGGTGTGCCCTCGAGGGTCATGCCGATGATGGCCACCTTGACGCCCTCGAACTTGTGGATCTTGTACGGCGGGAAGATGGTCTCGCCGCTGTCCTTGTACGCGACGTTGGCGGCGAGGAAGTCGAACTGTGCGCCGGCGAACCCGTCGCCGTCCTGGCAACCGTCGACGGGGTGGCAGCCGCCGTTCTGCATGCGCAGCAGCTCGTCGACGCCCTCGTCGAACTCGTGGTTGCCCACGCCGTTGTAGTCCAGGCCCATGAGGTTGAAGGCCTCGATGGTCGGCTCGTCGTGGAACAACGCGGAGGTGAGCGGCGTGGCGCCGATCAGGTCACCGGCGGACACGAAGATCGTGTTGGGGTTGGTCGCGCGCAGCTGGTCGACGTGGGTTGCGAGGTACTCGACGCCGCCCGCGTCCGTCCCGCCGATCCGGCCGCCGGAGCCGCTCGGCGGCTCGAGCGCGCCGTGGAAGTCGTTGAGGCCGAGGATCTGGATCTTCGTGGTCTGGGCCTTCTCGGCTCGGCCGGGCGCGGGATCACCCGCGGCAGGTCCTGTCGTTGCGGCCACCGTCAGTCCGAACGCGACCAACAGGGTGGCCGGCAGAGCGAGCTTGTTCCTCATCCGTGATGTCCTTTGCTACGCGCGCCAAGCAGCCAGCGTGGCGTCTGGTCGCACGCAGGGCGTGGCGGGAGGTGGGGGTGGTGTCGTCGCCGAAGGGGTCGATGCCGACCGGGCGACGGTAACCACCGATCGGCCCGGCCGGACAGAGGTCCGCGACCACACCCAAGATTGGGTAACGCTCTCCACCACGGACCGTCCGTCCGTAGCCAGCCTTCACAGGTGCGGCTTACCCTCGGAGCTCTCGCCCCTTACCTCGAGGACTACTCGTGACCCATATGCCTGGATCAAGACACTGTGCAGGTCGCGGAGCGGCGAGAGCGGTACGTGCGGCCGTGCCGCTGACCATGCTGGCCAGCCTGGTTGCAGTCGCGCCTGCGGCTGTGGCCGTTGCCCCGGACTCTGCGGTGTTCATCAACGAGCTGCACTACGACAACTCCGGCGCCGATGTCGGTGAGTTCATCGAGGTCGCCGGGCCGGCGGGCACGGACCTCACGGGGTGGAGCGTCGTTCCGTACAACGGGAGCACCGGATCGACGTACACCCCGCAGGGCGTCCTGACCGGCACCCTGAGCGATGACACAGGATCGGGCTTCGGCTTCCTGTCGGTGCCCCTGGTCCTGCAGAACGGCGCGCCTGACGGTGTCGCACTGGTGGACGCCGACGGCGGCCTCGTGCAGTTCCTCTCGTACGAGGGAACGATGACCGCTGTGGGAGGACCTGCCGATGGTCTGACGAGCACGGACATCGGGGTCGTCGAGAACGGCGCCGGCCCCGTCGGTGAATCGCTGCAGCTCACCGGCACCGGTGACACGTACGCCGACTTCACGTGGGCGCCGTCGGCCGCCGAGACGCCCGGTGACGCCAACCGCGACCAGGTGTTCGTCGCGTCCGGGGACCCGCAGCCGCCGACGATCAGCTGCGAGCCCAGCGTCGAGACGACCACCGGTGAGGCAGCCACGTCACCGGTGTCGGCCACCGACGCCGACAGCGGCATCGACAGTCTCGTCATCACCTCGGACGCGGTGCCCGGGATCACGCTCGAGGGATCGACCGCCCCCACCCAACAGGGAGAGGCCGCGACTGCGACCCTCACGGTCGCGCGTTCTACCGCGGTGGGCAGCTACCAGGTGCAGGTCACGGCGACGTCGGACGACGACGCTCAGGCCGTCTGCACCGTGACCGTGACCGTCACTGCGCCGCTGGAGACGATCCTCGTTTCAGCCGTCCAGGGCTCGGGAGCCGCCTCGCCGCTCGCCGGCCAGGAGGTCCAGGTCGAGGCGGTCGTCACCTCGCTCATCACCAGTGGCGACGTCCTCAACGGCTTCTACGTCCAGGAGGAGGACGCGGACGCGGACAACGACCCGGCGACGTCCGAGGGCATCTACGTGTTCTGCGGCTCGACCTGCCCGACGGGCCTCGCCGCCGGTGACCGGGTGGAGGTGGCCGGCACCGTCGCCGAGTTCTTCAACAACACCCAGATCAACGTCACCGGCGGGTCCGTCAGCGTGCTGGCCTCCGGGCTGCCGCTGCCTAGCGCCGCCGTCGTGACGATGCCGGCGAGCTCCTCCACAACGGCACCCGCCACCTTCGAGCCGGTCGAGGGCATGATCACGACCATCCCCACAACCCTCGCGGTGAGCGAGTACTTCGAGCTCGCGCGGTTCGGCGAGATCGTCCTCACGGCCGACGAGCGCGAGTTCCAGTACACCCAGACCAACACGCCCACTGTCGAGGGCTACCAGGCGTTCCTGGACGACCTGGCAACGCGCCGCATCATCCTGGACGACGACAGCAACGACGAGAACGACGCGACCAGTGGCCCGCTGAACAACGAGCCCTACTACTACCCGACGCCGGGACTCAGCACGGGCAGCTACTTCCGGGGCGGTGACACGATCACCGATCTCACCGGTGTCATGGAGTACTCCTTCGGAGCCTGGAAGCTGCGCCCCGTGCCCGGCGTGGACTACACGTTCGAGGCGGCCAACCCCCGCCCCGCTTCGCCCGACGACGTCGGCGGCCGGCTGCAGGTCGCGAGCTTCAACGTGCTGAACTACTTCGCGACGGTGGACACCACGTCGTCGAACAACAGCGGTCCGTGCGGGCCGAGCGGGACCGACGACTGCCGCGGTGCCGACTCCGAGGCGGAGCGGCAGCGCCAGCTCACCAAGATCGTGGCTGCGCTGGAGACGATCGACGCCGACGTCTTCGGGCTGATCGAGATCCAGAACGACGCGGGCCTCGCCACCCAGCAGATCGTCGAGGCGCTCAACGCCGCCACGTCGCCGGGCACGTACGCGTACATCGACACGGGCTTCATCGGCACCGACGCCATCAAGCAGGCCTTCCTGTACAAGACCGCGACCGTGGCGCCGGTCGGCGACCACGACCTGCTCACCGAGGAGGACGATGTCCGGTTCGACGACGACGCCAACCGTCCGGCCCTGATCCAGACGTTCGACGAGATCGCCACCGGCGAGCGGTTCACCGTCGCGGTAAACCACCTCAAGAGCAAGGGCTCCGGCTGTGGAGCCGGCGACGACTCGCCCGCTGACGGGTCCGGCAACTGTGACCTCACCCGCACCCGAGCGGCTGCGGCACTCGCGGACCACCTGGCGAGCGACCCGACCGGGAGCGGTGACCCCGACTTCCTGATCATCGGTGACCTCAACTCCTATTCGATGGAGCGGCCGATCACCACGCTCGAGACGGCCGGCTACGTCGACCTGCTCGAGCGCTTCGAGGGCCTGCAGTCCTACGGGTACGTCTTCGACGGTCTGCTCGGTCACCTCGACCACGCCTTGGCCACTGAGTCGCTCGCAGCCCAGGTGACGGGCGCCGGCGGCTGGAAGATCAACGCCGACGAGGTGCCGCTGTTCGACTACAACGACGAGGTTCGCGACGCGGGCGAGGCAGCCTTTGAGCGCGAGTCGTCGGCCCTGCCGCTCTACGAGCCCACGGCCTACCGATCGAGCGACCACGACCCGGTCATCGTCGGCCTGAGCCTCAACACCGCCCCGGTCGCCGACGCCGGGGGTCCGTACACGGTCAAGCCGGGTGCTCGCATCGAGCTCGATGCCTCGGGATCCTCCGACCTCGAGGGTGACGACCTCACGTACGCGTGGGACCTCGACGGTGACGGTGAGTTCGACGACGCCACGGGCCCGGTGGCGACCTTCCGGGCAAACCGGCCGCCGGGCAGCTACCCCGTCGCGGTACAGGTCAGCGACGGCACCGAGTCGTCGGTCGACGAGACCGTCGTCAACGTGGTGCCCCGCGGCCAGCAGCCCGACTAGGCGACCGGCGAAGATCGTTGGTAGTGGGTTCGGAGTCACCCGGTGACACCGAATCCACGCCAGCTTTCGGGCACGTGACGGGCACAGGACGGGCAACGAGAAAGCCCCTGACCAGCGTTGTCACTGGTCAGGGGCTTGATCTGTACGCCATCAGGGACTCGAACCCCGAACCCGCTGATTAAGAGTCAGCTGCTCTGCCAATTGAGCTAATGGCGCGTGCGGTGAAGCGAGTAGAACTCTACCGCGTGGTGATCGGCAGGCGAAATCGAGGTGGTCCTCAGAGCTCGGCGAGGACGGCCTGTGCCGCGTTGTGGCCGCCGAGCCCGGACACCGCCCCGCCGCGACGTGCGCCGGAGCCGCAGAGCAGCACCGCGTCGTGGCCGGTCTGGACGCCCCACTGCTGGGCCGGGGTGTCGAGACGCGAGCGGTTCGGCGCCCAGGGCCAGTCGAGGTCGCCGTGGAAGATGTGGCCGCCCGGCATGGCCAGGTCCTTCTCGACGTCCTGAGGGATCTTCGCCTCGATGCACGGCCGACCGTCGGCGTCCGTGGCCAGGCAGTCGGCGAGGGGCTCGGCCAGGACCGCGTCGATCGAGGCGAGGGCGCGCTGCACGGCGACGTCCTTGGCGCCGGGGTCGGCGTCGAAGAGCCCCACGGGCGTGTGCAGGCCGAAGTAGGTCAGCGTGTGCGCCGAGCCGGCGCGGTCGCCGAGGATCGAGGGGTCGGACAGGCTGTGGCAGTAGACCTCGCCCGGCATCGGGTCGGGCACCGCGCCGCCGGCCGCGGCGGCGTGGGCCTGCTCGATGGTCGAGTAGTCCTCGGCGAGGTGCAGGGTGCCGGCGAAGGCCACCGCGGGGTCGGCGCCCGAGCGCAGCGCCGGCAGCCGGTCGAGGAGGAAGTTGATCTTGAGCTGGGAGCCGGCGGGCTTGGTCTCGGCGTCCTCGCCCTCGCCGAGCAGGATGCGCAGCACCCAGGGGGCGACCCCGGACAGCACGCGCCGCCCGGTCACCGAGCGCTCCTGCTGACCGTCGTGCCAGACGACCTCGGCGCCGTCCGGGCCGGGTCTGATCGCGCTGACCCCCGCACCCGTCACGACCTCCGCGCCCGCGTCGACCGCGGCCCTGGCCAGCGCGTCGGTGACCGCTCCCATCCCACCGATCGGCACGCGCCACTCGCCCGTGCCGTTGCCGATCAGGTGGTAGAGGAAGCAGCGGTTCTGCGCGAGCGAGGGGTCGTCCATCGAGGCGAACGTGCCGATGAGCGCGTCGGTGGCGACGACCCCGCGCACGGTGTCGTCGGCGAAGCGCCGGGTGATCGCCCGGCCGAGGGGCTCCTCGACGACGTCGGCCCAGATGCGCTCGTCGACGAGGGCGCGCACGTCCCGCTCGAGCGGCAGCGGTCGCATCAGCGTCGGCGCCACGACCTCGGCGAGCCGGCCGACGTCGCCGTAGAACGCCTCCCACGCGGCGTACTCCTCGTCGCCCCCGGTGAGGTCGCGGAACGACGCCCGCGTCGCCTCGCCCTCGGGGCGCTCGACCAGCAGGCCGCCGCTTCGCTCGCCGCGCGTCCAGGGCGTGTACGACGCGGTGGTGCGCGAGGCGAGGCGGACATCGAGGTCGAGGTCGGCCATCAGCTGCTCGGGCATCAGGCTGACGAGGTAGGAGTAGCGCGAGAGCCGCGCCGCGTGCCCGGAGAAGGGCTCGACCGACACCGCCGCCCCGCCGGTGTGGCCCAGGCGCTCGAGCACGAGCACCGACAGCCCGGCGCGGGCGAGGTAGGCGGCGCTGACGAGGGCGTTGTGCCCGCCGCCGACCACCACGACGTCATAGCTGCTCTTGCCCGGGTTCACCGAGCCAACGTAGACCCTCGTGGCAGCGGGCTCCGGCGCGACACCGGCGTCATGGCGTGAACGTGTCGTTGGGCACCACGACCGCGCGGCCGACCACCCGGCCGTGGGTCAGGTCGTCGTACGCCGCGACCGCGTCCTCGAGCGGGTAGATCGTCGTGTCGGCATGGAGCAGGCCGCGGGCGGCCAGGTCCAGCACCTCCACCAGCTCGCGGCGGTTGCCCCAGTAGGTGGTCTGCACGCTCGTCTCGTAGGGGAGGCCGAAGAACGACACCGGCAGCGTCCCGCCGGCGATGCCGACGATCGTGAGGTCGCCCAGCTGGCGCATGCTGGCGGCCGCGGTGGCCAGGGTCTCGTCGGAGCCGACGAAGTCGAGCACCACGTCGGCGCCGCGGCCTCCGGTGGCCTCCCGGATGCGCTCGACGGTGTCGGGGCCCGGGTCGAGGACGAGGTCGGCGCCCAGCTCGGAGGCGTGCACCCGCGCGCTGTCGCGACCGTCGACGGCGACGACGCGGGCGGCGGTGATCGCCTTGAGCACCTGCACGCCGAGGTGGCCGAGTCCACCGACACCGATGACCACGGCCGTCGTGCCGGGGCCGAGCTTGCCGAGCGAGCGGCGGACGGCGTGGTACGGCGTCAGCGCGGCGTCGGTCAGCGGGGCCGCGTCGACCACCTCGAGGCCGTCGGGGAGGGGGACGAGGTGGCGCGCGGACGGCACCAGCATGAAGTCGGCCATGCCTCCGTCGAGGCCCAACCCGCCACCGCCGCCGGGAACGGGGGCGAGGTCGGGGCGCTCGCAGTAGGTCTCGAGGCCGTCGAGGCAGTGGTCACAGGTGCCGCAGCCCCAGGCGCCCACGACCGCCACGGCCTGGCCGACCTCGAGGCCGGTCACGCCCTCGCCGAGGGTGTGCACCCAGCCGGCGTTCTCGTGGCCGAGGGTGAAGGGCGGGTTCCACGGCACGGCGCCCGCCTCGAACTCGTGCATCAGGTGCAGGTCGGAGTGGCACGCGCCCGCGGCCCCCACCTGCACCAGCACCTCGCCCGGCCCGGGCTCGGGCACGGGGACCTCCTCGAGAACGGGCTCGCTCTTCCACTCCTTCAGGCGCAACGCACGCATGGCGACCTCCTCAGGTTCGCTCCCATCCTCGTGCCGGCGACGTTCGCGCGGGAGGGCCCTTTGCCGAGGGCCACCGGGACGAATGACCCTTCGTACGCCGCCGCGGCAGGCGAAGAGTGGAGTCGAGGAGACGGGTCGCAGGACCAGTCGAGGAGGACGTCATGACCGAGCAGCGCACCACCGCACGTGGGCCCCGCATCGTGGTCGGGGTCGGACCGGAGGAGTTCGGGTCCGCGCTCGCCTTCGCCGCGGACGAGGCGCAGCGGGCCGGGTGCGGCCTGCACCTGGTGCACTCGGTCGACCTGACCCCGATCCCCGCCGACCACGTCCTGATCCCCGCGGCCGACGTCGAGGCCTGGGGCGCGGAGCGGCTCGCCGAGGCGGTCAAGCTGGCCGACGACGTCGTCGGCGACACCGTCCCCGTCACCCACGAGCTCGTGCGGGGCACGCCGGTGGGCGCGCTCGTCGAGATCGGCCGTACCGCCCGGATGGTCGTGCTCGAGCACCGGCACCTGTCGCGGCTGTCCAGGATCGTGAACCGCACCGTCGCCGGCGGCGTCGCCGCCCACCTGCGGGTGCCGGTGGTGGCCGTGCCGAGCGGCTGGCGGCCCGACGGGAAGCAGCGGGTGGTCGTCGCCGGGGTCGACGTTGCCGACCGCTCGGACGAGGTGCTGCGTGCCGCGCTGGCAGAGGCCCACGCCCGGGACGCGCAGCTGCGGCTCGTCCACTCGTGGTCGCTGCCGCGGCCCTACGAGGGTTCGCTGTCGGCCGAGGACGTCCGCAGCTGGTCCGACAGCAGCCGTGCCGAGGTCAATGCCGCGCTCGACCGGCTCGGCGACCTCACCGCCGCGACGGACGCCGAGGTGCAGGTCGAGCAGGGGCGTGCCGCCGAGTCCCTCGTGGCGGCCTCCGCCGACGCCGAGCTGCTCGTGATCGGGCGCCACGACCCGCTCGTGCCGATCGGCTCGCACATCGGCCCGGTCGCCCGCGCCGTGCTCAGGGAGGCCACGTGCCCGGTGCTGCTCGCGAGCCCGCGACCGCACCGGGCGGCGTACCACCCGTGAGGGTCAGTCCCGGTTGAACAACCGGGACAGGAAGCCGCCGCCCGAGCCGCTGGCGGCCTTCTCGGCAGCGGAGTGCTGGCCGTTGCACCAGTCCTTCGCCGGGACGCCGGCCTTGACCTGCCCGACGTGCTGGCCGCAGCCGGCCCAGGTGGTCTTGCCGCAGGTCTTGCATCGCACTGCTCGGCACATGGTGGATCTCCTTCTGAGGGGTGTGTGGTGGGTTGCCGCGGCCGGGTCAGCCGTGGGAGAACGTGATCTTGGGGAGGACGCGGGTGAGCCAGCGCGGGGTCCACCATGCCGCCCGGCCGGTGAGGCGGAGCATCACGGGCAGCAGCACGAGGCGCACGAGGAACGCGTCGAGCAGCACGGCGACGCCGAGCACGATGCCCATCTCCTTCGGGGGCAGCGGGCCGGACAGCGCGAAGGTGAAGAACACCGCGACCATGACGGCACCGGCGGCGAAGATCACGCGTCCGGAGTGGGCCAGCGAGCCGACCATGGCCTCCTTGGGGTCGCCGGACTTCTCGTAGTGCTCCTTGGCGGAGGCGAGGAGGAACACGGTGTAGTCCATCGCGATCGCGAAGATCATCGCGAAGAAGAACACCGGCGCCCACGCGTCCAGGAAGCCCTGGGACTCGAACCCGAGCAGGTCCGCACCGATGCCGTCCTGGAAGACCAGGCGCGCGACACCGAACGCGGCGGCGGTCGACAGCAGGCTGGCCAGGGTGCCGAGGAGCGAGATGAGCGGCGCCTGCAACGCGATGAGGAGCAGCAGGAACCCGAGACCGAGCACGACGCCGATGACGAGCGGGGTGGAGTCGTCGAGCTGTGTCTTGAGGTCGAGGTTCTCCACGGCTGCTCCGCCGACGAGAGCAGTGTCGGGCAGGTCGGCGCGGAGCCGGTCGACGGTGTCGGCGAGCTCGGGGTCGGACGGGTCGACGGTCGGGACTGCCTGGATGAGCACCAGGTCCGCGTCCGCGCCGGCGTCGTCGGAGGCGGGCTGGGCGGGCATGGCGCCGGCGATGCCGGGGTCGGCCGCGAGGACCGTGGCGGTGGCCTTGGCGTCAGCGGCGTCGGTGATGACCTGGAGGGTGCCGGGGGCTCCGTCACCGAAGGCGTCCTTGACCTGGTTGTAGCCGACCCGGGCGCTGGCGTCGTCGGGGAGGACCTGGATGGACGGCATCGCGGTCTTGAGCCCCAGGACGGGCGCGGCGAGGGCGAGCAGGACGACGAGCGACGCGAGCCCGAACGCGATGGGCCGCTTCCACAGGCGCTCGCCCCAGGCGGCGAACTTCGCGGACCGGTGCTCACCGGTGTGGACCCACTTGAGCGCTCCCTTGTTGATCTTGTGGTCGAGCTTGAACAGCACGAGCGGCAGCAGGGTCAGCGTCGCCAGCAGGACGAAGGCGACGGCGAGCATGATGCCGCCGGCCATGGACCGGAACGCCGGCGAGGGCACGAGCATGACCGCGGACAGCGAGACGAGCACGGTGGCGCCGGACAGCAGGACGGCCTTGCCGGCGGTGTCCATCGTCTCGGCGATGGCCTGGCGTGGCGTCTCGTGGTGCCCCATCCGGGCGGCGCGGAACCGGACGACGAGGAAGAGCGCGTAGTCGATGCCGAGGGCGAGGGCGAACATCATGGCGAAGTTCATCGCCCAGATGGAGACGGGGATGAGCTCGTTGATGAGCACGAGTGAGCCCGCGGAGGCGACGAGGCCGGCGAGGGTGAGGATCAGCGGGAGCCCGGCGGCGACGAGGGCGCCGAAGGCGAGGACGAGGATGGCCAGGGTGACCGGCCACGACATCATCTCGGACTTGAGCATGGCGTCGAGGTTGGCCTCGTTGAAGTCCGACCAGAGCAGGGAGGCGCCGGTCGGGTTGACCTCGATGCCGACACCGGAGAGGGCCTCGAGCTCGGCCTTGAGGTCGTCGGCGACGCGGACCATCTCGTTGGGGTCGGCGCCGGCGCCGGCGAGCACGACGGCGGTCTCGCCGTCCTGGCTCAGGGTGGCGCCGGGCTGGGGTGCGATGACGTCGGCGATGCGGGGCTCGTCGTCGAGGATGGTGGTGACCTCGTCGATGACGCTCGCGCCGGTTCCCTCGGTGACGGGTCCGTCGGTGCTGTGCACGACGACCTGGATCGCGGAGCTGGCATTGCCGCCGAAGCTGTCGGTGGCGAGCTCGCGCACGGCGACGGACTCGGAGCCGTCGGCCTGCCAGCCGGCGCCGGACAGGTTGGCCTCGACCTTGGGTGCGAACGCGCCGAGGCCGATGACGAGGAGCAGCCAGACCAGGGCGGTCGCCTTGCGGTGGTGGGTGACCCACAGGCCGAGCCGACCGAGCGGGCCGGGGCGGTAGCCGATGCCGTCAGGGTCAGCGTCGTGGGACGGGGTGCGGGCGTGGCGGCGGGTGGCCGTCGACGTCATGAGCAGAACTCGTTTTCTGTGCAGGGACGTGGGGGTCAGAGGAGGGCGGGCACGGCGATCGCGACGGTGTAGGCGGCGACGAGGAGGACCAGGCCGGTGAAGGCGGCGGAGAGCCGGTCGGTGTCCGTGCGGGCGGCGATGCGTGCTCCGGCGATGGAGCCGGCGACAGCGGTGATGGTGAGGGCGCCGACGAGCCACCAGTCGGGTGCGATGCCGGTGCCGGCGCGGGCGGCGAGGGCGGCGGCGCTGGTGATGGTGATGACGACCAGCGAGGTGCCGGCGGCGTAGCCCATGGGGAGCGCGAGGGCGAGGGTCAGGGCGGGAACGACGAGGAACCCGCCGCCGACGCCGAGGAACCCGGTGAGCAGGCCGACCGCGGTCGCGGTGACGAGCACCTTCAGCGCGCGGGGGCACTGGCACATGAAGGTGGGGCTGAACGTGATGATGGGGTCGTCGAGGCGGGGCCGGTCGGCGTGAGCGCCCGAGGAGGTGTCGCGCCGGCTGCGCAGCTGCCGGACGGTCATCAGGCCGGCCACGACGAGCATCAGGCCCGCGAACGCGGCGAGCAGCACGGGCTCGGGCACGGCTGCGGAGGCGTGTGCGCCGATGACCGCGCCGCCGATGGCGACGACACCGAACGTGACGCCGCGCGCGAGGAGGACGTTCCCGGCACGGTGGGCGGTCACGGCTCCCGCCAGGGAGGTGACGCCCACGACGACCAGGGACCCGGTGGTGGCCTGCGTCGCGGTCTGGCCGAGTGCGAGGAGCACGGGGACGGCCAGGATGGAGCCGCCGCCGCCGAGCGCACCCAGGCTGAGCCCGATGAGCGCTCCGGCGACGACGGCCAGGAGGAGCTCGATCACGCGTCGGGTCCCACGAGGTGGAGACCCACCTGCTCGGCGTTGTCGAAGGAGTCGTCGATCGCCACGAGCGAGCGACCGGCGGCGTCGAGCATCGAGGCGGCGACCGACGCGCGGTAGCCACCGGCGCAGTGCACCCACACCTCGCCCGCGGGCACCTCGGCGAGCCGGTCCCACAGCTCGTGGAGCGGGATGTTGACCGCGCCGTCGATGCGCGCGGCGTCGTGCTCGTCGGCGCGGCGCACGTCGAGGACGACGACCTCGCGGTGATGGCGTACCTGGGCGAGGTCGGCGAACGTCGCGGTCGCGAACGAGCTGAGCTCGCGGTCGCTCCAGTCGTCCGGGCCGCCGGTCGCGTGGGCGGCGGGGCGGTCGATGCCGATGCGGACCAGCTCGCGCTGGGCCTCCGCGACGTCCTCGGCGGTCTCGCCGAGGAGCGTGATCGGGGTGCCCCAGGTGACGAGCCAGCCGAGGTAGGTCGCGAAGCCGCCGTCGAGCCCGAAGTTCAGCGTGCCGGGGGCGTGCCCCGCGGCGAAGGCCGTGCGGTTGCGCAGGTCGACGACCCACTCCCCGGCCTCGATGCGACGCCGCAGCTCGGTCGCGTCCGCGACCGCCGGGGGTGACAGGTCGGGCTCGGAGGGGCCGGCGGCGTTGGCCGGGGCCATGTGCGCGTAGTAGGCCGGCCACGGGCCGAGACCGGCCAGCAGCTCGTCGACGTACGTCTGCTCGTCCTGGGTGAGGACGGGGTTGGCCTGCTTCTCCCGGCCGATGGTCGACGACGAGGCGTCGGACTGGGTGGCGGAGCAGAAGGAGCCGAAGCCGTGGGTGGGATAGACCTCCGCCTCGTCGGGCAGCAGCTCGGCGAGCCGGTGGGCCGAGGCGTGCTGGTGGTGCACCAGGGCGTGGGTGTGCTCGGGCCCGAGGAGGTCGGGGCGACCGGTGGCGCCGTAGAGCAGCGACCCGCCGGAGAACACGCCGACGTGCTGGTCGCCCTCGGCGGCCGCGTCGACGAGGAGGTAGGAGAGGTGGGTGAACGTGTGGCCGGGGGTCGCCAGCGCGGTCACGCGCATGCGTCCACCCACCTCGACGACGTCTCCGTCCGCCACCGGGGTGCGGGAGAAGGAGACCTCGTCCTCGCCGTTGACGAGGTAGTGGGCACCGGTCTGCTCCGCGAGCGCGAGGCCGCCGGTGACGTAGTCGTTGTGGATGTGGGTCTCGAAGACGTGCGTGAGGCGTACGCCGTGCTCGTCGAGGAGGGTCAGCACGCGGTCGATGTCGCGCTGGGGGTCGACCACGAAGGCGACCTCGCCGTCGTGCACCAGGTAGCTGCGGTCGCCGAGCGTGGGCGTGTCGATCACGAGGACGGTCAGGTCGGTCATCACAGACCCACCCCCACCGCGCGGCCCGAGGCGATCCAGGCCTGGGTGCCGCCGGCGACCGACACGGCGTCGAAGCCCTGGGCAACGAGCAGGTCGGTCATCGCCTTCGAGCGGTTGCCCGAGGCGCAGATGACGTGGATCCGGGACGAGCGGTCGAGCTCGCCGAGGCGCGAGGCCAGCTGGCCCATCGGCACCAGGACGGCGCCGGGGACGTGTCCCTGCGCGTACTCCCCGCGCTCGCGCACGTCGACGGTCGTGCCGTCCTGGTGCGCTGCGGCGAACTCCTCGAGGGTGATCTCGGGCGTCGGGCGTGACATGCGGTTCCTCTCGTCTGCGAACGTTCTGATCGGTCGTTGTATACCCTAGGGGGTATCGCCGAGGAACGCAAAAACACCCCGGGGGGTATGCTTGGTCCATGACCACCTACACGATGTCCGTCCAGGTCGACCGCCCCTACGACGAGGCCGTCGAGGCGACCCGGGCGGCCCTCACGGACCAGGGCTTCGGGATCCTCACCGAGATCGACCTCGCGGCCACGATGAAGGCCAAGCTCGACGTCGACCTGCCCCCGCAGGTGATCCTCGGCGCCTGCCGCCCGCCGCTGGCCTACGAGGCGATCCAGGTCGACCCGTCGATCGCGGCCGTGCTGCCGTGCAACGTCGTCGTCCGCGCCCTCGACGACGCGACCACGCTCGTGGAGGCCTTCGACCCCGACGCCATGATGGGCCTGGCCGGAGCCGACGCCCTCGACTCCGTCGCCGCCGACGCCAAGCAGCGACTCACCGCGGCCCTCGCCGCACTCACCACGTCCACCCAGGAGGACTGATGCAGCTCGACCCCGACGAGATGACGCCCGTCATCAACCGCATCAAGCGCGCCCAGGGGCAGCTTGCCGGCGTGCTCCGCCTGCTCGAGGAGGGGCGCGACTGCGAGGACGTCGTCACCCAGCTCGCCGCGGTGTCCAAGGCGCTCGACCGCGCCGGCTTCGCCATCGTCGCCTCCGGGCTGCAGCAGTGCCTCGTCGCCGGTGACGGTGAGGTCGACAGCCTCGACGTGAAGAAGATGGAGAAGCTCTTCCTCTCCCTGGCCTGAGGCCGCCGACAGTCGCGCACCCCTCTTCGGGTGCTTGCACCGCCCGTCGACGTCCGTAGGGTCGATCGGTGAGGGAGAGGAGCACCATGAGGGAGCACGAGAGGGAGAGCGCGGGGGAGAGTTTCGGGGAGAGGTGGCGCCAGCGCGTCGACGACAAGCTGGGTGACCCGATCTGGTGGAACGACGTCCTGCAGCTGGTCAAGACCGTGGTGGCCGCCGTCGCCGCGTGGCTGATCGCGTCGAGCGTGCTGGACGTGCCGCAGCCGTTCCTGGCGCCCTGGGCCGCGCTGCTGGTGGTGCACGCGACCGTCTACCGCACCTTCTCCAAGGGCATGCAGCAGGTGGCCGCGACCGTCGTCGCGGTCCTGCTCGCCACGATCGTCGGTGAGGCCCTCGGGCTGAGCACGGGGGCGATCACCCTGCTGCTGGTCGTGGCGCTGATCCTCGGCTCCGTGCCCTGGCTGGGCGCGGAGGCGACGACGATCGCCACGACGGGGCTGGTGGTCCTCACCACCGGCTTCGACAGTGACCGCCTGCTCATCGCGCGACTGCTCGACACCGCGATCGGTGTCGCCGTCGGCCTGCTGGTCAACGTCCTGGTGTGGCCGCCGCTGCGGCGCCACACCGCCGCGCAGGCGCTCGACCGCATCGACGACCGCATCGGCGAGCTGCTGGTCGACATGGCGGGAGGGCTCGGTGATGGTTGTCAGGACGAGGACGTCAAGGGCTGGATCGACCGCACCCGCGACCTCGACGGCGACCTCGAGCAGGCCTGGGCGCTGGTCCGCCAGTCCCAGGAGAGCGCCCGGATGAACCCGCGCCGCTCGGCGCGCGCGATGAAGAACCCCAGCGACTGGCACGAGCTGCTGCGCCGCATGGAGCAGGCGGTCGCCGAGACCCGCAGCCTGGCCCGCACCCTCGGCGGTCAGCGCGCGCACCGCGAGACCTGGGGCGAGGACTTCGCCGACCGGTGGATCTCCATGCTGGGCGATGCCGGTCGGGCGACCAGCGCGGCAGACGCCGCCGCGCTGCTCGACGTACGCAGCCGGCTCGAGACGCTCACCGAGGACCTCCGGGCCACGGAGCGCTCGCCCGAGTGGCCGGTCTACGGCGCCCTCATCATCAACCTGCGCAACATCGTCGACGCGATGGACCGCGTCGCCGAGGCCAACCCCATCGGCCACGCGCGCGTCCCGATCCGGGTCCCCGTCCGCCGCGCCGCGGACCCCGACGTCACCTGAGGACGACTCGAGCCCCCGGCCTGGTCAGGCCGGGGGCTCGATCTGTCTGGGGTGAGTAACGGGACTTGAACCCGCGACATCCGCCACCACAAGGCGGCGCTCTACCAGCTGAGCTATACCCACCATGTCCCACAGCGCCAGCGCTGCGGACGACGAGAAGTGTAGGACACTCAGCCCGCGGAGCCGGAATCGGCGTCGGTGTCCGGACCGAGGCCGGTCAGCTGCCCGCCGTGACGCGCGGCGATCTCCTTGGCGCTGGCGCTGTCGGGGCCGGGCTGGGGCACGAAGACGGCCTCGCGGTAGTAGCGCAGCTCCTCGATGCTCTCCTGGATGTCGGCGAGCGCGCGGTGGTTGCCCCGCTTGGTGGGCGCGGCGAAGTAGGCCCGCGGGTACCACCGGCGCGACAGCTCCTTGATCGAGGAGACGTCGACGATCCGGTAGTGCAGGAACGACTCCAGACCGGGCATGTCGCGAGCGAGGAACGTGCGGTCGGTCGCCACGGTGTTGCCGGCCAGCGGGGGACGGCTCCCGTCGGGGCAGTGCTCCTTGATGTAGTCGAGCACCTGCTGCTCGGCCTCGTCGAGCGTCGTACCGCTGGAGAGCTCCTCGAGGAGGCCGGACTTCTCGTGCATCGAGCGCACGAACTCGACCATCTGGTCGAGCGCCTCCTGCGAGGGCTTGATGATCACGTCGACGCCCTCGCCGAGGACGTTGAGCTCGAAGTCCGTCACGAGGGCTGCGACCTCGATGAGCGCGTCGGCCCCGAGGTCGAGCCCGGTCATCTCACAGTCGATCCACACCAGTCTGTCGCTCACGACGGGCCACCCTACTTGGACGCTCCCTCCCGTGGACCTGGACGCTCTCAGGGTCGACTCAGCCTCGCCTCATAGGGTCGGGGGTGCAGCACCGGCAGATGAGCACACCGATCACGAAGGAAGCCTCGATGGCGCAGAAGAAGAGCTCGCACAGGACGGCTGAGGAGAAGGCGGCGACGGCCGCCAGGCGAGAGGCCCGTCGGGCGCGGACCGAGCGCTCCCGGGCCGAGGCCGAGGAGCGTCGCAAGAAGGCCAAGCGCAAGGAGCAGCTCACCCGCTTCGGGCTGATCGGTGCGGTGCTGGTCCTGATGGTCGGCGGCTACTTCCTGGTCACCAACCTCGGCTCCGACAAGCCCGACACCGCGCCGGCCGGCGCGAGCGACGACTTCGGCATGGTCGTCGGCGACGCGGACGCGCCGAAGTCGATCGTGATCTACGAGGACTTCCTCTGCCCCTTCTGCGGCCAGCTCGAGCAGACCGTGGGCGACCAGCTCGACGCCGCCGTCGAGGCGGGCGACGTCAACGTCGAGTACCGCCCGCTCCCGTTCCTCGAGCGGATCAGCGACTACTCGCCCGAGGCCGCCAACGCCTTCGCGGTCGTGCTCGACGAGTCGGGCCCCGAGGTCGCCAAGGAGTTCCACGACCTGCTCTTCGACAACCAGCCGGCCGAGTCGGGTCCCTTCCCCGACAGCGACCAGCTCGTCGAGTGGGCCGTCGAGGCCGGTGCCGAGGAGGACGCCGTACGCCCCGGCATCGAGGACATGGCGTTCGAGGGCTGGGTCGAGGCGGCCGGCGAGGCCGCGGCCGACGCCGACGTCAACTCCACGCCGACGGTGCTGGTCGACGGCGAGGTCGTCGAGGGCGAGACGCTGCAGGACATCGCCGCCCAGATGGTCGGCTGAGGTCCTCGGCAGGTCTGCGACACTGCGGGGCGTGAGCCTCCAGTCCTTCATCGCCGGCCTGCCCAAGGCCGAGCTGCACGTGCACCACGTCGGGTCGGCGTCGCCGCGGATCGTCTCCGAGCTCGCGGCGCGCCACCCGGCGGCCGGCGTCCCGTCCGACCTCGAGGCGCTGCGGGAGTTCTTCACCTTCCGCGACTTCGCCCACTTCATCGAGGTCTACCTCGCCGTGGTCGACCTGGTCCGCACGCCCGAGGACGTCCGGCTGCTGACCTACGAGGTCGCCCGCGAGATGGCCGAGGGCCAGAACCTGCGCTACGCCGAGCTCACCTGCACGCCGTACACGTCCGTGGTCCGCGGCATCCCCATCCAGGCCTACACCGAGGCCATCGAGGACGCGCGGGTCGCGGCCGAGCGTGACTTCGGGCTCGTCCTGCGTTGGATCTACGACATCCCGGGCGAGTCCGGTCTGCCGGCCGCCGACGCGACCCTCGAGTACGCCCTGCAGCACCGCACGGACGCCCTCGTGGGCTTCGGTCTGGGCGGGCCCGAGGTCGGGGTCCCGCGGGCGCAGTTCGGCCCCCACTTCGACGCCGCCCGCGCCGCCGGGCTGCGGTCGGTGCCGCACGCGGGCGAGACGACGGGGCCGGAGACGGTCTGGGAGTCACTGCGCCTGCTCGGCGCCGAGCGCATCGGCCACGGGGTCTCGGCTGCGCAGGACCCCGAGCTGCTCGCGCACCTGGCCGACACCGGGGTCGTGCTCGAGGTGTGCCCGACGTCCAACATCGCGACCCGTGCCGTCGAGCGGATCGAGCACCACCCGCTGCGGACCTTCGTCGACGCCGGGGTGACGGTGACCATCAACTCCGACGACCCGCCGATGTTCGCCACGTCGCTCAACCGCGACTACGAGGTGGCGGCCGGCCTGCTCGACCTCGACGAGCAGGGGGTGGCCGACCTCGCGCGGGCGGCCGTCGACGCGTCGTTCGCACCCGCGGACGTCAAGGAGCGCATCGGCGCGGAGATCGAGGCGTACGCCGCGGGCTGAGCCGCAGGGCGTACGGGCGGGCCGGTCAGGTGTCGGCGCCGCCGCGGGGCGCGCGGTGCGTCGGCAGCTGCTTGGCTGTGCGGACGCTGGTCGGGTCGAGCACCGCGAGGACGTACAGCAGCACGCCGATGCCGGCGAGCACGCCGAGCACGGTCAGGAGGCTCAGGCCCAGGTCCTGGTACATCGGGACTCCGATCTGGTGGGGGGATGCGACGACGGCCCCGTACCCGCGCTCCCGCGCCGCATGAGCCGGCCCTCACCCGCAGGGCGGTGAAAACGGGTGTGAACGGGAGTTCGACCCGGTGTCCTACCTGTTGGGGTATGACCGCCGCGAGCGTCCGTGCTTAGCGTCCAGCGGAGGGAGCGGCAGATGCTGCTTCGCGGGAGGCAACACCACTCGGAGGGGAACATGAACCAGTTCACGCACGTAGCCCGGCGGCTCGCCGCAGGGGCGGTGGTCGCCCTGGCCATGACCGTCGGCCTCACCACGCTCACCGTGGCAAGCTCGTCCGCCGCGCCGACCTCGAGCAAGTCGGTGGTCGGCAAGTCCGACGCCGGCAAGATCACGAGCAAGGTCGTCGGCAAGACGTCGAACGGCGACAAGGTCGGTGGTTCGTTCACGCCGATCAAGGTCGTCGAGCGTGACGGCGTGCTCTACATGAAGGGCTTCATGAAGGGCGTCATCAAGGACGCCGGACCCAACACGAAGTTCTCGGGCATCCAGACCATCCCGATCAAGAAGATCAACGGCAGCTCGGTCACCGACGGCCGGGTCGCCGCCAATGCGGGTGCCTGCGACATCCTCAACCTGGTGCTCGGCCCGCTGGACCTCAACGTCCTCGGCCTGCAGATCGACCTACAGCGCGTCGTGCTCGACATCACCGCGGTCGCCGGTGCCGGCAACCTGCTCGGCAACCTGCTGTGCGCGGTCGTCGGTCTGCTCGACGGTGGCCCGCTCGCCGGGCTCCTGGGCCAGCTGCAGACCCTGCTGAACCAGATCCTGGGTGCGCTCAACCTGGGCGTCTGACGGTTCGCCCGTCTGCCTGACGCACGCTGACGGCCCGGAGCCGGAGGTCGAGAGACCTCCTGCTCCGGGCCGTCGTACGTCTGCGGACCCGGACGCGTCGGGCAAGCATTCGGCCCCGCTACCTCATACGTGGCGGGGCCTGGCCACATCCTGACCGCGCGCGGTCGCGTCATCCGGGAGGTCGGCGGGCGTGTCGGCAGGCGTCACGCCGGTCCTCTGGCGGGGGAGACCCGGACGGCGCGGAAGTCGTCGGCCGAGAGCACGCCGTGCACCTGTCCGTTGCGGGTGGGCGACACCCGGAGGGTGACCGACTCGCCGTGCTCCTCGGGCCGCACGTAGTAGCAGCAGTCGGTCTCAGGGCAGTAGATGCACACGACGTCCACCTGGGACTTGTCGGACGGTTTCACGTGCGTCCCGTGCCGGTCCGCCCAGACCGAGCGGAATCGCACGGTGATGGCGCCGGACCACGCCGAGCGGTACTTCACCTGCACGCGCACGAAGGTGCTGGGTCGATAGGCGACCAGGTCGAACTCGGCGTGCTCGGTCGCAGGGAACAGGACCATGAATCCGCGGGCGACGAGGTCGGCATGCGCCTTCGCGGTGCCGAGATCGCCCTTGTCCTTGGTGTGGTGCACCGCCATCGCCCAACTGTAGGAGGATCGCGACGCCCAGGTGCCTGGCCATGATTGACTTGTGGATGGCAGAGCCCCCGTAGCTCAGCTGGATAGAGCGAGTCACTTCTAATGACTGGGCCGCAGGTTCGAATCCTGCCGGGGGCGCGCGGCGACGACTCGGACCGTCGGAGCGTCGGGCCTACGGATCGTAGGCCCGACGCCTGCCACAGGGCCTGAGTCGTCAGGCTGCGGCGGTCGCCGGCTCCCGGGCGTCGACGTCCTCGCGCCAGGCCTCGCGCCCGCGCGGGGCGTCGTACGTCGCCCGGTCGAGGATGCCTTCTCGCTTGGCGACGATCGTCGGTACGAGCGCCTGCCCGGTGACGTTGACCGCGGTGCGGCCCATGTCCAGGATCGGGTCGATGGCGAGGAGCAGGCCCACGCCCTCGAGCGGCAGGCCGAGCGTGGAGAGCGTGAGCGTGAGCATGACGGTCGCACCGGTCACGCCCGCCGTGGCGGCCGAGCCGATCACCGAGACGAACGCGATCAGCAGGTAGTCGGTGACCGAGAGGTCGAGGCCGAAGAACTGAGCGACGAAGATCGCCGAGATCGCGGGGTAGATCGAGGCGCAGCCGTCCATCTTGGTGGTGGCGCCGAGGGGGACGGCGAACGACGCGTAGGACCGCGGGACGCCGAGGTTCTTCACCGTGACGGACTCGGTGACGGGCATGGTGCCGACCGAGGATCGCGACACGAACGCCAGCGAGATGGCCGGCCACGCACCGGAGAAGAACTGGCGCACCGACAGCCCGTGGAGGCGGAGCAGCGTCGGGTAGACGCCCGCGACCACGAGGGCGAGGCCGGCGTAGACCGCGACGGTGAACATGCCGAGGGACCCCAGCGCGTCCCAGCCGTAGCTGGCCACGGCGTTGCCGAGCAGGCCGACGGTCGCGACCGGGGCGAGCAGGATGATCCACCAGAGGACCTTCTGCACGACGGCGAGCGCGGAGCGGACGAAGGCGAGGAACGGCTCGGCGGCCTCGCCGACCTTGAGGGTCGCGATGCCGACGGCGATGGAGACGACGAGGATCTGCAGCACGTTGAAGGACAGGCCGACCGAGCCGTCGTCGGAGGCCGAGCCCTCGAGCCCGAGCACGTTGGCGGGGACCAGGCCGGTCAGGAAGTCGAGCCAGGAGCCGGTCGTCGAGGGCGCCGACGCCGCGTCGGAGGTGACGCTCGTGTGGTCACCAGGCTGCAGCACGAGGCCGAGCACGATGCCGATGACGACCGCGATGAGCGCGGTGATCGCGAACCACGTCAGCGTCCGCCATGCGAGCCGGGCGGCGCCGGTGACGTCACGGAGGTTGGCGATCGAGGCCACGATCGCGAGGAAGACGAGCGGGGGCACGACGGCGCGCAGCAGCGTCACGAAGGTGCCGCCGATGGTGCTGAGCGTCTCGGTGAGCCAGTTGGGGTCCACCTCGCCGGTGGTGGCGTCCACGCCGTCCGCACCCATGCTGCGGGCGACGAGTCCGAGGACGACGCCGAGGACCAGGCCGATGAGGACCTGGACGCCGAAGGAGGGGAGCCGGAAGCGGGTGGGCTTCTTCTCCGCCGTAACAGATGTAGTCATACTGAAGAGGTAACCTTTCGGGACCGCGCAGTCGCAACCGGGCGGGGACGCAGGTGGTCGAGGATCAGTCGATGGTGCGTCCGAGGCGACACAGCGCGCTCTCGGTGCGGGCGAGGTCGACGGCACGCCGCTGGGTCAGCAGGTCACCCACGGTCGTGGGGACGGTCGTCGAGGCAGGCACGTCCAGCCCAACTGCAGGCTCATACTTTCGATTCCGTGCTTCGTGTCACATCCCGGGCGACGGGCAACCTAGGGTTCGCGCATGTCTCGTGTCGCCACACGGCTCGTTGCCGTCCTCGTCCCCGTTGCTCTCCTCACCCCTGCGGCTGCCCGCGCGGAGAAGGTCGTCACCGAGGACGCCGTCGGTGACGCCGTGACCCTCGTCGACGAGGCGGTGGACCTCGGCGAGGCCGTCCCTGCGCCCGACCACGAAGCGACCGACGTGATCCGGACAGCGGTGGCACACGGCGCCAAGCGGCTGCGGGTGGGCGTGGCGTTCCGGGCACTCGAGCGCGACCCCTTCCAGTTCATCGTGATCCGCGTCCGCACCCCCCAGGGGAACTACGAGCTCCTCGTCGAGCGACTGGGCGGCAAGCCGATCACCAGCATCGATCGTGGGCCGCGGACCGTGGACTGCGAGGGTCTGGGGGCCAAGGTGGACCTGCGCGCCGACACGGTGACGGCGTCGCTTCCCACGTCCTGCCTCGACGCTCCGCGCTGGGTGCAGATCGGCGTGGGCGCCGTCTCCGTGTCAGGACAGCAGGCCAACCCCGAGCTGGACGCTGCCTACGCCGACGATGCGCACCGCGACGGGGCGATCCGCGACACCATCGCCACGGGGCCCAAGGTGCGTCGTGGCTGAGGACCCCGGAGCCAGGGTTCGTCCCGTGCCGTCACGTCTCGGCCTGCGCCTCGTCGCGCTCATCGCCCCGGCCGCGCTCCTCGCACCGGCCGCCGCCCACGCCGAGAAGGTGGTGACGCACGACCCCGCTGGGGACGCAGGCGTCCTCGGCTGGCTCGCGGACGAGGACGCCGAGCTGCCCCCGGTGCCGGACCCGTCACCGGCGGACATCGTTCGCACCGTCGCCGCGCACGGGGAGAGGCGACTGAGGTTCACGGTCCACTTCGCCGACCTCGCGGGCGTGCGGGACCACTCGATGCAGGTCGCTGTCCGGACCCCGTCGGGCGGCTACCGCCTCGGGATCGAGAAGGAGGAGGGGCGACGGGCGCGCGCGACGCTCACGCAAAGGGGACAGCACCTCGACTGTCGCGCCCTGCGCGCCAGGTACGACGCCGGTGCGGACGTGGTTGCCGTGTCCGTTCCCACCGCGTGCCTCTCGTCGCCCCGCTGGGTCCGCCTGGGCATCAAGGCCTTCGCGCCGCTCGCCACGACCGATCCGGCCGTGCTCGCGTCCACCGTGGACGACGGGCACAGCGACTCGTTCCGCGTGATGAGGGCGAGCACGGGACCGCGGATCCGCCGCGGCTGACCCTCAGCGCGCGAGCAGCACCATGACCTCGTAGTGGGTGGTGTGCGGGAACATGTCGAGCACCCTCGCCTCGACCGGCCGCAGCGACGGCATCAGTGCCAGGTCGCGCGCGAGCGACTCGGCGTTGCACGACGAGTAGACGACGTGACGCACGCCTGACGTCTCGAGCCAGGCCGCCAGGTCGGAGCCGATGCCGCGCCGGGGCGGGTTGACCACGACGAGGTCCGGCACCGCGTCCGAGCCGAGGGCGTACGCCGTCGCGTCCGCCGCGACGAACTGCGCCGCCACGCCGAGCTCGGCTGCCGTTGAGCTAGCCGCGTCGACGGCGTCGGCCGACACCTCCACACCCAGGACGTCACGGCCCGGTCCGGCGAGGTGGAGCGCGAAGCCACCCACGCCGCAGTAGAGGTCCCAGGCCGTATGCACCTCGGGGAGCGCCGCGACCCACGAGCGCGCCTGGTCGTACAACGCCTCGGCGACACGTGTGTTGGTCTGGAAGAACGACCGCGGGCCGAGCCTCAGCGTGACCCCGGTCGCGAGCCGCATCGGCAGCGTCGACTCCGCCGTCAGGACGATCTCCCGCTCACCCTCCAGCACGGCCTTGTGCTCGGGCTGGAGGTTGATCGTCACCACCCGCAGTGCCGGCACGGCCTCGAGGAGCGCAGGCAGGCGGGACCGGACGCGCGCCTCCAGCGCCGTCGAGCGCATCACGAGCCGGAGCATGAGCTCACCGTCGGGCGACTCGGTGAGCAGCACGTGCTTGAGCTCGCCGCGCCGCGCCCCGACGTCGTACGGCGTCAGACCGGCGTCGCTCACCCACGAGCCGACGCGGTCGAGGGCCGCCCGGAGGCCGTCGGAGTGCAGGCCGCAGTCGCGCAGGTCGACCCCGACCAGGTCACGGTCGAGGATGCCCAGCGTCATCGCGTCGACGGTCCCCCCGACCGCCATTTTGGCCTTGTTGCGGAACCCCACGTCGGGGCCCGCCACGGTCGGCAGCCACACCGGAGCGGACACGAGCCCGCGGGCGTGCGCCTCCTTGTCGGAGAGCTGGTCGTCGCGGGTGGTGCCGAGCAGCGTGCACGATCGGCACCGGTACGCGTCGAAGTGGTGACAGCGTGGGAGCCCGTCGACGACCGCGAGGCTGGACGCGGGCGCCGCGTCAACCACCGATGCGGGAGCCCATCCACTCCTCGACGCCGGCGGACGTGCGGGGGAGCGAGGCCGAGAGGTTCCGGTTGCCGTCGGCGGTGACGAGGATGTCGTCCTCGATGCGGATGCCGATGCCGCGGAGCTCCTCGGGGACGAGCAGGTCGTCCTCCTGGAAGTAGAGACCCGGCTCGACGGTGAGCACCATGCCCTCGGCGAGGTCGCCCTTGGGATAGATGTCGGCCGACGAGCGACCGCAGTCGTGGACGTCCATCCCGAGCATGTGCGACGTGCCGTGCAGGGTCCAGCGGGCGTAGACCTTGGACTCCGGGTCGAGGGCCTCCTCCGCGGAGACCGGCAGCAGCTGCATGTCCTCGAGGCCGTGGGCGAGCACCTTCATCGCGGCGTTGTGGGCGGCGAGGAACGGCACTCCGGGGCGTACGGCGTCGATGCCGGCCTGCTGCGCCGCGAAGACGAGGTCGTAGAGCTCGCGCTGCAGCGACGTGAAGCGTCCGTCGACCGGGAGTGTGCGCGTCACGTCGGCGGTGTAGAGGTTGTGCCCCTCCACACCCATGTCGAGCAGCACCAGCTTGCCCGGCTCGATCGCGCCGGTGTTGTCGATCCAGTGCAGCGTCGTGGCGTGCGAGCCGCCGGCGCAGATCGAGTCGTAGCCGATGTCGTTGCCCATTGCGCGGGCGCGGCGGAAGAAGGTGCCCTCGATCCAGCGCTCGCCGAACTCGCGCACGCGGTCCCACTCGCGCACGGAGTCCTCGAAGCCGAGCGTGGTGATGTCGCAGGCCTCCTGGAGCTCGCCGATCTCCCACTCGTCCTTGACCAGCCGCAGCTCGTCGGCGACGCGGGCGAGGTCCTCGTCGCGCGTCAGGTCACGGGTCTTGCGGTCGTCGTCGAAGGACGGCAGGTCCTGGACGTGGCGCACCTCGATGCCGAGGGAGTCGGAGATCTCCTGCGCCGACGGGCGACGACCGGCCCACAGCTCGCCGTACTGCCGGTCCCGGAAGAACTCGTCGGTGTCGCGCTCGGAGCGGGGCCGTGCGTAGAGCACCGACTCGCCGTCCTCGATCACCAGCACGGCGTCGGAGGTCTGGTTGCCGGAGAAGTAGGTGTGGGCGGTGTCGGGCCGGAAGCGGTAGTCGGTGTCGTTGGCGCGCACCTTGAAGGTCCCGGCGGGCAGCACGAGGCGGTCGTCGGGGAACGCAGCGACGAGCTTCGCGCGACGCTCGGCGGCCCGGTCGGCGACCGGGTGCCGCTGCACGTCGAGCGTGCGGTCGCCCCAGCCCTCGCGCATGAAGGCGGCGTAGGCGGCCGGCACGGCGGGGTCGTGCGACTCGGTCTTCGGCTGGTCGGCGGTCTCGTCGACGCTCTGGACGGTCTCGGCGGGGATCTCGGCAGTCGGCTCGCTCACGCGGTCACTGTACGACGCTGGCGTGCCGGTCGGGCATGCGCCAAGGCAGACCTGACGTCCGGGCGAGCGACCACGTTCACCGAGCGGTCGTGAGCGGTTCACGCGCCGCCTGTGGGGTGCAGCCATGCCGTCTGCGAGACACGTCCTGCGCTCCCTCACCACCCTGGCCGCCTCGGTGGCCCTCACCGCGGGGACACTCGCCGTGGCGACGCTGCCGGCCCGGGCGGCGGCCGGCCCGCCGGCGCTCGTGGTCACCGAGATCAACGTCGACTCGAGCAACCGGCCCACCGCCGACGGCTCGTCGGTCGACGCCTTCGAGTTCGTCGAGGTGCGCAACACCACCGACGCCCCGATCAACCTCGCCGACGCCGGCTACTCCGTCGTCTACCTGAGCGGCACCACCCAGAAGACCCTCACCCACGACCCCGCCGCCACGGTGCCCGCCAACGGCACGCTCGTGATGTGGCCGCGGCACAGTGGCTTCACGGGCGACGCGGCCCTGTCCGAGCAGGACTTCCGCGACTTCTACACCGGCCTCGGATGGACGGGCTCCTACGACCTCGCCGTCCTCTCCGGCCAGAACGGTCTGAACAACGGCGGCACCACGATGTGGATCCGCCGCACCGACGCCGGCGCCACCACCGACGTGGCGCAGGTCAGCTGGACCTCCGGCGACAAGGGCGTCGACAAGACGGTGGAGTACGCCGTCCCGTCCGACGGCACCGCGGTCCACCGCGTGCTCGCCACCCAGCAGGCCCCCAACCCCGGCGCGGTGCGCGACGAACAGCTCGCCACCGGTCAGGACGGGGACCCGGAGGAGCCCCCGGCCGAGGAGCCCGGTGTGCCGACGCAGCCGCCGGCGCCTCCGACGGACCCCGACCTGGATGCACCGATCCTGCAGGTCACCGAGGTCGCCCCCGACACCGCCAACGTCGGCGGCGCCGACGCCTACGAGTTCGTCGAGGTCTACAACGCCTCCGACGCCCCGGTGGACTTCCGCGACTTCACCCTCAACTACCTCTACATCGACGCCAACGCGGTCACCACCAACCAGGCGCTGTGGCCGGCCGTGCCGCGCGACGCGGTCATCGACCCCGGCCAGACGCTCGTGCTGTGGGTGAAGAACGCCGCGAACGAGGCGATGACCGCCGACGACTTCAACGCGGCGTTCGGAGAGAGCCTGACGGCCGGTGAGGACCTCGTCGAGCTGCGCACGGCGGGCATGTCCAACGGCGGCCTGCGTGGGATCCAGGTGATGACCAACACCGGCATCGACACCAGCACCTCCTACTACTTCACCGACGCCCAGACCACGGCCACCACTGCGATCCAGTACGCCTGGAACCCGGCCGACTCGCCCGACCACCTGTGGGTGCCGCAGCCCAAGGACGGAACCGTCCAGACGATGACGCTGCTCGATGCCCCGACACCGGGCTACACCCACGCCGACCAGGTCCCCGACGGCCTCGTCGCCACGCCGGCCAACGACACGGCCCCCAGGATCGACGACCTCACCGGCGGCCCCCTGCTGCCCGAGACCGAGGACCTCACCCTGGGCTTCGACGTCCGCGACGACCACCAGGTCCGCACGGCCGAGCTCACCCTGGCCACCGACGTGGGCGACCCGATCACCCGGTCGCTGCGCTTCGAGTCGCCCGACCGGTTCGTCTACACGATCCCCTCCGTCGACCTCTACGGGAAGCAGTGGGTCGACTACACCCTCGAGGTGTCCGACGGCACCCACACCACCACGCTCGGCCCGGTCCGGATCGACCTGGGCGAGGGGCCGCGGCCGCCCGTGCGGCTCAACCACGCCGACGGCGACTTCGTCTCCGGCGACGCGCCGGTCACCGCCACCACCGACGGCGACCCGTCCGGGCTCTCGCTCGCCATCGACGGCCAGCAGGTCGACGACGTCGTACCGTCCCTGGAGGCGTCGCCGCGCTTCGCCTTCGAGGCCACCAACACCGACGCCTTCTTCCGCAACGGCGTGAAGATCGGCGACGAGGTGCTGACGGTCTTCGACGAGGGGTTCTACGAGCGCACGGAGACAGTCGCGGCCGACGTCCCCCTCGAGCAGGTGGTCAGGGGCGAGCAGGTCACGATCGGCATCTACGCCGGCACCAAGGCCTGGCCCCAGCCCGACGCGAACGAGAACAACGACGACTGGGTCGCCGTCGACCCGCGCCTCGCGCTCCCCGACGGGAGGGTGCTGCGGCCCGTGTCGTGCGCCGGGGCCGGCGAGGGCCAGGAGCCCACGGAGCGCAGCTGCCCCGCGCCCGACGCCCGGATCGGCTTCTCCGACGCCAACCTCGTCTACTTCCTCGCCACCTTCGACGTCCCCGACGACGCGTTCGACTCGGTGCTGCACCAGTGGGACACCACGGCCGTCGCGGACGGGCAGCACACGGTCACCGCTGCGGCCGGTGGCCAGTCGGCCACCCGGACGCTGGTCGTCGACAACTCCGCACCCCAGATCAGCGCCACCGTCGAGGACGGCGCCACCATGCGCGGGTCGTTCGACGTCGACGCCCAGGCCACCGACGCCGGCTCCGGCGTGGAGTCGCTGACGGCGACCCTCGACGGGGAGGAGATCACGCTGCCGCACCCGACCTCCTCGGTCGAGCTCGAGGCAGGCGGGCACGAGCTGGTGCTCACCGCCGTCGACACCCTCGGCAACACCCGCACCCGCACGATCGCCTTCACCACGCCCGAGGAGCAGCCGTCGGCGTCGCTCCAGGCGCCGGAGGACGGCGCCGAGGTGGAGGCGGGAGACGTCACCCTGGAGGCGACGCCCAGCGACCCGGAGGGCGACGTGCTCGACGTGGAGATGCGTCGTGGCTTCCACCTGGCCGCCGACGACGAGGCCGTCACCGCCAGCGCGGGGACGGCGTACGACGCCGGGCGCGTCACGCGCGACGGCGCGGTCCTGCTCGGCGAGGACGACCTCGCGGCGATCACCACCACCGACGGCCTGGTCGCCACCACGGAGTCCGACGACCTGTTCCCCTACCAGCTCTACACCGTCGAGGTGCCCGAGGGGGCGGGCGACGACTTCACCGCCCGGGTCCACTGGTCCGGCTCGGCCAACGCCGAGGCCCGCATCGGCCTCCACGTCCTCGACGTGGCGGCGGGGGAGTGGGACGAGGTCGACGAGCACCTGAGCACCGGTGGGGCCCCGACGGAGTTCGAGCTCGACGCGCTCGTGCCGGCGAAGGACCACGTCGCGGACGGGAGGATCACCGTCCTGGTGCAGCACTCCGAGGGCTTCACCACGCCCGGCCAGAGCACGCGCGGCGACCAGGTGCCGCCGTACTCCGCGAAGGGCGTGACACCGCGCGACCAGTACGACTTCACGGTCGCGTGGGAGTCCGACACGCAGTACTACAACCAGAACCCCGACTTCTACCGGCACCAGCGCGCCATCCACGACTTCCTCGTCGGGCAGCGCAAGAACCTCGACCTGCAGTACCTGATGCACACCGGTGACATCGTCAACGACTGGGACCAGCCGGCCCAGTGGGAGCGTGCCGACGTCGCCTACCGCGACCTCGACGAGGCGGGCATCCCCTACAGCGTGCTCGCCGGCAACCACGACGTCGGCCACCACCGCAACGACTACGGCGCCTACGGCCAGTGGTTCGGCGAGGCCCGCTACGCCGACAAGCCCTGGTACGGCGGGTCGCACGAGAACAACCGCGGCAGCTACAACCTCGTCAGCGCCGACGGCGTCGACCTGATGGTCGTCACCATGGGCTGGGGCGCCGGCGACGCACAGATCCGCTGGATGAACCGGGTGATCGCCGAGCACCCCGAGCGCAAGGTGATCCTCAACCTGCACGAGTTCATGCTCACCACGGGCGGGCTCGGCCCGATCCCGCAGCGGATCATGGACGAGGTCGTGACGCCCAACGCCAACGTCATCGCCGTCGGCTCCGGTCACTACCACGACGCCTACACGCGTCTCGACGAGATGGACGACGACGGCGACGGCGTCGCGGACCGCACCGTCTACTCGATGCTGTTCGACTACCAGGGCCTGCCCGAGGGTGGCCTGGGCTACCTCCGCCTGCTGCACTTCGACAACCAGGGCGGCCGCATCGTCGTTCGGACCTACTCGCCGTCGCTGGACGACTTCGACTCCGAGGACCCGTCGCTCGAGCCGGTCCACCAGGAGTTCGAGATCCCCTACGCCGCCTCGGGGCTGACGCCGCGGACCAAGACGCTGTCGACCGACGAGCTGAGCGTCGACATCCTCACCACCGAGCGGATCGCCGCGTTCGACGATGTCGCGAGCGGCACCCCGCTCACCGCCACCTGGAACGTGGAGCCGGGGGAGCACGGGTGGTACGTGCGCACCGCCGACCCCTACGGGGCCGTCGACCACTCCGTCGTGCACACCTTCACGGCGGCCGGTGAGACCACCGTCCCGCCGACCGACCCGTCGACTCCGGACCCCACCACGCCGGCTCCGGACCCGACCACGACGCCGACGCCCGTTCCGGGCTCGGTCGTCGCCGGCACGCCGACGCTGCGGGGCAAGCCCCGCGTGGGCCGCGAGCTGCGCGTGGACCCCGGCACCTGGAGTCCGGGCGCCACGCTCACCTACGCCTGGTACGCCGACGGACGGCGGCTCGGGGGCGAGGCCGGGAACGTGCTGGAGCTGCGTGCGCGGCACCGCGGGGCTCGCATCAGCGTCGACGTCACGGGAGCCGCCGAGGGCCTCACCCCGACGACCGCTGCCGTCGAGGACGACGCCGACGTACGCCGCGGGCGGCTGGCGGGTCCGCGTCCGCGGGTCCTCGGCCGGCCGTCGGTGGGAGAGGTCCTGCGGGTGCGGCCGGGTGACTGGACCGCCGGCACGAAGCTCCGCTTCGTCTGGCTGGCGGACGGCAAGAAGGTGGGGACCGGGAAGCGGCTCGCGCTGCGGCCGACCCATCGCGGCGAGCGGATCTCGGTGCGGGTCGTCGCGCGCAAGCGCGGCTACGAGACCTCGCGTCGGACCAGTCGGCCCACCCGGGCCGTCAGGCCCCGCTGACGGGACGCCCGAAGGGGTGCGGCGGCGGACCGGCCGCCGCACCTGCTCCGTTAGGGTCGGACCCATGCAACGAGGCCGCCGCGACAGTGTCGCCTTCACCGTTGTGGTGGCGGCACTGGTGCTCCTCGGCGGGGTCGTCATGGCCGTGGTCGTCGCACTGTCGGGGGCGCCCGGATCCCTCGCGCTGGCGGCTCTCCTCGCGGCGGTCCCGGTCGGTCCGCTGGTCGGCTGCTTCATGTGGCTCGACCGCTACGAGCCCGAGCCGCGCAACCTCCTCGTCGCCGGCCTGCTCTGGGGCGCGTTCGCGGCCACGGGCGCGGCCATCGTCTTCCAGGGCCTGGGCCTGGCCGGCGGCGCCACCGAGCGCGACGTGCTCGGCGTCGTCGCACCCGTCACCGAGGAGGTGACCAAGGGTGCGTTCCTGTTCCTGCTCCTGTGGTGGCGCCGGCACGAGCTCGACGGCGTGCTCGACGGCATCGTCTACGCCGGCATGGTCGGCATCGGGTTCGCCTACACCGAGAACATCCTCTACCTCGCTGCCGCCTACGACGGCACGGACGGGCTCGGCCCCGGCGGCACGACCGCCCTGACGGCCACGTTCGTCGTCCGCTGCCTCATCAGCCCGTTCGCCCACCCCTTCTTCACCGCGTTCATCGGCATCGGCGTGGGTCTCGCGATCGTCTCGCGGCGGACGGGGGTGCGACTTCTCGCGCCCGTGGTCGGCCTCGCGCTGGCTGCCCTCCTGCACGGCGTGTGGAACTACTCCACCGTCTCCGGCACCACCGACTTCTTCGTCGTCTACGGCACGTTGATGTTCCCCGGGTTCCTCGGCGTGGTCGCGTTCGCCGTCTACCGGCGTCGCTCCGAGCGTCCGCTGCTCGCCCGGGCCCTGCAGGACGCCGCGGACCGCGGTCTGCTGCCCGCCACCGACATCCCGTGGCTGGTCGACCTGCGCGCCCGGCGGCACGCGCGTCGGTGGGCCCGCCACCAGGGCGGACCGATGGCCGAGCGCGCGATGCGGGAGTACCAGGCCGCCGCCATCGAGCTCGGCTACCTCCACCACCGCTACCTGCGCGGCACGGCGCCGACCGACTTCTCCGTACGTGGCCAGGAGCACGTCGAGGAGCTGCGCCGGATCCGCCCCTACATCTCCTTCCCCGGACAGGTGGTCCCCACGCGATGACAGGCCCCGACAGCACGACCGCCATGGTGACCGCCCTGGTGCGGCTGCGCGGCGCCCTGCAGGAGGCGCGACTGCCGCTCGAGCTCCCCGGCGCGGAGGAGCAGCGTGCCGCTCGCACCGAGATGGTCGACCAGCTCGAGGACTACGTCATCCCGCGCCTGATGACCCTCGACGCGCCGTTGCTCGCGGTCGTCGGCGGGTCCACCGGCGCCGGCAAGTCGACGCTGGTCAACTCCGTCGTCGGCACCCGTGTCACCGCTCCCGGTGTCCTGCGACCCACGACGCGCTCGCCGGTGCTGGTGCACCACCCCGACGACGCCCGGTGGTTCGGCCAGGACCGCCTGCTGCCCGAGCTCGAGCGGGTCGACCGCCAGACCAACGACCCCGCCGCGCTGCAGCTCGTCCCGTCACCGGTGATGGCGCCCGGGCTCGCGGTCCTCGACGCCCCCGACATCGACTCGGTCGAGGAGCAGAACCGCGTGCTGGCGGCCCAGCTGCTCGCCGCCGCAGACCTGTGGCTCTTCGTCACCTCGGCTGCCCGCTACGCCGACCAGGTGCCGTGGGACTTCCTGCGCAAGGCCGCCGACCGCTCGGCCGCGGTCGCGATCGTGCTCGACCGCACGCCGCCCGAGGCGGTCGACACCATCACCACCCACCTGGCCCGGATGCTCGCCAGCCGCGGCCTCAAGGACTCCCCGCTCTTCGTGGTCGAGGAGGGCGAGGTCAGCGACATGGGGCTGCTGCCCTCGTCGTCGGTCGCCGAGATCCGGCAGTGGCTGCGCGCCCTGGCCGAGGACCAGGAGGCCCGGCAGTCGGTGGTGCAGCAGACGCTGGACGGCGCGATCCGCACGCTGGCGCGTCGTACGCACTCGGTGGCGGACGCCGCCACCGAGCAGGTCGACGCCGTACGCCGCCTGCGCGAGGACGCCAACGAGGCCTACGACCGGGCCGTGACGGCGGTCGGCGAGGCGTCGGCCGACGGCACCCTGCTGCGCGGCGAGGTGCTGGCCCGCTGGCAGGAGTTCGTCGGCACCGGCGAGCTGCTGCGCTCGCTGGAGACCCGCGTCGGCTGGATCCGCGACCGGGTCGTCAACGCCGTCAAGGGCAAGCCCCAGCAGGCCGAACGCGTCACCGTGGCCGTCGAGTCCGGCCTCGAGACCCTCATCCTCGAGCACGCCGAGGCCGCGGCCGAGCGCGCCGAGGCGTCCTGGCGCAGCACCGCAGCCGGGCAGATCCTGCTGCGCGACGCCGGTGAGGACCTCGGTCGCGCCTCACGCGACTTCCGCCGCCGTGCCGAGCGCGCGGTCCGCGACTGGCAGTCCGACGTGCTCGACATGGTCCGCACCGAGGGCGCCGAGAAGCGCTCGACGGCCCGCTTCCTCGCCTTCGGCGTCAACGGCCTGTCCGTGGCGCTCATGGTCGTCGTCTTCGCCCATACCGCGGGCGTCACCGGAGCCGAGGCGGGCATCGCCGGCGGCTCCGCGATCCTGGGCCAGAAGCTGCTGGAGGCGGTCTTCGGCGACCAGGCCGTCCGTTCGTTGGCCGAGCGCGCCCGGCAGCGGCTCGAGTCGTCGATGCGCGACCTCCTCGACGCCGAGCGCCGCCGCTACACCGACCTGCTCGACACCATGGAGGTGTCGCCCGAGACGCCCGAGCGGATGCGCGCGGCAGCACGCAAGGTCGACGACCTCCGCTTCGCCGCGACGCGCCGCACACCCGAGCCGGCAGCCGACCCGGACTCTGTGGATGACGCCCCCTAGGGTTGGGGTGCACAGCACCACTCGGACGGTGAGGAAGTCATGACGTCGTTGCTCGAAGGGGCCAAGAAGCTGGTCACCAGGAGCTCTGACATCGGCGCGCGCGTCGACGGACTCGAGCGCGCCGCCGAGGCGGCGCGCGGTCGCGTCGACGACGCCGTGGTCGACGACGCCGGCGCAGTCGCCGCGCGCGCGGCGAGCCGACTCAAGCTGTCCGCTGAGCACACGGTGGTCGCGCTGGGCGGCGCCACCGGCTCCGGCAAGTCCTCCACGTTCAACGCGTTGAGCGGCCTCGAGCTCGCCGCGGTCGGCGTACGCCGTCCCACGACGTCGTGGGCCACCGCGGTCGTGTGGGGCAAGCAGGGCGCCGAGGAGCTGCTCGAGTGGCTGGGCATCCCCGCCCGCCACCAGGTCACCCGCGACTCGATGCTGTCCAAGGCCGACGAGGACGTCGAGATGCGCGGCGTCGTGCTCCTCGACCTGCCCGACCACGACTCCACCGAGGTGTCCCACCACCTCGAGGTCGAGCGGCTCGTGCAGCTCGCCGACATGATGGTGTGGGTCCTCGACCCGCAGAAGTACGCCGACGCCGCGATCCACGACCGCTTCCTCAAGCCCCTCGCGGGCCACCAGGACGTGATGCTGGTCGTGCTCAACCACATCGACACCGTGCCGGAGGACCGCCGCGCGGGCATGGTCGACGACGTACGACGCCTCCTCGAGGCCGACGGCCTCGCCGGGGTCCCGGTGCTGCCGGTCAGTGCCCGCCACGGCTGGGGCATCCAGGAGCTGCGCGGCATGATCGCCAAGCGCGTCGCGGAGAAGAAGGTCACGCGGTCCCGTCTGGAGGCCGACGTGCGCACCGCTGCCCAGCGCCTGGAGGCCGCCACCGGCACCGGCAAGGTGCCGACCCTGTCCAAGGAGCGCGTCGCCGCGCTCGACGACGCGTTCGCCGACGCGGCCGGCGTGCCCACCGTGGTGAAGGCGGTCGCCGACTCCACCCGGATGCGCGCCAACCGCGCGACCGGCTGGCCCGTCACCTCGTGGTTCTCCCGGCTCAAGCCCGACCCGCTCAAGCGCCTCCACCTCGACCTCGGCTCGGCCGGCAAGGAGCTCACCGGCGCCGCGCGCACCTCCGTGCCGCAGGCGACCGGCGTCCAGCGTGCGCGCGTCGACACCGAGGTGCGCGCGCTCGCCGACCAGGTGGGGGAGGGCATGGCGCCGTCCTGGGCCGGCTCGGTGCGCGCGGCGTCGGTGTCGCGGCTGCCCGACCTCAACGACCGTCTCGACCGCGCCGTCGCCGCGACCGACCTCGGGGCCACCAGGATCCCCTGGTGGGCCGGGCTCGTGCGCGTCCTGCAGTACGTCCTCATCGTCGCCGCGATCGTCGGCGCCGGCTGGCTCGCGCTGCTGGCCCTCGGGTCCTACGCCCGGCTGCCCGAGCCGCCCACCCCGGAGGTGGGGGCCTTCCCGCTGCCGACCCTCCTGCTGCTCGGGGGGATCGGCCTCGGCCTGCTCCTCGCCCTCGTCTGCCGCTGGCTCGTCGCGCTGACCGCCAGGTCGCGGGCGCGGGCGGCCGACAAGCGCCTGCGCGACGCGATCTCCGAGGTCTCCGCGGAGATGGTCGTCGCCCCGATCGAGGCCGAGCTCGCCTCCTACGCCGCCGTGCGCGAGGGACTGGCCGCCGCGCTCCGCTGAACCTCCGCTCGACCGTCGCTGGCCACCTCGCATCCACAGCCACGCGTGGCGCGGGGTTGTCCACAGCTCGCGGCCGGCCCGGCCCCCGACGTCGGTCGGGGCGTCGAGCCTTGGGTGATCGCGGCGGACCCACCGCCGCCGGCACTCGGAGGCAGACACCATGAACGACACCCAGATCACGCTGACCGGCCGGATCGGCGGCGACGTCACCCTGCGCGAGATCACCGGCGGGCGCGCGGTCGCCACGTTCCGGCTGGCGTGCACCCCGACCCGCTACCGCGACGGCGAGTGGGTCAAGGGCACCACCTCGTGGCACACCGTCAAGGCCTGGAACCGGCTGGGCCGCCACGTCGCAGCCTCGCTCGCGAACGGCGACCCGGTCGTCGTGCACGGCCGGCTCGTGGCCGACCTGTGGGAGCGGGACGGCAAGCCGCAGACCTCCTTCGAGGTCGTCGCCTCGGCCGTGGGCCACGACCTCTCCTTCGGCACGACGGTGCTCACGCCTCCGGTCCCGGCGACCGACTCCGTGGCAACGCCCGAGGCGGCCCCGGTCGTGACCCCCGCGGTCACCGAGGCGGGGGAGGTCGAGCAGCCGGCGCGGGCGGCGTGAGGCGGCGGTCGGAGGCGGTCCCGGGCGACGGGTGCGATTGTCGGCGCGGGGGCGCTTCCCCGTAGGCTCGCCTGCATGGCTGAGTACGTCTTCACACTGCGCAACGTGCGCAAGGCCCACGGTGACAAGGTCGTCCTCGACAACGTCACCCTCTCGTTCCTCCACGGCGCCAAGATCGGCGTCGTCGGACCCAACGGCACGGGCAAGTCGTCGTTGCTCAAGATCATGGCGCAGCTCGACCACGCCAACAACGGCGACGCGATCCTCGACCCCGACGCCACGGTGGGGATGCTCCAGCAGGAGCCCCCGCTGAGCGAGGGCAAGACCGTCCTGGAGAACGTCGAGGAGGCCGTCGGCGAGCTGAAGGCGAAGATGAAGCGCCTCGAGGACGCCTACATGGAGATGGGCGAGCCCGACGCCGACCAGGACGCCCTCATGGAGGAGACCGGCAACCTCCAGACCGAGCTCGACAACGCCAACGCGTGGGACCTCGACAGCCGCCTCGACCAGGCCATGGACGCGCTGCGCTGCCCGCCGCCGGACGTGCTGGTCGACAACCTCTCCGGTGGTGAGCGCCGCCGCGTCGCGCTGTGCAAGCTGCTCCTCCAGCAGCCCGACCTGCTGCTCCTCGACGAGCCCACCAACCACCTCGACGCCGAGTCGGTCCAGTGGCTCGAGGGGCACCTCGCCTCCTACCCCGGCGCCGTCCTGGCCGTCACCCACGACCGCTACTTCCTCGACAACGTGGCGCAGTGGATCCTCGAGCTCGACCGCGGCAAGGCGCACCCCTACGAGGGCAACTACACGACGTACCTCGAGACCAAGAAGGAGCGCCTCAAGATCGAGGGCCAGAAGGACGCCAAGCGCGCCAAGGTCCTCGAGCGCGAGCTCGAGTGGGTCCGCTCCAACGCGAAGGCCCGCCAGACCAAGAGCAAGTCCCGTCTCGCTCGCTACGAGGAGATGGCCGCCGAGGCCGACCGGATGCGCAAGATCGACACCTCCGAGATCAACATCCCGGCCGGTCCGCGACTCGGCGACGTCGTCCTGGAGGCCGAGAAGCTCGGCAAGGGCTTCGAGGGCCGCACCCTGATGCACGACGTGTCCTTCAAGCTGCCGCGGGCCGGCATCGTCGGCGTCATCGGCCCCAACGGCGTCGGCAAGACCACGCTGTTCCGGATGATCACCGGCCAGGAGGAGCCCGACGAGGGTGACCTCAAGGTCGGCCAGACGGTCAAGATCTCCTACGTCGACCAGAGCCGCGGTGGCATCGACCCCAACAAGAACGTCTGGGAGGTCGTCTCCGACGGGCTGGACTTCATCAAGGTCGCGAACTTCGAGATGAACAGCCGCGCCTACGTCGCGTCGTTCGGCTTCAAGGGCCCCGACCAGCAGAAGAAGGCCGGCGTCCTCTCGGGCGGTGAGCGCAACCGGCTCAACCTCGCGCTGACGCTGAAGATGGGCGGCAACATGCTGCTGCTCGACGAGCCCACCAACGACCTCGACGTCGAGACGCTGTCCTCGCTCGAGGACGCGCTGCTCGACTTCCCGGGCTGTGCCGTGGTCACCTCGCACGACCGGTGGTTCCTCGACCGCGTGGCCACCCACATCCTCGCCTGGGAGGGCGACGACGAGGACCCGGCCCAGTGGTTCTGGTTCGAGGGCAACTACGCCGCCTACGAGGAGAACAAGATCGAGCGGCTCGGCATCGAGGCCGCCCGCCCGCACCGGGTCACCCACCGGCGCCTCACCCGCGACTGAGACGAGCACCCGGCGCCCCGGGTCAGGACTGTCGGATCTCCGACTCCGGGTGCCGGGTGACCAGGTGGTCGGACACCCGGTCGAAGACCCGTCCCACGGCGGCGAAGTCCTCGGCCGGCACGAGGTCGACGATGTTGCGTCGTACGCTCTCGACGTGGCACGGCGCCGCGCGCACGAGCAGGTCGTAGCCCTTCTCCGTCATCGTCGCGACGACGCCGCGGCCGTCCTCGGGGGTGGTGCCGCGGGTGACGTAGCCGACGGCCTCCATCCGAGCGACCGTGTGGGTGACCCGGCTGCGCGAGTGCGCCATCGCGTCGGCGAGCTGCGCCATCCGCATCGCCCGGCCCGGTCGCTCGGACAGGCGGACCAGGATCTCGTACTCGCCCAGTGACATGCTGAACTCGCGGCGCAGGTCGTCGTCGAGTCGCTCGAGCAGCAGCGTGATCCCCATCATCAGGGCACGCCAGGAGTGCTGCTCGTCATCACCGAGCCAGCGCGGCTCCCCTGTCGCGGTCATGGGGCAAGCCTAGTGCGGGAAGGCCGCAGAACGGCTCAGGAGAGCCGCTCGAGGATCATCGCCATGCCCTGGCCGCCGCCGACGCACATGGTGATGAGGCCGGTCGTCTTGTCGTGCCAGTCGAGGCTGTTGAGCATGGTGTTCTGCAGGCGGGCGCCGGTCATGCCGAACGGGTGGCCCACGGCGATGGCGCCGCCGTTGACGTTGAGCCGGTCGAGGTCGATGCCGAGGTCCTGGTAGGACGGCACGACCTGGGCGGCGAAGGCCTCGTTGATCTCGACCAGGTCGATGTCGTCGATGCCCATGCCGGCGTACTTCAGGGCGTTCCGGGTGGCCTCGACCGGACCGAGGCCCATGATCTCGGGGGAGAGGCCGGACACGCCGGTGGACACGATGCGCGCCAGCGGGGTGAGGCCGAGCTCGGCGGCCTTGGTGTCGGACATGACGACGACCGCTGCGGCGCCGTCGTTGAGGGCGCAGCAGTTGCCGGCCGTGACGACGCCGTCGGGGCGGAAGACCGGGTCGAGGCCGGCGATGGCCTCGTACGTCACTCCGGCGCGCGGGCCGTCGTCCTGGGTGACGACCGTGCCGTCGGGGGTGGTGACGGGGGTGATCTCGCGTGCCCAGAAGCCGTCGGCGATGGCCTTCTCGGCGAGGTTCTGCGAGCGGACGGCGAACTCGTCGAGCTCCTTGCGGTCGAGTCCACGCATCCGCGCGACGTTCTCCGCGGTCTGGCCCATCGCGATGTAGATGTCGGGCAGCTGGCCGTCCTCGCGGGGGTCGTGCCAGTCCTGGCCGCCCTCGGCGAGCTCGGCGGTGCGGGCCCCGGCGTCGGTGAAGAGCGGGTTGCGGGTGTCGGGGAGGTGGTCGGACGTCCCCTTGGCGAAGCGCGAGACCGTCTCGACACCGGCGGAGACGAAGATGTCACCCTCGCCCGCCTTGATGGCGTGGAAGGCCATCCGCGTGGTCTGCACCGACGAGGAGCAGTAGCGGGTGACGGTGGCGCCGGGGACCTCGAGGCCGAGGAGGGTGGTCACCACGCGGGCCATGTTGTTGCCGGACTCCCCGCCCGGCAGGCCGCAGCCGAGCAGCAGGTCCTCGATGGCGTGGGGGTCGAGGTCGGGGACCTTGTCCAGCGCGGCCTGCACGGCGAGGACGGTGAGGTCGTCGGGACGGAAGTCCTTGAGCGAGCCCTTGTTGGCGCGGCCGATGGGGGTGCGCGCTGCGGAAACGATCACTGCCTCGGGCATGGAGAACTCCGGTTACTCGGCGGTTGCACGGTCTCTCCGCACCCTAGTGCGGGACGTGGGCTCAGGTCTGCGCCGGGTTGGGTCCGAGCCCCGACAGGAGCTGCTCGACACTGTCGCTGACGAACGTACGACGACGTCGCCGGGGGAGCAGGAGCGACGCGAGCAGCACGCCGTCCAGCGCCGCGACGAGGGTCTCGGCCGACGCGCCGCCGTCCTCGTCGGCCGCCTCCATCACCCCGCGCACCATCTCGACGAGGTCGTCGCGCCACTGCGTGAAACGCTCCGCGAGCGCCGGGTCGCGGGTCGCGGCGACGGTCAGCTCGAGCCGGGCGGCCAGCAGGTCGGGCTCGCCGAGCCACCGGGAGAACAGCCGGGAGACCTCCGCGACGGCGCGCTCGTGGTCGCCGGGGCACGACGCGAGCCGGGCGCCCAGGGCGGCCACGTCGGCGGCCAGCCGGTCCGCGACGAGGTCCCCCAGGGCGCGGAGCAGGGCGTCGCGGGTGCGGAAGTAGGCCGACGAGCTCCCCTCGGGCAGCCCCGCCTCACGGTCGACCGCGCGGTGGGTGAGCCCACGGTTGCCCTGCTGCGCCAGCACGGTCGTCGCCGCCGCCAGGATCTGTCGGCGGCGCGGTGACAGCCCCTCACGCGCGTGGCTCACGCTCTCCTCCTCGTACGCCGTCCGGGTGGTTCGTGGTGGCGGGACCGCGGTGACGCAGGACACTACCGGCCCGACTTGTGCCCCGCAGCGCGTGGCGTACTCTTCTACATACGTAGAACTTCTACACTCGTAGAAAGGAACCCACCATGCAGATCCTCGACCCCACCATCGTCATCGCCCTCATGACCCTCGTCGGCATCGCCGCCCTCGCCGCCGTCACCCTGGTCCTGGTCGCGGTCCCGGCCGCGCTCCGCGAGACCCGCGGTGACCGCATCGCCCGCCGTGAGTCCGTCCCGACCTACTACGGGCGCCTGCACTTCGCCCACTGAGCCTCACCGGCGGGCCGACTGGTCATCTGCGACGATCGTCGGGTGCGCCATCTCTACCGCTGCCCGCTGAGGTGGGCCGACCTCGACCTGCTCGGCCACGTCAACAACGTCACCTACGTCGACTACCTCCAGGAGGCGCGGGTGGACATGTTCCGCACCCACGCTCCCGACAGCCGTGCGGAAGACCTGGCCGAGGGTGTCGTGGTGGTCCGGCACGAGGTGACCTACGTGGCCTCGCTGACCTTCGGCTTCGAGCCGGTCTCGATCGAGTGCTGGGTCACCGAGATCCGCGCCGCGAGCTTCACGATGGCCTACGAGGTCTTCGAGGAGGACGAGACGGGGGAGCGCACCGTGTTCCTGCGAGCGCGGACCGTGCTCACCCCCTACGTCTTCGCCACCGAGCGACCGCGGCGCCTCCACCCGGAGGAGCGCGAGTCGCTCGGTCGGCTGCTGGAGCCGGACGAGCCGGTGCGGCCCCCGGCCGCGCCGGAGGTCGTCGACGTGCCGGGCGGGCACTACCCGGTGCACGTCCGCTTCAGCGACGTCGACGTCTACGGTCACGTCAACAACGTGAAGTACTTCGAGTACTTCCAGGAGGCGCGCATCCAGCTCATGGTGGCCAGCGGCCGCGAGCTGGGCCAGGGCTTCCACCTCGTCGTCGCACAGACCGACGTCGACTACCGGCGCCCGATCCTCTTCCGCGCCGAGCCCTACGACTGCTCCACCTGGGTCTCGCACATCGGCAGCACGTCGGTCGTCTTCGAGTCCGTCGTACGTGACTCCGACGACGTGCTCGCCCGGGCGAAGGTCGTCGGCGTGTGCATCGACAGTGCGACCGGGAGGCCGGCGCCGGTGCCCGAAGAGTTCCGCGGGATGGTCGCCGCGGTCACTCCATCGAGTTGACCATGAACTGGGCTGCGTGCGTCACGTAGTCCCAGAACCTGGCGTCCTGCTCCTCGCTGAGGTCGGCCTCGTCGAGCCCGGCCCGGAAGTGGACCAGCCATCGCTGCGCTGCCTCGGGCGTCACGCGGAACGGGGCGTGGCGCATCCGCAACCGGGGGTGCCCCCGCGTGTCGCCGTACGTCGTCGGACCGCCCCAGTACTGCATGAGGAACAGCGTGAAGCGCTCCTCCGCGGGGCCGAGGTCCTCCTCGGGATACATCGGGCGCAGCAGCTCGTCCTCGGCCACGCCCTCGTAGAAGCGGTGGACGATCGTGCGGATCGTCGGCTCGCCGCCGATCTCGTCGTAGAACGTGGTCGTCACCCGGCCATTGTGTCCGGTCCCTGCCCGCGGGCTCAGGCGGGTCCCTCGGCCCGGGCGGGTCCTTCGGCCGGCGGCGTGCCGGCAGGTGCCGTCGCGGGCGAGTCCGCGGCGTCGCCGTGGGGCTCGCGCGGGTCACCGTCGCGCATCCACAGCACGCGCTGGGCGAAGGGGATCTCGATCCCCTCGTGGTCGAAGCGGTACTTGATCCGTTGGCGCATCTCACGCGCGACCGCCCACTGCTCGAGGGGCGCCGTCTTGAGCGCCACCCGCACGACCACGGCGTCCGGTCCGAGGTCCTGCACGCCCCACACCGAGGGCTCCTCGATGATGCGGCCCTTGAAGTCCTCGTCCTCCCAGAGGTCGTGGGCGACGTCGGCCAGGACCCGCCGCACGCGTGCGAGGTCCTCGCCGTACCCCACGCTCACGTCGAGAACGGTGCGGGCCCAGTTCTGGCTCATGTTGCCCACGCGCAGGATCTCGCCGTTGCGGACGTACCAGACGGTGCCGTTGACGTCGCGCAGCCGCGTGACCCGCAGGCTGACGGCCTCCACGGTGCCGACGGCCTCGCCGAGGTCGACCTCGTCCCCGACGCCGTACTGGTCCTCGAAGATCATGAAGATGCCGGACAGGAAGTCCTTGACCAGCGTCTGCGAGCCGAAGCCGATGGCCACGCCGATGATGCCGGCGCTGGCGATCAGCGGCCCGATGTCGTAGCCGAGCTCGGAGATGAACATCAAGGTGACGACGACGAGGACGACTCCCGTGACGATGCTCTTGAGCAGCGAGCCCATCGTGGCGGCGCGCTGGACACGTCGGGTGTAGCCGGGGTCCTCGCGCAGGTTGAGGGCCGTCCCCATGCGACCGCCGGAGATGGCGCGGCTGACGCGGTTGGGCAGCATCCCGTGCTCGGCCTTCTTCACGACACGGTCGATGAGCCGGTGGAGCACCCACCGGACGATGAGCCCGATGAGGATCAGTCCCAGCAGCGCCGACGGCTTTCCGACGACCCAGTCCACCGCCGTCGCGAGGGTCGAGTCGCCGGTCTGGTCCCAGGTGAGCTCGCAGAGGTTCTCGCCCTCGTCGCAGGGGTTGGTCTCGCTCCCGGAGACCTCGGTCACGTCCATGATCGGGGTGGTGAGGGGGTGAGGCATGCCCGCCAGTATGGGCGATACCCTGTTGCCCGTGACCACGCACGTCAGCCCCGTCCGCTCGTCCCGCAGCACGCGCACCCGCCGGGCGCGACGCGCCACGGCCCTCACCGGCGGCGCCCTGCTCGCGCTCCTCGCGACCCCGGCCCACGCCGACGTCCCCGAGGGCTGGGGAGGCCAGACCGAGCAGTCCGGCCTCGACGTGCTCCACTCCCTCGGCATCTTCCTCGGTGCCCCGCTCCTGCTCTTCGCGCTGATCGCCCTGGCGGTCTACCTGCCCGCCATGGTCCGCGGCGAGAAGCTCCTGCCCGACCACTCGGCCGGCGAGGCCCAGTGGATCGGCGGACCCCGCCAGGGCGTCGCCGAGCTGCCCGCGCCCGACGGTGACGACTCGCGGGCGGGTGGCGCAAGTGGCCGCTGGTGAGGTGCTGAGCGAGACCGACCGGCTGGCCCTCGACAAGACGATCCGTCTCGCGGAGCAGACCTGCCGGTTCGAGTTCTCCGTCTACGTCGGCCCCGTCGAGGGTGACGACACCCGCGCCTGGGCGACCCGTCTCCACAACCGGCTCGTGGTGCCCGCCCGCAGCGTGCTGGTGCTGGTCGACCCGCGTCGCCGTGTCGTCGAGGTCGTCACCGGCGGTGACGTACGCCGCCACCTCAGCGACGCCGAGGTCGAGCTCGCCGTCCTGGCGATGTCGTCGGAGTTCGCCACCGGCAACGTGCTGGTCGGGCTCCAGCGCGGCATCGCCATGCTCGCCGAGCACGCCCGGCCGCAGAACACCCTCCACGCCTGACCACTACACGTGACCGGGCAGTTCCTGCCCGTCACGAACGCCGACCGGGCGCTTCCTGTCCGTGTTGGTGGCAGGAAGCGCCCGGTCAGTGCGTCGGACGGGCAGGAAGCGCCCGGTCAGCGGGCGTCGTGCTGCTGCGCCGCCAGTGCGCGGGCGATCTCCGCGCGCGCCTCGCCGACGTAGCGCTGCGCCTGCATGGGCGCGGTGCTGTCGGTGAGCCACTCGTCGAGGCGGCGGAGGGTGGCCTCGGAGCCGAGCGGGCGGGGGAAGCCGTACTCCAGGATGGTCGAGGCCTTGTGGAAGCCCAGCGTGTCGACGAGCGTCTGCGACGCCTCGAGGAACTTCTCCAGGTAGGGCTCCAGCACGTCCTCCTGGCCGAAGCGGAAGATCGAGAACGCGATCTCGCGCGACGTCTCGTTGGGCGTCGAGGGATCGACGAGCGCGTCCCACGCCGCGGCCTTGGCCTCCGCGGTCGGCTGGGCGGCGCGAGCGGCGGCCGCCTGCTCCTTGCCCGAGATGGTCTTGTCGACCTCGAGCTCGGCGTCGATCTCCGCGTCGCCGAAACGACCCTGCTTGGCCAGTGCCGTGATCAGCACCCAGCGCATGTCCTGGTCGATGGCGAGGCCCTCGACCGTGAACGACCCGTCGAGCAGGCCGATGAGGTCGTCGAGCGCGGCGTCGCTGTGGGCGGCACCGGCGTAGGACCGGGCGAAGGTGAGCTGGTGGTCGCTGCCGGGCTCGGCGCCGAGCAGCAGCTCGCGCAGGCCCGTCTCCCAGGTCGCCTTGAGCTCGGACCGGTGCGCGGGGTCGGAGTAGAAGTTGATCGCGAGCGCGGTGGACGCCGGGATCCGGGTCACGGCCCAGGCGTCGGTCTCCTGGCCGATGTTGGCGAGCACCAGGTCGGCCCAGTCACGGGTGCGCATCTCGGCGTCACGGGTCATGTCCCAGGCGGCACCCCACACGAGCGCCCGCGGCAGCGAGTCCTCGAAGGTGGAGAGCGACTCGATCGCGGTCGACAGCGACCGCTCGTCGAGGCGGATCTTCGCGTAGGCGTGGTCCTCGTCGTTGAGGAGCAGCAGCGCGGGCTGCTTCACGCCGACGAGCTCGGGCACGTCGGTGCTCGGGCCCTCGACGTCGATCTCGAGGTAGTCGCGGCGGACGAGCCGGCTGCTCCCGCTCCCGTCGGACACCGTGTCGTAGAGGCCGATGCCGAGGCGGTGACGACGCAGGGTCGGCCAGTCCTCGTGGGCCGACTGCTCGACGGAGAACGACGAGTACGCGCCCTCGCCGTCGAGCTCGAACGCGGGGGCGAGGGTGTTGACGCCCGCGGTCTGGAGCCACTCCTGCGCCCAGCCCTGCAGCTCACGGCCCGAGGACTTCTCCAGGGTCATGAGGAGGTCCTTGAACTCCGGGTTGCCGTACTCCCACTCCTTGAAGTAGGCGCGCAGGCCCTCGAGGAAGGGCTCGATGCCGACCCACGCGACGAGCTGCTTGAGCACCGAGGCGCCCTTGGCGTAGGTGATCATGTCGAAGTTGACCTCGACCGCGTGCAGGTCGACGTTGTCGGCCGCGATCGGGTGGGTCGAGGGCAGCTGGTCGGCGCGGTAGCCGGTCTGCTTGCGGGCGTTGGCGAAGCCGGTCCACGCGTCGTCGAACTCGGTGGCGTTGGCCTCGCACCAGTAGCAGGCCCACTCCGCGAACGACTCGTTGAGCCAGAGGTCGTCCCACCACTTCATGGTGACCAGGTCGCCGAACCACATGTGGGCCATCTCGTGGGTGATGACCGAGGCGCGGAACTCGAAGAACGAGCGCGGCTGGCGGCTGCGGGGGAGGTACTCGTCGCGCAGCGTCACGCAGCCGGCGTTCTCCATCGCCCCGGCGTTGTACTCGGGGACGTAGAGCTGGTCGTACTTGCCGAACGGGTAGGGGTAGTCGAACTGCTCCTCGAACCACTCGAAGCTCTGCTTGGTGAGCTTGACCAGCTCGGCCGTGTCCATGTGCTCCTTGAGCGACTGGCGGCAGTAGTGGCCGAGGGGGATCGTGCCGAACTTGCCCTCGTAGGTGTCGAACTCGCCGTGGTACTCGCCGGCGACGATCGCGGTGATGTAGGTCGACATCCGCTTGGTGGTCGGGAAGTGCCAGGTCGACGCGCCGCTCTGCTCGGCCTCGACAGGCTCCGGCGTCGCGGCGTTGGAGACCACGACCCAGTGCGAGGGAGCGGTGACGTTGAAGGTGAAGACGGCCTTGAGGTCGGGCTGCTCGAAGGTGGTGAAGACGCGGCGGGCGTCGGGCACCTCGAACTGGCTGTAGAGGTAGACCTTGTCGTCGGCCGGGTCGACGAAGCGGTGCAGGCCCTCGCCGGTGTTGGAGTAGGCGCAGTCGGCGGTCACGACGAGCGTGTTGGTCGCCTCGAGGCCGTCGAGTGCGATGCGGCTGTCGGCGTACGCCGTGGCGGGGTCGAGCGTGCGGCCGTTGAGCGTGATCTCGCGGACGCTGGGGGCGACCAGGTCGGCGAAGGTGCTCGCGCCTGGCTCGCGGCAGGTGAACTCGAGCGTGGTGGTGGAGACGAAGGTGGTCTCCTGCGGCTGGGTGGCTGACGTCAGGTCCAGGTCGACGGTGTACGCCGTGACGTCCAGGAGGGCGGCGCGGGTGGCGGCCTCGTCCCGGGTGAGGTTGGTTCCAGGCATGCGGGCATCCTGCCACCGAGGTCGTGGAATACCAGAGTTGGAGCGGCACTTGTGGGTGACATGGCTACTGCTGACCTCTGGTTCGACCCGCTCTGCCCGTTCGCCTGGATCACCTCGCGCTGGATCCGCGAGGTCGAGCAGGTCCGCGACATCGACGTGCAGTGGCACGTGATGTCTCTGGCCTACCTCAACAAGGACAAGGACATCCCCGCCGACTACCGCGAGATGCTCCAGGGCACCGAGAAGCCGGTGCGCGTCGCGATCAAGATCGCCGAGCTCTACGACAACGCGACCCTCGGCGACTGGTACACCGCCATCGGCACGCGCCGCCACAACAACGGTGAGGAGCTGTCGGAGGAGACGATCGCCGCTTCGCTGGCAGACGTGGGCCTGCCCGCCGACCTGATCGAGGCGTGGGACGACGCGTCCCTCGACGACGCCGTGGCGAAGAGTCACCACGAAGGCATGGACCCCGTCGGCGACGACGTCGGCACGCCGACCATCCACATCAACGGCTCGGCGTTCTTCGGGCCGGTGCTGTCGAAGATCCCGCGCGGCGAGGAGGCCGGCGAGCTCTGGGACGGTGCGGTCGCCGTCGCGAAGTTCCCCTACTTCTACGAGCTGAAGCGCTCGCGCACGGGAGACCTCGACTTCAGCTGAGCCCGGGGCCGGCCGTGCGCACCGCACGGTCGGCCAGCTCCGCCCCCGCCGCGTCGTACAGCCCGACGACGGCCGCGCGCTCCACCAGCTCGTGGATCTCCTCGTCGTAGCGCGTCACCGCTGTGACCGATCCGGCGAAGCCGCTGCGCTGCAGCTGCTCCAGTGACGCGAGGTTGCTGCCGTGGAAGGGCATCGCCAGGACGACGAGCCGTACGGTGCCCTCGTCCCTGACGCGTGCCCAGAAGAGGGGGTCGGTGGCGTCCCCCTCGACGACGTGAAGACCTTCGGCGCGCAGGTCGTCCACCCGCGTTGCGTCGGAGTCGACACCGGTGACGCGCAGGCCGTACGCGTCGACGAGCCGCCGGCTCGCTGCTCGGCCGAGGCGCCCCATGCCGAGCACGAGCGCGTCGGCGTGCCGGAGGTCGACGGGTCGTTCCTCGGGATGGAGCCGGACGGGATCCGGCACCCGTCCGGACACCTCGGACGACACGCGGTCGACGGCGGCGCTCGCCACGGTCGTGACGACGAAGCTGATGGCGACCGCGGTCGAGATCACGACCAGCCAGTCGGGCTCGAGGTTGGCCGCGCCGACGCCCGCCACGACGACGATGAGCGCGAACTCGGAGAGGCTGGCGAGGGAGAGGGCCGAGCGGGTCGCGGTGCGCATCCGGAAGCCGGAGGCGCGCAGCAGCACCGCGTACAGGACCGTCTTGAGGGGGACCAGCGCCACCAGCGCCAGGGCGAGCACGATGCTGGAGGGGTCGGGGGCGCCGTGCAGACCGACGGACAGGAAGAACGCGACGAGGAGAAGCTCCTTGACCGAGAAGATGGACTTGGCCAGCTCCTCGGCGCGCGGGGACGAGGCCAGCAGCAGCCCGATCGCCAGGGCGCCCACGTCGCCCTCGAGGCCGGCCGCATCGAAGAGGGCGTAGCCGGGGACCACCGCGAGCGTCACCCCGACGAGGGCAAGCAGCTCGCCGTGCTCGAGCCGGGTCAGCAGCCGCCGCGCCGGCCACGAGGCAGGCACGAGGAGGAGCAGGGCGGGCGCCCACCAGTGCGGTGCCTCGCCGCCGACCGCTGCCATGAGGACGACCGCGACGAGGTCCTGCACCACCAGGATCCCGATCGTGGTGCGCCCGTGGAGCGAGCGTGTGGCGTTCTGCTCCTCCAGCAGCTTCACTGCGACCACCGTGCTGGAGAACGACAGGGCCACGGCCACGAGGACCAGGTCGGTGCGCTCCGCCCCCGCGAGCAGGCCGACGCCGACGGCGCCTGCGGCCGCCAGCACGGTCAGCGCCAGCACGGTGCTCAGGAGGGCGTGCACCAGGCTGACACCCAGCACCTCGCGTCGGCCGAGCACCCGGACGTCCAGCTTGAGGCCGATGGCGAACAGCAGCAGCATCACGCCGACGTCCGCCACCGCGTCCAGAGCGGGCGTGCCGTCGACACCCATGGCGGCCAGGGCGAAGCCCGCCGCCAGGAAGCCGACCATCGGCGGCAGCCGCACCGCGTGGGCCAGCAGGCCGCCGCCGACGGCCAGGGACAGCATGAGCACCAGGTCGATCGACACGTCACCTCCCACCGTCGGGTCGGCGCCACCCTAGGCCGTCGGCCGACCCGGGTCGTACCGGCTCGAAACCGGGTCGCGACCGGTCACTAGGCTTGCGCCCATGACTCGTGTCCTGTCTGCCGTCGCCTGGCCGTACACCAACGGCCCGCGCCACATCGGCCACGTCGCCGGTTTCGGCGTGCCCTCCGACGTGTTCAGCCGGTTCATGCGGATGGCGGGGCACGACGTCCTGATGGTCAGCGGCACCGACGAGCACGGCACGCCGATCCTGGTGCTGGCCGACAACGAGGGCGTGCCCGCCCGCGAGCTGGTCGACAAGTACAACCAGGTGATCGTCGACGACCTGTGCGGCCTCGGCCTCTCCTACGACCTCTTCACCCGCACCACCACCGGCAACCACTACGCGGTGGTGCAGGAGATGTTCGAGACCTGCCGCCGCAACGGCTACATGGTCGAGCAGACGACGAAGACGGCGATCAGTCCCTCCACGGGCCGCACCCTCCCCGACCGCTACATCGAGGGGACGTGCCCCATCTGCAAGTACGCCGCAGCGCGCGGTGACCAGTGCGACAACTGCGGCAACCAGCTCGACCCGACCGACCTGATCGACCCGCGTTCGAAGATCAACGGGGAGACGCCGGAGTTCAAGGACACGCAGCACTGGTTCCTCGACCTGCCGGCGCTCGCGGGCGCCCTGGGGGAGTGGCTCGACCAGCGCGAGGCGACCGGCCTGTGGCGCCCCAACGTCATCAAGTTCAGCCAGAACATCCTCAAGGAGATCCGGCCGCGGGCGATGACCCGCGACATCGACTGGGGCATCCCGGTCCCGGGCTGGGAGGACCAGCCGACCAAGCGGCTCTACGTCTGGTTCGACGCGGTCATCGGCTACCTCTCCGCCTCGATCGAGTGGTCCCGCCGTCTGGGTCAGCCCGAGAAGTGGCGCGAGTGGTGGAACGACCCGGATGCCCTGACCTACTACTTCATGGGCAAGGACAACATCGTCTTCCACTCCCAGATCTGGCCGGCCGAGCTGCTCGCCTACAACGGCGAGGGCGACCGGGGCGGCGAGCCCGGTGCCTACGGCACGCTCAACCTGCCGACCGAGGTGGTCTCCAGCGAGTTCCTCACCTTCGGCGACACCCAGTTCTCCACCAGCCGCGGCAACGTCATCTACGTCGGTGACTTCCTCGCCCGCTACGGCCCCGACCCGCTGCGCTACTACATCTGTGCCGCCGGGCCCGAGACGTCCGACGCCGCCTTCACCTGGGCCGACTTCGTCACCCGCAACAACTCCGAGCTCGTCGCGGGCTGGGGCAACCTGGTCAACCGCACCGCGACGATGATCGCCAAGAACTTCGGCGAGATCCCGGCGGCCGGACCCCTGGAGGACGTCGACGAGCAGGTGCTCGCGACCGTGCGTGACGGCTTCGCGACCGTCGGCGGCCTGGTGGAGAAGCACCGCCTGCGGGCCGCGATCGCCGAGGCGATGCGGGTGGTGGGCGAGGTCAACAAGTACCTCACCGTCACCGAGCCCTACAAGATGAAGGACGACTCGCAGCGTGAGCGCCTCGGCACCGTGCTGCACGTCGCGGCCCAGTGCGTGAGCGACTGCAACACGCTCCTCTCACCGTTCCTGCCGCACTCGGCCAACAAGGTGCACGCGGTGCTCGGCGGCGAAGGCGAGCTCATGCCGATGCCGCGGATCGAGCAGGTCGAGGAGCTCGAGCCCGGCAACGGCGCCGGCCACACCTCGTACGCGGTCATCACCGGCGACTACACCTCGACGCCGTCCTGGGAGTCGCGACCGGTCGTCGTCGGGGCCAAGGTCGACAAGCCGACGCCCGTCTTCACCAAGCTCGACCCGTCGGTCGTCGAGGAGGAGCTCTCGCGATGAGTGCCGAGACGGCTGCCGAGATGTACCTGCCGCACTTCGTGGTGAAGCAGAAGCTCACCTTGATGGTCAACCGCTACGAGGTCTCGGAGTCCGACGAGTCCGGCACCCCGACCCGGCTGATGGCGCTCGCCGAGCAGAAGCGGATGGCGTTCAAGGAGCAGGTCACCTTCTTCGCCGACGCCGGCAAGCAGCGCGCGGTCTTCGGCTTCAAGGCCCGCAAGAAGCTCGACCTCAACGCCGGCTACGACATCACCGACGAGTCCGGCGCGCAGATCGGCTACTTCAAGAAGGACTTCGGCGCCTCGCTGATGCGCTCCACCTTCCACGTCGAGGGCCCGGGCTTCACCGGCACCGGGCGCGAGCGCAACCAGGTCGCCGGGCTGCTGCGCCGATTCACCGAGCTCGACTTCATCCCGATCCACTTCGACTTCGTCGACCCGACGGGCAGCCCGCTCTTCTCCGTCGAGCGCAAGATGTCCCTCGGCGACCGCTACCGCGTCACCGTGCCCGACCAGCGGGTCGACTTCCGGGTGGCAGCCGCCGTGGCCGTCGCCCTCGACGCGCTGATGGCGCGCTGACCCCACCCACCTGACCCCACCCACCTGACCCGACCCGTTTCGTCCCGCATCCCAGGAGGTCGTCATGCAGGTCGCAGTCCTCGGCACCGGGATGGTGGGTCGCACGATCGCCCCGCGACTGGCGGAGCTCGGGCACGGCGTACGCCTCGGCACCCGCGACCCCTCGGCCACCCGCGCCCGCGACGGGTGGACCGACCTGCCGGGCGTCCCGCTCATGACGTTCGCCGAGGCCACCGCCGGGGCTGATCTCGTCGTGCACGCCGGCAACGGTGCCGCTGCGCTCGACCTGCTCACGCAGGCCGGCGACCTGGCCGGAGCCGTCCTCCTCGACGTCTCCAACCCGCTCGACTTCTCCGCCGGTTTCCCACCGACCCTCGCGGTGAAGGACACCGACTCCCTGGCCGAGCAGCTGCAGCGGGCGTTCCCCGACACCCGCGTGGTCAAGTCGCTCAACACGCTGACGGCCGAGCTGATGGTCCACCCCGACCGCCTGCCCGAGCCGACCAGCGTGTTCGTCAGCGGGGACGACGACGACGCGAAGCGGCTCGTCACCGGCCTGCTCACCGAGCTCGGCCACCGCGACGTGATCGACCTCGGCGGCATCGAGACCGCGCGGGGGACGGAGATGTGGCTGCCGCTGTGGCTGCGGCTGATGGGTGCCCTCGGGACGGCGGACTTCAACCTCAAGATCGTGCGTCCGTCGTGATGTACCCCGAGGTCCGCGCGGCCCTCGAGGCCGACGCCGGCGTCGACCTCGGCGCGCCCGGCTTCGACCTCGCCGCCCACCGCGAGGACGTACGACGCGTCAACCTCCGCCAGCCGCGGGAGGACGTCGCCTCCGTCGAGGACGTCGACGCCGACGGGGTCCGCTGCCGGCTCTACGTCCCGGCCGACCCGCTGCCGGGGCTGGTCGTCCACGCCCACGGTGGTGGGTTCGTGCTCAACGACATCGACGTCCACGACGGCATCTCCCGCCGCATGGCCAACCGCGGCCGCCGGGCGGTGCTGAGCGTCGACTACCGCCAGCCGCCCGAGCACCCGTTCCCCGCTGCGCCCGACGACCTCGACACGGTCGTCGGCTGGCTGCGCCGTGAGGGCCCGCCCGGGCCGTACGCCGTCCACGGCGACTCGGCGGGCGCCAACCTCGCCGTCGTCGCCGCCCTGCGCAACCCGGGCTTCTTCGCCGCGGTCGCGCTGATCTATCCCTTCCTCGACCCGCGCACCGCCTTCTCGTCCTGGGAGCTGGGGGCCGCGTCGGGCTTCGCACCTGCGGAGGCGACCTGGTACTGGGAGCAGTACGCCCGCACCGAGGCCGACTACGACGACCCCGACCTCGCCCCGCTGCTCTCCGCGCGGCTGCACGCCCTGCCGCCGACCTTCGTCGCCACGGCGGAGGCCGACCCGCTCCGAGACGAGGGGGAGGAGCTCGCCCGGCGGATCGCGGAGGCGGGCGTCGAGGTCGTCGGCATCCGCTGCCTCGGCCAGACCCACGGCTTCTGGCGGCACGCGACCTTCACCGCATCCGAGCCGCTGGTGCGCCAGGTCGCGGGCTGGCTCGACCAGCACCTCACGACTGCGTGAGCCCGTCGCCTCCGGCGATCGTGGCTGCGGTCCGATCGACGATCAGGAGGTCTCGAACCGCTTGCGGTACGACGTGGGCGTCGTCGAGAAGGCAGAAGCGAAGTTCTGCCTGAAGGTGACCGTGCTGGCGAAACCGCACTCGCGAGCGACGCGCTCGATCGACCAGTCGGTGTTCTCCAGGAGTCCGCGCGCCCGGTCGAGCCGGCGGGCAAGGACCCACCGCGCAGGCGTGGCACCGGTGACCTCGAAGAAGCGTCGGTTGAAGTTGCGGCGGCTCATTCCGGCGTGCCCGGCAAGTGCCTCGACATCGAGGTCTGCGTCGAGGTTGGCCAACGCCCAGTCCAGCGTCGGACCGAGCTGGCCGCCCTTCTCCGGGTCGGGGATCGGACGCTCGACGTACTGCGCCTGCCCTCCCTCGCGGTGGGGAGCGACCACGAGGTGGCGTGCGACGGTCGTCGCCGCGGCTGACCCCAGCTCGGCGCGCACCACGTGCAGGCACGCGTCGATGGCCGAGGCCGTTCCGGCCGAGGTGAGCACGTCGCCGTGGTCGAGGTAGAGCGAGGACGCGTCGACGGTGGTCGACGCCCGGCGGTCCTCCAGCGAGGAGGCGGCGGCCCAGTGGGTGACGACCGTGCGCTCGCCCACCACGCCGCTGTCGACGACAGGGAACGCGCCGAGGCACAGGCCGGCCACACGTGCCCCGCGCTGGTGTGCCCGTGCCACCAACCGGGACAGCTCGTCGGAGGTCGGGCGGAAGTCGGTGTGCCACGACGGGAACACCACCAGGTCCGCCTCCTCGACGACGTCGGGACCGTTGACCTCGTCGACCCGTAGGCCCTCAACGGTCCGGACGCCGTGGCCGTCCTCGGTCCACACCTGCACCCTCCAACCGTCGGCGAGGCCCTGCCGGGTGACCTCGCCGAAGACGAGCAGCGGCACGGAGAGGTGGAACATCGTGATGCCGTCGAAGGCGTGCACGGCGATGCGCATGCTGTCCTGATCTCATCGAAAGGCGTCTTCTGTGCCACTCACGCTACCCCCGGCTCGCCGGCGAGGCTAGGAGGACAGGCGCCGACGAGCGGCGCCGACCCGAGCACCAGGAGGCAGACCCGCCATGACCACCCCCCGCCGCGCCCTCATCGTCGTCGACGTCCAGCAGGAGTACTTCGACGGCATCCTCCAGGTCCAGCACCCGGACCGTGAGGTCTCGCTCGCCCACGTGACCCGGGCCATGGACGTCGCCGCGGCTCAGGACCTGCCCGTCGTCGTCGTCCATCACCAGCTGCCCGAGGGTGCCCCCGTGTTCGCCCAGGGCTCACCCAGCTGGGAGCTGCACCCCGACATCGCCAGCCGCGTCCAGCCCGGGCACAAGCGCGTCACCAAGGACAAGTCCAGCGTGTTCGCCGGCACCGACGTCGCCGCCTGGCTCGCGGCGCAGGGAGTGGACACGATCACGATCGTCGGCTTCATGACCAACAACTGCGACATCGCGACAGCAGCCGCCGCCGAGGAGCTCGGGCTGGCAGCTGAGGTCCTGTCCGACGCCACCGGTGCCATCCACCTCGCCAACGAGGCCGGCAAGGTTTCGGCGGAGCAGCTGCACGACACGCTGCTCGTGCTGCTCCAGTCCAACTTCGCCGCCGTCGCCACCACCGACGCCTGGGTCGACGCCGTCGAGAGCGGTCAGGCCCTGGTGAAGTCTGACCTCGGCACTTCCGCCATGCAGGGTCGCGCCGCCTTCGCCGGCTGACGAACGGCTTCGCGCTCGGGCAGGATGTCCGCCATGCCGTGTCGCGCACCTCATGAGTGTCGGTGCCGCGGGTGAGCGCTGAGGTCCTGACCGGCGCGACGGCGCGTCGGCGGCCGGTCTTCGTGCAGCTGGTCGTCTTCGCGAGCGTGGGCGCTGCATTCAACGTGCTCTACGGACTGCTCTACCTCGTCCTCCGCGAGCAGCTCAGCGCGCAGCCGGCGAACGCTCTCGCGCTCATCCTGTCGACGATCGCTGGAACGTTCGGGCATCGCTACATCACCTTCGGGGTCCGTGGCACGGACCGAACCGTGCGGCACCAGGCGCTCGGGCTCGCCCTCCTGGGCTTCAGCCTGGCCGTGACGGCAGGTTCCTTGTGGCTGCTCGACACCCTTGTCGCCCAGCCCTCGCGCCTGCAGGAGGTGGTCGTCCTCATCGCGGCGAACCTGGGCACCGGGTTGGTGCGGTTCTTCGTGTTTCGTGTGGCGATGATCGGCCGACGGGACTACGAGGCCAGGGTGTAGTTGCTGGCGAGCCGGAGCTCGTAGGGCGAGTAGCCGACGGAACCCGCGGGGCCTCCGGGGAGTGGTGGTGAGGTGGAGCGGGTGATGCGGAGGTGCTCGGTGACACCGTGGACCTGGTGGAGGTGGGCGTCTCCCGGGTCGGCGACCCAGGAGGTCCACCCGGGGGACTCCTTGACGTAGTTGCAGCGCTCGCAGAGGCCCTGGCCGTTGTGCGCGGCGGTCGGGCCGTCATCGGCGGCGGGGGTGACGTGGTCGTGGTGGCGGATGGCGGCGTTGCAGCCGGTGGTGCGGCACGTGCCGCCGTCGCGGAGGTCGAGGAACTCGGCGAGGAGCCCGTCGAAGCGGCGGCTCGTCGACTCCATCGCGACCAGTGCCCGATCGGCGGGCGCGACGAAGAGCCGCCGGAGGGTGGCCTTCGCGGCCTGGCTGGCGCGGCGGACCAGGTCGATGCACAGGGCGGCAGGGAGGTGTCCGGCTCCCGTGACCTGGCCGGGCTCGGTGCCGTCGCCGAACAGTGACTCGACTCCGATGACGAGGTTGACGCGGACCGCGACGGCGTCGTTCACGCTCTGGTCGCCGGTGATCCGCGCGGCGAGGGTGTCGGCGCGGACCTGGCCGGCGGTGCGGCCGTCGCCCTCGGCTCGCGCGGTCGCGGCTGCGTTGTCGAGGGCTGCGCGGACCGCGGCCAGGACCTCGAGGGGGAGGGTGGCGACGAGCTGGCCGGTGCCGTCGTCGAGACGGCGCGAGGTGACCCGCCGGTCGGCGCGTGCCCGCCGGCAACGCCGGGTCTCGGACTCGGCGGCGTGGGTGAGGCAGGACCGACGCACGGCGTCGCGGAGACGGATGTCGCCGAGACCGGCCAGTCGTGGTGCCAGGTCGTCGTCGACGCGCAGGCGCTGCTCGGGGGCGAGGTGGGCGACCTCGCGCGCGACAGCGAACGCCCGGTCCTCGGTGAGCTCGCCCCGACGCAACGCTGCCAGCGTCAGCGGGAGGTGGTCACGCAGGCGGCGGGACAGCAGCACCCGCTGCTCGCCGGCGTAGGGACTGGCCAGGGTGGCAAGCGCCACCTCGGCGCCGACCGACATCGCGCGCTGGGGCGTACGCCGGCCGCCGCCCGGCGCGTCCTCGCTGTCGGCGGCATCGGCGAAGGTGGCCGCCACGATCGCCTCGGCGGCCGCGGCTGCTGACTTGATCCGCTCCAGGCCTTCGAGCTGGTCGAGCAGGTCAGGCCCCAGCGTGGCGGGCGCCAGGTCGGCAAGGAGGTCAGCCAGCGCGTGCAGGTCGTCGGCCTGCCACACCTGCCGCTCTGCTCCAGCTGCCATCGAACCCTCCGAGTGATCGAACGTGTGTTCGATTGTCTCCCGTTTTGGGTCGGAGGTCAAGAGCGCGGGCATGATCGTGGATGCGCCGGGCGCCCGGACGACGCCCGCGCCTCGGGCGTGTCCACAGGCCCCGGTCATCCGCCTCGATCCTCACGGGCCGGCTCTGCCAAACTCCTCCTCATGCGCGTTCACCTGGGCTCCGACCACGCCGGCCTCGAGCTGAAGGACCACCTGATGACCTGGCTGGTGGACCACGGCTACGAGGCCATCGACCACGGTCCGTTCGTCTACGACGCCCTCGACGACTACCCCTGCTTCTGCCTCCGGGCGGCCGAGGGGGTCGCGGCCGACCGCGCCGAGGGCCTCGACAGCCTGGGCGTCGTGATCGGTGGATCCGGCAACGGCGAGCAGATCGCGGCCAACAAGGTCGAGGGCATCCGGTGCGCCCTGGCCTGGTCGGAGGAGACGGCGACGCTGGCCCGCGAGCACAACGACGCCAATGTCGTCTCGGTCGGCGGCCGGATGCACCCGGTGGACGACATGACCCGGTTCGTCGAGGTCTTCCTGACCACGCCCTTCTCCGAGGACGAGCGCCACGTGCGCCGCATCGGCCAGCTCACCACCTACGACGAGTCGGGCGAGCTGCCTCCGCTGCCGGAGTCGGCCCTGCGCGGTCCCGGCTCCGAGGCGTCCCCCGACGACGCGGATGCCTGAGGGACACACCCTTCGCAAGCTGGCCGACGACCTCAGCGCCGCCTTCGCGGGGCGGAGGGTCCGGGTGTCGTCGCCGCAGGGCCGCTTCGCCGCCGACGCCGAGCAGCTCGACGGGTCGCGCGTGGTCGGTGCCGACTCCGCCGGGAAGCACCTGTTCCTCGAGCTCGAGGGGGAGCGCTTCGTCCACGTCCACCTCGGTCTGATCGGTCAGTTCGACGTGCACGCGAGCGCCGCCGAGGTGCCCGCGCCGGTGGGAGCGGTGCGGTTGCGCCTGGTCACTCTGGACGGCCCGGACGACGCCCGTCCGACGGCGTACGCCGACCTGCGCGGCGCGATCGTCTGCGACCTCGTCGGCGCCGGGCGGCGCGCGGAGATCCTGGGCCGGCTCGGTCCCGACCCGCTGCGCCCCGACGCCGACCCCGACCGGGCCTGGCGCCGCATCTCGGCGAGCCCGCGGGCCATCGGCGACCTACTCATGGACCAGAAGGTGCTGGCGGGGGTCGGCAACGTCTACCGCGCCGAGGTGCTCTTCCGGCACCGCATCCACCCGCTGCGCCCCGGCAACACCCTGCGCAGCGGTCAGTGGCGGGCGATGTGGGCCGACCTCGTCGAGCTCATGGCCGAGGGCGTGCGCACCGGCCGGATCGACACGGTGCGTCCCGAGCACACGCCCGAGGCGATGGGGCGCCCGCCCCGCAAGGACGACCACGGGGGCGAGGTCTACGTCTACCGTCGTACGTCGCAGCCGTGCCTGGTGTGCGGCTCGACCGTGCGCACGGGTGAGCTCGTCGGACGCAACACGTTCTGGTGTCCCCGATGCCAGCCGAAGTTCCGCTCCCGGGCCGTACGATCTGCCACCAAGGAGACCGGGAGAGCAGGAGGGGCTCGGGGATGAGTTCTCCATCGCTCAACGCCGCCGCCAGCCGGCTCGTCCCGCGCGGCTCGCGGACCCTCGTCCTGCTCGTCGCGGCGACGGTGCTCATCGGGCTCGCCATCTGGCTGCTGGACCCGAGCGTGCCCCTCGTCAGCCTGCTCGTCCCGCTGGTCCTCTCGAGCCTGGTGCTCGGTCCCCGGCAGCTGCCGTGGTTCGTGGTGTTCGTGCTGCTCGTGCTGGCGCTGGTCGTGCCGACCCAGGAGGACATCGACCTCCGGGTCGCGCTCACCGTGGCCATCATCTTCGGCCTCGGGTTCGTGGTGCTGCTGTCGTCGTTCCGCCGCACGCGCCTGGGCGTGGCGGGCATCCAGGGCGAGATGATGTTCGTGGACCTGCGCGACCGGATCCTGCGCCAGGGAGGCATCCCCGACCTGCCCGCGGAGTGGTACGCCGCCAGCGAGCTGAGGTCGGCCGGCGGCACCCCGTTCGCCGGTGACTTCGTCGTCGCCTCGCGGGTCGAGGGCCGCCTCGAGGTGGCCGTCGTCGACGTCTCCGGCAAGGGCCAGGGCGCCGGCACCCGCGCCCTGCTGCTGTGCGGCGCCCTGGGCGGGCTGCTGAGCGCCCTGCCGCCCAGTGAGTTCCTCGACGGCGCCAACCAGTTCCTGCTCCAGCAGGACTGGGACGAGGGGTTCGCCACCGCGATCCACCTCTCGCTCGACCTGACGACCGGCCACTACGACATCCGCAGCGCCGGCCACCCCCCGGCGGCCCTGCGCCACGCCGGGTCCGGGCGCTGGGAGGTGCTGGAGTCGGAGGGGCCGATCCTGGGCCTCATCGACGGGGCGAGCTTCCCCGCCGTCTCGGGGGAGATGCGCCGCGGCGACGCCCTACTGCTCTACACCGACGGCATGGTCGAGACCCGCAACCGTGACATCGCGCTCGGCATCGACCGGATGCTCGGCCAGGCCGAGCGGCTGCTGCGGGGCGAGTTCGAGGGCGGCGCCACGCGCCTCGTCGAGGCCCTCGGCTCGCGCAACGACGACCGAGCGCTGCTCCTGGTGCACCGGCGCTGAGCCGGGTTGGAGCGCGCGTTCGCGGGTGTGGCACCATGACACCCGCACCGGCGAGACCACGTCGTCGGCACGCACGCGGATGTAGCTCAATGGTAGAGCCCCAGTCTTCCAAACTGGCTACGCGGGTTCGATTCCCGTCATCCGCTCCAAGCAGGCTGTGACGTCTCCGTCCGGAGCTCGTCGGGCCCGTTTGGCGGGGCGTAGCGTAGTGGCTAGCGCGCCTGCTTTGGGAGCAGGAGACCGCAGGTTCGAGTCCTGTCGCCCCGACCCACCAGCCGACTCCAACCCCACCCGTCACGCGGTGGAGGGGTCCTCCGGGCGTGATTCGGCCTGTGCGCGCGCCGTCGATAGACTGGCGAGGTTTGCGGCCGCCGGGCTCCGTGTCCGGGCGCTGCCGCACTTTCCCCGTGTGGTCCACCCACAGACCTTCAGCATCAGGAGACATTTGTGAAGAGCGCCGTCGAGACCTTGAGCCCCACCCGGGCCAAGCTGACCGTCGAGGTGCCCTTCGAGGAGCTCAAGCCGAGCCTCGACGCGGCGTACCAGAAGATCGCGAAGCAGATCAACGTCCCGGGCTTCCGCCGCGGCAAGGTCCCGCCGGCGGTCATCGACCGCCAGGTCGGCCGCGGCCCGGTCCTCGACGAGGCGATCAACGCCGTCGTCCCGCAGCAGTACATGGCCGCCCTGCAGGAGCACGACCTCGAGCCGCTGGCCCAGCCGGAGATCGAGGTGACGAAGTTCGAGGACAACGAGTCCCTCGAGTTCACCGCCGAGGTCGACGTCAAGCCCGACTTCGAGCTGCCCTCCTACGACGGCCTCGAGGCCAGCGTCGACGACGTCGAGATCAGCGATGCCGACGTCGACGAGCAGGTCGAGGCCCTGCGTGAGCGCTTCGGCACCCTCGTCCCGGTCGAGCGCGCGGCCGCCGACGGCGACTTCGTCACCATCGACCTGGTCGCTTCCAAGGACGGCGAGACCGTCGAGGGTGGCGAGGTCACCGGCATGTCCTACAAGGTCGGCCGCGGCGGCATGATCGACGGCCTCGACGAGGCCCTCGTCGGCCTCTCCGCCGGCGACGACGCGACGTTCGACTCCGAGCTCGCCGGCGGCGACCTGGTCGGCGAGCCCGTCCAGGTGACCGTCAAGGTCACGGCCGTGCAGGAGCAGCAGCTGCCGGAGTACGACGACGAGTTCGCGCAGCTCGCCTCCGAGTTCGACACCGCCGAGGAGCTCACCGCCGACGTGCGTGAGCGCCTGGGTCGCGGCAAGCGCCTCGAGCAGGCCGCCGCCGCCCGTGACGCGGTCCTCGAGGCCCTGCTGGAGAAGGTCTCCATCCCGCTCCCCGAGGTGATGGTCACCGACGAGCTCAACGCCCGCCGCCAGAACGTCGAGCAGCAGCTCGGCTTCGCCGGCATCACCATGGAGAAGTACCTCGAGGACGAGGGCCAGACCCAGGACGAGTTCGAGGCCGACCTCGAGCGTCGGGTCCGCGACGCCGTCGCCGCCCAGTTCATCCTCGACAAGATCGCCAAGAAGGAGGAGTTCGGCATCGACCAGGCCGAGCTCTCCGAGCACCTCGTGCGCCGCGCCCAGCAGTCCGGGCAGGACCCGCAGGAGTTCGCGAACCACATGTTCGAGCACAACCACATCCCCGAGCTGGTGCAGGAGATCCTGCGCGGCAAGGCGCTGGCCACGATCGTCGAGGCGGCGACCGTCAAGGACGCGTCGGGCAACGTGGTCGAGCTCAAGAACCTCCGCCCCGACGGCACCATCGGCGCAGAGCCCGTCGAGGAGAGCACCGAGACGAGCACGGACGAGAGCGCCGACGAGTCCGACGAGGCCGAGAAGGCCTGACCGGCTCCGCTCCTCGACCGGCGTCCACCCTCCCGGGGTGGGCGCCGGTCGTCGTCTACCCGGGCTCGGTGCTGGCCAGGACGTCGAGGGAGTAGCGAGCGATCGCGGCGCGCTGCCGCGACCAGTGGTCCAGCGCGGCCTCGTCGGGGTCGTCGAGCCGCTCGAGCGGCAGGCTCGGCAGGCCGTTGAACAACATCAGGCTCACGGCGTGGCCACGTCGCACTTCCGCCGGCGAGACGTCGAGGCCCTCGTCGGCGAGCCCGGCGGCGTACGACGCCAGGCACGCGGCCGCGCGCCCGGGCAGGTCGTCGGCGTCCTGCCGTCCGACCTGGATGTCACCGACCAGCAGCTGGGCCAGGTCGAAGCCGACCGGCTGGGGTCGCCAGAAGCCGAAGTCGATCAGCGTGAATCCCGCGTCGTCCGCGCGACGCAGCAGGTTGTTGGGGCAGGCGTCGCCGTGGGAGGCGAGGTGGCGGGAGGAGGCGAACTCCTGCGCGAGCACGTCGAGGTGGCGTGCTGCCGCCAGGAGCCCGTCGCGGACGTCGCCGAAGTGCGCGGCGACGGCGGGGTGGCGCCACGTGGCGTCGTCGTGCAGGCCGGGGAGCACGGTGTAGGCCAGTCGGCCGGCGACGAAGCTCTCGACGTGCCAGGGCTGCGGGTCGATCGCGGCGAGGTCCGCGACCGTCCGGCTGGCGGAGAGCCGTCCCAGCAGGCGCGCGGCGCGGACGCTGTCGTCGGAGTCCCAGGCCACGTCGTCGGCGGCGACGGCCTCCATCCAGATCGTCGCGGTCTCGTCGGGACGTTCCTCGACCCGCAGTCCGCGCGGCATCGTCAGCCCCTCGGGGAGCCGCTCGCGCAGGTCGGAGGCGTAGACGAGCGGTTCGGCGCGCCACGGGAGCGAGGCGGCCGCCCACTCGCCGATCTCGGGAGGTACGCCGGCGAAGGCGGGGGAGTGGCGCCAGTTGTGCACCCGCTTGACGAACAGCGTGAACTCCCGAGCAGTGGCGCCCGAGTCCTCACCGGTGTCGGCGTGGCCGCGCACCCACGTGCGTGCGCCGGTGAGGATCGAGGGGACGTCGTAGGCGACGGGCTCGGCCGTGGAGTCGCGCAGCCGCACCGTCGGCACGCCCCACAGGTCGGCGACCATCGCCTCGAGCTCCGCGTCGGTGACGTCGTCGGCGCCGAGCACCTCACGCCGGTCCACCCCGTCGGAAGGCGTGAAAGTTGCTTTCATGATCTTAGAAGGTAAGTTGCTTTCATGACTGGCGTCAAGAGGCTTCCTGCGGCCCGTCCGCACCTGCCCATGCTGATGGGGATGGTCTTCGGGCGGCTGCGCGAGCGGCTGGCCGCCGAGGCGCCCGAGCTGCGGCCCTCCCAGCTGCGCGTGCTGGAGTGGCTGCCGCAGGAGGGGATGACGATCAGCGAGCTGGCCGAGTGCGCCGAGATGACCACCCAGGGGTGCGGCCAGTTCGTCCGCCAGCTCGAGGCGCTCGGCATGGTGGACGTGGCCGTCGCCGACCACGACGCCCGCGCCCGCGTCGTACGCCTCACCGACGCCGGCCGCGACGCCCTCGCTCGCTCGGCCGCTGTGCTGAGGGCGTGCGACGAGGCGTGGGCCGCGCAGGTGGGCCCGGAGCGGTGGCGGGTCTTCCGCGAGGTGCTGGAGGAGGTCGCGCTCGGGTGAGCGTGCGGCGCTGAATCCGCTGTGGGCGAACAGGGTGGGTCAGCGCGTGGAAGTGTCCGTCCTTCCGGCTAGTGTCGCCAGCGTGAACCAGAACTCCAGCCCAGCCCTCTCGCCCGAGATGAACGGCGCCGGTGGGATGTATGGCCTCGACGACCACATCTACCAGCGCCTCCTCCGTGAGCGCATCGTCTTCCTCGGCTCGGAGGTGCGCGACCAGAACGCCAACGCGATCTGCGCGCAGCTCCTCCTGCTCTCCGCGGAGGACCCGGAGGCCGACATCTTCCTCCACATCAACAGCCCCGGCGGCTCGGTCGACGCCGGCATGGCGATCTACGACACGATGAACTACATCCCCAACGACGTGGCGACCGTGGGCATGGGCCTGGCGGCCTCGATGGGCCAGTTCCTGCTCTGCGCCGGCACCAAGGGCAAGCGCTACGCCCTGCCCCACGCCCGGATCATGATGCACCAGCCCTCCTCGGGCATGGGTGGCTCGGCCTCCGACATCAAGATCCAGGCCCAGCAGTCGCTGCACATCAAGAAGGTGCTGCTCGACCTCATCGCCGAGCACACCGGCCAGAGCGTCGAGCAGGTCGTGGCCGACGCCGACCGTGACCGGTGGTTCACCGCCGACCAGGCCGTCGACTACGGCCTCGTCGACCAGGTCATCACCAGTGCCCGCGAAGCCGCCGACGAGGGCCGCCCGGCCCGGACCAAGGACTGAACCCCATGAACTACTACATCCCGCAGTGGGAAGAGCGCACCTCCTACGGCTTCCGCCGCATCGACCCCTACGCCAAGCTGTTCGAGGAGCGCATCATCTACCTCGGCACGCCGATCAGCGACGACGTGGCCAATGCGGTCATCGCCCAGCTGATGTGCCTGGAGACGATGAACCCCGACACCGACATCAGCATCTACATCAACAGCCCCGGTGGCTCGTTCACGGCGCTGACGGCGATCTACGACACGATGAAGTTCATCAAGCCCGACGTGCAGACCGTGTGCCTGGGCCAGGCGGCCTCGGCGGCGGCGATCCTGCTGGGTGCCGGAGCCAAGGGCAAGCGGATGGCGCTCCCCAACAGCCGCATCCTGATCCACCAGCCCTACACCGAGGGCACGTTCGGCCAGACCTCCGACATCGAGATCCAGGCCAACGAGATCCTCCGCATGCGCGAGCTGCTGGAGAAGATGATCGCCGAGTCCAGCGGCAAGGACATCGAGCAGGTCAGTCGCGACATCGAGCGCGACAAGATCCTGACCGCCGAGCAGGCCGTGGAGTACGGCCTGATCGACGCGGTCATCGAGTCCCGCAAGGGCGCCCCGGCCCTCGCCTGAGGGTGGGCCGAGGCTGAGCAGAGACTCGAAATGATGGTCGGCGACATCTCGTGTCCGGCCCCAGTCCGGGGCCGGCGCGGGGTACCGTCGTACGGCCCGTTGGTAAGCAGCGCTGTGCAAGGTGTGGAGTGCCGGAGCCCCCATCCGGCGAGACTGGAGGACACGACTCGTGGCACGTATCGGTGACGGAGGCGACCTGCTCAAGTGCAACTTCTGCGGCAAGAGCCAGAAGCAGGTCAAGAAGCTCATCGCGGGCCCCAACGTCTACATCTGCGACGAGTGCATCGAGCTCTGCAACGAGATCATCGAGGAGGAGCTCGCCGAGGGCGCCGAGGTGAGCCTCGAGGAGCTGCCGAAGCCTCGTGAGATCTTCGAGTTCCTCAACTCCTACGTGATCGGCCAGGAGCACGCCAAGAAGTCCCTCGCCGTCGCGGTCTACAACCACTACAAGCGGGTCCAGGCCGGGCTGCAGCCCGTCAGCGGCAAGGCCAAGGACGACGTCGTCGAGGTCGCCAAGTCCAACATCCTGGTGATCGGGCCGACGGGCTGCGGCAAGACCTATCTCGCGCAGACCCTCGCCCGGATGCTCAACGTCCCCTTCGCGATCGCCGACGCCACGGCGCTCACCGAGGCCGGCTACGTCGGTGAGGACGTGGAGAACATCCTCCTCAAGCTCATCCAGGCCGCCGACTACGACGTCAAGAAGGCCGAGACGGGCATCATCTACATCGACGAGATCGACAAGGTGGCCCGCAAGGCGGAGAACCCCTCGATCACGCGTGACGTGTCCGGCGAGGGCGTGCAGCAGGCGCTGCTCAAGATGCTGGAGGGCACCACCGCGTCGGTCCCGCCGCAGGGTGGTCGCAAGCACCCCCACCAGGAGTTCATCCAGATCGACACCACCAACATCCTCTTCATCGTGGGTGGCGCGTTCGCGGGCCTCGAGCAGATCATCGAGCAGCGCGTGGGCAAGAAGTCGCTGGGCTTCACCGCGGAGGTGCGTGGCGCCGCCGAGCGCGAGGCCGACGACCTGCTGGCGCAGGTCCGTCCCGAGGACCTCACCAAGTTCGGCCTGATCCCCGAGTTCATCGGTCGCCTGCCACTGATCGCCAGCGTGAGCAAGCTCGACCGCGAGGCGCTCGTGCAGATCCTCACCGAGCCGCGCAACGCGCTCGTCAAGCAGTACCAGAAGCTCTTCGACCTCGACGGCGTCGAGCTCGAGTTCACCGACGAGGCCATCGACTCGATCGCCGACGCGGCCCTCGAGCGTGGCACCGGCGCCCGCGGCCTGCGGGCGATCATCGAGGAGGTCCTCCTCTACGTGATGTACGACGTCCCCTCGCGCGGCGACGTCGCCAAGGTGATCGTGACCCGCGAGGTCGTCGAGGACGACGTCGCCCCGACCCTCATCCCCCGCGAGGCCGAGGGCCGCAAGAAGAAGTCCGCCTGATCCCTGGCCCGACATGACCATGGCGGTCTAGTCATTTCGGGCTATTCCGGGCCATCGACGCGGGACACGCGTCATGGTCCGGAGAGACTGGCGTCTCGTCTGCATGTGGGAAGGGGACCCCGTGGGGGTTGACCAGAAGCGACCGCTCGTCGGCTTCGCGCTCGTCGCTGTGCTCTGTGCCGTCCTGATGTCGGTCTCGGTCGAGCGCGGGTTCGGCCTCAGCGACCTCGTCCACCCGGGCAAGCCCATCGCCGCGCCCGTCGAGCGCACCCCGGTCGACCCACCCGCCGAGGTCGCCGTTCCGGAGGCGCCCGTCGCGATCCCGGCCGAGCTGAGCGCCCAGCCGCTGGAAGCGGTCGTCGCTGCCGCCGCCGAGAAGACGTCCCGCGCCACGGGCTCGGAGACCTCCGACGCCGCCGGCACCCGCAGCAGCTCTCCGAACGACTCCGACGCCGCCGGCTCCGACGACGACAGCTCCGAGGCGGCGGACCGTGACGCCGAGCGGGAGGCCGAGAGGGCCCAGCGTGGCGCGGAGCGGGAGGCCGAGAAGGCCCAGCGTGCCGCGGAGCGGGAGGCCGAGAAGGCCCAGCGTGCGGCCCAGCGTGCCGCGGAGCGGGAGGCCGAGAAGGCTCAGCGTGCCGCGGAGCGGGAGGCCGAGAAGGCTCAGCGTGCCGCGCAGCGGGAGGCCGAGAAGGCTCAGCGTGCCGCGCAGCGGGAGGCCGAGAAGGCTCAGCGTGCCGCGCAGCGGGAGGCCGAGAAGGCTCAGCGTGCCGCGGAGCGGGAGGCCGAGAAGGCCCAGCGTGCGGCCGAGCGTGACGCTGCGAAGGCTGAGCGTGACGCCGCCAAGGCCCAGCGCGAGGCAGAGCGAGCAGCAGCCCAGGCCGCGCAGCAGGCGGCCCAGACCAACGGCAACGGCAACGGCAACGGCCACGGGAAGGGCTGACACCCCTCACGCACGAACCCCCTCACCCACCGTGTCGTACGGCGGGTGAGGGGGTTCGGCTGTCTCAGGCCTCGGTGGGCGCCAGCTCGGCGGCGGTCACCCGCAGCTCGGTGGTGGACTCGTCGGTGACGAAGTCCAGGTCGCCGACGATGGTGCCGACCGCGCGGAGGTCGTCCTGCGCCTGCTGCGCGGCCTCCACCAGCGAGGCCGGACCGGTGATCTCCACGCGGGAGAGCGGGGCACGCATCTTGGCCTTGGCCTGCGACTTGGCGCCGCGGATGCCGGTCAGGGCGGCGGCCACGGCGTCGAGCACCAGCGGCTGCGAGGCAGCGGCCGAGCCGAGGTCGGCCGCGGTGGGCCAGGCGGCGTGGTGGATGGAGCCGTCCTGCCACCACGACCAGACCTCCTCGGTGGCGTAGGGCAGGAACGGCGCGAGCAGCCGCAGCTGGACGTGGAGCGCGATGGCGAGCGTGGCGCGCGCGGAGTCCGTGCCGGCGCCGCCCTCGGCGTCGTAGGCCCGCTCCTTGACCAGCTCGAGGTAGTCGTCGCAGAACTCCCAGAAGAACTTCTCGGTGACCTCGAGCGCGGTCGTGTAGTCGTAGGCGTCGAAGGCCTCGGTCGCCCTGCGGACGACCACCTCGAGCCGGCCCAGCAGGGCGCAGTCGACCGGGGCGCTGACCACGGCCGGGCTGAGCTCGGTGGCGCCGACGTTGCCGAGGACGAACTTCGAGGCGTTGAGGACCTTCATCGCCAAGCGGCGGCCGACCTTCATCTGCGACTCGTCGAAGGGCGAGTCCAGGCCGGGCCGGCCGATCGCGGCGCGCCAGCGGACGGCGTCGGCGCCGTACTTGTCCAGGATGTCGGTCGGGACCACGACGTTGCCCTTGGACTTCGACATCTTCTTGCGGTCCGGGTCGACGATGAAGCCGGAGATCATCGCGTGCGACCACGGCACGACCTGGTGCTCGAAGTCGGCGCGGACCACGCGGGAGAACAGCCAGGTGCGGATGATGTCGTGCGCCTGGGTGGCCAGGTCGTAGGGGAAGACCCGGGAGAACAGGTCGTCGTCGACCTCCCACCCGCCCGCGATCTGGGGCGTGAGCGACGACGTCGCCCACGTGTCCATGACGTCGGGGTCGCCGACGAATCCGCCCGGCTTGCCGCGCTGGTCCTCGGTGTAGCCCTCGGGCGCCTGCGTCGACGGGTCGACCGGGAGCTGGTCCTCGCTCGGCATCAGCGGGTGGTCGTGGTCGGGCTCGCCGTCGGCGTCGAGGGGGTACCAGACCGGGAAGGGGATCCCGAAGAACCGCTGGCGCGAGATCAGCCAGTCGCCGTTGAGGCCGCCGACCCAGTTGTCGTAGCGGTGCTTCATGTGCGTGGGGATCCAGGTGATCTCCTCGCCGCGGACGAGCATCTCCTTGCGCAGCGCCGCGTCCTTGCCGCCGTTCTTGATGTACCACTGGCGGGTCGCGACGATCTCGAGCGGCTTGTCGCCCTTCTCGTAGAAGTTCGCCATGCGCTGGGTCGGCTTCGGCTCGCCGTCGAGGTCGCCGGACTCGCGCAGCAGGGCGACCATCGCCTCGCGGGCGCTGAACGTGGTCTTGCTGGCCATCTCGGCGTACGCCGTCGCAGCGCCCTCGGCCCCACCCGAACCAGCACTGAGCCACTCGGGCGTCTCGCGGAGCAACCGCCCGTCGCGACCGACGACGGTGCGGACCGGGAGGCTGAGCTCGCGCCACCACATCACGTCGGTGAGGTCGCCGAACGTGCAGCACATCGCGATGCCGGCGCCCTTGTCGGGCTCGGCCGCGTGGTGGGCCAGGACCGGGATCTCGACACCGAAGACCGGTGAGGTGACCGTGGTGCCGAAGAGGTCCTGGTAGCGCTCGTCGTCGGGGTGCGCGATCAGCGCCACGACGCTCGGGATCAGCTCGGGCCGGGTGGTCTCGATGTGGATCGGGCGGCCGGCCCCCCCGTCGGTCGGCACCGTGTGGAAGGCGACGCGGTGGTAGGCGCCCGGGTAGTCGCGCGCCTCGAGCTCGGCCTGCGCGACGGCGGTCTGGAACGTGACGTCCCACAGGGTCGGCGCCTCGGAGAGGTAGGCCTCGCCGCGGGCGAAGTTGCGCAGGAAGGCGCGCTGGCTGACGGTGCGCGAGTGGTCGCCGATCGTCGTGTAGGTCGGGTTCCACTGGACCGAGAGCCCGAGCTGGCGCCACAGCGCCTCGAAGGCCTTCTCGTCCTCGACGACGAGCTGCTCGCACAGCTCGATGAAGTTGGGCCGGCTGACCGGGACCTGCTTCTTCGCGTCCGGCTTCTCCGGCGGCGTGAAGTCGGGGTCGTAGGGCAGCGTCGGGTCGCAGCGGACACCGAAGTAGTTCTGCACGCGGCGCTCGGTCGGCAGGCCGTTGTCGTCCCAGCCGATGGGGTAGAACACGGCCTTGCCCTGCATGCGCTGGTAGCGCGCGATGAGGTCGGTGTGGCTGTAGGAGTAGACGTGGCCGACGTGGAGCGAGCCGCTGACGGTCGGCGGGGGAGTGTCGATCGAGTAGACGTTCTCCCGCGGCTGGGTGCGGTCGAAGGCGTAGGTGTCGTTGTCGGCCCACGCCCGGGACCACTTGTCCTCCAGACCCTCGAGCGCCGGACGCTCCGGTACGACGACGGCACGCTGGTCGGTGCTCGCTGTCGTCGGACCAGTGTCCGGGGCCTGGGTGCTGGGGTTGTCAGTCATGCGCCGAGTCTATTGACGGGCCTCCGGCCTGTGAAAACGAGTATCGACGCGCATCCACCGACCCCTAGCGTGACGGCATGGATCTCCCGACCGATGGCGCGTTCACGCTCGAGTTCTTCGACCACCCCCAGCCCTTCCTCGGCGCCGCTGGTGAGGTCCTCGCCGCTGACCCGGTGATGGGCAGCGTCATCGCCAGCGTCACCCAGCGGACGGCGCGGGAGGTGGCGGTCGGTCGCGGTTCGTGGGCGGAGGTCGGTGCGCCGTTCGAGCGCTGGTGGGTGGTGGTGCGCGACGCCGGTGGACGCGCCGTGAGCGCGACCATGCGGACCGCCCCCTTCCCGCCGCACCCGTCCTTCTCGATGCCCATGCCGGACGCCGCCGCCCGCATGCTTGCCACCGCCCTCCACGAGCGCGGGGAGCTCCTGGGCGGCGCCAACGGCGCCCTGCCCGGTGCCGAGGTGCTGGCCCGCGCCACGGCCGAGCTGGCCGGCGGCGTGGTGGTCGCCGACAAGGCGACCCGGCTGTGGGAGGCCACCTCGGTCGTCGTGCCGCCCGCGCCCGAGGGGCGGTTGCGGCTCGCGACCGAGGACGACGCCGACCTGGTGCTGGCGTGGTTCACCGCCTTCCACGAAGAGGCCGACGAGCAGGCCGGGCGCGAGCCCGACCCCGCGGCCGGTGAGCACAACACCCTCGACAGCGTGCTCGTCCGGATCAGGGAGGGCGTCGAGTGGTTGTGGGAGCTGCCCGACGGCACGGTCGCCCACCTGACGGGCGCCGGACTGCCGTCCTACGGCGTCTCCCGCATCGGCCCGGTCTTCACGCCGCGCGAGTTCCGCGGCCGAGGCATTGCGTCGTACGTCGTCGGCGAGCTGACGCGGCGCGGACTCGAGGCGGGCCACCGGATGTGCCTGTTCACCGACCGGGCCAACCCGACGTCCAACAAGATCTACGCGGCGCTGGGCTACGAGCCGACGGTGGACATGGCCGAGCACGTCGTGCGGGTGCCCGGCGACGAGTCGTCACCCGGTGGCGGAGGTCAATAGACTCGAGGGGCGATGACTGACCCCCACGACACGGCCCCCGACGCCGCCGACGCCCCCCGCCTCGCCGAGACCTACGACGAGGTCGAGGACGCGCTGCTGTCGCGCTGGCCGGAGACCAGGCTCGAGCCCAGCCTCGACCGGATCGAGGCCTTCACCGAGCTGCTCGGCGAGCCGCAGCGCTCCTTCCGCTCGATCCACCTGACCGGCACCAACGGCAAGACCAGCACCAGCCGGATGATCGAGACGCTGCTGCGCGCCCTCGACCTGCGCACCGGACGCTTCACCTCCCCGCACCTCGAGCGGATGAGCGAGCGGATCAGCGTCGACGGGGAGCCCCTCGACGACGAGGCGTTCGTCCGCGCCTTCAACGACGTCGCCCCCTACACGCACCTCGTCGACGCCGAGCAGGACCACCCACTGAGCTTCTTCGAGACGATCGTCGCGATGGCCTATGCCGCGTTCGCCGACGCCCCGGTGGACGTGGCCGTGGTCGAGGTCGGCATGGGCGGCAGCTGGGACGCCACCAACGTGATCGACGCCGACGTCGCGGTGGTGCTGCCGGTCGCGGTCGACCACGCCAAGTACCTCGGCGAGGACGCGGTGACCATCGCAGCCGAGAAGGCCGGGATCATCAAGCCCGGCTCGGTCGCCGTCCTGGCCGAGCAGACGCCGGAGGTCGCTGCCGTGCTCCTCGAGCGCGCGGCCGAGGCCGGCGCGACGATCGTGCGCGAGGGCATGGAGTTCGGCGTCGTCGCCCGCACGCCCGCCGTCGGCGGCCAGGTCGTCTCGCTGCAGGGCCTGCGCGCTCGGTACGACGACGTGTTCCTGCCCCTCTACGGCGCGCACCAGGCCCAGAACGCCGCCGTGGCGCTCGCCGCGGTCGAGGCGTTCGCCGGGACGGGCGTCCTCGACGACGAGGTGGTGCGCGCCGCCTTCGCCGAGGTCACCTCGCCGGGCCGGCTCGAGATCATCCGCCGCAGCCCGACGATCCTGCTCGACGCCGCGCACAACCCGCACGGGGCGGAGGCCGTCGGAGCCGCACTCGACGACTCCTTCTCCTTCAGCCCGCTGGTCGGGGTGCTGGGCGTGATGGAGGACAAGGACCACGACGGACTGCTGGCGGCGTTCGAGCCCCACCTCGCGCACGTGGTCTGCACCCAGAACTCCACCCCGCGCTCGCTCTCGGCCGCGGCCCTCGGGCGCGCGGCCGCCGAGATCTTCGGCGAGGACCGCGTCAGCGTCGTGCCCGACCTGGCCGACGCGATCGAGCGGGCCGCGACGCTGGCCGAGGCCCAGGAGGCCATCGACGTCTCGATCGGTGCCGGTGCGGTGCTGGTCACCGGGTCGGTCGTCACCGTGGGCGAGGCCCGCTCCCTGCTCAAGGGACGGCGATGAGCGACCAGGTGCCCAGTGACCAGGTGCCCGGTGACCCGGTGCCCAGCAACACCGAGCGCTCGCCCCGGCGCGGGATGGCCGCCGCCGTCCTGAGCCTCGAGGCGATCACGCTCGGCCTGACGACGCCCGTCATGATCACGATCGCCGACGTCCCGGCCGGCACCGCCGTGGCCGTCGGGCTGGGCCTCGCGGTCGTGTGCCTGCTGCTGGCCGGCATGCTGCGGGCCGAGTGGGCCTACCTCGCCGGCTACGTCGTGCAGGTCGCGGCCATCGGCCTGGGCTTCGTCGTCCCCGTGATGTTCGGCCTCGGGGCCGTCTTCGCCGCGCTCTGGACCGCCGCGGACCTGCTCGGCCGCAAGATCGAGCGGGAGCGCGCCGCCGCCTGGGCGGCGTACCGCGCGGAGCAGACCTGAGCCTCCTCGCTAGGCTGCCCCGCATGAGCACCGTCCAGCGTTCCCTCGTCCTCGTCAAGCCCGACGGCGTGCGCCGCGGCCTCTCGGGCGAGGTCCTCCGCCGGATCGAGGCCAAGGGCTACACGCTCGCGGCCGTCGAGCTGCGCACCGCGACCCCCGAGATCCTCGCCGAGCACTACGCCGAGCACGAGGGCAAGCCGTTCTACGGCCCGCTCGTCGAGTTCATGCTCTCCGGGCCCGTGCTGGCCGTCGTGATCGAGGGGGAGCGCTGCATCGAGGGCTTCCGCTCGCTCGCCGGCGCCACCGACCCGACCGTCGCCGCCCCGGGCACCATCCGTGGCGACCTCGGCCGCGACTGGGGCGTGGCCGTCCAGCAGAACCTCGTGCACGGCTCGGACTCCGAGGAGTCGGCGGCCCGCGAGATCGGCATCTGGTTCAGCGACCTGGGCTGACGCCCGCCGCGTGTCCTCCCGGGAAGACCCGGTCCCGCTCCTTAACCTGAGCGTGGGTCGGCAGCCTCGCCGACTCCTCTTCCCGAGTACGACCCGACCTGCAAGGGCAGCAGCGGCAATGGCACTGAATGGCACAACAGGGGGCTTGATCGGCCGCGACATGGCCGTCGACCTCGGCACCGCCAACACGCTCGTCTACGTCCGTGGCCGGGGCGTCGTGCTCGACGAGCCCTCGGTCGTCGCGATGAACACCACCACCGGTGAGGTGCTCGCCGTGGGCCACGAGGCCAAGCGGATGATCGGTCGCACCCCCGACAGCATCGCGGCCATCCGCCCGCTCAAGGACGGCGTGATCGCCGACTTCGAGGCGACCGAGCAGATGCTGCGCTACTTCATCCACCAGGTGCACCGCCGCCGCTACTTCGCCAAGCCCCGCATGGTGATCTGCGTGCCGAGCGGCATCACGGCCGTCGAGCAGCGCGCGGTCAAGGAGGCCGGCTACCAGGCCGGCGCCCGCAAGGTCTACATCGTCGAGGAGCCGATGGCGGCCGCGATCGGTGCCGGGCTGCCCGTCCACGAGGCCACCGGCAACATGGTCGTCGACGTGGGCGGCGGCACCACCGAGGTCGCCGTCATCAGCCTGGGCGGCATCGTCACGAGCCTGTCGGTGCGCACCGCCGGCGACGACCTCGACCAGGCGATCATCGCCTGGATGAAGAAGGAGTACTCCCTCATGCTGGGGGAGCGCACCGCCGAGGAGATGAAGATGACCCTCGGCTCCGCCTTCCCGCTGCCCACCGAGCCCGACGCCGAGATCCGCGGTCGCGACATGGTCTCCGGCCTGCCCCGCACCGTGGTCGTGTCCAGCTCCGAGCTGCGCCAGGCGCTCGAGGAGCCGCTGCACAACATCATCGACGCCGTCCGCACGACCCTCGACCAGACGCCGCCCGAGCTGGCCGGCGACATCATGGACCGCGGCATCGTCCTCACCGGCGGCGGCGCGATGCTGCGCGGCCTCGACGAGCGGCTGCGCCACGAGACCGGCATGCCCGTCCACGTCGCGGAGGACCCGCTGTCCTCGGTGGCCTACGGCGCCGGCAAGTGCGTGGAGGAGTTCGAGGCGCTCCAGCAGGTCCTGGTGTCCGACCCGAGGCGCTTCTGATGGGGGCCTTCGGGGGGCACGAGGGCCGCGAGCGCCGCTGGACCGGGCTCGACCGGCTCGAGTCGCGCAACCGTCCGCCGCGCTCGCTGCTGCTGGCGCTCGTCCTGGCCAGCATCACGCTGATCACCCTCGACGTCTCCGGTGGCGGCAGCTCGCCGATCGAGCCGGCGCGGCGCGCGGTGGGCGAGGCGTTCGGTCCGGCCGAGGCCGGCGTCGCCGCGGCGGTGCGGCCGTTCACCGCCGTCCCCACGTGGTTCCGCAGCAAGGGCGACCTCGCCGACCAGGTGCGTGACCTCGAGGCCAGCAACGCCGAGCTCAAGGGCCGGATCGACCTGGCCGGCTTCGACCGCAACCGCCTCGAGCAGTACGACGGACTCACCACGGCCGCGGAGGACCTGGGATCCGCCCTCGTCCCGGCCCGCGTGGTCGCGCTCGGGTCGCGGCAGTCACAGAGCTTCACGGTCACCATCGACGCCGGCTCGGCGGCCGGCGTCGGCCCCGACATGACGGTCGTCAACAACGACGGCCTCGTCGGCCGGGTCCTGCGGGTCACCCGCACGACCGCCACCGTGCTGCTCGTCATCGACCCCGACTCGACCGTCGGCGGCCGTGTCGGATCGAGCATGGAGATCGGGTTCGTCACCGGCAGCGGGTCGCTCGACCAGGAGGCGGGGCTCGACCTGCGCCTCGTCGACGACGCGTCGGTGCCCGCGCGCGACGACACCGTGGTGACGTGGGGCAGCACGACCGGTCCCTACGCCCCGGGCGTGCCGATCGGCACCATCACCGAGGTCTACAGCTCGCTGCGCGAGGCCTCCCAGCGTGCGGTGGTGAAGCCCTTCGTGGACTTCTCCGCCCTCGACGTCGTCGGCGTCATGGTGCCGAGCGGCTCCCGCAGCGACCGCGCGGTGATCGAGGCGGACGGGAGCCTGCGGTGAAGGGGCTCCGCTGGGTGGCAGCGCTGGCTGCCGTCGTCGTCGCGCTCGTCGTGCAGGTCACGCTGTTCCCCCACGTCGCGTGGCACGGCATCGTGCCCAACCTCTGCCTGCTCGTCGTGGTCGCGGCGGCGCTGACCGTCGAGGCGCCGTTCGCGCTGGTCCTCGGGTTCACGGCCGGGCTCACCCTCGACCTGGCTCCGCCGGCCGACCACGTGGCGGGCCGCTGGGCGCTCGCTTTGACGATCGCGGCGTTCCTCGCCGCCCGCGTGCGCCAGGACCAGAAGCCGACCGCCCTCGCCGTGGTCGGCACCGTCGCCGCGGCGTCGTTCGTGGCGAGCTCGCTCTTCGCGCTGTCGGGGCTGCTGCTCCAGGACCCCGCCATGTCGGTCGCGGGCCTCCTCGAGGTCGTCCTGGTCGCCGTCGCCTGGGACGTGCTGCTCACGCCGTTCGTGCTCCCGCCGCTGATGAAGCTCTTCGCCCGGCTCAGCCCGCAGTGGGCCGCCTCGTGAGGCCTGCCACCCGGGCCAGGGGCGACCGCAGCCGCCTGCGCCTGGTGGTCGTGCAGGCACTCGTCTTCTCGCTCTTCGCCACCCTGTTCGTCCGGCTCTACTACCTCCAGGTCATCGGCGGCGAGTCCTACCAGGCGCAGGCCGCCGACCAGTCCGTGCGCGACATCGTCGTCCAGCCCCAGCGCGGGCTCATCGTCGACAACCAGGGCCGGCCCCTGGTGGCCAACCGCACGTCGTGGGTCATCTCGATGGACCGCACCCTCCTCGGCAAGCTGGGGGAGGGCCAGCGCACCGAGCTGGTCCGGCGCGTCTCGGTCGTCGTCGGCGCCGACGCCGAGGACGTCGAGGCCCGCCTCGTGACCTGCGGCGACCCCGGCAGCGTCCGCGACGTCTGCTGGAACGGCTCGCCCTACCAGCCCGTCCCGGTCGCGACCGACGTCTCCAAGAGCGTCGCCCTGCAGGTGCTCGAGCAGCCGGAGGACTACCCCGGCGTCCTCGCCGAGCAGCAGAACGTCCGCTCCTACCCACGACCCTTCGGCATCAACCTCGCCCACGTGCTGGGCTACCTCAGCCCCGTCACCGAGGACGAGTACGACCTCGCCGCCGAGCGCGACGACCGTTCCCTCAACGGCGCCTCGGTCGTCGGCCGCGCCGGGGTGGAGAAGCAGTACGACGAGTGGTTGCGCGGCCTGCCCGGCTACCGCCGCGTGGCGGTCGACTCGATGGGCCGTGTGCTGGGCGACGACTCACTCGTGGAGAGCACCCCCGGCGACACGCTCGTCACCTCGATCGACGCCAAGGTGCAGTCGGTCGTCGAGCGCCAGCTCGCCCAGCGGATCGCCTTCCAGCGCACGCAGCTCGACACGGTGACCGGCCGCAAGTACGTCGCCGACTCGGGTGCCGCCGTCGTCCTCGACGCGAAGACCGGCCGGGTCATCGCGATGGCGAGCCAGCCGACGTACGACCCCGACGTGTGGACCGGCGGCATCAGCGAGGAGCAGCTGAGGCGGCTCTACTCCGAGAAGGCCGGCACGCCGCTGCTCTCGCGCGCCACCCAGGGCCAGTTCGCCCCCGGGTCGACGTGGAAGCCGTTCATGACGGCCGGCGCCCTGACCAACGGCTACTCGATGGACACCACGCTGCCGTGCTCGTCGGGATTCCAGGTCGGCAACCGGGTGTTCAAGAACTACGAGTCCGGCGCCTACGGCAGCATCGGCTTCGCCAAGGCGCTGGAGGTCTCCTGCAACACCTTCTTCTACCGCATCGGCTACGACTTCTGGCAGCGCTTCGGCAGCGACCCGGCCGACATCGACGCCAAGGACCCGCTGGTCGAGGAGGCCAAGGAGTTCGGCTTCGGCTCGCGCACCGGCATCGACCTGCCCGGTGAGGCGCCCGGCCGGATCGCCGACCGCCACTGGAAGCAGGCCTACTACGAGTCGCAGAGGGACTACTACTGCGAGCTCAGCGACAAGCCGCAGACCGAGGACACCAGCGACTTCGTCTACAAGTTCGCGCGCGAGTTCTGCCTCGAGGGCAACCTCTACCGTGCCGGCGACGCCGTGAACTTCTCCATCGGTCAGGGCGACACGATCGTCACGCCGCTGCAGCTCGCCCGCGGCTACGCCGCCCTCAGCAACGGCGGCACCCTCTGGGCGCCCACCGTCGCCAAGGCGATCGTCAGCCCGGAGGGCAAGGTGCTGCGCCGCATCGCGCCGAGGAAGGTCGCGAAGGTCGACGTGCCGAAGAAGTACCTCGACTACATCGACGGGGCCCTGGAGAACGTCTCCCGCGTGGGCACGATGGCGTGGAAGCTCGTCGGCTTCCCGATCGACGACGTCACCATCCGCGCCAAGACCGGCTCCGCGGAGGTCTACGGCAAGCAGTCGACCGGCTGGGTCGCGTCCTACTCCAAGGACTACGTCGTGGTGATGATGATCAGCCAGGGCGGTACCGGGTCGGGCTCCACCGGTGAGGGCATCCGCGCGATCTGGGAGGCGCTCTACGGCATCGAGGGCGAGTCCGTGCGTCCCGCACGCGCCGCGATCCCGGGCACCGTGCCGCCCGCCAGGCTGCCGCAGTTCCTCGAGGACGGGTCGATCATGCCGCCCGTCCCCGACAAGGCGGGGGGGTAGCTCCGATGACCGTCCTGTCCACCCGGCCCACCGGCCGTCCCGCCGCCCGGCCCCTGCGCGCGGCGTCGAGCCTCCGCGCCCCGGGGCTCGACTGGCTGCTGATGCTGGCCGCACTGGCGCTCGTCGTCCTCGGCACCCTGCTCGTCTGGTCGGCCACCTCGACCCGCGCCGACCTGACCGGCGGCGATCCCAACGCCTACCTGCGCAAGCAGCTGGTCAACGTCGCGATCGGCCTGGTGCTGATGGTCGCCGTCCTCGCCACCGACCACCGCTGGGTGCGGATCCTCGCCCCGCTGGCCTACCTCGCCAGCGTCGGCGGACTGGTCATGGTGCTGGTGGCCGGCAGCACGATCAACGGGTCACGGTCGTGGATCCAGCTCGGCGGGATGTCGATCCAGCCTGCTGAGTTCGCCAAGCTCGCCGTGGTGATCGGGATGGCGCTCGTCGTGGCCGAGCGCACCGAACGACGGTGGGGCAGGCGCGTCGGCAGCCTCGAGGTCGTCGTCATGCTCGTGATCGCCGCGGTGCCCGCGGCGCTGATCCTGCTCCAGCCCGACCTCGGCACCATGCTGGTGCTCTCCGCCACGGTCTTCGGCGTGCTCGCGGTGGCCGGCGCCGGCCGCTTGTGGCTGGCAGGCCTGAGCGTCGGCGCGGTCGGCGGCGCCGTCGCGGCGGTGTCGCTGGGGGTGCTCAAGCCCTACCAGGTCGATCGCTTCCTCGCCTTCACCAACCCCGGCCTCGACCCGCGCGGCGCCGGCTACAACACCGAGCAGGCACGCATCGCGGTCGGCAACGGCGGCCTCTTCGGACAGGGCCTCTTCGACGGCTCGCAGACCCGCTCGGGCTTCGTGCCCGAGCAGCACACCGACTTCATCTTCACCGTCGCCGGTGAGGAACTCGGGCTCGTGGGCGCGGGCGTGCTGATCCTGCTCGTGGCCGTCGTGATCTGGCGCGCGCTCGTGATCTCCGCCCAGGCCGGCGACCTCTTCGGCCGCGTCGCGGCCGCCGGCATCGCCTGCTGGTGGGGGTTCCAGGCGTTCCAGAACATCGGCATGTGCCTCGGCATCATGCCGGTCACCGGCGTGCCGCTGCCGTTCGTGTCCTACGGCGGCAGCTCGCTGTTCGCCGGGATGCTGGCGCTCGGGCTGCTGCAGAACATCCACCTGAGGTCGGCGGGCCCGCTGGGTCGATGAGCAGGGGCCGTTGAGTAGGCCGCACCACCGACCGGGACGTAACCTTGAGGGTCGGCGCGGCCACCGTGCCCGCCCGTCCCTGGTTCCTAGCCCTGTCGAGGTGTTGCTGTCATGTCCGTCGCGTCGGTCTTCCCGCGCCTGGAGGCGAGGCTTCCGTCGGTGCAGAAGCCCATCCAGTACGTCGGCGGTGAGCTCAACTCCGTCGTCAAGGACTGGGACTGCGCGGAGGCGTCGGACACCGGTGGTCCGACGGTCCGGTGGGCCCTGATGTACCCCGACGCCTACGAGGTGGGCCTGCCCAACCAGGGCGTCCAGATTCTCTACGAGGTGCTCAACGAGCGCGACTGGATCCTCGCCGAGCGCACCTACTCGGTGTGGCCCGACATGGAGCAGGTGATGCGCGAGGGTGACGCGCAGGGACCGATCCCGCAGTTCACCGTCGACAGCCACCGCCCCGTCGGCGCCTTCGACCTCTTCGGCCTGAGCTTCTCCACCGAGCTCGGCTACACCAACATGCTCAACGCCCTCGACCTGGCCGGGATCCCGCTCCACGCGGTCGACCGCGGCGAGGACGACCCGGTCGTGATCGCCGGCGGCCACGCCGCGTTCAACCCCGAGCCGATCGCCGACTTCGTCGACGCCGCCGTGCTGGGCGACGGCGAGGAGGTCGTGCTCGCGATCTCCGACGTCGTACGCGAGTGGAAGGCCGAGGACCGCCCCGGCGGTCGCGAGGAGCTGCTGCGCCGGCTCGCGGTCACGGGCAACATCTACGTCCCGCGGTTCTACGACGTGGCCTACGCCGCCGACGGCTCGATCGAGGCCGTCGTGCCCAACCGGCCCGGCATCCCGTTCCGGGTCCGCAAGCACACGCTGATGGACCTCGACCAGTGGCCCTACCCGGCCAACCCTCTGGTGCCGCTCGCCGAGACCGTCCACGAGCGCTTCTCCGTCGAGATCTTCCGCGGCTGCACGCGCGGGTGCCGCTTCTGCCAGGCCGGGATGATCACCCGCCCGGTCCGCGAGCGGTCCATCGAGACCATCGGTGACATGGTCGAGAACGGCATCCGCAAGACGGGCTTCGAGGAGGTCGGCCTGCTGTCGCTGTCCAGTGCCGACCACACCGAGATCGGTGACGTCGCCAAGGGCCTCGCCGACCGCTACGAGGGCTCCAACGTCTCGCTGTCGTTGCCCAGCACGCGTGTCGACGCCTTCAACATCACCCTCGCCAACGAGTTCTCCCGCAACGGCCGTCGCTCGGGCCTGACCTTCGCCCCCGAGGGCGGCTCGGAGCGGATGCGCAAGGTGATCAACAAGATGGTCAGCGAGGACGACCTGATCCGCACCGTCGCAGCGGCGTACTCCCACGGCTGGCGCCAGGTGAAGCTCTACTTCATGGTCGGCCTGCCCACCGAGACCGACGATGACGTGCTGCAGGTCGCCGACCTCGCCAGGCGCGTGATCGCCAAGGGGCGCGAGGTCACCGGCCGCAACGACATCCGCTGCACGGTGTCGATCGGCGGGTTCGTCCCCAAGCCGCACACGCCGTTCCAGTGGGCCGCGCAGCTCGACCACGAGACCACCGACGACCGGCTGAAGAAGCTGCGCGACGTCGTGCGCGACGACAAGAAGTACGCCCGCGCGATCGGCTTCCGCTACCACGACGGCAAGCCCGGCATCGTCGAGGGACTGCTGTCCCGCGGCGACCGGCGCGTCGGGCGGGTCATCGAGGAGGTCTGGCGCGACGGGGGCCGCTTCGACGGCTGGAGCGAGCACTTCTCCTACGACCGCTGGATGGCGTCGGCCGAGAAGGCGTTCGCCGGCACCGGGGTCGACGTCGACTGGTACACCACCCGCGAGCGTGACTACGACGAGGTGCTGCCGTGGGAGCACCTCGACTCCGGTCTGGACAAGGACTGGCTGTGGGGTGACTGGGAGGACGCCCTCGCGACGGCCGACGGCGCCGACATCGAGATCGAGGACTGCCGCTGGACGCCCTGCTACGACTGCGGCGTCTGCCCCGAGATGGGCACCGAGATCCAGGTCGGCCCGACGGGCCAGAAGCTGCTCCCGCTCTCCGTCGTGTGAGGGCGGTCTGACCTCCGCGGTCAGCGCCGTGGGCCGTGGCATGATCCGGCTCGTGCCACACGTGCTGGACCTCGGGTCCCGGAAGTTCTGGCAGCTGACGGGTCGCCGGGTCGACCTCGAGGGTCGCGAGCGGTGGCTGGACGCACCGGTGAGCCGGGAGCCTCGCGTCGGCGAGGACTGGCTCGCGGCCGAGGCCGCCCGGCACGGAGGCGTGCTGGGCGGTGATGAGCCGGACGCCGGACTGCTGCCCTCCATGGCGGTGCTCGACGGACCGGGCTTCGACTCCGCCCGCCTGCGACCGGAGATCCGCGACTTCTACGAGCGCACCGCGTCGTGGCACATGGAGGTCTGGTCGTCCTGGTCGCCGGTGTTCTGGCCGGCGGGGGAGCTGGTCTCCCGGCTGTGGGGGCGGCGGGTGGAGCAGCTCGCCCTTCCCATGCGGCCGCTCGACGTCGCCCGCGGCATGGACAGCCGGGTCACCCCGATCCGGGACCGCGACGGCGACCAGGTCGCGGCCGCCTGGACCCGCACCCTGCGCGGCACCGGTCGGCCGGTCTTCAGCGGCGCCTACTCGGCGCGCACGCTGCCCGGCGCCGACCGCCCGAGCGTCCACGTCGCGTTCCCGCTCGAGTCGGGCAACGTGCAGGTGTTCCTCCGCCCCACCGTCACCGCCGACGGCGGTCTGCTCCTGGAGTCCCCGACGGGCCGCTTCGGCCAGGACGGGGCGTACGTCGTCGTCCGCGACCGTCGTGCCCACGCCGCGCGCGTCCCGCTGCACGAGACCTTCCACCTCTACGTCGATGGCGACGGGGTGCTGCGGACCGACCACGAGCTGCGCCTCCGGACGGCGTCGGCCGTCCGCCTGCACTACAAGCTCGAGCGAGCGTCGTGACGATCCACTCCTTCCACCTCGCCGAGGTGCCGAGGCACGTGGGCGTGCGGGCGCTCGTCCGGCCACCGGGCGGCTCGACGCCCGGGCTCGACCACCTCGAGTGCCTCTCGCTGATGCGGCTCGGCGCCCCCGTCGTGTCACCGGACCGCCTGCAGGTCGGCCGGCTAGCCGTCTTCGGGCAGTGGCGCGACGAGGCGGCGCTCGAGCGCTTCCTGGCCCGGGACGCGCTGGGGCGCGAGCTCGCCGGGGGCTGGCACGTCCGGCTCGAGTTCCTGCGTCGCTGGTCGAGCCTCGCCGCCCTCCCCGGGCTGCCCGCGCGGGCCGGTGCCTGGCGGCAGGACGAGCCCGTCGTGGCGGTGACGCTGGCGCGGATGCGGATCCCCGAGCTGCCGCGGTTCCTGCGCAGCGGCAGGCCGGTCGAACGACTGGTGCGCGACCACCCGGGCGTGACCCTCGCCGTCGCCGCCCTGCGCCCGCCGCGCACCATCTCCACCTTCTCGGTCTGGCGGACCGTGCAGGAGATGGAGGACATGGTGCGGGGCCGCTCGGCCGTGCCCGACCCGTCCCGCCACGCCGCGGCGATGGCCGAGCGCGACCGTCGCGACTTCCACCACGAGTTCGCGACCTACCGGTTCCGGGCGATCTCCGAGCACGGCTCCTGGGCGGGCAGGAGGGGCATCGTCCCGTCGTCGGGCCTGCCCGGCGACGGTCCAGCCTTGGGATAGCCTGACGCGCGCACGGAGCAGGACCGGCGCGCACCCGCGCGCGGCAGCATGCGGAGGAGACAGGGTGACCCAGGACGCGACGACCCCGGCGGGCGAGTCGGAGATCGAGCGGCTCCGCCGGGAGATCGCCGAGGTCCGCCACGAGCTGCTCCTGAGCCGTGACCAGGTCATCGGCAGCGACGCCGAGGTCGGTCGGGTCAACCGCGACCTCACCCGGCTCGCCCAGGAGCTGCGCTCGACCACCCGCAAGCTGCGGCGCACGACCGCCCGCCGCGACGAGCTCCAGCAGCGCCTCGACCGCTCCCGCAAGCGCCAGGAGGAGCAGGTGCAGCGCCTGCGCAACCGGGTGGCCCAGCTCGAGGGCGAGCTGTCGGCAGCGCGTACGTCGTTCCCGCGACGCGTCGCGGGAGCCGTGCGCCGGCGGCTGCGGTGAGCCCGGCACGCGCCGGCAGCGCCGGCGACACCCCGCTCTTCTCCATCGTCACGCCGGTCTTCGACCCGCCGATCGAGGTGCTCGAGGAGACCATCGCCTCCGTGCTCGCCCAGGAGCACCGCGACTGGGAGTGGATCCTGGTCGACGACGCGTCGACCGACCCGCGCGTGGTGGGCACCATCACCCGCCACATGCTCGACGACGAGCGGATCCGGCTGCTCGAGCGCGACGTCAACGGCCACATCGTGGCAGCCTCCAACGACGGCATCGACGCCGCGCGGGGTGAGTTCGTGGTGCTGCTCGACCACGACGACCTGCTCACCCCCGACGCGCTCGAGGTCAACGCGCGCCGGATCGCCGAGCACGACGACGTCGACTACCTCTACTCCGACGAGGACAAGGTCGACGACCGCGGCCGCACCTACGGCCGCTTCGCCAAGCCCGACTGGTCCCCGGAGCGGCTCCGTGGCCAGATGTACACCTCGCACCTCTCCGTGATCCGCACGTCGGTGGTGCGCGAGGTCGGCGGCTTCCGTGAGGGCTACGACGGGTCGCAGGACCACGACCTGGTGCTGCGCGTGGGTGAGGTCGCCCGCCGGGTGGTGCACATCCCCGAGGTGCTCTACCACTGGCGTGCAGTCGCCGGGTCGGCGTCCGCGGCCATCGACGCCAAGCCCTACGCCACCGTCGCCGGCCAGCGCGCCGTGCAGGACCACCTCGACCGCACCGGCGTCCCGGCGCGGGTCGAGCAGGGGGCCGAGCCCGGCCGCTACGTCATCCACCGCGACCTCGACCCCGGTATCCGGGTGTCGGTCGTCATCCCGACGCTCGGCCAGAGCGACCTCGTCTTCGGCCGGCGGCGGGTGATGGTCGTGGAGGCCGTGCGCTCGCTCCTGGCGCGCACCGAGCACCGCGACGTCGAGGTGGTCGTCGTCCACGACGCACCGACCCCGCCCGAGGTGCTCGAGCAGCTGCGCGAGGTCGCGGGTGACCGGCTGGTGCTGGTGCCCTACGCCAAGCCGTTCAACTACAGCGAAAAGATGAACCTCGGCGCCGTCGCCGCCACCGGTGAGCGACTGGTGCTGCTCAACGACGACGTCGAGGTGATCTCCGAGCGCTGGCTGGAGAACCTCGTCGCGCCCCTGGACGACCCGCGGGTCGGGATGACCGGCGCCAAGCTCTACTTCGCCGACAGCACCGTCCAGCATGCCTGCCACGCCTACTGGGGCACCCACTACCGGCACCCGTTCCGGTTCTGGACGCGCGACGAGGCCGGGCCGTTCGGCGAGCTCGTGGTCAACCGCGAGGTCAGCGGCGTCACCGCGGCCTGCGCGGCGATGACGCGCGAGACCTACTTCGAGGTCGGCGGCTTCACCGAGACGCTGCCGGCCAACTTCAACGACGTCGACCTCTGCTACAAGGTCCGCCACGTCGGCCGCTCGATCGTGTGGGTCGCCAACTGCGAGCTGTTCCACTTCGAGTCGCGCACCCGCGAGGGGAAGGCGGAGGCGTGGGAGCGCTACGCCGTCGTACGCCGCTGGGGGATCCCGGAGGAGGACCCGTTCACGCCGAGTGCTGTGGCGTCGCCGATGATCGACCCGCACCGGATCCTGCGGGAGCGGATCCGCGACGCCGACCCGGGACTGCGCGCACCTGCCCCAGCACCACAGCAGTGAGCACGGCGAACCCGATCGAGGCGATGAGCCACGTCGCCGTGGGGCCGGGACCGCTCGACCACCACCACTCCGTGTCGTCGCCGAACCGGACGAACGAGACGTCGAGGCCGGTGACGTAGCGCCGGATCTGGATGTGCAGCGCGATCGAGTGCACCACCGTGAGTGCGGCGACCGCGGACCAGTAGGCGGCCGGCGACAGGCGCGCCGTCACCCCGCGTACGCCGAGCAGGCACAGCCCGGTGAAGACCACGATGAGCGGCAGCAGGTAGCGCGGCTGGACGCCCTGGCCCACCAGCACGCCCGACCGGACGAGGAGGTACATCGGCTGGACGAAGAGCGCCGCTCCGACGAGCACCAGGCCCACGACCTTGGCGGGGAAGAGCTGCTTCGCTCCCTGGAGCAGGAGCGGGAACCAGACGGCGATCGTCAGCATCGGCACGATCGGGGGGTAGGGGGTGTCCAGCCAGCCCGTGCGGCCCAGCGGTCCGGAGCCGAAGATGCCGAGCCACAGCGACGGCAGCATGGCGAGGTTCATCAGGACCAGCTGGCTCAGGGTCAGCGTCTGGTCGAGCTGTCCGAAGCCGTCCGCGAGGGCCGAGTTGAGACCGGCCCGCAGGAAGAGGGTGCCCGCGAGGACCAGGCAGGCCACGGCGGCGCCGGTCACGAGCGGGGCGCGCCGGAGGTGGCGCGCGCGCAGGATGAGCACCAGCACGACGCTCATCATCACGAACAGGCACGTGTCGGGCCGCGAGCCGGCGCCCAGGAACGATCCGACGACGGCGAGCGCGGCCAGTCCGTTGCGGCGCCATCCCGTCTCCTCGTAGGCGACGTAGAGCGCGAGCCACACCACGGCACACCCCAGCACCGACCAGGAGCTGGGGTTGGTCGAGGGGATGATCGACAGGGACAACGGCACCGCGGTCAGCAGGAGCGGGAGCGTGGCGAGGGGCCGTCGGCGACGCGGCAGCAACGCCGCGAGGGCACCGACCAGCGCCACCGCGATCAGGGAGTTCACCAACCTCATGGTGAGGACGGCCGCTGGCACGTCGCTGCCCACGAACACGGACATGGCCGCGTAGAAGTACGGCGGGTAGGCGCCACCCCAGTTGCCGTGGGCCGTGGCGACAGCGGGCTCGTCGGTGTCGAAGTCGTCCTGGCAGGCGCCGCTCAGCGTGAAGTCGGTCGCGAAGCAGGACGCGGCGCCGGACGCCAGGTAGGGGAGCAGGCGCTGGTCCGGCTCACCAGGGACGGGAGCACAGCGCTGGGCGTCAATGCCCTGGGCGCACCAGATCGAGGCGAGGTGGTAGTCGTCGTCGGGCGAGGACGCGACCGGCGAGGCCAGCGACCACCCGGCGAGGGCGATGAACGCAGCCAGGCACGTCGCGAGCCAGGCGCCGACGACCCGTCCGACCCGACGCCGGGAACGGTCACCGGCCTCTGTTGCGACGTCGTCGGTTGCGACGGAGGGTCCCGTGGACATGGGCGCTGAGCCTAGCTGGCGGCGCGCCCGGTCGAGGGGACCGGGTCACCTGCCGGAGCAGCGGTCGGACGGGGCTTGCGACGCAGCGCCGGGCGCTCGACGAGGCGCCACGACGCGATGGCCAGCACCCACACGACGGGCGTCGCGATCGCCATCACGACCCACGGGTCGTCGGCACCGAGGAGGACGATGGTCTGCTGCACCGGGAAGGCCCAGATGTAGACGCCGTAGGACGCGTCGCCCCAGCGGACGAGGGGCCGCCCGACGACCGGGACCGCGTAGGCGAACCAGTAGGACAGGTAGACCGCCGCCACCGTCCACACCACAACTCGTACGGACGCAGGCCCCAGCCCGCTCACGACGCACAGGGCGACCAGCGCCAGGGCCGCGGGCCAGGCCAGGACGATCCGGTCGCGCCACGTGTAGGCCGCCGCGCCGACCGCGAAGGCCGACAGCACGTAGACCGCCCCGAGGGAGTCCGAGGTGTGGGGCACCCACCACGCGGCCCACACGAGGCTGGCGGCGGCGAGCGCGGTCACGACCCACCGGCGGGCGAGCAGGCCGGTCACACCCAGCACGAAGAGGCCGAAGTAGGCGAAGACCTCGACGGGCAGGCTCCACAGCGGACCGTTGACCCCCGGGTAGACGTTGTCCTCGAAGACGCCCGGCAGGCCGGCCCCCACGGTGTAGAGCAGGCTCACGCGCACGGGGTAGATCCACGTCTCCCACGCGGAGAAGTAGGCCGTGAGGGGGCGGCTGGTGACGATCGGCCCGAGGACGAGCGCGGTGACCAGCGCGACCGTGGCGAGCGCCGGCAGGAGCCGCAGCGCGCGCTTGGTCCAGAAGTCGCGCGGCGAGGGGTCGTACTCCCAGCTGCGGCGGATCAGCAGGCCGCTGACGGCGAAGAAGACGAGCACTCCGACGTTGCCCAGGCTCGCGTTGAGCTGGTGCAGGGGCTCGGCCTCGCCGACGAGCGCGAACGAGTGCGAGACCAGGACCGACCACGCGGCGAACAGCCGCAGCACGTCGAAGTTGTTGTCCCGGTCGCCGATCCGGTCCCCGAGCCGTACGCCTCTGGCCAGCCGGCCTGTCGAGGCCCGGACCGGGCGGGACGGCGCAGACATGGGGTGCACCGTATCAACGCCGGGTCGCCCGGCAGGAACCCGCGACGTCGCGATCCGGGCCTACTGCGGGGCCCGGCCGGCGATCGCGACGTAGTCCGCCACCTGCTCGAGGACCAGGGCTCGCGGCGCCTCGCCGTCGGCGGCCCTGACGTACCACTCGAGCGTCCGGCTGGTCGCCTCCTGCCATCCCCAGGCGTTGCCCCACTGCAGCAGCTCCTGCGCCCGGCTCGCATCGAGGGTGAGGTCGTGGGTCTCCTCCATCTCGGGATGGGGATCGACCTCCCAGGCGCCACCCGCCGCCGGTCCGCGCAGCTCGCGCCACCGCTCGGCGGCGTGCTCGACGAGTGCCTGCACGGTGACCGCCTGGGCCGCGTCGGGCCCGAAGTTGAGGGCACGGGGCACGTCGCGGCCCGCGGCGACGTCCTCGGCGTAGAGCAGGTAGCCCAGCAGCGGCTCGACGACGTGCTGCCACGGGCGGACGGCCAGCGGCCGCCGCAGGACGAGGGTCTCGTCCGTCGACCACGCGCGGACGATGTCGGGGACGATCCGGTTGAGTGCGAAGTCACCGCCGCCGATGACGTTGCCGGCCCGGGCGGTCACCACGCGGCCCGTCAGGTCGGGCCAGGAGTGGGTGGCGAGCTCAGCGGCCGCCTTGCTCGCGGAGTAGGGGTCCTTGCCGCCGAGGAAGTCGCCCTCCCGGAACGGTGTCGGTTGGCGCACGTCGTAGACCTTGTCGGTGGTCACGACGAGCGCGGCGCGCACGTCGGGCAGCGACTCGACCAGCGACAGCACGCGCACGGTGCCCATGACGTTGGTCCCGAAGGTGCCGGCCGGGTCGCGGTAGCCCTCGCTGACGAGGGACTGCGCGGCGAGGTGGAGCACGACCTCGGGCCGGAACGCGGCGGCGCCCGCCAGCCAGCCGGTGCCGGCGACGTCGTCGCGCACGTCCTGGACGCCATCGAGCTCGAGCCGGTCCCACAGCGGCGTGGCACCCGCCTCCGGCGGCAGCGAGACGGCGTACACCTCGGCGCCGAGGTCCCGGAGCCAGCAGGTGAGCCAGGATCCCTTGAAGCCGGTGTGACCGGTGACGAGCACGCGGCGCCCGGACCAGAAGGCCGGGTCGTGGGTGCGGTGCATGTGTCCCCTCGTGCGTCGTCGCGGTCCTCGCGCTTCCAGCGGTCGCCGCGATTGAACCACACGGCATCCCCGCTCCGGCCGGGGTCCGGCCGGGGGTGCCGGAAGGATAGGCTGGCCGCGGCCCAGGCCCCCACGCGCCCGACCGCCACCAGGACCCCAGAAGGAGACACCGCCAGTGTCGGACCAGGCCCCTGCACCGGGATCGGTCCCGCGGGTGGCGCGGCGTACGACACTCCTGACCGGGACGGTCGTCGTGGCCATCGGGCTGACGGTCACGGGTCTCGGCACCATCGCGATGCTGAGCATCGCCGCGCGCAGCATGCCGAGCCCCGAGTACGCCGACTTCGTGGTCTGGTGGACGGTGGCCACGCTGCTCGGGACGAGCTTCGGCGTGTTCGAGGTCTACCTGGCCAGGCTCCTCATCTTCGAGATCGCCGGCGGTCGCGAGCCCGCCACCGTCACCGGGGTGCTCATCGGCCGGGCCATGGTCATGGCGGGCGCGCTCGGCGCGGTGATCCTGGCCGCGGCGCCGGCGCTGGCCGACCAGCTGTTCAGCGGATCCCTGGCTCCGGTGCTCCTGCTCTGGGTCTTCATGTGCCTCACGGCCATGCAGTCGTTGCAGCGCGGTGCCGCCACAGGTCGGCGCAACATGGTGGCCATCTCGACACAGCTGTCCACGGACGGGGTCGGGCGGGCGGCGATCGTCGGTGTGCTGGCGGCCACGGGCAACGACTCGATCTCCGCGCTGGCGCTGGGCTGCTGCCTCTCCGTCGTGCTGAGCCTGGTCGCCGGTGGGCGTCTGGTCGGGCCGTGGCTGGCCGTGCCGTCGCTCCGCGGCTCGAACGTGCCGCTGCGCCCGCTCGTGCTGCTGCTGATCGGCACCGCGGGTCCGTTGCTGGCGAACAACGGCTCGGTGCCGTGGCTGCGCTCGACCGACGCCGTCAGCCCCCACGTCCTCGGCGCCTTCGCCGGTGCCGTGACGTTGAGCCGGATCCCGACCCAGTTCTTCTCCGCGGTGCTGAGCCCGCTGCTCGCCCACCTCTCCGACAGCGTCGACCGCGCCGACCAGGTGGGGTTCGAGCGGACCCGGGCCACGGCGCAGGTCCTCACCCTGGCAGCAGGCGTCGCCTTCATCGTCGTCTTCGCGGCCGGCGGGCAGCTCATGCTGTCCCTCTTCCTCGGCCCGGACTTCACCCTCGGCGTCGCCAACCTCGCGGTCCTCGCTGCCGCGAGCAGCGGCATGTTCGTGGGCGTCGTGCAGCAGGCCGCGCTCGGGGCGCTCGGTCAGTGGGACCGCATCGCCTGGGCCTGGGTGGCCGCCGCGGCGGCCTTCGTCGCCGTGCTGCTGCTGCCGGGTGACCCCCTGTGGCTGGCGACGGTGGCGCCGCTGGTGGGGGTCATGACGGCCCTGGCGATCATGTGGGCCTTCGGCCGGAACGGTTGGCGCTCGCGCTCGAGGGTGCTGCCGCGCGGTCCCGAGGCCTGAGCCCGCTCAGCGACGACGCAGGATGCCGTCGCGGAACTCGGTGACGAGGGCGCGACGGCCCCACTCGTCGGCGCGGGTGAAGTCGTCGTGCGCCTCGAGGAAGGCGTTGACCGCGGTCATCGGGTTGTTGCCCCGGTCCCACGGGCGCCCCTCGTAGTGGCCCTCCGGGAACTCCTCGACGAGGGTGTCGGCGACCAGCACCAGCCCGCCCGTCGGCAGCAGCGGGGCGAGGGCCTCGAGCTCGCCGAGCACGTGGTCGTGCGTGTGGTTGCTGTCGAGGACGAGGACGACGCGCTCGGCCCCGTCGATGAACCGCTGCACCGCCTCCACCGCCGTCTGCGACGTCGAGTCGGCCTCGAGCAGGTCGACGCCACCACCCAGCGGGTGCTCGCGCAGCGCCGTGGTGGTGTGGGGGTAGAGCTTGTGGTCGATGCCGAGCACCGCCGGCTCGAGGTCGCACATGCGCATCAGGCTGGCGTTGAGGAGCATGCTGCCGCCTCGCGCGACGCCGGTCTCGACCACCCGCTCGGGCCGGTAGGACCAGAACAGCTCCTGCAGCACCATCACGTCGTCGGGGATCCGGATGACCGGCACTCCGGCCCACTCCCACTGATACGTGTAGTGATGCCGCTCGGCGGCGACCTGCAGGTCGACGGCCTGCTGGCGCAGCGTGCCGTCAGCCCCGAGCGACTCGCGCCACGAGGCGCGCTGGGCGGCGAACTCGCCACCGTCGGGGACGTAGTCGCCGTGCGACGAGCGGTCGCTGTTGTCAGCCATGGTCGAAGAGCTCCTCGGTTCTCGTGGGTGCCCACCCCGTGCGGATCAGGCGGGTGATGTCAGCAGTCTCGTCGGTGTGTGCCGGGGCGGGTGCGGCCGGGTCCTCGTCGGCCGACCAGCTGGCGCCCAGCCGGGCGACCAGCTCGGCGACCGTGTGCAGCCGGCCCGAACCGATCGGCAGCTCACCGGTGAGGTCGTGGGCCACCGCTGCCACGACCGCGCGGCCGACGTCGGAGGCGTGCACGAAGTCGTGCGCCTGGTGGGGGCTGCGGAGGTGCAGCGTCTCGCCGCGCTCGCGGGCGGCGGTCGCCAGGTCGACGACGGCCGGGCGGCGTCGTACCTCGTCGAAGACGTAGAAGGGACGCAGCCAGCCCACCTCGCCCTGCTCGATGGCGGCGGCGAGCGCCGACCTCAGCCGGACCTTGGCACGGGTGTAGGCGTCGGTCGCGTCGACCTCGCCGTCGACGGCCGTGCCGGTGAGCCACACGCGGGCGCCCACGGCACGGGCCGCACCGACCAGCTCGAGGGTGGCGTCGACCCATCTCTCGTTGTCGTCGGTGGTGCGGTAGTCCGGCCGTCCGCTCGCGGACCAGGCCAGGTGCACGACCTGGGCCGGCCGCGTCCGTGCCACGAGGTCGGCCGCCGAGCCGGGCACGAGCAGGTCGACGTCGGCGTGGCGCACCGGCAACGGCGTCGTCGAGGTGTCGTCCCAGTGGTGCAGGACCCAGCCGCCGACCAGCCCGGACGCCCCGGTGATCAGTGCGTGGGAGGCCACGGGTGCCCTTCGCGGTCCTTCGCCGAGATGCGGGTCGGCTCGAGCGGCCACGCGATGCCGACGGTCGGGTCGTCCCACCGCAGGGTGCGCGCGTGGCCGGGGGAGTGGCTCGCGCTGATCAGGTAGACGAGGCGGGTGTCGTCCTCGAGCGTCTGGTAGCCGTGGGCCAGACCGGCCGGCACGTGCAGTGCCACGTCGTCGCTCGCGGCGAGGTCGACGCCCACCCACTGGCCGTAGGTCGGCTCGTCGGGCCGCAGGTCGACCAGGACGTCGTGCAGGGCACCGTCGGTGACCCACAGCGTCTTGGCCTCCGTGGCCGGCGCCACCTGGTAGTGCATGCCGCGGATCGTCCCGGCGACCTCGTTGGCCGTGGTAACGACCTCGGCCACCGAGACGTCCAGGCCGTGCTCGCGCGCCTCCCCGGCGACGAGCACCTTGCGCAGGTGCCCCCGCTCGTCGCGGTGGCGCTCGCCGCGCAGCAGGGCCGCACCGCGGAGCGCGAGCGGCTCCACGATCACCCGAGCTCCCGCATCTCCGGGATGGCGATCCAGCACGACGCGTCGGGCACGAGCCCGGCGACGAGCCCGCTGATCTCGGGAGCGATGTTCCACGGCAGGATCAGTACGTCGTCGGGCGCCGCCGCTGCGAGCGTCGACGGTGCCGCGACCGGGACGTGGCTGCCCGGGAGGAAGGTGCCCTGCTTGGCCTCGCTGCCGTCGACGACCACCACCAGGTCGTCGGACCGCACGCCGGCCGCGTTCATCAGCGTGTTGCCCTTGGCCGCGGCGCCGTAGCCTGCGACCGTCCTCCCGCCGGCGCGGCGCTCGTCGAGCCACGTGCGCAGGCCGTCGATGGCCGAGCGGCTGCGCCGCGCGAAGTCGTCCCACAGCTCCGGCGAGAGCAGGCCCGCCGCTCGCTCCTCCTCCAGCACGGCGGCGACGCTGGGGTGTGCCTCGTGCACGCCGGTCCGGGTGAGCCAGTAGCGGTTGGAGCCGCCGTGCGTCGTGAGCTTCTCCACCCGCGTGAGCTCGAGGTCGACCCCGCGCGTGGCGGCCGCGACCGCGTGGGCGGAGAGGTAGGAGAAGTGCTCGTGGTAGATCGTGTCGAACTGGGTCTCCTGCATGAGGGTCACGAACGACGGGTTCTCCACCGTCACGACTGTGTCGTCGTCGCACAGGTGGCTCAGGCCGCGCAGGAAGTCCTGGAGGTCGGGGACGTGGGCCATCACGTTGTTCGCCGCGATCAGGCGCGGCCGGCCGTGGGAGGCCGCGACCTGCTCCGCCAGTGCGAGGCCAAAGAAGTCGTTGACCGTCTCCACGCCGCGGCTGCGGGCGATCTCGGCGACCTTGAGGGCGGGCTCGATGCCCAGGACGCGCATCCCGCGCTCGCTCATCTGGGTCAGGAGGTAGCCGTCGTTGCTCGCCACCTCCATGACGAGGTCACCGGGAGCCAGCGACAGCTCGTCGACCATGTGGTCGGCGTAGGCGCCGGCGTGGGCCACCCACGACGTGCTGACCGACGAGAGGTAGGGGTACTCGGCGCCGAAGATGCGCTCGGGCAGGACGTACTCCCCGATCTGGCCCAGCCCGCAGGCCGGGCAGACGCGCAGGTGCAGCGGGAACGTCGGGCTCGGCTCGGCCTGCGAGCGAGCCATCTCGTTGGACAGCGGCTGCCGGTCGAGGTCGAGGACGGACACCAGGCCGTCGGCCGCGCAGCCGCGGCAGGTGCGCGACCCGCGCTCGGTCAGCTCGTCACTCATCGCCTGTTCCACCACGGTGCGTTCCCCGAATTCCAGATCTTGTTGAGCTCGTCGCGCTCACGGACGGTGTCCATCGGCATCCAGAAGCCCTCGTGCTGGTAGGCCCCGAGCCGGCCCTCCTGCGCGAGTCGTGCGAGGGGAGCCGCCTCGAACGACACGGAGTCGTCGTCGATCAGGTCGAGCACGTCCGGCTCGACCACGAAGTAGCCGCCGTTGATCCAGTCGTGGGAGTCCTGCGGCTTCTCGCGGAAGTCGGCGACCATGCCGTCCTCCACGCCCAGCGACCCGAACCGCGGAGGTGGGTGCACGGCCGTGACCGTCGCCGACGCGCCGACCGCCTCGTGGTGGGCCACGACGGCGTCGATGGGCACGTCGGAGAGGCCGTCGCCGTAGGTCAGCAGGAAGCGCTCGTCGAGCAGCCCGGCGAGCCGCTTGATGCGGCCACCGGTCATCGAGTCCGCGCCCGTGTCGATCAGGGTGACCTTCCAGTCCACCTGGCTGCGGGAGAGGTACTCGACCGAGCCGCTCGACAGGTCGACCGACATGTCGCACGCGTGCATCAGCTGGTTGGCGAAGTACTCCTTGATCACGTAGCCCTTGTAGCCCAGGGCCACCACGAAGTCCGTGTGACCGTGGGCCGCGTAGTGCTGCATGATGTGCCACAGGATCGGTCGGTCCCCGACGGCGACCATCGGCTTCGGGATCGCATGGGTCTCCTCGGCCAGGCGCGTTCCCCGGCCCCCGGCCAGGATCACAGTCTTCACGACCAGTTCTTCTCCTCGTCCAGCGATGTCAGGCGTCGACCCTAGCGAAGGATGCGGCTCCTGCTCCGCCGAGCACTCAGGTCCGCGCGCCGCGACGGCGCCGTCGGACGAGGTCGCCCCCGACGAGGTAGAAGTCCCACGCGATGTGCTTGAGCCACTGGCGGTGCCACAGGCTGCGCACCAGCTCGCGACGCGCGGTGCGGGTCACGCGTCGGTCCACACCGGGCGCGCCGGCCTCGCGCCACAGGCTCCGCCACAGGTGGGTCATCAGCCAACGGCGCCTGCCCTTGGTGGGGTTCAGCGACTCGGCCACGGCGTCCGCGGACTTCACGGGGTAGGTGCGGTACTCCACGAGCGGCTCGTCGAGGACGACGAGGGGCGCCCGCAGCAGGAACCACCAGGTGAGCAGCACGTCGGCGCCGAACTCCGGCTGGAACATCGGCGAGGCCAGCAGCATGTCGCGGCGGTAGAGGCAGTAGACCTCGGTCCAGCGAGGTCGGTTCAGGAAGGAGCGGAGGCGGGTCCGTGGGTCGGTCGAGGACAGGTGGGGGTCACGCTGCACGCCGAGGCGTGCGCCGTCGGGGTCGATGAACTGGATCGACGACAGGCACGCGGCGGCCCCGGGATGGGCACGCAGGGTCTCGAGGGTCCGCTCGACGAATCGCGGAGCCAGACGGTCGTCGGCCCCGAGCCACGCGAAGTACTCGCCCGAGGCCTCCTCGACGGCCCGGTTGAAGTTCGCGACCGCACCGAGGTTGGTCGGGCTGCGCCGGACGTTGTGCTCGCCCGCCCGGGTGGACGCGATCTCCCACGTCCGGTCGGTCGAGCAGTTGTCGAGGACGAGGAGCTCGTCGGGGGCGCGGGTCTGCTCGGCGACCGAGTCGATCGCCTCACCCAGGTAGTCCTCGCCGTTGTAGACCGGTATCGCGATCGACACGCTGTCGCCCATGGTCCCCCTCGCTCGTCCGCATGGCCGAGCCCAGCATATGGGGACCCGGCCCCGAGGAGCGCCGGCCCAGGCGGCACGTCACCGCGGCGGTCGTGGAGACTGGGACACCCATGCCTCCGGTGGAAGGACCCCCGTGCGCCCCCTCGTCCTCGTCGACATGCTCTCCTACACGGGCACCAAGGGCGGGATGGAGACCTACACCCGCGAGCTCTACAGCCACCTCGGACGGATGGACACCGGGCTCGACTTCGTCGCCCTCGCCAGCGCCGAGGGTGCCCGGCTGGACCTCTCGTGGTTCCCCGGCGAGGTCATCGCGTCGCGCATCAGCGGCGAGAACCGCTTCGTGTGGGCCTTCGGCGAGCTCGTCGCCTCCAGCTGGGTGGCGCAGCGCCGCAAGGCCGACCTCGTCCACTCGCCGGCGACGCTGGCACCGATGTGGACGTCGATGCCGACCGTGATCACCATCCACGACATGCTCTACTGGAGCCATCCCGAGCTGATGACCACCCCGCTCTACACGCGGCCGGTGATGTGGATGGAGAGGCGCGGGGCGGCGAACGCGGCCCACGTGATCACCGACAGCGAGGTGTCGGCCGGGGAGATCGTGAAGTACCTCGGGTTCCCCCGCGAACGGCTGCACGTCGTGCCGCTGGCCGCCGGGCAGGCCGCGGGCCGTGGCGGCGTTGACCGTCCCACCGAGAACCTCGTGCTCGCCAGCGGCCAGCGTCGTCCCCACAAGAACTGGGATCGCCTGATCAGGGCACTCGCGCTCGTCGAGGAGGACGTCCGCCCGCGCCTGGTGATCACCGGCGGACGCGGTGAGGACCCGCTCGCCCCGGTCGTCGCCGAGACCGGGATGGCCGACTGGGTCGAGCTGCGCGGCTGGGTCGACGACGACGAGCTCTCCGACCTGCGGGCCCGCGCCCGGGCGATGGCCTTCCCGACCCTGGCCGAGGGCTTCGGGTTGCCGGTCCTCGAGGCGATGGTCGAGGGCCTTCCCGTGCTCGCCTCCGACCTGCCCGTGCTGAGGGAGGTCGGCGGCGACGCGGCGGTGTGGTTCGACCCCCTCGACCTGGAGTCGATCGCCGGTGCGCTGCGACTGGCGGCCACCCGCCCCGACGAGCTGTCCGCCCTGGCGGCCGCCGGCCTGGAGCGCTCCCGCCTCTTCAGCTGGGAGCGCGTGGCGAGGGAGACCCTCGAGGTCTTCCACCGTGCCCTCGCGGCGGGCCGCTGACCGGCTCTCGGTCAGCGACCGAGGACGTGGCGCAGCGCCTGGGCGACGCCTGCGCGGTGTCGGAGGCGTGCCGCGTGGGGCAGCACGGCCAGACCGTGCAGGCGTGACGTCCAGCGCCACCCTGCGGCTCGTGCGGCCCGCGGCCAGCCGGCCCGGCGCATCTGCCCGGCCGCCTCGGCGAAGTAGCGCCGGTCCTGGGCGAACCTGCTCCCGTCCGCCAGCGCCGTCCCGGACAGGCTGGTCGCGTGACGTCGGTAGGCGAAGGTCACGACGGGGTCCAGCAGCAGCTGAGCGCCGTCCGCGACCATGTCGAGCACCAGCGCGAGATCGAGGATGATGGGCAGGTCGCGCCGGAAGGCGTACTGCTGGACCCGTTCGGTGCGGAAGACCAGGGAGGGCCAGTAGAGCCAGTTGCCGCGCAGCAGGCTCGCCGCCAGCTGCTCTCCCGAGAGGAGGACCGGCTCGGTCGAGCGTGGCCTGAGCCGCGTCTTGACCCGGTCGGCCAGGGAGGTGGAGGGCCTGCCCGTGTCGTCGACGGTCCTGACCCCGGGCTGGATGATGTCGGCCTCCGGGTGCTGCTGCGCCAGGGTGCGGACCCGGGCCACGAAGTCGGGCTCGAGGAGGTCGTCGCACCCCATGAACATCATGACGTCGCCCGAGGCGAGGTCGAGGCAGCGTTGGAAGTTGGCCTCGATGCCGAGGTTGGTCTCGTTGCGCTGGTAGCGGATGCGCGGATCGGCCTCACGGGCGAAGTGCTCGGCGACGCTCGCGTCGGGGTAGCAGTCGTCGACGACGGTGACCAGCCAGTCGGGGTCGGTCTGCGCCTTGACGCTCTCGACGGTGGCGTAGAGCAGCGCGGGGTCTCCCCAGTAGGGGATCCAGACCTCCAGCGGGCTCAGGGTCTCAGGGCTCACTCGCGCGTCTCGTCGGGCGTGTCGCCGGGGCGTACGACGCTGCTGGCGTCGCGGTGCTGGGCGATCTCGAGGCGGAGGAGGGCGATCTCCTCGGCGAGGGTGCGGGTGCGCTCCTCGAGGCGCCCGAGCTCGGAGCTGTGCTGGAGCGTCAGCACCATGATCACCATCGACGCCCCGAAGAACAGCAGGTTGGCCGGCACCTCGAGGCCGATGGCCTGCGAGGTGCGGAAGAGGATGACGGGGAACGCCGCGACGGTGATGATGGACAGCGCGACGAGCGCCCAGATGAGGGCGTACTTCTCCCGGAGCCGGTGGCGCCGCATCATCTCGAAGAGCGCCAGCAGGATGATGACCGAGCCGACGAGCCCCAGGATCGTGACGCCGCTCACGGGCGGACCTCCTGCTGGTGGGGAGCGGCCCCCGGGTGGACACCCTCGGGGAGGCCGCCCTCGACGTCCTCGGCCGTCGAGCCCTCCTCCAGCTGGGCAGGCCAGTCGCGCACCAGGGCGAGGACCAGGGCGACGATCGCGCGGCACAGGTAGACCGCTGCCTTGACGGGGGAGTGCGAGGCGCGGCCGGCCACGCGGGCCCGCATCGTGACCGGGACCTGCCTGATGGTGCACCCGGCGCGGGCCGCGATGACCAGGGACTCGACGGTGTCGCCGAGGTACTCGGCGGGGTAGTGGGTCGAGAAGACGGAGATGGCCCGCCGGTTCGAGACGCGGAACCCCGACGTGACGTCGGTCAGGCGGGTCTTGGCCAGGCGGGACAGCACCCACGCGAGGAGCACCATCGCCCAGCGGCGCGGACCGCGCACCTTGTACGGGTCGTCGGGCGTGGCGAACCGGGCGCCGATCACCACGTCGGCCGAGTCGAGCTCGTCGAGCAGCCGGGCGAGGTAGCGCGGGTCGTGCTGCCCGTCGGCATCGATCTGCACGGCGGCGTCGTAGCCGTTGCGGAGCGCGTAGCGGTATCCGGTCCGCATGGCGCCGCCGACGCCGAGGTTGAACGGCAGCGGGCAGACCGTCGCACCGGCCGCCTGCGCGCGCTGCGCGGTGAGGTCGAGCGACCCGTCGTCGATGACGAGGAGGTCGGCGTCCGGCACGCACTCGCGGATCTCGGCGATGGTGCCGCCGATGGCGTCCTGCTCGTTCCACGCGGGCACGATGATGAGCACGCGCCTCCCAGACATGGCCGCGATACTATCGCGGCCGCTCCCAAGTCCAAGTCGTCAGGAGGCCAGGTCCCGGTGGGCCACGACACTGTTGGCGCACCGCGTCGGACCCGGCTGGCGTCGGTCCCCTGGCACGTGGTCGCGCCTCTCCTCCTCTACGTCCTGGTCTCCCTCGCCGGGGTCACCCAGTCCTCCATCGGCGCCGCCGAGCTGCGGGTCGACCCGACCGACCCGTCCGGGGTGATGCTCGGCGAGGCGCGCAGCACCCGTTCCGACGAGTTCCTCACCTCGAGCCCCCTCGCCCTCGGGGTGACGGCCACCGGCCGGGCCGAGGACCTCAACCCGCTCACGGCGTCCCAGGCCTTCCTCAACGGCCTGCCCTCGGGTCCGGCCACGTCGGTGATCTTCCTCGACGGGTCGCTCCTGCGGCTCGGTCCGTGGCTGCCCGACTCCGTGCTCTTCGCTGCGAAGTACTGGCTGGGCACCCTGCTCCTCCTGCTCGCCGCTCCGGCATGGTTCCGGACCCTCACCGGCAGCCGGTCGATCGGGTGGTTCGCCGCCGCGCTGATCCTGCTCTCGCCGGCCAACGTGTGGTGGTCGAGCAGCCACGGGAACCTGATCGGCTTCACGCTCGCCGGTGCCGTCGCGCTGCAGCGTGCCTCCCGCGACGCGGAGACCGGCCGGTGGTGGCAGGCGGTGGCGTGGGCGCTCGCCGCCGCGTGGCTGCTGGTCCGGACGCCCCTGTTCTACCCGCCGTGGGCCGTCGTGGTCGTCCCCGTGGTCCTGGCGGGGACGGTCGCGGCGTTGCTCGCCGCGTCGCCCGCCCGTCGTCGTACGGTCGCGGCGGTCGTCGGGGTCGGCGTGCTGACGCTCGTGCTCCTGGCGGCCGTGTTCCTCGAGAACCGGGACGCGATCACCGCGACGACCGGCACGGTCTACCCCGGTGCGCGGGTGGTGTCGGGATCGGCCAACGCGCTCCAGTCGCTCTTCGGCGCCACCAACCTCGGTGTCCTGGCCGACGGGGTGGAGGTGCTCGGCTCCAACTCGTCCGAGATCTCCTCGGGCTACACCGTCGCCCTGGTCCTCGCCGTGCTGCTGCTCGCGCGCGGCGTCGCGTGGCGCGTGCCCGGCCAGCGGTGGGCCGTGGTGTCGATGGGGACCATCACCGGTTTCTGGGTGCTCTGGTCGACCGTCGACTTCGGGACGTTCGGCTCGAGCATCCCGCTGCTCAACCAGGTGCCTTCCGCGCGGTCGACCCAGGTGCTCGGCCACCTGGGTGTCCTGCTGCTGTGCGCGGTGCTGCCCGCGGTGCGTCGGCGCGGCGCCGTGTCCTGGTCGTTGATGGCGGCCGGCACGACTGCGGCCCTGGCGGCGTACGCCGGGTCGCTGCTGCGGCTGCAGACGGTCCCGGCGCTCACCGTCGGCGGCATCTGGCTGGCGGCGCTCGCGCTGGCCGTGACGGTGTTCGTCCTCACCTTCCGCCCCCGGCACGTGGCCGGCTACGTCATGGGCGGTGTGCTCGCGCTCGCGCTGGTGTGGCAGGTCAACCCGGTGCTGGTGGGCCTGGGGGACCTCCGCGGCACCGAGGTCGCCCAGCAGATGGAGCAGGACGGGGAGGTCGCGCGCGCGGACGGGGGCGTCTGGGCCTCGGACCACTACTCCGTCGACGCCCTGATGATGGCCACCGGCGTCCCGGCCTTCTCCGGGCGCCAGATGTCCGGACCCGACCCCGACGTGTGGGGCCGGCTCGACCCCGGCCGCGAGCACGAGGACGTCTGGAACCGCGGCGGGGCCTACATCTGGTTCTCCTGGTCGGGCCGCGAGGAGCTCGAGTGGACCAACCCGACGCCCGACGTGATCCACGTCGCCGGCTCGCCCTGCGTGGTCGCGGAGCGGCTTCCCCGGCTGACGACGGTCGTGGCCAAGCGCGAGCTGGACCTCGACTGCCTGCGCCCCGAGCGCAGCTTCGACTGGGGCGGGGAGCCGCGCTGGGTCTACTCCGTCGAAGGCCGGGCCGGGCGATAGCCTGACCCCGCCATGCCCCGACAGGATCCCCCCCAGCAGCCGCCCCCGGTCCAGCGCCTCCGCGTCCGCTACGCCAAGCGCGGCCGGCTGCGGTTCACCAGCCACCGCGACTTCTCCCGCGCGTTCGAGCGCGCCGTCTTCCGCGCGCGCATCCCGATGGCCTACTCGTCCGGCTTCAACCCGCACCCGCGCATCTCCTACGCCGGTGCCTCACCCACGGGGGCGGCGAGCGAGGCCGAGTACCTCGAGCTGGCGCTCGCGGAGGTGCTGGTCCCGGCCGAGGTGCAGGAGCTGCTCGACTCCTCGCTGCCGCCGGGGCTCGACGTGCTTGCAGTGGTCGAGTCGCCGGGCGGCTCGCTGTCCGACCGGCTCCAGGCCAGCCGCTGGCGGATCGAGGTCGACGTACCCCGTGCCGACGCCGAGCGCGCGGTGGAGGCGTTCCTCGCCGCACCGGAGGTCACCGTCGAGCGGATGACGAAGCGCGGTCTGCGCAGCTTCGACGCCCGCGCGGCCGTGTCATCGCTCGCGGTCGTCGAGCCGGCCGAGGGCGCGCCGACGACCGTCGAGCTGGTCCTGCGGCACGGTGAGCCGGCGGTGCGTGCCGACGACATCCTGTCGGGGATGACCCGGCTCGGCGGGCTGGTCCCGGCCGGCCCGGCGCTGCTGACCCGGCTCGACCAGGGTCCCTACGACGAGGCGACCGGCGAGGTCGGCGACCCCTTCGCCAGCTGAGCGTCCAGCGCCCGACGCACGGACGCCGCGACCGAGTCCCACGCCCACGTGGTGTGGGCCTGCTCGGCGGCGGCCGACATCGTCGTGGCGTAGCGCCGGGTGTCGCGGGCGAGGTCGACGGCCTCGGCGAGTGCGCCGTCCCACTCGTGGTCGCGGGCCAGCCGTCCGGTGACCCCGTCGGTGACGGCGGCGTCGAGCGACGGCGTGTGCGACGCCACGGTCCACGTGCCGACCACCGCGGCCTCGAAGAACTTGAGGTCGGACTTGCAGACGTTGAAGGCGTTGTGCTGGAGGGGGGCGATGTTGACCTCCACCTCCGCGATCGAGTGCTGCAGCTCCACGTAGTGCATGAACGGCACGAACTCGATGCGGTCGCGGAACTCCTCCAGCGGGCCCACGTCGTCGAGGAACCCGGCGATCCGGACGTCCACGTCGGGGTCGCGGGCGAGCAGTCGGGCCAGCGCGGGTGCGGCGACGGTGAAGTCGCGCACGTGTGACGGCGTGCCGCTGAAGTAGCCGACGGTCACAGGGCCCGAGCGGCGGTAGCCGGTCGACTCCTTGGCCTCGAGCAGGGTGCGGCTGTAGTCCTGCTGCACACGGTTGAGCACGTTGGGCACCACGTGGACGCTGTCGAGGGGCAGGTGGCGGGCGAGCTCGGCCCGCAGCGTCTGGTTGGTCGTGAACGCGCCCTCGCACAACCCGAGGGTGGCGTTGAGGCGGCCCATGTAGGAGAACCACACGTCCCAGTCCAGGCTCACCGTCGCGTCGCGCCCCAGGGAGTCCATGACGAGGCCCGCGTACGAGGTGTCGAAGACGAGGTCGTCGGTGTCGAAGAGCAGGGGTACGCCGGCGCGCTCGGCCGTCGCGGCGAGGCGTCGTACGTTGCCGCCGTAGCGGTGGCGGGCGAGCACGATCGCGTCGAGCTGAGGCACGACCGGCAGGACGGCGGGGATGTCGTCGTCGCTGAACCAGCCCGCGCCGACCACGCCGTCCGGGTCGCTGTTGACCGCCTCGACGACGTTGGCCACGCGGTAGCGGAAGGTGCTCGTGTCGGGCTGGCCGTAGAACCACGCCACCCGTACGTCGCCGTCGAGCATCCGTCCCACGCGCTGCGTCACGGTGCTGTCCCACAGCACCGGCATCGGCCCGGTGGGACGGGGGAGGTCAGCGAACATCGCCGGACCGCATCACGGCCGCGAAGCGCTCGACGAGGGCGTCGACGGTGGGGGAGAGGCTGGTGTTCCAGTCGCGCTCGATGGCGTCGGCCCGCAGGTTCGCCGTGCGCCGCTCCCGGTCGTCGGCGAGCTCGAGCAGCCGCTGCATGCCCTCGAGCAGCCCGTCGACGGTGGACGGGGCCGTGAGGATGTTGGCCGAGTAGTCGCTCAGGTCCTGCTTGGTGCCGTGGGTGTTGGTCAGCACGGGGACGCCTGCGGCCGCGAGGTCGAGCGGCGGGTAGGACGGGTGGGGTGTGTCCATCAGCACCAGCGCGGCGTCGATCGTGTGCACGAGCGCCTGGTAGTCGAGCCAGTTGAGCCCCTCGACGACGAGCGGCCTGGTGTCGCGCGGGAAGGTCAGGTCGGGCGTACGCCGTCCGACGAGGTACAGCTCCCACTCGTCGGGGTCGAGGATGCCCTGCTCGACGGCGCGGGAGAGGACGGTGCCGCCCCGCCAGAACAGGTTGCGGGCGTTCTCCGGTCGTGAGTAGAAGAAGAGCCGCCGCTTGCCCTCGGGCCGCGGGCCCAGGTCGGCGTCCTCGCGCGGCAGCCCGCCGGGGAAGGCCGGCGTGAGCGCGATCGCCTCGTCAGCCAGGTGCGGGTAGTTGTCGGGCGACCCGAGGTGGTCGAGCAGCCGCTGGGTGTTGACGACGACCGTGAAGCCGCGCTCGTCGAGCGTCTCGCTGCACATCAGCCGCTCGTCGCCGAACGCGTAGAACATCCGCTCGTCCTCCTGCAGGAGGTAGAGCACCTGCTCGCGGGGGACCGTGCTGCCCAGCGCTGCGCGGGTCGTCCACCACGACGTGGTCATCAGGATCTCGTCGTCGGCGACAGCCAGCTCCGCCTCGCCCGAGACCGGGACGTACGCCGTCTCCAGCGCCCCCTCGAGCCGGACGCCGGACGCCTGCTCGAGGGTCGCGACGACGCTCGGGTCCGGGGCCTCGGTGCGGGTGGCGATGCGCAGCGTGGCGCCGAAGCGGTTGGCCAGCAGGATCGCGAGGATCACCGAGGTGCCGACGCCGCCGAAGAGGCTGGACGGCCCGACGCTGTCGGTCAGCACCGTCACGCGCGGTGTCACCGACGCGAGGTGGGCCACCGGCAGCGGCGCGAGCTGCGCCCACTGCTGCGCGAACAGGCTGTCGAAGTAGGGCTCGCGCAGCCGACCGCGCGGCGCGATCCGGCCCTCGTGCCGTCCGAAGCGCAGGTAGTGGAGTAGCGGGTTGGCGCCGCTCTTGGCGACGTCGACGTTCTGCCGCTGGTAGCCGGTCGTGGAGAACAGCTCGCTCGGGTCGTCGCCACGACGGGCGCCGAAGCGGAGGTAGTGGCGGACCAGGTCGGCGTCCTCGGGCAGGTCCGGGTGGAAGTGCCGGTAGTAGTCGGCGTCGAAGAGGCCCGACTCGACGATCAGCGCGATGTCGTCGGCCAGCGGGTTCATGCTCCTGCCCTCGGCCCGGCCGATGCGCAGGTAGTGCACCAGCGGGTTGATCTTCGCGGCCGCCACCTCCGGGTTGCGCTGGAGGTAGGACCGGGAGGAGAAGGCCGCCGACGGATCCTTGCCGTTGAAGCCGCCGCGCTTGAGGTAGTGCGTGACCGGGTCCTTGCCCTGCTCGCGGAGCTTCGGGTTGTGCTGGAGGTAGAAGTCCTCGTCGAAGAGGTCGGACTCGCGCACGAGGTCGGCGTCGCTGACCTCGCGTCGATGGATCTTGCGCTCTGTCGTGGCCAACTCGGGCGTCCTCTTCGGGTGATGAGTTCGGGTGCCCGGGGAGCATATCGGCGCATCGGGGCGCGCCCGGCCGCTGCGCGCCTTGGGGCGGGAGCCGACCGGTGTGCGATACTCGCCACGTTCGACGCCCCGTCCAACCGTCGGGATCCGTCGAGCCGACGACGTTCTCGCCGGCCGCACCAGCGGTCGGCACCCCGGGTGGGTGGACGTCACCGGACCGCGACGCGGCCACAGGAGTCGGTGACAGCGACTCGCGTGGCCCGGCGACCGCGGCGGGTGGCGCACCGGCCGTCCGGAGACGCACCCGCGGAGGGGGTCGCCGCCACAGAAGCTTTGCGCCCCCGCCGATCGCGTCGCGAGAGGAGCGGGCGCCGTACCGGCACCGTCACGGTGCCCGAGGAGCACCACATGCTCAGTGATGACCAGCCCGACCAGCCCGAGCGCACCGAGTCGGGGTCCGCGACTCCCGGAGCTACCGACGGGGGCACCGCGCCCGTCGTGACACGTCGTACGCGCAAGGCGCCTGCCAAGAAGGCAGCCGCTGCGCCGGCCGGAGACACGCCGGCCGCCGCTCCCGCCGACGCGGCCGCGTCCGCCCCGGCTTCCGCGGCCGGTGACGCCGACGCCCCCGTCGTGCGCAGCACCACCTCGCGCCGGGCGCCCGCCAAGAAGGCGCCGGCTCGCAAGAGCGCCGCGAAGAAGGCCGCCGCGACGCCCGAGGCCGACGCGCCCGTGGTGGAGCCGGAGGCCGATGTCGTGGCCGAGGACGCCCCGGCGCCGGTGAAGAAGGCCGCCGCCCGCAAGTCCGCGGCCAAGTCCGCCGAGAAGGCCCCGGCCAAGAAGGCGGCCGCCAAGCGGACCAGCGCCAAGAAGGCCGCCGCAGCACCCCAGCCAGAGGTCGAGGAGACCGCGCCGGCCACCGACAGCACCAACGACACCACCGCCGACACCACCGACGCCGCGACCGGTCACGCCGTGCTGTTCCAGCCGCCGGTCGTCACCACGACCACCCGCCGCACCCGCAAGAAGGCGGCGCCGGCTCCGGTCGAGAGTGCGCCGGCCGGGCTCGAGGCCGAGGCGACCGGGCCCGCTGACGCCGCGGACGCCCCCGTGACCGGGAAGAAGGCCGCGGCGAAGAAGTCGGCGGCCAAGAAGTCAGCCGCGAAGAAGTCGCCCGCCGAGACATCCGACGCCCAGGCATCCGACGACCAGACGTCCGACGCCGAGCAGCCTGCCGAGAAGCCGGCCAGGAAGAGGTCCGGGTCGAGGTCCGGCAAGAAGGCTGCCGCGGCGCAGGTCGATGAGGTGCCCGTCCCCGACGAGGACGAGGAGGCCACCGCCGACACAGTCCTCGCCGATGCCGACGCGACCGAGGTTGCCGGGGAGGTCGCCGACACCGGCACCGACACCGCCGACGCGGGGGAGTCCAGCGACGAATCAGAGGGTGACGGTGGCTCCGGTCGCCGGCGCCGCCGTCGTGGCGGTCGTCGCCGTCGCAAGTCCGGCGAGGGCGGCGACGAGGGTGGCGACACCGACGCCGGGTCCGCCGACGCGGCCGGCGACACCGCGGAGGCGACCACGACCTCCGGCCCGAGCGACGCTGACTCCGACGGGGCCGACGGCACCGGCGAGGGCACCTCGCGCCGCCGTCGCCGCCGTCGCCGTGCCGGCGAGGAGGGCTCCTCCGACGACAGCGAGCCCAACACCGTCACCCGCGTCCGCAAGACCCGCTCCGCCGAGGACCAGATCACCTCGGTCCAGGGCTCCACCCGTCTCGAGGCCAAGAAGCAGCGCCGTCGCGAGGGCCGCGAGGCCGGCCGACGCCGGGCGCCGATCGTCAGCGAGGCCGAGTTCCTCGCCCGCCGCGAGTCGGTCGAGCGGGTGATGGTGATCCGCCAGCGCAAGGAGCTGACCCAGATCGCCGTGCTCGAGGACAAGGTCCTCGTGGAGCACTACGTCGCCCGCGAGTCCCAGACCTCCCTCATCGGCAACGTCTACCTCGGCCGCGTGCAGAACGTCCTCCCGTCGATGGAGGCCGCCTTCATCGACATCGGCAAGGGCCGCAACGCGGTCCTCTACGCCGGCGAGGTCAACTGGCAGTCGCTCGGCCACAAGGAGGGCCAGCCGCGCAAGATCGAGTCGGTGCTCTCCAGCGGCCAGATGGTCCTCGTGCAGGTCACCAAGGACCCGGTCGGCCACAAGGGCGCCCGCCTGACCAGCCAGGTGAGCCTGGCCGGCCGCTTCCTCGTCTACGTCCCGGACGGCACCACGTCCGGGATCTCCCGCAAGCTGCCCGACACCGAGCGCAGCCGTCTCAAGACGCTCCTGAAGGAGATCGTCCCCGACACCGCAGGCGTCATCGTGCGCACCGCGGCGGAGGGTGCCAGTGAGGAGGAGCTGACGCGCGACGTCGAGCGCCTCAAGGCACGCTGGGAGGACATCGAGAAGAAGGCGACCCACAGGGGTTCCGGCCCGCAGCTGCTCTACGGCGAGCCCGACCTGACCCTCAAGGTCGTCCGCGACCTGTTCACCGAGGACTTCGCCAAGCTGGTCATCGAGGGTGACCAGGCCTGGGAGACCGTCCGTGGGTACGTCGACTCGGTCGCCCCCGACCTCGGCGAGCGGCTCGAGAAGTTCGAGCGCGGCGCGACCGGGGGCGACGTGTTCTCGACCTACCGCATCGAGGAGCAGATCCAGAAGGGCCTGGACCGCAAGGTCTGGCTGCCCTCGGGAGGCTCGCTCATCATCGACCGCACCGAGGCGATGACCGTCGTCGACGTCAACACCGGCAAGTTCACCGGGTCCGGGGGCAACCTCGAGGAGACGGTCACCAAGAACAACCTCGAGGCGGCCGAGGAGATCGTGCGCCAGCTCCGGCTGCGCGACATCGGCGGCATCATCGTCGTCGACTTCATCGACATGGTGCTCGAGTCGAACCGCGACCTCGTCGTACGCCGGCTCGTGGAGTGCCTCGGTCGCGACCGCACCCGCCACCAGGTCGCCGAGGTGACCTCGCTCGGGCTGGTGCAGATGACCCGCAAGCGCATCGGCACCGGCCTGGTGGAGGCGTTCAGCGAGAACTGCGAGCACTGCCACGGCCGTGGCGTGGTCATCAAGGACCAGCCGGTCGACCCCGACGCACGCTCCGACGACGGCGAGGGCCGTCGCGGCAGCCGGAGGCGCGGACGCCGCGGCTCGGGCAACGAGGAGTCCGGCAACGACAGCGGCAACGCCGCGTCCGGCGAGCAGCACCACGCCCCGTCGCCCAAGGACGTCGCAGCCATGGCGCGGGCCGACCGGCAGGTCGAGGAGGCGTCGACCGAGGCTGCCCCCGAGGCTGCTCCCGAGCCGGCGGCAGAGGCTTCCCCCGAGACGGCCCCCGAGACGGCCCCCGAGCCCTCGCCCGAGGCCTCGCCCGAGCCGTCGGCCGACGGCGGGGCGGTCGAGGAGAAGACCGAGCGGCCCGTCGAGCAGCACGTTGAGGTGGCCGTCGAGGCGCCTGTCGAGGCCGAGAAGCCGAAGGTGGTCACCCGCACGCGTCGCCGTTCCGCCAGCCGCCCCGCCGGACCGCCGTCCGGTGTGGGCACGGTGCCGGCGTCGGGCGTTGTCGAGCCCGGGACCGCCGGTCTGGAGCCCGGAGCGGACGGCCAGTCGAGCGCGCAGCCGGAGCTGTCGTCCGGCGGTCCGGGCGAGGCGCCGGTGGTCGAGCACGTCCCGATCAAGAAGAAGGGCTCGCGCAAGCGCTGAGCTCGCGGGAGCGGGTGGCCGACCTCGTTTTGCCCGGTCGGCCCCCGATCCCGTAGTCTTGACCCTCGGTGTTCGACGCACCGATTCTGCGCGCCCGCCACGCGGCGTACTCGCCCGATCAGGCGGTGTCGTGCGCAGTCCCGAAGTTTTTTCACCTGTAGTTCGTATCGAGGAGAGTGACTCGCCGTGTACGCAGTCGTGCGCAGTGGCAGCAAGCAGCAGAAGGTTGCCGTGGGCGACGTCATCGAGATCGACGCGATGGCCGCCGCCGGTGACACCCTCACCCTTCCCGTGGTGATGGTCGTCGACGGTGACAAGGTCACCGCGACCGGCCTCGACAAGGCGAGCGTCACCGTCGAGGTGACCGGCCGCACCAAGGGCCCGAAGATCATCATCCAGAAGTACAAGAACAAGACCGGCTACAAGAAGCGCCAGGGTCACCGCCAGAAGTACACCCAGGTGAAGGTCACCGACATCTCCCTCTGAGCGCTCGCTCGAGGTCGACCAAGTCTCTTCAGAAGGACTGAACAATGGCTCACAAGAAGGGTGCCGCGAGCACCAAGAACGGTCGCGACTCCAACGCACAGCGCCTCGGCGTGAAGCGCTTCGGCGGCCAGGTCGTCGGCGCCGGCGAGATCATCGTCCGCCAGCGCGGCACGCACTTCCACCCGGGCACCGGCGTGGGTCGCGGCGGTGACGACACCCTGTTCGCCCTGCAGGCCGGCGCCGTCGAGTTCGGCACCCGCCGCGGTCGCAAGGTCGTCAACATCACGCCCGTCGACTGAGCCTGCGAAGTCGACACAGGGCGGGAGATTGAGGAGAGCTCGGCTCAGGTCCGAGCTTGCGAGGAGCTGAGCGACTCGTCTCGAAATCCGTCTCACCACTGGGCGTCCCACCTGGGGCGCCTTTTGTGGTTTCAGCACCACTGACAGCAAGGAATCTGATGGCCATCCCCACGTTCGTCGACCAGGTCACGCTGCACCTCGCGGCCGGACGAGGTGGCAACGGCGTGGCCTCGGTCAAGCGGGAGAAGTTCAAGCCGCTGGGCGGCCCGGACGGCGGCAACGGCGGCCAGGGCGGGTCGATCATCCTGCAGGTCGACACGAGCGTCACGACGCTCGTCGACTACCACCACAGCCCGAAGCGCCGCGCCGACAACGGCGGCCAGGGCGCGGGTGACCACAAGAACGGCGGCAACGGCAAGGACCTGGTCCTGACCGTCCCCGACGGCACCCTCGTCAAGGACGCCGACGGCTCCGTGCTGGCCGACATGGTCGGCCACGGCACGACCCTCGTCGTCGCTGCCGGCGGCCGCGGGGGCCTCGGCAACGCCGCCCTCGCCTCCTCCAAGCGCAAGGCCCCCGGGTTCGCCCTGCTGGGTGAGCCCGGCGACGAGCTCGTCGTACGTCTCGAGCTCAAGGTCGTCGCCGACATCGGCCTGGTCGGGTTCCCGAGCGCCGGCAAGTCGTCGCTGATCGCGGCGATCTCCCGGGCGCGGCCCAAGATCGCCGACTACCCGTTCACCACCCTGATCCCCAACCTCGGTGTGGTCACCGCGGGCGAGACGACCTTCGTGGTCGCCGACGTGCCCGGCCTGATCGAGGGCGCCGCGGAGGGGCGCGGCCTCGGCCACGACTTCCTGCGCCACATCGAGCGCTGCGCGGCGCTGGTCCACGTCGTCGACACGGCCTCGATCGAGCCCGGCCGCAACCCGCTCGACGACCTCGAGGTCATCGAGGGCGAGCTCGCCCGCTACGGCGGGCTGGAGGACCGGCCCCGACTGGTCGCCCTCAACAAGGTCGACGTCCCGGACGGCCAGGACATCGCCGACATGGTGGTCGAGGAGCTGCGCGGCCGCGGGATGCGGGTCTTCGAGGTCAGCGCCGCCTCCGGCGCCGGGCTCCGGGAGCTCACCTTCGCCATGGCCGAGATCGTCGTCGCGTCCCGCGAGGTCGCTCCCGCGGCCGAGCCGGAGCGGATCGTGCTGCGACCGAAGGCTGTCGACGGTGGGGACGACTTCCAGGTCGTCGAGACCGAGGACGGTTGGCGGGTGCGTGGCACCAAGCCCGAGCGCTGGGTGCGGCAGACCGACTTCAGCAACGAGGAGGCCGTGGGCTTCCTGGCCGACCGTCTCAACCGGCTGGGCGTGGAGATCAAGCTGGCGCAGATGGGGGCGCAGGAGGGCGACGCCGTCATCATCGGGCCGGAGAACAACTCGGTCGTCTTCGACTTCAAGCCCAGCATCGAGGCCGGTGCCGAGATGCTCGGCCGTCGCGGTGAGGACGAGCGACTCCGCGAGAACCGACCGGCCCGCGACCGACGACGTGACATCGCCGAGGCGATGGAGACGAAGTCGGAGGAGGAGGCCCGCGCCGACGTGGCCCGCCGCCTTGACGAGGAGCGCCGGAAGAAGGGGCCCAACCGCAGCACCGGCAGCTCCGGCGTCGGTCCGATGGCCTACGAGATCGGCAGCAAGGACGACCCCGACTGGGACGGCAGTGACGACTGACCGCTCGGCCACCCGGCTGAGCCTGGTGGACGGTGCCCGTCGCATCGTCGTCAAGGTCGGCTCGTCGTCGCTGACCACCGCCGCCGGCGGCATCGACCCCGCACGCGTACGTCAGCTGGTGGAGGTCCTCGCTGCCGCGCGCGGCAGCGGTGCCGAGGTCGTGCTCGTCTCGTCGGGCGCCATCGCCGCCGGCCTGGCCCCCCTCGGGCTGACCAGGCGCCCGCGCAGCCTCGCCGCACAGCAGGCCGCCGCGTCGGTCGGCCAGGGGCTCCTCGCGCACCGCTACCAGGAGGAGTTCGCCCGGCACGGCATCGTCACGGGCCAGGTGCTGCTCACCGTCGACGACGTCACGCGGCGTGCGCACTACCGCAACGCCCACCAGACCTTCGCCAAGCTGCTCGAGCTCGGTGTCGTGCCGATCGTCAACGAGAACGACACCGTCGCGACCTCCGAGATCCGCTTCGGCGACAACGACCGGCTGGCGGCGCTCGTCGCCCACCTCGTGCACGCCGACCTGCTGGTGCTGCTCTCCGACGTCGACGGCCTCTACGACGGTCCTCCGTCGCGCCAGGGCACGCAGCTGGTCCCGGTCGTCCGCTCCGAGGACGACCTGGCGGCGGTGACCATCGGGTCGGCCGGCGCCGCCGGCGTCGGCACCGGTGGCATGACCACGAAGGTCGACGCGGCGCGGATCGCGACCGGCGCCGGCATCGACGTCGTGCTGACCTCCGCCGACCAGGCCGCCGCCGCGCTGTCAGGTGCGGTGGTCGGCACCCACTTCGAGGCCACCGGCAAGCGCCGCCCCACCCGGCTGCTGTGGCTGGCGCACGCGACGTCCGGGCAGGGCACGCTGTCCCTCGACGAGGGCGCCGTGCGCGCGGTCGTCGAGCGGCGCGCGTCCCTGCTCCCGGCGGGCATCACGGCCGTCGACGGCACGTTCGTCGCCGGTGATGCGGTCGACCTGCTCGACCCCGACGGCGCGGTGGTGGGCCGCGGGCTCGTGAACTTCGACGCCGACGAGCTGCCCGCCCTCCTCGGCCGCTCGACCCGGGAGCTGAAGCACGCGCTGGGGACGGCGTACGAGCGCGAGGTCATCCACCGCGACGACCTCGTCGTGCTCTAGGGCTCCTCGGCCAGGACCTCGTCGAGCTCGTCCATCGTGCTGGTGAAGGCGGCGGCGAGGTCGACGTCGTACGCGTCGGCGAGGGTCAGGACGCTCCACAGGCAGTCCGCCAGCTCATGCGCCAGCGCCTCGTCGAGGTCGTCGCGAGGGCGCACCCCGGCCTTGCCCTGCACGAGCTTGGCCAGGTCGCCGACGTCGCCGAGGAAGCCGAGCATGACCGCCTCGACCGTCCACGACCGGCCGTAGGTGGAGGCCTCGACCTCGGCGTAGCGCGCCCGGACCTGTCGGGCGCGCTCCTGCATCTGCTGGAAGTCCATGCGGTGATCCTGCACCCTCGGAGCCGGCGGGCTCGTGGGTGTGCACGGGCACACCTCCCACCGGCCCGGGGCCTCCGGTGTGAAGGTGGCCACGCGGGGCGGGTGGGCGAAGGTCGGCCCCGTAGGCTTGGCAGGTCATGAACCAGCCGCTCGTCTACCTCGACCACGCCGCGACCACGCCGATGCTCCCGGTCGCGGTCGAGGCGATGACACGCCAGCTCACCGGCGTCGGCAACGCCAGCTCGCTGCACGCCTCGGGACGCGGCGCCCGGCGGGTGGTCGAGGAGTCCCGCGAGACCATCGCACGCGTGATCGGCGCCCGGCCCGGTGACGTCGTCTTCACCTCCGGCGGCACGGAGTCCGACAACCTCGCGCTGAAGGGGATCTTCTGGGCCCGGCGGGCCGAGGACCCCCGTCGTACGCGCATCCTCGCCACCGCCGTCGAGCACCACGCGGTGCTCGACCCGCTCGACTGGCTGGCGGAGTCCGACGGCGCCGAGGTGGAGCTGCTGCCCGTCTCGTCCGACGGTGTCCTCGACGTCGACGCCTTGCGGGACTCGATCGCGCGGGACCCGGCGTCCGTGGCCCTGGTGTCGGTGATGTGGGCCAACAACGAGGTCGGCTCGCTGCAGCCGATCGCCGACGTGGTCGCCGTCGCCGCCGAGCACCAGGTCCCCGTGCACACCGACGCCGTGCAGGCCCTCGGACAGGTGCCGGTCGACTTCGCCGCCTCGGGTGTCGACGCGCTGACCTTCACCGGCCACAAGGTGGGTGGCCCCTACGGCGTGGGAGCGCTCGTCGTACGACGTGACCTGGCCGTCAGCGCGCTGGTGCACGGCGGTGGTCAGGAGCGCGACATCCGCAGCGGCACGCTCGACGTGCCCGCCATCGCCAGCCTTGCCGCGGCCGTCGAGGAGTCGGTCAAGCACCAGCACGAGCACGCGGTGCGGGTCGCCGCCCTGCGCGACGACCTCGTGCGCCGCGTCATCGAGGTGGTGCCGGACGCCCACCTGCACGGTGCGCCGGCGGGACCGCTGCGGCTGCCCGGCAACGCCCACCTCGGCTTCCCCGGCTGCGAGGGCGACTCCCTGCTGATGCTGCTCGACGCCCGCGGCATCGAGTGCTCCACCGGGTCGGCGTGCTCCGCAGGCGTGCCCCAGCCCTCGCACGTGCTGCTCGCGATGGGCTGCGACCCCGACCAGGCGCGCCACTCGCTCCGCTTCTCGCTCGGCCACACCACCACGCCGGCCGACATCGACGCCGTCGTCGAGGCCATCGGACCCGTCGTGGAGCGCGCCCGGGCCGCCCGGGCTCGCTGAGGAGCCGGGGATGAAGGTCGTTGCTGCGATGTCCGGCGGGGTGGACTCCGCCGTCGCCGCCGCCCGAGCCGTCGAGGCCGGGCACGACGTGACGGGCGTGCACCTCGCGCTGAGCCGCAACCCGGCGTCCTACCGCTCCGGGGCTCGGGGGTGCTGCACGATCGAGGACAGCAACGACGCGCGCCGCGCGGCCGACGTCATCGGCATCCCGTTCTACGTCTGGGACCTCTCCGACCGCTTCCACGAGGACGTCGTCGAGGACTTCATGGACGAGTACGCCGCCGGCCGCACCCCCAACCCGTGCCTGCGCTGCAACGAGAAGATCAAGTTCGCCGCGGTGCTCGACCGGGCGCTCGCGCTCGGCTTCGACGCGGTCGCGACCGGCCACTACGCCCAGCTGCGCACCGGAGCCGACGGCCTCATCGAGATGCACCGCGCCGCCGACCACGCCAAGGACCAGTCCTACGTCCTCGGCGTGCTCGACCAGCAGCAGCTGCGGCACTCCCTGTTCCCGCTCGGCGACACCGACAAGCCGGCCGTGCGCCGCGAGGCCGAGGCGCGCGGCCTGCTGGTGGCCGACAAGCCCGACTCGCACGACATCTGCTTCGTCGCCGACGGTGACAACGCCGGCTGGCTGCGCGAGAAGCTCGGCGATCGCGCGCCCAACCACGGTGGCGACATCGTCGACGCCACCTCTGGCGAGGCCGTCGGCCGGCACACCGGCACGTACGGCTTCACGATCGGCCAGCGCCGGGGCCTCCGGCTCGGTGTGCCCGCGGCCGACGGCAAGCCCCGGTTCGTGCTCGACATCGAGCCGGTCAGCGGCACCGTCACCGTCGGGCCGCGCGAGCGCCTCGCCGTCGACCACGTGTCGGGCATCCGACCGCGCTGGTGCGGCACCGTGCCCGACCGGGTCGAGGGCACCGTGCAGCTGCGTGCGCATGGTGCCGAGCACCGGGCCGTCGTGCTCGTGGCGGGGGACCGCGTCGAGATCGACCTCCTCGACCCTGCGGAGGGCATCGCGCCGGGGCAGGCAGCGGTGATCTACGACGGCACCCGCGTCGTCGGCTCCGCCACCATCGCCTCCACCCGCTCCGTCGACGGCGCCGCATGACGCGCGCCACCGGCGTGGGCTCGATGCCCGGCACGACCGACGCCGACCACGTCGAGGCGACCCGTCTCGTCCTGGGCGAGCTGCCCGACCTGCCGCACGTGCCGGAGGTGCCCGGTCGCGGTGTCACGGCCGCGATGACAGGTCGGGGGCTCGCGGTCGTCGCGGGTCTCGGTGCCGACCTGCAGCCCGCGGGCTGGCGGCTCACCGACGCCAGCGGGGTCGACCACCGCCGGGCACGCTCGCTGCTCGCGCAGGACCTCGACACCGTCGAGGAGCTCGCCCAGGACTACGAGGGCGCGTTCAAGACCCAGGTCACCGGCCCCTGGACGTTGGCCGCCACGGTCGAGAAGCCGCGCGGCGACAAGGTGCTCGCCGACCACGGCGCCCGTCGCGAGCTCGCCCAGGCGCTCGCGGAGGGGGTGCGCAACCACCTCGCCGACCTGCGTCGGCGCATCGGGGGCGCCGACCGCTGGATCGTGCAGCTCGACGAACCGGCCCTGGCCGCGGTCGTGGCCGCCCAGGTGCCGACGGCCAGCGGCTTCGGCCGGCACCGCAGCGTCGACCTGCCCGAGGCCTCGGCCCACCTGGAGTGGGTCGTCGCCGCCATCGTCGACGCCGGGGGCGAGGCGTGGGTGCACTCCTGCGCCCCGCAGACGCCGTGGTCGCTCGTCGCGGGCTCCGGGGTGCACGGGCTCTCCGCCGACCTCGACATGCTCGGCCCGGCCGACCTCGACACGTTCGCCGAGGTGCTGGAGTCCGGCCGCACCGCCGCCCTCGGCGTCGTACCGTCCAGCGCTCCTGCCGGGGGTTCGTCCGAGGTCGGCACGACCGAGCGGGTCCAGCGCTGGCTCGACATGCTCGGCCTGGACCCCGACGGCGTCGGTGACCACCTGGTGATCACGCCGACCTGCGGCCTCGCCGGGGCGACGGCCGAGTGGGCGGGCCGGGCCGTACGGCTCTCGGCGACGGTTGCCCGCAACCTCTGACCGCCCGCTGGGCCCGGTCAGCGCTCGGCGCGGGGGACCCTGGCGGCGAGCACCTCGAGGACCGACCCCAGCGCGACGTCGTGCCAGTGCCCGGACCCGGCGAGCATGTAGTGGCCGAGGCCGCCCATGTCGTGGAGCTCGGCACTGGCGGCGACCCTGCGCGCCCGGTCGACGTAGCGGCTGGTCTCCCGGAAGGACGTGATGCGGTCGCGGCGCCCGTGCGCGGCCCGGAGGTCGCGACCGGCCAGCGTGGTGACGGGGTCGTCGGCGGACCACCACGGGGCCAGGCCGACCACCCCGACGACCGAGGGGTCGTCGGCCACGTGCACCGCGACCCGGGCGCCCATCGAGTGCCCGAGGAGCACGACGGGTACGTCGCCGTGCGCGGACCGCAGCTCGTCGAGCGCCCACCGGGCGTCGTGCACCGGTCCGGCGCCGCCGTTCCACCCGCGCACCCGGTAGCGCGCGAGCCACACACCGACGCCGGCCTCGTGCGCCTGCGGCACGATCGAGCGCTGGAGCCACGCGGCCCGGCGCCACGACGCACTGGTCGGGCCGATGACCCGGTCCGACCGGGGCTTGCCCCCGTGGAGGACGAGGACCATGGCGCGCGGGTCGCCCGGGACGTCGGCGGTGGTCAGGAGAGGATCACTCACGTTTGTCCTTCGAGACGGTGGCGACGTCGGATGGGCGGGCGGGCCGGACGCCGGGTCAGTGGACGCCCACGCCCTCGGGTGCGGACTCGGTCGCGAGCTCCTCGTGCTTCACGTCGAGGAAGATCCACACGATCGCCGAGGCGGCGATCATCATCAGCGAGCCCACGAAGAACGCCATCGTGGCGCCCTCGGTGAACGAGCCCAGCGAGGCGAGCTGGCCCAGCGCCGCCTGGTCGAGCTGGGGCGCGGCCGCGGCGATCGACGGAGCGATCTCGTCGGCCCGCGTCTGCGCGAAGTGCAGCGACACCGTGCTGAGCGTCGCCAGGCCGAGAGCGCCGCCCACCTGCTGCATCGTGTTGAGCACGCCGGAACCGATCCCGGTGTCCTGCGCGCGCAGGTGGTGCACCGCGACCAGGGTCAGGGGCACGAAGTTGAGCCCCATGCCGAAGGCCATCAGCACGACGAACGGCAGGATCTGCGTCCAGTAGTTGACGCCGTCGCCCAGCGCGACGCCCTGACCGCCCAGCGACGCGGGGAGCGAGGCGAGGATCGACCCCGGGTCCTCGGGGACCGTGATGCGGCTGAAGCCGTAGAGCGCAGCGGCCGAGAGCAGCGTGCCGACGCCGGAGAGGTAGCGCGGGTCGACGAAGGCGATCAGCCTGGAGGCGGCCGTCGCCGAGATGATCATGGCGATCGAGAACGGGAGGAAGGCCACGCCGGTCTGGAGCGGGGAGTAGCCCACGACCAGCTGGATGAACAGCGAGAGGAAGAAGAACATCGCGAACATCGCGGCGGGGACGATCATCATGACCGCGAAGGCGGCCGCGCGGTTCTTGCTCCTGAAGATCCGGAACGGCATCAACGGGTGCGCGACGCGGCTCTCGATCAGCAGGAACACGCCGAGGAGCGCGAGGCCGAGCACGAGGCTGGCGATGGTCGTGGTGTCGTCGAAGCCGTAGCGTGAGTCGCCCGCACGGGACAGGCCGTAGACGATGGCGAGCAGGGCACCCGTGCCGGTGATGGCACCGGGGACGTCGAGCCAGCCGGTGTGGCGCTCGGACTCGTCGAAGAAGCGGGGTGCGAAGAACGCCGCACCCAGTCCGATCGGGACGACGATGAGGAACGTGTAGCGCCAGCCCTCGAGGCCGAGGATCGGGTCGAGCCCGGTGAGCCAGCCGCCGAGGAGGAGCCCGACGGCCGCGCCGACGCCGGCCATCGCCGCGTAGATGGCGAAGGCACGGTTGCGCTCCTTGCCCGCGGGGAACGTGGTGGTGATCAGTGCGAGGGCGGCGGGGGAGGCGAGCGCCGCTCCCAGGCCCTGGAGGGCCCGGGCCGACAGCAGCATGAACTCGTTCTGGGCGAAGCCGCCGACGAGCGAGGCGACTGCGAAGACCAGCACGCCCACCATGAAGATCAGCCGGCGGCCGTAGAGGTCCGCCAAGCGGCCGCCCAGCAGCAGGAAGCCGCCGAAGGTCAGGGCGTAGCCCGTGACGATCCACTGGAGGTTGGCCTGGTCGATGTCGAGGTCGGCGCCGATGTAGGGAAGGGCGATGTTGGCGATGGTGCTGTCGAGCACCACCATCAGCTGCGCCAGCGAGATGAGCACGAGCGCCCAGCGCAGGCGCTTGTGCTGCTCGGGGGTCACCTCGTCGGCGACCAGGGTGCTGTCGGTCATGGAACGTCCTTCGTGGATGGTGGTGCGCGTCAAGTGGATCAGGGGGGTCCGACAGTGGGTCGGACGTGATGGTCAGTCGGTGCGGGACGTGGGTCCGTTGAGCGCCGCGGGGAGGATGACCTCGTCGAGCACCCGTCCGACGAGCTCGGGGGTGACGGGCTCACCGAGCAGGAAGGCGCGGTGCAGCACGATGCCGGCGAGTGAGGGGCCGAGGATCGTGAGGTCGGCGTCCGGGTGGACTTCTCCTCGTGCGCGGGCCCGCTCGTAGATGGCCCGGGACGTCGCGATCTTGGGCCTGATGAAGTCGCGACGGTAGACCTCGGCGAACTCCGGGTCGCGCCCCATCGCCGTGACGACGGCGGCGAGGACGGACTGGGCCTGGGTGTCGTTGAGGCCACCCTGCCCGCAGTAGGCGGCGAGCAGGTCACCGCGCAGGGTGCCGGTGTCGGGGGCCGAGGACGTGGTGGCGTGGTGGTGGGTGACCGCGGCGACGACGAGCTCGGGCTTGCCCTTCCAGCGACGGTAGAGCGTGGCCTTGGACGCCTTCGCCCGGGTGGCGACGGCGTCCATCGTGAGCAGGTCGTAGCCGACGTCCGCGAGCACCTCGAGGGTCGCCTCCAGGATCTCCAGCTCGCGCTCTCCCGCCACGCGGGGGCGGGTGCCGGTCTCGGTCGGGGTCACGCATGCTCCTCGGTCGTCCTGGGCGGAACGGAGTGATGAAACGGAACGGTTTCGTTTCGACAACGTCAGGGTAGGCAGATCCATTCCGATGGAACAAAGGCGTTTCATCCGGTCCAGACCACTGCGTCGCGCGAGGTGTCCGAGGTGACCGGCAGACTGTGCGCATGAGCACGTCCGAGCGGCCCGACCCCGAGCTCACCGAGGTCACCGACGCCCCCGCGGCGTCGGTGGCGTCCGCCCCGCCCGAGGCGCGCGAGCGCCACCAGGACCTGAGCGAGCAGGTGGACGACGCCCGCTGGCGCTACTACGTCCTCGACGATCCGGCGCTGTCCGACGCCGAGTTCGACGTGCGGCTGCGCGAGCTCGAGTCCCTGGAGGAGGAGTTCCCCGAGCTGCGCACCCCCGACTCGCCCACCCAGAAGGTCGGGGGAGCGGTCTCCACCGAGTTCACGGCGGTCGACCACCTCCAGCGGATGGAGAGCCTCGACAACGCCTTCTCCTTCGAGGAGCTCGCCGCGTGGCACACCCGCATCCTGCGCGAGGGCATCGAGTCGCCCGCGCTGCTGTGCGAGCTCAAGGTCGACGGCCTCGCCATCAACCTCCTCTACGAGCAGGGCCGCCTCGTGCGTGCGCTCACCCGCGGCGACGGGCGCACCGGCGAGGACGTGACGCCCAATGTGCGGACCGTCGCCTCCGTGCCGCACCGGTTGACCGCGACCGACGAGCACCCGGTGCCCGCTCTGCTGGAGGTCCGCGGCGAGGTGTTCCTGCCCACCGACGCCTTCGAGCGGCTCAACGCCTCCATGGTTGAGGCGGGCAAGCCGATGTTCGCCAACCCCCGCAACGCCGCCGCCGGCTCCCTGCGCCAGAAGGACCCTCGGGTCACCGCGACCCGCGACCTCGGCATGGTCTGCCACGGCATCGGTGCGCGCGAGGGCTTCGAGCCGACCTCGCAGAGCTCGGCGTACGACGCCCTGCGGGCCTGGGGCCTGCCCATCTCCGAGCAGGTCAGGGTGGTCGCCACGCTCGCGGAGGTCGAGGAGTTCATCACCCACGTCGGCGAGCACCGCCACACCATCGTCGGCCACGAGATCGACGGGCTCGTGGTCAAGGTCGACGACGTCGCGCTGCAGCGTCGGCTCGGCTCCACGAGCCGGGCGCCGCGGTGGGCGATCGCCTTCAAGTATCCCCCCGAGGAGGTCAACACGCTCCTCAGGTCGATCGAGGTCAACGTCGGCCGCACCGGGCGCGTCACCCCCTACGGCGTCATGGAGCCCACGAAGGTCGCGGGCTCCACGGTCGAGAACGCCACCCTCCACAACGCCCACGAGGTCAAGCGCAAGGACGTGCGCCCCGGCGACACCGTCATCCTGCGCAAGGCCGGCGACGTGATCCCCGAGATCCTCGGCCCGGTGCTGGCGCTGCGACCGAAGGGCCTGAGGCCCTGGCGGATGCCGACGAGGTGCCCCGCGTGCCGCACGCCGCTGGCGCAGCAGAAGGAGGGCGACAAGGACCTCCGCTGCCCCAACCACGAGAAGTGCCCGGCCCAGGTGCGCGAGCGGGTCTTCCACGTCGCCGGCCGGGGTGCCTTCGACATCGAGGGTCTGGGCTACGAGGCGGCGGTCGCGCTGCTCGACGCCGGCGTGATCACCAACGAGGGCGACCTGTTCGACCTCGACGAGGCAGCCCTGCTGAGGGCGCCGTTGTTCACCCGGGCGCCGAAGAAGGGGGAGGAGGGGCCGCAGCTGTCGGCCAACGGCGCGCGCCTGCTGGCCAACCTCCGCGAGCGCAGGGCGGCCGTGCCGCTGTGGCGGGTGCTGGTGGCGCTCTCGATCCGCCACGTCGGGCCGACCGCAGCGCGTGCGCTGGCCACCGAGTTCGGCTCGATGAGCGCGATCCGCGAGGCCTCGGAGGAGGCGCTGGCGGCCACCGACGGCGTCGGCCCGACGATCGCGGCGTCGGTGCGCGAGTGGTTCCACGGCGCGAGCGTCGGCGACGCCGAGTCCGAGGAGGTCGGCGACAACGCCGCGTGGCACAACGCGATCGTCGACGCCTGGGCCGCCGCCGGCGTGTCGATGGCCGACGAGAGGGACGAGTCCGTCCCGCGCACGCTCGAGGGCCTCACGATCGTGGCCACCGGTTCCCTGCAGCACTACACGCGCGACTCGGTGAAGGAGGCAATCATCAGCCGCGGCGGCAAGGCTTCGGGGTCGGTGTCGAAGAAGACCGACTACGTCGTGGTCGGCGACAACGCCGGGTCGAAGGCCGACAAGGCCGAGCAGCTCGGCGTGCCGGTGCTCGACGAGGACCAGTTCGTGGTGCTGCTGGAGAAGGGACCCGACGCGCTGGAGGTTTGAGAAGGGCCGGGGGCGGTCATCAACCCAGGAACGAAACCATTCCTGGGAGTCTGCATGCGCCTCATCCGTCACCTCGTGCCCGCCGTCGTCGCGGCAGCCGGTCTCGCGGCACCGCTCGCCGTCGCGCCCACCGCGCACGCCGCCCCGAGCTGTGCCGGCCTGCGGGCCACGATCGTGGGCAACGACAAGGCCAACACCATCACCGGCACGCCGCAGCGCGACGTGGTGGTCGCACGCGGCGGCAACGACACCGTCCGCGGACTCGGTGGCAACGACGTGATCTGCGGCGGCGACGGCGCCGACACGATCCTCGGCGGTGACGGCAACGACCGCCTCCACGGCGAGACCGACCTGGTGCGGCTCGACCAGTTCGGCCGGGTCGTCAAGAAGGGCGACACCATCTCCGGCGGCGCAGGCGACGACACGATCGACCTCGGCCACGACCCGCGGCCCGCCAGCGAGGGCACCGCCGTGCTTCTCGACGGCGTCACCTACGTCAACGCGATCGCCCCGGTGGTGGTCGACTTCCGCGCCGCCGCGACCGTCCCGATCGCCGCCGACGGCAACGACACCGTCACCGGGTTCGACGGCGGCATCCGGCTCGTCGGGTCACCCCTCGGCGACACGGTCAAGGGCACCAACTCCGCCGACGTCATCACTGCGCGCGGCGGCGACGACACGATCTTCGGTCGGGGTGGTGACGACACGATCGTCGCCGACACCGCCGGCGCCCTCGGCAACGACCGGCTCTACGGCGACGCGGGTGACGACACGCTGACCGGCAGCCTCGGCTCCGACACCTTCGTCGGCGGCAGCGGCGCCGACACGCTGAGCTCGACCTCGGAGCTCCACCAGGAGTTCCGCGGCGGGAGCGGCGTCGACACCGTCACCTTCCCGATCCCCGGCGAGTCCGGCTTCTCCGCCCGGGGCCACGGCGGGCAGGACAAGCTCCGGCTGCTCCCCAACTCCAACCCGGCGATCAAGCCCACCCTGCGCATCGACCAGATGAGAAGGACGACCATCCGCGACCTCCCCTTCACCATCGAGGGGAAGATCAACGGCTTCAGCGACGTCGTGCTCCCGGCGCGGACGCTGTCGATCTTCAAGGGCAGCAACGACTCCGAGGTCATCACCGCGCACCCCGACTACCGCGCCATGATCTACGGCCGCGGCGGCGCCGACGTGATGACCGGTTCCCGGCAGCCCGACCGCCTCGACGGCGGCCGCGGGTTCGACATCGCGCGCGGTCGTAGCGGCAACGACACCTGCAAGGCGGCCGAGAAGCGCTCCAGCTGCTGAGCCTCCTGCGCAGCGCGTCTTCTTCCCCCGCAGCGCCGGACGGGGGCACGATTCCTCCATGGCGCGCACCAGCAGGCTGCTCGTGCTCGCAGTGGCCTGGGCGGTGCCGGTCTGCTGGACCGTCCTCGCGCTGCTGGCCGGCCCGTCCGACGGCACCAGCCTCTCCTCGAGGCTCCTGCCGTCGGCCGGCGCGAGCTGGGGCGAGACCGTGCGGGTCGCGACCACCTACGGCGAGACCCCCCTGCGGCCCGGTGACGTGGTGCAGGCCGTCGACGGGCGCTCGCCGGCCGATTGGGTCAGCGACAGCGACCGGGACGGCGACGGCGTACGGCGTCAGGTGGGCGACGTGGTCCGCTACGAGGTGCGCCGCACCGGGTCCGGCCTCGACCTGATCCAGCAGGTCGACGTCACGCTGACCCGCTACCCGCTCGGGGCCGCCACGCGGAGCGCCCCGCACGTGGTGCTCCTGCCCGCCCTGCTGCTCGTGCTGGGCTCCCTCGTCTTCTGGGCACGACCGGCGGCCGGTCCCGCCCGGGCGTTCCTCGCGGCCGCCGCCCTGCTGCCGGCCGCCATCACGTCCACCCCGCTGGGTCTCGGCGTCATCGACCTCGCCGGCGCCCGTGGCGCCTGGCCCCAGCTCGTCGGGGAGGCCATGGCCGCTCTCGGGCTGGTGGCGCTCCTGCTCTCGGTCGCGCTCCTGACCCGAGCCGCTGCCCGCGACCGGTGGGCGACGCTCGCGCTCCTCACCGTCCCCCTGCTCGGGTACGCCGGCTGGGTGGCGGTGCGTCTCGGGAGCGCCGGTTCGCCCCTGGAGCGGCTGTCGGTGTGGGCGACCGTCTGGGCGCCCGCCCTCTGGGCCACCGCCCCGGCCCTCCTCGTGGTCGCGACCATGGCGTACCTCAGGGCTCGAGAGCGCACCGACGTGCTCGCCACCCGGCTCGCGCTCCTCGGCATCGCCGCCGGCGCCACGGCCTGGTTCGTCCTCGGCCCAGCGCCGGCCCTGCTCACCGGCGCCCCGTTGCTGCGCCAGGACGTGCTCGTCCTGCTCGCAGGGGCGCTCGGGCTGGCCGGCGTCGCGGCCGCCGCCGGGCGCTACCACCTCGCCGAGATCGAGCCGCGGGTCCGGCGCGGGCTCGTCCAGGCGCTCGTGCTGGTCGTCGTCGCCGCCGCCTTCGTCGCCATGGTGCGGGCCGTGGACGCCGCGGCGGACATCTCGGTCGGCTCGATGCTCGCCGGTGGTCTGCTGGCGCTGCTGCTGCTGCCGGCGGCCGTCGCGGTGCAGCGGACGGTGCGCCGCGTGGTCTACGGCGACCGGGAGTTCCCGCACCGGGTGGTCTCGGACCTGCGCCGGCTCGACGCGCTGACCGCTCCGGAGGACGCGTTGCGGGAGGCGCTCGAGCTGCTCGCGCGCCGCCTCCACCTGTCCTTCGCGGCCGTCGACGTGCTGGCCACCCCGACCTCCGGGCCGGTGGCCGCCTCCGTCGGTGCTCCGACCGGGACGCCCGCGACCGTCGACCTGTCCGTCGGCGGCACCACCGTGGGCCGTCTCCGCCTGGAGGTGGACGCCGGCCACGACCCCTTCGGACCCGGTGACCGACGGCTGCTCGAGGACGTCGGCACGCAGGTGGGTGCCCTGGTCCAGGCCGTCACCGCCAACCGCGAGCTGCAGGTGTCCCGGCAGCGGCTGGTCGCAGCGAGGGAGGAGGAGCGACGCAGGCTCCGGCGCGACCTGCACGACGGCCTGGGGCCGTCGCTCGCGTCGCTCGCGATGCGCCTCGAGGCAGCCACCGACCTCATCGAGGACGACCCCGGGCAGGCGGCCGACCTGGTCGCGCGGCTCTCCGACCAGGCCCGTGAGGGCATCGGCGAGGTACGCCGGCTCGTGGAGGGCCTGCGCCCGCCGGCGCTCGACCAGCTCGGCCTCGTGTCGGCGTTGCGCCACCGGGCTGCCGAGCACGGCGCCGGGGCGGGCACGGTGCCGTGGACCGTCGAGGCCGACGACGACATCGAGCCGCTCACCGCGGCGGTGGAGGTCGCTGCCTACCGCATCGTCGTCGAGGCGGTGACCAACGCGCAGCGCCACAGCGGCGCCGACCGGTGCGTCGTACGCCTGTCCCGCGACGCCGGCGACCTGCGCATCGAGGTGTCCGACACGGGGTCGGGGCTGGCAGCGGACCGCCGTCCGGGTGTAGGCCTGTCCTCGATGCGGGAGCGGGCCGAGGAGCTCGGAGGGACGTTCGAGGTCGTCGACCGCCCCGGTGGCGGCACCGTGGTCCGGGTGGGTCTGCCGCTCGACCAGGGATGAGGAGTCCGAGCACGAGTCAGGAGGAGCCCGATGGACGGCTACCGGGTGTTGATCGCCGACGACCACGAGGAGTTCCGCCGTGGGCTGGAGGCCCTGCTCGCCGCGACGCCGGACGTGGAGGTGGTGGGCACGGCCTCGGACGGCGCCATGGCGATCGCCCTGGCCCTCGACCTCCAGCCCGACGTGGTGCTGATGGACCTGCACATGCCGCGGGTCAACGGCATCGACGCGACCGCGCAGATCGTCGGCTCGTCTCCCCACATCGGGGTCCTCGTGCTGACGATGATGGAGGACGAGGAGTCCGTGTTCGCGGCCGTGCGCGCCGGGGCACGTGGCTACCTCCTCAAGGGCGCGCGGCGCGGTGAGATCACCCGGGCGGTCCAGGCCGTCGGCGCCGGCGAGGTGATCTTCGGGCCGGGCATCGCCGACCGGGTGATGGCCTACTTCGCGGGTGCCCGCAGCCGACCGGCCGCCGACGCGTTCCCCGACCTCACCGAGCGTGAGCGGGTCGTGCTGGGGCTCATCGCGGAGGGCAAGGAGAACGGGGAGATCGCCCGACAGCTCGGCCTGTCGATCAAGACCGTGCGCAACCACGCCAGCAACATCTTCACCAAGCTGCAGGTGGCCCACCGGGCGCAGGCGATCGTCAAGGCCCGCGAGGCGGGGCTGGGCTGAGCGACGAGGCTCGGCTGAGTCGGGATGGGGGTCAGCCGGTGTCGTCGCGGCAGCCGCCCTGGAGCCGCGCGTCGTCGCGAGCGTCGGCACCCACGGCTCGGGCCTGGGCCAGGTCGGGGTAGACGACGGACGCGCCGTCCTCGGTGCCGAAGGTGCCCGTGATGATGCAGCCCGTCGTGCGCCCCGGGTCGACCAACGTCAGGGCCTGGACGAGGCGGTAGACCTCCGCGGGCGACATGTCGGTCTGCAGGCCGCCGAGCGCGGAGAGCGCGACCCCCTCCATGAAGCCCTCCTCGTCCTCGGCGCTCCGGAGCCGCTCCAGCGTGCCGAGGAGCAGCCGCTGGTGGTTGGCCACACGCTCGAAGTCGCTGCCACCCGGGAGCGTCTCGCGGGTGCGCGCGTACGACAGCGACTGATCGGCGTCGAAGGTGTTGCGCCCTCGCTCCACCCGGACGTCGCCGTCCTCGGTGGTGAAGGCCTGCGGCGAGTCCACGCGGACGTCGCCGACGGCGCCCATCATCGTCAGGAACCCCTCGAACCCGGTCACCAGGACCACGTCGGGCTCGATCCCGAGCAGGTCGTCGACCTCGCGCGCGATCCCCTCGGGGCCGTCGTCGCGCAGAGCCGTGTTGAGCCGGGCCCGACCGCCGTCCAGCTCGACGTAGAGGTCGCGGGGGAGGCCGATCGCGACGGCGCGGCCGGTGTCGAGGTTCACCCCGACGAGCTGGATCGCGTCCGTCAGGCCCGCCATCACGTCCTTGCCGGCGGCGGCCTCGGAGCCAAGGGCGAGGACCCAGACGACCCCGTCGCCCGCGTCGACCGCCTTGGCGGTGCCGATGGTCGTCAGGCTGATGGTCGTGGGGTGCACGGCGCCGGACGGCACGACGAGCGCGATGCCGGCCAGGAGCGCCAGCCGTGCGGCGGTGCGCCGCAGCCACCTCATGACCCGGCCTCCGGCTCCGTCTCGGCGGACGACTCGTCACCATCGTCGAACCTGACGTCGTAGCCGAAGATCGACCAGCTGTCGTCGTCACCGGCCTCGAGCATGAACCGCCCGTCGAGCGCCAGCGGTCGCGTCGAGCCGTCCTCCATGGTCGCCTCGAAGGTGAAGTGCACCGCGGCGGTCCCGCCGTGCACCTCGCCGGCCTCGTCGAGGAACGACAGCCGGGCGTCGAGCTCGGTGGCGCGCACGGCGGTCGCGTCGCGCACGGTGGCGGCGGTGAGCAGGTCGATGTCCCGGGTCGCCTTGCGCGCGGCCACGCTGGTGAAGGACTCGAAGGCCCGGACGAAGTCCTGGCGGGGGAACTCCCCGAGGAACCCCTCGACCACGTAGTCGGAGAGGACGTCACCGACGGCGCCCTCGACCTCGGCGCGGGCGGCCTCGTCGAGGCTCTCGGCCCCGGTGACCGTCTGCACGCGGAGCGCGGCGGACTCGGCGCTGGGGGTCTCCTCGTCGTCGGGCGGGCTGCCCGTCGAGCAGCCGGCGACGAGCAGCGCCACCGCGACCGCGACGCCGGTGCGTGCGGTCCGCCCGACGTGGCGTCGAGTGTGGCCCATGCCGATCATCATGGCCGACGCAGCCTGCGCTGTCTCAGCTCGCCGGGACCGTGTTGACGGGGGAGAGGTCGAACTGCGCCACGTTGTCGTGGGCCGGGTGCCGTGTGCCGACCGGGCCGCGGGCGAACTCGGTGACCAGGGTCCCGGTGACCGTGCGGGTGAACTCCAGCGTCCGGGCACCGAGCGGGCGCTCGCACCGGTCGACCATCGCGCAGCCCCAGCGCAGCGTGCCGGCCGCGAAGACCCCGGCACCCGACCCGGCCGTGTAGTAGACCGACTGCGTCGTGGTCGTGACGCCCCGGCACGAGTACGGCGAGTGGCTGAGCACCTGCAGCGGTCGCGGCAGCCGCCCGTCGGGGTAGACCCGGTCGGCCTCCGGACCGACGAGGCCGTGGACGTGGGTGCCGCGGCGTACGCCCGTCCCCCGGAAGCCCCACCAGCCCGGGGTGGCGACGACGTAGTCGGCGTCGACCGGGTAGCACTCGTACTGCATGCCCAGCAGGTCGTGCTCGGGGCGGGGCACCGGCGGCTCGCGGAACAGCGCGGTGGCGTCGACCGAGCCCTGCGCGTAGAGCGGGTCGAGGTGGGCCGAGTGGCGGTAGCCGACGACGACGCGGGCGGGGCCCTCGGAGCCCGGCTCCAGCCGGATCCGCCAGTACATGGTGTTCGCCCCCAGGAAGGCCAGGTTGGTCCCGGCGTCGCGGGCGCCCATCACGACGTCGCGCATGGTGTTCGTCCAGTACTCGTCGTGACCCATCGAGACGTAGCCGCGGGCGCCGGCCAGCGCGCCCGGCGTGGTGTGGAGGTCGACGTTGGTGAAGTAGGACAGCGGCACGCCGGTCCGCTCGGCGCGCACGACGACCGGGATCGCGGCGGTGCGGTAGTCGTTGGCCCCGGTCGCCCCGTTGTAGGGCCGGTCGAAGCTCACCGCGTGGCTGGGTGCGTCGCCGTTGGCGCCGGCGTACAGGCTGTAGCCGCCCCACTCGTTGTAGGCCTGCCACGTGGTGACGGGAGCGACGAGCGCGACGGTGCCCCGCGCCGACTCCGAGCTGACGACGTAGGGGACCTGCGTCTCCCACCCGGTGTCGGTGCGCAGGCGGAAGACGTAGAAGCCGGGCGTCCAGGTGGAGGTGTCGACGGTCAGGTCGCGCTCCCACGGGGCCACCACGGTGCGCCGCTCGTACGACGACCACCGGGGCGCCGGCTGCCGGCGGCCGCGACGGAACCCGGACTCCCACACGAAGGCGCCGGTGCCGCCCTCGTAGGACCCGATCCGGAACGCCGCCGCCTCCCAGCCGCCCTCGGTCGTCGACACCTTCAACCCCAGCTGCGTGCCCGGCACGCCGCTCGCGTGCGTGGTGTAGGCCGCGACCTCGCCCCGGTAGGACGGCCGGCTCACCCGCCAGTCCTCCGTGCCGCGGGGCTCGGGCGTGGGCTCGGGCTCCGGCGGCTCGGTCGCCTCCGCGTCCGCCTGCGCCCGGGGCAGGCCGATCGCGACCCCCGGGTCGGTGCCGGCGTCCCGACCGGTCCGCGCGTCGGGTGCACACCCGGTCGCCAGCACCACGAGCGCCACCAGGACTGTCATCGGCTGTGCCAGGATCGTCATGCTGTCGACGCTCGTCGGGAGGCACTTCCCGGCACATGGGGCGGCGATCCCGGACGGTCGGGACGTTGCGGACCACGTCCCGACCGGGGGCGGGCGCTGCCGAGGCGGGGACCTAGGATCAACCCCATGCCCGAGATCTCCAGGGACGAGGTGGCCCATCTGGCCATGCTCGCCCGCATCGACCTCTCCGACGCCGAGCTCGACCACCTGGCGCCCCAGCTGAGCGTCATCCTGGAGTCGGTGGCCTCCATCAACGGGGTCGCAGGCGACGACGTGCCGCCCACCTCGCACGCCCTGCCGCTGACCAACGTCTTCCGCGAGGACGTCGTGGTGCCGGGCCTGACGGCCGAGGAGGCGCTGTCCGGCGCCCCCGCCGTCGAGGACCAGCGCTTCTCCGTCCCGCGGATCCTGGGCGAGGAGGCCTGATGAACGAGATCACCCGCAGCACGGCCGCCACGCTCGCCGAGGGGCTCGCGGCCGGCGACCACACGTCGGTCCAGCTCACCGAGGCCCACCTCGACCGCATCGACGCCGTCGACGGCGCGGTCCACGCGTTCCTCCAGGTCGACCGCGACGGAGCGCTCGCCGACGCCGCGGAGTCCGACGCCCGGCGCGCCCGCGGCGAGGCACGCGGGCCGCTCGACGGCGTACCGATCGCGGTCAAGGACGTCCTCGCCACGAAGGGCCTCGCGACGACCTGCGGCTCGAAGATCCTCGAGGGGTGGATCCCGCCCTACGACGCCACCGTGGTGTCACGGCTGCGTGAGGCCGGGCTGCCGATCCTCGGCAAGACCAACATGGACGAGTTCGCGATGGGCTCCTCCACCGAGCACTCGGCCTACGGCCCGACCCGCAACCCGTGGGACCTCGACCGGATCCCCGGCGGGTCCGGTGGCGGCTCGGCAGCCGCGGTCGCCGCCTTCGAGGCTCCGCTCGCCATCGGCACCGACACCGGCGGCTCCATCCGCCAGCCCGGCGCCGTGACCGGCACGGTCGGCGTGAAGCCGACCTACGGCGGCGTCTCGCGCTACGGCCTGGTGGCGCTCGCCAACAGCCTCGACCAGGCCGGCCCGGTCACCCGCACGGTGCTTGACGCGGCGATGCTGCACGACGTCATCGGCGGGCACGACCCGCGTGACTCCACCTCCATCCAGCAGGAGTGGCCGTCCTTCACCGAGGCGGCGCGGGCCGGCTCGGTCGGCGACATGAGCGGCGTCAAGGTCGGTGTCATCACCGAGCTCGCCGGCGAGGGCTGGCAGGCCGGCGTCATGGCGCGCTTCCAGGAGTCGGTCGACCTGCTGGTCCGGGCGGGGGCCGAGGTCGTCGAGGTGTCGTGCCCGTCGTTCGTGCACGCCCTCGCCACCTACTACCTCATCCTCCCGGCCGAGGCGTCGAGCAACCTCGCGAAGTTCGACGCGATGCGCTACGGCCTGCGCGTGACGCCGGACGGCGACCCGAGTGCCGAGGAGGTCATGCGGGCCACCCGCGACGCGGGCTTCGGCGACGAGGTCAAGCGCCGCATCATCCTCGGCACCTACGCCCTGTCGAGCGGCTACTACGACGCCTACTACGGCCAGGCCCAGAAGATCCGCACGCTCATCAGCCGCGACTTCGACGCCGCCTTCGCCGGTGTCGACGTGCTCGTGTCGCCGACGGCACCCACCACGGCGTTCAGGCTGGGGGAGAAGCTCGACGACCCGATGGCGATGTACCTCAACGACCTCGCCACCATCCCCGCCAACCTCGCCGGCGTGCCCGGGATCTCGGTCCCCAATGGCCTCGCCGACGAGGACGGCCTGCCCAGCGGCTTCCAGGTGCTCGCCCCCGCGCTCGCCGACGACCGCGTCTACCGCGTCGGAGCCGCGCTCGAGGCCCTCCACGCCGACCAGTGGGGCGGCCCGCTGCTCGACCAGGCGCCCGCCCTGACCGGCGCCCCGACTGCCGAGGTGAAGTGACGTGACCGAGACCCTGATGCCCTTCGACGACGTGCTCGCGGCCTACGACCCGGCCCTCGGCCTCGAGGTCCACGTCGAGCTCAACACGGCCTCGAAGATGTTCTGCGGCTGCCCGGCCGTCTTCGGTGGCGAGCCCAACGCCGGCGTGTGCCCGACCTGCCTCGGCCTGCCCGGTGCGATGCCGGTCGTCAACGGCAAGGCCGTGGAGTCGGCCATCCGCATCGGCCTCGCCCTCAACTGCGACATCGCCGAGTGGTGCCGGTTCGCCCGGAAGAACTACTTCTACCCGGACATGCCGAAGAACTTCCAGACGTCGCAGTACGACGAGCCGATTGCCTTCGACGGCTACATGGACGTCACGGTGCCGACCGAGGGGGGCGACGACGAGACCTACCGGGTCGAGATCGAGCGTGCCCACATGGAGGAGGACACCGGCAAGTCGCTGCACGTCGGCGGCGCCACCGGTCGCATCCACGGCGCCGACCACTCCTTGGTCGACTACAACCGCGCCGGGATCCCGCTCATCGAGATCGTCACGCGGCCCATCCTCGGCGCCGGCGAGCGGGCGCCCGAGGTCGCCAAGGCCTACGTCGCGCAGCTGCGCGAGCTGATCGTCGCGCTCGGCGTCTCCGAGGCGCGGATGGACCAGGGCAACCTGCGCGCCGACGTCAACCTGTCGCTGTCGCCCAAGGGCAGCGGCACCCTCGGCACCCGCACCGAGACCAAGAACGTCAACTCGTTCCGCTCCGTCGAGCGGGCCGTGCGCTTCGAGATGCAGCGGCACGCCGCGATCCTGAGCGGCGGCGGATCGATCCTGCAGGAGACGCGCCACTGGCACGAGGACACGGGGATCACCACGAGCGGGCGGGTGAAGTCGGACGCGGAGGACTACCGCTACTTCCCCGAGCCGGACCTGGTGCCGGTCGCGCCGAGCCGTGAGTGGGTCGAGGAGCTGCGCGGCACGCTGCCGGAGAACCCGACCGTACGCCGCGCGCGGCTGCAGGCCGAGTGGGGCTTCAGCGACCTCGAGATGCGCGACACCATCGGTGCCGGCGCGCTCGGCCTGGTCGTCGAGACGATCGCCGAGGGTGCCGCCCCGCAGGCCGCCCGCAAGTGGTGGCTCGGTGAGCTCGCCCGGCGCAGCAACGAGGACGGGGTCGACCTCGTGGACCTGCCGATCACGCCCGCCCAGGTCGCCCGCATCCAGGCGCTCGTCGACGAGAAGGTCGTCAACGACAAGCTGGCCCGCCAGGTGTTCGAGGGCGTCCTCGCAGGTGAGGGCGGCCCCGACGAGGTCGTGGAGAAGCGCGGCCTCGCGGTCGTCTCCGACGACGGTGCGCTCGGTGCGGCGGTCGACAACGCCATCGCCGCCAACCCCGACGTGGCTGACAAGATCCGCGACGGCAAGGTCGCCGCTGCCGGCGCCCTGATCGGCGCCGTGATGAAGGAGATGCGCGGCCAGGCCGACGCCGGCCGGGTCCGGGAGCTGATCCTGGAGAAGCTCTCCTGACCCCTACTTTGGTCGGAAGATGCGTCCGAAACACGGTCTAGACAACTTGTTATGGTGCTGGCGAGTCCCATTGGTCACATCGCCAACCAAGACGCTCGCAGCATCGGGGGAAGTGGTCGGCCGCGGCATGCGGCCGTGACGTCCCCGGCGAGCGGAAAGGAAGTCATGCACCATCGCATTCGACCCATCCGATCAGCAGCGGTCGTCCTGTCGACCGTCGCCCTGGGCGCCGGAGTGCTCGCCGCTCCGCCGGCCACGGCCGACCCGTCGTCGGCCCTCCGGGCTGCCAAGGCAGGCGTGAAGACCGACAGCACGCCGTCCAACGTCGCGGCCGACTGGATCACCGACGAGCTCGCCAACGGGCTGATGGTCGGCTCGAGCGGACCCGACTACGGGCTGACTCTCGACACCGGCCTCGCGCTGCACAGCGTCCCGGGTCACGAGGCCGGCGTCGCGGCGATCAACGCCGCGTTCAAGCCGCGCGTCGACGAGTACGTCGGCGACGGCACCAAGGAGTCGTACGCCGGAGCGCTCGGCAAGGCCGCCGCGTTCATCCGCGCCGCGGGCGAGAACCCGATCGACTACGGCGGCAAGAACCTGGTGGCGCGCCTCGAGCAGCGCACGGCCGACGTGCCGGCGGACCCGGCCGCCGAGCCGCAGGCCGCGGCCATCGCCGGCCGGATCTTCGACAAGTCGGAGTTCGGCAACTACGCCAACGTCGTCGGGCAGTCCTACGCCGTGCGCGAGCTGTCACTCGCCCGGTCCTCCGAGGCGGTCGCGGCACGCGACTTCCTGCTGAAGCAGCAGTGCGCGTCGGGCTACTTCCGGCTCAACTTCGAAAAGGCCAACGTCCCCAACCAGTCGTGCACCGAGGGCACGCCCGGCAGCGAGCTCGATCCGGACGCCACCGCGCTCGCGATGATCAACCTGATCGAGTCGCACGACAGCTCCCCGGCGGTCAAGGCCGCCCTCGACAAGGCCAGCGCCTGGCTGGTCGACCGGCAGCGCAACAGCGGTGCCATCCGCAGCTCCGGCGCCAACGCGCAGATCAATACCAACACCACCGCCCTCGGTGGTTACGCCCTCGGCCTGATGCGCCAGTCCGACGCTGCGCAGAAGGCGGCGCTCTGGGTCCGCAAGAACCAGCCGGTCGACAAGTACAAGTGCCGCACGGCACTGACCAAGGACACCGGTGCCGTCGCCTTCCGCAAGGACCGGTCCAAGGCAGCCAAGGCCACCGGCATCCCTGCCGAGGGTCGCGACGAGTGGCGCCGCGCCACGGCCCAGGCGATCCTCGGCCTGCAGTTCGCCCCGGCGAGCAAGGACAGGTTCCGCATCGAGTCCGTGCGCAAGCAGGCCCGTGCCGGCGAGCGCGTCCAGTTCCGCGTCTACGGGCTGGCGCCCGGCGAGAGCGCCTGCATGCAGGTCAAGGGTGACTTCCGCCGCGTCAAGGGCAAGACGAAGGGCACCAAGATCGTGCGCAAGCTCCGTCTGCCGACCGGCAACCAGCGTCGTGTGGGTCTCGTGAAGACCTCGGACGACGAGGCGCGTACGTGGATCCGGGTCCGCAACTGACCCACTGCTCCACCCGATCCACAGCCCCACCGCTGCGGCCCGGCGTCCACGGATCTCATCTCGTGGCGCCGGGCCGCAGTGCGTCCCGGGCCGTTCTGGGCGTAGGCTGCGCAAGCCGCACCCGACCGGGTCGGCACCACACACGCCCGAGCTGGGGAAAGCCGGTCCGAAACCGGCGCTGACCCGCAACCGTGGGCACGGGAGCGATCCCGTGCGAGCCGGAACACCTGCCTCGACGCGTCTTGATCACCATCGCTGTCGAGGAATGCAGCGGGGGCGGGCCGGTGCATGCCGCTTCCCTCGCTGTCGCAGCGAGGGAAGGAACCATGAAATTCTCCACGTCGAGGACCGCCCTGTCGGGCCTCGCCCTCTCGGTCGCCGCCACCGCGCTGGCGCAACCGCTGCTCGCACCCGCCGCCCATGCCGCGACGGACGCCCCGCCCACGAGCGCCGCACGCACCGGCACCGGGTGGCTCGCCACCCAGCTCACCAACGGTGTCATCCACAACGACACCTACGACTTCGACGACCTCGGCATGACGATGGACATCGGGCTGAGCATGGACGAGGTCGGTGGCGACCAGGCCATGGTCCGCCAGATCCGCTCGTCGCTCGCGAGCCGCGTGCAGGAGTACGCCGCGCCGTCGGCCACCGAGCGCTACTCCGGCTCCCTGGCCAAGTCGCTGGTGTTCGCCCAGGTCTCCGGCGCCGACCCGCGGGCCTACGGCGGGCTCGACCTGGTCGCGGAGACGGAGGCGCGGGTGACCGAGGGCGGTCCCAGCGCGGGCCGTCTCCAGGACCTCTCCGACTACGGCGACTACGCCAACACCTTCGGCCAGGCGCTCGCCGTGCGCGGCCTGTCCGTGGCCGGCTCCGCCAAGGCCGCCCCGGCGACCGACTTCCTGCTCCAGCAGCAGTGCTCCTCGGGCTACTTCCGCGTCTTCTTCGCCACCGACGCGTCCGCGGCCGACCAGTCGTGCGTCGAGGGCACCGACCCGACCGACACGGACACGACGGCGTACGTCGTCAACCAGCTCGCGGCCACCTCGCCCCGCTCGGCTGCCGTGGACGCCGCGATCGCTCGGGCTGTCTCCTGGCTCGGCGCGACCCAGCGGGCCGACGGCTCGTTCGTCGGCAGCCCCTTCACCCCGGACCCCAACACCAACAGCACCGGGCTCGCCGCCAGTGCGCTCGCCGCGGCCGGGACGTGCGAGCAGGCCGGCCGTGCCGCCGAGTGGGTCGCCTCCCTGCAGGTGGGCCCGCAGCCCTCGACCTCGCCGCTGGCCGGCGAGGAGGGCGCCCTGGCCTACGACCAGGCGGCGATGGACGCTGCCGCCGCCAATGGCATCGGCGCGGGGCGCGACCAGTGGTGGCGCGCGACCGTCCAGGCCGTCGCCGGCCTCACCCACGCCCGTGGCTCGGCGAAGGCGCTCGCCGTCACCTCCACCGGCAGCGAGCCCGGTGGCACGGCGAGGCTGTCCGCGACCGGCGGCACCGCGGGTGACCGCTTCTGCCTCACCGGCCCCGGCATCGCCGGCAGCCGCACGGTCGTCGTCGGCGCCGACCGCGTCCTCGACGCCGCCGTCACCCTGCCTGCGGCCGCCGGCCCGGCGACGTACACGCTCACCGGCCGCGATGGTGCGACCACCCACACCGTCGCCGTCCGCTCGTCGGCGCAGCCGACCCAGCCGACCCAGGCCGACGCCGCGCGCGGCTCGGTCGCGGGCGTCCGTCTCGTCGGACCCGCCGGCTTCCGCAAGGCCGGCAGCAAGGTCGCCCTCGAGGTGCTCGGCGCTGCTCCCGGTGCCCGCTTCGTGCTTCGTGGCCCCGGTGTCGCCGACGCCACCATCGTGGCGGCGTCGGACGGCGTGCTGACCCGCACCGTCACGCTGCCGCAGGCGACGACGACCGCCGCCTACGTGCTGCTCGGCTCGGACGGCCAGGTCGGCGACGAGACCCGGGTGCTGGGGAAGCGGAAGCTGAAGGTGTCCACGCTCAAGAGCGACGGTCCCCGCACCCGCGTGCTGGTCCGCCGCCTCGTCGCCCGGGAGAAGGTGCGCCTGGTCGTCGCCGGCCGGACGCTCGCCAAGGGCCGCGCCAACGCCAAGGGCCGCTTCCTCGCCCGCGTCGCGTTGCCGGACGGTCGCGCCAAGGTCCGCGTCCGTGCCGTGGGGCAGTTCCCCGCGCTGCGCTCCGGCTCGACGAGGGTGACGCTGCGATGACGACGTACGCCGTGCGCCGTGTGCTCACCGCCCTGCTGCTGGTGGCCGCCCCGGGGCTCGTCCTCGGGTCGGCCACGGCGGCCGGCGCCGCCACGTGCGCGTCCTCGGGCGGCGTCAGCGTCGTCGTCGACTACCGCGAGCTCGGCGGCGGCGCGGTCACCGCCTGCGCCGCCGACGGGGGCGGCAAGAGCGCCGCGGCGATCTTCGCCTCGGTCGGGGTCGACATCTCCTACGCGACCCGGCAGCCCGGGTTCGTGTGCCGCGTCAACGGCGTCCCGGCCAGCGATCCCTGCGTCAACACGTCCCCGGCCGATGCCTACTGGGGCCTGTGGTGGGCCGACGGGTCGAAGGCGTCGTGGACCTACGCGTCCTACGGCGTCGGTTCGCTCACCGTGCCGGCCGGTGGCTCGGTGGGCTGGTCCTGGCAGCAGGACCGCACGGCCTCGACGAGCGTCCCGCCCGGCGTCGCCCCGCCCGTGACGAAGTCGACGCCCACCTCGTCGCCCTCGCCGACGGCGACCTCGTCCCCGTCGCAGACCTCCTCGCCGACCTCCTCGCCGACCTCCTCGCCCAGCTCGGGCGGCAGCGGGTCCGGCAGCGGGTCGGGCGGCGGGTCCGGGAGCGGGTCGGGCAGTGGGGGCTCCCAGCCCAGCAGCTCGTCCTCCCCGTCGGCAGGCAGCGGGGGCGGCTCGGGGTCCAGCCCCTCGTCCAGCCCTTCGTCCAGCCCGTCGTCGGCGTCCTCGCCCTCGGAATCGGCGTCCGCCGACCCGTCGGAGGCGCCCGTTGCCGGTGAGTCTCCTGGAGACTCACGCCGCTCAGCGGGCGCCGGCGGGGCCGGCGACAAGGGCGACGCAGGGTCGGGCAAGGGGTCCGGGAAGGGGTCCGGGAAGGGGTCCGGGAAGGGCTCCGACGACCGTGAGTCTCCCAGCGACTCACCGTCCAGTGCCGGCGACGACCCCTCCGAAACCGCCTCTGAGTCGCCCGCAGGCTCAGCGTCGAACGCCTCCTCCGAGGCGGTCGACCCGCAGGCCGACGACCCCGCCCGGGTGCCGGCCGCCGTCACCTGGGGCGTGCTCGGGCTGCTCCTGGTCGCGATCGCGGTCAGCGCGGTCGTGGCGCGTCGTCGACGGGGGGTCTGACGCGTCGTGACCGGACCGGCGGCCCTGCCGCGTGACCTGCACCCGATCGCCTGGTGGTCCTGGGCGATCGGGCTGGCCACCGCGGCGTCGTTCACCACCAACCCGCTGCTGCTGCTCCTCATCATGGGGTCGGCGACGGTGGTGGTGATGGCACGTCGGTCCGGTCATCCCTTCGGCCGGTCGTTCCGGCTCTACGCCATGCTGGCCGCGTTCACGGTGGTCGTCCGGGTGGTCTTCCGGATCATCTTCGGCGGCCAGGAGGTCGGCAACGTGCTGCTCGACCTGCCCGAGATCCCGCTGCCCGACTGGGCGGCCGGCATCCGGCTGCTCGGCCCGGTGACCAGTGAGGCACTGCTGGCCGGGTTGTACGACGGGCTCCGGCTCGCCGCGATCATCCTGTGCGTGGGCGCCGCGAACTCGCTCGCCAATCCCAAGCGGCTGCTCGCCTCCGTGCCGCCGGCGCTCTACGAGATCGGCGCCGCCCTTGTCGTGGCGGTGACGATCTTCCCGCAGCTCGCCGACAGCGCCCGCCGGGTCCGTGCCGCCCAGGCGCTGCGCGGCGGCGCGACGTCGGGCGTCGGGCGCCTGCGCCGCTTCCTCGTGCCGGTGCTCGAGGACGCGCTCGAACGGTCCCTGGCGCTCGCCGCCGGGATGGACACCCGCGGCTACGGCCGCTCCGGCGGCGCGACCGTCCGGGAGCGGTGGGTGACCGGTTCCCTGCTGCTCCTCGCCCTCACCGGCATCTGCGTGGGGACCTATGCCTGGCTCGACCCGACGGCCCCCCAGGTCCTGGCACTCCCCATGCTCGGCGTCGGTGTCTCGGTGGCCGTCGTCGGGCTCGCCAGTGCCGGACGTCGGGTGCAGCGCACCCGCTACCGCCCCGATGCGTGGCGCGGTGCCGAGCTCTTCACCGTCGGCGTCGGCGTCGTGGTCGCGGGCCTCGGCTGGTACGTCGGCCGTGCCCAGGTCGTCGTCGCCTACCCGGGTGTCGACATCGTCCCCTACCTCTCTCCCCTCGCCCTCGCGGTGGGGGTGCTGGGGGCGCTCCCCGCCGTCGCAACCCCGGTGCCCGCCAGTGCACCCGTCCGCCAGGAGGTGGTCGCATGAGCGGGCACGGCGTGATCGAACTGCGCGACATCGGCTTCCGCTACGACGAGCACCAGGTGCTGGCCGGCGTCGACCTCACCCTCGACGAGGGCGAGCTCGTGCTGGTCTCGGGTCGCACCGGCGTCGGCAAGTCGACGCTCCTCGGCATCGTCACCGGGCTGGTGCCGCGCTTCACCGGCGGTGTGCTCACCGGCGACGTGCTGCTCGACGGGCGGAGCATCGTCGACCAGCCGCCGCGGGAGCGCGCCCACCTGGTGGGCTACGTCGGACAGGACCCGCTGGCCGGCTTCGTCGCCGACACGGTCGAGGAGGAGCTCGCCTACGGCATGGAGCAGCTCGGCACCGCGCCCGAGACGATGCGGCGCAGGGTCGAGGAGACCCTCGACCTGCTCGGCATCGCCGAGCTGCGGGCGCGCGACCTGCGCACCCTCTCCGGCGGGCAGCAGCAGCGGGTCGCGATCGGCGCGGTCCTCACCACCCACCCCCGCGTGCTGGTCCTCGACGAGCCCACCTCGGCCCTCGACCCGACGGCCGCCGAGGACGTGCTCGCGACGATCACCCGCCTGGTCCACGACCTCGGACTGACCGTGCTCCTCGCCGAGCACCGGCTCGAGCGGGTGGTCCCCTTCGCGGACCGGATCTGCCTCGTCACCGGCGACGGCGGCATCCGGGTGGGTGACCCGCACACGGTCCTCGTCGACTCGCCGGTCGCTCCACCGCTCGTCGAGCTCGGTCGCCTCGCCGGCTGGGAACCGCTGCCCTTGACCGTGCGCGACGCCCGGCGCCGGGCTCGTTCGCTGCCGGAGATCGTCCCGTCCGAGCCGACGCCGAGCCCCGCTGCCGAGCCGCTGCTCGCCGCGCGGGGGGTGACGGTGGTGCACGGCGCCCACGTCGCCGTGCGCGACGTCGACCTCACCCTGTCCTCGGGACGCGTCACCGTGCTCATGGGCCGCAACGGCTCGGGCAAGTCCAGCCTGATCTGGGCGCTGCAGGGCTCCGGCAAGCGTCGCTCCGGGACGGTCCACGTCGCGGGCGACGACCCGGCCGACCTCGCGCCCGCCCAACGACGTACGCACGTGGGGTTGGTGCCGCAGACCGCCGCCGACCTGCTCTACCTCGAGACCGTCGTGGAGGAGTGCACCGCCGCCGACGTCGGCTCGGGGGCCGACCCCGGCACGTGCCGCGGCCTCCTCGACCGGCTCGTCCCGGGCATCGACGAGACGATCCACCCACGCGACCTGTCCGAGGGGCAGCGGCTCGCCCTGGCGTTGTCGATCGTCCTCACCGCCCGCCCGCCGGTCGTGCTCCTCGACGAGCCGACCCGCGGGCTCGACTACGCCGGCAAGGCGGAGCTGGCGCGCATCGTCGCCGACCTCGCCGCCGACGACCACGCCGTGCTGCTCGCCACGCACGACGTCGAGTTCGCCGCCCACGTCGCCGACGAGGTCGTGGTGATGGCCGAGGGCGAGGTCGTGTCCAGCGGTACGCCGCGACGGGTCCTGGCCGAGTCGCCTTCCTTCGCCCCGCAGGTCACCAAGGTCCTCGGACCGCCCTGGCTGGTCGTCGACGAGGTCGCCGTGGCGCTGCGCGCCCGGGTCGGGGAGGAGCACCGATGAGCATCCAGGAGCGAGTGCTCGAGCGCACGCGGACCCGGGCCGAGCTGCCGGTGGCCCTGCCGATCGGCCCGCGTACGGCGGCCGTGCTGGTCCTGGCGTCCATCGCCGGCCTGATGATGCTGTGCTGGCCACTGCTGCTGGCGGCGCGACCCGGCGAGCGGGTCGAGCCGCCGTTCCTCTTCCTCGCGCTGCTGCCGCTGGTGATGGTGGTCGTGCTCGCGGAGATGGGCGAGGGGGGCATGGACTCGCGCGTCCTGGCCGTGCTGGGCGTGCTGTCCGCCATCAACGCGGTGATGCGCGGGCTCGGGGCCGGGACGGCCGGCATCGAGATGGTGTTCTTCCTGCTCGTGCTGGGCGGACGCGTCTTCGGTGCCGGGTTCGGCTTCGCGCTGGGCTGTACGTCGTTGTTCGCATCGGCGCTGCTCACCGCGGGCGTCGGACCGTGGCTGCCGTTCCAGATGATCTGTGCGGCGTGGGTCGGCATGGGGGCGGGCCTGCTGCCGCGGCGGGTCGGCGGCCGCGCCGAGATCACGATGCTCGTCGTCTACGCGGTGGTCGCGTCCTACCTCTACGGCCTGCTGATGAACCTCAGCTTCTGGCCCTTCGCGCTCGGAATCGCGGTGCCGGGTCACGAGGGCTCGCTGGCCTACGTCGCCGGGGCGCCGGTGCTCGAGAACGCCCACCGCTTCCTCATCTACACGCTCCTGACCTCGACGGGCGGCTGGGACACCGGGCGCGCGATCACCACCGGCATCGCGATCGTGGTGCTCGGGCCGGCGATCCTCACCACGCTGCGCCGGGCGGCCCGCCGCGCCGTCGTACGTCCCGGCTGACCGACCCCGGTCGCCGCCGGCCCGTCAGGGCCGGACGCGGAGGATGCGGTCGTCGGCCGGAGTCGGCTCGCCGCGCCCGTCGCGGTTGGACGTCGTCAGCCAGAGCAGCCCGTCGGGCGCGGCGGCGACGGTGCGCAGCCGGCCGAAGTCCTCGGTGAAGAACGCCCGCGGCTTCGACGCCTCGCCGCCGGGGGAGACCGCGATGCGCCACAGGCGCTGTCCGCGCAGGCCCGCCATCCACAGGTGGCCGTCGGCGAAGGCGAGCCCGCTCGGGGAGGCCTGGTCGACCGGCCACACCAGCTGCGGGTCGACGTACGACGCGTCGCCACCGGCTCCCTCGACCCGCGGCCAGCCGTAGTTGCCACCCTTCTCGACGAGGTTGAGCTCGTCCCACTCGGAGTCGCCGAACTCGGACGCCCACAGGCGCCCCTCGTCGTCCCAGGTCAGGCCCTGCACGTTGCGGTGCCCGAGCGACCAGACCGGGGAGCCGGGGTCGGGGTTGCCGGGGGCGGGTCGGCCGTCGGTCGTGATCCGGAGGATCTTGCCGGCGAGGCTCTGGGGGTCCTGGGCCAGCTCGGGGTCGCCGGTCTCGCCGGTCGTGACGTAGAGGTGGCCGTCGGGGCCGAAGGCGATGCGGCCGCCGTCGTGGATGAAGCCGGCGGGGATGCCGTCGAGGACGACCGTCGTCCGTCCCAGGCGCGTGCCGTCGAGGCGGGCCCGGACCACGCGGTTGTCGGTGCCGGTGGTCAGGTAGAGGTAGAGCGCCCGGTCGGTCGCGAAGTCGGGGGAGACGGCGACGCCCAGGAGGCCGGCCTCGCCCTGGGGGACGGCGCCGGGGACCGTGCCCAACGGGGTCACTGCGCCGTCCGTGCCGACGCTGAGGACGCGGCCGGAGATGCGCTCGGTCACGACCGCCCGGCCGTCGGGGAGGAAGTCGACGCCCCACGGCACCTCGAGCCCTTCGACGAAGGTGTCGGCGACCTCGGGCGGGCCGCTGCCGCCGTCGGGGGACTCGGGGGAGCCGGACGGCGTCTCGGTCCCGGCGTCAGCCTCGGACTCGCTGGGCGTCGGCTGGCTCGGCAGGTCGGTGGGCTGGGTGACCTGCGGGATCGGTTCGGCGTCGGTGCCCGAGCAGCCCGTGGCCGCGGCGCCGAGCGTGAGCACCAGCACGCCGAGGGCGAGCCTGGATGTCCTGTCGTCCCCGGTCATGTGGCCAGTGTGCCGTGCGCCGCCGAATGGTCGTCGTCGTGATGGCCTCGTGGCTCGCTCGGGTTCGCGCCCGAGCGGGTCGCGCCGATCGACGCGGCGACGACGCACGCGATGGCCAGCCACTGCACCGGCGACAGGTGCTCCTGGAGCACCACGATCGCGGCGAGTGCGGCGGCAGCCGGCTCCAGGCTCATCAGGATCCCGAAGACCGCCGGCCGCAGGCTCCGCAGCGCGACGAGCTCGCAGCTGTAGGGAATGACCGAGCTGAGCAGGCCCACGAGCGCGCCGATCAGCAGCACGCGGCCGTCCCACAGCGACGTACCGGCCGCCACCAGTGCCGGCAGCGTCATCGCGGTCGCGGCCACGACGCTCGCGACCGCGAGCCCGTCGAACCCGGCCCACCGGCGCCCGGTGCTCGCGCTGAGCAGGATGTACGCCGCCCAGGCCGCGCCCGCGAGCAGGGCGTACGCCACGCCGACGGGGTCGAGACCGGTGCGCTGGAAGCCGAGTAGGGCAACCCCGACGCCCGCCAGCAGCACCCACACGAGGTCGCGGGCGCGCCGCGAGCCGAGGACGGCCAGGGTCAACGGTCCGATGAACTCGATGGTCACCGCGATGCCGAGCGGGATCCGGGAGAAGGACTGGTAGATCCCCCAGTTCATCGTGGCGAGGCTGGCGCCGAAGGCGAGCACGACGAGCCAGTCGCGTCGCGTACGGCCGGCGAGCCGAGGCCGCGCGACGAGCGCCAGCACCAACGCACTGGTCACCAGCCGCAACCACACCATCGCGGTGGGGGAGATCTCGCCGAACAGGCCCTTCGCGATCGCGGCGCCGAGCTGGACCGACAGGATGCCCACCAGGACCAGGCCCACAGGGCCGAGCAGGGTCTGGCTCGGTCGCTGGGTCACCGGGCAAGCCTATTCAGCCCGCTGTGCGCTCCTTGGCGCTGCCCTCCTCGAGGCTGCCCTCCTCGAGGCTGTCCAGCGCCCGGCGGGCGTGGCGCCCCTCGGCGGCGAAGTAGTCGAGGCCCCAGTCGGCGACCAGCGAGGGGAACCGGAACGGGTCGCCCGGCCGGTCCGCGCCCCGGAGCGCCTCGCGGACCTCGGCGAGATCGGCGACGGCGCGCTCGAGCTCGTCGAGGTAGTCGAGCAGCATCCGCCGGGTCTGCCCGGGCTCGCTCGCGTGGCCGATGAGCAGCCGCAGCAGCACGGTGTGCTTGAGGACCGGGAAGCCCGCCGGTGTCTGGTCCATCCACTCCCGCAGCGCCTGCTGCCCGGCGTCGGTGATGGCGTACGTCGTCACCTCGCGACCACCGTCGGGACGTGCGTCGGCTCGCACCAGCCCGAGCCCGGTGAGCCGCCGCAGCTCGGTGTAGATCTGGCTCATCGCGGGGGAGACCCAGTAGAAGCGCAGCGTCACGTCGGCGCGCTGCTTGACCTCGTACCCCGTCAGCTCGTCGCCGAACGTGAGGAGGCCGAGGATCGCATAACCGGTCACCGGTACGTCTTGACTCATCGCCCTCCGAGAGTAGTGTTCCTAATCGGAATAGTCATGCTCCTCGGCGTCCAGGAGGCACTCGATGTCGCGCACCCTGCTCATGGTCGGCACCCGCAAGGGTCTGTGGCTCGGGACGTCCGACGAGGACCGGACGTCGTGGGACTGGACGGGGCCGCACTTCCCGATGGAGGAGGTCTACTCCGCCATGGTCGACACCCGCGGCGGGTCGCCTCGGCTGCTCGCCGGTGCCTCGTCGAGCTGGCTCGGCCCGCAGGTGTGGCGCTCCGACGACCTCGGGGCCACGTGGGACGAGACCCCCAACGGCGCGGCCCGCTTCCCGGAGGACACGGGCGCCACGCTGGCCCGGGTGTGGCAGCTGCAGCCCGGTCCCTCGGCCGACGGCGGCGACGGCGTGGTCTGGGCAGGCACCGAGCCCGGAGCGATCTTCCGCTCGGAGGACCGGGGCGAGACCTTCTCGCTCGTCCGGGGGCTGTGGGACCACCCGCACCGCCCCGAGTGGAACGAGGGCTTCGGCGGCCAGGCGTTCCACACGATCCTCCCGCACCCGTCCGACCCCGCGCGCGTGCTCGCCGCGCTGTCCACGGGCGGCGTCTACGTCACCGAGGACGGTGGCTCTTCGTGGCGGGCCTCGAACACGGGGGTGAAGGCAGAGTTCTTCCCCGGTGAGCGCAACTACCCCGAGTTCGGGCAGTGCGTGCACAAGGTGGCGCGCGACGCCGCGGACCCCGACCGGCTCTACCTGCAGAACCACGGCGGCGTCTACCGCTCCGACGACGGCGGTGCCTCCTGGCAGGACATCGCCCCGGGCCTGCCGACCGAGTTCGGCTTCGCCATGGTGGCCCACCCCCACCGCGCGGACACGGCGTACAACTTCCCCATCACCGGGGCCGAGGCCCGTTGGCCCGTCGACGGCAGGGCGCGGGTCTACCGCACCACTGATGCCGGCTCGTCCTGGGAGCCGCTGGGTGAGGGGATCCTGCCCGACGGCTACTACACCGCCGTGATGCGCGACGCCCTGTGTGCCGACGACCACGACCAGCCCGGTCTCTACTTCGGTGGCCGCAACGGCGGGGTCTGGGCCTCGCCGGACGAGGGAGCGTCGTGGCAGGAGATCCACAAGGACCTCCCCGACGTCCTCGTCGTCCGCGCCGCGCGGATCGCCTGACCGGATCGCGCCGGACTGGAGCCTCGCCATGGCCGACTTCTCGCTCTCGCGCAGGACCCACGTCCAGGCGCTCCCGGACCGCATCCACGTGTTGCTCGACGACTTCCGCGAGTGGCAGAAGTGGTCGCCGTGGGAGGGCGTGGACCCCGACCTGGACCGCGAGTACTCCGGCCCCGACCACGGGGTCGGATCGACCTACCGCTGGGCCGGCAACAAGAAGGCCGGTGAGGGCGAGATGACCATCACCGGGTCCACCCCGACCTCGGTGGTCGTCGACCTGGTCTTCCTCAAGCCCTTCAAGGCCACCAACGTCACGCGCTTCGAGCTCGTCCCGACCGGCGAGGCGACCGACGTCACCTGGACGATGACCGGCACCCGCAGCGTGGTCATGTCCGCGGCAGGCAAGCTGTTCTTCGACAAGGCAATCGGCAAGGACTTCGACCGCGGCCTCGCCGCCCTCAAGCGCGAGGCCGAGCGCGCCCCCTGACCGCTGCGGACTCTTGCCCGTGAGTCTCTGAGGGACTCACGTCCTCGACCCGTCGCGCCCCCCCGCTGCCGGCGATCCTTGCCGGTGAGTCTCTCAGCGACTCGCCGGCAAGTGGGCGGCTTTGGGGGTGGGGGTGCGCGCCTTCGGCGGAACGGGATGACGGGGTGACCGTCGGGCCCGGAAGTGTCCACAGGCGACCCAATCCAGGGTCACGAGGGGCGTCTGTGGACGAGGCTGCCTCGATGTCGGCGTAGGGGTCTGTGCTGGAGGTACGAGGTGCCCGACCGCGGGTGCCAGACAGCGGACGAGGGGTGGACCCGATGGAAGACGTGGACGGGGCGGACGAAGGCGGCGAGGAGCTCGAGGTGGGGGAGATCGACCGCGCGTCCTGGGACTCGATGGCGAACTGGACGCAGGCCGAGCGGGACTACTGGTTCATGGGTCCGTTCGACGGCGGGCTGCCCGGCATGATCCGGCGCGTCAGAAGGATCCTGGACGTCTCGCAGCGGGGTCTTGCGGCACTCCTGAAGGTGTCCCAGTCGGTGGTGGCGCGGTGGGAGACCGGGCGCACGAGCCCGCGAGCGTGCGTGGTGGAGCAGCTGCTGCGGATGGCCCGGCTGCGGGCGACGGTCCGCGACGAGCAGGGCGAGGAGGTGGGGCCGATGCGTGCCGACGGAGCCAGGACCCACGCCGGCAGCCGCTACCCCGCGCACGTCGATCTGCGGGCGACGGGGTGGTGGGTGCCGCGCCGGTTGCGGTCGATGACCTCGGTCGAGGCGTTCGCCTGGCGCGACCGGTCGAGACGGGTCGGCGACCCGGCGATCCGCTACAACGCCGCGCCCTTCTGGAAGGCGGTCGAGCGGGAGCTGCACGGCACCCCGGACGACCATCCTGCGGTGCACCAGCTCGCCGCCGAGGTGCGGTACCTCGACGAGCGTCGGGAGGAGCGATTCCGGCCGCGAGCCGCGTGAGACCGCCGCAGGATCGGGATGAGACACGACGCGGCGCCGCCACTCGTGCCCACTAACCTGCAGGCATGAGCCACGCAGCCGACGGACCCGACATCAAGCCTCGCAGCCGCGACGTCACCGACGGGCTCGAGAAGGCCGCGGCCCGGGGCATGCTCCGGGCGGTCGGCATGGGTGACGACGACTGGGAGAAGCCCCAGATCGGGGTCGCGTCGAGCTGGAACGAGATCACCCCCTGCAACCTGTCCCTCGACCGGCTCGCCAAGGCCGTGAAGAACGGCGTGCACGCAGGCGGCGGGTTCCCGCTGGAGTTCGGCACCATCTCCGTCTCCGACGGCATCTCGATGGGCCACGAGGGCATGCACTTCTCGCTCGTCAGCCGGGAGGTCATCGCCGACTCGGTCGAGACCGTGATGATGGCCGAGCGCCTCGACGGATCCGTCCTGCTCGCCGGGTGCGACAAGTCGCTCCCCGGGATGCTGATGGCGGCTGCGCGGCTCGACCTGGCCAGCGTCTTCCTCTACGCCGGAACGATCATGCCGGGTCAGGTCGACGGCAAGGACGTGACGATCATCGACGCCTTCGAGGCCGTCGGCGCCTGCCTCGCCGGCAAGATCAGTCGCGAGAAGGTCGACGAGATCGAGCGGGCCATCTGTCCGGGCGAGGGCGCCTGCGGAGGGGCGTACACCGCCAACACGATGGCCAGTGTCGCCGAGGCCCTCGGCATGTCGCTGCCCGGCAGCTCGAGCCCGCCCGCGGTCGACCGGCGCCGCGACGGGTTCGCGCACAAGTCAGGCGAGGCGGTGGTCAACATGCTCCGCCAGGGCATCACCGCGCGCCAGATCATGACCCGCCCCGCCTTCGAGAACGCGATCGCGATGGCGATGGCCCTCGGCGGCTCGACCAACGCAGTTCTCCACCTGCTGGCCATCGCGCGCGAGGCCGAGGTCGACCTGACCCTGGACGACTTCACCCGCATCGGCCGCACGGTCCCGCACCTGGCGGACATGAAGCCGTTCGGGCGCTTCGTGTGGACCGACTTCGACCGCGTCGGCGGGATCCCGGTCCTGCTGCGGGCCCTGCTCGACGCCGGCCACCTGCACGGCGACGTGCTGACCTGCACCGGCAAGACGATGGCGGAGAACCTCGCCGACCTCGACCCCAAGCCGCTCGACGGTGAGATCCTGCGCCAGCTCGACCGGCCGATCCACGCCACCGGTGGGCTGACCATCCTCAAGGGGACGCTCGCGCCCGAGGGGGCCGTGGTGAAGAGCGCCGGCTTCGACGACTCCACCTTCACCGGCACCGCCCGCGTCTTCGACGGTGAGCGCAAGGCGCTCGACGCCCTGGCCGAGGGCGCCATCACCGCCGGCGACGTCGTCGTCATCCGCTACGAGGGTCCAAAGGGTGGTCCGGGGATGCGCGAGATGCTCGCCATCACCGGTGCCATCAAGGGCGCGGGCCTGGGCAAGGACGTCCTGCTGATCACCGACGGCCGCTTCTCCGGAGGCACCACCGGTCTCTGCGTCGGCCACATCGCCCCGGAGGCGAGCGACGGCGGTCCGATCGCGCTGCTCCGCGACGGCGACCGGATCACCCTCGACGTGGCCAACATGACGCTCGACGTGCACGTCGACGAGGCCGAGCTGGCCGCCCGGGCGGAGGGCTGGGAACCGCTCCCGCCGAAGTACACCCGCGGCGTGCTCGGCAAGTACCGCAAGGTCGTGCAGAGCGCCGCCCACGGAGCGGTCTGCTACTGACGCGGGGAGAGGCGTCGGGGCGTCGACGGATAGGTTGCGGAGCGTGAGCACCGCAACAGACCTCGACGCCGCCGACCCGCTCGCCCGCTTCCGCGACCGCTTCGTCGGCGCCGCCAGTGACCTCGTCTACTTCGACGGCAACTCCCTCGGACGACCCGTGGCGGCGACGGCGGACCGGCTGGGCGCCTTCGTCGAGCAGGAGTGGGGCGGACGACTGATCCGCGGCTGGGACGAGCAGTGGATGGACCTGCCGACGACCCTGGGTGACGACCTGGCTCGCGTGTGCCTCGGGGCGGCCGCCGGCCAGACGGCGATCGGCGACTCGACCACGGTGTGGCTCTACAAGCTGATGCGCGCCGCGGTGGACCACGCCGTACGCACCGATCCGGACCGCACCGAGATCGTCATCGACACCGACAACTTCCCCACCGACCGCTACGTCGCCGAGGGCATCGCCGCCGAGCGTGGGCTGACGCTGCGCTGGATCGAGGTCGACACCTCCGAGGGGGTCACCGCCGACCAGCTCCGCGAGGCGGTCGGCGAGAGCACCGCCCTCGTCGTGCTCAACCACGTCGCGTACCGCTCGGCGTGGCTCGCCGACGCCCCGGAGCTCACCCGGATCAGCCACGACGCCGGCGCGCTGGTCCTCTGGGACCTGTGCCACTCCGCGGGCGCCGTGCCCGTCGCCCTCGACGAGTGGGACGCCGACCTGGCCGTCGGCTGCACCTACAAGTACCTCAACGGCGGCCCCGGCTCCCCGGCGTTCGGCTACGTCAACGCCCGCCTCCAGGAGCAGCTCACCCAGCCGATCCAGGGATGGATGGGCCACGCCGACCCGTTCCTGATGGGCCCGGGCTACACACCCGCGCCGGGCATGCGCAGGTTCATCTCCGGGACGCCTCCGATCCTCGGCATGGTCGCGATGCAGGACATGCTCGCGCTGGTCGAGGAGGCCGGCATCGAGGCGATCCGCGCGAAGTCCGTCGCCCTCACGTCGTACGCCGTCGAGCTCGCCGACGCGACGCTGCCCGAGGTCACGCTCGCCTCGCCGCGCGACCCGGCCCGGCGTGGCGGCCACGTGACGCTGCACCACGACCGGATGCGCGAGGTCACCGCGCTGCTCTGGGAGCGCGACGTGATCCCGGACTACCGCGACCCCGGCGGCCTGCGGATCGGCCTGTCCCCGCTGTCGACGTCCTTCGACGAGGTCGAGCGCGGCCTGGCCGCCGTCGCGGAGGCGCTGCGATGACCGGGCCGGTGGGCGTACGGCTCTCGGCGACCCGGACCCGCTCGACCAACGACCACGGCCAGCCCCTGGGCCGCCCCGTCGAGTGGACGGGAGCGGCGGCGCCTGCGACTGACACGGTCCTCGAGGGGAAGGGAGTCCGGCTCGAGCCGATCGGACCGCAGCACGTCGACGACCTGTTCGCCGCCCTGTGCCGACCCGACGACGACGCGACCTGGACCTACCTGTTCTGGGAGCGCCCCCGCGACCGCGACGAGCTGGCGCGAATCTTCGACGCGAACCGCGAGGCGGGCCAGGTCACCTTCGCGATCATGCCCGTCGAGACGGAGCGAGCAGCAGGGTTCTGCTCGCTGATGCGCATCGATCCGGCGATGGGCTCGATCGAGATCGGCGGCATCGCCTTCGGCCGGCAGCTCCAGCGCAGCCGCGCCGCGACCGAGGCGATGGCACTGCTGATGCGGCACGCCTTCGACGACCTCGGGTACCGCCGCTACGAGTGGAAGTGCGACAGCCTCAACGGTCCGTCGCGCCGCGCCGCCATCAGGCTCGGCTTCATCTGGGAGGGCCGCTTCCGCAACGCGGTCGTCTACAAGGGCCGCAACCGCGACACCGACTGGTTCTCGATCACCGACCGGGAGTGGCCGCGCGTGAGCGCGGCTCTCGACGCGTGGCTCGACGACGACAACTTCGACGACATGGGGCGCCAGCGCGCCCGCCTGGCCGCGCGGCCGCCGGAGCAGCAGCCCGACCAGCAGCCCGACCAGAAGGAGCAGTGACATGGACCAGCGCGTCAGCTTCATCACCCTCGTCGTGACCGACCTCGCGGCGTCACGCCGGTTCTACGTCGAGGGCCTCGGCTGGGAGGCCGAGGTCGACATGCCGGACGAGGTCCTCATGTTCCGGGTGGCGGACAAGGTCGTGCTGAGCCTCTGGGACGAGCGCGGGTTCAGCGCGGAGGTCGGGCACCGGCCCGCACGCGGCGGCGTACCCCCGGTCACGCTGTCCCACAACCTCGCCACCACCCAGGGCGTCGACACCGTCCTCGAGCAGGCCCGCGCCGCCGGGGCGTCGCAGGTCGGCGAGGCGAGCGAGCGCGACTGGGGCGGCTACTCGGGCTACTTCGCCGATCCCGACGGCTTCCGCTGGGAAGTGGCCCACAACCCGGGTGAGATCGGGCAGTCTGTGCTGCCGTGAGCACTGTCAGCACCGGGAGCGCCGACCACGTCGTCCCCGGGTGGGACGACTACTTCCTCGGCATCGCCGACGCCGTCGCTGCCCGGGCCAAGTGCACGCGTCGACGGGTGGGTGCGGTCCTCACGATCGAGCACCGGATCATCGCCACGGGCTACAACGGCGCCGCACCGGGCGAGGACGACTGCCTGGCCGGGGCCTGCCCCCGCGGCCAGCTCGGGTACGACGACGTGCCGGGCCTCGGCGACTACGACCGTCCCGGCACACCCGGCTTCTGCATCGCCATCCACGCCGAGGTCAACGCGCTGCTCTTCGCCACGCGCGACACCAAGGGAGCCACCGCCTACATCACCGACCCGCCGTGCCCGGGTTGCCGCAAGGCGCTCGCCGCGGCGGGCGTCGTACGTGCCGTGTGGCCCGGTGGCGAGCACGACCGCGTGGGCCTCACCGCCTGGGAGTGACCCAGACCAGCTCGCCCGACTCCCACATCGCCAGCGCGACCGGCACCAGGCTCGTCATCGCCTCGGACGGGGCGAGCCCGGCGAGGTCGTCGGCGTGCGCGGCCGCGTAGGCCTGCCCGGCGGCGTTGTTGTGCGCGTCGGCGCGGGAGTCACTCCTGTTCGGGGTGCCGGCCTCCTGGGCGGCAGCGATCGCCCGGGCGACATCCGCCCCGAACCGCGCGGTGAGCGTCGCCTGCCACATGAAGTGACGCATCGCGTTGGTGCGCCCGGGGACGCCGCGCCCGTGGGTCGCGGCGGCCTGCAGGGCAGCCTGCGAGATGCGCAGCACCTCGAACGCGCCCGACGGCCCGAGGCCGGCGCGGGTCGCGGCGGCGTACAACCGCGGCACCCCGGTGCCCGCGTGGATGGCCTGCTGCACGACGTCGCCGAAACCCATGGACACAGACTGTCAGAATCGGTGCATGGCCCCGCCGATCCGCTTCCCCCGCCCCCTCCGACCGGGTGACCGCATCGCGGTGACCGCACCGTCCGCCGGCGTCGAGGGTCCGTCGGCGGCCCGCATCGACTTCTGCCTGGACTGGCTGCGCGGTCGCGGGTACGACGTCGTGGTGGGGGAGTGCCTCCACGGCGGCGGCCTCACGTCCGCCCCCGCGGAGCAGCGGGCCGCCGAGCTGACCCGCATGCTCGCCGACCCGGAGATCCACTGCGTCGTCCCGCCCTGGGGTGGCGAGACCGCCATCGACATGGTCGACCTGCTCGACTGGGACGCGCTCGCCGACGCCGAGCCGACGTGGCTCGTGGGCTACTCCGACCTCTCGACCCTCCTGGTGCCGATCACCACCCGCCTCGGCTGGGCCACGCTCCACGGCGACAACCTCGCGGACACGCCGTACGCCGTCCCCGACGGGCTGCTGCACTGGCTCGACCTGGCGGGCGGCCCGGGCCCGTTCGTCCAGCGCGACTCCGGCCTGGTCGCCGAGTGGGTCCGCTTCGAGCAGGACCCCCGCGCCACCGAGTGGGGCCACGTCGGAGAGGGCCACTGGGAGGTGCAGGGCGGCGGGAGCCTCGACGTCAGCGGGCGCCTCATCGGTGGCTGCACCGAGACGGTGGCCAACCTCGCCGGCACGCCGTACGGCGACGTGCGCGCGTGGGCCGAGGCACTCGACGAGCCCACGATCGTCTACCTCGAAGCGTGCGAGGAGCACGCCGTCAGCACCTGCCGCTACCTCCACTCCCTGCGCCTGGCCGGGTGGTTCGACCGGGCGGCTGCCGTGCTCATCGGCCGGACCCGGGCGCCCGACCACCCGGACCTCACCCAGCGCGAGGCGGTGCTCGACGCCCTCGGGCGGCTCGACGTGCCGATCGTCTGGGACCTGGAGATCGGCCACGTGCCACCGCACCTGCCGCTGGTCAACGGGGCGCTCGCCCGGGTCGTCGTCGACGGCGACACCCGCGAGATCACGCAGACGCTGGACTGACCCACCTCGACGACCACGGGGGTGGTCGCTGTCGGTGCCCCGTGGCAGGGTCGGGCCATGAGCGATGCGACGACGGACCCCCAGGCGCGACTCACCCACGACCAGGTCCTCGAGGCGGGCCTCGACGACTGGCGCAAGGTCCTCGACCGGCTCAAGGCGCGCTTCCGCACCGGCGACTTCGCGACCGGCGTTGCGCTGGTGGACCGGATCGGTGCCGCTGCCGACGAGGCCGACCACCACCCCGACGTGTCGCTGACCTATCCCGAGGTCATCGTCACCCTCAGCAGCCACGACGTCGGCGGCATCACCAGCCGCGACATCGATCTGGCCCGCCGCATCAGCGGCTTCGCGGCCGAGCTGGGGGCCGAGGCCGACACCTCCGGACTGACCGAGCTCGAGCCGGCCCTCGACACCTCCGGCGACGGACGGCTGGGCGACTTCTACGCCGCCCTCCTTGGCGCCGAGTCAGGGCCCGGGGGAGTCGTCGACGCGAGCGGGCAGGTGCCGGCGGTGTGGTTCCAGACCCCGCCCGGGCCCGACGACCCGCGCGGCGCCGAGCTGCCCCCGCAGGACCCCGAGCAGCGCTGGCACCTCGACGTGTGGGTGCCGCACGACGAGGGGGAGCGGCGGCTCGCGGCCGTGCTCGCGGCCGGCGGGCGGCTGGTGAGCGACGCCGAGGCTCCGTCGTACTGGGTCGTGGAGGACGCCGACGGCAATCGCTCCTGCATCTGCACGCCGCTCGACCGCGGCTGACGCCCCGCCCGCAACGCCACATCGCGAGACCCGCGTTCCAGATACTGGGACGCCTGTCACACTTGCTTGACGCCGGACCACCCCGGCGACGACGGTTGTCGCATGCGCACCGAGATTCTTGTACGCACGCGACGCGTGAGCTGAGGCCGACCGGCCAACGCACGCGCGTCACCCCTCGTCGCCCACCGGGCCGAGGGGTTTTTTCATGGGCTCATCGCTGGACACCGCAGACGCAGGAGAGAAGGACATGACGGAGCAGGGCGCACACGGAAGCGGGTCGGTCACGGGCGCACAGAGCCTGGTGACGTCCCTCGAGGCGGCCGGTGTCACCGACATCTTCGGCATCCCCGGCGGCGCGATCCTCCCGGCCTACGACCCGCTGATGGACTCGACCCGGATCAGGCACATCCTGGTCCGCCACGAGCAGGGAGCGGGCCACGCCGCCCAGGGCTACGCCGCCGCGACCGGCCGGGTGGGCGTGTGCATGGCGACCTCCGGACCGGGCGCGACCAACCTGGTCACGCCGCTCGCGGACGCCCACATGGACTCGGTGCCGATGGTCGCCGTCACCGGGCAGGTGGGTGCCGCGATGATCGGCACCGACGCCTTCCAGGAGGCCGACATCCGCGGCATCACGATGCCGATCACCAAGCACAACTTCCTGGTCACCGACCCGGCCGACATCCCGCACACGATCGCCGAGGCCTTCCACATCGCCTCGACCGGCCGTCCGGGACCGGTGCTCGTCGACGTGGCCAAGTCGGCCCTGCAGGCGCAGACGACGTTCGCCTGGCCCGACGAGCTGCACCTGCCCGGCTACCGTCCCGTGACGACGCCGCACGCCAAGCAGATCAAGGAGGCCGTTCGGCTGATCCGCGAGGCCCGGCGTCCCGTGCTCTACGTCGGCGGCGGTGTCATCCGCGCCGGCGCGTCGCGCGAGCTGGCGCAGCTGGCAGCGCTGACGGGCATCCCGGTCGTCACGACGCTGATGGCCCGCGGCGCGTTCCCCGACAGCCACCCGCAGCACCTCGGCATGCCGGGCATGCACGGCACGGTCGCGGCCGTCGCCGGCCTGCAGAAGAGCGACCTGATCATCAGCCTCGGCGCGCGCTTCGACGACCGAGTGACCGGCAACCTCGACTCGTTCGCACCGAACGCGCTCGTCATCCACGCGGACATCGATCCCGCCGAGATCGGCAAGAACCGTCACGCCGACGTGCCGATCGTGGGCGACTGCAGGGAGGTCATCGCCCAGCTGGTCGCGCTGCTGCAGGCCGACGGCGCCGACGGCGACTACGAGGCGTGGGTCGCCTTCCTCGCCGGGCTGAAGACCCGCTACCCGCTCGGCTACGACACCCCGGCCGACGGCTCGCTCGCCCCGCAGTACGTCATCGAGCGGCTCGGCGCGATCGCCGGCCCCGAGGCGATCTACGCCTCCGGTGTCGGCCAGCACCAGATGTGGGCGGCCCACTACGTCGGCTACGAGAACCCCAACACGTGGATCAACTCCGGCGGCCTCGGCACGATGGGCTTCTCGGTGCCGGCAGCGATGGGCGCCAAGGTCGGCATGCCCGACACCACGGTCTGGGCGATCGACGGCGACGGCTGCTTCCAGATGACCAACCAGGAGCTCGCGACCTGCGCGATCAACGACATCCCGATCAAGGTCGCGATCATCAACAACGAGTCGCTCGGCATGGTGCGGCAGTGGCAGACGCTCTTCTACAACGAGCGCTACTCCAACACCGACCTGCACTCCAAGCGCATCCCCGACTTCGTCAAGCTCGCCGAGGCCTACGGCTGCGTCGGCCTGGCCTGCGAGTCGCCCGACGAGGTGGACGCGACCATCGAGAAGGCCATGGCGATCGACGACCAGCCCGTCGTGGTCGACTTCCGCGTGCACCGCGACGCGATGGTGTGGCCGATGGTGGCCGCCGGCACCAGCAACGACGAGATCAAGTACGCGCGCGACCTGGCGCCCCAGTTCGACGAGGACGACATCTGATGACGAGCCCCAGCAACAAGCACACCCTGAGCGTGCTGGTCGAGAACAAGCCCGGCGTCCTGGCCCGCATCGCGAGCCTGTTCTCCCGCCGCGGCTACAACATCGACAGCCTCGCCGTCGGCCCGACCGAGCACCCCGAGATCTCGCGGATGACCATCGTGGTCAACGTCGACGAGTCCCCGCTCGAGCAGGTCACCAAGCAGCTCAACAAGCTCGTCGAGGTCATCAAGATCGTCGAGCTCGACGGCGCCGGGTCGGTCAACCGCGAGCTGCTCCTCGTCAAGGTCCGCGCCGACGCCACCACCCGTGGCGCGGTCCTCGACGCCGTCCAGCTCTTCCGGGCCAAGGTCGTCGACGTCGCACCCGACGCGGTGACCGTGCAGGCCGTCGGCAACGCCGACAAGCTCGCCGACCTGCTGCGCGTGCTCGAGCCCTTCGGCATCCGCGAGCTCGTGCAGTCCGGCATGGTCGCCATCGGTCGCGGATCGCGGTCGATCAGCGAGCGCACGCACCGGCCTGTCGCCGTACCCGCCCCTGTTTCCGCCATCGCCAACTGACCACCCGAACAGACCCAGAGACACAACCCGAAGGAGAGCCCCCAGTGGCTGAGATGTTCTACGACGACGACGCCGACCTGAGCCTGATCCAGGGCAAGAACGTCGCGGTGATCGGCTACGGCAGCCAGGGCCACGCCCACGCGCTGTCCCTGCGCGACTCCGGCGTCGACGTCCGGATCGGGCTGCAGCCCGGGTCGAAGAGCCGCGACAAGGCCGAGGCCGAGGGCCTGCGCGTCCTCACCCCGCGCGAGGCAGCGGAGGAGTCCGACCTGATCGTGATCCTCGCCCCCGACCAGCACCAGCGGAAGCTCTACGCCGAGGAGATCGAGCCCGCGCTGACCCCGGGCGACACCCTCGTCTTCGGCCACGGCTTCAACATCCGCTTCGGCTACATCACCCCGCCCGAGGGCGTCGACGTCTTCATGGTCGCTCCCAAGGGTCCCGGCCACCTCGTGCGCCGCGAGTACGTCGACGGCCGCGGCGTGCCCGTGCTGGTCGCGGTGGAGAAGGACGAGTCCGGCAAGGCCTGGGACCTCGCGCTCTCCTACGCCAAGGCGATCGGCGGTCTCCGTGCCGGCGGCATCAAGACCACCTTCACCGAGGAGACCGAGACCGACCTGTTCGGCGAGCAGGCCGTGCTCTGCGGCGGCGCGTCGCAGCTCGTGATGTACGGCTTCGAGGTGCTGACCGAGGCCGGCTACCAGCCCGAGGTGGCCTACTTCGAGTGCCTCCACGAGCTCAAGCTCATCGTCGACCTGATGTACGAGGGCGGCATCGCCAAGCAGCGCTGGTCGGTCTCCGACACCGCCGAGTTCGGCGACTACGTCTCCGGCCCGCGCGTGATCACCCCGGACGTGAAGAAGAACATGGAGGACGTGCTCGCCGACATCAAGAACGGCGCGTTCGCCGAGCGCTTCATCACCGACATGGACAACGGCTCGCCGGAGTTCACCGAGTTCCGCAAGAAGGGTGAGTCCCACCCCATCGAGCAGACCGGTCGCGAGCTGCGCAAGCTCATGGCCTGGGTGAAGTCGCACGACACCGACTACGTCGAGGGCTCCTCGGCCCGCTGACGCACGACCTCATGGACACCCGAGGCCGTCCTGCCCCCCTGGGGTGCGGGGCGGCCTCGCCGTCGTACGGACCCGGGCTGTGATCCACACCTCGGTCGGATTAGTTAGGCATGCCTAACCTCAGGTGTAGTCTCGTCGTTCGTGCTGGCGAACTACCTGATCGGCCTCCGCGAGGGCCTCGAGGCGTCCCTCGTCGTGACCATCCTCGTGGCCTACCTGGTCACGACGGACCGGCGTCACCTGCTGCCGCGGATCTGGGCCGGCGTCGCGTTGGCCGTCGCCGTCAGCCTCGCCTTCGGTGCCGTGCTCACCTTCGGTCCGCGCGGCCTGACCTTCGAGGCGCAGGAACTGATCGGCGGCAGCCTCTCCATCTTCGCGGTCGGCTTCGTGACCTGGATGATCTTCTGGATGGCCCGCGCCGCGCGCGGCCTCAGCGGCGAGCTCCGTGGCCGGATCGACGAGGCCGCCGACGGCAGCCGCTGGTCGCTCGTCGTCGTGGCGGTCCTGGCCGTCGGGCGCGAGGGCCTTGAGACCGCGCTGTTCCTCTGGGCGGCCACGCAGGCCGGCACCCGCGCCGCCACCGGCATCACGACGCCGACCTGGGAGCCGCTCACCGGCGCGGCCCTCGGCCTCGCGACCGCCGTCGTCCTCGGCTGTCTGATCTACCGCGGCGCCGTCCGCATCAACCTGACGAAGTTCTTCACCTGGACCGGCGCCTTCCTCATCGTGGTCGCCGCCGGCGTCCTGGCCTATGGCGTGCACGACCTGCAGGAGGGTCGCTTCCTCCCGGGCCTCCACGACCTCGCCTTCGACGTCTCCGAGACCATCGACGTCAACAGCTGGTACGGCACGATCCTCAAGGGCGTCTTCAACTTCTCGCCGGCCACGACCAAGCTCGAGGCGGCAGCGTGGCTGCTCTACGTGATCCCGGTGATGGCCCTCTTCCTCCTCGCCGTCCGCCGCCGTCCCACGGCGCCCCCGGCGAAGAGCCCGAGCGAGGCGCCGGCCTCGTCGGCGGCCTGACCCACCCCGGACCCCCCTCTCCACCTGACCACCTGATCTGAAGGACGACCTCCGCCCATGCGCAAGACGACCCTCGCGGTGACCACGCGGCTGCTCGCGTCACCCCTCTGGGCCGCGTGCACCGAGAACGCGACCCCGGCCGGCTCCTCCGCGAGCGGCTCGCCCAACGCCCGCGCGCTGACGGTCGACTCCTCGGCCGACGCCTGCACCTGTCGGCCACCGACGCCCCGGCCGGCACCCTGACCTTCGACGTGACCAACTCGGGCACCCAGGTCACCGAGTTCTACCTGCTCGGCGAGGACGGCCTCCGCATCGTCGCCGAGGTCGAGAACGTCGGCCCCAGCATCACCCGCGCGCTCACCGTCAACGCGGCCGCCGGCAAGTACATCACGGCCTGCAAGCCCGGCATGACCGGCGAGGGCATCCGCGCCGACTTCACCGTCACCGAGTCCGACGACGCGCCGACCGTCAGCCAGGACGAGGCCGAGCTGGTCGATGCCGCGCAGAAGAACTACGCCGCCTACGTCCAGGATCAGTCGGCCCAGCTGCTGGAGAAGACCCGGGAGTTCGTGCAGCTCTACGAGTCCGGCGACGACGACGGCGCCCGCGCGCTCTACCAAGTCGCCCGCACCCACTGGGAGCGCATCGAGACGGTGGCCGAGTCGTTCGGCGACCTCGACCCGATGATGGACGCCCGCGAGGCCGACCTCGAGCCCGGCCAGAAGTGGACCGGCTGGCACCTCATCGAGAAGGACCTCTGGCCCCAGCGCGCCACCGACTACACGGCGCTCACCGACCAGGAGCGCAAGACGTACGGCGACGACCTGCTCGCCAACACCAAGGCGCTCGACTCCCGCGTCCAGGACCTCACCTACACCGTCGACTCGATCGCCAACGGCTCGCGCGGCCTGCTCGAGGAGGTCGCGAAGGGCAAGGTCACCGGCGAGGAGGAGTACTGGTCGCGCACCGATCTGTGGGACTTCCAGGCCAACGTCGACGGCGCCCGCGTGGGCTTCGAGGGCGTCCAGCCGATCATCGAGGAGAAGGACCCCGAGCTCTCCCAGCAGCTCACCACCCGCTTCGCCGACCTCCAGAAGCTGCTCGACGAGCAGAAGGAGGGCGACGGCTTCAAGAGCTACGACGACCTGACCCCCGACGAGGTCAAGGGCCTCTCCGACGCGGTCAACGCGCTCTCCGAGCCGCTGTCCAAGCTCACCGCGGCGGTGCTGTCCTGACCGAGCACGAGCAGTCGCCGACGCCCGACAGGTTCCTCTCCCGACGAGGCCTGCTGGGCGGCGGCGTCGCCGCTGCCGGAGTCGTCGGGGCCTTCGCCGCGGGCCGCGCGTCCGCCGAGCCCGGTACGGCGACCGCGGGAGGTGGCGGCGCCGGCTCGGCGACGTACGCCTTCCGGGGCGAGCGGCAGGCCGGCATCGTCACGCCGGCGCAGGACCGGCTGCACTTCGCGGCCTTCGACGTCGTCAGCGACTCGCGTGATGACCTCGTCGCGCTCCTCCAGGCGTGGACCGCGGCCGCGGAACAGATGACGCAGGGCCAGCCGGCGGGCAACGGAGCGGTCGACGGTGAGGTCAACCTCCCGCCCGACGACACCGGCGAGGCGCTGGACCTGCCCGCGAGCGGGCTGACCATCACGTTCGGCTTCGGGCCCTCATTGTTCCGCGACGCCGACGGCAAGGATCGCTTCGGCCTCGCCGACCGCCAGCCGAAGGCACTGCGGGAGCTGCCGCACTTCCCGGGCGACATGCTGGACCCGGAGCGCTCCGGCGGCGACCTCTGCATCCAGGCGTGCGCCGACGACCCGCAGGTCGCCGTGCACGCTGTACGCAACCTCGCTCGGATCGGCTTCGGCACGGTCTCGGTCCGCTGGTCGCAGCTCGGCTTCGGGCGTACGTCGACCACCTCGACGAGCCAGTCGACCCCGCGCAACCTGTTCGGCTTCAAGGACGGAACGGCCAACGTCAAGGCCGAGGAGACCGACGCCCTCGACGAGCACGTCTGGGTCGGCGACGACGACGCGAAGGCGTCGTGGCTGACCGGCGGCTCCTACCTGGTGGCCCGCCGGATCAACATGAACATCGAGATCTGGGACCGCCAGACCCTTGGCGACCAGGAGGGCTTCATCGGCCGCACCAAGGGGACCGGCGCGCCGCTGTCCGGCGGCGAGGAGATGACCGAGCCCGACTTCGACATGCCCGGCAGCAACGACCAGCCGGTCATCCCGGTCGACTCGCACGTGCGCGTCGTGCATCCCGACATGAACCAGGGCGTGCGGATGCTGCGCCGCGGCTACAACTTCGTCGACGGCTCCAACGCCCTCGGCGGGCTCGACGCCGGCCTGTTCTTCATCGCCTACGTGTGCGACCCCGACACCCACTTCGTGCCGGTGCAGCTGGCGATGTCGAAGACCGACGCCCTCGCGGAGTACCTCAAGTTCACCGGCTCGGCGCTCTTCGCCGTGCCGCCCGGTATCGGCCCGGGCGAGCACGTCGGCCAGGCGCTGTTCGCCTGAACCGGAGCCCGATGCTGGCCCAGGACCCGCCGCCCGGGCGTCGAGACCACCGTCATCCAGATTATCGAGGAGTCCGCATGGGGCTGTGGCCCCCGTGCTCCTCGTGCTGTTCGGCCTGTGAGGGCCGGACGACGGCGTTCGGCCTAGATGTCCACCTTGGGTGGGTTCCAGGAGCCGTTCCCCTCGCTCTCGGTCACGTACTTCTGGAACGACCCGCCGGCGTAGACGTCCCGGGACTGCAGGGTGTCGAGGTTCTGCAGCAGCCCCTCCTGGGCCTTCGCGAGCGCGCCGACGAAGTCCTCGTAGATCGCGCTGGCAGCCGGAGCCTCGGTGGTGCTCACGCTGATCTCCCACTCCTGCGCCGCGAAGCCCAGGATCATCGACACCTTGCCCACCGGGTCGGTCACGACGCCCGCGCCGGGGATGAGTCCGATCCAGTCGGTCGCGGTCTGTACCGCGTCGGTGACCTGGGTGACGAGGTTGTCCTTGGCGGTGCGGGTGACCGTCGTGCTGTAGGGCGCCTTGTTGGCCTGCCAGTACTTCAGGGCACCGATGACCTGCTCCCGCGTCTCGAGCCCGATGCGGTTGACCAGCTTCTGGTACTTGGTGATCAGTGCCGAGGCCGCCGCGGTGGTCGTGGCCAGGTGGAACGCTGCCTCCGCGTAGTTGCCGGTCAGGTCCGACAGGTCGCCGTAGAAGTCGAAAAAGGAGTCCGAGGCCAGGGACCCCGCGCTCCAGCCGTTCTTTTCGAGGTTGCGCACGAATCCGGGCATCGACTCGGAGTCGTTGGTATCGAGTCCGGACGTAAGGGTGTGCAGCTTGTCCGCAGCCGTGGCCATGGCATGGGCCTGCACGGACAGCTGCACCGCATTGGGTTTGAAGACGAGGTCGCAGTACTGCTTGATCGTTCCTTGGTCGAGGGGAGAGTTGTCGAAGCAGTCCTTGATCTCGTCCGCCGCCCGGATCTCCTGGTCGATGTACAGGTCGTCGGTCATCGCGGTGTAATCGTTGATCCAGTCGGCGTTGAACGGGTAGTCGCTCAGCGTCTTTGCCATGGAGTCGTGCTTGTGGATGATCGCCATGTTCGCGGTGTTCTCGACGTACCAGTTCTCCAGCTGCTCGAACCGGTTCCAGACACCCTCGGTGGACCAGAGGTCCTCGAGGAGGGAGCAGATCTCGCGCACGTACCAATCGAACTTCTCGGTCTCCGAGGAGTTGCGGCCAGCGTTCCAGACGTCCGGGTCGACCATCAGTTCACCTTGGGCTGCTCGGGAAGGCGAGCCCGATCGGGCGTGCCTCCGTATCCGTTGTCATCGAGCCAACGGCGGTGCTGGTCCATCCACGAGGACGCTTCCCCGTCCTTGGCTGCGAAGTCGTCCGCGATCTCGTCGAGCGCCGTCGCGCACTCATTCATCGTGCTGCTGACCTGCCGCAGCCGGAACACGATCTCGTCGCCGAGGTTGAAGATGTCGGTGGCGAGACTGTGACCGAGCTTGCTGAGCTCGCCCGACGCCGAGGACGTGGCTCCCGACACGGCAGTACCCTGCTTGCCCAGAAGGGCGGCCTGGGCAGGGATGTCGACGTGCGCGGCGCGGTAGATCGCCGACAGCTTCAGCTCGATGCTCATGTGTCTCCTTGGTGGGTGGGCTGTCGCACGTCTACCCACAACGAGCCGTGGGAAACACCGAGCGTGCTTCCCCGGTGTTGGCCGCGCGCCCTCCAGTGCGCGACGATGCGGGCATGAGCGAGACAGCGACCACGGGCTCGGGCCTCGAGCAGACCCGCCGCCTGGGCGTCGAGACCACCGGCATCGAGATCATCGAGGAGTCCGAGCGGACCGCCAGGCCCCAGGACCTGTTCTGGCCGTGGTTCGCGGCCAACGTGTCCGTCTTCGGCATCAGCTACGGCTCGTTCGTGCTGGGCTTCGGCATCTCGTTCCGGCAGGCGGTGGTGGTGACGGTCGTCGGCATCATCGTCTCCTTTGCGCTGTGCGGGATCGTCGCGATCGCCGGCAAGCGCGGCTCGGCGCCCACGATGGTGCTCAGCCGGGCGGCGTTCGGCGTCAACGGGCAGAAGGTGCCCGGCGTCATCTCGTGGCTGGTCTCGATCGGCTGGGAGACCTTCCTCGCCATCCTCGCCGTGTTGGCGACCGCGACGATCTTCGACCAGCTCGGCTGGGCCTCCGGTGACGGGACGAAGATCGTCGCGACGCTCGTCGTCGCCGCGCTGATCGTCTCGGCCAGCGTCGCCGGCTACCACGTCATCATGCGGATGCAGTCGGTCCTGACCTGGCTGACCGGCGTCGTGACGATCGTCTACGTCGCGCTCACGATCGACGAGATCGACTGGTCCGCGGTCACCTCGATCCCCGACGGCAGCACCCAGCAGATGGTCGGAGCGCTGGTCATGGTGATGACGGGCTTCGGCCTCGGCTGGATCAACATCGCGGCGGACTGGTCGCGCTACCAGCACCGCGACGCCAAGGGCTCGGCCATCGTCGGCTGGAACACCTTCGGCGGCGCGGTCGCGCCTGTCCTGCTCGTGGTCTTCGGCCTGCTGCTCGCCGGTTCGTCGCAGCCGCTGTCCGCGGGCATCGTCGCCGACCCGATCGGCACCCTCGGCACGCTGCTGCCGACGTGGTTCCTGGTGCCGTTCCTGCTCGCCGCGATCCTCGCGCTCGTGAGCGGCGCGGTCCTCGGCATCTACTCCTCGGGCCTCACCCTGCTCTCGCTCGGCGTACGGATCCCGCGGCCCGCCGCTGCCGGCGTCGACGGCGTGATCCTCACCCTCGGCACGATCTGGGTGGTCTTCTTCGCGGAGGACTTCCTCGGCCCGTTCCAGAGCTTCCTGATCACGCTCGGCGTCCCGCTCGCCGCGTGGGCCGGGATCATGATCGCCGACATCGCGCTGCGCAAGCGCGACTACGACGAGGACGCCCTCTTCGACCCGTCCGGCCGCTACGGCTCCTTCGACCTGGTCTCGATCGGCACGATGGTCGTGGCCTCGGTCCTCGGTTGGGGGCTGGTGGTCAACAACTTCGCCGCGGACGCCGCCTGGAACAACTGGCAGGGCTTCCTCATCGAGCCGCTCGGCCTCGGGACCTACGTCGACGACCCGCTCGGCGCCTACTGGGACGGTCCGTGGGCCTACGCCAACCTCGGCGTCCTGCTCGCGCTCGTGCTGGGTTTCGTCGCGACGTACGTCTTGCGCCGCTCGACGGTGCAGCGCCAGGAGGCCTGAGTCGGGCGGCCGGGGGCGTCGCGACCTGCCACTGGTGCTCGACGACCGACAGCCCCCATTCCCTCAACCTGATCGCCGACGACACGCCCGGGACTGGTCCATGAGTCTCCAGGAGACTCACGTACGAGTGCCGGCGGGAACACCAGGTGGGCGAGCGGCGTTGGGGCAGTCGTGAAGATCGAGATCTGGTCCGACGTCGTCTGTCCGTGGTGCTACATCGGCAAGCGTCGCATCGAGAACGCCCTGGCCGAGTTCGAGCACGCGGACGAGGTGGAGGTGCACTGGCGCTCCTACCAGCTCGACCCGGGCGCGCCGACCGAGCCGACGGAGACCACGACGACGATGCTGGCGCGCAAGTACGGCCAGTCGCCCGACGGTGCCCAGCAGATGCAGGACCGGGTCGAGGCGGTCGCGGCCGAGGAGGGCCTGGTCTACCGGCTCTCGCAGACGCTGCACCTCAACACGGTGGACGCCCACCGCCTCATCCACCTCGCGCACGAGCAGGGCGGCGACGAGCTGCAGGGCCGGGTGAAGGAGGCGCTGCTCGCGGCGTACTTCACCGAGGCCCGCAACGTCGCCGACCACGGCGTGCTGCGCGACGTCGCGCTGGCGGCCGGGCTCGACGCGGCACGCGTCGAGGAGGTGCTCGGGTCCCGCGAGTTCGAGGACGCCGTCCACGCCGACGCCGCGCAGGCCCAGGCCTACGGCGCGAGCGGGGTGCCGTTCTTCGTCGTCGACGAGAAGTACGGCGTCTCCGGCGCCCAGCCGACCGAGGTCTTCACGCAGGTGCTCGAGCGCGCGTGGTCGGAGTCCCGCCCCGCGATCGAGGTGCTCGCCACGGGCAGCGCAGGCGGGCAGGAATGCGGCCCGGACGGTTGCGCCGTCTGAGGCCTACTGCGACCTGATCCCCCGGGCGGCCTTCTCGGCCGTCGTCCCGACGCGTGCGGCGCGGGTCTCCGGGCGCTTGGCCAGCACGATCCAGGTCAGGATGAGCTTCTGCGCCGATGCCGACCACGACTCCCAGTGCTCGCGCGAGCCCGGGTGACGGTCGAAGGCCTCCGCCAGGTCGTCCGGCACGACCAGGTCCTCGACCTGGTCCATGAGGGTCCACATGCCCGACTCCTGGGCGGCCGCGACGGCGGCGGCGCCGGCGGGCTCGAGGAGTCCGGCCTCCTCGAGACGGGCGACCCTGCCCTTGTTGATGCGGGTCCACATGCTGCCCGCGCGGCGCGGGGCGAACCACTGCATCGACCGACCCTCGTCGACGGGCTTCACCGTCGAGTCGACCCAGCCGTAGCGCAACGCCTCCAGGACCGACTCCTCGTAGGAGAACGGGCGGTCGGCGGCCCTGCGCGGGGCCACCAGCCACACGCCCAGGGGCTGCTCGTGGTGCTCGCGCAGCCAGGCACTCCACTCCTCGACCGTTGCCGGCTCGAGCCGCTCCGCGTCGTCCATCGCGCCCATGGAGCGATCGTAGGAGTGCCCTCCGACAGTCCACCCCGCCCCCGTGGCGACCCGCGGCGAACGGCGCCACCTGAGGAGTGGGACGGGTTCAGGCACCGACGGACCCGCGGGTAGGGTGGGCCGAGCACAGCGTCGTGCAGTCCCGGACACACCCTTGATACGCCACGAGGACCCCGCTGTGAACGCACCCGCACCCTCCACGCACGCTCGGCCGGTCGTGCTCATCGCCGAAGAGCTGAGCCCCGCCACGATCGAGGCGCTCGGCCCGGACTTCGAGATCCGCAACTGCAACGGTGCCGACCGCGCCGAGCTCATCCCCGCGATCGCCGACGTCGACGCGATCCTGGTCCGCTCCGCGACGAAGGTCGACGCCGAGGCGCTCGCCGCGGCCCAGCGGCTGAAGGTCATCGCACGCGCAGGCGTCGGCCTCGACAACGTCGACGTGAGGGCCGCCACCCAGGCCGGCGTCATGGTCGTCAACGCGCCGACGTCCAACATCGTCAGCGCCGCCGAGCTCGCCGTCGCGCTGATGCTCGCGGCGGCCCGCCACATCAGCCCCGCCCACGCCGCGCTCCGCGGCGGCGAGTGGAAGCGGTCGAAGTACACCGGCATCGAGCTCTACGAGAAGACCGTCGGCATCGTCGGCCTCGGCCGCATCGGCGTCCTCGTCGCCCAGCGTCTCAGCGCCTTCGGCATGAAGGTCATCGCCTACGACCCCTACGTGCAGGCCGGTCGTGCGGCCCAGATGGGCGTACGCCTCGTCGACCTCGACACGCTCCTGGCGGAGTCCGACTTCATGAGCGTCCACCTCCCCAAGACGCCGGAGACGGTCGGGCTGATCGGCTCCGAGCAGCTCGCCCGGGCCAAGCGCAGCCTGGTCCTCGTCAACGCCGCCCGCGGTGGGATCGTGGACGAGGCCGCGCTCTTCGACGCCCTCAAGACCGGGCAGATCGCCGCCGCCGGGCTCGACGTCTTCGCGAGCGAGCCCTGCACAGACAGCCCGCTCTTCGAGCTCGAGAACGTCGTCGCCACGCCGCACCTCGGCGCCTCCACCGACGAGGCCCAGGAGAAGGCCGGCGTCGCCGTCGCCCGGTCGGTCCGGCTCGCCCTGAGCGGGGAGCTGGTGCCCGACGCCGTCAACGTGCAGGGCGGGGTCATCGCCGAGGACGTCCGCCCCGGCATCCCGCTGACCGAGAAGCTCGGTCGGGTCTTCACCGCCCTCGCCGGCGAGGTCGCGCAGCAGCTCGACGTGGAGGTCCGCGGCGAGATCACCGAGTACGACGTCAAGGTGCTCGAGCTGGCCGCGCTCAAGGGGGTCTTCGCCGACATCGTGGAGGAGCAGGTCTCCTACGTGAACGCCCCGCTCCTCGCCGCCGAGCGCGGCACCGAGGTACGCCTGGTGACCGAGGCCGAGAGCCCTGACCACCGCAACCTGATCACCATCCGCGGCACGCTCGCCGACGGCACCCAGGTGTCGGTGAGCGGCACGCTCGTGGGCATCTCGCAGAAGGAGCGGCTCGTCGAGGTCAACGGCTTCGACGTCGACATCGAGCCGACCGACCACCTCGCGTTCTTCACCTACGTCGACCGGCCCGGCATGGTCGGCACGGTCGGGGGGATCCTCGGCGACGCCCAGGTCAACATCGCGGGCATGCAGGTCTCCCGCCAGGGCAAGGGCGGCGAGGCGCTCGTCGCGCTCAGCGTCGACTCCGCGATCCCGGCCGAGACGCTCGGCGAGATCGAGGCCGCCATCGACGCGGTCTCGGTGCGCGCCGCCGACCTGGTCTGAGGCGACCTGGTCTGAGCAGGCCTACGCGACCATCACCCGGCCGGCAGCGCGACGCGTCGCCGGCCGGGCTGCGTTGGTGGACACGTGCTCCCACGCGGCGGCGAGACGTCGTACGGCCTCGGTGAGGTCGTCGGGGGAGGCGGTCCAGGGGATCCGGACGAAGCGGTCGAGGCCGCCCTCCACCGCGAACACCGGCCCCGGTGCGACGACCACCCCGCGGCGCTCGGCCTCGGCCGTCGTCGCGGTGCCGAGCGCCTCGGGCAGCTCGCACCACAGCGCGAGCCCGCCGTCGGGGACCCGGAAGCGCCACGAGGGGAGGTGCTCGTGGACGGCCGCGACGAGGGCGTCGCGGCCGGTGAGCAGCCGCTCGCGGTGCACCGGGAGCACCTCGTCGGCCCGGTCGAGCAGGTCGGCGAGCACCAGCTGCTCGAAGACCGGAGCGCCCAGGTCGAGGCCGATGCGCGCCTGCAGCAGGCGGTCCATCTCGGCGAGCGGCGCCCGCACCCAGCCCAGGCGCAGCCCGCCCCAGAACGACTTGCTCGCGCTGCCGATCGTGATCGCGTCGGGGGCGTAGGCCGCCAGGGGCCGCGGCATGTCGTCGGCCAGGCCCGGTCGCAGGGCCAGCGCCTGGTGGGCCTCGTCGGCGACGACCGTGGTGCGGGTGCGGGCCAGGGCCCGGGCGAGCTCCTCGCGCTGCCCGTCGCTCATCAGCTGCCCGGTCGGGTTCTGGAAGTCGGGGATCAGGTAGGCCAGGCGGGGCGAGGTCTGGCGGAGCGTGGCGGCCAGCGCGTCGAGGTCCCAGCCGTCGGGGTCGACCGTGGCTGCGACCAGGCGCGCCCCCGCGTGCCGTACCGCCTGGGTGGCGTTGGGATAGGTCGGCGACTCGACGACGACCCGCTCGCCCGGGGCGGTGAAGGCCTGCGCCACGACGGACGCCGCCGCCAGTGCGCCGGCGGTGACCATCACCTGCTCGGGCACGGTCGGCACCCCGCGGGCCGCGTAGGCAGCGGCGATCCGCGCCTGGAGCGCGGGCACGCCGAGCGGGAAGTAGCCCGGTCCGCTGAGGTAGGCCGGCAGCTGCTCGGTGGCGCGCTGGTAGGCCTCGACGAGCCCGGGCGGCGCGGAGTGTGCCGCGCAGTTGAGGTCGATGACGTCCTCGCCACCGGTGCCGGGCATCAGCGACCGGTCGTGCGCGCGGCGCTGCCCGCCCGGCACGGTGGTGAACGTGCCCGACCCGCGGCGCGCCTCGGCGTACCCGGACTCCCGCAGCACCTCGTAGGCCCGCGTCACCGTGGTGCGCGAGACGTCGAGGGCGGCGGTGAGGTCGCGCTCGCTCGGCAGTCGTACGTCGATGCCGATCCGGCCGTCGCCGATGAGGACGCGCAGGCTCTCGGCGAGGCCGAGGTAGGCGGGGGAGCGCGGGAACTCACCGACGAGGGTGGCTACGCGTTGTGACGTGACGACCCGGCTCATGCAGGCCACTGTTCCACGATTGGCTATGTCCGACAAGGCCAATCCGGGCAAGGATGGCGTCATGACCAGCACCACCCCCTCAGGAGCCACCATCGCCACCGCCAGCGCCCCCCGCGGCGTCCTCGTCGACCTCGGGCCGGTCGCCCAGCTGCGCGCCGGACGCCTGGCCCGGCGCCTGCCCCAGCTCTACGTCGGGCTCTTCCTCTACGGCGTCTCGCTGGCGCTGATGGTGCGCGGCGCGCTCGGCCTGGCACCGTGGGACGTCCTGCACTCCGGCTTCGTCCGCCACGTCCCGATGACCCTCGGCCAGGCGGTCGTGCTCTTCAGCTTCGTGGTGCTGGTGCTGTGGATCCCGCTGCGCGAGACGCCGGGGCTCGGCACGATCAGCAACGCCGTCGTCGTCGGCCTCTCCGCCGACGCCACCCTCGCCGTCCTCGACCGGCCCGAGGCGATCGCGGGGCGGCTCGGTCTGATGGTGGGCGGCGTGCTGCTGTGCGGCCTGGCGAGCGCGCTCTACATCGGTGCGCAGCTCGGGCGCGGTCCGCGCGACGGCCTGATGACCGGGCTCGCGCGACGTACCGGCCTCTCGCTGCGACTCGTCCGCACCGGCCTCGAGGTCGCCGTCGTGGTCATCGGCCTGCTCCTCGGCGGCGTCCTCGGCGTGGGCACGGTGGTCTACGCCCTCGCGATCGGTCCGCTCACCCAGCTGATGCTCCCGTGGTTCACCGTCGACCTGATGGCCCCGGCCGAGGGCTGACCCCGCCCGCCCCGACCACCCGGGCCTCGCCCTCGCGGCGCGGGTCGGCGACGGCCTCGAGCGTCCCGTCGGCCCGGGTCAGTGCGGCTCCGACGCCACCGAAGTACATCGACAGCTCGTCCTCCACGCGCACGACCTCGTCGGGAAGCCCGGCCCGGTGGACGTGCACCCGGGGATGCGCCACGGCGGCCCCGAGGTCGAGCCCGCCGTTGACGAAGCCCGCCAGGGCACACACGACGGCCGTGGTGATGCGGTCGGCGCCCGGCGAGCCGATCGCCAGGGTCGCCCCGTCGTCGTGGCGTCCGACGACCGGGGCCATGTTGGACAGCAGCCGCGAGCCCGGAGGCACGTGCCGGGCGGGCGGGTTGAGCTCCTGCTCGCCGAGGCAGTTGTTGAGCCAGATCCCGGTGCCGGCGGCGATCATGCCGGCGCCGTAGCCCGACGACACCGTGAGGGAGCAGGCCGAGCCCTCGGCGTCGGTGACCGACACGTGGGCCGTCGAGCCCGACTCGAGCACCGCCCGGTGGTCGGCGTCGACCCGGTCCAGCCACGCGCGCGACGCGTCGGTGAGGTCGGTGGCGACCTCGAGGACCTCGCGACGGTGGCCGAGGACGGCCCGCTGCACCTGGACGAGGTGGGCGACGTCGTGGGCGTCCCAGCCGGCCCTCGGCCGGTCCTCCATCAGGCGCAGCATGGCCGCGAGGACGACGCCACCGACCGAGGGCGCCGTCGTGGTCGCCAGGCTCCAGCCGTGGACGCGGGTCGTCAGCGGCTCGCGGACGACGGGTGCGTACGCCGCCAGGTCGGCGCGGCCGAGCAGGCCGCCGCGGGCGCCGACGTCGGCCGCGATCGCGTCGGCGAGGTCGCCCTCGTGGAGCGCGCGCGGGCCGACGGACGCGACGTGCTCCAACGTCGTCGCGAGGTCGGCGACGACGACGCGATCCTTCGTCAGCCGGCCCGCGGCGTCGTGCAGGGCGTCGTGGCTGGCCGGGTCCCACCCGAAGATCGACTCGTGGACGTGGCGCAGGTAGTAGCGCGACGCCGAGCCCAGGACGAAGCCGTCGCGCGCGACGTCGATCGCCGGCCCCACGAGCTCCGCCCACGGGAGGCGGCCGTCGCGCGCGTGCGCCTCGCCGAAGGCCGCCAGGGAGCCGTGCGTGGCGACCGAGCCGGCGCCGATCGTGATCTCCACGCCGCCGCCGTACTCCGTCGACACGTCCCAGGTCCGGGCCGGGGGAGACGCGGGGTCGCGGCTGATGCCGGGCCGGTCCATCCAGCCGTCGACGGTGTAGGCGGCGCCTGCCGCCGGCTGCACCGTGACGAAGCCGCCCGAGCTCAGCGAGACGAGCCCGACCTCGGTGACCATGGCGACCAGCGCGGCCGCGATCGCGGCATCCACCGCCGAGCCGCCGGCACGGGCGATCGCCTCGGCTGCGTCCGCGGCCTCCGGGCTCGGAGCCGCCACAGCGAGGGGTCTCACGACAGGCGCTCGGCGGGTCTCGGCCGGGCTCAGCGCCGGGTGGCGATGACGGCGGACGCGTCGGCGGCCACCATCACCTCGACCGCGGTGAACCGCTCGTCGGTGAGCCACTGCTCGCGCAGGGTGTCGACGCGGCCGTAGGTGATCGGCGGCCAGGACTCGCACGGCGCGAAGTCGTCGAGCACCACGATGCCGCCGGGCTCGACGAGGTCGATGACGGCGTCGACGCCCACCTCGGACGGTGTGCCGGAGTCGAGGAAGAGCAGGGAGAAGGGGCCGTGCTCGCGCAGCACGCTCCAGTCGGCCGCGAGCACCTCGACCTTCGCGTCGTCGGTGAAGATCGCAGACGCCGCGCCGGCCAGCGACTCGTCGAGCTCGGCGGTGAGGATCCGCGCCCCGTTGCGTACGCCGCTGCGCAGCCACGCGGTGCCGACACCGCAGCCGGTGCCGAACTCGGCCATCGTCCCGCCCCGCGTCGCGGCGAGGGTCGCGAGGAGGCGACCGGTCTCGTTGCGGCAGAACGCGACGTAGCCGGCCTGGCGGCACACGTCGAAGGCGCGCTGGACGATGTCGGGGAGATCAGGAGGAGCGGACATGAGGTCGCCGAGTCTGTCACTCCTCGTCCGTGATCCCACTGGACGGTCCGGCGTCTCACGATCTGACACGTTCCTGGAAACCCCGTGCGGCGGCCGCTCCGGCGGTCGTACAGTCGTCCCATCATGCGGAGCGTGTTCGTACTTATCGATCGCCGCGGCGAGGCCTGACAGAGAGGCCACCTCGTCGCGGTGTTCGGCGTTGACGAGGTTCCGCCGCCCGGCCTTTCGCCCCTCCGCCGAGCGCCTGCTCGGCCGAGCTCGAAGCCACCGCCTTCGCGGCGGGTCCGCCGCAGTCCTGCGCGATCCGCACGCTCGTCGGCCGGCAGCCGGGCCCGGGCGATCCCCGACGTCCTGCTTCCCTCCCCGCCGCGGTGTCGGCGGCTTCGGGCTCACCCCATCACCAGTCCACACAGGAGTGAGACCCATGTACGCGATGTATCCCGACACCTGGGGCCCGGCGGCCCACGACCCCGAGAACCCGCGCAGCGCCGAGAACACCGCTGTCGCCGTCCAGACCGCGCTTGACCTGCGAGACGGCGGCGGTCAGCGGCCGGACGACAACTAACGTTCGCTGCATGCCTGACTCCGCGCAGACCGCAGCCGCCCGCGACACCGGGAGCCCGACCCTCGCCGTCATCCCCGGCGACGGAATCGGTCCCGAGGTGACGGCCGAGGCCCTCAAGGTCCTCGAGGTCGCCGCGCCGGTGAAGTTCGAGCCGACGCGCTACGACCTGGGCGCCGAGCGCTACCTCGCGACCGGCGAGGTGCTGCCCGACTCGGTGCTCGCGGAGATCCGTGAGCACGACGCGATCCTGCTCGGTGCCGTCGGTGGCAAGCCCAACGACCCCAACCTGCCGCCCGGCATCCTCGAGCGCGGCCTGCTCCTCAAGCTGCGCTTCGAGCTCGACCACTACGTCAACCTCCGCCCCTCGCGCCTCTTCCCGGGCTCGGTCTCACCCCTGGCCGACCACGTGCTGAGCAAGGGCGACATCGACTTCGTCGTCGTGCGGGAGGGCACCGAGGGCCCCTACACGGGCAACGGTGGCGCCCTTCGCGTCGGCACCCCGGCGGAGGTCGCGACCGAGGTGTCGGTCAACACCGCGTACGGCGTCGAGCGGGTGATCCGGGACGCCTTCGCCCGGGCGGAGAAGCGGCCGCGCAAGAAGATCACGCTGGTCCACAAGACCAACGTCCTGGTCAACGGCGGCTCGCTCTGGTGGCGCCTGTTCGAGCAGGTCGCTGCGGAGCATCCCGACGTCGCGACCGACTACATCCACATCGACGCGGCCATGATCTTCATGGCCACCGACCCCGCCCGCTTCGACGTGATCGTCACCGACAACCTCTTCGGCGACATCATCACCGACCTCGCCGCCGCCATCACCGGCGGCATCGGGCTGGCCGCGTCCGGCAACGTCAACCCCGACCGGACCGCCCCGTCCATGTTCGAGCCCGTCCACGGCTCGGCGCCCGACATCGCCGGGCAGCAGAAGGCCGACCCGACCGCCGCGATCCTCTCCGGCGCGCTCCTGCTCGACCACCTCGGCCACGCCGATGCGGCCGCCGCGATCGAGGCGGCCGTGCTGGCCGACCTCACCGAGCGCGACCCGGGCACGAGCCGTCGTACGAGCGAGGTCGGGGACGCCATCGCCGCCCGCCTCTGAGAGCCCGCCGACGGGTTCTGGAATAGGTTGACCCCATGCAGATCAGCACCACCGCCAACCCCGCCCCCGTCGACGACGCCCGGCTCGCGGAGATCCTCGCGAACCCCGGGTTCGGCCAGCACTTCACCGACCACATGCTCACGGTCGAGTGGACGCCCGAGGACGGGTGGCACGCCGCGCGCATCGAGCCCTACGGCCCGCTGACCCTCGACCCGGCCACCGCGGTGCTGCACTACGCACAGGAGACCTTCGAGGGCATGAAGGCCTACCGCCACGACGACGGGTCGGTCTGGACCTTCCGTCCCGACCAGAACGCCGCCCGGATGGTGCGCTCCTCTCAGCGGTTGGCCTTCCCCGAGCTCCCGGTCGACGACTTCGTCGCCTGCGTGGACGCGCTCGTCGAGGCCGACCAGCGGTGGGTCCCCGACAACGCCTCGGGCGGGGGCGAGGGCGAGAAGTCGCTCTACCTGCGGCCGTTCATGTTCGCCTCCGAGGTCTTCCTCGGGGTCCGTCCCGCGCAGCACGTGACCTTCATGGTCATCGCCTCGCCCGCGGGCGCCTACTTCAAGGGCGGCATCAAGCCCGTCAACCTGTGGCTGTCGGAGACCTTCACCCGCGCCGGTCGCGGTGGCATGGGCGCGGCGAAGACCGGTGGCAACTACGCCGCGTCGCTCGCTGCGCAGCGTGAGGCGATCGAGCAGGGGTGCGACCAGGTCGTCTTCCTCGACGACCAGGAGTTCCGCTACATCGAGGAGCTCGGCGGGATGAACCTCTTCTTCGTCCATGCCGACGGCCACATCGTCACCCCCGAGACCGGGACGATCCTCGAGGGCATCACCCGCGCCTCGATCATCGAGCTGGCCGGCAAGCTCGGCCACGCGGTGGAGGAGCGGAAGTTCTCCATCGACGAGTGGCGCGACGGCGTCGCTTCGGGGGAGATCACCGAGGCGTTCGCGTGCGGCACCGCCGCCGTCGTCACCCCCGTCGGTGAGCTGCGCTCGCCGCACGGCACCACCCCCGCCCCTGCCAGCACCGAGCTCACCATGCAGATCCGCGAGGCGCTCGTCGGGATGCAGTTCGGGCGCGCCGAGGACACCTTCGGCTGGATGCACCGGGTCGTGTGAGCGAGGACCAGTCTTCCTGCACGGGGTCGGCGGCGTTCGAGGCGCAGAGCTCGCGCTCGCTGCGCGACTTCATCCGGACCGAGTCCGGCTCTGCCGGCATGCTCGTGGTCGCCGCGCTCGTCGCGCTGGTCTGGGCGAACTCGCCGTGGTCGCAGTCCTACGTCGACCTCTGGCACACCGAGGTGTCCCTCACGTTCGGTGACGGCGGCCTGTCGATGGACCTGCACCACTGGATCAACGACGGCCTGATGGTCGTGTTCTTCTTCGTCATCGGCCTCGAGGTCCGCAAGGAGTTCGCCATCGGCGAGCTCGTCGACCGCAGTCGCGTCGTGGTGCCGCTCGTCGCCGGTGTCATGGGCATGCTCGTGCCGGCCGCGATCTACCTGGCGCTCAACCCGTCCGGCGAGGCCGCTGCCGGCTGGGGTGCCGTCATCGGGACCGACACCGCCTTCCTGCTCGGCGTGATGGCGCTGGTGGGCCCAGCGGTGTCGACGCAGCTGCGGATCTTCCTGCTGACGCTCACCGTCATCGACGACATCGTGGCCGTCAGCGTCATCGGGGTCGTCTACTCCGACGACCTGTCCCTCGGCGCCCTGGCCGTCGCCGCGGCCTGCCTGCTCGTGCTGGTCGGTCTCGATCGCGCGGGCGTGTGGCAGGCGGCGCCCTACGTGCTGGTGGTGCTGGTGCTGTGGTTCGCCACGCTGCAGTCCGGCGTGCACGCCTCGATCGCCGGCATGCTCAGCGGCCTGCTGGTCCCGGCGCTCGACCCGCGCCGGTCCGACGTCGAGGACGCCGCTCGCAGCTTCCGCGCCTTCCGGCAGTCGCCGATGCCCGGGGTGCAGCGGGCCGCGCGCCGGTCGCTGACGCGCGCCATCTCGGTCAACGAGCGCCTGCAGGAGGCGCTGCACACCCCGACCAGCCACGTCGTCGTACCCGTGTTCGCGCTCGCCAACGCGGGGGTCGACCTGCGCGACGGCGTCCTGGGCGACGCCCTCGGCTCGCGGCTGATGTGGGGCATCGTGCTGGGCCTCGTCGTCGGCAAGGCGCTCGGCATCTTCCTGGGCGCCTGGACGAGCGTCCGCCTGGGCTGGGGCCGACTGCCGCAGGGCGTCGGGCTCGGTCACACGCTCGCCGGCGGGGCGCTCTCGGGCATCGGGTTCACCGTGTCGCTGCTCATCATCAGCCTCGCCTTCGAGTCCTCCCGGCTCCAGGACCAGGCGCGCGTCGGCGTGCTGCTGGCCGCCGCACTGGCGAGCCTGGCCGGCTGGCTGGTCTTCCGCTTCGCTGCCCGCTTCCTCGGCCAGCGCGACGCTGCCCTGCCGACCCACCTCAGCCGGCCGGTCGACCCGGCGTACGACCACATCTCGGGCCCGGTGGACGCCCCGCTGACCCTGGTGGAGTACCTCGACTTCGAGTGTCCGTTCTGTGCCCGCGTCAGCGGGGTCGGCAAGGAGCTCCGCACGCACTTCGGCGACCGGCTGCGCTACGTCACCCGTCACCTGCCGCTGCCGGTGCACCCGCACGCCGAGCTGGCCGCGCTGGGTGCGGAGGCCGCGGCACGCCAGGGTCGCTACTGGGACATGCACGACGTGCTCTTCGCGCACCAGGACGAGCTCGAGCTGGCGGACCTCGTCGGCTACGCCGCCGACCTCGACCTCGACGTCGAGGCATTCCTACGCGACCTCGAGGACGAGGACCTGGCCCGGCACGTCGCGCACGATGTCGCCTCGGCGGAGGAGAGCGGCGTGCGCGGTACCCCCACGTTCTTCGTCGGCGACACCCGCCACATCGGTCCCCACGACGCCCGGACGCTGATCGCGGCGCTCGAGGCGGCGACGCCGATGACTCGGCCGATCGGCTGATCCGCGCCGGCCTGCGGGCCGATGCGTCGTACGCCCGGCGCGACGAGGCTCGTCGCCACGACGACCGCCTCCGACCGTACCGGCCCGCCCGTCGCCCGACCCCGTCCCCGCCGCGACTGGTGGATCCCCACGAGCCTGCTGGCGCTCACCTTCGTGCCGGTGGTCGCGGGGGCCGCCCGGCTGGTGGACCTGTCGTCGGGACGCACGAGCGAGAACGCCCGCTTCTTCGACCTCCCGGTCCCGGTCGTGGTGCACATCCTCGGAGCGACGACGTACTGCGTGCTCGGTGCCTTCCAGCTCATGCCGTCCCTCCGTCGCCGACGTCCGCGCTGGCACCGCTGGAGCGGCCGCGTGCTCGTCCCCGCCGGCCTCGCTGCCGCCGTGAGCGGGCTGGTGATGGCGGTGTCCGACGACCTTCCGGTCCACGACAACGCCGCGCTCATGTGGCTCCGACTGGTGTTCGGCACCCTCATGGCGGTCGGGCTCGTGCTCGGCCTCGCGGCGATCCGCAGTCGCGACGTGCGCGGCCACCAGCGGTGGATGGCGAGGTCGTACGCCGTCGCGCAGGGCGCGGGCACGCAGGCGGTCGTCCTCGGGCCGATGGTCCTCCTCGTCGACCAGCCGGGCGGGGCCCTGAAGGCGACCGGGATGGGATTCGCGTGGGTGCTCAACCTGGCCGTCGCGGAGTGGCTGGTGCGGCGCTCGCAGGCGCGTCAGTCGAGCCGTCGGGTCTGGTAGGCCCACAGCGCGAGCTCGACCCGGTTGCGCACGCCGAGCTTGGCCATGAGCGAGCCGAGGTGCGTCTTGACGGTGCTGAGCGAGATGTAGAGCTCGGCGGCCACCTCGTGGTTGGTCAGGCCGCGGGCGACGGCGACCAGCACCTGCTCCTCCCGCTCGGTCAGGGGCGTCGTGGGCTGCGGGGGAGTGTCACGGCCGGCGAAGCTGCGCAGCAGGCGCGTCGTCACGGTGGGCGCGATCAGCGAGCCGCCGTCGGCCGCCGCCCGCACGGCGTGGGTGAGCAGCTGCGGGCCGCAGTCCTTGAGCAGGAAGCCGCGCGCGCCGGCGAGCAGCGCGCCGTAGACGTAGTCGTCGAGGTCGAAGGTGGTCACCACGACCACCGCCATCGGGTCGGCGACGTCCGGTCCGGCCAGCGCGCGCGTGGCCTCGATGCCGTTGAGCCGGGGCATGCGGATGTCGAGCAGGCACACGTCCGGACGCAGCGCGCGCGCCTGCTCGACGGCGTCCTGGCCGTCGACGGCCGTGGCGACGACCTCGATGCCGTCCTGGGCGCCGAGGATCATCGCGAGCCCGGTGCGGACGATCTCCTGGTCGTCGGCGACCAGCACGCGCAGGGTCATAGGGCCTCCTCGAGGGGGAGGTGCGCGGTGACCCGCCAGCCGACCAGCGGGGCCAGCGACCCTGCCTCGAGACGGCCGCCGAGCAGGGCGGCCCGCTCGGTCATCCCGGCGATGCCGAACCCGTCGCCGCTGCCTGTCGACCCGCGACCGTCGTCGGTGACGACGAGCTCGACGCAGTCCTGGTCGCTGGCGACCCGCACCTGGACGAAGGTGGCGTCACGGGCGTGCCGGCGGGCGTTGGCGACGGCCTCCTGGGCGATGCGCTGGAGCGCGGCGGCGACGGTGGGGGACAGGTCGTCGAGGTCGCCGTCGACCGCGACCTCCACCGTCGGTCCGGGTCCGCTGCTCGCCAGGCCGAGGAGGTCGTCCAGCGGTCGCTCGCGCGGCTCGTCGTCGGTCCGGAGCATCCGCAGCACCTTTCGGGTCTCGGCCAGCGTGCGCGTCGCCTCTTCGTCGATGCGACGCAGGGCGTCCGCCGCCGCCTCGGGCTGCCGGTCGGCGACGGCGAGGCCGGCCTGCGCGCTGATCGCGATGGCGGTGAGGTGGTGGGCGACCGTGTCGTGGAGGTCGCGCGCCAGACGCTCCCGCTCGAGACGGCGTACGTCGTCGAGCTGGCGCGATCGCAGCATGGACCGGGCGCGGCCAGCGGCGCCGAGTGCGACGGCGGCCACGACCACCGCGGTGCCGCCGATGCGGTCGGCGGCCGACACGTCCTGCGACGCCAGGGAGATGCTCGCGACGACGAAGAAGAGGGTGAGGCCCTCCGCGGCGCCCGCGCCCGACGCCCACCGGGCGAGGCTGTAGGGGATGAGGAGTGCCACGACGGCGGTGTTGAGGTCGCCCGGCGCCGGCGCCGCGGTGGTCGACGTCACCACGAGCAGCGCCAGCATCGCCGCCGCGAACACCGACACCGTCAGCAGCGGCATGGTCCGGCGCACCAGCAGCGTGGGCAGCCACGCCAGGAAACCAGCGAGTGACAGCCACCGGAACGGCAGGTCCGTGCGCAGCACCGCGACCTCGATCACGGCCACGACGGCCGCCACGGCCACGAAGGCGTAGTCGAAGGGCCCGGCCGGGCGGGCGTCCGGCGCGGCGGGCAGCCGCCACACGGACAGGACCAGTGATCGGACGCGGGTGAGCACCCGAGCACGGTAGTGCGCTCTCGCCGTCCGCCGGATCGGCCAGATGGCCGAGGGGCAGCTCACGACCGCCGGGACGCACAGTGGATGCAGGTGCGCGCGGCTGGCAGCGCGTCGAGTCGCGCGTCCCCGATTGCCGACCCACACACTTCGCAGGTGCCGTAGACGCCCGCGTCGACCCGGGCGAGCGCGGCGTCCAGCTCGGCGAGGTGGTGTCGCACCTGGCGCACGAGCGCGCCGATCTGGGACCTCTCGAAGGCGATGGTCGTGCCCTCGGGGTCGTGCTCGTCGTCGGCGTTGGTGTCGAGGGACGCCGCGACGACCGCGTCGTAGTCACCGGTCAGGCTCGCGAGTCGCTGGAGCGTCTGCTCGCGCTCGTGCTGGAGTCGCTGCCGGGGGTCGTCCACCACCCCATGGTCGCCCACGGGGCCGACAGCGCCCCGCCGCGCGTGCCGGGATCGGGGTGCACCGCGGCTCCCGCCGTATCCTCGTGCCGTGACGACGTCCCCGAAGGCGCCGCCGCCCGGGCTCACCGTCGGCGGCTACGCGCTGCGCGCCCGCCTCGGCGAGGGCGGCATGGGCGTGGTGCACCTCGGGCAGAAGCCGGGCGAGCGTCCGGTGGCGATCAAGGTCCTGCGACCGCACGTCGTCGGCGACGACGAGGCCCGGCGCCGGCTGGCGCGCGAGGTGAGCTCGCTGAGCCGCATCCGCAGCCGTCGCATCGCCGAGATCGTCGACGCCGACCCGTTCGGCGAGATCCCCTTCGTCGCCACGCGCTACGTGCCCGGCCTCTCGCTCCACGACCACGTGCAGGAGGAGGGGGCGCTGGAGGGCGCCGACCTGCTCTGGTTCGCCGACTGCCTCGCCGAGGCGCTCGAGGCGGTCCACTCCGTCGGGGTGCTGCACCGCGACGTGAAGCCGTCCAACGTGATCATGGAGGGCCGCACGCCGATCCTGATCGACTTCGGCCTGGCCCGCGTCGCCGAGGACTCGCGGATCACGATGAACGGCTGGCTGCTCGGCACCCCGGGCTACCTCGCCCCCGAGATCCTCTACGGCGACGACGCCACCGCCGCCTCCGACGTGCATGCCTGGGCCGCCACGGTGGCGTACGCCGGCACCGGTCGCGCGCCCTACGGCCGCGGGCCGTCCGTGGCGGTGATGGACCGCGTCCGGCGTGGCGAGCACGACCTGACCGGCCTGGACCCCGTCGTGGTCGAGCTCGTCGAGGAGGCGCTCGCGCCCGAGCCCGCGGACCGGCCTTCGCTGGAGGAGGTGCGCGACTGGCTCGAGGACCTCGGGACGCCCGGGGCCGAGGAGCGCCACCACGCGGCGAGCCCGGTCACGCTGCCCTACGTCGCCGGTGTCCGCCAGGACCTGGAGGCTCCGACCCGTGTCGGCAGTGCGGCCGCGCTGGCGGAGCCGGTCGCCGCCCCGCTCCACGCGCCGGAGGTCCACGAGCCGGTCCACGAGCCGGTCGACGAGCCGGTCCACTGGTCCCACGACTGGGACCGCTCCGAGCACGACGACACCGTCGGGTGGGGCGACGCCGGGACGCTCCCGCACCGCCAGACCCGCGTCCTCCCGGACGGTTCGACCGAGCACGTGACCGACTACGGACCGCCCGCCCGACCGCACGTGCCCGCCGGCCAGCGGATGCGCCGCTCGCTCACGCTCCTCGCCGCCGGTGGCGTCGTGGCCGGCGCGATCACCTTCGCCCCCTACGTCGCGCTCGCCGTCCTCTTCGTCCTCGTGTGGCCGCTGCGCAGCGGCTCGCTGGCCGCGGCGTCCGCCGGCAACCGCCGCTACCGTCGCGGCGCGAGGTGGTACGACGGCATCCAGGTGCTGCTGGCCGCCCCCTGGCACGCGCTTGCCGGTCTCGGCGGCTCCCTCGTGCTCTTCCTCTGGAGCGCCGGGATCGCCTGCGCGGTCGCGCTCCTCTGCTTCGCGGCGTCGCTGTCGCTGACGACCTCGCTCGCCGTGATCGGCGCGATGTTCGCGCTGTCGACCTGGTGGGGGCCGGGGTCGGAGCGGCTGCGCTCGCCGGTGCACCGCCTCGTCGACCCGCTCGCCCGTCGCGGCGTGCCGTGGCTGCTCGTCACCCTGCTGGTCGCCGCCACGGGCTCCGGCCTCGGTGCCGCAGCGTCGGCGCAGGGCACCAGCTGGACGCCGTACGACGCCGCCCCCTTCTCCGACGTGAGGCTCCCCGGCTGGCTGTGACGGACCTCGCCGTTCAGGTGGGCCCTCACGGGGTACCTAGCCTGCCCACGCACCTGACAGCAGGAGGACCGATGAGCTCCGACCAGCCCGACATCGCCACCGAGATCGGCACCGACCCGGCCGTGGACGTCACCGGGGACAGCACCGACAACGAGAGCTACCACGGCTACAGCGTCGACGACGAGAACCAGCCCCAGGGCGACGGCGACAGCCTCGTCGACGACCGGGGTCTCGCCGAGCCGCTGGACGAGGGCTACTCGCCGCCGGAGAAGTGGTCGGCGGCGCAGGGCTACGGCAACACCCCGCTCGAGGAGATCCAGGGCGAGTCGCTCGACCAGCGGGTCGACCAGGAGGTCGCCGAGCCCGACCCGTACGAGGTCGCCGACGAGGAGGCCGCGCGTGGTGACCTGGCCGCGATGGTGGCCGAGGACTCGAGCGAGGGCGAGGCCGTCCAGGCCGACGTCGAGGGCGCCGAGGGCGAGCGCGCGGGACGCCTGGTCGCCGCGGACGAAGGTGTGCGGACCGACACCGAGAAGGACCTCGTCGCCGAGGACGTGGGCATCGACGGTGCCGCGGCCGGCGCCGAGGAGGCGGCCGTGCACGTGGTCGAGGACCCCGACCGGCCGTAGGTGACGATCACGAGAGCCCCCGACCAGAGGTCGGGGGCTCTCGCGTCGTCCCGACGGCCTGCTCCACCCGAAAGTGGGTCTTCTCCCGACCCGCCGCGCGGGCATACGGTCCCCTCAACCGACTCACGTGAACGGGACCCCCCATGCACCTCAGCAGCACCCCTGCCCTACGACGCCTCGGCGTCGCGGCCACCGCCCTCGTCCTCGGGATGGGCATGTCGACGCCGTCGTTCGCCGCGCCCGCCAAGGACAAGGCCACCGACTGCATCGACTACGGCGACATCGCAGCCGCGCCGGCCGGCACCATCCCGCGCGATGACCTCCACGTCGTGCACAAGGACCCGCTCGCCCAGGCGGCGAAGGCGCGCACGACCTCGCGCACGTCCGCCAAGGGCAAGCCCGGCACGACACTGGCGGCCGCTGCGTTCGAGCCCGTGACAGTCCCGGTGCGCTTCCACGTGATCGCCAAGGACCGTGGCCAGGAGGGCGGCGACCTCTCCCGTGCCCGCATCGACGAGCAGATCCGGGTGCTCAACGAGGCCTACGCCCCGCACGGCTTCTCCTTCGAGCTCGAGGAGGTGACGCGCACCTACGAGCCGCAGTGGTTCAACCTGATCTCCTCCAACGGCGCCGAGCCGCGCTACTTCCGCGGTGGCGGCAAGGAGGTGGCGATGAAGAAGGCGCTCTACGGTGACAGCACCTCGGAGACGCTCAACATCTACTCCGCCTCGCTCGGCCAGTCGCTCCTCGGCTGGGCCTACTTCCCCTCCGACTTCGACGCCGAGGCCACGGCCGGCAACCCGCTCCCGCAGTACCGCGACGGCGTCGTCGTCGACTACCGCAGCCTGCCGAGCGTCCCGGGCGACACCGGTGACACCAGCGTCTACTCGACCTACGGCGAGGGCGACACCGCGACGCACGAGGTCGGCCACTGGCTCGAGCTCTACCACACGTTCCAGGGCGGGTGCGCCGAGCCGGGCGACTACGTCGCGGACACCGCCCCCGAGGCGTCGCCTGCCTTCCAGTGCCCGGTCGCGCGCGACACGTGCGCCGGCGGGGGACTCGACCCGATCACCAACTTCATGGACTACACCTACGACTCCTGCATGACCGAGTTCACCAACGGTCAGGCCGCTCGCATGCAGATGGCGTGGACGGAGTACCGCGCGCTCGGGTGACCCGAGCCGACGTCCCCCGCGGGGCACCGCCTCGCGGGGGACGCCCGGCCACCCGGCCAACTGTGCGAGAACTGTGCGGGTCGCTGTTCGTGGCCGACGCCAGCCCCAGGCGGTGGACTGCTCCTGCCGCGACCCGCAGGGGGTCCGGGGGAGGGAACAGAACCATGGGCATCACCACCGTCCGACGCCTCGGCGTCATCACCGCCGGCGCGGCCGCAGCCATCGCCGTCACCGCGGCAAGCGCCAGCGCTCACCACTGCTTCATCCCGATGTACTCGCTCAACGGGCCGACGTCGTCGAACTGGTTCGTCGTCTCCGCCGAGATGGGCGCGGGCTTCGAGGGCTACACCGCCGCCTGCGACGGCGCTCGCGACGCCGGCTACGCCGCGCTCCGGGAGGCCGGGCTGCCGGTCGGGCTCAAGGTCTTCGAGAAGATGACCATCGGCGACCCCAAGCACACGGGCCGCACCAACCCCAACGGCGCCGACGGCAAGGGGCTGGAGTACTTCGCCGAGGGCTCGCCGCTGCCGATGCAGATGGTGGAGACGTACGTCGCCGGGGCAGACGCCTACAGCTGCTGACCGGCTCAGGGTCCGGGGGGACATCACGTGCCCCGGGTGTCGCTCGTGGGGGGTGGCGCCCGGGGCACGCGTGTGCGTGCCGACCGGATGCCGAGACGTACGTCTCAGGGGCGTGGGATCGGTGGCACCATGGATGCGTGACCACCTGCACCAGCATCATCATTTCCTAGCGCGACGGGATCCCCGCCGCGCCTACCTCCTGCACCCCAGGAGGTTTTTTTCTGCCCCACCGCCGCCCCACACTCGCGACCGAGAGACCTCCGATGGACCTGCACGGCTCGTTCCACGTCTACGACACCACCCTGCGCGACGGCGCCCAGCAGGAGGGCCTCAACCTCTCGGTCGCCGACAAGCTGTCCATCGCCAAGCAGCTCGACGGCCTCGGCGTGGGCTACATCGAGGGTGGCTGGCCGGGGGCGAACCCCAAGGACACCGAGTTCTTCCGCCGCGCCCGGGAGGAGCTCGACCTCAAGCACGCCAGGCTCGCCGCCTTCGGCGCGACCCGCCGGGCCGGCGTACGCGCCGCGGACGACCCGCTCGTCGCCGCCCTCCGCGACTCCGGGGCGGGCGTGGTCACCCTCGTGGCGAAGTCGCACGACCGGCACGTCGAGCTCGCCCTGCGCACCACGCTCGAGGAGAACCTCGCGATGGTGCGCGACACGGTCACGCACCTGCGCGAGGAGGGCCAGACGGTCTTCCTCGACGCCGAGCACTTCTTCGACGGCTACCGCGCCAACCGGGCCTACGCCCTCGAGGTGCTGCGCACCGCCGCCGAGGCCGGCGCCGAGGTGGTCGCGCTGTGCGACACCAACGGCGGCATGCTGCCCGACTGGGTCTCCGACGTCGTGCTCGACGTGGTCGGGACGACCGGTGCCCGGGTCGGCATCCACGCCCACAACGACAGCGGCTGCGCGGTGGCCAACTCGCTGGCCGCCGTCGCCGCCGGTGCGACCCACGTCCAGGGGTGCATCAACGGCTACGGCGAGCGGACCGGCAACGCCGACCTGGTCACCGTCGTGGCCAACCTCGAGCTGAAGCTGGACCGCGCCGTCCTGCCCCAGGGCCTGCTCCGCGAGGCCACCCGCATCGCCCATGCGGTCGCGGAGGTCACCAACGTCCCGCCGGCCTCACGCCAGCCCTACGTCGGCACGTCCGCGTTCGCGCACAAGGCGGGCCTTCACGCCAGCGCCATCAAGGTCGACCCCGACCTCTACCAGCACCTCGACCCGCTCGTCGTCGGCAACGACATGCGCCTCCTCGTCTCCGACATGGCCGGTCGCGCCTCCATCGAGCTCAAGGGTCGCGAGCTCGGCTACGACCTCTCCGACGACCGGGAGCTGGTCACCCGCGTCACCGAGCGGGTCAAGGCGATGGAGCAGCGCGGCCACACCTTCGAGGCAGCAGATGCCTCGTTCGAGCTGCTGCTGGCCGAGGAGGTGGAGGGCACCCGGCCGTCCTACTTCGACGTCGAGTCGTGGCGCGTGATCACCGAGACGCGCACCCAGGGCGAGGCCGTCTCCGAGGCGACGGTGAAGCTCCGGGCCGAGGGGGTGCGCTACGTCGTCACCGGCGAGGGCAACGGGCCGGTGAACGCCCTCGACGCCGCCCTGCGCGAGGCGATCGGCCAGGCCTTCCCCGAGGTCGCGAAGTTCGAGCTGATCGACTACAAGGTGCGCATCCTCGACCAGGGGCACGGCACCGACGCGATCACCCGCGTGCTCATCGAGACCACCGACGGGGAGTCGTCGTGGGTCACCGTCGGTGTCGGCGCCAACGTGATCGAGGCGTCGTGGGGTGCGCTCGTCGACGGGCTCACCTTCGGGCTGCGGCGCCACCACCGCTGAGGGGCGGCGCCACCACCGGACCGGTGGTGGCGCCCCCGCCGCTCAGAGATGCTCGCGGAGCTCCTTCAGCGCCTGCTTGAGCTCGCCCTGGTCGCCGGAGTCGTCGAGCACCCGGATGGCGTTGGCCAGCTGGGCCTTCGACGCGGCACCCCGACCGTCGAGCTGCTCTGCCTTCTCGAGGTGCTTGGACACCTTGGCCAGCGTGGCTCCGGCGAGCTCGCCCGACCGGACGGCCTGGTCGAAGTAGGCACCGGCGACGTTGAAGCTCGGCGTCCAGACGATCTGCTCCTGGTGCTGGGCGTTGAACTCCTCGAGCTGCACCTCGCGAGCGGCGTCGAGCTCGTTCTCGCTGAGCATGTCACTCGTGGTCAGGCCGAAGGTGTCGAAGCCGCGTGCGATCTCGGTGCCGTAGACCTGGCCGTTGTACCAGTAGGTCGACCACAGTCCGCCGAGGTTGAGTCCGTTGGGGTTCGCCGGCGTGCTGATCGGCCCGCGGTCGAAGTAGGCGATCTCGACCGGGTTGGCGGTGTCGCTGAAGTCGATCACCGACAGGCCGCCCTGGTACCAGGCCTGGACGAGGATGTCGCGACCGGGCACCGGGACCAGCGACGAGTTGTGCGCGACGCAGTTCTCCGCGGTGGTCTGCACGGCCGGCATCTTGTAGTAGCTCGCGAACTCCATCTGGTCGCCCTCGAGGTCGAAGAGCGCGTCGGCGCCCCACTCCGGCTGGTCGGTCGCGCGGCACCGGGCACTGGTGCCACCGCCCCACTCGTCGGTGAAGATCACCTTGGTGCCGTCGTTGTTGAAGCTCGCGGAGTGCCAGTAGGAGAAGTTCGGGTCGGACACCGCATCCAGGCGCACCGGGTTCACCGGGTCCTCGGTGTCGAGCAGGATGCCGTTGCCCTGGCAGGCGCCGGCCACCAGCTCACGCGCCGGGAAGGCGGTGACGTCGTGGCAGGTGTTGGTGTTGGGCAGCGGGGAGTACGGCGTACCGCTGGGGTGCAGGGTGCCGGGCGTGGTGTTCTGCAGGCCGTTGAAGGCGCCGGTCGCGGGGTCGGTGAAGATCCGGGGCTGGCTCACGATGGCAGCGGTCTCGGGTGCCACGAGCGGGACCTTGATGACGTCGATGCGCCACTGGGTCGGGTTGCCCGAGGTCACCGGGGCCGGGTTGTTGGGGTTGACGTTCTCGCAGCCCGCCAGCTCCAACGGCGACCGGACGCCGGAGGTGCCGGAGTTGTAGATGTAGACGTTGGCCGGGTCGTCGGGGTCGGAGACGATCGTGTGGGTGTGGGAGCCGCGGCAGGTCTGCACGCCGGGGAGCTGCACCGGGTTGTCGATGTCGGAGATGTCGAAGATCCGCACGCCGCGGAACCGTTCGGCGTTCACGGCGCCGGGGGCGCCCTGGGTGCCGCAGTCGATGCGGCCCCGCGTCTCCTCCACGGAGATGAAGAGCAGGTCACCGTAGACCGACGGGTCGCCCTGCCCGCCCGGGCACACGAACGACGTGCGCAGCGTCGGGTCGGTCGGGTCGGAGAGGTCGTAGACCTGGAAGCCGTTGAAGCTACCGACGATCGCGTTGTCGCCGCTGAACGCGAGGTCGGAGTTGGCGAACCCGATGCCGTTAAAGCCCGTCACGTCCGAGTCGAAGGCACCGGCGCGGGGGTCGTTGTCGAGCAGCTCGATGTTGCTGCTCGCCTCCGACCACGGGAGGTAGCCCGGCGGGAGGTCCTCGCGCGGGTCGGCAGCGTAGGCCGCGGCGGGGACGAGCGCGGCGGCCAGGACCAGCACCCCCGCGGCGCGCATCGTGGTCCGGCTCCGACGGGGTTGACGAGACATCGCGGTGACCCTCCCAGCTCAGGTCGGCACGTGATGTCCGGTCCGGGAGGGCCGCGGCGTGGTCGACCTACTATGACCTGTCAACGTAGCGATGACAGGCCGCGACCGCCAGACCCAGAATGTGGCATCACCGCCGTGAATGGAGACCGCATGCCGACAACCCGAGTCCGCAGTCTGGGCCGCGCCACCGCTGCGCTCGCAGTGCTCGTGCTTCCGCTCGCGGGCTGCACCTCCGAGGCCGAGCCCGAGGACGAGGCCGCGCCCGTGGTGCAGCTCGGTGCGCCGGGGGAGTCCAACACGACACTGTCGCCCGAGGAGGCCGAGTCGGTCGACGACCCGGCGTACACCGCCGCCGACGTCGCCTTCGTGCAGGGGATGATCCCGCACCACCAGCAGGCCCTGGAGATGACGGCGCTCGTCGGCGACCGCGCCGACGACCCCGACCTGACGGCGATGGCGGAGCGGATCGAGGTGTCCCAGCTCGCGGAGATCGACCAGCTCGAGGGGTGGCTGACCACCCGCGGCGAGAGCATCACCGGCATGCATGCGGGTCACGGCGACGGTGAGCACGGGATGCCGGGGATGCTCACGCCCCGGGAGATGGACCGGCTCGAGCGCGCCTCGGGTCCACGCTTCGACCGGTTGTTCCTGGCGGGCATGATCCGCCACCACGAGGGAGCGGTGCTCATGGTGGAGTCGCTGCTGACCGAGGGCGAGGGCGGGCAGGAGTCCGAGGTCTTCCAGCTCGCCGGTCACATCGGCTCCGACCAGCAGGTCGAGATCGCGGCCATGAAGCGCAAGCTCGCCGAGCTCGCCGGCTGAGGACGGCAGGGTCAGGCGCCGACCACGCGGCGTACGAGGTCGTCCCACCCGGCCTCGATCCGGTCGAGCGCGATGTGCTCGGCGTTGACCTGCTGGTCCAGCACGACCATCTCCAGTGGCGCGAGGAGCGCGGTGGCGAGCATCAGCAGGTCCCCGGTGACCCCGAGCTCGCCCAGCAGGTAACGGACGTGCATGTTGGCGAACGAGACGGCGGCAGCCGACCGGGCGCCGGGACGACCCGCAGCCGCGATGAGCTCGGCGTGGGTCAGGTTGGTCCGCAGGCGGGAGTGCCCGAAGGCGAGCAGCCGGTCCAGCGGTGGGGCGCCGGGCCCCAGCGGGGGCGGGCCCGAGATGACTTGCCCCTGCCATGCGGTCTCGGACTCGTTGAGGACCGCGGCCATCAGCCCCTCGCGGCTCTCGAAGCGCCGGAACAGGGTGCCCTTGCCGACCCCCGCCTCGGCGGCGACCGTGTCCATCGTCACGCACCCGACCCCCCGTGTCCGCACCAGGCGCAGCGCCGCTGCGAGGATCGCCTCGCGGTTGCGCGCCGCGTCGGCCCGCTCGGGCGCGGGCTCGTCGGCCAGCGGCAGGAGGTGGGTCACCCCGCCAGCCTAGGTCTCGAGAAGGATCGGCCGCACCGGGAATAGAAGCGGACCACGGTCCGTTTCGACGAGCATGACCACTCAGAAGCAGACCCGTGTCGCCGTCCTCCTCGGCTCCAACCGCGCCGGCTCGCTCAACCGTCGCATCGCCGAGCACCTCCGCGACCACGCCCCCGCAGGTGTCACCGTCGACGTCGTGCAGGGCCTCGACGCCGTCCCGTTCTACACCGAGGAGCTCGACGGCGACGCCGCGCCGGCCGCCGCCACCGCCCTCCGTGAGGCCGTCGCCGGAGCCGACCGCGTGCTGGCCGTGACGCCGGAGTACAACGGCACCATGCCGGCCGTGCTCAACAACGCCATCGACTGGCTCTCGCGCCCCTACGGCCAGGGCGCCATCGTCGGCAAGCCGTTCGCGGCCATCGGCGCCACCCCCACGCCGTACGGCGGCAAGTGGTCGCACGAGCACGCCCGCCACTCGGCCACCATCGCAGGCGCCGTCGTGGTGGAGGGCATCGTCGTCGACGAGCCCGCCCTCGAGGGCGACCCGCTGCAGGACGAGGCAGCCGTGCAGCGCTTCCTCGGCGCCCTCGACGCCCTCGTCGCGCACGAGGTCGTCGTCGCCGCCTGACGGGCGCTAGGTTCGGCCGTGTGCTCCACGACCTGACCGCGCTCGAGCAGGGTGACGCCGTACGCCGGGGCGAGGTGTCGCCGCTCGAGCTGGTCGAGCACTACGCCGGCCGTGCCGGCTCGATCGAGGTGGGCGCCTTCATCACGCCGACGCACGACCTGGCGCGTGACCACGCGCGACGGCTGACCACCGTGCTGGCCGAGGCGGGGCGCCCCCCGGGCGCAGGTCCGTTGTGGGGCGTCCCGACGGGCATCAAGGACCTCCACCCCACGGCCGGGGTCCGCACCACCTTCGGCTCGGCGGCGTACGACGACTTCGTGCCGGATGCCTCCGACGACCTCGTCCTCACCGTCGAGGCCGCCGGCATGCCGAGCCTGGGCAAGACCAACACGCCGGAGTTCGGCTCGCCCTGCTACACCGAGCCCGACGTCGCCCCACCGGCCGTCACGCCCTGGGACACCTCGCGCACCGCTGGCGGCTCGTCCGGTGGAGCCGCGGCGGCGGTCGCCGCCGGGCTGCTGCCGGTCGCGCCCGGGTCCGACGGGGGCGGGTCGATCCGGATCCCTGCCTCGTGCTGCGGCCTGGTCGGTCTGAAGCCCTCACGAGGACGGATCAGCGGAGCGCCCCGCTACGGCGACCCCGTGGGGCTCGCGACCGCCGGGACCCTGGCCCGCACGGTGCGCGACGCAGCCGCGCTGCTCGACGTGCTGGCAGGCCGCCGGGTCGGTGACCCCTACTGGGCGCCCGAGCCGTCGGGCACCTTCCTCGAGGCGTGCGACCGTGCGCCGGGACGGCTCCGGGTCGCCCGCTTCATCGCACCGGTCATCGCCGACGTCGACGTCCACCCGGCATCGGTGGCCGCGTGGGACGACGCCTCCCGCCTGCTCGAGTCCCTCGGCCACGACGTGGAGGACGTGCCCGTGCCGATCCCGCGCGACGCCGTGGCCGACTTCGAGACCTGCTGGGCGGTGCTGACCGCCCTGTCGCCCGCGCCGCCCGGCCGCGAGGACCGGCTGCGTCCGCTGACCCGATGGCTGGGCGGTCTCGGCCACGCCGTCAGCGGGCCGGAGCTCGGGCTCGCGATCGGCCGGCTGCGGCAGCACGCGGCGGCCGCGCTCGCCGCGCTGGCGTCGTACGACGTCGTCGTCACGCCCACCCTCGCGAGCCCGCCCGTCGAGGTCGGGGCGCTGCGCGACGACGCCGACCCGGCCCGCGACTTCGCCGCCCAGAAGGCGTTCACGCCGTGGACCAGCGCCTGGAACGTGACCGGCATGCCGGCGATGTCGTTGCCGCTGCACTGGACCGACGACGGGCTGCCGGTCGGCGTGATGCTCGCCGCGCGACCGGCGGAGGAGGAGCTGCTGCTCTCCCTCGCCGCGCAGGTCGAGGCCGCGGCGCCGTGGGCCGCCCGGCGGCCGCCCGGTTGGTGAGGGCGTACGGGTCGCCGCTCGGATCGACGCCGATGAACTTCCACCCGAGCGCGTGGAAGTCCAGGCGCAGATCGTCGTGATCACGCTCAGCCGTGGATGAAGCTCCACGCCTGCGGGTGGAAGTTCATCGGGGCGCCGGGGGAGAGTCCGATGTTCAGTCCCCGATCCCGCGCGCGTGCAGCGCGTCACCGGTGTCGCGCGCCCGCGCGACCACGCGGACCACGAACGGGATCAGTCGGGCCCGAGGCGAGCGCTCCAGCCCGCGCGCGAGCGCCGCATCGCGCGACTCCTCGGCGAGCGCGATCGTGGTGGGGATGGCGCGGAGCATCAGCGAGAACGCCAGCGCCACCGCCTCGGGGTCGACGCCCACCCGGCGCAGCGGCCGCAGCCCGCGCGCGACCGCGTCCATCACCTCGTCGACCGGCGTGGTCACGGTCATCGTGGTGGCGAGCAGGATGAGGGCGACCAGGTCGCCGACGACCTCGATCGCGCGCGGCCAGCCGTTCTGCCAGACGGTCCATGCGCCGAGGATCGCCGCGGTCAGCAGCAGCCAGCGCATCGCGCGCAGGGTGAGGCCGAGCCGCGCGCCCGACCAGACCAGCAGGGCCGCGGCGACGGCGACGAAGACCAGTGCCGACACCGGACCCCGCACCGCGACCACCACGATGCTGGCCACCATCAGGCCGAGCAGCTTGGCGCCGGCCGGGAGCCGGTGGAGCACCGTCGTTCCCGGTTGGTGCAGGCCGAGGAGCTGGGCGCTCATCGTCGGGTGGTCATGCGGTCGCCCGGTAGTGGTCGAGGACCGCGGACGGGTCACCGTCGCGCTCCACCCTGCCGTCGCGGACCAGCAGCACCCGGTCGCACTGGGCGGCCAGGTCGAGGTCGTGGGTGACGACGACGACCTGCTGCTCAAGGCCGAGCAGCAGGTCGCCGATGCGGCGGCTGTTGCCGAGGTCGAGCAGGGTCGTCGGCTCGTCGGCCACGAGGATCGACGGCCTGGTCGCGAGCACCCCCGCGAGTGCGAGGAGCTGTCCCTCGCCGCCGGAGAGCCCGTGCACGCTGCGGTCCCCGAAGCCCTCCAGGCCGAAGTCGGCCAGCACCCGGTCGGCCGCGGCGAGACGCTCGGCCTTGTCGGGGTGTGTGCGCCGCAGCGACAGGGCGACGTCCTCGCGGGCGGTCGGCATGACGAGCTGGGCCGCCGGGTCGGTGAACACGAACCCCACCCGACGGCGTACGTCCCGGCCGTCTCGCGCCACGTCGAGGCCCTCGACCAGCACCCGGCCGGTCGACGCCCGGACGAGCCCGTTGAGCAGCCGCGCGATCGTCGACTTCCCCGACCCGTTGGGACCGACGAGCGCGACCCGGTGCTCGGTCAGCTCCAGTGAGGTCTCGTGGAGGATGCGCCGCTCGCGGTCGTGGGTCGGGACCGAGACGGTGACCTTCTCGAGACGGATCCCGCTCACGCGGTGGGCGTGCCCTCGGGCTGGCCCTGGTCGGCGGGCTCCCGCGTCGTCGGGCGGTCGAGCAGGTCGGGGAAGGCGCGGTGGACAGCGGTGGCGACGAGCGCCATGGCGATGTTCTTGAGGACGTCGCCGATCCAGAAGATCTTGTCGACGTCCCAGGCCTGGGCCCAGGTGAGGTCGGCGCGCAGGACCAGGCCGGCCATGCCGAGGGTGTGGATGCACAGCGCCGAGCTGACGATCCCGGCGCAGAAGATCGCGACCGGGCTGACCAGCGAGCGGCGGGGGAGGCGCTCGACGATGGCGCCGCACAGGCCGGCCGCCAGCGGGAAGCCGATCAGGTAGCCGGCCGTGGGGCCGGTGAGCACGGCGAGGCCGGCCGCCCCGCCGGAGAAGATCGGCAGCCCCGCCGCGCCCGCCACGACGTAGAGCAGCACCGCGAGGAAGCCGCGCCGCATGCCGAGCACGGCGCCGGACAGCAGCACCGCGAAGGTCTGCAGGGTGATCGGCACAGGCCCGGCGACCTTGATGGCCGGCAGCAGGGCGCACACCGCGACGAGGGCCGCGAAGGCGGCGATCAGGGCGACGTCGGTGCCGGGGTTGCGGCGAGTGCTCATGGGGTGTTTCCTCTACCTGAACGGTGATCAGTTGAACGGCGTTCAGGTTAGGGTCGTCGCGGCGTCCCGTCAACGCCGGGTCGAGAGGGGAGGGGGTACGTCGTGCCGCACCGCCGCGCGGACGTGCTCGAGCAGGCCGTCACCCTGCTCGACGCCCACGGGCTCGCCGCCCTCACCATGCGTCGCCTCGGCGCGGAGCTCGACGTCCAGCCGAGCGCGATCTACCACCACTTCCCGAGCAAGCAGGCACTGCTCGCGGCCGTCGCGGACGAGATCCTGGCCCGCGGCGCACGACCCCGTACGGCGTCGGAGTGGCCCGACCGGCTGCGCGAGGTGTGCTCCGAGCTGCGGCACGCGATGCTCGCGTGCACCGACGGCGCCGATGTCGTCGCGACGGTGTGGGCCTTCGGCCTCGGTGCCGCCGCGCCGGTGGCGGAGCTGGAGAAGGTGCTCACCGAGGCCGACGTGCCCGCGGAGCTGGTCCCCGTCGCCTCGCGCGCCCTCGTCCACTACGTCTTCGGCCACGCCTTCGAGGAGCAGACCGCCCGCCAGGCCGTCGGTCTCGGCGCCGTCGAGCGCTCGCTCGACTCCCTGCCCGACTTCGACCTCGGGCTCGACCTGGTCATCGACGGCCTGCGCGCCCGCCTCGACCCCGATATCTGAGGACGCCGTGAACGGATCTCGGCCGGGGATCCGTTCACCACGTCCTCAGGTAGCAACGTCGACGTCCGCGCCGTGCAGCTCGGCGAGCAGCACGGCGCCGGCGAGGTCGAGCCGCGTCCGCTTCAGCTCGGCCGCCGACAGGTCGACGCCGTCGAGGCTCGCACCGCGCAGGTCGGTGCGGTCGAGCCTCGCCTGCCGCAGCACGGCACGGTCCAGCCGGGCCCGGGCGAGCGAGGTCAGGGTGAGGTCCGACATCGACAGGTCGGCCTCGCGGAGGTCCACCCCGGTGAGGTCGAGGCGGGAGAGGTTGGCGCCGCGGATCGTCACGCCGAGCCACGACCCGCCGACGACGGTGAGCGGGCGCAGGGTGCACTCGGCGAAGACCGAGCCGACCAGCTTGCACCCGTCGAGCGTCGCGTCGAAGAACGACGTACGCCGGAAGTCGCACCCGACGAAGGCGGTGGCGGTGTGGACCGAGGCGTTGAACCGCCCGCCGTGGAAGGTGCACCGCTCGAAGGTGGCCCCGGACGTCGTGGACTCGGAGAGGTCGACGTCGGTGAAGGTGCAGTCGACGAAGCGCGCGGCGCCGAGGTCGTCGCCGTACCAGTCCTCGCCGCGGACGTGCTGGCCGGTCGCTGTCCGGGGCTCGGTCACGGCGCCCACCGTAGTCGTGGGGCCGGGGGGCCGGGACGGATAGGGTCGTCCCGTGATCGCGTCCCACCAGCACCGCTTCATCTTCCTCAAGACCCGCAAGACGGCGGGCACGAGCGTGGAGATCGCGTTGTCCAAGGTGTGCGGACCCGACGACATCATCACCGAGATCAGCCCCGAGGACGAGGAGCTCCGACAGGCCGCCGGGGGACGTCCGCCGCAGAACTTCCAGTCTCCGCCGCTGCCGCGCAAGGCCTACAACCACATGGGCGCCAAGGCGACCCGCGACCTCGTCGGCGCCGACGTCTTCGGCGACTACTTCACCTTCGCGATCGAGCGCAACCCGTGGGACGCGGTCGTCTCGCTCTACTTCTGGAAGTACAAGGACCGGCCCGAGCTGCCGGACTTCGAGGCCTACGTCCAGGAGATCTGGATCGAGCAGCTCGCCAACAACCGTCGCCTCTACCGCATCCGCGGCAAGATGGCGCTCGACCGCGTGCTGCGCTACGAGAACCTCGACGCCGAGCTCCGCGACGTCTGGGAGCACCTCGGGCTGCCCGGCGAGCCCGACCTGCCCCGCGCCAAGGGCAACGCCCGACCGGCCGGTCACTACCGCGAGCTCTACACGCCCGCCTCCAAGCAGCGTGTCGCGACGGTGTTCGCCGACACCATCGACGCCTTCGGCTACGAGTTCTGAAGAGGTGCCATGACGTCGACACCCGGCCCCCGGTGGGCAAGCCCGACCACTGCGGTGGTCGTCGGCGTCGTGGCCGCCTTCGCCGTCGCCACGCCCATCGCGATCGAGCTCGACGCACGGATCGACCGCACCCGTCCGATGTACGACGACCGCGGCCAGATGGAGTGGCTGCAGTACCAGAGCGTGCTGTCCACCGGGCAGGGCGTGGCCCTCGACCTCGCCGCCGGGGAGTCGGCGGACGTCGCCGGCGAGCAGTTCACCCCGTCGGCCGGGGTGGACGTCGAGGTGCGCACCGAGGTCGCCGATCGTCCGTGCGTCCGGGTGAGCAACGACCACGGCGACGTCTCGGAGTGGGCGTGCCTCGACCCCGAGAGCCCGCCCGTCGACCCGGATCCCGAGGTCGTCGACCCCGCCGTCTGATCGCGCCGGCTCAGGCCGGCACGACCGCCAGCAGCCGCTCGCACTCCTCGACCAGCCGCGCCCGAAGCGGAGCACCGCGCTCGGCGAACCCGCGCTGCGCCTCGACGTACGCCGCCTTGCCCTCCGTGGTCTCGATCCGCACCGGCTCGAAGCCGAGGTCGGCGAGGTCGTAGGGCGCGGCGCGCATGTCGAGCACCCGGATGTCGCGGGCCAGCTCGAAGCAGTCGGCCACCAGGTCGCTGGCGACCATCGGCGTGAGCCGGAAGGCGTGCTTGTAGAGGTCCATCCCGGCGTGCAGGCAGCCGGGCTGCTCGAACGCGGGTCGGTCGTCACGGGCCGGCTGCAGGGTGTTGAGCGGGCGGGCGGTGGGGGTGAAGAACCGGAACGCGTCGAAGTGCGAGCAGGCGATCCGGTGCGACTCCACGACCGCGTCGGTGCCCTCGGCGCCGAGGCGCAGGGGCCAGTCGTGCCGGGTGCCGTGCTCGACCGAGCGGTGCACCATCGCCCACTCGTGCAGGCCGAAGCAGCCGAACTGGGGCGTGCGGGCGGCGGTGGCGGTCAGCAGCGCGTGCAGCTGGGTGAGCAGCGGACGTTGCGAGGCGACGTACGCCTCCGCGACCCGGGTCGTGTGCGCAGCCCCGTGGCGACTGCTGCCGCGACCGCACTCGACCTGCTCGTAGCCCTTGAGGCCGGCATGGTCGTCGGCGTCCTCGAGCGCGACGCCGAAGCCGGGGTGCCAGCGGCGCAGCTGGGCGGGCCGCTGGGAGTAGTAGGTGAAGAGGAAGTCGTGGACGGGGTGCTTCACCTGGTCGGCACGACGGGTGAGGTGCGGCTGGACGAAGTCGTCGACGCGGGCGGCGTGCGCCTCGGCGAGGGGACGCCACTCGGAGGTCGACAGCACGTGCACTGCGCCAAGGCTAGTGCGGGGGAGCGGTCGCCGCCGCTTCGAGGCCCTCGACGTGCGGCCGATGCCGGGTGGACACTGCCGGGATGGACCGCACCGCCGGCCTCGAGAGGGCGTACGCGCACGCGCTCGGGTGGCTCGACTCGCTCGCCGCGCGACCGGTCCCGCCGGCCATGAACGCCGAGCAGGTGCTCGCCCGCCTCGACCGGCGCCTCCAGGACGGGCCGACCGACCCTGCGGCGGTCGTCGACGAGCTGGCCGAGGCGTGCGAGCCCGGCCTGACCGCGATGCCCGGTGGACGGTTCTTCGGCTTCGTCATCGGCGGCACGCACCCGGCTGCACTGGCGGTGGACTGGCTGGTCAGCGCGTGGGACCAGAACTCCGGGCTGCGGCTGTTGACGCCTGCCCACTCCGCGGTCGAGGACGTGACGGAGGCCTGGGTCGTCGACCTGCTCGGCCTCCCGGCCGGCAGTGCCGTCGGCTTCGTCACCGGGGGCACGATGGCCAACTTCACCTGCCTCGCCGCCGGGCGTGACGAGGTGTTGCGGCGGGCGGACTGGGACGTCGCCGAGCGCGGGCTGGTGGGCTCGCCGGGTGTACGCGTCCTGGTCGGGGCCGAGCGCCACGACACCATCGACCTCAGCCTGCGCTACCTCGGGCTTGGTGCGCCCGAGCCGGTGGCCGTCGACGACCAGGGACGCATCGAGGCGGCCGCCCTGGCAGCAGCCCTCGACGCGGGTGACGGACGTCCGACGGTGGTGTGCCTGCAGGCGGGCAACGTCCACTCCGGTGCGTTCGACCCCTTCGACGCGGCGATCGCGGCCGCCCACGACGCGGGGGCGTGGGTGCACGTCGACGGCGCGTTCGGCCTCTTCGCGGGGGCCTCGCCGCGGCGGCGCCACCTCCTCGCAGGGGCCGACCGCGCCGACTCGTGGGCGACCGACGCCCACAAGACCCTCAACGTGCCCTACGACTGCGGGCTCGCGATCGTCCGCGACCGGGCAGCCCTGCGCGCCGCGATGGGCATGCACGGCGAGTACCTCATCCACGACGCCGCGGGCGAGCCGTTCGACAAGGTGCCCGAGATCAGCCGTCGTGGTCGCGCGTTCCCCGTCTGGGCGGTGCTCCGGGCACTGGGCCGCGACGGCGTGGCCGAGCTCGTCGACGGCTTCTGCGACCACGCGGCCGCCTTCGCCGAGGGGATCGCGGCGATCGAGGGCGCCGAGGTGCTCAACGACGTGGAGTTCACCCAGGTGTGCGCCTCCTTCGGCGACGACGACCGCACCCGGGCCGTGGTCGACGCGATGCTCGCGGAGGGGACGGCCTGGACCACCGGCTCCCGGTGGCACGGCCAGGCGGTGCTCAGGGTCAGCGTGAGCAACTGGTCCACGACCTTCGACGACGTCGCCTCCAGCCTCGCCGCCCTGCACCGCGCCGCCGGCCACTGACGGACGGTTGGATAGCCTCGGGGCATGCGCATCTGTCGGTTCAGCACGGGCGAGGAGCCCCGCTTCGGCGTCGTCACCGGTGAGGTCGACGAGTTCGGCCAGCCCGCCGAGGACTCGGTCGTCGTGGCCCTCGCCGGCGACCCCCTCTATGCCGGGGTCAAGCTGCTCGAGGAGGAGCACAAGCTCAGCGACGTACGCCTCCTCGCGCCGATCATCCCGCGCAGCAAGGTCGTCGGCATCGGTCGCAACTACGCCGCGCACGCCGCCGAGATGGGCAACGACCTGCCCAACGAGCCGCTGATGTTCCTCAAGCCCAACACGTCGGTGGTGGGTCCCGGCGACCCGATCTTCTACCCGTCGCAGACCAGCAACCTCCACTACGAGGGCGAGCTGGCGGTCGTCATCGGCCGCATCTGCCGCGACGTGCCGGCCGAGCAGGCCACCGACGTGATCTTCGGCTACACCATCGCCAACGACGTGACCGCGCGCGACCTGCAGCGCTCCGACGTGCAGTTCACGCGCGCCAAGGGGTTCGACTCGTTCTGCCCGATCGGGCCCTGGATCGAGACCGACCTCGACCCGCAGGCCTTCGCCGACGGTCGTGAGGTGCAGACCTACCTCAACGGCGACCTCGTGCAGGACGGCTCGACCGCCGACATGATCTTCGACGTCCCGACCCTCGTGGCCCACGTCTCGTCGGTGATGACGCTCCTGCCCGGCGACGTCATCCTGACCGGCACCCCCGAGGGTGTCGGGCCGATGCAGGTCGGCGACGAGGTCGAGATCTCGATCGCCGGCATCGGCGCCCTGACCAACCCCGTCGCCCAGAGGAATTGAGCACCCGATGACCAGCCCCGACCGCCGGCCCGTCCGCGTCCGCATGGCTCCGTCCCCGACGGGGTCGCCGCACGTCGGCCTCGCCCGCACCGCCCTCTACAACTGGGCGTTCGCGCGACACCACGGTGGCACCTTCGTCTTCCGCATCGAGGACACCGACAAGGCGCGCAACACCGAGGAGTCCTACGACTCGCTCATCGACCTCATGCAGTGGCTCGGCCTCAGCTGGGACGAGGGCGTCGTGGTCGGTGGGGCCCACGGTCCCTACCGCCAGTCCGAGCGCACCGAGATCTACGCCGACGTGCTCGCCCGCCTGCGCGAGTCGTCGTACACCTATGACTGCTTCTGCACGAACGACGAGGTCGAGGCGCGCCGCAAGGCGAGCGGCTCCAAGGTGATGGGCTACGACGGCTTCTGCCGCGAGCTCAGCGACGAGCAGCGGTCCGCCTTCGAGGCCGAGGGACGCTCCTCGATCGTCCGCTTCCGGATGCCCGACGGGTCGATCACGTGGGACGACCTGGTCCGTGGCGACATCACCTTCGAGACCGAGCACGTCCCCGACTTCGCGCTGTGCCGCGCCAACGGCGACCCGCTCTACACCCTCACTGCGCCGGTCGACGACGCGACGATGGAGATCACCCACGTGCTGCGCGGCGAGGACCTGCTCTCCAGCACCCCCCGCCAGGTCGCGCTCTTCGACGCGCTCAAGGAGCTCGGCGTCGCGAAGGAGACGCCCGCGTTCGGCCACCTGCCCTACGTCATGGGCGAGGGCAACAAGAAGCTCTCCAAGCGCGACCCGCAGGCCCACATGGCGCTCTACCGCGAGCAGGGCTTCCTGCCCGAGGGGTTGCTCAACTACCTCGCCCTCCTCGGGTGGGCGATCGCCGCGGACCGCGACGTCTTCTCCCTGGACGAGATGGTCGAGAAGTTCGACATCAAGGACGTCAACCCCAACCCGGCGCGCTTCGACCTCAAGAAGGCCGAGGCCATCAACGCCTCGCACATGCGGCTGCTCTCGATCGACGAGATCACCCACCGCGTGCTGCCCTTCCTCAAGGAAGCGGGCGTCGTGGGCGACCCGGTGACCGACGCCGACGCCCAGATGCTCGAGCTGGCGATGCCTCTGGTGGCCGAGCGGATCAACAAGCTCACCGAGGCCGCGCCGATGCTCGGCTTCCTGTTCGTCGACGAGGCCGACTTCGAGCGCGACCCCGCCGACGTCGCCAAGCTGCTCGACGAGACGGGCCGCGGCGTCGTCCAGGCGTCGTACGACGCCCTCTCCGGGCTGCACGAGTGGTCGACCGCGGCCATCGAGGAGGCGCTGCGCGTGGCGCTGATCGAGGGCATGGAGCTCAAGCCCCGCGTGGCCTTCGGTCCGGTGCGCGTCGCCGTGACCGGAAAGCGGATCAGCCCGCCGCTGTTCGAGTCGCTGGAGCTGCTGGGCCGCGAGCGCAGTCTCGCGCGCCTGCAGTCGGCCCTGGCCTGACGCCGTGCCCGCACCGCTGGCCCCCGACTTCCGGCCGCGCTACCACGAGCTGCACCGGGTGGGCCGACCCGGCTGGTGGCGCTCGGTCGTGGGTGTCGTGCTGCTCCTCGTCCTGGTCTTCGCCGTCGTGCCGCTCGTGGTCGGGGGCATCGCCTTCGTGCTGCTGCTCGCCACGGGGAGCAGCGCGAGCGAGGCCTCGACCGTCCTCGACGTGACCGCGGAGGCGACGCCCGCCGGGCTCGCCCTGCTCAACGTGATCATCGCCGCGGCGATCCCGCTGACCTTCCTGGTCACCTGGTGGCTGCACCGGCTCAAGCCGCGCTGGGTCTCCTCGGTGGCGCCCCGCCTGCGGTGGGGCTACCTCTTCGTCTGCCTCGGCCTGTCGGTGGTGGCGCTCCTCGCCTCGCTCGGCGTGGCGATGCTGCTGCCCGTGCAGCCCGGCGACATGCCGGCGAGCACGGTCAACGACTTCACCTCGCAGACGCGCGACTTCATCCTCGTCATCCTGCTCCTGACCCCGCTCCAGGCCGCAGGCGAGGAGTACCTGTTCCGCGGCTACCTCACCCAGGCGTTCGGCTCGCTCGTCTGGGCGCGCCGGGCCTCGGAGACGCTGGCCGTGCTGGGACCGGCGCTGATCTTCGCGCTCTTCCACGGCCTGTCGCAGGACTGGCCGGTCTTCTTCGACCGGTTCGCCTTCGGCGTCGTCGCCGGCATCCTCGTCATCCGCACCGGAGGTCTCGAGGCACCGATCGCGATGCACGTCCTCAACAACTTCCTGGCCTTCGGGCTCGCCCTCGCCTTCGGCGACCTGACCACGGCGCTCAACGCGGAGGGGGGCAGCAGCTGGTGGACGATCCTCTCGACGCTGACGCAGTCCCTGGTCTACCTGGGCCTCGCGACGTGGGTGGCGCGGGCGATGGGCCTGGTCACCGCAGGACCGCCTGTCGGGGGAGCGTTGCCACCCGCCGGAGGGGACCCCGTTTTGGCCGTGCCGCCACCCCGCGTGTAACGTTCGGGATCGGTTCCGCAAGGAATCACGTGGGGTCGGGACGATCGCAGGCCGGTCGAACTGATACCCCCATGGGGTATGGTGTAATTGGCAACACGGCTGGTTCTGGTCCAGTTGTTCTAGGTTCGAGTCCTAGTACCCCAGCGGATCCGCCCCACCAGGGGCCGGATTTGGTGCGGAACTCCAACTTCGGTAGAGTTTCGCTCCGCTGCTCCAGGGCAGCAACATGCAAGCCCCCGTCGTCTAGCGGCCTAGGACGTCGCCCTCTCACGGCGGTAACGCCGGTTCAAATCCGGTCGGGGGTACCAACGCATGGAAGGGCCCGGTCTTCGGACCGGGCCCTTCGTCGTCGTCCGGCAGTGCGCCCGGTGGGCTAGCATCCGCGCCCATGACTGACGGACCCCGGCTGGTCGCCGGCATCGACTCATCCACCCAGTCCTGCAAGGTCGTCGTCCGCGACGCCGCAACGGGCGCGCTCGTGCGGCAGGGGCGCGCCGGTCACCCGGACGGCACCGAGGTCCACCCCGACCACTGGTGGGCCGCGCTGCAGGCGGCGGTCGCCGAGGCCGGAGGCCTCGACGACGTGGCGGCGATCAGCGTCGGTGGCCAGCAGCACGGCATGGTCTGCCTCGACGAGGACGGTGCCGTCGTACGCCCTGCGCTGCTGTGGAACGACACGCGTTCGGCCGGCGCCGCGCGCGACCTCGTCGACGAGCTCGGCGGCCCCGAGGTGGGCGGCCGTGCCTGGGCCGAGGCGGTCGGCGTCGTGCCGGTGGCGTCGTTCACGGTGACCAAGCTCCGGTGGCTCGCCGAGCACGAGCCCGACAACGCCCGACGAACGGCCGCGGTGTGCCTGCCCCACGACTGGCTGACCTGGAAGCTGTCCGGGAGCACCGACCTGCGCGACCTCACGACCGACCGGAGCGACGCGAGCGGAACGGGCTACTGGTCGGCCCCGACCGGTGCCTACCGGACGGACCTCCTCGAGCGCGCCTTCGGCGCCGTGCCCCACCTGCCGCGCGTCGTGGCCCCCGGCGAGGTCGCGGGCACCGCGGGCGACGCGGTCCTCGGCGCCGGTGCCGGCGACAACGCGGCCGCCGCGCTGGGCCTGGGGGCGGGGGAGGGCGACGTCGTCGTGTCGATCGGCACCTCCGGGGTCGTCACCGCGGTCACGAGCACCCCGGCCGTGGACCCCACCGGTTCAGTGGCGGGGTTCGCCGACGCCACCGGGCTCTACCTCCCGCTCGTCGCGACCCTCAACGGCGCCCGCGTGCTCGACGCGGCGGCGCGCCTGCTCGACGTCGACCACGACACCCTCTCGCGGCTCGCGCTCGAGGCCCCCTCGGGTGCGGGCGGCCTGGTGCTGGTGCCCTACCTCGAGGGCGAGCGCACCCCCAACCTCCCGGACGCGACCGGATCGCTGCACGGGCTCACGCTCGCGACGGCCACCCGTCCGGCGCTGGCCCGGGCAAGCGTCGAGGGCCTGGTCTGCAGCCTCGCCGACGGCCTCGACGCCGTGGTGGCCACCGGCGTCACGCCGTCGCGGGTCCTGCTCGTCGGCGGCGCCGCCGCGTCGGAGGCGGTGCGCACAGTGGCCGCCGAGGTGCTCGGGGTTCCCGTCGACGTCCCGCCGCCGGGGGAGTACGTCGCCGACGGCGCGGCACGGCAGGCGGCGTGGGCCGCGTCGGGCGCGGAGGCGCCGCCGGAGTGGGTGCGCGAGGGTACCCGTCGCTACGCCGCGGACCCGGTGCCGGCCATCCGCGAGCGCTACGCCGACGGTCGGTCGCGACACCTGGACCGGACCACCTGAGATTTCTGCGTGCCGATCCTTGACGTGACGGCCGTCACCGACTTAGTTTGGCGGTCCGTCAAACTAAATGGGTGACGGAGGTCACACACAGGATCGAGGACACTGATGTCGCAGGTGCGAGACGGCTGGTCGACGACCAGCACCGGCGGTGCCGATCAGGGCACCGTCCGTCGCGCCAACCTGTCCCTCGTGCTCCGCAGCCTCCGCGAGGGTGGCGCTCGGTCCCGGGCCCGGCTCGCCGCCGACCTCGGCCTGAACAAGGCGACCGTCTCCAGCCTCGTCACCGAGCTGCGCGAGCGCGGCCTGGTCCGCGAGGGCAGCGCCGAGCGCGGCTCCGTGGGACGCCCCGGCACGATCGTCGAGATCGACGGCGCCGGCGCCTACGGCCTGGGCGCGGAGATCAACGTCCACCACGTCTCGACCCGCGCGGTCGACCTGGCCGGCACCGTCGTCAGCGAGCGCCGTACGTCGGTCGACACCCGCGGCCTCGAGCCCGACGAGGTGGTCGACCGGCTGGTCGAGCAGCTCAACGGCACGCTGGCCGACCTGGCCGCCCTGGGTGCGACGCCGGTGTCCGCGGTCGTCGGGGTCGCCGGTCTCGTCGACCGCGACCTCGGCAACGTCTCCGTCGCCGCCAACCTCGGGTGGCAGGGTGTCGGGCTGGCCGGGCTCCTGCGCGCCAAGCTCGGCGACCCCGCCTACCTCCTCGAGGTGGACAACGAGGCCAACCTGGCGGCCGTCGCCGAGGCGACTCCCGGTGACCCCGAGCGTCGCGACATCCTGGTCATCCACGGTGAGGTCGGCATCGGTGGCGGCATCGTCGCCGACGGCCGGCCCTACCCCGGACGTCGCGGCTACGCCGGCGAGTTCGGGCACATGGTCGTCGACCGCGACGGCAACGTCTGCGGGTGCGGTCGCACCGGGTGCTGGGAGACCGTCATCGGCCTGAGCCACCTGATCGACCTCGCCGCCGCCGGTGACGACGACCTGCTGCGCTCACCCGTCCTCGACCTCGAAGGCAAGGTCGAGGAGATCAGCCGCCGCGCCGCCGCCGGCGACGAGCGCACGCTCGCCGCGTTGAGCGAGGTCGGCCACTGGGTCGGCGTCGGCGCCGCCGTCCTCACCAACGTGCTCAACCCCGGCATGATCGTCCTGTCCGGCTACCTCGGCGAGATCGGCGAGTGGATCCGGGCCGAGGTCGAGGCCGAGCTCGCGTCCGGCGTCCTGGCCCCCGACGCGGGCGGCACGCGCATCGCGCTCTCCGCGCTCGGATTCTCCGCAGCGGTGCACGGCGCCGCCGCCGTCGCCATCGACCACGTCTACGACGACCCGACCCTGGTGCCGCGGGTGGTCCCCACCCTGGAGGTGATGTCATGAACGACACCCCGCTGCTGACGATGCGCGGCATCGTCAAGCGGTTCCCCGGAGTGCTCGCGCTCGGCGGAGTCGAGCTCGAGGTGCGCGCGGGGGAGGTGCACTGCCTCCTCGGCCAGAACGGCGCCGGAAAGTCGACGCTCATCAAGGTCCTCTCCGCGAGCTACCAGCCCGACGAGGGCGAGATCCTCTGGGAGGGAGAGCCCGTCACGCTCTCGACGCCGCAGGCCGCGATGGCGCTCGGCATCTCCACGATCTACCAGGAGCTCGACCTCGTCCCCGACCTCAACGTCGCGGAGAACATCTACCTCGGCCACGAGCTGAGCACCGCCGGCTTCAGCCAACGCGGTGAGGCGCTGCGCCGCACACGCGACCTGCTCAAGCGGCTCGGCCACGAGGAGATTCCCGCCACCCGCTCGGTCGGCCGGCTCTCGCCAGCCGCCCAGCAGATCGTCAGCATGGCGCGCGCCCTCTCCCACGACACCCGGCTGCTGATCCTCGACGAGCCGTCCGCGGTGCTCGACCAGGGCGAGGTCGACAACCTCTTCCGCGTCATCCGCGACCTCACCGCCGAGGGCGTCGCCGTCGTCTACATCTCCCACCGGCTGGAGGAGATCCGCCAGATCGGCGACCGGATCACCGTCCTCAAGGACGGCAGCACCGTGGCCACCGGCCTGCCCGTCGACCAGACGCCGACGAGCAAGCTGATCGAGCTGATGACGGGCCGGTCCATCGAGTACGTCTTCCCCCCTCGCGGCGACGCGCCGCCGCCGACCGGCGACCCGGTCCTCGAGGTGATCGGCCTCGAGCTCCCCGGCGTCTTCACCGGCGTCGACCTCAGCGTCCACGCCGGCGAGATCGTCGGTCTCGCCGGTCTCGTGGGCGCCGGCCGCTCGGAGATCCTCGAGACCCTCTACGGCGCGCGCCGTCCCTCTGCCGGCAGCGTCCGGGTCGCGGGCCGCGAGCTGCGTCGCGGGTCGGTGCCTGCCGCGGTCAAGGCCGGAATCGGGCTCGCCCCGGAGGAGCGCAAGAGCCAGGGCCTCCTCCTCGACCAGGCCATCTACAGCAACATCACCGTCTCCACGCTGGCCCGCTTCAGCCGCTTCGGGATGCTCGACAGCCGTGCCGAGCGCAAGCAGTCCACCGAGCTCACGGAGTCCCTTGACGTCCGCCCGACAGGGGTCGATCGCCTCGTGCGCCTCCTGTCGGGCGGCAACCAGCAGAAGGTCGTCCTGGCCCGGTGGCTGCTCCGCGACTGCCGCGTGCTGCTCCTCGACGAGCCCACCCGAGGGGTCGACGTCGGAGCCCGCGCCGAGATCTACACCCTCGTCCGCTCACTGGCCGACTCCGGCGTCGCCGTGGTGGTCGTGTCGAGCGAGGTGGAGGAGGTGCTCGGACTCTCGGACCGGGTCCTCGTGGTCCGAGAGGGCCGTGTCGTGCACGAGGGTCCCGCGGGGGAGATCGACGAGTCCCGGGTCCTGGACCTGGTCATGGAAGGAAAGGTCGCATGAGCGAGCAGAGCACGAGCCGAGACACCGGAGCGGTGGAGAACACCGTCGCCCCCTCCTCGGCATCGGTCCGGGAGGAGCGCGCCGCCGCAGAGTCAGGACGAAGCGGTGGGGGAGGCCTGATGAGCGGACCGTTCGGTCGCAACCTCGGCCTCGTCGTCGCGTTGCTCCTCATCTGTGCCGCCGGGGTCATCACCGCCGGTGACCGGTTCGCGAGCGTCGACAACACGCTGACGATCCTCCGCTTCGCCTCCACCATCGGCGTGGTCAGCATCGGGATGACCTTCGTCATCACCGGTGGCGGCATCGACCTGTCGGTCGGCGCCATCCTGGCGCTGTGCTCGGTGTGGGCGACCACCTTCGCCACCCAGACGATGGCTGACGACACCCACTGGGTGATCATGGTCTTCGCCGCCCTGGCGGTCGGCTCCGCCTGCGGGCTCGTCAACGGCATCGTGATCGCCTACGGAAAAGTGGTGCCGTTCATCACGACCCTGGCGATGCTCGCCGCTGCCCGTGGTCTCGCCGAGATCATCTCCGAGCGGCGCACCCAGATCGTGACCGTCGACGGCTTCCGCGAGTTCTTCTCCGCCAGCGTGCTGGGCGTGCCGTTCCTCGTCATCATCTTCGCGCTCGTCTCGGTGGTCGGCTGGATCCTCTTCAACCGGACGACGTTCGGACGGCGCACGCTCGCCGTGGGCGGCAACCCCGAGGCGGCCCGCCTGGCCGGCATCAACGTAAAGCGCCACACCGTGATGCTCTACGTCCTCGTCGGGTTCTGCTGCGGCCTTGCGGCGCTGATGCTGGTGAGCCGCACCACGACCGGCAGCTCGACCCACGGCACCCTGCTCGAGCTCGACGTCATCGCGGCCGTCGTCATCGGCGGCACCCTGCTCACGGGCGGGCGCGGCACGATCGTCGGCACCGTCCTGGGAGTGCTCATCTTCGCCACCCTCGGGAACGTGTTCACCCTCAACAACCAGGACACCTCGACCCAGGCGGTCGCCAAGGGCCTGATCATCGTCGTCGCCGTCCTGCTCCAGCAGCGCCTGGCGCGCAACGCGACGTCGACCTAGCCACCCGCACTCGGAACCACCGCACCACCACGCCGGCTCGTCTCGGAGCGCCGGCCGCAGCACCGCACCCATCGAGAACAACACACAAGGAGCACGACACATGCGACTGCGCACTCCCCTCCGACGGCAGCAGAGCCGCCGCTACTCCGGCCTCGTGGTCGGCGCGGTCGCCGTCCTGTCCCTCGCCGCCTGCACCGGCAGCGCCGAGGATGCCGCCGACGAAGACAACGGCGGCTCCGACGCCGCACCTGCCGCTGCCGCGGGCAGCAACGACGAGGAGGGCGACCAGGTCACCATCGGCTTCTCGGCACCCGCCGCGGACCACGGCTGGATGGCCGCCATCACCAACAACGTCCGCGACCTCGCCGAGCAGTACCCCGACATCGACCTCCAGGTCGCGGAGGGCACCAACGACGTCAACCTCCAGATCAGCCAGGTCGAGACCTTCATCAACGACGAGGTCGACGCGATCGTCCTGCTGCCCTTCGACGGCGCCGCGATGACCCCCGTCGCCCTCAAGGCGATGGAGGCCGGGATCCCGGTCATCAACGTCGACCGCGAGTTCGAGGACCCCAACGCAGCCCGCGTCACCGTCCTCGGTGACAACTACGGCATGGGCGTCTCGGCCGGCCAGTACGTCTGCGAGCAGGCCGGTGACAACAAGGACGCCGTCGTCGCCGAGATCGCGGGCATCGACTCCCTGCCGCTCACCCAGGACCGCAGCCAGGGCTTCGAGGACGCGCTCTCCGAGTGCGGTCTCGACGTCGATGCGCGTCAGGCGGCCGAGTTCACCGTCGAGAGCGGCGAGGAGGTCGCGGCGAACCTGCTCCAGGCCGAGCCGAAGATCGACTTCCTCTGGAACCACGACGACGACCAGGGCGTCGGCGTCCTCGCGGCCATCGAGAACGCCGGCCGCGACGAGTTCACCATGATCGGCGGCGCCGGCTCGGCCAACGCGATGCGCGCGATCCAGGAGGACAGCGGTGTCCTCAAGGCCACCGTCATCTACCCCTCCACCCAGGGCGCCGACGGCGTCAAGCTCGCCCGCCTGCTCGTGCAGGGCAAGGCGATGAGCGACCTCGTCGAGGTCGAGGTGCCCCGCCTCGTCCAGCTCTACGCCCCGGTCGTCACCTCGGAGAACGTCGACCAGTACATCGACTCGGCCTTCGAGTCCTGACCGGTCCCGCGGCGGCTCCCCACCGGGAGCCGCCGCGGCACCCCGGCACCACCCCCTGAACACCCAGATCTGAGCGACCGTCACGACCCGGGCTCGCCGCCCACCGGCACCCGGGGTCTACCAGCCGCGCCCCGACACCCCCCACCAGTCCGCACACGAGGAGGTCCGATGACCACCACTCCCGACGCCCCCGACAGCACGCACGACCTGTCGGTCGGCATGGTGGGGTACGCCTTCATGGGCGCTGCGCACTCGCACGCCTGGCGCACCGCCCCACGGTTCTTCGACCTCCCGCTCCGCCCGCGCATGCGCGCCGTCGCCGGACGCGACCCGCAGGGCGTCCGGGCCGCCGCCGAGCGCCTCGGGTGGGAGTCCACCGAGACCTCGTGGCAGGCCCTCATCGAGCGTGACGACATCGACCTCGTCGATGTCTGCACCCCCGGCCACACCCACGCCGAGATCGTCATCGCCGCCCTCGAGGCCGGCAAGCACGTCCTGTGCGAGAAGCCGCTGGCCAACAGCGTCGAGGAGGCCGAGGCGATGACCCGCGCCGCCGAGGCGGCCGCCGCCTCCGGCGTCCGCGCGATGGTCGGCTTCACCTACCGCCGCGTGCCCGCGATCGCCCTGGCCCGTCAGCTCGTCGCCGAGGGCCGGCTCGGCACGCTGCACCACGTGCGGGCGCAGTACCTCCAGGACTGGATCGTCGATCCGCAGGCTCCGCTCTCGTGGCGCCTGGAGAAGGACAAGGCCGGTTCCGGCTCGCTGGGCGACATCGGCGCCCACATCATCGACATCACGCAGTACATCACCGGCGACACCATCAGCCGCGTCAGCGGCCGACTGCGCACCTTCGTCGAGGAGCGCCCGCTCCCCAGCGAGCACTCCGGACTCTCCGGCACGGCCGGCTCGGGCACCGGCAAGGTGACCGTGGACGACGCCGCCACCTTCCTCGCCGACTTCCGTGGGGGAGCGATGGGCGTCTTCGAGGCGACCCGCTTCGCGTCGGGCCGCAAGAACGCCATCCGCATCGAGGTCAACGGGTCGCAGGGCAGCATCGCCTTCGACTTCGAGGACATGAACGTCCTCCACTTCTTCGACGGCACCGAGGACGCCCGCACCGCCGGCTTCCGCCGGATCCTCGTCACCGAGCCGCAGCACCCCTACGTCGGCGCGTGGTGGCCCCCGGGCCACGTCATCGGCTACGAGCACGGCTTCATCCACCAGGCCGTCGACCTGGTCCGCGACATCGCGGCCAACAACGACCCCTCCCCATCCTTTGCCGACGGACTCCAGGTGCAGCGCGTCCTGGCCGCGGTCGAGACCAGCTCTGACAACGATTCGTGGCAGGAGATCCCCGCATGACCGACTACACCCATTCCCCTGAGGACAAGTTCTCGTTCGGCCTCTGGACCGTGGGCTGGCAGGGCACCGACGTGTTCGGCCCCAGCTCCCGCGCGCTGCTGGACCCGGTCGAGGCCACCTACAAGCTCGCCGAGCTCGGTGCCGCCGCCGTCACCTTCCACGACGACGACCTCGTCCCCGACGACGACAAGCGCGACGCCGTCCTCGAGCGCTTCGAGAAGGCGCTCGCCGACACCGGCCTCGCCGTCGAGATGGTGACCACGAACCTCTTCGGCCACCCCGTGTTCAAGGAGGGCGCGCTCACCGCCAACAACCGCGAGGTGCGGCGCTACGCGCTCACCAAGGCGCTGCGCAACATCGACCTGGCGGCGTCGCTGGGCGCCAAGACGTTCGTGCTCTGGGGCGGCCGCGAGGGCGCCGAGCACGGTGCCGGGAAGGACGTGCAGGCCGCGCTCGACCGCTACAGCGAGTCGCTCAACCTGCTCTGCGCCTACGTCAAGGAGCAGGGCTACGACATGCGGTTCGCCCTCGAGCCCAAGCCCAACGAGCCGCGCGGCGACATCCTGCTCCCGACCATCGGTCACGCCCTCGCGCTCATCTCCGAGCTCGACGACCCGGACATGGTGGGCCTCAACCCCGAGGTGGGCCACGAGGAAATGGCCGGGCTCAACTTCGCCCACGGCATCAGCCAGGCGCTCTGGCACGACAAGCTCTTCCACGTCGACCTCAACGGCCAGCACGGTCCCCGCTTCGACCAGGACCTGCGCTTCGGCGCGGGCAACGTGCGCGGCGCCTTCTGGACCGTCGACGCCCTGCTGGGCGCGGGCACGGGCAAGGCCTACGACGGCTACGTGCACTTCGACTTCAAGCCCCCGCGTGCCGAGGCCGAGGACGGTGTCTGGGAGTCCGCCCGCGGCTGCATGCGCAACTACCTGATCCTGCGGGACAAGGTCCAGGCCTTCCGCGCCGACCCCGACGTCGTCGCGGCCCTCGAGGCGGCCGAGGTCGGCACGCTCCGCACCCCGACCCTCGCCGAGGGGGAGTCGCTCGCCGACCTCCGCGCGGCGTCGTACGACGTGGAGGGCCTCGGCGCGCGCAGCGTCGGCCAGGAGGCACTCGACCAGCTCGCCCTCGAGCACCTGATGGGCGTGCGCTGAGGAGACCCCGAGGCCCGGCGGGCGCCGAACCCGCCGGGCCCCACCACCCGAACCGCCATCCGAACCACCGTCCGTCCGAACCACCGTCCATGCACCCACCGATGCACCACCTGACGCACCACCCGATCCACCGCACCACCGCGTGACAGGGGCCGAACGCCCGGGGACCCGCCCCGGAACTGATGGAGCGCACATCCGTCACCACAGAAGGGATCGTGATGAACAGACTCATCACGCGACTGCAGAGGCGCTCTCGCGTCGCAGTCGGCTCCAGCATGGCCTTGCTCGTGTCGCTGCCGCTGGGCGCGGGCATCGGGCTGGCCTCCTCGGCAACCGCGGCGCCGAGCACCGAGCGCGCCGCCGCCACCGCCCCCGAGGCGTCGGCCACCGACCGGGCCGAGAACAAGAAGAAGAAGGAGTCCGCGACCACCCTGGGCGACGCGGTCCCGTGGACCGCCGACCCGGCGGCATCGGCTGCTGCGGCGGCGGAGGAGTCGTTCGACGCGCTGGTCTTCTCCAAGACCGCGGCGTTCCGCCACGCCAACATCGACGAGGCCACCACCGCCATCCAGGCGCTCGCGGCCGACAACAACTTCACGGTGGCGGTCACCGAGGACAGCACCGCGTTCACCGACGCCAACCTCGAGCAGTACGAGGTCGTCATCTTCCTGTCGACCACCGGTGACGTGCTCAACGATGCCCAGCAGGGTGCGTTCGAGCGCTACATCCAGGCCGGCGGCGGCTACGCAGGCATCCACGCCGCGTCCGACACCGAGTACAGCTGGCCGTGGTACGGCGAGCTGGTCGGCTCCTACTTCAACAACCACCCGCCGGGCACCCCGACGGCGACCGTCAAGGTCGAGGACCACGCGCACCCGTCGACCGCCGGCATCGAGCCGCGCTGGGAGCGCACCGACGAGTGGTACAACTTCCGCACCAACCCCCGCGGGAAGGTGCACGTGCTCGCCTCGCTCGACGAGTCGACCTACACCCCCGGCAACGGCGCGATGGGCAACGAGCACCCGATCGCCTGGTGCCAGGACTACGACGGCGGCCGCAGCTGGTACACCGGCATGGGCCACACCGAGGCGTCCTTCACCGACGCGAAGTTCCTCGGTCACATCCTCGGCGGCATCCAGACCGCGGCCGGCGTAGTCGACTCCGACTGCAAGGCCACCCTGGAGCCGAGCTTCGAGAAGGTCGCGCTCGACGAGAACACCTCCAACCCCATGGAGCTCGCCATCGCCGACGACGGCCGGGTGTTCTACGTCGACCGCAACGGCGACGTGAAGATCATCCTCACCAACGGCAACGTGGTGACCGCCGGCAGCATCCCGGTCTACACCGGCCAGGAGTTCGGCATGCTGGGCATCGCGCTCGACCCGGACTTCGACACCAACAACTGGGTCTACCTGCACTACTCGCCCGCGGGCTCGGCGGCCATCGACCGCATCGCCCGCTACACGATGTCGGGCAACACGCTCCAGCTCGACACCGCCACGACGATCCTCGACGTGCCCACGCAGCGCGACCAGTGCTGCCACGCGGGTGGCGCGATGGAGTTCGACAACGACGGCAACCTCTACCTCGCCACCGGTGACAACACCAACCCGTTCGACTCCAGCGGCTACACCCCGATCGACGAGCGGCCCGGCCGCAGCGCCTGGGACGCCCAGCGCACCTCGGCGAACTCCAACTCGCTGATGGGCAAGGTGCTGCGCATCAAGCCCCTGGCCGCCGGCGGCTACAGCATCCCGGAGGGCAACCTCTTCGACGAGGCCGACGACGCCGACGACAAGACCCGTCCCGAGATCTACGCGATGGGCTTCCGCAACCCGTTCCGGATCGGCCTCGACGAGCAGAACAACAACCTCCTCGTCGCCGACTACGGCCCGGACGCCGGCTCGGTCAGCGCGACGCGCGGACCCAATGGCCGCGTCGAGTGGAACATCCTCGACGAGCCCGGCAACTACGGCTGGCCCTACTGCGTCGGCAACAACACCCCCTACAACGACTACAACTTCGCCAGCAGCACCGCCGGCGCGGCCTTCGACTGCGCCAACCCGGTCAACGACTCGCCCAACAACACGGGCCTGACCAACCTGCCGCCGGCGAAGGCAGCCGTCATGTGGCAGAGCAACAACGCCTCGCTCACCGGCACCCCGGAGATCGGGGCCAGCGGTGCGCCGATGACCTCGGGCACCTACTCCTACGACCCCGACCTGACCTCCGACCGCAAGTGGCCCGCCTACTTCGACAGCAAGGCGATCTGGGCCGACTGGAACAACAGCCGCCTGTTCACGGTGCAGCTCAACGAGGCCGGCACCGACTACACCGACCTCAACCGCTTCCTGCCCAACCTGCCCATGCGACGTCCCCACGCCCTGCAGTTCGGGCCCGACGGCGCGCTCTACATGATCGAGTGGGGCAGCGGCTTCAACGGCAACAACACCGACTCCGGCATCTACCGGATCGACTACGTCGAGGGCAACCGCGCGCCGGTGGCCAGGGCGACGGCCGACAAGACGTCGGGTCCCGCGCCACTGACCGTCCAGTTCGACGGCACGGCATCGTTCGACGCCGACACGGGTGACGCCACGGGCCTGACCTATGCCTGGGACTTCGACGGCGACGGCACCACCGACGCCACCACCCCGACCGGCAGCTGGACCTACACGGCTCCGGGTGACTACACCGCGCGCCTGACGGTGACCGACGAGGGCGGCCGGACCGGGACGACCAACGTCGACATCACGTCGGGCAACACCGCCCCGACCGTCGAGCTGGTCCTCCCCCCGGACGGCGGCTTCTTCGAGTTCGGTGACTACCTGGAGTACGAGGTCGAGGTGAGCGACGCCGAGGACGGCACGATCGACTGCGACCGCGTCGTCGTCCAGCCCGGGCTCGGCCACGACCAGCACTCGCACGACTACGAGCAGTACCGGGGCTGCAGCGGCACCCTCGCGCTGCCCGGTGACACCGGCCACGTGGGCGCCAACATCTTCGGCACCATCAAGGCCACCTACACCGACAGTGGAGCCGGCGAGGCCGGCGAGCTGACCAGCGTCGACGGCATCATCCTGCACACCAAGCAGAAGGAGGCCGAGTACTTCGACCGCACCGGTCGCACCGGGTCCAACGCCACGGGCACCCCGGGCGTCACGACCCAGACCACGACCGACACCGACGGCGGGCAGAACGTCAACGGTGTCGAGACCGGAGACTGGTTCGCCTGGGACGTGATGAACCTGACCAACATCAACGGCGTCACGATGCGTGCGGCCTCCACCACGGCCGGCGCGGCGTTCGAGATCAGGCAGGGTTCGGCCACGGGCACCGTGATCGGCACGCTGGACGTGCCCAACACGGGCGGTGCTCAGACCTACCAGGACGTGTCGACCACCTTCACCGGCGCCTCGACCGACAGCGAGCCGCTGTTCGTCGTGGCCACCACCGGTGGCGCCAACGTCAACTGGCTGCGCTTCAACGGCCGGGGAGTCACCGACAACCAGCCCCCCGCCGTCTCGATCGAGGCCAGCACGACCAACGGCGAGGCACCCCTGCCCGTGCAGTTCACCAGCACGGTCGAGGACGCCGACGGTGACATCCCTGTCACCTACGCGTGGGACTTCGGGGACGACACCAGCTCCACCGACGCCAACCCGAGCCACACCTACACCACGCCGGGCACGTACGTCGTCACGGCGGTCGTGACCGACTCGCGCGGGGCGAAGACCACCCGCACGCTGGAGGTGAGGGTCAGGGCATCGCAGGACATCTGCTTCAGCGGTCGTTCCGACGACTTCGTGGGAGATGCCCTCGACACCGAGCGGTGGAACCGGAGCGTGCGCGTCGACCAGGCGCTCACCGTGGCTGACGGGACGCTCAACATCCCGTTGACCAACTCCGACATCTACCAGGGCACCAACACCACGCCCAACATCGTCCTCCAGGACCTGCCGGGCGGGGCCTTCGAGGTCACGACCAAGCTCACGCTGCCTGCCGTCCGCGGCTACCAGCAGGGTGGCCTGATCGTCTACGGCGATGACAACAACTACCTCAAGCTCGTCTACTCCGGTCGTTCCACGGCCGCGGCGGGCAGCAAGGCGGCCAACGTCATCCAGTTCGCCAAGGAGGTCAACGGCACGGCATCGGAGTCCAACTCCACCGCCCTCGGCGCGGACTTCCCCGACACCGTGTGGCTGCGGATGACGAGCACCGACGGCAACGTCGTCACTCCCACCTACAGCACCGACGGGGCCACCTGGCTCCCCATCACCACGTCGAACGGCACGGCCGCTCCCCGCGACCTGTCCAGCATCACCGCACCGAAGGTCGGCCTGCTCGCCCTGGGCAGCACGGCAGCGGGTGCGGCGGACAACATCACCGCCGAGTTCGACTACTTCACCCTGACCCCTGACGACACGGCCGTGCCCTGCGCCGAGCCCTGCGTCGTCGAGGAGTTCAACGGCCAGTCCCTGGCGTCCCCGCCGTGGACCGTCGTACGACCGAGCGGGAACCTCACGGTCTCCGACGGCTCGGTGAAGATCCCGATGGAGGCGACCGACCTCTACCAGACGACGAACACCGCCCGCGACCTGGTCCTCCGTGACCTGCCCGAGGGTCCGTTCGTCGCCACGACCAAGGTCACCGCACCGATCGACAGGTCCTACCAGTCGGCAGGCCTGCTCATCTACGGAGACGACGACAACTACCTCAAGCACGTCTTCCAGGGACGCAGCGGCGACCCCAACGCGGCGTCCAACATCATCCAGACGGCGCGGGAGACCGCAGCCAGTGCCGTCGAGACCAACACGCCGGGCCTCGGGGCGGAGTTCCCGACCACCGTGTGGCTGCGGCTGACCAGCGAGGACGGCATCGAGGTCCTCGGCAGCTACAGCACCGACGGTGAGTCGTGGACGGACATGGACGCCGGCTACAGCATCGCCGGCCTCACCGACCCGAAGATCGGCCTCCTCTCCGCCGCCAACCAGACGGCCGGAGCCGGGATCACGTCGAGCTTCGACTTCTTCACCCTCGGTGAGGACGACACCTGCGAGCCGGGTGGCGAGGAGCCGGGCGACACCACGGCACCGACGACGACCTTCTCCATCCCGGATGCCACCGGCGAGGCCGGCTGGTACACCACGCGGCCGTCGTTCACCCTGGCCGCTGCCGACGAGACGGACGGGTCGGGCGTCGCCTCGACCGAGTACCGCATCGCCGGGGGCGACTGGACGCCGTACACCGGTGCCGTCCAGGTCACGGGTGAGGGCTCGCGCCTGGTCGAGTACCGCTCGACCGACGAGGCCGGCAACGTGGAGGCGACGAAGTCGCTGACGGTCAAGATCGACACGGTCGCACCGACCGCGACGATCAAGGTGCCCGACGCCACGGGCCAGGACGGGTGGCACACCAGCCGTCCGTCGTTCACCCTGGCTGGCACCGACGCTGCGGGCGGGTCGGGCCTCGGCTCGATCGAGTACCGCATCGACGGCGGGGACTGGATGCCCTACTCCATCGCGGTCCCGGTGACCGGCGAGGGTGAGCGCCTGGTCGAGTACCGCTCGACCGACGTGGCGGGCAACGTCTCGGAGCTCGGTTCGGAGACCGTCAAGGTCGACACCGCTCCTCCGGTCGTCACCACGGCTGAGACCGGCAGCACCACCAAGACGGTCACGCTGACCGCCACCGACGCCACCTCGGGTGTGGCAGGCATCGAGTACCGGATCGGCGACGCCACCACGTGGAGCGCGTACGACGCGCCGCTGACGTTCGACGAGCCGGGGACCTACCTGGTGCGCTACCGCGCGGCCGACAAGGCGGGCAACACCGCGGGCGGACAGCTCGAGGTCGTCGTCAGCGAGCCGGGTGAGCCGGTCGAGCCGGCGAAGCCGTCGGTCACCATGACCACGGCGCCCGCCGCGGCCAACGGCCGTGCCAACTGGTTCACCGCACCCGTCACGGTCACCCTCGCGGGTGCCGGCGGCGAGGGTCGGGTCTCGATCCAGTACCGCATCGACAACGGCCCGTGGACGGCGTACACCGCGCCGTTCAAGGTCAGCGCCGACGGCGTCACCCGGGTCCAGGCCCGGGCCACCGACGCCGCCGGGACGACCTCGGCGATCGAGACGACCACCATCAAGATGGACGCCACGGCGCCCACGGTGGCCGTCGACGGCATCGCCGACGGCGCCAAGCTCGACGTCGCCGCGGTCCGCACCGCACGGGTCTCGGTCTCCGACGCCACGTCGGGTGCCGCCGAGCAGGTGGTCCGACTCGACGGAGAGGTGGTGAACGCTCCGGTGCGCCTCGACGCGATGTCGCTGGCACCGGGCCGTCACACCCTCGAGGTCACCGTCCTCGACGAGGCCGGCAACCAGGCCTCGCAGGCGGTCACCTTCCGGGTGGTGGTCCGGTCCTACGGGAAGGTCAAGAAGCTCGTCAACCGACTCGACGACCAGGGCCTGGTCGGTCCGAAGCTGGCCAAGAAGCTGAAGAAGCAGCTCCAGGCCGCCAACCGTGCCGACCGTCGCAAGGACGCAGGGCAGGCCGTCAGGTCGCTCAAGCGCTTCGAGCGGCTCGCCACCCGGGTGGGCGACAAGGAGGTGAGGCTCGCACTCAAGCGCCTGTCGCGCACGCTGAAGTCGCAGCTGTAGGCGCCGGCGAGCACGAGGACGTCCGAGGTCGGGCGGCTCGGCCACCACAGCACCCTCGGGTGAGGTGAACCGGCGCGTACGCAGGATCGGCCCTGCGTGCGAGCCGGAGGCCGGGCCCCCGACCGGGCGGGGGGTGGTGCCGCAAGGCGCCGCCCCCAAGCGGCCGGTGCCGGGACACGGCGCTCCGTCCCGGCACCGGTTCGCGCCGGCCGACCGGCCACCAGATATCACTGAACCACCCGCACGACCCGCACCATCCGCACCACCAGCCGAAACGCACCACCACTACCTGAGGAGCACACATGCCACGCCCCGTCACCCTGTTCACCGGCCAGTGGGCCGACCTGCCGTTCGAGGAGATGTGCAAGCTCGCCTCCGGCTGGGGCTACGACGGCCTCGAGCTGGCCTGCTGGGGCGACCACTTCGACCCGTGGGCAGCGGTCGAGGACGAGTCCTACGTCCCGGCCAAGCTGGAGATGCTCAAGAAGTACGACCTGCAGGTCTTCGCGATCAGCAACCACCTCAAGGGCCAGGCGGTCTGCGACGACCCGATCGACGCCCGCCACCGCGACATCCTCCCCGACCGCATCTGGGGCGACGGCGACGCCGAGGGCGTGCGCCAGCGCGCCGCGGAGGAGATGAAGATGACCGCGCGCGCCGCGCGCAAGCTCGGGGTGGACGTCGTCGTCGGGTTCACCGGGTCCTCGATCTGGAAGTACGTCGCGATGTTCCCGCCGGCCTCCCAGGCGCTCGTCGACGCCGGCTACCAGGACTTCGCCGACCGGTGGAACCCGATCCTCGACGTCTTCGACAGCGAGGGCGTGAAGTTCGCCCACGAGGTGCACCCGTCCGAGATCGCCTACGACTACTGGACCACCGTGGCCGCGCTCGAGGCGATCGACCACCGCGAGGCGTTCGGCCTCAACTGGGACCCCTCGCACTTCGTCTGGCAGGACCTCGACCCGGTCGGCTTCCTGTGGGACTTCAAGGACCGGATCTACCACGTCGACTGCAAGGACGCGAAGAAGCAGGTCGGCAACGGTCGCAACGGTCGCATGGGCTCCCACCTGGCCTGGGCCGACCCGCGCCGCGGGTGGGACTTCGTCTCGACCGGTCATGGCGACGTGCCGTGGGAGGCATGCTTCCGGATGCTCAACACGATCGGCTACGACGGCCCGATCTCGGTGGAGTGGGAGGACGCCGGCATGGACCGTCTCGTCGGCGCTCCGGAGGCGCTCGAGTTCGTGCGGCGGCTGGCGTTCGACGCCCCGACCGCGGCCTTCGACGCGGCCTTCTCGACCTCGTCCTGACCCACCGGACGTCCACCTGAACGTCCACCGTGCCCCCGCCCACCAGTCCGAGGAGGACGACATGAACACCACGCCCGAGGTGACGGCCAGGACAGGCGTGTGGTTCGTGGGTGCGCGGGGCTCGGTGGCCACCACAGCGGTGGTCGGTGCGTACGCCGTGGCGCATGGCCTCGCACCGACCACCGCTCTCGTGACCGAGCTGCCGGACCTGCGGCCCGACGGCCTGCCGCCCCTGGCGGGGCTGGTCTTCGGCGGCCACGACGTCAGCGCCCAGTCGCTGCCCAAGCGGGCCGAGGAGCTCGCGGCCGGCGGCGTCGTCCCGGCAGCTCTGGTGGACGCCGCCCGCGCCCACCTCGAGGCCGTGGACGCCGACGTACGACCCGGCCACGCGGCTGGGTCGGCCACCGCCGCCGAGGCGGTGGAGCGGCTCGCCGCCGACATCGCCGACTTCCGCGACCGGCACCGGCTCGACCGCGTGGTCGTGGTCGACGTCGCCAGCACCCAGCCGCCGGTCCCCGACCCCGACTCGATGACGGCCGTCGACGACGCGCTGCCGGTCGGGGCCGTCTACGCGCTGGCGGCCTTCCGCGCCGGCGCGTCCTTCGTCTCCTTCACCCCCAGCCCGTGCCTCCGGCTGCCGGTCGTGGTGGCGGCGGCGCGATGCAGCGGCCTGCCCTGGGCCGGGTGCGACGGCAAGACAGGGGAGACCCTGCTCAAGTCGGCGCTCGCGCCGATGTTCGTCATGCGCGCCCTCGAGCTGCGGTCGTGGACGTCGGTCAACCTGCTCGGCGGTGGCGACGGCGCGACCCTGGCCGACCCCGAGGCGGCGCGGAGCAAGACCGTGGCCAAGCGCAGCGGCCTCGACGCCATGGTCGGCCGGGCGGTCCCGGGGCCGATGCACATCGACCAGGTCGAGGACCTGGGGGAGTGGAAGACGGCGTGGGACCACGTCCGGTTCGACGGCTTCCTCGGCACCCGCATGACGCTCCAGCTCACCTGGGAGGGGTGCGACTCCGCGCTCGCCGCGCCGCTGGTCCTCGACCTCGCGCGGCTGGTGTCCGCCGCGCACGCGGCCGGGCGGACCGGCCCCCTCACCGAGCTCGCCTTCTTCTTCAAGGACCCCGTCGGAGGCACCGAGCACCGGCTGGCCCAGCAGTGGGCCGACCTCGTCGCCTGGCGCCACGGGCTCGAGGCATGAGCGCCGCACCACCGCCGCGCGCCGGGCGCGGCGCCGCCGTCCTCGCGAGCCTCGGCGCCGTCCTGGTCGTGCTCGCGTCGGCACCGCCGGCCGCGGCCCACGAGGAGCTGCTCTCGTCCGACCCCTCGGAGTCCGGTGTGGTGGAGACGCTGCCCTCGCGCGCGATCCTCACCTTCTCCGGTGCGGTCAGCGAGGTCCACGAGATCACCGTGACCGGCCCGGACGGCAGCGTCGCCAACGGCGCCGCCACCTCGGTCGGGGCGGAGGTCCGCCAGAACCTGTGGGCGGGTCCCGACGGCGCCTACACCCTCACCTACGACGTGCTCTCCTCCGACGGTCACGAGATCGCCGGGGAGATCAACTTCGAGGTCGGCGGCGGCACCCCCGCGAGCGGCGACGAGGAGGCCGCGGCAGGCGCGTCCTCCTCGTCCGACACCGCCCCGGAGGGCGTGCTCCGCGGCGTCGTCGTCCCGGCAGCGGTGGTGCTGCTGTCCGGCGCCTGCGCGCTGGTGCTGTGGCACCGGCGTCGGGCGACCGGCGGGGCCACCTGACAACGCGCCCGACGAAGCAGTGCGGTGGCTGTGGTCCACCCGGTGGACCACAGCCACCGCACTGTTGATGCACGGCACCTTTGCGCCGTCGACCCGCCAGGCGCTCCGGATCGTCAGCCACCGCGCCGCCGATGTCGTTCTGCCGGAGGACGCCCTCGCGGGTCGTCGACCGGTGACCCGCGCGCGGCTCAGTCCGGCTTGACCGCCAGCACGGCACAGTCCGCGCCGAGCAGGATCCGCTGGGCGACGCTGCCCATCAGCAGCTTGCCGACGGGAGAGCGGCGGCGCAGGCCGATCACGACCAGGTCGGCGGTGACGTCCTCGGCGACCGCGAGGACCTGGTCGCCGACGTCGGCGCCCATCGAGCGGCGTACGTCGACCGCGACACCCGCCGCGCCCAGCTCGGCCGCGAGCGCGGCGAGCTGGTCCTCGTCGGCGTAGCGATCGTCGACCAGCGCGTCACCGCGTGTGGCGTTGACGACCACGACACGTCCGTCGCGGAGCCTCGCCTCCTCCACGGCGCGGTGCAGCGCCGCCTCGCCGTACTCGTCGGGGGACCAGCCCACCACGATCGTCACTGCGTCCTGCTGGCTCATCGCACCTTCTCCTCTTCCTCGGCGGGGGCCTGGAGCTCATCGGCCACGGCGGCCGGGGTGGGGCGGATCCGGCGGACCGCCAGGGGAGCGACCACGGCGATCGCGACGACCACGTAGATCGCGATGGCGAGGGGCTCGCTCCACAGGCCGGAGACGTCGCCTCCGGAGATCGCCATCGCCTCACGCAGCTTGAGCTCCATGAGCGGGCCGAGGATGACGCCGAGGATCAGCGGCAGCACCGGCAGTGCGAACCGCCGCATCATCAGTCCGAGCAGGCCGAGGAGCAGCAGCAGGAACAGGTCGAAGGCCTGCAGGTTGGTGGCATAGGCGCCGAGCGCGGCGAAGAACAGGATGCCGGCGTAGAGCTGGGGCCGGGGGATCCGCAGCAGCTTGGCCCACACCGGAGCGAGCGGCAGGTTGAGCACCAGCAGCAGGACGTTGCCGATCAGCAGGCTCGCGAGAAGCGCCCAGACGAGGTCGGGCTGGTCGGTCATCAGGCTGGGTCCGGGCTCGATGCCGTAGCCCTGGAAGGCGGCGAGCATGACCGCGGAGGTCGCCGTCACCGGCAGGCCCAGGGCGAGCAGCGGCACGAAGGTGCCGGCGGCCGAGGCGTTGTTGGCCGCCTCAGGGCCGGCGACGCCCTCGATTGCACCCCGGCCGAACTCGTCCTGGCCCTTGCGCGCAGCGATCCGCTTCTCGGTGATGTAGGACAGGAACGTCGGGATCTCCGCGCCACCGGCCGGCACCGCACCGAACGGGAAGCCGTACGCCGTGCCGCGCAGCCACGGGCCCCACGACCGCCTGAGGTCCAGGCGGCTCATCCACGGACGACCGACCGGGATCACGTGCGCCGGGCTGCGTCGCAGGTGTGCGGCCACCCAGAGTGCCTCGCCGAGGGCGAAGATGCCGACCGCCACCACGACGACGTCGATCCGGTCGGCGAGCAGCGGCTGGTCGAAGCTGAGCCGCGGCTGCCCGGTGTTGAGGTCGAGGCCGACGAGGCCGATGGTGAGGCCGAGGAACAGGGCGATGAAGCCGCGCAGCGTCGAGCCGCCGAGCACGCTCGTCACCGACACCATCGCCAGGACCATGAGCGCGAAGTACGACGGTGCCCCGATCTCGACGGCCACCGATGCGAGCGCCGGGGCGAAGAAGACCACGAGGAGCGTGCCGATCGTGCCCGCGATGAAGGACCCGATGGCCGCGGTGGCGAGTGCCTGCGCGGCCTTGCCTGCCCGCGCCATCAGGTTGCCCTCGAGCGCAGTCATCACCGACGCCGACTCACCCGGCGTGTTCAGCAGGATCGCGGTCGTCGAGCCGCCGTACATGCCGCCGTAGTAGATGCCGGCGAACATGATGAAGGCGGCGACCGGGTCGAGGCCGTAGGTCACCGGCAGCAGCAGCGCGACCGCCATGGCCGGGCCGATGCCCGGCAGCACGCCGACGAACGTGCCGAGCAGCACGCCGATGGCGCAGTACATCAGGTTCTCCGGGGTGAGGACGGCTCCGAAGCCGCCCATCAACAGGCTGAGGTTGTCCATCAGAGCACCCCGTCCAGGATCCCGGCGGGCAGGATGACGCCCAGGCCCTCGTGGAAGGCGTACCAGCTGGTCACCGACAGCACGAGGCCGACGATCACGTCACGCACCAGGGTGCGGCTGCCGAGCGACCAGGCCGATCCGACGAAGAGGATCGCGCCGCTGATCGCCCAGCCCAGGAACGAGACCGTCAGGACCGTGAACATGAAGACGCCGACCAGCTTGAGGACGGTGACCCAGTCAGCCGGCTGGCGCAGGTCGACGTCCTCGCCGCCCTCGGCCTCCGGGACGTCGCCGCGCAGGGTGGCGAGCACCAGCAGGCCGCCGAGGAGGACGGTCACGGCGCCGATGACGTAGGGGAAGACGCGCGGCCCGACCGGGTCGCCGAAGCCGATGCGCAACGTGGTCGCGTCGTAGACGGTGTAGGCGCCGACGACGACCAGTGCGGCCGCGAGGCCGAGCTGCGCCATGTCGCGCCGGGGCTCGGCCGCCGGGGCGGCGGGTGCGCCCGGGGTGTCCGGGGTGTCCGGGTGGGTGTCGAGTGGTGTGCTCACAGCAGGTCCAGCTCCTCGAGGGTGGTGGCGACGCGCTGGTCCTGTTCCTCCAGGAACTGGGTGAAGTCGTCGCCGGTCTTGAACTCGTCGATCCAGCCGTTGTCCTCGAGGGCCTGCTGCCACTCGGGGGTCTCGTGCATCTCCTCGAGCATCGCGATGAGCTCGTCGCGCCGCTCCTCGCTGATGCCGGGGGGCGCCCACACGCCGCGCCAGTTGGTGAAGACCAGGTCGATGCCGGCCTCCGTGAGGGTGGGCGCCTGGCTGATGCCCTCACCCTTGAGCCGCTCCTCGCCGGACACGGCCAGCAGCCGCAGCTCGCCGGACGAGAGCTGGCCCTCGAACTCGCCGACGCCGGAGAAGCCGACGTCGATCTTGTTGCCGAGCAGGGCGCTCGTCAGCGGACCGCCGCCGTCGTACGGCACGTAGGTCACGTCGCGCGGGTCGACGTCCACGGCGCTGGCGAGCTGCATCGGGAACAGGTGGTCGGGGCCGCCGGGGGAGGACCCTCCGCCGAGGACGATGGCGGCCGGGTCGTCCTGCCACGCCTGCACGAGGTCGTCGATCGTCTCGTACGGCGAGTCGGCGGGGACGAGGACGCCCTCCTGGTCCTCGATGAGCTGGGCCAGCGGTGTCGCGTCGTCCATCGCGTAGGGCGCACCGAACGAGTAGAGCGACCCGACCACGCCGAGGCCGGCGGTCATCAGGGTGTGCTCGTCGCCGTCGGCGTTCATCAGCCGCGTCATCGCGACCGACCCGCCGGCGCCGATCACGTTGGTGACCTCGAACGAGCCGCCGGTGATGTCGCCGTTCTCCATCACGGCCACCGCCGCGCGACCGGTCTGGTCGTAGCCGCCGCCCGGGCTGTTGGGGATCAGCATGGTCAGGTCCCGGCTCTGGTCGCCGCGGGTCACCCCGCAGCCGGTCGCCAGCACCAGCGCGCTGCCGAGGGCCACCACCGTGGCGATGGCCCGCGTCGTCCTTCGGCGCCTCATGTGCACTCCGCTCTGTCGTCTCTGTCGGCGGCCCACGCAGGTCCGCCCACGACGATGGTGGAGACTGCGTGTGGTGCCCGTCACGCTTGGGTAAGCAATGGAGGTTGTGGAACTTGTGGTCACGCTCGCGCTGGTGGCCGGCGACCCTCGCCGGGCAGTTCCTGGTGCTGCAGCTCACGGTGCTGCTCCTCGTGGTCGCCGTGGCCAGCGTCGTGTCGGTGCAGCAGAGCGACGCCGACTTCCGTGACACCCGCGGTGCCCGGCTGCGCGCGGCGGCCGAGTCGATGGCCAACATCGAGCCGGTGCGCGACCCGTTCCTGGAGGGCCTCGTCGAGCGCCGGCGGGCCTCCCTGACGTCGTACACCCAGCAGGTGCGCACCAGGGTCCAGGCCAGCGGTGTCTACCTCACCGACCCGGACGGCGTCGTCCTGGTCAGCAGCGACTTCGGCGGCCGCGAGCGACGGATCGACCTCGACGACAGCACGGTGCAGCAGCTGCGCACGTGGACCGGTGACGTCGACGACTTCGGCACCCCGTCGATCGCCGCGCAGGTGCCGATCATCGACGACGAGGGTGAGCTCGTCGGCATCGCGATGGTGGCCGAGGAGTACCCCACGTGGGGCGAACGGGCCCGCAGCGTGCTTCCGGACCTGCTGACCTTCGCGGGTCTCGGTCTCAGCCTCGGTGTCGCCGGCGCGTTCCTGCTCTCGCGCCTGATCCGGCGGCGTACGCGCGGCCTCGAGCCGGCCGCCATCGCCGCCCTCGCCGACCAGCGCGAGGCACTGCTGCACTCGATCCGCGAGGGGGTGGTCGCCGTGTCGGACGACGGCACCGTCACCGTGCTCAGCGACAGCGCCCGCGAGCTGATCGGGCTCGACGGTGAGGTCGAGGGCCGGCGCATCGACGACCTGGACCTGGATCCCGCCGTGCGGGACCTGCTGGCCGACGGCGCCGAGATCCGCGACCACGTCGTGGTGCTGGGGGAGCGGGTGCTGGTCGTGAACCGCAACCCGGTCGTCGAGGGCGGGCGCCGGGTCGCCTCGGTCACCACGCTGCGCGACCGCACCGAGCTGCTCGCGCTCCAGAGCGAGCTCAGCGCACGCGAGTCGATCACCAACACGTTGCGTGCCCAGACGCACGAGTTCCACAACCAGCTCCACACGATCTCCGGGCTGGTGCAGCTGGGGGAGTACGACGAGGTGTCGCGCCTCGTCGGCACCCTGAGCCGGCGTCGCCGCGACATCTTCGACGCCGTGACGGCGCACGTCGAGGACCCCGCCGTGGCCGCGCTCCTCATCGCCAAGACCAGTCTCGCCGCGGAGCGCGGGGTCGGCCTGGTCATGGCCCCCGACAGCGACCTGCCCCGCCTCGACCCGGAGGCGTCCACCGACGTCGGCACGGTGCTGGGCAACCTCGTCGACAACGCCGTCGACGCCTCCGTGTCGGTCGGCGGCGCGACGGTCGAGGTCGACGTGCGCCTCGACGGGGACGTCGTACGCCTTGCCGTCGCCGACACCGGGCCCGGTGTGCCGCCCGAGATGGTCGGGGAGATCTTCCGTCGGGGCTGGAGCACGAAGGCGTCGACCGTGGAGGGTCGGGGTGTCGGGCTCGCGCTGGTGCAGGTGGTCTGCGAGCGTCGGGGCGGCGCCGTCACCGTCCACCCCGGCCCGGACGGCTCGGGCGCGGTGTTCGAGGCGCAGCTGCCGGGTGCGGAAGTGGGAGTGCAGGCATGACGGTTCCGGCTGGGGCACTGGGCGTGCTCGTCGTCGACGACGACTTCATGGTCGCGCGCATCCACACCCAGTTCGTGGAGCGGACCGAGGGTTTCGTGGTGGTCGGGGTCGCCAGCAGTGGCCAGGCCGCGCTCGACGACACCGCTCGCCTGCGCCCCGACCTCCTGCTGCTCGACGTGCACCTTCCCGACATGACCGGCATCGACGTGCTGCGGCGCCTGCGTGCGGCCGGTGACGACGTGGGGGTGCTGATGGTCACCGCGGCCCGTGAGGCCGACACCGTCCGGGCGGCCGCGTCCGGCGGGGCGGTGCACTACCTCGTCAAGCCGTTCGACTACGCGGACCTGCAGGTGCGCCTCGAGTCGTTCCGCGCCGCCCAGCTCGCCCTCTCCGGCACGGGCGCGCCCGGCCAGGACGACATCGACGCGGTGTTCGGGGCGGCCGCTGCCGCGCCGGCGACGGCCGTGAGCCTGCCGAAGGGGCTCAGCCCGGAGACCGCCGAGGCCGTGCACGACGCGCTGCGCGGCGCCGGCGAGCTCTCCGCGGCGGAGTGCGCCGACCTCGTCGGCATCTCCCGCGTGTCCGCACGCCGCTACCTCGAGCACTTCGTCGCCCGCGGCGTCGTCGTCGTACGGCTGCAGTACGGCGGAGCCGGGCGCCCCGAGCGTCGCTACCGGCCGGCCGGCCAGCCGCAGTGAGGTGCGGCGGGGCCTCAGGACAGGCGTACGTCGCCGACGACGACGTCGGTCACGGCCACGTCGACCGGCGCCCGGGTGCCGGGGCCCAGCAGGTCGGACACGATCACCTCGACCAGCGCACGCACCTGCTCGACCGCGACCGGCAGCTCGGTGCCGTAGGCGCAGACGAGGTCGATCTCGACGCGCGCCAGGCGTTCGTCGTCACCGACGGTCAGGTCGATGCGCTCCGGTGTCGCGTCCGCACTGCGTCCCAGCGCCTCGCGCAGCCGGGAGCGCACGACGCGCGAGGCGACGTAGGTGCGCGAGCCGTGCTCGTCCTGGTCGGTGGTGCCGTCGGCAGCGACCACGACGACGGGCCGCGACGGAGTCACGGTCGCGTGGATGCGTCGCTTGACCGAGCGCGACACCGACTCCCAGTCCTCCGGCTCCTCCGCCCGAGCAGCGGCCGCCGCCCGCTCGAGGGGGCCGGTCTGACTCAACGCCATCGTGCCATCCTCTCTGCCAGCTGTCGGCGGCGGCGGTGCAGGTGGCCCCGCACGCTGCCGACCGTCGTCCCCATGGTCCGTGCGATCTCCTCGTACCCCAGGCCCTCGACCTCACGCAGCAGCCAGGCCGCGCGCTGGTTCCACGGTAGTTCGTCGAGCGCTCGCTGCAAGGCCTCGAGCAGCTCGGCGTCCAGCACGTCCTGCAGCGGGTTGTCGCCGGACGCCTCGATCACGCGCGAGATGAGCTCGTCGTCGATCGGCGTCGGGCGCCGGTGCCGCTGCAGGTCCACGGCCCGTCGGTGCACCAGCCGGAACAGCCACGTCCGGATCGACGACTCGCCGCGGAACGTGTCGAGGCTGCGCCACGCCGAGATGAACGCCTCCTGCACCACCTCGCCCGCGTCGGCCTCGCTCCCGCCCACCAGCCGTCGGGCGTAGCGCAGCATCGACGGTCCGTGCCGGTCGACCAGTGCGCCGAACGCGTCGTCGTCCCCGAGCCGGGCCGCGCGCACCAGTGCCGCGTCGGAGGCGACCCCCATGTCGTCCTGCGCGACGACGGGGGAGCGGTCGGTGGGCACGCGGGGAGTCTGCCCGGCCCCAACCTTTGTCCAAGGCTGGGGCCGCGTGACGGGGCTCACACCATCTCAGGCGTGACGACGAGCGAACTCGACACGACCAACCCGTGTCCCGATCCACCGCGGAACGGGAACACGTACGAACGGAGAGACCATGACCGAGAAGCAGACGCCCACCACGCCGGCCACGACGACGTCCGTCGCGACGACCGGCACCGGCACCGGCACCGGAGCGCTCGTGAGCGAGCAGGGCAAGACCTCGATCGCCGACACCGTCGTCTCCAAGATCGCCGGCATCGCCGCCCGTGAGATCAGCGGTGTCCACGACCTCGGTGGCGGCACCGCCCGTGCCGTGGGCGCCCTCCGCGAGCGCATCCCGGGCTCGCGCACCAACCTGAGCCAGGGCGTGGCCGTCGAGGTGGGCGAGCACCAGGCTGCCGTCGACCTCGACATCGTCGCGGAGTACGGCGTCGCGATCGCCGACCTCGCCGCGGCCATCCGGCGCAACGTCGTCGACCAGGTCGAGCGGATGACCGGCCTGGAGGTGACCGAGGTCAACATCACCGTCCACGACGTCTTCCTGGAGGGCGACGAGCCGGACGAGGAGCCGGCAACCACGCGTGTCCAGTGAGCTGACCCCTGCCGAGCTGGCCGACCGGGTGGCGAGTGCCGTCCTGGCCGTCCCGGGGGTCCACGACCTCCACGGAGGTGTGCTCGGCGAGGTCGCGACCTACCTGCCGGGACGCCGCGTGACCGGCGTACGCCTGCGCGACGGGGACACCCAGGTCCACCTGGTCCTGTCGTGGGGCGCGCCGATCACCGCGACGACCGACGAGGTGCGGTCGCGCGTGGCGGAGATCGTCCCGGGCACCGTGCACGTGGCGGTGGAGGACATCGCCGCCCCAGGTGCCGGCCCGGGGACCCCATGACCAGCAGCGCCGACCGGACGGTCCGCGAGCGACGCGCCGCGAGGCGTGCTGCGCTGCGGGCCGTCCACCCCGACCTGGGCGGTGACACCGAGGCGTTCATCGACGTGATGCGCGCCTTCGAGCAGTCCCATCCCGCCGGGGTGGGAGCAGGGTCGGGGACGACGCCGGAGACGGCTACGGGGGTGGCCCCCGGCGTCGGCGCTGCTGCGGCGGGCCCGGGCGCGGGGTGCGCCCGGCCCGCCACCAGCACGGTCACCGTCACCACCACCTTGCGCTCACGCACGTCGCGCCGGGCCCGCCGGGCCCGCCGCCGGCTGCGCGCCCTCGCCGGGCGTCACCGCCCGGCGTCGTGGCCCGCGCGCCACTACACGTACCTGTCAGAGGAGCGAGCATGACCACGTCCACCCTGGGCCTCATCGCAGGCCTGCTGCTGACCATCGCCATCACGACGGGCGGCCTGACCGGGCTGCTCCTGGCACTCGTGCTCGGGACCGTCGGCTACCTCGTGGGCGGTCACGTCGACGGGGAGGTCGACGTCCGCTCGATGCTGCGGGGGCGTCGTGGGTGAGCTGACCGAGGTGCGGGACGCGGCTGCCGTCGAGTCCCGCGGCAGCCTCAACGTGCGGGCCCAGGCCCTCCAGCACATCGTCGAGTCGGTGGCGCTGGAGGTGCCGGGCGTGCACCTGGTCGACGGCGGCCTGGCCGGGGTGCGTCCCGGCAGCCCGCGGGCGTCGGTGCGCGTGCGCGGCACCAGCGCCCGCGTCCAGATCGAGGTCGCCTGTCGGTGGCCGGCTCCCGTGAGCCGCATCGCCGCCGACGTACGGCGCCACGTGCTGGACCGTGCGTCCGAGCTGAGCGGGGTCCGGCTGGCCTCGGTGGACGTCACCGTCGAGCTCGCCGGCACCGATGAGAGGAGAGCGTCATGAGCAGCCGCACCGATCGCGTCCTGGCGCGACCACCCGTCTCCCGCCACCGTGCCGTGGCTGTCGGTGTCGTCGTGGCACTCGCCCTCGTCGGCGTGGCCGTCATCGCCGTGCGCGACCTCGCCGTCACCCAGGGCTGGGCCGCCGGCGAGCCCTGGCTGGACGCCGGCGTGCGCGGCCTCGACGGCCTCGAGCCGACCGCCGGTGTGCTGGCGGTCGCGACGGCCGTCGGCGTCCTCGGCCTGCTGCTGGTCCTCGCCGGGCTGCTGCCCGCCCGGCGGCGCCACGTGCCGGCCGCAGGGGCCGAGCACCTCTGGTCGACCCCGGCGGCCGTCGCCGAGGTCACCCGCGGCGCGGTGGACCGGTCCCAGGGCGTCGTCGCGGCCCGGGTGGCCCGCGCCTCGCGTGGCCGCGTCGCGCTCGACGTCGTCACCCACGACGGGAGCTCCGGCGCCCCCGCCGTCGAGACGGCGCGTGAACTCGGAAGCGCTGCCGGCACTGCGCTCGGCGCCCGCCGTGTCGACGTACGAACCGTCCAGGAGGAGATCGCATGACCACCCGCCGCACCCGTGGCACCGACCGCTCCGTCACCGTCCTGCTCGGCCTGGTCCTGCTGGCCGTCGCGGTGCTGGCGTGGGAGTGGCGCCTGGACCTCACCGGTCGGCTCGGCGGCACCCTGCAGACGTCGGACGCCGACCCGGTGCTCGACAGCGCCTGGTGGCCCTGGGCCTGGGCGGCCGCGGGCATCGCCCTCGGCCTCGTCGGCCTGGCCTGGCTGTCCTCGCACCGCCCGCGGCTCACCCGCGGCACCAGTCGGCTCGCCGGGAGCGACCCGAGCGGACGGCTCGAGGTCGACCGGTCCTCGCTCGCCTCCACCCTGGCCGGGCGTTGGAGCGACCTGGCCCCGGTGACCGGTGCGCGCGGTCGCGTGCTCCCGGACGCGCCCGAGGTCCTCGAGCTGTCCGCGCACGTGGAGGTGGAGGCCGAGGCCGACGCCCTCGTCCAGGCGGCCGGCCAGCTCGAGCGCGAGGTGGCGGAGGCCTTCCCCGACGACGCCGTCCGCGTGCGGTTCCTGCTCCAGGGCCCGGCGCGCCAGCCGCGCACCCGGCGTACGACCGAGATTGCCGTCCAGGAGGAGGAGCGGCCCACGGCGGTGTCCGATTTCCGCTGGTGCGGGGTGGTCGTGGGTGACAGGCTCGGGTCATGACACCGACCGGGCACCTCGACACCGAGGCCTGCTACCGCGCCGTCCGCAGCCGGGACCGCCGCTTCGACGGGGTCTTCTACACCGCGGTCCGCACCACCGGCATCTACTGCCGTCCCTCGTGCCCGGCGCGGACCCCCGCGCCGGGCAACGTCACGTTCCACCCGACTGCGGCGAGCGCGCACGCCGCCGGCTACCGCGCCTGCAAGCGCTGCCTGCCCGACGCGACGCCCGGCAGCCCGGAGTGGGACGTCGCCGCCGATGTCGCGGGTCGCGCGATGCGCCTGATCGCCGACGGCCTCGTCGACCGCGAGGGGGTCGACGGGCTGGCCCGCCGGGTCGGCTACACGCCGCGTCACCTGGGCCGGCTGCTGACCCAGGAGCTCGGTGCGGGACCGCTGGCCCTGGCACGGGCGCGTCGGGCGCAGAGCGCGCGGGTGCTCATCGAGACCACCGACCTGCCGCTCACCGACGTCGCCTTCGCGGCCGGCTTCGCCAGCGTCCGGCAGTTCAACGAGACGCTCCGCGAGATCTACGCGTCGTCGCCCAGCGAGCTGCGCGGTCGCCGGAGCGGCACCCGCAGCGCCGGCGCCGTCACCATGCGGCTCCCCGTCCGCACCCCCTTCGCCGGTGGCCGGGTGCTCGCCTTCCTCGCCTACCACCTCGTGCCGGGTGTCGAGGTCGCCGGACCCGGGTGGTACGCCCGGACGCTCGACCTGCCCCACGGCAGCGGCACCGTGCGGCTCGAGCTCGCCGACCTGTCCGTCACCGACCGCCCGGGCGGTGGGACCGGCTTCGTGACCGCCGAGTTCCGGCTCGAGGACCTGCGCGACACCGCGGCCGCGAGCGAGCGCGTACGCCGGCTGCTCGACGCCGACTGCGACCCGCGTGCCGTGGACGGCCACCTCGGGGCCGACCCGGTCCTGGGGCACCTCGTGGGGGCGACGCCCGGTCTCCGCGTGCCCGGTCAGGTGGACGGCGACGAGACGGCGATCCGCACGGTCATCGGCCAGCAGGTCAGCGTGACGGGCGCTCGCACCGTCGCCGGTCGGCTCGTCGCCGCGCACGGGCGGCCCCTCGAGTCGGACGTGCCGGGGCTGACGCACCTCTTCCCCGACGCCGCGTCGCTCGCGGCCGCCGACCCCGCCACCCTGCCGATGCCTCGCGCGCGGGGCCGGGCGCTGGTCGGGCTCGCCGCGGCGCTCGCCGAGGGGAGGGTGCTGCTCGACCGCGGCCCCGACCGCGACGACGTACGCCGCGCGCTGCTCGAGCTGCCCGGCATCGGGCCGTGGACGGCCGACTACGTGGCCATGCGGGCGCTCGGGCATCCCGACGTCTTCCTGCCCACGGACCTGGCAGTGCGCCGGCTCCTGGGTGAGCTGGCCACGTCCGGCAACGGCGAGCCGGACCCCGACCGGTGGAGGCCGTGGCGCTCCTATGCCCTGATGCACCTGTGGAACACCCTGATGCCCGACACCCCTGCGCCGTCCCGCGCCGATGAGGAGAACTGACATGTGGACCGTGATGCCCTCGCCCGTCGGCGACCTGCGCGTCGTCGAGCGCGACGGCTCGATCGTGGCGATCGAGTTCTCGCCGTTCCGGCAGCCGGTCGACGGACGCCCGCTCGGTGCGCGCTCCGACGACCTCCCGGTGCTCGTCGAGGCGGTGCGGCAGCTGACGGCGTACTTCGACCGTGAGCTCACCGACTTCGACCTGCCGCTGGCCCCGGCCGGCACCGACTTCCAGCGCCGGGTGTGGACCCAGCTCGGGCTGATCGGCTACGGCGAGACCGCGTCCTACGGCCAGATCGCCGGTCGCCTGGGCATGACCAACGCGGCCTCCCGCGCGGTCGGACTGGCCAACGGTCGCAACCCGATCCCCATCGTGGTGCCGTGCCACCGGGTCATCGGCGCCAACGGCACGCTGACCGGCTACGCCGGCGGGCTCGAGCGCAAGCAGCAGCTGCTCGAGCTGGAGCAGGACGCGCTCTTCTGATCGTCAGGCGGACCAGCGTGGGTCGCGGCCCGATCGGGCGAGCACCTGCTCGAAGGCCGTCGCCCCCGGGCCCACTGGCACGGAGGGACCGAACAGCCCTGGCGTGCCGCTCTCGTCGAAGCCGCCGACGAACGCCATGCACGCCCCGGCAGTCGCGTCGTCGCAGTCGTAGGGCTGGCCTGTGGCCCGCGCCAGGTCCCAGCCGTGCAGGACGATCTCGTCGAGCGCGACCAGCCCGCCCACCTGGCCCGGCAGGTCGACGCCACCGGCGCGCGTCATGCCCTCCCACGCCTCCGGATTGCGCCAGGCCGCGGCCAGCGCCGGGACCTGCTCGGCGAGGGCGTCCCGCCAGCCGGGTTGGACCTCGGGCCACCCGGCCTCGCCAGGACTGGTGTCGGTGAGGGGACCGAAGTCCTTGTCCGCCGCGGCCCGGAAGGCGAGCGTCAGTCCCACGAGGTGCTGGACGAGCTGACCGACCGTACGTCCCTCGCAGGGGGTCGGCCCGTCGAGCTGGTCGTCGGTGACGTTGGCGGCGACGGCGGCCAGCCGCTCTCCCGCCGGTCCGAGGTCCACGAGGTCTGCCATGCGCCCACCCTGCCCGAGATCACCGACCCCGGGAAGGCGAGCGGGCACTTCCTGCCCGTCCTCGCCGTCGACCGGGCACTTCGTGCCCGTAGGCACCTCCTGACGGGCACGAAGTGCCCGGTCGGTGAGGCTGATGGGCAGGAAGTGCCCGGTCGGCTACTCCGAGGCGGCGCGGCGCAGCGACTCGGACAGCCGGTCGGCCGCGGCGAGCACGGCAGGTGCGTGCATCCGGCCGGGCTGGCGGGACAGTCGCTCGAGCGGTCCGGAGACCGACACCGCGGCGATGACCTTGCCGCCGGGGGAGCGGACGGGAGCCGAGACCGAGGCCACGCCCTGCTCGCGCTCGCCGACCGACTGCGACCAGCCGCGTCGGCGGATGCCGGACAGGGCGGTGGCGGAGAAGGCGGCGTTCTGCAGGCCGCGGTGCATCCGCTCGGGGTCCTCCCACGCGAGCAGGATCTGGGCGGCGGAACCGGCGTTCATCGTGAGCTGCGAACCGACCGGGATGGTGTCGCGCAGGCCGGACGGGCGTTCGGCGGCGGCCACGCACACGCGGTGCTCACCCTGGCGGCGCCACAGCTGCGCGGACTCGCCGGTGATGTCGCGAAGCCGGGCCAGCACGGGTCCGGCAGCGGCGAGCAGGCGGTCCTCGCCGGCAGCCGCCGACAGCTCGGCCAGCCGCGGTCCGAGGACGAACCGGCCCTGCATGTCGCGCGCGACGAGGCGGTGGTGCTCGAGGGCGACCGCGAGGCGGTGCGCGGTCGGCCGGGCCAGGCCGGTGCCCGCCACCAGGCCGGCCAGGGTGGCCGGTCCGGCCTCCAGTGCTGCGAGCACGAGCGCGGCCTTGTCGAGTACGCCGACGCCAGATCCGTTGTCCATATGCCGATATTCTCATCTCAGAGAGTGGGATGCAAGAGGTAGCGTCGTCCCACCGCACGCGGCAAAGGCAAAGGAGTTTGTGTCATGGGCAAGACCCTGTCCGAGAAGGTCTGGGACGAGCACGTCGTCCGGAGTGCCCCCGGGGAGCCCGACCTCCTCTTCATCGACCTCCACCTCCTCCACGAGGTGACCTCGCCGCAGGCCTTCGACGGCCTCCGCCTGGCGAACCGGTCCGTGCGCCGTCCCGACCTCACCCTGGCGACCGAGGACCACAACGTGCCCACCCTCGACTGGGACAAGCCGATCGCCGACCCGGTGAGCCGCACCCAGGTCGAGACGCTGCGCAAGAACTGCGCCGACTTCGGCGTCCGCCTGCACCCGCTGGGCGACGTCGAGCAGGGCATCGTCCACGTCGTCGGCCCGCAGCTGGGCCTCACGCAGCCGGGCATGACGATCGTGTGCGGTGACTCGCACACCTCCACGCACGGTGCGTTCGGTGCGATCGCCTTCGGCATCGGCACCTCCGAGGTCGAGCACGTGCTGGCCACGCAGACCCTGACGCAGGCGCGCCCGAAGACAATGGCCGTCACCGTCAACGGCAGCCTCCCCGACGGCGTCACCGCCAAGGACCTCGTCCTCACCCTGATCACACACACCGGCACCGGCGGCGGGCAGGGCTACATCGTCGAGTACCGCGGCCAGGCCATCGAGGAGCTCTCGATGGAGGGCCGGATGACGGTGTGCAACATGTCGATCGAGTGGGGGGCGAAGGCAGGACTGATCGCTCCCGACCAGACCACCTTCGACTACATCGAGGGCAAGCCGGAGGCGCCGAAGGGCGCCGACTGGGACGCCGCGGTCGCGCACTGGAAGACGCTGCGCACCGACGACGACGCCGTCTTCGACAAGGAGATCGAGCTCGACGCCTCCACGATGACGCCGTTCGTCACGTGGGGCACCAACCCCGGCCAGGGCGCGCCGCTCGGTGCGACGGTCCCGAGCCCCGACGACTTCGACGAGCCCAACGACAAGGTCGCGACCGAGAAGGCCCTGCAGTACATGGGTCTCGAGGCCGGCACGCCCCTGCGCGAGGTCAAGGTCGACACGGTGTTCGTCGGCTCCTGCACCAACGGTCGCATCGAGGACCTGCGCCTCGCGGCGTCGATCCTCGAGGGCCGCACCGTCGCCGCCGACACCCGCCTGCTCGTCGTGCCCGGCTCGGTCCGCGTACGCCTCCAGGCCGAGGCCGAGGGCCTCGACAAGGTCTTCATCGCCTCGGGTGCGGAGTGGCGCGGCGCCGGGTGCTCGATGTGCCTGGGCATGAACCCCGACCAGCTCGCACCGGGTGAGCGCAGTGCCTCGACGTCCAACCGCAACTTCGAGGGTCGGCAGGGCAAGGGCGGTCGTACGCACCTCGTCTCGGTGCCCGTCGCCGCCGCCACCGCCGTGCGCGGCACGCTCTCCTCGCCCGCCGACCTGCCCGCCCTCGCTGGTTGAGGAAGTCGCGCAGCGACTGTCTCGAAACCGTTCTGAACCAGGAGCTCCCGATGGACAAGTTCACCACCCACACCGGCGTCGGTGTGCCGCTCAAGCGCAGCAACGTCGACACCGACCAGATCATCCCGGCGGTCTACCTCAAGCGGGTGACGCGCACGGGCTTCGAGGACGGACTCTTCGCGGCCTGGCGCAACGATCCCGACTTCGTGCTCAACAACCCCGTGTACGCCGGTGGTTCCGTGCTCGTCGCAGGTCCCGACTTCGGCACCGGCAGCTCGCGCGAGCACGCGGTGTGGGCCCTGCAGAACTACGGCTTCCAGGCCGTCATCTCCTCGCGCTTCGCCGACATCTTCCGCGGCAACTCCGGCAAGGCCGGGCTCCTCGCGGCGCAGGTCGACGAGAAGGTCGTGCAGCGCCTGTGGGACTGGCTCGAGGACAACCCGGGTGGCGAGATCACCGTCGACCTGGAGAGCCGCACCGTCCGCGCGGGGCTGGGCGAGGGCGCCGTCGAGGACTCCTTCGACATCGACGACTACACGCGCTGGCGTCTCCTCGAGGGTCTCGACGACATCGGCATCACCCTGTCCCACGACGCCGACATCACCTCCTTCGAGGCGGGCCGACCGAGCTGGAAGCCCGTCACGGCCTGAAAAACCCCTACAAACAGGGGCTTTGGTGATTGTTCTCACCCTTCCATGTGCCTAGCGTGCCTTGAGAAGGTCGAGCACGAGCTCGGCGTCCGAGGTTCATTGGGAAGGGAAGCTAGTGAACAAGTCAGAGCTCATCGACGCGCTCGCCGCGCGTTACGAGGGGAACCGCAAGCAGGCGGCCCATGCACTGGAGTCCGTGCTCGACACCATCACCCGCGAGGTGGCCAAGGGCGAGAAGGTCGCGATCACCGGCTTCGGCTCGTTCGAGAAGGCCGTCCGCAACGCGCGCTGGGTCCGCAACCCGCAGACCGGCGAGCGGATGAAGTCGAAGAAGAAGGCCGTGCCGAAATTCTCCGCCGGCAAGGAGCTCAAGGACGTCATCTCGGGCGCGAAGAAGCTGCCGAAGCTGACCGCCGCGACGATGCCCAAGCCGCCCGGCGTCCGGGCTGCGGCCGCAGCGGTGACCGGCGCTGCCGCCAAGAAGTCCGCACCGGCCAGGTCGACTGCCTCCAAGGCGGCCGCACCGGCCAAGAAGACCGCGACGAAGACGGCCGGCACCGCCAAGAAGTCGACGGCCAAGAAGTCCACCACCGCGAGCACCGCCAAGAAGGCGCCCGCGAAGAAGACCGCCACCAAGGCCGCCAGCAAGTCGACCGCCAGCAAGTCGACGGCGAGCAAGAGCACGACCAGCAAGAGCACCGCAAGCAAGAGCACGGCCAGCAAGACGGCGGCCAAGAAGGCCCCGGCGAAGAAGGCGCCGGCCAAGAAGTCGACGGCGAAGAAGACCGCGAAGAAGTCCTGACGCAGCTCCTTCGCTGCAGTCCTGCTGCAGCCGCGTGACACGGGCGGGTCACCCCGAGTGGGTGGCCCGCCCCTCGCTTGCCCGCGTCGTGTGCGGACCGACCCCGGCGAGCAGGGCCGCGCCGAGGTCGTCGGGGTCGTCGACGTCCGTACGCACGCTGGTCGCGGTGGTGCCCACCTCGACGGCGCCGGCTGCCTCGTGCCGCGTCGCGGACGCGACACCGAACGACGGGTCGAACGCGTCTGCAGGAGCGGCGTACAAGGTGGTGCCCAGGCCTGTGTGGTCGCGCACGAAGGCGACCCGGCCGGCAGTGACCTGGTGGTGCACCTCGCCGAGCACCCCGGCGAGCTCGACGGGTCGCACGCCCGGCAGGTCGGCGCACAGCACCACGGGCACCGCGCCCGGCCAGCGCCGCGCGACCTCGGCGGCCGCCTGCACGAGCGTGGCGTTGAGGTCGTTGCTCACGCCGTCCGGGATCACCTCGCAGCCGAGGGTGCGCACGGACGCGGCGAGTCGGTGGTCGTCGGTGACGACGAGGACGGCGTCGACGCCCGGCGTCGCGGTGGCGGCCTGGACCGTGTCGAGCGCGAAGGCCTCGGCGAGGTCGCGTCGCTGGTCGTCGGGAAGACCGCTCAACCGCGACTTCCCGTAGGTGGGCGGCTTGACGGGTACGACGACCACGCAGCGCGCGGCCCGGGCATCGGCGGACATCGCGATGATTCTCCCACCCGGGACCAGCGTGCCGGTGGGGTCCCCGCACCCCGCCGACCGAGTAGCCTGCTCGCGACGCAGCGAGCGTCCGGGCCTGGCCCGCGAGCACAGCACGAGGGGAGGGGATGTCGGGTGCGCGTCAGGAAGCTCGAGCAGAAGCGCGGCTGGGCCATCACGGTCGCCGCGACGATCCTCAAGCCGACGCTGCTCAGCGCCACCTCCCGCACCTGGATCGACGGCGAGAAGATCCCGGCCACCGGCGGCTGCATCGTGGTGATCAACCACATCTCCCACGTCGACCCGTTGCTCTCCGCGCACTTCGTCTACGACCACGGCCGCCTGCCGCGCTACCTGGCGAAGTCCGGGCTCTTCGCCAACAAGTACCTCGGCGGCTTCCTGACCTCCGCGGGCCAGATCCCGGTCGAGCGGCTGAGCCGCAACGCGATCGGGGCGTACGACGCCGCGGTCAAGGCCATCGGCGACGGCGAGTGCATCATCGTCTACCCCGAGGGCACGCTGACGCGCGATCCCGGCCTGTGGCCGATGAAGGGCAAGACCGGCGCCGCCCGGCTCGCGCTCGCCACCGGCTGCCCGGTCATCCCGGTGGGCCAGTGGGGCGCGCACGAGGTGCTCCCGCCCTACACGAAGAAGCCGCACCTGGTCCCGCGCAAGAACATCGTGATGAAGGCGGGGGACCCGGTGCCGCTCGACGACCTCCTCGCGCTGCCGTCGTCGACCGAGCGGACGGCGCGAGCGACCGATCGCATCATGGACGCGATCACCGAGATCGTCGCCGACATCCGCCACGAGACACCGCCCACGCAGCGCTACGACCCCCGCAGCAGCGGCGTACGCGAGATCGGCAACCCGCACGACACCGCCCACGACGGGGCACACCGGACGAAGAGGAAGCGCACCCGATGACGAAGATTGCAGTGTTCAGCGCCGGGTCGTGGGGCACCGCGTTCTCGCTGGTGCTGGCCGACGCCGGCAACGACGTGTCCCTGTGGGCCCGCCGCGGGGAGGTCGTGGAGGCGATCAACGAGCGCCGCGAGAACACCGACTACCTCCCGGGCATCGAGCTCCCGCCGTCGATCTCCGCGTCCACCGATGCCGAGGAGGTCGCCGCCGACGCGGACGTCGTGGTGCTCACCGTGCCGTCCCAGAGCCTGCGCGAGAACCTCACCGCCTGGGCGCCGATCCTGCCCGAGAAGGCCACGCTCGTCTCGCTGATGAAGGGCGTCGAGCTCGGCTCGCTCATGCGGATGAGCGAGGTGATCCAGGAGGTCACCGATGCGTCGGCCGACCGGATCGCCGTCATCAGCGGGCCCAACCTGGCGCGCGAGATCGCCCGCCGGGAGCCGGCCGCGTCCGTCGTCGCCTGCGTCGACGAGGAGCGCGCCAAGCACCTCCAGGCCATCACGCACGGACCGTCGTGGCGGCCCTACACCTCGGTCGACGTGCTCGGCTGCGAGATCGGCGGCGCCTACAAGAACGTCGTCGGCCTCGCCGTCGGCATGGCCGTCGGGCTGGGGTTCGGCGACAACACCACCGCCTCGGTCATCACCCGCGGGCTCGCCGAGACCGCCCGCCTGGCCACCGCACAGGGCGCCAACCCGCTGACGCTGATGGGCCTCGCCGGCCTCGGCGACCTCGTCGCCACGTGCTCGTCGCCGCTGTCTCGCAACCGCACCTTCGGCGAGCGGCTCGGCCAGGGGATGACGACCGAGGAGATCTACGCCTCGACCCGCCAGGTGGCCGAGGGTGCCAAGTCCTGCAAGTCGCTGCTCGAGCTGGCCCGCCGCACCGGCGTCGACGCCCCGATCGCCGAGGCCGTCGACGCGGTCGTCGACGGCAAGATGACCGCGCACGACATGATGAACTCCTTCATCGCCCGCGACACCAAGCCCGAGCTGCACTGATGAGACGCCCAGCTCCGACCGAGGAACGAGGTCGGGGCGTGGGGGCGGCCAGATTGAGCAAGCGACGCGACTGAGGAACGAAGTCGCACGAGCGCGCCGAAATCCGGGCAGCCGAGAAGCAGCCTTTGCCAGCCGGGGGTTTCGAGACGGTCGCTGCGCGACCTCCTCAACCAGCGATGGGTCGGCGACCTCCTCGACCAGCGGTCGTCGCTACCCCACGCAGCCGTCGAGGGCGGCGCGGAGGTCGTCCCAGAGGTCCTCGACGTCCTCGATGCCGACGGAGAGCCGGACGAGGCCGTCGGGGATGGTGGCGGCCTCGGCCTTCCAGCGGCGGCGACGCTCGAGGCTCGACTCGACACCGCCGAGCGAGGTGGCGTGGATCCACAGCCGCGTCTTGCGGCTGAGCAGGTCGGCGGCCATCTCGCCCTGGGCCAGGACGATGCTGACGATCGCGCCGAAGCCGGGGTAGCGCACCTCCGACAGCGCCGGGTGCTCGCCGAGCCGGCGTACGAGCTCCTGGGCGTTGGCCTGCGCGCGCTCGACCCGCAGGTGGAGAGTGCGCAGCCCGCGCAGCGTCAGCCACGCCTCGAACGGACCCGGGATGGCGCCGACGAGGTCGCGGCGTCCCTTGAGCACGGCCCACAGGTCGTCGTCGCGGGTGATGATCGCGCCCATCTGTACGTCGGAGTGGCCGGCGAGGTACTTGGTCGCGGAGTGCACGACGAGGTCGACGTCGTCCTCGAGCGGACGCTGCAGCAGGGGAGTGGCGAAGGTGTTGTCGACGACGACGTAGGCGCCCGCCTCGTGAGCGGCCTTCGTGATCGTGGGGATGTCGGCGACCTCGAGGGCCGGGTTGGTGGGTGACTCCAGCCACACGAGCGCCGCGCCGTCGCACGCCGCGACGACCGCGTCGGTGTCGGTGATGTCGACCATCTCGGCCGTCAGCCGACCGCGCGACTCGAGGTCGGCGAGCTGCATGATCGTGCCGGTGTAGCCGTGCCGTGGCACGACGACCTTGCCCTCCGCGCCGACCAGGTCGAGCACCGTCGCGACGGCGGCCAGGCCCGAGGCGAAGGTCAGGCAACGGCCACCCTCGAGGGCGCCGAGCGCGTCCTCGAGCGCCGTCCAGGTCGGGTTGCCGTAGCGGCCGTACTCCACCTCGCCGCCGGCGACGTAGGTCGCGGCCATGGTGATCGGGGTGTTGAGCGGCGCGTCGGGGACCTTGTCCGGTCGGCCGGCCGTGACGGCGATCGTGCCGGGCCGGAGGGGGGAGCCGGAAGTCGTGTCTGCAGCCATGCGCGCCAGCGTAGGTGGATAGGGTCGAGGCGATGAACCACACCTCCCCTGACAAGACCGCCGACCCCGCCACAGACCCCACCAGCCGCAAGCCGCGCGTCGCCGTCGTCTTCGGGGGCCGCTCCTCCGAGCACGGCATCTCGTGCGTGACCGCGGGGAGCGTGCTGGCCGCGATCGACCGCGAGGCCTACGACGTCGTGCCCGTCGGGATCGCCGCCGACGGCCGGTGGGTGCTGGAGAGCGACGAGCCCACCCGGCTCGCGATCCGCGGCAACGACCTGCCGCAGGTCGACGCCGGCAGGTCGCCCGTGGCCCTGATGGGCGCCGCCACCGGCACCGACCTCGTCGTCGCCGAACCGGCCAGCGTCCCGTCGGTGATCGGCGAGGTCGACGTGGTCTTCCCGCTGCTCCACGGCCCGTGGGGCGAGGACGGCACCCTACAGGGGATGCTCGAGATGGCCGGCGTGCGCTACGTCGGCTCCGGGGTGCTCGCCTCCGCGATCGGGATGGACAAGGCCTACATGAAGGTCGTCCTGCAGGCCGCCGGCCTCCCGGTCACCCCCGGCATCGTCGTCACCCGCACGGAGCACGAGCTGGACGCGGTCGGCGTACGCGCCCGGGTCGAGGCGCTCGGGTTCCCCTCCTTCGCCAAGCCGGCGCGAGCCGGGTCGAGCATGGGGATCAGCAAGGTCCACGACGCCTCGGAGATCGACGAGGCCCTCGCGGAGGCGTTCCGCCACGACCCCAAGGTGCTGGTCGAGCAGTCGATGGAGGGCGCGCGCGAGGTCGAGTGCGGGGTGCTCGGCACGCTCGAGGGTCCGCCGGAGACCTCGCGACCCGGTGAGGTGCGCACCGGCGGCGACCACGAGTTCTACGACTTCGAGGCCAAGTACCTCGCCGACCAGCACACCGAGATCGACATCCCCGCCGACCTGCCGGCCGAGACCGAGCAGGAGCTGCGGGCGATGGCCGTGCGCGCCTTCGAGGCGCTGTCGTGCGAGGGTCTCGCACGCGTCGACTTCTTCGTGATGCCCGACGGGTCGCTGGTGATCAACGAGCTCAACACGATGCCGGGCTTCACCCCGACCTCGATGTACCCCCAGCTCTGGGCCGCCACCGGGATGTCGTACCCCGACCTGGTCGACCGGCTCGTCCAGCTCGCGCTGCGGCGTGACACCGGCCTGCGCTAAGCCCTACAGGCAGGAGAGCCCCTCGCCGAGGTGCTCCGTCAGCGCGGGCGCCAGCTCGGCGAGCGCCCGGTCGATCCCCTCGGTGCGGTAGTTTGCCGGCACCGAGACCTCGACGTAGGGCCGCAGGCTCAGGGCGATCGGGGTCGCGTCCTCCGACAGGTCGGCGAGCTGGTCGTCAGGGACCCACCAGCCGACGCCCTCGATGACGTTGCATTCGGCGGTCGGCTCGTAGTCGCCGGGCTCGGGGACCCCGCACGTGAGGACGTACGCCGGATCGCCCCAGGCCGCGCCCAGCGCGTCGGCCGGCTCGACCTCGCGCCGCTCGAGCCCCGCGAGGGTGTCGGGGAGGTCGGCGACCAGCGACTCGCACGCGGCCCGGTCGGCCCCCGAGAGGTCCGCCTCGTCGATGGTCGGGGTGCTGCTGCACCCCGCGACGACGAGCACGAGCAGGGCTGCCCCGGACGCGACGACGCCCCGGCCCGAGGACGGACCGAGGCGTCGACGCAGGTGCACGTGGGCCGGTCGGCTCAGATGTGGACGACCGGGCAGGTGAGCGTGCGGGTGATGCCGTCGAGGTTCTGCACCTTGGAGACGACGAGCTTGCCGAGCTCGTCGACGTTCTTGGCCTCGGCACGGACGATCACGTCGTAGGGACCGGTGACGTCCTCGGCGAGCGTGACGCCGTTGACCTGGGCGATCTCGCGGGCGACCTCCGCGGCCTTGCCGACGTCGGTCTGGATCAGGATGTAGGCCTGGACGACCATCGTGGACTCCTCGGTCTCGTTCATCGGGTGTGACCGGCACAACCTACCGCGCCGCGCACCGGCCCCGACAGGGGATGGGTGACAGTGGTCACGGCCCCCGTCTGGTGGGATGGGCCCATGGCACTTGCAGCGGACGCAACCCTCGGCGAGGCAGGCGAGTTCGGCCTGATCGCCGAGCTCATCGCCCAGTCGGGTGAGACCTTCGAGGGCGACGAGCACGTGCTCGTCGGACCCGGTGACGACGCCGCCGTGCTGCGCATCAAGCACGGCCACGTGGTGGTCTCCACCGACCTGATGGTCGAGGGCAGGCACTTCCGCCGGGACTGGGCCAGCGCCGACGACGTCGGCCACCGGGCGGCCGCCCAGAACCTGTCCGACGTCAACGCCATGGGCGGCACCGCGCGCCACCTGACGATCGGCCTCGCCGCTCCCGCCGACCTCCCGGTGGCCTGGGCGCTCGACTTCGCCCGCGGCTTCGCCGAGGAGTGCGCGAGCGTCGGTGCCACCGTCGTGGGCGGCGACGTCACCCGTGCCGACCAGGTGATGATCGCCGTCACCGTGCTGGGCCAGTGCAGCCAGGCGCCCGTCCTGCGCTCCGGCGCCCAGCCGGGCGACGTGCTCGCGCTCACCGGTCGGCAGGGATGGGCCGCAGGCGGTCTCGCGGTCCTCGGTCGCGGCTTCCGCTCCCCGCGCGTGCTCGTCGAGGCCTACCGCCGCCCGGAGCCGCCGTACGCCGCGGGCAAGCAGGCGGCCGAGGCGGGCGCGACCGCCCTCATCGACATCTCCGACGGCCTGCTCGCCGAGGCCGGCCACCTTGCGGAGGCCAGCGGCGTCGCCATCGACGTACGCAGCGGCGCGTTCGAGATCCCCGAGCCGCTCCAGGCGGTCGGCGCGGCGCTCGGTGCCGACCCGCTGCAGTTCATCCTCGGCGGCGGCGACGACCACGCCCTGCTGGCGACCTTCCCCGACGTGGCCTCGGTGCCGGCCGGCTGGCAGGTCGTCGGCGAGGTGACCGAGGGCGAGGGCATCACGGTCGACGGCGGGGCGTACGACGGCTCGACCGGGTGGACCCACTTCTGAGCCGACCTGGCGGGGGAGTCCGACACCTCGGGGGGGTGTGCAACCCCCTCCCAGTGGCGGACTCCCCGCATGAGCGGGGAGTCCCCGACGGAGCCGGGGACCCGAAAGAATTCGGAGGAACGACGAAGCCCCCGTCGCAACAGCGACGGGGGCTCTCGACGAAGAAGACGTCAGGTCAGCGCGAGACCTTGCCGGCCTTGAGGCAACCGGTGCAGACGTTGAGGCGCTTGGGCGTTCCGTTGACGGTCGCCCGGACGCGCTGGATGTTGGGGTTGAAACGACGCTTGGTGATCTTGCGCGACCAGGGACGGTTGTTTCCGAAGCCCGGCTTCTTGGCGCAGATGTCGCAGACGGCAGCCACCGTGCACTCCGATCCGTTCGAGGTTGATAGATGTTCACGAGGCCCGCACCCCGCAGGAAGCGGCAGCAGGCAACCGCGCAAGAGTAGCCGAGGACCTGCGGGGAGATGAAATCGCAGGGACCGTGGGTGCCGGGCACTACCCTGTGGCGCGCACCACATCGTACGACGAAGCAGCCGCACGACCCACTCCTCGAGCAGACACCCGGGAGCAGACCGACGCGATGGAGCACGTCACCCACGGCATCACGCTGGACGGCGTCGCGCGCTTCGTCGAGATCGCGACCGACGCGCTGTCCTCGGCCCGCGAGGAGATCGACGCCCTCAACGTCTACCCGGTGCCCGACGGCGACACCGGCACCAACATGTTCCTCACCGTGTCGGCCGCCCGCGACGCGCTGCGCGAGGCCCGGGCCGGGGATCCCGACCTCTCCCTCGGCGATGGCATGGCGGTGCTCGCCCGGGCGGCGCTCATGGGCGCGCGCGGCAACTCCGGGGTGATCCTCAGCCAGATGCTGCGTGCCTACGTGCACCACCTCGCGGGCGCCGCGATCGCCGACAAGCCGGCCGAGACGATCGCCGCGGCCATGGCCGAGGCGACCGAGGCCAGCTATGCCGCTGTGGGCACACCGGTCGAGGGCACGATCCTCACCGTGTCGCGCGCCGCCTCCGACGCGGCGCTGGAGGCGGCCGGTCGCGGGGCGCGCACCCGCGACGTCTTCACCGAGGCGGCAGCAGCCGCCCGGGCCGCCCTCGCCCGCACGCCCGAGCAGCTCGACGTGCTGGCCCACGCCGGGGTCGTCGACGCCGGCGGTCGTGGGCTGTGCGTCGTCCTCGACGCCGTGGAGACCACGGCGACCGGTCGGCGACCCACGCCCTGGTCGGCTCCGATCGGCACGCATCTCATCCCGGTGGCCACGACGGCCCCCGGTGACGACCTCACCGAGGACGGTCCGGGCTACGAGGTGATGTACCTGCTCGACGCCGGCGACGCGCAGGTCGCCGACCTCCGCGCGACCCTCGCCACGCTCGGGGACAGCCTGGTGGTGGTGGGCGGCGACGGCCTGTGGAACGTCCACGTGCACGTCGACGACGTCGGTGCCGCCATCGAGGCCGGGATCACCGCCGGGCGCCCGCACCGCATCCGCGTCACCCACTTCGCCGACCAGGTCGCCGGCCGGCGGCGGACCTCGACCCGCACGGGCCGCGGGGTGGTCGCGGTCGCGGCCGGGCCCGGACTGACGGCCCTCTTCGAGTCGGCGGGCGCGGTCGTGGTCACCGGGGGACCCGGGCGACGCCCCTCCACCGGCCAGCTGCTCGAGGCGATCGTCTCGTGCGGCGCAGCCGAGGTGGTGGTGCTGCCCAACGACGGCGACACCGTGCGCGCCGCCGAGATCGCAGCCCGGACGGCCGAGGCGGAGCACGACGTCGCCGTCGAGGTGATCCCGACCCAGGCACAGGTCCAGGGGCTGGCCGCGATCTCGGTCCACGAGCCCGGTCGCGCCTTCGACGCCGACGTGCGGGAGATGACCGCGACGGCCCGCCACGCCCGCCACGGCGCCGTGACAGTCGCCGCCAGGCGTGCCATCACGATGGCCGGTCCGTGCGAGCCGGGCGACGCGCTCGGCGTGATCGCCGGCGACTTCGCCGTCGTGGGAGCCGACCTCGAGACCGTGGCCGACGAGGTGCTCGAGCGGTTGCTCGCCGGCGGTGGCGAGCTGGTCACGATCGTCTCCGGCGAGGGCGGGGTCGAGCTCGCCGACCGCGTCGCCGCACGGGTGGAGCAACGACATCCGACTGTCGACGTCGCCGTCCACGACGGCGGCCAACCCCGCTACCCGTTGCTCGTCAGCGTCGAGTGACCGGCCAAGATCACCCCATGGTCGCGATCACCCCGGACAGCCCGATCGGCGCGGTGTTCGGCAACAGCCACAAGAAGCGCAAGCTCGCCGAGGAGGGCCTGGGCCTGACGACGGTCGGCGACCTGCTGCGCCACTTCCCGCGCCGCTACGTCGCCGCCGCCGAGCTGTCGGAGGTCGCCACGCCGGTCGTGGGCGAGCAGCTGACCATCGTGGGTGAGGTCCGGTCCTGCGAGAGCGCGCCGTTCACCAGCGGCAACCGCCGCCAGTTCCGGACGACGGTGCGCCTGCGCACCGACGGTCCCGACTTCTCGGTCACCCTGTTCAGCCCCTACGCCAACCAGGCCGAGCGCCACGAGGCGCAGTTCCGTCCGGGCAGCCGGGCGATCTTCACCGGCAAGGCGAAGCAGTTCCGGGGCAGCTGGCAGCTCGAGCAACCCCACGGCTTCGCCCTCGACGGTGACGAGGCGGTCTCGCTGAGCAAGCTCATCCCGATCTACCCCCTCACCGCCAAGCTCTACTCCTGGGACATCCAGAAGGTCGTCACGGCCGCGCTCGACCTCGTCGCCGGCGTGCCCGACCTGCTCACCCCCGAGCTGCGCGAGCGGTTCGGGGTGCTCGACGTGATGCAGGCGTTGCGCTGGATCCACGCCCCCGACGACTGGGCGCAGGTCGGGGCCGCCCAGAAGCGCTTCCGCTTTGAGGAGGCGCTGGTGCTCCAGCTCGTCCTCGCCCGGCGCCGGGCGGCCCACCGCGCGCAGGGCGCGCGGGCCCGCACCCTCCGCGACGACGGTCTGCTGGCGGCCTTCGACGCGCGGCTGCCGTTCGAGCTCACCGGTGGGCAGCGCGAGATCGGTGACCTGGTCGCCGAGGAGCTCGGCCGGGACCACCCGATGAACCGGCTGCTCCAGGGCGAGGTCGGTTCGGGCAAGACGCTGGTCGCCCTCCGCGCGATGCTGCAGGTCGTCGACTCCGGCGGGCAGGCCGCGCTGCTCGCCCCCACCGAGGTGCTCGCCCAGCAGCACCACCGCTCGATCTCCGCGATGCTCGGTGACCTCGCCCAGGGAGGCATGCTCGGCGGTGACGCCGACGCGACCCAGGTCGTGCTGCTCACCGGGTCGATGGGCAAGGCGGCCCGCCAGGAGGCGATGCTGCGCATCGTCACCGGCGAGGCCGGCATCGTGATCGGCACCCACGCCCTCCTCGAGGACAAGGTGCAGTTCGCCGACCTGGGCCTGGTCGTCGTCGACGAGCAGCACCGCTTCGGCGTCGAGCAGCGAGCAGCACTCACCGACAAGGCCGGTACGCCGCCGCACGTGCTCGTGATGACCGCGACCCCGATCCCGCGCACCGTGGCCATGACCGTCTTCGGCGACCTCGAGACCTCCGTCCTCACCGAGCTCCCGGCCGGCCGCGCGCCCATCCAGACCAACGTCGTCCCGCTGGCCGACCAGCCCTCGTGGATCGACCGGGTCTGGCAGCGGGTGCGCGAGGAGGTCGAGCAGGGCCACCAGGCCTACGTCGTGTGCCCCCGTATCTCCGGCGACGCCGGCGAGGAGGGCGAGACCGACCAGCTCGACTTCGACGAGGACGGCGCCGACATCACGCCCCGGCGTCCCCTCGCAGCGGTCGAGGACGTCCACGCCGAGCTGGCGGCGGGCCCCCTGGCCGGGGTCCGCACGGCCGTGCTGCACGGACGGATGGCACCTGACGACAAGGACCGCACGATGAGGGCCTTCGCGGCGGGCGAGGTCGACGTGCTCGTCTCGACCACGGTCATCGAGGTGGGGGTCGACGTCCACAACGCCACCGCGATGGTGCTCCTCGACGCCGACCGGTTCGGTGTCTCCCAGCTGCACCAGCTGCGCGGTCGGGTCGGTCGGGGCGGGCTGCCCGGACTGTGCCTGCTGGTGTCCCACGCCGACCTCGGCACCCCCGCCCGCGACCGCCTCGACGCCGTCGCCGCGACCACGGACGGCTTCGAGCTGAGCCGCGTCGACCTCGAGCAGCGTCGCGAGGGCGACGTGCTGGGCGCCCACCAGTCGGGGTTCAGGTCCGGCCTCGTCACACTTCGGGTATTGCGCGACGAGAAGACGATCGTCCGCGCCCGAAACGCCGCCGAGGCGTTACTCTCCGAGGATCCTGCGCTCGCAGGGGCGCCCGACCTGGCCGACGCGGTCGCCGAGGTGGAGCGTTCAGCGGCGTCGGCCTACCTGGACAAGGGCTGAGGCGAGGGCTGGAACAGAGGCCGGGACAAGGGCTGGACGGAGAAGGGCACAGCACGGGGACATGACTCGGATCATCGGGGGAACGGCGGGGGGCCGCCGACTGGAGACCCCGCGCGGACAGACGACCCGCCCCACGAGCGACCGGGTGCGCGAGGCCCTCTTCTCGGCCATCGAGTCGCGCACCGGCTCGCTCGACGGTTTGCGCTTCCTCGACCTCTACGCCGGATCTGGCGCGGTCGGGCTCGAGGCGTGGTCGCGCGGTGCGGGCGTCGTGACGATGGTCGAGCAGGACCGGCGCACGGCCGCCCTCATCACCCGCAACGCAGCCACCCTCGGCTTCTCCCGGGCCCGGGTGGTGGCGACCTCGGTCGCGACGTTCCTCGCCTCGCCGCCCGCCGCGCCCTACGACATCGTCTTCTCCGACCCGCCCTACCCGATGTCCGACGAGGACGTCGACGCCGACCTGGTCGCGCTGGTCGCCCACGGCTGGCTCGTGCCCGGCGCCCTGGTCGTCGTCGAGCGAGCGGCGAAGCGCACGGTCCTCACCTGGCCGCCCGGCACGGAGGCGGACCGCACGAAGCGCTACGGCGAGACCGCGCTTTGGTACGGTCACGCCACCCCGGCCTCCTGATCCCGAGACGGGACCAAGAGCCCCGCCCAGTCCCAGCTCGAAGGAAGGACGCCCGTGCGTCGCGCTGTCTGCCCCGGGTCGTTCGACCCGGTGACCAACGGCCACCTCGACATCGTCGCCCGAGCAGCGACGCTCTTCGACGAGGTGGTCGTCGCCGTCGGCGTCAACATGAGCAAGAACCGGCTGTTCACCCCCGACGAGCGCATCGCGATGCTGCGCGAGGCCACCGCGGAGATCGCCAACGTGCGGGTCGCCGGGTTCGACGGGCTCATCGTCGACTTCTGCCGCGAGCTCGAGGCGGTGGCGATCGTGAAGGGCCTGCGGGGGGCGGGCGACTACGAGTACGAGCTGCCGATGGCGCAGATGAACTCCCACCTGACCGCCGTCGAGACCGTCTTCCTCCCCGGCGCCGTCGGCAACGCGTTCGTCTCCTCGAGCCTGATCCGGGAGGTCGCGGCGCTCGGCGGCGACGTACGTGGCCTGGTCCCCGAGCCGGTCCGCGAGCAGCTCGTGGCGCGGCTCGCCGAGCGCGCGTCCTGACCCGGGGGAGACCCACCGCTCGCCGCGAGCCGAGGGTCGTTTTGCCCCGTCGGTGGGGCGGCGGATACGATTCCGAGGTTGTGTTGGTGTCCAGATGTGGGAGCTCGTCGTGAACAGCCTGGACCCGAGGGCGCCGCTCGTGCTCGATACTCGCGAGCTCGGCCGCCGCCCGGGGTCCCAGCGTGAGCTCGAGCTCTCCGTTCCGGCGCCGGCACAACTTGGCATCGAAGTCCTCTCTGTCCCCGAAGGATCGCCGGTCGAGCTCGACCTGCGGCTGGAGGCGGTCATGGAGGGCGTGCTGCTCACGGGCACGGCCACGGCCGCGCTCGAGGGGGAGTGCGTGCGGTGCCTGCAGCAGATCGAGGACGAGGTCCACGTGACGCTGCAGGAGCTGTACGTCTACCCCGACCAGCACGACAAGGCCACGGAGCACCAGGACCGTGACCTCGACGACGAGACCAGCCGGCTCGAGGACGACCTGCTCGACCTCGAGCCCCTGCTGCGGGACGCGGTGGTGCTCGCACTACCGTTCCAGCCGCTGTGCATGGACGATTGCCCGGGATTGTGCACCGAGTGCGGTGCGCGACTCGCGGACGACCCGGACCATGCGCACGACGCGCCGATCGACCCGCGCTGGGCAGGGCTGCAGCAGATCCAGCACGACACCCAGGACTGACTCCACCGGAAATCCCCGGGCGGAGAAGCAAGCAAGCCACACGTTAGTAGGAGACCACCATGGCTGTTCCGAAGCGGAAGATGTCGCGCAGCAACACGCGCCACCGCCGTTCGCAGTGGAAGGCCGTCGCGCCGACCCTCGTGACGTGCGCCAACCCCGCCTGCGGCTCCAAGCACCTCCCGCACCGCGCGTGCGGCCAGTGCGGCCAGTACGGCGCCAAGGCCGACCGTCGCCAAGTTCTCTGATCGTCCTCTGACCACCGACGAGCTCCGCGCAGCGCTCGGTGATCCGGTCCTGGATCCCGAGCTGCTGCAGCGTGCCCTGACGCACCGCTCGTTCGCCTACGAGAACGGGCAGATCCCGACCAACGAGCGCCTGGAGTTCCTCGGGGACTCCGTGCTCGGGGTCGTGGTCACCGAGACGCTCTACCGCGCCCACCCCGACTTCAGCGAGGGCCGGCTGGCCAAGCTGCGGGCGGCGGTCGTCAACGCCCGCGCCCTCGCGGACGTGGCCCGGCAGATGGGTCTCGGCCAGCACATCAAGCTCGGTCGCGGCGAGGAGACCACCGGCGGACGCGACAAGGCCTCCATCCTGTCCGACACCGTCGAGGCGGTCATCGGTGCGATCCACCTCAGCGGTGGTATCGACGAGGCGGCCAAGGTCATCCACCTGCTCTTCGACCCGGTGATGGAGGCCGCGGCGTCCATGGGCGCCGGCCTCGACTGGAAGACCTCCCTGCAGGAGCTCTCCGCCGACCTCGGGCTCGGCGTGCCGGAGTACCTCATCGAGGACGACGGCCCCGACCACATGAAGACCTTCGTCGCGCGGGTCCGCGTCGGCGAGCAGGTCCTCGGCAACGGCAACGGGCGCTCCAAGAAGGAGGCCGAGCAGGGCGCCGCCGAGACTGCGTACCGTGAGATCGAGGCCGCCCACGCCGACGGGCGGCCCACGCCGGCCGTCACCGGCTCCGACGCCTGAGCCGTGCCCGAGCTCCCCGAGGTCGAGGTCGTCCGCGCCGGCCTCGAACGCCACGTCGTTGGCGCCACCATCGAGGCCGTCGAGGTGCTCCACCCCCGGCCCGTCCGTCGCGACCACCGCGGGTCCACCGGCTTCGCCGCCGCCCTGGTCGGGCAGCGCATCGTCGCCGTCCGCCGCCGCGGCAAGTACTTCTGGCTCGCGCTCGCCAGTGGCGACGCGCTCCTGGGCCACCTCGGCATGAGCGGGCAGATGCTCCTCCACGAGCCCGGTGCTCCCGACGAACGCCACCTGCGGGTGCGCTTCACGCTCGTCACGGCCGGCCCTTCGACAGGCTCAGGACGACCCGGCGGCCGCATCGAGATGCGCTTCGTCGACCAGCGCATGTTCGGCGGCCTCGTCGTCTCGGCAGGTGGCGCGGAGCTGCCGACCGAGATCGTGCACATCGCCCGCGACCCGATCGACCCCGCGTTCGACGACGAGGAGTTCGTACGCCGCGCGCGACGACGTACGTCTGCCGTCAAGCGGCTCCTGCTCGACCAGGGCCTGGTCTCCGGGGTCGGCAACATCTACGCCGACGAGGCGCTGTGGCGCGCGCGCCTGCACGGCGAGCGGCCGGGCGACCGGCTCACCGGCCCGGTGCTGCGCGGCCTGCTCGGCCACGTCCGCGACGTGATGGGCGAGGCGCTCGCCCAGGGCGGCACCTCCTTCGACGCCCTCTACGTCAACGTCAACGGCGAGTCCGGCTACTTCGACCGGTCGCTCGACGCCTACGGCCAGGAGGGGGAGCCGTGCCGCCGCTGCGGCACGCCGATCCGCCGGGTGGCCTTCATGAACCGGTCGTCGTTCTTCTGCCCGCGCTGCCAGCGCCCTCCCCGCGCGCGCTGAGCCGGAGTCGCATTGACCCACCGCCGGAGCGGTGGGACTCTTGTAGACGGCCGGTTCGCCGGCCCGTCGATCCGTCCTTGTCGAAAGGTTCCCCATGGCCAAGGCGCTGTTGGGTCATCTGAACAGCGATGCGCGGACCACGACGGCACTCGCCGTCGAGAACCGCCGACTCCGGCGTCGAGTCGTCGACCTCGAGGCGCTCGTGCTGCGCCTCCAGGCCGACAACGACCGCCTGGCGACCGCCGCCCGTGAGGCGGAGCTCCTCGTCGAGGACCTCCAGCCCGTCTGACCCCCCCTCGACATCGCGGTGCACGTGGGGCTGCCGCGCACGTAGGGTCACGTGCTTGTGACCCGCCTCGTCGAGACCGTCTTCCCCTCCCGGCTGGGCACCGGGTTCCGCTGGCTCGTCGGGTCGTCGTGGGTGACCAACCTCGGCGACGGCATGCTCATCGCGGCCGGCCCGCTGCTCGTCGCCTCCCAGACCCGCGACCCGCTGCTCGTCGCGGCGGCCATGATCGCCCTGCAGGTGCCGTGGCTGCTCGTCGGTCTCGTCGCCGGCGCGCTCGCCGACCGGCTGGACCGGCGCCTGGTCATCATGACCGCCAACGCGGTGCGCGGTCTCGTGCTGGCCGGGCTGTGCGTCGTCATCGCGACCGGGCAGGTCGACATCGGGCTGGTCATCGTGGCCATGCTCGCCCTCGGCACCGCGGAGACCTTCGTCGACGCCACGGCGGGCACCCTCACGCCAATGCTGGTCGACAAGCGCGACCTCGGCATCGCCAACTCGCGGCTGATGGCGGGCATGATCACCGGCAACCAGCTGGTCGGACCGGCGGTCGGGGCACTGCTGTTCTCGGTGGGCATGGTGTGGCCGTTCGTGCTCACCGTCGCGTGCATCGCCGCCGGGGTGGTGCTCGTGTCGCGGATCGGCACGCCGCCGGGCGCGGTGCGCGGCGACGTGGACACCCACATCCGGCAGGACATCGTCGACGGGGTGCGCTGGCTGATGGCCAACCCGCCCGTGCGCACCCTGGCCGTCATCATCGTGGTCTTCAACGTCACCTGGGCGGCTCCGTGGTCGGTGCTGGTCCTGTGGGCCCTCGAGCGGGTCGGGATCGGGGAGGCCGGGTTCGGCCTGCTCACCTCGGCGGCTGCGCTGGGCGGCCTGGTCGCGACGTTCTCCTACGGCCGCCTGGAGCGGCTCGTGCCCCTGGCCACGCTGATGCGGGCGGTCCTGCTGGCCGAGGTGCTCTTCCACCTCGCCATGGCGCTCACGACCTCGCCGTGGGCGGCGTACCCGCTGATGTTCTTCTTCGGCGCGTACGCCTTCGTGTGGGGGACGCTGTCGCAGGCGGTGCGCCAGCGAGCGGTGCCCCAGGAGCTCCAGGGGCGCGTCGGCTCGGTCTACATGGTCTGCGTCATGGGCGGGATGCTCCTGGGCGGGCTGCTCGGCGGTCTCATCGCCCGGGAGTGGGGCCTGACCGCGCCGTGGTGGTTCGCCTTCGCCGGCTCGGGCGTCACGCTGGCGCTGGTGTGGCGCTCGCTCGCCCAGATCGCCCACGCCGACGAGGCAGCGACCGCCGCGGCCTGACCGTGGTCAGGGGCGCCGCAGGCGCCGCTCGAGCCGCGTGAGCACCCCGGGACGGTCGGCGGCGGCGGAGGACGCGGCCGCCACTGCGCGGTCGCGCTGTCGGCGAGCACGGTCGCGTGCGGCCCGCACCCGGGCGAGTCGCTCGCGCGTCTCCGCCAGCCGCTGCTCCACGTCGGCCAGCTGGTGGGCGGGCACCAGGTCGTCGTCGCGGGCGGCCGGCGACTCGTCGGGCAGCTCGGCCCGCAACCGGTCGAGCGCGGCCCGCGCCTCCTCGACGGCGACCTCGGGCTCGCGCCTGCGGTCGAGGCGTCGCAGGGTCGCGTAGAACTCCTGCTCGCCCACCCGCGTGGCCGTGAGCCGCTCGACGGCGAAGTCCACCTGGCCGAGGGCGAGCAGGTCGTCCATCAGGTCGGCGAACCCCCGGGGCGTCAGCGGCCACACGTGGCAGTCGACGTAGTCGCCGGCCTGCTGCCGGGCAAGGTGGCGCCGGACGTCGTCGATCGGGTGCAGGCCCTGCGTGGGCGGCCGCACGCCGGCCCACGCCTGCTCGGCCGACAGGTCGACGGCCCGCATGAAGTGGTCGACCACCGCGCGTACCGAGGGCGTACGGTCGCCGTCGAGGTGCGCCTGGACGACCTGGCCGGCGGTCGTGGGGGAGCGGTGCACGTCGAAGCAGTAGCGGCGGTCCGGGACGGCCAGGAGCAGGGCGCCGTCCCAGGTGAGCACCTGTGCGACGTCGCGCAGCCAGCCGAGCATGTCGGGCACGTGCTCGATGACGTGGCTGGCCACGACGTGCTGGAAGGGCGCACCCTCCGCGACCGCCTCCGCGAGGGTGGACACGGTGCCGTCGGGTCGGGTGAGCCAGTAGTGCTGCTCCGGGATCGCGTCGGGGTCGACGGCCGGGTTGCCGTCGTAGTGGGCGACCAGGCCCGCGCGGTCGACGACGTCGACGTAGCGGACGTCGGCGACGTCCGGGCTGACGACCGGGTTGGCGAGCGGGCCGATCTCGAGGCACCGCCCCTGCCCGAGGTCGGCGTCACCCAGGATCCGGGCACGGCGTGCGGCTCTCATGCCTGCCGACCCTAGGTCGTCGTCCGGCCGGACCTCCGCACCCGTGCCACGATGGGCGCGTGGATGCCCTCGCCGAGCTCGTGGAGTCCCTGCCCGACGGTGTCGTCGCGACCGACCCGGCCACGGTCGACACCTACCGCCACGACTGGTCGCGCGACGTCGGGGCCGGCACCCCGGCCGCCGTGGTGCGTGCGGAGGACGCCACACAGGTGCAGGTCGCGGTGCGGTGGGCGGCCCGGCACGGCGTACCGGTCGTGCCGCGCGGAGCCGGGTCCGGCCTCTCGGGAGGAGCCAGCGCCGTCGACGGCGGCATCGTGCTGAGCCTCGAGCGGATGCGGGCGATCGAGATCGACGCCGACTGCCAGGTCGCGGTCGTCGAGCCGGGTGCGTTCAACGCCGAGGTGAAGGTCGCCTCGCGCGAGCACGGCCTCTGGTACCCACCCGATCCGTCGTCCTACGAGATCTGCTCGATCGGTGGCAACGTGGCCACCAACGCGGGCGGCCTGTGCTGCGTGAAGTACGGCGTCACCACCGACTACGTCCTCGGCCTGGACGTCGTCCTCGCCGACGGCACCCTGATCACCCTCGGCGGCAAGCGGATCAAGGACGTCGCCGGCCTCTCGCTGCTCAAGCTGTTCGTGGGGTCGGAGGGCACGCTCGGCATCGTCACGCGGGCGATCCTGCGCCTGGTGCCGCTGCCCCTCCCGCCGGCGACGCTCGTGGCGTCGTTCGCCTCGGTCGTGGCTGCGGCTGAGGCCGTCGTCGCCGTACGCCGCACGCTGAGGCCCTCGATGATGGAGCTGATGGACCGGGCCACGATCAACGCGGTCGAGGACTTCTCACCTCGCGGCCTCGACCGGACGGCGGGGGCGCTGCTGGTCGTGCAGTCCGACGCCCCGGGCGAGGCCCGCGTCGCCGAGATCGCGGCCGTCGAGGCGGCCTGCGTCGCGGCCGGGGCGACCGAGGTCGTCCTCACCGACGACCCGGCCGAGGGCGAGATGTTCGTCGAGGCCCGGCGGATGGCGTTCCCCGCCGTGGAGGCCCGCGGCAGCCTGCTGCTCGAGGACGTCGGGGCAGCGGTGCCGCTGCTGCCCGACCTCCTGGCCGCGGTCACGGAGATCGCCGCACGCCACGACGTCGAGATCCCCACCGTCGCCCACGCGGGCGACGGCAACACCCACCCGATCATCGTCTACGACGCCGCCGACGCGGACTCCGAGCGCCGGGCGCGCGCCGCCTTCGACGACATCCTGCAGGCGGCGATCCGGCTCGGCGGGACCATCACCGGCGAGCACGGGGTGGGACGTACCAAGAAGGCTGCCCTGCCCGACCAGCTGGGGGAGGACGTGATGGCGCTGTCGCGGCGGATCAAGGACGCCCTCGACCCGGCGGGCATCCTGAATCCGGGGGCGGTGCTGTGAGACCGATGGGTCGTCTACGGTCGGTCCCATGATCCGCGAGCGCCACCTCTTCGGTCCCGGCCCCTCCAACCCCTACCCGGAGGCCACCCGCGCCCTGGCCGAGCCGCTGCTCGGGCACCTCGACCCGGAGTTCCTCCGGGTCATGGACGAGACCTGCGACATGCTCCGCACCGTCTGGGGCACCGACAACGCGCGCACGCTGCCGCTCAGCGCCACGGGCTCGGCCGGGATGGAGGCGGCGTTCGTCAACACCGTCCACCCGGGTGACGTCGTCGTGGTCGCGGTCAACGGGCTCTTCGGCCAACGGATGACCGACGTGGCCGCGCGCTGCGGTGCCGAGGTCGTCGCGGTCGAGCACGAGTGGGGCCAGCCGGTCGACGTGGACCGCGTGCTGTCCGCGCACCCCTCACCCGCGATCGTCGCCGCCGTGCACGCCGAGACCTCGACGGGCGTCCGCTCCGACATCGCCGCACTCGGCGCCGGGCTCCGCTCACAGGGGAGTGACGCCCTGCTCCTCGTCGACGCGGTCACGTCCATCGGCGGCATCGAGCTGCGCGCCGACGACTGGGGCGTCGACATCGGCTACGCCGGCACCCAGAAGTGCCTCGGCGTCGCCCCCGGCCTGGCGCCGTTCACCATCAACGACCGCGCGTTCGAGCGCCGCGTCGAGAAGCCGCGCTCGTGGTACCTCGACCTCGGCATGCTCGGCGGCTACGTCGGCGAGGCCGGCGTCAAGGGCGGTCAGCGGACCTACCACCACACCGCACCCACGGCGATGGTCGCCAGCCTCCACGGCGGTCTCACCCGGATCCTCGAGGAGGGGCTCGAGGCCGTGTGGGCGCGCCACCAGGAGGCCGGCGACGCGCTTCAGGCCGGGCTCCAGGAGATGGGGCTCGAGCTGTTCGCCGCCGCGGGCAGCCGCCTGCCCGACCTCACGACGGTCCGCGTGCCCGACGGCGTCGACTCCGCGGCCGTCCGCAAGGAGCTGCTCGACCGCCACGGCATCGAGATCGGTGCGGGGGCGGGGCAGTACGCCGCCACGGTGTGGCGCATCGGCCTGATGGGCCGCAACGCCCGACCCGACGCCGTGCTCCTCGTGCTGGCGGCGCTGCAGGACGTCCTGGGGCGTGCCTGACCCGGATCGCCGGCGCGGTCAGCGCAGGCGACCGACCGCCAGCCGGCCGAGCGCGAGGACGGCGCGCTTCGGCGGGCGTACGTCGGTGTAGCTCACGTCGAGCACCGAGACGGTGCGGCCGACCCGCACCGCCAGCACGCGCCGCCAGTCGACCGCGCCCCGCGAGAACCAGCCGATGAGCATCCCGGCGGACTCGTCGCCGACCGCCGGCGGGAACCAGGCGCGGTTCTTCAGCAGCACGTCGCCGCCCTCACCGTCGTCGGTGTCGACGTCGCCGACGCAGCGCTTGCTGAAGTCGCGGTAGCGGTGCAGGAGGGCGCGGGCCTGGCGCACCGAGTCGAAGCGCACGAGGTTCTGGTCGACGAGTGACACCGAGCGGCGACGCACACCCGGGGAGACGCTGCCCTGGATCCGGCTGCTGCCGCGCACGGCCGCGCCCCGGTCCTCGCAGCCGCGCGGTGCGAAGACGGGGGACCGCATGACGGTGCGCAGCGGGTCGCGCATGTCGGGGTGGACGACCATGTGGTCCTCGACCGTGAGGAGGTCCTGGCGCGTCAGCGGCTCGGGCGGTGCCGGTGCAGCGGTGCCGGGGGAGGGCGCGAGGAGCGCGGCGAGGACGAACAGGGCTGCTGCCAGGGGTGCGAGCGGGCTCCGCATCGCCCCAGCATGGCCGGGTGCCACGCCGCGCGCAACGGCCTCCGGCGGCGACCTGTGTCGTAGGGTGAGCCGCGCTGAGCTTCCCCAGTTGTCAGTGGCCGTCTCGACCCGGTGAGGAGCCCGCGTTGTACCTGAAGAGCCTGACCCTCAAGGGGTTCAAGTCCTTCGCGTCCTCGACGACCATGCAGCTCGAGCCGGGCATCACGTGCATCGTCGGCCCCAACGGCTCCGGCAAGTCCAACGTCGTCGACGCGCTCGCCTGGGTGATGGGCGAGCAGGGCGCCAAGAGCCTGCGCGGCGGCAAGATGGAGGACGTCATCTTCGCCGGCACGTCCGGGCGCCCGCCCCTCGGTCGTGCCGAGGTGCAGCTGACCATCGACAACTCCGACGGCGCCCTGCCGATCGACTACGCCGAGGTCACGATCAGCCGCACGATGTTCCGCAACGGCGGCTCGGAGTACGCCATCAACGGCAGCGGCTGCCGGCTGCTCGACGTGCAGGAGCTGCTCAGCGACTCCGGCATCGGCCGCGAGATGCACGTGATCGTCGGACAGGGCCAGCTCGACTCGATCCTGCACGCCACCCCGGAGGACCGCCGCGGCTTCATCGAGGAGGCCGCCGGCGTCCTCAAGCACCGCAAGCGCAAGGAGAAGGCGCTCCGCAAGCTCGACGCGACCGACGGCAACCTCACCCGCCTCGCCGACCTGCTCTCGGAGATCCGTCGCCAGCTCAAGCCGCTCGGGCGCCAGGCGGAGGTCGCGCGCCAGGCGCAGACGGTCCAGGCCGACGTGCGCGACGCCCGCGCCCGCCTGCTCGCCGACGACCTGGTCACCGCCCGTACGGCCCTCGAGACCGAGCTCGCCGACGAGTCGGTGCTGCTCGAGCGGCGCGAGGAGGTCGAGGCCCAGGTCGCCGCGGGACGCGAGCAGGAGGCACGGCTCGAGGCCACGCTGCGCGACGACCTGCCCCGTCTGGCCGCCGCCCAGGAGACCTGGTTCGCCCTGTCGGGGCTGAAGGAGCGGCTGCGCGGCACGGCCTCGCTCGCCGACGAGCGCATCCGCAACGCCGCCGGCGCGGCCGAGGGCGACACCGTCGACTCCGGGCGCGACCCCGACGACCTGGAGGCCCAGGCCGAGCGGGTGCGCCGCCAGGAGGCCGAGATCGCCGAGCAGGTCGAGCAGCAGCGGGCGTCCCTCGATGCTGCCGTCGTCGCCAAGCGCGCGGCCGAGGAGGCCGCGGCCGAGGAGGACAAGCGCATCGCCGGGCTGCAGCGCGCCGCCGCCGACCGGCGCGAGGGGCTCGCCCGGCTCACCGGCCAGGTCAACGCCCTGACGTCCCGCTCGGAGGCGGCGGACGCGGAGATCCAGCGGCTCACCGATGCCCGCGAGGAAGCCGTCACGCGCGCCGAGCGGGCGCAGCGCGACTTCACCGCCCTCGAGACCCGGGTCGCCGGCCTCGACGCGGGCGAGGAGGGCCTCGACTCCGAGCACGAGGATGCGGTGGCCGCCCTCGACGAGATCGAGGAGCAGCTCGCGAAGGCCCGCGACGACGCCCAGCAGGCCGAGCGCGAGCGCGCCGGCCTCGTCGCCCGTCGCGACGCGCTCGAGATCGGGCTCAACCGCAAGGACGGCGCCGGGGCACTGCTCGCCGCGACCGACGAGGTCGGGGGCCTGCTGGGCTCGGTCGCAGCGCTCCTCGACGTCGACCACGGCTACGAGACGGCCGTCGCCGCCGCGCTCGGCGCCGCCGCCGACGCGGTCGTCGTGTCCGACGCCGGCTCGGCCGTCGACGCCATCGCCCACCTCAAGCACGACGACCTCGGTCGCGCCGGGATGCTGCTCGGCGGCGCACCGGCCGCCGACCGCGACTGGCCGGCGCTCCCCGACGACGCGGCCTACGCCGTCGACGTGGTGTCCGCGCCCGACGACGTACGCCCCGCGCTGGTGCGGCTGCTCCACCAGGTCGCCGTCGTCGACGACCTCCCCGCCGCCCGGCGGCTGGTCGCCGACCTGCCCAACGTCGTCGCGGTGACCCGCGAGGGCGACCTGCTCGGTGCCCACTTCGCGGCCGGCGGCTCGTCCAGCCAGCCGAGCCTGATCGAGATCCAGGCGGCCGTCGACGAGGCCGGCACCCGGCTCGCCGAGGCGACCGCCTCCGCCGAGCGGCTCGGCTTCGAGATCTCTCGCCTCGAGGCCGCGCGCCACGACGCCCTCAAGCGCGTCGACGTCGCCCTCGCCAAGCTCCACGAGTCCGACGCCACCCTCGCCGCCGTGGCCGAGGAGCTCGGTCAGTACGGCTCCCAGGCCCGCGCCGCCAAGGGCGAGGCCGAGCGGCTCGAGCGCGCCATCGCCACCGCGCAGGAGGCCCGCGAGGCCGCCCTCGCCGGGCTGGTCGACCTCGAGGCGCGGCTCGCCGCCGCCCAGGACGTCACCGACGAGGAGCCCGACACCGCCGAGCGCGAGCGGCTCGCCGCGGCGGCACGGGACGCCCGGCAGGCCGAGATGGACGCCCGCCTCGCGCTGCGCACCGCCGAGGAGCGCGCCCGAGCGCTCCACGGTCGCGCCGACTCCCTCCTGCGTGCCGCGCAGGCCGAGCGCGAGTCGCGAGCCCGCGCCGCCGAGCGCCGGGAGCGGCTGATCCGCGAGGGCCGGGCGGCCGAGGCCGTGTCGTCGGCCGTCCGCGTCGTCCTCCACCAGCTCGAGCGCTCGGTCATGCTGGCCGCCGACGAGCGCGCCGCCGTGGAGGAGTCCCGGCAGGGGAGCGAGCAGGAGCTGATGGCCGTGCGCACCCGGCTGCGCGACCTCGGTCGCGAGCACGACGAGCTCGTCAGCTCGGTGCACCGCGACGAGATGGCCCGCACCCAGCAGAAGATGCGCATCGAGCAGCTCGAGGAGCGTGCGCTGGAGGAGCTCGGGCTCGACCCCGACGGCCTGGTGGGCGACTACGGCCCGACCACGCCGATCCCGTTCACCGGCGAGGTGCCCGAGGGGGAGGAGCCGCCGGAGCCCACCGCCTTCGTCCGCGAGGAGCAGGTCAAGCGCCTGCGGTCCGCCGAGCGTGCGCTGTCGATGCTCGGCCGGGTCAACCCGCTCGCCCTGGAGGAGTTCTCGGCCATGGAGGAGCGGCACAAGTTCCTCACCGAGCAGCTCGAGGACCTCAAGCGCACGCGCAAGGACCTCCTCGACATCGTCCGCGAGGTCGACAGCCGCGTGGAGCAGGTCTTCACCGAAGCCTACGCCGACGTCGAGAAGGCCTTCGACCAGACCTTCGCCAGGCTCTTCCCCGGGGGCGAGGGGCGCCTGGTGCTCACCAACCCCGGTGACATGCTCACCACCGGCGTCGAGGTCGAGGCCCGCCCGCCGGGCAAGAAGGTCAAGCGGCTCTCGCTGCTGTCCGGTGGCGAGCGGTCGCTCGTCGCGGTCGCCTTCCTGGTGGCCCTCTTCAAGGCACGGCCGTCGCCGTTCTACATCCTCGACGAGGTCGAGGCGGCGCTCGACGACACCAACCTGGGCCGCCTGCTGGAGATCTACGAGGAGCTGCGCGAGAACTCGCAGCTGCTCGTCATCACCCACCAGAAACGCACCATGGAGGTCGGCGACGCCCTCTACGGCGTCACGATGCGCGGCGACGGAGTCTCGGCCGTGATCAGCCAGCGACTTCGTGACGCGGAGTCCGCGTGAGCCGCACCCCCCGCCCCACGCGCTCCGACTACGTCGCGTGGCGCACCGCGACGACCCGCTGGCGCGACGACGACGCCTACGGGCACCTCAACAACGCGACCTACTACGAGCTGTTCGACACCGCGGTCAACGCCTACCTCTACGAGGCGACCGGGGTCGACGTGCGCGCGCTGCCGCAGATCGGGGTGGTCGCCGAGACCGGGTGCCGCTACTTCCGCGAGATCGGCTTCCCGGACCCGATCGAGATGGGCCTCGTGGTCGACAAGGTGGGGACGAGCTCGATCGTCTACCGGATCGGGCTGTTCCAGGGCGCGTCCGACGAGGCGGCCGCCGAGGGACGCTTCGTCCACGTGTACGTCGACAACTCACGCGGCGCCGGCGACCGGCCGGCGACCCCGATGCCCGACGTCGTGCGCGCGGCCGTCGTACCCCTGCTCCGCCCGCAGGGGTGAGCGTCCTCACCCCGACGCGCCCGGGGCGGGCGCCGATGCGAGACGGCCACCCGTCGTGTGCCACCGTGGAGGAGAACCGCCCGGCCCACCTCGGAGGAACCCCGTGCTCGCGATCGTCCTGATGATGTCCCTCGGCGTGCTCGTCGCCGCGGCCGTGGCTGTGTACGTCGCCTACCCGCACCGTGGCGAGGAGATGCCGGTCGCACCCCAGCTCGGCGACGCCATGCGCAAGGGTGTCGACGCGCTGCCGACCCTCGAGGACTCCGAGTCCCGCGTCTGACCCCGGCGACCGGGTGACCCCCGGCGTGGCGCCTCGCGGCGGCCCGCACGCGGACTAGCGTGCGAGAGGTGACCGGCTCCCGCCACGACGTCCCGAATGGGTACTGCGCGGCCTGCGGGACGATGGTGTCGCGCAGCTTCCGGCCCGGGCCCGACGGGCGTCCGGACGCGAAGTGCCCCCGGTGCGGCAGCCTCGAGCGGCACCGCTTCCTCTCGCTGCTGCTCGGCGTCCTCTCGCCCGAACTGCGCGACCTCGACACAGTGGTCGAGATCGCGCCCTCGCGGCAGTCGAAGGTGCTGCTCCACCGGCTCGAGGCCCGACGCCGGATCAGCCTGGACGCCGGCTACGACGCGCGGGACGTCGACGCGCTGGCCAGCCTGACCCACCTCCCGCTGCGCGACGGCTCGGTCGACCTGCTGGTCTGCTACCACGTGCTCGAGCACGTCCCGGACGACTGCGCGGCGATGCGCGAGATCTCGCGGGTGCTCAGCCCGCGCGGGATCGCGCTGCTCGAGGTGCCCATCAAGACCGGCGTCGCGACCGACGAGGACCCCTCGGCGACGCCCGAGGAGCGCACCCGGCGCTTCGGCCAGCACGACCACGTGCGCTGGTACGGCGACGACTTCGACTCGCGCCTCGCGGACGCCGGCCTGGCGTCGGTGCGGGTCACCCCGCCGGCGCTGGTGGGGGAGTCGGCGGTGCGGTGGTTCCGGCTGATGCCCCACGAGGTCGTGTGGGTCGTGCACCCGGGGCAGGGGACCGCCTCGCCGATGCTGGCCGGAGGTGCCGGGTCCGGGCTGACCGCGGCCTTCGACGCGGTGCTCGCCGACCTGGCGAAGGCCCAGGGCCGGCTCGCGCGCGAGCGTGAGCGGGCCGACCGGCTCGTCGCCCAGCGCGACGACCTGCGCGCCCGGCTGGCGGTCGAGCACCCTCGTCGGGAGGCCGGGGTGCTCACCCGCCTCCGGCGCGTCGTGGCCCTCTGATTGGATTGGCCCCATGGGTGACTGGCTCTATCTGATCATCGCCATCGCGGTCGTCGGCGTGCTCACGCTCGCCGGGCTGCTGACGTCCGGACGCCGGCGCAAGGAGGTGCCGCCGCCCACAGGCCGCACCGACGTCATCGCGCCGCCCCCGACCGAGACCGACGTCGCGACCGGGGCACCGCCGGAGCCGGCGGTCGACACCGCCGAGCCGGTCGTCGAGGCCCCGGCCGAGCCGGTCGTCGAGAAGCCGGAGAGCACGGCGTCGCGCCTCGTGCGCCTGCGGCAGCGGCTCTCGCGCTCTCAGGGCGGGCTCGGCAAGGGGCTGCTCGCGCTCCTCAGCCGTGAGCGCCTCGACGAGGACACGTGGGAGGCGATCGAGGACACGCTGCTCACCGCCGACGTCGGCGTCGCGCCCACCCAGGCCCTCGTCGAGCGGCTGCGCACCCGCCTGCGGGTCGAGGGCGGCACCTCGCCCGACGCCCGCGAGGTGCTGCGCGAGGAGCTCATCGAGCTCGTCGGCACCGACCTCGACCGCCGGGTGCAGGTGACCGGCACCGACGGCAAGCCCGGCGTGGTGCTCGTCGTGGGCGTCAACGGCGCCGGCAAGACCACCACCGTCGGCAAGATCGCCCGCATCCTGGTCGCCGAGGACCTGTCGGTCACCCTCGGTGCCGCCGACACGTTCCGCGCTGCCGCGGTCGACCAGCTGGCCACCTGGGGCGAGCGCGTGGGCGTCGAGGTCGTGCGCGGCCCGGAGGGCGGTGACCCGGCCAGCGTCGCGTTCGAGGCGGTCAAGCACGGCGTGGACAACGGCGTCGACACGGTGCTCGTCGACACCGCCGGCCGCCTGCAGAACAAGGCCGGCCTGATGGACGAGCTCGGCAAGATCAAGCGCGTCATCGAGAAGCAGGCCGAGGTCACCGAGGTGCTGCTCGTGCTCGACGCCACCACCGGCCAGAACGGGCTCATCCAGGCCCGCGTCTTCAGCGAGATCGTCGACGTCACCGGCATCGTGCTCACCAAGCTCGACGGGTCCGCCAAGGGCGGCATCGTGGTGCAGGTCCAGCGCGAGCTCGGCGTGCCGGTCAAGCTCGTCGGTCTCGGCGAGGGCCCCGACGACATGGCGCCGTTCGACGCGGCCGCGTTCGTCGACGCCCTGCTCGGCTGAACGTGTCAGGCCCTGCACGGGCCGACATCTTCAGGAATCCCCGGCCGGCCGGGGATCGCTGGACCTGTCAGGCCGTGCACGGGCCGACATCTTCAGGGAGGGCCTGACGACCCGCCCTCCGGGGCCTGCGCGGAGCTCGTACGCAGTCAGCGGCGCGCGAGGAGCTCGCGCACGGCGTCGTCGATCAGGGTCTCGGCGCGCTTGTCGAAGCTGTGCTCGGCGATGATCCGGGTCGCGATCTCGCGCCGGGTGGCGTTGTCGGGGAAGGCGTCGTAGGGCGGCTCCACCAGGCGCGCCAGCTCGTGCTCGTTGTCGAAGGGCAGCACCAGGCCGGAGAAGATCTCCTCGAGGCCGTCGATGCGGTCGCTGAGGATCCGGGCGCCGCAGGCGGCAGCGTCGAAGAGCCGGTTGGAGGCGAAGCTGTCGCGCCGCATGTCGAGGTGGTGGTCGTTGAGCACGATCCCCGCCGAGGCGTAGAGCACGCCGACCTCACGGTTGTCGACGCCGCCGGAGGCGATCTGGTCACGCTCGACGAAGTCGGTCCAGTCGTTGCCGTGCAGGGTGAGGTCGGCGCCGATCGCGAGGGCGCTGCGGACGGCGTAGCGGTAGATGCCGCGCGAGTTGCCGACGAAGAGAAGCGCCGGACCGGTGTCGGGCTCGGCCCGGTCCGGGTGGAACCAGCGGGTGTCGGTGCACTGCAGCAGCGACGTGACGGGCGTGCCCCACTCGCGGCTCACGCGTTCCGACCAGCTCGTGCTGGCGGCGTACACGAGGTCGAAGCCGGCGACCTCGTCGGGCGTGATCATGTCGGGGTGGCTGATGATCCACTCCACGTTGAGCAGGCCCGGTCGGGGCGTGACGCGGTCCAGGCCCCGGAGCACGAGCAGGACGTCGTCGTGGTCGCGTGAGTCGCGCTGCCGGGCGTCGCGACGGTCGACGGCGACGTGCTGACCGCGGCGCTCGAGGGCGTCGGCCAGCGAGCGTGCGAAGTAGGTGTCACCCCACCGGTCGCCGCGCTGGGCTGCGGGCGCGGCGATGTCGACGGCCCACCTCAGGCGCGGGGGTGACTCGCGGATGCCCTCGACGGCCCGCAGGACGAGCTCGGGGACCAGGACCGACGGTGCGGTCCGGTCCTCGGGGTCGGCGGCGACCCGCCGGTTCCGCTCGTCGGTGACCTCGAGGCCCGCCGCGCGCAGCCGGTCGCGCGAGTGGTCGGCAGGCGGGGGCGGGCCGGCGAGGACGGTGGAGCGCAACGACGACATGGCACCGATGAGCCGTTCGGGCTCGGCGTAGGCGGTGCGGGAGGTGATCACCGCGTCGGGCACGAGCACCGACCCCCCGCGTCCCGCCCGGTGGGCCCGCAGACCGAGGTCGGTCTCGGCGAGGGCGGAGTGGTAGCGCGCGTCGAGCCCGCCCAGCGCGACGGCCGTCTCCGTGCGCAGGGCCACCACCGGCCCGGCCGGGGCAGGGATCTCGCAGCAGCCGATCCGGAGGGCGTCGCTGGTCGGCAGGCCGGCGAGGAACAGCTCTGGGTGGGGGTTGTCGGAGGTGAAGCGCGCACCGGCGCTGAGCACGACGCCGTCCAGGTCGACGACCAGCGGCTGCACCAGGCCGACCCCGGGCTCGCGCAGCACGCCGGCGAGCCGTTCGGCGATCGGCTGGCGCGGCGGCATCGCCTCGGGTCGGACCAGGACCACCGTGCTGCCGGTCGCGTGCGCGAGGCCGACGTTGGTGGCGACGGACATCGAGACCGGGGCGGGGACCGAGACGAAGCGGGCGCCGGCGATCACCGCGGCGATCGAGGCGGCCAGGACGTGGTGGGCCCGGCGCATGCGCACGCCCACGAGCACCAGCTCCGCCCCCTCGCGCGGCACGGAGCCGAGCCACTCCACGGTGCGCCGCGGCTCGGGCCCCAGGGGCATGACGTGGCTGACCACGGCCTCGTCCGTCGCGCGGGTCGCGGCGGCGTCCCAGTCGACGAGCTGGCGCTCGAGGACGACGGAGTCCCAGTCGTCGGCGAACCCGGTCTGCGGGGGTTCGGGGCGCCGGAGGACGGGTACGTCGACCGCGAGCGGCTCGTGGTCGCGGGTGAGCCGCAGCACCAGGTCGCGCTCCACCGCCCCGTCGAGGCCCTCGTCGAAGCCGCCGACGTCCTTGACGGCGTCACGCCGCAGGAGCGCGGTCGCGAGGTCGACCGGGCGCCCGCCGAGGAGCCTCGTGCCGCGAGCGGGCCACCGCCCCGGCGCCCGCCACCACCGCTGCCGCCCCGCTGTCGTGGGCGTGCGCCAGCAGGTCGCCGAGCATGTCGGGGAGCCACTCGCGCCCGAGCGGGAGGAAGGCGACGTGCTCGGCGGTCCCGTGCTCGAGTGCGACGTTGAGGGCGCGGGCCTCCCCGCAGCGCGGCTCGCGCACGACGGTGATGCGGTCGTCGAAGGCCGCCACGCCCTGCAGCACGGCGGCGGTGTCGTCGACGGAGCCGCGGTCGACGGCCACGAGGTGCCAGTCGGTGAAGGACTGCGCCTGGAGCGAGGCCACGGTGCGGTGCACGAGCGGGCCGGCGTCCTGGGCGGCCATCACCACGGTCACCGCGGGCGAGGTCACCGCAGGCGAGGTCACCGCAGGGGAGGCGCGCAGCAGGTCGGGGAGTGCGGGGGTGGGCCCGACGAGCTGCGGGCGCTCTCGCACCACCTCCTCGCGCCACTGCGTCGCGGCGTCGATGGCGGCCGCACGGTAGGTGGCCCACGAGACCTTGCGGGGCAGGATGCGCGTGGGCAACGGGGTGCCCGGCCCGGACGCCGAGAGCCAGTAGGACAGCGCGCCGTAGGGGTGGTGCCGGGCCTCGGGGTAGGCCGCGAAGATGATCCGCGGATCGACCAGCGGGTGGGGCGCGATGCGGTTGCGGCGCCGGCGCTCGGCGACGTACCAGAGCACGGGGTGCTGGCCCGCCCGCTGCCAGGAGCGGCGACGGCCGATCCACTGGGCCTCGAAGAGCGGGTGGGGCGAGACGTCACCCGCCTCGACGACGGCGCGGGCCGCCTCGAGGGGCGAGCCGAACGTGGAGCCGAGCTGGGCAGCCACGTAGTCGAGGTCGACGAGCCCGGAGGCGACCATCACCTCGGCGGCGTCGTCGAGCCGCACCTGGCTCGGGCGGCGACGCTCACCGCGCATCGGAGTACCTCACCCTCGGGAAGAGCGGCTCGAGGGCCAGCGGCGTGGGCAGCAACCGCTCGGTGTCGCGCAGCGGGTAGTACTGCGCGGTCTCCTCGAGGAAGTCGCGCACGCCCTCGAAGCGCTGGGGGAAGCGGCGCTCGCAGAGCTCGAGCAGTCGCTTGGCGTCGAGGTTGTAGGGGTCGTAGCGCAGGGTGTCGATCTTGACGTAGGGGAGCCGGGCGTCGTCGAGCACCCGGTCGGCCAGGCTGCGCGCGGGGTTCCACGGCTCGTTGGCCCGCTCGCGCCACTCGCGGACCTCGGCGCGCGTGCGGGGGAAGTGGGAGCGGTGCGCGGCCCACCAGCGCATGCGTTCGCGGGCGATGCGCCGGTCCTCCGGCGTCTCGACGAAGTAGGTGTCGGAGACGAAGCCGGCGTCGTAGAGGCGCTTGGACATCCCGATCTCGTAGCGCCGGATGACCTGCCGACGCTTGGAGATCGGCTCCATCTCCTCCCAGAACGCGGTGAACGCGCGCGAGGAGACGACCCACGGCCGGAACGCGACGAAGAAGGACTGGATGTGCGGCGCGAGGCGCTCGGCCGCGGTGAGGCCCCAGAAGTCGCAGGGGCGGGTCGCCATCTCGTCGAAGACCGGGGCGTAGGAGTCGAGGGCGAACACGTAGGTGTCGTTGCACACCACGACCTCGTCGTAGGCCGAGAGGTCGCCGGCCGCGTCGAGGCCGACCTTGTAGCTGAAGAAGTCGTAGCCGTAGTTGGCCCGCTCCACGACGACCGCCCGCTCGTTGAGCCAGGCGCGCGCGGAGTCCTGCAGGTCGGCCGTCGTGCAGACCAGCAGGGTGTCGACCGACGCGGCCAGCGCCTCCACCTGACCACGCACGTGGGGCCGCAGCTCCCCGGCGACGTCGTAGTGCGCCATCACGGCCAGTCTGGACACGGCCGAACACTAACAAGGCGCCATCCGGGGTCGATCCGTTCACACACCCGTAACACGAGGGTCCATTCCGTTGCGTGCACGCAACATCCGTCGCGGCCCGGTGAAACCTCGCCCGCACAGGCTGCGGGTCAACACGTGGGCACCGTCATGACACCGGCGTCATGGTCCGGGTTCCCACCCCGTTTCGTTCGTGCTCGAACTCTGGAGGTCCTGTGGACGGCTATTACGCCTTCATGCTGGTGGCGACTGCCTTCGTCCTGATGATGACGGTGCCCGCGCTGGCCCTGTTCTACGGCGGCATGTCGCGGTCGAAGTCCGTGCTCAACATGATGATGATGTCCTACGTGGCGGCCGCCATCGTCGGCATCCTCTACGTCGCCGTCGGCTGGTCGATGGGATTCGGCGGGGACGGCACGTTCTTCGCGAACCCCTTCGAGCTCCTCTGGCTCGACGGCGTCTCGACCGGCGACTACATCTTCGTGATGTTCCAGATGACCTTCGCGATCATCACCGCCGCGCTCATCAGCGGTGCGGTCGCCGACCGGCTGAAGTTCTCTGCCTGGGTCGTCTTCGTCCCGCTCTGGTCCGTGATCGTCTACTTCCCGATGGCCCACATGGTCTTCAGCTGCACCGACGACTCGCTCATCTGCGGCCGCATCGGTGCCCAGGACTACGCCGGTGGCACCGCGGTCCACATCAACGCCGGCGTCGCGGCCCTCGTGCTGGTGATCCTGCTCGGCAAGCGCATCGGCTGGCCGCGCGAGCAGATGCGCCCGCACAACCTGACGCTCACGATGCTCGGCGCCGGTCTGCTCTGGATGGGCTGGTACGGCTTCAACGTGGGCTCGATCGTCTTCGGTGACGACCCGGAGACCCAGTTCCCCCTCGAGACCGGCCGCACCTTCGCCAACACCACGCTGGCCACGATGGCCGCCATCCTCGGCTGGCTGCTGGTCGAGCGGCTGATCCACAAGAAGGCCACGTCCCTCGGCGCCGCGTCGGGCATCGTCGCCGGCCTGGTCGCGATCACCCCGGCCGCCGGCGCGGTGAACCTCTCCGGTGCCGTGGCGATCGGCCTCGTGGCCGGTGCCGTCTGCGCCTGGGCCGTGGGCCTGAAGTACAAGCTCGGCTACGACGACTCGCTCGACGTGGTCGGCGTGCACCTGGTCGGCGGCGTCGTCGGCACCGTCCTGATCGGCGTGTTCTCCACGGCCGAGGGCGCCGGCGGGGTCGACGGACTGCTCTACGGCGGCGGGTTCGGCTCGCTCGGCGACCAGACCCTCGGTGTGGTCGTCGCGGTCATCTACTCCGGCGTCCTGACCGCCCTCATCGCCTTGGCGATCAAGTACACGATGGGTCTGCGCCTCGACGAGGAGGACGAGGTCAACGGCATCGACCTCGTCGCGCACGGCGAGTCGGCGTACGACCTGCACAGTGGCACCAGCGGCGGCGGCAGCGTCCTTGCGGCCTCCACCGCGCCCGCCGCCGCACCCACCGCCACGAACACCAAGACCGAAGGAGCCAGCGCATGAAGCTCGTGACCGCGGTGATCAAGCCGCACAAGTGGGAGGACGTCCGCGAGGCGCTCGAGACCTTCGGGGTCGCCGGGATGACGGTGTCCGAGGTCAGCGGCTACGGCCGCCAGAAGGGCCACACCGAGGTCTACCGCGGGGCGGAGTACGACATCGCCCTCGTCCCGAAGATCCGCATCGAGATCGTCGTCGACGACGCCGACGCCGACGACGTCGTCGGGATCGTCGTCAAGACCGCGCAGACCGGTCGGATCGGCGACGGCAAGGTCTGGGTCAGCCCGGTCGAGACCGTCGTCCGGGTCCGCACCGGTGAGCAGGACGCGTCCGCGCTCTGATGGCGACCCTCTCGGGGATCCTCCAGTGACCGCAGCAGATCGACAGACCAGGGCCACCTCGGCCGACGAGCTCTGCCGGGAGGCGTACGCCGCCTCCGGCGGGCCCGTCACCGGGGTGGCCCTGGTCGCCGTCGGGGGCTACGGCCGGGGCGAGCTCGCCCCGCACTCCGACCTCGACGTCGTCCTGGTCCACGACGACGGGGTCGACCTCGGCGACCTGGGTGCCACCCTCTGGTACCCGCTGTGGGACTCCGGGCGCCGCCTCGACCACTCGGTCCGCTCGATGGGCGAGGTGCTCGAGGCGGCGACCGACCTCCGGGTCGCGCTCGGGCTGCTCGACGCCCGGCACCTCGCCGGCGACCCGGGGCTCAGCCTCCGGCTGCGTACGACGATGCTGGCCGACTGGCGCCGGCAGGCCCGGACCCGGCTCCCGGAGCTCAAGGCGATGACCCGCAAGCGCCACGACGTCACCGGCGAGCTCGCGCACGCCTCGGTGCCCGACGTGAAGGAGGCCGAGGGCGGCCTGCGGGACGCCGGCGTGCTGAAGGCGATCGAGGCCAGCTGGCTCGTCGACGCCTCCACCCCGGCGCTCGAGGCGGCGCGGCAGATGCTCCTCGACGTCCGCGACGAGGTGCAGGACCTCGCCGGCCGACCGGCCGACCGCATCGCACCCGAGATGTGGGCCCCGCTGGCCCAACGCCTCGGGCTCGCCGACGCCGGGGCGGCACAGCGCCACGTCCGCTCGCTCGGGCGCCGCATCGGGCACCTGTCACGCCTGGCGTGGCGGCGTACGGACGCCGTGATGGCCCGGTCGACGGGGGAGCGGGGGCGCCGCACGCCCGCGCTCGAGCGGATCGCCCCCGGCATCGCACTCTCGCGCGGCGAGGTCGTCCTCGACGCCGGCACCCGGCCGGGTGACGACCCCACGCTGCTGCTCCGCGCCGCGGCGGAGGCGGCGAGCCGCGACGCGGTGCTCGCGCCCACCACCGCCGCCCGCCTCGTGCGGGAGGGTGCCCCCCTGCCCGTGCCGTGGCCGGCTCCCGCCCGTGACGCGCTGGTCCGCCTGCTCGCCAGCGGGGCGGGGCTGCTGCCGGTCTGGGAGACCCTCGACGAGGTCGAGGGCATCGAGACGTTCCTGCCCGAGTGGGAGCAGATCCGGCTGCTGCCGCACGCCTCGGCGATCCACCGCTTCACCGTCGACCGCCACGTGGTCGAGACGTGCGCGGAGGCCGGGGCGCTGATCCGCACCGTCCGCAGGCCGGACCTGCTCCTGGTGTCCGCCCTGCTGCACGACATCGGCAAGGGCTCGCTGCAGGACCACTCGGTGGCCGGCGAGCCCCTGGCCCGCAAGGTCGTGGCCCGGATGGGCTTCACCGACCTCGACGCCGAGGTGGTCGCGTCCCTCGTGCGGTGGCACCTCCTCCTCGCGGACCTCGCGACCACCCGCGACCCCGACGACCCCGCCACCACCGCCGAGCTGCTCACCCACGTCCCCGACGCGGCCAGCCTCGAGCTCCTGCGCGCCCTCACCGAGGCGGACGCCAGGGCGGCCTCACCGGCGGCCTGGACCACGTGGCGGGCGTCCCTGGTCGACCGTCTCGTCTCCCGGGCCGGCCACGCGCTCGGCGCCGAGATCGCGCAGGTCGCCCCGGTCGGGTCGCTGCCCGTCCCCGACGCCGTACGCCGTGACCCGACCGCCGTGTCGGTCGAGGTCACCCCGCACGAGGTGGGCGCCACCGTCACCGTGGTCGCAGCCGACCGGGTCGGCCTGCTTGCCGACGTCGCCGGCGGCCTCGCCGCGCTGCGGGTGCCGGTGCACGCCGCCCGCGCCTGGTCGCAGGTCGACGCCGAGGGCGAGTGGGCCGTCAGCGCGTGGGAGGTGCCCGACGCCTACCTCGACGCCAGCGTCGTGCGCGAGCGGATCAGGCGCGTCGTCGAGGGGACCCAGCGGCTCCCCGATCTGTCCGCGCGACCGGACGGCGAGCTGCCCCCGATCGTCGAGGTCCGTCCGGACGCCTCCCGCGCCTCGCTGGTGCTGGAGATCCGCACCTCCGACCGCCCCGGCGTGGTCCACCGCGTGCTCACCACCCTCGCCGGGCTGGGGCTGACGGTCGCCTCCGCCCACGTCTCCACGCTCGGGCCGCAGGCGGTGGACGTCTTCTACGTCCAGGAGGTCGGCGGGGTGCGCCCGACGGAGGAGCGGGCCGCGGCCGCCGCCCACGCCGTACGCACCGCGCTCGGCGGCTGACCTCGGGGCACCACCTGGGGGGTCGGCCTCGTCGGCTGAGCCCGGACGGGGTGCGGCCGTTAGTCTTGGTCGTCGTACCAGACCGTGCTCCACCCTGATCCACCACCGATGCGAGGGACAGACCCACACCGTGTTCGCCACACTCTCCGACCGCCTTGCCGACACCTTCAAGAACCTCCGCGGCAAGGGCCGGCTCTCCGAGGCCGACATCGACGCCACCGCGCGCGAGATCCGCATCGCGCTGCTCGAGGCCGACGTCGCCCTGCCGGTGGTGAAGGAGTTCGTCGGCGCGGTCAAGGAGCGGGCCCGTTCCGAGGAGGTCAGCGGCGCCCTCAACCCGGCGCAGCAGATCATCAAGATCGTCCACGACGAGCTCGTGACGATCCTCGGCGGTGAGACGCGCCGCCTGCGCTACGCCAAGAGCGGGCCGACCGTCATCATGCTCGCCGGCCTCCAGGGCGCCGGCAAGACCACCCTCGCGGCCAAGCTGGCGCTGTGGCTCAAGGAGCAGGACAAGACGCCGCTGCTCGTCGCGGCCGACCTCCAGCGCCCCAACGCCGTCCAGCAGCTCCAGGTCAACGGCGAGCGCGTCGGCGTGCCCGTCTTCGCCCCCGAGCCCGGCAACGCCCAGGGCGTCGAGCACGGCGGCAACCCCGTCGAGGTCGCCCGTGCCTCGATCGAGGAGGCCAAGCGCAAGCTCCACGACGTCGTCATCATCGACACGGCCGGTCGCCTCGGCGTCGACGAGACCCTCATGCAGCAGGCCGCCGACATCCGTGACGCGGTGCAGCCCGACGAGGTGCTCTTCGTCGTCGACGCGATGATCGGCCAGGACGCGGTCACCACCGCGCAGGCGTTCCTCGACGGCGTCGGCTACGACGGCGTGGTGCTGACCAAGCTCGACGGTGACGCCCGCGGTGGTGCCGCGCTGTCGATCCGCTCCATCACCGGCAAGCCGGTCATGTTCGCCTCCAGCGGCGAGAAGATGACCGACTTCGACCTCTTCCACCCCGACCGGATGGCCTCGCGCATCCTCGACATGGGCGACATGCTCACCCTGATCGAGCAGGCCGAGAAGGCGTTCGACTCCGAGCAGTCGCTCAAGGCGGCCGAGAAGCTCGCGACCAAGGGCGGCTTCACGCTGGAGGACTTCCTCCAGCAGATGATGCAGATCCGCAAGCTCGGCTCGATGACCAAGATCATGGGGATGCTCCCCGGCATGGGGCAGTTCCGCGACCAGCTCGAGAACTTCGACGAGCGCGAGATCGACCGGATCCAGGCGATCATCCAGTCGATGACGCCGGCCGAGCGCGACAACCCGAAGATCATCGACGGCTCGCGCCGTGCCCGCATCGCCGCGGGATCCGGTCGCCAGGTCTCCGACGTCAACCAGCTCGTCGACCGCTTCTTCGAGGCGCGCAAGATGATGGAGTCGATGGCCAAGGGCGGCGGCGTGCCCGGGATGCCCGGGATGCCCGGCATGCCAGGCATCGGCGGCGGGAAGCGGGCCGGTGCTCGCCAGGCCGCGCAGGCCGGCAAGGGCAAGAAGGGCAAGAAGCGCGTCTCGGGCAACCCCGCGAAGGCCGCCCAGCAGAAGGCGCAGCAGAAGGCGGCGTCGGCCGACAAGTCCGCCAACCCCTTCGGCAACCCCGACGGCGCCGAGGTCGACTACGAGAAGGCCGCCGAGCAGCTCAACCTGCCCAAGGACTTCTCGCAGTTCCTCAAATGACCTCGACGCTGGTCGTCGACGGGGCCAACGTCGTCGGGTCGGTGCCGGACGGCTGGTGGAAGGACCGGGCGGGTGCGGCGCGCCGCCTGCACGAGCGGCTCCTGGTCGCCGACACGGCGTACGACGAGATCGTGCTGGTGCTCGAGGGGCAGGCCAAGGGCGGCGTGAAGGCCGGCCGGGACGCCCACGTGCGCACGGTCCACGCCGCGCGCGACGGGGACGCCGAGATCCGGGCGCAGGCGCGCCGTGCGGGCGAGGCCGGTGGCCACGTGGTCGTGGTGACCGCCGACCGGGCACTCGCGGCCAACGTCGCGCCGGCGCAGGTGCTCAGCCCGTCCTGGCTGCTCGACCGGCTGTGACGTCGAGGCTCAGTGTCCGGCGCCACCACCGGTGCGCGTGACGCCGATGCCGCGCACGACGGGCAGGGACGTCCCGGACGCGGAGAGGTGCACGGCGTACTGCACGTAGCGGCCCTCGAGCCCGAGCCCCACCCCGGGCGCCGCGAGCCGCCAGCCCGACCACGTGCCGTCCGGGCTCGGCCGGTCGCCGGAGCGGACCCGCACCAGGATCCGTGAACCGGCCGGTTCGTCCCGATCGAGGACCAGCCGCTTCCAGGCCGCCTTGCGCCCGGAGTCGACGACCCGGGAGGTGTAGGTGCCCGAGCCCCGCCCGCTGAGGGTGAGGGAGCCCAGTCCCCGGTCGTCGAGCCGCATCCGGTCGTCGGTCCTGCCGGTGCGGAAGTCCTCCGCGGTGAACATCGCCAGTCCGGGCGAGAGCGACCTGAACCGCGTCTCCCGGGCGCGTGCGACGTTGCCGGCGCCGTCACTCGAGCCGACCCGCACCGTGTAGGAACGGTGCGGCGCGAGCCCTGTGACCACCACGACGTGCCGACGCGACAGCCGGTCGTCGAGCCCGAGGCCACGAGGGATGCGGCCGGACCGGCCGTAGCGCACCCGCGAGGTGGCGGGCTCGTCCGTGCGCCAGGTGATGCGGGCCGTGCCGTCAGGCATCGGCCGGACCCGGACGTTCCTGATGCGGGGTGCTCGACGGTCCGGGCCAGGCGTGGTGAAGGTCGCCGGTGCGGTGCCCCTCGCCGGCCACCGGACGACCTTGCCGTCCGGGCCTCGCGACTCTGCCACGTAGTGGTAGCGCGTCGCCGGGTCGAGGCCGTCGAGCTCGGCGAGGTGCTCGGTGGTGCGTCCGTTCACGACCACCGCGTCGCCCAGGTCCGCGGCAGAGGTGCCGAGCCGCACCACGGTCGTCCCGGGGTTGCTCGTCGTCCATGCGAGCGAGGTCGCGCCTGCGTCGTCGGTGGTGGCCCTCGCGGCGGTGACCTGGTTGGTGCCGCCGCCCGGGGTGTACGTCGCCTGGTGCGCGCCGCCGACGGCCGGGAACACGGCGTACTGCTGGCCCTTGACCGTCATCGTGGTGAACGGCACGGCCGTGCCACCTCGGGTGACAGCGCTGAGGGTGGCACCCCCCGGACCCGTGGTGGGCAGCATGGCCGTGAGGCCGGTCGCGCCGACACCGACGCCGACGGTGAAGGAGAGCGTGCCACCGCTCCAGGAGAGGCCCGAGAAGGACGAGGCGTTGCGACCGTCGGTCCAGGTCAGCAGCTGGCGGGCGGCGATCACCGGGACGTTGCGTGCCTGCGCCGACGCGAGCACCTGGGTGTCCTCGAACGTCGAGGCCGCGTCGGTGTGGAGGTTGGCGGTGAAGGCGCCGTAGTACCCCTGGCTGCCGAGCGCGCGGTCGAGCAGGGTGTTCGGGGTGAACGGGTAGCTCTGGCCGGACTCGTCGGTCATGTTCGTGTTGGCCTGGAAGACGTCGATCATCGAGCCGTCGGTGTCGGTGAACCGCATCGGCATGCCGGAGCCGTTCATGAAGCCGGGGCGGTCGGCGATCCAGGAGCCGGGGTAGTAGTAGTAGTTGGTGTCGAGGCGGATCCCCGAGGCGAGCTCGGCCTTCGCCTGCGAGGCCCAGTCGCTCCAGACGATGCAGTGGTAGCGGCTGGTCGTTGGCGAGGGCAGTGACGTGTACTTCGCGCGCCACGTGCCGAGCTGGCTGGTGTAGGTGTCCTCCAGGGCCTGGTACGACGTGAAGTTGGTGCAGTTGTTCTGCGGGTGCAGCCCGACCTCGAAACCCTGCGTGTGGAAGCTGGCCGCCTGGGCGTTGGTCATCGGCGTGCTGGGGAAGATGTAGGACGAGAATCGTGGGCACTCCCAGCGGGCGACGGAGCAGCCCGACGGGCTCGCGGACGCGTAGGTGCTGAAGCGCCCGGGCGTGCCGCCGTTGCCGTGGTCGTCGCCAGTGGCGACGACCACGGCCTTGTGGGTGCCTGGGAAGTACCAGAAGCGAGGCACCGGGAACCGGTCGCGTGCCGTGACGGTGACGAGGTTGGCCAGCAACCGCTGCTGCTCGTCCGCCTGCGGGATGTGCGCCTTGGCCAGGTTGACCCAGTCGGTGGCGGCGCCGCCGAAGAAGAGGTCGTTCGACCGGTTCGGCGTGGCGCCGTCGCGGTCCTGACCGGCCCAGGCGAGGTTGCCCTGACGCGTGGCGATGACCGAGCGGGCCAGGTCGAACGCGAAGGTGGCGACCTGCCCGCCGTTGGTGCCGACACTGCGCAGCGTCACCGCCGGCAGGCCGGTGCTGGTGGTCGCGTTGGAGTAGAGGGTCGCCACCGCGGTGGCGCCGTTGAGGGAGTAGCGGCTCGCGGTGCCGTGGAACTGCATGGTGTCGGTGGTGATGCCCGCCCCCGGTTCGGTGGCGGCGCTGACCGCGAGGTAGCCGTCACCGACGGTGCCTGTCTGCGCCGTGATCCCGGCGAGGGCGTACAGGCGGGTGTCCGGCCGCATCGCGACCAGGTTCCCGCCGCCGTTCACCCAGCTGGTCAGCGCCGTCACGTGGGCGTCGGTGATCGCGACGTCTCCCAGCACGACCACGGAGTACGCCGCCAGGGTGGCTGCGTCGAGCGTCGACACCCGCACGTTGGTGAACTCGTTCAGGCCCTCCGCGCGCAGGATCTCCGCGAGGTAGGACGACGAGGGGTTGCCGCTGGCGGTCACCACAGCGATCGGCCCGCCGGGGCCGTCCTCGATCCCGGGCGGCGGCTCCGCCGCCGTCTGGAACGACCACGAGACCGGGGCCATGGTGTTGCCGGCGGTGTCACGGGCGCCGCTCACCTCGAGCGTGTAGGAGGCGGTGTAGGTGAGGTCGGTCGTGGGCGTCAGGGTCGCCGTCGAGGTGCCGTTGTCGTACGCCGTGGTGGACGGCACCACCTGGCCATCGGCCGTCCTCAGCACCATGGAGACCGAGGACCCGGTGACGAGCTCGTTGAACGTCGCGCTCGGGCGCGCACCCACGGCGACGCCGGTCGCGTCAGGGGCCGGGACGCGAGAGACCACCGTCGGCGGGACTGTGTCGTTGGCCTGCTCCGAGAAGACGACGTCGACCCAGTAGTTCTCGCTGTTGAAGGACTGGTTGGGGAACGTGCTCGGTGTGGTGGTGTAACGGTAGAGACCGTTGCCTCCGTCGGTGCCGTTCTGCAGGGCGGTCAGCGGGCCCCGTGTGGTGCTGCTGCTGGCGAAGTAGCCGCTGCTGACGGCGTAACGGCTGGGGGTGAAGTACGACGCCACGTACGTCGTGTTCGCGTTGACCGGGATCGGAGAAGCGAACGTGGCCTGCTGCCAGCCGCTCGCCGACTCGCTCGTGAAGGTCACCTGGCCCAGCCGGGTCCCGGATGCGGTCCACAGCGAGCCGACGTGGGTGCCAGTGCTCTGGGTCGGCTTGTAGTACCGGATGCCGGTGACGTAGCCAGCGGTGCTGGTACGGAGCTTCACGCCGAGCTCCACCGCGTTGGTGTCCGGGTCGGTGCTCGCCGGCGTGGCGGTCGACGGCCAGATCGTGCACGGGCAGCTCGAGGTCGTGGCGGCGGTGGTGAAGGTCCACGACACCGGGTCCATCTGGTTGCCCGCGGCGTCACGGGCACCGCTCACCGCAGCGGTGTAGGTCGTGCTCGCGGCGAGGTTCGCCGTCGGGTCCAGCGTCGCTGTGCGGCTTGTGGCGTCGTACGACGTCGTCCCCGCGACGAGCGCGCCACCAGGAGCCCGCAGCTCGAAGGTGACCGTGCTCGCCTGGACAGGTTCGCTGAAGGTCGCCGTCGGGCTGACGGCCGTCGACACCCCACTGGCGCCGGAAAGGGGGGAGCGGCTGCTGAGCGTGGGCTTGGTCGTGTCCGGTGTGTCAGTGGTGAAGCTCCACGAGACCGGGTCGATCACGTTCCCGGCGACATCCCGGACTCCGGTGACCGTGGCGGTGTACGTGGTGCTCGCTGCGAGGCTCGCGCCCGGGTCGAGCGTCGCGGTGCGGGTCGCGGCGTCGTACGTCGTCGTGCCGGTGACCAGGGCGCCGCCGGGCGTGCGGAGCTCGAGACCGAGGGTCGACTGCTGCACCGGCTCGGAGAAGGTGGCGGTCACGTCGGTCCCGACCCCGACGCCAGTTGCGCCGGGTGCGGGGGTCCGTGCGGTCACGGTGGGCTTCGTGGTGTCGGGGCCGTCCTCGAAGACGACGTCGACCCAGTAGTTCTCGTTGTTGTAGGTCTGGTCCGGGAAGGTGCTCGGCGTGGACGTGTAGCGGTAGAGGCCGTTGCCGCCGTCGGTGCCGTTCTGCAGTGCCGTCAGCGGCCCTCGGGTGGTGGCCGAGGTGGCGAAGTAGGCCGGGCTGGCGGCGTAGCGGCTGGGTGTGTAGTACGAGGCGACGTAGGTGGTGCCGGCGGTGACTGCGATCGGTGTCGCGAAGGTCGCCTCCTGCCAGCCGCTGGCCGTGCCGCCCGTGAAGGTGACCTGGCCCAGTCGCGCGCCCGCGCGGGTCCACAGGCTGCCGACGTGGGTCCCGGTCGACTGGCTGGGGCGGTAGTAGCGGATGCCGGTGACGAAGCCGTCACTGCTGGACCGGAACTTCACTCCCAGCTCGACCGAGCTGGTGTCGGGGTCCGTGCCGGCCGGGACTGCGGAGGACGGCCAGATCGTGCACGGGCACCCCGACGTCGCGGCGGTGGTGGTGAAGGACCACGACACCGGGTCCATCTGGTTGCCCGCGGCGTCCCGGGCGCCGCTGACCGTGGCCGTGTAGGTGGTGTTGGCGGCCAGGTTGCTGCTCGGGTCGAGGGTTGCTGTGCGGGTCGGGCCGTCGTACGTGGTGGTGCCGGCGACCAGGGCGCCGCCGGCGCCACGGAGCTCGAAGGTGACGGACGCCGGTTGCACGGCCTCGCTGAACGTCGCCGTCGGCGAGACCCCGAGCGGCACCCCGGTGGCACCGGTCGCCGGGGTGCGCCCGGACATCGTGGGACTCGTCGTGTCCGGCGTGTCGGTCGTGAAGGACCACGTGACCGCGTCCATCTGGTTGCCGGCAGCATCGCGGGCGCCGTTGAGCGCCACGGTGTACGACGTGGTGGCCGCCAGGGCCGACTGCGGGTCGAGGGTGACGGTCCGGGTCGCCGCGTCGTACGACACCGTTGCGGGCACCACGGTGCCGCCGGGGGCACGGACCTCGAAGGCGATCGTGGACTGCTGGACCGGCTCGGAGAAGGTCGCTGTGACGTCGGTGCCGACCGGGACCGCAGAAGCCCCCGGTGCGGGCGCCCGGGAGCTGACGCTCGGCTTGGTGGTGTCGTTGGCCTCGGTGAAGACGACGTCGACCCAGTAGTTCTCGCTCTGCCAGGTCTGGTTGGGGAACGCGCCGGGCGTCGTGGTGTAGCGGTAGACGCCGTTGCCGCCGCTGACGCCGTCCTGCAGCGCCGTGAGCGGTCCCCGGGTGGTGCCGGCGTTCTGGAAGTAGCGCGAGCTGACGGCGTACCTGGTGGGCGAGAAGTAGGAGGCGACATAGGTCGTCCCAGCGGTGACCGGCACCGGGGTGGCGAAGGTGGCCTGCTGCCACCCGCTGGCGCTCTCGTTGGTGAAGCTCACCTGCGCGAGGCGGGTGCCGGTGCTCGTCCAGAGGGAGCCGACGTGGGTGCCCGAGGTCTCGGTGGGCTTGTAGTAGCGGATGCCCGTGATGAGCCCGTCGACGGAGGTGCGGAACTTGACGCCGACCTCGACGGGATCGCGATCGGGGTCGGTGCGGTCCGGGGTCGCGGTCCCGGGCCAGATCGTGCACGGGCACGAGGTGGGCGCGGTCCCGACGGTGACGCTGGTGGTCGCGGCCGTGCCGAGGTTCGCGCTGTCGTCCACCGCGCGTGCACGCAACGTCGACGCTCCCGAGGTGGACGGGGTGAAGGTGTAGCTCCAGGACCCACGTCCGGTGGCGCGCCGCCACGTCGCCCCGTTGTCGGTGGAGACCTCGACGCCGCCGACCCGGCCGCCTCCGGTGTCCGTGGCTGTCCCGCTGACGGTCACGGGCGAGCCCACGGGAAGCGTGGCCCCCGACGTCGGCGAGGTGATGGTCGTCGTGGGTGCAGCGGTGTCCGTCGACGCCGTGGCGGGGGTGAGGCCGGCGGTCAACGTGTCCGGCTGGACGCCCATGTCGGCGAAGAGGTTCACCGTGGCCTGCTGCGCCGCGGTGTCGGGGGCGGCCGAGCCACGGTCGTGCTCACCGTCGAGCGCCCACGCCCACTGGATCGTGCCGGCGCTGAAGACCAGGGCGCCGCTGGCGGCGCGGTACGTCGTCATCGCGTGGGTGGCCTGCCCCTGGCCGTAGCTGCTCCCGTGGTCCTGCAGCCTCTCGCCACTGCCGGTTGTCTGGGACACCCGGAACGTGCCCGGCGGCCGGAACCCGTTGTCGGGGTCCTCGTCCCACTCGTATCCGACGACGTTGTCGCCGATCGTCGTCGTCGCACCGGCTGCCAGTGTCGCCACGCGAGTGTTGCGCCAGAACCGCATCTGGCCGTCTGCCTGGCCGACCACCATGTCGATGGCGCAGCAGTTGATGGCGAACATGGTCCCGGTGAGCCCGTTCTCGGGGCGGCCGCCGTCCGCGGGCGGGCTGAACCGCGGGTCGCGCCAGGTGCCGGTCCACACGTTGCTGAGCGGGTCGATCTTCGCGTCGGCGTGCGTCTCCTTGTAGGACACCAGCGTGCGGTGCGAGGTCCCGGAGCCGTCGATGCTGGACTCCCACCGGGTCTTCCAGAACACCTCGTTGCCGGAGAAGAAGGCCAGGTCGACGCCGGCGTCGCGAGCCGCCTCGACGTTCGCCCGCTGGCTGCCGGACCAGTACTCGTCGTGCCCGACGCTCAGGAATGCCTCGTGCTCGAGGAGCTCGGCGCCGCGGCGGTCCGTGTCGACGCCGGAGCTGTAGCTGACGTCGTACCCGTTTGCCTCGAGGAACCGCACCATCGGGTACTCGGCGTTGAACACCCAGTCCTCGGGCGCGTTGCCCCGCGTCGTGAAGGGGCGGTTGTAGCTGACCTTGTAGGCGCGTCCGGCCGGTGCGCCGGCGTACAGGCTGTTGCCGCCGTAGGTGTTGTAGGCCTGCCAGGTGGTGTCGGAGGTCTGGAACAGCAGGTCCGAGCCGCCGTCGTCGTCGCGCACCACGAAGAAGACGTGGCTGGCGCCGGCGGTGCCGTCGGTGCGCACCAGCCGCGCGAAGTAGATCCCCGAGACGGCAGTGGTCGGCACGGACCAGGCCGCGTTCTGGGTCCAGTTGCCGCAGTCGACCAGGCCCGTCGCGACGTCGTTGCGGCAGTTCGGCTGGTTGGTGAGGACGGTGGGAGTGACGGTCGTGACCCGGCGAGCGCCGTCGCCGCCGTAGTAGCCCATCCGGTAGATGTCGAGCCGGTACGACGAGGCGCTGGTGTCGACCTTGAAGCCGATCGTCTGTCCCTGGTCCACGCTCATGTCGGTCGCGAAGCCCTGGATCGAGGAGGACCCGGCGCCGGTGATCCCCCACTCGCTCTCAGGGCTGCCGGGGAGGGTGTTCTCGCACGCCACCGGGTTGGCCACGGGTGGGTCGCACGGCGCGGCCGCTGCGGGCGTCGCTGCGGTGACGATGGCGAGGGCGGTCGACGCGAGGATCAGCGTCACCAGCACGGCAAGACGTCGAGGCACGGGCACGGCAACGCTCCTTCTCCCGGCCCACGGACCCTCTTGCGTCCCGAGAATCGATCGCCGCGGACACCGTGTCCTCCATCGTGGGTTCGCTGTCGTCAGACGTCATGCCCATAACTGGGCATCGGGGCGCGCCGGTCCGCAGGGCGTGCGGATAGCGTGCCGACCATGCCCCTCGAGCCAGCCCAGCGCTTCCGTGGACCGGTCCTGCCCGACGGCGAGCCGCGCGACCTCTTCGTCGTCGACGGCCGCATCACCTACGAGCCCCAGGCGGGGGCCGACACCGCGGCGGAGGGCTGGATCGTCCCGGGCCTGGTCGACGCGCACTGCCACCTCGGTCTCGACGACTTCGGCGCCACCGACGACGCGGACACCGAGCGGCAGGCGATCGCCGACCGGGACGGTGGGGCGCTGCTCATCCGTGACGCCGGCTCGGCAGCCGACACCCGCTGGATCCACGACCGCGACGACCTGCCCCGACTGATCCGGTGCGGGCGGCACATTGCCGCGACGAAGCGCTACATCCGCGGTTACGCCCACGAGGTGGAGCCGGCCGACCTGGCGTCGTACGCCGCCCAGGAGGCCCGCAGCGGCGACGGCTGGATCAAGCTGGTCGGCGACTGGATCTCGCGCGACGAGGGCGACCTCGCCCCGTCGTTCCCCGCGGAGGCGTTCGCCGACGCCATCGCCGCCGCACACGCCGAGGGCGCCAAGGTGACGGCGCACTGCTTCGGCCACGGGGTGCTGCCCGGGTTGATCGAGGCGGGCATCGACTGCATCGAGCACGGCACGGGGCTCACCGAGGACCTCATCGACGCGATGGTCCAGCACGGCACCCGGCTGGTGCCCACCGTCATGCAGCTCGACAAGTTCCCCGAGCACGCTGCGGCCGGGCAGGAGAAGTTCCCGGCGTACGCCGACACGATGACCGACCTCTACGCCCGCATGCCCGCCACGATCATGGCGGCCTACGAGGCGGGCGTGCCGATCTACGCGGGGTCGGACGGCGGCGGTATCAGCCGCCACGGCAACATCGCCGGTGAGATCGAGGCACTGGTACGGATCGGGATGCCCGCCCACGACGCGCTCGGCGCGGCCAGCTGGCGGGCACGGGAGTGGCTCGGGGTCGACGGTCTCGTCGAGGGCGCGTCCGCCGACTTCGTCGTCTACGACCGCGACCCGCGCGCCGACCTGTCCGTGCTCCGCACGCCGACGGCGATCGTGCTGCGCGGGCGCGCAGTCGTCGGCTGACGCCTGCCGGTCCCGAAACTGATTTGAGCAGCGGTGCCGCGGCGGGATGGGATGGGCTCGTGAGCACCCTCGTCGACCTCTTCCCGCCCCTCGGCCTGCACGTGCAGGCCGGCCCGCTCGAGCTGCGGGGCCTGTCCGACGAGCTCATCCTCGAGCTGAGCGACCTCGCCGAGCAGGGCATCCACCCCCCGGACGAGATGCCGTTCTACTTCCCCTGGACCGCCGCCCCGCCCGGTGAGCTCGCCCGCAACACCGCGGCGTACCACTGGGGCAAGCGCTCCACCTTCTCGCCCGACGACTTCTGCCTCGACCTCGCCGTGCTCCTCGACGGTCGGGTCATCGGCGCGCAGGGGGTCGCGGCCCGGAACTTCCCCGTGACGAGGACGGGGGAGACCGGGTCGTGGCTCGGGCGCGAGTTCCAGGGTCGCGGGCTCGGCACGGCCATGCGCCGGGCGATGTGCGAGCTGCTCTTCGACCACCTCGGCTTCGAGGAGATCACCTCGGCGGCCTTCGTCGACAACCCGGCGTCGCTCGCCGTCTCCCGCAAGGTCGGCTACCGACCCACCGCGGTGAGCCGGATCAAGCGGCGCGAGGGCGAGCTCGCGCTCAACCAGGGCCTCGTGCTGACCCCCGACGACCTCGTCCGGGACGCCGAGCCGATCCGCGTCACCGGGGCTGAGGCCGTGCGCGCCTTCATCGGCCTGGGGGGCCGCCTGAGCCCCGGGCGTACGCCGTCCGCGCACCGGATTGGTCGCGCGCGGCCACCGTCTGGCAGAATCGTCCCTCGTGTCCTGCGCGTCCGGACCCTCTCATCCGAGCGACGCAGTGCCCTTCGAAGGACCAGCACCGGTGACCCCACCTGGGAACGGTCCCTCACCCACGACAATTCCTGAGGAGACACCACAAACGTGGCCGTCAAGATTCGTTTGAAGCGCCTGGGCAAGATCCGGGTGCCGCAGTACCGCATCGTCGTCGTCGACTCGCGCAAGAAGCGCGACGGTCGGGTGCTCGAGGAGATCGGCAAGTACCACCCGAAGGAGGAGCCCTCCTTCATCGAGGTGACCTCCGACCGCGCCCAGTACTGGCTCGGCGTGGGCGCACAGCCCTCCGAGGCCGTCGAGGCGATCCTCAAGGTCACCGGTGACTGGCAGACGTTCAAGGGCCTGCCGGGCACCGAGGGCACCCTCAAGGTCAAGGAGCCCAAGCGCTCCAAGCTCGACATCTTCAACGAGGCCCTCAAGGAGGTGTCCGCCGAGTCGAAGGGCTCCGCGACCACCACCAAGAAGAAGGCCGACAAGAAGGCCGACGAGCCGGCCGCCGAGGCGCCTGCCGAGACGCCCGCCGAGGTCCCGGCCTCCGAGACCCCCGAGGGTGCCGCCGACGCTGCTGAGGCCGCCGAGACGGTGACGGCCGAGGACGCCGGCAAGAGCGAGGCGTGAGCGACGTGCTCGCCGACGCTCTCGAGCACCTGGTGCGCGGCATCGTCGACCACCCCGACGACGTCACGGTCCGTGACAAGCAGCTGCGTCGAGGCTCGATCCTCGAGGTCCGGGTGCACCCCGACGACCTCGGCAAGGTGATCGGCCGCAACGGCCGCACCGCGACCGCCTTCCGCACCGTCGTCTCGGCCCTCGCCGGCCGCGGCGGCGCGCGGGTGGACTTCGTGGACACCGACCGGCGTCGGTAGCACTTGGCACCTCCCGGTGTCCGCGAAGCATCGACGCAGCGTGGACACCGACCGCCGTCGGTAGCAACAAACGCACACCGACCCGGCAGACACCGTCTGCCGGGTCGGTGTTATTTCTCGACGAGTTTCTCGACGAGTTTCTCGACGAGTGGGGGAGCTTCGTCGTGACATGTCGAGTACGACCTTCCCCAGTGATCCCGCGCGCAGCCGCTCGCGGTTGAGTCGCTGGGAGACCCACCGCCCAGCACCTCTACGCTGGCCCGGTGAGCGAGGACAACAGCGCCGACATCGAGGTCGTGGTCGGCCGCATCGGCAAGCCCCACGGCATCCGCGGCGAGGTCACCCTCGACGTACGCACCGACGAGCCCGACCGGCGCTTCGCCCCCGGCACGACGCTGCGAGCAGAGGCACCGGCCGGTGCGGACCGGCGTCCGTCGAGCCTCACCGTCGCGCGCGCCCGGTGGCACCAGAGCACGCTGCTGGTCACCTTCGAGGAGCTGGCCGACCGCAACGCCGCGGAGGCCGCACGCGGCACCGTGCTGTACTCCACCATCGGCCGCGACGAGACCCCTGAGGACCCCGACGAGTTCTACGACCACCAGCTGGTCGGTCTCGAGGTCGTCGACGTCGACGGCAGGGCCCTGGGCACCGTCAAGGCCCTGGTCCACGGCTCGGCGCAGGACCTGCTGACCGTCCGCACGACCGACGGCCGCGACGCGCTGGTGCCGTTCGTGACCGCGCTGGTCCCCGAGGTCGACCTCGAGGCGGGCCGCGTCGTGGTCGCCGACCGTCCAGGCCTGGTGTCGCCGTTCCCCGACGAGGTGACGGACGAGGCCGGGTCGTGAGGATCGACGTCGTCACGATCTTTCCCGATTACCTCTCCCCACTGCAGCTGAGCCTGCCCGGCAAGGCACGCGCGAAGGGGTTGCTCGACGTCGAGGTGCACGACCTGCGGCAGTGGACGACCGACCGCCACCGCACCGTCGACGACACGCCCTACGGCGGCGGTGCCGGCATGGTCATGAAGCCCGAGCCGTGGGGGCACGCCCTCGAGGCGGTCGCACGAGGCGCCACCATCGTCTTCACGACGCCCAGTGGGGAGCCCTTCACTCAGGCGCTGGCCCACGAGCTGAGCGAGCAGGAGCACCTCGTCTTCGCCTGCGGGCGCTACGAGGGCATCGACCAGCGGGTCATCGAGCACGCCGCGACCCTCGGCACCGTGCGGGAGGTCTCGCTCGGCGACTACGTCCTCAACGGCGGCGAGGTCGCCGCGCTCGCCATCACCGAGGCGGTCGTGCGCCTGCTGCCCGGCTTCATGGGCAACGCCGAGTCGCTGGTCGAGGAGTCGCACGCCGACGGCCTGCTGGAGTACCCCGTCTACACCAAGCCGGCCACCTGGAACGGGCGTGACGTCCCGGAGGTGCTGCTGTCCGGCGACCACTCCCGGATCGCCGCCTGGCGCCGGGAGCAGGCCGAGCAGCGTACGGCCGCCCGCCGCCCCGACCTGCTGCCGGCGACGGGACTCGTCGGCGCGCTCGCCGACCTCGACGTGCGCCCGGCCGTCCCCGCCGACGCGGGCGAGCTCTACACGCTGCAGCGCGCCTGCTGGCTGCAGGAGCTCGAGGCCAACCCGGGCGTGGAGATCCCGGCGCTGCGCGAGTCGCTCGACGACGTACGCCGCGGGCTGGGGGAGTGGACCGTCATGGTCGCTCGTGAGCCGAGCTCGGGCCGCCTGGTCGGAGCCGTCCGGGGCCGCGTCGACGCGCACGGCGAGTGGGACATCGGCCGCGTCATGGTCGCCCCGGACCTCCAGGGCCGGGGCCTCGGCCGCGCGCTGCTCGAGCTCGTCGAGGGGCTCGCTCCGACCGAGGTGACGACGTACGTCCTCTTCACCGGTGCCGGGTCGACCGACAACCTGCGGATGTACAAGAAGGCGGGCTTCCGGCTGCGGGCCGACCGGAAGGCCCCGCCGGGTGCCGTCGTGCTCACCAAGGACGTCCGGAAGCGGATTTCACGCTGACGGCCGCGCTCTGGCAGACTTCGCTCCTGGTCCGCTCGAGGCCAGGGTCGCCCGGATGCATCACCCGATGCACCGCGCCGGGGTCCCGCCGTACCGCACCTGCCACAGGGGGCGCGCCGGCCGGCCGCACCGAGCACCAGCCAAGTCCATCACCACCACGATCCGCGGCTGACCTGTGGCACTCGCGAGGAGCAACGTCATGACCAACGTCATCGCCGACCTCGGCACCGCCCTCAAGCGCGACGACGTCCCGGCCTTCCGCGCCGGCGACACCGTCAAGGTCCACGTCAAGGTCATCGAGGGCAGCCGCTCGCGTGTCCAGGTCTTCCAGGGCGTCGTGATCCGCGTCCACGGTTCGGGCATCGGTCGCACCTTCACCGTCCGCAAGGTCTCCTTCGGCGTCGGCGTCGAGCGCACCTTCCCGCTGAACTCCCCGATCTTCGAGAAGATCGAGGTCGTGACCCGCGGCGACGTGCGCCGCGCCAAGCTCTACTACCTGCGCAACCTGCGCGGCAAGGCTGCCAAGATCAAGGAGCGCCGCGAGGCGTGATCCGTCGCACCGCGCCGCGAGGCGTCGGTTCGACCAGGGACTCGTTAGTCTCTGCGAGTGACTTCTGATGGCCGCGGTTCCTCGTCCCTCTCAGCGGGCGAGGAACCGCGGTCGTCGCGTGTGGGGGACCAGTCGGAGGATGGCGCGATGAGTGGTCGCAACCAGCAGGTGCCGGAGCAGAAGACCGGTCGCGGCAAGCGCAAGCAGCTGCCGCTGTGGCAGGAGACGATCCTGCTGCTCGGCGTCGCGCTGGTGCTCGCGATCGTCATCAAGACGTTCTTCGTCCAGGCCTTCTACATCCCGTCGGAGTCGATGGAGCCGGGCCTGATCCTCAACGACCGGATCCTGATCCAGAAGGTCTCCTACTGGGGCGACGGCGAGCCCGAGCGTGGCGACGTCGTGGTCTTCAAGGACCCGGGCGGCTGGCTCCCGCCCATCGACTCGGCCGGCCCCACCAACCCCATCGCCAAGGTGATGGCCAAGGTCGGGCTCTACCCGACCGGTGGCCACCTCGTGAAGCGCGTCATCGGTGTCGCCGGCGACACCATCGAGTGCTGCGACGACCAGGGGCGCCTCATCGTCAACGGGCAGCCGCTCGACGAGTCCGACTACGTCAAGCGGGGCGGCGCGACCTGCAACGGCCCGATGCCGACCAACGGCGCCTGCGACGAGAAGTGGACCGTGGGCCCGATCCCCGACGGTCACATGTTCGTGATGGGCGACAACCGCTCCCGCTCCGCCGACAGCTCGCAGAAGATGTGCCAGCCCGACGAGACCGAGTGCGTCCCCGGGGACGAGTTCGTCCCGGTCGACCTGGTCGTCGGCAAGGTCTTCGTGCTGCTGTGGCCGGCCGACCGCTTCCGCTGGAACAACCGTCCGGCCACGTTCGAGGACGTGCCGGACCCGACCCCGTGACGCTCTCGTCCCAGCCGCCGCCCGGGCCGCTGCCGGGCGGGGTGACCGTACGTCGTGACGCCGGGATCTACGGCTACGAGCGCGCGCTGCGCCGCGCCGGCCTGGACCCGATCGCGGGCGTCGACGAGGCCGGGCGGGGCGCGTGCGCCGGCCCCCTCGTCGCGGGCGCCGTCATCCTCCCGCCTGGCAGGTCAGGCATCGTGCCGGGGCTGGCCGACAGCAAGCTGCTGACCGAGGCCGCTCGTGAGCGCGTCTACGCGCAGGTCGTCCGCCGGGCGCTCGCGTGGTCGGTCGTGGTGATCGACAACGAGGAGTGCGACCGACTCGGCATGCACGTGGCCAACCTCGAGGCGCTGCGGCGCGCGGTGGCCCGCCTCGACACGCGTCCGGCGTACGTCCTCACCGACGGGTTCCCCGTCGACGGCCTCGGCGTGCCGGGTCTGGCGGTGTGGAAGGGCGACCGGGTCGCCGCCTGCATCGCGGCCGCGTCGGTCGTCGCGAAGGTGACCCGCGACCGGCTGATGGTCGGGCTGCACGACGAGTGGCCCGACTACGACTTCCGCACCCACAAGGGCTACATCACCGCCGACCACGAGGCAGCGCTCGCCCGCCTCGGTCCGTGCCCTCTCCACCGGAGACGTTTCGTCAACGTGCGGCGCGCGGCGGGTCTCGAGCCGGTTGCCGAGGACGAGGTGGCTAGGGTCGGGCTCGAGCCGGACAGCACCACCGAGGAGGACCGATGAGCGCCGAGGATCTCGAGAAGTACGAGACCGAGATGGAGCTCACCCTCTATCGCGAGTACCGCGACGTCGTGGGCATCTTCAAGTACGTCGTGGAGACCGACCGCCGCTTCTACCTGTGCAACCAGGTCGACGTGAAGGCCCGTTCGGAGAGCGGCGACGTGTTCTTCGAGGTGTCGATGACCGACGCCTGGGTCTGGGACATGTACCGGCCGGCGCGGTTCGCCAAGAACGTGAAGGTGCTGACGTTCAAGGACGTCAACGTCGAGGAGCTCGCGCCGCAGGACATCGACCCGCCCAAGGACTGATCACCCTCGTCTGCCCGGGGACGGCTCGGCCCTGACCGGGGAGTCCCCGCTCGAGCGGGGAGTCTGCCACTTCGCGGCCGTTGCAACCCCCACGAGGTGTCGGACCACCCCTCCAGGTCGAGCCGCCCGGCGCCGGTGATCGGCCGTACGCCGACGGGTCGGCGTGGCGGGGCCGACGTGGGTCGATGGCCACGAATCGTCCACAGACGGCTCCCAGCAGCCGTCCTCCACAGCCGTCGCACGACGCGGGCCACCACGGTCGGTACGTCACGGTGTGCTGGTGCCTTCCCGATCCCGCACGACCCGGAAGGCACCCACGATGGCCCGACGAGCTGCAGCTTCTCCTTTCGCCCTCGACCCCGCGGCCGAGCACCGTCGCCGGCTCGGCGAGCGCGGCGAGTCCATCGCGGCGCGACACCTGTGCGGGCTCGGGCTCGTCCTGCTCGACCGCAACTGGCGTTGCGACGCGGGCGAGATCGACCTGGTGCTGCGCGACGGCAACGTCCTGGTGATCTGTGAGGTCAAGACCCGCACCTCCACCGACTACGGCGAGCCGCTCGAGGCAGTCGACCAGCGCAAGGCCGACCGGCTGAGGCGGCTCGGGGCGCGGTGGCTCCTCGCGCACGACTGCCATCCCGACGACGTCCGCATCGACGTGGTGGGGGTCCTGACGCCGCGGGGCCGGCCGGTCGAGGTCGAGCACGTCGAGGGGGTCGGCTGATGGCCTTCGCGACCGCTCGCTCGCTGGCGCTCAAGGGCGCCGACGGCCACGTCATCGACGTCCAGGTCGACGTCTCCCCGGGCCTGGTCAGCACCACGATCGTCGGTCGGGTCGACAAGACCCTGTCCGAGGCGCGCGACCGGGTGCGGATGGCGATCAACAACGACTGCGGACGATGGCCGTCGACCAAACGGGTCACGATCCTGCTCGCGCCCGCCGACCTCCCCAAGAGCGGCACCCACTACGACCTCGCGATCGCGATGGCGGTCATGGCCGCAGACAAGAAGCACGACGAGCTGACGCCCGACCTGCTCGACGGCTGGGCGTTCATCGGCGAGCTGTCCGTCGCCGGGGCGCTGCGCCCGGTGGCCGGGGTGCTGCCCATGGTGATCGCCGCCGCCGCCCACGGCATCACCCGCGTCTTCGTGCCCGAGCCCCAGGCTGGCGAGGCCGGCCTCGTGCCCGGGATGACGGTCTTCGGTGTGAGGTCGCTGGCGCAGGTCTCCGCGGTGCTCCGCGGCGCCGAGGTGCCCGAGGCCGACCCGGTCGTCGGACCCTCGTCCAGCCCCCTCGCGACCTGGCGCGGGGAGGACCGTCTGGCCGACGTCGACCTGCGCGACCTCGACGGGCTCGAGGACGTCCGCTACGCCGTCGAGGTCGCCGCTGCAGGCGGCCATCCGACGATGCTGATCGGCCCGCGTGGCACCGGCAAGACGTCGATCGCCGAACGCATCCCGACGATCCTGCCCGACCTGACGACCGAGCAGGCTCTCGAGGTGACGGCGCTGCACTCGGTCGCGGGCGTGCTCCCGGAGGGGAGCGGGCTGGTGCGCCGTCCGCCGTGGTTCGCCCCGCACCACTCGGCGAGCGCCGCCAGCGTGCTGGGAGGCGGCACCGGACGGGTCCGGCCGGGCCAGGTGAGCCTGGCCCACCACGGTGTGCTCTTCCTCGACGAGTTCCCGCACTTCCGGGCCGACGTGGTCGAGGCGATGCGGCAGCCGCTCGAGTCGGGGGAGGTGACGATCGCCCGCGGCGAGGAGTCGGCCACCTACCCCGCGCGTTCGCTGGTGGTCCTGGCCGCCAATCCGTGTCCGTGCGGCAACTTCCACGGCCTGTCCGGCGGCAGCTGCGAGTGCAACGAGGTGCAGCGCTCCCACTACCGCCGCAAGCTCACGGGTCCGATCCTCGACCGGGTCGACATCTGGATGGACGTACGACCACAGGGCCGGCGCCGGGGGGCTTCCTTCGGCCCCGAGCCGGAGTCGTCCGCGGACGTGCGGGCCCGGGTCGTCGAGGCGAGGCTGCGCCAGGCCCGTCGCTACCGCGACTGCGCGTGGCTGCTCAACGCGTCCTGTCCAGGCCCGGTCCTGGTGGAGCGGTGGCCCCTGGAGCCCGGGGGGCAGCGGCTCATCGACAAGGAGCTGTCCGACGGCAAACTCACCCGGCGCGGTCTGACTCGCGTGCAGCGACTGGCCTGGACGGTGGCCGACTGTGCAGGGGTGGCGAGGCCGGGCGAGCGCGAGGCCGAGATCGCGTTGGTGCTGCGGTCCGACGACAGCGCGCGCTCCCTGCCGGCGCGCGTCGTGCGAGTGGCGTCATGAGTGGCGCACACCTGCGGTCCGCGCCGCCCGGCGACGAGCCGACGAGCCAGGTGCCCGAGCCTGAGCGCCTCGCCCGGGTGGCCCTGAGCTGCGCGGTGGAGCCCGGCGACGGCACCACGTCGTCGCTCGTCCGCCAGATGGGCGCGGAGCGCGCGCTGGAGAAGTCGCGGGCCGCGACCGGGGGCGAGCCCGGGGAGATGCTGGCGCAGAGGCTGGCCGAGGTCGACGCGGTCCGCCAGCTCGACCAGGCCGCGCGGTGCGGCATCCGCTTCCTCGTCCCGGGCGACCCCGAGTGGCCCACCAGTCTCGACCAGCTCGACGACGCCATCACCGTGGACGGGTTCGGAGGCACGCCTCCGGGCCTCTGGGTGAAGGGTCCGATGCCCCTCACCGAGCTCGCCACCTCGGTCGCCGTCGTCGGCTCACGAGCAGCGTCGGTCTACGGCGTGGAGATGGCCCGCGCGGTCTGCGAGCACCTCGCACTCTCCGGCGTGCCGGTCGTGTCGGGCGGCGCGCTCGGCATCGACTTCGAGGCTCACGACGCCACGCTGTCCGCCGACGGCGCCACGGCCGCCGTCCTGGCCTGCGGGGTGGACCGGGTCTACCCCCTGCAGAACCGGCCCCTCCTCCAGCACCTCGCCGCCGAGTTCGCTGTCGTGTCCGAGCAACCGCCGGGGTCGGCGCCGACGCGGCCGCGCTTCCTGGCCCGCAACCGGCTGATCGCCGCCATCACCAGCGGCACCGTCGTGGTCGAGGCGGCCCTGCGCAGTGGCGCCCTCAACACCGCCGGATGGGCCGAGAGCCTGCTCCGCCACGTGATGTGCGTGCCGGGTCCGGTCACCAGCTACACGTCCCGGGGCGTCAACAACTTCCTGCGTGAGGGCCGGGGCACCGTGGTCACCCACGGCTCCGAGGTGCTCGAGCTGATCGGTGCAGCGGGGGAGCACCTCGTCGACCCACCGCGGGGTGAGGAACGGCCGCGCGACGGGCTCACCCCGACCGAGCAGAACGTCGTGGAGTGGGTGCCGGTCAGCGAGCCGGCACAGGTCGACTCGATCTCACGCCTGTGCGGGCTCCCGCTCCGCACGACCGAGGGCGCCCTGCGCCGGCTGAGGTCGAAACGGTTCGTCCAGCTCACCGACGAGGGCTGGCGGCTCGCGCCTGACGTGTGAGACGCCGTCGCCCGCCTACGCTGCGGGGGTGAGCAAGCCCGAGGCCTCTGCGCAGGACCGCGGGGAGGACCTTCCCGAGTCCTTCGTCCGCCTCCTCGGCGACTACGAGCGACACCTCGTCTCCGAGCGCGACCTCGCCCCCCACACCGTGCGCGCCTACCTCGGCGACATCGCCGGACTGCTCGACCACTGCCAGCGGCTCGGCGTGAGCGACGTGGCGGACCTCGACCTGCGCGCCCTGCGCAGCTGGTTGGCGAGGCTGCAGACGACCGGCCGCAGCCGGACCACGATCGCGAGACGCGCCACCGCCGCCCGGGTCTTCACCGCCTGGCTGCACCGGACCGGACGACTGCCGACCGACCCCGGCGCCGCGCTCGGATCGCCCAAGAAGCACAAGACCCTCCCGCCGGTCCTGCGTGCCGACGAGGCCGAGGCGCTCATCCGGTCGGCCGCCGACCTCGCCGACGACGGCACCCCGGTCGGCGTACGCGACGTCGCGATGCTCGAGCTGCTCTACGCCACGGGGATCCGGGTGGGTGAGCTCGTCGGCCTCGACATCGACGACGTCGACGACGAACGCCGGGTCGTGCGCGTCTTCGGCAAGGGCCGCAAGGAACGCTCGGTGCCCTACGGCACTCCGGCCGGGCGGGCGATCGACCGCTGGCTGACCGCGGGTCGCCCGCGCCTGCTCGCGGCCGGCTCGGGTCCGGCGCTGTTCCTCGGGGTGCGCGGCCGGCGGATCGACCAGCGCGCGGTCCGTGACCTCGTGCACCGCCGCATCGCCGACGTACCCGGGGCTCCCGACATCGGACCGCACGGCCTGCGCCACACGGCCGCCACCCACCTGCTCGAGGGCGGCGCCGACCTGCGCTCGGTGCAGGAGCTCCTCGGCCACGCCTCCCTCGCGACCACGCAGCTCTACACCCACGTCACGACCGACCGGCTCCGCAAGGCCTACCAGCAGGCCCACCCCCGCGCCTGAGCAGAGACGCCCGGCGCAGCTCCGACTACGTCGTGCGAAGTCGCACCCATGGGTGCTGATCGGGATGACGCCCGGGTGGCGGGGTCGCGTCGGCGGTCCCGAGGTGGCGGGGAGGGGTGGCCGCTCAGGCGACCCAGTCCACCGGGCGGCGCCAGCGGGCGAGCGGAGGGCTCCACGGCAGCCGGACTGTGGCCGGCTCGTCGCGCCACAACGGAAGCAGGCGCACCGGGCCACCGCCGACGAGGGACAGGGGGTCGAGGTAGGTCTTGTCGTCGCCGTCGCCCTCCACCAGCCCCCAGTGCAGGCAGGCGGAGGGGAAGCAGTGGCTGTCGGTCACCACCATGCGGCCCAGCACGTCTCCGGCCGCCACCTCCTGCCCGCGCTCGACCGACGCCACGACCGGCTCGTACGTCGTACGTCGACCGCCGTGCAGCACGGTGACGACGGGCTTGCCCCCGATCGAGCCGGCGAAGCCGACCGTCCCGGGCAGGGCGGCGCGGACCGACTGGCCGGGGGACCCGGCCAGGTCGACGCCGCGGTGCCCGGCGGCATAGGGGTGGGGAGGTGGCTCGAAGTGACGGACGACGTCGGGACGGGGCTCGAGCGGCCACACGCCGGTCGGCTCGTCGGGGCCTGCGTGCACCGGCCCGGTGACGCCGAGCACCAGCAGGATGACCACTCCCAGGACGGTTCGCATCAGCCGATCCTGTGCCGGGCCCGGACGTTGCGCGAGCGGCGCCGACGACGGCTGTGGACGACGACCCCCGCACCCCGCTTGTGGACGTCCGGGGGCCACCGGATCGACGCTCGGCGCCCGCTCGGACGAGGCGCCGGCAGTGATTCGCCTCGCAGGGAACCTCTGGCCTACGATGTGCGGAGCAGTCCACCCGGACTGACTTCGCACGCTCGCTGACCGTGCCCGGGATGCTCCTCGATCCCGGACCACCCGCGGGCGTCGGTCCTCAGTTCCCACCAGCACCACCGGCGGGATCGGACCGGCGTGCGAGCGTCAGGGCTCCCGGCACCCGCCGGGCGCAGCAACTGAAAACAACAGGAGTCCGCTCCCGGTCCGCACCTGCCAGAAGGTCGGGCACATCGGTGAGCGACTCCGTCATCACAGGAGAACCCATGGCAGTCGTCACCATGCGCCAGCTGCTCGAGAGCGGCGTCCACTTCGGTCACCAGACCCGTCGTTGGAACCCCAAGATGAAGCGCTTCATCATGACCGAGCGCAACGGCATCTACATCATCGACCTGCAGCAGTCGCTCGCCTACATCGACCGCTCCTACGCCTTCGTCAAGGAGACCGTTGCCAAGGGCGGCGTCATCATGTTCGTCGGCACGAAGAAGCAGGCCCAGGAGGCCATCGCCGAGCAGGCGACGCGCGTCGGGATGCCCTACGTCAACCAGCGCTGGCTGGGCGGCATGCTCACCAACTTCCAGACCGTGCACCAGCGGATCAACCGCCTCAAGGAGCTCGACGAGATCGACTTCGACGACGTCGCGGGCTCCAACCGCACGAAGAAGGAGCTGCTGCAGATGCGGCGCGAGCGCACCAAGCTCGACAAGACGCTCGGCGGCATCCGTGACATGACCAAGGTCCCCTCCGCGGTGTGGATCGTCGACACCAACAAGGAGCACCTTGCCGTCGAGGAGGCCCGCAAGCTGCGGATCCCGATCATCGGCATCCTCGACTCCAACTGCGACCCCGACCTGGTCGACTTCCCGATCCCGGGCAACGACGACGCCATCCGCGCGGTCGGCCTGCTGACCCGCGTGGTCGCCGACGCCGTCGCCGAGGGCCTCATCGCCCGCTCCGGTGCCAAGGCCGGCGACGCCGACGAGTCCGTCGGTGCCGAGGAGCCCCTCGCCGAGTGGGAGCGCGAGCTCCTCGCCGGTGACGCCGAGAAGGCTGCCGCGACCGCCACCGGCGACGCCGCCGCCGAGACCCCGGCCTCCGAGGCCACCGGTGCCGCTGCCGAGGCCCCGCAGGCCGAGGCTGCCGCTGACGCTGCGACCGACGCCCCGGCCGACGCCGCCACCGAGGCGCCCGCCGAGGCCCCCGCCGAGACCGAGGCTGCTGCCACCGAGGCGCCCGCCGAGACCGAGGCTGCCGCCGCTGAGGCGCCCGCCGAGGCCGAGGCCGACAAGAAGGACTGATCAGGTCTCGCCGGCCGCGGGCTCACGTCCGCGGCCGGCGCCCTGAGTCGTCCCGCCCACCGCCGGGTCGCGCCGCGCCACCCCGCGAAACCCCTGGATCGAAGGAAGAAGGACCATGGCCAACTTCACCGCTGCCGACGTCAAGAAGCTCCGTGAGCTGACCCAGGCCGGGATGATGGACTGCAAGAAGGCGCTGACCGAGACGGACGGCGACTTCGACAAGGCCGTCGAGCTGCTCCGCGTCAAGGGTGCCGCCAAGGCTGCCGCCCGCGGTGCCGAGCGCGAGACCGCTGCAGGCCTCGTCGCCACCTCCGGCAACGCGCTGGTCGAGCTCAAGAGCGAGACCGACTTCGTCGCCAAGAACGAGGAGTTCATCGCCAAGGCGCAGCAGATCGCCGACGTCGCCGACTCCGTCAAGGCCGCCGACACCGAGGCCCTCAAGGCCGCTGAGCTCGACGGCAAGACCGTCGGCGAGGTCGTCCAGGACCTGGCCATCACCATCGGCGAGAAGATCGAGCTGGGCGACGTCGCCTACTTCGAGGGCACCACCGTCACCTACATGCACAAGCGTGCCGCCGACCTCCCGCCCGCCGTCGGCGTGCTCGTGGAGTTCGAGGGTGACGAGACCGCCGCCCGCGCCGCCGCGATGCAGATCGCAGCGATGAAGGCCCAGTACCTCACCCGCGACGAGGTCCCCGCCGAGATCGTCGAGTCCGAGCGCTCCATCGCCGAGCAGAAGACGCGCGAGGAGGGCAAGCCGGAGCAGGCGATCGCCAAGATCGTCGAGGGTCGTCTCGGCGGCTTCTACAAGGAGATCGTCCTGCTCGAGCAGGAGTCGGTCACCGAGTCCAAGAAGTCGGTCAAGGCCGTCCTGGACGAGGCCGGCACCACCGTGAAGCGGTTCGCCCGCTTCGAGGTCGGCGCCTGAGCCAGCTCCACCTGATCACCGACGAGGGGTCGTACGCCACCGGCGTACGGCCCCTCGTCGCGTCCGGGGTGGCGCGGGTTCGTCGGGCCCCGTGGGTTCCGGTAGGTTTCGGATGACCTACCCAGGCGCGCGAAGGGATGCACGTGGCGTACAAGCGAGTCCTGCTCAAACTCTCCGGTGAGGTGTTCGGCGGAGGCGAGGTGGGGTTGGACCTCGACGTCATCAACGCCCTTGCCGGCGAGGTGGCCGAGGTGGCCAAGTCGGGCGTCCAGATCGCGATCGTCGTGGGCGGAGGCAACTTCTTCCGCGGCGCCGAGCTCCAGCAGCGCGGCATGGAGCGGGCCCGCGCCGACTACATGGGCATGCTCGGCACGGTGATGAACTGCCTCGCGCTCCAGGACTTCATCGAGAAGCACGGCGTGGAGACGCGCGTGCAGACCGCCATCACGATGGGCCAGGTCGCCGAGCCCTACATCCCGCGCCGCGCGATCCGCCACATGGAGAAGGGCCGCGTCGTGATCTTCGGCGCCGGCGCCGGCATGCCGTTCTTCTCCACCGACACCGTGGCCGCCCAGCGGGCGCTGGAGACGCGCTGCGAGGTGATCCTGATGGGCAAGCAGGGTGTCGACGGGGTCTACGACTCCGACCCCAAGACCAACCCCGACGCGGTGAAGTTCGACCAGCTCAGCTACGACGAGTACCTCGCGCGCGACCTCAAGGTCGCCGACGCCACCGGTATCGCCATGGCCCGCGACAACAAGATGGACATCGTCTTCTTCAACCTCTCCACCGCAGGCACGATCGGGCGCGCGGTGCGGGGTGAGAAGATCGGCACGCTGGTGAGCAGCACGGCCTGACCGGGGCCTGCCCCACCTGCCTGCGCACCCGCACCACGACGTACGAGGAGAGAGAGCAACCGTGATCAACGACGTCATGAAGGACGCCGACGCCAAGATGGGCAAGTCTGTCGAGGCGACGCGCGAGGAGTTCGCCGCCATCCGGGCCGGCCGTGCCAACCCGGCCATGTTCGCCAAGATCACGGCCGACTACTACGGCACCCAGACCCCGCTGCAGCAGCTGGCGAGCTTCACCTCCCAGGATGCGCGCACCATCTTGATCCAGCCCTTCGACATCGGCGCGATGGGTGCCATCGAGCGTGCGATCCGCGACTCCGACCTGGGGGTCAACCCGGCCAACGACGGCAAGGTGCTGCGCTGCGTCTTCCCCGAGCTGACCGAGGAGCGCCGCAAGGAGTACATCAAGATCGCCAAGGCGAAGGCCGAGGACGGCCGCGTGTCGGTGCGCAACATCCGTCGCACCGCCAAGCAGGGCCTGGAGAAGCTCGAGAAGGACGGCGAGGTCGGCAAGGACGACGTCACCGGCGCGGAGAAGCGTCTCGACGGGATGACGAAGACGCACACCGACAAGATCGACGAGCTCCTCAAGCACAAGGAAGCCGAGCTCCTCGAGGTCTGAGCGCCCACCGATGACCTCTTCCGACCCGTCCGCACCGGGCGCGCCCGAGCCGCCGTCCGAGGCGATCAAGAAGGACCACGGCCGCGCCGGCCGTGACCTTCCCACCGCGATCGGCTCGGCGGTGGTGCTGGTCGGGGCCATCCTGCTCTCGCTGCTGTTCTGGAAGACCGCCTTCATGGCGATCGTGGCCGCAGCCGTGGTCGTGGCGATCTGGGAGCTGCACAAGGGCCTCGGGGCCAAGGACATCGACATCCCCGAGCAGCCACTCATGCTCGGTGGCGTCGTGATGGTGGTCGTCGCCTACTTCTACGGCGCCCCGGCGCTGGTGACCGCGACTGCGGTGACGGCGCTCGTGATCATGCTGTGGCTGTTGCGGCGCGGCGTCGACGGCTACGTGAAGAACGCCACCGCGGCGGTCTTCACGCTCGTCTACGTCCCGTTCCTCGGCTCGTTCGTGGCACTGCTGCTCTCCGAGGGCGGTCACAACCCGGCGTTCGGCCTCGACGTCGACGACCAGGGGGTGCGCGGCATCATCACCTTCATCGCCATCACCGTCGCCTCCGACACCGGCGGCTACGTCGCCGGCGTGCTGTTCGGCAAGCACCCGATGGCACCGGTCATCTCGCCCAAGAAGTCCTGGGAGGGCTTCGCCGGGTCCATGGTCGCGACCATCGCGGTCGGCGTCTGGTTGGTGTCCTCGTTCCTCGGCGGCGACTGGTGGGTCGGCGTCCTCCTCGGGGTGATCGCCGCGGTCATGGCGACCCTCGGCGACCTGTGCGAGTCGGTGATGAAGCGTGACCTCGGGATCAAGGACATGAGCCAGGTCATCCCCGGCCACGGCGGCCTGATGGACCGCCTCGACTCGCTGCTGGCCACGGTCGCGCCGATCTGGCTGGTCCTCTACTACCTCGTCTCCTGATGCGGTTGCTGGTGACCGGTGGCCGCACCGGCTACCTGGGGCGCCACGTCGTCGCGGCCGCAGCCGGTCACGAGGTCGTCGCGGTCGGCTCTGCGGAGGCCGACGTACGCGACCCGGTGGCGGTCGACGCGCTGCTCGGGCGACACCGCCCTGACGCCGTCGTCCACACCGCCTACGTGCAGTCGGACCCCGAGGTCACGGGCACCGGAGCCGGCCACGTGGCACACGCGGCCGCCCGGCACGGCGCCAGGTTCGTGCTCGTCTCCAGCGACGTCGTGTTCGGCGGCTCCGGCCGGCCCTACGACGAGACGGCCGTGCCGGACCCCGTCTCGGCGTACGGCGCGGCGAAGGTCGCGGCCGAGCGGGCGGCGCTCGACTCCGGCGCCGACGTCGTGGTGGGCAGGACGTCCCTGATCCTCGGCGACGGGGCGTCGAAGCACGAGAGGCTGTTCCACGAGATGGCCTGCGGTGCGGGTGGTGCGCTGTTCGAGGACGAGCGCCGCTGCCCGGTGCACGTCGGGGACCTGGCCGCGGCCCTCGTCGAGCTCGCCGGCAACGGCATCCGCGGCGTGCTGCACCTCGGCGGCGCCGATGCCGTGAGCCGGCTCGAGCTCGGTCGGCTCGTCGCCCGCCGCGACGGCCTCGATCCCGCCGCCCTCCGTGGCGGCCGCCGGGCCGACCTCCCCGAGCCCGGTCCCATCGACGTACGCCTCGACTCCAGGCTGGCGGCGTCCCTGCTCACCACCCGCCTGCGCGGAGCGAAGGAGTTCCTGGCCCCGTGACCCTCCACCTCGTCCGCCACGGACGCCCGGCCATGACCCCCGGCGTGCCCGCCGCCGCGTGGGACCTCGACCCCACGGCGTACGACGACGTGTGGGCGCTGCGCTCCTCGGGCCTGCTCCCGGCGCGGGCGGCGTGGTTCACCTCGCCGGAGCCCAAGGCGGTGCAGACCGCCCAGCTGCTCTCGGATGCGGAGGTCGGCGTGCTCGACGACCTCCGCGAGCACGAGCGGACGGGGGAGTGGGTGGACGACTTCGCCGGCGCGGTGCGTCGCGCCTTCGAGCACCCGGACGTGGCTGCGCTGGGCGGCTGGGAGCCGCTCGACGCCTGCCGGGAGCGGGTCGTCGCCGCCGTACGCCGGGTCCTCGACGTGCACGGCAGCGACGACGTGGTGCTCGTCGGCCATGGCACGGCGTGGACGCTGGTCGTCGCGGACCTGACCGGCGAGCCGCCGGACCTCGAGCGGTGGGCGGGGCTCGCGATGCCGGACCTGTTGGTCGTCGACGTCTGAGGGACAGGTCGTCCCTGCCGCCGAGCGGGCCCCGCGTGCCCAGCGCGGGCCGCCGGTGCCGAACGCCTAGGCTGGTCCCGTGGAGACAGAACAGGTCCGGGAGCCCGCGGAGGCGCCCGAGGAGCAGCTCGGGTGGTGGCACCACAGCCACCCCACGTTCGCGGGCATCACCGGCTTCTTCGCCGGGATGCTCTTCGTCACCGCCCTGCCGGGCGCCTTCGCGGGGCTGCTGCGACTGCTGTTCAGCTATGAGACCGCAGAGCGGCTCTTCCCGTTCGTGCTCCTCGCGCTCGCCGTGCCGATCGCGATGCTCGTGATGCGCAAGACCCGCCGCTTCGCCCAGTTCATGTTCGTGGGCATGATCGTCACCGCTCTCGTCGTCGGTGGCGTCGCCTCCCTGGTCCTCTACTTCATGGTCGACGCCTGACGCTCGACCCGCTGAATGGCCCCCGCGCCCGGGGGATGGGAGGATCGGGGGCGATGACCGAGCCGATCAAGACCCTTCCCCTCGTCATGGACGAGCCGCGCGGCCGCAAGAAGCCGCCGCCGCACCTGGCCGACCTCGACGAGGCGGGCCGCAAGGCACGCCTCGAGGAGATGGGCCTGCCCGGCTTCCGGGCCAAGCAGCTCTCGAACCACTACTTCGCGCGCCTCGTCGACGACCCGGCCGAGATGACCGACCTGCCTGCCGGCCAGCGCGACGACCTCGTCGCCGCGCTGCTGCCCGACCTGATGACGCCGCTGCGCACGATGGAGGCCGACCGGGGCACCACGCGCAAGACGCTCTGGAAGCTCTTCGACGGTGCCCTGGTCGAGTCGGTGCTCATGCGCTACCCCGACCGCGCCACGGTGTGCGTGTCCAGCCAGGCTGGCTGCGGCATGGCCTGCCCGTTCTGCGCCACCGGGATGGGCGGCCTGCAGCGCAACATGTCGACCGCCGAGATCGTCGAGCAGGTCGTCGCCGGCGCCCGTTCGCTGGCCCGCGGCGAGGTGCCCGGTGGGCCGGGTCGCGTGTCCAACGTCGTGTTCATGGGCATGGGTGAGCCGCTCGCCAACTACAAGGCCGTGGTCGGTGCCGTACGCCGCCTCACGGACCCGTCGCCGGCCGGCCTCGGCATGAGCGCCCGCGGCATCACCGTCTCGACGGTGGGCCTCGTGCCCCGCATCCGGCAGCTCACCGAGGAGGGCATCCCGGTCACCCTCGCCCTCAGCCTGCACGCCCCCGACGACGAGCTGCGCAACGAGCTGGTGCCGATCAACACCCGCTTCTCGGTCGCCGAGACCGTCGAGGCGGCCTGGGACTACGCCCGCGTCACCAAGCGGCGTGTGTCCATCGAGTACGCCATGATGCGCGGCATCAACGACCAGGCGCACCGCGCCGACCTGCTCGCCGACGTGCTCAACTCGTACGGCGACTGGGGCTGGGTGCACGTCAACCTGATCCCGCTCAACCCGATCGAGGGCTCGAAGTGGACGGCGTCCGACCCGGCCGACGAGCGGGAGTTCGTCCGCCGCCTCGAGGCCAAGGGCATCCCGACCACGGTCCGCGACACGCGCGGGCGTGAGATCGACGGGGCCTGCGGCCAGCTCGCGGCCAAGGAGTAGCCCGAGCAGCTTGGGGAGCGGTCCCGGAGCGGTTCCGGAGCGTCGGTGACCGTTCACGTGTCGTCTGCCCGGACGGGACGTGGCGTTGCGGCGCGCTCCCTAGCGTCCGTGGCATGGACCTGCTCGAGAGGCGGCGTCGCAGCCGCACCGCACCGGCCACCCTCGTCCACCTCCCCGGCGACCGCCACGCCTCCGCACCACGGCTCCGCGTCCTCGTGGTCACCGAGTCCTTCCTGCCCCAGGTCAACGGCGTCACGAACTCCGTGCGCCGGGTGCTGGAGCACCTGGCCGCCGAGGGCCACGCAGCCGAGCTGGTCGCACCGACCGGCCCGGCGACGTACGCCGGCTTCCCCGTCACCCACGCGCGGGGCGCCAGCCTGCCGTTCTACGCAGACTTCCGGATCGGGCTGGAGACCCGTCGGCGGCTGCGCTCGACGATGGAGCGGTTCCGCCCGGACGTGGTGCACATCGCCTCACCCGCGACGCTCGGCCACCAGGCCGCGCGGGCGGCCCGGTCGCTCGACATCCCCACGGTGGCGATCTACCAGACCGACCTGGTCGGGTTCGCCCAGCGCTACGGCGTGCCGGGCGGCGCCCGGACGATGGAGGCGCTGACCCGCCGCATCCACCTCGGCGTGGACCGCACCCTGGCCCCCTCGACCGCGAGCATCGACCAGCTCGCCCGACTGGGCGTGGACGCCGTCGCTCGTTGGCCGCGGGGCGTGGACCAGGTGCTGTTCACGCCGGCCCGTCGCGACGAGGCCCTCCACGCCGAGCTCGCCCCACGCGGCGAGGCGCTCGTGGGGTACGTCGGACGCCTGGCCGCCGAGAAGGAGCTCGAGCTGCTCGCCCACGTCGACCGGCTCCCGGGCGTCCGCCTCGTGCTGGTCGGCGGCGGACCCGAGGAGGCCCGCCTGCGGACACTGCTCCCCGGTGCGGCGTTCCTCGGCGTCCTGCACGGCGACGAGCTCGCCCGGGCCTACGCCACCCTCGACGTCTTCGTGCACACCGGCCGCCACGAGACCTACTGCCAGTCCGCCCAGGAGGCCCTGGCCAGCGGCGTGCCGGTGGTCGCGCCGCGCTCGGGCGGGCCGATCGACGTCGTGGCCGACACCGTCGCCGGCCACCTCTACGAGCCCGGTGACGCCGCGGAGCTGGTGGCGCACGTCCAACGCCTCGTCACGCACCCGGTGCTCCGGCGCAGGATGGCGCTCGCCGCCCGCCAGAGCGTGCAGGGGCGGACCTGGCAGGCGGTCAACGAGCTGCTCGTCGACCATTACCGCGACGTCATCACGCCGGCAACGAGCCGCCGTCGCGCTGGCTGACCGTGTCCCGCACGACCTCCACCGCCTCCTCGACACTGTCGACGAGGTGGACGTGCGGCTCCATCACCCGGCCGGCGGCCAGCGCCTTCAGCAGCGGCCACACCGGCAGCTCCTCGGTCCAGTAGCGACGCCCGAGCAGCACCATGGGAGCCACGGCGGTGCGGCCGGCGTAGTAGTTCTCGCAGGCGTCCTGGAAGATCTCCTGAACCGTGCCACCCGCTCCCGGCAGGAACACGATGCCCGCCGTGCACACCTCGAGCAGCAGCGCCTCGCGCGGGGCGTTGGCGAAGAACTTCGCGATCGAGGTGGCGAAGACGTTGGGCGGCTCGTGGCCGTAGTGCCACGTGGGGATGCCGAGCGACTCCCGGCCGTCGGTGGTCTCGCCCACGACGTCGAGAGCGACCCGCGCCCAGGCGCCCACGTCGGGCTGGAACGAAGGGACCGTGGCGAGACGGGCCAGCGCGCCGTCGAGGCCGTCGGGCAGGAACGCACCCAGGTTGGCCGCCTCCATGGCCCCCGGCCCGCCGCCGGTGGCCACGGTCAGGTGGTCGCCCAGCGCGTGGCCGAGTCGGGCGGCCGCGGCGTACGCCGTGCTGCCGCGCTCGAGGGCGTGCCCGCCCATGACGCCCACGACGTCACGGTCCGCCACCCACGCGGCCAGGGCCGCGTCGACGTGGTGGTCGTGCAGCGCCATCGCGAGCGCGTCCTCGGGACTGGTGCCGTGCCGCGACCAGGCGTAGGTGCGCGCGTCGAGGGTGTCGTCGTAGCGCGGTGCGTCGTAGAGGTCGCCGGGGGAGTAAAGCGTGGCCCTGTAGGTGTCGACCGGGATGCCGGGGATGTCGGGCAGCACGATCGCCCCGGCACGGCGTACGTCGTCGTCGTAGCCGTCGGCGAACTCGCAGCCGAGGAACAGGGCCTGGCCCAGCGACCGCTCCAGCAGCGCCGGTCCGCGCTCGGTCAGGTCGAGCCCGACCACGCGCCAGCCCGTGAGCGACTGCGCACCACCCGCCAGCCTCCGGTCGAGGTCGGCCAGGGTCGTGACGTCGACGACGCGTCCGTGGGAGTGCTTCACGGGGCCAAACCTAAGGTGCTCGCCCTCGAGCCTCCTGACCCGAGGGCGAGCCTGCCCTAGAAGGCGTGCGCCATCAGCTCGCCGAACAGCTCCTGCTCGTCGACCGCGAGCCCGCGCGAGCGGAACCACGCGCACATGTTGGCGCAGTCGCGCAGCAGGAAGTCCATGCCGCGTGGGTTGCCGACGAGGTCCACCATCTGCGGCAGGTCGATGATCACCAGCCGCTCGCCCGCCGCCAGGGTGTTGTAGGGCGACAGGTCGCCGTGCACCAGGCCGGCCTGGACGAGCGTGGTGAGCGCGTCGCGCAGCTGCTCGTAGAAGCCCTCGACGACCGACCGCTCCGGGCGGACCTGGGCCACGCGGGGCGCGGTCTCGGTCTCCCCGTCGACGGTGACCGTGATCCACTCCATGAGGATCTCGGTCTCGTCGATCTGCACCGGGTAGGGGACGGGCAGGCCGAGCTCCCAGCAGCGACGCAGGGCGTTCCACTCCGAGACGGCCCACTCGCCGGCCGCGACCTGCTTGCCCCACGTGGACTTGCGCTTGAGCGCGCGGTTGTCGCGGGAGCGTTTCATCGATCGGCCCTCGGTGTAGGAGGCCGCCCGGTGGAACGTGCGGTGGTCGGTGTCGCGGTAGCGCTTGGCGGCCATCACGACGGCGGTCTCCGGGCGGTGCGGGTCCTCGCGCTCGAGGAGGAAGACGTCGGCCTCCTTGCCGGTCTTGAGGACGCCGAGCTCGGTGTCGATGGCGCCGCTGGAGGTCACGACCCAGTCGGGGCGCGGTTCCGGACCCTTCATCAGGGCCTCGAGGTCCTCCCAGCGGGACCAGCGCTGACCCTCGCCGAGCTCGTCGGCGTAGGTGTCGTAGGTGAAGACGAACGACTCGTCGATGCCCTCGAGGGGCGACCGGTCGTCAGGCCGGAGGAAGTCCTCCGGGAAGGATGGATCGGTGTAGAGGTGCGACAACGTAGGTGCTCCGTGTGTGCGAGAGGTGGTCGGCGGGCAGGCCGAGGACAGCGATCGACATGTCACGGCTCCTCTCGTCTCACGGCACCGGCTCGGGTCGGCACGGTGGAATGCACGCACGCGGCGGGCACTGCCCATCGTCGCTGCGTCAGGAGCGCCAGCGCAACGCAATTAACCGCGCTAGGTTCGGACGGTGACCACGCGCCCGCACCGAACCGTCCGTCCCGCCCTGTCCGCCGCGCTCGCCACCGTGCTGGCTGCCGGGCTCGGCGTCGGGATCGGTGGCGCGGCGTCGACCGCGCACGCCACTGCCGCGCCCGTCGACGGGGCGTCCGGCATCGGCGACCCCTACTGGCCGCTCGACGGCAACGGTGGCATCGACGTGGCCACCTACAAGATCTCCAACCGCTACGACCTCGAGACGAAGCGGCTCAGCGGCCGCACGGCGATCGACCTGACGGCGACCCAGGACCTCGCCAGCTTCTCCCTCGACTTCCTCCTCAAGGTCTCAAAGGTGACTGTCGACGGCGAGAAGGCTCGGTTCGCGAAGACCGACGGCGGGCACGAGCTGCGGATCACCCCGGACCGTCCGCTCGCGGCCGGCAGCAGGCACACGGTCGTGGTGTCGTACGCCGACCGCCCGGCGCGACACTCGTACGCCGGGGAGCGGAACTGGCTGGCCAGCAAGCACGAGGTCATCACGATGAACGAGCCGCACATGGCTCCGTGGTGGTTCCCCGCCAACGACCACCCGCTCGACAAGGCCGTCGTCGACGTGAAGGTCCGCGTGCCCAACGGCCGCGAGGTCGTCTCCAACGGCAAGCTGCGCGACCGTGAGGTGGGCAGGACGTCGACCCAGTGGCACTGGCGGGCCGACGAGCCGATGGTGCCCTACCTCGCGTTCTTCGCCGCGGGCGACTTCGCGATCGAGAAGGGCACGCACCGCGGGCTGCCGTGGCTCGTCGCTGTCTCGGAGCGACTGGACGAGCGCGACCAGGCGGCCAGCATGCGGCTGATGAAGAAGACCCCGACGGTCGTCGCCGGGCTCGAGAAGGACCTCGGCGACTACCCGTTCTCGGTCGTCGGCGGCATCACCACCGGCCTCAACCCGGGCTTCGCCCTGGAGAACCAGACCCGGCCCACCTACCCCGCGGTCGGCGCGAGCGCGACCAGCCTCGTCGTCCACGAGCTCGCCCACCAGTGGTTCGGTGACGACATCGCGGTCGAGCGCTGGTCCGACATCTGGCTCAACGAGGGCTTCGCCACCTTCATGGAGTGGCGCTGGACCGAGACGCACGGCGGCCGCTCCGGCGCCGCGATCCTGCGCAGCTACTACGACAACGTCGACGCGACCTCGGCCTTCTGGCAGGTGGTGGTCGGCGACCCGGGGGCGGCCAAGGTCTTCGACGGCGCGGTCTACGGCCGCGGCGCCATGACGCTGCAGGCGCTGCGCAACCGGGTCGGCGACGACGCCTTCTGGCAGGTCGTCCGCACCTGGATCCGCGAGCAGCGCGGCGGCAACGGCTCCACCGCGGAGTTCGAGGAGGTGGCCGCCCGGGTGAGCGGGCAGGACCTGGGCGCCTTCTTCGACGCCTGGCTTCGCACGCCCGCCAAGCCGGCCGCCACCGCCGACAACGGGATCGGCTGACGATGACGAGCGAGACGACGGACGTGACCTGGTTCCGGGCGCCCACCGACGACCACCCCGGCCTCCTCAACGCCTGCTACAACGCCCTCGACCTCCACGTCGTCCGCGGCCGTGCCGACGACGTCGCGGCGCACCTCGACGGCTCGGAGCGCACCTTCGCGTGGCTGCTCACCGAGGTCGCCGCGTGCGCCGGGGTGATGCGTGCCTTCGGCGTGGACGTCGGGGACCAGGTCGCCGTCGGGTCCCTGCCGCAGGGCGCCGGCGTCGTCACTGCGCTCGCGGCCGCCCGCGTCGGCGCCCTGGCGCAGTACGACGACTCGCCCGGCGCGACCGGGAAGGTGGTCGTCCGCAGCGGCCCGGACGGTGTGGTGTTCGCGGTCGACGAGGAGGCCGTCCCGTGGGACGTCGCCATGCGCGCCGGCCGCACCGACCCGTCCGGGTGCGCCGACGTACCCGGCGACGCGGTGCTCGCCCGGCACGGTGCCGACACGCTCACGGTCCTGGCCGCCCTCGGCGCGCCGGACGACCACACGCTGCCGGTGCCGGCCGGGGCCACGCTCGTCGAGGTCGGCGGGCTGAGGTTCTGGTCGTTCGACGCGCCGGAGGGCTGAACCCGGCGCGCGCGGTCCGCGCGCGGCGTCCTGACAGACTGGCGCGGTGACTGCCCGCGACATCGTCATCCTCGGCTCGACCGGGTCCATCGGCACCCAGGCGCTCGACCTCGTCCGTGCCCACCCCGACCGCTTCCGGGTCGTCGGGCTCACTGCCGGCGGGTCGAACCCCGAGCTGTTCGAGGCCCAGGTCGCGGAGTTCGCACCGGGGTACTCCGGGCTGGGGGAGGAGGCGTCCACCGAGGCCGCCGGCCGACCGTGCGACGTGGTCCTCAACGGCATCACCGGCGCGGTCGGGCTCCGGCCCACCCTCGCGGCGCTCGACGCGGGCACCACGCTCGCCCTGGCCAACAAGGAGTCGCTCATCATCGGCGGCCCGCTGGTGAAGGAGCGCGCGCGGCCGGGGCAGATCGTGCCGGTCGACTCCGAGCACAGCGCCATCGCCCAGAGCCTGCGCGCCGGCTCCGCCGAGGAGGTACGCCGACTCGTCCTGACCGCGTCCGGCGGCCCCTTCCGCGGGCGCACGGCGGACGAGCTGGCCGACGTCACGCCCGAGCAGGCCCTCGCCCACCCCAACTTCGCGATGGGTCGCGTCATCACCACCAACTCCGCCACGCTCGTCAACAAGGGACTCGAGGTGATCGAGGCGCACCTGCTCTTCGACATCCCCTTCGACAGGATTGACGTCGTCGTCCACCCGCAGCAGCTGATCCACTCGATGGTCGAGTTCGTCGACGGCGCCGTGGTGGCCCAGCTCGGCCTGCCGACCATGCTGGTCCCGATCTCGCTCGGGATGGGCTGGCCCGACCGGGTCCCCGACGCGGAGACGCCGATCGACTGGACGAAGGCCGCCGACTGGCGCTTCGAGCCGCTCGACGACGTGGTCTTCCCCGCCGTCACCCTCGCTCGGACCGCGGGGGAGCGCGGCGGCACCGCGCCCGCGGTCTACAACGCCGCCAACGAGGTCGCCGTCGACGCCTTCCACGAGGGGCGGCTGGGATTCCCCGACATCGTCTCCACGGTGGCACACGTCCTTGACCGCCACGACGTACCATCGAAGGAGCACCTCTCCGTCGACGACGTCCTCGCCGCGGACGCCTGGGCGCGAGCCGAGGCCGCGTCCCTCATCTGACGCTCCACCCGACCCCACCCGAGAAGGACCTCCACGCATGTCCGCCCTGCTCTACACCTTGGGTGTCGTCGCCTTCGTCCTGGCGATCCTCGTCTCCATCGGGCTGCACGAGTTCGGGCACCTCGTGCCGGCGAAGAAGTTCGGCTGCAAGGTGCCGCAGTGGTTCATCGGCTTCGGCCCGACGGTGTGGAGCAAGCAGATCGGCGACACCGAGTACGGCGTCAAGGCGATCCCGCTCGGCGGCTACGTCAAGATCGTCGGGATGCTGCCCCCGGGTGCGGAGGACCTCGTCGAGGAGACGACGTACGACGAGGACGGCGAGGCGGTCCACAAGGTCCGGCGCTCCAACACGGGCATGTTCACCCAGCTGATCTCCGACGCCCGCGCCGCGGAGTGGGAGTACGTCAAGGAGCACGACACCGACCGGCTCTTCTACCGCCTCGTGTGGTGGAAGAAGGTGATCGTGATGGCGGGCGGGCCGATGGTCAACATCGCCATCGCGTTCGGGCTCTTCACGCTGCTCTTCGCGACCTACGGCAACCCCCGCGACGAGGTCGTCGAGCCCGTCGTGGCCGCCGTGCCCGAGTGCGTGGTGCCGGTCGAGGACCAGGGCCGGGCGTGCACCGCCGACGACCCGCCCACCCCCGCCAAGGAGGCGGGGATCCGCCCCGGCGACGAGATCCTCAGCTTCAACGGCACGCCCTTCCGTGACTGGGACAGCTTCCAGTCGCAGATCCGCGCCAACGCCGACGGCGACGCCGTCATCGAGGTCCGCCGCGGCGACGAGCAGCTCACGCTGACGACCAACACGACCGTCACGCTGCGCCAGACGTCGATCGAGGACCGCACCCTCACCGAGGTCGGCTTCCTCGGCGTGCAGCCGGATTCCCGCCTCGAGACCGGCGGCCTGCTCTACACGACCGAGCAGATGGGGACGATGACGGTCGAGACGGTCCAGGCGCTCGGCCAGCTGCCGGTCAAGGTCTACGAGGTCGGGCGCGCGATCGTCGGGCTGCAGGAGCGCGACCCCGAGAGCCCGGTGTCGATCGTGGGCGGCGGCCGCTTCGCCGGCGAGGCGGCGTCGGCCGAGGCCTTCCCGGTCATGGACAAGATCGTGACGCTGCTGTTCCTCATCGCGAGCTTCAACTTCTTCATCGGCATGTTCAACTTCGTGCCGCTGCTGCCCCTCGACGGCGGCCACATCGCGGGTGCCCTCTACGAAGGCCTCAAGCGCGGCCTCGCCCGCCTCCTCGGGCGCCCGGACCCCGGGCACGTCGACGTCGCCAAGCTGCTTCCGGTGGCCTACGTCGTGGGGCTCGCGATGCTGGTGATGGGCGTGGTCCTCATCGTCGCGGACATCGTCGTACCCCTGCGACTGAGCTGAGCGAGCCGGCCCAGGCCGCCCGGGTTGGTCGGGGGGTGGTCCACACCACTCCGTGATCGACGGACAGGGCTACCGGCCCGTGGAATCCTGCGGGGGTCGCCGCTGTCCGGGCGTGCGCGGGAGGCGTGCCCGAGCAGCGGTGTCCTGCCGTCCGGCCCGTACGATGAGGCCATGACTTCTGTCGGCCTGGGCATGCCCGCCCTCCCGCCCCCCGTCCTGGCACCGCGCCGCAAGACCCGCCAGATCAAGGTGGGGTCCGTGGGCGTCGGCAGCGACTCGCCGATCTCGGTCCAGTCGATGACCACGACGCTGACCTCCGACGTGAACTCGACCCTCCAGCAGATCGCCGAGCTCACCGCCACGGGCTGCGACATCGTGCGCGTGGCGTGCCCGAGCCAGGACGACGCCGACGCGCTGCCGGAGATCGCGCAGCACTCGCAGATCCCGGTGATCGCCGACATCCACTTCCAGCCGAAGTACGTCTTCGCCGCCATCGACGCCGGCTGCGCGGCCGTCCGGGTCAACCCGGGCAACATCCGCAAGTTCGACGACCAGGTCAAGGAGATCGCCCGGGCCGCCAAGGACCGCGGCACCTCGATCCGGATCGGCGTCAACGCCGGCTCGCTCGACAAGCGCATCCTCGACAAGTACGGCAAGGCCACGCCCGAGGCGCTCGTCGAGTCGGCCGTGTGGGAGGCGAGCCTGTTCGAGGAGCACGACTTCCACGACTTCAAGATCTCGGTCAAGCACAACGACCCTGTCGTGATGGTGCGCGCCTACGAGCTGCTCGCCGAGGCGGGCGACTGGCCGCTGCACCTCGGCGTCACCGAGGCCGGCCCCGCCTTCCAGGGCACCATCAAGTCCGCGGTCGCCTTCGGCCACCTGCTCAGCAAGGGCATCGGCGACACCATCCGCGTCTCGCTGTCCGCGCCGCCGGTCGAGGAGGTCAAGGTCGGCCTCCAGATCCTGGAGTCGCTCAACCTCAAGCCGCGCCGGCTCGAGATCGTCTCCTGCCCGAGCTGCGGTCGCGCGCAGGTCGACGTCTACAAGCTCGCCGAGGAGGTCACCGCCGGCCTCGAGGGCATGGAGGTGCCGCTGCGCGTCGCCGTCATGGGCTGCGTCGTCAACGGTCCGGGTGAGGCCCGCGAGGCCGACCTCGGTGTCGCCTCCGGCAACGGCAAGGGCCAGATCTTCGTCAAGGGCGAGGTCATCAAGACCGTCCCGGAGTCGCAGATCGTGGAGACCCTCATCGAGGAGGCCATGCGCATCGCCGAGGGGATGGAGCCGATCGAGGGTGCCGAAGCCAGCGTCAGCGTCTCCTGACGGCCTCGGCGGGTGGTCCCGCTGGTCCCGCGACGTCGCGCACCCCTAGGCTCACGAAGGTGCTGAGGACCCGCGAGCAGGTGCGCGTGCTGGGCCCGGGCGACCGGGACGCCTTCATCGCGCTCGCGGAGCAGGACCCGGTCGTCAACGTCTTCGCCGACTACCGCGCCCGCCTCACCAACCTCGACGAGCGGTGGCTCGGAGGTCAGGTGTGGGGCCGCTTCGACGGGGACCGGCTCGTCGCGGGCTGTCACCTGGGGGCCAACCTGGTCCCGGTGCAGTGCACTCCGCACGACGTGGGTGCGTTCGCCGACGTGGCGCTGCGGCGCCGCAACACCGTCGGCACCATCGTCGGACCCGCTGACGTGGTGGCCGCGCTGTGGGAGGTGATCGAGCCGCGCTGGGCCAGGCCTCGCGAGCTCCGGCTCGACCAGCCGCACCTCGAGATGGGCCGGCTCCCGACGATCGCTGCGGACCCCCACGTGCGGGTCACCACGCCGCTCGACCTCGACGTGCTCTACCCGGCGTGCGTGGCGATGTACACCGAGGAGGTCGGCGTCTCCCCGGAGAACGACGCGGGCGGGGGAGACCTCTACCGCGCGCGGATCCAGCAGCTGATCGGCCGGGGCTGGTCGATGGCGAGCTTCGACGACCAGGGCGTGGTCTTCAAGGCCGAGGTCGCCTGCGTGACGCCGTACGCCGCCCAGGTGCAGGGCGTGTGGGTCCGTCCCGACCGCAGGGGCGAGGGGCTGTCGAGCAGCGGCATGGCGGCCGTGGTCTCCCACGTCATCGGCTCCGGCATGGCGCCGGTCGTCTCGCTCTACGTCAACGAGTGGAACACCCCCGCGCGGGCGGCGTACGCACGGGTCGGGTTCGTGCAGACGGCGACCTTCGCGACGCTGATGTTCTAGTGCTGGAGCCGGCCGAAAAACATTTGTCCGAGGTGTATCACGCAGGGGTGTACGCGCACCTGAGCTGACATGGGGACAATGGTCGTCATGTCAGAGGACCGAAGGACTGAGGGGCAGTCCGAGCAGTCACCGTGGGACATGGCCAGTGGGGCGTTCATCGCCTGGCGTTCGGGGGACGCCGGAGCGATGGACGAGCTGGTGACCACGATGACGCCGATCCTGTGGCACGTGGTGAGGGCCTACGGCCACGACCGTCAGAGCGCCGAGGACGTGGTCCAGGCGACCTGGCTCGGTTTCGTACGGCTCCACCGGACCATCGAGGACCCACAGGCGGTCGCGTCCTGGCTGATCACCTCAGCCAGGCGCGGCGCCGCCGCGCAAGCCCGGGCCGCACGACGTGCGACCCCGGTGCAGGACGAGACGCTGCACGCCGCCCTCCCGGATGCGGAGTCGGCCGAGGCGTCCGCCGTGCGCGACGACGAGGCGGCACGGCTCTGGGGGGCCGTGGCGTCCGTCGACGAACGTTGCCGCAAGCTGCTGAGAGTCGTGGCCTTCATGGACCGCCCCGACTACCAGTCGATCAGCCAGGACCTCGACATGCCCGTCGGGAGCATCGGCCCCACCCGGGCCCGGTGCCTGGCCAAGGTCCGGACCGCCCTGATGAAAGGAGGCGAGCGATGACTGATGGGGACGCCGCTCTCCTCGAGGAACTGCGTGACATGTGGATGACCTACGACCCGCCGCCGCCCGGCCTCGTCGCGACGATGATCGCCGCCGTCGCTGCCGCCGACCTCGACGAGGAGTGGGAGATGCTCACCCTGGTCCGTGACTCGCGTGACGAGCCCGCTGCCCAGGTGAGGGGGCTCGCCACGTCGCGGATCCTCTACTTCACCGCCGCCGAGGGCTGGTCGCTCGACGCCGAGCTCGACGAGGGCCAGGTGCGCGGACAGCTGCTGGACTTCGACGGTGACATGGGGACCGTCGAGGTGGTGGTCGAGACGACCGACGGGCAGAGCTGGACCACCGGCCTCGACGAGGTGGGGTTCTTCGCCCTCGTCGCGGAGCCGACCGGTTCGGTCCGCTTCACGGTGCGCGACGGCGACCGCTCGGCGACCAGCCGCTGGATCGAGCTCTGAGGCGCCGGCCCTTCCTCAGGGGTGGGGGTAGGGCTGGCGCAGCTCCATGTGGGGGCCCACCAGCGGGTCGGAGTCGTAGACCGCGCGGGCGAGCACCGCGTCGCGGGCATCGGCCGCTGACGAGCCGGTCTCGCTGATCTCGCGGGCGATCAGGCCGGCCACGATCGGTGCCGCGAAGGACGTGCCGCTCCACCGCGCCAGACCGGTGCCGAACACCCGCACGTCCCCCTTGTTGGGCGTCTCGTGGCATTCGAAGGTGCCGTCGGGGAACGCGTTCACGATGTTGCGGCCGAGCGCGTAGACGTCCGCAGAGACGCCGTAGTTGGAGAAGGACGAGACGCGACCGTCCCGGTCGAGCGAGCCCACGCCGACGGCCCAGGGGAAGGCGGCAGGCCAGAACGGTGCTGCCCACGAGTCGTTACCGGCTGCCGCGACGAGCACGCAGTCCTCGCCCTTGAGGTGACGCCGGTAGAACCGCGAGAAGGCGATCGACGGCAGGTCGAGGCGGGTGCGGCAGCCTGCGGACAGGTTGATCACCTGCGGCTTGCGGGCCATGGCTTCCTCGAGCTGGCGCACCATCTCGGACTCCAGGATGCCGCCACCGCCCACACCGCCGATGGCGAAGCCCTCTACGAACACCGTCGTCAGGGGCGCCATGCAGCGCACGACCCCGGCGATGAAGGTCCCGTGCCCGGCGTAGGGGCGCAGGTCCGGACCGTTGAGCTCGTCGTCGCCGTCGACTCCCTTGAGCCAGGGCGTGCGGGGGTCGTTGCCGGACGGAGGGTTCCAGCCGGTGTCGACGACCACGACGCGCACGTCGTGGCCCTCGTCCTGCGGGGCGACCGGCGGCCACGGCTCGGTCAGCCCGGTCTCCTCGGGCTCCACAGCCGGGCATGCGGTGCCGCCTCCGGGGGACACGTGGACCCAGTGGTCGGGTGACGCGAGGCCTTGGCGCAGGCCGCCTCGTTCCAGCAGCTCGAGCACGTCGGGCACCGACTCGCCACCGGAGCGCTCCGCCAGCACGTAGCGCACGAGGTCGCCACCCAGCAGGAGCACGTCGTCGCGTCGGGGGGGCTCACCCAGGATGTCTTTGTCGAGCCGCGCGACAGCCGCCTCGAACTCGTCCACGTCCTCGGCTCCCACGAGCACGTGGTCGGGATGGAAGAGGTAGGTGAAGTCCGCGGGTGCCTCCGTGTCCCAGGCCACCTGTCCGTCGTTGGCCTCGCGAAGCTCGCGGAGCTGGTCGGTGCTGCGTCGCCGTCGGTCGTCACCGATCTTCCAGTCGCCCATGGCACGACGCTAGTGCTGTACAGGCGGCCCTGACGAGGGTTTCGCCACAACTTGATGGTCGGATCGGCAAGGATGACGGTGTGGACCGGGTCGACGCGGAGGAGCTGCTCCGCACGCTCTTCGCCGATCCGGCGGGTGCCAGGCGCACCGCGTTGAGGGAGCTTGTGTCCGACCCGGACCCTGCACTGGCATCGATCGGCCACCAGGTGGTCGGCATCGTGCAGCGAGACCTGGGTGAGACCGAGGACGCGCTGCTCCAACTGCGGAGGGCCGTCACACTGGCTCGCCGGACGGACAGAGAACGAGAGGCCGACGTCAGGGCGACGCTCGGTGTGACGCTCGTCCAGGCGGGGCGCACGCGGGACGGTCTGTCGCAGCTCGACCGTGCGGTCGCCACGCTCGGCGGCGTGCCGCTCGCACGAGCTCTGGTGAGGCGAGCCCGTGTGCTCAGCTTCAACCTCGAGAAGGTCGAGGAGGGTGCAGCCGACCTGGCTCACGCCCTCCGGCTGCTGGACGGGTCGGGAGACGAGGTCTGGCGAGCGCGTGCCCTCAACCTCGAAGGAATCACCCGGGGATGGCTGGGCGACCTCGACGCCGCGCGCCGCAGGTTCACGGAGTCGCTCGACGTCTACACCGCGCTCGGGATGGGCTGGGATGCTGCCAACGCCGTCCAGAACCTGGGCTGGGTCGCGTCGCTCGAGGGTGACCTGCCGCGGGCGTTGGAGCGCTACGCCGAGGCGAGCAGCAGGTTCGATGACCTCGGCATCACCAGCGTCGACCTCGTCTACGACCAGTGCGGCGCCTACCTCGCCGCAGGCCTCGCCGCCGATGCCCTCGGCATCGTGGAGCGTGCCCTCTCAGCGCGCCCGCTGGCCGAGGTCGAGCGGGCCGACGTGCTGCTCGTACTGGCCGGGGCGGCCCATGCAGCCGGCGACCACTCGCGTGCCCGATCGGCTGCGGAGGACGCGTGCCGGCTCTACCGGCGACATGGTCAGGAGCAGCACTGGGTGAGGGCCGAGCTGATCGCGATCTGGGCGCGTGCTGACTCAACGGATCGACCCGACCGACTGCTCCGCCGACTCGAGTCCCTCATCGACGCGGCCCGGATGCGCGCCGCTCCTGAGCTCCCCCAGGCCCTGCTCCTCGGCGCCCGGGTCGCCCGCCGCGTACGTGGTCCTCGGGCCCTGCGCCTGCTGGACGGCTGGCTCGAGGAGGCTGCGGTCTTCCGCCACGCATCTCTCGGCACCACCCGGGCATTGGGCTGGCTGGCCGAGGCTCGGCGGCGCGAGGTCGCCGGGCAGGTCGGTGGTGTTCTGCGAGCGTGCGAGCGCGGCCTCCTCGCGCTCGACGAGCATGCTGCGACCTTCGGCAGCCACGAACTGCGGGCGTTGTCCTCCCGCCACGGCGCGGACCTCGCCGAGCTCGGCACCCGCACGGCCCTGCGGTCGGGTGACGCCCGCCAGCTGCTTCGGTGGTCCGAACGCTGGCGCGCTACTTCACTGGCGCTGCCGGCGACCGCGTCCGGCCATGACCCGGAGACGGCCGCTGACCTCGCGGCGCTGCGTGCGCAGCACCAACGGCTGGCCGAGGCGCGGGTCGCAGGCGCCCCGGTCGAACGCCTCGAGGCGCGCGCGACGCGCTTGGAGCAGGCTGTCCGCCAGCGGCTCTTCCACGCTCGAGGTGGTGAGCGGACCGCGGACTCGTTCGACGTCCCCGCCCTGCTGGGTGCGCTGGCAGAGGACGACACCGTCCTGGTCGAGCTGACCGAGGTGGACGGCGTCCTGCACGCACTCGTGGCGGGTCGCGGCCGCGTACGCCGTCGTGTGGTCGGTGACGCCGCAGCCGCTGCCGCCGCGGTGGACTTCGCACTGTTCACGCTCCGCCAGGCCGCGCGTGGGCGGCGGGCGCAGCTCGACGTCGCCGGCGCCCGGCTCGAGCGTGCCCTGCTCGGGAGCGCGCTCGACGGGGTCGGGGACCAGCGGGTCGTGGTCTGCGCCCCGGCCGCACTCCAAGGCGTCCCGTGGGGGCTGCTGCCGGCGCTGGCGCGCCGACCCGTGACGGGCACCCCGTCGGCGCGGCTGTGGCTGCGGGCTCGTACCTCGAAGCCTGCCGACGACCGTCGGGTGATGCTCGTCGGCCCGGGTCTCGGGAGCGGCGGCGCCGAGGTGCCGGCCGTGGCGGCCGACGACCCGCAGGCCCAGGTGCTCGACGGCGATGAGGCCACCGTCGCCGCTGCGCTCGTCGCGCTCGACGGGGCGGCGCTGGCGCATGTCGCCGCACACGGTCACTTCCGCGAGGACAGCCCGCTCTTCTCCTCGCTCACGATGGCCGACGGGCCGCTCCTCGTCCACGACCTCCAGGGGCTCGAGCGGCCGCCGCACCGGGTGGTGCTCTCGGCCTGCGAGTCGGGTGTCATGCAACCGGTGGGCGACCAGGAGCTGCTCGGCCTGGCGGCCGCGCTGCTGTCCATGGGCACCGCCGGCGTCGTCTCGAGCCTCGCCGAGGTCGACGACGCCGCCACCGTGGAGGTGATGGTCGCGCTCCACGCCCGGCTCCGGCAGGGCGGTGGGCTCGGAGACGCGATGCTCGCCGCCCGCGAAGCGGCCGGCGGCGACCCCGTGCTCGCCGCCACCGCCGCGTCGTTCACCGTCCTGGGGACCTGAGCACCACGCGATACCTGAGGACATGGTGAACGTGGTTCGACCACGAATCCGTTCATCGTGTCCTCAGATATCCGGCGAGCGGTCAGGGCGTGCGGACCTTCACCGGGTCGGTCGCGTTCTCGCAGGCGTCGAGCGTGCAACGTACTGTCGCGGACTTCCGCTTGCCGTTGACGTTGAGCAGCAGCGTGCCCGGCGACTCCCAGCCCCAGCTGCCGAACCAGTTCGTCGAGTACGTCGCCAGCCGGGTGCCGTCGACCTCGCGCAGGCGGATCTCACCGGGGCCGAGCCCGTCGGTGAGGATGTGGAAGGTGAGCATCTCCGTGCCGTCGGGGGAGATGGCGGCGACCCGGTCCCGGCAGGACCTCCAGACCTTCACGTTCGGGCGGCTCAGCCGCACGAGCTGCATGCAGCCGCCGAGGTACGGGTCCTTCGTGTAGGTCACGAGCAGGTCGTGCTCGATGCTCGCGGTCCCGGTGAGCCTGCGGGTCAGCGGGCGGCGTACCTCGTCGCGGCCGAAGTTCCACCAGAATGTCCGCGTCGTGGTCCGCACGAGCACCTTCGCGCCGCTCGACGCCACGACCTCGGGCCAGCCTCCGAACGTGCGGGACGCGACCTCGGTTCCGTCGACGACCGCCCACACCTTGACCGTCGCACGCGACCTCCCGGTGTCGGGGACCCCGAGGAGCGAGCTGCCGTCCTCGGTGACCTGGACGACTGCCGGGTCGACGCCGCGAAGCACGGTGCGCACGGTGCCGTCGGGCATCACGTGCACGACGCGGCCGCCACGGCGTTCGCCCACGGCGTTGGTCCGGTGCGTCCCCACCATCCAGCCGCCCGACGACGCTCCGATGATGCGCGCCTCCGTGCCGGGCAGCTCGATGCGACGCTCGCCGTCGACGAAGACGCCGTCCTCGATGTGGGGCACGGCGATGTCGGCGCCGCGCGCCAGCCGCTGCGGCTGCAGCTCGACGGTGGGTGCCGCGGCCTGGGCCGGTACGGCGAGCGCGGCGCCCACCGTCAGTGCCGAGATGAGTGCTGTGGCCGTCGTACGACGCATGGATCTCCCCCTGGGGTGTGTGGTCCTGGTACGGAGACGTCGCGGGACGGACCGTGGTTGCGCGGCCGGCGTACGAATCTGGTTCGCGACGCCATACGGCCCACCCCTATCGTTGCGCCCATGACCGGCCGCCTCCTCCGCATGTCGACCCTGTTCGTGCGCACCCTGCGCGACGACCCCAACGACGCCGAGGTGCCGAGCCACAGGCTGCTCGTCCGCGCCGGCTACATCCGCCGGGCGGCGCCCGGCATCTACACCTGGCTCCCGCTGGGCCTGCGGGTGCTCCGCAAGATCGAGGACATCATCCGCGAGGAGATGGACGACATGGGCGCGCAGGAGCTGTCGTTCCCCGCCCTGCTGCCCAAGGAGCCCTACGAGGCCACCGGTCGCTGGGCCGACTACGGCCCCAACATCTTCCGGCTCCAGGACCGCAAGGGCGGCGACTACCTCCTCGGGCCCACCCACGAGGAGATGTTCACCCTGGTCGTGAAGGACCTCTACTCGTCCTACAAGGACCTGCCGCTCTCGATCTACCAGATCCAGACCAAGTACCGCGACGAGGCACGGCCCCGCGCCGGCCTGCTGCGCGGTCGCGAGTTCATCATGAAGGACTCCTACTCCTTCGACATCGACGACGCCGGGCTCGAGGAGTCCTACCAGAAGCACCGCGACGCCTACATCCGGATCTTCGACCGGCTCGGCTTCGAGTACGTCATCGTCAAGGCGACCTCGGGCGCGATGGGCGGCTCGGCCAGCGAGGAGTTCCTCGCCAAGGCCGAGGTCGGCGAGGACACCTACGTCCGCTGCACGCACTGCGACTACGCCGCCAACGTCGAGGCCGTCACCGTCCCGGCCCCGCCCGCGCTCCCGTACGACGACGCGCCCGCCGCGCACGCCGAGGACACGCCCGACACGCCGACCATCGACACCCTCGTCGCCCACCTCGACGCGGCCCACCCCCGTGAGGACCGTCCCTGGACCGCGGGCGACACCCTCAAGAACGTGATGGTCGTCCTCAAGCACCCCGACGGCACCCGCGAGCCGCTCGCGATCGGCGTGCCCGGCGACCGCGAGGTCGACCAGAAGCGACTCGAGGGCCAGCTCGAGCCGATCGAGGTCGAGGCGATGGACGAGGCCGAGATGGCCAAGCACCCCGCCCTGGTCAAGGGCTACATCGGCCCCGAGGTGCTGGGGGAGGAGTCCAAGTCCGGGATCCGCTACCTCGTCGACCCCCGGGTCGCGGAGGGCACGCGCTGGGTGACCGGCGCCAACGTCCCGGGCTCCCACGTGCTCGACCTCGTGGTCGGCCGTGACTTCACCCCCGACGGCACCATCGAGGCGGCCGACGTGCGCGACGGCGACGCCTGCCCCAACTGCAGCGAGGGCACCCTCGAGTCCGCCCGCGGAGTCGAGATGGGCCACATCTTCCAGCTCGGCCGCAAGTACGCCGACGCGCTCGGCCTCAAGGTGCTGGACGAGAACGGCAAGCTCGTCACCGTCACGATGGGCTCCTACGGCATCGGCCCCTCGCGCGCCGTGGCCGCCATCGCCGAGGGCACGCTCGATGACATCGGCCTGTGCTGGCCGCGCAACGTCGCCCCCGCCGACGTCCACATCGTCGCCGCCGGCAAGGACGAGGCGGTCTTCGCCGCCGCCGAGGTGCTCGCCCAGGACCTCAAGGCCGCCGGCGTCGAGGTGCTCCTCGACGACCGCACCGGCAAGGTCAGCCCCGGCGTGAAGTTCAAGGACGCCGAGCTGATCGGCGTGCCGACGATCGTCACCGTCGGCCGCGGCCTGGCCGACGGCAATGTCGAGGTCCGCGACCGCCGCACCGGCGACCGCGAGGACGTCGCCGTCGGCTCCGCGGTCGCGCGGATCACCGAGATCGTCCGCAGCTAGGTCCACCGCGTGCGCTGGTCGAGGAGGGGCGAAGTCCCGTCACGAGACCTTGAAGCGTGGCGCGAGCACCTCGTCGCGATCCGTCCGGACGCCGACGTCGGCGAGGCCGACTGGTGGGAGACGGACTGGCCGGACGGCACGCCGCCCGCCGTCGGGTTCCTCATCCCGCGCGGCTTCGAGGCGTACGCGCGGGTCCTGCACCCGGCGTGGCTCCGCGACGACACGGGGACACGCGTGCGCTGGTCGGAGGTGGCGGCCGAGTGCGGCACGACGCTGCACCCAGAGGCGCAGTGGCACCGGATCGCCGGCGGTCGCGACCTGGACCCCCGCGGTGCAAGTGCCGACCCCGAGCTGTGGCCGGGCGAGGCGCCGGCGCGCGGCAACCTCGAGCGCCCCGACCTCGAGGCGCTGGCCGACGTGTTCGGCCGGTACACCGCGATGCCCGGGCGGACGTTCGTAGGTTTCTGGGTGGGCTACGGAACCTGGCCGGCGGCGTGGTCCGGCATGCCGACCGCCCCGATGACTCCGTGCGAGTGCCACCTCTTCGACCGGCCGCTGGCCGACGTGCCGACGCTGTGTGCAGAGGCCCCGGCCCTTGCGTACGCCCTCGGCACGCCGACCGGCGTCAGCACGGTCGTCGGTGGTGGGCGCCCACCCACGCCTGACGAGCAGTTCGAGATGTGGGCTCCGCACCAGTGGCAGTCGCCAAGCGCGTGGTGGCCAGCCGACCACGCCTGGGCGACCTCGAGCGTCATGGATCTCGACTCGACCCTGGTGGGCGGCAGCCGAGCCCTCGTCGACGACCTGCTCGCCGACGACCGTCTCGAGGTCCTGCCGTGGCCGGTCGACGGATCCCTGTGGTCCGACGCCGACACGATCAACGCGTGATCGTGGAGGATCCGGGTCACCTGGTGGCTCAGATCCTCCACGATCCCGCTGCTTGCCCCCGATAGGTTCGCGCCCATGGCTCACACGCGCATCGAGGCGGTCATCTTCGACTGGGGCGGCACGCTGACCCGGTGGCACGACGTGGACTTCCACGCCGAGTCGCTGGCCCTCGCGGAGGCGGTCCGTCGTACGCCCTCGCCCGACGACGACCACCACGCGCACGCCGAGCGCCTGCACCGCGCGGGTGACGTCGTGTGGGGCCGCAGCCGTGACCACCAGCAGAGCGCCACCATCGGTGACCTCTTCGCCGAGGCGGGTCTCGACCACGATCCCGACCTGCTGAGCGCCTACTACGAGTTCTGGGAGCCGCACACGCTCACCGACCCCGAGGTGCGACCGATGTGGGAGGAGCTCCGCTCGACCGGGATCAAGGTCGGCGTGCTCTCCAACACCGTCTGGCCCCGCGAGTGGCACGTCGGCTTCTTCGAGCGGGACGGGGTGTACGACCTCGTCGACGGCGACGTCTACACCAGCGAGGTCCCGTGGACGAAGCCGTCGCCGCTGGCGTTCGGCGCCGCGATGGAGGCGGTCGGGGTGAGCGACCCGGCGGCCTGTGTCTACGTGGGGGACCGGCTCTTCGACGACGTGTGGGGCGCCCACAACGCCGGCCTCCGGGCGATCCACGTCCCCCACAGCACGATCCCGGTCAACCAGGTCGGCCACACCGAGGGGGAGCCCGACGCGACGGTCACCTCCCTGAGCGAGATCCCCGCCGTCGTACGGCGTCTCGACGCCTCCTGAGCGTGACATTTCTGCAACTTCGTGCGTTGCAGGAACATGCAAGCGGTACATGCTTTCGGATCGCCCGGATCGAATGCATGATTGTGCATGTCGCTCCACCACCCCCACAGGTTGGGCGACACAGGGTGATGCTGACCAACCCCATGGAGCGGTCCGCGTCCTCGGCCTTTGGGAGAGATCTCGGGACTTTCCCAAAGGCTGAGGCCGCGGGCCGCTTTCCCTGTCTCACGGCTGGTCGAGCTCGGGTGCTCCCGGCCACGTCTCGGCGGTGCTGCCCAGACGGAGCTGCCAGACCGCGGACCACGTCGCCTCGGTGAGCGCCCACTCGCGCACGGAGCCGCTCGACTGCGCGACCAGCGCGACGAGCACCTCGACGCTCCCTGCCTCGAGCTCCGCTGCGGCGCGGGCGAGCTGTGGAGGACGGAGCAGCGCACCGTCGAGGTCGTAGGCCGCGTCGGCAGCGACGGGGTCCCCTCCGGCGTCGCCCACCATGAGCCGCAGCTGGTCGCGGCGCGCCCGGTGGCGGCGGTAGCCGGCCGTCATCGTCTCGAAGAGCTCGGGTGAGGTCGCCTGCGACGTCCGCGCGCCGAGCACCCCGTAGGCGTAGAGCGCGGCGTGCTCGTCGGCCAGCGTCGTCTGGAGGGCGTCGAGGACGGTCACGGGCCCTCCCCGCCGGTAGTCGGGTCGGCGAGCGCGGCCCCGTGCTGGGCGGTGGACGCGGCCATGCTGGCCAGCACCCGGGCGAGGTCGCCGCTGGCCGCGCCGACGCAACCGCGGCGCACCTCGCGCAGCAGGCGCTGCTCCGAGCGGCGTACGACGCCCAGGACCCGCGCCCGGTCGCCCGCGATCGTGGTCGGTGCCGGCGCGGGGACGTCGGTGTCGGCGACCGCGCCGGCCAGCACCTCGAGGTGGGCGGCGTGGGAGGTCGCGACCGGTGCGAGCAGCGGCGTCAGGTCGGGCACCGAGAGGGTCGCCGCCTCCACGACCGACCGGGCGCGGACCAGTGCGGCGACGACCGCGGCCACCAGCTCCGAGTCCTCCGGCGGGGGCGGCGACGGTGCCGCGGACCCGCCCGCGCGGGGCGGCGGGTCGATGTCGCAGGCGGCCAGCGCCAGCGGCGAGGCGAGTGCCGCGCCCACCGTCGTACGACGGGTCAGTGGACGTCCGGGCACCCCCTGACCCTATCCGCCCGGCTGGCCGGTCCGGACCGGCCGCCGGTGTTTGTCGCGGCCCACCCGATGGCGGCTATCGTGGTCCTCGGACAACTACACAAGGAGGTCGAAACCCGATGAGCACCCCCCACCAGGACGCCACCCGGGACCGCATCGAGGCGGAGCTGGTCGACCCCTTGCGAGCGATGGCGCTCGACGTCGAGGCCGTCGAGGTGACGCCCGCCGGCAAGCGCCGGGTGCTGCGCGTCGCCGTCGACAAGGACGGCGGAGTGACCCTCGACGACGTCGCCGACGCGACGCGCGAGGTCTCCCGGGTCCTCGACGAGTCCGACGTGATGGGCGAGATGCCCTACACGCTCGAGGTGACCTCGCGCGGCGTCGACCGTCCCCTCACCCTGCCGCGCCACTGGCGGCGCAACGAGGACCGCCTCGTCAAGGCCACGCTCGCCGACGGGTCCAGCCTGACCGGCCGCATCCTGTCCTCCACGGAGGACTCGGTGACCCTCGAGGTCTCCGGCACGAAGCGCGAGGTCGCCTACGCCGAGGTGACCAAGGCGCTCGTGCAGATCGAGTTCAACCGCAAGACCGGCAAGACCGACAAGCACGACGAGCACGACGAGAAGGACGACTGATGGACATCGACCTGAGCATCCTGCGCATGCTGGAGCGGGAGAAGGAGATCTCCTTCGAGGTGCTGGCCGAGGCCATCGAGCAGGCCCTGCTCACCGCCTACCAGCGCGCGACCGAGTCCTCGCACCCCGCGCGGGTCGAGCTGGACCGCAAGACCGGGCACGTCACCGTCTGGGCGCGCGAGCTCGACGAGGACGGCACGGCCGGGCCGGAGTACGACGACACCCCCCAGGGGTTCGGCCGCATCGCGGCGACGACCGCCAAGCAGGTCATGCTGCAGCGGCTGCGCGACGCCGAGGACGAGAAGACGTTCGGCGAGTTCTCCGGCAAGGAGGGCGACATCATCTCGGGCACCATCCAGCAGGGGCGCAACCCCGACGACGTCATGGTCGACCTGGGCAAGCTCGAGGCCATCCTGCCGATCAGCGAGCGCGTGCCGGGGGAGAAGTACGTCCACGGCGAGCGCATCAAGTGCCTGGTGACGTCGGTCCGCAAGGGGATGCGCGGCCCACAGATCACCCTGTCCCGGTCCCACCCGACGCTGGTCAAGAGGCTCTTCGCCCTCGAGGTCCCCGAGATCGCCGACGGCACCGTCGAGGTCGCCGCCATCGCCCGCGAGGCCGGTCACCGCACCAAGATCGCCGTGCACTCCACCGTCCCCGGGGTCAATGCCAAGGGAGCCTGCATCGGTCCGATGGGCCAGCGCGTGCGCAACGTGATGAGCGAGCTGCACGGCGAGAAGATCGACATCGTCGACTGGGCCGAGGACCCGGCGGAGCTGGTGGCGCACGCCCTCTCGCCGGCCCGCGTGACTGCCGTGGAGATCGTCGACCTGGCCGCGCGCTCGTGCCGCGTCGTCGTACCCGACTTCCAGCTCTCCCTCGCCATCGGCAAGGAGGGGCAGAACGCCCGCCTCGCCGCCCGCCTCACCGGCTGGCGCATCGACATCCGCTCCGACGAGGCCCCCGCCCCCGATGAAGCGACCAACGACGAGTGAGGAACGAGCCCGGCGTGTGGGGTCGACCAGGTTGAGCAAGCGACGCGACTGAGGCACGAAGTCGCACGAGCGCGTCGAAACCAGGCCACGGGCTCCCAGTTCGTAAACCACTGGCCGCACCGGCTAGAGTGGACGCCAGTGGCCACCACGTCTGACACCTCTGCGCCCGGACCTGTCCGGACCTGTGTGGGTTGTCGGGCGAAGGCCGCTGCGAGCGAGCTGCTCCGCGTGGTCGCAGGCTCGGACGTCGAGGGCAGACCTGCCCTGGTGCCCGATCCGGACCGCCGGGCACCAGGCCGCGGGGCGCACGTGCACCCCACGTCCGAGTGTTGGCAGCTCGCGGTGCGACGCCGAGCGTTTCCCCGGGCCCTCCGCTCGGGTGAGGGGCTCAGCACGGCGCCGGTGGCCGACCACCTCGCCGAGATCCACCAGTCCGATTCACCGCAGCACCGACCAGAAACTGGAGCACACAGCTCATGAGCACTCGATGAGTAACTCGTAATGAGTGTGCACACCCACTAGCTGCTCCGTTTCCCCTCCACCTTCTGGGGTCACGGACCAGAAGGAGTAGTAAACAACCGTGGCAAAGACCCGAGTCCACGAACTCGCCAAGGAGTTCGGAGTCGAGAGCAAGTTCGTTCTCGAGAAGCTCAAGGAGATGGGGGAGTTCGTCAAGTCGGCATCGTCGACTGTCGAGCCGCCCGTCGAGATGCGCTTCAAGAAGCAGTACGGCGACGAGCTGAAGGCCGCAGCGGCCTCCGCGCCCGCCGAGACCGCGGCGCCGGCCGACAAGCCCGCCGCCAAGAAGGCCGCGCCCAAGCCCGGCCCCAAGCCCGCACCGGCACCCGCCGCGACCGAGGCCCCGGAAGCGCCTGAGGCCCCTGCGGCTCCGGCTGCCGCCGAGGCGCCGGTCGAGGCACCCGCCGCCGAGACCGCGGCTCCCGCGGAGCCGGCAGCACCCGCTGCCAGGCCCGGCCCCAAGCCCGGCCCGAAGGCGCCTGCCGCCGAGCCCAAGGCTCCGCCGGCCGAGCCCGAGGCACCCGCTGCCCCGGCCGCAAAGGCCCCGAGCCCGGCGCCCCGCCCGGTCGGTCGCCCCGGCGCACCGCGCCCGGGCAACAACCCGTTCGCCCCGAGCCAGGGCATGGGCCAGCGCCCTGCCCCGCGCACCGGTGGCGACGACAACCGCCCGCCGCGTCCCCCGGGTGCTGGTGGCGGCAGCGAGGGACGTCCCGGCATGCCGCGTCCCAACCCGGCGATGATGCCCAAGTCCCCGGCCGCGTTCGGCAACGGTCCGGGCGGACGTCCGGCCCGTGGTGGCCCCGGTGGCGGCCCCGGTCGTCCGGGTGCCCCCGCTCGTGGCGGTGCCCCGGGTCGTCCCGGTGGCGGTGGCCCCGGTGGCGCCCCCGGTCGTCCCGGCGGCTTCGGCCCGTCCGGTGGCGGTCGTCCCGGTGGCGGTCGTCCCGGCCAGCGTGGCCAGACCCAGGGTGCCTTCGGTCGCCCCGGTGGTCCGTCGCGTCGCGGTCGCAAGTCGAAGCGGGCACGTCGCCAGGAGTTCGAGGCCATGGACGCCCCGACCCTGGGTGGCGTGCGCGTCCGCAAGGGCAACGGCGAGACCGTGCGGCTGCCGCGCGGTGCGTCGCTGACCGACTTCGCCGAGAAGATCAACGTCGACGCGGCCGCCCTGGTCCAGATGCTGTTCTCGCTCGGCGAGATGGTCACCTCGACCCAGTCGGTCGGTGACGAGACGTTCGAGCTGCTCGCCGAGGAGCTCAACTACGTCGTCCAGATCGTCTCCCCGGAGGACGAGGACCGCGAGCTGCTCGAGACGTTCGACCTCGAGTTCGGCGCCGACGAGGGCGACGAGGCCGACCTGGTCGTCCGTCCGCCGGTCGTCACGGTCATGGGTCACGTCGACCACGGAAAGACCAAGCTCCTCGACGCGCTGCGTGACGCCAACGTGGTCGACAAGGAGGCCGGTGGCATCACCCAGCACATCGGTGCCTACCAGGTCCACACCGAGGTCGACGGCGACGACCGTCGCATCACCCTCATCGACACCCCGGGTCACGAGGCGTTCACCGCCATGCGTGCTCGTGGTGCCCAGGCCACCGACATCGCGATCCTGGTCGTCGCGGCCGACGACGGCGTCATGCCGCAGACGGTCGAGGCGCTCAACCACGCCAAGGCGGCCAACGTGCCGATCGTGGTGGCGGTCAACAAGATCGACAAGCCGGAGGCCGACTCGACGAAGGTCCGCGGCCAGCTCACCGAGTACGGCCTGATCCCCGAGGAGTACGGCGGCGACGCGATGTTCGTCGACGTCTCGGCCAAGGCCGGGCTCAACCTCGACAAGCTGCTCGAGGCCGTCGTCCTGACCGCCGACGCGTCGCTCGACCTGCGCGCCAACCCCGACCAGGACGCCCAGGGCCTCGTGGTCGAGGCGCACCTCGACCGCGGTCGCGGTCCGGTCGCCACGGTGCTCGTCCAGCGCGGAACCCTCCGCGTCGGCGACTCGATCGTGGCCGGTCCGGCCCACGGTCGTGTGCGTGCCATGCTCGACGAGCACGGCCAGGAGATCACCGAGGCCGACCCGTCGCGGCCGGCGATGGTGCTGGGCCTCTCGGCGGTGCCGGGTGCGGGCCAGAACTTCATCGTCGTCGACGACGACCGCATGGCCCGCCAGATCGCCGAGAAGCGCGAGGCGCGCGAGCGGGCGGCCATGCAGGCCAAGCGTCGGGTGCGCCGCAGCCTCGAGGACTTCATGGCCTCCATGGAGAAGGGCGAGAGCCAGGAGCTCAACCTCATCCTCAAGGGCGACGTGTCCGGTTCGGTCGAGGCGCTCGAGGACGCGCTGTCGCAGATCGACGTGGGCGACGAGGTCTCCCTCCGCGTGATCGACCGCGGTGTCGGTGCCATCACCGAGACCAACGTCGACCTCGCCGCCGCCTCCGACGCCATCATCATCGGCTTCAACGTCCGCCCGCAGGGCAAGGCGAGCCAGATGGCCGACAAGGAAGGTGTCGAGATCCGCTACTACTCGGTCATCTACCAGGCGATCGAGGAGATCGAGGCGGCCCTCAAGGGCATGCTCAAGCCCATCTACGAGGAGTCGACCCTCGGTCAGGCGGAGATCCGCGAGATCTTCCGCTCGTCCAAGGCCGGCAACATCGCGGGCTGCATGGTCACCTCCGGCCTCATCCGCCGCAACGCCAAGGTGCGGGTCCTGCGCGACGGAGCGGTGGTGGCCGACAACCTCGACCTCTCCTCGCTGCGCCGCGAGAAGGACGACGCGTCCGAGGTCCGCGAGGGCTTCGAGTGCGGTCTGGTGCTCCGCAACTTCCAGGACATCAAGATCGGCGATGTCGTGGAGGCGTTCGAGATGCGCGAGATCCCGCGCAGCTGATCACCGAGCGGGCACTTCGTGCCCGTCCGCGTCACCGACCGGGCGCTTCGTTCCCCTTCACCGGGAACGGAGCGCCCGGTCACCGTCTGTGACGGGCATGAAGCGCCCGGTCACGAGTAGGAGAGACTGGACCCATGACCAACCCCCGCGTGCGCAAGATCGCCGACCGGATCCGGGTGATCGTCGCCGAGATGCTCGAGCGCCGGATCAAGGATCCCCGCCTCGGCTTCGTCACCGTCACCGACGTCCGCGTGACCGGCGACTCCCAGCAGGCCTCGATCTTCTACACGGTGCTCGGCACCGAGGAGGAGCTGGCCAGCACGGCCGCCGCCCTCGAGTCGGCCAAGGGCGTGATCCGCTCCGAGGTCGCCAAGCAGCTCGGCATGCGGATCGTGCCGTCGCTGACCTTCATCCCCGACGCGCTCCCCGAGAACGCCCGTGCGCTCGACGAGGTGCTCGAGCGCGCCCGCCAGCTGGACGAGGAGGTCGCGGCGCGACGCGTCGAGGCCTACGCCGGAGAGCCGGACCCCTACAAGAAGCCGCGCGTGGTCGAGGACGACCTCGACGACGAGCAGGTCGCGCTCGACGACGGCTCCGACCTCGATTTCGACGAGGACGACCGCGCCTGATGGTCGACCCCGGTCTCGTCGTCGTCGACAAGGCCCCGGGCATGACCTCGCACGACGTGGTGGCCCGGGTCCGCCGGCTCGCCGGCACCCGCAAGGTCGGCCACGCCGGCACGCTCGACCCGATGGCCACGGGCGTCCTGGTGCTCGGTGTCGACCGCGCCACCCGGCTGCTCGGCCACCTCATGCTGACGGAGAAGGCGTACGACGCGACGATCCGCCTCGGCGTCTCGACGACGACCGACGACGCGGAGGGTGAGGTCACGGCGACCCACGCGGTCGACGGCGTGCGGGAGGACGTCGTACGCGACGAGCTGGCGCGGTTCGTCGGACACATCGAGCAGGTGCCGACCGCCGTCTCCGCCATCAAGGTCGACGGCAAGCGGGCCTATGCGCGGGTGCGCGACGGCGAGCAGGTCGAGCTCAAGCCACGCCCGGTCACCATCCACGAGCTGGTGGTGCACGAGGTGGCGCTCCCCGACGTCCGCATCTCGGTGCGGTGCTCGTCGGGCACCTACATCCGCGCGATCGCCCGTGACCTCGGGGCGGCGCTCGGGGTGGGCGGGCACCTGACCGCGCTGCGGCGCACCGCCGTCGGCCCCTTCGACCTCTCGGTCGCCCGCACCCTCGACCAGCTGGCCGACGACTTCTCGGTGCTGCCGATCGCCGACGCCGCCCGGGCGAGCTTCGCCTCGGTCGACCTCGACGACGAGCAGGCCGGCCACGTGCGCGTCGGCCGCGGTCTCGACGTCGTCCTCCCCGGCGAGGGGCCGCACGCGGTCTTCGCGCCGGACGGCGAGTTCCTCGCGCTCTACGAGCAGCGCGGCGAGCAGGCCCGCCCGGTCGCCGTCTTCGTCTGAGCCCGCCAGTAGGCTTCGCGGGTGCAGATCTGGCGAGACGTCGACGACGTGCCGGCCGACCTCGGCCGCACCGTGGTGAGCATCGGCAACTTCGACGGCGTGCACCTCGGTCACGCCCACGTGCTGCGCGAGGCGCGCACCAGCGCCGCGCGGCTGGGCATCGACACGGTGGTGGCGGTGACCTTTGACCCCCACCCGATGGCGGTGCTGCGTCCCGAGCACGCCCCGCCCACGCTGACCTCGATCCACACCCGGGCCCGGCTGCTCGAGGACGCTGGCGTCGACGCGATCCTGGTGGTCGGCTTCGACCGCGAGGTCGCGTCGTGGTCGCCGCAGGAGTTCATCGACCGGATCCTCGTCGACGCGCTGCACGCCGGCGCGGTCGTGGTCGGCTCCAACTTCCGCTTCGGCAACAAGGCGGCCGGCGAGGTCGCCACGCTGGTCGAGGCAGGGGCCTCACGCGACTTCGAGACCGTCGGCGTGGCGCTCGACGGCGGGCCCCAGGTGTGGAGCTCGACCTACGTACGCCAGTGCCTGGCCACCGGTGACGTCGCCGGCGCCGCTGAGGCGCTGGGCCGCCCGTTCACCGTCCGCGGCACCGTGGTCGAGGGGGACAAGCGCGGCCGCGAGATGGGCTACCCGACGGCCAACGTCCCGATCCCGCCGGTCGACGCCGCCCCGGCCGACGGCGTCTACGCCGGCCGGCTGACCCGCCTCGACACGGGGGAGACCTATCCCGCCGCGATCTCCGTCGGCACCAACCCGACCTTCGACGGCGAGCGCGACCGTCGCGTGGAGTCCTACGTCCTCGACCGCGACGACCTCGAGCTCTACGGCGTCGAGGTGGAGGTGGCGTTCGTCGACCGGCTGCGCGGCATGGTGAAGTTCGAGGGCATGGAGGCGCTCGTCGAGACCATGCACGACGACGTACGCCGGGCGCGGGACCTGCTCACGTGACGAAGGACCGCACCGCCGTCGAGGCGTGGTTCCTGGCCCACGGCCTGCCCTACTTCGTCGCCGAGGAGCGTGCCGCGGCTCGGGCCGGGCTGCGACCCCGCCGCCTGGTGTCCCTCGCCCTGGTCCTCGCGCTGCTCGCCGCGGGCGTCGCCGCCGTCGCGTGGGCCACCGGGACGTCGTACGCCGCCGGGCCGGCGGTGTGGATGTCGGTCGCCGGTCTCGCCCTGCTCTGGTACGCCTCGACCGCGCTGCACGCCCGGCCCATCCTGGGCTTCGCGCTGTCCCGCACCCTCGGCAGCGTGCGCTTCCTGGTGCCGATGGCCTCGCGCGCGCTCCCGCTGCTGCTCGTCTTCGTGACGTTCCTCTTCGTCAACGCCGAGGCGTGGCAGATGACCACCAACCTGCCGTTCGGGCTGCTGTGGGTCACCGTGCTGCTGATGTTCGGCCTGGCGGTGCTGTTCCTGCTCGTGCGGCTGCCCGAGGAGGTCGACCGCGTGGACGACGAGGTCGACGACGACTTCATCGTGCGCGCGTGCGCCGGCACGCCGCTGGAGCAGGCCAGTCGCGAGGTCGCGGCGGACCCGCGGATCGACCCGCAGGAGCACGCCCAGGTCTCCGGCTTCGAGCGGTGGAACCTGATCCTCGTGCTGCTGGTCATCCAGTCCGTCCAGGTGCTGCTGCTCGCGGTGACCGTCTTCGTGTTCTTCATGCTGTTCGGGTCGCTGGTGATGGAGACCGAGACCCAGCTCGCGTGGACGGGTGCGAAGTCGGTCGGGGAGGCGCCCTTCCTGTCCCACGTGTCGCTCTCGCTGCTGAAGGTGTCGCTCTTCCTCGCCTCGTTCAGCGGCTTCTACTTCACCGTCTCGGCCGTCACCGACGACACCTACCGGCGCCAGTTCTTCTCCGTCGTGGAGAGCCAGCTCGAGCGGGCCGTCGGGATGCGCGCGGTCTACCTCGCGACGCGCGAGCGCACCTGACGCCTCCGAGTGGTGGTCCACCCACGTTCGGCGACCTCGTCATGTGGCTCGGCCACCGCTCGCGGACGTGTCGCGCCCGGACACGCCGATGGGCGGTGATCCACCCACGTGTCCGGCGTACGGAACGTGGCTGGACCACCGCCCATCAGGACGGACGGCTCACGCGTCGAGATCCTGCTCGACCAGGGCGGCGATCGTGTCGACCGCGGCCTGGTCGTCGCCGGCGACCTCGACCGTGTCACCGTTGCCGGCCCCGAGGGTCATGATCATCAGCGAGGAGCTGGCGTCCACGCCGTTGATCGTCACCTCCGAGCCGAGCTCGGCGGCCTTCTCGGCGATGATCGCGGCGGGACGGGCGTGGAGGCCGACGGCGGAACCGACGACGACTGACTTGCTGGGCATGGTTCTCCTTGGGTGGGTTGGTCGGGCTGCTGCGGACGGGTGGACGGGTCAGACGGTCACGACGTCGGCGTCGCTGGAGCCCACCGACTTGAGGGCGATGACGGCGATGGCACCGACGATGACACCGGCGACCAGGGCGATCAGGTAGCCCAGGACGTTCTCGACGGCGAACAGCACGAAGATGCCTCCGTGGGGTGCGCGCACCCCGACCTCCATCGCCATCGACAGCCCGCCCGTGACGGCGCTGCCCGCCATGATGCCCGGGATGACGCGCAGCGGGTCGGCCGCGGCGAAGGGGATGGCGCCCTCGGTGATGAACGACAGACCCAGGAGCCAGCCTGCCTTGCCGTTCTCGCGCTCGGGGACGTTGAACAGTCCGGGGCGTACGACGGTGGCCAGGGCGAGGGCGATCGGCGGGACCATCCCGGCCAGCATGACCGCGGCCATGATCTGGAGCTCGGGCGCGTCGCTGGCCAGCGACGCACTGCCGACACCGACGGCGGCGAAGGTGTAGGCGACCTTGTTGAGCGGGCCGCCCATGTCGAACGCCATCATCAGGCCCAGGACCACCCCGAGCAGGATCGCGCTGCTTCCCGACATCGAGTTGAGCCCCTCGGTCAGCTGCTCCATGAGCCAGGAGATCGGCCTGCCGAGCACGATGAGCATCGCCAGGCCGGCCAGCACCGACGCGAACAGCGGGATCACCAGGACGGGCATCAGGCCGCGGGCCCAGGTCGGCACCTTCCAGCTCGCGATCCAGTGCGCCGCGATGCCGGCCAGGGTGCCACCGATCATCGCGCCGATGAAGCCGGTGGCCGGGTAGGCGACACCGTCGGAGGTCTGCACGTTGAAGAGGTTGGCGGACAGCCCACCCAGGACGAAGCCCGGCGCGATACCGGGGCGGTCGGCGATCGCGTAGGCGATGTAGCCCCCCAACGCGGGTAGGAACAGCGCGAAGGCCGTCTTGCCGATGATGAAGAAGAGCGCGCCGAGGTAGGCCATCAGTCCGGAGTTGAACAGCGCGTGCTCGAGCCCGAGCTCCTCGGGGTCAGGGAGGTTGAAGATCCCGTAGTTCACCGCGATGTCGCCGTAGGGGCCGACGATCTCGTAGCCGCCGAGCAGGAAGCTGAGCGCGATGAGCAGACCGCCCGCGGCCACGAAGGGGATCATGTAGGACACGCCGGTCATCAGGACCCGCCGGACCCGGCCACCCCACGACTCCGCGGCCCCGGCGCCGCCCCCGTCGCCGCCCGAGGCCTCGCCCTCCACGCGAGGCGCGCTCGCGGGATCGGCGGCGTAGCGCAGGGCTTCCGCGATCATCGCGTCGGCGTCGTCGATCGGGCGCTTCACGCTCGAGCTCACCATCGGCTTGCCGGCGAACCGGCCGCGGTCGCGGACGCCGACGTCGACGGCGAAGATCACCGCGCCCGCGCGGGCGATCGTGTCGTGCGGCAGCGGCTTCGCTCCCACGGAGCCCTGGGTCTCGACCTGGAGGTCGACCCCGGCTCGCTCGGCCGCGGCCTCGAGCGCCTCGGCTGCCATGTAGGTGTGGGCGATGCCGGTCGGGCAGGCAGTGACCGCGACGAGGGACGTCGCTGCGGCCGGAGCTGCGGTGGCCGTCGCCGTAGGAGCAGCGGTGCTCGGGGCCTCACCGGGCGCGGTGGTCTCTCCGCCACCCGGCACGGCCGCGCCGGAGGGCGCGCCCGATGCCGGGGCGGCTGCCTTCGCCGCCGGTGCAGGCTCGCCCAGCTCGTGGGCGACGACATCGACGACCTCCTCGATCGACTCCGCCGAGCGCAGTGCGTCGGTGAAGGCGGGCTTGACCAGCGCACGGGCCAGCTTGGTGAGGATGGTGAGGTGGTCGGCGTCGCCCCCGGCGGGTGCGGCGATCAGGAACGCCAGGTCGGCGGGGCCGTCCTTGGCCCCGAAGTCGACGGGCGGGTCGAGCCGGGCGAAGGCGAGAGTCGGGACCTCGACCCCCTCGGTCCGGCAGTGGGGGATCGCGATGCCACCGGGCAGCCCGGTCGCCGAGGTGGACTCGCGCGCGAACGCGTCCTCCACGAGCTGGTCCTTGTCGGTGGCCCGGCCGGCGTCGTCGACGACGCCGGCAAGGGCGCGGATGACGTCGTGCTTGTCCGGGCCCCAGTCCGCGCCGAGGCGGACGAGGTCGGTGGTGATCAGTGCGGTCATGCTGTGCCTCCCAGTGAGGGGGTCAGGGCGGTGACGCCGACCAGCTCCGTGCGGAGCTGGGACGGCTGGGGGATGGTGGTGCCGGGGAGACCTGCGGCGGCGCTGCCGTAGGCGACGGCCAGTGCCAGGCGCTCCGGGGCAGGAAGGCGCCGGATGTCGCCGAGCAGGTAGCCGAAGAGGCTGGAGTCGCCCGCACCGACGGTGCTCACGACTGTGGTGGGGGGCGGGGTCGCGTGCCAGGCGCCCTCAGGCGTCACGAGCACGGCGCCGTTGCCGCCGAGGGTGGCCAGCACGGCCCCCACGCCGCGCTCGATGAGCTGGCGGGCGGCCGCCGCTGTCGCCCGGGGGTCGGACTCCAGCTCGTCGGCGTCTCCGCCGGTGAAGGAGGCGAGCTCCTCGCCGTTGGGCTTCATCAGGTCGGGAGCGGAGTGCGGCAACGCGTCGACGAGCGCCTGGAGAGGGGCGTCGCTGGTGTCGACAGCCACTCGACCGCCCACCTCGCGCAGTCGTCGTACGAGCTCGGCGTAGAAGCCGGCCGGGGCCCCTGCGGGCAGGGAGCCGGCGAGGACCGTCCAGTCGGCGCTGGAGGCACGGACCAGCACGGCTTGCGCCATGAGCTCGAGATGGAGGGGGAGCACCTCGGCACCGGGGGAGTTGAGCTTGGTGGTGGTGCCGTCGGGCTCGGTGATGGTGAGGTTGACGCGTACGTCGCCGGCCGGGCGCACCGGCCGGCAGTCGATGCCCGCGCCGAGCAGCTCGATGACGAAGGCGTCGTCCTTGGCGGCGGGCACGACGGCGATGCTGGGGATGTCGGCGCTGACGGCCGCGCGGGAGATGTTGACGCCCTTGCCGCCCGCCTGCGAGGTCACCGACGCCACCCGGTGCACCTGGCCGCGGGACAGCACGCCGTCGAGGGCGACCGTGCGGTCGATGCTGGGGTTGGGGGTCAGGGTCAGGATCATGCGACCACCACCTCGATCCCGGCGCCCTCGAGGGCGCGTCGGTCGGCCGGCTCCACGTCGCTGTCGGTGACCAGCACGTCGAGGCTGTCGAGGGTCGCGAAGCGCACGGCCGTCTCCACGCCGATCTTGGTGGAGTCGGCGAGCACCACGGTCTTGCGGGCGCAGGCGATCATCGCGCGCTTGCTGGCCGCCTCGTCGCTGTCGGGGGTGGTGAGCCCGTGCCCGACGGTGAGGCCGTTGGTGGCGACGAAGGCGACGTCGGCCCGCAGGTCCGCCAGGGCGGCGACGGTCTCCGCGCCGACCGCGGCGTGGGTGGTGGGTCGGACCTTGCCCGGCAGCAGGTGGAGCTCGATCTGCGGCAGGCCGGCCAGGCGGGTGGCGACGGGCACGGCGTGCGTGATGACGACGAGCCGGTGGTCGCGGGGGAGCGCGGCGGCGAAGCGCGCGGTGGTGGTGCCCGCGTCGATCACGACGACCGAGTCCGGCGGTGGCAGCAGGGCGACGGCGGCATTGGCGATGGCCTCCTTGGCCTGCGTGTTGGACTGGTCGCGCTCCCCGATGCCTGATTCGATGACGGTGAGCGAACCGGCGGGCACCGCGCCACCGTGGACGCGGCGGACCAGCCCCATCCGGTCCAGCGTGGACAGGTCGCGTCGCACGGTCTCGGTGGTCACCTCGAACTGCTCGGACAGCTGGACCACCGACAGCCGGCCGCGCCGACTGATCAGGTGGGCCATCGCCTGCTGGCGCTCTTCCGCGTACATCGGATCGGTCCTCCTCCACGGGCGTCGTCGGGTGATCTGTGTATGTGTTGTTTTAGTCCCGAATGTGTTGCTTGTCAACCACGCGATGTCTTACGGTGTGTCCATGACCACATCCGCGCAGTCGCCCGCGAACACCCTCAGCGGGACCCCGGTGGTGCCGGGCGTCGCCGCCGGCCCGGTCCTCCACGTGCACGGCGAGGTGTCGCCCGACGCGATCGCGCGCTTCGGCGACGGCGACTTCGCCGACGCCGACGCCGCGCTGGCGGCGTACGACGACGCGGTGGCCGTGGTCGCGGAGACCTTCTCCAGCAAGGCGGCGTCCGCGCAGGGTGCCGCGGCCGAGGTGCTCACCGCGAGCGCCGGACTGGCGAAGGACAAGGGCCTGCGCTCCGGCGTCGCGAAGAACCTGCAGGCCGGGCAGGGGCCCGTCGCCGCGGTGCAGGGTGCCGTCGAGCAGTTCGTCACCATCTTCACCAACATGGGCGGCCTGATGGCCGAGCGGGTCACCGACCTGCGCGACATCGAGCGGCGCGTGGTCGCCCACCTCGTGGGCGAGCCGCCCCCCGGCGTCCCAACCCCGAGCGAGCCGTCGATCCTGGTCGCCGAGGACCTCGCGCCCAGTGACACCTCCGGTCTCGACCCCGAGCTGGTCACCGCCCTGGTCACCGAGCGCGGCGGCGCCACCAGCCACACCGCCATCATCGCCCGCCAGCTCGGCATCCCGTGCGTCGTCGGCGCGGCCGGTGTCATGGGTCTGCCGGCCGGCACGTTCGTCGTCGTCGACGGCGAGGCCGGCACCATCGAGCAGGGCGCCGACCCCGAGGCGGCACGCTCGCGCGTCGAGGAGAGCCGCCGCCTGCGCGAGGAGCTCGCCAGCTGGAGCGGGCCCGCCGCGACCTCCGACGGGATGCTGGTCAAGCTGCTCGCCAACGTCGCCGACGGTGCTTCTGCCGCCTCCGCGGGTGGCGAGCCCGTGCAGGGCGTGGGCCTGTTCCGCACCGAGCTGTGCTTCCTCAACCGCAAGGACGAGCCGAGCGTCGAGGAGCAGGCCGACATCTACGCCGAGGTCCTCTCTCCCTACTCCGACGGCCGCTACGTCGTGGTCCGCACCCTCGACGCGGGATCGGACAAGCCGATCGCCTTCGCGACCCAGGAGGGCGAGGAGAACCCCGCCCTGGGTGTGCGCGGCCTGCGGCTCAGCTTCGGCAACCCGGCGCTGATGGACCGCCAGCTCGACGGCATCGCCGCCGCGGCCGAGCGCACCGGCACCGAGACCTGGGTGATGGCGCCGATGGTCGCCACCGTCGCCGAGGCGGCGGACTTCGCCGCCAAGGTCCGCGAGCGCGGGTTGAAGGCCGGGGTGATGGTCGAGATCCCGAGCGCGGCGCTGCTCGCCCACCGGATGCTCGAGGTGGTCGACTTCCTGTCGATCGGCACCAACGACCTCACCCAGTACGCCATGGCCGCCGACCGCATGGCCACCGATCTCGCGCACCTCACCGACCCCTGGCAGCCGGCCGTGCTCCAGCTGATCGCGATCACCGCCCACGCCGGCACCGAGGCCGGCAAGCCGGTCGGCGTCTGCGGGGAGGCGGCCGCCGACCCGCTGCTCGCCACGGCGCTCATCGGGATGGGGATCTCCTCGCTCTCGATGGCCGCCCGCGCCGTACGCCCCGTCGGCGCCCAGCTCGGCAAGGTCAGCTTCGAGACCTGCGAGGCCGCGGCCGAGGCCGCCCTCGGTGCACCCGACCCGATGGCCGCCCGCGCCGCGGTCCGTGAGCTGCTCGGGCACTGAGACCCGCGCCCAGAACCACCGTCCAGATCCCACGTCCACGTAGACGTCCACCTCACAACGGAGGAAGCATGACATCAGCGTACGACCGCTACCGCGCGGCCGATCTCGACCTGCCGGAGCGCTCCTGGGCCTGGAACCTCTACGGCGCGGGGGAGGAGAGCATGGGCAAGGACGGCCAGCCCGAGCTGCTTCCAGTCCCCGAGCCCGATGCCGACCACATGCTGGTCCGCATCGACAGCGTGGGCCTCTGCTTCTCCGACGTGAAGATCATGCGCCAGGGCGGCAGCCACCCCAAGCTCTACGACCGCGACCTGGCGAAGGAGCCCACCCGGCTGGGGCACGAGGTGAGCCTCACCGTCATCGAGGTCGGCGACAACCTCGCCGACCGCTACCACGCCGGCCAGCGGCTGGCAGTGCAGCCCGACATCTACCAGGACGGGAAGAGCACGGCCTACGGCTACACCATCCCCGGCGGACTGATCCAGTACCACCTCATGGGTTCGGAGATGCTCGACACCGACGACGGCGCCTGCCTGCTGCCCCTCCCCGACACGATGGGGTACGCCGAGGCCTCCACGCTGGAGCCCTGGGGTTGCGTGATGGCCGCCTACACCCAGCGTCGCCGCCTCGAGCCGAAGGCCGGCGGGACCATGTGGATCATCGGCCGTCCCGGGGACGAGCGCGACTACCTCTTCTCCTCGGGCCTGGATGCTCCGGCCACCATCGTGATGACCGACGTGCCGGCCTCGGTGGCCGAGCTCGTGGAGCGCACCTCCGCCACCACGGTCGTACGCAACGGCATCGGTGTCGATGACTTCCAGGCGCTGGCGGACGAGCTGACCGACGGCGCCGGCTTCGACGACATCGTCATGCTCGATCCCCGTTCGGCGTCGACGGTGGGAGCCGTGGCGCAGCGCATCGCCCGCCGGGGCACCCTCAACATGGTCGGCGAGAGCGCCCTGGACGGCCTGGTGGACACCGACGTGGGCCGTCTGCACTACGACTACACCGCCTACCTCGGTGGCCGGGGTCCGGACATCGCCTCCTCCTACGGAGAGGCGCGCAACCGCTGTGACCTGCGTCCGAAGGGCACCACTGTCTTCGTGGGCGCCGGCGGCCCCATGGGACTGATGCACCTCCAGCGGGCCATCCAGCAGCCCGACGGTCCCCGCACGATCGTCGCCACCGAGGTGAGTGATGAACGCCTGAAGAGCCTCGAGGACCGTCTGGCCCACCTGGCGGAGAGCAACGACTGCGAGCTGCTCACCTTCAACTCCCAGACCGCTGAGGAGTCCCTCCACGACTTCGTCATGCGGATCACCGACGACCGGGGGGCCGACGACGTCGTGGTCAGCGTCCCCATCGCAGAAGTGATGGCCGAGGCCGACACCGTGATGAACGCCGACGGCATGCTGGTCTTCTTCGCCGGTGTCCCCAACGGCACGCTGGCACCGCTGAACCTGAGCGCGGTGTACCTGGACAACGCCCAGTACACCGGGACGTCGGGACTGACGATCCACGACCAGCAGCAGGTGGTGGACCTGGCCAACCGGGGTGACCTCTCGCCGGGCTCGATCGTCGGCGCCGTCGGAGGCATGCGGGCGGCCAAGGACGGCCTCCAGGCCCTGGTCGACGGAAGCTACTCCGGCAAGGTCCTGATCTTTCCCCAGATCCACGACCTCCCCCTGATGGGGCTCGACGAGCTGAGGGAGAAGCTGCCGGACGTCGCCGCGAAGCTCGGACCTGGCGGCACGTGGAACGGCGAGGTCGAGAAGGCGCTCTTCGACAGTCAGCTGAGCGGCTGAGTCGCGGGGATTCTGGGTAAAAACCACAAGGTCGGGCACCGATCATGCCCGAATGCTTGGCAACATGCCCGAACGTGCGGTTTAATCACGGCATCATGTGATGGGGGTCACCCCCTGAGTTCGACTGGAGGACACCAGCATGGCCACGACATTCACGGCCCCCACCGGTTCCGGTGCGCGGGTCCGCATTCAGAAGTTCGGCACGTTCCTCTCCAACATGATCATGCCCAACATCCCGGCACTGATCGCGTGGGGACTCCTCACCGCCCTGGTCATCGACGTCGGCTGGCTGCCCAACGCCGACCTGGCCACGATGGTCGGCCCGATCATCCACTACGCCCTGCCGATCCTCATCGCCGCAACAGGCGGCCGCATGGTCCATGGTGACCGCGGTGCGGTGGTCGGTGGCTTCGCGGTGATGGGTGCCATCGCCGGGTCGGACCTGCTGGTGGCGAACTTCAACGCCGACCTGCCCGCCGACGCCGCCCCGCTCGGCCAGGTGCACATGTTCATCGGCGCGATGATCCTCGGCCCCCTGTCGGCCTACGCGATCAAGCGGGTCGACGCGCTCTGGGACGGCAAGATCAAGGTCGGCTTCGAGATGCTCGTCAACATGTTCTCGGCCGGCATCGTGGCCTTCCTGATGGCGATCGTCGGGTTCTGGGTCGTCGCGCCCATCGTCAACGAGGTCATGGAGGTCCTCGGCAACGCGGTCGAGTGGCTCGTCGACAACAACTTGCTGCCGCTGACCTCGCTCGTCATCGAGCCGGCGAAGGTCTTCTTCCTCAACAACGCGATCAACCACGGCGTGCTCACGCCACTGGGTCTCGCCGAGGCCGCGGAGTCCGGCAAGTCCGTGCTGTTCCTGCTCGAGGCGAACCCCGGCCCGGGCCTCGGCCTGCTGCTCGCCTACACGTTCTTCGGCCGCGGTGTGCCGAGGGCGACCGCCCCGGGTGCCGCGATCATCCAGTTCTTCGGCGGCATCCACGAGATCTACTTCCCCTACGTGCTGATGAAGCCGCGCCTGATCCTCGCCATGGTCGCCGGCGGCATGACCGGTGTCGCGATCAACGTGGCCTTCGACGTGGGCCTCCGCGCACCGGCGGCCCCGGGCTCGATCTTCGCCGTCTACGCCCAGACGGCGAGGGGTGACTACCTTGGGGTCACCCTCGGCGTCTTCGGTGCCGCTGCCGTCACCCTCGTCGTGGCTGCGCTGCTGCTGAAGATGGACAAGAGCGAGGACGAGGGTGACCTGAGCGCCGCGACCGCCCAGATGGAGGCCAACAAGGGCAAGAAGTCGTCGGTCGCCAGCACCCTGACCGGTGGCGCGGCCGCCGCCGCCGCCGCCACGGCCACCGCCACCCGCGAGATCCGCAACATCGTCTTCGCCTGCGACGCAGGGATGGGGTCCTCGGCGATGGGAGCCTCGGTGCTCCGCAAGAAGATCCAGGACGCCGGGCACCCGGAGGTCACGGTCGTCAACAAGGCCATCGCCAACCTCGACGACAGCTACGACCTCGTGGTCAGCCACCAGGACCTCACCGACCGGGCACGCCAGAAGACACCGTCCGCCGAGCACGTCTCGGTCGACAACTTCATGGCCAGTCCCCGCTACGACGAGATCGTGGCGATGGTCCGCGACAACAACCCGACCTGACGCTCCGCGCCAGGTCCGACGGTCGAGCCCGGCCCTCCCCGCGGGGGCCGGGCCCGACCTCCGACCACGACCCGCCGCCGCGAGCGTGTGGTCTCATGAGTTCCACCCCACCGACTGAGCTCCACCCAACCGACACTGCGAGGAAGAGGGACGCCAGATGAGCGACGTACTGAGCAGGGAGGCCATCGTGCTCGGCGGCCAGGCCACGGACCGTGACGCAGCGATCACCGAGGCCGGACGGCTGCTGGTCGCGAGCGGCGCCGTCGACGAGGCCTACGTCGACGCCATGCACGAGCGGGAGACCTCGGTCTCCACGTTCATGGGCAACGGCCTGGCAATCCCGCACGGCACCAACGAGGCGAAGACGCTGATCCGCCACACCGCGATCTCGTTCGTGCGCTACGACGAGCCGATCGACTGGAAGGGCAGCCCGGCCCGCTACGTCGTCGGGATCGCCGGCGCGGGTGACGACCACCTGACCGTGCTGCAGGCGCTGGCCGGTGCCTTCACCGACGACGCCAGCATCGCTGCGCTCGATGCCGCCCAGACCCCCGACGACGTCCTCGCCGTGCTCGGCGACGTCAGCGCCTGACGTACGGCGCAGCACCTCAGCATCCCAGCGGGCCCGGTAACGGGTCCGAACGACCACTCCCGCCCCCGCCGATGGGGGCGGGAGTGGTCATTTCGGGCAGTTACCGGGAGGGGCGGTGCTCAGCAGGCGGTGACCGCGACCGGTACGCCGTTGAGCGCGGCGTTGCCCGACACGTCGAGCAGCTCGGGATCGGTGAGGTCGTTGACCGAGACGCCCCGCACCTCGCGGCTGCGTGACATCAGGACGCCGTCCGCCGCGTGTCCGTAGCCGTGGGGGAGGGACACCACGCCCGGCATCAGGTCGTCCGACGCGGCCACCTCGACCTCGACCGACCCGACGCGCGACGTCACGCGCACCCGGGAGCCGTCGGCGATGGCGCGCCGCGCGAGGTCGTCGGGGTTCATCAACAGCTGGTGGCGCGGCCGGCCGCGCGTCAGCCGCTCGGAGTTGTGCATCCACGAGTTGCAGTCGCGCTGGTGGCGACGCCCGATCAGCACGAGCTCGTCGTCACCTGTGGGAACGGGTACGGCGGCGAGCCTCGCGACGTCCGCCACCACGAGCGCGGGCGCCAGGTCCACGCGCTTGCTGCGCGCCGGGAGGCGGCCCGGCAGCTGGCCGCCCCGCAGGGGACCGAGGTCGATGCCGGCCGGTCGGGCCCGCAGCTTGGTGAGCGTCACCCCGCTCGACCCCCGGCGCAGCAGCTGCCCGATCAGGAAGGTCGGGCTGGCGGTCAGCCGGGCGCGCTGGACGAGCCGCTTCTTGAGCGGGGCCCTGCGCTCCAGACGAGCGGCCGTGCGGAGGGTGATCTCGCGGAAGATCTGCCAGTCGTGGCGCTGGTCGGCCTCCTTGTCGAACACGGCGGGGGTGAACCTTGCCGTGTTGCGCACGGCCAGCAGGTGGAAGACCAGGTCGTAGTGGTCGCGCTCGAGCGCGGTGGTCGGCGGCAGGATCACGTCGGCTTGCCGGGTGGTCTCGTTGACGTAGATGTCCACCGCCGCCATGAAGTCGAGGCCGCGCAGCGCGGCGTCGAGCCTCGCGCCGTCGGGTGTCGACAGGACCGGGTTGCCCGCCACCGTGAGCAGTGCACGCACCTGGCCCTCGCCGGGCGTCTCGATCTCCTCGCGCAGCGCCGCCACCGGCAGCTCGCCCGCGGTCTCCGGGAGCCCGCGGACCCGCGAGCGCCATGCGTCGTGGTGCCCGCGCCCGATGAGACCGGTGCCCACGGCGTCGATGGCCGGCGTGGTGAACATGGCCCCGCCGGGCCGGTCGAGGTTGCCGGTGATGACGTTGAGGCAGGTGACCGCCCACTGGCACACCGTGCCCCACGGGCCGGCGGACACCCCGATCCGGCTGTAGACGACGCCGGACTCGGCGGCCGCCAGCTCGCGCGCGAGCCGGCGGACCTCCGCGGCCGGCAGCCCGCTCATCGCCTCGGCGCGCTCGGGGGTGAAGTCGGCGACGAGCTCGACGACCGTGTCGAGCCCGTCGACGTACGACGGCACGGTGGGCACGATGTCGGGCGAGGTGTCGGGGGAGGTGTCGGGGGAGGCCTCGGTGGTCAGGACGTGCAGCATCGCGAGCAGCACCCACGCGTCGGTGCCCGGACGGACGAAGTGGTGCTCGTCGGCGACCTTCGCGGTCTCGGTGCGGCGCGGGTCGAGGACGACCATCCTGCCGCCGCGCGCCCGCAGGTCGCGCACCCGCTGCGGGAAGTCGGGGACCGTCATCAGGGAGCCGTTGGAGGCCATCGGGTTGCCACCGACCACCAGGAACCACGAGGTGCGATCGATGTCGGGGATCGGCAGGAAGAGCTGGTGGCCGAAGACGAGGTGGGCGACGAGCTGGTGGGGGAGCTGGTCGACCGAGGTGGCGGAGTAGCGGTTCCTGGTGCGGAACGACTTGAACATCGCGGTGCCGTGCGTCATCGACCCCAGGCTGTGGGCGTTGGGGTTGCCGAGGTAGACGCCGAGCGCGTCGTCACCGTGCTCGTTGATCACGCGAGAGAGGTGGCCGGCGACGAGGTCGAACGCCTCGTCCCAGTCGATCTCCTCCCACCGGGCGTCGGCGCCCTCGCCGACGCGGCGCACCGGTCGACGCAGCCGGTCGGGGTCGGCGTACACGTCGGCGATCGCGACCCCCTTGGGGCAGACGTGCCCGCGGGAGAGGGGATCGGCCTTGTTGCCGCGCACCCCGACGACCTCACGTCCCTCGATCGTGAGCTCGAGGCCGCAGATCGCCTCGCAGAGGTTGCAGACGCCGATGCGCTTCTCCATGCGAGCGATCGTCGCACGTCGCACCCCCCGCGGGGGGATGACATCGGACCGGCCAGGCGCCAGACTCTGCCCCGCCCGGTCCAGACCGCCTCGGTCGCCGGGCGGCATCCCCGACAGAACGGAGCACGACATGGGTTACGGAGGGCCGATCGGCCTCATCGTCATCGGACTGGTCCTGGCGCTCGCCTTCAACGAGCAGCAGGTGGGTCCCCTCGAGGTCATCACGTTGGGCTGGATCCTCGTCGTCGCCGGCGTGCTCTGGCTCGTGCTGACGATGGTCCAGCAGAACACCAAGCGGCGCCACACCACCACCGCCACCACGACCGACGCGCAGGGTCGCCAGGCCTCGACGCAGCGCACCAGCGAGTCCGACCCGCCGGCCCCGCCGGCCGTCTGAGCCGCTCGTAGGTCTCTCGTCGCGCGGCGCGGATTGGGCCCGTGGTCCAGCGTCTCGATATGATTCTGCGGTTGCCCAGCAGGGCGACGACGCCGTCACGACGGCCGCGGAACCAGAGTGCCCCGGTGAACAGGCCCGGGCGCGCCGCGCAACGAGAACCGAAGGAGCCCCCATGTCGATTGGTACCGACGCGGAGACCAAGAAGAAGATCATCGCCGAGTACGCCCTGACCGAGGGTGACACCGGTTCGCCCGAGGTCCAGATCGCGCTGCTCAGCCACCGTATCTCGCACCTCACCGAGCACCTCAAGACGCACAAGCACGACCACCACAGCCGTCGTGGACTGCTGCTCCTGGTCGGTCAGCGCCGTCGCCTGCTCAACTACCTCCAGAAGACGGAGATCGAGCGCTACCGCTCCATCGTCGAGCGCCTCGGCCTCCGCCGCTGAGCGACGCCATGGACGCGTCCTGACTGCGTTGTCGTCGCTCGACGACCGCTTCGCTCCCAGGTCGCCTTCGCTCCTCCGCCTTGCCAGGCCACGCCCCTGACGCCGCTCAGTCGGGCGCGGCCTGGCATATGGCTATCGTGAGCACATAACTTCATACACACCCAACAGGAGCGACCCGCCTCGTCGCCCGGTCCTCGGTAGTGGCCTTCAGATCCCAGCCCCCGGCTGGCAGATCTGCGGGCCTCGATCGAAGACCGGCCCCGCGGGACCTTCGATGGTCCACCACATGAGGGGTGGACGCCGCGGATCGCTCCGCGAAGAGAAAGCAGGATCCTGCTTCCATGAGTGAACCCATCATCTCTGCTGTCGAGACCGTCCTCGACAACGGCAAGTTCGGCCAGCGCACCGTCAAGTTCGAGACCGGCCTGCTGGCCCGTCAGGCTGCCGGCTCCGTCACGGCCTACCTCGACGACGAGACCATGCTGCTCTCGGCGACGACCGCGGGCAAGACGCCCAAGGACCACTTCGACTTCTTCCCCCTGACCATCGACGTCGAGGAGCGGATGTACGCCGTGGGCCAGATCCCCGGCTCCTTCTTCCGCTCCGAGGGTCGCCCGGGCGAGGACGCGATCCTCACCTGCCGCCTCATCGACCGCCCGCTGCGCCCGACCTTCAAGAAGGGTCTGCGCAACGAGGTCCAGGTCGTCATCACCGTCATGGCGCTCGACCCCGACCAGCCCTACGACGTGCTGGCCATCAACGCCGCGTCGCTGTCCACCCAGCTCTCGGGCCTGCCGTTCTCCGGTCCCGTCGGCGGCGTCCGCGTGGCGCTCATCGACGGCCAGTGGGTGGCCTTCCCGAGCCACTCGCAGCTCGAGTCGGCCGTCTTCGACATGGTCGTCGCCGGTCGCGTCACCGAGACCGGTGACGTCGCCATCATGATGGTCGAGGCCGAGGCTCCCGAGGAGACCATCGCCCTCATCCAGGGTGGCGCCAAGGCGCCCACCGAGGAGGTCGTGGCCAGCGGTCTCGACGCCGCGAAGCCCTTCATCAAGCAGCTCGTCGAGGCGCAGGCCCAGCTCGCCGCCGAGGCCGCCAAGCCGGTCCAGGACTTCCCGGTCTTCCTCGACTACGAGGACGACGTCTACGCCGCCGTCGAGGCCGCCGCGAAGGACGACCTGACCGCTGCCATGCAGATCGGCGACAAGCAGGAGCGCGAGTCGCGCACCGACGAGCTCAAGGTCGCCCTGCTCGAGAAGCTCGCCGACCAGTTCGAGGGTCGCGAGAAGGAGCTCGGCGCCGCGTTCCGCTCGGTCACCAAGAACGTCGTGCGCGAGCGCGTCCTGCGCGACAAGGTCCGCATCGACGGCCGCGGCCTCGCCGACATCCGTCCGCTGCACGCCGAGGTCGACGTGATCCCGCGCGTCCACGGCTCCGCGCTGTTCGAGCGCGGCGAGACCCAGATCCTGGGTGTCACCACCCTCGACATGCTCAAGATGGAGCAGCAGCTCGACACGCTGTCGCCGGAGAAGCACCGCCGCTACATGCACAAGTACGTCTTCCCGCCGTTCTCCACCGGCGAGACCGGCCGCGTGGGCTCGCCCAAGCGTCGCGAGGTCGGCCACGGCGCCCTGGCGCGCCGCGCGCTGCTCCCGGTCCTGCCCACCCGCGAGGAGTTCCCCTACGCGATCCGCCAGCTCTCCGAGGCCATGGGCTCCAACGGCTCCACCTCGATGGGCTCTGTCTGCGCCTCGACCCTGTCGCTGCTGCAGGCCGGTGTGCCGCTCAAGGCCTCCGTCGCCGGCATCGCGATGGGCCTCATCTCCGGTGAGATCGACGGCGAGACCCAGTACGTCGCGCTGACCGACATCCTCGGCGCCGAGGACGCCTTCGGCGACATGGACTTCAAGGTCGCCGGCACGCGCGAGTTCGTCACGGCCCTCCAGCTCGACACGAAGCTCGACGGCATCCCCGCCGAGGTCCTGGCCGCCGCGCTGACCCAGGCCCGCGACGCGCGCCTGGCGATCCTCGACGTGATGGCCGAGGCCATCGACGCGCCTGAGGAGATGTCGGTCCACGCGCCGCGCATCATCACCGTGCGCGTGCCCGTCGACAAGATCGGCGAGGTCATCGGGCCCAAGGGCAAGGTCATCAACCAGATCCAGGACGACACGGGCGCGACGCTGTCCATCGAGGACGACGGCACGGTCTACATCGGTGCGACCAACGGTGAGGCCGCCGAGGCTGCCAAGGCCGCGGTCAACGCGATCGCCAACCCGACGATGCCCGAGGTCGGCGAGCGCTACCTCGGCACCGTCGTGAAGACGACCAACTTCGGTGCCTTCGTCTCGCTGATGCCCGGCAAGGACGGCCTGCTGCACATCAGCAAGCTGCGTTCCCTGGCCGGCGGCAAGCGCGTCGAGGCCGTCGAGGACGTCCTGGCCGTGGGCCAGAAGGTCCAGGTCAAGATCGCCGAGATCGACGACCGCGGCAAGCTGTCGCTGGTTCCCGTCGTCGAGGAGGACGAGGCCGGCTCCGAGGAGTCCGCCGACGCCCCCGAGGCCACGGACGCCGAGTGACCTGACGCTCCTGCTCCATCCACGACCGGTCGGCCGTCAGGCCGGCCGGTCGTGGCGCTTCACCCCGTTCCACCCATGCTCCGCCCGGAAGGACCTTCGTGCAGAAGAACGGCACCACCCGCACCCTCCACACGGTGAAGGACGCCGACGGCGCCGTCACCTCACGCGTCCGACGTACGGTCCTGCCCAGCGGCCTGCGGGTCGTCACCGAGCAGATGGCAGGCACCCGGTCGGCGAGCATCGGCGTGTGGGTCGCGGTCGGCTCACGCGACGAGACGCCCGCGCTGCACGGCTGCTCGCACTTCCTCGAGCACCTGCTCTTCAAGGGCACCCCGGAGCGCACGGCGATGGACATCTCCGTGGCGCTCGACGCGGTCGGTGGGGAGTTCAACGCCTTCACCACCAAGGAGTACACCGTCTACCACGCGCGGGTCCTCGACGAGGACCTCGGCACCGCGGTCGACGTGCTCGGCGACATGGTGACCGCCTCGACGATCGCCGCGGCCGACGTGGAGGCCGAGCGCGACGTCATCCTCGACGAGATCGCGATGCACGACGACGACCCCGACGACGTGGTGCACAACCTGTTCGCGCAGCAGGCGTGGGGCGACACCCCGCTCGGTCGTCCGATCGCCGGCACCGAGGCCTCGATCACCGCGCTGACGCGGGCGCAGATCCACCGCTTCTACCTCCGCCACTACCGCCCCGACAACATGGTCGTGTCCGTCGCCGGCAACGTCGACCACGCGACCGTCGTACGACAGGTCCGCCAGGCCTTCGGTCGCGGCGGCTTCCTCGAGGGCGAGGCCGACCCGGCCCCGTCGGAGCAGTCCGAGCGCGCCCGCAAGGTGCACCCCGGCGAGACGCGCACCGTCCGTCCGCAGGAGCAGGTCAACCTCGTCCTCGGAGTCAAGGGGCTGACCCGCACCGACCCGCGCCGCTACACCCTCGGCGTGCTCAACACCGCCCTCGGCGGTGGCACCTCGTCGCGGATGTTCCAGGAGGTGCGCGAGCTGCGCGGCCTGGCCTACTCGGTCTACTCGTTCGCCACCCACCACGCCGACGCCGGCGTCGTGGGGGTCTCGGTCGGCTGCCTGCCGGGCAAGTACGACGCCGTGCTGGAGACCGTGCGCAACGAGCTCGCCAAGGTCGCGGCCGAGGGGCTGACCGACGAGGAGGTCGAGCGCGGGAAGGGCCAGCTCAAGGGTGGCCTCGTGCTCGGGCTCGAGGACTCCGGATCGCGGATGTCGCGCATCGGCAAGGTCGAGCTCGTCCACGACGAGCTGCTCACCATCGACGAGGTCGTCGCGCGCATCGAGGCCGTCACCACCGAGGACGTCGCCGCTCTCGCGCACGAGCTGTTCAGCCAGCCCGAGCTGCTTGCGGTGGTCGGCCCGGCCGCTGCTGGTTGACCCGTTCGCCGCTGGTTGAGCGTGCCTGCCGCTGGTTGAGCAGCGAGCGAAGCGAGCGTGTCGAAACCAAGGCCCGCTTGGGCTGGGGCTGCTTCTCGGCTCTCCGGGTTTCGACACGCTCGGTCGCGACCTCGTGCCTCGGCCGCGCTCGCTGCTCAACCACCGGTGCTTGGCGACGGTCGCGTGCCGCCTCGCGAGCTCGGCGGTGTGCGACCGTCACCTGCGCGCGATGATCCCGATGACCGGGGGAGCCTTCTGCTCCACGACGCTGACCCGGAAGCCGCCGCGCAGGAGGTTCTCGGAGGCCTTCTTCACGATGTTGGGCACCAGCTCGGGGCGTGCGGCCTCGTAGAAGAGGTAGACCGCGCCGCCGGGGACGACCCGCTCGTGGAGCAGGGCGACCTCGTCCTCGCAGGCGCGGACCCAGAACAGGTTGACGTTGAAGGCGAAGACCTTGTTGAGGCGCTTGACCGGGACGCGGAGGGTGGCCAGGTCGATCTGGCGTACGACGAGCCGGCCGGCGTCGACGTACTTCTGGTTGCGGCGCTTGGTGCGGTCCACGCCCGACTCGGACCGGTCGATCGCGAACAGCTTGCCGGTCTCGAGCCGGGCGCAGATCGCCTCCGCGCCGGCTCCGGGGCCGCAGCCGATCTCGAGGACCTGGTCGCCCGGCTGGACGTCCATGAGGTCGACGGCCCACTTGATGCGCGGCGGGATGGACGAGGCAGGCATGGGCCACAGCCTGCCAGACGCCTGTGCGCGAGTCAGCCACCGCCACTCACCGATACGCGCGGCCGATACGGTTGGCCGCGTGAGCACTGGAGACGAGGCACAGGTCCGGGTCGGCGTGCTGGGCGCGCGGGGCAAGGTCGGCTCGGAGGTCTGCCGGGCCGTCGAGGCGGCGCCCGACACCGAGCTGGTGGCCTCGGTCGACGCGGGTGACGACGTCGCGGAGCTCGCCCGGGCAGGTGCTGAGGTCGTCGTGGACTTCACCCACCCCGACGTCGTGATGGACAACCTGCGCTTCTGCATCGAGCACGGCATCCACGCCGTCGTCGGCACGACGGGCTTCGACCAGGCGCGGCTCGACCAGCTCGAGACCTGGCTCGCCGACGCGCCGGGGGTCGGGGTGCTCATCGCGCCCAACTTCTCCATCGGAGCGATCCTGATGATGCGCTTCGCCGCGCAGGCCGCCCCCTTCTTCGAGTCGGTCGAGGTCGTCGAGCTGCACCACCCCGACAAGGCCGACGCCCCCTCCGGCACCGCTCGGCGGACGGCCGAGATGATCGCCGCGGCCCGCCGCGAGGCCGGCAGCGCCCCCATGCCCGACGCGACGTCCACCGGGCTCGAGGGCGCTCGCGGCGCTGACGTCGAGGGCGTCCGCGTGCACGGGCTGCGGGTCCGCGGGCTGGTCGCGCACCAGGAGGTCGTGCTCGGCACGGCGGGGGAGACCCTGACCATCCGCCACGACTCGCTCGACCGGGTCTCCTTCACCCCCGGCGTGCTCACGGGCATCCGCGCCATCGGCGACCACCCGGGCCTCACCGTCGGGCTCGACGCCTTCCTCGACATCGGCTGAACGGCCCAGATCCGTACCTCGCGCCGTCTCGTTGCGCCAGGGTGGCGGCAGACCGCAGGTCTGGCGTCGGGACGGTTGCGATGTGCCGCCACCGTCGTTCGGCACCGTACGGAGGTGGCGGCCGATGACAGTTCTGGCGTCTCGCAGGGCACGATGTGCCGCCATCCACGGCGGCCGGCGTCAGACGAGGCGAGTCACAGCCGCCACGACCGACGCCCCCACGACCACGACCAGGAAGGGCATCCGCAGCAGCAGCGCCACCACGGCGAAGCCGAGGCCGAGGGCCCGCGCATCGAGTGTCAGCTCGGAGCCCGACGAGAACGTCTGCACGGCGACCAGGGCGGCGAGCAGCGCCACCGGGATGAGGTCGGCCACCCGCTCGACCGTGGGGTGCTCGAGCACCCGCTCGGGCAGCGACAGCCCGGCGAGCTTGAGCAGGTAGCAGCCGGCGCCGGCCAGCAGGACAGCGGTCCACATCAGCGGTGGCCCCCCGCGACGTCGTCGGGACCGGGGACCTCGGTCGGGTCCTGCCTCTTCCCGATGACCCCCACGAGCAGGGCCACGCCGCCCGCGGCCAGCACCGGCACGCCCGCAGCGGTGATCGGCACCATCGTCAGCGCCACCGCGGCGGCGAGCACCGCGACGAGGACGTTGCGCCGGTCGCGCAGCCGCGGCCAGAGCAGGGCCAGGAACGCGGCGCCGACGGCCGCGTCGAGGCCGAAGGTCCGGGGGTCACCCACGGCGTCCCCGGCGAGCGCCCCGATCGCGGTCGCGAGGTTCCACAGGACGAAGACCGAGACGCCGGTGGTGAGGAAGCCCAACCGGACGCCCTCCCTCGTGCCGCGGCTGACACCCATCGCGGTCGACTCGTCGATCAGCACGTGGGCGGCCGCCGCCCGCCGCCACCCGCGCCACTGCAGCAGCGGGGTCATCCGGAGGCCGTAGAGGGTGTTGCGGGTGCCGAGGAGCAGTGCCGTCGCCGCACCCGACAGGGGCGCGCCACCCGCGGCCACGACACCGACGAGCGCGAACTGGCTGGCCCCGGTGAACATCAGCAGGGACAGGACGCACGTCTGGGCGATGCTCAGGCCCGAGGCGACCGACACGGCTCCGAAGCCGAGCCCGTAGGCCCCGGTGGCCAGCCCCACGGCGAGGCTGTCGCGGACGATGGCGCTCCGCTCACCGGGGTCGAGGACGGCGTCGGACACGCCCCGAGGCTAGGTCATGCCACGGACGTTCCCGGTGGCGCGTCCTCAGTGCAGACGACGGCGTACGCGACCGGTCCTGCCCTGCCGCTGGTGGAAGTCGTGGACCAGCACGAACCCCGCCGCGATGCCGGCCGTGGCGCCGGCGACGAGCCCGACGCGGAGGTTGAGCGGGATCTCGGGAACGGCGACGAACCAGAGACCGATGCCGACGCAGACGACCAGCGCGACGATGACGAGCACGAACCTGTGTAGTGCGGGAAGCGGACCTAGCATCTGGACCCCCGTGGTCTGCCGGCGAGGTGGCCGGTCACTCCATGGTGACGCGCGTCACAGGAAAAGCAAGCGCCTCAGGGGTGGATTGCGGGATCGGTCGTCCGGGCCAGGGCCGGCCTCAGGCGATCGCGGTGTGGAGACGCACCTGCTTGACGGTGGTCGCGCCGGTGCCGTCGAGGTCGAGCTCGCGGTGGGCGGTGTCGGCTGCCCAGCCGGCGTCGGTCAGGAAGGTCCGGAGGGCGTCGTCGCCGGCGTTGACCCAGGTGACGGCACGGGTGAAGCGGTCGGCAGCGAGCGTGTCGACGGCCGCCTGGAGCAGTCGGGAGCCGTGTCCCTTGGCCCGCTCGGCGGGGTCGAGGGTCACCTCGGCGAGCTCGCCGTCGGCCACCGGGTCGCAGTCGGGGTCGGCGGCCGGCGAGGTCAGGGCGAAGCCCACCACGCGGTTGCGCTCGAGGGCGACGAGGACCCGGTTGCGGGCGTCGGCGGGCCGCGACATCGCCTCGCGCCACTGCGCGGCCACGGCGTCGACATCGGTCGGGAGGACCTCCTCCGGCAGCAGGCCGGCGTAGAGGCCGGGCCACGCGCGGACCTGGACGGCCGCGATCGCCGCGGCGTCGTCGGACCAGGCGACGCGTACGGACACGTCGGCGCTCGGGCCACCGCCTGCCGGCGGGTGCTGGTGCGACATCAGCGTGCGCTCATCGATAGGTCTCGGGGAGCTTCTCGCCGATCTTGACCTGCGCCTTGGGCAGACGCAGGAACTTCATCTGCAGCGAGCGCATGGCGGCGTAGAGCGTGGTGCCCTTGGTCGGCTCGTCGGGGAAGCGGCGAGCGAGCTCGCGGCGCAGGCGGAACCGCAGCATCACGATGTCGAACACGATCACGAGCAACGTGGTGAACAGGACGGTGTTGCCGAGCTGGACCATGCTGCTGTTGCCGGAGTAGCCGAGGATCATCGACACGATCAGCAGCGGGATCATCAGCTCGATGAAGGAGAAGCGCGAGTCGACGAAGTCGCGGATGAAGCGACGTACGGGACCGCGGTCACGGCTGGGCAGGTAGCGCTCGTCGCCGGTCTTCATCGCGTCGCGCATCTTGCGCGAGGTGTCGCCGCGTGCGGCTCGCTGCGCCGCGGCCTGCTCCTTGCGCGTGCGGGGCACCTTGGCGCGGGCGCGGGCGGCTGCCTCGGCCTCCTTGCGCGTGGGCGTGGGTCGACCCTTGCCACCCACCTTGTCGTCGGTGGTGGGGGTCTCCGGCTCGGAGTTGGTACGACGGAACACGCGTGCTGCCTTCACATGGCTACGAGAGGTACGGACGGGCGGATCTGGTGGTGGGGCCAGCCTATCGCCGCGACCCGCCGGGCGCGGCGTCGAGGGACGCCCAACCTCCGACTTGCCCTACCTCCCACTTGCCATTGGTCCTAGGGTGAGAACGTCACTCCAGTCGCATGCCCAAGAGAGGGTCTCCACCCCGATGAGTCTCATGAAGCGCATCAGCCTGATCTTCCGCTCCAAGGCCAACAAGGCCCTGGACAAGGCGGAGGACCCCCGCGAGACCCTCGACTACAGCTACCAGCGCCAGCTCGAGCTCCTGTCCAAGGTCCGTCGCGGCGTGGCCGACGTCGCCACGAGCCGCAAGCGCGTCGAGCTCCAGGTCAACCAGCTCGAGCAGCAGGCCGCCAAGCTGCAGGGCCAGGCCGAGAAGGCCATCGGCGCCGGTCGTGAGGACCTGGCCCGCGAGGCGCTGACCCGCAAGTCCGGTCTCGCCTCGCAGATCACCGCGCTCAAGGAGCAGCAGGCCACGCTCCAGGGCGAGGAGGAGAAGCTCGTCCTGGCGCAGCAGCGGCTGCAGGCCAAGGTCGAGGCTTTCCGCACCCGCAAGGAGACCATCAAGGCCACCTACACTGCGGCCGAGGCGCAGACGCGCATCGGCGAGGCGATGTCGGGCATCGGCGAGGAGATGGGCGACGTCGGCCTCGCCATCCAGCGTGCCGAGGACAAGACCGCCCAGATGCAGGCGCGCGGCCAGGCCATCGACGAGCTGATCGCCTCCGGCGCCCTCGACGACGCCTCGCAGCTCAACGCCGGCGACGACATCACGCGCGAGCTCGACGCCCTCAGCTCCGGGTCCGACGTGGAGGCCGAGCTGGCCCGCCTCAAGGCCGCCAGCACCCCCCAGGCCATCGAGTCCGGCGACGAGGGCGGCGACATCCTCGCGGCCGAGCCCGAGGCCGTACGCACCGAGGGCGAGGGCTCGGGCAGCGAGGGCGGACGGGCATGATCGTCCGCATCCTCGGCGAGGGTCAGTACGACCTCGACGACCACGCGCTCGACGCCCTCAACGGCCTGGACAACCAGATCGAGCAGGCCATCGAGTCCGGTGACGAGGACATGTTCCGCACCGCGCTGCACGGGCTGCTGTCCGCCGTGCGCGCGAGCGGGACCCACCACTCCCTCGACTCGCTCGACGAGTCCGACATGATCCTGCCGCCGCCCGACGCGACGATCGACGAGGTCCGCGAGCTCCTGGGCGACGACGGCCTCATCCCCGGCTGAGACGCCACGAGCGGTGGCCACCTCACGCTTCATCAAGGACTCCGGGCTGACCGCCCGGATGACCCTCACCATGTTCCTGCTCGGCGCGCTGTTCGTCGGGCTCGTGGTGACCGTCATGGCGTTCGTCAGGAGCCCCGGCGGCGCCGTGCTCGTCGCGGTCATCGCGATCGGCATGGCGTTCTGGCAGTGGTGGAGCTCCGACAAGGTCGCCATGCGCGCGATGCGTGCGCGCGAGGTGACGCCGGAGGAGGCGCCGGAGCTGCACGGCATGATCGACCGGCTCTGCGCGCTCGCCGACATGCCCAAGCCGCGAGTCGGCGTGTCCCAGCTCGACATGCCCAACGCCTTCGCCACCGGTCGCTCACCCGAGCGTGCCGTCGTGTGCGTGACGACCGGCATCCTGCAGACCCTCGACACCGAGGAGCTCGAGGCCGTGCTGGCCCACGAGCTCAGCCACGTCGCCCACCGCGACGTGCTCGTGATGACCGTCGCCTCCTCGGCCGGCATCGCCGCGGGGCTGCTGATGCGCTTCGCCCAGTTCGGCGGGATGAGCCGCTCGCGCAACAACAGCGCGCTGCCCGCCCTCCTGGTGGCGGTCGTCGTCAGCATCGTCGTCTACGCCGTCAGCTTCGTGCTGCTGCGCCTGCTCTCGCGCTACCGCGAGATGAGCGCCGACCGGGCCGGTGCCTACCTCACGCTCAAGCCCGGTGCGCTGGCCAGCGCCCTGCAGAAGATCAGCGGAGAGGGCGCCGCGACCCCGCAGCGCGACCTGCGCGCCAGCAGCGCAGCAGGCGCCGCGAGCGCGCTGTGCATCGTCCCCGCGCTCCACGGCGGGCTGGGCGGCCTGATGGCGACGCACCCACCGCTGCAGCAGCGGCTCGAGCAGCTGGCACGCATCCAGGCCGAGCTCAGCCGGCCGACCGGCTGAGGGCGAGGCGACATGGGACTGTGGGAGGCGATGCGTGGTCGGACGCAGCCCAAGCGCAACAACCTCGACGCGTTGTTCCACGTGCCGAGCGCGGCGATCACGCTGCAGACCGCACTGGGCTTCGAGCCCACCGGCACCGGGTCCGTGTGCTACCGCTCGGCCGCCGGCGCCGCCTTCGCGCAGACCCAGGCCGACGTGCTCGCGTTGATCCGTGACGACGCCGAGGCGCCGGACGTCGAGGTCACCCAGGACGACTTCGGCTTCACCTGGCTCGTCGTCGAGGGCGACAAGGGCGACATGCCCGGCCTGTGCACCGACCTCCACGCCGTCAACACCACCCTCGAGCTCAACGGCTTCGAGTCGGGGCTGCTGTGCTCGCTGGTGCCGTTCGCCAACGCGTCCGGCCAGCGGTTCGGCCTCACCTACCTCTACAAGCAGGGCACGTTCTACCCGTTCGCCCCCACCGGGGAGCAGACGCGTGACACGCTGCTCGAGCTGTCCGTGCGTGACCTGCTGGGAGAGGAGCTGCCGATGGAGCCCGACCTGCAGAGGTGGCTGGCGGTGTGGAAGGCCCCCGGCCTGTGAACCCCGGCGAGACCCGCGACCGCTCGCTGGCGGCGTACGACGTCCTCGACGGCAGGCCGCGCCGGGAGCTCGACTCCCTCGTGCAGCTCGCCGCCCAGGTGGCCGGCGTGCCCTTCGCCGCGGTCAACCTGCTGAGCTCCCACTCGCAGCACCAGGTCGCGACGGCCGGTTTCGAGGGCACGGAGTCACCGATCGACCACTCGATGTGCCGGCTGGTGGTGGAGGCCGGCATGCCGATCATGCTCGAGGACGCCGGTGAGGACGTGCGGTTCGCCGAGAACCCGTGGACGACCGGCGAGATCGCCGAGGTGAAGTACTACGGCTCCCACCCGCTCACCACGCCGGCGGGTGTCACGATCGGCACGCTCTGCGTCTTCGACGACCGCAGCCACGAGGTGACCCCTCAGGCCGCACGAGGCCTGGCCCAGCTGGCCGACCGCGTGGTCGACGTCCTCGAGCTCGAGCTCGCCTCGCGCCGGCTCAGCGAGGCCAACGCCCGGCTCAGCACCTCGAACCAGCGCCTGGCCCAGTTCGCCGGGCAGGTCAGCCACGACCTCAAGAACCCCCTCACGTCGATCTCCCTGTCGCTCGAGACGCTCGAGCTCGACGTGGAAGAGCCCGACCAGCTCGACACGCTGGCCCGTGCCCGCCGCGGGGTGGACCGGATGACCGACCTGATCAACAACCTGCTCGAGTTCGCGCAGCAGGGCGAGGCACCCGGTGAGGACGTCGTGAACCTCGCCGTGGAGCTGCGATCGGCGCTCGACGACCTCGCCGGGCGGATCTCCCGGGAGCAGGTGGACGTCGGAGACATGCCCCTCGTGCGCGGCGACGGCGTCCAGCTGCGGTCGGTGCTGATGAACCTCATCGACAACGCAGCCAAGTTTGCCGTGCCCGGCGAGCAGCCCGAGGTCGAGGTGGACTCGGTGCCGATCGACGGCCACCACCGGATCGAGGTGCGCGACCGTGGCCGCGGGATCCCGGAGGACAAGCGCGAGCGGGTCTTCGCGCCGCTCGCCCGCCTCGACAAGACCGTCGATGGCTCTGGCATCGGGCTGGCGACCTGTCGCCGCATCGTCGAGGCCCACGGGGGTCGGATGGGGGTCGAGGGCCGCGAGGGCGGCGGGTCCGTGTTCTGGTTCGAGCTGCCCCGCGCCGACTCCTGAGCGGGTCCAGGCGCTCGCCGGACTCCGGCGGATCCCCTCCGGCCCGGCTCTGGGGCCGCGACGGCGCCCTGCGCGTACTCGTGGGGGAAGTCCGCCGCCACCGGTAGGGAGCCCACCGGATCCCGGTGTGTCTCGAGCCTTCCCCGGACCTCAGTGCAGCCGGGCGTGCTTCATCTGCCGGGAGGAGTAGACGGTGCCGACCACGGTCCCCTCGAGCCACGCAGTGAGCCGGTGCGCCTCGTGCTCGAGCGCGGCGAGCCCGTCGGGCTCGACGTCCTCGAGCAGCGACAGCCTGACGACGCCCTCCTCGTCCTGGACCCAGCAACCGACGATACGCCCGTCCCACCACGCGGTGGTGCCGGCGTTCCCGTTGGTGTCGAAGAGGTGGGGGACGTGCGCCGGGTCGAGGTAGAAGCCGCGCGACTTCCAGCCCATCACGGTGGGGTCGAGCGTCGGCAGCAGCGCCGCCCACGGCTCCACCGGGCCGACATCGGTGTCGTGGGGGTGGACCCAGCCCGTCGATCCGTCGTCGAGGTCGACCTCGACGGCGCCGAGGTCCGCCAGGGCCCGGGTGACGGCGGTCTTCGTCGAGCCCAGCCACCACTGGATGTCGGCCGCGGTGCCGGGCCCGAAGGTGGTCAGCCACCCACGGACGAGCGCGGCGTAACCGGCGGCTTCGTCGAGCGGAGGTTCCACGACTCCCAGCCAGTCCTCGGCGGTCGTCCACGTCGGCTTGTTCAGCCGCCAGTGCCCGGCGTTGCGCCCGCGCAGCACCTTCCCCTCGAGCCCGAGGTGGGTGAGCACCCACGGGGCCACCGGCACCGGGCGGTCGTACGGCTTGTCCGTGGTCCCGCCGACCGTCCCGGCCAGCTCCGGGAGCTCGGTGCGGAGCTCTGCTGCGGTCGCCGGCCCCGCTGCCAGGCGTACGAGCGTGGCCTCGCGGGCGGCGTCCAGCCAGGCGTCCCCGTCGGGTGCGATGCCTGCCCCGACGATCGCCTTGGCGATGCGCTTGCGCTCCGACGCCGCGACGCGCGCCGAGGCGCTGCCCCATGCGGCGGCCAGCTGGTCACGCGGGAACACGAAGAGGGTCCGGCGCATCGCGAGCTGCTTGACCACCGACCGGGCGTCGTACAGCTCGGAGTCGACGTCCTCGGGCGTGATGCCCTCGGCGCGCGCGGCGACCGCGAGGTGGACGGTGGCCGCCTCGGTCGCGTGCAGGACCGTCATCGCGCGGGTCACCGCGTCGACGCCGGCCAGCCGGTGGGCCGGCGCCAGCGCGTGGCGTACGGCGATGCGGCTGCGGCGCTCGGAGTCGCTGATCCGCCGCCGCGCCATCGTCGTCGCGCCCGGTCGCTCAGTCGCGGTGCGACTTGCCGGGCAGGTCGAGCATCCGCTGGAGCGCCACCAGTGCGTCGGCCTCGGTCTCCGGGTCGACGCTGATCCGGTTGACGACGTTGTCGGCGACGAGGTTCTCCAGGGCCCAGACGAGGTGGGGGAGGTCGATGCGGTTCATCGTCGAGCAGTAGCAGACGTTGCGGTCGAGGAAGACGATCGTCTTGTCGGGGTGGGCGTCGGCGAGGCGCTTGACCAGGTTGAGCTCCGTGCCGATGGCCCAGACCGTGCCGGGCTCGGCGGCCTCGATGGTCTTGATGATGAACTCGGTGGAGCCGACGAGGTCGGCCTTGAGCACGACCTCGTGCTTGCACTCGGGGTGGACCAGGATGTTGATGCCGGGGTGCTTGGCGCGGAGCTCGTCGACGACGTCCTCGGAGAAGCGGCCGTGCACCGAGCAGTGGCCCTTCCACAGGATCATGCGGGCCTTCTGGACCTCTTCGGCGCTCAGGCCGCCACCGGGCTGCAGCGGGTCCCAGACGACACACTCGTCGAGGCCGATGCCCATCTGGAGCACCGCGGTGTTGCGGCCGAGGTGCTGGTCGGGGAGGAAGAGCACCTTGGCGTCGCTCTTCTGCGCGAAGGCCCAGTCGAGCGCGACGTCGGCGTTGGACGAGGTGCAGACCACGCCGCCGTTGCGCCCGCAGAACGCCTTGATGTCGGCACTGGAGTTCATGTAGGTCACCGGGACGACGGAGTCCTGGATGCCGGCGTCGGCCATGGCGTCCCACGCGTCCTCGACCTGGCGCAGCCGTGCCATGTCGGCCATCGAGCAACCCGCGGCGAGGTCGGGGAGGACCACCTGCTGGCTCGGCGAGGTGAGGATGTCGGCCGACTCGGCCATGAAGTGGACGCCGCAGAAGACGATGAACTCTGCGTCGGGGCGAGCCGCTGCGTCGCGGGCGAGCTTGAACGAGTCGCCGGTGACGTCCGCGAACTGGATGACCTCGTCGCGCTGGTAGTGGTGGCCGAGCACGAAGACCCGCTCGCCCAGGGCCGCCTTGGCCGCCCGGGCCCGAGCGACCAGGTCGGGGTCGGACGCCGCCGGCAGGTCGCCGGGGCACTCGACGCCGCGCTCGGCGTCGAGGTCGCGGCCCTTGCCGAGGGGGAGGAGCGGCAGGTCGACGAGGCTCATGATGCGATCCTAGAGCGGACCCTCGACGAGGTGGGCGCACCAGCCCCCTGCGGGTGCCATGCTTCGGCCATGGTGCGACGTGGTGAGGTCCTGGCTCTGGTCCAAGCGGGTGGGCAGGGCTCGCGGATGGACGTCCTGACCCGCGAGCGGGCCAAGCCCGACCTGCCCTTCGGTGGGGTCCACCGGCTCATCGACTTCGCGCTCTCGGGGCTGGTGCACGCCGACCTGGTCGACGTGTGGGTCTCGCTGGAGTACCAGGTCACCTCGATCGACGACTACCTGTCGGGAGGTCGCCCCTGGAGCCTGGACCGCAACCGCGGCGGCTTCCGGCGCATCGTCCCGCAGACCGGCACCGGTCCGGCGACCGAGAGCGGCTTCGCCTACGGCAACGGTGACCTGCTGCTGCGGATCTCCGCCGACATCGAGGCCTTCGGTGCGCGCACGCTCGCGGTCTGCAGCGCCGACCACGTCTTCAACATGGACCTCGGGCCGGTCGTCGAGGAGCACGTGGCTGCGGGGCGGGTCGCGACCGTCCTGACGAGCGAGGTCACCAAGAAGGACGCCTCGGACAACGTCGTCGTCCTCGCGGGACGCGACGGCACCGTCACGGGTGTGGAGCACAAGCCGTCGCGGCCGTCGTCGGGCACGGTGGCGACCGAGATCTTCCTCTACGACACCGAGGTCCTGCTCGAGACGTTGCGCGACCTGCGGCGCGAGCTGTCGGGCGACGCCGAGGACGGCGACAGCGGCATCGGCGACTTCGGCGAGCACCTCCTTCCGCGACTGGTGGAGACCGGGAGGACGGCGGCGGTCCCGCTGACCGGCTACTGGCGCGACGTCGGCCAGCCGGGGCTCTACCTCCAGTCCCACCGCGACCTGCTCGCCGGGCGCGTCGACGTGTTCGACCACCCCGGCCGCCCGGTCATCTCGCACTGGCCGGACCGGCCCGCCGCGCGGGTGCGCGCCTCGGCGGAGTGCCGCGACTCGCTGCTGTCACCGGGCGCCGACGTCGCCGGCCTCGTCGTGGGCAGCGTCCTGGGCCCCGGCGTCGTGGTGGAGAAGGGCGCGGAGGTCCACGACAGCGTCGTGATGGAGGACTGCGTCATCCGAGCGGGATCCGTGGTGCGCACGAGCGTGCTCGACGAGCGCTGCGAGGTGCTCGGCAAGGCCCGCGTGGGCGAGGAGCCGTCGCGTCGGCTCGGTCACGACGACGACCTCGTGCTCGTCGGCCGCGACTCGACTGTGTCGGGCACGGTGGCTGCCGGCGCGCGTCTCGAACCGGGCTCGACGACCTGATCGACGACCTGATCCACGACCTGGTCGACGGGCTGCCGGCGGTGACCCGCTGACGCTAGAGCAGCGAGCCGTGGTGCAGGTAGGGCGCCGGCGGCTTCATCTGGCGCACGCACAGGTAGCCGTCGGTGTAGATCGCCATCCGCGCGGCCAGCCCCACGTCGAGCGCCCACGCGTTGGCTGCGGTGATGTGGCGGACCTGGAGCTGCGAGCCGGGCGCCGAGGAGGCCAGCGCCTCCCACATCAGCCCCGACGCCGTACGCCGGTTGGTGGCGGCGACCAGCACGGGAACGCCGTCGTCGTCGACGTAGGCGTAGCCCGACCCGGTCGAGTGGTCGGTGACGACGAGCCGGAACTGCGCGAGCAGCAGCTCGTGGTCACCGAGGTGCGCCGCACCGCGCGTGCGCCGGTCGACGGAGTCCATCAGGTCCACGTCGCCGGCCGAGCCCTCGCGGACCCGGTCCACGACCGGGATGGCACTGCGGTCGACCACCCCGGTGAGCATCATCTGCGGGTGCAGGTCGAAGCCCGCGAGCCGGTAGCGGCGTACGGCGCCGGGGTCGGCGCTGGCGGCGAACATGCCGCGCAGGCACCCCCGCCCGTGTTGCATCGCCGCTGCCATCAGCTCGGTGCCGACGCCGCGACCCTGGTGCTCGGGGCGCACGGCGAACGAGGCGAGGATCCACATCAGCTCGCGCACCCGTGACACCGCACCGCCGACGACCTCGCCGTCCACCTCGGCGACCCAGCAGCCCCCGGGGTCGGTGACCAGCGCCCGCCCGGTCCGCCGGATCCAGTGGCCGTTGCGTTCGGCGGGACGTCGTACGGGGTCGGGCCAGGCGCGCTGGTGGGTGCGCGTGTCGACCTCGTGGTAGGAGGTCGCGGTGATCTCGGCGAAGGCCTCGAGGTCCTCCTCGCGCATGGGCCGGACGACCGGCGCGGTCACGACACGTGAGAGGCGTAGCGCTGGAGGAGGTCACCCCAGTGCAGGAACTTCTCACGCAGCTCCTCGGTGCCGGCGGGCCAGCCGCTGTGCACGAGCCGCACCCGGGAGCCCTCGGGAGCCTCGGTGAAGCGGACGTCGAGCACGGTCGCCTCGTCCTCGGGGTGCCAGAGCCAGAACTCCTGCGTGTACTCGCCGATCGGGTCCCACTGCATCACCCGGCCCCAGACGTGCTGCTCGTCGCCGTGCACGGACGCGACGGGACCGTTGGGGTCGATCGCGATGCCGGTGAAGGTGGGCGGATCAGGGGTGAGCAGGGGGTCCCACCACTCGCCCATCTGGGCTGTGAAGCCGACGAAGGCCTCGGTCGGGGTCGCCGGGACCGTGATCTCGGCGACGATGGGGTCCAAGCTCATGCGACCAGCATGCCCGACGCACCCCGTGGACGGGCATTGCTGGATCATGGCGGCCATGCGCGTGCTGATCGCCCCGGACAAGTTCGCCGGAACCCTGACCGCGGTGCAGGCCGCCGAGGCGGTCGCCGAGGGCTGGCGCCGGCACGCCCCCGACGACCACCTCGACCTGGCTCCGATGGCCGACGGCGGGCCGGGGTTCGTCGACGTCCTGCACGCCGCCCTCGGCGGGTCGCTCGACGCGGTGACCGTCGGCGGACCCCAGGGCGACCCGGTGCCCGCGGTGGTGCTGAGGGTCGGTGACACCGCGTACGTCGAGAGCGCCCAGGCCGCGGGGCTGCACCTGGTGTCGGGGCCCGTCGAGACGGCCACCAGCGCCGGCGTCGGTGAGCTGGTGCTCGCCGCCGTGGCCGGCGGGGCGCGGACCGTCGTGGTCGGGCTCGGCGGCACCGGGACGAACGACGGTGGCGCGGGCGTCCTGGCCGCGCTCGGCGCCGAGGCCGACGGGGTGCTCGACGGGGGAGCCGCGCCCCTGGCGTCGGTGACGTCGGTGGACCTGTCCGCAGCGCGCTCGCGCCTGGCCGGCGTCACGCTCGTCGCCGCCAGCGACGTGGACAACCCGCTCACCGGGCTCTTCGGGGCCACCAAGACCTTCGGGCCGCAGAAGGGCGTGGCCGAGGACCGCATCGCCGAGGTGGACGGGTGGCTCGAGGCCTTCGCCACCGCCACGGACCGGCGTACGTCGCTGGAGAAGGGGGCCGGTGCGGCCGGCGGCATCGGCTACGCGCTGCTGGCCCTCGGCGCGACCCGGGAGCCCGGCATCGACCTGGTCGCCGCCGCGGTGTCCCTGGCCGAGCGCGCCCGTGCGGCCGACCTCGTCGTGACCGGCGAGGGCGCCTTCGACTTCTCCAGCCGGGCCGGCAAGGTGCCCTATGGGGTGGCCGCCGTCGCCTCGGAGGCCCTGCGCCCCTGCATCGCCCTCGCCGGCCAGGTGCTGGTCGGCTCGCGCGAGATGCGCGCCCTCGGCATCGAGTCGGCGTACTCCCTCGTCGACCTGGTGGGGGAGGAGCGCGCCCTCGGCGCCCCCGCCGAGGCGCTCGCCGACCTCGCCGCCCGCGTCGCGCGCACCTGGTCGCGCTGAGCGGGCTCGTGGTGGTCGGCGGGGGCGCCTCAGTGGTGGTGGCGGCAGATCGCAGCCTGGAGCCGCTCCCGCGCGCAAGGTGCCGCCACCCACCGCGCCGTCCGCTCGAGGGTGGCGGCACATCGCATCTCCCGGGTCCTCGACTGCGCAAGGTGCCGCCACCACGGGGCGTCGCCCGGCGGACCTCTGACCGTCCACAGGGGAGCCTGCAGAGTCGTGGTCCACAGGCTCGGTCACGGTTACCCGTCGAAATGATGGCGTGCCACCAGCCTCGAGGCATGGTGAAGCCGGATCCAGTCCGTGGGCATCGACGCGGGGCGAGATGGGCGCACGTGACGTACGGCGTCCACCGACCGACAGGTGTCTCGGTGCCCGCCGACCATCCACCGACCTGGGCCGAGAGCGACCTTGCGGGTTGGCAGCTCCTGCTGACGGACGTCGGGTGCTTCACCGGACTCACGGCGCTAGAGGTCCACGGGATACCGCTCGTTCCGGTGCCCGATGCCTGTCCCGTGTTCATCGCGCTGCGAAAAGACGACCCCAGGCCGATGCGCAGCGGTGTGCACACGAGTCGACACATCCGGCCGGTGGAACACGTCGTCATCCGTGGCCTGCGCGTGGCGACGGTCCCTGAAGCGCTCACGGCGGCGGCGCGGTGGATCGGGGTCGTCGACCTGGTAGCGCTGATCGACGCCGCGCTCTTCCTCGAGCTGGTCTCCTTGGACCAGCTCGAGGCGATCGCGAGGACCCGGCGACCCGGAAGCCGACGGCTGCGTGCCGCGCTGCCCTTGGTGGACGGTCGCGCCCAGTCTCTGTGGGAGTCGCTGCTCCGATTGCTTCATGTCGTGTGCGACATCGAGGTGGAGCCGCAGTGGGCGGTCGTCGACGCAGATGGAGTCCTCGTGGCCGAGGCAGACCTGCGGGTGGTCGGCACGAACGCTCTTCACGAATACGACGGGGACGAGCACGAGAAGGCGCCTCGCAGGGTCCGCGACCGGCGACGCGACCGACGGGTCGACCGGGAAGGGTTCGTGCGCCGTGCCTACACCGGGGGAGACGTCATCCATCGGGCGGTGACAATCCTCGAAGACGCTGACCGCTCGCTGGGACGGCCGCACGACCCCACCCGGATCCGCGAGTGGCACCGGCTCCTACGGGACTCGCTGTTCACCCCGGCGGGAAGAGCGGCCTTCCTCGCTCGAATACCGGTGGCCCCGCCTCGGCACCGCAGGACCTGACCGTGGCGGCAGATTGCGGCAGATTGCGGCTGGTGGCGCCGGCCACATGCAATCGGCCGCCACCATCGCCGACATGCCTCCGGTGGTGGCGGCAGATTGCGGGTCAACGGCCGTGAGAGGTTCCATGTGCCGCCACCTCGACCGGAAGGCGCCCAGGAGCGCGAGCACGGGGAATAACCCTCGGTGTGCGACCATTGAGCCAAGCAGTACCCGAGACTTCTGGAGTGATGAGATGACCGAGCAGGTCGAGACCACCGAGCGCCGCACTGACCAGATCAACCTGTCCGATGTCGCTGCCGGCAAGATCAAGAGCCTCCTCGAGCAGGAGGGTCGCGACGACCTGGCCCTGCGGATTTCCGTGCAGCCCGGTGGCTGCTCGGGCCTCCGCTACCAGCTCTTCTTCGACGAGCGCACCCTCGACGGCGACGTGACCACCGACTTCGACGGCGTGACCGTGGTCGTCGACCGGATGAGCGTCCCCTACCTCAACGGTGCCGAGATCGACTTCGTCGACACCATCGAGAAGCAGGGCTTCACGATCGACAACCCCAACGCCACCGGCTCCTGCGCCTGCGGCGACTCGTTCCACTGAGCGAGGACGCGCCAGCGGACTCGCTGATGGTGGTTGAGCGAGCGGCGTGACTGAGGGACGAAGTCACGACCCGCGTGTCGAAACCCGGTCAGACGAGAACCAGCAGCACCAAACGAAGGGCCCCCGCCAGTGGCGGGGGCCCTTCGTCGTACGGCTGGGGCCGCGTCCTCGATCAGTCCAGGTGCAGGTGGAGCGCGTTGGCGATCCGGGCGGCGGCGTCGGAGACGCGGATCTCGCGCTTGCCGACCTCGGCCGGGTAGTCGTCGAAGCGCAGGCTCGGGGCGGGCGACGTGGCGGCCCGAGCCGCGCGCTCGAGGCCGCTCCGGAGGCCGAGGTTGCGGCTGGTCTCGCGGCCGTCGGCGGCCATCTCGGCAGGGGTGCCCAGCTCGTCGCTGAAGAGGGGTGCGGGGCGTCGTGACGTCGTCATGGGCACGACGCTATTGGCTACTGATGCGTATCCCGAGCCGTACTGCGAGGTAGTGTCTCGCGGCGTGTCCCTCCTCGTTGCCGGATCCATCGCGACCGACCACCTGATGTCCTTCCCGGGCAAGTTCGCCGACAGCCTGGTGGTCGACGAGCTCGACAAGCTCTCGGTCTCCTTCCTGGTCGAGGACCTCGAGGTGCGCCGAGGCGGCTGCGCCGCCAACATCTGCTTCGGACTGGGCAACCTGGGCCTGCGCCCGGTGCTCGTCGGCGCGGTCGGTGAGGACTTCGCCGAGTACCGCTCGTGGCTGGAGCGGCACAACGTCGACTGCGACTCCGTGCACGTCTCGGAGACCCGCCACACTGCGCGCTTCGTGTGCACCAACGACACCTCGATGGCGCAGATCGCCAGCTTCTACGCCGGCGCGATGAGCGAGTCCCGCGAGATCGAGCTCAAGCCGATCGTGGACCGCGTCGGCGCTCCGGACTACGTGATCATCGGGCCGGACGACCCGGACGGGATGCTGCGCCACACCGAGGAGTGCCGCCAGCGGGGCTATCGCTTCCTGGCCGACCCCTCGCAGCAGCTGGCGTTCGGCGACGGCGACCTCATCCGGCCCCTCATCGACGGCGCGGACATCCTGTTCTCCAACGAGTACGAGGCGAGCCTGATCACCCAGAAGACCGGGTGGAGTCGCGACGAGATCCTCTCGCGCGTCGGCACCTGGGTGGTCACTCTCGGCGCGGCCGGCGTCCGGATCGACCGCGAGGGCGCGGAGTCGATCGTCGTCGGCGCCGTCCCCGAGATCGCCAAGGTCGAGCCGACCGGCGTCGGCGACGCGTTCCGCGCCGGGTTCCTCGCAGCCCTCACCTGGGGCCTCGGCCACGAGCGCGCCGCACAGCTCGGCTGCCTCCTCGCCGTCCACGTGGTGGAGAAGGTCGGCACCCAGGAGTACGAGATCTCCCGCAGCGCCTTCCTCGAGCGGTGCGCGGCGACCTACGGCGACGACGCCGCCGCCGACTTCGAGCCGCACCTGCGCACGATCCGCCCCTGATCGAGGACGCGTCAGCGGCCTTGATCGTCGGTGGTTGAGCAGCGACCGCGACTGAGGAACGAAGTCGCGACGGAGCGTGTCGAAACCCGGTTGGCCGACCGCCGACCTCAGGTGAGACGTCGTACGACGTAGCGCGGCGCGCCGTCCGACGCGACGTCGGCGCCGACGTAGTCCTGCGCCTTCATCCGGCACCAGGCCGGTACGTCGACCGCGGCGGCCGGGTCGTGGGCGACCACCGCCAGCAGCTCGCCGACCTCGACGTCGCCGAGGTGGCGCGCGAGCTCGATGACCGGCATCGGGCACGGCATGTCCCGGCAGTCCAGCTCGAGCGCGACGTCCAGGGAGGGACCGGGGGAGTCGCTCACAGGCCCACCCGCGACCGGATCTCGGCCACCACCTGGGGCAGCACGTCGCAGAAGGCGTCGACGTCGGCGCGCGTGGTGTCGCGCTGCAGCGAGAGCCGCACGTTGCCGTGCGTGAGGACGCCCATCGCCTCGAGCACGTGGCTGGGCGTCAGTGTCGAGGCCGTGCACGCAGACCCGCTCGCGACGCCGAAGCCCCGCCGGTCGAGCTCGGTGACGAGCGCCTCGCCGTCGACGTAGAGGCACGAGAAGGTCACGAGGTGGGGGAGGCGCCGGTCCGGGTCGCCGACGACCTCGACGTCGGGCACCTCCGCGGCCACCCGGCGGCGTACGATTTCCACGAGCTCGTGCTGGCGCGCGTTGACCTCGTCGCGCTCGGCCACGACCGCCTGGAGCGAGGCGGCCGCGGCGAGGACGGCCGGGATGTTCTCGAAGCCGGTCGAGCGCTCGTCGACGCGGTCGTCGCCCGGGAAGGGGTTGCGCCAGCGTGCGCGCTTGCGGACCAGCAGGACGCCGACGCCCGCCGGGCCGCCCCACTTGTGCGCCGACCCTGCAGCGGCCGCCCAGCCGGACGGCAGCGGCAGCCGGCCCATGGAGGCGCACGCGTCGGTGAAGAGCGGGACCTCGTTGGGCAGCCGGAAGTCCCCGACGTCCTGGAGCGTGCCGACCTCGTGGTTCGCGGTCTGGAGCGCGACCGCTGCCACGCCGGGGGAGCAGGCGTTCTCGACGAGGTCGCCGTCGTAGACGCGCCCGTCGCCCTCGACGCCGACCTCGAAGGCCTCGGCGCCCCATGCCACGGCGTGCCGCACGGCGGAGTGCTCCACGGCAGAGTGGACGACCACGGCGCCGCGGCGAGACCCGCGGACCAGGCCCAGCAGCCCGAGGTGCACGGCGTGCGTGCCGCTGGGGGTGAAGGTGACCTCGTCGGGGCGTACGCCGAGCGCCTCCGCCGTGGCCTCGCGCGCGTTGTCGAGCAGCAGCCGTGCCTCGCGGCCGGCGCGGTGCAACCTGCGCGGGTCGGCATACCCCCGGTCCAGGGCGGCCAGGAGCACCTCGCGTGCCGCCGGGTGCAGTGGCACCGACGACGCGCTGTCGAGGTCGGCGGGCCCGGGCGGAGGGGCAGTCACAGGGGCAACTTATGCCACGCGCAGCGCCCTCGGGGTGGGCGGACGGACCCTGACCTGCGCAGATCGGCCGACACCCGACCCTGCCCCGCACGACGCGGCCAGATGGGGATACCCTCTGTCTTGTCGAGAAGGACCGAGAGAGAGGCTCGTCAGTGGGTCTGCAAGTCCCCAAGCTTTCGGGCGCGCCCGTGCGGCGCACCCTGAGGGTCGCGCTGCTGGGCGTGGCGATGCTGGTTCTGGCCGGGTGCTCCGAGGCCGACCAGCACCAGATCCGCAACCTCGCGATGCCCGACCGCGCCAGCGCGGAAGGTCCCTACACCTACGAGCTCTGGAAGTGGGCCTGGGTCGCCGCGATGGTGACCGGCGTCATCGTCTGGGGCCTCATCTTCTACGCCGTGGTGAAGTTCCGTCGCCGCAGCGACGACGAGGTGCCGCGGCAGACGCGCTACAACCTGCCGCTCGAGGTGTTCTACACGATCGCCCCGGTCCTCATGTGCGTCGTGTTCTTCTTCCACACCGTCCGGGTGCAGGACGAGGTCCTCAACATCGACCCCCAGCCCGACATGACCGTCGAGGTCCTGGGCCAGCAGTGGTCGTGGACCTTCAACCACGGTGTGGGCGAGCAGGACCCGTCGGCCGAAGCCACGGGTGAGGACTTCGCCTACGACTCCTACGTCTACACGTCCGGCACCGGCGCCCAGATCCCGACGCTCGTGCTCCCGGTCGACCAGACCATCCAGTTCAACCTCCACTCGCCCGACGTGATCCACGACTTCGGCGTCCCGTCGTTCCTCGTGAAGATGGACGTCATCCCCGGACGGGTCAACAGGCTCCAGGTGACCCCGACCGTCGAGGGCACCTACGCCGGCAAGTGCTACGAGCTCTGCGGTGTCTCCCACTCGCGGATGCTCTTCAACGTCGAGGTCGTCAGCCAGGACGAGTACGACGCCTACCTCGGTGAGCTGGCCGACGCCGGCAACACCGCCGAGCTGCCCATCCTCGGTGGCGACTACGTCCGCGAGCAGGCGGGTCTCGAGGACGATTCGGAAGGACACAGCGAGTGAGCGCCCCCACCACGTCCCGGCCGGAGGCAGCGACCCCGCCCCCGGAGCCCAGGAAGCGACTCGGCGAGCAGGCCGTGCGCATCATGACCACCACCGATCACAAGCTGATCGGCAAGATGTACCTGATCACCTCGTTCGCGTGGTTCGTCATCGCCGGCATCATGGCCATGCTGATCCGCTCCGAGCTGGCCTACCCCGGCCAGCAGATCGTCAACGACCAGCTCTACAACCAGCTGTTCACGATGCACGGCACGATCATGCTGCTGTTGTTCGCGACGCCGCTGTTCTTCGGCTTCGCCAACGTGATCATGCCGCTGCAGATCGGCGCCCCCGACGTCGCGTTCCCGCGCCTCAACATGTTCAGCTACTGGCTGTTCCTGTTCGGTGGCCTGATCGCCGCGTCCGGCTTCCTCACGCCCTCCGGTGCCGCCGACTTCGGCTGGTTCGCCTACACGCCGCTCTCCGACGCCGTACGCAGCCCGGGCGTGGGCGGTGACCTGTGGATCATGGGTCTCTGGATGGCCGGTCTCGGCTCCATCCTCGGTGGCGTCAACTTCATCACCACGATCATCTGCATGCGCGCGCCCGGCATGACCATGTTCCGGATGCCGATCTTCGTGTGGAACACGCTGATCACCAGCATGCTCGTGATCATGGTGTTCCCGATCCTCGCGGGTGCGCTGCTCTCGCTGGAGGCCGACCGGATCCTCGGGGCCCACGTGTTCGACCCGTCGCACGGCGGCCCGATCCTGTGGCAGCACCTGTTCTGGTTCTTCGGCCACCCAGAGGTCTACATCATCGCGCTGCCGTTCTTCGGCATCGTGTCCGAGATCCTCCCGGTCTTCAGCCGCAAGCCGATCTTCGGCTACGTCGGCCTGGTCGCGGCGACCCTCGGCATCGCGATGCTGTCCGTGGCCGTGTGGGCGCACCACATGTTCGTCACCGGCGCGGTCGACCTGCCGTTCTTCTCCGGCATGACGTTCCTGATCGCGGTGCCCACAGGAGTGAAGTTCTTCAACTGGATCGGCACGATGTGGGGCGGATCCCTGTCCTTCGACACCCCGATGCTGTGGTCGATCGGCTTCCTCGTCACGTTCCTCTTCGGCGGCCTCACCGGCGTCATCCTGGCCAGCCCGCCGCTCGACTTCCACGTGTCCGACTCCTACTTCGTGGTCGCGCACTTCCACTACGTCGTCTTCGGCACCGTGGTCTTCGCGATGTTCGCCGGGTTCTACTTCTGGTGGCCCAAGATGACCGGCCGGATGCTCGACGAGCGCCTCGGCAAGGTGCACTTCTGGATCCTGTTCGTCGGCTTCCACACCACCTTCCTCGTCCAGCACTGGCTGGGTGTGGAGGGCATGCCGCGTCGCTACGCCGACTACCTGCCCGAGGACGGCTTCACCACGCTCAACCAGATCTCCACGGTGGGCTCGTTCCTCCTGGCCGCGTCGACGCTGCCGTTCTTCCTCAACGTCTACCTCTCGGCCAAGGGGCCGAAGGTCGAGGTGGACGACCCGTGGGGCTGGGGCCGCTCGCTCGAGTGGGCGACCAGCTGCCCGCCCCCGCGCCACAACTTCCACATGCTGCCGCGCATCCGCTCGGAGTCGCCCGCCTTCGACCTGCACCACCCCGAGGTCGCGCTCCTCGAGCTGGACGACAACCCGGCCGAGGGCGACGGTGACGTCGCCGATGCACCCGAGGTGCACGGTCGCGAGGAGATGCTCCGCGAGCGCGCCGACATGCCGGTCGACCGCACCGACGAGGAGAGGGACCGATGAAGGCCGAGGCATGGATCTTCGGGATCACCACCGTGTTCGTCGCGGTCGTGGCTCCCGGCTACTGGTTCCTCTCCGAGGACTGGACCGGCACCTCCGCGCTCGTGATGACCGCGCTCCTCACCGCGATGATCACCCTCTACCTCGGGTTCCACGCCTCACGCATGGACCCGCGGCCGGAGGACCGCAAGGAGGGTGAGATCGCCGACGGCGCCGGCGAGCTGGGCTTCTTCCCGCCCTACTCCTGGTGGCCGCTGTGGTGCGCCCTCGCCCTCGGCGTCATCGTCTACGGCACGGCGATGTCGGCCTGGTGGCTGGTCATCATCGGCTTCACCGCCGGTGCGGTCGTGACGTGCGGGTTCGTCTTCGAGTACTACCGCGGAGAGCACGCCCACTGAGCAACGCCCCTCGTGGCAATTCTGGAAGAGCCCGTCCGCGTCGTACGCTGGATGGGTTCTTCCGTTTCACCGCCCGTCCGGGTGGGCACCTCCAGGGGGTCACGTCGTATGCGTTCACGCGCGCTCCGGTCCACGCGTCCCGCGCACCGTCGTACGGCGGCCGCGGCGGCGCTCCTGACGCTCTCGGCCGGCCTCGCCGCCTGCAGCAGCGGCTCGACGCCCGGTGACGACTCCCCGGGTGGTGCCGAGAACGTTCCCGGCGGCTCCCAGGCCGCCGACCCGGTGGACCCCGTCCGGCTGACGACTAGCTTCCCCGACCCGGCGGCGGTCCCGATCGACGCGCCGGTGACCGTGTCCGCGACCGGCGGCGACCTGTCCGACGTACGCGTGACGTCCGCGGTCGGGCCGGTCGAGGGTCGCGTCGAGGGCGGCACCTGGACCTCCACCACCCGCCTCGAGCCGGGCACCGACTACCGGATCGCCGCCTCCGCGACGCGGTCCGACGGCGAGGCCGTCGAGCGCACCCGGTCCTTCCGCACCGTCGACCTGACCCTCGACGAGCTGACCTACCCCTCGGTCGCTCCGCTCGACGGCGAGACCGTGGGCATCGGCATGCCCGTCGTGGTGACGTTCGACCTGCCGGTCACCGACCGCGCGCTGTTCGAGAAGCACATGACGGTCACGACCACCCCGGCCCAGAAGGGCTCGTGGTACTGGATGAGCGACCGCGAGGCGCACTTCCGCCCGGCCCGCTACTGGAAGGCCGGCACCGACGTCTCGGTCGACCTCGACCTCAACAGCCTGCCCGCCGGCAACGGGATCTACGGCCAGGAGTCGCGCCGCATCGACTTCCAGATCGGCGACGCGCACGTCTACCGGGTCGACGCCCAGACCCACCAGATGCGGGTCTTCAGCAACGGTGAGCTGCTCCGCACGCTGCCGATCACGACCGGCAAGCCGGGCTTCACCACCCGCTCCGGGGTCAAGGTGATCATGGAGAAGTTCGAGTCGCGCCGGATGAACTCCGAGACCGTCGGCATCAACCGTAACAGCCCCGAGGCCTACGACATCGACGACGTGCGCTGGGCGATGCGGGTCACCAACTCCGGCGAGTTCATCCACGCCGCACCGTGGTCGGTCGGCTCCCAGGGCTACGCCAACGTCTCCCACGGCTGCACGGGCCTGTCCACCGCCGACGCTGGCTGGCTCTACGCGATGAGCCGCCGCGGCGACGTCGTCGAGTACACCGGCACCGACCGGCCGATGACCCTCGAGAACGGCTACGGCGACTGGAACCTCGACCCGGCCGCCTGGAAGCAGGGCTCGGCTCTCAGCTGACCCCGGTCTCACCCCGCTGGCCCTCGCCCGCGGGCGGGTCGCGACGTACGTCGGCGCGCGGGGGAGCGGTGGTCCACCCACCTTCGACTCGTGCAGAAGGTGGCTCACGCACCGCTGACGGACGTGTCGTACGCCGGCGCGCGTGAGAGCGGTGGTCCACCCACCTTCGTGTCGCGCAGAAGGTGGCTCAGGCACCGCTTCATCCCATCGCGCGCGAGCATGCAGCCGGGACGAACGACGAGGGCCCGCCGGGATGATCCCGGCGGGCCCTCGTGCTGGTCGTACGACGATCAGTGGTCGCGCAGCGGCACGTCGTCGGTGTTGCGGAGCCGGTGGTCGTCGAACTGGTGACCATCGACCGGGTGGTCGAGCCCCGACTGGAGCTCGGCCTCGTGCTCGGCGTGGTGGTGCGCCTCGTCGAGCTCGGCCCGCGTGGGCTTCTGCACGTTGTGGCTGTACATCCACGACGAGAGCTTGGCCCGCAGCTTCTCCGAGCGCGAGTTGGGGGCCGCCACGCCGGAGGCGTCGGTGTCGCCCCCGACCGTGTAGATCTCGTCTCGGTCGCGCGCGGTGAGGGTGTAGGCGGACGTCTCGTTGATCGGCAGGTGCCGCTCGGCGTACTGGCCCTCGGGCGAACGGGTGATGATGCCCGTCTCGTAGCCGTGGAGCAGCTTCTCGTTGTCGTGGCGCTGCAGCGAGATGCACCAGCGACGCGTGATCCAGAACGCCAGCGCCGGGCCGAGGAAGATGGCCACACGCATGAAGTAGGTGATCTGGTTGATGCTCAGGTCGAGCTTGATGGCGATGATGTCGTTGCCGCCCGCGGCCCAGGCGAGGCCGTAGAAGGTCATCAGCGACACCATGACCGCCGTGCGCGTCGGCGCGTTGCGCGGGCGCTGGAGCAGGTGGTGGTCACGCTTGTCGCCGGTGATCCAGCCCTCGATGAAGGGCAGCAGCATCAGGATGACCAGCATCATCGGGGGCACGATGAGGATCGGCAGCATCACGTTCCAGGAGATCGTGTAGCCGAAGATCACCGACTCCCAGCCGGTCGGGATGATGCGCAGGAGGCCGTCGGGCCAGCCCATGTACCAGTCGGGCTGCGAACCGGCCGTCACCTTGGTCGGGTCGTAGGGACCGAACTTCCACACCGGGTTGATGGACAGCAGGCCGCCCATGATGGCGATGACGCCGAAGACCATGAAGAAGAAGCCGCCGGCCTTCGCGGCGTACACCGGCAGCATCGGGAAGCCGACGACGTTCTGCTCGGTGCGGCCGGGCCCGGGCCACTGCGTGTGCTTGTGGTAGACGAGCAGCAGCATGTGCGCGGCGATGAGCGCCAGCAGGATGCCCGGGATCAGCAGCACGTGGATGATGTAGAGGCGGGGGATGATCGACTCGCCGGGGAACTCGCCGCCGAAGAGCAGGAACGACATGTAGCTGCCGGCGACCGGGGTCGCCTTGAGGAAGCCGTCCGCCGCCCGGACGCCGGTGCCGGAGAGCAGGTCGTCGGGGAGCGAGTAGCCGGTGAAGCCCTCGAGGGTGCCGAGGAGCAGCAGCAGGCAGCCGATGACCCAGTTGAGCTCACGGGGCTTGCGGTAGGCGCCGGTGAAGGCCACGCGGAGCAGGTGGACCATCATCGAGGCGATGAAGATCGCTGCCGCCCAGTGGTGCATCTGGCGCATCAGCAGGCCGCCGCGCACGTCGAAGGAGATGTGCAGGGTCGAGGCCATCGACTCCGACATCCCGACGCCGCGCAGCTGGTCGTAGGAGCCCTCGTAGGTGATGTGACCCATGGAGGGGTTGAACCACAGGGTGAGGAAGACGCCGGTGAGCAGCAGGACCACGAAGCTCCACAGGGCGATCTCGCCGAGCATGAACGACCAGTGGTCGGGGAAGACCTTGCGCAAGTTCTTCTTCATCGCCGTGGCGAGGCCGAGGCGGTCGTCGGCCCACGAGGCCAGCGAACCGGCGGGGCCCGGCTTGGACGCGGTCGCAGCGGTCGTGCCGTTGCTGGTCGCGACCTTGCTGGTGTCGATCCTGGAGTCCGTGCTCACAGCTTCTCACGCTCCCAAAAGCTGGCCCCGATGGGCTCGGTGAAGTCGCTCTGCGCGACCAGATAGCCCTCGTCGTCCACTGCCAGGGGCAGCTGGGGGAGGGGGCGGGCAGCCGGACCGAAGATCACGCGAGCGTGGTCGGCGAGGTCGAAGGTCGACTGGTGGCACGGGCACAGCACGTGGTGGGTGGTGCGCTCGTAGAGGGAGATCGGGCAACCCACGTGGGTGCAGATCTTCGAGTAGCAGATGATGCCGTCGACGGTCCACTTCTCGCGGCCCGCGAGCGGGGTGATCTCGTCGGGATCCATCCGGACGATGATGATGGCGGCCTTGGCCTTCTCGGCCTGCTCCTCCGCGCCGTGGAGCTCGGGGTAGCCGTTCTCCTCGCTCGGGAACATGGCCTCGGCGGTGCCGTTGATGAGGTCACCCATCTCGACCTCGCTGGCGAGGATCGGCGTGCCGACCACGTCGCGCACCACGCGCATGCCCGGCTCCCAAATGGTGTGCGCGAGCTTGTCGATGTCAAGGGCGTCGCCCGGGGCCAGGTCGCGCAGCAGCACGACAGCCGGCAGTCCGAGCACGCCGACGGCGCCGATCATGGTGTTGCGCACCAGCGGGCGACGGCCGATGCCGGCCTCGGCCAGACCGTCGTTGAGCGCCTGGACGGTCGCGTCGCGGTCCTCCTGCGGGGAGGCGGCGGGGTGGCGCATCTCGACCATCTCGTGGTCGGCCATCAGCTTGCGGGCCAGGTGGATGATGCCGGTGCCGATGAGCAGCAGGCTGAGGCCGAGGGTGAGGCCGAGCGTGATCGTGGAGGCACCCAGGCCGGCGAAGGTGTCCCAGTTGTCGCCGACCTCGAAGGAGAAGTAGGCGACCACGAAGAGGACCGCGAAGACCATCGCGGCGATGAACATCGCCGCGATCTGGCGCTCGGCGCGCTTCTCGGCCTTGGGGTCGACGTCGGTCGGACGCCAGGTGTGGGGCGGCAGGCCCGGGTCGGCGATCGGCTCGGCCTCGCGGTGCGTGGGCACGTGCGTCTCGTACGGCACCGGGGTGCCGTCGGGCGCGTTGACCGGGTGCTCCGGCGTCGAGGAGTTGTCGTTGCTCACGCGTTCACCTTGCTCTTCTTCGTGCGGGTGGTGTGCGAGGCGATCCAGACCGCTGCGCCCACCAAGCCACCGATACCGACCACCCAGGCGAAGAGGCCCTCGGACACCGGACCCAGTCCGCCCAGCGTGAAGCCGGCGTACTCGGGGGTTTCTTCGAGACTACCGAGGTAGGCAATGACGTCGCGCTTCTCCTCGGGGGAGAGGTTGCCGTTGCTGAAGTTGGGCATCTGCTGGGGCCCGGTGAGCATCGCCTCGAAGATGTACTTGGGCTCGACGCCGTGGAGCGAGGGCGCGTAGCCGCCGCGCGGCATGGCACCACCGGCACCGTTGAAGTTGTGGCACGCGGTGCAGTTGGTGAGGAAGATCTGACCGCCTCGGGAGATGGCCTCCTGGCGCTCCTCCTCCGACAGGTCGTCGATGGAGTAGTCGGACTCGTTGGGGATGGCCGGGCCGGGGCCGAGCGAGGCGACGTACGCCGCCAGGGCAGCGATCTCCTCGTCGTTGAAGACGACCTTCTTGCGCGGAGCCTGCTGGCCCGGGGCAGCCATCGGCATGCGACCGGTGCCGACCTGGAAGTCGACCGCCGCGGCGCCCACGCCGACGAGCGAGGGGCCGAGCTGGTAGCCGTCTCGGACGGTGGGCACGCCCTCGCCGTTCTGGCCGTGGCAGAACGAGCAGCTGGCCAGGAAGAGCTCCTTGCCCTTCGCGACCTGCTCGGTCTCGCTCGGCTGCGAGTCAGCCTGGGCGGGGGAGAAGACCGTGTAGAGGGAGCCGCTGATCAGCAGCCCCAGGAGGAGCACGGCGAGACCCGCAAGAGGTCCCCGACGGTGCCGGGAGAGGCGCCCAGCGGTTCGGTTGAGCAAACGCACTTTTGAGTCCTTGCCAGTTGCGACGGTGATGGCTGTCTGGGCGTGCTTACTGGATGACGTAGATCGTGAAGAACAGACCGATCCAGACCACGTCGACGAAGTGCCAGTAGTAGGACACGACGATGGCGGTGACGGCTTGCTCGTGGGTGAAGCGGCGGGCCAGGTAGGTGCGGCCGAGGACGAACAGGAAGGCGATCAGGCCGCCGACCACGTGGATGCCGTGGAAGCCGGTGGTCAGGTAGAACATCGAGCCGTAGGCCGAGCTCGGGATGGTCACGCCGTGCTCGATGAGCTCGGCGTACTCCAGCGCCTGGCCGCCGATGAAGATGGCGCCCATGACGTAGGTGAGGATGAACCACTCGCGCAGGCCCCACTTGGTGAAGTTGAGCAGGCCGCCGGTGCGCCCGACCTGGCCGCGCTCCGCGGCGAACACGCCCCACTGGCAGGCGAAGGACGACGCCACGAGGATGGCGGTGTTGGCCGTCGCGAAGGGAACGTTGAGCAGGGCGGTCTCCTGCGCCCACAGCTCAGGGCTCACCGCGCGGATGGTGAAGTAGGACGCGAAGAGCGCCGCGAAGAACATCAGCTCGCTCGAGAGCCAGATGATCGTGCCCACGCTGACCATGCTGGGTCGGTCGTGGTGCCCGTGCAGACGGGAGGCCGGAATCGTCGCAGTTGCTGTCGCCACGCAGCCATTATGGCCGTTGGTGGGGACAAGGGGCACCCCGACCCCCTGTGTTGCTCCGTCATAAAGTTCACAGCGTGCTCAACACCCTCCTCGCCCTCTCCGCGGACGCCGCCGAGGTCCTTCCGAGATTCACGCTCGGACGCGTCCTGACGGACTGGGGGATCGACCCGATCCCGTTCGTGGTGACCATCTGGGCGGTCGGGTTGTACGCCGTGGGGGTGGGCGTGCTGCGCCGCCGCGGGGACCGCTGGCCGATCGGTCGGACGCTGTCGTTCGTGGTGCTCGGGATGGGTTCCTTCGCGTTCGCCACCATGTCGGGGCTGGGCATCTACGACACCACGCTCCTGAGCGTGCACATGGTCCAGCACATGGTGCTGTCGATGGTCGTGCCGCTCGCCCTGGCGCTCGGCGCGCCGGTCACCCTCGCCCTGCGCACGCTGCCGGCGACGCCGCGACGGTGGCTGCTGGCGGTGCTCCACTCCCGGGTCGCCAAGGTGCTGGCGTTCCCGCCCCTGGCGTTCGTGCTCTACGTCGCCTCGCCCTGGGCGCTCTACTTCAGCCCGTGGTACGACGCCAGCCTGAGCTCGTCCTTCGTCCACCAGATGATGCACATCCACCTCGTGCTGGTCGGCACGCTGTTCTTCTGGCCGCTGATGGGCATCGACCCGGTGCCCGGCCGGGTCGGCTACCCGTTCCGGGTGCTCCTCGTCCTCATGACACTGCCCTTCCACGCGTTCCTGGGCGTCACGATCATGGGCCAAACGACGCTCATCGGGGAGGAGCACTACGCCGCGCTCAGGGAGGGACCGATGGGCGCGTGGCTGCCGCCGATGCTCGAGGACCAGCACCTGGCCGGCGGGATCCTCTGGGCCAGCGGCGACCTCATCGGCGTCCTCTTCTTCGGCGTGCTCTTCACCCAATGGGTGCGCTCGTCGATGAAGGAGGCCGATCGCGAGGACCGGCGGCTCGACCTCGCGGAGCGGCGTACGCCGAAGGCGAGGCCTGTGACGCATGCCTCGGCGCCGGCGACCGGTGACGACGGTTACGATGCGTCTCGTGACTGAAGCCGCCGCAGACCGTTCGCTCAAGGTCCTCGTCTACAGCGACGACGTGAACACCCGCCAGCAGGTCATCCTGGCGCTGGGTCGCCGTCCGCACCCCGACCTCCCCGAGCTCGAGTACGTCGAGGTCGCCACCGAGCCGGTGGTCCTGCAGAACATGGACCGCGGCGACATCGACCTCGCGATCCTCGACGGCGAGGCCGTGCCCGCCGGTGGCATGGGCATCGCCAAGCAGCTCAAGGACGAGATCTACCAGTGCCCGCCCGTCGTGGTGCTGACCGGTCGCCCGCAGGACGCCTGGCTCGCCACCTGGTCGCGCGCCGAGGCCGCCGTCCCGCACCCGATCGACCCGATCCAGCTCGCCGAGGCCGTCATCGGCCTGCTCCGCCCCTCGGTGCCGGCCACCTCCTGAGCTTCTTCGCTGGTCGAGGAGGTCGCGCAGCGACCGTCTCGAAACCCGGCCATGCCCGGGTCCCGGTGATCCGGGGGTCTGGAACACTCGGGCCCATGTCCCACACCTGGCCCGACGTCCTCTCCACGCTGGTCGCCGGAGGCGACCTGACGACCGAGCAGGCGCGATGGGCCATGGACGAGGTCTTCGCCGGTGCGGCGACCCCGGTCCAGCTGACCGGGCTCGTCGTGGCGCTCCGCGCCAAGGGCGAGACGGTCGAGGAGGTCACCGGCATCGCCGACGCGATGCTCGCCGCAGCGAACCCGATCTCGGTGCCCGGCCGGCTCCTCGACGTCGTCGGGACGGGCGGTGACCGGTCGATGTCGGTCAACATCTCCACGATGGCGGCGATCGTCGCGGCCGGCGCCGGCGCGCTCGTGGTCAAGCACGGCAACCGCTCGGCGTCCTCGAAGTCCGGCTCCGCCGACGTCCTCGAGGCGCTCGGCATCCGCCTCGACCTCGCGCCCGCGCGCGTTGCGGAGATCGCCGAGGAGGCCGGCATCACCTTCTGCTTCTCCGCCGCCTTCCACCCCGCGATGCGCCACGCGGCCGTGCCGCGCCGCGAGCTCGGGATCGCGACGACCTTCAACATCCTCGGCCCGCTGACCAACCCCGCCCGGCCGCAGGCCCAGGCCATCGGGTGCGCCGACGCCCGGATGGCGCCGGTCATGGCCGGCGTCCTGGCCGGGCGAGGTGTCGACGCGTGGGTCTTCCGCGGGGACGACGGCCTCGACGAGCTGACGACCACGACCACCTCGACGCTGTGGCGCGTCCACGACGGCGCGGTCACCGAGTCGTCGGTCGACCCGGCGTCCCTCGGCATCGCGCGGGCGACCACCGAGGACCTCCGCGGCGGCGACGCCGCCCACAACGCCGACGTCGTACGCCGTCTCCTGGCCGGCGAGCAGGGCCCCGTCCGCGACGCGGTGGTGCTCAATGCGGGCGCCGCGCTTGCGGTCTACGACGCGCCGGACGCGGACGTGGACGTCGCTCTCGAGGCTGGAGTGGCGAAAGCGGCCGAGGCGATCGACTCGGGTGCCGCGCAGGCTGCGCTCGAGCGCTGGGTGGCAGCCACTTCGGCCTGACTCAGAGCTCGAGGACGTACGACTCGCCCTCGCGCCGGAAACCCAGGCGGTCGTAGTAGGCGCCGACCATCCCGGGCGGGGTCACCACCCGCCGGATGCCGCGGTCGGCGAGCAGCCCGCTCTTGCGCCAGACGAACTCGCCGGGGGAGAAGTCGCGGAAGCGCGGCGTGACGTAGTCGAGCAGCACGTCGGCCGTGTCGCCGTCCTTGCGCAGCAGGACGACGCCGACGGTCTCGTCGCCCTTCTGCACCAGGAAGGCGTCCTGGGTATCGGCCGGGTCGTGGACGAACGTCGGGTTGAACTTGAGGATGTCCGCCCCGTGCACCCGCAGCGTGTGGCGCAGGTATTCGTCGGCGGGACCGACCTCGAGTACCTCGAAGGCGGTCTCGTCGTGCCGGTCCCGCAGCAGCCGGACGATGAACCACGCGTTGATGGCGACGAGGACGGTGTTCATCCCGACCATCGGCCAGACCTCGAGCGCCGCGTTGAAGACGATGAGGATCACGCACGCGATCGCGTTGAGAACGCGCAACCTCAGGACGCTCGCCTGGAGCAGCGAGTAGACGAGCAACGCGCTGCCGCCCCATCCGAGGACGTCGAGCCAGTGGTCAGCGAGCCAGGTCACGGCGGGAGACTAGCCCCCGCCGTGACCGCTGGGCCGCTACTTCACGACGTACAGGATGATCTTCTTCGACTTCGAGCCGAAGGTCTGGGCGTTGCCGAGGTAGACCACCTGCAGCTTGTGCTTGCCCTTCTTGAGCTTCTTCAGCTTGAGCGTCTTCTTGCCCTTGTGCACCGGCGCCATGGTGAACTGGCCGACCTTCTTGCCCTTGTCGAGGACCTGCACCACGCCGGTCGGGGTGGTGAGTCCGCTGACGGCGACCGTGACGGTGATCTTCGCCCGCTTGCCCACCTTCACCCGCGATGACTTGAGTGCGCCGGCGGAGGTCGACTGGAGGCGGGCGACCGCCACCGCGGCCGAGGTGGTCGCCCCTTCGTTGAACCCCTCGGCCGAGCCGAAGACGGTGACCGACAGGTCCTTGCCGGCGTCGTCCGAGGTGACGCGGTACGTCGCACTGGTCGCACCCGGGATGGGGACGCCGGTCCGGAGCCACTGGTAGCGGAACTTCGACGCCGCGGGTGACCACGAGCCGGTCGTCACCTTGAGGCTGCCGCCGGGGGCCGCGGAGCCGCTGATCGTGGGAGCCCCGACGCTCTGCAGCGCGCCTCCGGCCGTCACGGCGACCTCGTTGCTCACGGACACGCCGTTGAGGTAACCGGGCTTGGTGCCCGTCACCCGCAGGGAGACCACGCGGGTGTAGTCATCGGTCGTCAGGGTGTACGTCGGGCCGACCGCGTTCCGGATCGCCGAGCCGTTGCGCAGCCACTGGTAGCTGACCTGCACGTCGGGCTGGTTCCACACCGGTGCGACGCTGGTCAGCGTCTTGCCCACAGACGATCCCTCGGGAGCCCCGATCTGCGTCGGTGTGACCGCCCGCAGGCCAGCGTCCACGGTGAAGCTCCAGGTCGGACTCGAGCCGATGCTGTTGCCAGCGACGTCGAGCGCCTTCACCGACCACGTGTAGGTGCCATTGGCCAGGTTGGCGGGAGAGGACCAGCTGGTCGCAGCGGTCGTCACCGCACCCGGGTTGGTGGCGCCACTGCTCGCCGGCTCGATGTCGATTGTGTACCTGGCGGCACGGGCCGAGGCCCCGCCGTAGGTCGCCCACTGGAAAGTGGTCCCCATCGGCTGCACGGCAGCCTGGTCGGTGGGACTGGTGAGCTGCACCGGGAGCGGGTCGACGTAGAACCGACCCAGGTCGGACCACCGTCCTGCCTTGCCACCCACGTCGGTGCGCCTCACGCGCCAGCGGTAGGGCTCCGACGACGGCGGAAGGGGGGTCGCCGGGACGAAGGCGGCCTGCTTGGTCACCGTCCGGAACACCTGGTTTCCCGTGGACGGGACGGTGTCGTCGTTCTTGTAGACCTCGAGCTCCCACGTGGCGTCGAAGTCCTCGGCGCTCCACCGGAACAGCGTGCTACCCGCTGCCTGGCGGCTGTTGAACGCGGGGCGGGCGACCGGGTCGACGACTGTTCGCTCGGGCGCCGCGGCGGTGTCGGGATCGAGGTTCGCGGCAGGGGTCGCCTTCACGATCTTGCGGGTCTCGGACCAGGAAAGACGGTTGTTGCTGCCGTCGATCGCCTGGACGCGCCACCACAGGTCACCCTCGGGGTAGGTCTTGGTGAAGGCGGTGTAGGTGGCCTGGTCCACGGTGACGTCATCGATCGTGTTGCTGTCGGTGATGGTCGCCGACTGCGCGACCTGGAGGCGGTAGCGCTGCGCAGTCTGATAGGGCGGGACCGTCCCGTCGTACACGGGAGTCGTCGCCTGGTTGGTCAGGTGGTAGTCGGTCCAGCGGAACGTCACCTGGTCGCCCAGCGTGGCGTCAGTTGACGGTGACGCGAGCTCGACTCGCGGAGACACCTTGCGGAACGCACTGGCCCCGGAGTCGATCTGACCTGAAGGCCCTGGGCCGCAGTTGACCGCGGGCATGACCCGCGTGCAGGGACGGATGTACCAGTAGTAGGCGGACCCGGACTCGTTGTCGGGGAGCGCACTCGGTGAGTGCGCCTCCGCGGGTGTGAACCGCGACCCAATCGTCTGCACCCCGTCGTAGACGAGGTTGGTGAAGTCGGGGTCCTCGGCGACGTAGACCTGGTAGCCACCGGCGCCCGGCACCGACTCCCAGTCCAGGACGGGCGTCGCCGACATGCCGGCGCAGACCGTCTGGTCGTCGGTCACCCCGCTGATCACGACGAGACGCTTCGCACATGTGTGCGCCTCGTCCACGGACCGGCCGTCGAGGGCGACCTGGTGCCCGGCCGCTCGGGCAGGCGCCTCGATCGTGAAGGTGGACGACGGACCGCTCCCAAGACTGGTGTTCGTCTTTGCGTCGAAGGCCTCCACCCACCAGGTCTTGGTCCCCGGCCGCAGGAAGTAGGTAGAGAGGTCCGTCACTGCGGGGTATGCAAGCTTCGCAGACAGGATCGGGCTGGCAGACTCAGGAAGCACGTAGCCCGGCGTCTCCGAGACGCGCAGCTTGTAATAGACGGGCGCTTCGACGGTCGATCCCATCGGTTGCCATGCGAGGGCTGGGAACCTCGACGAGATCTGTCCCGACGCGAGCGGGAGGGGCCTCAGCGGTGAGGGGCCGGCAGCAATCGGAGACTCGAGTACATCCACCGTGCCACCCGTGAAGGTCGGCGACTGACGACCGTCGCCGTCGATCGCCGTGATCTTCCACGTGAACGAGTCTGGCTCGCGGTCTGGGTCATCCCTGTCGCTCTCGGACGGGAGCAATGCGGTCGGGGTCCAGGACAGCGCGGACGTCGTCGCATCAACAGTCCCAGCAGCTCCGGTCACGGTGATCTTGTAGGCGTTGGCGTCGGGGCTTGGCTGCCAGCGGAAGGTCGGGACAGCGACGGGGTCGATGCCGACGGGCGAGATCGGTTGGATTCGACCGCTGTCGTAGACGAAGCTGCCGGTGTCCGAGTAGACGCCGTTGACCTGCGGGGAGCGGGGGCCGTCCAGCGCCCGGACTCGCCAGAAGGTCGTCGTACCCTGCGACGGTGAGCAGCGGTCGCTGTTGAACCCCGGGACGTAGGTCGTGGACTGCGTGTAGCACGACGCGTAGGTGCCAGGAGTGAAGAACTCGTCGCTGCCCACCTCCAGCACGTATCGCGTGGCGTGGCGTACCGGCGACCACTGGTAGTAGACGTCGTCGCCGATCGGGTTCGCCGTGGTCACGGGCGGGTACACCAGAGAGGGCTTAAGGGTCCAGCGTCGGTCGAACACGTTGGGAGTGGCTGGCCACGGCGTCGGCTCGCCCGCGGCGTTGTAAGCTCGCACCTTCCAGTAGTACGTGTTGTTGTCGTAGGTCGTCGTGGGGGAGTACCGGGTCGAGAGGACCTTGCGCTTCTCAATCTGAGTGTTGAAGTCGGGGTCGAGCGCGACCCAGATCTCGTACTCCTTGGCGCCCTTGACCGGGTCCCAGTCGAAGACGACGTCCTGCACCTCGACCCGCGGTCGTACGCTTGTCTCGTCCTCGGGGGCGCACACGAGCTTGGCGTCGCAGGTGGCCGAGGTGACCGGGTCCAGTTGGGCGACGTCGTACTTCTTGTAGTCGGTCCACTCGCTCTGCAGGCCGTTGTCGAACTTCGCCCGCACGCGCACGTGAAAGTCCTCGGAGCCCTCACGCTCACCGACGCCCTGAGGGTCAGGCCAGACGTAGGTGGTGGTCTTCACGTCCTTCACCGTGCCGCCGACGCTGTCCCCTTCGTTGTCCATCTCGACGTCGTAGGAGATCGCACCCGGGACGGCGTCCCAGGAGACGATCGGGGGAGAGACGGGCGGGAGCGCGACCTGTGGGGACACGGTCACGTTGGCCGGCTTGGCGAGGTCGCCGATAACAACGGACGAGCCCGTCCAGCCGCTGGCGCCTGAGCCGTCGATGGCCTGGACCTGCCAGTAGAGGGTGCCGGCACGAAGCACTCGGGTCGGCGTGTACGAGGTGGCGGTCGTCTCCTGGTTGAAGAGAAGTGACGAGAAGGACGAGGTCTCGGAGCCCTGCACGCGGTACTTGGTCGCGCCCGGGTGTGAATCCCATGACAAGGTGGGGATGGGCGTCCCGTCGGCCGTCGGGCCGGTCGGCGCCGGCGGTGCGGCGTGTGCGAGCTGCCCCGGTGCCGCCAAGCCCCCCAGGCACAATCCGGCGACGGCTGCGGCGCGCGCGAATGATCGGACAAGCGTTCGTGACATCCCCGGAAGTCCCCTCGTGGCGTGGCTCAGACGCCGTCACGCTAGGTGGGCCTCGCGCTCCGGGGTTCGGAATGGATGCTCACTAGTCACAAATGACTAACGGGTCCGTCCATTCGGGTGCCGGTGCAGTGGCGCTACGGTGAGTCCATGATCACCGCCATCGTCTTCGTGAAGGCCGACGTCGCGCGCATCCCCGAGGTGGCCGAGGCAATCGCCTCACTGGACGGCGTGAGCGAGGTCTACTCAGTGACCGGACAGATCGACCTGATCGCGCTCGTGCGTGTGCGCGAGCACGAGGACGTCGCCGCTGTCGTCGCCGACAGGCTGAACAAGGTCGAGGGTGTGACCGAGACGGAGACGCACATCGCGTTCCGGACGTACTCGAAGCACGACCTGGAGTCTGCCTTCAGCATCGGGCTCGACTGAGGTCTCGCGACGGGCGCAGAGCGCCCTCCTCGAACCACGGCTATCGCACCGGTCGGTGGACCGGCGACGGCAGGCGCTGCTCGTCGAACGGCACCAGCGACAGCCGCGACTGGTTGGCCGCGTCGTAGACCGCGAGGTGGCGGGCTGCTCCACCGAGAGGGCAGACCCACTCGCCGTCGACGTCGACCAGCCGCACCCCGGGCGACTCCAGCCAGCGCAGGATCTTCTCCGACTCCTCGGCCGTCGCGGCCGGCACGGGGCCGGGAGCGTCGCTGACGGTCTCAGCGCTGGCGCTGAGCTCGCGGACGTACTGGTGGGCGTCGGCGCCGGGCGGGATGATTCCGGCTGCGGCGAGTCGGCCGTGGCGTACGACGTGCACGGACCAGCGGCCGTTGTCCTCCCGTCGCGCGGCGACGATCTCCGGGCAGCGGGCCAACGCCGACAGCCGCTGGGTGCGGGCGGCGGCGCGGACGAAGGTCGCGAGCCGATCGCGATGGACGCCCGCCTCCTCGAAGCGCTCGCGGTCGGCGAGTGCGGTCATGCGCTCGTTGATCGCCTCGACGACCTCCTGCGGGCTGCGCAGAAGCGTGTCACGCAGCTGGCGCACGATCGCGGCGTAGGTCGATGCGTCGGTCGAGCCGTCGCAGGGGGACAGGCACCGACCCATCTCGGCCAGCACGCAGGCCGATCGAGAAGGGGTCAGTGGCAGGCGCCCGCTGCACTGCCGGACGGGAAAGGTCTCGTGGAGGGCCGCGAGGCACTTCTCGGCCGTCTTCTTGGAGGAGAACGGCCCGAGGTAGTCGGCGTCGTCGTCGAGCACCTTGCGCACCAGGGACAGCCGGGGCCAGGCCTCGCGGGTGAGCTTGAGGAAGTGCACCTTCTCGGGGAACCGGGACCGCCGGTTGTACTTCGGCTTGTGCTCGGCGATCAGCCGCAGCTCCCGGACCTCCGCCTCGAGCGGCGTCGCGCACTCGATTCCGGTGACGGACTCGGCCAGGCCGACCATCTCGCCCATGCGGGTGCGGGTCTCCGACGACGTGAAGTAGGTGCGGACCCGGGTGCGGAGGTCCTTGGACGTCCCGACGTAGAGGACACGCGAGCGGTCGTCGCGGAAGAGGTAGACGCCAGGGGAGTGGGGGAGCCCCTCGGCGAGGTGGCGCTTGCGGCGCTGTGCAGTGCTGACCCGAGCGGAGAACGTCTGGAGCTCCTCGAGGGTGTGGACGCCGAGACCGCCGAGCCGCTCCATCAGCCCGTGCAGGACGTCGACGGTGGCGCGGGCGTCTGAGAGCGCACGGTGGTTGGGCGTCGTGGTGGAGTTGAAGACCTTCGCCAGCGACGACAGCTTGCAGTTGGGGGCGTCGTCCCGGGTGATCACCCGCCGTGCGAGCTTCGCCGTGTCGAGCACCTCGAACCTCGGCCAGGGTCGGCCCTGTTGGCGCGCGAAGTGCTGGAGGAAACCGACGTCGAACGGCGCGTTGTGCGCGACGAGGACGCACCCCTCTGCGAAGTCCAAGAAGGCCGGCAGTGCCGACTCGATCGGCGGGGCGTCGTGGACCATCGAGTTGCTGATCCCGGTGAGCACCGCGATGAACGCCGGGATCTCGGTGTTGGGGTTGACGAGCGTCTGGAACTCGCCGAGCACCTCGCCGCCCCTGACCTTCACCGCCCCGATCTCCGTGATCATCGACCCGGCCGCGGCGGAGCCGCCCGTGGTCTCGAGGTCCACCACGCAGAAGGTGAGGTCTCGTAGCGGCCGCCCCAGCTCGTCGAAGCTGCGCTGGGCCTCCCAGCGGGACTTCTCCCTCGACGGACGATGGGCGGTGGTGCTCATGTCCGACGACGCTAGACGTGGGATCCGACATCGCGGCGCACGGCGCGCGGACTACGCTGACCGCGCCCGACTCCAGAGGCGATCGACGACGAGGAGACCCCGTGCCCGAGCAGATCAGCGACCTCCGCGTTCCCGGCGACGGCGAGCGGTGGCGCTGTGCCGGCTGCGGCAACCTCACCCGCTTCGACGTGACGCGCACCCGCCGTACGACGGACTACTGGCACTTCGACCTCGCCGGCGACCACCAGGTCGAGGAGGAAACCGTGCTCTCGGAAGCGGTCGAGTCGGTGTCCTGCCGCTGGTGCGGCCGCAACGACGCCATCGAGCTGGTTGACCGCGCCGCGGCCGACACGTCGGCCGACCCGGCCGCCGGGTGACGGAACGACCGTGACCGACCCTGCGGCTGTGCCGGAGCGGCTGCGCCTGCGGGTGGTCGCCCTGGTCTCGGCGGTCCTGCCGTCGGTCAGCCCCGTTCCTCCCGCGTTGCGCAAGGTCGCAGGCTTCGCGCCCGCCCGTCGTGCGAGGCTCGGTGGCAGGGTGATCTGGGCTGCGCTCGATGACGACACCTTCCGGGAGCACGCGGCGGTGCAGGTCGCGGCGGTGCAGGCGTCTTTGGATGATCCGGTCGACGCGGCTGCGCGCGCGTGGCTGGCCAGGGAGGAAGGCTGGGAGGCGGTCGTCACGGAGGTCGCTGAGTCCCTCGAGGTCGACGAGTCGCGCGACGAGCAGGCGCACGCAGAACATGCCCGCCTGTCCGCCCAGGTGGCTGCGCTGCAGGCCGAGCTCACCGCCGTACGCGCCGAGCACCGCGCCGAGCGCGAGCGCGCCAAGGCCGACCACAAGGTGCTGCGCCAGAGGCTGGGGGAGGCCCGCGGTGTGCTCCGAGCGGCCGAGGAGGCGCGGGTCGCCGCGTACGCCGCCCGGGACGAGGCCGTCGCGGCGGCTGAGACGGCGACGCGCACGGCGGAGGCAGACGTACGACGCCTGCGCGCGCAGCTGGAGGAGGCCGAGTCCGGCCTCGCGGCAAGCCGCCGGGACGCGCGGTCCGACCGCGACACCGCCAGCATCCGGGCCCGGCTCCTGCTCGACGCGGTCATCGACGCCGCGACCGGGCTCCGGCGCGAGCTCGCCCTCCCCGCGGTGAGTGGTTCGCCGGGCGACGCCGTGGAGTCGGCTTTGGCGGGCATCGAGTCCGCGCCCGCGTCGAGCGCGCCGGCGACCTCGGCAACGCTGGAGCAGACCCTCTCGCTGCCGCGAGCGCGGCTCGTCATCGACGGCTACAACGTCACGAAGCAGCGGTGGCCGACCGCGAGCCTCGAGGCCCAGCGCAGCAGACTGGTCGCGGCGCTGGGACCGCTGGTCGCGCGGACCGGGGCGGAGACGACCGTCGTGTTCGACGCGGCGGAGTCCACGGTGCGTACGGCGATGCCGGCACCGCGTGGCGTCCGGGTGGTGTTCAGCCCGGAGGGCGTCATCGCCGACGACGTGATCCGCCAGCTCGTGGCGGCGGAGCCCCGCGGGCGAGTGGTCGTGGTTGTCAGTGACGACCAGGCGGTGGCACGCGACATCGTCCGAGCGGGTGCGCGGTCGGTGCCGACGTCGGCGCTGCTCGGCGTGATCGGCTCCTAGCCCGACACGCCGGTCCGCGACACGCCGCGGAGGCGCTGTCGGTGGCTCCTGTCACCGTTCGGAACATGACGACACGGATCGACTGCGACACCTGCGTGGTGCGCGGGCTGCACTGCCACGACTGCGTGGTGACGGTGCTCCTCGGCCCACCGCCCGAGCTGACCATCGACGACGACGAGATGGCCGCGCTCGACGTGCTGGCCTCGGGCGGCCTCGTGCCACCGCTGAGGCTCGTTGAGCCAGTCAGCGGCCCGGTCATCGAGTCAGCCTGAGCCGGGGTCCGACACGACTTCCCACAAGTTGGCCCGAAGATTGGCGACCGCTCCGTGGGCGGTTTAGGGTGTGGGCTGACGTCCGTGGCAGTGGGTCACCCGGCCCGCGCGGGCGTCGCGCCGAGTCGTGGACCACGCCCCCCGCATCACCCGTGGTCGACGAGCCGGGGAACCACACTTCCCCCTGGGGTGAATCCTCTGTGAGGTGCGCTGCGCGAGCGGCGCGAGGAGCAGAGGTAGGCCAAGTCGTGCCGAACCCGTCAGCTCACCTGGTAGGCGTACGACACCCCGAGGAGTTCCCCCGCTCGTGGCTCACACCCGCAAGCGAGTTGGCGCGACCGTTCTTGGTCTCTCCGCGATCGCTGCCATCTCATTCGTGCCCGCCACCCCCGCGCAGGCCGACCCCGACATCAAGGACGTCAAGGTCCGCGTCGACCGCCTCTACCACGAGGCCGAGGCGGCGCAGGAGCGCCTCCACGACGCCAAGCTCGACCTCGCCGACCTGCGGAGCGACCTCAACGGCTTGAAGGCCGATCAGGAACGCCAGGACGAGCGTCTCGACGCCGTCCGCGACCAGGTCTCCGACGCGGTCGTCCGACAGCTCGAGGGGGAGGGCATCTCGACCGTCGGTCAGATCGTCGTCTCCGACGACCCGGGAGCGTTCCTCGACTCGCTCTCGACGATGTCGTCCTTCAACGACCTCCAGGCCTCGCTGCTGTCCGACTACGACACCGAGCTCGCAGCCCTCGAGATCCGCCGTGAGGCCACTGGTGCCCGCACCAAGGAGATCGCGGAGCTCACCGACCAGCTGAGCGCCGAGAAGGACACCGTCGACGACAAGCTGGCCGAGGCCAAGGAGCTGCTCGCCGACCTCGAGGCCGAGGAGCGCGACCGCGTGCTCGCCTCGCGCGGCACCACGACCCGCGCGCCCAGCTCCGTCTCCGTGCCGGCGTCTGGTCGCGCCGCTGCTGCCGTGCAGTACGCCATGGCACAGGTCGGCGACGCCTACGTCTACGGTGCCATGGGCGAGAACGCGTTCGACTGCAGCGGCCTCACCATGCGTGCCTGGGCGCAGGCCGGTGTGTCGCTCCCGCACTCCTCCAGCGCCCAGTTCAGCTCCGGCCCGCGGATCGCGGCGAGCGATCTGCAGCCCGGTGACCTGGTCTTCTACTACAGCCCGATCAGCCACGTCGGCATGTACATCGGCAACGGCATGATCGTGCACGCCGCCAACCCCGGCACCGGTGTTGCCGTCTCGGGCCTCTACTCGATGCCCTACGTCGGCGCGGTCCGTCCTGGCTGACACGCAGACCTCGAAGGCCGGTCGTCCACTCCTGTGGGCGGCCGGCCTTTCGCTGTTCCTCGCTGTCGTCCTGGTGGTCGTCGTCCTCACGCGGGACGGACGTCAGGAGGTTGCGCCGCCGCGTCCCGCCGAGGCGCATCGTGCGAGCCCGGCGGAGGCCGCGGCCGCCCTGGCGGCGTTCGTCGACGCCATCGACAGCCGCGACCGAACGGAGCTGGAGCAGCTGGTGCCCCCTGACGTCCCCTCAGCAGAGAGCCTGCTGGCGGGCATCGCAACGAACGTCCGCTCGCTGGACCTCACGGCCGTCTCCGCGCGCTACGTCGACCAGGTGGGGACCGTTTCGGCGGACGGCTCGTGGACCGGCACAGCAGAGCTCACGTGGCAGCTTGGCGGCTTCGACGAAGAGCCGGCTCGCAGCGACGTGGCGGTGCGCTTTGCTCCGCACGGCGAGGGGCTCGGCATCGCGGGGTTCGAGGCGCCCACTGCAGACGGCGGTCGGTTACCGCTGTGGCTGCGCGGGCGGATGTCAGTGGCGCGGGCGAACGACGTCCTGGTGATGGCTGACGGACCCTCAAGCGTTGCAGAAGATGTGGCAGCACGAGCGGTGCGGGGGATCGAGGTCGTACGACGAGTCCTTCCGGACTGGAGCTCGCCCGTCGTGGTCGAGGTTCCTGCCAGCGCGACGAGCCTCGACGAGACGCTCGGCGCCGACCCCGGGACGTATGCCGGCATCGCCGCCGTGACTGCCCCCGTCGGGCGTGCATCTGACACCGAAGGACCGGTTCACGTGTTTGTGAACCCGGACGTCACTGAAAGGCTGCGCCGCGCAGGTGCGCAGGTGGTGATGAGCCACGAACTGGTCCACGTCGCGACGAATGCGGTCCGCAGGCCGGTCGAGCCGTGGTTGATGGAGGGGTTTGCCGACTACGTTGCGCTCCGCGACACGCAACTGCCGGACCGCGTGACCCTGGGTCGGGCCATCGAGGCGGTCAGGCGGGAAGGTGTTCCGGAGGCACTGCCAACGGCGGCGGACTTCGATACCCATGCGCGAGACCTCCAGGCCCGCTACGAGGAAGCCTGGCTGGCGTGTCGAATCATTGCTGAGCGGCTGGGGGAGCGCGGACTGGTGGAGGTGTACGCCGTCGCCTCGCGCGGCAGCTCGGCCCAAGGTGCCCAACGACGAGCTGGTTTAACGGTCACTTCGCTCACGCGGGCCTGGCAGGGCCGGTTACGTGACGTGGCCCTCTGAGTCGGTGTACCCGGAGAATGCTCCGAGGGCGACCGGCATCCGGTCGCCCTCGACGTGATGGTTCTCGGGTACGCAGCTGCACGGTGCCCTCGACCCGGTCGGGCACGGTGGGAGGTCTATCCGGCAGCCCGACGCGGATGAGCCCCTGGTGATACCCGGGGCTCATCCGCTTGCCTGGGCGGGTCATTACCGCGGAGTCGCTGATCGAAGACGATCAGATGACGTCGTCAAGCCACGCGCTGAGACCAGTGAAGTACGCGTCGAGCGATTCACCGAAGAAACCGACTCCGGCCACAATGGCAATTGCGATGAAGCCGACTAGCAAGCCGTACTCCGTGGCGGTCGCGCCGCGCTCGTCGCGCGCGCGAGTCAGGTCGCTGTCACTCACGCCGCTCTCCTCTCGGGCAATGCGACAGGCCGGCCACTCCGGGCGGAGCAGCCGGCCACGTCGGTCAGGCGTTTTACTTCTTCCAACCGTTGACGGTGCCGCCGAGGCTGTTGAAGAAGCTGTCGAGGCTGTTGCCGAAGAACCCGACGCCGGCAACGATGATGAGGGCGATGAGGCCGACCAGCAGCCCGTACTCGGTGGCCGTGGCGCCCTTGTCGTCCTTGCGGCCGACGAGCATGAAGGTGATGAACTTCTCGAGCATGATGGTTTCCCCTTGTGTCTGGATGATGAGCCTCGGTCCGAGTCCGCGAGGACCCGTCGAAGAGGACTCTGCCAAGGTCTGCCTCCCGCCGAATCGGGTGATCGGCTGCTGTTGAGTAGCCCCTTGTGACTATTCCAGGGTCATCCTGGCGAGCCTTCACATGGCCCACCCTGCCAACTAGACGGTATGAGTGACCCGTTCGCGGTGAAGGGGTTGCGGGCCGGGGCCTCACTCACAAATGGTCGTGGGTTACCGAGTAGGGGCTGCCTGCTCGGCCTATCCAACAGTTGTGGGAGGCCCCGGTGTTCACTGAGCGTACGAGCGTTGGGCTCGACGTGCACGCACGATCTGTCGCGGCAGCGGCGATCGACGGCGTCACGGGCGAGCTGGTCCAGACGAAGCTGACCCCGTCGTATGAGCACGTCCGGTCCTGGATCGAAGGCCTGGCGGGTCCGGTCGCGGTGACCTATGAGGCCGGGCCGACCGGGTTCGGGCTGCATCGTCACCTGGCTGCTGCGGGGGTCCGGTGTGTGGTCGCGGCACCGTCGAAGTTGCAGAAGCCCTCGGGGGATCGGGTGAAGACCGACGCCAAGGACGCGGTTCACCTGGCCCGGCTGCTGCGACTCGACGAGGTCACCGCGGTCGCGATCCCTTCAGCGGACCAGGAGGCCGCCCGTGACCTGGTCCGCGCGCGGGAGGACTGTCGAGGCGATCTGATGCGGGCTCGGCACCGGTTGTCGAAGCTGCTGCTGCGCCACGGGATCGTCTACTACGACGGTGACGCGTGGACCGGGAAGCACGATGCGTGGCTGCGTCACGAGGCGCTGCCGCAGCTGAGCGGTCGAGCGACCCGGTTGGCGTTCGACTCCGACTACGACACGGTGCTGGTCACCAAAGCGCGTCGCGACCGGCTCGATGACGCGATCGGTGAGATGGCCGCCGACTCCGAGTTCACGCCACTGGTGCGGCGGCTGGGGTGCCTGCGCGGGGTGAGCACCCTGACCGGGTTCGCCCTGGCGGTCGAGATCGGCGACTGGCACCGGTTCACCGGCAACACCATCGGCTCCTTCGTGGGCCTGGTGCCCAGCGAGTACTCCTCCGGGTCCTCGCGGGTGCAGGGGTCGATCACCAAGACCGGCAACACCCATGTGCGGCGGCTCCTGGTCGAGGCCGCGTGGCACCACCGCTCCCGTTACCGGGTCGGGAAGACCATGCGCGATCGGTGGGACCTGGCCCCTGCCGCCGCGCGGGCCCGTGGTGACGAGGGCAACCGCCGACTGCACCAGCGGTGGGTGAGGTTCATCGAGCGCAGCAAGAAGCCCACCATCGCCAACGTCGCGATCGCCCGTGAGCTGGCCGGCTGGTGCTGGTCCCTGGCAGTTCTCGAGGAGTAGCCGACCACGATCTGCTCCGTCGTCCACCGGGCTGGTGGCAGCGCGTGGAGCGACCCGCGAAACAACTATGAGCAACGGACATCTCGTCCGTGACGCTCGCTGCTAGACACGCGGTCCCGCTCCTGCCGAAAGCACCGTCCTGCGGTACCCAACCCGCGCATATCAGTCTGACCGCGCGTCGCCAACGACACGCTCGCCAGCACCCACGACGACGAAGCACGAGGCGCCCGCCCCGAACACCGGGACGGGCGCCTCACCCTGCCTCTTGACAGGAGGTCACTCCATATCAGGTGTGATGCCCAGGCACGTTGGTCGAGATCGTGCGACGACACGATCTGATCTGTAGGTAGGTGAACGCCTCCCCGGGTGTGGAGTGGAGCTGTTGAGGAACCGCTCCGCCACCGAAGGAAGCCTTCACGTCCCACGCTACCCATGCCAATGCCGCGCTGACCCCTCGTGCCCCGGCTCAGATGGCCAGGCTCATCGTTGAGGAGGACTGGCCGCCGGGCCGCGCTGCCGAGCGTTTCGATGTGTCGTGGAAGACCGCGAAGAAGTGGGCTGATCGCTACGAAGCCGAAGGTCCGGCCGGGATGCTCGACCGGTCCTCGGCGACGCACCACCAGCCCGAACCGCACCCCGGTGCGGGTGGTGCGCAAGATCGTGCACCTGCGGTGGAAGCAGCGCCTCGGTCCGGTCGAGATCGGTGACCGGCTCTAGAGATGCCCGCCTCGACCCTGCCCGCGGTCCTCGTCCGCTGCCGGCTCAACCGGCTGACCTATATCGACCGCGCCGCCGGCGAGCCGATCCGCCGCTACGAACACGAGAAGCCGGGCGACTTGCTCCACATGGACGTCAACGAGCTGGGCCGAGTCCCCGACGACGGCGTCTGGCGCTACGTCGGAAGCGACCAGGACCGGCGCAACCGCATCGCCACTGCCAACGCCAGGGCCACGCCCTTGCAGCGCAGCAAGTACGGCAAGCCGCTCGGGACCTGCTACCTGCCCACCGTAATCGATGACCACTCCCGCGTGGCCTACGTCGACGCCCACGACGACGAGACGAAGGAGACCGCCACCGCGGTGCTGCGCAACGCGGTGGCCTGGCTCGCCGAACGCGGCGTGACCGTGCAGCGGGTCCTGACCGACAACGGCGGCTGCTACCGCTCGCACCTGTGGCGCGACACGTGTGACGAGCTAGGCATCACGCCCAAACGCACGCGTCCCTATCGGCCGCAGATCAACGGGAAGATCGAACGCTTCCACCGCGCGATGGTCGAGGGCTGGGCCTTCGAGGAATTCTACAACTCCGAATCAGCCCGCCTCGCCGCTCTGCCAGCATGGGTCCACCACTACAACCACCACCGGCTCCACTCAGCAATCGGCAAGTCAACACCCATCACCAGGTGGGACAACCTGGCTGGGCATCACAGCTAGGGACGCTGCGTCGCAGCGTGGTCGAGAAGGCCTAGTCGCATGGCCGCCACCAGCGCTTGTGCGCGGTTGGCTGCACCGAGCTTCTGGTAGATGTGGGTGATGTGGGTCTTGGCGGTCGACTCGCTCATGTATAGCCTGCTGGCGATCTCTGCGGTGCCGATCCCGTCTGCGAGTAGGTTGAGGACCTCCTCCTCACGTCCTGAGAGTTTGGGTGGTGCGGGCGCGGTCGCACGCCGCACCATCGCTGCGCTTAGTCCAGCGCAGAGGAATGTGCGCGGCGCCACGGCCGCATGCCGCGCGGCGCTGACGACGTCTATCGCCTTGCTGTCCTTCCCCACGAAAGCCGACGCACCAGCCTCCATCGCCGCGAAGATGTGGTCGTCACCGGCGTGCATGGTGAGCACCACCAGGCCGACCGCGTCACTGCTCCCACGTACTTGGCGGACCACATCAAGGCCGTGTCCGTCGGGCAGCTCGAGGTCGGTGACCACGACGTCCGGGTCGAGGTCACCGAACGCGGAGACTCCCTCGGCCACCGATCCGGCCTGTCCGACAACCGTCATGTCGTTGTCGCGCTCAAAGGCCCGCGCCAGCCCTTGTCGGATCAGCTCGTGGTCGTCGATGAGCAGGACACGGGTGGTCATACGTCCTCCTTGTAGGCATCAGCCGATGGTGTGCACGGTGGGGAGCTCAGGCGCACGAGGGTGCCGCCACCCTCGCGAGGAGCGACTTCGAGAGATGCCTCGATACCGGCTGCGCGTTCCCGCATGCTTTGGAGCCCCCAGTGCCGGTTCCGCGGTTTGGCGTTGCCGATTCCGTCGTCCTCCACCTCCAGCAGCAGTTTGGTGCCGTCGGAAACGAGCGTGATCCAGAGATTGTCCGCTCGTGCGTGCTTCCTGACATTGCCAATGGCTTCTTGGGCGACCCGGAGCAGCTCGGACTCGGTTCGCGGGGGAAGCGCCGGCCCCGACTCGTCGAGCACGAGGTTGACCCGGAGGTCCATGTCCTGCGTGACCTGGTGGACGTAGTCAGCGAGCGCGCCCGACAGCCGGTGGTCGGTCACGTGGTGACGCAGGTCGAGGATCGAGTACCGGATCTCGGCGACGACCCGGCTGATCTCCTGACGGAGCTCGTCCGCAAGCGCGACTGTCCCGGGTTCATCCGACACGGATGCGATCTCATCGACGATGTACCCTAGGGCCACCAGTTCCTGGGCGACGCCGTCGTGCATCTCGCGCGCGATCCGCTTGCGCTCCTCGGATGTCGCGAGTCGACGCACCTCGTCGAACAGGACTGCGGTGTCCAGCCGCAGGGCGAACTCGTCGGCCACTTCTTGAGCGACGTCTCGCGATCGACCGCTCCAGCCGTCCGGATTGCGCAGCACCACGCTGCCGAGCTGGTGACCCGCACCGCGCAGGCCGATGACGAGCACGTCGGCCTTGTGGTCGTGGTTGGCTCCAAGGGCATGACTGGCGAGCGACGTGGTGTCACCGTGCCCGGCGAGCTGGACGAGAGGCTGGCCCCACGCGTGGCCGTACACGGCGACATCGGCTGCACCCGTCCCCTCCCGCAATCGGCCGGCGAGCTCGGTGGACAGCTTAATGCTGTCGAGCCCGACCTCGCCGCGACTCGCGAGGTCGTGCAGTTGGCTCATCAGCTGGTGCGTGGCGACGTACGGGGCCTGGTGCTGCTCGAGGTCGCGGATGTTGCGGGTCTGGACCCCGGCGAGCACACCGATGCCCAGCCCCATGACGAGCCAGAAGGCTGCTGACTGGAGGCGGTCGACGTCGAGTGGGGTGGTGGAGAGCCCTCCCATCAGTACCAGCGCAGCGGCCGACATCAGGAACGCGTTGGTGGCCGACAACCAACCGTGTCGGACCCCGGCGACGAGCGGAGGCACGGCGAGGTAGAGCAGGATCGAGTCGTCCGGTGACGGGTTCAGGGCGACCACAGCGGAGACCAGGAGTGCCTCGCCGATGGGGATCCCGCGCTGCATCCGGTCGGCGCAGAGAGCTTCGACGAGGCTGGCGAGGGTCGCCACCAGAGCGAGGGCGACGATCGGGATGGCGATGTCGGCGGCCCCTTGCGAGGACAACGTTCGGCCCAGGCACAACGCGATGGCGAAGACCCGGATCGCCGTCGTGATGCGCCATGTTCGTCCTGCGAGTCGGCTTGGCTCGGTCGACCCGATCATGTCGAGGATCATCCGCTGCCGAACAGGTCGCCCATCGACAAGAAGACCGGGCCGATTACGACGATGAAGATCGTCGGCAAGATGAAGAAGATGACAGGGAAAAGGATCTTGACCGGCACCTTCTGTGCCGCCTCCTCGGCGCGCTGGCGCCGTTTGGTCCGCATCTCGTGGCTCTGGATGCGGAGGACGCGAGCGATCGGGATGCCGAGGCTGTCGGCCTGCACCATGGCGAGGCAGAAGGACTTGAGGTCGGGAAGGCTGGTCCGCTCGCCCATGGCGCGCATCGCTTCCTGACGTCCAATGCCGAGCTGCATCTCTTGAAGAAGGCGGGAGAACTCCTGGGCAAGTGGCCCGGAGGTGTTCTTCGCCACCCGCGCGACAGCAGCGTCGAACCCGAGTCCGGCCTCGACAGAAATGGTGAGGAGATCGATGGCGTCGGGGAGCGAGTTGCGCATGAGGCTCTCGCGCTTGTCGCCGGCGTTCTTCAGCAGGACGTTCGGCAGGACGTACCCAAAAGCGGCAAAGCCGGCCGTGATGAGTAGGACTTTGCTGACCGGGTAGCCACGCGACAGCGTGACGAGGAACCCCAAGACGCCCACACCTCCTAGTCCCAGGACTTTGAGTCCGATGATGCGGTTGACGTCCCACGCCGACGGGTTGCCGGCGATGTCCAGTCGGTGCGAAATCTTGGTCGCCGTGTCGGCGCGGGTGATCATCTTGCCAACACCCACGAGCCGCCCACCAAGTGGGGCGATCACACGCTCGGTGAAAGGACGGTCAAGCTCGTCGGCGATGACACTTGGTGCGGAGTTGATGGCTTGGACGGCCGCGACGGACCTCGCAACCGCGCGCCGTTCAGAGGTAAGGACGCCCATGATCGACAGCGCAAGGACGAGTGCGCCGAAGAGCAGAACTGCTCCTAGCATCAGCAACATGGTGGTTACACCTTGATCTTGGTGAGTCGGGACATCACAAACCCGCCACCGACCAGCATCGCGGCAGCGATGCCGAGCAGGACGAAGCCCATGCCGGTTGTATAGAGCGGCTCAACGAAGTCTCGCTTGAAGAGCAGCATGTAGATGAAGAGACAGATCGGCAGTGCGGTCAGCACGTACCCCGAGAACCGACCTTCTGCGCTCAGCACCTTCACCTGACGTCGCAGGTACTCGCGGTCGCGGAGCGTCTCGGAGACGGTGTTGAGGAGCTCAGCCAGGTTGCCGCCGACCTCGCGTTGGATGCGGATGGCCATGACGACCCAAGAGAAGTCCTCGGACTCCATGCGCGCGGCGACATTTTCCAGTGTCTCCTCAATCGGGATGCCGAGTCGCTGCTCAATCAGCGCACGACCCAGCTCGCCAGCCATCGGCTGGTGCCCCTCGCGAACGACCGTGTCGACAGCCTGAGGAAGGGAAAGTCCTGCCGAGAGCCCGCCTGACATGAGCGTGAGTGTCTCGGCGAGCTGAGCGTTGAAGGCAGCCAGCCGCTTGGAGTGCTTGCGCTTTAGCCACCACCACGGGAGCACGACGCCACCCACGAACGCCAGGATCATCAGCATGCCGCCCTTGAGAACAAGGCCTGCGAAGGCCGCCCCCACGGCGATGGCTGCGTGTAGGAGGAGCCACTCCGCCGCCTTGAGGGACGATCCGGCGCCGGCCAATCGCTTGGAGAGCCGGTCCTCGAAGTCTCCCTTGACGACCTGCCCGGCAAGCCCGACGGCCGCGTCCTTGAGGCTGCCTTGCGCCTTCCCGCGGCTCCGGCGGCTGCCCGCGGTCGGTGCGGAGTTGCCTCCCTGCTCGAAGTATGCGTTCAGCCGCTTGTCGCTGAGCGACGTGGACGACCCGCCACCCAGGGCGAAGGCCAGCACGCCCGCGAGCCCGAGTCCGAGCGCGAGCGCGCCCAGCATGAAGCCAGTCCGATCGATCAGCGGCTCTTCCGGCTCGATGATCCGCGGCGCAGCAGCCGACGTCGATCCGGTCAGGGTGACGAAGGCGGCGTCGGTGAAGGTGTCGCCGCCAGCCGCCAGTGAGGTCTCGACGGTCTGCTCACCCGAGACGCCAGGGGGCAGGTCAAAGCTGACCAGCACCTGAGAGGCGAGTGCGTCGGCCTGCGCGGAGAAGACTGCGTCGAGCGCGCCGGGGTCGGCTGGGATGACCTGGCCACCTGCGGCGGACGCAAGTCCGTCGAGGATCGCCTGTTGCTCTGCCGATTGGGCCAGCGCGACGACGTCGACGACGACGCCGGACTCCGCTGCGCTGTCGGACAGCTCATCGATGGTCGAGATGCTGCCGGTGTCGGCACCATCAGACAGGACGAGGAGCGAGCGGGCGCCTTCGCTTCCGGCCAGCCCCGCACCCGCGGCTACAGCGTCGTAGAGCTTGGTACCCGGCTTGAGCTGCACACCGGCGAGCTCGTCGACGATCGACTGGTGGTCGGTGGTCGGCTCGATGGTCTGCAGAACAGTGCCGGCGAAGGTGACGAGGCCGATCCGGACATCGGCGGGCGCCGACTCCACGAAGGAGTCGATGGCGCTCGTCGCGGCGGCGAGCTTCTCGCCTTCCATGCTGTTGCTCGCGTCGAGCACGAGCACGGTCGTGCGCTCGACCTGGCCGCCTTCGACGGTCTCTGCTGAGGCGTCGGCGGACTGGCCATTGACCGTGACGACGACGCTGTCGAGGTCGGGTGCGGCGCCGCCCGGCAGGCGATCGACGCCGAGCAGCATGGACACCTTTCCGTCCTCGGTCTGCACGTGGTCGATGTTGATCTCGTCCGCGGCATGGGCGCCGGACCCTGTCGCCACCACGCCGAGGGCGAGAGCGACCGCTGCCAGCGAGGGAGCGAGCCTCATCGGAAGCCGCCGCTGGTCGCGAAGACGGCCGGGTCGACATGGACGCCGTGGTCAGCGAGACGCTCGAGGAAGCGGGGCCGCAGGCCGGTGGAGACCAGCCCGCCCTGGAACTTTCCTTGGTCGTTCACGCCTGCGGAGAAGTCGAACATGAAGACGTCCTGCGTGGTGATGATGTCACCTTCCATGCCCACGATCTCGGTGATGGCCGTGATGCGTCGGGAGCCGTCCTTGAGTCGGGTCTGCTGGATGATGAGGTCGACCGCGCTTGAGACCTGCTCGCGGATGGCCCGGACCGGCAGGTCCATGCCGGCCATCAGCACCATCGTCTCGAGGCGGGAGAGCGCGTCGCGAGGCGTGTTGGCGTGCAGCGTCGAGATCGAGCCGTCGTGGCCGGTGTTCATCGCCTGGAGCATGTCGAGCGCGGCTGCGTCGCGGATCTCGCCCACGACGATGCGGTCGGGACGCATGCGCAGGGAATTCTTGACCAGGTCGCGAATGAGCACCGCACCCTTGCCCTCGATGTTGGGCGGTCTGGACTCGAGGCGCAACACATGATCCTGACCGAGCCGGAGCTCGGCGGCGTCCTCGATGGTCACGATCCTCTCGTCGTCGGGGATGAACGACGAGAGGACGTTGAGCGTGGTCGTCTTGCCGGCGCCCGTGCCGCCCGACACCAGGATGTTGAGGCGGCCCTTGACGCACGCCTCGAGCAGGCTCGCCGACATGGGCGTGAGGCTGCCGAAGTTGATCAGGTCCTGGACGGTGTAGGGGTCTTCGGAGAACTTGCGGATCGTGAGCTTGGACCCGTCGAGCGCAAGGGGAGGGATGATCGCGTTGACACGCGATCCATCGGGCAGGCGGGCATCAACCATGGGACTGGCTTCGTCGACACGTCGACCGATCTTGCCGACGATCTTGTCGATCGTGCGACGGAGGTGGGCCTCGTCGGAGAAGCTGGTGCCGGTCTTGACGAGCTTGCCGCCCCGCTCGACGTAGATGGAGTCGTAGGCGTTGACCATGACCTCGGAAAGGTCGGGGTCGCGGAGGAGTGGCTCCAGCGGCCCGTAGCCGAGGATGTCGTCAGAGATCTCCTGCGTGATCCTGGTCCGGTCCGCACCGGACATGACCACATCCGTTGCAGCGACGGCACCTTGGAGGGCGAGGCGGACGTTGCTCTCCAGCTCGCTCTGGGTCATGTGGACGTCGTAGAGCTTGGGCCCCAGCGATGCGACGAGCTGGGCGTGCACGACGCGCTTGACGCCCTCGAAGGGGTCGCGTGCCGGCGCCCGGCCGGCCTTGGGAGCTGCTTGGGAGCTGGCGCCCGTGGTCGCCGGTGCCTTCTCCTCCGGGACCTGAGGTGCCTCGGCGCGGGCACGTTGCGCGGCGGCCAGTCGGTCGGTGAGCCCCATGTCAGGCCTTCCTCAGTCGGAATCGGCTTGATGACGAGCGCGACTTCTCGTCCTGCTCGACGTCAGCGTCAGCGGCGCGGGTTGCGCCCGCGATGGAGTGGGAGAAGGATTTGATCGCCTTGCTGTTGGCGTGGCCGGAGTAGGCCTTGACGAGTGGTTCGCCGCGATTGACCGCCGCGAGGACCTCACGGCTCGAGACGAGGGTGCAGTCGGCCTTGAGGCCGAGGGTCGACTCGAACTCGTCGCTGGAGAGCCCGACCTTGGCGTCGGCGCGGTTGAGCACGAACCGCCACTTCTCACGCGGGAAGTTGAGGAGGTCCAGCGTCTGGGTCGCGAGCTTGAGGCCCTTCAGGGCTGGGATGTCCAGCGTGCCGACCAGGACCAGGGTGTCCGTGCGGTCGAGGGCAGTCAGGGCGAAGTCGTCGAACACCCCGGACGTGTCGATCACGACGAAGTCGTAGACGCGCACGAGGAGGTCCAGTAATTTGCCGACGTCCTCGGTGGTGGCCTGGTCCGGCGCGTCCAGGTGCACCGGTGCAGCGACCACCCCGAGTGTCTTTGACCATGGTGTCACCAGCGTCTCGACGACGTCGACGTCGATGTCCCCGTGGAACGCCGCGAGGTCGTTGAGTGTTCGCATCGGTGTGAGCTGGAGCATGATCGCGATGTCGCCGTTGTTGACGTCGAGGTCGACGATGCACACCGTGCTGCCCTGGTCTGCGAACGACACCGCGACGTTGGTGGCCATCAGGCTCTTGCCCACGCCGCCCTTGGTGGAGAACACCGTGACCATGCGCCCCGTCGGCCTCTCGGCCTCCTGGCGGGCTGCGTCCGCGCGCGCCTGCGCCTCGGACAGGGCCGCTTGCGCAGCTGCTTGGGATTCGTCCTCGAGCGTCTGGACGATGGCGTTGGAGACCGCCCTGGCTCGGCTGACAGCGGTGGTGAGCCCAGCGAGGTCTCGCGACTCGACGACCTCGCGCATGCCGCTCCGCAGCGCCGTCGACAGCGCGTGCGCGTCGACGGTCTCCCGCAGGAGGATCACTCCGAGGTCCGGCTTGTGCACTCGCGCCCACTGCGCGAACACGGCTGCATCGTCCACCGGCACCGAAGGTCCGATGACCACCGCGAACTCCTGGGGCGTGGAGCCGACGTGCTCGCTCAGGGCCTCCATCGACTCGAGCGGAACGGATCCATGGAGCATCGCCTGCAGGACGCTCAACCGAGACCGGTCCGTTTCCACGATGGCTGTCATCCAACGGCCCCCCTGAACGTCTCCGGAAGGATGTCGACGGGAGTGACGCCGACCTTGTCCTGTGACTTGGTCTCACCACCGAGCAGCGCGAACGTCAGCTCGGTGGTGCGGTCGGCCAGCACCAGCTTCTCGGCCTCTTCCTGCGTCACGGCGACCGTCAGGATCGTACGCGGAACCGCCTCGGTGACGACCTGCTCGCCCTCGCCGGTGGTCGTCGTCGTCGACGTCACCGACGTGGTGCCCACGCCGATGACCGGGACTCGGGTGAGGACGATCCGGGTGACGGCCGGCAGGGTCTGCTCGGTCCCATCCGGAAGTCGGCGGATGGGCGATGCCGCACTTCCGAAGATGGCGACCTCGGACCCCGGGTTGACGAACCCCGCGACTCGCTCAAAGTCGGTGAGCTCGATCGAGATCGCCATCTTGTCATCGGGGATGACCAGGCTCTCGATGCTGCCGATCGTGCCGAAGCGGTCGGAGATGACCTGCTCGCCGGGGTAGACGGTTCCGAGTGCGACCAGGTCGGCGATCGACTCGGTGCTGTCGAGCGCCCCGGAGACCATGTCCTCCCGCCTGACCTGCTTGGCCTCGAACTTCCCGGCTTCCTGGGCTGCCGTGACGGTCTCCCCGGCCTCGATCACGGCGGTCGCGGTCAGGACTTCGACGAGCTCCTGCCCCTGGGTGGCACGGTCGTCGATGCCGCGCACGTAGAGGACGATCATTGCGGTGCCGAGGGCCGCGATGAGGACGGCGACGATGAGCAGCGTGGAGCGGCGTGCCATGAAGAGTTCCTTCACTCGAGGGTGGATCAAAGATGTATGGAGGTGGGGGTCGGCCTCAGTCGACGAGGACGATGACCTTGGCGCCGGTGCCGCGGTAGGCCACTTCGTGGCCTTCGGCGGTCGAGCTGGAGGGCAGCGCATTGGGTTGGATGAACCACACCCGCATCTCGCGGACCTTGGTGCCGGAGAGGGTCAGTCCGTTGGGTGATCCGGTGATGATGCCGGGACTCCCCTTCGTCCCGGATGCCGGCTGATCGGTGATGAAGCCTGGCTTGAAACCCTGGACCGAGACGTTCTGGCTGGCGCCGCTCGGGGGTTCGTTGATGATCGGGACCCAGACGAACCTGGGCGAGTCGAAGATGGCCGGACTGATGACGGGTTCCCCGGTGTAGCTGTTTCCGGTCACGTCGCCGACGCGGGTGGTGGTGTTGGTGAAGAAGCAGCTCAGGACGTCGTCGTTGAGGCTGTAGGAGCCCACCGTCACGGTGGGGCGGGTGCAGGGGGACGTCGCGGGCTTGCGCAACCGACCCATGGGGGAGGAACCGGTGATCATGCCCTCCTCCAGCGCGTTCGCCGGCAGACCCGTGTCCATCTCGAGGCAGTTCTGGCCGTCGACCGCTGCGGTGACGAAACCGCCGCCCGCGGTGCAGAAGCTCGGTGCGCTCGGTGCACCCGGGGCCGTGCTGAGCTCGTGGTCGACGCCCAGCGCGGTGTTGTAGTAGATCAAGGTGTTCTTGTTGCTGATCGACGGGGTGCGGTTGATCGCGAGCGAACCGAAGTTGCCCTTGTCCGACAGGTTGCAGTAGAGCTTCTCGTCTCCGACGGTGAACTTCAGGACGCCGGTCGTGGCGTTGCCGTCCAGAGCCGACCAGTTGCCCCCCTTGAGCACGCGGACGTACCAGATGTCGTCCTTGGCGATCACGTCGGCCGGGACCGACGCCACGGTGATGCTGGTCGACGAGTTGATGACCGCGGTCCCGGGCCCGACGGGCACCTGGAAGTGGTCGCCGGAGGCGGTGGTGAAGCCGACCGCGGTCACCGAGGTCGGCGAGTTGAAGTTGGTGCCGGTGATCACCAGGTTCGACACCGGAGTGCCGACGGGCGTGCTGGTGGTGGGTGACAGGGCGGTGAGGTTCGAGCTGTTGAGGGTCGCCGTGGACGGAGTGAGTGGAACGACGGGGAGTGACGCGTGACCGCTCGAGTCCGTCGACAGGACCTGCTGACCGGCGCTGCACGTAGGAGTGGCGTAGAACGGCAGCGTCCCGAGTCGCGGGGATCGCACCTCGGCGGCCGCCCATGCTGGCACATTGATGTGCCCCCTAGATTCGTGTTCCTCCTCCGGGATAACGGCCTTGGCCAGACCGAGGTTCACCCTTGCCGTAGGTGCCCAGAGCTCGACCCGCCACTTGTTGCAACTCATGTACCCATTGCCGTCGGTGGCTGATCCGCCGAGGTCGATGTCTGTGAGCGCCTTCGGGTCCCCGCCCTGGTCGATCCAGTTGCTGACGAGGTAGTCCTTCGCGGCCGCGACAGCCCCGGCCGTGCACACGGTGGTCCCATCCAGCTCGGCCGCGGCGGCGAGCACAGCCTGGTCGACCGCACTTTGGAGCGATGCCCGCTTGGCGTAGACCTGACCCACGTCGATGGCTATGGCAGCCATGCCGAGGATGACCATGGCCATGAGGGCGACCATGATGGCAATGGCACCGGCTTCGTTCTCGCGCCGCTTGATGGTCGGGTTCTTCAGGAAACGAGCGAACATCAGGGGCACCCCTGCACGTCTTCGACCCGAGAGGTGGCGGTCTTGGTGATCTCGGCGTTGTAGTCCCAGCCGGGGACGAGGTTAAAACCGAGCTCCTTGGCCTTCATTGTCACCGTCACCGTGACGCTGTCCCCGGGTTCGCGGCCCGTTGCTGTGTTGCCCGAACCCTTTGTGAACGCGGGCGTGGCCGTGACGGACCCAGTGCGTGCCGCGGGGGCGACGGCCGTCAAGACTTTGTCACTGTTCGTGGTTCCGCAGGGGTTCACGGCCCAGGCCCGCGCCCCTTCCCGTGCTCCGTTGGACGCCGCCTGGAACGCCCAGAGGTAGATGGCGAACTGGAAGACGACGCCCACGAGAGTGAGGAGGACCAACGAGACGAGCGCGAACTCGACCGCAGCGGCTCCCCGCTCGTGGACCTTGCGTCGACGCATCACGTGCACACCCCTCTCGCCGGACGACGCTGCGTGGACCCGATTCCTCGCAGCGGCACGAAACTAGTGCCGTCCTCGACTGGCTCGCGGGCTAAACCGAGCAAACCACCCGATCATGGTGTGCGTGTAGTCAGAAGGGACTAGCCCGACCTAGTCATGGTCTAGCCCGTCGACGTGGTCACCCGAGGTAGAGCGCCTCGATCTCGTCGCGGGACTCCCGCATCACGACCCGGCGCTTGAGCTTGAGGCTGGGGGTGAGCTGGCCGCCCTCCTCGGTCCATTCGCCGGGCAGGATCGTGAACTTGCGGATGGACTCGGCCTTGGACACTGCCTTGTTGGCGTCGTCGACGGCCTCCTGGACCACCGCAACGAGATCGGGGTCGTCGACCAGGTCTGCGACCTCGGAGGACTTGCTGTGCTGCTCCGCCCACGCGGGGAAGGTCTCCCGGTCGATCGTGACCAGGGCACCGATGAACGGCTGGCCGTCCCCGACGACGAGGCACTGGTCGACGAGTGCGTGTGCCCGGAGGCGGTCTTCCAGGACGGCCGGTGCGACGTTCTTGCCGCCGGCGGTCACCAGGATCTCCTTCTTGCGTCCGGTGATGCGGACGAAGCCCTCGTCGTCGACCTCGCCGACGTCGCCGGTGTGGAACCAGCCGTCGCGGTCGATGGTCTCGGCCGTGGCGTCCTCGTCGCGCCAGTAGCCCGCGAAGACCTGGCCACCGCGGAAGAGGAGCTCACCGTCGTCGGCGACCCGCACGCTCGTGCCGGGCAGGGGGCGACCGACGGTCCCGATCTTCGTGGCGTCGGGGAGGTTGACGGAGAGGGCGGCGGTCGTCTCGGTGAGGCCGTAGCCCTCGAGCACCGTGAGGCCGATGCCGCGGTAGAAGTGGCCGAGCCGGTCGCCGAGAGGCGCGCCGCCCGAGATGGCGTACGTGCAGCTGCCGCCGAGTGCCTGGCGCAGCTTGCCGTAGACCAGGCGGTCGAAGAGCGCGTGCTGCGCGCGCAGGCGCACCGGCACCCGCTTGCCGTCCGACGCCCGGGACCACGCGATCGCGACGTCCGCCGCACGGTCGAAGATCTTGCCGCGACCGTCGGCGGTCGCCCGCTGCGAAGCGCTGTTGAAGACCTTCTCGAAGACCCGCGGGACGGCGAGGATGAAGGTCGGCTCGAACTCGCCCAGGTCGGTCACCAGGTTCTTGATGTCGGCGCTGTGCCCGAGCCGCGCGCGGCTCTTGACCGCACCGATCTGGATGATGCGCGCGAAGACGTGGGCCAGCGGCAGGAAGAGGAGCGTCGAGGCGCTGTGGCTGTCGAACAGCTCGTGCAGCTCGTCGACCGCCACACCCAGCTCGAACATGAAGTTGCCGTGGGTGAGCATGCAGCCCTTGGGCTTGCCGGTCGTGCCGCTCGTGTAGATCAGCGTCGCGAGGTCGAGCGGCGTCGCCGCCGTACGCCGCTGCTCGAGCACGTCGTCGGAGATGTCGGAGCCGAGGCGACCGAGCACGTCGACCGCGTTGTCCTGCAGCGACCACACGTGCTGGAGCTCGGCGAGGTCGCCGGACCGGCGGGCCTCGCGGACCCGGGCGAGGTGGTCCGAGCCCTCTGCCACGATGGCGCGGGCGCCGGAGTCCTGGAGGATCCAGCCGATCTGCTCCGCCGAGGAGGTCTCGTAGATCGGCACGGTGACGGCCCCGGCGAACCAGATGGCGTAGTCGAGGAGCGTCCACTCGTAGCGGGTCTTCGACAGCAGGGCGACCCGGTCGCCGACCTCCACGCCGGCGGCGATGAGCCCCTTGGCGACCGTTTGCACCTCGTCGAGGAACGTGCCCGCGGTGACGTCGGCCCACCCCTCGTCCGTGCGACGGCTGAACACCACGGTGTCCGCGTGGTCGCGGCCGTTGGTGACGACGTCGTCGGTGAGGTTCCCCGTGGACGGGATGGTGATGGAGAGCGGCGTCGAGAACTCCCGCACGATGGAACCTCCTGGAGCGTGGTGGACTGCGATCGGCAGGCTATCGCCCGACCTCGGGGGTGGCGTACGCGCGGTGCCACCGGCCCGGTGCCGTCCGCGCCGTGAGCTAGGCTCCGGCCATGGCCGAACAGACCTCCTCGTCGATCGTCGTCGACGCTCCTCCGGCCGACGTGATGGCCGTCATCGCCGACTTCGAGTCCTACCCCGAGTGGGCCAAGGGCGTGCAGAAGGCCGAGATCGTGGAGCCGGGGGCCGGTGACCGGGCCGAGCAGGTCTACTTCGAGCTCGACGTCGCGCCGATCAAGGACGAGTACACCCTCGCCTACGACTGGGACGGTGACCGCGAGGTCACCTGGACCCTCGCCCAGGGCAAGATGCTGCGCGCGCTCGACGGCACCTACACGCTGGTCGACCGTGGCGACGGAAGCACCGAGGTGACCTATCGGCTCGCGCTCGACGTGACCATCCCGTTGATCGGCATGTTGAAGCGCAAGGGCGAGAAGATCCTCATCGATGCCGCGCTGAAGGGCCTCAAGAAGCGCGTCGAGACGCTCTGACGCGCGGTCCGGGCATGCGGATCCTGCTGTTCACCGGCAAGGGCGGGGTGGGCAAGTCCACGCTCGCCGCAGCCACGGCCTGCGCCAGCGCAGCGGCCGGTCGCCGGACGCTCGTGCTGTCCACCGACGCCGCGCACTCGCTGGCCGACGCCCTGGACGTGCCGGCCACGTCCGAGCCGACCGAGGCCGCGGCGAACCTGTGGGTCCAGCACGTCGATGCTCAGGACCGGTTCGAGCGGTCGTGGGCCGACATCCAGGGCTACCTGCTCACTGTGCTCGACGTGGCCGGTGTGGACCCGGTCGCCGCCGAGGAGCTCACGGTCATTCCCGGGGCCGAGGAGGTGCTGGCCCTCCTCGAGGTCCGCGCGCAGGCGAGGTCGGGGAAGTGGGACGTGCTGGTCGTCGACTGCGCACCGACCGCGGAGACGCTGCGCCTGCTCGCCCTTCCCGAGGCGCTCGGGTGGTACATGACCCGCGTGCTCCCGGTCGAGCGACGCGTCGTCAAGGCGCTCAAGCCCGTCCTGACGCGGGCGGCGGGCGTGCCGATGCCCGGGGACTCGGTGTTCGACGCGATCGAGCGGCTCCACGCCGACCTCGACGACGTACGCGCGGTGCTGACCGGGCCCGAGACCTCGGTCCGCCTCGTGCTCACGCCCGAGTCGGTGGTGCTGGCCGAGGCTCGGCGGGCCTACACCTTCCTGACGCTCTTCGGCTACAGCGTCGACGCGGCAATCGTGAACCGCGTCTTTCCCGACGAGGGCGCGGACGAGTGGCGGCGGGCGTGGGTCGAGGCCCAGCGTCGTCAGCTCGAGGACGCTGCCGACTCCTTCGCCGGGCTGGAGCTCAGGACGTCGGTCTACCGCGCGAGCGAGCCGGTGGGCCGCGACGAGCTTCTCGACCTCGCGGAGTCGGTGTACGACGACTCTGACCCGCTCGCGGGGGGTGTGTCCGTGCCGACCATGACCGTTCGCTCGACGGCGGGCGGCCTGGTGCTGTCGCTCCCGCTGCCGTTGGCGGCGCAGGACGACGTCGACCTCGTCCGGAAGGGCGACGAGCTCATCGTCTCCGTATCGTCCTACCGTCGGCTCCTGACGCTGCCGTCCGGGCTCGCCCGGCACCGCGTGGTGGGGGCGCGGGTGCGTGACGGGCAGCTGCAGGTCCGCTTCGCCGAGCCGGCTGCCGCGACCACCGACCTGTCCGAGGGGGCCCTGTGACCGACGCCGAACCCGACGACGTCGGTTTCCTGGAGGAGGAGGCGGCCAAGCTCCTCGGCGCCCTGTCCGGATGGGCACGGGAGCACGCGACCGAGGCCGGGGACGGGCTGGCGGGCCTCGCGTCGCACGCAGCCACCTCCGCGCACGACCTCGACGACCACCTCGCGACCGGCGCGGCTGAGTGCACGGTGTGCCCCCTGTGCCGGGTGATCAGCACCGTGCGCCACGTCAGCCCGGAGGTGACGGGACACCTGACCGCTGCGGCGACCTCGCTCGCGCAGGCGGCCTCGGCGTTCCTCGCGACTGCTCCGCACGCTTCCCCGAGCACGGACGACGTCGAGCACATCGACCTGGCGGACGACTGGCCGGAGGACGCATGAGCGCGTCGCGATCCGGCGTGGTGGTCGGGGTCGACATCGGTGGCACCAAGGTGCTGGCCGGCGTGGCCGACGACGAGGGACAGGTGTCCCACACTGCCCTGCGTACGACGCCGGGGCGTCGGGTGGTGACGAGCCGGGTCGAGGACGCGCTCGTCGAGGCCATCGTGGAGGCTGCAGGCGGTGAACCACTCGTCGGAGTGGGCGTGGCGGCGGCCGGGTTCGTCGACTCGGCAGGGGAGCGGGTCATGTTCGCTCCTCACCTGCCGTGGCAGGGCGAGCCGCTCAAGAACCTGCTCGAGGGCCGGCTCGGCTGCCCGGTCGGCCTCGACAACGACGCGAACTGCGCGGCGCGCGCGGAGGCCCGCTACGGCGCGGCCCGCGGCGCTGCGTCGGCGCTGATGGTCACGATGGGCACCGGCATCGGGGGTGCAGTGCTGCTGGGCGGCCGGGTGGTCCGGGGCGCCAACGGGATGGCGGGGGAGTTCGGGCACATGCAGGTCGTGCCCGACGGTCAGCCGTGCGAGTGCGGTCGGCGGGGTTGCTGGGAGCAGTACTCGTCGGGCAACGCGCTGGTGCGCAACGCTCGCGCCCTGATGGTCGAGCAGCCGTCGGTCCTCAACGACATGACCGACGGCAGGCCGGAGCAGATCACCGGGCCGATGGTCACCAGCGCTGCTGAGCAGGGGGACCTCGTCGCCCACCGGGCGTTCGCGTCGGTCGGCCACTGGCTCGGCGTCGGGGTGGCGAACCTCGTCGCTGCCTTCGACCCCGAGGTCGTGGTCATCGGTGGGGGCGTCTCGGCCGCGGGTGACCGGCTGCTCGAGCCTGCCCGGGATGCCTTGCGTCGCACGCTGGTGGGTGCTGAGCACCGCCGCATCCCGGGTGTGGTCGCGGCCGAGCTCGGCCCACGGGCCGGGATGATCGGCGCGGCGTTGCTGGTCTCGTGACAGGACTTCGTCCTTCCTCGACCAGCGATGGCTAACCCCGGCGGTAGTCCGGCACGAGCTCGAGCGCGAGCTGCTCGAGGAAAAGCCCGACGTCGGTGACGATGCCGCGGCCCTGGCCGGTGCCCCGGTCGGCGAGCCGGGTGACCATGACCGGATTGATGTCCACGCAGACCAGTGGAACGGACGCCGGGAGGAGACTGCCGGTGGCGACGGCGTACAGCTGGGTCGCCATCATCAGGCAGTAGCCGATGTCGTGGATCTCGGCACGCATCGCGCGCTGGCCCTCGACCACGTCGGTGTGGACCTCGGGGAGAGGCCCGTCGTCGCGGACGGAGCCGACGAGGACGAAGCGCTTTCCCTCGGTGACGAGTGCGCGCATCACCCCGCTGGGCAGCACGCCGTCACGGACCGCTCGCTCGATCGAGCCGGCCTTGCGGATCGTGTTGACGGCCCGGACCCGGTGCTCGTGGCCGTGCTCGTGACCCGGCGGGGCGTTGCTCTCCGGGCTGGCGCCGAAGAGGGCGGTCTCGATGTCGAGAGCGGCCATTGCGTTGCCGGCGAAGAGGATGTCGACCCAGCCTCCCCGCACGAGGGCCACCATGGCCGGTACGCCGCCTGCGTGGACGACGCCGGGCCCGGCCACCCACAGCAGCCGCTTGCCTGCGGCGCGCGCGTGCCGCATCCCGTCGGCCACCTGCCGGACCAGCACCGTCTGCGGACGCTCGGGACCGTGCTCCCCGTGGAACGAACCGACCGTCTCCGCGGAGGGGTGGAGACTGGGCACGGTCACCTGGATCCCGGCCGCGCCCACCACGATGCCCATGCCGCGCACGACGTCCGACAGGGGCACCGTCCGCACCCGCACGTCACCGGATGTCGCCTGCTCGACGACGAGCCCGCAGTCCATCTCGGGGTTGTCCACGTCGTACCACCGACCGCCCAGTCGCACCTGCGTCTCGAGGTTGGTGGTCGCGTAGAACCCGTCCGGCAGCACGCCGTCCTGGTCGGCGGTCGCGACCGCGGCGTCACCGTGGGAGAGCTGGTTGACCCCGCGTGTCTGCAGGCGCATCAGCAGGCGCTGGAGCGCCTCGTCGTCCGGCGCCTCGACGGTGATCCGGGCGCTGCTGGGGTCGTGGGCGTCGCGGCCGACGTCGAACTCCTCGATGACGAAGTCCCCGCCGTACTCACGGATGTCGTCGAGGACGCGCGACAGGATGCCGCTGTCCATGAGGTGCCCCGTGACCTCGACCGTCTCCCGCGCCCCCACCGGGCTGACCCTACGCCTGCACGGAGGGCTCGTGACAGGTGTCTGGACCCCCTGCCAGCGAACCAGGGGACCTAGACCCGGGAACCGTCGTCCCAGGGGTCGCGAGGCGCCTTGGGCATGACGAAGACGAGGTAGGCGAAGCCGCCGACGAACCACCCGACCAGTGCCCACCCGACGAGGGGGTGGACGTAGATCGAGAGCAGCCCGATGACGAGCGCGATCACCGGCGCCACGAAGATGCCGGCCCAGGCCAGGCCGCGCTCCCATGTGCGCGGGACGGGCAAGGGGGGCGCAGGCGGCGGCTTGAAGCGCTCGGCCTCGGCGATCGCCTGCTCGCGCCGCTCGACCTCGTCGTCGTCGCGCAGGTGCTCCGGCAGGTCGGTCGAGGACTGGCTCGAGGGAGCGTCCGACGGGGTGTCGGCGGAGGTGGTCGCGGGTGCCTCGGAGGAGGACGGCGGGTCGTCGAGGACGGCACGCTCGCCGAAGTTCTCCACGATCTCGCGCCACGCGAGCTCGGTGCGGCTCTCGTCCTCCGGGCGACTCACGCTGACCACGGTAGCGGCAGCAGGTGAACGCCGTCTCGTGACGGCCGCCACGGCGGCCGGTCCTGGTGCACACTGTGCCGGTGAGGATCCCGTTCCGCGGCGCGCAGGCCGCACCCCTCGACCCGACGCTGGTCGCACCGATGTCCACGCCGGCACAGCCCGAGCTGACCGGCGGCCGGCGCATCGGCGTACTGGTCCAGCACGGCTTCACCGGCAACCCGGCGTCGATGCGGCCGTGGGCAGAGGACCTGGCGGCACGCGGGTACGCCGTCGAGATGCCGCTGCTGCCCGGCCACGGCACGCGCTGGCAGGACCTCAACAAGGTCACCTGGGCCGACTGGGTGGCCACGGTCGAGGGAGCGCTCGACAAGCTCTCGGCGGAGAACGACGCCGTGGTGGCGGTCGGCCTCTCCATGGGCGGGGCACTGTGCCTGCGGCTCGCGGCGGACCACGGCGAGGAGCTCGCCGGCATCGTCATCGTCAACGCGGCCGTCGACACGCTCCGCAAGGACGTCAAGCTGCTGCCGGTGCTGAAGCTCGTGGTCCCTGGCATGCCCGGGATCGCCAACGACATCAAGAAGCCCGGCATGGACGAGCACGGCTACCCGACCACCCCGCTCAAGGCGGCGGCGTCGATGTTCGCCGGGTACGCCGACCTCCGTCGCGACCTGCCCAGGATCACCGTCCCGGTGCTCTTCTTCCGCTCGGCCGAGGACCACGTCGTCGACATCTCGAGCTCGCGCGCGCTCAACGCCGGCCTGTCGTCGAAGGACTTCGAGGAGCGGGTGCTGGAGGACAGCTACCACGTCGCCACCCTCGACAACGACGCCCCGCGGATCTTCGCCGAGTCCGCCGAGTTCATCGAGCGGGTCACCGCCCAGCAGCAGGGATAGTCTCGGACCGTGCTCTATTGGTTCCTGAAGTGGATCGCCCTCGGGCCCGTGCTGCGACTCGTCTTCCGGCCCAAGGCCTACGGCATCGACCACGTGCCGGAGGAGGGTCCTGCGATCCTCGCCAGCAACCACCTGTCCTACGCCGACTGGCTGTTCATGCCCCTGACCCTGACCCGGCGGGTCACCTTCGTCGCCAAGGCGGAGTACTTCACGACACCCGGCATCAAGGGGTGGTTCCAGAAGAAGTTCTTCACCGGCGCGGGGCAGGTCCCGATCGACCGGTCGGGGGCCAACGCCGCCGAGGGCGCGATGAAGTCGGCGATGAAGATCCTCGGTGAGGGCGACCTCTTCGGGATCTACCCCGAGGGCACCCGCTCCCACGACGGCAAGCTCTACCGCGGCAAGACCGGCGTGGCCCGGCTGGCGCTCGAGAGCGGAGCCCCGGTGATCCCGTGCGCGGTCGTCGGCACCGACGTCGTCGCGCCCACGGGCAAGGTCTACGGCACGTGGACGCGTCCGGTGGTGCGCTTCGGCAAGCCGCTCGACTTCTCGCGCTACGCCGGCATGGAGAACGACCGCTACATCCTCCGCTCGATCACCGACGAGATCATGTACGAGATCATGCGGCTCTCCGGCCAGGAGTACGTCGACCTCTACGCCAGCAAGGCCAAGGAGCTCGCCAAGGAGAAGGCCCGCCAGGCCGAGCGTGAGAAGGCCGAGCAGGAGAAGGCCGAGCGCGAGCAGGCCGGGGACGGGCCCGAGCAGAAGGCGTCCTGAACGGCCTCACGGACCCGCGGGCGCCACAGCCGCGGACCGACTCCGCCCTCGCCGTCGAGGACCAGCTCTACTCCGCGCTCGCCCTCGTGCGGGTGGTGGTCACGGTCAACATGGTCGGGCTCAACGCCTACCGTCGCGACAGCTACGCGTACCCGGACCTCGCGCTCGCGATCGTGCTGGCGCTCGTGGTCTGGACCGGTGTCGCGATCTGGCTCTACAGCCGGCGCTCGAGACGTACGCCTGCCCTGCTCGTCGCAGACCTGCTGATCGCCGTCGCGGCGATCGCCGTCACCCCGTGGCTGAAGTCGGACGGCTTCCAGGCCACGCTCCCGGGCTTCTGGGTCATGGGCGCGCTGCTCGCCTGGGCGATCCACTGGCACTGGAAGGGCGGCCTCGCGGCGGCGGTCCTGCTGTCGTTGGCCGACCTGCTGCCGCGGCAGGAGGTCGACCAGGGCAACTACGGCAACATCTTCCTCGTGCTCATCGGCGGGCCGATCGTCGGCTTCATGTGCGAGTCGCTGCAGCGGATGGCGCAGGAGCGGGACGCCGCGGAGCGCGCTGCAGCAGCGGCCGAGGAGCGCACCCGGCTCGCGAGGGCCGTGCACGACGGCGTGCTGCAGGTGCTGACGATGGTGCAGCGCCAGGGGGCGGCGGCTGGCGGGCAGTGGGCGGAGCTGGGGCGGCTGGCGGGGGAGCAGGAGCGAGGGCTGCGCTCACTCATCCGGCAGCAGGACACGGTGCCGAGCCGGTCCGGCGGCCGGGTCGACCTCGCCGGCGCCCTGGAGGCGATGGCGACCGCGCACCCGGTGCGCGTGGAGGTCGCGACGCCCGGCGGTGCCGTGCTGGTCGACGACCACGTAGCCGACGAGACCGTCGCCGCAGTCAAGGCCTGTCTGGACAACGTCCTCGCGCACGTAGGCCCCGATGCGTCGGCCTGGATCCTGGCCGAGGCCGCGCCTGATGCGGTCACCGTCTCGGTCCGCGACGACGGCCCCGGCATGCCTCCTGGCCGGCCGGAGGAGGCTGCAGCCGAAGGCCGGCTCGGGGTCGTCTCGTCGATCCGCGGGCGCGTCGAGGGTCTCGGCGGCACGGCGACCCTCCAGAGCGGCGAGTGGGGCACAGAGTGGGAGCTGACGGTGCCGCTTGGGCCTCATTGCAGAACGGACAGCACCGACGCGTAGTTGTCGGTCCAGGTGACGGGGTCGGTGCTCAAAAGCTCGGACCAGCCCGGGAGGTCAACAAGCCGATGGGCTGCTTCAGCGTTCGGCGTGATGGCGATCCACTTGCTGGGCACCTCGTCGCCGTCCGAGTCACCTGAGCCAACCCCGCGCGCCGCCTGCCAACCCAGATCGGTGGCAGACGCGGCCAGGACTGGCTCCAGGTCGAAGATGCGGTTGCTGATGTGGACGACGAGGCTCCCGCCAGGTGCGAGGCGGTCGACGTACTCGCGCATCGCCTCGGTGGTGAGCAGATGGACCGGAATGGAGTCCGAGCTGAACGCATCGAGCACGATCAGGTCGAACGTGCCGGCCGGCTGCTCAGCGAGCTTCAGCCGTCCGTCACCGACGACGACGTCGACCTCCGCGGCGCTATTGGGGAGATAGCTGAAGTAGTCGGGGTTGGTGGCGAGGTCCTCGATCACCGGATCGATCTCGAAGAAGGTGAAGTGGTCGCCACGACGCCCGTACGTCGCGATCGCTCCCGCGCCCAGCCCCACCACCGCCGTCCGCTGGTGGTCGAGGGTGCCCATGATGCCGCCGAGGGGACCCGCTTCGGCGTAGTACGCGGTGGGCTCCGTGCGCCTGGCGTCCTTGAACTGGGTGCCGTGGACCGTCGTACCGTGGATCAGCCTGTGCTGCCCGTCTGCGTCCACAAGCCGGTAACTCCCGTAGAAGGTGCGCTCGAGCGCGATGGATGACGTCATCGCCTGTACGCCCAGTGCGGCCGTCCCCGCCGCCAAGCAGAGGGACAACACAGTCGGGTTGTGCGAGACCAGCCACGCCAGGGTCGCCGTCATGCCGACGGCCGCCGCGATGGCGATTGTTCCGTTTGAAGCGACGGCGCTCATGAGGACTGCTGCCGTGACCAGGACGACGCACGTGACCAATGTCAGCGCGACGGTGCGGAAGGCGGGGTTATAGCGATGGCTGATCCATGTGCGTCGCCTGACCGCTATGCCGATCAGGAGGAGCGGAACGGCGGCCAGGCTGAGGCCGTACTCCCAGACCCGGTTGGTGAGCAGGGGCGCAACGAAGCCGTTCACGACCCCGCCGATCGCCCCACCGATCGAGATCACCAGGTAGAAGAGGGTGAGGTGCTCGGCGCCAGGACGTGTGGCGGCAAGGCGTGCGTGGGCCGCGAAGCTCACGAGCGTGACGGTCATGAGGTCGACGACGACAATGAGCCAGATCGGGAGCGCCGGGCCTGCTAGCGAGATCACTCCGCTCAGCACTGCGCTCGCGACCGCCACGCGGGTCAGCGTCATTGGCGGCCTCCGCGAGGTGCGGGCGAAGGCGGCTATGAACGACAGGAGGTAGAGCGCCAGAGGCACCACCCACACCAGTGGGATCGGCGCTACATCGGTTGAGATGTGCGCCGTGACCGCGAGCATGATGCACGAGGGCAGGAAGGCAAGGCCGCACCACGTCAACACCGTCGCCGTGACGGGCCCCGCTCCGCCGGGCGTCGACACCTCTTCGACCACGACGACACGGGGCGCGCGCACGACACAGGCGCAGGCCACCATGAGCACGATGAACGCGCACATGAGGATCGACCAGAGCCAGCGCTGCTGGGTCAGGCTCAGCAGGGGCTCGAGGACGAACGGGTAGCTCAACAGGCCGATGAAGCTTCCCAGGTTGCTGCCGGCGAACAAGAAATATGGGTCATCAGCGCGCGGCCCTCGTGACCACGAGTACCAGCGCTGGATCAGCGGACCTGTCGCGGAGAGCACGACGAAGGGCACACCCACCATCAAGATGAGCGTCCTGAGCAACCACAGGACGGGGGAGCTATCGGCGGCGGGTGCGGCGTCCAGCGGGAGCGTGACGGGTAGGAACAGAAGCGGGACCAGGAGGACCAGCACGTGCATGCGGGGTTGCCACCACGCGCCGAGACGACGTGAACTGATGTGGGCATAGACGTAGCCCACGAGCAACAGAACCTGGAAGAAGAGCGAGCTCGTGCTCCACACAGTTGCTGATCCGCCGAACGACGGAAGGATCAGCTTGGCCGCAAGCGGCTGCACCATGAACATCAGTGCCGCGCCCAGGAGAGAGGTCGCGGCGAACAGGACTGCGATCCACGCACCGCGCGGTTCGAGTTCATCGAGCTGGTCCGGCCGTGCGGTCTCGGGTTGCGTGTCGAGCACATGCGCCTCCTGGGTCGCTGAGATCCTAGGAAGATCCGGCAGACCGAGTGGGCGGAATGGACGAACCCGTTGCCGCTAGCGTGACCGCGTGACCATCCACAGCGGCCACCCGTTCCCGACCCCCGACGACCCCGTACGACGCCTCCGCGGGCGCCTCGGCGGCACGGTCTCGCTCTGGACGGCGGGCGACGACGCCGAACGGGCGGGCCTGACGGTCACGTCGTGGCTCGTGGCGGGCGGCGAACCGGGCCGGGTGCTCGCGCTGCTCGACCCCGACGCCGACCTCACCGAGCTGCTGCTCCAGACCGGCCGGGGCGTCGTACAGCTGCTGTCGTGGAAGGACCGCGATCTGGCGGACGCCTTCGCGGGCACTACCCCGGCGCCGGGCGGACCGTGGCGGATGGCCGCCTGGGACGACACCGACCACGGGCCCCGGCTCGCCACGGCCACCGCCTGGGCCCGGGTGAGCGTCGAGACCGACGTGGAGGTCGGGTGGTCACGTCTCGTGACGTGCACGGTCGACGAGCTGGTGGTGGGCGACGACCCCGAACCACTGGTCCACAGACGTGGCCGTTACGTCCCGCCGGGCGGCTGATCCGTCTACGCTGCGGTCCAAACCTGGAGGGGGACCCATGGTGAGGGTGATGGTGGTCGACGACCATCCGATGTGGCGTGACGCGGTCGAGCGCGACCTGCAGGCGGCCGGGCACGAGGTCGTGGCAGTGGCGGCCAACGGGCGTGAGGCGATGGCACGCTTCCCGGCAGCGGCGCCGCAGGTGGTCGTCCTCGACCTCCAGCTGCCCGACGCGAGCGGGGTGCAGGTCACCAGCATGATGCTGGAGCACGATCCGACCGCGCGCGTGCTGATCCTGTCGGCGAGCGGGGAGCAGGACGACGTCCTCGAGGCGATCAAGGCCGGCGCCACGGGCTACCTGGTGAAGTCCGCCTCGAGCGCCGAGCTCATCGACGCCGTGACGCGCGTGGCCGACGGTGACACGGTCTTCACGCCCGGCCTGGCCGGGCTGGTGCTCGGGGAGTTCCGCCGCATCGCCGACGGTCCGGCGGACGACCCGCGCGACCAGCTCACCGAGCGCGAGACCGAGATCCTCAAGATGGTCGCGACGGGCATGAGCTACAAGCAGATCGCCGCGCGCCTGGTCCTCTCGCACCGCACGGTGCAGAACCACGTGCAGAACACCCTGCGCAAGCTGCAGATGAACAACCGCGTGCAGCTGACCCGCTGGGCCATCGAGCACGGGCTCGACGGCAACGCCTGACGGCGCCGCTCAGGACGGGACCGTCACGACGGCCAGCACCCGGCTGCCGGCGTCGGTGTCGTCGAGCTCCACCCGCCACTGGTCGTCGCCTGTCGACTGACCGCACGGCACGGGCTGCTCGGCCGGCTCGGCGCACGCGAGCGACAGGACCTCCTCCGACCGCACGACCCGGACGTCGCGCGCCTGCGTCGCGGTGACGTCGAGCGACGTCGTCGTGGCGAGGCCGCGTCCCTCGGCGGACGAGCTGAGCTGGACGGCACCGGACATCCGGTAGCGCACCTGGATGCGGGTCGACCCCGCCAAGGCGTACGTCGATCCGCTCGGCGCGACGGCCCAGGGACCCGAGCCGGGGCGACCGTCCGCGGTCACCTCCACGTCGGTCGCGGAGACTTCTGCACCGTCGAGCTCGGGCAGGCTGAGGCCCAGCTCGTCGATCGGGCGCTCCGAGTGGATCCAGTGGGTCACCTCGAGGTCGCCGCCGGGCAGCACCTCGGTGACCGCGCGGGACTCCCCGGCGATCGGCCACCCGTCGATGGGCAACGACGCCGGGGCGCGCGGCGGCTCGCCCGGTCCGACGACCTGCCACGCCACCACACCGCCGGCCAGCACGCCCACGACGGCGGCTGCCACGATCGCGATCGTCCTGCGCCTCGGTGACCCCGGGCGCGCGGGCGCGGAGTCATTCGGGGAGTCAGCCGGGGGAGGGACCGCGGTCGTCGGCGGCGGAGCGATCGGTGCCGTCGGTGCGGCTGCGGCAGCCGGCTGGGGAGCCGGTGCGACCCCTGGGGCCTGCGGACGGGTGTCGGCGGGTGCCGCCTCGGGCGCGGTGACCGGTGGCGGAACCGCCGGCGGGGTCCGCCGGGCACGCGGGGGAGCGGGGGAAGGCCGGACCGTCTCCTGCGCCGGCGGGCGGCGCGGCGCCGGGGGGAGGACGGTGGGGAGGCGCTTCTGGTAGGGCTTCTTCGGGCTCATGTCGCCTCCGGAGGGCCGACGGGCAGCGCCGTCACGACGGCCAGGTTCTGGTAGCCGCCGTGGGAGGCGTTGTACGGCGGCGCGCACGTGACGAGGGTGAGCCGCAGGTCGCCCGCAGCGTCGTAGATCCAGGCGTCGTCGGCGAGGCCGCCCTGCGGCACCAACCGGCGCTCCCGCACCTCGAAGTCCTGGCGCAGCCCGTCGGCCTCGAGCCGCACCCGCGCACCCTCCCGCACCGTGAGGAGCTCGGCGAAGGGGCCGAGACCCTCGGAGTCGGAGTCGACGTGGGCGGCGACGAGGATCGATCCGAACGGGTCCGCGACCCGCGAACCGCCGCGCCACCACCCCGCGACGTCCACGTCGTCCGGCACGTCGAGCACTCCCGTACCGGTGGTGCCGGCAGCGGCCACGCGTACGACGCGACCGCTGGGCAGCGTGGCCCGGACCGGCCGTCGCGGCTGAACGACGGAGCCGGCGCGCCGGGCCGGTGCGACCGGTTCGGCGGACGAGGGGGGCGCAGCGGAAGAGGACGACGAAGACGGGCGAGCCCCGGAGTCGTCCGGTCGGGTGGGGTCGGTGCTGCCGGCACATCCGGCAGCGACGACGAAGCAGGCGGAGGTCATGAGCGCGCGCGTGCGGACGCTCATCCGAGTGGCGCGGGGCGCGAGCGCCGCCGCGGGCCCACTCCGGTGGCGCCCAGCGCCAGGAGGACCGCCGCAGCGAGGGCCGCCGCGGTGAGGGCGCCGAGCGCCGCGAGCACGCCCCGGTCGTCTGCGGCCGCCGAGCCGGTGAAGCTGGTCACCGGGCCCTCGGCCAGCCCCGCCGACCCGGTCTCGATGCGCGAGGGGCGGACGCTGCCGTCGGCAGCCAGGTCGACCGTGTGGGCGATGACGTTCATCGAGCCGTCGCGCGGGTTGCCGTAGGCGTAGATCATCGACAGCGTCCTCGCCGTCAACGCCACGTCGAGCGGGCCCAGGATCGGGTCGGCGCCGTCCGTCCCCGACGGCAGCAGCGCCACGGCGATCGAGCCCTCCGGGACGTCCGCGTCGGCGAACTCCCCGTTGGCGATGTTGGTGAACACGGTCTGGCCGTCCACCTCGACGTCGGCGGGTGCGACGGTCGCGGTGTGGGCGAGCAGGACGCGGGCCTTGCCCGGCCCGATCGGCCCCGCGGGTGCGGCGTACGAGTGGACGACGGGCTTGCCCCCGACGTCCGCGGGCAGGTGCAGCACGACGTCGCTGGTGTCGCCCGCCCCGACGTCGAGGGTCGACTCCACCTTGACGCCCTTGCCGCGGAACGTGATCTCGTGGCTGCCGGGCTCGAGCTCGAACGGCCCCAGCACGTCACCCACGCCGGCACCGCCGGCGACCCGACGACCGTCGACGCTCACGTCCACGCTCGTCCCGGGAACGGCCTGTACGACGCTGACGCGGGCTGGCAGCGGCGCCGGGGCCTCTGCCCCGGCCGGCGAGCCCATCGCGAGCGGCAGGCACAGGGCCGCCAGCACTGCTGCACGTCGACGCATTCCGACCACACCCCCGTAGCCCCCACGACGCCGTCCCGATCGAGACGCCGGCCCTCACCTGAACACCCCGGGGTCCCGCCGCTCAACCCCGATACGGGGTACGTCCGTCCACGCCGACACGCCTAGGGTTGAGCCGTGGAGACCTGGCGACGCGCGACGGCGCAGGACATGGTCGCGCTGCGCGACCTCGAGCGGATCGCGAGCCGGACGGGCCTGGCGCACGTGTTCGGCGACCTGCCCTACCCCGACGACGACGTGCTGGCCCGATGGGCCTTGCTCCTCGACGACCCGGGGGTGAGGGTCGAGGTGGTCGAGGACGAGCGCGGGCTGGTCGCCCTGACCGCCCACGACGGGTCGACGCTGCGCCACCTGGCCGTCCGGCCCGACCACTGGAGCGCCGGGCTGGGCCGCGACGGGTTCCTCCGCGCCCAGGCCGCGGGAGCGCGGCGCCTGTGGGTGCTCGAGGCCAACGGGCGGGCGCGAGGGCTCTACGAGTCGCTGGGCTGGGCTCCCAGCGGCGTCACCCAGGAGTGCCCCTGGCCGCCGTACCCCACCGAGGTCGAGTACGCCGCTCCCTAGGATCGGGGCATGCCGGACGCCGACCCGCTGCTGGAGATCGCCGACGACCTCTACGCCCTGCCCCTCGCGGACTTCACACCTGCACGCGACGCGCTGGTCAAGGAGCACAAGGCCGACAAGGCGCTCGCTGCCTCGATCAAGGGTCTGCGCAAGGCGTCCGTCGCGGCCTGGGTGGTCAACCTGCTGGTCCGTCGCGATCCCGACCAGGTCGACCAGGTGCTCGCGGTGGGCGAGGCCCTGCGGGACGCGCAGGACAACTTCGATGCCACCCAGCTGCGCGAGTTCACCAAGCAGCGCCGCCAGCTGACCGCGTCGGTCACCACGGCGGCGCGGCGGATGGCGCGCGAGGAGGGGGTCAGGACGACCGAGTCCGTCGCCGAGCAGGTGGAGGCCACCCTCACCGCAGCGATGCTGGAGCCGGACGCCGCGCGCGCGGTGCGCAGCGGGCTGCTCGTGACGTCGTTGTCCGCGACCGGCCTCGGCGACCTCGACCTCAGCGGGGCGGTCGCACTGCCCGAGGCGCTCGGCTTCAGCGCGAAGGCACGCCCAGCGGCAGCCCCGGACCCGACGCAGCGGCCCCAGCTGCACGTCGTACCCGACCCGGATGCAGACGCCAAGGCCCGGGCAGCTGCGGACGAGCGGCTCGCCGACGCGCGCGCCGTGCTCAAGGAGCACGAGAAGGAGCACCGGGCCGCACGCCGGTCGGTCGAGAAGCTGCAGGCGCGCACCCTGCAGGTCCAGTCCGAGATCGACGAGCTCCGCGGCCGGCTCGCCGCGCTCGAGGACACCCTCGAGGAGGTCGACGAGGAGCTCGCGGAGGCCGAGGCGGCGCAGGCCGAGGTCGAGGAGGCCGTCGACGACGCTAGATCCAGGCTGGACGAAGCGAGGGTTGCTCGGGACCGACTGGTGTGAGCCAAGACGGGGGCAGGCGGTCAGTTGCTGGCTGTCAGAAGCACGTACCCGGCATCCTGGCCCTCGTTGGTCCAACCGAGCCGATCGGTCAGGGCAACCGCGAGGGGTGAGTCCTCCCGCAACAGTGCCACGTCGGCGCCGGTGTCCTCCAAGTAGGTTTGCCACCCGGCCGAGACTGTCAGCGCCTCGCCGTAGTCGGAAACAGCGTCGGTCGTGTATCCGTCTGTGAACCCATCCACGACCGTCTGCAGTTCTGGGTGACGCCAGTGCAGCCACCCTCCCAGGACGTACTCGTTCAGGACCGCTGTCCCGGCTGGCAAACTGGCAAGCTGGTCATCTAGCCCGTTGGGGACGTCGCCGGGGATGTCAGAGGTCGCCGGCACGGCGAGGGCCAGAGCCGCAAGGCAGCCGAGCGTCACGAGTCCGAGAAACAGGGGCTCAGCCCGACGGACGTGGACAGGGGGGCGGTTCTGTTGAAGTGACTGGAGGGCCGTTGCGACGAGTGGAGCAACCGTCACAGCACCAAGCGCAACCGTGCGAGCGGACAGCAGTGTCCAACCGGCACCGAGGGCCAACACGCCGATGTGGGTCCAGGGCATCCGTACGCCGAGTCGCGCCCAGATCGCGACCACGATGAAGATCATCAGCACCGTGATCGCGGGGGCGAGGTCGCGGAACGACGGAGATTGCCACTCCGAAACGAACCGCCACATGCCAGTCGTATCGAACAACGTGAGCCACAGGCGTGGTCCCACCGGTGTGGCCCCAGCGGCCAGCAGTGACAGTGCTGGCACGCACGCCAAGGTGAGGGCGTGTCGGAGGTTGACTCGTCGGTCTATCGCAAGTCCTGCCACCACCAGGATCCCCACGGCGATTCCGCAGTACCACATGCCGTGCGACGACGCCCACACCCAAGTCAGAGGAATGAGCCACCATCGTGGCTTCAGGTCGCGGGTCGTCGCCAGCCAGGCCGATACGACGATAAGCATGAGGATGAAGCTGATCACCTGCGGTCGCTGCGACAAGCTTCCCGTGGCTCCCAGCCCTCCAAGGACTGTCGCAAGGGTTGCCGGCATTGGATCGGCAAACCTTCGACATACGAGATAGGCAGTCATCAAGAACGCAAGCAACGAGAGTCCATAGAGCCAGGCCACCCCCGGGAGGCCGAACCACAGTTCGAACCTGCTGGCCACCAGTTGGGGGACCCAATCGCGCGGCGTCCACTCCTCAGTGGCGAAGGACGATAGTGGTCCCGTGTCGTGCAGACTCCAGTTGCCTGACCAAAACTCGCGGCCGACCCGGAGATGCCACCATGCGTCAGGGTCTTTGATCGGACCGGCCGCAAGGGTCGTGAATCGGATCATGACGATAGCAAGGCCGACGAGCGGGACCCACATGACCACAGACGGTGTCTTCGTGCTTTTAGCGACCTTCTGGACTGCAGGCGCGATCTTCGTTGTGGCCACCGCGCAAGTATCACCGGGTATCTGCTGGCTCGTGGGGAAACCGCACAACGCAGGTTCGACGCGGCCCGCGAGGCGCGCGAGCGGCTCTAGGTCTACCCGGCTACCAGGTTGGTAGCAGTCGGCTGATCGGGGGCTTGCCTTCGAGTGCGCTGTGGCGGCGTTCAGTGTTGTAGTACTCGAGCCAGGGCGCAAGGGCTGCGGTGCGTTGGTCGTTGCTGGTGAAGACTTGGCGGTAGGCCCACTCGGTGGCCAGAGTCCGGTTGAGCCGTTCGACCTTGCCGTTCTGCCACGGGCAGTGAGGTCGGATGAACTTCTGCCGGATCTGATGCGCCGCGCAGACCTCGCGCAGCGACCACCGGTAGGCCCAGGCGTTGTCGGTCATCAGCCGCTCGATGCGGGTGATGCCATGGGCGGCGAAGAAGTCGATGGCGCGTTCGAGGAACCCCGCGCACGTGGCGCCCTTCTCGTCGGGCAAGACCTCGCTGTAGGCCAGCCGGGAGTGGTCGTCGACGAGGGAGTGGATGTAGTCGTAGCCGGGCCCGTTGACACGGTCGCGGGGGATCTCACGCCCGTGGACCCGCCAGCCGCCACCGTCGGGTATCCGGCCGAGCTTGTTGACGTCCATGTGGACCAGCTCGCCGGGCCTGTCGCGTTCGTAGCGGACCGCGCTCTGTTTCGAGGACCGGATCACCTCACCGGTCATCGGGTCGAGCTCGCGCAGGTAGGGCACCTCGTGGCGGCGCAGGATCCTCGAGACCGTCCTGGCCGGGACGCCGACCTTTGGGCCGAGGGTGTCGGGGCCTTCACGGTGCTCGGCACGCGCGGCCACCACCTCGGCCTCGACTTCAGGGCTGGTCCTGGCCGGCATCGTGTGCGGACGCGAGGACCGGTCGCGCAGGCCCGCCAGCCCTTCGTCGTCGTAGCGGTCGATCCACTTCTTCGCACTTGCGAGAGACACCCATCGCTGACGCGATGTGCGCCTTTGGCATGCCACCTCGGTGGCGTTCAACGATCAGCAGCAGCCGACCATGGAAGGTCAGCCGGGCATTACCGTGGGACACGAGAACCTCCGGTTGGGCGTGGACCTTAGACAAGCCACATCCCACTCGGAGGTTTCTCGCTCGTTCAACCAGGCTCGCTGCTACCAACGTCCTGGCCGGGTACATCTGATATGGAGTGACCTCCTGTCAAGAGGCAGGGTGAGGCGCCCGTCCCGAGTGTTCGGGGCGGGCGCCTCGTGCTTCGTCGTCGTGGGTGCTGGTGAGCGTGTCGTTGGCGACGCGCGGTCAGACTGATATGCGCGGGTTGGGTACCGCAGGACGGTGCTTTCGGCAGGAGCGGGACCGCGTGTCTAGCGTCGAGCGTCGCGGACGAGCTGTCCGTTGCTCATAGTTGTTTCGCGGGTCGCTCCACGCGCTGCCACCAGCCCGTTAGATGACGGAGCAGGTCGTGGTCGGCTACTCCTCGAGCACGGCCAGGGACCAGCACCAGCCGGCGAGCTCACGGGCGATCGCGACGTTGGCGATGGTGGGCTTCTTGCTGCGCTCGATGAACCTGACCCACCGCTGGTGCAGTCGGCGGTTGCCCTCGTCGCCACGGGCCCGCGCGGCGGCGGGTGCCAGGTCCCAGCGGTCGCGCATGGTCTTCCCGACCCGGTAGCGGGAGCGGTGGTGCCAGGCGGCCTCGACGAGGAGCCGCCGCACGTGGGTGTTGCCGGTCTTGGTGATCGATCCCTGCACCCGCGAGGACCCGGAGGAGTACTCGCTGGGCACCAGGCCCACGAAGGAGCCGATGGTGTTGCCGGTGAACCGGTGCCAGTCGCCGATCTCGACCGCGAGCGCGAACCCGGTCAGGGTGCTCACCCCGCGCAGGCATCCCAGCCGCCGCACCAGTGGGGTGAACTCGGAGTCGGACGCCATCTCGCCGATCGCGTCGTCGAGCCGGTCGCGACGCGCTTTGGTGACCAGCACCGTGTCGTAGTCGGAGTCGAACGCCAAACGGGTTGCCCGACCGCTCAGCTGCGGCAGCGCCTCGTGACGCAGCCACGCATCGTGCTTCCCGGTCCACGCGTCACCGTCGTAGTAGACGATGCCGTGGCGCAGCAGCAGCTTCGACAACCGGTGCCGGGCCCGCATCAGATCGCCTCGACAGTCCTCCCGCGCACGGACCAGGTCGCGGGCGGCCTCCTGGTCCGCTGAAGGGATCGCGACCGCGGTGACCTCGTCGAGTCGCAGCAGCCGGGCCAGGTGGATCGCGTCCTTGGCGTCGGTCTTGACCCGATCGCCCGAGGGCTTCTGCAGCTTCGACGGTGCCGCGACCTCACACCGGATCCCCGTTGCACTCAGGTATCGATGCAGCCCGAACCCGGTCGGCCCGGCCTCGTAGGTCGCTGCGACCGGACCCGGTAGGCCTTGGATCCAGGACCGGATGTGCTCATACGACGGGGTCAGCTTCGCTTGGACCAGCTCGCCCGTGACGCCATCGATCGCCGCTGCCGCGACAGATCGTGCGTGCACGTCGAGCCCAACGCTCGTACGCTCGGTGAACACCGGGGCCTCCCACAACTGTTGGATAGGCCGAGCAGGCCAGCCCTACTCGGTCACCCACGACCATTTGTGAGCGGGGCCCCGGCCTGCAACCCCCAGGAGTCCTGAGCGGTCAGTCCATACCGTCTAGGGCCTCGCCCAACCCTTCGACCGCTCCACCGCGTCGCTCCAGCGGGCGTACGACGCGTCGAGCGCGTCGCGGTCGCCACCGGGTTCGAACCGCCGGTCGAGCGCCCACGTCTCGCGCAGGTCGTCGGTCGACCCCCACACGCCGGTGCCGAGCCCGGCGAGGAACGCCGCGCCCAGCGCCGTCGTCTCGATGATCTCCGGACGCTCCACTGCGCGGCCGACCTGGTCGGCCTGCAGCTGGCACAGGAAGTCGTTCTCCGCGGCGCCGCCGTCGACGCGCAGCGTGGTTTGTCCCTGCCCGGGAAGCGTCTCGAGCACGTCGCGGACCTCGAAGGCGATCCCCTCGAGGGTGGCGCGGACGAGGTGGGCGCGGGTGGTGCCGCGGGTGATGCCGAGGATGGTGCCCCGCGCGTGGGGGTCCCAGTGGGGCGCGCCGAGCCCGGTCAGCGCGGGCACGAAGACCACGCCGTCGGTGTCGTCCACCGTGGCGGCGATCGCCGCGGTCTCGGCGGCACTCCCGACGATCTGGAGGCCGTCGCGCAGCCACTGGACGGCCGCCCCGGTCACGAAGATCGCGCCCTCGAGGGCGTACGTCATCTCGCTGTCGGGCGAGCGCCACGCCGCGGTCGACAGCAGGCCGGCGTCGCTGCGCAGCACCTGGCTGCCGGTGTTGGTCAGGATGAACGAGCCGGTGCCGTAGGTGCACTTGGACTCGCCCTCCTCGAAGCAGGTCTGCCCGAACAGCGCGGACTGCTGGTCGCCGGCGACGCCCGCGATCGGAAGCGACAGCCCGAGGAAGACGGTCGGGTCGGTGGGGGCGATCTCACCCCAGTTGGGGACCAGGTCGGGCAGCGCGTCACGCGGCACCCCGAAGAGCTCGCACAGCTCGTCGGACCACTCGCCCGACTCGAGGTCGAGGAGCAGGGTTCGGCAGGCGTTGGAGACGTCGGTGACGTGCCAGGTGCCGCGCGTCATCCGGGCGATGAGGTAGGAGTCGACCGTGCCGACGGCGTACCGACCCGACTGCACCAGCGCCCACGTGTGCGGCTCGTTCTCGGCGAGCCACATCAGCTTGGTGCCGGAGAAGTAGGGGTCGAGGCGCAGCCCGGTGAGCTCGGCGACCCGGTCCTCGTGCCCGTCGGCGCGGAGCCGGTCGCAGATGTCGGCCGTACGCCGGTCCTGCCACACGATCGCGCGGCGCGGCGAGCCGAGCGTCTCGCGGTCCCACAGCACGACCGTCTCGCGCTGGTTGGTGATGCCGACCGCCGTGAGCTCGGACTGGTCGACCTTCGTGAGCACCTCGCGGGTGGCCTCGAGGGTGGCCTGCCAGATCTCCTCCGCGGAGTGCTCCACCCAGCCCGGCCGGGGGAAGTGCTGGCGGAACTCCTGGTAGCCCGTGGCCTGGATCCGGCCGTCGGGGGTGACCACGACGGCCGTCACGCCGGTCGTGCCTGCGTCGATCGCAAGGATGCTCATGCGTGGTCCTCCCCGTCCTGCTGACCCCGGATGATGCCGAGGATCCGCCGGTCGATCCACGCAGGTCGGGCGCCCGGCCCGACCCGCATCTCGTAGTTCTCCGAACCGACCCACATGTGGAAGCTGTCCTTGCCCTCGGCCTTGGCCAGCGACTCCAGCTCGATCATCAGGGCGTCGTCGACGGGCACCTGCTCCTCGGGGGTCGAGGCGGTCAGGTAGAGCTCGTTGAGGTCAACGAGCCGCGCGAGCTCGGTGACCGGGGCGGTGTGGTCGTCGACGCGGAGGTCGACGGCGACGTCGTCGTGTCCGCCGTAGCCGGCCCCGTCGCGGACGACGAGGAGTGCGGCCGACTGGCGGCCGCGGCTGTCGCCACCCGCCTCGTCCCCTGCCGCCAGGGTGGCGAGCAGGCGGCGTTCGAGCGACGTGCGCTCGCCGGCGATCCAGGCGCGCTCCATGGCCTGCACCACCTCGGGCCCGGTGAGGATGTTGCCCTGGATCGCGTAACCGCCGCGCTCGCCGCTGCGGCCGGTCGTCCCGCCCGCCCAGGCGAAGCACTCGGCGCCGGTCCACGTCGCTGCGTTGCCGTCGGAGTCGACGACGCCGACCTGCCGGTGCTCGCGCCCGTCGTCTTCCTCGACCAGTCGGTCGAGGGCGACCTGGGCCGTCGCGCCGTCGTCGAGGTGGGCGAGACCGAGGTACTTGAAGGCCAGGTTGGCGTCGGCCTGCGTGGCGATCGCGCCGACCCCGGCCGCCGCCGCGGGCACGGCGGATCCGACGGCCAGGAACTTGGAGGCCACGGCGACGCCCCACGACTCACCGTCGTCGGACCGGGCCACGATGGAGAACGTCATGTGCCGACCCTAGTGTGACCCCGTGCTGGCTCGTCTCGGATTCCCCCGTGTGGGGGAGCACCGCCGCTTCGTCGCGGCGATCGTCGCCGACACCGTCGGCAGTGGCCTGTTCATGCCGATCACGCTGCTCTACTTCCTCGCGATGACCGACCTGTCCCTCGTGCAGGTGGGGTCCGCGCTGTCGCTGTCCGCGGTGCTGACGATGCCGGGAGCGTTCGTCATCGGCAGCCTCGTCGACCGGTTCGGCCCGCGACGGATGATGCTGGTCGGCAACCTCGTGCAGGCCGCCGGCATGGTGGCCTACCTGTGGGCCGACTCGCTGCTCGCCGTCGCGCTGTGGACCGCCCTGCTCAACCTCGGTCGCCAGTCGTTCTGGGGGTCGTTCGGCAACGTCGTCACCGCGATCTCGGCGCCGGGGGAGCGCGAGCTGTGGTTCGGCTTCCTGCAGGCCGTGCGCAACCTCGGCTACTCCATCGGCGGCGTGTTGGCCGGCCTCGCGCTGCAGGTCGGCACCGACGTCGCCTTCCAGTCGGTGGTGGTCGTCAACGCGGTGACCTTCGTGGTCGCCTTCGTCCTCCTGCTCGACGTGCCCGACCACCGCGTGGCCCACCCCGCAGACGCCCCGGTCGAGGGCTGGGGCGTGGTGCTGCGCGACACCGCCTACCTCCGCCTCGTGCTCGGGCAGTTCGGCTTCGTCGCCGGGATGATGGTGCTCAACTTCGCATTGCCGGTCTACGTCGCCGAGACGATCGACCTCCCGGGGTGGGTGGTCGGGGCGATCTTCACCCTCAACACCGCGCTCGTCGGCCTCGGCCAGGGGCTCGTCGTACGCCGCATGACCGGGCGCGTGCGCGCACGGATGATGGGCTTGGCCCAGCTGACCTTCCTCGCCGCCTACGCCCTGTTCGTCGTCGCGGGCTGGCTCCCGGTCTGGCTGGCGATCGTGGTGATGCTCGTCGGCGCGGCCATCTACACGGCCGGCGAGCTCACCGGCGGGCCCGTCTTCAGCGCGGCCGCGGCCGAGGCGGCGCCCGACCACCTGCGGGGTCGCTACCTCGGGCTGTTCCAGCTCAGCTGGGGCATCGGAGGAGCGGTGACGCCGGTGGCGTTCACGTGGCTCCTGGCCCACGGGCAGACGACGCTGTGGTGGGTGCTCGCGCTCGTCGCACTCGCCAGCGCGGCGTACCTCCAGCGGCTGCCCCGCGTCCTCCCCGCGGCAGGCAAGCGCGTGACCAACCGCGCCGAGCAGGAGACCAGCGCCTGAGGTTCGTGTGGGGGACTGACCTGCGCCTCCCAGGTTTCCACGCGTGGCACCGGGCGGCCGTGGCACGATGAGCGGCGTGCCAGATCCCGGGTCCCCATCTCTCGCCAATCCTGACTACTGGTGGTACCGGGTCCGTTCACAGCTCCTCGAGCTGACCCTCAGCGACGCCGTCGAGGGCACGGGGTCGACCCCGCCGTCCATCCTCGACCTCGGTAGTGCCGACGGTCCCAGTGTCGGATGGCTTCGCACGCGCGGACACCGTGTCGGGATGGACATCGACCCTCGAGGCCTCCACGCGGGTGACGTCTGCGGTTCGGCGATGGACCTGCCGTTCGGTGCAGGTGCGTTCGACGTGGTCGCCGCCTTCGACGTGATCGAGCACTGCGATCCCGAGGATCGAGTGTTGGCGGAGGTGAGCAGGGTCCTCAAACCGGGCGGCAAGCTCCTCATGAGCGTGCCCGCCTACCAGTGGGCCTGGACTGCGCACGACGACCGCAACGGCCACCACCGTCGCTACACCAGGAGCCGTGCCGTTGCCGCCGTGACGCGAGCCGGATTCGACGTTGACCGCGCGACCTACATGTTCGCAGGGACATTCCCCTTCTTCGCCGCGGACCGGCTGCGACGCCGCCTGACGGAGCGTCGTGCCCCAACGGGACCGGTCCCGGCAGAAGGCGTCGCGGACCTGCCCGACGTCAGCCCCACGGTGGAGCGGCTCTTGTCGGGCCTGTCGTCCATCGACCGCCGGCTGCTCGCCCGTCGAGACCTACCGTTCGGGTCTTCCGTGGTCATCGCGGCCGCGAAGTCCGCACGCCCATCAACGTGACAGGACGGCGAAGAACGTGAGATCCGATCACCACACGATGTCGATCGTCATCCCGGTGTACCAGGGCGAACAGAGCCTTCCAGCGCTGATCGAGGCCATCGAGCCGCTGACGCGCGGCTTCACGACGCCGGGGGGCAGGGAGGCCAGGGTCGTCGAGGTGGTTCTCGTCCACGACTGTGGCCCAGATGCCTCGGACCGGCTGATCCGTCGACTGGCGACCGACAAGGACTGGGTGCACGCGGTCTGGCTCAGCCGCAACTTCGGTCAGCACGCCGCCACGCTCGCCGGCATGTCCTACTCGGGAGGCGACTGGGTGGCGACCATGGACGAGGACGGTCAGTACGACCCGGGGGATCTCGGGACGATGCTCGACACGGCGATGCAGGAGCAGGCCGATGTGGTGTACGCCTCGCCATTGAACGCTCCGCCCCACGGCCCGCTGAGGAACTTCGCCTCGCGAGCCGCCAAGAAGTCATTGCGCTTCACCACGGCGCAGGCGCATGCCACCGCCTTCAACAGCTACCGACTCATCCTCGGCGACGTCGCCCGGAGCGTCGCCGCCTACGCCGGTCCGGGCGTCTACCTCGATGTCGCCCTCGGTTGGGTGGCGCGCTCGGTCGCCACGTCGCCCGTCACCCTCACCGCCGAGACGCGCCCGTCCAACTACAACCTGCGCTCGCTGTTGTCGCACTACTGGCGCATGGTGCTGACCGGAGGCACCAAGCCCCTGCGCGCCGTAAGCGCGGCGGGGCTGCTCTTCGCGGTCCTGGGGTTCCTCTTCGCGCTCGTCATCGTCGGCATCAGGATCTACGGCGACATACCCGTCGCCGGTTGGGCATCCGTCATGATCGTCACGTTGATCAGCGCAGGCGTCACGCTCACCGCGTTGGGCGTCATCACCGAGTACGTGGGTGTCGCAGTGAACATGGCCATGGGCAAGCCGCTGTTCCTCATGGTGTCGGACCGGGCGGAGGGTCCCCTCGGCAGGGAGGACGCCTCGCGGGACTCATGAGCACGCTCGTGGTCGGGCGGGGCCTGCTCGGCCGAGCCGTCCTGGCGGTGCTGGGGTCCCGTGGCGACGACGTCCAGACAGTGGACGTGCCGTGGGGCGCGCACCGTGCGTCACTCGACGCGCTGCAGCGAGCCGTCGACCGGGCCGCGGCGACCGGGCCGTGGCGCCTGGTCTGGACGGCAGGGTCCGGCGTCATCGCCACGGGAGAGGCCGATCTCAGAGCGGAAGCAGCGATCTTCGAGGGCTTCCTCGGACGCCTCTCCGTGCCGCCCGACGCCATGTTCCTGGCGTCATCGGCGGGCGGGACCTACGCCGGATCCGCCGATGCGCCGCCGTTCACCGAGCAGTCCAGCGTTGGTCCGGCCTCGCCCTACGGACGGACCAAGCTGGCCATGGAGGCAGCAGCCACGGGGCTGGCACGTGACGGCACCCGTGTCCTGATCGGCAGGATCGCCAACCTCTACGGACCCGGGCAGAACCTGGCCAAGCCGCAGGGACTCGTCTCCCAGCTCTGCCTGAGCCACATGACCCGACAACCCGTGACGATCTACGCGGCCATGGACAGCCTTCGGGACTATGTGTTCGTGTCCGATGCGGCTTGGACGGCTGTGTCAGGACTCGACCGGATCTCGAGCGCGGCGCCCGGAGCCGTCGTGGTCAAGATCGTCGCCTCGGGTGTCTCGCGATCGGTGGGATCGGTGATCGGGGAGTCGACCCGAGCGTTCAGGCGACGTCCGAACCTGGTGATCCGTCGAGCGGCCGACCAGGTCATGGACCTGCGCCTGCGCTCCGTCACGTGGCCGGATCTCGACCGCCAGGTCGACCACCTTCCATTCGGGGTCGGGCTTCGACGGACCTCCGATGACATCGGCCGGCAGATGCGCGCGGGAACCCTCCGGCACCCGACGGTGCGTCGACGGGCGTGATCACCACGGGCGCGTCCGCCGCGGCGTGTCTCCCTTGCCCGCCCCGCCCACCGGCAGCGGTTCAGGACCGCGTGGCGTCCTGGCCGATGCTCGCGAGCAGGTCGGTGAACCACGCCTGGGTGGCGTCGAACGGCTTGTGGCCGGCGATGCGATCGAACTCGATCGCCCGCAGCTCGTCGTCCTGGTCCTCGTCGTGCCCGATCACGCCGGGCGTGCCGTCGAGGGCGCACGCGACGGCGAGCTCCGCCATCTCGCGGATCAGGGCGAGGTCGGTGTCGTTGGCGGGTGCGGAGCGCGAGAAGTAGCCCGACTTCTGCACCATCTTCTTCTCGGCGCCGATGGCCTCGGAGAAGTGGTCGGCGAAGTAGCGACCGGGGTTGATCGTGTCGATCTTGACGTGCCCGAACGGGTCGCGTCCCACCGTCTCGCCGGACGCCTCGAGGTCGGCGACGATGTCGTCGATGCCGGCACCCTCGGCGAGGAAGATGTTCACGCAGCCGATCTCGTCCATCACGGCCCGCAGCCGGTCGGCCTCGGCCGCGAGGTCGATGGCGAGCTCGGGGACGTAGACCGCGTGGATGGCCCACTTGCGGCCGTCGAGCCCGATGCCGGGCAGCCACTCCTGCTCGGCGTGCCAGGCCATGTAGTCGCGCGCCGCCGCGGCGGTCAGCCAGCCGCTGGCGCGGCCCATGACCTCGTGGACGATCAGCATGCGCGGGTTGGACCCGTGCTCGGCCAGCACGTTCTGCGCGAACCGCGACGCCTGCTGGGCGGCGGTCTGCGCGCCGAGGCTCTGGCGGATCGGCACGATGTCGTTGTCGATCGTCTTGGGCAGCCCGACGACCGTCAGCTCGGAGCCCCGGGTCGCGAGGTGGGCCGCCAGGTCGGCCGCCGCGGTGTTGGTGTCGTCGCCGCCGATGGTGTGCAGCACGTCGACCCCGTCGGCCTGCAACCGCGCGGCCGCCACCTCCAACGCCGTCTCGTCCTCGCCGATGAGGCCGCGCTTGCGGCAGTCGGCGTCGTTGGTCAGCTTGACCCGGCTGTTGCCGATCGGGCTGCCGCCGTAGCGGTGGAGGAGGGCAGCACCGGCGCGCTCCTCGGCGCCGATGGTGATGCTGTTGCCGGTGAGCAGGCCGTGGTAGCCGTGCCGGTAGGCGATCAGCTCGATGTCGGGGTCGGTGGCGTCGTAGGTCTCGATGAGGGCGCCCACGGCGGAGGAGAGGCACGGGGCGTACCCACCCGCGGTCAGGATCGCAACACGCTTCGGCATGGGCAGCAGAGTAGTTGGATCGATACAAGCCCGGAAGTGCGTCCCACCCCCACCCCTCCGGGGGCGGGTCGCGCCTCCCGGCGTGACCCGGGCGCCGACACGACGTTGTCCCAGTGCTGCGGTGGTTGCCTCGCCCCCGCGGCAGGTTCATTGTGTGAGGACGCCGTGCGCTGCACGGGATGACGACGGGAGTCTCCATGAGCGCGACAGAAGCCACGCAGCAGGACGTCAACGGTCCGGGGGACACCGACCTCAAGCGGGTGCTCGGCCCGAAGCTCCTGCTGCTCTTCATCGTCGGGGACATCCTCGGCGCCGGTGTGTACGCCGTCACCGGGAAGATCGCCGGTCAGGTCGGCGGCATCGCGTGGCTGCCGTTCCTGGTGGCCTTCGCCGTCGCGACCGTGACCGCCTTCAGCTATCTCGAGCTGGTCACCAAGTACCCGCAGGCCGCCGGTGCCGCGCTCTACACGCACAAGGCGTTCGGCATCCACTTCATCACCTTCCTCGTGGCGTTCACCGTGGTCTGCTCCGGCATCACCAGCGCCTCGACGTCGTCCAACCTGCTGGCCGCCAACCTGCTCATCGGCTTCGGCAACGACGACCCCAGCCCGAGCGCCATCCTGATCACGGCGCTGCTGTTCATGCTGGTGCTCGCCGCGATCAACCTGCGCGGCGTCGGCGAGAGCGTGAAGTTCAACGTGCTGCTGACGCTCGTCGAGATGACGGCCCTCGCCATCGTCATCGCCATCGGGATCTGGGTGATCGCCCGTGGCGACGGCGACCTCTCCCGGGTCACCGTCTTCGAGAGCCCCGACGACAAGGGCCTCTTCATGGCGGTCACCATCGCCACCGCCATCGCGTTCTTCTCCATGGTCGGCTTCGAGGACTCGGTCAACATGGTCGAGGAGACCCAGGACCCCCTGCGCATCTTCCCGCGCGCGATGCTGACCGGCCTGGGCATCGCCGTGCTGATCTACATGCTGGTCGCGATCTCGGTCGTCGCGGTCATCCCCGCCGGGCAGATCGCCGACCCCACCAACGCGGAAGCCGGGATCCTGCTCGACGTCGTCAAGATCGGTGCACCCGACCTGCCGATCGACACGATCTTCCCGTTCCTCACGGTGTTCGCGGTCGCCAACACCGCCCTCATCAACATGCTGATGGCGAGCCGGCTCATCTACGGCATGGCCCAGCAGGACGTGCTGCCGCGTTCCCTCGGCAAGGTGCTCCCGGGCCGTCGCTCGCCGTGGACCGCCATCGTCTTCACCACGCTCCTGGCTCTCGGCCTGATCAGCGTCGTCACGCTCGACTCGGAGTCCTCGGTCGTCGGGGCGCTGTCGGGCACCACGGCGCTCCTGCTGCTGGCGGTCTTCACCATCGTCAACATCGCCTGCCTCATCCTGCGGCGCCACCCCACTCCCGATGGTGCCTTCCGGGCGCCGTCGGTGCTGCCGGTCATCGGTGCGATCTGCTGCGGCTACCTCCTCGGCCCGTGGGCGCGCCTGGAGGCCGACATGGTGCAGTACAAGATCGCGGCCGGCCTGCTCGCGGTGGGCGTGGTGCTCTGGGCGCTGACGTGGATGACCAACCGCGGCGTGCGGGCCAAGAAGACCGGCTTCCGCGACATCGACCACCTGGAGTGATGAGTCAGCACCCGACACGGCGGGGGTTCGGTGCACGCGCGTCGGTCCTCACGTCTACCGTTGGGCGGGTGACTCGACGACGCGTGGGGCCCGTGCTGGCGGTGCTCGTGGCCGGTGCGCTCGGCTGCTCGACGGCCACGCCGCCGACTCCCTCCGCGAGCGCGATCCCGGTCCCGGACGACCCGGCGTCGACGAGCGTCGGGCCGACGGCTCGCCTGGCGCCGGGTGAGCCGTCGTCGGCCTCCCTGCCGCCTGCTGTCGAGCGCGGTCCGCGCGACCGCCCGGCCGTGTCGGCGGCGCCCGAGCTGGCCGGGGCCTACCGGTTCGTCTCCGCTCCCGACTTCCTCAACCAGGACGTCGCCGACCTCACCGCCGACGGGCGCCGCACGTACGTCGTCAAGGCGACCGGCGACGTCGCCAACTCGACCAACGAGTCCTACGAGACGGCGCTCGACCAGGTGATCGACGAGATGGCCTCCCACGGCACGCGCGACGTGCTCGTCCCCGGGGACCTCGTCGAGGGGCGGTGGGGGCGCGACGACTCGCGGACGGGGGTGTTCGGTCCCGTGCGGACGCAGGCCCAGCGTCTGCGCGCCTGGCGCCGGGCCGCCGACGTGTACTACCCGGCCTGGTTCGATCGGTTCCGCGAGCACGACCTGACGACGTACCCCGCCGTGGGCGACCACGAGATGGGCGACGACCCGTGGCGGCTGAAGAAGCGCCATGCCTGGGTCGACTTCAAGCGGCGCCACATCCCCCAGTTCAAGCAGATCTTCGCCGACCACGCGTTGTCGGGCAGCGACGGCCGGCCCCGGTTCACCGAGCGCCCGGAGCAAGGTCCGTCCAGGCACACGGCCTACTCCGTGCGGCTCGACTCCAACGTCCTCCTCGTCACCCTCGACGTGTTCGAGCGGCGCGGCGGCGACGTCCACATCTCCGTCGATGAGCCGCAGCTGCGCTGGCTGCGGGGCGTGCTGCGCAAGGCCCGCAAGGATGACGTGCCGTGGGTGATGGTCCAGGCCCACACCCCGATGCCCGGCAAGGTGCGCGTGCGCAACTCGACCCACCTGGTCTACGAGAAGGGCCGTGCGTCGGACTTGTGGCGCACCATGGTCGACGGCGGCGTCGACGTCTACCTGAGCGGCGAGGTGCACGACCAGACCGTCCGCCGGCGCGACGGCATCCTCGAGGTGTCCCACGGGTCGCTGTTCTACCGAGGCGAGGCGTCCTACATCGTGGGGCAGGTCACCGCCGACCGCCTCGTGCTGGAGAACCACCAGTTCCGCGGGGTCGTGGGGTTCGACAACCGCCTGTGGACCACGTCGCGCCAGGGCGCCCCGGGTCGCATCAGCTATCCCGATCCTTCGGTCGTCACCGGCACCCTCGTCGCGAGCCGCACCCGCTCGGGAGGCCTGAGGGTCGACGACGCCGACGGCGTGCTCGCGCCGCGCGACTGATACGACCGCCCGGCGTGCGCCGCGTCACGCGTTCAGGGGGCGGTCACGGTTCGGGGGCCGCGGCCCGGTCGCCGTACCCTTGGCGGGTGAACGCCATCCCCACCCTCGAGCAGTTGCACGCGCTCGGGCCCAAGCAGCAGCCGACCTACCCCGACTCGGGGGCCGTCGACGCTGCCGTGGCCCGACTGAGGACCGCGCCGCCGCTCGTCTTTGCGGGGGAGTGCGACGACCTCACCGACAAGATCGCCGCCGTCACCCGGGGTGAGGCGTTCCTGCTCCAGGGCGGCGACTGCGCCGAGACCTTCGCCGGCGTCACCGCCGACAACGTCCGCAACAAGCTGCGCGTGCTGCTGCAGATGGCCGTCGTGCTGACGTACGCCGCCTCGGTGCCCGTCGTGAAGCTCGGGCGGCTCGCCGGCCAGTACGCCAAGCCCCGCAGCTCCGACCTCGAGACCCGCAACGGCGTCACCCTCCCGGCCTACCGCGGCGACGCCGTCAACGGCTACGACTTCACGCCCGAGGCGCGCGTGCCCGACCCGCAGCGTCTCGTCGACGTCTACAACTCCTCGGCCGCCACGCTCAACCTGGTCCGCGCGTTCGTGACCGGTGGCTACGCCGACCTGCGCCAGGTGCACACCTGGAACACCGACTTCGTGCAGAACTCGCCCTTCGGCCAGCGCTACGAGGCGATGGCCGACGAGATCGAGCGCGCCCTGACCTTCATGCAGGCGATCGGCGCCGACCCCGACGAGTTCCACCGCGTCGACTTCCACTCCAGCCACGAGGCGCTGCTGCTGGAGTACGAGCAGTCCCTCACCCGGATCGACTCGCGGACCGACCAGCCCTACAACGTGTCCGCGCACTTCGTGTGGATCGGCGAGCGCACCCGCCAGCTCGACGGCGCCCACGTCGAGCTGCTGTCGAAGATCAAGAACCCGATCGGCATCAAGCTCGGGCCCACGACGACCCCCGACGACGCGCTGGCCTACGCCTCGCGCCTCAACCCGGACAACACCCCGGGCCGGCTCACCTTCATCACCCGCTTCGGCGCCGGCAAGATCCGCGACGGCCTGCCCGCCCTCGTGGAGAAGGTCACCGCCGAGGGCCTCAACGTCGCCTGGGTCTGCGACCCGATGCACGGCAACACCTTCGAGGCCTCCTCGGGCTACAAGACCCGTCGCTTCGACGACGTCATCGAGGAGGTCCAGGGCTTCTTCGACGTGCACCGCGCCCTCGGCACCTGGCCGGGCGGCGTCCACGTCGAGCTCACCGGCGACGACGTCACCGAGTGCGTCGGCGGTGGCGAGGAGATCGACGAGGTGGGCCTGGCCCACCGCTACGAGTCCGTCTGCGACCCCCGCCTCAACCGCGTCCAGTCCCTCGAGCTCTCGTTCCTCGTGGCCGAGATGCTCCGCAAGGCCTGAGGCCTGCTGGGTTCGTCCCGCCGGGCGGTGGGTGACGCAGGTTTCGCGGCGCCGGAACGTGCCTGGTGCACCGCCGGCCGGGTTGGTCGGCGTACGAGCGGTGGGTGACGCAGCTTCTGGCGCGCCCGAACCTGCGTGGCTCACCGCCGTACGGGCGGTGGCTGAGCGACATTCCTCAGGCCCGGAACGTGGGTGGACCACCGCCGGGGGCGTGTCGTACGACGGCGCGCCGGGCGGGCGGTGGCTGAGCGACGTTCGCGGCTGGTCGAATGTCGGTGGACCACCGCCCGGCGGAGGGCGGGCGCAGCCGTGATGGGATGAGCCCGTGATCGACCTGCGCTCCGACACCCTGACCCGCCCGACCGACGCGATGCGCGAGGCAATGGCGCGCGCGGAGGTGGGCGACGACGTCTACGGCGAGGACCCGACGGTGGCGGCGCTGGAGGAGCGGGTGGCCGGGATGTTCGGCCACGAGGCAGCGCTGTTCGCCCCGACCGGCTCGATGGCCAACGTGCTCGCCGTGGCGAGCGTGGTCTCACCCGGCGAGGAGGTGCTGTGCGAGTCCTCGGCCCACATCGCCCGTGCCGAGCTCGGTGCCCATGGCGCCATCACGGGGCTCACGATGCGCACCTGGACCAGGGAGCGCGGCCAGGTCGACCTGCCGGCGATCGAGGCGATGCACGCGCCGGACATGGGTCCGTTCTTCGTGCGCACGGCCGCGGTCTCGGTGGAGAACACCCACAACTTCGCCGGTGGCACTGTGCTGCCGATCGAGGACCTGCGCGCCCTACGGGCGTGGGCCGGGGACAACGACACGAAGGTGCACCTCGACGGCGCCCGCCTGTGGAACGCGCACGTCGCGACCGGGACCCCGCTGGCTGACTACGGCCGGATCGCCGACGTCCTCGCGGTCTGCCTGTCCAAGGGTCTGGGCGCGCCGATCGGCTCGCTCATGGTCGGATCGGCCGACGCCGTCGCCGAGGCGCGGGTGCGGCGCAAGCGCATGGGCGGAGGGATGCGCCAGGTCGGCGTCCTCGCCGCAGCGGGTGCGTACGCCCTCGACCACCACGTCGAGCGGCTGGCCGACGACCACGCCAACGCCCGGCTCCTGGGCGAGTCACTCGGCCTCGACCCGGACGACGTGGACACCAACATCGTCGTCGTGCAGCGCCCGGACGCCATGGCGTTCGTCGAGCGCGCGGCGACCGAGGGGGTCCGCATCGCCGCCGTGGGCCCGAGGACCGTACGACTCGTGACCCACCTGGACGTCTCGAGGTCCGACGCCGAGCGGGCCGCCGTGGTGCTCAGCCGGCTCGCCGCCCCGTGACGCTGACCTCGCTGATCGCGGTGTAGTCACGGCCGAGGTTGCCGGCGCCGGGAGGGGTCACGGCGGTGAAGGTGAGGGTGACCGTGGAGGTCTCGACCGGCGGGACCTCGATCCGCTGCATGCCGGGTCGCTCGGCCAGGGCCTGCTCGACCGTGGTGCCGTCGTCGAAGCCCCAGGAGACCGCGACCGTGCGGCGGTTGTTGGGGTACCAGTTGACGCCGGCGACCTTCTTGGCATAGCCGTTGATGAGCCCCACACGGGTGACGACACCGGGCTCGGCCAGCGTCACGGTGATGGTCTCGCCGGTCGCGTCCCCCGCGGTGCGCCAGGCCGTGGCCGGGATCCCGTCGCCCATCTGGCTGGCCTCGTAGGCCACCAGGTTGCCGTCGAAGTCGGTCGTCGGCGGCGCCGTGCCGGGCACCTCGAAGGTGGCGCCCCTGACCAGCTCGCGCGCCTTGCCGACCCCGGCCGGGGTCTTCTCGCCGTCATCCGAGGGAGCGGTGTCGGACGCCGGCTCCTCGGTGCTGCTCGAGGTGCTGCTCGACGCGCCGGTGGCGGGGTCGGTGGCGACGTCGTCGCCGTCGGTTTCGAACACCCGGAGCAGCACGAAGGCGAGACCCATCAGCAGCGCGGCGCCGAGCACCCAGCCGATCCATGCCTTGCCGCGGACCGGCAGGTCGCCGTCGGCGTCGTCGACCTCCTCGTAGGGCAGCAGGTCCTCGTCGGGGTCCCAGGTCGACCGCCGCGGCCTGACGGCTGCCGACTCGTCGGGTACGTCGTCGGGCGGGCCGGTCGGCGGGCTGGTCGGCGGCACGGGGGTGGGGTCAGCGGCCTGCACAGGAGGCACGACCGGCGCCGGGGGCGGCCCGGGGTCGTGCTGCGGGTCGGCTGTCACCTCGCCCGCGGTGTCGTCGCTGGACGGGCTCGCGCCGCGCGGGGGCGCGGTCGCGGTCAACGTGGCCGGGGGAGTCGGGGACGGCGCCGACGGGCGAGCCGGGGCGACTGCCGGCTCGGGACGGACCGGCGCGGGCGCGCCGATGCGGTGCCCACAGTTGAGGCAGAACCGCCCCACCCCCAGCTCGGCGCCGCACGCCACGCACGTGTCCACGGGCCCCACGATAGGGGGACGCACCCACGTCGAGGTCCACCCGAGGGACGGGACCGCCGCTCACACGGCGATGTGCGGGACCTCGCCCTCGACCACCCGACGCGGGGCGAGCTCGACCATCAGCATCGCGGCGAGCACCATCGTGCCGCCGACGAGCAGCCGGGTCGTGACGTCCTCCCCGCCGAGCCAGACGGCGAAGAACGAGGCGAAGACCGGCTCCATGCTCATGATGATCGCGCTGCGTGTCGGGGGGAGGTGGGCCTGCGCCCAGGTCTGCCCGAGGAGGCCGAGCGCGCCGACCACCACCGCCATGTAGATGACCGCCCACCAGTCGGCGGCGCGGTCGGGCAGCACGATCCCGTCGTGCGCGGTCGCCGCGGTGCACACGACGGCGATCACCATCACCTGCAGGATCGTCATGCCGACGGCGTCCTGCGCGGTCGACCACGCGCCCAGCCCGACGATGTGGAGCGCGTAGAGCACCGCGGACGCGAGGGTGATCAGCTCGCCGTAGCCGATGCTCAAGCCGTTGAGAGCGAGCACGCCCAGCCCCACGGTCGCGAGCACGACAGCCGCCCAGGTGATCGGCGGGATGCGGGTGCGGAGGATCGCCGCGGCCAGCAGCGGGGTGAACACGACGTACAGGCCGGTGACGAAACCGCTGATGCTCGCCGGCGTGTGGGCCAGGCCGGCGGTCTGCAGGATCTGGGCGACTCCGTAGAGGAGGCCCAGGACGACCGCGTGGCGGCGTACGACGGGGGAGAGCCGGCCGAGGGCCTTCGGGGCGACCACGAGCAGCGCGAGTGAGGCGATCGCGAACCGCACGGCCAGGAAGTCGAGCGTCGGGACCCGGTCGAGCAGGTCCTTGATCATGAAGAACGTCGAGCCCCAGCACGCGGCGATCGCGAGCAGCGCGAGGGCCGCGAGCAGCGACGTACGACGGGTCTGCTCGGCGTGCACGGACGAAAGGCTAGGACCTCACACGAGGAACAGCGTGATCGTCGAGCCCTTCGGGATCTCCTCGCCGGCTCCGGGGTCGGAGCTGGCGACGTAGCCCAGGCCGAGGTAGGTCCCCGACTCCTCGGTCTCGACCTCGAACCCGAGTCCCTCGAGCAGCTCGGTCGCGGCGTCGACGCCCATGGCCTGGACCCGCGGCACCTCGACCAGCTCGGGGCCGAGGGAGACGACGAACGAGACGGTGTCGCCGCGGAAGAGGGTGGCCGTCGGCGGGTCCTGCGAGATGACGTCGCCCTCAGCGACGGAGTCGCTGTACTCCTCGGCGGTGACGCTCACCTGCAGCCCCCGCTTCTCGAGGGCGGCCGAGGCGTCGTCGAACGACTCGCCCGTCCAGTCCTTCACCTCGATCGGCTTGCGGCCCCGGCTGAGCACCAGGTCGACGCTGGCGCCGGGCTTGAGGGTGGTGCCTGGCTTGGGCGAGGTGCGGATGACCTGTCCCTCGGGCACCGTCTCGCTCCACCTGGCCTTGCTGGCGCCGAAGGCGAGGTTGGTCGCGGCGAGCGCGTCCTGGGCCTGGTCCTCGGTCTGCCCGACCAGGTCGGGCACGTCGTAGCGCTCCGGCCCCAGCGACAGGGTCAGGCTGACGGTGCCGCCGTCGAGCACCTTGCCGCCGGGTCCGGGGTCGGTGGCGATGACGAGACCTGCGGCGACGTTCTCACTGTAGGCCGGCTCGCCCGCCTCGGCCCGGAGGCCGGAGTCCTCCAGCTCGGAGGTGGCGGCGGCCTCGTCGAGGCCCAGGACGCCCGGGGTCGTGGTGTAGCGCTCCCAGCCGAACCACCACGCGCCGGCCGCGACGCCTGCGACGAGCAGGAGCGACAGCAGCAGGACGAGGGGCCCCTTCATCGACCGGCGGCGCTCGGTGGTGTCGACGGGCGCCACCCGCGACGGAGCGCGTCCGGGCGCCGGCCGCGCGGTCGTGGGCGGCGCCGGGAGGGTGGTGGTCGCGGTCGCCGCGGGCGCGGTCGTGGTGCGCATCGGCTCGGTGACGGGGCCGCCGGGCGGCTCCTCGGGTGGTGCGGGGTGCCGCTCGAGGGCGGTGCGGTCGGGGCTGCCGTCGTCGACGAGCCCGGAGTCGCGCGGGTCCACCGCGGTGAGCAGCGCGAGCGCGCCGGCGTCGAACGGCTCGGGCGTGGTGTCGTCGGGCGAGGCGGGCTCGTGGGGCGCCGCTGCGGCGCGGCGGGAAGCAGGTCGGCGGCCAGGCTCGGGGTCGGAGTCGAGGCCGTCGCGCAGGGCCTGCTCGACCCGGTGCAGGTGGTGCAGCAGCACGGTGGCGTCGGCGGGACGCTGGTCGCGGTCACGCGAGGTCGTCCGCGCGACGAGGGCATCGACGTAGTCGGGGATGCCGGGCTCGACCAGCGACGGCATCGGCACGTCGCGGTGGACGTGGCGGTAGGCCACCTGGATCGGCGACTCGCCCTCGTGCGGCTTGGTGCCGGTCAGCAGGCTCGTAGAGCACGACGCCCGCGGCGTAGACGTCGGCGCGGGCGTCGGCGCGACCGTCGATGACCAGGCTCGGGCGCGAGGTAGGACACGGTGCCGATGAGCACGCCGCCGGTCGCGGTGTGCTGGGTGTCGGCGCTGACCGCCTTCGCCAGTCCGAAGTCGGCGACCTTGACGGTGCCGCCGTGTGCCTCGTCGGCGATGAGGACGTTCTCGGGCTTCACGTCGCGGTGGATCAGCCCGGCGCGGTGCGCGGCGGCGAGCGCGGAGACGACGGGCTCGAGCAGGGCGAGGGCCCGGGCGGGCGCCATCGGCGCCTCCTTGCGCAGCACGTCGCGCAGCGTGTGGCCCGGGACGTACTCCATCACCAGGAAGATGGTGTCCGTGCCGTCGGAGGTGTCGTCACCCTGGTCGTAGACGCCCACGACGTGCGGGTGGTTGAGGCGGGCGGCGGCGCGGGCCTCGCGCACGAAGCGCTGCGCGAACTCCTGGTCGTCGCCGAGGCCGGGGTGCATGACCTTCACCGCGACGGTGCGGTCGAGGCGGGTGTCGGTGGCCTCGTAGACACTGGCCATGCCACCGCGAGCCACCCGGGCGAGGATGCGGTAGCGGCCGTCCAGAAGCCGCCCGACCATGGGGTCGCCAGCGGCGCCGGGCGCGGTTGCGCGGGCGTGCTCGGTTGGCTCCACTGATCGACCTCCACACCGGACCAGGGGTGGGACGGGGAAGGATCCGGCGCGCCCATCGTACGGAAGCAGCCCCTGAGCCCACGCTCACGCGCGGCCCCGGCGTGGCGTCACGCCGGCGGGCGGCCCGCCTCCAGCCGCTGCTTGATCGCGGCGACGTTGTCGACGTAGGCCCGGGTCTCGTCGTAGAGACCGTGCTCGCGGACGGCGCCGAGGCCCTGGTAGTAGGCCGCGATCTTGTGCGTACGACGGTTCGTGTGGCGCGAGAGGACTTCGAGCAGCAGCACGCCGGCCGTGGCGTTGTCGCCGAGCCTGCGGAGGTCGAGCGGACGCCCTGCGTAGCCCTCCATCCACCGTCCCGTCGAGGGCAGCACCTGCATCGCGCCGATCGCCCTGGCGTCCGAGACCACGCCCATCTGCCACCCGGACTCCTGCCACGACACCGCCAGCGCGAGCCTGCGGGTCGACCCCGTGGTTGCGGGCCGCGCCCGCGACGACCCGGCGGACCTTCTCGCGCTCGGGGTCGGGGTGCTGCCACATGGTGGTCTGCGACCCGTCGCGGGACCGCTTGCCGACGACCGGGATCTCGATGCGCTGGCCGACCTGCAGGGCACCGGTGCGGCCCAGGTGGTTGTGGGCGACGATCTCGGCCGTCCAGGCGTGGTGCTCCACGGCGAGTCCGAAGACGGTGTCGCCCGGCTGGACGACGTACGACACCAGGGTGCGGTCGGCCGGGACCTGCTGGTGGTCGGCGTGGGCCGGCGCTGCCGTCAGCACGGTCGCGAACGTGGCAGCGAGGACGCCGACCGCGGTGGCGAACGCGCGGGTGCGGGGTCGGTGATGTCGGGGGTGGTCTGCACGGGGCACGGGGGTTGCTCCTCGTCCCGTTCGCTGCGCCCCGGGGCACGAGGTCCCGGGAGGAAGCGCGCGAACGAAGCCGTCGACGTTAGCGACCGGCGTACGACGAACGCGAACGGCGGCCGGGTCGGGCGTGTCGCCCGACCCGGCCGCCGAGGCGGTGGTCGCGAGTGCGGTGTGTCAGCAGGCGCCGTTGAAGGTGCTCAGCTCGAGCTGGGGGGCCTTGATGGACTTCTCGTTGGGGGCGCGCATCGACCAGTAGCGCATCCAGTCCATCTGCATCCGGGCCGGGTCCATCCTCTTGCCCTTCCGGGCGCGCAGCTCGAACTTCAGCTGCCGCGGCAGCGGGTCGAGCGCCCCGGCGCGTCGCTCGGTGTTGATCACGTGCCCGTCCACGAACCAGGAGACGTGGTCCTTCGCGACCTCGACGCCGTAGGTGTGCCAGCGGTCGTTGCGCAGGTGGCGGCCGAGGAACCCGCGGTAGGAGCTGTTGGGCAGCGTGTGGACGTAGGACTTCACGGTGTTGGTGCCGAGGGTGAAGTTCTCGATGCCGATGTCACGACCGCCGCAGCGCTGGTCACGGGTGCCGCCGGGGACCAGCTCGGTGACCACCTTGAAGGGCTTGCCGCCCTTGACCTTCGACATGGTGCGCGCCCGCATGCGGATCTCCCAGCGGCCGTAGGTGCGGCCCTTGAGGTCGAGCGTGGCGGACACGCTGCCCCGCTTGGTGCTCATCAGCGTCAGCATGCCGTTCTGCGTCCGGACGACACCGCGGCCCTTCTTCTTCCAGAAGCCGGGCTTGGGGCCGATGAACTCCTGGCGGAAGACGCCGTGCTGGTACCAGCCGAAGGTGTTGCCGGCGTGGACCGGGCCGGGCGCGCCGTCGTAGTGGTCGGCCGAGGCGGGGGACACGGCTGGGGAGAGCGTGAGCGCCAGCAGACCCACGAGGGCCGCGGCGAGAGCAGATCGGAGGGGGTGCATCCACGGCACGGTACGGACCGCCCGCCGGGGTGACAACTTCGATCAGCAGCACGACTTCGCTGCTGCGCGCACCCTCTCCTAGGCTGCGGGCATGACTGACGCGCCCCTCGCCGACCGTGACCTGGCCGCCCTCGTCCCCGAGTGGCTCGACTGGGACCAGGTCGCCGAGCTGCTCGGCGTGTCGCCCGGGAAGGTGCGCACGATGATCCGCGAGCACGAGCTGGCGGCCGCCGTGCCCGAGCCGGGTGTCGGCCCGCGGGTGCCGGCCGCCTTCATCCAGGACGGCCTCGTGGTCAAGGGGCTCCCCGGCCTGCTGACGCTCCTGCACGACCACCGGTTCGACGACCGCGAGTGCATCGCCTGGCTCTTCACCGACGACGACCTCCCGGGCCGCCCGATCGACGCCCTGCGCGAGAACCGCGGCAGCGAGGTCAAGCGCCGCGCCCAGGTGCTGGAGTACTGATGGCTGCCGCCGCGGCTACCGGCAGGCAGCGCTACCGCTGGCTGCTGCTGCTCGTCGCGGCGGGGATGCTCGTCCTCTGGCTGGTCAGCGGTGGTGGGCAGGGCGACCCGGAGCCCGCCGGCACCGGGTCCGACGCGACGAGCGGCCTCCCCGTCGTACGCCTCTCCGACCTGCCGCGCGAGGCGGAGCGGACCGTGGAGCTGATCGACGCCGGCGGGCCCTTCCCTGAGCCGGAGCACGACGGCGGCACCTTCGGCAACCGTGAGGAGCTGCTGCCGGACCGGCCGATGGGCTACTACCGTGAGTACACGGTCCCGACGCCGGGCCTCGACCACCGCGGTGCGCGCCGCATCGTCGCGGGCGGGGACGACGAGCTCTACTGGACCGCTGACCACTACAGCTCCTTCGCACGCATCAGGAGGTAGAGACGTGAGTGGACTGGCAGCAGTGCTGGCGGGTCACGAGCCGCCGGGCATCCACCTGTGGCACGGCGCCTTCGACGCCGCCGACGTGCGGCACACGGTCGAGCACGCCGGATGGGGGTTCGGCTGGGTCGACGGCTGGACCGGCGCCGCCACCAAGCCGGCGTTCCTCGCTGCGGTCGGGGAGGCGCTGGACTTCCCGGACCACTACGGGCAGAACTTCGACGCCCTGGCCGACTGCCTCCACGACATCGGCAGCGGCCGCGACGGCGTCGTCCTGCTGTGGGACGGCTGGGCGACCCTCGCCCGGGCCGACGAGAAGGCCTTCAGCATCGCGCTCAGCGTGCTGGGCTCGCGCGTCAACGACGACCGGGGCGTGCCGTTCACGGTGCTGCTCCGGGGCGAGGGCCCTGCCCTGCCCGGGACCACCAGCCTGGACTGACCGCCGGACGCGCAGGTGTTCAGACCGAGCGCTGGGTGGCGGCTGCCGCCAGCTCGACCAGTACGTCGCGCGCGTGCTCGTCGATGTCGGCGGCGCGCAGTGCCTCGACGGCGTGGTCGGACAGCTGGCCGATGACTGCCTCGACCTGGGCCCGGGCGCCCGACTCCTCGATGATCGCCCGCAGCTCGTCGACGTCGGCGTCGGTGAGCGGGGTGCCGAGCGCGGCGTCGAGGCGCTCGGCGGCGGCCCGGGGTGCGCCGTCGAGCGCGAGCGCGACGAGCACCGTGCGCTTCCCCTCGACCAGGTCGTCGCCGGCCGGCTTGCCCGTGGCCTCCGGGTCACCGAAGACGCCGAGGAGGTCGTCGCGCAGCTGGAACGCCTCCCCGAGGGGCAGGCCGAACCGGCCGAGCTGCTCGAGCTGGTCGGAGGTGGCCCCGCCCAGGGCGGCGCCGATGTGGATCGGCCGCTCGATGGAGTACTTCGCGGACTTGTAGCGCAGCACCGTCATGGCCGTGTCCACGTCGGCGCGCCCGCGCGCCTGCACCGACACGTCGAGGAACTGGCCGGCGATGACCTCGTTGCGGCACTGCTCGAAGAGCGCGAGCCCGGGAGCGACCTCGTCGGCCGGGAAGCCGCTGCGCCGCAGCATGTCCTCGGCCCAGCCCAGCAGCAGGTCGCCCAGCAGGATCGCGGCGGCCGCGCCGTACTGCTCGGGATCGCCGCGCCAGCCGGCAGCACGGTGCTCGGCCTCGAACGCGCGGTGCGTCGCGGGTCGGCCGCGCCGGGTGTCGGAGGCGTCCATGAAGTCGTCGTGGACGAGCGCACTGGCGTGCAGCACCTCCAGGGAGGCGCACGCGCGGGCGAGTGCCGCGTCGTCGTCCACCGACGGGCGGACGGCGCGGTGTCCCCAGTGGCAGAAGGCCGCCCGAAACCGCTTGCCCCCGCTCACCGCCGTACGCGCCTCGGCGATCAACCGGCTCGCGTCGGGGCCGAGCGGGACGAGCTCGGCCTCGCGGTCGTCGAGGAAGGCGTCGAGGACCTCCTGGACCCGGTCGCGGAAGTCGGCGGGGTCCCAGGTCGTCACCAGTTCAGCCTAAACACTGGACAGGAAGCGGGGATCGGCGCGGTCCTCCGTAGGCTGTTGCGCATGACGCACGCACGGGGACAGAGCATGCGCGAGCGGTTGGCGCGCGGCGACCGGTCCTTCTCCTTCGAGTTCTTCCCGCCCAAGGACGAGGCCGGCGAGCAGCAGCTGTGGCAGGCGATCACCGAGCTCGAGCCCTACGGCCCGACCTTCGTGTCGGTCACCTACGGCGCCGGTGGCACGACCCGCGACCGCACCGTCGCGATCACCGAGCGGATCGCCCGCGAGACCGGCCTGCTCCCGGTCGCCCACCTGACCTGCGTGGGACACACCACCGACGAGCTCACGACGATCCTCGCCGACCTCGCGCGCGCGGGCGTCGACCACGTGATGGCGCTGCGGGGCGACCCGCCCGGTGGCCCCGGCACGGCGTGGACCCCCACGGACGGCGGGTTGACCTACGCCAACGAGCTGGTCGCCCTCATCCGGGCGCGGACCGACATGCGCATCGGCGTCGCTGCCTTCCCCGAGGGTCACGTCGACGCCGCCGACCTCGACCACGACGCCCGCGTGCTCAAGGCGAAGTACGACGCCGGCGCGGAGTTCGCGGTCACCGAGATGGTGCTGCGGGCCTCCGACTACGTCGCGCTCGTCGAGCGGGCCGCGGCGGTGGGGGCGGACCTCCCGATCATCCCGGGCATCATGCCGATCCTGAACCTCCGCTCGATGGAACGTATGGTGGAGCTGTCCCGTCGGCAGCTGCCCGAGGAGATCACGGCCCGTCTGACGCCCCACGCCGACGACCCGGCGCGGCTGCGCGCCGAGGGCATCGCGATCGCGACCGAGCTGTGCGAGACGCTGCTCGACGCCGGGGCGCCGGGCCTGCACTTCTACACGCTCAACCGGTCCAAGGCGACGCGCGAGATCTTCGCCAACCTGCAGATCACGGTCTGAGGCGCGCGTGCAGACCGTCACCGTGACCGGGACCGGGATCGTGACAGTGGTGCCGGACAGCGCGGTCGTGAGGCTCGCGGCCTGCGCCCGGGGGAGCGGCGTCGCCGAGGCCTACGCGGCCATGGCCGGCGCGGCCGCCACCCTCGTCGAGGTCGCGCACCGTCACACCGAGGAGCGCCGGGTCGCCTCGACCGGTATCTCGGTGTGGCCGGCCCGGGACCACGAGGGGCGCGATGCCGGCTACGAGTCCCGCCACTCCTACTCCGTCGCGTGTCCCGACCTGGCGGCCGCCGGTGCCCTGCTGGGCGAGCTGGCCGGGGAGGTCGGCGATGCGCTCGCGGTCGACGGGGTGGCCCTGGAGGTCACCGAGGACCACGGCGCGGGGGACCGGGCCCGGGAGGCGGCCTTCGACGACGCCCGTGAGCGTGCTGCCCAGCTCGCCCGGATGGCGGGTGCGGGGCTCGGCGCCGTCCAGTCCATCGTCGAGGGAGACGTCCACCGGGGACCGACGCCGATGCCCAGGATGGCGCTGGCCAGCGCGACCGCGGCCGGCCTCGAGTCGGGCGAGGCCTCGGTCACCACGACCGTCACCGTGGTGTGGGAGCTGGCCTACTGACGTGGCGCCCGGCCGACCATCTCGGCCACCAGCGCGGCGCTGAGCCCGGCGAACGGCAGGCCCGACCCGGTGGTGGCGTGCGCGCCCGCGGCCAGCACGCCCGCGATCGGCGTCCGCGGGCCCAGTCGGGTGCGAGACGTGCGGGGGCCCTGCCACAGCACGCCGTGCGGGGACCCGCCCCACGCCTCGACGAGGTCGCGCGGGGTGCGGTCCACGCGGGCGACCACCTGGGCCCGCACGTCGAGCCCGTGGCGCGCGAGCGCGGTCAGTACGTCCTCCGCGATCCGGCCGCGCGCCAGCACCGTCCACGCCGCCGCACCGTCAGGAGCCCGACCGCCGGTGCGCACCACCAGCAGGGGGTCGCCGTGCAGCACCACCTCGTGGGGCAGGTCGGGCACGTCACCCTCGAGCCCGACGTGGCTCACGACAGGCGGGAAGGCCGGCATCGTGCGCCGGACGTACGTCGCCAGGGCCGGCAGGCGACGCGGGTCGATCGCGACGACCACGTGGTCCGCGTCGACCTCGCCGGGCGGGGTCTGCACTGCAGCGACCCGGCCGTCCCGCACGACGAGGTCGGTGGCGGGGGTGCCGGTGAGCACGGTGACGCCGCGCAGCGCGAGCCGGTCGGCCATCGCCACGCCGAGGGCGGCGAGCCCTCCGGGGACGGTCCACGCCCCGAAGCGTTGCTCGAGGTAGACGTCGACGCCGGCCAGCACCGGAGCCTGTCTCACGTCGTGGCCGTCCATCACGAGCCGGTGGCCGGCGACCAGCCGGAGCCGGTCGTCAGGCAGCGCCCGGCGCAGTCGCTTGTGCAGCGACTCCCGGCGCTCGAGCAGGGACAGCATCTCGCGGGGCGCGACGTCGGCGTCGAAGGGACGCTCGTACCACTCCTTGCGCAGGACCTCCCAGGTCTCGCCGTACGACGCGACGTGGTCGACCCACTGCCGGCCCAGGCCCGCGCCGAGGCCGTCGAACGCCGCGAGCTGGGCGGACCGCGACCCTCCGGGCAGCTGCAGGGTCGAGCCGTCCTCGAAGCGGTGCTCGCGGACCACGTCGAGCGGCTGGAGGTCGAGCTCGCGCTCCAGCGGGCGACCGGACTTGCGGAACAGGTCGCGCACGACCGCGGGCAGCAGTGTGCTGGTCGGCCCGGCGTCCCACGCGAAGTCGCCGTGCCGCACCGTGGTGAGTGCGCCCCCCAGCTGCTCGGAGCGCTCGAGGAGGGTGACCTCGTGCCCGACCCTGGCCAACCGGGCAGCGGCCGCCATGCCGCCGAATCCGCCACCGACCACCACCACGCGAGCCACGGGGGAACCCTAGGCGCCCTTATGCGACGTCGCGGACGGGCTCCTGTGTTTCCCGGTCCCGTTTCTTCCACCTCCGCCAGCCGCGGCGCGCCAGCCGACCGAGCACGAGCAGGAGGACGAGGCCGACCACGAGCAGGACGCCGGCGATCGCGGCAGCCGCCTGCGGGTGCTCGAGGGAGAACCACACCACCCCGAGCACGAGGGCGTCCTCGGTGAGGCTCGCCGCGACGTTGGTCACCGGCTCGGGCGAGGAGTTGATGGCCAGCCGACCGCCCGCCTTGGCGAGGTGGCTGAGCAGGGCCGTCCCGCCGCCGACCACGCCCAGCACGGCCTGGTCGAGCGAGGAGGCGTCGCCGGCGAGCAGCACACCGATCACCGCCCCGGCGGTGGGCCGGATGGCGGTGGAGATGGCGTCCCAGGTCGAGTCGATGTAGGGGACCTTGTCGGCAACGAACTCCATCGCGTACATGAAGCCCGCCGCGGCGAGCACGTCCCACCGGCCCAGCACGTCGGGGATCTCCGCGACGGTCCCGAGCCGGTCCGCGATGCCCAGCACCAGCACGACGAGGTAGGCGTTGACGCCGCTCGCCCACCCGCTGGAGAACGTCATGGCCAGGGCGTCCATCAGCGGGCCTCCATCAGTCCACCTCGACCTCGACGGCGCCGGTCATCGCCACCAGCTCGTCGTAGGACGTCGAGAAGACCGCAGCCGGGTGTCCGGCTGCCGCCCACACGACCTCGTGCCTGCGCAGCCACGGGTCGATCCAGGTGCGGATCGGCGCCGGGTGGTCGATGGGGGAGACACCCCCGATGACCTGCCCGGTGTGGTGACGGACGAAGTCGGGGTCGGCGCGCCGGAGCCGGCTGACGCCGATGCGCTCGGCCACGGCCGCCGTGTCGACCCGGTGGGCGCCGGAGGTGAGGATGAGGACGGGTTCGCCGTCGCCGTCGAAGAGCAGGCTGTTGGCGATGGCGCCGACCTCACACCCCAGCGCCGCCGCGGCGAGTGCTGCCGTGTGGGCGCTGTCGGGCAGGATGACCACGTCACCGGCGCCGCCGCGTCGGGTGAGGTCGCCTCGAAATGAGGTGATCGATGCGTGCTCGGACGACATGATGCGAGCCTAGCGACGAACGACGACAAGGCTCAGGGGAGTTTTCAGATGGCGCGCGACCTGCCGGGATCCGTGGTCAACAGCATGCGAGTGCTGGGGCTGATCGTCGCGACGTCGGGAGTGATCACGCTGTTGATCTGGCTGATGCGCGACGAGGTGATCCTCGGGTGGGCCGAGGGCAACCCGTCGGCGCAGGAGATCCTCGCCCAGGGCGGGATCGAGCAGCTGCGCGAGAGTCCCATCGTCCCCGGCTTCGTCGCCCTGTCGGTGGTCGCGTTCGTCGGCTTCGGCCTGCTGGTCCTCGTGCTGGGCTCGTTCTTCGTCGGCGGGCACGGCTGGACCCGTCCCGTCCTCACGGCCACGGCCGGTGTCGGTGTGCTGGTGGGCGTGGTGTGCCTCGACGCCCAGCTCCCGACCATCTTCGTGGTGCTCTCGGCCCTCGTGATCGTCGAGGGTGTCGTGCTCTCGTTCTTCCTCTGGCAGCGCGAGACCACCGCCTACCTGCGCCGCGTCTGACCCGCCTCTCCTCGCGGGGCGATCCCGCCGTCCTCCACGGCCCTGGGTGCGGCTCTTGACCGGTTGTCGGTGGGAGGGAGTAACGTTCTGGGTGTTCGAACACGTGTTCGATGCGACCCGGGTGGCGGTGACCTCGACCCCCACCACCTCCCGGGTCGGCCCCGGGGTCGACGGATGTGCGAGGAGGCGCGATGAGGCAGTACGACGACCCCGTCGAGGTGCGACGAGGCGAGGCGGACGACCCCGACCAGTTCCTGTGGCGGGGCAGGCTGTGGAAGGTGCGCGCGGTCGTGGCGCACTGGATGGAGGCGGGCCCGTGGCGGCAGGGCGGACCGGAGGCCGGTCGCCCGGGGAGCGGCGCCGACCTCGTGGCCGGGCGCGAGCTGTGGCGCGTGGAGGCCGGCCGGGGCATGCTCGGCGGTCGTCAGCCGAGCGACCCGCAGGCCGTTGCCGTCTTCGACCTCTCCTTCGACTGGACCGACGGGCGCTGGCAGCTCGTCGGGTGCCTGGACTGAAGGGCGATGGTCATGACCGCACCCGGCTCCCGCTCGGGGCTCGCGCCCGCCCCCGGGCCTCACCTGCTCCCCGCCAGCGCCCACTCCTACCTCGCTCGCTCGGCGACCTCGCTGCGCGACGCGATCACCGCACGTGACGTGCCGACCCGCTACGCCTGCGCCCATGTCGCCGCCCTCTGCGCAGCAGCCGCGCTGCTCGCGGCCCGGGCCCGTCCGGCGCCACGGGGTCGCCGGCAGAAGAACGCGTGGGTGCTCCTCGCCGAGGTGGCTCCCGAGCTGTCGGAGTGGGCGAGCTTCTTCGCGGCCGGCGCTGCCAAGCGGGCGGCTGCCGAGGCCGGGTCGACGCGGGCCGTGTCCGAACGGGAGGCCGATGACCTCGTGCGCGACGCCGACCGGTTCCTGGCCGTGGTCGAGCAGGCGCTCGGCCTGGTTCCGCACGCCAGCGTCGCCTGAGGGCCGGGCGAGGTGTCGACAGACCCGCTCGTGCGGGAGGGCGTGGCGACCGAGCCACTAGGGTGGCGCCCATGGCCCAGCCGACCGCGAGCTCCTCTGCCAGCGAGCGCCGCCAGTCCGTCCGCACCGGCGTGGTCTGGGACGGCGTACGACGACTCCTCGAGGCCGACGTCGCCGACGGGCAGCCGGCCCGCATCGTCGACATCGGTGGCGGCACCGGTGGGTTCGCCGTCCCGTTGGCCGAGCTCGGACACGCCGTCCAGGTCATCGACCCGAGCCCCGACGCCCTCGCCTCGCTCGACCGGCGTGCCCGCGAGCGCGGCGTCGCCGACCGCGTCACCGGCCAGCAGGGCGACCTGTCCGACCTGTCCGACCTGGTCGACGAGGCCGACCTCGTCCTGTGCCACGGCGTGCTGGAGATGGTCGAGGACCCCGCGGCGTCCCTCGCCTCGATCGCCGGCGTGCTGCGTCCCGGGGGCCACCTCAGCCTGCTGGTGGCCCAGCGACACGCCGCCGTGGTGGCGCGTGCCATGGCTGGCCACTTCCAGGCCGCGCGCGAGCTGCTCGACGACGTTCCCCACCGACCGGCAGGCGGATCGGCCGACGGGCAGACCGGACAGGCCGGCCCGGTCGGGCGCAGCGGCCGCCGCTTCACCCACGACGAGGTCGTCGACCTGCTTGCTGGCGCCGGCCTCAGCCCGGAATCCGTCCACGCCGTCCGCGTCTTCGCCGACCTCGTGCCGGGGAGCCTGCTCGACCTCGAGCCCGGTGCGACCGCGGCCCTGGTCGAGCTCGAGAAGGCCGTGGCCACCCGCCCCGAATACCTCCCCCTCGCTGCCCAGCTCCACGTCACCGCGCGCCGCTGACCCTCGCCCCGGTGGGGGGCGGCGATGACCGACACCCCGCTGCTGCACGTCGACATGGACGCGTTCTACGCCTCCGTCGCGCTCCGGGAGCGCCCCGACCTGGTCGACCAGCCGGTCGTGGTGGGCGGGAGCGGACGCGGTGTCGTGCTGGCCGCCAACTACGTCGCGCGCCGCTACGGCCTCCGTTCGGCGCTGCCGATGACCCGGGCCCGCCGGCTGTGCCCGCACGTCGTGGTGCTCGCGCCCGACTACTCCACGTTCATGAGCGTCTCGGCGTCGGTGATGGAGACGTTCCGCGACGTCACCCCCGTGGTGGAGGCGATGTCGCTCGACGAGGCGTTCCTCGACGTGCGTGGCGCCACGTGGCGACTCGGCACCCCCACCGAGATCGCCGAGCGTCTCCGCGCGACCATCCACGACGAGCAGGGCATCACGTGCTCCGTCGGGGTCGCGGCGTCGGTCTCGGTCGCCAAGGTCGCGAGCAGGCGTGCCAAGCCCGACGGCGTGGTGGTGGTGCCCCCGGCCGAGGTCGCCTCGTTCCTGCACCCGCTCGACGTCGGGGAGCTCTACGGCGTGGGGGAGAAGACGCAGGCGCTCCTGCACCGCTTCGGCCTGCTCACCGTGGGCGACGTCGCCCACACCCCGCTGCAGACCCTGCAGCGTGACCTCGGTGACCACCTCGGCCGCCACCTCCACCACCTCGCCTGGGGCACCGACCGTCGTGATCTCTCGCCGACCGCTGGACCACACGAACCGGAGCGGTCGATGGGGGCCGACGAGACCTTCGCGCGCGACACCGACGACCGCGACGTCATCGTCCGCGAGCTGTTGCGGCTGACCGCCCGGGTGACCGGGCGCATGCGCGCGGCCGGAGTGGCCGGGCGCACCGTCACCCTCAAGGTGCGCTTCTCCGACTTCACCACGATCACCCGCTCGCGCACGACGTCCGAGGCCACCGACGTCACGGTCGAGGTGCACCGCGCCGTGACCCACCTCTACGACGCCCTGGGGCTCCGACGCGTGCGCGTGCGGCTGGTCGGCGTACGGGTGGAGGGGCTCGTGCCGCGTGCGACGGTGCACCGCCAGCTCGTGCTCGGCGAGCCCGAGCACGGATGGGCCGAGGCCGACCGTGCTGTGGACCGAGCGACGCGCCGATTCGGTGCCGCGGCCGTCCGGCCGGCGAGCCTGTGGTGAGATCCACCTGCGGTGGGTGAATTTTCCGGGGACGCCTACCGTAGGTGGGGGCGGGTGCCTAGACTTGCGGCAGAAGGTGGAGGAGGAACCGTGGAGCTCTCCGAGGAAGAACTGCGAATGCTCGAGCAGATGGAGCGCGCCCTCGTCGAAGAAGACCCCAAGCTCGCCTCCACACTGCGTGGCACGTCCTTCCAACGGGCCGCCCGTCGCCGGATGATCCTGGGCGGGGCGGTCCTTCTCGTCGGCATCGGTCTGCTGATCGTCGCGGTGCTCCTCGACCTCACCGCCGTGCTCCAGACGATCGTCGGCGTCCTCGGCTTCGTGGTCATGCTCGCGGGCGCGATCCTGGCGCTGACGTCGGCCCGCAGCCCGGGTCACGTGACCCCCAAGGTGCGCGCCTCCGGTCGCACCGGTCTCGGTGTCGTCGACGGTGGTCGTCAGCACCGGCCTCGGCGCCAGCGCTCCGGCAGCCCGTTCATGGAGCGCATGGAGGAGCGGTGGCGTCGCCGCCGCGAACGCGGCTTCTGACTCCACCGCTTGTACTTCCCCTTGCTGACCGGGCACTTCCTGCCCGTCCTGGATCCTGACCGGGCGGTTCCTGCCCTTTCAGGAGACATCACAGCGTCCCCTCCCTCGTACGCCGAAGGGGGCGCTGCCGCCTGCCACGGCGAGGAAGTGCCCGGTCGGCGTCCCTGACGGGCAGGAAGTGCCCGGTGAGCGTCGCTGATGGGCAGGAAGTGCCCGGTGGGCGTCCCTGGGCTGGAGGTCAGCCGACGAGCTCGTCGACCGTCCGGGTGGACTCCTGGTCCGTGGTCGGGGTCGTGGCCCGGCCGGAGCGGGTGCGGAGGCGGAGGCGGGTACGACGTCCCACGACCGAGGCGGGCCACCACGCGGCGCGGCGCGCCTCCCGCGAGGTCACCCCGGCGGTGAGCGACTCCTCGACCAGGGTGAGGTCACCGGCCAGGCCATCGGCGGTGAAGGTCTCGGGGTCGCGGGCGTAGCGGCTGCGCTCGAGCGCCGCGACGATCCGGTCGAGGGCCTGCGCCGCCTCGGGCGCCTGGTCGCGCCCACGGCGCGGACGGTCGGGCCGCGAGCTGTCGTGCACCGGGGTGGCGAGCAGACGGCCGAGCCACTCGCCGGCCCGTCGCGGCGAGCGGCCCTCCGGCCAGGCGTGGCCGAGGTCGCGGGCCACGTCGCGCAGCTCGACCCAGAGGTCCTCGATGCCTCCGTCGAGGCGGCGCCCGCGTCGCGCCGTACGGACTAGGCGGGGCGTCAGGAGCAGCAGGGCCACCAGTGCGAGGCCGAACAGGCCGGCGAGGATCGGGACCCAGGGGATGGACGAGCCGTCCGCCTCGGCGGCGGCCGTCTGGGCGTCGGCCTCCTCGCCGCGGTCGGGCAGCTCCTCGGCGGGGCGCCCGGCGCTCGGCGACGGCGCCTGGGTGACCTCGGGGAACTGGGCCTCGGTGTAGTCCGGCGGCTGGCTGGCGCGCGACTGGGGCGTGGGCTCGAAGCGGACCCAGCCCGATCCCGGGAAGTAGAGCTCCGGCCAGGCGTGCAGGTCGCGCGAGGAGAACTCCCACGAGCCGTTGGTGGCGCGCTCGGGCTCGAGGAAGCCGACCGCGACGCGGCTCGGGATGCCGAGGACGCGCGCCATGATCGCCATCGAGGCCGCGAACTGCTCGCAGTAACCGACCCGGTCGTTGAGGAAGGCGAGCAGGTCGGCGCTGCCGTCGCCCGCCGACGGCACCTGGCTGATGTCGTAGCGGAAGCCGCCGTCCTCACGGAACCACTGCTGCAGCACCTGCGCCTTCTGGAAGCGGGTGGGCGCATCGGCGGTGACGCTCGCTGCGAGCCTGCGGATCTCGTTGTTCAGGCTGCTGGGCACCTCGGTGAAGATGCCGGCCACCGAGCCCGCACCGGACACCGCGGAGTTCATCCGGTCGGCGTCGTAGGTCAGCTGGACCCCGGTGTAGTCGTAGGTGCTGTCGGCCGTCGTGACCTCCTCGCGGGCGGCGATGACGTCGCGGGTGTCGAGGTCGTAGCGCCAGTCACTGCCGGCGGCGATCCGGGTCGTCTGCGCAGCGGTCGGGAGCCAGGACGACGCGAAGTCGGGCCCGACGCGCACGTCGTACTTGAACTGCCGGCGGGACACGTCGACAGCCACCCCGTCGAGCGGGGGCAGCGTGCCGGACGCGGCCTGGGACTCCGGGATCTCCCGGTCGCCCGGTGTCCACTGCGACCCGCTGAACCGCGAGAGCACCGAGATGCGGAGGTAGGTCGGACGGGGGCCGGACGTGGTGACCCACAGCAGCGGGATGTCCTCGCCGCGGCGCAGGTCGCGGCGCAGGTCGACCATCGGGTCCTGCACCTCGACCTCGCGGGTGCCGGGTCCGTTGCCCTCGAAGACGCTCATGCTCATCGTGGGCACCGCGACGGGTACGACGACCGCGAGCGCGATCGCGGTCGCGCCGAGCGCCAGGGCGGTGTTGCCGATCGCACCGGTGCGCACCGAGAAGGAGCCCTTCTCCCCATCGGGCGCGCGTCCCCAGCTGGTGACGTGGTCGCTGTGCTGGATGAAGACCAGGGTGAGGAACAGGGCCGCGACCACCGCGAACAGCCACCACGACACGGCGTCGCCGGTGACCGCGACGGGCAGCGTGTAGGCGGCGAGCAGCACGAGGCCGGACACCGGTGCGCGGCGCAGGGTGCAGGCGATCAGGTCGACCAGCAGGATGACCAGGGTGCCGCCGATGAGCAGGAGCGGGTGGACGGGGGGTACGCCGACCTGGACGGGCGCGGCGTAGCTGCGTGAGGTCTCGAGCGCGTCGCGCAGCGCGACCATGAAGGCGTCGACGTTGTCGGGCGTGGGGATGGGCGAACCGGTCGTGGTGCCGAGCACGAGGAGTGCGCCGATCACCAGCTGGCCGCTGACGACGACGAGCAGCGGGAGCCGGCTCCACCGGGCGACGGCGCCCGCACCGGCGAGGACGACGCCGATGAGGAGCAGGGGGATGGCGACCTCGGCGAACCCCTCGGTGAGGACCCGCCACGACAGCACGGTGGTCCACGCCGCGAGCATCGCGATGCCTGCGATGCGCAGCTGGTGGGGGAGCGTGCTCCACGTGGACCTCATCGTGTGACTCCCGAGGTGGCGGTGGCCCGGCTCTGCATCAGGCCGAGCTCCTGCCAGGCGGTGTCGAGGCGGTCGCGCGGGCCGAGGGTGATCGAGCGCCACCCCGTGGAGGTGAGGTGGGCGGCCGCCCCGGGGCCCGGCTGGACCGGCAGGTGCGGCGCCCAGGCGTCGACGTCGAGGGCGATGGCCAGGCTCGACGACGCGTGGTGCTGCAGGCGCCGGAGGAACGGCAGGTCGGCGTCGCCGAGGCTGCCGAAGACCCCGATCGTCAGTCCACCGTGGCCGGGCTCGGCCAGCCACTGCGTGTCGGGCGCGGGGGAGTGGTCGAGCTGGACCACGGCGAGCGCCTCGAGGAGGGGGATGGTGCTGGCCGCGGCGGTGTGGGAGTGCCACTCGGTCTCGCGGCTGTCGCCCGAGGCGGTGACCAGTCGGACGGTGTAGCCGTGGTGGGCCAGGTGGACGGCGATCGAGGCGGCCGCGGACACGGCGCCCTCGAGCGAGCTGGCGGCGCCCTGTCCCCGGTGGGCGGTGCCGCGGTTGTCGAGGAAGACGGTCGCGCGCGACTGCCACGGCTGCTCCTCGCGGCGCACCATCAGCTCGCCGACGCGCGCCGAGCTGCGCCAGTGGACGCGGCGCAGGTCGTCGCCGCGGCGGTACTCGCGGACGGTGACGTCCTCGGCGCTGCCGGTGGCGAAGGCGCGGGGGCGGTTGTCGCCCGAACCGGTCCAGGCCCCGCCGAGCGGGATGCTCGGCAGGGGGATGGTGCGCGGGGTGACGGTCAGCCGCGTGGTCGCGTGGAACGTGCGACCCAGCTCGACGAAGCCGAACGGGTCGGTCACGCGCACCGACATCGGGCCGATGTCGAACTGCCCGCGCAGCTCCGAGCGCACCTGGTAGGTCGCGTGCCGGCGCCACCCGTGGCCGAGTCCCTCGAGCACGAAGCGGGGGCGGGTGCCCAGCACGTAGGGGAGGCGCTCCTCGAGCAGCAGGACACCCGTGGGCGTGCGGGACTCGTTGGCGACGGTGAGCTCGACGGTGGCGGGCTGGCCGGCGACGACGAGCTGGGGTGAGACCGTGCGCACGAGCGAGAGGCGGTAGCGGGAGCGGCCCACCCACCAGGCGGTGAGCAGCGGCAGCACCGCCACGAGGACGCCGATGCGCACCACCGAGGAGTGCCCGACGACGATCGCGGCCACGACGGTGGTGATACCGGCGGCCAGGAACGCCCGCCCGCGGACGGTCAGCGCAGCGAGCGCTTCACGCACGGCTGCCACGGGGGATCGACGCGGTGTCGGACGCCGTGGGGACGGGCACCGACTCGACGATCCCGGACAGGATCGCCGCGGTGGTGCGCCCGCTCATCGTCGCCTCGACGTTGGGCAGCAGCCGGTGGGCGAGGACCGGGGACGTGATCCCGTGGATGTCGTCGGGAAGCACGTAGTCGCGTCCCTGCGTGGCGGCGACGGCCTTGGCGGCCCGCACGAGGTGGAGCGTCGCGCGGGGCGAGGCACCGAGGTGCAGGTCGTTGCTGACGCGCGTGGCGGTGGTGAGCGCCACCGCGTAGCGCTGCACGGCCGTCGACACGTGCACGCGGCCGACGATCTCGATGACCTTGCGGATCTCCCCGGCGTCGGTGACCGGCTCGAGGTCGTCGAGCGGGTTGTGCGCGGTGTGGCCCTCGAGCATCGCGATCTCCGCGGACTCCACGGGGTAGCCGACGGAGACGCGCGCCATGAACCGGTCGCGCTGCGCCTCCGGGAGGGCGTAGGTGCCCTCCATCTCGATGGGGTTCTGCGTCGCGATGACCATGAACGGCTTCTCGAGCTGGTAGGTCGCGTTGTCGACGGAGACCTGGCGCTCCTCCATCGCCTCGAGCAGCGCCGACTGCGTCTTGGGCGACGCGCGGTTGATCTCGTCGCCCACCACGATGTTGGCGAAGACGCCGCCCGGGCGGAACTCGAACTGGCGGGTGTCCTGGTTGAAGATCGACACGCCGGTGACGTCGGACGGCAGCAGGTCGGGCGTGAACTGGATGCGCGCGACGGTGCAGTCGATGCTGCGCGCGAGCGCCTTGCTGAGCTGGGTCTTGCCGACCCCGGGGACGTCCTCGATGAGGAGGTGGCCCTCGGCGAGCAGGACCACGAGGGCGGCGTTGACGACGTCGGGCTTGCCGGCGATGACGCGCTCGATGTTGTGGCGTACGGCGCCGGTGACCCGCCGCACGGTGTCCAGGTCGGGCGCCTGCCCGGAAGACCCACTCGTCACGTTGTTGTCCGTCCCCTCGTGCGTGCTCGCCACCACGGTATGTGGTGCGCGCAACATACCCGCCCGATCCCGCGAGAGGCGCCGCCGTCGTCGGACGTCCCCCACCCGGGCGACCCGCCGTCCCCCACTTCGCTCCACCACCCGCGCCCCGGTCTCCCCACCGGCGCTCCACCGAGGCCGTCCCGAGCGTGGATCCACGCTCAGGAGCACGGCCCCAGGCGTGCTGACGCGGGTGGCGTCGACGTACCGACCTGCCGTCAGCAGCCCGAAATTCGTGCGTGAAACACGCTGGATCTGGTTGACGGTGGAGCGAAGTGGAGTACTGTGGTGCGAAGTGGGGGACAGGGTCGATCTGCCCGCCGAGCAGGGGAGGTGCCGGATGTTCTTCGGCACCTACACGCCCAAGCTCGACGAGAAGGGCCGGCTCTTCCTCCCGGCGAAGTTCAGGGACGAGCTGACGGAGGGACTCGTGGTGACCAGGGGGCAGGAGCGCTGCCTCACCGTCTGGTCGCTGGAGGACTTCGGGAGGCTCACCGATCGGCTCCGCGAGGCGCCGGTCACGCAGAAGAACACCCGTGACTACGTCCGCATGCTGTTCGCCGCCGCCAGCCAGGAGGTGCCGGACAAGCAGGGACGCATCAACATCCCGGCACCGCTGCGGGAGTACGCCTCGCTCCGCAAGGAGTGCGTCGTCATCGGGTCGATGAACCGGATCGAGATCTGGGACCCGACCGCGTGGGCGACCTACTCCGAGGAGCAGGAGCAGAAGTTCTCCGAGCTCAGCGACGAGGTCTTCCCCGGCATCTGAGCCAGCACCCGACAACTCCACAGCTGACATCGCGACCCGTATCACCAGGTCTCGAGCCCGCTCCTCGCGTGGCCATCTGGGGCACTTCCCCGGCACCAGAGGGCTTCCTTTCCCCATCAGGGGAGCGGGCAGGGACCTGGTGCGGCGGCTCGCCCCGTGCCACTTGGCGGGGAGTGTCAGCCGCACCGCCAACCGATCAGCACCAGCCAGCACCAGCACGCATCCGCAGCACCGAGCAGCAACGAGTGGGGTCGAGACCATGAGCACCACCCAGCCTGTGGGACGCACGGCAGCGGCACCGCCGCTGCGGGTGCGCGACCAGGCGCGCGAGGCGGCTGCCCTGATCGCCTTCTCGGCCGCCACGGCGTGCGGCCTGGCGCTGGCCCTGCTGCTGCTGACGCACCTGGGCTCCCAGGGCTGAGCAGATGACGACTCCCCGCCACGCCCCGGTGCTCCTCGACCGGGTCGTCGCCCTGCTGGCCCCTGCGCTCGAGGCACCCGGCTCGGTCTACGTCGACTGCACGCTCGGCCTCGGTGGCCACAGCGAGGCGGTCCTCGAGCGGCTGCCGCAGGCCCGGGTCATCGGCATCGACCGTGACCCGACCGCCCTGGAGATGTCCCGCGAGCGGCTCGCGTCCTATGGCGACCGCTTCACCGCCGTGCACGCGGTGTACGACGAGCTGCCCGAGGTGATGGGGTCGCTGGGCCTCGACCACGTCGACGCCGTGTTCTTCGACCTCGGGGTCTCCTCGATGCAGCTCGACGTCCGCGACCGGGGCTTCGCCTACGCCGAGGACGCCCCGCTCGACATGCGGATGGACCCGACCACCGGCCGGACCGCGGCCGACCTGCTCAACACCGCCACCGCACAGGAGCTCACCCGCATCCTGCGCGAGTACGGCGAGGAGAAGTTCGCCAGCAGGATCGCCCGCGAGGTGGTCCGTCGGCGCGAGACCACGCCCTTCTCCACCAGTGCCGACCTCGTCGAGCTGCTCTACGCGACGATTCCCGCCCCGGCCCGGCGTACGGGCGGCCACCCGGCCAAGCGGACCTTCCAGGCGCTGCGGATGGCGGTCAACGACGAGCTCGCCGTGCTGCGCCGTGCCATCCCGGAGTCCATCGAGGCCATCGGGGTCGGCGGCCGCGTGGTGGTGGAGTCCTACCACTCGCTGGAGGACCGGCTGGTGAAGCGGGCGTTCGCCGACGCCACCCGGCTCGACGTGCCTCCGGACCTGCCGTTCGTGCCCGAGGGCGCCGAGCCCGCCCTGCGGCTCGTCACCCGGGGAGCCGAGCAGGCCGACGAGCACGAGATCGCCGAGAACCCCCGGGCCGCCTCGGTCCGCCTGCGCGCCGTCGAGCGCGTCCTCCCGTCCTCCTCCTCTTCCTCTTCCCCAGGAGTCGCCCGATGAGCAGTCCCGCCCTGCAGCCCCGGACCCGGGTCACGCGCATCGCCCAGGAGGCGGTCGACAAGGCGCGGCTCACCGTGGTGCCCCGGGTGCGGACCCGCGCGCCGCGGGTGCCGTTCATGACGCTGGTGAGCCTCGTCCTCGTCGGTGGCATCGTCGGGCTCCTGCTCTTCAACACCTCCATGCAGCAGGCGTCGTTCACCGCGTCGGCGCTCGAGACCGAGGCCGACACCCTCGCCGCCCGCGAGCAGACGCTGCGGATGGAGCTCGACGAGCTCCGCAACCCCCAGCGCGTGGCCACCGAGGCGCAGGCCATGGGCATGGTCATCCCGTCGGCACCGGTGTTCCTCGACCTCGAGACCGGCGAGACCGTCGGCGTCCGGACGCCGGCCACGCCGGAGAACGCCATCCAGCTGCAGCCGCCGGCGCCGATCAAGCCGGCGGTCCTCGCGCCCGAGCCGACGTACGTCGAGGTGCCCGCCACACCCACGGTCGAGGAGCAGGCGGCGACGGACCCCGGGGCGACGAGCGCGAAGCCGCGGAAGAACCGCAACCGCTGACGGCGCGGTCGCGCCGCTGCGCGGCGACGCGCACCTAGATTTGTCGAGCAGGCCGGGCCCAGCAGGGGGACCGTCCGGGAACTGAGGGAGACCAGTGCCGAGCACCCGCGCCACCGGCAAGCGCGGCGCCTCACGTGGCGCACCGATGCTGCGACTGCGCATCGGGTTCGTCCTCATCGCGATCGTCCTCTCCTTCTTCGGCGCCCGGCTCGTCCAGCTCCAGGGCGTCGACCCGCGCTCCTACGCCGTCCGCGCGGCCGCCGAGGGCGCGGTGCGGCTCCCGCTCGTGGCCGAGCGGGGCGACATCCTCGACCGCAACGGCGTACCCCTGGCCGACTCCGTCAAGGGCAAGATGGTCATCGCCGACCCCGACCTGACGGCCGACCGCGCGCCCGAGCTCGCGCGCCTGCTCTCCGAGCGGCTCTCCGTCGACTACTTCAAGACCCTCACGGCGCTGCGCGGTCGCAAGGAGGGCAGCCGCTACGAGTACGTCGCCCGACGGGTGCCCAGCACCCTCGCCGGCGACACGCTCGCGGCCCTCGACGAGGCGGGCTTCACCGGCATCAGCCTCCAGGACGACCCGATCCGCTCCTACCCCTCCGGCGACGTCGCCGCCAACCTGCTCGGCTACATGGGCACCGACGAGCCGCTCGGCGGCTTCGAGCGCACCTTCGACGAGCAGCTGGCCGGCGTCGACGGCGAGGCCACGTGGCAGTCCAACTCCGGCAAGGGCGTCCGGATCCCGCTGCGCGAGAGCACGCTGAAGGCGGCGCAGAACGGCGCGCCCCTGCGCACGACCATCGACCGCGACCTCCAGTGGTTCACCCAGAAGGTGCTCGCCCAGTCGGTGCGGCAGTACCGCGCCGAGAGCGGCGCCGCTGTCGTCATGGACACCCGCACCGGTGAGATCCTCGCGCTCGCCGACGTGCCCACCTTCGACGCGAACGCGCCCACCGAGGCCGACCAGGACGACCTCGGCTCGCGGGCGATGAGCGACACCTACGAGCCCGGCTCGGTGGAGAAGGTGCTCACCGCTGCCTCCCTCATCGACGCCGGCAAGGCGTTCCCGCGCCAGCGGTTCAAGGTGCCGCCCAACCTCGCGCGCCAGGACCGGGTGATCGGTGACTGGTTCGACCACGGCAACATCCGGCTCACGCTGGCGGGCATCATCGCCAAGTCGTCCAACATCGGCACCGTGCTCGCCGCCGACGCGTTCTCGCCGGTCGAGCTCGTCACCTACCTGCAGAAGTTCGGCCTCGGCCAGCGCACCGACGTCGGCGTCCGTGGCGAGACCCCGGGCATCCTCACGCCGGGCGAGGCGATGACCTCGCAGACCAAGGACCGCGTCGCCTTCGGCCAGTCGCTGTCGGTCAACGTCGCCCAGATGGCGGCGGCGGTCAACACGGTCGCCAACGGGGGCGTGCGGGTCTCACCGAGCCTCATCGCCGGCTCTGCCGTCACCGACGACGGGCTCACCGTCGGCACCGACGTCGCCACTCGCACCCGGGTCGTCAGCAAGCAGGCCGCCCGCGCGACCGCCCGCATGATGGAGAAGGTGGTCGACCCCGAGGACGGCGTGGCGCCCGCGGCGCAGGTGCCCGGCTACCTCGTCGCCGGAAAGACCGGCACCGCCCAGCGCGTCGCCAGCGACGGCACCGGCTACGACGGCAGCACGTCGGTGTCCTTCGGCGGCTTCGCGCCCGCCGACGACGCCCGCTTCACGGTCTACGTCGTCGTCCACGCGCCCAAGGTCGACGGGGGCGGCGGCTCGATCGCCGGTCCGGTCTTCTCCCGGATCATGGGCTACGTCCTGGGCCGCTACGGCGTCGAGCCGACCGACGGCAAGCCGTCGCGCCTGCCCGTCGAGTGGTGACTCGATACGCTCGGTCGGTGCACGAGCCTGTGAGTGCGACGCGACCCCAGCGGGCCCCGTCGACCCCTGCGACCGAGCTCGCCCAGTGGCTCTCGGGCGCGACCGACGTGACCGTCCACGGCGACCTCGGCGTCGCCGTCTCCGGGATCTCGCTGAGCACCGCACGGATCCGGCCCGGTGACCTGTACGCCGCCCTGCCGGGCGCCCGCGCCCACGGTGCGGACTTCGCACCTGAGGCCGTCGCGGCCGGTGCCGTCGCCGTGCTGACCGACCCGGCCGGCCTGGACCGGCTGCCCGCGGGCACGCCGGCCGTCGTGGTGCCCGAGCCGCGCCGTGTCCTCGGCCGCCTCGCGGCCCGGATCTACGGCGAGCCGGCAACGGGCCTGCGCGTCATCGGCGTCACCGGCACCCAGGGCAAGACCACCACCACCCGCGTGCTCGAGCAGGGGCTCACCGAGGCCGGGGTCACTTCGGCCGTCATCGGCACCGTTGGCACCCGGATCGCGGGGGAGGACGTGAAGACCCAGCTCACGACGCCGGAGGCGCCCGACCTGCACGGCCTCTTCGCGGTGATGCGCGAGCGCGGCGTCGACACCTGTGCGATGGAGGTCTCCAGCCACGCCCTCGTGCTCGGCCGGGTCGACGGCGTCGTCTTCGACGTGGCGACCTTCCTCAACCTCGGTCGCGACCACCTCGACTTCCACGCCGACCTCGACGACTACTTCGCCGCGAAGGCCGGTCTCTTCACCCCGGAGCGGGCGCGGGTGGGGCTGACCAACGTCGACGACGAGTTCGGCCGTCGCCTGCTGGACGTCGCCGGCATCCCGATGTCGACGTACTCCTCGCGCGGCGCCGACGCCGACTGGCGGGCGGTCGACGTCGACCTGACCGCGGGTGGCGCGACCTTCACCGTGCTGGGCCCCGGCGTCGAGCTGCGCGCGGAGGTCCACGTCCCGGGCGAGTTCAACGTCTCGAACGCGCTGGCCGCGATCGCCTCGGCCGCGCTCGCCGGGCTGGACGCCCGGCAGGTGGCCGACGGCATCGCCCGGGTGGGCGGGGTGCCGGGACGGCTGGAGCAGGTCTCCGCCGGGCAGGACTTCACCGTGGTCGTCGACTACGCCCACAAGCCCGACGCGCTCGAGGCCGTGCTGGCCACCCTGCGCCCGTTGACCGACGGACAGGTCGTGGTCGTGGTGGGCGCGGGCGGCGACCGCGACACCGTGAAGCGTCCGGTGATGGGCGAGATCGCCGCACGTCTCGCCGACGTCGTGGTGGTCACCGACGACAACCCCCGCACGGAGGACCCCGCGTCGATCCGCGCCGCGGTCCTGGCCGGCGCCCAGGGTCCGGCGGAGGTCGTCGAGGTCGGCGACCGCCGGCTCGCGATCCGTGAGGCCCTCCGCCGTGCGCGACCCGGCGACGTCGTGCTGATCGCCGGCAAGGGCCACGAGTCCGGGCAGGAGGTCGGCGACGTGGTCCACCCCTTCGACGACCGGGTCGTCGCCGCGGAGGAGGTCGCCGCGCTGGGTGCAGGTCACGACGGCACCGACCGGACCGGGAGCGACGCATGATCGAGATGACCCTGGACGAGATCGCCGAGGTCGTCGGCGGCACCGCTCACGGCGAGGCCGTCGTCACTGGAGGCGCGTTCGTCGACACCCGTACGCCGGAGGCGCGTGGGTTGTTCGTGGCGATCGCCGGCGAGCGCGTCGACGGCCACGACCTGGTGGCCGCAGCCGGTACGGCCGGTGCGGCCGCGGCGCTGGGCAGCCGACCCACCGACCTGCCCACCGTCGTCGTCGACGACGTGACCGCGGCGCTGGGGCTGCTCGCCCGCCACGTCGTGGACCGGCTGCCCGACACCATGGTGCTTGCGATGACCGGGTCCCAGGGCAAGACCGGCACCAAGGACTACCTCGCCCACCTGCTGTCGGAGGCCGGGCCCACGATCGCCACGCGCGGCAACTTCAACAACGAGCTCGGCGTGCCGTTGACCGTGCTGCGGGCGACGCCCGACACGCGCTACCTGGTCGTCGAGATGGGTGCGCGGGGCGTCGGCCACGTCGCCGAGCTCTGCGCCATCGCCCCGCCCCGGGTCGCCGCGGTGCTCAACGTCGGCACGGCCCACATCGGCGAGTTCGGCAGCCGCGAGGCGATCGCAGCGGCGAAGGGGGAGATCGTCGAGGCGCTCCCCGCCGACGGCACCGCCGTGCTCAACGCCGACGACGACCTCGTGGCCGCCATGGCCCCGCGCACCGCGGCGCAGGTCGTCACCTTCGGGGCGGTCGCGGACGGCCGCACCCCTGACGTCGCCGTCAGCGAGGTCACCACCGACGAGCTGGGCCGCCAGTCCTTCGAGCTGGCCCACCGCGGCTCCGGCGCCACCGTCCACCTCGTCCAGGTCGGCGCCTTCCAGTGGCGCAACGCAGCCGCTGCAGCGGCCATGGCCCTCGCTGCCGGGCTCGACCTCGACACCGTGGCCGACTCGCTCGCCGACGCCGTCCCGGCCAGCCGCTGGCGCATGGAGCTGTCCGAGCGCCCCGACGGGCTCGTCGTGCTCAACGACGCCTACAACGCCAACCCCGAGTCGATGTGCGCCGCGCTGGAGACGCTCGCGGGCATCGGCGACCGCACCGGCCGGCGTACGGTCGCCGTGCTGGGGCAGATGCTGGAGCTCGGCGACGGTGCGGCCGAGGCCCACCGGGAGGTCGGGGCCTACGCCGCCCGCGCCGGGGTCGACGTGCTGCTGGCCGTGGGTGACGACGCGGCCGGGATCGCGGACGGCTTCGCCGCCGTCGGAGGTGGGGGAGTGAGCAGGACCACGGCGGGGCGTGACGAAGCCGGCGACTGGCTGCGGCACAATGTCTCGGCTGCTGATGTCGTCCTGGTGAAGGCATCGCGGGGGGCGGCGCTGGAACTGATCGCCGACGACCTCACCGGGAGCGGCAAGGAAGGAAGCACCGCATGAGAGCCATCCTGTTCGGAGGAGGCCTCTCCCTGCTGATCTCCCTGCTCGGCACGCGCTACGCCATCAGGTTCTTCACCCGGCAGGGATTCGGCCAACCGATCCGCGACGACGGACCGACCACCCACCACGTCAAGCGTGGCACGCCCACCATGGGCGGGGCGGTGATCATCCTCGCCACGGTCATCGGCTACTTCGCAGCCAAGGTGATCACCCAGACCGCACCGACCGCCTCGGCGCTGCTGCTGCTGTTCCTGCTGGTGGGCATCGGCGCGGTCGGCTTCCTCGACGACTTCCTCAAGGTCAGCCGACAGCACAACCTCGGCCTGCGCAGTCGCGCCAAGATGATCGGCCAGACCGTCGTCGGGCTGGTCTTCGGGTTCCTCGCGCTGTCCCCGGCGCTCGAGGACGACCGCGGCTGGCGACCGGCGTCCAACCACCTGTCCTTCATCCGCGACTACGAGGGCTTCGCGCTCCCGACCGGCCTGGCGATCCTGCTGATCTGGCTCATCGTCACCGGCGCCAGCAACGCGGTGAACCTCGCCGACGGGCTCGACGGACTCGCAGCCGGCGCATCGATCCTGGTCTTCGCCGCCTACACGCTGGTCAACATCTGGCAGAACAGCCAGTCGTGCGCGCTCGAGGCCGGTCCCAAGTGCTACGAGGTCCGCGACCCGCTCGACCTCGCCGTCGTCGCCGCGGCGATCACGGGCGCCTGCTTCGGCTTCCTGTGGTGGAACGCCTCGCCCGCCCAGATCATGATGGGTGACACCGGGTCACTCGCGCTGGGCGCGGCCATGGCCGGCTTCGCGATCATGACACGCACCGAGCTGCTGCTGGTGATCATCGGCGGCCTCTTCGTCGCGATCACCCTCTCGGTGATGATCCAGGTCTCCGTCTTCAAGCTCAGCCGCGCGAGCGGACTGGTGCGGTCGGTCTTCAAGATCCAGCCCGGGCACCGCGTCTTCCGGATGACGCCCCTGCACCACCACTTCGAGATGCTCGGCTGGGAGCAGGTGACGATCGTGATCCGCTTCTGGATCGTGACCGGCCTCGCCGTCGCCACGGGCCTCGGCATCTTCTACGCCGAGTGGGTCGCCGGCATTGGATAGCACCCCGCGCACCCCGCCCGACGTCGAGCAGCTCGGCCGCACCAGCGACTGGTCCGGCGTACGCGTCGTCGTCGCCGGGTTCGGCGTCTCCGGCTTCGCGGCCGCCGACAACCTGCTCTTCCTCGGCGCGCAGGTGACGGCGCTCGACGAGTCGACCAGCGAGGAGAAGGCCGAGAAGGCGCAGCTCCTCGAGACGCTGGGCGCCACCGTCCGGCTCGAGCCGGGCGCGACCGCCGTGCTGCCCGACGACGTCGACCTCGTGGTCACCTCACCCGGGTGGAAGCCCACCGCGCCGCTCCTCGCCCAGGCCGTCGAGCGCGGCATCCCCGTGTGGGGCGAGGTCGAGCTGGCGTGGCGGCTGCGCGACCCCGACGCCCCCGCGCCGTGGCTCGCCGTCACCGGCACCAACGGCAAGACCACGACGGTGCAGATGCTCCAGTCCATCCTCACCGCCGCCGGGCTCCGCGCCGTCGCGGTCGGCAACGTCGGACTGCCGATCGTCGAGGCGGTGATGGACCCCGAGCCCTACGACGTGATGGCCGTCGAGCTCTCCAGCTTCCAGCTCCACTACACGCGGTCGATGGCCGCGGAGTCGGCCGTGGTGCTCAACATCGCCGAGGACCACCTCGACTGGTACGACGACGAGCCGGGCGCAGGCGTGGACCCGGGCGCCCGGACCGGCATGGAGGTCTACGCCGCCGACAAGGCCCGCGTCTACGACGGCGTCCAGCGCGCCTGCGTCTACAACCTCGCCGACCCCGCCACCGAGGACATGGTCCGCGAGGCCGACGTCGTCGAGGGCGCGCGGGCCGTCGGCTTCACCCTCCGCACGCCGGCCCCGGGCGATCTCGGCATCGTCGAGGACCTCCTCGTGGACCGCGCGTTCATCGAGGACCGGGCGACGAGCGCCGCCGAGCTGTGCACGCTGGGCGACCTCGCGTCGCCCGCACCCCACTTCGTGGCCAACGCCTTGGCCGCGGCCGCGCTGGCCCGTGCCCACGGCGTCAGCCAGCAGGCCGTGCGTGACGGCCTGCGCGCCTTCCGTCCCGACGGCCACCGCATCGCCCACGTCGCCGAGGCCGCCGGCGTCACGTGGATCGACGACTCGAAGGCCACCAACCCCCACGCCGCCCAGTCCTCGCTGTCCGCGTACGACGACGTCGTGTGGATCGCGGGCGGTCTCGCCAAGGGCGCCCGGTTCGACGACCTCGTCGCCGCCGTGCGCGGCCGGCTGCGCGGTGTCGTGCTGCTCGGACGCGACCGGCAGGTCGTCGCCGACGCACTTTCGCGACACGCGCCCGATGTGCCGGTCATCGATGTGGGCGCCGACGAGACTGGGGATCCGATGGAGCGCGTGGTCGACGCGGCCGCCGGGCTCGCCAGGTCCGGTGACACGGTGTTGCTCGCGCCGGGGTGCGCCTCCATGGACATGTTCGCCAACTACGGCGCCCGCGGCGACGCGTTCGCGGCCGCCGTCCAGGCGCACATCGCCCGCACCGACCAGCCCCGCCAGCCAGACCAGCCCGACAGCGACTAGCAGCCACCGACCCGAGGGGAGCCGCGACGATGACCACCGCGAACCCCGGAGGAGTGGGGCTGGACGTCGGCCCGTCGCCGGCCCCGCAGCCCGACCAGCCCGACCAGCCCGACCAGGGCGGCGGGACGGCCGGGGTCCGGCGTCCACCGCTCGGGTCGGGGCTCGTCGCGGGGCTGCGCTCGGTCCGCGAGGCGCTCGACAAGCCGCTCGCGTCCTACTACCTGCTGCTCGGCTCGTCGGCCCTGCTGCTCACCATCGGCCTGATCATGGTGCTCAGCGCGTCCAGCGTGCGCTCCTACCTCACCTACGACGACTCCTACGCCGTGGTGAAGCGGCAGCTGCTGTGGGTCGCGCTCGGGCTGCCTGCGGCGTGGGTCGCGTCCCGGATCCCGGTGCGGCACGTCCGCAGGCTCGCCTACCCGGGCTTCCTGGTGGCCCTCGTGCTGCTCGGCCTGGTCGCCCAGTTCGGCGTGCTGGTCAACGGCAACAAGAACTGGCTCGCCCTCGGTCCGGTCAACATCCAGCCCGCCGAGATCGCGAAGCTCGCGATCGTGCTGTGGGCCGCCAACATCTACGCCCACAAGGAGCGGCGGCTGCGCGAGCTGCACCACCTGCTGGTGCCGGTCGTGCCCGGGCTCTTCGCCGTCATCGCCCTCGTCCTGGTCGGCCGCGACCTCGGCACCGCGATGGTGCTGGCGGCCATCCTGCTCGGCATGCTGTGGGTGGTCGGGGCGCCCCTGAGGCTCTTCGGGCTCAGCCTCTCGGTGCTCGGCGTCGCGGCCGTCGCCCTCGCCGCCACCGACCCGGAGCGGCTCGAGCGCATCACCCACTTCACCGACCCGTTCAAGGACTACACCGACGCGGGCTGGCAGCCGGCCCACGGTCTCTACGCCCTGTCGAGCGGTGGCTGGTTCGGCCAGGGCATCGGCGCCTCCACCCAGAAGTGGGGCGACCTGCCCGAGGCGCACACCGACTTCATCTTCGCGGTGCTGGGCGAGGAGCTCGGCCTCGTCGGCACGCTGCTCGTCATCGGGCTGTTCTTCACCATCGCCTACGCCGCGGTCCGCGTCGCGCTCAGCACCGAGGACCCGTTCGTCCGCTACGCCACCTTCGGCATCGTGGTCTGGCTGCTCGGCCAGATGATGATCAACGTCGGCATGGTGCTCGCCGTCCTGCCGGTCATCGGCATCCCGCTCCCGATCGTGTCCTACGGCGGGTCGGCGCTGCTGCCCTCCCTTGTGGCCCTCGGCCTGGTGATCGGCTTCGCGCGCCGCGAGCCCGAGGCAGCCGCCGCGCTGGCGGCGCGCCGACGCAACCGCTCCGCCGGTCTGTCCGCGGGTCCCGCTCGCTAGATTTGCCCCTGATGCGCGTTCTCCTCGCCGGCGGCGGCTCTGCCGGCCACACCTCGCCCCTGCTCGCCACTGCCGACGCCCTGCGCCGGCTCGACCCGACGACCGAGGTCACCTGCCTCGGCACCCGTGAGGGGCTCGAGGCCCGCCTCGTCCCCGAGGCCGGCCTCCCGCTCGAGGTGGTGCCTCGCGTCCCGCTCCCGCGCCGGCCCGGCCCCGACCTGCTGCGTACGCCGACCCGCCTGCGCGCCGCGCGCGCCGCTGCCCTGGAGGTGGTCGACCGGGTGCGTCCCGACGTCGTCGTCGGCTTCGGCGGCTACGTCTCGGTGCCCGCCTACCTCGCCGCCCGCAAGCGCGGCCTGCCCATCGTGGTGCACGAGGGCAACGCGATCCCCGGCATCGCCAACAAGCTCGGCGCCCGCATGACCAGGCACGTCGCCACCAGCTTCCCCGGCACCGACCTGCCGCGTGCCGTGTGCACCGGCCTGCCGATCCGCCGGCTCATCTCGACGATGGACCGGGGCGCGCTGCGGGCCGAGGCCCTGGCTGCCTTCGGGCTGCGCGCCGACCTCCCGACCCTCATGGTCACGGGCGGCTCGCAGGGCGCTGCGCGCATCAACGCGGCTGTCTCCGGGGCGGCGCCCGCCCTCGCCGCCGCAGGCGTGCAGGTGCTGCACGTCGTCGGACCCAAGCACGAGCTCAGCGTCGCGTGGGGGGAGGTGCCCTACGTCGTGCTCAACTACGTCGACCGGATGGACCTCGCCTACGCCGCCGCCGACGCCGTGCTCTGCCGCGCGGGCAGCAACACCGTCACCGAGGTCTCCGGCGTCGGCCTGCCGGCCGTCTACGTCCCGCTGCCGATCGGCAACGGCGAGCAGGCGCTCAACGCGCGTCCGGTCGTCGACGCCGGTGGCGGGCTGCTCGTGTCCGACGCCGCCCTGACCCCGGAGTGGGTCGCGGCCAGCATCCCCGGACTGGTCAACGACACGGCGCGCCTCACCGCCATGGGGGCCGCCGCCACCGGTGTGATCCCGCTCGACGCCGACGAGAAGCTCGCCCGCATGATCCTCGACGCCGGAGGTGCACGCGCGTGAGGATCCCGGTCCCCGACGAGGTGCTCCCCGCCAAGGAGCTCGGCCGGGTGCACTGCGTCGGCATCGGCGGTGCCGGCATCTCCGCCATCGCCCGCATCCTGGCGCAGCGCGGCATCACCGTCACCGGCAGCGACGACCACGACACCCCGTTCCTGCCCGCGCTGCGCGAGCTCGGCGTGGTGTGCCACCTCGGCTACGACGCCGCCCACGTCGGCGACGCCGACACGCTGGTCGTGACGACCGCCGCGCGCGAGGACAACCCCGAGGTGCTCGAAGCCCGACGCCGCGGCCTGCGGATCCTGCCGCGCTCGGCCGGGCTCGCCGCGGTGATGGCCGGGACGCGCGTCCTCGCCGTCGCCGGCACCCACGGCAAGACGACGACCACGGGGTTGCTCACCTCCGCGTTGCTCGCGGCCGGGGTCGATCCGTCGTACGCCGTCGGTGGCGTGCTGACCGCGACCGGTCGCAACGCCGACGCAGGGGCCGACGACCTGTTCGTCGCCGAGGCCGACGAGAGCGACGGGGCCTTCCTCCACTACCGGCCCCACGCCGCGATCGTCACCAACGTCGAGGCCGACCACCTCGACAACTGGGGCACCGAGGAGGCCTACCACCGCGCCTTCGAGGACTTCGCCGACACCCTCGACCGCGACGGCTTCCTCGTCTGCGTGGTCGACGACCCGGGTGCCGCGCGGCTCGCCGGGCTGGCCCGCGAGCGCGGCCTCGACGTCGTCACGGTGGGGGAGTCGCCCGAGGCCGACCTGCGCGTCCGGGACCTCACGCTCGACGGCTCCACCTCCTCGTGCCGGGTCACCCGCGGCGGCGACGTCCTCGGCGAGCTGCGCCTGCGCATCCCGGGTCGCCACTACGTCCTCGACGCCGTGGCCGCGCTGGCCATGGGCCTGCGCCTCGACCTGCCGTTCGACGCCCTGGCCGAGGGCCTGGGCGACTTCACCGGCACGGGTCGCCGGATGGAGCTCAAGGGCGAGGTGGGCGGCGTGCGCGTCTACGACTCCTACGCCCACCACCCCGTCGAGATCCGCGGTGACCTCGAGGCCGCCCGCGCACTCGCCGGCGAGGGCCGCGTCGTCGCCGCCTTCCAGCCCCACCTGGTCTCGCGCACGCGGATCTTCGGCGAGGCGATGGGACGCGAGCTCGGCGCGGCCGACGAGGTCGTCGTGCTCGACGTCTACGTCGCCCGCGAGGACCCCGATCCCGACGTCACCGGGCTGCTCGTCGCCGACGCCGTTCCGCTGCCCGTCCAGCACGTCACCTACGTCGACGGCCTGGGTGCAGCCGCGCAGGCGCTCGCCGAGCGCGCGCGACCGGGCGACCTGGTCATCACCCTCGGCGCGGGCGACATCACGGGCGTCGGGCCGCGGGTGCTCGACCTGCTCGGAGGTGGCTGAGTGGACCGCGAGGCGCCGGAGCGGGGCGCGCGCGACGCAGGTGGGACCACCAGCGCCGGCACCGACGAGCCCGGCGCGGGCACCCCGCGGGATGACACCGGATCGGGCGTGGGGAGCAGCAAGCAGGACGCCCGCCGGAACCGGTCGGAGCGCCGGACGCGCCGCCGCTTCGCGCGGCGGCAGTGGGCCCGCCGCTGGCTGTCCCTGCGCTACGTCGTGGCCGCGCTGCTTCTCCTGGCGCTGCTGGCCACGTCGGTCCACCTGGTCTTCTTCTCGACCAGGTTGCAGGTCAAGCGCGTCGAGGTGGTCGGCAACAGCCTGCTGAGCGACGGCCGGATCCGCGAGGTCGCCGACGTCCCGGTGGGCGACCAGCTCGCACTCGTCGACCTCGGCCGGGCCGATGCCCGCGTCGGCTCGCTCGCCGAGGTGGAGTCCGTCGACGTCACCCGCACCTGGCCCGACGCCGTACGGATCTCCGTGGTCGAGCGGACTGCGGTGGCCGTGGTGGAGCTCGCCGGCAGGCTCCGCGGCCTCGACGCCGACGGCGTCGTGTTCCGCGACTACAAGACCGTCCCTCGGCAGATGCCGCGCGTACGCCCCGGGGCCAACGCCGGCACCGACGCGCTGCGCGAGGCGGCCACCGTGGTCAGCGCGTTGCCGGAGGACCTCGTGACGCGGGTCGACCACGTCGAGGTGGCCACCGTCGACCAGATCACCCTCGTCCTGCGCGACCAGCGCCAGGTGCTGTGGGGGAGTGCGGAGGAGTCGGAGCTCAAGGCCCAGGTGGTCGACAAGCTGCTGGCCGCGCAACGGGCCCCCTACTACGACGTCAGCGTCCCGGGGAACCCGACCTATCGCACCACCCCCTGACGCCGCGGGGCGAGAATTCTGGCTCATCTGATGCTTCCGTGGGTGGTTGATCGCGTCTGAATGGCCGCACGCCGTTCCCGCTCTAGGTTTCTGGCTTGTCGAGAGTCAGGAACCACGGAACGGAGAACGGCGTGCGAAACGCCAGCCTATGGCGCGCCCTCTTGGGCGTCGAGAACACCGTCATCGAGGCAATCGAGTTCAGCGAGGTCGAGGACATCGTGATCGCGCACGTGCGACCACGGCGAGCCTGCTCGGGGCCGCTGCGGACGATGCGGCACCAGAGCCGCCTGGTACGACCACGGAGAAGGACGCCGACGGTGGCGAAGCCTGGATCTCGGAACAGTCGAGGTCTTCCTCGAGGCCGACGCGCCAAGGGTCAACTGCCCGGTCCACGGGCCGACGGTGCGGCATGTGCCCTGGGCGCGTCACGCGGCCGGTCACACGTTCAGCCTTGACCAGCAGGTCGCCTGGCTGGCCACCCAGTGCTCGAAGTCCGCGATCACCCAGTTGATGCGGATCGCGTGGCGGACCGTGGGATCGATCATCGCCCGGGTCTGGGCCGACACCGCCGAAGGGATCGACGCCTTCGCCGGACTGCGCCGCATCGGCATCGATGAGATCTCCTACAAACGCAACCACAAGTACCTGACCGTCGTGGTCGACCACGACACCGGCCGGCTGGTGTGGGCCAAGGCCGGACGCGACCGCGCCACCCTCGAGGAGTTCTTCGACGCACTGGAAGCCTCCGGCGAAGGCAGGTGCGCCCAGATCACCCATGTCACAGCCGACGGCGCGGACTGGATCGCGGACGTTGTGCGGCGACGCTGCCCAGCCGCGGTCCGGTGCGCCGACCCCTTCCACGTCGTCGGCTGGGCCACCGATGCCCTCGACGCCGTGCGACGAGACGCCTGGAACCAGGCCAGACGCGCGGGCCACACCCGCCCCGCCGGTTGGCAGAACGGCCGGGCGGTTACGGTCGCAACCGGACACGCTCGCGCTCTCAAGCACGCCCGCTACGCACTGTGGAAGAACCCCGAGAACCTCACCGACAAGCAGCAGACGAAGGCTTGCGTGGATCGCCAAGACTGATCCTCGGCTCTACCGCGCCTATCTGCTCAAAGAAGGCCTGCGTACCGTCTTCAAGGCTCCCAGCAGACGAGGCCGCCGAGGCGCTGGACCGATGGGTCGCGTGGGCACGGCGCTGCCGGATCGCATCGTTCGTCAAGGCTCCAGCAGCGCATCACCAAGCACCGCGCCGAGATCCTCGCCGCCATCGACCACGGCCTATCCAACGGCCTCATCGAATCGGTCAACACCAAGATCCGGCTCATCACCAGGGTGGCCTTCGGATTCCGCTCACCCGACGCCCTCATCGGCCTCGCGATGCTCAACCTAGGCGGACACCGACCGCTGCTGCCCGGCCGATGACCCACGGATCAGTCAGAAGAGCCGAATTTCTTTGCCGACCTGGGACGCGCGGGCGTGTCCGCCGGGGAATCGCGGTGCTCGGTGCCTAATGTCTTGCGAAAGGCGAGGTTGACATAACTATAACCCTCAGGCTCACGGTTAGAGTTCCGCGGGCCGCGGAGGGTGCAGGAACCTCGTCCATCCAGACTTCACCCCCAGACTTCACAGACCCACTCGAGGAAGGCCCCGGAGCCGTGGCAGCAGCACAGAACTACCTGGCGATCATCAAGGTCGTCGGCATCGGCGGCGGCGGCGTCAACGCCGTCAACCGCATGATCGAGGTCGGCCTCAAGGGCGTCGAGTTCATCGCCATCAACACCGATGCCCAGGCACTCCTGATGAGCGACGCCGACGTCAAGGCTCGACATCGGACGTGAGCCTCACCCGCGGCCTCGGAGCCGGCGCCAACCCCGACGTGGGCGCCAAGGCCGCCGAGGACCACGCCGACGAGATCGAGGAGGTCATCAAGGGCGCCGACATGGTCTTCGTGACCGCCGGCGAGGGTGGCGGCACCGGCACCGGCGGCGCGCCGGTCGTGGCCCGCATCGCCCGTTCGCTGGGTGCCCTGACGATCGGCGTGGTGACGCGCCCGTTCGCCTTCGAGGGTCGTCGTCGCGCCAACTCCGCGGAGGAGGGCATCAGCCAGGCTCCGCGAGGAGGTCGACACCCTCATCGTGATCCCCAACGACCGGCTGCTGTCGATCACCGACCGCAACGTGTCGATCCTCGACGCCTTCAAGCAGGCCGACCAGGTGCTGCTGCAGGGTGTCTCGGGCATCACCGACCTGATCACCACCCCCGGCCTGATCAACCTCGACTTCGCCGACGTGAAGTCCGTGATGGCCAACGCCGGCTCCGCCCTGATGGGCATCGGCTCGGCCCGCGGCGAGGACCGTGCCGTCGCGGCTGCGGAGATGGCTGTCTCGAGCCCCCTCCTCGAGGCCAGCATCGAGGGTGCGCACGGCGTGCTGCTCTCCATCGCCGGCGGCTCCGACCTCGGCCTGTTCGAGATCAACGAGGCCGCGGCGCTCGTCTCGCAGGCCGCGCACGCCGAGGCCAACATCATCTTCGGCGCGACGATCGACGACGCCCTCGGCGACGAGGTGCGCGTCACCGTCATCGCAGCCGGCTTCGACGGCGGCATGCCCAAGCGTCGCTCCGACGGCAACGTGCTGCGCCAGGGCCAGCCGGCGCAGACCCAGGAGCAGACCCGCGCGGCGGCGCAGCAGATCTCCTCGACCCCGCAGGCCCCGGCGCGCAGCGAGCCGGCGTCCGCCAGCCCGTCGCAGGCGACGTTCGCCCCGTCGGCGCGCGACGACCGCTCGCAGTCGGCGCCCTCGCAGCAGGGCCAGCACGGAGGCCAGCAGGGCCAGCAGTCGCAGCAGCCCCAGCAGCCTGCCCCGTCGAGGCCGGCCCGTCAGGTGCAGTTCGACGACGACGACCTCGACGTCCCTGACTTCCTGAAGTGAGGTTCCTGCACCGCGACACCCTGGCCACGGCGCACGGCGCCGTGGCCGTGGGCTTCACCGAGCCCCTGCCGATCGTCGCCGACGTGAGCCGGGCGCGGTCCACCGTGCTGGCCGACGTCGCCGCGGCGACCGGCAGGACGCCTTGGGTGATGCACCAGGTGCACGGTGCCGACCTGCACGTCGTCGGCGACGACGACGTCGCCGACCACCCTGTCCTCGACGTGGACGCGCTGGCCACCACGCGCGGCGACGTGGCCCTGATGGCGCGGGCGGCCGACTGCGTGCCGCTGCTCCTCGCATCCCCCGAGGGTGCAGTGGCGGCCGTGTGCGCTGGCCGGCGCGGCCTCGCGCTCGGGGTCGTTCCGCAGGCCGTCAAGCGTCTGCGCGAGCTCGACGCCACCCGGCTCACCGCCTGGATCGGGCCGCACATCTGCGGCCGGTGCTACGAGGTGCCGCAGCAGATGCAGGAGGAGGTCGCCTCGCTCGTGCCTGCGTCGAGGTCCACGACGTCGTGGGGCACGCCCGCCCTCGACCTCGGGGCAGGGGTGCGCGCCCAGGCTCGAGGCGGAGGGCGTCGACGACGTACGCGCGGTCGACGCCTGCACGCGAGGACGACCGCTGGCCGTCCTACCGCCGCGACGGCGACGCCGCCCTGCGCTTCGCCGGCGTGGTCTGGAGGAGAGTCGTGAGCCGCGGTGACGAGGTCGCTGCGAACCTCGACGTCGTACGCCGCCGCATCGCCGCCGCGTGCGCCGAGGCCGGGCGCCCCGACGACGACGTGTCGCTCGTGGTGGTCACCAAGTTCTTCCCGGCCTCCGACGTCCGGCTGCTCGCCGAGCCTGGGGGTCACCGACGTGGGGAGAACCGCCACCAGGAGGCCGAGGCGAAGGCCGCCGAGTGCGCCGACCTCGGCCTGCGCTGGCACTTCATCGGCGGCCTCCAGTCCAACAAGGCCGCGGCCGTCGCTTCCTACGCCGACGTCGTGGAGTCGGTCGACCGGGCCAGGGCTGGTCGCCCCGCTCGCACGCGGCGCACACTCACGGGTCGCGACGTCGACGTGCTGCTCCAGGTCAGCCTCGACCCGCCGAGCGCCGACAACCGGTCCGGCGCGGCGCCCGCCGACCTCGCCGACCTGGCTCGACGCGTCGAGGGGGCCGGCACCCTCCGGTTGCGCGGCCTCATGGCCGTCGCGCCGCTGGGGAGGACGCCGACGCGGCCTTCGCCAGGCTCGCCGAGGTCCGTGAGACCTTCGTGCGCGACCACCCGCGGGCGACCGCGTTGTCGGCGGGGATGAGCGGCGACCTCGAGGCGGCGATCCACCACGGCGCGACACACGTGCGTGTCGGCTCCGCGGTCCTCGGTGAGAGGCCCACGGTCCAGTAATGTCCACAACAGTCAAACAGGTGCCCGGTCCCGGGTGCCAGGTCTAGCGGAGGAAAAGTCTCATGAGCGGCGCGATGCGCAAGATCGGCGAGTACCTCGGCCTGCTCGAGGACACCGGCCACTACGACGACTACGACGGCGACACCGAGACCACGACCCACGACGCTGTCGACCAGCGCCCGGTCGTGCGCGAGCGTCGCCCTGCCCCTGTGTCCGACCTCGCCGAGCGCCGTCGTCCGGCCTCGGTCCAGACAGGAGTCGTGGCCGAGTTGAGCCGCATCACCACCCTCCACCCCCGCAACTACAACGAGGCCCGTCTCGTCGGTGAGAACTACCGAGACGGCACGCCCGTGATCATGAACCTCAGCGAGATGGACGACAACGACGCGAAGCGTCTCGTCGACTTCGCCGCCGGGCTGATCTTCGCCACGCGCGGGACCATCGAGCGGGTGACCAACAAGGTCTTCCTGCTCTCGCCGCCCAACGTCGCGGTCTCGGCCGAGGACAAGGAGCGGATCGCCGAGGACGGCTTCTTCAACCAGAGCCTGATCCATAATTCAGTCGTGGTGATCTTCGGTTCGATCCTCTGGTACATCCTGTTCATCTTCATCGGCTTGCTCTGGATCCGGTTCATCGTGGACTGGGTGCAGGTGTTCGCGCCGGTGGGGAGCCCAAGGGCCCGCTGCTCGTGGCCCTCGAAGGCGTACTCCGCCACCGACCCGCCGATCGTGGCCCTGCGTCGTGTCGTCCCGCCGCTCCGCATCGGACAGGTCGCCCTGGACCTGAGCCTTCCTGCTGGTGATGGTGGGAGCATGGCTGCTGCTCAACGTGGTCGCGACCATCTTCGGCCTCTAGAACCATCCGTCACACGGGTCACTGTGCCCGGTGGCGTCCCGGGCGCTATTGTCTTCTGACAGCAGAGCCACCGTGCATCGAAGAGTGAAAGTTTGGGTGAGGTCATGCCGCTGACGCCTGAGGACGTGAGCAACAAGCGCTTTACGCCTGTCCGTCTCCGTGAGGGCTACGACATGGGCGAGGTGGACCAGTTCCTCGACGAGGTCGAGGCCGAGCTCGCCCGGCTGACCAAGGAGAACGACGACCTCCGGTCCAAGGCTGTCGGCCGCGCAGTCCGGCGGCCCGTCGACGTCCGCCCCGGCGACCACGTCGTTCGCCCCGGCCGCTGCCGAGCCGGAGCCCGAGCCGGAGCCCGAGCCCCAGCGGGCCGCCCCGGCGCCCGTGGCGGCCGCTCCTGTCGAGACGGTCCGCGTGCAGACCGTGCCGGAGGCGTCCAACGCCGCCGCGCGCCTGCTCGAGATCGCGACGCGCAACGCCGACGAGCTCGTCGAGGACGCGAAGAACGAGGCCGACCGCATCGTCGGCGCCGCGCGCACCAAGGCCGAGCGGGTCGAGTCCGAGGCCAAGACGAAGGCCGACCGCATGGAGGCCGACGCCCGCCAGCGCTCGCAGATGCTCGACTCCGAGACCGCCGAGCGCCGCCAGCAGATGTTCGGCGACCTGGAGAAGGAGCGCGACAAGCTCAACAGCGACGTCGAGACCCTCCGCCAGTTCGAGCGCGAGTACCGCTCCCGCCTGAAGACCTACTTCACGCAGCAGCTCGAGGCCCTGGCCAACGGCAGCGAGACGCAGGCTCCGGTCGACAGCGGCAACGCGCCGAAGCGTCTGCGCTCGGTCCTCGGCGACGACGAGAACTGACCGCGGCGACCGACGCCCAGCAACGAGAACGACCGCCCCTCGGGGTGGTCGTTCTCGCATTTCGGCGAGCCGCGGTTGGTTCGTCAGGGTGCACCGGCTAGCCTCCCTGCCACCGTGTGGTTCCCGCCACACCTGGAGGATGCTGGAGGCCCTCGGAGATGGCTGGCACCACGCGCAAGTCCCTGGCCGGCACCGCGGCCGCAGCTGCCAAGCGGGTGATCGGTCGCAAGAGCGCCGCGAGCCCGGACGACGCCGCTGCCGGCAAGACGGCGACGAAGAAGGCCCCCGCCAAGAAGGCCCCGGCCAAGAAGGCCCCGGCCAAGAAGGCCCCGGCCAAGAAGGCCCCGGCCAAGAAGGCCCCGGCCAAGAAGGCCCCGGCGAAGAAGGCCCCGCCCTCCAGGACTGCGGCGAAGAAGAGACCTGCGAAGAAGGCCGCCGCGACGTCGGCTCCCGCGAAGAAGGCTCCCGCGAAGAAGGCGCCGGCCAACAAGGCGCCGGCCGAGAAGGCTCCCGCGAAGAAGGCGCCGGCCAAGAAGTCGCCCGCCGCGAAGGCAACCACGAAGAAGACGACCACGACGAAGACGGCCACGAAGGCCGCGCCCACCACCTCCACCTCGACGAAGAAGGCTGCACCCGTGACGAAGGCCGCTCCGACGCCTGCCAAGAAGGCAGCGCCGGCGAAGAAAGTACGCAAGGCCACCCCCTCCACGCTGGTGGTGCTCGACGGCGAGGACCCGTGGACCAGGAGCGAGCTCAACGAGGTCGTCAAGGAGCTCAAGGAGCACCGGGACCGACTCACGGCCATCGTGGGGGAGTCGGAGCAGGAGCTCGCCGGCCTCATGCGCGACGCGGGCGACGGCGCCGGTCACGACCAGGCCGACGTGGGTGCGACGAGCTTCGAGCGCGACCACGAGCTGACCGTCCTCGCCCGTGAGCGGGACACGCTGGTGCAGATCGAGCGGGCGCTGGCCCACATCGACGACGGCTCCTACGGCGTCTGCGACTCCTGTGGCAACCCGGTGGGGAAGAATCGGTTGATGGCGGTGCCGCATGCCACACTGTGCATGTCATGCAAGCAGCGCGAGGAGCGTCGCTGAATCCCAGCGACCAGGCCGATCCCGTCCCGGCTCGACCCCGCGTCGACGCACGGATCGTCTTCGCGGCGGTGGCCCTCGTGGCCTACGGCCTCGACCTCGCCAGCAAGCAGTGGGCGCTGTCGGAGCTGGTCGACGGCGACATCGCCGTCCTCGGTGACTGGTTCACGCTCCACCTGACGTTCAACCCCGGAGCCGCCTTCAGCACCGGCACCGACTTCACCATCGTCTTCACCTGCCTGGCCATGGTCGCGGTCGCGGTCGTGCTGTGGTTGAGCCGACGGATCGCCAGCATCGGCTGGGCGCTGGCCCTCGGGCTGCTGCTCGGCGGCGTGGCCGGCAACCTCACCGACCGGATCGTGCGCGAGCCGGAGCCCTTCCACGGGCACGTCGTCGACTTCCTCATGCTGCCCAACTGGCCGGTCTTCAACATCGCCGACATCTGCATCAACCTCGCGGCGGGCCTGATCATCCTGCAGACCTTCCGGGGCATCGCCCTCGACGGCACCCGCGACTCCGAGCGCGAGGCGGCGTGACCACCCACTCAGACCAACGCACGGTCCTCGTCCCCGACGGCCTCGCCGGCGAGCGGGTCGACGCCGCGATGGCACGGATGTTCGGGTTCTCCCGCACCCGTGCGGCCGACCTCATCGCCCAGGGGCTGGTGCACGTCGACGGCGCCGCCGTCGGCAAGAGCGACCGGGTCGACGCGGGCGCGATGCTCGACGTGACGATCCCGGCCGAGCGCGACCCGCTCGAGGTGAAGCCGGAGATCGTCGAGGGCATCCGGATCATCCACGACGACGACGCCATCGTGGTCATCGACAAGCCGGTGGGCGTCGCCGTGCACCCCTCGCCCGGGTGGACGGGTCCCACGGTGGCCGGTCACCTCGCCGGGGCGGGCTACCGCATCTCCACCAGCGGCGCGAGCGAGCGGCAGGGCATCGTGCAGCGCCTCGACGTGGGCACCAGCGGTGTGATGGTCATCTGCAAGTCCGAGCACGCCTACTCCGTGCTGAAGAACGCGTTCCGGCACCGCACGGTCGACAAGACCTACCATGCGCTGGTCCAGGGACATCCCGACCCGCTCTCGGGCACGGTCGACGCCCCGATCGGTCGCCACCCGCACCACGACTACAAGTTCGCGGTGATGGCCGACGGCCGCCACAGCATCACCCACTACGAGACGCTCGAGGCGCACCGGTTCGCCAGCCTGCTCGAGGTGCACCTGGAGACCGGGCGCACCCACCAGATCCGGGTGCACATGAGCGCGCTCAAGCACCCCTGCGTGGGCGACCTCACCTACGGCGCCGACCCCACGCTGGCCAAGCGGCTGGGGCTCGAGCGGCAGTGGCTGCACGCCATGCGCCTGGGCTTCGAGCACCCGGAGACAGGCGACTACGTGACCTACGAGTCGACCTACCCCGACGACCTCGCGCACGCGCTCGACGTGATTCGCGATGAGCACTGACCTGGTCCTCCGCCCGGCCTCCGTCGACGACCTCCCGGTCGTCGCCGAGCTGCACCTCGCGGCTCGCCGCGGGGCAGGCGTGGCGTTCCCGTCGCCGGTGCACCCCGACGACGAGGCACGGGCATGGGTCGCCGGCTGGGACCTGACGGCGTACGACGTCTGGGTGGCCGAGCGCGGCGGCGAGCCGGCCGGCTACGCGCGCTGGACCGCGACGTGGCTCGACGACCTCTACGTCCACCCCGACCACCAGGGCCATGGTGTCGGGACCGCGCTGTTCGACCTCGTCGCCTCCACCCGCCCCGGCGGCTTCTGCCTGTGGGTCTTCGAGTCCAACACGCCGGCCCGGGCGTTCTACCGCCGCCGCGGGTGCCTCGAGCTCGAACGCACCGACGGCTCGGCCAACGAGGAGCACGCGCCCGACATCAGGGTGGCGTGGCCCGGAGCCGACCCGCTCGCCTTCCTGCGCGGCCTGATCGACGAGACCGACCTGGAGCTCGGCGACGTGCTGGCGCGACGTACGGCACTGACCCGGACCGTGCAGTCGGTCAAGCCGTCCACCGAGCGCGACGCCGTGCGCGAGGCGGAGATCGTCGAGCGCGTCGCCGCCGTGGTGCCCGAGCTCGGCACGCAGCGGGTGGCGCGCATCGTCGACGCCATCATCGCCGAGTCCCTCGACGCCTCCCGCTGATCCGGCGGCGCCCGCCCCGACGTGCGACGACCGGCCGCGCCCCGGAGGGCACGGCCGGTCGTCACCGTGGGGTGTGTGCCGGCGGGGTCGGTCAGTAGCCGACCAGGCCTCCCTGCCAATCGACGAGGTCGGCGAGCTTGTCGACGAGGGTCTCGTCCTGGAGCCCGTGCGCCTTGCCCTTGGCCTTCTTGAGGATGTGCGCGGCAGCGGCGTGGTCACCCTCGTCGGCAGCGGCCTCGGCCGCGGCCAGGGCCTCGGCCACGTCGGCGCCGAGCTTGGCGTTGCGGTTGCCGCCCTCGCTGAGGTCGGCGGTGATCTGCTCGACCTCGGGGAAGGTCACGCAGTTGCCGCCACCCTCCACGACGCCGGCGGTCCACTCGATGCCACCGAGCAGGTGCGCCAGGAAGGTCGGGTCGTCGTAGGACTCGTCGACGTGGCCGGCGCCCTCGTACCAGGAGCGGCCGCCCTCGAAGTTGTGGCACCACGCGATCGGGTGGTCCTCGCCCATCGCGCCGCGGCCCGGGTTGTAGGTGCTCTCGTCGAGGGTCAGCAGGACGTGCACGTCCTCACGCGGGTTGGCGGTGAAGTTGTACCACTCGTCGAAGCGAATCCACTCCTTCGGCAGCATCGTCGTGGAGGGGTGGTTGGGGCTCTCGACGACCATGGTGGCCGTCTGCTGCGCGGGGTGGCCGGCGAAGCGCGCGCTGCCGCCGGTGAGCTCGCTGTACCACGGCACGGCGTGCATGGCGTCCGTCGCGGCGTGCAGGCCCACGAACCCGCCGCCGCCTCGGATGTAGCCCTGGAAAGCGGCCAGCTCGGCGTCGTCGAGGGTCCGGGGGCGAGCGGGGTCCTGGTTGTTGGTGCCGTCGACGTTCGACGCGAAGATGATCGTGGCGTACTGGCTGAGGTCCTCGGCCGAGGTGAAGGGCGTCGTCGCCATGGTCAGGTCGGGCTGGCCGGGGGAGCGGGGCGGCAGCGGGGGGTCCCAGACGTCGACGGTGAAGCCGTGCTCCTCGCCCATGTCGATGACGGCGTTGGTCGTCTCGTCGATGTGGGAGTGGCGGAAGCCGAGCGTCTTGCCAACGATGAGCACCTTGTAGGGCTCCGCGGCCGCGGCCGCGCTGGTGGCCGCGTCGGACTCGGCTCCGGCGGACGCGTAGGTGGCTCCGGTCAGGAGCAGGGCGCCGGCGGCCAGGCCGGTGGTGATCAGGCTGAGCGGTTTCCTCATGGATCGTCCTCTTCTCGGGAGGGTGGGGGGAGTTTGTTTGTATGGAACCCAAACAAATGCAACAAGGGGAACGCTATGTGACCCACGTCACCCAGTCAACGGGCCCCCCGTCACGACCGGTCGTGGTCGCGCGGGCCGGGACGAGTCCGAGGAGAGGGCGGAGGATGATGGCCGGGTGCTGCTCTACGACGACGTGGTGACCGAGTACCGCGACTTCGCGACCTATGCCGGGGGCGACTCTCCGTGCTTCGAGGAGTGGGCGCTCGGCGTCGCCGGTGACGCCGAGGTCCTGGCGAGGCTGTCGACCCTCCCGCCGATCAAGCGCCAGCCCAACCTGGTCTTCGCCGCCGCCCGCTGGCACGGCGCACCCGCCCCGGCGCCGTACGACGCCCTGCGCGCGGTGCTGCTCGACCAGGAGCCGGCCGTGCGGGCGACCGTCATGGAGCGGGCGACCCAGACCAACGAGGTGGGCCGCCTCGCCACGCTCGTCCCGGTGCTCGGCCTCGTCGAGGGCCCCCTGGCACTGGTCGAGGTCGGCGCGAGCGCCGGGCTCTGCCTGTTCCCCGACCGCTACGACTACGCGTGGGCGCCCCTCGGCGGGCTGCGGGGGAGCGGCGGACCCGTGCTGGGTGCGCGCGCCAGCGGGAGCCTGCCCGTGCCCGGCGCCCACCCGACGGTCGCGTGGCGCGGCGGCGTGGACCTCAACCCCCTCGAGGTCGAGGACGCCGACGCGATGGCGTGGCTGACGAACCTGGTGTGGCCCGAGCAGGACGAGCGTCGTGAGCGCCTGCGCGCCGCCGTCGACGTCGCCCGCCGGGAGCCGCCCGTGATCCGGGAGGGCGACCTCCTCGACCACGTCGAGGGCCTCGTCGACGAGGCGGCCCGCCACGGCACGCCGGTCGTCCTCCACTCGGCGGTGATCGCCTACCTCGAGGAGCCGGACCGCGAGCGCTTCCACGACCTCATGACAGGCCTGGTGGCCGCGGGCCGCTGCCGGTGGATCAGCAACGAGGGAAGCCGGGTCCTGCCCCGCGTCACCGGCGGGCTCGAGGTGCCCTCCGGGCGGTTCGTGACCGCGCTCGACGGCACGCCGGTGGCCTTCAGCCACGGCCACGGCCACGCGATCGACTGGCTGTGAGCGCGGCACCCGCCGCGGTGCGGATCGGGCCGGGTGTCCTGTCGGTGGGGCCGGGCACACTGACGTAGGCTGACGGCTCTTCCCCCTCCTTCTGGATGCCCGCTGCGCAGCCAGCACCTCTTCACGATCGACCCCGTCAGCGACCCCCGAAAGGCGCGGAAGTCTCCTCCATGTCGTCCGGCTCCTCCACCAGCTCCGCGGACAACTTCGTGCACCTCCACGTGCACACCGAGTACTCCATGCTCGACGGGGCGTCGTTGCTCGACGGCCTGTTCGCGCGCACCAGCGAGCTGGGCATGCCGGCCATCGCGATGACCGACCACGGCAACCTGCACGGCGCCTACGACTTCTACCGCAAGGCCAAGCAGCACGGCGTGAAGCCGATCATCGGCATCGAGGCCTACCTCACCCCCGGCACCATGCGCGGCGAGCGGCGCCGGGTCCGCTGGGGCCAGGGCGACCAGGCGGAGGAGGGCGGCAAGGACGTCGCCGGCGGCGGCGCCTACACCCACATGACCATGTGGGCGGAGACGACCGAGGGCATGCACAACCTCTTCAAGCTCGCCAGCCTGGCCAGCCTCGAGGGCTACTACTACAAGCCCCGGATGGACCGCGAGCTGCTCCAGCGCTACTCCAAGGGCATCATCGCCAGCACGGGGTGCCTGTCCGGTGAGATCCAGACCCGGTTGACGCTCGGCCAGTACGACGAGGCGCTCCGCGCTGCCGGGGAGTTCCAGGACATCTTCGGCAAGGACAACTTCTACCTCGAGCTGATGGACCACGGCATCGCCGCCGAGCGGGCCACCCGGGGAGACCTGCAGAAGATCGCCGCGACGCTCGGCCTGCCGACCATCGTCACCAACGACACCCACTACACCAACCCCGAGGACGCCGACGGCCAGGACGCCCTGATCTGCGTTGCCTCGGGCAAGCGGCTGGCCGACACCAACCGGCTCAAGTTCGACGGTGGCGGCTACTACATCAAGTCCGCCGCCGAGATGCGTGAGCTCTGGGCCGACGTCCCCGACGGGTGCGACAACACGCTCGAGATCGCCGAGCGGTGCAACGTCGAGTTCGTCGAGTCCACCGGCGGCTACATGGCCCGTGCCGACGTGCCCGCGAGCGAGACCGAGGAGAGCTGGTTCCGCAAGGAGGTGTGGCGCGGCATCGAGGCCCGCTACCCCGGCGAGCGGTTGACCCAGGAGGTGCGCGACCGGGTCGAGATGGAGCTGGGCGTCATCTCGCAGAAGGGCTACTGCGGCTACTACCTGGTCGTCGCCGACTTCATCCAGTGGTCCAAGCGCAACGGCATCCGCGTCGGGCCCGGCCGTGGATCCGGAGCCGGCTCCATCGCCGCCTACGCGTTGAGCATCACCGACCTGTGCCCGCTCGAGCACGGCCTGTTCTTCGAGCGGTTCCTCAACCCCGAGCGCCCCTCGATGCCCGACTTCGACATCGACTTCGACGACGCGCGTCGCGGCGAGGTCATCAAGTACGTCACCGAGAAGTACGGCACCGAGCGGGTGGCGCAGATCGCGACGTTCGGCCGTCTCAAGGCCAAGGCCGCCATCAAGGACGCCGCGCGCGTGCTCGACCACGGGTTCGCCATCTCCGACCGCATCACCAAGGCGCTGCCCGCCGACGTGATGGGCAAGGGCGTCGCCCTCAAGGACATCTTCGACCCCCAGCACAAGCGCTACAACGAGGGCGGCGAGTTCCGCGCCCTGCACGACTCCGACCCCGACGTGCGCACGATCTTCCACACGGCCCTCGGCCTCGAGGGGCAGATCCGCAACTGGGGCGTGCACGCCGCCGGTGTGATCATGTCGAGCGAGCCCATCATCGACGTGGTGCCGATCATGGCGCGCCCGCAGGACGGCGCCGTCATCACCCAGTTCGACTACCCGATGTGCGAGTCGCTCGGGCTGGTCAAGATGGACTTCCTGGGCCTGTCCAACCTCCGCATCCTCGAGGACGCGCTGGCCAACATCCAGGTCAACCGCGACGAGACGGTCGTGCTGGAGGAGCTGCCCTTCGACGACCGGGCGACCTACGAGCTGATGGGTCGCGGCGACACGCTCGGTGTCTTCCAGCTCGACGGCTCGGGCATGCGGGCGCTGCTGCGGTCCCTGCAGCCCGACGCCTTCGCCGACATCACCGCGGTCAGCGCGCTCTACCGGCCCGGGCCGATGGGTGCCGACTCGCACAACAAGTACGCCCGCCGCAAGAACGGCCGCGAGGCGATCGAGCCGATCCACCCCGCACTCGCCGAGGCGCTCGAGCCGGTGCTGGGGGAGACCTACGGCCTGATCGTCTACCAGGAGCAGGTGATGGCGATCGCCCAGGTGCTCGCCGGCTTCACCCTGGGCGCCGCCGACAACCTCCGCCGCGCGATGGGCAAGAAGAAGAAGGAGGAGCTCGACAAGCAGTACGCCGGCTTCCAGGCCGGCATGCTCGAGCGCAACTTCCCCCAGGTCGCGATCGACAAGCTCTGGGAGATCCTGCTCCCGTTCTCCGACTACGCCTTCAACAAGTCGCACTCCGCCGCCTACGGCGTCATCACCTACTGGACGGCCTACCTCAAGGCCAACTACCCAGCCGAATACATGGCCGCGCTCCTGACGTCCGTCAAGGACGACAAGGACAAGATGGCCATCTACCTCAACGAGTGCCGGCGCATGAAGATCCAGGTCCTCCCGCCCGACGTCAACGAGTCGCACGCCAACTTCACCCCGGTGGGCAACGACATCCGCTTCGGCCTCACCGCCGTGCGCAACGTCGGCAGCAACGTCGTCGACCGGATCGTCACCGCCCGCGAGGAGAAGGGCCGCTACACCGACTTCAACGACTTCATGGACAAGGTCCCGGCGCTGGTGTGCAACAAGCGGGTCGTCGACTCGCTGATCAAGGCCGGCGCCTACGACGACATGAAGCACCGGCGTCGGGCGCTCTCGATCATCCACGAGGACGCGGTCGAGAAGTACGTCCAGGCCAAGAAGGACGACGAGAGCGGGCAGGACTCGCTCATCGACATGCTGATGCCCGACGACGTGGGCGCTGCCGGTGCGACGGTCGTGATCCCGGAGGTCGACGACTGGGACAAGATGACCCTGCTCGGCCACGAGCGGGAGATGCTGGGCCTCTACGTCTCCGACCACCCGCTCCTCGGTCTCGAGCACGTGCTGTCCCAGGGCACCGACTGCACCATCGGCCAGCTGATGCTCGACGAGGACCGCGCGCACAACTCGACGATCACGGTCAGCGGCCTGATCACCTCGGTGGCGCGGCGGATCACCAAGCGCGGCGACCCCTGGGCGACGATCACGCTCGAGGACCTCGACGGCGCCATCGACGTCCTCCTCTTCCCGAGCGCCTACACCCTCGCCTCGACGCTGCTCGTCGAGGACAACATCGTCCGGATCAAGGGCCAGCTCTCGCGCGACAAGGACCAGCCCGAGCTCCGCGCGCAGGAGGTCACGGCCCCCGACCTGACCCAGGGACCCGCCGGACCGGTCGTGATCAGCCTGCCGTCGACGCGGTGCACCCCACCGGTCGTGGCCCAGCTGCGTGACGTCCTCGGCACCCACCCCGGGATGACCGAGGTGCAGCTGCGGCTGCTCACCCGGAGCTCGACCAAGGTGCTGCGCCTCGACGACAACCTCCGCGTCAGCCCGAGCCCGGCGCTGTTCGCCGACCTCAAGCAGCTGCTCGGCCCCGGTTGCCTGGCGGGGTGAGCGACGTGACACACGCCGCCGACCCGCAGGGCGAGGCCGGCGAGGGGCCTGTGACCGCCTCTCCGCGGCGGTTGCTGCTCCGCGTCCTGGCGATCCTTGCCGGGTTCGTCGCCGCCGGCGCAGCCGGTGGGGTGCTCTGGGAACGGTTGTGGGACGCGCCGACCGGCCTCGCGTTCGAGGGCCGCTGGTACCTCGAGCCCGCCGGGCCCGACTTCGCCTTCGAGGCCATCGCCCTGTTCGTCGTCATCGCTTTCCCGATCGGGCTCCTCCTGGCCGTGCTGGCCGGTCGGTGGCGCGGGCACGAGACGGTCACCGTGGTGACGGTGCTCGTGGCGGCCGGCGTCGCCGCGGCCGTGATGTACGCCGTCGGCAGCGCGCTCGGGCCGCCCGACCCGCAGGCGTTGGCAGCCGGCCGGCCCGACTACACGCCGCTGCCGGGTGACCTGGGGCTGACCGCTCCCGACCAGGGGCGCGTGCCGTGGCACTCGACGGCACTCGTCGCCCTGCCCGCCGGTGCCATGGCTGGTCTGGTCGGGTCCTACCTCTTGGGGAACAGAGGGTTCGCACGGCGCTCGCGTGGGTAGGCTTGCGCCGCCCGCAAGTGGGCAGTCCCGGCACCGCCGGGACCCGTGCGACGGGGGAGCAGAACGACATGAGCATGACACCGGGGCCGGCCGACAGGCCTGACTACCTCGACGGGTCGGGGCCCGCGCAGCGGGCGCCCGACAACGACAACAAGAAGCGTCTGATCGCGGTGGGCGCGATCGTCGCCGGTGGGGCGGTCATCGCCGGCGGCGCCTGGGCGGCCACCAGCTTCTTCGCCACCGGCGCGCAGCCCGCCGAGGCGTTGCCTGCCGCGACGGTCGCCTACGTCAGCGTCGACCTCGACCCGAGCGGCGGCCAGAAGATCGAGGCGATCAAGACGCTGCGCAAGTTCCCCGGGTTCACCGACGAGGTCGACCTCCAGGCCGACGAGGACCTGCGCGAGCGGCTGTTCGAGGAGGTCACCTCCTCCGGCGAGTGCAAGGGCCTCGACTACGCCTCCGACGTCGAGCCGTGGCTGGGCTCGCGGGCGGCGATGGCCGTCGTCGACCTCGGGGAGGACGAGCCGACCCCGGTCGGCGTCATCCAGACCACCGACGGCGGTCAGGCCGAGGAGGGCCTCGCCACGCTGATCGAGACCTGCGGCGGCCCTGCCGGCGAGGGCGAGGCGGACGAGAGCGGCAGCGACGTCGGCGGCTGGGTCGTCGAGGGCGACTGGATCGTCCTGGCCGAGACCAAGGACATCGCCCAGCAGGTCGTCGACGCCGCCGACGGCTCGACCCTGGCTGCCGACTCCGCCTTCCAGGAGTGGACCGGCGAGGCGGGCGACGACGGCTTCGTGTCGATGTACGTCGGCAAGGGCGTCACGAAGTACGTCGAGGACCTCGCCGGCGCGGGCATGTTGGGCATGCCCGGCTCGATGCTGGCCCCGGCGCCCGACGCCATGGGCTCCTTCGACGAGGAGTGCCTCGAGAACGCCGCCCCGGCGGACGTCGAGGTGTGCTTCGAGTCCTCTTCGGACGACACCACGTCCGAGCCGACGCAGGAGGTCCCCGAGGAGCTCCAGCAGATGATCAACGACTTCGACGGCGCGGCAGCGACCGTCCGCTTCGACGACGGAGCGGTCGAGGTCGAGTACGCCATGTCCGACTACAACCAGGACATGACCCGCTACATGACGAGCGAGGAGGGTGTCGACATGATCTCGGCCCTTCCCGAGGACACGGTTGCGGCGTTCGGGTTCGCCCTCGAGGAGGGCTGGGCGCAGGCGATGCTCGACTACGTCAAGACCCTGGCCCCGGACGAGAGCGCCTCGATCGACGACCAGCTCGCCCAGTTCGAGCAGGAGACCGGCCTGGCCTTCCCCGAGGACGTCGAGACCCTGCTCGGCGACGGCGTGACCGTCTCCATGGGCAGCGGGCTCGACCCGGACGCCGTGGCCAACGGTGGTCCCGGCGAGGTGCCGGCCGGCATCCGGATCAAGGGCGACGCCCAGGAGATCCAGGCGGTGCTCGACAAGATCAGCGCCCAGGCCGGCCCCGAGGCCGCCGAGCTCCTCCAGGTCACCGAGGGCGACGGCTATGCGGTCCTCGCCCTGCAGGACGACTACCGCAGCGCCCTCGAGGGCGCTGGAAGCCTCGGCGACAGTGCGACCTACTCCGGGGTCGTCGAGGCCGACGAGGCCCAGTCGGTCCTCTTCGTCAACTTCAACGCCGACGACGACTGGCTCGTGCGCCTGGCCGGTGACATGCCCGAGGTCAGCGAGAACCTCGAGCCGCTGGCTGCGCTCGGCATCAGCGGATGGGTCGACGACGAGGTCGTCCACGGCCTGGTCAAGCTGACGACCGACTGAGTCGACGACCGACTGAGTCAACGACCGATGGTGGCGGTCACCGCTGCGGTGATCGCCACCAGGTCGTCCGGTGCGAGCTCGATGTCGAACCCGCGCCGACCACCGGACACCAGGATCGTGTCGTGGTCCAGGGCGGAGGCGTCGAGCACCGTGCGGTGGCGGCGCTTCTGCCCGACCGGCGAGATGCCGCCGGCGACGTAGCCCGTCGCGCGCTCGGCGGCCGCCACGTCCGCCATCACGGCCTTGCTGCCGCCCAGCGCCCGGGCGAGCGCCTTGAGGTCGAGCTGTCCGCTCACGGGCACGATCCCGACCACCAGCTCGGCGTCCAGCGACGCCATCAGCGTCTTGAACACCCGGGCGGGATCGGCGTCGAGCGCCTCGGCCGCCTCGAGCCCGTACGACGTCGCGCGCGGGTCGTGCTCGTAGGCGCGGACCTCGAAGGGGATGCCCGCCGAGGTGAGCGCCACGGTGGCCGGCGTGCCTCCTGCCCCACGCGTCTTCTTCGCCATCAGCCGGCTCGCGCGGTCAGTTGGGGGACCACGCGGTGCGCGCCACCTGGGTGGCCGGCAACGACGGGATGACGTTGATCGCGCGCAGCTCCTCGGTCAGCAGGCGGGTCACGAGCGTGAGCCGCTCGGTGGCGTCCTCCGCCTCCAGGAGGGACTGCCGCTCCGCCATGGGGAGCGGCGCCAGCGCGGACAGGGTCCACGCGAGGTAGTCGGGATCGCGGGGGAGCGTCCCGCTGAACGGGTCTCCCTGCAGCTCGGTCATCGCCGCCCGGAACGCCGTGAAGGTGGCGCGGGCGCGTTGGAGCACCTCGGCCGGGACCTCCACCTCGGGCTCGGGGAGGACGACGGCCAGGCCCTGGGGGAAGTCGGCACCGCGCTGCATCTCCTCGAGCACCAGCCGCTCGCGGGCGACGGCGACGATGTCGAACGTGCCGTCCTCGAGCCGGTCGACCTCGGTGAGCTGCAGGATGCAGCCGACCCGGTAGACCGACTGGGCGCCGTGGTCCCCGACCTCGTAGCCCTCGCGGATCGCCACCGTGCCGAAGACACGCGCTGCGGGGTCCTCCACCTCGAGCAGGTGGCGCACCAGCATCCGGTAGCGGTCCTCGAAGACGTGGAGCGGCACGCTCATGCCCGGGAACACCACGGTGCTCAGCGGGAACATCGGCAGCGGATCGCTCACACCGACGACACTAGTGGCCGCTGTCCACCCTGCACCCGCGACTTCGGCTCGACCCGCGGGAGAACCTAGAATCAGGGCATGTCCCTGATCCGTCGTATCGACCTGAGGGGCGCCGACGCGGCGTCCGTCGACTACCGCGCGAGCGTGCCCCGCGCCGAGTTCGACGTCGAGGCGGCCACGCATCAGGTGCAGCCGATCCTCGACGCCGTCCGCTCGCGGGGCGTGGAGGCCATCACCGACTTCTCCGCCCGCTTCGACGGCGTACGCAGTGACGACATCGCCGTGCCGCGCGAGGCGCTGACGACCGCGCTCGAGGGCCTCGACCCGGCCGTGCGGGCCGGCCTCGAGGAGTCGATCCGGCGCCTGCGGGTGACCTGCGAGGCCGAGCTCGAGCGCGACGTCACCAGCCAGGTCGCCCCCGGAGCGACCGTCACCCACCGCAAGGTGCCGATCGACCGCGTCGGCCTCTACGTCCCCGGCGGGCTCGCCCCGCTGGTGAGCAGCGTCGTGATGAACGTCGTCCCGGCCCAGGTCGCGGGCGTGCGCTCGATCGCGTTGGCGAGCCCGCCGCAGAAGAACCGCGACGGCCTCCCGGAGCCGACCATCCTCGCTGCCTGCGCCCTGCTCGGCGTCGACGAGGTCTACGCCGTCGGCGGCGCCCAGGCGATCGCCATGTTCGCCTACGGCGCCGGTCCCTGCGAGCGCGTCGACCTGGTGACCGGCCCGGGCAACATCTACGTCGCGGCCGCCAAGCGGCTGCTGCGCGGTGTCGTCGGCATCGACTCCGAGGCCGGACCCACCGAGATCGCGATCCTGGCCGACGACAGCGCGGACGCCGCGTTCGTCGCCGCCGACATGATCAGCCAGGCCGAGCACGACCCGATGGCCGCGTCCGTGCTGGTCACCGACTCGCTCGAGCTCGCCGACGCGGTCGAGGCCGCTCTCGACAAGCAGGTCTTCGCCACCCGCCACACCGAGCGCATCCGCACCGCGCTCTCCGGGCGGCAGTCCGCCGTCGTGCTGGTCGACGACATGGACCAGGGCGTCGCCGTCGTCGACGCCTACGCCGCGGAGCACCTCGAGGTCATCACCCGCGACGCCGCCTCCCACGCCGCGCGCGTACGCAACGCGGGCGCCATCTTCGTCGGCCCGTGGTCGCCGGTGTCCCTCGGCGACTACTGCGCCGGCTCCAACCACGTGCTCCCGACGGCGGGCTGCGCCTGCCACTCGAGCGGGCTGTCCGTGCGCGCGTTCACCAAGTCGGTGCACGTCATCGACTACTCGCGTGACGCGCTCGCCGAGGTCGCCGGCCACGTCGTGACGCTCGCCGAGGCCGAGGACCTCCCGGGTCACGGCCAGGCGGTCAGCGTGCGCTTCGACAGCGACCCGCACCGGTGAGCGGGCTGTTCCCTCCGCTGCGCGACGAGCTGCGGGGGATCGAGCCCTACGGTGCGCCCCAGCTCTCGCTCGAGCAGGCGCCCGTCCAGCTCAACGTCAACGAGAACCCCTACGGCCCCTCGCCCGAGGCGGCGGCCGACATCGCCCGAGCCGTCGGCGAGGCTGCCGTCTCGCTCAACCGCTACCCCGACCGCGAGTTCGTCGAGCTGCGCGCCGCGTTGGCGGCGTACCTCGACACCTCCGGCGGGTCGGGCATCACGCCGGAGATGGTGTGGGCGGCCAACGGCTCCAACGAGGTCATGCTGCAGCTGCTGCAGGCGTTCGGTGGTCCGGGGCGCGTCGCGCTGTCGTTCGCCCCGACGTACTCGATGTATCCCGAGTACGCGCGCGACACGATGACGGAGTGGGTGGCCGGCCACCGGGCCGAGGACTTCTCCCTCGACCTCGACGCCGCGCGTCGGTTGGTCGAGGAGCGCCGTCCGTCGGTCGTGCTCCTGCCCAGCCCCAACAACCCGACCGGGACCGCGCTGCCGCCGGAGGCCGTGACCATGCTGTGCGAGGCAGCCGCCTCCTACGAGCCTGCGGGTCTGGTGGTCGTCGACGAGGCCTACGGCGAGTTCCGCCGCACCGGCACCCCGAGCGCCCTCGAGCTCCTGCCGCGGCACCGCAACCTCGTGGTCACGCGCACCATGAGCAAGGCGTTCGCCCTGGCGGGGGCACGACTGGGCTACCTCGCCGCCGACCCCGCGATCTGCGACGCGATCCGCGTCGTACGGCTGCCCTACCACCTCTCGGCCGTCACCCAGGCGACCGCGCTGGCGGCGCTGCGGCACGCCCCCGAGCTGCTGGGCAGGGTCGACGACCTGCGCGTCGAGCGCGACGCGACCGTGGCGTGGCTGCGCGAGCAGGGGCTCGAGGTCGCCGACTCCGACGCCAACTTCGCCCTGTTCGGCCGCTTCGCCGACCGGCACGCGGTCTGGCAGGGTCTGGTCGACCGCGGCGTCCTGATCCGCGAGACCGGCCCCGACGGATGGCTGCGCGTGTCGATCGGCACGACCGAGGAGATGGCAGCCTTCAGGAAGGCCCTGCTGGAGACGCTGCACGAGACGACCACGACGACGAAGGAGCTCGCATGAGCCGCACCGCGAAGATCGAGCGCACCACCAAGGAGTCCGGCGTCCTCGTCGAGGTCGACCTCGACGGCACCGGCCGCTCCGACGTGTCGACCGGCGTGGGGTTCTACGACCACATGCTCGACGCCTTCGCCCGCCACTCCCTGGTGGACCTCGTCGTCCAGACCAGCGGCGACACCCACATCGACGCCCACCACTCGGTCGAGGACACCGCGATCGTGCTCGGCCAGGCGCTCCGCGAGGCCCTCGGCGACAAGGCCGGCATCCGGCGCTTCGGCGACGCCACCGTGCCGCTCGACGAGGCGCTGGTCCAGGCCGTCGTGGACGTCTCGGGCCGCCCCTACTGCGTGCACACCGGTGAGCCCGAGGGCCAGGAGTACGTCGCCATCGGCGGCACCGGCGCCACCTACATGGGCTCGTTGACCCGCCACGTCTTCGAGACGATCTCCTTCCACGCCCACCTCGCGCTCCACGTGCGGGTGCTCGGTGGACGCGACCCGCACCACGTGGTCGAGGCGCAGTTCAAGGCCTTCGCCCGCGCCTTTCGCGATGCCGTCGCGATCGACCCCCGCGAGACCGGCGTACCGTCCACGAAGGGCAGCCTGTGACGGCTCCCGACGTCGTCGTCCTCGACTACGGGTCGGGCAACCTCCGCTCGGTCGTGCGCGCCGTGGAGCGCGCCGGAGCCACGGTCACGCTGACCGGTGACTTCGAGACCGCGCTCGCCGCCGACGGCCTCGTGGTGCCCGGCGTGGGCGCCTACGCCGCCTGCATGGCGGGCCTGCGAGCGATCAAGGGCGAGCGGATCATTGGTCGGCGTCTCGCCGGCGGGCGGCCGGTCCTCGGCATCTGCGTCGGGATGCAGGTCCTCTTCGCGGGCGGGGTCGAGCACGGCGTCGAGACCGAGGGCTGCGACGAGTGGCCCGGGCTGGTGACGCGGCTGCAGGCCGACGTGGTGCCGCACATGGGCTGGAACACCGTCGAGGCTCCCGCTGGGACCCGGCTGTTCGCCGGGATCGAGGACGAGCGCTTCTACTTCGTGCACTCCTACGCCGCCCGCTCGTGGGACCTCGTCACCAACGACCGCACGGCCGCGCCGCTGGTGACGTGGGCCGAGCACGGGGGAGACCGGTTCGTCGCCGCTGTCGAGAACGGGCCGCTCTCCGCGACCCAGTTCCACCCGGAGAAGTCCGGCGACGCCGGTGCTGTGCTGCTGCGCAACTGGGTCACGGCGCTGAACGAGTCGGCCTAGGCCGGCCGCCCGGGTCCTTCGGTCATCAGTCCGGTGTCTTCCGGCCCTGCGGGCCGGCCCGGAGGCGAGCGACGATGGCAGGGCCCGTGGTCCGCTGCCACCGAGGAGGCTTGCGACGATGCTCGCCACGATGACCATGCACGCCCTCGCGCCCGTGGTGCTGGCCCTCGCCGGCCTCGGTGGCGTGCCTCTCGACGACCGGGGGCCGACCTGCGCCGGTCAGCCGGCCACGATGGTCGTGACCCGCGACTCACCTCACGTGGTCCACGGGACCGACCGTCGCGACGTGATCGCCGTCGTCGCGCGCGGCCACGTCGTCCGCGCCCGGGCCGGAGATGACCTGGTGTGCGGCTCGGGGCACGCCGACACCGTCCGGGGCGGCGCGGGGGACGACCACGTGCTCGGGCGCGACGGCGCTGACCACCTCTACGGCGGCGCGGGCGACGACGTCGTACGAGGCGGGGTGGGCGAGGACTGGTGCTACGGCCAGGGCGGCACCGATGACGTCCACGGTGAGCACCACGGGGACGACGACGGTCACCACGACGACACCCACGACGACACCCACGACGACTCGCACGATCGTCTCCCGTGACGCAGGAGACCCCCAAGAACGGGGTCGCGGCGCGCGCGTCGACAGGGCTAGCGTCCCGCCATGACTGAGCCGCTGAGCATGAACCAGATCATCCACGCCGCGGTGCGCCGAGACGTGACCCGCGCCGAGCAGGCGCTGCGCACGCTGCCCGACGGCGACACCGCGCGCGCCCGCCAGATCCGGACCGCGTGGCGCAACCTGGTCCGCGAGCTGACCCACCACCACGAGGCCGAGGACGAGCACGTGTGGCCGTTCCTGCAGGCGCGCGGCGTGGACCTCGCGCTCCTCGAGGAGATGGAGTCCGAGCACGTCGCGATGAAGCATGCGCTGGCGTCGGTGTCGACCAGCCTCGACTCCGTGGTCGCCGCACCGTCCACCCTCAACGCCGCGGCTGCCGCCGACGAGGTCGCACGGGCCCGCGAGGTGATCAACGGCCACCTCGACCACGAGGAGCGCGACGTCGAGGGTCCGCTGGCGGCCCTGCACGACGACGAGGAGTTCAAGGCGATGACCAAGAAGCTGCGCCCGGCCAGCCCGGTCGACGCGGCCAACTCGCTGGCGTGGATGGAGGACGGTGCGGGGGAGCGCGAGCGGTCGTCGCTCCGGGCCGCCATCCCGGGGCCGGTCATCACCGTCCTCACGCTGCTGCTCGCCCGGCGCTACCGCCGCGAGGTCGCTCCGGTCTGGCGCTGATCGGCCTCCGCCAGCGCCTTCAGCGTCAGCAGCTGCTTGCGCGCCATCGCCAGGTCGCCGACCGAGAGCGCGGGCGCCAGCCACCTGCGGGTGTGCGCCACGACCTTGAGCACGAGACGTACGTCGCCGCCGTGGGGCAGGACGGCGTACGAGAGGTGGGCGCCCATGATCGTCGCGGTGAGCTCCCGGCCCGGGTCGACGGCCACCACCCGCCCCTGGTCGCGCCCGAGCGCGTGCGTGAACGGATCGCCGACCTGCGGCTCCGGCACGTCGCGCCGGTCGCGTGGTGAGCGCCGCCCGAGGTTGTCGACGAGGTCGTAGGAGTAGGGCGCCAGCCGCACCTGCCTCACCCGTGCCCACACGGTCGCGGGTGCCGCGTGGACCGTGACGCCGCGCCACGCCTCGAGCGTGGGGCGAGGGACGAAGGCGTCGCACCCGTAGGCGCGACGCACCTCCGCTTCGCACACGCCCCACCGGTCGGCGATCACGTCCCTGACGCTAGCGCGCACCACGACGACGGAGCCGAGAACTGCGGCCGCGCGACAGCCCGCCGGCCTGCACGCCGCGTGGCGGGGAGTGGCCCCCGTCTCGCCGCGCCACCACCCCGTGCGGCGTCCTGACGCGCGCTCCTAGGATCGACCCATGCCCAGCACCCCCGAGCAGCCCTACCTCGAGCTCCTGCCCGCCGTGGACATCAAGGGCGGCCAGGCCGTCCAGCTCGTGCAGGGGGTGGACGGGTCGGAGAAGCGCTTCGGCGACCCGATCGAGGCGGCGCTCCGCTGGCAGGAGGCCGGTGCGGAGTGGATCCACCTCGTCGACCTCGACGCGGCCTTCGGCCACGGCCACAACCGCGAGCTCCAGGCCCGCATCGTCGGCACGCTCGACATCCAGGTCGAGATGAGCGGCGGCATCCGCGACGACGAGTCGCTGGAGGCGGCCATGGCGACCGGGTGCCGCCGGGTCAACATCGGCACCGCCGCGCTCGAGCAGCCCGAGTGGTGCGCCCGGGCGATCGCGACGTACGGCGACCGGGTGGCGGTCGGCCTCGACGTCCGCGGCACGACCCTGGCCGCGCGCGGCTGGACCCGCGACGGGGGCGACCTCTACGAGACCCTCGCCCGCCTCGACGGGGAGGGCTGTGCCCGCTACGTCGTGACGGACGTGAACAAGGACGGCATGCTGCAGGGACCCAACCTCCAGCTGCTCCGCGACGTCTGCGCGGCCACCGACAGGCCGGTCGTCGCGAGCGGCGGCGTCACCACGCTCGACGACATCGAGGCCCTGATGGGACTGGTGGGCGAGGGCGTCGAGGGCGCCATCGCGGGCACCGCGCTCTACGAGGGCCGCTTCACCCTCGAGGACGCCCTCGCGCTCACGAAGGGCACCTGAGCATGGAGTTCACCGACTACCACACCCGGCTGGCCGCCTACGTCCTGCTCGTCGACGACGGGGGAGCCGACGGGCAGGAGCGGGTGCTGCTCGCGTGGTGGAACGGCGAGGGGCACAGCGACCCGGCGTGGTCGCTGCCCGGCGGCGGTATCGAGTTCGACGAGTCGGTCCGTGACGGCCTGGTGCGCGAGGTGTTCGAGGAGACGGGCTTCCACGTCGAGCCGGGTGGACTGCTGGCCGAGCACTTCTTCACCGGGCGCGGCCGGACCTTCGACGGCTGGTTCCGCTCCCAGCGGTTCGTCTTCGACGCGACGATCACCGGTGGCGAGCTGGGCACCACCGAGGTCGACGGGTCGACCGACCACGCCGCGTGGGTCCCGCTCGCCGAGCTCGAGGGACAACCGCGGGCAGACATCGTGGACGTCGCGCTGGCGGCCCGTGCCTCCCGGGCGGTGCGGCGATGAGCCTCGCGATCCGGGTCATCCCGTGCCTCGACGTCGACGGTGGCCGCGTGGTCAAGGGGGTCAACTTCACCGAGCTCCGCGACGCCGGCGACCCGGTCGAGCTGGCCCGCCTCTACGACGCCGAGGGCGCCGACGAGCTGACCTTCCTCGACATCTCCGCCTCCCACGAGGGCCGCGCGACGACGATGGAGGTCGTGAGCCGCTGCGCCGAGGAGGTCTTCATCCCGCTCACCGTCGGCGGCGGCGTGAGCAGCGTCGACGACGTCGACCGACTCCTGCGCGCCGGGGCCGACAAGGTCGCGGTCAACACCGCCGCCATCCGCCGCCCCGAGCTGGTGGCCGAGATCGCCGACCGGTTCGGCAACCAGGTGCTGGTGCTGAGCGTCGACGCCCGCCGTGTCGGTCCCGACCACGAAGGCACCGCGAGCGGCTTCGAGGTCACCACCCACGGCGGACGGAAGAGCGCCGGCCTCGACGCCATCGAGTGGGCCGTGCGCGCCGCCGAGCTGGGCGCGGGCGAGATCCTGCTCAACGCGATGGACGCCGACGGCACGACCGACGGCTTCGACCTCGAGCTCATCAGGGCCGTACGCCGCGAGGTGGGCATCCCGATCATCGCGAGCGGGGGAGCGGGCGCGGTCGAGCACTTCCCGCCCGCCGTCGACGCCGGGGCCGACGCCGTGCTGGCGGCCACCGTCTTCCACTTCGGGACCCTCACCATCGGCGACGTCAAGGCCGGTCTGTCCACGGCCGGTCACCCGGTCCGCTGACGGCAGGCGGAGTCGTAGGATTCCGCCATGCTGAAGACCTCCCGGCGCTCGACCAAGCGCCACCTCGCCGTCGCCACCCTCGCGTCCGCCGCGATCGCGCTGTCCGCGTGCGCCCCGACCGACGAGGCCGACAGTGGCAGCGACTCCGGCTCGGAGACCTCGGGGGGCTCGGAGTCCGAGGCGCCGGCCGCCGACGAGTGCACGCCCGACACGTTGGAGACCGTCGCCGACGGCACGCTGACGATCGCCACCGACGACCCGGCCTACGAGCCGTGGTTCGTCGACAACGACCCGACCAACGGCGAGGGCTACGAGTCCGCGGTGGCCTACGCCGTCGCCGAGCAGCTCGGCTACACCCAGGACCAGGTCACCTGGGTGACGGTCCCCTTCAACAAGGTGGTCCAGCCCGGCCCGAAGGAGTTCGACTTCGACGTCAACCAGGTCTCCATCACCGAGGCCCGCCGCAAGGCCGTCGACTTCTCCTCCGGCTACTACGACGTGGTGCAGGCCGTCATCACCAACAAGGGCAGCGCGATCGACGGCGCCACCAGCCTCGCCGACCTCGCCGACGCCAAGCTCGGCGCCCAGGTCGGCACGACCAGCTACACCGCCATCACCGACCAGATCCAGCCCTCGGCCGACCCGGCCGTCTTCGACACCAACGACCAGGCGGTGCAGTCGCTCAAGAACGGTCAGATCGACGGCATCGTCGTCGACCTGCCGACGGCCTACTTCATGACCGCCGTCCAGCTCGACGACGGGGTCATCGTCGGCCAGCTCCCGCTACCCGAGGGGGAGCCCGAGCAGTTCGGCGCCGTGCTGGCCAAGGACAGCCCGCTGACCGACTGCGTCTCGTCGGCCGTCGACACGCTGCGCGAGGACGGCGTCCTCGACCAGATCGGCCAGGAGTGGCTGGCCCAGCAGGGCGCTCCCGAGCTGTCCTGATGCCTGACCAGGTGGACACCGCCTGGGAGCCCTCCGAGGTCCAGCGCGAGCGCGACGACTGGCGGCGCCGGCGCACGGTCCGCAGTGCTGTCATCGCGTCGGGCAGCACGCTGCTGCTGCTCGGCGTCGTCGGCGGGCTGGTCGTCAGCTCGCCGGGCTGGGAGCGCGTCCAGGAGACCTACTTCGACTGGGACAAGGCGGTCTCGTCCTTCCCGGCGGTGCTCGAGGGCCTCTGGCTCAACATCCGGGTGATGGTGCTCTGCGCGGTGCTGATCGTCGCGTTGAGCCTCACGATCGCAGTGATGCGCACCATCCGCGGTCCCGTCGCGTTCCCGCTGCGCCTGGTCGGGACGGCGTACGTCGACATCTTCCGCGGCCTGCCCCTGCTGCTGGTGATCTTCCTGCTCGGCTTCGGCGGTCCCGCACTCAGCCTGTCCGGGCTGCCCACGTCAGCGCTCTTCTGGGGGTGCGCGGCGCTGGTGCTGTCCTACTCGGCCTACGTCGCCGAGGTGTTCCGGGCCGGCATCGAGTCCGTGCACCCGAGCCAGCGCCTGGCCGGCCGGTCGTTGGGACTCAGCTACGGGCAGACGCTGCGCCGCGTCGTGCTGCCCCAGGCCTGGCGCCGGGTCATCCCGCCGCTGATGAACGACCTGGTCTCGCTCCAGAAGGACTCCGGCCTGATCGCCGTGCTGGGCGTCGTGGACGCGATCCGGGCGGCCCAGATCGAGACGGCCATCGACTTCAACTACACGCCCTACGTCGTCGCCGGCGTGCTGTTCTGCTGCCTGACGATCCCGATGGCCAGGCTCACCGACCGCTATGCCCGCAAGAAGGGCTACCACGGGGCAGGAGGACATTTGTGACCGAGCTGCTGCGCCTGGACGGCGTCCGCAAGTGCTTCGGCGACAACGTGGTGCTCCGTGACGTGGACCTGACGATCGAGCCGGGTCAGTGCGTCGTGCTGATCGGCGCCTCCGGCTCGGGGAAGTCGACGCTGCTGCGGTGCGTCAACCTGCTCGAGGTCGTCGACGACGGCGTGATCACCTTCGAGGGTCGCGACATCACCGACCCGCGGGTGGACGGCGACGAGGTGAGGTCCCGCATGGGGATGGTCTTCCAGGCCTACAACCTCTTCCCGCACCTCGACGTGATGGGCAACGTCACCCTGGCGCTCCGGCTCGTGCACGGCGTGGGTGCCGAGGAGGCGCGCTCGCGCGGCCTGGCGATGCTCGAGCGCGTCGGGCTGGCCGCCAAGGCGCACGCCAGGCCCGACGACCTGTCCGGCGGGCAGCAGCAGCGGGTGGCGATCGCCCGGGCGCTGGTGACCAACCCGCGCCTGATGCTGCTCGACGAGGTGACGAGCGCGCTCGACCCCGAGCTCGTCGGCGAGGTGCTCGACCTGTTGACCGACCTCAAGAGCGAGGGCGTCACGATGCTGCTCAACACCCACGAGATGGGCTTCGCCCGCGACGTCGCCGACGAGGTCTGCTTCCTGCACGACGGGCGCATCCACGAGCGGGGCAGGCCCGAGCAGGTGCTGGGCGACCCGCAGGAGGAGCGCACCCGCGCGTTCCTGTCACGCCTCCGCACCTGACCCCTGAGGGGGGTGGATCCTGGGTCGTGATTCGTCCGGTGTCGGTGGCGAGGAATAGCCTGATGGACGGCTTGGTTGCGCTCGGCAACTGACCGGGGCAGACATCGGGACGACGAGGAGGCGGGCGACACCTGTGGGCGAGGATGCGGAGCTGCGGGGCACCACCACTCTCGACGGTTTCCGGGTCCTGTGGGTCGGCATCAAGCGCGAGCCGATCGTCTTCACGGTCGCCACGCTGGGAGCGGTGCTCTTCGGCGTGCTGACCGTGGCCGACGCCTGGGTGCTCGGCTGGGCGACGCAGCACGTCGTGATCCCGGCCTTCGAGACCGGCGAGATCGGCACCGACATGCTGGTGTGGGTGGTTGCCCTCTTCATGGGCGTGGCCATCCTGCGCGCCGTCGGCATCGTCGCGCGGCGGCTCGGCGGCGGCATCATGTACTACCGGATGCAGTCCCACACCCGTCGGGGCGTGACCCGGCAGTACCTGTCCCTGCCGATGGAGTGGCACCAGCGCCACCCGACCGGACAGCTGCTCTCCAACGCCTACTCCGACGTCGAGGCCGCCTGGTCGCCGATCATGCCGCTGCCGATGGCGCTCGGCACGGTCGTGATGATGGTCATCGCGGTGGTGCAGATGTTCCTCGCCGACGTGGTGCTGGCGCTGGTGGGCCTGCTCGTCTTCCCGGCCGTGGTGGTGGCCAACCTGCTCTACCAGCACTTCTCCTCCCCGCTGATGACCCGGGCCCAGGGGCTGCGCGCCGAGGTCAGCGAGATCGCCCACGAGTCCTTCGACGGCGCGATGGTCGTCAAGACGCTGGGTCGCGAGGTCGAGGAGACCGACCGATTCCGTGCCAAGGCCCACGAGCTGCGCGACGTCAACATCCGCGCCGGACGCTTCCGCGCGATCTTCGACCCGACCCTGGCCAGCCTGCCCAACCTCGGCGTGCTCATCGTGCTCGCGGTCGGCGTCTCCCGGGTCGCCAGCGGTGCGACCGAGGCCGGCGACGTCGTCACCGTCGCCTACCTGCTGACCATCGTGTCGTTCCCGATCCGCGCGATCGGCTGGCTCCTCGGGGAGTTCCCGCGATCGGTCGTGGGCTACCGGCGCGCCAAGGCGGTGCTCGATGCCACCGGCAACATGGCCTACGGCCTCGACGAGCTGCCCACCCGCGCGACGGGCGGCGCGCTCCTGGAGGTCGAGGATCTCCACTACTCCTACGACGCCGACGCGCCGCTGCTGCGCGGTGTCGACTTCGACGTACGCCCGGGGCGCACCGTCGCCCTGGTGGGGGCCACCGCGTCGGGCAAGAGCACGCTGACGAGCCTGATGACCCGGCTGGTCGACCCCGACGCCGGCCACATCCGCATCGACGGCCACGACCTCACCGGCCTGCGCAAGGGCGAGCTGCCCCGCGACGTGGCGCTCGTCCCGCAGACCGCCTTCATGTTCGACGACACCGTCCGGGGCAACGTCACGCTCGGCGCCGACGTCGCAGACGCCGACGTGTGGGCCGCCCTGCGCACGGCCCAGGCCGACGGCTTCGTCGCAGCCCTGCCCGAGGGCCTCGACACCCGGCTGGGGGAGCGCGGCACCTCGCTGTCCGGCGGGCAGCGCCAGCGGCTCTCCCTCGCCCGGGCGCTCGTGCGCCGTCCGCGGCTGATGATCCTCGACGACGCCACGTCGGCCGTGGACCCTGAGGTCGAGGCGCGGATCCTCGCGTCGCTCCGTGGCGACCGCGGTGACGACGACGGTTCGGCCGCCTCGCTCGTCGTGGTGGCCTACCGCAAGGCGACGATCTCGCTGGCCGACGAGGTGCTGCACCTCGACGAGGGGCGCATCGTCGGACGCGGCACCCACGCCGAGCTCCTGTCCACCAGCCCCGCCTACGCGCAGCTGGTCAACGCCTACGAGACCGAGGCCCCCGCCGACGCCGCCGAAGGGACCTCACGATGAGTGCCACCGCCCCCACCTCCGGCACCCGCATGGACACCGGCGAGGACATCGGCGCCATCGCGACCCTCCGCCTCGGCGTGAAGTACTCACCCGAGCTGCGTGACGGCCTCGGCCTCACGCTCTTCTACGCCGTGATCGCGTCCTGCGGCCAGATCGTCGTCCCGATCGCGGTCCAGCAGACCCTCGACCGGGGCCTCAACGGTCCCGGTGGGCCGCGCCTGGACTACGTCGCGTGGATGGGCGTGCTGGCCGCGATCGCGATCCTCGTGACCAGCTGGGCGTCCTACCTGATGACCAGCCGGCTGTTCACCGTCTCCGAGCGCGGGCTCGCGACGCTGCGCACCAAGGCGTTCCGCCACGTCCACGACCTCCCGCTGCTCACCCAGAACACCGAGCGCCGCGGCGCACTGGTCTCGCGGGTGACCAGCGACGTCGACCAGGTCAGCCAGTTCCTGGTCTTCGGCGGCCTCATCTTCGTCGTCAGCATCGGGCAGATGCTGGTCGCGACCGTGCTGATGGTCGTCTACAGCTGGCAGCTGGCGCTGGTCGTGTGGCTCGCCTTCGCGCCGCTGTTCCTCTCGATCCGCTGGTTCCAGAAGAAGCTGTCGGCCGCCTACACCGTCGTACGACACCAGGTCGGCGTGCTGCTCGGCGCGATCTCCGAGCCGGTCGTCGGCGCCGCGGTCGTCCGCTCCTACGGCATCGAGGACCGCACGCAGGCGCGCATCGACACCGCCATCCAGGACTGGCAGGACGCCTACACCCACGCGCAGACCTACACCGTCACCTCGTTCTCCCTGGGCGGGCTCTCGGCCGGCCTGGCCAACGCCGGCGTCATCGTGATCGGCGTGCTGCTGGGCTTCACCGGTGACATGACGTCCGGCAAGGTGCTCGCCTTCGCCTTCCTCGTCACGCTCTTCGTGGGCCCGGTCCAGATGGGCACCCAGATCCTCACCGATGCGCAGAACGCGATCGCCAGCTGGCGCCGGGTCCTCGGCATCCTGGAGACCCCGGCCGACCTCCTCGACCCCGGCGCCGACGGCGAGGTCCTGCCCCGCGGTCCGATCGACGTCCGGTTCGCCGACGTCAGCTTCGCCTACCCCGACGGGCCTCCGGTGCTCCGCGAGGTGGACCTCGCGATCGATGCCGGCACGCGCGTGGCGATCGTGGGGGAGACCGGCTCGGGCAAGTCCACCTTCGCCAAGCTGCTCACCCGCCTGATGGACCCGAGCGACGGCTCCGTGCTGCTCGACGGCGTCGACGTACGCCGCATCGACGCGCGGTCGCTGCGGCGCAGCGTCGTGCTGGTGCCGCAGGAGGGATTCCTGTTCGACGACTCGATCGCGGCCAACGTGCGTTACGGCAAGCTCGACGCCACCGAGGAGCAGATCCGCGCGTCGGCGGTCGAGCTCGGGGTCGACGACTGGCTGCGCGGCCTCCCGCGCGGGCTGCACACCCAGGTCGGGCAGCGGGGCGAGTCGCTGTCGGCCGGCGAGCGCCAGCTCGTCGCGCTGCTGCGGGCCCACCTCGCAGACCCTGACCTCCTGGTCCTCGACGAGGCGACCAGCGCGGTCGACCCAGCGCTGGAGATGCAGATCGGCCGCGCCCTCGAGCGACTCATGCAGTCACGGACCTCGGTCACCATCGCGCACCGGCTGTCGACGGCTGAGAGCGCCGACGAGGTGATCGTGGTCGACAAGGGGCGCGTGGTGCAGCGCGGACCCCACCGCGAGCTCGTCACGCAGGCCGGGAGCGTCTACGCCGGCCTGCACGCCAGCTGGATCGCCCAGCACTCCCGGGTGTAGCCCGGGACGCCGCTCAGGACGCCAGGAGCTGGCTGATGAGCAGGTCCGCGTCGAAGGCGTCGGACTCGGTGCCGGGTGCGACCACGGCGACGGTGCGGGCGATGAAGTCGAGGACGTCCGCCGCGCGGGCGAGCAGCACGAGGTGGCCGTCGGGCGAGCTGAGCTCGATCGAGACCATGGCGCGGCCGCTGAGCCCGATGGCGGGGGAGACGTGGACGTCGCCGTCGCCGGCCGGGGCCTCGGTGCCGCGGATCAGCAGGTCTCGGCCGAAGGTCCACACCAGGTTGCCGTCGGAGGTGACGAAGGTCATGGCCACGGCGAACGGGTCCGAGCTCGCATAGCTGAGAACCGTGTCGATCTCGTGGCGGATGCCGCGGTCGTCCATGCACTCGACGGTGATGTCCAACGCGACGTCGGACAGGGTGTGCCCGTTACCGGACAGGTTCATCGAGGGCTCCTAGTGGTCGCCCGGGGCGAGGCTTCCCCGGGTTGCGTGCTCATGAGACGGCATGCCGGGATGCTCATGATGCAAAACGGCAAAATATGACCCGAACCGGTCCAGACCGGATCTTGATGCTGGCTCGGGGCGAACTTGACGGTAACCCGGGCTTTCACCGCCGGAGAAACCGCTGGCCCGGCCGGGTAGGTTCTTACGCATGACGGGGGTAGCCAAGCGCATCGGTCTCGAGGTCCTGGGATGGACGTTGCTGCTCCTCGGCGTGGCGGCGATCTTCCTGCCCGGCCCGGGACTGCTCGGCATCTTCGCCGGCCTGGCGGTGCTCTCCCAGCAGTACGACTGGGCGGAGAGGCGGGTCGAGCCGGTCCGGCTGCGCGCGATGCTGGGCGCCGCGGAGAGTGTGGAGACCTGGCCTCGCATCGTCGCCTCCTGCCTCGGTGCGATCGTCTTGGCCGCGTGCGGCGTGCTCTGGATCATCACGCCGCCGGCGCCGGACTGGTGGCCGGTGTCGGAGACGTGGTGGCTGCCGGGCGGGATCTGGACCGGCATCACCCAGGTGGCCTCGGCGTTCATCGCGGTCGGTTTGATCATCTACAGCTACCGGCGCTTCCACGGGCACCCCGAGAAGGCCGACGAGCTGCGCCGTGACATCAAGGCGCGCGGGCGCAGGACGGCCGACCGCACCGTCGGCGCGGATTCCTGACCCGATTCCGGCTCAGGCCGCACGATGGGATACCGTTCTGCCGAGCTCGGGCGATTGGCGCAGTGGTAGCGCGCTTCGTTCACACCGAAGAGGTCACTGGTTCGAACCCAGTATCGCCCACCGAGTCCGCGACAGCCCCTGACCTGCGCCACGAGCAGATCCAGGGGCTGTCGGCATGTGGGACCCATGGTCGGTCCAACGATCCATCGCGCCCGAGGTGACGGCCCGTCACCAGGACGCTGGTGCTCGACGCGCCGGTCAGCTCGATGCGACGGCGTAGCGCCGGGAACAGCGCCACGGCAACGGCGCTCGATGAGCGTTCCCTCGGTGCGGGTGAGGCCAGGCGCGGCCGTTGGGCTCACGATCGGATCGACCGGCCTTCTCCTTCTCGGCGACGTCCGCGCGTCGCCCCGCACCGACGGGTGTAGTGATCTCATGGCTCCAGCCGAGAGCTCGAACGGCATCCCCCGCCAAGGCATTCTCCTCGCCGCGGCGATGTTCGTCTTCGTGATCGACACGTCGTTCATGAACGTCTCGATCTCGGCTGTCGTCAAGGACCTCGACACAACGGTGAGCGGCGTCCAGTCAGCCGTGGCGATCGAAGCCCTCGTGTCCGCTGCGTTCATCCTGATCAGCAGCAAGGTCGGTGATCTCTTCGGTCGCAAGCGCGCGTTCGTCGTCGGCATGGTGTTCTACGCCGTCGGAGCACTGGCCATGGTCTTCGCCCAGGACTTGACGGCGATCATCGTCTTCTGGGCGATCCTCGGTGGGCTCGGGGCCTCGCTCTACCTGCCCGCGATGCAGTCGCTGATCCACGGGAACTTCACCGGCAAGGTCCGCGCCAAGGTGTTCGCGCTGGTCGGAGCGTCAGCCGCAATCGCCGCCGCTATCGGTCCGCTGGTCGGAGGCTTCGTCACCACCCTCATGTCGTGGCGCGTCGGGTTCCTGTTGGAGGCGCTCATCATCGGCATCGTGCTGCTCGGAAGCCGGGGCATCCGTGACGTGCCGTACACCGGAGACCGCTCGGTCGACCTGGTCGGGGCGTTCTTGTCGGTCATCGGCATGGGCGGGCTCGTCATCGGGGTCCTCGTGTGGCAGGAGGGCGGCGAGTCCGTCGCGCTGCTCCTCGCGATCGGAGCCGCCGCGATGGGTGGCCTCGTGTACTGGCTGGTCCGACGCAAGCGCGAGGGACAGCCCGCGCTTCTCGATCCGGGCCTCTTCTCCTCGAAGTTGTTCAGCACGGGCGTCGCCCAGATCTTCCTCCAGCAGGTCGCGCTCGGCGGGCTGCTCATCGCATTGCCCATCTTCCTGCAGCTCGTCTGGGGCTACAACGCGCTTGAGGCAGGCATCACGCTGGCGCCGCTGTCGCTCACTATGTTCGGTGTCGCACTGCTCGCCGGACGGAGGGCGGGGCGGCGGAGGGCGAGCAGCATCATCCGAGCGGGCTTCGTCCTGCTCGCCGCATCGATCGTCGGCCTCATCCCACTGGTGCCTCGGGCGGACTCCGGTTGGCACCTGGTCCTGCCGCTCATGCTTGCCGGAGCCGGCCTCGGCCTCCTCGCATCCCAGCTCAACAACTACGCGCTCGCTCCCCTCTCGGAGGAACGGGTCGGCGAGGCTGCTGGGGTGACCTCGGCAACCGGGTCGTTCGGCCTGTCGTTCGGTCTCGCCTTCGCCGGCGCGATCATGCTCGCCACTTTGTCGACCGCCTTCACGACCATGGCGGGGTCGAGCAGTGTCCTGCCGCCGGCTGACCAGGAACGGGTCGCGTCGGTTCTCGAGGAGGACGCGCAAGTGATGAGTGACGCGCAGCTCGAAGAGCTCCTCGCCGCGCAGCCCGAGAGCGTGCAGGACGAGATCCTGGGCATCAACGCCGATGCTCGGGACCTGGCGCTCCAGGTAGCGCTCGTTGTCGCGCTCCTCGCGGCGCTCGGCGGTATCGCCATCTCCTTCCGCATGATGCGCCTGCCTGATCCAGCGCCGTCGACCGCGGACCACGATGCAGGGCTGTACTGACGACCCCCGCGGGTGGCCGGCCGCGTGACCGATCCGGCCCGGCACGGGTTGTTCGCGATCACGTCGTGGTCATCCACCTTGGACGGGCGGCCCATCCCTCACCCGCCGGGGGTGAGGCCAGAGGACCCGGCCGGTCACGACCATTGAGCCTCGACCAACCAACACGTGGAGGCCTGCTATGGCAAGCCCCGATACCGCTGCTGTCGCGGATCGTCGTGGCTTCGATCCGGTCGCTGCCGACGTCGACGAGGTGGCGCGTGAGCTGGGGGTAGATCCTGCTCGGGGGCTCTCCGGGGACGAGGCGCGAGTCCGGCTGGAGTCATACGGAGCAAACCGGTTGGCCGGGGGAAAGAAGGAACCGGGGTGGCGGGCATTCCTGCGTCAGTACCAGGATTTCATGCAAGTCATCCTCCTGGGTGCGGCCCTGGTGAACCAGCTGGTCACCGGAGACACCGGCACCACCGTCGTGCTGGCTGGGCTCACCGTGTTCAACGCCGTGATCGGCCTGCGCCAGGAGTCCAAGGCCGAGGAGAGCGTCAAGGCGCTCGCGCAGATGATGAAGACGATCGCCCGGGTTCGCCGAGATGGCCAGGCGGTGGAGATCGACGCCGAGGAGCTGGTGCCCGGCGACGTCGTCCTCGTCGAAGCGGGCAACCTGGTTCCTGCTGACGCCCGGGTCTGCCTCGCCGCGACCTTGGAGATCGAGGAAGCGGCACTGACCGGTGAGAGCCTCCCGGTCGGGAAGTCCACCGAGCCAGTCATGGGGGATGACGTCCCGCTCGGCGACCGGACCTGCATGGCCTACATGAACACGTCGGTCACTCGCGGACGCGGAGAGCTCATCGTCACCGCTACCGGCATGGGTACGGAGATCGGCCACATCGCCCACATGCTCGCCAACACCGAGACCAGCAAGACGCCGCTTCAGAAGCAGCTCGACGCCCTGTCCAAGATCATTGCCGCGATCGCCGCCGTCGCGCTCGTGCTGGTCGTGCTGCTGGGACTCGCCCGCGGTGAGTCCTTTGACACGCTGTTCGTCACGGGTGTCGCGCTTGCCGTGGCCGCCATCCCGACCGGCCTTCCGGCCGTGGTGACCGCGCTGCTCTCGATGGGGACCAGGGAGATCGCCAGCCGCCACGCCATCGTCAAGCGCCTGCCCGCGGTGGAGACGCTGGGATCGACGTCCGCGATCTGCTCCGACAAGACCGGCACCCTGACCCTGAACAAGATGACCGCCCGCGAGCTGATCATCCCCGGTCACAACCGGTACACCGTGTCCGGCGAGGGCTACAGCACGAGGGGCGACATCAGCCATGTGGGTGGGCAGCGCCACGACCTCGACCCCTACCTGCTGCCGATGGTGCTGTGCGCCGACGCCGTCCTCGACGGGGAGAGCCTGATCGGCGACCCGACGGAGGGTGCGCTCATCGTGCTCGGGGCCAAGGGCGGGCTCGACATCGAGCAGACCCGCAGGGCGTTGCCGCGAGTCGCGGAGGTGCCGTTCGACTCCGACTACAAGTTCATGGCCACCTTCCACGAGATGACGTCGGACGACGGTCTGCCTGTCCTGCGCTGCTACGTCAAGGGCGCCCCGGACGTCCTGATCGCTCGCGCCACGACCATCCGGAGGCCGGACGGCACCCTGGCTCCGATCACCGACGAGAACCGTGACCTCGCCACCGTCGCCAATGACCAGATCGCGAACGCGGGCGAGCGGGTCATGGTGGTGGCCCAGCGCGACCTCGACCCGAGCGTGCTCTCGTCGGGTGGCGAGCTCATCGATCACGTGCAGGAGCTCACGCTCCTGGCCATGGTCGGCATCGTCGATCCGCCCCGCCCCGAGGCCAAGGTCGCGATCGCCGAGTGCCACGACGCGGGGATCCAGGTCCGGATGATCACCGGCGACCACGCGACCACGGCTGCCGCGATCGCTGGGGAGCTGGGGATCGAAGGGCGGGCGATCACCGGTACGCAGTTCGCCGCGATGACCGACGAAGAGCTTCTGGGCGAGCTCGACGACATCGGCGTGATCGCGCGGGTGGCACCCGAGGACAAGGTGCGGCTGGTCCGACTGCTCAAGGAGAAGGGCAACGTGGTCGCGATGACCGGCGACGGCGTCAACGACGCGCCGGCCCTGAAGACCGCCGACATCGGTGTGGCGATGGGGATCACCGGTACCGAGGTCTCCAAGGAGGCCGCGGTGATGATCCTGACCGACGACAACTTCGCCACCATCGTGGGTGCTGTCTCCTACGGCCGCACCCTCTACGACAACCTGCTCAAGTACCTCCGCTTCCAGATGTCGACGCTCGTCGCCTACATCGCGATCTTCATCGGGGCGGGGATCATCGGCATCGCCGACGGCGCGCCTCTCAACCCGCTGCAGATCCTCTGGCTCAACATGGTCGTCGACATCCCGCTCGCGATCGCGCTCGGCTTCGACCAGCCTGCCCGAGGCCTGATGGCCCGTCCACCTCGCCCGGTGGGAGCGCCGGTCCTCTCCCGCAACAACTGGTTCCGGCTGCTGGCCCAGGGGGCCGTGATGACCGTCGGGGCCCTGGTCGCCTACCAGATCGGAGAGGACCAGGGCGGAGCCGTCGTGGGGGCGACGATGCTCCTCACGACGTTGTCGCTGTTCCACGTGGCAGGTGCGCTCCTCTCCCGCGACCAGCAGAACACGATCTTCGACCGGGATGCCGTGCCCGGCATCATGCAGCTCCGGCGATACGGCGTGGCGCTCATCGCGATCGTCCTCGTGACGTCGCTCGACTTCCTGCAGCGCATCTTCGACACCACCGCCCTGACCTTCACCCAGTGGTGCATCGGCGGGGGCATTGCCTTGTCCCTCGTGGTCGTCGAGGAGCTGATCAAGCTCGTCGTCAGACGCCAAGGGACGTCGGAAGAGGCGAGCCCGACGCCTCGGGTCATGGCTGCCGTACCCGCCTGAGGCACCGTCGACGGGATCGAGACCGCGGCTGACCGCGACAAACGTTGACCGACAACACTAGGGAGCAAGCGATGACGACTTTCACGGTGTGGCGCTTCGAGGACCCCGAGGGCGCGACCCAGGCAGTCAAGGCCCTCCGGGGCGCCGAGAAGGACGGCCTGGTCACGGTGGTGGACCACGCCGTGCTGACCTGGCCTGAAGGCGCAGACAAGCCGACGGCCGAGCATCACAGCGACGACGTCAAGCGTGGCGCAGCCTGGGGGGCCTTCTGGGGCGTCCTCACAGGCGCCCTCTTCATGGTCCCGGTCGCCGGCGGCGTCGTGGGGGTGGCTGTCGGCGCCTTGGCGAAGTCGACCGAGGGAGCCGGCATCACCGAGGAGGACCTGACCCGGATCCGAACTGAGATCGTCCCGGGAACCTCGGCGCTCTTCGTCGTCACGGAGGGGGGCAACCTGGATCGCTTGGGTGATCACGTCCGGATGCGCAACCACACACTGGTACACACCAACCTCACCGCGTCGGAAAGGGCGATGCTGCTCGAGACGTTCGGCGGGTCTTGAGCCGTGTCGCCCTGACGCCGACCCACCCGGACCGCTCCCAGGATCCAGGCCATTCGGCCTGAGGCCGCCAGCGGGCCGGCGGTCGTCTCACCCGCAACGGATGAGTCGTGAGCACGCGAGCGAGCGGCAGGGTCGACACGACATCTCGTCTCACGAAGGGGAAATCATGGGAACACTCACGGTGTGGAAGTTCGACTCCGCCAGTGGCGCGGACGAGGCAGCCTCGGTCTTGCGCGACCTGGCGAGCCAGCAGCTCATCAAGATCCAGGACGCAGCCACCGTGCGGTGGGACGAAGGGAGGAAGAAGCCCAAGACCCACCAGCTCAACAACCTCGCCGGTGCCGGTGCACTGGGAGGGGCCTTCTGGGGCATGCTCTTCGGCTTGATCTTCTTCGTACCCCTCCTCGGCGCCGCCATCGGCGCAGCGGCCGGTGCTCTCGGTGGTGCCCTCACCGATGTCGGCATCGATGACAGCTTCATCAAACGCGTGCGGGACCAGGTGACACCCGGAACGTCCGCACTGTTCGTCATGAGCTCCGACGCCGTCGTGGACAAGGTGAAGGAGGCCTTCGCCGGCTCGAGCCCTGAGCTCATCTTCACCAACCTCACCGACGAGCAGGAGGCGGCCATCCGCGAGGCCTTCGCTGAGCAGGACTGAGGAGCTGGCGCCACGGTGGCGCGCAGGCCGGTCGGCCCGAGGTCGACCCCAACCAAGGAGTGAGCAATGCGGACCGTCGCAGCAATCACGGCCATCATCGTCGGCACCGTCATGGCGATCGCCGGCGTCATCACGTGGGTGGTCGTCTCGACCACCTTGGAGGATCAGAAGATCACTGTCTCCGACGACGCCAGCTGCGCGGCCGGTGACGGGGTGAACGGCCCGATCTCCGCCTACTGCCAGGCCGACATCATCAACCAGCACACGCTGGACATCACCGGCGGCAAGACCTACGCCGAGCTCGACCGCGAGGACCCGAACCGCGCGGTCGCGATGGACTCCGCGTTCCTCCAGGCGTCTCTGTTCACCTCAGTCGTCGCCTTCGGCGTCGCCGGCATGGCCTTCGTCCTGGGAATCGTCCTGACCCTGATCGGACTGGCCCTCCGGGAACCCGTCCGCGCAGCCAGGCACTCCGGCACCTGACAGCTGCTGTCCGCAACAGCGGCAGGTCCCTGGGACCGTCAGAGCCGCGCCGCCCACGTCCGGGCGGCGCGGCTCTGTCGTTCAGCTCGGCGCGGCTGCGTAGCGCCGGAGGAACAGCGCCTCGGCCAGGGCCATCGCGGAGATCTCCCGCGGGTCGACGCTCTCGTTGGGGGCGTGGATCAGCGCCTGGGGCTCCTCGACCCCCATGAGGATGATCTCGGCGTCGGGGTAGGTGTCGGTGAACACGTTGCAGAGCGGGATCGAGCCGCCCTGTCCCAGGCTCACCATCGGCGTGCCGAAGGCCTCCTCCATCGCCGCGCCCATCGCCCGGTAGGCCGGGCCGTCGGTCGTGGCCTGGAAGGGGGAGCCGGTGGCCTCGACGTCGACGGTCATGTGGACACCCCAGGGTGCGGCCGCCCGGAGGTGTGCCGTCAGTGCCTCCAGGGCCACCTCCGGTGTCAGGCCGGGTGGGATGCGGAGGTTGAGCCGCGCGGCGGTCCTCGGCACGATGGCGGCCGCCGACCCGACGACGGGCGGACAGTCGATGCCGAGCACGGTGACCGCGGGACGGGCCCACAGCATGTCCGACACCTCGCCGTCACCGAGGAGCCGTACGCCGTCCAGCAGACCGGCGTCGCTGCGGAACTGCTCCGGCGGGTAGGGCTCGCCCTCCCAGCGACGGGTGTTGTCCAACCCCTCGACCGTCGTGTTGCCGTCGGCGTCCCGCAGGGCGGCCAGCACGGCGATCAACGCGGCCAGGGCGTCCGGGGCCGCGCCACCGAACATGCCTGAGTGCAGCTCGGAGGCGAGCGCCTCGACCGTGACGACCACGTTGACCATGCCCCGCAGGCTGACGGTCGCGGCCGGTCGGCCCACGGCCGCGTTCCCGGTGTCGCAGACGAGGATCGTGTCCGCGCGGAGCAGGTCGGGGTTCTCGACCACGAATCCCTCCAGCCCGCCGGTGCCCTGCTCCTCGGAGCCCTCCACCACCAGCTTGAGGTTGACCTCCAGGTCGTCACCCAGGGCACGCAGTGCCAGGAGGTGCATGAGGATGTTGCCCTTGCAGTCCGCCGTTCCGCGCCCGTACCAGCGCCCGTCCTTCTCGGTGAGCTCGAAGGGCGGCGTCTCCCAGGCGTCGTCGTCGAGGGGCGGCTGCACGTCGTAGTGGGCGTACAGGAGCACGGTGGGTGCGTCAGCGCGCGCGCACGGTCGGGAGCCGACCACCGCGTTGCTGCCGTCGGACGTCCTGGCGAGACGGGCGTCGAAGCCGAGGGAGGCGAAGCGATCGAGCACCCACTGCGCCGCGCGGTCGCACTCCTCCGGCGGGAACTGTCGGGGATCGGCGACCGACCTGATGGCCACCAGCTCGGCCAGCTCCTCCTTCGCCCGGGGCATCAGCTCGGCGACACGGGCGCCCAGGTCCGTGCCCACCTCCGTGCCCCCGTCCATGCTCACGATCCCGCCACGTCATCGGTCTTGAGGTCGTCGACGAACTCCTGGAAGTCCTCCAGCTCGTCCGGGCAGTAGATCTCGATGATGAGCAGCTGGCCCTGGAAGACCCGGCTGTCCACGATCACGGGCCGCGCGCCGGGACCGCTCGCTCCGTTCGTGAGCTGCGCCAGCAGGACGGACCGGCTCAGTGCCTCGTTCGGGTCCTCGCAGGTGGCGCCGCCGTCGTCGCCCAGGACACGGGCGATCTGGTCCCGGTCGGGAGTCCGGGCCCCGGCGTCCTCGAGCGCTGCGATGAGCTCGTCGGCCTTCGCCAGTGCCTTGGCGTTCTCACGTCCCTCGCTGAAGGCGAGGACGCCGGCCAGGGTGACCACGCCCAGGAGGACCAGCGCGGTGATGAAGATCCACCCGCGTTCGCGCGTGCTCTGGGTCTCGGTGGGAGTGCTCATGACGCGCTCACCTCCTCCGACTCGGGCTGCTTCCACGACGGCTTGCGCATCTTGTAGAAGATGAACGGCACCAGGAGCCCGAGCCCGAGGGCGCCGCCGCCCACGATCGCGAAGTAGAGCCCGGCGTTGCCGCTGGCGAACTGCGACGGCGGGATGAACCCGACGAGCAGGGCCGCCAGCGAGGCCGCGAAGCCGATGCCGCACATCCCGACCAGCATGGGCGCGCGGTAGCCGCGCGGGTGGTCGGGATGCTTGCGCCGCAGCTGGATCGCGGCGACGAACATCAGCAGGTACATGATGAGGTAGACCTGCGTGGTGATCACCGAGAAGATCCAGTAGGCGCTGGAGACGTCGGGGATCAGGGCGTAGGCGAGGCCGATCACCGTGGTGACGAGGCCCTGGACGACCAGGATGTTCTGCTGGACGCCGTTCTTGTTGAGCTTCTGCAGGAACGGGGGCAGGTAACCCTCCTGGCGCGAGATCAGCAGCAGGCCCTTCGAGGGGCCGGCGAGCCAGGTCAGCATGCCGCCCAGCGAGGCGGCGACGAGCATGATGCCCACGATCGGGGTCAGCCACTGCCAGCCGAAGTTGGCGAAGACCGCGTCGAATGCCTGCATGACGCCGGCCGTCAGGGAGAGCTCCTCGGCGGGCACGATCCAGCTGATCGCCAGTGCGGGCAGGATGAAGATCATCAGGACCAGGCCCATCGCCAGGAACATCGACCGGGGGAACTCCTTGGCCGGGTCCTTCAGCGACGACACGTGGACCGCGTTCATCTCCATGCCGGAGTAGGAGAGGAAGTTGTTGACGATCAGGACGAGGCTCGAGAGACCAGCCCACACCGGGAAGATGTTGTCGGAGGTCATCGGGGCAGCGGACTCGTTGCCCTGCCCGAGGAAGACCACGCCGAGCAGGACCAGGACGACGCCGGGGATGAGGGTGCCGATGATCAGGCCGCCGCTGGCCAGGCCGGCCACGCCCTTCGTGCCACGCGAGGACACCCACACGCCGGACCAATAGACGACGATGATGACTGCTGCCGTCCACACGCCGCTGCTGGCCAGCTCGGGGTTGAAGACGTACGCGAGGGTGCTGGCCACGAACCCGAGCAGGCTCGGGTAGTAGAAGATCGTCATCGCGAACTGGCACCACACGGCCAGGAAGCCCATCGGCTTGGAGATCCCCTCCGAGACCCACTTGTAGATGCCGCCCTCCCAGCCGGACGCCAGCTCGGCCGACACCAACGACGTCGGCAGCAGGAAGACGAGGGCAGGGAGGAGGTAGAGGAAGACGCACGCGAGGCCATACACAGCCATGGTCGGCGCCGCGCGCAGGCTGGCCACCGAGCTCGTGGTCATCATGGCCAGGGCCACCCACGAGATCCAGTTGACGGCCGGCGCCGGTGTGCGCGCCGCCGCGCCTGCCACCGCGTCCGCGGCGCTCACGTCGTCACCTGGATCATGCCGCTTCTCGCCACACGGATCATGCTCATCACACCCTCCAGCCGACGGATCAGTGCCAGTGCATCGACGCTAGTCAGGGCTCTGCGGGGCGCGGATCATCCGCGGCGGGTGACCCGGTCGTCAGCCGCGGGCCATCGCGTCGACGCACACCGTGATGGCGAGGATGAGGGCGACGTCCTGGCCCTGGGCGAGCTGGACGCCGTAGGTGTCGCGCACCCGGAACCACTTCTTCGAGACCTTCGCGACCGTCTCGCCGTCCCGCTCGATCTCGTACTCGTGGTCGACGATGTTGCCGTGGGCCTCGAGGTCCTCGCCGCCCTCCACCTCGATGACGTAGTGGTCACGGATGCCGAGGAGTCGCTTGTGCACCTTGGCCGTCATGTCGCCGCGCTCGATGGTCATCGTGTCGCGGACGGCGAGCTTCTTCTCCTGGATCTTGACCAGCGCCTCGCCGCTCGCGTCCTCCAGGACGAAGGTGTCGCGCCACCTCACGGCCTTGCCGTTGACCTTGAAGAGCCGGTGGCCCTGGTCGTCCTCGATCCAGAAGTCGTCACCGACCGACATCAGCTTCTCGCGCATCTGGAACCTGGGGCCGTCGAGGTCCCGGTCGCGAAGTCCCATCGTTCCTCCCTCGTCGTGCTCCGTGCCTGCCATGGTCGTGAGCGGGCGCCCGAGGTGGCGTCACCCCCGCTGGGTGATCCGACGGCGCGGCACGGCGACGACCATGGCTCGGACATCGATGGGCGAGGAGCTGGGTGATGAACACGACCGTCGCAGTCCACTGGGCTCCGCTGGCGACGTCCGTCGCCGCCGGGCTCGTGGCGTACGTCGTCGCGACCCGTGCGGTTCCCCCCGTCGTGCGTGCCGTCCTGCACGAGGTCGACTACCGGGTGAGCCACCCCGTGGGCGCGTTGCTCACGGGGTGTCCCTGAGCTCCGCCTCCCGTTCCCCGTCGTCGTCCAGGCGCACCGTGTCCGGCTGGCCGCTTATCAGGGGCAGCCGCCAGCGTCCGTCGGGGTCGGCCTCCACCAGCAGCGACCGGACCAGCAGGCTCATGGGCACGGCCAGGAGTGCGCCGAGCGGTCCCAGCACCCAGGTCCAGAACACGAGCGACAGGAAGGTCAGGCTGGTCGAGAGCCCGACGGCGTCACCGACGAAGCGGGGCTGGATGAAGGACTGGATCACCACGTTGATGACCGAGTAGAGGACGATCACGGCGAGCATGAGCGAGGGGCCCCCCTCCAGCAGGCCGATGAACGCGGGCGGGATGACGCCGATGACGAAACCGATGTTGGGGATGAAGTTCGTCACGAACGCCAGCACCCCCCAGATGAAGGCTCCCGGGATCCCCATGGCGTAGAGGACCGCGGCGTCGATGACGGCGACGATGAGGCCGAAGACCGCGGAGACGCCGAAGTAGCTGCGGGTGCCGCGGGCGAAGTTGTCGAGGCTGTCCACGAGCAGGGGGCGGTGCACGCGGGCTCCGTCGGCCAGCGCGCCGGTCCTGGCGGCATCGAAGGAGAAGAACACCAGCAGCGTCACGATCAGCACGAGGCCGGAGGTCAGCGACAGCACGCTCCCGAGCACCGACGTGACGAGGTCCACCACCCGCTGCGGGTCGAGCGCCTTCGCCATCGCATCGGTCTGCTCCGCACCGACTCCCATCGACTCGAGCGCGGACCCGAGGTCGTCGCCCAGCTCGTCGACGTCGGACGCGTAGCTCGGGACCAGCGTGGCCAGCCGGCCGATCGCGACGACGACGGCGAGGGCCAGCGACACCAGCAGCAGCACGGCGGCGACGAGCAGGCACGTCGACGCTGCCCAGCGGGGCAGGCGCCTCTCGAGCCCGCGGCGCAGCGGGTGGAACAGGATCGTGAGCAGCAGGGCCAGCATCACGGGAGCCACGATGTCCTGGGTGGCCCTGACGCCGGCCAGGACCACCACGGCGGCGGCTGCGCCCACCAGCAGGACGGTGGTGCGGGGGATGGTCACGACGGGATCCTCTGCAGCTCGGTCCGGTGCCCCAGGGTGACCAGCATGTCGACCAGGTGCCGGTGCAGGTCGTCGCCGCCGACGATCGGGCGGTCGGGGGCGAACAGGTGCGCGGGCGCCATGACGAACGCCCTGTCCTGCCACCCGCCGAGGCCACCGTGACACCCGACCAGGGGCTCGAAGGCCGCCACGTCCATCGTGACCGGGTCGAAGGAGCTGTTGACGTACAGGTCCGGCGCGCGGGGCATGAGGGTCGCGGCCTCGAGCATCGCCGGAGCGTGGGGACCGAAGGCGGCGAGCGGGTCGGTGCCCTCGACGGCGCCGGTCGAGAGGTCGCGACGCCCGTCCCGTCCCAAGGCGACAGGGCCGGTCGCGCTGAGCGCGCTGACGAAGCCCACCCCCGGGTGGGCGAGCAGCCCGGGCACGAGGCCGGGCCAGCGGTCCTCCAGCTCCTCGAGCAGCAGCCGTCGCGGGCCCGGGACGTGGACGAGTCCGAGGTTCCCGCTGGCCAGGACGACGAGCTCGGCGTCCTCGGCGTCGGATTCCTCGGGCTTGAGCTTGACGTCCACGCGCTTGGCGGCCGCACCCGTGACGGCGCCGGTGTGCGTCCCACCCAGGTCCTCAAGCACGGAGTCCACCCGTCCCCAGCCCTCGATGCTGCCCTCCACGCCCGCCGTGCGCGACTGGGTGAGGGACCGGCACAGGTCGCTCAGGTCGGTGCCATAGCGGGAGGCGAACGGTTCGCCCTGCGACTGCCCGTGGTCGCTGAGGATCACCAGGTGGTAGGTGCGGGGAGCCTGCTCGGCCACCTTCTCCAGCACCGCGAGGACCCGGTCGAGAGCGGTGAGCGAGGCGACCGTCTCGAGGCGCGTGGCTCCGGCGTGGTGGGCGATCTCGTCGTAGTCGACGTAGTCGACGTAGATGCTGCGGGTGCCGGCCATCATCTCCTCGGCCACCACCGTGGTGTTCAGGTCGCGCAGCAGCCCGTTGCTGAAGGCACGCAGGCCGGCGAAGGTCCACGAGCGGTGGACGCGGGGGTGCACGCCGAGACGCCGCTGGCGCAGAGCCTGGACCCGCTCGCGTGCGATCTCGGCGATGGTCCGCGAGACGCTGCGCACCAGCCCGTCCGGGCGGATCACGAAGCGTGCGAAGACCTGTCGGGTGCGTCGCGACCCGCGCGTCACCTCGAGCCGGCTCATGGTCATGCAGGCCCTCTCGGCGTCCCCGGTGAACAGGTTGGACACCGACACGCCCCCGTCGGCCAGGAGGCCGTGGCCCGTGGTGGCCCGCGACTCGATGATGGAGGCATCGGCGGGGCGGTTGGCCACCAGGACCCGACCGAGGTCACGGTCGTACCAGCGGAAGGCCGGTACGCCGTCCGCGCTGCCCTGCAGGATCGCCTGCTGGCTCGCGGGCGTCGTGCACGGCATCTGGACGGTCCACTCGTGCACCGCGTGGCTGCCGGCGTCGAGCCACCGGCGGGGGGTCGTCATCGTCCCGGACTGGACCACCCACTGCATGACGGGGAAGGAGACCCCGTCCAGCTGAACGAAGACGACGCCGTCCACCTCGGGGTCGGTGACGGTACCTGGCTTGAGGCGGACCAGGCTGGCGGTCATCGACTCGTCCGTGCCCGCGCTGGTGAGCCAGGCGAGCAGCGTCGAGATCGCAGCGGTGAGCCAGGCGGTCGCCACGGCCGTCCAGAAGGAGTCGAACGACGCGCCGGGGACGATCGTGATGGCCACCTGCATCACGAGGGCCTGCCCGAAGACGGCGACCGTCGCGACGGCGATCCACCCGATGGCGCCGGCCACCAGCGCGAGGACCGGCCGTACGAGCATCCCCACCAGCCCGCCGACCGCAGCGGTCACCGCCAGCGGCCACCACGACGTGTAGGTGAAGCCGGGCAGCAGCTCGGCGGTGAGCAGGAGTGAGAGGAACGTGAGGACACCCGTGCCGAGCAGGCGCCCGACGTCGGAGAACGTGAGACGGACACGCTGTCGTCGGTCACCCGCCCCACCCGGAGTGTCGGACAGGGGAGTCGCGGTGGAGGACGTCACTCGACTGCTCCTGTCGACGTCGCGGTCGAGGCGTCCGGTCAGGCCAGGACCTTGGCCTTGGCCTGGTCGTACTCGGCGGGCGTCAGGACGCCGGTGTCACGCAGCTCGGCCAGGCGTTGCAGCTCCTCCGAGACCTGCGGTGCGGCCGGTCGCTGCGCCCCGTACATCTCCATGCGGGCCATCGCCGCCTCGCGGTTGCGCTTGTTCATGGAGTCCCCTCGCGAGATCAGGTACACGAGGGCTCCGAGCCACGGGATCAGGATGATGAAGATGGTCCACACTGCCTTCATGCCACCGCCCAGCGTGTCGTCGCGGAAGATGTCGATGAGGATGTGGACGAGGAGCGAGATCCACGCCAGCAGGATCGTGAACCAGAAGATCGAGACCATCACGTCCCAGAAGCCGAAGTCGTCAGACATGTTCCACCTACTCAGTAGTCGCTGAGCGACCGGCGGTCGCCGTGGGCCGTGACGGCGTAGATCACCAGGACGTTGACGGTGATCATGATGAGCGACCACAGGGGATAGGCCGCCATGAAGACGAGGTTGGCGATCGAGCTCAGGATCGCGAGCACGATGGCCACGATCCGGGCCCACATCGCGCCGCGGAGGAGCGCACCGCCCGCCGCTGCGACGAGGATCCCGAGGATCAGGTGGGTCCAGCCCCACGTGGAGTAGTCGACGGTCACGACGAGGTCGTTCTTGCCGACCAGGTAGTAGTCCTCGTCGAAGATGCCGACGAGGCCGGCGATCGCGTGGAAGCACCCGAGGATGAACATCAGGGTGCTGGCGAACATGATCCAGCCCGACCAGCCGCCCCCCGAGGCCGGGCGGTCCTGCCCCCTCACCGGGGTCGGTGTCGACATCAGCGTGCCTCCCTGTCGTCGTGCTCGTGCCTCCAGCATGGAGACGGCGCAGCGCGCCGGCCTCACCCATCAAGGGTGACGCGAGGACCCCGCTGTCGGCGCACCGTTGCGGGATGGTGCACGGTGCGGTCGACGGCGCAGAGCAGGTCTTCGAGTACGACGTCCAGCTGTCGGGGTGGCCCGACGAGTCGGTGTGCGAGCGCTACCCCGGCATGAGGGTGCGGAGCACGGATGCGCAGACCGCCCTGCGCCGACGGGTCGAGGGTCCCGAGGAGCTGAACGCGTTGCTCGCCGAGATCAGCACCGTGGGTCTGACGCTCACGGACGTGCACCGGGTGGCGAGTGTCGACGACGCCGAGCCCGAGGCGCGGCGCGGGGTCTACGAGGTGCGGGTGCTCGGTGAGCTGGGAGAGCCCCTCCTGCGCTACCTCAGGTGCGCGCACTACCCGGTCCAGCGACAGACCCTCGTGCGGCTCACCCTTGCCGCCGGTGAGCTCCACCGGTTCCTGCAGGCCTGCGTGGAGTGCGGCGCGGGGCTGGAACGGGTGCGCCGCGTGGGTGCACCTGTCCTCATGGGCGCGCGCTAGCAGAGGCCGAGCGTCCGCCCACGGCGTACGGCGTCCACCCGCCGGTTGACGCCCAGCTTGCCGAAGATGCCCTTGAGGTGGGTCTTGACCGTGTTGGTGGACACGTAGAGGGCTGCGGCGATCTCCTCGGTCGAGTTCATCTGCGCCAGCAGCTGGAGGACCTGGCCCTCCCGCTCGGTGAGCAGCGAGGGAGGCAGCTGGTCAGCCTCCACGCCGGTCGGCGCGGCGACGGACGCCGGTCGCCAGTGCCCGTCGTCGTCACCGGGGCAGGTGGCGAGGAAGTCGCGGTGCTTGCGCAGCAGGACGGCGTCGCGCTCGACGGCCCGGCGCAGCCACCCCCAGTCCCGCATCACCGCGCGGCGCATCCCCTCGCTCGTGGCCGAGCGGAGCGCTCGGTCGGTGAGCAGCCGTGCCCGTTCGTCCCGATGCTGGTCCTCGGCCATGCGTGCCTCGAGCAGCCACGCCTCGACCTGCAGGGCGAGGGGAGCGTGGTCGAGGTCGGTCACCGCACGGCTGAGGACGGCCAGTGCCCCGCGCACGTCCCCGATCGTCCGCCGGGCGAGCGCCGCCATGACCATCGCCTCGACGACCGCGTGCCGGGGAACGGGGGTGAGGAGTGCCATGGCGCGGTCCGGCTCGCCCGACGCGATCAAGGCCTCGGCCCGCACGACCGTCAACAGCTCGGAGAGCCAGTCCGTGGACCTGGCCGCCGGCACCGCCGGCTCCCGGGCTGCCAGGAGACGGATCGCGGCCTCGGGAGTTCCCAGGGCGATCGCCAGCCTCGCCTCGAGCAGGAGGTGGCTCGTCGCCAGCCACGGGTCCCGCCCGCGCACGACGTGCTCCAGGGAGTCGAGGCGGAGCCGGGCACCGGGGAAGTCGGCCCGCTCGAGGGCGACCCATGCCTCGGCCAGGAGGGCGTGGGCGTGGCCGGAACCACCGCGGGGGTCGGTCGGTCCGGTGCGCACCTGCTCCGCGTGACGTTCGGCCCGCCGCAGGTCGCCCTGCAAGGCCTCCACGTGGGCCAACGGACCCACGAACCTGCTGCGGATCTCGGCCGGGGCGGCGTCCGCTCCGCGGGACAGCACGGCGGCGATCTCACCGCGGCCGGCATCCTCGAGGCGCGTGGCCGCGAGGTGGGTCTTCAGGAGCTCGCTGAGCTCGGTGATGCTCGACTGAGCGGTAGGTGGACCGTCAGCGTGCGGTGGGTCCAGGGTGCCCGGCGCCGGGATCACCCGGGGTTCGCCCCAGGTTCCGTCCGACCGGATCTCGACCAGGGCCCAGCCCCAGGTGGGCGGGCCCTGCTCGTGCACCCGCGCTCGGGGCTGCGGCACGGTGGGCGCCGCGACGTGCTCGGTCAGCGGGGGCCTGCGGCGGGGGGCGTGCCGGGCGGGAGGATGGAGTGACATGGGGGACCACCTGGTGTGTGACAGAACGGTCACATCCCATTGAGTCACCCCCCGGGGTGAGGCGGGATCACCCCGGGAGTGATTTCACCCGGGTGAGGTCTAGATCAGGGACCGGCGACGCGCGAGGCTCACCGCTTCGGTCCTCGAGTGGACGCCCAGCTTGCGGTAGACGGCGCGTGCATGTGTCTTCACCGTGTTGGGGGACAGGTAGAGCGCGCCAGCGATCTCGTGGAGGCTCATCGGGCCCTGCAGCGACCGGAGGACGTCGACCTCGCGGTCGGTGAGCGGCTCCCCGGCCAGCTCGATGGTGTGGTCGTCCTGGATCAGGTGTCGTACGGCGTCGGCCCGCGCGTGCATCGCAGTCATCCCCTCGCCGAAGCGGCCCATGCGATGGGTGAGCTCGGTCAACAGGTCGCGCGCGAGGGCGGTGTGTCCTAGTCGGGCTGCGATGTGGGCGCTCATGAGGAGGTGGTGGATCGGCCCCCACACCGCCTGCGCGTTGTCGAGGCGGCGGGTCGCGAGACCGAGCTCCAGCGTGCGCATCGCCTCGTCTGACTTTCCCGCGTCGGCCAGCGCCAGTGCCAGGGCGACGTAGGCCCACGAGGCCTGCGGGGTGGCTCCGAGTCCTCTGCTGTCGAGCACGTCGATCGCTCGCTCCGCCCACTCCCGTGCTCGTGCAAGGTTGCCGCGCTCGCACTCGGCGAAGCAGGCGAGGGACAGCGCCAGGATGCGGAACACTCCGGGCGCACCGTCACCCCTGATGGCCGCCTGGAGGTGCGGAACGGCCTCGTCCAGCTCGCCCTGCAGGTAGTGAGCGTGGCCGAGCGTGGCCTGGGCGATGACGTACTGGGCCGACCGGCCGTTCGTCTCGAGCTCCGCCGCACGTCGCGCCGCGGCCATCATGTCGAGGGGACCACCGAAGCCGAGCAGGGCGCGCATCTGGACCGTGGCGGACTCGATCGAGCAGGAGCCGTCCGGCAACGGACCGTAGTCCTCCAGGCCCTCGAGGGAGCGCAGGTGCCCCGCCATCGTCCGCTCGTCGCCGGCGAGGCCGGCCAGCCAGGCCGCCGTCGCCTGCGCAGGCGGACTGCCGTCGCCCCAGCCGACCCCCTCGAGCCACCCCTGGACGGTGGCGCCCTGACCCGCGTCCACGAACCGCAACCAGTTGACCTGGACGAGCTCGGCTGCCTCCTGGCGTCTTCCTGCAGCGAGCCAGTGGGTGATCGCCTCTGGGACGAGGGCGCGTGCGGAGAACCACTCGGCGGCCCGGGCATTGAGGCCGGCGAGGTCCTCGGGCTCTCGAGCCAGCTCTAGCTCGCTCCGGGCGACGGCGGCGAAGAGCTGGTGGAACCGGAACCACCTGCGCTCCCCGTCCAGAGGGACGAGGAACAGGTTCGCGCGCTCGAGGTCGTGGAGGACCGTCGCGCTGTCCCTGCGTCCGAGTGCGTGGTCGCAGAGCGAGGCCGAGAACCGGTCCAGCACGGATGCCTCCAGGATGAAGTCCCGCAACCGCTCCGGCTGCCGGCTCAGCACCTCTTCGGTGAGGTAGTCGCCGATGAACCGGTTGGTCCCGCTGAAACGGTGCACGAACTCGTCCGGATCGGGCCGGTCGGCCAGCGAGAGCGCGGCCAGGTAGAGGGCCGCCGGCCAGCCCTCCGTCCGGTCGACCAGCTCGGCGAGGGTGTGGTCGGACAGGACGGCGCCTGTGCGGGCGAACATCTCGCGCGCCTCTGGGAGCGTGAAGGCGAGATCGTCGGCCCGGAGCTCGGCCAGGTCCCGGGACACGCGCAGGCGCCCCAGCCTGAGTCCCGGGTCGGACCGGCTGATGATCACCAGGTGCACGTTGTCCGGGAGGCTCTGGATGAGCAGCTCGACCTCCTCGTGGCGTGCCGGCGACTGGACGAAGTGGAAGTCGTCGAGGACGAGCACCAGCTCCTCCGGCATGGCTCCGAGGGCCGCGACGATGGTCGTCAGCAGGGTCGGCGGAACCTCGGCCAGCCTGCCGAGCACCCGTCCGGCTTCGACGGCTGGCAGCGCGCACCCCGCCCGTTCGAGCGCCGCGGCCACGTGGCTCCACAGCCGTACGGGGTCATCGTCCCCTGCGTCGAGGGAGACCCAGGCCGAGGCGGGGCACTGCTCCGTGAGCAGGCCCTGAGCGACGACGGTGGTCTTGCCGTACCCGGCGGGGGCGGCCACCAGGGTGACAGGGTGGCGGATCGCGTGGAGCATGGCGTCGAGCAGACGCGGCCGGTCGACCCAGCTCGCGCGCGCGGACGGGGCATGGAGCTTGGCCTCCGACAGGTGGCTCATCGAGGGGAGGGCAGCACCATGGGGAAGCGAATCCGGCCTCACAGGGTTCACCAGTCGGCCTCCCGTCCGCCCGTGTACGAGTCGGAGCATACGCCGCTCGACCGCCGGCCGTCGGGACCCGGGACCGGGACCGGGACCGGGACCCCCCCGGGGTTCACGTTGGCGGCCGCCTGCGTGGGGAACGCCGTGGAGTGGTACGACTTCGCGATCTACGGAGCGCTGGGCGTGGTGCTGGCCCAGCTGTTCCTGCCCGTGAGCGACCCGAACGCGGTCCTCCTCGCGGCCTTCGCCCTCTACGCCACCGCCTTCCTGGTCCGGCCGGTGGGAGCGGTCCTCTTCGGGAGGTGGGCGGACGCGAGGGGACGCCGGGGAGTGTTCACCAGCACGCTGCTGCTCATGAGCCTGGCCACGGCGGCTGTGGGGCTGCTGCCCGGGTACGCCGCGATCGGCGTCGTGGCCCCTGTGGCGCTGCTGGTGCTGCGCGGGACGCAGGGGCTTGCCGCCGGTGGTGAGCTCGGACTGGCGGCCGTCTTCATCGTCGAGTCGGCCCCCGCGGGTCGCCGCGGGGCGTTCGCCGCCTGGCACACCGCGACCCTCGCCCTCGGCCTCGCCGCCGGCCTGGGCGTCGGTGGTCTGGTCCAGCTGCTCCCCGACGACTCGGTGACGGCCGGTTGGTGGCGGGCGCCGTTCCTGCTCGCGCTTCCCCTGGGCATGGTGGGCGTCCTCCTCCGCCGACGGGGGCTGGAGTCGCCCCTGTTCCTGCACGCCCGGACCATGGCAGCGCGGCGGCCCGCTCCCGTCCGGGTCGTGTGGTCGGAGCACCGCCGCGGTGCCCTCACCGGGTTCGCTGTGATCGCTGCCGGCTCGCTGGCCTTCAACACGTTCTTCGTCTACGTGCCCAACCACCTCGTGGCGACCCGCGACTGGGCTGCCCCCGAGGCTCTGCTCGCCTCGGTCATCGGTCTGGTCGCCGCGGCCGTGTCGGCGCTCGCCCTCGGACGGCTCTCTGATCGACTCGGCCGTCGTCCGGTCGTCATGGGCTCACTCGTGGGGCTGGTCGTGGGGTCCGGACCGGTGATGGCGCTGGCCCACAGCGACGCCCTACCCGCCATCGTGCTCGCCGAGGTCCTGGCGGGGGTCGCCGTCGGTGGCGTGCTGTCGGTCTCGCTGCTGGCCGAGATGTTCCCCACCGCCGTTCGCGCCACCGGCCTGGGGCTCACCGCCGGGATGGCCACGGCCCTGGTCGGGGGCACCGCCCCGTTGGTGGGGCAGGTCGTCGAGACGGCGACCGGGCACGACCTCGCTCCCGCGGCGTACGTCGCCGGCGTCGCGGTCGTGGCGCTGGCGGCGCTTCGATCGTGGCCGGAGACCGCCTTCGGCAAGCTCTCCTAGTCGTTCTCGAGCTCGACGGGGGGCTCGCGGCGGACGTCGACCAGTGCGTAGCCCTCGCGACTGAGCGCGGCCAGCAGCCCGTGCAGCTCCGCCTCGTCCCCCAGCACCACGTGGATCGTGGAGCCGCCGGGGTCCTTGGAGACGGTCGCGCCCTCGAAGTCGTCCAGGAGATCGGGCGGCACCTCGCCGACAGCGCGGATCTCGTAGACCGATCTCGACATGGCGCCCTCGATTCGTGGAGGTGGGGAACCGAATGGCATCACCATGCCCTCCCGGATGCCTGGACGCGTCACCCTCGGCGGGTGACGCCGACCGCCGGTGGTCCGTCGCACGGTGGGGCATGGCCGGTTCGCAGACCTACGACACCCCGGAAGAGGCGGCGCGGGAGATCGAGCGCCTGCGCGCGGAGCTGACGCGGTTGAGGAGCGCGCCGCCGGCGGGGCAGCCACCGGTCACGACCGAGCGCCGGGGCTGGTGGCGCCCGGTGGTCGCGGGCGTGCTCGTCGTGCTGGCCGCGCTGATCGCACCGCTGTCGGTCCTGGCCACGTGGTCCAACGGTCAGATCCAGGACACCGACCGCTACCTCGCGACCGTGGCGCCGCTGGCGGACGACCCCGCCGTCCAGGGGGCGATTGCCGCCCGCATGGAGCAGGTGATCTTCTCCTACCTCGACGTCGACGCGGCCGTGGACGAGGTCGTCTCCGCGCTCCAGGAGCGTGGGCTCCCGGACCGGGCTGCCACGACCCTCGATGGCCTGTCGGGCCCTCTCTCGACGGGCATTCGAGGATTCGTCGAGGACCGCATCCTCGCCGTCGTGCAGTCCGACGCCTTCGAGCAGGCGTGGGTCGAGGCGAACCGGACGGCCCACGCCGAGCTGGTCGCCGCGCTGAACGGCGACACGGACGGGGCGGTGGTCATCGAGCGGGGGGAGGTCAGCGTCCAGCTCGCCACGCTCATCAACACCGTCAAGCAGCAGCTGGTCGACGCCGGGTTCGGCATCGCCGACCGGATCCCGGAGGTCGACGCCTCCTTCGCCATCGTCAAGTCGGACGACCTGGAGACGGCGCAGAACCTGCTGGGGTGGCTGGACGACCTCAGCATGTGGTTGCCGGTGGTCGGTCTCGCCCTCATCGGTGTCGCGGTCGCGATCTCCCGGGACCGGCGCAGGACGGTGCTGGCCGCGGGCCTGGCGGTGGCTGTGGCGATGCTGCTGCTCGGGGCAGCCCTCAACGTGATCCGACCGTTCTACCTCGACGCCCTGCCCGAGAGCAGCTCGCCGGAAGCGGCCGGAGCGGTCTACGACCAGCTGGTCTCCTTCATCCGGGTGGCGCTGCGCGGGGTCCTCGTCATCGCGCTGACGGTGACCGTCGTGGCTTGGCTGAGTGCGGCGCACGGGTCCGGGGCGGCCGCACGCTCGGCACTGTCGAAGGGGGTGGACGGGCTCCGCCGGGGCAGGTCCCGGGCCGGGATGGACACCGGACGGCTCGGCGTCGCGCTGGCGACGTACCGGGCACCGGTCCGGGCGACCGTGGTCGCGGTGGCAGCGCTCCTCTACCTCGCTCAGGACCACCCCACGGGTGGGACCGCGCTCGTGTTCGTGCTCGTGACCGCGCTCGTGCTGCTCGTCCTCGAGGTGCTGGCCGCCCGCCCGGAGCCGGCCCCGGCCGTGCCGCCGGCACACGAGTAGGCGGGCGGTCACCGGCCGTTGCCGTTGCCGTTGCCGTTGCCGGTGGACGGTCGGATCACCAGCTCGAGCAGGGTTCCGGCCACGGACACCACCACGGCGCCGAGGACGGCACTGCCCGGGCCGGCGATGTCCATGTTGGCGGTCAGGCCCGCCGTGACGGCGAAGAGCGTGCCGTTGACGAGGAGCGCGGAGGCGCCCATCCGAAGCCAGGACTGGGAGCCGACGAGCCACTGCAGCACCGGTCCCACCATGGCGTTGACCAGTCCGAAGACCACGGAGATGGCGAGGTAGGCCCCGACCCCGCCGCTGACCTCGATGCCCGGGACGACCGCGGTCGCGACCCACACCGCGGCGGCCATGATCGCCCAGTTCACGAGCACGTGGACGATGGCCAGCAGGTCTTCGCTGGTGAGGCCGCCGACCTCGTGCTGCTCGACCACAGGCTCTGCGAGCTCGCCGGCCGCCGGGTCGCTGAGCCCGAAACGGTCCTTGAGCTGCACGAGCCATGGCGCGTCGGAGGAGTCGAACTGGGCGCCCATGACAGTGGAGGCGACGACGATGCCGGCCGCCGCCAGGAGCCAGCCGAGCAGCGTGATCGTCACCCCGAACAGACCGAAGTCCTCGGTGGCCCGGGTCATCACGCCCGGCATGTAGATGGGTGTGCCGATGGCGAAGATCGTCATGCCGGCTGCCGAGACCGCTCCGGTCGCCAGCAGCCGGCGCCAGTGCACCTCCCGCTCGAGCATGAAGTAGGGGATGCACGTCCACAGCACCAGACCGATGCCGGCCGACAGCGGGATCGTCCAGAGCCACTGGGGCGGGAACCGGCTGGCGAGCTCCCGGAGGACGAAGGAGAGGCCGGTCATCACGGTGAACGCGACGAGACCCAGCCCGGCGTACATCGTGCTGCGCATGCCACGCCTCTCGCGCCCCCACGCCGCCCGGTACATCGACTGCAGGCGACGGCTGAACGCCATCGCGGAGTAGACCAGCAGCAGCGCGCTGAAGACCGACACGCTGATAGACGCCCCGGCAGGGGTGTCGAACAGCTGCGCCACTGCGTCGGCCGACGCACCCGACAGGGCGAACCGGCGGATGATCGCGTCACTGATCACGTCCTCCTGGCCGGCCGGTGCGGCGCTGGCCACGACGATGAAGAGCGGGATCAGGGCGGTCAGGGCCTGGGCCGAGAGGACGATGCAGCGGTCGAACCCCTCCATGAGGGCGAAGCGCCGCACGGACTGCCCGAGGAACGACGCGGCCACCCGGCGCGAGAGGGCGCTGACCTCGTTCGTCCGCTCCTCCGGCAGCAGGCGCATGAGCCGATGCTCGATCCATCGGGCGCGGGCGTCGTCACCCCTCACGTGTGAGCCATGGGTGACCCCCCGGCTCACACGTAAGGGGTGATACGCCCGTGCCGCTCGGCACCCGACACTCGACCGAGGCGGTGCGGACCGTGACGCGGACCGCGCGTCGGTCACTCCGACGCGGCTGATGGTGAGGTGGGTGCAGATGATCGGACACCACCGGCTCGTGGGAGCCCGGTGATGGACCGCCTCCTGGTGCTCCTGGGCGCCGGCCTGGTGCTCCTCGACTACGTGGTCAAGTTCCTCGCGATCGGGGTGCTGCCGAGCAATCGGAAGCCCTCGTCTGCCATGGCGTGGTTGATCCTGATCCTCATCGTGCCGCTGGCGGGGTTCCTCGTCTTCCTGGTCCTGGGCCGTACCAGCCCCGGCCGGGGAAGACTGGCGCGGCAGCGCGAGGCGGACGCGGCAATCCGTGCCGCCACGGAGGGCCTGCCCGCGTCCACGGTCTCCGCACCGGCGTACCTGCCGTCGATGGCGACCCTGAACTACAACCTCGGCTCTCTGCCCCTCCAGGGAGGGAACCAGGTCGACCTCATCCCGGGCTACCACGACGCCATCGCGGCCATGACCGCCGAGGTCGCCGCGGCCGAGACGTCGGTCGAGGTCGAGTACTACATCGCGGCCTGGGACGAGGTGACCGCTCCGTTCTTCGAGGCAATGGTCGAGGCCACCGGGCGGGGCGTGCGGGTGCGGCTGCTGGTCGACCACCTGGGGTCGAGGGGCATCCCGGGCTACGCCGACTTCGCGAAGCGCCTGGACGCATCCGACATCCAGTGGCGGGCGATGCTCCCGGTCCGTCCCCTCAAGGGCGAGTTCCAGCGCCCGGACCTGCGCAACCACCGCAAGATCCTGGTGGTCGACGGCCGCGTGGCCTTCATGGGATCGCAGAACCTCATCGAGCCGGGCTACAACAAGCCGAAGAACCACGCCGCGGGACGCGAGTGGGTCGAGCTCGTCGCGCGCGTCGACGGGCCAGCGGTCAGCGCCCTCCGGGCGGTGTTCGCCAAGGACTGGTTCACCGAGACCCACGAGCGCCTGGGCGAGGAGTTCTCCGCCTCGACGCCGCGGACCCACGCCGCCGGCGTGACGGCGCAGGTCCTGCCCAGCGGTCCCGGCTACGCCACGGAGAACAACCTGCGGCTCTTCACCGCCCTGATCTACTCCGCGCAGTCCCGCGTCTCGTTGACCAGTCCCTACTTCGTCCCCGACGAGCCCCTGCTGTACGCCGTGACTACCGCGGCACGACGGGGTGTGGAGGTGGAGCTCTTCGTGAGCGAGGAGGGCGACCAGTTCATGGTCTACCACGCTCAGTGCTCCTACTACGAGGCGCTGCTCGAGGCCGGCGTGCGCATCCATCTCTACCCCGCCCCGGCCGTTCTCCACTCCAAGCACTTCTCCATCGACGACGACGTCGCGGTCATCGGCTCCAGCAACATGGACATGCGCTCCTTCGCGCTGAACCACGAGGTGTCGATGATGCTCACCGGCGCGGACGTCGTCGCACGCTTCCGCAAGGTCGAGGACGACTACCGCGCGCTGTCGCGCGAGCTGACGCTCGAGGAGTGGCGGCAGCGCTCGCACTGGCAGCGATACCTCGACAACACGATGCGGCTCACCGCCGCGCTGCAGTGAGGAGACCGACATGGCGCGAACAACTCACGAGCTGTGGCTCGAGGACCGGCAGGGAGTGCTCGACCGGTGCCGCGACCGGACCTGGTGGCGGTGGATGCACTGGTGCACGTCCATCGGCCTGCTGCTCGCGGTCGTGCAGTGGGGATGGGTCGGCCCGAGTGCGGTTGTCCTCGCGGGCGTGGCGGTGTCGGTGCTTCTCTTCGTCGCGTGCGTGGGAAAGGTCGACGTCCCGCAGGTACGGCTCGTCGTGGACCTGACCGCCCTGGCCGCCCTCGCGGCGGTGGGCGCGGCCGGTCTGGTCGCGGTCTCGGCGACGGTGGGGCCGCTCGTCGTGCTCGTGCTGACCCTCACGTCGCCCGCCGTCCGCCGGTCGCTGCGTGACGCGCGCACGGCGTTCCGGCTGTCCGTCGTCCTGTCGCGCGAGGCACGCAGGCGGCCCAGGTCCTTGCCGTGACCATCAGGGTCACGTGGCTCGGACACGCCACCGTGGTGGTCGACATCGACGGCGTCCGCCTCGTGGCTGACCCCCTGCTGCGCCGGCACAACGGGATCCTGCGGCGCCGCGGCGGCGCGACCACCGCCCCGCAGGACGAGGCCTGGTCCGGCGCGCACGCCGTCCTCCTCTCCCACCTGCACCACGACCACGCGGAGGTGTCCTCGTTGCGGAGGCTCGGCGAGGTGCCGGTGCTCACGGCGCCGGACAACGCCGCCTGGGTGACGAAGAAGGGCCTGGCCGGGCGGGGCGTCGCCGAGGGGGAGTGGGTGCCCGTCGGCGACGCGGGCGACGTGGCGGTCCGGCTGGTCCCGGCGGTGCACCATTCGCGGCCGATGCCGCACCGGCCCAATGCGGCGAACGGGCACCTCGTCCGGGGACCGTCGGGAGTGGTCTGGGTCGCGGGTGACACCGACCTGTACCCGGGGATCGCTGGCCACCCGGAGCTGGCGGGCTCCGCGGTCGACGTGGCCGTGGTGCCGATCGGTGGCTGGGGTCCGCGCCTCTCGCCGGGACACATGGGGCCGAAACAGGCCGCGAGGGCATGCCGGATGGTGGCTGCCCGCTGCGCGGTCCCGGTCCACTGGCAGACGCTGCACGTCCCCGTCGCCGGGCGGTTCCCGCGCGGCTGGATGGACCTCGCCGGCCCGCGGTTCGCGGAGGCGCTGGCCCACGAGGCGCCGACCTGCGAGGCGCGGGTGCTGGAGATCGGCTCGTCGACGACCATCCACTGACCTCTGCTCACTCGCCGCGGGGGATCCGCCGCCCAGCGGCTGCGCACCAGACTCGTCCGTGCCCACCGCCGACAGCAGGAGACACCCATGCCGCACGCGGACGAGACCCTCGTGGACGACGATCACGCGGACGCCGACCTCGTCGCCCAGGTCCATCGCTACCGGGAGGTGCGCGAGACCCTGGAGCGCAGCGCGCTCCCGCGCGCCACGTCGGTCGACGGCCGGACCTTCGAGCTCCAGGCCTCGCTGCACGACCTGGAGCTGCGACGCGGGGGGTACGTCGCCCTCGAGGCGGGTGCGGTCACCCGGCTCGGCCAGATCACCGACCTCGCGTCCCACATGGTCACCGTCGACATCGGTGGCCAGGACGGGTCGCGCTCCGGCGTCCTCGTCCGGCTCGCGGTCGGCAGCGGGTTGCTCCTCGACCGTGGCGAGACGTTCCACGACGCCCACGTGAGGCCCGCCGCTCCGGAGGAGGTGGCGGCCTGGCTGGCCCGGACCACGTCCGACCGCGCCGCCCTCACCGTGGGGGAGCTGCTGCTGGCACCCGGCGTGCCGGCCGCGCTCGACAGCGGTGGCCTGGGCCGGCACACCTTCCTCTGCGGCCAGTCCGGGTCGGGGAAGACGTACGCGCTCGGGTTGCTGCTGGAGCGCGTGCTCGCCGAGACGACGCTGCCCGTCGTCGTCCTGGACCCGAACTCCGACCACGTCAACCTGGGGCGGCTGCGCGCGGACGCCGATCCGGAGCTCGCCACCCGCTACCGCGAGGTGGCCGGCGGCGTGGACGTCTGGGGGTACCAGCCGGGCCAGCGCCCGCTGCGCCTGCGCTTCGACGAGCTGGACGCCCGCACCCAGGCAGCCGTGCTGGGTCTCGATCCCCTGCGCGACGCCGAGGAGTACGCCGCGCTCGTGGACCTCCTCGCCGCCCGCGAGAGTGGGCGGCCACTCATCACCGGACTCTCACAGCTGCTCGAGGCCGAGTCCGAGGGGACGCGCAGGCTCGGCAGGAGGGCCCGCAACCTCGGCGTCCTCGAGTGGTCGGTCTGGAGCCCCGACGAGCCGTCGATCCTCGCCGAGATCGCGGCGCCGTCCGCCCGCTGCGTCGTGGTCGACCTCGGTTCGCTCCCCACCATGGGCGAGCAGCGGCTCGTGTCGGACGCGGTGCTGGCCGCCCTCTGGGCCCGACGTCCCGAGCGCAGACCCGTGGTCCTCGTCATCGACGAGGCCCACAACATCTGCTCGTCGACACCGATCGAGCCACTCGCGCGCCTGTCCACCGAGCGCACCATCCAGGTGGCGGCGGAGGGACGGAAGTACGGGCTCTACCTGCTGGTGTCCACCCAGCGGCCGGGGAAGGTGCACGAGGAGATCGTCTCCCAGTGCGACAACCTGGTTCTGATGCGCATGAACGCCGCGTCGGACCTGCACGAGATCGAGAGGCTGTTCTCCTTCGTGCCACCCGGCCTCATCGCCGGGGCGTCGGGCTTCGCCATGGGCCAGGCCCTCGTCAGCGGACGCATCTTCCCGCCGGGCGCCTGCTACGTCCAGATGGGTGCCCGGGTGGCCGAGGAGGGCGGCGCCGACGTGCCCGCGACCTGGGCTCGCGCGCGCGGCGGGTAGGGCCAGGCCGGGCTCATCCGCTGCGGGTGAAGCGGGGCGGTGTGCGTGCTTCCTAGGCTCCGAGAGGACGGCGACCGGGTGACCCCCACCGGGTCGCGTCCCACCGACCCGCAGGAGGAGAGCATGTCCAACGACCTCGACCAGGAGACCGGCGACGACCTCGATCTCATGGGTCCGATCGACTACATCGTGGTGGAGTTCCCGGGAAGCAGGATGACGGGGGAGGGGTTCGCGATCCTCCTCGACCTCGTCGACCGGGGGCTCATCCGCATCCTTGACCTCGCCTTCGTCACGAAGGACCCGGACGGGTCCGTCCACGCGATCGAGATCCGTGACATCGACGGCGACGGGGAGCTCGACCTGACCCTCTTCGAGGGGGCCTCTTCGGGGCTGCTGGACGAGGAGGACCTGGACGACGCGGGCACCGCGATCGAGGCGGGCAACTCCGCGGGCATCCTGGTCTACGAGAACGTATGGGCCGCGCCCTTCGCCCGGGCCGTGCGAAAGGGGGGTGGGCAGCTGGTCGCCAGCGGCCGCATCCCGGTCCAGGCCCTGCTCGCTGCTGTCGATGCCGCCGACTCCGCTGCCTCTGTCTGACCACGAGAGAACAGGAACACGTCATGCCAGGTCTTCTCCGCGGTGTCGCACGCACCGCCGTCGTCGCAGGTACGGCCACGGCCGTGTCCAACCGGGTCTCACGCCGGCAGGCGGGCAGGTGGGCCGATCAGCAACAGCAACAGCAGCAGTACGCCGAGCCGCCGCCGCAGCAGTACGCCCCGCCGCCGCCCGCCCCGCAGGCCGGCATGGACGACAAGCTGGCGCAGCTCAAGGAGCTCGGCGAGCTGAAGGCCGCCGGAGTGCTGAGCGAGCTCGAGTTCGAGCAGCAGAAGGCCCGCATCCTCGCCGGGTGATGCCACGCCGCCACGCCGCCGCATGAGCCACCGCTCCAGCGGGTACTGGCGGCACAGCACCCAGATGTAATGCCTCGGGCCTCCGCACGTTGAGGTGCACGCGGGAAGTCCCCGCGGATCCTGAGCGAGGTGGCGCGATGAGCAGCGGTCTGTGGGACTACCGAGACTCCGTTTGGGACTACCGCGAGTCGACCTGGACCCTCGACGCCGACCTCGTCGGCTACGAGGTCGTGGCCTCAGACGGCCATCTCGGCACCGTCGTCCGGGCCTCCAGCTCGTCCGCCGCGGCCTACCTGGCGGTCGACGCTGCGCGCGCGGGTGCGGGGCTGCGCCTCGTGCCGGCCGGCGCCGTCGCTTCGATGGACCACGACGACCGCACGGTCCGGATCGACCTGACGGTGGTCCAGGTCGCGGCCGCACCGGCCTACGAGGAGGCGGACGGCGCCGTGCGCGCCGAGCACCACGACTACTTCAGCACCCTGGACCGCTGCTGACCTACTCGCGCTCGTCCTCGAAGTGGACGGTGACGGCGTAGATGACGAGCACGTCCAGGAGGATCAGCAGTCCGTACCATCCGGGCGACGCCGAGAGGAACGCCAGGTTGGTCACGGCGCTGAAGGAGGCGATCACGATGGTCGCCACCCGGCTCCAGGGCCTCCGGTAGAACAGGGCGATGCCGGTGAGGAACGCGAGGGTGCCGAGCGCCATGTGGGCGATGCCCCACCCGGCGTAGCTCTGGAACAGGAGCAGCTCCGACGAGTTGACGTCGTACACCCGGTTCTCCAGGAGGGCGATGAACCCGCCCAGGACGTGGAAGCCGCCGATCAGCACCAGCATGATCGAGGCGAAGCCCATCATCCCCGTCCACAGTCGCGAGACGGGTTCGTCGTAGGAGTCCTGGGGGTTCGACCGGGTGGTGTCGCTCGCCATCGTGGTCCTCCTCGTCCTGGTGCCTCAGGCACAGGCTCGCACCGCATCGGTGCAGGGGATTCACCCTGCGCGGGTGACGTCCGGCGGTCACGACTCCGGTCAGGACTCAGCGGGGCCACCGGGCTTCCGGAGCTCCTCCATCGCCTCGACGATGGCCACCGGCGCGTCCTCCGAGAGCTCGGCGTGCAGCAGCACGACGTCACCTCGCTCGAGCTCGCGCTCCATCGCCGGTCGTACCTCGTCCAGCTTCCCGTCGCTCGACAGCACCAGGAGCGCGGAGGAGCCGGGGGTCAGCTGCGCGCCGAGCTCCTTGACGAAGTCCTCGTCGATGCCTGACTTGCGCAGTCGGGCCGCTGCGGAGGCCACCCCGGCTCCGACCGCGGCGCCCGCCACGGGCGCCAGCACGACCATGCCTACCAGGCCACCGAGGATCGACCCCTTGCCGGCCATCGCGGCCGTCGAGTGCTTCAGGTGCCCGATCACAGGCTCCTTCGCCTGCGGCATCCACGCGATCGTGATGGCGTCGTGGACGGTGAGGACCTTGCGTTCCGCGAGGCTCTTGAGCCGCACGGCTGCGGCCTCGGCCCCGAAGGGGGTGTCGTAGCGCCAGACCGTCAGGGCCGTCATCGTGATCGCCTCACTGGGCTGCCGCGGCGGATCCCGCCGACGAGGGGGCGGAGGACGGCGAGAAGGGGTGCAGCTGTTCCCGGCCGCCCTCGATGACGAGGCACGTCGATTCCGGCACCTCCCGCCAGGCGCCCTGCAGGGACCCCAACGGCTCGGACACCACGAGACGTGCATCGTCGGACAGCTGCTGGAGGGTCGGGTTGTCCGGGTGCTGCATCCGGAGCGCGCTCACGTCGACGTTGTGGAACAGCGACCGGGACCTGCCCTCGCTGGAGTACCGGAACGCCCACGTGACCTCTCCGTCGGTGGTGGCGACCGTCATCTGGATCGGGAACTGGATGCCGTGCCGCCGTCCCGTCTCCTCGATGAAGCCGACCGCCCGGGCCACGGCCGCCGGCGGGTCCTGCTCGAGCCCGTAGGTGAGGGCGAGGAAGAAGAAGAGCTCCGAGTCCGTCGACCCCTCGATGAGCGGGAACAGCGCGGGCTCCACCTCCAGCGTCAGGTCGCGCTTCACCGACGCGAACTCCGCGATCGCGCCGTTGTGCATCCAGAGCCAGCGCCCGTGCCGGAAAGGGTGGCAGTTGCTCTGCTGCACGGGCGTGCCGGTCGTCGCCCGGATGTGGGCGAACACCCGACCCGCGGAGGCGTGGCTCGAGAGCTCGCGCAGGTTGCGGTCGCTCCACGCAGGCTCGGTGCTGTGGTAGATGCCCGGCTCCTCCTGGGCGCCGTACCAGCCCACCCCGAAGCCGTCGCCGTTGACGGCCTCGACCCCGAGCCGCGAGTGCATGCTCTGCACCACGAGCGAGTTCTCCGGCGCGAACAGCAGGTCCGAGAGGAGCACCGGCGAACCGGAGTAGGCGAGCCATCGGCACATGGCGGTCGTCCTTTCGATCATGGTCGACCGCTCCATTCCACGCGCGCCGCGGGGTCGACGGCTCACCCGAGCGGGGTGAGGTCCCGCCCGGGGCCGGGTCGTAGTGTCTGGCCGGTGGCAGCCCCCGAACCGCCGGCTCCGCTCGCACTGGCCCGGGGCCTGGCCGCGCACCGTCCCGGCTCGAGGGTGCCCCACACCGTCGTCGTCCTCCCGTCCTACAGCGTGGAGCACGCGCTGCTCGCGCACTTCGGGCCGCGCATCCCCGCCCTGGAGAACCGGCAGCTGCTCACGATGCTGTCGCTCGCGCGGGTTCCCGGGGCCGAGATGGTCTTCGTGACGGCCGAGCGGCCCACCGAGCGGGTCGTGGACTACTACCTCTCGTTCGTCGAGGACGCGCTCCGCGACGGCGTACGCGCCAGGTTCCACGTCGTGGAGGTCCCCGACAGCACCCCGCGCTCGGTCACCGAGAAGCTCCTCGACAGGCCCGACCTCCTGGCAGGGATCCGGTCGATGACCAGCGGCCGGCTGGCCTTCATCGAGCCGTGGAACGTGACCGACCTGGAGATGCAGGTCGCCGAGCGGCTGGGTCTGCCCCTCAACGGCACCCCCGCGGGCCTCTGGCCCATGGGGTTCAAGAGCAGCGGACGCCGGATCATGCGGGACGCCGGGGTGCCGCTTCCTTCGGGTCAGGAGGACGTCCGCAGCGTCGACGAGGTTCTCGCGGCCGTGGAGCGCGTCCGGCTGGAGCATCCCGGCGCCGAGGGTGTGGTGGTGAAGCTGGACGACAGTGCGACGGGCCTGGGCAACCGCGTGATCAGGTTCGCCGACGTCCCGACCACCACCATGCTCCGCACGACCGTCGAGCTCCTGGGGCCCGACTACCTGTCTGCGCTCGCTTCCGGTGGCATCGTCGAGGAGCTGAAGACCGGTGATGAGTTCGCCAGCCCGAGCGTGCAGGGCGAGATCACGCCGGGGCGTCGCGTGCAGGTCGTCTCGACGCACGAGCAGCTCCACTCCGGCACCCACCGACAGGTCTACGCGGGCTGCCGCTTCCCTGCGAGGCCGGACTACCGCAGCGAGCTGACGGCGTACGGCGCGTCGGTCGGGCGGCTGCTGGCGGACCGGGGTGCCCTGGGCCGGTACGCCGTCGACTTCGCGGCGACCCGCCCGTCGTCGACGTCGCGGTGGCGCCTCCACGGCCTCGAGATCAACCTGCGCAAGAGCGGCACCTCGCACCCGCTGTCCCTGCTGCACAACCTGACGTCGGGCCACTACGACGACGTCGCCGGCACGTGGTCGCTCCCGGACGGTTCACGACGCTGCTACCGGTCGACCGACCACCTCGTGGACCCGGCCTGGGCCAGGCGCCCGGACAGCGACGTCATCGACGCCGTCGACCGCGCCGGGCTGACGTTCGACCGGGGGCACGCGGTCGGTGCGGTGCTCCACATGCTGGACGGGCTGAAGGCCGGCGGGCTCCTGGGACTGACGACGATCGGCCGCTCGCCCAACCACGCCCAGCGGCTCTACGACGCCGCGGTGGCGGCGATCGCGGGGCGAGGACCACCGGATCCGGGTGAGGCGCACGGACGCAGGTTGTCTGGCAGCATGAGTGGTGGGAAGGACGACGCATGGACCGAGGCACCCGGGCTGACATCGACGGCGAGGGCGTGAGCCCGGGCCACCGACGCCGGGCCGCGGACACACTGGCCCGCCGGGATCCCGGTGGCCTGCTCTACGGCGCGGTGATCGCGGCCGGTTCCCTGGCCGCGGTGAGCGCCAACCTCTCGCACGCCCACAGGGTCGCGCTCAGCGTCACCGCTGTCGTGGTCACCTACTGGCTGGCGCACGTCTACACGGAGAGCCAGGAGATGCTCTTCGAGGGGGACCACCGCCCGTTGTACCGGCGTACCCCGCACGCCGCAGCCAAGGAGGTCTCCATCCTCGTCGGTGCCGCGCCGGCTGTCGCCGTCTATCTCGTCCTCTACCTGCTGGGGTTGTCCTCGAGCGGCGCGGCGCTCTGGGCGCTGTGGTTCTCCGTGGCGTTCCTGTCGGTGATCGGCTACCTCGGAGCACACCGGGCAGGCATCGGCGGATGGCGCCTCGTGCTCGAGTCGGCCGGGGCCGCCTCGCTCGGTGTCCTCGCGGTGATGGGGAAGCTCTTCCTGCACTGAACGCCGGGGGCGCGCTACTCGACGACCTGCAGCCCGCGAGCGGTGTTGTTGAGCCGCCGTCCTCCGGTGTCGGTGACCGTGACGATGTCCTCGATGCGAACCCCGAACCTGCCGGCGAGGTAGACGCCGGGCTCCACGGAGAAGCACATGCCCGGGACCAGCGGCTGCTCCTCGCCCTCGATCATGTACGGCGGCTCGTGCGTCGTGGTGCCGATGCCGTGGCCGGTGCGGTGGATGAACTGCTCGCCGTAGCCGGCGTCAGAGATCACGGCGCGGGCCGCCCGGTCGACCTCCTGGCAGGCGACGCCGGGCCGTACCGCGTCGACACCCGCCTGCTGGGCCAGGCGCACGATCTCGTGCACCTCGCGGACCGTGTCCGACGGCTCGCCGACGCAGACGGTGCGGCTCGTGTCGGAGCCGTAGCCGTGCATGAGCCCGCCGAAGTCGAGGACGACGGCGTCACCGACCTCGATGGTGCGTTCGCCCGCCTCGTGGTGGGGGTTGGCACCGTTCGGCCCGGAACCGACGACGGTGAAGTCGACCTGCTCGTGGCCGTGCTCACGGAGCAGGCGCGCCAGGTCGGCCGCCACGTCGGTCTCCTTCCGCCCCGAGAACCGCACGTGCAGGATCTGCTCGTACGTCGCGTCCGCGGCCGCGCCCGCCGCCTCCAACCGGGCCAGCTCGTTGGCGTCCTTCACCGCGCGGAGCATCGGCAGTCGCGTCGTGATCGAGTCGTACGCCGTGCGCGGTAGCGCCGCCTGCAGGCCCAGCAGGTGGAGGGCCCACGTGCTGTCGGAGATCGCGTAGCGACCGTCCGGACGCAGCAGCGCTTTCGCCGCGGCGTACGGGTCGGTTCCGTCGAGCCAGTCGACGACGGTCGTCGCGGCGGTGCCGTCGGCCCGCTCGGCATCCGGTCGCTCCAGCCTGGGCACCAGCAGCGTCGGCTCGCGGTCGGCGGTCAGGACGAGCAACGTCAGTCGCTCGGTGATGGCGGTCGGCTGGTAGCCGGTCAGCCACACCAGGTCCGGGCCAGGGGACACCAGGACGCCGTCGACGCCGGCGTCACCGCCGGCGGCCACGACCCGGGCCATTCGCGCGGCGTAGTCGTCTCGCGTGAACGGGACCGGATTCATGACGCACTCCCTGCGGCAGTTGTCGGGATGGTGTGGAGGTGGGCCGCGGCCGCGGCGGCGGCGTCCCCTGCGGTGCCCTCGGCCGCCTTGTGCCGGCGGATGGCGACCACGGCGAGGAGGATGCCGAGCGCACTGATCACCGCCATCAGCCAGGAGGCTGCGCCCAAGCCGGAGGCGAGGGCGTCGCCCGGGCTGGCGCCGTCGTCGAGCTGATTGCTCTCGACGGTGGCGTAGATCGTGGCGCACAGGGCGGTCGCGACGGCTGCGCCGACGTAGCGAGCCATGTTCGACACGCCGGACGCCCCGCCGACCTGTTCCTGCGGCACGCACGCGGTCGCTGCGGACGACGCCGGCCCGTTGGAGAGGCCCATGCCGACGGCGATCGCGAGGATCGGCAGCAGGAAGGCGACGTACGCCCACGACGAGTCGGTGAAGCCGATCCACCCGAAGCCGACCGCCATCAGGATGAAGCCGACGCCGATCACCTGACGTCCGCCGAGCTTCTTGGCCAGCTTGGGAACCAGCGGCGCGACGGCCACGAGTCCGACGGTCGCCGGGAGGGTGGCGATGCCTGCCTCGAGCGGTGTGAAGCCGAGCGCGGCGGGGTTCTGGAAGTAGAGGCTGAGCAGGTACATCAGCCCGTTGATCGTGCCGGCGCCGATGAGGATGGCGAGCGTCGAGCCGACCAGGATGCGGTTGCGCAGCAGCGCGAGGTCGAGCAGCGGCACCGCGACCCGCTTCTCGATCACGATGAAGAGGAAGCCGGCGACGGCCGACGCGGCGAAGCAGCCCAGCGTGGCGGCGGAGATCCAGCCCCAGTCGCCACTCTTGGTGAAGCCGTAGATCAGCGGCACGAGCGTGAGCGCGATCAGCACGGTGCCCAGGTAGTCGATGGAGCGTGGCCGTGTCTCGTCCCGCGACTCCTGGACGGTCATGAAGGTCAGCGCCATGCAGAGGACGGCGACCCCGGCGTCGATCCAGAACAGCCCCTGCCAGCCGGTGACGTCCACGAGGACGCCTCCGAGGAGGGGCCCGGCGGCCGCGCCGACCGCGGCGGCGGCTCCCCACAGCGACACGAACTTCAGCCGTTGGTCCCCGGACGTCGCGACCGTCAGGAGGCTCAGGCCGCACGCCAGGATCGTGGAGCCGGCCGCGCCCTGGACCACCCGTCCGGCGATCACCATGCCGCCGGACTCGGCGAGCGCGATCATGACGCACGAGACCACGAAGAGCGCCAGGCCGAGCTGGAAGACCTTCCTCCGCCCGAACACGTCCCCCAGTGAGCCCGACGTGATGATCACCGCCGCCCCGACGAGCGAGTAGCCGGTCACCGCCCACTGGAGCGTGTCGACGCCCATGCCGGTGTCCTCGCTGATCGCCGGCAGCAGGATGCTGACCGCCGAGGTGTTCGCGTTGACCACCAGGGTGGAGATGCAGGTGGCCGCGAGCACCCCACGCGCCGTGGTCCTCACAGTGGTCGCCTCACTCATCGTCAATTCCCTTCTCAGGTCAGATCACGGGGTGGTCCCGGTCCCCGAGGTCGGGCTGGCCCCCACGGCGGGCGATGCCGCGTCGCGCCGCCGAGGTCAGCAGCCTGATCCCGAGCCCGAGGACCGCCAGGTTGAGGATCATCTGCGTCGTCACCAGCAGCATCATGCTCTGGCTCGAGGCGACGATGTCCCCGAAGCCGACAGTGGCGAAGACGGTCACTGTGAAGTAGAGAGCCATGACGTGGTCCAGGGGCCGCGAGAAGCCCTCGGGGTCATGGAGCGAGTTGGCCAGGTAGAGCCGGGCGAAGATCAACAGGTAGAGCGGGACGAGGACGGCGAGGGACTCGATCGCGCGCAGGATCGGGTACTTCGATCGGACGATGGCCGGCACCTGTGCGCCGACCACCGCTGCAAAGACGCCCAGCATGAGGACCAGCCACAGCACCCCGGTGCCGTCGTCCGGGCGCTTCGCCGGCAGCAGGAAGTACGCCGCGCACATCACCGCCACCGCGACCACCACCCGGCAGAGCACGAGGAGGCCCTGCGTCCGGGCGGCCCGTCGCGCGTCCGCGGGCCGTGGCGGGGTCATGCCGCGCACCTTGCGAGCGGGGACATGGCGCACCTCCTCGTCCGGGTCACGCCGCACCGTCGACGATCGGGCACGTGCGGACGAGCCACCTCCCCCGGCGTGGGTGAGCAGCGGAGCCGGGCGCCTCAGGCGGCGTCGGGAGCCCACCGGACGACGAGCAGTGCGACGTCGTCCTCCTGCTCCTCGCTCGCCATCGCACCCAGCAGCCGGTCGCACAGCTGGTCGAGGTCGGACGTGGAGGGAGCCACCTCGGCGAGCAGGTGCTCGAGCGCCACGATGCCGTCCTCGATGTCGCGGTCGCGGCGCTCGACGAGCCCGTCGGTGTAGAGCACGAGGGTCGCGCCGGCCTCCAGCGCCACGACGCCCTCGTGCCGGTCGACGGCGGGGTCGAAGCCGAGCAGCAGGTCGTTGGCGTCGGCGTCGGCCAGCCTGGTCACGGTGCCGCGCGGGTCGACGAGCAGCGCCGGCGGATGTCCGGCGTGGGACCAGCGCAGCAGGGCCCCCGCAGAGCCCTCACCGGGGGAGTGCACCTGCTCGATCCGCGCCACCACTGCGGTGGCGGTGGTCTCGAGCTGCAGGGACTGCATGACCGTGTCGAGCCCGGACAGGATCGCAGCCGGCGCGTCACCGCTGTGGACGGCGATGCCACGCAGCAGCCCCCGGACCTGTCCCATCGCGGCGGCCGCCTCGACGTCGTGACCGACCACGACCACGATGTCGGGCGCCGTGGACGCACCGTCGCCCTGCAGGAAGGCGTCGTACCAGTCGCCCCCGATGCGAGCCGCCTCGCCGGCGGGCGTGTAGCGGGTGACGACCTGGAGGCCCTCGCGGTGCGGCGGCGGGGTGAGCATGCTGCGCTGCAGGGCCTCGGAGACGTCGCGCTGGGACTCGTAGAGCCGGGCGTTGTCGAGCGCGAGGGCGGCGCGTGCGCCGATGTCCTCGAGGAGGGCCACGTCGTCGGCGGTGAACGGCGTGCGGTGGATGTCGCGGAAGGCGCTGACGACGCCGACCGTGCGGCCGCGGGCGCGCAGGGGCACGACCGCGGCGGAGAAGGGGGCCAGCTGGCGCAGCAGGTCGCGGGCCGCGCCCGGCTCGAGCACCGCGGCGACCGCCTCGGTGGCCGACGAGGACAACAGCACGGGCGTCATCTCCCGGATCGCCTGGGCGAGGTAGGAGGAGTCGGTCATCGCCCGGAGCCGCCTGGTCGCGTAGTCGCGCAGGGTGTCCTCCATGGCGGGGTCGCGGTGCGACCACCCGACGTCGCGCAGACCGCGTCGCCAGTCGGTCGCGTGCGGGTCCTCCACCAGCGTCACCAGGCACCAGTCCGCGAGCTCGGGCACCAGCGAGGTGGCGAGGCGGCTGACGCCCTCGGTCGGGTCGAGGGTCGCGGTGAGCGCCTCCGAGACCGACGCCAGCAGCGCCAGGCGGTGGGCCGACCGGTCCAGCGCCTCCTGGGCGTCACGCCGGGCGGAGATGTCGACGAAGTAGACAGCCAGGCCCTCGGGGGAGGGCCAGGCGCGCACCTCGTACCAGGCGTCGAGCGGCGGGGGGTAGTAGGGCTCGAAGGTCACCGGCTCGCCCGACGCGACGGCCGCGCGGTAGTGCTCCTCGAACGGGCCACCCGCGGCAGCGGGGAACGCCTCCCAGATGCTGGCACCGACCAGGTGCACGCGGCTGGAGCCCAGCAACCGCTCGGCCTCGGAGTTGACGTAGGTGAAGCGCCACTGGCGGTCGAGCTGGAAGAACGCCGACGACATGGACTCCAGGACGCGACCCACGCGGGCCTCGCCCTCGCGCACCTCGGTGGTGTCGTACGCCGCCCCGACGAGGCGGACGGGCTGGCCGTCGGGACGGTCGGCGAAGGCGTGGCCGCGGGCCTCGATCCACCGCACGGTCCCGTCGGGCCGCACCACCCGGTACTCCGCGTCGTAGTCACCGCACGTGGCGATGGCGCGCTGGAGCGCGTCCGAGACGCGGCCGATGTCGTCGGGGTGCACGCACCGGTTGAAGGCCTCGATGGTCCCGCCGAAGCCGTCCTCGTCGAGGCCGAACAGCTCGAGGAGCCGGCCGTCGAAGCGGAGGTCGCCGCTCACCAGGTCCCAGACGAAGGCCCCGACACCGGCGGCGTCGACGGCGAGCCGCCACGCGAGACGGTCGCTCTCGGCGTCGAGGGAGGACGGAGAGCGCGGCGGCGAGGAGTCGTCGTCGGTCACGGGCCTCTTCTCACGTCAGGTCGGTGGCCCACGTTCCTCGAGGCACGCGCACAGCGTGCCACACGGCGGGTCCGCGACACCGGTGAACGACGAAACCTCAGGGCGTCCTGGCTGCCCGCGCAGCGGGCGGGAGGTCGTCGACGTCGGCGGCCGCCGCGGACGCCGGGTCGGCCGGCAGCTGCGCCACCTGCTCGCGGCACCACACCGACACCGTCCGGGTCCCGTCGAGGACCCCCGCGCGGAACGCCGGCCACGGCTCCCAGCGGGCGTCCTCGACCTCGTCCGGGTCGGGTGTCACGGCGCCCTCGGCGGACCCGACGAAGACCGGGCACATCTCGTTCTCGACGACGCCCTCCTGCTCGGCGCGGTAGCGGAACCGTGGCAGCACGAGCCGCAGGCCGGTGACCGTCGTGCCGAGCTCCTGCTCCACCCGGCGGCGCACGGCGTCCTCGAGGGGCTCGCCGGGAGCGGGGTGGCCGCAGCAGCTGTTGGTCCACACGCCGGGGAAGGTCCGCTTGTGCAGGGCGCGGCGGGTGACGAGCACGTTGCCGTCGCCGTCGAAGAGGTAGCAGGAGAACGCCAGGTGGAGGGGGGTGTCGGCGTGGTGGACGCCGGCCTTGTCGGCGGTGCCGACGGCCTGCCCGTCCTCGTCGAGCAGCACCACCTGCTCGGGCGTGACGGTGTCGGTCGTGCTGGTCTCGGTCGTGGTCATGCGGGCCTCCCCACGGGTCGGGCGAGCTGGTTGACGGCGGTGTCGAAGAGCCACGGCAGCGTCGTTGCTGCCGGGACCAGGTGCCTGCGGACGGACGCATGGGCGGTGGCGCGCAGGAGCGCGTGCGTGAGGAGCTCGTGGCGTGCGCCCAGCCGGCGGGCCAGCCGGTCGTAGCGGTCGGTGCGGCCCTCGGCGACGCACGCGACGGCGACGCGCGCCTGGGCCAGTCCGAGGGCGAGTCCCTCGCCGGTGAGGGCGTCGACGTAGCCCCCGGCGTCGCCGACGAGCAGCACCCGTCCGGCCGACCGGGAGCGGGCCCGCTGCCGCAGCGGCCCGGCCCCCATCACCCGCGTGCGCGGGCCGGTCAGGCGCTCCTGCAGCAGCGGGAAGTCGTCGAGGAGGTCCTCGAAGCGCGAGCCGGCGTCGCCCAGCACCGCGACGCCGACGAGGTCGTCGTCGACCGGCGTCACGTAGGCCTCCGCGCGCGGTGACCAGTGCACCTCGACGTACGACGTCCACGGCGCCTGCTGCACGTGGCACCGCAGGCCGAAGCGTCGTCGCCCGTCCACCGGTGCGTCGAGGCCCACCATGCGGCGCACGGGGGAGTGCAGCCCGTCCGCGGCGACGAGGTGGCGGGCGGGCTCCCCGTCGACCAGGACGTGGTCGCCGGCGTCGTCCACGCGCGTCACCGCACGGGGGTCGAGGGTGATGCCGGCGGCGGCGACCTCCCCGGCGAGCGCGTCGTGGAGCACGGTGCGACGCACGCCGCGACCCGGACCGCGGGAGAAGCGCGCCGTGGCTCCCGGGCCCCCGGCCGAGCCGTCGAGGTAGCGGATGCCGCTCAGCTCGCGCCCGCGCGGGTGGACCCCGAGGGCGGCCAGCTCGGCCACGGCCCCGGGCATCAGCCCCTCGCCGCACGCCTTGTCGATCGGGCCGGTGCGCGGCTCGCGCACGACGACGGAGAGCCCGGCTCGGTGGGCGTGCAGCGCCGCTGTGAGGCCCACCGGCCCGCCGCCGGCCACCACGAGGTCACGCACCGGCCGGCTCCGCGCTCGGCAGCGTCGCGAGCGCCGCGTCCTCGACCCGGATGCGTACGACGAGGAGGGCGGCGTTGAGGACCGTGAACACCAGGGCGGTGATCCAGGCCGCGTGCACCAGCGGCAGGGCGACGCCCTCGACGACGACGGCGACGTAGTTGGGGTGGCGCAGAAACCGGTAGGGCCCCGACGTCACGGGCGCCATGCCCGGCACGACGATCACGCGGGTGTTCCAGCGCGGGCCGAGGGTCGCGATGCACCACCAGCGCAGGGCCTGGGACGCGACGACCAGGGCGAGCATCGACCAGGCCAGCAGGGACGGCACCTGCGGTTGCCGGATCCACGCCTCGGCGAGCGCGCCGACCAGCAGGGCGGTGTGCAGCACGACCATGAACGGGAAGTGCCCCAGGCCGTGCTCGACGCCGCCGCGCTCGCGGCTCCACCGGGCGTTGCGGGTGGAGACGACCAGCTCGGCGACCCGTTCGAGGCCGACGAGCGCCACCAGGACGGTGAAGGCGACGAGGCTGGTCACGCGACGGCCCTCAGCAGCACCAGCTCGGAGCAGAAGCCCGGGCCCATCGCCATCAGGACGCCGTGGCTGCCGGGCGCGGGCGGGCGCTCGCGCAGCGTGTCCTCGAGGACCTGGAGCACCGAGACCGACGACAGGTTGCCGACGCGGGCCAGCGAGTCCCAGGTCAGCCGGACCGCCTCGCGCGGCACCTCGAGCGCCTCCTCGAGGGCCTCGATCACCTTGGGGCCGCCGGGGTGGCAGACCCACCAGCCGATGTCGGCGCGGGTGAGCCCGTGGTCGGCCAGGAACGCGTCGACGTCGCCGCGCACGAACCTGCCGACGAGCGTCGGCACCTCGGCGTCGAGCACGATCCGCAGGCCGCTGCCGGTGACGTCGAAGCCCATGGTCCGCTCGCTGTCGGGGTAGAGCCGGCTGCGCGAGTCGAGCACCTCGACCGGACCCGGCCGACCGGACCGGCCGGACCGGCCCACCGCGACGACGGCGGCCGCACCGTCGCCGAAGAGCCCGCTCGCGACCAGGTTGGGCACCGAGGCGTCGTCGCGCTGGACGGTCAGCGAGCACAGCTCCACGGCGATGAGGACCGCGGTGTGGTCGGGGTGGCCGAGCAGGTAGTCGTGCACGCGGGCGATGCCGGCCGCCCCGGCGACGCACCCGAGTCCGACGAGCGGCATCCGGCGGACGTCCTCGCGCAGCCCGACCTGCGCGGCGATGCGCGCGTCGAGCGAGGGGACGGCGAGCCCGGTGACCGTCGCGGTGACGACCAGGTCGACGTCGGACGGGGTCAGGTCGGCCGCCTTGAGCGCGTCGACGAGCGCCCGGGAGCCGAGCTCGACGGCGTGCTCGATGAAGAGGTCGTTGGCCTGCCCGAAGTCGCCCAGTCCGGCGTACTGGTCGAGCGGCAGGACGGTGTGGCGGCGCTCGACCCCGGCGTTGGCGTGGAAGCGCCGCATCAGGGACCGGTCGAGGCTGCGCTCGGAGATGAACTCGCCGAAGGCCTCGGTGATCTCCTCCTGCGGGTGGGAGTGCGGCGGCAGTGCGCCTCGTACGGAGAGGATCCTCATGTCAGCCACCTCGGGGTGTGGGGGTCGTGGGCAGGTCGGGGGGCAGGTCGGGGGTGGGTCTGTCCGGACGGTCGGGACGGGCCAGGCTGCGCACCAGCCCGCCCGCCAGTCGGGCGTCGATGCGGCCGCCGCCGAGACCGAGCTCGACGAGCGCGTCGAAGGCGTGCCGGTCGCGGCCGGCGGCGCGGATCCCCGCGTCGACGATCCGCGGCGACCGGGCCAGCCGCCCGGCCGCCCACGTGTGCCGCAGGTGCGTGCCCAGCAGCGAGCGTACGACGCGTCGGTGCTCGGCGCCGGCGTCCGCCGGTCGCCCGGCCCGTACGGCCCGCGCGGCGGTGCGGCCGGCCGCGATGCCGGTGGCGACGGCGTAGTAGATGCCCTCGCCGGTCAGCGGGTTGACCAGACCGGCGGCGTCGCCGACGAGGAGGACGGGCCCGTCGGGCTGGTCCCAGCGCCAGGAGCTCAGCGGGAGGTGGTGGCCGCGCCAGTCGCCGCCGGTGCGCGCGGCGCCCGGCACGAGCTCCTCGAGCTGGTCCAGGAGCAGGCGACGGCTCGGGGCACCGCCGCTCCGCTCGTCCGGCAGCAGCTCGCCGTAGCCGACGTTGGCCAGCCCGTCGCCGCGGTCGAAGGCCCACGCGTAGGACGGCTGGCGGCGGGTGCCGTAGCGGATGACCTGTCGACCGGCCGTCTCGGGCGTGATCGGCGCGTAGCCGCGGATCGCGATCGCGCGGGGCTCGCGGCGCTTACCGAGCAGCGCGGTGCGGACGAACGAGTGGGCGCCGTCGGCGCCGACCACGACGTCGGCCGACATCTCGCCCGACACCACGGGGGTCCCGGTCCCTGTCCGCGTCAGGGAGGTGGCGCGGTGCGTACGCAGCACGGCACCGACGGCCACGGCCCGCTCGACCAGCCGGGCGTCGAGCACCCGGCGCGGCACGACGTGCACCTCGCGACGCATCGGGCCGGCGACGGAGACGTCACCGTGCGCCAGCTCGAGGTCGCGCAGCGGCGACCAGCCGTCGACGACATCGGCTGCGCCGACCGGCGCGAGGGCGTCGAGCACGTGGGGCGCGATGCCGTCCCCGCAGGACTTGTCGCGGGGGAAGTCGCTGCGGTCCAGGAGCAGCACGCGCAGGTCGGGGTCCTCGGCCAGCGCGCCGAGCGCGGTGGCCGACCCGGCGGGCCCGGCGCCGACGACGACCAGGTCCCAGTGCTCGGTGGCGGTGTCATGACTCATCGCGCGACCACCAGCAGCAGGGCGTCGACCAGCGCGATGCCGACCGCTGCGGCGAAGGGGGACCGTCCGGTGCCCACGACGACGACGGCAGCGAGGGCGAGCACGACGGTGACCACCGCGACGGTGACGACGAGCGGCGGGCCGGACCCGACGAGGACCACGACGGACGCCGTGACGAGGACGACGGCAGCGACGGGTCCGATGCGCTGCCGGCCCAGCCGGTGGGGGAGGCCGCGCACGCCCGTGGCGGCGTCGTCGGCCAGGTCGGGCAGCACGTTGAGCAGGTGGGCCCCCACGCCGAGGAGGGCGGCGCCGACCGGCCACCACCACGGCGGTGCCTCGCCGTCGGCGAGGGTGACGACCGCGGTGAGACCGCCGAAGGACACGGCGTAGGGCGCCCACGACCACACCGTCGTCTTGAGCCAGAGGTTGTAGGCCCAGGCGGACGCGACGCAGGCCAGGTGCACCAGGCCGGCGGCAGGTCCGAGCGCGAGGGACAGCACGACGCAGGCGACCACGGCCGCACCGCACGCGGTCCGGACGACGGCCACCGAGCCGGCGCCGATCGCCAGGGGCTTGTCGCGGCGACCCGCGGCGCGGTCCCGCGTGCGGTCGACGAGGTCGTTGCTCCACCCGACCGAGAGCTGGCCCGCCAGCACGGCCGCCACCAGCACGACGGTGGTCGTCGGGGCCAGCCCCTGCGCGACGGCGAGCAGGCCCGCCAGGACCGTGACCGCCAGCGCCGGACCGGGGTGCGCCGCCCCCACCAGCGCCCTCACGGGCGAGGGGCTGGTGAGCTCCGGGCCCACCGGTCGGGTGGTCACCGCGTGCCCCAGAGCGCGTCGGGCTCCCGGGTGAGCCGGCCGACCAGGCGCGCGGCGCCGACACCGACGACCGCGACGAGCCAGCCCGCGAGGACGTCGACGACGTAGTGCTCGCCGGTGTAGACGAGCGTGAGCGCCATCGCCAGGGCGTACGCCGCCAGCAGCACGCGCGAGACCCGCGACACCGACGGCCACAGGAAGAGCGCCGCGAGGAGCGCGGCACCCGCGTGCAGCGAGGGCATCGCGGCCACCGGGTTGCTGCCCGACTGGCCCAGCTGGACGAGGCTGCCGATGCCGTCGAGCCCGAGCCCCTCCCAGCCGAGGTGCGAGATCCGGTCGATCGCGCCGATGTCGCCGCGCTGCGCGGCCAGCCAGGGCGGAGCGGCCGGGTAGGCGAGGTAGCCGGCGATGCCGAGGAGCGACATCGACAGTACGGCGGTGAGCCACTCGCCGAACCGGTCACGGAGACGGAACCACACGACCGCGGTGATGAGCGGGATGGTGACGAAGTGGGTGACGTAGACCAGCGCGGCCACGACGTCGTACCAGTGGGGGGAGCCGTCGACGAGGTGGCCCTGCAGCCACACGCTCGGCACCGCGCCGAGCAGCGCCTCGTCGGCACGAGCCGGTCCGAGCACGTGGAGGCTGGCACCGAGCCGGTTGGTGTCGGCGCCGTCGCCCACCCCGAGCGGCGCGGTGACCCACTGCGCCACCCAGTAGGCCACCAGGATGGCGCTGAGCGGGGACCAGGCGATCAGCAGCTGGGCGATCGGGCCGTGGCGGGAGTCCGTCGCCGGTGCGGGGGCGATCCCGGACCGCGGCGCCGCCGCGGTGGAGTCGACGGTGTCGGTGCGCGAGGTCGCGGGGCTGGTCATGGCGCGCTCCGCCGGCGCGCGAGCCGCTCGAGGACGGCCTGGGTCCGGAAACGGTTGTAGCGCTGGATGGCGATGAACGGCAGGTTGACCAGCACGCCGTAGGCGGCGAGCAGGGCCGCGGCCAGGGGCGGGTTCCAGAGGACGAAGAGCGGACTGCACCACATGGCCCACCAGTGCCCCATTTCGGCCCGACGAGTCTCGCGCACGAACATCTCGAGTCCCGCGGCGTCGCGCGCGGGCAGCTCGCGCTTGCTGACGCCGCCGTCGAACAGGGCGCCCGCCTCGGGGACCCGGTCCTTCCAGCGGTGGATGTGCAGGCGGCGTCGGTACCAGCGGCCGCGGTCCTCGAAACGGCGCTCCCGCAGTCCCCAGCCGTCGCGTGCCAGCCGCTCGTCGCTGAGGCGGTGGGCGGCGTAGCCCGTGGCGGCGTGGAAGACACCCCATGCGACCACGTCGACCACGATCGTGAGGGTCTGCGGCATGACGAGTCGCAGCATCAGGCCACCCCCTCCCCGGACCGGTGGTCGGCGAGGGAGACCTCACGGCCGCGCCACGACACGGAGCGGCGTACGGCGGTGAGGGCGAGCGAGCGCGCGAAGACCAGGTCGAAGGCCAGCAGCGGAACCGGGAACAGCGCCCACGCCCACCACCGGAACGAGCCGGCGCGCCCCAGCACCCACCGCAGCTGCAGGGCCACGGCGACGTAGGCCACCGTCCACAGAGCAGGGCTGCCCGCCACGACCGACGAGCCCCGTCCGACGACGGCGACGAGGAGGGACAGGAGCGCCCCGACGGCCACGGCGTGGTGCGCGCTGATCCAGGCGACCGTGGCCGCGGTGGCCGCGGGCGCAGCGTCGGACGCCCCGGAGGCGATGTTCTTGGTCCACCCGGCCACGAGCTGGCCGAGGCCGCCGGGATAGCTCCGCATCCGCACCGCGGCCCCCCCGACCGCGCACCACACCGGCAGCCCGACCCGGTGGTAGGCGGCTGCGAGGGCGGCGTCGTCGAGGATCTCGCCGCGGACGGCCTCGTGGCCGCCCGCGCGCTCGTAGTCGTCGCGCGAGGTCAGCAGGCAGGGCCCGAACGCCATCGGCGCGTGGGTCGGCTGTTCCCGAGCGGCGCGACGCGTGAAGGCCGCGCTGGCCATCAGGGCGACCACGTTGAAGTAGGCCGACAGCTGCTCGTAGGGACGTACGACGTCGTGGTGCGGCTGCACCGACACCAGGCCGCCGTGGCGGGCGTGCGCGGCCAGGAGGCCGGCGAGGGCGCCCGGCTCGAGGACGGTGTCGGCGTCGAGCAGGAGCAGCAGGTCGCCCGTCGTCGCCCCGACGCCGACGTGGCAGGCCCATGCCTTCCCGGTCCACCCGGGCGGCGGGGTGCGGGCCGGCACCACTCGGGCGCCGCCCGCCTGCGCGACCGCTGCGGTCGCGTCGCGGGACGCGTCGTCCACCACGACGACCTCATGGACCGCCGACCCCTGGGCGGCCACCGACTTCAGCAACGCGGGAAGGGTCTGCTCCTCGTCGCGGGCCGGCACGACCACCGAGACCGTGGGCACCGGGAGCGACGCGGCGCCCGCCCGGTCGTCGGGTCCGGGCAGCGTGCGGAGGTCGGCCAGCAGTCGCTGGGCCCAGACTGCTGCCCCGAGGAGGAGCACCCCGAGCACGAGGTCGACGAGGAGGGCGGACGTCACGGGGTGCTCGTCCGTCGTACGACGAGCGGCATCCCGCCGCGGGGATGGACGGCCACCTTGGCCTCCGCCACGGGGCGCGTCCACACGCCCGGACCGCCGGGCACCTCGAGCCGGTGCTCGCGCAGCAGCTCGGCGAGCACGACGACCATCTCCCCGAGCGCGAACTCGCGACCGATGCAGAGTCGGGGTCCCTGGCCGAAGGGCAGGTAGCCGGTGCGGGCGGTGCCGTCGAGGAACCGCTCGGGGCGGAAGGCCTCGGGCTCGGGCCAGAGGTCGGGGCGGCGATGGACCAGCCACGGACTGATGATGGCCAGCGTGCCGGCGGGCACGGGTCGCCCGCCGAGCTCGTCGTCGCGGTGCGAGCGGCGCGAGATGGCCCACGCCGGCGGGTAGAGGCGGAGCGCCTCGTCGACGACGGCGCGCGTCCACGGGAGCCGGTCGCGGTGAACCACGAGCGGCACGGGACCGGCGTGGCCGGCGAGCTCGTCGCGCACGCGCCGCTGGGCCACCGGGTGCTCGGCCAGCAGCATCAGGGTCCAGGCCAGAGCGGCGGCCACGGTCTCGTGGCCGGCGATGACCATCGTGACGAGCTCGTCGCGGATCTCCCCGTCGTGCATGCCGCTGTCGAGCAGCAGGCCGAGGAGGTCGTCGCCGTGGTGGGCCGTCGCGCCGGCGTGGGCGTTGCGGGCCCGCCGCTCGGCGATGATCGCGGCGGCACCGGCGTCGAGGCGCCGGCGTGCGGAGCGGAGCCGGAGGTTGGTCCGGGTCGGCGTCCACTCGGCGCGGGGGAGGATCGACCGACCCAGCCGCACCACGAGGTCGGCTGCCTCGCTCGTGGCGGCCAGGAGGTCGTGGGCCTGGTCGGACAGGTCGGTGCTGAAGAGCGCCCGCCCGACAGCGTCGAGGCCGATGGTGTGGGTCAGTGCGGCGACGTCGACCACCTCACCCGAGCGGGCCGTGCCGCCGAGCCGCGCGGTGATGGCCGTGCGGGCGGCGGCGCGCACCTCGTCGCCGACCGCCTCGAGACGCTGGTGGTGGAAGGCCGGTGCGGCGAGGCGTCGGTGGTCGATCCAGCTCGGTTCGGCGGAGGCGAGCAGGCCGGGCCCGGTCACCCGGGCGAGGGCGGCGTACTGGACGGTGTCCTTGCCCCAGCTGCGGGCCGAGGTCTGGAGCACGTGCTTGACGTCGGCAGGGTCGTTGAGCAGCAGCGCCGGGGCGCCGGGCACCGGGAAGGAGACGGTGTCACCGAAGCGCTGCGACACCTCGCCGAGGAAGGCGAGCGGGTCGGCGCGGACCGACCGGAAGGCCCGGGCCATGTCCCACGACGTGGGCCCCGGGATCCCGACGTCGGTCGGCTGCATCGCCTGCAGGCGGGTCGCCACGCTCATCGGCGCACCTCGCGTCGCCGGCCCAGCCACGTCCACGCCACGCAGCTGCAGAGCACCAGCCCGAAGCCGAACATCAGGTCCTCCACCGGGGCGTAGAACAGGCGGCCGTCACCGAACATGGTGATCCGGCCGCTGCCGATGATGGCGTCTCCTGAGTAGCGCACGATGCCGCGGCCGGTGAGCCAGCCGTTGGTGAGGAGCTGGAAGAACACGATGATCGCGTAGGCGCTCCACCAGTCACGGGTCGAGGTGACGCGCGTCCGGGCGACCCACCGGTCCAGCACGAGGGCCAGCGGCACGCAGGCGAGGGCGATGGCGGTGTAGGTCACGTGCCCCTCACCTCGCCTCCTCGTGTGCCCGTGGCGTCCAGGGGCGTACGCCGCGCCGGGCCGCGCTCACACCCTCGAGCGTCAGCACCGACACGACCGGGATGACGACGAAGAAGGCGATCTCCTCCAGCGGCAGGCCGGCCAGCCGCCACGGCAGCGTCTGGTCCTCGTCGAACCACCAGTGGCCGACGTGCGTGGCCCACAGGTCCCACAGCAGGAACGGCGTGCCGGCGAGGCCGATGGTGAGCAGCAGGCGCCCCGGCTGCCGGAGCACCTGCAGCCGGAACGCGGGCACCAGCGGCAACGTGCCGGCCAGGCAGAACGCCAGCATGGCGACGTAGGACCAGTGGGGCAGGCTCATCAGGTGATCATGCCTGCACCGGCAGGCTCGACCGGTCGCCGGTGAGCCGCTTGAGCACGAGCTCGGCGCTGATCAAGCACATCGGCAGGCCGACCCCGGGCACCGTGCTCGCGCCGGCGTAGAGCAGCCCGTCGACCTTGGCCGAGACGTTGCCCGGACGCAGGAACGCGCTCTGGCGCAGGGTGTGCTCGAGCCCGAGGGCACCGCCGCGCCACGAGTGGTAGCGGGTGGCGAAGTCCTCCGGGCCGACGGTGTGGCGGACCCGGATCCGCTCGCGCAGGTCGGGGATCCCCGCCCAGGACGCGATCTGGTCGATCGCGGCGTCCGCGGTGCGCTCGACGGTCTCCGAGCCCGCTCCCTCGTCGCCGCCGCTGCCGATGGTCGTGTCGGCCGGCACGGGGACGAGCACGAACAGGTTCTCGCAGCCCTCGGGCGCGACGCTCGGGTCGGTCTCCGACGGCTTGCAGACGTAGATCGAGGCGGGATCGGGCACCCGGGCATCCTTGCCGAAGATGTCGCCGAAGTTCTGCCCCCAGTCGCGGGTGAAGAACAGCGAGTGGTGCGGCAGCTCGGGCAGCCGGCCCTCGACGCCGAGCATCGCCAGCACGGCGCCGGGCCCGGGGGAGCGGTCGCGCCACGCCGGCTCGGGGTGGGTCTGCAGCTCGGTGGGCAGCAGCGCGGTCTCGAGGTGGTGGAGGTCGGCCGCCCCGACGACCACGTCGGCCCCGAGCGTCTGCAGCCCGCTCGCCGACTCGTGCTCGACGCCGGTCACCACGGGACGTCCACCTCCTGCGTCGGAGGTGAGGATCCGGGTGACGGCTGCCCCGGTGTGCAGGCGCGCGCCGTGCTTCTCCGCGAGGTCGGCGATGGCCCGGATGAGCCGGGTGAACCCGCCCTGGGGGTAGAGGACGCGGTCGCCGAGGTCGAGGCGGCTCATCAGGTGGTACATGCTCGGCGTTCGGCTGGGGGAGGAGCCGAGGAAGACGGCTGGGTAGCCCAGCACCTGCCGCAGCCGGTTGTCGGTGAACGAGCCGGCGACGTGGCTCTCCAGCGACCTCGTCAGCAACCGACCGAGCGCCGGCGTCCGGCGTACGACGTCGGGGTGCACGAAGGCCGTGGGCGAGTCGAAGCTCGTGTAGAGGAACCGGCGCAGGGCCATGTCGTAGGTGTCCTCGGCCGAGCGCAGGTAGGCGTCGAAGCGGTCTCCCGCCCCGGGCTCGAGCGACTCGAACAGTGCGCGGTTGTGCTCCCGGTCCGGCCGCAGGTCGATCGGTTCGGGGTGGCCCTCGAAGAACACGCGGTAGCTCGGGTCGAGCACGGTCAGGTCGAGCTCGGCCTCGGCCGAGGTGCCGAGGAGCTCGAAGAAGTGCTCGAAGACCTCGGGCATGAGGTACCACGAGGCGCCGGTGTCGAACCTGTAGCCGTCGCGCTCCACGCTGCCGACGCGGCCGCCGAGGTCGTCGTTCTTCTCGAGGAGGTCGACCGAGTGGCCGCGCGAGGCGAGGAGCGCCGCGGTGGCGAGGCCGGCGATGCCGCCGCCGACGACCACGACACGCTGGGGCGTACCGTCTCCCGTCCTGCGGGGCGTCGGGGCGAAGCGATTGAGACGATCGGGCAGGCGGAGCGTCACGAGCGTCCTCCCCGCAGCGAGCTGGCGGCCAGGCGGAGCTTGACCGGCGTGGGGACCCGGACGCGGGTGCGTCGGATCTCCTCCGGCGAGGCGGCGCGCAGCCGCTGGGCCAGCTCGGCGAAGGTCGCGTGGGCCGCCCGGACCGCGCGGCGACTGCTCGGGGGCAGGTCCGGCACCACGGCGGCGGCCGCACGCAGGTCGTCGTCGACGTCGTCGAGGATGCGGTCGCGGTCGGCCTCGCAGAACGTCTCGACGTCGAGGCCGGGGAAGTAGTCGCGGCGCAGCAGGTCGTGGTCGTCGGACAGGTCGCGCACGAAGTTGAGCTTCTGGAACGCCGCGCCCAGGCTCCGTGCTCCCGGGGAGAGCCGCTCGTACTGCTGGTCGCGGTCGGGCCGCGCGTCGGGCGCGGCCAGGAAGGCGCGCAGGCACATCAGCCCGACGACCTCGGCCGAGCCGTAGACGTAGCGGTCGAACGTCTCCTGCGTGTGCGACCCGGTGTCGAGGTCGGTGCGCATGGAGGTGAAGAACGGGGTGACGATCTCGGGCTCGAGGCCCACGGCGATGGCCGTGCGGGCGAAGGCGTGCACGACCAGGTTGCCGCTGTAGGCGGTGCGCATCGCGTGCGCGACGTCGCCCTCGAGCCAGTCGAGCATCGTGGCCCGGGCCGATCGGTCCAGCGTCGGGTCGGGGTTGTCGACGATCTCGTCGGCCACGCGCACGAGCGCGTAGATGTTGCGGACCTGGGTGCGCACCGGCTCGGCGAGCAGGCGCGAGGCCAGGCCGAACGAGCTGGAGTACTCGCGGATGACGACGGCCGAGCTCGCCTCGGACACCGTGTCGTAGAGGCTGCGTGGGGCGCTGCGGCCCATGAAGAGCGTCATGCCGCCACCTCGCTGCCGTCGGCCAGGACGGCCGGTGGGACGGCCACGCCGTCCAGCAGGTCGGCCGGGATCCCGAGGCCGTCGAGCACCGTCCGTGCCTGGGCGAAGTGGCGCTCGGCGAGGTCCTCGACGAAGCGCCGGGAGCCCGAGGCCACGAGCAGGTCCCGTGCCTCGGCGAGCTCCTCGTCGCTCAGCTCCCGGCCGAGGTAGTCCTGCAGCTGCAGCCACGCCGAGGTGGTGCGCGCGTGCACCAGCAGTGGTGTCTGCTTGCGGGTGCGCAGGTCGCACGTCGCGCTCTTGCCCGAGCGCGTGGGATCGCCGAAGACACCGATCAGGTCGTCCGCGAGCTGGAAGGCGATCCCCATCGCGCGACCGACCTCGCCGAGCCGGGCGATGGTCGACGCGTCGGCCCCCGCCAGCACCGCGCCGGCCTGGAGGGGGAGGATGAAGGAGTAGGCGCTGGTCTTCTGCGCCTCCATCTCCAGGCTCTGGGCGAGGGTCGCGGGGGCGAGGTCGAGGGAGTGCCGGACGTCGGCGAGCTCGCCGGCGGCGGTCCGGTGCAGCGCCGTGTCGAAGAGGTCGAGCAGCCGCCCGACGACCGGAGCCGGGGCACCACTCAGCGCGACGGTGCGGACAGCGGCCGCGAGCGCGAGGTCGCCGGCCAGGATCGCTGCGGTGAGGCCGTAGCCGGCGGCGACCTCGGGCTCGGCTCCGTCGACACCGGCCAGTGCGCGGAAGGTGCCGCTGACGTTGGGGCGCCCGCGCCGCACGTGGTCGTCGTCGATGACGTCGTCGTGGATGACGAAGGCCGTGTGGAGGAGCTCCACGGCCGCCCCGACCTCGGCCGCGGCGTCCGGCGACCCGCCGCCGAGCGCGTCGTGGGTGGCCCTCACCAGGGCGGGACGGAACCGCTTGCCTCCCTCGGTCGCGGCGGACAGCGCCTCCCACAGGAGCGCGTGGTGGGCGTCGATCGCGGCCGCGCGCCGGCGGCCGTCCTCGAGGATCCGAGCCAGTGCCGCGTCCGTATCGGTGCCGATCATCTGTGCCTCCCGCAGTTCGACCGTTCCTTGGTGTCCAAACCTATGCAACACTTCCAACTAAATCTAGGCACGATGCAAAGGAGTGGACAAGGTTTGGACGCCCATGCTCGCGCATCCCTCACTATCGGTGATCTGGCCCACAGGACGGGAGTACCCATCTCAACGCTCCGCAGCTGGGAGAAGCGGTACGGCTTTCCGGAGCCCCGTCGTCAGCCCGGTGGGCACCGGCGCTACAGCGACGCCGATGTCGACGCCGTCCTCGACGTCCTGGCGCGCCGCCGTGGCGGCCTGTCGCTCGCCGCCGCCGTGCACCGTGCCGAGGCTCCGCAGGTCCGGTCGGGCTCGGTGTTCGCCGAGCTCCGGCGCCTCCACCCGCTGCTCAGGCCGCAGGTTCTGTCGCGCCGCACGCTCGTGTCGATGAGCCATGCGATCGAGGACGAGTGCGCGGCGCGCGCCGCCGACCCGGTGCTCGTCGGGGGGTTCCAGCGCGAGCGGTTCCTCCGTGCCTCCTACGACCGCTGGCGCGAGCTCGCCCGGACCGCGCAGGTCGCCGTCGTCTTCGCCGACTTCGACACGCGTGACGCCGCCCCGCCCCGGCGCGGGGTCCCGGTGGAGGTCCCGATCCCGCCGGAGTCGCCGCTCAACCGCGAGTGGCTCGTCGTCTGCGACGCCGCCGACCTGCCGGCGTGCCTGGTGGCGGTCGAGCGCCCCGGTGGGGGTGCCGATCCCGCCGCCGAGCGCACCTTCGAGGCCGTCTGGTCGGTCGACCCCCAGGTGGTGCGCGACGCCAGTCGCATCGCCACCGCGCTGGCCGACGACCTGCGTCCCGGCTGGCGCGACGCCCTCGACGTACCACCCCAGCCGGACCCGCCAGGGGCGTCCGAGGACCTCTACCGGGCGACGCTGCTCTTCGACCGGATGGTCGCCTACATCGACGCGGCCCACTGACACGGCCCGTTGACGGGTGGCGGGTTAGGGTCGCCTAACCTGTGCAGGTGTCCGAGCTCGCCACCCCCGATGCTGCCCCCGATGCCGCCCCCGACGTCGTCCAGCCGCTGCGTGACCTCTGGCGCCGCTACGGGGCCTACCGCACCCGGTTCGTCGGCGCCGTCGCGGCGTCGACGGTCAACAAGGTCGCCGACGTCGTCCCGGAGCTGCTGATCGGTGCGGCCGTCGACGTGGTGGTGCGCGGCGACGCGTCGTTCGTCGGCGAGGTCCTCGGCGTCGAGTCGCGCTTCGCGCAGCTCGGCTGGCTGGCGGTGATCAACGCCGTCGTGTGGGTCGTGGAGTCGGTCAGCCAGTACGTCGCCAGCGTCCTGTGGCGCGGCCTGGCGCAGGGCGTCGAGCACGACCTGCGCGTCGAGGCGTACGACCACGTCCAGCACCTCGACCTCGGGTGGCACGAGAGCCGTCCCGCCGGTTCGACGCTCGCCACGCTCAACGACGACGTCAACCAGCTCGAGCGCTTCCTCGACGTCGGTGCGCCGGCGATCCTGCAGACGGCGCTCAACGTGCTGCTCGTCGGCGCGGTGTTCGCCGCCGCGTCGGGCCAGCTGCTCGTGCTGGCCTTCCTGCCGATCCCGCTGATCGTGATCGGCTCGCTGGTCTTCCAGCGCCGCCTCGAGCCGCTCTACGACCGGGTCCGGGTCGCCGTCGCCGACCTGTCCAGCACCCTCTCGTCCAACATCTCGGGCATCGCCACCATCAAGGCGTTCACCGCCGAGGACCGCGAGCGCGACCGCGTCGCGGCGGTCTCGCAGGCCTACCGCGAGGCCAACACCGACGCGATCCGCTCCTCGGCCGCCTTCGTGCCGCTGGTGCGGATGGCGATCCTGGCGGGCTTCACCTGCACGCTGCTGCTGGGCGGCTGGGCGACCCTGCGCGGCGACCTCGAGGTCGGCCTCTACTCCGTGCTGGTCTTCATGACCCAGCGCCTGCTCTGGCCGCTCACCGAGGTCGCGGAGGTCCTCGACCTCTACCAGCGCGGGCGGGCGTCGGCGGCCCGGATCCTCGGCCTGCTCCAGGTGCCGGTGACCGTGCCGGCCGGCGTCACGGCGCTCGAGCGCCCCGTGGCCGGTCGGGTCGAGCTGCGCGGTGTCCGGGCCGGCTACGCCGACGGCCCCGACGTGCTGCACGGCATCGACCTCGTGGTCCCGGCGGGTGAGACCCACGCGATCGTGGGATCCACCGGCTCCGGGAAGTCGTCGCTGCTGCGCCTGGTGCTGCGCTTCGACGACCCGCGTGAGGGGCAGGTCCTCTTCGACGGTCAGGACGTGCGCGGCCTCGACTGGGACTCGCTGCGCGGCTCGCTGGGCTACGTCGCCCAGGACGTCTTCATGTTCGCCGGATCGGTCGCCGACAACATCGCCTACGGCCGCCCCGGCGCCACCCGCGAGCAGGTCCGCGAGGCCGCCGAGGCGGCTGCGGCCCTCGACTTCATCGACGCGATGCCCGACGGCCTCGACACGTGGGTGGGGGAGCGGGGCGTGACCCTCTCCGGCGGCCAGCGGCAGCGGCTCGCCCTGGCGCGTGCGCTGCTGCGGGACCCCGCGGTGCTGGTGCTCGACGAGGCCACCAGTGCCGTCGACAACGAGACCGAGGCGGCGATCCAGCGCTCGCTGCGCCGCGCCACCGCCCGGCGTACGGCGATCGTGGTCGCCCACCGGCTCTCGACCGTCCGGCACGCCCACCGCATCTGGGTCCTCGACGCCGGCCGGGTCGTCGAGGCCGGGACGCACGACGAGCTGATCGACCGCGGCGGGTCCTACGCCGCCCTGTGGCGGGTCCAGACAGGCGAGGCGGCGGAGCAGGTCGTCGCCATCGACGCGACCGCCGACGTCTGATCGAGGCCGCGTGGGGGTACCGGCGGGCATGCCGACCCACGCTCGTCCGCCACGCGTCGTCCTGGTCACCGGTGCCTCCAGCGGCATCGGTGAGGCCGCCGCCCACCGCGTCGCCCGCCAGGGCGACCACCTCGCGCTCCTCGCCCGCGGTCGCGGCGCCCTCGATCGGGTGGCCCGCGCCTGCGACGCGCTCGGCGCCGCCTCGACGACCGTCCTGCCCGCCGACATCAGCAGGGACGACGAGGTCGAGGCCGCGGTCGCCGCCGTCATGGCGCAGCACGGCTGGATCGACACGGTCATCGGCAGCGCGGGCGTGGTCGCCTACGGCCGGGTGGAGGACGTGCCGGCCGAGGTGTTCGACCAGGTCGTGGCCACCAACCTGCTCGGCTCGGTCAACCTCGCCCGCCACGTGCTCCCCGTGCTGCGCACGCAGGGCGCCGGCAACCTGGTGCTGGTCGGCTCGGTCATCGGGCACATCGCCGTCCCCGACATGGCGGCGTACGTCGTGAGCAAGTGGGGCGTCCGCGCGCTGGTGCGTCAGCTCCGGGTCGACAACCGCGACCGCCCGGGCGTCCGGATCGAGTACGTCGCCCCCGGCGGCGTCGACACGCCCATCTACCGGCAGGCGGCGACGTACGGCGACGCGGCCGGGCGCCCGCCGTTCCCGGTCACCACGCCCGAGCGCGTCGCCGGTCGCGCCCTGGCCGTCGCCGACGGGCGCCGCAGCGGTGGGCAGGTCGGCCTCGCCAACGAGGTGATCCGCCTCGGCTTCACCGCGTTGCCGTGGGCGTACGACCGTCTCGTCGGTCCGCTCTTCGCCGTCGCGGCGCAGGACCAGACGGTCGACGTGGCTCCCGGCCCGGGCAACGTGATGTCCTCGCGCGAGGAGCACAACGGCCTGCGAGGTGGGCACGGCAACGCCCTGCTGGCCATCGGCGCGAACGCCGTCGCGCTCGCCCGCCGACGGGTGCGGGAAACCGGGGTGAGTCGGTCGTCGTCCGGCCGATAGCATCGCCGGGGACAACCGTCCCGCCCCACCTCCCAGAAGGAGCACTCGTGTCCGACATCAAGGTCGTCCGCATCCACGCCGATCAGCGTGCGGAGACCACGGTCACGACGGGCACCAAGGCCTGGGAGCTCTTCCGTGACGACGCCGACGTGGTCGCCGCGCGGGTCGCGGGGCAGCTCAAGGACCTGGCCCACGAGCTCGCCGACGGCGACGAGGTCGAGGGCGTGGCGATCGACAGCCCCGACGGGCGCGACATCCTGCGGCACTCCACCGCCCACGTGCTGGCGCAGGCCGTGCAGCAGCTCTTCCCCGACGCCAAGCTGGGCATCGGCCCGCCGGTGGAGAACGGCTTCTACTACGACTTCGACGTCGAGACCCCCTTCGTGCCCGAGGACCTGGTCAAGATCGAGTCCGCGATGCGCAAGATCATCAAGGAGAACCAGCGCTTCGAGCGCCGGGTCACCACCGACGCAGACGCGCTGACCGAGCTCAAGGACGAGCCCTACAAGATCGAGCTGATCGGCCTCAAGGGCGGCGCCGGCACCTCGGACACCGAGGGTGCCTCCGTCGAGGTGGGTGCCGGCGAGCTGACCATCTACGACAACATCGGCCGCAACGGCGAGGCCAAGTGGTCCGACCTGTGCCGCGGCCCGCACCTGCCGACCACCAAGCGGATCCCTGCGTTCAAGCTGATGCGCAGCGCGGCGGCCTACTGGCGCGGCGACGAGAAGAACAAGCAGCTCCAGCGCATCTACGGCACCGCCTGGGAGACCAAGGAGGCGCTCGAGGAGCACCTGCACCGCATCGAGGAGGCCGAGCGGCGCGACCACCGCAAGCTCGGCCGCGAGCTCGACCTCTACTCGTTCCCCGACGAGATCGGGTCGGGCATGGCGGTCTTCCACCCGAAGGGTGGCGTGATCAAGCGGGAGATGGAGGACTACGTCCGCCGTCGGCACCTCGAGGAGGGCTTCGACTACGTCGGCACCCCCCACATCAGCAAGGACGGGCTGTTCCACACCTCCGGGCACCTGCCCTACTACGCGGACACCATGTTCCCGCCGATGGAGATGGAGCACGCCGAGTACCGCCTCAAGGCGATGAACTGCCCGATGCACAACCTCATCTACCGCTCGCGGCAGCGCTCCTACCGCGAGCTGCCGCTGCGGTTCTTCGAGTTCGGGTCGGTCTACCGCTACGAGAAGTCCGGCGTCGTGCACGGCCTCACCCGGGTGCGTGCGATGACCCAGGACGACTCGCACTCCTACGTCACCCCGGAGCAGGCCCCGGCCGAGGTCGAGCACCTGCTCACCTTCGTCACCGGACTGCTCAAGGACTTCGGCCTCGACGACTACTACTTCGAGCTGTCGACCCGCGACGACTCCAAGCCCGACAAGTTCATCGGCTCGGACGACCAGTGGGCGACCGCGACCGAGGTGCTGGAGACCGCCGCGCTGAAGTTCGGCGTCGACCTCGTGCCCGACCCGGGCGGCGCAGCGTTCTACGGCCCCAAGATCTCCGTGCAGGCCAAGGACGCGATCGGCCGCACGTGGCAGATGTCGACCATCCAGTACGACTTCAACCAGCCCGCGACCGACCGCTTCGACCTGGAGTACGTCGCCGCCGACGGCAGCCGCCAGCAGCCGGTGATGATCCACTCCGCCAAGTTCGGCTCCATCGAGCGGTTCATCGGCGTCCTCGTTGAGCACTACGCCGGCGCGTTCCCGCCCTGGCTCGCGCCCGTCCAGGTGCAGGGCATCCCGATCGCGGAGCGCCACAACGACTACCTGTTCGACATCGCGAAGCAGATGAAGGCGCAGGGCCTGCGGGTCGAGGTCGACGAGTCCGACGACCGGATGCAGAAGAAGATCCGCAACGCGCAGCTGCAGAAGGTGCCGTTCATGATGATCGCCGGCGACGCCGACGTGGAGGCGGGCGCCGTGTCGTTCCGCTACCGCGACGGGCGCCAGGACAACGGCGTACCCCTGGCCGAGGCGATCGAGCGGGTGGCCGCGGCCGTCGCGTCGCGCGAGCAGGTCTGACAGCGGTGGTGGCGTCCGGCCGGCCGATCGTCGACCTCACCGACGAGCAGGCCCGCCGTGCCCTGCCGCTCAAGTGGGGCACGGTCCCGCCTGACGTGATCCCCGCGTGGGTGGCGGAGATGGACTACGCCGTCGACCCGGTCGTCCTCGAGGCCGTCCAGCGGGCGCTCGCCGACGGGATCACCGGGTACCCGCTCTTCGGCTGGGACCCGGCGCTGGCGGAGTCCTACAGCGACTGGTCGTCGCGGCACTTCGGCTGGGCACCGGAGCCCGAGGCGGTCCACCCGGTGGTCGACGTGACCGCCGGGGTCCGACTGGCGATCGACGTGTTCAGCGGGCCCGGGGGAGTGGTCTTCCCGACGCCGGGCTACAACGCCCAGTTCGGGCTCGCGAGCGTCACCGGCCGCGAGGAGGTGCGCCTCCACGTTCCGGCCTCCGCAGACCGGGCGGAGATCGACCTCGACCGGCTCGACCGTCTCTTCGCCGACGGGGCCCGGACGCTGCTGCTCACCCAGCCGCACAACCCGTGGGGCCGGGTCTTCACCCGCGCCGAGCTCGAGGGGATCCGCGACGTCGTCGTACGCCATGGCGCGCGTGTCGTCAGCGACGAGATCCACGCACCCCTCGTGCTGCCGGGCGCCGAGCACCTCTCCTACCTCGCGATCGAGGGCACCCACGACCACGCCGTCGCCGTGGTCGCCGCGTCCAAGGCGTTCAACACCGCCGGCCTGCGGTGCGCGCAGGTCGTCGTCCCCGACCCCGCCTCCCGCCGGCTGCTCGCCGACCAGCCGATGTCGCGCAACGACTCGCACTCGCCGCTCGGTGCCATCGCCGCGCGGACGGCGTACGACCTCGGCGACCCGTGGCTCGGCTCACTCGTCGAGCGCCTGGACCAGCAGCGCGCCCTGCTCGCGGAGCTGCTCGCCGCCCACCTTCCGGAGGTGCGGATGCGCCCGCTCGAGGCGACCTACCTCGCCTGGCTCGACGCCTCGGCCTACGGCCACGACGACGCCGCGGCGGTGGCACTGCAGCGGGGCCGAGTGATGGTCAGCGACGGTGCGTCGTACGCGCCGGGCACGCCGGGGTGTGTCCGGCTCAACATCGCCACCTCACCCGAGCGCCTCACCGAGATCGTCCAGCGGCTGGCGAAGGCCTGGACCTGACACGCGCCGTGGATCTCTACTCGGACGCACGGCTGTACGACCGGGTGTTCCCCGGAGGCGGCCCGGCCGTCGACTTCTACCGGGCCGAGGCGGACTGACCGGACCTCCACATCGGTCGGGGAACCGTCGGGTCGCCCGGAGCGGCGCTGGGCGACCCGACGGTTCCCCAGCGGGTCGGGGGCGGAATGGAGTGCCGTGACGCCGCCCACCCGGCGGCACACTGGTGGGATGGACGAGGAGCTGAGGAGGGCGACGGCGCGCGCCATGGGCCACGAGTCCTGGGACGAGGTCGTGGTCCTGGGCGGTGGGCGGGGCGGTGCCTACCTCGCCACGAAGGACGGGGTCGCGCGCGTCGTGAAGGTCCACCGCCCCGACGACCCCTACCGCGGGCGGCGGGAGCGTGCGGCCCTGGTGGCGCTCGGCGGTGCTGCGGGCACGCCTTCGCTGCTGGCCGAGTCCGACGACCCCGCGTTCGTCGTGATGTCCGTGGTCGAGGGGGAGGGCAGCGTGGCCGACGCGCTGCTCGGCTCCGACGCGGGCGTGGCGCACGGGGCCGTGGTGCGGTGGGCCCAGGCGCTGGGAGCGGTGCACGCAGCAGGCAGCCCCGAGGTCCGTACGTCGTTCGCCGACGCGCTCGCCGAGCGCGGGCCCGACCTCCCGGCACGCAGCCTCGCCGACGACTTCGCCGCGGCTGCGGAGATGTACGCCGCGGCCCTCGACGACCTGGGCCTCCCGCCCCACACCCGCGCGCTCGACGAGCTCCGCGCACTGCCCGCAGCCCTCGCCGACGACGACCACGAGGTGCTCAGCCCGGCCGACACCTGCCCGGACAACAACGTCGTCGGCGCCGACCGGGTCCGTCTCATCGACTTCGAGCACGCCGAGCTGCGCCACCGCGCCTGGGACGTCGCCTACCTCCTGGCGCCGTGGCCGAGCTGCTGGTGCGCCTGGACGCTGCCGCACGAGGTCGCGGAGGCCGGCATCGCCGCCTACTGCGCCGCCGTGGGTGAGGCCGTACGCCCGCAGCAGCTCACACGCGACCTCGAGGTCGCGACGCTCGGGTGGCAGGCGATGACGCCGGCGTGGTTCCTCGCCGGTGCCCTCGAGGACGACGACGCCGGGGCCGGTCCGCGTCGTCCCGCACGGCGTGCGTTCGTCCTGCACCGCCTCGACGCCGTCGCGTCGAGCACGTCCAACCCGCACCTGGCCGCGCTGGGCGGCGACCTCGCAGCGACGCTGCGGGGTCGCTGGGGCGACGTCCGGCTGGAGGCGGCACCCGCCTTCCGGCGGGAGCCCTGACGAGGCGGTCAGCGCACCCGCTTCACGTACCTCCGGCACGGCGAGACGAAGGTCTCCCCATCCGCGGTGACCTCGTAGGGCAGGTCGCCGGCGTCCGACCAGCCCTGTCGCTCGTAGAACCGGCGCGCGCGAGCGTTGCCGACGACGACTGCCAGCCACGCCGAGGAGTGCCCACCGGCAGCCACCCGCCGCTCGGCCTCGGCGAGCAGCTCGGTGGCCAGGCCCGACCCGCGGGCGCCCGGTGCGACGAACACCTGCTCCACCTCGTCGCCCACCACCATCACGAAGCCGAGCAGCGAGCCGTCGTCGGCCACCGCGACCGCCGTGTCCGCCACCCGCGGCGGCGTGCGCTCGTGGAACGCCGCCAGCGTGCGTGCCGCGGTGAGGCCGTCCGGCACGTGCCCGGCGTGGCCGTCGTGCCAGCCCTCGTGCCACAGGTCCGCGACGGCCGCCATGTCGGCGTCCCCGGCCGGTCGGATCGACGTCATGGGGCCACCCTAGGATCGCTGCCATGAGCGGCGGGACGAGTGACGACGGGCTCGAGCGGATCTGGACGCCCCACCGGATGGCCTACGTCCGGACGGCGGTGGACGACGAGGGCTGCCCGTTCTGCGCGATCCCGTCCCACCCCGACGACGAGGCGCTCGTCGTGGCGCGCGGGGCGTCGACGTACGTCGTGCTCAACCTGCACCCCTACAACCCCGGTCACCTGATGGTGCTGCCCTACCGCCACGTCGCCGACCTCACCGACCTCACGGCCGACGAGGCGGCCGAGCTGATGGCGATGACGCAGCAGGCGCTGAGGGCCGTACGACGGGTGAGCCGCCCGCACTCCTTCAACGTCGGGCTCAACCTCGGCCGGTCCGCCGGCGGCTCCCTCTCCGAGCACCTGCACCAGCACGTCGTGCCGCGGTGGACCGGCGACGCCAACTTCATCACCGTCGTCGGCGGCACCAAGATGCTGCCGCAGCTGCTCGAGGACACCCGCGACCTGCTCGCGAAGGCCTGGACCGAGGTCGAGCAGGAGGATCCGACCGGGGGTCAGCCGACCGGGTAGGGGTGCTCCGGCGACCGCCCCTGGAAGGCCAGGATCGCGGGGTTCTGGATACGGCCCTCGCGGATCTCGATGGCGCGACTGATCGTCTCGTCCGCGTCCCACGCAGCGGGCCCGCGGAGGACGGTCTCCATGAAGGGGAGGAGCGCCTCGCTGTTCTCCCACGTCGCCGAGTCCCAGAGGTAGGACGGGCTGTGGTCGACGGCGTAGTAGTGCACGCGGTCCGCGACGGTGAACATCGGCTCGTCGAACGTCGTCGGCCTGGCCCACGAGAAGCCCATGCCCTCGTCGCAGGACACGTCCACGATGAGGCTGCCCAGCCGGAAGTCGGCCAGGTCCTCGGTGCGCAGGTAGGTCAGAGGCGCCGCGGTGTCCTGCAGCGTGCAGTTGACGACGATGTCCGCCTCGGCCAGGTAGGGCGCGACGGGCATCCGTCCGCGCTCGGTGATGACATGGGTGACGATCGCGTCGTCGGGGTGGTGGTCGAACTGGCGGATCCGCACCGAGTGGATCGGTGAACCCACGGCAGCGACCCCCCGAGTGGTGAGCACCACGACCTCGTGGACGCCGTGGGCCTTCAAGGCGGTGACCGCGCCGCGCGCGGTGGCCCCGAACCCGATGACGACCGCGCTCAGCCGGCGTCCGTAGTCCCCGGTGATGCCGACGAGCTCCATCGCCTGCAGCACCGAGCAGTAGCCGGCGAGCTCGTTGTTCTTGTGGAACACGTGGAGTCCGACGTGTCCGTCCGTCGTCCAGTGGTTCATCGCCTCGAAGGCGATCAGCGTCAGCTCGCGGTCGATCGCGAGCTGCGTCAGCGCCCGGTCCTGCACGCAGTGCGGCCACCCCCAGAGGACCTGGCCGGGACGCATGGCCGCGACGTCGTCGTGCTGGGGCTTGGGGAGCACCACGACGTCGGAGTCCCGCAGGATCTCCTCGCGCGAGGCGAAGCCGGCCACGTGCGGCGCCAGCGACTCGTCGCTGATCCCGAAGTGGTCGGCGTACCCGTGCTCGAGCGTGGTCCGTGCCGCGACCTCGGGAGCGAGGCGTGCGAGGTGGTCGGGGTGGAGCGGGAGGCGGTGCTCGTTCTCCTTGGCCGACGTGCCGATGACGCCGAGGCCGAGCAGGCTCACTTCTTCCTGGGCATCAGGGGCTCGGGGGCATCGCTCTTCCCGACCGCCTTGGCGTGCTTCTCGGCACGCTTCTCCTTGATGGACTTGCCGGACTTCTTGGACATGCCTTGCCGTGGCGACTTGTCGCTCATCGGGGCTCCTCGATTCGGAAGCCTGACTGGCTCCGTCCTGCCACAGTACGCCGCGGCGCTAGCGTGGCCCCCGTGGATGACCCGCGCCTCGCCGCCGATGCCGCACTGGCCGCCGATCTCGTGCGGGAGGCAGCCCTGCTGGCCGCCCGCATCCGGCAGGAGGGACTGGACGTCGAGCGCAAGACGAGCGGCTCCGACATCGTCACCCAGGCCGACACCGCGGCCGAGCGCCTGATCGTGCAGCAGCTCACCGCCGAGCGCCCGGACGACGCCATCGTGGGGGAGGAGGGCACCTCCAGGCCCGGCTCGTCGGGTCGCACGTGGGTCATCGACCCGGTCGACGGCACCTTCAACTTCTCCCGCGGCAGCGACTGGTGGTGCACCGCCATCGCCCTGCACAACGAGGACGACGTGCTGCTGGGCGCGGTCCACCACGCCGCCAGCCTGCGCACCTGGGTCGGCGGCCCCGACCTGCCGAGCACCTGCGACGGCGCGCCGCTCGCCCCGCTCCCCGACACGCCGCGCGAGGAGCGCTGCGCCGCGACCTACCTGCACCCGCCGTTCTTCGCCAGCGAGGTCGGCGAGGCGTTCGCCCGCGCGTTGGGCCAGGTCGGCACGCTGCGGATGTTCGGCTCCGGGACCATGGACACGATGGCGATCGCTTCAGGCCAGTGGGACGTGCTCTTCCAGCACTCGGTGGCCGACTGGGACCGGCTCCCGGGGGCCGCGATCATCCGCGGTGCCGGCGGCGAGTCCGTCGTCGTACCCGCGTCGGGCGTCGACTGGACCGTCTCCGGCGCGCCCGCAGCGGTGGCGGACGTACGCGCCGCGCTGCTGGACCGGTAGCCTGCCGCCGTGCTCGACAGGTTCAAGCAGTTCTGGCAGGGCGTCATGCTCGCGCCCTTCGTCAACCTGTTCATCCGCCTCGGCATCAGCCCCGACGTCGTGACGCTCGTCGGCACGCTCGGGGTGAGCTTCGGTGCCCTGTTCTTCTTCTCCCAGGGCTGGGTGTGGCAGGGCGTGCTGTTCATCACCGCCTTCGTGTTCAGCGACCTCGTCGACGGAGCGATGGCCCGCAAGGTCGGCCGCAAGGACGACTTCGGTGCCTTCCTCGACTCCACGCTCGACCGGGTCGCCGACGGCGCGCTGTTCGGCGGACTGGCGCTCTACTTCGCGTGGCACACCGAGAGCCACCTCTACCTCGTGCTGTGCCTCGTCATCCTCGTCATGGGCGCGGTCACGTCCTACGCCCGGGCCAAGGCCGACCACCTCGGCTACGACGCCAAGGTCGGCATCGCCGAGCGGCCCGACCGCCTCGTCGGCATGCTCGTCCCCGCGTTCTTCGCCGACGTCCTCGACCTGCCGATCCTGCTCGAGGTCGCGCTCTGGGCGCTCGCGGTGGCGGCGACCGTGACCGTCGTGCAGCGCATCTGGGTCGTACGACGTCAGGCGCTCGCGCGGGCCGCAGCGCAGGGGTGATCACGCGCTCGACCACCGTGCTCCCGGTGCATCCTTTGGGATGAGCCCGCACTACGATCGGAGCATGGCTGAGCACACCCCCCAGACGTCCACCCAGACGCCTTCAGAGACCCCCATCGAGCACGGCACGAGCCGCGTCAAGCGCGGCATGGCCGAGATGCTCAAGGGCGGCGTCATCATGGACGTCGTCACCGCCGAGCAGGCGAAGATCGCCGAGGACGCCGGTGCCGTCGCGGTGATGGCGCTCGAGCGGGTTCCCGCCGACATCCGCGCCCAGGGTGGCGTCTCCCGGATGAGCGATCCCGACATGATCGACTCCATCATCGAGGCCGTCTCGATCCCGGTGATGGCGAAGGCCCGCATCGGTCACTTCGCCGAGGCCCAGGTCCTGCAGTCGCTCGGCGTCGACTACATCGACGAGTCCGAGGTGCTGACCCCGGCCGACTACACCAACCACATCGACAAGTGGGCCTTCACGGTGCCGTTCGTGTGCGGTGCGACCAACCTGGGTGAGGCGCTGCGCCGCATCACCGAGGGTGCGGCGATGATCCGGTCCAAGGGCGAGGCCGGCACCGGCGACGTGTCCAACGCGGTGATGCACATGCGCACGATCGGCGGCGAGCTGCGCCGGCTGCACAGCATGGCGGAGGACGAGCTCTACGTCGCGGCCAAGGAGCTGCAGGCCCCCTACGAGCTGGTCAAGGAGGTCGCGGCTGCGGGCAAGCTGCCGGTGGTGCTCTTCACCGCCGGCGGCATCGCCACCCCGGCCGACGCGGCGATGATGATGCAGCTCGGCGCCGAGGGCGTCTTCGTGGGCTCGGGCATCTTCAAGTCCGGCAACCCCGCCCAGCGCGCCGAGGCGATCGTGAAGGCCACGACCTTCCACGACGACCCCGACGTGGTCGCCAAGGTCTCCCGCGGCCTGGGCGAGGCCATGGTCGGCATCAACGTCGACGAGATCCCGCAGCCGCACCGTCTGTCCGAGCGCGGCTGGTGACACCCGGCCGCGGCGGGCCTCAGTCCCGCCGCGGCTCCCCGGCGTAGGTGCCGAAGGACCACTGGTTGCCCTCCGCGTCGGTGACCCGGAACTCCCGGCTGCCGTAGTCCTGCTCGACGACCGGTGACGGGTCGAGCCCGGCCTCGACGGCTCGGCCGTGGACGGCGGCGACGTCGGAGGCGACGACGTACGCCGCCGTGGTGCCGGGCTGCTGGGTGAACGGGCCGTCCGGCTTGTGGCAGCCGAGCATCACCCCGCCGCCCTCGGGCCAGTCGAGCTGGGCGTGCTGCACGACGCCCGCTTCGTCGCGGTAGGCAGCGGTCTCCTCGAAGCCGAGGGCGACGAGCGTGCGGATGACGAGGTCCGGGTCGTGCGCCTGCAGTGCGGGCCAGACGGTGGTGCGGTGCTGTTTGCTCATGCCGACGATGTTGCCGCGCCGCCGCCCGGGGCGCCTTGGACATTTGGGAACTCGGCGGCGAGCCAGGCCGACGGCCCCAGCCCGGCGAACTCGTGGAAGTCCCGCGCCAGGTGGGACTGGTCGTAGTAGCCCGTCCGGGCGGCCACCTGCGCCAGGGACGACCCTGCGGCCGCCGCCGCGACCACCTCACGCCGCGCGGTGTCGAAGCGCGCGAGCCGCTGGAGGGTCTTGGGGCCGTGTCCCGTCTCGGCCGTGAGCAGCTGGGTGAGTCGCCGGCGGCTGTAACCCACGGTGTCGGCGACGTCGGCGACCGCCCGGGGCGCCGGGCCGGTGAGCAACCGCCACGCCTCCTCCACCTCCGGCGACGGTCCGTGGTGGGAGGTGCTCCGGTCGGCGCGGGCGGCCAGCCGCAGCAGGAACCGACCGACCGCGGCGTACCTCCCGGGCCAGTCGGGCGCCGCGTGCAGCTCCTCGACGACCCGCTCGACCTCAGGGCCGAGCAGGTCGCGCGCGTCCCAGCTGCCCACGGGCAGGTCGGACGCCGGGACGCCCAGGAGCCGTCGGACGCCCACCGGGTGGAGGGTCAGCTGCACCCCGGCCCACCTGTCGGGCTGCTCGACCATCGCCGCCCGGGTGTGGAGCCCGCCGAGGCTCACCCACTGCGCGTCGCGCACCCCGTCGACCCAGGCCTGCTCGGTCGGGGCGGTCCGCAGCGGTCGCCCGAGGCCCAGCACGAGGGTCAGCCCCGCGGACGGCAGGCCGCGGTGCACCCCGGGCGCGAGTCCCTCGGCGGAGTAGCCGTCCATCGCGACGACGTGCCGGGCGAGCGGCGCCGGGACCCGCGCCGCCGGCAGGTGCTCCCACGCCCCGACCATCCGTCGAGTGTGCCGCACCGTCCGCCGCGGCGTCACGCGTCAGCGCAGGGTCGGGTCAGCGCACCGCGCGGGTCAGCACGCGGGCGGCGTTCGTGAAGCCGTACGCCTCCTCGCCGGGCTGTGCGGGCAGGCCGAGGCGGACCACCATGGTCCGCGTCGTCGGGTCGACGAGCAGCACCTGGCCGCCGAAGCCGAGCGCGGCGAAGACCTCCTCCGGCGCCGACGGCGCGAGCTGCCCGCTGGTGGGCCGCAGCGGTTGACCCTGGGCGTCGACGGGGTCGGTGGCGCCGCGGAGCGCACCGGGTCGGTTGAGCCACCAGAGGAAGCCGTAGGCCGCGTTGTGGACCGTGGAGGACCGGCCCACGGCCTCGCGGACCCAGCTGCGGTCGATGATCCGCGTGCCGTCGACCTTTCCCCGGCCGAGGTGGAGCCGGCCCAGCCGGGCGATGTCGAGGCAGGTGGTGCGCAGCCCGTGGAAGACGGCCGCGTCGTCGGCCCGGTCGGTGACGAAGCTCGTACGGGTCATCCCGAGCGGGTCGAACAGCCGCTTCCTGGCGAAGCGCGCCACCGGCATGCCGGTCGCCCGCTCCAGCACCGGCTCGAGGACCTGGATCGCGGCGTTGTTGTAGGCCCACGCGCTGCCCGGCGCGTACTGCTGGGGAAGGGAGACGGCGTACCGCGTGCGGCTCCGGGCCGTCAGGAGGTCGACGTAGTCCGACTGGAGCGACCAGAAGCGGCCGCTGTCGTTGGCGAGCAGGTTGCGCACGGTCACCGACTCCGACGGCGTGCCCCGCCACTGCGGCACGTAGGTCGAGACGCGGTCGTCGAGACGCAGGTCGCCGTCGCGCACCGCGATGCCGACCAGCGTGCTCGTGACCGACTTGGTGATCGAGAAGACCTCGCGCGGCTCGTCGCGCGGCAGCCGCCAGCTGCGGTGCGCCACGAGCCTGCCGTCGCGCAGCACCGCGAAGCAGGTGGAGTCGAGGCGCCTGGCCTCGGCCGCGCCGCGCCGGATCGCTCGGGCGCGCAGGCCGACGCTCGACGGGGACGCCGTCGGCCAGCCGTCCACCGTCCGGGGAGCCGGCCTGCTGCCGGTGTCGGCGCCGTCCCGGTCCACCGCGGCGCCGGTCGCCGTCGGGGCGCTGCCGGTGGCGAGCGCGACCCCCAGCAGGACGGCGGGCAGACGGCGAAGCCTCATGGGGCGTGAGCCTACGGCGGAGCGACGGTCCTAGGATCGACGATCGTGGATCCGACCATCGGCGTGCTCGCGCTGCAGGGCGACGTGCGCGAGCACCTCTCCGTCCTGCGGTCCCTGGGCGCGGACGCGATCTCCGTACGCCGTCCTGCCGAGCTCGCCGCGTGCGACGGACTGGTCATCCCCGGTGGCGAGTCCACGACGATGGTCAAGCTGGCCCGGATCTTCGACCTGCTCGAGCCGCTGCGCGACGCCGTACGCGGTGGGCTGCCCGCGTTCGGGACGTGCGCGGGCATGATCCTGCTGGCCGACCGGATCGAGGACGGCGCGGCGGGACAGGAGACCGTCGGCGGGCTGCACATCACCGTGCGCCGCAACGCCTTCGGCCGCCAGGTCGACTCCTTCGAGGAGGATCTCCATGTCGACGGCCTGGCCGACCCGGTGCGCGCGGTGTTCATCCGCGCGCCGTGGGTCGAGGCGGTCGACGACGACGTGGAGGTGCTGGCCCGGGTGGAGGAAGGGCCGGCCGCGGGTAGGATCGTCGCGGTCCGTCAAGGCCCCCTGATGGCGACCTCGTTCCATCCCGAGGTCGGTGGCGACGGCCGGGTGCACGGCATGTTCGTGGACCTGGTGCGCTCGGCCTGACGACCGCACAGACGCACAGCGACGGATAGAGGGACTCATGTCAGGCCACTCCAAGTGGGCAACGACCAAGCACAAGAAGGCCGCGATCGACGCCAAGCGCGGCAAGCTCTTCGCCAAGCTGATCAAGAACATCGAGGTCGCCGCGAAGCAGGGTGGCGGCGACCCGGCCGGCAACCCGACGCTCTACGACGCCATCCAGAAGGCGAAGAAGAGCTCGGTCCCCAACAAGAACATCGACTCCGCGCTCAAGCGGGGCTCGGGTGCCGAGTCGGGCGGAGTCGACTACAAGGCGATCTCCTACGAGGTCTACGGCCCGCAGGGCGTGGCGATCCTCGTCGAGTGCCTCACCGACAACACCAACCGCGCCGCGATGGAGGTCCGCACGGCGGTCACCCGCAACGGCGGCACCATGGCCGACCCCGGCTCGGTCTCGCGCCTGTTCACCCGCAAGGGGATCGTGGTCGTGCCGAAGTCGCAGGACCACGACGGCACGGTCCGGGAGGTCACCGAGGACGACGTCCTCGAGGCCACCCTCGACGCCGGCGCCGAGGAGGTCAACGACCTCGACGAGGCGTTCGAGGTGCAGAGCGAGGCCACCGACGTCGTCGCGGTCCGCACCGCCCTGCAGGACGCCGGCATCGACTACGACTCCGCCGACGTGCAGTTCGTCGCGAGCCTCGAGATCCCGGTCGACGCCGACGGCGCCGGCAAGGTGCTCCACCTCGTCGACGCCCTCGAGGACCTCGACGACGTGCAGGACGTCTTCACCAACGTCGACATCCCCGCCGACGTGATGGCCGAGCTCGAGACCGCCGACGCCTGACCTCTGCTCTTCACCGCTGTAACGCCGGGTTAGTCCAACTACCCACCCAGATGCATCACGGGCGAGGTCCAGCGGTCTAAGCAACGGTCATGCTGCTGACGGGTTGGTCAGCAGCGCAGCCAGCCGGTCGGCTGGGGTCTGCAGCTCAAGGGTAGGGCGGGGTCGACGGTTGAGGCTGTCGGCAACTCGGCGGAGGTCCTCTGCAGTGTGGATGCTGAGGTCGGTGCCTTTCTCGAACCAGTGCCGCAGCAGCCGGTTGGTGTTCTCGTTAGTGCCGCGCTGCCACGGCGAGCGGGGGTCGCAGAAGTAGACCGTGGTGGCGAGCTCGAGCTGGATGCGTTGCCACTCGGCGAGCTCGCCGCCACGGTCCCAGGTGATCGAGCGGCGCAGGTGCTCGGGCAGCTGGCTCATCTCGCGGATCATCGCCTCCGCGACGCTGGCGGCGTCATGGCGCCCGGGCAGGTGCAGCAGGATCGTGAACCTGGTCGAGCGCTCCACCAGCGTTCCGATCGCCGACTTGCTGGCCGGGCCGACGATGAGGTCGCCCTCCCAGTGTCCGGGCACCGCCCGGTCCTCGACGTCGGCGGGCCGGTCGCTGATCTTGAACGCCTCGGCGTAGGGCGACGTGGTCCGTGTGTTGTGCCCGCGGGGTTTGCGCTGGTTGCGTTTGAGGCTCAGCTGCTGGTGCAGGTCCTTGCGCAGCTCGCCGCGGCCCTGCACGTACAGCGTCTGGTAGATCGTCTCGTGGCCCACCCGGTTCATGCTCTCGTGTGGATGGTCTCGGCGCAGCACCTGCCCGATCAGCCTGGGTGACCAGCCGTCGTCCATCTGGTCCTCGATCCACCGGCACAGCCCCGGATTGCGGGCAAGCTTGTGCTGCTTGGGGCGCCGGCGGCGCTCATGCGCGGCGCGGTGCGCGACCGGTCCCCAGTACGAGCCGTCCGGGCCGCGGTTGCGGTTGACCTCACGCCAGATCACCGACTTGTCGCGCCCGATCAGGTCACCGATCTCCTGGTAGGTGCAGCCGCACCGTAGCGCGACCGCGATCGCGGACCGGTCCTCACTGGTCAATGCTCGCCGCTGCCGCGGCCGGCCGTCGGGGCGTGGCTCGTCCGGCACCCTGGCCGGCGCGCTTCCGGGCAGGCCACCATCGCGGCCGAGCTGGATCACAGGGCTCATGAGCCCTGATCGTCGCCACCAGCCCGTCCCGGCCTTCACCGACACGCCCGAACCTGTCGCTGCACGCTGCAGCGACAGCCCCGAGCACACCAGATCGAAGAACTCCTCCTGCTCCTCATACGAGATCGCCCTCATCGCCATCCACAACACCGCCTCACACTCGGCGTTGCTTCGACCACTGGACTCCGCCCACGGTCGGTACAACCACGAACCCGGCGTTACAGCCCGAGCAGGCCGACAAGCAGGCGCCGCGGGGAGGCGACGCGCCGCGTGTCGTACGCCGTCGCGCGCCCGCCGCGGGTTAGCGTGATCGCACGAACACATGTTCGGACGGGCTCCGGACGGACCGGCGGTGGAAGGGGAGTGGCGTGCGCGTGCTCGGCATCGACCCCGGCCTGACCCGGTGCGGTGTCGGCGTGGTCGACGGCAGCGTCGGCCGGCCGCTGACCATGGTCGACGTCGGTGTCGTCCGCACCAGCTCCACGCTGCCGATCGCCGAACGCTTGGTGACCATCGAGAAGGGCCTCGACGCCTGGATCGAGGAGCACCGGCCCGACGCGGTCGCGGTGGAGCGGGTCTTCGCGCGCTCCGACTCGAGCACGATCATGGGCACCGCCCAGGCCAGCGGCATCGCGCTCGTCGTCGCCGCACGCAGGGGCCTGCCGATCGCGATGCACACCCCGAGCGAGGTCAAGGCCGCGGTGTCGGGCAACGGCCGCGCCGACAAGGAGCAGGTGGGTGCGATGGTCGTCCGCATCCTGCGCCTCGCCGAGCTGCCGAAGCCCGCCGACGCCGCCGACGCGCTCGCGCTGGCCATCACCCACGTCTGGCGCGGCTCCGCCAGCAACCGCCTCGAGGCCGCCGTGGCCCAGGCCCGGAGGAACACCCCCGTGAGGACCCGATGATCGCCTTCGTCCGCGGCGAGGTCGCCGCCGTCACCCTGTCCAGCGCCGTCCTCGAGGTCGGCGGCGTCGGCCTCGAGCTGATGTGCACGCCCGGCACCCTCGCCACCCTCCGCGTCGGCACCCCGGCGACGCTGCCCACCAGCATGGTCGTGCGCGAGGACAGCCTGACGATCTTCGGCTTCCTCGACGAGGACGAGAAGCAGGTCTTCGAGATCGTGCAGACCGCCTCGGGCGTCGGCCCCAAGGTCGCCCAGGCGATCGTCGCGGTGATGAGCCCCGACGACGTACGTCGCGCCATCACGACCGAGGACGTCAAGGCGCTGACCCGCGTCCCGGGCATCGGCCAGAAGGGCGCCCAGCGCATCATCCTCGAGCTCAAGGACCGCATCGGCCCGCCGGTCGGCGTCCACCACTCCGCTGCCGCTGCGGTGCCGGCGACCGACGCGTGGCGTGACCAGGTCCACCAGGGCCTCGTCGGGCTCGGCTGGTCGGCCAAGGAGTCGGAGAAGGCGGTCGAGGCCGTCGCGCCCGACGCCGGTGACGCGCCCGACGTGGGTGCGCTGCTGCGCGCGGCCCTCCGCACGCTGAGCAGGGCCTGAGGCGCCGATGAACTGGGACGACACCGACGAGGACACCTACGACGAGGTCGAGCTGAGCGCGGCCGAGCTCGGCCACCTCCAGCGGCTCACCGACGCCGATGCGGACGGTGACGAGCGTGCCGTCGAGGCCGCCCTGCGGCCCAAGACGCTCGACGAGGTGGTCGGGCAGGCACGCGTGCGCGACCAGCTGGGGCTGGTGCTCGAGGCCGCCCGCCGCCGTGGCCGGGCACCCGACCACGTCCTGCTCTCTGGCCCCCCGGGCCTCGGCAAGACCACCCTCGCGATGATCATCGCCGCCGAGATGAGCACGCCGCTGCGGCTCACGAGCGGTCCGGCGATCACCCACGCGGGCGACCTCGCCGCGATCCTGTCGGGGCTCAACGAGGGCGACGTCCTCTTCGTCGACGAGATCCACCGGATGTCGCGACCGGCCGAGGAGATGCTCTACATGGCGATGGAGGACTTCCGGGTCGACGTCGTCATCGGCAAGGGGCCCGGCGCCACCGCGATCCCGCTGGAGATCCCGCCGTTCACCCTCGTGGGCGCCACCACCCGGGCCGGGCTGCTGCCGGGCCCGCTGCGCGACCGGTTCGGCTTCACCGCCCACCTCGAGTTCTACGAGCCCCACGAGCTCGACCAGATCGTGCACCGATCCGCCGGCCTGCTCGGCGTCCACCTCACCGCCGACGGATCGGGCGAGATCGCCTCCCGCTCGCGCGGCACCCCCCGCATCGCCAACCGCCTGCTCCGTCGCGTCCGCGACTACGCGCAGGTGCGCGCCGACGGTGTGCTGAGCCTGCCGGTGGCGCAGGCCGCCCTCGACCTGTTCGAGGTCGACGAGTCCGGTCTCGACCGCCTCGACCGGGCGGTGCTCGACGTGCTGTGCCGTCGGTTCGGCGGGGGACCGGTCGGCGTGTCCACCCTCGCCGTCGCCGTCGGCGAGGAGCGCGAGACCGTCGAGGAGGTCGCCGAGCCGTTCCTGGTCCGGCTGGGCATGCTCGCGCGTACGCCGCGAGGCCGGGTCGCGACGCCTGCGGCCTGGCACCACCTGGGCCTGACGCCGCCGCCTGTGCCGACCGTCGACTCCACGCTGTTCGACGACGTGTGAGTTGGCAGCAGCCACCGCGGCGGCTGCGGCCCCGGGCGGGGGACCCGCGTAGACTCCACGCGCTCCCGCACCCCGACCCTCGAGGAGAGCCCCCGCCGTGAACGACCTCGTCGCCCTGCTTCCCCTGCTGGCCATCCTGGCCCTGTTCTGGTTCATGGTGGTCCGGCCCCAGCAGCGCCGGCAGAAGGAGGTCGTCCGCCTCCAGCAGAGCATCGAGGTCGGCCAGCGGGTGATGATGTCCTCGGGCATCTACGGCACCGTCGTCTCGCTCGCCGACGACCGCGCCCGCCTCGAGATCGCGCCCGGCACCCAGATCGACATCGCCCGCGCCGCGATCGCGAAGGTCGACGAGCCGCTCGGGCAGCCGGCCCCTGACGCGCGCGACGATGCCTGATCGTCGTACGGCCCAGGAGGCGCTCAGGCGCCTGACGGTCGACGTGGCCGACTGGCCCGAGGAGGGGGTGACCTTCAAGGACATCACCCCGGTCCTCGCCGACCACCACGCGTTCTCGGCGGTCATCACCGCGCTGGCGGCCTCCGGCCGCGACGACCACGGCACCGTCGTCGTCGACAAGGTCGTCGGCATGGAGGCTCGCGGCTTCATCCTCGCCGCCCCGGTCGCGCTGGCGCTCGGCGTCGGCTTCGTGCCGGTGCGCAAGGCAGGCAAGCTGCCACGCGAGGCGCACGCGGTCTCCTACGCCCTCGAGTACGGCGAGGCGACCCTCGAGGTCCACACCGACGCCATCGCGCCGGGGGAGCGGGTGCTCATGGTCGACGACGTCCTGGCGACCGGCGGCACCGCAGTGGCGACGCGGCAGCTCATCGAGGCCTGCGGCGGCGTCGCGACCGGCGCGTCGGTGCTGATGGAGCTCTCGTTCCTCGACCCCCGGACGGTCACCGGCGACCTCGCGGTCGACTCGCTGCTCACGATCTGACGGCGCTCACTAGACTGGTCCAATGGCAGAGGACCCGGCACCCGCGCAGGACGCCAAGGCGCCTCTGACAGCGCGCGGGATGCGGGCCAGGCTCGCCCGGGTCGGCACCCGGCCGCCCTCGTCCAACCCGGTCCTCGAGCCCCTCTTCCGCGCGGTGCGGGCCAACCACCCGAAGGCCGACCTGGCGCTGCTCGAGCGCGCCTACGCGGTCGCCGACAAGTGGCACACCGGCCAGATGCGCAAGAGCGGCGACCCCTACATCACCCACCCGCTCGCGGTCACCACGATCCTCGCCGACATCGGCATGACCGAGCCGACGCTGGTCGCGGCGCTGCTCCACGACACGGTCGAGGACACGCCCTACACGCTGGAGGCCCTGCGCGCCGACTTCGGTGACGAGGTCGCGCTGCTGGTCGACGGCGTCACCAAGCTCGACAAGGTGCAGTACGGCGACTCGGCGCAGGCCGAGACCATCCGCAAGATGATCGTGGCGATGTCGCGCGACATCCGCGTGCTGGTCATCAAGCTCGCCGACCGCCTGCACAACATGCGCACGCTGCGCTACGTCCCGGCGGCCTCCCAGGAGCGCTCGAGCCGCGAGACGCTCGACATCTACGCGCCGCTGGCCCACCGCCTCGGCATGAACACCCTCAAGTGGGAGCTCGAGGACCTCGCGTTCGCGACGCTCCACCCGAAGATCTACGACGAGATCGTGCGGATGGTCGCCGAGCGGGCGCCCTCGCGCGACCAGTTCCTCGCCGAGGTCGTCGTCGAGATCGAGCAGGACCTCAAGGCCTCGCGCATCAACGCGAAGGTCACCGGTCGGCCCAAGCACTACTACTCGATCTACCAGAAGATGATCGTCGGCGGCCGCGACTTCTCCGACATCTACGACCTCGTCGGCATCCGGATCCTCGTCGACGAGGACCGTGACTGCTACAGCGCGCTCGGGGTGATCCACTCCCGCTGGAACCCGGTGCTGGGGCGGTTCAAGGACTACGTCGCGATGCCGAAGTTCAACATGTACCAGTCGCTCCACACGACGGTCATCGGGCCGCAGGGCAAGCCGGTCGAGGTGCAGATCCGCACCTTCGCCCAGCACCGCCGGGCCGAGTACGGCGTCGCGGCGCACTGGAAGTACAAGGAGAACTCGAAGGCCGGCGTGGACACCGACCGCCTCGGTGACAAGGACGACCTGACCTGGCTGCGCCAGCTCCTCGACTGGCAGTCCGAGGTCGAGGACCCGGGCGAGTTCCTGGAGTCGCTGCGCTTCGAGATGAACCAGCAGCAGGTCTACGTCTTCACCCCGCGCGGCGACGTGATCCCGCTGCCGATGGGGGCGACGCCTGTCGACTTCGCCTACGCCGTGCACACGGAGGTCGGCCACCACACGATCGGCTCCCGGGTCAACGGCCGGCTGGTCCCGCTCGAGTCCACGCTCGACAACGGCGACGTCGTCGAGGTCTTCACCTCCAAGTCGCCCACGTCGGGCCCCTCGCGCGACTGGCTCAACTTCGTCCAGTCGCCGCGCGCCCGGTCCAAGATCCGCCAGTGGTTCACCAAGGAGCGCCGCGACGAGGCGATCGAGCGCGGCAAGGACCAGATCGCCAAGCTCATGCGCAAGGAGGGCCTGCCCCTCAACCGCTTGATGACCCACGACGTCCTGGCGCTCGTCGCCGAGCACTTCCACCACGCCGACGTCTCGGCGCTGTACGCCGCGGTCGGGGAGGGCAACCTCAGCGCGCAGGCCGTCGTACGTCGTGTCATCGACCTGCACGGCGGCGACGACGGGGCCCAGGAGGACCTCTCCGAGGGCGTCACGATCACCGGTCGCTCACGCGCGGCCAAGCGCGGGCCGACCGACTCCGGCGTCATCGTCAAGGGCGTGGACGACCTCTGGGTCAAGCTCGCCAAGTGCTGCACCCCGGTGCCGCCCGACCCGATCCTCGGCTTCGTCACCAAGGGCGGGGGAGTGTCGGTGCACCGCAAGGACTGCACCAACGCCTCCAGCCTGCTCGGCCAGCCCGAGCGCGTGCTCGAGGTGGAGTGGGCGCCGACGTCGCAGTCCACGTTCCTGGTCAACATCCAGGTCGAGGCCCTCGACCGCGCCCGCCTGCTCTCCGACATCACGATGGCGCTCTCCGACGCCCACGTGAACATCCTCAGCGCGACGCTCTCCACCACCCGCGACCGGGTCGCCAAGAGCCGCTTCTCCTTCGAGATGGCCGACGCCGCCCACCTCGACGGCGTGCTCCGCGCGGTTCGCGCGGTCCCGGGCGTCTTCGACGCCTACCGCGTCACCGCCTAGCACCACACGTGAGCGGGCACTTCCTGCCCGTCCGTGAAAGTGAGCGGGCACTTCCTGCCGGTTCGAGCACGAGGAAGTGCCCGGTCGGCGCGCGAGACGGGCAGGAAGCGCCCGGTCGGCGCGGCAGACGGGCAGGAAGTGCCCGGTCGGCGCGACAGACGGGCAGGAACTGCCCGGTCAGCCGAAGTCCGCGGCTGCCTTCTTCGCCATGTCGAGGAAGGCCTGCTTGTTGGCGAGCTCGGACTCGAGGTCCTTCACGCGCCGCTCGTCGCCGGCGGCGGAGGCCTTGTCGAGCTTGGCCTGCGTCTCGGCGATGCCGGCCTCGAGCTTGCCGATCATGTCGTCGGCGCGGGCGGACTTCTCCGGGTCGCTCCGGCTCCACTGCTCGTCCTCGACCGCGCGGATGGCCTGCTCGACCTTCCGCATCCGTCCTTCGAGCTCCTTCATCCGGTCGCGCGGCACCTTGCCGGCGGCGTCCCAACGGTCCGCCAGGTCGCGGAAGGCCTTCTTGGCGGCCTCGACGTCCGTCACGGGGACCAGGGCCTCGGCCTCGACCAGGATCGCGTCCTTGACCTCGGCGTTGGCCGCGAACTCCTCGTCGAGCGCGGCGTTGGCGGCGTCGCGGGCACCGAAGAAGGTGTCCTGGGCGCCACGGAAGCGCTGCCAGAGCTTGTCGTCGACCTCGCGCGGCGCGGGGCCGGCGGCCTTCCACTCGCGCATCAGGTCGCGGTACCTGCCGGCGGTCGGGCCCCACTCGGTCGAGGACGAGAGCGCCTCGGCCTCCTTCGCAAGCCGCTCCTTGATCACCCGGGCGGAGTCGCGGCGCTCGTGCTCCTCGGCGAAGTGCGCCTTGCGGTGGCGGGTGTACGTCGTCCGCGCGGTGGAGAACCGGCGCCACAGCGCGTCGTCGGTGGCCCGGTCGAGCCGGGGCAGCTCCTTCCACGTCGCCAGCAGCTCGCGCAGCCGGTTGGCGCCGTTGCGCCAGTCGGTGCCCTCGGCGAGCCGCTCGGCCTCGGCGACGAGCTTCTCCTTGGCCGCCTTCGACTCGGCGGTCTTCTGGGCCCGCTCCTCCTTGCGCGCCGAGCGCTGGACGGCGATGACCGGGGCGAGCGCGTCGAGCCGCGCGGCGAGGGACACGAGGTCACCGACCGCGTGGGCGTCCACGACCTGCTCGCGCAGCGCCTTCGCCGACGAGGTGGCCTCCTCGGGAGCGAGCCGGCCCGACGTGACGCGCTGCTCGAGCAGGTGGACCTTGCCCTCCAGCTCCTCGAAGCGCTTGGTGAAGAACTCCAGCGCCTCCTCGGACGTGCCGGCCTCGTAGGACCCCACGGGACGCTCGCCATCGGCGGTTCGGACAAAGACGGTGCCGTCCTCGGCCACCCGACCCCAGGGCTGCTGATCCGGGGTCGCGTCGTCTCGGGACTGCTTGTCGGCGCTCATGGTCGCCCATCGTAGTCATGGCCCGGAGTGCCCTCGGTAGGCTTCCCACCGCAAGCAGGAGTACGACGACCAGCAAGGACTGACGCCCGTGTTCATCGCCGGCTTCCCCGCCGGACCCTGGGGGACCAACTGCTACGTCGTGGCGACGGGTCCCGGGTCTGAGTGCGTGGTCATCGATCCGGGCAAGGACTCCGCGGCTGGTGTCGACCAGGTCGTCCGCGAGCACCGGCTCAAGCCGGTGAGCGTCCTGGTCACCCACGGCCACGTCGACCACATGTGGTGCGTCGCGCCGGTCGCGGGCACCTACGACGCCACGGCCTGGATCCACCCGTCCGACCGGCACCTGCTCTCCGACCCGATGGCCGGGATGAGCCCCGAGACGACCCAGATGCTGCTCGGTGGCGACTACTCGTGGGCCGAGCCCGACGACGTGCGGGAGCTGAGCGACCTCGCCGAGCTCGAGCTCGCCGGGCTCAGGTTCGTCGTCGACCACACCCCGGGCCACACCGAGGGGTCGGTGACCTTCCGTACGCCGTACGCCCAGCAGGACGTCTCGGAGGTGATGTTCTCCGGCGACCTGCTCTTCGCGGGGTCGATCGGGCGCACCGACCTGCCCGGTGGCGACCACGCCACGATGCTGCGCAGCCTCACCGAGAAGGTCCTGCCGCTCGCCGACGACATCGTCGTGCTTCCGGGCCACGGTGAGCAGACCTCCATCGGGCGCGAGCGCGCCACCAATCCCTTCCTCCAAGACCTTCCCCGAGACCTCACCCAGGACCACTGATGAGCAAGATCGCCCCGCTGAGCGGGTTCCCCGAGCTGCTGCCTGCGCAGCGCGCCGTCGAGCGCGAGGTGATCGCCTCGGTCTCGCGCACCTTCGAGCTGCACGGCTTCGCCAACATCGAGACCCGTGTCGTCGAGCCGATCGAGCGACTGGCCAAGGGCGGTGAGGTCGACAAGGAGATCTACGTCCTGCAGCGCATCGCCGCCGAGCCCGACGCGAAGGCCGAGCTGGGTCTCCACTTCGACCTCACGGTGCCCTTCGCACGCTACGTCCTCGAGCACGCGGGCCACCTCGAGTTCCCGTTCCGACGCTTCCAGGTGCAGCCCGCGTGGCGTGGCGAGCGGCCCCAGGAGGGCCGCTACCGCCAGTTCACCCAGGCCGACGTCGACATCGTCGGGCGTGACGAGCTGCCCTTCCACCACGACGTCGAGGTGATGGCGGTGATGGTCGACGCGCTCGGCCGGCTGCCCATCCCGCGGGTGTCGTTCCAGTTCAACAACCGCAAGCTGATCCAGGGCTTCTACCGCGGACTCGGCATCGACGACGTCACCGACGCCATCCGGGTGATCGACAAGCTCGACAAGCTCCCCGCCGACGAGGTCGCCACCATGCTCGTGGAGCGGGTCGGTGCCACCCCGGAGCAGGCGCAGCGGTGCCTCGAGCTCGCCACCATCCGCGTCGAGGACACCTCGTTCGTCGAGCGGGTCCGCGCGCTCGGGGTGAGCGACGAGCTGCTCGACCAGGGCCTCGAGGAGCTCGCCGCCGTGGTCGAGGGTTGCCGCGCCGTCGCCGGCGACACCGTGGGCGTGGAGGCCAACCTGCGCATCGCGCGCGGCCTCGACTACTACACCGGCACGGTCGTCGAGATCTTCATGGAGGGCTACGAGCGCCTCAAGTCCGTCGGCGGGGGAGGGCGCTACGACGCGCTCGCCAGCGACGGTCGTACGACCTATCCCGGCGTCGGGGTGTCCTTCGGGGTTTCCCGCACCCTCATCCCGCTCATCTCCGACGGTGTCCTGTCCGGCAGCCGGCCGGTGCCGAGCGTCGTGCTCGTCGCACTCAACAGCGAGGACGACCGGACCGCCAGCACCCGCGTCGCTGCGGGGCTCCGCGCGCGGGACATCGCGTGCGAGGTCGCCCCCACGCCGGCGAAGTTCGGCAAGCAGATCCGTTTCGCCGAGCGTCGCGGGATCCCGTTCGTCTGGTTCGTCCAGGCCGACGGCACGAGCCAGGTCAAGGACATCCGCACCGGGGAGCAGGTCGAGGCCGACCCCGCCACCTGGACCCCGCCGGAGCACGACCTCCGGCCCACCATCGTCAGCACCGTCAGCACCTCTGAGGAGAACAAGTGATCCGCACCCATGACGCCGGCGCCCTGACGCTGCCTGCGCACGTCGGCCAGACCGTCACCCTCGCCGGATGGGTGGCGCGTCGGCGCGATCACGGCGGGGTCGCCTTCATCGACCTGCGTGACGCGTCCGGTGTGGTCCAGGTCGTGATCCGAGACCCGGAGGTCGCTCACCCGCTTCGCAGTGAGTTCTGCCTGAAGGTGACGGGCGAGGTCGTCGAGCGCAGCGAGGGCAACGTCAACCCCCAGCTTCCGACCGGTCACTACGAGGTCGTCGCGACCGAGGTCGAGGTGCTCTCCACCTCCGACCCGCTGCCGTTCCCGATCGACGACGCGTCCGGCCACAAGGGCGGCGAGGTCGGCGAGGAGGCGCGCCTCAAGCACCGCTACCTCGACCTGCGCCGCTCGGGTCCCAACGCCGCCCTGCGCCTGCGCAGCAAGATCAACAAGGCGGCTCGCGACGTCCTCGACGCCCGCGACTTCGTCGAGGTCGAGACCCCGACCCTGACCCGCTCCACCCCCGAGGGCGCTCGCGACTTCCTGGTGCCGGCCCGCCTCGCCCCCGGCAGCTGGTACGCCCTGCCGCAGAGCCCGCAGCTGTTCAAGCAGCTGCTGATGGTCGGCGGCATGGAGCGCTACTACCAGATCGCCCGCTGCTACCGCGACGAGGACTTCCGTGCCGACCGGCAGCCCGAGTTCACCCAGCTCGACATCGAGATGAGCTTCGTGGACCAGGAGGACGTCATCACCCTCATGGAGGACGTCCTCGAGGCCATGTGGGCCCAGGCCGGCCACACCATCGAGCGCCCGCTGCCGCGGATGACGTACGCCGACGCGATGGCGAGGTTCGGCTCCGACAAGCCCGACCTCCGCATGGGCCTCGAGCTCGTCGAGTGCACCGACTACTTCAAGGACACGACGTTCCGCGTGTTCCAGGCCGACTACGTCGGCGCCGTGGTGATGCCCGGCGGCGGCAGCCAGCCGCGTCGCCAGTTCGACGCCTGGCAGGACTGGGCCAAGCAGCGCGGCGCCAAGGGCCTGGCTTACGTCACGATCGCCGAGGACGGCGAGCTCGGCGGGCCGGTCGCGAAGAACCTCACCGACGCCGAGCGCGAGGGCCTGGCCGCCCATGTCGGCGCCGGCCCCGGCGACTGCATCTTCTTCGCTGCAGGGCCGGCCAAGAGCAGCCGCGCGCTTCTGGGCGCCGCCCGCCTCGAGATCGGTCGGCGCGGAGACATGCTTGACGACTCCACCTTCGCCTTCACCTGGGTCGTCGACGCCCCGTTGTTCGAGCCGAGCTCCGACGCGGTCGCCAGCGGCGACGTCGCGGTCGGTGCCGGCGCGTGGACGGCCGTGCACCACGCGTTCACCAGTCCCAAGCCGGAGTTCGCCGACACCTTCGACACCGACCCGGGAAGCGCGCTCGCCTACGCCTACGACATCGTCTGCAACGGCAACGAGCTCGGTGGCGGGTCCATCCGTATCCACCGCGGGGACGTCCAGAAGCGCGTCTTCGCGGTCATGGGCCTGTCGGAGGACGAGGCGCAGGAGAAGTTCGGCTTCCTGCTGGACGCCTTCAAGTTCGGTGCGCCTCCCCACGGCGGCATCGCCGTCGGCATGGACCGCATCGTCGCGCTTCTCGCGGGCACCGACTCCATCCGCGACGTGATCGCCTTTCCGAAGTCCGGAGGCGGCTACGACCCGCTCACGGCGGCGCCCGCCCCCATCACGGCGGAGCAGCGCAAGGAAGCCGGTGTCGATGCGCCGCCCGTGAAGGACGTCCCGCCGGGGGAGTGATCTCCCGCACGTTTGCCGGGGATGGGTGGCGACCGCGGGGAGGACGCGTCGTAACGGGATCGTTACCCGTCGGTGATCGTTCACGCGTCGCAGGTCACATAGAGTCCCGTTCGGCGCGGTCCCCGGAGGGGCCCGCAGGACGCCACCCAACCCGAACGTGATGGGGAGAGAATGTCGGCACCAGCGACTGGGCCCGAGACCTTGGGCTCGCTCAGCGACGAAGCGGAAGTCACCGACCCGAACAGCAAGCAGGGCAAGGAGATTGCCGGCAAGTCGCCGCTGCAGATCGCGTTCGCTCGGTTGCGGAAGGACAAGATCGCCGTCGTCTGCGCGATCGTCGTGCTCTTCTTCATCCTGGTCGCGATCTTCGCCGACCTGATCGCCAAGGCCTTCGGCGTCAACCTCGACACGGTCAGTGCGTGCGAGGTCCTCGAGTGCAACTTCGCCGAGCCCGGCGTGGGCTACCCCAAGACGGGCCCGCCGTTCCACCCCTTCGATCCCGAGCACCCCTTCGGCATCGCGCCGCGCACCGGTGCCGACAACCTGGCCCACTGGATCTACGGCTGCCGCACGTCCCTCATCATCGCGGGCGCGGCGACGCTGTTCGCGTCGGTGGTCGGCATCGTGGTCGGCCTCGTGGCTGGTTTCGCCGGTGGCGTCGTCGACCGGATCCTGTCGTTCATCATCGACTTCTTCCTCACGATCCCCTTCCTGCTGGCCGCGCTGACGATCGCCCCGATCATCATCGACCGGTTCGGCACCAGCGACAGCTACGAGACGGTGCAGATCGCCTCGCTCATCGGCATCCTCTCGCTGTTCGGCTGGATGACCGTGGCGCGACTGATCCGCGGCGAGGTGCTCTCGCTGCGTGAGCGTGAGTTCATCCACGCGGCCCGCGTGCTCGGCATGCCCACCCGGCGGATCCTGTTCCGCGAGCTGCTGCCCAACCTCACCGCGCCGATCGTCATCAGCATCTCGCTGATGCTCCCGGCGTTCGTGGCGGCGGAGGCCGGCCTGGCCTTCCTCGGCATCGGCGTGACCGGCAGCGCCTCGTGGGGCCAGACGATCGCCAACGCGGTGCCCTACTGGAGCAACTACCCCCTCTACCTCTGGGAGCCGCTGATCGGCGTCGTGGCGCTGGTCCTCGCTCTCAACCTCCTGGGCGACGCCGTACGAGACGCGTTCGACCCCAAGACCCGCCGCTGAGGCGGTTCTCCCACACACGTCACCCGGGCGCTTCCGGTGTGCGAACAACAACGAAAGGCTGGACAATGAGACGGACCAAGGCGGCGGCAGCACTCGCCACCAGCGCCGCGCTCGTGACCCTCGCCGCCTGTGGTGGCGGCGGCGGGAACGACGACGAGGGCGACAACGGCAGCGGCAGCGAAGGTTTCCAGGACGCTTCGGAGACCATCGCCAAGGACGCGGAGCGTCAGGGCCCCGCGCCCGAGGTCGACGGCGCGTCGGCCGGCGGCACCATCACGGTGTACCTGCCGGACGACCCGGGCCCCGAGGACCTCGACCCGACCAACGGCTGGTCGGTCACGGGCAACTCGATCCAGCAGGCGCTGACGCACCGCTCGCTGACCCAGTACTCCCGTGACGAGGAGTCGGGCGAGATGATCCTCGTCCCCGACCTCGCCACCGACCTGGGCCAGCCCAACGACGACTTCACGGAGTGGACCTTCACCATCCGTGAGGACGCCACGTGGGAGGACGGCAAGCCGATCACCGCGGAGGAGGTCGCCTGGGGCATCCAGCGTTCGCTCGACTCCGAGGCCTTCCCGTCCGGTCCCGGCACCGAGTACTCGAAGACCTACTTCCTCGACGCCGACTCCTACAACGGCCCTTACACCGACAAGGGCAAGGAGTACGACGGCATCACCTTCGACGAGGGTGCCCGCACGGTCACCATCAAGATGAACCAGCCCTTCCCGGACATGGACTACTGGGGCGCCTTCATGGCGATGGGCCCGGCCCCGCTCGGCAAGGTCTCCGACCCGCCGGAGTACGGTCGCAGCCCGCTGTCGACCGGCCCCTACAAGGTCGAGTCGTTCCGCCCGAGCGAGGAGCTCGTCCTCGTCAAGAACGACGCCTGGGCGGCTGACTCCGACCCGGCTCGTCACCAGTACGCCGACAAGTGGATCTTCAAGTTCGCTGCCGACCCGACCCAGACCGACGAGCTGATGCTCAGCGGCAACACCGAGTCGCAGACGGCCCTCTCGGCCAGCATCACCGCCGAGAACTACGCCAAGTTCAACTCCGACCTGGGCGAGCGTCTCGTGCAGCAGTCGGCCCAGTGCACCAGCTTCTGGGCGCCGGACTACACCAAGACCACCCCGGAGATCCGCAAGGCCCTGGCCTACGCCTACCCGTACGAGAGCGTGTGGCAGGCCTCCGGTGAGGTCCCCGGCGTGACCCGCGTGCCGGCGAACTCGGTCATGCCTCCCGGCATGGCGGGCAAGTCCGACTACCAGGTCGACGGCGAGCAGATCACCTACCAGCCCGAGAAGGCCAAGGAGATCCTGGCCGAGGCCGGCGAAGAGGGCTACGAGATCCACATGGCCTACAACACCGGTTCGCCGACTGTCGAGGCTGCCCAGAAGCAGATCGAGAAGGGTCTCACCGACTCCGGCTTCACGGTCACGTCCTACCCCGTCCCGATCGAGACCTCGCTCTACACGATCTGGACCGACCCGGACAACAAGATCAACAAGAAGCTCAACCTGCGTGGCGTCAACTGGTGCTCCGACTGGCCGTCGGGCTCGACCATGATCCCGGCTCTGCTCCGCACCGGTGCGACCTACAACACCGCGCAGTTCTCCGAGCAGGCGATCGACGACAAGATGAACGAGATCGGCACCATGGAGCTCGACCAGCAGGCTGACGCCTGGGGCGCCCTGGACGAGGAGATCGCGACCGACTACTACCCGATCATCCCGACCGCGTTCCGCAACGACCTCTTCGCCTTCGGCGAGAAGATCGGGAACCCGACCGGTGACGGTGCCCTCGGCGCGCCCAACTACAAGGATCTCTACGTCGCTCAGTGATCCTGTGGTCGACTGACTGACTGACTGGATCAGTCGACCTCGCTCCACCTCGGTGTGGGGGTCCCGTGACCCGGGGCCCCCACACCACCGTGTGTCCGGCACCGCCGGCAGCTGCTCACAACCCCCGGAGGGAAACCCTCGTGTTCGCCTATGTCGTCAAGCGCCTGCTCTCGGGCGTGGTCGTCCTCTTCCTCATCTCGATGAGCGTGTTCCTGCTGTTCTGGTACGGACCGTCGGAGCCCGCCCAGACCATCTGCGACAACGACACGAGCAACCGCTGCACGCCTGCGCGCCTCGAGGTGTTCCGCGAGAACCTCGGCTTCAACAACGCGTGGTACGAGGAGTACGGCACGTTCATGAAGGGTGTCGTGGCCGGGCGCGAGATCCAGTTCGGCAGCACCACCAAGTTCCAGTGCGACGCCCCGTGCCTGGGCTACTCCTACCGGACCAAGGCTCCGGTGTTCGAGGAGATGAAGACCCGGATGCCCGCCACCTTCTCGGTGGCCATCGGCGGCGCGTTCCTCTACCTCGCCCTCGGCATCCCCATCGGCGTCGCCGCGGCCCGAAGACGCGGGACCCTGGCCGACAAGGCACTCGTCTCGAGCTTCCTGGTCATCTCCTCCATCCCCTACTACCTGTTCGCCCTGCTGACGTGGTTGTTCCTCACCATCAGCTGGGAGATACCCCTGTTCGCCGAGACCGGCTACTTCCCGATCACCGAGAACCCAGCGAAGTGGTTCAGCGGGATGCTGCTCGCCTGGCTGGCGCTGGGCGCCTTCGGGTGCACCCAGTACACCCGCTACGCCCGTGGATCGATGGTCGAGGTGCTCAACGAGGACTACATCCGTACGGCGAAGTCCAAGGGCCTGACCTCCAACTCGGTGGTCTACCGGCACGGGCTGCGTGCAGCGCTGGTCCCGGTCATCACGATCTTCGGCATCGAGTTCGGCACCCTGCTCGCCGGTACGATCTTCACCGAGAGGATCTTCGACATCGACGGGATCGGACTGTGGGCCCTCCAGGCGGTTTCCCAGCGGGACCTGCCCGTGGTCTCGGCCACCGCCCTGTTCGGCGCCGCGGTGCTCATCATCTCCAACATCGTTGTCGACGTCGTCTACAGCATTCTCGACCCCCGAGTGAGGCTCTCGTGACCATCACGTCCCCCTCGTCCGCCGCTCCCGCCAGCGACGTCGACGGACCGTTCCTCCAGGTGGAGGACCTCACGGTGACGTTCCCGACGCAGGACGGACCCGTGCAGGCCGTGAAGGGGCTGAGCTACTCGGTCGAGCTGGGCAAGACGCTCGGCATCGTGGGCGAGTCCGGCTCCGGCAAGTCCGTCTCCAGCATGGCGGTGATGGGCCTGCACGACGCGAAGTCGAGCGAGATCACCGGCTCCATCCGCGTGGGCGGCACCGAGGTCGTCGGGCTCGCCGAGAGCCGCATGCGCAAGCTGCGCGGCAACTCGATGGCGATGATCTTCCAGGACGCCCTGGCCGCGCTGCACCCGTTCTACCGGGTCGGCGACCAGCTCGCCGAGGGCTACGCGATGCACCACCCCAAGGCGTCCAAGCGCGACGCACGTCGCCGGGCGATCGAGATGCTCGACCGCGTCGGCATCCCGCAGCCCGACCGTCGCGTCGACGACTTCCCCCACCAGTTCTCCGGCGGCATGCGCCAGCGCGCCATGATCGCGATGGGCCTGATCAACGACCCGTCGCTGCTGATCGCCGACGAGCCGACCACCGCGCTCGACGTGACGGTCCAGGCGCAGATCCTCGACCTGCTGCAGGACCTGCAGCGTGAGTTCAACTCGGCGGTCATCATCATCACCCACGACCTCGGCGTCATCGCCGAGATGGCTGACGACGTGCTCGTGATGTACGCCGGCCGCTGCGTGGAGTTCGGCACCACCAAGGAGATCCTGACCAAGCCCGAGATGCCCTACTCGTGGGGTCTCCTCTCCAGCATCCCCGAGGTCGGTGCGTCCACCGACGCGCGCCTCATCCCGATCCCGGGCAACCCGCCGAGCCTGCTCAAGCCGCCGTCGGGCTGCTCCTTCCACCCTCGGTGCGCCCACCGGGACAAGGTGCCCGGCGACCTGTGCGTCACCGAGCTGCCCGAGCTCACGTCGGCGAGCAACCGCGCCGCTCACCTCAAGCGGTGCCACCTGCCCAACCCCCAGGAGATCTACCAGACGGAAGTGCTGCCGGAGATCGCCCCCGACCTCGCCGAGGAGACCCGATGAGCCAGGACCCCAACGCGAAGGTGGCGGTCGACGCCAGCGAGGTCGGTGCCAATGCGGCGGAGACGGGCGAGCGCGACCTGTCGCACCACACCGACGTCGTGGACGACCACGAGGTCGCGGGCGAGGCGCCGGGCTTCCACGCCCTGGCGGAGCACGGGCACGTCGCCACCGCGCTCGACCCCGACGCCGAGCCCATCATCAGCGTCGACAACCTCAAGATGTACTTCCCCGTCAAGTCCTCCGGTCTCGTCCGGCGCACGGTCGGCCACGTGCAGGCGGTGGACGGGGTGTCGTTCCAGGTGCCGCGCGGCGGCTCGCTCGGCCTGGTCGGCGAGTCCGGTTGCGGCAAGTCCACGACCGGTCGGCTGATCACGCGTCTCTACACGCCGACCGGCGGGTCGATGATGTTCGAGGGCCAGGACCTGGCCAAGCTCTCCAACCGCGAGATGCGACCCCTGCGCCGTGACGTGCAGATGATCTTCCAGGACCCCTACACCTCGCTCAACCCCCGTCACACCGTCGGCTCGATCGTGGGGGCGCCGCTCGCGGTCCACAACGTCGTGCCGAAGAACAAGATCCTGTCGCGGGTGCAGGAGCTGCTCGAGGTCGTGGGCCTCAACCCGGAGCACTACAACCGCTACCCCAACGAGTTCTCCGGCGGCCAGCGCCAGCGCATCGGCATCGCGCGGGCGCTCACCCTCAACCCCAAGCTCCTGGTGGCCGACGAGCCGGTCTCGGCCCTCGACGTGTCGATCCAGGCGCAGGTCGTCAACCTGCTGCAGGACCTGCAGAAGGAATTCGACATCGCGTTCCTGTTCATCGCCCACGACCTCGCGGTGGTGCGTCACTTCTGCCCCGAGGTGGCCGTGATGTACCTCGGCAAGATCGTCGAGATCGGTGACCGCGAGACCATCTACGGCCACGCCCACCACCCGTACACGCAGGCGCTGCTCTCGGCCGTGCCCGACGTGAAGCAGGCCGCCATCGGTGGTCGGCGCGAGCGCATCCGGCTCGAGGGTGACGTGCCCAGCCCGATCAACCCGCCGTCGGGGTGCCGGTTCCGCACCCGGTGCCAGTTCGCCCAGGAGATCTGCGCGAAGGTCGAGCCGCCGCTCCTGCAGATCGGCAAGCGCCACAAGGTGGCCTGCCACTTCGCCGGCGAGCTGGGTGCCCACCCGGCGACCCCGGTCACCACCGACCTGCTCGCCGTCGACGACCAGGGCAGCCCGGTGCCGGGTGCCACGCCGACCAACGAGCAGCTCACCATCCCGGGCTACGAGAAGACCTGGTACGACCTGGAGTCCAAGCAGACCACGGGGGCCTGAGGCCGCCGCCTGACGCGGTCGGGGGATACTTCCCGGCGTGGACGGCTTGTTCGAGATTCCGGGCGCGGGGCAACCCGCGCCCGGAGCCGTACCCAGCGCCGGCTCGCTCGGTGCCAACACCCATGCCTCGGCGCCGCTGGCCGTGCGGATGCGTCCGCGCACGATCGACGAGCTCGTCGGCCAGCAGCAGCTGCGGGCCGCGGGCTCACCGCTGCGCCGGCTGATCGAGGGCGACCAGTCGATGTCGCTGCTGCTCTGGGGGCCCCCGGGCACCGGCAAGACGACCATCGCGGCGATCGTGAGCCAGCAGACGCGGCGCAGGTTCGTGGAGGTGTCGGCCGTCGCCGCGGGCGTGAAGGAGGTGCGCGCCGCGATCGACGGCGCCCGCGCCGAGCTCGCCCGGGGTGGGCAGGAGACCGTCCTGTTCGTCGACGAGGTGCACCGCTTCACCAAGGCCCAGCAGGACGCGCTGCTGCCGGGGGTGGAGAACCGGTGGGTCACCCTGATCGCCGCCACCACCGAGAACCCCTTCTTCTCCGTCATCAGCCCGCTGCTGTCGCGCAGCCTGCTGCTGCGGCTGCAGTCGCTCACCGACGACGACGTCGCGGAGGTGATCGACCAGGCGCTGGCCGACGAGCGCGGGCTGGCCGGCGGCACCACGCTCGACGAGGACGCCCGTGCGCACCTCGTACGACTGGCGGGCGGTGACGCGCGGCGTGCCCTGACCTACCTCGAGGCAGCCGCCGGCGCCGCGGCGAGCAACGGTCACGCCGCGATCGACCTCGCCACCGCCGAGACCGCCGTCGACCAGGCCGCCGTGCGCTACGACCGGCAGGGCGATCAGCACTACGACGTCATCTCCGCCTTCATCAAGTCCATCCGCGGCTCCGACCCCGACGCCGCGCTGCACTACCTCGCGCGCATGATCGAGGCGGGGGAGGACCCGCGGTTCATCGCCCGGCGCCTGGTCGTGCACGCGAGCGAGGACGTCGGCCTGGCCGACCCGACCGCGCTGCAGGCGGCCGTCGCCGCGGCGCAGGCCGTGCAGCTGATCGGCATGCCTGAGGCCCGGATCAACCTCGCGCAGGCCACCATCCACCTCGCCGTCGCGCCCAAGTCCAACGCGGTGATCACCGCGATCGACGCAGCGATCTCCGACGTGCGGGCCGGCAAGATCGGCCAGGTGCCCGCCCACCTGCGCGACGCGCACTACGGAGGCGCCAAGGACCTCGGCCACGGCAAGGGCTACGCCTACCCGCACGACGAGCCCTACGGCGTGGCCGAGCAGCAGTACCTCCCCGACGTCCTCGTCGACGCCAGCTACTACCGGCCGACGGCGCTGGGGGCCGAGGCCGGGGTGAAGGAGCGCTGGGAGCGCGTACGACGCATCGTGCGGGGTGGCTGACGCGGCTACGGTGGCGACATGCGCCTCGGATTCCACGCCTCCCACGAGCAGATCGCGCCGTCGCAGCTGCTCACCGATGTCCAGCACGCCGAGCGGGCCGGGTTCGACATGGCCATGTGCTCGGACCACTTCGGCCCCTGGAGCCGCCGGCAGGGTCACTCCGGCTATGCCTGGTCCTGGTTGGGGGCGGCGCTCGCCACGACGGGGCTCGAGCTCGGCTGCGTGTGCGCCCCGGGTCAGCGCTACCACCCCGCCGTCGTGGCGCAGAAGATCGCCACCCTCGCGGAGATGTTCCCCGGGCGGTTCTGGACCGCGTTGGGGAGTGGCGAGGCCAGCAACGAGCACATCACCGGTGAGCGGTGGCCCCGGAAGGAGGTGCGGACCCGACGGCTCGAGGAGTGCGTCGAGGTGATCCAGCGCCTGCTCGACGGCGAGGAGGTCAGCCACGACGGTCTCATCACTGTCGATCGGGCGCGCCTCTGGGACGTCCCGGCGGTGCGGCCCCGCCTCATCGGCCCGGCGGTGTCCGTCCCGTCCGCTGCGAGGGTGGCCGCGTGGGCCGACGGTCTCGTCACGATCAACCAGCCCGTCGACGTGCTGCGCGACATCGTGGCGGCCTATCGCGACGCGGGCGGCCGTGGACCGCTCGCGCTCCAGGTGCACCTGTCGTGGGCTCCGACGAGCGAGGAGGCGAACGCCATCGCCTTCGACCAGTGGCGCAGCAACGTCTTCACCGAGCCGGTGAACTGGGACACCGAGACCCCGGAGGGGTTCGACGTCATGGCCGAGCACGTCGACATGGAGGCGGTGCGCGGCGCCGTCGAGGTGTCTGATGACCTCGCGTGGCACCGCGACCGGATCGCCGAGCTGGCCTCCGTGGGCTTCGACGACGTCTACCTCCACTTCGTGGGCCAGCAGCAGGAGGGTTTCCTCGACACCTTCGGCGAGCACGTCCTCCCCGCCCTCCGGGGCTGACGCCGACGTCCGGTGTCTGCTTGTCTGGTCCGGTGAGAGTGACCGACACGAGCGACCTGTGGTGGAAGAGCGCAGTGATCTACTGCCTCGACGTCGAGACCTTCTACGACGCCGACGGCGACGGGACCGGCGACCTGGAGGGCCTGGCGCAGCGCATCGACTACCTCGCCGAGCTCGGCATCACCTGCCTGTGGCTCATGCCGTTCTATCCCAGCCCGGACCGCGACGACGGCTACGACCTGACCGACTTCTACGGCGTCGACCCGCGCCTGGGCAACCACGGCCAGCTGGTCGAGGTGATCCGCACCGCGCACGACCGCGGCATCAACGTGATCGCCGACCTGGTGGTCAACCACACCTCCGACCGGCACCCGTGGTTCCAGGCGGCGCGGCGCAGCACGTCGAACCGCTATCGCGACCACTACGTCTGGCGTGACACCGAGCCCCCGGACACGTCGAAGCTCGTCGTCTTCCCCGACCGGGAGGACTCCATCTGGGAGCTCGACGACCGCACGGGGGAGTGGTACCTCCACAACTTCTACAAGCACCAGCCCGATCTCAACCTCGCCAACCCCGAGGTGGTCGATGAGATCCTGCGGGTCGTCGGGTTCTGGCTGGAGCTGGGGTTCGACGGCTTCCGGGTCGACGGCATCCCGTTCCTGGAGCAGAACGCGAAGAACATCGGTGACCCGGCGCTGGTCGTCGACCCGCACGAGCTGATGCGGACCATCCGCAGCTTCCTCAACCGTCGCGCCGGCCACGCGATGATGCTGGGCGAGGTCAACCTGGCGCACGCGCAGCAGCTGGCGTTCTTCGGCGGCGAGGCGGCCGACGAGCTGCAGATGCAGTTCGACTTCATCGGGATGCAGGCGACCTACCTCGCGCTGGCCAGGGAGGACGCAGGTCCGATCGTCACCGCGCTCGAGGAACGCCCGGCCATCGGGGCCACCTGCCAGTGGGCGACGTTCCTGCGCAACCACGACGAGCTCACCCTCGACAAGATCTCCGACGCCGAGCGCCAGGAGGTCTTCGCGGCCTTCGGGCCGGAGCCGGAGATGCAGCTCTACGACCGCGGCCTGAAGCGGCGGCTCCCCACCATGCTCGGCGGCGACCCCCGTCGGATCCGGATGGCCTACAGCCTGATGTTCTCCCTCCCCGGCACGCCGACGCTCTACTACGGCGAGGAGATCTGCATGGGCGAGGACCTCGAGGCCGAAGGCCGCATGGCCGTACGCACCCCGATGCAGTGGAGCGGCGGGCGCAACGGCGGGTTCTCCACCGCCGCGCCCTCCCGTCTCGTGCAGCGGGTCGTTCCGGACGCCTACGGGCCCGAGCACGTCAACGTCGTGTCGCAGATGCACGACCCGGAGTCGCTGTGGAGCTTCATGCGCAAGCTGATCAGCATCCGGCGCACCTGTCCCGAGCTGGGGTGGGGGACGTGGAGCGTGGTCGAGCAGCCGTCCGCCCAGGTGCTGGTGCAGCGGTGCCAGCTCGACGGCAGCGCCGTCGTGACGGTGCACAACCTCGGTGCCGAGCCCGTCGTCGTCGACGTACCGGTCGATCCGCGCGACGAGGACCTCGAGGCGGTGGACCTGATGGCCGAGGAGGTGGTGACCGGGGCCGCGACGACGCGCGTGGCGCTGGACGGCTACGGGTTCCGCTGGCTGCGGGTGCGCCCGACGGGTGACCTCTCGATCCCATGAGGCTTGTAGGCTCGGCGCCGTGACGAACGAGCAGGTGGGGCTGGCGGCAGCCGGTGCGGTGGCGCTGGTGGCGCTCGTCGTCGCCCTGCTCGCGCAGCGCCGCGCCCGCCGCGCCGAGGCGCTGGTGTCGTCGCTGGCCGAGCGTGTCGCCCTGGTGTCGACCCCCGCCGCCCAGGCGCCCCCCGTCGCCGACAGCGGCACGACCGCCTTCGTGATCACCGAGGTGGGAGCGTCCGACGACGAGCCCGACGAGGCACCCGGTGCCGCTGCGGCGGTGCCCGTGGCCCGGCCCACCGACGGCCGGCTCTTCACCGACATCGTCGCGCGCGAGACGGTGGTGAAGGCCGCCGGCTGGACCCACGGCCTGCGCCGCGCCCTGTCGCCCGAGACGCGCAACCGGATCCGGTTCGCGGTGCGGCAGGAGACCAGGGTCGCCGGACGCGAGCGCCGCGCGGAGATGAAGCAGGCCCTGCGTGAGTTCCGCGCCCGCGAGCGCGCAGCCGTGCGGGAGGACGTCGCCTGATGGGTCGCCCTCTCTGGTTCGTCGCCGGGGCGGGGGTCGGGGTGTACGCCGCTGCCCGCGCCCGCCGCGCCGCCGAGTCCCTCACCGCCGACGGCCTGCGCGACCGGGTCCGCGGCTGGCAGGCCGGTGCCCGGGTCTTCGCCGAGGAGGTCCAGCAGGGCCGCACCGAGCGCGAAACCGAGTTGCGCGAGCAGCTCGGGCTGAGGCCCCATGGACCACCCGAGCTCTCGAGTGGTTTCGAGGCTCGCACCGCTCGCCCCTCAACCACCGACGCAGAGAAGGACCACTGATGGACACCGCCGAGATCCGCCGCCGCTTCCTCGCGCACTTCGAGGCCGCCGGACACGCCGTGGTGCCCTCCGCCTCGACCCTCGCCGACGACCCCAACCTGCTGTTCGTCAACGCCGGCATGGTGCCGTTCAAGCCCTACTTCCTCGGGCAGGAGACGCCGCCGTTCGACCGCGCGACGAGCGTCCAGAAGTGCATCCGCACGCCCGACATCGAGGACGTCGGCAAGACCACCCGGCATGCCACCTTCTTCGAGATGTGCGGCAACTTCTCCTTCGGCGACTACTTCAAGGAGGGCGCCATCGAGCTGGCGTGGTCGCTGGTCACCAACTCCGTGGAGGAGGGCGGCTACGGCCTGGACAAGGAACGCCTCTACCCGTCAGTGCTGGTCGGCGACGAGGAGGCCATCGGCCTCTGGATGAAGGTCACCGGGCTGCCCCGCGAACGGATCGTCCAGCTCGGCCCCAAGGAGAACTACTGGTCGATGGGCGTGCCCGGACCCGGTGGACCGTGCTCGGAGATCCTCTTCGACCGCGGCCCCGAGTTCGGCCCGGACTTCGACGTCGCCACCCTCGGTCCCGACATGCCGGTCGAGCTCGAGGACCGACTCCTGGAGATCTGGAACCTCGTCTTCATGCAGGACGACCTGAGCGCCGTGCGATCGAAGTCCGATTTCGACATCGCCGGCTCGCTGCCGAAGAAGAACATCGACACGGGCATGGGCCTCGACCGCGTCGCCCTGCTGCTCCAGGGCAAGAAGAACATGTACGAGATCGACATCGTCTACCCCGTCATCGCGCGGGCCGAGGAGCTGACCGGCAAGAAGTACGGCGTCGATCGTGCCGACGACGTTCGCTTCTGCGTGGTTGCCGACCACGTCCGGTCCTCGATGATGCTCATCGGCGACGGCGTCACCCCCGGCAACGACGGACGTGGCTACGTCCTGCGCCGGCTGCTGCGCCGCGCGGTGCGCTCCATGCGCCTGCTGGGCTGCGAGGACCGCGTGCTGCCCGAGCTGATGCCCCTCTCCCGCGACGTGATGGGGCCGGTCTACGGCAACCTGGTCTCCGACTGGGAGCGCATCTCGCAGGTGGCCTACGCCGAGGAGGACGCGTTCCGCAAGACGCTGCAGGCCGGCACCCAGATCTTCGACACCGCCGCGTCCGAGGTGAAGACGTCAGGCGGGACCACGCTGTCCGGTGAGCGGGCCTTCGCCCTGCACGACACCTACGGCTTCCCCATCGACCTCACGCTCGAGATGGCGGCCGAGCAGGGCCTCGCCGTCGACGAGCAGGGCTTCCGCGGCCTGATGGCCGAGCAACGCGAGCGCGCCAAGGCCGACGCCCGCGCCAAGAAGGGCGCCCACGGCGACACGGCCGTCTACCGCGGCGTCTTCGACGAGCACGGCCCCACCGAGTGGCTCGCCTACGAGACGCTGGAGACGGAGTCGAAGCCGCTCGCCCTCCTCAGCGGAGGTTCACCGGTGACGCGGCTGGCCGAGGGCGAGGTCGGCGAGCTGGTGCTCGACCGCACCCCGTTCTACGCCGAGTCCGGCGGCCAGGTCGCCGACGCCGGCACGATCGTCTTCGACGGCGGACGGCTCGAGGTGCTCGACGTCCAGCGCCCCATCAAGGGTCTCGTCGTCCACCAGGTGCGCGTGCTCGAGGGCGAGCTGGTTTCGACAGGCTCAACCGGCGAGAAGGGGCTGCTCCACGCCCGCGTTGACCCCGAGTGGCGCACCGGCGCCCGTCAGGCGCACTCCGGCACCCACGTCGTGCACGCCGCGCTGCGCGAGGTGCTCGGCCCGACCGCGCTGCAGTCCGGCTCCTACAACCGCCCCGGCTACCTCCGTCTCGACTTCGGCTGGACCTCGGCGCTCAGCCCCGAGCAGGTGCGCGACATCGAGCTCGTCTCCCAGCAGGCGCTGCGCGCCGACCTGCCGGTGTCGTGGGACTACATGACGCTCGAGCGGGCCAAGGAGTGGGGCGCGATCGCCCTGTTCGGCGAGACCTACGACAACACCAAGGTCCGGGTCGTCGAGATCGGCGGACCCTGGTCGCGCGAGCTCTGCGGCGGCACGCACGTCGACCACGCCTCGCAGATCGGCACCGTCGTGGTCACCGGCGAGACGAGCGTGGGGTCGGGCAACCGGCGCATCGAGGCGCTCACCGGCGTGGAGGGCTTCGGCTACCTCGCCCGCGAGCGCGACGTCGTCGCCCAGCTCACCGGCCTGCTCAAGACCCAGCCCGACGACCTCGTCGGCCGCGTGCAGGGCCTCACCGAGCGGCTGCGCGCCGCGGAGAAGGAGCTGGAGAAGGCCCGCCTCGCCCAGCTCCTCGGCGCGAGCGCCGACCTGGCTGCCGGTGCGGCGCAGGTCGGTCCCGTCAAGGTCGTGGCCCACCGCGCCGACGGCGCCGGCGGGGGTGACGTACGCAACCTGGCGATGGACGTGCGTGGCCGGCTCCCTCAGGGTGAGCCCGGCGTCGTGGTCATCATCGGTCAGGCCGACGGCAAGGTGTCGGTCGTGGCCGCCACCAACGACGCGGCACGGGCGCGCGGGTTGTCCGCCGGCGAGCTGGTCCGCTCGGTCGGACCGTTGCTCGGCGGCAAGGGCGGCGGCAAGGACGACGTCGCCCAGGGCGGCGGCACCGACGCCTCGCGCATCGACGAGGCCCTCGAGCTCGTCACCCGTGAGGTCGCCGCGAGGGCGCAGGTCTGAGCGTGCGGTTCGGAGTGCGGCTGGGCGTCGACCCGGGGGATGCCCGGATCGGCGTCGCCAGCAGCGACCCCTCCGGGTTCCTCGCCACGCCGGTCGAGACGGTGCGCAGCGGCGGGGGCGACGTACGTCGTCTTGCGCAGCTGGTGACCGAGCTCGGGGCGGTCGAGGTCGTGGTCGGCCTGCCGCGCTCCCTCAACGGGACCGAGGGGCCTGCCGCGGCGAAGGCGCGTGCGCTCGCCGGGCGGCTGGCCCGCCGAGTTGCCCCCGTGCCCGTCAGGCTGTGTGATGAACGACTGACCACGGTGTCGGCCGAGTCGATCCTGCGCGAGCAGGGCCGGCGCGGGGCCAAGCGACGCGCCGTGGTGGATCAGGCAGCCGCTGTGCTGATCCTGCAGACTGCACTCGACACGGAGCGGTCGAGCGGGCAGCCACCGGGAGAGATCGTCGAGGTGACGGAGACAGATGACTGAGCACGAGGGCCGGGCGGACGAGGCCGTGCGTCCGGACGAGCGCGAGGAGCTCGACGAGCTCGAGGACCGCGACTACGTCCCGGGCGGCAGGCGCCGCAAGGGACGCGGTCTCAAGGGCTGCGTCGCCGTCCTGGTCGCCCTCGTCGTGCTCCTCGGGGGCTTCTACGTCGCGCTGACCCAGGGCGTCTCCTGGGTCGCCGACCAGTTCCAGGGTCCCGACGACTATCCCGGGCCCGGCACCGGCTCCGTCGAGTTCACCGTCAACGAGGGCGACTCCACCGCCCAGATCGGTCGCAACCTCAAGGCCGACGGCGTCACCAAGTCCGTCCAGGCCTTCATCGACGCCGCCGCCGGGGAGCCCGACGCGGCCGGCATCCAGGTCGGCGCCTACGAGCTCCAGAAGGAGATGAAGGCCGCCGACGCCCTCGAGGTCCTCATCGACCCCGACAACCTCATCGGCTTCCCGACCGTCACGATCCCCGAGGGCCTGCGGCTCACCGAGATCGTCTCGACGCTGGCGCAGAACACCGACTTCCCCGAGCGCGCCTGGAACCGCGCGCTCCAGCAGCCCGACCGCCTCGGCCTGCCCGACTACGCCGAGGGCAACGCCGAGGGGTACCTGTTCCCCGCGACCTACGAGGTCAAGCCGGGGATGAAGCCGGTCCGCATCCTCAAGATGATGGTCGACCGCTGGCGCGAGGCGGCCGACGCCGCCGGCCTGGAGGAGCGGGCCGCCGAGCTGGGCAAGACGCCCGGCGAGCTGATGATCATCGCCTCCCTCATCGAGGCCGAGGGCCGCGGCGACGACATGCCCAAGATCTCGCGGGTCATCTACAACCGCCTCGACGGTCCCGGCGACAAGGGCGGCACCAACGGCACGCTCGGCATCGACGCCTCGATCGCCTACGGGCTCGGGCTCTCGCCCGGCTCGACCGAGCTGACCCCCGAGCAGCTCGCGGAAGACACGCCCTACAACACGCGCATCAACGCCGGCCTCCCGCCGACGCCGATCGAGGCCCCGGGTGACGACGCCATCGCGGCGGCGGCCAACCCGGCCGACGGGCCCTGGTACTACTACGTCACCGTCAACCTGGAGACCGGCGAGACGAAGTTCTACGAGGACTACGACGACTTCCTGGTCGGACGCGACGAGTACAAGACCTACTGCGAGACCTCGGACCGGTGCTGACCCGCCGGTGCGGCGTGCTGGGCGACCCGATCGCCCACTCGCTGTCGCCGGTGCTGCACCGAGCGGCGTACGCCGAGCTCGGGCTGGACTGGGCCTACGACGCCCACCGGGTGGCCTCCGGTGGGCTCGGGGCCTTCCTCGACGGGCTCGACCCCGAGTGGCGCGGGTTGTCGCTCACCATGCCCCTCAAGCGTGAGGCGCTTCCGCTGGTCGACCGGCTCAGTGACCGGGCGCGCCTGGCGGGGGCGGTGAACACCGTGGTCCTCGAGGACGATGGCACCCGCTCGGGGGACAACACCGACCTGCCGGGTGCCGTCGCCGCGATCCGGGAGCGTACGACGTCCCCGCTGGCGACGGCGGCGATCCTCGGCGGCGGCGCCACGGCCACGTCGGTCGGGCTGGCGCTGGCCGACCTCGGCGTGTCGCTGATCAGGCTGGCGGTGCGTGACGCGGCCCGCGCCGAGGAGACCGTGACCGCCCTGCGCGCCCACCCGGCTGCTCCGGAGGTGGTCGTCGAGCCACTGGAGGGCGGACAGTGGAGCATCGGGCCCGACCTACGGGCCGCGGGCTCCACCGTCGACATCGTGGTCTCGACCATCCCCGCGTCGGCGCAGACCCCCGAGCTGGTCGCCGGTTGCGCCGACGTGGCGGCCGTCTTCGACGTCCTCTACGCCCCGTGGCCGACCCCGCTGGCCGCCTCGGCCGACGGACGGGTGCTCGTCGGCGGTCTCGACCTCCTCGTCCACCAGGCGGCGCTGCAGGTCGAGCTGTTCACCGGTCTGGTCGCTCCGCTGTCGGTGATGCGAGAAGCAGGCGAACGCGCCCTCGCGGCGCGCAGTGCCGGTTGAATGTCCCCGTGACCGACACCGTGCTCGACCCCGCGCTCGCCGCGCTCGTCGCGGCCGTGCTCGCCGGGCTGGGCGGGCTGCTGGTGCCGCGACTGATCGCGCGGGTGCCGGAGCCCGCCCCCCAGCCCGCCGCCGTACCCGTGCCGGCGGACGGCGCCCACGCGGACGAGCCGCCCAAGATGCTCTACGCCGAGATCGCGGCGCGGCCCGGGCTCGCGTGGCGGAGCGGGCTGCTCTCGGCCGCCGCCGGCGCGTTGCTCGGCGCCGCCACCGGTCTCGACTGGCCGCTGCTGTGGCTGGTGCCGCTCACCCCGGTCGCGGTCGCGCTGTCCGTCATCGACTGGCACACCCGGCTGCTGCCCCGCGTCGTCGTCGTACCCGCGACCCTCGCCGCGGTCGTCGTGGTCACGGCCGTGGCGCTGGCCACCGGGGAGCGTGACGCGCTCGTGCGCGCCCTCGTCGCGATGGTGATCGCGCGCTCGTTCTTCTGGGTGCTGTGGTTCGTGCGGTCGGCCGGCATGGGCTTCGGTGACGTCCGGCTGGCGGCGCCGGTGGGGTTGGTGCTCGGCTGGACCGGCTGGGGCGCGCTGGCGATCGGGCTGTGGGCCAGCTTCATGCTCTTCGTCGTCCCGGCGCTGGTGGTGCTGATGGCGCGGCGGGACCGCAGCCTGCTGAAGAAGTCGTTCCCCTTCGGCCCGTTCATGGTCGGCGGGGCGCTGGTGGGTCTCGTCTGGGGGACCGCGCTCGCTGGGCGCATCTGGGGCTGAGAGACTTCACCCATGCTCCGATGGCTCACAGCAGGCGAGTCCCACGGTCCCTCGCTGGTGGCGATCCTCGAGGGGCTGCCCGCCCACGTCCGCGTCACGACCGACGACCTCGCCGAATCCCTGGCCCGCCGCCGGCTCGGCTACGGCCGCGGTGCACGGATGAAGTTCGAGCAGGACCAGGTTCGGGTGCTCGGCGGTGTGCGCCACGGCGAGACCCAGGGCGGCCCGGTCGCCATCGAGGTCGGCAACACCGAGTGGCCGAAGTGGGAGAAGGTCATGTCGGCCGACCCCGTCGACCCCGTCGAGCTCGAGGCGCTGGCCCGCAACGCCCCGCTGACGCGGCCCCGCCCCGGTCACGCCGACCTCGTGGGCATGCAGAAGTACGCCTTCGACGAGGCCCGTCCCATCCTCGAGCGCGCGTCGGCCCGCGAGACCGCGGCCCGCGTCGCCCTCGGCCGGGTGGCGTCCAACTTCCTCGAGCAGGCCGTCGGTGCGCGGATCGTCTCGCACGTCGTCTCGCTCGGAGGCGTCAAGGCGCCCGCCGGCCTCGTGCCCGCTCCCGACGACGTCGAGCGGCTCGACGCCGACGAGGTCCGGTGCCTCGACCCCGAGGCGAGCGCGGCGATGGTCGCCCGCATCGACCAGGCCCACAAGGACGGCGACACCCTCGGCGGTGTCGTCGAGGTGGTCGTCCACGGTCTCCCGCCGGGCCTCGGCTCGCACGTGCACTGGGACCGCCGGCTCGACGCCAGGCTCGCCGGGGCACTGATGGGCATCCAGGCGATCAAGGGCGTCGAGGTCGGCGACGGCTTCGAGCTCGCCGACACCCCCGGCTCGCTCGCCCACGACGAGATCGTCACGACCGACGACGGCCTGCGCCGTACCTCCGGACGCTCCGGCGGCACCGAGGGCGGCATGTCCACCGGCGAGGTGCTCCGGGTGCGGGCCGCCATGAAGCCGATCGCCACCATCCCGAAGGCCCTGCGCACCGTGGACGTGGCCACCGGCGAGGCGACCGTCGCCCACCACCAGCGCTCCGACGTGTGCGCCGTCCCCGCCGCAGGGATCGTCGCCGAGGCCATGGTCGCGCTCGTGCTCGCCGACGCCGTGGTGGAGAAGTTCGGCGGCGACTCGGTGCAGGAGACGCGGCGCAACGCCTCGTCCTACCTCGACACCCTGCGATTCCGATGAGGGGGGTCCGCTGATGGCCCCTCGCGTCGTCCTCGTCGGCCCGATGGGGGCCGGCAAGACGACGGTCGCCGGCCTGCTCGGCGAGGCGTGGGACCTGCCCGTCCGCGACACCGACGCCGACATCGAGTCGAGCACCGGTCGCGAGATCTCCGACATCTTCGTGGAGTCGGGGGAGGACCACTTCCGCGACCTCGAGGCTGCCGCGGTGGCCGCAGCCTTGGCCGAGCACGACGGCGTCCTGGCGCTGGGCGGAGGTGCGGTCCTGCGCCCCGAGACGCGCGAGCTGCTGGCCGGGCTCCCGGTGGTGTTCCTCCGGGTCGGCCTCTCCGACGCGGTGAAGCGGGTCGGCCTCGGGGTCGGGCGACCGCTGCTGCTCGGCAACGTGCGCTCCCGCATCAAGGCCCTGCTGGACGAGCGCACCCCGGTCTACGAGTCGGTGGCCGCGCACAGCGTCGACACCGACGGCCGAACGGCGGCCGAGGTGGCGGCCGAGGTTCGGAGGCTGGTCGGATGACCAAGCGCCAGACCCGCAGGCAGCACCGGTCCCAGCAACAGCAGGACCAGCGGGCTGACCACGCCGCCCCGACGGCCGGCGACACCGTCGTGCACGTGGGTGGCGCCTCGCCGTACGACGTCGTCATCGGCCACGGGCTGGCCGGGCGGCTCCCCACGCTGCTCGGCGAGTCGGTCGAGCGGGTCGCGGTGCTCTACGCCGGCACGCTCGGTGCGCTCGCCGACCCGGTGGTCGACGCGCTGGTCGAGCACTACGACGTCCTCGCGCTCGGCCTCCCCGACGGTGAGCGGGCCAAGACCGCGCCCGTGGCCTCCGACTGCTGGGAGGCTCTGGGAGAGGCCGGCTTCACCCGTTCCGACGCGGTCGTGACCATCGGCGGGGGAGCCACGACCGACCTCGGCGGCTTCGTCGCCGCGACCTGGCTGCGCGGCGTACGCGTCGTCCACGTGCCCACGACGCTGCTCGCCATGGTCGACGCCGCGGTCGGTGGCAAGACCGGCATCAACACCGGCGCCGGGAAGAACCTCGTCGGCTCGTTCCACGAGCCCGCCGGCGTCCTGTGCGACCTGGCCCTGCTGGAGTCGCTGCCCCACGAGGAGCTCGTCGCGGGGATGGGGGAGGTCGTGAAGTGCGGCTTCATCGCCGACCCCGCCATCCTCGACGTCGTCGAGCGCACCGACCCGGCCGCGCTGACCTGGGACTCCGCCGAGCTGCGCGAGCTCGTCGAGCGGGCGATCCGGGTCAAGGTCGACGTCGTCGTCGACGACCTCAGGGAGACCGGCGGCGCCGACGGCCACCCGGGCCGTGAGGTGCTCAACTACGGCCACACCCTCGCCCACGCGATCGAGCGCACCAGCGACTACACCGTCCGCCACGGCGAGGCGGTCGCCATCGGGTGCGTCTACGTCGCCGAGCTCGCGTCCCGCGCCGGCTCGCTCGACCCCGCGCTCGTCGAGCGGCACCGGGCGGCGTTCGCCCGCGTCGGGCTGCCGACGTCCTACGACGCCGCCACCTTCGACGACCTGCACGCGGCGATGAAGGTCGACAAGAAGGCACGCGGCTCCCAGCTGCGCTTCGTGGTGCTCGACGACCTCGCCGCGCCGCGCATCCTCGCCGGCCCGGGCGAGGACGACCTCCGGGCGGCCTACGCCGCGATCGGAGCCCCGTCGTGAAGGTCCTCGTCCTCAACGGCCCCAACCTGGGGCGGCTCGGCCGTCGGCAGCCGGAGATCTACGGGTCGACCACCCACGCCGAGCTCGCCCACCAGTGCGTGGAGTGGGGTCGGGCGCTGGGGCTCGAGGTCGAGGTGCGCCAGACCAACCACGAGGGCGAGCTGCTCGACTGGCTCAACGCCGCGGCCGACGACGGCGTACGCGTCGTGCTCAACGCCGGCGCGTGGACCCACTACTCCCTCGCGCTCTGGGACGCCTGCGCCCAGCTCACCGCGCCCCTGGTCGAGGTGCACATCTCCGACCCGAAGCAACGCGCGGAGGAGTTCCGGCACACCTCCGTCATCGAGCCGCACGCCGTGGCCACGATCGCCGGGCAGGGGATCGACGGTTACCGCCAGGCGCTGGAAGTGGTGGCAGCTGCCGACGGAGGCCACCCCTAGGGGTGTATCACCGGCCGACGGCGCATCTCCTTTACCTTGAGGGCGCTGAGGGGCGCCCACCCGGAGGTGTTCCACATGTCCAGCGTCGTCCACACCTGGCGGAGGCCCGCCGTCCCGGCCCTGATCTTCGTCCTCACGGCCCTGCTGCTCGTCCCGGGCGTGGCGTCGGCGGCGCCACCGGTGGCCGAGTCGGGTCCTGACGTCACCGTGGTCGCGGGGGCCTCCGCGCAGCTCTCCGGAAGCGTGAGCGATCCGGACGGTGACGCGCTGGAGATCCGCTGGATGGCCACGGTCGTCACCCAGGGCGACGTCTCGTCCTGCACCTTCAGCGGTCCGTGGAGCTGGGCGCCGGTGACGCCCCAGGGGCTCTCGCCGTCATTGAGCTGCACGGAGCCGGGGTCCTACCTCCTGCAGCTGGTCGTCGGCGACGGCACCTCCTCCGACGACGACACCGGGGCACTCGTCACCTTCACCGACCCGGACACGAGCCCGGCGACCTGCACCTTCCGGTCGTGGTCCAAGCGCTTGACGAGCCTCAGGATCGGCGATGCGCAGTCCGGGGTGTCGTCCTACACCGTGCTGCACACCTACAACCTGACGCTGGAGCCGATGTCCGGCACGTGGGCCCCGCCCACCTCGTCGACGACCCTCCAGTGGTCCCGACCGAGGCGCGGGGCGGGTCTGGCGCTCATCAGCCACACCAACGGCGCGGGGCTCAGCGGCGAGTGCGTGGTGCTCGTACGCCGCGACGGAACCGCCAGGGTCACGGGCTGACGGTGTCGCGCCTCGGCAGGTCGCTGAGCCCTCCGCGGGACCCGTCTGGACCTGTCTTCCGCCCGGCCCGCCGGAGGGGGACGATGCACAGCAGGGCGGGACGAGAAGGAAACGGGGGTGTGCCGTGCGCGTGCGCTACGTCCTCTCGGCGCTGGTGGTCGCGGTCGCGACGGGCGTCTTCTGCGTCGGCGTGGTCTCCCGGCTCGCGATGTCCCTGCTCGCCCGCCAGAACCCGCAGGCGCACGGGCTGATCAGCGACGACGGCTTCGAGATGGGCGTCGTCACCCTCGCCGGCTCGGCCAGCCTGGCCGTGGTCGGGATCCCCGTGGGCATCGTCGGGTGGCTGACCTACCTGGTCGCGCGGCCCCTGCTGGTCGGGCCGGCGTGGTTCCAGTGGTTCAGCCTGAGCGTGCCGCCCGGTGTGGTGGCCGCAAGCCTCGTGGTGCACCCGACCGGGGTCGACTTCACCGTCCTGGACCCGCTGTGGCTCGCGGTCGGGCTGTTCGTGGCCGTTCCGGCCGCCTACGGCCCGATCATGCACGCGGTGATGCTCCGTGTGGGTGGTACGCCGCTGGGCCTGGGGCTCGCCGCCCGCGCACCAGCCGTCGCCTGGACCCTGCGCGCCCTGTTCGCCGTCTGGGCGACCGTCGCACTGGTCGCGCTCTGGCGTGACGTCCTCGCCCTGACCTGAGGGCGTCACGCCCGACCCGCACCCGGGTGGGCCTGTGCTTGGATCACCGGGTGCTGCCCTTCCGCCAGGTCGATGTGTTCAGCGCCGAGCCGTGGCTCGGCAACCCGCTCGCCGTCGTGCACGACGCCGACGGCGTCACCGACGAGGAGATGGCCCGCTTCGCGCGCTGGACGAACCTGTCCGAGACCACGTTCCTGTGCACGCCGACCGACCCGGAGGCCGACTACCGCGTGCGGATCTGGACGACCACCGGCGAGCTGCCGTTCGCCGGCCATCCCACCATCGGCAGCGCCCACGCGTGGCTGGAGGCCGGGGGAGTGCCCCGCGGCGACGTGGTGGTGCAGGAGTGCGGCGCCGGGCTCGTCGACGTACGACGCTCGCCGCGGCTCGGCTTCGCGGCCCCGCCGTTGCGTCGATCCGGCCCCGTCGACGCCGACCTGCGGGCACGCGTCGTCCGCGCGCTCGGCGTCACCGACGCGGCGGTCGAGGACGTCGCGTGGATCGACAACGGCCCGGGGTGGGTCGGCGTCGACCTCGGGACGGCGGACGCGGTCCGCGCCGTCGTGCCGGACATCGCCGCCTTCACCGACCTCAAGGTGACCGTCCTGGGGCGGTGGGACACCGCGACCGCAGCCGGGCTCGGTGCCGACGTCGAGGTTCGCGCGTTCTACGCCGACGGCCGGGAGTTCGGGGAGGACCCCGTCACCGGTAGCGCCAACGCCGGGCTCGCGCAGTGGCTGATCGGCACCGGTGCGCTGCCGTCGTCGTACACCTCCCGGCAGGGCAGCGCCATCGGCCGGGAGGGGCGGGTCCGGCTCGAGGCCGTCGACGGCCAGGTGTGGGTGTCCGGCGACGCGGTGACCCGGATCGTCGGCGAGGTCGACCTCTAGCCGACCCAGCCGCGGGTCGAGGGACTCGCCCGACGGTCGGCCAGAGGCACCGAGGGCTGGGTCCGGGATCGAGGGTAGGCGAACCGACGGCCGCTGTCCGCAGAACGTGTGGACCGGTGTGGACCGGTGGTCGCTACACGGCGCACTGCCCGCACGCCTGGCCGACCTCGCGGACTGAGCGGTCCAGACATCCGTAGTAATGCTGATGCGACTGCAGCGATGCCCCGGTCACACTCGAGGTGCGACGACAGGGGAGGAAGACCATGCGAAGCGTCCTGAGCAGGAGCGCCCACGCTGACCAGCTGGAGGCCGAGGTCCGCGACGCCATGTGCTGCGTCCCGACCGACCGGTGCTGGGACTGCCAGGTGAAGCTGGGCGAGGTGCGAGCGGCACGCCGCGACGCGCTGCTCCACACGATCAGCACGGTGCGACCGCGACGGCCCGTCTGGTGATGGTCCGAGACGGCGCGGCCGGCGCCGGCAGCGGGGGACGCGTCCCGCACTCGGTCGCGGCGAGCAGCAGGGACGAGCGGAGCGAGGGCGACCGCGCCGACCCGGCCCTCGACCTCGTGGAACCTCTCGACTCCGTTCCTACGGGTGTTCGGGGGGGCCGAACCTCTCGGCGGTGACGCCGTGCCTCAACCCGCGGTCGCTGACGGTCAGGGCGTCCTGGCCGGTGAGCGTGAGGATCGCGCGGACGACACACGCCCCGGCGAGGATGACCTCGGCCCGGGCCGGCTGCAGGCCGGGGATCTCACGCCGCTCCTCCGCAGGGCGGGTCCGGAACACCTCGATCTGTCGGTCGACCTCGTCCGCGTCGAGGACGGTCGCGTGCACGACGTCCGGGTCGTAACGGTCCAGGCCGTGCATGATGGTTGCCAGGTTGGTGGAGGTGCCTCCCATCGCGATCACCATGTCCGGGCGCGGTCGGTCCGCCAGGTCGGTGAGGTCGGCCGCGATCGCGTCGAGAGCCGTGTCGACGGTCTCCCGGGGCACGGCGGCGGCGAGCCCGAAGCGCTCGGCGAACCGCGCGGCGCCCACGTCGACACTGAACTGCTCGTCGATCCGGTCCGCGCTCCCGAAGGTGAACTGGCTGCTGCCGCCGCCGGAGTCGAACACCAGCAGCCGGTCGCCTGCCAGTGGCAGGGTCGACACGGCGGCCAGGTACGCGAGCCGCGCCTCCTCCCGCCCCGAGATGACCTCCACGGCGACCCCGCAGCGGCGGTGGACGGCCGCCAGGAAGTCGTCCCGGTTCGGTGCCTGTCGTAGGCCTGCGGTGCCCACGGCGACGATGTCGAGCGGACCGCCTCGTCGGGCGTCGTCGACGAGGTCGTGGATGGCGTCGACGGTACGGCCCATCGAGGCGGCGGTCAGCCCACCTGCCGCCACCAGCCCCTCGCCGAGCCTGGTGACCACGGAGGTCTCCATCTCGATCCGCGCGGTGCCGTCGTCGTCGCGGTGACCGAGCGCGAGCTTGACCGAGTTGGTGCCCACGTCGATGACGGCGAACCGCCTCGGTCCCCACCCGAGCATCGACTTGAGGCACCGGGGCAGGCTGGTGTTGCGCCGGTCGCTGAGCCCGAGCCGGTCGATCTCCTTCGACACGAGGTCCGGGTCCGGGGACTCCACGGCGACGGTGCGGACGGTCCGTCCCTCCGCGCTCACCTCGGTGAGCTCGACCATGCAGTCGCCCACGACTGACCGGCGACGACTCTTGCGGATGTCCACGAGGCGCAGGTCGTCACGCGGAGGGACCAGGTCGTCCAGCAGCTGCGCCAGGCTGAGATCAGACGGCGGGGTCTCCGGCAGCGGGGCACCGAGCGCCGCGAAAGCGGCCGCGACCGCCCCGGGCTCGAGGGGGATGGGGGCCTTCATCGTCGGAACCCACAGCTGCAACCCGGCGCCGTTCACCTGCTGCAGCACCTTGACGTCCAGGACGCCGTCCCGCACCTTGACGGAGGCGTCGCCGTACATCGACAGCACGTAGGTCTCGTCGCTCTCGACGGATGCCGCGGCCCGCAGCGGTGCAAGGGTGTCGAGGTCGGCGAGGTCGTCGCCGAACGTGCGCCACTCCCACCGCGGTACGACCTGCGGCGCGGACCGGTGGATCGGGTGGTCGCTCGTGGTCATGGTCTTTCGCCTTCCTCGACGACCCCGGACCCGCTGACCGGGCGATCGGGAACGGCGCGGGTCGTTCCCAACGCGGCCACGGCTCGGTGCACGTTGCCGTGGATGTGATCGGCCCCCAACAGCTCAACCGCACCCTGCCGCTCGAGCACGCGCCGCACCGCCGGCCGGACGGCCGCCAGCCGCAGCTCCACACCCGACGCGTCCGCCATCCGGATCATCTCCGACACCGTCGCCGCCCCTTGCGAGTCGATGAAGTTGACCCCCGCGAAGTGCAGCACCACACCGTCCACCTCGGGGTCGAGCACGGCGACGCGCACCTGGTCGACCAACGCGTCCGCGGTGGCGAAGAAGATTCCGCCGTCCACCCGCAGCACCACGATGCCCGGGGTTGTCTCGTCCTCGGGATGGGTGTCGAGGTCCCGGAACACCTGGGTGCCGGGCTCCCGGCCGAGCGTCGAGACGAGCGGGTGCGTGACGACGTACACCAGCCACACGAGCGACAGCGCGATGCCGATGACGACGCCCGCGAGGATGCCGAGGACGAGGGTTCCGAGGATCGCGGCCGCAGCCACCCAGAAGTCGGCTCTCGACACCCTCCGCAGGCGCCGCATCTCCCCGACGTCCATCATCCCCATGACGACGGCCTCGATGATCAGGGCGGCGAGGACCGGCTTGGGCAACGAGGAGAAGAGCGGTGCGAGGAAGAGGAGCGCCAGGAGGACGGTGACGCCCGACGTCAGCGACGCGAGGCCGGTGCGGGCTCCCGACCGGTCGTTCAGGGAGGTGGCGGAGAGACTCGTGGAGACCGGCATCCCGTGGAGGAGGCCCGCGCCGACGTTGGCCGCCGACTGGGCGACGGACTCCTGGTCGATGTCGACCCGGTAGTGGTGCCTGGCCGCCATGGCGCGGGCATCCCCGGCGGTCTGGGAGAACCCGATCATCACGAGTGCGAAGGCGGCCACGAAGACGGTGCCGGCGTGGTCCACCAGCAGGCTGGGATCGGGCACCTCGAACGACGGCAGCCCGCGCGGGATGTCCCCGACGAGGTCCACCCCCCGGTCCGCGAGGTCGAGCACCCGCGCCGCGACGAGTCCGCCCACGAGCAGCACGAGCGCGCCGGGAACCTGCGGGGCGATCCACCGGAGACCGAAGACGACAGCCAGGGCCACGACGCCGACCGTCACCGTGGCGAGGTGCGCCTGGTCCAGCGTGGACAGCCACGACCACAGCTCCTGGAATGAGGTGTTGCCTTCGGCGTCGGTGCCGGTCAGCTTGGGGAGCTCCCCGATGACGACGTCGATGGCGGCACCGAAGAGGAATCCGGTGACCACGGCCCGGGACAGGAACTGGGACAACCACCCCATGCGGAACACCGCGAGCGCGAGGAAGAGCAGTCCGGTCGTCAGCGTGATGCCAGCCACGAGGGTGGCCGCGTCGGCGGGGTCGGTCACGCTCGCCGCCAGCACGGCGCCGCCGGCGACGGCCGCCAGACCCGAGCTGGGACCCATCGAGATCTGACGGCAGGTGCCGAACAGGGCGTAGAGGATCGTCCCGGCGGCGGCGGCATAGAGCCCGCTCTCGAGCGGCACCCCGGCGATCTCGGCGTAGCCGAGGTTCTTGGGGATGATCAGCGCCGCGACCACGACCCCGGCGACGAGGTCACCGCGCAGCCATCCCCCCTGGTAGTGGCGCAGCTGGTCGAGGATCGGCAGGAAGCGGAGCGCCGACCTCCGCGGGGAAGCCGTGGCGCTGTCGGGGGGCACAGCCGCGCTCATGAGAAATCGACCGGGCGGTTCACTCGGGCCCGACGGCCGGTCCCGCGCCCGACTCCCGCCCCTGGACGTCCGCAGCCATCCGTGGCTCCCTTCGTTGACGGGACGTCGCGCCGCCACGACACCGTCCGAACACTTTCCAGCGCCGCGCGGTGCTGGAGATCACCCGGAGTGTGTGACGTGCGGCCGCGGCCGCGACCCGGGAGCGCTGACCGGTCGCCGAGGCGCGGACGCACGCCACATCTCACGATCGGCGTGAGGGGGAGCTCCCGGAGTCTCGACCTTCGATGGAGGACGCCAGCTCGCGGTCGATCCAGCGCCCGATGACCTCGACCACGTAGGCCCGCTCGTCGCGGTCGAGCAGATGTCCTCTCGCGATGCCGTGCCACGTCTCCAGGCAGCTGCGGCAGCAGGTCGCGGTGGCGTGCTGAGCCACGAAGACGGGGTGGTTGCGGTACGGGGTCTGCCGGCCGTCATTCCGCGGCGCGGCCGGCGCCAGCCGCTCGGCGATGATCTCGGCGGCGTGAGCCCGCATGGTCTGCGGTCCGCGCAGCTCAGCCGTGGCCCGCTCGCGCCCGCGCAGGTGGAAACGCAGACCGAACGGTCGCGCCGTGGCGCGGTCGATCCGGTCATCGATCTCGGCGGGCTCGGACACGCAGCGCACCTGGTGCGTCAGAGAGAGGCGAGCCAGTCCTCGATCGGGACGTCGCCGTCACCGAAGACGAGGGTCTTGCGGTGGGCGCGCGGGTCGGCCAGCACCGCGAGCGCGACCTGGGCGACGAGCTCGCGCGAGGTCGTGTCACCGTCGCCGGAGCGGGCGTCGGGGTTGACCGAGCCGCGTCCGGGCTCGAGCGTCAGGCTTCCCGGGCCGAGGATCGTCCAGTCGAGGCCGGACGCGCGCAGGTGCTCGTCGGCGGCGATCTTGGCGTCCTGGTAGGCGCGGAAGGGGTTGTCCTCCGGCACCAGGTTGTCGTGGTCGGCCCCGGAGAACGAGACCATGACGTAGCGACCGGCGCCGGCGGTCTGCGCCGCGTCCATCGACCGGATCGCGGCGTCGCGATCGACCGCGAAGGTCCGCTCGGGGTCGCCGCCCCCGGCGCCCGCCGACCAGACGACCGCGTCCTGGCCGGACAGCACGTCGGCCAGCGCGTGGACGTCGGCGTCCTCCACCGAGGAGACCAGCGCGGTCGCGCCCGTGGCCTCGACGTCCGCGACGTGCTCGGGGTTGCGGATGACCGACGTGACCTCGTGTCCCGCCTCCACGAGCATGGGCGCGAGGAGGAGAGCGATCTTGCCGTGTCCGCCGATGATGGTGACTCGCATGGTGTCGACGCTACAAGGGGCAGGGTTGGCCGGCGGTTAGGTTGGCGCAGGTGCAGTCCTCGACCCACGACCTGACCATCGGTGCCACGGAGGTCCGCAAGGCCTTCGTCGACGACCACGAGCCGCAGGCCGAGCGCGAGTGGGCCTGCCTCACGCTCCTCGCCGAGCACGCGCCCGGGCTCGCACCGCGCCCGGTGCGCCGCGAGGACGGCACGACGCCGGTCATCGTGATGGAGCGACTGCCCGGCGCGCACCTCGCGTCCCGTCCGCTGACGGCCGACCAGACCGTGGCCCTCGGCACGGCGCTGCGCCGGCTGTACGACGTACCGGTGGAGGCCGTGCACGACGCGGGCATCGGCCCGCGGCGCGGCGGAGCCACCGCCCTGCCGGACGTGCTCGTCGAGTGGCTTGCCGACGACCACGACCTGGGGGAGTGCCGCGACCCGGGGCTGGTCGCGGACGCGCTGGCCCGCGCCCGGGCGTACGTCGCCGCCCCGCCGCTCCCGGAGCCGCGCACCACGGTGCTCGGCATCGCCGACCTCAACCCGGCCAACGTGCTGTGGGACGGGCGCACGGTCCGGCTGGTCGACTTCGAGGACGGCGGACTCAGCGACCCGGCGTACGAGCTCGCCGACCACGTCGAGCACGTCGGCAGCCGCCTGCCCGGGGTGTACGACGCCCGGGCACTGGCCGACGCGGTCGGGCTCGACGACGGGGACCGCGCCCGGACGGCCGCCTACCGGCCGCTGTGGGCGGCGTTCTGGCTCGCGATGCTGCTGCCGGGCAACGGTGGGTGGCGGCGCAACCCGCCGGGCACGACCGAGGAGCAGGCCGCGCATTTCATGGCTCTCGCGGGCCACGACTAGACTTGCGCGTCGGCGCGGGGCCACGGCCACGCCGCCCGCACTTTCTTTGACAACTCGACGAAGGCGGAAAGACTCACATGGCAACCACCAACGACCTCAAGAACGGCATGGTCCTCAAGATCGAGGGTCAGCTCTGGTCCGTCGTCGAGTTCCAGCACGTGAAGCCCGGCAAGGGCCCGGCCTTCGTCCGCACCAAGCTCCGCAACGTCGAGTCGGGCAAGAACGTCGACAAGACCTTCAACGCCGGCACCAAGGTCGAGACGGCCAACGTCGACAAGCGCACCATGCAGTACCTCTACAACGACGGCTCGTCCTACGTCTTCATGGACACCAGCACCTACGAGCAGCTCGAGGTCACCCCCGAGGTGGTCGGCGACGCCAAGAACTTCATGCTCGAGAACCAGGAGGCCATCGTGGCCACCAACGAGGGTCGCGTGCTCTTCATCGAGCTCCCCGCCTCCGTCGAGCTGCTGATCGCCGAGACCGAGCCGGGCCTGCAGGGCGACCGCTCGACCGGCGGCACCAAGCCCGCCACGCTCGAGACCGGCCACACCATCGCGGTGCCGCTCTTCATCACCTCCGGCGAGAAGGTCAAGGTCGACACCCGCGACTCGTCCTACCTCGGCCGCGTCAAGGCCTGACACCAGGTGGCTGCCCGCTCCAAGGCGCGCAAGCGCGCGCTGGACATCCTGTTCGCCTCCGAGCTCCGCTCGGAGGACCCCGTGGTCGCGCTCGAGCGCGCCATCGAGGCCGGCGAGGGCCCGACCAACGACTACACCACGACGCTGGTGCGGGGCGTGGTCGAGCACCGTGCGCGCATCGACGAGGTGCTGACGACCTACAGCAAGGGCTGGACGCTGGCCCGGATGCCCGCGGTCGACCGCAACGTGCTCCGCATCGGCGTCTTCGAGCTGCTGTGGGGCGACGACGACGTGCCCGACACCGTGGCCGTGAGCGAGGCGCTGCACCTCGTGCAGGACCTCTCGACCGACGACTCGCCGGCCTTCGTCAACGGCTTGCTCGGCTCCGTCCAGCGCGACCGCGCCAGTCTGGTCTGACCGTGTCCGGGGCCGCCCTGAGGGGCGGTCCGGACCGGCCTCACCCGCAGGGGTCAGCCGGCTCGCGGCGGCAGCGCCCGAGGACCTAGGTTGACCCCATGAACGCCTCCACCTCCGCCGCAGAGCAGGCCCACCACAGCGACTGGATGGACCACGCGATCCGCGCCGGGCTGGTGGCGTACGGCGTCGTGCACCTCCTGGTCGGCTGGCTCGCGCTGCAGCTGGCCTTCGGCGAGAAGGAGGACAGCGCCTCCAACTCCGGCGCGCTGCACTACCTCGCGCAGCAGCCCATGGGCGGCGTGCTGGTGTGGATGATCGCCGTCGGCATGCTCTTCCTCGTCGTGTGGCGGCTGCTGGAGTTCGGCTTCGGGTTCCGCGACGAGTCCGACGACAAGAAGCGGTGGCGCAAGCGGGCCACCTCGCTCGGCAAGGCCGTGATCTACGGCGCGATCGGCTGGAGCGCCGTGCAGACCGCCACCTCCTCGGGCGGCGGCAAGGGTGGCACGGACTCGACGACGGCGAAGATCATGGACCTCCCCGGCGGTCAGCTGATCGTCGGTGCGATCGGGCTCGCGATCATCGGCTACGGCATCTCGCTCGTCGTCCGCGGGTGGACCGAGAAGTTCCGCGAGCACCTCGACGCGCAGGGCCAGGCCGGCCAGGACGGCTCGGCCTACGTCCTGATGGGCAAGATCGGCTACATCGCCAAGGGCGTCGCGATCATCATCGTGGGCGGCCTGTTCGGCTACGCCGCGATCACCCACGAGGCGAAGAAGTCGGGCGGCCTCGACCAGGCCCTGCAGACGGTGCTCGAGCAGCCCTTCGGGCCGGTGATGCTGACCGCGATCGCGCTTGGCATCGGCGCCTACGGCGTCTTCTGCTTCGCGCGCGCCAAGCACCTCTCGCGCTAGCGACCTCGCCCTAGCGACCCCGGCCGGGGCTCCCCGCGCTCGCCGGTGCCCCGGCGGCGACGGCGAGGGCCGAGGCGACCATGTGGTCGCGCACCTGCTCGACGGTGACCCGGCTGATCCGCGGCACCCCCGGCTCGTCCTCGGAGACCAGCATCGCGACCCGGCCGAGCTGCAGGGTGCCGAGGCCGCTGGCGTAGAGCATGTTGGCCAGCAGGCCGGGGTCGTCGACGTGGAAGTCGCCGCTCTCCACGCCGGCCGTGATCGTCCGGGTGAGCACCGACAGGCAGCCGCTGATGGCCTGCCCGAGGCGATACATCGCGCTCTCGCTGACCTCCTCGAGCAGGTCGCCCCCGGGGCGCCGCATGATCGCCTGGGCGCAGTCGACGAACGCCGGGTGGGCCAGGCCGTAGTCGACGAACGCCTCCACGAGGCGGACCAGCTGGTCGCGCGGCTCGCTCGTGGCCGCGGCCGCCTGCTCCAGCGCCAGCCGCAGCTCGTCGAGGTACTGCACCAGCGTGAGGCTGAAGAGCTCCTCCTTGCCGGTGAAGTGGCGGTAGATGATGGCGCGGTTGATGCCGACCGCCCCGGCGATGTCCTCGATCTGGGCGTCGCGGACGCCACGCTCGTCGAAGAGGCGGCGCGTCGCGGAGATGATCTCCGCCTCGCGCAACCGGCGCCGCGTGGCCGCGGTGCCACCCCGTCCGGGTCCGGGCGCGTGGGTCGGCTCGGTGCTCATGGCAGCCAGTCTAGGTACGTCGTCGCGCGACGCCGGGTGTGGTTCGATGCCGGGGTGCTGCTTGCCACCGCCCGTCGTGCCGCGCTCGTGCCGCTCGTCGTCGCCGTCGTCGTCACCGTGCTCGTCTCCGTCGTCGGCGCGCTGGTCGCAGCCCCCACCGCCTCGGCCGCCACGGACGGTGGCCGGTTCGCCGGGACCGTCCGGCTGCCCGGCTGCTCCGGGTCGGTCGTGCGGTGGCCGGCGGCCCTCGACTCCGACCGCGCGGTCGTCCTGACCAACGGCCACTGCGTCCGCCGGCCGTTCCTCGGCGCCCGCGAGGTGCTGGTCGGGGACAAGCGGTGGACGCGGGTCGAGCTGCTCGACGGCCTCGGCAGGGTCGCCCGGGTGGGGCGCGCCGTACGGCTGCAGTACGCCACGATGTACCGCACCGACGTGGCCGTCCTGCGGCTGCGTGACACGTACGCCGACCTGGCCCGGGCAGGCGTGGCGCCGCTGACGCTGGCCGCCGAGGGTCCGTCGCGCGGGGACCGGATCCGGATCCCGTCCGGCTACTGGACCGAGCAGCGGGCCTGCACGACCACGGGCACGGCGTACCGCCTGCACGAGCGGATGTGGGACTGGTGGAGCTCGATCCGGTTGCCGGTGCGCGACGGGTGCGCGATCCGGGGCGGCTACTCCGGCTCGCCGATCGTCTCCCGGCAGACCGGGCTCGTCGTGGGGATCGCCAACACCGGCTATGCCGGGGGTCGGCGCTGCATCGACTCCGCGTGCGAGGAGAACCGGCGCGGGCGGGTGGTCATGCGCCGGGACATGAACTACGGCCAGCAGACGTCGTGGTTGCTCGGCTGCCTCGATGCCGGCCGGACCTTCGACCTCGACGTGCCCGGGTGCCGGCTGCCGAAGCCTCGCCGCTGAGCGCTGCGATCGCGCTTCACGTCGTGACGTGCGCGCGGACCGCCTCGATCGTGTCGGCCTCGGACGGCCCCTTGTCGTCGCGGTAGCGCAGGACCCGGGCGAATCGCAGCGCGACGCCGCCGGGGTAGCGGGTGGAGCGCTGGAGCCCGTCGAAGGCGATCTCCACCACCTGCTCCGGCCGGACGTGGACGACATAGCTGTCGCGATGCGTCTCCAGCGCGAGGAAGCGCTCGGTCTGCCACGCCAGCATCTCGTCGGTCATCCCCTTGAAGGTCTTGCCGAGCATCACGAAGCCGGTCTCCGAGGACTCGTCACGCGCGCCGAGGTGGATGTTGGAGAGCCAGCCCTCGCGCCGTCCGGACCCCCACTCGACGGCCAAGACGACGAGGTTCGAGGGTGTGGCGCGGCTTGACCTTGACCCACGCCGCGCCGCGGCGGCCGGCGGCGTAGGGGGCTGACAGGTCCTTGAGGACGACACCCTCGTGCCCGGCGGCGACGGTCTCGGACGCGAAGGCGTCGGCGGCCTCCGGGTCGGCCGTGACGAGGCGGCGTACGCGGTGGGGCTCGGGGACCAGCGCGTCGAGCGCGGCGAGGCGCTCGTGGCCGGGGGAGTCGAGCAGGTCGCGGCCGTCGACGTGGAGCAGGTCGAAGAAGTGGGGCGTCACCGCGACGCCTGAGTCCTGAGCGGTGCGGCTCGCGGTGTCCTGGAAGGCCATCGGGCGGCCGTCGTCGGACAGCGCGAGTGCCTCGCCGTCCAGGACGAAGCGCTCCGCTGGCAGCGAGCGGGCGACCTCGACGACCTCGGGCAGCCGCCCGGTGATGTCGTCGAGGCTGCGGGTCACCACGAGGACGTCGTCGCCGTCGCGGTGGACCTGGATGCGGATGCCGTCGAGCTTGGCGTCGATCGCGACCTCGGTCGCGCCGTCGGGGGACAGGCCCGCCATCGCGGCCGCGACGTCGGGTGCGCTGGAGGCGAGCATCGGCATGATCGGACGCCCGACCTCGAGCCCGATCGCGGCCAGCGCCTCCTCGCCCGCGAACGCCGCCCCGGCGGCCGCGACGGTGGAGCCGGCGAGCATCGCCGCACGGCGCACGGCGGCGAGCGGGACGCCTGCCACCTGGGCCACCGCTTCCTGGGTGACCGCGTCGAGAGCGCCCTGGCGCACGTTGCCGGTGACGATGGCGCGCAGCCACGCCTGCTCGGCCTCCGTCGCTCGGCCGAAGAGGTCGGCGACGGCGTCCTTGCGGGCCAGCTGCGAGCCGGCGCCCGAGAGCCGCGACATCGCCTCGAACCCCTCGTGGACCTGCAGCACGGTCAGCGACGGCTCGTCGGCGGCGCCGGGGAGGGCGCTCACCCCGCGCCAGCCCAGGCCGGTGCGCCGCTGGCGCAGCGCGCCGCCGAGGTAGGACACGACCACCTCGAGCTCCCCGGGCTCGACGCGCGCCAGCAGCTCGGCGAGCGCGGCCACCTTGGCCTTGCGGGAGCGGGTGGCGGCCACGGCGGCGGAGGTGGCGACGAGCTCGGCGAGCAGCATGCGCCCATCCTGCCGCCCGGCACCGACAGCGGTGCCACCCGAACGGGCAGGATGGTGCCCGTGCCCGACCCCCAGCTCTACGTGCCCCGGTTCAACGTGATGGACCCCGACGAGGTCCGCCCGTTCGTGCACGCGGTCGCGGCGGCGCAGCTGGTCACGGTCGGTGACGACGGCGTCCCCGACGCGACGTTCCTGCCGGTGCTGTGGGAGGGCGACCGGCTCGTCGGACACCTGGCGCGCGCCAACGCCCACTGGCGGCGCATCGCCGCCGGGTCGCCCGCGCTGGCGATCGTCACCGGTCCCGACACCTACGTCTCGCCGTCCTGGTACGCCACGAAGTCCGAGCACGGCAAGGTGGTCCCGACCTGGAACTACTCGGTCGTGCACCTCCGCGGGCGCGTCACGGTGCACGACGACCCCGCCTGGGTGCGCGGGCTGGTCACCCGGCTGACCGATCGCCACGAGCAGTCCCGCGCCGAGCCGTGGGCGGTCACGGACGCGCCTGCCGACTACGTCGAGAAGAACCTCCGACCCATCGTCGGTGTCGAGGTGGTCGTCTCGTCGGTCGAGGCCAAGGCCAAGCTCAGCCAGAACCGCTCCGACGAGGACCGCGCCGGCGTCGCCGCCGGGCTCGCCGCGGACGGGCGTGAGCCGGACGGGCTCGTCGCTCCGTGACCCGGGTCCGCGAACGCTTCACCGGCCGCATCGCGGGCGTGGGCAGCACCAGCGGCGTACGCGTCGTCGTCGGCCGCTGGGACGGCTCTCCCTGGGGCGCCTTCGCCGACGTGATGGTCGAGGACGCGTCGGGACACCGGGTGCTGCTCGCGCCGTCGGAACGGGTGCGGGACTTCGTCGCGGCGACCTACACCTTCGACGAGCACGTCATCGAGCCGGTGGCGGTCGACGACACCGCCGACGGCTGGCAGGTGTCGACGCCGTCGCTGTCGCTGCGGCTGGTGGTCGGCGGTCGTACGCCGCTGGGCGCGCTGCTCGGCCTCGTGCCGGACCGCGTGGCGACCGCGCCCGCCTGGTGCGCCGCCGTCGACCCCGTCGCGCGCGTCGTGCTGAGCGGCGTACGCACGCGCGGGACCGCCGGCAACGACCGCCGGGAGTGGTACGGCGCCACGTCGGTGTCGGCCGTCACGGCCCTCGAGGGCTCGTGGCGGGGGAGCGGCATGGGCTCGCTCGCCCCCGTCGACCCGCCCTGCCGGTTCGGGTTCTCCAGCACCCCGAGGCGGCCGTCGGTGACGAGCGTGGTGACGACGGTCGAGCGCCCTAGACCTGCAGCTTCTCGACCCTCCGGATGACGTGCTCGCCCTTCCTCTCGAGGAACACGATCTCGCCGAAGTCGACGTGCGACCACCCGTCCTCGTCGTCGGTCAGGGCCTCGGAGGCGAAGATGGCGGCCGTCGCCTCCGCCTCGTCGCACGACGTGAAGTCGTAGGAGGTGTCGTCCGACTCCGCGCGGCGACCGACGAGCAGGTACATCGGCTCGAGGAGCATCGAGAGGGCGTAGTCGTCGGTGCCGGGGTCGGACTTCCGCAGCTCCTTCCAGTCCCCGGCCGGGTCGGTCTCGCCGTGGTGCCCGAGACCGACGTTGACACCGATGATCCGGTTGGGCGACACCAGGGCCATCTTCATCTTGGTCAGGGCAGGGAGGTCGAGGTCCTTCATCGCCCGGGCGACGAGTCCGACCATCTCCTCGATCGCGCGCTGGACGTCCTCGTCGCTGTCACCGTCGAGCAGGGAGAGCAGGAGCGCGTAGAGGAACTCCGTGTCGGTCGTGCCCCGCATCTGCTTCAGGTACCGGTCCTCGCAGTGCTGCAGCAGCTCCCGCTGCAGGAGCATCCAGTTGGGCAGGTCGCCGTTCTGGGCCAGGATCCATGGGGTCTCGTCGAAGGAGAAGGGGTGGCAGTTCTCGTCGACCATGACGACCTTCGAGTCATAGGACGCCGCCCGCACGTGGCCGAGCATCGTGCTCGCCTGCAGGCTCGGGATGATGCGGGTGGCGTTGTCGTCGTAGAACGCGGCCATGGGCCGGCGGTAGACGAACGGATCCTCCGGCTTGAGCAGGTGCTCGCTCCACAGACCGAACCCCCATCCCGCCAGCTGGAGGTCCGGGTAGTGCTCGGGGTCGAGGGCCTGGTTGACCAGGCTGTTCGACGGGGTGAGCAGCAGGTTCTCGAGCGGCGTCTCAGGCCCGATGTAGGCGAGCACTCGGCACATGTGGTTCCTTCACTGACGGGAGGACGTGCCGCGGTCGGCGTCCCAGAGCGTCGCCACCCTACGGGCGAGCCGGTTCGTCAGAGCAGCCCGAGTCCCCGCGCGTGCCGTCGTACGGCGTCGGTGTCGGCAGCCAGCACGAACGGGACGTCGGCAGCCCACGCGTCGGCCACCTTCTCCACGCGCCCGTCGCCCGGGTCGAGCCGCACCTCGCGGATGTAGACCGCGAGGACCCGGCCGGGGTGCTCGCGCACGATGTCGGCGTAGATCTCGGGGTCGTGCTCACCGGAGTCGCCGATCAGGACGAAGGACAGGTCCGGGTGGAGGTCGAGGACCTCCCGGATGCGGTCGTGCTTCTGCTCGCGCCCGCGCCAGGTGCCGAGCAGGTCGCGCAGCAGGACCGGGCCGAGGGGGAAGCCACGGTGCCGCAGGAAGCCGACCAGGAACGAGTGCAGGTTCCAGGGGCTGGACGAGACGTAGAAGACCGGGTTCACGCCGGCGGCGAGGTCGCGGTAGAGCGCCGCCGCACCGGGGAACGGCGTACGGGTGAGGGAGGAGCCGGTGAAGGTCTGGAGGATCATCCGCCCCACCCGCTGGACGCCGGTCTGCAGGATCGTGTCGTCGACGTCCGAGACGATCCCGAACCGCGCGTCGGCCGACGGGACCCGCACCTCGACGGGCGCCGGGTGCCGTCCTGTCACGCCCCGGTACTCCTCGCGGAGCTCGACGGTCCCCCGTGCCCACGGGCTCGGGACGGCCTCGGTCGACGGCACCCTGACCAGGAAGTAGCCGTCGGCATCGGTGACCGCCTCGACACTCGCACCGCCAAGCGTGACCAGGAGGGGGACACCGGGCAGCTCGTCGGTCAGGAAGTGGCGCATGGTGCGACGTACCGCGTCCCCGACGCCCTCCCCGTCGACGGCCTCGGAGGCCATCGGGTTGTCGAGCACGCGACCTCGTACGACGGCTCCCGCAGGCCCGCCGTGACCGATGTAGGGCTCGATGCGGAAGTGCGCCGGCGTCCCCGATCGACGACGGCGCAGGCGGGCGCCGTCCCAGGCGCGTTCCAGCGAGACGAGCAACCGTTGGGCGTTCACGGGGCCACCGTAGGCGGGCCCGGATCGGCGGCGACGGCCGGGTGAACTCGCTCACACCGCCTCGCAGGGACCGCGCCGCCGCGTCGGCTCGGGATTCGACATGTCCTCGCGATCGTGTTCTGGTGGATGAGCCGCAGGCAGTGCTCCCCGTCGTGGACGGGCGCCTCCCATCGCGAGGTGATGCATGCCGCGGCCCGTCGCCCCCAACCCCCCCCCGTGAGGTCTGAAGCACGTGTCTGTCGTGTCCCCCCGTTCCCTGTCCGCCGGTCTCGCCGCAGCCGCTCTCGCGCTGACCCTCGTCCCCGGCAGCGCTGCTGCCGAGGAGTCGCGCGAGGCCGTCGGCGTACGCCTCAAGGTGGCGGACCAGCCGCCCGTCGAGGTCGCGACCGTCCCGCGCGCGTGGCCCGGCCAGCTCCTCGAGACGCACGGCGTCCCGGTCGACGGCAACGACCTGGTCGACGTCGTCCGCGACGGTCGTGAGGTCTCGGGCAAGCGCAAGCGCCTGCGCCAGGGCGACGTCGTACGCCTGACCGACGTCGTCAAGAAGCGCAAGACCAAGCGCGTGCGCGTCCGGCCCCGCACCGTCGAGGTCGCCACGACCAAGCTGAAGCCCGGCCGTCGCAAGGTCGTGCGCGAGGGCCGGCCCGGCGTCCGCGAGGTCGTCGCGGTGAAGACCCTCCACAACGGGGAGCCGGCGAAGTACCGCGTGGTCAAGCGCAAGCTCGTGAAGGACCCGCGCCCGCGTCGGGTGCTGGTGGGCCGCAAGGCGTACGCCGTCACCGGCGCGAACGGGCTCAACTGGGGCGCCCTCGCCAACTGCGAGTCCGGCGGCAACCCGAAGGCGGTCAACCCGGCCGGCTACTACGGGCTCTACCAGTTCGACCTCGGCACCTGGCGCAGCGTCGGCGGCTCCGGCGTCCCGACCGCCGCCTCGGCCGGCGAGCAGACCTACCGCGCCAAGCTGCTCTACAAGCAGCGCGGCCGCTCGCCGTGGCCCCACTGCGGCCGCCTGCTCTGAGCTGACCCCCTCACGTCGGGGAACCGTCGGGCTGTCGATCGTGCTGATCGGCAGCCCGATCGTTCCCCAGCCCGGCTACTGCCCGATGCGCGTGCGCACCTCGTAGAGCTCGGGGAAGAACGTCAGGTCGAGCGCCCGGCGCAGGAAGTCGACGCCGGACGACCCTCCCGTGCCCGTCTTGTGGCCGATGACCCGCTGTACGACCTGGAGGTGGCGGAAGCGCCACTGCTGGAAGGCGTCCTCGACGTCGACGAGCTCCTCGCACGTCTCGTAGACCCCCCAGTGCTCGGCCGGCGCGGCGTAGACCGTGGCGAAGAGGTCGACGAGGTCGGTGTCGGTGGTGTGCGGCAGGGTCCAGTCACGGTCGAGCAGCCGCTGCGGGACGGCGTACCCCTGGCGTGAGAGGTGGGCCAGGAACTCGTCGTAGAGGGACGGCTCGTGCAGCAGCTCGTCGAGCACCGAGCGAGCGGCCTCGTCGTGGGAGAAGACCTTGACCATGTCGGCGTTCTTGTTGCCGAGCAGGAACTCGACCTCGCGGTACTGGTGGGACTGGAAGCCCGAGCTGGTGGCCAGGAACGGCCGGATCTCGGCGTACTCCGAGGGCGTCAGCGTCGCGAGCACCGACCACTGGTCGGTGAGGGTGTGCTGGATGTGCTTGACGCGCGCCAGGCGCTTGAGCGCGGGGGAGAGGTCGTCGGCACGCAGCAGCGCGCGGGCCGAGCGCAGCTCGTGGATCATCAGCTTGAGCCAGAGCTCGCTCGTCTGGTGCTGGACGATGAAGAGCAGCTCGTCGTGCTGCGGCGGGTCGGACAGCGGCTGCTGCGCCGACAGCAGGACGTCGAGGCGCAGGTAGTCGCCGTAGGACATCGACTGCGAGAAGTCCTTCTGGATGCCTTCTTCGAGGTCGCGCGTGTTCGGTGTGTCGGCCGGTCCCTGTCCCATGGGCTGCAAGGTAGTCGGTGCCCTCGTCTACCGTCGCCCCATGGCCACCGCGACCAGCCCTGAGGCAGGGGGGCGCACCCGCACCTGGGTGCCCGACTGGCCGTGCGCTCCTGCGCAGGTGCTGCGCCCGCAGCGCCGCGGGGCCGGCGACCCCACCCAGCGCCACGAGGAGTCCGGCCGCATCTGGCGCGCCATGCGTACGCCGGTGGGGCCGGCGTCGCTGTGCGTGCAGCCGCGGCCGTCTGCCGGCGAGGTCCTCGGCCGGGCGTGGGGGCCGGGCGCGGAGTGGGCGCTCGACCGGATGCCCGCGCTGCTGGGCGCCGAGGACGACCCGACCGGCTTCGAGCCGCACCACCACCCCGAGGTCGCCGAGGGGTGGCGCACCCACCAACACTGGCGCATCGGCCGCACCGGGCTGGTGATGGAGTCCCTGGTGCCCTCGATCCTCGAGCAGAAGGTGACGGGCAAGCAGGCGTTCGGCTCCTTCCGCGAGCTCGTCCGACGCCACGGCGAGCCCGCGCCCGGGCCCGTCGCCCCGCTGCGCCTGATGCTGCAGCCGACGCCCGGGACGATCGCCGCGATCCCGTCGTGGGAGTGGCTGCGCCTCGGCGTCCAGCCGGCCCAGTCCCGCACGATGGTGACCGCCTGCCGGCTGGCGTCGTCGCTCGAGCGCGTGAGCGAGGTGTCCGGTGAGGAGGCCGAGCGGCGGCTCTGCTCGATCCGCGGCATCGGGGTGTGGACGAGCGCGGAGGTGCGCCAGCGAGCGCTGGGCGACCCCGACGCGGTCAGCTTCGGCGACTACCACCTCGCCAACTGGGTGGGCTGGGCGCTCGTCGGCCACGACATCAGCGACGAGGAGATGGGCGAGCTGCTCGAGCCCTACCGGCCCCAGCGCGGCCGGGCCGCCGCGATGGCGATGGCCGGCGGCCGGCACCGCCCGCGGCGCGGCCCGCGGATGAGCATCCCGACCCACCTCCCGACCCGCTGACGGGCGTTCCCGGACGCGGTCCAGACCCCCCAGAAATGGTGTCGCCGCCCGTCACGGCCGGGAGTAGCGTCGAGGCGGACGTGAGGCTGAGGGAGGCCGACATGGGCGACGTCGATCCTGTCCTGCTGCTCGCCACGACCGACGAGGCGTCGAGGGACGTCCTGGGGTCGGAGCTGCGGGGGAGGTACGGGGGCGACTACGAGGTGGTCGTCTGCGCGACCTACGAGCACGCCCGGGCGGTGCTCGAGGGGCTGCGCCGGTGGGGACGGCAGGTGGCGCTGGTGGTCGCCTGCTACGGCCCCGACGACCGAGGCGGGCTCGACTTCCTGCGCCGCGCCTACTCCCTCCACCCGTCGGCCAAGCGGGCCGTCGCCGGGATCTGGGGCGACTTCGCCAGCACCCGCGAGGTCTTCATTGCGATCGGCCATGGGCACGCCGAGCTCGTCCTGCTCCGCCCCGAGCGCCGGCGCGACGAGGAGTTCCACGGCACCATCACCGATGCGCTCGACGACTGGCACCTCGCCCAGGGCATCGGCTTCGAGGCGGTGCGGATGATCGGCGAGCAGCGTGACGAGCGCACCCACGCCCTGCGCGACCAGTTCGGCCGCAACCACATCCCCGTCGGCTTCCACCAGGTCGGCACCGAGTCGGCCAACCGGCTGCTCGCCGGCCTGGGGCTGACCGAACCCGAGCTGCCCGTGCTCCAGCTCGCCTTCACCAACCCGCCGACCACGCTCGTGGCGCCCACCGACCTCGAGATCGCCGACGCCTTCGGGCTGATGAGCCCCCTGTCGCCCGAGCACGTGTACGACGTCGTCGTGGTGGGCGCGGGCCCGAGCGGGCTCGCCGCCGCCGTCTACGCCTCCTCGGAAGGACTGTCGACGATGGTGGTCGAGCAGTCGGCGGTGGGCGGCCAGGCGGGCACCTCGTCGCTGATCCGCAACTACCCCGGCTTCTCGCGGGGCGTCAGCGGGGCCCACCTGGCGTGGCGCTCGTTCCAGCAGGCGTGGTCGTTCGGCAGCGAGTTCTCCTTCCTCCGCGAGGTCCAGGCGCTCGGCGCCGACGGCGATCTCCGCACGGTCTCGATGTCGGACGGCAGCGTCGTCCGCACCCGCAGCGTGGTGATCGCCACCGGCGTCGACTACCGCCGTCTCGACGTCCCGGCGCTGGAGGGCCTCGTCGGTCGCGGGGTCTTCTACGGCGCGGCCGTCGCCGAGGCGCCGTCGATGGCCGGGATGGAGGTCTACGTCATCGGGGGTGGCAACTCGGCCGGGCAGGCAGCCCTCCACCTGGCCCGCTACGCCCGCCACGTCACCCTGCTGGTGCGGGGGGCGTCGCTCGCGGCGAGCATGTCGGACTACCTCATCGCCCAGCTCGACGCGACCCGCAACGTCGGCATCCGCTACGGCACGGCGGTGCTCGACGGGCGGGAGGAGGACGGGTGCCTGGCCGCGCTGACGCTGGGGGAGCAGCACAGCGGTCCGGGCGGGGGCGAGGAGGTGACCGCCGGCGGACTCTTCGTGCTCATCGGCTCGGTGCCCCGCACCCAGTGGCTGCCCGCCGAGATCGTGCGCGACCAGGCCGGCTTCGTCGTCACGGGCGAGGACGGGCGACTGCCGCAGGAGACGACCATGACGGGCGTCTTCGCCATCGGCGACGTGCGCGCCGGGTCGGTCAAGCGGGTCGCGACGGCGGTCGGGGACGGTGCGAGCGTCATCGCCACGCTCCACGGCTACCTGGCGGCGCACCCGCAGGCGACCTCGACCCCATGAGCCGACGCCACGCCGGGGCCGGGGCGCCGGTGACACGCGGGATGCGGGTGCTCCTCGTCGTCGCGGCCGTGCTCGTCTTCCTCGCGGGCTTCCAGCTCACGGTCTTCGCGACCCGCACGGCGGAGTGGTTCTCGTGGACCATCGACGTGCCGATGACGGCCGTCTTCCTCGGCGCGGCCTACTGGTCCAGCGCCGTGCTCGAGGTGGCCGGAGCACGCTCGCGGACGTGGAGCCGCGCGCGGCTGACCGTGTGGCCGGTGCTCGTCTTCACGGTCCTCACGCTCGTCGTGACGCTGGTGCACCTCGACAAGTTCCACCTCGGCGCCGAGCACCCCGCCAGCGCCCGTGGCGTCGCGTGGGGCTGGCTGGCCATCTACGCCGGAGTACCGCTGGCCATGGTGGTGGGCCTGGCCCTGCAGGCGCGGGCCACGGGCGCGCCGACGGACGCGGACGACGTACGACGCCTCCCCGCCGCCCTGCGCGGGCTGCTCGTCGGCCTGGCGGTCCTGCTGCTCGTCGCCGGGGTCGCACTGCTGCTGGCGCCCGGATGGGCCGCCGAGGCCTGGGCCTGGCCGCTCACGCCGCTGACGGCCCGCGCCGTCGGCGCCTGGCTCGTGGGGCTGGGGCTGGGCTGGGCCGCGGGCCAGGCGGCCCTCGTCGACGACGCAGCGTCCGTGCGCCCCGTCGGGCTCACCGGCGCGGCGTTCGTGGTGCTGGAGGCGGTGGCCCTGCTCCGGTACGGCGACGCGCTGGACTGGTCGGGCTGGCAGGCGGCGGCGTACGTCGCCGGGCTCGTGTGGATCGCGCTCGTCTCCGCCTGGATCCTCGCGCTCAGAGCAGGGGGCGCAGGGGCGCGAGGAAGCTCTCGGTGAACTTCCGGTTGAGGTCGCGCGCCTCCCACTCGGCGAGGGTCAGCTCGAGGCAGTTGGACTCGTCGTTGGCGAAGACCTCCTCCATCACCGCCGCGAAGTCGGGGTCGATGACCTCGAGGTTGATCTCGTAGTTGCCCTGGAGGCTGAGCCGGTCGATGTTGGCGGTGCCGACGGTCGACCAGCTGCCGTCGACGGTGGCGGTCTTGGCGTGCACCATGGCGTCCTTGAACCGCAGGATCCGCGCGCCGGACGTGAGCAGCTGGCCGTAGTAGCCGCGGGAGATCCAGTCGGCCACGATGTGGTTGGACTTCAGCGGCAGCAGGATCCGCACGTCGACACCGCGGCGCGCCGCCTCGCACAGCGCGTCGACGAAGTCCTGGTCGGGCAGGAAGTACGCCGTCGTCAGCCAGATGTTGCGGGTGGCGCGGGCGATGGCCTCGAGGTACATGCTGCGGATCGGGAAGTTCCACTGCCGCGGGATGTTCTTGTGCACCCGGATCTGCGGATCCCAGTCGGACGCGGTCTCGACCAGGAGGGGGCGGTCGTCGCGCCGCAGCCGGTGGCGGCGGTTGAGGTTCCAGAAGTCGGCGAAGGCACGCTTGAGGTCCCACACGCCGGGTCCGGTGATCCGGACGTGGGTGTCGCGCCACTCGGTCGCGTAGGCCGAGCCGATGTTGTAGCCACCGAGGAAGGCGACCTCCTCGTCGACGACGAGCATCTTGCGGTGGTTGCGGCCGTAGCGGCGCAGGTCCCAGACGCGGAAGCCCGCCGTGTAGACCGGGTAGCGCAGCACCTTGAGGGACGGCGGGAAGCGCTTGAAGGCCGGGGAGACGACCATGTTGGCGAAGCCGTCGTAGATGCAGTGGACGTCGACCCCGCGGTCGGCGGCGGCGGCGAGGGCGGTCTTGAACTTCCACCCGATGTCGTCGCCCTTCCAGATGTAGGTCTCGAAGAGGATCTGCTTCTTGGCGCCGTCGATCGCGGCGAGCATGTCGTCGTAGAGGTCACGGCCGAAGGTGTACGTCGTGATCTCGCCGTCGCCGACGGGCACCGTGCCGGGGCCGGTGACGGGGAACGGCTTGGGTCGTTTGCCGCGCCGGCGGTAGGAGTCGACCAGCGAGAGCGCCACCGCGACGGTGAGCTGGAGACCGACGAGCGCGAGCAGGGTGCGCCGGACGGCTGTCAGCGTGCGGGCGACGGTCACGGGGTCAATGTAGCGATGGACCCCAGTCGGGGTGACCGCGGCGCGGCTGGCAGCATGCGGGGATGCGCCGCCTCGTCTACCTGGTCGCCGTCACCCTCGACGGGTTCATCGCCGGTCCCGACGGTGGGGACCCCACCGGTTCCGACTTCTTCCCGGTGACCCCCGACCTCGTGGAGCACCTGGTCGGGTCCTGGCCCGAGACGCTGCCCGGGCCGGCGCGCGAGGCGATGGGGATCACCGCTCCGGGCGCCCACTTCGACACCGTGGTGGAGGGGAGGGCGTCGTACGACGTCGGGCTGGCAGCGGGCCTCGTCGACGCCTACCCGCACCTGCGGCACCTCGTCGTCTCGCGGTCGCTCGCCGGCAGGTCCGACCTGCCGGTCGAGGTCGTCTCCGGCGACCCGGTCGCCCGGGTCCGGGAGCTGAAGGCCGAGGACGGGCTCGACATCTGGCTCGTGGGCGGGGGCACGCTCGCGCACACGCTGCTGCCCGAGATCGACCGGCTCGTGCTCAAGGTCAACCCGTCCGTGATCGGCGACGGCCGCCGCTTGTTCGCCGGCCCGTTCGCCCACGCCCGCTTCGAGCCGGTCGACCAGGTCGACCTGACCGGCGGCGTGCGCGTCGTCACGCTCGACCGGGTGCGCTGACCCCGGCTCAGGCTCAGACTCAGGCCAGGTCGAGAGCGGCGTAGCGGGCGACGTCGCACGGCTGGTCGGCCAGCACCCGGAAGAGCGCGGCCCGCAGCATCGCCTGGCGCCGGGCACCCGCGCGCCACTCGTCGAGAGCCTCGGCCCGGCCCCCGTGCCACAGCACGGCGTCGAGCACGCAGACCGCCTCGGCCCAGAGCGGCGAGCGCCAGGCGGGGGAGAGGTCGATGACGAACGGCGCCCCGGTGGCGTCGAGCAGCACGTTGCCCGCGAGGTCGGCGTGGACCAGCTGCTCGCGACCGAGGTCGGTGTGGTCGAGGCCCGCCACGAGGGCGCCGACGAGCCCGGCGAGGCCCGGCTCGGGACGATCCCCGGCGGCCGCGTCGGCGGCGTCGGCGTCGTACGCCTGCCGCTCGGCCACCGCCCACTGGTCGGTGCGTGCATCGAGTACGGCGGGCCGCTCGGGGACCGCGCTCGCGAGGTGGGCGTGCAGCAGGTGGGCGGTGGCCCGCAGCGTCGCGAGGTCGCGGCAGGGCGTCGTACCCGGCTCGAAGCGGGTGGCCGACCACCCCTCGACAACGAGGCTCCCGTCACGCGCCGGCACCGGCAGCGCGAGCCGGAGCGAGCGGGGCGACTGCTCGTCGAGGCGGACGGCGAGCCGCGCCTGGATCGGAGCCAGCCAGGCCTCGGAGGCGTCGTGACCCGGTGAGAGCGCCAGGTCGCCGGCGCGCCACGTCGTGCCACGGCCGCCCGGGAGGGGCTCGAGCACACCCTCGGCGACGAACAGGTCGAGCACGCGGTCGGGTGGGGCGGCGTCCGAGACCATGCCCGTGAGCGTAGGGCGCCAGCGAGGGAGTCGCTGTCGGTGGCCCCGCGTACGCTCGACGCATGCGTCCAGTCACCGATCTCCAGCGCCGGGTGGCCCCCTTCAAGGTGGTGTCCGACTACGAGCCCTCCGGCGACCAGCCGGCGGCGATCAAGGAGATCGTCGGCCGCCTCCAGGGCGGCGAGCAGGACGTCGTGCTCCTCGGCGCGACCGGCACCGGCAAGACCGCGACGGTCGCGTGGGTGGCCGAGCAGGTCCAGCGGCCGGTGCTCGTGCTCCAGCCCAACAAGACGCTGGCTGCGCAGTTCGCCAACGAGCTGCGCCAGCTCTTCCCCGACAACGCGGTGGAGTACTTCGTCTCCTACTACGACTACTACCAGCCCGAGGCCTACGTCCCCCAGACCGACACCTACATCGAGAAGGACTCCTCGATCAACGAGGAGGTCGAGCGGCTGCGCCACAGCGCGACCAACAGCCTGCTCACCCGCCGCGACACGATCGTGGTCTCGACGGTGTCGTGCATCTACGGCCTCGGCACTCCGCAGGAGTACGTCGACCGGATGCTGCGGCTCAAGGTCGGCGAGGAGCACGACCGCGACTCGGTGCTGCGCCGGCTCGTGGAGATCCAGTACACCCGCAACGACATGTCGTTCACCCGCGGCACGTTCCGGGTGCGGGGTGACACCCTCGAGATCTTCCCGGTCTACGAGGAGCTCGCGATCCGCATCGAGTTCTTCGGCGACGAGATCGAGCGGCTGATGACGCTGCACCCGATCACGGGCGAGGTCATCTCCGAGGACACCGAGCTCCACGTCTTCCCGGCCACCCACTACGTCGCCGGCCCGGAGCGGATGGAGAAGGCGATCACGGGCATCGAGCTCGAGCTCGCCGACCAGCTCGCCGCGTTCGAGAAGCAGGGCAAGCTGCTCGAGGCGCAGCGGCTGCGGATGCGCACGACCTACGACGTCGAGATGATGCGCCAGGTCGGCTCGTGCTCGGGCATCGAGAACTACTCGATGCACATGGACGGCCGCAAGCCCGGCAGTGCGCCCAACACGCTCCTCGACTACTTCCCGGAGGACTTCGTCCTCGTCGTCGACGAGTCCCACGTCGCCGTCCCGCAGATCGGCGGCATGTACGAGGGCGACATGTCGCGCAAGCGCAACCTCGTCGACCACGGCTTCCGGCTGCCGAGCGCCATGGACAACCGTCCGCTCCGCTGGGACGAGTTCGTCGACCGGATCGGCCAGACCGTCTACCTGTCGGCCACCCCCGGCAACTACGAGCTCGACCGCGTCGGCGGCGTCGACAACACGGTCCAGCAGATCATCCGCCCGACCGGCCTGGTCGACCCCGAGGTCGTGGTCAAGCCGACCAAGGGACAGATCGACGACCTGATCCACGAGATCCGCACCCGCGCGGACAAGAACGAGCGCGTCCTGGTCACCACGCTGACCAAGAAGATGTCCGAGGACCTCACCGACTACCTCCTCGACGCCGGCATCCGCACCCGCTACCTCCACTCCGAGGTCGACACGCTCCGGCGCATCGAGCTGCTGCGAGAGCTGCGCATGGGCGAGTACGACGTCCTGGTCGGCATCAACCTCCTCCGCGAGGGCCTCGACCTGCCCGAGGTGTCGCTGGTGGCGATCCTCGACGCCGACAAGGAGGGCTTCCTGCGCTCCGACAAGTCGCTGATCCAGACGATCGGCCGCGCGGCGCGCAACGTGTCGGGCCAGGTCCACATGTACGCCGACAAGATCACGCCCTCGATGGAGGCCGCGATCGGCGAGACCAACCGTCGTCGTGCCATCCAGGTCGCCTACAACAAGGAGCGGGGGATCGACCCCCAGCCGCTGCGCAAGAAGATCGCCGACATCACCGAGATGCTCGCCCGCGAGGACGAGACGACCCAGGAGCTGCTCAAGACCTGGGCCGACGTCGGCCAGAAGGGCCGCGCCGGCGGCGTGAAGGCCGGCAAGTCGCCGACGCCCGCGCTGTCGAAGATCCACCACGAGGCGCCCGACACCGCCGGCATCCCGAGCAGCGACCTCGCCGAGCTCATCCAGGAGCTCACCGAGCAGATGAAGCACGCCGCCGCCGAGCTCCAGTTCGAGGTGGCGGCGCGGCTGCGCGACGAGGTCAACGACCTCAAGAAGGAGCTCCGCCAGATGATGGAAGCGACGAAGTGAGGAGAGGGCCTCGAGCGAGGAACGAGCTCGGAAGGTCCTCGACGAGCGAGGAGCTGCGGGCGAGCGAAGCGAGCACGCCGGCGACGGAGTGACGAGCGGCGGGCTGATCGGCCTCAGCCCTCCTCTTCCCGCTTCCTGAGCTCCTTGCGCTGCTTCCTCTCCAGCCGGCGGGCATGCTCGTCGACGATGTCGCGCTTGTTCACGACGATGCGCGCGAGGTGCATCAGCGCGAATCCCATCGGGAACAGCGGCCAGGGGAACTCGCCCCACATCGTGACCGCCCAGATCGTCCACAGCAGCGCGGAGAGCCCGATGAGGCCGAGCAGTGCCTCACGCCGATCGGCCTCCCACTTCCGGACCGCCTGCGCGTGGAAGTCGGCCGTGCCGGGCCGCGGTGGCAGGGCGACGGGCAGGTCCTCGACTAGCGGCACCAGGTCGCCGAGCGTCCGGCTCGAGAGCGCCGCGTCGGTGCGCTCGTCGTACTCGTCACGCGTGAGGCGTCCTTCGGCGAAGGCGTCGGTGAGCACGGCCTCGATGACCGCGCGGTCGCGGTCCGACGCCCGCATCGACCGGTTGGCGGGGACGCGGGGGTCGTGGTCGAACTGGTTCCACACCTCGATCCCTGACACCTCACCATGGTAGGCACGCCCCACCCCTCTGGAGGTGGGCCGAAGGGCCCTGGTCGGACCAGGCGCTAGGTTCGCGGCATGAGCACTCCCATCGACCTCGGTCGCCCCGTGTCCGGCGACGTCATCGACCTGATCCTCGAGGACCACCGCCGCTTCGAGTCCCTCATGCGGCAGCTGCGGGACAGCACGTCGGACCGCGATGCCGTCCGCAAGGCGCTGGCCGCACTGCACGTCGCCCACGCGGAGGCGGAGGAGAAGCACGTCTACCCCCGGCTGCGCCGCAAGAACGCGATCACCGAGCACGAGGCCGAGCACGGCGAGGAGGAGCACGCCGAGGGCCACGAGGCCATGCTCACGGTGCTGGAGCTCAAGGGCACCGACACCCAGGCCTTCGACGACGCCGTCGAGGAGCTCGCCACCGCGCTCAACCACCACCTCACCGAGGAGGAGCTGACGATCCTCAACCCGGCCCGCGAGGAGGTCAGCGAGAAGGTGCGCGCCGAGCTGGGCGAAGCCTTCGCGACCGAGCGCAACAAGCAGCTCGACGCCGACTGCGGCAGCATCGACAACGTCCGCCGGATCGTGCAGGAGGCGGAGAAGGAAGGCCTCCTCGACGACGAGGACGAGGACGAGGACTGACCGCGCCGGCCCCCGGAGGTCGACTCAGCGGCGAAGCAGGATGGTGAGGCCGACCATGCGGGCCACGACCATCGCGATGTAGAACACGCCGGTCATCATCTCCACCATCACCACCGACCTCGCTTGTGCGCCGACGGCCACGATGTCGGAGAGCCCGACGCTCGTGAGGATCGAGAACGACAGGTAGAGCAGCTCGAACCAGGTGTGGTCGCCGAGGCCGTCGCCACTGCTGAACGACCCGGGCCAGACCACCTGCACCGCCGAGTACAGGTAGGCGAAGCCCCAGGCGACCACCGTGAAGGCGGCCCCGGTCGCGAAGTACTCGTCGGTGGTGACCTTGTCGTCGTGCAGCAGGTAGCGCAGCAACGCGTACGAGACGTAGAAGTAGAACGGTGCGTGCAGCACGCCCGAGAGCAGGACGACAGCGTCCTGGTCCGGGAAGACGGGCTCGATCAGCGTCAGCACCATCGCGGGTGCCCCGAGGAGCAGGATGATCCTGCTGGCCATGGGCGTGCGTCGCACGGCCAGGACGGCCGCTCCGACGGCCAGCATCCCGATGGCGCCGAGGCCCGCCCGGCCCACCACCGAGTCGTCGAGGAACGGCCACAGCAGCACCTGGAGGAGCTGTGCCCCGAGCAGCATCGCAGAGGGGTGCTCGGTGAGGTAGCGCAGCGGTCGGGTCACGACGACGCAGTCTAGGGACGCGCGGATCACCGCCACGGCGACGCTCCGCTGGGCTAGGTTCGGCCCGTGGGCGAGCGAGCGGGGAGGTGGGTGGCCGGCGGCCTCGTGCTCGTGCTCCTCGCGCTGCTGGTCGCGACCGCGCTGGTGGTCACCGGTGGGGACGAGGCGGACGGGGAGCTCACCGCCGCCCAGCACGACGTCGCGGGCGCGGCGCGCACCGAGGCGCTCGCCTTCCTCACCGTCGACCACCGCGACATGGACCCGCTGATCGATGCGGTCCTCGACGGCGCGACCGGTGACTTCGCCGAGCAGTACGCCTCCCAGCGCGAGACCCTCACCAGGGAGGCGGTCCGCACCGAGGCCACCTCGTCCCCGGAGGTGGTCGCCCTCGGGGTGGGCGACCAGGACGACGACTCGGCCACGGTCCTGGTGGCGGCCAACAGCACCGTGACCAACACCGGCACCACCGGCGAGGGCCAGGTCCGCTACTACCGGCTGCGCCTGGAACTGGTCCGCGAGGACGGGCGTTGGCTCACCGACGACCTGCGGTTCGTGAGGTGAGGACGTGACGAGCGGTACGGCGCTGAACCGGTGGCTGGTGGTGCTCGTCGCGCTGGTCGTGCTCGCGGCCGGTGCGCTCGTGTGGGCGCTCCGCGACTCCCGCGACGTCGCCGCCACCGACGTCAGCAGCGCGGACGCGGCGGAGGCCGTCGTCGCGTCTCCCGTGGTGAAGGAGTCGGCGCGGCTGGGTGCGGCTGCAGCCGCACGCAAGGCCTACAGCTACTCGTGGAGGTCGCTGTCCTACGACAAGGACGCCGCCCGCAGGTTGATGACGCCGACCATGCAGCAGCGCTACGACCGCACGATGGCGGGTGTCACCACCTCGAGCCGCCGTGACCGCACGGTGGTCGAGGCCGAGGTCGTCGACACGGCACTCGTGACCGCCTCGGCGACGTACGCCCGGGTGCTGGTCTTCGTCAACCAGCGCACCTCGGGCCGGGGGCTGGAACGGCCCACGCTCGACCTCCACCGCGTGCTGGTGACGCTGCGGCGCGTGGGTGGGGAGTGGAAGGTCGACGAGCTCGACGCGCTCTGACGACGCACGGACAGCCGCGGACCGGCCCTTGTGGCCGGGCCGCCCCGACGGAAGGATCCGCGACGTGGACGACGTGACGACCGACCTGCTGATCATCGGCGCGGGCCCGACGGGGCTGTTCTCCGCCTACTACGCCGGCTTCCGCGGCCTGAGCGTCGCGGTGGTCGACTCGCTGCCCGAGCTCGGCGGCCAGATCACCGCGATGTACCCCGAGAAGGCGATCCTCGACGTCGCCGGCTTCCCCAGCGTGAAGGGGCGCGACCTCGTCGAGGGGCTGGTGGCGCAGGCTGCCACGGCCGACCCGACGTACCTCCTCGACCGGACGGCGACCACCCTCGAGCACGGCGAGGACCGGGTGGTCGTCACCCTCGACGACGGCACGACCGTGACGGCCGGCGCCGTGCTCATCACCTCGGGCATCGGCAAGTTCAGCCCGCGGCCGCTGCCGGCCGGTGACGGCTGGGTGGGGCGCGGCATGGAGTTCTTCGTGCCCAGCTTCGCGCCGTACGCCGGCAAGGACGTGGTGATCGTCGGGGGAGGTGACAGCGCGTTCGACTGGGCCCAGCACCTCGAGCCGATCGCCTCCTCGGTGACGCTCGTGCACCGCCGCGACGCGTTCCGCGCGCACGAGCGCACCGTGGCCGCGGTCAAGGACTCGAGCGTCCGGATCATCACCAACGCCCAGGTGACCGAGCTGCGCGGGGAGAACCACCTCGAGGAGGTCGTGGTCAGCGTCGACGGGGAGGAGCCGCACGTCCTGGAGGCGCAGGCTCTCGTCGCCGCGCTGGGCTTCATCGCCGACCTCGGGGCGATCCAGCAGTGGGGACTGGAGACGCAGAAGCGCCACGTGGTCGTCGACTCCTCGATGCGCACCAACCTGCCGCGCGTGTTCGCCGCCGGTGACATCACCGACTACCCGGGCAAGGTCCGGCTCATCGCCGTCGGCTTCGGCGAGGCGGCCACCGCCGTGAACAACGCCGCCGTCGTGCTCGACCCCTCCGCCCACGTCTTCCCCGGCCACTCCAGCGAGGCGTGAGCCGCGATGGGCCTGTTCTCTCCCCGTGCCGGGGGTGTCGACGTGCGCGACCGGGACTACGTCCTGACCGGCTGCCCGGTGGTCGCGCAGGACGACCTCGTCGTGCTGATCGACGTCACGGTCCGCCTCGCGGTGCGGCCTCCGCGCGACGGCGCTCCGGCGCTGGGCTACGACCCCGCCGACCAGCGGGCCGTCCACGCCGTGTGTGTGCTGGTGCTCCGCCAGCTCGGCACCGAGGTCGCGTCCGAGGAGCTCCTGGTGGGGCGCGCCCGCGTCGTCGGTGCCGTCGAGCAAGGCCTCGCGCTGGCGCCGGTCGGGTCAGGGGTCTACGCCAGTGTCACCCACGCCGAGGTGCGGCCGCACGACCCGGACGGGGTCCGCCTCCACCACGAGTTCCGGTTGGCCGGCGGGTCCTGAGCCCCGGCCACGTCGGGGCCTACCGACGAGTAGGCATAATGGGCCACTCACGGAGCGCCACGAAAGGCAGACCACAGTGCGCATCGCCATGCTGTCCTACCGCAGCAAGCCGCACTGCGGCGGACAGGGCGTCTACATCCGCCACCTCAGCCGCGAGCTCGTCCGGCTCGGTCACGAGGTGGAGGTGTTCTCGGGCCAGCCCTACCCGGACCTCGACGAGGGTGTCGTGCTCACCAAGGTGCCGAGCCTCGACCTCTACCGCGAGCCCGACCCGTTCCGGGTGCCGCACCTGCGGGAGTTCCGCGACCTCATCGACGTCGAGGAGTTCCTCACCATGTGCACGGCCGGGTTCCCCGAGCCGAAGACCTTCAGCTCGCGCATCGCGCGGCTGATGAAGGACCGTGCCGGCGACTTCGACGTCGCCCACGACAACCAGGTGCTCGGCACCGGCATCCTGGAGCTGGAGTCCTACGGCCTGCCGGTCGTCGCGACGATCCACCACCCGATCACGATGGACCGCCGGATCGACCTGCAGACCGCGCCGACGTGGCGCAAGCGGCTCACCCTGCGCCGGTGGTACGGCTTCCTGCGGATGCAGACCCGGGTCGCCAAGCGCTACCGCAAGGTGCTCACCCCGTCGGAGTCCTCGACCCGCGACGTGGCCCGTGACTTCGGCGTCGACCCGGCCCGGATGCAGACGATCCTGCTCGGTGTGGACGACGTCTTCGCGCCGCCCACCGCCCCGCGCGTCCCCGGCCGGATCCTGGCCATGGCCAGCGCCGACGCCCCGATGAAGGGCATCGCGACCCTCCTCGAGGCCTTCGCCAAGCTCGCCGTCGAGCGCGACGTGTCGCTCGTGCTCGTGACCCGGCCGGAGCCGGGCGGGCGCACCGAGAAGCTCATCGACCAGCTCGGCATCGTCGACAAGGTGTCCTTCGTCAGCGGCGTCAGCGACGCCGAGCTCGTCGAGGTGATGGGGTCGGCCGAGGTGGCCTGCGTGCCGTCGCTCTACGAGGGCTTCTCGCTGCCCACCGCCGAGCTGATGGCCTGCGCGACGCCGCTGGTGGTCTCGCGCGCCGGCGCGATCCCGGAGGTCGTCGGTCCCGACGGCCAGTGCGCCGACCTGGTCACCCCCGGCGACGTGGGCGAGCTGGAGCAGGCGATCGCCGCGCTGCTCGACGACCCCGAGCGACGTACGACGATGGGCGCGGCCGGACGTGCCCGGGTCGAGGAGCTGTTCAGCTGGCGGGCCGTGGCGGAGGCCACCGCCGCCGCCTACGAGGACACCATCGCCGACTTCAACAGGGAGAACACCCGTGCTGACCGTTGACTTCGACCGGCTCGGCCTGCGCCCGGGCGACCGGGTGCTCGACATGGGCTGCGGCGCGGGGCGCCACGCGTTCGAGATGTACAAGCGCGGTGCCGACGTCATCGCCTTCGACCAGGACGCCGACGAGCTCGCGACCGTGCGTGAGTGGTTCACCGCCATGCGCGAAGCAGGCGAGGTGCCCGAGGGCGCCGAGGCCGACGTCAAGGAGGGCGACGCCCTCGCCCTGCCCTTCGCCGACGGGGAGTTCGACCGCATCGTCGCCGCCGAGGTGCTGGAGCACATCCACGCGGACGTCGACGCGATCAAGGAGCTCGTACGGGTCCTGCGCCCGGGCGGCACGCTGGCGGTCTCCGTGCCCCGGTGGCTGCCCGAGATCGTCAACTGGAAGCTCTCCGACGACTACCACAACGCCGAGGGCGGCCACATCCGCATCTACACGGCCCAGGAGCTCGTCGACAAGGTCACCAAGGCCGGTCGCTCCAACGATGGCACCCCCGGCGACGCGATGGTCTTCATCGGCCGGGACCACGCGCACGGGCTCCACACGCCCTACTGGTGGATCAAGTGCGCGGTCGGCGTCACCAACGACGACCACCCGCTCGCCAAGGCCTACCACAAGCTCCTGGTGTGGGAGATCATGAAGAACCCCAAGGCGCTGCAGTACGCCGGCAAGGTGCTCGACCCGCTCATCGGGAAGAGCATGGTGCTCTACTTCCAGAAGCCGGCCGCGTGAACACCCCACGACGTTCTCCTCCTCCGCTGCGCTCCCCCGAACAACGCCGCGGGGACCCCGACGTGAGCCTCACCCGCGCGCAGGTCGAGCAGACCGCGGCGTCGATCGCGGCCATGCAGGAGCCGTCCGGCGCCGTCCCGTGGACCCCGGGCGAGCACACCGACGTGTGGAACCACCTCGAGTCGGCGATGGCGCTCATGGTCGGCGGGCAGCGCGACGCCGCGGAGCGCGCCTTCGCCTGGGCGCGCGAGACGCAGCGGGCCGACGGCTCGTGGCCGATGAAGATCGTCGTCGGCGAGGTCGAGGACCACTCCGGCGAGACCAACATGTCGGCGTACGTCGCCGTCGCGACGTGGCACCACTGGCTGGTCGCGCGCGACGAAGCGTTCGTCCGCCGGATGTGGCCGACGGTGCGCCGCGCGCTCGACTTCGTGGTCGGCATGCAGCTGCCGTTCGGCGGTGTCGCCTGGTCGCAGGAGTGGGCGCACGGCGAGCCCGGCCCGGTCAACGCCGAGGCGCTGCTGGCGGGCTCGTCAAGCATCTACCACTCGCTTCGCGCGGGCGTCGCGCTCGCGGAGCTGGCGGGGGAGCCGCAGGTCGACTGGGAGCTCACGGGCGGCCGGCTCGGCCACGCCCTGCGCGAGCACCGCGACCTGTTCCTGGACAAGTCGACCTTCTCGATGGACTGGTACTACCCGGTCCTGGGCGGTGCGGTCCGCGGGCCCGAGGCCCATGCGCTCCTCGCCGAGCGCTGGGACACCTTCGTGGAGCCGGGCCTCGGCATCCGCTGCGTCTCGGAGAACCCCTGGGTGACGGGGGCGGAGACCTGCGAGCTGGTGATGGCGCTCGACGCCCTCGGTGACCGCGCGCGGGCGCTGCAGCTGTTGGCCGACATGCAGCACCTGCGCACCGACGAGGGCGCCTACTGGACCGGCTACGTGTTTCCCGACGGGGTGAACTGGCCGGTCGAGCAGACCACCTACACGGCCGCCGCGGTGGTCCTGGCCGTCGACCAGGTGACCGACGGCACCCCGGGCGCCGACATCATGCGCGGGACGACCCTCGCCCCCGACTTCGCGGAGCTCGGCCTGGAGTGCGGCTGCCCGTCCGGTGACGGGTCAGCCGATCGGGTCGCCGGCGTCTCCGGTCGTACGTCGTAGCACGCGCATCGACCCGACCACGTCGACCTCGGTGAAGGCGCCGCTGGCGACGGCGGGGAGGTAGATGTCCTCGTAGGGCGGCCGGCCCCCGTCGGCCGGGTCGGGGAAGACGTCGTGGATGACGAGGACCCCGCCGGCCATCACCCAGTGGGGCCAGGTGCGGAAGTCGGTGCGCGCGGGCTCGACCCCGTGCCCGCCATCGATGAAGAGCAGGGCGAGCGGGGTGCGCCACCACGCACCCACCGTCGCGGAGCGGCCGACGACCGCCACCACCTGCTCCTCCAGGCCGGCTGCGGCCATGGTGCGACGGAAGGTCGGCAGCGTGTCCATCAGGCCGATCTCCGGGTCGACGAGGCTGTCGTCGTGGTGCTCCCAGCCGGCCTGGTTCTCCTCGGAGCCCCGGTGGTGGTCGACGGTGAACACGGTGCCGCCGACCTCGCGGGCCGCCGCACCGAGCCAGACGGCGGACTTGCCGCAGTAGGTGCCGACCTCCAGGGCCGGTCCGTACGGAAGCCGCTCACGCGCCCAGCGGTGCAGCAGCGCACCCTCGTCCTCGGGCATGAAGCCCTTGGCCGCGCGGGCGTGGGAGAGCAGGTCTGCAGGCATCACAGGAGACGACCCTAGTGCGGTCACACCTGCGTCCTTCCGCGCGTCGGGTGGGTGAAGGGACCCACATCGACGAAGGAGCAGTCATGACCAACCACACGATCGTCATCCCCGCCGCTGACCTCGAGGTCGCAACCGCCTTCTACCGCACGGCGTGGGGCGCCGAGCCGCACACCGAGACGCCCTACTACGTCGGCTTCAACCTCGACGGGCAGGAGATCGGGCTCAACCCCCAGGGCGAGCGCGACCAGATGGCCGGCCCGGTCGTCTACTGGAAGACCGACGACCTCGCCGCCACGGTGGCCGCGGTCGAAGCGGCCGGCGGCACCGTCGTACGCCCCGTGACGGAGGTCGGGGGCGGCACCTCGCTGGCCCTGCTCACCGACCCGGCCGGCAACCAGGTCGGGTTCATCACCCAGGGCTGAGCCCGGCCTGGCCGGCGTCGTCGCCGAGCTCCTCCGGCCCGACCCCGCTGTCGGCGCGCAGGCCGTGGCGCCAGGTGTTCCAGTGCCACGTGAGGTAGCGGTCGACCGCGCGCACCGCGTGCGTGCTCCGGATCGAGTGGAAGACGTCGAAGGCGTGCTGTGCGCCCGGCAGCTCGGCGTACACCACCGACCTCTTCGACGTGCGCCGCAGCTCTGCCACGAACATCCGGGCCTGGTCGACGGCGACGAGGCTGTCGAGGTCGCCGTGGATGACGAAGAAGTCGGGCGCGTCGGGCGTGATCCGGAGGATGGGGGAGGCGGCCTCGTAGACGTGGGGCGCGTCCTGCCACGACGTCTGCACGACCCGCGGGCCGAGGAAGGCGTCGCGCATCCCGATGGCGTTCGCGAGCCCGGTCGAGCCGGCGAAGTCGTAGACCCCGTAGAACGGCACCGCCGCCCGCACGGACGTGTCGGCGTCCTCGAAGCCCGGCTGCCACTCGGGGTCGCCGGGGGTCAGCGCTGCCAGCGCGGCGAGGTGGCCTCCGGCCGAGCCGCCGGTGATCACGAGGTAGTCGGGGTCGCCCCCGTGGTCGGCGATGTTGTCCCGGACCCAGGCGATGGCGCGCTTGACGTCGACGATGTGGGCGGGCCACGGGTCGCGGGGGGAGAGGCGGTAGTTGATCGCCACGCAGATCCAGCCCTTGGCGGCCATCCGGTTCATCAGCGGGCGCGCCTGGTGCTCCTTCTGACCCACTGACCAGGCGCCGCCGTGGACCTGGAGGAGCACCGGCGCGTCCGTGATCGCGTCGTCGCCCGCAGGCAGGTAGATGTCGAGGTGGCCGCGGCGCCCCGCCTCGGAGTAGGGCAGGTTGCGGATCACCCGGACGGCGTCGTCGCGGAAGTCGAAGGGCCGCGCGAGCCGTCGCCACGGGGTCGCCAGGTCCGCCGGGTCGGGAGCCTCGTCGAGCTGCTCGACGTAGTCGACGCCGAGACCCTCGACGAGCGCGTCGTCCAGGACGTCGGCGGACCGGTGGCTCTGCCGGACCATGTGGGCCAGGCCGAGCGCGCTGGCCCCGGCGAGGGCGAGCCCCGCCTTGGCACGGATCCCCGTGCGCCGGCTCCTCGTGAGGTGGGCAGCAGCGTCGAGGACAGTCAGCGCCAGCACCTGCGGGGCGGTCTCGCCGAAGAGCCAGCCGGCGGCGAACGACGGTACGCCGCTGCGCTGGCCGCGAGGCGGCCTCAGGGCGTTGGCGGTCAGGGCGGCGATCACGGTCTGGCGCGACAGGAAGCTCACGGCCGCCATGTTACTCGCCGGTACGTGGCGGTGTCAGAGCAGGAAGACGACGACCAGGATCGCGGTGACGGCCAGCGAGACCAGCACCGATCCCATACAGCCGAGACGGTTGCTGAAGAAGAGGAACATCGGGGGCCTCCATCGAGACGGTCGTGCGGACGCCGACGCCGTACCCAGCTTGCCGCCGGTGATCCCCACCCGTCCGTCATGATCCCTCGTGTGACGACTCCCGCCGCAGACCCGTGGACCTACGTGGTGACCGACGTCGAGCTCGACGGTCCGTGGCCGGGGGTCCACTCCATGCGCTCCTTCGCGTCCGTCGCGGTGACGGCCGACGGGCTGGAGCACGGCCGTTTCGAGGCCGTGCTGGAGCCGTTGCCCGGCACCTCCCCGGACGCCGCGACGATGGAGTGGTTTGCCACGCAGCCGGGCGCGTGGGAGGCCGCCACGCGCGATGCCGAGCCGGTCGCGCGGGTGATGGAGCGCTACGTCGCATGGCTGCAGGACCTGCCGTGGCCGCGGATGTTCGCTGCCTTCCCGCTGGCGCTGGACGGCATCTGGATGGACCACTACCTGCGCCGCTTCACCGCCTACGGCATCCGGCAGGGCCACCACGAGACCGACCGGCTGTTCATCGGCCCCGGGCTGTGCCTGCGGAGCTACGCGGCGGCGGTGACCGGGACGTCGGTCGGCCTCGTCGACGTCGACACGCTCCCGGATGCCTGGTTCGGCGACGTCGAGCACACGCACCGGGCGATCGACGACACCCTCGGCTACGCCCACCTGCTGGTCGAGCTGTTCCGACGGGCGCGAGAGGGCGGGGCGGAAACCCGCGTGCCTGGGTGACCGGCGGCCGCTACGGTCCTGCCTGATGACGACCGGGATGCATGCCGACGAGCTCGTGGTGGACGACGGGACCGTACGACGACTGGTTGCCGAGCAGTTCCCCCAGTGGTCCGCGCTGCCCGTACGGCGGCTCCCGCCCCTGGGCACCGACAACCAGCTGTTCCGCCTCGGGGACGACCTGCTGGTCCGGATGCCGCGCATCCCCGGACCGGCCGAGACGGTGGCGTTCGAGCACACCTGGCTGCCGCGTCTCGCGCCCCACCTCCCGGTGGCGATCCCCGCCCCCGTGGCGCTCGGCGAGCCGGGTGACGGCTTCCCGTGGCCCTGGACGGTCGTGCCGTGGATCGACGGCACGACCCCCACCGAGTCGTCGTACGACCCGGAGACGTGGGCGGCCGAGCTCGGCGCGTTCGTGCGCGCGTGCCGTGACGTGCCCGCGATGGGTGGCCCGGTGGCGACCGAGGGGCGGGGCGGGCCGCTGCCCGCCCTCGACTCCTGGGTGCGGGAGTGGACCGCGAAGGCGGACCCCGCCGAGGTCTCCCGCGACGCGGTCCTCGCGGTGTGGGAGGACGCGCTTGCCGCACCGGCGTACGACGGCGAGCCCTGCTGGTTCCACGGCGACCTGCACGACGGCAACATCCTGGTGCGCGACGGCCGGCTGGCGGCCGTGATCGACTGGGGCGCGGCCGGCCGGGGCGACCCGGCGATCGAGCTCAATGCGATGTGGGGCTACGTCCCGCTGGCCGCCGCGGAGCCCTACCGCCAGGCCGTCGGCCTCGACGAGGCCGCCTACCGCCGCGCCCGCGGCTTCGCGCTCGCCCCTGCCATCAGCGGCTGGACCTACTACCGCCACACCGCGCCCGAGACCTCCCGCGGGGCGCTCGAGACCGTACGGCGGTTGATCGCGTCGCTGGACTGAGTGCGACCGAGTTGTTGACCTTGCCCCGAGGGGAAGCCGCAGGGTCGTCCCACCGGTGACCGACACCGGAGAGGATGAGGACGATGACCACGGAGCTCTGGACGATCGGCGACTTCGCCCGCGAGTCCGGCCTGACGCCGACGGCGTTGCGGCTGTACGACGACCTGGGGTTGCTGCGGCCGGTCGAGGTCGATGCGAGCTCGGGCTACCGCCGATATGCGCCGGAGCAGCTCGCGCAGGCTCGGCTGGTGGCCACGCTCCGGCTGGTCGGCATGCCGCTGGCCCGGATCGAGGAGGTCCTCGGGGCCTCGCCGGCAGCGGCGGCGCGGCTGGTCAGGGCGTACTGGCTCCAGGTCGAGCGCGACACGGCCAGCCGCCGGGACATCGTCTCCGCCCTCGTCGACCAGCTCGAGAGCGAGGAACCACCCATGACCACCTCCACCGACACCCTGCGTGCAGAGATCGGCACGAGTCATCGCACGGGCAGCCGTGCGGCGCAGCAGGACGCCCTGATCGCCCGGCCCGGCCTGGTGGCTGTAGCGGACGGGTTCGGCGAGCGCGCGGACCTCGCTTCCGCCGTGCTCGCTGCATTTGCCTCAGGCGGTCTCGACGATGCCGTCGCGGTGGTGGCGTCCGACATCGCGGCCTCGTTGCCCGATGCGCCGCGGTCAGGCACGACGCTGACCGCCGTGACGGTCACGGGCACCACCGCCTCGGTGACGCATGTGGGGGACGGACGCGTGTGGCTGGTGCGCGGCCGCGAGGTCCGGCAGGTCACCCACGACCACACGGTGGTGGCGGGGCTGCTCGAGAGCGGTCAGCTGACCGTGGACGAGGCCCGCTCCCACCCGCACCGCAACCTGCTCAACCGGGCCCTCGTGCCTGGCGATGCGCCCGACGAGCTCGAGGTCGGGCTCGAACCTGGGGATCGCCTGGTCCTCACCACCGACGGCATCCACACGGTCGTCGAGGACCTCCCGGCGCTCCTGGTGTCTCCTGCGCCGGCCCAGCGCATCGCCGACGAGGTCGCGAAGGCGGTCGCTGCCGCAGGCGAGCCGGACAACCACACCATCGTGGTGGTGGACCTGTCGTGAGAGCGACGTGGGATGGAGCCGGCGACGACTACGCGGTGGCTGTGGTCCATCTGGTGGACCACAGCCACCGCACTGTGGGGGCCTAGCGCAGGCGCTCGGCGAAGAAGTCGAGCACCGCGTCCACGGCCACCTGCGACCGCTGCTCGGTGACGGTGGAGTGGCCCGAGCCCTCGAGCTCGACGCGGATGAAGGCGTCACCGATCAGCGAGGTGAGGGAGTCGAAGCGGGTGCCGACGAGCGGGTCGGAGGCGTAGCGGATGCCGAGGACGGAGCAGCCAGCGGCCGCGCGACGGCGTACGACGTCAGCGTCGGCGGGGGAGAGGTTGAGGTCGGCGGCCCGGCCGGGGAGGCCGATGAACGGTGCGCTCGGCTGGCACAGCACGGGGGCGACGGTGCTGTCGTCGACCATCATGGCGAGCGCGAAGCCGCCGGTGAAGCACATGCCGAGCGCTCCGACGCCCGGCCCGCCGAGCTCGGCGTGCAGCTCGCGCGCCAGCGATCGCAGCCAGCCGGCCACGGGGGTCGTCACGCCCCGGGCGAGCTTGGTGAACTCGCGGCTGATGCACACCCGGGGGAGGACGCGTAGCACGTCGACGTTGCTGAACTCGCGTCCCGCCGGACCGAAGAGGTGCGGCAGCAGCACCGTGTGGCCGGCGGCCACCAGCTCCTCGCCGAACCTGATCACCCCGGCCGTGAGCCCCGGCAGCTCGTGGACGACCACCACCCCGGGACCGGTGCCCTTGCGCCACACGGGATGGGTGGTCGGCTCGCCGGCCACGTCGGCGGTGTGCTCGCTGCGGGTCCAGCCGTCGAGTGCGTCCACGGGAGGAAATGTCGCAGCCCGGAGGCCGTGGCGGAAGGGGTCCGCTGGCCAGCGCCTCAGAACGTGTAGCCGAAGGCGTCGAGGTCTGCTGCGTAGACCTCGGCGACCTTCGCTCGCGTCGCGTCGGAGTAGTAGTCGCGGTAGCTGCCGTGCGGCGACTTGTTGCGGTGGGGCACGTGGACCGGCTCGCCGCCCAGGCGCCGCTCGACCTCGGCGAGGTCGTCGGCGAAGCTCTCGGTGCGCCCGACGAAGTCGACCTCGCGGTCCGGCGCGCGCAGGTAGTCCACCTGGGGCCGGCCGACCCGCGGCAGCTCCTCGGTGCCACGCAGCACGAACTCCTCGAAGCCTGAGTACGCCGCTGCGGCGCGCCACATGTCGTTGCCGCGCATCCGCGTCGCCTCGGCACCCTGCGGGCGTCCGCTCGACGGACCCCACTCACGGTCCCAGTCCTGGATCATCGACCACCACGACACCATCCGTGCCCACGGGTTGCGCACGAACGCGAAGGACCAGTAGTCGGCCGTCTGCGGCTCCGCGCGCAGGATCCGGGCGTACGGCGCGTGCCGGCCGAGCGGGGGCTTCACCCCGGGTGCCTTGCTCCGCGCGTCGGGGCAGCAGCGCTCGAACGCGACCCCGACCGAGACCCCGCCGGTCTTGGGCACGTGCACGAAGAGTGCGCGCTTGGCGTCGGAGATCAGCACGGGCGCGAGGCTAGCCCAGCCGGGGGCATGCGGGATGATCGGGCGGTGATGACCTTCCTCGAGCTCGGGCCCGGGCGGGACTTCGTGCTCCTCGCCCTGCCGAAGACGGCGAGCACCGCGCTCGAGCGGACGCTGGCGCCGTACGCCACCGAGTCGGTCAGCGCACCACCCGGGCGCAAGCACCTGCCGGCGCGCGGCTTCGTGCACACCAAGGCGCACGAGCTCGCCGAGCAGGGGCACCCGCGCGAGTCCTACGAGCTGGTCACGATGTTCCGCGAGCCCATCGCCTGGCTCGAGTCGTGGTGGCGCTACCGCGCACGCGAGGACAGCCGGCAGTCGACCGCCGAGATGACCTTCGAGGAGTTCGCCCTGCACTACCTCGCCGGCCACGACGACGCACCGGTCCCCAAGGGCCGTCCGGCGAAGTTCATCCAGGCCCAGGGCGGTGTCGCCGTGGACCGGGTCCTCGCCGTCGAGCGCCCCGAGGTGTGGTCGGCGTGGTTCTCCGAGCGGCTCGGCCGTCCGCTCGACTTCGAGCGCCGCAACGCCTCCACCGCCGAGCACGGCGAGCTGGCCTTCGCCACGCGGGAGGCGCTGGTGGCCCACTTCGCCCCGGAGTACGCCGTGTGGGACCGGCTCGAGGCCACCGGCGAGTGGGCGGGCGCGCGGGGGACCCGGCTGCCGGACCTGGTGGGCCCGGCTCGGTCGTAGCCGTCAGTCGTAGGTGTAGCCGAAGAGCTCGATGTCCTCGGCGTAGACCTCAGCGACGCGCTGGCGGGTCTCGTCGGTGTAGTAGTCGTGGTAGGTGCCGTGCTTGGACTTGTTCTTGTGCACCGGCGTGGACGGTTCGAGGCCGAGCTGCGCCTGCACCCGCTGGAGGTCCTCCACGAAGTTCTCCGTGCGGCCGATGAAGTCGACCTCACGCTGGTGCTTGGGAGCGCGCAGGTACTTGATCTGCGGCGTGCCGACGCGCGGCAGCTCCTCGGTACCGCGCATCACGAACTCGTCGAAGCCGGAGTAGGCCGCCGCGGCGCGCCACATCTCGTTGCCGTCGCGCATCGAGTTGTGCTTGACGTCCTGCGGCTTGCCGCTGCTCGGGCCGTGGCGGCGGTCCCAGGCCGAGATCATCGAGTACCACGAGACCATCCGGGCCCACGGGTTCCGCACGAAGCCGAAGGTCCAGTAGTCGATGACCTGCGGCTCGTGCTTGATGATCTTGCCGAGCGTCGCGTGGCGGCCGATGGGGACGCGCGCCTTGCGAGCGTCGGGGCACGCCTCCTTGACGGTCTCCTCGACCGACACGCCGCCCGTCTTGGGCACGTGGACGAAGAGCACCTTGCGCGAGTCGCTGATCAGCACGCGGCGAGGTTATCCCACGCTCCACCTGACTACTGTGGGCCCGTGACCGGCACCCTCGTCGCGAAGGACCTGGCCGGTGGCCACGGCCCGCGCACCCTCTTCGAGTCCCTGGACCTCACCGTCTCGCCGGGCGACGTCGTCGGGGTCGTCGGAGCCAACGGGGCCGGGAAGTCCACGCTGCTGCGACTGCTGGCGGGGGAGTCCGCGCCGATCTCGGGGCGGGTGTCCACCGCACCGTCCGACGCGTTCGTGGGCTGGCTCCCGCAGGAGCACGAGCGCATCCCCGGCGAGACGATCGCGGGCTACCTCGGCCGCCGCACGGGCGCGACCCCCGCGACCCTGGCGATGGAGGACGCCGCCGCGGCGCTGGAGTCGGAGGCCCCCGACGCCGCCGACACGTACGCCGTCGCGCTGGACCACTGGCTGGCGACCGGCGCGCCCGACCTCGAGGACCGTGCTCCCGCGGTCCTGGCCGAGCTCGGACTCGACCTGGGCCTCGACGCGCTGATGACCAGCCTGTCGGGAGGACAGGCCGCACGGGTGGCTCTCGCCGCACTGCTGCTGAGCCGCTTCGACGTCGTCCTGCTCGACGAGCCGACGAACGACCTCGACCTCGCCGGGCTGGAGCGGCTGGAGTCCTTCGTGCGCGGCCTGCGTGCGGGCATCGTGCTCGTGTCGCACGACCGCGAGTTCCTGGCGCGGTGCGTCACCCGGGTCGTCGAGCTCGACCTGGCCCAACGGCAGGTCTCGGTGTACGACGGCGGCTACGACGCCTACCTCGAGGAGCGGGCGGTCGCCCGGCGGCACGCCCGCGAGGCCTACGAGGAGTTCGCGGACAAGAAGGCCGACCTCGTCTCCCGGGCCCGCACCCAGCGGGAGTGGAGCTCCCAGGGCGTCCGCAACGCGATGCGGAAGGCGCCCGACAACGACAAGATCCGCCGGCGCGCGCAGAGCGAGTCGTCGGAGAAGCAGGCCCAGAAGGTGCGGCAGATGGAGTCGCGCATCGCGCGCCTCGAGGAGGTCGAGGAGCCCCGCAAGGAGTGGGTGCTGCAGTTCGACATCGCCTCCGCACCCCGCTCGTCCAGCGTCGTCGCCGTCCTCGACGAGGCGGTCGTCCGGCTCGGCGGCTTCCAGCTCGGGCCGGTCTCGCTCCAGGTCTCGGCCGGGGACCGCATCGCCATCACCGGCCCCAACGGCGCCGGCAAGACGACGCTGCTGCGGCTGCTGCTCGGTCACGTGGCACCGGACGAGGGCCGTGCCTCCCTCGGCGCGAGCGTCGCGGTCGGCGAGATCGACCAGGCGCGTACGTCGCTGGCGGAGACGCTGCCGCTCGGCGACGCCTTCGAGGCGGCCGTGCCGGCCATGACCTCCGCGGAGGTGCGCACCCTGCTGGCCAAGTTCGGGCTCAAGGCCGACCAGGTCGCCAGCCTCGTCCACCGGCTCTCGCCCGGCGAGCGCACCCGGGCCGCCATGGCGCTCCTGCAGGCCCGCGGCGTCAACCTGCTCGTCCTCGACGAGCCCACCAACCACCTCGACCTGCCGGCCATCGAGCAGCTCGAGCAGGCCCTGGCGACGTACGACGGCACGCTGCTGCTCGTCTCCCACGACCGACGGATGCTGGCGAACGTCGCGCTCGACCAGCGCTGGGACGTCGACGCCGGCCGGGTCACCGCTCGCTAGCATCCCCGGCGTGACGACGACGGGGGCGACGCGGGGTTACCGCGCCTCCCAGAAGCTCCTGCACTGGATGACCGTGCTGGCGGTGTCCGCCCAGCTCGCCGTCGGCTACAACCTCGACCTCGACGACGGCTGCGACCCGACGGGGGAGGACCGCAGTGGCGGCGACACCACGGATGCCGAGGAGGACCGGCTCGACCGTCTCGAGGACCTGTGCGAGGCCAGCGCCGCTGACTACGACCTGCTCGGCGGGAGCTTCGACCTCGCTGAGCTGCACCTCGCGCTGGGGCTCACGGTGCTCGCCCTGGGCGTCGTACGACCGCTGTGGCGGAAGGTCGCCGGCCTGCCCCCGTGGTCGGAGCACCTCTCCGAGGGCCAGCGACGGCTGGTCCACTGGACCGAGCGTGCCCTGATGGTGCTGCTCGTGGTGGTGCCGCTCAGCGGCCTCGTGCTCGTCGTCACCGGCGACGACGCCTGGCTGCCCCTCCACATCGGCGCGCACGTGGCGTTCTTCGTCGCTCTTGCGGCGCACCTGTCGACCAACCTGCGGCCGGTCATCCTGCGCCGGATGCTCTGACGGCAGGACAGCGGAGGCTCAGGCCTCGAGGGGCCAGCCCCGCTGGGCCCAGCCGCCGGTGCCGCCCGCGACGTTGATGGCCGCGATGCCCTGGTGGCGCAGGTGGTCCACGACCTGGCGGCTGCGGCCGCCCGCCTGGCAGATCACGAAGACCGGCTGGTCCTGCGGCAGCTCGGCGACCCGGCCAGGGACGTCGTTCATCGGGATGTGCACGGCGCCGGGGACGCGACCGCCGGCCACCTCGTCGGCCTCGCGCACGTCGACGACGTAGGCGCCCTGGCTGTGGGCGGCCGCGAACTCGTCGAGGCCGACCTCGTCCTGCGGGCCGTTGGCGGCGGCCTCCTGTGCGGCGGCCACCTCCTGGCGCACGGCGTCCATGTCGAGGCCGCGGGCCTGCTCGATCACACCGGACAGGGCCTGCGGCGGCAGCGCGCCGGCCTGGTTGAAGAGCAGGATCCCGTCGCGGAAGAGCATCAGCGTCGGGATCGAGGTGATCGCCGCCATCTGGGCCAGCTGCTGCTCGGCCTCGGTGTCCACCTTGCCGAAGACGATGTCGGGGTTGTCCTCCGACGCCTTCTCGTAGACGGGGGCGAACTGGCGGCAGGGGCCGCACCAGGCAGCCCAGAAGTCGACGAGGACGATGCCCTCGCCACTGACGGTCTGCTCGAAGTCGGCCAGGGTCAGCTCACGCGTGCTCATGCCTCCAGACTGCCACGGCGACCCCGCCGACCCATATCAGCGGGGGACTCACCAGCCGCGGTCGCGCCACTCCGCGAGGTGCGGGCGCTCGTCGCCGAGCCGGCCGTCGCCGCCGTGCCCGGGGTAGAACCAGGTCTCGTCGGGGAGCCGGTCGAAGATCTTGGTCTCCACCTCGGTGACGAGCTGGGCGAACGCGTCGGCGTCGCCGAAGGTCGCCCCCACGCCGCCGGGGAAGAGCGAGTCGCCGGTGAAGAGGTGCGGGGTCGGGGCCACGGCGGGGTCGTCCAGCAGGAGGCAGATCGAGCCGGGCGTGTGTCCCGCGACGGGGACGACGACCAGGTCGCAGGGGCCGACGGCCACCTTGTCGCCGGCACCGACCCGGCGCTCGACCCGCACCCCGGTCTGCTCCTCGATCGCGTCCGCGTCGGGGGCGCCGGCGACGACGAGCGCGGACGGGTGGGCGGCCTTGACCGCGGCCAGCGCCCGGTGGTGGTCCCAGTGCTGGTGGGTCGTGACGATCGACGTCAGCGAGCGGTCGCCGATCAGCTCGAGCAGCCGCTCCGGCTCCGCGGCGGCGTCGATGAGCACGACCTCGTCGGTGACCGAGCAGAGCAGCAGGTAGCAGTTGTTGGACATCTCCGGGTCCACGGCGACCTTGGTCACGGTGAAGTCGCCCAACGTGCGGACGTCGGGGTCGCCGCCGGGCGTCACGTCACCGGTGTAGTCGTCCACCCTGTCGTCGTTCACCATGTCTCCACCTCCGGGAGGTCGTTCGAGTCGGAGCTGAGGCCCTCGCCGGAGCCGCGGCCGGTGAGCCACCAACCCAGCGCCGCCGACGTACCGGTGACGACGGGGCCGCTGCCGTCCTCGCGACCGGGGCCGTAGTGCCAGGTGTGGTCGAGGTCGGTGGGTCGTACGTCGAAGGGCGCCGGGTAGGGGCGCTTGGTCATCGACTCCAGCAGGATCGCGCGGAAGTCGGCCGGCCAGTCGTCAGCGGTGTAGCCGGTGCCGAGGTCGGCGTGGTGGATCTCCACCTCGCGCAGCCGCATCAGCACGACGTTGCGCAGGGCGAAGTCCGGTCCGCCGGGGGTGCGCTCGAAGCGGCCCTCCCAGTCGGCCTCGTGCATCGCGGCGAGCGCCTCGCCGAAGTGGGCGGTGCCGGCCAGGAAGCGCTCGCGCAGGTCGGCAGGCGCGGCGGCGGCGAGCTCCTCGATGTCGGCGTCGCGCGCCTCGGGCGAGGCGTACATCGGCGCCGGCCGGCCGACGTGCGCCCCGTGCAGGACGCCGGCGAGGCCATCGCCGTTGAGCGCGAGGTGGGCCACCACGTGCGCCCGCGTCCAGCCGGGGAGTTGGGACGGCTCGGCATACTGGGACTCGGAGAGCGCGTCGACCGTGCGGACGAGCGCTCGATCGGCTCGGGCGATGGTGTCCGGGTCGGGTCTCGGGACGTCGATCACCCGCCCATCGTGCCACCTCGGGCGACACCTCATCCTCCACCCTGCCGGGTGGACGATGGGCCCGCTGTCGGTGCTGCGTGAGAGGGTGGATCGGTGCGTCGGCTTGCGCGCGACGCCGCTCCGGGACGAACATGTGTTCGACTCCGTCCCCATCAGATCGTCACCGCCAAGACGAGGACCCAGAACGAGGACCACTGTGGCCGACCAGCTCATCATCCGGGGCGCCCGGGAGCACAACCTCAAGGACGTCTCCCTCGACCTCCCGCGTGACTCGCTCATCGTCTTCACGGGCCTGTCGGGGTCCGGCAAGTCGAGCTTGGCCTTCGACACGATCTTCGCCGAGGGCCAGCGCCGCTACGTCGAGTCGCTCTCGGCCTATGCCCGCCAGTTCCTCGGCCAGATGGACAAGCCCGACGTCGACTTCATCGAGGGCCTGAGCCCGGCGGTCAGCATCGACCAGAAGTCCACGTCGAAGAACCCGCGCTCGACGGTCGGCACGATCACCGAGGTCTACGACTACCTGCGCCTGCTCTACGCGCGCGCGGGCCGCGCCCACTGCCCGACCTGCGGTGCGCCGATCGAGCGCCAGACGCCGCAGCAGATCGTCGACCGCATCCTCGCGCTGGAGGAGGGACGCCGCTTCCAGGTGCTGGCGCCGGTGATCCGGGGCCGCAAGGGCGAGTACGTCGAGCTCTTCCGCCAGCTCCAGCAGCAGGGCTTCAGCCGCGCGCGCGTGGACGGCCAGACCCACACCCTCGACGACCCGCCGACGCTCGACAAGAAGCTCAAGCACACGATCGAGGTCGTCATCGACCGGCTCGCGGTCAAGGAGTCGTCAAAGCGCCGCCTGACCGACTCGGTCGAGACCGCGCTCGGCCTCGCCGGCGGGCTCGTGGTCTTCGACTTCGTCGACCTGGACGCCAAGGACCCCGGGCGCGAGATGAAGTTCTCGGAGAAGATGGCGTGCCCCAACGACCACACCATCGACACCGACGACCTCGAGCCGCGCTCGTTCTCCTTCAACTCGCCCTTCGGCGCGTGCACGGTCTGCTCGGGCCTCGGCACGAAGATGGAGGTCGACCCCGAGCTCGTGGTCCCCGACACCGGTGCCACGCTCGGCGAGGGCGCCATCGCCCCGTGGAGCGGCGCCCACGTCGCCGACTACTTCCTCCGCCTCGTCAACGCGCTCGGCGAGGAGCTCGGCTTCGACCTCAACACCCCGTGGGACCAGCTGACCCCCAAGCAGCGCACGTCGCTGCTGGAGGGTCACTCGACCAAGGTCCACGTCGTCACCAAGAACCGCTACGGCCGCCAGCGGGCCTACTACGCCGCCTTCGAAGGGGTACGCCCCTACGTCGAGCGCCGGCACCGCGAGGCCGAGTCCGACACCAGCCGTGAGCGCTTCGAGGGCTTCATGCGCGAGGTGCCGTGCCCGGCCTGCCAGGGCTCGCGCCTCAAGCCGGTCTCGGTCTCGGTCACCTTGGGTGCCCGCGACCACGGCGGCAAGAACATCGCCGAGGTGTGTGCGCTGCCGATCAACGAGGCCGCCCACTACCTCCGCACCGTCGACCTCTCCGTGCGCGAGCGGCAGATCGGCGAGCGGGTGCTCAAGGAGATCCAGGAGCGGCTGCAGTTCCTCCTCGACGTCGGCCTCGACTACCTCTCCCTCGACCGGCCCAGCGGCTCGCTGTCGGGCGGTGAGGCCCAGCGCATCCGCCTCGCCACCCAGATCGGTGCCGGCCTCGTCGGCGTGCTCTACGTCCTCGACGAGCCCTCGATCGGCCTCCACCAGCGCGACAACAAGCGACTCATCGAGACGCTGCTGCGGCTCAAGGAGCTCGGCAACACCCTGATCGTGGTCGAGCACGACGAGGACACCGTCCGCGTCGCCGACTGGGTCGTCGACATCGGTCCGGGTGCTGGCGAGCACGGCGGCCAGGTCGTCCACTCCGGCACGGTCGAGGACCTGCTCACCCACCCCGACTCGATGACCGGCCAGTACCTCAGCGGTCGCCGCGAGATCCCCGTCCCGCCCGTGCGCCGTCCGCGCACCAAGGGCCGTGAGCTCACCGTCCACGGCGCCCGCGAGCACAACCTGCAGGACGTCGACGTCAGCTTCCCGCTCGGTGTCTTCACCGCCGTCACCGGCGTCTCGGGGTCCGGCAAGTCGACGCTGGTCAACGACATCCTCTACACCTCGCTGGCCAAGCAGATCTACAACGCCCGCACCGTCCCCGGGCGCCACACCAAGATCACCGGGCTCGAGCACGTCGACAAGGTCATCCACGTCGACCAGTCGCCGATCGGCCGCACCCCGCGGTCCAACCCGGCGACCTACACCGGGGTCTTCGACCACGTCCGCAAGCTTTTCGCGTCCACCCCGGAGGCGAAGATGCGCGGCTACCTCCAGGGCCGCTTCTCCTTCAACGTCAAGGGTGGGCGCTGCGAGGCCTGCTCCGGCGACGGCACGATCAAGATCGAGATGAACTTCCTCCCGGACGTCTACGTCCCGTGCGAGGTCTGCCACGGCGCCCGCTACAACCGCGAGACGCTCGAGGTCCACTACAAGGGCAAGACCATCGCCGAGGTCCTCGACATGCCCATCGAGGAGGCCGCCGAGTTCTTCGCCGCGGTGCCCGCGATCGCGCGCCACATGAAGACGCTGGAGGAGGTCGGCCTCGGCTACGTCCGCCTCGGGCAGCCGGCGACGACGCTCTCCGGCGGCGAGGCACAGCGCGTCAAGCTCGCCAGCGAGTTGCAGAAGCGCTCCACCGGTCGCACCGTCTACGTCCTCGACGAGCCGACGACCGGCCTCCACTTCGAGGACATCCGCAAGCTGCTGGGTGTCCTGTCGAGCCTGGTCGACAAGGGCAACTCGGTGCTGGTGATCGAGCACAACCTCGACGTCATCAAGACCGCCGACTGGATCATCGACATGGGTCCCGAGGGCGGGTCGCGGGGCGGCATGGTCGTCGCCGAGGGCACGCCCGAGGAGGTCGCGGCGGTGGCCGAGAGCCACACCGGCTCGTTCCTGGCACCCATCCTCGAGGGTCGTGGCGCCCAGCAGCCGGGTGCGCCCCGGCGGCAGGCAGCGGTGGCCGCGAAGTCGGCCCCGGCGAGGAGGACCGCGACCAAGAAGGCGCCCGCCAAGAAGACCGCCGCGAAGAAGACGGCCGCGAAGAAGGCCCCCGCCAGGAAGGCTGCCGCGAAGAAGTCCTCCTGACCAGCCATCAGGTTCTTCACAGGTCGGCTGGCTAGGGTCACCACATGACCGCCATCAACAGACGCCGCGCCCTCACCGGATCGGCGGCGATCGCCGTCGGCGTGCCCGTCCTCGCCGCGTGCAGCTCCGACGACGCGTCGACGGCCGCGGACCCCACCGACTCGAGCTCCCCGTCGCCGAGCGACGCCTCGCCGTCGCAGCCCAGCGCCGACGGGACGCAGACGCCCAGCGAGGGCAGCGCCGCCGCCCTCGCGAGCACGGGCGACGTACCGGTCGGCGGGTGCTTCGTCGCGACCGGCGCGAAGGTCGTCGTGACGCAGCCGACCGAGGGGGACTTCAAGGCGTTCTCCGCCGTGTGCACCCACCAGGGCTGCCTCGTCGAGTCCAGCAGCGAGGGCGAGATCCCGTGCCCGTGCCACCTCAGCCGCTTCTCGCTCGAGGACGGCTCGCCGGTCTCCGGCCCGGCGACCGCCGCCCTGGCGCCGGTCGAGATCAGCGTCGACGGCGACTCGATCACCCAGGCCTGAGGTCTCCCGCGGCCCTGTCGGGGGCCGCCCGTAGGGTTGCCGGGTGGCCAGCCCGAGCTCCTATCGACCTGCTGCGGGGTCGATCCCGACCAAGCCGGGTGTCTACCGTTTCCGCGACGCCAAGGGCCGCGTCATCTACGTCGGCAAGGCCAAGAGCCTGCGCCCGCGGCTCTCGTCCTACTTCCAGGACATCGGCAACCTGCACCCGCGCACGGCCACCATGGTCACCACCGGCGCGAGCGTGGAGTGGACGGTCGTCGACACCGAGGTCGAGGCCCTCCAGCTGGAGTACAGCTGGATCAAGGAGTTCGACCCGCGCTTCAACGTGAAGTACCGCGACGACAAGTCCTACCCCTGGCTCGCCGTCACGGTCGGCGACGAGTTCCCGCGCGTGATGGTCGGTCGCGGCGCCAAGCGCAAGGGCACCCGCTACTTCGGTCCCTACAGCCATGCCTGGGCGATCCGCGAGACCGTCGACCAGCTGTTGCGGGTCTTCCCGATGCGCTCGTGCAGCAACGGCGTCTTCAAGCGCTCGGCCCAGATCGGGCGTCCCTGCCTGCTGGGCTACATCGACAAGTGCGCGGCCCCGTGCGTCGGCAACGTCTCGCCCGAGGAGCACCGCGAGATCGTCGACGACTTCTGCGACTTCATGGCCGGCAACACCAGTGCCTTCACCCGGCGCATCGAGCGGGAGATGTACGCCGCCTCCGAGGCGCTCGACTTCGAGAAGGCCGCCCGGCTGCGGGACGACCTCGGCGCGCTGACGAAGGCGCTGGAGAAGCAGGCCGTGGTGCTCGGCGACGGCACCGACGCCGACGTCATCGCTCTCGCCGAGGACCCGCTCGAGGTCGCCGTCCAGATCTTCTACGTCCGCGGCGGGCGCATCCGCGGCCAGCGGGGCTGGGTGGCCGACCGCTCGGACGACAGCGACACCGCCGGGCTGGTCCAGGAGTTCCTGCTCCAGCTCTACGGCGGCGAGGACGACTCGATCCCGCGCGAGGTGCTGGTTCCGGCCCTGCCGCCGGACAGCGACGTGATGGAGCAGCTGCTCACCGAGCGCCGCGGGAGCAAGGTCGCGATCCGGGTGCCGCAGCGCGGCGACAAGCGCGACCTGCAGCAGACCGTCGCCACCAACGCCGCCCAGGCGCTGGCACTCCACAAGACCAAGCGGGCCAGCGACCTCACCACCCGCAACCGCGCCCTCGAGGAGATCCAGAAGTCGCTCGGGCTCGACGAGGTGCCGCTGCGCATCGAGTGCTACGACGTCTCCAACCTCCAGGGCACCGAGGTCGTCGCCTCGATGGTCGTCTTCGAGGACGGCCTGGCCCGCAAGTCGGAGTACCGCCGCTTCGTCATCCGCGGTGTCGACGGCCAGAACGACGTCGCGTCGATGCACGAGGTGATCACCCGACGCTTCAAGCGCCTGCTCGACGAGCAGGCCAGGAGCGAGACGGTGAGCACCGACTCCGGTCCGATGCTCGTCGACCCGGAGACCGGCCGCCCCCGCAAGTTCGCCTACGCCCCGTCGCTGGTCGTCGTCGACGGCGGGCCGCCCCAGGTGGCAGCGGCCCAGCAGGCGCTCGCCGAGCTCGGCGTCAACGACGTACCGGTGTGCGGACTGGCCAAGCGGCTCGAGGAGGTGTGGCTGCCGGGGGAGGAGGACCCGGTGATCATGGCCCGCACCAGCGAGGGCCTCTACCTCCTCCAGCGCATCCGCGACGAGGCGCACCGCTTCGCCATCACCCACCACCGCGGTCGGCGGTCCAAGTCGATGGTCGAGAGCGCCCTCGACGACGTCCCCGGCCTCGGCGAGGTGCGCCGCAAGACGCTGCTCAAGCACTTCGGGTCGCTCAAGAAGCTCCGCGAGGCCGATGTCGACCAGATCGCGCTCGTCCCCGGCATCGGGCCGCGCACCGCCTCGGCCATCAAGGACGCCGTCGCGCAGGCCGACGCGACCCGCAAGACTGCTCCCAAGGAGCCGACGATCAACACCGCCACCGGCGAGATCCTGGAGGACTAGGACATGTCCAGCAACGAGCCGACCCGCGGAGAGCTCGTCATCGTCACCGGCATGACGGGTGCGGGGCGCAGCACGGCGGCCAAGGAGCTCGAGGACCTCGGCTACTTCGTCGTCGACAACCTCCCCCCGACGCTGGTGCGCGACGTCGTACGCCTCGTCGACGACAGCCGCGGCATCCACCAGCCGATCGCCGTGGTCGTGGACGTCCGGTCCGGCTCGTTCTTCGACTCCCTGCAGGCCAACCGGCACCAGCCGGTGACCGGGCGTCCGACGACGCTGCTGTTCCTCGAGGCCACCGACGACGTGCTGGTGCGCCGCCAGGAGGCCGCGCGGCGGCCGCACCCGCTCCAGGGCAGCGGCCGGCTCCTCCACGGGCTGCAGCGCGAGCGCGGCGTGATGGCCGACATCCGCGGCGACGCCGACGTGCTGCTCGACACCTCCAACTTCAACGTCCACCAGCTGCAGGACCGCATCGCCGAGCTCTTCGGCACAGCCGCCTCCACCCGGCTCAAGGTCACGGTCATCAGCTTCGGCTTCAAGTACGGCATCCCGGTCGACGCCGACTGGGTCGCCGACATGCGCTTCCTGCCCAACCCGCACTGGGTCCCCGAGCTGCGCCCGCAGAACGGCCGCGACCCCGACGTGTCGGCCTACGTCCTCTCCCAGCCGGGGGCCGGGCGGTTCCTCGAGCAGTACCTCCCGGTGCTGAGGACGGTCGCCGAGGGCTACCTCACCGAGGGCAAGCGGTTCATGCAGGTCGCCGTCGGCTGCACCGGCGGCAAGCACCGCAGCGTCGCGATGACCGAGGCGATCGCCGGGCTGCTCCGCGAGTCGGGCTACGACGTCAGCACCGCCCACCGCGACCTCGGCAGGGAGTGACGTGGCCCGCGACACCGCACAGGCTGCGGTGGCCCTCGGCGGCGGCCACGGCCTGTTCGCGACCCTGTCGGCGCTGCGCCGGCTCCACGACGACCTCACCATCGACGACCTGACGGCTGTCGTGACCGTCGCCGACAACGGCGGCTCCTCCGGACGCCTGCGCGGGGAGTTCGGCGTCCTGCCGCCCGGCGACCTGCGGATGGCGCTCGCCGCCCTGTGCGGCGACGACGAGTGGGGCCGCACCTGGGCCGAGGTCCTGCAGCACCGGTTCGCCGGCCAGGGGGAGATGAACGGCCACGTCGTCGGCAACCTGCTGATCGTCGGGCTCTGGGAGCTCATGGGTGAGCCGGTGCGGGCGCTCGACTGGGTCGGGCGCCTGCTGGGCGCCCACGGACGCGTGCTGCCGATGGCGACCACGCCGATGGACATCACGGCGCGGGTGCGGGGCGCCGAGGAGACCGAGCCGGAGGCCGTGACCGTCGTACGCGGTCAGGTCGAGGTCGCCACGACCGCCGGACGCATCGAGTCCGTCGCCCTCGTGCCGGAGGACCCGCAGGCCTGCGCCGAGGCGGTCGACGCCGTCCTGGCCGCCGAGTGGGTCGTGCTCGGGCCGGGGTCGTGGTTCAGCTCGGTGATCCCGCACCTCATGGTGCCCGGCCTCCGCCGAGCGCTCGCCGACACCGCCGGCCGGCTGGTCGTCGTGCTCAACCTGGAGGCGCAGGCGGGGGAGACGACCGGCTTCGGTCCCGCCGACCACCTCGCCGCGCTGTTCGAGCACGCACCCGACCTCACCGTCCACGCGGTGCTCGTGGACACCTCGGCCCTGGCCGACGACTACGAGCGCCTGGCGAAGGACGTGGCGGGTCGGGGCGCTCGCCTGGTGGTGGCTGACATCGCCGTCCCGGGGGAGCCGCGCCACGACCCCGACCGGCTGGCGGAGGCCTTCCGGCAGATCGTGGACGAGGCCTGAGTCACGCCCACGGGTGAGGCCTGCCCGTTCGCGTCGAGGGTCGTTGACCCACGTGGCAGGATGCGCCCCATGGCTATGACAGCACAGGTGAAGGCAGAGCTCGCCTCCACCCAGATCACCAAGACCTGCTGTCGCAAGGCCGAGGTGGCCTCGATGCTCCGCTTCGCCGGCGGCCTGCACATCGTCAGCGGCCGCATCGTCGTGGAGGCCGAGCTCGACACCGGCGCCGCAGCGCGCCGGCTGCGCACGGACATCGCCGAGGTCTACGGGCACCCGTCCGACGTCGTGATGGTCCAGGGCAACGGCATCCGCAAGGGGAGCCGCTACATCGTCCGCGTGACCAAGGACGGCGAGGCCCTGGCCCGCCAGACCGGCCTGCTCGACCAGCGTGGTCGCCCGGTGCGCGGCCTGCCGCCCGCCGTGGTCAGCGGCGGTGGGTGCGACGCCGTGGCGGCGTGGCGCGGCGCCTTCCTCGCCCACGGCTCGCTCACCGAGCCCGGCCGCTCGTCCTCGCTGGAGATCACCTGCCCCGGCCCCGAGGCCGCCCTGGCGATCGTCGGCGTCGCCCGCCGCCTCGGCATCTCGGCCAAGGCGCGCGAGGTGCGCGGCGTGGACCGTGTGGTGATCCGCGACGGCGACGCCATCGGCGCCCTGCTCACCCGGCTCGGCGCCCACGAGTCGCTGATGGCCTGGGAGGAGCGTCGGATGCGCCGCGAGGTGCGCGCCACCGCCAACCGGCTCGCCAACTTCGACGACGCCAACCTGCGCCGCTCGGCCCGCGCAGCCGTGGCTGCCGGTGCGCGCGTGGAGCGTGCCCTGGAGATCCTCGGCGAGGAGATCCCCGACCACCTGCGCCAGGCCGGCCACCTGCGCCTGGAGCACAAGCAGGCTTCGCTCGAGGAGCTCGGCCAGCTGCACGAGCCGGTGCTCACCAAGGACGCCATCGCCGGCCGGATCCGCCGGCTGCTGGCGATGGCCGACAAGCGCGCCGAGGAGCTGGGCATCCCCGACACCGAGTCGTCCCTGACCCCGGAGATGCTGGCCGAGGACGCCTGACGCGCCCGCCTCGTCCTAGCGGGCCTTCTCCCGCAGCGACGCGCCGCGGGCACGTCGTACGGTCACCCAGGCGCTGAGCAGCGCCACCGTGCCGAGCAGGACGGCCACGACGAGCGCGGTCACGCTCAGCAGTGCGGGATCGACCCGGGCCACGACCCGTGGCCACGAGGCCTCCTCGACCTGGCCCAAGGTGATCCGACCCAGCACGATCAGCTGGGCGGCCGCACCGGCGAGCAGGCCCGCGACGGCGGCGGCGCCGAGCACCACGACCTGCTCCACGCCCACCGCCAGCAGCACCGAGCGACGTCGTACGCCGACGACGCTCAGCGCCGCGGCGTCCATCCGGCGCCCCGGCAGCTGGATCGCCGTGGTGACCACGAGCCCGGCCACCGCCATCAGCAGCACGAGGACCGCGGCGACGAGGTAGAGGCGCAGGGCGAGGGCGTACGCCGTCGAGTCGAGGCGCTCGCGCTCCTGGGCGAAGAGTCGCTCGACCGTCAGCCCCTGGCGCGCGAGCTCCGTCGAGACCCGCTCGGGGGTGTCGGCCGCGGCCAGCACCCGGACCTCGAATTCCTCCTCGTAGACCGTGCGGTTGGTCGTCAGGACGGCGTAGTCGATCAGCACCCCCTCGGGACCGAGGAAGGGGACGCTCTCGGCGACCAGCACCGCCTCGGACGGCGGCGGACCGCCGACCGTCGAGGTCGCGGCACCGGCGGCGACCCGACCGAGCCGGTCGACGGCCTCGCGCCCGGCCACCACGGGACGCAGCCCTCCGGCGCCGGACGTGAGGCCGGCCTTGCCGGTCCCCGCGGCGGTCACGACGAGTCCCGGCCCCTCGACCCGGACGTCCTGCGCAGCCTGGGTGATGCCCTCGCCGACGAGGTGCCAGTCGCCGCCGGTGAGCACCTCAGAGGCGTCCCGGCCGTCGACCTCGAGGGGGCCGATGACGTAGTCCCCGGTGAGCTCGGTCGGCAGGCCGGCAGGCCCGGCGAGGGCCAGGCCCTCGATCGTGCAGCCGTCCTCGCACGGGACGCGCTCGGTCGAGGTGGTCTCGCCGGGCGGGAAGGGGCCGACGTAGGCGTTGAAGGTGTCCCCGCCGGCGGTGCGCAGCCGCATCTCGACGGTGACCTCCTCCGCGGCCCGCGGCACGGTGAGGCCCAGCCGGAGGCGGGTGCCCGTCAGCGCGGGCGGGGACGGGCGGGTGATGAGGCCGACGACGTCGTCGACGCCGTGGCCGGGCGTCCAGGACGGGTCCCAGACCGAGGCGGCGGACAGCCGGGGCGCGTCGGCGACGACGTAGACGCCGTCCTGGGCGTTCCACGTGCCGGTGGCCATCAGCCACCGACCGTCGGGGTCGAGGCGGTGGGTGAGCGCCACGGCCTCGCTCATCGGCAGCTCGCTCGACCAGACCGTGCTGGCGGGCGCCTGGGTCGCGGCCACGCTGGCCCGCCATGCCCCGGCCGCGTCGAAGGTGCCGGCTCCGAAGGTGACGACGGCGATGGCGATGGTCAGCGGGAGCACGACGAGGGTGCCGACGGACCGCCGCGCGACGGCCCGGACCGCCAGGAAGCCGGCGACCCCGCGCGCGGGCCGCCGCGCGAGCGCCCGTGCCGCGGCTCGGGCGCCACCGGCCGCCCCGAGGCCCAGCACGGCCGCGATCAGCAGCGGCAGCGCGAGGTCGGCCGCGTCGGTGGCGCCGCCGGCGGGACGGGTGAGGGCGGCCCCGACGAGGACCGCGGTCAGCGCCACGAGCGCCAGGGCACCGAGCACGGCGAGACGCCCCGCCGGCCGGGGTCGCGACTGCCCGCTCAGCCTGGTCGGCGAGGCTGCGGGCCAGGACGGCGCGCGTCGAGACGACGCACACCGCGACGGCACAGGCGACGACCGCGACGCACGCCAGCACGACGTACGACGGCAGCGGGACCGGCACGCCCGCCGGCAGCCAGGCGCGCACGAGCGCCCAGGTGAGCGCGGCGCCGCCCGCCACGCCGAAGGGCACGGCCACGGCGACGAGGAGCAGCGGCTCGCTCAGCGCGAGCAGCCACGTCCGGCGTCGGTCGGCGCCACGCAGCGACGCCAGGGCGAGGTCGGGGACTCGCAGGCTCCCCGGCTGCCGAGGTGAGGCGGCTGAGCAGGGCAAGGGCGACCAGCACGAGCGACACCACGGCCGGGGCCACGGCGAGCAGTGCGGCGCGACGCTCGCGGTCGACGTCGGCGACGATGCCGTCGAGGTCGTTGTTGGAGATCTCGGCGGCGGTGCCGACCTCGAGCCTGCTGCGGGGCCGGGTCCGCGGCGGCGCGCTCGGCCAGTGCCGGCAGGTCGGCGGCGTCGAGGTCGGCCGGCACCTCGATGCGGCTGTCGACCCGGACGAGGATCAGGCGCGGGGGCAGCCCGGCCAGGCCTGGTCCGGCGCGACGAGGTAGGGGGCGGGCTGGCGAGGGACCTCCGTGCCCGTGCGCACCGTGACCGGAACCGACGCCAGCCGGCCCGGCTCGAACCAGAAGTCCTCGAGCGCCTCGCGCCGCTCGGCCGGGACGGTCGGGCCGGACGGGTAGGCATAGGTGCCGACGAGGGTGAGGGTGCCGAACGGCCTGCCCAGGTCGATGCGGTCCCCGAGCCGTGGCCGTCCTCCTCGGCGTCACCGGCGAGCACCGCCACCTCGCCCGGCGCGGCCGGCAGCAGCCCCTCGAGGTCGAGGTGGGTGCACGCGTCCGGCTTGGCCATCAGCATCACCTCGCCGAGCGCACCCGGGGCGAGCACGCGCGCGGTCTCGAGCCTGGGCCGTCGGGGCGTGCTGGTCGTCCGGCAGGACGAGCCTGGGCGAGGGTGTCGTCGAGCAGGGCACCGGGGTCCTCGGTGGTGGCGCTGGGCCGGACCTCCCACGTGCGCCCCGTCAGCACGTTGCGCTCGTCGGAGAGGCGGGTGACGGCGTACGCGTTGCCGACGGCGGCGGCGAAGGCCGGGCCCAGGACGGCGGAGCCCAACGCGACGACGAGCAGGAGCAGCGTGCCGACCGAGAGCAGGGCGCGTGACCTCAGGCCGTCCAGCGCGACGCGGATCATGGCGTGACCTCCTCGCGCAGCCGGGCCGGGAGGCTGGCCCGGTCGGTGACGCGGTCGGTCCACCACGTGGTGGCAGCGGCCAGCACCGTCGCCACTGCGCCCGCAAGGACGAACGCAGGCACACGGGCGCCGGTGTCGAGGGGGAGCCTGCCCCGGACCGGCTGCCAGCACGGGCAGCGCGTCGGAGAGGGCCGTGACGACCAGCAACGTCGCGACGACGGTCGCCAGTCCCGCCGCGAGGGCCACCACGACGATCCCCAGGCGGCCCGCGGCGCGCTGGTCGGACCGCCGTACGCCGACGAGGCGGAGGACCGCGCGCTCGTGGGTGCGCTCGCGGCGCAGCCGCGCGGCCGGCAGGGCGAGGGCGAGGAGGCCGAGCAGTGCGCCCCCTGCCGCCAGCAGGGCGTACCGGGTGGCCACGCCGTCGTCGGCGGCCTCGACGAGGTCGTCCGAGAGCTCGGTCCCCGGGCGGGCGGTGCCGACCCGGGCCAGCACGTCCGTCGGGGTGTCGCCGCGAGCCAGGACCAGGGGCTCGGCCCGGGCGACGGCGCCGGTGCCGGGCACCGTGGAGCCTGGTCAGTCGAGGACGGTGCCGGCGGCGCCCACGAGGGGCAGCGCGTCCGCGGTCCCGAGGACCCGGGGGGGCGGGCCATGCCGCCGGTGGTGGGCGCCTCCGGCCCGTCGCTCCAGGCGACCGTGTCGGTGGCGAGGACCGGTGCCGCCCAGGGGGACCGGTCGGTGGCGAGGTAGGTGGCGGTGCCGGCGCTGCTCGGGCGGACGCGGAGGCGTCCCGGGGTGGCGGTGACCTCCCCGGGAGGTCGGTCGTCGGGCTCGGCCAGCGTCCACGGTCGGGCGAGCAGGTCGAGCCCGCCGAGGTCGAGGGTGGTGAGGTCGAGGGAGGGCCGCTGGCACCGGGGCTGGGCCCAGGTGTCGTCGTTGCACGCCACGCCGACGGCGACCTCGAGGCCGGTCACCCGGCAGCCGGTCTCGCAGCGGACCAGGTCGGTCGACACCGTGGTCGGCTCGCCCGGCTCCGGACGGGCGAAGACGGTCTGGCGGCCCACCCCGGTCGGGCTCACCGTCAGGAGGTCGAGGCGCAGGGGCCGGGCGCGGGGGCCGTCGAGCGCGAGGCGGACGGTCAGGCGGCCACCGGTGGTGGTGGGCTCGGCCTCGGTCTCCGCGGCCGCGGCGCCGAGGTCGGTCACCAGGGCCGAGCCGCCAGCCGCGACGGTCCCGTCGAGGCTGTCGCCGACCACGCGCTCGTAGCGCGTCGTGTCGAGGTAGACGCGACGCGAGACCGGGCGCGCGTCCTCGAAGACCCGGATCGCCGCCATCAGCCACTGGCCGTCCGGATCGGCCTCGCGGGTCGCCTCGACGAGCGCCTCGGCCGATCCGTCGTACGGCACCACGAGCGGCGTCGGGGCCGTGACGATGGCGGTGTCGTCCGACCACTCGGCGACCGCCAGCGCGATGTTGGCAGCGCAGCCGAGCAGCACCGCCGAGCCGACCAGGACCGGCAGCCCCGCCGAGGCTCGCGGCAGTGCGAGGCGGTGGCCGGCGAGCGAGGGTCCGAGCGCAGGACGCCGGGCGAGCGGGCGCGCGAGCGAGAGCCGCACCGCCGCGGTCGCCAGCAGACCCGCGGCGAGCCCGACGACCGCGGGGGCGGTGAAGGCCCACACGTCGGGCGCGGACGAGGAGCGGCGCAGGAGGGCGACGACGGCCGCGACCCCGATGACTACGGGAACTAGGGCCGCCGCGGTGCCGGCGCTGCGCGCCCGGTCCCCGGCGGCCGGGCGGAGCAGGTCGGTGAGCGGTCCGCGCACGGCGACGACCATCGCCGTGACCATCGTGGCGGTGGCGACGAGCCACACCACGGCCGTCAGGCCTGCGGACGCGGTCCCGGCGCCGAGGGCCAGCGGCACCGCGACTCCCACCAGGCCGCCGAGGACCGCGGTCAGCAGCGGCTCGGCGACGAGCGACGACACCCACCCGACGCCTCGGCGGCCGTGCAGCCGCAGCAGGGCCGCCTCCTGGCGCCGGGCGTCGCCGAGGGCCAGGCCCGCGCCCGGGAGGACCCCGGCTGCCAGCAGGACCAGCGGGGCGAGGAGGGCGGGCCTGCCGCTGCCGTCGGCCAGCACGGTCGCGGCGGTGACCAGGGCGATCGCAGCAGCGATGGGCAGGTGCGTGCCCCGCCGGGCCCACCACCCGGCCATGAGCCGCAGGGTCATACGAGTCGGCCCTCGTCGATCGCCACGTGGTGGTCGGCCAGGTCCACGATGGCCGGGTCGTGGGTGGCGATGACGACCACGCACCCGCGCTCGGCCTCGGCGCGCAGCGCGTCGAAGACGACCGAGACGTTGCCCTGGTCGAGCTCGCTGGTCGGCTCGTCGGCGAGCAGCACCGGCGCGCCCACGACCAGGCCGCGGGCGCAGGCCACGCGCTGCAGCTGTCCGCCGGACAGCTCCTCCACCTGGCGGTCGCCGAGGTCGGCGATGTCGAAGCGGGCCAGCGCCGCCTCGGCGCGGTCGGACGCGTCGCTCCACGACGTCCCGCGGGCGCGGAGCGCGATGGCGACGTTCTCGCGCGCGGACAGGATGGGGACGAGGCCGTAGACCTGGAGCACGAAGGCGATCTCGGGCGGCGGGTCGCCGTCTCCCTGCCACGTCGGCCGGCCGTCGTACGTCGCCGAGCCGGTGCTCGGGGCGACGAGCCCGCCGGCGATCGAGAGGAGCGTCGTCTTGCCCGACCCGCTCGGCCCGGACAGGGCCGTGACGCGCCCGGCGGCGAACGTCACCGACACGTCGTCGAGCAGCAGGGGGCCGGGCTGGTAGCCGACGTGGTCGAGGACCAGGTCACCGGTCCCGTACGTCTCGGTGCTCATCGCAGACCGTCCCGCGGGATGCCGGTCTCGTCGGCCGGGTGGGTGATGACGATCCGGCGCGGCTCCGCCTCGACGCGCACGAGCGTCCCCGCCGGCCACTGCGTGGTGACGTGGGAGGGCAGGTGGAGGACGCCCTCGTTGCCGATGACGGCGTACTCGGCGCCGTGGTGGCCCTCGGACCCGACCCGGCCGCCCTTCATCGTCACGGTGCGGGGGAACGTCGCCGCGACCTCGGGCTGGTGGGTGACGACCACGACGGTGGTGCCGAAGTCGCGGTTGAGGTCGTGGAGCAGCCCGACGACGGCGTCACGGTCGGCGTGGGAGAGCTGGCTGGTGGGCTCGTCGGCGAGCAGCAGGCCCGGCGTGGTCGCGACCGCGCACCCGAGGGCGAGGCGCTGGCGCTGGCCGCCCGACATCGTGCTCACCACCTGGTCGGCCTGGTCGGTCAGCCCCATCCGGTCGAGCAGGTCGGCCACGCCCGGTGCCCGGTCGGCCTCCTCGGCGGTCATGCCGACGCGGGCGAACTCGATGTTGCGCCGCGCCGTCGTGTAGGGGAGGAGGTTGCGGGTGGCTCCCTGCAGCATCGTCGCCACCCGGCGGGCTCGCAGCCGGGCGAGGTGTCGCTCGCCCATGCGGGAGATGTCGTCGTCGCCGAGGAGGATCCGCCCGGCGCTCGGCCGCTGGATGCCCCCCAGGAGCGCGAGGAGGGTGGACTTGCCCGACCCGCTCGGGCCCAGGAACGCGACGCGCTCGCCCGGGGCGATCTCGAGGTCGACGCCCTGCAACGCGACGACGTCGTGGCCCTCGAAGGTGCGGTAGAGGTGCACCACGCCCGAGCACCGGACGCCGATGCCGCCCCCGTCCTGCACCTGTTGTCCTCCTGGAGCCGTGTCGTCCGATCATCACCCGGTCGACCCGGAGTGCGGGGACATCATGCACATGCCGTGTCGGTCCCGACGGGGCGACGCTCTTGGATCGATCCAAAGTTACTGGTCCGTACCGCGGGCGACCTCGGTTCGCACCGTGTCCGGCACCCGATAGGGTCGGAGACGGTCACCAAAGGCCGCAGCTGTCGACGGGGTCACCGAAGGCCCCCACCAAGGAGGCAATGGATCATGACTGTCCGCGTAGGTATCAACGGCTTCGGCCGCATCGGCCGCAACTTCTTCCGCGCCGTGCGCGCCTCGGGCGCCGACATCGAGATCGTCGGCGTCAACGACCTGACCGACAACGCCTCGCTGGCGAACCTGCTCAAGTTCGACTCGATCCTGGGCCGGCTCGACGCCGACGTGTCCAGCGACGACACGTCGATCAAGGTGGGCGACCAGACCATCGCGGCGTTCGCCGAGCGCGACCCGGCCGCCCTCAAGTGGGGCGAGCTGGGCGTCGACGTGGTCGTCGAGTCGACCGGCTTCTTCACCGACGCGACCAAGGCCAAGGCCCACGTCGACGCCGGGGCCAAGAAGGTCATCATCTCCGCGCCCGCGTCCAACGAGGACATCACCATCGTGATGGGCGTCAACCACGAGCTCTACGACCCGAGCGCCCACACCGTCATCTCCAACGCGTCGTGCACGACCAACTGCCTCGCGCCGATGGCGAAGGCCCTCCACGACGGCCTCGGCATCAACAAGGGCCTGATGACGACCATCCACGCCTACACCGCCGACCAGAACCTCCAGGACAACATCCACAAGGACCCGCGTCGCGCCCGCGCCGCCGCCCTCAACATGGTGCCCACCTCGACCGGTGCCGCGAAGGCGATCGGCCTGGTCCTGCCCGAGCTCAAGGGCAAGCTCGACGGCTACGCCATGCGCGTCCCGGTGCCGACCGGCTCCGCCACCGACCTCACCTTCGAGGCCAGCCGCGAGACGTCCGTCGACGAGGTCAACGAGATCGTCAAGGCCGCCGCGGACGGGCGCTACCTGCGCTACTCCACCGACCCGCTCGTCTCCACCGACATCGTCACCGACCCGGCGTCGTGCATCTTCGACGCGCCGCTCACCAAGGTCCTCGGCAACCAGGTCAAGGTGCTCGGCTGGTACGACAACGAGTGGGGCTACTCCAACCGCCTCGCCGACCTGATCACCCACGTCGGCACCTCGCTCTGACCCCGATGGCCGACCCCACCGCTGGCATCGAGTCCCTCGGTGACCTGACGGGCAAGCGCGTCCTGGTCCGCTCGGACCTCAACGTGCCCCTCGACGGCACCACCATCGCTGACGACGGCCGGATCCGCGCGAGCGTGCCGACCATCAGGCAGCTGTCCGAGGCGGGTGCCCGGGTGGTCGTCACCGCCCACCTCGGGCGGCCGAAGGGTGAGCCCGACCCGGCGTACTCCCTCGAGCCGGTCGCCGCTCGGCTGTCCGAGCTGCTCGGCCGGCCGGTCGCCTTCGCGACCGACACCGTCGGCGCGAGCGCGTCGGAGACGGTCGCGGGCCTGCAGGACGGCGACGTCGCCCTCCTGGAGAACGTCCGCTTCAACGACGGCGAGACCAGCAAGGACGACGAGGTCCGCGGAGCGTTCGCCGACCAGCTCGCCCAGCTGGCCGACGCCTTCGTCTCCGACGGGTTCGGCGTCGTGCACCGCAAGCAGGCCAGCGTGTACGACGTCGCGCTGCGGCTGCCGTCCGCGATGGGCGGGCTGGTGGCGGCGGAGGTCGACGTGCTGCGCAGGCTCACCGAGGAGCCCGAGCGGCCCTACGTGGTCGTGCTGGGCGGGTCGAAGGTCTCCGACAAGCTCGGGGTGATCGACAACCTCATCGACAAGGCCGACAAGCTGCTCATCGGCGGCGGCATGGTCTTCACCTTCCTCAAGGCCCAGGGCCACGAGGTCGGCAAGAGCCTGCTCGAGGCCGACCAGCTCGACACCTGCACCCGCTACCTCCGCGAGGCCGCGGACCGCGGCGTCGAGATCGTGCTGCCGACCGACGTCGTGGTGGACACGGCGTTCCCGTCGGGCGACCGCGAGCCGCAGCCCTCCGTCGTACCCGCCTCGGAGATCCCGGCCGACGCCCTCGGGCTCGACATCGGTCCCGAGTCGGCGGCCGCCTTCGCGGCTGCGCTGTCCGACGCGCGGACGGTCTTCTGGAACGGCCCGATGGGCGTGTTCGAGACCGATGCCTTCGCCGGCGGCACCCGCGCCGTCGCCGAGGCGCTGACCAAGGTCGACGGGCTGTCGGTCGTCGGCGGTGGCGACTCCGCCGCTGCCGTGCGCCAGCTCGGCTTCGACGAGGCCGCCTTCGGCCACATCTCCACCGGCGGTGGCGCGTCGCTGGAGTTCCTGGAGGGCAAGGAGCTCCCGGGCATCGCCGTACTCGAGAGGGGCTGACCGTGGCCAAGAACGACCGGACCCCGCTGATGGCGGGCAACTGGAAGATGAACCTCAACCACCAGGAAGCGGTGGTGCTGGTCCAGAAGCTCGCCTGGACGCTCGCGGACAAGCGCCACGACTTCGGCAAGGTCGAGGTCGTCGTCGTGCCCCCGTTCACCGACCTCCGCTCGGTGCAGACGCTGGTCGACGGCGACCGCCTGTCGATCCGCTACGGCGCACAGGACGTCTCCGTCCACGACAGCGGCGCCTACACCGGCGAGATCTCGGCGTCGATGCTGTCCAAGCTGGGCTGCTCCTACGTCGTGGTCGGCCACAGCGAGCGCCGGATGCTCCACAACGAGTCCGACGAGCTCGTCAACGGCAAGGCCCACCAGGCGCTGCACGCCCACATGACGCCCATCGTGTGCGTCGGGGAGGGCCTCGACGTGCGCCAGGCCGGTGAGCACGTGCCCTTCACGCTCACCCAGCTCGACGGCTCGCTCGACGGGTTCACCGCCGAGCAGGTCGCCGGTCTCGTCGTCGCCTACGAGCCCGTCTGGGCCATCGGGACGGGCGAGGTCGCGACCCCCGACGACGCGCAGGAGGTCTGCGCGGCGATCCGTGAGCGGATCCGCGAGGTGCACGGTGACGGGGCCGCCGACGGCGTCCGCGTGCTCTACGGCGGGTCGGTCAAGGCCGCCAACGTCGGCGGGATCATGGAGAAGGCCGACGTCGACGGGTGCCTGGTCGGGGGCGCCAGCCTGCAGGTCGACGAGTTCGGCGGCATCTGCCGTTTCTACGACATGCCCGTGCTGTGAGGCGCTCACCGGTTCGCGACGATCGTGACGTAGGCTTCCGCTCGTGATTCCTGCCTTCACCGTCCTGCTCATGATTACGAGCGCGATCATGATTCTGCTGGTGCTGCTCCACAAGGGACGCGGCGGCGGCCTGTCCGACATGTTCGGCGGCGGCGTCAGCAGCAGTCTGGGGGGATCGTCGGTGGCTGAGCGCAACCTCGACCGCTTCACGGTCGGCGTCGGCGTCATCTGGTTTGCCTGTGTCGTTGCCCTGGGCCTCCTGATGGCCTACACGGGCAACTGAGTCCCCCGAGCGTTTCTGAGAAGGAGTCGTCATGGCTGGTGCTGGGAACGCGATCCGCGGTAGTCGGGTCGGTGCCGGTCCGATGGGTGAGGCCGAGCGCGGCGAGGCCGCGCCCCGGCAGGCGGTCACCTACTTCTGCAGCCACGACCACCGGTCGGTGGTGACCTTCGCGATCGAGGCCGCCGTGCCCGACTCGTGGGACTGCCCCAAGTGCGGGCTGCCGGCGAGCCTCGACTCCGAGAACCCGCCCCCGGCCCCCAAGATCGAGCCCTACAAGACGCACCTCGCCTACGTGAAGGAGCGTCGCAGCGAGACCGAGGCGGCCGACATCCTCGACGAGGCCGTGGCTCTCCTGCGCAGCCGCCGCAAGGCCGGCGAGATCATCTTCTGACGCGCTGACCGGGCGCTTCCTGCCCGTCTCGGACGCTGACCGGGCACTTCCTGCCCGTCCTGGACGCTGACCGGGCACTTCCTGCCCGTCGTGCTGGTCACGCCTGTGGATGACGTACGACGTTGCCCGCCGGCCCGGGGCAGGGTGGTCGCATGCAGGTCATGCCGCCGTGGTGCCGCGACGTCGTCGCGCTGGGCTCGGACGCGCCGATCCCGTGTGATCGTCCGTTCTCGGCCGCCGAGGCGTCCCGTCTCGGTGTCGACGAGAGCCTGCGGCGTCGACTGGTCGAGCGTGGCTTGCTGCGACCCGTGCTCCGTGGTGTGTTCGTCGTCGCCGGCGTCCCCGACTCGCTGCGTCTTCGGGTGGCAGCGCTGGAGCTCATCGTCCCGGAGCATGTCGTCGTCGTGGACCGGACGGCGGCATGGCTCCACGGCGTCGACGCCCTCCCTCGCTCCGCCATCCACCGGATGCCGTCCTTGGACGTCTTCAGCACGCGGGGCAGCAGGATGCGCCGCCCGGGTCTCGCGAGTGGCATCCGCGACCTGACGATGCATGACACGCAGAACCTGGGCGGGCTGACGGTGACGACGCCGCTTCGGACAGCCTGCGACCTGGGTCGGCTGCTCTGGCGCTTCGACGCCCTGAGCGCGATCGACGGCTTCCTGCGGCTCGGGCTCGACCACGGTCTGTTGCTCAGCGAGGTGGGCCGGTTCGCGGGCCATCGCGGCGTACGACAGCTCCGCACGCTGGCGCCGATCGGCGACCCCGGAGCAGAGTCCCCGCCCGAGAGCGCCTTGAGACTGCACTGGTACGACGCCGACCTGCCACCGCCGGAGACACAGATCTGGGTGGATGACGACGACGGGCTGCCGAAGTTCCGCATCGACGTCGGCGATCGGTCGGCGCGCTACGGCGCCGAGTACTTCGGCGAGGAGTTCCACGACGAGGAGAAGCAGGACGACGACGAGGCGCGCCTGACGTGGCTGGAGGAGCGCCGCAACTGGCACATGGACGTCTTCACGAAGGACGACGTCTACGGCCGCGAGCTCGAGGCCAGCGGACGCCTCCGACGCGGACACCTCGCGGCGGTCGCCAGCCGCCCGGTGGTCATCGACCTCTCCCGCTGATCACGACGGGCAGGAAGTGCCCGGTCGGCATCCGCGACGGGCAGGAAGTGCCCGGTCGGCGGTCGGGACGGGCAGGAAGTGCCCGGTCGGCGGTCGGGACGGGCAGGAAGTGCCCGGTCGGTCAGAGAGCGGAGGCGGCGGCCTCGTCGAGCCACCAGACGGTCTCGTCACCACGTACGCCGCGGGCGGGGGTCTCGGTGACGGACCCGTCGTCGGCCAGGGCGCGCGCGACGGCTTCGGCCTTGCCCTCGCCGCTGGCGATGAACCAGACCGCGCGGCACCGCTCCATCGCCTCGAAGGTGAGGCTGACCCGGTCGGGCGGCGGCTTGGGGGAGTCGTGGACGGCGACGGCGATCGCGTCGCGGGCCTCGAGCGCCGGGTGGCCGGGGAACAGCGACGCGCAGTGCCCGTCGGGCCCGATCCCGAGCATCAGCACCTCGAAGAAGCCCGCGCCGTGCTCGCGCATCGACTCGCTGTACGCCGCGGCCGCGTCCTCGGCGGTCGCCACCTCGTCGCTGGCCGGCACCTCGTGCACGTTGGCGGGGTCGACCGGGACGTGGTCGAGGAGCGACTCGCGCGCCTGGCGGGCGTTGCGGTCGGGGGAGTCGGCGGGGACGAAGCGCTCGTCACCCCACCAGAAGACCACCCGGGACCAGTCGACCGCGGAGTCCGTGGCCCGGCGGGCGAGCTCGCGGTGCAGCTCCTCGGCGATGCTGCCGCCGGTCAGCCCGACCTGGGGGACCTCGCCCCGCCCCTGAGCGGCCTCGAGCCGGTCGAGGAGGGCGGAGGCGACGTCGCCGACGAGGACGTCGGCGTCGTCGTGGCGGCGGACGTGGACGTCGTTCACTTCTTGCTCCTCAGCTTGACCAGGTGGGTGGCGACCTCGGCGTAGACGTCGTCCTCGTCGAGGCGGCGCAGCTCCTCGGCCAGCAGCGCCGGCACCTCGCGGCGCTTGAGCGCGACCGGCCGGTCGGGCCGGTTGGGCGAGGAGAACGTCGCCAGGCGGCCGTCGGCGCGCGAGATGCGGATCGGCCCCTCCTTGGTCTCCATGCTGACCTCGGTGATGCCGGGGCCGTCGGAGTTGCGACGCGAGACCTCGACCTTGAGGCGGTCGCTGAGCCACGCCACCAGCAGGTCGGCGCTCGGGCTGATCCGCTCGGCGGTGACGGTGGCCCGGGTGACCTTGAGGGGGTGCTGGTCCAGGGCGGCGGCGAGCAGCGCCCGCCACGGCGTCAGGCGCGTCCAGCTGAGGTCGGTGTTGCCGGGCGCGTAGGTGCGGCACTGGGTGAGCATCGCGGTGGACTTGCCACGCGGGACGGCGGCGGAGTCGGTGATGCGGCGCTGCGCCAGGGCTCCCAGCGGGTCGGCGGCGGGGTCGGCCGGTGCGGACGTGGGCCACCAGATCGCGACGGGGGAGTCCGGCAGGAGGAGGGGCAGCACGACGGACTCGGCGTGCTTGACCACCTCGCCCTTGAGCCGGATCAGGGCGGTCTCGCCGCCCCACCCGTCGCCGCTGCCGACCTGCGCGTTGACCTGGCCGGCTCCGCGGGCGTCGCCGAGGATCACGCCGAGCACCCGGGAGGGGTGCTCGCGCGAGGCCCGCTTGGCTGCGGCCATCGCCTCCGCGGCGTCCTCCTCCGGAGCGACGATGACCAGGGTCATCACCATGCCCATCGCGGGGCTGCCGGCCCGGGTGCGTGCCCGGACGAACTCAGCGGCGATCTTGGACGAGCTGGTGTCGGTGAGCTCGATCATTTATGGCCTCCTCCACGTGCGACCGTCGCGCGCGAGCATCTTGTCGGCGGACTCGGGACCCCAGGTGCCGGAGTCGTAGGGCTCGGGCTTGCCCTTGCGTGCCCAGTGCTCGATGACCGGGTCCAGGATCTTCCACGAGAGCTCGACCTCCTCGTGCCGCGGGAACAGCGGCGGGTCCCCGAGGAGGACGTCGAGGATGAGGCGTTCGTACGCCTCTGCGCTGGCCTCGGTGAAGGAGCCGCCGTAGGCGAAGTCCATGTTGACGTCCCGGATCTCCATCGCCGTTCCGGGCACCTTCGACCCGAAGCGCATCGTCATGCCCTCGTCGGGCTGCACGCGGATGACGAGCGCGTTCTGCGACAGGTCCTCGGTGGCGGTCTGCGCGAACGGCAGGTGCGGGGCACGCTTGAAGACGATGGCGACCTCGGTGACGCGTCTCCCGAGCCGCTTGCCGGCGCGGAGGTAGAACGGCACTCCGGCCCAGCGGCGCGTCTCCACGTTGACGGTGATCGCCGCGTAGGTCTCGGTGGTGGAGGTCTTCTTGATGCCCTCCTCGTCGAGGAAGCCCTGGACCTTCTCGCCGCCGGCCCACCCGGCGGTGTACTGCCCGCGGGCGGTGGTGAGGTCGAGGCGCGGCGGCAACGTGGCCGACTTCAGCACCTTCTGCTTCTCGATGCGCAGGCTCCTCGCGTCGAACGCGATCGGCTCCTCCATCGCGACCAGCGCCATCAGCTGCAGGAGGTGGTTCTGGATGACGTCGCGCGCGGCGCCGATGCCGTCGTAGTAGCCGGCGCGACCGCCGATGCCGATGTCCTCGGCCATGGTGATCTGCACGTGGTCGACGTAGTTGGCGTTCCAGATCGGCTCGAACATGTTGTTCGCGAACCGCATCGCCAGGATGTTCTGGACCGTCTCCTTGCCGAGGTAGTGGTCGATCCGGAAGACCGAGCCCGACGGGAAGACGCCGTCGAGGATGTGGTTGAGCTCGCGCGCCGACTCGAGGTCGTGGCCGAACGGCTTCTCGACGACCACACGGCGCCACTGGTCGGGCCCGGGATCGGCGAGACCGTGCTCCTTGAGCTGGCCCACGACGGTGCCGAAGAAGGCCGGCGGGATCGCGAGGTAGAAGGCCATGTTGCCGCCGGTGCCACGCAGCTGGTCGAGCTCCTCGACGGTGCGGCGCAGCTGCTCGAAGGCGGCGTCGTCGTCGAAGTCGCCCGAGACGAAGCGGAAGCCCTCGGAGAGCTGGTTCCAGACCTCCTCGCGGAACGGCGTACGCGCGTGCTCCTTGACCGCGTCGTGGACGATCTGCGCGAAGTCCTGGTCGGCCCAGTCGCGCCGCGCGAAGCCCACCAGGCTGAAGCCGGGCGGCAGCAGGCCGCGGTTGGCCAGGTCGTAGATGGCGGGCATGACCTTCTTGCGCGACAGGTCACCGGTCACGCCGAAGAGGACCATGCCGCACGGGCCGGCGATCCGCGGGAGCCGGCGGTCCTGCGGGTCGCGCAGTGGGTTGGGGTGGCTCATCGGCCTCGGTTCTCCTGGTAGTAGCGGATCAGCGACTGCGTCGAGGGATCCTGCTCGGCGGCCACCGACGCGTCGCCGGAGATCGCCGGCCGCAGCTCCTGGGCCAGCTGCTTGCCGAGCTCGACGCCCCACTGGTCGAAGCTGTCGATGCCCCACACCGCGCCCTGCACGAACGTGATGTGCTCGTAGAGGGCGATCAGCTGGCCGAGCACCGACGGCGTGAGCGCCGGAGCCATGATCGAGGTGGTCGGTCGGTTGCCCGGGAACGTCCGCGCCGAGACCAGCTCCTCCGCCACGCCCTCGGCGCGCACCTCGTCGGCCGTCCGGCCGAGGGCGAGCGCCTTGGTCTGGGCGAGGAAGTTGGCCAGCAGCAGCTCGTGGACGTCGGTCTCGCCGTCGTCGGTGCGGTCGGTGAGGTCGTACGCCGGTCGCGCGAAGCCGATGAAGTCGGCCGGCACGAGACGGGTGCCCTGGTGGATGAGCTGGTAGAAGGCGTGCTGGCCGTTGGTGCCGGGCTCGCCCCAGAAGACCTCGCCCGTGTCGTAGTCGACCGTCGTGCCGTCCCACCGCACGCCCTTGCCGTTGGACTCCATCGTCAGCTGCTGCAGGTAGGCCGGGAAGCGGTGCAGCAGCTGGGCATAGGGCAGCACCGCGTGCGTGTGGGCGCCGAGGAAACTGGTGTACCAGACGTTGAGCAGCCCCATCCGGAGCGGGACGTTGGACTCCGGCGGCGCGGTGCGGAAGTGCTCGTCCATCGCGTGGAACCCGGCGAGCATCTCGGCGAAGCGCTCGGGACCGACGGCCACGACCAGCGAGAGCCCGATCGCGGAGTCCATCGAGTAGCGGCCGCCGACCCAGTCCCAGAAGCCGAAGGCGTTGTCGGGGTCGATGCCGAAGTCGGCGACCTTGTCGAGCGCCGTGGACACGGCGACGAAGTGCTGGGCGACCGCGTCCGTGGCGTCGGTGCCCGACGGCAGGTGCTCGAGCAGCCAGGCCCGGCAGAGCCGGGCGTTGGTGAGCGTCTCGAGGGTGCCGAAGGTCTTGCTGGAGACGATGAAGAGGGTGGTCTCCGGGTCGAGACCGGCCAGCGTCTGCCCGGCGTCGGTCGGGTCGATGTTGCTGATGAAGCGGCACGACAGCCCGTCCTGCCGGTAGGGCTCGAGCGCCTCGTAGGCCATCACCGGCCCGAGGTCGGAGCCCCCGATGCCGATGTTGACGACGGTCTCGATCCGTCGGCCCGTCACGCCGGTCCACTCGCCCGACCGGACGCGCTCGGCGAAGGCGTACACCCGCTCCAGCACCTCGTGGACGTCGGACACGACGTCCTGCCCGTCGACGACGAGCGACGCGTCGGCAGGGAGCCGCAGCGCGGTGTGGAGCACCGCGCGGTCCTCCGTGACGTTGATGTGCTCGCCCGCCAGCATGGCGTCGCGACGCCCCGTCACGTCGACCTGGTCGGCGAGCGCGAGCAGCGCCGCCTCCACGTCACCGTCGAGGAGGTTCTTCGACAGGTCGACGTGGAGGTCGGCGGCGACGAGCGTCTGCCGGTCGACCCACTCCGGCGTCAGCGTGGCGCGCAGGTCGGGCTCGTACGACGCTGCGAGCCCGGCGAGCCGCGCCCACGCCTCGGTCGTCATGGGGTCGACCGGCGAGCCCATCAGCGAGCGGCCTCGAGCGACTTCGCGAGGGTCGTCTGCAGCTCGTCCCAGGCGACGACGAACTTGTCGACGCCCTCCTTGATGAGCACCTCGATGACGTCGTCGTAGTCGATGCCCGCGGCGGCGAGGGCCTTCATGTGGGCGGCGGCGTCGTCGTAGAACGGCCGGATGCGGTCGCCGCGGACCTCACCGTGGTCGGCCACGGCCTCGAGGGTCTTCTCGGGCATCGTGTTGACGGTGTCCTCGACGACCAGGTCGACGACGTACATCGTGTCGTCGTAGTCCGGGTTCTTCACGCCCGTCGAGGCCCACAGGGGGCGCTGCTTGCGCGCGCCCTTGGCCTCGAGCGCCTCCCAGCGCTCACCGCTGAAGAAGTCCTCGTACATCTGGAAGGCGAGCCGCGCGTTGGCCACGCCGGCCTTGCCGCGCAGGTCGGGGTCGGTGCCCGGCCCCTCGGTCATGGCCTCGAGCCGCTTGTCGATCTCGGAGTCGACGCGCGAGACGAAGAAGGACGCGACGGAGTGGATGTCGGCGAGCTCGTGGCCGTTGTCGGCCGCCTTCTCCAGCCCGGCGACGTAGGCCTCCATGACGTTGCGGTACTGCTCGAGGCCGAAGATCAGCGTCACGTTGACCGAGATGCCGGCGGCGATGGTCTCGGTGATCGCCGGCCACCCCTCCTTCGTGCCGGGGATCTTGATGAGCAGGTTGGGCTGGTCGACGATCCGCCAGAGCTCGGCGGCCTCCTTGACGGTCTCCTCGGTGTCGTGGGCGAAGCCGGGGGACACCTCGATCGACACGCGGCCGTCGACACCGTCGGTGGCGTCGAAGGTCGGTCGCATGACCGTGCAGGCGTCGCGCACGTCGTCGGTGGTGATCACCTGCGTGGCCTTGTCGACGTCGGCACCCGCCGCGGCGAGCTCGCGCACCTGGGGGTCGTAGCGCTCACCGTCGGCGAGCGCGGTCTGGAAGATGGCCGGGTTGGACGTGACGCCGACGACGTTGCTGTTCTTCACCAGGTCGGCCAGGTTGCCGGTCTCCAGCCGCTCGCGGGAGAGGTCGTCGAGCCAGATGGACACCCCGGCGTCGGCCAGGGCCTTCAGACGATCGTTCATTGGTGCCTCCTGTTGGGGGACGGGTACGTCAGTCGGTCAGGGTGCGCAGGCTGTCGCGGGCGGCGTTGGCCACCGCCTCGCCCGTGATGTCGAACTCCTCGTAGATGCGCGCGAAGTCGGCCGAGGCGCCGTAGTGCTCGATGGAGACGATGCGGCCGTGGTCGCCGACGTAGTCGCGCCAGCCCTGCTTGACGCCGGCCTCGACCGAGACGCGCGCCTTGACGGTGGGCGGCAGCACGGTCTCGCGGTAGGCCTCCTCCTGCTCCTCGAACCACTCGAGGCAGGGGAGCGACACCACCCGGGCACGGACGCCGTCGGCGGCGAGGAGCTCGCGGGCGGCGACCGCCACCTGCACCTCCGAGCCGGTGCCCATGAGGATCACGTCGGGGTCGCCGTCACGTCCGTCGATGGCAGGCGCGTCGATCAGGACGTAGCCGCCTCGGTGCACGTCGGACGTGTCGCTGAAGCCCTCCTCCCCGCGGGGGAAGACGGGGACGTTCTGCCGCGTCAGCGCGATGCCGGCCGGGTGGTCGGTGCGCTGCAGGACGGCGTGCCACGCGGCGGCCGTCTCGTTGGCGTCGGCAGGTCGTACGACGTCGAGGCCGGGGATGGCGCGCAGGGCGGCGAGGTGCTCGATCGGCTGGTGCGTCGGGCCGTCCTCGCCCAGGCCGATGGAGTCGTGGGTCCACACGTAGGTGACGGGCAGGCCCATCAGCGCGGCCAGGCGGACCGAGCCGCGCATGTAGTCGCTGAAGGTGAGGAAGGTGCCGCCGAAGACGCGCGTGCCGCCGTGGAGCGCGATGCCGTTGAGGATGCCGCCCATGCCGTGCTCGCGGATGCCGAAGTGCAGCACCCGGCCGGCGAGCGGGTCGCCGGTCCACTGGTCGGTCGAGCGGCTCTCGGGGATGAATGAGGGCGCGTCCTCGATGGTGGTGTTGTTGGACTCGGCGAGGTCGGCCGAGCCGCCCCACAGCTCGGGCATCACGCCGGCGACGGCGTTGATCACCGCGCCGGAGGCCTTGCGGGTCGCCACGCCCTTCGGGTCGGCGTCGAAGCTGGGCAGCGCGTCGGCGAGGCCGGTGGGCAGCGCGCGGGTCTGCATGCGCTCGAAGGTCTGGACGACGTCCTTGGACGCTGAGCCCCTCCACGCGTCGAAGCGCTCCTGCCAGGCGGCCTGCTGCTCCTTGCCGCGCGCGACGAGGGAGCGGGTGCGCTCGATCACGTCGGTCGGCACCTCGAAGTGCTGCTCGGGGTCGAAGCCGAGGATCTCCTTGGTGGCGGCCACCTCCTCCTCCCCGAGGGCCGAGCCGTGCGACTTCCCGGTGCCCTGGGCGTTGGGAGCGGGCCAGGCGATGACGGTGTGCAGGACGATCAGGCTGGGCCGGTCGGTGACCTCGTCGGCGGCGCGGACGGCGGCGTAGAGCTCCGGCACGTCCTCGACGTAGTCCGTGCCGTCGTTCGTCCAGTCGACGTGCTGGACGTGCCAGCCGTAGGCCTCGTAGCGCGCACCCACGTCCTCGGTGAACGCGACGTCGGTGTCGCCCTCGATCGAGATCTGGTTGGCGTCGTAGATGAGGGTGAGGTTGCCGAGCTGCTGGGTACCGGCGATCGAGGAGGCCTCGGCGCTGACGCCCTCCTGCAGGTCGCCGTCGGAGCAGAGCGCGTAGACGTGGTGGTCGAATGGCGACTCGTCCTCGGCCGTGCCGGGGTCGAGCAGACCGCGCTCGCGGCGTGCCGCCATCGCCATGCCGACCGCGTTGGCGACGCCCTGGCCCAGCGGGCCGGTCGTCGTCTCCACGCCCGCCGTGTGGCCGAACTCCGGGTGGCCCGGCGTCTTGCTGCCCCACGTGCGCAGGGTCCGCAGGTCCTCGATCTCGAGCCCCCACCCGCCGAGGAACAGCTGGGTGTAGAGGGTGATCGAGCTGTGGCCGCAGGAGAGGACGAAACGGTCGCGACCGGTCCAGTGCGGGTCGGCGGGGTTGTGCCGCATCACCTTCTGGAACAGCAGGTACGCCGCCGGCGCCAGGCTCATCGCCGTACCGGGGTGGCCGTTGCCGACCTTCTGGACCGCGTCCATCGCCAGGACCCGGGCGGTGTCGACGGCTCGACGGTCGGTGTCGTCCCACTCGAGGGTGGCGGGCAGGGCGGACTTCTTGGTCAACGCAGTTCCTCTCGGTGGAGTGCAACCGGGTGCAGTCAGGATCACAGCCCAGCAGGGGTGGCCTCGACTGCGACCCTATCGTCGTGGCCGAGTAGACTCGACCGTGCCCGAGGGTCGTCCCGGACGCCGGAACATCCGGCCGTTCATCCCCTCGGTTCCCCGCTGTACGCGTCCCATCCGTCCCCGACGTCCCGAGGTTCTCCACCGTGTCCCACGCCGGCCCGAACGCTGCCGCGTCCGCCCGGCCGTCGACCGGTGACCAGGGTGCCGCGCCCGAGGGGTCGAAGACGTGGCGCGACGTGGTCGCCGCGTATGTCGGACTGACCAAGCCGCGCGTGATCGAGCTGCTCCTCCTGACGACGGTCCCGGTGATGTTCTTCGCCGCGCGCGGCATCCCGCCGCTCGGCCTGGTCGCCGCCACCGTGGTCGGCGGGGCGCTGTCGGCGGGCTCCGCCTCGGCCTACAACTGCGTCTACGACCGCGACATCGACGAGCAGATGCGACGTACGCGGCGCCGGGCGCTGCCACGCCACATCGTCTCGCCGGTCTCCGCCCTCGTCTTCGCCACCGTGCTGGCCGTGCTGTCGACGGTGGTGCTGGCGCTGTGGGTCAACTGGCTCTCGGCCGCGCTCTCGGTGCTGGCCAACGCGTTCTACGTCATCGTCTACACGATCCTGCTCAAGCGCCGGACCACCCAGAACATCGTCTGGGGCGGGCTGGCCGGTTGCTTCCCGGCCCTCATCGGCTGGACCGCGGTGACCGGGGAGCTGGCCTGGACGCCCGTCGTGCTGTTCCTGGTGGTCTTCTTCTGGACCCCGCCGCACACGTGGGCGCTCGCGCTGCGTTACCGCGAGGACTACCGCAACGTCGACGTGCCGATGCTCCCGGTGGTGAAGCCGGCAGCCGAGGTGGGACGCCAGGTCGTGGTCTACAGCTGGGTCATGGTCGCGACCTCCCTCCTGCTGTGGCCGGTCGCCGGGACGAGCCTGGTCTACCCGGTCGCCGCCGGAGTCCTGGGCGCCGTCTTCCTCGTCGAGGCCCACCGGATGTGGACGCGCGCCAAGAGCTCGGAGGCGCTAACCGACATCAACCCGATGCGGCTCTTCCACGCCTCCAACCTCTACCTCTCCCTCCTCTTCGTCGCCGTAGCACTGGACCCCCTGCTCGGGCGGTAGCGCAGCTCGCAGGTCCTGTCAGGAGAGTTCGGTGACTCTGCGAAGGTTCTTGAGACAACGTTCCGTGTCCGCTGACGCGATCCCACGTTGACTTCTCCGCAGGGGGAGGCATCGGGTCACCCCCGCGGGAGCAGGGGGTAGTTCTGCATGTCTTCATCACGTGAGCGACGACACCGGACCGCTGGGGGCGCGTCCGGACTGGGGGTTCGTCGCCGCCCGATCCACCGGGGCGTCTCGAGGGTCGTCACCCTCGTCCTGGCCGTGGGCTTCGCCGTCGTCGGCGTCGCCGGCGCGGCCAGCGCGCACCACAACACGATCACCGGTTCCGTCGTCTGCAGGACCGGTGGCGGCTGGGCCGTCACCTGGACCGTGACGAACAGCGAGAGCCGCAAGGAGTGGATCACCTGGTCCAACCGAGCCGTGGTCCCGGTCGGCGCCGAGTTCACCTCGCGCCAGACCCGGTACTTCAACGAGACCATCACCGCACGGCCGACGTCCGACGTCGTCCTCACGCTGAAGGCGAAGTGGGACAACAACACGACCCAGACCAACTCCGGCAAGATCCGCGTCAGTGAGTTCTCCGAGGACTGCCACGTCACGACCGTCCAGCCGCCGACGATCCCCGTGATCGACGACTGCGGTCCGGGCAACGCGTCCTACGGCCAGGTCCCGTCCGGGCCCTGGACCTCGACCACCCACCCCGACGGCAGCGTCACGGTGACGGCGGACCCGGGCAACCAGTTCCCCGGCGGGCAGGCCAGCGTCACCTACCCGGCGCCGAGCGACAGCAACGTGCCCTGCCCGACGCCGCCGGTCGAGCCGCCGGTCGAGCCGCCGGTGGTCACCCCGCCGGTGGTCCAGCCGCCCGTCGTCACCCCGCCGGAGGTGCTGCCCGCCGAGGCGCGCGCCGTGTCGGCCCGGGCCCGCAAGATCGACAAGTGCGGCACCCGCGGCGACGTCTACAAGGTCGTCAAGCGCTCGGGCGTCGTCTACACGTCGAAGGGCAAGACCCTCCGCCAGGGCGTGTGGCTGAAGGCTCGCGGCAAGCGGGTCACCGTCCGGGCCCACGCGGTGGACGCGTCTTACCGCCTGCAGGGCAAGCACGTGTGGAAGATGTCGTTCCGCACCCGTCCGTGCGCCAGCGCTCCGGAGGTCGCACCCAGCACCGGGTCGCGATGACCCGCTCCCGCGCTGCGGGGATCGTCGCGGCGGTGGTGCTCGGCACCACCGCCGTGGCCGGTCAGGGTGCGGCTCACGCCGCTCCTGACCGGCTCACGATCGCGCGCACCTCCACCGACGCGGCCATCATCGAGGTCCCGGCCCGCAACGACACGTTGGCCGTCGGCAACCGGCTCCGTGGTGCCGTCTACACGTGGTCGAAGGGCGACCCGCCCTGCGACCCCACCGGCAGCACCGTCTACGCCGGTCACGCGTGGCGCGCCGGCAACGGCGTGGCCGACCGGTGGGGGTCCCTGCGCCGCGGCGACGTCATCAAGGTGACGGGCTGCCGCTTCGAGGTCACCCGGCGCGAGTTCTGGCCTGCCTCACGGCGGATGGGTTCGCTCTACTCCGTCGCCGGGCCGGCCCGGATCGTGCTCGTCGGGTGCAAGGCCGACGACTACTCCAAGCGCACGGTCGTCTTCGCCCGCAAGATCGGGAGGTCCTAGCCGCCCGGCTTCACGACGGGGCGATGCGCGTCGCGGCGTGCGTCTGGCGTACGCCGTCCGCGCGGGCCTCGTCGGCGCCGCGGTGCGGCAGCACCGCAAGCGCGATGCGGGCCAGGCCGGCGGCCAGGAGCCCGGCGCCGAGCATGTGCAGGGCGACGAGGCCGACCGGCAGGTCGAGCCAGTACTGCACCCAGCCGAGCACGCCCTGGAGCACCTCGATGAGCAGCACCAGTGCGGTGACCCGGGCGAGCCACTGGTGCCCACCGCGCCGCGCGACGACCAGCAGGGCCACGGTCAACACAACCAGCACGTAGACCGAGATGGCGTGGGCCTGCGACACCGTCGCCGGGTCCAGGCCGTTGCGCGGCGAGTCGGTGTCACCGGCGTGCGGGCCGGCGCCGGTCACCACCGTGCCGAGGTAGAGGACGACCCAGCCGGCTGCGAAGGTCGCCCAGGCGAGTGCGCGCGGCAGCGACGGAGCGAGCCCGCGCGTGGGACTGCGGAGCTCGTCGAGCAGGGCGACGCAGACCATGATGATCGCCATCGACAGCAGGAAGTGGCCGGCGACGACCCAGGGGTTGAGGTCGGTCAGCACCGTGATGCCGCCGAGCACCGCCTGCAGGGGGATGCCCAGGCCGATCACGAGGGCGAGCCGGGTCGCGCGGCGGTGCCTCGCCCCGAGGGCGGCGAGGAAGCAGAGCACGGCGACGGCCGCGAGAACGAAGGTCAGCAGCCGGTTGCCGAACTCGATCGCACCGTGCATCCCGAGCTCGCCGTGGGCGACGTACGACGCGTCGGTGCAGCGTGGCCACGTCGGGCACCCGAGGCCCGACCCGGTCAACCGGACAGCAGCCCCGGTGACGACGATGCCGATGTTGGCGAGGAGGTTGGCCACCGCGAGCGGCCACAGGAACCGCGCGAGGGAGTCGAGCAGGGTGCGTCCCATCATTCCCACCTGAAGGTCCGGGCCGTGAGCACCGCGCCGAGCAGCGCCCAGGCCGCCAGCACGAGCAGCGATCGGCTGTCGATGTCGGAGTGCACGAGCGCAGCGCGCATCGCCTCGCCCAGGGCGCCTGACGGCAGCCACTGGATCAGCCCGCCGGCGGCGCCGTAGGCGCTGGTCGGGAGCACCACGCCGCCGCCTGCCATCAGGAGCAGGTAGACGAGGTTGGCGAGCGCGAGCGTCGCCTCGGCACGCAGCGCGCCGGCGACGAGGAGGCCCAGGGAGGCGAACGCGGCGGTTCCCAGGGCGACCGTGAGCACCAGGCCGACCACGGCGGTCGGCGGATGCGCGAGCGAGGGCTCCCACCCGAGGGCCAGGGCGACGGCGACCAGCACGACGAGCTGCAGGGCGACGACGTTGAGCAGGGCCAGCACCTTGCCGAGCAGGAGGCCGTGGCGGGGCAGGGGAGAGGACCCCAGCAGCTTGATCACGCCGTAGCGGCGCTCGAAGCCGGTGGCGATGGCCACGGAGGTGAATGCCGTCGACATGATGGCGAGGGCGAGCACGCCCGGGGTGAGGAGGTCGACGGGCGCGTGGCCCTCGAACGTGCTCCCGAGGCGGCCGGCCGCGGCGACACCGCCCACGAGCACGATCACCGGGATCACGATCGCGAGCAGGAGCTGCTCTCCGTTGCGCAGCATCAGCCGCGCCTCCATGCGCGCCTGCGCGCGCACCATCCGCCCGAGCCCGGCGCTGCCCGGCGCCGGGGTGAAGGTGCCGGTCGGGTGGACGGTCACGTCGCCAGCTCCCGTCCGGTGAGCTCGAGGAAGACGTCCTCGAGCGTGCGCTGGCCCAGGGTCAGCGTCTGGGGCAGCACGCCGTGCTCCTCGCACCACCTCGAGACCCGGCCGAGGGTGGAGGCGTCGGCCGGGCCGTGGATGAGCATGCTGACCTCGTCGAGCTGCCGCACCTCGGTGAGCGGACCCAGCTCGGCGCGCAGCGACTCGGGCGCACCGTCGGGGAACGGTCGGTTCACGACCAGCCGGATGGTCGCCGAGCGGCCCCCGCGGGTCAGCTCGGCAGGCGTCCCGGAGGCGATGAGCGTGCCGCGGTCGATGATGTGGATCAGGTCGGCCAGGTGCTCGGCCTCGTCCATGTGGTGGGTCGTCAGCACGACGGTCACGCCGTCGCGGCGGACCTCCTCGAGCATCTCCCAGGTCGTGCGACGCGCCTGCGGGTCCATGCCGGCGGTCGGCTCGTCGACGAAGACCAGCTCGGGGCGCCCCACGAGGGCGATCGCGAGCCCGAGGCGCTGCTTCTGGCCGCCGGACAGCCGGCGGTAGGGGGTGCGGCCGCACTCGGCCAGGCCCAGCCGGTCGACGAGCATCTCAGTGTCGAGCGGGTGGGCGTGGAGCGACGCCATGTGCTCCAGCATCTCCACGGCGCGTACGCCGCTCCAGGCGCCGCCGCTCTGCAGCATGACGCCGATCCGGGGGAGCAGCTCGGCCCGGTCGCGCTGGGGGTCGAGGTCCAGCACCCGCACGGTGCCCCGCTGCGGCACCCGGTAGCCCTCGCAGGTCTCGAGCGTCGTGGTCTTGCCGGCGCCGTTGGGGCCGAGCACGGCGGTGATCGATCCCCGCGCGACCTCCAGCGACAACCCGTCGACGGCCACCTTGTCGCCGTACGCCATCGCCAGGCCGTCGACGACGACGGCGGGGGAGGCAGGTGGCACGTCCTGATTCTAGGTGCGGCTTAATGAGGAGCGGCTGTCGGTCCCCGCAGCTAGCGTGGTCGCCATGACGCGCTCCTTCGCGATCGAGGCCGAGGGCCTCGTCAAGCACTTCGGTGACACCGTGGCCGTCGACGGGGTCTCCTTCGTCGTGCCCGAGGGCTCGGTGCTCGGACTCCTCGGCCCCAACGGCGCCGGCAAGACGACCACCGTGCGGATGATGACCACGCTGACCCGTCCCACGGCGGGCACCGGGCGGGTGGCCGGCCACGACATCCTGGGCGACCCGGCGGCCGTGCGGCGCAGCATGGGCCTCACCGGGCAGGCCGCGACCGTCGACGAGCTCCTGACCGGCCGGGAGAACCTGCGCCTCATCGGCAGCCTCTACGGCCTCGACCCCGCCTACATCCGGCGTGCGAGCGACGAGCTGCTCGAGCGCTTCTCGCTCGCCGACGCGGGCGACCGCACGGCCAAGACCTACTCCGGCGGCATGCGGCGCCGCCTCGACCTGGCGGTCAGCCTCATCGCCACCCCGCCGGTCCTCTTCCTCGACGAGCCGACCACGGGCCTCGACCCGCGCTCGCGCGTGGAGCTGTGGGAGGTGCTGCGCGAGCTCGTCGCCGACGGGACCACCCTGCTGCTGACGACGCAGTACCTCGAGGAGGCAGACCAGCTCGCCGACAACATCGTGGTGATCGACCGGGGCACGGTCATCGCCGAGGGCACCCCCTTGCAGCTCAAGGACCAGTCCGGCGCGGCCGCGCTCGTCGTGACCGTCTCCCGTCCCGAAGACCTCGAGATCGCCGAGCAGATGCTCAGGGACCACGTCGCCGAGGTGCACGCCGACCGTGGCGCCCGCCAGCTCACCGCCCCGGCCGAGGGGCTCGGCCACATGACCCGGATCGCCGGCCTCTTCGCCGAGAGCCGGATCGAGCTCGACGACATCGGGCTCAAGCGCCCGAGCCTCGACGACGTGTTCCTGCACCTGACCGGTCATCGCGCCGAGGACGACCTCGCCGACGACCAGACCGAGGAGGCATCGTGAACGACCAGACAGGCACCACCACCCGGTCCGGGCAGATCAGCAGGCCCGACATCCGGCAGACCGGGCTGCTGAGGCAGTCCTTCGCCATCGCCCGGCGCAACTTCATCCACATCAAGCGGATGCCCGAGATGCTGATGGACGTCACCATCCAGCCGGTGATGTTCGTGCTGCTGTTCGCCTTCGTCTTCGGCAGCTCGATCGCCATCCCGATCGAGGGCGGCTACAAGGCGTTCCTGCTCGCGGGGATCATGGCGCAGACCGTCGCCTTCTCGTCCTTCATCGTGGCCGTCGGGCTGACCGCCGACCTCGAGAAGGGGATCGTCGACCGGATGCGCTCGCTGCCGATCAATCCTGCAGCAGTCCTCGTGGGGCGCTCGTTCTCAAGCGTGGCGCACTCGTCGATCGGGCTGGTGGTGATGTCGCTGACGGGTCTCACCATCGGCTGGGCCATCCACACCGACGTCTTCCGGGCGGCCCTCGGCTACCTGCTCCTCGTGGGCTGGGCCTTCGCGATGATCTGGGTCGGCATCTGGGTCGGCTCGGCCATGCGCTCGGTCGAGGCCGTGAACGGCGTCATGTTCGCCACGATCTTCCCGATCACCTTCCTGGCCAACACCTTCGCGCCGACCGACACGATGCCCGACTGGCTGCGCACGATCGCGGAGTGGAACCCCATCTCGGCGCTCACCCAGGCCGTGCGCGAGCTCTGGGGCAACGACATGCCCCTCCACGCCGACGCCGAGCTCCCACTGCAGTACCCGATCGTCTTCACGATCGGCTGGATCGTCGTGATCACGGCCGTCGTCGCTCCGCTCGCGATCCGCACCTTCCGGGCGCGCACCGCCGACTGACCAGAAACGGTAGTTAGGTGAGCCTTGCTTGAAGGGCGGGAAGCAATAACGACACACTGGCGTTGTGGAATTCGTGAGGACGTCGACGGCACAGCGTGAGGGCGATGCGCCCACGCGCGACCGCGTGGCCCGCACGATCCTCGAGAACGGCCCCTCGACGGCCGCCGACCTGGCCCTGAGGCTCGACCTCACCCCCGCCGCCGTACGCCGCCACCTCGACCACCTGGTCGACGAGGGCATCGTGGAGTCGCGCGACCAGAAGGTCTACGGCACCCGCGGTCGCGGTCGGCCCGCAAAGGTCTTCGCGCTCACCGAGGCCGGGCGTGACAGCTTCGACCAGCAGTACGACGACCTCGCCGTGCAGGCCATGCGTTTCCTGGCCGAGACGCAGGGCGAGGACGCCGTGGTCAAGTTCGCGCGGCGCCGCGTGGCGTTCGTCGAGCGCGACTACGCGGCCGTCATGGCCACCGACCCCAACCTGACGCCCGCCGAGGCGCTGGCCCGGGTGTTCACGCAGAACGGCTACGCCGCGTCCGTGCGTGACCTCCCTGCAGCCAACGGGCAGAGCGTGGGGGAGCAGCTGTGCCAGCAGCACTGCCCGGTCTCCCACGTCGCCCACGAGTTCCCGCAGCTCTGCGAGGCCGAGACCGAGGCGATCGCCTCGGTGCTCGGCACCCACGTCCAGCGGTTGGCGACCATCGCCCACGGCGACGGCGTGTGCACCACGTGCATCCCCCAGACCCCGAAGATCAGCGAGAAGGAGAAGGCATGACCTCCATCGAAGAACTCAACCCGGAGCTCAAGGGCATCGGCAAGTACGAGTTCGGCTGGTCCGACTCCGACACCGCGGGTGCTACTGCCACGCGTGGGCTCAACGAGGACGTCGTGCGCGACATCTCCTCGAAGAAGTCCGAGCCGCAGTGGATGCTCGACCTGCGCCTGAAGGGCCTCAAGCTCTTCCACCGCAAGCCGATGCCGACGTGGGGCTCCGACCTCTCGACGATCGACTTCGACAACATCAAGTACTTCGTGCGCTCCTCGGAGAAGCAGGCCACCTCGTGGGAGGACCTGCCCGAGGACATCAAGAACACCTACGACAAGCTCGGCATCCCCGAGGCGGAGAAGCAGCGCCTCGTGGCCGGCGTCGCCGCGCAGTACGAGTCCGAGGTCGTCTACCACTCGATCCGCGAGGACCTCGAGGAGAAGGGCGTCATCTTCGTCGACACCGACACGGCGCTGAAGGAGCACGAGGACCTCTTCAAGGAGTACTTCGGCACCGTCATCCCCGTCGGTGACAACAAGTTCTCCGCGCTCAACACCTCGGTGTGGTCGGGTGGCTCGTTCATCTACGTCCCGAAGGGCGTCCACGTCGACATCCCGCTCCAGGCCTACTTCCGGATCAACACCGAAAACATGGGCCAGTTCGAGCGGACGCTGATCATCGCCGACGAGGACTCCTACGTGCACTACGTCGAGGGCTGCACCGCTCCGATCTACTCCTCGGACTCCCTGCACTCGGCCGTCGTCGAGATCGTCGTCAAGAAGGGCGCCCGCGTCCGCTACACGACCATCCAGAACTGGTCCAACAACGTCTACAACCTCGTCACCAAGCGCGCGACCTGCGAGGCCGGCGCGACGATGGAGTGGGTCGACGGCAACATCGGCTCCAAGGTCACCATGAAGTACCCCGCCGTCTACCTGATGGGCGAGCACGCCAAGGGCGAGACCCTCTCCATCGCGTTCGCCGGCGAGGGCCAGCACCAGGACGCCGGCGCCAAGATGGTGCACGCGGCGCCGCACACCTCGAGCTCGATCCTGAGCAAGTCGGTGGCGCGCGGCGGCGGTCGTACGTCGTACCGCGGCCTGATCCAGGTCAACGAGGGCGCGCACGGCTCGAAGTCCAACGTGCTGTGCGACGCGCTGCTGGTCGACCAGATCAGCCGCAGCGACACCTACCCCTACGTCGACATCCGCGAGGACGACGTGTCCATGGGCCACGAGGCGAGCGTCTCGAAGGTCTCCGACGACCAGCTCTTCTACCTCATGTCGCGAGGCATGGAGGAGGACGAGGCGATGGCGATGATCGTGCGCGGCTTCGTCGAGCCGATCGCCAAGGAGCTGCCGATGGAGTACGCCCTCGAGCTCAACCGACTCATCGAGCTGCAGATGGAGGGCGCGGTCGGCTGACCGCCCCACCCGACGCCGTACGCCCGAGGAACGAAGAAAGTAGAGCTTTGACCGTCACCACTGATTCCGTCCGCTCCGCGCTGGAGCAGGGACCCGAGCACGGCAAGGTGGAGAGCCACCTCCACCCGGCCGGCTCGTTCGACGTCGCCGACCACGAGGTCCCGACCGGCCGCGAGGAGATCTGGCGCTTCACGCCGCTCAAGCGGCTCAAGGGCCTGCACGCCGACGCCGAGTTCATGCCCTCGGCGACCTCCTGCACCTGGAACACCCCCGAGGGCGTCCGCATCGAGGGTGTGTCGGGCGACGAGGCGCGCGCGCTGCGCGGCATCTCCGGCCTCGTGCCCAACACGCGCTGGGCCGCACGGGTGCTGGCCGAGGTGCCCTCGAGCCTGCTGATCGACGTGCCGGCCGACACCGAGGTCGCCGAGCCGATCGTCGTCGACCTCGACGGCGAGGACGTGACGGTGACCGAGGCGGGGCACGTCGCCCTGCGCTTCGGTGCGCACAGCAAGGCCATCGTCGTCCTCAACCACACCGGCTCCTCCACGATCGCCGCGGTCGTCGAGGTCGCCGTGGGCGCCGGCGCCGACGTCACGGTCGTCTCGATCCAGGACTGGGCCGACGACGCCGTCCACCTGTCCCACCACCAGGCCCTCGTGGGTCGCGACGCGAGCTACAAGCACGCCGCGATCTCCTTCGGCGGCGACGTGGTCCGGATGGACGCCAACGTCACCTACGACGGTCCCGGCGGCTCCGCCGAGCTGCTCGGCCTCTACTTCGCCGACGCCGGCCAGCACATCGAGCACCGGATCTTCGCCGACCACACCGCTCCCCGCACCAAGTCCCACGCGGTCTACAAGGGTGCGCTGCAGGGCGAGAAGGCGCACACCGTGTGGGTCGGCAACGTGCTGATCCGAAAGGTCGCCGAGGGCATCGAGACCTACGAGGAGAACCGCAACCTCGTCCTCACCGACGGCTGCCAGGCCGACTCGATCCCCAACCTCGAGATCGAGACCGGCGAGATCGAGGGTGCCGGTCACGCCTCGACCACCGCGCGGTTCGACGACGAGCAGCTGTTCTACCTCCAGTCGCGCGGCGTCTCCGAGCAGGAGGCCCAGCGCCTGGTCGTGCACGGCTTCTTCAACGACCTCATCCGCAAGGTCGGCGTGCCCTCCATCGAGGGCCGGTTGCTGACCACCGTGGAGGCCGAGCTCGCCAAGAACGTCCTGAAGGACGTCGGCTCGCTCGCCGCCTTCGGGTCGGAGAGCTGATGGCGTTCGAGCGCGCCTGCGCACTCGACGAGGTCCGGGCAGACCAGGGCCTCGCCGTGACGCTGGGTCGCCACGAGATCGTCATCGCCCGCGACGGCGACGAGGTCTTCGCGCTGGAGAACGAGTGCAGCCACGCCGCGGTCGCCCTCAGCGAGGGCGAGGTCGCCGACTGCCAGATCGAGTGCTGGCTCCACGGGTCGATGTTCGACCTGCGCACCGGCAAGCCCACCAACCTCCCGGCGACCGAGCCGGTCGCCACCTTCCCGATCGACGTACGCGCCAACCCCGACGGCACCAGCGACGTGTACGTCGACACCGAGACCACCCTGAACGGAGTCACCCCCGCATGAGCAAGCTCGTCATCACCGACCTGCACGTCACCGTCGACACCGAGGACGGCCCCAAGGAGATCCTCAAGGGCGTCACCCTCACCATCAAGGAGGGCGAGACCCACGCGATCATGGGGCCCAACGGCTCCGGCAAGTCGACGCTGGCCTACTCCATCGCCGGCCACCCGAAGTACACGATCACCGGCGGCTCGGTGACCCTCGACGGCCAGGACGTGCTGTCCCTCTCGGTCGACGAGCGCGCCCGCGCCGGGATGTTCCTCGCGATGCAGTACCCCGTCGAGGTCCCCGGCGTCTCGGTGTCCAACTTCCTCCGCACCGCCAAGACCGCGGTCGACGGCGAGGCCCCCAAGCTGCGCACGTGGGTGAAGGACGTCAACGGCGCGCTGGAGCGGCTCAACCTCGACCCGTCCTTCGGCACCCGGAGCGTCAACGAGGGCTTCTCCGGTGGCGAGAAGAAGCGCCACGAGATCGCGCAGCTCGAGCTGCTCGACCCCAAGGTCGCGGTGCTCGACGAGACCGACTCCGGTCTCGACATCGACGCGCTGAAGATCGTGGCCGAGGGCGTCAACCGCTTCCGCGAGCGCGAGGGCAAGGGTGTCCTGCTCATCACCCACTACACCCGCATCCTGCGCTACATCGAGCCCGACTACGTCCACGTCTTCGTCGACGGCAAGGTCGCCGAGTCCGGCGGCAAGGAGCTCGCCGACGCGCTTGAGGCCGAGGGCTACGACAAGTACCTGTCGGCGGCGCGATAAGCGGCACTGGCCTGCGTTGTCGTCGCTCGACGACCCGCTCCGCTCAAAGGTCGCCTTCGCTCCTCCGCCTTGACCAGCACCACTTCTCACACCGCCGAAACGAGGTAACGCAATGGAAGGACTGCTTCCGGATCTCGACGTGATCCGCAAGGACTTCCCGATCCTCGAGCGCACGCTCGCGGGCGGAGTGCCGCTGGTCTACCTCGACAGCGCCAACACCTCGCAGAAGCCGCAGGTCGTCATCGACACGATGGTCGACCACCTCGAGCGGCACAACGCCAACATCGCCCGCGCCATGCACCAGCTCGGCGCGGAGTCGACGGAGGCCTACGAGGGGGCGCGGGACCAGGTCGCGACCTTCCTCAACGCCCCGTCGCGCAACGAGGTGATCTTCACCAAGAACGCGACAGAGGCGCTCAACCTGCTGGCTCGCACGATCGAGCTCGGTCCCGGCGACAACGTCGTCATCACCGAGATGGAGCACCACTCCAACATCGTGTCGTGGCAGCTCGCCTGCGAGCGCTCGGGCGCCGAGCTGCGGTGGTTCGGGCTGACCGACGACGGCCGGCTCGACCTGAACAACGCCGACCAGCTGGTCGACGAGCACACCAAGGTCGTCGCCTTCACCTGGGTGTCCAACATGCTCGGCACGATCAACCCGGTCACGGACCTCGTGGCCCGCGCGAAGTCGGTCGGCGCCGTCTCGGTCGTGGACGCCTCGCAGGCCGCGCCGCAGCTGCCGGTCGACGTACAGGCGACGGGGTGCGACTTCCTCGTCTTCACCGGCCACAAGGTGACCGGGCCGACGGGGATCGGCGTGCTGTGGGGTCGTGAGGAGCTGCTCAACGAGCTGCCGCCCTTCCACGGTGGCGGCGAGATGATCGAGACCGTCACCATGGCGCGCTCGACCTACGCCCGGGCGCCGCACCGCTTCGAGGCCGGCACCCCGCCGATCGTCGAGGCCGTCGGGCTCGGCGCCGCGGTCGACTACCTCCGCCACATCGGGCTCGACGCGATCCACCGCCACGAGCAGGCGATCACGGCGTACGCCCTCGAGGGCCTGCAGTCGGTGCCTGGCCTCACCGTCCTGGGCCCCCTCGACGCGGCCGACCGCGGAGGGGCGATCTCCTTCGAGCTCGCCGGCGTCCACCCGCACGACATCGCGCAGGTCCTCGACTCGCGCGGCGTCGCCGTGCGGGCCGGCCACCACTGCGCGAAGCCGGCGCACGCGCGCTTCGGCGTGCAGAGCTCGACCCGGATGTCGTCCTACCTCTACACGACGCCGGCCGAGATCGACGCGCTGGTCGAGGCGCTCCACCACACCCGCAGCTACTTCAAGGTGGGATGACACATGAGTGCCGAGCTCGACAGCCTCTACCAGGAGATCATCCTGGACCACTACAAGAACCCGCACCACAAGGGCCTGCGCGACCCCTTCGAGTCCGAGGTCCACCACGTCAACCCGACCTGCGGCGACGAGGTCACCCTGCGGGTGCACCTCGCCGACGGTGTCGTGCGGGACGTGTCGTACGACAGCGTCGGCTGCTCGATCTCGCAGGCGTCGGCGTCGGTGCTGACCGACCTCGTCATCGGCAAGCCGGTCGACGAGGCGATGTCGATCCACGGGACCTTCCTCGAGCTCATGCAGGGCAAGGGGCAGGTCGAGCCCGACGAGGACGTCCTCGAGGACGGCATCGCGTTCGCCGGTGTCGCCAAGTTCCCCGCGCGCGTGAAGTGCGCGCTGCTCTCCTGGATGGCGTGGAAGGACGCGACCACCCAGGCCCAATCAGAAGGAGTCACCTCATGACCGACCCCCAGGGCATCGACCACGGCGACCTCCCCGACGTGCCCGAGGCCGGACAGGGCGGCGGCACCTCGACGGTGACCGCCGACGACGTGACCGAGGCGATGAAGGACGTCGTCGACCCCGAGCTCGGGATCAACGTCGTCGACCTCGGCCTCGTCTACGGCGTGCACCTCGACGAGCACAGCAACGCCGTCCTCGACATGACCCTCACCTCGGCGGCCTGCCCGCTCACCGACGTGATCACCGACCAGACCGAGTCGGCCCTCGAGGGCCTCGTCGGCGACGTCGCGATCAACTGGGTCTGGATGCCGCCGTGGGGTCCGGACAAGATCACCGACGACGGTCGCGAGCAGCTGCGGGCACTCGGCTTCAACGTCTGAGGTCGTCCTGCTCGTCCGGTAACTGGTCCGAACCAGCACTCCCGCCCCCATCAGTGGGGGCGGGAGTGCTGTCGTCGACCCGTTGCCCGAGGCGGCGCGCCTCGGGCGCCCGGCGGCTCAGTCGCCGGCCCTCGCCCGCACCTTGGTCACCCAATAGTCGGCGGTGGTCGGTGACGCGACCCCGAAACGGGCGTTGGGCAGGTAGAGGTGCGCGCCGAACCGCGCCACCGTCGTGGGCACGTCGAACGACGCACCGGGGGGCACGTCCTCCTTGACGATGGTCCGCACGAGCCGGCCGCTCAGCCCGGTGCGGGAGAGGCGCAGGACGGCGATCTCGTCGAGGGAGTTGCGTACGACGTAGAGCGTGCGCCCGTGGCGCAGCATCCCGTCGCCCCGGGTGAGGGAAGCGCCGCCGAGGTCGACCTCGGTCGCCTCGCCGGTGGCCGGGTCGACGCGGTAGAGCAGCCCGCTGGTCGTGTTGACGACCAGCAGGGCGTCACCGGTCGGAGTGGTGCTGATGCCGTTGGCGCTGAGCCCGGCGGACTGCACCCACTCACCCGTCAGCGGCACGGTCGTCGCGGTCGCGCCCGGTTCCCCGTCGGGACCGCGGTCCACGCGGTAGAGCTGGGGCCGGTTCGAGTCGGTGAACCACGCGGCGCCCCTGGTCAGCACGACGTCGTTGACGAAGCTCGGCGCGGCGGCGAGCTGATAGGTCCGCTCCACCGTGCCGGTCTCCGTGTCGACGACGCGAGCCGTCCCTGAGGTGCCGCCGGCGACATAGAGACGCCCGTCGCGGTCGGACTTCATCCCCAGCGACGGCGTGCCGGGCCCCTGGCTGATGATCGAGCCCTCGCCCGTGCGCAGCGACACCTCGTAGATGTCGCCGTCGGCGCGGGAGCCGAACCAGGCCGTGGGACCCGGACCCAGCGCGATGCCCTCGGGCTGGAAGCCGTCGGGGAGCTCGATGCGGGCCGGGAACGGGCGGTCCGGGGGACCGACAGCAGCGGTGGTGGGTGACGCGCCAGGCAGCAGCGTCACGGCGAGGACGGCGGCGGCGAGCGAGACGGTGGTGCGGCGCATGGGACCTCCGAGTGGGTGGACCTTCGACCGTAGCCCGGGGTCTGCCCGCGGACCAGTGGGTCGACTCGGGCCACGCGCCGATAATCCGTGGCGGCGGTGCGCCGACAGGCGCACACTCCATCCGTGCTCAACCCCCACCCGACGCGTTACGCCGAGCTCAACGGCGTGCTCCACGACCTCGTCACCGGCGCCCAGGAGGCGCTCGGGCCGTCGTTCGTCGGCGCCTACCTGCAGGGGTCGTTCGCGTTGGGGGCGGGCGACCTGCACAGCGACTGCGACTTCCTCGTGGTGGTGCGTGAGCGGCCGGACGCCGGGCAGGAGGCCGCTCTCCGTCGTCTCCACGCCGACCTGCCCCATCGCGACGGCTTCTGGTTCGGCCACCTCGAGGGCTCGTACGCGGTCTCCGAGGACCTCAGGTCGGTGGCGGGGCTGGGCAGGGAGTGGCTCCACGTCGACCACGGCTCGGACGTCATGTCGTGGTCGGAGCACTGCAACCAGCCCTGGACGCGCTGGATCCTGCGCGAGCACGGCATCACCCTGGGCGGCCCGTGCCCGGTGCGGCTGATGGACCCGGTCCCCGCCGACGTGCTGCGCGACAGCGCAAGGGCGGGCCTGGCGACGCTGACCGACGACGTGCTGGGCTGGTGCCCGCCGACCGTCGCGTGGTGCCAGCGCTACCTCGTCGTGCAGGCCAGCCGCAGCCTCTACACCATCCGCACGGGGGAGGTCGCCAGCAAGCGCGACGCGCTGCGCTGGGCGATGGTGCACGGCGACCCCGCGTGGCGCCCGTTGCTCCAGCAGGTGCTCGCCGACCGCGACCTCGGTCTCGACCCGCAGGCGCCGCCGCGTCCCGGTGCGATGGAGGCGGCGCGCGAGTTCGCGGCGTACGTCGCCGCCGTGGCCTGACTGGCTACCCTTCGGACATGGATCCCGAGGTCGAGCCCAGCAACGTCGAGCTGTCCGAGATCGACTTCGACCACGAGGAGCTGCGGGTCTTCTGGGACCTCGCCCGCTTCCACGCCAAGCTCAACGCCGCGCCGACCTACTTCGGGCCGACGACGCTGGAGTCCGTGCCGCCGCCGGCCTGGGCGTACGGCGACTCGGCGGAGGAGTCCGACGCCTACGTCGAGACCGTGCTGGCCGAGGAGCGGGGGAGCACGACCGCAGCGGTGGCCGACTACGCCGGTGACCTGCCCCAGGCCGGCGTGCTGTCCATCCTGTGCGACGGCGCGGGCCGACCGCGTGCGCTGATCGAGGTCAGCGACGTGACCGTCACCGGTGACGACGTGACCGAGTCGTTCGAGGTCGTCTACCAGCCCTGAGACGCGCGGCTGCGTGTGGGAGAGTCCTCGCATGGCTGAGCGGATGACCTACCTCCTCGTCGACGGGGAGAACATCGACGCCACCCTGGGCACCTCGATCCTGGGTCGGCGTCCGCGTCCGGAGGAACGGCCGCGCTGGGACCGGCTCCTGGAGTGGGCAGAGCGGTCCTTCGACCAGGACGTCACCGGCCTCTTCTTCCTCGCCGCCACCACCGAGCTGCCGATCAGCTTCGTGCAGGCGCTCCTGGCGATCGGCTTCAAGCCGATCCCGCTGAGCGGTGAGGGCAAGGTCGTCGACATCGCCATCCAGCGCACCGCCGAGGCGCTCGTCCACCGTGAGGCCGACGTCGTGCTGGTCAGCCACGACGGCGACTTCGTCGACCAGGTCTCCGCGCTCTGCGACGGCAGCCGACAGGTCGGTGTCATCGGCTTCACGGAGTTCGTCAACTCGCAGTTCCGCAACCTGCCCGGCCTGCGGATCTTCGACCTCGAGTACGACCTCGGCGCCTTCAACACTCCGTTGCCTCGCACCCGGGTCATCCCGATCGACGAGTTCGACCCGCTCGACTTCCTCTGAGGACGGTCGTGCCGTCCGTCCTGGTCCCGGCCGCGCGCTGGGAGCGGTGGGTCGCGAACTTCGCCACCGGCCACGGTGGCGCGTCGCTGTCCGTCTCCGGTGGTGCGCTGTGCGGTGAGGCCGCCGACGGGTCCCACTTCACCGCGCGCCTGCCGTTCGCGACGACGTACGACGGCCCGGCCGAGGCCGGCGACTTCGCCGCAGCCGCCCGGGCGCCGGGGGAGTGGGGCGTGCTGCTCGTGCGCAAGGGCGGCTTCGCCGTCGCCCGGTTGAGCGGCGCCACTCTGGTCGAGCACAAGATCGGCCAGCGCCACGTGCAGGGCCGCACCAAGGCCGGCGGCCAGAGCCAGCAGCGCTTCGCCCGCCGGCGCGACAACCAGGCACGGCAGGCCTACGAGGCGGCCGCCGACCACGCCGCCCGGATCCTCGGCGGCGCCCGCCTCATCGTGGCCGGCGGGGACCACCCCGCGGTCGACGCCGTCCTCGACGACCCCCGCCTGTCGTCGGTCACGGTGGTCGACCCGTGGCTGCCGGTGCCGGATCCGAAGCGGGCGGTCCTCGACCGGGCCATCGCGGACGCGCAGGCGCTCGCCGTGGACGTCGTCAACGCCTGACGTCGCGATGGTCCCGACGTGCTGGCCGTCGGCCCTGGGACGTCATGGGAATTCCGGGCGCGAACCCGCCATTCTCATGACGTCGGATGACGCGGGTGCGCTAGGTTCGCGCGCATGGACGGGTCCACCGTGGCGGGCTGGCAGCCGGAGCCGGGCTGGCAGCGGCTGCCGGGGTCCGGCCCCGCAACCGTGGGCCTCTGGTCCGCCACCCACCAGGGACGCGACGTGGTCGTCAAGCGGCTGCAGGCGCCCGATCCGCACGACGCGCCCGGAGTGCGGACGCCGCGCGACGTGAACTACTGGCGTCGGGCCGCCGACGTCGCGCTGAGCGGGGTGGTGGCGGACTCGCCGGGCCTGCGGGAGGCGCCCGTCGTCCGCGTGGACGAGGACGACGAAGGCATCACCCTGGTCCACGAGCGGGTCGAGGTCCACGACCCGCCCGGCCTGTGGCTGGCGGCCTGCCTCGGCCGCTTCGCCGCCGCCGACCTGGGCGAGCACCCGTGGTTGGCGCGCGACCAGCTGCGGAGCAGGCTGCGCCTGGTCGAGCGCCGAGGCGGCTGGCGCACCCTGGCCCGCACGCCGGTCGCCGACATCGCCGACCACCTCTGGTCGCGCCGCGAGCCGTGGCTCGACCGCTGCGACGCGCTCCCGCAGGTCGCACAGCACGGCGACCCGTCGGCGGCCAACATCCCCGGCCGGCACGGTGACGGGGGCGTGGCGATCGATTGGGCGCACCTCGGTCGGGGGCCGGTCGGCGCCGACCTCGGCTACCTGTCGCTGGCGACCCGCGAGGACGTCGAACCCCTCGTGGAGGCGTACGTCGCCGCGCTGCCCGCCGGCCTCGCGGATCCCGCCGACGTGGTGACCGGCGCCCGCGTCATGGCCGTCTACACCGCCCTGACCCGCCTGGACTGGGCACTGGCCCGGGTCGCCGACGGCGAGGGAGCGCTCGCCGGGAAGTTCCGCCACCCCAGCGTCGCGCCGTACATCCGTGCCATGCAGCGCCAGGTCGGGCAGATCGAGGCGCTGCTCGGCGACGGCTGACCCTGTTTGGGACGGGTCAGAGCGACGAGGCGGAGAAGGTGTCGCAGGCCTCGAGGGTGCCCTCCTGGAAGCCGCGGGTGAACCACGCCATCCGCTGCTCCGACGAGCCGTGGGTCCAGCCCTCGGGGTCGACGCCCTGCCCGGACTTCTGCTGGATCCGGTCGTCGCCCACGGCCTTGGCCGAGTCGAGCGCCTCGGTGATGTCGCCCTGGTCGAGGTCGGCCAGGATGCCGTCGCCGTCGCTGGCGTCGCGGGTCCACATGCCGGCGTAGCAGTCGGCCTGCAGCTCGAGGCGTACGGCGTCGGAGTCCGCACCCTTCTGCGTGCGGACCTGGCCCATGGTGCCCATCAGGTTCTGGATGTGGTGGCCGTACTCGTGGCCGAGGACGTAGGGCTCGACGAAGTCGCCGCCCTGGCCGCCGAGCTGTCCCTGGAGGACGTCGGCGAAGAAGGTGGTGTCGAGGTAGATCTGCTGGTCGGGCGGGCAGTAGAAGGGCCCCACCTGGGACGACGCCTGGCCGCACCCGGTCGACACGGCGCCGGCGAAGGTGTTGATGGTCGCCGGGGCGAACTCCGTGCCGGCCTGCTCCGGCAGCGTCGCCGCCCAGTACTGCTCGAGCGAGAGCGCCACGGCCACGCGGGCGCAGTCGGCGTCCTCGTTGGCGTCGGCGCCGGTCTTGCAGTTGGCGTAGCGCTCGTCGCCGGTGTCGACGCCCTCGGGCTGGCTCTGGCCCTGCGAGCTCGTGCCGCCCCCACCGCTGCCGCCCGGAAGGCCGCCGCCCATGCACTGGGTGAGGACCACGAACAGGATGATGATGATGAGGCCGCCGATGCCGCCGCCCGCCCGCGTGCCGCCCGGCAGCGGGATCCGCATGCCGCCGCCGCCACCGCCGCCTCCGCGGCCTGCGTCGTTGACCCGGCCCCCGCTGATGTCGGCCTTCGGGTTGAAGCGCATGGGTGTTGCCTTTCCGCAGGTCGTGACGGTCGGATCGACCTCGTGGGCAGGTTAGCGCGTGCGTCGCCGATGGGGCTCTCGCCTCCACCCCTTCGTAGGATGTCGTCCGATGATCACCGCCCAGAAGCTCGAGGTCAGAGCCGGCGCGCGGCTCCTCATGGAGGACGTCACCTTCCGCATCGCCGCGGGCGACAAGGTGGGCCTCGTGGGGCGCAACGGAGCCGGCAAGACCACCCTCACCCGCATCCTCGCCGGCGAGGGCCAGCCCGCCTCCGGACAGGTCCTGCGCAGCGGCGATGTGGGCTACCTCCCGCAGGACCCCCGGGTCGGTGACCCCGAGGTCATCGCCCGCGACCGGATCCTGTCCGCCCGCGGCCTCGACGACGTCGTACGACGCCTGCGCGAGGCCGAGGTCGACATGGCGAGCGAGGACCCGAAGGTCCACGAGCGCGGCATGAAGCGGTGGACCCGCGCCGACGCCGAGCTGCACGCCGGTGGCGGGTACGCCGCCGAGTCCGAGGCTGCCCAGATGGCGGCCGCCCTCGGGATCGAGGAGCGGCTCCTCGCCCAGCCGATCGGCACCCTGTCCGGTGGCCAGCGGCGCCGCGTCGAGCTGGCACGCATCCTGTTCTCGGGTGCCGAGATCATGCTGCTCGACGAGCCGACCAACCACCTCGACGCCGACTCGATCGTCTGGCTGCGCGACTTCCTCAAGGCCCACCGCGGCGGCTTCGTGGTCATCAGCCACGACAACGCGCTGCTCGAGGCGACGGTCAACAAGGTGTTCCACCTCGACGCCAACCGCGCGGTCATCGACGTCTACAACATGGGCTGGCACAACTACCTGACCCAGCGCGAGGACGACGAGAAGCGCCGCAAGCGCGAGCGCCAGAACGCCGAGAACAAGGCCAAGGTGCTCACCGACCAGGCCAACAAGATGCGCGCCAAGGCCACCAAGGCGCAGGCCGCGCAGTCGATGCTCAAGCGCGCCGAGAAGATGATGGCCGGCATCGAGACCGAGCGGCAGGCCGACAAGGTGGCGCGGATCGCGTTCCCCGAGCCCGCCCCGTGCGGCAAGACGCCGCTCATGGGCACCGAGCTGTCCAAGTCCTACGGCTCGCTCGAGGTCTTCACCGCCGTCGACCTCGCGATCGACCGGGGGAGTCGCGTGGTCATCCTCGGGCTCAACGGTGCCGGCAAGACCACGATGCTGCGGATCCTCGCCGGCGTCGACCAGCCCGACACCGGGCAGGTCGTGCCGGGCTACGGGCTCAAGATGGGCTACTACGCCCAGGAGCACGAGACGCTCGACGTCAACCGCACCGTGCTGGAGAACATGCACTCCGCGGCGCCCGAGCTCACCGACACCCAGGCCCGCTCCGTGCTCGGCTCGTTCCTCTTCTCCGGCGACGACGCCCACAAGCCCGCCGGCGTGCTGTCCGGCGGGGAGAAGACCCGGCTCGCACTCGCCATCCTCGTCGTCTCCAGCGCCAACGTGCTGCTGCTCGACGAGCCCACCAACAACCTCGACCCGGCCTCCCGCGAGGAGGTGCTCCACGCGATCCGGAGCTACACCGGGGCGATCATCCTCGTCACGCACGACGAGGGTGCGGTGCGCGCCCTCGACCCCGACCGTGTGCTGCTGCTGCCCGACGGCGACGAGGACCTGTGGACCGACGACTACGCCGACCTGGTCTCGCTAGCCTGAGGGCGTTCCCTCCGGTGGTTACCCGCGAGTAGTAACCTGCTCGCCATGACTCCCGAAGAGCTCGCCGCGGTCGGCCTCCGCCTCGACGTCGAGGGGGCGGTCGCCACGATCACCCTCGACCGTCCCGAGGTGCGCAATGCCCAGACGCCGGCCATGTGGCTGGCGCTCGCCGAGCTGGGCGCCGCCCTGCCCGACGACGTACGCGTGGTGGTGGTGACGGGGGAGGGCGACACCTTCTCCGCGGGGCTCGACCGCGCGATGCTCGACCCGGCCAACGCCGGGGAGGGCACGGTGCTGGGCCTGCTGGCGCTGAGTGACGAGGAGGCCTCGGCCCGGATCGAGGAGTTCCAGCGCGGCTTCACCTGGCTGCGCGACCCGCGCTTCGTCTCGATCGCCAAGGTGCGGGGGCACGCGATCGGCGCCGGCTTCCAGCTCGCCCTCGCCTGTGACCTGCGGGTGGTCGCCGACGACGCCAAGCTGTCCATGAAGGAGTCCGCGCTCGGGCTCGTGCCCGACCTCACCGGCACCAAGCCACTGGTCGAGCACGTCGGCTACGCCCGGGCGCTGGAGATCTGCGCGACGGCGCGCGTCGTGCCCGGCGAGGAGGCCGTCCGCATCGGCCTCGCCACCGCCTGCGTGCCTGCGGCCGAGCTCGACGCAGCGGTCGCCGACCTCGCGGCGGCCCTGTGCGCGCCGATGGCGGGCGTCGTACCGGAGACCAAGACCCTGCTCCAGGGTGCTGCCGACCGTGATCTCGACGAGCAGCGGCGCCTCGAGCGGGAGGCGCAGGTACGTCGCTTCCGCGCGTTGGCGGCCGCCTTCGCCGGCTGACCCCCCACTGGACCGCGTGATGGCGCTGGTGCGGGTCCTCGGTGTGGCGGCGCTCTGGTCGGTCGGGGTCGCGAGTGCGCTCGTCCCGGTGCCGTTCGGTGGCACCTACGTCGCGCTGGCACTCTCCGTCGCGCTCTGGCTCGCGCTGGCCGCCGGCTCCCGCGCCCTGCTGCGACCGCTCGGCGACCGCGCGGGGACCGTCGCCGGCGTGCTCACCCTCGCGCTGGCGCTGCCGCTGCTCAACTGGGTGTCCGTGGCTCCCCAGCTGTGGTTCCAGGCGCACCGTCCGGCGTACGACGCAGCGCTGGAGGTGTCACCTGGCGCCGGGGACGGCTACTACGGCACCGACCTCCCGCCCGAGTGGCGCTGGCTCTCCGTGGACGATCGCATCGTCGAGAAGGACGGGATGCTGTTCTTCCCGCAGTGGTACGGCATCCCCGACGACGGTGGTGGCTACTTCTACTCGCGGACCGGCTCGCCCGCCGGCACCGACATGGCGGGGATGCTCTGCCGGGCGCCGGTCAACCTCGGCGACGGTTGGTGGATGTGCGGGATGGGCTGAACGCCGGCACCCGGGAGGAGGAACAATCACCCGCCGGTGACGGTTGTGGCCGGTGAGCAACGAAGGAGTGGGCATGTCGATGGGACCGGGCGCAGGTGGCCCGCCGTGGCGGCACCTGCGCAGTGACCGGAGCGTCGTCGACAACAAGATCGAGCGACGCACGCTGCGCCGGGTGCTCGGCTTCGCGCGCCCGCACCGACGGCTGATCACCGCCTTCCTGGGGGTCACGGTGGTCGACGCGGCGCTCGTCGTGGTGCCGCCGCTCCTGCTCAAGGCGATCATCGACGACGGCGTGCAGAACGGGGACACCTCGCTCGTCATCTGGCTCGCCGTCCTGGTGGCGCTGGTGGCCGTGCTCAGTGCCGGCTTCGGCCTGATCACCGGCTGGCTCTCGAGCCGGATCGGTGAGGGGCTCATCTACGACCTCCGGACCCGCGTCTTCGCCCACGTGCAGCGGCAGTCGCTCGCCTTCTTCACCCGCACCCAGACCGGCGCGCTCGTCAGCCGCCTCAACAACGACGTGATCGGCGCGCAGCGGGCGTTCACCTCGACGCTGCAGGGCACGGTCTCCAACATCATCGCGGCCGTCGTCGTGGGCGTGACGATGCTGTTCCTGAGCTGGCCGGTGACCGTGCTGTGCCTGGCTCTCTTCCCGATCCTGCTGATCGCCTCGCGGCTGGTGGGCAACCGCCTCGCCCACCTCTCGCGGCAGCAGATGGACGGCAACGCCGACCTCGGCAACGCCATGACCGAGCGCTTCAACGTCGGCGGCGCGATGCTGCTCAAGCTCTTCGGTCGCCGGGAGGCCGAGGACGTCGCCTACGCCGAGAAGGCAGCGGTCGTGCGCGACCTCGGCGTGCGGATCTCGTTGCTCACCCGCATCTTCTTCGCCGCGATGACGCTCGTGCCGTCGTTGGCGACCGCGCTCGTCTACGGCATCGGCGGCTGGCTGGCCATCCGCGGTGACCTCTCGGTCGGCACCATCGTCGCGCTCGGCGTGCTGCTGACCCGCCTGCTCGGTCCGCTGCAGGGCCTGTCCAACGTGCGCATCGACGTGATGACCGCGCTGGTCAGCTTCGACCGGGTCTTCGAGGTCCTCGACCTTCCGTCGCTGATCCAGGAGAAGCCCGACGCCATCGCCCTCGCACCCTCGGCGTCGCGCCTGGAGTTCGACCACGTCGCGTTCACCTACCCGCGCGCCGACGAGATCTCGCTCGCCTCGCTCGAGACCGTCGCCCGCACCGAGTCGCGCGACACCGGGCAGGTGCTCCACGAGGTCACGTTCACCGCCGAGCCCGGGCAGATGGTGGCCCTCGTCGGTCCCTCCGGCGCCGGCAAGACGACGGTCACGCACCTCGTCGCCCGGCTCTACGACGTCGAGTCCGGTGCCGTGCGAGTCGGCGGCCACGACGTGCGCGACGTCACGCTCCAGTCGCTGGAGGACGTGGTCGGCTACGTCACCCAGGACGCCCACATGTTCCACGACACGATCCGCGCCAACCTGCTCTACGCCCGCCCCGCCGCGTCCGAGGCCGACGTCTGGGCCGCCCTCGAGGCCGCGCAGATCGCGTCGCTCGTCCGGTCCCTGCCCGACGGCCTCGACACGGTCGTCGGCGACCGTGGCTACCGGCTCAGCGGGGGAGAGCGCCAACGCCTCGCGATCGCGCGCCTGCTCCTCAAGGCACCGGCCATCGTCGTCCTCGACGAGGCCACCGCGCACCTCGACAGCGAGTCCGAGGCGGCCGTCCAGCAGGCCCTCGACGCCGCGCTCGAGGGACGTACGTCGCTGGTCATCGCGCACCGGCTGTCCACCGTCCGCAACGCCGACCTGATCCTCGTCCTCGACGACGGTCGCGTCGTGCAGCAGGGCACCCACGCCGAGCTCCTCGCCTCCGGCGGCCTCTACGCCACCCTCCACGCCACGCAGTTCCGGTCGGAGAAGGTGGACGTCCCCGGCTGACCGGTCGTCCGGGAACGCTGCCGCTCCTGCGTCAGACGAACCTCGACCTGTGGCTGCGCGTTCGCATGACGCTGGCGAGGCAGGTCGGGTCGGGGAAGAGACGGAGGGGCCGGCAAGGAACGGCCGTGTTCCGCGCGACTACGCTCCGGGCATGGACCTGCAGCTGGCCGATCGCGTCTTCATCGTCAGCGGCGGGGCCCGCGGGCTGGGCCGGGCGAGCGCCGACGTGCTGGTCGCCGAGGGCGCGCGCGTCGTGCTGTCCGGCCGCTCGCAGGACTCGCTCGACGAGGCGAGCGCCGCGCTCGACGAGCTGGCCGGGCGCCGTGCCGCGGTGGGCGTCGTGGCCGACAACGCCGACCGCGAGACCCCACGGCGGCTCCTCGCGGCTGCCGACGAGACCTTCGGCCGGGTCGACGGGGCCCTGATCAGCGTCGGAGGACCGCCGAAGGGACCGGTCACCGGCATCTCCGACGACCAGTGGACCGCTGCGTTCGAGTCGGTCTTCCTCGGCGCCGTACGCCTGGCGCGCGAGGTCGGCGCCGCCCTGCCCGCCGGCGGGTCGCTGGGACTGGTGCTGTCCTCGAGCGTCCGGGCGCCGCTGCCCGAGATGGCGATCTCCAACGGCCTGCGCCCCGGCCTGGCGATGGTGGCCAAGACGTTGGCCGACGAGCTGGGGCCGCGCGGCGTACGGGTCAACGGCCTCCTGCCCGGCCGCATCGCCACCGAGCGCGTCGCGGAGCTGGACGCCTCGACCGGCGACCCCGAGGCGGCCCGCCGCGCGGCCGAGGCGTCGATCCCGCTCGGTCGCTACGGCGCCCCGGAGGAGTTCGGTGCGGTCGCGGCGTTCGTGCTCTCGCCGGCGGCGTCATTCCTGACGGGCGTGATGCTCCCGGTCGACGGTGGCCTGCTCCGCGCCCTCTGAGGGGTCCGGGGGATCCTCGTCCGAGTCGAGCCGCTCGCGCCACGTACGCCGTCGAGCGCGCGCGGGCTCGGACCGGTCGGTGCGCGTGGCATCGGGCGCCGGGGCGTCCTGGTTGCCCCACGGACCGCGGCCGCCGCGCCACTCGTCGTAGATCAGGTAGAAGAAGCCGAAGATCGCCAGGGCGCCGAAGAACCACCACTGCAGCCCGTAGAAGAAGTGCGGTCCGTTGTCGAGCTCGGGGAGCTCGACCGGCTCCAGCGCCGTCGCCGGCTCGGGCGACTCCGACCGGAGGTCGACCCAGCCGCCGAGCACCTCGCGGCCCAGCGCCTCGCCGATGCGCTCGCTGTCGATGGCGCGGGTGGACCGGTCGGTGACCGCGGTGCTGTCGCCCTCCGCGTCGCGGCGTACCCAGCCGGTGACGTCGACCTCGCCCTCCGGGGGCGCGGGCACGTCGGCGGTGGACGCGCCGCGGTTGTCGGTGGCGAACCAGCCGCGGTCGACCAGCAGGCTCGTGCCGTCGGCGAGCTCGAGGGGGACGACCACGTCGACGCCGGCCGCGCCCTCGCGGGTGCGGTAGCGCACGATCACCGTGTCCTCCACGGCGTAGGTCCCGGTGGCCTCCACGATGCGCCATTCGTCGGCCGTGCCGACCGGGCGGCCCGGAGCCAGGACGTCCGTGACCGGGTCGGCACCGGCCTTCTCGTTGCGCTGGATGATCTCGTTGCGCTCCTGGCGGTCTGCGAGGCGGTGGAACTGCCACTCGCCGAGGCGCCACGCGACCCACGCCAGGAAGACCACCACGAGCGCGAAGGCGATCCAGCGGCGCGAGACCAGGAACCGCAGCTTGTGCACGCGGCGAGGTTATCCGCCTCGCCCTGAGCGTCCGGCGGGTGGTGCGGCCCCCGCCGTTAGACTTGTGACCGTGACGACACCCTTGGCAGATCGCTTCGGCCGCGTGGCCACGGACCTGCGGGTCTCGTTGACCGACCGGTGCAACCTGCGGTGCAACTACTGCATGCCGGCCGAGGGTCTGGACTGGCTGCCCACCGAGCAGACCCTGAGCGACGACGAGGTCGTCCGGCTGATCACGATCGGCGTGGAACGCCTCGGCATCCGCGAGGTGCGCTTCACGGGAGGCGAGCCGCTGCTGCGCCGCGGGCTGGTCGACATCGTGGGGCGCACGCACGCGCTCGGCGTCGAGACCTCCCTGACCACCAACGCCCTCGGGCTCACGCGCACCGCGCAGGCCCTCGCCGACGCCGGCCTCGACCGGATCAACGCGAGCATCGACACGGTGCGGCCGGAGACCTTCGCGACCATCACGCGCCGTGACCGCCTCACGGACGTCTTCGCCGGCCTCGAGGCAGCCAAGGCCGCGGGGCTCGGGCCGATCAAGCTCAACGCCGTGCTGCTGCGCGGCACCAACGACGACCAGGCCGCCGAGCTGCTCCGCTGGAGCATCGCCCACGGCTACGAGCTCCGGTTCATCGAGCAGATGCCGCTCGACGCCCAGCACGACTGGAGCCGCGCCGCCATGGTCACCGCCGACGAGATCCACGAGGCGCTCGCCGCCGAGTTCACCCTGACGCCCCACGGGGCGCCGCGCGGCAGCGCGCCGGCCGAGCTGTTCGACGTCGACGGTGGGCCGGCGACCGTCGGGATCATCGCGTCGGTCACCCGCCCGTTCTGCGGCGACTGCGACCGCGTACGCCTCACCGCCGACGGACAGGTGCGCAACTGCCTGTTCGCGCGCGAGGAGTCCGACCTCCGCACGTCGCTGCGCTCCGGCGCCGACGACGAGGAGATCGCCGAGCGCTGGGTCATCGCGATGCGCGGCAAGCGCGCCGGCCACGGCATCGACGACGAGACGTTCCTCCAGCCCGACCGTCCGATGTCCGCGATCGGCGGATAGACCTCAGCCAGCGGGCGTGTGCGGGACGACGTCCTTCAGGAACCCACGGGCACCGAGGAAGTCCGAGAGCGAGGCCCGGTGCTCGTCGCAGGCGAGCCAGGACTTGCGCCGCTCGGGCGTGTGGATCTTCGGGTTGTTCCACTGCAGGTCCCACACGGCGTCGGCCTGGCAGCCCTTGGCCGAGCAGATGTCACGGTCGAGGTCCATCGTCGTCCTTCCTGGCGGGCCGAGAGGCCGCGCGAGCGAGGCCCGGACATGAGAAGTGCCGGACAGCCACGGGGGGAAGCTGTCCGGCACCTCGGTTGCTGACGCAGACGGGGGATGCTGCGCTCGCACCGAGAATCATTCCATGGGACTGGGTGAAAACCAAACTTTCGACACACCCGAGTCGCGCCGTGTTTCCTCAGTCTTCACCGTCGTGTGCCGTCAGTTCGTAGGCGCTGGGGTTGCTGGGAAGGCTGAATCCGTCGTCGCGCTGGTCGCCGGCGTTGGCCATCACGACTGCGAAGAGCGGCACGAACACTGCGGCGGCCGCAAACACCCAGCTCAACCAGCTCGGCCAGGCGACGACCGCGGCGATGAAGCACACGAGCCTGATCGACATCGAGATGGCGTAGCGACGCTTGCGCGATCGCATGTCGTCGGCGGCGCTGCTGCGAGCCGTGGTGATGCGTACGGCATCGGACTTGGCCATGCCCGCGAGTCTACGTCGCTAGGCTCGCAGATCCACGGGCCCCTGTCGGCCCGCACCGCAGTCGAGCAGGAGGAACCATGACCAACCGCACCTACCGCGTCACCGAGATCGTCGGCACCTCGCCCGACGGCATCGACCAGGCGATCCGCAACGGCATCGAGCGTGCCGGCCAGACGCTCCGCCACATCGACTGGTTCGAGGTCACCCAGGTCCGGGGCCAGGCCAAGGACGGTGCCGTCGAGCACTTCCAGGTCGGCATGAAGGTGGGCTTCCGCCTCGAGGACGAGTGATCGGATTGACCGATACCCCCCGGTAATCACTAGCGTCGGGACCGTGAGCGAGATTCCCGGATCCAGCACCCCGCCCGCACCCCGCTCGGTCCTGGTGACCGGCGGCAACCGCGGCATCGGCCGCGCCATCGCTGAGGCGTTCATCGCCCAGGGCGACAAGGTCGCGGTCACCACCCGCAACGGCGGTGCGCCCGAGGGCGCCCTCGACGTGCGGTGCGACATCACCGACACCGCCCAGGTCGAGGCCGCCTTCACGCAGGTCGAGGAGGCGCACGGCCCGGTCGAGGTCCTGGTCGCCAACGCCGGGATCACCAGGGACACGCTGCTGCTCCGGATGAGCGAGGACGACTGGTCCTCGGTCATCGACACCAACCTCACCGGCACCTTCCGGCTGGCCAAACGGGCCGCGAAGGGGATGCTCCGCCTGCGCCGCGGCCGCATCATCCTCATCTCGTCGGTGGTCGGGCTGCTCGGCTCGGCCGGCCAGGTCAACTACGCGGCGTCGAAGTCCGGGCTGGTCGGCATGGCGCGCTCGCTGGCGCGCGAGCTCGGCAGCCGGTCGATCACGACCAACGTCGTGGCGCCGGGCTTCGTCGAGACCGACATGACCGACGTCCTGACCGACGAGCAGAAGAGCCTCATCAAGACGCAGGTCCCGCTGGGCCGCTACGCCTCGACGGCGGAGGTGGCCTCGGCGGTCACCTGGCTGGCCTCCGACGGCGCGTCCTACGTCACCGGCGCCGTGATCCCAGTCGACGGCGGCCTCGGCATGGGCCACTGATCCTCCCTCGAGCCACGACCACCGACCACGAAAGGTCCAACGACATGGGAATCCTCGACGGCAAGCGCATCCTCGTCGCCGGCGTCACGATGGACAGCTCCATCGGCTTCGCGACCGCCAAGATCGCCCAGGAGCAGGGCGCCACGGTGCTGATCTCCAACTTCGGCCGCGCGCTCGGCATCACGCGACGCATCGCCAAGCGGCTCCCGCAGGAGCCGCCGGTGCTCGAGCTCGACGTGACCGACGAGGGCCACCTCGCAGGTCTCGCCGACCAGGTCCGCGAGCACGTCGACGGCCTCGACGGCGTCGTGCACTCCATCGCCTACGGCAACCCGGAGACGCTGCTCGGCGGGAAGTTCCTCGACGGCCCGTGGGACGACGTCGCGCAGGCCGTGCAGGTGTCGGCGTACTCCCTCAAGTCGCTCGCGGTCGCCACCCGGCCCCTCCTCTCGCGCGGCTCCTCGATCGTCGGGCTGACCTTCGACGCGACCACCGCCTGGCCGGCGTACGACTGGATGGGTGTCGCGAAGGCTGCCCTGGAGAACACGAGCAGGTACGTCGCCCGCGACCTCGGCCCCGACGGCATCCGCTGCAACCTCGTCGCCGCCGGTCCGCTCAAGACCCTCGCGGCCAAGGCGATCCCCGGGTTCGAGGACCTCGAGTCGGCGTGGAAGGACCGCGCGCCGCTCGGGTGGGACGAGTCCGACCACGCGCCGACCGCGCAGGCCGTCGTCGCGCTGCTGAGCGACTTCTTCCCGGCCACCACCGGTGAGATCGTGCACGTCGACGGCGGCTTCCACGCGATGGGCCTGTAGCGGCTCGACCACGGTCCGCTAGTTTCCCCGAGTGACCTCACTCGTCGAGCTGCGCGTCCTCGAAGGCCCCAACCTCTACTTCCCGCGTGCCGCGGTGAAGCTGACCCTCGATGTCTCGACGATCACCGAGGCCGGTGACGAGGCGGTGCTGCGGTTCGCCCGCCGGATCGGTCTCCGGACGACGCGCCCGGGCGCGGCCGGGTCGGGCTTCCGGCAGCGCTTCGCACTCCGGGCCGTGGAGCGTCTGGTCCGCGCGATCGCGGGGGAGGCCGGCACGCGGCGCCTCGCGGTGCGTGTGCGCCCCACGTCCGACCCGGACGTGGTCATCGTCGCCTTCCCGTGGCGCAACCGGGGCCGGGCACGTGCCCTCGGCGAGGCGGTCGCGCACGCCCTCGACGCGCTGCCGACGCCCGACGTCGAGGCGGCCGTCAGTGCCGCCGCCGCAGAGGTGGCCCGTGCGCCGCGTGGTGACCGGCCCGCCACGATCACGCCGACCATCCCCGTCGTCGCGGTGACGGGCACCAACGGCAAGACCACCACCAGCCGGATGGTCGCCCACATCGCGCGCACGAGCGGCCTGATGGTCGGCTGGTCGAACACCGACGGCATCTACCGCGACGGCGTGCTCGTCGAGGCAGGGGACTACTCCGGGCCGTCCGGCGCGGGGCGCGCGCTCGGGCTGGACGGCGTCCAGCTCGCGGTGACCGAGACCGCGCGCGGCGGCATCCTGCTCAAGGGAATCGGGATCACCCGCAACGACGTGTCGGTGGTGACCAACGTGACGGCCGACCACCTCGGCCTACAGGGCATCGACACGGTCGACCAGCTCGCCGAGGTGAAGTCCGTCGTCCCACGGATCACCCGCAAGGACGGCTGGTCGGTGCTCAACGGCGACGATCCGCGGGTGCTGGCCATGCGCGCCGTGATCTCGGCTCAGCCGTGGATCTTCAGCCGTGACCCCGACTCGCCGGCCGTGCGCGAGGCGCTCACCGACGGCGGCCGGGCCACGACCGTGATCGACGGCTGGATCACCGTGCTGGCGCCGGGCGCCGACCCCGACCCGCTGGTCGAGCTCGTGGACGTCCCGATGACGCTCGCCGGGCTGTCCCGCTTCAACATCGAGAACGCCCTCGCGGCCGCGTCCGCCGCCCTCGCCGTGGGCCTGCCCCGCGACGCCGTGGTCGCCGGCCTCACGTCGTTCCGTCCCGACGCCGAGCACAACCCGGGCCGGATGAACTTCTTCTCCGTGCCTGTTGCGGACGGCCCCGCCGACGACGGCGACAGCATCTCGGTCGTGATGGACCTCGCCCACAACGAGGCCGGCCTCGAGGCGCTGCTGGAGATCATGGCGGGCGTACGACGCCCCGGCGCGCGCCTGCTGCTCGGCCTCGGCGCCGTCGGCGACCGCACCGACGAGCTCATCGACGCGCTCGGAGAGATCGGCGCCAAGGGCAGCGACGTCGTCGCCATCGGCCACAAGGAGTGGTATCTCCGCGGCCGCACGATGAAGGAGATCGACGACCTCCTCCGCGCCGGCGCCGCCCGGGTCGGTGTCACCGACATCGACACCTTCGACACCGAGGTCGAGTGCCTCGCCGCGCTGGTCGAGCGGGCGCGGCCCGGTGACGTCGTCGGCCTCATGTGCCACGCCGAGCGCCAGGAGGCCTACGACTGGATCGCCGAGCACGGCGGCACGCCCGACTCGCCCGAGACGCTGTCGCAGAAGGTGCGCGCCGCGAGCGCGTGAGCGGCGGCCGGGCGCAGGCGTACGACGCCCTCCCGCCGACGTACGGCGACGTTGCGGAGCGGTGAGCAGGACAACTTCTGGAGCCTCGGAACGTGTCTCACCCACCGCTGGGTCATCGAGCGACCGGCCAGCGGTGAGCAGGACAACTTCCGGAGCCTCGGAACGTGTCTCACCCACCGCACGACGGACGGTCAGGTGTCGCCCGGGTCCACCTGCTCGCCGGGTGCGCCGATGTCGAGGTCGCCCTCGACGATCATCGCGGACATGCCCGTGGGCGAGCGGGTCTCGTGCAGCTCGCCGGGTTCCCACACAGCGGCCTGGCCCGGCACGATCCGGTGCACCTCGCCCTCGGCGCCGGCGACCTCGCCCTCACCGTGGAGTACGACGAGCAGCTGGCGTCCGACCGCCGGGTGACGACCGATCACCCCGCCGGGAGCGAGCGTGACGGCCACCAGGTGGGTGTCAGCGCCGAGGCCGAAGGCGCCGATCGAGAAGCCACGGCTCCCGTGGGCCTCGATCGGCCGGTGGGGCAGCGCCGCGAGGTCGAGGATCCTCACGCGTCGGTGGCCGGCGGCACGTAGTCGGGGTCCGCCGACGGCGCGTCGGGGTTGGCGACGGACCCGGCCTGGGCGACGTCGGACCAGTTCTCCAGCTCGGCCATCACCTCGGCGTGCTTGTCGACGCACACGACCACGAGGTCGCCACGGTTGGCGCGGCTCATCGCGTGGCGCACGGCCTCGATCTCCTCCAGCACCAGCTCGGCCTGCTTGCAGCGGGCGCCGTCGGCCATCGCGGCGCGTACGCCGTCGAGCACGAGCTGGGCGGTCGCGCCTCGGTCGCGGCCGCGGAGGGCCACGTCCTCCCGCACGATGCACACGTCGAAGTGCTGGGCCGCGATCTGCCCGAGCTCACGCATGTCCTGGTCGCGGCGGTCGCCGGCGGTGGCGATGATGCCGATCCGCGACGGGCGGGCCAGGTCGTGGGAGGACTCGAGCGACTCGCCGATGCGGTCCACGAAGTCGCCGAGCATCTTCATGCCGGGTGCGTTGTGGCAGTAGTCGACGATCACGTTGACGCCGTTGACCTCGACCTCGTTGAGGCGGCCGGGGGAGAGGTAGTAGTTGGTCGAGAAGGTCCGCAGGCCCTGACGGATGTCGTGGAGCGGGGCGCCGGCCGCGAATGCTGCGGCAGCTGCGGCGAGGGCGTTCTGGACGTTCATCCGTGCCCGGCCGCTGAAGGTCGCGGGCAGCAGGTGCGTCCACGCCAGCTGCATCTCGCGGCGGCCGTGCAGCACCACCATCATCTCGCCGCGGTCGCTCGGGTTGAGCACGATGGCCTTGCCGCCGCGACGGCAGTGCGCGTCGATCATGTCGCGCACCTCGCTGCCGGGCTCCTCCATCGAGAACCACACGACCTGGCCGGAGCACTTGCGGCGCATCTCGCGCACCAGGGGGTCGTCGGCGTTGAGCACGGCGTGGCCGTCGCGCGGCACGGCCTCGACGATCACCGCCTTGACGTCGGCGAGCTGCTCGACGGTGTCGATGCCGCGCAGGCCGAGGTGGTCGGGCTGCACGTTGAGGACGACGGCGACGTCGTTGCGCTCGTAGCCGAGGCCCTCGCGCAGGATGCCGCCGCGGGCGACCTCGAAGACCGCGAAGTCGACGCGGGGGTTCTGCAGCACCATCCGCGCGGACCGCGGGCCGGAGGCGTCGGCGCGGATCAGCAGCCGCTCGTCGATGACGACGCCGTCGGTCGAGGTCATGCCGACCTTGCGGCCCATCCCCTTGAAGATGTGGCTGATCATCCGGCTGGTGGTCGTCTTGCCGTTGGTGCCGGTCACCGCGACGATCGGGATCCGCGACGTCGCGCCGGGCGGGAAGAGCATGTCGACCACGGGCTTGGCGATGAACTGCGGCTCACCGATCGTCGGGTGCGTGTGCATCCGGAAGCCCGGCGCGGCGTTGACCTCGCAGATCGCGCCGCCGGCCTCGCGGACCGGCTCGGTGATGTCGGGGCAGATGAAGTCGATGCCGGCGATGTCGAGGCCGACCATCCGGGCGGCCTCCTCGGCGATCTCGACGTTCTCCGGGTGGGCCTCGAAGGTGCGGTCGATCGAGATGCCGCCGGTGGACATGTTGCCGGTGAGCGCGAGCTTGACCATCTCGCCCTCGGCCGGCACCGAGTCGAGCGTGTGCCCCTGGTCGGCGAGCACCTCGATGGCTGCCTCGTCGACCTTGATCCGGGTCAGGACCTTCTCGTGGCCGACCCCGCGGCGCGGGTCGGCGTTGGTGAGGTCGACGAGCGCCTGCACCGTCGACGTACCGTCACCGGTCACGGACGCCGGCACGCGCTCGGCGATCGCCACCATCCGCCCGTCGATGATGAGGCAGCGGTAGTCCTTGCCGGTCACGAAGGACTCGACGATGACGTTGCCCCGCCGCGACTGGTCGTGCGCCACCGGGAACGCGGCGCGTACGTCGTCCTCGTCCTGCAGGTCGAGGCACACCCCGCGTCCGTGGTTGCCGTCGAGCGGCTTGAGCACGACGGGGTAGCCGATGCGGCGCGCGGCTGCGACGGCGCCCTCCTCGGTGCGGACCGACTCCTGCTTAGGCACCGGCAGCCCGGCGGCACCGAGCAGCTTGGTGGTGAGGTCCTTGTCGGAGGCGATGTCGACGGCGATGGACGACGTCTCGGACGTCATCGTGGCCCGGATGCGCTTGGCGTGGACGCCCTGCCCGAGCTGGACGAGGGAGTACTGGTTGAGCCGGATCCACGGGATGTCGCGCGACACCGCCTCGTCCACGATCGCCTGCGTCGACGGCCCGAACGCCGTGCGCTCGGCGCGCCGGATGAAGTCGTCGCGCTCGGTCTCCCAGTCGAAGTCGGGGTCGCCCTCGACGAGGTGGTTGACGAGCCGGACGGCGAGGCGGCCGGCGGTGAGGCCGACGTTCTCCTCGATGTAGCCGTAGATGATGTTGTAGCGACCGGGCTGGCCCTTGACCTGCCGGGTCTTGCCGCGACGGATGTCGTGGCCGACGAGCTGCTGCAGGGCCAGCGCGACGTGCTCGGCGACGTGGCCCAGCCAGGTGCCCTCGTTGAGGCGCTCGAGGAATCCGCCACGACGGCCGCGCGAGCAGGAGTGCTCCCGCAGGCCGGGCAGCATCGCGACCAGGTCGTCGGTGAACCCGGGGATCGTGTTGCTGGGGAACTGCTCGAGCGAGCCCAGGTCGACCACGAGGTGGATCGACTTGTCGTAGGACCAGACGTTGGCACCGCGGTAGACCCGCGTCTCGACGATCTCCAGGTCCGGGGTGGGGCGCTCGCTCATCAATCGTCTCCCTGGGTCGGGTCGGGGGTCTGGGGGGTCGAGCCGCGCCGCAGCTTGAGGCGGCGGCGGATCGCGGCGGGGGTCGCGTCGGCGGCGGCGATGTCGCGGACCATCTGGCGCAGGTCACGGGTCGCCTCGGCGACCTCGTCGGCGTCCTCCGGATCGACGACCGGCTCCTGCGGCACCAGCGCCCGGGTGGAGAGGTTGAAGACCGTGCCCTCGGGAAGCGTGTGGAACAGCACGCCGCTGGCCAGGAGGGGGGAGGAGCGGGTGGCCTCGTAGGCGTTGGAGACCATGCGGGACCCGTCGAAGATCGTCACGGCCCCCTTGCCGAGCACCCGCATGACCAGGTCGCCGTCGACGTCCTCGACGAGCCCGCAGGTGTCCTCGTCCACGCCGATGCCGAGCAGCTGCGGGCTCTGGGCGACGATCATCAGCAGGCGCCCGTAGCGGTTGCGCTGCTCGAAGTGCTGGTCGATCACGGCCGTGCCCACGAGGCCGAGGCCCGCGGCCACCTGGGTCATCCGCTGCTTGGGGGTCGACCCGCCGACGCCGAAGGCGACCATGTGGGACGACTGGATGCTCGCGCCCGCCGACGTGCCGGCGACGACCGCACCGCGCTCGTGGGCGCGCATGATCGCCTCGCCCACCGGGGTGCCGCACACGATGGACGACAGCTTGAGCTGGTTGCCGCCGGTCATGAAGATGCCGGTGGCCTCGTCGAGGACCTTCACCAGCACCGGGTCGTGCGCCTGCTCGCGCGACTCCGGACGTACGGCGTCGACGCTGGCCGCACCGAACTTCGTGAAGAGCGCGTCGTAGACGTCCACCACCTCGCGTCCGAGCGAGGAGGCGGTCGGGATCACGGCGATGCGCGCGTCCTCGCCGCCGCTCAGGGCGACGAAGTGCTTGAGGATGGTGGGCTTGCGCACCTTGTCCTCGGCACCCCCGATGATCATGAGTGGTCCCCTGGGCATGACAGGCAGGCTAGCGGCTGGAAGGCTGGGCCAATGCAGGAGTCAGTGAGGGAGGCGTCCGGCGCGGGTCGGCGCAGGCTCGTCGTCATGCGCCACGCCAAGGCCGAGCACAGTGCGAGCACCGACCACGCGCGTGCGCTGGCCGACCGCGGGCTGGGCGACGCGGAGGCCGCCGGACGCTGGATGAGCGATCACGGCATCGACCCCGACGTCGCCCTCGTCTCCGACGCCCTCCGCACGCAGCAGACGTGGGAGCGGGTCGCCGCCGGCGCCGGGTGGGACGAGGACGTCGTCGTCCTCTCCGACGCCCTCTACGCCGCCGGCACCGACTCGGCGTTCGACCTCGTCCGCGACACCGCGCCCGACGTCCGGACCCTGGTGGTCATCGGCCACAACCCGACCGTGGGCTCGCTCGCCGAGCTCGTCGACGACGGCGAGGGCGACCCGGAGGCGACGACCACCATGCTGACGCGTGGCTTCCCCACCTCGGCCGTCGCGGTGTTCGCCGTCGACGGCGACTGGGCCGACCTCGGGCCCGGCGCGGCCCGCCTCGAGGCGTTCCACGTCGGGGCTGCGTGAGCGATCCGCAGGTCGCGGCGCGGCTCCGCGCCGCCGGCTGTGTGTGGGCCGAGGACGAGGCTGCGCTCCTCGAGGACGCGGCCCACTCCGTCGCAGAGCTCGAGCGCCTCCTCGCGCGCCGGGTCGCGGGCGAGCCGCTGGAGACCGTGCTCGGCTGGGTCGAGTTCCTCGGCAGGCGGCTGGTGGTCACCCCGGGCGTCTTCGTGCCCCGACGCAGGACGGAGCTGCTGGCGCGGCTGGCCGGGGACCGGGCCGACGCCGCCCCAGCAGGTGGGCGCCCCGTCGTGGTCGAGATGTGCTGCGGGGTCGCGCCGGTCGCCGCCAGCGTGGAGGGCACGGACGCCGAGGTGCACGCGTGCGACGTGAGCGCGACGGCGCTCGCCTGCGCGCGGTCCAACGCCCCGTCCGCCGCGCTCCACCGCGGCGACCTGTACGACGCGCTGCCGGGCCACCTCGTCGGCCGGGTCGCGGTGCTGGCGGCCAATGCCCCCTACGTGCCCACGGCCCGGGTCGCCGACATGCCGCCGGAGGCGCGTGACCACGAGCCCCGGGTCGCGCTCGACGGTGGCGCCGACGGCGTGGCCCTGCACCGGCGCCTCGCGGCGGACGCCGTCCGCTGGCTGGCGCCCGGCGGTGCGCTGCTCGTCGAGACCAGTCCCGCGCAGGCGGGACTGACGACGGGCGCGATGGCGGCGGCCGGGCTGGCGACGTCGGTCGAGACCGACGACGAGGTCGGCGGGTGCGTCGCGATCGGCGTCAGCCGGTGAGCGGTGGCGCGGGCGTCGTGATGCCGACGGCCGCGTCGGCCTCCTCGATCTGCTCGCGCGAGATGCCGAGCAGGTAGAGGATCGCGTCGAGGTAGGGAACGTTGACTGCCGTGTCGGCTGCGTCGCGGACCATCGGCTTGGCGTTGTAGGCGATGCCCAGCCCGGCGGCGTTGAGCATGTCGAGGTCGTTCGCCCCGTCGCCGATGGCGATCACCGCGTCCAGTGGTACGCCGACCTCCGCGGCGAACTCGCGCAGCGCCGTCGCCTTGCCGGCCCGGTCGACGACGTCGCCGACGATGCGTCCGGTGAGCCGACCGTCGACGACCTCGAGCTCGTTGGCCCGGGCGAAGTGGATGCCGAGGTCGGCCGCGAGGCGGTCGGTGATCTGGGTGAAGCCCCCGGAGACGATCGCGAAGCGGTAGCCCAGGCGGCGCAGCGTGCGCACCATCGTGCGGGCGCCGGGCGCGAGCTCGATCGAGTCGTATACCTCGTCGAGCGCCGATTCCGGCACGCCCTCCAGCAGCGCGACCCGCTCGCGCAGGGACGCCTCGAAGTCGAGCTCCCCACGCATCGCCGCCTCGGTCACCCGGGCGACCTCGGCCTCCTGGCCCGCGTGCGCGGCCAGCATCTCGATGACCTCGCCCTGGATGAGGGTGGAGTCGACGTCCATCACGATCAGCCGGATGCCGCGACGGTGCAGCGAGTCGCGCTGGACCGCGAGGTCGATGCCCTGCTTGACGGCCTCGACCGCCAGGAGCGGACGCAGCGTGTCGGCCGGAGCGCCGGAGACGTGCAGCTCGATCGCGGTGACCGGGTAGCGCGCCATCCGCTCGATCTTGTCGATGTTGGCGCCCGAGTCGGCGATGCGGCCGGCGATCGCGGACATCGCCGAGGCCTTGAGCGGACTGCCGATGATCGTGATGTGCGAGCGCTCGCCGCGGCGGCTGCGGTTGTCGCCGGCACCGCGCTCCACCTCGACCACCATGTCGAGGTCCGCGGCGGTGCGCTCGATGACGTCGCGCAGCTTCTTCCAGTCGCGCGGCGCCGTGACGAGGATGCCGAGCACGAGCCGCCGACGCAGCACGATCTGCTCGATGTCGACGACCTCGACGCCGGCGGCCGCCAGTGCGGCGAAGATCGCTGAGGTGACGCCAGGCCGGTCCTTGCCCGTGAGGGTGACCAGGAGTGTCTTCGGCTCGTCTTCCATCGTGACGAAAGGCTAGCCGCGTGGAGCCTGCGCGCGCTGCCGGGTCCGCTCCTCGGGTGGTCCAGCACTGCTGGCGAGCGGCGGTCCCGGTGCCCTAGGTTGGTGGCGCCGGCGGTCCGGAGCCACGGGATCGCCCTCCTCCAGGGGGTTTCCGATGGACTTCATGACGGCAGTGCGCACGTGCTTGTCCAAGTACGTCGACTTCTCGGGGCGCGCACGGCGCTCCGAGTACTGGTACTTCGCGCTCTTCTCGTTCCTGGTGAACCTCGCGGCCACTCTCGTGGACAACGTCCTCGGCACCGACTACGACCGCGCCACCAGCGGTGGCCTGATCCAGACCGTCGCGAGCCTCGCGCTGTTCCTGCCCAGCCTCGCCGTCGGCATCCGCCGACTGCACGACACCGACCGCAGCGGCTGGTGGATCCTCATCGGCCTCATCCCGATCATCGGCTGGATCCTGCTCATCGTGTGGTTCTGCACCGACTCCAAGCCCGACAACGCCTACGGCCCCAACCCCAAGACGTCCGGTGTCGCCGGTGACTACCCGCCGCCGCCGACCTACGGCAGCGGCTCATACGGCGGCTGACCGCTAGCCTTCCGGCCACACCTCGGGGGAGCAGGCCGCGACGATCGCGCGCCGGGCCGCCCGGCCCAGGGGCTGAAGGAGGTCGCGGCGCCGCTCCACCTCGTACGACGACAACGCCCCGCCGTCGTCGACCAGGGCGAGGTCGACGATGGCCCACGCCTGCAGGCCACGCGCGGCCAGGTCGACGCACCGCGGCGGGGTGCCGAGCGGTGCGTCCACCGAAGGACGGTGGTGCAGGTTCATCAACGCGTCGGCGGCCTCGGGTCGCCACCGCGCGACGTCGAGGTCGGCCAGGTCGCCGGCCGCGCCGAGGAGCGCGGCGCGCAGGGTGCGGTCGGCCTCCCCGACGTCCGGGATCTGGCGGCGCGAGGCCTCGTGGGGCCGCCACTGCACCGTCTCGCCCTGCTCCTCCGGGACCAGCCCGAGGCCGCCCACCACGACGGCCTGCCCGGCCTCGAGGGCCGCGGCGTTGAAGTCGCGCGGGCCGCCCAGGCCCAGCGGGTCGCCGTCCACCGGCAGGGCCAGTCCGGCGTACGACGCCCCGGTGCCCCGCGCGCGCACCAGCAGGTCGAGCGCCGAGCCACCCTCCAGCAGGTGGGTGTCGTCGGCCAGCGCGTCGAGCACGTGGTCGGTCTGCTCGTGTCCGCGGAGCCACGCGGTGAGCCACCAGGCGAGGGTCGCGGAGTGGGGGAGGGCGAGGGGCGTGCGCGACATCGCGGCGAGGTTACCCGCCGACCCGACCCGCCGTGTCAGGGCCGGAGGGGCAGGAGGTGCTGGATAGGGTGACGCCATGGTCGCCGTCATCGAGCTCGCAGGGGTCACGGTGCGCCGGGGCCGGTCGCTGCTGCTCGATGACGTCAACTGGCTCGTCGAGGACGACGAGCGCTGGGTGGTCCTCGGCCCCAACGGCGCCGGCAAGACGACGCTGCTGCAGGTCGCGGCCGCGCAGCTGCACCCGACCTCGGGCGTCGCCGGCATCCTCGACGAGGTGCTCGGCACCACCGACGTCTTCGAGCTGCGCCCGCGCATCGGCCTCACCAGTGCGGCGCTCGCCGACCGCATCCCGCGGTCCGAGCTGGTCAAGGACGTCGTCGTCTCCGCCTCCTACGGCGTGCTGGGCCGCTGGCGCGAGGAGTACGCCGACCTCGACCACGACCGCGCCGCCGCGCTCCTGGCGGAGGTCGGTGCCGGCCACCTCGCTGAGCGCACCTTCGGCACCCTCAGCGAGGGTGAGCGCAAGCGGGTCCAGGTCGCGCGGGCGCTGATGACGGACCCGGAGCTGCTGCTGCTCGACGAGCCGGCCGCGGGTCTCGACCTGGGTGGCCGCGAGGACCTGGTCGCAACGCTGTCCCAGGTGGCCCTCGATCCCGACTCGCCCGCGACGGTGCTGGTGTCCCACCACGTCGAGGAGATCCCGCCCGGCTTCACCCACGCCCTGCTGCTGCGCGAGGGCCGGGTGGTCGACTCCGGGCCCGTCGAGGACGTCGTGACGGCCGAGTCGCTGTCCGAGACGTTCGGGATGCCGCTGGTGCTGACCCGCGCCGACGACCGCTTCGCGGCGCGCCGACGCCCGGCGGAGCGCGTCGTTCACGCCTGACGTCACGCCCGACTGGATAGGGTCGGACCATGGACTGGATCCGCGACCACCTCTGGGAGACCTGGCTCGGTCTCTCGATCGTGCTCGGCGTCGCGGAGATGTTCAGCCTCGACCTGATCCTCGCGATGCTCGCCGCGGGTGCCGTGGTCGGCATGGTCGCCGCCATCATCGGCCTGCCGGTCTTCGTGCAGATCCTGGCGGCACTGGCCGCGTCCACCGCCATGCTGGCCTTCGTCCGTCCGGCCTTCGTCAAGCGGCTCCACGGCGGTCCCGAGCTCGCGCTGGGCCACGGCAAGCTGGTCGGCACCCGCGCGCTCGTCACCGAGGAGATCACCGGTTTGGCGCCGGGTCGCATCAAGGTGGCCGGCGAGGTCTGGTCGGCGCTGCCCTACGACGAGCACCTCAGGATCGCACCGGGCGAGACCGTCGAGATCTTCCAGATCAAGGGCGCGACCGCCTACGTCCACCCGGTGGGCACGCTCGAGCCCTGACCCGTCGGCGTACGCCGCCTCACCACCGCTCCACGCCAGCCACAGCAACTCACAAGATCGGGGGGAACCCATGGGGACTGCTCTACTGGTCCTGCTCCTGCTCGTCGTCCTGTTCGTCGTCGTCATGCTCGCCAAGACGGTCCGTATCGTGCCCCAGGCACGCGCGGGCATCGTCGAGCGCTTCGGCAAGTACAAGGGGACGCTGCCGGCAGGACTCAACATCGTCATCCCGTTCATCGACCGCCTGCGCTACCTCATCGACCTGCGCGAGCAGGTCGTGTCCTTCCCGCCGCAGCCCGTGATCACCGAGGACAACCTCGTCGTCTCGATCGACACGGTCATCTACTTCCAGGTCACCGACCCGGTCGCCGCGACCTACGAGATCGCCAACTACATCCAGGCGATCGAGCAGCTCACCATGACCACGCTGCGCAACATCGTCGGTGGCATGGACCTCGAGGAGACGCTCACCAGCCGTGACTCGATCAACTCCGGCCTGCGTGGCGTCCTCGACGAGGCCACCGGCAAGTGGGGCATCCGGGTCAACCGCGTCGAGCTCAAGGGCATCGACCCGCCGCCGTCGATCAAGGACTCGATGGAGAAGCAGATGCGCGCCGACCGTGAGAAGCGTGCCGTGATCCTCACCGCCGAGGGCCAGCGCCAGGCCGCGATCCTCACCGCCGAGGGTTCCAAGCAGTCGCAAATCCTCAACGCCGAGGGTGATCGCGAGTCGCAGATCCTGCGCGCCCAGGCCGACCGGGAGGCGCAGATCCTGCGTGCCCAGGGTGAGGGACAGGCCATCCAGACGGTCTTCCAGGCCATCCACGACGGCCAGCCCGACCAGTCACTGCTCGCCTACCAGTACCTCCAGATGATGCCGAAGATCGCCGAGGGCAGCGCCAACAAGGTGTGGGTCATCCCCTCGGAGATCACCAAGGCGATGGAGGGCCTCGGCTCGTCGATCCACGAGATCGCCGGCATCCCGAAGGACGCCACGCCGCGCAACCGGGTCGACATGGGCTCCTCCGAGCCCCTGCTGCCGCGCTCGTCGGACGACCCGGAGACCCGGGCGACCAACGAGGCCGTGCAGCAGGCGATCGCCGAGGCCGAGAGTGCCGCCAACCCGGGCAAGAGCGCCCGGTCGATCGATCCCCCTGAGCCGGGAGCACCTGCCGGCCAGTGAGTCCCCTGGAAGCTGTGCTGATCGCCCTCGCAGGAGTGGCGGCCGGCACCATCAACACCGTGGTGGGGTCGGGAACGTTGATCACGTTCCCGACCCTCCTCGCGTTCGGCGTACCTCCGGTGACCGCCAACGTCAGCAACACCGTCGGCCTCGTGCCGGGCAGCATGTCGGGGGTCTTCGGCTACCGCCGCGAGCTCGCCGGGCAGGGTGCCCGCGTCCTTCGCCTGGGGTCGGCGTCGCTCCTCGGCGGTGTCGTCGGTGCGCTGCTCCTGCTGCGGCTGCCGTCGGCCGCCTTCGACGCGATCGTCCCCGTGCTCATCGCGCTCGGCGTGGTGCTGGTCCTCCTGGGTCCGCGCATCCAGCGCTCGGTCGCCACACGCGCCGCGTCGCGCGGCGGCATCCCCGACCACGGTGTGTGGTGGGTGTGGCCCGCGGTCGCCGCGACGGGTGTCTACGGCGGCTACTTCGGGGCCGCCCAGGGCGTGCTGCTCATGGCCGTCCTCGGCATCGGCGTCGCCGACTCCATGCAGCGACACACGGCCACCAAGAACGTCCTCGCCCTGATCGTCAACGCCGTCGCTGCGCTCGTCTTCATCGCCGTCGCCGACATCGACTGGGTCGTCGCCGGGCTGATCGCGATCGGCTCGGTCGTGGGCGGGCAGATCGGCGCCGGCGTCGGCCGCCGCCTGCCGCCCGTCCTGCTCCGCGCGGTCATCGCCACGGTCGGCGTCGTCGCGCTCCTGGTGCTCCTCCTCTGATCTGCGCTGACGACCTCAGCGCTCGAACCCGGCGACGTCCCAGGCGGTGCTGTGGTGGTGGAAGCGAGGGGTCAGGCCCTGCTCCTGCAGCACCGCGACCATGGCTCGTGGTGGATGGACGTACCCGCGGAACTCGTTCCGGCGTAGGCGCTGCGCCAGGGTCTCCAACCCGAGCGTGAGGCGGGTGATCAGGTTGCGGGGCGGGTAGGAGAAGACCAGCAGCTGTCGGGCATGGCTGCCCGCAGCGGCGAGAAGGCGTTCGTAGTCCGGATAGCAGCAGACGACGCGGTGCAGCACCACCACGTCGGCGTCCTCCACGTCGCCGGGAGCGGTGGGGATGTCGAGCATCCTTCGGGTCGCCCGGCCTTCGAGTCCGGCCTCGTCGAGGAGGCGACGGGCCTCGTCCTCGTAGTGGGTGGAGATCTCGAGGTTGGTGGCGGATGCTGCGCCGCGACGCATCAGCTCGACCTGGAGCTCACCGACGCCTCCGCCGATCTCCAGGATCGTGGCGCCGGAGATGCCCCGATCGGTGAGGAACCCGAGCATCCGCTGCTGCGTGCGGTCGAGCCCGCGCTTGCGGTACCGCCGGGCCATCCGCCGGGCGAAACGCTCCCCGAACGTGGCCTGGTAGGCGGCCGGGTCGCAGCAGCTGCTCACCACCCGATTGTCGCCCCGGCGCCCGACGAAGCCAAGGACGTCCTGCGCCTCGAGCCCGGTCACGGACCTGGCCCGGGTGGAGGGCAGCGTTGCACTTCATTCCATCGTTCTGTGGAATGACGTAATATCGACGTGCTCGTCTGACTTGCCCCCGGAGGTGCCCCATGGGCGACATCAGCGTCATCCCGCTCATCGAGGAGGGGGCGGATAGCTCCGCCTGCCTGCTCGACCTCGACGACGTCGCGCGCCGGCGGTGGATGCCGTGATGCGCGGGCACCGGCCAGCGACCGCCGCCACCCGCCCCGGCGACCAGGGGCGCCAGCTCGAGCTGGGGCTGCGCCAGAACGCCGCCCAGTTCACCTTGCTGGTCGTCGTCAACGCCCTGGTCGGGGGCATGCTGGGCCAGGAGCGGACCGTGCTCCCGCTCCTGGGTCGCGAGGAGTTCGGCCTCACCGCCTACACGGCCGGCCTGAGCTTCATCCTGGCCTTCGGCATCGCCAAGGCCGTCACCAACTACTTCGCCGGCACCTGGTCGGACCGCTTCGGACGCAAGCCGGTCCTGGTGGCTGGTTGGCTCGTCGCGGTGCCGGTGCCCCTCATGCTCATCTGGGCGCCGTCGTGGGCCTGGGTCATCGTCGCCAACGTGCTGCTGGGCATCAGCCAGGGCCTGACCTGGTCGACGACCGTGGTGATGAAGATCGACCTGGTGGGACCTGCGCGACGCGGACTGGCGATGGGCCTGAACGAGGCCGCGGGCTACGCCGCGGTCGCGGCCACCGCGCTGGCCACCGGCTACGTCGCGGAGTCCTACGGCCTGCGCCCGGAGCCGTTCTTCCTCGGCATCGCCTTCGCAGCCCTCGGACTCGGGCTCTCGACCCTGGCCGTGCGCGAGACCCGCGGCCATGCCCGCCTCGAGGCCGCCGGCCACGTCGCCCGTGCCGACGGCAGGCACGACCACCTGCACGGCGAGCTGACCGACCGCCAGGTGTTCGTGCAGACCAGCTTCAAGGAGCCCGCCCTGTCGTCGGCCAGCCAGGCGGGCCTGGTCAACAACCTCAACGACGGCCTCGCCTGGGGCCTCTTCCCGATCCTGTTCGCCGGCGCCGGGCTCTCGGTCGGCAGGATCGGCATCCTCGCCGCGCTCTACCCGGCCGTGTGGGGCGTCGGGCAGCTGCTCACCGGAGCCTTGTCGGATCGGTGGGGCCGAAAGTGGCTCATCGTCGCCGGCATGTGGCTCCAGGCCGCTGCGCTCGCCCTGATCGCCCTCGCCGACTCGTTCGCGGCGTGGGCTGTCGCCGCCGCACTCCTCGGCGCCGGCACCGCGATGGTCTACCCGACGCTCCTCGCCTCGATCGGCGACGTGGCGCACCCCGCCTGGCGCGCCCGCTCGGTCGGTGTCTACCGGCTCTGGCGCGACGGCGGCTTCGCCGTCGGAGCAGTGCTGGCCGGCGTCGTCGCCGACGCCCTCGGCGTCGGGGCGGCCGTGTGGACCGTCGCTGCGCTCACCGCGGCGTCCGGGCTCGTCGTCGCGCTGCGCATGTACGAGACCCACCACCGACCGGACAGGACGACCACGGAGGTGATCGGGAATGGGTGACCGAGCCAGGAAGGACGCGTTGTTCGCGGAGTTCGCAGCCGTCGGCAAGGTGCTCGGCAACGCCACGCGGCTCGAGCTGCTCGACCTCCTCGGCCAGGGCCCGCGCAGCGTCGAGAGCCTCGCCGACGCCGCCGACCTCGGCATGAGCACCTGCTCCGCGCACCTGCAGACGCTGCGACAGGCCGGACTGGTCGAGTCCCGCCGCGACGGCAAGCGGATCTACTACTCGTTGACCGGCACCGACGTCGTGGGGCTCTGGGACCACCTCCGACGGGTCGCGCAGGCCCATCGTCCCCACACCGAGCTCGCACGGCGCGCCTACCTCGGACCGGAGGACACCGCAGCGGTCGACACGGACGAGCTGCTGCGACGAATCGCCAGGGGTGACGTGGTCATCCTCGACGTCCGACCCGCGACCGAGTTCGCCGCGGGCCACCTCCCGGGGGCGGTCCACATCCCTCTCGAGGAGCTGGCGGAGCGGATCGGGGAGCTGCCTCGCGACCACGAGGTCGTCGCCTACTGCCGCGGCCAGTACTGCGTGCTGGCCCACGACGCCGTACGACTGCTCACCGCCGAGGGACTCGACGCCCGCCGAGCCACCGACGGGGTTCTCGAGTGGCGCCTCGCGGGCGTGCCCATCGAGGGCGCGGGTTGACCGTCCCGCCGAGGGAGGTGTCGGGCACGGAGCAACGGGTGACTCCCGGCTCAGGCGGGCGAGGGCTTTTGCCTCTTCGGTGCGAGCGGCCCGAGGACGAGCATCGGAGTCATGAAGAAGATCCTGCTCATCCTGAACGGCCCGGCCTACGGCGCCGACGAGACGTTCAACGCGGTGCGGCTCGCGGTCGCCCTCAGCCGCCGCGACGACGCGGAGGTGAAGGTGTTCCTCATGGGGGACGCGGTGACCTGCGCCGTCGCCGGTCAGAAGACCCCTGACGGCTACTACGCCCTCGACAGGATGCTCACGGGCTTCGCCCGTCACGGCGGCCAGGTCGCCTGCTGCGGCACGTGCCTGGACGCCCGTGGTCTCACCGAGGACAACCTCATCGACGTCGCGCCACGATCCACGATGGATACCCTCGCAGCGTGGACCGTCGAGGCCGACGACGTGCTGACGTTCTGAGGGGGCAGCTCATCCCGTCGGCTGTCCACGCTGGTCGTGTGGCTCACGCCGCTTGTCCACCCACGCCTCGAGCCACCTGCCGAGGACGTCGTACGCCTGCTTGCGGACGGGCGGGCGCGACAGGACGACGTCGTGGATGGCGCCCTCGATGGCGATCGAGGTGACGTGGCGCCCGACGGACGAGGCCCAGTGCCGGATCTGCTCCACGTCGAGCACGATGTCGTGCGTGGCGGCGGTCTCCTCGGTCTGCTCGCCGAAGAAGGACCGGGCCGAGGAGAGGACGAGCGTGGGGGAGTCGATGTCGAGGCCGGCGTGCAGCAGCGCGTGCCCGCGTCGTACGGCGCGCAGCCACCCGACGTAGACGGGCCGCGACTCGAGCGGCTTCCAGGTCAGGTCGTAGTCCCACTCGCCACCGTGCTCGCGGTGCAGCGACCGGCCGTAGACGTCACTGATCCTGCGGGGGATCTCCTGCATCGGTCGTCTGGTGCCGAGGCGTTCGATCGCCACGCGCGTCGCCGGGCTGCGCAGCCACGCGGCCCCCTGCATGTCGAACCAGGGGGAGTTGAGCACCATCGCACGCAGCTCGGCCGGCCGGCGCTCCTGCACCCACAGCGGGACCGTGAGGCCACCGGTCGAGTGACCCGAGGCGATCACCTCGCGGTGCCCGTCGCGCTGGGTGATCCGCCACCACGTGAGGTCGATCTCGGCGAAGTACTCGGCCAGGTCCGCGACGTAGTGCGGGGTCTGGTGGTCGCGGAGCGAACGGCCGTACTTGCGGAGGTCGAGGGCGTAGAACGCATAGCCGCGGTCCGCCCACCACCGGGCGTACTCGGTGTGGAAGAAGTAGTCGGCGAAGCCGTGCACGTGCAGCACGGCACGGCCGTTGGGTCGTTCGGGCTCCAGCGTCACGAGCGTCGCGACGACGGGGCCCTCGGGATCAGGTGGGAGCGAGATCGTCTCCACCCGGAAGTCAGGACCGAGGACGTCGGCCTGCAGCGGGACGAGAGGCATGCGGCGAGCCTATCGAGCGGCGGCGCCGACTTTCCCGGTTCCACCTCGGGGAAGCTCTGTCGAGCCCTACCCTTTGGCGGTGTCGAACGCGTTGGGGTCCGTGGCGCGCGGCATCATGTCGTACGTCCAGCAGCGCGTGGAGGGCTGGCGCACCGGATCGCGCGGGAGCCAGGCGTTCCTCCTGCTGGTGCTCGTCCTGCTCGTCGGTGTGGCCGTGGGCATCGGCGCCCTGGCCCAGGTCGTCGTCCCGGTCTCGCTGTGGTTCCTCTTCCTCATGCTCGGCCTGATGCTGCTGCGCTTCGTGCCCCTCCTGCTGCTCACGGTGGTGCTGGGGATCGCCGCCTTCTGGACCTCTGTCGAGACCGGCTTCAGCACCCCGAGCCGGGAAGCGGCCCTGGTCATCCTCGCGGTGGGCGTGCTGCTGGCGATCTACCAGGGCAGCCGTCAGCGCTCCGGCCTGCCGATGGCGCTGAGCGAGGCCGTGCTGACCCAGCTGCGTGACCGGCTGCAGCGCCAGGGCGTCGTCCCACCGCTGCCCAACGGCTGGCGATCCGAGTCCGCCACGATCACCGCCAACGGCCCCAGCTACGCCGGTGACTTCCTGGTCGCAGACCTGCGCGAGGGGCGGTGGCTGGAGATGGCCCTGGTCGACGTGTGCGGCAAGGGCACCTCGGTCGGCCCGCAGGCGCTGCAGTTCGCCGGCGCCCTCGGCGGCCTGATCGGGGCCCTGCCCCCGGCCGAGCTGATGGCCGCGGCCAACCACTTCCTGCTCCGGCAGGAGTCCGACGAGTCGTTGGCGACGGCCGTGCACATCAAGGTCGACCTGGTCACCGGCGACTACACGATCACCAGCGCCGGCCACCCGCCGGCCCTCCACTGGCACCTGGGTCAGCGGGGCTGGGCGGTCGACAACGCGCGCGGCATGGCGTTGGGCGTCATCGACGACGCCGAGTTCACCCCGAGCAAGGGACGCCTGAGCCCCGGCGAGGCGCTGATGTTCTACACCGACGGTGTCATCGAGTCCGCTGACCGTGACCTCGACGAGGGCATCGACTGGCTGCGGGACCAGGCGCTGCGCGCCGTCGACGCCCGCGGCTTCACCGGCATGCCGAAGCGGGTGCTCAAGAAGGTGCCGCGCGGCGACGACGACCGGGCGCTGCTCGTGCTGGAGCGGCAGCCGCTCACGTCACCCGAGCGCGACGTCGAGCGGTCGCGCAGCCTCGCCGGTTAGCGCCGGTCGAGGGGCTCGGGGCCGCGCGAGTAGAGCTCGCGGATGACGTCCTCGATGTCGGGCTCCTGGATCGACAGGTCCGCCACGTCGTAGGACGCTGCGACCGCGGCCACGATCGGCGCGGCGCTCGCGTCGGCCGGGAACGACAACCACTGCCGCGGCCCCTCGACCCGGCGCACCGTCGCCCCGGGCACGACGACGGGCGGCGCCTCGTCGACGAGGTCGACGACGAGGGTGCGCGACGAGCCGCCCTGCGCGTGCAGCCCCGCGAGCGGACCGTCGTACACCGAGGTCCCGTGGTCGATCACGATGACGCGGTCGCAGAGCGCCTCGATGTCCTGCAGGTCGTGGGTCGTCAGCACCAGGGTGGTGCCGCGCTCGTCGTTGAGCGCGCGGAGGAACTCGCGCAGGCGGCCCTTGCTGACGACGTCGAGGCCGATCGTCGGCTCGTCGAGGTAGAGCACCTCCGGGTCGTGCAGGAGCGCCGCGGTGATGTCGCCGCGCATCCGCTGGCCGAGGCTGAGCTGGCGCACCGGGGTGTCGAGCTGGTCGCCGAGGTCGAGCAGGTCGACGAAGCGGTCGAGGTTGTCGCGGTAGCGGGCGGGGGAGATCCGGTACATCTTCTGCAGCAGCTCGAACGAGTCGCGCAGCGGCAGGTCCCACCACAGGGTCGAGCGCTGGCCGAAGACCACGCCGATCCGCCGCGCGAGCTCGACCCGGTCGCGGCTGGGGTCGAGGCCGGCGACCCTCACCTGGCCGCCCGTGGGCACCAGGATCCCGGTGAGCATCTTGATGGTCGTCGACTTCCCGGCGCCGTTCGGCCCGATGTAGCCCACCATCTCGCCGGCCGCGACTGAGAACGTCAGGTCGTGGACCGCGAGCACCGAGTCGCGGACCCGGCGGCGTCGGCCGTCCACCCGACGACGTACGTCGAAGGTGCGCTCGAGGTCGTGCACGTCGATGAGCGGGCTGGTGGCAGACATCGTCAGCTCCCCGTGGAGGTGTAGTGGCGGACGCCGGAGCGCCACACGAGCAGGGCGGCGGCCATGGTCAGCACGCCGGCCACCGGTGAGGCGAACTGGAACGCCTCGGGCATCCCCGCAGGGTCGGTGCGGCCGAGCAGGTAGAGGCAGGGGTACCAGTTGACGAAGGCGACCGGGATCACGAACGTCAGCCCCACGATCACCTCGCGCGGGAAGATGGTGAGCGGGTACTGCGTGACCGTCGCGCCGCCGTAGGTGAAGGCGTTGGCGAACTCCGTCGCGTCGGTGGTCCAGAACTGGACGCAGGAGAAGCCGACGAAGAGCCCGAAGAACACCAGCCCCCCGCTGAGCAGCATCGACACGGCCACCAGCACGCGCGTCGGGGTCCAGTCGACGTAGGTGCACGCCCACCCGAACACGATCGCAGCCTGCGTCAGCCGCCCGAGGCGCCGCAGCGTGAACTGGTCGGCGCACACCTGCACGAGCAGCGGCACCGGCTTGGTCATCATCTGGTCGAGCCGACCGGTGCGGATGTAGGTGCCGATCCGCTCGACGCTGCCGATCGCGGTGTCGGCGATCGCGAGCGCGAGGGAGGCGCTGCCGTAGAGCAGTGCCACCTCGTGGAGGGTGAACCCGGCCAGGTCGTCGAGGTGGGCGAACATGATCCACAACCCCACGAAGTCGAGGCCGGTGATCAGCCCGTTGCCCACCGCGAGCAGCACGAACGACGTCGGGTACTGCCAGGCCGCGCGGATCCACAGCCACGCGATCTGGAGGTAGGTGCGCAGGTGGAGCACGGCTCCCGGCTCAGCCACCCTGGACCACCACCTTGCGGGTGGCCAGGCGCAGCACGCCCTGGCAGGTGGCCAGCAGCACCACGGCCCACATCACCTGGAAGCCGAGCGCGGCGAGGAGGTCGAGGCCCGTGTGCTTGCCGAGCCACACGTCGGCGGGGACCTGGACGTACGACGCCCACGGCAGCGCGCGGGCGAGCGTCCCGAGCCAGCCGGGGAAGAGCACCAGCGGCAGCATCATCCCGCTGAAGAAGATCGCGAACGCCCCGCTCATCACCTTCACGCCGGACTGGTCGAGCAGCCAGAAGGCGGTGCTCGCGACGAGGAAGCGGATCGCGAAGCTCACCACGACCGCGAGCACCAGCGACACCGCGAAGGCGAGCGCGTTCAGGGGCGAGGAGGGGAGCGAGATGTCGAAGACGAGGAAGCCGATGAGCGTGGGGCCGACCCCGCGGGTGAGGAGGTGGTACGCCGCCCGGCCGAGGTCGCTGGCGAGGTACCACCCGACGAGCCCGACGGGCCGGTAGAGGTCGATCGCCACGTCACCGGTGCGGATGCGCTCGGCGAGGTCGTCGGTGGTGCCGCCGCCCCACAGCGCGATCGTCATCAGCAGCGCCTGGCCGAGCCAGACGTAGGTCACCGCGTCCTGGGCGTCGTACCCGCCCGCGGAGGGGTTGGCGTCCCACAGCGCGAGGTAGGCGAAGGAGTAGATGATCCCGAACACCGAGTTGGTGAAGATCCCGGCGAGGGTCGCGGCCCGGTAGGTGGAGTAGCGGCGGAACGCGCGGGTCGCGATGGCGACGTGCAGCACCTGCTTCCCCCTCACGCGACGACGGTCCCCGGTCCACCCACGAGGGGGCCGGGGATCGTCTCACACCGGAGGGGTGCCGTGCACCTCAGCCGTGGCGGACGAGGTTGACCACACCGATGGTGCGGCCCTGGGCGTCGCGCGTGATCGCGACGCCGGCGCGCTTGGCGCGGGGGCTCAGCAGGATCTCCCGGTGGCCGGGGGAGTCGAGCCACAGCTCGACCATCGTCTCCGGGCTCAGGCCGGTGCCCCGGACGAGCGTCTCCCCGGCCCAGGAGTTGTCGCACTTGCGGATGACCTGACGCTGGTCGCGGTGCTCGAGCACCCCGGTGCGGGCGATCCGGGCGCCCCACCGCTCGGCCAGCTGGTCGGTGCACACGTCGAAGTTCCGGATCTTGCGCAGACCGTGCGCGGCGCGCGCCTGGTTGATCCGGACCATCAGGGCGTCCTCGAGCTGTTCGCTGCTCGCGCTCGCGTCGACCACGGAGGCGCTGCGGGGCACGGACCAGGTCGCGGCCTGGGCGGCGGCTGCCGGGACGCCGGTCAGGACAACGGCGGTGAGCGCCGTGGCGGCCAGGCGGGAGAGGCGACGGGGGTGCTGCACGGGGGTTCCTCCGGGAGAGATCCGCACGTGGGGGGGTGCGGCAGATCTTGATGGAATCTTTTGGAAACAGGGATTGACCCTAGGTTCGTGCCGTGCGTCTGTCGAGTCCGGACGACATCGCGGGTGTTCATGCGCGGTGTTTCCTCAATTGTTGGCATGGTGATCGCCGATTTCGTCCAGGTCTGATGAAAGCGCCTTGATGGTTTCTGCAGGGCGAGAACGCCAAAAAAGAGACCCGTGGTCTGGACCTGTCGGTCCGGATCACGGGTCTCGTGAGGTGGGTGGGGCAGAGGTGACGGGTGGGGCGGGGCGGCGACAGCGCCGCCCCGGCCCCGCTGGGTCAGTACTGGTAGGTGCCGTGCAGGATCGCGCGACCGAGCGTCTTGAAGGCGAGGTTGAAGGAGACGACGGCGGCCGAGGCGTCGGCGTCGACGCCCAGGCTGGCGTCCTTCACCGCGTGCACCACGAAGAAGTAGCGGTGCGGGTGGTCGCCCTCGGGCGGGGCCGCTCCCATGAACCCGGCCTCGCCGCCGTCGTTGCGGACGTGGAACGCGTGGCCGGGCAGGTCTCGCGATGTCGCGCCGGTGTCCAGGGAGGTGACGTCGGCGGGGACGTCGACCAGGCACCAGTGCCAGAACCCGCTCGGGGTCGGGGCGTCGGGGTCGAAGCAGGTGACCACGAAGGACTGCGTGCCCTCAGGTGCTCCCGTCCAGCTCAGCTGCGGCGAGGTGTTGCCGAGGGCCGCCACCTGGTCGTCCTTCAGGGGTGCGCCGTCGGTCACGTCCGTGCTGGTGACGGTGAAGGACTCGGTCGCGGGCAGGTAGTCGTAGGGATTGGGGGCCACGGGCCGCTCGATGCTCATCCTTCGAACGTAGCCACCTGCCCGTGAGCCCGGAAGGGACAATCGGGGCATGACCCAGCGCGGTGCCGACCCCCATCCCTACCTGGCGGGGCTGGTGCTCACCGGTCGCAAGGTCGTGGTCATCGGCGGCGGGCACGTCGCCCAGCGACGCGTGTCGGGGCTGCTCGGCGCCGGTGCCGACGTGACCGTCGTGAGCCTCGAGGTGACTCCGGCGCTCGAGGGGCTGGCAGGCGAGCTGACGCTGGTGCTGCGGGAGTTCACCGAGTCCGACCTCGACGGCGCCTGGTACGTCGTCGCAGCGACCGACGACCCGGCCGTCAACGCCCGCGTCGTCGCGGCCGCCGACGCCCGCCACACGTTCTGCGTCCGCGCCGACGACGCCCTCGGCGGCACCGCCTGGACCCCGGCGGTCGGCCACCACGGCAGCGTGAGCGTCGGCGTGCTCGGCAACCGCGAGCCGCGGAAGTCCGCGGCCTTGCGCGACGACATCGTCACCGCGCTGCGGGACGGGCACCTGACGGCCTCCGATGCCCACGACCGCAGCCCGGGCGTCGTCCTCGTGGGTGGGGGGCCGGGCGAGCCGGAGCTCGTGACCGTGGCCGCCCGCCACGCCCTCGCCACCGCCGACGTCGTCGTGGCCGACCGGCTCGCTCCCCGGGAGCTCCTCGACGAGCTCGGTCCCGACGTCGAGCTCATCGACGTCGCCAAGCTGCCCCGTGGGCGATCGGCGTCGCAGCAGACGATCAACGAGGTGATCGTCGACCGGGCACGGGCCGGCAAGCGCGTCGTCCGCTTCAAGGGCGGCGACAACTTCGTCTTCGGCCGCGGCTTCGAGGAGCTTCTCGCCTGCGCGGCCGCCGACGTGCCCGTCACCGTCGTACCCGGTCTCAGCTCGGCCATCGCCGTGCCTGCCCGGGTCGGCATCCCGGTCACCCACCGCGGGATCGCCCACGAGTTCACCGTCATCTCCGGCCACCTCCCGCCCGGGCACCCGGAGTCCCTGGTCGTGTGGGACGCGGTCGCCGGGCTCCGGGGCACGCTCGTCCTGCTGATGGCGGTCGACAACGCGCCGGCGATCGCAGACGCGCTGCTCGACGGCGGACGCGACGTGGCGACGCCGGTGGCGGTGATCGTCGACGGCACGATGCCGACCGAGCGCACCGTCCTCAGCACCCTCGGTGCCCTCGCCGACGACCTGGTCGCCCACCGGGTCGCCCCGCCCGCGATCATCGTGGTGGGCGAGGTCGTCGCCGTGGCCCGTCCGGCACACTACGACCGTGCCTGACCTCGTCGAGATCTCCGACCCCGACGACCCGCGCCTGGCCGACTACCGGGACCTGCGCGACGTCGAGCTGCGCAAGAGCCTCGAGGCCGAGCACGGTCTCTTCCTCGCGGAGGGGGAGAAGGTGGTGCGCCGGGCCGTGGAGGCCGGCCACGAGGCACGATCGTTCCTGATGGCGCCGCGCTGGCTCGACGGCCTCGACGACGTGCTCGCCCGCAGTGCCGCTCCCTGCTACGTCCTGTCCGAGGCGGCCATCGAGCAGGTCACCGGATTCCACGTGCACCGCGGGGCGCTGGCATCCCTGCGCCGGCGGCCGCTGCCGTCCGTGGACGACGTGCTCGACGGCGCACGCTCGGTCCTGGTGCTCGAGGACCTCGTCGACCACACCAACGTGGGGGCGGTCTTCCGCTCCGGTGCCGCGCTGGGCTTCGACGCCGTGCTCCTGTCGCCACGGTGTGCCGATCCGCTCTACCGTCGCTCGATCAAGGTCGGCATGGGAGCAGTGTTCTCGACGCCGTGGACCCGGCTGCCCGACTGGTACGACGCCCTCCCGGAGCTCGCCCGGCGTGGCTGGACGACGGTCGCGCTGACCCTCGGTCCCGACTCGGTCCCGATCGAGGAGGCCGTTGCCGGCGTCGACCGCCTCGCCCTGGTGCTGGGGTCGGAGGGGCACGGTCTGTCCTCGCGTTGGGAGACCGCGGCCGATCGTCGTGCCGTGATCCCGATGGCGGCCGGGATCGACTCCCTCAACGTCGCGGCTGCCAGCGCCGTGGCCTGCTACGCCGCGGCGCGTCGCTGACCCGGCACTCAGGTCAGGCGGTGCCGCAGTCGCCGGGCCGCCACGACGACCACGGCGACGCCGATCAGCACGTAGACCACGTTGCTCACCGGACCGACGTACCCCTCGACGACGTGCCACCGCGCGCCGAGCTCGTAGCCGGCGAGGATCAGTGCCGCGTTCCAGACCAGGCTCCCGGCGGTCGTGAAGAGGCAGAAGCGTGCGAGCGGCATCCGGTCGATGCCGGCGGGGATCGAGATCAGGCTGCGGACGCCCGGCACGAGTCGGCCGACGAAGACCGCGGTGCGGCCGTGCCGGCCGAACCAGGCAACGGCCCGACGGACGTCGTGGGCGTGCATCAGCGGGATCCGGTCGGCCAGCGCGCAGATGCGCTCCAGCCCCCAGGCCGCCCCGAGCCAGTAGAGGACCAGCGCCCCCGCCAGCGAGCCGGCCGTCGCCCAGGCGATGGCCGCGAAGACGCTGTAGTAGCCCTGGCTGGCGGTGTAGCCCGCCAGGGGCAGCACCAGCTCGCTCGGGACGGGCGGGAACACCGTCTCGAGGGCGGTGGCGAGACCGACGCCGGGGGAGCCGACCGTGCGCATGACGAGCACGACCCAGTCGAGCACTGCTTCCATGTCGTACGACGCCCCGTCAGCCGCGCTGGCGCAGCGACTCGTGCAGCACGATCGACCCGGCCACGGCGGCGTTGAGGGACGAGGCGGTGCCGACCATCGAGATGGCGACGACCTCGTCGCACGCGGCGCGCCATCCCGAGGACAGGCCGTGGGTCTCGTTGCCCACGACGACCACGAGTCGCCCGCCGAGGTCGACGTCCGCGAGGGCCCGGCCGTCCTCGTCGGTGCCGACGATGCGGTAGCCGTGGGCGTGGGCGTGCTCGACCACCGGGCCGGGGCCGGGCACCCGGAGCACCGTCAGGGCGAAGAGCGAGCCGGTGCTGGCCCGCACCGCCTGCGGGTCGTAGGGGTCGGCCGCGTGGCCGGTGACCACGAGGGCGGACGCACCGAAGGCGTCCGCCGAGCGGGCGAGCGTGCCGATGTTGCCCGGGCTCGTCGGGCGGTCGAAGACCACGACCGGGCCGTGCGGGCGCCGCGAGTCCTCGAGGCGGGCGACGCCGTCCTCGGGCATCTCGACGACCGCGACCAGCTCGGCGCCCTCCTCGCGACCGCTGAGCCGGGCGTGCAGATCGGGGGACAGCAGCACCCGCTCGGCGTCGGTCGTCGACCACAGGTCGTCGGACCAGGTGGAGGTGGCGCCGTCGGCGCGCAGCAGGGCGCGCACCGTCCAGCCCTCCTCGACGGCCCGGGTGATGGGCCGGACACCCTGCACCAGGAACTCCCGGTTGCGGTGCCGCTTGGAGCGGTTGGTCAGCAGCGCCTCCCACTGCTGGAAGCGCGCGTTCTCCCGCGTGATTCTGAGGTCGTTCATCCGGCCGGCCAGGTGAGCGGGTAGTCCTCGGCGGCCGCGTCGTGCTTCTTGGACAGCCGCTTGCGCGCCTTCGCGGAGAGGCGGTCGCCGAAGACGGTGCCGAGCGTGTGGTCGGTCTCGTGCTGCAGGCAGCGGGCGAGCAGGCCGTCGCCCTCGAACGAGACCGGCCGGCCGTCGAGACCCTGGCCCTCGACGCGCGCCCAGTCGGGGCGGGGGCAGGGCTCGAAGGACCCGGGGAAGGACAGGCAGCCCTCGTCGTCGTCCTCGAGTCGACGGTCCTTGCCCTCGGGGAGGGTGACGACGGGGTTGCACACGACGCCGACGGTGCGTACGCCCTCGTCGTCAGGGCAGTCGAAGACGAACATCGCCACGTCCTCGCCGACCTGGCAGGCGGCCAGGCCGACCCCCTCGGCGGCGTACATCGTGGCGACCATGTCGGCGGCCAGCGCCGCGAGTGCGTCGTCGTACGACGTCACCGCGGCCTGGGGGCGGTGCATGACCGGCGTGCCCCAGCGGGTGATCGGGCGGACCGAGCCGCCGTCGGGGAGGGGACCGTGGGGAGCCCGGACCCCGGGGTCGGTGCCGGTCTGGGCGTCGGTCGGCTGCTCGTCGGGCATGCGGGGATCCTAGCCAGCCGGGGGTACGGCACCCGCGGGGCGGCTGGGTGCTGGCCATCGATGTAACTCGGAGTTACATTTGAGCCATGTCTTTCATCAGCGGCCTGCGGCCCGGCGGCCGCCACGGGTTGTCGTCCCGGGAGTCACGCGACGCGATCGGGCTCGCCGTCGCCGCGGTGAACCGGCTGGCACAGAGCGAGCTCCTCGACCGCGTGGGCCTGCGCAAGCAGGCCGAGCAGGCGGTCTACACGACGACGCGCAACGGGTTCCGGGTGGCGACCGCCGCCGGTCGCACGTTCGCCCGGGCCGGCGGTCGCACGGCAGGGGCCCGTCCGGCGAGCGCCGCGTCACGCGGGGTCTTCGACCTCACGCCCACCGAGGACGAGGAGATGCTGCTGGAGGTCGTGCGCGAGCTCGCGGCCGAGGTGCTCCGACCCGCCGCCTCCGCGGCCGACGACGCGTGCGCGCCCCCGCCAGAGGTCCTGGCCGCCGCCGAGGAGGTGGGGGTGCCCGTCCTGGGCGTCCCCGAGCAGCTCGGCGGCATCCTGGAGGAGCGGTCGGCCATGGCCGGCGCCCTCGTCGCCGAGGCACTGGCACAGGGGGACATGGGGCTCGCCGTCGCGGCTCTCGCGCCCGGGTCGGTCGCCACCGCGATCGCGCTGTGGGGCACCGACGCCCAGCAGCAGACCTATCTGCCCGCGTTCACCGGTGGCACCACCGGATCGGGGGTCCCGGTCGCGGCGCTCGCCGTCGCGGAGCCGCGGGTGCTCTTCGACCCCTTCGACCTGGCGACCATGGCCCGGCGCGACGGGGACGGCTTCGTGCTCGACGGCGTGAAGTCCGGGGTCGTCCGCGGTGCCGACGCCGAGCTGTTCGTCGTGTCCGCGGTGCTCGACGGCACGCCGGCGCTGTTCCTCGTCGAGTCCGGCGCCGACGGGCTCGAGGCGGAGGCCGACCCGTCGATGGGGGTGCGCGCTGCCGGGCTGTCGCGCCTGCACCTCGGCGGCGTACGGGTGGGCGCCGACGCGCTGCTCGGTGACACGGACGGCGTCGCCCACGCCGAGTGCGTACGCCTCTCCCGCCTGGCGTGGTGCGCGCTCGCGGTCGGGACCGGCCAGGCGGTGCTCGACTACGTGAAGCCCTACGTCAACGAGCGCGAGGCCTTCGGGGAGCCGATCAGTCACCGCCAGTCGGTGGCCTTCATGGTCGCCGACATGGCCATCGAGGTGCAGGCGATGCGCCTCCTCACCTGGAAGGCGGCCTCGCGCGCCGCGCGCGGCCAGGACTTCGCCCGCGAGGTCGGCCTCGCCCGCCAGCTGTGCGCCGAGAAGGGCATGCGCATCGGGCTCGACGGCGTGCAGCTGCTCGGCGGCCACGGCTTCGTCAAGGAACACCCGGTCGAGCGGTGGTACCGCGACCTGCGGGCCGTCGGCGTGATGGAAGGCGCGGTGATGATCTGATGGCGATCAACCTCGAGACCCCCAGGAAGCTCGTCGGGCTGATCGACCAGGCCCACCAGCTGGCGATGAACATGCTGCGCCCGATCTCACGGACCTACGACCGGGCCGAGCACGCGTACCCCAAGGAGCTCGACATGCTCGCCGCGCTCATCGACGGCGTGTCCGAGACCGGGGCGACCGGCGGCGCCGGTGCGGGGGGCGTACGCCGTGACACCTCCGCCGACGGCGACAGCGGCACGGTCCGCAACGGCGCCAACCTCGCGTCCGTGCTCTCCGTCGCCGAGATGTGCTGGGGCGACACCGCGCTGCTGCTGTCGATGCCGCGCCAGGGGCTCGGCAACTCCGCCATCGCGTCGGTGGCCGACGAGGAGCAGCTCGAGCGCTACCGGGGCACGTGGGCGGCGATGGCGATCACCGAACCCGGCACCGGGTCGGACTCGGCCAACATCACCACCACGGCGGTGAAGGACGGCGACGAGTACGTCATCAACGGCGAGAAGATCTACGTCACGTCCGGCCAGCGCGCCGACTCGGTGGTGGTGTGGGCGACCCTCGACAAGGACCTCGGCCGCGCGGCGATCAAGTCCTTCCTCGTCCGCAAGGACAACCCCGGCCTCACGGTCGAGCGGCTCGAGCACAAGCTCGGGATCCGCGCGTCCGACACCGCGGTCATCACCTTCACCGACTGCCGGGTGCCGGCCGAGGACCTGCTCGGCTCGCCGGAGATCGACACGAAGTCGGGCTTCGCGGGCGCGATGGCGACCTTCGACAACACCCGCCCGCTGGTCGCCGCGATGGCGGTCGGGTGCGCCCGCGCCTCGCTCGACCTGACCCGCGACCTGCTCGAGCAGGCGGGCGTGGTGATCGACTACGACCGTCCCGCCCAGGTGCAGTCCGCGGCGGCGGCGACGTTCCTGCGCCTCGAGGCCGACTGGGAGGGCGCGCGGCTGCTGATGATGCAGGCCGCGTGGATGGCCGACAACCGCAAGCCCAACTCGCTCGAGGCCTCGATGGCGAAGGCGAAGGCCGGACGCGTCGGGTCCGACGTCACGCTGACGTGCGTCCAGCTGTGCGGCACCCTCGGCTACAGCGAGGCCGAGCTGCTGGAGAAGTGGGCCCGCGACTCCAAGATCCTCGACATCTTCGAGGGCACCCAGCAGATCCAGCAGCTCATCGTGGCCCGCCGGGTGCTGGGGCTGAGCAGTTCCGAGCTGCGCTGACCGGGCGCTTCCTTGCGCATGCACGCGCCGACCGGGCGCTTCCTGCCACAGGAAGCGCCCGGTCGGGCTCCGAGACGGGCAGGAAGTGCCCGGTCAGCGTGCGGATCAGGAGACGGACTTGAAGGGGTCGTGGTCGGAGAGGATCTTGTCGACGCGGGCCTGGTCGATGCGGGAGACCACGTAGCTGTCCTCCTGGGCGTCACGGACGCACTTGGCGAGGGTGAAGCTCGACGTGGTGAGGAACATGGTCCCGAGGCCGAGGAAGGCGCGGATCCACGGGTCGACCGGCAGGTAGAAGATCGCGAAGATCATGGTCAGCAGGGCGACGGCGAAGGAGATGCCGGCCTGCAGGAAGAAGGCGTTGGTGTTCTTGGTGGGAGTCGAGGAGGCCATGGGTCAACCGTCGTCGTCCACGAGCGTCGCCGGAGCCGCAGGCCTACCCGATCCGGGCTGAGTACCCACGCTCAACCGTTCCGAGTACCTTCTGCCCATGCCGGACCAGCCCGCCCACATGACGCCCGAGGAGTTCCGCCGCCACGGGCACGCCGCCATCGACTGGATCGCCGACTACTGGGCCTCGCTCGACGCCCTGCCGGTCCGCGCGCAGGTCGCGCCCGGCGACGTACGACGCCTCCTGCCGGCGTCGGCGCCGGAGGACGGCGAGCCGTTCGACGCCCTGCTCGCGGACCTCGACCGCGTCGTCGTGCCCGGCCTGACCCACTGGCAGCACCCGCGGTTCTTCGCCTACTTCCCGGCCAACTCCTCACCGGCCGCGATCCTCGGCGACCTCCTTTCCAGCGGCATCGGGGCGCAGGGGATGATCTGGGCGACCAGCCCGGCCGTGACCGAGGTGGAGCAGGTGGTGCTGGACTGGTTCGCCGAGGCGCTCGGGCTGCCGGAGGCGTTCCGGAGCGACGGTCCGGGCGGCGGCGTCATCCAGGACACCGCGTCCACCGCGACCTTCACCGCGCTGCTGTCCGCGCTGCACCGCGCCAGCGCGGGCGCCGTACGACGTCACGGCGTCGGCGACGCCGGCTGGCGCGTCTACGGCTCCACGCAGGCGCACTCGTCGCTGGTGAAGGCGGCGATGATGGCGGGCCTCGGCGAGGACGCCGTCCGCACGATCGCCGTCGACCCGGCGACCCAGGCGATGGACGTCGAGGAGCTGCGCGCCGCGGTCGTCGACGACGTGGAGGCGGGGCTGCGTCCGGTGATGGTGCACGTCGCCGCCGGCACGACCTCGACGGGTGCGATGGACGACATCGCCGCGGTCGCGGAGGTGGTGCGCGAGTGGGGCGTGTGGCTGCACGTGGACGCCGCCTGGGCGGGCGTCGCGGCCGTGTGCCCCGAGCACCGCGACGTCCTGGCCGGCGTCGAGGCCGCGGACTCGTTCGTCACCAACCCCCACAAGTGGCTGCTGACGACCTTCGACTGCAGCACCTTCTGGGTGCGTGACCGGGCCGCCCTGACCGGGGCCCTGTCGATCCTCCCGGAGTACCTGCGCAACGCCGCCACGGAGTCGGGCGAGGTCGTCGACTACCGCGACTGGCACCCGCAGCTCGGCCGCCGGTTCCGGGCGATCAAGCTGTGGGCGGTGCTGCGGACCTACGGGCTCGAGGGGCTGCGCGCGCACGTCCGCAGCGGCATCGCTCTCGCCCAGCACGTCGCCGACCTGGTCGCGGCCGACGACCGCTTCGAGATGGTCACCGAGCCCTCGCTCTCGCTCGTGGTCTTCCGGCTCACTGCCGGCGACGAGCAGACCCTGGCCGCGATGGAGGCCGTCAACGCCTCGGGGGAGGCCTACCTCTCGCACACCACGGTCGAGGGCCGCGCGGCCATCCGGCTCGCGGTGGGCAGCTGGCGCACCACGGCGGCGGACGTGGACCGCACGTGGCACGCGCTCCAGGAGGCGGCGAGCGCGCAGGGGTGACCCGGGCCTGATCCGGACTGGCAGGGTGGCGTCATGAAGCTCTTCGCCGACACGCCCCTCCGCCGCACGCTGCAGGTGCTCGCCGACCTCCTGTTCGTCGCGTGGCTGGTGCTCTGGGTCTGGATCGGGATGGCCGTCCACGACGGAACGGCGCAGCTGGCCGAGCCCGCCCGCCAGACCGACTCGGCGGCCACGTCGATGGCCGAGCAGCTGCGCGACGCCGGGGGGCAGCTGGGGGAGGCGCCGCTGGTGGGCGACGAGCTGGCGGTGCCGTTCGACCGGGCGGCCGACGCGTCCGACGGTCTTGCCGCCGCGGGCCGCGACACGGTCGAGGCGGTCGAGCAGCTGGCGCTGCTGCTCGGCCTGTCGGTGGCGCTGATCCCGATCCTCATCGTCTCGGCGATCCACCTGCCGCTCAGGTGGCGCTTCATCCGCGAGGCGACGGCCGGCGCGAGGTTCATCGACGCCGCGGAGGACCTCGACCTCTTCGCCCTGCGCGCGCTGGCCCACCAGCCGATGCACGTGCTCGCCAGGGTGAGCGACGACCCGGCCGGGGCGTGGCGCCAGCGGGACCCCGACGTCGTACGACGCCTGGCGGTCCTCGAGCTCGCGGACGCCGGGCTCCGGCCGAAGCGCCTGCCGGCCGCGTAGAGTCCAGACACGTGCAGTTCCTCGACGGCGCAGCGCCGCCCCACGACCTGACCTATGACGACGTCTTCATGGTTCCGCGCGCCTCCTCGGTCGCGAGCCGCTACGACGTCGACCTCGCCACCGACGACGGCACCGGCACGACCCTGCCGCTCGTCGTCGCGAACATGACCGCCATTGCCGGCAGGCGGATGGCCGAGACGGTCGCGCGGCGCGGCGGCATCACGGTGATCCCGCAGGACATCCCGATCCCCGTGGTCACCGACGTCGTCCGGTGGGTCAAGCAGCGACACCGGGTCTTCGACACCCCGATCGAGCTGCGACCCGACCAGACCGTCGCGGAGGCGCTCTCACTGATCCCGAAGCGGGCGCACAGGGCGGCCGTGGTGGTGCAGGACGGGCGACCGGTCGGGGTCGTCTCGGAGGCCGACTGCGCGGACGTCGACCGCTTCGCCCAGGTGTCGAGGGTGATGAACCAGGACGTCGTCACGGTCCAGGCCGACGCCGACCCGCGCGAGGTCTACGACGCGATCGAGCGGGCCAAGGCGCCGCTCGCGATCGCCGTGTCCGCCACGGGCGAGCTGGTCGGCGTGCTGACCCGGCTCGGTGCGCTCCGCGCCACCCTCTACACGCCGGCCGCCGACCCGTCCGGGGGCCTGCGGATCGCAGCCGCGGTCGGCGTCAACGGTGAGGTCGCCGACCGGGCCGCGATGCTGCTCGAGGCGGGCGTCGACTGCCTCGTCGTCGACACCGCCCACGGCCACCAGGACCGGATGGTGCAGGCGCTGCGGGCGGTCCGCGCCCTGTCTCCGACCGTGCCGGTCGCAGCCGGCAACGTCGTCTCGGCCGAGGGCACCCGCACCCTGATCGAGGCCGGCGCCGACATCGTCAAGGTCGGCGTCGGGCCCGGCGCCATGTGCACCACGAGGATGATGACCGGCGTGGGTCGGCCGCAGTTCTCCGCGGTCCTGGAGTGCGCCACCGCCGCACGCGAGCTCGGCAAGCACGTGTGGGCCGACGGGGGAGTGCGCCACCCGCGCGACGTCGCCCTCGCGCTGGCCGCGGGCGCCTCGTCGGTGATGATCGGCTCCTGGTTCGCCGGCACGCACGAGTCGCCGGGCGACCTGATGCTCGACGCCGACGGCCGGCCGTTCAAGGTGTCCTTCGGGATGGCCTCGGCCCGGGCCGTCGCCAACCGCACCTCCAGCGAGTCGTCGTACGACCGCGCGCGCAAGGGCCTCTACGAGGAGGGCATCTCGTCCTCGCGGATGTACCTCGACCCCGACCGCCCCGGCGTCGAGGACCTCATCGACCAGATCTGCTCCGGCGTCCGGTCCGCCTGCACCTATGCCGGTGCGAGCGACCTCACGCAGCTCCACGAGCGCGCGCTCGTGGGCGTCCAGTCCGCCGCCGGCTTCCACGAGGGCCGCCCGCTCGAGAAGTCGTGGTGACGTGCACGAGCTGAAGCACGTCTTCGTGATGACCTACGGCAGGTCGGGCTCGACACTGCTGATGGGCATCCTCAACTCGATCCCGGGCTGGCTGCTGCGCGGGGAGAACCGCCACGCCATGCGGCACCTCTACGACTTCCACCGCAGCGGCCTGACCGAGCGGGCACGCGTCGACCCGGCCCGTGCGAGCCAGCCGACGCACCCGTGGTTCGGGATCGAGGCGTTCCCCGAGGCGGCGTCGCTGCAGCACATCCGTGCGCTGGCCGAGGCGACCCTGCTGCGGCCCGAGCACGACACGCGGGTCACCGGCTACAAGGAGATCCGCTGGTACGACGACGACCTGCCCGACTACGTCGACTTCCTGCGCCAGGTGTTCCCCGGCGCACGCTTCGTCGTCAACACGCGCAACCTCGAGGACGTCGCGGCCAGCAACTACTGGACGCACAAGGACGACCCGCTGGCGCAGGTGCGGGCGATCGAGGACAAGATCCTCGGCACGGTGGCTGGTCTGGGCGACGCCGCCTACCGCGTCCACTACGACGACTACGTGGCCGATCCCGAGGTGCTGCGCGGGCTCTTCGACTGGTTGGGCGAGGTCTACGACCAGGACCGCGTCGAGTCCGTTCTCGCCACGCCCCACTCGCGCCGCGGCAAGCACCGGGACTGACCGAGTCCGCCCACGACTGGGCGTCGATGGTCGAGTCCACCGCCTTGGCGCACGGTGAGTGGTGGCGCGCCAACGTCTGACCGTGGGCCGCTGGCAAGGCAGAGACCACTCCGCAGCCACAGTGCGGTGGCTGTGGTCCACCACATGGACCACAGCCACCGCACACCGGCTTTCCTGGTCATCGACAACGGGCCCCGGTGCGGACGCGGCGTCGTAGGCAGCGGGTTGTGCGAGGGTGAGCCCATGCTCATCAACCCCGGCAGCGACCGACCGCAGGGTCCGTGGGACCCGGACGAGAAGAAGAAGTGGATCGACACGCAGTACTTCTGGGTGCTCATGCCGCTCCTGCTGCTGATGGTCGGGACCATGGTGCTGGTGTCCGTCTTCGGCCCGTGACCGAGAGCCTGGCGCCCGTGGGACGATCGGCGCGTGGCGTGGCACCTGACGACCGACGCGGCGGTGCTCTGGCACGCAGCAGGACCATGTCTCGCCGAGCACCCCGTCGAGAACGCACCACTGCTGGCTGAGGTCGGCCACCTCCTCGCCACGGACAGCACGCCGGACGGGCTGGCGTGCGGCTGGTGGAGCAGCGACGACGGCACCGTCAGCGGGGCGTACGTGGCGGCGCCGCGGCACAGCCCGCTGCTGACGCGGATGCCGCGCGCGGCACTCACCGGGCTCACGTCCGTCCTCGACCACCCGGCCGCCCTCGGCGTGCCGGGCGTGGTCGCTGACGACGTCGTCGAGGCGTGGGCCGCAGTGGGCACGTGCCTGACGCCGGCGCGGTCGTTCACCGTGCACCTGCTCGAGGGTCAGGCGCCGGCTCCGACGTGCGCCGGGCGTCCCCGCGTCGCGGGCCCGGACGACCGGGCGTTGCTGCACCGGTGGTTCGACGAGCTGATGGCGGGGCTGCCCGGTGACCCCAGCGACCGGGCGTACGTCGTCGACGACCCGCTCGCGACCGGTGCGCTGGTGCTGTGGGAGGTCGACGGTCGGCCGGTCGCGATGTGCAGCCGCAGCCGCGTGCTCGCCGACACGGTCCGGATGGGCGCGTGCTACGCACCCGGTGGCGAGGACGCCCACGCGGACGCGGCGTTCGGTGCGGCTGCGGCGGACGCCCGTCGCCACGCGCGGCACGTCACAGTCCTCGCCGCGACGGACGACGAGCACGAGGCACACCGGCTCGCAGCATCCGGATTCGTCCCGGCCGCGACGCGGGTCGCCCTTACGGCTCACGGCGGCGGCTGACCGGTCCGCGACGCAGGGCGCGGAGGAGACCACCCGCGACGCTGCGCGGCCGGAGGACCGGCGTACCCGACGAGGCGGTGTCCTGCATGCCGGCGAGGGTCTCGGCCAGGACCGACGTCGCGTCCGCCGACGGCGCCCACCCCAGCTCCGTCCGTGCCCGCGTGGTGTCGAGGAGGGGCACGGCGAAGCCCATGTCGATCCAGCCCGGGTCGAGCGGCTGCACCCGCGCGTGCCAGCTGGCCGACACGGCGGCGCGCACCGCACGGGACGGGACGTGGACGAGTCGAGCGCCGAGGACGTCGGCCACGTCCTGTGCGGTGACCGGCGGCTCGGCGGCCAGGTTGAACGCACCCCCCGCGCGGGACCCCAGCACCCGGACCAACGCATCCGCGACGTCGTCGGCGTGGACCATCGGGATGACGAGGCCCTCGTCGATCGGCAGCACCGGCACGTGGCGCAGCAGCCCCGCAGGGACCAGGGCGGGCAGCCCGTAGCGCAGCAGGGCACTGCCCGCGCTGCGCTGGCCGATGATCCCGGGCCGCACCCGGGTGACGACCACGTCCGGTGCGTCGACCTCCAGGGCGTCGAGCAGCCGTTCGGCGGCGGCCTTGTGCCGGCTGTACATCGACGTCGGGACCCCGCCGGTGGGCCACGTCTCGTCGACCGGGGCGTCGTCCCGCTTGGGCGAGTAGGCGCCGACCGACGACATGTGCACCAGGTGGGGGACCCCGGTGGCCACCACTGCGTCGATGACGCGCCCCGTGCCACCGACCCCGAGCTCGCGCAGGTGCTCCTCCCGGTGCGAGGGCTGGAACCCCCACGCGAGGTGCACGACTGCGTCGGCGCCCTGGCACGCGGCGCGCAGCGCGGGCGTGTCCGACTCGTCGGTCAGGTCGACGGCCACCCACTCCATCGCTGGCAGCACGTCGTGTCCGGCGGCCGCCGGACGACGCCGACGAGCTCGTGCCCGCCGTCCTGGGCCAGCCGCCGGACGAGGGCCGAGCCGACGTTGCCGCTGGCTCCGGTGATGACGATGCGCATGCGCGACCTGTACCCCGTCCCGCGCCGCGCAGACGCCCGGACCCGCGGGAGCAGCGTCAGCGCGACGTGTTGGCCGTACGCCCCTTCGTCACGCCGACGAACGTCTGGGTGACCTCGTCGTCCCGGTCGATGCGCCAGACCAGCGCGATCGCGCTGGGCTCGAGGTCGGTCACGACACGCGTGACGACGTCCTTGCGCTGGTGGAGCCGGGCCACCGACATCGGTACGACGACGATGCCGGTGCCGGCGGCGACCGTCTCGATCGCCTCGCGCTCGGTCATCGGCGGCCAGTCGAGCCTGCTCCGCCGCAGGCGTCCACCCGCTCGGGTGCGGGCGGACCAGGCCTGCTCGTCGACGAGGTCGGCCGTGGTGACCTCCTCGTCGGCTGCGGCCAGGACGTGGTCGCGGGAGGCCACGGCCACCTGCAGGCTCGTCGTAGAGCCGGACGCAGTGCAGTCCGTCGCGGTCGACCGGGAGCCGGACGAGAGCCATGTCGAGGCTGCCGTCCCGCACCCCCTCCAGGCCTGGTCGGCCTCCGTCACCGGCACGAGCCCAGCGGCTCGCGCCGGCGCTCGCGCCAGTGCCGGGCCCACTTGTCGGGAGTCGCGCCGGTGACGAAGCCGATGCGGAGCGGGTCGGTGGTCATGGGACGGAGCCTAGGCCTCGCTCTTCTCGACCGAGAGGACGAAGTCGTCGCCGTGCTCGGTGACACCGGTGATGACCGCGGCCTCGACGGCCTCGATGGCGTACTTGCGACGCACGACCAGCGGGTCCTGGGCGAGGTCCTTCACCAGGGCCACCGCGAGGCCGATCATGATGAGCACGAAGGGCAGCGCCGCGATCACCGTGATGGTCTGCAGGCCGCTGAGGGCGTCCGGGCCGCCGACCAGCAGCATCACGGCCGCGACGGCACCGGTGGCCACGCCCCAGAAGATGACGGTCGGACGGCTCGGGTGGATCGTGCCGCGCTCGGAGAGCGAGCCCATGACGATGGAGGCCGCGTCGGCGCCGGAGACGAAGAAGATGCCGACGAGCACCATCACGACGATGCTCGAGACCGTGGCGAGGGTAGGCATCGAGGGTGCTGAAGAAGAGCCTGGTTCTCCAGGCCGCCAGCACCGGCGATGTCGGTGCCCTTCTGCTGCAGGTCGATGGCCGCACCGCCGAAGATGCAGAACCACACGACGCTGATCATGCTGGGGACGAGGAGCACACCGGTCACGAACTGGCGGATGGTGCGACCACGAGAGATGCGGGCGATGAACATGCCGACGAACGGCGTCGTCCACGACAGCCACCACGCCCAGTAGAAGACGGTCCACGTCGAGAGCCAGGTGCTGACCTCGTCACCCTCGGCAGCGGTGCGCGCGGCCATCATCGGCAGGTCGGCGAAGTAGGCGCCGATCGAGGTGGGGACCAGGTTGAGGATGAAGACGGTGGGGCCGACGATGAACACGAACAGGGCGAGAGCGCCACGGCGAGGACCATGTTGATGTTGGACAGCCACTGGATGCCCTTGGCCACGCCGGAGACGGCGGAGAGCACGAAGGCTGCCGTGAGGACGGCGATGATGCCGACGAGGACGGCGTTGCCGGTGTCGCCGAGCCCGGCGACGATCTGCAGGCCGGACTCGATCTGGAGGGCGCCGAGACCGAGCGAGGTGGCGGAGCCGAAGAGGGTCGCGAAGATGGCGAACATGTCGATGGCCTTGCCGCCCAGTCCGTGGGCGTGGCGACCGAGGAGCGGCTCGAAGGCCGAGCCTGATCGGCTGAGGCGCCCCTTGTAGACGCCGTACGCGACGGCGAGGCCGACGACCGCGTAGATCGCCCACGGGTGCAGGGTCCAGTGGAACATCGTGGTCGCCATCGCGTGCTGCGCGGCCGCGGCGTCACCGGCGTCACCGGTGCCCGGCGGGGGCGTGACGAAGTGGCTGATCGGCTCGCTGACGCCGTAGAACATGAGGCCGATGCCCATGCCGGCGCTGAACATCATCGCCACCCACGAGATGGTCCGGAACTCCGGGTCCTCGTCGTCGCGGCCGAGCGGGATGTTGCCGAACTTGCCCAGCGCCAACCAGATCACGAAGACCACGAAGGCGCTCGAGGTGAGCACGAAGAGCCATCCCGCGTTCCTCATCGTCCAGCCGAGGCCGGTGCCCGAGGCGTCGGCGAGGCTGCCGGTGCTGAGGAAGCCCCAGACGAGGAAGGCGAGGCTGACGACCGCCGTGACGCCGAAGACGAGCCTTGTCCACGCCCGTCTCGCGAGGCACGGTGGGCTCGATGGCCGCGTCCAGGGCGGGGTGCGGGTCGTCGACGGGGTCGGGTGTGGGCAGGTCTCGGGGATGCTCGATTCCGGTGGCCATCCGAGGACCAGACCAAAGAACGACGCCGGTGCGCAAACCGGGAGTATGCGTCACCGCTCGCACTGAGACGAGGCCCACAGCGGAGCCGCGGCGCGAGCGCCGCTACGCGCGTGAGGCCAGGGCCCGCCCCCACGCTCGCGCCCGCTCCAGGCTCGCCGTCGACGAGCGGACCGGGGGCGTCGGTGACGTAGAAGGACTCGGTCGCCACCATCGTGCCGAGGCGGTGGCGCGACACGAACCGCCCGGCCGCGCGGGCCGCCGACCCGGGCAGCCGGCGCACCTGCTCGGCACGCGTGTCGAAGGTCGCGACGGCGCACGAGGTGTCACCGGCGGGCAGGGTGGCCAGCCACTCGCGGATGCCGGGGCCTCGTGCCCGGGCTCCGCGCCGCGGTCGTGCGCGTCGCGCCGGGTTGCTGGCCGGCTCATGGAGAAGGCGTGGGTCGGGCCGCCGAGCACGACGAGGTCGACGCCGTCGGGCAGCGGGGACGGCGCCGCCGCGACGTCGACGACCTGCACCGGTCCGCCGTGGCTGTCGGCGAGGCCGTCGGCGATCGCCTGCGCCACCTGACGGGTGTTGCCCCAGTGGGACTCGTGGACCACCAGTGCGGTCATGGTGTGCTCCTCTCGGGTGGCGATGCGGGTGCGGGGACGGGCCGTGGACCGGGTGGGAACGACCGCAGCCACCGTGCCGTGAGCCATGCGCTGGCCGCGAGCAGCAGCAGGCTGGGCACCGCATCGGGTCCCAGGTGCACGTCGGCGTCGGTGACGAGGGCCAGGACGGGCCCGGCCCACAGCGCGGTGAAGAGGGTGAGGATCTTGAGGAGGGCGACCGTCGCCAGCGCACCCGCCACCGCCCGACGCCGCAGGAGGAGGACTCCGACGGCGGCGATCGCGGGCAGGACCGCCGCGAGGTCGAGGACGAAGACGGGGTACGGCGTGCCGCCGACGCCCTCGGGCTCGGGCCGGGGCCCGCCCAGTGCGTACGGCAGGAGCACCGAGAGCCACAGCCCGGCGAACAGCACCGCGGTGACGACCAGCACCCACCCGGTGGCGCGGGTCAGCCGGGGCGAGGCGGTCGAGGTCGGCGGCCGCTCGACGAGGCGGTGCAGCCCGCCGAGCAGGCCGGCGCCGGACAGGGAGACGATCACGACGTAGACGAGGAAGACGCGGTTCATCGGGACGCCGGTGACGTAGATCAGGTAGCTGTAGAGGAGGTAGGCGAGCAGCCCCAGCCGGGCGAGGTGGGATGCGGTGGACGACACCGTGGGGCGCACGAGGAGGACCAGGAGCGCGGCGACCACGATGCTGCAGGCGTCCTGGGCCCGCGCCGACACGACGGTCGCCTCGGGCAGCGACCGGTACGGCGTCTCGGCGAGCAGGCCGTAGAGCGACGCGCCGACCACCGCGGCGGCGAGCACCCACGTCGACCAGCGCGTCACGGTGCTGGTCGGGCCGGGCGCAGTGGCTGCGGGCGGGGGAGGCGCCTCCCGGACGGTGGGGGCGGAGGTCGCGGTCGTCTCGCCGGCCAGCGCGGGCCAGTCCGCGCGCGCGACCGGCACGAGCAGCAGCAGCACGGGGACGCACCACAGCCAGAAGCCGAACCCGAACGACATTAGGAGGACGTGGAACGCGATCACGCCGGCCCAGCCGACCCGGGCCGCCGGCCCACCACGCAGCAGCAGGAGACCGAGCACGACCTCGCCCGCGGCCAGCGCCAGGATCCAGGCGACCGGGTGGGCCATCACCACGGACCGCCACATGTCGGTGACGAAGGGCCAGAAGGACTCGTCGGCGAAGGTCCGGTAGGCCTCCGGGTCCGCCGCGACGATACCGGCGTTGATGCCGCCCATCACGAGGTAGAAACCGCCCACGAAGCGGCGTACGACGGAGGCGCGCGTGCGACCGCTCGGCACGACGGCGGGGCTCGTGCGGGGCAGCAGGATCGTGGTCTCCGGCACACCTCAAGGCTCCGCCCCGGTGTGGGGGACGGTCAGGGGCGAAGGTCGGGGCGGGCGGGGACCTAGGTCCCCGGCTTGCCGGCGTCGGCGTAGGAGCGGACGACCGCGATGGTGAGCGGGAAGTCGACCGGGTGCTCGCGGAACAGCAGCCGGCCGGCGGTGGCCGCCGCCTCGGTCATCTCGGCGGCGACCGCGTCGGCGAGCTCGACCGGGGCGTGCACGACCACCTCGTCGTGGAGGAAGAGGACCAGGTGCGGCCGGGACTCGAGGATGCCGTCGCCGAGCCGCCAGAGCCGGTTGCGGAGCTCGGCGACCCAGCAGAGCGCCCACTCGGCCCCGGTGCCCTGCACCACGAAGTTGCGGGTGAACCGGCCGAAGGAGCGACGATGCCGGTCGAGGGTGGCGAGGTCCGCCGGAGGCGCCTCGGGCGACTCGTCCCACGACCCGCCGAGGGCCGGGCTGCTCCGCCCGAGCAGCGTCCGGACCGCCTGGCCGCGCTCGCCTGCGCGAGCCGCCTCCTCCAGCAGCCCGAAGGCCTGCGGGTAGCGCCGGGTCAGCTCGGCGACCATCCGTCCGCTCTCGCCGCTCGTCGCGCCGTACATCGCGCCGAGCAGGCCGAGCTTGGCGTGCTGGCGCGTCGCGACGGCCCCGGCCTCGACCATCCCCTGGTAGAGGTCGGCGCCCCGCGCGGCGCCCGCCAGCGCGCGGTCGCCGCTCATCCCTGCGAGCACCCGCGGCTCGAGCTGGGCGACGTCGGCGACGACGAGCGCCCAGCCCTCGTCGGCCACGGCCGCCGACCGCACCTGCACCGGGAAGGACAGCGCGCCCCCACCGTTGGACGACCACCGACCCGTCGCCGAACCGGCGGGCTGGTAGACCGGGCGGAAACGCCCGTCGCGCACCCACTCGTCGATCCAGGTCCAGCCGTTGGTCGAGAAGAGGTGTGCCAGCGACCGGTAGCGCAGGAGCGGCTCGACGACCGGGTGGTCGACCGTGCGCAGCGTCGAGGCGCGCGTGTCGACGACCTCGATGCCGGCCCGGCGCAGCGCGGCGAGCAGCTCGGGATGGGAGTCGGGGTTGAGGCCGGGAGCGCCCAGCAGGCGGCGTACGTCGTCGGCGCACTCCGCGAGCAGCCGCGGTCGTGCCCCGCGGGGCGGGCGCGGACCCAGCCGGTCGGTCAGCACCGCCTCGTGGACCTCGACGCTCCACGGCACCCCCGCGTGCGTCATCTCGGCGGCTGCGAGGGCGCCCGCCGACTCCGCGGCGACGAGGAGCCGGAGACGCGCGGCGTCGGGGGAGGCGTCGATCGCCGCCAGCTGGCGCGCGTCCTCGAGGTCGGCCCGCAGGTGGTCGACCGCGTCGTGCCCGCTGAAGAGGACGGGCTCGGAGACGGTCGCCGGTCCGAGCCGGTCCCAGAGGTCGGCGTCCTCGCCGGCCAGGAGCGCGGTGTCGACGGCGGGCGCGCGCGACAGCAGCCGACGGGACAGACGCAGGTCGTGGCACCGCGCCACCCGCACGCCGGCCGCCAGCAGCGAAGGCGCCCAGCGGGCGGTGTCGTCCCAGACCCATCGGGGACCGTCCGCCTCGCGCGCGGCCACGTGGGTCGGCAGGTCGGCGAGCGCGACCTCGTGGCTCGTGCGGCCCTCGGCCACCAGGGCGCGCTCGCCCGGCAGGCGGGACAGGTGCACGCGCGTCATGGGGGACAGCCTCCCCGACGCGGGTCAGTCCAGCTCGAGCACCTCCGACACGGGCCGGCGCGGGGTACGGGCCGGCAGGGGGCGCCCGGTCGAGCGCCACCCGACCCGGACGAGCAGGAGCGGGTGGGCCAGGCTGCCGAGCACCTCGGCCTGGAAGGCGGTCCGGGTCTCGGGCACCTCGATCACCTGGCTCAGCGGCACGAGCGCGAGGCCCGCCGTCGTGGCGGCGAGCCACATGGCGCCGAGGCCCTCACCCGCACGCAGCCAGGCAGGCGCGTCGTCGTAGGTGTCGAAGAAGACGAGGAGTCCGTCGGACGTCTCCAGGTCAGGGGCTGCGCGGTCCTCCCACGCCCCCTGGAAGCGGTGGGGGTGAGCACCCGCGAGGTCGTCCGCGCCGGGCAGGGCGCCCGCAGGCACGCCGTCGTCGGAGCCGCGGCGCTGCCAGCTCGCCTGCTCCGCCCGCGCTGCCGGGTTCACCCACTGCAGCTGGTGGGCCCTCCTCACCAGCCGTTCGGCGATGAAGCGCTCCGACTCGTCGGTCAGGGCGACGGCCCTCGCTCCCCAGTGGTTCGCGAGGCGGGCCAGGTGCGCCTGCCGCTCCTCGGGCACCGGCCAGGCGGTGAAGCGTCGCCGGTCGGTGCAGCGCCGGTCGAGGGCCGTGAGCGTCTCCTCCGCCGTCGCGGGTACGTGGCCGGGGGTGAGGTCGAGGAAGGCCAGGAGGTCGGGCTGCGCCGGGTCGGGGTGACGGGCGACCCGGGTCTCCCAGCCCAGCGCCCCGGCCGCGACCTGCGCGTGGTGCAGGGCCACCCCGCAGCTCAGCGTGAGGTTGCGGCCGTCGGGGTCGGTCTCGCGCAGCTGGCGCGAGGTGTCGGCGTACAGCTCGAGGGTGTGCGCGCCGCCGCGCCACCGCCAGGGCTGGGTGTTGTGCACGCTGGGCGCTCGCGACGCGACCTCCACGATCCGGTGCAGCGTCTCCACGGGGACGAGGCGGGTGCTGGTCATGGCCGGCTCCTTGCAGGTGTGGTTCCTGCTCCGAGGTTGCTCGCACCCGGCGTCGTACGTCAGTGCCGATGGTCCCGCACGGCTGGGCCGTCGGGCTCTGCCGGTGCGGACCACCGGCTCCTAGCGTCGTGTCATGAGGACCGAGCACGACCCCACCTCCACCTCCACCGCCGCCCTCACCTTCCTGGGCGCAGTGGACACCGTCACGGGCAGCAGGTTCCTGCTGGAGACCGGCGGCGTGCGGGTGCTCGTCGACGCCGGTCTCTACCAGGGGCTGGCCACCCACCGCCGACGCAACTGGGAGACCTTCCCGGTCGATCCTGCGGGCATCGACCACGTCGTGCTGACGCACGCCCACCTCGACCACACGGGCTACCTCCCGCGCCTGGTCAAGGACGGCTTCCGTGGCCGCGTGACGTGCACCCTGGAGACCGCCGAGCTGGCGGCCATCGTGCTGCGCGACAGCGCGCACCTGCAGCAGGAGGACGCGCGCTACGCCAACGACGCGGGCTTCTCCAAGCACCACCCCGCGCTCCCGCTCTACGACGACCACGACGTGGAGGAGGCGCTGCAGCTGATCGAGCCGGTCGACCTCGAGCACCCGCTCGCGCTGGGTCCCGGCGTCAGCGTCACCCTCCGCTCAGCCGGGCACATCCTCGGCTCCGCCACGGCCGCGGTGCGGGCGGGGAAGCACCGGGTGGCCTTCAGCGGCGACCTCGGCCGTCCGCACCACCCCCTCCTGCGTCCCCCGGCCGACCCCCCCGAGGCGGACACCCTCGTGGTCGAGTCGACGTACGGCGACCGGCAGCACCCGCAGCCGGACCCGATGCGGCTCGCCGAGGCCGTCCGGCGCACGGTCGCCCGCGGCGGGAGCGTGCTGGTGCCGGCCTTCGCCGTCGACCGCACCGAGCTGGTCCTCCTCGAGCTGCGCCGGTTGATGGCGCGGGGCGACATCCCCGACGTGCCCATCTTCGTCGACAGCCCGATGGCCCTCGCCACGCTGGACTGCTACCGGCGGGCCGCCTCGCGGGGTGGACCTCAGGTCCGACCCGAGGCACGCGAGCTGCTCGCCGACCTCGACGGTCCGGACGTGCGGTCCGTCCACGACGTCGCGGGGTCGATGCGGCTCAACAGGCCGCGCACCCCCAGCATCATCATCTCCGCATCGGGGATGGCGACCGGTGGTCGCGTCGTGCACCACCTGGCCCACCAGCTGCCCGACCGCCGCAACTGTGTCGTGCTCACGGGGTACCAGGCCGAGGGCACGCGCGGGCGCCAGCTCGCCGAGGGCGCTCGCCAGGTGAAGATCCACGGACACTACGTGCCGGTGCGGGCGGAGGTCGTCACGGTCACCGACTTCTCCGTCCACGCCGACGCGCACGAGACGATCGACTGGCTCACCCGGGCCCCGGTGCCGCCGCGCACCGTCTACGTCGTGCACGGTGAGCCCCGCTCGGCGGCCGCGCTCGCCCGGCGGGTGTCGGAGGAGCTGGGCTGGACCGCCGTGGTGCCGTCCTACCGCGAGCGGGTGCTGGTGGACTGAGATGAGCACCCTGCGCCCCACTCCCGCGGCGGCCGGCCCGAACAAGGCCGTCGGTCCCGCCGCGCGTGCGGCGCCGGTCTGGGTCGTCGCGGCCGACCTGCTCGCGAAGACCCTGCTGTTCCTCGCGGTCGCCCGCGTGGCGGTCGATCCCGGTTGGGGCAATCTCGAGGGCAAGGCGCCGGGCACACGTGCCCTGACCTACCCCATGCTGGCCCTGCTGGTGCCGGCCCTGCACCTCGCATCCAGACGCGGCCGTCCCTATCCCTGGGGCCGCGGACCTGCTGGTCACCGTGCCCGCCTTCTCCGACGTGCTGGGCAACCGCTTCGACCTCTACGACCGGGTGGTGTGGTTCGACGACGCCATGCACCTCGTCTCCACCGCTGCGCTCAGCGCAGCGGTGCTCGTGCTGACCGGCACGGACCGGGCGCCGTTGCGCCAGCGGCTGCAGCTCTCCGTGGCGGCCGGGGTGACCCTGTCGCTCGCCTGGGAGCTGTGGGAGTTCTACGCGTTCGTGACGCGCTCGGGCGAGGCACCGACGGCGTACGCCGACACGCTCGGCGACCTGGCGCTCGGCTGGGTGGGCGCCGTGCTGGCCGCCCTGCTCGTCGGAGCGCCCGGTGGGGGCAGCCGGGGTCGCCAGGAGGGGACTCGTGCGCCCGGTCGGAGGGACCTCTGACCCTGCCTCGCGACGCCGCCGAGGAGCACGGTGGAGGTGGAGGCACGGGGGAGCACGTCGGGGGAGGGACACAGGAGGCACACGATGGACACCAGGACCACAGGGGCCGTCGTCGTCGGCGTCACGGGACGTGGACGAGAGACGTCGGCACTGCGCTTCGCCGCCGAGCACGCGCGCCGGGAGGGCGCCCGCATCGTGCTGGTGCACGTGGGCCGGGTGTCGCTGCCGACCGTGCCCGGTCTCGTGATCACACCCGCCGAGGCCATCGCGGTGTCGGCCCGGATCGTCGCCGAGGTGGCCGAGGAGCTCGAGGAGCTCGTCGGCGGCCCCGTCGCCCACGACACCGTGGCGGTCACCGGAGTCCCGGCGCAGGTGCTGGTCGAGCTCAGCCGCGACGCCCGGCTGGTGGTCGTGCAGCACCGTTCGTCCAGCTCCTTGGAACGCCTCTTCGTCGGCTCCACCAGCAACGGGGCCGCTGCCCGGTGCCACTGCCCGCTGGTGTCGGTGCCCGCGGGCTGGGAGCCCGCTCCGGGCGGCCCGGCCGAGGTGGTGGTCGGGGTCCACGAGGCCGGCGTGCCGCGGCAGGTGCTCGAGGCGGCCTTCACCTGGGCCGACCGCACCGGCGCCCCGCTCCGCGTCGTCCACGCGTGGCGGCTCGACGCGGCCTACGACGAGATCATCACCCGCCGGGTGGACTCGGGGTGGCGGGAGAAGCAGAAGCGGCTGCTGGCCGCCGCCGTCGCCGAGCGCCGCGACGCCTGGCCCACCGTCCCGGTCGAGGTCGAGGTACGGCACCAGTGGCCGGCCGACGTGCTGGTCGACGACTCGCGCAACGCCTCCCTCGTCGTCATCGGACGACGCGGTGCCCGCGGCTGGATCCCCGAGCACCTCGGGTCCCTCGCGCGGGCGATCCTGCGGTCGTCGCTGTGCCCGGTCATGGTGGTGCCGGTCGACACGGACGCTGCGGACGTCGACGACTGGGAGCTCAGCGCCGACGAGGTGGCGCCGCAGACGTGAGGGACGCGTCCTGCGTCACGACCCCGGGGCGACGTCGACGGTGCTCCCGAACGCGGTGAGGAGCTGCAGCCGCTCGTGGCTCGGGCTCCCGGGCGTCGCCGTGTGCACCAGCAGCGCGTGTGACTGGAACGGGTCCTGGAGGACCTGGCAGCTCAGCTCGAGCGGCCCGACGGCGGGATGCACGTAGCGCTTCAGCTCCGCCGGTCGGATGCCGACCTCGTGCTCCGAGAGTGGTGCTGCACGACCTCGACCTCTCTTCGCTGGCCTCGGTCGCGGAGCTGGGCGGGCGGCTGGTCGCCGAGGGCGAGCCGATCCACCTCCTCATCAACAAGGCCGGCGTGATGACCCCGCCCGAGCGACGGGTGACACCGACGGCTTCGAGCTGCAGCTGGGCACCAACCACCTCGGCCACTTCGCCCTCACCGGTCACCTGCTCCCGCTGCGGCGTGCCGGTCGCGGGCGCGTCACGTCGCAGGTCAGCATCGCCGCCCGGCGCGGCGGGATGAACTGGGACGACCTCGGCTGGGAGAGGTCGTACGACGGCATGGCCGCCTACCGCCAGTCGAAGATCGCCTGCGGCCTGTTCGGGCTCGAGCTCTCCCGCCGCAGCGCGGCGGCGGGCTGGGGCGTGACGAGCAACCTCTCCCACCCGGGCGTCGCACCGACCAGCCTGCTCGCCACCCGGCCCGAGGTCGGACGCAACGAGGACACCACCAGCGCGAAGGTGATCCGCTGGCTGTCCGCGCGCGGACTGGTCGCCGGGACGGTCGAGAGCGCGCGGCTGCCCGCCCTGCTGGCGGCCACGGCCGGTGAGGACGGCGGCTTCTACGGGCCGCAGTGGCCGGGCAACGCCGGCGGCCCTCCGGGGCCGCAGCGGCTGTGGCCACCGATGCGACGCGACGCCGACGCGGCGCGCCTCTGGGAGGTGTCGGAGGAGCTCACCGGCGTCAGGTTCGCGTGAGACCCTCAGGGTGAGCACTGGATGATGGCGTCGTGCTGCACCGCCACCCGTTCCTCAGCCTGCTGACCCTGCTCTACCTCGGCTTCGTCGGGCTGGTGACGCTGACCCCGGGCAACGAGCAGCCCGACTACGCGGGCCTGGCCGGACGCGTCCTGGCCCGGCTGGAGCGCTACCCCGACCTGGATCCGCTGACCAGCCGGCTCAGCGTCGAGCGCATCGAGTTCCTCGCCAACATCGGGCTCTTCGTGCCGCTCGGGGTGTTCCTGCTGCTCCTCGTCGGCACCCGGCTGTGGTTCGTCGCGCTGGCGGCCGGGATCGTGCTGACCTCGATGATCGAGCGCGTCCAGAGCGAGATCCCCGGGCGGGTGCCCGACCCCCGCGACGTCGCAGCCAACTCGATCGGGATGTTCCTGGGCATCGCCGTGGCGATGGTGCTCACGCTCCCGGGGACCCTGCGTCGGCGGCGGGAGCAGGCGCAGCGCGCCTGAGCAGGACGACAGCGAACGCGGCAGCCATGAGCAGCGACGCCACGGCCGGGAGGACGTGCACCCCCAGGGCCAGACCACCCATCCGGACCAGCGGGCTGGCGACCAGCGCTGCTCCCGCCCACGCCGGGTAGACGTCACGTTGACGCAGCATCGCGACGCCCAGCACGAGGGGACCCAGCAGGCCACCGATCCCGAAGACGACGTAGACCATCAGCTGGACGATCGAGGTGTGGTTGTCGAGGGCGTCGACGTAGGTGCTCGGGTCGCCTCCCGAGTCGACGACGGCCATCGCGACCTGCCCCTCGACGACGAGCACCATGAACGCCACGTAGCCGGACGCGGCCAGCCACCCGCCGATGCCGGCGAGGACCGGGGTGCGCTGCCGCAGCTGCTGCGTGACGGCCCAGATGCCTGGTACGAGCAGGATCGCGGCCAGGAGCCCTAGGGCGTCGGCGACCAGCATCACGGTGCGGTTCGCGGCGATCATCTCGAGCATGTCGGCCGTGGTCTCGTAGGTCTGCTGGCTGAGCACCCAGTTGGTCAGCCCGTTGCACGCCGCCAGCGCCGCGGCGCCGACGACAGCGGCGTAGCCACCGAACGGCACCGCGTCCCGGGTGGCGGCGCGCTCCGGCGCCAGGGTCTCTGTGGTCATGGCGGCATCCTCCGGACGGTCGGCTCGAGCAGGTCGTACCGACGCTAGGAGCGCGGTCGCGCCGCCACATCGGCGTTCTCGCCTATTCCGCGGGACGCACCGAGGCGGGACGATGGGCGGCATGTCCGAGCCGTCCGCGCTGCGCTGGCGGGTGGCGTACGGCATCACCGGCCTGCTCGGGACCGCGGCCTTCGCCGCTGTCCAGCACCTGCCGTGGCTGGAGCAGGAGTTCCGGCTCGCAGTGGGCGTCCGCTGGACCATGGTCGTCGCGGGACTGCTCGTCCTCGGCGTGGCGGCCCGGGACCGACCGTCGGGTGGTGTGGCCGCGTCGCTGCTCGTGCTCGGCGCCGGCGTGGTGGCCCACCCGACGCTCCTCACCCTCGCCGCGGCCGAGGTCGGCGGTCCGGTCGTGGCGACCCTCGCCGCCGCGGGCCACGTCGTCCCGCTGACCATGGTCCAGCTCCTGCCGGTCCTGGTGAGCGGCCGGGTGACCAGCCGGTCGCGGCGGTCCTGGGTCGTGGTCGTCCTCGCGGTGGCGGCCATCGGCGCGGCGGCGACCGGTCTCGGCCTGGCCCTCGGGTCGGGTGCGCCTGCGCTGCTGGTGCTCGGCACGGTCCTGTGGTTCGTGTCGTTCGCGTTTGCGCCGATCGCCTGCTGGACGGCCGTCCGCGGGACGATCGGGCGGCCGCGGCGACGTGGCATCGTCGCCGGTCTCGCAGCGTTCGTGCCAGTGCTGGTCATCGTGTGGTGCGTGACGCTCGGCGGCCTCGGCTCGGCCCTCGCGCTGGGGGGCGAGCAGACCACGACCGCGCTCTTCCTTGGTTTCTCGGCAGCGACCGCCGGGTGCGCCCTGCTGTCGGTGGTCGCCATGGGCGACGAGTCCTCGACGCTGCTGCGACGATCGGTCGTCGTCGCCCTCCTGCGCGCGATGGTGGTCGCCGTGGTCGTGCTCGCGGCGTCCGGCGCCGCGCTCGCGACGACGACGCTGCTCCCAACTCGGGAGGCCGCGGTGCTGGTGGCGGTCGCCCTCACGGTCGCCCTCGGCTGGGTCGGCACCCGGACCTTCGGCTGGGCGGAGGAGGTCGTGGATCCCGCCGCAGAGCTGCGGCTCGAGCTGGAGCGGGCAGGGGCGCTCGTGGGTGGTCAGCACCGCCGCGTCGCCGAGGGCGTCGTCAGGCGGCTCGCCGAGGACGCCGGCGCCCGGCTCGCCTACGCAGTCGGGGACGGTGCCTGGGTCGACACCTCGGGTGCGAGCGTGGCGGCCGACGGCGCCGTGGTGCTCGGGCACGACGAGGACGGTGCCGCGGTGCTGTTGATGACCGCCGACGAGGCCGCTCGCCGGCACGCCCGCGCGTGGGGCGACTGCAGTGCCGTCCTCGGAAGCGCGCTGATGGAGGCACGCGAGGAGTGGCAGGCCGGGCGGGCGGTCGTCGCCGCCGACGCGGAGCGCTCCCGGCTGCAGCAGGACCTGCACGACGGCCTTCAGGGGCGGCTGCTCGGCCTGGCCCTGAACCTCCAGCTGAGCCAGTCCGACATCGGCGATCCGGTCACCCGACTCACCATCGAGGAGACGGTCAGCGGTCTCCGCGGCGCCGTCCAGGACGTGCGCGCCCTGGCCGGCGGACGCCTCCCTCAGGTCCTCGTCGACGAAGGGCTGGAGTCGGCCGTCCGCGTGCTGCTGCAGCCCGCCCGGGCCCGGATCGGCACGCTGGAGCTCGCCCCGGAGCTCGCAGCGCAACGGCCTTCCGCGGCCGTGGAGGCCTGCGCGTACTTCGTCGTCGGCGAGGCGGTCGGCAACGCGCTCAAGCACGCCCGGTGCGAGCGGATCGACGTCGCCGTAGGACTGCGGGACGGGGACACGATGGTGGTGCGGATCAGCGACGACGGTCGCGGAGGAGCGGACCTCCGGCTCGGGTCCGGGCTCCGCGGCCTCGCCGAGCGGGTCGAGGCCCACGGCGGTCTGCTGCTCGTCGCCGACGGACCTGCCGGCGGGACCCTCGTCGAGGCGGTGCTGCCGTGCGCACGGTGATCGCGGAGGACCAGGTGCTGCTGCGCGACGGGCTCGCGCGCCTGCTCCGCTCGGCCGGGCACGACGTGGTGGCCGAGGTCGGCGACGGCCGCAGCCTGGTGTCCGAGACGGTCCGCCTCAGGCCGGACCTCGTGGTCGCGGACATCCGGATGCCACCGTCGTACGCCGACGAGGGAAGCCGTGCCGTCGTCCTGCTGCGGGAGCGCTTCCCCGACCTCGCCGTCATGCTGCTGTCCCAGGCGGTCGACCCGCTCGTGGTCTCGCGCGCGACACGGGGGCGGTCGGCGGGCTTCGGCTACCTGCTCAAGGACCGGGTGCTCGACTCCGACACCTTCGTCCGCCAGCTCGCGGAGATCGCTGCCGGTGCCACGGTCATCGACCCGGGGGTGCTGCCCGACGCGATGCGCGGGTCCGACAGGCTGCGGTCGCTGACCAATCGGGAGGTCGAGGTCCTCGGCCTCGTCGCCACCGGTCGCAGCAATCCCGGCATCGCCGCGGACCTGGTCATCAGCCGCCGCACGGTTGACGCGCACCTGCGGTCCATCTTCACCAAGCTCGGCATCGAGGCCGACCCGGACGGCAACCAGCGAGTCCTGGCCACGCTCAACTGGCTCGGCGGAGCCGTGCAGAAGAACGAAGAAGCCCCAGGTCGATGACCTGGGGCTCGCTCGTGTCCTTCTGTGTCCGAGGGGGGACTTGAACCCCCACGCCCTAATACGGGCACTAGCACCTCAAGCTAGCGCGTCTGCCAATTCCGCCACCCGGACGAGTGCTGGAGAAATGTAGCAAAGCCCCACCGTGGCAACGAATCGGGGCCGGTGCTCGCTCGTGGGGCAGGATGGACGGCATGGACCAGGCGCCCCAGGACAGCTCGCAGGACCGTTCCGACGACCGCTCCTACGACCCCGCCGCGGAGGTCGTGCAGCTGTGCCAGGACCTCATCGGCATCGACACCTCCAACTACGGCACCGACGACGGGCCGGGGGAGCGCAAGGCGGCCGAGCACGTCGCCGCGCTGCTCGACGAGGTCGGGATCGGCGCCGAGATCATCGAGGGCCGGCCCGGACGGGCCAACGTGGTGGCGCGCTGGGGTGGCGGCGACGGCCGGCCTCCGCTGCTGCTCCACGGCCACCTCGACGTCGTACCCGCCGAGGCGTCGGACTGGCAGGTCGACCCCTTCGCCGGGGAGATCAAGGACGGCCAGGTCTGGGGCCGCGGCGCGGTCGACATGAAGGACTTCGACGCGATGCTGCTCAGCGTCGTGCGTGCCCGCGCGACGGCCGGCGCGGCCCCCGACCGTGAGGTGGTGCTCTGCTTCACCGCCGACGAGGAGGCGGGTGGCCACCACGGCGCCGGGATCCTCGTCGACCAGCACGCCGACTGGTTCGCCGACTGCACCGAGGCCGTCGGCGAGGTCGGCGGCTTCTCCGCGACCGTGCGTGGTCGCCGCGTCTACCTCATCGAGGCGGCCGAGAAGGGCATGGCCTGGATGCGCCTCACCGCGCGGGGCCGTGCCGGGCACGGCTCGATGATCAACGACGACAACGCCGTCACCCGGCTCGCCGGTGCGGTCGCCCGCATCGGCGCCCACCGGTGGCCCGTGCGGCTCACCCCGACGATGGAGGTCCTGCTCGCCACCGTGGGCGAGCTCGCCGGCACGGAGGCCACGCCCGACAACGCCGAGGCGCTGGTCGAGGAGTTCGGCGACGCCGCCCGCATGCTCGGCGCGGTCATCCGCAACACCGCCAACCCGACGATGCTCCGCGCCGGCTACAAGACCAACGTCATCCCCACCGACGCGCAGGCCACTGTCGACGGGCGCTTCCTGCCCGGCTACGAGGACGAGTTCTTCGCGACCCTGCGCGAGCTCGCGGGAGACGGCATCGAGATCGACTTCGAGTCCCACCAGCAGCCCTGGGAGACGCCGTACGACGGCGACCTGGTCGACGCGATGACGCGCAGCCTGATCGCCGAGGATCCCGACGCGCTCGTGGCGCCCTACACGATGAGCGGCGGCACCGACGCCAAGCACTTCCGCAAGCTCGGGATGCGCTCCTACGGCTTCGCGCCGCTGCGCCTGCCCGCCGACCTCGACTTCACCGCGCTGTTCCACGGCGTCGACGAGCGGGTGCCGGTCGACGCGCTCGAGTTCGGTGCACGGGTCTTCGACCGGTTCCTCGACCAGGTCTGACGGCGGCCCGGTGGACCCGGGCGAGGGAATGCCTCGCGCTGTGGCAGAGTTGCCACCACGAAGAGCTTGCGTGCTCTGGGGGCGGTGGAACTCCGCACCGGCGGTCACAGTCCGCGACCCGACCACAGCCAGTGGCCGGTTGACCAGGTGGAACTCCTGGACCGACGGTCACAGTCCGGATGAGAAGTGCACGCTGACGGTTCGCACGCCATCCCTCGCGTCCTGCGGGGGAGTGCCCCGTCCACCGCCCCCCTGAGTCCCACCCGGACCGGAGGCGGAGATGACGACCAGCGAGGCAGAGAGCCGCGCCATGCAGCGCGCGCTGCAGCTCGCCGCGACGCCGGGCGTCCCCCTCGGGCCCAACCCGCGCGTCGGCTGCGTGCTGCTGGCCCCCGACGGCACGACGGTCGCGGAGGGCTTCCACCGCGGTGCGGGGTCGCCGCACGCCGAGGTCGACGCGCTCACCGCCGCCGGTGACGCCGCCCGGGGCCACCACCGTCGTCGTCACCCTCGAGCCCTGCAACCACACCGGGCGGACCGGGCCGTGCAGCGAGGCCCTCATCGCCGCGGGCGTACGACGCGTCGTCCACGCGCAGGCCGACCCCAACCCGGTCGCCCGGGGCGGCGCCGACCGCCTGCGCGAGGCCGGCGTCGAGGTCGTGGGCGGGCTGCTCGCCGACGAGGCCGCCGCGGTCAACCGGGTCTGGAGCTTCGCCATGGAGCACCGCCGCCCCTTCGTCACCTGGAAGTTCGCGGCCACCCTCGACGGCCGCAGCGCCGCGGCCGACGGCACCAGCCGCTGGGTCTCGAGCCGGGCCGCCCGCCTCGACACCCACCGTCTCCGCGGCCTGTGCGACACGATGCTCGTCGGCACCCACACCGTCGAGGTCGACGACCCCGAGCTCACCGTGCGCGACGAGCTGGACCAGCCCCTCCCGGTCCAGCCGCTCCGCGCCGTGATGGGACTGCGCGAGCTGGGCAGTGACCGCCGCGTGCTCAACGAGCGTGCCGAGACCGTACGCCTGCGCACCCGCGAGCCGAGGGAGGCGCTGGAGCAGCTGTTCGCGATGGACCGCCAGCACGTGTTCCTGGAGGGCGGTCCCACGCTCGCCCGGGCCTTCCTCGACGCCGGACTCGTCGACGAGGTCGTGGCCTACGTCGCCCCGATGCTGCTCGGCGCCGGCACCAGCGCAGTCGCCGACCTGGGCATCACCACCATCGCCGACGCCCGGCACCTGCACGTCGACGACGTGCACGTGCTGCAGGGCCACGACGGCGAGGACACCAACGTGCGCCTCACCATGACCCCACGCACGACCACCCCTCTCCCCAGCAGGAGGAACTGAATGTTCACCGGGATCGTCGAGGAGCTCGGCACGATCGCCGAGGTCCTCGACCAGGGTGACGCCATCCGGCTCACCGTCCAGGCCGAGACCGTGCTCGAGGGCACCGGGCTCGGCGACTCCATCTCCGTCAACGGCTGCTGCCTCACGGTGTCCGAGCTCGGTGAGGACCGGTGGACCGCCGACCTCATGCAGGAGACGCTCGACAAGACGTCGCTGCGCGGGGTCGCGCCCGGCAACCGGGTGAACCTCGAGCGCGCCGTCACCGTCGACAAGCGGCTCGGCGGGCACATCGTCCAGGGCCACGTGGACGGCGTGGGCGAGGTCCTCTCCCGGACCCCCAGCGAGCACTGGGACGTCGTCGAGATCTCGCTGCCCGGCGACCTCGACCGCTACCTCGTCGACAAGGGCTCGATCACCGTCGACGGCGTCAGCCTCACGGTCGTCGAGGTCCGCGAGGACAGCTTCACCGTCAGCCTCATCCCCGAGACCCTCGCCCGTACGACGCTCGGGAGCCGCCGCGTCGGCGACCTGGTCAACCTCGAGGCCGACGTCATCGCCAAGCACGTCGAGAAGCTGCTCGGCGCCTACGCCCCGAACCGCACACCCACCAGCACCCACACCCCCGACAGCGACGAGGAAGAATGATGGACCTGCTCCAGTGGCTCATCCACGGCACGATCCCGGTACCGGGCGGAGAGCTCGGTGCCCGCGAGGTGGTCGGCAACCTGTTCGGCCTCGCCAGCGCGATCCTCGGGATGAAGCGGCTCGTGTGGGCCTGGCCGATCGGCCTGGTCGGCAACGTCCTGCTCTTCACCGTCTTCGCGACCGGTGAGCTCTCCGGCCAGATCGACGAGCCCCTCTGGGGGCAGGCGGGTCGGCAGGTCTTCTTCGCCGCGGTGTCCGTCTACGGCTGGTGGCGCTGGACGCACGTGCAACGCTCGGGCGGCGCGTCCGACGGCGGTGCCATCGCGCCGCGCTGGGCGACGGGTGCCGAGCGCGTCCAGCTGCTCGTCCTGGGCGTCGTCGGCTACGCAGCGGCGTACGTCCTGCTGACCCAGGTGCTCGGCTCGTGGGGCCCGACCACCGAGGCGTGGATCCTCACCGGATCGATGCTCGCGACCTACGGCATGGCCCGTGGCTGGGTGGAGTTCTGGCTCATCTGGATCCTCGTCGACATCGTCGGCGTGACCACGTTGGTGCAGGCCGGGTACTACCCCACGGCGGGGATGTACCTCTTCTACGCCGTCTTCGTGGTGATCGGCTTCGTGGTGTGGCTGCGCGCCAGCCGCACCGTCGTCGACACCACCGAAGCCGGACGGAGCACCGAGGCGGTGTCCGCGTGAGTGCCGAGCACCGGGTGCGGCTCGACTCCGTCGAGCGCGCCGTCGCCGACATCGCCGCCGGCCGGGCGGTCGTGGTCGTCGACGACGAGGACCGCGAGAACGAGGGCGACATCATCTTCGCCGCCGCGAAGGCGACCCCCGAACTGATGGCGTTCACCATCCGGCACTCCAGCGGCGTCATCTGCGTGCCGATGCCGGGCGACATGCTCGAGCGGCTCGAGATCCCGCTGATGACCCCGCACAACAAGGACAAGCTGCGCACCGCCTACACCATCTCCGTCGACGCCCGCGACGGCGTGAGCACCGGCATCAGCGCCGCCGACCGGGCCCGCACGGCGCGGACGCTGGCCGACTCCGCGACCGAGCCGTGGGAGCTCACCCGCCCCGGTCACGTGTTCCCGCTGCGCTACCGCGAGGGCGGCGTGCTCGTACGTCGCGGACACACCGAGGCGGCCGTCGACCTCGCCCGGCTGGCGGGGCTGACGCCCGCCGGAGTGCTGGTCGAGGTGGTCAACGACGACGGCACGATGAAGCGGGCGCCCGAGCTGCGCGCGTTCGCCGACGAGCACGGCCTCGCGATGATCTCGATCGAGGACCTCGTCCGCTACCGCCGGCGCCACGAACGCCACGTCGAGCGCGTCGCCGAGACGCGGCTGCCCACCCGGCACGGCGACTTCACCGCCTACGGCTACCGCATCACCATCGACGACAGCGAGCACGTCGCGCTGGCCTACGGCGACATCGGCGCAGCCGTCGAGTCGGGCGAGCCGGTGCTCACCCGCGTGCACAGCGAGTGCCTGACCGGCGACGTCTTCGGCAGCGAGCGCTGCGACTGCGGCCCCCAGCTCGACGAGGCGCTGCGCGCGATCGTCGCCGAGGGCAGGGGAGTGGTCGTCTACCTCCGCGGCCACGAGGGCCGCGGCATCGGCCTCGTCGCCAAGCTGCAGGCCTACCAGCTGCAGGACGGTGGCCGCGACACCGTGGACGCCAACCTCGACCTCGGCCTGCCCGCCGACGCCCGTCACTACGGCACGGCGACCCAGGTGCTGCGCGACCTCGGCATCTCCTCGGTGCGACTGATGACCAACAACCCGGACAAGACGGCCAGCCTCGAGGACTTCGGCATCCACGTGGTCGAGCGGGTCCCGCTCAGCATCCGTCCGACCGAGCACAACCAGGCCTACCTCCGCACCAAGGCGGAGCGGATGGGCCACCACCTGCCCTCGGTCGACCTGCCCGACGTGGCGATCGACCACCAGGCCGAGCATCCCGACCAGCATCCCGAGCACGAAGGAGAGACCGCATGAGCGGCGCCGGAGCACCCACCTCGCAGCCCTACGACGCCAGCGACCTGAGGATCGCCGTCGTCGCCGCGAGCTGGCACACCCAGGTGATGGACGGCCTGGTCGGCGGTGCCGAGCGCGCGCTGGCGGCGTACGGCATCACCGAGCCCGAGGTGATCCGGGTGCCCGGCACCTTCGAGCTCCCGGTGGTCGCGGCAGCGCTCGCCCGGGAGGGGTACGACGCCGTGGTGGCGCTCGGTGTCGTCATCCGGGGCGGTACGCCGCACTTCGACTACGTCTGCTCCGCCGCCACCGACGGCCTCACCCAGGTCAGCGTCGACCACGCCGTGCCGGTCGGCTTCGGCGTCCTCACCTGCGACACCGAGGAGCAGGCGCTGGACCGTGCCGGCCTCGACGGCTCGGCCGAGGACAAGGGGTGGGAGGCGACCGCAGCCGCGCTCGACACCGCCCGCGTGGTGCGGGCGGTGCGGGCGGGCTAGCTGGTGCGGTCGCTCGCCGACTGCAGCCGGTCGATGTGCTCGGAGGCCTCTGCCTTGGTCAGGTCGGCGGGCAGCTGCTCACCGGCCTCGCGGGCCAGGGTGTCGAGGTAGCTGCGCTGGGCGCCGGTCATCGGCTCGTCGCCGGTGACCCACTCCTCGGGATCCTTGCGCGTGCTGTCGCCCTGGGGTCCGCCGAGGACCTCCTGCTGAGGGTCGCCGGGTGCGGCGTCGGTGGTCGGGTCGATGGTCGGGTCCATGGTCGTGTCGGAGTTCGAAGAGACGTTCGATTCGCTCATGCTGCGACTGTAGCCCGCGGTGCCGACAGCGCAACCACTCCGACGGGTGGTCCGCGCCCGGGCCCCGTGGACGGCGCCACGGGTGCCAGCGCCTAGGCTTGCTCCTCGTGAAGACGTTCGAGGACCTGTGGGCCGAGCTCTCCGCCAAGGCTGAGGAGCGCCCCGAGGGCTCCGGCACCGTGCAGCAGCTCGACGCCGGCATCCATGCCATCGGCAAGAAGCTGCTCGAGGAGGCCGCCGAGTCCTGGATGGCCGCCGAGCACGAGGGCAAGGACGCGACGGCGCTGGAGATCAGCCAGCTGCTCTACCACGCGCAGGTGCTCATGCTCGCCTCCGGCCTGACCCTCGACGACGTCTACGCCCACCTGTGACCCCAGTGACTGTGACCCAGTGAGCCAGCCATGACCCTCCGCATCGCCGTCCCCAACAAGGGGTCGCTGTCCCAGGCCGCCACCGACATCCTCCGCGAGTCGGGCTACCGCCAGCGCAGCGACTCCAAGGAGCTCGCGCTCGTCGACTCCGAGAACGACGTCGAGTTCTTCTACCTCCGCCCGCGCGACATCGCGCTCTACGTCGGCGAGGGCACCCTCGACGTCGGCATCACCGGCCGCGACCTGCTCCTCGACTCCGGAGCCAAGGCCGAGGAGGTGATGAACCTCGGTTTCGGCCGCTCGCGGTTCCACTTCGCCGGCCCCGCCGGGCGCTACACCTCGCTGGAGGACCTCCACGGCCTGCGCGTCGCGACGTCGTACGTCGGCGTCGTCGAGGACTACCTCTTCCGCCACGGCGTCGACGCGACCGTCACCCGCCTGGACGGGGCCGTCGAGACGAGCATCCAGCTCGGCGTCGCCGACGTCATCGCCGACGTCGTGGAGACCGGGTCGACGCTGCGGGCCGCCGGCCTGGAGACCTTCGGCGAGGTGATCCTCGACTCCCAGGCGGTGCTCATCACCCGCGGCGGCGAGGTGTCCGAGGACTTCGAGGTCTTCCGGCGCCGGATCGAGGGCGTGCTCGTGGCGCGCAGCTTCGTGATGATGGACTACGACATCGAGGAGCGGCACCTCGACCGCGCGACCGAGCTGGCCCCGGGTCGTGAGGGTCCGACCATCTCCCCGCTCGGGAAGCCCGGGTGGGTGGCTGTGCGTGTGATGGTGCCGCGCGCCGGGTCGCAGCGCCTGATGGACGACCTCTGGTCGATCGGCGCCCGCGCCATCCTCCTCACCGACATCCATGCCTGCCGCCTCTGAGCGCGCCGCGCCCGCGCTGCCCCACACCTGGCGACCGATGGGCGTGCGGTTCGCGGTGATCGGGTTCGGGCTCACGCTGCTCGTCGTCTGCGCGGCTGCCTGGTTCGGCTTCGACGACGAGACGCGCGCCAAGTTCAACATCCTGCAGCGGCTCACGCTGCTCGCGATGGGAGCCGGGTTCGCGGTCATCGGCTGGGCCCTCGGCCGTGCGCGCGTTACCGCCGAGCAGGCCGCCCTCGTGGTCGTCAACGGGTTCCGCACCCGTCGCCTGGAGTGGGAGCAGGTGCTCGGCGTGCACCTGCCTGCCGGTGCCCCGTGGGCCACGCTCGACCTCGCCGACGGCACCACCATCTCCGCGATGGCGTTCCAGGGCTCCGACGGCAAGGTCGCCCGCGACGGCGTACGCCAGCTGCGCGCCCTCATCGACCGGGCCGACCGGGCCGGATCCGGCGACCAGTAGTCGGCCCGCATCGACGTCCACCGCCGCGCACGTGCGGCGGTTGTGGCCCCTCAGACGCCGATGAGAGGGCCACATCCGCAGCACGTGCGCGCGAGAGGTGACGGTCGCGTCTCGGTCTCAGAGCGCGTGGATGCCCCACTGCGCGGACAGCTCGTCACCGGCGGTGCCGGCCGGGGCGAGGGTCGTGAGGTCGGTGCCGGAGTTGAACGCATCGGCCGGCGCCGTCATCGGCTCGACCGCGAGGGCGGGACGTCGTCCGTCGGCAGGCGGCGTGAACACCTGGAGCCACCGGTGGTGCTCGTCGACCCAGAGTGCGACGCCACGTCCGCCCGACGGGTCGACGAGCGTCACCCGGGCTCGTCCCTCGACGTGCTGCAGGTCGCCGAAGCCGTGGTCCAGCGCCCGGTCGCCGATGCGGCGCCCGGAGGTGAAGTCGAGGTCGTCGGGGACGGGCTCGACGCCGGTCGGGAGCTGGCGCTCGTCGAGCACCAGCCGGGTCCGGGCCGGCAACGTGAGCTCGAGGTCCTCGATCGAGTCGCCGACGCACAGGTAGGGGTGCGCCCCGCTGGCATAGGGCACGGGATCCGCCGCGAGGTTGGTGGCGGTCTGGGTGACGACGAGGCCGTCCGCCGACAGGTCGTAGAGCACGTGGAGGTCCAGCGCCCACGGGTAGCCCGTCTGCGCCATCAGGCGGTGGACCAGCGACACCGAGGTCGCGGTGTGCTCCTCCACGGTCCACGGCGCCCAGCGCGCGAGTCCGTGCGAGGCGTTCCCGGTGCGTGGGTCGGTGAGGCCGAGCTGGAGGTCCTGCCCGCCGAAGGAGTAGCGACCGTCGCGGATCCGGTTGGGCCACGGCATCAGCAGCTGGCCCCTCCCACCGGTGGACATCCCGGTCTCCGCGAAGCCGTGCACCAGGTCGCGTCCGTGGTGCCGGAGGTCGCGCAGCGCCGCCCCGCCCTCGGTGACGACCGCGGTGTATCCCGCCGCCGAGATCTCGTACTGGTCGCCGCTGGGAAACACCATGGCGGCCACCCTAGACATCGCCCGCAGCGTCAGCCGGTGACGACCACCCGGTCGGCGCGGGAGCGGGTCCCGAGCCGGGCGAACAGCGCGTCCTCGTCGATCCGCCACTGCTCCCACTGCGGGCGCATCTGCTCGCCGTCGCGCGCCATGCCGCGTCGCAGTCGCAGCGACGACTCGGCCTCGACCCAGACCAGGACGCCGACGAGGGGCGCGATCGCCGGCGACCAGCAGCCCACGCCCTCCAGCACGAGCAGGCCGCCCGGTTCGACGGGGTGCGTCTCGGCCCAGTCGTCGGCGGCCCAGTCCCAGCGCCTCCACCGGCCCCGCTCGCCGCGGGCCAGCGGTTCGAGCAGCTCCCGGACCGTGCGGGCGAGGCCCGGCAGCCCGCGCCAGCCGTGCAGCAGCTCGTCGCAGTGGACGACATGGGCTCCAGGAGCGACGGCGGCGAGGGCAGCCGCGAACGTGGTCTTGCCCGAACCGGCGGGGCCGTCGACGCACACCAGCCGGCCGCTGCCGAGCGTCGGCGGAGCGGCCAGCACCCGCTCGGCGACCTCGCCGGCGACGGCGCAGGTGTCGGCGTGGGGATCGGGGAGGGCCTCAGAAGGCACGGTCGCAGCCGCGGTAGGACGGCACGACATCGGTGACGGTCTCCCCGCGCACGAGGTGCACGTCGCGGACGTGCTCGAAGAGCTCACCGGACTTGGCGTGGCGGAACCACACGAGGTCGCCGATCCTCAACAGTGCTGCCGGGTGCCCGGTCAGCGGGGTCTGCACCTCGCCGGCACCCTCGAGGCCCGTCAGGTGCAACCCGGGTGGGGCCCACGGGACGGGTGAGCGGTCCGCGCCGGTGGCGCCGCTCGCGATGAGGCCGCCACCGTGGACGGTGGCCATCTCCGGGGTCGGCTTGCGTGTCACCCGCAGCCCGAAGTACGCCGCCGGGCGGGGCTCGAACGAGGCGTAGTGGTCGAAGATGCCCGGCACCAGCAGGCCCGAGCCGGCGGCGATCTCGGTGACTGCGGCATCGGCGGCCGTGGCCTCGACCGATCCCGACCCGCCACCGTTCCAGAACTCGAGCGACGCGACCTCGGCGAGCGCCTCGGCGATCTCGCGGCGACGTACCGCGAGCTGGGACATCGACGCCTTCTTGAGACGTCGTACGACGCGGGAGCGGGCGCGCTGGTCGGGCACCGAGTCCTGGACGCCGGCGACCTGGCCCTCGTACGTCATCACGCCGACGAGCCGGAAGCCGTCACGGTCCACGACCCGTCGCGCGGTGGCGAGGACGTCGGCGGTGTCGAAGAGCGGCGAGCGCTTGGGTCCCACGTGCTGCCCGCCGAACCGGAGCCCGGCGTCGACGTCGAGCGCGACCCGGACCGGCACCACGGGCGAGGAGCGCGTCGAGTCCACGACGTCGAGATGGGCCGGGTCGTCCACCATGAGCGTGATCGCGGCCGCTACCGAGGGTGACGAGGTGAGCCGTCGCAGGGCCGCCACGTCGACCGTGGGGTAGGCCACGACGATGTCGTCGCTGATGCCGGTCTCGTGCAGCCACAGCGCCTCGGCGAGGGTGTAGGCCAGCACGCCGGCGAACCCGTCGTGCGCCAGCGCCCGCTCGAGCAGCGCCGGCACCCGCAGGGACTTGGAGGCGACGCGGATCGGCTTGCCCCCTGCGCGGCGCACGAGGTCGTCGGCGTTGGCGTCGAAGGCGTCGAGGTCGACGACCGCGATCGGTGTCGACGGCGGTTCGGGCAAGCCGGCCACGGCGGCGTCGAGCCGCGACCACAGGCGGTTGCGGTCGACGAGCCGGTCGCTCACTCGATGCCTCGTCTGCGCAGCAGCGCCTCGATGTCGGCCATCTCGTCGTCCACGGCTGCGCGCGAGGTCGGACCGGTCCGGGTGGAGGAGGCCTCCGGCAGCGCGTCACGGTCGCCCGACGTGCCGGCCTGGCCGGTGGCCTGGGCGCGGGCGAGCTGGCGGTCGCGGATGATGCCGCTGACGAACCACAGCACGACGGCCAGTCCGGCGAGCCCGACGCCCACCCACGTGCGTACGTCGAACACGAGGGTGGTCGCCCAGTCGGTGACGGAGCCCGCGATCTCGGTGACCATCTCCAACGTCCCGGTCAGCCACGCCGCTGCCGGGAGCAGCGTGAAGCCCATGGCGCGCAGCCCGTTGGCGGCTCCTCGTCGGCGGAACGCGATCCACGTCCAGATGGCGCCCGCCACGGTGAGCGCTGCGGTCAGTGCTGCCCAGGTAGTCCCTTCCACGTCCCCAGACTCCCACAGCGCACCACGTCCGGGAGAGGATGGAGCCGTGGCCCACGACGACGGATCCCTCGAGCGCACCATCCCCGACCCGGGGTTCGCCGACGACGCGGGCGACGCCGATCCGCGGCTCGCCCGCGCGCTGGCCGCCCACGCGGTGGGTGGCACCACCTCCGGTGCGGTGCTCACGCTCCTGCAGGACGCGCGCCTGCTGGTGCCGGTGGTCGCGGTGCTGGGCGAGGTGGAGGTCGACGAGCACGGCCTCGCCCACGACAAGACCTCCGACATGGCGGCCGTCCTGGTGCAGGCCGCCGACGGCAGCAAGGGCCTGTTGGCCTTCACCTCGACCGCCTCGATGGCCCGGTGGGACCCTGAGGCGCGTCCGGTCCCGGTTCCCGCGGCGACGGCGGCCACCGCGGCCATCCAGGACGGCGCCGAGGCGCTGCTGGTCGACCTCGCAGGCCCCGCGACGTACGTCGTCGACGGTGACGACCTCACGCGGCTCGCTGCCGGGTGGCGGCTGGTGGAGATCGGCGACGGCTCCGGCGGCCACGGATGGATTGGCCCCTCGGCGGAATGATCCGCTAACCTCTTGTGTTGACGGATCAGTGACACCACGCTTCACGGTGCCACTGATCTCGCCAAGCGGAGGCACGCACCACCCGTCTCCCACCCGCACCGATCGCCCAGCACCACAGATCGTCGGGTCCCGGTCCAGAGCCACCACCGTCGCAGGACGGAGGTGGACACCTCAGTTTCCCCGAGAGGGGAGACGTGTCGTGACTGGCTCCCGCTTGGCAACAGCGGGAGCCTTCGTCCATTTCCGGCCGTGCATGAGTCGGTGCGACAGGGACTCCCACCCACCCGAACCACTGGAGGACCCATCAGCACCGAGCTGCGCATCAACGACCGGATCCGCGTACCCGAGGTCCGGCTCGTAGGACCCAACGGCGAGACCGTTGGCATCGTGCCGACCGACCAGGCACTCAAGCTGGCCGTGGAGGCCGACCTCGACCTCGTCGAGATCGCTCCCCAGGGACGCCCCCCGGTCTGCAAGCTCATGGACTACGGCAAGTTCAAGTACGAGAACGCCCAGAAGGCCCGCGAGTCGCGCCGCAACCAGACGAACGTGATCATCAAGGAGATGAAGCTTCGTCCCAAGATCGACAAGCACGACTACGAGACCAAGAAGGGTCACGTCGTGCGGTTCCTGGGTGCCGGCGACAAGGTCAAGATCACGATCATGTTCCGCGGTCGCGAGCAGCACCGCCCCGAGCTGGGCTTCCGGCTGCTGCAGAAGCTGGCCGAGGACGTCCAGGAGCTCGGCTTCGTCGAGTCCTCGCCCAAGCAGGACGGGCGCAACATGACCATGGTCCTCGGCCCGCACAAGAAGAAGGCCGACGCCAAGATCGACGCCGACGCCGCCCGCGCCACCAAGGAGCAGGCACGTGCGGACCGCAAGGCCGAGGAGGACGCCGAGCGCGAGGCGGCCCACGCCGCCGGCCCGGTCGCCCAGAAGAAGGAGCGTCGCCGCTCCGAGAACCTCGATCCTGAGATCGAGGCCTGAGCGAAGCGAAGGGCTCGATCGAGCAGGTCGCGGCGAAGCCGTGACAACGGCCCGAGCACGCTCGTTCAACCAGAAGCACCAGCACCACCCCCCGAACCATCACGCACAAGGAAGTTGAGGCAGACACATGCCGAAGAACAAGACCCACTCGGGCGCGAAGAAGCGCTTCAAGGTGACCGGCTCGGGCAAGATCATGCGTCTGCAGGCCGGCCGCAAGTCCGGCGCTGCGTTCGCGTCCGCGCCGACCACCGGCAGCCGCAAGAAGCACCGCCGCAACGCCGGCATGGTCGAGCTCGAGAAGGGCGACGTCGCACGCGCCAAGAAGATGCTCGGCATCTGAGCCTCACCCACCGCACCACCCCGGTGGCTCAGCCGCCGTCCGTCTGACTTTCCCCTGCAACAAGGAGTAGCACCATGGCACGCGTCAAGCGCGCAGTGAACGCCCAGAAGAAGCGTCGTACCACCCTCGAGCGCGCCAGCGGTTACCGCGGCCAGCGCTCGCGCCTCTACCGCAAGGCCAAGGAGCAGGTCACCCACTCCCTGGTCTACAGCTACAACGACCGGCGCAAGAACAAGGGCAACTTCCGCAAGCTCTGGATCCAGCGCATCAACGCTGCGGCCCGCGCCAACGGGATGACCTACAACCGCTTCATCCAGGGCCTCGGCCTGGCCGGCATCGAGGTCGACCGCAAGATCCTCGCCGAGCTCGCCGTCAACGACGCGCCGGCCTTCGCCGCGCTCGTCGAGGCCGCCAAGGCCGCGCTGCCCGAGGACGTCAACGCGCCCAAGGTCTCCGCCTGAACGACGTGACGCCCCTCGCCGCGAGCAATGCTCGCGTCAAGGAGGCTCGCAAGTTGAGCCGCCGTTCGGTACGCACCGAGCGGCGGCTCTTCCTCGCTGACGGCCCGAAGGCCGTCGAGGGGGCGCTGTCCGTCGCCGGGTGCGTCGTGGAGGTGTTCGCGACACCCCTCGCGGTCGAGCAGCACGCCGACCTGCTCGCCACGGTCCCGGTCACCCTGGTCGACGACCGGGCGCTCGCGTCGCTGTCGGACTCGGTCTCGCCGGCCGGCGTGGTCGCCGTGTGCCGGCATCTCGACGCGCCGCTGGAGCACGTCCTGCGGGCCTCGGCCCGGTTGGTGGCGATCTGCGCCGACGTCCGGGACCCCGGCAACGCCGGCACCGTCATCCGTACGGCGGACGCGGCCGGCGCCGACGCGGTCGTGATGGCCGGCCAGTCGGTCGACGCCTACAACCCGAAGACCGTGCGTGCGACCGTCGGCAGCCTCTTCCACCTGCCCGTCGCGGTGGAGCCCGACCCGGTTGCGGCCGTGCGGGCCGCCCAGGCACGTGGCCTGACGGTCCTGGCCGCAGACGGGGCCGGCGAGGTGGACCTGTTCGATGCTGACCTCGGCGGGCCGACGGCCTGGCTCTTCGGCAACGAGGCCTGGGGTCTGCCCGAGGAGCTTGCCGCCCTGGCCGACCACCGCGTCGCCATCCCGATCCACGGCCGGGCCGAGAGCCTCAACCTGTCCACGGCCGCCGCGGTGTGCCTCTACGCCAGCGCGCGCGCCCAGCGGTCCCGGACATGATCCTCATCGACCCGCCCGCCGTGCCGCGCTGGGACCGGCTGTGGTCGCACCTGGCCAGCGACACGTCCTACGACGAGGTCCACGCGTTCGCCGCCGCCCACGGGATTCCTGCTCGCGGCTGGGACCGCGACCACTACGACGTCCCCGCGGACGCGTACGACGCCCTGGTGGCCGCCGGTGCCCTCCCGGTCTCGTCGCGCGCGCTCGTCGCGGCGCTGCGCGAGGCGGGCCTGCGCCGGCCCAAGGCGGCGGCGCGGGACCGGTCGGAGCGGTAGGCGCGACGACTAGGGTTCGGGGCGTGTCAGACGACGACTACGCCCCGCGCCACCGGGTGGACTCCGCCCGTCCGAGCCGGCTGCGTACCCTCGCCGACTTCTACCCCGACGGCATCCTGGGTGCCAGCCGCGAGGGCGTGGTGACGATCCTCAACGCCCAGGGCGCGGCGCTGCTGGGGGTCGACGCCGAGCAGGCGCTGGGCCTGCCCCTGCCCGACGTGCTGCGGCTGCTCGACCAGGACGGTCGCACCTGGCTCGACGTGAACCGCCCCTTCGACGCCATCTCGATCACGCGCGGTGCGCCGGAGCAGGCGTGGCTCAACGCCTCCGGCGACGAGGTCCTCACCACGGCGCGGCTGGTGCGCGAGGAGCCCTTCGGTCGGATCGTCGGCATCGCGATCGGCCTGCGGAGCGGTCGCGGCCGGGCGCGGCTCGACCGCGAGCGCTCCGACCTGGTCGCCACGGTCGCCCACGAGCTGCGCTCACCGCTGACGGGCGTCAAGGGCTTCGTGCAGGCGTTGCTCAACCGGTGGGACAAGCTGAGCGACGACCAGCGCAAGCTGATGCTGGAGACGGTGAACGCCGACGCCGACCGGCTCGCCCGTCTCATCGCCGAGCTGCTGGACGTGGCCCGCATCGACACCGGCCGGCTCCAGCTCTACCCCCGCGAGGTCTCGGCGGAGGTGCTCGTGCGCCGGGTCGTCGACTCCATCGAGGCCGGCACCGCGCGCGGCATCAGCCTCGAGGTCGAGCCCGACCTGCCCGAGGTCTTCGCCGATCCCGACAAGTTCACCCAGGTCGTCACGAACCTCGTCGAGAACGCCGTCCGCCACGGCCTGGGCCAGGTCCGGGTCCGGCTTGCCCGCTCCGAGGACCTCGACGGCGTCCGCATCACGGTGGACGACGAAGGAGACGGCATCCCGGTCGAGCTGCGCCGGCGGGTCTTCACGAAGTTCTGGACCACCGGCGACTCCGGCGGCAGCGGTCTCGGCATGTACATCGTCGGAGGCCTGTCGCGGGCGCACGGCGGCTGGGTGACCATCGACGACGCCCCCGGTGGTGGCGCGCGCGTCATGGTCGACTGGCCGCGCGAGGACCTGCGCCCGGAGTGAGCGGGCGCCGACCTCCACACAACCTTCACGAGTCGTCCCCGCCCCCGACCCACCTGCGCTCCTAGGGTCGTGGCATGACCTCCCGCACGATCCCCGCGTCCCGGCCGAGGACCGCCCTGGTGGTGGAGGACGAGCGCACCATCAACGACGCCCTCGCCCAGCGGCTGCGCGCCGAGGGCTACACCGTCGAGCAGGCCTTCGACGGGCCCTCCGCGGTCGAGGCGGCGGCAGCGGTGAGGCCGGACGTCGTGCTGCTGGACGTGATGCTGCCGGGGTTCGACGGCCTCGAGGTGTGTCGCCGGATCCAGGCCGCGCGGCCCGTGCCGGTGCTGATGCTCACCGCACGCGACGACGAGGCCGACGTGCTCGTGGGCCTGGGCGTCGGCGCCGACGACTACCTCACCAAGCCGTTCTCGATGCGCGAGGTGGTCGCCCGGGTCTCAGCCCTGCTGCGACGCGTCGAGCGGGCGGCCGCGCTGGCGGACGAGCGTCCCGCCACCATCGAGGTGGGCGGCGTGCGCATCGACCCCGGCTCCCGGCGTACGACGGTCGCCGGGGAGGCCGTGCACCTGACCCCGACCGAGTTCGACCTGCTGCTGTGCCTGGCCCGGACGCCCGGTCAGGTCCTCAGCCGCGAGCGGCTGCTGCGCGAGGTCTGGGACTGGGGCGACGCCTGGGCGAGCGCCAGCGCGACCCGCACCGTGGACAGCCACGTCAAGGCCCTGCGCAGCAAGGTGGGGGCCGCGCGCATCCGCACGGTCCACGGCGTCGGCTACGCCCTCGAGGATCTCGGATGAGCGCCTGGCTCGACTCCGTCTCCAGCCTCAAGGCCAAGCTCGGGCTGCTGGTGGTCGCCTCGGTCGTCACCGCGGTCCTGCTCACGCTCCTCGGCTCGGCCGCGGACGTCCCGGCCCTGCTGGTGCTGCCGGTGAGCGTCGCGCTGGCGCTCGGGGTCACCCAGCTGCTCGCCGCCGGCATGGTCGCCCCGCTGCGTCGGATGACGGAGGTGTCACGGGCCATGGCGCGCGGCGACTACACCGGACGGGTGCGCACGTCCGCGACCGACGAGGTCGGTCAGCTGGCCACCGCCTTCAACCGGATGGCCGACGACCTCGCGACAGTCGACCGCGAGCGCCGCGACCTCATTGCCACGGTCTCCCACGAGCTGCGTACGCCGCTCACGGCCATGACCGCGCTGCTCGAGAACCTCGCCGACGAGGTGGTGCCGGCCGACCCCCAGCACCTCGCCGCCGCGCTCGAGGAGGCGGAGCGCCTGGGCCGGCTGGTCGAGGACCTGCTCCAGCTCTCCCGGCTCGAGGCCGGCGTGGTCGACCTCGATCGGCAGGACGTGGCGCTGGGCGCGCTCGTCGAGGACTCCGTCGCCCAGGTGCGCGCCACCGGCAGGGCCACCGACGTCGCGCTCGAGATCGACGAGGACCTGGTGGTGGCCGGCGACCCGGCCAGGCTGCGCCAGCTGCTCGTCAACGTGGTGGACAACGCCGCGCGCCACGCACCCGCCGAGACGCCCGTGCGCATCGCCGCAGGGAGTGCCGCCGGGAGCGCTGGCGGCGCATGGTGGCTCGAGGTCGTCGACGCCGGCGGGGGAGTGCCACCCGAGGACCGCGAGCGCGTCTTCGAGCGCTTCGGCACCGACGGTGCCGGCGGCACGGGCCTCGGTCTCGCCGTCGCGCGGTGGGTGGCGCAGCTCCACGGGGGGACGCTCCGCTTCCTCGACCCCGAGGCCGGGAACGGCGCCCGCCTCCGCCTCGAGGTCCCCCCGACGCCGACACCCGCCACCTCCGAGGAGCTCCCGATGCCCACGACCACCGCGCCCGTCCCGCTTCCCGGAGCCGCCACGGCGTCCGTGGCACCCGGGGGCCAGCAGTCAGGGATGGACGGCCTCTTCGGCCGCTTCTGGCCGGACCGGGGCGGCCCGCACGGGCTCCGGACCGTGGCTGCCGCGGCGGCAGCCGGGATCGTCGCCGGGATCGCCCTGTCGTTCACCGCTGTCGGCATCACGTGGACGCTCGTCGCGCTGACCTGCGGAGCGGCCGCCCTGGCGACCGCCCGCCGGCGCCGCGAGCGCTGGACGCTGCTGTGTGCCGGGCTGGCGGTGCTGCTCGTGCTCCCGATGACCCTGCTCGACGCCTGGTGGGTGCAGATGCTCGGCCTCGTCGTCGCGGGAGCGGTGTTCCTCTGCGGCGTCACCGGGGCACGCACGATGCCCGGCATCCTGCTGTCCGGGGTGGCGTGGCCGCTCGCGTCACTGCGTGGCCTGCCGTGGTTCGGCCGGTCCCTGCGGATCGCCGGGACCGGCTCGCGCACCCCGGCCGTGGTGCGTACGACGGTGTGGTCGCTGCTCGGCCTTGCGGTCTTCGGCACGATCTTCGCCAGCGCCAACCCCGTCTTCGGTTCCTGGGTCGACCAGCTCGTGCCCAGCCTGACCTTCAACGACCTTGTCGGACGCGCGTTCGTGGCGTGCTTCGTCTTCGCCGCGACCCTCGGCGCCGCCTACCTCGCGCTCAACCCGGCCGACGTCGAGGTGCTGGGCGGGCGGCGCCCGACCGCACTCGCCAACCGCTTCGAGTGGCTGGTGCCGGTGCTCGTCGTCGACGCCGTGTTCGTCGCCTTCATCGCCGCCCAGGCGCGCGCGCTGGTCGGCGGCCGCGACTACATCGAGGCCACGACCGGCCTCACCTATGCCGACTACGTCCACCAGGGGTTCGGCCAGCTCACCCTCGCCACCGCGCTGACGGTGCTGGTCGTGTGGATCGCGGCGCGCCGGGCGGGGGACGATGCAGGAGACCGCCGCTGGCTCTTCGGCTCGCTCGGCCTGCTCTGCGCCCTCACGCTGCTGGTGGTCGCGTCCGCGCTGCGTGGGATGTCGGTCTACCAGGACGCGTACGGCTTCACCACGCTGCGACTCTTCGTCGACGTCTTCGAGGGCTGGCTCGGATTCGTGGTGCTCGCGATCATGGTGGCCGGCGTCGCCGGGAGAGGGGCGTGGCTCCCGCGCGTCGCGTTGGTCTCGGGGGCCGTCGCGCTCGTCGGCATGGCCGCGATCAACCCCGACGCCTGGGTTGCCGAGCGCAACATCGATCGCTGGGAGGCCACCGGCGAGCTCGACCTGCGCTACCTGCAGACGCTCTCCGCGGACGCGGCGCCCGTGGTCGCCGAACGACTGCCCGAGGACGTGGCGCGCTGCGTGCTGGCCGACCTGCCCGCCAACTCCCTGAAGCCCGAGGTGATGGACGACGCGCGCGCCTGGAACTGGTCCCGCTCGCGAGCCGAGGCCGCCGTGACGGACCTCGGCCTGGCCGAGCGGTCACCGGGAGCCACGGACGAGTGCGCGGACGTCTGGGCGGCGTACGGGGAGTAACATCCTCACCGTGGACACGAGCCTGCGATTTCTGCGCCCCGGACCTGGTCTGTCGGGCAGCTGACGTCACCGGGTCCGGGGAGTCCCCGTCCGACCCGACGCTCATCCACTTCTAGACTGCGGCGAACTGCTGTCGCCGCGCGAGAGAGAGCCATGTCCGGCCCCAACACCGACTACGACCCCGTCGAAGTGACCCCGCTCAAGGCCGACCAGGTCGAGGCGATGCGTGAGGCGGCCCTCGCCGCGATCGCCGCCGCCGCCGACCTCGACGCCCTCAAGCAGGTCAGGCTCGACCACGCCGGCGACCGCTCGCCGCTCGCCCTCGCCAACCGCGAGATCGGAGCGCTGCCTCCGCAGGCCCGCAAGGAGGCCGGCCAGCGCGTCGGCCAGGCCCGCGGCGCGGTCAACCAGGCTATCGCCGCCCGGCAGACCGTGCTCGAGGCCGAGCACGAGGAGCGGATGCTGGCCGAGGAGACCGTCGACGTCTCCCTGCCCACGACCCGCCGCCGCCGCGGTGGACGGCACCCCCTCACGCTGCAGTCCGAGCTGATCGCCGACCTGTTCGTCGCCATGGGCTACGAGATCGCCGAGGGCCCGGTCGTCGAGGCCGAGTGGCTCAACTTCGACGCCCTCAACCTGGGTCCCGACCACCCCGCCCGCACCATGCAGGACACCTTCTGGACCGAGCCGGCCGAGGACCACGTCGTGCTGCGCACCCAGACCTCGCCCGTCCAGGCCCGCACCATGCTCACCCGCACGCCACCGATCTACGTCGTGTGTCCGGGACGCGTGTTCCGCACCGACGAGTACGACGCGACGCACTCGCCGATGTTCCACCAGGTCGAGGGCCTCGTGGTCGACAAGGGCATCACCATGGCCCACCTCAAGGGCACCCTCGACCACTTCGCGTCGCAGCTCTTCGGTGACGACATCACGACGCGCTTCCGGCCGTCCTACTTCCCGTTCACCGAGCCGTCGGCCGAGGTCGACGTGAAGTGCTTCGTGTGCCGCAACATCGAGCCGCAGTCCTGCCGCACCTGCCGTGGCGAGGGCTGGATCGAGTGGGGCGGTTGCGGCGTGGTCAACCCCCGCGTCCTGGTGGCCTGCGGCGTCGACCCGGAGGTCTACAGCGGCTTCGCCTTCGGCATGGGCATCGACCGTTCGTTCATGTTCCGCCACGACCTGGAGGACCTGCGTCCGCTCTTCGAGGGCGACGTCCGGTTCAGCAGCGCGTTCGGCACCGAGATCTGAGAGGGGAGAACGAGCGATGAAGGCACCCCTGTCCTGGATCCTGGACCTCGTCGACGTACCCGCAGGCACCACCACCGAGGAGATCACCGACCGGCTCACGCTGACCGGCCTCAAGCTCGAGGCGATCGTCAGCCCCGGCCGCGAGATCACCGGTCCGCTGGTGATCGGCCGCGTCCTCACGATGGAGCCGGAGCCGCAGAAGAACGGCAAGACCATCAACTGGTGCACCGTCGACGTCGGTGACGCCAACGGCACCGGCGAGCCCCAGGGCATCGTCTGCGGGGCCCACAACTTCGCACCCGGCGACCTCGTCGTCACGGTGCTGCCCGGCGGCGTGCTCCCCGGCGGTTTCGAGATCGGCGCCCGCAAGACCTACGGCCACCTCTCCGCCGGCATGATCTGCTCGGCCCGCGAGCTCGGGCTCGGCGAGGACCACGACGGCATCATCGTGCTGCCGCCCGACGCGGGCGAGCCCGGTCAGGACGTCCGTCCCGTGCTCGGGCTCGACGAGGAGACCATCGAGTTCGAGGTCAACCCCGACCGGGCGTACGCGCTGTCCTTGCGCGGCATCGCTCGCGAGGTGCTCGTCTCGGTCGAGGGGGCGAGCGGCTTCCGTGACCCGGCCCTGCGCGACACCCCGGCGGCCAACGACGAGGGCCACCCGGTCGTCGTCGAGGACGCCGAGGGATGCCCGGTGTTCGTGGCCCGGCGGGTCGACGGGTTCGACCCCGCGGCCGCGACGCCGGACTTCATGGTCCAGCGCATCACCGCGGCCGGGATGCGGCCCATCTCGCTCGCTGTCGACGTCACCAACTACGTGATGCTCGAGACCGGCCGCCCGATCCACGGCTACGACGCCGACACGCTGCAGGGCGCGATCGTCGTACGTCGTGCGCGCGAGGGCGAGAAGCTCACCACCCTCGACGGCACCGCCCGCACGCTCGACCCGGGCGACCTCGTCGTGACGGACGACTCCGGGATCATCGGGCTCGGCGGCGTGATGGGCGGCGAGACGACCGAGATCTCCGCGAACACCACGTCGATCCTCGTCGAGGCGGCCCACTGGGACGCGGTGTCGATGTACCGCACCGGACGCCGGCACAAGATCACCTCCGAGGCCGGGAAGCGCAACGAGCGCGGGGTCGACCCGACGATCTGCGAGGCTGCGGCCGACCGGGTCGTCGAGCTCCTCGTCGAGCACGGCGGCGGCACCGCCCACCCCGGCGTCACGGTCGTCGGCACCCCGCCGGCCATGCCGGTCGTCGAGGTCGCGGGCGACCTGGCCGCTCGGGTGTCGGGCATGCCGATCACCGAGGAGCAGTCCGTGGAGTGCCTGCGCGCGGTCGGCTGCGACGTCAGCGGCTCGGGGACGCTGTCGGTGACCCCGCCCCCCTGGCGTCCCGACCTCACCGACGCCCAAGACTTCTCCGAGGAGGTCGTCCGCCTCGTCGGCTACGACAAGGTGCCGTCGGTCCTTCCCACGCCGCCGTCCGGGCGCGGCCTGACCCGCTCGCAGCAGCTGCGGCGCCGCATCGGGCGCACGCTCGCAGGCGAGGGCTACGTCGAGGTGGTGAGCTTCCCGTTCGTGGGCGAGGCCGACCTCGACGCGCTGGGGCTCGCAGCCGACGACCCGCGCCGCGACCTGCTCCGGCTGTCCAACCCGCTCAACACCGAGGCCGGGTTCATGACTTCGACGCTCCTGCCGGGCATCCTGCGTGCGGCCGGCAAGAACGTCGGCCACGGCACGACGGACGTCGCGATCTTCGAGACCGGCACCGTCACGCTGCCCCGCCACGCCGGGCCGGCGGCGATCCTGCCGGTCGACCGGCGTCCCACCGACGCCGAGCTCGAGGCGCTCGACGCCGCCCTGCCCGCCCAGCCGCTGCACCTCGCGCTGGTCGGCACGGGTGACGCGGTCTCCGGCGGCTGGTGGGGCGAGGCCCGCCCCTTCTCGTGGGCCGACGCCGTGGAGGCCGTACGAGCTGTGGCGGCCGCGCTCGGCCTCGAGGTCACCGCCTCCGCCGTCGAGTTCGCTCCCTGGCACCCGGGCCGCTGCGCCGAGCTGTCCGTCGACGGCGAGGTGGTCGGCCACGCCGGCGAGGTGCACCCGAAGGTGTGCCAGGCCTTCGGCCTGCCGAAGCGCACCGTTGCCGCGGAGGTCGACCTCGACCTGCTGATCGCGCGGGCGGTCCACCTGCGCACGGCGCCGACCTTCTCGTCCTACCCGGTCGCCAAGGAGGACGTCGCGCTCGTCGTGGACGCCACCGTGCCGGCCGCCGACGTGGAGGCCGCGCTGCGCGAGGGCGCCGGCGAGCTGCTGGAGTCGATCCGGCTCTTCGACGTCTACACCGGCGACCAGGTCGGCGAGGGCAAGAAGTCCCTCGCCTACGCCCTACGGTTCCGCGCAGCGGACCGCACGCTCAAGGAGGGCGAGGCGGCGGCGGCCCGCGACGCTGCGGTCGCCCGCGCCGCCGAGCGCACCGGCGCTGTCCAGCGCGCCTGAGCAGGCAGCTCCACGCGACGGTGGAGCGTACGGCCCGACCTACCGGCCGCACGCTCCACCGTCCACGGGTCGCTGCGCGTCGCGCCCCTCAGTCGATCGGCGACGCCACGATCGCGGCGAACCGTTCGAGGACGCCCCGGTCCCCGGCGACGGCGATGTCCTCGTCGCCCGCGCGGTTCCACAGCCACAGGTCGAGGGCCGCCGCCGGGCCGTCGACCACCACGTCCGGCTCGACCTCGGTGTCGTCGGGTGCCGGCACGACGTGGAAGTCCTCCTCGTCGGCGTACGACGTCCCGCTGTCGGGGCTGGTGCCGGAGAAGGTGCCGAGCTGCAGCCAGAACGAGACACCGGTGTCGGTGACGTCGACCCGCACCGTGCCCTCGCCGGGCTCCCAGCTGCCCCAGGGCGGCATCCCGCCGTACATCACGTCGAGGCACTCGTGCACCCCGTCGGAGGCCAGCCGCGCGTCGACCTCGCTCGCCACGCCGGCGGCCTGCTCGGCGTCGACGCGGTGGATGAGCGCCTCGTGGGCCTGCCGGCGCAGGATGAACCCGACGGTGTGGTCGTCGGACCAGTTCCACGCCTCCTCCTGCGGGTCCGCGCCGTCGAGGGCAGCGGCCAGGCCGGCCGACCACTCGTCGTAGGAGCGCAGCAGGTCGTCGTACGCCTCGGGCCGGGGCGGGTCGATCTCCTCGGGGCGGCCGGGCCGGGCAGCCAGCACCTCGGTCCACCACCGCTGCACGGTGGCGAGGTGCCAGAGCAGGTCAGCGGCGTTCCAGTCGGGGCAGGCAGGCACCCGGGCTGCCGGGTCGCAGGCGGCGAGCACGTCACGGAAGCGGGCGGACTCGGCGCGCAGGTGCTCGAGGTGGACATCGGGTGCCAGACGGGTGTGGAGTGAGGTCACCCGTGCACCGTAGGGGAGACGACCGACGGTCCGCCTCGCGTTATCGGGCCCGGGTCGCCGTATACATGCAGTCTTATGTATAGTCATGCACATGACCGCAACAGTCGCCGTCGCCGGAGCCAGTGGGTACGCCGGGGGTGAGGTCCTGCGCCTCCTCCTGGGCCACCCGGGCGTCGAGATCGGCACGCTCACCGCCGGCTCCAACGCCGGGGAGCGGCTCGGCTCCCTCCAGCCGCACCTGCTGCCGCTGGCCGACCGGGTGCTGGCGGACACGACCGTGGAGACGCTCGCCGGCCACGACGTCGTGGTCCTCGGCCTGCCGCACGGCCAGTCGGGCGCCATCGCCCGGGCCCTCGGCGACGACACCGTCGTCATCGACTGCGGCGCCGACTTCCGGCTGACCGACCCGGGGGAGTGGGAGGCGTTCTACGGCGGCGAGCACGCCGGCTCGTGGCCCTACGGCCTGCCCGAGCTGCCGGGACAGCGCGAGCTGCTGCGCGGCGCGCGGCGCATCGCCGTCCCCGGCTGCTACCCCACGGTCTCCACCCTGGCGATCGTCCCCGCCCTCGCGGCCGGCCTCGTCGAGCCCGACGTCACCGTCGTCGCCGCCTCCGGCACCAGCGGCGCGGGCAAGGCGGCCAAGCCGCACCTGCTCGGCAGCGAGGTGATGGGCAACGCCAGCGCCTACGGCGTCGGCGGCGCGCACCGGCACACCCCGGAGATCGTCCAGAACCTCGGCGGCGTCCACGGCGCACCGGTGCGCGTGGGCTTCACGCCACTCCTCGTGCCGATGTCGCGCGGCATCCTCGCCACCGTCCAGGCGCCCCTGCTCGACGGGGTCACTCCCGCCCAGGTCCGCGACGTCTATGCGACGGCGTACGACCCCGAGCCGTTCGTGCACCTGCTGCCCGAGGGGCAGTGGCCGCAGACGCAGTCCGTCCTCGGCTCCAACGCGGTGCAGGTGCAGGTCACGATCGACGAGCGCGTACGACGACTCGTGGCGGTGGCCGTGGTCGACAACCTCGCCAAGGGCACCGCCGGCGCCGCCGTCCAGTGCATGAACCTCGCCCTGGGCCTCGACGAGGCCGCCGGGCTCACCACGATCGGAATCGCACCATGAGCGTCACCCACCCCAGTGGCTTCACCGCCTCCGGTGTCGAGGCCGGGCTCAAGACGAGCGGCGGCAAGGACCTCGCCCTCGTCGTCAACCAGGGCCCCACCTTCGACTCCGCCACCGTCTTCACCGCCAACCGTTGCAAGGCCAACCCGATCCTGTGGAGCCAGGAGGTCGTCAAGGACGGCGTCGTGCGCGCGGTGGTCCTCAACTCCGGCGGCGCCAACTGCTACACCGGGCCGGAGGGCTTCCAGACGACCCACGCCGTGGCCGAGAAGGTCGCCGAAGGCCTGGGCATCGGCGCGATCGACGTCGTGGTGTGCTCCACCGGGCTCATCGGCCTCGCCAACGACCGCGACGACCTGCTCGCCGGCGTCGAGGCTGCGACCGCTGCGCTGTCCGCCGACGGTGGCCAGAGCGCCGCCGAGGCGATCATGACCACCGACTCGGTCAGCAAGAACACCGTCGTCGAGGGCGCGGGCTGGTCGATCGGCGGGATGGCCAAGGGCGCCGGAATGCTCGCGCCGCAGCTCGCCACCATGCTCGTCGTGCTGACCACCGACGCGGTCGTGCCCGCCGCCGAGCTCGACGCCGCGCTCCGGGCCGCGACCCGGGTCAGCTTCGACCGACTCGACTCCGACGGCTGCATGTCGACCAACGACACCGTCACCGTGATGGCGAGCGGGGCGAGCGGGATCACCCCGACGCCGGAGGACTTCACCGCCGCGCTCACCCAGGCCTGCACCGACCTCGCCATGCAGCTGCTCAAGGACGCCGAGGGCGCCGACCACGAGATCGCCATCACGACGCTGCACGCAGCGACGGAGGACGAGGCGGTCGAGGTCAGCCGCAGCGTGGCCCGAAGCAACCTGTTCAAGGCCGCGGTCTTCGGCAACGACCCCAACTGGGGACGGGTGCTCGCCTCCATCGGCACCACCCAGGCCCAGTTCGACCCCGCCGACCTCGACGTCGCGATGAACGGCGTCTGGGTGTGCCGGCAGTCCACGCCTGCCGAGGACCCGGCGTCCGTGGACCTCACGGGCCGCGAGGTCAGCGTCACCATCGACCTCAAGTCCGGCGACGCCCGCGCGACCGTCTGGACCAACGACCTCACCCACGCCTACGTCCACGAGAACAGCGCCTACAGCTCATGAGTGACGAGATGACGAACCAGAACCCCCGCCGCCCCGACCCCGCCAAGGCCCGCACCCTGGCCGCCGCGCTGCCGTGGCTCAAGCGCTACCACGGGCGCACGATCGTGGTGAAGTACGGCGGCAACGCGATGACCGACGAGTCCCTCAAGGTCGCCTTCGCCGAGGACATCGCCTTCCTCCGCTTCGCCGGGTTCAAGCCCGTCGTCGTGCACGGCGGCGGCCCGCAGATCTCCCGGATGCTCGACAAGCTCGGCATCGAGTCGGAGTTCCGCGGCGGGCTGCGCGTGACCACGCCCGAGGCGATGGACGTCGTCCGGATGGTGCTCGTCGGCCAGGTGCAGCGCGAGCTCGTCGGCCTCATCAACCAGCACGGCGCGCTCGCGGTCGGCCTGTCCGGTGAGGACGCCGGGCTCTTCACCGCCGAGGCGACCAACACCGTCGTCGACGGTGAGGAGGTGGACCTCGGCCTGGTGGGCGAGGTCGCCCGCGTGCGCCCCGAGGCCGTCCTCGACCTCATCGAGGCCGGTCGGGTGCCGGTGGTCAGCTCGGTGGCGCCCGACGTCGACGGCGTGGTCCACAACGTCAACGCCGACACCGCGGCCGCGGCGCTCGCGGTCGCGCTGGGTGCCGAGAAGCTGCTGGTCCTCACCGACGTCGAGGGCCTCTACCGCGACTACGGCAACTCCGACGACCTCATCCAGGAGATCAGCCCCGAGGCGCTGGGGGAGCTGCTGCCCAACCTCGACGCCGGCATGGTCCCGAAGATGCGGGCCTGCTACGAGGCGGTCACCGGGGGAGTCCCGCGCGCGACGGTCGTCGACGGGCGCGAACCGCACTCCGTGCTGCTCGAGATCTTCACCGACGAGGGCGTCGGCACGCAGGTGCTGCCGGGCGTCGCGACCCGGATGCGCAAGCCCTACGGCAGCGAGGACCAGGCATGAGCATCCAGGAGCGCTATGCCGGTGCGGTGATGAACACCTTCGGCCCGCCCGCCCTCGCCCTCGCCCGCGGCGAGGGAGCACACGTGTGGGACACCGACGGCAAGGAGTACGTCGACCTGCTCGGCGGGATCGCCGTCAACGCCCTCGGCCACGCGCACCCCGCCCTCGTCGAGGCCGTGACCCACCAGCTGAGGACGCTCGGCCACGTCTCCAACTTCTTCGCCACCGAGCCGCAGGTCGCCCTCGCCGAGCGGCTGGTCGGCCTCCTCGGCTGGTCCGGCGACGCCCGCGTCTTCTTCAGCAACTCCGGTGCCGAGGCCAACGAGGCGGCGCTCAAGCTCACCCGCCGCACCGGCCGCACCCGGCTCGTCGCGGCCGAGGGGTCCTTCCACGGCCGCACGATGGGGGCCCTCGCGCTGACCTCCAAGGCCGCCTACCGCGAGCCCTTCGAGCCCCTGCCCGGTGACGTCACCTTCGTGCCGTACGACGACGTGGCCGCGCTCGAGGCCGCGGTCGACGACACCGTCGCCGCGATCGTCCTGGAGCCGATGCAGGGCGAGGCCGGCGTCGTCGTGCCGTCGGCCGACTACCTCGCCGCCGCCCAGCGGATCGCCCACGACCACGGCGCGCTGCTGTGGCTCGACGAGGTGCAGACGGGCATCGCCCGCACCGGTGCGTGGTTCGCCCACCAGCTGGTCGACGGGGTGCGCCCCGACGTCGTCACCCTGGCCAAGGGACTCGGCGGCGGCATCCCCATCGGCGCCACGGTCGCGGGGGGAGCGGCGGCGGCGCTGCTGCAGCCGGGCAACCACGGCACCACCTTCGGCGGCAACCCGGTCGCGACGGCAGCCGCCCTGGCCGTCCTCGACACGATCGAGGCCGACGGCCTCATCGCGACAGCGGTCGACCGGGGCGCCCAGCTCGAGGCGCTGCTGCGCAAGCAGCCCGGCGTCCTCGAGGTGACGGGCGCCGGGCTCATGCGGGGCGCCGAGCTCGACGGTCCCTACGCCACCCAAGCCGTGGCAGCCGGACGCGAGGCCGGCTTCATCCTCAACGCCACCGGTCCCACCCGGCTGCGGTTCGTGCCACCGCTGGTGATCACCGCCGCAGACCTCGACGCCCTCGACGCCGCCCTGCCCGCCATCCTCGACACCGCCCGCGCCGCCGCACAGGAGGTCAACCCATGACCCGCCACTTCCTCCGCGACGACGACCTGTCGCCCGCCGAGCTGGTCGAGGTCCTCGACCTGGCCGACCGGATGAAGGCCGAGCCCTTCGACCACAAGCCGCTCGCGGGTCCCCGGACCGTCGCCCTGGTCTTCGACCGCCCGACGCTGCGCACGCAGGTGTCCTTCGCCGCGGGGATCGCCGAGCTCGGCGGCAACCCGATGACCGTCGACGGCGGGCTCGCCGCGATGGGGTCGCGCGAAGGCGTCGAGGACGTCGCACGCATCCTGGGCCGTCAGGCTGCCGCGGTCGTGTGGCGCACCGCCCACCAGGCCGACGTGGTCACCATGGCGGCGTACGCCGGTGTCCCGGTGCTCAACGCGCTCACCGACGAGTTCCACCCGTGCCAGCTCCTGGCGGACCTCCAGACGGTGCGCGAGCACAAGGGCACGCTGGCCGGCCTCCGGGTCGCGTTCGTCGGCGACGGGGCCTGCAACATGGGCAACTCGTGGGTGCTCGCCGGCGCGTCCGCGGGGCTGCACGTCGTCGTCGGCGCGCCCCAGGGGTTCACGCCCGACGCCCACGTGGTCGCCAGGGCGCGCGAGATCGCCCAGGACACCGGCGGCTCGATCGACCTGACGACCGACCCGCTCGAGGCGGCCGCCGGGGCCGACGTCGTGGTCACCGACTCCTGGGTGAGCATGGGCCGCGAGGAGGAGTCGGAGGAGCGGCTGCGAATCTTCCCGCCCTACGGCGTCACCGACGACCTGCTCTCCCACGCGGCGCCCGACGCGATCGTCCTGCACTGCCTGCCGGCCTACCGCGGCAAGGAGATCTCCGAGGAGGTCATCGAGGGACCGCACTCGGTCGTCTGGGACGAGGCCGAGAACCGCCGGCACGCGCAGAAGGCGGTGCTGACCTGGCTGCTGGAGCACTCCGCATGAGCGCCATGACCCCGCTGACCAAGAGCGCGCGCCACCAGCGGATCATCGACATCGTGACGGCCCACCCGGTGCGCTCCCAGACCGAGCTGGCCGACCTCCTCGGCGACCACGGCGTCCGCGTCACCCAGGCCACGCTGAGCCGCGACCTCGTCGAGCTCGACGCCATCAAGGTGCGCAGCGCCGACGGCGCCCTGGTCTACGCCGTGCCCGGGGAGGGCGGCGACCGCAGCGTCTCCGCGCCGCGCGAGAGCGCCGCCGGCCGCGACCGCCTGGCCCGCCTCTGCGCCGAGCTGCTCGTGAGCGCCGAGGCGAGCGCCAACCTCGTCGTCCTCCGGACCCCGCCCGGCGCCGCCCAGTTCCTCGCCAGCGCCTTCGACAAGGCCGACCTGGGCGACATCCTCGGCACGATCGCCGGGGACGACACGCTCCTCGTCATCGGCCGCGACCCCGCCGGCGGCGACGCCCTCGCCCAGCGGTTCCTCGACCTGGCCAACGACGTCAGGCACACCCCCACCCCTTCCCCGAACACCACCACTGCAAAGGACTCCCAGTGAGCAAGGTCCTCACCTCCCTCCCGGTCGGCGAGCGCGTCGGCATCGCGTTCTCCGGCGGCCTCGACACCTCGGTGGCGGTCGCCTGGATGCGCGACAAGGGCGCGGTCCCGTGCACCTACACCGCCGACATCGGGCAGTACGACGAGCCCGACATCTCCGGCGTGCCCTCACGTGCCCTGCAGTACGGCGCCGAGCTCGCCCGCGCGGTCGACTGCAAGACCCAGCTGGTCGAGGAGGGTCTCGCCGCCCTGGCGTGCGGCGCCTTCCACATCCGCTCCGGCGGCCGGGTCTACTTCAACACCACGCCGCTCGGACGCGCCGTCACCGGCACCATGCTGGTGCGCGCCATGCACGAGGACGGCGTCAACATCTGGGGCGACGGGTCGACCTTCAAGGGCAACGACATCGAGCGGTTCTACCGCTACGGCCTGCTCGCCAACCCCGACCTGCGCATCTACAAGCCCTGGCTCGACGCCGACTTCGTGCACGAGCTCGGCGGTCGCCACGAGATGAGCGCCTGGCTGACCGAGCACGGCCTGCCCTATCGCGACAGCCAGGAGAAGGCGTACTCGACCGACGCCAACATCTGGGGCGCCACCCACGAGGCCAAGACCCTCGAGCACCTCGACGTCTCCCTCGAGACCGTGGACCCGATCATGGGCGTGAAGTTCTGGGACCCCTCGGTCGCCATCGAGGCCGAGGACGTCACCGTCCGCTTCGACCAGGGCCGGCCGGTCGCCATCAACGGCACGCAGTACGACGACCCGGTCGCGCTGGTCCACGAGGCCAACGCGATCGGCGGTCGCCACGGGCTGGGCATGTCCGACCAGATCGAGAACCGGATCATCGAGGCCAAGTCCCGCGGCATCTACGAGGCGCCGGCGATGGCGCTGCTGTTCATCGCCTACGAGCGGCTCGTCAACGCCATCCACAACGAGGACACCGTCGCGCAGTACCACAACGAGGGCCGCAAGCTCGGCCGGCTGCTCTACGAGGGCCGCTGGCTCGACCCCCAGGCGCTGATGATCCGCGAGTCGATCCAGCGTTGGATCGCCTCGCTCGTCACCGGCGAGGTGACGCTGCGGCTCCGTCGCGGCGAGGACTACTCGGTGCTGCGCACCGACGGTCCGGCGTTCTCCTACCACCCCGACAAGCTCTCGATGGAGCGCACCGACAACGCCGCCTTCGGCCCCACGGACCGGATCGGCCAGCTCACCATGCGCAACCTCGACATCGCCGACTCGCGGGCCAAGCTCGAGCTCTACGCCGCTCAGCCGCTCGACCAGGGCCAGGTGCTCGTCGAGAACGGCACGCTCTACGGTGCCATCGAGGCCGGCGGCTACGACAAGATCACCGACAACCCGGCCGCCGCGACGGCCGACGAGTCCGCACTGGAGCACGCAGCGATGGAGTTCGGGACCGACTGATGACTGACCTGACCGGCACACCGACGGGCGGCGGCAGTACCAACGAGGGGTCGCTGTGGGGCGGACGCTTCGCGAGCGGGCCCTCGCCCGAGCTGCAGGAGCTGTCGCGGTCGACCCACTTCGACTGGCAGCTGACGCCCTATGACCTCGCCGGTTCCCGCGCCCACGCCAACGCGCTGCACCGCGCCGGCCTGCTGACCGACGCCGACCACGCCGAGCTCCTGCGCGGACTGACGGTGCTGGGGGAGAGGTACGACGCCGGCGACCTGCTCCCGGCGCCCACCGACGAGGACGTGCACGGCGCCCTCGAGCGCCTGCTGCTCGAGGAGGTCGGACCCGAGGTCGGTGGCCGGCTCCGCGCCGGACGCTCACGTAACGACCAGGTGGCCACGCTCTTCCGGGCCTACCTGCGCGACCACGCGCGCACCATCGCCGGCCAGGTGCTCGACCTGGTCGACGTGCTCGCCGGGCAGGCGGGGGAGCACCTCGTCCCAGGCGAGGAAACCGTGATGCCGGGTCGTACGCACCTCCAGCACGCCCAGCCCGTGCTCCTGGCGCACCACCTGCTGGCTCACGCGTGGCCGCTGCTGCGCGACGTCGACCGGCTGCGCGACTGGGACGCGCGCGTGGCCGGCGACTCGCCCTACGGCTCCGGTGCCCTGGCCGGCCAGACGCTCGGCCTCGACCCGGAGGCGGTCGCCGCGGAGCTCGGGTTCACCGGGTCGTCGGCCAACTCCATCGACGGCACGTCCTCGCGCGACTTCGCGGCCGAGTTCGCCTTCGTGACCGCCCAGGTCGGCGTCGACCTCTCGCGGCTGGCCGAGGAGGTCATCCTCTGGACGACCCGGGAGTTCGGCTTCGCGACGCTGCACGACTCCTGGTCGACCGGGTCGAGCATCATGCCGCAGAAGAAGAACCCCGACATCGCCGAGCTCGCGCGCGGCAAGTCGGGCCGACTGATCGGCAACCTCTCGGGACTGATGGCGACCCTCAAGGGTCTCCCGCTGGCCTACAACCGCGACCTGCAGGAGGACAAGGAGCCGGTCTTCGACTCGGTGCGCACCCTCGAGGTCCTGCTGCCGGCGATGACGGGCATGGTCGCGACGCTGACCTTCGACCGTGCGCGGATGGCCGAGGTCGCACCGCAGGGCTTCTCGCTCGCGACCGACGTGGCCGAGTGGCTGGTGCGCGAGGGCGTCCCCTTCCGTGACGCCCACGAGGTCGCCGGTGCCTGCGTACGCCGCTGCGAGCAGCTCGGCTGCGACCTCCCCGACCTCACCGACGAGCAGCTGGTCGCCATCTCGCCGGCCCTGACGCCCGACGTGCGTGCCGTCCTCACCGTGGAGGGGTCGGTCGCGTCCCGGTCCGGCCGAGGCGGCACCGCGCCCGAGCGCGTGCGCGTCCAGCTCGACGAGGTGCGCGACGCCACCACCGGGCACCGTGACCGACTGGGCTGAGGGAGACCCGCTCGAGGTCGCGCCCCGTCTGCTCGGCGCGGTCCTCACGCACGGCGGGGTCTCGGTCCGGCTCACCGAGGTCGAGGCGTACGCCGGCCCGCTCGACCCGGGCTCCCATGCGCATCGCGGGCAGACGGCCCGCAACGCGGTGATGTTCGGTCCCCCCGGACACCTGTACGTCTACTTCGTCTACGGGATGCACTTCTGCGCCAACCTGGTCACCGGTCCCGAGGGAGACCCGGGGGCGGTCCTGCTCCGAGCGGGTGAGGTGGTGGCCGGCCTCGACGTCGCCCGCGAACGCCGGCCCGCGAGCACGGACCGCGACCTGGCCCGCGGTCCCGCGCGGCTGTGCCGGGTGCTCGGCATCGACCTCTCGCACAACGGGATGCGCCCCGAGCTCGTTGCGGGGGAGCCGGTGACGGCCCTGAGCACCGGTCCGAGGGTCGGTCTGCGGCTCGCAGCCGACCGTCCGTGGCGCTTCTGGATCACCGACGACCCGATGGTCAGCACCTACCGGCCGGCCGCGCCGCGACGCCGCGCAGGCCGCTGACCTGCACGTATGCGTTGAGGGCACCCCCGGTTTTGCATGGTCCGGGGGGAAGGTCTAATGTTCTTCCTGTCGCCGCAAGCGGCGCCGCTCCTGGCCAGAAGGCCAGACGGAGCGGAGACCAGCTGCGACCACCGAAGCACGAAGTTCCGCCGAGTTTGACGCGGGACGGAGCGCCCGGTAAGTTTCTGCAGGTTGCCCCGCGACCGAACCGGCTCAGCCGGCGAGGATCGGGTGCGTCTGATTCTTGAGAACTCAACAGTGTGTTTGATTAGTCGACGAATTAGTTTGTTATGCCCCGTTGACATCATGTTTGCTCATCGGCTCTTTGGGGTTGGTGGGTGGTGGTGTCGCGGTTTCTTTGACAATGATTCTGGCTGATGCCCTGGCTCTTTTGGGTTGGGGTGTCTTTCGCTAGTTTTGTTCAGTCATGGATGTGGCTCTTATTGATAGTCGCTTCTGCTGCCTTTTTGGGGTGGTGGGGGTTGATGTTTTTCGATGGAGAGTTTGATCCTGGCTCAGGACGAACGCTGGCGGCGTGCTTAACACATGCAAGTCGAGCGGAAAGGCCACTTCGGTGGTACTCGAGCGGCGAACGGGTGAGTAACACGTGAGTAATCTGCCCCTGGCTTTGGGATAGCCACCGGAAACGGTGATTAATACCGGATACGACAACTTCTCGCATGGGATGGTTGTGGAAAGTTTTTCGGCCAGGGATGTGCTCGCGGCCTATCAGCTTGATGGTGAGGTAATGGCTCACCATGGCTTCGACGGGTAGCCGGCCTGAGAGGGTGACCGGTCACACTGGGACTGAGACACGGCCCAGACTCCTACGGGAGGCAGCAGTGGGGAATATTGGACAATGGGCGGAAGCCTGATCCAGCAACGCCGCGTGAGGGATGACGGCCTTCGGGTTGTAAACCTCTTTCGCCTGTGACGAAGCGCAAGTGACGGTAACAGGTAAAGAAGCACCGGCCAACTACGTGCCAGCAGCCGCGGTAATACGTAGGGTGCGAGCGTTGTCCGGAATTATTGGGCGTAAAGGGCTCGTAGGCGGTTTGTCGCGTCGGGAGTGAAAACCAGGTGCTTAACACCTGGCTTGCTTTCGATACGGGCAGACTAGAGGTATTCAGGGGAGAACGGAATTCCTGGTGTAGCGGTGAAATGCGCAGATATCAGGAGGAACACCGGTGGCGAAGGCGGTTCTCTGGGAATGACCTGACGCTGAGGAGCGAAAGTGTGGGGAGCGAACAGGATTAGATACCCTGGTAGTCCACACCGTAAACGTTGGGCGCTAGGTGTGGGGTCCATTCCACGGATTCCGTGCCGCAGCTAACGCATTAAGCGCCCCGCCTGGGGAGTACGGCCGCAAGGCTAAAACTCAAAGGAATTGACGGGGGCCCGCACAAGCGGCGGAGCATGCGGATTAATTCGATGCAACGCGAAGAACCTTACCTGGGTTTGACATACACCCTGCCGCTCCAGAGATGGGGCTTCTTTTGGGGGTGTACAGGTGGTGCATGGCTGTCGTCAGCTCGTGTCGTGAGATGTTGGGTTAAGTCCCGCAACGAGCGCAACCCTCGTTCTATGTTGCCAGCACGTAATGGTGGGGACTCATAGGAGACTGCCGGGGTCAACTCGGAGGAAGGTGGGGATGACGTCAAGTCATCATGCCCCTTATGTCCAGGGCTTCACGCATGCTACAATGGCCGGTACAAAGGGCTGCGATCCCGTAAGGGGGAGCGAATCCCAAAAAGCCGGTCTCAGTTCGGATTGGGGTCTGCAACTCGACCCCATGAAGTCGGAGTCGCTAGTAATCGCAGATCAGCAACGCTGCGGTGAATACGTTCCCGGGCCTTGTACACACCGCCCGTCACGTCACGAAAGTCGGCAACACCCGAAGCCGGTGGCCCAACCCTTGTGGAGGGAGCCGTCGAAGGTGGGGCTGGCGATTGGGACGAAGTCGTAACAAGGTAGCCGTACCGGAAGGTGCGGCTGGATCACCTCCTTTCTAAGGAGCACACACCCCGACCAGCGGCGAATGTTCGCTGGCGCATGGTGGTGTCTCACTAGTGGAACGTCGACTGTCAGGTGCGAGCTCTGCTCGTTGCCTGGTCATGGGCCTCACGTTGGTGGGGACGTGGTTGAACACACTGTTGGGTCCTGAAGGATCAGCCGTTCGGCAGCTTCTGGGCTTTGGTCCTGGGGTTGTTGGTGGGTTGGCTTTCTGTGTCCTCTCTTCGTCCGAGTCCTCCGGTTTGTGGGGGTGAGGGTGTTGGTGGGGTTGTTGTTTGAGATCTGCATAGTGGACGCGAGCATCTTCATGACTGGCACCTGGGAACAGGTGGTGGTTGTGAGTGTGTAATTAATTGCGCGGTCGTGGCCTGTTTCCTTACGGGTTGCGGTTCGTGTGAGTCTGCCGGCGCATCCTTTGATTGGGGGTGGGTCGGGTGTTCTTTGGTTTGTTTTGACGTGTGTTGTTTTGACGTTGTTGAGACAAGCTATGAAGGGCACATGGTGGATGCCTTGGCATCAAGAGCCGATGAAGGACGTTGGAGCCTGCGATAAGCCCTGGGGAGTTGGCAACCAAGCTGTGATCCGGGGGTGTCCGAATGGGGAAACCCAGCACGAGTCATGTCGTGTTACCTGCACCTGAACACATAGGGTGTGTGGAGGGAACGTCGGGAAGTGAAACATCTCAGTACCGACAGGAAGAGAAAACAACAGTGATTCCGAGAGTAGTGGCGAGCGAAATCGGATGAGGCTAAACCGTGTCTGTGTGATACCCGGCAGGGGTTGCAGACGCGGGGTCGTGGGACCGCTCATCACGTGCTGCCGTGCGTGGAGGAAGTAAGAAACCTGTGTGGAAGTCGAAGTCGGTTGGAAAGCCGTACCGTAGAGGGTGATAGGCCCGTAGACGTAAAGCGCAGGCTTCCGAGCGTGTTCCCAAGTAACACGGAACCCCTGAAATTCCGTGTGAATCTGGCGGGACCACCCGTTAAGCCTAAATACTCCTTGATGACCGATAGCGGACAAGTACCGTGAGGGAAAGGTGAAAAGTACCCCTGGCGGGGAGTGAAATAGTACCTGAAACCGTGTGCCTACAATCCGTCGGAGCCTGACGCATCCTTGTGGTGTGGGTGGGTGACGGCGTGCCTTTTGAAGAATGAGCCTGCGAGTTTGCGGTGTGTTGCGAGGTTAACCCGTGTGGGGAAGCCGTAGCGAAAGCGAGTCCGAATAGGGCGTTTCAGTAGCGCGCTCAAGACCCGAAGCGAAGTGATCTATCCATGGGCAGGTTGAAGCGTCGGTAAGACGACGTGGAGGACCGAACCCACTTAGGTTGAAAACTGAGGGGATGACCTGTGGATAGGGGTGAAAGGCCAATCAAACTTCGTGATAGCTGGTTCTCCCCGAAATGCATTTAGGTGCAGCGTTGCGTGTTTCTTGCCGGAGGTAGAGCACTGGATAGCCGATGGGCCCTACAAGGTTACTGACGTTAGCCAAACTCCGAATGCCGGTAAGTGAGAGCGCAGCAGTGAGACTGCGGGGGATAAGCTCCGTAGTCGAGAGGGAAACAGCCCAGACCATCAGCTAAGGCCCCTAAGCGGTGACTAAGTGGAAAAGGATGTGGAGTCGCATTGACAACCAGGAGGTTGGCTTGGAAGCAGCCACCCTTGAAAGAGTGCGTAATAGCTCACTGGTCAAGTGATTCCGCGCCGACAATGTAGCGGGGCTCAAGTCATCCGCCGAAGCTATGGCATTCAGCGAATACATCAGCATCCACTTGATGGGTGTTCAGTGCGCTGGATGGGTAGGGGAGCGTCGTGTGGGCAGTGAAGCGTCGGAGTGATCCAGGCGTGGAGGCCACACGAGTGAGAATGCAGGCATGAGTAGCGAATCACGGGTGAGAAACCCGTGCGCCGAATGATCAAGGGTTCCAGGGTCAAGCTAATCTGCCCTGGGTAAGTCGGGACCTAAGGCGAGGCCGACAGGCGTAGTCGATGGACAACGGGTTGATATTCCCGTACCGGCGAAGTTGCGCCCATGACGAACCTGGTGATGCTAACCACCCGAAACTCATCGGACCGGACCCTTCGGGGCGAGGCTGGTGAGCGGAGCGTGGGACCCGAGCTGGTAGTAGTCAAGCGATGGGGTGACGCAGGAAGGTAGCCCAGCCACAGCGATGGTTGTCTGTGGGCAAGCGCGTAGGACGTGGTGTAGGCAAATCCGCACCATCCACTTCAGTGTGGAGTCTGAGACGTGACGCGGAGCCATATATGGCGAAGTGGGTGATCCTATGCTGTCGAGAAAAACCTCTAGCGAGCAACGAGCCGCCCGTACCCCAAACCGACTCAGGTGATCAAGTAGAGAATACTAAGGCGATCGAGACAACCATGGTTAAGGAACTCGGCAAAATGCCCCCGTAACTTCGGGAGAAGGGGGGCCCGGATCGTGAACCCACTTGCTGGGGGAAGCGTGAAGGGCCGCAGAGACCAGGGGAAAGCGACTGTTTACTAAAAACACAGGTCCGTGCGAAGTTGTAAGACGATGTATACGGACTGACTCCTGCCCGGTGCTGGAAGGTTAAGAGGACCGGTTAGGCAGCAATGCCGAAGCTGAGAATTTAAGCCCCAGTAAACGGCGGTGGTAACTATAACCATCCTAAGGTAGCGAAATTCCTTGTCGGGTAAGTTCCGACCTGCACGAATGGAGTAACGACTTTCCCACTGTCTCAACCATGGACTCGGCGAAATTGCACTACGAGTAAAGATGCTCGTTACGCGCGGCAGGACGGAAAGACCCCGGGACCTTTACTATAGTTTGGTATTGGTGTTTGGTACGGCTTGTGTAGGATAGGTGGGAGACTGTGAAGTCCACACGCCAGTGTGGGTGGAGTCAACGTTGAAATACCACTCTGGTCGTACTAGATGTCTAACCTAGGTCCGTCATCCGGATCAGGGACAGTGCCTGATGGGTAGTTTAACTGGGGCGGTTGCCTCCTAAAATGTAACGGAGGCGCTCAAAGGTTCCCTCAGCCTGGTTGGCAATCAGGTGGCGAGTGTAAGTGCACAAGGGAGCTTGACTGTGAGACAGACATGTCGAGCAGGGACGAAAGTCGGAACTAGTGATCTGGCCACGGCATGTGGAAGCGTGGTCACTCAACGGATAAAAGGTACCCCGGGGATAACAGGCTGATCTTCCCCAAGAGTCCATATCGACGGGATGGTTTGGCACCTCGATGTCGGCTCGTCGCATCCTGGGGCTGGAGTAGGTCCCAAGGGTTGGGCTGTTCGCCCATTAAAGCGGCACGCGAGCTGGGTTTAGAACGTCGTGAGACAGTTCGGTCCCTATCCGCCGCGCGCGCAGGAAACTTGAGAAAGGCTGTCCCTAGTACGAGAGGACCGGGATGGACGAACCTCTGGTGTGCCAGTTGTTCTGCCAAGAGCACGGCTGGTTGGCTACGTTCGGAAGTGATAACCGCTGAATGCATCTAAGCGGGAAGCACGTTTCAAGATGAGGTTTCCCACCCAATAATGGGGTAAGGCCCCCCACAGAACATGGGGTTGATAGGCCGGAGGTGTACAGCAGTAATGCCTAGCCGACCGGTACTAATAGGCCGAGGGCTTGTCCCAACCACGTACAAAACAACACACGCTGAGCGTGCACGGTTTTGACACGTGAACCACGCGCAAACCAACGAACACACACACTTGTTCGCGTCCACTACGCAGTTCCCAACCAACAAACCCGTCCCGCGACAGCGGGGGTTTGAGAGGGTTGAAAGAGTTACGGCGGCCATAGCGAAACGGGAAACACCCGGTCCCATACCGAACCCGGAAGTTAAGCCTTTCAGCGCCGATGGTACTGCAACCGAGAGGTTGTGGGAGAGTAGGACGCCGCCGGACAAACATTGTGGAAGTGGGGCCGCCTTCGGGCGGCCCCACTTTTGCATTTCCTGGTGGCCACCGGAATCCGCTTCCTGACCACTACGTGTCCACAGGTGGTCTCACCAGGGCGTCGTCCACAGACCTCGAGCATGGCCTGCCCATGGCGTCCTACCGAACGGGCACAGTCGTCGCAGGAGGTGCACTGTGACCACGACGGACACGACACGAACGAAGAAGCGGCCAGCAGCAGGAGCGACGGGGCGACGGTCGAAACCGGCGCCGGAGGACCCGGCAGGACCGTCCCGGTCTGGACCACCCGCCGAGGACGGTGACTCAGGCATCAACGACGTCCGACTGCTCGGCCGGATGACCAGCGTCCCTGTCGTCGTCGACCTGCCGAGCGGTGACGCGCTGGTGAGCTTCCGCGTGTCCGTTCCGCGCAGCCCGGGGTCGGCACGGGCCAGCTCGACCTCCGGTCAGAGGGTCGACTCGATTCCCTGCTCAGCGTGGAGCCCGGCCCTGCGGCGACGCATCGCCGGCTGGCGTCCCGGGGACACGGTCGAGGTGTCCGGCGCGGTGTGTTGCCGCTTCTACCAGGCTGGCGGCGCGACCCGCTCGCGGGTCGAGGTGGTCGTCTCGTCGGCGAGGATCATCCGCCGTTCACCGGCCGCATGATCACGCCGATGCTGGGTTTGGGCTGGAAGGAGGTCGCCTTCTCCGGAAGGAGCCCCCCTGACTCGACGAGCGCTCGCACCTGGTCGAAGTCAGGACTGGGCAAGAGCACGGCCGGTGCCGCGGGTGAGGTCGCAGCAAGTGCCTCCTCCACCGTGTGGTGGTGCTCGAGGCGCCTGGGCCGCTCCGGCAGTCGGGGGAGGACGTGGTCGTGGAGCCACGACACGGCTGCCTCGCGATCGAGCCGGTCCGGGGCGACGGCGTACCAGGTGCTGCCGTCCGTGAGCACCAGGTGCGTGCTGTCGAGTGCCCCGAGAGCGTGCTGCCGGGACTGGGCGGTGACGTCGGCTCCCGCCGCTCGGGTCGCCTCCACGAGCACGTCGAGGCCGACGTCTGGGAGGGTCCGATGGATCGCCCCGAGGAAGAGGGGGGTGTCGTCCTGGTCGACCAGCATCGCGAGGCCGGCGTCCCAGGCGGTGCCCGGGTGCTCCTCCTGCAGCCGCAGGTAGGCGGCGTACCGGTGGTGCCCGTCGGCCAGGAGGCACCGGCTCTCCGCGACGAGCTCGGCGATCCGGGCCACCGCCATCTCGTCCCGCACGGCCCAGAGTCGCTGCCGTTGGCCGGTGCGGTCGAGATAGCGCCAGTCGGGGTCGGTGCGGGCGACCTCGTCGACGAGCTCGCGGAGCTCCTTCCGACCGTGGTGGACCAGCAGGATGGGCGCGGGATTGAGGTCCATCTGCAGCATCCGGTCGGCCAGCTCGCCTGCCTGCTCGGGGTGGATCGCCTCGTGCGGCCACACGGCGCGGTCGGCCAGGGCGTCGGCACGCTCGGACATCCGCAGGGCTCCGACGAGGCCGCGCACGGTGAGGCCTCCCGAGGTGTACTCGTGGAGGTAGAGGGCGGGTGCGGTGTCGGCGGTCGCGTCGCCGCGCTCGATCCACTGGATCAACCGCGCTGCGACGTCGCGGTAGGGTCGCGCCAGTGCTCGTGCGGAGGCGGGGTCACCCACGCGCGTCGGGGACAGCATCACCGCCCGGAACGGGAGCAGCTCGAGGGGTTTCGCCACGTACGGAGGCACGACGGTGGCGGAGTCCATCGGAGCATCGTAGGGGGACGCTCGTCACAATCCGGAAAGGGGTGGACCATGCTCGAGGAGTCTGCGGCTCCGCTCGTGGAGGCCCACGACCTGGTCATGTTCGACCTCGACGGGGTGGTCTACGTCGGGGGTGAGGCGATCGATGGCGTCGCCGAGGTGATCGACCGGGTTCGGGGGTCCGGACGGCATGTCGCCTTCGTCACCAACAACGCCTCGCGCACCCCCGACGAGGTGGCGGCCAAGCTGACCAAGGTCGGTGTTGCCGCCGAGCCGGGCGACGTGGTCACGTCGGCGCAGGCCGCGGCACGCCTGCTGGCCGAGGAACACGGAGAGGGCGCACGGGTGCTGCTCCTCGGGGGAGAGGGCCTGAGGGTCGCTCTCCTCGAGGCGGGTCTCGTTCCCGTCGAGGACCCCGACGGCGCGGTGGCGGTCGCGAGCGGCTACGGGCCGGACGTGCGCTGGCGAGACATCATGCGTGCCGCGACGCTCGTGCGCGACGGGCTGCCCTACGTGGCGAGCAACACGGACCTGACGATCCCGACGCCCTACGGTCTCGCTCCCGGGCACGGCGTGCTGGTGCGGACGATCACCGGCTTCGCCGGCGTCGACGCGATCGTTGCCGGCAAGCCGGAGAGACCGCTCATGGAGGAGACCGTCCTCCGGGTGGGCGGCGACCGGCCACTGATGATCGGCGACCGCCTCGACACCGACATCGAGGGCGCCCACGCGATCGACGCACCGTCACTGCTGGTGCTCACCGGGGTGACCTGGTTGCAGGAGCTGGCCGCGGCGCAGCCGGCGTTGCGGCCGACGTACGTCTCCCCGACGCTGGCGGGACTGTTCGAGCCGCACCCGGTGCCCAGCGTCACGGGCGCCGACGTCGAGCTGGGCGGCTGGACCGCGACCGTCGAGGACGGGCGACTGGACGTGGCCGGGGCCGGCAGCGACGCCGACTGGTGGCGCGTGGCGGCGACGGCGTGCTGGCGCCACCTGGACGACACGGGCAGCCCGGCAGACGTCTCCGACACGAAGCCGCCCGGACCGGTCCGACAGCTGGGCGCCGAGTAGGGTCTCGGCCATGAGCGAGCTGCCCGACCACGAGCCGACCGGCGTCGAGGCGGTCGACCGTGTGCTGGCCGAGGTGACGGCCCTGGCCGACGCCCCGGTGGCCGAGCACGTCGCGGTGTTCGAGCGCGCCCACGAGCAGCTGCGCCGAGCCCTCGACGCCCGCCCCGACGCGCCCGGCGACCTCCGGGGCGACTGAGGCGACCGGTGCCCCCCAGACGTCTACGACTGGACCAGGAGCTTGTGCGGCGTGGCCTGGCCCGTTCGCGCGAGCACGCGAGCGAGCTCGTGGCCGCCGGCCGGGTGACGGTCTCGGGTGCGCCGGCCACCAAGCCGGCCACGGGTGTGACCACTGACGTCGCGATCGTGGTCAAGGACGACCCCACCTCGGTGGACTACGTCTCCCGGGGCGGGCACAAGCTGGCCGGGGCGCTGGCGGCGTTCGCCGACCACGGGCTCAGCGTCGACGGGAAGCGGTGCCTGGACGCCGGCGCGTCCACCGGTGGGTTCACCGACGTCCTGCTGCGGGCCGGCGCGCGCGAGGTGGTGGCCGTGGACGTCGGCTACGGCCAGCTGGCCTGGTCGCTGCAGAGCGACGAGCGGGTGCAGGTGCACGACCGCACCAACATCCGTGAGCTCACCCTCGACGTCATCGGTGAGCCGGTCGACCTCGTCGTGGGTGACCTCTCCTTCATCTCCCTCGCCCTGGTCCTCGAGCCGCTGCTGTCGGTGACCCGTGAGGACGGCGAGCTGGCACTCATGGTGAAGCCCCAGTTCGAGGTGGGCAAGGAGCGCGTCGGCAAGGGCGGCGTCGTACGCGACCTCGCGCTGCGCGCCGAGGCGGTCACCGCCATCGCCGACCTCGCCGCCGAGCGCGGCTGGGGAGCGAGGGCCGTCACGGTGAGCCCGCTCCCCGGACCGTCGGGCAACGTCGAGTTCTTCCTGCTGCTGCGCCGCGGGCCGGCCTCGATCGGAGCGGACGAGATCCGCGCCGAGGTCGAGCGCGCCGGGTCGTTGGGGGTGGCGGGTGAGAGGGTGGACCCGTGAGCACCCCCAGCCCCCAGCGCCGCGTCCTGGTGCTCGCCCACACCGGCCGGGCAGAGGTGCGAGAGGTGGCCCGGGCCTGCGTCCAGAGCCTGACCGCCCACGGGATCGCCGTACGACTGCTGGCTGACGAGGCCGCTGACCTGGGGCTGGCGGACATCGACGGCCTGGTCGAGACCACCAACCCCGACGACGTGCCCGGGGAGGGCTGCGAGCTGGTGCTCGTCATCGGCGGCGACGGCTCGATCCTCCGCGCCGCCGAGCTGACCCACGCCACCAGCACCCCGCTGCTCGGGGTCAACCTCGGGCACGTCGGGTTCCTGGCGGAGGCCGAGCAGGAGGACGTCGAGTCCACCATCGCCGCCATCGTCGCGCGCGACTACACCGCCGAGGACCGTCTCACCCTCGACGTCTGCGTGCTCGTGGGCAAGGAAGTCCGGTTCTCCACCTTCGCGCTCAACGAGGCCAGCGTGGAGAAGGCGGCGCGCGAGCGCATGCTCGAGGTCGTCGTCGAGGTCGACGGGCGGCCGCTGTCGCGGTGGGGCTGCGACGGGGTCGTGTGCGCCACGCCGACGGGCTCGACCGCCTACAACTTCAGCGCCGGCGGACCCGTGGTGTGGCCCGAGGTCGAGGCCCTCCTCATGGTCCCGCTGAGCGCGCACGCGCTCTTCGCGCGCCCGATGGTGGTGGCGCCCACGTCGGTGCTCGCCGTCGAGGTGCTGTCCAACACCGAGGGCTCCGGCGTGCTGTGGTGCGACGGACGGCGCACGGTGGACCTGCCGCCGGGTGCCCGCATCGAGGTGCGCCGCGGCGCCCGGCCGGTGCGGCTCGTCCGCCTCCACCACGCCCCGTTCACCGACCGGCTGGTCGCGAAGTTCGACCTGCCCGTCGAGGGCTGGCGCGGCGCTGCCGAGCGCCGGCGCCGGGACAACGGCGAGACCGATGCTTGAGGAGCTGCGGATCAGCCAGCTCGGCGTCATCGAGTCCTCGACGCTGGAGCTCGGGCCCGGCCTGACCGTGATCACCGGTGAGACGGGCGCGGGCAAGACGATGGTCGTGACCGCGCTGGGGCTGCTGCTCGGCGGACGCGCCGACTCGGGCGCGGTGCGCTCGGGTGCCAAGCAGGCCCGCGTCGAGGGCGTCGTCACCGCGCGTGACCTCGACGGCTTCCGTGGTGCCGTCGAGGACGCCGGCGGTGAGGTTGAGGACGGCCAGGTCGTGCTTGCGCGCAACGTCGCGGCCCAGGGCCGCTCGCGCGCCTGGGTCGGTGGCGCCTCGGTGCCGGTGACCACGCTGGCCGACGTCGCCGAGCCCCTCGTGGCCGTGCACGGCCAGTCCGACCAGCACCGCCTGCTCCGCGCCGGGGCGCAGCGTGCCTCGCTCGACCGGTTCGGTGGTGAGCCGCTGGCCGCAACGACGTCGTCGTACGCCGCGCTCTGGGCGGAGCTGGTCGTGACCGAGCGGACGCTGGCCGAGGTCGTCGGCTCCGCCCGGGAGCGCGCTCGGGAGGCCGACCAGCTGAGGTTCGGGCTCGGAGAGGTCGAGTCCGTCGACCCGCAGCCGGGGGAGGACGCCGAGCTCGCCGCCGAGGAGACCCGCCTCGGGTTCGCCGACACGCTGCGCACGGCCGCGGAGACGGCGCGCGAGGCGCTCTCGAGCGAGGAGGGCGCACCCGACGCCCTGGCCACGACGAGCACGGCACGGCAGGCGCTCGACGGCGTCCGCGAGCACGACCCCGCCGCGGGGGAGCTGGCCGACCGGCTCACCGAGCTCGGCCACCTCCTGGTCGACGTCGCCGGCGACGTCGCGTCCTACGCCGCCTCCCTCGACACCGACCCTGCCCGGCTGGCCGCCGTGTCCGAGCGCCGGGCGTCCCTGACGGCCCTCACGCGCAAGTACGGCGAGACGATCGACGAGGTGCTCGCCTGGGCCGAGGACGGCGCGAAGCGGCTGCTCGACCTCGAGGACACCGACGGCCAGATCGCCGAGCTGGAGTCACGCCGTGACCGCATCCGCGCCGAGCTCGGCGAGCTTGCCGGCACCCTCAGCGCCCAGCGGCAGGAAGCGGCGCACCGGCTCGGCGTCGCGGTCAGCGACGAGCTCACGTCACTGGCGATGCCGCACGCCACCGTCACCATCGCGGTGAGCCAGCAGGACACTCCGACCCCCGAGACGCCGGCCGGACCGCAGCTGCTCGTGGACGGCCGCTGGGTGCGCGCCGGTGTGCACGGCATCGACGACGTGGAGTTCCTGCTCGCCGCCAACACCGGCGCCGACGCCCGTCCCCTCCACAAGGGCGCGTCGGGTGGCGAGCTGTCCCGCGTGATGCTGGCGCTCGAGGTGTCGCTGGCCGAGACCGGTTCCGTGCCGACGTTCGTCTTCGACGAGGTCGACGCCGGAGTCGGCGGCAAGGCCGCGATCGAGGTCGGACGCCGGCTGGCCGCCCTCGCCCGCACCTCCCAGGTCCTGGTCGTGACCCACCTGCCCCAGGTCGCCGCCTACGCCGATCGGCACGTGGTCGTGCACAAGTCGAACGACGGCACCGTGACGACCTCCGGGCTCGTGTCGCTCACCGACGACGACCGGGAGCGCGAGCTGTCGCGCATGCTCGCCGGCGTGGAGGACTCCGACAGCGCCCGCGCCCATGCGCGAGAGCTGCTCGACGCCGCCGCGCCCGAGCGGGCGTGCCTCCCGGAGAGGCCCACCCGCGGCTGACACCATGGCGCGGTCATGAAGTTCGCAGTCCGCTCCCGCCAAGCCCCCGCCCTGCCCGGTGTGCACGGTCCCGCCCGCGTGCACCGTCGTACGGCCAGCGTCCTCGGACGCCTGCACGCAGGTGACGTCGCCGTGCTCGACCACCTCGACATGGACCGCGCGACCGCCCAGGCGCTGGTCGACGCCGGCGTCGTGGCCGTGGTCAACGCCAGCCCGATGATCTCGGGCCGCTTCCCCAACATGGGCCCCGACCTGCTGGTCGACGCGGGCCTCGCGGTCGTCGACAGCGTCGGCGCCGAGGTCTTCGACCGCGTCCGCGACGGCGCCGTCCTGCGGGTCGACGGTGGAGCGGTGCACGTGGGGGCCGAGCAGGTCGCCGAGGGCCGCGAGCTGACCCCCGACCTCGTGGCTTCGGAGATGGACCGCGCCCGCTCGGGCCTGTCCGCCCAGCTCGAGAGCTTCACCCACAACAGCACCGAGTTCCTCCGCCGCGAGCAGGACCTGCTGCTGCACGGCCACGGCGTGCCGCGCACCGCGACCGAGATGGCCGGACGCCCGGTCGTGGTGGCCGTGCGCTCCCACGGGTGGGAGGAGGAGCTGCGCGGCATCAAGCCCTTCCTCCGGGAGCAGCGTCCGGTCCTCGTCGGTGTCGACCGCGGCGCCGATGCGCTCGCGAGTGCCGGGCACCGCCCCGACGTGGTCGTGGTGACCGGCGCTTCCGACGACCTGCCCGCGGCCGCGGTGCTGCGCCGCGCGCGCGACGTCGTCGTCCTCGTCGAGCGCGGTGCGCCCCGCAGCGCCACCGAGCCCTTCGAGCGCCTCGGCATCCGGCCGCTGCGCTTCGAGACCACCGCCACGACCGAGGACGCAGCCCTGCTGCTCGCCTCGGCCCACGAGGCGGCGCTGATCGTCGGCGTCGGCATGCACGCCACGCTCGACGAGTTCCTGGACCGGCGCCGCAGCGGCCTGGCCAGCACCTTCCTGACCCGCCTCAAGCTCGGGCCCGACCTCGTCGACGCGGCAGCGCTGCCCCGGCTCTACGACGGTGCCGTCCGACCGCGCCACCTGGTCGGTGCCCTCGCCGCCGGGGTGCTCGCGCTCGCCGCCGCCGTGAGCGTGACACCGGTCGGCCAGCAGTGGGTCGACGACCTGTCCCCGGGCGTCACCAGCACCACGTCCGACCTGATCGACAACGTCCGAGGAATCCTCCCGTGATCACCCTGCGCCACCACCTGCTCACCATCGTCGCCGTCTTCCTGGCGCTCGCTGCCGGGATCGTCCTCGGTGGCGGTCCACTGTCCGACGTCGGACCGACCGTCGCGACGTCCTCCTCGGAGGACGAGGGATCCGATCCCGTCGAGGGCGGGGCCCAGGCCGACTACACCGAGAGCTTCGTCTCCGCGCTGGGCCCGGCGACGGTCGGCGGCCGACTCGCCGAGCGGTCGGTCGCGGTGGTCACGGTGCCGGGCGCCGACGAGCAGGTCGTCGCGGCGCTCACCGACCAGGTGTCGGCTGCCGGCGGCACGGTCAGCGCCCGGTACGACCTGTCCGAGGACCTGGTCGACCCGAGCCAGAAGTCGCTGGTCGACACGCTCGGCAGCCAGCTGCTCACCCAGCAGGCCGAGGGCGACGTCGCCGCCGACGCGTCGACGTACGACCGGATCGGGCAGCTGCTCGGCATCGCCGTCGCCAGCAAGGAGGCCGAGGGGCAGGACGTCAACGGCAAGGCACGCGCCATCGTCGACGCCGTCAGCGGCGCGGGCCTGATGGCGGCACCCGGTGACGTCGACCAGCGCTCGCCGCTGGTGCTGGTCGTGCTCGGCACCGACGCCGGCGACGAGGGCTCCGACGCCATCCTCGCCGGGCTCGCCCGAGGGCTGGCCGTCCAGGCAGCCGGTGTCGTGGTGGCGGGCACCACCGCCGACGGTGCCGACGGCCAGCTCGGCCAACTGCGCGCCGACCCTGCCTCGGCGGGCGTCGCGACCCTCGACGGCGTGGACACGGCGGCGGGCCGGGTGGCGACGATCCTCACACTCCAGCGCTCACTGACGACACCGGGCGGAGCATTCGGTGCGTCGGGTGCCGACGGACCCGTCCCCCTCGGGTAGGATCGAAGCCCGTGAAGAGCCGCACGCCGACCAAGCACGTATTCGTGACCGGAGGCGTCGCCTCCTCCCTCGGCAAGGGGCTCACCGCCTCCAGCCTGGGCAACCTGCTGAAGGCGCGCGGACTGCGCGTCACGATGCAGAAGCTGGATCCCTACCTCAACGTGGATCCCGGCACGATGAACCCCTTCCAGCACGGCGAGGTCTTCGTGACCAACGACGGTGCGGAGACCGACCTCGACATCGGTCACTACGAGCGGTTCCTCGACACCGACCTCAACCAGATCGCCAACGTGACGACCGGTCAGGTCTACTCGACCGTGATCGCCAAGGAGCGCCGCGGCGACTACCTCGGCGACACCGTGCAGGTGATCCCGCACATCACCAACGAGATCAAGGACCGCATCCTCGCGATGGGCGGCCCTGACATCGACGTGGTCATCACCGAGGTCGGCGGGACCGTCGGCGACATCGAGTCGCTGCCGTTCCTCGAGGCCGCTCGGCAGACGCGGCACGAGATCGGACGCGACAACTGCTTCTTCATCCACGTCTCGCTGGTGCCCTACATCGGCCCGTCGGGCGAGCTGAAGACCAAGCCCACCCAGCACTCGGTCGCCGCCCTGCGCTCGATCGGCATCCAGCCCGACGCCATCGTGTGTCGCGCCGACCGTGAGCTCCCTGACGGCATCAAGCGCAAGATCGCCCTCATGTGCGACGTCGATGACGAGGCCGTGGTCACCGCCGCCGACGCGCCGTCCATCTACGACATCCCCAAGGTGCTGCACCGCGAGGGCCTCGACGCCTACGTCGTACGCCGTCTCGACCTGCCCTTCCGCGACGTCGACTGGACCGACTGGGACGACCTGCTCCGCCGCGTGCACCACCCGTCGGAGGAGGTCACGATCGCGCTGGTCGGCAAGTACATCGACCTGCCCGACGCCTACCTGTCCGTCAGCGAGGCGCTGCGCGCCGGCGGCTTCGCCCACGACGCCAAGGTCCACATCCGCTGGGTCGCCTCGGACGAGTGCCAGACCGAGGCCGGTGCGGCCAAGCACCTCTCCGACGTCGACGCGGTGCTCGTGCCCGGCGGCTTCGGCGTACGGGGGATCGAGGGCAAGCTGGGTGCGCTGCACTACACCCGCACGCACGGCATCCCGACCCTCGGGCTGTGCCTGGGCCTGCAGTGCATGGTGATCGAGTACGCCCGCAACGTGGCCGGCCTGACCAAGGCGGGGTCGACGGAGTTCGACCCCGACACCGTCGAGCCGGTCATCGCCACGATCGAGGAGCAGAAGAAGTACGTCGACGGCGCCGGCGACCTCGGCGGCACCATGCGGCTCGGCCTGCAGAAGGCCGACCTCCTCGAGGGCAGCGTCGTCCGGGCGACGTACGGCTCGGCGACGGTCGAGGAGCGTCACCGCCACCGCTACGAGTTCAACGACGCCTACCGCGACACCCTCGCCCGGGCGGGCATGGTCTTCTCGGGCGTGAACCCCGAGCTGGGTCTGGTCGAGTTCGTCGAGCTCCCCGCCGACGTGCACCCCTACTACGTCGCCACCCAGGCGCACCCCGAGCTGCGCTCGCGGCCCACGCGGCCACACCCGCTGTTCGCCGGGCTCGTCGGTGCGGCCATCGAGCGCCAGCGCTCCGAGCGGTTCCCGCTCGACGAGTCGGGACTCCGACGCAAGGACGACGTCACCGAGGCCTGACACCCCCTGACCGGGCAGGAAGGGGGGAGGTCAGGGTCCAGGACGGGCAGGAAGTGCCCGGTCAGGGTCCGGGACGGGCAGGAAGCGCCCGGTCAGAGGCGGCGGGCCTGCAGGATCCGGCCGAGGACGAACGAGTTCGACCGGAGCTGGTTGCGGGCGTAGGCCATCAGGCTGGGGTCGTCGGCGGCTGCCTCGGCGGCGGCGAGGAACGTCTCGTCGCCGGCGCCGAGGGGGTACATCGCGCGAATGGTGAGGCCCTGGTTGAGCAACCCGCCCTTCAGCGTGTGCAGCTCCTCGAGGTAGCGGTGCGCGAAGGGCGCGAGCAGCTCGGCCTGGCCGGGGCGCCAGAACGTCGAGCCCAGCACGAGCGTCTCGCGGCTCGCCGGCACGGCGTAGTCGACGAAGAACGCCCGCCAGACCTCCTCCTTGGCCTCGACGTCGGGCCGCGCAGCGAGCACAGCCAAGCGGCGCATGCCGGCGTCCGGGTCGGGGTCGGACTCGAGCAGGCGGCGTACCGCATCCTCGTCGTAGTCGCCGAGCTCGGCGCGGCGCACGGCCATCCGCCAGGCCAGGTCGAGGTCGCTGGCGTCGTCGGCGGCCGACTGGAGGACGGACCAGTGCTCGTCGGTGGAGGCGGCGGACGCGAGGGTGCGCAGGGCTGCCTGGCGGGCGTCGGGGACGTCGACGAGCCCGACCACCGCGTCGGCCAGGGCGGCCAGGAGTGCCGGGGACTCGCTCGCGGGCGCCCACCGGTCGGCGACCAGCAGCGCCTGGCTGAGGAGGGGCTCGACGAGCGCCGGGCTGGTCTCGGAGGCGAGCGCGCGGGTCAGCGCGGCCGAGACGTCGCGAGGCGCGACGTCACCGAGCAGCAGCAGCTGGCCGGCGGTCGCCGCGACGAGTGCCCGGTCGAGCGGGTCGTCGAGCTGGTGGACACGCTCGAGCATCAGCCGCAGCGAGGTCGGGTCGGGCTTGACGGCCGCGAACGTGTAGTCGCCGGCGTTGAGCAGGCGGAGGTCACCGGCAGGCAGGTCGACCGGCGTGCGCGGGCCGGTCACCTCGTGGGAGGAGCGGCCGACCGGCACCAGCGAGTCGCCGGAGGCGTCGAAGACGGCGACGTCGAGCCGGTGGGGACGGGGCTCCTGGCCGTCGGTCGTCTCCACGACCAGCGCGTCGTCGACGAGCTGGACGACGTCGGTGCCGGCCTCGTCGAGCCAGGCCTTGGTCCACGCCGACAGGTCGCGTCCGGAGGCCCGCGCGTAGCAGTCCATCAGGTCGTCGAGCCGGGTGTTGGAGAAGGCGTAGCGGCTGAAGTAGTCACGCAGTCCCTCGACGAACGCGTCCTCGCCGATGTAGGCCACGAGCTGGTGCAGGACGCTCTGGCCCTTGACGTAGGTGATCGCGTCGAAGTTGGACATCGCCGACGAGACGTCGGGCACCTCGCTGCGGATGGGGTGGCGCGCCGGGCTCATGTCCATCTCGTAGGCCGTGCGCTTGAAGGCGGCGAGGAAGGTGGCCCACTGGTCGGTGAACTCCGTCGCGGCGGCCATCCCCCAGTTGGCGGCCCAGGACGCGAAGGCCTCGTTGAGCCACAGGTCGTCCCACCACTGCATCGTCACGAGGTCGCCGAACCACATGTGCGCCATCTCGTGGAAGATGAACTCCGCCCGGACGGCGCGCTGCGCGTGGGTCGGGGGAGTGCGGAAGAGCTGGCCGTCGCCGTAGGTGACGCATCCCCAGTTCTCCATCGCGCCGCCGAGGTTGGGCACGAACACCTGGTCGTAGCGCTCCTGCGGGAACGGGTAGCCGAACCGCTCGCCGAAGAAGGCGAGGCCCTGCCGGGTGAGGGTGACCATCTCGTCGAGGTCCCGCTCGAGGATCGGCACGAGCGACTGGCGGCAGTAGAACCCGAGGTCGTGGCCGTCGTGCTGCTGCCGCACCTCGTGGAACGGCCCCGCGTTGACCACGACGACGTACGTCGACAGGCGCGGCGTGTCGGGGAAGGTCCAGACCCGCGCGTCGTCGGTCGCGGCGTCCACGATCGACTCCGGCGCCCCGTTGGAGGTGACGAGCCACGAGGACGGGGCGGTGACGACGAAGCGGTGGGGCGCCTTGAGGTCGGGCTGGTCGAAGCAGGCCCAGACGCGGCGGGCCTCGTCGGGCTCGAGGCTGGTCCAGACGTAGACGAGCTTGTCGGTCGGGTCGACGGTGCGGAGGATGCCCTCGCCCGTGGCCGTGTTGGTGGTGCTCGCCTCGACGACGAGCACGTTGTCGGCCGCGAGGGCGGGGAGCGGGAGGCGGCCGTCGGCCGCGGCGGACACGTCGACGTCGTCGCCGTTGAGGGTCGCTCGGGTCACGTCCATCGCGACGTCGACGAAGGTGGTCGCGCCGGGCTCGGAGCAGGTGAAGGTGATGGTGCTGGTGGAGCGCCACTCCTCGCCCTCGAGCAGGCCGGTCATGTCCACGTCGATGTCGTAGCGCCGGACCTCCAGCAGGTCCGACCGGGTCTTCGCTTCGTGCGTGGTGAGGGTCGACAACGTCATGGGGGCGAACCTAACTCACGCCGTCCACTAGCGTCGGCGGCATGAGCGATGCGACCGATGCGACCGATGCGACCGGGACCGATCGACCGCACGAGCTCGCCGACCGGCCGATGACGTGGCCGGTGGTGTCAAGCCACGACCTGCACCGCGACGACTGGGTGGTGGCGCTGCGCGAGGACCGGATCACCCGACCCGGGCACCCCGAGGAGTTCAGCCGGCTCAGCCTGGAGCACCCGGGGGCCGTGATCGTCCTGGCGGTGGACGACGACGAGCGCGTGATGTGCCTGCGGCAGTACCGCCACACCAGCGGGCACGAGTTCGTCGAGCTCCCCGCCGGCCTGCGCGACGCGGGTGACGAGCCGCCGGTGGAGACGGCGAAGCGGGAGCTGCGCGAGGAGGTCGAGCTCGACGCCGCGCACTGGCGGCTGCTGTTGAGCACCTACTCGAGCGCGGGGATCACCGACGAGGTGCACGAGATCTTCCTGGCCCGCGGGTTGACCCACGCACCGCGAGGGGACTTCGAGATGGAGCACGAGGAGGCCGAGATGGAGCGCTTCTGGGTGCCGATGGCCGACCTCCTCGACGCGGTCCTGGAGGGCCGGGTGCGGCAGGGTCCGCTGGCGCAGGCGGTGCTGGCGTACGACGTGCTGAAGCGCCGGGGGACCCTGGACGTCCCAGAGGGGTCCGGGGAGTAGTCTGCCCTCGCTGTGAGGCGAGCCACACCGTGGTGGCCCCTCGGAACACTTGAGGAGCAAGGCATGAAGGTCGGCGTACCCAAGGAAGTCAAGAACCGCGAGTACCGGGTGGCCCTGACCCCGATCGGCGTGCACGAGCTCGTCCAGCACGGCCACGACGTCGTGGTGCAGAAGAGCGCCGGCGAGGGATCGCAGATCCCCGACGAGGAGTACGTCGCCGCGGGTGCCACGATGCTCGACACGGCCGACGACGTGTGGGGCGAGGCCGAGATGGTCCTCAAGGTCAAGGAGCCCGTCGCCGAGGAGTACGCGCGGATGCGCGAGGGCCAGACCCTCTTCACCTACCTCCACCTCGCTGCCGACAAGCCCCTCACCGAGGAGCTGATGAAGCGCAAGGTCACCGGTATCGCCTACGAGACGGTCCAGCTGCCCTCGGGCGGCCTGCCGCTGCTCTACCCGATGTCGGAGGTCGCGGGCTGCCTGGCCCCGCAGGTCGGCGCCCACGCGCTGCTCAAGGCCAACGGCGGACGCGGCGTCCTCATGGGTGGTGTCGGCGGGGTGGCCAACGCCAAGGTCGTCATCATCGGCGCCGGCGTCTCGGGCCAGAACGCCGCCAACATCGCGCTCGGCATGGGCGCCGACGTGACGCTGCTCGACACCGACCTCGACAAGCTGCGGATGTCGTTCTGGCGCTACAACAACCGCGTCCACGGCCTGGCGTCGTCCAAGCTCGCCATCGAGCAGCAGGTGATGGAGGCCGACATGGTCATCGGCGCCGTGCTGATCCCCGGCGCCGCGGCGCCCAAGCTGGTGAGCAACGACCTGGTCTCGCGGATGAAGCCGGGCTCGGTGCTCGTCGACATCGCGATCGACCAGGGCGGCTGCTTCGAGGACTCGCACGCCACGACCCACGACGACCCGACCTACGCGGTGCACGACTCGACCTTCTACTGCGTGGCCAACATGCCCGGCGCGGTGCCCAACACCTCGACGTATGCCCTCACCAACGCGACGCTGCCCTACGCCGTGGCGCTCGCCGACAAGGGCTGGCAGCAGGCACTGCGCGACGACCGGAGCCTGGCCCTCGGCCTCAACACCCACGCGGGGCAGCTCACCAACGCGCCCGTCGGCGAGGCCGTCGGCATCGAGTCGGTGGACCTCGACACCGTCCTCGGGTGAGCTCCGGGGCGAGGCTGGACCGCGCGGTCCGCACCTACCTCGACCACCTGGCGGTCGAGCGTGGACTGGCGACCAACACGCTCAGCTCCTACCGGCGTGACCTGGCCCGCTACGACGAGTTCCTGACCGGGCAGGGCATCGACGACCTGGACGCGGTCACCGAGGCGACGGTGGCCGCGTTCCTGGTCAGCCTGCGTGAGGGGAGCGAGGCCCACCCGCCGCTGAGCGCGACGTCGGCGGCGCGGACCGTGGTGGCGGTGCGCGGCTTCCACAAGTTCGCGGTCGCCGACGGGCTGGCGGCGGCGGACCCGGCGGCGGCCGTCAAGCCGCCGACCCCCGCGAAGCGGCTGCCCAAGGCGTTGCCGCTGTCCGACGTCGAGGCGATCCTCGAGGCTGCGGGCGCTCCCGACACCGTCCTCGCCCTGCGCGACCGGGCCCTGCTCGAGCTGCTCTACGGCACCGGCGCGCGCATCTCCGAGGCCGTCGGGCTCGACGTCGACGACCTCGACCAGGTCGACGGCACGGTGCTGCTGCGCGGCAAGGGCGGCAAGGAGCGGCTGGTCCCGGTCGGCGGCTACGCCCGCGACGCCGTGGCGGCGTACCTCACCCGCGCGCGGCCCGAGCTCGTCGGGGCCGGCACGGGTGGTCCCGCGATGTTCCTCAACTCCCGTGGCGGCCGGCTGTCGCGGCAGAGCGCGTGGGCAGTGCTGGTGAAGGCCGCCGAGCGGGCCGGCGTGACGGCGTCGGTGTCGCCGCACACGCTGCGGCACTCGTTCGCCACCCACCTGCTCGACGGGGGCGCCGACGTGCGCGTGGTCCAGGAGCTGCTCGGCCACGCGTCCGTCACCACCACGCAGGTCTACACGCTCGTCACGGTCGACAACCTGCGCGAGGTCTTCGCCACCGCCCACCCGCGGGCCCGGGAGTGAGCCGGGAGTGAGCCGGGTGCGCGCCGCCTGCCGGTGCGCAGCCGCCTGATGGTTGGATCGACCCATGCCGGATCCTGTGCGCCTCGACACCCGGGTCCCGACGGGCGCCGACCCGGACGCGGTCTACGACGCCTTCACCGGCTGGGTGGCCGACCAGGGCCTGGACCTCTACCCGCACCAGGACGAGGCCGTCATCGAGCTGCTTGGCGGCAACCACGTCGTCCTCGCGACGCCGACCGGGTCGGGCAAGTCGCTGGTCGCGATCGGCGCCCACGTCGCGGCCCTCGCCCGCGACCAGGTCAGCTTCTACACCGCCCCGATCAAGGCGCTCGTCAGCGAGAAGTTCTTCGCCCTCATCGAGGTCTTCGGCGCCGACAACGTCGGGATGCTGACCGGCGACGCCGCGGTCAACCCGGACGCCCCGATCATCTGCTGCACGGCCGAGGTGCTGGCCAACATCGCGCTCCGCGAGGGGCGCTCGGCAGACGTCGGGCTGGTCGTGATGGACGAGTTCCACTTCTACTCCGAGCACGACCGCGGGTGGGCCTGGCAGGTGCCGCTGCTCGAGCTGGTCGACGCCCAGTTCCTCCTGATGTCGGCGACGCTGGGCGACGTGTCGTTCTTCGTGGAGGACCTGAAGCGACGCACCGGCCGTGACACCGCCGTCGTCGACGACGCCGAGCGCCCGGTGCCGCTGAGCTTCCGCTGGTCGATGGAGCCGCTCGACGACACCCTCGAGGAGCTCGTCACCACCGGCCAGGACCCGGTGTACGTCGTCCACTTCACCCAGGCCGCCGCGGTCGAGCACGCCACCAACCTGCTGCGCCGCCCACCCGCCAAGGTCGACAAGGACGCGATCGCCGAGAGGATCGGCGCCTTCCGCTTCGGTGCGGGCTTCGGCAAGACGCTGTCGCGCCTGGTGCGCAACGGCATCGGCGTCCACCACGCCGGCATGCTGCCGAAGTACCGCCGGCTCGTCGAGACGCTCGCGCAGGCCGGTCTGCTGCGCGTCATCTGCGGCACCGACACCCTGGGGGTCGGCATCAACGTGCCGATCCGGACGGTGCTGTTCACCGGGCTGGCCAAGTTCGACGGCACCCGGCAGCGGGTGCTCCGGACCCGGGAGTTCCAGCAGATCGCCGGCCGGGCCGGCCGCGCGGGCTACGACACGGCCGGCTACGTCGTCGTACAGGCCCCGGAGCACGTGATCGAGAACGAGCAGGCGAAGGCCAAGTCCGCTGCCCGGGTGGCGGCCGGCAAGAAGAAGTCGAAGGCACAGCTCAAGAAGGCCCCGGAGGGCACGGTCGTGTGGACCGAGCAGACCTTCGACAAGCTGGTGGCCGGCGTGCCGGAGCGGCTGACGAGCCGGATGAAGGTCGACAACGCGATGCTGATCAACGTGGTGTCCCGGGAGGAGGACGCCTTCGCGGTCATGCGTCGACTCCTCACCGACAACCACGAGGAGCGTCGAGGGCAGCTTCGCCTCGCGCGGCGTGCCCTGCGGCTGTCGCGCTCGCTGGTGCGCACCGGGATCGTGACCCGCCTGCCGGAGCTCGACGACTTCGGCCGACGCTACGCGCTCAGCGTGGACGTGCCCGACGACTTCGCCCTCAACCAGCCGCTCGCCCACTTCGCACTCGCCGCGTTCGACGTGCTCGACCCCGAGTCCGAGACCTACGGGCTGGACGTGATCTCCGTCGTGGAGGCCGTCCTCGAGGCACCGCGGCAGATCCTCATGGCCCAGCAGCACGCCGCGCGGGGCGAGGCGATCGGTGAGATGAAGGCCGACGGCCTCGAGTACGACGAGCGGATGGCGCTGCTGGAGGAGATCACCTGGCCGCAGCCGCTGCGCGAGCTCCTGGAGGCCCTCTACGAGACCTACCGGCAGACGCACCCCTGGCTCCCCGACGACGCGCTCGGCCCCAAGTCGGTGGTGCGCGAGATGTGGGAGCAGGGGATGGGGTTCACCGACTTCGTCGGCCGCTACCAGCTCACCCGGTCCGAGGGGCTGGTGCTGCGCTACCTCACCGACGCCTACCGCACGCTGCGCCAGACCGTGCCGGAGGCGCACCGCGCCCCCGAGGTCGAAGACGTCATCGAGTGGCTGGGGGAGACCGTGCGTCAGACCGACTCCTCGCTCCTCGACGAGTGGGAGGCGCTGTCGGACCCCGACCACGCGTCGTCCGCCGTGGCGCACCACGAGCCACCGCCCCCGCCGCGTCCGCTCTCGAAGCAGGAGCGTCCGTTCGGGGTGATGCTGCGCAACGCGATGTGGGCCCGCGTCGACGCCGTCTCCCGCGACGACCTCGACGGGCTGGTCCGCCTCGAGCGGGCGGCAGCGGACCGGACCGACCCACCTCGACAGGTCGTCGTCGGCCGGTCGGTGTGGGACGCGGCGATCGAGGACTACTACGCCGAGCACGACCGCGTCCTGACCGACGGCGACGCCCGCGGACCCGACCTGCTCGTCGTGGGGGAGGAGCGCACCGGCGAGCCGGTCGGCGCCGAGGAGGGCACCACGGCCCGCCTGCGCGACGTACGCCAGACGATCCACGACCCCGAGGACCACCACGACTGGGTCATCGAGGCGGTGGTGGACTGCGACGCCACCGACTCCGCCGGCGAGCTGGTGCTGGCGACGGTGGCGATGCGGCGGCTGTGAGACCGGCTGTGAGACCGGCTGTGAGGACCGGCAAGCGGGCACGTAGAGTCCGCGCGCGGCTTCCGCAACTGGTGCGCAGACTGTCGACGTGTCGACAAAGTTGGCGGCGCTCGGCATGGTCCAATCGGGTTCCAGGCCGATGCACGTCAGATGCGATGAGGAGCAAGACATGAGCGGATTCCCCGGTCACGACACGGGCAGCAGTGCCCCGCAGATGCCGCCCCTCGTGCGACCGCCGCACCCGCAGCAGACCTCCCAGCCCGGCCCGACCCCGCGAGACGAGCAGACCGTGACCCAGCCCATCCCCTTCGAGCGCCCGATCGAGACGCGTGCCACGACGACCCTGGAGGAGGAGCGGCCCCTGGGTCCGACGGGTCGCCCGATGCCCGTGTTCCCCGACCCGCGGCCGCTCACCGAGCACGGCGGCGCTCGTGTGATCTCTATGTGCAACCAGAAGGGCGGGGTCGGCAAGACCACCACGACCATCAACCTCGGCGCCTCGCTCGCCGAGTTCGGGCGCAAGGTGCTGCTGGTCGACTTCGACCCGCAGGGCTCGCTGTCGGTGGGCCTCGGTCTCAACCCGCACGAGATGGACCTGACCATCTACAACCTGCTGATGGACCGCGAGACCACCCTCGACGAGGTCGTGGTCCCCTCCGGCATCGAGGGCATGGACCTGCTGCCCTCCAACATCGACCTCTCCGCAGCCGAGGTGCAGCTCGTGCACGAGGTGGCCCGCGAGCAGACGCTCCAGCGCGTGCTCGCCCCGGCCCTCGAGCACTACGACATCATCCTCATCGACTGCCAGCCCTCGCTGGGCCTGCTGACCGTGAACGCCCTCACCGCCTCCGACGGCGTCATCGTGCCGCTGGAGTGCGAGTACTTCGCGCTGCGGGGCGTGGCCCTGCTCAAGACGACGATCGACAAGGTCCGCGAGCGGCTCAACCCGAAGCTCGAGATCGACGGCGTCCTGGGCACCATGTTCGACGGCCGCACGCTGCACAGCCGCGAGGTGATGGAGCGCCTGGTCTCGGCGTGGGGCGACAAGGTCTTCCACACGGTCATCCGCCGCACCGTGAAGTTCTCCGACGCCACCGTCGCTGGAGAGCCGATCACGTCGTACGCCTCCTCCTCGACCGGCGCCGACGCCTACCGCCAGCTCGCCAAGGAGGTGGTGACCCGGTGGCCCGCCGAGTGAGCATGCCGGCGGCGGACGACCTGTTCCGACCGACCTCCGACACCGCCGCCGCGGATCCCGCACCGGAGCAGCGCCCGCGACGGGTGCGAGCCGTGGCCGACACCAACCAGGACCAGGGCGAGCCGGCTGGCCCGCGCAAGCCCAGCGGCCGGGTGCGGCACGACGAGAAGATGACCGTCTACGTCACCTCCGACGAGCTGCTCGACATCGAGCACGCCCGCCTGACGATGCGGCGCGAGCACGGTCTCGCCGTGGACCGGGGTCGCCTGGTCCGGGAGGCGCTGGCGCTCGTGCTCGCCGACCTCGAGGCCCGGGGCGCCGACAGCGCGCTGGTGCAGCGGCTGCTCGACGAGTGAGCACCGGCCGCCCCGCTGCCCCGGACCCCTCGCTCGGCGGCACGCTCGAGCCGGGCAGCGAGGCCCCGGCGTTCGCCGTACGCCTGGACAACTTCGAGGGCCCGTTCGACCTGCTGCTCGGTCTCATCGCCAAGCACAAGCTCGACATCACCGAGGTCGCGCTCTCCCAGGTCACCGACGAGTTCATCGCCCACGTGAAGAACCTGGGTGACGCCTGGGACCTCGAGCAGACCACGTCCTTCCTGGTGGTGGCCGCGACGCTGCTGGACCTCAAGGCGGCCCGCCTGCTGCCCCAGGGCGACGTGGAGGACGAGGAGGACCTCGCCCTGCTCGAGGCACGCGACCTGCTCTTCGCGCGGCTCATGCAGTACCGCGCGTTCAAGCAGGTGGCCTCGGTCCTGGAGGAGCGGCTGGCCTCGGAGTCGCGCCGGCACCCGCGCGCGGTGGGCCTGGAGGAGCGGTTCGCGACGCTGCTGCCCGACGTGCTGATCGGGATCGGGCTCGACGAGTTCGCCCGCCTCGCGGCCAGGGCCATGGAGCCCAAGCCGGTCCTCGAGGTGTCGCTGCACCACATCCACGCCGCGAAGGTGAGCGTGCGCGAGCAGGCCCAGCTCGTCGTGGACCGGCTGCGACGCAGCGGCACGATGACCTTCCGTGCGCTGTGCGGCGACTCGCCGGACCGGCTCACCACGGTCGCTCGCTTCCTGTCCCTGCTCGAGCTGTTCCGTGAGGGTGCGGTGTCCTTCGACCAGGTGACACCACTGGGCGAGCTGACCGTGCGCTGGACCGGCGCGGAGGACGGCGAGGTGGACATCCACGACGAGTTCGACGGAGCCCCGCCGGGCGACGATGATGCACCCATGGCCTCGACAGCACCCGACGAGCCCGAGGAGGACCAGTGAGCGAGCAGCCCGACAGCACCCTGGACGTGGCGGTCGCCGAGCTGCGCCCCGCGCTCGAGGCGATCCTGATGGTCTCCGACGAGCCGCTCGGCACCGTACGCCTGGCCTCCGTGGTGGGGCACCCGGTCGAGGACGTCGAGGCTGCGCTGGAGGCGCTGGCGAGCGAGTACACCGAGCAGGGCCGCGGCTTCGACCTGCGGTCGGTGGCCGGAGGCTGGCGCTTCTACTCGCGCCCGGAGCTCGCCGGGGTGGTCGAGTCGTTCGTGCTCGAGGGACAACAGGCGCGGCTCACGCAGGCCGCGCTCGAGACCCTGTCGGTCGTCGCCTACAAGCAGCCCATCTCGCGCGCTCGCGTGTCGGCGATCCGCGGGGTCAACGTCGACGGCGTGATGCGCACCCTCCTCACCCGCGGGCTGGTCGAGGAGGCGGGCCAGGACGAGCAGAGCGGCGCCAACCTCTACCGCACCACCACCTACTTCCTCGAGCGCATCGGCGTCACCTCGCTCGACGAGCTGCCCGAGCTCGCGCCCTACCTGCCCGACATGGACGACCTCGAGGACGAGCTGGCCAGCGTCGCCGGGCTGGACGCCCCGCCCGAGCCTGCTGCCGAAGCCACCCCGGAACCCGCCCCCGACTCCAGCCCCGATTCCAGCCCCGCCACTCCCGTCCCGCCCGCGCCCGTGCACCACCCGTCGCCCCACTCCGGCGCGGGCACCGAGCCCGACGGCGGGACCGAGATCTCATGAACACCCCACGAAACCACTCGCTTCGCTCGCGCTTCCGCGGGGACCCCGAGAAGCTTATGAGGACTCGATGAAGCCGCACGACGCACCCGACAACGACCAGCCCGCCTCCCACCGCCCGGACACCGACGAGGACGGCCTGATCAGGCTGCAGAAGCTGCTCGCCCAGTCCGGTGTCGCCAGCCGCCGCAAGTGCGAGGAGCTGATGCTCGACGGGCTCGTCGAGGTGGACGGGGAGGTCGTCACCAGGCTCGGCACCAAGGTCGACCCCCGCACCGCGGTGATCCGGGTCGAGGGCAAGCGGCTGCCACCGATCAGCGACAAGGTCTACCTCGTGCTCAACAAGCCTCGCGGGGTCGTCTCGACGATGTCGGACCCCGAGGGGCGACGCACCCTCGGCGACCTCGTCGCCGACCGGCCCGAGCGGCTCTTCCACGTCGGCCGGCTCGACACCGACACTGAGGGCCTGATCATCCTCACCAACGACGGCGACTTCGCCCAGCGCCTCGCCCACCCCTCGCACGAGGTCGACAAGACCTACGTCGCCGAGGTGGACGGCGAGGTGCACGTGCGCACGATCCGCGAGCTGCTCGCCGGCGTCACCCTCGAGGACGGCCCGGTCACGGTCACGCAGGCCCGGGTGGTCGGCGGCGACCCACGGCGCGAGGGCAGCAACCGCTCGATCGTCGAGCTCACCATCCACGAGGGCCGCAACCGCATCGTGCGGCGCCTGCTCGCCCACGTCGGGCACCCCGTGCGCCGGCTCACCCGGACGCAGATCGGGCCCGTCGGCCTGGCCCGGCTGCGGTCCGGCGAGATGCGCGAGCTCACGGTCGCCGAGCTGGGTGAGCTGATGGACAGCGCGCAGCTCTGAGCCGCGGCGCGGCTAGGCTCCTCGCGTGGCAGTGAGAGCAGTGCGTGGGGCGACCCAGCTCGAGGAGGACACCCGCGAGCACATGCTGGACCGGGTGGCGGAGCTCGTGACCGACGTGATGGAGGCCAACCACCTCGAGGTCGACGACTTCATCTCGATCATCTTCACCGCGACCAGCGACCTCACCAGCGAGTTCCCGGCCTACGCCGCGCGGCAGCTCGGCTTCTCCGACGTCCCGCTGGTCTGCGCGCGTGAGCTGGAGATCGAGGGATCGATGCCGCGGGTGGTCCGGCTGATGGCGCACGTCGAGACCGACCTGCCCCGCGCTGAGATCACCCACGTCTACCTCCACGGGGCGGCCAACCTGCGCCGTGACCTGTCCCGCACCACCAGCCATGACTGACCCCCGGTCCGAGGTGGCCCTGCCGGCCCTGACCGGGCCCGTGGAGGTCGTCGGCGCCGGGCTGATCGGCACGTCGATCGCCCTGGTGTGCAGCCGCCTCGGCGTCGAGGTCGTCCTGCGCGACACCTCGCAGGAGAACGTCCGCACCGCGCACGGCCTCGGCGCCGGCCGCGCGGCCAGGCCCGGCGACCGGCCGCAGCTGGTCGTGGTGGCCGTGCCGCCCGCTGCGGTCGGCGACGCGATCGTCGACGCCCTGGCGCGCACGTCGGCGGTGGTGACCGACGTCGGCAGCGTGAAGTCCGCTCCCCTCGAGGAGGTCGCGGCCCGCGGGCGCCGACGACCTGGCCCGCTACGTCGGCTCGCACCCGATGGCCGGCAGCGAGCGCTCCGGCCCCCTCGCCGCCAGCGCCGCGCTCTTCGACGGCAGGCCCTGGGCCGTCACGCCGCACCCGGACGCGCGCCCCGACGCCGTACGCCTCGTGGAGGCCCTCGTGCTGGAGTGCGGGGCCGCGCCGATCGTCATGGAGCCGGCCGAGCACGACCAGGCGGTCGCCCGCATCTCCCACCTGCCCCACCTCGCCGCGGTGCTCGTCGCCGGGCGACTGGCCGCTGCACCCGCCGAGCACCTCGCACTGTCCGGCCAGGGCGTCCGCGACGTCACGCGCGTGGCCGCGAGCGACCCGGCGCTGTGGCAGCAGATCCTCGAGGCCAACTCCGAGGCGGTGCTCGACCTCCTGGCGGAGGTCCGCGCCGACCTCGACGCCCTCATGACCGCGGTCGCCTCCGACTCCGGCCCGGACCTCGTGGAGATCCTGACCCGCGGCAACGCGGGCACCGCGGCGATCCCGGGCAAGCACGGCGGTCCGGCACGTCCCACGCGCTCGGTCTTCGTGGCGGTGCCCGACCACCCCGGCGAGCTCGCCCGCCTCTTCGGCGACGCCGGGGAGATCGGCGTCAACATCGAGGACGTCCACATCGACCACGACCCGGGACGCCCGGTGGGCCTCACCGAGCTCGTGGTCGAGCGCGGCAGCGCGGAGCAGCTGCTCGCGGCTCTCGAATCCCGTGGGTGGACGACCCACCGGTAACCTTCTCGCCCGTGAGCACCGTCGACAGCACCTCCCGGTCCGGGTCCCTCGTCATCGCCGTCGACGGCACGTCGGGCTCGGGCAAGTCGAGCACGTCGCGCGGCGTGGCCGACCGGCTGGGCCTGCGCTACCTCGACACCGGGGCGATGTTCCGGGCGATGACGTGGTGGCTGCTGCGCGAGGGCATCGACGTACGCGACGAGGCCGCGGTCGCGGCGGCCGCTGGTCGTCCCGCCATCGAGTCCGGCACCGACCCGCTGGCCCCGACCATCACCGTCGACGGCACCGACGTCTCGGTGGCGATCCGCAGCGACGAGGTCAACGCCGCGGTCAGCCCGGTCAGCGCGGTGCCCGAGGTGCGGGCACGCCTGCTCGACCTGCAGCGGACGGTCATCGGCGCCGGCGGCATCGTCGTCGAGGGCCGCGACATCGGGTCCGTCGTGTGGCCGCAGGCCGAGGTGAAGGTCTACCTCAGCGCCGACCCCGACGCCCGCGCGCAGCGCCGTACGGCCGAGCAGGGCGGCACCGACGTCGCCAGCACCCAGCAGTCCCTCCTCGAGCGCGACCGCATCGACTCCGGACGGGCCACGGCCCCGCTGACCATGGCCGAGGGCGCCGTCCACGTCGACAGCACGCACCTCACCCTCGCCGAGGTGATCGACGAGATCGTCGCGTTGGCCACCGGGGCAGACCGAGCGTGACCCGGGCGGACCTGCCTGCCAGCGCCGACGAGCACCCCGCGACCCGGCTGCTGCGCCTGCTGCGTCCGCCGGCGTCGCGCCTGGTCCGGGCGCGCTGGCCGGTCACGGTGCACCACGCCGACCGCGTTCCGGCGACGGGTGGCGTCATCCTCGCGAGCAACCACATCGGCATCATCGACGGCCCCCTGCTCGCGGTGTTCTCGCCGCGCCCGGTGCACGCGCTGACCAAGCAGGAGATGTTCGCGGGACGGCTCGGTCGGTTCCTGCGCGCTTCGGGGCAGATCCCGCTGGACCGCTTCCACGCCGACCCGGGCGCGATCCGCTCGTGCCTGCGGGTCGTCCGCGACGGGGGAGTGGCCGGCATCTTCCCCGAGGGCACTCGCGGTTCGGGTGAGCTGCACCGCTTCCACCACGGCGCCGCCTACCTCGCGCTCGTCACGGGCGCCCCCGTCGTGCCCGTCACGATGCTCGGCACCCGGCCGGCCGGGGGAGGACGCAACGCGCTGCCCGCCCGCGGGGACAGCGTCGACATCGTGTTCGGGACGCCGTGGCGAACGACACAGCAGGCCTGGCCCCGCACCCGGGAACACGTGGCGGCCACGTCGGTGTTGCTCCGGGGGCACCTGCTGTCCGAGCTGGCCACCGCGCTCGCCGACACGCGCCGATCCTCGCCCGGGCCGCTTCCTGCGGGACAATCCGAGGACGATCCCGACACCGGGCTCGTCGAGCCATCCAGAGAGCTGTGATCACCCATGACTGAGTACGACGCCGGCGTCGACGCCGCGTCCACCGACGAGCCGACCGGGCCCACCCCGGTCCTGGCCGTGGTCGGGCGACCCAACGTGGGCAAGTCCACCCTCGTCAACCGGATCATCGGGCGCCGCGAGGCCGTCGTGGAGGACCGCCCGGGCGTGACCCGCGACCGCGTCTCCTACGACGCCAACTGGAACGGCCGCGCCTTTACCGTCGTCGACACCGGTGGCTGGGACCCCGACGCCCGTGGGCTCGCCGAGCGCATCGCCGGCCAGGCGGAGGTGGCGGTGTCGCTGGCCGACGCCGTGCTGTTCGTCGTCGACGCGACGGTCGGCATCACCGACTCCGACGAGGCCGTCGTGCGCATCCTGCGCAAGTCGGGCAAGCCCGTCGTGCTGGCCGCCAACAAGGTCGACGACCAGCGCACCGAGGCCGAGGCCTATGGCCTGTGGAACCTCGGCCTGGGCGAGCCCTTCGCGGTCTCGGCCCTCCACGGCCGCGGGTCCGGCGACATGCTCGACGCGATCCTCGCCGCCCTCCCTGAGACGCCGGAGGAGTCCTTCGAGGAGGTCGGTGGTCCGCGCCGCATCGCGATCGTCGGCAAGCCCAACGTCGGCAAGTCCTCGCTGCTCAACATGCTGGCCAAGGAGGACCGTGTCGTCGTCGACAACGCCGCCGGCACCACCGTCGACCCGGTCGACGAGCTGATCACGCTGGGCGACCGCACCTGGCGCTTCATCGACACCGCGGGCATCCGCAAGCGCGTCAACCAGGCGTCCGGCCACGAGTACTACGCCTCGCTGCGCACCACGACCGCGATCGACCGCGCCGAGGTGGCGGTGCTGGTGCTCGACGCCAGCGAGACCGTCTCCGAGCAGGACATGCGCATCATCCAGACGATCCGCGACGCGGGCCGCGCCATGGTCATCGCCTTCAACAAGTGGGACCTCGTCGACGAGGAGCGCCGCTACTACCTCGAGCGCGAGATCGAGCGCGACCTCGTCCAGCTCAAGTGGGCTCCGCGCATCAACTTCACCGCGCGCACCGGCTGGCACGTCGACCGCCTCGTCCCGGCGATCGATAAGGCGCTCGAGGGCTGGGAGACCCGCATCGGCACCGGCGCGCTGAACACGTTCCTGGGGCGCCTGGTCGCCGAGCACCCGCACCCCGTGCGCAGCGGCAAGCAGCCCAAGATCCTCTTCGCGACCCAGCCGTCCGTGGCCCCGCCGACGTTCGTGCTGTTCACCAGCGGCAAGCTGGACGCCGCCTACGAGCGGTTCATCGAGCGGCGCCTGCGCGAGGAGTTCGGCTTCGTCGGCACGCCCATCATCATCCAGCAGAAGCCGCGGGAGAAGCGCAAGCGCTGACCCGGGCTCGGCTCACGGATCGAGGCCCTGGGCCCGCATCCAGTCCATCGGGTCCACGGGGTCCCCGGCGGCCGGGCGCACCTCGAGGTGGAGGTGCGGACCGGTCGAGTTGCCCGTGGAGCCCACGCTCCCGATGACGTCCGCGATGGCGACCTCCTGGCCGACGACCACGGTCGCGTCGGTCTGGTGGCAGTACCAGACCTCGGTGCCGTCGGAGAGCGTGAGGATCGTGCGCAGGCCGTAGGGACCGGCGTCCGCCACCTCGGTGACGACACCGTCGGCGACCGCGACCAGCGGCTCACCGGCGTACGCGCTGAAGTCCTGGCCGCCGTGCTCGGCCTCCCACAGCGGTCCGGTCAGCCCGAACCCGGCGGAGAGGTCGTACGACGCCAGCGGCAGGACGGCACGGGCCGTGTCGGGATCACCGTCGTAGCCGTAGCGGGACAGGACCGCGCGGTAGCCGATGAGCGCACGGTCGCGGGCGTCCGCGCGACGGTTGAGCACGGCGAGGGTCTGCTGCCGCTCGGCGAGCTGCTCGGCCAACGCCATCGCCTCGGCGACCACCTCGGCGGTGCGAGCCTCCTCGCGCACGATCGTCTCCGGCGCTGCGTGCGCGGGCGTGGCGAGACCCAGCCCGACAGCCGCCGCGGTCGCGGCGACCAGCAGGCGTGCACGCGGCAGTGCTGGCATCAGGAACCCCCCACGGGTCGAGGGTCCAATGGTCGGGCGACAGCCGACGTCGCTCACGGGGTTTCGCGACAAATGGCCCACTCGGACTACGGCTGGGCGCCCGCGGCGGGCCGATTCCGTGACGGCGGAGGGGCTGCGGTAGTGTTCCCCTCGCTTCGCAGGCCTTGCGCCGGAGGCACTCGGGCTGTGGCGCAGCTTGGTAGCGCACTTGACTGGGGGTCAAGGGGTCGCAGGTTCAAATCCTGTCAGCCCGACCGAGAACTCGCCTCTGACCTGCGGAAACGCAGGTCAGAGGCGATTTGGGTTCTGACGTGGATCCTGAGAATGGTCGTTTACTAGTCGTAAACGATTCGCGGCCTACGAATCACGAGTCGGCGTCGTCGCTCTCAGCCAGCCGTTCGAGGATCTCGGATAGGTCGGCCGAAACCGGTGGCTTGGCGATGTAGTGGTCTCGGGTGACCTGGCTCGAGGAGTGGCCGAGCTGACGTGAGGCGAGCTCGGACGTCGCTGCCTCGGAGATCAGTGTCGCCACCGTCTTGCGGAACGTGTGCGGGGTGACCCATTCGTAACCGGAGTCCTTGCGGATCTGCCGCCACCGGCGCTCGACGTTGACGACCTGGTGCCACGTGCCGTTGCGGGTCGCGAAGACGGCGTCGTTCTCGTTGGGAGTCGCAAACTCCCGGCGCACCCGGAGCAGCTCGGTTGCGAACCGGGGGAGCACCACGGTTCGCCGGCTGGTGTCGGTCTTCGGGGTGGCCTTCCGATACGTGCCCTTCCCGGTCTCAGTCTTGATCGTGCCCGACACCGTGAGGGTGGGCAGATCAGCGTCGAGATCCAGATCGCTCCAGCGCAAGGCGAGGATCTCGCCAATGCGGCAGCCGGTCGCGAGCATCAGGTCGATGATGTCGGCCATGTCACCGGTGGCCCTGGGTCCGGGCCGTTCCGCGTTGACCCACCGACGTACGGCTGCACGGATCTCGATCAAGTCCTCGATCCGCAGGGCCTTGGTCTCCTGCTTGGGTCGGTGAACCCGGGTTGTCCCGCGGGCCGGGTTCGTCGGGATTGCGTCGTGTCTGACCGCGAGGTCGAGCATGGCGCCGAGGACTACCTTGGCCTTGCGTTGCCGATTCACGCTCTGATCGCGCAACCTCAGCAGGAGCCGGTCCAAGCGCCCCGTGGTGGCCTCGCGGAGCTTCAGCCCGCCAACACTGGGCAGCACCAGGTTGTCCAGCACCCGGCGGTACTCGTTGATGGTGGTCTGCTCGATCCGTCCTTCAGCCTCAAGACCAGTGATCCACAGGTTGGCCAGATCGATCAGCCGGGTCTCCGCGGTGATGAGCTCACCCGCCGGCGCGGTGCGCGTGCCCAGGACGTCGCGAAGCGCTCGCTCCGCGGCCGCCTTGCTCGGGCCAGTCGCAGTGACGCGACGAGTGTTGCCGTCGTGATCACGGAACCGCGTCAGTGCGCGGTAACTGCCGTCACGGACCTTCTCGGTTGTAATGGTCCCCCACGTGCCGAGGGGGAGTGGTGGCCTGGCCATGGCGCTACTCGCCTGCTGCGGGCTCGAGATGCTCGACGATCCACGCGTCGAGATCCGCGCGGCGGTAGCGCAGGCAACCGCCCATCTTCACGGCGCGCGGTCCGAAACCCACCCGGCGGGTTCGCCAGGTGTACAGCGTCGCCTTCGGAATCGCGAGGTAGGCGGCAGCCTCGTCGATGGTGAAGATCGTGCTCTCGTGGCCGGTGTCGACGGTGGTACTCATCGTGTGCTCCTTCGTGATCACGCGGACAGGTTTGCCCTCGTAGCTGAAGGTGTGCAGCCCTCACCGCGCAAACTGTGGAGAACTGACCCCGGATCGACGCTGTGGAGCGATCGCCGGACCACACGTCGCAAATGGGCCGATCTGAGTGACCTCGTGGAGCCCGTCGGCTGCAAAGTGACCTCGCTTGTCAGCTTGGTATCGCGCTTGCTGTGTTTTGCGCTGATAGCCAGAGGCTTCCGGTTCAATTCCCGGCGCGCGTCGCGAGCTCTACTGGTCGTCTTGAACGGCGGGGGAGTGGAAACTCGAAACGATCTCGTGTCCGCACGAGGTACCCACGCGGGTCGTTTCACCGGACGGGTCTTGCGGGACGCATTGCGGGACGCATCGGGGGCGACGCACTTCCTGACCTGTGCGAGCGCCGTAGCAGGTTCGGCATGCGGGACGCCGAATGATGCCAGGTGCGGAAAACCGACTTCACCTCCATCGCGCCGCGACCGAGCCGACCTCGGGCCGAGCGACGCCGCCCATCGGGGTGAGGTCTACCAGGTGCAGAGTTGTTGATGTCGCGCCTAACAGTGTCGGTGGATTGGCGCCAATGCACCGGCGCGGATGAATGTCAACCGAGCCGCGCACAGCGATGGCTACTGGTCTAGACCAATGAACTCAATTCGACCATGGCGCCTCGGACGAATGATGCGCCGATACGCTCCGCTCACGCCGCGTAATCGGATGCGGGGCCGCCAAAGCGGCCCTAGCGAATTGCTTACGGCTCGTGTCCCTTGGCTAGTACCTTGAGCCAACCAGGAGGCGGAATGCGATGGCTGGTGCGGCTTGGGAGAAGCGCGAGGTCGACCTGACGATCGACACCTACTTCGAGATGCTGCGCCTTGAACTTGACGGCACACCGTTCAGCAAAACGGCCTTCCGGCAGGACCGCTCCAGAAAATCGACCGTTCGAGTGGATCCGTGGAGTACAAACTGCAAAACATTTCTGCCGTGCACAACGAGCTCGGCGGCGTATTCCCTACTGCAGCAGCAGGAAGTCCGAGGTGTCCTTGCCGATTTGGACGTGCGTGGTCCAGTTGGGCAGGTTGGTCGGGCGGATCCACGTCGACACGGTGGCCTGGCAAAGGATCAACCCATACGCCCGGTCTCGAGGTAATCGAGGATCGGCACCGCCAGCGGAAAGATGAGGTCGTCCAGCATATAGTGCAGTTGCGACCAGAAGGCGGGCTCGGCCATCGCCGGCGGGTCGGCATCGGTCAACTGATCGCGCAGCGGGTCGGTGATCGCCGGCATGTGCTGTATCAGATCGCCCGGATAGCCCTTGGCCGTGAACACCGCCGCCATGAACAGGCAGTAACAGCGGACAAAGGCATCCGAGTTGCTGTTCACGAAGACGCTTTCCTCGTCGAAGAGTTCCTCCACTGGGTTCAGCAGCCGGATCGTGCCATCGGCGGCCTCGGCCAGAACGCCCTCACCCGAGGTGCCAAACGCCAGATAGCGGCCGCCCTGCCAGGTCACCTCGACACATTGATCGGGAAAGCGCGGAAAGTGGAAATTGGACTTGGGGTAATCTTCCAGTACCGCCAGCCAGTTCGCCTTGACGGTGGTTGTATCGTATTTGCGCTTGAGCAAGCGGGACAGGCTGGCACCGGCCAGCCCGTCCAGTTCCTTTTCGATACGGGCGAAGAATTCGGTCATTTGGACCCGTCGAGAATATTCTGCGGCTCGCGCCGGAAATTTGGCCTGTATTTCACCGCATAGGTGATCTGCGCGCCCGGCGCATAGCGATTCAGCAGCGGCTTGCAGATATCGTGGCATGGGCTGCGGCCCGAGAAAATCTCAAGGAGGCGCTCCGCGCCGGCGGTTTCGGCCACGATGATCTCCTCGGCGTGCATGGTCCCGTCATTCTTGCACCCCATGATCGAGGTGGTGCCGTCGAGGTCGGCGAGCAGTCGACCGGCGGGGGTCATCCGGACCCGGCGCCCGTCCGGTTCACGAGCGGCGTGCCCACGTCACGGCCTACTGCCGCGATGCCCTGCGGGCGTGTCGAGTGGGTCGTCCAGGGGCGACGCAGGAGCGTGGATGCGACGTGCTGAGAGGTGGTTCCAGTCGAGCACTAGGACGCCGGCTGCAGGCATGGCGATAGGTCAGGAACGGCGTCGCTCCCTACGCAGGAGGGAGCGCAGAGTCTCGGCGTTCGCGTAGCCGACCCGTAGCGCGATCTCGGCGGAGGTGAGGTCCGTGGTTGCTGAGAGGTGCCGAGCTCGTTCGATGCGAAGCCGTTGGACGAACCCGAGCGGAGTGAGGTTGAGCGCCGCACGGACTCGTCGTTCGAGGGTGCGCCGGCTGGTGCCGAGCGACTGCGCGACGAAGGCGACGTTGAACGGTTCGTCCAGGCGGGCGCGCACGAAGCGTTCGAACTCGACGACGATCGGGTCCTCGTGCCGGAGATGCTCGTAGGCGACGAAGGCCGCCTGCGACGGACGCTCGTCGATGATGAGGAGCTTGGCGACATGTTGGGCCAGGTCGGGGCTGATCGATCGCACGAGTGAGAGCGCGAGGTCGATGTGGGCGAAGGCGGCGCCGGCGGTGACGAGGTTCCCGTCGACCACGACCATGGTGTCGAGATCGAGGGCGACGGTCGGATAGCGCTTCAGGAACTCCGGCCCCAGGAACCAGCTGGTCGTCGCGCGCCGATGGTGCATCCGTCCGGTCTCGGCGACAGCGAACACGCCGGTGCACGCCGCGGCGATCCGGGTGGTCGCGTCGTCGAGGCGCCCGAGCGAGGCGATGACCGAACGAGCATCTCGGCTCTGGAGGGCGTCGTTGGTAGCGGCGGCCGTGAGGGTTCCGAGCGCAGGGACGACGACCACGTCGAACTCTGCGGACTCCGACAGCGGGTGGTCAACCGACAGGGTAATCGATGCCGTCGTGGTCACTCGCCGTTTCGGTCCGAGGATGGCGAGTTCGATCGGGTCGATCCGCGGGTCGACATCGCCGCGGGCCCCGTCGGCCACCCGCACGATGTCGATGACCGACGCGACAGCGGAACCGAAGCAGCCGTCGATCGCGATCAGCCCGATACGCATGGCGCGAACAATAGCAATACTGTCGTATACGCCACTCCCCATCGGCCCTCGCTCGTCATACGCTGAACTTGCCCCCACGAAGAACCCCGACTTCAAGGAGAACCCCTCATGTCCACACCCGCATCACTTCCGTATGCCTTCGTCGCCAAGATCGTCGCGGCCGATGGACAGCACGACGCGCTCGCCGATCTGCTCGCCGGCGCTGTCGCACTCGCCAACGAAGAAGTAGGAACGATTGTCTGGTTCGCGGTCAGGACCCACGCCGACACCTTCTGGATCTTCGATGCATTCCCCGACGAGGCCGCTCGCGACGCCCACGCCAACGGCGCCATCGTCGCAGCCCTGACGGCCAACCAGCACCTCCTCGGCGCAGCACCCGAGATCCTGGCGGCCGACGTCCTCGCGTCCAAGCTCCCGTAGTCCGCCAACGCACGAGATCATCGCGGCCCGCCGAGCCGTCGCCAGGTCGCGACGCAACGCCACGCTGCGTTGCCGAGCGGTGTGAGGCCTATCGGCACACGGACAGGATGCCGGCCGCGAGCGATCAGCCGGCGAGGGGTCCGTCGCAGAGGAGAGCGACGTCGGTGTCGGGCAGAGCCACGAGGTCAGCGCATCGCGCGACCACCAGAACCGAACCGCCCCTGCCCTGCGTTTCCGCAGGTCAGGGCGGTTCGCCGGAGCCACCTGTCGGACCCTGAAGAAGCGAGCCGCTGATGTGCTCGCCTACTTCGAAGGACCCGGCACCAGCGACGGGCCGACCGAGGCGCTCAACGGCGTCATCGAGAAGACCCGCCGCCTGGCCCACGGCTTCCGCAACTTCACCAACTACCGGATCCGGATCCTGCTCGCCGCCGACGGCTCACGTCCCTACCGACGCCGTCCCTCGATCAGACCCGAACCATCCTGAACTGGGAAGGGCCGGCAAACGTCTCGGGGGAGTCGCACGTGCAAGTTGGTCGTGTCGTTATGTCGATGTGGGCTGCAGCCCTTGTGGTGTTGACTCAGCTGGCGGTGGTGGGTACGTCGTCATCAGCTGGAGTGGCTGCGGCGGCGAACACCCCTTCAGCTGAGCTATTCATCGGGGGTGAACCCGTCACCGTCGGTGAAGACGGAGCGGCACAGCCGGTCATGGCGACCTTTGCTGCGAACGAGGGCGAACGTGTCGCACTCAGCGCGCGCGCCGCTGACGGCTACTCCTGGATAGGGGTTCGTTCGCTTAATCTCTCCGAGTGACGTAGTTCTGGGCGAGAGTCAGGACTGGGGCGAGGCCTTCGTCGAACCCATCCTTCTGCCCGAGGCCGGGGAGTACGCCGTCGAGCTCACGTCGGGCTCCGGCGCTTCCATCGTGCAAGTGTCGCCTGCCGCGGCCACGGTGCACGAAACGATCGTGGCGTCCGACAGTCCTAGCTCATGGAAGCATGCCCTCGCCCCGGGCGAGAACGCTCTCCTCGGCCTTGAGCTTTCAGCCGGGCAGAAGGTCTTCATCACGACATCGACACATTCTGGGACCGACTACTACCACGACCCCGAGGACCCTGACTTCGGCGGTGTCAACACGGCCGTTGAGCTACTCGACTCGAGCGGGGCAATTGTTGCTCAAGCGGAGGAGTGGTCGAGCGTCGTTGAATTGCCGTACGAGGCAGCTTCATCGGAGACCTACAAGATCAGGTTCGACCCTCGCGGAGACGCCAGTGGCCACGTAGAGCTGCGAGCGTTCGATGTGACCGAGCCGCTCGAGTCGCCGTTGGCGGGCGGGGTTGGTCGAGTCGTTGGCACCAGCCCCGGCCAGCGTTTGGTGGCGACTCGAATCGACACGGCGAACACCTGGGCGTCCGCACTCTCTCCGCGGGAGGCATGAGTAAGCACTGCGCCTGATGACATTCGGCAACGGGGGGCTGTCCGGACCGAGGTCCTTACACAACGACGATGTCCGGACCCGCACCCGGCCCCGCGGCGTGGGGGGCGAACGTCGCGGCGATGACGCGCCACCGGCCTTCCTCTTGGACCCACAGTCGCGTGTAGCGCAGCCGCGCTGCAGTCTCCGAGCCGTCGTGGATCGCTACCACGGTGGCGACGAGATCAGTCACACCGGTCTTGCCATCGTCACGGACGGTGACCGCCTCCTCCTCAAGCTGGAGGATCCGGAGCGACCCGGACAGGTAGGCGATGAGGTCGTCGGTCTTGGTGAAGAGCGCGCCGTCGGGGCCGGCGCCGACGACACGCGGGTGCAGGAGGGCATCAAGTGCGTCGAGGTCTCCCCGGCGCTGGGCTGCTTGGAGGTGGCGCTCAGCGTCCACGAGGTCCATGGGGTCCTTCCCTGTCATCGAGTATCGAAGAGGTGGTGGTGGTAGGCCAACACGATCGCTTGCGCGCGATCCCTGACCTGGAGCTTGCGCAGGAGCCGGGTCACGTGCGTCTTGACGGTGGTGTCGCTGATGAAGAGCTCGCGCCCGATCTCGGCATTGGACAAGCCGAGGGCGATGAGTCGAAAGACGTCTAGCTCCCGGGCGGTGAGGGTGTCGAGCGTGACGGGTCGTGGCTCTCGACGCTCCTTCGTGAAGTGAGCGATGAGGCTGCGGGTCACCGAGGGCGACAGCAACGCGGCTCCGGCCGCGATTGTGCGCACCGCAGCGATGAGTTGCTCGGGAGGATCGTCTTTGAGGACGAAACCACTGGCGCCGGCACGCAGTGCTTCGTACACAAGGTCATCGTGGTTGAACGTCGTCAGGATGAGGACCTTGGCGTCCTCGTCTGCGGCGAAGATCCGGCGAGTCGCCTCGAGGCCGTCCAGCTCGGGCATGCGTATGTCCATGAGGATGACGTCGGGTCGGTGGCGGGCGGCACGTGCGACTGCTTCGATGCCGTTGCCCGCCTCGGCTACGACCTCGATGTCCGGCTCCACGTCGAGCAACATGCGCAGACCCGCGCGGACCATCCCCTGATCGTCGACGATCAACGTCTTGATGCTCACGCCGTCAGCCCGGGCCCAGCGGGAGTCGTGCGCGCAGGGCGAAGCCGCCGGTCTCCGTGGGGCCCGCGGTCATGCTTCCCCCGTAGAGCGCGACCCGTTCACGGATTCCGACCAGACCGTGACCGAGGCTGTCTGTCGTGGTCGGTCCGCCGCCGTCGTCGCGGACCTCCAGTTCGAGGCCATCGGTGCAGTAGCGCAGGTGGACCTCGGCACGGTGGGTGTGGGCGTGTTTGATGACGTTGGTCAGGCCTTCCTGGGTAATGCGGTAGGCCGAGAGTGCTAGCCCGGGGGGAAGGTCGACGGCTTCGCCATGGACGTGAAGATCGGTGTCGATCCCCGCAGCGCGCACGGTGTCCAGGAGCGCAGCGATCCCGCCGAGGCCGGGCTGGGGGGCCAGGTCCAGGGGGTCGCCGTCGCGGCGCATCGCCTCCAGCAGCCTGCGCATCTCGGTCAGGGCGTCGCGGCCGGCCTCTTCCACGTTGCGCAGAGTCTCCCGACTCGTCACGTCCTCAACCGGCAGCCGGTGTCTCAGTGCCCCCACCTGCAGGACCATCACGCTCACTGCGTGGGCGACGATGTCGTGCAGCTCGCGAGCGATCCGGGCCCGTTCCTCTGCGACCGCCACCCTTCCCTCGTTGCGACGTTGCCACTCTGCTCTGGCCGCACGCTCCTCTGCGGCCTCGGCCTGCTCCGTGCGGGCGTGGAGGGTGAACCCCACCAGCCACCCGGCAGCGAAGAGTCCTGGGATGAAGAACAGATCGCCCGCCGTGTGGGTTGGGTCCTGGTAGGCCACGGTCGCTGCTGACGCCACCACCACGGCAAGCCCCGCACGGGCCTGCCGATGGTCCTTCAGATCACCCAGGAGCACCGCGGCGATCATCCCCACGATGGAGAGCGGGGCCTGCCCCGCGATCAACGAGCCGTCGACTATGGACAAGGTGGCGCTCGACAGCCACGTACCCGCCGGGATCGCGAAGGGCGCTCGACGGCGAAGCGTCAGGGCCAGACTCATGACGACCACGGCGACCGCGTGGAAGACGACGCCGACGTCGTCGGTGCCGGTCGAGCCGGTGTGCGTCACGATGGTCAGGGCCGCCGCGGCGGCCAGGCAGACGATGATTGCATCCAACCCGTGCTCAAGGAGGAAGACCCGCAGTCGGTGCACCCGGCCAACGTATCGCCGTCGCCGGCGTCCAGCGTCCTACGTTGGTAGGACGCCGGGTCCTCAGGTGGTCGTAGCGAGGAGACGGCCTTCGGAGGACGCACCGGACCCTGTTTCGCTCCTAGCGTCGCCGGCATGGACCTGCCTCAGGAGACGACGACCCGCGACGATGGGAGAGGGCTCGCAACCCCCGCATTCGGAACGACGAGACCGGTACCTCGTGCCACAGTCACGCCAGACCCTGCTCGCGCGGGTGCCCTGCCATCGGTCCCGCAGTACTCGCGCCGTCGTATTCTCGGCACGTGGGCAGCGGCAGCCCTGCCGATGGCGGCGCTCGCCTGGGTGGGGGGTCCCCTCCTGGCCGACGCACTCGAGGGGCCGAGCGCCTGGCCCCGCGCGATCCTGGTCTGTCTCACCGCCGGCCTGGTCTGGCAGTTCATCCTCGTCATGGGCGCCCTGCGCCATGAGCAGGGGACGCTGCGCTGGTCGGTCGCCAAAGAGGCCTTGTGGCTGCGGTCCCCGCGTAGCCCCCGCAGTGGCCGCAGCGGTGGTCGGCTCTGGTGGCTTCTCGTCCCACTGGTCCTGCTGGTGGCGGCCACCGAGGAGCTGCCGAGCCTGCCATCACCGGACCACCGCGACCTCGGCACGTTCCTCCAGTCCAGCGCCGGCCAGGACTTCATGGCGGGAAACTGGCCCTGGTTCGCGTTGATCCTCACCATGATGATCCTCAACACCGTCCTTGGGGAAGAGCTCCTGTTTCGCGGCCTGCTGCTGCCTCGCATGCGAGGAGCGTTCGGCCGTGGGGACTGGTGTGCCAACGGCGTCCTCTTCGCCGTCTACCACCTCCACGTCCCGTGGGCCATCCCAGCAAGCCTCCTCGACATGTTCCTCGTCTCTTATCCCGCCAGTCGCTACCGGAGCGCACTCATCGGCATCTGCGTACACAGCGTGCAGACCGTCGTGCTGGGGGCACTGACGCTGCTCCTGGTGCTGGGTTGAGCGGTCATCCGTGCACCTAGCCACGGCCGGGTCCGGCTGCTTCGTGCCAGCGGGCGAGGACGTCGACAACCAGGTCAACATTCACCCTCGGTGCACCGGCGCCGAACTCGGTCCTACTTGAGAGGAAACATCCCAGTCATGTTCCACGCCCCCGTCACGCCAACGCCCGCCACTGCCGCTCCGACTCATGAACCGCTCGACCGCCGACTGGTCCTCAGCGGGCTGTGGACCTCGATGTTGTTGGTGTTCGCCTACGTGGACATCTTCGGCTTCTTCCGCGCCGACGTGATCAACGGCGCCCTGGCCGGCGAGGTGTCGGGACCGGGGTTCGCAATCGACCAGACCTTCTTGACCCTCACGACGCTGTACATCCTGATCCCGAGCCTGATGGTGGCCGGCTGCCTCCTGCTCCCGCGCCGACCGAACCGACTCGCCAACCTCACGCTCGCCCCCATCTATGCGCTGACCATCGTCGGCGGGATGCTGGGCGAGACATGGGTGTACTACCTGATCGGTAGCTGCGTCGAACTCGTGCTGCTCGTGACGGTCGTTCGTGTCGCGCACCGCTGGCGCTGAACCTCGGTGATCGGAGAGAAGTTGAGCCACATCGCATGCCTCCACCACAGGAACGGACTCAGCTCGGATCGACCACCGCGATCTGGATCATCGTGCCCCTCGCTGTCGGCCCGACCCTGCTTCGCCGATCAGAGGTGAAGTAGCCGATGCCCATTCGCGTCTCGGCTCGCACCCTCGCCCTCCGAATAGTTGCACGTGTTCGACTCAGCCTCGCGCTGGCGGTGCTGGCCGGCTTGGCGGCATTCCTGACAGCCGGGTGTGCCAGCGCAGTCTCGGGCCGGGTCGGTGTCGCTTTGGACGACCGGGGGCAGCCGGTGCTCGTGGTGATCTCGTGTGATCGAGTCCTCGACGAAGTCATCGTGACGGACGCCACCGGCGAGATCGGCCGATGGGCCACAGACCTGACCACGTCAGGGCTGACGACTCTGGATCCCGCCGCTCCGACCCCGCTCTGGCGCGGCGCTGGGATCTCATGGCCGCAGCGGGGCGAGGTCAGCGTCGACGCCGCCTCGACCACCACTGAACTGGACGGCAGCGGAGTGGTCGTCGCACCGCGATGGCTCACGCAGCTCAGTGCCGGCCACGTACTGGTCGGCGACTCGGGCGAGACCGTGCCGCGCGATCAATTCGAGAGCACCTGCGACTAGCGGGTCGCGCCGGCTCGCCCAGTCCCGTCGTGAGCTCATCCCGCCTGTGTACAAGCATGGAATTCGCTCCTGTTGCCCTCCAGCGCAAACGGCAGAAGAGTTGCATCGACTCGATTCGCGTCGAAGTCATCGCCAGACTGTCTCTGTTTCGCGGCGTGCACCGCGGTCCCGGCAGCCGCGCCGAGGGCAGTGCCGATGCCGGGCGTCAACAGGTCAATCCCCTCGAAGATCTGGCCAAGGTTCAAACCAACAACGACGGCTCCTGCCAAGGCGAGGATGCCGATCCAGTGCTCGAGTCGAGTCGTGACTTCCCCTCACATTCGTTGGCCATCCGCTGAGGCCGTCGGGAGCCACATCCCCTTCCCAGCACAGCAAGCACCAAAACCGGTTGACGAACGCGGCGCGCCAGCGGGCCACGCCTAACTCGTCCGCATCGAGGGCACCGACCCTCTCCGTAGGCCGATCCGCGTGCGGCGAATCGATGCTGGCACTTGCGCGCCCGACGTTTCGAAGACGCAGGCACTTCCGACGTGCCGATGTGTCGAATTCTTGAGTTGTTCCAGACAATCTGCTTGAGTTGAAGGGATGTCAACGACGCGTGGTGCCGATCTCCGCGAGAGCCTCAAGGCTGTCGGCCTGCGTGTCACGCGACCCCGGGTGGCGGTGCTGGGCGCCGTGGAGGACCAGCCGCACGCCGACACCGAGTCGCTGATCGGCGCCGTGCGCCGTGAGCTGCCGGCCGTTTCACACCAGGCGGTGTACGACGTGCTCCGTGCGCTGACGACCGCGGGCCTGGTGCGCCGCATTCAGCCTTCGGGCTCGGTCGCGCGCTACGAGTCGCGGGTCGGTGACAACCACCACCACGTCGTCTGCAGCTCGTGCGGTGCGATTGCCGACGTGGACTGCGCCGTCGGTGAGGGACCTTGCCTTGACGCCTCCGAGACCCACGGCTTCGTCATCGACGAGGCCGAGGTGACCTACTGGGGCATCTGCCCGGCTTGCTCCGAGTCACCTGTTGCACCCACTTCCTGAAGCCCCAACGAACCACTCAACGAGGAGCGATGAACGATGGCGTTTGAAGAGAATACTGACCCGATCACCACCGCGGCCGGTGCACCGGTCGCTGAGAACCAGAACAGCCTGACTGCCGGGGCGCGCGGTCCGATGCTGCTGCAGGACTTGTGGTTCCTCGAGAAACTGGCGCACTTCGACCGTGAGGTCATCCCGGAGCGTCGGATGCACGCGAAGGGCTCGGGCGCCTTCGGGACGTTCAGGGTCACCCAGGACATCTCGAGGTACACGAAGGCCGCGATCTTCAACAAGGTCGGCAACGAGTGCGAGATGTTCGCCCGGTTCTCCACCGTCGCCGGTGAGCGCGGTGCCGCCGACGCCGAGCGCGACATTCGCGGCTTCGCGCTGCGCTTCTACACCGAGGAGGGCAACTGGGACGTCGTCGGCAACAACACCCCGGTGTTCTTCTTCCGCGACCCGCTGAAGTTCCCCGACCTCAACCGCGCCGTCAAGCGCGATCCACGCACCAACCTGCGCGACGCCGAGAACAACTGGGGTTTCTGGACCAACCTGCCCGAGGCGCTGCATCAGGTAACCATCGTGATGAGTGACCGGGGCATCCCGAAGTCCTATCGCCACATGCACGGCTTCGGCTCGCACACGTTCTCCTTCATCAACGCCGCGGGCGAGCGCTTCTGGGTGAAGTTCCACTTTCGCACGCAGCAGGGCATCGAGAACCTCACCGACGAGGACGCTGCCGCTGTCGTCGCCGGCGACCGCGAGTCCGGCCAGCGCGACCTTTACGAGTCGATCGAGAAGGGCGACTTCCCGAAGTGGAAGTTCTTCATCCAGGTGATGCCTGAGGCCGAGGCCGACAACTACCGCTTCCACCCCTTCGACCTCACCAAGGTCTGGTCGAAGAAGGACTATCCACTCATCGAGGTGGGCGAGTTCGAGCTCAACCGCAACCCCGACAACTACTTCGCCGACGTAGAACAGGCCGCATTCACCCCCGCCAACCTGGTGCCGGGCATCTCCTTCAGCCCGGACAAGATGCTCCAGGGCCGGCTCTTCTCCTACGGCGACGCGGCCCGGTACCGCGTCGGGGTCAACCACCACCAGATCCCGGTCAACCAGCCGCGGGCCGCGAAGGTGACGAACACCTACCACCGCGACGGCGCGATGCGGGTCGACGGCAACCAGGGGTCGGTGCCCGGAATTGAGCCGAACAACTTCGGCCGCTGGCCTGAGCAGCCCGCGTACGCCGACCCGGCCCAGGCCATCGGTGCCGTCGCCGATCGGTTCGACTTCCGCGAGGACGATGACAACTACTTCGAACAGCCCGGCGACCTCTTCCGCCTGATGAGCGCCGAGGAGCAGCAGCGACTGTTCGAGAACACCGCGCGGGCCATCGACGGAGCGTCCGCCACGTCGGTCGAGAAGCACATCTTCAACTGCACGCAGGCCGACCCCGCCTACGGCGAAGGTGTCCGCAAGGCGATCGAGGCGCTCGCCGCCGGCGCCATCGACGACACCGAGCCCAACCCGGACAACACCCCCGCCTGACCGATCTCAGGTCAACAGCCCGCCACGACCGAACATCTCGGCCGCCTGGCGGGCTGTTGGCGTGCCGGCGTCCAGGTCGGCACCGGCGCCTACGAGTCGGCGTACGACCTCATCGGCGCCCTTGAACATGGCACCAGCGACGATCGACTGGTCGCGAGCGTTGCGCAGGTCGGGGTCGGCGCCGCGGTCGAGCAGCATGTTCACGGTGTCGGGACGATCGTGGTAGGCCGCCAGCATCAGCAACGAGTCGCCCGACTCGGATACCGCATTGACGGGGACGCCGTGGTCGAGGAACTCCTCCAACTGCTCAGTCTCACCGGCGCGGGCCAGGTCGAGGGCCAGCGAGAGGACGCGTTCGGTCTGCTCGGGCGTGAGACTCATCTGAGAAGTCTACGAGCACGTGCAGAACTCACCGATCATGTGTCGCTAACGCTGTAAAGACGGGAGTTCTTGGCCTTCCCCGCGCTCCGGGCCATCCCGTAAGCCGATCCCGCACCGGGTCGCTCCGCGAGCCCATCCCGCACCGGGTCGCTCCGCGAGCCCATCCCGCACCGGGTCGCTCCGCGAGCCCATCCCGCACCGGGTCGCTCCGCGAGCCCATCCCGCACCGGGTCGCTCCGCGAGCCCATCGTCTGCGGGGACAGCTGACCTACTGATCGCCATAGTCTGAGGGGCCATGACACGTACGTGGGACACGACGATGACTGGGGTGCTGCGCCTGCCCTCGGGTCGCCTCGTTCGGGGCCGTGGTCTGCGCCGACCGCTGCCCGATGGGACGTGTCCCGACTTCGGACTGTACTTGCTCGGCAAGCCACCGGCCGGCATGCGTTGGGACACGCGATGGCTTCGCTGGCCGGACTTCCGGCTACCCGCCGACCAAGTGGACGCGCGAGACGCGCTGAGCGAGGCATGGCGCCGAGCCGAGGACGAACGAGTGGAAGTCGCCTGTGGCAGCGGGCGCGGCAGGACGGGCACCGCCCTCGCCTGTCTCGCCGTGCTGGATGGCGTACCCGCCGGTGAGGCCGTGGCCCTTGTCCGAGAGCACTACGACGCTCGAGCGGTGGAGACGCCCTGGCAGCGCCGCTACGTCGGGCGATTCAGCACCGCGTGACTTGGTCCTCAGCGCGATCCGCTATCGGGATGTGGGGATGCGGTGGAAGGTCTGACTGGATTGGGAGGCGACGGCTTTAGGCGCCGAAGCCGAGGAACACCAACAGTCGGCGTTCGAGCTCGACCATGGTCGAGGAGTCAAGCCTTCCCAGGACAATGTGTGCGTTGCTCCTGCGGACCGTGGTGATCTTCTCGACCATCAGGAAGCTGTCCTGGACAAGGCCGTTGTCCCCTGTGGCCTCCACCCGCACGCGAATCAACGGTGCATCGAGATCTAGGGTCGTGAACGGGCAGACGGTCAGGGAGTCGGTGGCGTCGAAGCGGTCGTCCTGAAGCACCAAGGCGGGGCGTGGCTTGCTCGCGTAGACACCTCCGGCGACCGTGACGATGTCCCCGCGCCTCATTCGTCCCAATCGAGAGAGATGGACTCGACGAACTCCATGTCGTCGCCGGCTGCGGATGCGACAAGGGCGGACTGGCGGTGCGCCTCGGCGGCGAACTCGGGAGAGCGAACGTCTGGAACCCAGATCTGGATGGGTCTGAGTCCTTGGGCGCGCATTCGCTCCCGGTGCGCCTTCACTCGGTCCTTCACACTCATGCCCCAAGTGTTACATGTAACGAGTTCCGGGCCAAGTCTCTTTGGCGCATGGGCATCGTCCCGAAGCCACGTCCTGGGTGTTGGGCTCTGGTGGATGGGACAGGCTCGGCTCGGCGGAGCCGTCCCATGTCTGGCTTGGACTGCAGCACGGTTGCGTTCCGTGACATCGGGGTGCGCGCTGGTGGTGTCGGGCGAAGCCCCGATGCCCGAGTCGCCCGCGCCCCGCGTTCGCCGGGCCAACCTTGGAGGTGCGCCATGAACGCACTACTTGTCGGGTACGCCCGATGCTCCACCGATCAGCAAGACCTGACTGCGCAACGCGACGCCCTGCTCGGCCTCGGCGTCGAGGCCGAGCGCATCTATGTCGACCACGGCCTGACCGGCACCAACCGGGAGCGCCCTGGCCTTCGTGAGGCATTGGCTGCGTGCCGCGCCGGCGACACCCTGGTGGTCACCAAACTCGATCGGCTGGCTCGATCCCTGCCGGATGCGCGGGCGATCGCAGACGAGCTCACCACGAGGGAGATCAGCCTCAGCCTCGGTGGGTCGGTTTACGATCCGACCGACGCCGTCGGGCGGCTGCTGTTCAACGTCCTCGCGATGGTGGCGGAGTTCGAGTCCGACCTAATCCGGCTGCGCACGGTCGAGGGCATGAAGGTCGCAAGGGCGAAGGGTCGGCTGAAGGGCAAGCAGCCCAAGCTCAGCCGCAAGCAGGAAGCGCACTTGGTGTCGCTGGTGCACAGTGGCGAGTACAGCACCCTCGAAGTCGCCGAACTGTTCGGCGTCGGCCGCTCCACCGTCTACCGCGCCATCCAACGCCAACGGTTGGCAGCCAAGGCAGGCGTCGTAGACGTGTCAGCACGTCGCTGAACGCAACCTCGTCGGCCTCCCGCAACCGACACCCGAGCGGGACGCCGGCACACAATGTGCGTCTCCACGTCTGCCAGGAACAGCGCCGTCCCAACAGCCGTTCCCGTTGTGGTCTCGTCCGGGCGAGTCGGTGGTCGGATGCGCGACGGTGCCGGATGTCAGTGCGCCACGGCGACGGGTGTCGCTGTTGCTGAGGGTTGGGGAGCTGTGGCCAGGGGTACGAGCTCGAGCGCGGCGAGCATGCGGGCTGTCTCGACGAAGTCGCTGACCGTCTGCGCGCCGAGGTCGTTGCGCCAGGCGATGGCGAGCGGGGAGTGGGGGAGCCCGGTGACCGGGATGAACGCGAGGCCGGGGCGGCGGTAGTACCGCTGGGTGGATGCTTGGCTGAAGGCGATTCCGCGGCCGGAGAGAATGGCCTCGAAGCACTCGTCGACGTCGCCGACTTCGGCGCCGAGCACCGGGTTGTTGCCGCCGCGGCTGGAGGTGGCGAGCCAGAAGTCGCGCCAGTACTCCGGCGCTTTCCGGGCGACGAAGGCCTCGTCGATGACCTCTTCGACCGACACCTGGTCCCTGGCTGCTAGCGGCGAGCTGCTGGATGTCACCAGCACCCGCGGTTCGACGAAGAGGGTCTCGATGCTCAGCCAGTCCTGCATCAGCAGCGGCGGGCGGACGAAGGCGATATCGACGCTGCCGTTCGCCAGGCCGACGTAGGGGTCGGCGAAGTCGTGCGACCGCATCTCGACCTGGACACGCGGGTACCGGGTCTGGAAGGCCTTGAGGATCTGGGGGGTGAGCTCGGCGGCCGCGTTACCCTGGAAGCCGACCACGAGCGTGCCCCGAACGCCCCGCAATGCGTCACGCGTGGCGTCGACAAGCCGGTCGGCCCCAACCAGGAGCTTGTGGGCCTCCTCGAGCAAAACCGTGCCCACCTCGGTGAGTTCGACGTGGCGGCTGGTGCGGTCGAAGAGCTTGGCGCCGAGGGAGTGCTCGAGCTTGCGGATCTGGACGCTCAGGGCGGGCTGGGAGATGTGCAGCCGATCCGCGGCCCTGCCGAAGTGCAGCTCCTCGGCGACCGCGACGAAGTACCGCAGCACCCGCAGCTCCGGCACGTCAGCCATGACCGGACGGTAGCCCCGTCTGGCCGGCAGCACCAATAACCGTCCCCTATGGATCGATGAGAAGACGGCATTGGACCCCGGCGACGTGACGGCGGTCTCATGGGAGAGGCGCCGCCGACCCCAGTCCGGGATCGGCAGCCACACCCTTCGTTCCCTCAGAAAGGAAACGCTCATGAGCGCGCAGACCAGCGCACCGACGGCCGAAGCCTGGGCCGAGGCGTTCGCAGAAGCCAGCAACAACGACACCGAGATCCAGGCCCACGGCAAGTACTTCACCTGCTCCTACCTCCTGGACGCCACGGACCGCACCTATGTGATCCAGGTCGAGTCCGGCCGGGTGACCCATGTGACTGCGAACCCCGGGCCCCTGGACGTGGCCTACCAGTTCGCCATCCGCGCCAGCGCCGGCACCTGGCGCGAGTTCGGACAGCCGGTGCCGGCACCGATGTTCCACGGCATCTGGGCCGCCAGCTTCCAGCGCGACATGAAGCTCGAGGGCGACATCCTCGTGCTCATGCAGAACCTGCGCTGCATCACCCGCCAGGTCGAGCTCCTGCGCGTCGTCGGCTCCCCCGTCTGAGGAAGGAACACACCCTTGAGCAACCCCAAGATCTCACCTGTCACCGGCCACTACGTGACTATCGACGTCGACGGCCTGGAGTACAAGGTCTTCTACCTCGAGAACGGCACCGGCCAGCCGCTGGTCTGCCAGCACACCGCCGGCTGTCACAACCACCAGTGGCGCGGCCTGCTCGAGGACGAGGAGATCACTGCGAACTACCGCGTCATCGCCTACGACCTGCCCCGCCACGGCAAGTCCGACCCGCCCGAGAACACCGAATGGTGGAAGGAGGAGTACCAGCTCTCCGCCGACCACTACGCGAACTTCATCATCGCGCTGTGCGACGCCCTCGAGCTCGAGGACCCGATCTTCATGGGCTCCTCCTTCGGCGGCAACATCGCCCTGCAGCTCGCACTGCGCAGGCCGGACCGATTCGCCGGCGTCCTGTCCGTCGAAGGTGCCGACTACTCGCCGGGCTTCTATCTCGACTGGTGGCAGCACCCGCACGCGAACGCCGCCCAGGTGTGCGCCAGCGGCACCTGGGACCTGATGGCTCCCCAGTCGCCCGAGGCCGACAGGTGGAAGACCTGGTTCTACTACTCCCAGGGCTCGGAGTCCTTCAAGGGCGACCTGCACTTCTACTCCGTCGATCACGACCTGCGCGGCAAGCTCGGCGACATCGACGGCGAGCAGTGCCCCGTGGTCATGATGACCGGCGAGTACGACTACCTCACCACCCCCGAGGACAGCGAGCGCACCGCCAACGCCATCACCAACGGCTCCTTCATCAACATGCCCGAGATCGGGCACTTCCCGATGAGCGAGAACCACCCGGTCTTCCGCACCTACCTCATCCAGGCCCTCGAGAGCCTGCAGAAGAAGAAGGCCAGCGTCACCGCCTGAATCACCAGCACAGGCGGGCGGGACAGCACCCACGCTGTCCCGCCCGCCTGCATGCCCGGTCCCACGAGAGGGAACAGACGTTGCAGCCCCCCACACAGCCCATCTGGGTCGCCGGCCAACAGGTCACCGGCACCGACACCACCACCATCACCCCACCCGACGGTGGCGACCCCATCGCCCGCGTGACCGTGGCCAGCGCCGAGCACGCTGAGGGCGCCGTCCACGCAGCCGACGCCATCTCCCACGAGCTGGCCAGCCTGCCCGCTCATCGCCGCGCCGACGCCCTCGACCACGTCTCACGCCGCTTGGTCGAAAGTTCCGAAGAGCTGGCTCAACTCGTGATGGCCGAGGGCGGCAAGCCCATCCGCTGGGCCCGCGTCGAGGTCAGCCGTGCCGCTGCGACGTTCCGCCTGGCCTCGGAGGAAGCCCGCCGATGGTCCGGGGAGCTCCAGCGACTCGACACCGACCCAGCCGGTGAAGGCCGGATCGCTCTCAACCGCCGCGTGCCCCGCGGACCCGTCCTGGGCATCACCCCGTTCAACTTTCCCCTGAACCTCGTCGCGCATAAGGTCGCCCCAGCACTGGCCGTCGGCGCGCCCATCGTCCTCAAACCCGCACCCGCCACGCCCCTGTCCGCGCTCTTTATCGGCGACCTGCTCGCCGAGACCGACCTTCCCGCAGGATCTTGGTCGGTCATCACTACCCCCAACGCGCAGATGGACTCGCTCGTCACCGATCCCCGTTTGCCGGTCGTGTCCTTCACCGGGTCCGGCCCGGTGGGCTGGAGCATCTGCGATCGCGTCCCACGCAAGCACGTCACCCTCGAGCTCGGCGGCAACGCCGCCGCCGTCGTCTGTGCCGACTGGAACAGCGACGCCGACCTGAAGAACGCCGCCCAGCGCATCGCCGCCTTCGGCATGGGCCAAGCCGGGCAGTCCTGCATCTCGGTCCAGCGAGTCATCGCCGACACCACCATTTACCAACGACTGCTCGACCTCGTGCTCATCGAGGTCGACAAGCAGGTCCTCGGCGATCCCGCCGACGAGGCCACCACCCTGGGACCGATGATCAACACCGCCGCCGCCGAACGCGCGCACACCTGGGTCGACGAAGCCGTCCAGTCAGGAGCCCACGTCCTCACCGGCGGCAACCGCCACAACGCCCGGCTCGAACCCACCGTCATCGTCGACGCACCGCTCGACGCCCGCGTGAACCGCGACGAGGTGTTCGCCCCCGTCATCTCAGTCCGCCGCGTCGACAACACAGACGAGGCGTTCGCCGCCGTGAACGACTCCCAGTTCGGGCTGCAAGTCGGCATCTTCACCCACGACATCGGCACCGCGTTCCGAGCCCACCGCGACCTCGACGTCGGCGGCATCATCATCGGTGACGTCCCCAGCTACCGCGCCGACCAGATGCCCTACGGCGGCACCAAGGGCTCAGGTATCGGCCGAGAGGGCGTCCGGTACGCCATGGACGATCTCACCTACGACCGCAGCCTGGTCTTCACAGGCGCGGAGCTGTAGACCAGGCGGCCGCCCACGGGAACTTCACCGCCGTGTCCCGCAAGTCGATCGGCTTACGGTACTGCTCGATCGCTCCCTGCTTCCGGAACGCGCGTCGCTCAACCGAGCCGGCGTCTGCCGCATTCGACGACCACCGCACCTCAACGCAAAACGATGGACGCTTACTAGTCGAAAACCTCGTCAGATCCCGGCCGATGCGAACTCGTTCGTACAAGGCATGCAGGGCCGCGAGGCGGCGTTCTTGCAGATGAGAGCAGAGGAGAGCAGGTAGGAGCAGACGCGCCTCACTGCATGCTCGACGTCAAGGGGTCGCAGGTTCAAATCCTGTCAGCCCGACCGAGAAATCGCCCCTGACCTGCGGAAACGCAGGTCAGGGGCTTCTCGCTTCTTGAACCGGGAGTCGCTCTGGCACGCCCATGGCACGGAAACGGTTCGCGGTGGTGGACCGTCTTGCCCCCGACCTGCTGCGACGAGCTGGGGTGTGGCGGGGCTCGAGTGGCAACGTCCTTGAGACCATTTCGGCGGGCGTCAGTCAGTCGATGGGCTCCTGCTCGCCCCGCCGGCGATCGTTGGAGGAGGTGCGTGACGTCGGGCGTTGACCGGTCCTTCTCGACGTGGAACTCCTTGGTGATGGCCGCGGAGGAGTGTCCGAGCACCTGGGCCGCGGTCTCCGAGTCCACTACACGATCTATGGTGGAGGGTGCCTCAGCGGCACTCCAGCACAACATCGGGCTAGGTGGCTCGGCGGTGGTCACCGCCTACCGGCCGGCGAACCGCTGATGACCACTCGCGCGGCTTCCCGGTCCACGACCCCGTTCGGGGAGCGGAACACGCAGGGTTGGGCCCGAAGGCGACGGCCAGGTGGGAGGGTGGGTCGGTGATCACCGCATCCACCCTGTGTGACGCGTTGACTTCGGCGTTCGTCGAGGTGCTGCCGGGCGCAGAGCGCTCTGTAGTGGGACTCGAGCTGGTCGAGCCCGGAGACGCGGTGCTGCTCGAGGCCGGCGACCTGGTCGTGCTGGTCGGTGCCCGCACGGAGGACGACGTGGTGGGGGTCGTGCAGCGTGCCGCCCCCGCCTCGGGCATCGTGCTGAGGAGGCAACAGGCAGCAAGCCCGCGCGTGCGGGAGCTGAGCCAGCAGCTGGGCCTGTCCGTCCTGGTGGTGGAGGACGATGCGCCGTGGTCGTGGGTGGTGAGCTCGCTCCGCACAGCGGTGGACAGGCCGGCGGCGCTGGTGAGCCAACGTCGTGTCGACGTGTACAGCGACTTGTTCGAGCTGGCCGACGAGCTCAGCTCCGTCCTGGGCGCTCCGGTGACGATCGAGGACGCCACCTCACGAGTCCTGGCCTACTCGTCCGGCCAGGACGACGTCGACGAAGCGCGCAGGTCCACGATCGTGGGCCGGCAGGTGCCGCGCGAGGTGCGCTCCCACTTCCGAGCGCTGGGGGTGTTCCGAAGGCTCGCCAGCACGGACGAACCGTTCCTGGTCCCGGGGACCGACGCCGGGGTCCTCGCCCGCTACGTCGTGCCCGTCCGGGCGGGAGGTGAGTGGCTCGGTTCGATCTGGGCCGTGGTGGACCAGCCGGTCCCGCCCGAGAAGCAGCGTGAGGTGTGCACGGCCGCGCAAGTCGTCGCCCTGTACCTCCTTCGGTTGCGTACCCAGAGCGAGCTGCAGCGCCAGGTGCAGCTCGACAGCGTGCGGAACCTGCTGGCCACGCCGGCCGACGACAACCCGGGCTGGCTCGCTGCGGGACCGTGGCGGGTCGTCATCCTCCGCGGGCCGGCAGATCTCGACCCCGAAGCCCGATGCGAGGTCTGGCTCGCCCTGGCACGGCGGCACGGCTGGCGGCAGCCGCTCCTGGCTGATCTCGGAGGCGTCGTCTACGCCATCGTCGCCGCGGCCGGTGATGGAGCAGGAACCTGGCCGTGGTTGCGACGACTCGTGACCCAGGAGGCTCGCACCGGCATGCAGGCGAGCGCCGTCGGTGGACGCCCGACCGGGGCCGTGTCCGGTCTGCCGGCGTCGCGTGCGCTCGCTGACGAGCTCACCGCACAGCTCGGGGGCGAGCAGTCCTCGGTCGTCGCCGTCGAGGAACGGTGGTCGGACATGGTGGTCACCCGTGCGGTGGCCGGGCTCGAGGGGGCCACGCTGCTGTCGCCGGCGGCTGCCCTGCTCGGCAGCGAGCACGCCGCTCTTCGCGAGACGCTGCGCGCCGTGCTCGACCACTGGGGCAATCCCCGACGAGCCGCAGAGGTGCTCGGCGTCCACCCCAACACCGTCCGCTACCGCATGGCTCGGTTGGGTGAGGTGTGCGATCTCGACCTGCACGACCCGGTGCAGCGCCTGGCGGTACGCCTCGAGCTCGAAGCCGTCAGCCGGGGCGACCTAACGAACGGGTGAGAAGGGCAGGAGCTGCGGCGGCGTCGTGCCGGTGGCGACGAGGTCCGCGAGCAGCTTGCCGGTGACGGGGCCCAACGTGATGCCCCACATCCCGTGACCCCCAGCGGCGAACACCCGCGGAGTGCTGGTCGCCCCGATGAGCGGGAGACCGTCGGCGGTGCACGGTCGAGCTCCCACCCACTCGTCCTCGCGGTGGTCGAGGTGTGCGCCGCGGAGGAGCTGCCCGGCCTCGCCGACCAGGGCCTGGATGCGTCGCGGGTCCATGGGCGCCTCAGGGCGTCGGAACTCCATCATCCCCGCGATGCGAAGTCGGTCGCCCACGGGTGTGCAGGCGACCCGTTGCGTGGGGAAGTAGACGGGTCCGCTCGGCAGGTGGTCGATCTTGACGGTGAACGAGTAACCACGACCCGCCTGCACGATCTGACGGATCCCGTGGTGTCTGCCCAGCTCGTTGAGCCGGGCGCCGGTTGCCAGCACGACGGCGTCGTACGACTCGTCCCCCACCTGCACCCCGTGCGCCCGACGCTGCACCTCGGTGATGCGAACGTCCTCGCGAACGGTCCCGCCACGAGCGCGAACCGATTGCGCGATGGAGTCCACGTACGTGGACGGGTTCAGGAAGCGCTCCTCACGGATGCGGATGGCCAGCTCGATGTCGTCGCCCACCGCGGGTTCGTCCGCACGTGCTTGCGCGCCATCGATGACGTCGTGGACGACCTGCTGACCGGAGGCCTCGATGTGCGCGAACTCCTCCAGCAGCGCGTCCGCGTCACGGGCGTCGCGGAAGGCAGCCGTGAAGGGATCGGCCGCCTTGGTGCGCTCCTCGACCCCCGCGTCCTCCATCTGCTGGAAGGACGCCAGGGCATCCCGGTTCAGCGCGACGAGCGCGCGCATCGCCCCTTCCCACCTGCGGGTCGTGCAGTTGCGCGCGAACGTCACCAGGAAGCGCCACAGCCGAGGGTCGAGGGATGGGGGTACGAAGACGGGGGAGGACGCGTCAAGCACCGCTCTCGCGCCGTACCTCAGCACGCTCGGCTCGGGCAGCGGCACCGCGATGCTCGGCGTCAACCAACCCGCGTTCCCCCAGCTGGAGCCCGCGGCGACGCCGGCCTCGTCGAGGACGGTGACGTCCACGCCGTGTTCCTGCAGGTACCAGGCGGTGGACAGTCCGACCATGCCGGCGCCAAGGACAGCCACGCGCTTCGGCGTCGTAGTCGAGGTCATGGCGTCCATGGTCGACGACGCCCACGCCACGACGGTTGTTCAACGGACACGATCGGCGCCCCGGCGATTGTGTCCCGACCACAAACCGCATCGGGCTTGTTGCGGCGGGCTCGCGGGGACGGGAGACGAGTGGCTTTTCGTGCGGGAGTTGCCTATGGTCCAGCCATCGACCTCGGGTGAGGTCGCCCATCCCCGGGACGGAGGGCCGACATGGCACACGGCATGTCTGCTCGCGTCTCCGACGACGAGTGCAGCGACCCGCGCACGCTGGCCCACCTCCTCGGAGCCGTCGTCGTCCCTGGGCTCGTGCCCACCGGCGCCGCCCTCGCGGCCCTGAGGCTGAGTGAGGAAGCGCGCGGACTTCGTGGTCTCGACGTGCTGCGTCGCAGCGTCGACCGCGCCCCTCCCGCCGTGGCCTGATCGGAACGACCCACGACACCAGGTCCTGGCGACCTGATGTCGACGCTGCTCACCCCGAGCACGCAGGCACCGCGGCGACCCCGCGGCTGGTCGCCTGCGCCCACACGACTTTCGCGAAGGACATCCACGTGCGCACCCACACCTACCAGTACGCGTTGACCACCCCCGTGCCTGACTCCACCCCACCGGAGCACAGGCCGAACACGGACGACACGTCCACCCCGTCCCGTGAGCCGCGACGCTCGGTCCGTCGTCGGCCCACCGCGGCAGACGTGGCACGGATCGACGCGAGCCTGACCGAGCTCGAGCTCAAGCGTGAGGAGCAGCTGGCTTCTCTCCGCGATGCGCGGGGGGACCTGGTCGCCATCGCCTACCAGGAGTCGGTCGCGCGGATCCTGGCCGAGATCCGCGAAGCCCGGCGCAGGTTGCGCGAGGGGAAGCACGGGGTGTGCGTCGCCTGCCACGGCATGGTCTCCGAGGAGCGGATGGAGGCGCTGCCGTGGGCGACCCAGTGCGCCGACTGCGCCCGCCGCCACTCCAGCTGGTTGCGATGAACACCATGCAGGACCGCAAGAGCCACCAAGCTCGCCCACCCGCCCTCCTGCGTGTCCTGGGGCTCGGCGTAGCGGCGCTCGCGACGGGGCTCGTCGTCCCGGTGATGACCTGGGCGGGCCATCCCGTCTCGGACAGCACGTCCCTGCACATCGTCGTCGCGTGCGTGATGCCCGTGCTGGTCGGGACGACCTTCTGGTCCGCTGCGCGCACATTCACGTCCAGCGCGACGTCTCGATGACGAGCGCGCCGAGCGGGCCGGGGCGGGCCGGCGGGAGTCGCGGACGAGCAACCCAGCGCTCAGCGTGGGGTGGCCCGCAGCAGCGCCGCGATCTCGTCGTACCCGCGCTGCTCGGCGTGCTGCAGCGCCGTGACGCCGTCGTGGTCGGCGATGCCCGGGTCGACGCCGGCGTCGAGGGCGAAGGGGTCTCCGAAAGCCGGCCCAGAGTGCCGGTGCGGGGCCGCGCCCGGACTCCCTGGCGGCAGCGTGACCAGCACGGTCATCACGTCAGTGGGGGTCGGGACAGGAGGCGCTTCGGTCTTTTGCCAGCATCTCGACGATCGGGTCGTTGCCATCTGGCGGCTGAGGAATGTTGTCTGACATGAGGTCCTTCTCGGTCGGTTCGCACCCCGTCCGGAGCGCTCTTCGCCGGTCTGACCACAGGGCCGTTTCCGTTGTGACGAACGGCGCACCTTCGGCTTGGTGCACATCCTTCTGACGTCGACACACATCGACGCAGACACGTCACCTACCCGCTCAGCAGACCCGAGCGTCGTCCGGGCCGCCTCACCGCCGAGGAGGTAGTAGACGACGGGACCCCCGATCGTGAGGCTGCCGACGACGACGAAGACGATCAGGGAGACCACTGCGTCTGAGGTCGGCAGCCCGAGTCCCGCCAGCGCCGCGCCGGCGCCCGCCGCGAGGAGCAGGTTCTTCGGGTTGACGCCAGCGAGCAGTACGCCGAGCGCGACGGCCCAACCCACCAGGAACATCGGCCCGTTGATCTTCGCCCGGCCCGAGAAGAGCATCAGGATCACGGCGATGATCGGCACCGGGCTGATCGCGACGCCGATCGCGAAGGTGAGGACTTCGGCAATACCTTCCGTCATGGCGGACACCTTCACTTCGGGACGGGGGAGTGGGTGCGGCCGTAGCGTGCGGCCAGGGGAGCGGCGCTGAGTCCGTGAGCGATCACGCTGAGCAGCACGGTCACGCCGATCGCGGCAACGGCGTGCTCCACACCCGTCCCGAGCTCCTCGAGTGCGAGCAGCGCGAACACGAGGGAGGCCAGGCCACGGGGCCCGAACCAGCCGATGAAGAGGATCGTGCTGCGGTCGAAGCCCGCTCCCAGACAGGCCAGGGCGACCGAGAGCATCCGGATGAGCGTGAGGCTGAGCACGGCGTACACCACCATCATCGGTGTGACGAGGTCGAGCATGACGGGCCCGGCGACCGCCCCGAACGCCAGCCACACCAGGAGGGACACCAGGCCTGCCGACTGCTCCACGAACACGAGCTCGGCCGGCCCGCGAGGCCCGGCTGCGGCCCCGAAGGCGAGCCCGCCGCAGAAGGCGGCGACGAATCCGTTGGCGTCCACGGCGAGTGCTGCGGTGTAGGCGATCAGCGCCAGCGCGAGCACCGCGATCCCGGCGAAGTCCTCCGCAGCCCAGCCCCGCTGGCGAGCCCACCGGAGCGCGCGGCCACCGAGCAGGCCCACCACGCCGCCGACGACCGCGCCGGCGAGCAGCGACACCAGCGCCGTACCCAGCCCGGAGGCACCGGCGAGCTCCTCCTCGGCCGCCACGGCCGCGATCGCGAGCATCACGACCGGTGTGGCGATGCCGTCGTTGAGGCCGCTCTCCACGGTGATCAGTCGACGGACACGGGCGGGCACCACCGGGTTGGTCACGACCGGGATCCCGAGGGCGGCATCGGTCGGCGCGAGCGCCGCGGCGACGAGCAGCGCGCCCCACACCCCGGCGGCCGGGAAGAACCACCACGCGAGTCCCCAGCCCGCCAGCATGGTCAGCGGCAGCCCCACGGCGAGCAGCCGGACGTACGGCCCGAGGTCGTGGCGGAGCTCCTTCACCGGGACGCGGGCAGCGTCGGAGAACAACACCCACACCAACGTGATCTCGACCAGGATCTTCAATCCTTCGGGACCCTCCGGTGCCTCGACCAGGTCCAGTCCGGCCAGCAGCACACCGACGGCGACGAAGACGACCGGCGCGGTGAGGTCCGCGCGCTGGAGACGCACCGACAACGCGCCCCACAGGAAGATCGAGCCGGCGATGATGAGTGCCCCGGTCACGTCCACGGCGACACCTCTTCCGGCCGACGGTGGCGACGGTCTCGGTCCAGTCTCATCGCACTCGGCGACGCCGGCCCTCATCCCGTCCGGGTGATGCGCCGGGTGAGCCACCTCGCTGCAATGGCTGCACGTCTTCACGAGGAGTGGTGGGCCATGGCCTTGACCGAGTACGACCCGGGTTCGACCTTCCCGGGCACCGCAGGCCGTACGACCGACGAGTCGTCACCTGCCTGGCCCAGACCGACCCGCGCCGTCCCAGGCGCGCCCAACGTGCTGACGGTGGTGCTGGACGACACCGGTTTCGGGCAGCTGGGCTGCTACGGGAGCCCCATCGAGACCCCGACCTTCGACGCGCTCGCCGCCGACGGTCTGCGCTACAACAACATGCACACCACGGCTCTGTGCTCCCCGAGCCGCTCGTGCATCCTCACCGGACGCAACCACCACAGCAACGGCATGGCCTGCATCACCGAGTTCGCCACCGGGTTCCCCGGCTACGACGGCGTGATCCCGTTCGAGAACGGCATGCTGTCGGAGATGCTCCTCGGCCACGGCTACAACACCTTCATGGTCGGCAAGTGGCACCTGACACCGAGCCACCAGGAGACCGCCGCCGGGCCCTACGACCGCTGGCCCCTGGCACGCGGCTTCGAGCGCTTCTACGGCTTCCTCGGCGGGGACACCAGCCAGTGGTACCCCGACCTGGTCTACGACAACCACCAGGTCGAGCCCCCCGCCACGCCCGAAGAGGGCTACCACCTGACCGAGGACCTGGTCGACCGGTCGATTGAGTTCATCGCGGACTCGAAGCAGATCGACCCGGACAAGCCGTTCTACCTGCACCTGTGCTTCGGGGCCACCCACGCCCCCCACCACGCGCCCAAGGAATGGGCCGACAAGTACGCGGGCAGGTTCGACGACGGGTGGGAGGTCTACCGCGAGCGGGTGTTCGCCAAGCAGAAGGAGCTGGGCATCGTGCCCGCCGACGCGGTCCTGTCGCGCCACGATCCGGACGTCCCCGAGTGGGACGCCCAGCCCGCGGAGGCCCGTCGCCTGTACAGCCGGATGATGGAGGTCTTCGCCGGCTTCCTGTCCCACACCGACCACCACCTCGGCCGGCTGATGGAGTTCCTGCGTGAGGAGGGCATGCTCGACAACACCATCGTGATGGTGATCTCCGACAACGGGGCGAGCGCCGAAGGTGGTCCGACCGGCACCACGAACGAGGCACAGTTCTTCAACAACGCCCAGGAGCCGCTCGAGGACAGCCTCGCGCTGATCGACGAGATCGGAGGGCCCAAGCACTTCAACCACTACCCGTGGGGCTGGACCTGGGCGGGCAACACGCCGTTCCGGCGGTGGAAGCGCGAGACCTACCGGGGTGGCTCCTCCGACCCGTTCATCGTCTCGTGGCCGCAGGGGATCCGGGCGAGGGGCGAGGTGCGCCCGCAGTACGCACACATCATCGACATGGTCCCCACCCTCCTCGACCTGTTGGACATCGAGCCGCCCGCCACCATCAGGGGCGTGACGCAGTCGCCGATCCAGGGCATCAGCTTCGCCCACACCCTGGACGACGCCGAGGCGGCCACCAACCACCACACGCAGTACTTCGAGATGCTCGGCCACCGGTCGATCTACCACGACGGCTGGCGGGCGGTCTGCCCCTGGCCCGGGCCCTCGTTCGCCGAGGCCGGCGTCGGGTTCGGACAGCCCATCTCGGCCGATCGGCTCAGCGAGCTCGACGCCACGGCCTGGGAGCTCTACCACGTGGAGAAGGACTTCGCGGAGACCCACGACCTCGCCGGCGAGCACCGTGACAAGCTCATCGCCCTGATCGGTCTCTGGTACGCGGAGGCGGGGAAGTACGACGTCCTGCCCGTCGACGGCAGCGGCCTCGGTCGGCTCATGGCCGAGAAGCCCTTGGCAGCGGTGCCGCGGGACCGCTACGTCTACCGCCCGGGCACCCAGTCCGTGCCGTTCAACGCGGCACCGAGGGTCCTGAGCCGTCCGCACAGCATCACCGCGAAGGTCGAGATACCCGACGAGGGCGCAGAGGGGGTGCTGCTCTGCCAGGGCAGCGCCGCCGGCGGCTACTCCCTCTACGTGCAGGACGGGCGGCTGCACTACGTGCACAACTACGTGGGGCGCAGCCTGCACAAGGTGTCCTCGCCGGATCCGGTGCCTCCCGGGCCACACGAGCTCCGCTTCGAGTTCGAGCCGACGGGACAGCCTGACCTGGCCCGCGGGCTGGGGGCTCCCGGCCGCATCCAGCTCTACGTCGACGGCACGCTGGTGGCCGACGCGGAGGCCTCGACGACCACGCCCTTCATGCTCAATCCCGGCGCCCTGACGTGCGGCGCCAATCCGGGGTCGCCGGTGACCCCGGACACCCCGTCCCCGTTCCGGTTCACCGGCATCCTCCACTCGGTCACGGTGGACGTCTCGGGCGAGCTGATCACCGACCCCGAGGGGGAGCTACGAGCGGCGATGGCCCGGCAGTAGGGCAGTCGCCGGGGGCGCAGCGCGGGAGACTCACCACTCCGCGGTCAGCGGGCCTGGCGGGTGTCGTGTTCGCGGCCACGTTCAGCGCGAGCATGATCCTGCTCCGCACCTCCATGCCCGAGGACCCCCTGACCCAGCCCGAGTGGTCCGACGCCGCCGCGACCCGGCTCAAGATCGCGCTCGCGCTGGTGCCGATCGCGGGCATCGCCTTCCTGTGGTTCGTGGGTGTGGTCCGCGACCGGCTGGGCGACCTGGAGGACCGCTTCTTCTCGTCGGTGTACTTCGGCAGCGGTCTGCTCTTCCTGGCGATGGTCTTTGTCTCGATGGCGTTGGCGGGCGCCATCGTCGCCACCGCTGACTGGGACGCCAGCCGGTCCAGCCGTCCGGAGATCGTGGCCTTCGGCCGTGCCGTGATGCTCCAGGTCACGAACGTCTACGCCCTCAGGATGGCCGCGGTCTTCATGATCTCGCTGGGCACCACCTGGCACAGGTCCGGTACGGCGCCTCGCTGGCTGGTGATCACCACCTACGTCATCGCGCTGTGCCTGCTGGTGATCACGAGCCTGAGCCTGTGGGTCGCCCTGGTCTTCCCGGGCTGGGTCCTCCTGGTCAGCGTCTACGTGCTGGTCACCGTCCGGCGGGCCGGGTCGAGGCTGCTCTGAGCGGTCTGGGGTCACCCACATGGGATGACGCGTGCACCGGCGGCACCGCCGAGACTCGAGGAGACGCGGCGCCGCGGCGGCGCCCGCATGCAGAGCTGGAGGTGGTGCATGACAGACCAGATGACCGTGACGGAGGAGGAGACCCTCGACGAGCTCGGTCCCGTGGACTGGATCGTGGTGGAGTTCCCCGGCAGCCGGTTCGACGGAACGATCGCACCGACGCTGACCGACCTCGTCGACCGGGGGATCATCCGCGTCCTCGACCTGTTGATGATCCGCAAGGACGAGGACGGGGAGTTCGAGGCGTTCGAGATCAGCGACCTGGACGACAGCGAGATCGGTCAGATCCGGGAGCTCGAGACCGCGATGGCCAACCTGCTGAGCCAGGAGGACGTGCAGTCGGTCGCGGAGGCAGTCGAGCCGGGGAGCACCGCTGCCCTGCTCGTCTGGGAGAACCTCTGGGCAGCGCCCTTCGGGTCCGCTGTCCGCCACGCCGGGGGTCAGCTCGTGGCGAGCGGCCGGATCCCGGTGCAGGCGCTCATCGCCGCCGTCGAAGCAGATCTCAAAGAGGAGGAGTGACATGCCGATCGGACGCAGGGCAGGAAGAGGAGTCATCGGGCCGCGACCCGTGGCCAGGACCGCCGCGGTGGTCGGGACCGCGGCCGTCGTCAGCCACGGCGTACGTCGTCGGGGCGAGCGCCGCGAGGACCGCCGCGACGACCGTCGGGACCGGCGACGCTGACGGTCAGCGCCCCGGCGGCTCTCCACGTGGTGGGAAGCCGACCGGGGCGATCGGCGTGAGGGTGTCGACCACTGTCCCGTTGGACTGGAGCGAGGTGTGGTTCACCAACTGCCCGATGGTGTCGGCGAACAACGTCGACCAGGAGCTCGGCTGGTGCCGTGAGGAGCTCAAGAAGACCTGATCCGCCTCGGCGGCCTGAACCCGCCGATCCACGTGAACGCAGACATCCGTCGCACGGTGCTTCTCGGGGTGCCCTGGGTCTCCGGGCAGCGGAGGGTCGGGACGTCAGAGCCTGAACGCGCGCGCCTGGGTGGCCAGGGCCCAGATGACGAAGACGTCCAGGGCGATGATGGCAAGGGACCAGAACGGGTAGTAGGGGATGAAGGCGAAGTTCACCAAGGCACTCACGGAAGCAAGGATGATGCCCACCACGCGCGCCCAGGTCTGACCGGAGAGCAGTCCGTACCCGGCGAAGACCACGACCAGCCCGAGCACGAGGTGGATCCACCCCCACGCGCTGACGTCGAACTCGAGGACGTAGTTGGGGGTGACGGTGTAGAACTCGTTCTCGAAGATGGCCGCCAGCCCCATGATGGCCTGGAAGCCGCCGCCGACGAACATCATCACGGCGGCGAACAGGATCAGTCCCTGTGCCCCCACGCCGGGCTCCTCGCGAGCTCCGGTCTGCTGGTGCGACCCGGTCGATTCGGTCATGGTTGTCTCCTTGTCGCGTGACGGGACCCGTCTCATCGGCAACTTAGGACGCCCCGACGGGTCAACCCTCATCCTGCGGGGGTGAGATCTCGCGCGTCCGTCAGTTCCAGGTACGTCGGCCCTGGCGCCTAAGCAGTGGACCGACCAGCGGGGGACTGGTCAGCAGTCCATCCCGCCGGATGGGCTGGGCGAGGTACTGGCCGAGGATGACGCCGGCTGCGAGCGCGACGGCCGTGGCCCCGGCAGCCGCCAGGTCCAGGACCCCGTCCTCACCTTCGGCGAGCAACGCCAGCCCGCGGTAGATGGAGAGCCCGGGCAGCAGCGGCACGACGGCGGGGACGATGAGGACCAGTGGCGGCACGCGCACCGGGCCGGCGATCCCGTGGCTGAGCGTCCCGATCGCGACTGCGGCGACGGCGGCGGCCCAGGTCTGCCCCAGCGAGAGCCCCTCGACCGCCAGGAAGATCGCCTGGCCGCAGGCGCCCACGGCGGCTGCCGCGGCAGCCGCGCGGAGCGGCGCGTAGCACGCCAGGCCGTAGGCGGCGGCCGCGAGCCCGGCGCCGAGCGTCATGGCCGACCCCTGGGCCAGTCCGGTCGCCCCGGGCTCGACGCGACCGAGGTCGGCGCCGGAAAGCTCAGCGACCGTCAAGCCGGCGGCCACCCCGGCGATCACGCCGGTGGTCGCCATCAGGGCGTCGAGCAGCCGGGCGCTCGCCGTGAGGGGGTAACCGGTCAGCGCATCGGCCATGGCGCCCATGAGCCCGATGCCCGCAAGCAGGATGATGATGCCCGCGGTGACGATCAGGGAGGGGTCGGCGTCGACCTCCGTCGCAGCGGCGCCGACCGCGACGAGCGTGGCGAGGAACCCGCCGGCGATCTGCTGGTAGAACAGCGGGACCCGGCCCCGGGTGGAACGCCCGACGAGGTCGATGCCACACGCCGCGACGAACGCCAGGCAGCTCACCACCGCTCCGCCGCCGAGGGTGACCGCAAGCGATCCACCCACGGCGCCCCAGCTGACCGTCACCAGCCAGCGAGCCCGCCGGTGCTCGGAGGAGTCGATGTCGGCGATCCGTCTGCGTGCCTCGTCGCGCGTGGTCGTCCCGTCCAGGAGGTCCTGGACGAGCCGGTCGACCTCGATCAGCTCGGCGTAGTCCGCCGGCCGGCGCTTCACCCGCCGCACCAGGATCGACGCCGGCCTCCCGATGCCGTAGCGCTGCTGCAGCGACAGCTCCGTGAAGGTGACGTCGGCGTCGACACCGCTCAAGCCACAGGCGTGCGTGACGGCGAGCATCGTGGCCTCGACGTCGGCGGCGCCCCCTCCCGAGGCAAGCAGGAGGTCACCGATGCGGAGGGCCAGGTCGAGGGTGCCGTAGACCTCGCGTGGCGCGGACACGGCCATCCGACGCTCGGGGCCCGGTCAGCTCACCACGGCGCTGCCGCTAGGAGCCGACGGCATCGTGCGCGTCGCGTTCGAGAGCCTCCACGTCTGCCTCGAGCCGCTTCTTCTGGAGCTTCTCCGAGCGGCGCATGGACTCCTCGATCCTCGCCTCCATGTCCATCACACCGACGACGACCAGGCCCGCCTCTCCGCTGTCGAGGGACTCGCCGAGCTCCTTCAGGTCGTTCCTGCTCATGCCGGCCGCCGCATGACCCGCCACCGCCCCCAGGATCGCCCCGCCTGCGGAGGTCGCCGCGAGCAGGCCGCCGCCGACCGCCGCGAACGGGAAGAGCGCGACGACGAGCCCGGTGGCCAGGCCGGCACCCCCGCCGAGCACGCCACCGACCCGGGTCGGCGTCTCGTGCTTGCGCGTGATCTTCACCTTGCCGTCGTCGCGGCGGTGGATGACCGCGGCGTCGTAGGCATCCAGGAGGCCCTCCTGTGTGTGGAGCTCCTTCACCCGGTCGTAGTCGGCCTCCGCGGACGCGAGGTCGGGGTAGACGCCGGCGAACACCATGAGTGTGTCGAATGCCATGTGAGGTTCTCCCAGTCGATCAGGCCACGAGGTCGCCGCCCGCAGGATCCGGAAGCGGGCGGTCCGCGCCCAAGGTCCCACCACGACAGCGGAGGTGCCTCCTCCGCGACGGGTGACTCCGGCTAGGGCGACGCGTGCTCGTCGACGGCAAAGGACGCCCACACCGCCTTGGGGGACCGGCGATCCGCATCGACACCCCAGTCCCGGCTCGTCGAGGCGACGATCTCCAGCCCGCGACCGGTCGACTCCGTCACTGCCGTCGCTCTCCGGACCGGTGCCTCGGGGGAGTCGTCGATGACGGTCAGCACGAGCACGTCCTCGACCCGCTCGAGCGTGACCGTGAAGGACGTGCGCGCGTGGACGATGGCGTTGGTGGCGAGCTCGCTGGTCACGAGCCGTACCGGATCGATCAGGTGGGGCAGCTCGTGCTGCAGGAGCCGGTCCGCGACGAACGAGCGTGCCAGGGAGGCGCTGGCCGGGTGCGGGTCGAAGCGCTCGCGATGGGTCCAGACCGGCCCACGGTGTTCCATCTTCACCCCACCCTCCGAAGGGCGTCGCTGAGCGGGTTGGCCGACGCCCGTCGGGTCACGACGATACGCCGGGCGAGCCGTCCACGCGCGGGGCCTCCCGGGACCGCCGCCACGGCAGCGTGCCCTCCAGCTCCACCTCGAGGGAGAAGCTGAGGAACGTGCGTACGACGACGATGAGGCCCAGCGCCAGCGCGCTCTCCAGCGTGGGGTCGACCGTGATCGTGAGGACGATGTCCGCGATGATCAGCAGCTCGAGGCCGAGGAGGATCGCGCGTCCCACGCCGCGGCGGACCCGTTCGTAGGCCACCGCTGCTCCGGTGCGTCTCGCCGTGACCAGCGCGGAGACGAAGGCTGCCACGGCCCCGACCACGAGCACCGCGACTCCTGCCACCTCGAACCCGTGGACCACCAGCTCCATGAGCGCGTCGAAGTCTTCGTCCTCCATGTGGCCCAGACTGACACGCTCGCCCGTGCTGCCGACACGGGTGCCGCGGATGCGACGCGGCCAGCGCGTCGCGGCCTAGACAGCGTGGCGGGCCGTGGGGGTCCGGCGTAGCGTCGATCGCGGCGGGTGCAGGAGCCCTTGGACAGCAGATCGGGGCTACGGGGAACTGCCCGTGGGGCTCGTCCAGCCAGCCCCGCGGGCAGCCGCACCCCGTCGTCCCACTGGCGTCGTCCACCTCCGTCGTCGACGCAGTCACTCTCGGTCCGTCGGCCGATCTCGGGTCGTGCCGCGGTCCTGCCCGTCTGGGTCGCACGTCCCGGTTGCCACCGGGATCGCCAGGACGGGAGGACCCGGGCGCGGTCACCGGTGCCCGCGCCCGGAGACGGCCTTCCCGGGTGCGTGTCGAAGGATCCCGTCGTGGTCGAGATCCCGGGCCCGGGCCCCCGGAACGTCCTCGGCGTGACGGTCGATCCACGAGGCGGGAGTCCTCCCGCCGGACGGGATCGGGTGATCGAGATGCGGACCTCTCTCCTGGTGGGAACTGCGGTGCTGGGTGTGGCCGCGGCGGTGGCGGCACCGGTGCTGGCCGTTGCGGTCGGCGGCGAGTCGTCGAAGACGTCGTACGTCGTCGAGCACGCGGCGCGCCTGGCGGTCGCCGGCGCGGTCGAGGCTCCGGTCGCCGACGTCGTCTTCAACGACCCGACGGGCGACGAGGCCGCGCAGGACCGGATCGCCGACCACGTCCGACAGGCGATCGACGCGACGCCCGACCACGGCACGATCCGCATGGCGGCGTACAGCTTCGACCGGCCCGACATCGTCGACGCCCTCGAGCGGGCGTGCACCCAGCGACAGGTCACGGTGCAGGTCGTGCTGAACGACAACTTCGTGGCTGCGCCCGTGCGGCGCCTGCGGCGCCTGGTCGGGCCGGACGGGGCCACGAGCAGCGGAGCCTGCCACGCCCGCGGCGAGTCGCGGGGGAGGAGCACGGAGCCGAGCTTCGTCACGGTCTGTCACGCCAGCTGCCGCCTCGGCGACCGCGGCAACCAGCACATGAAGCTCTACCTGTTCTCCGGGGGAGGCGGCGCCGCGCCGGTCGTCATGCTGGGCTCCGCCAACCTCACCGGCTACGCAGCCGGCGTGCACTGGAACGACCTGGTCACCTTCACCGGCAGCCAGCCGCTGTACGACGACTACAGCTCGGTCTTCGCCGAGCTCGCGGCCGATCGCCTGGTCTCCGAGCCGGCCGTGGACGTGGCCCACGGCGACGTGACGACGAGCGTCCCGCCCGGCCGGTCGGACACCGCTGACGACGACACCGTCGCCCAGCGACTGGCCAAGGTCGACTGCCGTGCGCTGCCCGGGAGCGGGATGGGCGGTCGGACCGTCGTCCGGATCAGCATGTACGGCTGGCGCGGGGAGCGCGGCGCCGACCTGGCCCGGCGGGTGGCCGGGCTGCACCGCCAGGGGTGCCGCGTCCAGGCGCTGGTGAGCGCCGCCGGTCCGGACGTGGTCGAGACCCTTGTCGCCGCCGGCGTCCGCGTGCGGAGCGCGTCGCTCGACGTCGACGGCGACGTCGCGACGGGTTTCGAGGACTCGGGGTGGGAGCACTTCGTGCACGAGAAGTGGATGTCCGTCGACGGGACCTGGGACGGCTCGCCCACCCGGGCGGTGTGGACCGGCTCGGAGAACTGGTCGGACGTCTCCCTCCTCAACGACGAGCTGGTGGTGATGATCCCGCGGGACCGCGTCCACGACGCGTACGTCGAGCACTTCGACGACGTCTGGAGCGACCACTCGAAGGCGTTCGCACCGGCGGCCGGTCGGATGTGAGCCTCGTCTCCAGATCTGTACCCCCCGGCCCGACAACTTTGTCGGGTCGGGGATCGTCACCCCTTGGACGGGACCGGACCTGCGGACTGCGCGGGTCCGGTCGACATGCCCTTCCCATGCCCTGACAGCAGGGTCGTGGGGCCGGGCCTGAACGTGACGACGCCACCGACGGTGGCGGTCGGGAAGGCGAGTTCGTGCCGAGGTTGTTGGTCCTGTTCTCTCTGTGCCTGGTCCTGGGCACCCCGCTGGCAGCGGTCCCCGCCGCAGCCGCCCCCGCCGGCGTGACTGCCTCGGCCGGGACCGCGACGACTGCCTCGACGGCGGCCGCCGCCAGGACGACGCAGTCGGCCCGCAAGCGCTGGAAGGCCCCGCAGGGCCCGTTCTTCAACGACCCGCGCCGCAAGAAGGGCTGGTTCCGCATCGAGCGGAAGGTCATCGACACGATCAAGCACACGCGGAAGGGCTCGACGATCCGGATCGCGGTCTACTCCTTCGACCGGATGCCGGTGGCGAAGGCGCTCATCGCCGCGCACCGGCGCGGCGTCAAGGTGCAGATGATCCTCAACGACCACCAGTACACGAGGGCGATGCGGGCGGTCCGCAAGGAGATCGGGGCCAAGCGCTATCGCTCGAGCTTCATCTACCGGTGCACGGCCGGGTGCCGCAGCAAGCAGAACCAGTACAACAACATGCACACGAAGTTCTACTCCTTCTCCCGGGCCGGCAGGTCGAAGGACGTGCTGGCCGTGGGGTCGGCCAACCTGATGCTCAACGCCGACAAGCACCAGTGGAACGACCTCTACTTCACCTCCGGTGACCACGAGCTGTTCCGCCAGTTCGTCCGGCTGTTCAACGACATGCGCAGGGACTACGACACCCGGCAGCCCCCGCAGCTCTTCTGCGGCACGCCCGCCAACGGCGTCGCGTGCGACGACTCGGTCGACAAGCACACGGTCTGGGCCTGGCCCAAGCCGTCCGGCCCGAAGAACGACCTCGTGCTCGACCTGCTCGGCAAGGTCCAGTGCCTGACCCCCGACGGTGCGGGCGGGCAGAAGCGGAGCCGCATCGCGGTGTCGATGCACACCATGCGAGGCAACCGCGGTGACTACCTGGCCTCGGCGATCCGGCAGAAGTGGATCGAGGGGTGCAAGGTGCGCGTGATGTACGGCCTGATCGGCTACCACACCAAGCGCGTCGTGGGTGCTCCGACGCCGCGCGGACGGATCCCGCTGCGCTCGACCGGCCTGGACTTCAACCCCGACGACGACTACGACCTGAACAAGGACGGCAAGGACGACCTGATCCTCAGCGTCTACAGCCACCAGAAGTACGTCGCGATCCAGGGCACCTACAACGGCGTCCCCGACACCCACATGACCGTCACGGGCTCGGCCAACTGGGCGAGCCTGAGCCCGGGCAACGACGAGCTCTGGATGACCATCCGCGGCAAGAAGCTGACCCGGAAGTACGTCAAGAACTTCAACTACCAGTGGCGCAACAAGCGCAACTCGCGCAACGCCTACACAACGACGTACGTCAACTTCCGCGTCGCGCGGACCGTGGTCGACGAGGACGGCTCGCCCCGCACCGTCTGGCGGACCGTCCGGCGTCCGGTCACGACGATCGAGCGCGACCGCTACCGCAAGGGTCCCTACTGGGAGTCCGACTGAGGGGTCGGGAAGCGGCGGACCAGCTCGGGAAAAATTCTGGCTCATCTGATGCTTCCGTGGGTGGTTGATCGCGTCTGAATGGCCGCACGCCGTTCCCGCTCTAGGTTTCTGGCTTGTCGAGAGTCAGGAACCACGGAACGGAGAACGGCGTGCGAAACGCCAGCCTATGGCGCGCCCTCTTGGGCGTCGAGAACACCGTCATCGAGGCAATCGAGTTCAGCGAGGTCGAGGACATCGTGATCGCGCACGTGCGACCACGGCGAGCTGCTCGGGGCCGCTGCGGACGATGCGGCACCAGAGCCGCCTGGTACGACCACGGAGAAGGACGCCGACGGTGGCGAAGCCTGGATCTCGGAACAGTCGAGGTCTTCCTCGAGGCCGACGCGCCAAGGGTCAACTGCCCGGTCCACGGGCCGACGGTGCGGCATGTGCCCTGGGCGCGTCACGCGGCCGGTCACACGTTCAGCTTTGACCAGCAGGTCGCCTGGCTGGCCACCCAGTGCTCGAAGTCCGCGATCACCCAGTTGATGCGGATCGCGTGGCGGACCGTGGGATCGATCATCGCCCGGGTCTGGGCCGACACCGCCGAAGGGATCGACGCCTTCGCCGGACTGCGCCGCATCGGCATCGATGAGATCTCCTACAAACGCAACCACAAGTACCTGACCGTCGTGGTCGACCACGACACCGGCCGGCTGGTGTGGGCCAAGGCCGGACGCGACCGCGCCACCCTCGAGGAGTTCTTCGACGCACTGGAAGCCTCCGGCGAAGGCAGGTGCGCCCAGATCACCCATGTCACAGCCGACGGCGCGGACTGGATCGCGGACGTTGTGCGGCGACGCTGCCCAGCCGCGGTCCGGTGCGCCGACCCCTTCCACGTCGTCGGCTGGGCCACCGATGCCCTCGACGCCGTGCGACGAGACGCCTGGAACCAGGCCAGACGCGCGGGCCACACCCGCCCCGCCGGTTGGCAGAACGGCCGGGCGGTTACGGTCGCAACCGGACACGCTCGCGCTCTCAAGCACGCCCGCTACGCACTGTGGAAGAACCCCGAGAACCTCACCGACAAGCAGCAGACGAAGCTTGCGTGGATCGCCAAGACTGATCCTCGGCTCTACCGCGCCTATCTGCTCAAAGAAGGCCTGCGTACCGTCTTCAAGCTCCCAGCAGACGAGGCCGCCGAGGCGCTGGACCGATGGGTCGCGTGGGCACGGCGCTGCCGGATCGCATCGTTCGTCAAGCTCCAGCAGCGCATCACCAAGCACCGCGCCGAGATCCTCGCCGCCATCGACCACGGCCTATCCAACGGCCTCATCGAATCGGTCAACACCAAGATCCGGCTCATCACCAGGGTGGCCTTCGGATTCCGCTCACCCGACGCCCTCATCGGCCTCGCGATGCTCAACCTAGGCGGACACCGACCGCTGCTGCCCGGCCGATGACCCACGGATCAGTCAGAAGAGCCAAAATTCTCCGCCGACCCCGTAACACCAGGGAACGGTCCGGCGCTGAGCAAGTAGCGGCCGCGTTCCGCTGGGTCCAACACCGCTCACCCGTGCCTCGACCTCCCGCCGTGGCACGGATCCCCCCAGATGCGGTGGGACGGCCCGTTCAACGCGCAGACCAGCGGTGTGGCCCTCCGGGGCCACGCCGCTGCTGCGTCTGGCTCAGTGGATCGCGAGGGTCGCAGCGGTGACGCAGAGCGTCGCGCACACCGCACCCCACCCGGCGAGGCGGAGCAGCGGGATGCGCAGACCGGCGGAACGACAGCGCTGGAGCCAGAGCAGCGTCGCGAGCGAGGCCCAGGGCGTCACCAGCGCTCCGGTGTTGACCCCCACCAGCGTGGCCATGAGACGGCGTACGTCGTCGGCTGCCGCGGGCTCGACGAGCAGGTAGGCCGGAAGGTTGTTGACGAGGTTGGCCGCGACCGCGGACGTGGCGGAGAGGTGGAGCAGGTCGAGCGGGCGGATGCCGGAGCCGACCGCGGGCGCCAGCCAGTCGAGGAGGCCCTCGCCCTGGGCGAGGCGCAGCGCCCCGGCCACGACCACGAAGCCGCCCGCCATCAGCCAGGGTGGGCGGACCTCGCGCAGCAGACCCGGTGCCCGCCACAGCAGCGCTGCGAGCAGGACGCTCGCCGACCCGAGCGCCACGACGGCAGGTTCGACGCCGACGGCGAAGAGCGGCCCGACCACGACGCACACGACGGAGCCGATGACGAGCAGCACGCGGTCGTGCGGATCCGCCGGAGGCTCGACGGCGTAGGTCCCGCGCAGCGCGCGACGCTGCAGGACGGCGATCAGGACCAGGGTCACGACGATGGCGGTCACCGCGGGCGCGGCCGCCGTACGGACGTAGTCGCCGTGGTCGGCCCCGAGGTCCTCGAAGCGGTACACGGCCAGCAGGTTCGTCAGGTTGGACACGGGGAGCAGCAGCGAGCCGGTGTTGGCGATCCAGAGGGTGGTGAGCGCGAAGGGCAGGGGCGCCACCCCGGTCTGGCGGGCGATGGCGAGACCGACGGGCGTCAGCAGGACGGCGGTGGTGTCGAGGCTCAGCACGATCGTGCAGCCGACCGCCAGGGTGGCGAAGGTCAGCCACAGCAGCACGACCCGGTGCCGGGCGCGGCGCGCGAGCGCGTGCGCGGCCACGTCGAACACGCCCGCCAGCTGTGCGACCTCCGCGGTCACCGTGATCGCGAGGAGGAAGACCGCGACCGGCAGCACCTGGGCCAGGACGGGCGTCAGGTCGGGGTGGAGCAGGGAGCGCAGGGCCTCGGTCACGCCGTCACGACGAGCCGCGGGCCACGTCGGACGCCGTTCCCGTCACCGGCTCGGGGACCGGACCGAACTGCTGGTTGCAGGTCCAGCCCGCGCAGTCGACGAGCTCGCGGTGGCGCATCTCGAGCGTGGACCGCACGCCGGCGTAGGCCGGGTCGTCGGCGAGGTTGACCATCTCGTAGGGGTCGAGGAGCCGGTCGTAGAGGAACGTGTCGGCGCCGTCGGTGCCGTAGAGGTAGCGCTCGGTGCGCACGCCCCGGTGCGACCAGCCGTTGCCCAGGGTGCGCCCGGTCTGGATCAGGGTCGTGTCACGGAACGACTGGGGCTCGCCGCGCAGGGTCGGCGCCAAGGACGTGCCGTCGACCTGCCACTGCGGGGTGACTCCCGTCAGGGCGGCGAAGGTGACGGGGAGGTCGACCAGCGTCGCGGGCAGCGAGGACGTGGCACCGGGGACCACGCCGGGACCCCGCACGAGCAGCGGGACCTGCAGGGCCTCGTCGGTCAGGACGTCCTTGCCGACGAAGCGGTGCTCACCGAGGGAGTAGCCGTTGTCGGACGTGAAGACGATGTAGGTGTCGTCGAGGACGCCCTCGTCGTCCAGCGTCTGGACCAGGGACCCGACCGCACGGTCGACCGCCTGCAACGACTGCAGCCGGGCGGTGTTCTCCGCGGCCACCTCGTCGCGCGACACGGGGGCGCGGTGCCGCAGGTAGGCGGGCTGGTCGGTGACGTCCTCCTCGTTGAAGGAGGGGTCGTCGAACGCGGACGGGCGCTCGTCGAGGAACAGGTCCTGGTCCTGCGGCGCCGCGGGAGGCAGGCTGCGTCCGCCCTCGGGGCTGATCCGGTAGTGCGGCGCGAGGTGCCACGCGTAGACGACGAAGGGGTCGCCGGTGCGCGCGAAGTCGCGCACGGCGTCGTTGGTGCGGTCCTCGATCACCGAGGTGATGTAGCTGTCGGTGTAGCGGCGGGGGTCCCCGTCACCGGTCATCGTGAAGTCGACGTAGTCGTAGACCCCGCGGGTCAGCGCGTCCCACCGCGACCACCCGGCGGGACGCACGTCGCCGGGGTGGTAGCCGTTGAGGAACTTGCCGGCGAACGCGGTGCGGTAGCCGTCGGCGCGGAACCAGACGCTCGCCTCCTGCGTCGGGTCGAGCGCGTCGAAGCCGCCGTGCACGCCGCGGTTGTGCTGGACGCCGTTGTTCTGCGCGTACTGGCCGGTGGCGAGCTGGGCGCGGGCCGGGCAGCAGAGCGGGTGCGGCGAGATCGCGTCGGTGAACTCCATGCCCTGGTCGGCCAGGAGGCGCCGGGTGATCGGCATGTGGTCGAGGTCGTCGTCGCGCATGTCGTCGGTGAGGACGAACACCAGGTTGGGACGGGTCGTCTCGTCGGCTCCGGTGCCGGGGGACTGGGTGCCCTGCACCATCCGCACCGTGCCCGCCTCACGTGCCTCGCCCGTGTCGCCGGTCGCCGTGACCGTGGCCAGGGTGGCGACGAGGACGACCAGGAGGGCAGCCGTGATCGACTGTGCCCACGCTCGCATGCTGCCCCTCGCCGAGACCCTGAGGGCCTGCTCGTCCACCCGTGTCGGCGCAAGAGTAGGGCGCCGGGGGCCGCCTCCCCAAGGCGACACGACGACTGGGGTGACAATGGACCCGACCGCTACCCTGTGGACTCGCCGACGCCGCTCACCACGGCTCGGCGCATGCCCCGATCGCACGAGATGAAGGAACCCGCAGCAGCCGCCATGGACGAGAGTCAAAGTCCCCGCACGACCGCACTGACCACCGGGTGCGCGTCGTGACCCCCCTCCTGCTCCTGCTCGTGTCGCTGGCCCTCGTGGCCGCCTGCGGCCTCTTCGTGGCCGCGGAGTTCTCCTTCGTCACCGTCGACCGGCCCAGCGTCGAACGCGCCGCGGCCGCCGGCGACGAGGGCGCCCGCGGCGTCCAGCTGGCTCTTCGCTCGCTGTCGACGCAGCTGTCCGGAGCCCAGGTCGGCATCACCGTCACCAACCTGGCCATCGGCTTCCTCGCCGAGCCGGCGATCTCCGACCTGATCGACGGCCCGCTGGCGTCTGCGGGGGTGCCCGAGAGCGTCGTGACACCTCTCTCGCTCGCGCTCGGCCTCGCGATCGGCACGGTCGTCACGATGATCTTCGGCGAGATGGTGCCCAAGAACATCGCCATCGCCCGCCCGCTGGAGACCGCCCGCAACACCCAGGGCTTCATGCGCGGCTTCACCGCTCTCACCCGCGGCCCCATACGGGCGCTCAACGGGTCGGCAAACGCGATCGTGCGCCGCCTCGGCATCGAGCCGCAGGAGGAGCTCCGCTCCGCCCGCAGCTCCCAGGAGCTCTCCTCGCTCGTCCAGCGGTCCGCCGACCAGGGCACGCTCGACGCCGACACCGCCGAGCTCGTCGAGCGATCGGTCGAGTTCGGCACCCGCACCGCGGGCGAGATCATGACCCCCCGCGTGCGGACCACGACCGTCGAGGACGGCGACCGGGTCTCCGCGGTGATCGAGCTGGCCCGCCAGACCGGGCACTCCCGCTTCCCGGTCCTCGACGCCGAGGACACCGTCGTCGGCACCGTGCACGTCAAGCACGCGGTCGCCGTGCCGGTCCACGAGCGCGCGACGACCCGCATCAAGCACGTCATGGTCCGCCCCGTCGTCGTGCCCGACAGCCTGCGGCTCGACCCGCTGCTGGCCCTGCTGCGCCAGGACGGCTTCCAGATGGCCGTCGTCCTCGACGAGTACGGCGGCCACGCGGGCATCGTCACGCTCGAGGACGTCGTGGAGGAGATCGTCGGCGACATCTCCGACGAGCACGACCGCCTCGGCGCGCGGATCCGCCAGCGCCGCGACGGCAGCTGGACCCTGTCGGGGCTGCTGCGTCCCGACGAGGTCGAGGACGTCACCGACATCGAGCTGCCCGACCACGACGACTACGACACCGTGGCCGGCCTCGTCATGCGCGAGCTCGGCAAGATCCCGGAGCCCGGCGACCGCGTCGAGCTCCCGGTGCCCGACCGCAGCGACCCCCACGAGGTGCGCGAGCGCCTGGTGACCCTGACCGTGCAACGGATGGACGGCCTGCGCATCGACCGGCTCGACCTCGTGCTGGTGGGGGAGGCCGACCATGAACAGTGACCTCCTCGGCGTGGGCCTCGCCGTCGTGCTGCTCGCCCTCAACGCCTTCTTCGTGGGCGCGGAGTTCGCCTTGCTCGCCGCTCGCCGCAGCCAGATCGAGCCGCGCGCCCAGGAGGGTTCGCGGGCCGCCCGCACCACCCTGCGCGCCATGGAGAACGTCTCGCTCGTCATGGCCGGGGCACAGCTCGGCATCACCGTCTGCTCGCTCGGCCTGGGTGCCATCGGCGAGCCGGCCGTCGCCCACCTGCTCGAGCCGCTCTTCCACGCCGCCCGGTTGCCCGACGACCTGCTGCACCCGGTGTCGTTCGTGGTTGCGATGTCGATCGTGGTCTACCTGCACGTCGTGCTCGGCGAGATGGTGCCCAAGAACATCGCGCTCGCCGGGGCCGACCGGGCCGCGATGGTGCTCAGCCCGCCCATGATGGCGATCGTCACCGTGCTGCGCCCGGTCATCGCCGGCATGAACATGGCCGCCAACGGGGTGCTGCGCCTCCTGCGCATCGAGCCCAAGGACGAGGTCCACTCCAGCTTCACCCGCGAGGAGGTCGCCGCCCTCGTCGAGGAGTCGCGGGGCGAGGGACTCATCGAGGCCGACGAGTACGACCGGCTCGCCGGCGCGCTCGGCTTCACCGAGAAGTCCGTCGCCGCCATCGTGATGGCGCCCGACACCCTGTCCACGGTGGCCCCGGGCTCGACCGTGGCCGACGTCGAGGCCGTGTGCGCGGCCACCGGCTTCAGCCGGTTCCCGGTCGCCGGCGACGACGGCACGCTGCTGGGCTACCTCCACATCAAGGACGCCCTGGAGTCCGACGACGACAAGCGCTCGCGCGTCATCGAGGACAAGTGGATCCGTCCCTTCGCCTCCATCCACCCCGACGACCTGCTCCACGACGCCCTCGAGAGCCTGCAGGTCAAGGGCGCCCACATGGCGCGGGTCGTGGAGCGCGACGGGAGCGTCATCGGCCTGGTCACGCTCGAGGACGTGCTCGAGGAGCTCGTCGGTGAGATCCGCGACGCCGCGCACCACGACGTGTCCGGCGTCGAGGCTCACTGAGCGCTGGATAGGGTCTGACCGTGTCCGAGGGAGCATCTCGCGTCTGGACCGTGCCCAACATCATCAGTGTGGTGCGGCTCGCCGGCGTACCCCTCTTCCTGTGGTTGGTGCTCGGTCCCGAGGCCGACGCGATCGCCCTCGTCGTGCTCATGGTCGCCGGGTTCACCGACTTCCTCGACGGGTGGCTGGCGCGCCGGCTCGACCAGTACTCCACGCTGGGCGAGATCCTCGACCCGGTGGCCGACCGGCTCTACATCCTGGCCGTCGTGGTCGGCCTCTTCCTGCGCGACATCATCCCGTGGTGGGTCGCCATCGCCCTGCCGCTGCGTGACCTCTTCCTGTGGGGCCTCGTGCCGATCCTCCGCACCCGCGGCTTCTCGGCGCTGCCGGTGCACTTCCTCGGCAAGGCGGCCACGTTCAACCTGCTCTACGCCTTCCCGCTGCTGCTCCTCGGCGAGGGTGACGGCATCGTCGCGACGCTCGCCCGCAACTTCGGCTGGGCCTTCGCCTGGTGGGGGATCGGGCTCTACTGGTGGGCAGGGGTCCTCTACGCCTGGCAGGTCCGCACCCTGGTGCGCGAGACACCGCGTCGTACGTCCCCGGCGACCGACCATGGCTGAGTCGCAGCCGCGTCCCGGGCCGGGAGCGGCGCACCCCGAGACCGACCGCCCGCTGCCCGAGCACGTCACGACCCCGCTCCTGACGTTGATCACCGCGCGGTCGATGGACGAGGACTACGCCCACGTGGCCCAGAAGCGGGCCGCAGACGGCGACGTACGCCCGCAGGTGGCGCGACCGCACTGGTCCAGCCTGCTCGCGGTGGCGGCGCTCGGCGTGATGGCGGCCGTCGTCGCCGTGCAGACCGACCGCGAGGCGCCGGCCAACGAGCTGAGCCGGACAGCGCTGGTCGAGCAGATCGACAGCCGCAGCGAGGAGGTGCGCGGCCTGCAGGGGGAGGTCGCGGAGCTGAACCGGTCCAATGCCGCGCTCGCGAGCAGCAGCACGAGGAACCAGGCGAAGCTCGACGACATCGAGACGCGTCTCAGGCGCGCCGAGCTCGTCTCCGGCTTCTCCGCCGTCCACGGTCCCGGAGTACGGATCACGGTGGACAACCGGCCCGGGGGCGACGTGGACGGGGAGGTGCTCGACGAGGACCTCGCCACGCTGGTCGACGGGCTGTTCGCGGCCGGGGCCGAGGCCGTGGCGATCAACGACCAGCGGATCAACGCGCTGGGAGGCATCCGCAACACCAACCGCGCCGTCCACGTCAACGGCCGCCCGGTCAACGCCCCCTACGAGGTCTCGGCCATCGGTGACCCCCAGACGCTGCAGGCCCGCCTCGTCGAGAGCTCGCAAGGTCAGCAGTGGTTCGCCCGCGTCTCCAACTACGGATTTGTCTACGACGCCCAGAATGTCGATGACATCCGCTTGCCGGCTGCGCCCGAACGCGTCCTTCGTGATGTGATCGAGCTCGACGCCGATCCCAACAACGGGCCTGAACGAGAAGGGAGCTCGCCGTGATAGCCGCCCTCGGCCTGCTCCTGGGCATCATCGCCGGGCTGGTCTTCGCCCCCGACGTGCCGCTCAGCCTGCAGAACTACCTGCCGATCGCCGTGGTGGCCGCGCTCGACGCGGTCTTCGGTGCGCTGCGCGCCTACCTGGACGGCATCTTCGACGACAAGGTCTTCGTCGTCTCCTTCGTCAGCAACGTCGTGGTCGCGGCGGCGATCGTCTACCTCGGCGACCAGCTCGGTGTCGGCTCGCAGCTCAGCACCGGCGTGATCGTCGTGCTGGGCATCCGTATCTTCTCCAACGTCGCAGCCATCCGCAGGCACGTCTTCCATGCCTGAGCACCGCACCGATCCCGAGCCCGAACCCGGTCGCGACCGGCTGCGGAAGGCCGTGGTGCGGCCGTCGCGGCGCTCCTGGCCGTCCTGGGCTTCGCCTTCGTCGTCCAGGTGCGCGACACTGCGGCCAACGACACCTATGCGGGTCTCCGCGAGAGCGAGCTCGTCGAGGTGCTCGACGGGCTCACCGGCACCGCCGAGCGCGCACGCCGCGAGGTCGACCGGCTCGAGGCACGGCGCGACGAGCTCGCCAACGAGAACCAGGCCAGGTTCGCGGCCCTCGACGAGGCCGAGCAGCGGGTGCGGACCCTCAACATCATCGCCGGCCTCGTGCCGGTCACCGGACCGGGCATCCGGATGACCATCAACGAGTCGTCCACCCGCGTCAACGTCGGGTCGCTGCTCGACACGGTGCAGGAGCTGCGCACGGCGGGTGCCGAGGCGATGGAGCTCAACGACTCGATCCGGCTCGGCGCGGACACCTCCTTCGACAACGGCGTGGGTGGCATCGAGGTCGACGGCCAGCTCCTCGAGCCGCCCTACGTCCTCGAGGTGATCGGCGACCCGCACGTGCTCCGTACGGCTCTCGAGTTCTCCACCGGACCCATCGAGACCCTGGAGACCTACGACGGCGCCACGGTCGACGTGGAGGAGCTCGAGGCCGTCCAGATCACCAGCGTCCGCGAGCCCACCCGACCGGAGCAAGCAGAGTTCGGCACCGGCCAGTAGCCTGCCGCACACCCGCGCAGCCACCCACCACCACTGCACCTAGGAGTCCCCGTGTATCCGGAGAACCTCAAGTACACCAGCGAGCACGAGTGGGTCCGCACCCCCGGCGACACCGAGGGCTCGGTCCGCATCGGGATCACCGACTTCGCCCAGGACGCCCTCGGCGACATCGTGTACGTCTCCCTCCCGCAGGTGGGCGACCAGGTGACCGCGGGGGAGACCTGCGGCGAGCTCGAGTCCACCAAGTCGGTCAGCGACATCTACGCCCCGGTGACGGGGGAGGTGGTGGCGACCAACGCCGCCCTCGACTCCACGCCCGAGCTGGTCAACAGCGACCCCTACGAGGCGGGCTGGCTGTTCGAGGTCGGGGTCGCCGACGGCTCGCAGGTCGACGGCCTCATGGACGCCTCGACCTACCAGGCCACGCTGGACGGCTGACCCGCAACCCCTGTCCCACCACCTGCCCACCCGTGTTCCCCGACCGCCCGCCGTCGCCAACGGCGGGCTGGTAGGTTCGGGGAAACCGTCAACCTCAACTCTCGGCTGAGGGTTGGGCGTCGATCCGTCGAGGAGCTTTCCATGCCGTTCTGCACCGCCTGTGGCAAGCAGAACCCTGACGATGCCCGCTTCTGTGCCCAGTGCGGCACCAAGCTGCTCGCTGGGGAGGACACGGGCGCGAGCCCGGTCGAGTCCACTGCGACCATCACCTTCGGGGTCCCCGACCAGCGGGAGTCGTCCGACCGCCAGCTGAGCGCCGTCGACGCGGCAGCGGTGGACGCCCTCCCCGAGGGCCACGCCCTCCTGGTCGTGCAGCGCGGACCGAGCGCCGGCAGCCGGTTCCTCCTCGACGTCGACGTCGTGGGCGCCGGCCGCCACCCCGACAGCGAGATCTTCCTCGACGACGTCACCGTCTCGCGCCGCCACGCGGAGTTCCGCCGGTCGGGGTCGGGCTACACCGTCAGCGACGTCGGCAGCCTCAACGGCACCTACGTCAACCGTGACCGGATCGACTCCGTCGAGCTCAACGACGGCGACGAGGTGCAGATCGGCAAGTACCGGCTGGTGTTCTTCTCCTCCCACCCGGACAGCTGATCCGTGAGTGCCTCGACGGCCTCGGGTGCGAGTCGCGGCGCCCGCTACAACATCGGGCAGGTGCTCGACCAGCTGCGGGCCGACTTCCCGGGGGTGACCATCCCCAAGATCCGCTTCCTCGAGGACCAGGGCCTCGTCAAGCCCGAGCGGACGGCCGCCGGCTACCGCAAGTTCTCCACCGACGACGTGTCGCGGCTGCGCTACATCCTGACGATGCAGCGTGACCACTACCTCCCGCTCAAGGTGATCGGCGACCACCTCGACGCCATCGACCGCGGGCTCGAGCCGCCGGCGATCGAGTCGGTCGTGCCGACCGTGCCCAAGGTCGCGCTCAGCGCCGACGGACTGCCGAGCCCCGAGTCGTTCCGGCGTAGCAGCGACCTGCGCCTCTCACGTCGCGAGCTGCTCAAGGTGGCCGAGATCTCCGAGGACCTGCTGACCGATCTCGAGCAGTACGGACTGGTCAGCGCCCGCAGCGGCACGGGCCACTTCGACAGCGACGCGCTGGTCGTCGCGCAGACCGCCCGTGAGCTCGCCGACTTCGGTTTCGAGCCGCGCCACCTGCGTGCGTTCAAGACGGCCGCCGACCGCGAGGTCGGCCTGGTGCAGCAGGTGGTCGCCCCCCTCGCCCGCGGCCGTGACGCGGCTGCGCGGGGCCGGGCCGAGGACGCCACGTCCGAGATCGCGGCCCTGTCCGTACGCCTGCACGCGACCCTCGTGAAGGCCGGTCTCGACCGCGGCTGAACCGGCCGCCCCACCCACGCGATCGCGTCAGGACACGTGAGTAGGGTGGGCGCATGCGCGAAATGGACGTCGTGGGAGTCCGCGTCGAGATGCCCTCCAACCAGCCGATCGTGCTGCTGCGCGAGGTGACGGGTGAGCGCTATCTCCCGATCTGGATCGGGGCGGTCGAGGCGACGGCCATCGCCTTCGCCCAGCAGGGCGTCACGCCCCCGCGCCCGCTGACGCACGACCTGATGCGCGACGTGCTGGAGGCCACCGGGCAGCGCCTCGACGAGGTGCGCATCGTCGACATGAAGGACGGGGTGTTCTTCGCGCAGCTCGTCTTCGACGGCGGCGCCGAGGTCGGCGCCCGTCCCTCGGACTCGATCGCGCTCGCCCTGCGCACCGGCACGCGCATCGTGTGCGCCGAGGCCGTCCTCGACGAGGCCGGCCTGGCCGTGCCCGCCGAGCAGGAGGACGAGGTGGAGCGGTTCCGCGAGTTCCTCGACCACGTGTCGCCCGACGACTTCGAGTCTCCCTGACCCTCGCCGAGACCCTCACCCTCAAGTGAAGGTTGAGGGTTGCGACACGCCGCTCGATGGATGGACAACCCGTCGGATCGGGCTTACGTTGAACTGTCTCTGTTGTAACTCCACCGTTGTGGTTGTCGGTCCTCCGGCGCCGGGCGGGCCCTTCCCCCAGGAGTTACCGCTCAGCGGAGGAACTGACCTGGAGGGTCACTGTGGCTAGCAACGAGAACGAGAACGGCGCCGACGCCGCCCGCATGAAGGCTGCGGCCGAGGCGACCGACCTCGCCGAGGAGCAGGGCCTGCTCTTCGACGACGACGTCTCGCCCCTCCCGAGCGACACCGGCTACCGCGGCCCGACGGCGTGCAACGCCGCCGGCATCACCTACCGCCAGCTCGACTACTGGGCGCGCACCGGGCTCGTCGAGCCCAGCGTGCGGGGCGCGGCCGGCTCGGGCTCGCAGCGTCTCTACTCCTTCCGCGACATCTTGATCCTCAAGGTCGTCAAGCGACTCCTCGACGCCGGCATCTCGCTGCAGCAGATCCGCACCGCGACCGCCCACCTCCGCGAGCGGGGCACCGACGACCTGACCCGCGTGACCCTCATGAGTGACGGCGCCTCGGTCTACGAGTGCACCAGCAACGACGAGGTCATCGACCTCCTCCAGGGCGGCCAGGGCGTCTTCGGCATCGCCATCGGCGGAGTCTGGCGCGAGATCGAGGGCACCCTCGCCGCGCTGCCGTCGGAGCGCACCGCGGAGCAGGCCGCGCCGTCGCCCAGCGACGAGCTCGCCGCCCGTCGCGCCGCGCGGCAGACCGGCTGACCCCACCCGACCCTCCCGTTCCACCCACAGGCCGCCCGTCCACCGGGCGGCCTCGGGCATTTCGGGGCCCTCCCGCTAGACTCGGTGCCGCCGACATCCCATGCGGGAGAGTCGCGGCGCACGGTCCCCGACCGGACGTCGTGCGCCGAAGGGGCAATTCCTCCCCGGAACCTCTCAGGCACCCGGACCGCACTGGGTTGGCACTCTGGAGGTCACCGGGCTGACAGAGGGGGAGGTCAAGCGTCGCGACCTCAGGAGCCCTCGTGCCCGACACCACCCCGACCGCCGCCGGCCCCGCCGACTCGCTGGGCGAGTTCGTCGCCCGCCACATCGGTCCGGACGACGCGGCCGTCGCCCACATGCTCGAGGCGATCGGTCACGAGTCGCTCGAGTCGCTGATGACGGCCGCGGTGCCGGGCGGCATCCGCTCGGCCGCGGCGCTCGACCTGCCGGACCCGCTCGACGAGGAGGCGACGGCCCGCGCACTGCGCACCCTGGCCTCGCAGAACCGCCCGGCGGAGGCGATGATCGGGCTGGGCTACCACGCCACCATCACGCCTGCGGTGATCCGGCGCAACGTGCTCGAGGACCCCTCCTGGTACACCGCCTACACGCCCTACCAGCCCGAGATCTCCCAGGGCCGCCTCGAGGCGCTGCTCAACTTCCAGACCGTCGTGGCCGACCTGACCGGCCTCCCCACCGCCAACGCCTCGCTGCTCGACGAGGGCACCGCCGCTGCCGAGGCGATGACGCTCGTACGTCGCGCGCAGCGCAACGCGACCGGTCCGTTCGTCGTCGACGCCGACGCGCTGCCGCAGACGATCGACGTGGTCCGCACCCGCGCCGAGGGGATGGGCATCGAGGTCGTCGTGGCCGACCTCGCCGACGGCCTGCCCGACGGCGACCTCTGCGGCGTGCTGGTCCAGTACCCCGGCGCCTCGGGCGCGGTCCGCGACCCGCGGCCGGTCATCGACGCCGCGCACGAGCGCGGTGGCCTGGCGGTCGTGGCGGCCGACATCCTCGCCCTCGCGCTGCTCGAGGCCCCCGGCACCTTCGGCGCCGACGTCGTGGTGGGCTCGTCCCAGCGCTTCGGCGTACCCCTCTTCTACGGCGGCCCGCACGCCGGCTTCATGTCGGTGGCGGCCGGCCTCGAGCGGCACCTGCCCGGGCGCCTCGTCGGGGTGTCGGTCGACGCCGAGGGCCGCCCGGCCTACCGCCTGGCCCTCCAGACGCGTGAGCAGCACATCCGTCGCGACAAGGCCACGTCCAACATCTGCACCGCGCAGGTGCTCCTGGCCGTGGTGGCCTCGATGTACGCCGTCTACCACGGCCCCGAGGGGCTGCGCCGGATCGCCCAGCGCACCCACGACCACGCGAGCCGCATCGCCGACGCGCTGCGGGCCGGGGGAGCGGAGGTCGTCAACGACACGTGGTTCGACACCCTGACGGTGGCCGTGCCCGGCCGTGCCGGCGAGGTCGTGGCGGCCGCCCGCCAGGTCGGGCTGCACCTGCGGCTCGTCGACGCCGACCACGTCGGCCTGTCGACGTCCGAGCGCACCAGCCCGTCGACCGTCGCGGCCGTGCTGCGTGCGTTCGGTGTCGCGCCCGGTGGCGACGACGCCGTCTCGGGCCTGCCCGAGGACCTGCGCCGCACCACCGACTACCTCACCCACGAGGTCTTCAACTCCCACCACAGCGAGACGCAGATGCTCCGCTACCTGCACCGGCTGTCCTCGCGCGACTACGCCCTCGACCGCGGCATGATCCCGCTCGGGTCGTGCACGATGAAGCTCAACGCCACCACCGAGATGGAGCCGATCAGCCTGCCCGGCTTCGCCGACCTGCACCCCTTCGCACCCGCCCAGGACGCCACCGGCTACCGCGAGCTCGTCGACGACGTCGAGCGGTGGCTGGCCGAGGTCACCGGCTACGACAAGGTCTCGGTGCAGCCCAATGCCGGCTCCCAGGGCGAGCTCGCCGGCCTGCTGGCGATCCGTGGGTACCACGTGGCCAACGGCGACGGCGGCCGCAACGTGTGCCTCATCCCGTCGTCCGCGCACGGCACCAACGCGGCGTCCGCCGTGATGGCCGGGATGAAGGTCGTCGTGGTGAAGGCCTCCGACGACGGCTCGGTCGACCTCGACGACCTGCTCGCCAAGTGCGACCAGCACGCCGACACGCTCGCCGCGATCATGGTGACCTACCCCTCCACCCACGGGGCCTACGAGGACACCATCACCGACCTGTGCAAGATCGTCCACGACCACGGCGGACAGGTCTACGTCGACGGCGCCAACCTCAACGCGCTCCTCGGCTGGGCACGTCCGGGCGAGTTCGGTGGCGACGTGTCCCACCTCAACCTCCACAAGACCTTCTGCATCCCGCACGGCGGCGGTGGCCCGGGCGTCGGCCCGGTCGCCGTACGCGCCCACCTGGCGCCGTACCTGCCCTCGCACGGCTGGCACCCGGAGACCGACAAGCGGCAGGGCATCGGCCCCATCAGCGCGGCGCCCTACGGCTCGGCCGGCATCCTGCCGATCACGTGGGCCTACATCCGGATGATGGGGGCCCAGGGTCTGACCCGGGCGACCGCCGTCGCGGTCCTGTCGGCCAACTACATCGCCACGCGGCTCGAGGGCCACTTCCCGGTGCTCTACCGCGGCCACGGCGACCTCGTCGCCCACGAGTGCATCCTCGACCTGCGGGGGATCACCAAGGCCAGTGGGGTGAGCGTCGACGACGTCGCCAAGCGGCTCGTCGACCACGGCTTCCACGCACCCACGATGTCGTTCCCGGTGGCCGGGACGCTCATGGTGGAGCCCACCGAGTCGGAGGACCTCGCCGAGATCGACCGGTTCTGCGACGCGATGATCGCCATCCGTGCCGAGATCGCCCGCGTCGAGGCGGGGGAGTGGAGCCCCGAGGACTCGCCGCTGCGCCACGCGCCGCACACGGCCCGCGCGCTGGTCGGCGACTGGGACCGCCCCTACTCGCGCGAGGTCGGCGTCTTCCCGGGCGGGATCGACCCCGACAAGTACTGGCCGCCCGTGGCCCGCATCGACCAGGCCTACGGCGACCGCAACCTCGTGTGCGCGTGCCCGCCGCCGGAGGCGTTCGCGCAGGACTGACATGAGTGACCAGCGCCAGCGGCTGCTCGACGTCGCGCAGGCCGAGGGGCGCCTGACCTCGGTGGTCGGTGCGGTCCTCGACCGCTACGGCGCGGTGTGGGCGGGCGGGGCCGGGCAGGCGCCCGGACTGGACGGGCAGTACCGGATCGGCTCGATCACCAAGACGATGACGGCCGTCCTGGTCGTGCAGGCCCGCGACGAGGGGCTGCTCGACCTCGACGACACGCTCGCCGCCCACCTGGGCGACGTCGGCTACGGCGAGGTGACGATCCGCGACGCCCTCGCGCACTCGTCGGGCATGCAGAGCGAGCCCCGGGGACCGTGGTGGGAGCGCACCCGCGGTGGCGACTTCGCCGCCCTGGCCGCAGCCAACGACGGACGCGGCCGCGTCGCGCCCCCGGGTGCCTGGTTCCACTACTCCAACCTCGGCTACGGCCTCCTCGGCGAGGTCGTGGCCCGCCGGTTCGGGGCTCCGTGGCGCTCGCTGATCAGCGAGCGGCTGCTCCGGCCCCTCGGTATGCGGGCGACGTCGTACCTGCCGCGTCCCGGAGCCCAGCCCGGCTGGAGCGTCGACCACTTCACGGGTGTCCGGGTCCACGAGCCGCTCACCGACACCGGGGCGATGGCTCCAGCGGGACAGCTGTGGTCGACGCTCGCCGACCTCGTGACCTGGGGCCAGGTGCTCGGCGGGGCCCGTCCCGACCTGCTCGCGGCGTCCTCGCTCGCGGAGATGCAGCGGCCCGTCACGCCCGACTACGGACTCGGGCTGATGCTCGGCATCCACCCCGGGGGACGGCTCGTCGGGCACAACGGCTCGATGCCGGGCTTCCTGGCGGCGCTCCACGTCGACCCCGACAGCGGCATCGGAGCGGTGGTGCTGGCCAACGCGACCACCGGGATCGACCCGCGCGAGCTCGCCGTCTCGCTCATCGACGGCGACCCCGACGCCGAGGACGCACGACCGGCTCCGTGGCGCCCGACCGTCGCCGTCCCGCGCGAGGCCGACGGCGTGCCGGGGGTGTGGTTCTGGGGCAACACGGCCTACGACGTCCGCTGGCACAACGACGGGCTCGAGCTGCGCGCGATGGCACGAGGCAACGTGGTGACCGACCGCTTCGAACCGGTCCACGGGGGGACGCTCGTCGGCGTCTCGGGCTACCACCGCGGCGAGCGGCTCGACGTCGTACGCCGTCCCGACGGGTCGGTCCACCACCTCGAGTGTGCGACGTTCGTCTACACCCGCACACCCTACGACCCGGACGTCGACGTGCCGGGCGGGCACCCGCGCTGACCCGAGCCCGCCTCAGACGCCCTGGGACACGCTCGACATGTTGAAGTCGGGGATCCTCAGCGCCGGGGTCGCGGTGCGGGAGAAGTAGTCGTCGCCCCACTCGCGGCTGAAGCTCGGCTCGGTCGCGGTCGCGGCGTTGAAGCGGTTGAGCAGGTCGATCGGGCTCTCGTTCCAGCGGAAGTTGTTGGCCGCGCCGACGATCTCCCCGTCCTCCACGACGTAGACGCCGTCGCGGGTCAGCCCGGTGAGGAGCATCGTCTGCGGGTCGACCTCGCGGATGTACCACAGGCAGGTCAGGAGCAGGCCGCGCTGCGTGCCGGCGACCATGTCCTCGACCGTGCCGGCACCGTCGCCCACCTCGAGGACGAGGTTGTCGATCATCGGGGTGACCGGCTGGCCGGTCATCCCGGCGGAGTGGCGGGTCTGGAGCAGCCCGGTCAGCAGGCCGTCGCGGATCCAGTCGGTGCGCTCGAGCGGCAGGCCGTTGTCGAAGACCGAGTCGGTGTTGTCGGACGCCCCGGCGATGGCGAACGGGGCGCACTCGAGCCCGGGGTAGGCCGGGTCGGAGAACAGGCTGACGCCGGGGGCGGCGACCTTGTCACCGATCCGGGTGCCGCCGCCGCGGCGGCTGTAGACCGACTCGCCCTCGTGGGCCACGCGCGCGCCGGCACCCCAGTAGGCGTCGATCATCAGGTCGGCGACCGACGACGGCGGCAGGATCGTGTCGTACCGCCCGGCGGGGAGGTCGATGCGCCGCTCGGCCCAGGCGAGCCGCTGCGCGACCGTCGCGGCCATCGCCGCGGCGTCGACGTCACGGAAGTCGCGGGTCGCACCACCGGTCCAGGCGCTGCGGGTGAGCGAGGTGTCCTTGCCGGTGCACGCGTAGTGGCCGGTCGGCTGCACGTGTCGCAGCCGCAGTCCGCGGCTCGACCCGAGGTAGGTGGTGGCGACGTCGTGGTTGACGAAGCCGTAGAGCAACCGGTCCTCGGCGGTGGCTTGCACGAACGCCTCACCCAGGGCGGGTGCGAAGGCGTCGTACACCCCGATGTCGGTCGTCTCCGCCTCGGTGTCCCAGTCGGGCGAGGTCGCGTCGGACACGAGGTCGGCCGCGTCCTCCGCCGGCGAGCCGGCCCGTGCGGCGGCGTCAGCGGCGTCCACGAGAGCGGTGACCTGCTCGGGGGTCGAGGCGCTGCCGGACACCGAGCCCGTCGCGACGCCGCCCTGGACGGCGGCGAAGCTGACCACGGTGACCGACACCTCGGTCATCACGCCGTTGGTGGTCAGCGTGTTGTTGGCCCAGCGGAGGTTGGCGCTGGTGACGTCGCGGACGATCGCGATGCAGTCGTCGGCGGTCGAGGTCGCGAGTGCGTGCTCGACCAGCTGCTGCGGAGTGTGCCGGGTGGAGGTCATCAGTGGCCCGCCTCGTCGAGGGTGTTGAGGATGTTGACGCCGCGGAACAGCGCGCTGGGGCAGCCGTGGCTGACGGCGGCGACCTGCCCGGGCTGGGCCTTGCCGCAGTTGAACGCGCCGTGCAGCTCCCACGTGCCGGGACCGCCGACGGCCTCCATGGAGCCCCAGAAGTCGGTCGTGGTCGCCTGGTAGGCCACGTCACGGAGCATCCCGTCCAGCTTGCCGTCGGTGATCGTGTAGAACCGTTGGCCGGTGAACTGGAAGTTGAAGCGCTGCATGTCGATCGACCACGACTTGTCGCCCACGACGTAGATGCCGCGCTCGACCCGCGAGATGAGGTCGTCGGTGCCGAGGTCGTCGGCACCGGGCATCAGCGACACGTTGGCCATCCGCTGGATCGGGATGTGGCCGGGGGAGTCGGCGTACGCGCAGCCGTTGGACCGGCCCTGCCCTGAATCGAGCCCAGCAAGCTCCGGCTTGAGGTGAGCCATGGAGCGGTCGAGCTGGTAGCCCACCAGCACGCCGTCGCGGACGATGTCCCACTCCTGCGTCTGGACGCCCTCGTCGTCGTAGCCGACCGTCGCGAGACCGTGCTCCTGCGTGCGGTCACCCCGGACGTTCATCACCGGGGAGCCGTACTGCAGGTTGCCGAGCTTGTCGTAGGTCGCGAAGGACGTGCCGGCGTAGTTGGCCTCGTAGCCCAGCGCGCGGTCGAGCTCGGTGGCGTGACCGATGGACTCGTGGATGGTCAGCCAGAGGTTCGAGGGGTGCACGACGAGGTCGTAGGTGCCCGCCTCCACGGTGGGGGCCTTGAGCTTCTCGGCGAGCAGCTCGGGGACCTCGGCGAGCTCGGTGTCCCAGTCCCAGTGCGACCCGGTGAGGTACTCCCACCCGCGTCCGACCGGCGGTGCGATGGAGGCCATCGAGTCGAAGATCGCGGTCTGGTCGTCCTCGCCCGTGGCCTCGAAGCCCGGCTGCAGGCGCACCCGCTGCTGCGTGGTGCGGGTGCCGCTGAGGTCGGCGTAGTACTTGTTCTCCTGCACCTGTTGCAGGAAGGCCGTGGCGTGGGCGACGGCCGCGCCCGTGCGCAGCCGCTCGGTCCAGTCGACGAGGAGGGCCGCCTTCTCCGGGGTGGGTACGTCGAGCGGGTTGACGTCGTAGCCCGACACCCAGGTGACGTCGTCGTGCACCGGCTCGGGGGCGAGCTCGACCGCAGTCGTCGTCATCGCCGCGGCGACCTGGGCGACCGCGACGGCGGTCTCGGCGACCCGGCGCGCCTCGTCGTCGGTCAGGACGATGCCGGCGGCGAAGCCCCACGCGCCGCGGTGGACGACGCGGACGGCGAAGCCGAGGTCCTCGGCGTCGCTCGCGGTCTGGAGGACGCCGTCGCGTGCGCCGAGGTACTGGTAGCGGTTGCGCTCGAACCGGAAGTCCGCGTGGCTGGCCCCGAGCTCCTGGGCCCGGGCGAGGGCCACCTCGCCGAGCCGGCGGTGCGGCAGGTCGCTGAAGGTCGGGTCGAGCCCGGGCGCACTCATGGGGACGAACCTAGCCGAGCCGCGCGTGGACGAGCGGCAGCGACTCCGGTGTCGTGGGTCAGGCGAGGGAGAGCGAGGTGTGGCTGCCGGTGCGACCGCGGTGGACCCGCAGCTGGGTGGGGATGCGCGTCTGCAGCTCGGGCACGTGGCTCACCACGCCGACCACGCGGCCGCCGTCGCGCAGCGTGTCGAGGGTGTCCATCACGTCCTCGAGGGTCTCGGCGTCGAGCGAGCCGAAGCCCTCGTCGACGAAGAGCGTGTCGAGGTCGGCGCCGCCCGCCTCCTGGGTGATGACGTCGGCGAGCCCGAGCGCCAGCGCGAGCGAGACCACGAACGTCTCGCCGCCCGAGAGGGTCGCCGGATCGCGGCTGTCGCCGGTCCAGTCGTCGCGGACGAGCAGGCTGAGTCCGCCGCGGGTCTCACCCGCACCGCGCTGTCCGGTGTGGACGAGGGAGTAGCGCCGGTCGCTCATCGTGGAGAGACGCAGGTTGGCGGCCTCGACGACCTGCCCGAGGCGGTGGGCCAGGACGTAGGCGGACAGACGCATCTGGTGGCGGTTGTCGGGGTGCTTGCCCTCGACCAGCGCCGCCAGGTCGGCGACCAGGTCGAGGTCGGAGCGGACCGGAGCCCACGCGTCGAGGGCGCTGCGGACCTCACCGGTGAGGCCGCCCAGGCGGTGCACGCGCTCGCGCAGGGCGAGGTCACGGTGGCGTGCCGCCGCTGCCGCCTCCTCGGCGCGCCGGTGGGCGTCGGCGAGCATCACGAGGTCGGGCGCCGGCGCGGCGGCAGCCCGGACGAGGTCGTCGTCGCCGAGCAGCTCCGCGGTGCGCGCGAGCTCGCGCTCGTGCCGGTCGATCGTCGCGAGGAGGGCGGCGAGGTCGGCGTCGGAGAGCCAGGCGGCCGCTGCCTCGGTCGAGGAGACGAACCCCGCGTCGGCAGCCGCCCGGTCCGCGGCCTGCTGGGTGCTCTCGGCCGTGGTGCGTGCGCGTCGGAGATCGGCGGCCGTGTCGGTGCAGCGCCGGGCGAGGTCCTCGACCTGCTGGTGGTGCGCGGTCAGCGCGTCGAGGTCGGCGTCGTCGGGCACGACTGCTCGGACCTGCTCGGCCAACGCCTCGAGGCGCGCGTCGAGCACAGCGGTCTCGGTGTCGAGCTGCGCCGCGGACGAGGTGAGTGCGTCACGCTGGCGCGCGAGGTCGTCGCGCTCGAGGAGGAGGGCGTCGTGCCGCGCGACCAGGGGCGCGACGGTGGCCGCAGCGGCCCGCGCCGCGGCGGCGCGCGTCAGCACGTCAGCCTCCGCGGCGACGAGCCGGTCGATCGTGTCTCCGGCCTCGGCGCGGGCGGTGGCGAGGCGGGTCTCGAGCCCCCGCACCTGCTGGGCGTGGGCCTCCACGACGACCTCGAGGTCGTCCACCTCCCGACGGGCGTCACGCTCGGTCGCCTCGTCGGGGGCGCCTGACGCGGGGGCGGCGGGGGAGGGGTGGTCCGCCGAGCCGCACACGGGACAGCACGCACCCACGGCGAGCTTGCGCGCGATCTCGGCGGCCATGCCGTCCAGCCGCTGCTCGCGGATCTCGACGAGGGCCTCGCGGGCGAGGAGCCGCGTCTGCGTCGCCGCCGCGAGGTCGAGCTGGGCGGCCGTGAGCTCGGTGGCGAGCTCCTCGGCCGACCGGGCGGCCAGCACCCGTGACCGGACGACCTCGAGCTCGCGGTCGAGGGTCGCGACCTCCGCGGCCGCGTCGCGGGCGGCGGTGAGACGGGGCTCGAGGTCGGCCAGGGACTGCGGCACCTCCTGCTCGCGGACCGCCAGGCGGTCGAGCTCGGCCGTGACCTCGTGGCGGGCCGCAGTCGTGCGGTCGAGCCGGGCCTGGAGCTCGGCAGCCTGTCGGCGGAGCGGACGCACCCGTGCGAGGTCGTCGAGGACGCGGGTGGCCGCGCGGTGGTGCTCGGCCACAGCGTCATCGTCGGTCGTCGGCGCGCCCACCAGCTCGGCGAGCTCGGCGAGGGCCGCGTGGTGCCGCCGCTCGATCTCGTCGGCTGCGGTGCTCGATGCGAGGGCGAGGTCGTGGAGGAACGCGCCGCGGCGGCGCGCTGCGCCCGATCGGCGCGCCGGACCCGGTCCGCGTGCTCGGGGCCGGCGGCATCCAGCGCGTCCCGGTCGCGCCGGGCTGCGTCGTGGGTGGCCTGGAGCGCCGCGAGGCTCGACGCCCGCGGACTCGGCGACGGCCGCAGCGGTCTCGGCCGCCGCCAGCGTCTCCGTCAGGGTCGCCTGGGCGGCCGAGGCCGACGCGGCGGCCTCACCCAGCCCGGTGGCCCAGCCGTCGAGGACGGCGGGGTCGGCCTGCCAGTCGTCGGGGGCCTGGTCGTCGCCGACCTCGCTCACGCGGCTGACCAGGTCGGCGACCGTGCTGCGGTGGGTCTCGGAGTCGCGTCGCAGGGCGACGCGGCGGTCGCGCAGCCAGCGCTCGGTGCGGTCGAAGCGACCGGTCTGGAAGACCTGCTGGAGCAGCGCGTGGCGCTCCTCCGACCGCGCACGCAGGAACGCCTGGAACCGGCCCTGGGGGAGCATCGCGACCTGGCAGAACTGCGGCAGCGTCATGCCGACCAGCCGGGTGACGAGGTGGCCGGTCTCGTCGAGGCGGGTGCTGAGGGGGTGCCAGAGGTGCTGGCCGTCGTCGGCCGGGCGCCGCTCGGCGATGACGACACGTGCCTGCTCGGTGGTGGTGCCGGTGCCGCGCTTCTTGAGTCGGGTCCATGCGGGCGAGCGGTCGATGCGGAACCGTCGCCCGGACAGCGTGGCCTCCAGGACGACGCGGGGCGCGACGTCGTCAGCGGCGTGGTCGGAGCGCAGCCGCTTGGCTGCGGAGCGGTCGCCCGGGACGTCGCCGTAGAGCGCGAAGCAGACCGCGTCGAGGATGCTGGACTTGCCGGCCCCGGTGGGGCCGCTGAGCAGGAAGAGGCCGGCATCGGACAGCGCGTCGAAGTCGATCGACACGGGGTCGGCGAACGGGCCGAAGCCGACGACGCGGAGGTGGTGGAGCCTCACGCGGCACCGCCCGTCGCGCTGTCGGGGGAACCGACGAGGACGTCCTGGTCGGGGTCGTGGCAGCAGGCGTCGATGGCCTCGCGCAGGAGGGCCGACTCCTGCGGTGTGGCCATCGACCCCCGGACGTGGCGCACGAAGTCGATCGCGATCGCGTGGTCGCTGGTGCCGGCTGCCGGCCGCGGCGGGGTGCGGACGTCAGGGGCGGGCGTGGGGAACTGCAGCACGAGCGTGTGCGGGAAGCGGCGTCGCAGCAGCTCCATCGCGCGCAACGGGCGCCGCTCGTCGGTGAGGGTGGCCTGCACCCAGTCGCCTTCGTGCGCGGCGAGCGCGGGGTCGCCCAGCAGCGCCTCCAGCGTGCCGGTGAGCCGGGACAACCTGCGCGGCACCGGGGCGTCGATCCAGGTCGCGGACGCGAAGCCGGCGGCGTCGAGGTCCACGAGCCACGAGCCCTTGACCTGGTCGGCCTCGGAGAACGAGTAGGCCAGCGGGGAGCCGGAGTAGCGCAGTCGCTCGCCGAGGACGTGCGGGCCGTGCAGGTGGCCGAGCGCGGTGTAGTCGATGCCGTCGAACACGCTGGTCGCGACCCGGGAGACGCCGCCCACGCTGATGTCGCGCTCGGACTCCGACGGTGTCGCCCCCGCCACGAAGGCGTGGGCGAGGACCACGCTGCGAGTGGTGGCGGGGCGTGCGGCGAGGTCGGCGCGGACCCGGGTCATCGCCTCCGACAGGGCGGCCTCGTGGCTGCGGCGGGCCAGGCCCCAGGGCTCGAGCAGCGCCGAGGGGTCGAGGTAGGGGACCGCATGGATCGCGACGTCGCCGTGCCGGTCAGCGAGCACGACGGGGGTGCCGACCGAGGACGCGTCGGTGCGGACGAAGACACCGGCGGCGTCCATCAGCCGCGAGCCGAAGCCCAGGCGCCGGGCGCTGTCGTGGTTGCCGCTGCTGACCACGACCCGGGCGCGGGAGGCGGCGAGCCGTGCGAACGTGTCGTCGGCCAGCGCGACCGCGTCGACGTGGGGGAGAGCCCGGTCGTAGACGTCGCCCGAGACCACGACGACGTCGACCCCCTCCTGCGCGACGACCTCGAGGAGGTGGTCGACGAACGCACCCTGGTGGCCCAGGAGGTCCTCGCGGTGGAAGGACCTCCCCAGGTGCCAGTCGGAGGTGTGGAGGATGCGCACGTGACGAACGTTAGATCGCGACACCGACAGGGCGGGTCCACCACGCCGCCCGGGTCCGGTCAGTAGCGCACGGTGCGCCCTGCGGAGGTGAAGCCCCACAGGTCGATGCCCGCCTCGGCGGCCAGCCGGGCGGCCAGGCTCGTCGGTGCCCCGACCGCCACGATCGAGCCGATGCCGACGGCCGCGGCCTTCTGCACGAGCTCGAACCCGACGCGTCCGCTGAGCACCAGGCACGCGGCGGCGGGCGGCTCACCGGCGAGCACCCTCGCGCCGACGACCTTGTCGACGGCGTTGTGCCGCCCGACGTCCTCGCGGACGACCGACAGCATGCCGTCGGCGTCGGCGTCGGCCAGCCCGGCCGCGTGCACCCCGCCGGTGCGCGCGAAGAGTGTCTGGCGCTCACGCAGCGCCTCCGGCAGCCGTCGTACGACGGACGCGTCGGGGCGCGGACCCGACCACGGACGTGCCGTCCGGGTGGCCAGCGCCTCCAGCACGCTGTCCTTGCCGCACACGCCGCAGGCCGACGACCCTGCCGACGAGGCCTCGTGCCGGTGGGGCAGCGCGGTCGTGCCGGCGACGGCGACGGTGACGACGTTGAACTCCTGCTCGGGAGCGAGGTCCGCGTCCGTGCAGTAGGCGACCTGGGCGATCGCGGCAGGCGCGGCCAGGCCCTCGTTGACCAGCCAGCCGGCGGCGAGCTCGAAGTCGTGTCCGGGCGTGCGCATCGTCACCCAGGCCCGCTGCGGTGCGAGCGACCCGGAGCGTACCCGGATCTCGAGCGGCTCCTCGGTGATGAGCCGGTCCTCGCGGCGCACCTCGGAGCCGTCACCGTGCTCCACCACCCGCGTCCGGACCGAGGGCCCGGGACGTCGCACTCGCTCGGTCGTCACGCCTCGACACTAGCCCGCGACCGGCTCCGGCTGGTGGCCGAGATCACCCCTTCGAGGATGCCCGGCCGGATGCTACTGATCCGTAGGATGTAAGAGCCGCAACGGAGCGGTTAGTTCTTACACCAGTTGCTCACCACGGGAGGGCCGGATGCCCTCGGAAGGACAGATCTCCATGAACCCGCAGCTGCACCTGGCTCTCAGCCTCGTCGACTCGCGAGCGCGCTCCGCCCAGGACCGCGCCCTCCTGCGCCACGTGGAGATCGCCCGCCGTGAGGAGCGCCGTGCCCGGCGCGCCGCGCGTCGTACCATCCGCTGACCCCCCTCAGCAGGACGTTCGCGGAGACCCCACCGTCGGGGACCGAGCACCCTGTCGGAGCCTGCGCTCTGGCAGGGTGTTCGTCATGACGGACGACACGCTGCGCAGCGTCGAGCTCACCCGCATCGGGCCGACCCGGTTCAAGGCGACCAACGCCCGGGGCGGTGAGACCTTCTTCGGGACCGGGGGAGAGGACCCCGACTTCACGCCGGTCGAGCTCCTGCTCGCTGCCATCGCCGGGTGCAGCGCGCTCGACGTCGAGGCGATCACCCACAAGCGCACCTCCAGCACGACCTTCGACGTCCACGCCGAGGGGCACAAGGTGCGGGACGCGGACGGCAACCACCTCACCGGGCTCCGGCTGTCCTTCGACGTCGACTTCCCCGAGGGCCCGGACGGCGACGCCGCACGCGACCGCGTGCAGGCGGCGATCGAGATGTCGCGCGACCGGCTCTGCACGGTCTCGCGGACCGTGCAGCTCGGCGCCGGGATCACCTACGAGACGGTCAGCCGCTGACCCGGGTGCACGGCATCAGGATGAGCGTGCGCGGCTCGGCCACCGCGGGCTCGTCCAGGTAGCTCTCCCAGGGAGCGTCGGTCGCGACGTAGCCGTGCTCCTCCAACCACGTCGACGCCTCGCTCCACGCCTCGCCGAGGGTGTCGTAGGGCCCCGTGTGCACCAGCCGCGCCGCCCGGCACGCCGGGAGGCTGGACGGTTCGACCTCGGAGGCTGCCACGAGCGGTGCGTCGACCGGGAAGCCGGCCTCGAGGTCCCAGCCCGACGCGTCCATCGTGCGGTAACGGGCGAACGGGGGACCGGCGAGTCGGCGCCCCTGGTCGGCGGCTGCGCGGGCGACGGCCTCGAAGGCGCGGCCGAGGACGTCGGAGATGCTGTCCGGTGACGCCGGGCCCCTCACGACGGCCGTCGGCTGCTCCGCCAGGTCCACCACGGTGATCTCGTGCTCCATGGCACCGACCCTGCGCGACCCGGGTGGCGGGCGGGAGGGCCCAAGGTCCCACCCGCCCGAGGATCGCCGACCGGGACCCTCCCGCCCTGCGGACCTCGCGGGCGAGCGGACCGATCAGCCGATCGTGACGCTCTCGATCGTGACGTCCTTGTTGGGCGCGCCGCCGCCGGCCGGGTGGGCGTTGTCGTTGCCCTCGGCCGCGATCGCGTCGATGGTCTCCAGGCCGGTCTCGTCGATGGTGCCGAAGACGGTGTAGTTGGGGGCGAACTGCGAGTCGCGGAACACCAGGAAGAACTGCGAGCCGTTGGTGTCGGGCCCGGCGTTGGCCATCGCCAGGGTGCCGGCCGGGTAGGTCTCGTCGCCGCTCAGCTCGTCGGCGAAGGAGTAGCCGGCGCCGCCGGAGCCGGTGCCGGTCGGGTCACCGCACTGCAGGATGCCGAAGCCCTCCTGGTCACCGATGCGCGGGCACGGGGTGTCGTCGTAGAAGCCCTGCTCGGCCAGCGAGACGAAGGAGTTCACCGTGCACGGCGCGGTGGCCGCGTCGAGGGTGAGGCCGATGTCGCCGAAGTTGGTGGTGATCGTCGCCGGCACCGTGCCCTCCGACGGGGCCTCGGCGTCCGGGGCCTCCACCTCGCGCGCCGGCTCCTGGCCGTCCTCGGGGTACTCGCACGTGGTGGTCTCGCCCGAGGCCTCCGACGACTCGCCCGACGACTCGCTGGACGTCTCGGACGAGGGGTCGGACGCGGTGTCCGACCCGTCCGCTTCGTTGCCGCAGGCAGACAGGGCGAGGACGGACAGGCAGGCGGCCACAGTGGCCAGTCGCTTCAGCATGCCGGTGATGGTAGCCAGCGCCCCTCCAGGTCCCGGCGTCACATCTCCTCGTGGGTGTCGGGGTCGCCGCCGAAGAGCCGCCCGTCGGGCTCGGCGAGCGCAGAGATCGCGGCCACCTCCTCGTCGCTGAGCTCGAAGCCGAAGACGTCGAGGTTCTGGGCCTGGCGGCCGGGGTCGGCCGACTTGGGGATGGGGAGCGAGCCGAGCTGGACGTGCCAGCGCAGGATGACCTGGCCGGGGGAGACGCCGTGTGCTTCGGCGGCCGCGCGGACGGCGTCCTCCTCCAGCGGCGCCCGCCGCTTGCCCATCGGGCTCCACGCCTCGGTGCGGATGCCGAGCCGCTCGTGCACCTCGCGCATGTGCTCCTGCGGGAAGCGCGGGTGCAGCTCGACCTGGTTGACCGCCGGCGTGACGCCGGTGTCGTCGATGATGCGGGCGAGGTGCTCCTCGGTGAAGTTGGAGACGCCGATGGACCGCACCAGGCCGTCCTTCTGCAGCTGCACGAGTGCCCGCCACGCCTCGACGTACGTGCCCTGGCTCGGGTTGGGCCAGTGGATGAGGTGCAGGTCGGTGCGCTCGAGCCCGAGGCGGTCCAGCGACTCGCGCACGGACCGGATCGCGTCGTCGTACGCGTGGTGGCGGCCCGGGATCTTGCTGGCGACGACCAGCTCGTCGCGCGGCACCCCCGAGCGCCGGATCGCCTCGCCGACCTCGACCTCGTTGTCGTAGTTCACCGCGGTGTCGACCAACCGGTAGCCGGCCTCGATGGCGGTGCGGATCGCCTCGGTGCCGTCGTCCCCGCGCAGGGGGTAGGTGCCGAAGCCGATCGCGGGGATGCTCGTGCCGTCGTTGAGGTCGTACGTCGGGATGTGGGCCATGCCCTCACGGTAGGCGCACCCGGGTCAGGGCGCGCCGCGCGGCTCCTCGTGGGCAGGTCCGTCGCTGAGCTCGTCGACGACGAGCAGGTCGTGGCGGACCTGCCCCGCGCGGAACGAGGCCCGGGCGACCATGTGGCTCGACACCACGCTGGTGGCCATCTGCAGCAGCACGATGAGCGCGAGCATGCCGACGACGCCGGGGTCGCGCAGGCGGAGGGCGACCCCGGTCATCACCAGCACCGTGCCCAGGACCTGCGGCTTGGTGGCGGCGTGCATCCGGGTCAGCAGGTCGGGCAGGCGGACGACGCCGATGGCGGCGATGAGCGCGAGCAGCGCGCCGAGGAGGATGCACACGGCGGCGGCGAGGTCGGCGACCTGGGTCCAGCTCATCGCGCACCGCCCGTGCCCGGGTCGTCGCGATCGGCAGCCTCGAGGTCGTCGCTGCGGCTGGCGTAGCGGGCGACGCTGACCGCGCCGACCATGCCGCAGCCCGCGAGCACCACCAGCATCGGCAGCGCGTACGTCGCGCCGGAGTGGGCGACGTACAGGCCCGTCGCGCAGACCGTCACCGCCACGAGGACGTCGAGCGCGACGCTCCGGTCGAGGATCGTCGGTCCGATGGTGAGGCGCACGAGCAGGAGCGCGGCGGCTGCTGTGAGCAGCGCGGCGCCGACGACGAGCACGAGGGTCATGGGCGCTCCCGGTCGGTCGGTCGGGGCGGGAGCGCGCGGAGCAGGCGCTGCTCGAGGTCCAGCGCGGTGCGGCGGAACTCGTCGGCGGCCTCCGCGTCCGGTACGTCGATGACGTGGAGGTAGAGCGTGTGGGTGGACCGGCGGGCCTCGACGACGACCGACCCCGGGATCAGCGACAGCATCGAGGCCACCAGGGTCATCAGGAAGTCGGACTTCGTCTCGAGGTCGACCGCGACCACGGCGTTGCGCACCGGGCGCCGTCTCAGGACGACGCCCGCGACCTGGATGCTGGCGCGCACCACGTCGAGCAGGAAGTGCGCGACGACGCCGAGCAGCGGAAGGGGGCGGACGGCCGACCCGAGGTCGACCGGCGGCAGCGGGAAGGTCAGGCAGACCAGCACGGCCACCAGCACCCCCCCGACGACGAGCAGCGGCGTGACGGCGCCCCACAGGGCCAGCCAGACCAGCAGCAGCCAGACGACCGCGAGCGGCTGGACGGCGCGATGCCGGGCGGGGCGCGTGGACCCGTCGCGGCGGGTGCGCATCACCGGGCTCACGGGTGCTCCTCGGTGAGGACGGAGGAGAGGTAGGGGGTGCGCTCGTGCAGGTCCCCTGCGGCCCGGTCACCCAGCGCGTAGAGCGGCCCGGCGACGACGGACAGGAGCACGCTGGCCGCGACGAGGGCGCCGGCGGGCAGCAGCATGCCGAGGGGGGAGCGGCGGGCGTCCTCCCCGGCCTCGATCAGGGTGTGGAAGTCGCGATCGGGCTCGTCGTCGTCGCCGAGCCGGCGGGCCTCCTCGATGTCCCTGCGCGACACGGTGCCCGCGGCGGTGTGGACGTGCCCGCGGTGCTGGTGGACCGCACCGGTGTCGTGGCCCGGCACCGGGTCGGCCGCGGCGCCGCCGATCGCCTCGAGCGCCTCGTGGGCCTCGCGCGGGGTGCGCCAGAACGCGACCGCCCACGTCTTGGCGACGGCGTACAGGGTGAGCAGGCTCGTGGCGGCGCCGGCGCCGACGAGGGTCCAGGCAAGCGGGCTGCCGTCGATCTGCGCCGCCTGGAACAGCCCGACCTTGCCGATGAAGCCGGAGAACGGCGGGATGCCGGCGAGGTTCATCGCCGGCACGAAGAACAGGACAGCCAGCACCGGGGCGATCCGGGCGAGCCCGCCGATGCGCATGAGCGCCGTGCTGCCGGCGCGCCGCTCGACGAGGCCGAGGACCAGGAAGAGCGCGGTCTGGATGGTGATGTGGTGGACGACGTAGAAGGTCGTGCCCGCGGTGCCCGTGCGGCTGTCGAGCGCGATGCCGAGGATGAGGTAGCCGATGTGGCTGACCAGGGTGAAGGACAGCATGCGCTTGATGTCGGACTGGGCGATCGCGCCGAGGATGCCGATGATCATCGTGAGCAGGGCGGCCCACAGCAGCAGGTCGGTGAGCGGGCTGTGGGGGAACAGCAGGGTCTGCATCCGCAGGATGGCGTAGACACCGACCTTGGTGAGCAGGCCGGCGAAGACCGCCGTCACGGGCGCGGGTGCGGTGGGATAGCTGTCCGGGAGCCAGAGCGACAGCGGGAAGACGGCCGCCTTGATGGCGAACGTCGTGAGCAGGAGGAGCTGGATCATGAGCGACACGTGGTCGGGCAGCTCCGCGAGCCGCTGTGCGAGGTGGGCGAGGGTGAGCGTCCCGGTGGCGGCGTACGTCACCGCCAGGCTGATGAGGAAGAGGGTCGAGGACAGCAGGTTGACCAGCACGTAGATGGTGCCGGCGCGCACCCGGGCGGCCGTCCCCCCGAGTGTCAGCAGGACGTAGCTGGCGAACAGCAGCATCTCGAAGCTGACGAACAGGTTGAACAGGTCGCCGGCGAGGAATGCGTTGGCGACGCCGGCCACCAGCACGAGGAAGGTCGGGTGGTAGACCGAGATCGGGGCGCCCTCCTCGTCCTCGGTCATGCCCTGCCCGACGGAGTAGGCGAGGACCGCCAAGGTCACGATGGCGCTGACGAGCAGCATGAGCGCTGCGAGCCGGTCGGCGACCAGGACGATGCCGAGGGTCTCCGGCCACGACCCGATCCACACGGTCTGCGGGCCGTGGCGGTCCGCCTGCACCAGGAGCACCGCCGCCACGGCGACGACGGAGCCGAGCACGGCGAGGCTGAGCCACCGCTGGATGCGCGGGTGGTGCAGCAGCGCCAGGGACGCGCCTGCGCCGAGGATCGGCAGGAGCACGGGGAGAGGCACGAGGGAGTTCACGTCGTCCTCCTCTCGATCTCGGCGGCATCGGCGGCGAGCGGGTCGTCGTCCGGGCCCTGCCCGGGGTCGCCGCTGGAGTCGTCACCGGGGTAGTCCGAGGTCGTCGCGTCGTAGGCCTCGGAGGTCACGTCGCGGAGGGCGAGCCGGCGGATGGTGTCGTCCTCGATGTCGTCCTGCACGTCGTCGTGGCCGTTGAGCTGCCAACTGCGGTAGGCCATGGCCAGCACGAACGCCGTGGTGGCGAGCGTGATGACGATGGCGGTCAGCACCATCGCCTGGGGGAGGGGGTCGGTGAGACCGGTCGTGTCGCCGCCCTTCGACACGATCGGGGCGCGTCCGGCGGGCCCGCCCGCGACCATGAAGGACAGGCTGACGCCGTTGCCGATCATCACGATCCCGACCAGCACGCGCGACAGGCTGCGCTCGAGCACCAGATAGACGCCGCAGCCGAGGAGGGACGCGGCGACGAGGACGAGGGTGAGGTTGACGCTCATGCCGCCTCCGCCTCGGCCACGGCCTCACGCCTGGCGCGCTGGATGTCGCGGTCGATGTGCGAGCCGAGCGCGCGCAGCAGGTCGAGCACGAGACCGACGACGACGAGGTAGACGCCGACGTCGAAGAGCACCGACGAGACCAGGTGCAGGTCGCCGAGCAGCGGCAGGTGCACGTCGATGACCGCCGACTGCAGCACCACGCCCCCGAAGGCCATCGGCAGGAGGGCCGCCAGCGCCGCGACGGCGAGGCCGGCCCCGATGAGGCGTCCGGCGTCGACGGGTGCGGCCTCGTCGAGCTCGTAGCGACCCCCGGCGAGGTAGCGCACGACGAGGGCCAGGCCGGTGGTCATGCCCGCGGCGAAGCCGCCGCCGGGCTCGTTGTGGCCCACGAGGAGCAGGTAGATGGAGATGACGACCAGCGTGTGGAAGAGCAGCCTGACGATGACCTCGAAGATGATCGAGCGCTTGTCGGGCGGCAGCGTGCGTGAGCCGGGGAGCCAGGCGCGTCGACCGGGCGCGGTGGCGACCTTCTTCACGCCGGCCGGGTACGGGATGTCGTGGACGCGGCGGATGTCAGCGCCGCGGGCGTTGACGTACACCAGGCTGGCGACGCCCGTGGCCGCGGCGACCAGCACGGCGAGCTCGCCGAGCGTGTCCCAGGCGCGGGTGTCGACGAGGATGACGTTGACGATGTTGCCGCCGCCGCCGAACTCCAGAGCCTGCTCCGGCAGCGCCAGCGAGACCGGGTCGGCGGTGCGTGCGGCACCCGCCACGAGCAGGAAGCCGGCCGTGACGACGGCGACCGCGACGCCGAGCGCGATGCGCAGGTAGCGCTGGCGGCTCAGCGGGCGGTCGGTGAAGTACTCCGGGAGCCGGCGCAGGGCCAGGACGAAGACCACGACGGTGAGCGTCTCCACCAGCGCCTGGGTCAGCGCGAGGTCGGGCGCGCCCTGCAGGACGAAGAGGAAGGCCGTGCCGTAGCCGGTGACGCCGACCAGCAGGACGGCGCGGATGCGGCGCCGCGATCGTGCGGTCAACACCGCCGACGCGACGATGACGAGGCCGACGACGGCCTGCGCCGGGTTGTCCCACGCCGTCACCCGGAGGCCGTCGAGGTTCCCGACGAGGGTCGATCCCGGGAGCAGGACGAGGACGACCAGGATGACGGCGAGGTACGCCGCGGCCGAGCCGCGCTGCACGACACCGGTCACCTCCACCGCCGTGCGGTCGAGCACGCGCATGCCACCGCGATAGGCGCGCTCCAGGCTCCAGTCGTGGGCCAGCGCCGCCTGGGCGCGGGCGACGGGCTCCCGGGCGACGAACAAGGCCGAGGCCGCAGCGAGCGTGACGAGCGTGAGGACCAGGGGAAGCCCCGGGCCGTGCCACAACGTCAGCTCCGGCTCGTGGGCTCCGGCCGGGAACGCCTCTGCCTGGCGGCCGAGCAGGGTCGTCAACGGTGCGCCGAGCAGCCCGAGCACCAGGGACAGCACGGCGAGGACGACGGGCGCCGCGACGAACGCCGGCGAGGGGGAGTGGACCGCCACCGGGGCATCGACCTCGCGGGTGCCGAAGGCCCCCCAGACGAACCGTGCGGAGTAGGCGGCGGTGAGGATCGAGCCGACGATCACGCCGATGACCAGCAGCCACCCGGTCGTCGTACCGATCCCGGTGCCGTCGCCCTCGCGGGCGATGTCGACGAGCGCGACGAGCACGCTCTCCTTGGCCACGTAGCCGAGCAGCGGGGGGAGGCCTGCCATCGACGCGGCGGCGAGCGTCGCGGTCACGGCGAGGACGGGGAGCCGGCGGGCGAGCCCGGTCAGCTCGCGCAGGTCGCGGGTGCCGGTGCTGTGGTCGATGATGCCGACGACCAGGAAGAGGGTCGCCTTGAACAGGGCGTGGGCGACGAGCAGGGCGAGGCCGGCGAGCATCGCACTGCGGGTGCCGGCACCGAGGACGAGCACGAGGAAGCCGAGCTGGCTGACGGTGCCGTAGGCCAGCAGCAGCTTGAGGTCGTGCTGGCGGAGCGCGCGGACCCCGCCGAGGACCATCGTGGTGAGGCCGAGCACCAGGAGCACCGTGCGCCAGCCCGCGACGCCGGCGAACGCGGGGGCGAGCAGCGCGACGAGGTAGACGCCTGCTTTCACCATCGACGCCGCGTGGAGGTAGGCGCTGACGGGCGTCGGCGCCGCCATGGCCGACGGCAGCCAGAAGTGGAAGGGGAGCAGGGCGGACTTGCTGACGGCACCCACCAGCAGGAGGTGGACCCCGACCGTCACGGCGGTGCCACCGGGCGGGTCGGCCAGGATCTCGGTGATCCGGAACGTCCCGGCCGCGCGGCCGACGACGAGGGCGCCGACGAGGAGGACCAGGCCGCCGAACGTGGTCACGACCAGCGCCTGGATGGCGGCGCGCCGGCTGGCCCGCCGCTCGGAGTCGTGGCCGATCAGCAGGAAGGAGAAGACCGTCGTCAGCTCCCAGAAGACGTAGAGCAGAAGCAGGTCGTCGGCGAGGACCAGGCCGAGCATCGAGGCGATGAAGGCGACGAGGACGCCGCCGAAGCGGGGCACGCCCGGCTCGTCGTCGCCGAAGTAGGCCGCGCAGTAGCCCAGGACGAGCGTGCCGATGCCCAGCACGATGAGCGCCATCACCCACTGGAGGGTGCCCATGGCGAGGGCCAGGTCGAGACCGAGGCTGCCGACCCACGGGCGGACCTCGAGCAGGGTCTCGCCGTCGCGGACGACGACGCCCTGGGCGGCGACCCACACCGTGCCGGCGAGCGGCACCAGCGCGATCGCCAGGAACGCACGTCGGCCGGCGCGCAGCAGCAGCGACGGGGACATCACCGCCGCCGCGAACAGCGCGGCGATCAGCATCAGCACAGGCGGTGGTCCTCGTCGTCGATCTGGCGGTGCGGCAAACCTATCGAGAGCCCGCACGGGAAAGATGGGGGACGGACCCCATCTGTGCGGATCACACCGGTGTAAGCCCCGGACCCACGCTATCTGACATAATGTCAGTTATCGGCGATATGGCACGAGGAGCGTCAGGGGTGCCGCTGCGGCCTGCTGAGTCGCGGGCCGTCGAGTCGCACCACGTACTGGGGAACCCTGGCTCGCCCTGGGCGAGCTGTCGTTCCCCGATCCTCCGCCTGGAGCCTCCGAGTCGACCGCGGCGTCAGGCGAACTTGCCGTACTTCTTGTGCATGGCCTGCTTGGACACGCCGAGCATCGTGCCGATCTCGGCCCAGGAGAAACCGTGGATGCGGGCGCGGCGCACCGCGACGGCCTCGGCCGCCGCGAGGTCGTGCTTGGCGCGGGCGATGCGCATGAGCTCCTCGAGCGGGCTCTCCTCGCTCGGTTCCTCGGCGTCGACAGCAGTCCTCATGCGTCAACCTTCGTTGACATAACGCCCCCTTGTCAACCCTCGTTGACGGCGGACTGCTGCTTGGTCAGGTGCAGCAGCCACTGGGAGCCTCCGGTGTGGATCAGGGCGTAGCGACGTACGCCCTCGCGGCCGTGCAGCGAGAACACCAGACGCCGGTCGTCACGGGAGTGCTCCTCCCAGGTGCCGGTGTCGGCGACGGACTTGTGCTCGTCCTCGAAGTCCACGTGGTCGAGGTCGTGGTCGTCCACCGCGATCGCGAGACGGTCGTGGCGGGTGTCGGCCGGCAGCCCCTTGGGCACCGCCCAGCTGCGCAGCACGCCGTCCTCCTCGAGCCGCAGGTCGAAGTGCGGGCTGGGCCGGCGGTGGTCGTGCAGGACGAACCTCGGCGCGCTCACCCGAGACGTCTGACCTGGTAGGTCCCGGTGGTCGACGCCACGACCTCGCCGGCAGCGTCGGTGAGAGTCGCCTCGAGCACGAACTCCCCCTTGCCGGTCGCCAGCGCGTCGGCCCGCACCCGTGCGACCTCGTCGTCCGGCAACGACGCCGAGGCGCGTACGACGCCGAGCGCGGGTCGTCGGAACCGGATCGTCGACTCCTTCACGAGCGGCACGAACCCGGCGAGCTCGCCGCTGTCGTCGAGGTCGAAGGTGGCCAGGCTCAGCAGGCCACCGAGCATCTCGGCCACGCTGAAGAGGGACCCGGCGTAGGTGACGCCGAAGTGGTTCACGTTGGGCTCCGGCGGCAGCTCGGCGGCGGCGAAGCCGGGACGGACCTCGACGACACGGATCCCCATGGCCTCCAGGATCGGGACCGAACCGACGGCCTGGACTGCCTCCACTCTCAACGTATAGGCCATCCGGGGGCTTGCCGCAAGACCCCGTGCAGCGCTCACACTGCACGGCGTGACGCAGCACGACAGCTCCCGGGACAGCTTTCCGGACACCGCACCGTTCGCCCTTCCCGACGCCCTCGCGGCCAAGGCCGACCCGGGTCTCATCGCCCGCGACCGCGACCACTTCACCCGCATCGCGAACGGCCTGGAGCGTGCGGTGGCCGAGCTCGAGGAGCGCCTGGCGGAGACCAGGCGGACGCCGGTGCGGCACGGCACGGCCGCCCTCGAGCGCGACCAGGAGGTGCACCGGCTGACCTCCCGGTTGCGGGCCCTGCGCCGCTACGACCTCGATCTCTGCCTCGGCCGCATCGTCCACCAGGACGTGGACGAGCCGACCTACGTCGGCCGCTTCGGCCTGGCCGACCCGGACGGACGCCGCCTGCTCGTCGACTGGCGCTCCCCCGCCGCCGAGCCGTTCTTCGCCGCCACCCACGCGCACCCGCAGGGACTGGTGAGCCGCCGGCGCTACCGCTGGGTGGGCGGGCGCATCGTCGACTACTGGGACGAGGCGTTCACCGAGGAGGGGCTCACCCACACTGCGGCCCTCGACGACCAGTCCGCCTTCATCGCCACCCTCGGCGGCAGCCGTACGCCCCGGATGCGCGACGTGCTGGGCACCATCCAGGCCGACCAGGACGCCATCGTCCGGGCCGGGTCACGGGGCACGCTCGTGGTCGACGGTGGACCCGGCACCGGCAAGACCGTCGTCGCGCTGCACCGCACCGCCTACCTGCTCTACGCCGACCCGCGGTTGGGGCACCGGCGCGGCGGTGTGCTGTTCGTCGGCCCGCACGAGCCCTACCTCGCCTACGTCGGCGACGTGCTGCCGAGCCTCGGCGAGGAAGGTGTCCAGACGTGCACGGTCCGCGACCTCGTGCCCGAGGTGGCGCAGGGTCCGGAGCCGGACGACCGGGTGGCAACGCTCAAGGCCGACCTGCGGATGGTGGCCGCGATCGAGCCGGCGGTCGCCCTCTACGAGGAGCCGCCCACCGAGTCCTACCTGGTCGAGACCGCGTGGGGCGACGTGCCGATCACCGCGGCGGAGTGGGCGGAGGCCTTCGGCTCCCCCGACCCGGGCACGCCGCACAACCTCGCCCGCGACGACGTGTGGGACGAGGTGCTCACCATCCTCGTCGACAAGGCCGCGGACGCGTTCGAGGACCTCTCCCCCGTCGAGCTCCGCCGGGTCCTCGAGCGCCACGCCGGGCTGCGCGACACCTTCGACCGCGCCTGGCCGCTGGTCGAGCACACCGACCTCGTCGGCGACCTCTGGACGGTGCCGGCCTACCTGCGCCACTGCGCCCCGTGGCTCGGCCCCGACGACGTGCGCCTGCTGCGCCGCACCGACCCCGAGGCGTGGACGTACGCCGACCTCCCGCTCCTCGACGCGGCCCGGCTGCGGCTCGGCGACCCCGAGGCCTCGCGGCGCCGACGTCGTACGCAGGCGGCCGAGGCCCGCGAGCGCGCGCGGATCGGCGAGGTGATCGACGACCTGCGCACCACGGCTCGCGAGTCGGGCGCCGACGAGTTCGGGGACGGGCTGGTGTCGATGCTCGTCCACGACGACCTGCAGACCGCGCTGGTCGACGACGCAGCGCTCCCGACGTCGGACGTGGACCTGCTGGCCGGGCCGTTCGCGCACGTCGTCGTCGACGAGGCGCAGGAGCTCAGCGACGCCGAGTGGGCGATGCTGCTGCGGCGTTGCCCCTCGCGCAGCCTGACCGTCGTCGGTGACCCGGCGCAGGCACGGCACGGCTTCTCCGGGTCGTGGACCGAGCGCCTGGCGCGCGTCGGGCTGGAGGAGGTCACGGTCGCGCCGCTGACGGTCAACTACCGCACGCCCGCCGAGGTGATGGCCGAGGCCGAGCCGGTGATCCGCGCGGCGCTCCCGGAGGCCAACGTGCCCACGTCGGTCCGCGAGAGCGGGGTCCCGGTGCTCCACGCCCCGGTCGCCGAGCGCGACACGATCATCGGCGACTGGTTGGCCGAGCACGTCGAGGGCACGGCGGTGGTCGTCGAGCGTGGCGGTCATCGAGGCTCCTCCCTCGACCAGGCGTGGCGCGACCGCGTGCGGCGGCTGGACCCCGAGCTGGTCAAGGGTCTCGAGTTCGACCTCGTCGTGCTCGTCGACCCCGATCGCTTCGGCGACGGCGTGGCCGGCGCGGTCGACCGCTACGTCGCGATGACGCGGGCCACCCAGCGGCTGGTCGTGCTGACGTCATGAGAACTGCCGGCTCGAGCCCCGCATTCTCATGACGTCCCGGCGGGACGTCCCCCGGCCGGGGCGGTCAGCCGCCGAGCGTGGCGCGCAGGGCGGTGATGTCGGCGGTGCCCACCCGGCAGCATCCCCCGACCAGCCGGGCGCCCGCCTCCACCCAGGCGGCGACGTCGGCGGGGTCGAACGCCGACCGTCCCTCCCACGACCTCGTCGCGGCGTTCCAGCCCTGCCCGGAGTTGGGGTAGACGACTGCGGGGCCATGCGCTCCGGCCACCAGCACGGCGGCACCGGCGTCGGCGGGCGAGGTGCAGTTCACCCCGACGGCGACCACCTCGGCGACGTCGGCCGCCATCGCGAACGCCTCACCGATCGGCTCGCCGGCGCGGGTCATCCCGTCGGCGGCCGACAGCGACAGCCAGGCCGGTACGCCGCTGCCGTCGAGCTCGGCGAGCACGGCCTCGACCTCGGCCAGGCACGGGATCGTCTCCACAGCGAGGACGTCGGCGTGCTCACCGACGGTCGAGGCCAGGACGTCGAGCCGCCGGCGGTGGAACGCCCGCAGGCCGGCGACGTCGAGGTCGTAGTCGCCGCGGTACTCCGAGCCGTCGGCCAGCACCGCGCCGTACGGTCCGACCGAGGCGGCCACCCAGCCGTCGGGGGCGACGTCGTCGCGTGCGGCAGCGGCCAGCTGGACGCTCCTGCGCAGCAGCCGCTCGACATCGTCACGGTCGGCACCCTCGGCGCCGAAGCCCTCGAACGACACCTGGTAGGACGACGTGGTCGCGACCTCGGCGCCTGCCGCGAAGAACTCGCGGTGGGCCCGCTCGATCGCGGCCGGGTCGTCGCGCAGCAGGCGTGCCGACCAGAGGTCGCTCGACAGGTCGTGGCCGTGCTCCTCGAGCAGGGTGGCGAGGCCACCGTCGAGGACGACAGGACGTTCGGCGATGCTCTCGCGCAGGTCGCGTGGACTCATGGCTCCATGCTCGCAGGTGCGAGCACACCCGTGCGGGCGGCGCCGTGGTTGGAGGGGTCGGCGACGATCGGGGCGTGCCAGAGGGTCACACCATCCACCGCCTCGCCCGCCGCCACGCGCGCCTGCTCGTCGGCGAGCCCGTGTCCGCCGACAGCCCGCAGGGCCGCTTCGAGGACGGTGCCCGTCTCCTCGACGGTCGTGTGCTCGCTTCCACGGACGCGTGGGGCAAGCACCTCTTCCACCGCTACGACGACCTGTGGCTGCACGTGCACCTCGGTCTCTACGGCAAATTCCGCGACGGCACCCTGCCGGCGCCGGAGGCCCGCGGAGCGCTGCGGCTGCGCCTCGTGGGCGCCGGACACTGGCTGGAGCTGCGCGGTCCGACCGCCTGCGAGGTGCTGACCGAGGCGGAGCGCACGGCTGTCCTGGCGCGGCTGGGCCCGGACCCGCTGCGGCGGCGCCCAGACGGGGAGGCGTTCGTGGCCCGCGTGCTGCGCAGCCGCGCGCCGATCGCGACGCTCCTCATGGACCAGGCGGTAGTCGCCGGTGTCGGCAACGTCTACCGCGCCGAGGTGCTGTTCCGGCAGCGGCTCGACCCGTTGCGCCCGGGCCGCCTCCACGACGCGCCCGCGATGCACGCCCTGTGGGACGACCTCGTGGTGCTGCTGCGCGCCGGGGTCCGCGCGGGGCGCATCGTCACGACGCTCCCCGAGGACCGGGAGCGCCCGGCGGGCCGGCCGCGCCGGGTGGACGCCCACTACGTCTACGGCCGGGCCGGTCTGCCGTGCCGGATCTGCGGGACCGCCGTCCAGGACACGCAGATCGCTGCCCGGCGGCTGTTCTGGTGCCCGGTCTGCCAGGCCTGACCCTCAACCGCTGACGTACGCCGCGAGGTGCTTGCCGGTCAGCGTGGGCTCCTTCGCCGCCACCATGGCGGCCGGCGGACCCTCGAACACGACGGTGCCGCCGTCGTGGCCGGCGCCGGGACCGAGGTCGATGATCCAGTCGGCGTGCGCCATCACGGCCTGGTGGTGCTCGATGACGATGACCGACTTGCCCGCGTCGACGAGGCGGTCGAGCAGGCCGAGCAGGTTGGCCACGTCGGCGAGGTGGAGGCCGGTCGTGGGCTCGTCGAGGATGTAGACGTCGCCCTTGTCCCCCATCTGCGTGGCGAGCTTGAGTCGCTGGCGCTCACCGCCGGACAGCGTGGTGAGCGGCTGGCCAAGCGACAGGTAGCCCAGACCGACGTCGACCAGCCGGTCGAGGATCTTCACCGCAGCAGGGATCTTCGCCTCGCCGTCGCTGAAGAGCGCGAGGGCGTCGACGACCGACATCTCGTGCACCTCGGCGATGTCCTTGCCGCCCAGCGTGTGCTCGAGGACCTCGGCCTTGAAGCGTCGGCCCTCGCACTCCTCGCACGGCGACTCCACCGTCGCCATCGGGCCGAGCTCGGTGAAGATCACCCCGGCGCCGTTGCACGTCGGGCAGGCGCCCTCGGAGTTGGAGCTGAAGAGTGCGGGCTTGACGCCGTTGGCCTTGGCGAACGCCTTTCGGATCGGCTCGAGCAGCCCGGTGTAGGTCGCCGGGTTGCTGCGCCGGGAGCCCTTGATGGCGCCCTGGTCGATCACGACGACCTCGTCGCGCCCGGCCAGCGAGCCGTGGATGAGCGAGCTCTTGCCCGACCCTGCCACGCCGGTGACGACGGTGAGGAGCCCGAGCGGCACGTCGACGTCGACGTCGCGGAGGTTGTGGGTCGAGGCGCCGCGCACCTCCATCGCGCCGGTCGCCTCGCGCACCGTCTCCTTGAGCCGCGCGCGGTCGTCGAGGTGCCTGCCGGTGATGGTGTCGCTCGTGCGGAGGCCGTCGACGTCGCCCTCGAAGCAGATGGTGCCGCCCGCGGCCCCGGCGTCCGGACCGATGTCGACCACGTGGTCGGCGATGCCGATCGTCTCCGGCTTGTGCTCCACCACCAGCACGGTGTTGCCCTTGTCGCGCAGCTGGAGCAGGAGGTTGTTCATCCGCTCGATGTCGTGGGGGTGCAGCCCGATCGTGGGCTCGTCGAAGACGTAGGTCACGTCGGTGAGCGAGGACCCGAGGTGGCGGATCATCTTGGTGCGCTGCGCCTCACCGCCGGACAGCGTGCCGGCCGGCCGGTCGAGCGAGAGGTAGCCCAGGCCGATCTCGCTGAACGAGTCGAGCAGGTGCTGCAGGCCCTTGAGCAGCGGCGCCACCGACGGCTCGTCGAGGTCTCGGACCCAGTCCGCGAGGTCGCTGATCTGCATCTCGCACAGGTCGGCGATGGACTTGTCGGCGATCGTCGACTTCCGGGCCTCGGGCGTGAGCCGCGTGCCGTCGCAGTCGGGGCAGGTCTGGAAGGTGACGGCCCGTTCGACGAAGCGCCGGATGTGCGGCTGCATGGCCTCGGGGTCCTTGGACAGCATCGACTTCTGGATCTGGGGGATGATCCCGTTGAAGGTGAGGTTGACCCCCTCGACCTTGATCTTGGTCGGCTCGGCCCACAGCATCGTCTCGAGCTGCTTCTTGGTGAACGACCGGATCGGCTTGTCCATCGGCAGTCCCATGCCTTCGAACAACCGGCCGTACCACCCGTCCATCGAGTAGCCGGGCACCGTCAGCGCACCCTCGGAGAGCGACTTGTCCTCGTCGTAGAGAGCGGTCCGGTCGATGTCGTTGACCTTGCCCATGCCCTCACAGCGCGGACACATGCCGCCGAGGTAGACCTCCTGCTTGGCGATCCGGCGCTCGGTGTGACCACCCTTCTCCGTGGTCATCATCCCGCTCGCCTTGCGGGTCGGGACGTTGAAGGAGTACGCCGTCGGCGGGCCGACGTACGGGTCCCCGAGCCGGCTGAAGAGGATCCGCAGCATCGCGTTGGCGTCGGTGGCCGTGCCGACGGTGGACCGCGGGTTGGCACCCATGCGCTCCTGGTCGACGATGATCGCCGTCGTCAGGCCCTCGAGGTGGTCCACGTCGGGTCGCGCCAGGGTGGGCATGAAGCCCTGCACGAACGCGCTGTAGGTCTCGTTGATCATCCGCTGCGACTCCGCCGCGATCGTCGCGAAGACGAGCGAGCTCTTCCCCGAGCCCGACACCCCCGTGAAGACCGTCAGGCGGCGCTTGGGCAGCTCGACGCTGACGTTCTTGAGGTTGTTCTCCCGCGCGCCCTCGACGCGGATCAGTGCGTGGTCGTCGGCCGGGTGTGTGGTGGTCACGTGTGCGTCTCCCCTGTCGTGGCGGGTGCAATCCTGCCAGTACGACGCCCCGCGCGCCGCTGTCGTGACCGACTCCGCCCCTCGGGTGGGGTGCCGGGTTTGTCCACCGTGCCAGTGTCGAGGCATGAGCACCCACGACGAACGGACCGCGCCCGTTGCCGAGATCATGGAGGCGACCGACATCGCCGTGCTGACCTACGTGTCGCTCGACGGCCGCCTGGTCTCCACGCCGATGGGCACCCAGGACTTCGAGGACCCGGGCACCACCTGGTTCCTCACCGAGCGCAGCAGCGACAAGGTGCGCGCGATCGAAGCCGACCCGCGGGTCAACGTGTCGTACGCCAGCAAGGCCGGCTGGGTCTCGCTGACCGGCACCGCCCACGTCAGCGACGACCGGGCCAAGCTCCGCGAGCTGTGGGACGCGTCCGCCGGTGCCTTCATGTCCGGAGGTCCCGACGACCCCGACAACGTGCTGCTGCGCATCGACGGCGACACCGCGGAGTACTGGGAGTCCCCGGGCAAGGTCGCCGTCGCCGTCCAGATGGCCAAGGGGCTGCTCAGCGACGACAAGCCCGACCTCGGCGACAACGACACCGTCCGGCTCTGAGCGGGTCTTCTCGTGCTCGTCGACGCCCACGGTCCCGCCACCGCCGACGAGGCGTGGCGGCGCTTCACCACGCCCGCGACCTGGTCGTCGTGGGCCCCGCTGATCCGTGACGTCGAGGCGACCGACGACGTGCTCGCCGTCGGCACCACCGGCCGGGTGCACGGCCCGGCAGGCGTGGCCGTGGACTTCGAGGTCACCGGGGTTGACCCCGCGCTGCGGTCGTGGACCTGGCGGGCCGGTCGCGGACCGGCCGCGGTGACCATGGACCACCACGTCCTGCCCGCGCCGGGCGGCGGCAGCCGCGCCCTGCTCCGCGTGCCTGCCCCGACGGCCGCCGTGCTGCAGCCCTACCGCGTCCCTGCCGGCGCGGCGCTGCGGGGTCTGGTGCGCGAGCCCGGCGGCGAGGGCGCTCCGCAGGCGGTGGAGTCCTTTGACTTCGCCTTCGCGCCGACGTACGTCCCTCCGGCGCGTGCCTTCGGCATCACTCCCGCCACGACCACGGTCGAGGTCGGCCCGGAGTGGCTGTTCGTGCGGTACGGGCCGTGGCGCCTGGTCACGCCCCGCTCCAACATCGCCTCGGCCGAGCTCACGGGTGGCTTCGCGTGGCACCGGACCGCCGGTCCCCCGCACCTGTCGTTGACCGACCGCGGCGTCTCGTTCACGACGAACGGCGACCGCGCCCTCTGCCTGACCTTCCACGAGCCCGTCCCGGCGATCGACCCCACTGGGACGATCACCCACCCCGGCGTCACGCTCGCCGTCGCCGACCCGCGCCGGCTCGCCGCGTCGCTCGGCCTCGAGCTGGGCTGACGCCGTCGCGGGTCAGGGCCGGGCGACCTCGAGCCCGAGCCACTCCCCCAGCGCGTCGAGCTCAGCGTGCACGCGCCGGCGTCGCGCCGCGGACCAGTCACCGTCCTCGTGCACCGCGTCGACCACGAGCACGGCCGCCTCTCGGTCGGCCGTCGCGTCGACCTTCCCGACCAGCTCGTCGCCGTCGAGCACCGGCATCGCCCAGTAGCCCCACTGCCGCTTCGCTGCGGGCTTGTACATCTCCAGCTGGTAGTCGAAGCCGAACACGTCCTCCATCCGCTTCCGGTCGAAGACCAGCCGGTCCAGGGGCGAGAGGATCGCGGTGCGCCCCTCGAAGGCGTCGAGGTCGGCCAGCCGGTCGGGGTCCACCCGCCACACCCCGCGTACGCCCTCGACGCGGGCGGCCGCACCGGTGCCGCGGACGTCGTACCTCTCGTCCCAGGCCTCCAGCGCCCGTGGTCGGGCGATGCCGAGCGCCCGCAGGCGCCGCGCGGCGAGGACGTGGTGGGCCTCCTCGGCGGGCACCGCCGGGTCACCGGGGTGGACGCGCTCGGCGAGGTCCCAGCGTCTCTCCCTGCCCTCGCGCGAGGCGACCGCCACCTCGCCGCGCGCCTCGAGGCACTCGAGCAGCTTCATCACGTTCTTGTCGTTGGTCCACCCCGTCGAGCGCCACGGCACGTCGCACGTGTCCGGCAGGTCGCGGGCGGCGGTCGGTCCCTCCGCGCGCAGCAGCGCGAGCACGTCGCGGCGACAGCCGTGGTTGGCAGCCACCCAGTCGGCGAGGTCCTCCTGCCACTCCTTGAGCGGCGGCTCGCCGGGCCAGGCGTCCATGTCGGCGCGGTGCAGCGCGACATCCTCGCTGGGCAGCAGCATGGCCCGGAGCTCGACCAGGGCGCCGTCGCCCACCAGCTCCTCGAGGTCCTCCGGCGCGTAGGCCGCCCCGAGCCGGGTCCACAGGGCGAGGTCGGCATGCTGCGCCACGACGCGGGTGAGGTCGACCTGGAGGAACCCGAGGTGTCGGACCACCTCCAGCACGTCGGTGGGGCGCGGCGCGGCGAGCAGCTGGGCGCGTACGGCGATGCGCCGGGCCTGCCTCGGTGTGAGCTCCAGGCTCGGTGGGGCGCCCATGGCGCGATCCTAGGACCCGAGCCCGGTGTGTCGGGGTCACGTCGGCATGACCCGAACGGGTCATTCCTGCCCCAGATCGGTCATTCCCGGCGGGTTCGCGCCCGTCGGGCGCGTTCCGGTGGGACCGTGGACGGCATGTGGGACACCGTCGAGACCAGCTCGGTCCACCTCTCTCACGACCTGCCGTGCAGCGCGTGCGGCCACGGTCGTCACACCTACCTGCCGTGCTCGGACACGTGCAGCTGCGCCCACGGGCGCGACCGCGTGCTCAGCAACGCCTGAGACCCCGGCGCCGCTCTCCTCAGCGCTCGCGGACCGAGTCGTCCTTCGCGCGCCGCGTGACCCTGCGGCGCACCTTGGACACGAAGTGCTCGCGCGGGGGCGGGTTGCCGTCCTCGTCGAGCTCGTAGGACTCCACCTTCGCCAGCCGCGGCCGGTCGTGGTCGTCGACGACCTCGCCGGTGACCCACCACATGCGCAGGCTCGGGCCGGCCAGCCGGAGGAAGGCCAGGTTGTTGTCGAACCACGGCCCCTCGGCGTAGGTCCAGGTGAGCGGCGCGTCAGGCACGTGAGCCGACTTCGACGCGAGGCGTCCCATCGGGCCGGCGACGCCGTAGGAGAGCGCGGCGGTCGCGAAGCGCATGTTGCGCGAGAGCGGGTTGCGGATCGGTGAGCACACGGCCTGGAGGACCGTCGAGCGCAGGACCGGCCCGCCGTGTGTCGTACGCGCCTCGCTGACGTAGCTGTGGTGCACGTCGCCCGAGAGGAACGTGACGGTGGACGGGGCTCGTCCCCGCTCCCCCGCCGCGACCGCCATGACCTGACGCGCGACCTGCTGGAAGCTGTTCTGGAAGGCGCCCCAGTGCTCGAGGTCGACCAGCTGGCGCAGCTTCTCCCCCATCCGGCCGCCACGCTCGCCCCACGCTCCCTGGGCGAGCGCCTCGCTGAACGCCTCGAGGTGGTGCAGCCCGCGCGCGAGCAGGAAGGGCAGGGACGTGCCGACCAGCAGGTGGTCGACGTCGCCGCGCAGCTGCTCGTCGAGCCAGGCGGCCTCGTCGTCGTCGAGCATCGCCCGGTCGTCCGGGTCGAGCTTGCGGGCCGCGCGCGAGTCGACCACCACCAGCCGAGCCTGGGTGTCGAAGTCGCGGGTGTAGCTCCAGCGGTAGGTCTGTGGCTCCTGGTCGACCCTGGCGGCGAACTCGTCGAGGAACGGACCGAGGTCCTGCTCGGCGTCACCCCGGTGCGCGCGCACCTTCGCGTAGACCTCATCCTGCTCCCGCTCGGCGGGCGACATGTTGCCCAGGTGCTGGTAGACCCAGTAGGACGCCAGCCCGGCGACGATGCGTCCGTGCCACCACGAGGTGGCCTCCATCTCCCGACGCCAGTCCATCGACGTGTTCCAGTCGTCGCGGATGTCGTGGTCGTCGAAGATCATCGCGCTCGGCACGGTCGACAGCAGCCACCGGTTCGCGGGATCGGACCACGCGAGCTTGTAGAGGTGGGCGTACTCCTCGTAGTCCTGGAGCTCGGTCCACGGCGGCTGCTCGATGTCGCGGCGGGACTCGATGAACTCGCGCATCGCGTCGGTGGTCTCGTCGGCGTAGACCTGGTCGCCCAGGAACAGCACCAGGTCGGGGAGACGGTCCGGGTCGAGGTCGGCATCGTCCGGGTCGGCGGCCTCGACCTGTCCGGCGACACGCAGTGCCCACGCGCGCAGGGCGTCGACGCCGTGGGTCCTGTTGCCCTTCTCGTCGTGGGAGACCGACGTGCGGCACGAGCCGAACGCCAGGTGCAGTGGCCGGCCCGCCTCGAGGGTGGCGATGACGGGGTCGGGGAACGGCGACCCGACCGGCGGCCACACCCGGTCGCCGTCGATCGTGACCGAGTAGGGCTCCGCGGTGCCCGGAGCGAGCCCGTCGAGCTCGACGAGGGCGTAGTGGTGGTCGTGGACGACGAACGTCGACGCGCTGGCGCTCGCCGTCCCCCGGGCCACCGTGACGCGACCGGGGCCGTCCGTCTCGACCCAGACCGACGCCGAGGTCTCGTCGACGTAGCGGAGCAGCGGACCGAGCAGCAGCTTGTCCTCGGGTGACGTCATGGGCGGAGGAGCACCTTGATCGCGCGACGCTCGTCCATGGCCCGGTAGCCCTCGGCCGCCTCGGCCATCGGGAGCGTCAGGTCGAAGACCCTGCCCGGGTCGATCGCACCCGACAGCACCCGGTCGAGCAGGTCAGGCAGGTAGCGGCGGACCGGGGCCATCCCGCCGGCGAGGCCGACGTTCTTCTGGAACATCCGGCGCACCGGCAGCTCGACGCCGTGCGGCACGCCCACGAAGCCGACCGTCGAGCCCGGGCGCGCGACGGTGAACGCCGTCTTCATGGCGCCGTCGGTGCCGACGCACTCGAGGACGGCGTCGGCGCCGATGCCGTCGGTGAGGTCGGCGATGCGGGCCTCCCCCTCCTTGCCGCGCTCGGCGACGACGTCGGTCGCGCCGAAGGACCGGGCGATCTCCTGACGGGGCTCGTGGCGCGACATCGCGATCACGCGCTCGGCGCCCATCTGAGAGGCCGCGAGCACCCCGCTGAGGCCGACCGCGCCGTCGCCGACCACGACGACGGTGTGCCCGGGCTGCACGCCGGCGGCGACCGCCGCGTGCCAGCCGGTGGCCATCACGTCGGTGAGCGCCAGCAGCGACGGGACCAGGTGCTCGTCAGGCATCCCGTCGGTCGCGACGAGGCTGCCGTCGGCCTGGGTCACCCGGGCGTACTCGCCCTGCCCGCTCTGGGTCATGCCGAGGTTGACGCACGCCGACTGCACCCCCGCGCGGCAGTGCGCGCAGGTGTTGTCGCAGTGGCAGAACGGGACGATCACGAAGTCGCCGACCTTGGTGGCGGAGACCTCCGAGCCCACCTCCTCCACGACGCCGATGCACTCGTGGCCGATCGTCGACCCGGCGCTCACGTCGTTCTCACCGCGGTAGGGCCAGAGGTCGGAGCCGCAGATGCAGCCGGCGACCACCTTGACGATCGCGTCGGTGGGCAGCTCGATCCGCGGGTCGGCGACCTCCTCGACGCGGATGTCACCGGGCGCATGGATGGTGGTGGCACGCATGGGCCGATCCTGCCATGCACGTGTGCACGCCATCCCTCCCTACGGGCGTCCCTCCCGCCGTCGTCGAAGGACGCCCGGGAGCGGCGAACTAGCGTTATCTCATATCTGAGATACCGTTGTCGCATGGCTGACTACAAGGGTCGCATCGGCAACCTCATCCGCGACGCCCGCAAGCACCGCGGGCTCACCCAGCACCAGCTGGCCGAGCTGCTCGGCACGAGCCAGAGTGCGATCAACCGCATCGAGAAGGGCCACCAGAACCTCTCCCTCGAGATGCTGGCCCGCATCGGCGCGGCACTCGACTCCGAGATCGTGGCCCTGGGCGCCGGACCCACGCACCTGCGCGTCGACGGTCCCACCACGCTGTCCGGCTCGATCGACGTCAAGACCTCGAAGAACGCCGGCGTCGCGCTGCTGTGTGCCTCGCTGCTCAACAAGGGTCGTACGACGTTGCGCAAGGTCGCGCGCATCGAGGAGGTCAACCGCCTGCTCGAGGTGCTCAACTCGCTCGGCGTGGCCACCCGCTGGGTCGGTGACGACAACGACCTGGAGATCATCCCGCCCGCGGACCTCAACCTCGCGGCCATCGACGAGACGGCAGCGCGACGTACGCGCTCCGTGATCATGTTCCTCGGCCCGCTGCTGCACCGCTACGACGAGTTCGACCTCCCCTACGCCGGTGGCTGCAACCTCGGCGAGCGCACGGTCGAGCCGCACATGTCGGCGCTGCGTCCCTTCGGCCTCGAGGTGAAGGCGAGCGACGGCAGCTACCACGCCAGCGTCAACCGCACCATCGAGCCGTCCCGGCCGATCGTGCTGACCGAGCGCGGCGACACGGTCACCGAGAACGCCCTCATGGCCGCGGCGCTCCACCCGGGTACGACCGTGATCCGCAACGCCTCGTCCAACTACATGGTCCAGGACCTGTGCTTCTACCTCCAGCGCCTGGGCGTGGAGGTCGAGGGCATCGGCACCACGACGCTCAAGGTCACCGGCCGGTCGTCCATCGACGTCGACGTCGACTACGCCCCCGCCGAGGACCCGATCGAGGCGATGTCGCTCCTCGCGGCCGCCATCGTGACCAAGTCGTCCATCACCATCCGTCGGGTGCCGATCGAGTTCCTCGAGATCGAGCTCGCGACGCTGGAGGAGATGGGATTCCGCTACGACCGCTCCCCCGAGTACGCCGCCCTCAACGGCGAGACCCGGCTGGTGGACATCACCACCCACCCCTCCGAGCTGCGGGCGCCGCTCGACAAGATCCACCCGATGCCGTTCCCCGGCCTCAACATCGACAACCTGCCGTTCTTCGCCGTCATCGCCGCGGTCGCCGAGGGCCAGACGCTCCTCCACGACTGGGTCTACGAGAACCGCGCGATCTACCTCACCGAGCTCAACAAGCTCGGTGCCCAGGTCAAGCTCCTCGACCCGCACCGCGTGCTGATCGAGGGCCCGACGCACTTCTCGGGCGCGGAGATCGTCTGCCCGCCCGCCCTGCGCCCGGCCGTCGTGCTGCTGATCGCGATGCTCGCCTCGAAGGGCCGCAGCGTGCTGCGCTCGACGTACGTCATCCACCGCGGCTACGAGGACCTCGCCGAGCGCCTCAACGAGCTCGGCGCCAACATCGAGACCTTCCGCGACATCTGAGACGGGCAGCCGGCGACGAGGGACGAGTCGCCGGTCGCGGTGTGACCCAGCGCAACCCTGCGGCCTCTCCATCACCCGGCGCAGGGCCATCGCCAAGAACTTGACCCCGACGAACTGCCGCGCTGCCCCGCCGGGGTAGCGATGACCTCAGCACACCTGCCGCGCTGCTCCCCATGACGTCATGAACAATGCCGGTTCGCACCGCGAGAACTCATGACGTCCTGCAAGGCCACACGTGCAGGGCGAACTCAGTCGCCCCGTGCTGATGCAGAGGTCATCCTGGAGCGGCGCAGGTGGTCCGCTCCTTCGCTACCAGCCGGCGCTGCGAGCGCCCTTGTTGACCCGTCGCTGAGCGTCACGCTGTTCATGTGCGTCCAAGCGGCGCTGCCCGTCGGGGTCCAGAGGTTCACCGTTCCTGCTGCGCACGTCACTGACGACCAGGACGAGATAGGCGACGATGACGGCAACCATGAACAGCACGGCTACGACAGCGAAGATGAACTGCAGCACTATGGGGCTCCCCTCGGTCGTCCGCGCACAGGTACGTTTCGATCAAAGCACGGCACGACGGTGCAGTCGAGGTCCGGGGGCGACGGCGTTCCGCTCATCGTCATGAGCGTGCGCTTCCCCGGGACCGATTCAGCCGGGAAGTGGGACACACCCAGTAAGGCACGCAGCGGCGACCGCTCAGCTGAACAACGTCTCGACCCAGGCCCGCGACACCTTGCCGGTCGTCGGTGGGGCGGTCATGTCGGCGGTGATGCGCGGCAGGGGTGCGGTGTGCTGGCCGGCGTTGCGGTGCCAGTCGTTCTCCGCCTCGACCAGCATCCCCAGGTCGGCGCGCGCGAGGAACACCCCGTGCCCCTCAGGGCACGAGCTGACCGTCGCCTCACCGTGGGTCCGCTGGTCCATCTCCACACCACACCGGGGACACGTCATGCTCTCCATCCCCCGACGGTACCGCTGACGTCCATACTTCTGACGTGACGTCGCCCCAACGGTCCGTACCTGCCTACCTCGACAGCGGACGGCCCCTTGCCTTCGCCCACCGTGGTGGCGCCTACCACCCCGACATCGAGGGCCTCGAGAACACGCTGGCCGCGTTCGCGCACGCGGTCGAGCTCGGCTACACCTACCTCGAGACCGACGTCCACGTCACCCGCGACGGCGTCCTGCTGGCGTTCCACGACACCGTCCTGGACCGGGTGACCGACCGCACCGGCAGCATCGCGGACTCGACGTACGCCGAGGTGCAGCAGGCCCTGATCGGCGGTCGCGAGCGGGTGCCGACCCTCGCCGACCTCTTCGACGCCTTCCCGCGGGCTCGCTTCAACATCGACCTCAAGTCCGAGGGCGCGGTCGAGGCGCTCGCGCGCTTCATCGAGGAGCGTCAGGCGTGGGACCGGGTGCTGGTCGGCTCGTTCTCCGGACGCCGGATGAACGCGTTCCGCCGGCGCACGGGTGGCCGGGTGGCCACCTCGGCCCACCCGCTGGAGGTGGTCGCCTTCGTGCTGTCCCCCAGCGCCCGGCTCGCCCGGTGGCTCACCCGCGGGCGTCCGGTGGCGCTGCAGGTCCCCCACCGGCGGGGCCGCGTCCTCGTGGTCTCGCGCGGGCTCGTACGACGGGCCCGCGCGGCCGGCGTCCAGGTGCACGTCTGGACCATCGACGATCCAATTGAGATGAACGCCCTCCTGGACCGTGGTGTCGACGGCATCATGACCGATCGCACGGACATACTCAGGGACGTGCTCCGCGCCCGCGGACAGTGGAACGGCCCCGACCAGCCATGGCAGGGGGACGGCATGGAGGGGGACGCATGACGGACGTGGAGGGCGGGATCGCCAACCTCGCGCCGCTCGAGCAGGCGCGCGAGCAGAAGGCCTGGTACTGGTACGACTGGGCCAACAGCGCCTACACGACCACCATCGGCACCGTCTTCTTCGGCCCCTACTTCATCAACCTGGCCGAGAACGCGGTCGGCGGCGAGGACGGCCGTTTCGAGGTCGGCGGGATCTCCCTGCCGCCCGACTCGCTGTTCTTCTGGCTGATCACGGTCTCCACGATCCTGTCCGCACTGGTCCTGCCCCCGCTGGGGGCCTACGCCGACCGCGTGGCCAACAAGAAGCGCCTGCTCGCGACCCTGGCCTGGATCGGCGCGTTCTTCGCCTCACTGATCTTCTTCGCGACGGGCGACAACTGGCAGCTCGCCGCGGTCGGCATCGTGCTGGGCAACCTGTTCTTCGGCGCGGCCGGCGTGGTCAACGACTCGATCCTGCCGCTCATCTCCGACGAGGACGACCGGGACCGGGTCTCCTCCCGCGGCTGGGCCTTCGGCTACCTCGGCGGCGGCCTCCTCCTCGTGCTCAACCTGGCCGTCTACCTCGGGCACGAGGCCCTCGGGCTCGACGAGGGACTCGCCGCCCGCCTGTGCATGCTGTCGGCAGCCGTGTGGTGGGCCGGGTTCACCCTGATCCCCTTCCTCAAGCTCAACGACCACCCGCCGGTCGCGGTCGAGCAGGTGGAGGGCAACGCGATCCGCCGGAGCTTCGGCCAGCTCGCGGCCACGCTGCGCGACATGCGGCAGTACCCCATGGCCCTGACGTTCCTGATCGCCTACCTGTTCTTCAACGACGGCATCCAGACCGTCATCGCGTCCGCGTCGGTCTACGGCTCGGAGGAGCTCGGCCACGGCCAGACGGTCCTCATCGCCACGATCCTGATGGTGCAGTTCGTGGCCTTCGGCGGTGCGCTGCTGTTCGGCCGGCTCGCCGGCCGGGTGGGCGCCAAGCGGACCATCCTGATGGGACTGGCCATCTGGTGCGTGATCGTCACGGCGGGCCTGTTCCTGCCGGCCGGCAACGTGGCCCTCTTCCTGGTGATGGGCGTGGCCATCGGCATCGTGCTGGGTGGCACGCAGGCCCTCGCCCGGTCCTACTTCTCCCTCCTCATCCCCCGGGGCAAGGAGGCGGAGTACTTCAGCTTCTACCACGCGATGGACCGCGGCACCTCCTGGTTCGGCACGGCCACGTTCGGCATCGTGCTCGCCCTCACCGACTCCTACCGGCCGGCGCTGTTCGCCCTGATCGCCTTCTTCGTGATCGGCGGCCTGCTGCTCACCCGGGTCGACACCGAGCGCGGCATCCGCGAGGCGGGCAACGACGTACCCGCCGTGATCTGAGCCTGCTCGGGGCCAGGTCCACCCCTGGGGGTGAAGTTCGTCTCGCCTGAGCGTGGCCGCCGGCACCATGAATCCGCGGAATTGTGCGGTCCCCGCTACCGTTGAAGATCGTAGAAGTTCCGGTGCGGTCGAGCCGCGTCGCCACGAGCGGCGTCACGAACCATTGTCTGGCTCGTTGCACTGGAAGACCCGAACAACACAACGGGTGTCAGCAACCCAATGGAGGTGGGCACGGTGGCGGAGCGCACACTACGTGGCGCACGGCTCGGCGGCCAGAGTTTCGAGGACGAGCGCGGCATCGAGTTCGCCGCTCGGCAGCAGGTCGGTTACCGGTGCAAGCAGGGGCACGACTTCGAGGTCACGATGTCGGTCGAGGCCGACATCCCGGCCAAGTGGGAGTGCCCGCGATGTGGCGAGGAGGCCCTGAGCACGGCGGGCATCCTCCCCGAGGAGAAGGTCGAGAAGCCGGTGCGCACGCACTGGGACATGCTCCTGGAGCGTCGCTCCGAGAAGGAGCTCGAGGACATCCTCAAGGAGCGGCTGGAGCTGCTGCGCGGCGGCGAGATCGGCCCCGCGCACCTGCACCGCGCCAACAAGAAGAAGCGCGTCAGCTGATCAGCTGATCAGGCTGTCGCTTCACTCGACGACGTCGCCCCGGACCACCGGGCCTCCGGGCCCAGGTCCGGGGCGTTCGTCGTCCCGGGGTCCGGGGCCCGGACCGAAGCCGGTGCCGAAACCGCTCCCGAAGCCGGGAGGGCCGAACGGGCCGCCGAGGCCGGGCGCGACCACCAGTCGCCGCTCGACCACCCGGGTGAGCAGCCGGCGCGCGAGGGGCCGGGTGAACGGCAGGATCAGCACGATGCCCGCGATGTCGAGCACGAATCCCGGGCTGAGCATCAACGTGCCGCCGATGAGGATCAGCGCGCCGTCGGCGATCTCGCGGGCCGGCATCCGACCGAGCTGCAGTGCCTCGCGCAGCGCGGTCCAGGCGCGGCCACCCTCGCGCTTGATCAGCCACGCCCCGAGCAGGCTGTCGAGCACGAGCAGCACGATCGTCCACCAGGGGCCCACGAGCTGGCCGACCTGCAGGATGGCCCAGATCTCGACCAGCGGCACCACGACGAAGGCGGCCGCGAGGACCGGGCGCACCCACCGGCGCCGACGGCGCTGTCCCGCGGCCGGGGTCGGCGTCGTCATGACCGGCCCCTGCTCCCCCGCAGTCGCCGCCGTCGCTCCGAGAGCCCCCAGCGGGTGATCTTCCGCAGCGACTCGGTCGCGACCTGGCCGCTCATCTTGGAGTCGCCCCGCTCGCGCTCGACGAACTCGATCGGGACCTCGGTCAGGCGGAGCCCGCGGCTGAGCGTGCGGTAGGCGAGATCGGTCTGGAACACGTATCCAGTAGACCTCACCGAGCCAAGGTCGATCGCCTCCAGGGTCGTGCGCCGGAACAGGCGGTAGCCGGCGGTGGCGTCCTTGACCCGGATGCCGAGCAGCAGACGGACGTAGAGGTTGCCGCCCCGCGAGAGCAGGAGCCGCTGCAGGGGCCAGTTGACCACCGAGCCGCCGGGGACGTAGCGCGAGCCGATGACGAGGTCGGCCGTGTGGAGCGCGTCGAGGAGCCGCTGGAGCTGCTCGGGCTGGTGCGACCCGTCGGCGTCCATCTCGCCGATGACGTCGTATCCCGATCGGAGCGCGACGTCGAAGCCGTGGAGGTAGGCAGCGCCCAGCCCGGCCTTCTCCGTGCGGTGCACGACGGTGACGGCGGGATCGGCGGCGGCGATCTTGTCGGCGATGTCACCGGTGCCGTCCGGGCTGTTGTCGTCGACGACCAGCACGTCCACGCCCGGCTGGGCGGCGCGCAACCGCCCCACGATCCACTCGAGGTTGTCGGCCTCGTCGTAGGTCGGGATGACCATCACGCACCGGCCGAGACCGTCGACACTCACGCGGGCGTACCTCGCTCCAGGGGCTGCAGCGGCCGGGGCGGCTGCAGGTCGTCATCGGCGGCGCGGTCGCGCCGCCGGCGACGACGATAGGTGATGAGCACGACCGCCGTGTGCACGACGAGGAAGATCAGTGCGAGTCGTCCGGGCCAGACGCCGAGACGGACGGCGAGGGTCTGGCTGGAGCTGAGACCGACGCTCTCCACCAGCACCTCCTGCCCGCGTGCGGGGACCGACGCGACCACCGTGCCGTCAGGTCGTACGACGCCGGAGATCCCGTTGATCGCGGCCACCACCACCCACCGGCCGGTCTCCTGGGCCCGCAGGCGGCTGATCTCGAACTGCTGGGCGAGCTGGCCGGTGCGGCTGAACATCGCGTTGCTCGTCTGCACCGTGACGAGCTCGGCGCCGCGGGCCACCTGGCCGGCGATCCCCTCGTCGTAGGCGACGTCGAAGCAGATCGCGTCGGCGACGAGCAGGTCGCCGATCCGGATCGGCTCCAGGCTGGTGCCGCGGACCATGTCGCGCGGCACCTCGGTGAGCCTGCCGTAGGTGGACGGCATCCAGCTGCTGCCGCGGAAGGGGATGTACTCGCCGTAGGGCACCGGGTGCCGCTTGGTGTAGCGGTCGCCGCTGCCGAGGCCGGGCTGGAAGACGATCCCCTGGTTGAGCACCTGGGTGTCGTCGAGCGGGTTGCTGTTGGTGCCGCCGACCAGGATCGGGACCCCGATGGCGTCGGACGCCGCGACGATGCCGGCGTGGACCTCGGTGTCGAGGAAGGGGTCGACCGCGGTCGAGTTCTCCGGCCACACCACGAAGTCGGGCCGTGGCTGCTCCCCCGCTGCCACCGCGTCGGCGAGCTCCTCGGTCAGCCGCACGTGGTCGGCCGTCACCTCACGGTGCACTGCGGGCACGTTGAGCCCGGTGCCCGGGACGTCTCCCTGCACCGCCGCGACCGTGGCCGTGCCGCTGCGCTCGAGCGGGAACGGCACCAGCGCGGGCGCGAGGGTGACGACGGCCAGCCCCGCCACGACGGCGTACGTCGCACGGGCCGGCGAGCGCAGCTGCAGCAGCACCCACGCGAGCGTCGTACCGGTGAGGGCCACCAGGAAGCTGACGCCCGTCATGCCGATCCACGGCAGGGCGTCGGCCCACGGGGTGTCGGCGGTGGCGAACACGAGCCGGCCGAACGGCATGCCGCTGAAGGGGAAGCCGCTGCGCAGGGTCTCGATGCCGACCCACCACAGCGCGGCGAGGACGGGCCACGCGCGCGACCGCATGCTCCACGAGATCCCGATGCCGAGCGGGACGAAGAAGGCCGCCTCCATGGCGCACATCGCCAGCCAGGCGTCGGTGCCGACCGCGCGCATCCAGACCATCACCGCGTAGACGAACGCCACCCCGAAGAGGAGGCTGGGCAGCCACGCACGACGCGGCTCGAGCCCACGCACGGACAGCACGAGGGCCGCGATCGCGGGAGGCATCACCCAGGAGTGGCCGACCGGCTCGAAAGCGGCTGCCAGCACGAGGCCGCCGACGAGGGCGAGGAGGCAGCGGAGCGGCACGCACAGACCGTAGCCGACGGGTCGGCACGGCGGAGCGCCTGCAGCGGTGCGGGAGGAACCGGGGGGCTTCGGACCAACGCGCACCCGTCTGGCTGACGAGCACGCGGAGTTGTCTACGGCCCCGGGGTCCCTCCCGCATCCAGCCCCCGCGGGGCACCGTCGACCGGTCGACGGACGGTGGGCACCGCTGGCTCCGCGTGCCCCACGTTCGTCTCCGCTCTGCCGAAGGCGCCACCCGCGAGCTGCACAGGCGGACCCGGGAACCCTCCCTCCCCGCGAGACCGGTGTCAACACGTCCCTGACCTGCGACGACGCACGTTGTCGCAGGTCAACGGCATGCACCCCGGACGAAACTCCCCGGACAAATCTCGCGTCGCTCGGCGTGTCGACGCATGACACGCCGAGGTGGCGGGTATCAGCCGCGCGGCGCGGGAGGTACGACGACCGTGCCCGTGGCGGTCGTGGCCACGACCGGCGGGTCCAGCACCTCGGCGCGGCCGGGCGCCTCGTCGCTCGGAGCGCCTCGCCCGACGACGTTCACGGCGAAGTCCATCACCCGGCTGCGGGTGCCCTCCTTGACCAGCGTCGCGGTGATCTCGAGGACGTCACCGGCGCGGACGGGGGCCCGGAACTGCACGTCGGAGTAGGAGGCGAAGAGCCCTTCGTCGCCGTCGAGCACGATGCACATCTCGGTGGCGACGTCGCCGAACAGGCCGAGGCTGTAGGCCCCGTCGACGAGGTTGCCGGCGTAGTGGGCGTGGGAGTAGGGGACGTAGCGGCGGTGGGTCACCACCGTGCCGACCCGGCTGCTGTCACTCATCGGGGTGCTCATGACGCGATCTCCTCGGCGCTCGGACGGGGGCCGGTGAGCCGGTGGACGATGAAGGACGCGACCTCGCCCGGCGTCGTACCCCTGCTGAAGACGCGGTCGACACCGAGCTCGTCGGCCATCGTCTCGTCGAAGCGGGGGCCGCCGACGACCAGGAGCGGGCGCCTGGCGGCCGGGTAGGCCTCGCGGAAGGCCGCGGACATCTCGCGGGTGTTGAGCAGGTGGGCGTCGCGCTGGGTGACGACCTGCGAGACGAGGACGGCGTCGGCCTTCTCCTCACGGGCCGCCTCGACGAGCTGCGGCACCGAGACCTGGGCGCCGAGGTTGACCACCTTGAGCTCGCGGTAGTACTCCAGCCCCTTCTCCCCCGCGAACCCCTTGATGTTGAGGATCGCGTCGATGCCGACGGTGTGGGCGTCGGTGCCGATGCAGCCGCCCACGACGACCAGTCGCCGCCGCATCGACCGCTTGATCGCCGCGTTGGCCTCCTTCGGCGTCAGCAGCGGGTAGTCGCGCTCGACGACCTCGACCGTGCTGGGGTCGACGAGGTGGTTGACCCGGCCGTAGACGACGAAGAACGTGAACCCCTCCCCCATCGGCTTCGCGTGCACGACGAGGGCCGGGTCCATGCCCATCTTGTTCGCGAGCTGCACCGCGGCGCCCTCGGCGACCTTGGAGTGCTCGATCGGGAGGGTGAAGGACAGCTGCACCATGCCGTCGCCGGTGGTGTCGCCGTACGGGCGGATCAGGCTCATGTGCGTACTCGCTTCGCTCCGTGCGCCCACGAGGCACGTGGGGCGCTGTGCTGACTGGTGAGCTCGCTGCGCTCGCTCACTTCTCCTCCAGGATCTCGGTCGCGGGGTTGTAGTAGTCGGCCGCCTTGCGGGCCACGCCCTCGAGCCCCTTGCCCTTGTCGGCGGGACGCTTCATCAGGCCGAAGGTGCCGTCGGCGATGGCGGAGAGCAGCGGCGGCTCACCGGGGACGCTGCGGTCGGCCTTGATCTCCTCGAGCAGGCCGATCGCCTCGCCGAGCACCTCGCGGGCGCGGCCGGCGATGAAGCCGTCGGGCGCGGGGCGGAAGTCCTCGTGGAGCTTGCCGGCGGCGTTCATGACGTAGCGGACGTTCTGCAGGGCCAGGTCCCGGTCGGAGATCCACGGCGTCACGACCGCCTCGGTCATCATGCCGACCAGCAGGATGCCCTGACCGGTGAGGGCGCCGACCAGGTTGAAGAAGCCGTCGAGGAGGTAGCCCTTGAAGATGTCGCCGGTCATGTGGCGCGTCGGCGGCATCCACTTGAGCGGCGCGTCGGGGAAGAGCTCGCGCGCCAGCATCGCGTGCGCCAGCTCGAGGCGGAACGAGTCGGGCACCTCGGGGTCGATCTCGAAGGCGTGGCCCAGGCCGAGCTGCCAGTCCTCGAGCCCGGCCTCCTTGGCGAAGTACTCGTTGAGGAGCTGGCTGGTGGTGACGGTGTGCGCGGCCTCGATCGCGTCGGCGGTGGTGAGGTAGTTGTCCTCGCCGGTGTTGATGATGATGCCTGCGCGGGCGTGGACCTGGCGGCTGAAGCGCTGGTCCACGAAGGTGCGGATCGGGTTGATGTCGCGGAAGAGGATGCCGTACATCGAGTCGTTGAGCATCATGTCGAGCCGCTCGAGTCCGGCGAGCGCTGCGATCTCCGGCATGCAGAGGCCGGAGGCGTAGTTGGTGAGCCGGACGTAGCGGCCGAGCTCCCTCGACGTCTCGTCGAGGGCGGCGCGCATCAGGCGGAAGTTCTCCTGGGTGGCGTAGGTGCCTGCGAAGCCCTCGCGGGTCGCACCCTCGGGCACGAAGTCGAGCAACGACTGGCCGGTCGAACGAATGACGGCGATGACGTCGGCGCCCTCGCGGGCGGCGGCCTGCGCCTGCGGGATGTCCTCGTGGATGTCGCCCGTGGCGACGATGAGGTAGATCCACGGCTTGCTGGGGGCGTCCCCGACCTTGGCGATCATCTTCTCGCGAGCGACGCGCTGGCGGTCGATCTGCTTGATGCCGGCGCCGACGGCCTTGCGGGCGGCAGCGCTCGCACGCTTCGCGTCCCTGCCCTCGGGCACCCGGAAGGTGATCGAGCCGGCCGCTGCCTTCTGCGCGAGGGTGAGCAGGTCGTCACCTTCACCGCGGGCGAGGGCGTCCCACACCGGCAGGCTGACGCCGTGCTCGAGACCGACGTCGGCGCGTACGACGTCGGCGAGCCGGTTCACCCACGGCGTGCCGTCGGGGTCGGCCCCGCCGAGGCCGGCGAGGCGCAGCGTGGCCCGCTCGACGCTGACGGTGGTGTGGTGCTGGGCGAGGTCGACGATCGGCTTGCCGACCTGGCGGGCCAACGTGCGCGCACGGCGTACGTCGGCGCGGTCGATGCCGAGGGAGCTGGTCGTGCGGGCCATGTCAGTGCCTCCGCTCGAAGAGGGCGCGGACGCCGGCGTCGCCGCGCAGCAGCTCCATCGCGTAGGCGGCGTGGCCGGGGACGTAGCCGTTGCCGACGAGCATCCGCACGTCGGCGGCCAGGCCCTCCGCGCCGAGCGCGGCGGCGCTGAAGCTGGTGGCCATGGAGAAGAAGATCACGGTGCCGCCCTCGGCGGTGGCGAGGATCGCCCCGCCCTCGCACCCCGGGACGTCGACGCACACCACGGTGACGTCTGCGGGGCCGCCGGCGGTGGTGACGGCGTCGCGCAGCGCGATCGGGTCGCGGGCGTCGGCGATCGCCACCGCGTCGGCGAGACCCGCGTCGTCGAGCAGGTCGTGCTCGTCCTGGCGGGGAACGATCCCGATCGTGCGTGCGGCACCTGCCTGCCGGGCCGCGGCCAGGCTGAGGGAGCCGGACTTCCCGGCTCCGCCGATCACGGCGACGGTCGGGGCGTGCCCGCGGGCGACGTACTCCTCCACGACGCGGGCCGTGAGCGCCGGGGCGCCGCAGACGTCCATCACGCTCAGCGAGAGGGCCGGGTCGAGGTCGTCGGGGATGACGGCTGCGATGGAGCGGCCGAAGAGCACGGCGTAGCCGTCGCACGGCACCTGCTCGCTGTCACCGTCCCAGCGCGCCAGGCCGTCCTCGATGACGAGCGGGGTCAGGGTCAGGCTGACGAGCGTCGCGACGCGGTCCCCCACGGTCAGGCCGAGAGGCGACTCGGGGCCGACCTCCTCGACGGTGCCGACGAGCATCCCGCCGGAGCCGGTCTCGGGGTTCTGCATCTTGCCCCGGGTGGCGACGATGTCGAGCACCTCCGCGCGTACGGCGTCGGGGTGCCGCTCGCCGTACTTGGTGTGCTTGCGCTCGAGCTGGCGGAACGACGCGGCGTCGAGGTTGAGCCGCTCGACGCGGATCCGCACCTCGTCGGGCCACAGCTCCGCGCGGGTGTCGAGGCGCTGGGCGGCCTGCGGCAGCACCGCGCGGTCGTCGAGGACGCGGTGCAGGCCGGTCGGGTCGCTGGTGCGGACGTCCGACCGGATGTCCGAGGAGGTGTTCATGCAGTGCATCCTTCTAGGTTTTGCATCCAGAACCGGAAATCTTGCGGCGTGGCATTGGACTGGCCGCACGTTCTCCACGTACTCTCCCAGATGTGTCGCCGCACACACAACCGGCGCGCCGTCAGTCCTGACCCGGGTGTGCCCGGGCCACTGCTAGGAGATCGCATGAGCATCGAGACCGCCACCGCGCTGGAAGGGGCACTCGCCACCGGCCAGCCCTACCCCTACCAGCGGGTCGAGCTCGTCGAGCCCGACTGGACCCGGTTCCCGGGCTGGGCCGACGTGAGCGCCGCGGACTGGGCCTCGGTGCAGTGGCAGCGCGCCCACTGCATCAAGAACCTCAAGCAGCTGCGCGAGCTGATGGGCGACCTGCTCGACGAGCGGTTCTACGCCGACCTCGAGCGCGACCAGGCCGAGCGGGCCACGATGTCGATGCTCGTGCCGCCGCAGATGATGAACACGATGGTGCCGCACGTGTCGCCGGCGGGCCCGGGCTCGCTGACCGAGGCGTTCTACACCGACCCGGTGCGCCACTACATGCTGCCGGTCTTCAGCGACCGCCGCACCGACTGGCCCTCCCACCCCCACGCCGCGCGCGACTCGCTCCACGAGCACGACATGTGGGCGACCGAGGGGCTCACCCACCGCTACCCGACCAAGGTGCTCGCCGAGCTGCTCCCGACGTGCCCGCAGTACTGCGGCCACTGCACCCGCATGGACCTCGTCGGCAACTCCACCCCGGTCATCGAGAAGCTGAAGTTCGCCGGCAAGCCCAACGACCGCCTCGGCGACATGCTCGACTACCTCCGGCGTACGCCGTCGGTGCGCGACGTCGTGGTCTCCGGCGGCGACGTCGCCAACATGCCGTGGCCCCGCCTCGAGGCGTTCCTCACCTCCGTGCTGGAGGTCGAGAACATCCGCGACATCCGGCTCGCCACCAAGGCCCTCATCGGCCTGCCGCAGCACTGGCTGCAGCCCGACGTGGTCGAGGGCGTCGGTCGCGTCGCCCAGCTCGCCCGCTCTCGCGGCGTCTCGCTGGCGATGCACACCCACGCGAACCACGCGAACTCCGTGACACCGATCGTCGCCGAGGCGACCCGGGCGATGCTCGACGCCGGCCTGCGCGACGTACGCAACCAGGGGGTGCTGCTCAACGGCGTCAACGCCGACCCGCACGCCCTTCTCGACCTGTGCTTCCGCCTGCTCGACGGCGCGCAGATCATGCCCTACTACTTCTACATGTGCGACATGATCCCGTTCTCGGAGCACTGGCGGGTCTCGCTCGCCGACGCGCAGCGCCTCCAGCACCACATCATGGGCTACCTGCCGGGCTTCGCGACGCCGCGCATCGTGTGCGACGTGCCCTTCGTCGGCAAGCGCTGGGTGCACCAGAACGCCGACTACGACACCGAGCACGGCATCTCCTACTGGACGAAGAACTACCGCACGTCCATCGAGGCCGACGACGTCGAGGCCCTCTCCCGCTACTACGAGTACTACGACCCGATCCACACCCTCCCCGAGTCCGGTCAGCAGTGGTGGGAGCAGCACGGTCGCCTCGACGAGGCCTCGCTCAAGGCTGCCGAGATGGCCGAGGCGTCCCGCCGTACCGCCGCCCTCCAGGCCTACTGACCCGCCCTCCAGCTTCTGCGCGCAGCGCGAGAACTACCTAACATCTTCAGGAATCCCCGGCCGCCCGGGGATTCCTGAAGATGTCGGCCCTTGCACGGCCTGACAGGTTCAGGAACTGACGGCGGCGGCTTGCCGAACCTGACCGCTCGCCGTCCACAGAGGGCCCGCGCCGCCCCTTCTCCACACGCAAGCGCCCGACGGTCAGCGCGGTGTGGGAGGTCACCAGCAGGCTCTCGCGTCATGGAAGCCCGACTTCGTGCCCTCGTCGACGCCAATGGCGTGTTCACCCGCAAAGAGGCCGTCGCGCTCGGCTACCACGACCACGCAATCGCGATGCTGGTGAAGGCAGGTGACTGGGTGCGCGTACGCCGCGGGGCCTATGTGCTCGGCGCCCAGTGGGCCGCGATGAGCGAGAGCCAGCGGTACGCCGCGCTGTGCCGCGCTGCCGTTCTCCAGGCCCGCACCGAGGTCGTCGTCAGCCATCTCAGCTCCGCGAACGAGTACGGCTGCCCGCTGTGGGAGTGCGACCTGACGCGCGTTCACCTGACCCGGGTCGACGCGCGTGCTGGGCGAGCCGAGTCCGGAATCGTCCAGCATCGAGGTGTCATCGCCGAGGGTGACGTGGCGGTCCAGGAGGACGGCCTTCACCTGATGTCGGCGACGCGCACTGCGCTCGAGCTGACGACGTTGCTCGACGTGGAGCATGCGCTCGTGGAGATCGACTTCCTCCTCCACGAGGGCCACACCACGATCGAGGACCTTCAACAGCGCTACGCGGCCATGATGCGCTGGCCGCGCACGCTGGCGACCGACCTGGTCCTGCGGTTGGCCGATGGCCGAAGCGAGTCGGTCGGCGAGACCCGGGCGCGTTTCCTCTGCTGGAGCCAGCACCTGCCGGCACCGGTTCCCAACTTCCCCATCCTCAACGCTCTCGGCGTCGAGATAGCGCGCGTCGACCTGGCGTGGCCCGAACTGCGCGTCTTCCTCGAGTTCGACGGCAGGGTGAAGTACGAGAGCCGGCGCCGTGAGGGCGAGTCCGTGCTTGATTGCGTGCTCCGCGAGAAGCAGCGTGAGTCGCTCATCTGCGAAGTCACCGGGTGGCGCTGCATCCGGATCACGTGGGCCGACCTCTATCGACCCGCTGAGGTCGCAGCTCGGATCCGCGCGCTCTTCGCGCCTGCTGCGGCCTGACCGTAGTCGCGGCAACCGATCCGTCCGGCTGACACGGACTTGCGCCCGACTCACCTGAACTTGTCGGCCCGTGCACGGCCTGACACCTGCAGGAAGAGCCGGCCGCCCGGGGATTCCCGAACATGTCAGGCACTCCTGCGGGCGGGGTGAAGCGGTTCCCGGGTCAGCCGCGGCCGAGGCGGGGCACGAGCGTGTCCACCCCCGGCCCGGAGAGGTCGGCGGGGGTGACGGGGCGGCCGTAGAGGAGGAGCAGCAGCACCTCGGCGGACGCCAGCACGTCGGGTCCGGTGCCGTGGGTCCAGTCGGTGTCGGTCGCCACGAGTCGTACGCCGGCCACCCGGCGTCGCGCGCTGCCCCCGACGACGGCGTTCAACGGCCACGGCGTGCCGAGGGTGAAGTCGGCGAGCGGGGCGAGCGCCTCGACCGGCACCGCACCGGGCAGGCCCAGCGGGCGGCGTACGTCGAGCCCGTGCACGACGGCGTCCGCGAGCGCGGCGACCGGAGGCATGCCGATCGGCGTCGCACCGGTGCGGGCGTTCTCACGCAGCTGCGCGAGGATCGCGTCCCGCCCGCGCTCGGACCAGGCCACCGCCGAGCGGGCGATCATCCGGTTCATCGAGAAGCCGTGCCGGACCATGGCCGCCGCTCCGGCGCCCGCACCCATCACGGGCGCCCACGCGAGGTGCGCGGCGACGTCGATGACCCGCCACTGCGAGCACAGGGACGGGGCCCACCACTGCTCCGGGTCGAGACTCTTCAGGGTCTCGATGAAGCCCTGGCGGTGCGCCCGCGTCAGCTCGGGCGCCGTCGCGGAGCCCTTCACGACGCGCCCCCGCGGAGCGCGCCGAGCATCCCGGCGGGGCGATACGCCATGCCTCACCAGTACGCCTGTCGCGAGCGCGGGTCAAGACCTCGGGCGGTGCGATCCCCGGGTGCCGACCCGCTCGTGCGCCGCGTCGGACTGCCGGGTCAGTCGACCGGGCGGTTCTCGAAGGGCGTCGAGAGGACGATCGTGGTGCGTGTGGAGACGCTGGCCGCACCGCGGATCCGGGCGAGGAGCTCCTCGAGCGCGAGGGGCGTCGCCACGCGGATCTTGAGGATGTAGGACTCCTCGCCGGCCACCGACCAGCACGACTCGATCTCCGCGATGCCCCGCAGCCGGTCGGGGTAGTCGTCGGGCTGCGACGGGTCGATCGGCGTGATGGAGATGAAGGCGGTCAGCGGTCGACCGAGCTGGTCGTGGTCGACGGTGGCGCCGTAGCCCGTGATCAACCCACGCTGCTCGAGCCGCTTGACCCGCTGGTGCACCGCGGACGTCGACAGGTCCGTCGCCTTGCCCAGGTCGGTGAACGACATGCGTCCGTCGGCGGCCAGCAGCGCGAGGATCTGCCGGTCCTTGGACTCGACCTCGGAGGAGCTCACGCGCGACACCCTAGTGGGAGCCGGACAGCGCCTCCACCAGGCGCACGGCAGACGAGCCGAGGCCCCACTTCGCGTCGAGGGCGACGACGGCCTCGTGGTCGGCAGGCGTGCGCGGACGACTCAGGTCGCGCCCGCCGAGGTCGAGGTCGCGGCGTACGGCGACCACGCGGGGTGCGACGGCCAGGTAGTCGGCGGCGGCCTTGATCTTGCCGCGCGGTCCTGGACCCATGTCGGAGTCGGGGTCGCCCGCTGCGGTGATGATCGCGTCGATGGTGCCGAATCGCTCGAGCAGCGTCGCCGCGGTCTTGTCGCCAACCCCGGCCACGCCCGGGAGCCCGTCGGAGGCGTCGCCGCGCAGCGTGGCGAGGTCGGCGTACTGGTGGGCGTCGACGCCGTACTTGCCCCGCACCCAGGCGTTGTCGACGCGCTCGTGCTTGCTGACGCCGCGGGCGACGTAGAGCACGCGGACCTCGGCGTCGTCGTCGACGAGCTGGAACAGGTCGCGGTCGCCGGTGACGATGTCGACCGGCATGCCGGCACCCGTGGCGAGGGTGCCGATCACGTCGTCGGCCTCCATCTCGGCGTGGCCGACGACGGGGATGCCGTAGGCCTCCAGCACCGACTGGATGATCGGGACCTGCGTCTCCAGCGGGTCCGGCACCTCCTCGACGTCGGGACGGGGGCCCGGGACCTCACGCACCACCCGGTGGGCCTTGTAGGACGGGAGCAGGTCGACGCGCCACTGCGGTCGCCAGTCGTCGTCCCAGCAGCACGCCAGGTGCGTCGGGTCGTACTCCCCCACCAGCCGGCTGATGAAGTCCATCAGGCCCCGCACGGCGTTCACCGGGGTGCCGTCGGGCGCCTTCACGGAGTCGGGCACGCCGAAGAACGCCCGGAAGTAGAGCGAGGCGGTGTCGAGCAGCAGGAGGCGCTGGCCGGTGTCGGCGGGCTCGGCAGTCATGGGGGTCAGCCTCTCACTCGGCGAGGACGCTGTAGGCGATCACGCCGCGCTTGAGCAGCCGGGCGGTCGCCCGCGCCGTGTCGCGCAGGTCCCGCTCCCCCGCCGCGTCGGCCACCTGGCCGCACAGGTCGAGCAGCTGCTTCATCCAGCGCACGAAGTCGCCGGCCGAGAGCCCGGTCACCATGAGCACGTCGTCGAGGTCGTCGCCCTCGGCCCAGCGCCATGCGGCCCAGGCGAAGCCCATGTCGGGCTCGCGGAGGAAGTCGAGGCGGTGGTCGCGCTCGAGCGCGTCGAGCTGGCCCCACAGACGTACGAGCTCGGCGAGCACGGGTCGCACCTGTCCGCCGGGCATCTTGGGCGACGAGGCGTCGTCGGCGCGTCGGGCCTCGAACACCAGCGCGGAGAGCACGGCGGCGAGCTCGGACGGCGCGAGGCCGTCGAACAGGCCGGCCCGGATCGCCTCGGCGGCGACGAGGTCCATGTCGGTGTAGATCCGCCGCAGGTGGGAGCCCTTCTCGGTGACCGAGTCGCCCTCGAGGTAGCCGAGCGCGGTCAGCACGTCGCAGACGCGGTCGAAGGTGCGCGCGACGGTGTTGGTGCGGTTGTCCACCCGCCGCTTGAGGGTCTCGGTGTCGCGCTCGAGCTTGAAGTAGCGCTCGGCCCACCGGGCGTGGTCCTCGCGCTCGGGGCACTGGTGGCAGGGGTGTGCCTTGAGGTCGGCGCGCAGACGCCCGATCTCGCGGTCGGTGGGGGTGTCGCTGAAGGAGTCGCGCTGCTTCGTACGCCGTTCGCCGGGGGCGTCGAGCCCGTGGGCCTTGGCGCGCAGCGCGGTCGCGAGGTCTCGGCGCATCGCGGGGTTGCGCCCGTTGAACGACTTCGGGATCCGCAGCCGGCCGACGGCCTCCACGGGGGTCGGGAAGTCCATCGGGGCGAGGCGCCGGGCCTGCCGGTCGGCGGTCAGGACGTAGGGGCGCGGCTCGTCGCCGGAGTGGCCCGGGTCGATCACGACCGCGAGGCCACTGAACTTGCCCGCCGGTACGTGGATCACGTCGCCCGGTCGGAGCTTGCCGAGCGACCGCATCGCCTCCTCGCGCCGGTCGTGCCGGCGCTCGCGCGCGGCACCCTTCTCGAGGTCGGAGATCCGGCGCCGGAGGCCGGCGTACTCCATGAAGTCGCCGACGTGGCACGTCGCGGCCTCGCGGTAGCCCTCGAGGGCCTCCTCGGCCTTGTGCACCTGTCGGGCCAGCCCGACGACGGCCTTGTCGGCCTGGAACTGGGCGAAGGACTGCTCGAGCAGCTCGCGCGAGGTGGCGCGACCGAACTGGTGGACCAGGTTGACGGCCATGTTGTAGGAGGGCCGGAACGACGAGCGGAGCGGGTAGGTGCGGGTGGAGGCGAGGCCGGCGACCTCGCGCGGGTTCATCCCGGGCTGGTAGAGCACGACGCCGTGGCCCTCGATGTCGAGACCGCGCCGACCGGCCCGCCCGGTGAGCTGGGTGTACTCCCCCGGGGTCAGGTCGGCGTGGGTCTCGCCGTTCCACTTCGACAGCTTCTCGATCACGACGGTGCGGGCCGGCATGTTGATGCCGAGGGCCAGCGTCTCGGTCGCGAAGACGACCTTGACCAGGCCCTCCTGGAACAACTCCTCCACCACCTGCTTGAACGCCGGCAGCAGCCCGGCGTGGTGCGCGGCGACGCCGCGGGTGAGGCCGTCGAGGAACTCGTGGTAGCCCAGGACGTGCAGGTCCTCCTCGGGCAGCGTGCGGGAGGCCTCCTCGACCCGCGCGAAGATCTCGTCGCGCTCCGCAGCGGTCGTCAGGCGGGTGTTGGCCTGGACGAGCTGGGTGACCGCGGCGTCGCAGCCGGCCCGGCTGAAGATGAACACGATCGCCGGCAGCAGGCCCTCGCGGTCGAGCCGCTCCACGACGTCGACGCGGCTCGGGATCCACACGCGCCGGCCGTTGCCGACGGCGCGGGGGTTCTTCGACGACCCGGGCTTGCCCTTGCGCGGCGAGCGCCGGTCGCGCATCAGCCGCGAGCTGGCCCAGTCGTCGCGGGCGATGCGGGTCAGCTCGTCGTTGACCGGCGCGCCCTCCTTGACGAAGCCCGCGCTGGCGTCGACGTCGGAGGAGGCGAACAGGTCGAGCAGGCGGCGCCCGACCATGACGTGCTGGAACAGTGGTACGGGGCGCTTCTCCTCGAGGATCGTGGTGGTCTCGCCCCGGACGGTGGCCAGCCACTCGCCGAACTCCTCGGCGTTGGAGACCGTCGCGGACAGGGACACGAGCGTCACGGACTCCGGGAGGTGGATGATGACCTCCTCCCACACCGCGCCACGCATCCGGTCGGCGAGGTAGTGCACCTCGTCCATCACCACGAAGCCGAGGCCGAGCAGCGTGCGCGAGCCGGCGTAGAGCATGTTGCGCAGGACCTCGGTGGTCATCACGACCACGGGTGCCTCGCCGTTGACGACGTTGTCGCCGGTCAGCAGGCCGACGTTGTCGGCGCCGTAGCGCTTCACCAGGTCGTGGTACTTCTGGTTGGACAGCGCCTTGATCGGCGTGGTGTAGAACGCCTTGCGCCCGGTCTGCAGGGCGAGGTGGATGGCGAACTCGCCGACGACGGTCTTGCCCGAACCCGTCGGGGCCGCGACCAGCACGCCGCGGCCGTCCTCGATCTCGCGGCACGCGCGCAGCTGGAAGTCGTCGAGCTCGAAGCCGTAGAGGCCCTCGAAGTCCTTGAGCATCGGGTAGGGCTTCTCGCGCTGGAAGGCCGCGTAGCGCTCGGCGGGCGTGGGCTGGTCGTCGGGGGTGCTCATGCGGGGTCCCTGCGGCGTTGTTCGGAGGAGCGGAGCGGAGGAGAAGAACGTCGTGGGGTGCTCATCAGGTCCTCATGCAATCACGTCGAGGGCGCCGGGGACGCACTCGATGGTCAGGGGCAGGGGTCCGAATCGTTCACCGTCGGCGTACGACACGATGCCGGGCGCCGCGACGGTCACGGTGCGGACCCGACGGTGGACGTACTCCGCCACACCGTCGATGCGGCCGGTGAACAACCGCGGGTAGGAGCGGACCAGCTTGGACTTGCTCATCCGGGTGATCACCACGACGTCGAGCAGGCCGTCGTCGAGGAGCGCGCCCTCGGTGATCCGCAGGCCGCCGCCGAACGACGGGCCGTTGCCAACGGCGACGAGCATCGCCTCGCGCTCCATCGTCTCGTCGTCGAGCTGGAGCACGTAGGGGATCGGACGGAAGGTGCGCAGCTCGGCCAGCGTGGCCAGGTTGTAACGCATCTGGCCGCGGGGCCAGGTCATCGTGTTGGCGCGTTCGTTGACGATCGCGTCGAAGCCCGCCGCCAGGACGGTGACGAACCACCGCTCGCCGCTGCGGGCGAGGTCGATCGTGCGCAGCCGGGAGGCGATGATCCGGTCGGCGGCCGCGACCGGGTCGGTGCGCGGGATGCCGAGGTAGCGGGCCACGTCGTTGCCGGTGCCGCTGGGGATGAGGCCGAGGGGCGTGCCGGTGCCGGCGACGGCCTGCACGCCGAGGTGGACCAGCCCGTCGCCGCCGCACACGACGAGGGCCTCGACCCCGTCCGTGACGCACGCGCGGGCCAGGTCGGCGGCCTCGTCTGCGTCACGGCCCTGCAGGTTGCGTACGACGAAGCCGCTCTCACGCAGCCGGGTCAGGGCGGCGTCGCGGTGGCGCGCGCCCCGGCCGCGGCCGGCCGTCGGGTTGGTCAGCAGGGCGATCTCGCGCCCCCGCACGGGGCGGTCGGGCACAGCCGGGTCGTGCATGGCGCGACCATCCCCGGCACCGACCGCGCAGCGCCGTTCGACGGCGCCGCGACGTCGGTGCCGGCCGCGGGTCAACCCAGCCGCAGCAGGGCGGCGTAGCGCTCGGCCCGAGCGCCCACCGCGCGGGCGAGCCTCGACAGCGCCTCCAGGACCAGCTCGGGTCCGAACCGGGTCCCGGGGACGGCCAGGACCATCCGCGAGTCGTGCTCTCCGATGACGACCTGGCCGTGGCGCCATGCCTGGTGCACCCGCAGCCGGGTCGCGTCGTCGACGACCGGAGCGGGGTAGGCCTCGTCGACGGCCAGCAGGTCGCAGACGATCTCCTCGGACGCGGTCGAACCGTCGGGCACCGTCTCTGCGGTCAGCCGGCCGCGGACGAGGTGGCCGGTCTGCAGACCGGCGTCGGCGCGCCACACCACGTCGCCGGTGCCGAGCCACTCCGGCAGGTCGAACGGGTCGATGTCGGTGAGGGTGGCCTGCATGGGTCCACCCTGTCAGAGCCGGTGCGTGGCCTGTCGAGGGCCGACGCCAGGGCCGACGTCAGATGGAGGACAGCTCGTCGGGCGAGAGTCCGGCGTTGGGGGCCCGGCGGGCGCGACGCCTGTCGTTGAACCGCGCGATCGCCTCGGAGGCGAAGAACAGCAGCACCATCGGCACGGCCATCAGGGTCATCGTGAAGGGGTCGGCCGAGGGGGTCGCGATCGCGGCGAAGATGAAGGTACCGATCACGATCCACGGACGGTAGGCCTTGAGGGAGGACCCCTTGACGACGCCGGCGAAGTTGAGCAGCACCACGAAGACCGGGATGTTGAAGGCCAGTCCGAACACGAATAGCGTGCGGGTGAAGAACTGGAGGTAGTCGTTGAAGTCGATGAGGTTGGTGACGCCGTCGGGGTTGAACCCGATCAGCACCTCCAGCGCGATCGGCAGCGTGACGTAACCCAGCACGATGCCGGTGAGGAAGAGCGGACCGGCCACGGCCACGAAGACGCGGCTCATCTTGCGCTCCTGGGCGTAGAGCCCCGGCAGCACGAAGGCCCAGATCTGGTAGAGCCAGTAGGGCGCGGTCACGATGGCCGCGGCGAAGCCGCACAGGGTCAACCAGAGCAGCAGGCCCGCGCCCGCGCCGCTGGTCGTGGCGATCGACGTGCCTTCGGCGAGGGTCTCCTGCGCGTCCTGGTAGGGGCCGTAGACCGCGTCGTAGATGGCGTGCCGGAACACGAACGCCACCGCCAGGGCGAGGGAGAACACCAGCAGGCAGCGCAACAGGCGCGCCCGGAACTCACGGAAGTGGTCGGCGAGCGCCATCCGGCCGTCCGGGCCCACGGCGTCGGGCGACGGCCCCTTGAACAGGCCGACGAGACCGGCGATCCTCACGCTCTTCTGGACTCCGGCGATCAGGCGGTGGTGTCGTCGCGCCGCTCGCGCAGCACCTCGCCCGAGGCCTCGTTGCGCACCTCGCCACCCTGGGCGGGGTCGTGGGCCTGGTTGCGGGCCTCGATCTCGCGCTGCTCAGGGGTCTTGTCGGCGTCCTTGTCATCGTCGCGCATGCCCTTGGTCTCGGTCTTGAAGATGCGCAGCGCCTGGCCGGAGCTGCGGGCGAGGTCGGGAAGCTTGGCGGCACCGAACACCAGCACCACGATCGCCAGGATCACGAGCCACTCGAGGCCCTGCGGCATGCCGATCATCGGGATCATCTTGGTCACTCCGTCATTGGTGGTGTGGTGGATCACGTTCAGGACGTCATTCGGAGTCTACGCCGTCGTGGTCGTAGAGGTGGAGCGCCGCCCGGGCAGCGGTCCGGAACGCCTCGGCGTACGCCGCCGGGGCGAGCAGCTCGGCGTGCGGCGCCAGGCGCAGCAGCAGGGACTTCACCCACTCCTCGCTGGCCACCTCGAGCTCGACGTCGATCGTGCCGTCGGGCCCGGGACGCCGACCGGTCACCGGGTAGTACTCGACCACCCACCGCGCGGGCGGCGCCAGGCGCAGGGTGACCGTCGTGGTCTCGGCGTCGGTGAACCAGCCGCCGGTGAGGTCGCGGGCGCGCGCGCCCGGGTCGGCCACCGGGCTGTCGAGCTCGGTGGCGGCCACGATGCGGTCCACCCGGAAGGCCCGGTCACCGCCCGCGGTGTGGCACCAGGCGTCGAGGTAGAGCAGGTCCTCGACCCGGGCGAGGCCCCGCGGGTCGACGACCCGTCGCGACTCCTGGTCGCGCGAGGGCACGTGGTAGGTGATCTCGACCTGGTGGCCGTGGGCGAGGGCCGACTCCAGCACGGGGACGACGGCGCTGCTCTCGAGCGGCGTGGGGGTCACGTGCAGGCGGAGCAGACCCTCCCCGTCCTGGCCGGCGGCCTCCTCGAGCTTGGCCAGGGTCCGCTCGATGACCTCGCGGGCCTCGGCAGGCGCGGTGTCGACCATCGTCCGGAGCGCGACGACCAGCGAGGTGGCCTCGGCGGGTGAGAAGCGCACGGGCCGGGCGAGGTAGTCGGCGTTGTCGACCCGGATGATCCGGTCGCCCTCGAGCGCCTCGAGGTCGACCTCGATCAGGTCGCCCGGCAGCCCCGGCGACACGCCGGTCATGAAGAGCAGACGCAGGTCGCGCTCGATCTGGTCGGCGTCGGTGCCGAAGTGGGCGGCGGCGTCCTCGAGCCGCACCTCGCCCCGGGCGAGCAGGTAGGGCACGAGCGCGAGCAGCCGTGCCACCTGGTCGGGGGCGGTGTCCCCCGTCTGGACCGTCACGGCGCCTCCCCCGTCGCTGCGACGGCGCGGAGCCGGGCGACCACGTCGTCGCGCAGCGACCGCGGCTCGTCCACGACCACGTCGGCGCCGTAGGTCAGGACCTCGTCGGACAGCTCGTGCACCGGCCCCTCGACGACCAGGGCGTCCCACCCGGGACTGTCCGCGATCGGGGTCACCGACTCGGCACGCCGTCGCAGGCCCACCCCGGTGCCCTGCCGCACCCGGACCTGCGCCCGGACGGAGGGGTACGACGGCGAGAGCCGCCGGGCGGTCTCGCGCACGTCGGTGCCGGCAGGGACGTCGTACGCCCCCGACCTGCCGGTCGCGCGAACGGTGCCGACGATGCGCGAGAGCCGGAAGACGCGCTCGGCGCCGCGGTCGACGTCGAAGCCGACGACGTACCACCGCCCGGAGGAGCGTGCGAGGCCCCACGGCTGGACCCGACGCGTGGTCGGCTGCGTCTCGTCGGCGCGCTGGTAGGGGAAGCTGACCTGGCGGCGCTTGCCGATGGCGTCCCACAGGGGCTCGAACGCCGGCTCGTCGGCGGTGATGGCCGGGGCGACGACCTCGAGGCGGGAGGGGTCGATCTCGACGCCCTGGCCCTTGAGCTTGGCGAGCGCGCGGCCGGTCGCCTTGGCGAGGGTCGCGTGCTGCCAGACCTGGGCCGCCAGGCCGAGCACGGCCGCCTCGTCGGACTCGAAGCGGATCTCGGGGAGCGAGGTCTGCTCGGTCGGGATGCGGTAGCCGATCTCGTCGTCGAAGAAGGCGTCAGCGCTGCCGACCTCGATGACGGCGCCGATCTGTCGCAGCGCGTCCTTGTCCCGCTCGAAGGCGCGCTCGAACGCCTCGTCGCCGGCCGGTCCGCGGGCGTGCTCGGGGTAGCACGCCTCGCGGATCGCGTCCTTGCCGATGAAGCGCTTGGCGCCGAGCAGCAGGATGTGGAGGTTCATCAGCCGCTCTGCTCGTGGCTGCACCATGCCTGCCCCCTCCCCTGCTCGTGTCGTGCGACGTCCGGTCGGCTCAGGAAGCGGCGAGGATGTCGACGACGAAGAACAGCGTGTCGGTGCCCTTGATGCCGGCCTGCTCGTTGCCCTGCTCGCCGTAGCCCTCGGCGGGCGGGATCTCCAGGATCACCCGCGAGCCGACGGTGCGACCCACGAGCCGCTCGTCCCAGCCCGCGATGACCTGGCCGACGCCGATCGGGAACTCGGCCGGCTCCCCGCTGTAGGACTCGTCGAACGGCTCGTCGGCGTTGTAGACCTGGCCGAGGTAGTCGACGGTCAGGGTCTGACCGGACTGCACCTTGGCGCCGTCGCCCTTCACCAGGGTGGTGGCGATCAGCTTGCCGGTGGGCTTGTGGGCGGTGCTGAAGTCGAGGCCGGTGATCACGCCGTCCTCCTCGATCAGCTCCGGGGCCCAGCCGGCGGGCTTCTTCTCCTCGCCCTGCGGACCGTCGAGCGGCGGCACGGTCTCCGAGCGGTCGAGGATGTCGACGACTGCGAGCACGGCGTCGCGGTTGCCGATGCCGATGTCGGGGCGACCGCCCTCGCCGAAGGCGTCCTCGGCGCTGGTGAGCAGCACGACGCGGTCGCCGACCTGGTTGCCGACGAGGGTGTCGCGCAGGAACGGCAGGATCTCCTCGGAGACCTCGAGCGACTGGGGCGCGCCGTCCTTGGTCCAGGTGCTCTGGGCCTTCTTCTCGGTGAAGCCGTTGCCGATCCACCAGTTGGCCTTGACGGTGTCGCCAGCGGCGACCTCCTCGCCGTCGCCCTCGACCAGGACCTCGGTCTCCTCCTGCGAGGCGTCGAGGCGGCCGTCGAAGGTGACCTTCGGCTCCGATCCCTGCTCGCCCTCGATGGTCACCGAGCTGAGGGACGCGCCGCCCTCCTCGGCGTCGCTCGACCCGGAGCCGCAGGCGGCCAGTCCGAGCATGCTGAGGGAGAGGACACCGCTGAGGGCAGCGGAACGTACACGAGACACGGATTCACCTGTTCGATCGGGTCGGCGTTGCCGGGACACCCTATCCAGCCCACCCACGCCGCCCGCCGCGACACTGCCGGAGGACCGGGCGGCGCCGGTCGTGGCCGGGGTCACATGCCGTCGATGAGCCGCTGCACGCGCTCGTCGTAGGCCTTGAAGGGGTCCTTGCACAGCACGGTGCGCTGCGCCTGGTCGTTGAGCTTGAGGTGCACCCAGTCGACGGTGAAGTCGCGACGGCGCTCCTGCGCCCGGCGGATGAACTCGCCCCGCAGGCGCGCCCGGGTGTTCTGCGGCGGGACGCTCTTGGCCTCGAAGATCTTGAGGTCGCTGCTGACCCGGGCCACGGCGCCGCGCTTCTCGAGGAGGTAGTAGAGCCCGCGGCCGCGGTGGATGTCGTGGTAGGCGAGGTCGAGCTGGGCGATGCGGGCGTCACCGAGGGAGAGGCCGTGCTTGGCGCGGTAGCGCTCGATGAGCTTGAGCTTGATGACCCAGTCGATCTCCCGGTCCACGAGGCCGAGGTCGTCGGACTCGACGGCCTTGAGGCCACGCTCCCACAGGTCGAGCGCCCGCTCGATCGTCGGTGTGGAGATCTGTCGGCGGTCCACGAAGTCGCGCGCCTTCGCGAGGTACTCACCCTGGATCTCGAGGGCGCTCGCCTCGCGTCCGTTGGCCAGGCGCACCTTGCGACGACCGGTGGGGTCGTGGCTGATCTCCCGGATGGCGCGGATCGGGTTCTCCATCGTGAGGTCGCGCATCACCACGCCCTCCTCGATCATCCGCAGCACGAGGTCGCAGGAGGCCACCTTGAGCAGGGTCGTGGTCTCGCTCATGTTGGAGTCGCCGACGATCACGTGGAGGCGGCGGAACCGCTCGGCGTCGGCGTGCGGCTCGTCGCGGGTGTTGATGATGGGCCGGCTCCGGGTGGTGGCGCTGCTGACGCCCTCCCAGATGTGCTCGGCGCGCTGGCTCACGCTGTACGACGCCCCGCGCGGGGTCATCACGACCTTGCCCGCACCGACCACGATCTGTCGCGTGACCAGGAAGGGGATCAGGATGTCGGCGAGCCGGCTGAACTCCCCCGCCCGGCCGACGAGGTAGTTCTCGTGGCATCCGTAGGAGTTGCCGGCGGAGTCGGTGTTGTTCTTGAACAGGTAGATGTCGCCGGCGATCCCCTCCTCGTGCAGCCGCTCCTCGGCGTCGAGCAGCAGACCTTCGAGGATCCGCTCGCCCGCCTTGTCGTGCGTGACGAGGTCGACGATGTCGTCGCACTCCGGGGTGGCGTACTCCGGGTGGCTGCCCACATCGAGGTAGAGGCGGGCACCGTTGCGGAGGAACACGTTGGAGGAGCGTCCCCAGCTGACCACCTTGCGGAAGAGGTAGCGGGCGACCTCGTCGGGGCTGAGCCGGCGCTGCCCCTTGAACGTGCACGTGACGCCGTACTCGTTCTCGATGCCGAAGATCCGACGGTCCATGGGCCCACACTAGGTGTGCGGACCACGCGTCGTACGGCAGTGCGCCCGGAATTCGTGTCCGGCGAGCCGCGCCCGGCTTGGCGCGGACGCCTAGGTTGCGGGCATGGACGACACCTCTGCCGCCCCACGCCCGCCCGCTCCGGCCGTCCCACAGCGCTCCGAGTCGACGCTGGTGGGGTCGTGGCCGTTCCACCTGCTGACGGCGGCGGTGACCGGCGTGGTCACCGCGCGGATGCCGATGCACCGCTGGTCGCGGCCGACGCGATGGGCGCTGCACGGCGGGACGGGTGCCCTCGTCGCCGCCGGCACGGCCTGGGTGGCCCGTCACCCCGGGCAGCTCGGCGGGGAGGACCAGCCGGAGGACCAGGCGGACCAGCAGGCCGAGCCGGCCGAACGGCCGCGCCCCCTCGGGGCCGCGTCGACGACGGCCCTCGCCCTGGCCGCCGGTGCGCTCGTCGCCGGGGTGAGCCGGGGCGGGCAGGCGGCGGACGGGTGGGCCGAGGGCTGGTTGCTCCGGCGCGGCGTACGCCGTCCCCGGGTGTGGTTGGGGGTGGCCGCAGCGGGTGCCTCGCTGGGGATGAGCCTGGTCGAGCGCCGGCAGGACGCCCGGTCTCGCGAAGCACGACACCACCTTGACGGTCCGGTGCTGCGCGGGTGAGCGTTCCCCCATGGGAGCCCGCCACCTCGTCGCGACCGTGCTGGCCGCGCCGGCCGTCGTCGAGGACCTCGAGCTGCGGGTGATGACCGACGACATGTGGCTGTGGCCCGTGCGCACCGCGCCCGTCGTCGTGGACGGCGCCCGGATGGAGTTCCAGCTCCGCCGGCGCCTGGTGGAGCAGCGTCAGGGCGCGTGGGACGACGCCGCCGGGTGGACGCCAGCCTGGATCGGCTTCGGCGACGCCTGGCACGAGTTCGGTCCGGACGGGAACGTGCGTCCCTCGGGTCCGCTCCCCTGGGCCGCACACCAGCGGCTGTGGACCGCCCTCGCTGAGTTCGGCCCGCTGGTGCGCTACCGCCGACGACTCAGCGGCATCCCGACCGAGCCCACGGCGGAGTGGCCGGGACTCCACCTGCCCTGACGGCCCCGGAGCGGGCGCGCAGCCGCTCAGACCTGGCCGGGCTCCGTCGGAGGCGGCGGGGTGCCGGGGGTCGGAGGTTGACCCGGCTCTCCCTGACCGGGCGCCGGCGCGGGCGGGGCGACCGGGGGTGCGACGGGCGGTGCCACCGGCGGCTCCCCCGTGACCGGGTCCTCGAGGGGCGGCGTGGCGCCGGAGACCTGGTCGGTGGGGTCGGTGGGGTCGTCCTGACCGGAGTGCCGCGGGCCGGAGCCGGCGAGGGCGTCCTCGGGAGCGGGCGCGTCGGCCTCCTCGCTGCCGCGGCCACCGAGGACCTCCGCGAGCCGCGCTGCGCGCAGGCGCAGGAACTTGCGCGGCTGGGTCCGGGTGCGGTCGAGGGCCGCGACCTCGAGGTCGCCGACCGGTATCACCCGGTCCTCGGTCTCGCTGTGTCCCAGGGCCGCCACCGCCACGCGCAGCGTCTCCTCGAGGGAGGACCCGGCGACGTAGTGCTCGGCGAGGTGGCCCGCGACGACGTCAGCGGCGCCCCCCATCACGGCATAGCCGTGCTCGTCGGCCACCTGGCCGTCGTAGGTGAGCCGGTAGAGCTGGTCGTCCTCGGGCGTGTCGCCGACCTCGGCGACGAAGATCTCGACCTCGTAGGGCTTCTCGCCGCCGGAGGAGAAGATCGTGCCGAGCGTCTGGGCGTAGGCGTTGGCCAGGCCGCGGCCGGTCACGTCGCGACGGTCGTAGGCGTAGCCGCGCATGTCGGCGAGGCGGACGCCGGCGATGCGGAGGTTCTCGAACTCGTTGTAGCGACCGACGGCCGCGAAGGCGATGCGGTCGTAGATCTCGCTGACCTTGTGCAGCGCCTGGGACGGGTTCTCCGAGACGAACAGGACGCCGTCGGCGTACTGCACGGCGATGACGGAGCGACCTCGGGCGATGCCCTTGCGGGCGAAGTCGGCCCGGTCCTTCATCAGCTGCTCGGGCGAGACGTAGAACGGCATACTCATGGGAACTGGCTCCTACGTCAGGTGAGGGGGGCGACCGGGCCGTCGGGTCGCTGCATCCGGGCGGCGATCATCCGGTCGGCGATGGCCGACACCTCGTCGTCGGGCAGCCGCCGGCCGCCGTCGGGCGTGATCACGTGGACGACCGGGAAGATGCGACGCGTCAGGTCGGGACCTCCGGTGGCCGAGTCGTCGTCGGCGGCGTCGTAGAGCGCCTGCACCAGGGCCGTGACCGCTCCCTCGGCGTCGAGGTCGTCGCGGTAGAGCTTCTTCAACGACCCGCGCGCGAACAGCGAGCCCGAGCCCACCGAGTGGAAGGCCGTCTCCTCGTAGCGCCCGCCGGTCACGTCATAGCTGAAGATCCGGCCCTGGCCGGCCGCGAGGTCGTAGCCGGCGAACAGCGGGACGACGGCGAGGCCCTGCATCGCGAGGCCGAGGTTGGCACGGATCAGCGCGGCGAGGCGGTTGGCCTTGCCGTCCATCGACAGCGTGGTGCCCTCGATCTTCTCGTAGTGCTCGAGCTCGGTCTGGAACAGCCGCACCATCTCCACGGCCAGCCCCGCGGTGCCGGCGATGCCGACCACGGAGAACTCATCGGCCGGGAAGACCTTCTCGATGTCGCGCTGGGCGATGATGTTGCCCATCGTGGCGCGGCGGTCGCCGGCCATCACGACGCCGCCCTCGAAGGTGGCCGCGACGATCGTGGTGCCGTGGGGCGCGAGCTCACCGGCGCTGCCGGTGGGGACCGCGCGCCTCGACGGCAGCAGGTCGGGGGCCTCGGCGCCGAGGAAGTCGGCGAAGCTCGAGGTGCCGGGGGTCATGAACGACGTGGGCAGGCGGGAGTCGCCCATGCGGCTCACTCGCCGCCCTTCTGGATGAACGACTTCACGAAGTCCTCGGCGTTGGTCTCGAGGACCTCGTCGATCTCGTCGAGAATCGCGTCGACGTCCTCGTCGATCATCTCCTTGCGCTCGGCGACGTCGGTCTCCACGACCTCCTCGGTCGCCGTCTCCTCCTGGGAGGACTTGCGCGGCTGCTTCTGCTCCTGGGCCATGTCCCGACCCTATCCACTCCCACCGACGCCACAAGGAGGTTCGCGGTGGGCGGACGGCTCGCGTCGTACCCCGGGACAGCGATCGACGCGGCGCCCCGCCCGGCTGCGCGGGTCCCGGGAGCCGACCTGGCGGGGAAGTCCGACACTTCGAGGGGGTTGCAACGGCCACCAGGTGCTGGAGTCCCCGCTCGAGCGGGGAGTCCCCGGACAGGCCCGGGACCGACCGCGTCAGCGGGTGATGGCGGCGACGAGCGCCTGGGCGGAGTCGCTGCGGTCGATCAGCTCCCCGACGTGGGCCCTGGTGCCGCGGAGCGGGTCGATGGTCGGCACCCGCTGGAGCGACTCGCGCCCGGGCAGGTCGAAGATGACCGAGTCCCACGACGCGGCGGCGACCGAGTCGGCGTACTTGTCGAGGCACCGGCCGCGGAAGTAGGCGCGAGTGTCTGCCGGCGGGTCGTGCATGGCCGCCTCGATGGTGGCGTCGTCGAGCAGCCGCTCGATGCGGCCGGCCGCGGCGAGGCGGTGGTAGAGCCCCTTGTCGGGACGTACGTCGGCGTACTGCAGGTCGATGAGGTGCAGCTTGGCGTCGTCCCAGTCGAGGTCGTCGCGGTCGCGGTACTGGTTGAGCAGCTTGAGCTTGGCGACCCAGTCGAGCTCGGTGGCGCACTCCATCGGGTCGCGCTCGAGGCGGGTCAGCACCGACTCCCACCGGGCGAGGACGTCGACCGTCTGCTCGTCGGCGTCGGCGCCGTAGCGGTCCTCGACGTACTTCCGGGCCAGGTCGAGGTACTCCAGCTGCAGCTGCACGGCGGTGAGCCGTCGCCCGTCGCGCAGGGTGACGAGGTGGCGCAGTGTCGGGTCGTGCGAGACGTCGCGCAGCGCCTTGACGGCCCCCTCGACGCTCAGGTCGCGGTCGACGAAGCCGTCCTCGATCATCGCGAGCACCAACGCGGTGGTGCCAGACTTGAGGTAGATGGAGACCTCGGCGAGGTTGGCGTCGCCGAGGATGACGTGAAGGCGGCGGTAGAGCGCCGGGTCGGCGTGCGGCTCGTCGCGGGTGTTGATGATCGGCCGCTTGAGGGTCGTCTCCAGACCCACCTCGACCTCGAAGTAGTCCGCGCGCTGGCTGATCTGGAAGCCGCGCTCCGGGGTGGTGTCGCGGCCGTCCTGCCCGATGCCGACCCGTCCGGCTCCGGTGACCACCTGCCGGGACACGAAGAACGGGGTGAGGTGCCGCACGATCTCGGCGAACGGCGTCGAGCGCCGCATCAGGTAGTTCTCGTGGGCGCCGTAGGACGCGCCCTTGTTGTCGGTGTTGTTCTTGTAGAGCACGATCGGCGTGCTGCCGGGCACCTGCGCCGCCATCCGCGACGCGTCGAGCATCACCTGCTCCCCCGCCTTCTCCCAGCGGACCACGTCGAGCGGTGTCGTCACCTCCGGCGAGGAGTACTCGGGATGGGCGTGGTCGACGTACAGCCGCGCGCCGTTGGTCAGGATGACGTTGGCGAGGCCGAGGTCCTCGTCGGTGAGCTGGCTCGGGTCGGCCACCTGGCGAGCCATGTCGAAGCCGCGTGCGTCACGCAGCGGGGACTCCTCCTCGAAGTCCCACCGCGCCCGCCTGGCCTTCACCGTCGAGCTGGCATAGGCGTTGACGATCTGCGAGGACGCGACCATCGGGTTGGCCGACGGCTGCCCCTGCACCGAGATGCCGTACTCGACCTCCGTGCCCATCACGCGTCGTACGCTCATGCGGTGAGCCTACGGGTGTGGGACGAGCGAGTGCTGCCGCGACTGACCGACCGGGCGCTGCGTGGGCACGAGGTGGGCGAGCTGCGCGCGGCCGCCTGCGCCGGGCTGACCGGCCGCGTGCTCGAGATCGGCTTCGGCAGCGGGCTCAACGTCCGCTGGTATCCCCCGGACGTCACGTCCGTGACGGCGATCGAGCCCTCGGACGTCGGCTGGGAGCTGTCCGAGCCGCGACGTTCGCGCAGCGACGTACACGTCCAGCGCGCCGGGCTGGACGGACAGCGTCTCGACCTGCCGGACGACTCGCACGACAGCGCGCTGGTGACGTTCAGCCTGTGCACGATCCCCGACCCGCTGGAGGCCCTGCGTGAGGCCAGGCGGGTGGTGCGTCAGGGCGGTCGGCTGCACGCGCTCGAGCACGGCATCGCGCCCGAGGAGTCCGTACGTCGCTGGCAGCGGCGCATCGAACCTCCGTGGGGCGCCGTCGCCGGCGGGTGTCACCTCACGCGCGACATGCCTGCCCTGCTGGAGTCAGCGGGGTGGCGCGTGGAGCACCGGGAGCAGGAGTACCTGGCCGGACCGGCCCTCGCCCGCCCGTGGACGTACGTCTACCGGCTGGTCGCCGGCTGACGCGACGAGCAGGCGGGGCGTCGAGAGCGGTCAGCGCCCGCGGCGGAGGAACCCGGCGAGGAACAGCACGATGACGACGATGACGACGATGATCAGAATGGTTCGCATCCGGCCAACCTAGTGCTCGAGCCGTGCCGGCAACTCCTCCGGAGGGGTGTCGCGCGCGTCAGTCGTGTCGGCGCGGACCGTTGACCGCCGAGGCGTGGGCGGCGTTGACGCCGGCGATGCCCAACCACGCCACGATGACGGCAGGAAGGCCGTTGTCCGTGGCGACCATCGGCACGATCGTGATCGGGACCCCGACGCCGACCGAGATCACGGCCAGGACGAACTGCCGGATTCGTCCGCCCTCGGTGCCAGCCGTACGACGCTGCTGCAACTCGCCGCGTTCGGCGGCCCGCCGCTCCACCGCCCGCTCGATCCTCTCGGCGAAGCCGTCCACGAGCTCGGCGTCGTAGCGGGCGCCGAGCTCGCGGCGGGCGGCGAGGGCGGCCTCGATGTCGCCGTGGCCGAGGTCGTCCTCGCGTCCCATCGCGCGCTCCGGTCCGGTCACAGGTATTGGCCGGTGTTGGCGACCGTGTCGATCGACCGCCCCGGCTCGGTGCCCTGCTTGCCCGTGATCAGCGTGCGGATGAAGACGATGCGCTCACCCTTCTTGCCCGAGATCCGCGCCCAGTCGTCGGGGTTGGTGGTGTTGGGCAGGTCCTCGTTCTCCTTGAACTCGTCCACGCACGCCTGGAGCATGTGCTGGACCCGCAGTCCACGCTGCGCCGGGTTGAGGTCGCTGTCGAGGAAGTCCTTGATCGCCATCTTCTTGGCGCGGTCGACGATGTTCTGGATCATCGCGCCGGAGTTGAAGTCCTTGAAGTAGAGGACTTCCTTGTCACCGTTGGCGTAGGTCACCTCGAGGAAGCGGTTCTCCTCCGACTCGGTGTACATCCGCTCCACGGTCGCGCGGATCATCGCGTTGACGGTGGCAGTGCGGTCCTGGCCGAACTCGGCCAGGTCCTCTGCGTGCAGGGGCAGGGTCGGGGTGAGGTACTTGGAGAAGATGTCGCGCGCCGACTCGGCGTCGGGGCGCTCGATCTTGATCTTCACGTCGAGGCGACCCGGACGCAGGATGGCGGGGTCGATCATGTCCTCGCGGTTGGACGCACCGATCACGAGGACGTTCTCGAGCGCCTCGACACCGTCGATCTCGCTCAGCAGCTGGGGCACGATCGTGTTCTCCACGTCGGAGGAGACGCCGGACCCGCGCGTGCGGAAGAGCGAGTCCATCTCGTCGAAGAACACGATGACCGGGGTGCCGAGCGACGCCTTCTCGCGCGCCCGCTGGAAGACCAGGCGGATGTGGCGCTCGGTCTCGCCGACGTACTTGTTGAGCAGCTCGGGGCCCTTGATGTTGAGGAAGTAGGACTTCCCCGACGCGCCGGTGCGCTCGGCGACCTTCTTGGCCAGCGAGTTCGCGACGGCCTTGGCGATCAGCGTCTTGCCGCACCCGGGCGGACCGTAGAGCAGCACGCCCTTGGGCGGCTTCAGCTCGTGGTCCTTGAACAGGTCGGGGTGCAGGTAGGGCAGCTCGACGGCGTCGCGGATGGCGTCGATCTGGGTGGTGAGGCCGCCGATCTGCGTGTAGTCGATGTCGGGCACCTCCTCCAGCACCAGCTCCTCGACCTCCGACTTCGGCACGACCTCGTAGACGTAGCCGGCGCGGGTGTCGAGCAGCAGCGAGTCGCCGGCCCGGATCGTGACGTCCTCGGCGCACAGCGGCTCCGCGAGGCGTACGACGCGCTCCTCGTCGGCGTTGGCGATCACCAGCGCCCGCTCGCCGTCGGCGAGGATCTCCTTGAGCATGACGACCTCGCCGACCTGCTCGAAGTCGAGGGCGGCGACCACGTTGAGCGCCTCGTTGAGCATGACCTCCTGCCCGCGGACGAGGCCGTCGAGCTCCACGGCCGGGCTCACGCTGACGCGCAGCTTGCGACCGCCGGTGAAGACGTCGACGGAGTCGTCGTCGTTGCGCCCGAGGAACGTGCCGAACCCGGCCGGCGGCTGCGCCAGGCGGTCGACCTCCTCCTTGAGCGTCGTGATCTGGTCACGGGCGTCGCGCAGCGTCTGGGCGAGCCGCTCGTTCTGGCTCGAGACGGCAGCGAGGGATCGTTGCGCGTCGGCCAGGCGGGTCTCCAGCCCCCGCGACTGACCGGGCAGGTCCTCGAGACGGCGGCGCAGGTCGGTGACCTCGGCCTCCAGGTAGCGCACCTGGGTGGCAAGTTGCTCACGTGTCGGCTCAGACATCTCGCACCTCCTGCCACATGACACTACTCATGGATCCATGGGACGGAAGTGGATATCTCGCTGTGTTGGTCACCGTTTCGCAACTCTGGCGTCGGCTCCGCGCCATGTCCCGCGCCATGTCCCGGGCCACGTCCCGCGTCAGGCGCCGTTGAGCCGCCGGATCGCGTCGAGCTCGGCCTGGGTGAGCTCGCCCGACGCCTCGAGCACCTGCTGCAGCACCGCGGACTTCCCGGCGAGGTAGGTGTCGATGTCCATGGCGGGGTCGGCCGCCAGCGCGCGCTTCACCGCGGCGTACGCCTCACGCAGGTCGTCGCGCGACCTCAGCACGTCCCGTACGGCGAGGTGGTTGCGCACGTTCGCGGTGCCGGCCACGCACACGTAGACGTTGCGTCGCGGCCCGTCGGGGGCGTGGAACGCCTCCCGACCGGTGACCCCGAGGTCGCCACGATGGACGTAGCCGACCCCCTCCAGGGCCGCGATCGCCTGGGGGACGTCGTGCGCGTCGACGATGACGTCGACGTCGAGGACCGGCTTGGCCGCCAGCCCCGGCACCGACGTCGAGCCGACGTGCTCGACCCTGGCCGAGGCCACGTCGGCGAGCGCGGTGCGCAGCACGGTCGCCACCTCGTCGAACTGCTCGGCCCAGCGCGGGGACCAGTCGACGACCTCGATGCTCACCCGTCGGTCTGGTCGAGCTCGGCGGGCTCCGGTGCAGGTACGTCGGCCGGGCGGGGGCCCGTGTAGTCGGGACCGTAGGCGCCGGGAGCGGGGCGTCGGGTCTTGCGCGGCGGCTTCTCCCCCGGCGCCATCCGCCGCGCGGTGACGAGGAAGGCGGTGTGGCCGATCATCTTGTGGCCCGGGCGCACCGCGAGGCCCTCGACGTGCCAGTCGCGCACCAGCGACTCCCACGGCTGGGGCTCGGTGAAGCCGCCGTGCACCCGCAGGGTCTCCACGACCCGGGACAGCTGCGTCGTGGTGGCGACGTAGGCGCAGACGATGCCGCCGGGCACGAGCGCGTCGGCGACCGCGTCGATGCAGTTCCACGGGTCCAGCATGTCGAGGATGACGCGATCGACCTGACCCTCGAGCGCGGGCAGGCCCTCCTTGAGGTCGCCGAGCCGCAGGTCCCAGGCCGGGTGGGTCTGGCCCTCGGGGGCGGAGAAGAACTGGTGCACGTTGCGCCGGGCGACGTCCGCGAACTCCTCACGGAGCTCGAAAGAGGTCACCCGGCCCCACGGGCCGACGGCGCGCAGCAGCGAGCAGGTCAGCGCACCCGAGCCGGCACCGGCCTCGACGACCCGTGCACCGGGGTAGATGTCGGCCAGCGCCACGATCTGGGCGGCATCCTTCGGGTAGACCACGGCCGCTCCGCGCGGCATGGAGACCACGAACTCGTTGAGCAGCGGCCGGAAGACGAGGTACTGGCCGCCCGCCGAGGAGACGAGCGTGAAGCCCTCCTCGCGGCCGATCATGTCGTCGTGGTCGAGGTGACCCTTGTTGGAGAAGAACCGCTTGCCCGCGACGAGCTCGAAGTTGTGCTTGCGCCCCTTGTTGTCGACCAGGCGGACCCACTCGCCCTCACGCAGGGGGCCGCGGTGGACGCCGGACCAGGCCTCGGCGGGGACGTCGGGAGAAGGCTCGGACATGGCGCGAACCCTAGTATCGCGACCCGCGATTTCCCTCAGCGGCGAGCGTTGTCGCGGAAGGCCCGGTCGACGTCAGCGGTCGACAGGACGCCGTAGATCCGGCCGTCGGCCTCGACCAGGAGGTACTCCTCCGCCGGACGTCGGCTGATGGCGAGGATGAGGTCCTCCCCCGCGACCGTGGCGGGCAGCGTCAGACCCTCCTCCATCGTGCGCGCGACCGCCGAGACGGCCACCCACGGACGACGCTCCGCCGGCATGGCGGTCACGGCCGCCTCGCTGACGATGCCCACAGGAGTGCCGTCGGGGGTCACGGTGACGATGCTGCCGGCCTGTGCCTCCTGCGCGCGGCGTACGGCCTCGGCCAGCGGCAGGTCCTCGGGGACGGTGAGCGTACGCCGGGCGAGGGGCCGCGCGACCAGGGTGGGGAGCCGTTGCCGGAGCCTGGCGTGGGCCATCGCCGCCGTCGCCCCGCTCCACAGGAACAGCCCGAGGATGAAGACGAGGACGAGGTCGAGGATCGTCGGCGGCTCGCCGATGACGCGCTCCTGGACGAGCGGCCAGGCGAGCAGCGCCAGGGCGGTGATCCGGCCGCCCCAGCCGGCGACGATGCTGCCGCGGTGCTGGTCGCCGGAGGCGCCCCAGACCAGCGCCTTGAGCACGCGTCCGCCGTCGAGCGGCAGGCCCGGGACGAGGTTGAGCACGCCGATGAGCAGGTTGGCCCCGGCCAGGAGGATCATCGCCTCGCGGACGAGACCGTCGGACATCACGTAGGCCACGGCACCGGCTGCAGCACCGACCGCGATCGAGGTGAGCGGGCCGACGACGGCGATCCAGAACTCGTGCCGCGGTCGCTTGGACTGCCCGTCGACCTCCGTCATGCCGCCGAGGAAGTGCAGCGTGATCGAGTTGACGCCGTAGCCGAGCCGCTTGGCGACGACGGCGTGCGAGGCCTCGTGGAGCAGCACCGACAGGTAGAGCACGACGGCGAAGGCGAAGCCGGCGACGTACTTCCAGAACCCGAGACCCGGCTGTGCGGCCTCGATGCGCGGACCGAAGATCAGCGAGATCAGGGCGGCGACGACGAACCACGAGGTGGTGATGAGCACGTCGATGCCGACGATCGACCCGATCCGGATCGTCCCCCGGGCGCGCGGCGCCGACCGACGCGGTCCGTCGGCATCGGCTGGATCGGTCGGGTCGGCCACCTGCCAAGCCTAGCCAAGGGTCCCGACGGCGACGGCGTGGGCCGAGGCGCTGTCGTACGCCTCGCCTAGGGTGAACCGCGCCATGACGACCTCCCTTCCCGCACCCGTTCCCGCACCGCCCGAGTCCCCCGCTGAGCGGGTCTCGACGGCGGTGGACGGCGTCGACGTGCTGGGGGCGATCTCCCCGAGCCGTGCCGGTGACTTCATGGCCTGCCCCCTGATGTACCGCTTCCGCACGATCGACCGACTGCCCGAGCCGCCGTCACCCGACGCCGTCCGCGGCACGGTGGTGCACAAGGTGCTGGAGGACCTCTTCGACGCGCCGGCCGTCGACCGCACGCCGCAGCGCGCCCGCGACATGCTCGTGCCCACCTGGGAGGGGCTGCTCGAGACCGAGCCGGCCCTGGCCGAGATGTTCGGCGACGAGGGTCCCGACCTCGCCGCGTGGCTCGCCTCGTGCCGCACCGTCCTCGACCGCTACTTCGACCTCGAGGACCCGCGCCGGCTCGAGCCGGCCGAGCGCGAGCTCTACGTCGAGGCGCTGCTCGAGTCCAAGCTCCTGCTGCGGGGGTTCGTCGACCGGGTCGACGTCGCGCCCGACGGGCGGATCAGGGTGGTCGACTACAAGAGCGGCAAGGCCCCGGGTGTGGGCTACGAGGCCAAGGCGCTCTTCCAGATGAAGTTCTACGCGCTCGTCCTCTGGCGCCTGCGCGGCGTCGTGCCGTCGGTGCTCCAGCTGGTCTACCTCGGCAACGGCGAGATCCTCCGCTACGAGCCTGACGAGGACGACCTCCGCGCCACCGAGCGCAAGGTCGAGGCCGTGTGGCGTGCCATCGAGCTCGCGCGCGAGACCGGCGACTGGCGCCCGAGCCCCTCGCGCCTGTGCGACTGGTGCTCCTTCCACCAGCACTGCCCGACCAAGGGCGGCACGATCCCACCGCTGCCCGATCCGGCGCCCCGGTCAGGCTCGTCCCAGCACCCCTAGACCGGTGAACGTGAGCCGGGCCACACCGACACGGTCACGATCCGGTCATGGGTGTACGGCGCCGACGTCCTGGGCGGCGCGGCCGCCCACGAGGCGTGCCAGGCCGGCAGCGTCGAGGCCCTCGAGCGTGTCGGCGAAGACGCGCCGCTCCCCCTCGAGGATCGGCACGTGGTTGGGCACGCACAGGACGGTGCAGCCGGCGGCGACGGCCGACGTGGCGCCGGTGTTGGAGTCCTCGATCGCGAGGCAGTCGGCCGGGTCGTGGCCCAGCTCGGCGGCTGCGGTGAGGTAGGGCTCGGGGTGTGGCTTGCCCAGCTCGACGCGGTCACCGGTCACGACGGACGCGAACGCCCCCTCGGGGAGCTGCGCCAGGATGGGGTCGACGAAGCGCTGCCACGACATGGTCACCAGCGCACAGGGCACCCCCGCCTGGTGCAGGTGGGTGAGCAGCTCACGGGCGCCGGGGCGCCACGGCACCTCGACCTCGACGCGGGCGACCACGCCGTCGAGCAGCTCGTCGACGATCTGCTGCGGCGTGCGGTCGATGCCCATGTGGACGCGGATGTAGTCACCGGACTCGAGCAGGGCGTTGCCGACGAGGTTGAGGGCGCGCTCCTGCGACCAGGTGCCGCCGTACTTCTCCGCCATCGCGAACTCGGTGGCGATCCAGTAGGGCTCGGTGTCGACGAGGGTGCCGTCCATGTCCCACAGGACCGCGGCTGGCAGGGACGGCGGCACCGGAGAGGTCACGTGCCTGACCCTATCGAGAGGGGTCCGGCCCGGTGTCCAGCAGGCTCCGCACGCCGGACCGCGCGAGCAGGAGGCAGACGATGAGGAGCGTCACCGAGAAGAATCCGCCCAGGCTGACCGCGTCCCCGAACACGAGGTCGATCAGGAGCAGGACGACGAACTTGCTCCCGGCCGCCACGACCCACAGGGTGACGCCGAGGGCCAGCCTCACCGGCCACCTGCTGGCGCCACGCAGACCGCGCACGACATGGCCCTTGAGCCAGATGACCACCTCGAGCGACAGCTTGAGCACCACGGCCGTGAGGAGGGACAGCGTGAACCCCTCGCTGATCACGGCCGGCACGTACTCCACGGCCAGGTTGAGGACGACGACGTAGACGAAGACGTCGACGAGATCCGCCGGGCGTGCGCGCAGCCGGTCGCGCACGGGTCGTGGAGCCACCCCACCCTCCTATCCGGGAGCGGGGTCCGGCGACCTCCCCCGATATGTGGGAGGCCGTGGGGAGCGCCCGCCCGTAGCGTGCGGGGCACCAGGACCACCCGCTCCCGGGTCCCTGGAGGTGGACTGCCTCCGGGGCGCGCGTCCGGTCCGGTCCGTGCGAGGAGGAAACCGGTGGCGAGGATGATGATCCGTGTCGATGCCGAGCTGTCGCCGGACGCCCTCACGGCGTTCCCGCACCTCGTCGCGGTCCCGCAGCGTCCGCAGACCGTGCTGTCGGGCGAGGTGGCCGACCAGGAGGAGCTCCAGGGCGTCATCAGCCTCCTCGTCAGTCTCGGCGTCGAGGTCGTGGACGTGTTGACGGTGCCGGAGTCCGCTGGTCTACGCTCCCAGTGACCTCACCCGAACGGGTGGGGTGCGCGGACCACCTGCGGTCGCCGGTTTTCAGCGCTTGGGAGGGTGCGAGGGCGATCGGCACGATGTCCACGCACGCTGCTGCGGGAGGCGCCACGCCATGGGTGAGCCAGCATCGACGGGGCCGGTCCGCCCCGCGGGTCAGCACGACGAGGCGGGTGTTCCCCGCCTGCCGCGGACCTACGTCGCCCGCCAGGAGCTGTGGCGACGCCTCGACGCGGCCGGCGACTCGTCGGTGGTCACGCTGGTCGCACCGGCCGGGGCAGGCAAGACCCTCGGCGTCGCGGGCTGGCTGCGCGACGGCCGGGGACCCACGGCGCCCGGTGCGGTGGTGTGGCTCGACGCGGGCCGTGGCGTGGACCACGCCGCCGTCGACGCCGCGCTCGCGGAGGCAGCCGCGTACGGCGGTACGCCGCGCCTGCTGGTCGTCGACGACGCGCACGCCCTGCCCCCCTCGGCCGTCCGGCTCATCGACGCTCGGCTCGACGAGGCGCCCCAGTCCATCCGGGTCCTGCTGCTGAGCCGGTGGGACCTGCCGCTGACCCGTCTCGCCCCGCAGCTGCTGGGCCACCTCACCGAGCTGCGGGGCGACGTGCTCCGCCTCACGAGCACCGAGAGCTCGCAGCTGATCGCGAGCCACGTCGGAGCGGCGGCGCCCGCGATCGTGTCGGCGATCGCCAGCCACGCCGAGGGCTGGTGTGCGGTCGTGGTGCTGGCCTCGCGGCTGGTGGCAGCGTCACCGGACCAGGACGGCGCCGTCCACCGGATGTCGCAGGGTGGCACGACGGTCGCGGACCAGGTGGTGAACGAGGTGTTCTCGACGCTCACGTCGAGGGAGCGACATCTCCTGCTCTGCACGGCGAGCGAGCACGAGGTGTCCGCGGAGACCGCCGCGCACCTGACCCAGGACCGGGGCGCCGGGCTCGTCCTCGACGGGCTCGAGTCGACCGGCCTGCTGGTCACGCGGTCCGAGCGCGGCCCCCTCGACGCCGCGGGGCCGCAGGGGGCCACCGGAGCGGGCGAGGCCCGCTTCCGGATCCACCCGCTCCTCGCCGAGGTCGTACGTCGTCGCATCCGCGCCGGCGGGGTGGACGTCGAGCGTGCGCGATCGACGGTCCTGCGTGCCGTGCAGCACGACACCAGCGTCGGGGCCGTCGACGACTCCTTCGCGCGCCTGGTCGACCTCGGTCTCGCCGAGGCGGCGGCGCGCCAGCTGGTGGCCGAGGGCACGCGGCTCCTGGCGCGCGATCGCGGCAAGGACGTGGTCGCGTTCTCACAGCGGTGGCCCGAGGTCGTCGACCAGCATCCCGGTTGCTGGTTCGTCCTCGCGGTCGAGCGCTGGATCCACGGGGACCTGGTGGCGGCGATGCACTGGATCGACCGGCTGCTCGCATCCAGCACCGAGGAGGACCGGGACACGGCCCGGTGGAGGGCACAGGTGCTGGGTGCGCGCCTGATGCGCGCGCGGGCCGGTTTCGCACCCCTGACCGGGGTGGTCGAGGAGACCCAGCGGCTGGTGGACTCCAGCGCCTTCTCCGCCACCCCGTCCGACCTGCAGCCTCACATCCTGGCGGAGCTCGGCATCGCCCAGCTCACGCTCGGTATGGCGGTCCCGGCCGAGGCCAACCTGCTCCGCGCGGCTCGCCTCGGGGATCAGCTGGGGATGCCTGCGCACGCCGCGGCCGCGCTCACCCACCTCGCGGGTCTCTACTACACGCGCGGGCGGGAGCACGTCGCCCAAGGACTGGCCGCACGCAGTCTGCACGCGATGGAGCACCTGGTCACCGTGCTCCCGGTGACCCGCCACCGGGCCGAGCTCTACGGTCGACTGGCCGCGATGTCGACGGTGCCGCTCGCAGCCGATCCCGGACGACCGATCGAGGGGCGGGCCCCGGCCGCGCTCCACCCGGCCGACACGACCACGCGGTTCTGGCAGCAGGTCCACGACGCGCGCGTGCACCTGGCGCGAGGCTCGGTGATCCGTGCCGAGCAGACCCTCCAGGCGATCATGGACGTCCCCGGTCTCCCCCACCACCTCCGCGCCACCGTGCTCATCGAGCGGGCCTTCCTCGCGTCCCTGTCCGACGACCGGGCGACCCTCAGGAGCCTCGGCGACGAGCTCCACGACCTCGGCTCGCCCGGAGAGGCCGAGCTGCTGCGTGGCGTCGAGGCCGACCTCGTCGGTGAGGTGCGCACCGCGGTCGAGCACTTCGCCGCTGCTGTGGAGCACCGGGTCCTCGACCAGCCGCCGTGCCGCGCCCTGGCGCTCGTGTGTCGCGGTCAGCTCCTCCACGCCCTCGGCGACCACGAGTCGGCCCGCGAGGTGGTGCTCGAAGCCGTCCGGGCGACGGAGACCAGGGGCAACTACGTGCCCTTCCTCGGCTGGACCCGCCACGGCACGCCGGTCCACACGTTGCTCGTCGAGCTGGAGGGAGCCGGTCCCGCGACCTGGTTGGCGACCCTCCGCGACCTGACCGGGGCGCACGCCGACATCACCGCCGCCCTCGCGCCGTCCACGGCCATGAGCCGGGAGCGCTCGTCAGCCGCCGATCCGCCCGTCACCACGCACCTGAGCCCGCGCGAGCGCGACGTGCTGCGCGAGCTCGCGCGGGGCGCGACCTACGCCGACATCGCCGACGGCCTGTTCGTCTCCGAGAACACCGTCAAGACCCACGTGTCCAGCCTCTACAGCAAGCTCGGAGCGAGCCGGCGGAGCGAGGCACTCTCCGTCGCCCGCCGGCTGCAGCTGCTCTGATCCGACCGCACCGCCGGCGACGTCACGCCTCCTCGGCGAAGACCTCGCGGATGGCGTTCTCCTGCTCGGTGCTCAGGTTGGTGAAGATCAGCTCGGGCCGGTGCGAGGAGAAGGCGTCCTTGACCTTGTCCACCACGGCGTCGGAGCTCATCACGAACAGCGCCGAGGTCCCGGGCGTCACCTCGTCGCGGACCCGGTTGATGAAGCCGTCGTCGATGCCGACGTCCCTCAGCGACCCGGCCAGTGCCCCCGATGCCGCGCCGATGGCGGCTCCGAGCAGCGGCACGAAGAAGATCAGGCCGAACAGCATGCCCCAGAACGCGCCACCCAGGGCACCCGCACCGGCCAGGTTGGCCAGCTGCCTCGTCTTCGGCTTCTTCTTCCCCTCGTCCCACCGGACGGTGGCTGCGTCGTGGATGGTGATCAGGTGCTGTGCGGAGAGCTCACGCAGCGTCTCCGTGGCGTCGTCGGCGCCCGAGGCGGTGTCGAACTTCCAGACCGTCAGCGTTCCCATGGGTCGATCCCTTTCGTCGATGGCGTACGACGATGCTGCGTGCGCGGCGGCGGGCAGGGGCTCCCCCGATCCGGGTGACTGGCGGGCAGCTGGTCGACGTACGGACCTCTCACCCGATTCAGGGGGTGCTCAGCGGCGCCGGCGGCGTCACGGTGGCGTGTGCCCGGCGAGACGACCGGCGAGGGACGGAGGGCCTGCGTGACCGACTCTCTGCCCGCACGGTCGAGGGGGCCGGTCGGTCGCAGGCTCCTGACGGTCGCGCTGTGCGTCGTCGTGATCTGGTTGGCATTGCGCTTCGTGGGCGACATCGACTGGGGTGCCGTGCGCTCGTCGCTCGGCAAGCTGTCCTGGAAGGAGCTCGGCGTCCTCGCCGGGCTGCTGGTGGTGCGCAACACCCTCAACGCGCTCCCCCTTGCCCTCTTCATCCCGGGCATCGGGATGGTGCGGGCGCTCGTCAACGACCTCGCCGCGCACCTGCTCGCCGTCGTCGCGCCGCCGCCCGGCGACCTCGTGCTGCGGCTGAAGATGTTCGCGTCGTGGGGCGTCCCGCACGCCGTCGCCCTCGCCGGCACGGTGGCGAACATGGTCGCCTTCTACACGGTCCGCTTCGCCGTGCCGATCGTGGGGACGATGCTCCTCGTGGCGACCCGGTGGGAGGTGGGACCGATCGGGAGCGTGCTGCTGAGCAGCCTGGTGGCCGTCACGATCCTGGTCCTCGCGCTGGCCGCCGTACGTCACGACTCGACCGCTGCCCGGGTCGGCGAGGCTGCGGGTCGCGTCGCCGCGCGCGTCCGCCGGTCGACGGACCCCGAGGAGTGGGGCCGCTGGGCCGTCACCTTCCGGCACCACGCCGCGTCCGGCTTCCGGTCCCACCTCGCCGTGTCGATGCTCGGCCTGGTCGCGATGGTGCTCGTCGACGCCAGCATCGTCGTCCTCGCGCTGCGCTTCGTGGGTGTCGAGGCGGCGTCGGTGCCCGCCCTGGACGTCTACGTCACCTTCTGCCTGGTCTACCCCTTCACCCTGTTCCCCTTCATGGGCCTGGGGATCGTCGACGGGCTCCTCCTCGCCGAGTTCGTGGACCTCGGCGGGGAAGGTGTCGAGGCAGCTGCCGTGGCCGGCCTCGTGGTGTGGCGCACCGTCACCCTCGGCGGGCCGATCGTCCTGGGCGCCTTCATGCTCGTGGCGTGGCGCCTCGGGCTGGTGCCGCCGCGGGCCGAACGCTCCGCCGTCGCGGACGGTCCCCACGACGGGAGGTCGTCGACGTGAGCGAGGAACCGCGCCACGTCTCGACCGGGCTGCTGCCGGCCCGCGAGACGACCCAGGCCTGCCTCGACGAGGCGTACGAGCTGTTCCGAGCCGTCCCGGACGGGGCGGTCTCCACGGTCTACCCCGCGCTCGTCGCCGCCGAGCCGCACCGGTTCGGCCTGGCCCTCGTCGCGGTGACCGGCGCCGTGGCCACCGCCGGGGACGCCGCGCACTCCTTCTCGATCATGAGTGTCGCCAAGCCGTTCGTCTTCGCCCTGGCCTGCGAGCTCCACGGGGTCGAGCGGGTACGACGCCTGGTGGGCGTCAACGCCACCGGGATGGCCTTCGACTCCACCGTCCCGCTCGAGCGCGACCCGCACGGCCGCACCAACCCCATGGTCAACGCGGGCGCCATCGCGACCACGAGCCTCGTCACCGGCCGGGGGGTCGAGGAGCGGTGGGAGGCACTGCGCGACGCGCTCTCGCAGTTCGCCGGACGCCGGCTCGAGCTGGACGAGGACGTCCTCCGCTCGGCGCGCGCGACCAACCACCGCAACCGGGCGCTGGCCAACATGCTGGCCGCTGCCGGCGCCCTGGACGGGCAGGCCATGGACGCCGTCGAGGTCTACACCCGGCAGAGCTGCCTGTCGGTGACGACCACCGACCTGGCGGTCATGGGAGCGACCCTCGCCGACGGTGGCACCAACCCCCTCACCGGGCGACGCGTCGTCGACCCCGAGACCGCCCACGCCACGCTGGCGGTGATGACGATCGCGGGCATGTACGAGACGTCCGGCGACTGGTTGTTCGACGTCGGCATGCCCGGCAAGAGCGGCATCGCCGGGGGGCTCGTCACGGTGTCCCCGGGCAAGGGCGCCCTCGCCACCTTCTCCCCGCTCCTCGACGGCGCCGGCAACAGCGTGCGGGGGCAGCTCGCGACCAGGCACCTCGCCCGCCGGCTCGGACTCGACATCCTCGCCTCCGAGGCGGCGCCGTCATCCCCTGAATCGCCCGTTTCGGGGGAGCCGTCGGCCTCGGGCACCTGACCATCCTCGACGGACGCCCAGCCCCGCCAGGAGGTCCACCGTGAGCAGCCGAGCGACGCGCGAGATCGACCCCGTCCCGTCGCTGCGCCGGCCTCCCGAGGTGCTGGTCACCGACTCGCTGCCTCCGGTCGCCGACGCGGCGGCCCTGGCCGTCCCGGTCGTCGCCGGCGAACCACCGCCGAGCGACCTGCACACCGACACGTCCCAGCTCGCCGTGCTGGGTTTCTCCGGCGCGCCGAACGAGGTGGTCGTGCTGCCGGATCCCGGCGGGCGGGCGCTGGTGGCGCTGGGCGTGGGTGAGGCCCCTTCCGTGGACGCCAGCCTGGTCCGCGACCTGGCCGCGACCTTTGCGCGGGCGGTTCCACGCCACACGACGCTCGCCGTGGAGCTGCCGGGGACCGACCTCCCCCTCTCCCCCGACGACTTCGCCCAGGCCGTGGTGGAGGGCGTGCTGCTGGCCCGGTGGCGCTTCTTCCTCGGTGCCGGCAAGGACGAGCCGAGGCTCACCCGCCTGACGCTCGTCGTCCCGCCCGGGCTGGTCGAGCAGGCACGCGCCGGTGCGACGCGGGGGGAGGTCACCGCACGGGCGGCCGCGATCAGTCGGGACCTGTCCAACTGCCCGGCCGCGACGCTCTCGGCCGAGCGCATGGGCCAGGTGGCCGAGGAGGTCGCGCCGCTCGCCGGCCTGGAGGTCGAGCTCTTCGACCGCCAGCAGCTCGAGGAGATGGGATGCGGCGGCATCCTCGGCGTCAACCGGGGCAGCGTCGACGAGCCGCGGCTGATCAAGGTCTCCTACCGGCCGGACTCCCCCACCGGGCACCTGGGCCTGGTCGGCAAGGGGATCATGTACGACTCCGGCGGCATCAGCCTGAAGCCGAGCGACGAGTCGCACGCCCAGATGAAGAACGACATGACGGGCGCGGCCGCCATCCTGGGAGCGATGACCGCCCTGCGCGACCTCGGGTGCACGAGCGCGGTCACCGCCTACCTCTGCTGCACCGACAACATGCCGTCGGGCTCGGCGATGAAGCTCGGCGACGTGCTGCACATGCGCAACGGCACCACGGTCGAGGTGCTCAACACCGATGCCGAGGGACGGCTGGTGATGGCCGACGGGCTGTGCCTCGCGGTGGAGGACGGCGTCGACGCCGTGGTGGACGTGGCGACGCTCACCGGGGCGTGCCTGCGCACGTTCGGCGTGGACATCGCCGGCGTCATGGGCAGCGATCCCGGACTCGTCGAGCAGGTGCGTTGCGCGGGTGACGTCGCCGACGAGCCGGTGTGGGAGCTGCCGCTGCACCGCGGCTACCGCTCACAGCTCGACTCCCAGGTCGCCGACATGACCAACATGGGTGGCCCGAACGCCGGGTCGATCACGGCGGCGCTGTTCCTCGAGGAGTTCACCGACGGCATCCCGTGGGCGCACGTCGACATCGCCAGCACGGCCCAGCAGCCGACGGAGCGCACGTGGCGCAACAAGGGTGCGAGCGGGTTCGGCGCGAGGCTGCTCGTCGAGCTGGCGACCCGCTTCGAGTCACCCCGGACCGGGCCGTGAGCGCCTCGGCCGCTGCGGAGCAGTCCTCCGGGGGGTTCCTCGGCTGGATCGAGCGGGTCGGCAACAAGGTGCCGCACCCGGCCATCATCTTCCTCGCCCTGATCGTCGGGGTGATCGTGCTGTCGGCGGTCCTCGCCTGGGCCGACGTGAGCGTGACGACCGAGGTGGCCGAGCCGGAGGACACCCCGGTCAGCCAGGAGTACAACGGCGGCACGTCCTACCCGTCGCTCGAGCACGACCCCGAGGTGGCGATCCCGGAGTACACCGTCCGTACCGAGACGATCGAGGTCGAGAGCCTCCTGTCCGGTGACGGGATCCGCTACATCTTCACCACCGCGGTGCAGAACTTCAACGACTTCGGCGTCGTCGCGGTCATCCTCGTCGCCATGATCGGCGTCGGCGTGGCCGAGGAGGCCGGACTCATCGCGGCGCTGATCCGCAAGATGGTCCAGGTCGCACCGGCGGGGGCGATCACCTTCATCATCGTGCTGCTCGGCGGGATCTCGAGCGTCGCCTCGGATGCCGGCTACCTCGTGCTCATCCCCCTGGGGGCCGCGGCATTCGCCAGCCTGGGGCGCAACCCGCTCGTCGGCATCGCCGCGGCGTACGCCGGTGTCAGCGCCTCGTTCTTCGTCAACGTCCTGATCACGCCGGCGGACGGGATCATCACCGAGGTCACCAACGAGATCATGGCCGGCGTGGCGCCGGATGCCGCGCCGCTCAACGTCACCCACAACTTCTACTTCGCCGTCGTCTCGACCCTCTTCACCGCGGCCGTCATGACGGTCCTCACCGAGCGCTACATCGAGCCCCGCGCCGGGAGGTGGGACCCGTCGGAACGTCCGGCCGACGCGCCGGTGGACCACGTCCCCACCGGGGACGAGCTGTCGCACGAGTCCCGCGGGCTGCGGATGGCCGGGATCTACAGCCTGGTCGCGATCGCGATCATCTCGGCGCTGACCTTCCTGCCCAACGCCCCCCTGCGCAACCCGGAGACCGGCGAGATCTTCGGCAACTCCCCGTTCATGAGCAGCCTGCTCTTCATCATCTCGATGCTCTTCCTCGCGGCCGGGCTGGGGTACGGCTCCGGGTCGGGCAGCCTGACCGGTGCCACCAACGTCATCAACGCGATCATCAAGACCTTCAACGGCCTGGGCGGGCTGATCTTCCTGATGCTGCTGATCGCGCAGTTCATCGCGTTCTTCAACTACTCCAACATCTCCAACGTGGTCGCGACCCAGCTCGCGGACCTGCTCGGCCAGGCCGACATCGGGGCGCTGCCGCTGCTGATCGGCTTCATCCTGCTGGTCGTCGTGATCGACATGATCATGCCGGGCGTCATCCCCAAGTGGGCGATCATCGCGCCCATCTTCATCCCGCTCTTCTACAACCTGGGGATCGCGCCGCAGACCCTGGTCGCGGCATACCGCGTGGGAGACGGCCCGGTCAACGTGATCACGCCCCTGATGGTCTACCTGCCGTTCATCATCCTGGTCTGCCAGCGCTACCGCGCATCGGCAGGCATGGGCACCGTCATCTCGTTGATGATCCCCTACACCGTCGTCGTGCTGGTCACCTGGACGCTGCTGTTCACCGGCTGGTACCTGCTCGAGATCCCCTGGGGCCCCGGCTCGCCGGTCCAGCTCGACTAGGGCTGCGGGATGGCACTGGACGAGGCGACCACGGCGCTGGTCGTGCTGGGGCTCGTGGTCGCACTGTTCGTGTGGAACCGCCTGCCCGTCGGCGTGGTCGCCATCCTGGCGGCGCTCACGCTGTGGGCCACCGGGCTGGTCACCACCGAGGAGGCCGTGGCCGGGTTCGGGGATCCGGTCGTCATCTTCATCGCGACGCTCTTCGTGGTGAGCGAGGCGATCGACTCGACGGGCGTCACCACGTGGGCGGGGCAGGCACTGCTCGAACGCGCCGGGACCGGGGCGACCCGCGTGCTGGTGGCGGTGTGCCTGCTGTCCGCGGTCCTGACGTCGCTCATCACGCTCAACGGGGCGGTCGCCGCGCTGCTGCCGCTGGTCGTGCTGGTCGGCCACCGCATCGGGCTGCCGCCGTCCCGGCTGCTGATGCCCGTGGCCTTCGCCGGCAGCGCCGGCGGGATGCTGCTGCTGATGAGCAGCCCCGTCAACGTCATCATCTCCGAGGCGGCCGACGACGCCGGCGAGGGACCGTTCCCGTTCTTCTCCTTCGCCCTTGTCGGCATACCCCTGCTGGTCGGCACGGTCGCACTCTGTGCGCTCCTCGGTCCTCGCCTGCTCCCGCAGCGCACCCCCGAGCACGCCCCGCCCGACCTCGGCTCCCTGGGCGAGACGCTCGAGGGCCAGTACCAGCTGACCGACGGCTTCTACCGCCTCCGCGTGCGCTCGCGCTCGGACCTCATCGGACGCGGCCCGTCGCGCACCCTCGGTGGGGACGAGCGCGTACGCGTCGTGGCTGCGGAGTCGCCGACGGGGCAGGTCGTGGTCGGTCCCGTCGGTGACGACGACACCCTCGTGGTGACCGGGGATCCGCACGACGTGACGCGGTTCGCCCTCGAGCACGGCCTCGCCGTCGGCATGGTCGGCCTCGGTGACGGGGCCGGGCTCATGAACCGCGAGGCGGGCCTGGCCGAGGTGGTCGTCCCGCCTCGCTCGCGGCTGGTCGGGGAGCGCGTCCACCGTGGCATGAAGCGCGAGAACGCGCTCATCATCCTGGCCGTCCAGCGTCTCGGCACCGACCGGGGAGACGGGCCGATCGAGCTGGCGGAGGGTGACGCCATCCTGCTCCACGGCCGGTGGTCGGCCCTCGACAAGCTCAACCGGGACCGCGACGTCCTGCTGGTCGACTCCCCCGACCTCGTCCGTCGCCAGACCGTCGCGTGGGGACAGCGGGCCACGCTGGCCGTCCTCGTCCTGCTCGGTCTCGTCGTGATGCTGGGCTCGGGCCGGGTGCCGCCCGCCATCGCCGGGCTGAGCGCCGTGGTCGCCCTCGTGCTCCTGCGGGTGGTGTCCGTGACACAGGCCTACCGGAGCGTCTCCTGGCAGACCGTCGTGCTCGTCGGCGCCCTCATCCCCCTCTCCACCGCGATCCGCACGAGCGGGGCGGCCGACCGGGTGGCGTCGTTCCTCATCGACGCCGTGGGTCCGGGGCGCCCGATCCTGCTGCTGGCGGCGCTCTTCGTGCTGACCGCCGTCCTCGGCCAGGTGGTCAGCAACACTGCGACGGTGCTCGTCGTCGTACCGATCGCGTTGGCCGCGGCCGAGGCGACCGGCGCGGGCGCGAAGCCCCTGCTCATGGCGGTGGCGATCGCCGGCTGCGCCGCGCTCCTGACCCCCATCTCGACCCCCGGGAACATGATGATCATGAGTCCGGGCGGCTATCGCTTCGGCGACTACTGGAGGCTCGGGCTGCCCGTCATGGTCTGGTGGTTCGTCGTGGCGCTGGTCGTCGTGCCGCTCGTCTGGCCCCTCTGACGGGCGGCTGGCCGGCCTTCACCCGAAACTCGTGAGGGCCGCGCCCACCCGCCGGTGGTGGGGTGACGTGGCGCGCGTGTCGATGCGCGGGTGGGCGACGAGGAGGACGACATGCTGACGCCGTCGAGCAGGCGCCAACGGCCCGGCGCGGGCGGTCCCGGCACGAGGGCGGTGCTGGCCGCGGTCACCGTGGCGCTGCTGACGGCGTGCGGCGCTGACGGTGACGAAGACGCTGCCAGTGCGTCCGGACGTGAGCCGCTGCAGAGCGACATGGCGTTGCTCGAGGCGGCCACCTTCGTCTCCACGTCGGTCGAGGGGTACGAGCTGGTGCCCGGCACCGAGCTCCGACTGTCCTTCGACGAGGACACGTTGGCGGTGACGGGAGGCTGCAACACCGCGTTCGGCGCCTTCAGCGTCGAGGACGGCACGCTGAGCTGGGAGTCAGGACCTGCGACCACGATGATGGCGTGCTCGGACGAGGACGCCGTCCAGGACCAGTGGGTCGCCGACCTGCTGGGCGCGGGTGTCGCCGCGACCACGGACGGCGCCGACCTGCACCTGACGACCGACGACGTCAGCCTGGTGCTCGAGCGCGAGCCACCGGTCGACCTGAACACCCTGCTGGGGCGCACGTGGTCGGTGGTCGGCACCCTGTCCGACGGCTCGACCTCACGCCTTCCGTCGCGGGTCCGCACGCCCCGCCTGGTCGTGGGCGAGGACGGCCTGGCGCGGCTCGACACGGGGTGCAACACCGGACGCACGCGGGTGCAGGTCGACCGCGTCTCGGTCTCGTTCGCCCCACCCACCGTCACCCGGGTCCGCTGTCGCGAGCCCGATCGCACCATCGAGCGCATCGTCCTCTCCGTCGTGGACGGACGCTCGGACTACGTCACCTTCAATGGTTGGATGCTGCTCGTGGTGCGCGACGGGTACGGCCTGGTCTTCGAGGTGGCCTGACCTTGGCGAGCGAGGTCGAGCCGCGCTGGTCGCGCCTGCTCCGACGTCCCAGCCTCCTGGGCGTGGTGCTGGCGACCTGGTTCGCCGCCCAGTCGCTGGCGCCGTCGCTCCTCGTCCGCTCGTGGCTCTTCCAGGGGGTGCTGACGGGCATCTCCTTCGCCCTCGGGTACGGCATCGGGCTGGGCCTGACGCGGCTCGCGAGGCGCCTGCGGGCGAGGTTCGACTGGCCGTGGCACCCGTTCGACCCGTCGCTGGACCGGCAGGTCCGCCTCGCGGTGCTCGGTGTCTGCCTGGCGTACGCCACGTGGGCGGCGCTCGAGGCCGTCGACGCCCACCGGTGGACCTGGGAGCGGCTCGGCTACGCGCGGTCGTCGTACTGGGTCGTCTTCGGTGGCGCGCTGCTGCTGGCGACCGCGGTGGCCCTCGTGCTGTTCGCGGTGGGCCGCCTGCTCAAGGTCGTCTGGCTCGCCGCCACCCGGGTGGGGTCCCGGATGCTGCCGGCCTGGATCGCCGGCGGGCTCGCGCTGGTCCTGGTCGCGTGGGTGGTGCTCGCCTCGCTCAACACGTTCGTCCTCGAGCGGACGCTCGACGGGCTCAACGCCGGTTTCGCCCTCGGCGACCGCGATGTCGGCGGCGCACCTGCTCCGCCGACCTCGCTGGTGCGCTCCGGTGGACCGGACTCCGCCGTGGTGTGGGAGGAGGCCGGCCGCGAGGGCCGGCGCTTCCTGACCCGGGGACCGACCACGGAGGACCTCGAGGAGATCTCCCCCGGGGAGGTCGTCGAGCCCGTGCGGGTGTTCGTCGGGCGCGCCTCCGCCGAGACCGTCGAGGAGCGGGTCGACATCGCGATGAGCGAGATGGACCGCTTCGGCGGGTTCGACCGCAGCGCGCTGCTGGTGGTCATCCCGACGGGCACGGGATGGATCAACGAGCAGCTCGTGCAGCCGCTCGAGTACTTCTACGACGGCGACATCGCCACCGTCACCGTGCAGTACTCGCACCTGCCCAGCCCACTGGCGTTCCTCTCGGAGTCCGCCGCGGCCGGCGACACCGCCGTCGCCCTGTTCGAGGCGGTCGAGGACCGGCTCGCGAGCGCGGGCGCCGACCGGCCCGACCTGTACATCGCCGGGGAGAGCCTCGGCTCGTTCGGGGGCTCCCAGGTCTTCGACTCCCTCGTCGACAGCCGGGACCGCGTCGACGGCGCGGTGTGGGTCGGTCCGCCCGAGACGATGCGGCTGCGCAGGGAGGCCGAGCGGGTGCGGGAGCCGGGGTCACCGCAGGTGCGGCCCGTGGTCGGTGACGGCGAGAGCTTCGTCTTCGCCAACCGCGTGCAGGACCTCGAGGGCAGGACAGCCCACTCGGTGTTCCTTCAGCACGGCGACGACCCGATCGTGTGGTGGGACTGGGACACCCTCGCGGACGAGCCCGACTGGCTCGAGGAGCCGCTCGACGCCTCGGTGAATCCGGCCATCCGGTGGACGCCGGTGACGACCTTCCTCCAGCTCGCCGTCGACATGGCGGTGAGCAACGACTTCGACGAGGACCACGGCCACAAGTACGGCACCCAGCCGCTCAGCGCGTGGTACGCCGTGGTGCGACCGCCCGGGTGGGACGCCGCTCGCCTCGCGGAGCTGAGGGAGCGCCTGGCCGTCATCTCGCGGTGACCGACTCGGCGTCGCCCAGCGGGCCATCTCCCCCGGTTCGGGGGAGTTCGCGGCCCCGGTGGTTCGGAAGAGTGCACCGCGACGCGGACCAGGGTGGGCTGGCCAGCGACCCGGCTGGGAGGGAGAACGCATGCGCATCGTGACGGTGCTGGTCCGATGGGCCCTCCTCGCCCTTGCCGTGGTCCTGGCCGCCTGGGTGACGCCGGACGTCGACTTCAGCGGCGGCCCGGTCTCCGCGCTCGTGGTCGCCGTCCTCGTGGCCGCGGCCAACGTCGTCGCCCAGCTGCTCCTCAGGTGGCTCCCCACCTCGGAGCACATGCTGGTCCTCGCGGCTGTCACGCTCGTCGTCAACGGGTGCGTCGTCTGGCTGGCCTCGGCCCTCACCACGCGCCTGCGCATCGACAACATCATCGCGGCGATCACGTTCGCGCTCATGGTGACCGTGTTCTCGGTCGCCCTGACCTGGGTCGGCGACCGCCTCGTCGCCCGCTCCTCACGCTCCACGGCCGAGGCCGGCTGACGCCGCTGGCGCGTCGGCGGCATGTCCTCGACCGCCCCGGCTGGCCAATTCCCCACCCGTACCGGTAAACAGAGGGCCACTCGCCCCTCGGGGACGCCGCCTTTCTCGGGGAGAGCTCATGGTCGCCCTGCACACCACCGTCGCGATCGTCCTGGTGATCGCCCTGATCATCAAGGGACGCATCGACCCGGTGATCTCGCTGATCCTCGGATCGCTCTACCTCGGCCTGGCCGCAGGTGTCGGCTTCGCCGGGACCATCGAGGCCATCACCACCGGCTTCGGCGGGATCATGGCGGAGGTCGGGCTGCTGATCGGCTTCGGTGTGCTCATCGGGTCGCTGCTGCACTCCACGGGAGCGTTCCGGCGCCTGGTGGCCATCCTGGTGCAGCGCGTCGGGTCGGGCCGGCTGCCGTACGCGTTGACCTCGATGCTCGCGGTCGTCATGCCGTCGATCTACGTCGACGTGCAGGTCGTGCTCGCCGCACCCGTCGCCCGGTCCGCGTCGCCCTTCATCGGCAAGGTCGGCCTGCCCGTGCTCGCGTCCGCGCTCGGCTGCGGGATCTTCGCCGGCTACGTCTTCGTGATCCCCGGTCTGGCTGCGATCTCCATCGCCGGCCTGCTCGACATCCGACTCGGCGACTGGCTCGTGTACGGCGTCGTGATCGGCCTCGTGACCGCCCTCGTCTCGACGCTCCTGATGCGCCTGCTCTTCTCGGCCGGCGGCTTCTGGAACCCGGAGACCGACGAGGAGGTCGACGAGGCGATGGCCGAGCAGGAGGCCGCCGACCGGGCCTACCTCACGGGCGAGGCGGAGTCCTCGGAGGCGGCGCTCGCGCGCAGCGAGTCGGAGGCGACCGCGGTGAAGGAGCGGGAGGGCGTGCGCCAGCTCCCCCTGGCCACACTGATGCTGCCCATCCTGGTCCCGCTGCTGCTGATCGCCTTCGGGGCGTTCGCCGAGCTCGGCGGCTGGTCCAACGCCTTCATCGCGTTCCTCGGCGACGCCAACATCGCGCTGTTCCTCGGCCTGCTCGGGGCCTACGGCCTCTCGCGCGCCTCGTCGGGCCGCGAGCACACCAACGAGGCGATGGAGGACGGCTTCCACACGACCGGTGAGATCCTCCTCATCACCGGCGTCGGCGGCTCGCTCGGTGCTGTCATCGAGGCGACCGGCCTGGACAGCGTGCTGGGCGACCTCTTCCAGGCCGACGCCGGCGCGCCCGTGGTGCTGAGCATCCTGCTGGCCTGGTTCATCGCCGCGGTGCTGCACCTCGCCATCGGCTCGGTCTCGGTGGCCGCGATCACCGCGGCCGGCATCATCGCCCCGATCCTCGACTCGCTGACCGTGTCCCCCATCGTGATCGGACTCGCGATCGCGTCCGGTGCGATGTTCGCGCTGCAGGTCAACAGCAACTTCTTCTGGATGTTCAAGTCGCTGCTCGGCCTGTCGACCAAGGGCACGCTCAAGACACTGACCCTGGTGACGTCGGTCGCCTCGGTCGTCTCGCTGCCCCTCGTGATGCTCGCGGGCGTCGTGCTCTGAGGCCGGGGCGACCCGACGCTGCTCAGTCCTCCGGGTCGTAGCCGAGGTTGGGCGAGAGCCAGCGCTCGGCCTCGGCCAGGGTCCAGCCCTTGCGCTCGGCGTAGTCGGCCACCTGGTCGCGGGCGAGCCGGCCCACCACGAAGTACTGCGACTGCGGGTGGGAGTAGTAGAAGCCGCTCACGGACGCCCCCGGCCACATCGCCATCGACTCCGTGAGCCGGATGCCGGTGTGCTCCTCGACGTCGAGGAGCTCCCAGAGCGTCTGCTTCTCGGTGTGCTCGGGGCACGCGGGATATCCAGGGGCGGGGCGGATGCCGTCGTAGTGCTCCTTGATGAGCCCGACGTTGTCGAGCTGCTCGTCGGGGGCGTAGCCCCACAGCTCCTTGCGCACGAGCTCGTGGAGGTGCTCCGCGAACGCCTCTGCCAGTCGGTCGGCGAGCGACTCCAGCAGGATCGCGTTGTAGTCGTCGAGCTCGGCGCGAAAGGCTGCGACTCGCTCCTGCACCCCGTCGCCCGCCGTCACCGCGAACGCACCGACGTGGTCGCGCAGCCCGGTCTCCTTGGGCGCGACATAGTCGGACAACGACCGGTTGGGTACGCCGTCGCGGTGCTGACCCTGCTGCCGCAGGTGGTGGAGCGTGGTGTGGACCGTGCTGCGGTCGCCGTCGAGGTAGAGCTCGACGTCGTCGCCGACCGCATTGGCGGGGAAGAAGCCGACCACGCCGTGGGCGCGGATCCACTTCTCCTCGATGATCTGGTCGAGCATCTCCTGCGCCTCGTCGTAGAGCTTGCGCGCCGCGGGGCCCGAGCCGGGGTTGTTGAGGATGTCGGGGAATGCGCCCTTCATCTCCCAGGCGTTGAAGAACGGCTGCCAGTCGATGTAGCCGCGCAGGACCGTCAGGTCCTGGTCGCGCAGGACGCGCACGTGCCGCGACACCGGGGTGCCGGCAGCCGAGACCTCGTCGTCGTGCTGGAGCACCCGTGGCGCGGGCGGCTGGTAGCCGGTCCAGTCGACCGGGGTGGCGTTGGCGCGGGCCTGCTCCACCGGGACCATCGGCCGCTCGTTCTTGGCCGAGTGGCGTGTGCGCAGCGAGTCGAAGTCGGCCTTCACGTCCGCCAGCAGTGTGGCGCGACCGGTCTCGTGCAGCAGCGCTGCGGCCGTGGGCACGGAGCGTGAGGCGTCCTTGACCCAGACCACCGGGCCGTCGTACTTCGGGTCGACCTTAACCGCGGTGTGCGCCCGCGAGGTGGTGGCACCGCCGATGAGCAGCGGGATGGTGAGCCCCTGACGCTGCATCTCCGTGGCGAAGTTGACCATCTCGTCGAGGGAGGGCGTGATCAACCCGGACAGGCCGATGATGTCGGCGCCCACCTCGGCTGCGGTGTCGAGGATCTTCTGCGCCGGTACCATGACGCCGAGGTCGATCACCTCGTAGTTGTTGCACTGCAGGACGACGCCGACGATGTTCTTGCCGATGTCGTGGACGTCGCCCTTGACCGTCGCCATGACGATGGTGCCGTTGGTGTCCTTGACGGTGGCGTACTCGGGGTTGTCGAGCTTCTCCTGCTCGATGAAGGGGATGAGGTAGGCCACGGCCTTCTTCATCACGCGCGCGCTCTTCACGACCTGGGGCAGGAACATCTTGCCGGCGCCGAAGAGGTCACCGACGACGTTCATGCCGTCCATCAGGGGACCCTCGATGACCTCGATGGGCCGACCACCCCGGGCGGCGATCTCCTGACGCAGGATCTCGGTGTCGGCCTCGACGTGGGCGTCGATGCCCTTCACCAGGGCATGGGTGATCCGCTCCTTGATGGGCAGCGCACGCCACTCGTCCTCAGCGACGTCGACCGCCTCGGCCGAGCGGTTGTGGGTCTCGGCGATCTCGAGCAGACGCTCGGCGGCGTCGGGCCGACGGTTGAGGATGACGTCCTCGATACGCTCGCGCAGCTCGGGGTCGACCTCGTCGTAGACCACGAGCGCCCCGGCGTTGACGATGCCCATGTCGAGCCCCGCCCGGATGGCGTGGTAGAGGAAGACGGCGTGGATGGCCTCACGGACGGGGTTGTTGCCGCGGAAGGAGAAGGAGACGTTGGAGATGCCGCCGCTGACCTTGGCGCCGGGGAGGTGCTGCTTGATCCAGCGCGTGGCCTCGATGAAGTCCTGGCCGTAGGTGGCGTGCTCCTCGATGCCGGTGGCGACGGCGAAGACGTTGGGGTCGAAGATGATGTCCTCGGGCGGGAAGCCGACCTCGTCGACCAGGATGCGGTAGGCACGCTCGCAGATCGCCTTGCGGCGCTCCAGGTTGTCGGCCTGGCCGTCCTCGTCGAACGCCATCACCACGACCGCGGCGCCGTACTTGCGGCACAGGCTCGCGTGGTGACGGAACGCCTCCTCGCCCTCCTTCATCGAGATCGAGTTGACGATCGCCTTGCCCTGCACGCACTTGAGACCGGCCTCGATGACCTCCCACTTGGAGGAGTCGACCATGACCGGGACACGGCTGATGTCGGGCTCGGAGGCGACGAGCTTCAGGAAGCGGTCCATCGCCGCGACCCCGTCGATCATGCCCTCGTCCATGTTGACGTCGATGACCTGCGCGCCGGCCTCGACCTGCTGGGCGGCGACGCTGACGGCCGTTCCGTAGTCGCCGTCCTTGATGAGCTTGCGGAAGCGCGCCGAGCCGGTGATGTTGGTGCGCTCGCCGACGTTGACGAACAGGCTGTCGTCGGTGATGGTCAGCGGCTCGAGGCCGGACAGCCGCATGACCGGCTGGTGGTCGACCGGCTCGCGGCGGGCCTTGCCCTCGACCGCGCCCGCGATGGCGGCGATGTGTTCAGGCGTCGTGCCGCAGCAGCCGCCGACGAAGTTGAGGAAGCCGGCGTCGGCGAACTCCGCCAGGACAGCGGCGGTCTGGTCGGGGGTCTCGTCGTACTCGCCGAACGCGTTGGGCAGCCCGGCATTGGGGTAGACACTGACGAAGGAGTCGGCCAGGCGCGACAGCTCGGCGACGTAGGGCCGCATGTCGCGCGCACCCAGGGCACAGTTGAGGCCGACCGCGAGCGGGCGGGCGTGGCGTACGGAGTCCCAGAACGCCTCGGTGACCTGGCCCGACAGCGTGCGGCCCGACGCGTCGGTGATGGTGCCGGAGATGATGACCGGCCAGCGCCGGCCCTGCTCCTCGAAGAGCGTCTCGACCGCGAAGATCGCGGCCTTGGCGTTGAGGGTGTCGAAGATCGTCTCGATCATCAGCAGGTCGCAGCCGCCGTCGACGAGGCCGCGGGCGGCCACGAGGTAGGCCTCCGCCAGCTCGTCGAAGGACACGTTGCGAGCACCCGGGTCGTTGACGTCGGGCGAGATGGAGGCCGTGCGCGTCGTGGGACCGAGTGCTCCGGCGACCCAGCGCGGGCGGTCGTCGGTGGCCACCGCGTCCGCGGCCTGGCGGGCGAGCTGCGCCGACGCGTGGTTGAGCTCGTAGGCGAGCTCCTCGAGGCCGTAGTCGGACAGCGAGATCGCGTTGGCGTTGAACGTGTTGGTCTCGATGACGTCGGCGCCGGCGCGGAGGTACTCCTCGTGGATCGTCCGGATGATGTGCGGCTGGGTGATCGTCAGGAGGTCGTTGTTGCCGACCAGGTCGCTGGGGTGGTCGGCGAAGCGTTCTCCGCGGTAGCCCGCCTCGTCAGGACGGTCGCGCTGGATCGCCGTACCCATCGCGCCGTCCAGCACCATGATCCGCTCTCGAAGGATCGCCGTCAGGGCGGCGGTGGCGTCTGGTCGGTGCTGCGGCTCCACGGGTGGGTGGCTCCTCTCGGGCGGCGGTGACGCCAGCCTAGGAACATCGTCCGACACTCGGACCGGATTCCCACATGGTGGCACCCGGCGCGGCGGGCGGCGAAATCACGACGGCAGGCTGGGGCCGGAGCCCTAGGCTGGGCTGGTGATCGAGTTCGACGACGTGCAGGACCTGGTGTCCCCCGTGGTGATCGCGGCCTTCGAGGGCTGGAACGACGCCGCCGACGCCGCCTCCGGGCTGGTGGACCACCTCATCGAGCAGTGGAAGGCCGAGGTCATCGGCGCGATCGACCCCGAGGAGTTCTACGACTTCCAGGTCAACCGGCCGATCATCGGCACCGACCACAACGGCTACCGCCGGCTCACCTGGCCCACCACCCGCATCGCCGTCGCGCGTCCCGCCGAGCTGGACCGCGACGTGATCCTCGTGCGGGGCATCGAGCCCAACATGAAGTGGCGCCAGTTCTGCGCCGAGCTCCTGGCCGCCTGCGACGACCTCGGGGCCGAGCTCGTGGTGACCTTGGGTGCGCTGCTCGCCGACACCCCGCACACGCGACCCATCCCGGTGACCGGCACCGCCAGCGAGCCCGAGCTCGTCGACCGCCTCGCGCTCGAGCAGTCCACCTACGAAGGCCCCACCGGCATCGTCGGCGTCTTCAACGACGCATGCACCCAGCTCGACATCCCGGCCGTCTCCTACTGGGCCGCGGTCCCCCACTACGTCGCCCAGCCCCCGTGCCCGAAGGCCACCCTCGCCCTCCTCGGCCAGCTCGAGGAGCTCCTCCAGGCGCCGATGCCGATCGGTGAGCTCGCCGACGACGCCAAGGCCTGGGAGCGCGGCGTCGACGAGCTCGCCGCGGAGGACGAGGACGTCGCCGACTACGTCCGCGCCCTCGAGGAGACCCGCGACACCGCCGACCTCCCCGAGGCCTCCGGCGAAGCCATCGCCCGCGAGTTCGAGCGCTACCTCAAGCGTCGCGACACCGACTGACGACTCCGCCGCTCGCCGACCGCTTGCCCGAGCGGTGGTCCACCCACCTTCCGCGCCCACGGAACGTCGCTCAGCCACCGCTCGTACGCCGCCCACCCCCAGGAGCGGTGAGCCACGCACGTTCTGCAGCGCGAGAAGCTGCGTCACGCACCGCCCGTACGACGACCCGCCGGGCAGGGGTGAGCCACGCACGTTCTGCAGCGCGAGAACCCGCGTCACGCACCGCCCGTACGACGACCCGCCGGGCAGCGGTGAGCCACGCACGTTCTGCAGCGCGAGAACCCGCGTCACGCACCGCCCGTACGACGACCCGCCGGGCAGCGGTGAGCCACGCACGTTCTGCAGCGCGAAAGGCTGCGCCACGCACCGCGCACCCCGTGAGCGGTGGTCCACCCGCCTTCCGCGGCCCCGGAACGTCGCTCAGCCACCGCCCACCCGCGCGTCGTACGCCGACACGCCGGGCAGCGGTGGTCCACCCACCTTCCGCGGGCGCGGGACGTCGCTCAGCCACCGCTCGTACGCCGCCCACGCGCCGGGCAGCGGTGAGCCACGCAGCTTCTGCAGCGCGAGAAGCTGCGTCACGCACCGCCCGCCCCGTGAGCCACCGCACACCCGCGAGTCGTACGCCGACACGCCGGGCAGCGGTGGTCCACCCACCTTCCACGCCCGCGGAACGTCGCGCAACCACCGCCCGGGAGGCGGGGCAAGGCGAGGGTGGCGGGGCGGCGCGTACGTCAGAGGGACAGGCCGAGGGCGGCGTCGAGGAGCCGGTGGACGGTCGCCGCGGCCTCGGGGTCGGAGGTGTCGGCGAGGCCGGTGGTACCGAGGGTCGCCTCGACCCACTCCTGGACGGCGGCGACGGCGGTCGGGGCGTCCAGGTCGTCGGCCAGGGCGGCCAGCGCCCGCTCGACGACCGGCAGGGCCGGCGCGCCGGAGCCGAGGGCCAGCGCACGGCGCCAGGTGGCGAGGGTGTCGACGGCGTCCCAGAGCTGGTCGTCGGTCCACTCCCAGTCGCTGCGGTAGTGGTGGCGCAGCAGCACGAGGCGGATCGCCATCGGGTCGACCTCGCTCAGCCGGAGCGCGGAGACGAAGACGAGGTTGCCCTTGGACTTCGACATCTTCTCGCCGTCGTAGGCGACCATCCCGGCGTGGGCGTAGGCGCGGGCGAAGCGCTCCCCCGGGTGGGCGACCTGCGCGTGACCGGCCGACATCTCGTGGTGCGGGAAGACCAGGTCGCTGCCGCCGCCCTGGACGTCGAAGGTGGCGCCGAGGTGGTCGAGGGCGATGGCCGAGCACTCGATGTGCCAGCCCGGCCGACCCGGTCCCCAGGGGCTGTCCCACGCCGGCTCGCCGGGTCGCTCGGCGCGCCACAGCAGGCAGTCGAGGGGGTCCTTCTTGCCCTCCCGGTCGGGGTCGCCGCCCCGCTCGGGGAAGATCGCGAGCATGGCATCGCGGTCGAGCCCCGACACCGAGCCGAAGGCGTCGTCGGCGGTGACGGAGAAGTAGAGGTCGTCCTCGACCCGGTAGACCGCACCGACCTCCTCGAGGAGCTGGATCAGCTCGATGACCTGCGGGATGGACTCGACGGCGCCGGTGTAGTGCGCCGGCGGCAGGACCCGCAGCGCCTCCATGTCGTCGCGGAAGAGCTGGGTCTCGCGCTCGGCGAGCTCGGCCCAGTCGACGTGGACCTTGGCGGCCCGCTCGAGCAGGGGGTCGTCGACGTCGGTGACGTTCTGCACGTAGGTCACCTCGTGGCCGGCGTTGCGCCAGGCGCGGTGGAGCAGGTCGAAGCCGACGTAGGTCGCCGCGTGCCCCATGTGGGTCGCGTCGTAGGGGGTGATCCCGCAGACGTACATCCGCGCCGGGCCCTCCGGCCGGGTCTCGACGACGGCGCCGCTCGCGGTGTCGTGCACCCGCACGACGGGGCCCGTCACGGGCAGTGAGGGAACGTCGGGCGACGACCAGGCACGCATGTCGCGCAGCCTATCCGCCGCTCGTGAGCGTCCGGACGGGTGACCTCAGAACGGCGGCCAGGGGATGACGGGGTACGACGACGAGCGCGGGCCGGGGAACGTGCCCCGGGCCAGCAGCCGGGCGACCCGTCGCCTCGTGGTCGCGACCTCCTCCTCGGTGAGCAGCTCGCAGAGCGTCGTGCCGAGCGGACCGTCGAGAGCGGAGACGAGCCCGCGCAGCCCCTTGGCCTCCTCGGTGGTGATCGCGTCGCCCACGAAGCCCCACAGCACCGTGCGCAGCTTGTGCTCGACGTGGAAGGTCAGTCCGTGGTCGACGCCGTGGCGGTGGCCGTCGGGCATCGGCAGGACGTGGCCGCCCTTGCGGTCGGCGTTGTTGACCACGACGTCGAAGAGCGCCATCCGGCGCAGGGGGGCGCTGTCCTCGTGGATCAGCGACACCGGCTGGTCGTGGGCGTCGAGGCCGTCGAAGACGTGCCGGTAGCCCGGCGGGAGCTCGCCCTCGCCGACGATGTCGACAGGCGCTGCGTCCTCCACCTCGTCGCGCCACAGCTGCACCATGCCCGGACCGTGCGGTCCGTCACCGAGGACGGTCGGCGGCACGATGTCCCAGCCGAGCGCCTCGGAGACGGCGTACGACCCGACCTCGCGCGCGGCCAGCGTGCCGTGGGGGAAGTCCCAGAGGGGCCGCTCCCCCGCGATCGGCTTGTAGACCACCCGGACGCCTCCGAGCTCGCCGACGAAGGTGGCGTTGGACGCGGGCAGCACCCGGCCGTGGAGCGTGAGCTCCCCCGTGGGGAAGCCGTCGGGCAGGTCAGGGGTCACGGCGCCGGAAGCCGTTGGCCCGCACGCACAGGTGTCCGTCCGGGTCGACGGGCTCGCCGCAGAACGGGCAGTCAGGACGCCCGGCGCCGATCACCGACAGCGAGCGCTCGACGAACGACCGGGCCGCGGCTGCGGTGATCCGGACCAGGAAGATCTCGTCGGGGTCGGGCTCGAGGAGGTCCTCGAGGTCTTCCTGGAGCTGCTCGGGCGAGACGACCGCGGCCTCGGTGAACGGGAAGACCTCGATCACCACGCGCTCGTCGGCGCCGTCCCAGGACAGCGTCATCGTGCCGGCGCGGAACTCCTCCTCGATCGGCTGCTCGAGGGGCTGGGTGTCGGTGAGGTCGCGCGGCGCGATCGCCGGGATCATGACGTCGCCGCCCGCGGCGCGCATCAGCTCGTCGAGGAGCTCGTCGACACGCTCCGCGAGGGCCTGCACCTGCTGCTTCTCCAGCGAGACGCTCACCAGCCGCGCACCCTCTCGGGCCTGGAGGAAGAACGTGCGCTGGCCGGGCTCGCCAACGGTGCCGGCGACGAAGCGCTCGGGCGGGTCGAAGCGGTGCACGACGGGCATGCCACTCACCCTAGGACCTCGCTGGCTGAGGTCCGGCCCCTCCACCCACCTCGGCGTCCGAGCGCCGGGTGCGGGACGCGCGGCGGGCCTTCTTCGGCGGGGTCAGCCAGGACAGGTCGCCGGCGTGCGTGTTGGTGCCGATGACGAACGGCCGCGACTCGGTGTAGCGCACGACCGACACGGACGCCGGGTCCACGTGGATGCGCTGGAAGAGGTCGAGGTGGGTGCCGAGGGCGTCGGCGAGGATCGACTTGATGACGTCGCCGTGGCTGACCGCGACCCACACGGCGTCGTCACCGTGCTCGGCGGCCACCCGCGCGTCGTGGCGTCGTACGGCGGCCACCGCGCGGTCCTGCATGGCGCGCATGGACTCACCGCCGGGGAAGGTCGCCGCCGAGGGCTGCGCCTGGACGGTCCTCCAGAGCTTCTCCTTCGCGAGGTCCTTGAGCGGGCGCCCCTGCCACTCGCCGTAGTCGCACTCCGAGAGCTGCTTGTCGGTGCCGGCCCGCAGCGGCTCGCCCTGGCGGGTGGTGATCTCGCGGCAGGTCTCCCGGCAGCGCTCGAGCGGGCTGGTCACGGCCGCCGCGAGGCGTACGCCCGCCAGCCGCTCGCCGACGGCGACCGCCTGCTGCACCCCCGCGTCGTCGAGGTGGACGCCGGGCAGGCGCCCGGCGAGGACTCCGGTGGCGTTGGCCGTCGAGCGGCCGTGTCGCACGAGGATGACGGTGGGCATTCTCCAGAGGCTAGTGGGGCTAGCCTCAGCCTGTGATCGTCGACAACGCTCTCTACCACCGGGGCAGGCGGGTCCCGCTCGGTGACAGTGACGACCAGAGCCTCGGCTACGCCCGCGTCCCGTGCGACCCGGGCGACTTCCAGTGGATCGGCATCCACGACCCGAGCCCCGACGAGCTCGAGCTGATCGCACGCATCTTCGACCTGCACCCCTTGGCGGTCGAGGACGCCGGCGACTCCCACCAGCGGCCCAAGCTCGAGCACTACGGAGACACGCTCTTCCTCGTGCTCAAGACGCTCTGGTACGTCGACGAGGAGGACGCGGTCGAGACCGGCGAGATCAACATGTTCGTCGGCACCGACTTCATCGTCACCGTCCGCCACGGTGAGGGCATCGACCTCGCCGACTCCAGGCGTGACCTCGAGGAGCGAGCCCAGGTGCTCGAGCACGGCCCGATGGGTGTCATGTACGCCATCTGCGACCGCGTCGTCGACGAGTACGAGCGCGTCGGTGCCGCGCTCGAGGAGGACGTCGACGAGGTGGAGGAGTCGGTGTTCTCCCCCGCGCGCACCGACGACGCGAACCGCATCTACGTCCTCAAGCGCGAGATCGCGGAGGTGCGCCGCGCGGTCATGCCGCTGCGCGAGCCGATGCGCAAGTTCTCCATGCACTCCGACACCACGCCCACCATCCGCACGCCGATCCCGATCACGGCCGACACCGCGACGTACTTCCGCGACGTGGCCGACCACCTCCAACGTGTCTCGGAGGTCATCGACAGCCTCGACGTCCTGCTCTCCACGGCCTTCGACGGCCACCTGGCGCGGATCTCGGTCCAGCAGAACGAGGACATGCGCAAGATCTCCGCGGGTGCCGCGCTCGTCGTCGTACCGACCCTGATCGCCGGCATCTACGGCATGAACTTCGACCACATGCCCGAGCTGCACTGGACCTACGGCTACCCGTTCGCAATGGCGTTGATGATCGGCGTCGCGGGCGGGCTGTTCGCCCTGTTCAAGAAGTCCGGGTGGTTGTGACCCGACCTCTCGCCGCGCCGACCGCGTGGCGCGTGGTGTGGTGGTTCGGCTTCGTCAGCCTGGCCGCCGACATGGTCTACGAGGGCGCCCGCTCCGTCTACGGCCCGGTGCTCGCGGCGCTGGGTGCGTCCGCGGTGGTCGTCGGCCTCGTGACCGGCGCCGGCGAGGCCGTGGCCCTGGTGCTGCGCCTCGCCTTCGGCCCGCTCGCCGACCGCACCGGGCGCTACTGGTCACTGACGATCCTGGGCTACGGCCTCACCGCGGTCTGCGTGCCCCTGCTCGCCCTCGCACCGCGCCTGGGCGCCGCCGGGCTCGCCTTCGCGAGCACGATGATCCTGCTCGAACGCCTGGGCAAGGCGATCCGGTCACCGTCCAAGTCGGCCCTGCTCGCCCACGTCGCCTCGGCCGTGGGCCGCGGTCGCGGTTTCGGGGTGCACAAGGCGCTCGACCAGGTCGGCGCCTTCGCCGGGCCGCTGGTCGTGGCCGGCGTCGTCGCGGTCGCGTCCCTCTGGTGGGGACTCGCCGTGCTCGCCGTCCCGGGGGCGGTGGCCATGCTCCTCCTGCTCACGCTGCGCCGGCGCGTGCCCGACCCCAGCGTGTACGACGACACGCTGCCGCCGGCGGCCCCGGAGCACCCGGCCCCGCGCCGCGGCTGGTGGGCCGAGGTGGTCGGAGCGGGGCTGCCTCGCGAGTTCTTCCGCTACGCGGTGGCCGCGTCGCTGACGACGGGAGCCCTCGTCACCTTCGGCATCATCGGTTACCACCTCACCGTCGACGGTCTCCTCCCGGTCGCTGCCGTCCCGGTGGTCTACGCCGCCGCGATGGCGGTGGAGGCGGTGGCGGCGCTGGCCGTCGGGTCGGTCTTCGACCACGCCGGTCCGCGGGTGCTGCTCCTCGTCCCGGTCCTGGTCGCGCTCGTGCCTGCGCTGGCCCTCGGCCCGACCCTGGTCGCCGTCCTCGCCGGCGTCATCGCGTGGGGCGTCGCCCAGGGCGTCCAGGACTCGACGGTCAAGGCGGTGGTGGCCGACCTCGTCGAGGCGCCGCGCCGCGCGACGGCGTACGGCGTCTTCGCAGGGATCCAGGGACTGTTCGCGATCGTCGGTGGCGTCACCGCCGGCTGGCTCTACGACTGCTCGCTGCCCGCGCTCGTCGCCGTGGTCGCGCTCACCCAGCTCGTGGCGCTGGTCCTGCTGGCACACACGTTCCGGCGCTCGCGCGCTGCCGGCGCACCACGATGACGGCGACCGCCACCAGCCACAGGGGCATCAGCAGGTAGTTGACCAGCCCGCCGGGCGGGACGCCGGCGTTGCCGAGCGCGCCCAGCGTACCCATCACGATGCTCGTCACGGCGAACCACCGCGGGAGCACTGCGTTGGCGAGGCCACCGAGCCCGGTGGCGAGCATCGCCGCCGACAGGCCGATCCCCATGCCGGCGAAGCCGAAGAACGAGACCTGGCTCAGCACCCCGAGGGCCAGGTCGTCCCCGGCGTCGGCGGCACCGTTGACCAGGCCCCAGCTCCACACCACCATCTGCGAGAGCCCGGCAGCCGCCAGGAGCAGCCCGCCGTGGGCGACGGCGCTGTAGGTCGCCTCCCGCGCCTCGCCGGAGCGGAGGTGGGCCCGGAGGGCCGAGGCGAAGAACACCAGCGCGACGCCCATCACCACCAGGCAACCGATGGCCGCGTGGTTGCGCACGAGATCGGCCTGGATGACGTCGGTCGAGGCCCGCCCGGGCCTGGCCTCGGTGTCCGTGCGGAACAACGCCGACTGCCCGACCCACGCCAGCGCGGCGAGCACCCCGGTCCACGGAAGCGTCCTCTCGAACCTGCTGAGCGGCATGGCACTCCCCCTCACCCTCCGGCGACGGTCGCCGGTCGGGTCGACCCTGTGCCGCCGACCAGCCCGGGCGCACGGGCTCGGCGTCCCGGACCGGCCGGGAAGTGTTCCCGGGACCCATGACACGCCGCAATGCCTTCGGCACACTCGTGGGATGGACAACGCGGCGGTGGCGGTCGCGGCGGTCACGCCGCTGGTCCTCGGCGTGCTCGTCGTCGTACGTTCCGAGCGCCGGGCACTGGGGTGGCTGCTGGTCGCCCACGGCGTGTCCGTCGCGCTGCTCCTGGGCCGGTCGAGCAGCTGGGAGCAGGGTGACGCGACACCGGGCGACCTCGGTCGTGCCGGCCTGGTCGCCGACCAGCTGCTCGCCGGCGCGTGGGTGTTCCTGTTCCTGTGGCTGGTGCTGGTGGTCCACCTCCTGCCGGACGGCAGGCCCGGGTCCCGGCGGTGGCGTGCGGTCCTCGTCGCCGGCGTCGCGGGCGCTGCCCTGCTGGTCGTCGGCGCCGCGGGAGACCGGACCGGCTTCGCCGAGCGTCACGGTGGCGCGTCCGCTCCCCTGCCGTGGCTGCCGGAGTGGTTGTCGGGGGCCCTCGGCGCCACCGGGCTGGCCCTGACCGCCGCGCTGGTCTTCCTCTCCCCCGTCGTGGTGCGCTCGCGGTGGGCCACCGCGGACGAGCAGGGCCGCGACCAGCTGCTGTGGGTCGCGTGGGGTGCCCTGTCGGTGCCGCTCGGCCTCGCCGTGCTCTGGGCCAACCACGTCTGGCTCGGCGACGACGACGCCGTCACCGCCGCCGTGCTGGCCGGGATCAGCGTGGCGGTCCCGGCATCCATCGCGATCGCAGTGGTGCGGCACGGCCTGCTCGACATCCGGGTCGTCCTCGGGCGCACCCTGACCTACGGGATCCTGCTCCTCGCCGTCTCGCTGCTCTACGCGGCGCTGCTCCTGGCCACCCGTCGTCTCGTCGGCGACGCGACCGTCGGCGGCTGGCTCGCGGTGACCGTCGTCGCGGTCGCGGTGCACCCGGCCTACGTCTGGCTCCGCGAGCACCTCGAGCGCCGGGTGCACGGCTACCGCTCCCAGCCCCACCGGGCGCTGCGGCTGCTGGCCGACCGGGTCGAGCGCGCCGAGGTCACCCGCACGGTCGACGGGGACGGACCCGCGGGCGGGCCGTCGGGCGACCTGACCGGGGTCATCACCGAGGTCGTGGTCGAGGTGCTGCGCGCGGAGGCCGCCTGGATCGCGGACGTGGACGACGCGGACGAGGAGGTCGTAGCCCGGCCCGGAACCGTCCGGACGCCGATGGTGCACCGGGGCGAGCGGCTGGGCGACCTCGTCATCGCCGTGGCGCCCGGAGCGCGGCTGACACCACGCGACGAGCGGTTGCTGCACGACCTGGCGAGGTACGCCGCGGTGCTGGTGCACGCCGAGCGCCAGTCACGTCGCCTGAGCGCGTCGCGTGCCCGCATCGTGGCCGGGCGCGAGGAGGAGCGCCGACGCCTGCGCAACGACCTGCACGACGAGGTCGGCCCCACCCTCGCGGCCGTGGTGCTCCAGCTCGACGCCGCGCAGTCCCGGAACGACGACCGCGCCCGCGCGGCGCACCTGCAGGAGGCACGTGCCGGCGTCCGCGACGCCATCGCCGAGCTGAGGCGAGCGGTGGACGACCTCCGACCACCCGCGCTCGACGAGGTCGGTCTCGTCGGTGCCATCCGGCACCGGGCCGCCGCCCTGGCACTCGGTCTGGAGATCGAGGTGACCGGTCCCGACCCGCTGCCCGTGCTGCCGGCGGCGATCGAGGTGGCGGCGTTCCGCATCGCGTCCGAGGCGATGCTCAACGTCGTACGTCACGCGCGTGCGACGCGGTGTCACGTCGACCTGCAGGTGGCCGACGCGTGCGTCCTCACCGTCTCCGACGACGGCCGCGGGCACGTGCGCGACGCGAGCCGGGACGCGAGCCGGGACGGTGGTCTCGGCTGGACGTCGATGCGCGAGCGGGCGGCGGAGGTCGGCGGCACCTGCCAGGTCTCGGCGCGGCCGGGTGGTGGTGTGGTCGTGCGCGCGGAGCTGCCCGTCCGCGACCACGTCGCAGTCCCGCTCACGCGGAGCTCGGCATGACGCGGGTGCTGGTGGCCGACGACCACCCCGCCTACCGCCGTGGCCTGGAGGCGATGCTGCGCGACGTTGAGAGCATCGAGGTCGTCGGCGTGGCCGCCACGGGCCAGGAGGCGGTCGACCTGGCCGGTCGTATGGCGCCTGACGTGGTGCTCATGGACCTCCGGATGCCCGGCGTGGACGGCATCGAGGCCACCCGGAGGTTGATCGGCCACGACCCGACGGTCTCGGTCGTGGTGCTGACGATGCTCGACGACGACGGGTCGGTCTTCGCGGCCATGCGGGCCGGGGCGCGGGGCTACCTGCTGAAGGGCGCCGACCAGGACGAGATCGTGCGGGCGATCCGGGCCGCGGCTGCCGGTGAGGTGCTCCTGGGCCCCGAGGTGGCTCGCCGCGTCGTCACCCACTTCGCTACCGGTGCGTCCCCCGAGGACGTGGCACGGGCGCGATCCTTCCCGACGCTCACCGAGCGCGAGCGTCAGGTACTGCACCTCGTCGCCGCGGGAAAGGGCAACGCCGCTATCGCCCACGAGCTGACGATCAGCCTCAAGACCGTGCGCAACCACGTCTCCAACGTCTTCACCAAGCTGCAGGTCTCGGACCGCTCGGCGGCCATCGTCCGGGCGCGGGAGTCGGGCCTCGGCGGGGTGTCTCCCTGAGCCGGGTCAGGCGGTCAGCACCCCGGCGCTGAGCAGGGCGAGGACACCGGCGCCCAGCAGGATCCGGTAGATGACGAAGGGCGTGTAGGAGTTCGTGCTCACGTAGCGCAGCAGCCACGCGATGGCGGCGTAGCCGACGACGAAGGAGACGATCGTCGCGGTGATGGTGGGTCCCCAGCCGAAGTCGTTGTGCCCGTGGGGGATCTCCTTGAGCTCGAAGAGCCCGGCACCGACGACCGCGGGGATCGCGAGCAGGAAGGCGAACCGGGTCGCGGCCTCCCGCTCGAAGCCGAGGAAGCGGCCCATCGAGATCGTCGCCCCGGAGCGCGACACGCCGGGGATCAGGGCGAGGGCCTGCGCGATGCCCATCAGCACCGCGTCCTTGAGCGTGAGCTTGCCCAGCGGCCTGTCGGTGCGACCGACACGGTCGGCGATGCCGAGGACGATGCCCATCACGATGAGGGTGCAGCCGACGATCCAGAGGTTGCGGAAGTCCCGCTCGATGACGTCCTTGAGCAGCACGCCGAGCACCACGATCGGCAGCGAGCCGATGATGATGAACCAGCCCATCCGCGCGTCGATCGTGCCGCGGTACTCCGCCTTGAACAGCGAGCGCACCCACGCGCTGCCGATGCGCCAGATGTCCTTGCGGAAGTAGATCAGGACGGCGAGCTCGGTGCCGATCTGGATGACGGCCGTGAACGCCGCTCCCGGATCGCCCCAGCCGAACAGCTCGGGGAAGATGCGCAGGTGGGCGCTGCTCGAGATCGGCAGGAACTCGGTCAGCCCCTGGATGACGCCGAGGACCACTGCCTTGAGGAGATCGATCACAGGGCGTGAGCCTACGGGCGAGTCCCGTGCCGTCCGCGCACCACCCGTGGCTACCCTCACCACCATGCAGCAGCGTTCCCTCGGCGCGACCGGGCTCAAGGCCTCCCGGCTCGGCCTCGGCACCATGACGTGGGGCCGAGACACCGACGAGCACGAGGCGCGCGACCAGCTGGTCGCGTTCGCCGAGGCCGGGGGCACCCTGGTCGACACCGCCGCGGGATACGGCGACGGCGCCAGCGAGGAGCTGATCGGCACGCTCATCGGCGACGTCGTCGCCCGCGACGAGGTCGTCCTCGCCACCAAGGCGGGCATCTCCCGTCGTACGGGCGAGCGCGTCACCGACACGTCCCGCGGCCACCTGCTCACCACCCTCGACGCGTCGCTGAAGCGTCTCGGGGTCGACCACGTCGACCTGTGGCAGGTGCACGTGTGGACCGACGAGGCGCCGGTCGAGGAGACGCTCAGCGCGCTCGACCTCGCGGTCACCTCCGGCCGCGCCTCCTACGTCGGCATCTCCAACTACACCGGGTGGCAGACCGCGCAGGCCGCGACCTGGCAGCGGGCCGTGCCGGGTCGGGTGCCGCTCGCGTCGACCCAGGTGGAGTACTCGCTCCTCAACCGCCAGGTCGAGCACGAGGTGATCCCCGCCGCGCGGGCGCTGGGACTCGGCGTCCTGCCCTGGTCGCCGCTGGGCAGGGGCGTGCTCACCGGGAAGTACCGCACCGGTACGCCGTCGGACTCGCGCGCCGCCACCGAGCACTTCGCCCGGTTCGTGGGCGCCTACCTCGACGAGCGCGGCCGCGGGATCGTGGAGGCGGTCGCACGTGCCGCCGACGGGCTCGGCTGGTCGCCGTTGGAGGTGTCGCTCGTGTGGGTGCGGGACCGGCCCGGGGTGACCGCCCCGATCGTCGGCGCCCGTACGGCCGCGCAGCTCAAGGGCGCGCTCGGCATCGAGGAGCTGACGCTGCCGCCCGAGATCATCGACGCCCTCGACGACGTGTCGGCCGACTGAACGCACCCCCTTCGAGGAGACGGGAGAGAACATGGCCAGGATCCAGCGCCGCCCGCCGGGCCGCGGAGTGGAGTGGGAGTTCGAGACGCTCGTGCTGCCCGAGGACTTCTCCCGCAACGTCGTCACCCGCGTGCTCGTCGATCGCGCCGAGCACGGTGGCTGGGAGCTTGACCGGCTCCGCATCGGCAACGACGGCAAACGGCGCGTCGTTCTGCGGCGCAAGATCATCCGGCAGCGGCTCACCCTCTTCGCCGGCTGACCCGGCCCATGGGGCGCGGACCCCATGGACATCTCGCACGTGCCGTGGTGGAGTCGAGGAGCGGGGCCGTCCCGGCCCCGGTGAGGGGACGACTGACATGGCGACACGAAGGCACAAGCCGGATCTCGGGATCGTGGAGCTGGCGGTGGACCCGGCCGACGTGGACCGGGAGACCTACCCCGTGCGGATCAGGCTGACCAGACCTTTGACGCCACACGAGGCGGACGGGCTGGCGTCGATTGAGCCGGGCATCCGCAGCGAGGGCGACGCGATCGTGCTGCCCGCGGCCCGTCTGGACGACGTCGCGCGCGACGTCGACGCCTGGACGGCCCGTCTCGAGCGCGTGCAGACGCGCGCCGACCAGCTCGACGGCGAGACGTTGATGGCCGACCAGCGACGCTGGCAGGACCACGAGCGGCACGCACCGCACCTGCAGAGCCAGCAGGTCAACGACCGCGGCCTGCACTGAGGTGTGATCGCCGGCGTCAGGGCTACCAGCCCGACGAGCCCGGAACGCCCTTGAACGGGCCGGTCACCCGCGAGGTGATCCAGCCGCCGTAGAAGCTGCCCGGCTGCGGCTGGACGACCTCGCCGTCGACCGTGCACCGCTCGACGCGGCCCGGGTAGAGCGCCACGTGGTCGACCAGCGCCTCGAAGCCCTTCGACGGGGTCGGGTAGGTCCAGGCCACGGCCGGGAGCACCTCGTCGCCGACCACGAGGTCGTAGTAGGCCGCCTGGCCCTTCCACTCGCACCACGACGCGCCCTGCCCCGGCCTCAGCACGCCGTCGGCGAAGTCTGCGGCCGGCAGGTAGTACGTCGGCGGGTGGCTGGTCTCCAGCACCCGCAGGCTCGCGGTGGTGTCGGCGACGACGAGCCCACCGTGGGTGACCACGACGTGCTCGCTGCTCGGGTCGACCCGCGGCGGCCGGGGGTAGTCCCACACGGACTCGGTCATGCCGCCAATGTACGGAACGGCTCCTACGGCTCCAGGTCGCGCGACGCGAGCCACGCGCGGCCGCGACGATCCGAGGCCTGCGCGAGCCAGGCCTCCTCGATCACCTCGACGAGCTCGTCGCGCGCGATCTCCGCCACCCGGGAGGTGCGCAGCAGCACCGACGCATGACCGTCGAAGTGCGCCGTCGTGAAGAACGGCAGGCGCTCGTCCTGCAGCAACGCCTGCTTGTCCCCCTCGGAGGCGACCCAGATGACCACGACGTCGTCGTAGCGCTCACCAGTCTCGGGGTCCACCGCGTCGCGTCGTGGCGTCCGGAAGAACACGAACGACTTGCCACCCACCTGGTAGACGGGGTTCTTCTCCGGGCGTACGACGGTCACGTGGGGCATCGCCCGCGCAGTGGCGTGGATGTCGTCGACCCTCGCCGGGCGGCTCATGACGGCTCGTCCGGCGAGGGCAGGTGGGCGCGCATCTGCAACGGCTTCTCGCGGGCCGTCGGAGGGAATGACCCGTAGCGGATCCCCACCAGCTCGGACCGCTCCTGCTCCGTCATCACGATCTCGATGTCGTGGCGCTCGACGGCGAGCCGGATGCGTCCCGGGGCGCTCGCGTCCCCCGTCCCGAGTGTGTCGAGCACCTGGAGCAACCGCTCCCACAGCCGGTCGTAGCGGTGCTCGAGGTCCATCAGTCCTGCGCCTGCTCGGCCTTCGCCCGCAGCGCCTCCACCATCGCATCGGGGTCGTCGGCGGAGTAGACCGCGGACCCGGCGACGAAGACGTCGGCTCCTGCCTCCGCGCACCGCTCGATGGTCTCCAGGGAGACCCCGCCGTCGACCTGCAGCCACGTCTCCACGCCGTGCTTGCGCATCAGCTCGCGGGCGGTGCGGATCTTGGGCAGGCACAGGTCGAGGAACTTCTGGCCGCCGAAGCCGGGCTCGACGGTCATGATCAGCACCATGTCAAGCTCGGGCAGCAGCGCCTCGTAGGGCTCGATCGGCGTCGCGGGCTTCAGCGCCATCGACGCACGCGCCCCCTGGGCGCGGATCTCACGCGCCAGGCGCACGGGCGCCTTGGCCGCCTCGACGTGGAACGTGACCGACCCGCACACCTCGGCGTACGCCGGTGCCCACCGGTCGGGGTCCTCGATCATCAGGTGCGCGTCGAGCGGCTGGGACGCGTGCTTGCCGAGCGCCTCGATGACCGGCAGGCCCAGCGTCAGGTTGGGGACGAAGTGGTTGTCCATGACGTCGACGTGCACCCAGTCGGCGCTGGGGATCCGGGCCACCTCGTCGGCGAGGCGCGACAGGTCGGCGTTGAGGATGCTCGGCGTGATCTGGATGCCCACGAGGGCGAGCCTAGTGACCCTCGGGGCCGTCGAGGCGCGCGGCACGGCTCCCGGACGGTACGACGACGTGGAGCGCGTTGCGGTCCACCTCGAACGTCGCGGTCGTGGTGGCCGCGATCTCCCCGTCGAGGTTGACCGGCAGCGGCTCGTCGGTGACCAGGCGCAGACGCCGGGTGGTGACGTGGTGCACCCGGTCGTGCTCGACGAGGTGGCCGGTCCGGAGCAGCCGGGCGACGGACACGTGGTCGCGCAGCCGCCCCTGCTCGACGGCGTACACGTCGAGGAGGTGGTCGTCGATGGACGCGTCGGGGGCGACGGTCAGCCCGCCGCCGTAGTGGCGGCCGTTGCCGACGGCGACCTGCATGAGGTCCGCGAGCTCCAGCGTGGTGCCGTCGTCGAGCTCGAGGCGGGCGGCGAACGGCCGGTGGGAGCGGTAGGCCGCGAGGGTCGCCGCCGGGTAGGCGAAGCGGCCGAGCCGCTGCTTGAGCGCCGGGGTCAGTCGCTGGGTGACGGCGACCGAGAGGCCGACCGAGGCGACGTTGAGGTAGGCGCGCCCGTCGACGCGTCCGAGGTCCACGTCGACGACGTGACCGTGGACGAGCGTGTCGACCGCTGCAGCGAGGTCGCCCGGGATCGCCAGGGTGCGGGCGAAGTCGTTGGCCGTGCCCAGCGGGAGCACACCGAGGGTTGTCGAGGAGTGGGCGACCATCGCGGCCGCACATCCGATCGTCCCGTCGCCGCCGCCCACCACGAGGAGGTCCGGCCCGGAGTCGACGGCTGCCGCCAGCGCGTCCAGGAGCTCGAGTCCGCCGTGCACCGGGTGCACCGTCACGTCGTCCGACACACCCCGCATCGCTGCCGCGACCAGCGGAAGCGCCCGTGCTCCCTGCCGGGCTGCGGTGTTGACCACGACCGCGACCCGGTCGGTGCGGGGCTGGGCGGAGCTGTGCTGCTGCATGCCTCGACGGTAGGTCGCGTGCGTGAGAGGACGATGAGGACGACCTGTGCGCCGGCTGTGCCGTTCCCCGGACAGGTGCGGGCCACAGCGACGAGGATCGGCGCATGGGCCTCTTCTCACGTCGCAAGCCTCACCCGTCGGTCGCCTGGCAGCCGCCGCAGCGTCCCGGCTGCACCTGCCCCCGTCACCTCGACGACGACCTGCTGCGGACGGTGGTGCCGTACTCGACCTCGCTCGCCGCGGACCTGGGGTACGCGCCCGAGCCGGTCATGGTCGCCGACCTGCTGGGGCCGGGTGGGTTGTCGGTGCAGCCCGCGCTGGACGACGAGCAGGTGCCGGACGAGCCGGCGGACCTCACGTGGAGCCTCGGCGTGAACGACGACGCGCGCGCCCACTACGACGACACGGACGACGGCGCCGAGGTCGACCTCGACGTCGCGCTGGCCGGGCAGCCGGGCGTCGAGCGGGTCGAGTGGGCCGACCGTGAGGTCTTCCTCCTCGCCGCGCCCACGTTGTGCGCTGACGGGGTCCTCGCGACGGCTGCGCTCACCCTGCTCGATGACCGGGTGCGTTCGCGCTGAGGCCGTCGGTGTCGCGCTGCTGGCCCTCCAGCAGCGAGGTGTCGTGTGCGGCTGTGAGCGGCCCGCCCGCCGCACCGGTGTTGACGACGCCCGTCGGCTCGAGGAGCAGCAGGCTGACCTCTTCCTCGGCCACCGGGCAGTGCTCGACGCCACGCGGGACGACGTAGAGCTGACCCGGTCCCAGGACGACGTCACCGTCCCGGAGTCGGATCGTGAGCCGCCCCGACACGACGAGGAACAGCTCGTCGGTGTCGGGATGGTCGTGCCAGACGAACTCGCCCTGCACCTTCACGAGCTTGACCTCGTAGTCGTTGAGGAGTGCCACGACCTTCGGCGACCAGTGGTCGGAGAACGACGACAGCCTCTCTCCGATGTCGACGACCCGCGGTCGCGGGCGGTCGTCCAGGGAATCGAGGATGGCGTCCATCTCCGTGGTCGTGGCCGCGTCCCGGGCCTCCACCTCCTGGGTGTCGACGAGCTCCATCGCGTCGAGCCACCGGATGGCTCGACGCTCCTGTCCCAGCGAGCGGTAGCGGATCCAGGCCCGGCGGACCTCCTCCGGCTGGTCGTCCATGACCGACCGGAAGCGGCGGAACGCACCGCGACCCGTGAGCGCGTCCTCCAGCCGACGCCGTAGGCGGGCGTCGGCGACATGGTGGGCGAAGAGCGCCATGTCGCGGTAGGCGCCGCGCGAGCCCTCGCCCGCGACGAAGATCCATCCCTTCTCGGCCGGGTCGTCCTCGTCGTCGCTCCCGTAGTCGTCGTCGAGGGCCGGCCACACCTCGCCGGTCTCGGGGTCCAGGTGACCACCCGGGAAGGGCTGACCGTCCAGCAGGTCGCCCAGCCCCTGGAGGTCGACGGCGTCGAGGTCGATCATCACTCCTCCTCCGGCTCCGGTGGGGCCTCCACACCCTCTGCCTCGTCACGGTCGGCCCACTCCAGCAGCGGCGCGATGTCGAACGGGTGGTCGTCGATGTCGCCGTGCAGGTCACCGATCGCGGCGAACCGCTCCGGCATGGTGAAGATCGTGAAGTCGTCGGGCCGGCAGTCGTCGACCTCGTCCCACCGGATGGGTGCCGACACGCGCGCCTCGGGGACGCCGCGCACCGAGTAGGCGGCGGCGATCGTGTGGTCGCGGGCGTTCTGGTTGTAGTCGACGAAGAGCTGGGTGGGGTCGCGGTCCTTGCGCCACCACGCCGTGGTGACCTCTCCCCCGGCTCGTCGCTCGACCTCCCGGGCGAACGCCAGTGCGCCGCGGCGTACGTCCTGGAAGCCGTGGTCGGGCGGGATCCGCACGTAGACGTGCATCCCCGACCCGCCACTGGTCTTGGGGAAGCCGACGGCACCGAGCTCGTCGAGCACTTCCTGGGCGACGTGGGCGACTCGCTGCACGGTGGCCCAGTCGCACTCCGGCCCCGGGTCGAGGTCGATGCGCCACTCGTCGGGCTTCTCGGTGTCGGCGCGCCGGCTGTTCCACGGGTGGAACTCGACCGTCGACATCTGCACCGCCCAGATGACGCTGGCGAGCTCGGTCACGCACAGCTCGTCGGCCGTGCGCTTCCACCGCGGGAAGAACAGCTGGACGGTCTCGACCCACTCGGGCGCTCCGGCCGGCAGCCGCTTCTGGTGCACCTTGTCGCCGGCCAGGCCCTTGGGAAACCGGTGCAGCATGCACGGGCGCTCGAACAGCGCGTTGACGATCCCGTCGCCGACCGAGAGGTAGTAGTGCACCAGGTCGAGCTTCGTCGCGCCGTCCGGTGCAGCGTCGGTGGGCGGGAAGTAGACCCGGTCGGGGTTGGTGACCTTGACGACCCGGTCGTCGACCTCGACCTCGGTGAACGGCGACGCCATGTCCGGGAGCCTAGCCGGGAGCCCGGACGCCGGGGTCCGTCACTGCTGCGCGGGGGCCTCGGACTCGCCCGGCTGGTCACCCTGCTGGTCACCCTGCTGGCCACCCTGCTGGTCGCCCGGCTGGTCCTGGCCCTCCGGCTGCTGCGGCGGGGTCTGCTCAGCCTGCTTCTCGACCGTCACCGTGACGGTGCCGGACCAGCCCTCGTCGGCGTACTGGCCCTGCGGACGGTGCCAGCGGAACTCCGTGGTCTCCGTGACGGGTACGGCGACGCGGGCCACGCCGTCGCGGCCGGCGAGGACGGGCTTGCCGACCGCCGCCCACTGGCCGCCGGGGGCACGCGACTCCAGCACGAGCGGGTCACCGGTCACCCGACCGGAGCCGTCGGTGACGCGTCCGGTGAGCTCGACGTCCTGCCCCGGCTCGGCCTGCTGCCTCGAGGCAGCGACGGTGGTCGTGAGCGAGACGCCCTCGAAGTCGAAGGTCGAGCCGGACGCGCGCACGGCATCCAGGTTGAAGGCCTTGCCGTCACAGCCGAAGCCCGTGACCGCGAAGCCCGAGCCGTCGCCGTGCTGGGCGGCGAACTGCGCGGCGGTGGCGGATCCGACCTGGTCGACGGTGGCGCCGGAGGCGAGGTCGACCAGTGCCCAGTCGTAGGTCAGCGCGGCTGAGGACACCGTGGTCCACGAGCCGGCGGGCGCGGACAGGGCCGCCCGCCCGCGCCAGGCGGTGCCGGCCGGGCTCTGCCGGGTGACGGCCATGACCCACGAGACGCCGGTGCTGCCACCGGTCGCGGCGACCGCCACCGAGGTGTCGAGGCCGGCGAGCGACCCGAAGGCGGCATAGGGACCGGCTGCGCTGCCCGCGGCTGACGGGACGAGGCCCAGCGACCGTCGCCCGAGCGGGGCGGCGTAGGGCCCCAGGTTGATCCGGGAAGCGGGAGCGGCGGCGGCGCCCAGCAGGTCGGCACAGCCGACATAGGTCAGGTAGACGTCGGGATCGCCGGTTGCGGGCCCCGCCACCGTGTGCGAACCGCCCACGGCGTGCGCGGGACTGCCGACCACGGTCGTTCCCATGGTCAACGTCAAGGTGGTGGCGGCCAGGGCCGTCATGATGCTGCGCACGCGCATGATCTCCTGCTCCCCGTGACACGACGCACCCCTCCGGTGCGCCGAGCTGACTCCATCATGCTGGTCAAAGCAAAGGATGTGAACCGTCCACACGCGGAAGTCACCCCAATTGGTGGCCAATCCACGGACAACCTTGGGTCGGGCTGTGGCCTCGGCCCTTCGGAGGCGACGGGCTGTCCGAGGTCCCGACTAGGTTGGGCGCCATGCCGCTGCGGGGTCAGGACGTCGCTCGCCACCCCGTGCGCCGCGTCGAGGCGCGTGCCGGTCATGCCCTCGCCACCCACCGCTACCCCGCGTCCATCCCCGCCGTCGCCCAGGTCCTGCGCGACGGCCTCGACCTCGGCCCGGGCGTCACCTTCCTGGTCGGCGAGAACGGCTCCGGCAAGTCGACGCTGGTCGAGGCCGTCGCCATCGCGTTCGGCCTCTCGCCCGAGGGTGGCAGCACGCACAGCCGCCACTCCTCACGTGCCACGGAGTCGCCGCCCGGCGACGCGCTCCAGCTCGCGCGGGGAGCCGGGGCGAGCAAGTGGGGGTTCTTCCTGCGCGCCGAGACGATGCACGGCTGGTACTCCTACATCGAGGACCACCCGAGGACGAGTGGTGACGACGACGTCGCCTTCCACGAGATGAGCCGCGGCGAGTCGTTCCTGGCAGTGCTGGAGTCGCGGTTCACCGGGCAGGGCTTCTACTGCCTCGACGAGCCGGAGGCCGCGTTGTCGTTCTCCTCCACGCTGGGGCTCGTCGCCACGCTGCAGCGCGTGGTCGCCCGTCGCGGCCAGGTGCTCTGCGCCACCCACTCCCCCGTGCTCGCCGCCATGCCGGGCGCCCGCATCCTGGAGGCCGGGCCGTGGGGGCTGCGAGAGGCCGCCTGGGAGGACCTCGAGGTCGTGGACCACTGGCGGCGCTACCTCGCCGAGCCGTGGTCCTACCTGCGCCACCTCCAGGACGACTGAGTCAGGCTCGATGTGCGCTCGTCAGGCCCGGCGCCGGACGGTCGCCGCGAACATCGCGTCGGTGCCGTCGCGGTGCGGCCACAGCTGGAAGCGGTCGACCTCGTCGGTGTCGCCGCGGCGCTCGAGCACGGCGCGTACGACGTCGCTGGTCTCCGCGACCACCGGCGAGCAGGTCGCATAGACGACCACGCCACCCGGGCGCACCGACTTCAGCGCGGCATCGAGCAGCACCTGCTGGATCGCGACCAGCTCCTCCACGTCGTGGGGCGTACGCCGCCAGCGCGACTCGGGACGTCGACGGAGGGCTCCGAGACCGGAGCAGGGCGCGTCGACGAGCACGCGGTCGAAGGTGCCCGGCAGCCAGGCGGGACGCATCCCGTCGCCGGCGAGCACGTGGGCGGACCCGCGCGGCGTGGCGCGCAGGGCGGAGGAGACCAGCGCGGCCCGGTGGGGTTGCCGCTCGTTGGCGACGAGCACGGCCCCGCGCTGCGCGGCGAGGGCCGCCAGCAGGGCCGCCTTGCCGCCCGGTCCGGCGCACAGGTCGAGCCACCGCTCGTCCCGTCCGTCCACCGGAGCGTCGGCGAGCGCGAGCGCCACGAGCTGCGAGCCCTCGTCCTGGACGCCCGCACGGCTCTCGGCGACCGCGGGGACGGCGGCCGGGTCGCCACCGGCCAGCGTGACGGCGTACGGCGACCGGCCGGTGCGGGTGCCACCGGCGGCATCCAGCTCCTCGAGCGTCGCCATGCCGGGGCGGGCGACCAGCGTGACCCGCGGCGGGGCGTTGTCGGCCTCCAGCAGCGCGTCGAGCTCGTCGTCGGTGCCCTCGGTCGCGGTCAGCGCCTCACCGAGCGCCTCGACGACCCAGCGCGGGTGCGAGCGCGCGACGGCCAGGTGGCCGAGCGGGTCGTCGTTCCGGTCCGGGGCGACCTCGGCGACCCAGGCGTCGAGGTCGCGACGGCTGATCGCACGCAGGACCGCGTTGACGAGGCCGGCAGGTCCCTGGCCGACGGTGGCGCGGACGAGGTCGACGCTGGTCGAGATCGCCGCGTGGTCGGGGACCCGCATGGAGAGCAGCTGGTGCGTGCCGAGACGCAGGACGTCGCGCACCTCGGGCTGGAGCCGCGGCTTGGTCAGGCAGGCGTCGATCACCGCGTCGTACAACCCGTGCATCCGGATGGCCCCGGACGACAGCTCGGTCGCGAGCGCGGCGTCGCGGCCCTGGAGCCCGTGCTTGCGCAGCACCTGGGGCAGCACGAGGTTGGCGTAGGCGTCGTCGGTGCGCACGGCCGTGAGCACGTCGAGCGCCGCGCGGCGCGCCTTGTCGACGGGGCGGCGACGCTCACCCACCGAGGTGCTCCCGCACGAGCCGCTTGGGCGCCCTGGCTGCCCAGGCGTCGGTGATGATCTCCTCCAGCTCGTCACGGCCGATCTCGCCGAGCCGGGACTGCTGCACGAGCACCGCGGCGTAGCCCCGGAAGTGGTCGATGGTGAAGAACGGCGTGGACTCGTCCTCGACCAACGCGTGCTTCTCGACCTCGGTCGGCGTCGTGATGACGACCAGGTCGTCGTACATCTCCCCCGTCACCGGGTCGACCGCGCTCTTGTGGGGCGCGCGGTAGAGCACGAACCCTCTGCCCTTGTCGCCGCGCGGCACCTTCCAGGTGGGCCGGTCGCCCCAGGAGATGCCGAGCTCGGTCTCCGGCAGGCTGCCGCAGATCTCGTCGACGTCCTCGGGCCGAGCGGGCCGGCTCACGACGCGGCGTCCTGCTCACCGAGTCGTACGCCCGACTCCAGGCGCACGCCGCGGGCCCAGTCGGCGGCGGCCATCTGCTTCTTGCCGAACGCCTTGACCTGGCCCAGCTCGACCGGGGTGGTGGCGGTGCCGACGAAGACGGCGTTCTTGGTGACCTCCAGGACGCCGGGCTCGAGCGCCTCACGGTCGACGGGGCGCACCGGACCGATCTTGATCCGCTCGCCCTCGAAGGTGCTCCAGGCGCCCGGGGCGGGGTCGCAGGCGCGCACCTGCCGGTCGATGGCGACCGCGGGGTGGGTCCAGTCGATCCGCGCGTCGTCGACGACGATCTTCGGCGCGAACGAGACGCCGTCCTCGGGCTGCTCACGCGCCTCGAGGGTGCCGTCCTCGATCCCGTCGAGGGTCTGCACCAGCAGACCTGCCCCGCCCTCGGCGAGGCGGGCGAGGAGGTCGCCCGCGGTGTCGGTGGGCCGGATCGTCTCGGTCATCACGCCGAAGACCGGTCCGGCATCGAGCGCCTTGACGATGCGGAAGGTCGTCGCGCCGGTGACCTCGTCACCGGCCCACAGCGAGTGCTGCACGGGCGCGGCGCCGCGCCAGGAGGGCAGCACCGAGAAGTGCAGGTTGATCCAGCCGTGCGGCACCAGGTCGAGCGCCGACTGCGGGAGCAGCGCGCCGTAGGCCACGACGGGGCAGGCGTCGGGACGCAGGGCCGCGAGCGCGGCCTGGAAGTCCGGGTCACGCGGGTGCTCGGGCTTGAGGACGGGTACGCCGAGCTCCTCCGCCCGCTGCGCGACCGGGCTGGCGACCAGCTTGCGACCGCGGCCGCTCGGGGCATCGGGGCGGGTGACGACGCCGACCAGCTCGTGGCGGCTGGCGGCGATCGCGTCGAGGGCGGGCACGGCGACCTCGGGGGTGCCGGCGAACACGACGCGCATCAGCTGGTGACCTTCATCGGGCGAATCCGTTCGTCGGGTGTGGGGAGAGCCGGACCGTCGGCCGCTCCAGGCCGAACCAGTCCGACTCGCGGATCTCCTTCATCGCAGCCTTGCGTGCGGCCGTGTCGAGCTTGTCGATGAAGAGGATGCCGTCGAGGTGGTCGGTCTCGTGCTGCATGGCGCGGGCGAGCAGCTCCGAGGCCTCGATGCGCTGCGGCTCGCCGTACATGTCGAAGCCGGTGGCGACCACCGACAGCGCGCGCAGGCAGTCGTAGGTCAGCTCGGGCAGCGAGAGGCACCCCTCGGCGCCGTCCTGCGTCTCGTCGGAGAGCTCGAGGGACGGGTTGACCAGGTGGCCGACCTCGCCCTCGACGTTCCACGTGAAGACCCGCAGGCCCACGCCGATCTGCGGTGCCGCGAGGCCCGCGCCCGGGGCTGCGAGCATCGTGTCGGTCAGGTCGGTGACGAGCTGGCGGACCTCGCGGTCGAAGTCGTCCACCTCCACCGCGCGCTGGCGCAGCACGGGATCGCCGAAGAGACGGATGGGCTGGACGGCCACGGAGCTCCTTCGCTCGTCTGGGTGGGATCGACCTGCGGGGTCGATCGAGCAGTGGCCAAGTCTAGGGAAGCGCACCGGGTGGCGCATGGCCGGTGGTCGGCGGGCGGGCGGGTGGCCGGGCGACCGGGTGCCAGGAGACCGCGTGTGCGAGGCGCCGTACGAGGTCGGGGAACCGTCGGGTCGCTCACGGGGCCTCCGCACGACCCGACGGTTCCCCATTCAGCTCGCCGAGGCGTCATGGCCGGGGGCGTCGCGCGCGCCGCTGCCCCCCTCGCCCCACCCTCACCGTCATCCGAAGCGGGACCCATGGGTGCGGATCGGGATGACGCTGACCGCCCGGCAGTGGCCGTACGACGTCGCGCCGGCGCTGTCGCCGGGCCGGTGGCCGTCGGGCAGCCGGGTCAGATGGTGAGGGGGTCGACCTGGATCCGGACGGGGTCGAGCTTGCGGGCCGAGCGGACCCGCTGGAGGTCGCCGAGGGAGCGGGAGAGCGCCTCTCCGCTCGAGCGCGGGACGCGGAGCAGCACCCGGTGCTCGTCGTCGGCCGGGACGGGACCGAGCACCTCTGCCCCGTCGGGCAGGTCGAGCAGGTGCAGGACGTCGTCGAGGGCGCCGAGGTCGCCGGTGACCGTCGCCAGCCGGGCGGCCGGCGGGAGGTGCGCCTGGGAGCGCTCGTGGGCCTCGCGGCGAGCGAAGCCGGCGGGGTCCCACCGGACCAGCGCCTGCAGCGCGGGGTGCGCCGGGTCGCCCACCGCCACGACGTGGCCGCCGGGGCGCACCAGGACTGCCGCGTTGAACCACCGGCGCAGCGCCTCCTCCGCAACGCGCAGGTCGTCGCGGGCCAGGCTCAGCCAGGTGTCGAGGACGACGACGGCCGCGTAGCCCTCGTCGGCGACGGGCTCGGCCCCGACGGTGGCGACGACGAGGTCGGCCGACGCGCCGACCCGGTCGACCACCCGGTCACCGCTGGAGCTGCGGACCGTGGTGCCGGGGAACATCCGGCCCAGCTCCTCGGCCGTGCGGGCCTCACCGCGCACGGGTGCGCGCAGCCCGTGACCACCGCAGGTCGGGCATGCCCACGCCGGCTCGACGTGGCCGCACCACCGGCAGTGCGGCGGCACCGCAGGACCGTCGACGACCAGAGGTCCGGTGCACACCGGGCACCGGGCGGGCGAACGGCAGGTGTCGCACGCCAGAGAGGCGGCGTAGCCGGCGCGGGGGGTCTGCACGAGCACCGGCCCGGTCGCGAGTCCGTTGCGGATGGCGTCGTACGCGGCGCGCGGCACGCGGGTGCCGACGGAGCGGTCCTCGGCGGGCACCACCTCGACACGGGCCCGGCGGCGCAGCACCTCGCGGGGCACGGCCAGCTCGTGCGCCCAGCCGGTGGCGACGAGCTGCTGGGCCTCGGGGGTGCGGGCCACGCCGCCGAGGAGCGCCGCCGTGCCCTGCTGCCCGGCCCGCAGGAGGAGCACCTCGCGGGTGTGCGGGTAGGGAGCCCTTGGCTCTGCGTGGAGGTCGTCGCCGTCGTCCCACAGCACGACGAGCCCGAGGTCGTGCACCGGCGCGAACGCGGCCGATCGGGTGCCGACGACGATGCGCCGCGCCCCGCGGGAGACGGCCAGAAAGTCGCGGTAGCGCGCGGCCGGCCCCCCGTCGGCCGTCAGGCACACGTGGTGCCCCTCCCCCAGCAGGTGTGACAGGGCGGCGTCGACCCGGGCGACGTCGCGCCGGTCGGGCACGCAGACCAGCGCACCCCGCCCCGAGGCGTACGTCATCGCGACCGCCTCCGCGACCATGGCGGGCCAGTCGTCCCCGGGCGCGGCCGCCCAGACCGCACGGGGCGACTTGCCGGTCCCGAGGTGGCCCAGGAACGCGTCGGCGTGTGCGACCTCCGACCAGGTCGTCGGCGCGCCGAGCGCCGGCGCCTGGGGAGCGGGCGTGGAGGCGACCTTCTCGGTGGCGGCGTGGCGGGGCGGGACGGCCAGCCGCAGCACGTCGGACCGGGCACCGGCGTACCGCCGGGCGATCGTCTCGCTGAGCTCGGCGATCTCCGGTGCGAGCACCCGCTCGGGGCTCACCACCCGGCGCAGCGGCTGGAGGGTGCCGGTGTGGTCGGTGCTGCCGGCCCTCTCCACGACGTAGCCGTCGACGTCCTGGCCGGCGAAGCGCACCTTCACCCGGGCCCCCGGGACGGCCGACTCTGCCATCGAGACGGGCACGGCGTAGTCGAACGGGCGGTCGAGGTGGGCGAGCGCGATGTCGACCAGGACTCGGGCGACGGGGTCGGTCTCGGCGGGCTGCCACGCCGCGGCCTTGCGGCGGCGGGTGGCGGCCGCCTTCGCCCGGGCGTCGTCCACGGCAGCACGAAGCCCCGGGAGCATCTCTGCTTCCGGGGCTTCGTGGGACGACATGCCGCAGATTCTGTCAGCGGGCGCCGACAGCCCGACCTGGTGGGGAAGTCCGACACCTGGAGGGGGTTGTTTGCCCCTCGAAGTGGCGGACTCCCCGCTCGAGCGGGGAGTCCCCGCAAGGCGCGAGCCTCAGATGCCCGCGGCGGCCTTGAGCTTGTCGGCGCGGTCGGTGTTCTCCCAGGTGAACTCGGGGAGCTCGCGGCCGAAGTGGCCGTAGGCCGAGGTCTGGGCGTAGATCGGGCGGAGCAGGTCGAGGTCGCGGATGATCGCGGCGGGACGGAGGTCGAACACCTCGAGGACGGCGTCCTGGATCTGCTCGTCCGGCACGACGCCGGTGCCGAAGGTCTCGATGAACACGCCGACGGGGGCGGCCTTGCCGATGGCGTAGGCGACCTGCGCCTCGCAGCGGGTGGCCAGGCCGGCGGCCACGACGTTCTTGGCGACCCAGCGCATCGCGTAGGCGGCCGAGCGGTCCACCTTCGAGGGGTCCTTGCCGGAGAAGGCGCCACCGCCGTGGCGGGCCATGCCGCCGTAGGTGTCGACGATGATCTTGCGACCGGTGAGCCCGGCGTCGCCCATCGGGCCGCCGATGACGAAGGTGCCGGTGGGGTTGATGAGCACCCGGTAGCCCTCGGAGGGCAGGTCGACGTCGGCGAGCACGTAGTCGATGACGTGCTGCTTGATGTCGGCCTCGAGCTGCGCGTGCTCGACGTCGGGGTCGTGCTGGGTCGAGAGCACGACGGTGTCGATGCGCAGCGGGCGGTCGTTCTCGTCGTACTCGATGGTGACCTGGGTCTTGCCGTCGGGACGGAGGTAGCCGAGCGTGCCGTCCTTGCGGACCTCGGTCAGGCGCTGCGCGAGCCGCTGGGCGATGGTGATCGGGAGCGGCATCAGCTGCGGGGTGTCGTCGCAGGCGTAGCCGAACATCAGGCCCTGGTCGCCGGCGCCGCGCTTGTCGAGCTCGTCCTCCGACGACCCGACGCGGGACTCGTGGCCGGCGTCGACACCGGCGGCGATGTCGCTCGACTGGGCGCCGATCGCGACCTGCACGCCACAGGTGGTGCCGTCGAAGCCCTTGTCCGAGGAGTCGTAGCCGATGTCGAGGATCGCCTTGCGGACGATGTCGGCCACCGGGGCGTAGGCACCCGTGCGGACCTCACCGGCGACCACGACGAGGCCGGTGGTCAGCAGCGTCTCGACGGCCACCCGGAGGTTGGCCTTGTCGGGGTCCGCGGCCATCAGGTGGTCGAGGACCGAGTCGCTGATGCGGTCGGCGATCTTGTCCGGGTGACCCTCGGTCACGGACTCGGAGGTAAAGAGGCGTCCAGCCACGTCGTCACTCGCTTCTTCTGTCGAACGGTTCGGTCAAACGTACCTGCTGACCAGCATCCGGGACGCGTGTCTCACCCGACGAATCGCCGGGCGACCTCGTCCCAGATGACGTGGGCGAGCGCGGTCTTGGACCCGCGCGGCACGTCCACGGTCGCACCGTCGGCGGCCAGGACGACCGCCTCGTTGTCGGCGCTGCCGAAGACCGCGCCCCCGCTGACGTCGTTGACGACGAGGAGGTCGCAGCCCTTGCGGGCGAGCTTGGCCCGCCCGAGGTCGAGCACCGTGCCGGTGGCGTCACCGGTCTCGGCGGCGAAGCCCACGATGACGGCGTCGTCGCGAGCCCGGTCGTGGGAGATCTCGGCCAGGATGTCGGGGTTCTGCGTCAGCTCGATGGCCGGCGCCGACCCGTCGTCGGCCTTCTTGATCTTGGCCTCGCTCACCCCGGTGGGGCGGAAGTCGGCAGGGGCTGCGGCCATCACGACCGCGTCCGCCGTGGCGGTCGCGGTCACCACCGCCTCGCGCAGCTGCGCGGTCGTCTCGACGCGTACGACGTTCACGCCGGCCGGGTCGGGCAGCGTCACGTTGGCGCTCACCAGGGTGACGTGGGCGCCCCGGGAGGCCGCCGCCCGGGCGAGGGCGTAGCCCTGCAGCCCCGAGGACCGGTTGCCGAGGAACCGGACCGGGTCGAGGTACTCCCGGGTGCCGCCGGCCGAGACGACCACCTTGCGCCCGGCGAGGTCCAGCGCGGCGTCGGCGCCGCGGTCGAGCAGCCCACGCACGAGCTCGAAGATCTCGGCGGGCTCGGGCAGGCGACCCTTGCCGGTGTCGGCGCCGGTGAGCCGGCCGACGGCGGGCTCGATGACGACCACGCCGCGCTCCCGCAGGGTGGCGACGTTGGCCTGGGTCGCGGGGTGCTCCCACATCTCGGTGTGCATCGCCGGTGCGAGGACGACCGGGCACCGGGCGGTGAGGAGGGTGTTGGTGAGCAGGTCGTCGGCCAGGCCGTGGGCCGCACGGGCCAGCAGGTCGGCGGTCGCCGGCGCGACCACGACCACGTCGGCCTGCTGGCCGATGTGGACGTGGGGCACGGCGTGGACGTCGGTCCACACGTCGGTGGCGACGGGCTTGCCCGACAGGGCCGACCAGGTCGGCGCGCCGACGAACTGCAGGGCCGAGGCCGTGGGCACGACGGTGACGTCGTGCCCCGACTCGGTGAACCGGCGCAGCAGCTCGCAGGCCTTGTAGGCCGCGATCCCGCCGGAGACCCCCAGGACCACCTTGATGGTCACCAGGAGGCTCGCGTCACTCTGTGGCGTCGCCGGCAGCGGCCTCAGCGGCAGCGGCCTCGGCGGCGGGGTCGATGTCCTCGCAGGTCAGGAGGTCGTCGTTGATCTCGCGGAGCGCGATCGAGAGCGGCTTCTCCTGGACGTGGGTGTCGACGAGCGGGCCGACGTACTCCAGCAGGCCCTCGCCGAGCTGGGAGTAGTAGGCGTTGATCTGGCGGGCACGCTGGGCGCTGTAGAGCACCAGCTTGTACTTGCTGTCGGTCTTGGTGAGCAGGTCGTCGATCGAGGGGTTGGTCACGCCCTCGGCGGCGATGGTGGGAGAAGCCACGGTGTGGGTGCCTCGCTAGTCAGATGCGGATGGAGCAGGTCCAACCATCAAGGCTACCAACTCGTCGGCAGCGGCGTGAACTTCGTGGTTCACGATGGTGACGTCGAACTCGCTCTCGGCGGCCAGCTCCGCGCGGGCGGTCTCGAGCCGACGCTCCCGCTCGGCCTCGGTCTCGGTGCCGCGACCGACGAGACGGCGTACGAGCTCCTCCCACGACGGCGGCTTGAGGAAGACGAACAGCGCCTCCGGCATCGTCTCCCGCACCTGCCGGGCGCCCTGCAGGTCGATCTCGAGCATCGCGGGGTGCCCGGAGGCCAGGGCGAGGTCGACCGGGCCGCGGGGCGTGCCGTAGCGGGCGGCCTTGTGGACCACCGCCCACTCGAGCAGGTCGCCCTTGTCGATCATCGCGTCGAACTCCTCGTCGGAGACGAACCAGTAGTGCACGCCATTCTCCTCGCCGGGGCGGGGCGCGCGCGTCGTGGCGGACACGGAGATCCACACCTCGGGGTGGGTCTCACGCACGGCCGCGGCGACCGTGCCCTTGCCCACGGCCGTGGGGCCGGCGAGGACGATCAGTCGGGAACGGGCGGAGTCGGTCACGAGGCGTCGGGACCGAACTCACGCTCGAGCGCAGCGACCTGCTTGACGCCCAGGCCGCGCACCCGGCGGCTCTCGGCGATGCCGAGGCGCTCCATCACCTGGCGGGCCCGCACGCGGCCGAGGCCGGGCACCGACTGCAGGAGCTCGACGACGCGCATCTTGCCGATGACCTCGTTGGTCTGGCCCTCGCGGAGCACGTCGACGATCGAGCCGCCGGAGTTCTTGAGGCGGTTCTTCACCTCGGCCCGCTCGCGTCGGGAGGCCGCAGCCTTGTCGAGGGCTGCCTGGCGCTGCTCGGGCGTCAGAGGGGGCAAGGCCACGAAAGCGATCCTTCTGGGGTCGGACGTGCGGGGTGCATGGTGCAGGAACTAGAGGCGTCGGACGGGGATCCGGGCGGTGCGGGTCAATCTAGTCAGGTCCCGTCGGGGCAGGCAATCGAGCCCGCGCGATTGCTCGGACGAGGTGACGTGCACGACACCCCCGGGCCGTCGCTACCTCGACAGCGGCGTCCCGCACACGTCGAGCGCGTGCTGCTCCACCTCGGTCATCGCCTCGACGGTGCCCGGCGAGCCGACCGCGCGGGCAGCCGCCTCGATCTCCTCGCGGGCGTCGGCGGCCAGGCCTGCCGGCGGCTCGTCGGCAGTGTACGTCGACGGGTCGACGTCGTGCGCGGCGAGCACGTCCTCGAGCGTGCGCAACGGCTCCACGACCGCCGCCCAGTCGTCGGCGATGTCGCGTGGGGCCAGCTCGGCCAGCTGCTCGTAGTCGTCGAGGGCGTCGAAGACGGCTCCGGCGTCCTCCGACGCCGCGACCTCGCTGAGCGCTGCCTGGTGCGCCTCGACCGCCTCGCAGTAGTCGTCCTGCGGGTCGCCCGAGCAGCCGCTCAGCGCCAGGCCGGCCACGCAGACCAGCAGGATCGCCGGGGCGACGAGCTTCACGCCCCCAAGCCTCGCACGGCGTCGTTGCCGCGCAGGGCAGCGTCACGCAGCGCGCCGACGTCGGGTCCGGCGCGCAGCACGTCGCGCGACGCCTCGGGAGCGCCCACCGCGCGGCGGCTCCGAAGATGCGCGTCAGGTCGTCGACGGTGCCGCCCTGGGCGCCGAAGCCGGGCACCAGCAGGGGGCCGTTGATGTCGAGGTCCTCGTCGGTGTCGCCGATGGTGGCGCCGACGACCGCCCCGAACGAGCCGACGGGCGAGGCCCCGGCGTTGGCGGCGCGCAGGTGCGCCAGCACCGTGCCGGCCACGGTGCCGTCGCCGGTGCGCGCGTGCTGCACCTCCGGTCCCTCCTTGTTGGAGGTCAGCGCGAGGACGAACAGGCCGCCGCCGTGGCGGCGGCAGGCCTCGAGCATCGGCTCGAGCGAGCCGAAGCCCAGGTAGGGGCTCGCGGTGACCGCGTCGGAGCCGAGCGGCGAGGTGGGGTCGAGGTAGGCGTCGGCGTAGGCCTGGCTGGTCGAGCCGATGTCGCCGCGCTTGGCGTCCATCAGCACCAGGGCCCCGGCCGCACGGGACTCCGCGACGACCCGTTCGAGGACCGCGACGCCGCGGCTGCCGAAGCGCTCGTAGAACGCGCTCTGCGGCTTGACGACCCCGACGACGGGGGCGACCGCCTCCACCACGGTGAGGGCGAACCGCTCCAGGGAGGCGACGTCGTCGCCGAGGCCCCACTCGCGCAGGAGCGCGGCGTGCGGGTCGATGCCGACGCAGAATCGTCCGCGGTCCTCGATCGCGTGGGCCAGGCGGGTGCCGAACGGCGTCATCGGTTCTCCTCGGGAGGGGCGGGGCGGGAGTCGTTGCGGGGACCGGGCGCGAGGGCGGCCCGCAGCCGGGCGACCGTGGTCGGGTCGTGGAGCAGGGCGGTGCCGACCTGTACGGCGTCGGCGCCGGCGTCGAGGTAGGCGTTGGCCGACCGGACGTCGTGGACGCCGCCGCACCCGATGGTGGGGACGTCGGGCAGGGCGCGGTGCACCTCGGCGACGCACCGCAGGGCGACCGGCGCGATGGCCGGCCCGCTGAGGCCGCCGGCCCGCCCGTCGGGGAAGGCGGCGGGTACGGCGTTGCCGATCACGACCGCGGTGGCACCGGCCTCGTGGCACGAGCGGGCGCCCTCGACGATGCGGGACACGTCGGGGCGCAGCTTGGCGAGCACGGGCCGGTCGGAGGGGAACTCGCGGCGTACGGCAGCGATGACGCTGGCCGAGTGGTAGGGCTCGCGCACCTCGAAGAGGCCCGCACCCACCTCGTCGGGCGCTCCGACGTTGACCTCGAGCCCGGCGACGCCGGGCGCGCGGCTGAGGCGGCGGGCGAGGTCGGCGTACTCCCCCATCGTCGAGCCGGCGATGGACACGAAGACGCGGGCACCTGCCCGCACCAGCCAGGGCAGCTCGGTGGCGAGGAAGTGCTCGAGCCCGGGGTTGGGCAGGCCGACGGCGTTGACCAGCCCGCCGGGCACCTCCGCGACGCGCGGCCCGGGGCCGCCGGCGCGGGCGTCGAGGGTGATCGAGCGGGTGACGAGGTCGAGGCCGACGAGGCCGTCCGGACCGGCGTAGGGCTCGAGCTCGCGCCCGGTGCCGCCACACCCGGCTGCGACCATCACGGGCCCCGGCAGGTCGGCGCTCACCGGTCGTCTCCCAGGGCGTCCCACCGGACCCGGTCGCCGCGGAGGACGGGGCCCTCGGCGCATGCGCGGACGACGCGCTCGACACCGTCCTCGCCGACGACGGGCAGCGGGCACCCGTGGCACAGGCCGGTGCCGCACGGGGTCGGCGTCTCGACCGCGACCTGGCTCCACGCACCGGCGCGCTCGGCGGCCCCTGCCGCGCTGCGGAGCACGGCGTGCGGTCCGGCGGCGTAGACGACGTCGGCGTCGCTGCGACGGACGAGGTCGTCGACGTGGTCGGCGACGGTGCCGCGCTGGCCGACCGAGCCGTCGGCGGTGAGGACGGTGACCGAGCGGGCCGAGCGGCGCGCCTCGAGCGCGGACAGCAGGCGCGCCTCGTCGGGTGCGGAGACGACGAGCGAGACGGCGCACCCGCGCTCACGGAGCCGTTCGGCGAGCGGGAAGAGCGGGGCCGCGGCGTAGCCCTCCCCGACGAGCAGGCACGACACCGCGTCCTTGGGCAGGGCGAAGGGCCGGCCGAGCGGACCGGTGATCGCGATCCGGGCGCCGACGGGCTGGGCTGCGAGCCACGCGGTGCCGCTCCCCCGGGCCTCGACGACGACGTCGAGCGTGGGACCGAACGCGCTGGAGGCCCTGACCCGGTGCACCCACAGCGCCCGCCGCGCGACGTGCCCGGCGACGGTGACCGCGACGAAGTTGCCCGCGCGGAACCGCTCGGGGACGCCCGGCGCGGTGAGGGTCAGGTGGCGGTAGCCGCCGACGCGCTTGGTGGCGACGACCTCGCCGTCGACGTGCACGCTGGGGTGGACGCTCCCCCGGGCCGGTCCCCGCTCGTCAGGCATCCGTGGCGAGACCCCGCACGATGCGTCGGGGCCACAGGGGCCCCTCGTAGACGAACGCGGTGTAGGCCTGCAGCAGGTCGGCACCGGCCGCGAGCCGGCGCCGCGCGTCGTCGACGGTGGTGATGCCGCCGACGCCGACCAGGGTGAGGTCGGGACCGACCCGCTCGCGCAGGAGGCGTACGACGTCCTCCGACCGCTGGGTGAGCGGACGCCCGCTCAGGCCGCCGGCGCCGACCTCCTCGACGCGGGCGGCCGGGGTGGCGAGGCCGTCGCGGCTGATCGTGGTGTTGGTGGCGATGATGCCGTCGAGCCCGGTCGCGAGGGCGAGGTCGGCCACGGCCAGGACGTCGTCGTCGCTGAGGTCGGGGGCGATCTTCACCAGCAGCGGCACCCGGTGGTCGGGGCGCACCTCGTCGGCGCGACGGCGTACGGCCCGCAGCAGGGGTTCGAGCTTCTCGACCGCCTGGAGGTCGCGGAGGCCGGGGGTGTTGGGCGAGGACACGTTGACGACGAGGTAGTCGGCGTAGGGGGCCAGCAGGCCGGCCGACTTCTCGTAGTCGCGGGCGGCCTCGTCCTCGGGCACGACCTTCGTCTTGCCGATGTTGACGCCGAGGATCGTCGAGCCGCCGCCGGCACGCCAGGCAGCGAGCCTGCGGGCCACGACCTCCGCGCCGTCGTTGTTGAAGCCCATCCGGTTGACGATCGCCCGGTCGGCCGTCAGCCGGAACAGGCGCGGCGTCGGGTTGCCGGGCTGCGTCTCACCGGTGACGGTGCCGACCTCGACGTGGCCGAAGCCGAGCGCGGCGAGCCCGTCGATGCCGACGGCGTTCTTGTCGAACCCGGCCGCCAGGCCGAGCGGGTGCGGGAACGTCAGGCCCAGGGCGCGCACCGGCGCCGAGGGCACGCGGACCGCCCGCCCGGTGACGGGGGCCGCCGCGCGGATCGCGCGGAACGCCGCGTGGTGGATCCGCTCGGGGTCGAACCGGGTCAGCGCCTGGTCGAAGACGACGTCGTAGGGGCGCACGGTCACACGGTCCGCGAGTCCGCGGCGAGCTGGGCCCAGTCCTGCAGCGAGCGCACGCCGATCTCACCGCGCCGCATCGCCTCGAGCCCCTGCACCGCAGCGCCGAGGCCCTGGATGGTGGTGATGCAGGGGATGTCGGTGAGCACAGCTGCGGTGCGGATGTCGTAGCCGTCGGCGCGCGGCGAGCCGCCACTGGTGGCGCCGTGCGGCGTGTTGATCACCAGGTCGACCTCGCGGTCGAGGATCAGCCCGACGATCGTCCGCTCGCCGCCCGGGCCCTCGCCCTCGGACTGCTTGCGCACCACCGTGGACTCGACGCCGTTGCGGCGCAGCACCTCGGCGGTCCCCGCGGTCGCGAGGATCTCGAAGCCCATGTCGGCGATCTGCTTGACCGGGAAGATCATGTGCCGCTTGTCGCGGTTGGCGACCGAGACGAACACCTTGCCCGACAGCGGGAGCGAGCCGTAGGCCGCGGCCTGCGCCTTGGCGAAGGCGGTGCCGAAGAACGCGTCGAAGCCCATCACCTCGCCGGTCGAGCGCATCTCCGGCCCGAGCAGCGCGTCGACGGTGCGACCGTCGGAGGTCTTGAACCGGTCGAAGGGCATCACCGCCTCCTTGACCGCGATCGGCGACCCGTCGGGCAGGTGCCCGCCGTCTCCCTCGGCCGGCAGCACGCCGGCGGCGCGCAGGTCGGCGACCGACTCGCCCAGCATCACCCGCGCCGCGGCCTTGGCCAGCGGCGTGGCCGTCGCCTTGGACACGAACGGCACGGTCCGCGAGGCACGCGGGTTGGCCTCGAGGACGTAGAGCACGTCGGAGGCGAGGGCGAACTGGATGTTGAGCAGTCCGCGCACCCCGAGCCCGCGGGCGATGGCCTCGGTGGAGCTGCGGATCCGGTCGATCTCCTCGCGACCGAGCGTGATCGGCGGCAGCGCGCACGAGGAGTCGCCGGAGTGGATGCCGGCCTCCTCGATGTGCTCCATCACGCCGCCGAGGAAGAGCTCGTCGCCGTCGAAGATCGCGTCGACGTCGATCTCGACCGCGTCGTCGAGGAAGCGGTCGACCAGCACCGGCTGGCGCTCGTTGATCAGGCCGTTGGCGACGTAGCGCTCGAGGTAGTGCTCGAGCGCGGCGTCGTCGTACACGATCTCCATGCCGCGCCCGCCCAGCACGTAGGACGGACGGACCAGCACCGGGTAGCCGATCTCGTGGGCGATCCGCTGCGCCTGGGGGTACGACGTCGCGGTGCCGTGCTTCGGCGCCGGCAGGCCGGCGTCGGCGAGGACGCGGCCGAAGGCGCCGCGCTCCTCCGCCAGGTGGATCGCCTCGGGGGTGGTGCCGACGATCGGCACGCCCGCGTCGGCGAGGCCCTGCGCCAGGCCGAGGGGCGTCTGCCCGCCGAGCTGGCACACGACGCCGGCCACCGGGCCGGCCTGCTGCTCGGCGTGGACGATCTCGAGGACGTCCTCCAGCGTCAGCGGCTCGAAGTAGAGCCGGTCGGAGGTGTCGTAGTCGGTGCTGACCGTCTCCGGGTTGCAGTTGACCATGATCGTCTCGTAGCCGGCCTCGGCCAGCGCGAGCGAGGCATGGACGCAGCTGTAGTCGAACTCGATGCCCTGGCCGATGCGGTTGGGGCCGGAGCCGAGGATGATCACGGCCTCCTTGCCCTCGGCGCGGGGCTGCACCTCGGTCTCCTCGTCGTAGGACGAGTAGTGGTAGGGCGTCTGTGCGGCGAACTCGGCCGCACACGTGTCGACGGTCTTGAAGACCGGCCGGATGCCCAGCGCATGGCGCACGCCGCGCACGACGTCGGCGGACAGCCCGCGGATCTTGCCGACCTGCTCGTCGGAGAAGCCGTGGCGCTTGGCCAGCCGCAGCAGGTCGGGCGTCAGCTCGGTGGCCTCGATGAGCTGCACGGCGACCTCGTTGATCAGCGCGAGCTGGTCGACGAACCACGGGTCGATGGCAGTGGCCTCGAAGATCTCCTCGGGCGTCGCGCCGGCCCGGATGGCGTCCATGACCTTCTTGAGCCGGCCGTCGTGCGGGACGCGGATCTCCTCGAGCAGCGACGCCTTGTCGAGCTCGACGTACTCCTTGTGCCAGTCGAACGGCGCGTGCTTGCTCTCCAGCGAGCGCAACGCCTTCTGCAGCGCCTCGGTGAAGTTGCGACCGATCGCCATCGCCTCGCCGACCGACTTCATGTGCGTGGTGAGCGTCGGGTCGGCCTCCGGGAACTTCTCGAACGCGAACCGCGGCACCTTGACCACGACGTAGTCGAGCGTGGGCTCGAACGACGCCGGCGTCTCCTGGGTGATGTCGTTCTGGATCTCGTCGAGGGTGTAGCCGATGGCGACCTTGGCGGCGATCTTGGCGATCGGGAAGCCGGTGGCCTTGGACGCGAGGGCGGAGGACCGCGAGACGCGCGGGTTCATCTCGATGACGATCAGGCGGCCGTCGGCGGGGTTGACGGCGTACTGGATGTTGCAGCCGCCGGTGTCGACGCCGACGGCGCGGATGATGGCGATCGCCAGGTCGCGCATCTTCTGGTACTCGCGGTCGGTGAGCGTCAGGGCCGGGGCGACGGTGATCGAGTCACCGGTGTGGACGCCCATCGGGTCGAGGTTCTCGATGGAGCAGACGATGACGCTGTTGTCGGCGCTGTCGCGCATCACCTCGAGCTCGTACTCCTTCCAGCCGAGGATGGACTCCTCGAGGAGCACCTCGGTGGTCGGGCTGGCGGCCAGGCCGGCACCGCCGATGCGACGCAGGTCGGACTCGTCGTAGGCCATCCCGGACCCGGTGCCGCCCATCGTGAAGGACGGGCGGACGACCATCGGGTAGCCGAGGTCGTCGGCCGCGGCGAGCAGGTCGTCCATCGAGTGGCAGATGACGCTGCGGGCGGACTCACCGCCGAGCTGCTCGACGATCTTCTTGAACTGCTGGCGGTTCTCGCCGCGCTCGATCGCCTCGATCGAGGCGCCGATCAGCTCGACGCCGTACTTCTCGAGCACGCCGGCCTTGTCGAGGGCCATCGCGCAGTTGAGCGCCGTCTGGCCGCCGAGCGTGGCGAGGAGCGCGTCGGGGCGTTCCTTGGCGATGACCTTCTCGACGTAGTCGGGGGTGATCGGCTCGACGTAGGTCGCGTCGGCGAACTCCGGGTCGGTCATGATCGTGGCCGGGTTGGAGTTGACCAGCACGACCCGCAGGCCCTCCTGGCGCAGCACCCGGCACGCCTGGGTGCCGGAGTAGTCGAACTCGCAGGCCTGGCCGATGATGATCGGCCCGGAGCCGATGACCAGGACGCTCTGGATGTCGGTGCGCTTGGGCATGTCAGGCGTCCTTCCGGTCGGACATGAGATCGCAGAAGCGGTCGAAGAGGTACGCCGCGTCGTGCGGGCCGGCCGCGGCCTCGGGGTGGTACTGCACCGAGAACGACGTGAGCCGGCCGTCGGCGTCGCGGAGCTCGAGGCCCTCGACGACGTCGTCGTTGAGGCACACGTGGCTCACCGTCGCCACGCCGAACTCGGTGGTCGTCGAGCCCTCGAGCGGGGCGTCGACGGCGAAGCCGTGGTTGTGCGCGGTGACCTCGACCTTGCCGGTGGTGCGGTCCATCACCGGCTGGTTGATGCCGCGGTGGCCGTACTTGAGCTTGTAGGTGCCGAAGCCCAGCGCGCGACCGAAGAGCTGGTTGCCGAAGCAGATCCCGAAGTAGGGGATGCCTGCGCGCAGCGCGTCCTGCAGCAGCTGCACCTGACCGGTGGTGGCCGCGGGGTCACCGGGCCCGTTGGAGAAGAACAGCCCGTCGGGGCCGACCGCTCGGACCTCGTCGATCGTCGCGGTGGCCGGCAGCACGTGCACCTCGATGCCGCGCTCGCTCATCATCCGCGGGGTGTTGGACTTGATGCCGAGGTCGATCGCGGCGACCGTGAAGCGCTTCGTGCCCTGCGCGGGGACGACGTAGGCCTCGCTCGTGCTCACCGCCTCGCTGAGGTTCGAGCCGGCCATCTCGCCGGAGGCGAGGACCCGCTCGAGGAGCCGCTGGGGGTCGGTCTCCGTGGTCGAGATGCCGACGCGCATCGCACCGCGCTCGCGCAGGTGGCGGGTCAGCGCGCGGGTGTCGACCCCGCTGATGCCGACCACGTCCTGGTCGCGCAGGTCGTCGTCGAGGCTGCGCACGCTGCGCCAGCTGGACGGGACGCGGGCGGGGTCGCGCACGACGTAGCCGGCGACCCAGATGCGCGAGGACTCGGTGTCCTCGTCGTTCATGCCGGTGTTGCCGACGTGCGGGGCGGTCATCACGACGACCTGGCGGTGGTAGCTGGGGTCGGTCAGCGTCTCCTGGTAGCCGGACATGCCGGTGGAGAACACCGCCTCGCCGAAGGTCTCACCCTCGGCTCCGAACGACTCACCGCGAAAGGTGCGCCCGTCCTCGAGGACCAGCAGTGCCGATCGGGGGCCAGATCGAGTCTGGACTGGGGCAGGCAGAGCCATGCCGTACCTCCTTCTCCGCCTCACGGGACGGATCGTTAAAGGATGTTCGAGCCGACGCCGACCCTACCAGCGACGCCGCCTCCCTCCGGCATCGCGTCGGCCTGTCGAGACGGCGCCCTCGGGCGGCCTCACCACGGCGCGAGGGCGAGCTCCGGGCCGTCCCACCGGCGGCGCAGCCAGCGGTCGTGTGAGGCCACCACGACCCCGCCGGGTGCCGTCGCGAGCGCCTCCTCGAGCTCGCCCGCGAGCGCGAGGGAGACGTGGTTGGTCGGCTCGTCGAGGAGCAGGAGGTCGGGCGCCGCTGCGATCGCGACCGCGAGACCGAGCCGTCGGCGCTGGCCCACGGAGAGGTGGCCGACCGGCGTGCGGTGGTCGCGCGGATGGAGCAGGCCGAGCTCCCGCAGCGCGGGCGCCGCGGGCAGGTGCCGCACCGCGTCGTCGTACGTCGCCAGGGCGGAGCGGCGGCGGTCGCTGGGCGCCGGGTCCTGGGTCAGCTCGCGGACGGTGCGGGCCGAGACGTGCACCGTGCCGCCCGTGGGCTCCAGCCGGCCGGCCAGGACGCCGAGGAGCGTGGACTTGCCCGACCCGTTGGACCCGGTCAGGAGCAGGTGCTCGCCGGCTGCGAGGTCGACCCGGTCCACCCGCATCCGCCCCGCGACCTCGACGTCGCGCCCCTGGACCAGCCGTCCGCTCGCTGCCGCCGTGAGCGCGCCGCGGAACGCGAGCGGCGCCGGGGGCTTGCGCACCTGCTCCCGCTCGGCGGCCGCCAGCCGGCGCTGCGCGTCCTTCTTGCGCCGGGCGAGCGTCTGCTCCACGCGCCCACCCTTGAAGGAGTAGATGAACTTGTCGCCGTCGCTGGGGCCCCGGTCGTGCGCGATCGCCGACGTGCCGATCCGGGTCGCGTCCCGCAGCCGGCCGATCTCCTCCTGCTGCGCGGCGTAGGTCTCCTCCCAGCGCCGGCGGGCGTCGGCGCGGGCGGCCTCGTAGGCCGTCCACCCGCCACCGAAGCGGCGCCCTCCGCGACCGTCGGTGCCCATCTCGCCCGCGTCGAGGTCGACCAGGTCGGTGCACACGTCGTCCAGCAGCACCCGGTCGTGGCTGGCCAGCACCACGACGCCCGGCAGCTCGCGCAGGAACCCGGTCAGCACCTCGATGGCGTCGTCGTCGAGGTGGTTGGTGGGCTCGTCGAGCAGCAGGCAGGCCGGACGCGTGGTCATGATCGTGGCGAGCGCGAGCCGGGTGCGCTGGCCGCCCGACAACGTGCCGACGACCCGGTCGGCGTCGAGGTCGGCGAGGCCGAGCCGGGCGGCAGCGACCTCGGCGCGCCGGTCCGCGTCCCACGCGTCGTGGGCGACGGCCGTCTCCAGAGCACGCTCGTAGGCGGCGGCGCCCTCGGAGGTGCCGACCGTGGCGGCGAGCCGCTCGACGTCGGCGACGGCGGTCCGCAGGGGCGCCAGCGTCATGGCGAGCACCTCGGCGACGGTCGCTGCGTCCCGGAACGGCGGCTCCTGGCCGAGGAGCACCAGGTCGTCGGGGGCGGTGACGGTGCCCGACACCCTCGCCCGCTCGGGCAGCCGGCCGGCCACCGCGCGCAGGAGCGTGGACTTGCCGACGCCGTTCTCGCCGACGAGACCGATGCGCCGGCCCGGTTGCGCGAGCAGGTCAATCCCCGTCAGGACCGTGCGGTCGGGGTAGGTGACCGAGAGGCCGGTGACGACCAGCGGCACGAGGCCGGAGGGGACGGCGGCACCGGTGGCGGCGGTGGGCGACGAGGAGGGGGAAGAAGACGAGGAAGCAGGCATGCGGACGTCCTGGAGGGGTCAGGGAGGACTCGCCGGGCTCGGGCGCACGTGTGCGCCGCCGCGGACGCGAGTCGGGTCAGTCCTGGATCCACATGATGACCAACAGCCTAGGCGGTCCGGGCCGGACGGCCCAGCGGTTTTCCGCGCTCTCCTGCCACGCTGGGGCCATGGCTGATCGCATGCGTGTCGTCGAGGTCGAGCAGGCCGTCCGTGAGGTGCGCGAGCACTGCGCGTCCCTCGAGAGCCCACGGGTGGTGACGAGCGGCAACTTCGCCTCGCCGGTCACCCTGCTGGGCCCGCTGCTGGCGGACCTGCCGGCTGCCCGGCTGCACGCGCTCAACGCGCAGCCCGACCTGCCGATCCACGACGGCGTGGTCCCGGAGACGACGTTCGTGGGTCCGGGGTTCCGCCGGCACCCGCGGCTGGTCTACGTGCCCTGCCGGCTGTCGATGGTCCCCCGGCTCTTCCACGGCCCCCTCGCCCCCGACGTCGTGGTCGTGCACACCACGACGCCGCGCGACGGACAGGTCTCCCTCGGCCTCGAGGTCAACGTGCTGCCCGCCGCCATCGAGGCGGCCCGCGCCCGCGGTGCCCTCGTGGTCGCGCAGCTCAACCCGCGGATGCCGTGGACCTTCGGCGACGCGGAGGTCCCGCTCGACGCCATCGACCTCGGGGTCGAGGTGGATGTACCGCTGACCACCCACGTCGCCCGGCCACCGAGCGACGACGCCCGGTTGATCGGCTCCCGCGTCGCCGCCGAGATCGGCGACGGGGCGACCCTGCAGGCCGGCATCGGCGAGGTGCCGGACGCCACGATCGCGGGCGTGCTGGAGCGTCGCAGCCTGAAGGTGTGGACCGAGATGTTCAGCGACGGCGTCCTCGTCCTCGAGGAGGCCGGAGCCCTCGACCGCGGCACCCCGCTGCGTACGTCGTTCGTGTTCGGCAGCCAGGCGCTCTACGACTGGGTCGACGACAACCCCCGGGTGCGGATGCTGCGCACCGAGACGACCAACTCCCCCGCCGCGATCGCCCAGCAGCCGGCGATGACGTCGATCAACACGGCCCTGCAGGTCGACCTGTTCGACCAGGCCAACGCGTCCCGGATCGGCACCCGCATCTACAGCGGGTTCGGCGGCCAGACCGACTTCACCGTGGGCGCCAGCCACTCACCCGGCGGTCGGGCGTTCCTCGCCCTGCGCAGCTGGCACCCCCGCGCCGACGTCTCGACGATCGTGCCGCTCGTCGACGAGCCGGTGACGTCGTTCCAGCACGGCGCGGTGGTCACCGAGCAGGGCATCGCGTGGATGTGGGGCCGCAGCGAGCGCGAGCAGGCCCGCAACCTGATCGAGCACGCCGCCCACCCCCGCGTCCGTGACGACCTCTGGGAGGAGGCACGCGGGCTGGGGCTGGCTTGAGCGCGCGGCGCGGCGTCAGGCGACGAACACGCAGAAGATGTGCCCCTCGGGACTGGCGTAGGCCCGCAGCGGCTCCTCCGCGTCGTCGCTCCGGTCCAGGCGCAGCTCGCCGCCGAGCTCGAGCACGAGGTCGTGCACCGCGTCGAGGGCGGACCGTGACGGGACGGTGGTGTCGAGGTGCGAGACCGACGGGTGGCCGGGCTCCGGCCACCGGCTCTCCGGCAGCTCCGCCACCTCCTGCACGGCCAGGCATCGCCGCCCGTCGGGGTGGGTGAGCGCCAGCCAGTCCTTGACGTCGTCGGTCCCGTCGTCCGGCTCCTCGTCTCCGGGCCGGTAGGTCAGCCCGAGCAGCATCCGCCAGAACTCTGCCTCCCGGCGCACGTCCCGGGCATCGAGCACGGTGTGCAGCAGCTGCGGAACGGCTGGCGGGAAGTCGGCGGGATGACGGGCGTCCATCGTTCGACCCTAGAGCGTGTGAGGATCTCTCGATGACCGCCCGACCCGACTGGATCCAGCTGTTCCTCGACACCCCGGCAGGCGCGTACGAGGAGGCAGTCGCGTTCTGGTCGGCCGTCACGGGCTGGACGCCGTCCGAGCGGCGCGGCGAGGACGGGCAGTTCCTCACGCTGCTGCCGCCGGCGGGAGCGGCGTACGTCAAGGTGCAGGCCGTCGACGGGTCCGCGGGCGTGCACCTCGACCTCGACTCCGCCGACCGCCCGGCAGCGGTCGCCCGGGCCCGTGAGCTCGGGGCGACGTCCGCCTGGACCCACCACGACGTCGAGGTGATGCGCTCGCCCGGCGGCCTGGTCTTCTGCCACACCCTCGTCGACGGCGAGCCGAGCCTGGTCCGCGACGGAGCGACGATCCTCGACCAGGTCTGCCTCGACATCCCCGCCGCACACTGGGAGTCCGAGGTGGCGTTCTGGTCCGGGCTGACGGGCCGCGGGGTCCAGGTCGGGTCGCTCCCGCACTTTGCCCGGCTCGTCGAGTACGGCCGGCTGCGGATCCTGCTGCAGCGGCTCGACGAGTCCGAGGGTCCCGTGCGGGCGCACCCGGACCTCGCGACGGCCGACCGCGCGCGCGACGCCGAGGAGCACGTCCGCCTTGGCGCGCGGCTGGAGCGGGTCCTCGACCACTGGACCGTCCTCACCGCGCCCGGCGGCCAGGTCTACTGCCTCACCGACCGCGACCCGTCGACCGGCCTCGCGGCCGGCGTGTGACCGAGCCCACGACCCACCCCGCCCCTGCTCTGCGTACTGTCGGTATGTGACTTCTCGCCACCGCGTCCTGCCCGCCGTCCTCGTTGCCGCCGCGCTCACCGCGGCCGGCGGGACCGCGCTTCCCGCGCAGGCCGCGGGCATCGCGGTGCCCGTCCAGTGCGAGACCGGCGCCGAGACCGTGCTCGCCTGGGACGACGTGACCTACGACCTGCGGGGCACGTGCGGCGTCGTACGGGTGAGCGCCGACCACGCGACCGTCACGATGCCGGCCGCCACCCGCCTCGTCCTGGAGGGCACGGGCAATGCGGTCACCGCCAAGCCGTTGTACGACGTCGAGGTGACAGGGGCCGGCAACAGCCTCACCACCCCGTCCGTGCGGTCCCTGTCCGTCACCGGGGCCGGCACCACGGTCACCGTCTCGGGGCTCGTGGAGTCCGCCGAGCTGGCCAGCACCTCGTCATCGCTCACCGCCGACGTCGTCAACCTCGTCCGGCTGCGCGGCGCCGACGCCGTGACGGCCCGCAAGGCCTACCGCACGCGCATCACCGGCTCGGACAACACCGTCGGCCTGCGACGCGCCGGCAAGGTCGTCCTCACCGGCGACCGCAACACCGTCACCGTCGCCCGGGGCCGTACGACGCTCCGCGACCGCGGAGCCGACAACGTGCTCGACCTCCGCCCCCGCCGCCGCCGCTGAAGGCCTGCCGATGGACTTCCACCCGTGTGTGTGGAAGTCCATCCGGGCCTGAGCGTGGGACGCCCGCATACGCGCTGAACTTCCACGCGTGGGCGTGGAAGTCCAGGCACGAGGGCCCGGCTCAGGTACGACGTCAGGCCAGCGCGCCGTCGCGCACGGTCACCCGACCGGCGTACACCGTGTGCACCACCCGCGAGCTCAGGCTGCGCCCGTGCCACGGGTTGTTGCGGGAGAGCGAGGCCGAGGCGTCGCGGTCGACCGTGACGGAGGCCGTCGGGTCGACGAGCACGACGTGGGCCGGCGAGCCGGGCTCGAGCGGTCGGCCCTGCTCGGCCAGGCCGGCGATCCGGGCCGGGGTCGTCGACATGACCCGGGCGACGTCGGTCCAGGACAGGTCGGGCAGCGCGGTGCGGACGACGCCGAGCGCCGTCTCGATGCCGAGCATCCCGAAGGCCGCGTCGACGAACGCGTGCTCCTTGTCGTGGCGCGCGTGCGGCGCGTGGTCGGTCGCGACGGCGTCAATGGTGCCGTCGACGAGCGCCGCGCGGAGCGCGTCGACGTCCTCCTGCGGGCGCAGCGGTGGGTTCACCTTGTACGTCGGGTCGTAGCCGGTGAGCAGGTCGGTGGTGAGCAGCAGGTGGTGCGGGGTCACCTCGGCGGTGACCTCCCAGGTGCCGTCGCGCTGCGCCTGCGCCTTCGCCCACCGCAGCACCTCCACCGAGCCGGCGGTGGAGACGTGGGCGACGTGCACCCGCGAGCCCGTGTGGCGGGCGAGCATCACGTCACGGGCGACGATGACCTCCTCCGCGATCCCGGGCCAGCCGGGGAGCCCGAGCCGGCCGGACAGCTCGCCCTCGTGACAGCACGCGGCCGGTCCGGCGAGCGTGGGGTCCTGCGAGTGCTGCGAGACGACGCCGCCGAACGCCTTGACGTACTCCAGCGCCCGGCGCATCACCCGCGCGTCGTGCACGCACTTGCCGTCGTCGGAGAAGACCTTCACCGCGGCGCGCGAGCGGTGCATGAGGCCCAGCTCGGCGAGCTCCGCGCCGGCCAGCCCCCGCGTCACCGCACCGACCGGCTGCACGTGCACCAGGCCTGCCTCGCGGCCGAGCTCCCACACGCGGGTGGCGGCCTCGGCGGTGTCGGTCACGGGCGAGGTGTTGGCCATGGCGAGCACGGCGGTGTAGCCGCCGAGGGCCGCCGCCTGCGAGCCGGTGAGGATGGTCTCGGCGTCCTCGCGTCCCGGTTCGCGCAGGTGGGTGTGCAGGTCGACCAGACCGGGCAGGGCGACCAGACCGTCGGCGTCGACGGTCTCCGCGCCGGCCGGCGCCTCGTCGACGAGCACGCCCGCGTCGTCGACGTACAGGTCCCGGGTCTGCTCGCCGAGCAGCGAGGCTCCCTTGATCACCAGCGACATCAGGCAATTCCTCCCCGGGTGTCCCCGGCCAGCAGGTGGTAGAGCACGGCCATCCGGATCGCCAGGCCGCTGGAGACCTGCTCCAGCACGACCGACTGGGCCGCGTCGGCGGCGTCGGCGGCGATCTCGAGGCCGCGGTTCATCGGTCCGGGGTGGCAGATCGGGACGTCCGGCTTGAGCAGGGCGAGCCGGTTGCGCGTGAGGCCGTAGCCGACCGTGTACTCGCGCGGGCTCGGGAAGAACGCGCCCGACATCCGCTCGCGCTGGACCCGCAGCATCATCACGGCGTCGGCGTCCGGCAGCACCGAGTCGATGTCGTACGACGTCTCGAACCCCGCCGCGGCCGACCACGCGCCGATGCCGCTGGGCATGAGCGTCGGCGGCGCGACGACGGTGACGCGGGCGCCCAGCCGGGTCAGGCACTGGATGTTGGAGCGGAAGACGCGGCTGTGGGTCAGGTCGCCGATGATCGCGACGTGCCGGCCCTCGAGCGAGCCGAGGTGGCGCTGGAGGGTGTAGGCGTCGAGCAGCGCCTGGGTGGGGTGCTCGTGCATCCCGTCGCCGGCGTTGACCACCGCGGCGTCGACCCACTGGCTGACCTGCACGGCCGCGCCGCTGGCGGGGTGACGGATGACGAGGCCGTCGACGCCCATCGCGCAGACGGTGAGCACCGTGTCGCGCAGGCTCTCGCCCTTCGACGTGCTCGAGCCCTTGGCGCTGACGTTGATGACGTCGGCGGAGAGCCACTTGCCGGCGATCTCGAACGACGACCGGGTACGGGTGGAGTCCTCGAAGAACATGTTGACGACCGTGCGGCCGCGCAGCGCCGGCAGCTTCTTGACCTCGCGGCTCTGCACGTCGTGCATGTCGGCGGCGGTCTCGAAGAGCTGGTGGATCTCGTCGGTCGACAGGTCGTCGATGGACAGCAGGTGCTTCACGAGATCGTCACCTCGTCGCTGCCGTCGACCTCGGCCAGCCGGACGCTGACGCGCTCGGCGAGGGCGCTGGGGAGGTTCTTGCCGACGTGGTCGGCGCGGATCGGCAGCTCGCGGTGCCCGCGGTCGACGAGCACGGCCAGGCGTACGGCGGCGGGCCGGCCGAGGTCGGCGAGCGCGTCGAGGGCGGCCCGGATGGTGCGCCCGGAGAACAGCACGTCGTCGACGAGGACGACGACCTTCTCGTCGATGCCGCCGGGGGGAAGCGCGGTCTTGTGGGCACGCCGGGTCGGCTGCGAGCGCAGGTCGTCGCGGTACATCGTCACGTCGAGCTCGCCGACCGCGACCGGGGCGCCCTCGACGGCGGCGATCTTCTCGGCGATCCGCCTCGCGAGGGGTACGCCGCGGGTGTGCAGGCCGAGCAGCACCAGGTCGGTGGCGCCCTTGTTGCGCTCGAGCAGCTCGTGCGAGATCCGGGTCAGCGCCCGGGAGATGTCACGGGCGTCCAGGACCGTGCGGTCCGGACGGTCGGTGCCGGGGTCGGTCTCTTCGGTGGTGGCAGGCATCTGCGCGCCGGACCTCCTTCTCCGCCTCACGGGACGGCTCGTTAAAGGATGTCGATCGGCCCCGACCCTAGCAGCGGTCGACGGGGCCGGCCCACCTCCACCGGGCGCATCGCGCGGTCGGCACAACTTGGTGGGGAAGTCTGACGCTCCGAGGCCGTTGCAACCCCCTCCAGGTGTCAGAGTCGCCGCTCGGGCGGGGACTCTGCGCCAACCGGACCCGCCGAGCCAGAAGCGCCAGCCGGACCAGCCCCGGTCAGCGCTCCAGGATCGCGACGACGCCCTGGCCGCCGGCGGCGCAGATCGAGATCAGCGCGCGGCCTGAGCCCTTCTGGGCCAGTAGCTTGGCGGCGACCGGGAGGATCCGGCCGCCGGTCGCGGCGAACGGGTGGGCGGCAGCGAGCGAGGAGCCGTTGACGTTGAGCTTGTCCCGGTCGATCGAGCCGAGCGGGGCGTCGAGGCCGAGGCGCTCCTTGCAGAACACCGGGTCCTCCCAGGCCGCGAGCGTGGACAGCACCTGGGAGGCGAAGGCCTCGTGGATCTCGTAGTAGTCGAAGTCCTGCAGCGTGAGGCCGTTGCGCGCCAGCATGCGCGGGACGGCGTACGCCGGCGCCATGAGCAGGCCCTCGTGGCCGTTGACGTAGTCGACGGCGGCGGTCTCGGCGTCGACGAGGTGGGCGAGCACCGGCAGGCCCCGCTCCTCGGCCCACTCGTCGCTCGAGAGCAGGACCGCGGACGCGCCGTCGGACAGCGGGGTGCTGTTGCCGGCGGTCATCGTGGCGGCCACGCCCTTGCCGAAGACAGGCTTGAGGGTGGCGAGCTTCTCGACCGTCGAGTCGGGGCGCAGGTTGTTGTCGCGCTCGACGCCGCGGAACGCGGTGACGAGGTCGTCGTGGAAGCCCTCGTCGTACGAGCGGGCCAGGTGGTGGTGCGAGCGTGCGGCCAGCTCGTCCTGCGCCTCGCGGGTGATCCGCCACTCGAGCGCGGTGAGCGCGGCGTGCTCACCCATCGAGAGCCGGGTGCGGGGCTCACCGTTCTGGGGGATGTCGAGGCCGATGTCGCCGGGGCGGATGGCGCCGAGGGCCTTGATCCGGCTGGCGGTGTCCTTGGCGGAGTTGACCCTCATCAGCTTCTTGCGCAGCTTGTCGCTGATGGCGACCGGTGCGTCGGAGGTGGTGTCGGTGCCACCGGCGACACCGGCGTCGATGACCCCGAGGGCGATCTTGTTCGCCACCTGGATCGCCGCCTGCAGCCCGGTGCCGCACGCCTGCTGGATGTCAGTGGCCGGCGTCTCGGGGGCCAGCCGGGACCCGAGCACGCACTCGCGGGTGAGGTTGAAGTCGCGCGAGTGCTTGAGCACCGCGCCGGCCACGACCTCGCCGAGCCGTTCGCCGCGCAGCTCGAACCGGTCGACGAGGCCGTCGATGGCGGCGGTCAGCATCTCCTGGTTGGAGACGCCTGCGTAGACGGTGTTGGACCGGGCGAACGGGATGCGGTTGCCGCCGACGACGGCGACCGGACGCGTGGTGGGCTGCATGTTCCTATCCTTGCCGGAGAGTCGCCCCCCGCCAACGGCGTGAGGGGCACGTCACGAAAAGTGGACTCGGAGTTACAGCACGCGTTACACATCGACGAGACGTCCGTCCGCACCAGCGAAGAGGGAACACCGCGACCATGAGCGACCGCTACCAGGGCTTCGTGTCCACCCCGATCGGCAAGCAGCTCACCAAGATCCTGGGCCTGCCCGCGCCCACGCGACTGGAGCGCTGGACCGAGGGCGCCCCCCTCGTGGACGGGCTCGTCGTGCTCGGGGGCGAGGGGCGCCTCACCGAGACGCTGCCGACCACGCTCGACGGGCTCGGCATCGCCTCGACCACCACGCTGGACGACGGCGTACGCGCCAAGGCCCTGGTGTTCGACGCGACCGGCATCACCGACACCTCGGGGCTCGTCGCCCTGCAGGAGTTCTTCACCCCGCTCATGCGCCGGCTCGAGACCTGCCCGCGCGTCGTCGTGATCGGTACGCCGCCGGAGCAGCGCACCGGCTCGGAGCGGGTGGCGCAGCGCGCGCTCGAGGGCTTCACCCGCTCGCTCGGCAAGGAGATCGGTCGCGGCGGCGCCGTCCAGCTCGTGTACGTCGCCCCTGCCGCCGACGGTGCGATCGCCTCGACCCTCGCCTTCCTCCTCTCCCCCAAGTCGGCCTACGTCTCGGGCCAGGTGGTCCGCATCGGTGCTCACGGCGGAGCGACCACCGACGAGCTCGGCGACTGGACCCGCCCGCTGGCCGGCAAGGTCGCCCTCGTGACCGGCGCCAGTCGCGGCATCGGCGAGGAGATCGCCCGCGTGCTGCACCGCGACGGCGCGACCGTGGTCGGGGTCGACGTGCCCCAGGCCGCCAGCGAGCTGCAGACCCTGATGGGCGAGCTGGACGGCGACCACCTCGTGCTCGACATCACCGCCAAGGACGCGCCGCAGCGCATCGCCCACCACCTGCGCGAGCACCACGGCGGCGTCGACGTCGTCGTGCACAACGCGGGCATCACCCGCGACAAGAAGCTCGCCAACATGGCGGAGGACCGGTGGCGCAGCGTCGTCGCCGTCAACCTCACGGCGCCCGAGCTCATCACCCGCGAGCTCCTCGACCAGGGCGTCGTCAACGCCGGCGGTCGCATCGTCGGCGTCGCCTCGATCGCGGGCATCGCCGGCAACGTCGGTCAGACCAACTACGCGACCTCCAAGGCCGGCGTGATCGGCCTCGTCGACAGCCTGCGCGACGAGCTCCCCGACGGCATCACGGTCAACGCCGTCGCGCCCGGCTTCATCATCACCCAGATGACCGCCGCCGTCCCGTTCGCGACCCGCGAGGTCGGCCAGCGCCTCAACGCCATGGCCCAGGGCGGGCTGCCGGTCGACGTCGCCGAGACCATCGCGTGGTTCGCCGGCGCCGGGTCGGGCGCGGTCAACGGCAACGTCGTGCGCGTGTGCGGCCAGATGATGCTGGGCGCCTGATGGCCACCGAGCAGCCGAGGACCCTCACCGGCGAGCCGGGCGGGCTGGCCACGCTCGCCCGCGCCGCGCTGCCGGCCGTCCCTGGTCTCAACCGGCTCCCCGGGATCCGCAAGGGCCCGGCTCGCGACTTCACCGGCCTGTCCTACGCCCGCGAGGCCGTCGTCGTCGAACGCTCGCGCGTCGACGCGTACGCCAGCGTGTGCGGCTTCCCGCGCCGCGACGTCGTACCCGTGAGCTTCCCGCACCTGCTGGCGTTCCCGCTCCACATGGCGATCATGGGCGACCCGGCGTTCCCCTACGCCGCGATCGGGATGGTCCACGTCGAGAACACGATCACCGCGCGCCGCGCCATCGGGGTCGGCGAGGCGCTCGACGTCACCACCTCGGTCGCCGCGCCGCGCCCCCACGCCAGAGGCGTCCTGCTCGACTTCACCACCACCGTGGCCGCCGACGGCGAGACCGCGTGGGAGTCGACCTCGACCTACCTGCGTCGCGGCCGGTCCGTCGACGGTGCACCCACTCCGGGCCTCACGCTGCCGGACCCGCCGACCGGTGGCGTCGAGTGGCGCCTGCCGGCCGACCTCGGGCGCACGTACGCCGCGGTGTCGGGCGACGCCAACCCGATCCACCTCCACCCGCTGACCGCGAAGGCGCTGGGCTTCCCGCGCCAGATCGCCCACGGCATGTGGACGCTGGCTCGCTCGGTCGCCGCGATCGAGAACCGGTTGCCCGAGGCGGTCACCGTCGAGGTGGCGTTCAAGAAGCCGGTCCTGCTGCCCGGCACCGTGCGCTACGCGGCGCGGCACGACGACGCCGGCTGGAGCTTCGCGATGACGAACCCGAAGGACGGCTCACCGCACCTGCTCGGCCGAGCCGACCCGGCCTGACGCTACGAGCGGTCGTCGCGCAGGCGGATCAGGCCCTCCTGGGCGACGGTCGCGACGAGCTCTCCCGACTGGGAGAAGACCCGGGCCAGCGCCAGGCCCCGCGCGCCGCCCGCGAACGGCGAGAACTGGTCGTAGAGCCACCACTCGTCGGCACGGAAGGGGCGGTGGAACCAGATCGTGTGGTCGAGCGACGCGGGCTGCAGGCGCGGGGAGGCGATGTGGATGCCGTGGGGCACGAGCGCGGCGCCGAGCAGCGTGAGGTCGCTGGCGTAGGTGAACGCGGCCTGCTGGACCGTCGGGTCGGCGGCGAGGTCGCCGTCGACCTTGATCCAGAGCCGGGCCCGCGCCGGGTGGTCGGGGTCCTCGGGCAAGCCCTGACCCGTGATGCCGACGTGGCGGATGTCGAGGGCTGCCCACTCCCGCTCCCAGTGCTCGGCGGCCTCGGGGCCGCGCGAGCGGGCCAGCTCCACCAGCGGCATCCCCTGCTCGGGGCTGGGCACGTCGGGCATCCGGTCCTGGTGCTCGAGGCCGGGCTCGGGGACCTGGAAGTTGGCGGTCATGTAGAAGATCGTGCGGCCGTGCTGGCGCGCGGAGACGCGACGGGTGACGAACGAGCGACCGTCGCGGATGCGCTCGACGTCGTACACGATCGGCACGGCCGTGTCGCCCGGACGCAGGAAGTAGGAGTGCAGCGAGTGCAGGACGAACGGGCTGTCCACGCTGCGGGTGGCGGCGACCACCGCCTGGGCGGCGACCTGCCCGCCGAAGACCCGCTGCCGCTCCGTGCGCGCCTGCGCACCGCGGTAGAGGTCGACCTCGAGGCGCTCGAGGTCGAGCAGGCCCGCCAGCTCGTAGGCGCTGCCCGCCATCAGCGACCGTCCCAGCCGCCGGCGTCGTCGCCGTTGTCCTTGGACTCGTCGTCCAGGTTGGCCAGGAACGCCTCGAACGCGCTGCCGATCTCCTCCCCGGTCGGGAGCGGCTCGTCGTCGGAGAGCAGCGACGACCCGCTGGCCTCGGCCTCGCGGAAGGAGTCGTACTGCTGCTCCAGCCCGCGCACCACGTCACCGACCTCGTCGTGGGTGGAGAGGTAGCGGTCGACCTCGGTCTCGGTGATCTCGGCCGCCTCGCGGAGCTCGCCGAGGTCGATGGTGAGGTGGCCGCCGATCTCGAGGTGCTCGAGGAGGACGAGCGCGGCCTGGGGGTACTCCATCTGGGCCAGGTAGTGCGGGATGTGGGCGACGAAGCCCAGCGCGTCGATGCCCCACTCCCCCAGCCGGATCTCCAGCAGCGCCTGGGCGCTCGCCGGGACGCGCAGCTCGCCCTGCCACGGGCTCTCGCCGGGGACCAGGTCGGGGCGGTTGGCGTGGGGGGTGATGGCGATCGGACGGGTGTGCGGCACCGCCATCGGCACGGCTCCCATGCTGACGACGCGGCTCACGTCGAAGCGCTCGACGACCTCGCGGACCGCACGAGCGAAGGCCTCCCACCGGATGTCGGGCTCGGGGCCGGCCAGCAGCAGGAATGGCGTACCGCCGCTGTCACGCAGCGCCCGGACGACGAGCCGGGGCGCCTCGTAGTCGGTGTAGTGGTCGCGCACGAAGGTGACCGGCGGGCGTCGGGCGCGGTAGTCGTGGAGGGCGTCGACGTCGAAGGTGGCCACCACCTTGCCGTCCGACAGGTCGGCCAGGTGCCGCGCAGCCAGCTCCGCGGACTTGCCCGCATCGAGGAATCCGGTGAGGACGACGACGAGGGTGAGGTCACCGGCGTCGGCGAGCACCTCGGCGTCGTCGACGATGTGCACGAGTCGATCGGCCATGGCCAGAGCCTAGTGAGTCGCCGTCCGTGACCCGACACACACCCGCCCTGGTGGGCAGGCGTTGTTACTGAGGGGTAACGTGAGGACACCCTGTCCCCCTCGAAGCCTGGGAGTAGCCAGTGTCCCGACCACAGCGTGAGGTCGTCTTCGTCGACGGCGTACGCACCCCGTTCGGCAAGGCCAAGGGCCAGTACGCCGAGACGCGCGCCGACGACCTCGTCATCAAGAGCATCCGCGAGCTGCTCCGCCGCAACCCGTCGCTGCCCCCCGAGCGGGTCGACGAGGTGGCGATCGCCGCGACCACCCAGATCGGCGACCAGGGCCTGACCATCGGTCGTACCGCCGCGCTGCTCGCCGGCCTGCCCCAGAGCGTCCCCGGCTACTCGATCGACCGCATGTGCGCCGGTGCGATGACGGCCGTGACCAACACCGCGTCGGGCATCGCCTTCGGTGCGTACGACGTCGCCATCGCCGGCGGCGTCGAGCACATGGGCCGCCACCCGATGGGTGAGGGTGTCGACCCCAACCCGCGCATCCTGTCGGAGCGGATCGTCAACCCCGACGCGCTCGTCATGGGCAAGACCGCGGAGAACCTCCACGACCGCTACCCCAGCATCACCAAGCAGCGGGTGGACGAGTACGCCGTCCGCAGCCAGCAGAAGACCAAGGCGGCCTACGACGCCGGGAAGATCCAGCCCGACCTCGTGGCCGTCGCGACCCGCTCGGCCGAGGCCGGCTGGGGCCTGGCCACGACCGACGAGCCCATGCGCCCCGAGACGACGATGGAGTCGCTCGCGAGCCTCAAGACCCCGTTCCGCTCGCACGGCAACGTCACCGCCGGCAACGCCGCGGGGATCAACGATGGCGCCACCGCCGCGCTGCTGGCCGACGAGGAGACCGCGCGCGAGCTCGGCCTCCCGGTGAAGATGCGCCTGGTCACCTACGCCTTCGTCGGTGTCGAGCCCGAGGTGATGGGCGCGGGTCCGATCCCCGCCACGGAGAAGGCCCTCAGGCTAGCCGGTCTCACCATCGACGACATCGAGGCCTTCGAGGTCAACGAGGCGTTCGCCGTCCAGGTGCTCGCCTTCCTCGAGCACTACGGCATCGCCGACGACGACGCCCGGGTGAACCCGTACGGCGGCGCGATCGCGATGGGCCACCCCCTCGCGTCGTCCGGCGTACGCCTGATGAACCAGCTGGCGCGCCAGTTCGAGGAGCGCCCCGAGGTCCGCTACGGCCTCACCACCATGTGCATCGGCATCGGCATGGGCGGCACCGTGATCTGGGAGAACCCCCACTGGACCGGCGGCGACAACGAGGGAGACGTCAAGTGAGCACCATCTTCGAGCGCGCGCAGGCGATCGTGTCCGACGCCGAGCGCGTCACGCAGGCCCACCTGCGGACCGTGACCCTGCCGGGCGCGACCATCGGCCTGATCACCCTCGACAACGGCGAGGACCACACCAAGCCCAACACCTTCGGACCTGCGTCGCTGCTGGCGCTCGACACCGCGATCGACGCGGCGCTGGCCGACGACACGATCGACGCGATCGCCGTGACCGGCAAGCCGTTCATCCTCGCCGCGGGCGCCGACCTCAACGCCATCCAGGGCGGCGGCCCCGACGCCGTACGCACCGTGGCGGAGCTCGGGCACGCCGTCTTCCGCAAGCTCCAGGACGGCGGCAAGCCGTCGTTCGGCTTCATCAACGGCCTCGCCCTCGGCGGGGGCCTCGAGGTGGCGCTGCACTGCACCTACCGCACCGTCATGGACTCGGCGCCGGCCCTCGGCCTGCCCGAGGTCATGCTGGGCCTCGTGCCCGGCTGGGGCGGGGCGTGGCTGGTGCCCAACCTCGTCGGCGCAGACAAGGCCGTCACGCTCATCGTCGAGAACCCGCTCAACCAGGGCAGGACGCTGGGCGGGCAGGCGGCGTACGACTTCGGCCTGGCCGACGCGGTCTTCAACGGCGCGGACTTCCTCGAGCAGTCGCTGCTCTGGGCGGCCTCCGTGCTGCGCGGCGAGACCGTCGTCGAGCGCCCCGAGGTCGACCGCGGAGAGGCGTGGGACGCCGCGATCGAGCGGGCCAAGGGCATCGTGGCCGCCAAGACCGGTGGCGGCTCCCCCGCCGCTGCCAAGGCCGTCGAGCTCATCGCCGCGGCGCGCGACACCGACCGCGACGCCGGCTTCGCGGCGGAGGACGACGCCCTCGAAGCGATGTCGCAAACCGCTGAGCTGCTGGCGTCGCTCTACTCGTTCGACCTGGTGCAGAAGCGGGCCAAGCGGCCCGCCGGCGCACCGGACAGGTCGCTGGCCCGCCCCGTCACCAAGGTGGGCATCGTGGGTGCGGGCCTGATGGCCAGCCAGCTCGCGCTGCTGTTCGTACGTCGCCTCGAGGTGCCGGTGGTGCTCACCGACCTCGACCAGGAGCGGGCCGACAAGGGCGTGGCCTACGTGCACGCCGAGATCGACAAGCTGCTCGCCAAGGGGCGGATCAACCAGGACAAGGCCAACCGCCACAAGGCGCTGGTGTCTGGCGAGACCGACAAGCAGGTCGCCTTCGGTGACGCCGACTTCGTGATCGAGGCCGTCTTCGAGGAGATGTCGGTCAAGAAGACTGTCTTCGCCGACGTCGAGAAGGTCGTCAGCAGCGAGTGCGTCCTGGCGACCAACACCTCGTCGCTGTCGATCACCGAGATGGCCGCCGACCTCGAGCACCCCGAGCGGGTCGTGGGCTTCCACTTCTTCAACCCGGTGGCGGTCATGCCGCTGCTGGAGATCGTCAAGGGCGACGCCACCGACGACGCGACGCTGGCGACGGCGTTCGCCACCGGCAAGACGCTGAAGAAGACGACGATCCTGGTCAAGGACAGCCCGTCGTTCATCGTCAACCGGCTGCTCGGCCGCTTCATGAGCGAGGTCGGCCGCATCGTCGACGAGGGCACCTCCGTCGGTGTCGCCGACGGCGCCTTCGCCGGCATCGCGCCGATGCCGCCGTTCGTGCTGCTCTCGCTCGTCGGGCCGGCGATCGCGCTGCACAACAACGAGACGCTCGCGGGCGCGTTCCCCGACCGCTTCTACGTCTCCCCCGCCCTCGAGCGGATCGTCGCGGCGAAGAAGGGTGCCTACTACGGCCCCGACGGCCGCCTCGACCCCGAGGTCGAGGAGCTGCTCGAGAAGCCCGAGCACCCCGTCGTCCTGACCGCCGACGAGGTGCGGGAGCGCACGCTGGCCGGTCTGGCCGAGGAGGCGCGCCTGATGCTCGACGAGGGCGTCGTCGCCGCACCCCAGGACATCGACCTGGCGATGATCACCGGAGCCGGGTTCTCGTTCTGGAACGGCGGCCTGACCTTCATGCTCGACGTGAAGGGCATCTCGGAGAAGGCGACGGGCACGCGCTTCCACTGATCCGCCGTTCGAGCGGTGCGTGCGGCATCTTCCGAGCCCGGGAATGATGTCTCACCCACCGCTCGGCCACGTACGCCCCGCCGGGCGGTGAGTCACGCAGGTTCTGGACCTTCAGAACGTGTCCCACTCACCGCTCGGCGGGGCGTTTCGCGTGCCTGATCTCTGGCATGCTGGTGCGATCGACGTCGTCGACAGGAGGAGGCACCGTGAGCGAAGCAGTGGAACACTCCGAGAAGCACCGGGGGGCGTTCAGCTCCCGCAAGGTCTTCATCCTCGCCGCGATCGGCTCGGCCGTCGGGCTCGGCAACATCTGGCGCTTTCCCTACGTCGCCTACGAGAACGGCGGCGGCGCCTTCATCCTCCCGTACCTGATCGCGCTGCTGACCGCGGGACTTCCGTTCCTGCTGCTCGACTACGGTCTGGGCCATCGCTACCGCGGCTCGGCCCCGCTCTCGTTCCGGCGGGCAGCCCGGGCGTCCGAGGGGCTCGGGTGGTGGCAGGTGGGCATCTGCTTCGTCATCGCCGTCTACTACGCCGCGGTCATCGCGTGGGCCGCCCGCTACGCCTTCTTCTCCTTCGACAAGGCGTGGGGCGACGACCCCGAGGGCTTCCTGTTCGGCTCCTACCTGCAGGCGGGCGACCCGGGCATCAGCCTCGACTTCGTCAGCGGCGTCACGGTGCCGCTCGTGCTGGTCTGGGTCACCGTCCTCGCCCTGATGGCGCTGGGGGTGCAGAAGGGCATCGGCGTCGCCTCCACCATCTTCATCCCGATCCTGTTCGCCGCCTTCATCGCGCTCGTCGTGGTCGCGCTGACGCTGGACGGCGCATCCGTCGGCCTGGACGCCTTGTTCACCCCCGACTGGAGCGCGCTCGGCGAGACGAGCGTGTGGATCGCCGCCTACGGCCAGATCTTCTTCTCGTTGTCCGTGGGCTTCGGCATCATGATCACCTACGCCTCGTACGTCGGTCGCCGCAGCGATATGACTGGGTCCGGACTCGTCGTGGGCTTCGCCAACTCGGGCTTCGAGCTGCTCGCCGGCATCGGCGTGTTCGCCGCGCTGGGGTTCATGGCGACCGCCAGCGGCGTGGGCGTCGACGAGGTGGCGACCGACGGTCTCGGGCTGGCGTTCATCGCCTTCCCGGCCATCATCAACGAGGCACCGGCGGGCGCGCTGATCGGCGTGCTCTTCTTCGGGTCCCTCGTCGTGGCCGGTGTGACGTCGCTCGTCAGCGTCATCGAGGTCGTGATCTCCGCGGTCCGGGACAAGTTCGAGATGTCCCGCGTCGGAGCCTCGATGGCGGTCGGCGTCCCGGCCGCGGTGATCAGCATCACGCTGCTCGGCACGACCACCGGCGTCTACGTGCTCGACATCATCGACCACTTCATCAACCGGTTCGGCATCCTCGTGGTGGCGGTCGCCAGCATGCTCGCGCTCGTGTGGGTGTTCCGGAAGACGAGCCTGCTGCGCGAGCACCTCAACCGCGACGGATCGGTGCAGGTCGGTCGCTGGTGGGAGCTGCTCATCGGCGTCTTCGCGCCGGCCGCGCTCACCTTCATCCTGGTCAACGAGTTCATCGACAACATCCAGGAGCCCTACGAGGGCTACCCGACGTGGATGTTGGCCACCCTCGGCTGGGGCGTCGCCGTCGCCGTGCTGGTGCTCGGGTTCGTCGCCGCGCGTCTCCCGTGGCGGGAGAGCACCTTCCTCGGTGATCCGGAGATCCAAGCCAGGCAGGACGAGAGGAGCTCCTGATGTCCACCTCTGCCGTCGTCATGATGCTGATCGCGATGCTCGTCCTCTGGGGCGGGCTGGGCGTGGCCATCTGGAACATCAACCGCTACCAGGGCGAGGAGCCGGAGTCCGTCCACCGCGACCTCTGAGGAGGCCCGGCCCGCTCGGCATCAGGCGGTGTGGTCGACCTCGACGATGCCGGCCCCGCCGTCGAGCGCGGTCACGTCCTCGACGATCGAGCGCGCGAGCGTCTGTGCGTCGAGACCGATGCGAGCCAGGATCACGTCGCGCTTGGCGTGGTCGAGGAACTCCTGCGGGATGCCGTGCAGGCGGAACGGCGTCTCGACACCCTCGTCGTTGAGGGTCTGCAGCAGCGTCGCGCCGCAGCCGCCGACGCGACCGTTGTCCTCGACGCTGACCACGAGCCGGTGCTCGCGGGCGAGGTCGACGATGGCGGGGTCGACGGGCTTGACCCACCGCGGGTCGACCACGGTGACCCCGATGCCTTGGTCGGCCAGCCGCGAGGCGACCTCGACGGCCGTCGTCGCCATCGACCCGACGGCAACGATCAGCACGTCCCGGTCCCCTGAGCGCACCAGCACGTCGGCGCCGCCTGCGCGGTCGATCGCCGGCACGTCGGCGGGCGGAGGGCCCTTGGGGAATCGGACGACGGTCGGGGCGTCGTCGACGAGGACGGCCTCGTCGAGCAGCTCGCGCAGCCGGGTGACGTCCCGCGGTGCGGCCAGGCGCAGCCCGGGGACGACCTGCAGGATCGACATGTCCCACATGCCGTTGTGGCTCGCACCGTCGTCACCGGTGACGCCGGAGCGGTCGAGCACGAAGGTGACTCCGCACTTGTGCAGCGCGACGTCCATCAGCACCTGGTCGAAGGCGCGGTTGAGGAAGGTGGCGTAGACCGCGAAGACCGGGTGCAGCCCGCCCATCGCCAGGCCGGCGGAGGAGGTGACGGCGTGCTGCTCGGCGATCCCGACGTCGAAGGTGCGCTCGGGGTACTTCGCGGCGAAGGCGTCGAGCCCGACGGGGTGCATCATCGCCGCGGTGATGGCGACGACGTCCTCCCGGCGGCCGCCGAGGTCGACGATGGCCTCGGAGAAGTGGTCGGTCCAGATCTTGCCCTTGGGCTTCTCCGCACCGGTCTGCACGTCGAACGGGCCGGGAGCGTGGAACTGGTCGGCCTCGTGCCGCAGGGCGGGGTCGTAGCCCTGGCCCTTGCGGGTCAGGGCGTGGACGATGACCGGGCCGTCGAAGCGCTTGGCGTTGGTCAGCGCCTGCTCCATGGCCGTGCGGTCGTGGCCGTCCACCGGCCCGACGTACTTCAGGCCGAGGTCCTCGAAGAGGCCCTGCGGGGCCAGCGCGTCCTTCATGCCCTTCTTGACCGCGTGGAGCGCGTCGTAGGCCGCGTGCCCGACGCCGGGGACCGCGTTGAGACGCTTCTTCACCAGGTCGAGCACCTGCTCGTAGCGCGGGTTGGTGCGCAGCGACGTGAGCGCGGTGGCGAGACCACCGATGGTCGGCGTGTAGGACCGCTCGTTGTCGTTGACGACGATGACCAGGCGGCTCTTCTTCGCGATCGCGATGTTGTTGAGGGCCTCCCAGGCCATGCCGCCGGTCAGCGCGCCGTCGCCGATCACCGCCACGACGTGCCGGTCCTCACCGCGGATCGCATAGGCCTTCGCCAGCCCGTCGGCGTAGGACAGCGCTGTCGAGGCGTGGGAGTTCTCCACGATGTCGTGCTCGGACTCGGCCTGGCTGGGGTAGCCGCTGATCCCGCCCTCCTTGCGGAGCGTCGCGAAGTCGGCGTGCCGTCCGGTGACGAGCTTGTGGACGTAGGACTGGTGCCCGGTGTCGAAGACGACCCGGTCGTGCGGCGAGTCGAAGACCCGGTGGATCGCCAGCGTCAGCTCGACCACGCCGAGGTTGGGTCCCAGGTGACCGGAGTTGGTCGCGACGGTGCGGATCATCACGTCGCGGATCTCGGCGGCGAGCTCGTCGAGCTGCTCCGCGGAGAGGCCACGGAGGTCGCGCGGCGAGGCGATCGAGTCGAGGAGAGCCATGGGGCAGGAGTCTATTTCATGGGCGGTCGAGGACCGCCACCGACGGCTCGTGGAGGCTTCCCAGCCACACGCGTCCCTCGTGCTCCCGGACCCCGGTGACCATGTGGTAGCCGGGACCGTGGTCCGGCCGGGGCAGGTCGAGGTCGTGCACCAGGCGGCCCTCGTCGTCGTAGGCCTGGACCCGGATCGTCTGGGCCGGCTTGGGCTGCAGCGCCTCGGGGATCCGCGTGACCGCCTTGCGCAGCACCATCGGCGCCGACCCGAGCCGCTCGACGAGGCCGTCGACCGGGCTCGCCACCGCGATCCAGATCAGCCCGTCGCTGCCCCGGCTGATGTTGTCGGGATAGCCCAGGAGGTCGGCGACGAGGTGGTCGCGCTCCCCCGCGCGCGGTCCGGTCAGCCAGAGTCGTACGACGGTGCGGCCGCGGCACTCGGCCACGGCGACGTAGGACTCGTCGGCGGCGAGCGCGACGCCGTTGGCGAAGGCGAGACCCTCGAGGACGACCTCGACGGAACCGTCGGGGTCGCGCCGGAGCAGCCGGCCGGTCCGGGTGTGCTGGACGAAGTCGTCCTTCCACCGGTCGACGCCGTAGTGGAGCGAGGAGTCGCTGAACCAGATCGTGCCGTCGGAGGCGACGGCGGCGTTGTTGCAGAACTGCATCGTTCGGCCCTCGACCCGGTCGACCAGCACCTCGACGGTGCCGGTCGCGGGCGCGACCCGGAGCACGCCTCGCCGGGCGTCGCAGACGACGAGGTCGCCGTCGGGGAGGAGCTCGAGGCCGAGCGGCCGGCCGCCGGTGTCGGCGACCCGGCGGGTGCTGCCGGTCGCCGGGTCGAGCGCCCAGATCACCCCGTCCTCGGTGCCGGTGAAGACCGTGCCGTCGGGGGCGACGACGACGTCCTCGGCACCCATCGACGGGACGGGGTGGACGGTGAGGGTGCGATCGGTCATGGCGCCATGCTGGCGTAGAGATCGCTGTCGAGGAAGGCCGGGACGATGTCGGTGGCGGCCGAGCTGAGGTCGAGCCCGCGCGCCACGGTGGGGTCGACGAACACGATCTGACGTCCCTCCCGGCAGTCGATGTCGGCGTCCGTGAGGTCGGTGGCGGCGACGAAGACCTGCATCACGTCCCACGAGCCGTAGGCCTCGTGGTGGTCCACCACGAACTCCCGGAACAGGCGCAGGCTGCCGGCCGGCATCCGGACCCCGGTCTCCTCCTCCAGCTCGCGGTGGGCGGCGGGCTCGAAGTCCTCACCCGGGTCGACGTGCCCGCCGGCCAGGCCCCACTTCTCCGGGTCGATCCGCGGGTGCTCGTCGCGCTCCTGCAGCAGGATCCAGCCCCGGCGGTCGACGAGGATGATCCCCGCGAACCTCCTCGGGTCCGGGCCGGGGTCGAAGGGGTGGGCCTCGGACCACTCGCGCACCCGGTGGAGGGTCAGCTCCGTCGCCCTGTGCAGCGGGCGGTCGGCGACGTCATCGAGGTGGACGAAGACCATCTGGCGGCCCTCACCGCACACCACGTTCGCCTGCGTGGCGATGGTCCGGACCGCGAACAGCTCGAACTCGTCGTCCCCGCCGCACCCGTCGCTGCGGAACCGCCGCACCCCCAGCGACTCGAGGTCGTGGATGTCGACGACCAGCCCGGTCTCCTCGCGGAGTTCACGGACCGCGGCGGCGCGGAAGTCCTCGCCGGCCTCGAGGTCCCCGCCGGGATAGCCCCAGCGGCCCGGCTCGTGGAGCACGTCGTCGTCGCGCTCCTGCATCAGCAGCCGCCCCTGCGGGTCGATGACGGCGACGGCGGCGAACCTGTGCATCACGCGACCCTAGCCAGACCTCACATCCGCACCCGGTAGCGACGCCCTCGTAGGGCGTCCTCGACGAGCCCCACCTCGCGGCGTACGCCGAGCAGGCGGGCGTCCTCGAGCTGGAAGGTCTGCACGGCCGCGAGCACGACCGCCTCGTCAGCCAGGTCCTTGAGGTCGCCGCGGATCTCGCTCAGCCCGCGGCGGGTCGCCAGCTGCTGGGCCTCGACGTGCAGCACCGCGAAGCGGGCCAGGACGACGACGTGCCGGCGCAGCCCCGAGAAGCGGCGGTAGTCGGGCGGGCACAGGTCGAGCAGCCAGCTCGCGGCGGTCGCCTCCCAGTCGGGCGCGTCCGGCGGCCGCACCTGCCGCGGCCACCCGGGCGGCGCGACCCCGCGGTGCCCCTCGGGCGGGGTGGGCCGCTGGCGGGGCTGCGGAGCGGGGAACACGCGGCCAGTCTATCGAACACGCGTTCGACTCGGAATGGGTGGCGTCTGCTCGACTGACTGTGAGGATTCCCTTCGCAGCCTGATGGTGCTGGGCTGTGGGGCGGTGACTGCGGGTGTGACCCATCGACTGACTGGCTTCGTGCCTTCCGCGCGACTTGTCCGCTCGTGGTTGCCGGCCCCGGCCCGGTCGGAGTAGCTGGCCTGATCAGGAGCTTGACCGACCGGTGTTCGCGCACCGGTCGTGTCTCATCACAGTCCTGCCGAATCTCCGCCCCGGACCGGAAACCACATCCGCTCCCAGGCAAGGAGAGAACGCAATGACCAGTCTGACCGATCTACGCGAGGTGGTCGATGTCGTCATCGGCGTCGACACCCACGTCCACACCCACTCCGCGGCCGCGATCGACGCCCGAACCGGTGGCGTGCTCGCCGAGATCACCGTCGAGGCCACCGCCGACGGATACGAACAGCTGGTGGAGTTCGCCGACGAGCACGCAACCCTGCGCGCGTGGGCGATCGAGGGCACCGGCGGTCACGGCGCCGGCCTGACCCGCCACCTTGAACGGCGCGAGGAAGTCGTGATCGAGCTCGACCGCCCCGAACGCGCCAAGCGACGTCACGGCGCGAAGTCCGACCCGATCGACGCGATCCGCGCCGCCCGGGAGGCGCTGTCACGGCCCCGGCTCGGTGGCCCGCGCAGCGGCGGCGACCGTCAAGCCCTGTCGGTGCTGCTGGCCGCACGTCGATCCGCGGTCAACGCCGCCGGCGACGCGCAGCGGCAGGTGTTCAGCCTCGTCATCGCCGCCCCCGAACAGATCCGCGCCCGGTTCCGCAACCAGAAGCTGCCGGCCATGCTCAAGACCGCCGCCGCTTTGCGGGTCCACCCGTCGTGGGACGTGGAGACCACCACCACTGTGACCGTGCTGCGGTCCCTGGCCCGCCGCGCCCGTGCGCTGGCCGAGGAGGCCGACGAGCACGAGAAGGCCCTCAAGGTGATCGTGCGGTCCTGGCGTCCCGACCTCCTCGAGCAGCTCGGCGTCGGACCGATCGTGGCCGCGACCGTGCTGTGCGCCTGGTCCCACCCCGGCCGCATCCACTCCGAGGCCGCCTTCGCGATGCTCGCCGGCGTCGCGCCGATCCCAGCCACCAGCGGCCAGGTCACCACCCGGCACCGACTCAACCGTTACGGCGACCGACAACTCAACCGCGCCCTGCACACCATCACGCTGTCCCGGATCCGCTACGACCAAAACACCCGCGACTACGTCGCGCGTCGCACGACCGAGGGCAAGACCACCCGCGAGATCAAGAGATGTCTCAAGCGCTACATCGCCCGAGACCTCTACCGACTACTCGAACACCGACCGATCATGACTTGACGATCCATAGGAGCGTCGGGTCAACGGGGAAGGACGGCCTCGACATGTCACGGCGATGCTCCCCGCTGTGCACGGGCAGGGCGCTCAGCCCGCCAGGAACGACCAGCGCACCTGGCGCTCGTCGTTGTCGACGTTGAGGTCGACCAGGCAGATGCTCTGCCAGGTGCCGAGCGCGAGCCGGCCTCCGAGCACCGGGACCGTGCAGTGGGGCGGCACGAACGCCGGCATGACGTGGGACCGGCCGTGGCCGGGCGAGCCGTGGCGGTGGCGCCAGCGGTCGTCGGGAGGCAGCTGGTCGCGCAGGGCGGCGAGCAGGTCGTCGTCCGACCCGGCGCCCGTCTCGATCACCGCGATGCCGGCGGTCGCGTGGGGCACGAAGACCTGGAGCAGCCCGTCGCCGCGTCCGTCCACGAACTCGACCGCGTCCTGCGTCAGGTCGAGCACGACCTCGTCCGCGCCGGTGCGGTAGGTGCGGATCTCACTGTCCATCGCGCAGCGCCTCCTCGATCCGCTCCACCTTCGCGGTCAGCTGGCCCTCGTAGCCGGGGCGGATGTCGGCCTTCAGCACCAGGCCGACCCGCGGCGACACGGCGGCGACCGCGTCGACGGCCTGCTTGACCACGGCCATCACCTCGTCCCACTCCCCCTCCACGTTGGTGAACATCGCGTTGGTCTCGTGGGGCAGCCCCGATTCGCGTACGACGCGGACGGCCGTGGCGACCGCGTCGGTGACCGAGCCGGAGGGATCGCTGGACATGGGTGAGATCGAGAAGGCGACGAGCATGTCTCCACGCTAGGGCACGCCCCGCCTCCCGGGCCGCGGCCACCCCGGCGGGTGGAACGACCCATCCACGCCCGTGCCTACGTTCGAAGGACCAAGGAACGGCCCTCCCACCCGGGGGCCCCAACGAAGGGACACCACGTGCCTGACGTCACCGCAAGCTCTGGCCTGCTGAGCTCCACCAAGGTCCATGTCGAGGACTCGGGCGGGAGCGGTCGGCCCGTCGTCCTCATCCACGGCTGGCCCCTCTCCGGCGAGTCGTGGAGCGAGCAGGTCGGCCCTCTGAGCGCCGCCGGCTACCGCGTCGTCGCCTACGACCGTCGCGGCTTCGGTCGCAGCGACAAGCCGTCCAAGGGCTACGACTACGACACCCTTGCCGACGACCTCGACGGGATCCTCTCCGAGCTCGACCTCACCGACGTCACTCTCGTCGGGTTCTCGATGGGCGGCGGTGAGGTGGCCCGCTACATCGCCCGCCACGGCCAGGAGCGGTTGCACTCGGTCGTGTTCGCGGCCGCCGTCCCGCCCTACCTGATGAAGGGCGACGACAACCCCGACGGGCCGCTCACCGAGGAGGCCGCGACCGAGATGACCCAGGGGCTCGAGGAGGACCGGACCACGTTCTTCGACGGCTTCACCCGCGACTTCTTCTCCGCCAAGGGCGAGCTGAAGGTCACCGAGGAGCAGCGCCAGGAGGCCATTGCGATGTGCCACCAGAGCGACCAGAAGGCGGCGCTGGGCTGCATGGAGGCCTTCGGCACGACCGACTTCCGCGACGACCTCACCCAGGTCACGGTGCCCACGCTCGTCATCCACGGCGACAGCGACGCCACGGTCCCGTTCGAGGGCTCGGGCAAGCGCACCCACGAGGCGATCGCCGGCTCGGAGCTCGTCGTCGTACCGGACGCGCCGCACGGCTTCAACGTCAGCCACGCCGACGAGTTCAACGCCGCGCTGCTGGACTTCCTGGCCCGCTGAGGCCGGCCCGCCCGAGCAGACCGCCCCCGCCTCAGGCGTCGGTGCCCTGCTCGGGCAGCCCGCCCTGGGGGTCGGGGGTGCCGCCCTGGCAGCTCACCCCGAACTCCGGGGCGGTGTGCCCGTCGCCGTACTCCTCGAGGAAGAGCCCCAGCCGCCGGTCGTCCGCACCGTCGAGCTGCAGCTGCGCGCCCCACACCGTCACCACGACGGGCGAGGGCAGGTCCTCGCGCGGCGACATGATGCCGTTGTCGGGCAGCTGCTCGGCGAGCGCTGCGCGGTCGTCCTCCGACAGGTCGGGGTCGTGGGTGATCCACACGGTGCCGTGCTCGAGGTCGTGGACGGCGTTCTCGTCGCGGACCGGCTCGTCGTAGACGCCGCACGCCAGCCAGATGGGAGCGTGGGCGCCTCCGGCGGGCGGGTGCTGCTCGTAGGTCACGTCGTCGGTGGTGTGGGAGCGGTCGGTGATCTCCCAGGTCTCCACGAGGGTGAGGTCGAGGGCGCGTTGCTCCCGCTCGTCACCGCGGATCGCCCGGTCGACGAGCGGCGCGACGAGGGCTGCGCCGAGCACGAGCGCGGCCGCGACGCTCGCCAGCACCAGGGGCAGGCTCCGCCGCGGACGCTCCACGACGGGCGCGGTGCCGACCACGGGGCCGGGGTCCTGCTGCTCGACCGCCTCGGGCGGACCGGGGTGCTGGACGTCGCTCACGGCGTCAGGCTACCGACGCAGGTCCAACACCACGTCGGTGCGATCCTCGTCGTCTGCGGGCAGCGCAAGCCGCAGGCGCGCCAGCCCGTCGCGCGCCTGTGACTTGACCGTACCGGGCGCGATGCCGAGCTGCGCCGCGATCTCCGCCTCGGAGAGTCCCTCGTAGTAGCGCAGCACGAGCACGGCTCGCTGCCGCGGCGCGAGCGACCGCAGCGCATCACGTACGGCGATGAGATCGGCGCTGTCCGGGTCGTGCGACAGCGCCTCGGGCAGCACGTCGCTCGCCTGCTCGCGCCAGCGTCGGCGCCGCCAGCGCGAGACGTTCTCGTTGACCATCGTCCGCCGGACGTAGGGCTCGGGGTTGTCCCGGATCCGCCGCCACTGCGGCACCACCTTGACCAGCGCGGCCTGCACGAGGTCCTCGGCGTCCTGGGCGTGCCCGGTGAGGAGGTACGCCGTCCGCAGCAGCGCGGCCTGCCGCGCGACGACGAACTCGGCGAAGCCGTCAGGCGTGGCCACGTCGCCGCCTCAGGTCGCGCCAGAGCGAGATGCAGAAGACCAGGGCGAGGATCCCGCCGGCCCCCACCACTCGAGGGTCGGGAGCGAACGGGGCGTCCGGGGCGGGCACGACCTCGGCGGTCCACGCGTCGGCGGCCACCTGCGGCGTGCTGCCCGAGAACTCCGTCAGGTCCGTCCGCGCACCGCTCACCACGTCGAGCGCCCACGCCCGGTGGACGCGCTGGGGCCGACCCTCCTCCACCTCGTCCAGCCCGGCCACGACCACCTCGGTCGGGGAACGCCACCCCAGGACCGTCCCCGCGACGGCGTCGTCGACCTGTCGCAGCGCGACGCGGGTGCCGGCGACGGCGCCCACCACGACCGGCTTGGGCGTCGAGTCGTAGATGCTGGCGTCGGGCATCAGCAGGGCCGCCAGGCGGGCCCCGTCGGTGCTGAGTGCCGCGTGGACGGTCCCCGCCTCGTCGGGCGCGCCGGCCGGGAGCTCGAGCCGGAGCGTCCGCGGGTCACGGTCGCCGATGACCACCTCGACCTGGCCGGAACGGCCCTGCTCGACGAAGCCGCCGGGTGCGTCGCCGACGCCGTTGGCGCTGACGCGGCGGCCGGCCGGGCTGGTGGCGTCCTCGCGCTCGTCGGTACCCAGGTCCCACGTGTGGGTCCGGGTCCGCGCGGTGAGCGCACCGTCCTCCCGAGCCTGCGCGGGGCCAGCCGACCACCACAGCACGTCCCCCGCCCAGGCCAGGCCGCCGGTCCACAACCCGTGGTCGGACTCGATGGTCCAGACGTCGCGCTCGCCGGTCTCGAGGTCGAGCACGGCGACCCCGTCGGCGAGCATCGCGCTCTCCCCCGCCTGCCCGAGCGCGTCGGCGTCGGCAGTCGTCGCGATCCAGTACGCCACGCGCGAGCCGTCGTGCGACACGGCGACCTGACCGAGCTCGAGCGCGTCGGGCAGGTCGAGGAACCGCGACTCCCCCGTTGTCGCCGAGACGCCCCAGAAGGCGTTGCGGTCCGACCACAGGCCCGACCGCGTGCCGATGCCGACGGCCGAGAGCCGTCCCGGGACGCTCGGGAAGGCGGACTCCCAGCTCCCCGGCTGGCGGACCACGTCGGGCAGGACCATCGGCTGCGCGGAGTCCGCCGGCTCGACGCGCTGCACCCGCTCGAGCAGCAGCGGCGTCGCCGTCGTACCCAGCAGCCCGACCGCCACGACGGCGGCCAGCGCGGCTGCGAGCCTCCCGCGTTGCCGTCGGCGACCGTGCGTCCAGACCGAGTCGGGCTCGATGACGCCGGCCGGCGCGTGTGCGGCCAGGCGCTCGAGCCGCTCGGCGACGTCGATGGGTGGTGCGGTCATGCGTGGATCCCCCTCGTGTGCGGCACAGCCTCACACGTCCACACGCCACGAGGAGCGCATCCGGTGGGGTGGCTCCGGGGGATTTCTCAGGCCAGGGCAGTGCGTACGTCGTCGGCGCGCTCGTCGTACTCGTCCTGCGGGATGTCGGGCAGCATGTCGGCCCAGACCGGCAGGTTGGAGCCGCGGAGCTCGAGCACCCCGAGCGGGCGGGCCAGCACGTTGACGGACAGGTGGCCGCCGCCGTTCTCCCACTTGCTCACCTGGACGTTGCCGACGCCGGGGAGCGCGCGCAGGGCGCGGTAGGTGCGCGCCACCAGCCGACCGAGCTCCTCGTCGGCAGCCTCGTCGAGGTCGTCGAGCCGCTCGTGCTCGCGCGAGACGACGTTGGCGACGAACATCAGGCTGGTGCCGCCCGGCCGGATCACCGCGAGCCGGGACCCGGTGTGCAGCACGAGGTCGTCACGCCCGAGGGCCTTGCAGGTGCCGCAGGCGTCGGGCGAGCGGTCCCGTGACGGCTCGGGGACGACCCGCTCCCCCATCGGCTTCGGGGTGAGCCCGTCGCGCTCGAAGGGGAAGACCTCCCAGTCGGCCATGCCGCCCAGCGGCGGGCGGCCGGCCGCGTCCAGGTGGTCCTGGACGCGGCCGCGCCACACCGCCGCCGGATCGGCGGCAGGGTCGGTCATCCGCGCAGCAGGTTGCGCAGGACGTACTGCATGATCCCGCCGTTGCGGTAGTAGTTGGCCTCGCCCGGGGTGTCGATCCGGACGGTGGCCTGGAAATCGCTGGTCTCGCCGTGCGCCTGGTCGGTGCCGGGCGCGGGCTCCACCTTGACCGTGACGGTCTTCGGCGTGGTGCCGTCGTTGAGCTCGGTGATGCCGCTGATCGAGATGATCTCGGCACCGGTGAGGCCCAGGTCGTCGGCGGTCTTGCCGTCGGGGAACTGCAGCGGGATGACGCCCATGCCGATGAGGTTGGAGCGGTGGATCCGCTCGTAGGACTCGGCGATGACGGCCTTGACGCCCAGCAGCGCGGTGCCCTTGGCGGCCCAGTCGCGCGAGGACCCGGAGCCGTACTCCTTGCCGGCCAGGACGACCAGTGGGGTGCCGGCCTCCTGGTAGCTCTGGCTGGCCTCGTAGACGCTGGTGACCTCGCCGTCCTTGGTGAAGTCCTTGGTCACGCCGCCCTCGGTGCCCGGCGCGATCTGGTTGCGCAGGCGGATGTTGGCGAACGTGCCGCGGATCATGACCTCGTGGTTGCCGCGGCGCGAGCCGTAGGAGTTGAAGTCACGCTGCTCGACACCGTGCTCGGCGAGGTAGTGGCCTGCCGGGCTGTCCTTCTTGATCGCACCGGCCGGGCTGATGTGGTCGGTGGTGACCGAGTCGCCCAGCTTGAGCAGGACGCGGGCGCCGACGATGTCGGTGACCGGCTCCGGCTCGTCGGGCATGCCGTCGAAGTAGGGAGGACGGCGGACGTAGGTCGAGTCCTCGTCCCACTCGAAGGTGTTGCCCTCCGGGGTGGGCAGCGACTGCCAGCGCTCGTCACCCTTGAAGACGTCGGCGTAGGAGTCGCCAAACATGTCGGAGGTGATCGCCTGGGCGATCGTCTCCTCGATCTCCTGCGGGCTCGGCCAGATGTCCTCGAGGAAGACGTCGTTGCCGTCGGAGTCCTGGCCCAGCGGGTCACCGAAGAGGTCGACGTCCATCGACCCGGCCAGCGCGTAGGCGACGACGAGCGGCGGTGACGCGAGGTAGTTCATCTTCACGTCCGGGTTGATCCGGCCCTCGAAGTTGCGGTTTCCGGACAGCACCGAGACGACCGCGAGGTCGGCCTCGTTGACGGCCGCGGACACCTCGGGGATGAGCGGGCCGGAGTTGCCGATGCAGGTCGTGCAGCCGTAGCCGACGAGGTTGAAGCCCAGCTTGTCGAGGTAGGGCGTGAGTCCCGAGCGGTCGTAGTAGTCGGAGACGACCTTGGAGCCGGGCGCGAGCGAGGTCTTGACCCACGGCTTGCGGGTCAGGCCCTTCTCGACGGCCTTCTTGGCCAGCAGCGCGGCACCGATCATCACGCTCGGGTTGGAGGTGTTGGTGCACGACGTGATCGCGGCGATCACCACGGCGCCGTGGTCGATCTCGACCTCCTGGCCGTCGAGCGAGACCTTCGTCCGCTTCGTGGGCCGACCGGCGTCCTTCGGGGCGTCGGCGTGCACGGGCTTGCCGTTGCCGCCCTCGTGGCTCGGCGAGTCGGAGGCCGGGAAGGACTCCTCGACCGCCTCGTCGTAGCCCGTGGCCTCGGCGGCGTCGTCCGGGTCGGAGTCGCCCTCGTCGACGTAGTCCGCGAGCGCGGCGCGGAACGAGTCCTTGGCCGCACTGACCTCGACGCGGTCCTGCGGACGCTTCGGGCCGGCGAGCGACGGCACCACGGTGGAGACGTCGAGCTCGAGGCGCTCGCTGTAGCGCGGCTCGGCGCTCGGGTCGTGCCACAGCCCCTGCTCCTTGGCGTACGCCTCGACGAGGGCGAGCTGCTCGTCGGTGCGGCCGGTCAGGCGCAGGTAGTCGATCGTCTGGTCGTCGATCGGGAAGACCGCGATCGTCGAGCCGAACTCCGGGCTCATGTTGCCGATGGTGGCGCGGTTGGCCAGCGGCAGCGCGGAGACGCCCTCGCCGTAGAACTCGACGAACTTGCCGACCACACCGTGCTCGCGGAGCATCTCGGTGATGGTCAGCACGAGGTCGGTGGCCGTCGAACCCGCGGGCAGCTCGCCCGACAGCTTGAAGCCCACGACGCGCGGGATGAGCATCGAGACCGGCTGGCCGAGCATCGCGGCCTCGGCCTCGATGCCGCCGACGCCCCAGCCGACCACGCCGATGCCGTTGACCATCGTGGTGTGGGAGTCGGTGCCGACGCAGGTGTCGGGGTAGGCCACGCCGTCGCGCACCATGACGACGCGCGCGAGGTGCTCGATGTTGACCTGGTGGACGATGCCGGTGCCCGGCGGGACGACCTTGAAGTCGTCGAAGGCGCCCTGGCCCCAGCGAAGGAACTGGTAGCGCTCGCGGTTGCGCTCGTACTCGATCTCGACGTTGCGCTCGAAGGCGTCGGCGGAGCCGAAGACGTCGGCGATCACCGAGTGGTCGATGACCATCTCGGCGGGCGCGAGCGGGTTGATCTTGGTGGCGTCGCCGCCGAGCTCGGCCATCGCCTCGCGCATGGTGGCGAGGTCGACGACGCAGGGGACGCCGGTGAAGTCCTGCATGATCACGCGGGCAGGCGTGAACTGGATCTCCTGGTCGGGCGCGGCGCTGGCGTCCCAGCCGGCGATCGCCTTGATGTGGTCGGCGGTGATGTCCGCGCCGTCCTCGGTGCGGAGCAGGTTCTCCAGCAGCACCTTCAGCGAGAAGGGCAGGCTCTGGACGTCGAGCCCCTCACCCTCGACCGCGTCGAGTCGGTAGATCTCGTAGGACTGTCCGTCCACGTCCAAGGTGCCCTTGGCACCGAAGCTGTCCTGACTGGCCATCAGCCACATCTCCTCGGGAGTTCGCGGGTTCGCATCCATCTTGCCGTCGCACCCTGAGGCGCGGGAAGCAGGGGGACCCCTAGTTCTGACATCGCAGTATCTTGATGTCAAGATATCACACACGCCCGGCTGGCTCGGCTAGCCTCCCCGCGTGCCGACCCTCCTCCACCTCAACGGACCGTCCGGTGTCGGCAAGTCCACGCTCGCCCGTGCGTACGCCGCCTCGCACCCGGGCACCCTCGTGTGCGACATCGACGAGCTGCGGTCGTGGGTCTCGGGCTGGGAGGACGACTTCGTCGGCACCGGTGAGGCCGTCCGGGCCTCCGCCCTCGCCCTGCTGACCGCCTACCTCGCCACCGGTCGCGACGTGGTGCTCCCCCAGCTCATCGTCACGCCCTCCCAGGCCGAGCGGTTCGAGGCGGCCGCGGCGGCGGCAGGGGCGTCGTACGTCGGCGTGGTGCTGACGGTCGAGCCGGAGGCCCTGCTCCCCCGCCTGCACGCCCGCGCCGCCACGCCCGTGAACACCGTCGTCTCGCGCATCATCGAGGAGCGGGGCGGCGACGAGCTGGTGCTCGAGGGCCGGCGGCAGCTGCTCGACCTCGCACCGCAGCACGGGTGGACCGTGGTCGATGCGACGGACCGCGACGCGGCCCTCACCTCACTGTCGGACCTCGTGACCGCCCGTCGCTGACGCGGCCCGTCAGTCGATCCCGGCCATCTGGTCGAGCCGTTGGAGCAGGTCGTGCGCGGCCAGCTCGACAGCCTTGTGCCGCCACTCGGACGCGCGGTAGACGCACGCGATGAGGCCCGAGCGGTGCACGCGACGCAGGTCTCCGTAGACGAACGCGTAGCGGGCCTTGGTCCCGTCGTTGGCGCCCTCGGTGAGGCCCAGGTGCCAGGCTCCGTAGTCGTCCCACGAGTGGCGCTCGAGGTAGGCGTTCTCGTCCTCCGCCCGCGGCTGCACCTGGCCCCAGTCGCTGTCCAGGACGTACTGCCGGCCGTCGATGAGCCTGCGTGCGTGCGCGACCGCCGCCGGGTTCACGTCGTACGTGGCCATGGCGTCACCCTGCCACGATCAGAAGCCCAAGATCCTGCCGAAGGCCGAGAAGAAGGCGTCGAACGCCTTGGCGATCGGGTTCCTGGGACCGTCGGCGCTCGCCTTCTGCCAGAAGAGCGGGTGCGAGCCACTGAACTCGTCGTCGACCAGTGGGGTCCGGCCCCACAGGTACGGCCAGAACACCTCGGTCCGGTTGACACCCACCTGCAGGCGGGAGTCGAAGCCCATCACGAGGTGTTGCTCCATCCGGGTGGTCCCGCTGCGCGGGCTCGTGGCCACCACGTCGCCGCATCCCTGGACGATCAGGCTCCCGCTGCCCGAGAACATGATGTAGCGCACCTGCCACGTCGCCAGGGACTGGATTCCCCACCGCCACCGCGTCTTCAGCTCCGGTGAGCCGATCACACCGACGACGTGCCGCGGCCGCATGACCAGACCCGGGTGGTCCCGGAAGTCGATGCGCATGAGGTACGAGTCCGGGTCGTCCGGGGTGGCCAGCGTCGCCGTGGTGACGCGTTCATCGCCCGTGACCCGGCTCAGGCCGTAGAGCCCGGCCGCGTAGCTGATGAACGGCGACGACCAGTCGTACAGGAGGTGGCCGCGGATCGGGCCCTGCACCGGCCGGACGTGCTCCGACCGCGCCGACAGCACCTCGTCGGGGCCCAGCTCGATCGTCAGGGTGCGCTCGGCGCGAGTGGTGCGGAGGTCGCTCCGCTCGGTCTCTGCCCCCTCCGACAGGTGGATCGGCCGCTGGGCCCGGTGGACCAGCGGCATGAGCACGAAGTAGCTGATGGCCCGCAGCGTTGGGGGCATGACGAGCACGAGCAGGGCGATGGCGGCCAGCCACCTCCACGACCGGGCCCACTGGTCGACGACCCATCCCACGCCCGATCCCTGGGCCTCCTCCAGGCTGCGCTCCTCGGCCTGCTTCTGCTCACGCTCCGACTGCTTGCTGTCGATCTCCCTCTCGGCGGACGAGAAGGCGCCGCTCACGCCGAGCTGCTCGAGCTTCTGCTCGTTCGTCAACGCTGGGTCGCGTAGGACCAGAGCATCGGCTTCGGCCTCGGCCAGATTCCGTTCGACCGTGGCCTGCGCCTGCTCGGCCTTCTCCAGCAGCTTCGTCGCGTCCTCACACGGGTTCGGGCCGATCGGCAGCCGCTCGGGCAGGCTCTCCCAGAAGCCGCACACGTTGTCCCGCTGCTCGCGGTTGTCCTCGACGGCGGACGCCAGCTCCGATGCCTGTCGATCCAGCCCGTCGATCTCCGCGCCGATCGTGCCCTCGAGCGACGTGACGGCCTCGGCCCGGGCCTGCTCGGCCTCGGCGCGGAGCTGCTCGAGATCGCTGTCGAGCGCTGTGCGTTCGGCGCGGACCTGCTGCAGCCGCTCGCGGTCCGTGACGGCGTCCTTGAGGGCCGGGACCGCGGCCTGGACGAGCAGGAAGCCCAGGAACATCGACAGGACGACCGCGAGGAGCAGACCCACCTTCCTCAGTGCGAAGCCGAGGACTGCCGAGACCAGACGCACCGCGCGATCCTAGTTCGACGTCACGGCAGGCCGGGGCCGGTTCTCCTCAACAGCGCGACGCACTCGACGTGGTGGGTCATCGGGAACAGGTCGAAGGCCCGGATGGCCGTGAGCTCGTAGTCGTGCTCGGCGAAGATCGCGACGTCGCGCCCGAGCGCGGCGGGGTCGCAGGCGACGTACGCCACGGCGCGGGGGCGGCGGTCGACCACCTGCTCCACGACGGCGCGCTTGGCGCCCTCGCGCGGCGGGTCGAGCACGACGAGGTCGAACGGCTCGTCCAGGCCCGAACGCAGCACCCGGTCGGTCGGGCCGCACTCGACGACGGCGCCCTTCAGCGCCGACAGGTTGGCGCGGGCGTGGGTGCACGCGGTCCGGTCCGCCTCGACGGCGACCACCCGGGCGCCGGTGGCCTCGCCCACGAACCGGGCGAACAGCCCGACGCCTGCGTAGAGGTCGAGGGCGCGCTCGCCGGGGCGCGGGTCGAGCAGCTCGAGGACGCTCTCGACGAGCACGCGCGGGGCCTCGGGGTGCACCTGCCAGAAACCGTCGGAGGCGGCGGAGAACGGGTGCGCGTCGGCGCCGACCGTGACCTCGTGGCTCACCGAGTCTCGTGACAGGCGTGGTGCGCCCCCCTCGCCCAGCGGTTCGTCGACCGCGTCGCCGGGTCGCGCACCCTCGGCGGCGATGAGGCAGTCGTCGACCCGGACGAGGTCGTGGGAGCGGTGCGCCCGCATCGCCGGACGGCCGTCCGGGCCGATGGCGTAGCGCTGACGGGTGCGCCACCGCAGGCCGTCGTCGGGGCGGTCGGGGACTGGGACGGCCTGCACCTGGAGACCGGTGACGAGCGACGAGGACGCGTCGAGGCGCCCGAGGCGGACGAGCTGCTCGCGCACCACGGCGGTCTTGAGGTCGCGCTGGGCCGGCACCGCGACGTGCTGGAAGTCGCACCCGCCGCACAGGCCCGGGCCGGCGTAGGGGCACGGGGCCTCGACCCGGTCGGCGGACGCGGTCGCCACCTCCACCGCGTCGCCGCGCCAGAAGCGGTCGCCGTCGGTGCCCTCGGTGATCTCGACGACCACTCGCTCCCCGGGCAGGGCATGGCGCACGAACACCACCCGAGACTCGGGCTCGGGCAGCCGCGCGACGCAGTGCCCGCCGTGGGCGACGGGTCCCACCTCGACTTCGAAGCGCTCCCCCACCCTTGAGCGGCCGCGGGCACGGCGGGTGCGGTTGTGGCGGCTCATCGTGGCGTGGTCATTCGTCGTCGATCTGCCGGTTGTTGTTGCGCGAGGCCACCCGGCCACGGCGCAGGTCGCCGGCGTGCACCCGGACCTCGTCGCGGCGCCGCTCCTCGGCCATCTGGGAGGAGCGCAGCTGGTAGGGCACCGAGATCACCATGACGCCCGGCGTGAACAGCAGCCGTCCCTTGAGCCGCAGCGCGGTCTGGTTGTGCAGGAGCTGCTCCCACCAGCGCCCGACGACGTACTCCGGGATGTAGACCGCCACGACGCCGCGCGGGCTCGCGCGCCGGATCTCCTGGGTGTACTCCACGATGGGGCGCACCACCTCGCGGTAGGGCGAGTGCAGCACCTTGAGCGGGATGTCGAGGTGCCGGTCGTCCCACTCCTCGAGCAACCGGGTCGTGGCCTTGGCGTCGACGCTGACGTAGATCGCCTCCAGCACGTTGGGGCGGGTGGCGCGGGCGAAGGCGAGCGCGCGCAGGGTCGGCTTGTGCAGCCTGGAGGCGAGCACGATGGCGTGCACCCGGGTCGGCATGACCTTGTCCTGCTCGTCGGCCGCGAGCTCGAGCTCCACGCGGGCGTAGTGGCGCCCGATCGCCTGCATGACGAGGAAGAAGAAGCCCATCGCCAGGATCGTGATCCACGCACCGGCGAGGAACTTGGTGATCAGCACGATCACCAGGACCACTGCGGTCATCCCGAGGCCGAAGGTGTTGATGGCCCGCGAGCGCATCATCCGGCGGCGTACGGCCGGGTCGCGCTCGGTGCGCAGGTGACGCGTCCAGTGGCGGATCATCCCGAGCTGGCTGAGGTTGAAGGAGACGAAGACGCCGACGATGTAGAGCTGGATCAGCTTGGTGGTCTCGGCGTCGAAGACCCAGATCAGCAGCATCGACAGGGCCGCAAGGAAGACGATGCCGTTGCTGTACGCGAGCCGGTCGCCGCGCGAGCCGAGCGACCGGGGGGCCAGCCCGTCCTGGGCGAGGATCGAGCCGAGGACGGGGAAGCCGTTGAAGGCGGTGTTGGCCGCCAGCACGAGGATGACGCCGGTGACGGTGACGACGAAGTAGAAGGCCGGCGGGAACGTGTCCATGAACAAGCCCTCCGCGATCTGGGAGATCACGGGGTGCTGCTCGTAGCTGTCCGGCACAGCGCCCCCGGCAGCCGTGCGGAGGCGGTCGAGCTCGTGCGGGTCGACGTAGCGGATCGTCATCTGGTTGGCGAGGACGATGACGCTCATCATCATCGTGATCGCGATCAGGCCGAGCATGAGCAGCGTGGTGGCGGCGTTGCGGCTCTTGGGCTTGCGGAAGGCCGGCACGCCGTTGCTGATGGCCTCGACGCCCGTCAACGCAGCACACCCGGAGGAGAACGCCCGCGCCAGCAGGAACATCAGCGCGATCTGGGTCAGCGGCTCCTCCCACCCGGGCTGCGGCGCGATGTCGAGATGGGCGCTCTCCGCCTCGGGAAGATCGCCGGCCAGCAGGCGCAGGAGTCCGTAGGCGCACATGCCGAGGATGGCCACCATGAAGAGGTACGTCGGCACGGCGAAGAACGAGCCCGACTCACGCACGCCGCGCAGGTTCATCGCGGTCAGCAGCGCCACTGCGACGACACCGACCGTCGCCTCGTGCCCGATCAACGGCGGGATCGCACCGGCGGCGTACTGGGAGGCCGACGAGATGGACACGGCGACGGTGAGCACGTAGTCGACCAGCAGCGCGCTGGCGACCGTGACGCCGGCGTTGCGGCCGAGGTTGACGGTGGCGACCTCGTAGTCGCCGCCGCCGGACGGATAGGCGTGCACGGTCTGGCGGTAGCTGGCGACGACGGTGAGCATCACCAGCGCGACCGCGAGACCGATCTTCCACGACCAGACGTACGTCGACGCGCCGGCGACGGCGAGCATGATGAACACCTCGTCCGGGGCGTAGGCCACCGACGACAGTGCGTCGCTGGCGAACACCGGCAGGGCGATCCGCTTGGGGAGGAGCGTCTCCCCCAGCTGGCTGCTGCGCAGCTTGCGACCCAGCAGGATCCGCTTGGACACGTCGCCGACACTCACGGGCGCGAGCCTAGACCCGCGACGATCCAGATCCTTGCTGGGATACGGTTCTGGCGTGCACGTCGTGATCATGGGTTGTGGCCGCGTCGGTTCGACGCTCGCCCGTAGCCTCGAGGACCGCAACCACACCGTGTCCGTGATCGACAGCGAGCCCGACGCCTTCCGTCGCCTGGGCCCGGAGTTCAACGGTGACAAGATCACGGGCTACGGCTTCGACCAGCAGGTGCTGGAGAAGGCCGGCATCCGCCGCGCCGACGCCTTCGCCGCGGTCTCCAGCGGTGACAACTCCAACATCATCGCCGCGCGGGTCGCCCGGGAGACCTTCGGCCTCCAGCAGGTGGTCGCCCGCATCTACGACCCCGGCCGCGCCGAGGTCTACCAGCGCCTCGGCATCACGACCGTGGCCACCGTGAAGTGGACGGCCGACCAGGTCCTGCGTCGCATCCTGCCGGCGGGGGCCGAGCCCGACTTCCGCGACCCGTCGGGAACGATCCGCGTCGACCACATCCCCGTCCCCGAGGTCTGGGTCGGCAACCGCACGGTCGAGTTCCAGATGCAGTCGCGCAGCCGGATCGCCTGGATCGACCGGCTCGGCGAGGGCATGCTGCCCACCCGCGAGACCGTGCTGCAGGAGGGCGACATGCTGCACATCGTGATCCGCGAGGAGAACGCCGCCCACGCCTACGCCGTGCTCGAGGCCGGCCCCGAAGACGACTGAAGGACATCTGAGACATGCGCGTCGCCATCGCCGGAGCCGGAGCCGTGGGTCGATCGATCGCCCGGGAGCTGATCGAGAACGGTCACCAGATCCTGCTGATCGACAAGAACCCCTCGGCCATCCGTCCCGAGCGCGTCCCCAACGCCGAGTGGCTGCTCGCCGACTCGTGCGAGCTGTCCTCGCTCGCCGAGGCGCAGCTGGGCAAGTGCGACGTGGTCATCGCCGCGACCGGTGACGACAAGGCCAACCTGGTCACCTCGCTCCTCGCCAAGACCGAGTTCGGCGTCCCCCGCACCGTCGGGCGGGTCAACCACCCCAACAACGAGTGGCTCTTCACCGAGGCGTGGGGCGTCGACGTCAACGTCTCCACCCCGCGCATCATGTCCGCGCTCGTCGAGGAGGCCGTCTCGATCGGCGACCTGGTGCGCCTGTTCACCTTCCGTCAGGGCAACGCCAACCTGGTCGAGCTCACCCTGTCGGCCGACTCCCCCTACGTCGGCACGCCCGCCGGGCTGGTGCCGTTCCCCGAGAACTGCGCGCTCGTGACCATCCTGCGCGACGGGCAGGTCTACACGCCCGAGGCCGAGCAGCCGCTGGAGTCCGGCGACGAGCTGCTGTTCGTGGTGCCCGCCGAGGTCGAGTCCGAGCTCGAGCAGCTCCTCTCCCCCGTCCAGCACCACGGCTGAGGGCGGGGCCCTCAGGCGGTCGCGGCGTCCTGCGCGACCGGCGTCTTGTTGCGCGAGAGCAGCCAGATCATCGAGGCGAGCGCCGCGAGCTGCAACGGCCAGCCGAGCGCGATCTTGAGCACGCCGAGGGCGGCCACCGCCGCGTCGGGGTCCATCGAGCCGGAGTTCCCGCCCAGCCAGATCGGTCCCTGGATCGCCACCCGCAGCAGGCACGGGGCGACGAGGAGCCAGGTCAGCCGGTTGCAGAGCTTCACGACCTGCTTGTCGGAGTGCCAGGCCGTGGGGTCGCCGGTGATGCTGCCGACCATGAAGCCGACCAGCGGCCAGCCGATGAGGCAGGTGAACGCCAGCACGACGGCGTACCCGCCGTTGTAGAGCAGCCCGGGCAGGAAGTAGGCGAGCGCCTGCTCCTGCTCCGACCCGCCCGACTGGGCGGCGCGGTAGACGAAGTACCAGCCGATGCCGATCCCGAAGAGGGCGTTGACGACGAACTGGACCGTCGAGCGCTGCACCAACCGGATGGCGAGCAGGACGAGCGCCGCACCGATGCTGATCGACAGCGCGAGGTTGAGGTCGCGCATCGTCAGCCAGGTGACGGTGAACAGGATGGTCGGGACCGCGGCCTCGGCCATGCCCCGCCGGCCGCCGAGCGCCTTGGCGAGCTGGCCGCGCACCACGGCCTCGACCGTGTCGGTGGTGGGGGTGATGGCGCTCGTGGGCTTGGCAGCCGGATCGCTGGTCGGGTCGGTCACGGGCGCAGCTCGTATCGGGGGTTGAACATGATCGGCACGCCGCCCTGTCGCCCGATGCAGCCGGCGACGCTCACCGACCGGCCGGGGTCCACGCCGGTGATGCGGCGCCGCCCCAGCCACACCACGGTGATGACGCCCGAGCCGTCGTCCAGCTCGGCCTCGAGGGCCGGGACGCCACCGCGCGGGCGAAGCGTGACCGTCCGCAGCACGCCGTTGACGACCACGTGCTCACGCTCGGGGGCGTCCGCGATGGCGATGGCCTCGTTGGTCGCGTGCGACTGGCGCAGGTCGCGCTGATGGGCCTCGGAGCTGTCCGCCCACCGGGAGAGCGCCTGACGCAGCCGGCTCTTCTCGGCCACGGCTCACCTGACCCGGCGGGCGTCGTCCGGCAGCGTGACCGGCAGCGGCTCGCCGACCGGCATCGCCTGGTCGCCGCGGCGTACGACGATCTGCGCGAGCGCGTCCTCCCAGTCGGAGGTCGTGTCGGGGTCGACGGCCGGCTTTCCGAGGAAGGAGGCGCGGAGCATCCAACGGTCGCCGTTGACACCGACGATGCGTGAGGGCTGCGTGGCCGTGGTCCCGTCGGGGCGTCGTACCGGCATCTGGCACACCAGCTCGGTGCCCCAGCGGCCCTCGCGCTCCGTGGCCTGGCCCCCGCGGCGCGCCATGTCCTCGGCGATCTGCGGGCGGACCTCGGACCACAGGTCACCGTTGCGCGGGGCGGCGAAGGCCTGGAACTCACACGCGCCGTCGGAGCCGGCGAGCATGACGGCGCGGACCTGGCCGCTCTTCTCGTCGACCTGCAACCGGAGCTCGCGATCGGCGATCGCGGGCACCAGGACCGAGCCGAGGTCGGCGCGCTCGACGCCGTCGCCCTCGACCTGGGTCACGTCGAACGGGCCGGTGCCCGCAGCCGGGCCGGCGGTGTCGTCCGCGGCGCTCTCCGCGGAGGTCTCCGCAGTCGCCGGGGTCGTGTCTGCCTTGCGGCGGAACTTCACGTCTGCACTCCTTCGATCAGCGCGCCTTCGAACGCGTTCCGGCTCAGGGACGCGAACCGGTACCTGTAGAACCGTAGCCCCCGGCGCCCCGGATCGACTCGGGCAGCACCCCCACCTCGACGAACCGCGCCCGCTCGAACCGCTGGACGACGAGCTGGGCGATCCGGTCGCCGCGGCGGAGGGTCACGGACTCGACCGGGTCGTGGTTGATCAGCATGACCTTGACCTCGCCGCGGTAGCCCGCGTCGATCGTGCCCGGGGTGTTCACGATCGACAGGCCGTGGCGGGCGGCGAGCCCGGAGCGCGGGTGCACGAGCGCGACGTACCCGTCCGGCAGCGCGATCGAGATGCCCGTCGGCACGAGCGCCCGCTCACCGGGTGCGAGGTCGACGTCGACGGTGGTGTGCAGGTCGGCGCCGGCGTCTCCCGGGTGTGCGTACGACGGGAGCGGCAGGTCGGCGTCGAGGCGGACGATCGCGATGTCCAGGTCGGGGGTTGGGTCGGGGGTTGGGTCGTGGTCGGGCACGGGGAGTGAATCTATAGGCTCTGCGCCGTGGACTACGCCGAACGCCTCACCGTCCCGCTCCGCTGGTGGGTGCAGGGCACGATGTTCGTGGCGTCGTTGTGGCTGGCCGTCCTCGCCGCCACGCCCGAGGTCGTGGCGTGGTCCGTCACGGCCCTGGCCATGGGTGTCCTGGTCGTCATGTTCGTCGGTTACGGCCGCCCGCGGGTGTCCGTGGACGGCACGACCTTCCGCGCCGGCCGGGCGCACATCCCGCTGGAGCTCGTCGGTCCCGCAACCGCACTCGAGGCGGACGACGTACGACGTCAGGCGGGCGTGGACGCCGACGCGAGGGCCTACCTCCTGCTGCGCCCCTACCTCAAGCGCGGCGTCCGGGTGGACATCGCGGACCCCGCCGATCCGACGCCGTACTGGCTGGTCAGCTCGCGCCGACCCGACGCCCTCGTCTCAGCCCTGGAGGCGGGGCGGACGCGCGCAACTGCTGGGTAGGGTGCGTCCATGGCTTCTTCCACAGCGGACAGCTCCAGCAAGTTCTACTCTGCGTTCTCCCTCGTCGCCGCGATCGGCGCGGCAGCCGTGGCCAAGAAGGGCCTCAACTCGTCCTGGCGCGCGGCCACCGGGAAGAACCCGCCCGCCAACCCGGCCGACCCCGACGTCAGCATCGGTGAGGCCGTCATGTGGGCCGCCGTCAGCGGCACCCTGATCGGCGTCGCACGCATGCTCGCCACCCGCCGCGCAGCGCACTACTACGCCAAGTCCACCGGCCACCTCCCCCCGCAGCTCAAGAAGGACGGCCAGGACGCCGACAAGGCGCCCGCCGCCGAGTCCTGACGTCGGACAGCCTCTCCAGATCCACCGAGCCCACCCGCGCCCCGGCGCCGGAGCCGGCCCCGGGCTCGCTCGTCGGAGTCCGGGCCGGTCCGGACTCTCGGCAGGACGACCTCCCCGCTCACGCCCCTCGGCCCCCCGCGGGCGTACCTCGCCCGACCATGGCCAGTGAGTCTCCCAGCGACTCATTGACATCGGGCGCCCCCGCCAACGGCTCACTAGCCGGTGAGTCGCTCAGCGACTCACCGGCCACTGTGCGGTCCGGGGGGTCGACACGCCCGGCCCGGACGACATCCGTGGCCACGAAGCGTCCACAGGGGCGACCAGGAGTGGTCGGCGCCGCCTCCTGTGGAGAGGGCTGCCACCGCTGTCGGCTCCTCGCGGTTCGCTCGTCGTACGACAGACGGCGATCACAAGGAGGAAGGCACATGAGCGGTACGACGGCGGGGCGCGGGGCGGCCGGGGGCAGGGCGGCGGGACTGAGTGAGGCGGAGCTCGTGTGGCTGCACATGGGTCCCTTCGACGGGGGCGTGCCGGGGCTCGTCCGGCGAGTCAGACGGATCCTCGACGTGTCGCAGCGCGGACTGGCCCTCCTGCTCGGGGTGTCCCAGTCGGCAGTGGCGCGGTGGGAGACCGAGCGCACGAGTCCGCGGGTGAGCGTCCTGCAGCGAATGCTGCGCCTCGCCGGCATCGCGGTAGCCCTGCACGATGAGACGTCAGGTGAGCGGGTCGAGCCGATGCGGGCCGACGGCGCCCGTGCGCGCAACGGGAACCGCTACCCGGCCCACGTCGACCTCCGGGTGACCGGGTGGTGGGTGCCGCGGAAGTACCGGGACATGACGAGTATCGACTACTTCACCAGTGTCGACCGCTCACGCAGGGTGGGGACGCCGTGCGTCCGCTACCGGACGTGCCCGCACCGGCGAAGGGTGGAGCGGATGCTCTTCGGAACGCCCGTCGACCACCCGGCCAGGCATCAGCTCAGGGCCGAGGCCGTGCACCTCGACGAGGAGCGGGAGGCTCGCAGGAGGGCGCTCTCGACACCGCCCCGCCGCGCCGGGTGACCCGACCAGCCACCGACCAGCGGCCCCAGACACGCCACAGCGCCCGCCCCTCGCGAGGAGGAACAGGCGCCGTCGTGTTCGAAGGCCCAGCCCGAGCCCCATTCCGAACCCAGGATCAGGTTCGGAGACCCAGCAACCGGACTCAGATGCAGTCGCGGCAGATGAGCTTCTTCTCGTCGGCCAGCTGCGACCGGTGGTGCACCAGGAAGCAGCTCATGCAGGTGAACTCGTCGTCCTGCCGAGGCATGACCTCGACCGCGAGCTCCTCGTGCGAGAGGTCGGCGCCCGGGAGCTCGAAGGACTCAGCGGCCTCGGTCTCGTCCTCGTCGACCTTGCCGGAGTTCTTGTCGTGGCGTCGGGCCTTGAGCTCCTCGATGCTCTCCTCGCTCTGGTCCTCCTCGGACTTGCGTGGTGCGTCGTAGTCGGTGGCCATCGTTACCTCTCCCCATGCTGTGGACCCGTCCTGCCGGATCGCGGCGGGACGTCCCAGTTGTGCGCGTCGTCGGCGCCAGATTGTGCACCATGAACCGGCTCCGTGGTGAGCCGGTCCGCGACGTGTCGCCTGAACAGTGGGTGACGTCTCGCTATTCCCGCCTCGGCAGGCGGGTCCAGCCCACCCCCACGGGGGGCGCCTCAGGCGATGAACCCCGCTGTCGCGAGCGCGGCGACGAAGTCGTCCCAGCCGTCTGCGGGGGCGCCCACGACCACGTTGCGCAGGGGGTGCGAGCCGAGGGTGAAGGTGCCGTCGAGCAGCTCGAAGCGACCGCCGGCCTCGCGCAGCACCAGCCCACCGGCGGACCAGTCCCACGGCTGCGGCCCGGCCTCGACGTAACCGTCGCCGCTGCCGTCCGCCACGTGGCACAGGTCGAGGGCGCACGAGCCCATCCGGCGGATGTCACGGACCTCGGGCAGTAGCGCGGCCACACAGCCCGCTTGGTGCTCGCGCACCTCACGCTGGTAGCCGAAGCCCGTCAGCACGAGACGCTCGGCGAGCGGCGGCGACGGCCGGACGGAGATCGCCGACCCGTCACGCGTCGCACCGTGCCCCGACGCAGCGGCGTACTCGACACCTGTGGGGATCGTCACCACGGCGCCAGCGACCACGACTCCGTCCACCTCGGCGGCCACGGACACGGCGCAGTCGGGCAGGCCGTAGAGGTAGTTCACGGTCCCGTCGATCGGGTCGAGGACCCAGCGGACCCCTGAGGTGCCGTCCCGGTCGTCGCCCTCCTCCCCGAGGATCGCGTCGTCAGGGCGCTGGGCGACAATGCGGGAGCGCAGCAGCTCCTCGACGGCCCGGTCGGCCTCCGTGACGACGTCGACCGCACTGGTCTTGGTGTCGGCCACGTCGATGCCGCCGCGCCGCATCTCGCGGGCCAGGCCGGCACCCTCGTGGGCCAGGGACGTGGCCAGGTCGCGCAGCTCGACGGGAGCGACCGTCACGAGTCGGCCCCGCACAGGGCCGGGCGCGGTCCTCGCGGGTTGGGGCAGCAACCCGCTCCGCACAGGTCGGGCCCCGCCGGCATCGAGCCCAGCGCCGGGCGTTCGGGCGACTCGCCCCGCTCGGCCGCGGCCCGCTCCAGCACGAGGTCGCGGACCATCGCCACGAACCGCGAGTCGGTCCCTGCCGTCGACGCGCGCACCGCCTTCATGCCCAGGCGCTCGGCGGTCGCCATCGCCTCGGTGTCGAGGTCGTAGATGACCTCCATGTGGTCGGAGACGAACCCGATCGGGGCGAGCACCACGCCGCTCACCCCGTCGGTGGCCAGCTCCTCGAGGTGGTCGTTGACGTCGGGCTCCAGCCACGGCGTGGACGGCGCACCCGAGCGCGAGCAGTAGACCAGGTCGTGGCGGTGGGCCCGCCCGGTGGCCTCCCGGACCCGCCGGGCGATCTCGTCGGCGGCACTGCGGTGCTGCTTGACGTAGGCCCCGCGCGGCTGTCCGGCCGGGTCCTCCGAGCCGCTGGTCTCGGCCATCGCGGTCGGGATCGAGTGGGTGACGAACACGAGCCGCGCCCGGTCGCCCCCGTCGGGCAGCGCCGCCAGGGCCTCCAGGCAGGCGTCGACGGCGGGCTCGAGGAAGCCCGGGTGGTTGTAGTACTGCCGGAGCTTGTCGAGGCGAGGCGCGCCGTCGGTCTGCTCGACGGCGTCCCACAGGTTCTCGCGGTACTGCCGGCACGACGACCACGACGAGTACGCCGACGTGGCGAAGACCGCCGCGCGCTGGACGCCGTCAGCGGTCATCTGCGCGAGCGTGTCGGCGAGGTAGGGGTCCCAGTTGCGGTTGCCGAAGTAGACCGGCAGGTCGATGCCCTGGTCGGCGAAGTCCTTCTCGAGCGCCGCGATCAGCGCCCGGTTCTGGTCGTTGATCGGGCTCTTGCCGCCGAACAGGAAGTAGTGCTCCCCCACCTGCTCGAGGCGCTCGCGCGGGATCCCGCGCCCGCGGGTGACGTTCTCGAGGAACGGCACCACGTCCTCAGGCTTCTCGGGACCTCCGAAGGAGAGGACCAGGAGAGCGTCGTACGGCTTCACGTCCGGGTGACCCGCAGGATTCATGGGGCCAGCGTAGAGCGGCCTACCATCCCGCTTGTGCTCGACTCCTACCGCCGGGTGCTGGCACGCCCCGGCGCGTTCGGCTTCAGCAGCGCCGCCCTCGTCGCCCGGCTCCCCATCTCGATGGTCGGGCTGGGCATCGTCCTGCTGGTCGAGGAACGCACCGGCTCCTACGGGCTGGCCGGGACGGTCTCGGCGGTGTTCGTGCTGGCCGAGGCCGCGTTCGCGGTGCTGCACGGACGGTGGGTCGACCACTTCGGACAGGCGCGCGTCCTGCCGCTGGCGATCTCGGTGTTCGGCACCGGTCTCGCGCTGATGATGCTCGCCGTCGAGCAGGACTGGCCGCGGATCTGGACGTACGTCTTCGCGGCCGTCGCCGGCGCCGCGCTCCCCCAGGTCGGCGCCAGCGTCCGCACCCGGTGGTCGCACCTGCTCGACGACCCGGGTGAGAAGCAGACGGCGTTCGCCCTCGAGGCCGTCCTCGACGAGGTCGTCTTCGTCGTGGGCCCGGTGCTCGTCACCCTGCTGGCCACCAGCTGGCACCCGGTCGCGGGCCTCACCTTCGCGCTGGTCAGCGGGGTGGTCGGCACCTTCGCGTTCGCAGCGCAGCGGCGCACCGAGCCCCCCGCCGGGCGCAGCTCGCCGGCAGGCCCACGGCCCCCGATGCCCTGGCGGCTCGTCCTGACGCTCGCGCTCGTCTGCCTGACCCTCGGCGCGCTCTTCGGCGCCGCCGAGGTCACCACGGTCGCCTTCGCCGAGGAGCAGGGCCAGCGCTGGGTGGCGGGCTGGCTGCTGGCGGTGTGGTCGCTCGGCAGCCTCGTCGCCGGGCTGGTGACCGGCGCGATCGCCTGGCGCAGCGGCCCGGACGTCCGGCTGAGGTGGGGGTCCGCGGCGATGGCGCTGGCGATGGCACCGCTGATGTTCGTCGACTCCGTCCCGGTGATGGCCGTGGTCCTGCTGGTCGGCGGGCTCGCCATCGCGCCCACGATGATCGGCGCGATGACGATGGTCGAGCAGGGCGTCCCGTCCGGTCGCCTCACCGAGGGCATGGCGATCCTGCACACGGGGATCGTGGCGGGCGTGGCCCCCGGCGCCAGCATCGCCGGGTTCGTCGTGGACCACAGCGGGGCCTCGGCGGCGTACGCCGTGGCGCTGGCCGGCGGACTGCTCGGCGCGCTCGCCGCGCAGGCGGCCCGCCCGGCCCCTAGTCTGCGGGCATGAGCTCCGCCCTCCACGGTCACCTCTGGCGCAACTGGTCCGGGCTCGAGGAGGCCGTCCCCCGCCACGTCGAGACGCCCGGCTCCGTCGAGGCAGTCGTGGACGTCGTACGCCGGACGCGTGACGCGGGCACGACCGTCAAGATGACCGGCACCGGGCACAGCTTCACCGCCATCGCGGCACCCGAGCACACCCTGCTGCGCCCCGAGGGGCTGCGCGGCATCCTCGCCGTGGACCGCGAGGCCATGACGGTGACGGCCCGCGCCGGCACCCGGCTCAAGGACCTCAACCTCGCCCTCGAGCACCTCGGTCTCTCCCTGCACAACATGGGCGACATCGCCGAGCAGACGCTCGCGGGCGCGGTCTCCACCGGCACCCACGGGACCGGTGGCACGGCGGCCGGCCTGGCCGCCCAGCTCGCCGGCCTCGAGATGGTCACCGGGACCGGTGAGGTGCTGCGCGCCTCCGCGACCGAGAACCCGGACGTCTTCGACCTCGCCCGCGTCGGTCTCGGCGCGCTCGGCGTCCTGACCAGCCTGACCTTCCACGTCGAGCCGCTCTTCGTCGTCGAGGCCCACGAGCAGCCGATGACGTGGGAGCGCGGGCTGGCGTCGTACGACGAGATGGCGGACGCCGCGCACCACCTCGACCTCTACTGGTTCCCGCGCACCGACCGCCTCATGGTCAAGCAGAACGTCCGCACCGACCTCGACCCCGGCGAGCAGCAGCCCCCGTCGCGCGCCGCGGCGTGGTGGGAGGACGAGGTGCTGTCGAACGGCATCTTCGGCGCCCTGTGCCGCGTCGGCTCGCGGGCGCCCGCCCTGGTCCCGCGCATCAACCGGGTCGCCGCCCGCGCGCAGTCCGAGCGCCGCTACAGCGACCTCGCGCACCGGGTCTTCGTGACGCCGCGACGGGTGCGCTTCCGGGAGATGGAGTACGCCGTCCCGCGCGAGGTCGGGCTCGACGTGCTCCGCGCGTGCCGCCGGGCCATCGACGCCAGCGACTGGCGCATCGCGTTCCCCGTCGAGGTACGCACCGCCCGCGCCGACGACGTCGCGCTGTCGACCGCCCACGGCCGCGACAGCCTCTACCTCGCCTTCCACGTGCCGGCCGACACCGACCACACGGCCTACTTCGGCGGGCTCGAGCCGATCCTGCGCGAGGCGGGCGGGCGCCCCCACTGGGGCAAGGTGCACACCCGCACGACCGCGGACCTGGCACCGGCGTACGACCGCTTCGAGGACTTCCTCGCGCTGCGCGACCGGCTCGATCCCGACCGGGTCTTCGCCAATGCGCACCTCCGGCGGGTGCTGGGCGACTAGACGTTGGCCGGGCCCTTGGGCAGGGGTGCTCGCCACCCGCGCACGAGCGCGAGCAACCGCCAGGTGAGGCAGGTGGAGAACCCGGCCGCGGCGACCACGAGGAACGGCAGGTCGGCGCGATCGAGGAGCACCGCGACGGCGGCCCCCGCCAGGGCCGGGGTCGCATAGAGGACACCCTCGAAGATCACCGGGACGCTGCCGACGAGCACGTCGCGGATCACGCCGCCGCCGACTCCGGTGACCATCCCCATGAGGGCCGCCGGCACCGGGCCGAGGCCGAACTCGACGGCCTTCAGCGCGCCGGTCACGCAGAACACCGCCAGCCCGAAGGCGTCGAAGAGGGTCACCACCCGTTCGAGGCGCCCGACCGCGGGGTGGAAGGCGAAGGTGAGCAGCCCGGCGAAGACGGGGACCAACAGGTAGCGCCAGTCGGTCAGGGCGGCCGGTGGCGTCGCACCGATCAGCACGTCGCGGATGAAGCCGCCGCCCAGCCCGGTGATGCCGCCGAGGACGAGCGCCGCGAAGAGGTCCAGGTTCTTGCGGACCGCGACCAGCGCTCCGGCGACCGCGAAGAAGAAGATCCCCGTCAGGTCGAGGACGACCAGCGGCGTCGCGAACTCCGGCTCAGGCACATCGGAAGCCTAGGGCGCGCCGCGGGGGCAACCGTGCCGGGGCACCGCGCTGGCGTAGGCTCGAGCGACACGGATTCCCCGTGCACCGCCGACCACCTCGACCGCCCCGACCACCCGCCAGGCAGGAGTCCGCCGTCCATGGCCAAGCTGACGTTCACCGGACGCAGCAGGGACGGCAAGCGCCTGCTCCTGGTGGACCAGTCGGGCCAGGAGCACACCCTGGCGATCGACCCCCGGCTCCGTCGCGCCGTCAGCGGCGCCCCCGACAGCAGCGGCCCCGACACGTCTGGCCAGTTGGAGATCCCGATGGAATCAACCCTCCGCCCCCGCGACATCCAGATGCGCATCCGGGCCGGTGAGTCACCCGAGGCGGTGGCCCACGCCGCCGGCACCTCGGTGGAGAAGATCATGCCGTTCGCGGCGCCGGTGATGGCCGAGCGCGCCCACGTCGCCGAGCGTGCGCTGCTGGCCTCCGTACGCCGCCGCGCGTCCGAGTCCGGCGCCCGCACCCTCGGCGAGGCCGTGGCTGCCCACCTCCGCGCACACGACGTCGACCCGGCCAGCGTCGAGTGGGACGCCTGGCGCCGCGAGGACGGCCGGTGGACGCTGACCGCGCTGTACGACGTGGGCGGTCGCATCGGGACCGCGACGTTCTCGCACGACCCGCGCGGCAGCTTCGTGACGCTCGACGACGACGACGCACGGTGGCTGGTCGGCGACGCCACCCCGGTTGCCGAGACCGCGGCGACAGCCGCGCCGGCATCCGACGACCTCGCGGCCGCGCGCCAGCGTCGGCTCACCGCGATCGGTGACGACCTGCCGCTCGGCGACGACGCGATCGAGATGGTCACCGCCGAGGAGCCCTCCGCCACCCCGGAGGAGACCACGATGGAGCTCTCCGACACCGGGCTGGGCGCCGAGCAGCCGGTCGAGGCCTACCTCGACGACCGGGGCGACGACCGGGGCGACCGCAACGCCGAGGACACGGCCGACGCGCCGGCCGACGCGCCGGCCGAGGCCCAGCCGGAGCCGGCCGCCGAGACCCCTGCCGAGCCGAAGCCCAGGCCGGCCAAGAAGCGCGGCCGCGCGTCGGTTCCGAGCTGGGACGAGATCATGTTCGGCGGCGGCAAGGGCGACTGACGCTTGCGCCTCGTCCAGCTCAACGTCCACCCGCTCAAGTCCGGCGCCATCCGTCCGATCAGGTCCACGACCGTGCAGCCACGCGGCCTGGTCGACGACCGGACATGGATGGTGGTCGACGGTGCAGGCCGCCTCGTCTCGGCACGCGAGGTGCACCGCCTCTTCCACGTGGTCGCCGACACGCCGTCGACCGATCCGTCCGTCACCGCCGCGCTCCGGCTCCGCGCCCCGGGTCACCCCGACCTGCTCGTCGACGTCCCCGGAGCCGCGCCGGTCGACGTCCACCTGTTCTCCCTCGACCTGCAGGCCCGACCCGCCGGACCGGACGCCGACGCGTGGGTGCGCTCCGTGCTGGGACGCGGCGACCTGCGCCTGGTCTGGTGCCACGCCCCCGAGCGGCGCTCGCTGCAACCGGGGTTCTCCCGCCCCGGCGACCACGCCGCGTTCCCCGACTCGTTCCCGGTGACGATCGCATCCCTCGCCTCGATGCGCCGGCTCAACGACTGGATCCTCGAGCGCTCGCTCGAGCTCGGTGAGGTGCCGCCCGACCCGCTGCCGGTGGAACGCTTCCGCGCCAACCTCGTCGTCGACGGCGACGAACCGTTCGCCGAGGACGGCTGGACCCGGATCCTCGTCGGCGACGTCGCCTTCCGCATCGGCAAGCCGGTCGGCCGCTGCGTGATGGCGACCCTCGACCCGGTCACGCTCACGACCGCGAAGGAGCCGACGCGCACCCTGGCCCGGCACCGCCGCTCCGACGGCGGCAAGGTGCTCTTCGCCGTGCACCTCGTCCCCGAGACCACCGGCCTGATCAGCGTCGGGGACGAGGTCCGGGCGGGCTGATCAACCGGTCGCGACCGGCCGCTCCGGGTCGGTGATCCAGCCGCTCCAGCTCCCCGGGTAGAGCGCGGCACGGATGCCGGCGACCTCCATGGCGAGCAGGTCGTGGGCGGCGGTCACACCGGACCCGCAGTACGCGGCCACCGACGACGCCGTGTCGGCGCCCACAGCGGCGTACACCTCGCGGAGGCGCTCGGGAGCCAGGAAGCGCCCCCGCTCGTCGAGGTTGGCGGTCGTCGGCACGTTGACGGCGCCCGGCACGTGGCCGGCGACGGGGTCGACCGGTTCGGTCTCCCCGCGGTAGCGCTCGGGCGCCCGAGCGTCGATGAGGACCTCGACGTCCAGCACCTCCTCGGGGCCGACGGCGGGGGCCCTGTCGCTCGGCCCGACCGTGAAGTCGCCCGGCTCCACGTCCACCGGACCGGCCTCGGCCGGGTGCCCGTCCTCGAGCCACGCGGTCCACCCGCCGTCGAGGACGCGTACGTCGCGGTGGCCGTGGTGCCGCAGCAGCCACCACGCCCGCGCGGCCGCCCGCCCCTGCCAGTCGTCGTACACGACCACGGGGTGGTCGTCCCGCACCCCCGCGCGTCGCATCGCCGCCTCGAAGCGTCCCGGATCGGGCAGCGGGTGCCGACCGCCGGAGCCCGGCGGGTCGGCGAGGTCCTCGTCGAGGTCGACGTACGCCGCTCCCGGCACGTGGCCGGCCACGTGCTGCTCGCGCCCCGCCGGCCCGCCCATGAGGTAGCGCACGTCGAGGACGGTGACACCGCCGAGGTCCGCGGCGAGCTCGTCGGGGCTGGTCAGCGGTCCGCGGAGGTGGCTGCGGCGGAAGTCCTGGTCCATGGCCGGCACGGTAGCCGTCGCGCCGGGCGGAGGCTGTGACAGGATTCGCGCGACATGGCTGAACTGCACTTCTTCACCGGCACGATGGACTCCGGCAAGTCGACGCTGGCGCTCCAGACCAACCACAACCACGCCGCGCGCGGTCGCGTCGGGCGGATCTTCACGACCCACGACCGTTCCGGGCAGGCGGTGGTGTCCAGCCGCCTCGGTCTGACCCACGAGGCGCTCGAGGTCGACGAGGGCTTCGACTTCTGGGCCTACGTCGTCGACACGCTCACGCGTGGCGGGCGGATCGACTACCTCGTCTGCGACGAGGCCCAGTTCTACGCGGCCGAGCAGATCGACCAGCTGGCCAAGGTCGTCGACGAGCTGCAGATCGACGTCTTCGCCTTCGGCATCCTCACCGACTTCCGCTCCTACCTCTTCCCCGGGAGCGCGCGGCTCGTCGAGCTCGCCGACCGGATGAACGTGCTCCAGGTCGAGGCGCTGTGCTGGTGCGGCAAGCGCGCCACCCACAACGCCCGCACCGAGAACGGCGCGATGGTCGTCGAGGGTGAGGTCATCGTCGTCGGCGACGTGGACCAGGTCGACGAGCCGCCGGCCGGCCCCGACGACGTGGCCTACGAGGTGCTCTGCCGCCAGCACCACCGCCGACGTCTGACCGCCGCACGCGCCAAGGCGGTCAGCCTGGCCCCGGAACCGCTTCCCTTCGGCTGACCCCTGCGCGCGGGTCGCCGGCTCAGCCGACCAGGATCGGGATCAGCATCTCGGTCGAGGTCAGCGAGCCGTGGAGCCCGACCAGGGTGTCCTCGTAGGCGAAGTCGCGGCTCGACATCACCGCGTTGTCGCCGTGGCACGCGACCATGACGTCGCCCAGGCGCGGCAGCACGCCCGGCGACACGGCGCCGAACCAGCCCCGGCCGATGGCCTCCTCGCGGGTGAGGACGGTCGCTCGCTCCCCCAGCACCTCGCGCCAGGTGGTCACCACGTCGGCCACGGCACCCGCGGCGCAGTAGAGGTGGCGGAACCTGGCCTCGCCGCCGAGGAGCGCGACCCCGTCCCGCATCCCGTCGACCTCGTCGACGTCGACGCGCGACCCACGCGGGCTGTCGACCATGCCGTGGTCGGCGACGACCAGCAGGCGGGTCGAGGCCGGCAGCGCCTCGCGCAGCTGCTCGGCCTCGGCGTCGACCATCGCCAGCTGCTGCAGCCACTGCGTCGAGGCCACGCCGAACTTGTGGCCGGTCCAGTCGAGGTCGGAGTCGTAGACATAGGTCAGTGACGGCCGGTCCGCCGACGCGGCGACGGTCGCGGCGATCCGTTCGCCGACGCGGTCGGCGCCGACGTACGTCGCCCCGCGCTGCGAGGCGATCGTCAGGCCGGAGCCGTCGAAGTCACGCTTGTTGACCGAGGTGACGTGGACGCCGGCGTGGGCGAGCCGACCGAGCGCCGTCGGGTGCGGCTGCCACTCGACCGGGTCGACGTTCGTGTCCCACCAGAGGTGGTTGAGCAGCCGGTCGGTGCCCGGGATGCGGGCGGTGAAGCCGACGAGCCCGTGCGCACCCGGCACCAGCCCGGTGCCGAGGGAGGTGAGCGACGTGGCCGTGGTCGAGGGCACGCCGGCCGTCCCGGTGGAACCGCCGTCGACGAGCGACGACAGGTAGGGCGCCGCATGGGCGTAGCGGGTGAGCAGCTCGGCCCCCATGCCGTCGACGAGGAAGACGACGTACGACGGCGCGGGCGGGAGCTCGATCCCGGCGGGGTGCCCGTGCAGCTCGACGCCCAGAGCGCGGGCGACGGACGGCACGACGTCGGCGAGCGAGCGGTCGCCGTAGGCCGGCGGGGTGAAAACCGCCGGGGCGGTCATCCGCGGGTGCGCGCGGACAGGGCGTCCGCGAAGCCGAGCAGACCGGCCACGGCGTCGGCTCCCTCGGCGGCCGCCGAGACGCGGAGCGTGTAGTCGTCGCCGGCGAGGGTGCCGGTGTAGCCGTGGTCGGCGTCGCAGCTCGGGTCCGAGCAGGCGGCGGGCTCGAGGTCGAGGCGTCCCACGCCGCCCCAGCCGATCGTCAGCACGGCCTCGGCCGGCGGGGCGACGCCCTTGGTCGGGTTGGCCACCATCCGGGTCACGACCACGGTCCGGATGGACGTCAGGGTGACCGCCTCGGTGGTGGTGGAGGTGTAGGGCTCGGGCAGCAGGTCGTCGCCCGGGTGCTCGTCGGTGTGCGCGATGACCAGCCGGGTCGGCGTCAGCAGGAGCGCCGTGAGGTGCCGGCGTACCTCCTCGTGGTCGAACGTCGTCTCGTGGTGGACGAAGTAGGACACGACCTCCTCGCCGCCCGCCGCGGAGAAGACGCCGTCGGCGACGACCTCGGGGTAGTAGCCGGTGCGGTGGATCGCCTTGCGGAGGTCGTGGGAGACGTCCGCGTCACGGGTGGAGCGGGGCATGGTGGCAGTCTGTCACGCCGTGCTCAGTCCGGCAGGGTGTCCCCGGGCATCGTGCTCAGTCGACGGACGAACCAGTCCGAGCGGGGGTCCTTCACCGGCTCGACCCGCACGTTGGCACCGAGCACCGTGGCGCCCTCCGCACCGGCCAGCACGAGCGGCAGCTGCAGCGCCCGCACCTGGGGGAGGTCGTGCTGGAGCTGCGCCACCTGGCGCACCAGCCGCTCGATCTCCGCGACGTCGACGATCTCGCTGCCCCGGTAGCCGAAGAGCAGGGGCGAGGCCCTGATCTCGCGCACCATGTCCTGGGCGTCGTGGTCGGCCAGGGGCGGGATCCGGAAGGACCGGTCCCCCAGCAGCTCGGTCAGCGGACCGCCGATGCCGAAGGACAGGACGGGGCCGAAGAGCGGGTCCTCCATCGTCGCGATCGTGACGGGCACCCCCGGCGGCGCGTTGCCCTGCACGACGAACCCGGCGTTGTCGGGGTCGGTGATCAGGCTGGTGAGCGAGCGCCACGCCTGCGCCATCTCGTCGGGGGTGTCGATGTTGCGCCACACGTGGGCCAGGTCGGGCCGGTCGCGCAGGTGGTCCGCGGTCGCCTTCAGCACGACGTCCCAGCCCAGCGTCTCCCCCGCCGTCGTGGCCTCGTCGAGGGTGGCGACGGCGTAGGTGTCCCACAGGTCGATGCCGTAGGCGGTGAGCAGGCGGTGCTGCTCGTCGAAGTCCAGGTCGCGCCCCTCGGGGTGGCGCATGAGTACCTCGTTGACGAGGTGGCGGGCCGCGTCGAGGTCGTTGGAGCCGGGCTCGATGGCCGTCACCTGCGGCACGCGCAGCCACACGGCGTACTCGACGACCCGCGCGAGCGCGCGCACGGCGGCCTCGACGGCGGGGTACGACGGCACCGACCCGCGACCGGCGCTCGACCCCGCGACGTCGGGCACGCGCAGCAGCTCGGGGACGCCCTCGGTGCCGAGGAAGGTGGACACGATGGGCTTGTCGGACTGCTCACCCACCGCGGCGAGCACGTTGGCGACGTCCTCGCGGGCGCCCGCGACGTTGAGGGGCGGGATGAAGATCGCGACCACCGCGTCGACCTCGGGGTCGTCGATGGCGGCGTCGAGGGCGTCCTCGAAGTCCTCCGCGGTGGCGTCCGCGCCGAGCGCCTCCTGCCGGTTGACGACGAGGCCGACACCGTTGGCGGCGTCGGCCGCGAGCAGGCCGAGGGCGTCGGAGTTGCCGACGATCGCGACCCGGCGCCCGCGCGGCAGCGGCTGGTGGGCGAGCAGCTGGGCGACGTCGAACATCTCCTCCAGCGACTCGACCTGGATGATCCCGGCCTGGCGGAACATCGCGTCGACGGCCTCGCCCGGCGCCCCGATCTTGCGCACCGCGTGCCCCATGGGGACGCCCTGCGAGCTGCGCCCCGACCGTACGGCGACGATCGGCTTGCGGCGACTCACCCGGCGCGCGATCCGCGAGAACTTGCGCGGGTTGCCGATGGACTCGAGGTAGAGCAGCACCACCTCGGTGGCGTCGTCCTCCTCCCAGTACTGCAGGAGGTCGTTGCCGGAGACGTCGGCGCGGTTGCCGGCGCTGACGAACGTGGTGAGGCCGAGGCCGCGGTTCTGCACCTTCTCCAGGATCGCCGAGCCGAGCGCTCCGGACTGGCAGAAGAACCCGGCGCGGCCGCGGGGCGGCATGACCGAGGACAGCGACGCGTTGAGCTGGACGTCGGGGTCGGTGTTGATGATGCCGAGCGCGTTGGGACCGATCAGCCGGAGGCCGTAGGACCGGGACAGCCCGACCAGCCGGCGCTGCCGCATCCGGCCCTCCTCACCGGTCTCGGCGAAGCCGGACGAGATCACGACCAGGCCGTGGACGCCCTTGGCGGCGCAGTCGAGGACGACGTCCTGGACCGACTCGGCGGGCACCGCGACGATCGCCACGTCGACGTCCCCCGGGATGTCGCCCACCGACTTCCACGCCGGCATCCCGGAGACCGAGTCGGCGCTCGGGTTGACCACGTGGATGCGACCGGTGAAGTTGCCGAGGACGAGGTGGCGCACCAGTGCGCGCCCGATGGTGTCCTGGCGCCGGCTCGCGCCGATGATCGCGACCGACCTCGGCGAGAAGAAGCGCTCGATCGAGGCGTACTCCGCGCGGTGCTCGCGCTGCTCCATGACGCCGAGCGCGGTGTCGGTCGGGTCGATCCGGAACACGAGCTCCATCACGCCGTCCTCGAACGTGCTCCTGACCTGGTAGCCGGCGTCCTTGAAGGTGTGGATCATCGCCTGGTTGTCGGGCAGGACCTCCGCGACGAACTCGTCGATGCCCCGCTCGCGCCCGGCCTGCGCGAGGTGCTCCAGCAGCAGCTGGCCGATGCCGCGGCCCTGGTGGGCGTCCTCGACGAGGAACGCCACCTCGGCGTAGCCGGGCCGGATGGTGTCGTAGCGGCCGACCGCGATCATGTGCCCGGCCACGAGCAGGATCATCGCGACGCGGTCGCGGTGGTCGACCTGCGTGAAGCGGTCGAGGTCGCGCTCGGACAGGAACGGCATGGGCGAGAAGAAGCGGTAGTACTTCGACTGGTCGGAGACCCGGCTGTAGAACTCGACGAGCAGCTCGCGGTCCTCGGGCTGGATCGGCCTGATGTGGGCCGTGCGCCCGTCGCGCAGCAGGACGTCGGCCTCCCAGTGCCGGGGCGGGCGCGTCGTACGCACCTCGTCTGCGGCGGCGTCCGTCTCGGTCACGACTGCAATCTATCCGCCCCTCCTCCTCGGCGTGCCCCCGACGGTCCACGAGCGGGCACCGGGGACAATGGCGCCATGGCACGACGTACGAAGCAGGAGCCCCTCCCGGACGACTTCGAGGAGCACATCCTCGACACCGACATCCGCGACGAGATGCAGACGTCGTTCCTCGAGTACGCCTACTCGGTCATCTACTCCCGCGCGCTGCCCGACGCGCGCGACGGCCTCAAGCCGGTGCAGCGGCGCATCCTCTACACGATGGACGAGATGTCGCTGCGGCCCGACCGCGGGCACGTCAAGAGCGCCCGCGTCGTCGGTGAGGTCATGGGCCGCCTGCACCCGCACGGCGACGGAGCGATCTACGACGCGCTCGTCCGGATGGCGCAGCCGTGGTCGATGCGACTGCGGACCGTCGACGGCCACGGCAACTTCGGCTCGCCCGACGACTCCCCCGCCGCCATGCGCTACACCGAGTGCCGGATGGCGCCCGCGGCGGTGGCGATGACCGCCTCCATCGACGAGGACACGGTCGACTTCAAGCCCAACTACGACTCCCGCGAGATGGAGCCGGTCGTCCTGCCGGCAGCCATCCCGCACCTGCTCGTCAACGGGTCGGCCGGGATCGCGGTCGGGATGGCCACCAACATCGCGCCGCACAACCTCGTCGAGGTCGTCCAGGCGCTCAAGCACCTGATCACGCACCCGAAGGCGTCCCTCGACGACCTGATGCGCTTCGTCCCCGGCCCCGACCTGCCCACGGGCGGCAAGATCGTCGGCCTCGACGGTATCCGCGACGCCTACGAGACCGGGCGCGGCACCTTCAAGATGCGAGCGACCGCCCGGATCGAGTCGGTCACCGCGCGACGCAAGGGCATCGTCGTCACCGAGCTCCCCTACGGCGTCGGCACCGAGCGCGTCATGGACCAGATCAAGAAGCTCGTGCTCGCCAAGAAGCTGCAGGGCATCGCCGACATCAAGGACCTCAGCGACCGCGAGCACGGGCTGCGCCTGGTCATCGAGATCAAGAACGGCTTCGTCCCCGAGGCGATCCTCGAGCAGCTCTACCGCCAGACCGCGCTCGAGGACTCCTTCGGCATCAATGCCGTCGCGCTCGTCGACGGACAGCCGCGCACGCTGGGCCTGAAGGAGATGCTCGAGGTCTTCCTCGGCCACCGCTTCGACGTCGTACGCCGTCGCTCCGTCTTCCGCCGGGGGAAGGCCGCGGACCGGCTGCACCTCGTCGACGGCCTGCTCATCGCCATCCTCGACATCGACGAGGTCATCCAGGTCATCCGCGGCTCCGACAACGCGGCGGCGGCCAAGGAGCGCCTGATCGAGATCTTCGAGCTCTCCGAGGTGCAGGCCGACTACATCCTCGACATGCCGCTGCGGCGCCTCACGAAGTTCAGCAGGCTGGAGCTGGAGAAGGAGAAGAGCGAGCTCGAGCGCACGATCGAGCTCCTCGACGCGATCCTGGCCGACGAGAAGCTGCTCCGGAAGGTCGTCTCCGACGAGCTCACCGACGTCGCCAAGGAGCACGGCACCCCGCGTCGCACGGTCCTGCTCGGCGCGGCTCCCGCCGTCACGGCGGCGGTCGCGTCCGTCGAGGTCGCCGACGAGCCCTGCTACGTCCTGCTCTCCTCCAGCGGCCTCCTCGCCCGCACCCGGGACGCCGATCCGCCGGGCTCAGGCGGCGACCGGGCCAACCACGACGTCACCGTCTCCGTGGTCCGCACGACCAAGCGCGGCGAGATCGGCGTGGTCACCAACCGCGGGCGGGTGATGCGGCTCTCCGTGCTCGACCTGAGCAACGCGGAGCTGCCGCCCACGGCCAACGACCCCAACCTCCAGGGCACCCTGCCGCTCAGCGAGATGCTCGCCCTCGACCCCGGTGAGCGCGCCCTCGCACTCACCTCCCTGCCCACCGACGGCCCGGGCCTCGCCCTCGGCACCCGCGACGGCGTCGTGAAGCGGGTCAACCCCGAGGTGCTCAACCGCGACGAGTGGGAGGTCATCGGCCTCAAGGATGACGACGAGGTCGTCGGCGCGGTCGAGCTCGTCACCGGCGACGAGGAGCTCTGCTTCATCTCCTCCGACGCCCAACTGCTCCACTTCCCCGCCTCGGGCGTACGACCGCAGGGCCGCTCCGGCGGCGGCATGGCCGGCATGAAGCTCGGCGCGGGCCAGCGGGTGGCGTTCTTCGGCGCCTTCGTGCCCGAGGACGCGGTCGTCGTCACCGCCTCCGGCTCGTCCACGGCCCTGCCCGGCACCGAGGCCGGCGCCGTCAAGGTGACCCCGTTCAGCGAGTACCCCGGCAAGGGCCGCGCGACCGGCGGTGTGCGGAGCCACCGCTTCCTCAAGGGCGAGGACACCCTGGTCACCGCCTGGGCCGGGCCCGGTCCGGCCCGCGCCGCGGCGTCGAGCGGGGCGCCCGTCGACCTGCCCGAGGCCAACGGACGGCGCGACGGCTCGGGCGTCCCCGCACCGCAGCCCATCGCCGCGGTGGCGTCCCCGGTGTCCGCGCAGCTCGCGACGCGTGCGGCCGCGGCGGGCGCTGGCGAGGGTGGCGCAGCCGCCCCTGTGGAAGGCTGAGGTCATGCCTGCCCGCGCCCGCACCTCCGGACGACTCGCCACGACGCTCACCGCGGTCGTGCTCGCCCTCCCGGCGCTGTCCGCCTGCTCCGGTGACGCGGGCGGGAGCGAGGGTGGCGACGAGGGCCCCACGCCAGAGGAGGTGCTCGACCAGGCCGCGACCACGCTGACCGAGACGAGCGGCGTCGACCTCACCCTGTCCACGCCCTCCCTCCCCGACGGGGTCTCCGGCATCACCCAGGCCGCAGGCACGATCACGCAGGCGCCGGCCTTCGACGGCTCGATCACCGTGGTGTTCGCCGGCCAGACCGTCGACGTACCCGTCATCGCGGTCGACGACACGGTCTACGCCCAGCTGCCGTTCACCCCGGGCTGGAACGAGGTCAACCCCAAGGAGTACGGCGCCCCGGACCCCTCCAACCTCATCGGCGAGGACGGCTTCGCCGGGCTGCTGGGCCTCACCGAGTCGCCCGAGGCCGGCGAGAGCGTGCGCGGCGGCGCGGACAACAGCGAGATCCTCACCACCTACTCCGGCACCGTCCCCGGCGACGCGATGGACGCGATCATCCCCTCGTCGTCGGGCGACACCTTCGACGTCGAGTGGCAGGTCAGCGACGCCGGCGAGCTCCGCAAGGCGACGCTCACCGGCGTCTTCTACCCCCGCGCCGAGCCGATGACCTACACCGTCGACTTCGCCGACTACGGCACCGAGAAGGACATCACCGCGCCGTGAGCACCGCCACGGGCGAGGCCGCGGTCTCCCGCACCTCGCGGGCGCTGCTCGCCATGGCAGCCGTCGCCGTCGCCTTCGCGGCGGCCGACACCTACGTCGTCGTCCTGGCGCTCCCGGACATGATGACCGGGGTCGGGGTGCCGATCGACCAGCTCCAGCGCGCGGCGCCGATCGTCAGCGGCTTCCTGCTCGGCTACGTCGCGATGCTGCCGCTCATCGGCCGCATCGCCGACCTGCGCGGTCGCGTGCCCGTGCTGGTGATGGCGCTCGTGCTGTTCGCCCTGGGCTCCCTCATCACCACCGTCGCCTACGACATGCCGAGCATCGTCGCCGGCCGGTTCCTCCAGGGGGTCGGCGGCGGCGGCCTGGTGCCGGCCACGCTCGCGCTGGTCGCCGACCTCTACCCCGTCGAGCGCCGCGGCGTCCCGCTGGGCGTCGTGTCCGCCGTCCAGGAGATCGGGTCGGTGCTCGGCCCGCTCTTCGGGGCGGCGGTCCTCGCCGTCGCCGACTGGCGCGCGATCTTCGCGATCAACCTGGCGGTCGGCCTCGTGCTCGCCGCCGCCATCCGCGCCCTCGCACCGCACCAGCCGTCCGGGGCGGGCCGACGGCGGCCCGACCTCGTCGGCCTGCTGCTGCTCCTGACCACCTTCGCGTGCGCCGCGGTGGTCTTCCTGCGCCCGGCGCCGATGATGCGCGACCTGACGTGGGGGCAGCTGTTCATCCCCTTCGCCGGCGACGGACGCTGGCTCACCCCGGTCGGCGCCGCCACCGTCGTCTCGCTCGTGCTGCTGCTGGCCTGGTGCTGGTGGGCGCCGCGCCCCCTGCTCGACCTGCGCGGCTGGGCACGCGTGCTCGTCGACGCGGACCTGGTCGGTGCCCTGCTGCTCGCGGCGGCCCTCGGCGGGGTCATCCTCGCCTTCGCCACCGCCGACCCCAAGGTCGAGGTGTTCTCGCCCCAGGGCCGGTGGTACCTCCTCGGCGCCGTCGTCGCAGCCGCCGCCTTCACCTGGCACGTACGCCGCGCCGCCAGCCCCCTCGTCCCCCGCGGCGCGCTGCGTCGTACGCCGGCGTGGGGGGCGCTGCTGGTCAGCTTCTTCGTGGGTGCCGCGCTGATCGCCGCCCTCATCGACATCCCGCTGTTCGCCCGCACCACGGTCTACCCCGACGACCAGCTGCCCGCCGCGCTCGTACTGGTCCGCTTCCTGCTGGCCCTGCCGGTGGGCGCGGTCGCGGGCGGGTACCTGATCCGCTTCCTCTCCCCCGGCCTGGTGACCGCCGGCGGGATGCTGCTCGCCGCCACCGGGTTCGTGCTGATGACGCGCTGGGGTCTCACCACGATCGAGGAGCCGATCGCCAACCTCGCCCTCGTCACGGGCGGCCTCGGCTTCGGGCTCGCCCTGGCGCCGGTCAACGCCGCACTGCTCGCCTTCACCGACGACGACGTCCACGGCGTCGCCAGCGCCTTCGTGGTGGTCGCGCGGATGGTCGGCATGCTCGTGGGCATCTCCGCGCTCACCACCATCGGGCTGCGCCGCTACTACTCCGAGCAGCTCGCCGTGCCGCCGGTCCAGGAGGTGTGCGACGGCAAGAGCCGGTGCAAGGAGTTCTCCGACCTCCTCCGGGTCGCCGGCATCGCCCAGGAGCACGCGGTCTTCTGGGGCGCGGCCGGGTGCGCAGTCGTCGCCGCGGTCCTCGCGCTCGTGCTGTTCCGCGAGGTGCGCCCCACCCGGCTGGCGGCGCGAGACGTCTTCACCGGCCGTGCCTGAAGGGCGCTAACCTGCCGTTCGTGAGCGACTTCGACGACTTGTTGCAGGCCAACCGCGCGTTCGCGGACTCCTTCGACCTCGGCGGCTTCGACGGCAAGGCCCATGCCGGCATCGCCCTCGTCACGTGCATGGACTCGCGCATCGACCCGCTGGGCATGCTCGGGCTCAAGCACGGCGACGCCAAGATCTTCCGCAACCCCGGCGCGCGCGTGACCCCGCAGGCGCTCGAGGCGCTCGTCCTCGGCGTGCACCTGCTCAACGTGCAGCGCATCCTCGTGGTGCCGCACACCCGCTGCGCCATGGCGTCCGCCTCCGAGCAGGACCTGCGTGACAGGGTCGGCGAGTCCGCAGGCGTCGACGCCAGCTGGCAGTCCTTCGGGGTGGTCACCGACCAGCTCGAGCAGCTGCGCGAGGACGTCGCCAAGGTGCGCGCCCACCCGCTCGTCGGCGAGCGCGCCAAGGTCGGCGGCTTCCTCTACGACGTCGACTCGGGGTTGCTGACCGAGCACGCCTGAGCCCGGGCGGACGTCAGCGCTGCTCGGAGTCCGTGCGCCGCAGGTCGGCGGGCGGGTAGCGACGGCTGTCCTCGATGCCGTGCTTCACCGCCAGGCGGATGATCCAGTAGGACGCATACATGGCCACGGCCAGGACGACCAACGCCACGATTCCCCCGATGTCGAGCATGGGCGCACGCTAGCCGACCGATGGGCCGCGGATGCGGGTACGACCACATCCAGTACGGCGTGTCCCGCGCGTCACGCTGTACGACGTCGCGGTGAGGCGGCGGTTCCGGCCCCGGGGCAACGGGGCGCGCGGGCTCGACCAACGTAGGCAGTTCGGGATGCTGCGAGAGACGACCGCGCTCGGACAGCCGGAGATACAGGCGAACTGCCTACGTTCAGCGGGACGATGCGTGCACCATGAAGGCAGTTCGCCCACCCGACTTCGGGTCTCACGCTCAGCCAGCCGAGATCCGTTGCGAACTGCCTGCATGGTGCTCGCCCGGGGCCCGGCTCTCCGCCAGCGGGCCGCTGGTGTCAGGTCACGTTGCCGGCCATGAGCGCCCCATGATGATGCGGTCGGCCGAGAACCCGGGACCGATCACGGCCCAGCCACTCGAGCGGTACAAGCGCCGGGCCGGGTCCTCGGGATCCGACGAGGTCATGAGAACCCAGCGGTGGTGGCTGAGGCCGTCTGTGAGGGCGGTCAGGAGACGCCGTCCGACGCTCGCGCCACGTGCGGACTCTGCGACACCGATGCTCACCAGCTCGAAGTGCCCTCCCAGCCAGTCGGAAGCGACATCGGGGTGGAGCACCGTGGCCGCGGTGTCGGTCCACCACTGACCGTGCTCGCCCGTGTAGCCGTAGCCGAACCCGATGAGCCGTCCATGGGTGCGAGCGAGCGCGAGACGAAATCCCGACCGCGCCGAATGCCGGTCCCACACCTGGTGGCGCCACGTGTCGAGGTCGTCGAAGTCCTCGAAGACGGTGCGGTAGAGCGGCCACAGCTCATCGAGTACCACGCTCTCCGCAACCTGCTCGACGACTGCCACGTCGATGTCGGACATCAGGCGTCGAGCATCTCCACGTCGACCTCGTAGGCGCCCTGCACGATGAACTCCTTGCGCGGGGCGACGTCGGAGCCCATCAGCAGGTCGAAGACCTTGCTCGCCTCGTCGACGTCGTCGATGGTGAGCTTGCGGAGCGTGCGGTGGCGGGGGTCCATGGTGGTCTCGGCCAGCTGGTCGGCGTCCATCTCGCCGAGGCCCTTGTAGCGCTGGACCGGGTCCTTCCAGCGCACGTTCTTCTTCTTCAGCTCCGCGAGCTTGCGCTGCAGCTCGTCGTCGGAATAGGTGTAGATGTACTTGTCCATGCCCTTCTTCGGGTTGGACAGCTCGATGCGGTGCAGCGGCGGCACGGCCGAGAAGAGCCGCCCGTCACGCACCAGCTCGGGCATGTACTTGAAGAACAGGGTGGCGAGCAGGCACCGGATGTGTGCGCCGTCGGAGTCCGCGTCGGCCATCAGGATGATCCGGCCGTAGCGGGCCGCCTCGAGGTCGAACGTACGACCCGAGCCGGCGCCGACGACCTGGATGATCGAGGCGCACTCGGCGTTCTTGAGCATGTCGCCGACGGTGGCCTTCTGGACGTTGAGGATCTTGCCGCGGATCGGCAGCAGCGCCTGGAACTCGCTGCTCCGGGCGGCCTTGGCCGTGCCCATCGCCGAATCGCCCTCGACGATGAAGAGCTCGGTGCGCTCGGTGTCGGTGCTGCGGCAGTCGAAGAGCTTCGCCGGCAGCGCCGAGGACTCGAGGGCGTTCTTGCGGCGCTGGTTCTCCTTGTGCTGGCGCGCGGCGAGCCGGGTCTTCGACGCGCCCGCGACCTTCTCCATCAGCAGCTTGGCCTGCGCCTTCTCGGCGCGCTTGGTCGAGGTGAGGAACGCCTTGAGCTCGCCCGCCACCACCTTGCGTACGACGCCGCGCGCGGCCGGCGTACCGAGGATCTCCTTGGTCTGGCCCTCGAACTGCGGCTCGGCCAGGCGCACGGTCACCACCGCCGTCAGGCCCTCCATGACGTCGTCCTTGATGACGTCGGTGTCGGCGGCCTTGAGCACCTTGGCGCCGCGCATGGCGTCGTTGAAGGTCTTGGTGAGGGCGGCCTCGAAGCCACCCACGTGGGTCCCGCCCTTGGGCGTGGCGATCACGTTGACGAACGAGCGAAGCTCGGTGTCGTACGCCGTGTCCCACCGCACCGCGACGTCGACGGTGAGCTCGCGCTCGACCTCCTGCGGTGTCATGTGGCCCTTGTCGTCGAGCAGCGGCACCGTCTCGGTGAAGGTGTCGGTGCCCTGCAGGCGCAGGATGTCGGTGACCGGCTCGCCGTGCGAGAGGAACTCGACGAACTCCGCGATGCCACCGTCGTGGCGGAACTTCTCCTCGACCATCTCCTCGGTGCGCTGGTCGCGGATGACGAGCTCGAGGCCGGGGACGATGTAGGACGTCTGGCGGGCGCGGCCGATCAGGCCGTCCATCTCGAACCGTGCGTCCTTGGTGAAGATCTGCCGGTCGGGCCAGAAGCGGATCCGGGTGCCGGTCTTCCCCTTGGCGACCCGCTTGCCCTTGCGGGACAGGCCGGACTGCGGCGTGAACGACGCACCGGGCCCGTCGCCGTCGAAGACGCCGGGCACGCCCCGCTGGAAGGACAGGCCCTGCTGGGAGGGCGAGCGGTCGACGTCGATGTCCATCCGGGCAGACAGCGCGTTGACCACCGACAGGCCCACGCCGTGCAGGCCACCCGTGGCGACGTAGGAACCGCCGCCGAACTTGCCACCGGCGTGGAGCTTGGTGGCGACCACCTCGACGCCCGACAGGCCTGTCTTGGGCTCCTTGTCGGTCGGGATGCCGCGCCCGTCGTCGTACACCTCGACGGAGCCGTCGTCGTGGAGCGTGACCTCGACGCGGTGCGCGACCCCGGCCAGGGCCTCGTCCACGCCGTTGTCGATGATCTCCCAGAGGCAGTGCATCAGCCCGCGCGTGTCGGTCGAGCCGATGTACATGCCCGGTCGCTTGCGGACCGCGTCGAGCCCCTCGAGGACGAGGAGGTGTGCGGCGTTGTAGGTGTTGTCTGCCGGTGCTGCCACAAGGGAAGAACCTACCTGCGACACGCCGGACGCCGACGGAGGCACGCCTGCCCAGAGCCATGCATGCACAGGTCTAGCGTGGGGCACCGGACAGGTATCACTTCCGCAACGGCTCGTCCACGCTTGAGGACAACGCCAGCGAGGGAGAGTGTGACGTGATTGACTTGATGAGTTCTCGTACCTGAAACAGCAGCAGGGAATCTTTGCCCCACTGGCTACGTTGGGCCAGACACCGATGAACAGAAATGAGGCTGACGTGACCACTGCCACCGCACCCACCCAAGCCGTACTCACGGCTGGTGACCGCTGCGACCGCTGCGGCGCCCAGGCCTACCTGCGGGTGGAGCTCCAGACCGGCGGCGAGCTGCTGTTCTGCGCCCACCACGCTCGTGAGCACGGCGAGAAGCTCCGCGAGGTCGCTGCGACCGTCCACGACGAGACGCACAAGCTCGACACCCCGTCCGCGGGTAGCGAGGCCTGAGACACCACCGACCACCACCGACTCCCGAACGGCCCCGGACACGCTCTCCGGGGCCGTTCTGCGTCCCCACCCGTCCGCGCGTACGCCGTCTGGGAGGCTGTGCCCCGTGAGCGCCCTCGAGATCCTCGTCGCCCTCGCGATCGCCGTCGGCATCGCAGGCATCATCGTCCCCGTCCTGCCGGGCACGATCCTGGTGCTCGCCGCGATCCTGGTGTGGGCCCTCGAGATCGGTACGTCGACCGGCTGGGCGGTGTTCGCCGTCGCCACGCTGTTCCTCGTCGTCGGGTCGGTCGTGAAGTACCTCGTCCCCGGACGTCACCTCAAGGCCGCCGGCGTGCCGACGCGGACGCTCGTCGCGGGGGGCGTGCTGGCCTTCGTCGGCTTCTTCGTGGTCCCGGTCATCGGGATGTTCATCGGGTTCGTCCTCGGCGTCTACGTCGCGGAGCGGGCGCGCGTCGGCGGCGCGCTGGCGTGGCCCTCGACCAAGGGGGCGCTGCGCGCCGTGGGCGTGTCGATCATGATCGAGCTCGTCGCGGCCTTCCTCGCCGCGGTCGCGTGGGCGGCCGGCGTCGCCGCCACCTGAGGGCCGGGGCGCGGCCGCCGGTCCTCGCGATCAGACGCCGAGGCCCGACTCGATCGGCAGGCTCCACCTGCGGCGTTCGGGGGACCAGTCGACAACCGGGTGGGAGCCATCGGCCTGGTCGATCATCTTGACCGACACCCGCACCGAGTCGGGCTTGTCCAAGCACTCCCGGCTGATGCGCACGCGGAACGTGTTCTTGGCGCCCCACCGCAGCCGCGCGTCGTAGGGGCAGTCGACCCGCTCGTCGCTTCCGCGCCACCCTCGCGCTTCGGTGAGGACGTAGTCGGTGCCGTCGTTGAGCCCGCTGCTGAGGACGTACTCAGGACCCTTGGTGCCGCGGTCGGTGTCGAGGAAGACCGACACCGCTGCAGCGCTCGAGCGCGTCAGGTCGCGGAAGCGCACCTTGACCAGCACGTTGGCGGCTCCGTGCTTCGCACGCAGCGCACGGATGTCGGTGAGCGAGGCACTCGCGTCGGCCGGGTCGCTGGTGCTGTAGTACTCCGCGTGCGCCGGAGCGGCCGTGAGGGCGCCGAGCGCGAGGGCAGGGACGGCGATGAGTGAGATCCGAGTTCTCATGCATCGAGTGTGTCACCGTCCACCCCTGTCGCGTCCACCTACTTCCGGAGGTGGCCGGGTCTCCGGTGGCACGATGGCACCATGATGGCGGCCGGGCGCAGGAGCGTACGCCGCTCCGGCACGGTGCTGGTGCTCCTGGCGTGCGCCGTCCTCGCGGGCTGCAGCCGATCGGAGGCACCGCCCCCGCCGCCGCAGTCCCGGGCCCCGACGGGATCGGCTCCCGAGACCTCGACCGCCCCGACCCCGCGCGAGCGGCGTCCCTCCCCGGTGCGCCTCGCGGTCGCCGGCGACATCCACTTCGAGGGGGTGCTCGCCCCGCGCCTGCGCGACCCGGCCACCGCTCTGGCGCCCGCGTCCACGGCGCTTGCCGAGGCGGACCTGGCGATCGTCAACCTCGAGACCTCCGTCGGCTCGGGCGGGCGTCCCGAAGCGGGGAAGCGGTTCACGTTCTCCGCCGGTGCGTCGGCGTTCACGGCCCTCGCCGCAGCAGGCATCGACGTGGCGAGCATGGCCAACAACCACGCGGTCGACTTCGGCCGGGACCGGCTTGCCTCGACGCTGCGGGCGGCCCGACGCGCAGCCGCCGCGGACCCGCCGCTGGCCGTGGTCGGGATCGGTGCCGACGAGGACGAGGCCTTCACCCCGGCGGTCACCGACGTGGACGGCACGCGGGTGGCTGTCCTGGCCGCGTCGGCGGCCGACCAGGACCCGACCGCGGACCCCACTGCTGCATGGAATGCCGGTCCGGACAGGTCCGGCGTCGCCGGTGCGCTGGACCCCCGACGTCTGCTCCGCGAGGTCCGCCGGGCCGACCGCACCGCCGACGTCGTGGTCGTCCACCTCCACTGGGGCGTGCAGGGCGAGCAGTGCCCGTCCGACGACCAGCGCCTGCTGGCGCGTCGGCTCGTCGGGGCCGGCGCCGACGTCGTGGCGGGCAGCCATGCCCACGAGCTCCAGGGCGACGGTCGGCTCGGACCCGGCTACGTCGCCTACGGGCTGGGCAACTTCGCGTGGTACTCCCCCGGGCCCACCGGTGTGCTCACCCTCACGGTCCGTCCGCCGCGCGCGCCGGCAGGAAGGGCGGAGGTCACCGCATCCCGCTGGTGGCCCGCGACCATCGGCGCGGACGGGCTCGCCGCCCCCGACAGCGGTGCGGCAGCGGCGGCGTCACGCGATCAGCGGGTGGCGCTGCGGGAGTGCGCCGGGCTGGGCTGACGGGCCTCAGCGCGGAGCCAGCCACGCAGCGACGATCCGGCCCACCCGCTCGAGCTGCGCCGCTGACACGACCGCGAGCACGTCGCCGGCCGAGTGGTAGCCGGCGTACGGCGTCGACCCGAGCCGCGCGCCCGGCAGGCCGGCACGGACGAAGGACCAGTGGTCGCTGCTGCGCTGGCCGCCCTCCGCCACGGTCGCGGCGCCCGCACGGCGGGCCGCTGCCAGCAGCGTCTGCTGCACCGGGTCGGTGTCGTACGCGGAGCCGACGGGGACCCGGTCACCCACACCGACCCGGTCCAGCGACACCATGGCCCGCACCGCGCGACGTTCGGCGGGCTGCATCGCGGCGACGTAGCGTCGCGACCCGTAGTGGTGGTCCTCTGGAGCGCCGCGAGGCTCCTCGGCACCGAAGGCGACGTACACCGTCGGGAGGCGGGTGGTGCGCTGCGACGCCGCCTCGGCGACTGAGAGCATCGCCCCGACACCCGAGGCGTTGTCCTCCGCACCCGGCGCCTGCGGCACCGTGTCGAGGTGGGCGCCGACGACGAGGTGCGGCTCGGTCGGGTCGAAGCCGGGCGGGGTGGCGACCACGTTGACCGAACGCCCGGCCGGGACGGCGACGCCCCACGACTCCCCCGCCGGCACGTCCACGCGCTGCCGCTCGACCTCGTAGCCGAGCCGCGACAGCTCCGCGGAGACCCAGCGGGCAGCTCGCGCGTACGCCTCCCCCGTTGCCTCGCGCGGACCGATCCGCCCGGCGAGGTGGCGCACCGCCCGCACCGCGACCGTCCGGTCGACGTCGTCCGCGGACAGCGGCTCGTCTGCGGTCTCCTCGGGCGTCTCCGGCGCCGACGGGGGCGATCCGGTCGGCTCCTCACCTGGCTCGTCGGCCGGCTCCTCGTCGGGCGGCGTGGTCCCCCCGCCCGTGCCGTCGGCCGCCGCTCCGGGCTCCTCAGGCTCCGGCTGCTCCGTCGAGCACCCGCCCGTCACCAGCAGCGCGAAGGCTGCAGCCCCCGCCCACCGTCGACCAGCGCGCCCCGTCGTCACGCCCCCACCCTGCCAGCCCCGGCCACGGCCGGCGACGTCGAAATGACGAGCAGCGCCGCCCCGGAGGGCGACGCTGCTCGTCAGCTGCGAGGTGAGCGAGCGCTCAGTCGAGGTAGTCGCGCAGGACCTGCGACCGGCTCGGGTGGCGCAGCTTGGACATCGTCTTCGACTCGATCTGACGGATCCGCTCGCGGGTCACGCCGTAGACCTTGCCGATCTCGTCGAGGGTCTTCGGCTGGCCGTCGGTGAGGCCGAACCGCATCGAGACCACGCCGGCCTCGCGCTCGGAGAGCGTGTCGAGCACCGCGTGCAGCTGCTCCTGGAGCAGCGTGAACGACACCGCGTCCGCGGGGACGATGGCCTCGGAGTCCTCGATGAGGTCACCGAACTCGGAGTCGCCGTCCTCGCCGAGCGGGGTGTGGAGCGAGATCGGCTCACGGCCGTACTTCTGGACCTCGATGACCTTCTCGGGGGTCATGTCGAGCTCCTTGGCGAGCTCCTCCGGGGTGGGCTCACGGCCCAGGTCCTGGAGCATCTGCCGCTGCACGCGAGCGAGCTTGTTGATGACCTCGACCATGTGCACCGGGATGCGGATGGTCCGGGCCTGGTCGGCCATCGCGCGGGTGATGGCCTGACGGATCCACCACGTGGCGTAGGTCGAGAACTTGTAGCCCTTGGTGTAGTCGAACTTCTCGACCGCACGGATCAGGCCGAGGTTGCCCTCCTGGATCAGGTCGAGGAAGAGCATGCCGCGACCGGTGTAGCGCTTGGCCAGCGAGACGACGAGTCGCAGGTTGGCCTCGAGCAGGTGGTTCTTCGCCCGGCGCCCGTCCTCGGCGATCCACTCGTACTCCTCGAGCATCTTCGGGCTGATCCGGCCGCCCTTGGCGAGCTTCTCCTCCGAGAACAGGCCGGCCTCGATCCGCTTGGCGAGCTCGACCTCCATCTCGGCGTTGAGGAGCGGGACCTTGCCGATCTGCTTGAGGTAGTCCTTGACCGGGTCGGCGGTCGCACCGGCGACCATGACCTGCTGCTCCGGCTCGTCGGTCTCGTCGGCCGCGGAGACGGTGAAGGCCTGCTTCTCGTCCTCCTTGATCGTCGGGTCCTTGGCGACGTCCTTCTCGAACTCGGCGTCGGGGATGTCGGGCAGGACCTTCTTGCCGTCCGGGCCGATCACCGGCGCCTCGACGGTGCCGAGGTCGACGACCTCGTCGCCGGTGGACGACGCAGCCTTCTTGGCAGCCGCCTTCTTCGCCGGTGCCGCGGTCTTGGCGGCGGGAGAGGCGGTGGCCTTCTTGGCGGCCGCCTTCTTCGCCGGGGCCTTCTTCGCAGCGGACGACGTCGCGGCCCGCTTGCTCGTGGCGGCGACCGCGCGCATTCCTGCGGCGTCGATCTGCACCGAGATCCCGAGGCCGCTGAGGTGCACCAGCAGCGCCTTCAGGTGCCGGGGCTCGACCCCGGCCTCCTCACTGGCGCGCCGTACGTCCTCGGGGGACACGGTGCCGGTGGGGGCAGCGCCGGCGACCAGGGCAGCGATGGAGGGGTGCGTGAGCACCTCTGCGGGGAGCAACTTGCGTGCGTGTGAGGACACGAACACCTCTCGTCGAACAGCTTCGGGGCGCGGCGAGGCCCGGTGACGTCAAGAGCCGCGCGGTCATTCTGCCACGGCCGTCCAGATGGTCCGACATCCGGCTCCCCTCGGCGCGTGTCCACGACCGTCGGCACGCCCGGGCGGCACTCGAGGTCAGTCCGTGGCCTTCGCGGCGGCCTTCTTGGCCTTCTTGAAGTCGCGCACCTTCTGCAGCGACTCGGCGTCCACGACGTCGGCGACGGAGCGGTGCCCCTCGAGGGCATAGTCACCGACGACGGCCTCCCAACCCTCGGGTCGTACGTCGAGCTGCTTGGCGAGGAGAGCGACGAAGATCTGCGCCTTCTGCTTGCCGAACCCCGGCAGCGCCATCACCCGCTTGAGCAGGTCCTTGCCGTCGGCGGCCTCGGTCCAGAGCCGCGACGCGTCGCCGCCGTAGGTCTCCTCCACGATGCGAGCCAGCTCCTGCAGCCGCGCCGCCATGGAGCCCGGGAAGCGGTGGATCGCCGGCGGGGTGGAGGCCATGGCCGCGAACTCCTCCGGGTCGGCCGCCGCGATCGCCTCGGGCTCGACCGTGCCGAAGCGGTCCAGGACCTTGGCCGGCCCGCGGAAGGCGTGCTCCATCGGGTACTGCTGGTCGAGCATCATGCCCGCCAGCAGCGCGAACGCGGAGTCGTCGAGAACCTTGTCGGCGGCGGGGTCGCCCGTGATCTGGAAGCCCATGGGGCCATCCTGCCCGACGGACGCCGCGCCGCGGCTCGCGCACGCGCGCGAACCGCTCGAGGTCAGGGAGCTGCTACTGCGCCTTGACCGCCAGGACCGGGCACGGGGCGTCGAGGAGAACGCGCTGGGCGTTGCTGCCCAGGATGAGCTTGCCGACGGGCGAGCGGCGTCGCAGGCCGATCACGAGCAGCTCCGCACCGTTGGCCTCGGCGATGCTGATCAGGTCCTCGGCAGGCTCGAAGCCCCGCACGAGCTGGCGCACGTCGTGCTCGACGCCGGCCTCCTGGAGCCGCTTCTGGATCCCGGTCAGGTCGTCCTCGGAGGAGCGGGCAGCCGAACCGTCGAACTCCTGGCCTCCCCGGTGGGAGTTCACCACGACCAGCTTGCTGCCGCGCAGCTTCGCCTCGTTGATGCCGGCTTCGAGAGCCGCTTCACCCTCCGGCTTGGGGACGTACCCGACGACGACGGTGCCCATGGTGTCTCCTCTCGTGGCCACGACGCCTCGCCGCTGGCCTGCTGGCACCGTAACGGAAACCACAGTCCTTGGGCAGCCTGTGGAGGGGTGGGTCGGATGCTCCGCACTGGGGCAGGCTGGAGGGGTGGCCCCACCGCTCGCGCCCCAACCCTCACTTCAGGCGCCCGTCGACCAGCACACGCACGCCGTCCTGCGAGCGGCCACGCTCGAGCTGGTCGAGAGCGAGGGCCGACGCCGCTTCCCGGTCGCGGTCCACGCCGGGGTGCCGGGACGCAGCGTCCGGCACGTCGAGGACCCGCCCCTGCCCGACGCCGGGCTGCGGGCCGACGTCGTCCTCGCGCTGCTGCGGGCCTCGTCCGCCCTCGTCCCCCGCCCCGCGTTGTGGCTGACCCGTCCGGGCCAGCTCACCCCGCACGACGACGACCTGCGCTGGCTCGGGCCCGCCGCCTGGGCCGCTCGCGCGTTGGGTATGCCCGTCGGCCTGGTCGTCGTGACCAGGCGCGGGTGGTTCGACCCGGTCAGCGACGTACGCCGGGAGTGGCGCCGGCTGCGACCCCGACCGGTGGGGTCCCGCACCTGACAGCGCAGGCGGCGGAGGTCAGTCCCAGGTGTGGACGGGCTCGTTGGTGTGCATCCGCTCGCGGTAGTCGAGGAGCGTGGCCCGGAGGGCGTCGTAGCGGTCCACTCCCCCACGCTCGCGGACGCGGTCGACGAACCACCCCGCACCGCTGGCCTCGGTCTGGCAGCGCTGCTCGATGATGCCGAGGTAGCGGTCGCTCTCCTCGGACGGGACCCCCCAGGAGTCGAGGCCGGCGCGCGCCATGGGGAGCAGCCGTCGCAGCACCAGCTCGGTGGCCCGGACCTGGCCGAGGCCCGGCCAGTAGACCTGCGCGTCGACGCCCATCTGGGCGGCGACGTGGAAGTTCTCCTCGGCTGCGGAGAACGACATCTGCGACCACAGCGGCCGCTCGCTCTCGACGAGGTAGCGGACCAGCCCGAACCAGAGCGCGGCGTTGGCGATCGTGTCGGCGACGGTCGGGCCGGCGGCGAGCAGCCGGTTCTCCACGCGCAGGTGGGGAATGCCCTGCGAGATGTCGTAGACCGGACGGTTCCAGCGGTAGATCGTGCCGTTGTGGAGCTTGAGCTCGTGGAGGGCGGGCGTGCCGCCGGACTCGAGCACCTCGAGCGGGTCCTCGTCGTCGGTCACCGGGAGCAGTGCGGGGAAGTAGCGGACGTTCTCCTCGAACAGGTCGAACACCGAGGTGATCCACCGCTCGCCGAACCACACCCGCGGCCGGACGCCCTGGGCCTTGAGCTCCTCGCTGCGGGTGTCGGTGGCCTGCTCGAAGAGCGGGATGCGGGTCTCGCGCCAGAGCTCCTTGCCGAGCAGGTAGGGCGAGTTGGCCGACACAGCCAGCTGCACGCCCGCGATCGCCTGGGCGGCGTTCCAGTGGGCGGCGAACTGGTCGGGCGAGGTCTGCACGTGGAACTGGGTGCTGGTGCAGGCAGCCTCCGGGACGATCGAGTCCGCGGTCGTGGTGAGGCGCTCCTTGCCAGAGATGCTGATCGTGATGTCCTCGCCCCGAGCGGCGAGGATCTGCTCCGAGAGCAGCTTGTAGCGCGGGTTGGAGCTCAGGGAGGACACGTTCATGTGGCCCTCGGCGAGGGTCGGGAGGATCCCGATCATCACCTGGTGCGCTCCGACCTTCGAGCCCTTCTCCTCGGCGTAGTTGAGCGAGCGACGCAGGCTGTCCTCGAACTTGGAGAGGCCACCCTCACGCAGCTTGGCCGGGGCCACGTTGATCTCGATGTTGAACTGGCCGAGCTCGGTCTGGAAGTCAGGGTCGGCGATGGCCTCGAGGACCTCGGCGTTCTTCAGGGCCGGGTCGCCCGCGTCGTCGATGAGGTTGAGCTCCATCTCGAGGCCGGTCATCGGGTCGTCGGTCTCGAACGCAGCCTCGCGCAGCATGCGGGCGAACACGTCGAGGTTGCGGCGCACCTTCTCGCGGTGGCGCGTCCGGTCGGCTCGACTGAACTCCTGCTGGTCGACCTCTTCACCCATGACGGCACCCTAGTCACGGCGGCACCGCGCGGGAACCGTCCGGAGGGCTGGTCTCACGCCGCCGGGTCGCCGCTCGCGTCGAGCCCGGGCTGCAGGGTCGCCCACGCGTCCGGCGGGGTCGCCGATTCCAGCAGCTGGACCACGAGGCCGGCCAGCGAGTGGGCCGGCTCGCTCTCGCGGCACCGGTCGACCGCACACCACGACAGCGCGCCGTCCCCGACGAGCCACGCCGCGAACGCCAGGACGGCAGCGGCACCGGCGACGTGGGTCGCGGGCAGCCGGCGCACCGCGTCGGACCAGAGCTCCACGGCACCGCGGGCGTCCGCGCGGTCGAGCCACACCCACGCCTCGTCGCGACGCTCACCCGTGCGCACCGTCACTGCGACAGCCGCCAGCTCGGGAGCCGAGAAGGTGGTCCGGTCGCCGAGGTGGCGACGTACCAGTGCCCGCAGGCCACCCGCGGGCAGCGGCGTCGCGTCCGCCAGGAGGGGCCCGCTCCGTCCCACCGCCGCCAGGTCGGGCGCGAGGGTCTCGCGCAGCTCCTCGCGGCTGGCGTGGGTCACCCGCCCCTCGAAGACCGCCTGCGCCGTGAACGGGTGCTCGGCGAGGGTGAACCGGACGCCCCGGTAGGCGGCGAGCGGAGCGCCCGGCAGCACGGCGTACCAGTGGTCGTCGTGGACGCGCAGCACCTCGCGCACGGCGATCCCGGCCGCGGTGAACTCCTCGTGGACCGACCAGGCCGCCTCGTCGGCGACCGTCGTGTCGTCGTCGTAGACCACGACGACGACGTCGCGCACACCGTTGCGCCTGGCCGGCCGCAGGAGCGCCTCGACCACGTCGTCGACGTCGTCGGGGTCGTGGGGTAGGTCGACGCGGGCGTGCATGCCGCCGGAGGCACCGACGCTCACGACGACGACCGAACGCTGCGGCACGAAGCCCATCGCAAGGGGCACGAAGGCGGCGACGTCGCCCGGCGTGCGCACGCGCAGCGTGGTGGGGCCGCCGGACGGCGAGGGAGGGGTGGTGGACGGGGGGACGGGGACGAGCTCGTGGGGTTCCATGACCACGACGCTTCCCGGCAGCACCGACCCTCCACGCTCGGCCAGGCATCGACCTGTGGAGAAGCGGCGGTTCGGGTCGCCTGTGGACGGTTCGTGGCGTGCGGCCGGGGCGGAGCGCTCCCCGGCCGCCCACCCCGATGCGGGAGGATGAGGCTGTGACGCTGCTGCCCGCTCCCGGCCCGACCGGCTGATGCGCGACACCGCGTCGATCCTCCACCTGGACCTGGACGCCTTCTTCGCCGCCGTCGAGCAGCGCGACAAGCCATCACTGCGGGGCAAGCCGGTGATCGTCGGCGGCACCGGCGGCCGGGGCGTGGTGTCCACGGCGTCGTACGAGGCGCGCCGCTACGGCGTGGGGTCCGCGATGTCCGGGCGCGAGGCGCGGGCGCGCTGCCCGCACGCGGCGTTCCTGAGCGGCCGTTTCCACGCCTACCGCGCGACCAGCAAGCAGGTCATGCAGGTGCTCCGCGACCTCTCCCCCCTCGTCGAGCCGCTCTCGCTGGACGAGGCGTTCGTCGACCTCGCCGCCGCCGGCCTGCCCGACCTCGAGGTCGACACCGTCACCGCGGCCGGTGCCGAGCTGCGGCGACGCGTGCAGGAGGTCACGGGCGGGCTCACCGCGACGGTCGGCATCGCGTCGTCGAAGTTCCTCGCCAAGGTCGCCAGCGAGCTCGACAAGCCCGACGGCATGACCGTGGTTCCTCCCGGCACCGAGCTCGACCTGCTCCGGCCGATGAAGGTGAAGGTGATCCCCGGCGTCGGCCCCGCCACCGCCGAGCGCCTGCGTCGCGCCGGCATCCACACCGTCGCCGAGCTCGAGGCGGTCAGCGAGGACGAGCTGGTGCGACTGCTCGGCCAGGCGCAGGGGCACGGGCTGTGGCAGCTGGCACGGGCCCAGGACTCGCGCCCGGTCGTCGCCGAGCGGGAGGCGAAGTCGATCAGCGTCGAGGGCACCTATGACTCCGACCTCACCGACCGGAGGCTGATGGAGGGCCTGCTGACGCGGCAGGCGCGCGAGGTGGGCACGCGCATGCGCAAGAACGGACACTCCGGTCGGACCGTCACCATCAAGGTCCGCCTCTACGACTTCACCACGCTCAGTCGGTCGAGCACGCTCACGAGCCCGACCGACGACGGCGCGACCATCGCCCGGGTCGCCCGCGCGCTGCTGGCGGACCTCGACACCACCGGCGGCGTACGGCTCCTGGGTGTCGGCGTGTCCGGGCTCGCGGACTGGGTGCAGGAGGACCTCTTCGGCGAGAGCGGAGAGGACGAGGAGGTCGAGGTGGTGATCCCCGAGCCGCCGCGACGCACCTGGCCACCTGGCGCCGACGTCGTGCACGACGAGATGGGTGCGGGCTGGGTGTGGGGCTCCGGCGCCGGGGTCGTGACCGTGCGCTTCGAGACCGCCGACACCCCACCCGGCCCGGTGCGCAGCTTCCGCGCCGACGACCCGGCCCTGCGCCGCTTCGAGCCACCGGCCGAGGACTGACGCACGCCGTACGCCGTCTCGTCGGCCGCCGGCCACCGGCACGTCGACCCGCGGGAGTTGCGACCGCTCCCCGACCTTTGGCAGCCTCGTGGGTGCACACAGGTGAGGGGCTCCCGATGGTATGAGCATCAGGAGCCCCTCGATGTGATCGGGGTGGTGACGTCCGATCCACCGCACCGGCCTCCCGGCTCCCACAGTCCCCGCCACCGGGCCTGCGCGGCGAGCAAGTCGCCGTGTGGAGCTGTTCGTCCGATCCGATCCCCGACCCCGCCGGAGCGGGATCGGTAGGAGAGTTCTATGTCCTCCGGTCGAGCGCACGCAAGGGTTCGGCTGGACAAACCGGCAGTCCCACAGGGTTCCCCACAGAAGTCGGTCACTGCTCCACAACCCGGGTGCGTCCCTCCACAGCTGCAGACCCAGCCTGTGGAGGACCCGCGCGTCACGTCGGTACCGGGCCGCCGGGGGCCCTGCGCGGACGCGGTCCTCAGGGCCAACCCCTGAGAAGTCCCTGAGAGTTGGACGAACATGCAACTCCGGTGGGTACTGGCTCGTCAAGGCAGGTGAAGGCACCACATCCGAGGCGGGGAATCCCGCGACGGACACCGGCGTTGGAACAGATGTGCGACACAGGGGTGGTCGCACGAGAGCAGGAGGACGAGATGAGCACCGCACAGGCCAAGCGCACCACCACCACTCGTGAGATCGAGGGCCGCGACAGCGTCGGCCTCTACCTCGACGAGATCGCTCGCACCCCGCTCCTCGACGCCGAGACCGAGGTCGAGCTGTCCAAGACGATCGAGGCGGGCCTGCTGGCCCAGCACCTCCTCGACACCGGCCGCGTCGGTCGCCGCAAGGGCGGTGCGCCGATGAGCGCCAACGAGGCCGAGCTCGAGTGGCTCGCCGAGCAGGGCCGGCTCGCCGTCGACCGCTTCATCGAGGCGAACCTCCGCCTGGTGGTGTCCATCGCGCGCAAGTACGGCCGTTCGCAGATGCCGATGCTCGACCTCATCCAGGAGGGCAACACCGGCCTGATCCGTGCGGTCGAGAAGTTCGACTACACCAAGGGCTACAAGTTCTCGACCTACGCCACGTGGTGGGTCCGCCAGGCCATCACCCGCGGGATCGCGCAGCAGGCGCGCGTCGTACGCCTCCCCGTGCACGTCGTCGAGGAGCTCAACCAGGTCGGCAGCGCCCGGCGCACGCTCGAGCGCCAGCTCGGCCGCGACCCGGAGCCGCAGGAGATCGCCACCGAGCTCGGGATGGACCTCGACCGGGTGCTCGACCTGATGAGCTGGGGCCGCGACCACGTCTCGCTGGACACGCCCGTCGACGAGGACGGCGACACCTCGCTGGGTGACCTGATGGCGCAGGAGACCGCGCCCGGACCGGATCTCAACGTCCTCGACGCGGAGGCCCGCCAGCGGCTCGACGACCTCGTCGCGATCCTCGACGAGCGCTCCGCCGACATCGTCCGCGCCCGCTACGGCCTGGCGGACGGTCGCCAGCACAAGCTCGCCGACATCGGTGCCCGCCACGGCATCTCCGCCGAGCGGGTCCGCCAGCTCGAGCGCGAGGCGCTGCAGAAGCTCCGCCGCGCGGGCGACCCCGACCTGGCTGCCTGACCCCGGGCGCTCAGTGCGCCACCGCGAGACCGCCGGGCCCACGCCCGGCGGTCTTGTCATGTCCCCCGCCTAGCCCCGCCGAAGCCCGCCGCGCCCCCGAGCGGTGCGTGAGACACCTTCTGAGCGCCCAGGACCTGCGTCACGCACCGCTCGACGCCCGATGGGGGCGCTGCCAACCCCGATCAGTACGCCGCGGACTCCAGGTCCGCGCTCGCGGCCTGTGCGCGCTCGACCACGTCGGCGGGGACGGGCCGTCGTGCTGCCACCCGCGCCTGCCAGAGCTGGACCGCCACCACCCGGGCAGCCGCCTCCTCCACGCGGGCGCGGGAGACCAGTCCGGAGTCGATGGCGTCGACGACGATCTGGTGCGTGGTCGCGGTGTCGACCGGCATCAGGAGCAGGTCCGCGCCGGCCTGCAGCGCCTGGAGGGCCGGGGTGGGCCGGCCGCCGACGGCGCCCATGCCGAGCGAGTCGGTGATGGTGACGCCCTCGAAGCCGAGGTCGTCGCGCAGCAGGTCGTACACCTCGGGCGCCATGCTGGCCGGCACTCCCGGCGCGATCTCGGTCAGGTCGAGGTGGCTCAGCATCACCGCCGGCGCCTGCTGGCGGAACGCGGACTCGAAGGGCGGCAGGTCGTGCGCCTCGAGCTCGGCGAGCGTCGAGTCGAGCACCGGGAGGGTGTCGTGGCTGTCGCTGGTCGCGCCGCCGTGGCCGGGGAAGTGCTTGACCGTCGACACGACACCCGCGTCGTCGTAGCCCTTGATCGCAGCCCCGACCGCCTGCGAGGCCAGACGTGGGTCCTGCGAGGGCGACCGCGCCCCGATGGTGGGGTCGGCGGCGCCGATGGTGACGTCGGCGACGGGGGCGAAGACCCACGTGAAGCCGAGGTCACGCAGCTCGAGGCCCGTCGCGAGGGCCGCGGCGCGGGTGACCCGGCGGCCGGCGCGGGCGTCCGCAGCGATGGCGAGCCCGGCCGACTGGAAGTGCGGGAAGTCGGTGGCGATGCCGCGCAGGTGTGAGACGTAGCCGCCCTCCTGGTCGACGCCGATGACCGGTGGGTGGTCGCGGCTGTCGGCGCGAGCGGCCTCGGTGATCGCCGCGGTCATCGCCAGCACCTGGTCGCGGTCGAGGACGTTGGCGCCGGTCACCGAGACGCCCGCGAGGTGCAGGTCGCGCACCATGCGGGCCGGCTCCTGCGGGTCGGTGCCGTGGAAGCGTCCGACGATGACTCCTCCGGCGAGCTGCTCGGAGCTCCAGCCGGCGACGAGCTCCTGGGCCTGAGCGAGCTCGCCCGTCGTCGGGCCCCACGACGTCGGCGCGTCGGGGTCCTCGGTCGCCTCTGCCTCCGGCTCGGCCGGCTCGGCGGACTGCGTCGTCGACGCCGATGACGAGGGGCTCGACGTGCCCGGCTCAGCGTCGTCGGGCGCCTGGCCGAGACCGGCGCACCCGCTCACGAACAGGACACCGGTCGCGATCACGGCCAGGCGGGGTCGGATCGAGAGCACGCGGGGAGGTTACCCGGCCGAGGCCCACGAGCCGGAAACGTCAGGCCCGGCGGGCCAGCTCCTCGTGGATCGCCTCCACCTGTCGCCGCAGGTCGTCGAGCGAGCCGGTGTTGTCGACCACGTGCGTGGCGATCGCCCGTCGCTGCTCGCGGGTCGCCTGCGCCGCGATGCGGGACTCGGCCTCCTCGCGGGTCCAGCCTCGGTCCTCGACCATCCGCTGCACCTGCAGCTCCGCGGGGGCGTCGACCACGACGACCGCGTCGAAGGACCCGGCCCGCCCGACCTCGGCCAGCAGGGGGATGTCGTGGACCACGACCGCGTGCTCCGGTGCGTCCGCCTCCAGCTCGGCGCTGCGCCGGTGCACCAGCGGGTGGATGATCGCCTCGAGCCGGCGGCGCGCGTCGGGGTCGGCGAAGACGAGGGCGCCCATGGCGGCCCGGTCGAGGTCGCCCTCTGGCGTGAGGACCTCCGCCCCGAACTCCTCGACCACGGCGGCCAGACCCGGCGTCCCGCGCGCCACGACCTCGCGGGCGATCAGGTCGGCGTCGATGACGACGGCGCCCAGCTCGGCGAGGATCGCCGAGACCGTGCTCTTGCCCGAGGCGATGCCGCCGGTCAGGCCGACACGAACGGTCACAGGTCCTCCCCCACGACGACGGCCAGGATCTCGTGGAGCGTACGACGCTGGGCGGGCGTGAGCACGTCGAGGACCCGCTGCGACGCGTCGCGGCGTACGTCGTCGACCTGCGCCAGCAGCCGACGACCGTCCTCGGTGGGCACCAGGCGGGTGGCCCGGCGGTCGGTGGGGTCGGGCTCGCGCCGCACCCAGCCCCGCTCCTCGAGCGCGTCGGCCAGCTCGGTGGCGGACCGGGGAGCGATCCGCAGAGCCTCGGCGAGGGCCGAGGGACGCATCGCGTCGGCGCCGCCCAGCACGCGCAGCGCCCTCGCCTGCGACGGGGTGACGTCCCATGCGGCGAGCGCCTCGACGTGGGCACGTCGCACGCGTCGCGCAAGCGCCATGACCAGGTCGCCGGTCGTGGGCTCGGGTGCGCTCGTTCGGTCCACGGGAATACCTCCACCTGTCTCTGGGTTGCAACCTCACAGTGAGGCTACCTCACTACTTTCGCACACCGAGAGGAGCTGGTCGGATGACTGACCACCCCGACTCCCGTCCGGACTCCCGGGGCAGCCGCTCCCGCGGCGGTCGCCCCGATCCTGCCGACCTGCGGCAGCTCGCGGACTCCCCCGTGTCCCTGCGCCGCATCGCCGGCCTCTTCACCCCGCACCGCGCGACCCTGACCGTCGTGGTCGCGCTCATCGTGCTGAGCTCGCTCGTCGGGCTCGCCCAGCCGTTCCTCGTCCGGCACGTCATCGACGAGGCGCTCCCCCGCCAGGACGTGAGCCTGCTGCTGCTCCTGGTCGGCGCCATGATCGGCGTCGCCGTCGCGACAGCAGTGATCGGCGTCGTGCAGACCTGGCTGTCCACCGCGATGGGCCAGCGCGTCATGCACCGCCTGCGGAGCGACCTGTTCGCCCACCTCCAGCGACAGTCGCTCGACTTCTTCACCCGCACCCGCGGCGGTGAGGTGCAGTCGCGCCTGGTCAACGACATCGGCAGCATGCAGGGCGTCGTCACCCAGACGGCGACGTCGATCGCCGCCAACGTCACCGTGGTCGTCGGCACGGCCGTCGCCATGGTCGCGCTGAGCTGGCGCCTCGCCCTGATCTCGCTCGTGGTGCTGCCACCTGCCGTCCTGCTCACCCGCCAGGTCGCCCGGATGCGGCACCGGATCACCGGCGAGCGCCAGCGGCGCCTCGCCGACCTCCACGTCCAGATCGAGGAGGGCCTCTCGGTCAGCGGCGTGCTGCTCACCAAGACCCTCGGCGCCTCCCCGCGCCTGACCGCGCGGTTCGAGGAGACCTCCTCCGACCTCGTCGGCCTCGAGATCCGCTCCCGTCTCGCCGGTCGCTGGCGGATGGCGACGATGAACGTCGTCTTCGCCGCCGTCCCGGCCGCGATCTACCTCGCCGCCGGCTTCCCGGCCACCTCGGGCGGGATGACGATCGGCACGCTCGTGGCCTTCGTCGCGCTGCAGGGCACGCTGTTCCGTCCGCTCATGGGGCTGCTCAACGTCGGGGTCGACCTCACCGCCTCGCTGGCGCTCTTCAGCCGGATCTTCGAGTACGCCGACCTCCCCGTCGAGATCGGCGAGCCCGACGAGCCCGTCCGGATCGACCGGCACCGCGTGCGCGGCGAGGTCCGCTTCGAGCGGGTCGGCTTCTCGTACGACGGCGAGCGCGCCGTGCTGTCCGAGGTCGACCTCGTCGTGCCCGCGGGCGGCACGCTCGCCCTGGTGGGCGAGACAGGCAGCGGCAAGTCGACCCTCGCCGCGCTCGTGCCCCGGCTGCACGACGTGACGTCGGGCCGGGTGCTCGTGGACGGGGTCGACGTCCGCGACCTCGCCGCCGGCGACCTGGCCGCCGTCGTCGGCGTGGTCACCCAGGAGACCTACCTGATGCATGCGAGCGTCCGGGACAACCTGCGCCACGCCCGCCCGGAGGCCACCGACGCCGAGATCGAGCAGGCCTGCCGCACCGCACGCATCCACGACCTGATCGCCTCTCTTCCCGATGGCTACGACACCGTCGTCGGCTCACGCGGGCACCGGTTCTCCGGCGGCGAGCAGCAACGGCTGGCCATCGCCCGCACCCTGCTGCGCGACCCGGCCGTACTCGTCCTCGACGAGGCCACGAGTGCTCTCGACAACGAGACCGAGCGCGCCATCCTGGCCACGCTCGACGAGGTGACCCGGAGCCGTACGACGATCACGATCGCCCACCGCCTGTCCACCGTCCGCGACGCCGACCAGATCGCGGTGCTCCACGCGGGGCGCGTCGTTGAGCTCGGCACCCACGAGGAGCTCCTGCTGCAGGGCGGTCGCTACGCCGACCTCGTCCGCGGCGGGCTCGGCGCGGAGCCCGCGGCCGCCTGACCCCGGACGGGCAGGAAGCGCCCGGTCGACGACCCTGACGGGCAGGAAGCGCCCGGTCAGCGGTCGGCGGCCGCCTTCTCCGCTGCCGCGAGCAGCACGCAGGTCGCCACGGCCTCCATGGCCTGGGTGACCTCGCCGAGCGGCGGCATCGTGGGCGCCAGCCGGATGTTGGTGTCGCCCGGGTCCTGCTTGTAGGGGAACGACGACCCGGCGGGCGTCAGCGCGATGCCGGCCTCCTTGGCCAGGGCGACGACGCGGCTCGCGGTGCCGGGCACCACGTCGAGGTTCACGAAGTAGCCACCGGTCGGGGAGTTCCAGGTCGCGACACCGCGCCCGCCGAGCCGCTCCGTCAGCACCCGGTCCACCTCGGCGAACTTGGGCGCGATGATCGCCCGATGCTTGGCCATGTGGTCGCGCACGCCCTGCGGAGAGCCGAAGAACTCCGCGTGCCGCAGGTGGTTGACCTTGTCCGGCCCGATCGAGCCGTTGCCGAGGTGCTGGAGGTACCAGCCGACGTTGCCGGCGGAGGCGGCCAGGAAGGCCACGCCCGCGCCTGCGTAGCTGATCTTGGACGTCGACGCGAACATGATCGGCCGGTCCGGGTGCCCCGCGGCGGACGCCAGGGTGAGGATGTCGGCACTCTTGGCCTCGTCCTCGGTGAGGTGGTGCAGGGCGTAGGCGTTGTCCCAGAAGATCTTGAAGTCCGGCGCGGCGGTCGGCATCGCTGCGAGCCGGGCGGCGACGTCCTGGCTGCAGACAGCGCCCGTGGGGTTGGCGTAGGTCGGGACGATCCACATCCCCTTGATGCTCGGGTCGTCGGCGACGAGCGCAGCGACGGCCGCGACGTCGGGGCCGTCGTCGTTCATCGGCACGGTCACCATCTCGATGCCGAGGCTCTCGAGCAGGGTGAAGTGGCGGTCGTAGCCCGGCACCGGGCACACGAAGCGGACCTTCTCCTCCTTGCCCCACGGCCGCTCGGAGTCGGTCGCGCCGAAGAGCATCATCCAGACCAGGCAGTCGCGCATGAGGGACAGGCTCGAGTTGCCGCCGGCGACCACCTGGTCGGGCTCGACCCACAGCAGCTCGGCGAACATCTCCCGCAGCTCGCGCAGACCCTCGAGACCGCCGTAGTTGCGGACGTCGACGCCGCTGGCGTCCTTGGTAGACGTCGGCAGCCGGAGCAGGTCGTCGGCGAGGTCGAGCTGCTGGGACGACGGCTTGCCGCGCGTGAGGTCGAGCTTGAGACCCTGCGCCTTGAGCTGCTCGTAGGCAGCCCGCTGCTCGTCGAGCAGGGCGGCGAGGTCGTCGGCGGACAGGTCGGCCAGCGCAGTCGCGTTCACGGACTCCAGCCTAGAGGTCGCCCGGCCGTGCCCTCACGGCCGTTCCGCCCGTGGAACGACTCGTCGCTCGGGCTCAGGCCGTCAGCCGGAAGGTGCGACGGTACTCCTGCGGACTGACCCCGCGGGAGCGGCCGAAGTGGTGGCGAAGCGTCGCGGCGTTGCCGAAGCCGACCTCGGAGGCCACCCAGTCGATCGAGTGGTCGGTCTGCTCGAGCAGCTCCTGCGCAGCGCGGACGCGTTCGCCGAGGATCCAGCTGTAGGGCGTCGTGCCGGTCTCCTCCTTGAAGCGACGGGCGAACGTGCGCGCCGACATGTGCATCTGCCGGGCCAGCGTCTCGACGTCGAGGTCGTCGGCGAGGTGGGAGGCGATCCACGCCAGCAGCGGCGCCAGCGCCTCCGACTCGCACACCGGGACGGGGCGGGCGATGTACTGGGCCTGGCCGCCGTCACGGTGCGGCGGGACGACCATGCGCCGCGCCGTCGTGGCGGCGACCTTGGCGCCGAACTGCTGCCGCATCACGTGCAGCGCGGCGTCGAGGGCGGCCGCGGATCCCGCGCCGGTGACGATCGAGCCGTCCTGCACGTAGAGCACGTCGGGATCGACGACCGCCTCGGGGAAGCGAGCCGCCAGCTCGGCGGCGTACCTCCAGTGGGTGGTGCAGCGACGCCCGTCGAGGAGACCGGCCTCGCCCAGCATGAAGGTCGCCGAGCAGTGGGCGAACAGCATGGCGCCGCGCGCGTGCGCCGACCGCAGGAGCTCGGAGACCTCTGCCGACGTGCCGCGGTGGTCGCTCTTGGGAGCCAGGCAGATGAGGTCGGCGTCCGCCGCCTCGTCCAGGCCGTGGTGGACGTGCAGGTCGAAGCCCGCGCGCGTGCGCAGCCGCCCCGGCCGGGGCGTCACGACCTTGAAGTCGAAGACGGGGTTGTCGTCCTCGGGGTGGTAGGGCTCGGCCCAGACCTCGCACAACGCGCCGAGCCCGAACGGCTCCGGCTGCTCCTGCACCACCACAGCCACCTTCTGCATACGAGCAGCGTCGCACGAGTCATGGCAGTAAATCAACCAATGCTGTCATTCCTGCCACTGGTGGCAGGAAGCAGGTGGGCGAATGATTGCTGCCATGAACACGATCATCGCCCTCCTGGTCCTGGCCGCCGCCATCGCGCTCCTGGTCAGCTACGCCCGCCACGACCGGTTCGCCGGCCATGCCTCCTCCGCCCACCCGGTCGACGACCTCGGTCCGATCGAGGAGCGGTTCCACCTCGTTCCCCGCAGCTGAGGCCGGTTCCGCCGAACGCAAACCAACTTTTGCTTGACCTGACACAAAAGTCGCGCCTAGCGTGATGCCGGTCACACGGCCGTCTGCCTGTGACGCCACTCGCTCTCGGTTGTGGAAGGCGCATCATGCCCGTGCGGTCCCGTCAGCTCCTCGTCTCCCTGCTCGCCCTGGTCACCGGGCTGGCGCTCGCCCTGGGGCTCACCGCCCCGGTGGCGGCCGCCGTACCGGACCCGACGCCCGACCGGGTCGCGTCCGGCGCCGAGAAGGGAGCCGACGAGGAGAAGGCGCCCGCCAAGGCCGACCCGGCCGACCAAGCTGACGAGGCCGGCACGACCGGGAAGACCGACACGTCTGCGAAGACCGCCGCCGCGGCCGCCGACGACCCGCCGGACCTCTCGAAGTTCCAGAAGGTCGTCCTCGGCCAGGGCACCGGTCTCGGCGAGGTCATGGAGCTGACCGTCGCCCCGGACGGGCGGGTCTTCTTCATCACCCGCGCCGGTGACATCTCAATGTACGACCCGGCCGACGGCAGCATCGAGATCATCATGAACAACCCGAGCCTCGGGGTCTGGAGCGGCCTCGAGGACGGTGGCCTCGGCATCACCCTCGACCCCGCCTTCGCGGACAACGGCTGGGTCTACGTCTACTACGCCCCCCTCCCGGCGTCGTACAACGCCAACCGGCTCGCCCGGCTGACGGTCGAGACCGACGCCGAAGGCGACGCCTTCATCGACAAGGAGTCGGAGAAGGTCATCCTGGAGGTCGGCACGCAGCGCAACGTGTGCTGCCACTCCGCCGGCTCGCTCCAGTTCGGCGACGGCGGCGTCCTGCACCTCGCCACGGGTGACAACACCTCCTCCTCCGACAACGACGGCTACTCCCCCCACGACGAGCGCTCGGGCCGCTCGGACTACGACGCGCAGAAGTCCTCGGCCAACACCAACGACCTGCGCGGCAAGATCCTGCGCGTCATCCCCCGCAACGACGACGCCGGTGACGTCGACCCGACGGCCGGTGACGGCATCTCCTACGACATCCCCGAGGGCAACCTGTTCGGCGAGGGCGGCGCCTACCCGACCGCGGAGTACCCCGACGCCGACCCGGCGAAGACCCGCCCCGAGATCTTCGCGATGGGCCTGCGCAACCCCTACCGCCTCGGCGTCGACGCCGACACCGACGTCGTCTACTGGGGCGAGGTCGGTCCCGACTCGCGCGTGAACAGCCCCAACCGCGGCCCCCGCCACTTCGAGGAGTTCAACCGCACCGACTCCGCGATGAACGGCGGCTGGCCCTACTGCGGCGGCGAGGTCGGCGACGACCTCACCGACATGGACTTCGGCGGCGCCTACGTCGACTGGGACTTCGTCGCCAACCGCTACCGCACCAACCCCGACGGCACCCCCAAGCGCTTCCCGTGCAACGACCCGGACGAGATGGCCGGCGTCAACGACTCCCCCAACAGCACCGGCCTGCAGACCCTGCCGCCGATGACCGACGCCTGGATCCCCTACTCCGACGTCGCGCCCTACAAGTACCCCGCCGTCCAGGGATCCACCCCGACCGGCGGTCAGGTCTACCGGCAGTCGCAGAACACCGCGGCCGAGGACACGGCGTTCCCGGCCTACTTCGAGGGCTCCTACTTCATGTCGGAGATGAGCCGCGGCTGGATCAAGGAGGTCCGCACCGACGCCGAGGGCAACATCGAGTCGATCAACGACTTCATGAGCGGCTTCGTGGCACCCGGTGACCTCGAGTTCGGCCCCGACGGCTCGATGTACGTCCTCGAGTACGGCACCGGCTTCTTCTCCGGCTCCCCGCAGACCAAGCTCGTCCGCATCGACTACGCCGTCAACGGCTCGGCGCCGGTGGCCCGCGCCAGCGCCGACGTGACCGAGGGCCCGGCACCGCTCACCGTCCAGTTCAGCAGCGACGGCACGAGCGACCCCGACGGTGACGACGTCACCTACGCCTGGGACCTCGACGGCGACGGCGAGACCGACTCGACCGAGGCCGACCCGAGCAGGACCTACGAGGAGGCCGGTGACTACACCGTCGTGCTCACGGTCACCGACGCGACCGGCAAGACCGCGACCTCGCAGGTCGTGGTCAACGTCGGCAACACCGCGCCGACGGTGCAGATCGAGCTCCCGGTCGACGGCGGCTTCTACTCCTCCGGCGACGACATCCCCTTCAGCATCGACGTGCAGGACGCCGAGGAGACCGTCGACTGCTCGAAGGTCGTGCTCCAGGCGGGCCTGGGCCACGACATCCACGTCCACCCCAACCTGTCGGTCACCGGCTGCGAGGGCGAGATCCGCACCTCGACCGCCGGGGACCACGGTCCCGACGCGAACACCTACGGCGTGCTCATCGCGACCTACACCGACGGCGGCGCCAACGACGGCGCCAACGCACCGCTGCAGGGCAGCGACACCCTGATCCTCCAGCCCAAGCTGCGCCAGGCCGAGCACGCCACCGAGCGCCAGGGAGTCGGCCAGACCGGTTACGACGACAAGTCCGGCACGCGGCCCGGTGGTGGATCCCTGATCACCGGCATGGGCAACGGCGACTGGGTGATGTTCGACCCGATGAGCCTGGTCAACATGACCGACGTGTCGATCCGCTACTCCGGCGGGCCGCAGGCCGGTGCCGCCATCCAGGTGCGCGCAGGAGCCGCGGACGGTCCGATCGTGGCGACCGTGCCGCTCGACGGCGGCACCCAGGGCCAGTACTTCTACAAGACGGTCAGCGCCGCCATCACCGCACGTGACGCCGACGCGGGCGGACGCCCGCTCTACTTCGTCTACGCCGGCAACGGCGAGATGAACTTCGACGAGTTCTCCGTCGAGGGCCTGGGCGTCGCCGGCAACACCTCCCCGGTGATCACCTCCGCCGAGGCCACCCCTGCCGACGGTCTCGCGCCCCTCGACGTCGAGTTCACCGCCGAGGCCAACGACCCGGACGGTGACGACATCACCTACGCGTGGGACTTCGGCGTCGAAGGCACCGAGGAGGACACGGCGAGCGCGGCGACGGCCTCGTGGACCTACCCCGAGCCCGGCACGTACACCGCGACGCTCACCGTCGAGGACTCGACCGGCAAGTCGACCAGCAAGGCCGTCGACGTGACGGTCCGGCAGCCGTGTGCGACCGCACCCACCCCCGACGAGGGCTACGAGCTGCTCTTCGACGGCACCGACGTGTCCGCCTGGAAGCAGTCCGGTCCCGGCGGGTTCACCGTCGAGAACTGCGAGCTCACCAGCTTCGGCGGTCTCGGGCTGTTCTGGTTCTCCGAGCGCACCTTCGACGACTACTCGGTCAAGCTGCAGTTCAAGCTGTCCGACGACGGCGACAACTCCGGCGTCTTCACCCGCTTCCCCGACCCGGGCAACGACCCCTACGTGGCGGTCGACAACGGCCACGAGATCCAGATCAAGGAGGGCCAGCCCAACGACGAGCCGCAGAAGACCGGGTCGGTCTACAACTTCGACCGCGAGGACGCGCGCAACGCCCGGCCCATCGGTGAGTGGAACGACTACGAGATCCGGGTCGAGGGCCAGACCTACACCATGACGCTCAACGGCCAGGTGGTGAACGAGTACACCTCCGACGGCACCCGCGGCACCGGCGGCTACATCGGCCTGCAGAACCACGGCAACGCCGACGAGGTCAGCTTCCGCAACATCCAGGTCAAGGAGCTCGAGGTCCAGAAGCCGTTCGTCAACAAGCTGACGGCCGACCCGGTCCGTGGCGGCGCCCCGCTCGAGGTGGACTTCACCGCCGAGGGCATCGACCGGCAGGACGACGCGATCACCTACGACTGGGACTTCGGCGACGGGTCCGACATCGTCACCGGTGCCGCCGGCACGGTCTCGCACACCTACACCGAGGGTGGGACGTTCACCGCGAAGGTGACGCCCGTCGACGCCGCGGGCAACCGCGGCCTGACCCGGACGACCGAGGAGATCACCGTCCTCGTCGACCCGGTCGTCACCGCGACCGCGACCCCGCGCTGCGGCGTGCTGCCTCTGGACGTCGACTTCGACGCCTCCGCGACCGACCCGCAGGACCAGGCCGTGACCTGGGCGTGGGACTTCGGCGTGGACGGCACCGACGCCGACACCTCGACCGAGAAGTCGCCCACCTACACCTACACGGCGGCCGGCGAGTACACGGCGACCGTCACCGCGACCGACCCCGACGGCAACACCGGCACCAGCTCGGTGCGCATCGAGGTCCTCGCCGACGGCGAGTGCCGGCCCGTGGCCGACCTGTCGGAGCTGTTCAACAACGACGGCATCTCCACCGACGCCAACCCCGGTGACGGCAACTTCGACGGCGGTGGCTGGACCTTCGCCGCCGAGCTCCTCCCCCCGGCCGTGCAGGACAACGGCGGCCCGGTGAAGCTCAACGGCGTCGACTACGACCTGGGCAGCCCGGCCGACGGCCAGCTCAACAACGTCGAGTCCGACGGCCAGGTGATCACCCTGCCGACCGGCACCTACGACGAGCTGAGCATCCTCGCCACCGCGCACAACGGTGACGTCCAGAAGGAGGCCACGCTCGCCTACAACGACGGCACCACCGTGCAGGTCCCCCTGCGGTTCACCGACTGGGCCGTGACGCCGAAGTTCGGCGAGGAGATCGCCATCGACATGCCCTACCGCCACAACGGCGGAGGCGACACGTCGCCGCGGGTGATGATCTTCACCCAGCGGATCGCGCTGGAGTCCGGCAAGCAGCCCGACACCCTGACGCTGCCGGTCGACCCCAAGCTCCACGTCTTCGGCGTCTCCGGCGTCCGGGCCGAGGAGCCGGCGCCGCCGTGCGACCAGCCCGAGCGCTCCGACGAGTTCAACGACACCGAGCTGCTCGACAACTGCCACTGGACGGTGCGCCGCCCCGACGAGACGGCGTACGACGTCTCCGACGGTGCGCTGCACCTGACCGCCCGCAACGGCGAGTACAACGACACCGCCAACATCATCACCCAGGACGCGCCCGACGGCGCGTGGACCGCGACGACCAAGCTCACCTGGGACCCCGCCGAGGCCGGCCAGCAGGCCGGTCTAGTGGTCGCCGGCAGCGGCGGCTCCGGGTTCGCCAAGCTGACCTTCGTGGACAAGGGCAACGGCAACGAGTGGATCGAGTTCCTCAAGTCGTCGAGCCCGAGCAACAACGACTTCGAGTTCACCGGCGACTGGAACACCGGTGGCGGCAGCTTCGACGGGCCGTTCCTGCCCGGCGACTTCCCCACCACCTTCTGGCTGCGGTTCACCTCCGACGGCTCCCAGCTGCGTGGGTGGTACTCCACCGACGGCGAGGCGTTCACGGAGGTCGGTGACCCGCGCACCCTGGCCGGGATCACCAACCCCCGGGTCGGCGTGATGGCGCTGAAGGGCGGTGCCGGGGGCAACCCGGTGGCCGACTTCGACTTCTTCCGCTGGTCCGGCGTCGAGCAGGGTGAGGCGCCGAGCGTGACCGCGGCCGCCGAGCCCACCTCGGGCACCGCGCCGCTGGACGTCGAGTTCAGCGCCGAGGGCACCGACCCCGAGGGTGGCGCGCTCACCTACGCCTGGGACTTCGGCGTGGACGGGACGCAGGACGACACCGCCGACGTCGCCGACGCGAGCTGGACCTACACCGAGCCCGGCACCTACACGGCGACGGTGACCGTCACCGACCCCGAGGGCCAGACCGGTGAGGACACGGTCGAGGTCGTCGTCGAGGAGCCGGCGAACCCGGACGTCTTCGTCGTCGACGCAGTCGACTCCGCGACCGACAACCAGTGGGTCGCCGAGCAGACCGGCACCTCCACGGTCACCATCGAGGTGGGCGACACCGTCGAGTGGCAGTTCGACCAGGCCACGATGGGCCACGACCTGACCTCGCGCGACACCGCCGACACCTGGGACCCCGCGCTCCAGGAGTACCGCGGACCCGGCGGCGAGCCGGTGCGCTACACCTTCACCGAGCCCGGCACCTACGAGTACTGGTGCACGATCCACGGCGCCACCATGCGCGGCACCGTGATCGTGGAGGAGCCCGCGACGGACAACCAGGCGCCGACGGCCGACCCGTTCGTCGACCCGAAGCAGGGCGCCGCACCGCTCTACGTGCACTTCGAGGCCCGCGCCAGCGACCCAGACGGTGACGCACTCACCTACCTGTGGGACTTCGGCCAGAGTGACGAGCCGTCCGACCAGTCGACCTCGTCGCACGCCCACGTGACGTACGCCGACCCCGGCACGTACACCGCGACCCTGACCGTCAGCGACGGCAAGGGCGGGACCTACGAGGACGACTTCGAGATCACCGTCACCGGCGACGCACCGCGGGTCACCGTCGAGGCCACGCCGACCAGTGGTCCCGCTCCCCTGCCGGTCGCGTTCGACATCAGTGCGATCGACGACCAGGGAGGTTCGCTCACCTACACGTGGGACTTCGGCGACGGGACGACGTACACCGGTCCCAAGCCCCCGCTCAACCACGTCTACACGGCCGCGGGCAGCTACACCGCCACGCTGACCGTGACGGACCCCGACGGCAACGAGGGCAGCGACAGCGTCGAGATCGAGGTCACCGAGGAGGAGGCGACGCTGCCGCAGATCGATGCGACGGCGACGCCCGACAGCGGTGACGCACCGCTCGAGGTCGACTTCTCCACGGTGGTGACCACCGCCGGCGAGCTCAGCTCCTTCGCCGACGGCACCACCACCTACCCCGACCTCACCGGCACCGCCTCGATGGTCCGCTCGCGGGGCACCACCGTGACCACGCTCGACGTCACCGGCCTCAAGCCCGACGCCGACCACATGGTCCACGTCCACGAGCAGTCCTGCACCGACGGCAACGGCGGAGCGCACTTCCGCTTCGACACCGACCAGCCGTTCTCCGAGGACAACGAGATCTGGCTGCCGTTCACCAGCGACGCCGACGGCGCCAGCGGCGAGGTGGTCGTCACCAGCGACCAGCGCGCCGGCTCCAAGGCCATGGCCATCGTGATCCACGACCCGGACAACCCGGCCAAGCGGATCGGCTGCGTCGACCTCGACCCCAGCACCGACGGGCTCACCTACGCCTGGGACTTCGGTGACGGCGAGCAGGCCGAGGGCGCCGACCCGACGCACACCTACACCGAGCCCGGCACCTACGAGGCCACCGTCACCGTCGGCGCGGGCAACCAGGACGGCACCGACGAGGTCACCGACACCGTGCAGGTCGTCGTCACCGGTGAGGAGGCGCTGCCGGAGATCGATGCGACGGCGACGCCCGACAGCGGTGACGCTCCGCTCGAGGTCGACTTCTCCACGGTGGTGACCACCGCCGGCGAGCTCAGCTCCTTCGCCGACGGCACCACCACCTACCCCGACCTCACCGGCACCGCCTCGATGGTCCGCTCGCGGGGCACCACCGTGACCACGCTCGACGTCACCGGCCTCAAGCCCGACGCCGACCACATGGTCCACGTCCACGAGCAGTCCTGCACCGACGGCAACGGCGGAGCGCACTTCCGCTTCGACACCGACCAGCCGTTCTCCGAGGACAACGAGATCTGGCTGCCGTTCACCAGCGACGCCGACGGCGCCAGCGGCGAGGTGGTCGTCACCAGCGACCAGCGCGCCGGCTCCAAGGCCATGGCCATCGTGATCCACGACCCGGACAACCCGGCCAAGCGGATCGGCTGCGTCGACCTCGACCCCAGCACCGACGGGCTGACCTACGCCTGGGACTTCGGTGACGGCGAGCAGGCCGAGGGCGCCGACCCGACGCACACCTACACCGAGCCCGGCACCTACGAGGCCACCGTCACCGTGAGCCGCCAGGACGGCACCGACGAGGTCACCGACACCGTGCAGGTCGTCGTCACCAGCGACGGCCCGACCGACCCGGGTCCGACCGATCCCGGCCCGACCGACCCGCCGGTCCTGGGTGACACCACCGCTCCGGACACCACCATCACCGACGGCCCGAAGGGCCAGGGGCGCGGTCCGGCGGCGACGTTCACCTTCACCTCCTCCGAGCCCGGCAGCACCTTCCAGTGCAGCCTGGACGGCGGGGCGTGGGCACCGTGCAGCTCCCCGGCGACGTTCAACAAGCTCGGGACGGGCGAGCACGAGCTGCGGGTGCGGGCCACCGACAAGGCGGGCAACACCGACGCCAGCCCGGCCGCACGCACCTGGACGGTCGACCGGGGCAAGCCCAAGGTCAAGGTGCTGAAGGGACGCCAGGTGACCAAGGACCGGACGCCGAAGGTGCGGGCGCGCCTCAGCGACCGCTACGACGACCTCCGGGCGCGCGACGTGAAGGTGCGCTTCGACGGTCGGGCCGCGGCGAAGGTGCGGGTCAACCGCAAGGGCGTCATGGTCGCGACGGCGAAGCGGCTCGCGCCGGGTCGTCACCGCGTCGTGCTGAAGGTCCGGGACGAGGCGGGCAACAAGCGCACCGTCCGCTTCTGGATCACCGTGCGCCGCTGACACCGAGCCACCCCACCACCAGCACCCGCCGGTCACCCCGGCGGGTGCTGGCGTGTGCAGGGGCGCAGGCACAATGCCCCCATGGACGGACCAGGCACCGCTGACGCCCTCGCCGCAGGCGCCCGGGTGACCCTGCTGGTCCCCGGCTCGCCGTCGTACGTCGACCTGGTCCTGGCGCTGCTCGCCGACGGGATCTTCCCGGTGCCGCTCGACCCCGCGCTCACGCAGGCGGAGCGCGACCGGATCCTCGATCCGATCGCCCCCGACCTCGTCGTCACCTCGCAGGCGCAGGTGGAGCAGCTGCTCGCCGCCCGGCGCGGCCGGTCCCGGTCGCTGCCCCTCGGCCGGCCGATCCACTGCACCAGCGGCACGACCGGCACACCGAAGGGCGTGTGGTCCGGGCTCCTCCCCGAGAGCGAGGCAGCCGCCCTGGTCGACGAGGAGCGCGACCTGTGGGGCTTCGACGCGGACGACGTCAACCTGGTGCTGAGCCCGCTCCACCACTCCGCCCCGCTCCGCTTCGCGACCGGCACCCTGCTCGCCGGCGGCCGGATCGTGGTGCCGGGGAAGTTCGACCCGGCCGTGGTGACGGCGGCGATCGAGCGCGATCGGCCGACGACGATGTTCTGCGTGCCGACGCACCTGCAGCGGCTCCTCGCCCACTGGGACACCGCGGGCGTCCCGGACCTGTCGTCCTTCCGGCTCGTCGCCCATGCGGGCGCCCCCTGCCCTCCGCAGGTCAAGCACCGGCTGGTCGAGCTGTTCCCCGACGGCTCGACGTGGGAGTTCTACGGCTCGACCGAGGGCCAGTTCACCGCGTGTCGCTCCGAGGACTGGCTGGCGCACCCCGGCACGGTGGGGCGGGCCCGCCCCGGACGCACCCTGACCACCGACGACGACGGCCGGATCTGGTGCGCCGTGCCGCAGCACGCCCGGTTCACCTACCTCGGGGCCCCCGAGCAGACGGCGGCGGCCTGGCGCGACACCCCGCACGGGCCGGCGTTCACCGTCGGTGACGTCGGGAGGATCGACCCCGACGGCTACCTCCACCTCGAGGGCCGACGCACCGACCTGATCATCACCGGCGGCGTCAACGTCTACCCGCTCGAGGTCGAGAACGCCCTGCGCGAGGTCGAGGGGGTCGACGACGTCGCAGTCTTCGGCGTGCCCGACGACCGGTGGGGCCAGCGGGTGTGCGCCGCCGTGGTGGGCGACGTCACGACGGACGCCCTCGACGCCCATGCCCGGCTGGTCCTGGCGCCGGCCAAGCGTCCCAAGGAATACCTCGGCGTCGCCGGCCTGCCGATGACGGCCACCGGCAAGGTGCGGCGCGACGCGCTCGCCGACCTGGTCTGAGCTCTCAGGCCGTCCAGACCGGGCCGACCTGGTCGACGAGGTCGCGGGACTGGCGCAGCCCGGCCTCGGCCGCGACGGCGCGCTTGGCGGGGTCGAGCAGGTTGCGGCCGAAGGCGGCCAGCGCCTCCGGGTCCGGCGTCACCACCGACCAGGCACGCGGTGCGACGCGCTCGAGCTGGGCCCGGATCGACACCTTCTTGCTCACCGACCGCGGCAGGGGCGCCAGCACGATGACGCGCTCGGCTCCCCGGGCCACGTCGACGTTGGCCGTGGATCGCATGCCGCCGTCCATGTAGGTGCGCCCGCCGATCTCCACGGGCGGCCACACCGTCGGGACGGCACAGCTGGCAGCGACGGCCGCGACCAGGTCAACGCCCGAGTCCGGCCCGAAGACGGTGAACTCACCGCTGGTGGCGTCGACCGCAGTGATGCGCAGGTCGCGGTCGGGCCAGTCGTGGACCGGCAACCGGGCGCGGATCACGCCCTCGCGGTCGACGCTCCCGGGGGCGTGGGACGCGTGGGCGACCCGTCCGACGCGAGCGAGCTTGTCGCGGCCGCTCCCGGGCAGCACGTAGGGCGGGACGAGCTTGAGCGCCGCGATGCGGGAGAGCCGACCCCCCAGCTCGGCGTCGGCCGGCTCGAGCTGGGCGGCGTACAGCTCCTCGAGCGGGACGCCGTTGGTCACCTGCGCACCCACGACCGATCCGGCGGAGGTGCCGACGACGGTGTCGGCGTCGGCGAGGTCCACACCCGCCCGCGCCAGGCCGGTGAGGATCCCGAGCTGCCAGGCGATCCCGGTGATGCCCCCACCGCCGAGCACCAGGGCTGACGTTCCGCTTCCTGTCATGAGGCCAGTTCTAGCGGATCGTCCCTGACGACAGCACCCACCCACAGACGACGACGGCCCGCCGGGTCTCCCCGGCGGGCCGTCGTGGTGGTGCTCAGATCAGTGGATCAGCCGATCAGGCCTGGCCACCGGTCAGCTTCTCGCGGAGCGCCTGCAGCGCCTCGTCAGAGGCGAGCGAACCGCCGGTGTCGCCACCGGACTCGCCGTCCTCGACGACGTCGCCGCCCGAGGAGTACGAGGTGGCCTCGCCGGCCTCGGCCTCGGCAACCTTCGCGTCGGCCTGCTGCTTGACGTGCTGCTCCCAGCGCGCGTGCGCCTTGGCGTACTGGTCCTCCCAGACCGCACGCTGCTCGTCGAAGCCCTCGAGCCACTCGCCCGTCTCGGGGTCGAAGCCCTCGGGGTAGACGTAGTTGCCCTGCTCGTCGTAGGTCGCGGTCATGCCGTAGAGCGTGGGGTCGAACTCCTCCACGTCGGCGGCGGCAGCGGTCTCGTTGGCCTGCTTGAGCGACAGCGAGATCCGGCGACGCTCGAGGTCGATGTCGATGATCTTGACCATGACGTCGTCGTTGACCTGGACGACCTGCTCGGGGATCTCGACGTGACGCTCGGCGAGCTCGGAGATGTGCACCAGGCCCTCGATGCCCTCCTCGACGCGGACGAACGAGCCGAAGGGCACCAGCTTGGTGACCTTGCCGGGCACGATCTGGCCGATCTGGTGGGTCCGGGCGAAGTGCTGCCACGGGTCCTCCTGCGTCGCCTTCAGCGACAGGGAGACACGCTCGCGGTCCATGTCGACGTCGAGGACCTCGACGGTGACCTCGTCGCCCACGGCGACGACCTCGGACGGGTGGTCGATGTGCTTCCAGGAGAGCTCGGAGACGTGGACGAGGCCGTCGACGCCGCCGAGGTCCACGAACGCACCGAAGTTGACGATCGAGGAGACGACACCCTTGCGGATCTGGCCCTTCTGGAGCTGGGTCAGGAAGCCGTGGCGGACCTCGGACTGGGTCTGCTCGAGCCAGGCGCGACGCGACAGGACCACGTTGTTGCGGTTCTTGTCGAGCTCGATGATCTTCGCCTCGAGGGTCTGGCCGACGTAGGGCTGCAGGTCGCGGACGCGACGCATCTCCACCAGCGAGGCGGGCAGGAAGCCGCGAAGACCGATGTCGAGGATGAGGCCGCCCTTGACGACCTCGATGACGGTGCCCTCGACGACGCCGTCCTCCTCCTTGACCTGCTCGATGGTGCCCCAGGCACGCTCGTACTGAGCACGCTTCTTGGACAGGATCAGGCGACCCTCCTTGTCCTCCTTCTGGAGGACCAGGGCCTCGACCTTGTCGCCCACGGAAACGACCTCGTTGGGGTCGACGTCGTGCTTGATGGACAGCTCGCGCGAGGGGATGACGCCCTCGGTCTTGTAGCCGATGTCGAGGAGGACCTCGTCACGGTCCACCTTGACGATGGTGCCGTCGACGATGTCGCCGTCGTTGAAGTACTTGATGGTCGCGTCGATCGCCGCGAGGAAGTCCTCTTCGGACCCGATGTCGTTGACAGCCACCTGAGGGGCGTCGTAGTCCGGAAGAGTGGAGAGCGTGCTCGTCATATGGAAGGAATTTCCTTGGATGGATGGAGTCGTGCGGACGCGTGCAACTGCCTGTTTCACTGCTCCCCGACGGTGACTGGTCACGGACGGTGGTGCGGCGAGCCCGGGTTCGCTCGGTATGGAAGCCGGGCAGACGACTGGCGCAACACCCAAGACTACGCGCGCGCCACGCTCGGCGTCCAACCGGCAGGCACGCTCAGTCCACGCTCAGACCGGTGTCACGCCTCGTGCGGCCACGCGTGCACGTCGCCCGCCTCCGCGATGGCACGGAGGAGCACCGTTGACCGGTCGGCGACGGGGTTCTCGCCGGCTCGGGCAGCGAGGTCGACGAGGGCCCAGAGGTCGGCTGCCCGCGCCCCGTCGAGCAGCGCGTCGGCGGCACCGCCGTGCCGCGACGCCCATGCGTTGAGCACACCGTCCACGTAGGCCGGCTCCCGGTCGAACCGCAGCAGGTTGCCGAGGTCGGTCCACGGGTGCCCGGCGTGGGCGAACTCCCAGTCGAGCACGCCCGTCACCTCGAGGGTGTCGGGATCGACGAGCAGGTTCTTCGGGTTGAGGTCGCTGTGCACCAGGCAGGCCCGCTGCACCGTGTCGAGCAGGTCCTGCGCGTCCCGGGCCACCTGCGCCAGCGCAGCGCGCTCGGCCTCGGGCCAGTGCGCCAGGCGGGAGACGACCCACTCGTCGAGACCACCGTCGGGGAAGGCGCCGACGGTCAGCTCGGGGTCGACGAACGGTCCGGGCCGCAGCGCGGGCATCGCGGCCAGCGCAGCGGCCACCCCGCCCGTGCTGGTCCCGAGCCGGCGGAGCCCGTCGGTGTCGCCGGCTGCGGTGAGCCGCTCCACGACGAGGTCGCCCCGCTCCCCCGGCAGCCACGACGTCACCAGCAGGCCCGGCCGGCCGGTCGACTCGTCACCGAGCCGCACCTCGAGCACCTCGGGGACCGGCAGCAGGCCCCGCACCAGGCGCAGCAACGCCTGGTCGACCTCCGGGGCCGCGTCACCGCGGGGGTCCCCGGGTGGATAGAGGCGTACGACGGCGCGCTCGCCGGCGACCTCCCCGAGGAACGTGCGCCCGGAGTGGCCGCCGGCCAGCGGCTGCAGCGTGGGTCCGAGGTCGCTCATCAGAGCGATCGTGGCACACGCCGGCGAGGTTCGACCGCACCCCCACTAGGCTTCCGAGGGTGGAGGATCACCTGCCGCAGTCGGTGCGTGTCGAGCGGCGCCCCGTCTCCGAGCACGAGTCACGCAGTGCCAACGGACCCGACTGGGACCGCTACGCCGACGAGTACCAGGCCACCCACGGCAACTTCCTGGGTGACGCCGGATTCGTCTGGGGGCCCGAGGGCCACACCGAGGACGAGCTCGGGATCCTCGGCGACGTGGCCGGTCTCGACGTCCTCGAGGTGGGCAGCGGCGCCGGGCAGTGCTCGCGCTGGGTGCGCACGCACGGCGGCCGGGGCTTCGGCCTCGACCTCTCGCACCGCCAGCTGCAGCACTCGCTCCGCCTCGACGCGGAGACGGGCGTCCCCGTCCCGTCCGTGCGCGGCACGGCCACCGCCCTGCCCTTCTCCCCCGACAGCTTCGACGTCGTCTTCTGCTCCTTCGGCGCCCTGCAGTTCGTCAGCGACATCGACGTCGCGGTCCGCGAGGTGGCCCGTGTGCTCCGACCCGGCGGCCGGTTCGCCTTCTCGGTCACCCACCCGACGCGGTGGATGTTCCCCGACGACCCGGGCGAGGCCGGCCTCACCGCGACCCAGTCCTACTGGGACCGCACCCCCTACGTGGAGGTCGACGACGCGACCGGCGTGGTGTCGTACGTCGAGCACCACCGCACCCTGGGCGACTGGGTGCGCCTGCTCGCGGGGCACGACTTCAGGCTCGTCGACCTCGTCGAGCCCGAGTGGCCCGAGCACCACGACCGGGTCTGGGGAGGCTGGTCACGCACCCGCGGGGTGCTGACGCCCGGGACCGCGATCTTCGTGGCGCGCCTGGCGGCCTGAGCGGCTCCGGCGGGCCCAGCCGGCCACCAGTGACGCCGGGTCGAGGTGTGCCCGCAGCCGCCGGCGCAGTCCTCCCTGCGTGACGAGCTCACGACGCACCCGCTGGCACGCGTCCCAGAACGCGCGCCCCTCCGCCTCGTCCGGGGGTCCGGGCGCGAACACTGCCGCGTCAGCCTCCCGGGCCAGGTCGGCGCCCACGCCCAGGCCGGCCGCCTGCGCGAAGCGGCTCCACCCGTCGGGCACGGGGGTGCCGCAGTCGCGGGCAGCGTCGAGCACCTCCTGCCAGCCGTTGACGTAGAGGCCGGACCACGACGACGTACGTCGTCGGCGGGCGCGACGCAGCACCTTCGCCAGGGGCACGAGCAGCAACGCGGCGAGACCGAGCGTGACGATCACGGCGACGACCGCCAGGGCCACCTGCCGCGCGGGACGCGGCTCCGCCGCGTCGCGGGGCGGACCGATCTCCCGGTCCTTCCCCTTCGACGCCTGGTCGAGCTGCTGCTGGACGAAGTCCTCAGGGTCGGGCGCCGGCACCGGCTCCGTGCCCTCCTCCAGCACGCGCGAGCCGAGGTATCGCTCCAGGTCGAGCGGGCGCCAGGTGCCGTCCTCGAACTGCAGCTCGACCCAGGACGTGAGGTCGCCGTAGTCGACGAGCCCGCGGCGGCCCGGCGCCGCACCGGTGACCAGGCGCGCGGGAACGCCGAGCCGGGAGGCCCCGAGCGCCATGAGGGCGCTGTACTGGAAGGCGGTGCCGGTCATCCGCTGCGACCCGAGCATGCGGCGCCCGAGCATGTCGGGCGACTGGTCGAAGGCCTCGGTGGTCCGCACCGTGCCCTGCGTCCGGAGGTAGCGGGCCAGCAGCAGTACCCGCTCCAGCGGGAGCAGCTCCCGGCGGTCGAACGGCTCCAGGTGCTCGTCGAGGAACTCACCGTCCGGCTGGCGCTGCTCGTCGGTCGGCTCGCGCGTCCGGTCGCGACGCGTGAAGCCCACCTTCCCCACCACCGACTCGAAGCGGTACTCGTCACGCACGTCGACCCCGCCGAGCACGAGGGCACTCGCCGTGGCCTGGTTGTAGCGCACGTCGCCGACATCGGTCCTGCCGGGATTGAAGTCGAAGTCGAGACTGGTCAGCTCACCGAGCATCGGCAGCCAGTCGCTGGAGTAGCCGGGACGGAACTTCACGCGCACCACCGCCGTGGTCCCGGGATGGAGGGCGGCCACCGCGGACCCGACCCGCTTGAACGTCCCGTAGCCGTCGGACCCCGGCGATTCCTCCGCGGGGATCCAGGCCGTGCCTTCGTAGAGGTCGAGCACGGCCAGCCGCAACCGATGGCCGTCGGGGACCCCCCTCGCCGTGAACAACCTGATGTCGTCGGTCCTCGGCACGGGCAGTGCCGGCGTGTCGGCGACGCGCGGCGTGTCGTTCCTGCCGCTGAGCAGCACGCGGTCGGACACGTCCGAGTCGGGCACCACGAGCACGGCGAGGGCGGACACGAGCACCACCGTCACGACGGCCGCTGCGGCAGCCGCGCCGGCCCCGCGGGTGGCGCTCGCGGTGGTCTCGCGTCGACGCGCCCGCACCGCGGCCCAGGCGAGGAGCAGGCCCCCGACGAGGATCCCCCGGGTCACCATCAGGGTCGGAGCGAGCACCCCCAGCGGAATGGTCGCCGCGAGGGCCGCCAGCAAGGGCACCACCGGCGCGAACGGGCGCGTGGTCGCGACCGCGAACCACGCCGCGGGGAACGCCGCGAGGAACCCGATGAGGAACGGCACCAGCATGACCTGTCCGCTCGGCTCCACTGGGGGAACCGTGCTGACCAACGTCAGGGGTGCGTCGACGGACCCCGTCAGGACCCGCCCGACCGTGCGGAACGTCGGGAACACCCACGGCCCCGGCTCACGCAGCGCGGCCCACGCCGCGACCGGGACGAAGCCCGCCAGACCGGCGAGGGAGTACCACCAGCCCCCCTCGTGCAGACGACGGGTGGCCAGGGCGAGACCGACGAGCAGCGCGACGGGGACCAGGCCTGCGACGAGGTAGGTGCGGTCCGCGAAGCTGTCGTCGAGGATCGACAGGATCATCGCCAGGGCGACGACGACCACCACCCCGTCGGCGACGCTGCCCTGTTGGCGCGTCACCGCATCCCCCGCGCCATCAGCTCGTGGAGGCGGGCGAGGTCGGGCACGGAGAGCTCGCGCAGCGATCCGCTGTCACGCACCAGCGTCTTGCCCTCGCTGTCCGCACGTACGACGATCCAGTCCGCTCCGCGACCGAGCTGCGCAGCAGCTGCGTCGAGGTCGGCTATCGCCCGGGCCGCTCCCGTGACCTGGACGACGAGCCCGGTCCCGGCGACGGCCCCGGCTGCGTCCATGGCCTGGGCCAGGTGACCGTCGTCGTCCTCGACGGCGAACCGGCACGCCGCGTCGGTCATCGCGACGGGGTGGCGGCTGTGCGCGACATGAGGTCCGCACCGCAGGTAGGTGTCGAAGTCGTCGCGCACGGAGCGCAGCGCGATCGAGGTGGCCACCGACGTCGCGAGCTCGAAGTCGCGCAGTCGCGGGTAGGACGACCTCGCGCAGTCGACCAGCACCGTGACATGACCGCGCCGGGTCTCGTGGAACTGCCGGACGAGCAGCTGACCCGCCTTGGCCGACGACCGCCAGTGCACGTGCCGCAGGTCGTCCCCGGGGACGTACTCGCGCAGTGCGTGGAAGGCCAGGTCGCTCATCGACAGCTGTCGGCTCGTCGCCCCGTCGAGGTCGTTGGCTAGACCTCCGGCGAAGACGTCTACGTCTGTCACCTGCGGCGACACGAAGAGATCGACCGATCCACCGATCGTGTGACGGCGACTCAGCAGCCCGACCGGATCGGTCCTCTCATAGGCGACCGGGCCGACCACGTGCACACCTCGAGGCATCGCGGGGAGCTCAACCGACTCCTCGTGCCGCGAGAAGGGTCGGAGGAACGGCAGTCGGAGTCGTACCGTGCGCGTCCCCACGGGCACGACGACGCGCGGGAACAGCATCGGGACCGCGCCTGCCTCCACCTCCAGGACCGCGACCACCGGCTGGGCCCCCACGACGGTCCTGGTCTGCTTGAGCACGAGGTTCGCCGACGGCTCCCCCGGCAGCACCTGCCAGGCGATCGCCACCAGCAGCAGCCCGTACGTGACGGCAGCGACCAGCGCGAACTCGTGCCAGTTGAACCGCACGGCGAGCACGGTTGCGACGACGCCAGTGACCAGGACGCCGCGACCGAGGGGCGTGAACACACGGAGCGGGCCCGCAAGGCGCGGGGGCCACAGCGCGGCGGGCAGCCGAGCGGCGCCGCCCCGCGTGCTGGCCCGCTTGCTCACGCGCGGTCGCGGGGTGCGGGCACCTGCGCGAGCAGGTCGTCGATGATCGCGTCGGACGTCGTACCCCCGTAGGCAGCCCCGGAGCCCATCAGCAGGCGGTGCCCCAGCACCGGGTGCGCGAGCGTCGCGACGTCCTCGGGCACCACGTGCCCGCGCCGTTCGGCGAGGGCCCACGCCTTCGCGGCACGGATCCAGGCCAGGCAGCCACGGGTGGACAGGCCGATCCTGACCTCGGGCACCTCCCGCGACGCCTCCGCCAGGCGGCGCACGTAGGCGATGACGGCCGGGTCGACGTGCACCGCGTCGGCCAACCGGCCCATCTGCTCGATCTCCCGCCCCGTGACGACCGGCAGGAGGTCCGCCGCACGGTCGCGGATGCGCGACTCGGCCAGCAGGGCCTCGGTGGACTCCGCGTCGGGGTGCCCGACGCTGGTGCGCATCAGGAAGCGGTCGAGCTGCGCCTCCGGAAGCTGGTAGGTGCCTGCCTGCTCGATCGGGTTCTGCGTCGCGATCACCATGAACGGCCGGCGGACCTCGTGGGTCTTCCCGTCGACGGTGACGTGTCCCTCCTCCATCACCTCGAGCAACGCGGACTGCGTCTTGGGCGAGGCGCGGTTGATCTCGTCGGCCAGCACCAGGCTGTGGAAGAGGGGCCCCGGGTGGAAGGAGAACTCGCCGTGCGCCTGGTCGTAGACCGTGACGCCGGTGATGTCGGACGGCAGCAGGTCGGGCGTGAACTGGATGCGCGCGAAGGAGCAGTCGAGCGACTTCGCCAGCGCGCGGGCCAGCATCGTCTTGCCCGTCCCGGGGAGGTCCTCCAGCAGGAGGTGACCCTCCGAGACGAGGCAGGTCAGCCCGAGGCGTACGACGTGTCGCTTGCCGAGGACGGCCGTCTCCACGTTGTGCTGGATCCGCTCGAACGTGTCGGCGTACCACCGCACGTCCTCGGACTGGACAGTTGCGAGCTCGGACATGCCGTCAGGACCTGGTCGGTCCCGCCTCAGGCAGCAGTCGTGTCGCGGCGCCCGCGCAGGAACAGGAACAGCCCGGCGAGGAAGGCGATCGCACCACCGATGAAGCCGACCAGCGGCAGGGTCTTGGTGAGGAGGTCCAGCGACTGGCCGCTGTCCTTGGCGTCGGCGACGTTGCCCTCGACCTGCTCGTCGGTGAACGCGAGCTGCATGTCGAGCAGCGGGGAGCCGTCCTCGAGCTCGCGCACCTCGTGCTGGGTCTGGTTGACGATGGATCCCGTCGTCGGGTCGACCCAGATGTACTTGTCCTGGGAGTAGACGCCGTCGATGTCCTCGACGACCTCGGCCGCCTCCTCCTCGACGAGCACGTGGTACTTGTAGGTCTCCAGACCCTCGATCGTCTCGGTGCCGTCGTAGGTGGCGTCGACCGCCTCGCCGAGCATGCTGTCCCAGTACATGTAGTCCTTCTTCTCCGCGTCGAAGGGCCACTTGTTCACGAGGCCGGACTTCTCCTCAGCGCTCGGCGGGACGTACTGGGGGTCGTTGACCGCCTCGGCCGTACGACGATCGGTCGCGAACACGTCGCTGCTGGCGCTGACCAGCCGCTCGTCGGAGTCGTCGACGCACTGGGGGGTGTCCCCCTCGTCGATCACGAGACACGTCGTGTTGACGAAGACGACGACGTCGTCGCTGGAGAGCTCGGCGTCGGCCTTGGTCACGCTGGTGGCCTTGACCTGGAGCGACTCCACCTCGCCCGTGCCCGGGTTGAGCTTGTCGGCCGTGCCGGACAGGTTGGTCACCGAGTCGGTGTCGAGCGGGGTCTTCTTGACGGCGTCGCCGCCCCAGAGGATGACCGTGAGCGCGGCAACGAGCAGGAACGAACCAAGGCCGAGCAACACGCCGGCGATGACCTTGCGCACAAGAATCCTCCTGGACAGAGCAATGAAGTCGACGAACGGTACCAGCAAGTAGCATGCGCGGGAACGAGATCAACGAACCCCCCGGATGGACTTCATAAAACGTGGTGACCAGTCCCCCAGTCGCTCCCGAACAGTCCGGGCGGCGCCGAGCTGCAGGAGCGCACGAGCGCACCGTGGTGAGCCGTACCCTCACCCGCCTGTCCGACGGGCTCGGCCACTCCCGGACCGCGGTTCTGGCGACGGCCGGAGTGCTGCTGCTCGCCCAGCTCGGCTTCCGCACGTGGGCTGCCTGGTCGAGCTGGTACTTCCTCGACGACCTCGTCTTCCTGAGGCGCTACGCCGAGGCCGGTCGCTGGAGCTACCTGATGGAGCCGTACAACGGTCACCTGATGCCGGTGGCCAAGTCGGTCTACTGGGTCATTCGCGGCACGGGGCCGACGGAGTGGTGGCCGGCCGCGCTGATCCTCGTCGGGGGGCAGGCCCTCGCCAGCGTCGCCTGCCTCTGGATGCTGGTCAGCCTCTTCGGCGTTCGCCGGGCCATCCTGGTCCCCTTCTCCCTCTACCTCTTCCTCCCCCTCTCCCTCCCCTCCTACATGTGGTTCATCGCGGCTATGCAGCAGCTGCCCTTGCAGCTCACGCTCGCCATCGGCGTGGGCGCCTGGGTGCGCTGCCTCCGCACCCGCAGGATCGGGTGGCTCGTGGTGTGCATGGTCGCGCTCTGCCTCGGTCTGGCGTTCTGGCCCAAGGCGTTGTTCCTCCTGCCGCTCCTCGCCTACCTCAGCGTTGCCTACTTCTCCTCCGGGGATGGCCTGCGGCAGCGGCTGAACGGGCTGCGGTGGCAACTGCTGACCTTCGCTCCGTTGCTCGTCGTCGGCCTGGGGTACGTCGGCTACTACGTGAGTGCCGTGCCGGGACAGCTCACTCCGGTCACCGCACGGCTGGTGGGCGAGTTCGCCGGCACCCTGCTGGGCACGACGCTCGTGAGCGGCCTCGTGGGCGGGCCTTGGCAGTGGGACGTCCCGGCGCCCCCGAACGCGTTCGCCGACCCGCCGTCGTGGGCAGTACACCTGTCCTGGGTCGTCGTGGTCGCTGTCGTGACGTATGCCTGGCTGCGCCGGATCAGGACCGGTCGAGCCACGTTGCTCTTCCTCGGCTTCGTCGGCGGAACCTTCCTCCTCGTCCTTACGGGGCGCGCCGGTGCACTCGGTGCGACGCTGGGCACCGACTCCCGTTACCTTTCAGACGTCCCCCTGGTTGCAGCGCTGTGCTTCAGCCTCGCTTTCATCGACCTGCCCGGCGCACCCGGGTCGTCCGCGCTCCGGGACGTGCCTCGCATCCACGCGGCGCCACGTGGCGTCGGCGCAGCGCTGCTGGTCGTCGTCCTGGTCGGCAGCCTCGTCAGCTCGCTCGGCTACGTGCGCCCGTGGCACCAGGACAACGCCGCCCGGCCCTTCTTCGACCGGTTCCGGACCGAGATCGAGGCCCGTGGTCGCACCGACATGGTCGACCGCGTCGTGCCCGAGGACGTCATGTCCCAGCTGGCCGCACCAGCCAACAACTTCGAGTTCCTGGCGCCACTCGTGACCGATGCGGTCCACTTCCCGGACGTGTCCCCTGACCTCGCCATCGTCGGCGACGACGGGTCGCTGCGCCAGGTGGTGATCGAGCGTGGGGTCGATTCCCTCCCGGGCCCCGTCGCGGGCTGCGGGTGGAGGGTGACCGAACGCGGACGACGGATCCCACTCGCCGGCGACGCCTTCGACTTCGTGTGGTGGGCGCGCATCGGCTACCTCAGCAGCCAGGACTCTCCTGTCACCGTCTCCGCCGGCTCCACCTCGGTGCAGACGCGCGTGCGCAGCGGTCTCAACAACCTGTACGTCTTGCTGGACGGGGGATTCGACCACGTCACGATCGACGGCCTCGACGCGGGGACGACGCTCTGCGTGGACACGATCGAGGTCGGACAGCCCGAGCCGGGAGCGCCTTTGCCATGACGACCGACTCCGCCGCCCACGTCGAGGTGTCACATGAGTTCCCAGCGCTCGACACGGTTCGCGCCATCGGCGCCATCGCGGTCCTGACCACCCACGCCGCCTTCCAGACCGGCAGCTACCTCGGGTCGGGAGCCTGGGGGACGTTCCTCGCCCGGCTCGACGTCGGCGTCGCCATCTTCTTCGTGCTTTCCGCGTTCCTCCTCGCGCGCCCCCACCTGGCCCGGGCCGCCATCGCGCGTCCGGCGCCCGACCTCGGCCCCTACGCGCGGAAACGGGTCCTGCGGATCGCCCCCGCCTACCTCGTCACCGCCGTCCTGGCACTGTCGCTCTTCCCGAAGAACGCCGACGAGGGCCCGCTGGACTGGCTCTCCACGCTGCTGCTCCTCGACATCTACGTCCGCGAGGAGCTGCCGCACGGACTCACCCACATGTGGAGCCTCTCCGTCGAGGTGGCGTTCTACGCCCTCCTGCCCCTGCTCATGCTGGTGGCCCTCGGGCGCGGCCGTCGCCGGACGCTGCGTCCACGCCGCACGCTCGCACTGCTCGCGGCCATGGCCGCCGTCACCGTGTGGTGGCACCTCGAGGGCACCTCCCTGCTCGACCCCCACGTCGCCGGCAGCACCGGCCTCTGGCTGCCCGGCTACCTGACGTGGTTCGCCGTCGGCGTCGCACTCGCTCTGCTCCACGTGCGCCACCAGCAGGGCGTGAGCACCGGCGTGGAGCGGCGGCTCGTCGAGCTCGGTCGTATGCCGGGCACCTGCTGGACCCTCGTGGCCGGGCTCGTGCTCGCGGTGTCCACGCCGCTCGCGGGCCCGGTGCTCTTCGTCGCAGGCACCCCCTCGGAGACCCTGCTGAAGAACCTCGTCTACTCGGTCATCGGTGGACTGATCGTGCTCAGCGGAATTTTCGCCGATCCACAACGCGGCTACGGGCGACTCATGTCGCACCGTGTCGCCCGCCACCTCGGCCACATCTCGTACGGCATCTTCTGCCTCCACCTGTCGATCATCAGCCTCGTGCTCTGGAGCACCGACTACCGGCTCTTCGGTGGCGACGGCTTCCAGGTGTGGGCACTCACGCTGGTCATCAGCATCGCCGCCGCGGAGGTGCTCTACCGCGTCGTGGAGCGGCCGGCCCTCCGGCTCGGGCGCGGCCGGCGCTCTTCGTCGAGCCAGACCCAGGCCGCAACGGCCGAGAGGCACAGCACGACCAGCAGGTGAGGCCAGGCCAGCTGACCGGCCCACCCCGCCGCGCCACCCCACGGGCGCAGTGCGTAGGCGGCGTAGGTCGCGACCAACGGAGCGCCGAGCCACCACGCCCCCGCCTCAGGTGCCTTGCGGTGCAGGGCCACGGCGCCTGCTGCACCGACCAGCGAGACCGCCAGGCCCACGTGGCCCGCCACCAGGCCGGCGACCAGCAGCACGACCCCGGCATGCGCCAGGACCGGGAGCCGGCCGCGGCGCCGGGCCGCTCGCGCAGCGCTGCGCCTGCGGCGGACGACCCACGCGACCCCCAGCAGACCGCCGAGTGCCACTGAGCCACCGAGAAGGGCCGCGCGATAGGCGCGATCGGGCGCGAACGACATCGCGAGGTGACCAGCCGAGGGGGTCGTCCAACCCTGGCGCCAGCCGTCGAAGATCGTCGGAGCGACACCGTCGCCGTCAACATCGGCCGTCCAGCCACGGCTCGCGTTCTCCCGGGTCGCCACGCCGCCCCCGGCCGGCACGTCGACCCGACGCAGGACGGGGTCGGGTTGCTCGGTCGGCAGCGCCGTGCCGTCCGCGACGACCGCGGCGTCGCCCAGGACCAGGACGTCCGGGACGAACGCATCAGACGCCAGGAGGTCGATGTCGTTCACGCCCGCGCGCAGCGGCACCACGTCGCCTCCGCACAGGACTGCCTCGAGCCGCCGGCCAGCCAGCATGTCCGCCGGACTCCCCACGACTCGCGTGCGCTGGGAGACCGCGTTGCTTCGAATGGTCGGACCCGTGCCGCAGCGGGTGCGAACCGGCTCGTCGGGCAGGTCCAGCGGCAGGTAGGGGACGCCTTGGAGGACGAGCTCGGAGACCCCAATCGGCACGTTGCGGGAGGACCCGTCGAACCCGAGGTCCGCTGCCGGCTCGGCGTCGAGCACCCGGATCGCGAGCTGATCGGTACGGATCGGGTCGAACCGAGCGGACCCGCGCCTCAGCGAGACCGTTCGCGTGCCACCGGGCCACGAGAGCTCGACCCGCTCCGGCAGCCGCGCCGCGACGACCCTGTTCACGCTCATTCCGAGACCCGTCACGGTTCGCTGCCCGAGCCATGACAGTCGAAGCTCCGGGTTGAGTGCTGCGGAGGACGCCATCCACGTCGTGGCGGTGTCGCCGTCCACCGCCGCCACCGGCCTCGCCCGCGGGTCGTCCACCCCAGCAGACGTCGCAGTGACGGAAACAGGCTGGTCCTCCAGGATGACCCTGTCCAGCGCCGGACCGGGGTCGGGGCTCACGTACAGGCGCGCCGACGCCACGTCATTCGTCGGCGACACGAAGCGCCGACGTACGTCCCGGGCCTCCTCCGGTGAGCCGGCCTTGTGCGCCGCACACCTGACGACCTCGTCGAGCCGGACGCATCCCGTCCTACGGTCGTCGAGGCGGCGCAAGACGATCGTGTCGGGCGTGCCCCATGCCTCCGGCGTCGCGGGCAGCACCAGGCGGCGCACCACGTCGACACCGACATCGACCTCCGCGAGCTCGAGCACGTTCCCCGGCCTCTCGGACACGTCGGTCACGGTGACGGAGGACGTGGCGCCGGGCACCTCGACCGAACGTGACTCGCCGGGAGCGAAGCGCAGCGGCTCCGACTCCCAGTCCGGGGTGGACACCACCAGGAGCTCGTCGCCTGCGTCACCGGCACGAACCGTGACCACACCCAGCTCCCGCGGCGAGCCGAGGTCCAGACTCCACCAGTGGGCGTCGGACGTGAAGGCGGCCGACCGCCAGGCCGTCCGCACATCGCCGTCCAGCGCAGCCTCGGGGAGTGTCCCTCTGCGCGTGAGGCCCAGCGAGTTGGGATTCGATTGCGTGCTGGAGGCAGTCACTGACGCCGCCCCGTAGAGCTCGGCGAACGTGAGCCAGCGTGGACCGCCCTCGAGCGCGTAGTCGGGCACCCCCGACCGGGAGAGGTCTTCCCACTCCTCCGACGACAGGGTCGGTGACACCGAGTCGTGGAGCCGACCGAAGTTGCGCTCCACAGCCCGCAGGCCGTCGGTCAGGACGACGTGGTCGGGCGCGACGGACTCGTCCGCGTCCACGGCGAGCCGCACCGGTCCGCTGCCCACGACGCCCGCGTCGGCGAGGTCGAGGAGGTCCTCCGGCCCACCGACCACGACCGTTCCCGGGTCGGCCGCCTCGGTCGCGTACGGCACCTCCCCCGACAGACGATAGATCTCGACCGCCTGGTACTCCGTCTGCCAACCGGAGTTGACGAGAGACTTTCCCAGCCGGCCCCCCTCGATCCTGGCCTCACCGCCGATCTCCGGCCCGAATCCCGCGGCCCGGACCAGGCCGGGCGTGTCGTCCAGTGCTTGGTGGACCAGGACCGGGTCTGCGATGTCGGGGCCGCGCTCGAGGTCGTTGCGAACGACCACGTGGGACACGCCTGCCCGCCGGAGGTAGCTGGCGAGCCCGGCACTCCCTTGCCCCTCGTTGATGCGTCGCTCGATCTCGTCGAGCATGCGGATGTTGCCGGCCGGGGTGAGCGGTACCGCGTTGCGTACGGCCCACGGGCTACCCGCGAGGGGCTGCATCGGCTCGTCACGCGGCGTGCCCCACACGTACGTGCCGAAGGACGACCCGGGCACGAGCAGCGCCACACCGGGGCGCTCGCCCTGCTCCCGCTCGAGCCACCCAGCAGCGTCGCGCCAGTAGCCGGGGACGTCATCGAACCCCTTCGCGGGCGTGAGGCGTCCGGCCCACGCGGGCGAGGTCGAGCCGACCACCGCGACCAGGACGACGCCGATCACGAACGCCAGGTTGGCCCTCTCGGACACGGCCAGGCGATGCGTCCGCGTTCCGTGGGCGGCTGCCCAGCGCGATTGCAGCTCGTCGAGCGTGAAGGCCAACCCGATCACGAGAGGAACGCGGAGCACGACGTCGAACTTGTGCACGTTGCGCAGCGGCGCGAGCGACCCGTCGAGCAGTGTGCCCAGCTGCGAGGCGAACCAGCCCTGGACGTCGCCGTGGTGGCCCATCGTCACGAGCAAGAGGCCCGCGAACACCCCGGAGACGAGGAACACGCGGTGCTCGTTGCGCCGCAGCGCCAGGCCCGCGACACCCGCCGCCACGACTACCGCGCTGTTCAGGGGTAGGTAGACCGAGGTGATGAGGTCGCGCCCGGCGCGAGCGTCAGGATCGAGGTACGCCACCCAGTTCGAGGTGCCCCGCAGCGCGTCGGCCAGCGTCGTGGGATAGGTCGTCACTGCGGCGGTCTCGATGAAGTCGAGGAACGGCGGACTGTAGGCACCGAGGAGGAACAGCGGCACCAACCACCAGAGCGTTCCGAGCACGGTGAAGAGCGGCCACCACACCATCATCGAGCGGCGGCGCGGTCCCGGCTCGCGGGTCAGGAGCCACAGGACTCCGAGCGGCAACACTGCGGACGTCGCCGCCGCGTTGACGCCGCCCACCATCGCCACCGCGAGGGCGGCGAGCGCCGCAGCCCGGACCGGAGAGCCGCGACGGCTCCCGAGCACGAGGGGCAGCAACACCCAGGGCGCCAAGGCGCTCGGCCACACCTCGATCGAGCTGGGGCCCAGGACCGTCAGCATCCGGGGCGACAGTGCGAACCCGAAGCCGGCGACGATGCAGGCCAGGTCCGACCGCACACCCAGCGCGCGCGCGAGCAGTGCCATCCCGACGAACGCCACGCAGAGCACGAGCGCCATCCACAGCCGCTGCACCACCCAGGGCGGCAGGTCCATGAGGTAGCCGAGGGCGTGGAACGGACCCATCGGCCAGAGGTAGCCGTAGGCCTGGTTCTGCAGCTGACCGAAAGCCCCTTCGGCATCCCACAGGTGAGCCGCTCGACCGAGGAAGTCCACCGGCGCGATCGCGAGGTCGAGCTTGGTGTCGGCGACCACGAGACCCGCCGACTGGATCAGCGCGAGACCCGTCAGCAGCGCGCAGGCAGCCACGAGCCGCCAGCCGAATCGCGACTCCTGCTGGCTCACCGCTTGCGCAGCACGAGCACCAGGTTCCACGTGACGACCTCTCTCACTACCGGGACGCGCAGCAGCCAACGACTCCACCAGGGGTTGTAGCGGGGCAGCACGTGCACCACGTCGGCCTCCTGCTGAGTGCGTACCCACCGCAGGCCGTCGGCGACGGAGACCGCGAACAGCGACTCGCCGAACTTGTTCTTCGGCTCGTGACCGTGGCGTCGGGCGTAGCGTCGCCGGGCCCGGCGCCCGCCCAGGTAGTGCCAGGGCGCTGTCTCGTGTCCGCCCCACGGACCCCACCAGGTGGTGTAGCTGATGAAGACCAGTCCACCCGGCCGCGTGACGCGCACCATCTCGGCGGCCATCTGCCACGGGTGTTCGACGTGCTCCAGGACGTTGGACGAGTAGCAGACGTCGACCGCCGCGTCGCGGAACGGCAGCTGCATGCCGCTGCCGAGGACGGTGCGGGCGTCGATCGACCCGGCGCCGGCGAGCTCACCCACGTCGGCGTCCAGGGCGACGTACGACGCGCCTGCCGCCTCGAACGCCTCCCGGAAGTACCCGGGGCCGCCCCCCACGTCGAGCATCAGCTGGCCCGACAGGTCGTGGTACTGCGACACCTGATCGGCGGAGTCGCGGGCGAGGGCGGTGTAGAACCGGGCCGGGTCGGACTGCTCGTGGCCGAACTCCCGGAACAGCCGTAGCGACCGGGAGAGGTCGGCGCGCCACGGCGGGGTCCTCGTCAGCACCCGCAGACCCTAACCGACAAGTGACTCGGCGGTAGGGTTCTCGCCGATGACTGACCGACACGAGCTCGCGGGGCGCCACGTCGCCTTCTTCAGCTGGCGCGACACCCACAACCCCGAGGGCGGCGGCGCCGAGCGCTACCTCGAGAAGATGGCGCGCGGGCTGGTCGAGCGCGGCGTCCGCGTCACCATCTTCTGCGCCGCCCACGCGGCCGCACCCCCGGAAGAGGTCGTCGACGGCATCCGGTACATCCGGCGCGGGTCCAAGCTCACCGTCTACTCGGAGGGGTTCAAGGCGCTCGCCCGAGGCAGGCTCGGTCCGGTCGACCTGGTGGTCGACGTCCAGAACGGCCTGCCGTTCTTCACCCGTGCCGCCACGAAGGCACCCGTCGTCGTGCTCGTGCACCACGTGCACCGTGAGCAGTGGCCCGTCGTCTACCCCGGGCTCGTCGGCAAGGTCGGCTGGGCGGTCGAGCACGCTCTCGCTCCCCGGCTCTACCGCTCGTGCCAGTACGTCGCGGTGTCGCGCGCCACCCGTGACGAGCTGGTCCCCCTCGGCGTCGACCGCCGACGCATCGCTGTCGTGCACAACGGCACCGACCCGACCGTCGCGGCGGGGGTCGGGAAGTCGGCCCACCCGACGATCGCGGTGGTCGGACGGCTGGTGCCGCACAAGCAGGTCGAGCACGCGATCGATGCGGCCCTCACCCTGCGCCACGACCACCCCGACCTGCGCCTCCACGTGGTGGGCAGCGGGTGGTGGGAGGCCGAGCTGCACCGCTACGCCACCGAGCGCGGCGCGGGCGACACCGTGGTGTTCGAGGGCCACGTCGACGAGACCCGCAAGCACGAGGTCTACGCGCAGGCGTGGGCGCTGGCCCTCCCGTCCCTCAAGGAGGGCTGGGGGCTGGTCGTCGGCGAGGCAGGCATGCACCGGACACCGACCGTGGCCTACGGGTCAGCGGGCGGCACCCGGGAGTCGATCGCCCACGACGTGTCGGGGCTGCTGGTCGACCAGCCGCAGGAGCTCGTCGACGCGCTGCGCGACCTGCTCGACGACGTCGGGCTGCGAGGCCGACTCGGCGACGGAGCACTCGAGATGAGCCACCGGTTCACGTGGGAGCACGCCCAGGAGTCGTTCGCCCACGTCGTGGCCGCCGTCCTGCGCGGGGAGCGCGTCGACGCCCAGGATCCCGACGCCGGGTGACCCCGCGGGGCGGCGGAGGCCGGTCAGGCCGTCGTCACTCGGTGACGCCGTAGTTGAACTCCGGCGTGTTGATCGTGCCGGGCGACTGCTCCGGCGCACTGGTCTGGCTCGTGACGACACCGGTGAGCGTGGCGACGGCGAGACCGCCACCGACGAGGATGCTGACGATCGGCGCAATGATTGAACCCATGACTCCGGTGACCTCCTAGGCGATGTCTGCAAGGTACCAGCCAGTAGCCAGTTCTGCGCAACTATCGCGCCGCCCGCCGGCGACGATCCCGCCACCACTGCACGAGGGCGATGACCGCGAGGCCGATCCAACCGCCCCACGCCAGTGACATCACGGCCACCCACGCGGCAGGCGGGCGGGGCTCCGGCGCCGCGGGCCCGAGGTCGATCAGGATCAGCCCGTCGAACTGCCGGACGACGTCGCCCTCGACGTCCGGCACGTCCACGTCCGGGAGCTGCTCGACGAGGACGTACCGGATGCCCGCATCGCGCAGGCCGGCAGCCCGCTGGCGTTCGTCCGGCGCCTCCAGTGCGCGTCGTACGTCAGCGGCCCTCGGGTCCTCCCCGGCGAGCGGGCGTCCGTCGACGACCAGCCGGTCCTCGACGACGACGCCGCGGGGCAGGTAGCGGCCGAGCGGCGCCAGCACCGGCCGGCCGTCGTTGTTCCAGGACGGGGCGCGATAGCTCTGGAAGGGCAGCAGGACGACATCGCCCTGCGGGCGCGACCGGAGCTCAGCGGCCAGGTCTGCGTACGGCTCCGGGTAGTCCACGGCCGCCACGCGTCCGGAGAGACCGAGCGCCGCGTCCGGCATGAGCGCGACCGGGAACAGGACGCAGGCCATCGCGATCATGGCGCGAGAGAACGCGTCCGGGAGCGCGTGCACCAGGACCTCGGCGCCGCGCCCCGCCAGCACGGCGGTCAGCGGCGCCGCCAGGGCGAGCATGCGGGAGCCGTCCCGGAGAAGCCCCGCTCCCGGAACCGTGCTGGACAGCCACCCCGTGACACCCGGCAGTGCCCAGGTCGCCACGGTCAGGCTCAGACCCACGACCCAGCACGCCACCAGCGGGCGCCGCAGCCCGGCCGGTACCTGCGACCACCCCCGGCGGACAGCCAGCACCGCGAGCACCGCCAGGACGACCGTCATGGCGACGCCCAGCGCGCCGGACCGCGATGGGAGCACCACCTGGGCGTTCCAGGTCCCGCCGAGCGACAGGAAGGCCAGCGGCCCCGGCAGGAGTCCGTCCCCGCTCGGCGCGAAGACGTCCGCACCGTCGGCGCTCGACGTGGCGCTGCCGGCGTGGAGCAGCCCCGAGGCCAGCCAGGGCAAGTTGGCCAACGTGAGCATCCCTGCCAGGGCGAACCAGCGACGACTACCCCGTTGCGCGGCAGCCGCGCACGCGGCGATCGCCGTGACGATCCCGGTCGACGCGCTCAGGCTCCCGAGGAGCAGGAGGATCGGGAGCCTCGCCGGGAGCACGCCTGACCGACGCCACTCGGCGCCCGCCAGCAGCACCCACGGCAGGACGCCGTAGCCCACCAGCACGGGCCAGTGCCCGATGGCGAGCCGCTCCACCACGAACGGGTTCCATACAGCGACCGACGTCGCCACCAGACGTGCTAAGACGCCGGGGCCGACCAGGGCGGCCGCGCCCGAACCTGCTGCCACCAGCGGCACCAGCAGCACCAGCTTCTGCAGCAGCATGCCTCCGAGCGCCTCGTCGAGGACGGCCACCACGGCATCGGAGGGGACGGCTCGCGGGAGCGCGGTGCCGAGCCCGAGCGCATCCGCGCCGAGGCGGAGGTCCGGCACCCACACCATGTCGTAGCTCAGCACGTAGCCGAGACCGAGCGCGCCGCCGAGAAGCAGCACCCCGAGCAACGTTGCCCAGGCCGTCGGCAACAGCAGCCCACGCAAGCGTGGTGTCGCCCCATCGACCCGTGGTCCCACGGTGGGACACCTTAGGGTGTGCCGCATGTCCACACGACCCCGCGACCGGTCGCACGACGTCGTCGGTCCTCGTGGGGGACGCCGCGGCTGGCTGGCCGGGAGTGGGCAGATCGCGGTCGCGATGATGCTGATGAACGTCGCCACCTACGGGTTCACGATGGCAGCAGCGCGGATCATCGGGCCCGTCCCCTACGGCGCCTTCTTCGCGTTGATGAACCTCGTGATGATCCTCAGCGTCGTCATGCTCGGGCTCCAGGCGACAGCGGCGCGACGCATCAGTGCCGACCCCGCCCACGTCGGTCAGATCGAGCGCGAGATCCTCCGGGTGGCATCACGCGCGTCGCTGGCGCTGGGCGCGGTGCTGCTCCTCGGCGCCCCGCTCGTCAACCGCCTGCTCGACCTGGACAGCATGCCGACGGCCGTGCTGGCAGCCGTCGCGGCCGTGCCGATGACGATGGCGGGTGCGCAGATGGGCATCCTGCAGGGCGAGAGACGCTGGCGCGAGCTCGCGACCATGTACGTGCTCTCGGGCGTCCCCCGGCTCGTCATCGGTCTCGCACTGATCCTCTGGCGGCCCACGGAGTTCATGGCGTTCCTGGGGGTCGCGCTGGGCTTCTACGCACCCTTCCTCTACGGCCTCGTCGTCCTGCGGCACGCCCGCGAGGCCGGTGACGTCCACGCGCGTCACGGACTGCTCCCGGTCATCAAGGAGGCCGTCCTCAACTCGCAGGCGCTGTTCGCCTACCTGGCGCTGACCAACATCGACATGCTTGTCGGCCGTTCAGTGCTGGACTCGCACGACTCCGGCCTCTACGCCGCCGGCCTCATCGTCTCCCGCGCCGTGATGTTCCTTCCCCAGTTCGTCGTCGTCGTCGCGTTCCCGTCGATGTCGACGGGCCACAACTCGTCACGTGCCCTGTCCGGCAGCCTGCTGGTCGTCGGCGGGCTGGGCGGGGCGTGTGTGCTGGCCACAGCTCTGTTCCCCGACCTCGTGCTCATGTTCGCCGGTGGTCAGGAGTACGACGAGGTGAGCGGCCTGCTCTGGGTCTTCGCCGTGCTGGGCACGTGCATGTCGCTCCTGCACCTGCTGGTCTACTCGGTGCTCGCCCGCCAGGGCACGGTGTCGATGGCGCTGATCTGGGTGGCGCTGGGAGTGGTCGTCGCCCTGGCCACGACCATGGTCTCCACCGTCGGCGAGCTCCTCGCGGTCGTGCTGACCGTCGATCTCGCGCTCCTCGTGGTGCTGCTCCCCATCAGCTTCGTCAAGCTGAAGGAGCGCTCAACCACTCAGTGAGCGGCGTCGTGCCAGCTCCGCCCGGTGCCGATGGAGACGTCGAGCGGGACGGCGAGGTCGGCAGCGCCGCCCATCTCGGCGCGGACGAGGGCGGCGAGCGCGTCCTCCTCCCCCGGCGCCACCTCGAGGACGAGCTCGTCGTGGACCTGGAGCAGCATGCGCGAGCGCAGCCCCTGCTCGGCCAGCGCCTGCTCGACGCCGAGCATGGCGACCTTGACGAGGTCGGCGGCCGAGCCCTGGATCGGTGCGTTGAGCGCCATCCGCTCCGCGGTCTCGCGGCGCTGGCGGTTGTCGCTGGTGAGGTCGGGGAGGTAGCGGCGGCGGCCCAGGATGGTCTCGGTGAACCCCGAGCGCCGGGCCTCGTCGACGATGCCGCCGAGGTAGTCGCGCACGCCGCCGAAGGTCTCGAAGTACTCGTCCATGAGGCCCTTGGCCTCCGAGGTCGAGATCCGCAGCTGCTGGGAGAGGCCGAACGCGGACAGGCCGTAGGCGAGGCCGTAGTTCATCGCCTTGATCTTGGCGCGCTGCTCGACGCTGACGTCCTCGGCGGCGACGCCGAACACGCGGGCGGCGGTGATGGAGTGGAAGTCCTGGCCGGAGCGGAACGCCTCGATGAGCAACGCGTCCTCGGACAGGTGCGCCATGATCCGCATCTCGACCTGGCTGTAGTCGGCGGTCATCAGCGACTCGCCGGCCTCGCCGACCACGAAGCCCTCGCGGATGCGGCGACCGGCCTCGGTGCGGATCGGGATGTTCTGCAGGTTCGGGTCGGTGCTCGAGAGCCGGCCCGTCGCCGCGATGATCTGGTTGTAGGTGGTGTGGATGCGGCCGTCGGAGGCGACGGTCTTGAGCAGGCCCTCGACGGTCTGGCGGAGCCGGATCACGTCGCGGTGGCGCAGCAGGTGCTGCAGGAAGGGGTGCTCGGTCTTCTCGAAGAGCTGCTGCAGCGCGTCGGCGTCGGTGGTGTAACCGGTCTTGGTGCGCTTGGTCTTGGGCATGTCGAGCTCGTCGAAGAGCACCACCTGCAGCTGCTTGGGAGAGCCGAGGTTGATCTCCTTGCCGATGACGTCGTAGGCGTCGGTCGCCGCGGCACGCACCTGGTCGCCGAACTCCGACTCCAGGCCCTCGAGGTAGTCGATGTCGACCGCGATGCCCACCTGCTCCATGCGCGCGAGGGTCGCGATGAGCGGGAGCTCGACCTCGCGCAGGAGGCGGGTGCCGCCGTGCTCCTCGACCGCGTCGTCGAGCGCGTCCGCGAGGTCGAGGACCGCCCGGGCGGTCAGCATCGCAGCGTCGCTGGCCGTCGTGTCGTCCATCGCGTCGAAGCTGAGCTGGTCGGCGTCGACGGTGTCCTGGCGCAGCTCGCGCTTGAGGTAGCGCAGGGTCAGGTCGGCGAGGTCGTAGGAGCGCTGGTCGGGCTGGACGAGGTAGGCCGCGAGGGCGGTGTCGACCTCGAGACCGGCGAGCCCCCACCCGCGCGCGGCGAGGGCCAGGCTCGGCCCCTTGGCGTCGTGGATCGCTTTGGGACGCTCCGGGTCGGCCAGCCACGCCGCGACGGCCGCGTCGTCGTCGGTGCTGATGTCGGTCACGTCGACCCAGGCCGCGTCGCCCTCGCGCGTCGCCACGGCGAGCGAGACGACCTCGCCCGTGCCGGCGCGCCAGCTGCCCTGCACGGACACCCCCACCCGCGTGCCGACGGGCGCGTGCTCCTCGAGCCAGACCGCGGCCTCACCGGCGCCCAGGCGGCGACCGTCGAGCTCGAAGCCGGACTCGGCCTCGACCGCGTCGCCCGGGTCGGGGTCGATCGTGTCGAGCAGCCGGGTGCGCAGCTCACCGCGGAACTCCAGCTCGTCGAGGAGCTCGAGGCCGGCGGTGCGGTCCCACTGCTGGCGGGCCATCCCGTCGGGGCGCACCGGCAGGGTCAGGTCGCGCACGAGCGCGTTGAGCCGGCGGTTGCGGATGACGTCGCCGAGGTGGGCGCGCAGCGCCTCGCCCTTCTTGCCGGTGATCTCGTCGGCATGGGCGATCACGTTGTCGAGGCCGTCGTACTGATTGATCCACCGCGCCGCGAAGCCCGGGCCCACGCCGGGGACACCGGGGAGGTTGTCGGAGGTCTCCCCCACGATGGCCGCGAGCTCGGGGTAGCGGTGGGGCGGGACGCCGTACTTGTCCTCGACGTAGGCCGGGGTCATCCGCGCCAGGTTGCTCACCCCCTGCATGGGGTAGAGCACGGTGGAGGACTCGGTGACGAGCTGGATCGAGTCACGGTCGCCGGTGAGGATCAGCACCTCCATCCCTTCGGCGAGCGCCTCGGTCACGAGTGTGGCGATGATGTCGTCGGCCTCGTAGCCGTCCATCGACAGGTGCTGGATGTGCAGCGCGTCGAGGACGCGTCGGATCAACGGCAGCTGGCTGCTGAACTCGTCGGGGGTCTTGTTGCGCTTGGCCTTGTAGTCGCTGTATTCCTCGAGGCGGAAGGTCTGGCGCGACTTGTCGAACGCCACGGCCACGTGGGTGGGCGCCTCGTCGCGCAGCACGTTGACGAGCATCGAGGTGAAGCCGTAGACCGCGTTGGTGTGCTGCCCGGAGGCGGTCGCGAAGTTCTCCACCGGCAGCGCGAAGAACGCCCGGTAGGCCAGTGAGTGGCCGTCCAGCAGCAGGAGGCGGGGGCGGGTCGTCTCGCTCGTCTCAGGCACCCGCCGACTCTATCCGTCACGACCGACAGCAGAATGGGCGCCATGACGACTCCACAGACTCTGGCCGGGATGAGCGTCGAGGAGCTGGTCGCGTTCCTCCCCCAGGGCAACGGCAGGCTCAACGACAAGATGGGCGTCCAGCTCGTCGAGGTGGCTGCCGAGCGGGTCGTGGCGACGATGCCGGTGGAGGGCAACACGCAGCCCTTCGGTCTCCTGCACGGCGGGGCGTCGGTCGTGCTCGCTGAGACCCTCGGCTCGATCGGGTCCGCCATCCACGCCTACCCCGCCAAGATCGCCGTCGGGGTGGACATCAACGCCACCCACCACCGCGCGGCCACCTCGGGCACCGTCACCGGCGTCGCGACGGCCATCCACCTCGGCCGGTCCTCGACGTCGTACGACATCGTCATCACCGACGACCAGGGCCGGCGCGTGTGCACCTCGCGCATCACCTGCGCGCTGCTGGACGCCCCGACGGCCTGACGGGCGACCGGCGTCGTCGGTCTCAGCCCGGGACGCGTTCGCGGCGGATCCGGCGGGCGGCCAGCACCCGGTCGATCCGCTGCCGGCTCGTCGCCGCCTGGGTCACCTGGCGCGACTGCGGCAGGCGGGCGCGTACGGCGCTGGTGGTGGCCGCGCGCAGCGTCGCCTGGGGCGTGAACGACAGGCGCGCCATGAAGCGGTTGGCGTCACGCGCCTCGGCGGCCGCGGCCGTCTGGACGTGGCCGATGCCGTGCTGCTCGGCGAACCGGCAGGCCGCCTCGATGAGCGCGCTGCCCACGCCCTTGCGGCGGAACCGGGTGAAGACGTGCGGTGAGACCGCGAGGACGGCCGGCTCCAGGTTGAGGGGGGTGAAGGTCGTCGCCTCGAGGTAGACCGCACCGGCGACCTCGCCGTCGACCTCGGCCACGACGACGCACTGGTCGTCACGGGAGTCGGCGGTGGCCACGATCCCGGCCACGTCGGCGAGCTGCTCGTCGAGCGCACCCCGGCGCAGGATGTCGCTCCAGAGCTCACGCAGGGAGGGGACGTCCGTGGCCTCGGCCACGCGTACGGTCACCGGCGTCCGACTCATCGACCCACCACTTCCTCGAGCAATCCGACCGTGGCCCCCAGCCGCCCTCTCGCGGCACCACGCCGGGACAGACCCTATCCCCGTTGCCGGGATCAGGCTACGCCGAGGTAGGCCTCACGCACCGAGGGATCGTCGAGGAGCTCCGTGCCCGTGCCGGTCTTGACGATCCGCCCGGTCTCCAGCACGTAGGCGCGGTCGCTGCGGGTGAGCGCCTGCTTGGCGTTCTGCTCGACGACGAGGATCGTGGTGCCCTGCTGGGAGATCTCGGTGATGATGTCGAAGATCTGCTGGATCAGCATCGGCGCCAGGCCCATCGACGGCTCGTCGAGCATCAGCAGCTTGGGTCGCGACATGAGTGCCCGCCCGATGGCCAGCATCTGCTGCTCGCCGCCGGACATGGTGCCCGCGACCTGCTTCTTGCGCTCCAGGAGGCGGGGGAAGAGGTCGAAGACGCGGTCGTAGTCCTCGTCGAGGGCCGCCTTGTCCTTGCGGGTGTAGGCACCCATGTTGAGGTTCTCCGTGACCGTCATGCCGGGGAAGATCCCCCGGCCCTCGGGGCACAGCACGAGTCCCTTGCGCAGGCGCTGGTCGGCGCGGAGCTTGGTGACGTCCTCGCCGTTGAAGACCACCGAGCCCGCCGACAGTCCACGTACGCCGGAGAGCGCGCGCATCGTCGACGTCTTGCCGGCGCCGTTGGCACCGATGAGGGAGACCACCTCGCCCTCGGCGACCTCCACGCTGATGCCGTGGAGGGCCTGGATCTTGCCGTAGTTGAGGACGGCGTCGTTCAGCTCAAGCAGCATCGTCGGGCTCTCCCAGGTAGGCGGCGATGACCTTCGGGTTGCGGGCGACCTCGTCGGGAGTGCCCTCGGCGATCTTCTGGCCGAACTCGAGGACGATGATCCGGTCGGTGACCCCGAGGACCAGCTTCATGTCGTGCTCGATGACCAGGACCGTGTGCCCCAGCTCGCGGATGCGGCGGATGAGGTCCATGAGGTCCTCCTTCTCCGCGGGGTTGAAGCCGGCGGCCGGCTCGTCGAGGCACAGCAGCTCCGGCTCCGTGGCCAGCGCGCGGGCGATCTCGAGGCGCCGCTGGTAGCCGTAGGGCAGGTTGCGCGAGAGCTCGTGCGCCCGGTCGGCGATGCCGACGAACTTGAGCAGCTCCATGGCCCGGATGCGTCCGCCGCGCTCCTCCATGGCGTGCCGGCTGATGCCGAACACCTTGGCGAAGGCGCGCTTGACCCCGTTGTCCGGGAGCTGGTCCTCGCTCGGCCGGACCCGGTAGGCACGGAACAGCACGCCCAGCACGCTGGTCTTGTGGCGGGCGTCGCAGCCCACCAGCACGTTCTCCAGCGCCGACATCTCCGGGAAGAGCCGGATGTTCTGGAACGTACGGGCGATGCCGAGCTGGTTGATCTTGTGCGGCTTGGTGCCGCTGATCACCTTGCCGTTGAAGCGCACCTCACCGGAGGTGGGGGTGTAGACCCCCGTCATCACGTTGAAGCACGTCGTCTTGCCGGCACCGTTGGGACCGATCAGGCCGAGGATCTCGCCTCGCTTGATCGAGAAGTCGACGTCGTTGAGCGCCACCACACCGCCGAAGCGCAGCGTGACGTGGTCGATCTCGAGCAGGGTCTCCCCCTGCGGCCCGACGTGGATGCTCAGTGCGTCGTGGTCCGAGGTGTCGGGGGCCACCTGGGCGCCGGGAATGCTCGCGGTCCCGCCCTGCATCGTCTGGTCAGACATCGGCAGCAGCCTCCTCGGCCTCGACCTTGCGGTCCTCGAGTTCTCGGGCTCGTCGTCTGCTCGGCACCAGTCCCTGCGGGCGCAGGATCATCACGACGACCAGCGCGACACCGAAGGCGAACGGGCGCCACTCCTGGAACTCGCGGAAGCGCTCCGGGAGGTAGGTGAGCAGGAAGGCTCCGAGCAGCACGCCGTAGATGTTGCCCGAACCACCGATGACCACCATGGCGACGAACAGGAACGACAGGTTGACCATGAACGCGTTGGGCTCGACGTACTGCTGCTTGCTGCCGAACAACAAGCCGGCGAGACCACCGACCGAGGCGCCGATGGCGAACGCCCAGAGCTTGAACTTGAAGGCCGCCACGCCCATGACCGCGGCGGCGTCCTCGTCCTCACGGATGGCGAGCCACGCACGGCCGACCCGGCTGTGCTCGAGGCGGAAGGCGAGCCAGATGATGATGATCAGGATGGTCAGCGCCAGCCAGTACCAGCGCTCGGCGTCGACTGTGTTGAAGAAGGAACGGCCATCGATCTCCGGACCGGGCGGGGTGGGGACGTTGGTGATGCCCGTCGCGCCGTTGGTCACGTTGTCCAGGTTGCGGGCGGTGATGCGGATGATCTCGCCGAAGCCCAGGGTGACGATCGCGAGGTAGTCGCCTCGCAGGCGCAGCGTGGGGGCACCGAGGATCACGCCGGCGATGAGGGACATCGCGATCGCGATCGGGATGCACATCGCGAACGGCACGGCCCACGTCTCGGAGAGTCCGAACCTGCTCTGCAGGGCCTCCACGACCGGCGACGACGGCGAGCCGAAGAGGGCGATCGAGTAGGCCCCCAGGGCGTAGAAGCCCACGTAGCCGAGGTCGAGCAGTCCGGCGAAGCCGATCACGACGTTGAGCCCGACGGCCACGATCATGTAGACGACGACGAGGAACAGCACGCTGGCCCAGTCGGAGCCCCTCGAGGTGAGGTCGGTGCGGACGTAGGCGAACGGCAGGATGTTGAGGAACGGCAGGTAGAACGCGAACGCGATCACCAGCAGCATGCCGATCTTGCGTGCCCAGCCGGGAGCACGGGCGATGCGGTCGCGGACACCCAGGCCGCGGACGGTGTCAAGGATCTGGCTCATGCACGTGCCTTTCCGAGCGACTCGCCCAGCAGTCCGGTCGGGCGGAACATCAAGACGACCACGAGGACGACGAAGGCCGTCACGTTGGCCCACTCAGAGCTCCAGATCGTCGAGGCGTAGACCTCGGCGATGCCGAGCAGGAGACCACCCACCAGGGCGCCTCGTAGGTTGCCGATGCCGCCGAGGACGGCGGCGGTGAAGGCCTTCAGGCCGATGATGAAGCCGATGTCGAACTTCGTGATGTCGTACTGGATCGTGTAGAGCAGCGCGGCCACACCGGCCATGGCGCCACCGAGGATGAAGACCAGCATGATCACGCGGTTCTGGTTGACGCCCATGAGCGAGGCCGTGTCGGGGTCCTGCGCGACTGCGCGGACGCCGCGACCGAGGCGGCTCTTGTTCACGAACGTGTCGAGCGCGAGCATCATCACGACGGCGCCCACGATGATGATCACGCGCGTGTTGGTGATGGTCAGGTCGAGCCCGGGGATGGTGAAGAGCTCCTTGGTCGCGAGCACCGAGGGGATGTTGACCGTGACGCGACCGAACGGGGGGCCGAAGAAGACCCGGAACACCTGGCCGAAGAGCTCGACGAGCACCATCGAGCAGCCGATGCCGGTGATCAGGAAGATGAGGGGCGGGGCGCCCTTCTTGCGCAGCGGCCGGTAGGCGATGCGTTCCACGGCCAGTGCGGTGCCCGCCGAGGCCAGCATGGCGCCCACCAGGGCCAGCAGCGTGGCAGCGATGACCATGCCGGTGCCCATCCCGGCAGTGGCGCCGATGACGGTGTAGACACCGAGGACCGCCCAGGTGCCCACCATGAACACCTCGGAGTGGGCGAAGTTGATCAGCTTCATCACGCCGTACACCATCGTGTACCCGAGCGCGACGAGCGCATAGATGGATCCGCGGGTGATGCCGTCCAGTGTGTGACGGTCCAACCCGCTGATCAGAGCATCGAAGTCCAACTCAGGGCCCTCCCTGGTCGTGGCCCGGTCCGGGCCATGGAGCGGGGGCGGTCAGGCAAACCCGACCGCCCCCGTCGTGCATGGTCAATCAATCCGTCAGGATCAGGGAGTGACCTCGACCTCGGGAACCAGGGTGCCGCCCTCGTTCTTGTAGGCCCAGTACGAGACGTTCTCCTGCGGGACGTCGCCGTTCTCGTCGAAGGCGATCTCCTTGCTGAGGCCCTCGCCGGTGTACCCGTCGACGAACTCCTCGACCTCTTCACGGGTGCGAGCACCGTCGTCGAGGGCGGCCAGGAAGACGCTCATCGCGTCGAAGCCCTCAGCGGCGTAGGCGCCCGGAGCAGTCCCGAACTCCTCCTCGTAGTCGGCAGCGAAGGTGCTGTCCTCCTCGATGGGGGCGCAGGGGCACATCACGACAGCACCCTCGCCGGCCTCGCCGACGGCGTTGCCGAAGTCGGCACCGTAGAGGCCGTCACCACCGACGAACGGAGCCTCGATGCCAGCGTCCCGGATCTGCTTGAGCAACGGCGCGGCCTCGGCGATGTAGCCACCGTAGAAGATCGCGTCGGGCTCTGCGGACTCCATCTTGGAGATGGTGGGCGCGAAGTCGGTCTGGCCCACCTCGGTCTTGTCGCGCTGGACCATCGCGTCACCGAGGGTCTCCTCGACGCGGTCGGCCAGGGGCTCGCCGTAGGCCTCGGAGTTGTCGACGACGAACACCTTGCTCGCGCCGAGCTCGTCGGTGAAGTAGTTGGCGATCGCTGCGCCTTGGTAGTCGTCGTAGGGGACGAGGCGGTGGAAGACCTCCACCGGGTCCTCCTGCGTGAGGTCGGTCGCGGTGGCCGACTGGCTGACCATGGTCACGCCGGCGTCGGCGTAGATGCTCTTGGTCGCACGGGTCTCACCCGAGAACGCGCCGCCGATGACACCGATGAAGGTGTCGTCGCCCGCGATCTGGGTGGCGACGGGCGTCGCCTTGGCCGGGTCGCCCTCGGTGTCGAACTTCTCGAGCGTGATCTCGCACTCGTCGTTCTCCCACTGGTTGAGCGCGAGCTCGGCGCCGTCGACGGACGGGAGGACGATGCTGGCGTTGGCACCCGAGAGGGCACCCATCACGCCGATCTTGAAGTTGCAGTCCTCGCCGGACGCGTCGCCGCCACCATCGGTGTCGGTCGTTCCGCATGCGCTGAGCACCAGACCGGCAACAGACGCCATGGCGGCGACCTGCCACGTCTTGGATGAGCGGATCATGGACCCTCCGTAGTTCTCTGGGCTGTCCACCTCGGCAGCCTCGTGGCGGGAACCTAACACTCGGGATGTGGCCCAGGACACGATTGCAGGGTCTGAGTCTTGTGCCGTTGCCGTTTCGTGACCAACCGGTCTGTACCGGAAACACCCGCGAAACACGCAGTGCGTCCAGGCCTTGACGAGACCTTGAGAAGACGTGGGTCAGGAGGGGTTCGCAGATCCCCCGGCGCCGTCGCCGAGCCCGGCCACGCCGTGCTCCACGACACCGTCGGCAACCTGCTTCATCGACAGCCGGAGGTCCATCGCGGTCTTCTGGATCCAGCGGAACGCATCGGGCTCGCTGAGCCCGAGCTTGTCCTGCAGCACGCTCTTGGCGCGGTCCACCGACTTGCGCGTCGCCAGCGACTCCTGGAGGTCGGAGACCTCACGCTCGAGGACGGTGATCTCGGAGTAGCGGCTCACCGCCATCTCGATGGCCGGCACCAGGTCGCCGCGCTGGAACGGCTTGACCAGGTACGCCATCGCGCCGGCGTCGCGCGCCCGCGCCACCAGGTCGCGCTGGGAGAACGCGGTGAGGATGACGACCGGTGCGATGCGCTCCCCCGCGATCGTCTCGGCCGCCGCGATGCCGTCGAGCACCGGCATCTTGACGTCGAGGATCACCAGGTCGGGCCGCAGCTCGCGCGCCAGCTCGATCGCCCGCTGCCCGTCGCCGGCCTGGCCCACGACGTCGTACCCCTCCTCGCCCAGCATCTCGGCGAGATCCATGCGGATGAGTGCCTCGTCCTCGGCGATCACGACACGGCGTACGCCGTCTCCGGGGGTGCTGCTGTCCACGGGCTGGGTCACGACCGCAAGGCTAGTTCCGCTACGGTGTGCCCACCCAGCCGGGTTGGCGGAATGGCAGACGCGGTGGTCTCAAACACCACTGCCCGCAAGGGCGTGTGGGTTCGACTCCCACACCCGGCACGCGATCGGTGTCGGTGGATCCCGGCAGGCTTGGCTCCGTGCCGCATGTCCGCCCGCAGTCCGTCGTCGACTCCGCTCTCGATTGTTCAGACCGCAAGATGCGTGACGCGGACAACGCGGCGCTGCACGGCGTGTCCGTCAAGACGATCCGCCGGTGGCGCAGGCTCTACCAGCGCCGCGGGCTGCCGCGTGGCCAGGGACACCTCGCTCCTCCTTGCCCCCGGTGCGACGGAGCCGACCTCGCGGACGAGCACTACGCCGAGCTGCTCGGCTGGTACCTCGGTGACGGGTACATCTCCCGCGGTCGTCGCGACGTCTGGAACCTGCACGTCTACAACGACGCCCGGTACGTCGAGCTCAACGCCGGTCTGCTGCGGCTGATGGACTCCGTCAAGCCCGGAGGAAAGCCCCACACTCGACAGGTCCCGGGTGCGGTCGTCACGACGGTGTCGTGGAAGCACTGGCCATGCCTGTTTCCCCAGCACGGTGCGGGGCGGAAGCACGAACGTCCGATCGACCTCGAGCCGTGGCAGACCGAGGTCGTGACCGCGTTCCCCGACGCGTTCCTGCGTGGCCTCTTTCACTCCGACGGAGCACGCGTCAACAACTGGGCCACCCGCATGGTCCGAGGCGAAAAACGCCGCTATGACTACCCGCGCTGGCAGTTCACCAACCGTTCGGACGACATCATCGGCCTCTGCTGCTGGGCCCTCGACCTCGCAGACGTCGCGTGGAGGCGGTCCGGGCCGTGGACGGTGTCCGTCTCGAGAAAGGAGGCGGTCGCGCGACTCGATGCCCTCATCGGGCCGAAGTGCTGAGTCAGCGGGTACGGCGGTACGCCGGGGTCACCTCGTTGATGGCGTCGCCCATGCGGTGGATGCGCATGGCGTTGGTCGAGCCCGGGATGCCGGGCGGGCTGCCGGCGATGATGACGACGAGGTCGCCCTCCTTGACGCGTCCGATGGCGAGGAGCGCCTCGTCGACCTGGCGCACCATCTCGTCGGTGTGCTCCACCTCGCCGGCCTGGAAGGTCTCGACCCCCCACGTCAGCGCGAGCTGCGAGCGGGTGCGGGCCTTCGGCGTGAAGGCGAGGACGGGGATCGGGCCGCGGTAGCGGGACAGTCGCTTGGCCGAGTCGCCGCTCGTGGTGAAGGCGACGACGTACTTGGCCTCGACACGCTCGGCGACCTCGGCGGCCGCCTTGGCGACGATGCCGCCGCGGGTGTGCGGCTGCCACTCCACCTCCGCCATGTGGCCGAGGCCGTGCACCTCGGTGGACTGGACGATGCGGGCCATCGTCTCGACGGCGACGATCGGGTACTCCCCCACGCTCGTCTCGCCCGACAACATCACCGCGTCAGCGCCGTCGAGGACTGCGTTGGCCACGTCGCTCGCCTCGGCGCGGGTCGGCGCGGGCGAGGTGATCATGGACTCCAGCATCTGGGTGGCGACGATGACGGGCTTGGCGTAGCGACGGGCCTTGTCGATGATCCGCTTCTGGTGGATCGGCACGTCCTCCAGCGGGCACTCCACTCCGAGGTCGCCGCGCGCGACCATGATGCCGTCGAAGGCGTCGACGATCTCGTCGATGTTGTCGAGGGCCTGCGGCTTCTCGATCTTGGCGATCACGGGGACGGTGATGTTCTCCTCGCGCATCACGGCGCGTACGTCCTCGGCGTCGCCGCCGTGGCGCACGAAGCTCAGGGCGATGAAGTCGACGCCCAGCTTGAGCGCCCACCGCAGGTCCTCGGTGTCCTTCTCGGACAGGGCGGGGACCGACACCGCGACGCCGGGCAGGTTGATGCCCTTGTTGTTGGAGACCTTGCCCGGCACGACGACCTCGGTGACCACGTCGGTGTCGGTGACCGACGTCGCCCGGAGGCGGACCTTGCCGTCGTCGATGAGGAGAGGGTCACCCTCCTTCACGTCGCCCGGCAGTCCCTTGTAGGTCGTGCCGCAGATCTCCGCGGTGCCCGCGACGTCACGCGTGGTGATCGTGAACGTCGCACCCTTCTTGAGCTTCACCGGCCCGTCGGCGAAGGTCTCGAGCCGGATCTTCGGACCTTGGAGGTCGGCGAAGATCCCGATCGCGTGACCGCTCTCGTCGGAGGCCTGGCGGACCAGCCGGTAGACGGCCTCGTGGTCGGCATACGCGCCGTGGCTCATGTTGAGCCGCGCGACGTCCATGCCGGCCTCGACCAGGGATCGGATCCCCTCGGGGGTGTTCACCGCGGGGCCCAGGGTGCAGACGATCTTTGCTCTACGCACGTCCGTCACCTTATCGGAGATTGGATCGTTAAAAAGGTCCCGTCCCACCTGTGTCGGTGCGTGAGGCAGGTTTCTCGCGACGAGAACCCGCCCCACGCACCGCTCAGAGGCGGATCAGACGACGAGCGGGCGCTCGTGCGGCTTGATCGGGGACGGCAGCGTGGTCGATCCGGTGAGGTACGCGTCGACGGACGCGGCCGCGCTGCGTCCCTCGGCGATCGCCCACACGATCAGCGACTGCCCGCGGCCCACGTCGCCGGCGACGTAGACGCCGGGCACGGAGGCGGCGTACGACGCGTCGCGCCGCACGTTGCCGCGCTCGTCGAGGTCCACCCCGAGCTGGTCGATGAGGCCGGGGCCCTCGGGGCGGGCGCGCTCGGGACCGGTGAAGCCCATCGCGAGCAGCACCAGCTGGGCCGGGATGTCGCGCTCGGTGCCCTCGACGGGCTGGAACGTCGCGTCGACCTCGACCAGCCGGAGCGAGGCGACCCGGCCGTCGTCGTCGCCGACGAACTCCTGCGTCGACACGGCGTACACCCGGTCGCCGCCCTCTTCGTGTGCGGAGGAGACCCGGAACGTCATGGGGTACGTCGGCCACGGCTGGCCCGCGGGCCGGTCCTCACCGGGCTGCGGCATGATCTCCAGCTGCGTGATGGAGCGCGCACCCTGCCGGATCGACGTACCGAGGCAGTCGGCCCCGGTGTCGCCGCCGCCGATGATGACGACGTCCTTGTCCGTGGCCACGATCTGGTCCGAGCCGTCGGACGTCGGGGCCTCGCCGAGGGCGACGCGGTTGGCCTGCGGGAGGAACTCCATGGCCTGGTGGATCCCGGCGAGATCGCGCCCGGGGACCGGGAGGTCGCGGGCAGCCGTCGCACCCATGGCCAGCACCACGGCGTCGTAGCGGTCGAGCAGCTTGTCCCCGGTGAGGTCGCCACCGACGTCGACGCCGGCGCGGAAGACGGTGCCCTCGCGGCGCATCTGGTCGAGACGCCGGTCGAGGTGCTTCTTCTCCATCTTGAACTCGGGGATGCCGTAGCGCAGCAGGCCGCCGATCTTGTCGGCGCGCTCGTAGACCGCGACGGTGTGCCCGGCCCGGGTCAGCTGCTGGGCGGCGGCGAGCCCGGCGGGGCCGGAGCCGATGACGGCCACGGTCTTGCCGGAGAGCCACTCGGGCGGCTGGGGGCGGACGTAGCCCGAGCCCCAGGCGCGGTCGATGATCGAGACCTCGACGTTCTTGATCGTCACCGGGTCCTGGTTGATGCCGAGCACGCAGGCGGTCTCGCAGGGTGCGGGGCACAGGCGGCCGGTGAACTCCGGGAAGTTGTTGGTCGCGTGGAGCCGGTCCATCGCGCCGTCCCAGTCGTCACGCCAGACCAGGTCGTTCCACTCCGGGATGATGTTGCCCAGCGGGCAGCCCTGGTGGCAGAACGGGATGCCGCAGTCCATGCAGCGCCCGGCCTGGGTGTTGATGATCGGCAGCAGCGCGCGGCCGATGCCGTCGGGGTAGACCTCGTTCCAGTCCTGGACGCGCTCGGCGACGTCACGGCGGGAGGCGACCTCGCGGCCGTGCTTCAGGAAGCCCTTGGGGTCAGCCATGCTGGTTCACCTTCTTCGCGGGTCGGGAGTCGTACGTCGGTTCGGCGCACGGTGCCTGGTCAGCCATCTGGTCAGCCATGGAGGACCTCCATGATCCGGGCGGCGGCCTCGTCCTCGCTGAGCCCGTCCTCGAGTGCCTCCTCGCGCGCCTCGAGCACGCGCTTGAAGTCGCTCGGCATCACCTCGGTGAAGCGGGCCAGGGAGGTGTCCCAGTCGGCGAGCAGCGCGGTGGCGACGGCGGAGCCGGTCTCCTCGGCGTGCTGCTCGACCAAGGACCTGAGCTCGTCGGCGGCCTTGCCGGTGACGGGTGCCAGCTCGACCAGCTCGGGGTTGACCCGCTGCTCGTCGAGGTCGAGCACGAAGGCGTAGCCACCGGACATCCCGGCGGCGAAGTTGCGTCCCGTGGCTCCGAGGACGACCACGACACCGCCGGTCATGTACTCGCACCCGTGGTCGCCGACGCCCTCGACCACGGCGGTGGCGCCGGAGTTGCGGACGCAGAAGCGCTCGCCGACGCGACCGCTCAGGAAGACCTGGCCCGACGTGGCGCCGTAGCCGATGGTGTTGCCGCCGATGATCTGCTCGGCGGCCTCGAACGTCGCACCCCGGTCGGGGCGGACGACGATCCGGCCACCGGAGAGGCCCTTGCCGACGTAGTCGTTCGCATCGCCCTCGAGCCGCAGGGTCACCCCGCGCGGCAGGAACGCGCCGAACGACTGGCCGGCCGAGCCGGTCAGGGTGATGTCGATCGTGCCGTCGGGCAGGCCGTCGCCGCGGTAGCGCTTGGTCACCTCGTGCCCGAGCATCGTCCCGACGGTGCGGTTGACGTTGCGGATGGCGACCTGGGCGCGCACCGGCTCGCCGCTCTCCAGCGCCGGGGCGGCGATGGCGATGAGCTCGTTGTCGAGCGCCTTGGCGAGACCGTGGTCCTGGACCTTGGTGTTGCGCAGGTCCTGGTGCTCGAACTGGCCGAACTCGCCGTGGGCCGAGGCCTGGTGGAGGATCGGCCGGAGGTCGAGCCCGGAGGCCTTCCAGTGGTCGACCGCCTGGGCCACGTCGAGCGTGCCGACCTGCCCGATCGCCTCGTCGAGGCTGCGGAAGCCGAGCTCGGCCAGCAGTTCGCGGACCTCCTGGGCGATGAACTCGAAGAAGTTGACGACGTACTCGGCCTTGCCGCTGTAGCGCTCGCGCAGCACCGGGTTCTGGGTGGCAACGCCGACCGGGCACGTGTCGAGGTGGCAGACCCGCATCATGATGCAGCCGCTGACCACGAGCGGCGCAGTGGCGAAGCCGTACTCCTCCGCCCCGAGCAGCGCGGCGATGACGACGTCGCGGCCGGTCTTGAGCTGGCCGTCGGCCTGCACCACGATCCGGTCACGCAGGCCGTTGAGAAGCAGGGTCTGCTGGGTCTCGGCCAGACCGAGCTCCCACGGACCACCGGCGTGCTTGAGCGAGGTCAGCGGTGACGCGCCGGTGCCGCCGTCGTGCCCGGAGACCAGGACGACGTCCGCGTGCGCCTTCGACACACCCGCCGCGACGGTGCCGATGCCGACCTCCGAGACGAGCTTCACGTGGATGCGCGCCGCCGGGTTGGCGTTCTTGAGGTCGTGGATCAGCTGCGCCAGGTCCTCGATGGAGTAGATGTCGTGGTGCGGCGGCGGGCTGATCAGGCCGACGCCCGGCGTGGAGTGCCGGGTCTTGGCCACCCACGGGTAGACCTTGTGGCCGGGCAGCTGGCCGCCCTCGCCGGGCTTGGCGCCCTGCGCCATCTTGATCTGGATGTCGTCGGCGTTGGTGAGGTACTCAGAGGTGACACCGAAGCGACCCGAGGCGACCTGCTTGATCGCCGAGCGCCGCTCGGGGTCGTAGAGCCGGTCGGGGTCCTCGCCGCCCTCACCGGTGTTGGACTTGCCGCCCAGCCGGTTCATCGCGATCGCCAGCGTCTCGTGCGCCTCCTGGCTGATCGAGCCGTAGGACATCGCACCGGTGGAGAAGCGCCTGACGATCTCCGACACAGGCTCGACCTCGTCGATGTCGACGGGCTCGCGCACGCCGTCCTTGAAGGTGAACAGCCCGCGCAGCGTCATCAGGCGCTCCGACTGGTGGTTCACCCGGTCGGTGTACTGCTTGAAGATGTCGTAGCTGCCGGTGCGGGTGGCGTGCTGGAGACGGAAGACCGTCTCGGGGTCGAACAGGTGCGGCTCGCCCTCACGACGCCACTGGTACTCCCCGCCGATCGTCAGCTCGCGGTGCGCGGGGGCGATGCCCTTGCGGGGGTACGCCGTCGCGTGACGGCGCGCCACCTCCTCGGCGATCGTGTCGAGCTCGATGCCGCCGAGCTTGGAGGTCGTGCCGGTGAAGTAGCGGTCGATGACGGCCTGCGAGAGCCCCACGGACTCGAAGATCTTCGCGCCGGTGTAGGACGCGACCGTCGAGACGCCCATCTTGGACATCACCTTGAGCACGCCCTTGCCGAGCGCCTTGATCAGGTTGGCGACGGCCTTGTCGGCGTCCACCTTCACGTAGTAGGCCTCGCGGGCGAGGTCCTCGACCGACTCCATCGCGAGGTAGGGGTTGACCGCCGCCGCGCCGTAGCCGACCAGGAGGGCCACGTGGTGGACTTCGCGGACGTCGCCGGCCTCGACCAGCAGGCCGACCTGCGTGCGGGTCTTCTCCCGGACGAGGTGGTGGTGGACCGCGCCGGTGAGCAGCAGCGACGGGATCGGGGCCAGCTCTGCGGTCGAGTGCCGGTCGGAGAGCACGATGATGCGGGCCCCGGCGGCGATCGCCGCCGACACCTCGGCGCACAGCTCGTCGAGGCGTGCCTCGAGCGCCGCTCCCCCGCCCTCGACGTCGTAGAGCCCGCGCACCACGTGGACCTGGAAGCCCGGCATGTCGCCGTTGCGGTTGATGTGGCGGATCTTGGCCAGGTCGTCGTTGGAGAAGACCGGGAACGGCAGCACGATCTGCCGGCACGACGCCGGGGTCGGCTCGAGGAGGTTGGCCTCGGGGCCGATCGAGCCGCTCAGCGAGGTGACCAGCTCCTCGCGGATCGCGTCGAGCGGCGGGTTGGTCACCTGCGCGAACAGCTGGGAGAAGTAGTCGAACAGCATCCGCGGCTTGTCGCTCAGCGCCGCGATCGGGGTGTCGGTGCCCATCGAGCCGAGCGCCTCGCCACCGGTGTTGGCCATCGGGCTGAGCAGGATCCGCAGCTCCTCCTCGGTGTAGCCGAAGATCTGCTGGCGGCGGGTCACCGAGGCGTGGGTGTGGACGATGTGCTCGAGGTCGTCGATGTCGTCGAGGTGGACGAGACCGGCGTGCAGCCACTCGTCGTAGGGCTGCTCCGCGGCGAGCTGGCTCTTGATCTCCTCGTCCTCGATGATCCGGTGCTCCTCGGTGTCGACGAGGAACATCCGACCCGGCTGCAGCCGGCCCTTGCGGACGACGGTGGCGGGGTCGAGGTCGAGCACGCCGACCTCGGAGGCGAGGACGACGAGGCCGTCGTCGGTGACCCAGTAGCGCGAGGGGCGCAGGCCGTTGCGGTCGAGGACCGCACCGATCTGGGTGCCGTCGGTGAACACCACGCAGGCAGGTCCGTCCCAGGGCTCCATCAGCATGGAGTGGAACTCGTAGAACGCGCGGCGCTTGGCGTCCATCTCGCGGTGGTTCTCCCAGGCCTCCGGGATCATCATCAGCACGGAGTGGGGCAACGAGCGGCCGGCGAGGTGCAGCAGCTCGAGGACCTCGTCGAACGACGCGGAGTCCGAGGCACCGGGCGTGCAGATCGGGAAGAGCCGCTCGAGGTCGCCCGGGATCAGGTCGCTCTCGAGCAGCGCCTCGCGGGCGCGCATCCAGTTGCGGTTGCCCATCACGGTGTTGATCTCGCCGTTGTGCGCGATGAACCGGAACGGGTGGGCCAGCGGCCAGCTCGGGAACGTGTTGGTGGAGAAGCGGGAGTGCACGACCGCCATCGCGGAGGCGACCCGCTCGTCGGTCAGGTCGGGGAAGACCTGGTCGAGCTGGTCGGTGGTGAGCATGCCCTTGTAGGCCAGCGTGCGCGAGGAGAGCGAGGGGAAGTAGACGTCCGTCTCGGACTCGGCGCGCTTGCGCAGGCAGAACGCGCGACGCTCCAGCGCCATCCCGCTCACCCGCGCGCCGCGACCGGCGACGAAGACCTGCGCGAAGCTCGGCATGACGCTGCGCGCGGTGGCGCCCAGCGTCGTGTCGTCGACGGGCAGCTCACGCCACCCGAGGACCGTGAGGTCCTCCTCCTCGGCGAGCTCCTCGATGCGCCGGCGGGTCTTGGCCACCGCCTCGGCGTCACCGGGCAGGAACGCGGTGCCCACGGCGTACGCGCGCGCCGGAGGCAGGTCGAAGTCGACCACCTCGCGCAGGAAGGCGTCGGGGACCTGCATCAGGATCCCGGCACCGTCACCGGAGTTCACCTCGGCGCCCGCGGCACCGCGGTGGTCGAGGTTGCGCAGGGCGGTGAGCGCCTTGGCCACGATGTCGTGGCTGGCCTCACCGGTGAGCGTCGCCACCATGGCGACGCCGCAGGCGTCCTTCTCGTGGCGAGGGTCGTAGAGACCCTGGCTCGGCGGGAATGCGTGCATGGAGGCATTCTCCCGTCGTCGTCTCCGCGCGTCACGGACCGATTGCGGGTCCGGGACGGGCGAGGGGGTGGAAGTCAACGCTGGGGACGACGTTGGCCCGAGCACCACGGAACCTATCACCGGCGCGAGCCGCCGGCGCGCGCCGTGTCAGGCCGTGGGACCGGCGCGACGTCCGTCCTCGGAGTCCTCGGCGTCGTCGGAGTCCTCGGCGTCCTCGACCTCGGGCTCGATGTCGTCCTCGACCTCGGGCTCCCGGGTGCGGACCACCTCTTCACGACCGGGATGTCGCCGGGCCGACCACACGAACCACACCGCGGCCAGCACGAACAGCACGATCGAGGTCCACACGTTGAGCCGCAGCCCCAGCACGTCGTCCATCTGCACGTCGTCGATGCGGAGGTTCTCGATCCAGCCGCGGCCGAGCGTGTAGAGCATGACGTAGAGCGCGACGACCCGCCCGTGGCCGAGGCGGAAGCGGCGGTCGGCCCAGATGATGACGGCGAACGCCGCCAGGTTCCACAGGCACTCGTAGAGGAACGCCGGGTGGTACGTCGCCTGGTCGAGGTACTGCGAAGGCCGGTGGGCGACGTCGATCTCCAGGCCCCACGGCAGGTCGGTGGGACGGCCGTAGAGCTCCTGGTTGAACCAGTTGCCCCATCGTCCGACGGCCTGCGCGACGAGCACGCCGGGAGCGAGCGCGTCGAGCAGCGGCAGCAGCTTGATGCCCTTCGACCGGGCCCCGAGCCACACCCCGAACGCACCGAGGGCGATCGCCCCCCACACGCCGAGGCCGCCGCGCCAGATGTAGAGCGCGGTGACGGGGTTGCGGCCCTCGCCGAAGTAGAGCTCCCAGTCGGTGATGACGTGGTAGAGCCGGCCGCCGATCAGCCCGAAGGGCACGGCCCACAGGGCCAGGTCGCTGACCTCGCCGGCCGTGCCGCCACGCGCGACCCAGCGCCGCTCGCCGATCCAGATCGCGAGCACGATGCCGAGGATGATGCTGAGCGCGTAGCCGCGGATCGGCACGGGGCCGAGGTTCCACACGCCGTCGGCGGGACTCGGGATGGACATCAGGGTGACCAGCGGCGAGGCCAGCATGGTCGGGACGGTCAGCATGGAGAGCATCATCCTTCGTCGAGCAGCGTCAGCACGTCACCGGCCAGCTGGGCCTGGGAGACGTCGTGGTCCCACATCATCGGCGACTCGTCGTCGGCGTCGACCGCGTAGACGCGGGTGCCGTGCGTGACGTCGTAGCCGCCGCTGGGGAGCTTGTCCCCCTTGTCGATCCCGACCGCGAGGCTCTCGCCCACCTCGACGATGTCGTCGAGGTCGCCGGTCAGGCCGATGATGCTCGGGTCGAACGCGCTGACGTAGTCCTCCGTCACCGCCTCGTCGTCGCGCGCGGGGTCGGTCGTCACGAACACGACGTCGAGCCGCTCCTTCTGCTCCTCGTCGAACCGCGTCAGCGTGCCGGCGAGGGTGGCCATCACCTGGCCGCAGATGTCGGGGCAGTTGGTGTAGCCGAAGAAGACCAGGGTCAGGTCCTTGTCCGTGTCGTCGACCAGGCTGAAGGCCTCACCGTCGGTGTCCACCAGCGGGGTGCCGGAGACCTCGAACGGCGGGTCGAGGACCGTGCCGGTCAGCTCGGCGGACTGAGCTCCACCGCCGCAGGCCGCCAGCAGCGCGAGCAGGGGGACCACGGCGAGCGCCCTAGCGCGCACGTCGTACGCCCTCGGCGAGGTCGGTGGTCAGGCTCCGCAGGGCGTCGAGACCGGCGGGCAGGTCGCCCTCGTGGTCGAGCAGGCAGCGCACGAAGGCGGAGCCCACGATGACGCCGTCGGCGAAGCCGGCGACCTCGGCGGCCTGGTCGCCGTTGCTGACCCCGATGCCGACCGCGACCGGGACGTCGCCCGCGGACCGCACCCGGTCGACCAGGGGTCCGGCGAGGTCGGAGGTGGCGTCGCGCGCACCGGTGACGCCCATGACGGCGGCGGCGTAGACGAAGCCGCGGCTCTCGTGCGCGGTCATCGCGATGCGGTCGTCGGTCGAGCTGGGCGCGACGAGGAACACCTTGTCGAGGCCGTGCTCGTCGGCCGCCGCGATCCACGCCGAGCCGTGGTCGGGGGTGATGTCGGGCGTGATGAGCCCGGCGCCGCCGGCCGCGGCGAGGTCGGCGGCGAAGCGCTCGACGCCGTAGCGCTCGACGGGGTTCCAGTAGGTCATGACCAGCGTCGGCACGCCCGTCGCGGCGACCTCCGCGACCACGCGCATCACGTCGGAGGTGCGGACACCGCCGTCGAGCGCCGCCTGGGCGGCGGCCTGGATGGTGGGGCCGTCCATCACCGGGTCGCTGTAGGGCAGGCCGATCTCGATGGCGTCGCAGCCGGCCTCGACCATCACCTTCATGGCCTCGATCGAGCCGTCCACGGACGGGTAGCCGGCGGGGAGATAGCCGATGAGCGCAGCGCGGCCCTCGGCCCTCGCGGTCGCGAAGGCGGTGCTGGTGGAGGTCACTGCTGGGCCTCCGTGTCGAGCTCGGTCGCCGCGTCGGCCTCGACCTGCTCGAGGTCGGCGTCGGGGCCGAGGTCGGCGTCGCCCAGGCCGAACCACTCGATGGCCGTGCCCATGTCCTTGTCGCCGCGACCGCTGAGGTTGATGATCACCGTCGCGTCGGGGCCCTTCTCCTGGCCGAGCCGGGTGGCGACGTCGAGCGCGCCCGCGATCGCGTGGGCGGACTCGATGGCGGGGATGATCCCCTCGGTGCGGCTCAGCAGGGCCATCGCGTCCATGGCCTGGGCGTCGGTGACCGGCGTGTACGTCGCCCGCCCGGTCGCGGCCAGCCAGGAGTGCTGCGGGCCGACGCCGGGGTAGTCGAGCCCGGCGGAGATCGAGTGGGACTCGACCGTCTGGCCGTCGTCGTCCTGGAGCACGTAGGTGCGGGCGCCGTGGAGCACGCCGGCCTCGCCGGCGTGGATGGTCGCCGCGTGGCGCCCGGTCTCGACGCCGTCTCCCCCGGGCTCGAAGCCGTGGATCTCGACGCCCTCGTCCTCGAGGAACGCGGTGAACAGGCCGATCGCGTTGGAGCCCCCACCGACGCACGCCGCGACCGCGTCCGGCAGGACGCCGTACTGCTCGAGGCACTGCTCGCGGGCCTCGTCGCCGATGCCGCGGCAGAAGTCGCGGACCATGCTCGGGAACGGGTGCGGCCCGGCCGCAGTGCCGAAGAGGTAGGCGGTGTGGTCGACGCTGGCGACCCAGTCGCGCAGCGCCTCGTTGATCGCGTCCTTGAGCGTCGCGCTGCCGGACTCGACCGGGACGACCTTGGCGCCGAGCAGCTGCATGCGGGCGACGTTGAGCGCCTGGCGGCGGGTGTCGACCGCACCCATGTAGACGGTGCAGTCGAGGTCGAACCATGCGGCGGCGGTGGCGCTGGCGACGCCGTGCTGGCCGGCACCGGTCTCGGCGATCACGCGGGTCTTGCCCATCCGCTTGGTCAGCAGCGCCTGGCCGAGAACGTTGCGGATCTTGTGGGCGCCGGTGTGGTTGAGGTCCTCGCGCTTGAGCAGCACGCGCGCACCGACGAGCTCGGAGAGCCGCTCGGCGTGGTAGAGCCGGCTCGGCGTGCCGGCGTAGTCGCGCAGCACGCGCTCGAAGTCGGCGACGAAGGCCGCGTCGGCCATCGCCTCCTGCCAGGCCTCGGTCAGCTCGTCCAGCGCGGCGACGAGGGCCTCGGGCATGAAGCGCCCGCCCCACGTCTGGCCGAAGTATCCGCGCTCGTCGGCGTCGTACCTGCTGGTGCCCCTGCCGGTGGTGCTCGGCTGCACGCTCACGGTGCCGTCACTCCTGTCATCGCTCGTACGGCGGCCTCGGGGTCGCCGTCCTTGACCAGTGCCTCGCCGACCAGCACGACGCCTGCTCCCTCGGAGACGAAGCGCTCGACGTCGGCGACGCCGGTGATGCCGCTCTCGGCGACGAGGACCACGTCGCCCTGGATCTGGGGGGCGAGGCGTCCGAACACGTCGGGATCGACCTCGAGGGTCTTGAGGTTGCGGCTGTTGACGCCGATCAGCCCCGCCCCGAGCGCCAGCGCCCGCTCGGCCTCGGCCTCGTCGTGCACCTCGACCAGGACAGTGAGCCCCAGCGCGGTGGCCTCGTCGTGGAGGCGGCGCAGGCTGTCGTCGTCGAGCGCGGCGACGATCAGCAGCGCGAGATCGGCACCGGCGGCGCGGGCCTCCACGAGCTGGTACTGCTCGACGATGAAGTCCTTGCGCAGGATCGGGGTCTCGACCGCGGCCCGCACGGTGCGCAGGTCGGCCAGGCTGCCGCCGAAGCGGCGCTCCTCGGTCAGCACCGAGATGGCCGCGGCACCGCCGCGGGCGTAGGCCTGCGCGAGCGAGGCCGGGTCGGGGATGTCGGCGAGGGCGCCCTTGCTCGGGCTGCGGCGCTTGACCTCCGCGATCACGCTGGCCCCGGCAGCACGGAAGTGCGGCATCGGGTCACGCGGGGTCGGGGCGTCGGCGAGGCGGGCGCGCAGCTCGCCGAGCGGGAGCGCGGCCTCGCGGCGGGCGAGGTCGTCGCGTGCGCCCGCGACGATGTCGTCGAGCACGGAACCGGTCGCTGGCATGGCCTCAGCCTCTCACCCGGGCCCAGCCCGACCGGGGCCGGTGCCCAGTGGACGGACCCGGACTGTGACCGGCGTGACCCTCAGTGGTCGGAGGAGTTGAAGCCGAGCTTGGACAGCACCAGGAACAGCGGGAACGCGATCACCGCGATGATGATGCCGATCCAGAGCAGGGTCATCTGGGTCGGGACCTGCAGCAGCGCGACGCTGCCCACGACGAAGCCGAGCATCGCGATCCCCACAGCAGTCCATGCAGCGGGGGTGTTGCCGTGGCCAGCAGCCATCGTGGGTGCTCCTTCGTCGGTCGGTGCGGGGTCGAGCAGGTGCGCACGAAGTCTAGGCGGTCGGGTCGCGGCCGTCGTCGAGGGCCTTCCAGATGTCGATGTTGTCGGTGGGCCGGTCGCTCGGCGCCTGCGCCGCGTCGGCGTCACCGGCGGCTCGGCCTCCCGTGGGAGCGTCGTACCTCGTCCCCATCTCCGGCCAGGTCCGGACCAGGCGGAGTGCCAGCACCGTCGAGGCGAGCACGAGGAGCGCCGCCACGCACGCGAGCCAGTACCAGCCGGTGAGCGAGGTGTCGTCGAGCGTCATCCCCGTCCGGCGGCGAACCTGCTCGACGAGGTGGTCCGGCAGGCTGAACGGCGCCCATGCGACGGTCGCTGCGTAGCCGAGGGCGGCCAGCACCGACAGTGCGGCGATCGCCCTCCGGAACCGGCCGCGCGTGACGAGCAGGACACCCCAGCAGGCCAGCACGACGAACGCGAGAGCCGTACCGAGCGGCGAGGAGGCGATCTCACCGGCGGCGGTCGTGGCGACGGAGACAGACGCCTCAGCGGACGAGTCGGCACCGGTGCCCGAGACCCAGGGCTTGCTCGCGGCCCACGCGGCCAGGGCGGCGGACCCGACACCGAGGAGGACGACGGGGCCGAAGGTGCGCCGCGTCGCCGGGCGGGACTCCCCCGGCTCAGTCATCGACCCGGTGCACCAGGTCGGCGTCGAAGCAAGTGTGGTCACCGGTGTGGCAGGCGGCGCCCACCTGGTCGACGACGAAGAGGAGCGTGTCGCCGTCGCAGTCGAGGCGGACCTCCTTGACCCACTGGACGTGGCCCGAGGTGTCGCCCTTGACCCAGTACTCGCGCCGTGAGCGCGACCAGTAAGTCGCTCGCCCGGTGTCGATGGTGCGGCGCAGCGCCTCGTCGTCGACCCAGGCGAGCATCAGCACCTCGCCGGAGCCCTGCTGCTGCACGACCACGGGGACGAGACCCTCGGCGGTGTGGCGCAGGCGCGCGGAGATCGCCGGGTCGAGGGCGGGGTCGGGGCTCGTCATGGCTCCATGGTCTCAGCCTCGCGGGCGGCCCACGTCGCCGCGCACTGCTTCGTGACCGGGCCGGGCGCGGGGAGGTCGCGGTCGTCCCAGCGGGTGATGGCCTGGACGTCGCGGGTCGTGGAGACGAGGAAGGCCTCGCTCGCGTTCGCGCGCACCTCGGCCAGAGGTTCGTCGACCTCCCGCGCACCGCACCACTCCAGCACCAGCCCGCGGGTGATGCCGGCCAGGCAGCCCGACGCCAGGCTCGGGGTGCGCAGCTCGCCGTCCACGACGTAGAACACGTTGGACCCCGTGCCCTCGCACAGGTTGCCCGCGGTGTTGGCGAAGACCGCCTCGGTCCCACCGTGCCGGTGGGCGTGCGCCAGCGCGATGACGTTCTCGGCGTACGACGTCGTCTTGAGCCCCGCGGTCGCGCCGTTCTCGTTGCGGGTCCACGGGACCGTCACGACGGTGGTCTCGGCGGGCGCGTGGTCGATCGCGCTGTAGGCGACGACCAGCGTCGCCGGTCCCCCACCACGTCCGGACCCCATGGGGTGCGGCCCGGCGGTCCAGGTGATGCGGAGCCGGCCGATCGGGTCGTCCTGCGCGCCGTCGAGCACGGCCGCGACCCCGCGGCGTACGTCGTCGAGGTCGGGGGCGGGCAGCCCCAGACCCGCTGCGCTCCGCTCCAACCGGGCGAGGTGCCGGGTCAGCGCGAACGGCACGCCGTCCAGCGTCTTGACCGCCTCGAAGACGCCGTCCCCGACGGTGAACCCGTGGTCGGTGACCGCGATCGCCCCCTGGGTCGGGTCGGCCAACAGGTCACCGTCGATCCACGCGCGCATGGCGTCACTCTAGGGGTCGGGGCGAGCCTGCTGGGACGCGTGGGACACACGGAGGAGGGGGGCGATTTTGGTGCCTCGTCGGGCATGTACTACTGTTCCACTCGCACTCAGGGCCGGTGAAACGGCGCAGGATGCAGGCGGACATAGCTCAGTTGGTAGAGCGCAACCTTGCCAAGGTTGAGGTCGCGAGTTCGAGTCTCGTTGTCCGCTCGGAAGGTCTCCCCCGTTCATTTCGGAACCTCCACGGTGGGTTGGCCGAGAGGCGAGGCAACGGACTGCAAATCCGTCTACACGGGTTCAAATCCCGTACCCACCTCCGCCAGAGATCGACACCTACACAACTCAAGACATGGGCGATTGGCGCAGCGGTAGCGCGCTTCCTTGACACGGAAGAGGTCACTGGTTCAAACCCAGTATCGCCCACCATCTCGAAACCGCCTCTGACCTGCAGAAACGCTAGGTCGGGGGCGGTTCGCATTTCCAAGCGTGCGATGCACCTGCGATGCCTCCGCACGTGACGGAGCGATGCGGACGTCCGGCGGAAGCCTCTATGAGCGTGTTGCTCGAGCGGCCGAGAAGCGCGATCGGCTATAGGTACCAGCCCGCGCGTCTTGGGGAGAATCCTGCCAGGCCGCGAGGGCTCACATGTACCTTCCGCGCTATGAGGAGGGGGACGGGGAGCGGGGCCGAGAGCGTGTGGCGTCGGAGGAGCAGGCATGGGCGAAGTGGCAGGAGGTCGGTCGGATCGTCGACGACCTGGGCGGGATGGTCGACGCCCGCGGCCAGTGGGTCCCGTCCGCCGGCAGCCCGTTAGCGGGTGACGACCGGCTGTCAGCGCCCTACCAGGTGTCCCACGCTGTGACCCAGTGCCTGATGGCCGCCATCGACCACGCCCAGGCGGTCAGGAGCCTTGTCGTGACCCACCAAGAGCTGCACACCGCGGCCCCTGGATCGCTGGCGCGCGGGCTCGTCGAGAACGCGGCGACGGCCTTCTGGATCCTCCACCCGGCCTCACGTCGAGAGCGGGTGCTGCACGCCATGCAGTGGTATGCGCAGAACGCCAGGGATCGTGACCGCTTCCAGCATGCCCTGGGCGCCGTCGTGGAGCAGCAGGGAGACCCCGTGGGGAGACTGGTCGCGCTGGCCGAAGCGGCCGGGGAGAGCGACGCCCAATGGCTGCGGCGGGGCTACAGGCCGAGTGAGCCCGTCGAGTACGCACAGAAGCACGCCGGGGCCCGTGCGGCGATGGTGTCGTGGCAGCTGGGATCAGGGTTCGCGCACGGCCGGCCATGGGCTTTTCTCGGCGCGCTCGAACAGGAGCGCCTCCCAGGCGTGGCGCCAGGAGTCCTCGACGTCCGGGTCACTAGCAACCTCGCTCGGGCACTGTTCCCGGTGCTGACGGGGATGGAGCTCATCGCAGCCGTGCTGCGGCTGCACACGCAGCGCCGGCGGGCGTTGTTCGGTTGAGGGCTCTGCCGGGCGGCATCGGCGAGAACCGCAAAAGCACCTTGATTGCCTAGAGCCCCTCGCGATACCCGGAGAACGAGTGGGTCGGTGTACCCGACACGGGACTGATCCAGGCGTCCTTGCCGTTCTCGCGCCGCAGAATCTCCTCGACCTGCGTCCTGTCCGTGGTGTCCTCGCGGACCAACACCTTGAGTTCGGCGGGCCCGAGGAGCGACTGCCGACTGCACTTGAACCCCGCAGTCGTCAACGCTCGCTCGGCCTTACTGCTCCCGTGGCCAACACCGATCCCGATCCACTGCTGCGTCATGACGGGCACCGTACGCGGATCTGCACCATGATCTGGGCTGTGACTTGGTTTGAAGTCCTCGTCTGGGTAGCGATCCTCAGCGTCTTGGCGTGGCCGCTCGAGGCGGTTGGCGCTTGGATCTACGACCGCAGGTACCGCCAAGATCGAGACCGCTGATGCGCGTGGACCGGGCGTGCGGTTGCGGCATCGTGAGATGTGGGTCGAGCAGCGGAAGTTGTCGCCCGTCTAGGTGCGTGGTCTCACGAACAGCGGACGAGCGGCAAGGATCCCCATGGGACCCGCTTCGCCCCAGGTCCACGTGTGCAACTGCCAGCCCTGCGCGGCAATGACGTCAAGAGCCTTCTCGGCACCGCGCGAGCGGATTATTCCGTCATCCACGGCGCGGGCGTAAGCCGAGATGAGCGGCAGGTAGTGGTTCTGCCCTGATTCCCATGCTTCTCGAGCGTCAGTGGCGAGTTGGGCGAGGGTCTCGGGGTGAGAGCCTTCTGCGCGGCTGATTGAATCTTCCGCCGAGAGGCGCATCTCTTCGGCTCTCGCTCGAGATTCGTCTAGCTTGCGCTGGACCAGCGTCGCCACGTCTTCGTCGCTCACGAGCCCGCACACTAGTCAGACGGCAACCTGCTCTGGGCGGTATTCACGATTCCCGGCTAGTCGTCGCTGTCAGGCTCTGTTTCGGCCCACCATTCGCGGTCTCGCTCCTCGAGCACTTCCTGCAACAGACGCCAGTCCTCGCAGCCCTCCCGATTCGTCTGCGGCTGGCTCACGCTTTCAGCGTGCTCTGTGCTGCTCGGGCATGTAAGAGCAACTCCAGCAGGTCGAGGCGGTATCAGCGCCGCCTGCCATGCAGCGGGTCGGGCACCTGACCCCGGTTCGTACCATCTGCAACGCGCCCTGCGAGCAGCCCAGCACCGCCGTTGCAGCTGGCGCCAGCATCCACTCGTGTTGGTCGTCTGGCGGACGCGGCCCGCGGTGGGGGGTCGTACGCCGGCGATCCCTCTCGGCCGCGGCGGCCGCCCGTGCGGCCGCAAGCTCGACGACCTGGTCCCGCGCGAGCGATGGCTTCCCCGGCCGGGGCGTCAGGTCACCCCGGCGAACCATCTTGGGTACAAGGCTGACGTGGACGCCGAGTAGAACCGCTGCCTCCCGTTGCGTCACCCACTCAGCCCCACGGGCAGGCTATCCAGTCGTGGCGCCGGCGCGGATCTCGTTGAAGCGCCCAACTGCGGCCGTGTAGACGAGCCACGCGCATAAGTAGCTGTTGGCGAGCGTAACGAGGTCGACCGTCACCGTGGCGGCGGTGAGTCCGTCGGCGCCGCGCTCACCCCAGGTCGTGGTTTGCATCATCAGGGGCCAGCCGAGTCCATGCGCGTCGCCGCCGAGTCGCTGCCATTCACGAGGCGCGGAGGACGTCAAGGCACTGGCTCCGGTACGGACGGCTGCGAACTCGGCCGCGATCTTGACGCATCGAGTGGCCTCCATCTGCTCGCGCGTGCTTCGCAGCTCTTCGACAGACGCTAGATCCTTTTCGAGTTCCTTGAGCTGCAGCACGGACCGCCCGACGTCCTCAGGAGCCATAACGTCGGTCGCGACGTACAGCGCGCCCTGACGCGCGGTCGTCGTGAGGGACTCTTGCCATTGAATCCGGCGCCGGTACCACTCCTGGGCGAGGATGAGTCCGCGTTCGACCCGCGTAGCCGAGTCGTCGGGCCCTAACGCCCAGAGCGCCTGGCTCGAGGCGAGAAGCGCGCCGCGAAGGACCGAGTAGACGGCGGTTGGGAACCCACGCTCGTGGTCGATCGTGAAGCGCGCGAGGTCGAAGTGATCCCAGGCGCACACCATTCCTTGCCACCCCATCTGTGACAGGGGCAGGCTCGGCCACGTTCGGTCATCGAGGTCGAGCGCGCTGCCGGGTTCGGGGACCGATTGCGTCACATCGCCCCACCGCGCCCGGTGCTCGTCCAGCATGGCGAAAGTGGTCCTGACCTTCTCGATCGCGTCGCGCTCCGTCGTCACGACCTCGATCCAACTGCGACCCCAGCCCCGCGACACTGCACCACGCCGCGCAGGAGGTCAGGCGCCACCGATTCTGTGAGTGATTTGTTCCTATTGGTCAGATGCACGGGGTCGTACTGGTTCAAACCCAGTATCGCCCACCACACGGAGAACAGCCTCTGACCTGCGAGAACAGCAGGATCAGGGGCTGATCTCATTTTCATAGTGCTGGGAAGTCTCCCCCGGAGGGCCCTCCGGCCGTGCGTCACGAGCCTCCGCCAGGTCGGCAAGCAGGGAGTCGACCACGACGAGGCCGCCTCCGAGCACGATCGCAGCGACCGGCACCGGCAGCCTCGTCCTCCGCAGCGCCGTCATCGCCCCCAGCATCACGGTCGACCACGTCGCGACCGAGGTGGCGAAGGGCACTGTCGTGCGCTTCCAGGGCTCTTCCGCATCAGGGACCACGGTGAAGCGCTGGAGGCCGGGCCTGCCCAGGAACCAGCCGCCCGCAAAACCGGCGAGGAGGATGGGCGAGCGCTTGGAGGCGTCGGGCGCGAGACACGCGAGCGCCACCCCGGTCCCGCGGACCACAGCTCCCGCTCGCACCTTCATCCGCTGCACCTCTCGTCCGATCGTCTCGCGCCATCGCGACGGCGGCGCCTACCGGCTGTTCCGCGCCGGCGGCGCGGGCCACGGGTCCTGGTCCGTCGCCGCCTGCACGGCCCAGGCGATGCCTCGCCACACGGCCACGGCCGCCAGCACGGCCGCGCCGATGGTCGCCATGACGACCACCTCGTCCTGCGAACGCCCGGTGCCGTCACTGACGACGTCGACGACCCGTCGGACAGCGCTGTGCGGAGAACCGACGATCCCTGTCATGGTCCGCCTCTCCTCGGCGTGCGGTGCACGGGGACCACGCAGCGAGGTCGACCGCGAGGTCGACGGTGGTCCGCCCACCACGATGCGCGCCTTCGCGCCGCCCCGCCCTCACCCTCCGGGGGTGAGAGCGAGGCGTCGTCACGACTTCGTGCGAGGCACCGTGACCGTCGTACGCGCGACGGCCGCCTGCACGACGTCGGTGCCGGCGTAGCGCACGACCACGGGCCTGTTTCCGGGCTTGACGTCGCGCACGACGAGGCGCGCCCGCCCGTCGACGACCTGGCCCTCCATCGTCCGTCGTCCGACGGCGACGGTGATCGCGCCTGCGGGCTTGGGCGCGCCCAGGGCCTTGACGCGGATGTCGACGGCCACCCGTCCCCGCTTGGCCTCGGTGCGCACCCGCACCTTCGGCGTGGTCGTGACGGGGGACGCCACGGTCAGCGTCTCCGTGGTGGCGCGGAAGTTCCGCCGGTCGTGGGTGACCTCGACAGTCAGGCCGCGACCGACGTCCCCGCGACGGACGGTGTAGGCCCGGTGGGTGGCCTTGGCGATGCGTCGACCGTCCCGGAGCCACTGGTAGGTGGTCGACGCGTTGCTGGGACGGAGCCGTCCTGGCTTCACGACGAGGCGGCTCCCCACCTGCGGCGCTCCCTTGACCCGGGACGGGCTGCGGAGCGCGACGGCCTTGGCGAGGACAGGCGCGGTGGCCGACGCGGTCGACCTCGACTTCTTGTAGCCCTTGGCGCTCGCGATGACGCGGGCGCTGATCTGCTTGCCGATCTGGTCACGGGTGAGGGTCAGCGTCGCACCGGTGGCGCCGTCGAGGGCGTTCCCGTCGGCGTACCACTGCGTCTTCGCCTTGGTGGGTTGCGGCGCCCACGACGGCGGGGTGAGCGTGAGGGTCGTGCCGACCTCCGGCGCACCCTGGATGGTCGGCGCCTGGGTGGGCTGGAAGGTGCCCGGGGCGACGGGCGCGGTGGCGGGAGCCGCGGCGCCCGGGGTGTACCCGTCCAGCTGCGCGGTCACCTGGGCGGTCAGGGTCTTGCCCTTGACGTCGGGCGTGGGCACGTAGCCGGCCGTGGTGGCGCCCGGGATGGCGGCGCCGTCGGCGAGCCACTGGACGGTGACGCTCGTCGGCGCGGGGGTCCACCCGCCGACCGCCACCTCGAGCGGTGCGCCGACCATCGGCGTGCCGGCGATGGTCGGGGGTGACGTGGGCTGGACCACGCGGTCGTTGAAGTGGATGAACCCGCTCGGCCAGCCGCCACCCGACTTGGTGATGCGCCGCCAGTAGAAGTCGCCGCCCCAGTAGTCCTCGGAGACGATGATCTCGGTGTCGGAGATGACCTGCTCGACGTAGGCGACGTGGCCCGCCGAACCGGCCGGCGTCACGTGGGGCTTGTACCAGGCGACCGAGCCCACCGTCGGGACCTGGTCGGTGATGCCTGCCATCGCCACGCCCCAGTTGGACGCGTTGCCGCTGCCGGTCCACGGGCGGACGTCGGGCATGCCGGACTGGATGAGCCGGTACGCCACGTAGTTGGTGCAGTTGTGCCCGGCGTACATCCGCCAGTACATCGTCGAGGAGACCTGCCGGTAGCCGGCATTCCCGTACCCGGCGGCCTCGCAGCCCTGGTAGCCGGAGCACAGGTAGGTCGAGGACGCGAGGCTGATCCGACCGGCCGTGGTCGGCATGACCAACAGGAGCAGCGCGAGCACTCCGGCGAACAACTGCGCCGTGCGGACGGCTCGATGCACGACGTCCCGGAGGGCCGACGTGGGAGCGGGAGGCCGCTGTGACGAGTGAGGCTCTTGTGACTGTTGGTGCACAAGGAGCGATCGTATGAGTCAGAAGTCAAGTGCGCCACGCCGATGAACGAAGATCAACCATGTAATTCTCACACAGGCGGTGGCCGCGGGTCCGTCCGGCCGGTGTCTGCACGCGTCGTCCCGCCCCAGGGGTGAGCGGATGTATCAAGCAGGCCCGGACGAGCACCTCCCGATCAGATCGAGTTGCGTGGGGCTCTCGGTCGAGGCCCTGCCGGCCCGCGCTGTGACGCACGGCCGGCAGGGCCGCTCGGGGGTCGAGCCGACGGCAGCGAGCGGACTTGTTGGCCTCTTCTGACTCTTGGAGGCCGTTGCAACGGCCTCCAGGAGTCGGACTCCCCGCTCGAGCGGGGACTCTGCGACCGGCGGCGGGCTAGAACTCGTAGCCGAACTCCCGGATGGTCCGCGCGAAGCGCTGCGCCACGATGTCGGCGTCACCGGGGCCGTAGAGCTCGCGGTAGTGCGGCCCGCTCCCCTGCTTGGCGTGCGGCAGGTCGAGGGCGATGCCGAGACGGGCGGAGACGTCCGCGACCGCGGCCGGCAGCTCCTCGTAGCGGTAGACCCGGTCCACGACCACCCGGCCGTCGAGGCGGTAGAGCCGCTCGTTGAGGGCCAGGCGCTCCATCCGCCGGGGGGTCCGGACGAACTCGGCGAAGGACTTGGTGAAGGTCGGCTTGCGCGCGCTGTAGCGGTAGGACGAGGCCACCACGTCGAACGGGTTCCGCTCCACCGCGAAGGTGAAGTAGGCGTCCCAGGTCTCGCGGCCGATCACCTCGATGACGCGGCGCGCCCCCATGTGGGCGTACGAGCTGGGCTCGGTGTCGTCGTTCTGGGGCCCGACTCCCCCGGCGGCGGCGCGCAGCTCCTCGTCCTCGGGACTGATCCGGGTGACGATGTCGGTCGGCCCGCAGTGGCGCGAGAGCGCAATCTCGAGGCTGGTGCCGGCGGTCTTGCGGGTCTTGACGAAGACGAACCGGTGACGGTGCGAGGCGATCACGACGGCTGGCCCTCAGTCGTCCTCGTCGGCCAGCTCCTCGCCGTGGGTGCCGGGACGCGGCGCCCACGGGAGCTCCTTGGCCGGGCGGATGACGATGAGCCGGTCGCCGCGGGCGAGCAGCGAGACCACGGGGTCGAAGTAGCGGTAGACCTTCTCGTCGCGCACGACGGCGATGACCTGGTCGGGCAGCCGCTGGGGCTGCTTGCCGACCTCGGCGACCAGCAGGTCGCGCTCGGCGACCTCGAGGCCCTCGCCGTAGGTCATCAGGTCCTCCATGACCGAGCCCAGCATCGGCGACATCGACGACAGCCCGAGGAGCCGGCCGACGGCGTCGGAGGAGGTGATCACCGAGTTGGCTCCCGACTGCCTCATCAGCGGCACGTTCTCGTGCTCGCGGACCGAGGCCACGATCCAGGCGTCGGGGTTGACCTGCCGGACGGTCAGCGTGACGAGCACGTTGGAGTCGTCGCGGTCCGTCGTGATGATGACGTGGGTGGCCTTCTCCACCCCCGCCTGGCGCAGCACGCCGCGTCGGGTGGCGTCACCCGCGATGCCGACGAGCTGGTCGCGGTTGGCCTCGTCCATCGCCGCCGGCTCGGGGTCGACCACGACGATCGACTCACGCTCGTAGCCGTTGTTGAGCAGGGTCTCGATGGCGCTGCGGCCCTTGGTGCCGTAGCCGATCACGACGACGTGCTGGTCCATCTTCCTCTTCCTCCACCGGGCGACCCGGAACATCTCTCGTCCCTGCGAGGCAAGGACCTCGAGGGTGGTGCCGATCAGCAGGACGAGGAAGGCGATGCGGGCCGGCGTGATGATGAACGCGTTGACCAGGCGGGCCTGGTCCGACACCGGGGCGATGTCGCCGTAGCCGGTCGTGCTGAGCGTGACGGTCGTGTAGTAGATCGAGTCGATCCAGCTGATGGTGTCGGTGGGATCGTTGCCGTCCGTGTAGCCGTCCCGGTCGAAGTAGACGATCAGGACCGTGCCGACGAGGATCGCAAGGGCGGCCAGCAGGCGCCGGCCGAGCTCCCACCACGGGGACCTGTCCTGCTCGGGAAGGGAGACCCGTCCCACGCTGGGGTGGACGCTGTCGGCACGCACGGTCAGGAGTCTCGCACGCTGATCCGCTCGCGCAGGCGCTGCACCAGCTCCAGCCGCGCGCGGGTCGTGCTCTTCTGCGGGAACACGGTGTCGAAGGCGGCGTTGACCGCTGCGCCGATGAGCACTGCGAGCGCGAGCAGGTAGAGCCACAGCAGCACGGCGATGGGCGCTGCCAGCGGGCCGTAGATCGAGCGCGACTCGGCAGCCGTCACCGTCAGCACCCACCGCAGGGTGTACGACCCGGCGATCCAGCAGAAGAGGGCGAAGACGGCGCCCGGCAGGTTGAAGCTCCAGTTGGTCCGCACCGGGACGGACACGTGGTAGAGCGTGGCGAGGAAGCAGATGCACACCACGAGCACGACCGGCCAGTAGAGGCTGTTGACGAAGTCGAGCCGCTCCGGCAGGACCCGGTCGACCAGGCTCGGTCCGGCGACGACGAGCGGGATGCTCACCGCACCGGTCACCATCGCCAGGACGTAGAGCACGAAGGACAGCGCCCGGGTGGCGACGATCCCCCGGTGCCCGCCGAGCCCGTGCATGATCGTGATGGTGTCGACGAAGACGTTGAGCGCGCGCGAGCCCGACCAGAGGGCGAGGACGAAGCCGATCGAGATGACGTCGTAGCGACCACCGTCGAGCACCTCCTGGAGGGTCGGGGCGATGATGCGGTCCACGGCCCGGTCGGTCAGCGCCTGGCGCGAGACCTCGAGGACGGCGTTGCTCACGTCCTCGACCTGGGTCGCGGTGAACCGCTCGCTGACGAAGCCCACGGCGCCGGCGAGGGCGAAGATCAGGGGCGGGACCGACAGCACCGCGAAGAACGCCGCCTCGGCGGCGAGCCCGGTGACGCGGTGGCGCAGGCAGGAGCCGACGGTCGTGACGATGATGCGCCACAGGTGCTCACGCCACCGACGCAGCACCACCTCCGCGCGGCGCGGGGCAGGGGTGTCCTCGCGCGCCTCGACCATGCCGACCACGCTATCGAGGCGGCGTGCCGATGGACCGGACCCGCGCGGCGGTTCAACCGACGACGTGGCCCTCGTCACGCGGCCTCGGCGCGCGCCCTACGGTGGGCCCATGGACGACAGCACCACCTTCGACGCCCGCACCGCCACCAACCAGGCGCCCGCCCTCGTCGGGCACAACGTCGTCACCTCTGACCTCGCCCTCATCGAGGCGCTGACCCGCCACGGGTCGGCGGCGTTGGTCGACGAGCTCGTCCCGCTCGGTGCCGAGGCGGGCACGGCGGAGGCGCGCGAGCACGGGATGCTGGCCAACCGCCACCACCCCGAGCTGACGGCGTACGACCGCTGGGGCAACCGCGTCGACGAGGTCGGGTTCCACCCCTCGTGGCACTGGCTGATGGAGCGGGCGGTCGGCCACGGGCTGCAGGCAGCGCCGTGGGAGCAGCAGGAGGCGGGCGACCCGCACGCCCACCTGCGTCGCGCCGCCGGCTTCCTCGCGTGGTCGCAGACCGAGCCGGGGCACGGGTGCCCGATCTCGATGACGTACGCCGCCGTGCCCGCGCTGCGCGCCGACGAGGCCATCGCCCGGCAGTGGACGCCGCTGCTCGCGGCACGCTCGTACGACCCCGGCGTCCGCGGCCGTTCCACCAAGACCGGCGCGCTGGCCGGCATGGGGATGACCGAGAAGCAGGGCGGCTCCGACGTGCGCGCCAACCAGACCCGCGCGACGCCGACGTCGGAGGACGGGTGGTACCGCCTCGACGGGCACAAGTGGTTCACCTCCGCGCCGATGAACGACGTGTTCCTGGTGCTCGCGCAGGCCGACGGCGGGATGACCTGCTTCGTCGTCCCGCGGGTGCTCGAGGACGGCTCGCGCAACCGGATCGACGTGGTGCGGCTCAAGGACAAGCTCGGCAACCGGTCCAACGCCTCGAGCGAGCTCGAGCTCAACGGCACGCTCGCCCAGCGGCTCGGTGACGAGGGCCGCGGTGTGCGGACGATCATCGAGATGGTCGCCGCCACCCGCCTCGACTGCGTCCTCGGGTCGGCCGCCCTGATGCGACACGCGCTCGCCGAGGCGGCGTGGCACGTCGCGCACCGCTCGGCCTTCGGCGGCCTGCTCGTCGACAAGCCGCTCATGCAGAACGTGGTCGCCGACCTGGCCGTCGAGTCCGAGGCCGCCACCGCGCTGGCGATGCGGCTCGCGGCGGCCGTCGACCGCCCGGGCGACCCGCACGAGGTGGCGCTGCGCCGGATCGCCCTGCCGCTCGCGAAGTTCTGGGTGTGCAAGCGCACGCCCGCGATGGTCGCCGAGGCGCTGGAGTGCCTCGGCGGCAACGGCTACGTCGAGGACTCCGGGCTGCCGCTGATGTTCCGCGAGTCTCCGCTGAACTCGATCTGGGAGGGGTCGGGCAACGTCAACGCGCTCGACGTGCTCCGCGCGCTGGGTCGCGAGCCCGAGGTGCTCCAGGCCTGGATCACCGAGGTCGGCGCCGCCCGCGGGGCGGACAGCCGCCTCGACCGGGCCGTCGACGACACCCTCGCGCTCCTCGGCGAGGGGGCCGGGCTCGAGGCCGGTGCGCGGCGGCTCGCGGGCCGGATGGCCGCCTGCCTGCAGGGCTCGCTGCTCGTGCGGTTCGCACCGCCCGAGGTGGCCGACGCCTTCTGCGGCAGCCGGTTCGGGACGTCGTACGGCGGCACCTTCGGCATGCTCGACAGCGGGTCGCTGCGCGAGATCGTGGACCGGGCCACGCCACAGCCCTGACCGCGTCGCGCACGAGCTCGTCAGGACTCGCCTGACCGATCGGCCACCCGCACGGCCCCGCACGACATAGCGTGGCCGGATCGAGAGGAGTCGTGATGTCAGGCAAGGGCAGCACCTTGTTCACCGTCGGCACCCTGCTGCGGCACGCACAGGACGCCGGCGCGCCCGTACGCCTGCTGGTGCAGGGCACCTGGCTCGACGGCCGGATCGTGGGCGCCGACGGCCTCGGGGTGGTCCTCGACGACGGCAACGCCCAGCAGGTGCTGGTCCGCCTCGACGCCATCGTCGCGGTGAGCTTCTCGCGGGCCGACATCGACGAGCCGGACGACCGGGCGGCGCGGTCCCACGGACGTCGGCGGCGCGACCCGATCGAGGCAGGCCCGGTCGGCGGCTGACCGGTCGGGCTGACTGGTCCACACCACCCGACGGCCTGTCCTGCACGCTCGTCGCAGGTTCGTCGAAGTCCTCGGCCACGCTCGTCCCACCACCGGTCGGGCGAGCGACCCGCGGCCTAGGTTCGCCGCACCCACATCGCGTGGGGATGCCTGGTGGGGAGGTGGGGGATGACGAAGCTCTCGAGCACGATGCTCAGCGTGGGGACGCTGCTCCGGCGGGCCGAGGACACGGGCGCCGAGGTCAGCGTCCTGGTCGCGGGCAGCTGGCTGCAGGGACGCGTGATCGGCTGCGACGGCCTCGGCGCGGTGCTCGACGACGGCGACGGGCAGGTCCTGGTCCGGCTCGACGCCGTCACGGCGGTGCGGTTCGACCGCACCCGGATCGAGCACGCCGACGGCGCCGACGTCCGTTCGCACGGCGGCACCGAACGCGGGCCGATCGAGGCGGGCCCGGTGACGGTGCCGCGCCCCGCGCGGGGTGAGCACCCCATCCGCATGCTGCAGGGCCTCACCGCAGAGCAGTACTGACGACCTCCCGTGCCTCCTCCTGCACCTGGGCGAGGTGCTCGTTGCCGCGGAAGGACTCCGCGTAGATCTTGTAGACGTCCTCGGTGCCACTGGGCCGCGCGGCGAACCACGCCGACTCGGTCGTCACCTTGAGCCCGCCGATCTTCGCGCCGTTGCCGGGCGCCTCGGTGAGCTTGCCGGTGATCTCCTCCCCCGCCAGCGTCGTGGCCGAGACGTCGTCGGGCGAGAGCGCGCCGAGCTTGGCCTTCTCCTCGCGGCTGGCCGGAGCGTCGATGCGGGCGTACGCCGGGTCGCCGTGCCGGGCGACGAGCTCGGCGTAGTGCTGGCTGGGCGTCTTGCCCGTGGCGCCCAGGATCTCGCTCGCGAGCAGGGCGAGCAGGAGGCCGTCCTTGTCGGTGGTCCAGGTGGAGCCGTCGCGACGCAGGAACGACGCACCGGCCGACTCCTCGCCGCCGAACCCGAAGGACCCGTCCATCAGGCCCGGCACGAACCACTTGAAGCCGACCGGCACCTCCACCAGCGGCTTGCCGATCGACTCGGCCACGCGGTCGATCATCGAGCTCGACACCAGCGTCTTGCCGATCCGTGCGGTGTCGGGCCAGCCCGGTCGGGCGCCGCCGAAGAGGTGGGCGATCGCGACCGCGAGGAAGTGGTTGGGGTTCATCAGGCCGGCGTCGGGCGTGACGATGCCGTGCCGGTCGGCGTCGGCGTCGTTCCCGGTCGCGACGTCGTACTCGTCCTTGCGACCCACCAGTGACGCCATGGCGTGCGGCGAGGAGCAGTCCATCCGGATCTTGCCGTCCCAGTCGAGGGTCATGAACCGCCAGGTCGGGTCGACCAACGGGTTGACCACGGACAGGTCGAGCCGGTGCCGCTCGGCGATCTCGCCCCAGTAGGCCACGCTCGCGCCGCCCAGCGGGTCGGCGCCGATCCGCACGCCGGCGTCGCGCACCGCGTCGAGGTCGAGCACCGACGGCAGGTCGTCGACGTAGGTGCCGAGGAAGTCGTAGGACCCCACCGCGGCCCGCGCCTTCGCGAAGGAGACCCGTCGCACGCCGGCGATGTTGCCGCGGATGAGCTCGTTGGCCCGGGCCGCGATGACGCTGGTGGCGTCGGAGTCGGCGGGGCCGCCGTGGGGCGGGTTGTACTTGAAGCCGCCGTCCTGCGGCGGGTTGTGCGACGGGGTCACCACGATCCCGTCGGCGAGTCCCGCGCCCGTCGTACGTCCCTGGTTGGCGCGCAGGATCGCGTGGCTCACGGCCGGGGTCGGGGTGAAGCCGTCCCGGTCGTCGACCAGCACGGTGACGTCGTTGGCGACGAGCACCTCCAGCGCGGTCGCCCACGCCGGCTCGGACAGCGCGTGGGTGTCGCGGCCGATGAAGAGCGGGCCGTCGTAGCCCTGCTCCCGGCGGTAGTCGCAGATCGCCTGCGTGGTCGCGGCGATGTGGACCTCGTTGAAGGAGGTGGTGAGCGAGGTGCCGCGGTGGCCGCTGGTGCCGAAGGCGACCTGCTGCGACACGTCGTCGGGGTCGGGCTCCAGGTCGAAGTAGGCCGTCACGAGGTGGGAGACGTCCACCAGGTCCTCGGTGCGGGCGGGCTGTCCGGCTCTCTCGTGGGTGGCCATGGGCCCATCTTGGCGGGTCGGACAACTCGCGTCGAGAAACCTGCCCGGCGCTGTCGATCCGTGTCGCGCTGATCCGTCAGAGTGGTGAGGCCGCAGTCCCGCGGCCCGCGACCTGAAGGAGCCACCGGCGATGAGCCGCTACCTGATCCTGCTGCCCGCACCCGAGGCCGACTGGGCCGATCTGCCGCCCGAGGAGCACGAGAAGGGACACCGCTCCCACCAGCAGTTCCAGCGCGACCTGGCGGACGAGGGGCACACCCTCGTCACCGTCAGCCCGCTCGAGCCCTCCGCACAGGCCACGTCCATGCGGCCCGACGGGTCCGGTGGGGCGCTGGTCACTGACGGCCCGTTCAGCGAGACCGCCGAGCAGGTGGTCGGCTTCTACCTCGTCGACTCGGAGGACGGTGCGGCGCTGCGGGCCGCGTGCGAGCGGTTCGCCTCGCGCGGTGAGCACCTCGAGTTCCGCCGACTGGCGGAATGAAGGAGATCTGAGATGACCGAGTACGTCGTGCTCATCGTCGGCGACGGCGATCGCTGGTGGACCACCATGACCGATCAGGAGCGCAAGGACGGCTACGCCGAGTACGGCCGCTTCGCCCAGCAGCTCGGCGAGCGCGGCCACCGCATCGTCAGCGGCGCCGAGCTCCAGCCCAGCACCACGGTCCGCACCGTCCAGCCCGGCGGCGCGACCGTGACCGACGGGCCCTTCACGGAGGCCACCGAGCAGGTGGGCGGCTACTTCCACATCGAGACCGAGGACCTCGACGACCTGCTCGAGTGCTGCCGGATCATCGCGGCACTTGGCGACGCGGTGCAGGTCGTCCCGACGGTCGTTCCCGAGACGAGGCCGTCATGAAGTACCTGGTCCTGTTGATCGGCGACGGCGCGGAGAAGCCGTGGCCCGAGCAGACGGAGACGGAGCAGATGGCGGCGATGGCGAAGTTCGGGGCGTTCGACGCGGCCTGCCGCGAGCGCGAGGGCGTCGAGCTGCTGGCCGGCGAGGCGTTGAGCGGACCGGGCGACGCCACGGTGATGCGTACGTCGAGCGAGGGCCGGGTCGCGCTGACCGACGGGCCCTACGCCGAGGTCATCGAGGGCATGGGCGGGTTCTACCTGCTCGAGGCGCCCGACCTCGACGTCGTCGTGGAGCTCCTGCGGGTGCTGCCGCCGTACGACATCCAGATCCACCCGACCGTGGATGTGACGCTCTGAGAGATCCAGCCCTCGAGGAGGTCGTGCGACAGGAGTGGGGCCGCCTGGTGGCCCTGCTCCTGTCGCAGTTCCGTCGCCTCGACCTCGTCGAGGACGCGCTGGGCGACGCGGTCGAGGCCGCCAGCCGGACGTGGCCCGTGGACGGCACCCCTGACAACCCGGCCGGTTGGCTGATGGCCGCCGCCAAGCGGCGGGTGCTCGACCGGCTCCGCACCGAGGGCGTCGCCCAGCGCAAGCTGCCCCTGCTCCTCACCGACGCCGAGCACCGACAGGAGGGCGCGCGCACGATGGTCGACAGCGGCAGTCTCGTCGAGGACGACGTGCTGCGACTGGTGCTCATGTGCGCCCACCCGGCCCTCGCGCCGGAATCGGCCAGCGCCCTGTCGCTGCGCCTGGTGCTCGGCGTGCCGACGGCCGACATCGCCCGGCTCTTCCTGGTCCCCGAGCCGACGATGGCCGCCCGGATCACCCGCGCCAAGAAGCGCATCGTCGGAGCCGGCATCCCCTTCACCGTGCCTGACGCCGGCGTGCTTCCCGAACGGCTCGAGACGGTGGCGCAGACCGCCTACCTCGCCTTCACCGCGGGCTACGCCCCCGGCACGGGCCCCGACCTGCTGCGCGCCGACCAGGCCGGGGAAGCCATCCGGTTGGTGCGCGTCGTGCTCGGCCTGCGTCCGGACGAGCCGGCGCTGGTCGCCCTGCTGGCGCTGATGATGCTGCAGCACTCGCGGCGCGACGCCCGGGTGGGCGACGGGCGTCTCGTGCTCCTCGGCGACCAGGACCGCACCCGGTGGCACCACGACGAGGTCGCCGAGGCGACGCGCCTGCTCGCCCGGCCCGAGCTCACCGGTCCGCTGACCCCGCTCGCGGCGTCGTACGTCCTCCAGGCGCGGATCGCCGCCGAGCACGCCACCGCACCGTCGGCGGCGGACACGCGCTGGGACCGCATCGTGGGGTTGTACGACGTCCTGCTGCAGGTGGTGCCCACGCCGTCGGCCCGACTCGCGCGCGCCGTCGCCGTGGCCGAGCAGCACGGACCGGCCGCCGGCCTCGACGCGCTCGAGGGGCTGGACGTGCCCGAGAGCCACCGGCCCGCGGCAGTGCGCGCCGAGCTGCTGTCGCGCGCGGGAGACATCGACGCCGCGCGGGCGGCGTACGACCAGGCCATCGCGGCGTGCCGCAACGAGGTCGAGAAGGCGTTCCTCGTCTCCCGGCGCGACGCGCTCTAGACCTCCGGGACCGGCTGCTGCTTCGCGAGGACGGTGAGACCGTCGTCGACGACGAACCCTCGCGCGCGGTCGGCGTCGTGGTCCACACCGATCTGCACACCGGGCGGGACGACGACGCCCTTGTCGATGATCGCGTTGCGCACGACCGCGCCCTCGCCGATGCGGACCCCGTCCATGAGCACCGAGTCGGACACCTCGGCGCCGTCCTTGACCCACACCGCCGGCGAGAGCACCGACTGGTTGACGGTGCCGCCGCTCACCACGACGCCGGGCGAGAGGATGGAGTTGAAGGTCGAGACCTTCGCCCCGCTCGCACCCTCCACCAGCTTCGCTGGCGGGTGCGGGCCGTAGCTGGTGTAGATCGGCCACGCGTTGTTGTAGAGGTTGAAGACCGGCAGCGGCGAGACCAGGTCGAGGTGGGCGTCGTAGTAGGAGCGCATCGTCCCGACGTCGCGCCAGTAGCCGCGGTCGCGGTCGGTCGCGCCGGGCACCTCGTTGTCCTTGTAGTCGTAGACGGCCGACTCCGACTTGTCGACGAACCACGGCACGATGTCGCCGCCCATGTCGTGCTTGGACTGCTCGCGCTCGGCGTCGCGGGTGACGGCGTCGCGCAGGGCGTCGGCGTCGAAGACGTAGTTGCCCATGCTGGCCAGCACCTCGTCGGGCGAGTCGGGCAGGCCCACCGGGTCGGTCGGCTTCTCGAGGAACGCCCGGATCTTCTGCGGGTTGCCGGGGTCCACGTCGATCACGCCGAACTGGTCGGCCAGGCCGATCGGCTGCCGGATCGCGGCGACCGTGCACCCGGCGCCGGACTCGACGTGGTCGGCCACCATCTGGGAGAAGTCCATCCGGTAGACGTGGTCGGCGCCCACCACGACGACGATGTCGGGCTGCTCGTCGGTGAGCAGGTTGAGCGACTGGAAGATCGCGTCGGCGCTGCCGAGGTACCACCGCTTCCCGACGCGCTGCTGCGCCGGCACCGGGGTGACGTAGTTGCCCAGCAGCTGCGACATGCGCCAGGTCGTGGTGACGTGGCGGTCCAGGCTGTGCGACTTGTACTGCGTCAGCACGACGACCTTGAGGTAGCCGGAGTTGACGACGTTGGACAGCGCGAAGTCGATCAGGCGGTAGATCCCGCCGAACGGCACCGCTGGCTTGGCGCGGTCGGCCGTCAGCGGCATCAGGCGCTTGCCCTCACCACCGGCCAGGACGACTGCGAGCACCTTCTTGCGCGGGGGCGTGTTGGGCATGCGACGAAACTAGCCGTCCGCGGGGGCGCGGTCGACCTCCCTGAGGGCCGCGTCTTGCGACTAGGTTCGCCTCATGCGCATCGACGTCCTCAGCAAGGAGTACCCACCGGAGGTCTACGGAGGGGCCGGTGTGCACGTCGCCGAGCTCGTCCGGGCGCTCCGCGTGCAGCCCGACGTCGACGCGCGCGTGCGCTGCTTCGGGGCCCCGCGCTCCGAGCCCGGCACCGCGGCGTACGCCGAGCCGGAATCGCTCGTCGGCGCCAACGCGGCGATCCGCACGCTGGGCGTCGACCTCGCGATGGTCGACGACTGCGACGGCGCCGACCTGGTCCACTCCCACACCTGGTACGCCAACATGGCCGGCCACCTTGCCGGGCTGATGCACGGCATCCCGCACGTCGTCAGTGCGCACTCGCTCGAGCCGATGCGGCCCTGGAAGGCCGAGCAGCTCGGCGGCGGCTACGCCCTGTCGAGCTGGGCGGAGCGCACGGCGTACGAGGGCGCGGCGGGCATCGTCGCGGTCAGCGCCGCGATGCGCGACGACGTGCTGCGCAGCTATCCGTCCGTCGACCCCGCGCGGGTGCACGTGGTGCACAACGGCATCGACACCACGGAGTGGTCGCCCGTGGCGGACCCCGACCGGGTCCGTGAGCTCGGTGTCGACCCCGACCGGCCGAGCGTCATCTTCGTCGGCCGGATCACCCGCCAGAAGGGGCTGCCGCTGTTCCTTCGCGCCGCCGCCGCCCTGCCGCCCGACGTCCAGCTCGTGCTGTGCGCGGGGGCGCCCGACACCCCGGAGATCGAGGCCGAGGTGCGCGGCCTCGTCGAGGACCTCGCGGCCACGCGGTCCGGTGTCGTGTGGATCGCCGAGATGCTGCCGCGCCCCGACGTCGTCGCTCTGCTGACTGCCGCCACCGTCTTCGCCTGCCCGTCGATCTACGAGCCGCTCGGCATCGTCAACCTCGAGGCGATGGCCTGCGAGACCGCCGTCGTCGCGACCGCCACCGGCGGCATCCCGGAGGTCGTCGTCCACGGGGAGACCGGGTGGCTGGTCCCGATCGAGCAGGCCACGGACGGTACCGGTACGCCCCTCGACCCGGAGCGCTACGTGGCCGACCTCGCGGCCGCGCTGACCGACGCGGTCAGCGACCCCGACCGTGCCCGCGCCTACGGGGTCGCCGGTCGCCGCCGCGCCGAGGAGTCCTTCAGCTGGGGCTCGATCGCCACCCGCACGCTCGACCTCTACCGCTCGCTGACGTAGACGGTCGATCGGACCCAGCCTCGGCGTCCGAACGGGTCCTTCGACGACAGTGCGGTGACTGTGGTCCACCACGTGGACCAAGGGCACCGCACTGACTGCAGATCACCACGTGTGTCCGCCCAGCTACGACAGATCGGGGATGCCCGGCGGCGCCGCGCGGGTCTACCGTGGGTGGACCAGGAGGCGCCATGAGCCAGCCGAGCCCCGAGCCCGTGCCGCCCGCCGTGCGGGCGCAGATCCTCGCGACGGAGCACTGGGGCCTGCTGGCGGTGCGCAGCCAGACGTGGAGCGAGGTGATCGGGCGGATCACCTCGCAGCTGATGTTCACCTCGGCGACGCTGCTGTTCCTCGCGCTGGCCGGGCAGGCCATGTCCTACTCCCCCACCTTCCGGCTGCTGGCGATCGCACTGGGACTGACGCTCCTGGTCGCCGGGACGCTCACGTCCTTCCGGGTCCACAACGCCAGCCAGGAGGACTACATGTTCATCAAGGGGATGAACCGGCTGCGGGCGGCGTACGTCGACATCGACCCGAGCCTCGCGCCCTACTTCATCACCGGCCTGACCGACGACGACGTCGGCATCGGGCAGACCTACACGATGGGCGCGACCCGGCGCAGCGCGAGCCAGGTCCTGGCCAGCGCGGCGATGTTCATCATCGTGGTCAACACGATCGTGACCGCCGGGGTGACGGCTTTCGTGCTCTGGCCCCTCGGCGGCTGGCCGGCCGGGGTCGGCGCGGTGGTCGTCGGCGCGGGCCACTTCGCCGCCTGGATCTGGCTGGGGTGGCGCGCCTGGCAGGTCAACATCGACCCCGCCCACATCCGCTTCCCGGCACGGCCGCCGGCGAGCGACCCGGTCAGCTGAGGACGAGCCCGGGGTAGAGCGGGTGCTTGTCCAGCATCTCCGCCGAACGCTTCGTGACACGGTCCGCGACTCCGTCGCCCAGCACGTACGACGCCTTGCTGGGGCCGCCGGCCTTGGTGGTGCCGGCCTCGGTGTTGCTGAGCACGTCGACGATGAGCTCGGCCACGGTGTCGAACTCGTCGTGGCCGAAGCCGCGGGTGGTGAGGGCGGGCGTGCCGAGCCGGATGCCGGAGGTGTACCAGGCGCCGTTGCGGTCGGCCGGGACGGAGTTGCGGTTGGTGACGACGCCGGCGTCGAGCAGGGCCGACTCGGCCTGGCGACCGGTCAGGCCGTAGGAGGAGACGTCGAGCAGGACGATGTGGTTGTCGGTGCCGCCCGTGACCAGGTTCGCGCCGCGCGTCAGGAAGCCCTCGGCCAGCGACTTCGCGTTGTCGGCGATCCGCTGCGCGTAGCCCTGGAACTCGCTCGTGCGAGCCTCGGCGAAGGCGACGGCCTTGGCGGCCATCACGTGCGACAGCGGGCCGCCGAGGACCATCGGGCAGCCGCGGTCGACGTCGGAGGCGAACTCCTCCTGCGCCAGCACCATGCCGCCGCGCGGGCCACGCAGGGACTTGTGGGTCGTGGTGGTGGTGATGTGGGCGAAGGGGACCGGGTCCTCCTCGCCCGTGAACATCTTGCCCGCGACGAGGCCGGCGAAGTGGGCCATGTCGACCATCAGCACGGCGCCGACCTCGTCCGCGATCTCGCGCATCCTGGCGAAGTTCACCCGACGCGGGTAGGCGGAGTAGCCGGCGACCAGCACCAGCGGCTTGAACTCGCGCGCCTTGGCCGCGACGGCGTCGTAGTCGAGCAGCCCGGTCTCCGGGTCGGTGCCGTACTGCTGCTGGTGGAACATCTTGCCGCTGATGTTCGGACGGAAGCCGTGGGTGAGGTGGCCACCCGCGTCGAGCGACATCCCGAGCAGGCGCTGGTTGCCGAACTCGTGGCGCAGCTCCTCCCAGTCGGCCTCGGTGAGCTCGTTGACGTTCTTCGCCTGCATCTTCGCCAGGTACGGCGACTCGATCCGGTTGGCGAGGATCGACCAGAAGGCGACGAGGTTGGCGTCGATGCCGGAGTGCGGCTGGACGTAGGCGTACGGCGCGCCGAAGAGCTCGCGGGCGTGCTCGGCGGCGAGCGACTCGACGGTGTCGACGTTCTGGCAGCCGGCGTAGAACCGGTGGCCCACGGTGCCTTCGGCGTACTTGTCGCTGAACCACGTGCCCATCGTCAGCAGCACGGCCGGCGAGGCGTAGTTCTCCGAGGCGATCAGCTTGAGCGAGCCCCGCTGGTCGGTGAGCTCCTGGCGGGTGGCCTCGGCGATGCGGGGCTCGACCGAGGCGATGACCTCGAGTGCCTGCGAGTACGCGCTGCTGATCAGGGAGTCCGTCATGGCCCACAGCCTAGAGCGGCTGGGCGATTGCACGGACATCGGATCTCAGCGGCCCTATCCTGCTCCGGACAAAGGAGTCCTTCTCATGCTTGCTCGTCTCTCGGCTCTGTCCTGCACGACCGTGCTCGCGGCCGCCACCCTCCACCTCGGCCCTGCGGCGCCCCTCCCCGCCACTGCAGCTGGGACACCCTCGCTCGGCGTCGCGGGAGGAGCCCGGATGTATCCGGCTTATAGTCCCGCGACCAGCCGGTACGGCGTGCACCCGGCTCCAGGCGGTTCGGTGCGGGTGGACGTCACCGGCGCCGCTCAGGTGTGGTTCAACGGCGTCCCCGACTCCGACGGGTCCACCACGTTCACCGGGCTCGCGTCGGGTGAGGAGATCTCCGTCTTCGTCGACGGCGCCTCCGGCCGCAGCCACTATGCGCTGTACGTCCTGCCGGAGGGCTTCCCCACGCTCGCAGGCACGGTCACCGGCACTGTCGCACCCGGGAACGTGGGCCTGACCCTCGACCGCTTCGACGGCGGGTCCAGCCCGCAGTTCGAGGCGATCGTGGACCGGCAGGGAGTACCAGTCTACACCCGACGCGTCACCGGCGGCGCGGTGATGGACCTGAAGCAGTCGCCGAAGGGCGCGGTCACCGTGCACCGCCGTACCACCACGCAGGGCAAGACCGGCACCGCGCTCGTCGAGCTCGACGACCAGTTCCGCGAGGTTGCCCGGCACGAGACCGTGGGCCGGGTCCACACGGACAACCACGATGGGCTCCTCATGGACGACGGCTCCGTGTGGCTGATCGGCTATGAGCCCAATCCCGCGACGGAGAAGACCGACTCGGTCATCCAGCACGTGTCCGCGGACGGTGAGGTCCTCTTCGACTGGAGCACCGCCCCGTACGCCGCCGAGACGACCGCGACCAACCCGGACAACCCGGACTACGCCCACATCAACTCCATCGACGTGACGGACAACGGCGACGTCATCGCGTCCTTCCGGCACTTCAGCTCGGTCTGGCGGATCGCGACCCAGGACCGCCCCGGCCACCAGGAAGGCGACATCGTCTGGAAGCTCGGCGGGCGCGACAGCTCGTTCGAGTTCGCCGACGGCGAGGACGGCCCGTGCGCCCAGCACACCGCGACGGTGCTGCCCAACGGCAACGTGCTCATGTTCGACAACGGAGGTCACTCGTTCTGGGGTGCGCGCTGCGTCGACCAGGACGCCCCCTGGGGCCCATTGGTCGACCGCCCCACCACCCGCGTCGCCGAGTGGGACCTCGACGAGGTCGCAGGCACCGCGACGGTGGCCAGGACCTACGGGTCGACGGATCGCTTCTCCGGGTTCGCAGGCGGGGCTTACCGGCTCGACAACGGCAACGTGCTGATCTCGTGGACACCCTCGCGCCTCACGCTCGCCAACGAGGTGACCGCCGATGACGAACCCGTGTGGGAGCTGGTCGACACGGCGAGCGAGGCAGATCGCTACACCAGCTATCGCGCGCAGCTCGTGACGGTTCCGGACCGCATCGACCCCGAGGTCTCCCTCGACGGTCCCGGCGACGGCGTCACCGTCGTCCAGGGCTCCAACGTCCCCGTCTCGTTCTCGTGCACCGACCGGGGCGGCTCGACGCTCCGAGCGTGCGACGGCCCCGAGGACCAGCGTCTCGACACCAGCACCGTGGGGACGCACACGTGGTCCGTCACCGCTCAGGACGGGGCAGGTCGTACGGTGACCACGTCCCGGTCCTACACCGTCACCGCTCCTCCGGGCGCGACGCCGGCGTCGCCCGCACCCCCGACCACCGCACCTCCGACCACCGCACCGCAGACCACTCCCGCGCCACTGCCCGCATCGCCCGATCTGGCGATACGACTGCCGGGCACCCGCTGGGTGGGCAACGGATCGCTCGCGCCCCAGCGTCAGGCCGTGCGGGCGCAGGTGCGCGCCGGGCGCCTCGTCCGCGCCAAGCTCCGGGTGCGCAACGATGGTGGCGACACCGGCCGATTCGTCCTCCGGGCACCGTCGACGCTGGCACGGGGCAGTGTCGAGGTCACCTACGTCCACCGCGGTCGGACGCGCACCGGGGCCATGGACGCTCGTGGCTGGCGTACTCCCGCGCTCGCTCCCGGCGAGAGCCTCCGGCTGGCCGTCCGGGTGAGGGCTCGTGGCTCGGCCGAACCACGACGCGACACGCTGCCAGTCACAGCCACCTCGCCTGCTGGCCGGGACCGGGTCCGTCTGGTGGTCCGCGTCCGACGGTAGGTGGGGGCGCACCGGCACCCTGGGCCGTGCCGGGTGCGAGCGGGAACGCCGGCGCCGCCCGGTGCGTTGAAGACGCGTGGCGCTCCCTTCCCTCACCGACCAGGCCGAGCGGCTCGTCCGCCTCGGTGTCCACGACCTCGCCGGGATCCCGGCCGCCGGGCTGCACGAGCTGGCCGCGGCCGCTCCCCCGGACTCCCTCCTGGTGACCCCGGCACCCGCGTCCGGGCTCGCTCCCCTGCTCCGCCTCGGCGACAAGGCGGGCTTCGTCGTCGAGGACATGACCGACGTCGACGCCTTCGCCCCGACCGTGGAGGTCCCTCCGACGCCGCACGTGGTGGTGGGCCTCGACCGTGGTGACGCCTTCGCGAACCGGACGCCCGAGGAGTCGGTGCCGGAGATCGTCGCTGCCGGCCGCTCGCCGCTGACCCTGGCGGAAGGACTGCACTGGGTGCTCCAGGACCCCGGCGTGCTCGAGCGCAACGCGTGCTTCATGACGCCCGGGTCGCGACTGCGTCGCAGCAACGGGACGTACGACGCCCGCACGCCGGCGCTGTGGATCAGCAACGGCACCGGACGGGACGGCCGCGAGCGACAGCACGCGCCGAAGCTGGGCTGGTGCTGGTGGGGCAACCGGCACACGTGGCTCGGCATCGCGTCGTGCGAGCGGCGTACTCACCCGTAACGACGGTGTGACCTGGGCCTCACACACTCAGTTCGGCGGGCGGACCGGCGGACGGCCGTCTCACATCGTGGCGACCGATCCCACATGACGAGATTTCGTCTTGTGGAACGCGTGTCCAACCCCTGAGACTTCTTGACATGGTCTCCGCTTCCACCCACGCACACCTTGTGGTCCGACGTCACGTCGACCTCATGCGCGTGGGTAGCGCGACCTGTTGGCATCGCTGACGCCGCCCCTGCATCCCCTCCGCGCTCAACGTCGCGCGCGGCACACCTCAGCGAACAGGAATCTCCTGACCATGCCTGACCTCCGGTTCACGCCCCAGGCCGCCCAGCACACCGAGATCCCGCGCCCCAAGCGCGCCGAGGGTCAGTGGGCGCTCGGCTACACCGAGCCGCTCAACAAGAACGAGCAGTCCAAGAAGGACGACGACCCGCTCAACGTGCGGGACCGCATCCTCTACACCTACTCGCGTCGCGGCTTCGACTCGATCGACCCCGCCGACCTGCGTGGCCGCTTCCGCTGGATGGGCCTCTACACCCAGCGTGCGCCCGGGTTCGACGGCGGCAAGACCGCGCAGCTCGAGGAGGAGGAGCTCGACGACCGCTTCTTCATGATGCGGGTGCGCACCGACGGCGCGATCCTCGACGCCGCCGCCCTCCGGGCGCTGGGCGAGGTGTCCACGACCTACGGTCGCAACACCGCCGACATCACCGACCGCAACAACATCCAGTACCACTGGATCGAGATCGAGAGCGTGCCGGCGATCTGGGAGCGGCTGGAGGCGGTCGGGCTCAGCACGCTCGAGGCGTGCGGCGACGGCCCGCGCCCCTTCCTCGGCTCCCCCGTCGCCGGGATCGCCAAGGACGAGATCATCGACGGCTCCGAGGCACTCGCCGAGATCAAGCGCCGGGCGCTCGACAACCCGGCGTTCTCCAACCTGCCGCGCAAGTTCAAGACCGCGTTGACCGGCCACCCGAGCCACGACGTCGCGCCCGAGGTCAACGACGTCGCCTTCGTCGGCACGGTGCACCCCGAGCACGGCCCGGGCTTCGACCTCTGGGTCGGTGGCGGCCTGTCCACCAACCCGATGCTCGCCCACAAGCTCGGCGTGTGGATCCCGCTCGACGAGGTCGCCGACGCCTGGGAGGGCGTCGCCGGCATCTTCCGCGACTACGGCTACCGCCGCCTGCGCTCCAAGGCCCGGCTGAAGTTCCTGCTGGCCGACTGGGGCAAGGAGAAGTTCCGCGAGGTGCTGGAGAACGAGTACCTCCACCGCGCGCTCGTCGACAACCCCTCCCCCGAGGCACCGATCGCCCAGGGCGACCACATCGGCATCCACGAGCAGAAGGACGGCCGTTTCTACGTCGGCGCCGCTCCCGTCGTCGGTCGCATCGACGGCACCACGCTCAGCGCGCTCGGCGACCTCGTCGAGCGCTACGACGCCCGCGGCGCCCGGCTGACGGCGTACCAGAAGCTCGTCGTCATCGGGGTCGCCGCCGAGGACACCGAGGCGTTCGCCGACGACCTCGAGAAGATCGGGCTGACCGCCCGGCCGAGCAACTGGCGCCGCTCCACGATGGCCTGCACCGGCATCGAGTTCTGCAAGCTGGCGATCGTCGACACCAAGGAGCGCTCGCGCCGCCTGGTGACCGAGCTGGAGAAGCGGTTCCCCGACCTCGACACCGACATCTCCGTCAACGTCAACGGCTGCCCCAACGCCTGCGCGCGCACCCAGGTCGCTGACATCGGCCTCAAGGGCCAGCTGGTCATGGACGCCGACGGCCGCCAGGTCGAGGGCTTCCAGGTGCACCTCGGCGGCGCCCTCGGGCTCAACCCCGCCATGGGCCGCAAGCTGCGCGCCCACAAGGTCACCAGCGCCGGCCTCGACGACTACCTCACCGCGGTCGTCTCCGCGTACCTCGAGGACCGGAACGACGGTGAGCGGTTCGCCGCCTGGGTGGCCCGCGCCGACGAGAAGCTGCTGCGCGGGGAGCCGGTGGCGGTCTGATGTCCGAGCGCGCGCAGCCCTTCCACTGCCCCTACTGCGGGGACGAGAACCTGTTCCCCCAGGAGGGTGCAGGTGCCTGGGAGTGCCGCTCGTGCCTGCGCAGCTTCACCGTCAAGATGACCGGGATGATCCGGCCGGGCGGAGGCGCCGCATGAGCGCCTCCACGCAGGCTGCACGCGACTTCAAGGGCACCCACACCGAGGGTCGTACGCCGGAGGAGCTGCGCGAGCTCGTCTCCCACGTCGGCGCCGAGCTCGAGCTGGCCCCGGCCGAGGTCATCATCGAGTGGGCCGTCGCGACCTTCGGCGACCGTTTCGCGATCACCTCCTCGATGGGCGACGCCGTGCTCGCGCACCTCGCGTCGACGGTCGCGCCCGGCATCGACGTCGTCTTCCTCGACACCGGCTACCACTTCGTCGAGACCATCGGCACCCGCGACGCCGTCGAGGCGACCCTGCCGGTCAACCTGCGAACGGTCAGCACCTCGCTGACCGTCGCCGAGCAGGACGAGCAGTACGGCAAGGACCTCTACAAGACCGACCCCGACCTCTGCTGCGCCCTGCGCAAGGTCAAGCCCCTCGCCGACACCCTGGCGGAGTACGACGCCTGGGCCACCGGCCTGCGGCGCGCCGAGACGCACAACCGGGTCATCGCGCCGGTCGTCGGCTGGGACGCCCGCAAGGGCAAGGTCAAGGTCTCGCCGCTGGCGCGGTGGAGCGACGAGCAGGTCGAGCAGTACGTCGTCGACAACGGCGTGCTCGTGAACCCGCTCGTGCACGACGGCTACCCCAGCATCGGCTGCTGGCCGTGCACGCGACGCGTCGCTCCCGGCGACGACCCGCGCAGCGGCCGCTGGGCCGGTACCAACAAGACCGAGTGCGGCATCCATGCCTAGATCACTCCCCCTGACCAGCACTTCGAGACGGTCGCTGGACGACCTCCTCAGCACAAGCGACAACGTCGTCGCACCCACCCTGCACGACAGCACCACCACACACGAACGGAGGCACCCCTGATGGCTGCTCCTGCTCTGGTTGCCCTGGCCCACGGAAGCCGGGACCCGCGTTCGGCCGCGACGATCAAGGCGCTCGTCGCCGAGGTCAAGGCGATGCGCCCCGACCTCAAGGTCGAGACGGCCTTCCTCGACCTCTCCAAGCCGAGCTTCGACACGGTCGTCGACCGCCTCGTCAAGGCCGGTCACGAGGAGATCGTGGTCGTCCCGCTCCTGCTCACCGAGGCCTACCACGCCAAGGTCGACGTGCCGGAGGCCATCGCGGCCGCCATGGCCCGCCACGACGGCGTACGCATCCAGGCCAGCCGGATCCTCGGCATGGAGGCCGCCTTCCTCGAGGTGCTCGACGTCCGGCTGCGCGACGCGCTCAAGGCGGCGCGGGTGCGCGAGCTCGACGCGCTGGTCCTGGCCGCTGCCGGTTCGTCCGACCCGCTCGCCAACCAGGCGGTCGCCCGCATCGCCCGCACGTGGGGCGCGCGGCACCGCCTGCCGGTCACCGCGGCCTTCGCCTCGGCCGCTCCCCCGGCCGCCGGCGAGGCCGTGCGCGCCTTCCGCGCGGAGGGCAAGCGCCACATCGCAGTCGCCTCGTTCTTCCTCGCTCCCGGCCGGCTGCCCGACCGGGCGACCGAGCTGGCCGTCGAGGCAGGCGCGGTGGCGGTGTCCGACCCGCTGGGTGCGCACCCCGCGGTCGCACGCGCGATCCTCGCCCGCTACGCCGTGGGCGCGGTCGAGCTCGTCCCAGTGTGACCTCTCACGACGCGAGGTGCTTGAGCGCCTCGCGTCGGGACAGCCCGCTGAGCCGGTCGTTGTGGGTCCGCACAAAGGTGCGGACCCACTCCGGATCGGTGCGCGCGTGCTGCCGCAGCGCCCAGCCGAGCGCCTTGCGGACGAAGAACTCACGGCCGTACGCCGTGTCGTCGAGGTTGGCGACCAGCACGCGCTCGAGCAGGTCGGTGTCGGTCTGCTCGCGGTGGCGTAGCTGCGCCAGCATCGCCGTACGACGCACCCAGAGGCTGTCAGCATCCACTGACCACGCCTCGACGACCGGCGTGGCGGCGGCTCGGTGGTCCAGGAGCACCTGGCCCACCGGGTGGGCGGCGATCTCGTCGACGACGTCCCACCACGCGCCGGTGCGGACGAGCTGCTCGAGCAGCGGCAGCAGGTCGGGGTCCAGCCAGGCGCGGTAGGCCCGGTGCCGGACGAGCGCGATCGCGGCGTACCACTCCTCCCGGTGCTCGGCGTCCTCCCAGAGCTCGAGCACCGCCGCCTCCCACTGCGCCCGGTCGGCGAACCGGTCCTCGACCAGCAGGGGCCGCAGCAGCGCCTTGAGCGCGGGCGAGCCAAGACCGACGAAGGGCAGCTCGGACTTCATGTAGGCCTGCTGCTGCGCGGCCCGCGCCGGGTCGCCGACCCCGGCGAGGGCCGCCCGCACCGCACCGACGTACGTCACGGCTGTCAGCCGACGAGCTGCTCGCGGAGGTGCTCGAGCTGACGGGCGGGGTCGGCGGTCAGCCCGCCGTGCACCGGGCCGGGCTGGAGCACGGTGCTGCGGGGCGCCTTGAGGAAACCGAACCGCTGCCCCAACGACTGCCGCGCGGCCTCGCCCGCTCGCTCGTCCCCGCGGCACACCCGGTCGGTGAAGGCGAGGGCGTCACACACCTGGTCGACGTCGATGCCCGGGTGGAGGGCGCGCAGGCGGTCTGCGTCGACCGACCACGCCACGTCGAGGAAGTCGGCGGACTGGCAGTGCAGCACCACGCCGACGTTGAGGAACTCCTCGCGCTCCGGCCGCGGGACGCAGCGGAGCACGACGTACTGGTAGGCCATCCGGGGGGCGGTCATCGGGCCACCTCCGGCAGCCACTGGCGGGTGCCGAGGCGCGCGAGGAGGAAGTCGACGTACGCCGCTCGCAGGGCGTCCGGCCCCAGCTCGTCGGCACCGTCCGCCCCGGGCACCGGCTCGAGCCACACGTCGGGGACCTCGGCCAGCACCTCCACGAAGGCCTCACGGTCGAGCAGGGCGGCGATCTCCTCGTCGAGCTCCCGCGCCCGACCGGCGCACGACTCGAAGACGTGGCCGCCGACGTCCCACGGCTGAGCGGCAAACCTCGCCGGGTCGGTGACGCCGGAGCGCCAGCCGTGGTGGAAGTAGAGCGACGCCCCGTGGTCGATCACCCACAGGTCACCGTGCCAGATCAACAGGTTGGGGTTGCGCCAGGACCGGTCGACGTTGGCGGTGAACGCGTCGAGCCACAGCACGCGGGCGCCCTCGTCGTCCGCCGCGCTCACCTGTCCGTCGACACCGAACGAGCCGGGAAGGAAGTCGATGCCGAGGTTGGGGCCGACGCTTGCGTTGAGGAGGTCCTGCACCTCCTCGTCGGCCTCGTAGCGGGCGAGCTCGGGGTCGAGGTCGAGCAGCACGAGCCGCGGGGTGCGCAGGCCCAGCCGGGTGGCGAGGGCACTCACGATCACCTCGGCGACCAGCACCTTGGCGCCCTGCCCGGCCCCGCGGAACTTGCAGACGTAGGTGCCGAGGTCGTCACCCTCCACCACCCCGGGCAGGCTGCCGCCCTCACGGAGCGGTGTGACGTAGCGGGTGACCGTGACGCCGGGCAGTCCGGTGGAGCTCACTGGACCGGGTCCTCCCGGGCCAGGCGTTCGGTCTCGGCCGCCACGTCGAAGTCCGCGATGGGCCACTGCAGGTCGAGACCGCGCAGCGTGTCGAGGAGGAGCTGGCCGACGGCGAGGTTGCGGAACCACTTCTTGCCCGACGGCACCACGTGCCACGGCGCGAGCTGCGTGCTGGTGCGCTCGAGCGCGACCTCGTACGCCTCGCGGTAGGCGGGCCAGAACGCGCGCTCGTCGAGGTCGCCGGGGTTGTACTTCCAGTGCTTCTCGGGGTTGGCGAGCCGCTCGGCCAGCCGGGCCTTCTGCTCGTCGGCGCTGATGTGGAGCATGCACTTGATGATCGAGAACCCCTCGTCGACGAGACGGGCCTCGAAGGCGTTGATCGCGCCGTAGCGGCGCTCGATCTCGTCGTCGTCGGCGAAGCCGCGGACCCGGGCGATGAGGACGTCCTCGTAGTGCGAGCGGTCGAAGACCCCGATGTAGCCCGCCTCCGGCAGCGCCTTCTCGATGCGCCAGAGGAAGTCATGGCGCTTCTCCTCCTCGGTGGGCGCCTTGAAGCTGGTGATGCGGACGCCCTGCGGGTCGACGAGCCCGATCGTGTGGCGCAGGACCCCGCCCTTGCCGCTCGTGTCCATGCCCTGGAGCACGAGCAGGACGCGGCGCTCGGACCCGACCGTCCGCTCGGCCCAGAGCCGTTCCTGCAGGTCGGCCAGCTCCGCACCCATGGCGGCGAGCGCGTCGTTCCCCTCGGCCTTGCCGCCGTCGAAGCCGGGTGCCGCGTCGGCCTCGATCGTGGTCAGGTCCACCGGTCCCGCCGGCAGGCGCAGGTGGGCGGCGATGTCGTCCGTCATGGGCACATCATGGCGCACGGCGCGCTGACGCCGGGCCCAGGACGCGGCGCACGTCGAGGGTGCAGCCGACGACCGTGGCGGTGGTGCCGTCGCGCTGCGGCTCGTCGAACCAGGTGCCCTGCGTGAACCCGGCCTTGTCGAGGATCCGCAGCGACGCCGCGTTGGCGTGGTCGGGCGCCGCGAAGTAGGACGTCGCGCCGGGGAAGCGCCGGTGCGCACCTCGCATCCACGCCCACAGCACGCGGGCGCCCAGGCCGCGTCCCACCCACCCGGGCTCCCCGATGGCGTAGTCGACGCCGATCGCGTCGGGGTCGGAAGTGAGGAGCGCGAACCCGGGGTAGTCGCGGATCCGGTAGTCCTGGACGAACCCGACCGACCGGCCGTTGACCTCCACCACCCACATGCGGGTCGGCGTCGTGCCGTCCACCCGAGGCCCGTACGCCGCCACCACCCGGTCCGCGGTCGGCTCGCCGTCGTTGTGCCACCACCGTTGCACGTGCGGCTCCTGCAGCCAGCGGGTCAGCGCCGGGAGGTCGCCGCGCGTCATCGCCCGCAGGTCGACCCGCTGGTCGGGCTCGATCCCGAATCGCAGCGTGTCACCCGACAGGTCGTCGACCACCGGTTCGCCGTCCGTCTCCGCGGCGATCCGGACCGCGGCCGCTGCCCACGACTCTCCGGGCAGCACCGTGCCGGCCAGCTCCCGGTCGCCGTGTCGTACGACGACGGGGCGGGCCGCCATCGCCTGGGGGCCGGGCACGTCAGTGGGCGAGCGCGTCCGGGTCGACCACCGGCGGCAGCACCGACCACGGGAAGTCGATCCAGCGCTCGGTGGTGCGCCAGGAGTAGTCGGGCCTGATGACCGACTGGGGCTTCTCGTAGATCACCACCGTGCGGGCCTCGGCCACGTGCCCCTCGCAGAACGCGTGCACGAGCTCGAGGGTGCGACCGGTGTCGGCCACGTCGTCGGCGACGAGCACCTTCAGGCCCGACAGGTCGACCGCCGCCGGCGTGGGCGGCAGCATGATCGGCACGTCGAGGCGCTGGTCGACGCCGGTGTAGAACTCGACGTTGACCACCGAGATGTTCTTCACCGCCAGGGCGTAGCCCAGCCCCATCCCCAGCGCCAGCCCGCCGCGCGCGATCGCCAGGATCATGTCGGGACGGAACCCCGAGTCGGCCACCTCCTGCGCCAGCTCGCGGGTGGCCGTGCCGAAGAGGTCGTAGGTGAGGACCTCGCGCTCGCTGCTCACGGGCTCCATCCCACCAGAGCACGCCACCGGCAGGGAAGGGCGGTCCGCCGCCGATGTCGATCCCGAGCGTCATACGTCCCGCAACCCATGGGTGCGGATCCGTATGACGCAGCAGGACGGTGACTGGCCGGCGCTCAGAAGTCGGGGTGCGACTCGTCCTCGAGCTCGCCGAGCGCCTCGCGGACGACGGAGAACGCCAGGCCGGCGGCGTAGCCCTTGCGGGCGAGCATGCCGGCCAGCCGCCGGGTGGCCACCTGGTGGTCGAGCCCGCGCATCGAGCGCAGCTTCTTGTCGACGAGCGCGCGGGCGGCCGCGTGCTGGTCGCCCTCGTCGATCTGCTCCAGGGCCGACTTCGCGTCGTCGTCGTCGATGCCCTTGCGACGCAGCTCCTGCGCCAGCGCCCGGGGAGCCAGCCCGCGGCTGCGGTGGCGGCTCTCCACCCACTGCCGGGCGTAGGCGGCGTCGTCGATCAGGCCGACCTCGGTGAAGCGGTCGAGGAGCTGCCCGGCCAGCTCGTCGGGGACCCCCCGCTTGGCCAGCTTGTCGGCGAGCTCCTGGCGTGAGCGGGCCTGCCCGGTCAGCGTGTCGAGGAGGATCTTGCGTGCCACGGCCTCCGGGTCGGCCTCGACCTCCGCGGCCGCCGCCTCCTCGCGGGCCAGCCTGGCCGCCTCCCGCTCCTCCCACGTCCGGGTGCGACCACGTCCGCCCGCGCGGGCCTTGCGGCCCTCACGCCGGGCACCGTCCTGCCGGCCGCCGCCACGTCGGTCGCGACCCCTGGCCGTCGGCGACGGCTCCGACGTGGGTGGGGAGTCCCCCACCCACGCCTGGACCCCGAGGCCGACGTCGCCGACCCAGTCGGGTGCGGGACGCGACTCGTCAGAAGTCATTGACCCCGATGGGCTCGTCGCTCAGGTCGTCGCTGGGCTTGTCGACGGCCGGAGTCACACCCAGCTTCTCGAGGATGAGCTTCTCGATCTCGTTGGCGAGGTCGGGGTTGTCGCGCAGGAAGTTGCGCGAGTTCTCCTTGCCCTGGCCGAGCTGGTCGCCCTCGTAGGTGTACCAGGCGCCGGCCTTGCGGATCAGGCCCGCCTCGACACCCACGTCGATCAGGCCACCCTCGCGGCTGATGCCCTTGCCGTACATGATGTCGAACTCGGCCTGCTTGAACGGCGGGGCGACCTTGTTCTTCACGACCTTGACGCGGGTGCGGTTGCCGACCATGTCGGTGCCGTCCTTGAGGGTCTCGATGCGACGCACGTCGAGGCGCACCGAGGAGTAGAACTTCAGCGCACGACCACCGGTCGTGGTCTCCGGCGAACCGAACATCACGCCGATCTTCTCGCGCAGCTGGTTGATGAAGATCGCGGTGGTGCCGGAGTTGTTGAGGGCACCGGTCATCTTGCGGAGCGCCTGGCTCATCAGGCGCGCCTGGAGGCCGACGTGGCTGTCACCCATCTCGCCCTCGATCTCGGCGCGGGGCACGAGCGCGGCCACCGAGTCGATGACGATCAGCGACAGCGCGCCGGAGCGGATCAGCATGTCGGCGATCTCGAGCGCCTGCTCACCCGAGTCGGGCTGGGACACCAGGAGCGCGTCGGTGTCGACACCGAGGGCCTTGGCGTAGTCGGGGTCGAGCGCGTGCTCGGCGTCGATGAAGGCGACGATGCCGCCGGCCGCCTGGGCGCTGGCCACCGCGTGGAGGGCGACCGTCGTCTTTCCGGAGGACTCCGGGCCGTAGATCTCCACGACACGACCGCGCGGCAGGCCGCCCAGTCCGAGAGCCACGTCGAGGGCGATCGACCCCGTGGGGATCACCTCGAGCGGCGCACGCGTCTCGTCGCCCAGTCGCATGACCGAGCCCTTGCCGAACTGCTTCTCCACCTGTGCGAGCGCGGCGTCGAGGGCCTTCTCGCGGTCTGCACCAGCCATTGCTGTGTCCTGTCTTGTCGTCGTGTCGTGAGAGGTACGTCTGCGACGCTAGGGCGAGCCACCGACAGTCCCTGATCAGGACGGTCGAACGCTGTGGACAACCTCGCCCCTCGTCGTACCTGTGGATGCACAGTAGCCCGAACAGGTGTTCGACGCGCGCTCCGCGTCCGGCGTGTCGGCCCCCGGTCGCGGATCGGTCGCAGGCCGGTCGCAGGCCGGTCGCGGGTCGGTCCGGACGGGTCAGGCGTGCTTGCGGGTGACCGCGCCCGCGACGACGACGGCCCCGGCCAGCAGCGCGGCGAACATCGCCAGCGCGGGGTAGCCCAGCTCGCCGACGATCACCCCCGCGAGCGCTCCTCCCCCGGCGGCGGTGAGCGCCATCGCCATGTCGGAGGTGCCCTGCACGTCGGTGCGGGCCTCGATGGGCGTGCGGTCGGCGATGACCGTCGACGCGGCGACGGTGGCACAGGACCAGCCGAGGCCGAGGAGGAAGAGCCCTGTGAAGATCTGCCACGAGGTGCCCTGCGGCGAGAGGCCGCACAGCGCCAGCGAGACGAGCAGGACGACGCCACCGGTGACCAGGACGGCGCTGCGGCCGAACCGGTCGGCCGCCCACCCGACGACGGGCGAGAAGGCGAACATGCCGAGCACGTGGACCGAGATGACGAAGCCGATGATCTCCAGCTGCGCGCCGCCGTGCTCCATGTGGAGCGGCGTCATGATCATGACGGTCACCATCGCGGCGTGGGCGCAGGCCATGGCGATCACCGCGGCGCCGACGGCGGGCACGTCGCGCACGACGGCCACGAAGCGGCCCCACGACCGGCCGCGCGGCTCGGGACCGGTAGCTGGCGTGACGCCGGCCGTCTCCTGCGCGAGGAGCAGCGGGTCGGGACGCAGCCGCCACCAGACCCAGCCCGCGGCGACGACGAGCACCACCGCGCCGATGGCGAAGCCTCCGGTCAGCTCGGGCACGCCCATCGTACGCGCCACGGACGCCCCCACCCCCGTGAGGTTGGGGCCGGCGACGGCACCGACGGTCGTGGCCCACACCACGACGGACAGCGCGCGGGCGCGGTGCTCCTCGGTCGCGAGGTCGGTCGCGGCGTAGCGCGAGCCGTTGTTGACCGCCGTGGTGGCGCCCAGCATCACCGCGCCGAGGAGCAGCACCGCCATCGAGTCGACGACGCCGGAGACGACGGCGAGCACGGCCCCGGTCGCTCCGATCAGGTAGCCGGCGACCAGGCCGACCCGCCGCCCGCGGCGGCGCATCACGCGCGCGAGCCCGTAGGCCGCCGCCGCCGTGCCCAGGACCTGGAAGGTCTGCGCGAGACCGGCCATGGTCTCGCTGCCGGAGATGTCGCGCGCCAGCAGCGACGCCGTCGCGACACCGATGGTGACACCGACGGCGCCGACGGCCTGGGAGACGACGAGGGTGCGGACCGTACGCCGCTGGACCTCCGCGACGGTGAGCCCCGCGACCCCCGTCGTCATCGCTCGCTGTCCGGCAGCTCGAGCTGACGACGCACGGCCGCCCACACCTGCTTGGGCGCCATCCCGGCGTCGAGCGCCTCCTGGGTCGTCCGGCCGTCGAGGTCGCGCACGACCGTCAGCTCGGCCCAGCTGCGGGAGTACGCCGGCCCGAGGGCCTCGTCGAGCCGCGTCCAGAACTCCGTGTGCCTCATGCCGACACCCCATCACGGGCAGCCGACAGCTCGAGCCAGGTCTCCCCCCGGTCGCCCTCCAGGCCCTGGCGGACGACGACGTCGGTCCAGCCCGCGCCCGCTGCGACGACCTCCAGGTCGGGTGCCCGCCAGTAGGTGAAGTGCCGCGGGCCGCTGATCGTCCCGTGGGTGGACCAGCCCTCCCCGTCGCCCTCCTTGAACGACGCCCGGAGCAGGCCCCCGGGCCGGGTGACGCGGGCGATCCGGGTGAGCACCGTCGGCAGGTCGTCCCGGTCGACGTGGAGCAGCGAGGCGTTGGCCCAGACGGCGTCGTACGGTCCGCCGGGCGAGGCGAGGTCGTCGACGAGCGGGTCGAGGAGGTCGCAGGGGTGTCCCGCCCCGCGCAGCAGCGCGACGAAGCCGGGCGTGACGTCGGTGCGTCGTACGACCAGACCCAGCTCCTCCATCAGCAGAGCGTCGCGCCCGCCGCCGGAGCCGATCTCCAGGACGCGCGCGCCCGACCCGAGCTGCGTCGCGAGGTGCTCCATGTCGGCGCGCACCGAGGCCGGCATCGCTGCCGTGCGGGCGGCGTACGCCTGCGCGTCGCGGTCGTAGGCCCGGACGGTCTCCTTCATCCGCGGAGGGCTCCCACGTCGTGGAGGTGGTGGACGACGTCGTGCAGGTGGTAGCGACCGAGGCTCTCCACGGTGAACTCGTCGCCGTTGGACCGCAGCCCGCGCCGGCCGCGCGAGTCATCGGTGACGGACGCGTAGAGCACCGCGACCGCCCGGGACGCCTCGGCCAGCTCGGCGGCGACCGCGTCGGGGTCCTGGCTGCCGTAGTCGCGCTCGACCGCGGTGGCGTCCTGGTCCCAGCTCGCGAAGGTGGGGACGTCCTCGGCGAGCATCAGCCGGACCCGCTCGGCGAAGAGCACGTGCACGTCGCGCACGTGGCAGGCGTACTCCAGCGGCGACCAGACGCCGGGCCGCGGACGGTCGGCCACGTCGCGGCGGGTGAGCACCTGCGTCCACGCGGTCGTGGTCGTCCCGAGGAGATCGGGCAGGTCGGACACCTCGCGCGCGGCCGACTCGAAGCCGCACTCCGGGCAGGGCCGCTCCAGGACCCACGTCCAGTCCTTGGTGTCGGGCGTGATGCTCATGGCCGTCATCCAACCAGTCCCCGTGGTGGGCACAATGCGTGGAACGGACATCCGTCGCGCACTTCCCGCCGACCTGCCGGCTGTCGTCGCGGTCGACGCCCTGGACCGGCTCCACGAGGAGGTCTTCCGATGACCGGTCGGCTCAGGCGAGCCCGAGGCGAGCGGTCGACACCTCGCGCATCTCGACCTTGCGCACCTTGCCGGTGACGGTCATCGGGAACTCCTCGACCACCATGACGTAGCGCGGGATCTTGTAGTGGGCGAGCCTGCCTGTCGCGAAGGCCCGTACGCCGTCGGCGTCCAGCGGCTCGCTGCCCGGACGCATCCGCAGCCACGCGCACAGCTCCTCGCCGTACTTCTCGTCCGGGACGCCGACGACCTGCACGTCCTCGACGTCGGGGTGGGTGTAGAGGAACTCCTCGATCTCGCGGGGGTAGATGTTCTCTCCGCCGCGGATGACCATGTCCTTGATCCGGCCGGTGATCCGGACGTAGCCGTCGTCGTCCATCACCCCGAGGTCCCCGGTGTGCATCCAGCCGTCGCCGTCGATCGCCTCGCGGGTCTTCTCCGGCTCGTCCCAGTAGCCCAGCATCACCGAGTAGCCACGGGTGCAGAACTCCCCCGCCTCCCCGCGGGGGACGGTGTCTCCGCTGACCGGGTCGACGATCTTGACCTCCAGGTGCGGGCAGACCCGGCCGACGGTGCCGACCTTGCGCTCGAGCGAGTCGTCGGTGCGGGTCTGCGTCGACACCGGCGACGTCTCGGTCATGCCGTAGCAGATCGTCATCTCGTCGATCCCCGCGGCAATGAGCTTCTTCATCATCTCCTCGGGGCACGGTGAGCCGGCCATGATCCCGGTGCGCACCGACGAGAGGTCGTAGGTGTCGAGTTCCGGCAGGGCCCACTCGGCGATGAACATCGTCGGCACGCCGTAGAGCGAGGTGCACCGCTCCTCGGCCACCGCCGCGAGGGTCAGCGCCGGGTCAAAGCCCGGCGCCGGGATGACCATCGTGGCGCCGTGGGTGGTGCACGCGAGGTTGCCCATGACCATGCCGAAGCAGTGGTAGAAGGGCACCGGGATGCAGACCCGGTCGGCCTCGGTGTAGCCGCAGATCTCGCCGACGAGGTAGCCGTTGTTGAGGATGTTGCGGTGGCTCAGGGTCGCACCCTTGGGGAAGCCGGTGGTGCCGGACGTGTACTGGATGTTGATCGGGTCGCCCGGCTCCAGGCTGGCGGCCCGCTCGGCCAGCTGGTCCGCGGAGACCCCCTCGCCGTCGGCGAGCAGCCCCGCCCAGCTCGCCTCGTCGTCGAGGTGCACGACCCGCTCCAGTGCGCGGGTGTCGACGCGCGTCTCCTCGATCATGGCGCGGTAGTCGCTCGCCTTGAAGGACGTCGCGGCGACGAGCAGCCGCATGCCGGACTGGTTGGCGACGTAGGAGAACTCGTGGGTGCGGTAGGCGGGGTTGACGTTGACCAGGATCGCGCCGACCTTCGCGCTCGCGAGCTGCACGAGCGTCCACTCGGCGCTGTTGGGTCCCCAGATGCCGACCCGGTCGCCCTTCCGGATGCCGGCACCGATCAGACCGCGCGCGAGGGCGTCGACGTCCGCCTGCAGCTCAGCCCACGTCCAGCGTCGCCCGCTCGCACGCTCGACCAGTGCCTCGCGGTCGGCGTACGACGCCACGGTGCGCGCCAGGTTGTCCCCGATGGTCTCGTCGAGCAGTGCCGGCGTCGTCTCGCCCTGGGCGTAGGAGTCCATGCTCCGAACCTAGCCCGGAGCGCGGGCTCAGGTCAGCAGAAGCTTGTCGAGGCGACGTCGTACGACGAGCAGGCCGATGATGCCCATGACGACGAGGTAGACCACCGACACCGCCGACTCCCAGGTGATCACCCCGGTGGTCAGCTCGCGGCACAGCACCACGCCGCGGTAGAGCGGGGTGGCCTCGACGACCCAACGCAGCACCCCGTCGCCGAACGCCTCGACAGGGAAGAACGTGGCCGAGAAGAGGAACAGGGGCATCTGGGCGAGGGTGATCTTGTCGAAGTCCTGCCACGACGTCATCCACGTCGTGACGGCCATGCAGACGGCGGAGAAGGCGAAGGCGATGAGGACGGCCGCCGGCAGGGCGAGCACGGCCCACCACGACTGGGTGAGGCCCATCAGCGCCATCACGACGAGGAAGGCGGCGGAGTAGACCGAGCCGCGCATCAGGCCCCAGGTGATCTCGCCGCGTGCGATGTCACCGGTCGACAGCGGGGTGGCCAGCATCTGGTCGTAGAGCTTCTCGTACTTCATCTTGAAGAAGACGTTGTAGGTCGAGTCGAGGAGCGCACCGTTGAAGGCGGACGTCGCGAGCATGGCCGGGGCGACGAACTCGGCGTAGGGGATGGCCTCGCCGTGGAACTCGAAGGTGTCGATCAGCTGGCCGACGCCGATGCCGATGGAGAAGAGGTAGAAGACGGGCTCGAGGAAGCCGGTGATGAAGAGCTTCCACGCGCCCTTGTAGACGACGTAGTTGCGCAGCACCAGCACCTTGGTGGCGGCGGCGGGCGTCAGCGGAGCCGGGATCTCCTGGATCAGCGCCATGTCAGACCTCCAGCCTGCGGTCGAGGTTGCGCACGGCGAGGAACCAGCCGACGACGGTGAGGGTCACCAGCACGACGACGTGGAGGGCCGCGAGCGACCAGTCGACCTGACCGACGCAGAACATCCGCGAGAGCGAGACGCCGTGCCACAGCGGGGTCAGCCGGGCGATCCACTCCAGCACCGGGCCGAGGTTCGTGATCGGGAAGAAGGCCCCGGAGAATAGGGTCAACGGGATCACGCCCAGGCGGAACAGCAGGCCGAACCCCTCCTCCGACTTGAGCCGTGCGCTGTAGGCGAAGACCAAGGTGGCGAAGGCGAAGCCGACCAGCACCTGCGACAGCCAGGCCAGGATCGGTCCCCACCAGGTGGTGAAGACGCCGAACGGCGCGATGACGAGCATGAAGACCGCGCACGCCGAGGCGACCCGGAACATCACGAACCCGACGAAGGCGTTGACCAGGTCGCGCACGGCGAGCGGCGTGGCCAGCTGGGCGTAGAAGGTCCGGTGCCACTTGATGGCACCCATGACGGGGTACGTCGACTCGCTGACCGCGATCGTCATGGCGTGCGAGGCGACGAGGCCGGGGACCACGAAGGCGAGGTAGGACGTCGCGCCCTCGAGCCGGTCGGGGTCGCCCTCGATGAACCCGCCGAGCAGGACGCCCATCGCGACGACGTAGAGCAGCGGGGTGAGGAAGCTGCTCACCACTCCCCCGCGCCAGGTGCGCTTGAGGACGGTGAGCCAGTAGTCGTACTGGCGGGCCATGCCCTCCCACGCCGACAGGGAGCCGGTGGGTCGCACCGGGCGGGTGGTGGGGCTCGTGTCGGCTCCGGTCTCGGTGGCCATCAGTCCGCCAGGCTCCGGCCGGTGAGGCGCAGGAAGACGTCCTCCAGGGTGGAGCGGCGCACCAGGGTCGCGATGGGGTGCAGGCCGCGGTCGAGGACGGCCGTCACCACGTCCTCGCCGTGGTCGCTGTAGACGAGGAGCCGGTCGGGCAGCACCTCGACCCGCTCGCCGAGGTCCTCGATCTTCTCCGCGAGCGCCTCGTGCTCGCCGACACCGAAGCGGAGCTCGGCGACCTCGCGGGTCGAGTGGGCGTCGATGAGCTCGCGCGGGGAGCCCTCGGCGGCGATGCGGCCCTTGTCCATCACGACGAGGCGGTCGCACAGCTGCTCGGCCTCGTCCATGTAGTGGGTGGTGATGACGAGGGTGACGCCGGCCTGCTTGAGCCGGAAGAGCTGGTCCCACAGGACGTGGCGGGCCTGCGGGTCGAGACCGGTGGTCGGCTCGTCGAGCAGCAGCAGGTCGGGGTTGTTGATCAGGCTGCGCGCGATGGTGAGCCGCCGCTTCATGCCTCCTGACAGGTCCTCGACCTTGGCCTTGGCCTTCTCGGTGATCTGGGCGAACTCGAGCAGCTCCTGCGCACGCTCGCGGCACGTGGCGCGGTCGATGCCGAAGTAGCGGCCGTAGATGTAGAGGTTGTCGAAGACGTTGAGCTCGTTGTCGAGCGTGTCCTCCTGCGGGCACACGCCGAGCCGACCGCGGATGGCGGGGCCGTCGGTGGCCGGGTCCATGCCGAGGATGCGCAGCTCACCGCCGCTCACCGGGCTGACCGAGGCGATCATCCGCATCGTGCTCGACTTGCCGGCGCCGTTGGGGCCGAGGAAGCCGAAGGCCTCGCCCTTGCGCACCTCCACGTCGATGCCCTTGACGGCCTCGAAGTCGCCGAACGACTTGCGCAGTCCCCGTGCCGAGATCATGGCTTCTGTCACAGGAGTCGACCCTAGATCAGGGGGGTGACAACGGCGAACCGGATCGGCCTGCCGTGGCCCGACGGAGGCGTCACCGGGTGATCACCCAGGTGCGCACCGGACCCGAGGCCCCTCCCCCGAGGTAGCCGTCGGCGCGCATCCGGTCGATCGCGTCGCGGATCGAGCCGTCCGGGGACGCGTCGGCCGCGGCGGCTCCGGCTGCGTAGTGGGTCAGGTCGTGGTTGCCGATGACGTCGTGCCCACCGTCGTCGAAGCGCACCGTCGTGCGGTGCGGCTGGTCGGGGTTGTCCTCGCCGTCGAGCAACGGCACGACGTCACCGCGGTTCTCCAGGTGCAGCCCGTGGGTCCCGGCGGGCAGCTCGGCGACCTGCGCCGTCGGCGCACCGGCCGTGACGACGTGCTGAACGTGGAAGTGTCGGGTGAAGTCGGGGTCGGCGGCCAGCGAGGTCGAGACCATCCCGCCCTGGGAGTGCCCGACCAGCATCATCTCCTTGCCGTCGAGACCGGCGTCGAGCATGGCCTGCTGGATGCCGCGGCCGTAGCCGCTGTCCGTGCCGGCGAGCAGCTGGTAGTTGGTCTCCATGTCCCGCACCAGGTCGCCCCCGCCCGGGATCGGACGCATGTCGTCGGTGCCCGGGAGGTAGACGATGTAGCGCTCGTCGGGCTCGCGCCCGACCTGCTGGACCTGGATCGCTCCGTGCAGGCCCGCGCGGTCGGGACCGGCGTCGAGGTCGCTGGTGGCCGACAGCTGCTCCACGAGGGATCGCAGGCTGTCGGGACGCAGGGGGCGCGCCCCACCACCGGCGTCGGCCACCTCGGTGACCCGGACGTCGGTGTCGTCGCCGAGCAGGAGCGCCATCAGCCGGGCCGCGTCGTTGGTGGTCGGTCCGTCGATCGCCCCACCGGGGTCGAGCAGACCCGCACCCGTGACCACCCCACCGGTCAGCCCGTCGAGGAGCCCGCCGCTCCCGTTGACCGCGTGCTGGACCAGCCCGGGGTGGTCGTGGAGCAGCCGACCCAGGTCGTCGGACAGCCCGTCGGTGAGCACTGCCTGCTCCTCGGCCGGGAGCGTCGACCACCAGGCGTAGGTGACGCCGCCGACGAGGAGCAGGGCCGGCAGCGCCCTCGGCAGCGCCTGGCCCGCCACCCGGCCCAGCGCGCCGTCCAGGGTCTCGGACAGCTGTCGCGCCAGGGCGTCGCTCGCCCGGAAGGCTGACACCACGGCTCGTACGCCGACCGCGTCGGCCTCGATGCCGAGCGCCCGGACGGTCAGTCCGTCGCTGCCCGTCGTGGCGGTCAGCACCTGCACCTCGGCGTCGGCGAAGGACAGCGGGGCCAGCAGCGCCGAGGCGAGGAGGTCGCCGTCGGCCATGACCCGGGCACCGAGGCCGGCCATCTCGACGAGGTCGCCGGCCTGCCGGTCGTAGCGGGCGGCCAGCGTGAGCATCTGGTCGTAGCCCGCGACCACGCCGTGGGACCCACCCGCCACGGACTCGATCGGCGGCAGGCCGTCGCTCCCGGTGCTCATGCCGCCAGCCCCGCGGCCAGCCGGGCGAGGGCCCGCGGCAGGTCGCGGGGCCCGACGCGCTGGAGGCGCACCATCTCCCAGCCGTCCCGGATGACGGGCGTCAGCGAGCACCAGCCGTCGGGCAGCAGCACCCACTCGACGACGCCGGCCACGCCCCCACGGGAGCCCCGGCCCGTCAGCGCTGCGTGCAGCCGGCCCCGCGACGTGCTCTCGAGCTGCTCGTGCCAGCGGCGTACGTCGTCGAGGCCGGCGTCGTCGAGCAGGTCCGGACGATGCCCGGCGAGCGTCGTGGCCGGGTGGTCGGTCACCATCCGGTCGACGAGGTCGGGACGGCCGGCCCGGACGGCCTCCCCGGTCGCGAGCAACAGGTCCCACGGCGTCTCGACGACGTCGGGGGTCGGCTCGAACGCCGGTGCGGTCCGCAACGTGTCGAGGTCGACGTGGGCCGCGCGGGCCAGCTCGGCTCGCCATCGCCCGACCGGCGACCAGGCGAGCTCCAGGGAGGCTCCGTCTGCGGTGGAGAGGCAGGCCACCCGGTCGCCGAGGCACCGGTGGTGGCTGCGGACGCGGGCCCTCCCCCGGGCGAGGTCGACGAGCACCTCGAGGTCGACGGCGAGGCTCGGTGCGTGCCACGTCGTGAGGACCGCACGCGCCGCGGCAGTCGGTGCCCCGGCGGCGAGGAGCCCGGCACGCTCGAGGACGTCGTCCACCGTCGCCTCCGCAGGCGGCGTGACCGGGGCACCCCCGAGCCGGCCTGCTCCCGGCGGCGCCGGGGTGCAGGTGAGGAGTTGGTCGGCCGGTGAGGCGACAGCCGCGACGGCGGCCAGGCGGTCGACAGCCGCGCGGGAGAGGCGTACGCGCTGGGTTGCCACCTCACCGTCGGCGACGACGGCGCCCCCGGTGTCGATCGTCACCGTGCTCACCGGACGCCGCCGAGGAGATCGGGTACGTCGAGCCAGTCCCGGTGGCCGTCGGGCGGCGGACGGAAGGACGCGAGCGCCTCGTCGACCGGGTCGGCGCCTCGCGTGACCAGGTCGACGGCGCGCTCGGCGAGGGCTGCCAGGCGCGAGCGGGCGTCCTCGACCAGTCCGCGCACCCGTCGCGCGATCTCCCGGATGCGCTCCTCCAGCCGGTCGACCTCGTCGGCGTGGCGCCGCAGCGCGCGGGCCGCGTCGTCGTGGTCGTCGGCCGTGCGTCTCATCGCGAGCGCCCGCTCGGCCATCCGCTCGCGCATCGCTGCGGCCGCCCGGCCGTCCCACAGCACCAGCTGCGACGCGCTGACCAGCCGGTCGGCGTCGTGCCGGATGTCTGCGCCCTGCTCGCTCATCCGGTCGGCGAGCCGGCGGATCGCCGCGGTGTCTCCGTACATGTGCGTCTCCTGCCCCGTCGGCGCCGAGGTGCGCCTGGGCTGGAGGTGCCCGCGGCCGTGGTCGGCCAAACGGGGTCGGCGCCGGCTGTGGACAGACCGGGTGGGGACCGGCTCAGCGGGTCCTGGCGTCCTCGGCTCGCCGGGCCGAACGCTGGGCGTGGACGACCGCGGAGGCGAAGAGGCCGAGCACCACGAGCGTCGCGGTGACAGCCGCCGCGGTGAGGGCGGCGGAGGGCGGCGACCCGGCGGCGAGCCGCCAGATGACGAGCGGCAGCGCGAGGACCGGTCCGAGGACCGCGGTCGCGAGCAGCCAGGGCTGGGCCGCCTCGTGGCCCGCTCGCCACGCCTCGTCGGACGCGCGCGTGGCCCTCGTCCTGATGCCGACGAGCTGGTTGGGGCCCGTCCCGTCCGTCCCGCCCAGCCGCGTCATGACGTACTGGAGCAGCGATGCCGCAGCGATGGCCAGCACGACGGCCAGCAGCGGCGCGTGGAGCGCGTCCAAACCCATCTCCCCCCGAGGATCGGTGTGGCGCCGACCCTATCGAAGCGGGCGCGGCTACCCGGTCGGCGTGAGGCGGAGGAGCCGCCCCGAGCCCTCGTCCTCGAGCACCCAGATCGCCCCGTCGGGGCCCTCCTCGACCGCGCGGATCCGCGCGCCCATGTCGAAGACCTCGGCCTCGCCGGCGGTCTCGCCGTCGAGGTCGACGCGCACGAGCGCCTCCCCGGAGAGGGCGCCGAGGAAGGCGTCGCCCCGCCACCCCTCGAACAGCGCGCCGTCGTAGATCATCAGGCTGCCCGGCGAGATGCTGGGGTTCCACGAGCGCGCGGGGGCGGCGTACCCGTCCCCCTCGGCGTGGTCGGGGATCTCCCCGCCGCCGTAGTCGCTCCCGTCGGACGCCTCGGGCCAGCCGTAGTTCGCCCCGGGCTCGATCACGTTGAGCTCGTCGCCGCCCTCGGGCCCCATCTCCGAGGACCACAGCGTGCCGTCGGGAGCGTGCTCGAGCCCGAGCGGGTTGCGGTGGCCCCAGCTCCAGATCTCGGCGCCCACCCCGCCGTCGTCGGCCAGTGGATTCCCCGGAGCCGGCTCGCCGTCGGGCGTGAGGCGCACGATCGTGCCGAGCGTGTTGGTGGTGTCCTGGGCCGGGCCGCCGAGCTGCCGGTCGCCGGAGGAGACGTAGAGGTGCTCGCCGTCGGGCGAGAAGGCGATGCGGTGGCTGAAGTGCCCGTCGCCGTCCACCTTCGGGGTCTGTCGCCACAGCACCTCGAGGTCGTCGAGCCGCGGCCCGCTCGGGTCGAGCTGCGCGCGCCCGACGACGGCACCCGTGCCGCCCTCGCCCGCCTCGACCCAGCTCAGGTAGACCAGCCCGTCCTCCTCGTACGACGGCGCGGGCACGACGTCGCCCAGCCCGCCCTGGCCGGCGTCGACCACCTCGGGCGCGCCGTCGACCTCCGTCCGTTCCCCGCTGTCCGCGTCACGGAGGTGGAGCGTCCCGTTGCGCTCGGTGACCAGCAGGTCACCGGTGCCGGGCAGGAACGCCATCGCCCACGGCTCGGCGAACCGGTCGACCTCCTCGACCGCGAAGGGCCAGCCACTGTCCTCCTCCCCCGTCACCGGGCCGAGCGAGCCGGAGGCCGCGGTGTCGCCCGAGCAGGCCGTGGTGAGCACTGCCAGGAGCCCGGCGAGTGCGGGTGCGAGGGGCTTCATGCCTCCATGGTGCGCGGGGGTGGCAAGGGGGTGGCACGCACGGCGCCGGTCGGAGCAGGATGCGCAGGAGAGCCGTCGAAGAAATGTGCGGCACCGATGTCGAAGCGCGCCGCGCCCGTTCGACGTACGTGCGAGAACCCACCCACCGCACCACAGGAGGAACGATCACGATGCCGCGCTTCATGGGATTCGTCAGGATGGAAGAGAACATCGGCATGCCGCCGCAGTCGTTGTTCGACGCGATGGACGTCTTCATCGGGGAGCGCGCCGCCAACGGCTCGTTCCTCGACGGGGGCGGGCTGTTCGGCACCGAGGACGCCGTCAACTTCGTCGTCCGCCGGGGCGAGGTGACCCGCGTCGACGGCCCCTACGCCGAGGGCAAGGAGGTCGTGGGCGGCTGGTCGTTGATGGAGTACGCCAGCCTCGAGGAGGCCGTGGCCGACCAGCGGCTCTTCGCCGAGCTGCACGCCAAGCACTGGCCCGAGGCCACCGTCGTCTCGACCCTGCGGCAGGTGTCCGAGGGTCCTGAGGCGCCCGGCGACTGACCTACGCTGGCCGGGTGCCGGCAGGGACGACGTACGACGACCTCTCCGGGCTCCCGGGGCCAACGGGGGCCGTGATCGCCACGTGGCGGGCCGAGTCGGCCCGCCTCGTCGGCGCGCTCACCCGGATGACGCGCGACGTCGACCTCGCCGAGGACCTCGCCCAGGACGCGCTCGTGGCCGCCCTGGAGCAGTGGCCGGAGTCCGGGATCCCGGACAACCCGTCGGCGTGGCTGATGACGACGGCGAAGCGTCGCGGCGTCGACCACTTCCGGCGCGCGGAGACGCTGCGCCGCAAGGTCGCCGAGCTCGAGCACGACCTCGAGCGGGACGGCGGCGAGGAGGCACCGGTGCCCGACCTCGACGACCAGGTCGACCACATCGAGGACGACGTCCTGCGGCTGATGTTCCTGTCGTGCCACCCCTCGCTGAGCCCCGAGTCGCGAGCGGCGCTCACCCTGCGACTGGTCGGCGGGCTGACCACCGCCGAGATCGCTCGTGCCTTCCTCACCTCCGAGGCCACGATGGGCCAGCGCATCTCGCGGGCGAAGAAGACCCTGACGGCCGCGCGGGTCGAGCTCGAGCTGCCGACGGGCGAGGAGCGGGCCGCGCGGCTCGACGACGTGATGGCCGTGGTCTACCTGATCTTCAACGAGGGCTACACCGTGACCATGGGCGACGACTGGATGCGCCCCGACCTCGTCGCCGAGGCGACCCGGCTCGCCCGCATGCTGGCCGACCTCGCGCCCGAGGAGCCCGAGGTGCTGGGCCTGCAGGCGCTGCTCGAGCTGCAGGGCTCCCGCACTGCGGCACGCCTCTCCCCCGACGGCACCCCCGTGCTCCTCGAGGAGCAGGACCGGTCGCTGTGGGACCAGCTGGCGATCCGGCGCGGCCTCGCAGCACTGCGTGCCGCCTCCCACGTCGCCGCGGGCGGCCGGCCCGTCGGCCGCTACTTCCTCCAGGCCTCGATCGCCGCCCAGCACGCGCGGGCCGCCCGGGCCGAGGACACCGACTGGGCCGGCATCGCCGCGTTGTACGACGTTCTCGGGCAGGCCGCGCCCGGACCGGTCGTCGAGGTGAACCGGGCCGTGGCCCACGGGCGAGCCCACGGTGCCGTGGCCGGGCTCGCAGTGCTCGACGCCGTCGCTCCCGCTGCGCTCGGCGGCTCGCCGCTGCTGCCCAGCGTGCGCGGCGACCTGCTCGAGCGGGCCGGGCAACACGGCGAGGCGGCGTCGGCCTTCGACGAGGCGGCCGCCCTCACCCGCAACGAGGGCGAGCGCCGGGTGCTGCTGCGCCGGGCCGAGGAGTGCCGGCGCCACTCGGACGGGTGACGCGCCGGGGCGGTGGTCGGCCACGCGACCGTCGTACCTTGCAGCCCTGCGGTAGGAAGGCTCCATGCGCATCTTCCTCACCGGCGGCAGCGGCAAGGCCGGCCGGCACGTCGCCCCGTACCTCGCCGAGCAGGGACACCAGGTCACCAACGCCGACCTCGTGCCGCTCGACCACCCCGACGTCCACGACCTGCAGGTCGACCTCACCGACGCCGGCCAGGTCTACTCGGCGCTCGCCGGTCTGGCGACGTTCGACGAGCTCGATCTGCCGCAGCAGCCGTCGTACGACGCGGTCGTGCACTTCGCCGCGGTGCCGGCGATCCTGCGCACGGCCGACTCGGCGACGTACGCCACCAACGTGCTGAGCACCTACCACGTCCTGGAGGCCGCGACCCGGCTCGGCATCCGCAAGGTGATCTTCGCGTCCTCGGAGACGACGTACGGCGTCTGCTTTGCGCAGGGCGAGCGGAAGCCTCTCTACGTGCCGGTCGACGAGGAGCACCCGACGGTCCCCGAGGACTCCTACGCGATGTCCAAGGTCGCCAACGAGGTGACGGCGCGCTCGTTCCAGGCGCGGAGCGGTGTCGACGTCTACGGCCTGCGGATCAACAACGTCATCGAGCCGCACGAGTACGCCGAGCTGTTCCCGGACTTCCTCGACGACCCGGCGCTGCGGCGACGCAACATCTTCGCCTACATCGACGTGCGCGACCTCGGCCAGATGGTGCAGCGCTGCCTGGCGACCGACGGCCTCGGCTACGAGGTCTTCAACGTCGCCAACGCCGACATGTCCGTCGCGGCGACGACCGACGAGGTCATCGCCCGGTTCTACGACGGCGTCGAGGTGCGGCGGGAGATGGGCCGGGACGAGACCTTCTACGCCATCAACAAGGCCCGTGAGCTGGTCGGGTTCGACCCCCAGCACTCGTGGCGCGACGTGCTGGGCAGGTAGCCCCGCAGCGTCCGGACATGAGCGGAGTCCCGGACCCCCATGGGCCCGGGACTCCGCCAGTCCGTTCAGCTGCGCTCGATCAGGCCTGCTGGCCCAGCGCGAACTGGATGTTGCCGTCGTCGTCGACGCCGCCGTCGAGCACCTTGTCGGAGAGGAACTCCGAGGCCGGTCCGTCGACGTAGATCGTGGCGCCATCCTGCTCGATGACCTGGTCATCGCTCTCGGCGTGGTCGGCAGGACTCACCGACAGGGACTCGCCGTCCGACTCGGTGGCGATCCGGAGCGCCGAGATCTCCGGCACCTCCTCGGCCAGCTTCTTGACGATGTCGGTCACGTTCTCGGTGAGAGCAAGCACGGGCTCTCCTTCCGTAGGGAGAATGTGTCCCGTTCACCATGGCGCGGACCCGGCACTCACGCAAACCGGGCGCACCCCATCAGGCGAGCGACGTCCGGACGAGGTGGTCGAGGCCCTGGGCGTACGGACGACATACGGCGCCCCATCGGGCCACATCCGCCACACGTGTCCGACATCTCGCCCCTTTCCGGCCGTTCCTGGGGCCACATCCGCCACACGTGTCCGACATCTCGCCCCTTCCCGGCCGTTCCTGGGGCCACATCTGCCACACGTGTCCGACATCTCGCCCCCGAGCCCCTGACGCCCGCCGTGACGCCGGTCACCCAGTCAGGCGAGCGACGTCCTGACGAGGTGGTCGAGGCCCCGCCGGGCCAGGTCGGCGAGCACGGCATCGAGCCCGAGCACCAGGTCGGCCGCTCCCCGATCGCGGGCGGCGCCGCACAGCAGCCCGACCGGAACCATCTCCCACGAGCAGACCACCGCTCCCGGGTGGACATCCGGATCGGGCGGGTCGATGGCGGACAGACCGGGTCGACCCGCGGCGCGGACGCGGCTCGCGAGCAGCCGCACCGAGGCACCGGTGCCGTTGCCGGGCCCGGGGCCGAGGACGAGCACCTCCTCGGACGGGGGTACGGCGTCGGGGCGCGCGAGGTCGACCCAGCCCCGCAGCGTCCCGGTCGAGGACTCGACGGCGTCCCCGCCCACGGGCTGCACGCCCGGACTGCCGTCGACCCGGACCAGCGCCCAGCCGGCTCCGGCACCGCGGCTGCTGTCGGCGGCCACCACGTCGTGGACGTCGTACCAGGTGCCCGGGGTGACCAGCTCTCCGCGCCGGCTCGTCTTGGCATCGAACCGGCAGTGCCCGGCGGCCTCGGCGAGGCGTGCGCCCACCACGTCCGCGGTGAGGACGAGGTCGGCCGCGACGAGGACGCCGGCACCCGCGACGGCGCCGTCGCAGTGGATGGTGCAGGTCTGCGCCTCGACCTGGCCGAGCGCGTGGAGCCACGGTCGGACCGGCCGCCCTGCCGCCTCGACCCGCTGCACGACGTCGTCGAGCATCCCGGACACCGGGGTGTCGAGGCCCACGGCCTCGGCCGTCCGCAGGAGCTGGAGGTCGCCCGGGGCCACCTCGAGGCAGTGGGCCACCAGCTCCAGCAGCAGCCCCCGCTCCTCGAGGACGTCCACCAGCTGCCGGACGCTCTCCTCGAAGTCCGTCGTGGTGCCCGGCACCAGCGCGTCGAGGCTCTGGTGCAGGCGGATCCGGAGGAACCACCGCAACGACTCGGGAGAGAAGATGGACACCAATGCCTGCGCGAGCATCCCGTGCACCTCGGGCGGGAGCGGCACGCGCGAGACGACGTCGTCCGTCGCCCCCTCGTCGTGGCGCTCGGTCTTGCGGCTGAGGCTCGGGTCGGTCGTCATCACCCGGGCCAGGGCGGTCATCAGCCCGGTCAGGTCCACCCCGGGCATGCAGAGCACCTCTCGCAGGGCGGCCCGGACCGAGGCCTCGTCCGCCACGAGGAGGAACTCGCTCCAGGCGGCGGTGAGCGACCGCGCCTGCGGCAGCCGCAGCCTGCGGGCGAGCACGCCCGGCTGCTCCTCCTCGCGCGCCGAGGCTGCCAGGTCGATGGTGGCCAGCTCCGCGGCCACGACCCGCACCGGTCCCTCGACGTGGCGCGGGATGCCGGCGAGCGTGACCACGCGTGCCATCCGCTCCACGTCCCGGACGTCGTCGGCGGCCAGGACGCTGCCCACGGCACGGACCAAGGACGGGTCGTCGTGCAGCACGGCGTCCGCGAGGTCGTCCATGGTGGACCTGGCCGCGCGAGCGAGGTCGGCGGCCGGGGCACCCGCTCCCTTGGCGAGGACGGCGCCCAGCGCCGTGCACCCCAGCCGCACCAGCCGGTCGGACGCGAGCTCGTCCACCTGCTCGAGCCTGCTCAGCACGCCTCCCGCCGCGTCCCACAGCCCCGCCGAGATGACGAGCTCGGCCTGCATCCGCGCGAGCCGGTAGGTCTGGTCGTTGACCCCTGCAAGCAGCGCGTCGTCGGCCGTCGTCGCGAGGAGGGACACCGCCTGCTCGACGTGTCCCACCGCGAAGAGCGCCTCGGCGGTCAGGGTCGTCAGGGGGCTCCGCGGCGAGCGCTCCTGGCGGGTCCCGAGCGCGGCGAGCGCGTCGCGTGGCCGGTCGTCGTCGAGCATCGCCCGCACCTTGCGCGCGGTGATCTCCTCGTAGTCCTCCAGGCGCGCGGCGTCCGTCGCCAACGCGTCCAGGGCGAGCCCGAGCCGTGAGGCGAGGAAGGCCCGTCGGCTGCCGTCGAGCTCGTCCATGGCGGACTCGAGGTGGGGTTGCACACCGTCCATCCACCGGCTGTCGACCACGCCGAGGTCGTCGCCGGACTTGAGGCGGTGGTAGATCTCCTCGGCCCTCTCGCGGGCCACCGGAGGTCGGCCGGCGTAGTACGCGACAGCGGCCCGGTGCAGGGTCTGCGAGAGCGCCGGCTGGTCGGCCTCGAGCAGCGGCAGCATCACCCGCCGCAGCTCCACCCGGTGGACCAGCGCGCCGTCGGACTCGGGCGTGACCAGCGAGGTCTCGCGCTCGAGCTCGTCGAACACGTCCTGCGCCTGCTCTGCCGTGGCGACGCCGAGCTCGCACGGCCTCGCGAGCACGTTGAGCACGATGTCCGGCGTGATCCGCCGCAGCACCAGACCGGCGCCGGCCAGGCGGCGGACCCGCTCGTCCTGCACGTGCCCCAGCACCCGGTCGTAGAGCCGGCGCTGGATCACCGCACCGTCGAGCTGCAGGAGCCAGTCGGTGGCGCGCGAGATCCAGCTGGACAGCGGCCGGTGCGCGTCCGGGGCGGACGCCGCCAGCTTGAGCGACACCGGGTCGCCGCCGTAGCGGTGCGCGATCCGCTCGGCGACCTTGCGGTCCTCCACGCCCAGCTTCACGAGGAGCTCACACGCGGACTCGGGGTCGAGCGCCGCGACCTCGAGCTGCTGGGCGTACGTGCGGGTGATCCCCGCCCGTCCGGCGACGACCACCCGGGCCTCGGCGGGCAGCTTCTCCACCAGCAGGTCGATCAGCCGCAGCACCGTGGCCACCTCCTCGCTGCTGCGGTACTGCACGACCTCGAAGGTGTCGAGCACGAGGACGAAGCCGCGTCGGGCCAGGTCGAGCTGCTGGAGCATCGTGACCAGCTCGTCGACCGCGCGCGGTAGCGAGAAGTGCCGCTTGCCGCGCGGCACCTCCAGCACCCGGGCCCAGTCCTCCCGGATCCGGTTGCAGCTCGCCTTCGCGTCGGGGAACTCGACGCCGATCTGCGCGAGCATCTCGATGAGGAGGATGAGGCACTGGTTGGTGGCCTCCACGGACGGCCGGTCGAAGTCCAGGTAGGCGAACGGGACCCGCGACGCGGCGGCGGTGTCCCGGCCGCCGAGGTCGAGCAGGAACCTCGCGACCAGCGTCGACTTGCCGATCCCACCGGGCCCGTAGAGCACCAGCAGGCGGGTGTCCGCCTGCTGGTGCGCAGCCGTACGGCTGCGACCGCGCCTCGTCCCGGCAGGCGCCGTCTGCTCGCGACCCAGGAAGTCGGCGATGACCGCGAGCTCGGCCTTCCGACCCACGAACTCGGGTCCGGCGAGGAGCTCGAGCGGCTCGAGCAGGGTCAGCAGGTCGATGCGGTCACGCAGCCGCACCAGGTCCGGCAGGTCCTCGAAACCGGCGTCGTGCAGCCAGTCGCACACGAGCGCCAGCGAGTGGAGGTCCGGCAGCGACTGGTCCGCGATCTCGACCACCCCGCCCGTCACCAGGACCCGGATCAGCTGGTGGAGCCGGTCACCCGGTGATGCCGTGTTCGCGGCCAGCGCGCGACGCAGCCGTCCCGACTCCCGCAGGTGGCGGAGCACCGCGACGCGGCGGTTGGAGGAGATGCTCAGCGCGTCCTCGCCCTGGTCGTCGACGACGTGGATCACCGATCGGAGCAGGGCGTCCAGGCCGGGCCCGTCGGCTGACCTCGTCGTCGGGCGGAGGGTGTCGGGGTCGAACCAGCCGAGGACGGCCGCTGCCTCCTCGTGGCCCCCGACCCGAGCCGGCGGCGCAGCGGCCGGAGGCGCAGTGACCGGCGACGGCTCGACCTCGGCGGCCTCCCTCAGCGCCATCGCCTGGGCGACGAGCTCCTCGATGCTGATCTCGGTGTCGCCCATCGTCAGGTCCCCGGCAGCTCGCGGGCGACCCGGTCCGCCATCTCGTCCAGCCATCCGGGCGCGGCCGTCTTGCGCCTGCCGAGGACCTCGGTGGTCTTGCGGGCGATCTCGGCGGGATCGATCTCGACCTGGGACTCCTTGAAGGCTTTCGCGAAGAACTCCATGAGGTGCTGGACCGTGAGCTCCCCCGTCTGGTCGAGCAGCCTGGCCTGGCGCAGCCCCACCGGGAGGTCCTCGGTGAAGCCCACCAGCACCAGTCGCAGGTTGGGCAGGACCATCCCGATGCTCCGGCTCAACCGGCTGACCAGGTCGAGAGACGCCTGGGTCAGCCGGACCTTGTGGAAGGCGTCGAGGACCAGGAAGGTCATCGGACGGTCGTCGCGCTGGGCCCGCTCCTCGAAGCAGTCCTTGAAGTCGAGGATCCACGCTGACCACTGCTTGTCGGGCGGCTTGTCCGGCACGTCGACGTCGTCGTAGTCGAGCGCCCGGACGACCTCGATCGCCAGGTCTCGCGGGGTGAGCGATCGACGCGGACCGACCCGTCGCGAGGCCTCCTCGAGGTCGATCTCCGCGATCGCGAACGAGCAGACCTCGCGCATGTGGTAGATCAGCCGCAGGCTGTGGCTCATGCCCGATCGTGCTTCCCCGCGCACGACCAGGACGCGGTTGCCGTCTGCTGGGATCATCCGCTCCATCGACGCGCGCAGCGGCTTCCGGTCGATCATGAAGAAACCGCCCGTCAGTCGGCACAGCTGGAGCGCCGGACGCCACGACTCCGGGTCCACCTCGGGCGCGGCGAGCGGCGCCAACCGGGCCTCGAGCTCCCGCAACCTCGGGTCGCCCGGGGCGCGCGACGACGCCTCGATGACCAGCGGGAGCAGCCACCCGTCCGTCGCGGCGGCCTCGACGCAGCGGCGGAGGTTGTCGGTCGTGGTGCGGCTCTCCTCCCAGTACGCCGCGGCGCGGGCGTCCACCTCGACGAGCATCGACCTCAGCTCCTCGCTGTCGTCGATCGCCTCGAGCACCGCCTCGACGATCCCGGTCTGCACGTCCTCGTCCGGACGACGCGTCGGCCGGACGTGGCGCGCGGGGCCGACCAGGGCGTCGTACGCCAGGTCCTGCAGGAGCCGGTTGGTCGGGACCAGGCCCTGGGCCTCGGCGATGAGGGCGGCGACAGCGTCCTGCACCTCGGCGTGCTCGATGAAGGCGTGCACCGTGGTGCCGAGCGTGGCTCCGTCACCGACGACGTCGGTGCGCTCCCAGCCGAGGCGACGCGCGAGCCGGTCGAACTCCTCGAGCCGGAGGGCGTCGCCGAGCGCCCGGGACAGCTGACCGTAGGCGGGGCCGTCGAGCCTCATGGCTCCTCCCCTCCGAACACCCAGCCCAGGCCGTGGCGTTCGAGGTCGCGCTTGATCGTGGCGATCGGGATGCACTGGTTGTAGTCGGCCGCGGTGACCTGTCGGTCGCAGGGCAGCCACACGTCGTCGCGCCCGGGCTGTCCGGCGTGGTGCAGCGCCACGAGCTCCTGCTGGGCGTCGAGGACCGGGGAGCCCGACGAGCCCGGCATGGTGTTGACCCGGTGGTGCACCCGCAGCCGGTCGCCGATGACGCGCTGGACACCGTCGAACGCGAAGTCGAACGAGATCGGGTCGTGGCACGGGTGCTGGACGACCATCAGGTAGGAGCCGAGCGGGAAGTCGTGCTCCTCCGGCCGTGGCTCGACCCAGCCGCGGCGCTCGCCGACCGGGTCGTCGGAGGTCCCCTGGGCGCCGAGGGGGCGCTCCAGCCGGAGCACGGCGTAGTCCAGCTCGTCGGGGGCGGGCTCCGTGCCCTCGACGTAGTCCGCGAGGTCGAAGCTGCTGTAGGGCGAGGTGTGGACCAGCCAGTCCTCGGCCAGCCGGGCCTCGGTCCCGGGGTCGCGCACGATCCCGTCACGATCGCGCTTGTAGTCGAAGCGGAGCACGATCTTCTCGGGCGGGAACGCGCCGTCGATGGCCTTCTTGACCACGTGGTGGTTGGTGAGGACGCTGCTGGGCCCGATGAGGAAGCCCGTCCCGCCGGCGGTGCCGAGCTCGACGGCGCACACGCGGCGGGTGTACTCCAGGAGCCGCACCGAGAACCGGCCCAGGTCGGCGATGCCGCGTCGGGGGTCGACCATCCGCTCGAGCTGGAGCCGCGTCTGCGTGAGGACCTGCGCCTCCGGGACCGCGGCCGTGACCGGGGCGGCGCCCGCGCCCGTCGCCGCGGCCAGCTCCATCAGCCGCACGTTGTCGGGGTTGATGGCGCGGGCTGCCGTCACGAGCTCGGTGACGCGGTCCCGGGTCTCGGCGTAGCTGATCACCTCGCCGATCACGCCGACCAGGGCCCCGGGCGCGATCTCGCCCGGCGGGATGCCTGCGCGCCGGAGCATGCGCGTGACCCCGTCGACGTCGTCGAAGGCGTCGAGCAACACCTCCTCCAGGAGGACGTACTCGTCACTCGTGAGGCGCACCTGGTCCCACCCCCCCTCAGAAGTGCGACGTCCCGCCGAGCTGGATGGTGGCGGCCCCGGCCGTCGACTCGGCCTCGGCCGCCGCACGCGAGCCGCTGCGGTCCGGGACGTGGATCTTCCCGGTCACCTCTAGAGGAGCGGCGAACGTCCCCGGTGATACGTCCGCCGTCGACCGGCGTACGCCCCTCGGGGTCATGGCACGAACCTCGCGATCGCCGGCGCGACCTGCTCCATCGCGTGGGCGTAGTTCGCCCGGAGCCAGTTGCCGGCGAAGTGCAGGCCGGCGACGTCCAGGTCGTCGTCGAAGGCGAGCACGCACGACCCGCTGTTGCCGCCCAGGGACGTCGCGTCGTGGGTGAACACCCAGCCCCGAGGGCTGTCGGGGACCGCGTCCCGCGACGTCATGACGAGCCCCGGGCTCAGGTAGCGCACGCCGTACTGCATGTTGAACAGCTCCTGCAGCCGGCGTACGACGTCCATGCGGCGCCGGCCGTCCTCGTCGCTGGGGAGCACGGTGGGCATCGCCGGGTACCCGACGACGAACAGCCTCGAGGCAGCGGGCGCGATCGGCTGCGTGGACAGCGTGAGCGGAGGTGGCAGCTCGACGCCGTCGGTGCTGGTCTGCTCGACGCGCAGGAGGGCGAGGTCGAGGTGGGCGAGGTCGACCCGCCCGTCGATCGGGTCGGGCCCGGCGAAGACGACCTCCAGGACCCGGAACCTGCGGGTCGTGTCGGTCGCAGACGGCGAGAAGTTGATCGACGGCGCCCCGGTCAGCACCCACCCGGACGGGTCGGACCTGCGCGGGGTCGGGAAGGCGAGCAGCTCGACGACGTGCCGGTTGGTCATCACGAGCCCGTCGCCGACGACGAAGCCCGTGCCCGCATGGACGCCGGGGGCGGAGTCGATGCGCCCGACCGAGCGTTGCCTCACCGCGAAGGTGGGGTGGAGCACGACCGGACCCTGCCACTCGCCGAGCTCCGGGTCGTCGGGGTCGACGCCGTCGTCGCCCAGCCGGAGCGCGGGTCGACCCTCGAGCTGCACCAGTGCCTCCAGCGCGGTCTCCGACCCGGGGTCGCGCGGGACCTGCTCGCCCTCGCACAGGCACCCGATGACCCGCTCGCTGTCCCGGAGGAGCTGGTCGTGGAGGGGGGTGAGCCTCTGCGTGTCGACCTCGTCGGACTCGCCCCGGACTCGTCGGACCTTGTCCTCGAGCAGCCCGAGCACGGACGCGGGGTTCGCACGCAGCGACTCCCGCGCTGCCTCGGGAGTGAGGTCGGCGGCGGACTCGAGGCCGCTGCGGCGGCCGGCGACGAGCACGACCGGGTCGACGGAGGCGATCCGGTCCGCGCGCAGCTCGGGCCTCGTCGGCCCGGGGGCGGGTCGGGCGCTCGGTGGGGTCGTCACGCCGATGGCCGCCTCGAGCTGTGGACTCATCGGGTGCCGCGACAGGCGGGACTCGACGTCGGTCTCCTCGGGAAGGTCCGCGGCGATCCGCGCGTCCTCGAACATCACCGAGCTGAGCTCGAGCTGCAGCTGCGGCTGCGCGGCGGCTTCCGCCAGCAGCCCGGCCCCGTCCGGTCCCACCGCGTCGACGAGCAGGTCCATCGCGTCGGCGGCGGTGCTCCGGGAGGCAGCCTCGGGTGCCACGGCGACCGGCCCGTCGAGCGAGGCGTGCAGGACCGCCTGGGCATCGACGATCCCCGCGCCGAACTCGTCGGTGTCCCACCCGGTCGGGACGCGCACGGTCGAGGTCAGCACGTCGCGGAAGAGTGCCTGGACCGTCGTCTGCCGAGCCGCTGCCGCCGCCAGCACCGTCGCCCGGCCGTGGTGCGAGAGCCACAGCGCAGCCACGCCGGCGGTGAGCGCGACGGCGAAGGAGGTGCCCTGGCCCCCTGCCACCGCGCTGTTCCCCGGTCCGGCCACGGCTTTCCACACCTTCTCCGCCGGGGCGGTGACGTCGACCGCGGACCCGTGGCACGACCCGCGCCACGTGCCGTCGTCGACGTTGCTCCCGGCCACCGCGATGACGTCGGCGTAGCGGGCGGGGTAGACGACGAGGTCGACGCAGTTGCCCGCGGCGGCCAGGACGATGACCCCCTCGTCGATGGCCCGCTTGATGGCCTGACGCATCGCACGACTCGGGGTGCCGCCGAGGCTCATGGTCACGACGTGGCAGCCACGTTGCCGGGCGTGGTCGATCGCTCTCGCCACCGCGCTGCCGTTGAACGCGAGCACCACGGACTCGACGCAGCGGATGGGCACCAGCGTGGCCTCGGGTGCGGGACCGAGCACCTCGCCATGCGATCCGCTCGCCGCCACGCTGGCGGTCCCGGTCCCGTGGCCGGGGTTGCCGCCCCCGGACACGGGATCGAGGGCGTCCGCGGCGCCGGTGAGGACGTTGAAGCCGTCCCTGATGGTGACGTCGGAGAGCTCGACGTGCGGGGTGATCCCGGTGTCCGGCTGGCCGATCCGGATGCCGGCCCCCCGGGCCGGGCTGTCGTCCCAGGCGTCCAGCACCCCGGCGCGCTCGAGGGCCCACGTCCGGTCGACCGGAGCAGCACCCGCCACGAAGCAGGTGCCGTGGAAGCGGTCCTTGACCACGGACTCGTCGACCATGCCGGGGGCGACCGGTTCCTGGTAGAACTCGCTGCCGATGTCGGGCTCGACGGTGACCGCACCGAGGAGCTCGCGCAGCTCGTGGGCGATCGAGAACAACGTGCCGTTGTCCATCGTGCGTTCCAGCCCGGGGAGCTGGAGGACGTGGAAGACACCAAGCTCGTCGTCCGGGCGCGCGTCCTCGAACAGGGCGAAGAGCTCGACGTCCTCGATGCCGAGGAGCCTCCGGACCTCGGCGCGGGCGGCGTCGACGTCGACCGCGTCGGCGTACTCCACCACGAAGCGCAGCGTCCGCGCGTCCAGTCCGGCTGTCTCGTCATGTCCGTCCCGGTGAGCGGCGAGCGCTCTCAACAGCTCGATGTCAGGCACGGCGTGGTCCCCGATCTGTGTGGTGCGCCGCTCCCGGTGGAACGGCTGCGGATGGGGCGGCGTCCTCGTGCTCGCTCGACGCCCCGTTCGTGCGGTCACCTCCTGGTCCAGGCACCCGAGCAGCCGCGCCAGCGCCGAGGAGATGGGCTGGCCCGTCGCGAGCTCGATGAACAGCCACTGCCCGGCCGGGTTGACCTCGAGGAAGACGTAGTCGCCGTCCGGGGCCCTGCGCAGGTCGATGGCCCCGTAGCGCAGCCCGAGGCGCCGCATCATCCGCACCAGTCGCCGTTCGACCGGCTCCGGCAGCGGGTGCACCTCGATCGGCGCGTTCTCGGTGTCGACGCGGAAGTCGAGGTCGTACGACGACTCGCCCGACCGGATCTCGGCGGAGAACACCTGGTCGCCCACGATGGTGACCCGGATGTCGAAGCCTCCGGGGATGCACTCCTGGAAGATCACGGGCGCCAGGCGGACCCGGTCGAACAGCTCGCGGTGCTCGTCGCGCACCAGCCTGGTCTCGCGCCAGGTCACCTCGCTCGCGCTGAAGGACTTGAAGACCACGGAGCCCGGCTCGGACTCGATGAAGCCGAGGGCGCGCGCGGGGTCGTTGGTCATGCAGGTGCGCGGCACCCGCAGGCCGACCTCGGACGCGACGCGGAGCTGCCACATCTTGCGCGAGGCCGCTTCGTCGCGGTCGGGGTCGTTGACCCACTCCGCGTCGAGGCAGTGCCACAGCCCGGCGACCATGGCCGCGCACTCGCCGCGCGCGAACGCGCGGTCGTGGGCGTCGGTGATGGCGCCGTCCAGCACGAAGGGCTGCGGTCGGCGCCACCACATGGCATGCACGTCGCGCAGGTCGACCGGCACCCCGTCGTGCTCCCACCAGCCGTGCCAGCCCGCGCCGGGCACCTCGCTCGTCGTCAGCCCCACCTGCATGGGCAGCGACGAGGTGTCGAGGACCAGGTGCGCGGACCCTGCCTGCTCCAGGTGACGTCGTACGTGGACGGCGTGCAGGTCGTCGAGGTGGGACACGATGCCGATCACATGTCGCCCCCACTGCTCAGCAGGTCGTGCAGCGCCATCAGCGACTCGACCAGCGCCGAACCCGCCTCGATGGCTGCCTCGAGCTCACCGAGGACCGCGTCGGCGACCGGCTCCGACCCGCTCTCCTGGGCGATCCCGAGGTGCGGCGCGGCCTGGACGAAGGGCCGCACACCGCCGAGGGCTCGGCCGATCGCCGGGTCGAGCCACGGGTCGTCGAGGTCGACGATCACCTCCCGGCGCGTCAGGTTGGGGTCGTCCGCGCCGCCGGGCGTGCCGAGGACGTCTCCCGCCAACGGGGTGCCCCCGGCGTCCCGCGCGAGCGGGGTGCCCCTCACGTCCCGCGCCAGGGGCGTCCCGCGCACGTCGCGCGCGAGCAGCGTGTCGCGGATGTCGGCCGCCAGCCGGGTCCCGGCCCGGTCCCGGAAGCCGGTGTCGGCGGCGAGCAGGGTGCCGGTGACGTCGTCGGCGAGCTGGGTGGTGATGCTGTCCGCTGCGCGGGCGGTCTGCGAGCTCGGGGTGATCGACCGCAGCGTGGGCGAGGCCGCGATGATCGCCGCGATGGCCACGCCCGAGTTGCTGCCGGTCCCTGAGCTGGTGCAGCCACCGTTCGTGTGTACGCCGACGACCCGCCCGGTCGGACCGTGCAGGATGCCCGACCCCGAGTTGCCGCCGAGGGTGTCGATGTCGTTGTAGCGGATCACCGACCCCGACAGGGTCGTCGCCGGGCCGGCCTCGATCCGCTTCGGCTGGCCGAGGGGGTGCCCGATGATGGCGAGCATGTCGCCCACGGCCGCGTCCGTGGTCGCGAACTCGCTCCAGCCGTAACGGGAGCCGGGGCTGCCGCCGATCCGGCACAGCGCCATGTCGAGGCCACCGAGGCGGTACTCGATGAGCTGCGTGATCGGGTAGGACTGCTCGGCGCGGAGCACGTTGTTCTCGTCGACCTGGTACTCGAAGTTCAGGTGCATGCTGGTGGCCGCCTGCTGCGGCGAGATCGCGTTGGACGTGCCGTTCTGGCGCGGGACCGTCCAGCCGTTGATGTCGGTGTCGAACAGGTGCCCGCAGGTGAGGAACAGGTCGGGACCGATCATCGTCCCGCTCCCCCACCGCACGCCGTTGACGTCTCCCGGGTTGGTGAAGACGGTGGCGAGGTTGTCGTTCCACTGCACCTGGGCGACCGGTAGCTGGTGGTGGTCGACGAACGCCACCGTCACACCCAGGGAGCCGTCGTAGAGCTCCACCTGCTGGGAGTCGTCGGCGACCCCGCAGATCGACTCGAGCATCGTGCTGTAGTCGGGACCCGTCCCCTCGAGCGCCGACTCCGGCAGCGTCAGCTCGTCGAGGTGGGGGACGTAGAGGGGGTCGTCCAGCCCTGCGTTGACCGGCTTGCCTGCGGACCGCTTGGAGGTCGTCTTCCTCCCGGACTTCGTTGCTGCCATGTCTGTCTCTCCTCGTGGGCGGTGGCTCCACCACCGCGAGTGTCAGGAGTCAGCGGCTCCGCGCCTGGGCTCCGGGCCGCAGCCCGGACGCGCCGGCCGTGCCGGCGGAACAGCGCGCCTCGACCCACCGGGCCGGTTCGCCGTCCATGTCTTCGGAGGGTGGGGCAGTACGCGTCGGAACGAGTTCACGTGACGCCTCCGAGGGTCGCGTCCACGGCCGCGTGGTCCGGCCCACTCCTCAATGTGCTCCCGGTGGGGGCAGGACGCCAGACCGGACCAGACCACCTCGCAACACGGCCCTCACGACGGGGGCCGTGTCGGCGGGGGTGCGATCACCAGCTCGTGGGCTTCTCCGGGGCGAACAGCCAGGCGTGGAAGAACGCGGAGAGGTCCTGCCCGGACTCCTCCTCGAAGACGGCGATGAAGTCGTCGGTCGTCCCGGTCCCGTCGTCGTACCTCGCGATCCACTCGCGCGTCGCCGCGAAGAACGCCTCGTCGCCGACCTTCACCCGCAGTGCGTGGAGCGTGCCGGCACCTCGGTTGTAGACCTGTGTCGCGAAGAGCCCGAGCGGGCCGGGGTCGCCGATCGGCAGCGACCAGTACGCCGACGTGCGGGCCGGGGCGTACCAGTTGTCGAACGCCTGCTGGGCCGTGAGGCCGCCGTTCTCCTCGGCCCAGAGCCAGCTCGCGTAGGTCGCCCAGCCCTCGTTGAGCCAGATGTGCTGCCACGTGTCGGGGCTGACGGCGTTGCCGAGCCACTGGTGGGCGAGCTCGTGCGCGACCGTGCCCTGGGATGCCTGTCTCGAGTAGACCGGACGGGTCTGGGTCTCCAACGCATATCCCACGCTGTCGTCGTCGACGATCGAGCCGAAGGAGCTGAAGGGGTAGGCACCGAACCGCGACTCGAAGAAGTCGATCATCCGCGGCTGCAACGCCAGGCTGGCGTCGGTGGTGGCGAGCTGACTGCTGGTGAGCTTGCTGTCGACGAAGTCGTGGATGGGCACCCCGCTCGCCGAGGTCGTCACCGGTCGCTGCACGAAGTCACCGACGGACGCCGTGGTCAGGTAGCTCGCCTGCTGGTCCGGAGCCTCCCAGGACCAGGTCGTCGTACCACCCGCCGTCACCGGCTCCCCGGCCGGCAGGCCGTTGGCCACCGCGGTCTTGCCGGCAGGCACCGTGATCTCGAAGCTGTAGGTCGCCTTGTCCCGCTGGTGGTCGCTGACCGGGTACCACGTCATCGACCCCTCCGGCTCGCTGACCACCATCGCGCCGTCGCGCGTGGTGACCCAGCCGTAGAGCGCGCCCTCGACATCGGTCGGGCGCGTGGTCGCGCCGCCGTAGGTGACGACCACCCGCGCCGACTGCCCGGCCTTGAGCTTGGGACGCGGCTGGACCGTCAGCTCCCAGCTGCGGCTCGCGTCGTCCTGCACGTGCCAGTACGCCGCTCCGTCGACCTCCGCCCCGTCGGCCGGGGGCTCGATGCCGGTGGCGCGCTTGCCGTTGACGGTGAGCGCCGACACGGTCATGCCGCGCAGGTCGAGGTTGAAGCGGTCGAGGTCCTGGCGTGCGACGAGGTCGATCGTCGCCACACCGTCGAGCCGGCCACGGACCTGCGCCAGCGGCGTCGGCGGGACCGTCGCCACCGGGGGGACGTAGTCGATGTCGAGGTCGTAGTGCGTGACGTCGTAACCGCCGTTGCCCGCGCGCGGGAAGTAGGGGTCGCCGGCCCCGTCCGCTCCTGCGGTGAACCGCGGCCCGGGCCCGCCCGGGGCGGCCACGGCCGCGGCCGAGGCGAGGACCGCGGTGGCCAGGCTCGCACCGACGAGCATCCGCGACGTCCGGACGAGTGATCCCATGGCGCGACCTCCCAGTCGTCGGGCGCTGCGGCCCATCTCGCGACCGTACGCCCGCGTCGCCGGGAAGGGCGTCTCCCAAGTTGAGGACGTTGGCTCGCCCCCGACATTCACAGGGCCGACGCGGCCTCCAGCTCACCGATGCGTACGCGCAGGCTCGACTCGGCCAGTCGCCAGAGGGTGGCCGAGTGCGCGTGGCGGTGCTGGACGGCCGTGCCGGGGCGCGCGCGGTCGCGGCACCCCTCCTGCTCCAGCGCACGCTGCGCGAACGCCTCCGCAGCACGCTCCAGCTCACGGATCACCGTGGCCGTCTCGGGAAGCATCACTGCCGTCATGTCGACACGATGCACGAACGACAGGTCCCCCACGCCGATCGAGCCCGAACATGCCCGATTTGGTGGGCTCGGACCGAAGAATCTCCGGCGACCGGCACGCGCGCGGGCGCCGCGCGAGCGAGGCGCGAGCCGCGCACGTGCGGCGGGTCTGGCCCCTGATTCGCCCGTCCGAGGGCCAGGACCGCCGCACGTGCGGCTGGATGCCGCCCGCCCTCGGGGCGGGGCCGTTGTCGGACCCCGGTGTCAGACTGCACGGCATGACTGCCCTCGACCGCTTCAGCGCGCCGACGCGTGCTTGGTTCGAGGCCTCCTTCGCGAGCCCGACGCCGGCCCAGGAGGGCGCCTGGGACGCCATCGCCGCGGGCAAGCACGCGCTGGTCGTCGCGCCGACCGGCAGCGGCAAGACGCTGAGCGCCTTCCTCCACGCGATCGACCGGCTGCTCAGCACCGAGCGGCCCGACGACAAGAGCCGGCGCACCCGCGTGCTCTACATCTCCCCGCTGAAGGCGCTCGGTGTCGACGTCGAGCGCAACCTCCGCGCCCCGCTGACCGGCATCCGCAACACCGCCGAGCGGCTCGAGGTCACTGTCCCCGACGTCACCGTCGGCCTCCGCTCCGGCGACACCAGCCCGGCCGATCGTCGCAAGCTCGGCACGACGCCGCCCGACATCCTCATCACCACGCCCGAGTCGCTGTTCCTGATGCTGACCAGCCAGGCGCGCGAGACGCTGCGCGGCGTCGACACGGTGATCATCGACGAGGTGCACGCGGTCGCCGGCACCAAGCGCGGCGCCCACCTCGGCATCAGCCTCGAGCGCCTCGACCACCTGCTCGAGCAGCCCGCCCAGCGCATCGGCCTCAGCGCGACCGTCCGTCCTCTGGAGGAGGTCGCCCGCTTCCTCGGCGGCACCCAGCCCGTCGAGATCGTCGCCCCGCCCAGCACCAAGGAGTGGGACCTGCGCGTCGTCGTCCCCGTCGAGGACATGACGATGCCCGAGGAGTACGACGAGGAGTCGGGCGACCCCGGCCGCTCGACGAGCATCTGGCCCCACGTGGAGGAGCACGTCGTCGACCTCGTCGAGGAGCACCGCTCGACGATCGTCTTCGCCAACTCCCGACGACTGGCCGAGCGACTCACCGCCCGGCTCAACGAGATCGCCGCCGAGCGGGCCGCCGCCCGCGAGGAGGGCCTCGAGACGGACGCGGAGCGCCCGTCCCGGGCGGCCGCGAGCCCGGCCCAGGTGATGGCGCAGTCCGGCCAGAGCAGCGGCGCCGAGACCGTGATCGCCAAGGCCCACCACGGCTCGGTCTCCAAGGAGCAGCGCGCGATCATCGAGGACGACCTCAAGCGCGGCCGTCTCCCCTGCGTCGTCGCCACGAGCAGCCTCGAGCTCGGCATCGACATGGGATCGGTCGACCTCGTCGTCCAGATCGAGTCGCCGCCCAGCGTCGCCAGTGCGCTCCAGCGCGTCGGTCGCGCCGGCCACCAGGTCGGCGAGGTGAGCCGCGGGGTGCTGTTCCCCAAGCACCGCGGCGACCTCGCCCAGACGGCCGTCTCGGTCGAGCGGATGCGCTCGGGAGCCATCGAGAAGATGGCGGTGCCGGCCAACCCGCTCGACGTGCTGGCCCAGCAGGTCGTGGCCGCGCTCGCGATGGAGGAGTGGCAGGTCGACGAGCTCTTCTCCCTCGTCACGCGCTCCGCCTCCTACACCCAGCTCCCCCGCTCCGCCTACGACGCCACCCTCGACCTGCTGAGCGGTCGCTACCCGAGCGAGGAGTTCGCCGAGCTGCGCCCGCGCATCGTGTGGGACCGGGTGACCGGCCAGCTCAGCGGACGCCCCGGCGCCCAGCGGCTGGCCGTCACCAGTGGCGGCACGATCCCCGACCGCGGCCTGTTCGGCGTCTTCCTGGTCGGCGAGAAGGCCAGCCGGGTCGGCGAGCTCGACGAGGAGATGGTCTACGAGTCCCGGGTGGGCGACATCTTCGCCCTCGGCGCCACCAGCTGGCGCATCGAGGACATCACCCACGACCGGGTGCTCGTCACCCCCGCGCCGGGCATCCCCGGACGCCTGCCGTTCTGGAAGGGCGACGCCCTCGGCCGGCCGGCCGAGCTCGGCGCGGCCGTCGGGGCGTTCACCCGCGAGCTCGCCGCCAAGCCCGCGGCCAAGGCCATCGCGAGCGTCCGCGAGCGCGGCCTCGACGCCAACGCCGCCACCAACCTCGTCACCTACCTCGGGGAGCAGCGCGAGGCCACCCAGGTCGTCCCGAGCGACACCCAGGTCGTCGTCGAGCGCTTCCGCGACGAGCTCGGCGACTGGCGCCTGGTCGTGCACTCCCCCTACGGCACCCCCGTCCACGCCCCGTGGGCGCTGGCGATCAACGCCCGGCTGCGGGAGCGCTTCGACGTCGACGGGCAGGCGGTCGCCTCCGACGACGGCATCGTCATCCGGATCCCCGACACCGACGCCGAGCCGCCCACCGGCGAGGTCATCGTCTTCGAGCCGGAGGAGATCGAGCAGCTCGTCACCCAGGAGGTCGGCGGGTCCGCGCTGTTCGCCAGCCGCTTCCGCGAGTGCGCCGCCCGCGCGCTGCTGCTCCCCCGTCGCGACCCCGGCCGTCGCAGCCCGCTGTGGCAGCAGCGCCAGCGCAGCGCCCAGCTCCTCGAGGTCGCGAGCCAGTACCCCGCCTTCCCGATCGTGCTCGAGGCCGTGCGCGAGTGCCTGCAGGACGTCTACGACCTGCCGGCCCTCGTGACCCTGCTCGGTCGCGTGCAGCGCCGCGAGGTCACCGTCGTCGACGTCGCCACCACCCAGCCCAGTCCCTTCGCCCGCAGCCTCCTCTTCGGCTACGTCGCCCAGTTCGTCTACGAGGGCGACTCCCCCATCGCCGAGCGGCGCGCGGCGGCGCTGTCCCTCGACCAGGGGCTGCTCGCCGAGCTGCTCGGTCGTGCCGAGCTGCGCGAGCTGCTCGACCCCGAGGTGCTCACCGAGGTCGAGGCCGAGCTGCAGTGGCTCGCCCCCGACCGGCGTGCCCGCGGCGCCGAGGCGGTCGCCGACCTGCTCCGCCTGGTCGGTCCGCTCTCGGTCGAGGAGATCCGGGCGAGGTCGGTCGACGGGGCCGACGTCGAGGGGTGGCTCGCCTCGCTCGACCGCCGGGTCGCCCAGGTCCGGATGGCCGGCGACGACCGGTGGACCGCGATCGAGGACATCGGCCGGCTGCGCGACGGGCTCGGCGTACCCGTCCCGGTCGGCACGCCCGACGCCTTCCTGGAGCTGCCGGAGGACCCCCTCGGCGACCTGGTCTCCCGCTACGCCCGCAGCCACGGCCCGTTCACCACGGCCGAGGTCGCGGCCCGGCTCGGGCTCGGCGAGGCCGTCGCCCGTCAGACGCTCCAGCGCCTCGCCCACCGCGGGCGGGTGCTCGACGGCGAGTTCCGACCGTCCGGCTCCGGCACCGAGTGGTGCGACGCCGAGGTGCTGCGCAAGCTCCGCCGCCGTTCGCTCGCCCGCCTCCGGCAGGAGATCGAGCCCGTCACCCACGACGCGGTGGCGCGCTTCCTGCCCGCCTGGCAGCGCGTCGGGGGGTCGCTGCGCGGCGTCGACGGCGTGGTCGCCGCCATCGACCAGCTCGCCGGCTGCCCGGTCCCGGCGAGCGCCCTCGAGCCGCTGGTCCTCGCCGCCCGCGTCCGCGACTACGAGCCGTCCATGCTCGACGAGCTCACCGCCTCCGGCGAGGTCATCTGGACCGGCCACGCCCCGCTGCCCGGCAGCGACGGCTGGGTCAGCCTGCACCTCGCCGACCAGGCCCACCTCACGTTGCCCGAGGTCGAGGGCGGGGAGCCCGAGGGCCTCCAGCGGGCCGTCCTCGACGCCCTCGACCCCGGTGGCGCGTGGTTCTTCCGCCAGCTCGCCGACCGCGTCGGGTCCACGTCCGACGCCGACCTCAGCGCCGCCCTGTGGGAGCTGGCCTGGAAGGGCCTCGTCACCAACGACACGCTCGCCCCGCTCCGCGCCCTCGTGCGCAGCGGCACGCCGTCCCACCGCACCCGTCGTACGCCGCCACGCCTCGGCAGGACGACCGGCGGGCGGATGCCCGTGCGCACCGGCCCGCCGGAGACAGCCGGCCGGTGGGCGCTGCTGCCCGAGCGCGACAGCGACCCGACGCGACGGGCCCACGCCCGCGCCGAGCACCTGCTGGAGCGCCACGGCGTCGTCACGCGCGGCGCCGTCGTCAGCGAGCGGGTGGTGGGCGGCTTCGCCGGGGTCTACAAGGTGCTCAGCGCGTTCGAGGACACCGGGCGCTGCCGACGCGGCTACTTCATCGAGGGCCTCGGCGCCGCCCAGTTCGGCACTGCCGGCGCGATCGACCGGTTGCGCACCTTCACCGAGCCCGACCGCGCCACGTCCGGCACCAAGCCGTCGGTCGTCGCCCTCGCCGCGACCGACCCGGCCAACGTCTACGGCGCCGCCCTGCCGTGGCCCGACGCCGGTGAGGAGCGGGCGGGGCACCGACCCGGTCGCAAGGCGGGCGCGCTCGTCGTCCTGGTCGACGGCGCACTGACGGTCTACGTCGAGCGCGGCGGCCGAACGCTGCTCACCTGGAGCGACGATCTCGACGTGCTCACCCCGGCGATGGCCGCGTTGGCCGATGCCGCCCGACGTGGGGCGCTGGGGCGGCTGACCGTCGAGAAGGCCGACGGCCAGGCGCTGATCGGCAGCGGTGGCGAGACACCCATCCGGCTCGCGCTCACCGCTGCGGGCTTCCTCGCCACACCGAAGGGGCTGAGGCTGCGTGCCTGAGGGGGACACCGTCTATCGCGCCGCAGCCAAGCTCGACCGTGCACTGACCGGTCACCGGCTGACCGTCACCGACTTCCGCGTCCCGGCCTTCGCCACCGTCGACCTCCGCGAGGGCACCGTCATCCGCACGCTGTCGCGCGGCAAGCACATGCTCACCCGCATCGACCACCAGCGCGCCTGGACGATCCACACGCACCTCAAGATGGAGGGCTCGTGGCACGTCTACCCCAACGGCGAGCGGTGGCGCCGTCCCGACACCCAGGTGCGCCTCGTGCTCGGCATCGAGGACCGCGTGGCCGTCGGCTTCCAGCTCGGCATCGTCGAGCTCGTGCCACGGGAGCAGGAGGCCGACCTCGTCGCCCACCTCGGGCCCGACCTGCTCGGCCCCGACTGGGACGAGGAACGCGCGGTGGCCAACCTCCGCGGCGAGCCCGGTCGGCCGATCGGGCAGGCGCTGCTCGACCAGCGCAACCTCGCGGGCATCGGCAACATGTACGTGGCCGAGCTGTGCTTCACCATGGGCGTCAACCCGGCCAGTGCCGTCGCGACCGTCGACCAGCTCCCCCGGCTCGTGCGTCGGGGCCGGCAGATGCTCGAGGTCAACAAGGAGCGGGCGATCCAGACCACGACCGGAGACCTGCGCGAGCGTGAGCGCATGTGGGTCTACCGCCGCGACCGGTCGCCGTGCCGCCGGTGCCGCACTCCCATCGTGGTCACGATGCTCGGCGAGCCCGGTCGGGAGCGGGCCTCCTACTGGTGCCCCAGCTGCCAGCCGGAGCGCTGACGCAGGACCCCGGTCGGGGTCAGGCCGCGGAGGCGACCACGTCGCCGGCAGGGCGTGCGGTGCGGATCGGCGTGCTGACGACCAGGCCGACCGCGGCCTCCTCGATCGACACCGCGTCGGCGACGTCGCGCAGCACGTCGGACAGCGGGAGGTCCATCGCCTGGCACAGGGAGGCCAGCAGCTCGGAGGACGCTTCCTTCTGACCCCGCTCGATCTCGGAGATGTAGCCCAGGCTCACCCGCGCCTCCGCCGAGAGCTCCCGGAGGGTCATCCCGCGCTGCACCCGGGCACTGCGCAGCACGTCACCGAGCAGTCGTCGGAAGAGCACCATGCGCGAGTCCTTACTCTCGGGATGTCCGGTTGAGGAGAAGTCTCTGCCCCAACGCTACCCGAGGCCTCCTTCTTCCCGCCGACTTACCTCGCTTTCGCGCGGCCGTGCCTCCTGCCGGCCCCCGCCCTGCCCGCCGTCGAGCTCGTCCACGAGCATCTCGAGAACGGCCGCGCACGTCGCCTCCCGGATCGCCGTCCGGTCGCCCGCGAGGTCGAGCAGGCCCGCTCGTGCCCCGGTCGGACCGGCGACCGCCACCCACACGGTGCCGACGGCCCGGCCCTCCTGGGGGTCGGGCCCGGCCACGCCCGTGGTCGCCAGCCCCCAGGTCGCGTCGAACCGGTCGCGCACGCCCCGGGCCATCGCGAGCGCGCACTCCTCCGAGACCACGCCGTGCTCGGCGACCACCCCGTCCGGCACCCCGAGCACCGAGACCTTCACCCGGGTGGCGTACGACACCACGCCCCCGACGAAGCTGCGGGACGCACCGGGCACGTCGGTGAGCCGTGCCGACAGCAGCCCGCCGGTCAGGGACTCCGCCGTCGCGAGCGTCTCCCCGCGGGAAGCGAGGACCTCCAGGACGCGCGCAGCCACCCTCGACTCCGGTTGGCCTGACCACATGTCGGCGACACTAACCGCATGGCGCTCCCCATCCAGGACTATGCACTCATCGGCGACCGGGGCACGGCGGCTCTGGTCGGCAAGGACGGATCGATCGACTGGCTGTGCCTGCCGCGCTTCGACTCCCCCGCCTGCTTCGCCGCGCTGCTCGGCACCGAGGAGAACGGGCGCTGGCTCCTCGCCCCGGCCGACGAGGTCGTCGCGACCAGTCGGCGCTACGTCGACGGCACCGCGCTGCTCGAGACGACGTTCACCACCGCCGACGGCGAGGTCGTGCTGCTCGACGTGATGCCGGTCGGCGACGGTCGCGCCGACGTCGTACGCCGCGTGACCTGCACGCGCGGCACCGTGCGGATGCGCCACGACTGGGTGGTGCGCGCCGACTACGGCCTGGTGCGTCCCTGGGTGAGCCGGGAGCAGGCACACGGCCACGAGGTCGTGGTGGCGGTGGCGGGGCCCGACAAGTTCGTGCTCCGCGGGCCCCACCTCCCGCACGGCCACCACGGCCACCACAGCAACGAGTTCGAGCTGTCGGCAGGCGAGGAGGTGAGGTTCTCGACCACGTGGGTGCGCTCGTGGCACGACGTCCCGGAGCCGCTGTCCATCGACGAGCGCATCGCCGCCACCACGGAGCGGCAACGCAGGTGGTCGGCACGCGCCCCCGAGGACGTCCCGCACGCCGACCTGGTGCGGCGCAGCCTGCTCACCCTCCTGCTGATGACGCACGCCGAGACCGGCGGGATCGTCGCGGCCCCGACGACGTCACTCCCCGAGGACTTCGGCGGGGAGCGCAACTGGGACTACCGCTTCTGCTGGCTGCGCGACGCGGCGCTCACCCTGGAGTCGCTGCTGGGCGCGGGCTACGACGGCGAGGCGCTGGAGTGGCGCGGCTGGTTGCTGCGCGCCGTCGCGGGCGATCCGGCGGACCTGCAGATCATGTACACCGTCGACGGTGGCCGGCAGCTTCCGGAGCGCGAGGTGCCGCACCTGCCGGGGTACGCCGGGAGCACCCCGGTGCGGATCGGCAACGGCGCGGTGTCACAGCGGCAGAACGACGTCCTGGGCGAGGTGATGATCGCGTTGGAGCTGGCCCGCGACGCCGGGCTCGAGGAGACGCACAACTCCTGGGCGCTGCAGCGCGCGCTCGTCGACGAGCTCGCCGAGCACTGGGACCAGCCGGACAACGGGCTGTGGGAGATCCGCGGGCCGCAGCGGCACTTCACCCACTCCCGCGTGATGGTGTGGGTCGCCTTCGACCGCGCGGTCAAGGCGGTCGAGCGCCACGACCTGGACGGTCCGGTCGACCGGTGGCGCGACCTCCGGGACCGGGTGCGCGAGGAGATCCTGGACAAGGGCTTCGACCACGAGCGCGGCACCTTCACCCAGCACTACGACACGACCGCGGTCGACGCCTCGCTCCTCACCATCCCCCTGGTGGGCTTCCTGCCGGGTGACGACCCGCGCGTGCTCGGCACCATCGACGCCGTCATCGCCGACCTCGACGTCGACGGACTCCTGCTGCGCTACCGCACCGAGACGGGCGTCGACGGGCTCGCGGGCGACGAGCACCCGTTCCTGGCTTGCTCCTTCTGGCTGGTCTCAGCGCTCGCGGCGGCCGGTCGGCGCGAGCAGGCCCACGAGCTGATGGACCGCCTCTGCGGGCTGGCCAACGACGTCGGGCTGCTCTCGGAGGAGTACGACGTCACCCACGGGCGGATGGCCGGCAACTTCCCGCAGGCGTTCAGCCACCTCGCGCTCGTGCAGGCGGCCCTCGCCCTGCGCTGAGCAGGGCGACGGCCCGGCCCCCCTACCATCGGGGAACCGGGCCGTCTGGTGCATGACGATCAGCGGCGCTTCACGCGCAGCTTCACGACCTTGCGGTCCCGCTCCACGCTGGACGAACCGGCGTAGGCGACCACGATCCGCTTCGTACCGGGCTTCGCGAAGGCCGGCAGCTTGACCTTCACCCGACCGTCGTCGAGGCGTGCGCTCCGCCACTTGCCCGCCACCTTGACGCGGACCTTGCCCTCGGCCGCACCGAGGTCGGAGTCGCGGACGGCGACCTTGAGCACGCCCTTCTTGCCCTGGACCGCCTTGGCCTTCAGGACCCGAATGTCCGATGCGGCACGGAGCACCGTCACGGCGACCGTCTGCTCGGCGCGGACGGCCGTACCGTCGAGGTAGCGCACGGTCAGGGTGTGCTGGCCGGTGGTCGTGAAGGCGGGCAGCTTGACGTTGGCCACCCCACCGGACACCGGGCCGGAGGCGAGGAGGACGTTGCCCTCACGGATCTCCACAGTGCCCGTGACGGGCTTCGAGGAGGTGTCCGTCACCGTCGCGTGGACCATTGCCTCGGTGCGGTCGACCACGACGACCTGGGGGGTCACCTTGGCCGTCACCGTGACGGACGCGGGCTCCGGCTTGACGGGCACCTTGATGCCCACCACCTCGGGGTTGTGGTCCGAGCTGGCGAACACCTCAGGCGTGTAGAGATCGGTGCCGATGTAGTTGTAACGGCTGTACTGGTAGAAGACCGACTCGTTGGCGTTGATCTCCCACAGGTCGACGCCGGTGACCATCGCCTTGGCTGCGGCGTTGGCGAACACGTGGTCGAGCGAGCCGGACGTCCCGGCGAAGCTGTAGCTCTCCTCCGCAGGGTCGTCGGTCGACTCCAGGGAGGTGAAGCCGGCCGCCTCGATCACCTGGACCGGGTCCTCCATCGAGTAGGCGTTGAAGTCGCCGGTGAGGAAGACCTTGTCGGTGCCGCGAGCAGCAGCGAAGCTGTTCGCGAACTCCGTCAGTGCCGTGGCCTGCGCCACGCGGTCGGGGTTGGCGTTGCCCTGGCCGGTGCCGTCGTCCACGCCCGAGCCCTTGGACTTGAAGTGGTTGACGATGACGGCGAACGCCTGGTCGGACGTGCCGGCCTTCGGCTTGAACAGCTGGGCCAGCGGGTCACGAGCGTTGTCGAAGGCGCTGACGTCGTGGATCTCGCTCTCGCCCACAGGCGCGACCGTGGTGGGGTCGTAGATGAACGCGTTGCGGATGACGTCCTCGCTCGCCGGGACGACGGCCGGGGATGGCACGAACGACCAGCGCTGCGTGCCGGCGTCGTCGTTGAGCGCGGCCACCAGGGCGGCGAGCGCCTCGTCGCGGTTGGCCCCGTCCACCGACTTGGAGTTCTCGAGCTCCTCGAGGGAGACGATGTCGGCGTCCATGGTGTTGATCGCGTTGACGATCTTGGTCTGCTGACGCTCGAAGTTCACCTGGTCCCACGCACCACGCGGGCCGTTGGACCCGCTGCAGCTGCGGGTGGCGATCGGGTTGTCGTCCCGGTCGACGTACGCCGTGCAGCCGGGGACGTCCCCGCCGAACGTGGTGAAGTAGTTGAGCACGTTGAACGTGGCCAGCTTCAGGTCGCCTCCGACGGCGGCCGGGGCCGCCGGACGGTCCTGCTCGAACGTGACGAGCCCGGTGGGCTCACCCACGACCTGCCGCTGGGGCTGGAGCTTCCACCCGAAGCGGTAGTCGAGGACGACCGGCTCGTCGAAGGTCACGTCGGCGCCCACGCGGACGGTGTGGTCCTTGGTCAGCCACGGCACCGGCTGGTCCTGCGCGCCGGCGGTGTTGGAGGTGTTCCAGTAGTTGGCGGACGACCCGTCGTCCAGGACCACCAGGTGCGCGGTGTTGTAGGCCGTGCGGTCCGCGATGGCCTCGGTGTCCTGCGCGTCGATCACCTCGGTGGGGGTGACCAGCGGGATGTCGCTGGCGGCGGCGATGCCGATCTCCCCGAAGAAGCTGGAGGAGGTGGCACCGAAGTCGTAGGAGTCGGTGACGGTCATCGGCGTCGTCGGCTGGAAGGCCTCGCCCTCGAACTCCTCGCGAGCGGCGTCGAGCTCGGCACCCGTCAGGCACTCGTCACCCGGGAGCGCGCAGTCGGTGCCGGGAAGCACCGTGTTGGGCACGGCGGGCGGTAGCGGCTGGCTCAGCTCGGTCACCTCGGTCGCATCGATCTCGGTGAGGGAGCTGAACTCCTTCACCGTGCCCTCGACCTCGACGGAGTCGCCCACCTCGATGGTGGCGGCGAAGCCGGGCTCGTAGACGAAGATGCCGTCCGAGGCGCCCGGGGTCGTGTCCTCGCCGCCGGTCTGGATGTAGAACCCGTTGAACCCGCCGGTGGGGAACGCCGCGGTGACGACGCCCTCGGTGACGACCGGGTCGTCGACGAGCGGGCTCGCGGCACCGGTGCCCTGGATCTCCGCGATGGACACCTCGACGGGCTCCGGAGGCGGCTCCACGACCCCGCCCCCGGATGCGGTCGGGGTCTGGTCGCCAGCGGTGAAGTCGGCGCTGTTGTTGTTCGTGTCGACGCCGGCGGTGCGGGACACCGACGTGGTGACCGACATCCCCGGGGCCGGAGCCGTCTCGAAGGAGGTCGACGTCGAGCCGACCCCCACCATGTCGACGATCCGGCTGTCGGAGGTCATGTTGCCCGTGGCAGGCGACGGGGTGATGCTCGTCGTCCCGTCGACCAGGAACACCTGTCCGGCGCTGGCGCCCATGTTGACGCCTGTCACGGTCACGTCCGGGGCAGGGATGGCGGAACCGTTGGAACCAGCCGTGCTGGTCTGGATCAGGAAGGTCTTGCCGGCCGGGACGGACCCGGTGAGCGCCGCGGTGCCGTTCGTGGCAGCCGACCCTGTCGCGGACCGGTACTGGATGCTCAGCCCGGAGAGGCTGATGGATGCGGCGGTCGGGTTGTAGAGCTCGACGTAGTCAGCGTTGAGGTCTGCGTTGTTGTTGCCGCCGCCACCGTAGACCTCGTTGATGACCAGTGCGGTGCCCGCGGGGTTCGCCTGGGCCGGGCTGGGCAGGGCGGCGAGCCCTGCGGTGATGAGGCCGAGGCCGAGGCCGCCGGCTGCGCGTCGTACGAACGCGGAAGTCTGCATGGGTTCTCCTGAGCAAAGGGATGCTGGGGGGACGGCAAGGGGATCCGGCCGAGTCCGGATCCCCTCCCGTCTGGAGTGGTGCGATCAGCGCGTGACGCGGACGCGGACGACCTTCTTCTTGGCGGCCGTGAGGTCGTCACCGCGGTAGCGGATGACCACCTTGTTCTTGCCGAGCTTGGTCATCTTGATGCGGAACGTCACCTTGCCGTTCTTCAGCTTCTTGGTGACCTTCTTGCCTGCGACCTTGACCGTGACCTTGCCGGAGGGCTTGAGGTCCGCGGCCTGGTAGACCAGGCGGAAGACGGCCCGGTCCCCTCGCTCCACGCTCTTCGGTGCGCGCACCTTGGCCCGCGGGTTGGCCTTGGTGACCGTGACCGCGACGCTGGTCTGCGCGGCCTTCGTGCTCTCGTCGCCGAAGTACTTCAGCGTGACCGTGGCCGTGCCAGCCTCGTCGAAGGGCTGCAGGGCGATGTCCGCCTTGCCACCCGCGAGCTCACCGGCGCCGACGACGGTGCCGTCGACCATCGCGATGACCGCCCCGGTCGCCGTGCCGGACGGCTTGGTGACCGCCAGGGAGACGGTGGCGCCGTCCTTCTTGACCTTCACGGTGTCGGGGCTGACGGTCGCCGACAGGGTCGGCGTGGCCTTCTCGACCACGGGCGCCGGCTCGACGGTGAGGCTCACCTGGCCCGATGCCGCCTTGGTCGCCTGGTCGCCGTAGTAGGTGACCTCGATCAGCTTCTCGCCGGCCGTGGCGAACGGACCGACCTTGATCGCGGCCTTGCCGTCCACCAGCTCGGCTCCGCCGACGACCTGGCCGTCGAGCAGCGCGGCGACCAGGCCGGTCGCCTTGGTGCCGGGCCGGGCCACGGTGACGTCGAGGACCGACGTGCCCGTCTGCGCCTTGATCGTCGAAGGGGTCGCGACCGCCGTGACGGTGGCGTCCGCCTTGATCGGGGCACGGTCGGTGGTCACCGGGATGTCGAGCGTGGTGCCGGTGGTCTGACCGACGAGCGTGATCACGTGGTCGCCCGGAGGCGTGCCCACCGGGATCTCCACGTCGCCGGCGATCTTGCCGTAGTCGTCGAACACCGCGGTGCCCGGCGTGTTGTCGACCGGCAGGCTGCCGATCTCCTTGCCGTCGAGCTCGACCGTGACCGACTGGTCCTGGGGGTCTCCCGCGCCGGTGAACGCCCACGACGTCACGGAGAACCGGACGTGCTCACCCGGGTGGTAGACCGACGGCGCCTCGGGGGCGAAGCTCACGCCGAGGGCGTGCTGGGTCGAGTCACCCTCCACCGGGGACATGGCGGCCATGTAGTCGACCATCGCCTGCAGGTCGACGCGTCCGGAGTCGCGCTTGTTGGTGGCGGTGTTGAACGCCCGGAAGTTGTCGCCACCGGACGCCAGGAAGGAGTTCGCCGTCACCGCGTAGACGGTGCCGGGCACGATCGCGGTGCCGTCGAGCCACATCCCGGTGATCCGGTCGCCCTCGGGTCGCGTCGCGTCGTAGGTGAACTCGAAGCCCTCGGAGGTGCCCAGGCGCAGGAACGGCCGAGACGGGACGTTGCCGGAGCCGTCACGCTGCCACTGCTGCTCGAGCAGCGTCTTGATCTGTGCCCCGGTCATGTCCATCGTGACCAGGGTGTTGGCGAACGGCTGGACCACCGCTGCCTGCTTGTAGGTCAGGACGGCCGGGTAGCCACTGGCGTTGTTGCCGAGCATGTCGGCGCGCAGGCCGCCCGGATTCATGAACGCGATCTGCGCCGTGCCGGACGACTCCGGTCCCGTGGCCCATCGCTGGACCTCGGCGACCAGGTTGCCCAGGGTGGACTCGCCACCGCGGTTCTCGTTGCCGTTGGCCAGCTTGGCGCGGTTGAACGGCATCGCCAGCTGCCCCAGCTCGCGAGCCCCCAGCACCTCGGCCTTGGCCACGGCGTCCTGGACCACGGTGGACGCGGCGTCGCGTGCGGCCGTGGCGGACGGGTCCGTGAGGGTCACGGTGTTGGCCCGCACGACGTCCTTGGACTTCAGCGCGACCGTGCCGGCGTCGGGGTCGACGGTGAAGACCAGCTTGTTGAGGTTCGTGCCGTACTGCCCGGCGGACACGACCGGCCGGCCGGCGGTGTCGGCGTTGGGGTCGGCGTGGTTGTAGGCCAGGTGGGTGTGGCCGGAGACGATCGCGCTGACGTCGGAGTCGACGCCTGCGACGATCTGGGCGAAGGCGGAGCCGTCGCTGAGCGCGGCGATGTCCTCCGAGCTCGCGCCCTCGTGGATCAGCATGACGACGATGTCCGCGCCGTCGGCCTTGAGGTCCGCAGCACCCTGGTTGACCGTCGAGACGATGTCGTCGACGTAGATGTCCGTGATCCCGGACGGGCTCACCAGCGCGGGCAGGTCCTCGGTGACCGCACCCACGAAGCCGACGTCGACACCGTTCATCGTCGTCATCCAGGTGCCGCCGTCGGACACGTCAGAGGGGTCCGGGGTGTTGGCCGTGACGTCGGGCAGGGCATAGGCGCTGTGGTCACCGGCCTGCTTCACGTTGGCCGCGATGTACTGCCAGTCAGCGCCACCCTCGGGGTTGGTGGTCGCGTCATAGGGAGTCATGACGCGGTCGACGAGGTCGTCGTAGCCGGCGTCGAACTCGTGGTTGCCCGCGGCGGACACGTCGAGGCCGGCAATGTTGAGGGCGTCGAGCGTGGGCTTGTCGCGCTGGATGAACGACTCGAACGTGGAAGCGCCGATGAGGTCGCCCGCAGCGGTGAACACCGTGCTGCCCGGGTAGTCGGACTCCAGCTGCTTGACCGCGCCGGCGAGCTGTGCCGCACCCGCTTCCTGGGCACCGTTGGAGGTGTTGGGGAGAAGGCGACCGTGGAAGTCGTTGGTGGCGAGGATCTGGATGTCGACGGGAGCCGCCTGCGCAGGAGCAGCCGTGGTGACCACGGCGAGTGGCGCAGCAAGAAGTCCCGTCACGGCGGTCGCGAGCGAGAAGCGGCGCCCAAGACGTGATGCTGACAAAGGAAGACCTTTCGAGAGGGTGGGTGAGCCGGCTCACCCTAACCTCAGACCTCCGACATCGACCCCCCAGAAAGTCGAGATTTTCCCGAAGTCGTGGTAACGACTTGGTGTCGGTTGTCGGTCAGTTCCCGGACAGTTCGGGATCGCCCTTGACAGCCCTCTGCCGGCGCACGTCGCGGAAGAACTCGTAGCCCGACCACATCGTCATCGCGACGGCTGCGGCGAGCGCCGCCTGGGCGAGGTAGAACAGGCCCTCGCCCACGTAGCCGGGCCAGAAGTCGAAGGCCCCGCCGTGTGCGTCACCGTGCGGGAGCGGCCAGAGGAGCCCGGCCAGCGCGAACGCCTGGAGGACCGTCTTGATCTTTCCGCTCTGCGCGGCGGGGATCACCACGTCCTTGAGGACCGACAGGCGCAGCAGCGTCACGCTCCACTCGCGCAGCAGGACGACGATCGTCACCCACCACCAGATGTCGCCCACGATGGACAGGCCGATGAAGGCCATGCCGGTGATCGCCTTGTCGGCGATGGGGTCGGCGATCTTGCCGAAGTCGGTGATGAGGTTGTGCTTGCGGGCGAGGTCGCCGTCGATCTTGTCGGTGATCATCGCGACGGCGAACAGCCCGAACGCCACCCAGCGCCACAGGGGGTCGTTGCCGCCGTCGTGCAGCAGCGCCCAGCCGAAGAGCGGCACCATGGCGATGCGCAGCACTGTCAGGACATTGGCGATGTTGAAGTTGGAGACCTGGTGGTCGGTGCTGTCGGTGCTCATGCCGGCTCTCCGTCCGTGCGTGCGACCAGGTCGACCCCGTCGGTGCCGGTGACGGTCGCTGCCAGTAGGTCGCCGACGCGCGCGTGGGCAGCACCGGTCAACATCGTCGTACCGTCGACCTCCGGGCCCTGGTGGGCTGCCCGGCCCTCGACGACACCGTCCTCGACCGACTCCACGAGGACGACGACCTGCTCGCCGATGCGTTCCTCGGCCCGCTGGGCGTTGAGCTCCTCGACGAGGGTGGTGACGTGCTCGGTGCGGGCGCGGATCTCGTCGTCGTCGAGCTTGAGGTCGTCGGCGAAGCCCGCGGCCTCGGTGCCGTCCTCGTCGGAGTAGCCGAAGACGCCGGTGACGTCCATGCGTGCCGCGACCAGGAAGTCGCACAGGGTCTGCAGGTCGTCCTCGGTCTCGCCGGGGAAGCCGACGATGACGTTGGAGCGTACGCCGGCCAGCGGGGCCAGCGACCGCACCTGCTCGAGCAGCCCGAGGAAGCTCTCCGGGTCACCGAAGCGCCGCATCCGCCGCAGCACCGGGCCGCTCGCGTGCTGGAAGGACAGGTCGAAGTAGGGCACCACGCCCGGCGTCGAGGCGATCGCCTCGATCAGGCCCGGCCGGGTCTCGGCCGGCTGGAGGTAGGACACGCGCACGCGCTCGATGCCGTCGATGCCGCTCAGCTCGGGCAGGAGGGTCTCGAGCAGCCGGAGGTCGCCGAGGTCCTTGCCGTAGGACGTGGAGTTCTCGCTGACGAGGAAGAGCTCCTTGACGCCCTGCGTGGCCAGCCACTGGCCCTCCTGCAGCACGTCGCTGGGCCGGCGGCTGACGAAGGACCCGCGGAAGCTGGGGATCGCGCAGAAGGAGCAGCGACGGTCACAGCCGCTGGCCAGCTTGAGCGGGGCCATCGGGCCCGAGTCCAGGCGACGTCGTACGGCGCGAGGTCCCGTCGCGGGCGCGCCCTCACCGATCTCGTCGACGTCGGCCACGACGTCGTGGCCGGGGACCGAGACGCCGGACGCGTCGCGCTCGACCGGCGAGATCGGGAGCAGCCGCCGGCGGTCGGACGGGGTGTGCGGGTGGTGGGTCTCCCCCGCCACGATGGCGCGCAGCCGGGAGGCGATGTCGGGGTAGTCGTCGAAGCCGAGCACGGCGTCCGCCTCGGGCAGCGACTCGGCGAGGTCCTTGCCGTACCGCTCCGCGAGGCAGCCCACCGCGACCACGGCCTGGGCCCGGCCGCCGTGACCGGCGGACGCCTTGAGGTCGGCCGCCTCGAGCAACGTGTCGACCGAGTCCTTCTTCGCGGCCTCGACGAAGCCGCACGTGTTCACCACGACCGTGTCGGCGTCCTCGGCGTCGTCGACGAGCACGAACCCGCCGGCCTCGAGCCGCCCGGCCAGCTCCTCGGAGTCGACCTCGTTGCGGGCGCACCCGAGGGTCACCACAGCGACGTTCAGTGGGGTCAGGGATAGCTCGGTGTCAGTCGTCATCGCACCCGTGAGTATGCCGGGTCCGTGCGCCCGGACCCGCACTGCCGCGGCGGTGAGGCCGCTCTCACGCCGGTCGGGGACGACAGTGGGGAGGATCGTCCTCGACATGTCAGGACGATCCTCCCCACTCACGACGCGGGTACCTGCCGGTTCAGTCGGAGACGAACGTGCCCTGGCCGGCGACGCCGGGCTCCCCCACCGGTCGGGCCTCGCCGCCTGCGAGCGAGACGGTCACGGCGCCGTCGGACGACATCACGCGCACCGGAGGCGACGCCTTCAGCTCGCGGGTCTGGCCCACGGCCAGGTTGCCCTTGAAGACCTGCTCGCCCGCACCGTCGCGTACGACGACCTGGGCACCGCCCGAGGCGGCGCTGACCACGACCGCGACCGGCTCGGCCAGCGGAGCGGTGCCCGCCCCCTGCGGGCCACCGGAGCCGTTGAGGACCGGCGTTGCGCCGCGGAGCTCGGGCGGGGTGTCCATCACGAGCCGGGCGATCGACCAGGCCAGCACGAGCGCCATCACGACGGCGACCAGGACGGACCAGTTCGGGCCGCCGCGGGTCCCCCGGATGGAGCCGTGCGCGCCGGTGGCCAGCTCGGCCTCGAACACTCGCCGGGGGTTGATCGGGGCGTGGGCGTAGCGCTCGTCGTAGGACGCCAGCAGCGGCGCGACGTCGATGCCCAGCACCCGCGCAAGCGTGCGCAGGTGGCCGCGGGCGTAGAAGTCGCCACCGCAGGGCTCGAAGTCGTCGACCTCGACGGCCTCGATCACGTGCGGACGGATCCGGGTGCGGTCGGCCAGCTGGTCGACGCTCAGACCCAGTCGCGTGCGTGCCGCCGCGAGCTCGGGACCGATGACCGGGTCCTCGGCGGGCTCGACCTCGAAGTCGTCGAGCACGAGTGGCTCGACGGGCTCCCCCGGCCGCGCGATGGCGCGGACCCGGTCGCCCCACGACTGGGTCTCCTCGACGAGGCTGACCCGACCGGGGCGGCGCAGCTCGCGACCCTCCGGCTCCTCCTCGTCGACGACCACATCGCGGCGCACCTCCGAGCGCCGGGCGGTGCCGGTCTCACGCAGCGCCGCCGGGGTCGGGCTCGCCACGACGGCGGGCTCGACGGCGGGCTCGACGACCACCGGCTCCGCGGGCAGCGAGGCCTCGGGGGCCTCGGTCTCCTCGACGGACTCCGCGACGTCGGCGGTTCCGGGGTCCCCGACCTCGTCGGCGGCGGGCTCGAGGACGACGATCTGGCTGGCGTCGCGGGCGACGCGACCGAGCGCCTCGGTGAGGTCGCCGTCGGCACCGGTGACACGCGTCGAGAGCCCGAGCGGCACCGCGAACGGCGCGCCGTGCAGCAACCGGGAGATGCTGGTGTGGCGCTTGCCGGTGCCGGTGAGCTCGGCCTCGATGAGCTCGAGGTTGTGCGGTACGACGACCAGGCGGCCGTCGCGGAGCTGGCCCCGCCGGGGCGTGTGCTCGACGTGGTGCACCGCCGTCCACGGCAGCCCGCGCCAGGTGCGGCCGAGCCGGATCCGGATGCCCTGCGCGTCCGCGACGAGCAGCGGGGTGCGGGCGTCGACGAGGCCCACCAGCCAGTAGGCACCCAGCAGGCCCATCGCGACCACGAAGGCCCAGTCGAGCGCGGACCCGGTCTGGGTCGCCCGACCGAGGTAGGCGATGGCGACCGCGGACGCGGTCAGCCCGACGCCGGCGGCGACGGCCGCGCTGCGGCGTACCTCCACCGCGTCGGGAGCGACGGCGAGCGGCCCGTGCTCACCGGTCTCGTCGTGGACGTCGTCCTCGTGCACTGCTGCCTGAACTGACCTGGCGCCCATCAGGCTCCCCCCTCCAACGTGGCGATCACGGAATCGAGCTCGTCGGGCTTCACCAGGACGTCACGGGCCTTCGAGCCCTCGCTGGGCCCGACGACCCCGCGGCTCTCCATGATGTCCATCAGACGTCCGGCCTTGGCGAAGCCGACGCGCAGCTTGCGCTGCAGCATCGACGTCGAGCCGAACTGGGTGGAGACGACGAGCTCGATGGCCTGCACCACGAGCTCCATGTCGTCGCCGATGTCGTCGTCGAGCTCACGCTTGGACTCCTTCGGCGCCGTCACGTCCTCGACGTAGGTCGGCTCGAGCTGGTCCTTGCAGTGCTTGACGACCTGGTGGATCTCCGCCTCGGTGACCCACGCGCCCTGGACGCGCACCGGCTTGGAGGCGCCCATCGGCAGGAACAGTCCGTCACCCTGGCCGACCAGCTTCTCGGCACCCGGCTGGTCGAGGATGACCCGGCTGTCGCCCAGCGAGCTCGTCGCGAAGGCGAGCCGCGAGGGGACGTTGGCCTTGATCAGGCCGGTCACCACGTCGACCGAGGGTCGCTGTGTGGCGAGCACCAGGTGGATGCCCGCCGCGCGGGCGAGCTGGGTGATGCGGACGACGGAATCCTCGACGTCGCGCGGCGAGACCATCATCAGGTCGGCGAGCTCGTCGACGATGACCAGGAGATAGGGGTACGGCGTCAGCGTGCGCTCGCTGCCCGCCGGCACCTCGACCTTGCCGGCCCGCACCGCCTTGTTGAAGTCGTCGATGTGGCGGAAGCCGAAGTTGGCCAGGTCGTCGTAGCGCATGTCCATCTCGCGCACGACCCAGGCCAGCGCCTCGGCGGCCTTCTTGGGGTTGGTGATGATCGGGGTGATCAGGTGCGGCACGCCCTCGTAGGCGTTGAGCTCGACCCGCTTGGGGTCGACCATGATCATCCGCACCTCGTCGGGCGTCGAACGCATCAGGATCGAGGTGATCAGCGAGTTGATGAAGCTCGACTTTCCGGAGCCGGTCGCACCGGCGACCAGCAGGTGCGGCATCTTCGCCATGTTGGCCACGACGAAGCCGCCCTCGACGTCCTTGCCGAGTCCGGCCACCATCGGGTGGTGGTCGGAGCGGGCCGTGGTGGACCGGAGCACGTCACCGAGGGAGACGATCTCCTTGTCGGTGTTGGGGATCTCGATGCCGATCGCCGACTTGCCGGGGATCGGGCTGAGGATGCGGACGTCGGCGGACGCGACGGCGTAGGCGATGTTCTTCGACAGCGCCGTGACCTTCTCGACCTTCACCGCCGGGCCGAGCTCGACCTCGTAGCGGGTCACGGTCGGGCCGCGGGTGTAGCCGGTCACGGTGGCGTCGATGCCGAACTCGTCCATCACCTGCATCAGCCGCTCGACGACCGCGTCGCTGGCCTTCGAACGCGCCTTGTGCGGCGAGCCCGGCTTGAGCGCGGAGTTGTCGGGCAGGGAGTAGGTGATGTCGCCCGACAGCGCGAGCTGCTCGACGCGAGCCGGCAACGGCGTGTGCGGCGGCGGCTCGACGGGTCCGGTCTCGTCCTTGCCGGCCGGGACCGCGGCGACCGCCGGCGTGACGTCGGTCGGTGCGTCCGACATCGCGTCGGTCGGGTCCGCGAACAGGTCGATGCCGTAGTCCTCGACCGGCTCGGCCGGCTCCTTCTTCTTGCGGCGCTTCCTCAGCTCGCGGTCGGAGAGCACCGGGCTGTCGTAGGCGGGGTCGCCCATCTCGGGGTCGATCTCGTCGTCGAGCATCGACCTGCGGCGCGTGCGCACCGGCTTGGTCGGCTCGTCGTCGGCCGCGGCGTCCTCGGCAGGCGTACGACCCAGCGCCTTGTCGCGCAGCTCGGCGAGCCTGACCGGCACCTGGTAGACGGGCGTCGCGGTGATGATGAGGACGCCGAAGAGCGCGAGGAGAGCCAGCAGCGGCACGACGACGTACGTCGTCTGCATGAGATCGAGCAGGAGGCTCGAGGTGACGTAGCCGACGGCACCGCCGGCCTCCTGGAGGTTGGTGGCGTCGCCGAGGACCGGCTGCGGGTTGCCGTTGGCGATGTGCACGATGCCGAGCAGGCCGAGCGTGAAGGCCGCCCAGCCGATGACCTGCCGGCCCGCAGGCCCGTTGCGCTCGGGGTCGCGCAGGGTGCGCCAGCCGGCGTAGACGAGGAACAGCGGGACGAACCATCCGACCTTGCCCACCGCGCCCGACGTGACCGAGCGGGCGAAGTCCATCACCCCGCCGGGCAGCTGCCACCACACGGCGGCGGCCACGACCATGGCGAGGCCGAGGAGGAACAGCCCGACCCCGTCGCGGCGGTGCTCGGGGTCGAGGTCGCGGGCCGACTGCCCCATCGACCGGGCGACTGCGCCCACGCCGTGGGCGATGCCGAGCCACGCCGCGGCGACGCCGCGTCCGAGCACGCCGAACGTGCGCGAGACCGGGCCCGCACCGCTGCGCACGGCACGAGGTGCCGGACGCGCGCTCGAGCCGCTCCGGCCCTTCGCTGACGAGCGAGGGGCGGGGCGCTTGCTGGTACTCCGTGATCGGGTGCTCGAACCCTTGGTGGTGCGCTTGGATCCAGACGTGCTCGAGCTCCGCGACCCCGGCGGGGAAGACGTACGGGTCGCCATGGTCCGACCCTACGGCCCGGTCACACCCGTCACATGGATCACACGAGTGCGTGTCGCCGGCGGCCACCCCTGGGGGGGCAAATAGTCCACCCTCCCTTCCCAATGTCGGACGTCCTACTTATGGTGAGCCGGGTCACTCGGGCGACTCTGGTTCCGAGTGCGACTCGGAAATCGGAGGAATGAGAGTGAAGCTCCTCAACAGAGGACTTGCACTCGCGGTCGTGGGGGCTGGCTTTGCCGCGCTCCCGACGATCGGCGTGCAGGCAGCACCGGCCGCACAGGCCGACCCCAACGGCGTAGCCGCCATGGCCGACCGGGCCAGTGGTGACGTCGCCGTCACGCGCGAGGAGGCCACCAAGAAGGTCGGCTTCATCCGCGTCAAGGGCGACGGAGACCTGCTCCCGTCCGTCGAGGGCAACTCCCTCGCCGCGGCGACCAGCAAGGCCGACGCCTACCTCGACCGCTACGCCGCCAACTTCGGCGCGCGGCCGGGCGAGCTCGTCCGCAGCGAGGTCACGAAGTCGGCGGCCGGCTGGACCGCGACCTACACCCAGTCCTACCAGGGTGTCGACGTCTTCGGCTCGATGCTGCGCGTGCAGGTCGACCGCGAGGGCGACCTGACCTCGGTCAACGGCTACGCCGCCCCCGACCTCTCGCTGTCGGTCGACCCGCGCATCAGCGCGAGCGACGCCGGCAAGCGCGCGGTGGGCCTGGTCCGCGAGGACCCGCCGGCCCACGACGGCGAGACCGCCGACCTGACCGGCATCGAGCCCCAGGACACCGAGCTGGTCGTCTACCGCATGGGCGCGACCCGCGGCGAGGCCGGCGAGGCCGTGCTCGCCTACCAGGTCGAGGTCACCAACGACAAGAACGTCCGCGACGCCGTCTTCATCGACGCGCAGACCGGCAAGGCGCTCAACCGCTGGTCGATGGTGCACGACGCCCTCAGCCGCGAGCTCTACGAGGCCACCGGCACCCCGCAGTCGCCGTCCCTGACGCGCGTGTGGAAGGAGGGCGACCCGTTCCCGGGCACCCTCAACAACGACCAGCAGAACCTCGTCAACTCCGCCGGTGAGTCCTACTGGCTCTACGAGAACGCGTTCGGTCGCGACTCCTACGACGGCAGCGGCGCCATCATGCGCACGGTCAACAACGACCCGCGGATCAGCTGCCCCAACGCCAACTGGAACGGCGTGACGACCAACTACTGCAACGGCGTCACCTCCGACGACGTGGTCTCCCACGAGTGGGGCCACGCCTACACCGAGTACACCTCCGGCCTGATCTACCAGTACCAGTCCGGTGCCCTCAACGAGTCCTACTCCGACGTGTGGGGCGAGACGCTCGACCTGATCAACGGTCGTGAGGACGAGGGCGAGAACTTCCAGGCCAAGCGCACCGTGGGCGACTGCGACAAGACCGCGCCTCCCGGCCTCGACATGCGCATCACGGCCCCGGCAAGCCTCGCCGGTCCGTGCGCCGCGGTGGCCGCGACGGGCGCCAAGCCGTTCCCGACCACCGAGATCACCGCTGAGGTCGTCGTCGCGCGCGACGCCGCCAACACGACCGGTCCCACCACCACCGACGGCTGCACCGCGTTCACCAACGCCACCGCCGTGTCGGGCAAGTGGGCCTACGTCGACCGCGGCACGTGCCCCTTCGCCACGAAGGTGGCCAACGCCAAGACCGCCGGCGCCACCGGCATCGTGATCGGCAACAACAACGTCGACCCGCCGGCCGGCTTCTCGGGTGACCCCGCGCTCTACGGCGTGATGGTCTCCCAGGCCGACGGTGCCAAGTTCAAGAGCACGGCCAACCCCGTCAGCGTCGCGGTCAAGGCAGAGGACACGTCCTCGCGCCCCGACACCACCCGCTGGCTCATGGGCGAGAAGTCCACGGCCTTCGGCGGCGCGATCCGCGACATGTGGAACCCCACCTGCTACGGCGACCCGGGCAAGGTGACCGACGCCGAGTACAAGTGCGACCCGACCGGCGCCGACGCCGGTGGCGTGCACAGCAACTCGGGCGTGCCCAACCACGCCTACGCGCTGGTCGTCGACGGTGGCACCGACAACGGCCAGACCGTGACCGGCCTCGGTCTCGACAAGGCCGCTGCCATCTGGTGGCGCGCCCAGACCGCCTACCTCACGCCGCAGTCCAACTTCATCGACGCGGCCAACGCGTTCGAGCAGTCCTGCGTCGACCTGGTCGGCCAGCCGATCAACAAGCTGACCACCCAGCCCGACGCCGCGCCCGTGGCAGCCACCCCGATCGCCGCGGGTGACTGCGCCTCGGTCGAGGCCGCAACGGCCGCGACCGAGATGCGCACCGAGCCGGTGAAGTGCAACTTCACGGCCCTGCTCGCCAAGGACGCTCCCGCCACCTGTGGCGAGGGCTTCACCGAGGACGTGCTGTGGAGCGAGGACTTCGAGGACGGCCTGACCGGCTGGACCACCAGCAACGAGGTGGTCTTCGAAGGCGGCATCCACAAGCCCTGGAAGTCGGTGGACTCGGCCCCGGCCGGCACCGGCGACCCGCACGCCAGCAAGGTGGCCTTCGGTCCCGCTCCCGCCGAGGGCCAGTGCGTCAACGGCCCGGGCGACTTCTCCAGCCGCGACTCGATCGCGAGCCCGGTCGTGCAGCTGCCCGACAGCCTGCGCTCGGCCAAGCTCACCTTCGAGCACTACGTCGCCACGGAGATCGGCTATGACGGCGGCAACGTGAAGATGAGCATCAACGGTGGCCCGTTCACGGCCATCCCGGCGGCTGCCTACCTCTACAACGAGCCGACCACGCTCACCGGTCCTGCCACCAACACCAACCCGCTCGCGGGTGAGCCCGGCTTCACGGGCACCGACGGTGGCCAGACCAAGGGCAGCTGGGGCGAGTCGCAGGTCGACATCGCCGCGACCGGCGCCGAGCCGGGCGACACCGTGCAGCTTCGCTTCGACATCGGGCGCGACGGCTGTGGCGGCAACGAGGGCTGGTACGTCGACAACGTGCAGATCGTCGACTGCAAGCTCGTCAGCGCGACCGAGGCGGTGCACCGTCCGGAGCCGTCCACCTTCGGCACCGCGTCGACCGCCGAGGTCACCGTGAAGCGTGCCGGTTCCGTCGGCGGTGCCCCGGAGGGCACCGTGGCCGTGACCGACGCCAAGGGCAAGGAGCTGGGCTCGGCCACCCTCGCGGACGGCAAGGCCTCGGTCGCCCTGCCGGCCGACCTGCCGGTGGGCACCCACTCGCTGACCGCCACCTACGAGGGCAGCGGCTCGCTGGCCACGTCCACGGCGACGTTCACCGCGACGGTCGTCGCGGCCACCACGACGCCGCCGGCACCGGAGATGGAGCCCTCGCGGACGATCGCCAAGGTGTCGCCCAAGAAGCCGCGCTTCAAGAGCGACTTCACCGTCATCGGCAAGGTCCGGACCAAGGGCGACCTCGTCCCGAGGAGCAAGGTCGTCTTCCGCATCGACGGCAAGAAGGTCGGCACCCGGAAGCTCGACGACGGGCGGGCGGTGATGACGGTCCGCAAGAACTACCGGCCCGGCAAGCACAAGCTCGTGGTCATCTACAAGGGCTCCAAGCTGATCGAGGGCAGCAAGGACAAGCTGACCTTCCGCATCAAGCGCCGCTGACCGAGGTCATCGGCTAGCACCACCTGCAGCACGCGAGGGCCCCGGCGGATCTCCGCCGGGGCCCTCGTGCTGTCCGACCACCGACAGACGAGGCTGTCCTCAGACGAGGCTGCCCAGCCAGGGCAGCACCACGAGCAGCGTCGGCAGCGCCAGGATGCCCGCGGCCAGCACGGCCACGGCTGCTGCCTGCCAGGGGTGCGAGCGCGGGTCGCCCAGCACCTCCGCCCGGGCGGCGAGCGACGGTCCCGTCGATCCGAGCGACCCGGCCGGCGCGGGCGAGCCCGCCAGCGTGACGAGGGCCGACAGGAGGGCCCGCCGATCGCCGCCGCGACAGGCCGCCCGGTCGGCGAGCACCTCGACCAGCACCTCCACCTCGCGACGCGCGGAGGCGCTGGCGACCCAGCGCGGGAACGCCAGGTGGAGCACCGTGAACGCCTCCAGCACGAGGTCGTGACGGGCACGCAGGTGGGACCGTTCGTGCCCGAGGACCGCGTCGAGCTCGGCCGGGGCCAGGCGGGTGAGGGTCGAGCGCGAGACGACGATGCGCGCGCCGTTCATGCCCGGCACGCAGTAGGCCACCGGTACGTCGTGGTCGAGGACGGACACTCCCCCGTCGAGCCGTGCCACCAGGTCGACGCGCTCGCGGTGGAGCCGTCGCATCCGGCGCAGCGACGTGCCCGTGCGGTGCCCGCTCAGCAGCAGCCGGGCCAGCACCACGACGGTGATCGCCCCGGCCAGCGCAGCCACCACGACGTCGCCGGGTCCCGCCGCGCCCTGCCGGAGCCGTCCGGTCACCAGCGCGAGCCCGGCGCCGAGCGCTGCCAGGACCGCCGCCAGCGCCGTGCTCTGCCACAGCAGCATGGCTGCGGCCGGCGTACGACGGAGCCGGGTCCACCGCGAGAACGCCCACGGCAGCGGGCCGGCCAGCAGCACGGCGAGCGCGCCGAGGACGACAGGGGTCGGCATCGCGGCGACGGTCAGGACAGGTCGTCGAGGGCGCGACGCAGCGCGGCCAGGTCCTCGGCGCTGGCCTCCCCCACGAACGAGACCAGTGCCTGCTCGCGGTCACCACGCGTTCCCTCGAGCGCCTCGTGCATCAGCTCGGCGGTCATCGCGGCGCGGGTGAGCCGCGGCGCGTAGCGGAACGCGCGCCCGTCGCGCTGTCGTACGACGAGGTCCTTGCGCGCGAGCCGGTCGAGCACCGTCATCACGGTCGTGTAGGCCAGGTCGCGACCGGCGAGCCGGTCGTGCACCTCCCGGCCGCTGGCGCCGGGCGCGTCCGAGCCCTCCGAGCGGCCGGCGCGGCCGGACACGTCGAGGTCCCACAGCGCCTCGAGAACGGCCTGCTCCAGCTCTCCCATCCGGGACCTTGGACTCACGGATCAAGAGTCTAGAGGCCCTCACCGCTGAACTACGACACGGCGTAGTATCTACTACACTTTGTAGTAACTCCTTCGCCGAAAGGGCCCCATGGACGTCCTCGAGATCGCCCGTTGGCAGTTCGGGATCATCACCGTCTACCACTTCCTGTTCGTGCCGCTGACGATCGGGCTCACTGCTGTCATCGCCGGCCTGGAGACCGCCTGGGTGCGCACCGGCAAGGAGGACTACCTCCGGCTGACGAAGTTCTTCGGCAAGCTCTTCCTCATCAACTTCGCCATCGGCGTGGTGACCGGGATCGTGCAGGAGTTCCAGTTCGGGATGAACTGGTCGGACTACTCCCGCTTCGTCGGGGACGTCTTCGGCGCCCCGCTCGCGGTCGAGGGGCTCCTCGCGTTCTTCCTCGAGTCGACGTTCCTCGGCCTGTGGATCTTCGGGTGGGACAAGCTCCCCCGGGGCCTGCACGCGGGCTGCATGTGGCTGGTGCACCTCGGCACGCTCGCGTCGTCGTGGTTCATCCTGGCTGCCAACTCCTGGATGCAGCACCCGGTGGGCTACCGCTTCAACGCCGAGGCCGGCCGCGCGGAGCTCACCGACTTCTGGGCGGTGATGTTCAACAAGGTCCAGGTGGTGACGTTCCCGCACGTGATCTTCGCGGCGTACATGACCGCGGGCACCTTCCTGCTCGGGGTCTCGGCCTACCTCTACATGAAGAAGAAGCACGAGGCAGACCGCCCGATGTACCACCGCGCGATCCGCATCGGTGCGGTCGTCACGCTGCTCGCCGGGCTCGGCGTCGCGATCACCGGCGACCTGCAGGGCAAGGTGATGACCGAGGTCCAGCCGATGAAGATGGCGGCCGCTGAGGGCCTCTACGAGACCAGCGACAGCTGCGCCCCCTTCTCCGTGTTCACCGTCGGCACCCCGGACGGCAAGGAGGAGAAGTTCGCCGTCACCGTCCCGTGCCTGCTCTCGTTCCTCGGCACCGGGTCCTTCGACGGCACCGTCGAGGGCATCAACCCGCTGCGTGAGGAGTACGCCGAGACCTACGGCTCCGACCCGACCTCCAAGGCCTTCACCGAGGGCGACTACACCCCGGTGATCCCGGTGACCTACTGGTCGTTCCGCTTCATGATGGGCCTCGGCTTCTTCGCCGCGGCCGGTGCGGCGCTCATCCTGTGGTTGACCCGCAAGGGGCGTACGCCCGGCGTCCGCTGGCTCGGCGTCCTGGGCCTCAGCCTCCCGATCGCGACGACGCTGGCGTCGTCGTGGGGCTGGATCTTCACCGAGATGGGCCGGCAGCCCTGGGTCGTCTTCGGCCTGATGACCACCGAGTCCGGCGTCTCGCCCGGCGTCTCGGTCTTCGAGGCCGCCACGTCCCTCATCGTGCTCACCGCGCTCTACGCCGTGCTCGCGGTGATCGAGGTCAAGCTCCTCGTCACCTACATCAAGAAGGGCGCCGATCCCTACGAGGAGCCGCCCCGCGTCAAGGTCGGCGGCTCCGACGACGAGGACGCCCCGCTCACCTTCGCCTACTGACCCGCCTGCTGGATGACGAGAGAGACACCATGGAACTGACCACCGTCTGGTTCGCCCTGATCGCCGTGCTGTGGGTCGGCTACTTCTGCCTGGAGGGATTCGACTTCGGCGTCGGGATGCTGCTGCCCGTGCTCGCCCGCGACGAGACCGAGCGCCGCGTCATGATCAACACGATCGGCCCGGTGTGGGACGGCAACGAGGTCTGGGTGCTGGTCGCGGGCGGTGCGACCTTCGCCGCCTTCCCCGAGTGGTACGCCACCTTGTTCAGCGGGTTCTACCTCCCCCTCCTGCTGATCCTCGTCGCCCTCATCGTGCGCGGGCTCGCCTTCGAGTACCGCCACAAGCGCGGGCACGACACCTGGAAGGGACGGTGGGACCTCGCGATCATCTGGGGCTCGTTCGTGCCGGCCCTGCTCTGGGGCGTCGCCTTCGCCAACATCGTCGCCGGCGTGCCGATCGACGCCGACAAGGAGTTCACCGGCACGCTCTTCACGCTGCTCAACCCCTACGGCCTGCTCGGCGGTCTCGTCACGTTGACGCTCTTCGCCACGCACGGCGCGATGTTCGTCGCGCTCAAGACCGACGGCGACATCCGCCACCGCGCCCGTGACCTGGCCGTCCGGATCGGCGCCGTGGCGGCGCTGCTGGCCGTGGTCTTCCTGGTCTGGAGCCAGCTGAAGACCGGCACCGCCGTCTCCGCGGTCGTGTTCGTCGTGGCCGCGCTCGCGCTCGTCGGCGGGCTGCTCGCCGCGATGGGCGGGCGCGAGGGCTGGGCGTTCGTGGGCACCTTCGTCACCATCGCCCTCGCCGTCATCGGCCTGTTCGTGGCGTTGTTCCCCGACGTGATGCCCTCGTCCACGGACCCGGCGTACTCCCTCACGACGACGAACGCCGCCGCGACGGCGTACACCCTCAAGGTGATGACGTGGGTCGCGGTCGTCTTCACCCCGATCGTGCTCGGCTACCAGGCGTGGACCTACTGGGTGTTCCGCCGGCGGATCGCCGTGCACCACATCCCCACGGCCGAGCTGGCCGAGACCCCGGCGTCGTGAAGCCGCTCGACCCGGCGGCGCTCCCCCACCTCCGCCCCGCCCGCGGCGCCTTGTCGCTGGTGGTATCGAGCGGGGTCGTCGGCGGCCTGGCGACGGTGGCGCAGGCTTTCGCCCTCGGCGCCCTCGTGGTCGCCGCGGTCACCCCGCCGGCCGGTGGCTGGCACGGCCCCGCGTGGGCGTTCGCCGGTCTGGTGCTGCTGCGGACCGCGGCGGCGTACGTCGGTCAGCGGGCGGCGGCCCGTGCAGCGGGCGAGGTCTCCGGGGCGCTGCGCCAGCGGCTGCTGGACGCGGCTCGCCGGAGCGACGACCTGCCGCCGGCCCGCCTGGTGGTGCTGGCCACCCGCGGTGTCGCCGGGGTCGAGCCCTACGTCACGCGCTACCTCCCCGCCCTGGTGCCCGCGGCGGTCCTCCCCTCGTCACGCTGGCCGCGATCGCCTGGCTCGACCCGCTCTCCGGCCTCGTGGTCGCGTTGACGCTGCCGCTGGTGCCGGTCTTCGCCGTGCTCGTCGGCCTCACCACCCGCGAGCGAGCCCGCACGCAGTGGCGCGAGCTCGAGGCGCTCTCGGGGCACTTCCTCGACGTGGTGCGCGGGCTGCCGACCTTGGTCGCCCACCGGCGCGCCGCGGCGCAGGTGGAGACCATCCGGTCGGTGACCCACCGCTACCGTCGCGCCACCGTCGAGACCCTGAAGGTCGCCTTCGCGTCCTCGTCGGTGCTGGACTCGTCGCGACGCTGTCCGTCGCGCTGGTCGCGGTGACGGTCGGCCTGCGGCTGGCCTCGGGCAGCGTCGGCTTCGAGGTCGCGCTCACCGTCCTGCTGCTTGCCCCCGAGGCCTACTGGCCGCTGCGCCGCGTCGGCGCCGAGTTCCACGCGGCGGCCGAGGGCACGGCCGCGCTCGCCGACGCCGACGACCTGCTGGCGCGGGCAGGGACCCGAGGGGCTGGCACGGCCCTCCCCACCTCCACCGGCCTGGTGCTGTCGGGGCTCGAGATCGGCCATGCCCCGGGGCCCGCCCTCACCCGCCCGCTCGACCTCGAGCTTCCCGACCGCGGCCTCGTCGCGATCGCGGGTCCCTCCGGGTCCGGCAAGTCCACACTGCTCGCCACCCTCCGCGGGGGCTGCGGCCGCTGGCCGGGGACGTCCGCGTCGGCGGCACGCCGCTCGACGACCTCGACCCGGGGTGGTGGCGCAGCCTGGTCGGCTGGGCGCCCCAGCGGCCGTGGCTGCTGGCCGACACGATCGCTGCCAACGTCCGGCTCGCTCGCCCCTCGGCCGGCGACGACGAGGTGTGGGAGGCGCTGCGCAGCGTCGGCCTCGACGACGTCGTCCGCGCCCTCCCCAGGGTCTCGACACGCCGCTCGGTGAGGACGGCGCCGGCCTGTCCGCGGGCCAGCGGGCCCGCGTCGCCCTGGCGCGGGTCGTGCTCGCCGGTCGACCGGTCGTGCTCCTCGACGAGCCCAGCGCCCACCTCGACGAGGAGACCGAGCAGGTCCTGCTCGACACCCTCGCGCTGCTGGCCCGACGCAGCCTGGTGGTCGTGGTGGCCCACCGGCCGGCCGTGCTCGCCGCCGCGGACCGGGTGGTCGAGCTGTCCCCGGCGCCGGTGCCCGCGAGGGTGACGGCTCCCGGCACCGACCCGGCCGAGCCGGAGGTCGTACGCCGCCGCCCGACGGCGGCCCCGGAGGTCGTCGGTGCCGAGCCGGATGACGCGGGTCGGCCCCGCTGGGGCATGCGGACCGCCACCGTGCTCGGGGCGCTGTCCACCGCGTCCGGCGTGGCCCTCACCGCCACCGCAGGCTGGCTGATCACCCGGGCCAGCGAGCAGCCCCCGTCCTCTACCTGATGGTCGCCATCGTCGGGGTCCGTCTCTTCGGTCTCGCGCGCCCGGTGCTGCGGCACGCCGAGCGCGTGCTCAGCCACGACGTCGTGCTGCGGGAGGCTGGCCGAACGGCGGGCGCAGGTGTTCGCCGACCTCGTCCCGCTGGTGCCGGGCCGCCTCGGTCCGCGCCGCGGCGACCTGCTCACCGGTGTCGTCGACGACGTGGACGCCCTGCTCGACGACCGGCTCCGGGTGCGCCAGCCGCTCGTCACCGCGGCACTCGTCGGCGCGGGTGCCGCCGTGCTCACCGCCCTCGTCGCGCCGCTCGCGGGGCGGTCGTGCTGCTGGTCACCGCCGCCGGCGGGCTCGCGTTCGTCCTCGCCCGCCGCGGTGCCGCTGCCGCCGAACCGCTGCTGGTCGCCCACCGGGCCCGGCTCGGGACCCGGGTGGAGGAGCTCGCCCACGGCCTGCGCGAGGCTCGAGCAGTGGGGCGCCACGGACCGGGCCCTCACCGCCGTCCGCGCGGAGTCGACCGCGCTCGCCCGGGCCGTACGCCGCTCCTCCCGCGCCGTCGCCGCGGGCGCTGCCCTGACGAGCGCCGCGGCCGGTCTGGGGTGGTCGCCGTCGCGGCCCTCGTCGACCTGTCGGCCACCTCACCCGCGCGCCTGGCCCTGCTGCTGCTCGTGCCGCTCGCCCTCGCCGACGCCGTCGGCGGGCTCGCCGACGCCGGAGCCCTGTCGGTGCGGGCCCGTGCGGCGCGCGAGCGCCTGGACCGGCTCACCGCCACTCCCCGGCAGTGGCCGACCCCACCTCGCCCGAGCCCGTGCCGGCCGCCCACGACGTCGTGGTGCGCGAGGCCGAGCTCGGGTGGACCGAGCGTCCGGTGCTCGCGCTCGACCACCTCGTCCTGCGGCCCGGCGAGCACCTGGGTGTCACCGGGCCGTCGGGCTCGGGGAAGTCGACCCTCGCCGCCAGCCTGGTGCGCTTCATCGACCCGGTCCGGGGCGAGGTCCTGCTGGGCGGGACCGACCTGCGCCGGCTCGCGCTCGACGACGTACGCCGCCGGGTGGGCCTGGTGGACGACGACCCCCACGTCTTCGCCTCGACCGTCGCGGAGAACGTCCGCCTGGCGCGGCCGGACGCCGACGACGAGGAGGTCCTCGACGCCTTGCAGCGGGCCCGCCTCGGGGCATGGGTGGACGCGCTCCCCGCCGGCATCCACACCCACGTCGGCGCCGGCCGGCGGGACGTGTCCGGGGGTGAGCGCGCCCGGCTCGCCCTGGCGCGCTCGCTGCTCGCGGACCCGCCGGTGCTCGTGCTCGACGAGCCGACCGCCCACCTCGACGGACCCACCGCGCGGGCCGTCGCACACGAGATGCTCGGCTCGGCGGGACGTGCCGGGCGGTCGATCCTGTGGATCACCCACGGCACGGTCGGGCTCGACGAGATGGACCGTGTGGTGCACCTCGAGGCGGGGTCCGCCTCGCTCAGTCGGCCTGCTCTCGCAGCGAGCGCAGCGGGAGCGTGAAGGTGAACGTGCTCCCCTGACCCAGCTCGGAGGACACCTTCAGCGTCCCACCGTGCGACTCCGCGATCCGTTGCGCGATCGGCAGGCCGAGGCCGGTGCCGGGCACCGACAGCGCGTTGGGGTTGGTGGAGCGGTGGAAGGCCGAGAACACGTTCTGCTGGTCGGTCACCGAGATGCCGAGGCCGGTGTCGGTGACGTGCACGCTGACCTCGTCGTCCCCGACCGTCATCGCCACCGACACCGAGCCGTCCTCGGGGGTGTACTTGACGGCGTTGTCGACCATGTTGTCGATCACCCGGGCGAGCTCCTCGGGGTCGCCGAAGACGATCACCGGAGCCGGTCCCGGGCGGTCGAAGTGGAGCCGCACCCCTGCCTGCTTGGCGCGGATGTCGAGCAGGTCGACGCTGGCCTCGCACAGCTCGGAGAGGTCGACCGCGCGCCGCACGGTCTCGCGCCGGCCCTGGATGCGGGAGTAGTGCAGCAGGTTGGCGACCAGGTTGTTGAGCCGGCCGGCGTTGCGGATGATCGCGTCGATCGAGGCGAGGTCGGGGTGCCGGTCGGCGATCAGCTCGGCATGTCCGAGGATCGCGGTGAGGGGCGTCTTGAGCTCGTGGGAGATGGTCGCGATGAGCTCGCTGCGGTAGCGCGCGAGCTCGCGCAGCTCCTGCACGAGGCGTTGCTCGGTCTCCAGCACGCGCGAGGCGCGCACGGTCTGGGCGAGCAGTCGGCACACCTCGAGCACCGCGTCGGCCTCATTGGCCGTCACGGTGCGGGCGTGGCGGGCGAAGCCGAGCACGAGGTAGCCGACCAGGTCGTCCTGCGAGACGAGCGGGGAGACCAGCGCGCGGTCAACCCGCATGCCGCGCATCAGCTCCTGCATCCGGGCGGCGCTGCGGGGCAGCTGCGGTGACGACGGGTCGTCGACGCCGAGCTCGATGAGGACGGGGAGGTCCTCGAGCCGCGTGAGGTCCTCGCGGATCTCGGGGACGTCGTGCTCGGAGGTGAAGGTGTACGGCGTCCCGACGCCGAGCTGGCTGCCCTGGGCGTCGCTGGGGAAGGTGCGCACGACCGTCTGGACGGTGCCGAGCGACTCCGCGACGGCGACCACGGCGGCGCCGAGCGCCTGGGACAGGTTCTGCGCGGTGGCGGCGCCGGCGACCGTGGTGAGCATGCGGTCCAGGCGCACGCGGTCGGTGAGGCGCTCGCGCTCGCGGGCGTTGGACAGCGCCACGCCGGCCTGCACGGCGAACATCTCGAGCAGCTCGCGGTCGGCCTCGTCAGGCACCCTGCCGTCGGCCGGCAGGTCGACGGCCATGTTGCCGAGGAGCTCACCGCCCGCCGAGTAGAGCGGCGCGTAGAGGGCGTGCTCGGGGTGCCACGCGTCCGGGTCGCCGGTGGGCTGGAACTCCGGGATCCACGCCGCCTGCAGCCGCGCCGCCGACATCCGGCCGGCCGGCACGAAGCGGAGGATCCCCCACTTGTCGGCCTCGCGGAACTCGTCGAGGATCTGCTCGGCCGGGGTGCGGCGGTGGAGGATCTGCGCGACCACGTCGGGCGGACCGGCCACGTGGGTCATCACGAGCGTGTCGCCCTCGAGGCGGGCGATCGCCGCGACGCCGTAGCCCAGCACGTCGACGACACCGTGCGCGATCTCCTCGAGGATCACCTCGGTGTCGGTGGAGGAGTTGACGCGGCGCATCAGCTCCGCCAGCCGGCTCAGCGCGCCCTGGCTGCGCGGCATGTCCACCTCCCCACCCAGGCCTGCCGGCCCCGCTGATGCGGGTCGAGCCGGTCCCGCGTCGATGCTAGGGCCGTCAGGCCTCGATCACCACAGGAATGATCATCGGACGGCGACGGTGGGCGCGGTTGACCCAGCGCCCGACCACCCGTCGGATGGTCTGCTGCAGCTGGTAGCTGTCGTTGGTGCCCTCGGCGACGGCAGCGTCGATGGCGTCGATGATCGGCTGGCGGATGTCGTCGAAGGTGGACTCGTCCTCCGCGAAGCCGCGGGCATGGATCTCCGGGCCCGAGACGACCTTGCCGGTCACCGAGTCGACGACGACGATCACCGAGAGGAAGCCTTCCTCACCGAGGATCCGGCGGTCCTTCATCGAGGCCTCGGACACGTCGCCGATGGTGGTGCCGTCGACGAACACGTAGCCGACCTCGACCTTGCCGGTCACCTTGGCGACGCCGTCGACCAGGTCGACGACGACGCCGTCCTCGGCCAGGACGACGTTCTGCACGCCGGTGGCGCGGGCCAGGTCGGCGTTGGCGCGCATGTGGCGGACCTCGCCGTGCACCGGCATCACGTTGCGCGGCTTGACGATGTTGTAGCAGTAGAGCAGCTCGCCGGCGCTGGCGTGGCCGGAGACGTGGACGAGCGAGTTGCCCTTGTGCACGACGTTGGCGCCGAGGCGGGCGAGGCCGTTGATCACCCGGTAGACGGCGTTCTCGTTGCCGGGGATCAGCGAGCTGGCCAGGACGACGGTGTCGCCCTCCTCGAGGTGCACGAAGTGGTGGTTGTTCTGCGACATGCGGCTCAGCGCCGCCAGCGGCTCGCCCTGCGAGCCGGTCGAGATCAGCACCTGCTTGTGCGGCGGCAGGTCGGCGAGCTCCTTCGCCTCGACCATGACGCCCGGCGGGACGGTGAGGTAGCCGAGCTCCTGGGCGATGGCCATGTTGCGCACCATCGAGCGACCGACGTAGCCGACCTTGCGGCCGTGGGCGACGGCGGCGTCGAGCACCTGCTGGACGCGGTGCACGTGGGAGGCGAAGCAGGCCACGATGATCCGCTTCTCGCTCTTGGCGAAGACCCCGTCCAGCACCGGGGAGATGTCCTTCTCCGACGTCGTGAAGCCCGGCACCTCGGCGTTGGTGGAGTCGGTGAGGAACAGGTCGACGCCCTCGTCGCCGAGGCGGGCGAACTCGTTGAGGTCGGTGATGCGTCCGTCGAGCGGCAGCTGGTCCATCTTGAAGTCGCCGGTGTGCAGCACGACGCCGGCGCCGGTGCGGATGACGACAGCCAGTGCGTCGGGGATGGAGTGGTTGACCGCGACGAACTCCAGCACGAAGGGACCGAAGGTGATGGTCTGGCCCTCGGCCACCTCGTAGTGGACCGTCTCCTTGAGCCGGTGCTCGCGCAGCTTGGAGCCGAGCAGGGCGAGGGTCAGCTTGGAGCCGACGAGCGGGATGTCGCCGCGCTCGCGCAGCAGGTACGGCGTCGCGCCGATGTGGTCCTCGTGGCCGTGGGTCAGCACGAGCGCCTCGACGGCGTCGAGCCGGTCCCGGATCGGGTCGAAGTCGGGGAGGATCAGGTCCACGCCGGGGTGGTGGTCCTCGGGGAACAGCACGCCGCAGTCGACGATCAGCAGCCGGCCGTCGTACTCGAACACGGTCATGTTGCGGCCCACCTCGCCCAGTCCGCCGAGCGGGATGACCCGGAGGCCTCCGGCCGGGAGGGGGGCGGGCGCGCTCAGGTCGGGGTGGGGATGGCTCAAGGTATTCCTCGGGTTCGGGGGGTCAGGAGTTCAGATGAGGCCGGCGGCAGCCAGGCCCGTGCGGAGCGCTGCGACCTCGTGGTCGTCGAGCGCGACGAGCGGGCCGCGGACGCGGCGGTTGTCGAGCACACCGAGCAGCTCGAGGGCTGCCTTGGCGGTGGTGGCTCCGTAGTTGGGGACGCCCATCACGGCCTCGAAGGCCGGCAGGAGCGCCGTGTGGATGCGCAGGGCCTCGGCATGGTCACCGCGGACCCAGGCGTCGATCATCGACGCGAGCTGGTCGCCCGCGGCGTGCGCGACGACCGAGACCAGGCCGACCCCGCCGTAGGCGAGGTAGCCCAGGGTGGCGACATCGTCGCCGGAGTAGACGGCGTAGCCCATGTCCACGAGCTGTGCCGTGCGCGGCAGCAGGCCGGAGGCCTCCTTGACCGACGTGACGTGGTCGTAGCGGCGCATCGCCTCGTAGGTGTCGAGCTCGATGAGGCTCGCCGTGCGACCGGGGACGTCGTAGAGCATGACCGGCAGCTCGGTCGCCTCGGCGACGGACGTGAAGTGGTGGCGCAGCCCGACCTGGCCGGGCTTGTTGTAGTAGGGGCTGACCAGCAGCACCCCGTCGACACCGATCTTCTCCGCCTGGCGGGCCAGCTCGACCGAGTGCGCGGTCGCGTTGGTGCCGACGCCTGCGATGACCGTGGCGCGGTCGCCGACCGCGTCCTGGACCGCCCGCAGGATCTCGCCGTCCTCGGCGACGGACGTGGTGGGGCTCTCCCCCGTCGTGCCGCTGACCACGACGCCGTCGTTGCCGTGGGCGACCAGGTGCGCGGCGATCCGCGCCGTGCCGTCGAGGTCGACGCTGCCGTCCTCGTGGAACGCGGTGGCCATCGCCGTGAGGAGGCGGCCGAACGGGACTGCAACACTCACGCGCGTACTCGCTTCGCTCCGTGCGCGCGTGAGGCACGTGCCGCACTGCACCGTTCGACTCGCTCGCTCCGCTCGCTCATGGTCGAAGGTTATCGCCCCTCCTCCGTCACGCCGTGGTCGCCGAGCCGCGAGCCGGTGTCGGACGGGTGGTCTACGGTCACGGCATGGCGTACGACGAGGAGCTGGCGCGGCGCATCCACGACGTCCTCAACGGGGAGCCGGGGCTGACCTCGAAGAAGATGTTCGGCGGGCTCGGCTTCATGCTCGACGGCCACATGGCGGTCGCGGCCGCCAGCGACGGCTCCCTCATGGTGCGCGCCGACCCGGCCGACGCCGAGGACTGGGTCGACGGCTCGTCGGTGGCCCCGATGGAGATGCGCGGGCGCCCGATGACCGGGTGGCTGCTCGTCGCTGCCGACGCGCTCGCCGACGACGACCGGCTGCAGCTCTGGGTCGGCCGTGGGGTCGCCTTCGTGCGGACGCTGCCCCCGAAGTAACCGGTTGCCGGCGCCGCACCGATGGCGTTGGCTGGCGCGGTGACGCTGCCCCTGGACCTGCCCGCGCACCTGACCGCCGCTGACTGCGCCCGCGTCTCGGCCCTCGCCGAACGCAATCTCGCCGCGCACGGCGACGGCCTCCTGGGTCTCGTGCTGTCGGGGTCCGCCGGCCGTGGCATGGCCACCGAGCGGTCCGACCTCGACGTCTTCGTCGTGCTGGGCGACGAGGCAGCCGCCGAGAGGACCACGGCGCACTCGTCGGACGTGGACGAGATCCCCTGGTCGCGGTCCGAGCTCGACGCGCCCGGAGCCTTCGGCACGGAGGACTGGTGGCACCGCTGGTCCTGCGCATGGGCGCCGGTCGTGCTCGACCGCACGGGCGGCGCGATCGTCACCGCGCTACGACGCCAGGCGACCCTGACGCCCGAGGAGGCCGACGCGGTCCTCATCGACCACGACCGGCTCGACGGCTGGGTCAACTTCGCCTACCGCGCCCTCAAGAGCGGCCGCGACGGGCGCCCGCTCGAGACCCGCCTCGACGCAGCCGAGTCGGTGCCGTGGCTGCTCGACGTGGTCTTCGCGATCGCCGGCCGGGTGCGCCCCTACAACAAGTACCTCGCCTGGGAGCTGCGGACGCACCCGCTCGAGGAGTGGCCCGCCGACGACCTGCTCGGACTCGTCCAGCGCACGCTCGAGGGTGACGTCGACGCGGTGCGCGAGACCTTCGTCCGGGTCCGCGCGGCGTGCTCGACGTACGACGCCTCGCGCGGGCACTCCCGCACCACCGACATGATCGCGGGCTGGGGCGACGAGCTCCGGCTCTTCGAGGTCCGCCCCGGCTGAGGCCGGCTCAGACCTCGCCGGCCGTCGCCCGCAGCACCGGCAGCACGTGGTGCTCGAGCATCGGCGCCAGGTCGTCGGGGTGGTCGTCCAGCGGGGTCCAGCGGACCTCCGCGATCTCGGCGGACGCGACCGGCTCGGCGTCGGACTCGACCCAGAACACCGTCGAGTGGAGGGTGTGGCCCGGCTCGTTGGCGGCCTCCGAGTGGAACTCGCCCAGCAGCGTGGCCGACCCGATCTCGAGCCCGACCTCCTCGTAGGTCTCCCGCAGCGCCGCGTCCTGCGCCGACTCCCCCGGCTCGAGCTTGCCGCCGACCAGCATGAACCGCTCGGTCCCCCGCTTGCGCACCGTCAGCACGTGTCCGTCCCGCACCAGGGCGACCGCCGCCACGACGATGTGCCGGTCACGGGCGACGTCCATGGGGCCGAGCATCGCAGGTTGCCCCGGACAGCACGCAGCCACCCTGACCGGGGCTTACCCGCGGGTGGCTGCGTGATGCTGCTCGCTGGTCCGTCAGCCGCCTCTCGGCGAAGGGCCGCTCGTAGCGGCAAGTGGTGAGGCCCGGGGGCTTGATGCGGAGCCAGCTGTCCGGTCCAACGAGGGCCCGGCCGAGTTCATTCCCACACGTCTGTGGCAGCTCTCGGCGGGCGCATCGGCCGGCCGAGGTGGCTGGGGAACCGTCGGGTCTGCGACGTGCCCCGCGGACGACCCGACGGTTCCCCACGGCTCTTCGGACCGCGTACGTCAGACGGATCCGCAGCCATGGGTGCGAGTTCGTATGACGCAGGCGGCGGAGGAGGCGCAGGGCGTGACCGCGCGGCCGCTCAGCCCAGCGCGCGGCGTACGGCGTCGAGCGCCTCGGCGTCGTCGACCCCGAGCGTCCGGACGACTGCGGCGTACGACGACGCGGCCTCGCGCAGCGACCGCTCGACGCCGGACCCGGCGACGAAGGGGCCGGCCCGCCCGCGGGTCTCGACGACGCAGAGGGCCTCGAGCTCCTTGTAGGCGCGGGCGACCGTGTTGGCGGCGAGGTCGAGCTCGGTCGCGAGCGAGCGCACGGGCGGCAGCCGGAAGCCGGGCTCCAGCTCACCGGCGTCGACCTGGGCACGGACCGCCTCCCGCACCTGCTCGAAGGGCGGGACGCCGGAGGTCGGGTCGACCGTGATCCTCACGCGGCGGGCTCCATCCGCTCGAGCCACACCCGCTCGTAGCCGTCGAAGGCCTCGCGTCGGGTCTCCACCCACTCGCCGGCGGGGAACTGCGGGTAGTGCACGTCGCCCTCGGGCTCGAGGTCGACCTCGGTCAGCACCTGGTGGGTGGCGTGGGGCAGCAGCGCGGCGTACACCTCACCACCCCCGGCGACCATCAGGTCCCCGGGCTGCGACCGCGCGAGGTCGAGCGCCTCCTCGACCGTGTGGGCGACCAGCACGCCGTCGTGGCTCCACCCGGCGTGGCGGGTCAGGACGATGGTCGTGCGCCCGGGCAGCGGCCGACCGATGGACTCGAAGGTGGTGCGTCCCATGAGAAGGGTGTGGCCCCAGGTGAGCTCCTTGAACTGTGCCTGCTCACCGGGGAGCCGCCACGGGATGTCGGGACCGTTGCCGATCACCCGGTTGCGGGCGTGGGCGGCGACGAGGACGACGCGCTGGTCGGGACGGAGCACGGGACCGACCCTACTGATGACGGTCCATGGGCCCTGTTCGCGGTGCCCGGCCACTGTCACGGTGGGAGGCACAACCCGACCCCTGGAGGCTCCGATGAGCACAGAGCACCCGACCTGCCCCGACTGCCACGCCCTCGTGGCCGACCTCACCGCCCACGAACGGTGGCACACGCGCCTGGTGGCCGACGTCGCGAAGGCGGTCAGCCAAGCACTCGAACGTCGCTAGACCGCGATGGGCGCCTTGATGCCCGGGTGGGGGTCGTAGCCCTCAACCGCGACGTGCTCGAGGTCGAACCCGTCGATCTCGGTGATCGTGGGGTCGAGCACGAGGCGCGGCAGCGGGCGGGGCTCGCGCGAGAGCTGCAGCCTCGCCTGCTCGACGTGGTTGAGGTAGAGGTGGGCGTCGCCCATGGTGTGCACGAAGTCGCCCACCTCGAGGCCGGTCACCTGCGCGACCATGTGGGTCAGCAGCGCGTAGGACGCGATGTTGAACGGCACGCCGAGGAAGGTGTCGGCCGAGCGCTGGTAGAGCTGGCACGAGAGCCGGCCCGGTCCGGACTCCGAGGGGGCGACGTAGAACTGGAAGAGCGTGTGGCACGGCGGGAGGGCCATGTCGTCCACGTCGGCGACGTTCCAGGCCGAGACGATGTGCCGCCGCGAGTCGGGGTTGGTGCGGATCCCCTCGACCAGCCGGGAGATCTGGTCGACGTGGCGGCCGTCGGGCGTCGGCCACGAGCGCCACTGGTAGCCGTAGACAGGACCGAGGTCGCCGTTCTCGTCGGCCCACTCGTCCCAGATGGTGATGCCGCGGTCCTGCAGCCACTTCACGTTGGTGTCGCCGCGGAGGAACCACAGCAGCTCACCGAAGACCGAGCGCGTGTGCACCTTCTTGGTGGTCACGAGCGGAAACCCCTCGGACAGGTCGAACCGCATCTGGTGGCCGAAGACGCTCAACGTGCCGGTGCCGGTGCGGTCGGTCTTCTCGACCCCCTCGTCGAGGATCCGCTGGAGGAGGTCGAGGTAGGCGCGCACGGGACGACTCTACGACCTCCCACGACCCTCCTACGTCCGCGGCACGCGCGCCTCGGCGACGACGCACACGACGTCGAAGGCGAGGTCCCCGTCCGGGTCCGCGCCGTCGCGCCACCGCGCGTCGAGGGCGTCGTACGCCGTCCGCACGCGGTCGCGCACGTCATCGGCCTGGTCGCGCCACAGCACGCCGAAGTTGCCGACCGAGGTCAACCCTGCCCACAGGTCGTCGGGGGCCACGCGCCACCGCCAGGCGTGCGTGCCGGCGTGGGTCACGGCGAGCCCGGCCTCCTCGAGGATACCGGCCAGTCCGTGGGGCGAGCGCTCGAAGTCGCGCTCCGCAGGCAGTCGCGGCGACGGGGTACGGGTGGCGCCGGCGGCGTCGAGCAGCTCGCTCCACATCACCGCCTGCGGCGGCGGGGTCGTGCCCCAGATCGTCGCGCGCACGGTGCCGCCCGGGGCCGCCACCCGCGCCAGCTCGCGCGCCCCGGCACGGGGGTCGTCCACGTGGTTGAGCACGAAGGACGCCGTCACGGTGTCGAACCCGTCGTCGGCCAGGGGCAGGACGGGCAGGCCCGCGACCGCGACGTCGGCGCCGAGGGCGGCCGACGCCAGCGCCGCCATCTCCGGGTCGGGCTCGACCCCGACCGCGTCGTGTCCCGCCTCGCGGGCGGCGTGCACCAGCGCACCCGTGCCGCACCCGACATCGAGCAGCCGCCCGCCGCGCGGCAGGTCGGCGAGCAGCACCGGGACGGCGCCGGCGCACAGGCCCGCGAAGCTGCGCGCGTAGGCCTGCGCCACGCCTGTCCAGAGTGCTTCGGCCACGAGGCGCGACCCTAGCGGCCGGAACCCGGCGGGTCAGCGCAACCGGACTGTCCCGCCGGCGACGACGGTGACAGGTTGCTCGCACGTCCACTCGGTCGGGCACACGACCACGGCGCGGCGCCCCGTCTCCGACTGCCGCAGCTCGTCCTGGGCGCCGGCACGGCGCGCGGAGTCGACCAGGTGGGCCCAGCCTCCGCCGGCCAGGGGAACGCTCTCCAACAGCACGTCGTACGGGCCGATCCCGCGGACAGGTGGCGGGATCGGGACCGCGTCGAGGGTGTCCGGCGCCTCGTTGACCGGCTCGACCTCACCTTCGGCGTCCACCCGTACGACCTCGCCGGACCGCAGCCGCGCCACCACCGCGGCATCGTCGGTGAAGTCGGCGACGAACGTCTCCACCTCGGGGAGCTCGACCACCACGTCCTGCAGGTGCAGCTCCCCCTCGGCGTACCAGGCGACGGGCAGCGGGTTCGCCTCCTCACGCACCGCCGGCGGGTCCGGGCGCGCGGCCCACCACCCCCACCCCGCAGCGAGCACGGCCACGAGCGCGAGGCCGATCACGCCTCGGCGCGCTCCCCGGCGACGACGCGCGGCGCGCAGCCGGTCCGCGCGCTCGAGCCACTCCCCGGCCCGTCGCGGGGGTCGCGCGGTCGTACGGCGTGGGGCACCGGCTCGCCCGGCCGACCGGCAGGTCCGCCCGGTCGCGCACCTCCGCCCACAGGGTGACGTCGACCTGCTCCTCGCGCACCCGGCGCTCCCACGACCGCCGGGCGGCCAGCAGCGCCTCGGCGACGGCGAGCCGCGCACGATCGCCCGGGACGCCCTCGTCCTCGAGGGCGCCGACGAGGTCGGGCCACCGCGCGTCGACGTACGTCGCGAAGTCCGACCGGTCCGACACGCCTCAGGCGCTCAGCGACATCGGGCCGTAGACCTGCCGGTCGTGCTCGAACAACGTCACCGCAGCCACGCCGTGCTCGGCCAGGTCGGCCCAGATCTCGCCCACCCACGACTCCGCGTCGCCCTGGTTGGCGAAGCGCTGGTCGGAGTGGCCCGCCACCTCGATGGCCTCGCCGGACGCGTCCTCCAGGCGCCACCACCACGGCCGCTCGGAGGCCGAGGGCTGGCGGAACGTCGGGGGCTGGCCGGGCAGCACGTCAGGACTCCTTCACCGAGGGGTCGACGAAGGGCGGCTTGACGAGCCTGGAAGAACTCGCGTCGGCCGCGGATGTCGACGCCGACCTGTGCGTCCGCGGCGACCATGGTCGGGACCAGCGCGAGGCCGATGCCCTTCTTGAGCGTCGGGGAGAACGTGCCGGAGGTGATGTCGGCGAGCGGCACGTCGTGGGTGAGGGTGACACCCATGCCGGGGCGCGGGATGCCGCGGCCGACGGCGATGAGCCCGCGCAGGCGCCGCTTCGGGCCTGCCTCCTTGACCGCGAGCACCGCGTCACGGCCCCAGAAGGCCTCCTTCTTCCAGCCCACGGCCCACGACAGCCCCGCCTCGACGGGGTCGGTGTCGAGGCTGATGTCCTGCCCGTGCAGCGGGTAGCCCATCTCCGTGCGGAGCGTGTCGCGGGCGCCGAGGCCGCACGCCGTGATGCCCCACTCCTCGCCGGCGGCCATGAGAGAACTCGTCCCACAGCCTCCCGGCCACGGAGTTGGCCACGACCAGGCTCGTAGCCGCGCTCGCCGGTGTAGCCGGTGCGGCACACGACGACGCCGACACCGGTGTCGTCGGACTGCGCTGATTCGTAGGGGGCCTCGACGAAGGACATGTAGTCGTGGCCGGTCGGGAGCCCGACCTTCTCGAGCACCTCGTCGGAGCGGGTGCCCTGGACGGCCAGCACGGCGTAGTCGTCGTGGTGGCTCCTGACCTTCACGCCGTCGGGCGCCGCGGCGGTGAGGCGGGCCACCACCTCGGCGGTGTTGGCCGCGTTGGGGATCAGCAGCACGTGCTCGTCGTCGTGCCAGTAGGCGATGAGGTCGTCGACGATGCCGCCGGACTCGTCGAGGCAGAGGGTGTACTGCGCCTTGCCGGGCTCGATCTTGGCGAGGTCGTTGGAGAGCGTGGCGTTGACGAAGTCGGCGGCGCCGGGACCGGACACCATCGCCTTGCCGAGGTGGCTGACGTCGAAGATCCCGACCGCCTCACGGACGGCCGTGTGCTCCTTCACGACACCGGTCGGGTACTCCAGCGGCATCGACCACCCGCCGAACTCGGCGAACTTCGCACCGAGGGCCTCGTGACGGTCGTGGAGGGGCGACTGCTTGAGCGATCCGGCCATGGCGCCGAACCTACCGCAGCACCGGAGCGCGTCAGGCCTCCCCTAACATGCCCCGGGTGACCTCCTACGCGCTCCGCAGTGCCAGCCCCGCCAAGACCCGAGCCGACGCCGTCGTCGTGGGAGTGGTCGCCGGCCCCAAGGGGCCTCGGCTGTGCGACGCCGCCGCGGACGTCAGTGCGGCGTACGGTCGCCGGCTCCGTCCCTTCCTCTCCACGATGGGGGTGACCGGCAAGGCCGGCGAGGCGGTCCGGACGCCGACGCGCGACGAGGTCAACGCGCCCCTGCTCGTGTTCGTGGGCCTGGGTGAGGACCCCACCGACCCCATCGCCGTACGCCGTGCCGCGGGCGTCGCGGCCCGCAACGTCCCCAACGCCGCGTCGGTCGCCCTCGCCCTGCCGAGCGAGACCCCCGAGCCTGGTCGCCGCCGTGGTCGAGGGGCACCGCCTCGGCGGCTACACGTACACCGCCTACAAGTCGGCGAAGTCGGAGACCACCGAGCCCAACGACGTCGTCGTGCTCACCGGGATCGCCCGCCGCGCCGACGCCGTCGCGGCGCTCGAGCGCGCGGAGGTCCTCGCCGACGCTGTCGCGCTGACCCGCGACTGGGTCAACACCCCGCCCCGCGACTGCACTCCCCCGCTGCTGGCCGAGTTCTCGTCACGGCAGCGCACAAGGACGTCACCAAGGGACGCGGCGCGCCCAAGGTGAAGGCTGGAGGTCTTCGACCACGAGCAGGCTCGCGGAGATGGGCTGCGGCGGCATCCTCAGCGTCGGCGACTCCTCCGAGGCGCCGTCGCGGATGGTCAAGGCGACCTGGGCGCCGCAGGACGCGGTCGCCCACCTCGCCCTGGTCGGCAAGGGCGTCACCTTCGACTCCGGCGGCCTCACCATCAAGCCGTCGTCGAGCATGGTCAACATGAAGGGCGACATGGCCGGGGCGGCCAGCGTCGTCGCCGCCACCCTCGCCGTCGCGCGGCTGGGCCTGCCGGTCAAGGTGACCGCCTTCGCGCCGATGGCCGAGAACATGGTCTCGGGCACCGCCACCCGTCCCGGCGACGTCATCACCATGCACAACGGCTCCACCGTCGAGATCGCCAACACCGACGCCGAGGGCCGGATGCTGCTGGGCGACGCGCTGTCGCTCGCCGTGCTCGAGGAGCCCGACCTCGTCGTCGACATCGCCACCCTGACCGGCCACATGCAGGCTCGCGTTGGGCGACAAGGTCGGGGCCGTGATGGGCACCGACGAGCAGGTGCAGGTCGTCCTGGCCGCGGGCCGAGCGGCCGGCGAGCAGCACTGGCCGATGCCGATCCCCGAGGAGATGAAGGAGCGCATCACCTCCTCCAAGGTCGCCGACCTCCTCCAGCACGACTGGGTGCGCTGGGGCGGCGGGCTCTACGCCTCGGCGTTCCTGCGCGAGTTCACCGGCGGGCTTCCGTGGGCCCACCTCGACATCGCGGGCAAGGAGATGAACCTCGGCAGCCCCTACGGCCACGTGCCCGCGGGCGCCACCGGCTTCGGCGTCACCACCCTGGTCGAGATCGCCCGCTCGCTCGCCGAGGGCCGGTCCCGCGACTGACCCGAGGGGCTAGATGCCCTCGGCCTTCTTGCGCCGGTTGTAGTCGCGCATGCGCTGCGGCACCCCGACCACCGCGGCGTCGTACGACGGCACGCGGTTGCGGTTGGCGAAGTCGTGCGCCCACTTCACGCTCGGCACCCGCCGGCGCGTCCACTCACCGTCGTGGGCGACGAGGAGCAGCGTCACGTCGTTGACGGCCGTGCGCGGCTCGACGAACCCCTCGACCCCCTGACGGCTGGCGACGAACGCCTCGAGGTGTCGTGCGTCCTCGCTGTCGGAGGCGCGCACGCGTCGAACCGGTGCGGGTGGCGTCCTGCGCCGGGGCACTGGTGCGGCCCTTGCGGCGGAATCGGTCGAACAAGCCCATGGCGCACATTCTGCCGGGACGTTCCTCATCGCGCTCGCCGATCACCCGTTCGGCCCACCCGACCCGGTGTGGACAGCGTCGCGAAGAGTGCAAAGATGGACGCGCTCCGAGGTGGTCGGTGCGAGTCGAGCGTGTGGAGGGAATCAGTGGCGGACGGTGAGTTCGACGTCCTCGTCCTCGGGGCTGGTTCGGGCGGATACGCCTGTGCCCTGCGAGCGGCCCAGGCTGGGCCTGAGCGTCGGGCTGGTCGAGAAGGGCAACCTCGGAGGCACCTGCCTCCACGTGGGCTGCATCCCGACCAAGGCCCTCCTGCACGCCGCCGAGGTGGCCGACTCGGCCCGCGAGGCCGCGCAGTTCGGCGTGAGCGCCACCCTCGACGGCATCGACATGACCGGCGTCAACGCCTACAAGGACAAGGTCGTCGACCGCCTCTTCAAGGGCCCTCACCGGACTGATCAGGTCGCGCGGCATCACCGTCATCGAGGGCGCCGGCACGCTGACCGGTCCCCGCGAGGTGACCGTCGACGGCACCGCCTACACCGGCAAGGCCGTCGTGCTCGCCTCCGGCTCCTACAGCAAGTCGCTCCCCGGGCTCGAGGTCGACGGCGTCAAGGTGCTCACCTCCGAGCACGCGCTGCGCCTCGACCGGGTCCCGAAGTCCGCCATCGTGCTGGGCGGCGGCGTGATCGGCTGCGAGTTCGCGAGCGTGTGGAAGTCCTTCGGCTCCGACGTCACGATCGTCGAGGCCCTGCCGCGGCTGGTCGCCGCCGAGGACGAGGCCGCCTCCAAGGCGCTCGAGCGCGCCTTCCGCAAGCGCAAGATCGCCTCCTCACCGCGACGCCGTTCCAGAGCGTGAAGTCCACCGACACCGGTGTCGCCGTCACCGTCGAGGGGGTGACGTGATCGAGGCCGAGATCCTCCTCGTCGCGGTCGGCCGCGGACCGTCGACCGACGGCCTCGGCTACGCCGAGCAGGGCATCGAGATGGACCGCGGCTTCGTGCTCGCCGACGAGCGGTGCCGCACCAACGTCGAGGGCGTGTACGCCGTCGGCGACATCGTGCCCGGGGCTCCAGGCTCGCCCACCGCGGGTTCCAGCAGGGCATCTTCGTGGCCGAGGAGATCGCCGGGCTCGACCCGCGCCCGGTCGACGAGGCCGGCATCCCGCGCGTGACCTACTCCCACCCCGAGATCGCGTCGGTCGGCCTGGACGAGGCGAAGGCGCGCGAGATCCACGGCGACGCCGTCACCACCGTCACCTACGACCTCGGCGGCAACGGCAAGAGCCAGATCCTGCAGACCCAGGGGTTCGTCAAGGCTGGTCGGCCTGGTGGACGGCCCGGTCCTCGGCGTCCACATGGTGGGCGATCGCGTCGGCGAGGCTCATCGGCGAGGCCCAGGCCATCTACAACTGGGAGGCACACGCCGACGACGTCGCGCCGCTCGTGCACGCCCACCCCACCCAGAACGAGGCCCTCGGCGAGGCGCACCTCGCGCTGGCCGGCAAGCCGCTCCACGCGCACTCCTGAAGCACCTCCTCGAACCACCCCGAGAATTCCCCAACCACACGCGAGCGAAGGAACCACATGGCCTCCGAAGTCACCCTCCCCGCACTCGGCGAGTCCGTCACCGAGGGCACCGTCACCCGCTGGCTGAAGCAGGTCGGTGACACGGTTGCCGTCGACGAGCCGCTGCTGGAGGTCTCCACCGACAAGGTCGACACCGAGATCCCGTCCCCGTCGCGGGCACGCTGCTCGAGATCAGGGCCGAGGAGGACGACACCGTCGAGGTGGGCGCGGTCCTGGCCGTCGTCGGCGAGGAGGGCGAGTCCGCGGGCGACGCCTCCGACACCGCCGAGCCCGAGGCGCAGCCCCAGGACGAGGGCGAGTCGGAGAAGAAGGCCGAGCAGGAGGAGCAGGTCGCCGAGGAGACCGGCGAGCCTCCCCGACGGTGACGAGACCCCCGAGTCGGAGAAGGACGACGCCCCGGCCCAGTCCGAGCCCGCCGCCGAGCAGGCCTCGTCCGGCGACTCGTCCGGCGACTCGTCCGGCGGTGGTGGTGGCGGCGGCGGCGGTACGGTGACGCTGCCCGCGCTGGGTGAGTCGGTCACCGAGGGCACGGTCACCCGCTGGCTCAAGCAGGTCGGTGACGAGGTAGCCGTCGACGAGCCGCTGCTCGAGGTGTCCACCGACAAGGTCGACACCGAGATCCCCTCGCCCGTCGCCGGCACGCTGCTGGAGATCAAGGCCGAGGAGGACGAGACGGTCGAGGTCGGCGCCGAGCCGCGATCATCGGCTCGGGTGACGCCTCCGGCGGTTCGTCGGAGCCCCAGTCCGCCGAGGCTCAGCCCAAGGACGACGCCAACGCCGAGAAGAAGGCCGAGCAGGAGGAGCAGATCGCCGAGGACAAGGGCGAGCCTTCCCGCCGGCGACGAGACCCCGAGTCCGACAAGCAGGACTCCCCCGCCGCGTCGCAGGAGTCGGAGAAGCCGAAGGAGACCGAGCAGCCGAAGGAGGCCGAGCCCGAGGCCAAGGGTGACGCGCCCTACGCGCCGGCCCCGGCCTCGTCGGGTGGATCGACCGGCTCCTCGGAGGGTGGCCGCGACCAGTCGGCGTACGTCACTCCGCTGGTGCGCAAGATGGCCGACCAGCACGGGGTGGACCTCGGGTCGGTGCAGGGCACCGGTGTCGGCGGCCGCATCCGCAAGCAGGACGTCCTCGACGCCGCTGCCGCTGCCCAGCAGGCTGCCGCTGCTCCGGCCGCTGCCGCTCCTGCCGCGGCCCCCGCGGCTGCCGGCGCCCCGCCGGCCGCTGCCGCTCCGTCGACGGCCTCGCCGTCGCCGCTGCGGGGCACCACCGAGCCGCTCTCGCGCCTGCGCAAGGTGATCGCCTCGCGCATGGTCGAGTCGCTGCACGAGTCTGCCCAGCTGACGCAGGTCATGGAGGTCGACGTCACCGCGATCGCCCGTCTCCGCGAGGCGTCCAAGGCCGACTTCCTGGCCCGTGAGGGCGTGAAGCTGACCTACCTGCCCTTCTTCGCGAAGGCGGCGATCGACGCGCTCAAGCTGCACCCCAAGCTCAACGCGGCGATCGACAGCGACAAGGGCGAGGTGACCTACTACGACCGCGAGAACATCGCGTTCGCGGTGGACACCGAGAAGGGCCTGCTGACGCCGGTCGTCAAGGAGGCGGGCGACCTCTCGATCGCCGGGCTGGCGAAGAAGATCGCCGACGTCGCCGAGCGCACCCGCACCAACAAGATCACCCCGGACGAGCTGTCCGGCGGCACGTTCACGATCACGAACCTCGGCAGCTTCGGGGCGCTCTTCGACACCCCGATCATCAACAAGCCGCAGGTCGCGATCCTCGGCCCCGGTGCCGTGGTCAAGCGTCCCGTCGTGATCGACGACCCCAACCTGGGCGAGACGATCGCGGTGCGCCACATGGTCCACCTGTCGCTGACCTACGACCACCGCCTGGTCGACGGCGCCGACGCCGGCCGGTTCCTGCAGGAGGTCAAGAAGCGCCTCGAGGCCGGACAGTTCGAGGTCTGAGGCCAGTCGCCCGGCCGGTCGTCTCGAAACCCCCTGAGGACAACTGCCAGCCTTCACGACGACGCCCCGCCCGCACTCCGCGGGCGGGGCGTCGTCGTACGTCCGGACGGTCGCGCGGGTCACACGAAAATCGGGCGCGCGATGTCGGTGCCGCCACGTAACGTCCTGTGTTTGTGACGGTGACCGGGACGCAGACTCAGACAGCACCGGCGACCACGTCCGCGACCGAGGGACTGGCGCCGGGGCGGGTGCCGGTCGACTGGCGTCGCGTCCGCCGTCCGCTGACCTACCTCTGCTTCTCGATGTCGCTGATGGGTGCCATCGCGGCGTCCCTCGGCTCGATGGTCGCCGGACGCCTCGCCGACGACCCCACCCAGTCGCTCCTGGTCCTGCTCGCGCTGTGCGTCGTGGGCGGCGCCGTCATCGACACGGTCGCCAAGACCATCTGGGCCACCATCTGCGACCGCGCCGAGGGCCAGCTGCGCGCCGACCTGCTCGACGCGGCAATGGCACAGCCGCTGTCCGAGCTCTCCGAGCAGGCCGTGGGCGAGGTCCTCGACCGGATCGACGACGACACGTGGGAGGTCGGCCAGCTGATGCGCTGGGGCGTGTGGCAGGCCGCGCGCACCTTCCTCGCCTCCGGCCCGCTGTGGGTGGTGGCGTCCATCACCTGGTGGCCGGCCGCCTTCCTGTTCCCGCTGACCGCGGTCGTCACCTACCTCGCGATCCGCCGGCTGCTCCCGCAGATCGCGGAGCGCAAGGTCGTCGAGGAGGCGGCCTGGACCGACCACGCCGCCTCGACCGAGGAGGGCGTCGCTGCGCGCGACGATGTGCGCACCTCGCTGGGCCAGGCCCACGTGCTGCGCCGCAACGCCCAGCTCGCCGCGGTCGTCCATCGCACCCTCGACGCGGTCCTGGCGATCGAGGTGCGGGTCACCCGGCGCAGCGGCGGGCTGCTCCACGGAGCCCTCGCCGCCGTCGGTGTCGTCGGCGTCGCACTGGTCCTCTCCGGTGACCTCACGACCGCGCGCCTGGTCACGCTCTTCCTGGTCACGACGATGTTCGTCGGCGGCGTCGACATGCTCGCCCGGCACCTGCCCGACCTCCAGGAGGGCTTCGGCGCCGTGATCCGGCTGCGCGGCATGCTCGCCTCGCCCGCCGAGCCGACGGGCGGGCTCCCCGTGCCCGACGGGCCGCTCGACGTCGAGTTCCGCCACCTCGAGTTCAGCTACGGCACCGGCACGTTCGCGCTCCGCGACGTCGACCTGCTGCTGAGCGCCGGGCACACCTGCGCCCTCGTCGGTCGCACCGGGTCGGGCAAGTCCACCCTCGCGTCCCTGCTCTCGCGCGCGGTCGAGCCGCCGCGCGGCATGGTCTTCCTCGGAGGCGCCGACGTCCTCGACCTCGATCTCCAGCAGCTGCGCTCCGCGGTCGGCGTGGTGACCCAGCGCACCGAGGTCCTCGCCGGTTCGCTGGCCGACAACATCGCCCTCTTCGACGACGTGCCCCGCGCGGTCGTCGAGGCGGCGGTGGCCGAGCTCGGCCTGACCGAGTGGGTCGCCGGGCTGCCCGACGGGCTCGACACCGTCCTCGGCCCGGGCGGCACGAGCCTGTCCGCCGGTGAGGAGCAGCTCGTCGCCTTCGCCCGCCTGCTGGTCCGCGACGTCAGCGTCGTGGTCCTCGACGAGGCCACGGCCCGCATGGACCCCGTCACCGAGGCGCGCGTGGTGCGCGCGGCCGACCGCCTGATCTCCGGCCGCACGGGCATCCTGGTCGCGCACCGGCTCTCCACCACCGAGCGCGCCGAGCAGGTCGCCGTCCTCGAGTCGGGTCGGGTCGTCCAGCAGGGACCGCGCGCACGACTCGCTGCCGAGGACGGTCCCTTCCGTGACCTCCTCGCCGCCGCGGCCCACGAGGCGGTCGTCGAGGAGCACCACCACGACGACTCCGCCATCGGCTCCGTGCGCCGCAGCACCACTCCCCCGGCGCCGCCGGAGCTCGCTCCCACGCCGAGCCTGGCCCGCCAGGTCCTCCACACCATCAGCATGCAGCCGCAGTGGGGCCTGCTGGGCGCGGTCCTGTTCCTCGTCTCCTCGCTGACCGGCGCGTTCGGCGCGGTGACGGGCTGGGTCTGGGGACACATCGTCACCGACCTCCAGGCGGGTCAGCGTCCCGGGTTGCTGGTCCTCGCCCTGGTCGCCTCCCTGCTCATCGGCCCCCTCCTCCTCGCCCAGGCGTTCCGCACCTACCCCCACTGGTGGGTGGAGGTACGCCTGCGCGTGCGCGCCGCGGTCCTCCACGGACAGACGTCCCAGCGCCGCCTGCTGCGCACCCCGCCCGGCGAGGTCGTCGCCCGCACGATGGACGCCGACCGGCTCGCGCGCTACACCGACCGCTGGGTCGACTTCGTCAACGGCCTGGTCATCGCGGCGGTGACCGCCCTCATCGCCCGCACCTGGGTCGCAGGCGCGGTCCTGCTCGCCGTGATGGTCGCCTCCGCCCTCGCCTCCACCCTGGGCCGCCGCGTCGCCGGACGCTCGGCCGCGGCCGCGTCGACCGCCCGGGCGCGGTTCGGCCAGTCGCTCGTGTCGGCGCTCGAGTCGGTCCGCACGGTCAAGCTCGCCGCGGCCACGCCACAGGTCCACCAGCACCTGCGCGACGTCGACGGGGGTCGCGTGGACGCGGCGGTCCGCGAGCACCGCGTGCAGGCACTGCTCGAGGGCGTCCCGGTCGTGATGGTCCAGTGCGGCGTCGTGGCGGCGTGGGGCGGGCTGCTCACCGGTCAGTGGGAGCTCGCGACCGCGCTGCTGGTCGCCAACGCCGTGAGCGGCTTCGACTGGTTCGGCCGGGTCGCCGGCACCGTCGTGACCGAGGCACCCGGCACCCGTGCCTGGTTGAACGCCACGAGCGAGCTGGCCGGTGGCGGCGACCTGATGGACCTGCCGCCCGGCGTCGACCTCGTCCACGGCCTCGGCCCCGAGCCCACCACCCCCCACCGCGACCCGTTGCGCACCCTCGCGGTCCGCGACCTCGCCGCGGTCCACGACGACGGCACGGTCGGCGTCCACGGCGTCGACCTCGAGGTGCAGGCCGGCGAGCTCGTGCTCCTGCTCGGCCAGGTGGGGTCGGGCAAGTCCAGCCTGCTCAGCGCGCTCGCCGGGCTGGTCGGCAGCACGGGCGAGATCCGCTGGAACGACCGGCTCGTCGACGACCCGCAGACCACCCTCCGGCCCGGACGCGTCGCCCACGTCGCGCAGGTGCCGCGGGTGCTGTCCGGCACGTTCACGGGCAACGTCGCGCTCGACCACCTCGACCGGACGGTGATGCCGGCGCTCGAGTCGGCGCGCATGGGGCGCGACGTCCACGAGGCCGGTGGCCCCGACGCCCTCGTCGGCCACCGCGGCGTACGCCTCTCCGGCGGGCAGGTGCAGCGCCTCGCCCTGGCGCGCGCGCTGGCGACCGACGCCGACGTGCTGCTGGCCGACGACGTGTCCTCGGCGCTCGACGCCGCGACCGAGATCGAGCTGTGGCAGGCGCTGCGGGCCCGCGGCACCGCCGTCATCGGCGCCACGAGCAAGGCAGCGGCGCTGGCGCAGGCCGACCGTGTCGTGGTGCTCGACTCCGGTCGCGTGGTCGACGACGGGCCGTGGCACGAGCTGTCCCCCCGGTGGGCCCACCTGGCCGGCTGAACCCGCCTCGCACGCTTGGGCCGCATGGTTGGGTGGTGGCATGCGCGTCGTCATCGCCGGGGCCTCGGGCTTCCTCGGGACCCACCTGTCCGACCACCTCCGGGTGCACGGGCACGAGGTGACCGCCCTCGTCCGGCGCGAGACCTGCTCGGCGCACGAGTCCCGGTGGGACCCCGCTGCTGGCCGGGTCGACACCGCGGTGATCGAGGGCGCCGACGCCGTCGTCAACCTCGCCGGCGCCAGCATCGCCGGCAACCCGCACTCGCGGAAGTGGGCCCGCGAGGTGCTCGAGTCCCGGGTCTCCACCACCCGGCTGCTCGCCGAGACCATCGCCGCCTCCGAGCGCCCGGCGGCGTTCCTCGCCGGCAACGGCATCGCGTGGTACGGCGACCACGGCGCCGCGCCGGTCACCGAGGACACCCCCAGCACCGGCGACGCCTTCCTCACCACGGTCTCCCACGAGTGGTCGGCGGCAGCCGACCCGGCGCGCGAGGCCGGAGCTCGGGTGTGCGAGCTGCGCACCTCCCCCGTCATGGACCGGACCTCGCCGCCCCTGAAGCAGCTGCGCCTGCTGTTCCAGGCCGGAGGCGGCGCGCGGCTCGGGTCGGGCAAGCAGTTCATGCCGATGATCTCGCTGCGCGACTGGATCGGCGCGGTGAGCTACCTCATCGAGTCCCGCGACGTCTCGGGCGCCTTCAACCTCTGCTGCCCGCACACGCCCACCAACGCGGAGTTCACCAAGGCCCTCGCCGGAGCACTGCACCGCAAGGCCTTCCTCGCCGTGCCGGCCCCCCTGATGCGAGTGGCCGCCGGCGACCTGGCCCCCGAGCTCCTCGGGTCGGTCAACGCGCGGCCGGCGGCGCTCGAGCGCGCCGGCTACGACTTCGAGGACGAGGACGTCCGCGAGGTGCTGGCCGCCGCGCTGTCCTGATCGCGCACCTCCGCCACCAGCCAGCTCCCGTCCTCGCGGACCAGCACCACCCGCCGCGTGGACGGGCGGGCCACCGGCAGCGCGACCGGCTCCCCGGCCCCGACGGCCTCGGCCCCGACGACGCGGTCGGTGACCACCAGCTCCAGCCTCTCGGACGACCGCGCGGTCACGCGAAGGGCCAGCAGCTGCGTCGCCAGCCCCTCGACCCGTAGCCCACGACGGCGGTAGTCCCGCAGCAGGCGCACGTCGGCCGCGCCCGCGCCGGACCCGTCGACGTACAACTCCTTGAGCGCCGCGACGTCACCCTCGGCCCAGGCGGCGGAGCGACGCTCGTCCCACGCCGCCAGGACCGCGGCCGGTCCGGCCCGCGCGGGCCGCGCCGCCGGCGGCGGGTGGTCCGAGCTGCCTGCCTCGACCCGTGGTCGTGGCGGCGGATCGGGGCGCGCCACGACGACCACCAGCGTCGCCACGACCAGCGCACAGGCGGCCGCGGTCAGCACGGGGAGCAGTCGTCGCGGGTCCACCACCCCACCCTCGCCGATCCCCCGGCCCGCTGCAGGCGTCATCCACAGGCCCCCTCGCAGCGTCATACGAACCGGCAGTCATGGCTGCGGAGGCGTATGACGCTGCCACGGCCACCCGCGCAGCGTCATACGAACCGCGACCCATGGGTGCGGATCTGGATGACGCAGGGCAGGTCCACGGGAAGAGCGGCGAGCCAGCGGCGTACGCTCGGGGGCATGTCGTCGGACCAGGTCGTCACGCCCGCGCTGGACTTCGAGGTCGCCGGTCTCGGCGACGACGCGGTCGACTACCTGGCCGCGTGGGACCTCCAGCGGCGGGTCCACGAGGAGGTCGTCGCGGGCTCGCGGCGCGCCACCGTGCTGCTGCTCGAGCACCCGCCCGTCTTCACGGCCGGCAAGCGGACCGACCCGCACGAGCGCCCACTCGACCCGGGAGGCGCGGCCGTGATCGACGTCGACCGCGGCGGCAAGATCACCTTCCACGGTCCTGGCCAGCTCGTCGGCTACCCGATCGTCGCCCTGCCCGACCACGTCAAGGTCGTCGACTACGTCCGCCGGCTCGAGGAGGCGCTGATCGCGGTGTGCGCCGAGCTCGGCGTCACGACGGCTCGCATCCCCGGCCGCAGCGGCGTGTGGCTGCGCGAGGACGAGCGCGGCCCCGAGCGCAAGATCGCGGCCATCGGCATCCGGGTGAGCCGCGGCGTGACGATGCACGGCTTCGCGCTCAACTGCGACGTCGACCTGGGCTGGTACGACCGGTTCGTCCCGTGCGGCATCGCCGACGCGGGCGTCACCTCGCTGTCGCAGGAGCTCGGCCGCGACGTCACGATCGGCGACGTGCTGCCGAGCGTGCGGCAGCACCTCGCGACGTACCTCTCCTGGCAGCCCTACGAGGCCACCCCCGACTACGACGCCCGTCCCGAGCCCGGTCGCGGTCCGCGCATCCAGCTGGTGACGCCCGGCGGCTGACCCCGACCCGCGCCGAGGGGTGGTGCGTCCGGCGTACGGCATCTGGTTCGCTGGCGGCATGAGTGGCGTGCCCGTGACCGTGACCGTCAACGATGAGAGCCGCTCGGTGGAGGTGGACCCACGCCGCTCCCTGCTCGACATGCTGCGGGAGACGCTGGGGCTCACCGGCACCCAGAAGGGCTGCGACCAGGGAGCCTGCGGTGCCTGCACCGTGCACGTCGACGGACGTCGGGTGCTCTCGTGCCTCACCCTCGCGGCGCAGGTCGACGGCCGTGAGGTCACCACCGTCGAGGGGATCGGCAGCGCCGACGCGCTGCACCCGGTCCAGCAGGCGTTCCTCGACTGCGACGCCTTCCAGTGCGGTGCGTGCACCGCAGGACAGGTGATGTCCGCTGCGGCCCTGCTCGAGGAGGACGGGTGGGAGACCGCCGAGGACGTCCGCGAGCTCATGAGCGGCAACCTCTGCCGGTGCGGCGCCTACCCGCGCATCGTCGACGCGGTCCTCGCCGCCCGCGCTGCCCGGGAGGCCTGACGTGCGCCCCTTCACCTACACCCGCGCCGACGACGTGGCCACCGCCAGCGCCGCGGTCACGACCGACGCCGTCGCCCGCGCCGTCCAGAGACCCGGCGACACCGCCTTCATCGCCGGCGGCACCACCCAGCTCGACCTGATGCGCGACGGGGTGTGGTCCCCGGACGCCCTCGTCGACATCAGCCGGCTCCCACTGACCGACGTGGAGCTCGAGGACGGCGTGCTCGTGGTCGGGGCCTCGGTGACGATGGCCGACCTGGCCCGGCACCCCGAGGTCGTACGCTGCGCCGTGCTGCGCGACTCGTTGCTGCTCGCTGCCTCTCCCCAGCTGCGCACCATGGCGACCATCGGCGGCAACGTCCTCCAACGCACCCGCTGCCGCTACTACCGCGACCCGACGGTGACCCAGTGCAACAAGCGTGAACCCGGCAGCGGCTGCGCGGCGGTCGAGGGCACCGCGCGCACCCACGCCGTCCTCGGCGTCAACGCCGGCTGCATCGCACTGCACGCCTCCGACCTCGCGGTGGCCCTGGTGGCGCTGGACGCGCAGGTACGCCTGCACGGCCCCGGCGGCCGCCGCACCATCCCGGTCACCGACCTGCACGTCCGCGCCGACGACGACCCCTCGCGCGACAACGTGCTGGGCGCCGGGGAGCTCATCACCCACCTCGAGATCCCCCTGCCTGACGCCCGCTCGGGCTACCTCAAGGTGCGCGACCGCGCGTCCTACGAGTTCGCCCTGACGTCGGCGGCGGTGGTCGCCCGGGTCGAGGACGGCGTGCTCGCCCACGTCGGCATCGGTCTCGGAGGTGTCGGCTCCGTGCCCTGGCGCGCGAGGCGCGCCGAGGAGGTGCTGCGCGGCCAGCGGGCCTCGATGGCGCTCTTCGAGGAGGCGGCGGCCGCCGAGCTGGCCGACGCCTTCACCGTCACGGGCACCGACTTCAAGCCTGAGCTGGCCCGCCGCACCCTGGTCCGGCAGCTGCGCGACGTCACGGAGGTGACCGCATGACCACCACGACGGCAGCCCCCACGACCGGTGCGCCCGTCATCGGCGCCGGAGTGACCCGCGTCGACGGACCGCTCAAGGTCACCGGCGCCGTGCCCTACGCCGACGACCTCGCCCCGCGCGACGCCCTCGTCGGCGTGCTGGTCGGCGCCACGATCACCTCGGGCCGCGTGGAGCTCGTCGACACCACCGATGCGCTGGCCGCACCCGGCGTGGTCGCCGTGCTGTCGCACCACGACGCGCCCCGCGTCGTACGCCCTGACGAGGCGTCCTCCGACGAGCGCGCACCGCTGCCGCCGTTCCAGGACGCGGTCGTGCGCTTCCGCGGCGACTACGTCGCCATGGTCGTCGCCCAGACGCGCGAGGAGGCGCTGCACGCTGCCGACCTGCTGCACGTGACGTACGACGTCGACGAGCCGGTCGTGGACATCAACGACCCGCGGGCCGACCGGGAGGACGACGACCCGGCGGGCGCCGACAGCGTGCGCGGCGACCTCGAGCGCGGCCTCGCGGAGGCCGAGGTGGTGGTCGACGCCGACTACGTCACCGGTGACAACACCAACAACCCGATCGGGCTCTTCGCCGCGAGCGCGGAGTGGGACGGCGACGCGCTGCACATGTGGGCCACCACCCAGTGGCCCTTCAACGTCGCGGACTGCCTGGCCGAGGCGTGGGGCATCCCGCGCGAGGACGTGCGGGTCGAGTGCCCCTACCTCGGTGGAGGGTTCGGCTCGGGCCTGCGGCCGTGGCCCTACATCCACGCGGCGGCGATGGCCGCGAAGGTCGTCGACCGGCCGGTGCGAGTTGTGCTGAGCCGCCCGCAGATGTTCACCGGGGTCGGCCACCGGCCCGAGACCGTGCAGCACGTGCGCCTCGGCGCCCGTCGCGACGGCACGCTCACCGCCGTCGAGCACACCGCGACGATCCCGGTGGCCGTCGACGACGACAACCCGGAGAACGTGGTCTCCGGCACCCGCCAGGGGTACGCCGTCGAGCACCTGCGCGCCGACGTCGACCAGGTGCGCCTGCACATCTCTCCTCCGGGCTCGATGCGGGCGCCCGGGGAGGCGCAGGGCAACTTCGCCCTCGAGACCGCACTCGACGAGCTCGCCGTGGAGCTCGGCATCGACCCCGTCGAGCTGCGGCTGCGCAACGAAGCCGTCACCAACCCCGACCAGGACGACCTGCCGTGGTCGAGCAAGGCGCTGGACGAGTGCCTGCGCCGCGGCGCCGAGCTGATCGGCTGGGACGAGCGCGATCCGTCGCCCCGCGCGACGCGCGAGGGCGACCAGCTCATCGGCTACGGGATGGCGGCCGTGTCGTTCTTCTACTTCCAGGAGCCCTGCACGGTGCGCGTCGTCGTACGTCGCGACGGTTCGGCGGCGGTCCACTGCGCGGCCATGGACATCGGGACCGGCACCTACACCATCGTCACCCAGGTGGCCGCCGAGCGGCTCGGGCTCGAGGTCGGTGACGTCGAGGTGGTCCTGGGCGACAGCTCGCTGCCCGCCTCTCCCCCGGCCGGCGGATCGGGTCTGGCGACGGCCATCTCCAACGCCGTCGCGCTGGCCACCTCCGCGGTGCTGGCCGACCTGGAGCTGAGTGGTGCGCCTGGCCGCGAGGCGCTGGCGCGGGCCGTCGGCGACCGTGACGAGGTGACGGCGGAGGCCACGGCGGACAAGCCCGACCCTGCCGAGCTGGGGATGTCCCCGTCCGGTGCCTTCGGTGCGAAGTTCGCCAAGGTCCGGGTCGACGCCGACCTCGGCCTCGTGCGGGTCGAGCGGCTGGTGTCGGTCATCGACTGCGGTCAGGTGCTCAACGAGCGGACCGCGCGAAGCCAGGTGGTCGGCGGCACGGTCGGCGGCATCGGTCACGCCCTCCTGGAGCACACCGTCACCGACCTCCACGCCGGACCTCAGACGGGTCGCATCACCAACGCCCACCTCGCCGACTACCTGATGGCCGTCAACGCCGACGTCCCCGACCTCGAGGTCGAGTTCGTCGGCGGTCCCGACCGCCTCAACCCGGTCGGGGTGAAGGGCGTCGGGGAGGTCGGCCTGTGCGGCGTCGCCGCCGCCATCGGCAACGCCGTCTTCAACGCCACCGGCCGTCGCATCCGCCGCCTCCCGATCACGCCCGACCTGCTCCTCTGAACCGCACCGGGCGAAATTGGGTGGCCTCCAGACGCGGCGTAGGGTGGCGGACGTGACGACTGCTCCCGCACCTGAAGGACGCAAGCTCCTCCGCCTGGAGATCCGCAACGCGGAGACCCCGATCGAACGCAAGCCGGAGTGGATCAAGACCAAGGCCAAGATGGGCCCTGAGTACACCGCTCTGCAGAACCTGGTGAAGGGCGAGGGCCTGCACACGGTCTGCCAGTCGGCCGGGTGCCCCAACATCTTCGAGTGCTGGGAGGACCGCGAGGCCACCTTCCTCATCGGCGGCGACCAGTGCACCCGACGCTGCGACTTCTGTCAGATCGACACCGGCAAGCCCCAGCCGCTCGACCGTGACGAGCCGCGCCGCGTGGCCGAGTCGGTGCAGAAGATGGAGCTCAAGTACGCCACCATCACCGGCGTCGCCCGCGACGACCTGCCCGACGGCGGCGCCTGGCTGTACGCCGAGACGGTCCGCGCGATCCACGAGCTCAACCCCGGCACCGGCGTGGAGAACCTCATCCCCGACTTCAACGGCAAGCCCGACCTCCTCCAGGAGGTCTTCGAGTCGCGTCCCGAGGTGCTCGCCCACAACGTGGAGACGGTCCCGCGGATCTTCAAGCGGATCCGCCCGGCCTTCCGCTACGACCGCTCGCTCGACGTGATCACCCAGGCGCGCGACTTCGGCCTGGTGACCAAGTCCAACCTCATCCTCGGCATGGGCGAGACCCGCGAGGAGGTCAGCCAGGCGCTGCGCGACCTCCACGAGGCCGGCTGCGAGCTGATCACCATCACCCAGTACCTCCGCCCCTCCCCCCGGCACCACCCCGTCGAGCGATGGGTCAAGCCGGAGGAGTTCGTCGAGCTCAAGGCCGAGGCCGACGAGATCGGCTTCGCCGGCGCGCTCTCGGGTCCGCTGGTCCGCTCGTCCTACCGCGCCGGACGGCTGTACGGTCAGGCGATGGACGCGCGCGCCGCTGCAAGCGTCTGACCCTCACCACCCGCACCACCCCGCACCTGTTGAACACCTGACCGGACAAGGCCACCTCATGTCGACCCCCGCCACCACGCCCAGCTCGCGCCGCGGGCAGATCATGCAGACCTACACGATGGCCAAGCGGAGCGACCCGCGCATCGGCCTGATCGTGATGGGCGTCTTCGTGCTCGGCGCCGCCCTCGGTTTCGCGCTCATGTGGGTGCTGCCCGGTGACGGCCTGATCGGCTGGATCATCTCGGTCGTCGGCGCGCTCCTGATCGGTGCGCTCTGCGCGCTGCTCGTCTTCGGCCGCCGCGCCCAGAAGGCGGCGTACACGCAGATGGAGGGCCAGCCGGCCGCCGGAGCGGGCGCCCTGCAGATGCTGCGCCGCGGCTGGAAGGTCGACCCGGTCGTCGGCTTCACCAAGCAGCAGGACGTCGTGCACCGCGTCGTCGGTCCTCCCGGCATCGTGCTGGTCGGGGAGGGCTCGAGCCCCAGCCGCGTCAAGGCGCTGCTCGCGACCGAGCGCAAGAAGCACGAGCGCGTGGCGTACGGCGTCCCGATCCACGAGGTCGTGTGCGGTCGCGGCGACGGCGAGGTGCCGCTGCCCAAGCTGGTCAAGCACGTCCAGAAGCTCGGCCGCAACGTCAAGCCCGCCGAGATGACCGACATCCTCCAGCGCCTCAAGGCCCTCGACGCCCAGCGCGGCAAGCTGCCGCTGCCCAAGGGGCCGATCCCGACCTCGATGAAGGGCATGCGCTCCCAGCAGCGCGGCCGCTGAGGCTCCGCCTCAGATCGTCACGCTGCGGGTGCCGGCCGCGACGTCGTGCAGGCCGCGGCCGTCGAAGGTCAGCAACGGCGGGATGAGCAGCGCGACCAGCACCGAGCGCAGGAGGGCTCGCAGCAGCGAGGGAGGCTGGCCCGAGCCGTCGCGGCGTACGACCCGGATCCTGGTCGCGAGCTTGCCGAACGAGCCGCCGGCCAGCGCGGTGAACAGCGCGGACTCGACGACGAAGAGCGCCAACGTGCCGAGACCGTTGGGGTTGCCGCCGAGGACGCCGGCCGCCACGAGTCCCTCGACGACGGCCAGGCAGGTGATCCAGTCCACGAACAGGGCGAGGATGCGCCTTCCCCACGGGGCCGACTCGAGCTCCGGTGTTACAGCGCTGGTCACGCACCCAGCCTAGGAGGCGTCCGGGGACGGCCCAGCGACCGGTCACCTGTAACACGGGCGAAACAAACGGGATACGGTCTGGAAACTGCTCCCACCTAGCGTGGCGGCACGGTGCAACGAGGCTCCGCTCCCGAACGCTGCAAACTCGACGTGCGCACGTCGCCGTCAAGGAGGAACCGAATGTTCAACAACTCCGATGAGCTCCTGAAGTTCATCAAGGACGAGGGCGTCGAGATGATCGACGTCCGCTTCTGCGACCTGCCGGGCGTGATGCAGCACTTCACGGTCCCGGCATCCTCCTTCGACCAGAGCGTCTTCGACGACGGCCTCGGCTTCGACGGCTCCTCGATCCGCGGGTTCCAGGCGATCAACGAGTCCGACATGTCGCTCTTCCCGGACCCGACGACGGCGTACCTCGACCCGTTCCGCCGCAGCAAGACCCTCAACGTCAACTTCTTCATCCACGACCCGATCACGGGCGAGGCCTACAGCCGCGACCCGCGCAACATCGCGCGCAAGGCGCTGGCCTACCTCGACTCGACCGGCATCGCGGACACCGCCTACTTCGCCCCCGAGGCCGAGTTCTACATCTTCGACAACGTCCGCTACAGCACGGGCGTCAACGAGGGCTACTACCACATCGACTCCGTCGAGGGCTGGTGGAACTCCGGCAAGGACGACGGCCAGAACAAGGGCTACAAGACGCGCCTCAAGGGCGGCTACTTCCCCGTCGAGCCCTACGACCACTACAGCGACCTGCGCGCCGACATGGTCAAGAACCTCGAGGCCTGCGGCCTCCTCGTCGAGCGTGCCCACCACGAGGTCGGCACCGCCGGCCAGGCGGAGATCAACTACCGCTTCGACACGCTGCTCAAGGCCGCGGACGACGTGATGAAGTTCAAGTACCTCATCAAGAACACCGCGTGGGACCAGGGCAAGTCGGTCACCTTCATGCCGAAGCCGATCTTCGGCGACAACGGCTCGGGCATGCACATCCACTCCTCGCTGTGGAAGGACGGCGACCCGCTGTTCTTCGACGAGACCGGGTACGCCGGCCTGTCCGACATCGCCCGCTGGTACATCGGCGGCATCCTCGAGCACGCCCCCTCGCTCCTCGCGTTCACCAACCCCACCGTGAACTCCTTCCACCGGCTCGTGCCCGGGTTCGAGGCGCCGATCTCGCTCGTCTACTCCTCGCGCAACCGCTCCGCCTCGGTCCGCATCCCGATCACGGGTGCCAACCCCAAGGCCAAGCGCGTCGAGGCCCGCTTCCCCGACCCGTCGGCGAACCCCTACCTCGCCTTCTCGGCCCTGATGCTCGCCGGCCTTGACGGCATCCAGAACAAGACCGAGCCCGCAGCGCCGATCGACAAGGACATCTACGAGCTGCCGCCGGACGAGATGGCCGACATCAACCAGGTGCCGACCAGCCTCGACGCCGTGCTCGACGCCCTTGAGGCGGACCACGAGTACCTGACGGCCGGCGGTGTCTTCACCGACGACCTGATCGAGACCTGGATCCACTTCAAGCGCACCCAGGAGATCGCCCCGGTCCAGCAGCGCCCGCACCCGCACGAGTTCGAGCTGTACTACGACATTTAAGTCGGGGGTCGATCTGACCTGCGGCTAGATGCCTGAAACGGCGTCTGACCTGCGAAAACGTCTTACAACGTCTTCCAGCGTCAGACGCCGTTTTTCGTTGTTGTGCGTACCCAGCGCACCCCACGCTGAGCGCGCATCCGGCTGAGCCCGCAGACCACCCAGACGGGTGCGGCGCACTCAACGTTGTGTGTCATCGGGAAGACGCCGACGATCCTGAGCGTGAGCGCGATCCTTTGCCGACAACTGCGTTCATGTGAGCAAACCGGCCGCTGACCTGCGGCTTTGCCGCCTGGGACGCCGATTGCGTCGGCTTCATCTGCGACCCGCCGCGATTCAAAGCGCGCCCTCGAACAATCGGCTCCAACGGGTCGCAACCGACCGCAGCCTCAGGGATGGCTCGCTGACGTTCGTTGACCTGGCGGATCGGCATGATCCAATCCGATCATGGGCGCTCCGCACGCGTCCGAGGGGCGTCATCGGTCTCACCGGCGCTGTCTCGCGACCCTGAGCCGCCGATATGCGCCACGCGATCGCATCGGCGTGTGCGGGCGGCAGCCTGGAACACAAAGTTCACCGCGAACCTGTTGCGCGCCACGCTGCCGGTTCGCAGTATCGAGGCATGGTGACGGACTCGGGGACCGATGTGCTGCCCGCTGGGGTCTACAGCGATGGCACGCGGTTGTGGCGCCCCAAGCGGGGCGCGACGTCAACCTTCGAGGAGAACGTGGCCGCGCGCGAGCTGTTTGTCGATCTACACCGCGATGAGTTCTGGAATCCCTGGCGGCTGGAGGACCAGGCTGCCGAATTGGAGCACGCCCAGCACGTCATGCAGCAGTGGGAGCGAGCAGACCCTGGCTTCCGCCGCAAGACAAAGCGGCAGGTCGCTGCTGAGATGGCCCGCTGGGACCATGAGGCCAAGGAGCGCCAGGAGCAGCGCGAACCGGCTGAGGAGCACGCGACTCCGTGACACTCTGGCCGCTGCCAATCGGGAACCCCAGCTTCTGCAACCACCGCCGCGAGGACTGAGACTGGAAGCGCTGCCGGTCCGTGACACCGGTCGCCAGTGAGATGACCTGCTTCACGGGCCAGCGAGTACCGTCGATCTCGACCCAATACTCACGGATGTCTTCAGGAACGTGGTCGACGAGACGTGCGCGAACCGACTCAGGCGTCAGCTCGAATTGCTCACCGTCCAACGTGAAATGCATGACCTCGTTGTATCGCACGGCACCGACACAGTTCAGCGCCTTCTCGGTACCGCCTAACGAACCCCCCGCAGCGTGGGACGGAGATCTTCTTCCCCCAAGATCCACTTGAGGTGCCGCGTCGTCGTAGCCCCGGTTCGTGCCCGGGCGGGGACTGCGGCACAACTGGCCACTTCTCCTTATGCGGCGATCACGTAGTCCCTCGAGCCAGTCAAACATCCGGTTCTCGGCGCGAGCACGGTAGGCCTAGTCGGACAATCCCGCTGCTGCGTCGGCCAAGTCTGCGAGAAGGAAGCTGATGAGAGCTTCCTCGTGGACCGCGACCCCGACCGTGCGCATGCGGGCCGCGAGCTCAGGTGCCCACGGGGTCGCGGCCTCACGTCCGGTGAGCGCGACCCGGCTGCGACCCGGCGCGGCAACGACGGCTTCGTCGTAGTCGCCGGCGCCCATCCGCCACGGCTCGACGTCGAGGCCGATCAGTCGGCCCGCGATCGCGACACCGGGCCAGTCGAAGTCACCGTGATAGCGAACGACGACACCGGCACGGCACAGCCGGTCCAGCAGCCGCCACCCGGCCGACGCCGGGTTCCCAGCTGTACACAGCAACGGTCCCGGCACCATCGCCCTGGCCGCCGCCTGCAGAACCTGAGGGTTCTCACACGCCCACACCACCGTGCCCGGCGGCGTCACGGCAATCTGCTCGTGCTCGCCGAGCACCCCAGCCGCCTCGAGCTCTTGAACGGTCAGGTGGGTCACCAGGCCCAGGTCTGCACGCTGGCGCATCATCGCCGACCAGGCGTCATCCCCGGGAGGGCGCAGTCCCCACGACAGCACGGTCCCTGACACCGCGTCCGGGCTGACCCCGAGCCGAGCCCACACCTCCCGCCGCTCCGTCGCCGACGTCGGGACCGGTACCCCGAAAGCGGCTGCAGCAGCGCGCAGCACCAGCGCCGCAGTCACCCGACCCCCGTCCAGCCCGTGCGCATCCCCGGTACCCCGCGTGGCGAGCTCACCCAGCTCACCCAACATCAGCGCTACACCGGCCACTCCACCGCCGTTCACACCGTGTGGGTCGTCGGCCGCCGGGCGTCCGGCTAGGTCGAAGTGGGTCGGCAACGCTCCGGCGGCGACCAGCTCGCCCAGAACCCGACCGAACGCGCCGACCGCATCCCACGCCTCGTCCCCGGCCTTGCTGAGCACACCGGCTCGACGTACGCCGTCACAGAACGTCGGTACCCACGGCGCCGCGGCACACCCCGCACCGGCGAGGGCCGCATCGAGTGTGCCGAACAAATCGGTCCGGACCTGCCGATCGTGCGCCCGAACTACGGCGCGGTCAACCAGGGTAGACCCCGTCAGGTCAGCGACGACCGCAACCAGACCAGCTTGGGCTGCCGAGCCGCGCAGCGCCGCGTCCAGGGCTGCGAGGTCCAGACGTCGGCGGCCCGGCCGCAGCGGCTTCGATCCGGCACCGAGCAGCCCGGAGATCCGTTCGGCCGCGTCCGTGTCCAGGTCGACCGAAACCGCCCCGGTCGGCGCCAACGCGCCCTTCTCGAGCTTGGTCCGCACCGCCACCCACACCGGCGCCAGGCATGGTGCCGCGAGGTAGGAGCGTGCGGGCTCCGGCACGGCCGCCGTCTTGGTCATCGCGCCGCTCGCAGGTGCCGGTTCCGGCCGTCCCAATGCGTGTGCGTGGTCACCGCCGCGCCCTCGTCGGCGCGACGTACCTCGTAGGCATCCAGGGACGGCACCTGCGGGTAGGTCCCCCACAAGGCGTGCCCGGTCATCGCGAAGTCGAGGTCGAGACGCACGAGGAGCCCCATCAGCTCACCGATCGTAGGGTCGTCGACCTTCGCGAACGCGTCGTCGAGCAGCAGCATCCGCAGCGCCCGGTCCGGATTCGGCAGTCCCGACAGGTACGCGTCGACGGCGGCGAACAACGCCACGTACGACACGAACCGGGTCTCCCCCTGCGACAGCTTCGCCTTGCGGCCGATCAGCCGCTCCTGGCCGGGGTTCGGGCCGAGGATGATGACGTTCATGCGGTGCCAGTCGCGGTAGTCCAGCGCGCCGGCCAGGTGTACCGCGTACCCGGCGGACGGGTCGGCGTCGAACGCCTCGGAGACGCGGGCCCGCAGCAGGTCGGTCAGCTCGGAGGTCTGCTCGGCCGAGCGGAGCTGGCCGACGGTCGCGACCAGTTCCCGGATGCGGCTCGCCGTCCGGTCGGAGTCGTCGTCGAGCTTCCACCGCAGCTTGACCCCGATGCCGTGGCTGGTGCGGATCTCGGCCAGCGACGCGTTCATCGCATCGACGAGCTCGCCGGCCTGGTTCAGCCGGCGGCGGAGCTCTTCGGCGACGCCGCCGAGGACGAACTCGGTGAACACGTCACGTTCCCGGTCGGTCAGCGCCGACCGGCCGGTGGCGGCCGCCTGGTCCAGTCCGACGGCAGCCTGCGCGATGCTGCGCGACCCGGTCGCGTCGCTCAACGTCACCAGCCGGACGCCGTCGTCGATGCGGGGGGTGACGTCGAACGTGCCGGACAGATCGCGTTCGAGACGCTGCTGGGCAGCCAGGAGCGTGTTCTCGTCCGCCTTGCCCTGGTGGGCTCGTAGCCCCTCTTCGAGTTTGAGGGTCAGGTCGCGGACAGCCTTGGGCGTGATCTCCGGCAGCGATGGCGGCTCGAGGTCGTTCGTGAACGCGGCGGCGGCCAGGCCGGGCAGCGCGAGCCGTCGCAACAGCTCGGAGGTCGCGTCGGTCAGTGTGACCTTCGCGGTGGCGACGTCGTCGGCGGCGTTGTCGGCGTTGACCAGTGCGGTGGCGCACTGGGCGACCAGGTTGCTGTACTCGCTGCGCCAGCGTTCCAGGTCGTCGCTGTGGGCTCGGTGCAGTTCGCGTGCCTGCTTGAGCTCGGCTTGCGCGGTGGACGCGTCGGCGCCGACGTTGGCTTCGATGGCGGCGAACTCGGCTGCCTCGCGGTGCCAGACGGCCCAGTCGGACGTGGCCGCCAGCTCCGCGCCCTCGCGAGCCTTGGCAGCCGCCGGGAGCTGGTCGAGACGGGCCTGGTGCTTCGTGTGGGCCTCGTCGGTACGCCGCAGCGAGGTGACTGCGTCGCGGCATCGGCCGGCTGCGGACCGGCTCGCGCGTCCGACCTCGTCGAGGGCCTCCGCGCCATCGGGGAACGCGAGCTCGGCGCACACGGCTCGGTGGGCCTCGCGGGCCGCTGCCCATTCGGCGCGGCGTTCTTGTGCGATGCGTGCGGCGGTGACGGCAGCGGCAGCGGCTTCGTCGGCTCGGCGTGCCGCGTCGTCGAGGCGGGTGCGGGCGGAGTGGATGGGGCGGGTGGCTGGCGCTGTCGCCACGACCTGCTTGAGCGCGGCGATGAGGTCGCGGGTCTGGGCGGCGTCGAGGGCGCGCTGTTCAGCGGCCGCGGCCAACGTGGCCAGCTCGGTGGCGATCTCGACGAGCCGTTCCTCGCGCGCTGCTGCCCGGGCGGCGGCGCCGACGTGGCGGGCACGGTCGCGCTGGTGGGTCCCGCGTAGCGGCCCGTTGCTCCACGCGCCGCAGACCGCGACGGCCAGGGGCACGTCCTCGTCGACGGCCTGTCCGGCTCCGTTCGGGGTGCCGGCTGCGCCGGTGCTGGGGGCGGTCGAGACCCGTTCGAGGAGGGCGGCGACCAGGTCCTGGTCGACGTCGGCGGCCGGGTCCGGGCGCAGGAGCGTCGAGAGGGGGTGGGTGGCCTGCGGGCCGGTCGCGCTGACCAGGGTGGCGCCGTCGACGGCGTGGGCGGTGCCGTCGACGCTCAAGGTCGCGTTCAGGAGCCCGGAGGCGAGCAGCGCCCCTTCGAGGCCGGCACGTTGGTCGGCGTCGAGGGTGTCCTGGAAGTCGACCGCCTGCCAGAGCATGACCCCGTCGGCCGGCATGGCCCACGGGCTCAGCGGGGGCGCCGGGTCCACGGCTGCGCGCAGCGCGTCGGCTTCGCGACCCAGGTCCGCTGCGCGCTGTGCGTCGCTGGTGTCCGCCGTGTCCAGGGCGGCCAGTCGGCGGGTGTGCAGGTCGCGGACCGGTTCGGCTGCACGCGCGGCGGCACGGTCGAGCGCGGTCAGGAGCTCCTCGCCTGCCGTGTACAGGTCATCGGCGGAGATGGCCGCGGCAGCCGTCTGGGCGAGAGCGTCGTCCAGGATGACTGCCCGGCCGGTTCCCGTGTCGGTGGTGGTGAACGCGGTCACGGTGGCGGCGTCAATGCGCCAGGAGTGCCACGCCCTTAGGTAGGTCTCGACGGCCTGGGCCAGGTCCTCGGCTCGGGCCGTCGCTTCTCCCTCGAACTTCTCGCGCGTCTGGTCGAGTTCGCTGGAGCGTTCCTGGGCGCTGTCTGCCGTGGACCGCAGCGTGTCGACCTGGCGCGCCTCGCGGGCGCGGTGGAACGCCTGGTCGCTGCGGGCGGCGGCCACCCGCTGTACCTGCTCGACCCCGGCCACTGCTGAAGCCAGGTCGTCGGGCACGACTCGGAGCACGGACGGTTCGGGGCGGGTGAGGGCCACCGGATCGTCGTCGCGGTGTACGCGCACGCTGGCGGACTTCAGTGCGGGTTCGTCTGCGGACGCGTGGACCTGGGTCGGGATGGAGGCGAGGACACCGGCGGGCACGCCACCCTCGGTCAGCGCGATCCGTGCCTGGTCGGCATCGGCGCCGGCTCGCGATGCAGCGTCGACGACGTCGCCGGCGGCGGCGTCCGCGTCAGCGACGAGAGCTGCCTCGCGGTCGCGTGCGGTCGCTGCTCCGGCGAGACCGATCTCGGCGGTGCGGGCCAGTGCGGTGACGGTTCCGCGGCGGGCGTCGAGGTCTCGCGCGGCCGCGTAGGCCGGGGACTCCTTGATGCCCACGATGGTCGCGTCGAGCTCGCTGATCGCGACCACGAGCTCGTCGACGAGCGTCTGGGCGTCGACGCGCTCACCCTCGAGCTGGTCGTGGCGGGTGCGGAGCTCGTCGGCGAGCCGGGTCTGCGTGGTGACCTTGTCGGCCCTCTCCCGGGCCTGCTGCGCGGACGTCGCGATGGTCGCGGCCGCGTAGCGGCGGTACGTGCCGAGGAACGTCTTCACGTGCTCGAGGGCGGCTTCGAGACGTTCCTGCTGGGCGCGGGTCTCCGAAAGCGAGTCGAGCTGTTCGCCTGCGGCGTTCAGGGCGTTCTCGGCAAGCGGCGGGAGCGCGTCGGTGAGGATCTGCGGGAGCCGGCCTTCCTCGATGCGGTTGCCGACGTCGGGTGAACGGAGCGTGTGCAGGAGCTGGAGCAGCCCGTTGTACCGTTCGGCGCCGCTCTCCCCGGTGAGCCCGAACACGGTGGCGCGGACCCGGTCGCGGTGGGTTGCCGGGGAGACCACCACCCGGTCGGCGCCGACGAGCTCGGTCAGCCGGTCACGCGAGAGCGGTTCGCGAGCCTCGGTCATCAGCGGCAGGTCGTGTCCTACGCGCAGGTCGGTGGTGAAGTAGTGGACCTTCACCTCGGTCGTCGAGCTCGAGTAGCGCAGGTGGGCGCCGAGCGTGATCCACGTGTGGGTGGCGCCGGAGGCGAGCAGGTCGGCGTCGAGCGGGTCGGTGTCGTCGAGCGGGCGGCGCAGCTCGACCCACAGGTACCCGACCCGGTTCGACGCGCCTTCGGCGCCGGCCTTCATCAGGTCGGTGAGCTGGACCTTCCCGGACCCGGTCGCGTCCATGCGGCGCCGGTCGGCGTCGAAGAGGAACGGCAGCAGCATCTCCAGGGCGCGGCTCTTGCCGGACCCGTTGGTGCCGCGCAACACGAGCCGGCCCCCGGAGAAGTCGAACTCGGTGTCGTAGTAGAACCACACGTTCGTGATGCCGGCGCGGTGCAGCTGCCACCGGTTCGGGTGGTGCTGGACCGGGGTGTCGGAGAGGTCGTCGACGGCGACAGCGAAGTCGAAGTCGAAGCGGGTGCCGGTCTCGGGCTGCTCGGTCGTGGTCACGATGTGCTGCTCCCAGGGGTTTCGGTGGCGAACAGGTCAGGGTCGGACGGGTCGGGGTCGAACAGGTCGGGGTCGTCGTTGACGGTGTCCGGTGCGTCGTCTGCGGCGGGCCGGGTGGTGCGTGCGCGGGAGGGTGTGCGGACCGGTTCGGGCCGGTACCGGGCGCACGCCGGGTGCAGGACGAGCCCCGTGTCGGTCGCGATCGCGAGGCCGACGGCACGGAGGCGGGCGACGACGTCGTTGCGTAGACCTCTAGGGTCCTCGGCGACGCCAGCTCGCCAGGAGCGCACGTTGCGGCTGATGAGGTCATCGAGCTCGGCGTCGACGTCGTCCCACGCGCACAGCAGGCCGGGTACCGGGTTCCCGTCGACGAGGGCCGTGGTGCTCGCGTCCGGCTTGTGGTTGTCGACGAGCGCGTCGACGAGCAGGAGCGCGGCCTGGGAGACCGTCCCCTGGCCAGGGAACGCGATGTCGGTGAGGTCCTGGTCGGGGTCGTAGGCCAGGGCACCTTCGAGGCGAACTTCGACGATGAGCCCGAACGCGTCGTCGAGCGCCCGGCCGATGTCGCGGCGTTCGCGCGACAGGGCGTCAGCTTCGGCGTCGGTGAGGTGCTCGCGACGCGTCAGCGGGTTCTCCACGAGCCGTCGGCGCAGAGTGCGCCGCGGCTGGGGGTCTGCGGCGTCCTCGGCGGGCTCCCAGACTTCGTGAGGCTCGATGAGACCGGCGAGGGAGCGGGCGAGGATGTGCGGGAGCAGCGCCCGGTTGATCGACAGCAGCGCCTCCTCGTGGCGCTCTCCCCAGGCGGCGACGCTGCCGTCGGTCTCGACGAGCAGCCCGACGTCGGTGAGGTGGCCGATCGCGGCGACCAGGGCGCGCCGGTCGGTGATGGTGTCGTCGACGTCGATGCCGGCGGTCGCGGCGTCGCTGCGGACCTGTTCGACGAGGGCGGACATGACGACCTGCTCGCCGGTGCCCGGTGCCAGAAGCCCTGCGCAGACCAACGCGAGGAACGTGTACGCGCGCGGAGACAGGGGCGTGTTGTTGGCGCGGACCGCTCCGCGGGGCTCGACGTCGGCGGGCAGCGGCGGCTTGGTCAGGCGGGCGAAGCTGGCCTCGATGACGAGCGGGTAGCCGAGCACCGTCTGGAAGGACTGCTTGAGTGCGGGCGCGTGCCGTCGGATCAGAGCGAGCTGGTCGGGGTGCTTGGCGGCGGTCAGGATCGGGATCATCTCCAGCGCCCGCGCTGCTTCGCGGCGCTGGGCGGCGGCTGCCTCGTTCGTCCCCGCGGCACCGGCCGCGCTCATCCGCGTCCCATCGCGGCCCGCGGCGGTGCTGTCGGTGAAGTTCTCGGTCATGACGTTGCCGCCATGCTCGGGCTCCCCGGCTGGGTGCCGGGCTGGGTGATGGCTCGGGTGGTGAGCGTCATGCCGTGGATGGTGAGGTCTCCGTCCGGGCTGTGGATCACGGTGGCCGCGTCCGGGTCCGGGGTCGCGGTCAGGCGCAGGGCGAGGTCGGTGTCGGTCGTGCTGCTCTTGCCGTCGAGGCTCTGCGCGCGGGCGAGCAGGTCGGAGAGCAGGACGAGAAGCAGCTGCTGGGCCGCCGGCGAGACGTGCGCTCCGTTGAGATGTCCGGCGGCGCACAACTCGGCCGCTGCGAGGCGCTTGCGTTCGTCTTCCGCGTGCGCCTGGGCGATGAGCTGTTCGCGGATGAGCCCCGGGTCGGGGATCCGTGAGGTTCGCCCGCGGGCGGTGCGGTCGCCGCGTTCGCGCAGGCTCAGGGGCACGTCGACCGGGTCGTCGTCCCACCAGGAGGTGGTCGGGCCGGCACGGCCGTTGTCCTCGTCGGGGCCGTGGATTGCGTGCCGGGCCGGGTAGGCACCGAACGCGGCGTCGTAGAGCCGGTGACAGGTAGCGGTGTCGGCCGTGTCAAACCAGGTGGCCAGCTTCAGCAGGTCGGCGCGCCGGGACACCCCAGTGCCGGCGGCGGCGAGCATCCGTTTCGCGTTCGACAGGAGCTGCCCAAGCGCTTGGTCGGCCGCGCCGCGGAGCTGGTCGGGCCCGGAGCGGCCGCGCCGTCCGGTGTACCAGGCGGTGAGGTCCACCCAGTCCTCACGGCGGCGTCCTGGGGACCGTTCGGTGCCGGCTTCGGCCAGGCCCGGGAGGGTGTCGAGGGCCGGCAGGAGCACGTCAAGGCCGCCCTCGATGCGTACCAGGGTCGCGGCGATGCCGGTTGCGTGCCGCGACACGTCGGCGCTGATGAGCTCGACGTAGTCGAGGAGCATCGTCTTGAACGCGGCGAACTCGTCCCCGGCGAGGTCGTAGCGGGAGATGCGGCCCTGGACGAACGCGTAGAAGTCGGTGGCCGACTCGGAGAACGCGCGCTGGTTTAGGAAGACGGTGGTGACGTCGGCGGCAAGCGTCTCGACGTCGACGCGCGCGCTGTTGCCCGTGTTCCGGATCGTGTCGATGGCTTTCGCGATGCGGGCCAGGACGGTTGCGGTCCCGCCGAGGAGTTCGCGGGCGACCTCGCGGGCACCGTCGCTGGCGACGAGGATCGCTCCGACGTCGCGGTGGACACGGCCGCCGAGCTTGGAAACCTGGTAGCGGGAACGGGAGCGCAGGTACTCGCTGACGGTCGCGACGCGTGCGTCCCGCACGGAGCGGACCACGTTGCCCCACTCCTCGAGCCGACGGCACAGGTACTCGACCTCCTCGACGCGCGCGTCGAGGCCGTCGGCGACCAGGGAGGTGTGCACCTCGGCCGCCGAGAGGTCGGTGAGCAGGGTGGCGGTGAACAGGTCCATCACGGCCAGGTAGTCGGAAGCGCTATCCGCGGTGACGTACCGGTACAGGTCGGTGCGTCTGCCGGCGTCGAAGTCGGCGATGTCGCCGTCGTCCACGGCGTCACCGTCCGCGGGCGGCGGGGCGTGCTCGCCCGATGCCTCGGCCGCGGCCGTGTCCTGGTGCTCTGTCACGCGGACCCTCCTCCGTCATGCCGCAGGCCTGACCCGCGTCACCGCGCGGGAGTGGTGGTGCTCGGCAGTCGCCGTGATCGGCGAGGTTACGCAACGGCGCCGACAGTCCCACCCGGTTTCCAGATCGCCGCCCTGACAACGGCGTCCGTACCGGGCTCGAGGCCAACCGAGATCGACGAGGTCTACGACGCCGAGGCGGCCAAGAACCAGCTCGGCCACACCTCCAAAGACTGTGACCGAGCGCCACTACGTCAACCGGAAGCTGGTGGTGCCGGACTACCGGGCGGCCACCGACCGCCTTGCTCCAGGCTCCGGGTCGGACCATGGGGCTGCGCCCAACAAGTAGGCCCGACTATGGCCGACGCCCGTCCGCCAGCGCGGAATCGGGTGTGCGGTGCGCAAAGTGCGCCCAAAGTGCGCCATCGAAGCGTTCGGCTCCCGAGGGTCACAACCGAACGCATAGAACGCACGGGCTACCGAGACTGCGGGGACCCAGTTCGAGGGTCGACGGGGCCGGGATGTCGAGCGTCGCGACCCGATCGAACCGTGCGCCAGGCCTCCAGCGCCTCGACGTACACCGTAGACGCGCGAGCGAACTCCGCGTCGTAGGAAACCTGTTGGGCGATGCGGTCGACGTCCGCCCGCGCCTTTCGTGCCGACCACTCTGTGTGAGCGGGGTTGGTGATCTTGCGCGCTTGAGACCCGTAACGCTTGATGCAGTCCGTGCCTACTCGGTGCCGCTGGCTGTTCGGGTTGGTCAGCGCGCGCCCACACTTCACACAGTTGTAGGAGACGTCCCAGATCGTTGAGCTCGGCGGAAATCCGACCCACGCACGGCCGGCCTTCTGGAGCCTGGGCCTACGCGGCTTCTTCCCCGCTCGACGCCGAGCCTCTGCGCGTTCGCGCCGGGTGAGTCGCGCGGCACTGTCGGCGTCCCCCTGCCGTTGGATCGCGACCGCAGAACCTGGCGCCGAGTTCAGTTCTGAAGAAGCCACGGGAGCCGCTTTGCTCGAATTCCGCGGAGTAGCGGTGCCTGAGGATCCACTGGACGACGCGCACGCCAGCAGGCGAGCCATGTCCGGGTCGAGTTTCGAGCCCCACAGCGTCTTGACCCCCAGGCTGGTGCGCAAGCGGACGCCCTTCTTCGTAGCACGCGGCCCTCGAATCACGTCGAGCGGAAACGGCACACGGGTGACCTTGGCCCGGACTGCGCCCTTCACGAGCAGCAAGGCTCGATCGGTCAGGACCGCCGCGAACCAGACGTGCGCGCTCACCGAGTAGAGCGCCTGGGCTACCTCGCCGTCCTCTAGCGCCGCCAAGAGCGCACGCTGCATGCCCGCGTCGCGGAGGCCTTGTTCGCCACCCAATGGCGCCAACCGGAGGTCGTTGAAGTTCGTCACGGGAGCTCGCCCGCCGCGACGGCAAGAAGGTCTTCAGGGTTCCAGACATGCTTGGCGATGTCCCGATAGAGGTTGCCGCGTTCGACGATGTCGGCCGCCTTGAACTCCTCATGGGCGTGGAACGACAGGACCGATTCCTTGACGAAAGCCAGGAACCCTGGGTTCTTCTCGTAGGCCTGCGGATCCAAGCTGGCGGCAAGGAGGTTCTGGCTGAAGTACCTCGGGCGCTTCTTGGCGTACGTCTCGTCGTTGTAGCTGGCGTTGAACTGCTTGGGCAGCAGCAGCAAGTCACCGATCCGATTTCGGTGACGTGCGAAGTCAGCCTCGTGGCTGAACTCGTCCGTGTGCCGGTCGGGGTGGTCGGCCCAGATGTGCTCGACTTCGTACTTCACCTTCGCGCCGTTGGTCAGTTCGATGTAATTCGAGGCCTGGCCTGACTTCACGGTGATGTGGTCGGTGATGCGAGCGAGGATCTTGTGGAGTTGGCTCCTGTTCTGCTGATGGACGTAGAGGCCGTCGTAGTCGAACGTCTCGTCGATCTTGACCAGGTAGTCGCGGAGCACCTTCGCGAGGGCATCCGGACTGAGACCCCGGATGTCGCGCATGACGTTGAACATGGCGTACTGCATCGTGGAGTACGCCGTTGCGCGGAAGTTCCAGATGCGTCGTGCCAACAGGATGTCCGTGAAGCGACCGACCACCTCCAGCTTCCTGTCGATCGCCGCTGCGTTGTCGTTGACTTGCAACGGCGCCAACAGCAGCTGGTTCTGGAGGGTGAAGCCAAGGTCGGAGTTGAACCGAATGAACCGCAGTGGGCTGTCCGGCTGGAAGGGGCCCGTCGACGCGTCGAGAATGCGCGCGTAGTGGCGGCTATAGAAATCGAGGTCTCGGACGACGAACTGATAGAAGTCCTCGCGAAACTTCAGCCCGACGCTGTCGTGAGCGCCACGAAGCCAGCGGTGAAACTCCGTGCCGATCCGGTCCCAGTCCTCGGGGCGCGCGCCCTTCTTGCGCTCACGGATCTTCGTGGAGTACTGGCTACGGAGCCAGGTCTTGAGGAAGTCCGAACTGGCATCCTCCGCCTGCTCATCGAGGTTGCGCAGCCGCTTGCGCCAAAGTTCGTTTGCCTTGGTACGCGGCTTCCCGTCCTCCATGTTCGCGAGCAAGTAGCCCTTGAGCATGTCCGCCGGGGTGAGCTTGAGGCCGCGGTCGTTCATCGTCTCGAAGATGGCGTACGCGTCATCGTCGCTGTAGGCCGTGATTTGAACAAGCTGGACGCGATCCTTCAACCAGTCGATGAAGAACGGCAGCGCCTCCTCCTTCAACTCGTCCGGGAAGAGCCGGTCCAGCTCCGAGTACCTGTTCACCAACGTGTGCACGGACTCCGGAGAGTCCGACGGCGGCTCGTACTCACCGGACTCGAACAGGGCCTCCATGCAGTGGTTTCGGTCGGGAACATCGAGATTGAACGACTTCTCACCGAACTTCTCGGAGTAAATGAGCTCGTCAATGTTGACGACCTCCTCGCGTCCCTCCTGAAGCCGCCGCAGGTAGGTCAGAAACAGCGTCAGGCTCGTCAGCCGCTGCTGGCCGTCAACCACGAACGGCTGACTCCCCTTCTGCGAAATGATGATCGACCCGAGGAAGTAGCCGGGGTACTTCGCGACGTCCTTGCGGGCATGGTCAGGCTGGTACAGGTCGAGGAACTTGGCAGTGAGGTCCGCGACCAGCTCGGCGGTCTGTTTGGACTCCCACTTGTACTCGCGCTGGTAGTAGTCGATCGAGTACTTCTTCTTCTCAAGGACTTCAGCGATCGTCTTGGCGACGCCGTCGATGGTGCGATCGATCTCGGTCACTGTCATCCCCTTATCCCGTCACGAGTTCCATGAGTTTGGAGTAGCTGTCGGCTACGTCGTACTTCACTTGGCCCTCGAACTTCTTGTTGACGTCTGCGAAGAACTTCCGGGCGCACTCGATCTTCGCGTCCTCGACGCCCTTGAGCTGCAAGGTGGAGAGGGAGCCCTTCGTCTCGGCGACGAAGTACACGTGCTTGACCGAACCCTCCGTGAACGCAATCGCCCAGTCGGGGTTGTAATTGCCGACGGGGGTCGGGATAAAGAAGCCGCGGGGCAACTTGGCGTACACCGCGACCTCCGTGCTCGTGTCCAGTTCGGTGACGAAGTCCCGCTCGACCTTTGAATCCGTGACGACGTAGTCGTACACGTGCTTCTTGAGCTTCTCGCCGACCTTCGCGAAGTCCTGGGCACTCTGGTTCTCCGTGAAGATGGCCGTGTCGAAGCGGTCTTCGAGCGCGTCGTACGCGAGGTGCTCAACGATGACCGTGGCCTTTTGCTCGTTGATCAGGCGTGCAGCTTCCGTAATGAACTGCTCCGGATTGAGGCGGAACTTCGCGAAGGTGTTCGGGTTGATCCGGCCAAGAATCGCAGCGGCGGTGCGCCGGGTGAGTTGGGTCTTCTCCGTGATCTCCCCGAGCAGGTCGTACTGGACTTGAGACCCGGCTGACACGGTCTCGGTCTGGGTTGAGGTCGTCGAGACATCGAATCCCGCACCACTAGCCAGGTCATCAGCGTCAAGTGACTCCCGCTGCTGGCCGGCCTGAATGACGTACTGCATGGCGGCGACGTTCAAGTGGGTGTCGAGAGATCCCACGCACTTGCCAATCAACTCGGCTGAGTCGAACTCGACCTGGTAGACGGCCTTGTGGTTGATCCGGCTCCAGAGTTCCTGGAACTCCTTCCTATTGAAGTTCGCCTCGTTGAGCGGGATCTTTTTCGGCTTTCGAGCGTCTGGAGGAACGGGCAGATCGATGTACAGCGCCTCGACCAGCGGCCAGACGAAGTCAATGACGGGCTTCAGGACATCGGACGTCGGCTCGGCGAGGGTTCCATTCTCCTTGGCCTCAAGGTAGGCCTCCGAGACCGTGTCGTCATCGTTGATGTAATCGTTCTTGACCAGGTACTTGTAGAGCGCCTGGGCAAGCGCTTCCTCGACGACCGATTCGCCATCCGCGGTGTGGATCGTCTTGCCAGTGAAGAATTTGGGCTCTTCTGACTGATCCGTGGGTCATCGGCCGGGCAGCAGCGGTCGGTGTCCGCCTAGGTTGAGCATCGCGAGGCCGATGAGGGCGTCGGGTGAGCGGAATCCGAAGGCCACCCTGGTGATGAGCCGGATCTTGGTGTTGACCGATTCGATGAGGCCGTTGGATAGGCCGTGGTCGATGGCGGCGAGGATCTCGGCGCGGTGCTTGGTGATGCGCTGCTGGAGCTTGACGAACGATGCGATCCGGCAGCGCCGTGCCCACGCGACCCATCGGTCCAGCGCCTCGGCGGCCTCGTCTGCTGGGAGCTTGAAGACGGTACGCAGGCCTTCTTTGAGCAGATAGGCGCGGTAGAGCCGAGGATCAGTCTTGGCGATCCACGCAAGCTTCGTCTGCTGCTTGTCGGTGAGGTTCTCGGGGTTCTTCCACAGTGCGTAGCGGGCGTGCTTGAGAGCGCGAGCGTGTCCGGTTGCGACCGTAACCGCCCGGCCGTTCTGCCAACCGGCGGGGCGGGTGTGGCCCGCGCGTCTGGCCTGGTTCCAGGCGTCTCGTCGCACGGCGTCGAGGGCATCGGTGGCCCAGCCGACGACGTGGAAGGGGTCGGCGCACCGGACCGCGGCTGGGCAGCGTCGCCGCACAACGTCCGCGATCCAGTCCGCGCCGTCGGCTGTGACATGGGTGATCTGGGCGCACCTGCCTTCGCCGGAGGCTTCCAGTGCGTCGAAGAACTCCTCGAGGGTGGCGCGGTCGCGTCCGGCCTTGGCCCACACCAGCCGGCCGGTGTCGTGGTCGACCACGACGGTCAGGTACTTGTGGTTGCGTTTGTAGGAGATCTCATCGATGCCGATGCGGCGCAGTCCGGCGAAGGCGTCGATCCCTTCGGCGGTGTCGGCCCAGACCCGGGCGATGATCGATCCCACGGTCCGCCACGCGATCCGCATCAACTGGGTGATCGCGGACTTCGAGCACTGGGTGGCCAGCCAGGCGACCTGCTGGTCAAAGCTGAACGTGTGACCGGCCGCGTGACGCGCCCAGGGCACATGCCGCACCGTCGGCCCGTGGACCGGGCAGTTGACCCTTGGCGCGTCGGCCTCGAGGAAGACCTCGACTGTTCCGAGATCCAGGCTTCGCCACCGTCGGCGTCCTTCTCCGTGGTCGTACCAGGCGGCTCTGGTGCCGCATCGTCCGCAGCGGCCCCGAGCAGCTCGCCGTGGTCGCACGTGCGCGATCACGATGTCCTCGACCTCGCTGAACTCGATTGCCTCGATGACGGTGTTCTCGACGCCCAAGAGGGCGCGCCATAGGCTGGCGTTTCGCACGCCGTTCTCCGTTCCGTGGTTCCTGACTCTCGACAAGCCAGAAACCTAGAGCGGGAACGGCGTGCGGCCATTCAGACGCGATCAACCACCCACGGAAGCATCAGATGAGCCAGAATTTGACGCTTGCCTTCCGAGGCCTCGCCGCCAGCGACTCGGCAATCTCCTTCTGCAGCCCGGCCACGAAGTCGGTGTAGGACTCGTCGGTCACAACCGTCAGTTCGTTGATGTCGTGGACCGTGACCGGGTTGTCCATGCGCTCGCCATGCTGGTCAACGGCCAGTCGCAGCCCGCGCCCGATCTCCTGTCGTCGAGAGATGGTGTTGTCACTCTTCTTCAGCATGCCCATGACGAAGACGTTGGGGTTGTCCCATCCCTCGCGGAGCGCCGAGTGCGAGAACAGGAACCGCACCGGCTCCGCGAACGAAAGGAGGCGTTCCTTGTTCTTCAGGATCAAGTCGTACGCCGCTACGTCCTTGGACTGACCCTTCTCGTCGCCCGTCTTGTGCACGTCACCGTCCACCAGCCGCTTGCTCTTCTTGTCGATCGAGAAGTATCCCTGGTGCACTGCGCGGGCCTTGTCTCGGTTGAGGTACTTCTTGTAGGCCGCCGTTGCTCCGTCGAGTTCCAACTCCCCGAGTACCTCCTCGACGAGAGCGTCGTACTCCTCCTCGAACAGTCGGGCGTAGTCGCCCAGCGTGTCCTCACGGTCGTAGTCCCGATACTTGGCGACCTCGTCGATGAAGAAGAGCGAGAGGACCTTGATGTCTTGGCCGAAGAGTTCCCGCTCCTTGTCGATGTGCGCACGTATGACCTCGCGGATCTGGATGCGCCGCTTGGTTTCCTCGGTGACGTCGCGATCGGCGAGCTGCCCGGCAACGACGACCTCCCCGTTGCTCAGCGTGATGGTGTCGTCAATCGCGCTGATGTCTGTGACGACGAGGTCCTTGTACGCCTCGATGCCATTGGAAAGATCATGCAAACGGGCGCCCTTGGTGACTCGTTTGAGTCTCCTGTCGATCTGACTGACGCCTTTGCGCTGGATCTCCAGCTCTACCCGGGCGGTAGGCGGCTGGCCTTTCTTGACCTCGATTGCGTCGAGATAGAGGTATGCGGTGGATCCAGCGAGCCCCTTGACCGTGATGCCCCGCACGGCGATCTTCTTGACGAGCTTCTGGTTGTACGCGTCGAGCGCATCGAGCCGATGAACCTTGGTGTGCTCGACCTTGTGGGTCGCGGAGTAGCGCAGCACCATCAGGGCGTTGAACCGCGACAGCGCCTCCAGCGACTTCGGGGCGCCGATCTTCTGGGGCTCGTCGATGATGACGATGGGCCGGTTGGCACTGATCACGTCGATCGGCCTGCGGGACTGGAAGTCGTCCAGCACGTCGTAGATGCGCCGATTGTCCTTGCCCGTCGCGTTGAAGGCCTGGATGTTGATGATCATGACCTGTACGCCAGCGTCGGAGCTGAATCGCTCGAGCTCATGCAACTGCGAGGAGTTGTAGATGAACGATCGCGGCTTCGTGCCATAGGTCTGCTGGAAGTGCTCGGCCGTGACGTCGAAAGACTTCTTCACACCCTCGCGAATCGCCACGGACGGCACGACGATGATGAACTTCGACCACCCGTAGCGCTTGTTCAACTCCATGATCGTCTTGATGTAGACGTAGGTCTTGCCGGTGCCGGTCTCCATCTCGATGTCGAGGTTGGGTGCACCAGGCGCGGCCTTGCTGTCGACGACCTTCGACGCCAGCGGCAGGTTGCGAGACTTCTGAACTTGGTGAAGGTTGGCGAGCAGCTGAGACGCGGACATCTCGATCTCAGCGTTGCGCAGACCTGAGTCGGGAGTCGTGTTGGTCTCGAATAGGGCCGGCGCGGCAGTCGGGTTCACCTTGCCAGGGTCGATCTTGTACGACATTCCGGTACGTCTGGGCTGGCCCGAAAACACCTCGACTACTGAGTCGACTGCGTCGGTCTGGTACGGCTGGATCTTGAACTGAAGCTTCATCTAGTTCAGATCGCCTTCACGTCGGTCGCGGGCGAGAGCTCTTTGAAGATCTGCTCCGCGTTGATCCGAGCGTCGTCGGAAGCGAAGCCCGAGTCACGGAATACGGCACGCAACGGCTCACGCTTCGCCAGCACACGGACCAGATCCTGGCTGACGTCACCGTCGAAGCAAGCGAGCAGCGCACCGTCGTCGACGCTGAAGACGGCGCTCCCGTGTAGCTGCTCGGTTTCAATTCGAGCGCTGATGTCCATGCCCCAATCCAGGAGAACCTGGAAGAGCAGATCCTCGGCGGTACGCCCGGTCTTGACGCTGCCTTCCAAGCCGCCCAGTGCCTCCTGTGTTGTCTCGTCTGGAGTACGGAGGACGTCGGCCATGTTCGTCGTGTCTACCCGTAGCGCTCGGAACCCGAGATCGAGCGATTCACCGTTCAGGCCCGACCCGTCTCTGATCTGGGTCGCGACGCGACGAACACGTTCGCGCGCAAAGTCTGCAATGGACGAGAAGCCGGCCTTCGCGACCTCAGATGCAGCATCGATCGGCGGATCCGCCTGAACGAGGATGAACTGACGCTCCCCGCCATCCTCCGCGTTTGCTTCCATCACGGCATGCGCAGTCGCCGCCGAACCTGCGTAGAAGTCCAAGACGATGCCGTCTCGGGCGCCGGCGTGGGACTGAATCAACTGCTTGAGTAGCGACGTTGGCTTGGGATACGGAAACAGTGACTTTCCGCCGAAGAGCGCTTCTACCTCGACGCCGCCGTCGCTCTTCAGCGAGATCACAGATCGGAGAAGAAACCGCTCTACATCGTCGAGAAACGTCACCGAACTCGGCTGCTGCGCATCCGTGGCTGCGAACCAGATCCGACCGCAGAGGAAGCTCCCATCGTGCAGCGTGACCATGTTGTTGTACTGGCCCGAGCTGGCGTCGAAGCCAGACGCCTCGACGAATGTCTCGTACTTCCACCGCCACCCTCGGTCCGGAACCTTGACCGGCTCGGAAGTCTTCGGGTGCAGGACGTCATATCGCGGGCCCTCGGTGTTCCCATTGGGCCAGCTCATGTTGACCTTGCCGAACAGCCGGTAGTCATCGGTCAGCGTGTTGTAGAGGGTGATGCCTCGGTCGTACCCGTTCTTCTTGAACAGGACCCGGAGCTCCGCTTCGGCTTCCTTGAGGTCCTTGCCCTGAGATTTGGCTCGCTTGACGAGGTCCAGGACGTCCTGGATTCCGTCCTTTGCCACCGTCAGGGGGCCGAGCTCGTCCTTGTTTCGCGCGTACGCGAGGACGTACTCGTGGATACTGCCAACACCCTCATCATTCTTGGGCACTCGCTTGTTCCAGATGAGCGTCTCGATGAAGTTCCTCTCACCGAAGATCTCGTCGCAGACGCGGCGCAGATTCGCCTGCTCGTCGCGGCCGATGGAGACGAACATGACACCGTCTTCTGCGAGCAGAGTTCGAGCGATCTTGAGTCTGGGATAGATGCTGGACAGCCACGCCGAGTGGATTCGCCCACTGGACTCGAGATTGGCAACGAACCGAAACCCATCTTCGTCAATCTGTCCGGAGTTGCGCAGATAGTCGAGGTTCGACTCGGCGAAGTTGTCGTCGTAGAGGAAGTCGCCCCCGGTGTTGTACGGCGGGTCGATGTAGATCAGTTTCACCTTGCCGAGGTACGACTCTTGGAGCAACTTCAGCGCATCGAGGTTGTCGCCCTCAATGAAGAGGTTCTTCGACTTATCGAAGTCGACGGACTGCTCGCGAACCGGCCGCAGCGTCTTCGCGATGGGAGCGTTGGCCGCGAATGCTGAGGCACGCTTACCCGGCCAGTCGAGCTGGTACCGCTCCTGCGGGCCTTCCACCAAGTGGTCTGACAGCTCCTGCCGGAGCAGATCGAAGTCGACGGCGCTGATGGGGTTCCCTTCCGCATCGACAGTCTCAGTGATGACCTCCGGGAACCACTCGGCGATCTTGGCGACGTTGCTCGCAGCGAGATCGGGTGACGTCATTCGAAGCTTCTCCACGATGGTCCTTAGTTCGCGTCGCCCGTGGCCGGGCTGGGGGTCTGGCTCGTGAGGTCCACGAGCGTGGCGTGCTTGGTCTTTAAAGTGCGCCGCAGTTCGACCTTCCGATTGAGCTGCGGTTCGTTCCGGAGCTTCCGTTCCAAGGCGGCGATCTCGCGCTCGAGTGCCCGCACGGTCGTGAGTCTGCCGACCACATCCGACACATTCTCACCAGCGCGCGACACTACGGGCGTCAGCGGTTCAAGTAGCGCTGTGTACATGGTCGTCAGGTCGATGGCTGTCGGAAGCGGGGATCGATCGTCGGACACGGGTTGCCAGTCGGTGCTGAAGTAGGGGCCGAGCTTCGGCGCACCGGAGCCCAGCTGCTTGTGAGCGGCGACCATGCGGATGACTCCGCCAGCGCCCTCCCCCCGGCTGATCTCGAAGATAATCGGCGTTCGCACTGCCTTGTCGATCGCAGCGAGGACGCCCTCCGCGACGTCCTCCTCCTTCGCTTCGATCTCGAAGATCTGGATCTCTGGAACCTCACCGCTGCCCGGGAGGTTGATCGTGGCCTCCGCGAGCTTGTAGGCCCACGTGATGCGTCGCACGTCGGAAATGAAACGGTCCTTGACCGTCGAGCCGAGGCTGGCGTGTTCGTAGAACTTGGTCTTCGGTACGACCCGTCCGAATTCTGCCGCTTTCGGCCACCGGTAGAGAAGCGCGGTCATGCGCTCCCCTGCTCTGGATCGACGACGGCCAGGAAGGCGATCAGCTCGAAGTCCTCGACGCCTCCGATGGCCTGGCTGAGAGCTGTGGTTGGGCCGTCGGTGAAGAGGCTGTCCAGGTCGCGTTCGTCGGTGACCTCGATCATTGACCGGATGGCGGAAGTGAGCAGTTCGGAGTACTTGCCCATCTCGGCGCCTTCGCCGGTCGCCGCGTTGAAGACACGTGTGACCGCACTTACCGGTTCGTCGTACGGGCGGCAGCCGGCACGGATCACGTCGAGCAAGTGCTTCACCTCGGTGTGGTCCGCGATCACATTCCCGGCCTCGTCCAGGTAGACGAGGTAGTGAGGGTGGAGGCGATTGCCACGATCGATGCTCTCGTCAGCGTCCACGTTGCGAAGCGCAAAGATGACGCCCGGCTTGAGCCCCTTAGCCCGGTCGGATGGGACGACAGCGTGTAGACCCTTCGGGAGCGTGTCGAGTGCGCCGTGCTCGTTGATGTACCCAAGCAGGTCCATCCGAAAGTCGTTGAGCCCGAGGTCAGTGATGGAGACGCCTGCGCGGACGTCTTCGAGCTCGATGACCTCGTCCTGGAGCTTGCGGAGCTGTTCCTTGCGGTAGGCAGCGTCTGCACTTGCTGGGTCGAGGATGTTGTCGTCGCCAACGGCGGCGAGGTCCGCGATGACCATGCGGTTCTCGACGCGTTCCTTGAGGTTGATGTACTCGTCGAGAGAGATGTCGGGCCAGAAGTTGACGAGCTGGATCTGGGCGTTGGTCGAGCCGATGCGGTCGACTCGGCCGAATCGCTGGATGATGCGAACCGGGTTCCAGTGGATGTCGTAGTTGACGAGGTAGTCGCAGTCCTGGAGGTTCTGACCTTCACTGATGACGTCAGTTCCGATGAGAACGTCGAGTTCGGCGGTCTCCTTCGGCATGGTGAGGTGACGCTGCTTCGAGCGGGGCGAGAACAGCGTCAGGACCTGCTGAAAGTCGTGGCCGGGGCCGAGGGTCGTCTTGGCTGCGTGCGCGCCTCCGGTGATGATCGCGCTCTCCAGGCCTGCCTTGCTGAGGGAGGGCGCGAGCTCCCGGAAGAGGTAGTTGGCCGTGTCGGCGAAGGCGGAGAAGATCAGCGCCTTGCGGTTGCCTGGGTTGATTGGGTTGGCGGCCTTGTCCTCGATCAGCTGCTTGAGTCGCTGGAGCTTGACGTCGTGGTCGGGGGTGACCTTCTCCATCTCCTCCAGCAGCTCGCGGAGGGTCTCGCGGTCATTCCACAGGTCTCGCTGCCAGGACTCGACGTCGATGTCCTCGAGGTCGATCTTGATCTTCTCCCCGAAAGACAGCGCTTCGACGTTGGCATCGTCCTCGTCATTGACGTCGAGGTCCAGGTTGGCGAAGTCCACGTCCAGTTCTGACATGGCGCCTGTGCGAGTCTCGAGGCGGCCGAGCGTCTTATCGACGGCGCCTTCGATTTTCCCGACGGTGAGCCTGAACGCTTCGACTGAGCTCTCTAGCCGCTTGAGCAGGTTGACCGTCATGAGTTTCTTCAGCCCTTGCTCGCGGCCAAGCTGGCCGAGGTTGGACCGCGCAGTGCCGCCCTTGACGTTGTAGAGGTCTTCGTACTTGCTCAGCCTGCTCGGAAAGACGTAGGCGAGCGGGGTGTAGACCGCGAGCGTCAGTGCCTGGATCTGTTCGAAGATTTCGTTGAACGAAGCGACTTCGGGCAGGTCGGTGAGGGGTGCTCGGATCGAGATCGGCGGAAGCCGCTCGGGGAACGCCCCGATCTCGGTGGTGTCGTAGAAGGCTTGGATGTGTTTCCGCGAGCGGGCGATGGTCACTGAGTCCAGGAGCTCGAAGAAGTCGAAGTCGAGCATCTTGAGGATCTGGTCGGTCGTTCGGGCCTCGGGTGGCAGTTTCGACCAGTCGTTGAAGACCCGCTGCGCGTCGCTGAAGACCTTCTCGACCGTGGTCGACAGGTTGAGATGCTGGGCGAGGTTCTCCGACTCCCCCTCGTAGGCGAGCTGGAGTTGGTTCTTCAGGTCGTTGAACCGGTTGTTGACCGGTGTGGCCGAGAGCATCAGGACCTTGGTCTTGACGCCTTCGCGGATGACCCGGCGCATGAGGCGCTGATAACGGGATTCCTTCTCTTCCGCGTAGTCGGCGTTCCGAAAGTTGTGCGACTCATCGATCACCACAAGGTCGTAGTTGCCCCAGTTGATTCGGTCCAGCCGAAGCCCCATCGACTCGCCACGGGTGCGCGAGAGATCGGTGTGTGCGAGCACGTCATAATTGAACCGGTCGCTGGCGAAGATGTTGGTCGTCAGGTTGGCGTTGTAGTTGGTCCAGTTCTCCGACAGCTTCTTCGGGGCGAGGACGAGGACGGACTTGTTGCGAAGTTCGTAGTACTTGATGACGGCCAGCGCGGTGAAGGTCTTCCCGAGTCCGACGCTGTCGGCGAGGATGCAGCCGTTGTAGGTTTCGAGCTTGTTGATGATGCCGGTGGCGGCGTCGCGCTGGAAGTTGTAGAGGCTCTGCCACACCTGGGTCTCTTGGTAGCCAGTGCGGTCGTTTGGGAGCACGTCCTCGCTGATGTCGTCGAGGAACTCAGCGAAGAGGTTGTAGAGGATCAAGAAGTAGATCCGGGCTGGGGAGTTCTCGGCGTACACGCTGGCGATGTGATCGACGACCGCGTCCGTCACGTCATCGAGTTGGGCTGGGTTGTTCCAGATCTGGTCGAACAGTGCGATGTACTGCGACGTCATCGGGCTGTCGTCGATGCGGTGCACCATGTTCGAGACCGCGTTGCCCCGTTCGTAGCCGAGGTCCGCGGTCGTGAAGCCCTGTAGCGGCATGTAGGCGGCTTTGTCGTCCACGACGGCGAACTGCTGCATCGGGTTGCCGGTGGAGTTCGATCGAAAGCGGACCTTGCGCCGGACCCACTCAGCGCATTCCTTCGCGATCGCGCGTTGGGTGAGCTTGTTGCGCAGCCGGATCTCGAACGCAGACCCGTAGAGGCTCGACTCACCGCTGCCAGCCGCTGGGATGAAAAACTCCCGCCGTTCCTTACGCAGCTTGTCAGTGACCTTGTCGGTGACGAAGGAGGGCGAGGTGAAGATGAACTCCAGTTCCCCCACCTGCTCGAGCTCCTTGCGCAGCGACTCGAAGGCGAAGATCGAGAACGTCGATGCCGCAATTCGAACCTTCGAGCCCGGCGTGATCTCGCTCTTGAGATCGTCCCCCAGCAGCGAGTTGAGGTTGTCGATGATCTTCACTCGTCGACCTCCGTGCCCGGGGCGTCGTCGGCACCCGACCGGCGGACCCAGGCGTCGACCTCAGTCACCTGGAACTTCCAGAGCCGTCCGACCCGGTGCGCCGGCATCTCCTTCTTGGCGATCCAGGCATAGATGCTGTCTTTGGTGACGCCAAGGTGCTCGGCGATCACATCAGCGGACACCCAAGGCTCGGTCACGTGAGCAGGCTAGCCCGATGCAGCCCGGTCTTTGCCGGTTTCACCGGATCAGAGGCGCCGGGCCCCGGCGAGTTCGGCCATCTTGGCCTAGGCCCTAACCCAAGCGTCGACGACAACCTATGTCGAGCCGGGGACCTCGACTACCTGGCCGGGTTCCGCAAGGCTCGAGGGCTCCCTCTCGGTGCTCGTCGGACCTCTCGCTGCCTGTCAGTCGTCTGGACTTGCCCACACGGCCGCCGACGGCAGTGCCGTGTTCGTACCAGAGGAGCGGCCGGCGGAGCGACAGCTCCGCCGGCCAAAGACCTGGGTGCGAGGCAACAAGTACCTCGCAGGGACACCTCGTACCACCACGATTGGGTGGTCCCAGGAGTTGCGTCGCCCGCCAAGCGATGAAACCTAACGGGCGCGGAGCCAAATGCGAGACCCCAGCGCCGCTCATTCTGCCACGATTGTCGAGTGACAAGCATCGTCGCCTGGGTGGGCGTAGATCAGCGCAAACCCGCTTCGCTCTACATCGCGAGCGACAGCCGGATCACGTGGGATGAACGCGACCGTTGGGACCACGGTCGCAAGTCATTCGCGAGCGCGCTGCGACCACACATCTTCGGGTACTGGAGCGACGTTCTATTTCCGGCCTTGGCGCTTCCGACGGTCATCCAGCAAATCGACGACGGGTTTCTCAGCGAGGACCGTGGCGACGTGGGAGAAGCAGCATACGAGCGCATCCGGGCGCTCTGGGCGACGTACCCCCACGCTCATCGTCGGTCCTTCGGCATCCTCCACGGTTTCCGGACCGGGGAGGGTATGGCCTGTGAGTTCAAGCTCACGGTCACGTTCTTCAACGCCGCTACTGATAGATGGTCGTTCGAGCCCATCGCCATTCCCAACACATCCGCCTTTCTGCAGATCCAAGGGAGCGGCGGGTCTTCGGTCCGCCAAGCTCAGTCTCGCTGGGAGGCGAGCGATGCGGCCGGAACGAGTCGCGCTGCCTTCAGCGCGTTCACCGACGCGCTGCGCGCCGCAGAGGATCCATTGAGCGGCGGCGGCCCGCAACTTGTCGGCCTCTATCGGAAGGGCCCCGCCAGGACCTTTGGCACGGTGCTCGGCGGGAAGCGCTACTTCGCCGGCGCACTCGTCGCTCGCGACGACCCGTGGAGCGACACCGTGGAGTGGCGCAACGAGCTGTTCGAGCGGGTTGACGGCGCAACGGCAAAGCGACTAGACGGCGCGCAGCTTCATGCCCGCGCTCGGCCTGGCGCGAGAAGAACGCTCGCTGACCGGTCAACCACAGCGGACGACGGCTGATCCGTCGTACGGCCTCTCGCAACCGCGGCGGAACGCCCGACTGGCGATCAAAAGCACGCGACGGGCCAGTACGGCGCAAGCAAGTGCCGCGAGCTTGATCGCGTCCCAGGCCAGGACGAGCACGATCAGGTTGAGCCACCCCCGTGCTCCGTGGGCGACCGCCTCCGCCAGCACGTGCATCGCCACGAGTAGAAGCCCCGCGAGCACGATGAGCACAGCGGCCGTACTCAACCGAGGCTCGTGCGCCCGCACACGGCGAGCCAGCAGGTTCGTGGGCGCATAGAAGTGGAGGTAGCGGTGCATCGCCGCGACGGCGACGATGATCGGCAGCGCGAGCAGGACCAGCATGGGTGCCTCCAGGTGATGGGGACTTCCTCGATACGCCGGTTCGTTGGCGCTCGCGGAATTGCACCGGGTATCTCTGTGGAGACGACGGCGCACGGCCACCTATGGAGCCGGAATGGCTCGGACCTCCATCGACAGCGCCGCCGTGGCGCGCTCGGACGCGCCCGCCGAGCGGGCCGCGCGGAGGGCGGCGAGGGCACGCCGACGGTCCGCGCGCTGAGCATCGTTCTTGACGCCGCCGCCCACCGGCAGGTCGGAGGTGACCTTGTAACGGTCTCGGTATGCCGCGACCGTTGTCGCCGCGTCGAGCCAGGCTTCGCCATTGCCCGCGTCGGAAGAGCGCGGTCCGAGTCGCCGAACCCAAGCCTGCCGGCCAGCAACTGCGTCCGCGGCAAGGGCCCGAGCCCGCGACTCAATCAGCTCCATACGTTCGTCGATTGCCTGACGATCCTCGGCCGACATTGCGCCGAGCGGCTCGGAAATGAGGCCGGCGATCAGGCGCGGTCGGAGACGGCAGCCACGCGGCGCACTCGATGCCACCTTCTCGACGCGGTAGAGGAGGACGGCCGCCACGTCGTCCGCATCGTCCAGCCCATGGCGCCCCACGATCCTCGGAACCAGGCGTTCAAGGTCATGGTGATAGGCCTCCGCGCGACGAAGCGCTGCCGTGAGCGGGCCGAGGGCCGGCGAGTTGACGACCGCCGTGTGCTGCTCTGCTGTCAGTCCCGATCGGCTCAGCATATCGACGAAGCGATCGTGCTGAGCCTCGGCGGCGATTGTCTCGAGCTCAGCGGCGAGGCGGTCGATGCCACCGTGGAGCTCGCACTCTGCCTCGATCGTCTGCGTGGCCGAGAGGTCAGCCGCGCTGTGCTGGAGTACGCCGTACAGGACGGTCCTCGCGGTGACGTCGTCCGCCTCGGGTGTGGAGTGACTGTCGTCGGGCTGGTCGAGGGCGACGTACGCGATGTTGGAGTCGCGGCCGCGGGTCATGGACACGTAGAGGTTCTCCCTCGTCGTCGACGAAGTCACCACGACGTGTGCCGTGTCGACGGTGATGCCCTGGGCACGATGCGCGGTGACGGCGTACCCTAGGTCGAGGTGTTCCGCGACGTACTCCGCTGGAAGGACTGTTCGCCCTCCGCGGCCTCCGAGGCTCTTGACCACAACAGTGCCGTCGCGCCGGATGTCGGTGACCTTCCAGCGGTCGCCGTTCTTCACCCACCCACCCCGCATCGTCCGGATGCGGCGGTCGTTCTGACGCGTGATGACGAAGTCCCCGATCGAGGCTCGGCAGCCATCCGTCAGGTCGAACTCGTGCCGATCGACTGCGCCGTCCAGGAGCAACCGTTCGGCTCGTGCGCGCTCGTTGAGCGCGCGGACGTCGCGAGCCGACTCGGTCACGAGAATGCTGGCACGACCGGCGGCGCAGTCGGCGCGCCAGGCGACGTACGCGGCGTCGACCATCTCGTCCGTGACGCCCTCGCGGATGCGCTTGTGACGGGCGTACGCCGAGATGGCCTGGACGTCGCCGCGACTCAGCGCCAACGACGCGGCCTTCTCCCACTCGTTGGTGAAGCGGTGGATCTCGACCAATTCCGGTGCGTCGCTACGTCGGGCGACGAGAAGAGAGAAAGCCCCGCCGGCGTCGACGGACTGGAGTTGGTGGGGGTCGCCGACGAGCAGCACCTTGGCGCCCACGCCCGCGGCGATCCCGGTGAGCCGATCGAGTGTCTTGGTGTCCGCGAGAGTGGCCTCGTCGACGATCACCAACTGACCACGGCGCAGCTCGGTGCGGCCGTGGTCGTACTCGTGGAGCCACTTCGCCGTGTTCTCACACGCAACGCCAAGGTCTTCGGCCAGCGCCTGCGCTGCCGCGGCAGACGGCGCGAGGCCGACCACGCTCCCCCGCCCGTGCACTGCGATCCACGCCGTCCGGAGCGTTCGCATCGTGGTGGTCTTGCCTGCCCCGGCCGGCCCGACAAGTACGTCGACCTGGCGCGCCGACTGGCAGATGCTCTCCACCACACAACGCTGTTGCGCGCTCAGCCGGACCTTTCCAGTCGCGGCCGCTCGCGCCGCGAAACTCGCGGCCACCGTCGGCGCGGTCACCTTCTCGGCGCGAGCCAACAGGCGCGCTTCGGCCTCCAGGACCGCGGCCGAGGAGTACTTCTCGCCGTGCCGCGGACGGAACCGGCTCGTGCCATCCTCCCTCTGGAATCGGATCGGGCTGAGCGCGAGCTCCGGCGGGGTCAGGACCAGAGAGCGCGACTGCGCCGCGTCGACGACCAGCCCGACGACAGCCTCACGGTCCTCGCTCGTCGCGAACCTCAGATCCATAGTCTGCTTCGACGCTTCGGCCATCAGGTTCCAGTGCGTCCACACCGCCCGCTTCACAGACACCGCCGCGACCACGTCGGCGCTGATCGCCTCGATCGCAGCCAGCGGCACGTCGTCGGCAGTCAGCGGGTTCCCGCCGTGGCCGATCACGTCGCGAGCCCATGTCGACGGCTCGGTCCCCAACCGCTCGGCGGCGCGCTGTCGCCAGTCGGCTGTCAGGTCGGCGAGCGATCGGACCTCCTTCGGCGGGCGTGTGGCCAGCGTCGCCTGGGCTCGGAGTTCGACGACGGTCTTCGCTGACGGCGTGCGACCGTGGCGGACGGCGTACTCGGTGATGAGCTCGTCCTTCTTGAGTTCGATCTGGCGGGTGCGACTGGAGAACTCGGTGATCAGGTCGTCGCTGACGCCAGCGATCTCCCATCGAGCGTTCCGGTCGGGTCCCCGCTGCCGCCACTCCCACTCGATGCCGAGGTCGCGCGACAGGCGATCCGCGAGCAGCGCGTCGTAGTGCACCGACAGGCCGGTTCGGGAGGCGAATACCGGGCGTCCGTCGAGGCTGCGCCAGCGGCCGTCCATGACGGTGAGCACCTTGTTGGCGATGACGACGTGCGTGTGGAGCTGCGGATCGCCGGCTCGCGAATCGAAGTGGTCGTAGGCAACGGCCGCAACGCCCGCCACGTCGACCTGGGCCACGGCGCCATCTCTGTCGGAGATGCCTGCCCGGGTAGCAGCGACCTCTCGCTCGAACAGGTCGATCACGTCGGCGACCGCCCCGCGGTGGGCGGCGACGATCCGCTCCTGGGTGACGGCGTCGGCCACACCCCAGAGCACGGAGACCGACTTCGGGACGCTGAAGGTGAGGTCGAATCCGGCGACCGCTCGACGCATCCCGGCCGCGGCCTCCTCGGCCTCGATCCGGGTGGTTTCGGCCGCGCAGCCATCTTGGGTCATCTCCGGGTCGAGCGCGGCGACGCGCTCCTCGATCCGGTCAGCGAGCCGCTTGTACGACGGATACGCCCGGCCGAGTTGTTCTCCCGTGACGGGGTCGCGGCCCATCCCGACGAGCAGGGCGAGCTGCTCCTCAGTCACCTGCATGCCCGGCCGGATCTCGCCGGCACCGAATGCTCCGACGCCGGATCCGAGCCAGCGGCCCGGCGGCGTACCGACCTCGGAGTAGTAGCGAGTCAGGGGCGTCGACATCGCGCGCTGGCCATCACCGGCCGCGACGCTGCGCAGCAGGTACTGGTAGCCGCTGCCCGCGGACATCCGGCGCATCGAGACCGTCACGGCCGTTTCCGTCCCACAGCGCTCAGGTGCGCGTCCTTCTCCACAACCCCCTCGATCTGCACACCGTGTGAAGGCGAGAAGGACTGGGATGAGACGAGACGGAGGCGGCGGAGGGCGAGGAAGGGGCAATCGGCGACGAGGAACGAGGAGAAGCAAGACGGGAAGCGGAAGTGCGTGAAGACGGAGGGTTGGAGGACAGGGAGCACCTGAGCAGTGGGCTCGGCAAAGAGGCAGGGTCCGGATTCAGAAATCAGGTTTACGATGGGGTCCAGACGATGCAAGCACCGCCCGCGGGCGGCGTCGCGCCTCATCGCCGTACGGCGAGAGGAAACAGGACCACCATGAAGAATCGACTCGGGTTGACCTTCCTGGCGACCGGCACACTCCTGTTGGCCGCGGTGTCGGCGTGTGCCGACAACGACGCAGATCCTCCGCCGACGACGCCAGCCACATCGTCTCCAACGAAATCGAAGGCACCGACGGCCACCGCCTCGACGACCTCGCCGACCGACGCCGCGACCGCTGAGGCAACGGCTGCGATGACGGACTACTACGCCGTCCTCGACGAGCTCCGGTCCGATCCATCGAGCGACCTCGAGAAGCTGAAGACCGTCGCGATCGGTGCACAGCTCAACGCCGTTCAGACACTCGTAGGTCGACAGCAGGATCAGGGACAGCGCCAGACCGGCACGACCGCCATCAGCGAGCTGAAAGCTCAGTCGGTCAACCTCGACAACTCGGACCCGGACGCCGGCAAGGTGCCGACGGTCGTCATCGACGTCTGCTGGGACGTCAGCAAGGTCGACGTGCTCGACAAGAGCGGTAAGTCGATCGTCTCCCCCACCCGCCCGAGCACCGGGTGGACGCGTTACACCGTCGCGAACTACGACTACGCCGCCGATCCGACCAGTGGCTGGCGCGTGGCGACGGGCCAGGACCTCAAGAAGACGCCATGCGCGGCATCCTGATTCGCCTTCTCCTGACTGCGCTGTCCGCCGCCGGCTTCTCCGTCCTTGTCCACGCCGCGTCATACGCGGACACCGTGTGCTCGCAGACCGACCCAGCGACGGGCGAGTGCCTCATCTGGATCGAGGTGCCGGGCACGCCCGGTACGCCAGGTGAGCCAGGTGACGACGGGCCGCAGGACACCGGCAACGGAGCGGCCTGCTTCTGGGATGGCACGAGCCAAGGCATCACGAAACCTCCGCCCGGGCCGGTGCCCTGCTCCTCGCCCGCGGGCTACTGGTCGAACAGCTATCACTGCTACATCAGTCCGGTTGAGCCCCAGCCGCCGGCGGGCGACCCGAGTTGGCAGGGTCACGAGCCCGGAGACGGGGCGGTGTACAACTGCTATCAGCCGCAGACGGGTCTGCTCATCACCGTCTGGTCGCAGGACCCGCCCCCGGACTCCGGCACGGGACCAACGCCGCGCGAGGTGGCGCAGATCGCGATCGAGCAGATGCATCTGTCTGCCATCAACATCGGCATCGCCCCCGAGCCGGGTCCGGGCAGCATCGGACTGGTCGGCATGCCGGTCTGGATGTGGGCCAAGAACCCGAACGCCCACACCGTCGGCCCTATCACCGAGAGCGCCTCTGCCGGCGGCATCACAGTCACGGCGACCGCGACGGTCCTCGACATCACCTGGGACATGGGCGACGGCACCGAGGTCGTCTGCAATACGGCGGGCACGCCGTACAAGCCGGAGTTCGGGCGGAAGGACTCCCCCGACTGCGGCCACACCTACAAGGAGTCGAGCGCCGGCCAGACGGATGACGCCTACACCGTCACCGCGACCTCGAGCTGGGTCATCACCTGGTCGGGCGCGGGCCAGACCGGGACGATCCGCCTCGACGGCCTCAACCGCTCGACCCAGATCCGGATCGGCGAAGCCCAGGTGCTCGTGAACTGACGAGAACTGCGCGGGAGGGACCAACGTGACCACGACTGCCCGAGAGGGCCGGAAGCCCGGCCCCCACGCCGGTGCGCCGAGTATCGGCCCACCGATCATTCCCCCGCCCAAGCTGCGAAGGCGCCCTGGTCTCGTCGTCGCCGCGGTGGTCATCACCGCGCTCGGCTGCCTGCTCGGCGCGTGGGCCTGGAACGCGACGACCAGCACCGAGGAAGTGCTAACTGCTACGAACACCATCCATCGCGGCGAGGTGATCACTGCCGACGACATCCAACGCATCCGGATCAGCGGCGATTCGGCTCTGGAACCGCTCCCGGCCTCGGCGTACGACGAGATCATTGGTCAGCGCGCCGCGCTCGACATCTCCGCCGGCGGACTGCTCACGACCGAGTCGACGACCGATGCACCGATGCCACCTGAAGGTGAGTCGATCGTCGGGATCTCGCTGACCCCGGCACAAGTCCCAGCACTGCCCATGCACGGCGGCGACAAGGTCCGGATCATCGTCACCCCGGCCGCGAACGGCGATGCTCCGACCGGCACACCACAGTTCACCGAGGCGGAAGTAGTGGACACCACCGTCGACGAAACCACAGGCAACACCGTCGTCAACGTCCTGGTGCCCTACGCCGACGCGAGCGTGCTCGCAGCCCGTGCCGCGACCGGCAACGTGGCGCTGATCCTCGACTCAGGGGCTGAGTGATGGCGATCGTCTGCCTGACCTCGGCATCCGGCTCCCCCGGCGTCACCACCACTGCGGTCGGCATCGCGTTCTCCTGGCCACGGCCGGCGCTCCTCGTCGAGGCCGACCCCACCGGAGGATCTGGCGTCCTTCCGGGATTCCTGCGCGGCACGACGCCCTACGACGCCGGGTTGATCGAGCTCGCGCTCTCACCGCTGGGCACGGCGGACGCGCTGCGAGACGTCGTACGGCCGCTGAGTCCGAACGTCTCCGTCGTGGCCGGCATCCGGTCGCACGCTCAGGCCCCGGCGCTGCGCGATGTCTGGGGTCCATTGCTAGCAGCACTCCGCGACCTGGACGACAGTGGCCAGGACGTCATCGTCGACGGTGGTCGGCTCGGGCTCGTGGCCTCACCGGCTCCGTTGCTGGACGCCGCCGATGTGACCCTGCTGGTCACCAGAGCCACTCTGCCGTCGATCTCGGCCGCTCGCTCGTGGGCGGAGACCGTCCGCCAGCCCGCGACCGGATGGCGACGCCCCGGCTTGCTTCTTGTCGGCGAGGGCCAGCCGTACCGGGCCACCGAGGTCGCCAAGGTTCTCGGCATGCCCGTCGTCGCCGACCTGCCGGACGACCCAACCGCCGCCGCTGTCTACCACCGCGGCGCAGCGCCCCCGAAGCACTTCGAGACCGGCCCCTACGTCCGTGGACTCCAGGCAACGGTCCATTCCATCCAGGCCCACATCGCTCGCGGTCGGTTCGCGCTGGTCGAGGAGGCGCGGGCATGACCGAGGCCTACCGATTCGCGAACGAGTACGGCGACCTGACCCATCTGCCGATCTTCAGCCAGACGAGCAACGGTGTCATCCCGATGCCGCACGGCCTCGACCCGACGGCTACTTCGCCGCCAGCGGCCACGTCCGATGTCGACTGGGCGTTGGTCTCCGCGTTGCGTGCCCAGGCGTCGGAGCAACTCAGCCAGGCCGTGCAGTCCGATCGCGCCCGTCTGGACAAGGAGGCGCAGCAGGAACTCGGCCGGTCGATCGTGCTGGACCTGATCGAGTCTGCGATGGCCGAGGCCGTCGACGCCGGCCAGGGCTCGTGGAGTCCAGCGAAGCAGCAGGCGACCGCCCAGGCTGTGTTCGACTCGCTGTTCCGGCTCGGCCGTCTCCAGCCGATGGTCGACGACGACCGGATCGAGAACATCGTGATCGTCGGTCACGACAACGTGCAGCTCGAGCTGGTCGACGGAACGCTTGTGCCCGGACCGCCGGTCGCCGACTCCGATCAGGAGCTGATCGATTTCCTGGTCTTCCTGGCGTCGCGCAGCGAGGTGAACGCTCGTTCGTTCTCCGAGGCCCAGCCGAGCCTGCACATGAGGCTCGACGGCGGATCGCGTCTGGCCGCGGTCGCCTGGGTGACCACGCGTCCCTCGGTCGTGATCCGTCGTCACCGGTTGATGCGGGTGACGCTGGACGACCTCGTCGCACGCGACATGATGACGCCGGTCGTGGCCTCGTTCCTACGAGCCGCGGTGCGTGCTCGCTGCTCGATCGTGGTCGCCGGTGCGCAAGGTGCCGGGAAGACCACGCTCGTCCGGGCCCTCTGCGCCGAGATCGACGAGCTCGAGGCGATCGGGACCTTCGAGACCGAGTACGAGCTGCATCTCCACGAGCTCGGCCGGCACAAGGTGGTCATTCCGTGGGAAGCCCGGCCGGGATCGGGTGAGCGGGGTGCTGACGGGCGGCAGTCGGGTGAGTTCACCCTCGACGAGGCACTCGTCGACTCCTTCCGCTTCAACCTCTCGCGACAGATCGTCGGCGAGGTCCGTGGCAAGGAGATCTGGGCGATGATCAAGGCGATGGAGTCGGGCACCGGATCCATCTCCACCACGCACGCCGCCGACGCGGTGGCCGCCGTACGCAAGCTCGTGACCTGCGCGATGGAGGCGGGCCCGCACGTCACTCAAGGACTCGCGACGAGCAAGCTCGCAGCGACCGTCGATCTCATCGTCCAACTGAGCATGGAGACCAAGGTTGCGCCAGGCGGGGCTCAGCGGACCAGGCGGGTCGCCGAGGTCATCGCGCTGGCGCCCGGCGAGAAGGAACCCGGCTACGCGACCACGCACGTGTTCCGCGCCGACGCCAGCGGCATCGCAGCTCCAGACGTCCTTCCCGACGAATACCGCCGACTCGCCCAGCATGGCTTCGACCTGGCGGCCTACCTCGCCAGCCAACCGCTGGGAGCCCGGCCATGACCGTGTTCATCCCCGCACTCGCTGGTGGACTCGTCGCCCTCGGGCTCCTCGGCCTCGTCATCGGCCTGCGCCCGGCAGCCGTGCCACCGCGGCAGTCCACCCGAGCGCGTCGGCGCCGCGGACCCACGCGGCGCACCCGCCTCCTGCTTCTTGCCGGTGGCGCGCTCGGTCTTGTCGGCTGGCTCATCACCGGCTGGATTCTGGCGCTCGTGATCACCCCGATCGCCGTCATCGGACTGCCGATCCTGCTCAGCGCCCCACCGGCCGCGACGCAGATCGCGCGCCTCGAAGCCATGGAGGAATGGACTCGATCGCTGTCCGGGGTGCTCACCGTCGGTATCGGCCTGGAGCAGGCACTGGTCGCAACGCTGCGATCGACACCCGCGCCGATCGCCGATGAGGTCCAACGGCTGGTGACCCGGCTCCGGGCACGGTGGGACACCGAGAAGGCGCTCCGCGCATTCGCCGACGAACTCGACGACGCCACCGGCGACCTGATCGCAGCGAACCTGATCCTGGGGGCCCGTCGGCGCGGAGCCGGGCTGGCTAGCGTCCTCGAAGGACTCGCTGAGTCGGTCGGCGCCGATGTGCGCGCTCGCCGAGAGGTCGAGGCAGATCGGGCCAAGCCGCGAGCAACGGCGCGGTGGGTCACCGTGATCAGCGCGAGTGTGCTCGTCGTACTCGCGCTGTCCGGGACGTACGTCGAGCCGTACCGCACCCCGGTCGGCCAGGTGCTCCTCGTACTGCTCCTGTCGGCGTACGTCGCCACGCTGATCTGGATGCGGCGCATGGCCGCAGGCAAGCCGCTCCCCCGGTTCCTGGCGACCCGCGCAGTCGCGGAGGTGACGCGATGATCACCGGGCTGCAGCTGGCGATCCTCTCGGGAGGCCTCGTCGGCCTGGGCGCCGTACTCCTCGTCGCGCGCCTGCTGCCTGTCGAACCTGATCTCGCCGACGCGCTGGAGCGGGTGTCCTCGACGCGATCTCACAACGCGACGGCCGCCGACTCCGCTCAGTCCAGCAAGGAGCGGCTCGGCCTGTGGGGCCTGCGCGTCCTGCCTGCTGGTCTGTGGGTTCGTACGCCGACTCGCGAACTGGCCTTGCTCCGGATCCCGGTCGCGCAGTTCTACGGCGAAAAGTTGATGTTCGCCGGACTCGGCCTGCTGATCCCGCCGGTGCTCGTCACGCTGTTCAACGTCTTCGGGCTGAGCATCCCGTTCCAGCTCCCAGCCGTCGCGTCACTCGGACTGGCCGCTGTCATGTTCTTCATCCCGAACTACAACGCGCTCGACGACGCGAAGAAGGCACGCCTCGAGTTCGCCCGGGCGCTCGGCGCCTACATCGACCTCGTTGCGCTGGAGCGCAACAACGGCATCGGTCAGCGCCAGGCGATGGAGGCCGCCGCCGAGGTCGGCGACTCGTGGGTGTTCACCCGGCTCTCCGAGGAACTCACCCGATCGCGCTGGTCCGGGCTGCCGCCTTGGGACGCGCTGCACACCTTGGCTGAGGAACTCGGACTGCCCGAGCTCGACGACTTCGCCGCCATCATGCGCCTCTCGGGCGAGGAAGGAGCAGGTGTGTACGCGACCCTGCGCGCCCGATCGGCCGCGATGCGCACGGCGATGCTCAACGACGAACTCGCTCAGGCCAACGCTGTCGGCGAGCGCATGTCGATGCCCGGCTCGCTGCTCGGCGTCATCTTCATGGCGCTGCTCGTTGCACCCTCATTGCTTCGCATGTTCACGAACTCGTGACCACGGAAGGACACAACCACAGGAGGAAACCCATGTTGAAGGTTCTGGTCCTGCTGCAGATCGCAGTACTCAGCAAGTACGACGCCCTGCGCGAATCCCGCCGCAGCGAACGCGGCTCGGTGACGATGGAGCACGTCCTCTGGGCGGTCGCCGTCATCGGCATCGTCGGGATCGTGGTCCTCGCGGTCACGAACTATGTCACCTCAGAAGCGGGCAAGATCAAGTAGCCGCCGCCGGCGACGCGGCGAGCGGGGCTCGGTCTCGATCGAGCTCGTCGTACTGCTGCCTGCACTCTTCGCGGTCATGTTCCTGGGCATGCAGGCCGCCCTCTACTACCACGCGAAGACGGTCGCGATCGCCGCAGCGCAGCAAGGTGCCCGAGCCGCTGGCACCGAGCAGGGCAGGGAGTCCGACGGCGTCGGTGCCGCCAACGACTTCCTCAGCGAAGCCGGTGGGGACGACGTACTCACCGGGACATCCACGATTGCGAACCGCACCGCAACCACTGCCACGGTGACCGTCAGCGGCTTCAGCCTGAGCGTCATCCCGGGGTGGAAGGTCCGCATCACACAGAGCGCGAGCGTCCCCGTAGAGCAGGTGACCGCACCATGAACCACCGGGACGAACGGGGCTCGGCCGCGATCGAGGCGGCGATCGGCGTACCCGCCTTCGCCCTGTTCGTCGGCCTGATCATCTTCGGGGGCCGGACGGCGACCACCCATGAGGCGCTTCAGTCCGCAGCTGCCGATGCCGCCCGTTCGGCTTCACTGGCGCGCGACGCCGAGGTCGCCCGCGCCGACGCACGCGAGGCAGCGGCAGTGAGCATCACCAACCAGAAGATCGGGTGCTCGGCCATCGACGTCGACGTCGACACGAGCGACTTCAACAAGCAGCCGGGCGTCCCGGGATCTGTGAACGTGACTGTGTCCTGCCGACTCGACCTATCCGACCTCGCTGTCCCCGGAGTCCCCGGATCCCGCGTAATGAGCGCGACCATGTCCAGCCCGATCGACACCTGGCGGGAACGATGAGCCTCCGGGACGAGCGCGGCTCGGTCAGTGTCTGGCTGGCCCTGTCCAGTTTCGTGATGATCTTCCTCGTCGGCCTCGCGGTCGACCTCGGAGGACAGGTCCACGCGCATGAGCGAGCCCACGACGTCGCCGCACAGGCCGCACGGGCTGGTGGCGAGGAGGTTGAAGGCAGCTCCGCCATCCAGGGCCAAGATCTCGTGATCAACCCCGCCGCCGCACGCACTGCCGCGCAGCGCTACCTCGAAGCAGCAGGAGTCACCGGCACCGTAGCGATCACCGCCGGCACCACGATCACCGTGACCGTGAACGACTCCTACGACCCGCAGTTCCTCGGTCTCATCGGCATCAACCGCCTCGACGTCACCGGCACCGCGACCGCACGACTCGTCCGCACCCTCGGAGGTAGCGAGCAATGAACAGAGCCAACTCCAGGGTGCGAGGCCTCCTGGCCACCCTCGCGCTCGTCGGATTCATGGTCGGCGTACCCGTCGTGCTGGTCGCTATCGATGCGCTCCCCGACCCGAGCGCGTTCACGTGGTCCCGGCTGACGTCTCAGGACGACGGCACACTGGCTCTGCAGGTCATCACCGGGATCTGCTGGATCGCGTGGGCGGTCTTCACGTGCCAGCTCATTGCCTCCATCGTGTCGCAGGGTCGCGGCATCCGTACGCCGCGCCTTCCGGGTCTCGCTGTGCCGCAGCTCGCCGCCGACCGCCTAGTCGCCGCCGCGGCGCTGCTGTTCATCGCAGTGCCGGCCGTCAGTGCTGTGTTGCCCCAACCCCGCGCGCACGCGGCAGTCGCGGCGCCGTTGCCCGAGGACCCGGAGGCTGCCGTCGACGTCGCGCCGCCGGTAGGAACCCGAGCAGAGGACCGCGTCCAGGCGGTGCAGACCGAGACCGAGCGCTACACGGTCAAGCGCGGTGACAGCCTCTGGAAGATCGCCGAAGAGCGACTGGGTGACGGCACGCGGTACGTCGAGCTCGTCGCCCTCAACGAGGCCGTCCTCGACGGACGTCCCGACTTCCTCCTGCCCGGAACCGTGCTCAAGGTCCCCAGCGCAGACGCCTCATCCGACGGCTCGTACGTCGTCCAGCCAGGTGACACCCTCTCCGAGATCTCCGAGGACCGGCTGGGCGACGCCGATGCCTACCCGTCGATCTTTCAAGCATCGCGCGGCACCGTTCAGGCAAACGGTGCCCACCTCACCGACCCGGATCTCATCCTTCCCGGCTGGAAGCTCACCATCCCGCGACAGCCGGAGCCGGCTGAGCCGCAGAAGCCGAAGCACGCGCAGGACCCATCAATCGACGAGACGACTCCTCCGACGGACGCCATCCCTCCCGCCCCGGAGGTACCTGAGCAGCCCGAGTCCGAATCTGCCGAGGACGAGGTCGCCCCGAGTTGGCTGCTCCCGGGATTGGCCGGTGCAGGAGCACTCCTGGCCGGCTCGCTCTGGTTGGTGCTCCGGCAGCACCGGCGGACCCAATTGCGCTATCGCCGGCCGGGCAGGATCATCGCGCCGCCACCAGAGGAGTTGCGCGCGGTCGAGAAGTCGGTGCAGGTGACCGGTTCTGCGACCGCCCACCCGATCGAAGGACTGGATGCGGCACTACGGGGTCTCAGTCCTGCACCGCGCCTGGCCTCCGTCCGGCTCTCCCCGAGCCGGATCGTGCTGACGCTCGCGGAGCCGGCTGAACTCCCCAGGCCATGGACTGGGGAAGGCGTTGCATGGCTGCTCTCGGTCAACGAGGTCACGACTCCTCCCCCAGATGCGCTGTCGCCGTACCCGATGCTGGTCAGCATCGGGCAGGCCGACGATGCAGCGCTCGTCCTGCTCAACCTCGAGGAACTCCGTGCGGTGGCACTCACTGGTGATGCCGATCGCAGCGCCGCACTGGCTCGCCATCTCATGGCTGAACTGGTCGTCAACCCCTGGGCCTCGCCGGTGCACATCGAAGCACTTGGCATCGGCGGCGAGCTCGCCGCGATCAACCGCGACTTCGTCCACGTCCACGACCCCGGAGACGCCGCGTTTCTTGACGCCCTGGCCGACGACCTGGGGTCCGCCAGCCCGAACGGCGAGCCGGACGAGTTCCACGCGGCGATCATCGCGGGCGGCGACAGCGGTCCGGACCTGACGCGCTTGGCCGGAGCCATCGTCGGATTCCCGGGACGCTCCGGCATGGCTCTGGTGACCGTTGAAAGAGAACCGTCCCCGCCGTACGTTGTCATCAACCTGTCCCCTGAAGGTCGTCTCCGGATCCCGTCCCTCGACCTCGATTTCGCTGCATCGGGGCTCACCACCACCGAGGCAGAGGCCTGTGCCGCGCTGATCGACCTCACAACGGAGGCCGAGGTCGTGCCGACCCCCCGTCCCACCGACGGCAAGGTCGTGTCGGACTGCGCTGGTGCGCTCGTGGAGGAGCTGACCGAACCACGCCCTGAAACAGAAGCGGCGGGTAGTTCGTCCCTCCTTCCACTCGACGCTCATGTGTACGCCGACCGGGCGGCCACAAGCGTCGATGACGTTGAGGTTCTCGCTCCCAACGCGACCCAGGAAGCCGCGCCGGCAGTGCAAGCCTCCGATCCAGACCTGGACGAGGACCTTGCGCGATGGGATTCCCCGATTCCTGTCGCACCGAAGGTCACCTTGCTGGGCCCGGTCACGGTCAGGACTCTGGGCGACGCGGCAGCGACCGCCCACCGACGGCCCTACTACGTCGAGTTCCTTGCCTACCTCGTGCTCCACCCGAGCGGCGTCACCGCCGAGAAGCTGGCCGAGGACCTCTGCATCCGTCCTCAGAAGGCGCGCTCCGACCTAAGCATCATCCGTAAATGGCTCGGAGAGAGCCGGGCCGGTAAGCCCTACCTCCCGCGGGCCCAGCAGACCCACCAGGACGGCGTTCCCGCGACGTACAGGCTCGACGGGGTCCTCTGCGATCTGGACCTGTTCCGGCGCCTCCGCGCTCGCGGCCAGAGCCGTGGCGCCGAAGGGATGGATGACCTCGTCTCCGCGCTGCACCTCGTCAGCGGCGAGCCGTTCACCGACTTGCGCAAGGACGGGTGGGGCTGGCTCCTCGAGGGCGACCGGCTCGACCACATCATGACCGCGGCGATCGTCGACGTCGGGCACATCGTGATCACCCACGCGCTGACCGTCGGCGATCTCGACCTGGCCGACTTCGCGTCGAACGTCGGCCTCGCCGCGTCGCCGTACGACGAGGTCGCCACCCTCGACCGTGTTGCCGTCGATCGAGCCATGGGTGACGTGGACGGGGCCGACGCGCGGATGCGAAACGGAGTCTCGAATCGGAGCGATGACCGCTACGGACCGATCCAGTTGCCTCCTCGGAGCGTGGAAATCGTGGAGGGGCAGCGCGCTACCACGGCCAGGCGACGCCACACGGGCTGACTCGCCACCCACGCGCGAGAGCGCCTGCGGAGCGACGGTTGCCATGCCGTTGCAAGGCCGCAGACGGCGGTGGAACCCTACTATTGGTGCGTGAGCCGAACTGTCCTCCATCCATGTGCTCGTTGCGGCCGAGAGACGGATCACGAGCTCGAACTCGACGGCTACCCGAACGTCGTGCATGTCTACCGTTGCACCATCTGTGGCACGGAACATCGTGTGGCCTGAGCTGAGGCCCAAACACGCACCATCCGACGACCCTGGAGTACGGGAGCCCGAGCGGGGCGTGAGCCGTCGTAGCAGTTCAGGCGTTTTCCCCGACATTGTCGGTGCCGCTCGATATGTTTGCCGGGGTCTGGAAGGCGGGTGGTTCGTATGGCTTGGTTCGGTAGGTCGGCAGCCAACAACCCGCGAACCAGTCCCAGCGCCCTCACTAGGCTGGCGCGCAGCACCAACCCGGACGTCGTCGAATCTGTAGCACGGAATCCTTCAACGCCGCCGTCTGTGCTCTCGGCGCTCGCGGCTTCTGCGTCCGAGCGCACCCTCGTCGCCGTCGCCGAAAATCCCAGCACCCCTGGCCAGACGCTGCAGGCCCTGATGGACCATCGAAGTCTGGCTGTGAGGCAAACCCTTGCTGAAAACCCCGCCACTCCGCCCGACGTGCTGGAACATCTCGCCAAGGCCCGTGGCGCTACCAGCCAGACCTTGGTCGCAGTGGCTGGGAATCCAAGTGCAGACCCCAAAACGCTGAAATGGCTCGCCGACGTCCGGTCGCCCGCGAAGATGGAGATCCTCAAGGCACTTGCCGGAAATCGGGCGTCGTCAACCTGGACCCGCGCGGCGATCGTGCGGATCGACAGCCTTCGGGACCTGGTGCTCCGAACGGCGCCTTCGGAGCCCGTTGACGTCCGGATCGGCCTCACCGAACTGTCGTATTTGCAGGAGAAGGCTGTTCTCACGGTTCTCTCGCATGACAAGGACGATCGGGTCCGTCGCGCAGTTGCTATCTCCCGGCAAGCTGACGCGAGCTTGCTCGAATTGCTTGCCGGAGACGAGGTGCACGCGGTATCCAGCGTGGCCCGCGCCCGACAAATCACGGAACCCTCCGAGCTCGCTCGACTCGCCTCGACTGAGGATCGGCTGGTGCTCGCCGCCTTGGCGATGAACGCGAATACGCCTGATGCGGTGAAGCCGGAGATCGCGCGTCGGCTAGTGCCCGGGGCAGGCGAGGGAACGCTGCGGGTGCTTGCCCAGGACCAAGCGACCCCGGAGGACGTGCTACTGCAGCTGGCGGCACATCGCAACTCCTCCATTCGGGGGGCGGTCTCTGCGAACAAGGTCGTGACAGCGGAGACCCTGCGTCTCCTGGCATCAGACGCCGAAGTGGGAATCCGGGCGCGGGCCGGCGGCTACGCCCAATTGCCCCTGGAGAGTCTCGTGACGCTTGCAACCGACGCGGAGACGACCGTCCGGGCGGCAGTCGCAGGCAACCCGTCCACGCCGCCAGAGATCTTGACGCGACTCGCGTCCGACGCTGAAGCCAGCGTTGTGATGGCCGTCGCGAAAAACCCGAGCGCCACGAGCGGCGTGCTGCAGACGATCGTTGACCACCACGGCGAGCAGCGCCATGGGGTGGATTCCGCGTCAAGGATCGTGCTTGGCGGAGACCTGCTTGCCCAGGTGGCGGCTAACCCGCGAACGCCCCCGGAGGCTCTCCAAATACTCGCCGATTCGCGTAACTCAGTTAGGGCTGCCGTTGCCGGCAACCCGTCAACCCCATCGCATGTGCTGGACGAGTTGGCTCGCACGGTTCACGAACACGTTTGGCTCAAGGGCAGCCCCGACATGAAGCGTCTGGACCCGGAGCACGAGCGGGACCGGATTCTCAGTGCCATTGTGCGCAATCCTTCCAGTTCGCTTGGGACGCTGCAGTTCCTCAGTAGCGGGGACTGGGCAGCCCGAAAGACCACTACGCGCAGCGAACGCGAGGACGGCCACACCACGAGGTGGACGATCTGGGACCCGAAGGCAACCGAGGGTGCCCAGAAGGACAAGGCCAGCTGGGTACGCGGCGAGATTTCACGCCGGCAGTGGCGTGGCGATTCGGATCTCCCGACTCGCCTTCGCTTCGCTACGAACGGCGACGCGGCTCCGGCGATTCTGGCCGACCTTGCCATGGACGCTGATGACTCCGTTCGTTCTGCTGTGGCTGCGAACCGATCGACCCCTCACGGGGCCTTCATGAACCTCGTCGGAGATCCAGTCGCAGAAGTCCGGATCGCCGCAGCAACTGCTTCGCATCCTCCGGCCGACACGCACAAGTTCCATGCCACGCTCCGAGAGGAGCTGTATCGGGACGCCTATGAACGACTGGCAGTCGACGAGGTCGCGGACGTGCGTGCGGCACTAGTTGAGAACAACGTCATCTTCTGGAGAGTTCTCTCGGCGCCTGTGCGCGAAAAGCTTGTATTCGACGATGAGATCCCGGTACGAGAGGCACTGGCACGGTCGTATCTCCGGCGTGATCGCCTAGGGATTTGGGACGCCTTGTCGCCGCGCTCGTACGGCCAGTTGCTCGATTTCCGGGACGTCCAGGTGTGGCGAGAGGTGGCCCACGATTTCCATGCGCCGCCCGAGGTTCTGGAGCGACTCGTCGACCTAGGAGATGACGAGGCAGCCGCCGCCGCAGTCAGACGGATCGATACCGAATCGGAGGCGCTCGCGCGGCTTGCCGGCTCAGCCGTTCCGATCGTGCTCGCAGCGATCCTCTCGCGTCAGGATCTGATTAACGCGCCGTCTGTGACGAGGGCTCTCGCAGCCAACATCGCTACGCCGCCAAAAGATCTTGAGCGGCTAGCGCGGTATGCCAAGGACGACGAAACGCTGACCGCAGCGATCCGGAACCCAACGTTCCCCGAGGCCACGCTGCTTCAGTTCGCCAGCGGATCGGACGAACGATTCCTGCGCGCGGTCCAATGGTGTGGCAGGTCCGAGCCAATCAGAAGGCTTGCCGAGAATCCGCTCGCGCCGGCTGACGTACTCGCATCTCTGGCGAGCGTTGATGACGCTGACGTTCGCGAAGCTCTGCTCGTAAACAAGTCGACTCCCGCCGATGCCCTGCTTCGCCTGGTCCAACGCGGGGAAGCGAGCAAGTCGTAGGACGGGCTACAGCGCCGGCCGGACAAGCGTGCTGACGACTGGCTCGGTCGATGCTGGGCGGCGCTGACTCGCGGAGCATCGCGACGCTGACACCGCATACGTCGCCGGGTACGAGTGGGCGCTTTGGGACTACGAAGATGCCAACGGTCTGAGCCACGACAGAGGTAGCAGCACGGCCACCGGGTGACCCGGACGGCCACGTCAACCAGTTGATCGCAACGACTTAGGGATACCTCCTGACCTGCACAAACGCAGGTATCCCCCTATCGAATCCGGGCAGGTATCCCGAAATCGTGGATACCTGACGTCGCATCGTCGGGGGCATGTTCGACCCCAACAAACCGGTTCCGACGTGGTCGGTGTCGACGATGCAGCGAGTCGCTGACGAGCCGACGCTCGCGGCCGCCGCGCTCCGCTACGCCAACCTCGGCATCCCGGTATTCCCGTGCGTGCCCGGCGGGAAGCAGCCGCTGACTCCCAACGGCTTTCACGACGCCACCTCAGCCGCCCGCGTCGTCCACTCATGGTGGCAGCGCACGCCCGAGGCGAACATCGGACTTCCGACCGGCACGCCCACCGGCGTACTCGTCGTCGATGTCGACGTCCACGCCGGAGGCAGCGGGTTCACAGCCTTCGAGCGAGCCCGCGCCGAGGGGTTCGGCGACGCCTGGGAGTGGTTGGTCCGTACTCCGTCCGGTGGGCTGCACGCGTACTACCCGAATGGCCGCGGGAACGAGCAGCCCAGTTGGCAGGTCCCGTCGGCGCACGTCGACTTTCGTGGCGACGGCGGCTACGTGATCGCTCCCCCGTCCCGGATCTCCGTCGGCGGCATCATGCGGTCGTACGAGGTCATCGCCGTCGCCACGCATGCTGCGAAGCCCCTCGATGCCGTTGAGCTCCGCCGGTTCCTGGAGCCGCCCCGACCGGCAGGCGCCCTGCCACCGCCCGGGATGCCAGCCACGGGATGCCGTCCTGACGCGCTGGCGCGAACGGTGGCGCTGACTCCTGAGGGCGGTCGTAACCACGCGCTCTTCTGGGCGTCGTGCCGCATGGCCGAGAACGGGCTCACCCATGCCGGCGCCATGAGCTGGCTGATGCCGGCCGCGCAGTACGCCGGGCTCCCGGACCGCGAGATCGAGACCACGGTCAACTCCGCATTCCGCATCGCCTCCCGGCTCGGCCCCGGGAGCCGCCCGGGCCCTACCCCAGCGAATGAAGGGATCCACCTATGAACACGCACACCGAGTACCGCCGCCACAGCTACCGGCCACCGGAGCAGCCGGTCGCTACCGACGCCGTCGACCGCACTGCCAGCGAGCTCGCACGCCATGGCGATCCGTCCCTCCAGCACGAACAGCCGGCACGGGAGCGGACGCAGAAGCGGGTCGCCTGGGTGCGCCCGACCGAGCTCGGTTCGTACGTCGGCCCGATGGTTGGCCGCGGGATCGACCTCCAAGCCGAGCTCGTACGACGAGCGCGACGTACGCCGACAACCGCCACTCGGACGCTCCGCCACTCCGCACCGAACCACCCGACGACGTCCGCAGCGAGCCCGGAAGGACTGGGACTGTGAGCGTCTCGTTCGCCACCCCCGAAGGCCTTCGAGCCGTCCTTGAGCGCCTCCACGACCGCGAGAGGGTCGGCTACTGGGGATGGCGGCAGGACCGTGAGGCCGAGCGACTCATGCAGTTCACGATCCGCAAGTACCGATCGCTCGCACGCACCCACCACTGCGAGCCGGAAGACTCGGCGTACGCCGCCTTCGAGGCCATGCGGACGCGTGCCGTCATGTGCGCCGACGACCCGTGGGCGGTCGTCACCCGTGCCGTCCAGGTCAGCCTGATCGCAGAGGAACGCGCAGCGGGCCTGCTCTGCTCGACCGCGCAGGCCCGGCGCCGCGAGGTCATGCGTCATCACGATGCTCGCCGCTTCGGTGAGGACGAGACCGGCTTCCTCGAGCTCCTTGTCGAGAGCCGCGGCCCGTCGCCCGTCGATGCCGCCGCGGCGCCACCGCCGTTGAAGCCCGGGGAGACACCCCCGACGAAGGCGTTCGAGGCGCTCAACCTGGTGATCAGCATGTTCGTCGCCCTGGGCTGGCCGGTCAACAGCGCGACGTGCACGCTCGACTACATCGCCACGCGGCTGATGGAGACGGGCAACCGGCATGTGGCTCACTCCTACCTCCGGCGCGATCAGGCCGGCCGCGCCGCGCTCGACCTGGACCGCGAGTCCTGGGCGACGGTGCTGCGGATCGTGCTCGGCAACCCCGACAAGGCAGCGGCCGCGACGCGGGCCGGCGTCGGCGTACTCGCCATGCTGGTCTGCGACTGGAAAGTCATCGACCTGCTCGCAGACGACGGGCTCGTCGTGGAGATCCGCGACTCCGCCCCGAAGGTCGCCAGGAGGATCGATGCCTGACAAGGGCCACATCGAGCTCGAGCGCCAGATCGACTCGATCACTGTCGGCGTACGCCATCGCCGCGACCTCGGCGACATGAGCGCCCTCATGCGGTCGATCGAAGAGGTCGGACTGCTACAGCCGATCACGGTCACCCCGGACGGGGTGCTGGTCTGTGGGTTGCGGCGCCTGGAGGCGATGCGCCGGCTCGGCAAGCGCACCTTGAGCGTCTGGGTCCGCTCCGGAATCTCCGATCAGCTCTCCCACCTGCTCGCCCAGCAGGACGAGAACGAGCAGCGTAAGCCGCTCTCCCCCGTCGAGACCGCGCGCCTCTACGAGGAGATCAAGGTCCTGGAGAAGGAAGATTCAGAGCGGCGCCAGGCAGCCACGCGGTTCGGTAGGACCGGCAACGACGGCGTAGCGAACGGTGGTAGTGAGTCACTACCACCGCACGGAAAGACCACCTCGATCGCCGCACACATCGTCACCGGCACCGACGCATCCCAGCGGCTCGAGCGGATCAACTGGATCAGGTCCGTTGCCGAGGACGCCAGCCTGGGCGAGTCCGTGCGCGAGTTCGCTGCCAACATGCTGACCGAGATCGACAACGACGCACCGGTCGCTCCGGCGTACAAGCGCGTGAAGGCCGCCGTCGAGCTGGCCAGCAAGCCGCCCCCTCCTACCGACGAAGAGCAGGACGAGGTCACTCGCCTCGCAGCCGAAGCGCTCAAGCGCGTCCAGGAGGAGGAGAACGCCAAGCGACTGCGGGCGCTACGGAACAAGGCCAAGCGCGCGCCACGCCATCACAGCCCGCGGTCGTTCACCCTCATGTGGTCCGAACTCGAGGGATGGACAGCGTTGTACGACGTCAACGAGCTCGCAGGTGCACTCAAGGACGATGAGTGGGCGCGCTTCGAGCGGGTCGTCACCGAAACCACCGACCTGCGCGACCGACTCCGCGACCTACGTACGGCGGCCGCGTCGGCCTGACCGACGTACCTCCCGGGTGTCCGCCACCTCGACCTCGGAGCCTCTATGCGCAACCTCACCTGGCGCCAGATCGCCGTAATCCTCGGCTGCGTCCTCTCCCTCGCGACCCTTGTTGTCGGCGTGTTCGGACTCGTGCGCGGCCCCGAGGCCACCGAGTCGACCCCGGCGCCTCGACCGTCCGGGGAGGTCCGGGCGATCCCGGAGGCGGCCACTCCGGTGGTCACGCTCGAAGATCGCGCTCTCCCGCACACGACGGATCCGATCGCCTACGCACGCGCCGTCGCGACCTCGCTGTTCGACTGGGACACCAGCCTCGGCTTCCTGCCGACCGACTACACCGCCGCCGTCCTGGCCGACGCCGATCCGTCGGGCGAAGAGACGCCCGGCCTGATCGCCGATGTCGCCACCTACCTGCCGACCGTCGACCAGTGGCTCGACCTCGGGGCGATGGAAGTGCGGCAGACGATCGAAATCGACGAGGCGTACGTCCCCGAGTCCTGGACCGCGGCAGTGCAGCAAGCCCACGGCCATCTCCGACCGGGCACGACGGCCGTGACCGTCACCGGCACACGGCACCGGATCGGCGTGTGGAACGGCGAGAGCGCCGAGTCGTCGCACCCGGTCGCGTTCACCGTCTTCGTCGCCTGCGAGCCGTCGTTCGACCGCTGCCACGTCCTGCGGCTCTCGCAGCTCGACAACCCACTCAGGTGACGCGGCCATGGGCATCAAGGTGCTTGCCGTCGGCGCTGCGGCCGCCGTACTCCTTGCGCCCGGCGCAGCCGTCCTCGGCATCGCAACCCTGATCAGCCCGGCTGCCGCAGGCTCGGGCAGCTGCATGTGGGACGGTCAGGCGACCGAGAGCCTCGGCGTCAGCGGCCCGGTACCGGACAGCCTCAGCGCGACAAACACCAACGGTGAGACCGTCACTCTCAACCAGCAGCAGCTCACCCGCGCCGCGACGGTCATCGCCACCGGCGAGAGCGAGAACATTCCGGCCCGCGGACAGATGATCGCGATCATGACCGCCCTGACCGAGTCATCGCTGCGTCTCCTGTCGAACACCGGCGCCTACCCCGACTCCGGCAACGTCCCGAACGACGGCGACGGCAGCGACCACGACTCCGTCGGCCTCTTCCAGCAACGCCCCGCCGCGGGATGGGGCAGCGTCGAGAACCTGATGGACCCCGTCTGGTCATCCCGAGCCTTCTACGGCGGTCCCACCGGCCCGAACCACGGCTCCCCGCGTGGCCTGCTCGACATCGACGACTGGGCATCGATGGATCCCGGCGCCGCGGCCCAGGCCGTCCAGGTCTCGGCCTATCCCGACCGCTACGCCGTCAACCAGCCGATCGCGGAGAAGATCCTCACCACCCTGAGCGGAGTGACGCTGTCCGGCGAGCTGGCATGCGCCCAGCCCGCGGGCGACGTACCGCTCGACCTCCCGCCCGGCTTTGCCGGCGACTTCATCAAGGCCGCCGCAACGCAACTCGGCAAACCGTACGTCTGGGGCGGCGGCAATTTCAACGGACCCACAGGCGGAGGCTTCGACTGCTCCGGCCTCGTCCTGTACGCCGCCTACCAAGCCTCCGGCGGACACATCCGACTCCCCCACTACTCCGGCGACCAGATCCGCGCCGGCACTGGCATCCCCTTCGGCAAGAAGATGCCCGGTGACCTGATCTTCTTCAGCTACCCAGGCGCCGGCGGCCCGCACCACGTCGCGATCTATGTCGGCGGAGACCGGATCCTGCACGCACCGCGGACCGGTGACGTCGTGCGCCACGGGACGATCGGAGAGTTCGCGGGCGAGGTCATGACCGTCCGCCGGCTCGGCTAGTTGCGCACACCTGCCGGCTGTCATCGTCATCAAGGTGGCCCGACGCCAGAGGTCTCCGGGGACTGCCGGGTGGCATCCTGACCGCATGGAGCAGGCTCGCCGGTTCGCGGTGCACGGCTCGGAGACCCACGTAGAGGCCTGGAGCGCCGTGCGGTTGCCTTTCGAACCGAAAGGCTGGCTAAGCGAGTACCGGCGCGACCTCCGCACGGCGCTGCGTTCCATGAGGGCAAGCCAAGCGGGCGTCCTCTACGCGGAGTACGCCACACCAGATCAGAGCTTCGCCGACCTCGAGAACGTGCTCCTCTACAACCTGGGAAGCGGCTGCTTCAGCCATCTCGCTCGCCAAGGCCTGAGCTGCCGAAGGATAGCCAGCCGCGATGACCTTCACCATGTTCGATACACCAGCATCGAGCCGGAGGACGCGCCAAGGCCCGGCGGCCAACTTCTCGCTTCAGTTCGGTTGATCGATCTACCCCCAGGATCAACACCAGCGCATTGGTGGTCCGCGTTCCGCGAGCAACTCAAGGTGCACGGAGACATCGGCACTTTGTATGGGGGCGAGCTTGGGATCACCGCCGAGCTCGGATCGAGTTGGAGTCGCCGCGACATCGCCCCATCGGTGAAGACACTGCTCGACGGTTTGATCAGCGCCCTGCACGTCCACGACTGGTCGAATCGTGAACACCTGGTGGCTGCTCTGGACAAAATCGGCGACGGCGAACGTCTGTGGGACCTCCTCAACGATCCCGCAATGGCGTTCCTGGGTCCACGACGCTTGGTCCGCCCTCACGGCCGGAGCATCGCGTGGAACCCGGCCGACGAACGCTGCGGGTTCTTCCAATTCACGAGGTCCGCGCAGGCCGACGCCGTGACCGTCAGAATCCACGCGCTGTCGCGCTGAGGTTGATGCGTTGTCAGGTCTGCAGACTGAGTTGGAGCGCAGCTTGCAACGTTGGGGCGACGACGTTTGCGACGTATGGAGCATCCGGTCGATCGCCCCACCTGATGGTCCCGTGAGCCGACGGGTGGGAGAATCGGCAAACGACCACGCGGCGCCCATCAAGGATGGCCTCGTACAGGTGCTCCGTGTGCACTCGTTCTGGGGCAAGAACGCCGGTCGCCCACTTTGCGACCTTGGTGCCCTGCAGGATCACGATCGTAGGCTCAAGTATCGACAGCGTGGCGGAGAAGTGGGCGCCGCAGTTTCGGGCCATGGTGCCGGTCGGTCGCCCCTGGCTACCTCCGGGCGGGCCAGCTGAGCAGAGCAGCCGGTTGACCAGGGCAAACCCGTCAAAGAGATGGAAGCGTCGACCCTTCGTGGGAAGCACGAACTCGCCCTCGTAGTCGGTCCCGAGACCGGTTCCCAAGAGCAGCCTCAGCGCGGTCGTCGTGCCTCGCATATGGGGATTGCGTCCCGGGTATCCGTCCTGCGCGTAGTAGCGGTGCGCCAACCCCGACCCGTTCACGACCTGCTGATATCGCGTTTCCATGGTGACCCCGCTGAGGTACCTGGCCGCCGAAGGACCCTTGGCCAGACCGGACTCCTGACCCACGACGGCGATGCGTAGCGGCTCTCCATCAAGAGTCAGGTCGAATCGCCGGCCGACGTGACTCATGATGCCTTCCCGAAAGGCACCGCCCTGGTGCCGCGAATTGCGGCACTGCTGGTAGCTCGGACAGATGAACTGGCCATCCGACAGAAGGTTGCTTTCGACGTACCGGTTCAGCCTCGCGATGCGACTTCTCGTTGCCCGGAGATCCACGCTGACCTGCCGATCCCACGGGTCAGGCACGCGGGTTCCTGCGGCTCTCGCGACCAGTAGCGGGAGGAGTCGATCTCTCCAGGTCGGTACGTGAATGTGTCCGCTCGACATACCTCCGTGCGCGAACTGCTCGCGATATACGGCCTCCTGCACTTCCCGGCGAATGTCGACACCAGCCAAGTCTTCGATGTGGGTGGCGAGCAGGTTGTCCACGCCATCGTCCGTGGCCGGGACCGGCGTCTCGTCGAGAGCCTCTCGAAGTGCCTGCCATAGGTACCGATCACCGCGCAGTCCCCACTGCTCGGGCGCGGGAGTGAACAAGGACCCCATCCTCACGGCGTCAGACTACGGGAGCGGGCGGAGGCGGTTGGGAGGATGGAGAGCCCCGGTGCTTCGGTCAACGCACCTGATGATCATGACCCTGATGCTGCTGACTTTCACGGACGTCGGTCCGGACTTCGGCGCCGTCGGCGGCGCGGGTGACCTTCGCACCATCGTCGGTGCGCTCCTCACATACGGCCTGATCGTCGCCGTACTCATGCTCGTCGTCTCGGCGACGACCTGGGCCCTCGCGTCCAGCTCAGGCAGTTGGCACACCGCTCAGAAGGCCAAGCTCGGCTGCTTCGTCGCCATCGGTGGCGCCACCCTCACCGGCGCCGCGCTCACCTGGGCCAACTGGCTGCTGGACGTCGGGCCGCACCTCTAACACGTCCGCCCGTCCGACGTCAGGAGTCCTTCCGATGAACCTTCCCGCAGCAGCCCTGCTGCTTCCCCTCGACATCGAGATCGACCCGAACTCGAACGGGCTCCCCGGCATCGGCGAGCTCAAGCAGATCGTCGGCGCCGCGATGACGGTCGGGCTGATCCTCGCCGTACTCGCCCTCATCATCTCCGCGATCGTGTGGGCGCTCGGCGCGAACTCGAGCAACCCGCACCTCGCGGGCCGCGGCAAGCTCGGCGTACTCGTCGCCCTCGGGGCCGCGATCGTCTGCGGCGCCTCGGTGACGCTCGTGAACTTCTTCTGGAACGTCGGCCAGCAGGTCTGAGGGCGATCGTCATGGGTGTCTGCGATGTGCCGGTGATCCACGAGGTCTGCAACGCCGCCGGGGACGCGGCCGGTGCGGTGGTGACCGCGCCGTTCGACTGGCTCGCGCAGGGCATGGGCGGCGCTGCCGAGTGGATGTTCACGTCCGTATGGAAGGTCATCGACTCCACGACGTACGTCGGCGTGACCAGCGGCGAGTACACGAAGGTCTACAACATCATGTTCGGCGTCGGGGTCTTCGTGATGCTCGGGTTCTTCATGCTCCAGGTCATCGGCGGCATGATCCGCCGCGAGCCCGCCGCTCTGTCCAGAGCGGCGCTCGGGCTGGCGAAATCCATCTTTGGATCCTTCGTCGCCCTCGCGTTGCTCGCGACCGCCCTCGAGATCACCGACCAGCTCTGCATCGGGATCGTCAACGCCGCCGGCACCAACATGAATGAGATGGGCGACAAGGTCGCGGTACTCGCCGCAGGCCTCGGCACCATCAACCTCGCCGCGCCCGGCGCGGGTGCGATCCTGACGATCTTCCTTGCCAGCCTCGCGATCATCGGGGCCATGGTCGTGTGGATCAGCCTCCTCATCCGCAAGGCGCTGCTGCTGATCGCGATCGTCTTCGCCCCGATCGCTCTCGCCGGGTCCAGCTGGGACCACACCCGCAGTTGGGTGAGCCGCTGGGCGACGTTCGTGATCGCGATGATCCTGTCGAAGGTCGTCCTCGTGGTGATTTTCCTGCTGGCGACCGCGCAGGTTTCTGCGCCGATCGACGCAGACCTGGAGTCCGTGAGCCAGCCGATGGCAGGCGTGGTCCTGATGCTGATGGCCGGATTCGCGCCGTACCTGACCTACAAGGCCATCGCCTTCATGGGCTTCGACATGTACCACGCGATGTCAGCCGAGCAGGAAGCCAAAGCGTCCCTCAACCGGCCGATGCCGATCCCGCTCTCCCGGCGCACCGGCAGCGAGCCGGCCAAGGTCCTGGGCGACGGCAGCGGAGGCGGCAGTGGCGGTGGCGGTACGACGTCCGGCAGCTCGCCCGTGACTGCGGGACCATCCGCCGGCGGACCATCGAGTGGTGCGGGCGGCAGCGGCGCCGGAGCCGGTGGCGCCTCCGGAGGTGCAGCGGCAGCAGGCGGAGCGGTCACTGCCGGAGTGGTGGTCGCGAAGGAGGCCGCGGCGGCTGGCCCTCGACTCGGAAACTTCGTCGCTGCGCAGGCGACCGGACAGGCAGAGGCGCACGAGTCCGCCGCGCCCTCGACCGTCCCGCCCCCGGTCGCGGACTCGACGCTGGTCGACACCGCTGGGAAGAAGTGATCGGCGGTGGCCACGACCACCGGCGAACCGGAACTGACCCCGATCAAGTTCTCGCGCCTCACGCGACGCGGCGTACTGCTCGGCCTTTCCGCACCCCAACTCCTGATGGCCAGCCTCGCGTCGGGCACGTTGATCATCGGCCTGTACGTCGGCGCCGTGGTGATTACCTTCCCGATCATCCTGTCTTTCGTGGCACTGGCGTTCTTGGGCGTCGGCGGGCGCAAGCTCATCGAGTGGGCACCGATCGGCGCGCGGTGGCTCTGGCGATCCACCGGCGGGCAGCTGTTGTACCGCCGCCGGATCGTGAAGCCGCGCCCCGCTGGCACGCTGGCGCTGCCGGGCGATGCGGCTCGGTTGCGCCAATGGGTCGACCCCGAGACCGACGCCGTCATGGTCCACGACCCACACGCTGCGACACTGACCGCGATCGTCGGTGTCTCCCACCCTGCGTTCGTACTGCTCGACCCAGCTGAGCAGCAGCGCCGGGTCGTCTCGTGGGGCCGCGTCCTAGCGACGGCATGCCGATCCGGCCGAATCGCCTCCGTCCAGGTGATGGAGCGGACGCTGCCCGACTCCGGCAAGGGACTGGCGGACTGGTGGGAGCAGCACGGCGACCGATCCGGCTCCTGGGCCGCGACGACGTACGGCGAGCTCGTCGACCGCGCCGGCCCGGCGGGCGAGCGCCACGCGTCGACTGTCTCGATCTCGCTGGACATGAAGGTGGCCGGGCGAGCGATCCGGGCTGCCGGCGGAGGCAAGCGAGGGGCGGCCGCCGTACTCCGTCACGAAATGGCGACCATGCTCGCGGCCCTCCGGTCCGCCGACCTCTCCCCCGGCGAGTGGCTCACGCCCGGCGATCTTGCGCTGATCCTACGGTCGGCGTACGACCCCGCCGTCGCGGGCGCACTCGAGCGCCACGGCGACATCGGCCGCGACCTCGCCACCGCGGGACCCGTCGCGGTCACCGAATCGTGGGGCTCCTTGCGCAGCGACTCCGCGAACCACTGCGTGCTCTGGATCAGCGAGTGGCCACGATCCCTCGTGTACCCCGGCTTCCTCGCGCCCCTGCTGCTTTCCTCCGGCGTGCGTCGAACCTTCACGCTGCTTTACACGCCGATGCGTACCGATCGCGCTGCCCGCGACATCCGCAAGAAGAAGACCGAGTACATCTCGGACGCGGCGCAGCGGCAGAGGATCGGCCAGATCGAAGACGCCCAGCAGACCGCCGAGTACCAGGACGTCCTCCAGCAGGAAGCCGACCTCACGGCCGGGCACGGAGTCCTGCGAGCGACCGGCTTCGTCGCGGTCAGCGCGAGCGATCCTGACGAGCTCGAGCGCGCCGTCGCTGCGATCGAGCAGGCGGGGATCCAAGCGTCATGCGAGACCCGTCGGCTCTGGGGACAGCAGGCTCAGGGCTTCTCAGCCGCTGCACTGCCACTGTGTCGTCCCGTCTGACCCTTGACCCGCGAGCGACGACAGTTCGCGCTCGACGCTCCAGCGAACTCCGGCCCGCGGCCACGGCCATGTCGGCCCCGACCCTTACTCTCGGGAGCACGACCTGAAGGAGCACCGCAGCATGAGCAGCCACTACACGACCAGCGAGGCAGAGGCCGTCTACGACGCATGCGCCAGCATCCCTGCGGGCATGGTCATCACCTATGCCGATCTCGCCCAACTGGTCGGCCGACCCACCACTCACGCACGCACGGTTTCGACGATCCTGGGCCACCGTCCCAACGAGGGGACTTCTCTCGACCCGCTGCCGTGGTGGCGGGTGGTGCGATCGGACGGCTCGCTGCTCGACGCGGCCCAGGTCACGGGCCCCCGCGCGCAGTGGGTCGGCTGGGCGCTTGACCGGCTTGCGGGCGAGGGTGTGCCGCTGATCGGCGAGGGCGTGAACCGCCGCGTCGATATGGGCCGGGCGAACCGCATGCCGATTCCGGACGGCATAGCACCGTACATTCCGGCGGCTCGCGTACGGGAGAAGCGCGCCAAGGTGCGCGCCGCCGTGCCCTGCTGGAAGCACGACGCGGTGCAGTACACCTGTCGAGACTGCACCGGGTGAACTCGCTGGTGCCCCGTCCTACATCCACTCTGCTGGACACCACTCCTGCAAGCTTCTACAACGGCCGACGCAGCGGCCCGCCGTGCGAGACCGGTGGGCAGTCCTTTGCGATCCGGAGTGGGTTCCCCGACGCCGCGGTGACCGTGCCGATACCGTCGACGAATAGGACTCAGTTGCAGGGCGCTCCCTCGCAGCACGGGCGGATGTAGCCGCATCCGTCACACCGCTCGTGGGAGGTCTCCCAGCGCATCAGGGTGCTGCAGTTCGGGCACGGCTCCGTCAGATCGGCCATGACGCAAGCGTAGGCCGATGACCGCGTGGCGTTCCGTCAACACGACGGAGCGCCGCGCGCACCTCCTCGATGAGTACCACTGATCGAGGAGGATTTGATGCCCAGCTTCAACGACCCCGTCGTGGACGCCGACGAACTCCGTGAGGCAGTCCGCGGCCTCGCACACGCGACCCTGCATATCGACGATCCGACGTCGATCTATCCAGTCTTGGGTGCCGTCAGCTCGGCGCTCGCATCGCTGAGCCAGTCGCTCCATCAACTGGGTGACTTCCACGACGGGCCGTCACGCAAGCAGGCGTGGATGAACGGCGACCCGAATGCAGGACGCGCTGCGTCGTACAAGGTCTCCTGGGAGCTGCATCGCGCGGCTGAGATGGTCCATCAGGTCGCCGAATGTGTCGACCGGGCGCACGAGGTCGAGGCGACCATCGCCTACGACATCGCGGACTATCCGTCCCTCGCTCCGGTCCACCGGCCGCTGCAGGATCGCGGGTTGTCCTTGTGACCGGGTGGCAGGACGGCCGACTTCATTCGGCGGTACTCGTCTCTCCGGGGCGCGAGCGTCGGGGGGACCGGAAGCTGCGCAAGGCGGCCGCCCGAGCCCGGCTGTCGGAGGACCGCGAGGCGCGTCGTACCGAGGCGAAGCGAAAGGCCGACGCGCTCACCGCCGAGAAGCGCTCGACCGTCACCCTTCCCCGGGCTGGAGAGCCTGGCCCTGCAGCGCTCCGCACCCCCGGCCGGTTCCGGCTCCCGCGGCATCAGGACACCTCGGCCACCCTCGCCGGCGCGTACCCGTTCCTCGCCGAAGGCGGCCTCGGCAGCGAAGGCGTCTTCGTCGGCCAGGACCTCTACTCCGGAAGCTCGTTCGTCTACGACCCGTGGATCCTCTACGCCCGCGGCCTCATCACCGCACCGAACCTCGTGCTCGCCGGCATCGTCGGCTCCGGCAAGTCATGCCTCGCCAAGAGCCTCTACACCCGCTCGATCCCGTTCGGCCGCCGCGTCTACGTCCCGGGTGACCCCAAGGGTGAGCACACCGCCGTCGCCGAAGCGGTCGGCGGACGCGCCATCGCCCTGGGCCACGGCAGGCCCAACCGGCTCAACCCGCTGGACGAGGGACACCGCCCCTCCGGCTACGACGATGCGCAGTGGGCGAGCCAGATCGCATCCCGTCGCCGTGACCTCGTCGGAGCTCTGGCCGAGACCGTGCTCGAACGCCGCCTCACCCCGCTCGAGCACACCGCCGTCGACATCGCCATTGACCGCACCGTCCAAGGTGCCGACGTACCCGTCCTCCCCATGGTCGTCGACCGACTCCTCGCCCCCGACCCCGCCGAGGATCCCGACAGCCGGCTCACCGAGGACGGACGTCTCGTCGGCCACGCACTGCGTCGCCTCGTCGCGGGCGACCTCGCCGGGCTCTTCGACGGACCCTCCACGGTCACCTTCGACCCGAGCCTGCCGATGATCTCCCTCGACCTGTCCCGCGTCACCGAGAACGCCACCCTCATCTCGGTCCTAATGACGTGCGCGTCGGCGTGGATGGAATCCGCGCTCCTCGACCCCAACGGGGGCCAGCGCTGGGTCGTGTACGACGAGGCCTGGCGGCTCATGTCCCACCCCGCGCTGCTGCGGCGGATGGACGCCCACTGGCGGCTCGCGCGGCACTACGGCATCGCGAACATGCTGATCTTCCACAAGCTCACCGACCTCGACAACGTCGGCGACTCCGGCTCCGCGATGCGGGCCCTCGCCTCGTCACTGCTCGCGAACGCCGAGACCCGCATCGTCTACCGCCAGGAAGCCGACCAACTCGGCGCCACCTCGGCAGCACTCGGGCTCACAGGCACCGAGCAGTCACTGATCCCCACCCTCGGCACCGGCCAGGGACTGTGGCGGATCAAGAACCGCTCCTTCGTCGTCCAGCACCAGATGCACCCCGCCGAGCTCGAGCTCTTCGACACCACCGGACGGATGACAGGAGGCACGGCGTCATGACCACTCAAGTTCAAGGTCGAGGGGCACGCGAGGCCAAGCTCGAAGCCCTCCAGGAGCAGCTGTCCGAATCTGTCGCCGCGCTCGTGACCGGTGAGGACTGGAAGCGCGCCCTTACCTTCGCGGCACAGTTCCGCGGACGCAGCTTCGGAAACTCGATGCTGATCGCGGCACAGCACTTCGCGGCGTACAACGAGGGCAGGGTGCCCGAACCCACCCCGACGTACGTCGCTGGCTTCCATCAGTGGCTCTCACTCGGACGCAGCGTCGCGAAGGGCCAGCACGGGTACGGCATCCTCGCCCCGGTCACCGGCCGGTTCGCCTCGTTCGCGCCGGACGACCCGAACTCCTGGCGGCGCCTGGCCCGCAACGAGAAGCCCATGTCCGGCGAGTTCGCCCGCACCCGCATGATCAGCGTCAAACCGACCTACGTCTGGGACATCTCCCAGACCACCGGCGACCCCGTGCCAGAACTCCCCCGCCCGCCGCTGCTCCAGGGCCAGGCACCGGATGGACTGTGGGACGGCCTCGCCGACCAGATCACCGCGGCCGGCTTCGAGCTCCGCCTCGTCTCCTCCGCCGCGGCGATCGGCGGCGCCAACGGCCTGACTGACTTCCTCTCCCGTGAGGTCTCCGTCCGCATGGACATGGACGAGGCCGCCCAGGTCAAGACGCTCGCCCACGAACTCGGCCACGTCCTCCTCCACGCGCCTCGCGAACACGCCCTGTCGACCGAGGTAGCTGCTGACGCGACCTTGCACCGCGGGATCGCCGAAGTGGAAGCCGAATCAGTCGCGCTCATGGTCGGCGCCGCGCACGGACTCGACACCTCCTCCTACACGGTCCCGTACGTGTCGACCTGGGCGGCGAGCGTGCCGGGCAAGAACCCGGTCGAGGTCGTCCAGTCGACCGCTGACCGCGTCCGCGCGACCGCACTCGGCATCCTCGACCAGGTAGACACACATCAGATCGGCGACGGCAACCCGCCCGGGCTCGACCGCGAAGCCCTCAGCCACCGGACCGGGACGGCTCCTGTCGTCACCGACGTACGGCGCGACGGGGCGGTGCTCGGGCTATGAAGATCCCCGTCGTCCTGAGCGTCGTCCACGTCGCCATCGACGCCGACGGCGTGATGGCGGTCGACGTCGACGGTGTCCCCCGCGACTCTGGACAGAGCAGAACCCGCGGTGACCTTCGAGCTGTCATCGACGAGATCACCTCAGAGCTCGGCGCCCCCGTGCGAGTCGAGGTACGCGAGGCCGACGGATCGACGTACTCCGACATCGCGACTCCCCCAGAATCCCCGGCACCAGCGGCGGCAGGGCCGTCACCCACCACCTCAACTCCATCGCTCGCTGTTGCCGGGTTCCAGCCGGGCGAGGAGGTCGCGCTGGCCTACGTCGTCGTACGGCAGAACGCCGATGCCGACGGCAAGGCGTCGCTCAACCTCCCGCCCGCGCTGCTCGCCGCAACCCGCGGCGGGCTCATGATCCTCGGGATGAGCTCACGGACAGTCACCCCGTTCGAGGCCCCGGCATGAACCCAGCCGCACGCAGTGCGAACGACGAGCTCGTGAACCTGGCACTCATCGGGCTCCTGGCGGCCTTCGCTCTGGCGCTTGTGCTGCGCGCCGCTGCAACGGTGGCCGCGGTCGCGACCGGTGCGGACACGCCCGGCAGCGGGATCGCGGGCGGCCTGCGTGTCCTCACCGATCCAGGCCGGCCGTCGCGAGCGTTCGGCGCCCCGGGGTTGTCCGCGCTCGCCTACTGGAGCGCGGTGACGCTTTTCATCGGCGTCCTCGCGACGCTCGCCTGGTGCATGTGGAGACTGGTCGCCCGACTCCGGCACCGGACTGCTCGAGATCCTCACCGGATCCAGGGCACCGCGACCGCACGAGACATCGACGCGACGGCTTCGAAGAAGGCTCTCGTACGACGCGCCGCCACCCTCCGTCCCTCGATCCAGCACCCGAGGGCGAGCGACGTCGGCTACCTGATCGGACGCAGCTGTGGCCGGGAGATCTGGGCGTCGGTCGAGGATTCGATCCTGGTGATCGGTCCGCCGCGATCCGGCAAGGGACTGCACTTCGTCATCAACGCCATCCTCGACGCCCCCGGCGCAGTCGTCACCACCTCCACGCGGCCCGACAACATCGCCCCCACCATCGACGCCCGGAAGGAACGCGGGCCGGTCGCCGTGTTCGACCCACAGCACCTGACCGCGGGATTGCGTGCGGTCAGCGGCAGCGGTGTCCGCTGGTCGCCGATCCGCGGCTGTGAGCAGCCGCTGACCGCGATGATCCGGGCATCAGGTCTCGCGTCTTCGACCGGACTCTCCTCCGGCGGCACAGAGTCTGGCGGCTTCTGGGAAGGCAAGGCCCGCTCCGCGCTCCAGGCATTGCTCCACGCCGCCGCACTCGAGCAACTCCCGACTCGAGCCCTCTTCGAGTGGTCGCTGTCCGCGTCAGCAGCAAACGACGCCGTCGGCATCCTCGCCAGCCACCCCCACGCCGCCGCCGGCTGGTCGGACTCGCTCGAAGGCATGATCAGCTCAGATCCGCGCACCCGCGACTCCATCTGGATGGCCGTCGCCCAAGCCCTCTCCTGCCTCGCCGACCCCGACGTACTGAACGCCGTCAACCCCGAGCCCGGCGAGGAATTCGACCCACGCGACTTCCTGACCCAGAACGGCACGCTCTACCTGCTCGCCACCGGCGCCGGCGCCGGCGCCTCGTGGCCACTCGTCGCCGCGTTCATGGAAGACCTCACCGAGGTCGCCCGCCACCTCGCCGCCGCGTCACCCGGCTCCCGCCTAGATCCGCCCCTGCTGATGGCGCTCGACGAGATCGGCAACCTCGCGCCCCTCCCCTCGCTGCCCGTCCTGATGGCCGAGGGCGGCGGCACCGGAATCACCACCATGCCGGTCCTCCAGTCGCTCGCCCAGGCGCGCAACAAATGGGGAGACCACGCCGCCACCACCATCTGGGACGCCTCGATCGTCAAGATCATCCTCGGCGGCGCGTCAGCTTCGAAGGACCTACAGGAACTGTCCACCCTCATCGGAGACCGCGACGAGTGCACAGACAGCGTGACCATCGGGGACCACGGCCAGCGTTCTCTCCAGCGCTCGACCCGGCGGCTCGCGGTTATGCCACCGGAACGCATCCGGACGCTTCTCTTCGGTACCGGCCTCGTGCTCTTGCGAAGCGCTCCTCCCATCGTCGCGGATCTCCGACGCTGGACGTCTCGGTAGCCAGGCGTGGGGCGGCTGCATTTCAGCCCAGAATGACGCAGCTCGGCGGCAGCGTCGACGAGTCCTGTGCGGGACTCGCGAGTTAGGCCAAGCCAATTCCCGGAGGCGGCAGCTGTTTGACGATGCCGAGGAGGAGCTCCGTGCTTTCTCGAAGCTCGTCGTCGGTAAGGGTGTTGTGGGTGTTCTCGGGGTGATGAATCTTGTGACGCACTGCGACGGGGAGCGTGAGAGTCTCTTGAGTTGGAGTGCCGCCGGAGTACGACCGTGTATAGGACGTCACCCTCGGGAGGCCCTGCGCGTGAAGCCAATTGTCGAATGCCTTTGGACCTTCGACGCCGAAGTAATCCTGTATGCGACCGAACAGCAGGGTGTGATTGTTGATGTAGGTCTGTCGGTCGATGTCTTTGAGGTCCTCGAGCGCGACCCATCCGCTGTCGATGAGGTCCTGGGTCTGCCACCTCACCGGCAGTTGGAGGTTGTCCGGCCGGTCGCACAGCGTGCGGAGGGTGATCGGGAAGTCCATGCCGTAGAAGAAGTCTTCGAGCACGTACCTGTCGTCGTCAGTCGTTGCGAGGCGGTCGATGACGAAGTCTCTGAAGTCCCAGATGTAGGGCTTCAGGTCGTCTGATGTGAGCGTGGCGAACTCGATGCCGGTCATCGTGTCGTGGAACTCGTCGTAGGTGATCTTCAGGTCGCCGTCGGTGCGTTGCCACCGGTGCACGTAGGTCTCGAACTTCGCTCTGGTCTCCGCGTACGAATATCCGAGGTGGCACAGGCGGAACCGCACGTCGGCCAGCGACGCTTCGTACCCAGGTTGAAGACGGACTCCGCTTACGTACTCGGTCGGTACGTTCGCTTCGCTTCCGGGCGGGAACAGCCAGTAGTGGCTCTTCCAGTACCTGTTCTTGCCGTAGTCGATGTTGATGTCATTGAGACTCAGCATTATCTGCGTTCCCACGGAACGATCTTGCCAGCCGGCGTCTGTTGGCCCATACGGATATGCGATTAGACCCCTGTCCTGGGCCTCTGGAACTCGTTGGGTCGAAGAGGGGTGTTCGCCGTAGTTTGCGTAGGTGGACATCACATCGCTGCAGCCCGACGAGGAGACCCAACGCATTCTCCGCCATATCCTCGCCGAGTTCGCGCCCGACGACCCTGCACGGCCATGGAAACAGGGCGAGCTCCGGTCTCCGGTGCAGGAAGCAGACTTTCCTGTGCCTGAGCTGGCGCGCGCCGCCCTGGTCTGGGCTGGGTTCGTGAATCAGCGGGGGTGGGACGAGAAGACGGCATGGCGAGTCGGCGGCAGGTTCAGGGGAACGAACGTTTCGTTCGCTTCTACGAAGTTCGGACTCAAGGTCATGGTCGAGACGGATCGCCAACTGACACCGACCGAAGACCAGCCGTTCACACCGCCTCCCGGAGTGATCGCATCCACGCGGGTCGATCTGAGAAGCGAGCCAGACCTCGCCGCACTCGTCTCTGATTTCACCGCCGCGGTCCGGAAGGCGGCGCAGGTCTTCGGATCCAGGGTGCTGAACGACCTGGTGCAGAGCCAGGTCGAGTCAGGCAACGTCACATTGGTGAACCAGAACGGCCGGCTCCGCGGCGCCTACAACTTCTTCCGGTGGCAGGGCCAGGCCTTGATCGACGGCCACGGAGAAGCAGACATCCGCCAAGAAATGGTCGGCGTCGCCGTTCGCGCTGCCGGCGGGGATCCCGAGACCAACCACCATTTTCTGCCGTTCTTCACCCCGGTGAACGTGGGCTACTGCCTGACTGCGATGGCGTCGGCCTACTTCTCCTGGCTGGAACACGTCCTCGTACTAGCGCTGCCATTCACCTCTCATTGGGACCCGCGAGACAAGCCGGTGACGAAGGCAATCGGCGACCCGTGGTCGGACAAGTGGCGCTACGTCCTTCGCGACGCGATGGCCGCCCCCAATAGCGACGCGAAGCGGACCTTCGACCTACTCAGCAACGCTGCAGAGCAGTTCAGGAATCTCGACGCTCACGGCGGGTTCGGGAAGAAAGAACAGTCGCTACTCGTGCACTCACCGATGGGTGCTATCCCGGCACGGTTGGCTGAGGGCGCGAGCACAATCAAGGCGACCGTCATGTCAGAGGCGCCCAGCACGTTTCCAGAAGCGTGCGAGGTGTTCGATGAGGTAGACGAGTTCCTGCGTACGGGACCGCTCTCGAATGCGTTCGTGTGGATCGAGGGCGGACTGCAGGTGGCGTTCAACGCTGAGCATCGCGAACGGATGCGGGAGGCGATCGCTCAAGGCTCCGAGGCGTTTCTTGAGGAGGTCGAGCGGTTCGCCGAGCTTGAGGACAGGATCAACAACTTCGAGTACTGAGGACCCGATTGGTCGTGTCAGCTGACATGGTCGTACTACCTCGTCGGGCCGTTCGGCGATGGTTTGAGCTCGATCTCGTCCCTGGTGCCCAGGATGGTGACCGTCTTGCGCGCGCGGGTCAGAGCGACGTAGAGGTCATGGACCTCGGTGTGGTCGGCGATGTCGGCGATGATCACGTGATCGAACTCGAGCCCCTTCACCAGGAGCGTCCGAGAGATCACACGGTTCCTGTTCCTGTTGCCGGTGTGCCGCACGCTATCCCGCGCCTTTGCCAACTCGTCCAGCAGCACGGACTTGTCGTCCCCCATCGCCACGGCGCCGCGAATCGCAGTCTGGATATCGAGCCAGGCCTCGAAGGAGTGCAACGCCACGCCTCTGGAAGTCACGAGCTGATCCATGCCCACGACCAGGTTGGTCAGCGTCGGTTCGGCGACAAGCAGATCGAACGCCGCCAACGCGGGCTCGAAGCCCGCACGGGTCAAGCCCGCTGAGGTCCGGTGCTCTGCATACCGCTTCCTGACTGTGTTCTTGTCGAGACCAGCGTGCCCACACGCACAGTCCTTCATCAGATCGAACAGCCAGAGCGCATAAGCGTCTGGCTCTGCGGCGACGAGGGCCTCCAGTGCCCTGACCATGAAGTTGCCGGCGACCTCTTCCATCATCTTGAACGAGCCACCGAGCCTTCCGGCGAGGGTTCTTGCACTCGGGGCGCGCGCGGTGATGATCAGGACCGACTCGTTCCTCGGTCGGTCCCGGCGAGCCTCGCTGAGAATCGCGGGATAGTCACCGGCGGTGTTCCGGAACGTCACCCCGTCGGGGAACGTCACGCCAGCGAACTTCAGCGACCCCGGGTGCATCGCTGTCCGGACGGTCCCGTGTAACCAGGCGCCCAGTGCCTGGTTGTGGTCATCCCAGCGGCGCGGCTGCGGGTCGATCGGATGGTCCGGGAACTCGGCCAGCACATCCTTCTCCCAGTCGGGAAGCCGCTCCCTGAACCCGAAAATCGCCTGGAGGGGGTCGCCAAGCACGCCCACCTGCAGCACCGCCGCCTTTATCGCAAGGACGAACGCGTGCTGACCCTCGCTGCAGTCCTGGTACTCATCGACCAAGACATGCGTGTAAGACGCAGCGAGAACCTTCCGGATGTGTCCGGATTTCGCCACAGCCGCCGCCGCTGCCACGTACAGGGTCGCGTCATCCATGTCCGGAGTGTCCGGCACACGGATCCCGCCAAGGGTCGGGTACGGCCGAGCCAGAGTGATCGCGAAGCTCGTGATCGTGGAGACCTGGCACTGAGCCGTGGACACCCCGAACCGTTTCAACCTCCCCCTGATCGCATGCAGCCCAGCATGGGTATGCGTGAGGACCAGAACCCTGGCATTGGTGTCCGCCAGGACCCGGACCGTGGCAGCGAGCAGGTGGGTCTTACCGGCGCCCGCAGGCATCGTGACGGACGCCGGGAGAGCCCCGATGAAGCCTTCTGCATCGGCACGCAGGTCGTCGGGAAGTCCTTCAAGCACTAGGAAGGCCCTCAGCCTCGCTTGGCTCCTCGGCTTCGGTCGCACCTGCAGTGGCTTCCTCCCCCGCCGGGGTTTCGTCTTCAACGACCGGCGGGCGCGCGTAAATCGCCTCACGCAGCTCTTCCACCACCTGAGCGACAGGTCCGGTCTGTAGCGCCGGCGTGTCGAGAACGAATTGACCGAGGTGACGTCCCTTGTGGATCTGCTTGAACCACTTCGCCTTGCTCGCGGTCAAGGAGACGATCCGGCGAGCCTGTTCCACATCGATCCCGGCGTTCGTCCAGGTGGTCACGTCGATCGGATCGACGCCCGCTGTCACATCCTTCCCGGGTCCACCGCGAGCGATGAGCTGGTCCGCGAAGACCGTCGGCGCAGTGTCAGGGTCATCATGCACCTCGAATGCGACCTGAATCAGGGCATTCAGACCGTCAGCGTCCAACTGGGAACAGACGGCTTCCTCGGTGCACACTTCGCCTGCCCAGCGGACAACGACGCCGCCCTTTGCCTCGATGTTGGGCAACAACAGGTTCGTGTTGGTGTCGTCGCTGTCTACGAACAGAACGACTTCGTACTCGACCTCGAGGAGCTCGGTTGCCCACTTGACGGACCCGGCGCCGCCGTCGCCCTCGATCACGACGACGCCGAGCGCAGCGCTTGAGACGAAGCCGTCGCTTGTGCCGGTATTCCACCTGTCGACCAATTGCAGCACCATCCCGTACTCGGTCTTCCCCTCGTTCACCACCACGCGGCGGGAGAGAAACGCCTCTGGACTCCGCTTGATCACCGCGCGCAAGCTGAGCGGATCACCCAAGGACCGCACGTCCGTCGCTCCACCTGTGCACCGCACCATCACCAGATCTTCGGGATCGAGGTGTTGCAACGCGGTCGGAGAATGGGTGGTGACGAACACCTGGGAGAAAGCTTCCTTGTTCCGCAGGTAGGTCAGTAGGTGCACCAGCCGATGCGGTTCGAGCCCGTACTCAATTTCATCAACAAGCAGGACGCTGGCCCCTCCGTTCGCGAGCTGCTGGGTAGCGGCGCCTGCAAGCCGACGGGTGCCCAGCCCGAAGTTCATCAGCGGAATGTCGCCGTCGAACAACGCGAGATTGCCCTGGGCGTTGGTCAGAGACACGTCGAGGCCGGGCTTCAGGTCGGCGAACTCGGAGCTACCGATCTGCTGGAAGGCACTCTGAACCTCCTTAGCCAGTTCCTTCAGGGCCGGGGTGACGGCCTCCGCCGCGGCGACGCGTGCTGCCCTGTTCGCGGCGGTCAAAGTCTCCTTGGCGTCTTCTCGCCGGCTGGTGAGCTTGCCGAGCGCCGACATCCGGGACCAGCGCAGGTGTGCATCGACTCGTTCGTCGATGCGGAATGCCGTGATGCGCGCCCGATGCTTGGCACGGATGGACGGCGGGTCACCGTCGTCCTCTCCGTCATCGGCCGGCGGCCGGAACGCCTGCCAAATGGGCTCAAGGTCGGCATCGACAAGGAGTTCCACGATTACGCACGACTCATGGTCTTCGTTAGGTTCGTGGACCCAGTTGCCGCCGACGTCGATGCCGGCCAGAAACGCCCCGAAGGCATCGAGAGTGAGCAATTCGTCCGGTAGTTCGGCGATCGCGACACGGATCCGGATCGGACGGGTGATGTCGCCACCATGGAAGTCGGTGTCTTGGAAGGTGACCGTAGTCCGGTCGGTAAGGGCTCGTTCGAGCGCCGTCAGGATGGTGGACTTCGTGGAGTCGCCTGGGCCGATCAACGTGAAGAAGGTCTGTTCGGTCGGCAGTCGCCACGATGCGCGCTCGATGCCTCGAAAATTTTCGATTTCCAGCCGGCGAATCCGCATGGTCCCTCACCCTCGATGTGATCCCGACGTGAAGTACACCAGTCCTGCCCGACAATGGCAGCGAATCGACACCAGTCCCGGCCGGCGCTCGAGGGTACGGAACGTCATCCCGCGTGCCGTTCATCGTTCAACTGTCGTGCTTCCAAAGGTGCTACAGCTACGGAGCCAGGAAATCACAGCTGTCCGAGTCCGGCGCACTCTGCCGTTCACCCTGGCCGCCCAGCTTCGGCGGCTGTGATCATGTCTCCGTGGGTATGGCGAAGCGTCACATGGAGGACGTCGAAGCGCGCGGCTACGGCGACAGCGATGCTGTCGTCTGCTCGGTGTGCGTGTCCGAGCCTGCCCTGAGTTCTGTCATTCGGAACGAGGGCGGCGACAGCCAGTGCGATTTCTGCAAGTTCGTGCCCGCCACACCAGATGCCACCGCACCGCTGGAACGGGTCATCGAGCTCATCGTCGACGGCTTGCGCTGCTACTACGAAGAGCCAGCAGAGAGCGCTCTCTGGGACAGCAGGGAAGGCGGGTACCAGGTTCCGCTAGATGACACTCACGACCTGTTGTGGGAGTACGAGGTCGCAGAGAACGAAGCCGTTGTGGACGCCATCGCCGCTGCCATCAACGTCGACACTTGGTGCCAGCGAGACCCTTACGCTGCGAACGACATCCAGGCCCTGCAGTGGGGCTGGTCCGCCTTCAGCGGGTATGTGCAGAACCACCGCCGCTTCACGTTCCTCTCCGAGGTTGAAGACCCGGCCCACGGTAACGGCGAGATCCCGATGTACCTGGTCCCGCGGGCCGTTGTGCAGGCCGTCGAGGAGATCGACCTCGTCACGCACTTCCCCGCTGGATCCACTTGGTGGCGGGCACGTGTCCACGGGCCCGAGGAGGACCCTCGAACGGCTTCGGAGATCGGCACTCCAGCGAATGAGTTCGCCCGGGACAACCGCATGTCCCCGAAAGGAATCGGAGCCTTCTACGGCGCCAGCACACAGGCTGGCGCACAAGCCGAAGTCGCCGGCTACGCGTCCCCAACAGATGCGGCGACGGTCGGACAGTTCACCCAACTCACCGACCTTGCCCTCGTCGACCTCCGGAACCTCCCAGAGGCGCCATCGCTGTTCGACGAAGCCAACCGCAACGTTCGCGCGCCACGCCTTTTCCTCCGGGACTTCATCAAGGACGTGACGAAGGTTGCCGACCCCGACGACTCAAGACAGCTCGAGTACATCCCGACCCAGATCATCGCCGAGCACCTTCGTTACGACCTGCCGGCAGACGGGATCTGTTGGCGTTCAACCAGAAATCGAGATGTCACCGTCTGCGTCTTGTTTCTGCGGAACGGCGCCATGGCAGACAAGGGGGGCGAGGACCGCCACGCTCGACTCTCTCTCGACCCAACGACACTGAAGCGCCTTCACCCGCCACTCGACACATAGCTGTTGCACCTCGTGACGTTTTGGCAGTCGTCGGTACGACACGCTGACCTGTGTCATACCGCGAATATGGGCTCCGCTCCAACAGTCTTGTCCTCGCGCTCGCACCTAACTCTTGACCGCAGCTCGCGCGATGGGCTGCCCAACTCAGGAGTCAGAATGTCCATCCCCACCCAGATGAGCCTGGTCGGCTTCGTCGCATCAGCGCCGGAGCTCCACTTCACCAAGCAGGGCGCCGAGTGCTGCCAGCTGCGCGTCGGCGTCGAGCAGTGGCGCAAGGAGGTCGACGGGAGCTTCACCAAGCTCGACCCGACTTTCCACGACATGGTCGCGTTCGAGAGCACGGCCCGCGAGACCTACGCGCGGTTCCGCAAGGGCGACTCGTTCGTCGCGAGCGGCTACATCCACGAGTACGAGGTCGAGAGCCGCGACGGCGCCAGCGTGATCAAGGAAGAGTTCGTCGCCAGGAAGATCGGCCACAACGTCAACAAGACCGACTACCTCGTGCAGCGCGGCCGCCACGCGGCACCGGAGCGCTCGCTGACGCCGGTGCCCGAGCCGCCTCCCATCGCGATCTGAGCGGCCGTCGGTCATGGGCATGTACGAGCCCGACGACGACTACCGCGGAGTGACCGATCTCCTCGAGCGTCCGCCGGAGTCGCTGAACTGGAACCTCCTCGGCTCCGAGGACGCCGACCGCGAGTGGCGTGACCTGGACGCCTGGGTGACCTGGCTGAAGGTCACCTTCGGGCTGCCGCCGTCGATCGTTCCGCCGTACTGGCATCGCCACGACGAGCTCGTCTGGGAGCTCTCCGCCCTGCACAGCCACTGGCTCAGTTGCTACCACGAGACCGCGAGTCCGTCGGCGCCGATCGCATGGATGCGTGACTTCGCGGACGCACGCAATCGGCTGCGGGACTGGGTCGCGATCTGCGGTACGCGCCTTGACCGCGATCGCCCGACCCGCCAGACCGTCTGGCCTGGCGAGAAGGGCGTGGAACTCGGCGGCGAGATCTCCATCGCCGACCGCCGGCGCGACTTCGAGGAGGTCGTCCGCGCCGATGTGCTGAGGCGGAAGGCCGCCGAGGCCGTGGCCAGGCGGTCCGTGCTCGCCTGAGCCGGATCCGCCTCAGGGACACTGCCGCGCACCTTCATTCCACAGGCTTCGCGACCTCCAGCGACTCGACTCGACGAACTGGCGACGGTGGGGGCATTCCACCCAGGAAAGGAGTTGATCGTGCTTCTCCCCCACGCACACACGTTGGCGCAAGCGCGCTCCTACCTCGCTGCACTCTCCGATCGGGCCTCGACGATCGACGCCTCGTCGGCATATGAGCACGTTCTCATCGAGCTCGATCGCGTCCACCGGGACGAATGCCCATCGGCCGACACCGAAGAGCTGACCGAGGACCGAGCCATTCTGCTCGCCGTCGCGACGTCAGCGCTCGAGGAACTGGAGCAGTACGGCGTCGACCCGCTCACAGTCGAGCTCATCATCGCGATGCTCGATGACGCATACGCCTTGGACGGCACCTGATGTACGGGGAGACCGGCGCGGCGATGCGCGCAGAGTTCGCAGCACTTCTCCGGCAGCACCGAGTGCAGCAGCGGCTGGCTGGGGCGACGCCCGAGGATCGCGAGGAACTCGGCGGACTGATCCGGACCTACCGGCAGACCGTGATCGTCTGGCTGGGCCAGGCGATGCGCGCCGCCAGCCCGCTCGCCTTCTCCAACATGCCGCCGGCACAGCCGAACCCGTTCCGGTCAGTCGGCTCAAGCGGCTCCCACCTGACCGCGGCCAGCGAACTGGCGCGGGTGATCGACATCGCAAGACAGCAGTCGAGCGCGCGCCCCGCGTCGACGGATGCGCTGGCTACGCCCAACGCCAACCCGATGGTGGACCGATGGCGCCTCGCCGCCCGCGCAGCGGCCCTCGCCGAACACGACACCAGCGAGCAGGTGTCCGCGCACATGACCGCGCCCCAGGCTCAGGCTCTCGTCGGCGACGTCGCCGCGCTGACCCAAGCACTGGTCGTCCTCGACCAGCGGTACAAGAACACACCCGGTTGGGAGCCGCTCGCCCAGAGCGCTCGTCTCGGCTGGGCATCGCTGGCTGCGGCCCTCGACGTGAACCTCGGCCAACCTGACTACACGGTCGATCACCTCGGCTGGCGACCGAAGACGAAGATACTCACCGGCCCGGTGCGTCCAGGGATCCTCGGCGCACTGCAGGCGCAGCACAACCTCGTGATCCGGATGAAGTCCGTGCCCAACGCGACCAACCTTCGCCTGATCGTGGACTCCCAACGCCTCGTCTCCGCGCACCTCGCGCCGTACGCCGCCCGCATCGACGAACGTCTCGCCGAGCGATGGGCCGAACGCACCGAGACCTACTCCGTCGTGCAGAAGGAGTTGCGTGAGATCGGCGGACTTCTCGGAAAGGGCGGACTGGCCGTGGCCGAAGGCGCGAATGCCGTTGCCCGGCTGAAAGCCCTCCCTAAGGACACGATCGTCGAGCCACGCGTGCTCTCCGGGTTCCAGTTGCTCTTCAACCGGCTCGACGACCGCATCGCCGACGTCATCGAGGACGGAGTCGAGCACGGCGCCTTCTTCAAGCGCGTGACGCTCCCCCGCCTCGTGGACGGCGGCGGGCAACTGGTCCGCCCGGTCCGCGAACGCTTCGTGCCGGTCACCTCAGCGACCGAACTTGCCGTCGTGAAGACCGTCCGCGAGCGACTGCGCCCCAAGGACGAACCGCCGATGTCCACCCCGGGACCGACGCGAGTCGACCTGCACTCCGCACTGATCCACCGACCGACCAGAGGAGGGGCTGTCGATGTCCCGAACATCTAATCGCCCGACCGTCTCCCGGTCGCGCACCGTGCTGGAGCGCCTGCTCTCGGCTGACGAGGTGGCCGAGTTCCTCGGGATCCCCGTCTCGACGCTGTACCAATGGCGGCACCGAGGCTGCGGACCCGACGCGTACCGCGTCGGCCGTCACCTCCGCTACGACCCCGCGACCGTGCGGTCGTGGCTCGAGGAACACGGGGTCGATCACGATGGCGTGGGTTGAGCGGCGCGTCCGCAAGGACGCCAATGGCAAGCAGCAGACCACCTATCGCGTGCGGTGGCGCGAGCCCGACGGGCGCGCGAGGGCGAAGTCCTTCCCACGGAAGGTGGACGCAGACAGATTCAAGGCGAACGTGTCGGCGGACCTGGTTCGCGGCCACTACTTCGATCCAGACGCAGGCAAGGTCCCGTTCGACGAGTACGCCGCGAAGTGGCTTGCGGCTCAGACCTTCGAGCAAAGCACCGTTGAGATGGTCGAGCTTCGTTTCCGACTGCACGTGGTCCCGACCCTCGGCTCTCGGAATCTGGCCGACTTCCAACCGTCGACGATCCAGGGGTGGCTGCGAACACTCACTGGCCTCTCGGGCAACTACCAGAAGGTCATCTACGCCAACGTCTCCTCCGTCTTCACTGCGGCAGTCGACGACGGTCTGATCCCCCGCAACCCATGCAAGGCGCCTTCGGTCAAGCGTCCGAAGTCGGACCCCAGAAAGCTGAAACCGTGGACCCGTGAGCAGGCGATGGCGGTTCGGGAGCAACTGCCCGAGCGCTACCAGCTGGTCATCGACCTCGGCGTCGGCTTGGGGTTGCGCCAGGGCGAGATCTTCGGGCTCTCGCTGGCCGACATCGATCTCAACACGGGCGAGATCGAGATCAATCGACAGGTGAAGGTCCTTGGCGGAAACCGCCTGATCTTCGGGCTCCCGAAGGGACGGAAGGTCCGGACGGTTCCTCTTCCCGATGGTGTGCTGGAGCGGATCAACCGGCACGTGACGCGCTTCCCTCCCCGCTCGGTGACCTTGCCCTGGGACCGCACCGACGGAAAGCCATGCACCGTCGACCTGCTGCTCTTCACGCGCGAGACCGGTGCGCTCAACCGGAACTATTTCAACCCTTCGGTCTGGCGTCCCGCACTCAAACGGGCGGGGTTGGAGGTCAAGCGGCAGAACGGCTGTCACGCATTGAGGCACTTCTACGCGAGCACTCTGCTCGACTCAGGCGAATCGATCTTGGCTCTCAGCGAGTACCTCGGCCACGCCGATCCGGGATTCACACTCCGGACCTACACTCATCTGATGCCGTCGTCGACCGAGCGGACGAAGACCGCGATCGACGCGATGCTGGCGGGCAACGCTGTCGAGCCCGACCCCGAGGACGACGCCGAGGGTAGTGAGCCGTGATGCCGTTCCGCTGTGCGTACCCACCGCACCCCCGCGGCGCCTGCACGGGGCGTTTTCGCAGGTCAGCACGCTGAATCACTCACTACTACGACCTGTAGCAGTTAGGCCAATAATGCCCAACTCGATGGTCCGAGCACGAAGGCCCCTACCCCTTAGGTTCGGGCCTTCGTGCTCAATCTTCAAATGCCGCCGCCGGAGCCCGCCGGAAGCGACTGACTTCCGCGCGCCTCTGCACGGGATCCGCGGGCGGGCGGCGTGATTCATACGAGATACCGTCGAACAACACACTCACGTCACCGACCCGGTGGTCCTCCCATACCCGCGGATGGGGACTCTCGCCGGGCACGGAATTGACTGCCATCTGCCCGTCAGGGGCGTAGCCATCGCCGACCACTCGCGGAGCATCTGCGAAACCGACGGTTTCGAGGTCGCGCAGTAGGGCGAGCACTGATGGTGCCGAAGGACCGGCGGACTTCCAGACGATGTCGCCGGTGCGTGTCGCGTCGGCGGCAACGCGTTCCGCTAACTTATGGCCGCGGCGGTTGAGCAGGACAAGCGCGGCGGCGCGATCTTTGCATCCGGAGCGGTGTGAGGCGTCTGCCGGGGGCCGGGCGGGCTCAGGCGTGGGCGACCAGCCATGCCACGACGTCGGCGGTCACATCGTCGCGATTGAGCTCGTTGAAGATCTCGTGCCGAGCGCCGGGGTAGGTCCTCACCGTGACGTCGGTCAGCCCAGCGTCGCGGTAGCGCTGACCGAGCAACTCGACGAGCTGTCCTCCTCCAGCAAGCGGGTCGTCCGTGCCGGAGGCGATCAGGAGGGGCAGGTCCGGCCGCACGCCTTCGGGAACCACGAGCTGCCCTGCGGGGGCAAACAGCGACGGCACTGTCCACTCGGGCAGGTCGAAGCCGCACAGCGGGTCGGCGACGTACTTGTCGACCTCGGCCTCATCGCGCGAGAGCCAGTCGTAGCCCGTGCGGTGCTCGAACGCGGCGTTGAAGGCTTCGAGCCCGGCTGGGCCGTCCTTCGGGGCGTCGGCCATGGCGGCCGCGAGCGCGTCCAAGGCCGTCGAGCCGGACAGCACCACGCCGGCGTACTGGTCCGAGTGCTCGAGGAGCACCACCTGCGCGGCGAAGGACCCCATCGAATGCGCCACTATGAACACCGGGAGGCCCTCCCCTGCGAGCGAGGCGCCGTACGACGCGACGTCGGCGATGACTCCGTCGAAGCCCGCATCGCCGAAGTCGCCTGGGGCCGCGTGGATCGAGCCGCCGTGCCCGCGGTGGTCGGTGGCGCGGACGAGGAAGCCCGCCTGATTCAGCGCGGTCGCGAGGCGGTCGTAGCGCGCGGAGTGCTCAGCCAGTCCGTGGGCGACCTGGACGACGCCACGGGGCGAGTCCGCAGCGGGGACGGCGTCCCACGAGTACGTCGCCAACTCGATTCCGTCGATCGCGGAGCGGAAACTGCCAGTGTTGTACGTCATGTCCTCAACCTAGCTGCGCGAGAGGCGCAACCGAGCGAATCCGAGACGACATGCTTGCTCGGATCGCCGCCGTCTTGGATGCCGCCGGCAGGACACCGCGGCCGGAGCGCGAGTACGTCGCCACCAGTCGCTTCCCGATATAGCGGCAACCTTCGACGAGCGGGTCGGGGCTGTTGTGCCGTCGTCGAGCTGGAGCGGGTCCCGGCGTGCACGGACTCCGAAATCTGCACGCTCGCCCGTCCGCGCCGAAGCCGGCAGCGTGACGACTGCCAACGACACGCACCACCGATCAGTCACCGACGTGGTGCCGGCGTTCTTTCCTCTCGGACAGGACCGGCACCAGCACACAGACCATGGGCCACGCGCTGCTGATCCAGTTCTCCGGCGTGCCCTTCGACCGGACCATGACCTCGTTCGTCTCCACGGCCCAGAAGACCCGGACGGCGTATCACGCTTGATCCGTCCTCAGCGCGGCAGCAGGAGGTTCAGGGCCCCGGGAAGGACGTCGATGCGTGCCGCGTCGCCCGCTGAACCGGGCAGGTGGCCAAGTGGCTCCCCGTCGCCGCCCATGGGCACCGCCGGGGTGCCGCTCACCTGAACCGTCCGGCCGCGCATCACGTGGACCTCCGGGCGGTCGACGTGCGCGCCGTCGTACACCTTGGGCAGCGACTGGAGCAGGCCGCGTCGGCTGGCCGCCTCGATGACGACGACATCAAGCAGGCCGTCGTCGACCTCGGCGGTGGGCGCGATCTTCATGCCGGACCCGTAATACCCGGAGTTGGCGACGACGACGGTGGCGGCCTGGAACTCGTGGTTCTCCCCGTCGATCACGACGCTCACCCGGGCCGGTCGGTAGGTCGCCAGCGAGTGCACTGCGGCGTAGGGGTACTGGAGCTTGCGCGGCAGCCAGCGGACCTTGTCGACGATCTCGCCGGCGACGGCGTCGACGCCGGTGTAGACCGAGCCGGCCACGACGCGCCGGGCCGCGTCGCCGAGCCGGACCGAGAGCAGGTCGATCGGGCGCGGAGTGCCTTCGAGCAGGATCCTCGCAACGTCCCCGGCGTGGGAGGGCAGGCCGAGCATCCGGGCAAAGTCGTTACCGCGGCCGGCGGGGACGATGCCGAGCGTGCCGCCGAGGGCGGAAACCTGGCCAGCGATCGAGGAGAGCATCCCGTCGCCGCCGACGGAGACGACCACCTCGCCGCGGGCCACCGCAGTGTCGACGATGTCGAGGATCGCGTGGGGTCCCGGCGAGTACGTGACGTCGACCTTGGCACCCGCGTCGCGCAGGATCCGGGCGACGGGTACGACGGCCGCTGGGGCCGCCCCACCGCCCGAAAGCGGGTTGATCAGGAACGAGTAAGCCCGACCGCCCTGGCCATCGCCTCGCAGGTCATCGAGCGCCGCCGCGGCGGTCGTCCCCAGCCGGACTTCGCGCCGGCACCGCTGCTGGGGGCCGCTGTAGGCGGCGCATTCAGCCGCGAGGGCGCATGGTCACGCGCCGCGCGCCGTCGCTTGCGGCGGCCACGAACTGTGTGGGGGGGCGGAAGCCGGCGTCGGCGTACGCGCGCGCAACGGCCTCTTCCGTGTTGGTCACGGCGTCGGCGTCGGCGTCGACGAGGGCGAGGACGCAGCCGCCGAAGCCGCCACCGGTCATCCGCGCGCCGTACGCACCTGCCGTAAGCGCTGCCTCGGCAGCGGTGTCGACCTGCGGGACGGTGATCTCGAAGTCGTAGCGCATGGAGGCGTGCGATCTCGTCATCAGCGGGCCGATCTCACGGGGGTCGGCGCCGGAGCTCAGCAGCCGGACGACCTCGAGGACCCGCTCGTTTTCGGTCACGACGTGCCGGACCCGGCGGCGCAGGGTGTCGTCGCTGAGGCGCGCCAGGGCGTCGTCGAGCTCCGCGACACCGACGTCGCGGAGCGCCGTCACGCCAAGCGCCTCGGCGCCGCGGGTGCAGGAGGCGCGTCGCTCGGCGTACTCCCCGTCGACCAGCGCGTGTGGCGCACGGCTGTCGATGACGAGTAGCGCGAGGCCGTGCGCCGCGAGATCGAACGGAACCTGGTCGATGCCCAGTGACCGGGTATCGAGGAACATCAGCGAACCGGCCCGACCGTGCAGGGACGCCATCTGGTCCATCACACCGGTGGGCGCGCCGACGATGTCGTTCTCGGCCCGGCGGGCGGCGGCGGCGAGCGCGTTGCGGTCCAGGCCGAAACCGCCCAGGTCGTTCCACGCGAGCGCGACGGCGCACTCGAGCGCCGCCGACGACGACAACCCGGCACCGATCGGGATGTTCCCGTCGACGGCGACGTCGAGCCCGCGCACGTCGACTCCGCGCTGCGCTAGTGCCCAGCCGACCCCGGCAACGTACCCAAGCCACCCCTCGACGGTGCCCGGGCCCACGTCGGCGAGCCGCACCGCGCGCGTGCTGTCTTCCTGGCGGGAGTGCACCCGCAGCACGTCATCGGCGCGTACCCGCACCGCGGCCGCAACGCCTTGGGCGAGGGCAAGGGGGAGCACGAACCCGTCGTTGTAGTCGGTGTGTTCGCCGATGAGGTTGACCCGACCCGGCGCCCACCAGCAGCCGTCGGGCTCCGCCCCGGCAAAGGCCTTCCGGAATGCTGCACGCGCGCGGCTCACCGGGGTCGGGACGTCGGTCATCGCGCCGCCTGCAGGAACCGCCACGCATCGGCGACGATGCGGTCGAGATCCAGCTCGGGTCGCCAGCCGAGGTCCTCACGGATGCGGTGGTGCGAGGCGACGAGGGACGGGGGGTCTCCCGGGCGTCGGGGCTGGTCGACGGCCGGCACCGGATGGCCGGTCACCCGGCGGCAGGAGCCGACGACCTCGCGCACGGTGAACCCTGCGCCCGAGCCGAGGTTGTAGATGATGTGGCGGCCTGGTTCGGCCGCCTCCAGCGCCAGCAGGTGCGCCCGCGCGAGGTCGGTGACGTGGACGTAGTCCCGGACACACGTGCCGTCGCGGGTCGGGTAGTCGGTGCCGAAGATCTCCACCGCCTCGCGCCGGCCCGCCGGGACGAGCAAGACGTTGGGGATCAGGTGAGTCTCGGGGTTGTGGCGCTCGCCGTGCCGCCCGTAGGCGCCGCCGACGTTGAAGTAGCGCAGGCTGACCCCCGCAAGCCCGTGGGCATGGGCCTCCCCGGTGATAGCCATGTCCACGGCGAGCTTGCTCTGCCCATACGGATTGATGGGGGCGTTGGGGTCGTCCTCGCGGATCGGCGTGCGCTCCGGTTGACCGTACGTCGCGGCGGTGGAGCTGAACACCAGCCGACGCACGCCGACGGCGCGCATGACAGTCAGCAGGTCCAGCGTGCCGACGACGTTGTTGTCCCAGTAGACCTCGGGCCGCTTGACCGACTCGGCGACCAGGGATTTGGCGGCGAAGTGGAGCACCCCGTCGAAGGAGCGGTCGAGCACCTCGCCGGCCCGTTGGACCCGGCCTTCGACAAAGCGGGCGCCGTCGGGCACGTTGTCGCGATGCCCGGTCGACAGGTCGTCGAGCACGATGACCTCATGGCCGGCCTCGAGGAGCTGGCAAGCGACGACGGCGCCGATGTAGCCGGCGCCGCCCGTGACCAGCGGCTTCACGACAGCCGCTCCCCGTCAGGGACGTCGCGTGGGCCGGTCAGCCGCACCTTGCCCTCGATGACGACGCCCGCGCCGAACGTCACCGGTCCGGACACCTCCAGACTGATGCACCGGCGCAGGGACGGCGCGCCGGCCGGGAAGTGCCGCTCGAAGTCCGGCAGCAAACGGTAGTGGTCGCGGTCGAGGGTCACGATCGGGCCGGCGCCGGAGAACGTCGGGGTCAGCCGGCCATCGGGCGTGAGTTCGTACGCATCCGACCGCACCACCAGCAGGTCGTCGGTGGTCTTGACCGGGGCGAACCGGCGCCGCGGTACCAAGACGGCTCGTGAGCCGGGGATGGAGCCGATGGCCGCGCCCATCGCCGTCTCGAGCTGGATCACCTGCGGTGAGGACGGATCCTTGGGATCGACCGTCTTGCGGTTGACGATCAACGGCAGCACCGGCCCACCGGGATCGGCTGCTTGCAGGTCCCGCAGCGCTTCGAGGTCGATCCACAGGTTGTTCGTGTTGTAGAACCGCCAGCGCTCGACGTCGGTGAACGAGGTGTCCCCGTCCGGGACCTGCGCGGTCTCCCGCAGCACCGTGCGCCCCTGGTAACGGGCCAGGTGCCCACCCTTGCGGTCGGCGGCGGTGCCGCGCACCGCCTCCATGACGAACGGGATCTGACCGCGGGCGATCCACGCCACGATCCGCGGATCGACGGTGGCCCCGAGGTTGTCGGAGTTGGAGACGAAGCACCAGCGCAGCCCGGCGTCGAGCAGGGCGGTCAGCGTCCCCGTCGCGGCCAGAGCCGTGTACAGGTCGCCGTGCCCGGGAGGACACCACTCGAGTTCGGGGTCGGCCGGCCACTCCACCGGAAGCCAGTCGTCGTCGCGCAGCTTCGGCTCGCGCCCCTGAAGGAAGTCCAGCGGCACGGACTCCGTCCGGTCATGCAGGCCTGCGTGACGGCCCAACGCCCGCAGCGACGGCCCCCGGGTCGCGAAGGAGTTCATCACGAGCAGGGGCAGCCGGGCGCCGTACTGCTCCCGAAGGGACAGCACCTGCATCGCCAGGATGTCGAGGAAGCTGCGCCCGGACTTGACCTCCAGCAGCGACTTCGGCCCGGACAGGCCCATGCTGGTTCCCAGCCCGCCGTTGAGCTTGACGACGGCCAGCCGGTCGAGGACGTCCCGGGCATGGGCGGCGCTCGGCTCCGGCAGGTCGTCCAGGCGGGGCAGGTCGTTGAGCGGCTCGAGGACGCTGCTGAGTAGTTGTCCGGCCTTGGGGTCGGCGAGCTGTTCCAGGCGCCGCCGCAGCGCGCTGAGCTCAGGTGTCGCGGCACCGGCCGCCTCTGCCTTCCTTACGGTCGCGGTGATGTAGTCCGTCATCGGCCCCTCGGGTCATGCCGGTCCGGCCATCGCCGCGAGCATCCGTGTCCCACGTCGGGAGGACGGTGGTGGCCAGTCGACTGACAGACCTTGTCGGCGGCGTTTCGGTAGGCGACGTGATGGGCCTGACCGGGGCCACCTTCCGCGACACTGAGGCCGCTGTGCCTTCGCTCGAGGACGACGACCCGAGGCTGTCTCGCCGCCGGAACAGTTGATACTCGCCTCACAACGCTGGCTGCCAAAGACGTCGTCGGACAGCGCGCGGCCGGGCTGGTCAGGGTCGCAGATGCCGGCAGCAGGTTGTGGGTGATCGCGGCGCCGATCGGCCACGAATGCCGGCGGCGAACTTGGCTGAGGTCGTGTGGAGCCGTTTCAGCGCGACGGCGCCGTTGCGTCGGGGCGGACGACCTTGAGCGACTGTGGAGGGACCACGTGAGCTTCATGTGCTGTACTCGCACAGCACGACGGAGAATGTTGCCGGTCGTGCTGCCAGCTGGTAGCGCGGAAGCACGCCAGGTCCGCACGCCGCCGTGCCGAGGCCGTGCTGCGAAACGTCGATGTTTACCCAAATATGGTCGCCAGGCACGAGATCGGTCGGGTGCAAGGCCGCGTCGAGGGCCTCGCTGGTCCAGCGCCGGGCGGTGAACTCGAAGTGCGGGAGCCCCTCGATCCGCAGGCCGTGGCCGTTCGAGTCGGTGAGCGTCGCCCAGCGGACCTCGGTTCGGTTGCCGTTCTCCTGCGGCATCACGTACGGCGTTTGCATCTCGTCAACCGACCGGGAGAACCGTCCGACGCGCGCGTGGTGCCGGCTGTCCGGGTACGCCTCGCCGGGACCACGGCCGACCCATTCGACGGCTCCCAGTGCGGCGGGCACGGCCAGCCGCAGGCCGAGCCGCGGCAGCGGCAGGTGCCAGGCGCCGTCCGGTGCGACCTCGAGCACCAGTATCAGCGCGTCCTCGTCGGCGGTCCAGGTGTACGTCGCGAAGAGACCGACGTCGGTGCCCGCCGGCGCCACCCGGGTGCGGATCACCAGCGCATCCTCCTCGACGGTGACGCCGATCGTGCGATGGCGCATGCGGTGCAGGCCGAGCTCACGCCACGGCGCCGCGAGCGGCAGCTCGCCGGGGGCAGGCCAGCGATCGTTGTCCGTGGGCGCCCGCCAGACGTCCAGGCGCGGGCCAGCGAGCTCGAGAGCGCCGAGTCTGCGTAGTGTGCCGCTGTACGGGTCGAAGTCGCCGGGGCCCAGGCTCAGGCGGTCCCGGTGCACCGCTGGCGCCGTCGTCCGGCGGGGCCTGGACACCGGCGGCGCCGGCGAGACCGGCATCTGGCCCCACGCCACCTCGTGGCCGGCCGCCGCCCAGTCGGTGTCGGCGGCGAGCACGGCCCGCACGGTCAGCCACGCCTCGCTCCGCGTCACCGGCAATGGCGGCAGCGGGAGTTCGACCTGGCCGCCGGGGGGCACCGCTCCCACGTCGAGCGTGCCGTGGGCGCGGGGCGTGCCCTGCTCCTCCAGCGTCCACTCGAAGCTGAGGTGCGACAGGGTGCAAAAGTCGTAGCGGTTGACGATGTGCAGCATGCCGGTCGCCGTGTCACCGGCGATGAGGACCGGCTCGATGACCTTCTTGAGCTCGAGCAGCCCGGGCGACGCGGTTCGGTCGGGGAACAGCAGCCCGTCAGCCACAAAGTTGCCGTCGTGCAGTGGCTCCCTGAAGTCGCCGCCGTAGGCGAAGAAGTCTCGGCCGTCGGGAGTGTGTCGCCGGATCCCGTGGTCGATCCACTCCCACACGAACCCGCCCTGGCAGCGTGGGTGGCGCTCGAACAGCTCCTGGTACTCCGCGAGCCCGCCCGGCCCGTTGCCCATCGCGTGGGCGTACTCGCACAGGATGAACGGCAGCTGCCGGCGCCGGGCGTCGAGCGCGGGGTCGGCCAGCGGCGGCTCCTCGCGGCGGCCGATCGCGTCGACCTCGGCGTGGTCGGCGTACATGCGACTGTAGACGTCGACATGGGCGCAGGTGGGATCGCCCTCGTAGTGCAGCGGCCGGGATGGGTCACGCATCCGAGCCCACCCGGCCATCGCTGCCAGGTTCTGTCCGCTGCCACTCTCGTTGCCCAGCGACCACATGATGATGCTGGGATGGTTCTTGTCGCGCTCGACCATCCGGCGCATCCGGTCCACCAGCGTATCCGCCCAGCGCGGGTCGTCGACGGGATTGCCCCGCCAGCAGACCGGCTCGAATCCGTGGGTCTCCAGGTCGCACTCGTCGATGACGTAGAGGCCGAGTTCGTCGCACAGCTCCAGGAAGTGTGGATGCGGGGGGTAGTGGCTGGTGCGCACGGCGTTCAGGTTGTGCGCCTTCATCATCCTCACGTCGCGGCTCATCAGCTCCCTGGAGACCGTCCTACCGTGATCGGTGTCGAACTCGTGCCGGTTGACCCCGCGCAGCAGGATTCTGCTGCCGTTGACCTTCAGCTGCCCGTCCTCAACGACCACCGTGCGGAAACCGATCCGGACCGGCACCCGTTCGCCATCGGTCGCCAAAGTCCCGTGGTAGAGCCGCGGCACCTCTGCGTTCCAAGGCTCGACGTGGTCGATCCGCACCGTGTCACCGGTCGCGATGTCGAGTCCGAGTTCGGGGACAATCAGCCTGGCAGGCACGCTGGCATCGACACGCAGCGAGCCCTGGCCAGTGGGATGGTCGTACCCGGCGTGTACGAAGAAGTCGTCCAGGGCGGCTGCCGGCCTGGCCAGCAACGCGACGTCGCGGAAGATCCCCGAGAGCCACCACATGTCCTGATCCTCCAGGTACGAGCCGGCGGACCATTGGTGCACGCGTACGGCGAGCACGTTCTCGGCACCGGGTCGTAGCAGTGCGCCGACGTCGAACTCGGTCGAGACTCGACTGCCCTGGGCCGAGCCGAGTTCCTCGCCGTTGAGCCAGGCCCGCAGGCTGGAGTCGACCCCGCCGAACCTCAGAATCGCGTCCAGGCCGGCCCATGCGTCTGGGACGGCGAAGGTTCGCCGGTAGTCGCCGGTCGGGTTCTCGTCCGGCACGTGGGGTGGCTCTACGGGGAACGGGTACCTCACGTTGGTGTACGCCGGAGCGCCGTACCCGTGGAGTTGCCAGTGAGATGGCACCGGCAGCCGATCCCAGTGGGCATCGTCGTACGTCGCGGTCACGAAGTCCATTGACGCGTCGGCCCGCTCCGAGAACCGGAATGCCCACTGACCGTCCAACGACAACGTCGGCGCGTCGGAGTCGAACCAGGCGCGAGGATCACGCGTGCCTCGACTCGGCACCATGTCGTCGTGGGTCATGTGGCGGTGCTGCCGGGGGCGTATCACCCCTTGACCCCACCCGCACCCAGTCCGCCTCGCCAGTAGCGCTGCAGCATCAAGAAGGCGGCGATGATCGGCACGACCGAGAGCAGGGACCCGGTGAGCACCGCGGTTGCGAGCGTGGGGTCCTGCTGGGTTTGGGAGTTCCAGGCATACAGGCCCAGCGTCATCGGGAACAGTTCTCGGTCGACCAGCATGATGAGCGGGAGGAAGAAGTTGTTCCAGATGACGACGAACTGGAACAGGAAGATCGTCACCAGAGCGGGTCTCATCAGCGCGGTCGCCATGGTGAAGAAGATCCGGAATTCCCCCGAGCCGTCCAGGCGCGCGGCCTCGATCAGGGCATCGGGCACCGAGGCCGATGCGTAGATCCGAGACAGGTAGACGCCGAACGGGCTCACCAGGCTGGGCAGGAGCACCGACCAGTAGGTGTTCGTCTGCCCGACCTCCGCGAAGATCAAGAACAGCGGCAGCGCGAGCGCGGTTGCCGGCACCAGCACCCCCGCGAGGATGGTGTTGAAGATCGCCTCGCGGCCGCGGAACTCGTACTTGGCCAGCGCGTAGCCGGCCATCGCGGCGATGACCGTCCCGATGGCCGCGCCGACCCCGGCATAGAGCACGCTGTTGAGCAGCCACTTCCAGAAGATGCCGTCGTCGCGAGTCACGGTGTCCGAGATGTTGGTGCCGAGCTGGAAGTCGGAGAACCACAGCCCGGGGGTGGTCGTCAGGTCCCCGCGGTCCTTGGATGAGGCGACGAAGAGGTACCACAGCGGCAGCATGAAGCACGCCATGGCCGTGAACATGACCGCGACCGGCAGTACCGACTCGAGCGGGGCTCGTTTCGATGCCTGCGTCGGTGAGCCGGCGGGTACCACCGATGTGCTCATGAGTCCTCCCATCGTTGGGTGAGCCTGAGGAACACGAACGACAGCACGGCCGTGGCCAGGGCGAGCAGGAACGACACGGCCGCTGCGTAGTTGTAGGCGTTGCCCGACGCGGCCGTGAAGGCGAGCAGGTTGGGTGTGTAGGTGCTGGAGATGCTCGTCGAGATGCTGCGTAGCACCTGTGGTTCGGCGAACAGTTGCAAGGTCCCGATGATGGAGAAGACCCCAGTCAGGATGACCGAGTCGCGGATCAGCGGGATCTTGATCCGCAAGGCGGTCTGCCAGGCGCTGGCGCCGTCGACGTGTGCGGCTTCGTAAATGTCCTGGTCGATCGCCTGGAGGTTGGAGTATATGATGAGCATGTTGTAGCCGGCGTAGGTCCAGGTCACGATGATGGCGATGGACCAGAGCACCCAGGTGTTGCCGAGCCAGTCGATCGGGATGAGGTCGGCGACCGGGCCGAGCCCTGGTGTGAACAGGAAGCCCCACACGATCGAGCCGATTACCACCGGGACGGCGTAGGGGACGAAGTAGGTGAGCCGGAAGAAGCGCTTGAAACGGGCGGTCCTGGAGTCAAGCAGGAGTGCGAAGGTCAGCGCGATCAGCAGCATCGCCGGCACCTGTACGAATCCGAAGAGCAGGACTCGCCCTACGCTCTCGATCAAGGCGGGATCGCTGAGAGCTTGGCGATAGTTCGACAGCCCCCCCCACGCGTCTTCGGCCGGACCGAACGCACCCTCACGCTCGGTCACGAAGAAGCTGCGCACGAACGCGTAGGAGATCGGCACGATGTAGAACAGCAAGAAGAGGATCCCGAACGGGGCGAGGAGCCCGGCGATTGCTCGGCGCTCGGCCCTCCGGGACGGGTTCCCGGCGCGAGCTGGGCCGCCTGCCGGTCCGTTGGCGTCGGTTCTCGCGCTGTCGGTCTCGGTGGTGTTCAGGCTCATTTGCGTTCCACCTCCAGCGCCTGCAGCCGCATGGCTGTCATGGTGTCCTCCTCTGCGCCATCGAGCGCCTCGGACAGGGTGGAGTCCCCGCCCAGGGCTCTGCCGAAACCGTCGGCGAGCGATGCGTAGGTCTGGGTCATCGTCGGGCTCCAGATGAATTCGGCGTCGACGTTCCCGGCGGCTTGTGCGAAGACGTCGAAGATGTGCTGACCCCCGTAGAACTCTGAAGGCTGCTTCAGGAACGGGAGGTCGAGCCCGTCCTTGGTGGCTGGGTAGAGCCCACCGTTCTCGTTGAGCAGTTTCAGCGAGTCGGGGTCGGTGTTCAGCCAGAGCGCGAACTGGGCCGCCTCGTAGGGGTGGTCGCTGCCACGCATCACTGCCGTGGTCGAGCCTCCCCAGTTGGCTGCCGTGTGCTCGCCCTCCTCCCAGATCGGCATCGGCGCCACCGCCCACTTGCCCGAGGTCGTCGGCACGTTGCTGGCGAGGGTGGCGTTGCCCCACACCGCGCTGACCCAGGTGAGCAACTTCCCGTCGGCGAGCGCCTTGTTCCACTGTTCGGAGAAGCCCTGCATGTTGGCGACCAGGCCACGATCGATCAGGTCCTGCCAGTATTTCGCGACCTCGTCGCTCGGCGCGTCATCGATGTCGACAAGCCACTTGTCACCGTCGATCTCTGCCCACCGCGCGCCGTTCTGTGATGCCAAGCCGGCGAACCAGCCAGTGTCGCGCTGCGGGAAGTGGGTGATCTGGACCGAGGAATCCTGGTCGTGCACCGCCTCGGCCACGGCCGCGAACTCGGCCCACGTCCTCGGCACGTCGACGCCGTACTCCTCGAACAGGTCCTTGCGGTAGAACATCGCCATCGGGCCGGTGTCTTGGGGGATCGCGTAGACGCCCGTGTCCTCGAACGTCACCTGATTCCAGGCGAAGTCGATGAACTGCTCACCGGTGTCCGCCTCCAGGCACTGCGAGACGTCGCGCAGCCCCTGTTGCAAGCGGAAACTGGGCAGGGTGTCGAACTCGATCTGGGCCAGGTCGGGCTCGGTCTCGGCCTTCAGCGCGTTCGACAAGTTCTGGTAAGTGCCCTGGTTGCCGCCGGCCACGGCATTCAACTCGACCTGAATGTCGGGGTTCTCAGAGTTCCACAGGTCGACGGCCTCGTCGATGCCCGGAACCCATGACCAGAACGACAGCCTCACGGCCCCCGACGAGGGCTCGCACTCCGTCGAAGCGGGCTCAAGGCCCGCTCCGCTGCACCCGGCCAGCGTCAAGGCCAAGCCGAACGCGGCACCAATGGCTCCGACGCGGCAAGGCCGACTCCACCCGCCAACCACTCGGTACCCCCGTTCGCACCTCACGTCGGTCCCACAGACCACTGAGGGTCCGAGGAGGCTCCGGCTCGGAGCGTCGAGCCCGACCTTCTCGATGGGGTGCCCGATGCCTGCCCGACGTGGAAGGTCGCCGCGGCGGTCAGGGTGCGAGTCAGGGGACCCGTGCTGGGTAGATGGGCCTCGGTCCGTGAGCGGCGCGGGATCGAGTGCCTGGCGATCGGGCGGACCGCAGGTCCGGCGCTCACCGTCGTCGCGACTGTTGAGACGTAGTTGTCCAGCAACGTGGGGCCGACGGGCGAGCCTTCCTCGAGACAGTCCGGTCGAGCTGGCATCAGCACAACACCTCCAACTTGGGTGCGGGCGCGAACTTCAACCCGTTCCTCACCGCACGAAACTGCGCGCGACCGGTACACTAACAGAAAAACGTGCAAGTGACCTAGTTTGAATGTGGAAGGACGGATCGCAAGTGTCGGAGGCACGACGGCGAGGGCCCTACGCCAAGACGGCCGAGCGCCGTCAGCAGATTCTCGACGCTGCACTCCAGGTCTTCACGTCCCGCGGCTACCGCGCCGGATCGATGCGAGAGGTAGCCAGAGTCGCGGACATGAGCCTGTCCACCCTGATGCACCACTTCAACACCAAGGAAGACCTGCTGCTGGCGCTCCTCGAAAGGCGCGACGCCGACAGCCCCGGACAGCGCAGCGGCACCAACGACCTAGTCGCCGACGTGCTCTCCCAAGCCCGGTGGAACCAGACCATCCCCGAACTGATCGCGCTGTACACGGTGCTGTCAGCAGAGTCCATCACCGACGGTCACCCCGGACGCGACTACTTCACTGAGCGGTTCACCACGGTCAGGCGCGGCTTCCAAGAAGAGTTCGAGAGGCTCCGAGCCGCTGGACGCCTGAGAGAAGGCGTGGACCCCCGACTCGCCGCCGGCTGCATCACCGCGTTGTGGGACGGGATCCAGTTGCAGTGGCTACTGCAACCTGACGAGATCGACGTCGTTGCCTACCTCCGGGCCTTCCTCGACCTCATCACCCACCCCGCCGGAGAGACCATCAGACCTCGGGGGTGACTGGTCACTGGCGTCCCTAGCTTGACCAGCCTGTTCACGATCGGGAAGTCTCCCTGCTCTCGGTAGCACCGGGGACGCGGCGATCTAGCTCCCACCTTGACCCAGCGATCCCCGCTACGTCACCGTCGCCCCCTGATGGCGCCCTCGACGACTCCCTCCTCCGCTTCGGCCCCTCATTCACGTCCAGATTGAAGGGCGGCTCCTACCTCGGCGCACATCGAATCCGATCCGCAGGGCCAGCGGTCAGGTCCCAGAAGGGAACCTGCTACGGCATAAGTCCAGGTCGCATACGGCGTCGCTTCTCCCGTGAGTCCCGTAAGGTCCGTCCGGTGACGCATCCCACACATGTACCCCTCCTTCCGAGACTACGGCGACCCGGGCTGCCCCCCCGCCGATGACCCGCCGACACCGGACCTCGAGACAGCGGATGCGCTCATGTCTCGCCTCTTGGGCTGCGAGGCACTTCGCGGGCGCGATTTCGCTGTGACCAACACGTCCGTCGTTACAAGCGTGGTACAAACGGTGGGAGATCTTCGACGTTTGCGCAGGTCATAGTGGGTCAGTCAGTCAGTACTACGACATCTAGCTCTAGATATGGGAGATCTGATCGAACTCAGACTCCCGAGGCGCCGGAAGTGGCGGCTGACCTGCGGAAACTCTCGCAGGGCCGGCCGCCACTTTCGCTTTGGGGGCAGCGCGGGGTGCACGAGTCTGATCAGTACGAGGAACGAGATCGACCTCGTCCTGCCCAAAGCGTCTCTGACTCGTTGCTCATGCAGAACCAGACAAACCCGTCTGTCACTCGTCCGTGCATCAGCACCGGCCGCGTGACCCGAGAGGTAGGTCAGGTCAACCTGTCACCGGATCTGCTGCAGACCCCATCAGCAGTACGGCTCGCTGGCGGGCCGGCAGGTGCTGAACCGCTGCGACGAAAGCGATCCGCAGCGTCTCGCGTCTGACCAACCCGTTCGTCCGGCATCCCCGCCAGGCGCTCGTCCGGGCAGGGGGTCCAGTGACTGAGTTATCTCACCCGTTTGAACCCACCGCCGCCTCTCGGCGCATAGGCCAATCAGGGCACGATCTGTCCGGGCGGAGTCAGCGCGGCGAGGACGGTTGCACGGATCAGCGTCGGCGCCTTGTCGGCGGCGAGCTCGCCGCGGTGGACGGCACTGGAGGCGGCATGAATCACCCCTTGGATGGTCGTGACCTGCCAGCTCAGCGGCATGTCGGTGCGCACGCTTCCCTCGCGGCGCGCGCGGCGCAGCACTCGCAGCACTCGTCGCGTCGGCTTGTGGTGCGCTTGGCGGAAGTCGCGTTCCGGCATGGCAGCTTGCGCGGCGAGCACGAGCCCGCCAACCCGGTGAGTCACGTGCCAGCTCGCCACCAGCAGCCGACCGAGGGCCTCGCGAGCGTCGCCGTCGAGGTCCACCGCCTCCAGCTCGGCGTCGGAGGCTGCCATCTCGCGATCGACGGCCTGGCCGACCAACGTCGCGCGGTTGGCGAAGTGGGCGTAGAGCGTCACGCGACCGACACCGGCCGCGGCCGCGATCTCGTTGATGCTCGCTTCCGGGTTCACCGCCAGGCAGGCCGTGGCCGCGTCCAGAATCGCCGCAATGTTCTTGCGGGCATCCGCGCGCTTCGCCGTTTGGCCGGTTGCTGCCGAGGACGGGCTCATCCGGGAAAGTGTACGCAGTCGTCCGGGTTCTGTTCTAACTCGAATACGTTTGTACGAGTTAGATTGACTTCATGCATGAGTACGACCCACGCTTCCGACACCGCGACGACGGCCCATCCGCGGCGATGGGCAGCGCTCGGGTTGCTTGCTGTCGCTCAGTTCGTGCTGATCCTCGACATCTGAGAAGAGGCCCTGCCGGGCCTCTGACCTGCGGGTTCTCCAGCCCCCGTTCACCGTTTCCCCGAGTTTTCCCCGGGGTGGCGGCGGCCGGGGGCTGCGCCGTTCCCGCGGTGACCGGGCCGGGGGTGGACGCGCGCCTCCCCCCGGATGGCCGGTCGGCTGACCCGCCGGTTGCGACTTGCCGCTGCTCGAAGGCCGCCGCGGCTACACCCGGCCCTGCGCTAGGGGCGAGCCTCCGGCGGTCGTGTGCGGCATCGTGGTGCGAGGCGACGCGGTGCCGGAACAACCGCAGGTGTGTCCAGCGTCGCGGGCGACCACCCGATGGGTGGCGGGCATTGCCCGCCGATCCGGCGGTCGGACGTTCCGGGTCATGAGTACCTCTCAGCCCCGGCCCCAGAGCCCGGCCCCCCAGTCCCTGTCCGCCCACTCCGATATCCCCACCTCGCCGACCTCCTCGACCACCGGCGGTCCGAACGACACGACCCAGAACTCGACCAGGGGGCCGATCATCATCGGCGGCGTCACCGTCACCGGCCCCAACGCGAAGGGCTACTACCGTCTCAAGTGGCACGAGCCTGACGGCACCGTCGGCGACACCTCAGGCTCCCGTGATGAGGCCTATGCGCGTCTCAAGGCTCATGACATCAACTCGCGCCTGACCCAGGCAGCCGGCCCCAAGGCCACCACTCCCCTGACCCACGTGGTCGCGGCGTTCCTCGCCGAGGGCAAGAGCCCCTACAAGGAGAAGCGGCCCTACAAGCAGGCCCAGCTCGACGGCCTTCAGCACAAGCTCCGGCGCGGGCTCCGCGGTCTCGAGCACGTGCGTGCGATGGACCTCGACCGCCGGCTCTGCGACGCCATCCGCTCGCAGGCCGGCACGCACAACGGGGTCGTCGAGAACACGAATGCCCTGCGCGCTCTGCTCCACTGGGGCTACCAGGACGGCTACTTCACCGCCGCCCAGGTCGAGCTCCTCCCCCGCTCGAGCGCCACCCCCCAGCCCGTCCACAAGACGACCCGGACCCTCATGACCAGCGATCGTCACGCGCAGCGCGCCCGCAAGGTCGGCCAGGCCGAGACCTACATCGAGGACGAGGACTGTCCCAACGAGGCGCAGATCGAGGCCCTCGCCAACGCCCTCGGCGAGCACTTTCCGCTGTGGGGAGTCCTGGCCTGTGAGCTCGCCGCCAACACGGGCATCCGGTGGGGCGAGCAGTTCCAGCTCACCGCCGCCGACGTGCATCTCGACGGGTGCCGCCGCTACCCCAGCCCCCACATCCACATCAACTGGCAGATCGCCTCCACCCGCAAGGCCGGCAAGGACGGCACCGGGGACCGGCGCGACCTGCCCAAGGGCCGCAAGACCCGGGTCGTCCCTGTCCCCAGGCGGTCCATCACCGACTACAAGCTCCGCAAGGCGCTGCGTGCCCGCGTGGCGGCCGCACAGGCCGAGCAGCTCACCGGCACCAACCGCGAAGCGCTGCTCTTCCCCGCCGCCCGCGGCGGCCTGATCTGGCACTCCTCCTTCAACAGCGACCACCTCCTGCCCGCGATGATCGCCGCCGGACTCCCCGTCGAGACCTACCAGGTCACCAGCCACCCGTGGGACGCGCGGCGGATGGTCTACGTGGAGACCGTGCAGACCGAACGGCACGCAATCTTCTCGTGGCACAGCTTGCGACATCGGTTCGCCCGCATCTGCGTGGACATCCGCGGGCTGCAGGACGGCGAGCTCATGGCCCTCGGCGGCTGGGAGAACATCGCCACCGTCCGCAACCGCTACTACGAGAGCGGCGACGACAACGCCAACAGCGGCCTCGCCAAGTTCGACTGACCGCCCCACCCGAGCCCCACCCGCGCAATCAGCACCCCCGACGGTGCGCAGCCCGTCACCCCGGCATCCACGGACGCCGGGGCGATTGGCATGCCCGCCCGACCGCCTACGTCCGACCGCCTCCGGTCCGACCAGCGGCCGGACGGACACCAGCGGTGACCCACCTCACATCAAGCACTCAGTGTGAACCATTGCGGGCCTCTTCACGGGTCGGGACCAGTACCTCCATGACGACCAAGCTCAAGCTCACCGGCACCCCCGACACCCTTCGCTACCTCGACCTCGCCGACCCGATTTGGCACGTGCAGCACCTCGCCAAGGCGAAGGGGGTCAAGGTCGACCGCGCCCGTCGCTACACGTATATGGAGGGCTTCCCGCGCCCGAAGGACGGCTTCGAGCGCAACTCCTACTGCCGCGAGGCGGTCCTCGCCTGGTTCCGCGGCCTGCCCGACGCACCGCCCGCGCGTTCTCGGGGCAAGCACGCGAGCCGCCCCCACTCGCGGCCCCACGAGCGGACCGACCCGCACCCCGCACGCGTGCACACCAGCCACCCCGCTGCTCTCGAACCTCAGCCCGATCCGCGGGACGAGAACATCCACGCCGGCGCGCCTACCCCACCGGCGACAACGTTCTACAAGCCGCGTCGCAAGCGGTAGCACCGACCCCGCCGCTGGCTGCGCGGGCCTCGCGAGAACAGGCTGCAACCGGTGCCCCGAGCGCACGGCACCAGGACCCCGCAGCCGGCGCCGCCGCAGGTACCCGGACGGGACCTCTTGCGGCCGGAAGCCGAGTCATCAGCCGACGTGCCCCGGTGGACGTACCGTAGGTGGATGGAAGACCAGCCCGGCACGCGCGAGGAGCTGCGACGTCAGCTGGAAGAAGCGGGTCTTGGGCCGAACCAGACGCGGGTCTGGCTGGACTCACCCACCTCGTACCTCTCGGGGCTGGTCCCTGCCGAGGCAATCACGGACCCAACGACGGCGGCCCGTGCCCGCAACGCCGTACGGCGGCTGATCGCCCGTCTCGGAGACCGGGTCCCGGACGGTGTCGAGGTCACGAGCGCGCGCGTCCGCGACGAGGGGACGTTCATGCTTGAGCTCACCTTCGCGTGGCCCGGCGGCACCGCGGTCCGCCACTGGGACGCCGAACCGTACCTCTACTCGTCCAGGGCGCACGAGCCGCTGCTCAGCGATCGCTCGAGATTCACCCAGCTGCGCATCGACAACCGCACCCTGTCGTGGCCCGGTGACCTCGACTTCGCTCCGGAGTTCCTCTACGCCGAGTCCTGGGCCCCGGATGACGGCAGCGTCACCGGGCGGCCCACCAGGTGACGCGACAGCCCCTCCTCGTCCACTGCCCCCCGATCGCATCATCCCCGGCAGAGGGGGCAGCCCCGGCCGAGAAGGTCACTCGCGCCAGAGCACGGGTATGTCGCCCGGGAGGAGTTCATGGCCCCCGAGGTCGAGGTCGAGACCGAAGCACTCGAGCCCGACCCCGACGGCGGCTGGACGCTCACCTGGAACGCGAACGCGACCGGCTCGTGGTCGTCACCCCACGCGGATTCGTCAACCTCGAAGCCAGGACCGCAAACAAGGCGGGACTGCACTCCGTCATCATCCGCGACACCACCTGCCACCGAGCCACCGTCCAGGCCGGCCGCTTCCTCCGGCTCTCCCGTCCGCTGCGTTTGCCGCGTCCGCGAGCCATGGAAGCGCGTTGGTGCGCGGCGCCTGCCTCGCCACCGGTGTCGGTGCCACGGTCCACGATGAACCTATGACCGATAGTCCTTCGCGTTCCGGGTTCCCTCCCAGCCCGGTACCGAGCGACGCCCGGCTGTGGCCAGGCGAGCTTCCGTTCACGGCCTTCGGTCACCTCGGCCCAGACAGGCTCGACCTCAGGGTGTTCGACCAAGACCTTGCTTGGATCGACCGGACTGGAAGACCGCACCTACTGGCGGAGATGAGCGAGGAGTACGTGTCTAACGTCATCGCGTTCCTGGTCGAGCTCCGAGAGCAGTACTTCGTTGACACTCAGCGCCGCTGGTTCATCCAGTCGCTGGGAGACCAGCTGCTGTTCGGGGAACCCGGATGCGATGTCATTGCTGTCGCGGCCGGTGGCCCGACATGGGGAGAGATGAGCGCTGAGACGTGGCTCGAAGCAACCCCCTTGATGAGAGCGCTGCGTCGCCGTGTTGCGTGAGCGGCGCCGCCGGCCGGCCTGCGGCGCCGGCGTTAGCCGACGTTCCATTCGGCGATGCGGCTTCCTTCGCCGTCGGTCATGTCAACGGTGACAGGCTGGTGTTCCTTGGGGCGCTGAGCAGCACCCACCGCGGACAGCCACCTGCTTGGAGCGATGGACAATCCCCCTCGGCAACCGGGCCGGCCCATTCGCCCCGGCGCTCGACGACTGCGTGTACTGGTCACCGGAGGCGTCGTAGTGCCCACCCGGGTCGCTGGCAAGCGGCCGCATCGCCTCCTCACGAGGAGTGACGCCGGGTCTAGAGGTCTCGCCAGCGACGACGAAGCGACGGTAGCGCCGCGTAGTGGTACACGTCGGCCACGCGCCCACACTTGGGGCAGATGCGCACCGATTCCGCGGGCCGGTTCATCCCGCACGCGTCGCAGGAGCGGTAGGACTCGGCGCGGTAGAACGGTGTCGGCAGGTGGCGGTAGGTGTAGATGGCCACGGCGAGCACCCAGAAGATGCCAGCGTAGTCACCGTAGGACTCGAACTGCACGGGCTCGTAGTTGGCGATGACCAGCAGGATGAGCACTCCCACCAGTGAGACCAGCGTGCGCAGCACACGCGGCAGCAGCTTGGCCTGCCACCTGGCGTACTTCCACTCCCCGGACCGGTCGAACCAGCGGTAGGTGTTCAGGTCCTCGTCGCAAGTCCAGCCACGGCAGGCGCGGCGGGACCACTCCTGCGGGAGGCGGTACAGCACGACCAGGAACGGCGCCCCGACGAGCAGACCGGTCCACAGGTCCGGTGCTGCGGAGAACAGCGCCGCGAGGGCGAACGCAGTGGGCAGGCCGATGAAGGCCCAGTCCCGCTTCGGGAGCTTGTAGTGCACCGAGTCGTACGGCTGGTACGGGCTGCTGTCGGCGCGAGCTCTTTCGAATGGCGCCTTGCGCTCGCGGGGTGCCACGGCAGTGCGGACGTGTTCAGGCAGATCGGGAAGGTCGGTCATGGGTGTCCGTTCTTGTTTGTGCCGAAGTCGCAGCCTCGGGGATCGTAGGCGGGTCCTGCGATCGTGTGGTGTTGAACGGCAACCTTGGGCGCACCCGGATCGCTCGAAGGCCGGTCGGGTCCGGGTGGCGGAGCCGAGTTCATGGTGGCTCACCGGGGCCCGCATCCCCGACGACGGGGGAGGACTCACGGCCCCACCGCGTCGACCGAGCCCTGCTCCGCGTGCGCGGCATCTTGGCCTGACCTGACGCCCATCGCGGTACGACGAGCTCGTGGTTCTTGCTGGTTCACGTCTGTGCCCGGTGCGCGGCGCACGCCGTCGCTGGCCCTGGATATCCCACGTCGAGGCCGCAGTCCATCCGCCGTCAGAACCGGCTGTTGGTACCCATGGCGGCGCGGCGCCGGCGAACGTCCCCCATGCAGGGGACGCGCCTCCCCGAGCATCGACCTACGGTCGAAGGGTGCAAGACGACCGCATCGTGCTCGCGAGCGCGGTTGTCCTGACGCCTGGGGCAGTGGCTCGGCTGAGAGCAGGCGTTGGGGCGTGCATGTCGCGTTCGGGTGACGGACGTCGGTGGGGTCTTCTACGGTGTTGACACATCGGTAGGCGAGGGCCCGCCGCACGTGGTTCATGGGGGAACACATGGTGAAGAGGTCATCGTCTGCCGTAGTGGCGCTGTTGCTCGCGCTGCTGGCTGGTCTGGTGTCGGTGGGTGCGGCGCCGGCGGGTGCCGTTGCGGCAGCGGAAGAGGAGATGTCGGAGCAGCGCGCGGGGCAGTACTACCTGCGCGTGGTGTGCCCGGCGAATGAGGCCACGCAGCGGTTCAGCCGGGTCGTGTTCGGGGGGCGTGACCGCATCCCTGGTCAGGTGGTTCGTCGGCGTCTGCCGGAGCTACGGCGGGCAGCGGGGGCGTGGGCGGCGTCCATCTACCGGGAGGTGCGGGAGTTGTTGAATCCGCCGAAGGCGTGGCCGTCGTCGGTGGCGGAGCAGGTTGACACGGCTGCGGCGAAGCGGCTGAAGGTGCATGACGCGGTGCGCGACATGTCGAAGGCGGACAGCGCGTTGGGGTACATCAACCACTACAAGCGCGCGTTGAAGTTCTACCGGCAGGGTCCGTCGGCTGGCATCCGCGCGCAGCTCGACCTGCCGCCGCCGGGACGAGGCTGCTGACGGGGGCCGAGCATGGGCGAGAAGGGCGACGCTGCCCCCGAACCGACTTCAGACGGTTCCTCAGCTGGGGACTCGGCTGGGCCGTCGGCTGCGGATGTCGGGTGGCGTGAGCGTGCGCGAACGGCGTGGCTGGGGGTGGCGGTGTGGAAGCGCCTGGTCGTGGTGCTGGCGGTGGTGGTTGGGGTTCCGGCGCTGGTGTACCTGGTGCGTGACCCGAACGGTGCCGGCGGGGCGACGCGTGAGTGCCGTGAACAGGTGGAGGAGCGGCTGAAGGCGCCGGCGTCGGCGGAGTTCGGCGACACCTACGACAGCTTGGACGATCAGGGTCGGTGGGAGATCGCGGGTGAGGTGGACTCGCAGAACGGGTTCGGGGCGATGGTCCGCAACGTGTACACGTGCACGGTGACGCGGGAGAACGGCTGGTGGCAGCTGGTGTCGTTGGAGTTCGCCGGTGACTGAACCTCCGCAGGGTGGCGCCCGGCGCTGCCGGGTCCGGTTGGGTGGCTTGACGAATGGTCTGGAAGGTCGGAGCGCGAAGGTGTCGCTGCCGGCAAACAACGGGGGAAGGTGTGGGAATGGCACGACGAGGGTTCTTCGCGGAGCTGAACTACCAGGCTCAGCAGGCGGAGAAGAGGCAGCGTCAGCAGCAAGCGGCGGCAGTGCGGGCCCACAACGCGGCGGTGCGTGAGTCCGACCGTGCCAGGAAGGCAGCTGAGCGGGCCCAGCTCGCGGCGCAGCGTTCCAACGAGGCCAACCGGAAGGCAGCTGAGAAGGAGGCCAAGCGGCTTCACATCGAGGCGCGTGAGGCCGAGGTGGAGGAACTGAACACCGAACTCACTTCCACGTACGACGAGATCGACCGGCTGCTTGAGGCGACGCTGGAGGTTGACGACTACATCGACCTCGAGACGTTGAAGTCGGCTGCCGTGCACCCGGAGTTCGCGCCCGGAGTCCTCGCGACGCCCATCAAGCCGCCGCTGGCACCGCACCTGCGTAACGCGCCTGTCTACACCGAGCCTGAACCACCGAAGGGACTCGCTGGGGCGTTCGGCGGGAAGAAGAAGCACGCTGCGGCCGTCGAGGCTGCGCAGGCCGCGCACGCTCTGGCGGTGCGGAACTACGAGGCGTACGTCGCGGAGCGCACCGCGGAGCACGACCGCGCCCTGGAGAAGCACGCACGTGACGAGGAAGACCGCCTGGCGAAGCTCGCCAAGGCCCAAGAGCAGTACCAGGTCGAGTGCCAGCAGCGTGAGGCTGAGGCTCAAGCGCGGAACGAGGAGCTGACGAAGTTCATCAACGACCTCGCCTTCGACGTGCCTGTCGCGATCGAGGAGTACGTCGGCATCGTGCTGTCGAACTCGGTGTACCCGGACGCGTTCCCGGTGGAGTACGACCACTCGTTCGACCTGTCCACCCGCGAGCTCACCATGTCGGTGTCCGTGCCAGAACCCTCGGCGTTGCCGACGGTGAAGGAGTACCGCTACGTGAAGGCGAAGGACGAGATCGTTGCCACGCAGCTCCCTGCGAAGGCGCAGAAGGACCGCTACTCCTCCGCCGTGCACGAGACGGCCCTGCGAACCCTGGACGAGATCTTCGAGGCCGACCGGGCCGCGAAGATCCAATCCATCGCCCTGACCGTCGGTGTCAACCGCGTCGCCCCCGCCACCGGACAGCCCGAGACGGTTCCCCTCGTCCAGGTCGCGGCTGGCCGCGACACGTTCAGCCAGTTCAACCTCGCCGACGTCGTCCCTGTCGCGACCCTCAAGCACCTCGGCGCCGCCTTGTCGAAGAATCCGTTCGACCTGGTCCCGGCCGACACCGCCCGCGGCGTACGACAGCAGGGCAAGTGATGCGGTTCAACCCGCCGCCTGGCTGGCCCCAGCCCCCCGAGGGGTGGGTGCCACCGGCGGGGTGGAACCCGGACCCGTCGTGGCCCGACCCGCCCGACGGATGGCAGCTCTGGGTCCCTGAGCAGGAGGCGGACGAGAGTCCCGACGCCGGTCGTGGCGAGGATGCAGGTTCGGCCGAACCCGGATGGGATCCGCTGTTCGACCCGATGCCCGCCACTGCCGGCAGCTCCCCCGGTGAAGGCCCCGCCCCTCAGGTCGCGCCTGCCGCGCGGGAGACATCTTCCGCTCCAGCTTCTGCTGCGGCCGCTTCGACCGCACCTATGAACGCTCCCGAGACGCCGTCGCCGTCACAGCCGGTGGCCACTGCTGTGCCCGGCAGCCGTGGGCCCGCGCCGACCGGTGACGACGCCCTTCTCGCCCGGATCCGCGAGCTCGAGCACGCACTCGCCGTCGCTCGTGCGAGCGGGGCCGGGGACGGCGGCGTGGTGGAGCTGAGCGACCAGCGGGTGCTGCAGGAAGTCGGCATCTACCGGTACCACCACCCGCTCGAGGACGCCGCCGCGTACAAGGCCCGCCTCGAGGCCATCAACGCGCGCATCGACGAGTTCGTGAAGACCGGCCGTGCGGTCTTGGCGTCGGACATGTTCACGTTCGACGGTTCGCTGGCCAAGGGCCGGAAGATGACCGCGGACTTCTCCAAGCTGATGTTGCGCGCCTACAACGCGGAGGCAGACAGCTGCGTCCGGTCACTGCGCTCGGGCAACGTGCGCACCGCAAAGGCACGCCTCGAGCGGGCAATGGCGGCCATCGAGCGGCTGGGCGCCATCATGGAGATGCGCGTGAACCCGGACTACCACCAGGTGCGCGTGGAGGAGCTCGAGCTCACCGCGGACTTCCAGATGAAGGTCCAGGAGGAGAAGGAACGGGCACGCGAGGAGCGCGCCGAGCTGCGCGAGCAGCAGCGCGTGGAGAAGGAACTCGCCGCCGAGCGGGAACGCTTGGACAAGGAACGCGCCCACTACGTCGGCGTCCTGGAGGCGTTGCGCGCGAAGGGCGACGACGCAGCGGCGGCGGAGCTTGAGGGGCGGCTGCACGACATCGACGCCGCCATCGAGGCCAACGACTACCGGGCCGCGAACATCCGCGCCGGCTACATCTACGTCATCTCAAACGTCGGCGCGCTCGGGGCGAACGTGGTGAAGATCGGCATGACGCGCCGCTTGGAGCCCCGCGACCGTGTCAGGGAGCTTGGGGACGCGTCGGTGCCGTTCCTCTACGACACGCACGCGCTGTTCTTCTCCGAGGACGCCATCACGCTGGAGAACGAGCTGCACAAGGCGTTCGCGGACCGTCGTGTGAACCACGTCAACGCACGGCGCGAGTTCTTCTTCGCCACACCGGCCGAAGTGCGGGAGCTTTTGCTGGAGAAGGTCGGTGGCCTGCTGGAGTTCAACGAGGAGCCAGAGGCGCCTGAGTACTTTCAGTCCCGCGGTCTCTGGCCTACGTTCGACGCATGACCGGCGGCGTTTTCCCTGTCGTCGACCTGGAGCTGTCGCCGATGGCGCGGCAGACCGGCGTCGCGTACCTGCACGACGTGTTCTTGGACGCCGGCGAGGAACTGGCGGTGTCCGACCGGCTGACGGTGCGCGACGAAGGGGGGACGCTGTGGGACGGGGAAGTGGTCGCGGTCGAGAAGGTCCGGCTCGGCAGGAAGTACCGGCTGCACATCCACCGCGCGGCTGCCCCGTAGGCGGTGGCATGTGGACGTCCCCGTCCGAGCTGTGCTCGGACGGGACGTCGTGGGTGGTGCGAGTCAGGACTCGTCCTGGGCGGTGGTGCGGCGCAGTGGCGGCCACCACGCGTCGTGCGGCGGTTCGGGTGCGAGGTCCCAGCCGTCAGCGACGAGCTGGTCGTAGTGGTCGGCGACCTCGAGCGCGCGGGCGGCGTGGTCACGTAGCGCTTGCGCGTACTCGGAGAGGGTGCCGTCCTTGTCGACCTTGGGGACGGAGAACGGCTGGAGGAAGCCGGCGTTCTGCTCGCCGATGCTGAGGGCCTCGGCGTCGACGAGGGCGCCGCAGCGGGTGACGTCGATACGGCCGAGGCCGTCGGTCTCTACGACGAATTCGACGCCCGGGGAGTTCTCCATCCGTGACAGGCACCGCTCGGGGAGGTCGGCGACGTCGAACGGGCCGCGGACGACGGTGACGGCGCCGTTGCGGATGACGGCCTTGCGGTCGAGGTCGACCGGGTCGTCGCGGTGCTCGTCGAGCCACTGGACCATGTCGTTGAACTCCTCGGTGGTCATGGGAGTCTCGAGGTGGTTGGGGTCGGGGTGGAACACGATGACGGGGAGCTGGTCCCAGGGGGCCTTGTCGCGGTTGACGCGACGGCGTGGGCGGGTGTGACGAGGCATGAGGATGCGCCTCCTTCGAGGTCTGTTGGCGTGTGAGTGCCGAGGACCGTTGAAGCCGCGTTGTCGGGGGCAAGCGTCAGACTCGAGCGCATGACCTCGAAGCACGCGAGCACGACCGCGCAGCGTGAGCTGTGGCGCCGCCGAGCGGTCTGGCTCTCCCAGCTCGGCCTCGCCCCTGGAGAAGCAGCACCCGTCGAGGTGCTCGAGGAGGTCGCCGATGCCGTCCTGTTGCTCCTGGCGGAGGTGCAGCGGCTCGAGCTGGAACGCGCCGAGGCGCGTGCCTGGGCGTGGGGGGACTACCACCGAGAGCTCGACTACGGCTGGGTGAGCGTCGCCGGCAACCGGTACACCGGCGAGCCCGACGAGCTCCCGGGCTGGCTGGCCGACCCCCGCACCCCTGACCAGCAGGAGTGGTGGCCCCACCAACGCTGACCGGCTGGACGAGAGGGCAGCGACCTAGCCGGCCGCCGCAGCGGGACCAGCGCGGTCGAGGCCGTCGGCGTGGCACAGGGGTGGCGTCACCTGTACCCCGGACAACTCGTTAGCCGTCGGTCTCATCCGCGCCGAGCTCTGCCGCGAGTTCGGCCTCGAGATCGGTGCGGGTGTAGCCGAACATGGTGATGACGTCGTCAAGGTCCGTGCGATGCCCCATGTCGGCTGCGGATCGACTTATGACCAGGGCGGTGTCGGCCAGATCGTCGACGATCACCCGCGGCCGGGCGTGAAGGCCGCTGCGGATGTGGTGTGCAAGGACGTTCTGCGACCAGCCGTGTTTGACTGCTCGGTCGGCGTACCAGTCACGGGTCGGACGGTCGTCGAGCTCTTCGAGCAGCACGCGGACGTGCCCCCAAGTCAGGGCGCCACCGCCGGGCAAGGGAGCGGGAGTGCCGTCGTCGTGCGGCGGGTAGGCGGCCGCGAAGCGGCGCATGGCCTCGACGTTGCTCTGCGTCAGTGTCCGCATCCCCGGGAACGCAGCACGGAGGTCAGCGGCGACCGTCTCGACGATCGACGCGTCGCCGTGCCCGCCGTCGTACCCGCCAACCTGCTGGGCGAGGACCGTGCGGCCGATGGTCCAGTACAGGCGCAACATCTCGGCATTCGCGGCTACACGCGCTCGCAGTTGCGCGGCGCGGACCTCTGCCGCGAGGCCGGCTAGGGCGTCCGGGTAGGGCTGCCCGCCCTCGGACGCTTGTCCTGCATGGGACGTGGGTTCGCCGGCGTTCATGTCAGGCATCGTGTCGGATGGGACCGACACCGCACCCTGCGCCGCGGGCACGGCCTCGCACAGGGCGCGGTCAGCCCGCTTCGGCCTCAGGGCTGTGGAAGCAACCGCCGTCACCGCACGGCGCCGGCGATGCCGGGCGCCCGTTGTCATCGCGCCTGCCCTCGCCGAGGTGCGACGGGAGGAGGGCCGCCGGCGCTGGGAGACCAACGATGCCGTGCGCGAAGGTCTCGCCGTGGGCCAGGGCATGGCGCAGACCGGTGAGCTTCATGCCATCGGTGTTGCCGCCCAGCCGGCCGGCTCTCGACGCGCTCAAGGGCGCCGGGCTGTGTCACGGGGCGAAGCCGCTTCGGCGCTCCGGCTCGAGCGGCTCAAGCCGCGGAGGCCCGCCAGCGATGGGACGGACTAGCAAGGGAGCTCGGGTTCGTTGATCTCGCGGCGTACCTGGCCGAACGTCGAGCGACCGGTGCAACTGCCTGGCAGGTGCGCCGTGAGCTCGGCTGCGGCTCGCCCATGGCCGCCCGGCTCCTCGAGGAGGGACGGTGACGGCGACGGACGACGACGAGCCGCCTAGCGCCGAAGACTTGGTGCGGGAGCTGATGAAGGCCGGCGCGTCCGAACGGTGGGCACGCCTATGGGTCACTAGCCCCACGGGGCTCCTATCCGGCCTCCGACCCGGCGACGCCATCGCCAACCCGGCCACCGCCGACCGCGCCAGGACCGCGCTCCGTCGGCAAGCCGCTCAACTGCCGGAGCCCATCCCGGCCGGCGTGTACGTCACCGGTGCCCGCATCCGCGACGAAGGCACGTACATGGTCGAGCTGACCTTCGCCTGGCCGAGCGGCATCGCTGTGCGGCACTGGGACGCCGAACCGTACCTAGCGGCGTCCCGCGCCCACGAGGTGCTGCTCACCGACTACGAGCGGTTCACGGAACTGCACGTCGCCGACCGCACCTTGTCCTGGCCAGGCGATCTCGATTTCGCTCCGGAGTTTCTCTACGGGGAGTCGTGGCCCGCGGGCACCCCGGGCCCGCGGTAGCGCTGCCCTCTCGACGTCCCGAACCCCGCGAACTCCCGCAGCAGTGTCGGTGGTGCCCGGCATCGTGGTGACCCGAAGACCTCCTCACCACCCCGCCCGCTCACCCCGCCGCCAGCCGACACCGAAAGAGATGCCCCGCCATGGACCTCTACTCCATCCAGAACGACCTCATCGCCAACCGCAGCGCCGACGCCTGGTTCACCCCGAACATCGCCGGCCCGACCTTCGGCTACCGGTGGCAGTACGGCACCGCCGGCCCCGACCCCGTCAGCTACATCATCGGTGAGCACACCGGTCACGCCGTCCTCCGCGAAGAGGTCGGCCTCACCGTCAACTGGGGCCTCGAGGTCGACGGTGACGACCGCCAGCGCCACTTCGACTGGGCCAAGCAGTTCCCCGACCCGACCGTGCGTCCCTTCTGGGCCGACTTCTTCTGGCACGGCGCCCTCATCGACCGCGTCGAGCTCACGTCCGTCGATGGCGGCCGCGGCATCATCCCGATGCCGCACTATGGCAAGACCGTCACGGACTACGAGCTCGCCGTCGCGGCCCTCATCCACGACCTCAGCGGCGCACACGAAGGCAGCCCGCGGCACCTCGTCGAGCAGCTCGGTTTCACCGTCGAGCGTGACGAGAACCGGTGGAGTGCCGCCGCTCCCGGCGTTCCGCAGATCTACTGACCCTCGCGGCCGTGGGCAACGTCTGCTGAAGGTGGCTCAAGCGTCATCGTCCGCGAGGCAGCTTGTGCGCGGATGGCCATGTCCACAAGCTCGAGCCTGTAGAACCGAGTAGACCCGTCAGGCCCTAGCGTGAACGGCAACCGGCCGCGGCGAGCGCGCTGGTGCACGGCCGTCACGCCCACGCCCAGGTGCGCCGCCACGACATCCGCGCGCACCCAGTCGTGCTTCTTGTCGGGCGGCTCTGGGGCCGGTGGCGGCGCCTTCGCTGGTAGCGGCAGCGCCTGCAGTCGGGCTTGCTCTGCGCGTGCATCCCGCAGTTTGAGCACCTCGGCGCGCGACAGGCTGGGCCGCTGGTCCTTGCGGGGGTGCAGGAGGCCGCGTCGCGTCATCTTGGGCACCGCCGAGTAGTGGACCCCGAGCAGGAGCGCGGCCTCCTTGATGGTGACCCACTCGCCAGCCCGATCTGACATGACAAGAACGGTACCCATGCCCCGCACCGCTCAACCAGTTCTCCTCAGGTCGATGTCGGTGACCCCGGCTAGCGTCCGGACATGGCCGGCAACGACAACCGCGAGAGCAGCCCTGACGCCCCCAACCACGCGGTCGACATCGACGCGCTGCGCGCGGAACTGGCTGAGGCCAAGCGCATCAGCCGATGGCTCTACAACCACGTGCCCTGGCCCGTCAGGCACTTCCTCGGAGACGTGTCCGAATGGCCCTACCTGCTCGACGAGGACGCACCGGCAGACGACACCGTCCCGACACCGTTCAGGGACGCAGAGCGTGACCAAGCCGTCCTCCACGCCTTCGCCCTCATCCAGGCAGCCGGTCAGGACCCGTACGACGCCGAGCACATCCCCGGCACCCTCGGCCTGACCTCCGAGGAGTTCGATGGCACCCTCCGCCGCCTCATCCACGACGGGCTGGTCACCGGCGGCCGGCTACCCAGCCGCGCCTTCGTCGAAACCGTCACCGGCCAAGGCATGGCCATCGCTGGCATGCTCGGCGCGGGCGGGGAGCCACTCCCTGTCATCAAGACCGACCTCGCGAGCTTCTCCGGAGCTGGTTACGGCAAGCTCAACATTCCCAAGGGCGTGCACCTCGAGGCGGGGCAGGCCATCGTGGTGACCGACGAGGAAGCCGACGTCCTCGAGGCTCGGGTGCTCGACGTCGCCGAGGGCACCGCTCACATCCGGGTCAACTGGAACGGGCGTCGGCGCTAGGAGTCCTGCCCGTCGTGTAGCTCGCGGCAGCATGTACGTGCGGGAAGCTGCGTCCAGCGACTGAGCTGCGCATCTCGTCAGCGAGCGACCACCACCTCTTGAGCCCCTACGGACCCGTTCTGCGGGTCGAGCAAGAGCGCACTCCGCTCCACATCGCGGTCGCACGTCTGGGGGTGAGGCGTTTCAGCGCAGAACGCCCGGTCGAATTCGCGGGTGACGGAACGGATCCGCTACCCCACTGTCGTGCAGTAGGTATGACCACCACCCACGACACCACCCCACCGACCAACCCGCACCCCACCGGAGACCCGATGGACCCCCACGACCAGCCCCACGAGGACCGCGAACCGACCGCGGCCGAACGGCTCGCGTGGCGTCGCAACGCCGTCCTCGCCGGCGACGACGCCCTCGACCCCGAAACGTTCCCGACGATGAAGAACCTGTCCGCCGCGTTCATGTACGACGCCGTCATCCGACCCGACGAGACCACCGCACCCGAGTTCGCGACCCTCACCCTCGACCCCGGACTCGGTACCGCGGCGAACACCCAGACGCTCGTCGCCGTCTCCAGCTGGAACACCCTGTGGGAAGCCGGCCAGTTCCGACGGCGCATGTTCGACCTCGACGACCTCCCACAGCACATGGCCGACATCGCCGACCTCGGCGACATCAACGTCACCTTCGTGCCCCGCACCCGGTCCCGCTACTTCGAGCACGCACCCCTACTCCACCTCCTCCCCACCCGCACCCTCGAACGCTTCGGCCTCCCCGCACTGAAGACCGGCCTGTGGCCCTTCATGACCGACTACGCCGGCGTGGACGACTTCCTGCCCGACGACTTCGACACCCGCCTATCGCGCGCCTGGGCATGGACCGTGTGGCGCCACCTCGACGCCGGCTCCAAGATGCGCGCCTTCACCCCCGACGACCCCATCAAGCTCCTCGCCCACAACCTCGACTTCTGGGTCCCGGCCGTCACCGCCACCATGCAAGACCGGCTCCGCGGCTACGACACCGTCGGCAAGGGCATCGACCCCGACCTGCTCGACGAGCCTGTCCGACTCCAGGACGGGTCCGTCCTGACCGGCGCAGTCATCGGCCACCCGCGCAAGGGCGGCCCCGTGTGGGTCGGCGAACAAGACGCCGCCGACGCCGTACGCGAGACCGTCGACAACGCCGACGCCACGGGCCGGCTCCGCGACATCATCGACACCGTCCGGTCCCACCGTGCCGAAGACGACTTCTCCGCCCACTGGTCGTACGCCCGCGAAGACTTCGAGCGCAAGCTCCACGGCAAGCGCCGCAAGGTCAAGGTCTCGTTCATCGAGGTGCCCGACACCATCCCCGTCCAAGGGCCCGAGAGCGACGTCATCGGCAACCTCGTCACCAACGACTTCCTCGCCATGCTCGACGCCCGCAACCGACAGATCGTCATCCTGCTCAACTCCGGCTACACCTCGAACACCGAGATCGCCGACATCCTCGGCTACGCCAACCACTCCGCCGTCTCCAAGCGCCTCAACCGCATCCGCGAAGCCGCCGCTCAGTTCTTCGACCAGAGCTGACGGCCCGGGTTCCACCCTCCACCTGCGGGACCACCAAGACCGCGCGCCTCGCCAGCCGACACCACCCGCCAAGGGGTCGGCACGCTAGCCCGCGACGTTGTCACTCTCCCTCCGGTAGACGTACGCCACCCCAGGAGTACACGCCAGAACCCCTACGAGCACACCAGGACCGAGATGACCGCCGACACCCCCATCGACACGCACACTCGCCGACGCCACGACGTCGCAGCGACCGTGGACGCGACGACCGACCACCCGGTCGGCCCCCGCAGGTGCGACGACCCAAGCGGCTCCGCGACACGGGCGACATCCCGCCACGACGTCCCCGCCTGAACGTAGGCTCCCCGGTTGCTGGCGCCACCCCGCCCACACCCGACCATCGCCACACCGTCACGCCCGCTTCCGAGCAGCCGTACAACGCAACCAACCGACACCACCAGGAGACCCGTGAAGACGACCAGGACGAGCGGCGCAACGACGCTGCCACCTGTTCGACCTCACGAGGCACAGGAGGAGTCGTGACCAAGCCGCTCTACAGCCCCTCGACCATCCCGCCCCGCCTCGTCATCCCGACACCCCGGCCGCCCGGCGGAGGCTTCGCGCGCAAGAACCCCGCGCCGCCCACCCTGACGGACCACCGCGACGCCGACGCGCTCTACATCCTCGACTCCGGCGTCGGCCTCTCCTTCGCACATGTCGACCAGCTCGACCTCCTCGCCCAGCACTACGCCGGCCAGCTCGAGTACGTCCACGACGTCGTCATCGAGTGGCAGAACCAGTCCAGGCTCCCGGACATCCACCTGCGGGAGGGCGACCCGGCAGAGAAGAAGACCGCGCGCGACAACGTCATCGCGCTCAAGGCCGCCGCAGCGAAGTGCCTCAAGGAGGTCCCCGTCCTCTTCGGCCCCCACGTCGACCTCGGCAACGACGAACTGGAGAACGTACAGAACCTCATCACCGAGCTCTGCGCCCTGCACCCCGAACGCGAGAACACCGGCGGCGACCGCGGCGAGAGCTCGTCAGTACGTCTCGGCGAACTCCGACGCACCGGCCAGCGCGTCATCGTGCTGTGCTCCAACGACGACCGCGGCCGCCGGCTCGCACACAACCACTCCATCGCCTGCCGCAACGTCGGCACCGTCCTCATCGAGATGGTCCGCGAAGAGCGACTCACAGCCGAGGAAGCGTTCGACCACTACCAGACGATGCTGAACCTCAGCGGAGTCAACAAGGACTTCGTGTTGGAGTCGGTAGACGACTTCCGCTGAGCCGCTCCCGGCAGCGCACGCAAGCCGGCCGACCTACGCCAGCCCGGAGTCAGGCGTAGGTCGGCGCCCAGCCGGCGTCTGCCAGCTGGGACCGCAACGCCTCCGCGTCCTCGGACTTCCACAGCTGCGCGAGCGGCTCGATGCCAACCATCCCCTCGGCATACGCGAACAGCGCCTGGCCCGTCAGCCCGGGCGGCGGCGCCACCACGTGCTCGAACTCCGAGAGCTGGGCACGGTCCTCGTTGCGGCCGGCCATCGCGATGAGTGACGTAGCCGTCCGGCCCTTCGCGAAGGCCTTGTCCCGGGGCTCCCACAGCTTCAGGTTGTCGAAGCGGTAGATCGCGGCGTCGATACTCACCCCGAACCGCAGTGACGTCTCCACCACCAGCCGCGCGACCCACTCGTTCCGCGCGCGCGTCTCTTCCGGCGCCGAGCCCATCTCCGACATCAGGGCACGCACCCCAGCCGCAGGCATCAGGAATGCGCTCGCGAAGCGGTTGGCCCGCAGCTCGGTCAGGTCCAGCTCGTCGTCTTGGCGGTAGTCCGCCCAGTACAGGTCGGCGTCGTCGAAGAGCAGGTGAGCCAATTCGTGCGCGAGCGTGAACCGCTGCCGGCCGTAGAGGTCCGCGCTGTTCACGAGCATCACCGACACGCGTCCGGCGTCCTCCGCAGGCGACGGGTCGGTGATGAAGACCCCATGCAGCGCCTCAGGCAGGGGCTCGAGAGACACGTCCACGCCGAACCGAGACTCGACGAGCTCGACCAGGTCACCGATCGGCTCATCGCCCAGGCCGAGCGCGACTCGAAGTCGCTCACCCATCTGGTCGCCAGCGATCTTGTACATCGACGTCGTCGGCCGGTTCACCTCGACGGCGGCCTCACGCGCCGGGGACTCCACCAGGCGGCTCAGCACGCCGCGCAGCTCCAGCAGAGTGCGGGCCCGCGCGAACACAGGGTCGAGCTCGGCCGCATGCTCCGTGCTACCCAGCCGGGCAGCGACCGCGAAGGGACGCACGTCAGCAGTCGTACGACCCAGCAGGTACCCGGTCGTCGTGCGGAGCCGGTCGGCGATGGCGCCGAGCTCGGCGGCAGCCAGCTTCCGCTCACCACTCAGCAGACGGCTCACCACCGCCTCCGAGACCCCCAGGGTCGCGGCAAGGTCGTTCTGCTTGACGCTGCGCTCCGCCATCAGCGCGCGGATGCGCTCAAGCACGTTCATCTCTGTCATGACACCTCGGCTGAAGAGTACCCAGACTTGCGGTTTCCGCAAGTCACCGTGCCTGGCAGACGTTGCGGCGCAACAAACCCCGACAAGTCGATCGCGCTCTCCTGGACGACGCCTGGTGGCGCCGACCTGGCGGCCAAGGACCATGCGACCTGTGGACACGAGCGCGCCTGCCAACCTCCAGCCGTCTACCGGGCTGGACGCGACAGCCATCGCTCGATGGGCCTGGGCCGACACCGACCGCGCGGTCGACTACTGGGAACGCTCCCCGTACGGCCAGGAGGTCATGGCAGCTTGGCTGGCAGCCGGGGCCGACCCGGATGAGATCTTCGGCTTGACCCTGACGCACCTCACGCAGTGCATCATGTCGGTGTACTTCACGCCGCGCATCGCCTTGTTCGACGACGCCGTTCGCCGCGCCCCCGGGATGCTCGGGATCTACCGCGCGGCCCAAACGCGTCACGAAGCCTGGCGCGCCAGCAACCTAGCCAGGTCGGCGGACAGGCCAGACTTCTCGAACAACGGCGAAACAGCGGCCAGCTCCGTGCCGCTGCAGTAGTGGCAGAGCTCGACCTCGATGTGACGTTCAGCCAGGTTGACGTAGTCGAGGACGGCCCGCTTGAGCGTCTCGGTGTGGGGGGGTAGTTCGTCGCAGAGCTGCTCAAGGCCCGCCTCGAGCGCGAGGACGTTGGCAGTTGGGTCGCCCGGCCGGTGGACTTCCCGACCATGGTCGAGGCCGTCCTGGTGGGCGCGTGTGCAACCCCAGATGTGCGCGTGCTCTCCCAGACCGCGGAACAGCGCCTGTTGCGTAGCGGTGAGGACGGCGCCGTCCGCGAGAAGCACGTCCCGGTAGGGGCTATGCCGGCTCCCGTTTGCGTCAGTCACGTGCAGGAGGCTACGTCCGACCAGGCAACATGATGCACACCTGGTCGCCGGCGGTCAGCACCGACCCGGTCAGGGCCCTAGCCATCTACGCGTCCCATCGGCTCCCCTGGGCGTTCGGCACGTTCGCGGCATCGCTGCGCTACTCCAGTCCCGCGACCTTCGGGGTAGGCCGCATCGCGTCCCCACGAGCACGACCACCGCCACGAGATCAACGCGCCTCGCGTCGTCGTCGGACGCCATGTGAGTGTCCCAGCGCGAACCATCTGTTGCCCGGAGTGTCCCTCTTGGAACCACGAGTGTCCCAACTGGAGCCCGGAGTGTCCCGTCGCGAAGGGAGTGTCCGCAAGCAAGCCCGGGACACTCGTCGGCTGCCCCGCAACGGCTGCGGAACCGCAGCTGAGTGTCCGGGCGCCGCGGCAGGACACTTTTGTTGCGCTGGGACAGTCGCGTTTGCACCGGGACACTCGGCGTGTGTCATCGGGACACTCGGTCCGCAACCACCCGCACGACCGGCCCAGCGCGGCTGAGAGCGCAGGGAGGGCCGAACGGCCCTCCGGCTTCCACGAGTTCGCCTCAGATGCCCTGCTTCAAGAGGTTGTTGACCGTCACATCCGAGAAGGACGTGGGCACTGCTGCTCCCGCCGGTCCTGGCGCGGCGACGGGTACCGTTGAGAACATGCCGACCCAGCGCGCGAGGGAGACGCAAGCCCTGCTGCAGGGGCTGCCAGTCGTGCCGGCGGACCTCACGTGGGTGAGGGTCAACGGCGGGCGTGGCTACGCGCAGATCGTGAACTGGGACGACGACAGGGCTCCGACAGTCGGCCAACGCGTCTTGACCGCAGACGGCGGTTCCGAGCGCTTTGAGGCGACCATCACTGAGGTGCGAGCCAACGGCACGCTCGTCCTCGAGTTCCCGGACTTCGCCCACGCCACGCGCCGCTTGAACGACGCTGACCCGAGAGGCCGCCAATGGTCATCGTGAAATCTGATCTTGCCAGCTTCAGCTCCGCCGGGTACGGCACTCTGCGTGTCCCCGCCGGCAGTCACCCCGACGCAGGCCAGGTCATCGCGGTCACCGATGACGAGGCAGACACCCTCGAGGCCGAGGTCCTTGCCGTCAACGGCGACAAAGCAGAGGTCCGCGTGCACTGGGACCGGATCGTGCGCGGGGCCTGAGCACGAGCACTGAAGAGACGACGGCCAGGGACGGGCCGCCCGGGCGACCGCCGGCACACCGCTGAAGAACTGGAGGGGCGCTCGTTGGCCAGCTCGGCACGGACAGGCCGGACCGGCCCTCTCTCGAGAAGGTCTTCATCGTTCACTCGTAGCTGTCTGCGCGGAGGAGGGCACACTGCTGCCATGGGTCCCCTCGGGTACGACGACGCGTTCCTCACCTACGAGCTTGCCCCGCCGTCGCCGTCGCCGTCGCCATCACCCGCCGGGGACGAGGACGGGGTTGTCCTCGACTACGTGCACTTCACGGTCGGCATGCACCCCATGCGCCGACTGGCGTGGTGGGTGGCGTGGAACATCGACGGTCTGACCCTGTACCCCAGCGACTCGATCAGCCGGTCCGGGCAGCGGTTCAAGCTCGACCCCAGACTCCGGGTCGACCAGCAGGCCGGCGAGGCCGTGTACGCCGACAACGACCTCGACCGTGGGCACGTCGCCAGGCGCTCCGACCTCCTGTGGGGCGCCACGCTCGAGGAGGCGTTGCAGGCGAACTCGGACTCGTTCTTCTTCACTAACGTCACTCCGCAGCGTGCCGGGTTCAACCAGTCCGGCCGCGGCGGTGTGTGGGGCCTCCTGGAGAACGCAGTCCTCGCCCTCGACGGGCTGGCTGATAGGCGGTTGAGCGTGTTCGCGGGTCCGGTGCTCGCCGACGCCGACCCGTCGTACCGGGACCTCGTGCAGCTGCCGCGGGAGTTTTGGAAGGTTGTCGTCTACCGCGTCGTCGACGAGCTGCGGTTCAAGGCGTTCCTGCTGACCCAGAACCTGGATGGCATCGAGCCGCTGCTCCCCGACGTCGACGACGAGTTCTTGGACGACTTCGACACCTACCTCGTCGGGCTGGACGTCCTCGAGGACCGCACCGGCCTGACGTTCGACGGGCTTCGGGACGTCGCGGGCCCAGCCGGTCTGCGGTCAGCCAGTCCGCAGCTGGTGACGGCGGTCGAGGACATCGACTGGTAGCAGTTGTGGGCGACTGCGGCCGCGGGTGTTCGCTGCCCGAGAGTTGTGGGACTTCGGTGCGGCTCACGGGCGCCCGAGCGGCCCCGCTGCGTCACACCTGTCGGTGCCAGCGCGCTCGGACGTGCGCCGAGGTGCCTTCGGCGGCAAGCACCTCGGCCTCGACGGGGTCGGCTTCCTCGTCAGTGAGGACGATGGTCTGTCCTGGCGAGAGCCGCATGCCGTCGGGGAGGCGGACGGTCCCGTGGCCGGCGCCGGTGAAGCTGGCGAGATCGGTGCGGAGGACGAGCAGGGGTCTGCCGTCGTGGTCGAGCATGCCGGCTGCGGCCATGCCCTCCGCGGTGACAGTGTCGACGAATGCACCAGACATCAGCCGGCCGCCGGTGACGAGGCCGGCTTGGAGGAGGCGGTAGATGGAGTCGTCGAACTCCTCGGGCGAGAGCCCGAGGGTGCTGGCGACGTCTTCCGCGTCGTACGGGTTGTCGCCGGACGCCTGAATGACGGCGAAGGTCCGGAGGACGGCCTGGTCGTGATCCGCCTCTGCCAGCTGCCGCGGTGCGGGTTCTCGGGGAACGTTCGGTTCATCGACGAGCCATGGCCACTCGCTGACGTCCCCGAGGAGGAGACGTAGCCCGGGCGCGCGGTCGTAGAGCCACCGTCCGATGCGCTTCGCCTCAGCTAGTTCGGCTCGTAGCGCCTCCGTCTCCCGGTCGTCCGCGTTGGGGTCCCCTTCACTGACCATGGCGGGACGCTAGCCGCGACCGCCGACAGTCACGACCGTCATCGAGCGTGGAGCGGGCTACCTCACACCTTCGACGCCTTCGATGCTGACGCTTTGGGCTGCTCCACCGATCAGCGGTTGGGTCGGGGGCCATCCCGGCGCTGCGACGATGCCGTTGTCGTCGGCCAGCCCGTCGGCGATGGCTTTGCGGAGGTGCGCCTCGAGTTCGACGGCGGAAGCGGTGGCAGGCACAGGGGCGTGTCGCGTCGGAAACGGAGGGGGTTCTTGACCGCGGCTCAAAGCGTCGATGATGCGGCCTGCTTCGACGTCGAGCCAGCCGCCGCAGTATCGGCCGGCTGCGTCGGGGATGGTGCCGAACGCGGCGATGTCTGTCTCGGTCGGGCCTGCGAGGAGTGGCTGCCCGACGGTGGCCCAGTGCCCCTGCTCGGTCGTGGGCTGCAGCACGACTGCGTGCGGTGTCGGGTGGAGGCCGCCAGCGACGACGGTGGCGAAAGCGTTGACCGGCGTGGACGGGCGCACAGAGCGCCGCCATGCTGCGATCGCGTGGGGCATCGTGGCGCGGGTGGTTTCGTTGAGCGCCCGGACCGCGTGCGGCACGTCGGTGGCGTGCGTTGCGAGGGCTTCGACGAGCGACAGGAGCGACCCGGCCGGGGTGTCGGCCGTTCCTGCCATGCCGGTGACGACGGCTGGACCGGCGAAGGTCTTGCGGACGCCCGTGCGGCTGGCGTTTGGGACGCCGTTCGCGTCGACCTCGACCCAGAGGCTGTCGCTGGCGACTGCGACCGCGTTTCGGGACACCGCGACCATCAGGAGCGTCACGGTGCGGGATGGTTCCACATGTCCCGCCGGGTAGATGCGCACCCCCGGACGGGCAGGCACGTAGGAGACCGCGGGTGTTGTCACGAGTTGAGTGTCGGACCACGCGAGGCTCCCATTTGGCGGTGTGTCGAGCGGCAGGATGTGAGCCGTGAACGTCTCGGGTTCGTGGGTCTCGTGGGACGAGGCCGCCCGCCTGGCGGGAGTGCGGGTGCCGACTGTGGAGCACGCGGTCCGGGTGGGGCGCATCGCCCGCAGGCCGGCGAAGGGTGCGCGGCCGTCGTTGGACCGGGAGTCGGTGCTGCGGTGGGCATCTTGGTATCGCGAGGTTCAAGCGGGTCGCGAGGAGCGGCGGGCGGCACGCGAGCGCGCGAAGGGCACCCGTCCGCGTGCACCGGGCCAGGGGCTTTCGACCGAGGCGGTCGGCCCGACGGGAAGCGCTGGTGGTGTGGCGTCGTGGGTGTCGGTGCCCGAGGCGGCCGCCGCGCTGTCGTGCTCGGAAAGCTCGGTGTTGCGGTGGGCGCGAGAGGGCGGGCTGGAGGGCGGGCTGGAGGGTCGGTTCGACGGGCAGGTGTGGGTCTCGGCCGAGTCGGTTGAGCGGCTTGCGGCGGCGCGGGCAGCCGACGCGGAGGCGTGGGTGAGCCAGGAGGCGGCGGCGGCCATCGTGGGTTGCTCGCATGCGCGGGTTCCCGAGCTGGTTGCGGAGGGCCTGCTGGTGCAGCGGCCTGGTCCGCGGTGGCGGGCGTCGATCAGCCGAGAGTCCGCTGTCCGGGCGGCCACCGCCTGGGCGGCTCGGCTCGCGGCCGAGCGGGAGGCGCGGGAGGAGCGCCGGCGGGCGCGGGCGACGAACTGGCCACCCGAGGACGGTGACGTGTGGGTGACGACCGGCACCGCGGCGCTCGCATTGGGTCTCACGCCTGGCGGGGTGGGCGCGCGCATCCGTGCCGGGACGCTGCCCGGGACGTTGCGGGGGAACCGGTACTGGCTGCGGCGCAGCGACGTCGAGGTGGCTGCAGCAGCGCAGGCCTTCGTCCGGCGACGGCACTCCTCGCCGTAGCGAACGGGCTGCGTTGTCGGGCGAGCTAGGTGCCGCAGCGGCGGCTGGTCGACGAGACAGCGCGGGCGAGGTTGGCGGCGTGGGCGGCCGGCATGGAGAGCTCGTAGTAGAGGGTGGTGGGTCCGTCGAGTCGCTGTGACGGCTCCGGTGGGGTGGTGAACCAGAGCTTCGCCCACGCGGCGACTGCCCAGTCGGACTCGGCTCTGGCGTGCATGAGCGCGGATGCCCTGACCTCGGCAGTCGCCAGGTCGTGCAGTGCGACGTGCGCCTGTTCGAGGTCGCCTGCGCAGCCGAACAGAATGCGCGCGCGTCCGTCGCTGTAGGCCTCGCAGCTGGCGAGGGTCGTGACGCCCAGGTCCCATAGATGCTGGATGAGCGGTGCGATCGTGGTGTCGATGAGGGCTGGCGTTCCGCCTGGTGATGTGAGCCGGACGGCCTCATGGGCTCGTGTTCGACCGTTCGCGACATGGCTGCCTTCCACCTGCGGCACGGTCCGCCGCGTTGTCAGGTGGGCGAGTAGGTGAGGAGCTCACCGGCTCATCGTTCTTCGCGGTCACGTCGTGGCGGCCTTCTACGCTCTGCCGCATGGGGCCTTTCGAGCAGGTTGTTGACGCGTACCGGCGGATGGCGAGCGAGGTGCGGTACCGGCCGGCGGCGCCGAGCGACGGGATGGGCAATATGGTCATGCCGGAGGCAGAACTGCTCCTCGATGAGGAGGCTGCCGCGTACGCACGCAGGTGGCTGGCGGTTGAGGATGACGACGGGACGTTCGACGTCGGCACACCAGACGTCGATGCACGCCCGGCGCTGGTGTTCACCGTCGAGGCCGCGCGACTGACGGCTGGCGCCGTGTTCGAGCCGGCGGTGCAGCTCCTGCGAATGGCAGCCGATGAGCTTGAGGCCCTTGCCACGCGCAGGCGAGCAGAGGAGGACGACCTCGGCCTGTAGCTGTCGGACGGCGTGCGGAAGGTCGTCAGGCGGTCGTGGGCGGGTGGCGCGGTGCCCAGGACGCGCCGAACAGGAGCTCAGGCGTGAAGTCGCCCCCCTGGCCGCCAGGTGTGGCCGGCGGCCAGGTGAGCTTCCGGTTGGCGATGTGGAGCCGCTCGAACCGCGGGTAGTCGGTGAGGAGCGGCTCGTGGATGCGGGATGCGGCGAGGAACGGCTCGGCGTCCCAGTGCCGCACGGAGGTCCCACCCGGCCATGCGAAGGTGAGCTCGAGCAGGAAGGTGCCTGGTTCGCGGATGGACGCTGCGGTGAGGTGAACGCCTGCCGGAACCGGGTCGGGTAGGCGGGCGATCAGCCTGGCGGTGGCCTTCCTGGATCGGGCGGCGGTCGCAGGGTCCGTGATGGCAATGCCGGGCACGAGTCCCGACAGCAGGGCCGTGGGCCGGAACACGAACGAGTGTCGCTGGTTGGGTCCAAGTCCGGCGTCCTCGAGGAGTCGGAGGAGCTCCTCGGCAGTGCCCGGTGCGTCCATGTCTGGGGTGTCTTGGGCACCGTCGTCCGACTCATTCACGGTCAGCGGCCCTCCTCGAGGAGCCTGGAGGCCATCTCGGATCCGCACCTGAGTTCATTGCGCACGCGCCACGGCGTCACGGCGGTGGCCCGCCGGTCGGCCAGGTACCCATCCAGGCTGTCGAACCCGAGCGCTTGGGCACGCTGCGTCCACCTCTCTCGCGCGTCGTCGGCTTGTGCCGACCGGTGGGCGGCCAGTGCCGGTGCAGCGTCAGCTCGCGATGCCGCCCGGCGGCCCTGCCGCCTCCGGGAGCCGGCCGGCTGGGCGGCGATGCCGATGGCGTGAAGCTCGCCGGACCGCGCCATCGCCTGGCCGACCGCGAGACCGTCGCGGACGCCGTCGTTGCTCTCCCAGCGTCTCAGTCCCTCGGCGCGCCGGGTCTCGACGAGTGCCGGTGCGATGAGGGAGGTCTTCCGGTTCAGGCCAAACCGCGCTCGATAGCCGGCCAGGTCCAGATCGTGTCGACGCACGTGATGGCGGGTGATGGCCTCGAGCGTGTCCCCGCACGCGTGACACACGATGCGCGCGCCGCCATCGACCACCAGGACTCCACCCACTGGGGCGTACACCCAGGTGTCGTCGTTGAGCCGATCCACGGGTACATGAGGTTCTAGCGAGCCGGCGCCCGCCGAGTGACGGCTTCGACCACAGGTGTGCACGACTCTCACGATGCCCTCGGCCACTGACATTCGGAAGCCGTGCGGGTCGCTGTTCCTGTGAACGCGCTTCCGGCTCTGCGTGGGCGCGCTTCTACGAGGGCGGGACCATCAGGTTCCAGAGCAGTTCGATGGTGCGGTCTAGCCAGCCGGGGGCGACTTCCCCGTGCCGGACGAGCTCGCCGACGTAGGCGCCGATCATCAGGCTGACCACCCCGTCGGCGTCGAGGTCGTGGCGCAGCACGCCTGCGTTGGCGTCCTCGTTCATGCGTTGCACGAGCATGTCGATGTAGGGGCGGAGCGCGGAGCGGAACAGTTCGGTGAATTCGGGGTCGCTGTTGGAGATGAGCGCTGCGAGACCGCCAGGTCCGAGGGCGTCGCTCATCTGGTGCCAGGCTTGTTCGAGGGCGGAGCGGAGCTTGTCGCGGACGTTGCCGTCGCGGGGTACGTCGGGGGCGCTCATGGTTTGGCGCAGGACGGCCGTGAGGAGTTCGCCGCGGTTGGAGTAGCGGCGGTAGATCGTCGTCTTGGCGACGCCCGAGTGGGACGTGACGCCGTCGATGGTGACTGCGCCTGGTCCGCCTTCGCGGAGGAGCTGGAGGACCGTCTCGTGGAGGCGGCGGTCGACGTCCGCGGCGCGCGGGCGGCCGGGCCGGCCTGGGTTGGTGGGCGCTGTGGTGCTGGCCTGTGCGGCGGGTGCTGCTGGGTCGTCAGCAGGGCACATGCGACCTCCGGTCGGGGGTGGGGTGGTCCGTCTGGCCGTGTTCGTGCCGGATGCGGTCGGCGGCGACGGCCGGGACCCATGGTGGCAGGGGTGTCGCGGAGCCCAGGTCGGGCCAGGCCGGTGCGTCGTCCCGCCCTTGGGAGTCTTCGTGCTCGTCCTCGTGGTGCGTCAGGGCGTCGAGCGCGGCAACGACGAGTGCAAAAGTCACGAGCGCCGCCAGGGTGAACGCGACGAGGACCATCAGCGGGTGCATGACGGTCACGCCGCCCGGTCGAAGGGGCTGGCCCGGGGCGTCTTGTTCGTGTCCTCGGCGTCGCGTGTGGCCTGGGCGGGGTCCTCACGCCACTTGTCGAGGAAGTAGACGAGCGTCACCGCCCCTATCGACAGGCCTCCTGCCACCAACGCGGCCACGATGAACACGACGATCTCCCAGCTGGGCACCTTTCCCACCTCTTCCCGCGGACGAGAACACCCGCGTACTTAGTTTCGATACGGCAAGCGTAGCGCAAGTGCGAGGGGAACCAAGTGGGCGTGAAGCCGGCCTGCCGTCGCATCTGTCTGCGGCCGTGACATGGGGCACATCTGACGCCGCGGGGAATCGCTACGGTTTGCGTGTCGTTATAGGTGGTGTGGCCGGCGGAGGACCTCCGCCGCGCACCTCAACCGACAACGCACATGTGCTCACGAGGCACGAAAGGAGCGTGGACGGCATGGTCGTCTACAACGAGCTGGTCGCACTGACGGCCGGGGCGGGACTGCTCGGGTTCGCCGCATTCCTGGCTCACCTGATCAAGGGCAAGCGCATCGACAGCGAGGGCTGGGCAGGCTTCTTCGCCGTCACCGGTGTCCTGCTGCTTGCGCTCGGCATCCACACGACCGTCACGTGGCCGTTCGGCGCGGGCGGGTTCGAGTACGCCAACATCGCGTTCGGTCAGCCGGCTGCCGGGTTCGGCGCCCTTCTGCTGTTCGCGGCGGTCTACCTGTGGCGTCACCGCAGCCTGTACGCCGGACCGGTCGAGGAGGCCAATGCCACCACGCTCGCGGCGTTCAAGCCGGTCGGCATCTTCGTTGGGGCGTTGGGCCTGGGCATGGCGGTCCTGGCCGTCGCGTTCGTCCGGTTCCAGCTTGGTGCGGCGCCGCCGGAGGAGCCCATCAGCGGTCGCTTCGGGCACCTGCCCATCCTCGAGGCGCTGTTCCTCGGTGGCCTGTGGGGCATCGTCGCCGTCGGCGCGCTGCTGTTCGCCATCGCCTTGTGGACCGACCGCCCGCAGCTGCTCCGTTGGGCCGTGCGGGCGTGGGTGATCGGCGGAACGGTGTTCTTGCTGTTCGGTGCGATGAACTTCTACACGCACATCGGCATGTACTACAACATCGAGCACGGCACGATGCACAAGTGGTGATGCCTGTTCGGCGCACTGCACGTCTCCCGCGGACCCGGCGTCCGCGGGGGACGTTCGTGCGGCGGCCCGAAGGTGTGTGTCGCATCGGTCCGCGGCGGAGTAGACAGGCCTGATGGACACCGCGTCGCCGTTGTTCTTGACGCTGGATCTGGCCGGCGTGTTCGCGTTCGCCCTCAACGGCGCGCTCACGGCTATTCGTCTCACCCGGCTCGACATCGTCGGGGTCGTCACGCTCGGCATGTGCACCGCCATCGGGGGCGGCATCATCCGCGACGTCATCCTCGACGCCCTCCCGCCGGCCACGTTCAGCGACTGGCGCTACCTCACCGTCGCGACCGTCGGCGGTCTGGTGGCGTTCGCGTTCGGTCGCAGCCTGGACCGGCTCACCAAGCCGATCATCGTGCTCGACGCGGCCGGGCTGAGCCTGTTCGCCGTCACCGGCGCCCTCAAGGCTCTCGACCACGACATGGGCGTCGCGCAGGCGGTCATCCTCGGCACCGTCACCGCCGTCGGCGGCGGCACCGTGCGCGACGTCCTCATCCGCGAGGTCCCCGCCGTGCTGACCAGCGGCCTGTACGCCATCCCGGCCCTCATCGGCGCAGCCGTGGTGGCCCGCGCCAGCGCCGCAGGCCTCGCCGAGGTTCCAGCAGCCCTCGTCGCGGCCGCCGCCTGCTTCTCGATCCGCATGGCCGGCGTCCGCTACGACATCAACGCACCCACTCCACCCGGAAGACGAGGCACCTGATGGAAGACACCACCGACCAGACATCTGACCAGACATCCGACCAGACATCCGCTCAGGCATCCACCCCGGCAGCGACCTCGGCCATCTTCGACGCACTCGACGACGTCCGCGGCTGGCAGGAGGACACCTACCGCGACCTCCACGCCCATCCCGAGCTGCCGCACCAGGAACATCGGACCGCGCAGAAGGTCGCCGAGCGGCTGAACGACATCGGCTGCGACGTCCACGAGGGCGTCGGCGGCACCGGCGTGGTCGGCATCGTGCGCAACGGCGACGGTCCCACCGTGCTGCTGCGCGCCGACATGGACGCGCTCCCGGTCAAGGAGGAGACCGGCCTCGACTACGCGAGCAGCGACACCGCCGACGACGGGTCACCGGTGATGCACGCGTGCGGGCACGACGTCCACGTCACCTGCCTGCTCGGAGCGGTGGCTCTCCTCGCCCAGGCGCAGGACCACTGGTCGGGCACCCTCGTGGCGGTGTTCCAGCCGGCCGAGGAGGCCGCCGACGGCGCCCGCGCGATGCTCGACGACGGGCTCACGTCCCTCGTCGGGGACGTTGACGTCGCACTCGCACAGCACGTCCTGCCCTACCCCGCAGGGTTCGTCGGCACACGGCCCGGACCCACGCTCTCGGCCGCGGACAGCATGCGTGTCACCGTCCACGGCCGCGGCGCCCACGGCTCCATGCCCCAGGCGGCCATCGACCCCGTTGTGCTCGCCGCGATGATCGTCGTCCGGCTCCAGACCGTCGTCGCCCGTGAGGTCGCTCCCGGCGACACCGCGGTCCTCACCGTCGGGAGCATCCAGGCCGGCACGAAGAGCAACGTCATCCCCGACCACGCCGTCCTGCAGCTCAACGTCCGCACCTACGACGACCACACCCGCACCGCCGTCCTGGCCGCGATCGAGCGGATCGTGCGCGCCGAGTGCGACGCCTCCGGCTCGCCCCAGCCACCGGAGTTCGAGCTGTTCGACCGCTACCCCCTCACCGACAACGACCCCGACGTGACCAGCCGCGTCGCCGCCGCGTTCACCGACCTGTTCGGGGACCAGGCTGGCGAGCTGCCGCAGCAGAGCGCCAGCGAGGACTTCACCGACCTGCCGCGCGAGCTGGGAGCCCCCTACACGTACTGGGGCATCGGTGGCGTCGACCCGACGGCCTACCGCGAGGCCCAGGAAGCGGGGCGGCTCGACCAGGACATCCCCGTCAACCACTCCGCGACCTTCGCGCCGGTCATGCAGCCGACGCTCGACACCGGCACCCGGGCCATGGTTGCCGCGGCCCTCGCGTGGCTGCAGCCGTCGCCGTAAGCGTGGCGTCTACGCGGCGCCGGGCCATCCGCGTGCGGTCTGTCGCCGGCCAGTGCCTCGCAGTGGAGCACTTCAGGCGCTGGCGCCGTCAGGGGTGGTGCTGTCCCGGCCGGTCGCATACGTGACGAGCGCCTGGGTCGTGCGTTCGATGTGACGCCCGAGCGCGTCGGCAGCTGCGTCCGCGTCCCGGGCCAAGGTGAGGTCGGCGATCTCCCGGTGCTCGGCGGCGACGTCACGGCCAGTGTCGTCGGCGAGCTCGCGGGACCAGTGGATGTACAGGCTCGAGCAGTCGCGGAGGTTGTCGGCGATGTTCGTCAGTCGACTACTCCTCCCCCCGGAGAGAAGCACGTGGTGGAACTCCGCGTGCGCGTCGGCCCACTCGTCGCTGACGTGGCCCTCGGACGTGGTCATGGTGGTGCGGTTGAGCCGGTGATGGGCCGCCAGGACGGATGACTCCCAGGAGAGGTCACCGTCAGCGATCGACTCACGCAGCGCCATCATCTCGATGAGCTTCCGCGCCCGGGTGAGGTCCTCGAGGTCGGCGATGGAGAGCTCCATGACGGCGAACCCGCGCTGCGGCATGGCCAAGATGAGCCCTTGCTCGGCTAGTCGCGCCAAGACCTCCCGCACGACGCTCGGGCTGACGGCGTACCGACCAGCGATGTCGTTGATGCGCAGTTTCGAGCCTGGAGCGAGGTCACCGCGAAGCAGCTCGCTGCGCAGTCGTAGGTACGCACTTTCGGCCAGCGTTGCTGAAGGCGTGGTCGCAACCATGACCTGAGCATAACTACGGACCGCTCAAATGAAGATGTCCAAACTAAAAATCTTTTTTGTCTTGCAATGTCAGACGGGTTCAGCGCAGACTGTGGCGGCCGTCACTGTGGTGGCGGTCACTTTCCGGTAGCCGAGTCCAGACGCTCACCGGTCAGCCCGAACCCGACACGTGCCGAGGAGCCATCCATGTCCGACATCGAAGTTTCTGTCCTGATCGTCGGCGGCGGCGGCGCCGGCCTGACCGCGTCGATGACCCTGTCGACGCTGGGCGTCGACTCGCTGCTGGTGAGCTCCCTGCCGCACACCTCGGTGCTACCGAAGGCGCACGTGCTCAACCAGCGAGCGATGGAGATCCTCACCGAAGCCGGCGTCGCGCCGGAGATCTACAAGCGCAGCACACCCGCAGAGAACATGGTGCGCACCGGCTGGTACGCCGGCCTCAACGGCGGGCATGAGGACTACGGGCGTCTCATCGGCGCGCTCGAGGTGTGGGGCGGCGGCTACACCGACCCCGACTACATCGCCGCCAGCCCGTACCGCACGTGCAACCTGCCGCAGATCCGCCTCGAGCCGGTCCTGCGGGACCACGCCGAGAAGCTCAACCCCGGCAACGTGCGCTTCAACAACGAGCTCATCCACCTCGAGCAGGACGACGACGGCGTCACCGCCCGCATCCTCGACAAAGACACCGAGACTGAGTACACGGTGCGGGCCAAGTACGCGATCGCCGCCGACGGCGGCCGCACCGTCGGCAACATGGTCGGCGTCACCCTCGAGGGCCCCCGCGACATCATGAAGCTGGTCTCGTGCCACATCACCGCCGACCTCTCCCAGTGGGCCACCGACGACGACGTGCTGATCCGCTGGCTGGTCAACCCCGACTTCGGCGGCGCCTGGTCCGGCGTCCTCGTGCCGATGGGACCCGACCACTGGGGCCCGCAGTCGGAGGAGTGGGTCTTCCACATGCAGTACGCCAACGACGACCCCGACGCTATGAAGCCCGAGGCCGTCAAGCAGCGCATGTACGACACCCTCGGCCTGCCCGAGGACCACCCGGTCGAGATCCACAAGATCAGCCCGTGGGTGATGGAGGGCGTCATCGCCGACCAGTTCCGCGTCGGCCGCGTCTTCATCGCAGGTGACGCCGCACATCGCCACCCCCCGACCGGTGGCCTCGGCCTGACCTCGGCGATGGCCGACGTGTACAACCTCGGCTGGAAGCTGGCCGCCGTGCTGGCCGGCCGCGCCGGCGACGCCCTGCTCGACACCTACGAGGCCGAGCGCAAGCCGGTCGACCAGAACAACATCAACAACGCCATCGCGAACGCGATGAACCACTCCGTGATCGACCAGGCGCTCAGCCTGTCGCACGACAACACGCCCGAGCAGAACTGGGCCGAGCTCGCGCCGCTGTGGCACGACGGACCGAAGTCGGTCGAGAAGCGCCAGGCCGTCAACCGCGCGGTCGCCTCGCAGACCATCGAGTTCCACCACCACAACACCGAGTTCGGCTACCACTACGACTCCAGCGCCGTCGTCCCGGACGGAAGCCCCGAGCACGTCGCCCTCGACCCGGTGCGGCTGTACGAGCCCAGCACGAGGCCGGGCGCACCGCTGCCGCACGCCTACGTGGAGCGTGAGGGCGAGCGGTTCCCGCTCGTATCCCTGGTCCACGGCGGCAATTTCCTCGTCCTCGCGGGCCCCCAGGGCCACGACTGGGTCGACGCCGCGAACAAGCTCGCCGCCGAGAACGACCTCCCCCTGGTGGCGGGCACGGTCGGCATCGACGGAGCCGACTTCGTCGACGTCCGTTTCTCGTTCCTCAAGCAGCGCGAGATCGCCGACGACGGGGTGCTGCTCGTCCGACCGGACCGCTACATCGCCTTCCGCTCGATGTCCGCCGTCGACGACCCGCAGGCCACCCTCCGCGACGCGCTGAGCACGGTCCTCGCGACCGAGCTGCGCTGAGCCGAACCCCCCTTCTCAGGAGACACACATGCGTATCGCCAACCTCGCCGGCCGCGCGGTGCTGATCACCGACTCCGGTGCCGTCGACATCGCCGAAGCCAGCCACGGCCGGTTCGGCCCCGACCCGACCGCCATCTACCGCGACTGGGCCGACCTCACCGCCTGGGCGTCGACGGCCGAACTCCCCGCCGGCACGCCCTACGACGAAGCCGACCTCGGCGCCCCAGTCCCCGAACCGGGACAGGTCTTCGCCATCGGCCTGAACTACCGCGGGCACGCCCTGGAGAGCGGCATCACCGACTTCCCGGTCGAGCCGCCGGTGTTCACCAAGTTCCGCAGCTCCATCACCGGACCGTACGGCCAGCTCGAGCTGCCCACTGCGACCGTCGACTGGGAGGCCGAGCTCGTCGTGGTCATCGGCGCTGAGGCCCACCACGTCGCCGCCGCCGACGCCTGGGACCACGTCGCCGGCCTCACCATCGCGCAGGACTACTCCGACCGCACCCGACAGCTCGTGCCGCCTGTGCCGCAGTTCAGCCTCGGCAAGTCCTTCCCCGGCTTCACCCCGATGGGGCCGGCCGTCGTCACCCTCGACGAGCTCACCAGCGTCGGCCGCGACTACGAGGATCTGGAGATCGGCTGCACCATCGACGGCGAACAGGTCCAGAAGAGCCGCACCAGCGACCTGATCTTCTCGGTGCCGGTTCTCATCGAACGACTCTCGGCCGTCCTGCCGCTCCAGCCGGGCGACGTCATCCTCACCGGCACCCCGGCCGGCGTCGGCGGCGGCATGCAGCCGCCCCGGTTCCTGCAGGCGGGTGAAGAGGTCGTCACCTGGGTCGAGGGCATCGGCGAGCTCCGCCAGCACTGCGTACCCGGACGCCCGCACACCACCGCCTCAGCGTCCTGACCGGCGTCCTGACCGAGCCCAGCCGGCTCCCTGAGCGCACAATCCTCTGAGAAGGAGAACCTCATGGCACTTCACCGCCTCACCTCGATCACCGTCGGCGTCCCCAACGTGGACCAGACCGCCGCCTACTACACCGACTTCGGCCTCACTCCTGTCGGCGGTAACAGCTTCGCCACCTCCGACGGCGGCGAGCAGTTCAAGCTCACCCACGCACCGCAGCGGCGGCTGATGGAGATCGGCATCGGCGCCGACGACCCCGACGACCTCGACCGCATCGACCGGCAGCTGCGCGGGCTCGGCCTCGCGGCCGAGCGCACCGAGAGCACGCTGGTCACCGAGGAGCCGATCGCCGGCTTCCGTGCCGTCGTCTCCATCGCGCCCCGCCTGCAGCAGGACAGCGAGCCAACGCCGTACAACGGCCCCGGCCGCATCGAGCGCTCCAACGGTCGAGCACCGGGCGTCCTGCGTGAGGACCGGGTCAAGCCCCGTAAGCTCGGCCACGTCGTCATCGGCTCCACCGACCAGGAAGCCACCCAACGGTTCTTCACCGACGGCATCGGCTTCAAGGTCAGCGACACCGTCCCCTCGCTGGCGGCGTTCATGCGGTGCTCGACCGACCACCACAACGTCCTGGTCCAGCAGGCACCGTTGAACTTCCTGCACCACACCTCCTGGCAGGTCGACGACATCGACGAGATCGGCCGCGGAGCGACCGCGATGCTCGAGGCCGACCCCGACCGGCACGTGTGGGGCCTGGGCCGCCACCACATCGGGTCCAACTTCTTCTGGTACCTCAAGGACCCCGCCGGCAACTTCTCGGAGTACTACTCCGACATCGACTGCATCGTCGACGACGCGCTCTGGGAGCCCGGCGTCTTCGATGGCGCCAAGGGTCTCTACAACTGGGGTCCGCCGCCGCCGCCGTCATTCCTCGCGCCCGAGGACCTCGCCGCGCTGATGACCGGCGCCCACTCGTCGTGACAGCCAGTCAGCCGTCGTACGACGTCGTCATCGTCGGTGCCGGCCCGGTGGGCCTCTTCCTGTCGCTGGACCTGGCCCGTCGGGGCCACGACGTCGCCGTCGTGGAACGGCGCGCGACGCCGTACCCGCTGCCGCGTGCGGTGCACTACGACTTCGAGATCGCCCGGGCGTTCGCAGCAGTCGGTCTGGCAGACGATCTCGCCAAGATCACCCAGCCGGCGTCCACCTACGACTGGCAGAACGCCGAGGGCAAGACCCTCCTGCACTTCGACTGGTCTGGGGTTGGCCCGACCGGATGGCCGATGGCGACGATGTTCTCGCAGCCGGACCTCGAAGCCGTGCTGCTCAGCCACGCCGTGGCAGCCGGGGTCACCGTACTCCGCGGGAGTGCTGTCGACGGTCTGTCCCAAGACGAGGAGACAGTCCGCCTCGCGCTCCAGGACGGCGCGGAGCTCGACGCGCGCTACGTCGTCGGATGCGACGGTGCCCGCAGTTTCGTCAGGGAACACCTTGCCCTTCCCGCCCACGAGCTGGGCTTCGCCTTCGACTGGCTGGTGGTGGACCTCAAGCCGAGGGACGACTTCACCTGGACCTACCCGCTCAACCTGCAGATCTGCGACCCGGCCCGACCGACCACGGCTGTCGCAGGCGGTCCGGGCAGGCGCAGGTTCGAGTTCATGCGGCTTCCAGACGAGTCTGTCGCGGACCTGGAACGGGCCGACAGGGTCTGGGAGCTCGTCCAGCCGTGGGGCTTGAACCCGACCAACGCCGAGTTGGAACGCGCCGTGGTCTACCGGTTCGAGGCCTGCTGGGCAGAGCGCTGGCGCGAGGGTCGCGTCTTCATCGCCGGCGACGCCGCCCACCGAATGCCGCCGTTCGCCGGCCAAGGCATGTGCTCAGGCATCCGCGACGCGAGCAACCTGGGGTGGAAGCTCGATCTGGTCCTGAGAGGTGTCGCCGGGGACGACCTGCTCGACACCTACGACACCGAGCGCATCGCACACCTGCAGTCGGCGATCGAGCAGTCAGTCGCCTTGGGCGGCGTCATCTGCGTGACCGACCCCGAGGCAGTAGAAGCCCGTGACACGGCCATGCTGGCCGGAGGGGGCGACCCTGCCGTCGTCCTTCCGCCGGTGGCTCCGCCCACGCTCGGGCCCGGGCTGACCCACCGCACCACGGGATCGCCAGCTCCCTCGGCGGGCACTCTCGCGTTCCAGCCGACGGTCCAGACGCCCGAGGGACGCGTCGGCCTGTGGGACGACGTCCTCGGCAGCTGCTTCGACCTCATCGGCACCATCAACCTCCATGAGCTCCTGGGCGAGGACCGCGTCACCGACCTCGACCGCCTAGGAGTCCGTCTGACCACCGTGGTGCCAGCCGGTGCGCCGGTTCCGGAGGGCGCAGTCGGTGACATCGACGACGTCCTGCTGCCACACCTGCGGGAGATGGCGCACGACGTCGTCGCGGTGCGCCCCGACGGATACCTGTACGGCGCCGTCGCCGCCAGCGAAGCCGTCGACCTGGTCGACGGTCTTCGCGCAGGCCTCCGAGCGGGGCTTCGCGGCCTCGAGGCCGGTCTCGGCGCCAGTCTCGAGGTCGACCTCAAGGCCCGTCTCGGGGCCGCGGGTGCACCGGTCGGATGAGCATGGGACGAGAGGAAGACTGATCCAGATGGTGGAGCCCACGTGGACACCGGACCCGACCGCGGTGGCTGGTACGGCGATCGCGCAGTTCAGCCATGGCGCCGCGGCGCGCGCTGGACGAGAGCTCGGCACCTACCGCGACCTGTGGACGTGGTCCGTCGAGGACCTCGACGGTTTCTGGGCCGCGGTGTGGGACTTCTTCGACATCCAGGCCGATGGAACCCGGACGTCGGCGCTGGCCGAGGACACCATGCCCGGCGCCCAGTGGTTCCCCGGCGTCCGGCTCAACTACGCCGAACACGCCCTGCGTCACGCCAACGACCCGGCCCACGCCGACACCATCGCGGTCACCTCGATCAGCGAGGACGGGTCCACCAGCCGCACCACCTGGCGCGAGCTGAACGCGCAGGTCGGAGCCCTGTCCGCATGGCTGCGCAGCGTGGGCGTCGGACCGGGCGACCGGGTCGTCGGCTACCTGCCCAACACCACGCCCACGCTCGTCGCCTTCCTCGCCACCGCCAGCATCGGCGCAACCTGGTCGGCGTGCGCCCAGGACTACTCCGGCGCCGGAGCTGCCGCACGGTTTGCCCAGCTCGAGCCCACGGTGCTGGTCGCCGCCGACGGCTACATGTGGAACGGCCGCCCGCACGACCGGCGCAAAGAGGTCGCAGCACTCCGAAGCGCCCTCCCGGCCCTGCGAGCCGTCGTTGAGGTGCCCAACCTCGACCTCCCGCCATCACCCGACACCGTGCCGTGGGCGCACGCCACCTCGGTGCCTGCAGAGCCCACCTTCGAGCGGATGGCGTTCGACGCACCGCTGTGGGTGCTGTTCTCCTCCGGCACCACTGGGCTGCCCAAGGGCATCGTCCACGGCCACGGAGGAGTGCTCCTCGAACACCTGAAGACCCTTGGGCTCCACATGGATGCCGGCCCGGCCCGACCGTTCTTCTGGTACACCACCACCAACTGGATGATGTGGAACCTCGTCGCTTCCGCCCTGCTCGTCGGCGCCCCCGTCGTCCTCTACGACGGGAGCCCCGCCCACCCCGGACCCGACCGGCTGTGGCGCATCGCCGCCCAGGAGAAGGTCGCCATCCTCGGCGTGAGCCCGGGCTACCTGCTCGGCAGCGCTCAAGCGGACCTCTGGCCCGGCCGAGACCTCGACCTGTCACACCTGCGTACCATCGGCGTCACCGGCGCTCCCGTCACCGAGAGCTCGTACCACTGGGTGGCCGAGCACGTCGGGCCCGTGCAGCTCGCCTCGACGACCGGCGGCACCGACGTCGTCGCCGGGTTCGCTGGCAGCGCCCCCACCACCCCCGTGTGGCCCGGCGAGATCTCCGCTCCGAACCTGGGCGTCGCCGTCGAAGCCTGGAACTCCGACGGGCGCCCTGTCGTCGGCGAAGTCGGCGAGCTGGTCATCACACGTCCCATGCCCTCGATGCCCCTCAGGTTCTGGAACGACCCCGACGGAGTGCGCTACCGCGACGCGTACTTCTCCACCTACCCCGGCGTGTGGCGTCACGGAGACTGGATGCTCGTCACCCCGCGAGGCAGCTTGGTGGTGTCCGGGCGCTCGGACTCCACGCTCAACCGTCACGGCGTACGACTCGGCAGCGCCGACATCTACGCCGTCGTCGACCAGATCGCCGACGTCCGCAAATCCCTCGTCATCGGCGCCGAGATCGGCGACGGCAGCTACTGGCTCGTCCTCTTCGTCGTCCTCGCAGACGGCATCGAGCTCACCGACGACCTCGCAGCCGACATCAAGGACGCCATCCGCGTCGGCGCCTCACCCCGGCACGTGCCAGACGACGTCATCGCCGTGCCCGCCATTCCTCACACCCGCACCGGGAAGAAGCTCGAAGTACCCGTCAAGAGGCTCATCCAAGGCCACCCGCTGGAGAACGTCGCCAGCAAGGACGCCGTCGACGACTTCGACTCCCTCGCCCGCTTCCAAGACTTCCGCCGCTTCCCCGCGACCACTGGTGACAGCCGATGAACCACCACCGCGTCCGCGCGCTCGCCCACCTGCTCACTGGTTCGACGTACGTCCTTCTCGGATACGACGCCTTCCGCGCCCCCGGAGGGCGAGTCGGGCTGGCCGCCCCCACGCTCGCAGCCATGCGCCGCGTGGCGCCAATTCCCGAGGATGACGAGCTCGTCGTCCGAGGCAACGCGGCAGTCCAGGTGCTTGCGGGAGCCGCTCTTGCCTTGAGCATCGCCCCGCAGCCTGCCGCGATCGCCTTGGTCGGCTCGCTGGTGCCCACGACCGTCGCCGGGCATGGGTTCTGGGCGATCGAGGACCCCGCAGATCGCAAGGTCCAGAAGGTTCAGTTCATCAAGAACATGGCGTTGGTCGGCGGTCTCCTCGCCATTGCCGCTTCCGCAGGCGGTAGGAGTGCCCGTCGGCGTTCGACCTGAAGCCTCTCGAACTACAGGCCGGCGCGGCGCGCTTCCCGCACCAGCACGCCCACGCGCGTCTTCGACAGGCCGGTCGCGTCTGCGACCTTCTGGTAGCTGCCGAGGTCCTCGTACAGCTCGATGACGGCGCGGTGTCGGGACTCCGCGACGGCCTCGAGGGCCCGCTCGAGGCCGCTGAAGAACTCCGTCACGGCCTGGACGGCGAGGGCCGGGTCCTCGATCGCGGCCAGCCGGGCGGCCTCGTTGTCGAGCGCTGCTTCGAGGACCGGGTCGAGGTGATGGTGGTCCTGGTAGCCGTGGTGGCGTCGACGGCGGGGTGGCACGCGCACACCGCATCGCGGACACACCTGTGCACGCTCGGAGGCGCGCCGCGCCCGTTGCGAGTCGGGCACACCAGTGCACGGCCCGGCCATGCGACCTCGGCGTTGAGCACGGCTGCGCAGCACCATCGGTGTCCGCACGCGCCGGTAGCCTGCACGCGTGGTGGAGTACCTCGACAACCCGGCGGGCCGGCTCAAGCAGTGGGTCGACCGGTTCCAGACCGTCTCAAATAGGGACACGGCCGTCAGCGACGTGCTCGGCTCGATGCTCGGCGTGGAAGTCGCGGAGGTTGCCGGCAAGGTCGAGGTGACGCGGTTCGCCATGCAGCTGGCTGCTCTCGGCGACGACATCCGCGCGAAGGCCGCCCTCCTCCCGGAGAGCGTCGACGCGGACGTGCTCCTCGAGGACTTCGAGCAGTTCGACAGGGTCTTCGACCACCTGACGATGGCGCGCCAGGTGCGCGTCGGCGACATGATGGCTCAGGTCGATGCTGCCGCCGTCCGCAGCCTCGACCTCCTCAGCCGCCAGTTCCACCGGCATTGCCCCGAACCGGTGATGAACGAAGCCAGCCGCGAGAAGCTCCTCGAGGACGTCCAGTCCTTGCGCGAGCAGGTCGAGCAGGAGGAGGGCCTGGCGGACGACCTCCGGGAGTTCATCCTGGTTCGCTTCGGCGAGGTGGAACGCGTTCTTCGTGACGTTCCCGTCGCTGGCTCCGTCGCCGTCGAGGTCGTCACCGACAGCCTCATCGGGTCCATCCAGAGGCAACCGCAGATGTGGCAGCGCATCACCGAGTCGACAGTTTCCGGCATCGTTTCCGGCATCGTCGTCGCCCTTTTCTCAGCGCTGGTCACACCGCCGCCGCCGGACGCGCTGCCGCCCGCGACGCCGCAACCGGTCGTGACCAACTACGTGCAGGTGTACAGCGAGCTCCCCGACGGCCGAGGCGGTGACGACACGGGCAAGGACTCCGAAGGTGTCGGCACTGCAAGCGACGGTTCGCTGACTCCGCCGGACTAGCGCAGCGTTCACGAGGTGGGCGGTGGGGGCCGCCGCTAACCTCACGGCGTACCGGCGAGCAGGCCCGTTCGACCTGAGGTGGCGCGATGCTGACGTTCAACGACCTACTGGCGCTTGAGCATGTCGACGTCGCGCGTGTTCGGCTGGTGCGTCATCAGGACCGGCGACTGGCTCCGGGTCGCCTCTACGAAGCGTGGCGCAACGACCGCGCGTCGTTCGACAGCTATCAGGCCGTGCAGGCTCGCGACGTGTTCCGCGTCGGCGACCTGCTCGCCAGCTTCATCGTCACCGAAGCCGGCAAGACCGTCTTCGTCGGCATGTACTCCGTCGACGGCGTCGGAACGTGCCCGGAGGGGGCAGTCGACGCTCTGCTGACGCACGACATCTCCGGACAGGTCGCCTATCAGCTGCAGCACGGCGACCACCTGGTCGACTACGTCGACCGGGTCGTCATCGACTGGGGCGCCGGCACCCGGTCGTGGGTCCAGAGGGCAGCGAACCAGCCGAAACCGGTCGTGGAGATCGCTGAGCAGTACGAGCCGAAGTTCCCGGGCTTCCGCATCTTCACGCGCCTCGTCGACGACATCCCCGCCCTCCCGGCCGGGTGGCAGCAGGTGCTGCGCAGCGTGAAGGGCGTCTACCTCCTCGTCGACGTCGAGTCCGGGCACCAGTACGTCGGGTCCGCCAAGGGCGCGGACAGCCTGTTCGGGCGGTGGATGGACTACGCCGCCGACGGGCACGGCGGCGACGTCGCCCTGAAGGCCGCCGCCGCGGCCGGGGGTCGTAGGTCCTACCAAGTGTCGGTCTTGGAGGTCGTCGACGCCAACGTTCCCGACGAGACCATCGAGCAGATCGAGTCCTACTGGAAGACGAAGCTGCTCACTCGGACGTTCGGACTCAACCGCAACTGACCCCGAGTCCGTAAGTTCGTCCCTCCAGCTGGTCAGGACTTGGTGCCGGGGATCTTGTAGGCGCGGGAGAACACCTTCTGGCCGTTGCGGGTGATGGCGACCCGTACCCGCTTCGTCCGCTTCTTCTTGGGCAGCCGAACGGTCACGTAGTCGGACTCCGCCCACGACTGCGTCAGCGTCCGACCGAGCCGACCGTTGACGAAGATCTTCCACGTGACCGGGATGCCGGGCGCGGACCCCGTGCTGGTGTCGCTCTCCAGCATGGCACTGAACTTCCGCGTGTACTTGTACACGTGCGTCTCGGCGACCTGGCCGCCGATCTGCACCGGCGGCGGCGCGGGCGGGCCGTTGAACGTGAACGTGTCGGTGGCGGTGCGGGTGTCGATGGGCACGTTGCCCTCATACCCGTAGAACCTCACCGTCGCGGTCACCGTGTACGTGCCGTACTCGTGGATGCTCGGGAGCAGGTAGTTGTTCCACTGCCAGTGCCCGCCGTAGTACGCGGTGTCGGCCCACCTGGCGTGGAAGTTACCGGCCGGGTCCGTGACGAGGACCTCGTACGTGTACTTCAGGTACTCGGTGGAGTCCGGCGTCACCACCTGGAAGTCCACCGTGTTCCCTGCGCACGGGCAGCCGTACGTCGGCTGCGCGACGTCCGGCGCGGACACCGTCACCGTCGCTATGACGGCTGCGGCCGGCGCTTGCACGAGCGCCACACCGGTAAGCGCCAACGTCAACGTCGTCACCAGCACTGTGACGATCTTCTTCATCCCGTTCCCCCTCAGAACCCGTGGCGCTGCCCAGTCGGTGCGCCGGGGTCAACCGTAGGAGAGCAGTGCGACAGTCGCTGCCGAACGCCCAGACAGTCCAGCGCCGCAGTCGATGCAGCTCCGGAGTCTGGGTACCGCCGTCGCTCACCCTGCGAACCTTCAGGTGCCGGTGGGGGCGGGGTCGCTGGCGACGGACGGCGGCAGGTACGCGCCGTGAACGGTCCTCAGGCGGTCGACACCAGCGTCGGCGCTGGTGGTCACGTTGAGCGCTTCCTGAACGAAGTTGAGCTGGTGGAGACGCGACTGCAGCAGCTGGTTCCACGTCATGACCCGAACCCGGAACTCCGGCGTCGCGGACAACTCGAGCTGCTCGGCCTCGTCCTGCGCGAACGGGTCGAGGCGGGTGCCGATGAGGACGAAGTCCCACCTGACGTCCTGATGGTGGAACCGTGAGTCCTTGCGGATCTCGTAGGCGTACTTCTTCAGCTGGGTGATCTCCTCGGCGCCGATGAGGCCAGGACGCTTGAGCTCGACAACGAGATGCTGGTGAACCGTGGAGCTCAGCGGCGAGACCCGGGACAACATCAGGTCCACGCGCCCAGCCTTGCCGCTCACGAGTACTGGCGCCAGGTCCGGGCCGCTCCCGCTACCCGGGTCGAGGATGACGCGTTCGCTGCCGAGGATGCGCTGATGCGCACGCAGAACTTCCGTCAACGACTTCTCGTTCACGGCGACCGTGTACTCGTCGCCGAACAGCCACGGCTCCTCAGCGACGATCTTGTGCAAGTGGTCGCGCTCGAGGACGTTCGGCGCTTCGTCGATGTCGTGAAGCAGCTGCTGAAGGCCGTTGATGATGTCGAGACGATGTGTGACGACCCTGCCAGCCGTGATGAGAGCCGGCAACGTGGTGCGTTCAAGGAGGTCGTGCAGCTCGGCAAGCTGATCCTCGTCGAGGTTCAAGACGCTGGTCAGTACGACGCCGAGTTGAGAGGGGTCGCTGGTCAGCGCCTCCCGCATGAGCCGCAGGGAGAACGTCCTGGCCGGCGGGTCCATGTCCTCGAGGACAGGCGCTGCGGTGACGGCGATGACGTCGAACAGGTCTCGCTCCGCCTCCTCGAGAGCGCCGTGGGGCTCGTCGGCATACGGGTAGGAGCCGTCCGCCTTCCATCCGGCGACCAGCCGCGCGCGGTCCTGGTCACGCCTGCCACGCACGTAGCCGGTGAGCGCGTCCAACGCGGCGGTCACGACGACCTTCATGTCCTCAGCCCACCCCGGCGTGTACCCGAGGTCGTCACCCAGCTGCTCGCGCGCGCCCGCGAAGCCGTCCCACGACAGGTACGCGGTGTACGGCCACGACGCCCGTGGCAGACCGTTGTGATGGTCGTGCAACGGGTTCCCGGCACCATCGGTGAACACCAGCACCGGCCGCACGTGCTTGGCCTTCTTCGACCACTCCACCACCGTCAGACGCACGAGCGCGTCCCCGTTGTCGTCGTACAGGTGTGCGAGCTCCGGCGCGTCCTCCCGGTCGGAGGAGGGGTCCGGAAGGTCCAGGGGTATCGGGAACGAGTCGAGCATGACGTCGCTCGCGCGCAGCTCGTGCCCGTCGTACACGATCGTCAGGCCTGGCTCACGACGCAGCATCAACGCGTACTCACCCGTGAGCATGCGAGCCATCTCGTCGACCTGCTGGCCGGTTTCGGTGACGTCATCCACCGTCACCACCGTGCCGGTGGCGGCCGCGGGAGCAACCGCGTCGACGTCGAACTCACCGATCGTGCGCACCGAACCGGTCACCTGAGTGCCTGCAACCGTGCTCGTGTCGTACGACATGTCGATCCGCATGACCGGGTGCGTCGTTGACGTCCAAGTGACGGTGTCGCCGATGGAGAACGCAGCCCACCGGCCCGTACCTCGTCGTCCGCGGCGGTGACGACCACGGCGAGTGCGGGGCTGGTTGACCTTCCACGAGTTCCCGAACTCCGCGAACGCGCGACGGGCAGTGGCTTCGCTCATTCCTTCGCCGTTGTCGCGCACGACGACCGTCTTGATGGCCCCGGCCTCGGTACGGACGAGGTCGACCTCGACGCGGGTCGCGTCGGAGTCCAGCGCGTTGTCGACGAGCTCGATGAGCCCTTGACGGGCGCTCTTCAGGTGCTTGCGGAGGTGCTCCTCCGACACCTCCACGTGGACTCTGGTCACGGGCGGCAGTCAAGCACGCGTTGACGGTCACTGGAGTCGAACCCGACGGTCGGTTCGCCGAAACGCGCCGCGATCACAGGTGTGTCCGAGTCGTTGGCCGGCCTCATGGTGCCATCAGCTGCAGTCGGTACTTGCGACCGAAGCGGACCGGCTCGACCCCTGTCACCGTCGCCTCCCGCGTGGTGCCGCCCTCGTCCCGCAGACGGACCATGTCGCCAACGAGCAGCTCGACGCCGGCATCGAGGTCGACGTCGTGCAGGTACGTGACGCCGAGCTGCCGCGTCACAGGTGAGAGCTCGACGTCGAAGACGAGAACCGCAGCGGTCATGAGCCGACGGTAGCCAGCACCGCCGACACCTGTCCGGCCAGCTGCGCCTGTGGATGACGCGAGCGGGGCGCACGGCACTTCTGCGACGGTTGCGCCATGACGTACGAGCACCCTGAGCCAGGACCTGGGCCGGCCCCCGACCTGCCCGATGGCGACGAGCGGGACGACGACCCGCGCGTCTGGTGCGACTTCGACCTCGAGACCATCCCCGCATCGCACGTGTGGGACCGCGGGTCGTTCGAGTGGGCGCTGACCGTGAACTGGGAGCTCGTGAACACGCTCGTGCGCGAACACCTCAACGAGCTCACCCCCACCCTGGGTGGAGCCCGGCTCGCCGCGACGCCGCAGTGGGAGGCCCTGTCGGCGGCCGACCAGCAGGGGCTCGCGTCGCTGTACCGCGAACCGCCGTACGCCACCACGCTGCAGATCTCGGGCGGCGGGCACCGCTTCGCGGCCATGCGTCAGCAAGGCGTCCGGTGGGCGCTCGGCCAGTGCCACGTCAGCGACATCGGCGAAGGCGTTCCCGAACTCCACGCCTACCTGCCCCTCGACGGCTGACCGTGGGCCTGAGCTCCGGTCACACGTGTGACCACGCATCGGCGGAATGGCGTGCCTCGCGGGCGGAGGTCACCCGCGTGGTCACCCGCGTGGTCACCCGCGGGTCACCCGCGGGTCACTCAGTGCGTGCCGCAGCCTCGGCTGCGTCGTGCAGCAGGCCGGTGCCCTTCACCAGGTCACGCTCTACCTTGTCCCGGTTGCACATCTCAACGAAGTCGCACGCCGTGTAGCCGGCGTTGGCGCGCGCAAGGAAGTACACGCCCATCGACATCGGCTCCTTCACCGTCGTCGAGCAGAACGAGTCCGCATCACCGCGTAGCGCCTGCATGCGATCGAACAGCTGCGTGAACTGCGCCGGCTCGTCCACGACCAGCGTGTCCATCTCCGACGCCAGGTCATCCATCCGGCTCACGGCCGTCTGGCACTCCTCGACCTCCGCCGGCCGGGCCGTCTCCGACGGGCTCGACGACGCTGCAGTCGGTTCGGCGCCGGTCGACGACCCGCCCCCACCTTCGCCCCCACCGTTGCTCCCGCCGCCACACGCCGTCAGGACCGTGCAGCCGGCCAACACCACCAGCGCGCGCTTCACCACCATCGAGACCCCCGTCATGCCGGCGAGCGTACGGCCTGCATCCGACATGCGCTTCCCCTCGAGGGGCCGGACGAACGCAGGGGGCGTAGAACGTCAGCGTCCGGTCCGGGCCTTGCGCGCCTTGAGCCGCTTGGTGATGCCGGTGTCGAAGGCCGCCATCTGGTTGTAGACCTGGTCTGCGGTCAGCCCGTTCTTGATCCACCCCTGGTGCTTCTCAGCCTCCAGCAGCACCTGCCGCGACCCCCACAGCGTGAGGGTCCCCGGCGCCTTGTTGGCCTGCAGCCACAGCTGTTCCTTCTCGGTGCGCTTGCGGCCGTCGCCCTCGTCGATGAGCACGAACACGTCTGTGCCGTTCTGGGCGTACACCGACGCATGCGCCAGCACCAAGATTTCCCCGAGACTGGCCTTGGAACGAACCCGGTCGGCAGCCGGCATGCCGCTGATGCGTGTCACCGCGTCGATGAACTGCTGGCCGGTGAGCGTGTCGTCGAGGATGCGCAACCGTCCGGTCGACTTCAACGTGGCCCACGTCCCGAGCACGGCGGTGCGCGCGAAGAGCGGGTCCCGGGTCTTGCCGAGAACCTCCGTGTCGACGCGCTGTGGGGCTTCGAGCTGAAGGCCGTTGGCCTGGGCGATCTGGATGAGAGCGTTCTGCTGGCCGACCGCGAGGAAGTTCAAGCTCGGGCCAGCGTCAAGAAGGATGCTCACGAACCGGCGCCCGCCGACCGACCCTGGGCGGGGTCCTGCCTCGAGTCCCGGGCGGGATCTGCGGCGGGGTCTGCGGTGGGGTCTTGGCCGCGGTTGGGGAACAGGGGTGCGTCGTCGTCATCCCAGTCGTCCCAGTCATCACCATCGCCATCGCCATCGCCATCGGGATCGTCCTCGCCGAGCGCCGGCGGCCCTAGTTCGGCCTCGAGCTCGCGCGGGTCCAAGTCGTACCAGCGAGCCAGCTCAGCAAGCCCGAGAACGCCGCGGCGGTAGCCCTCCACGGCGCGCGCCATCAGGTCCTGCGGCGACTTCGGCATCGACGAGTCGACAGACAGGCTCCGGTACTGACTCCTCCACCCGTAGTCGTTCGCAAGCGTGAGCGCGCTGACCTTCGACCACTCCGCGCACGTCGCCGGCGACAGCAGCTTCGCCGTCCGCAACTGGATGGCGGCAATGTGCGGCGAGACCTCGAACTCCTGAACGAGGTCGGAAAGCTGCCGCTTGTCCGTCACCGGATGCTCGTGACGTTCCGTGACGGCCTCCAACGGCAGGAGCAGGTGCCGAGCGAACGCGTTCGCGAGGATCTCCTCCGGCGTGTTCGCCCCGGGAACGAGCGGCTCGTCCAGGTAAAGGTCACCGGCGACGACGTGACCGATCTCGTGAGCGATCGTCGACCGCTGCCTCATGGCGTGCGCGGTCGTCGCAACCGCGATCGCGACACGCCCCGTCGTCGGGTCCAACATCGTCAACCCATGCTCGGCCTCGTCGGCGTCCATCGACAACACGTCGACGCCGAGCGTGATGTGAGCGAGCTCGAACAGGTCCTTGATGGGCTGGTTGCCGAGGTGATGGTCGTCGCGGAACCTCCGCACAAGCCGAAGGGCCTGCGACTCGTTGCTGGACACAGGCAGGTCAGCCCCTGCTGAGGCCCTGGGCGAGGCCCTGCGCGAGGCCCTGCGCGAGGCCCTGGCCGGCCAGATAGGAGTCGAGCTCAAGGTAGGCGTAGAGCCGGTTCCGCATCGCGTTCATCGCAGAGTGCGTGCCATCGGTGCGTGCCGCGAACCGCGCCCGCTCCTGCACCGCACCAAGACCCGTGATGGCCGCCGCCCGCACACCGAAGAGGTCGGCCAGGATGACGAGCTCGTCACCCTTCAGGGGCCGTGCACCAGCCTCGATGCGGTGGTACGTCGGCTGCGAGACGCCGACCGCTGCCGCGGCCGCCTCCTGTGAAACGTCCGCGGCGACTCGCGCCTCGCGGATGCGCGCACCCAGTGCTGCCATGTCCATCTGAATAGAACCTCCTAGTCCATTCATTGTGCCGCGGTCAGCCCGTTCACGCAAACATCCGACGGCGCGACTTCCACCCCGGCCGGCCCGGCGCCAAGCCCACGGCCCGGGCACACCCGAGCCATCCCAGGTCACATCCCGGCAGCTTCCGGGACGGCACCCAGGCGCGCTGCACGGCTTGCCGCACCCGCACCCGCTTCGACGGTCCACGGCACCAACCGCCAACCGACCCTCAGCCCCAAGAAGAGGAGGCACCCCATGCCTCAGCCCAAGCGCAAGCAGCGCCGCGTCAACCCGCACAAGGCCCCCTGGGACAAGTACCCCATCATCGTGTGGACGCCCGACCCCAACTACGTCGAACCCGAGCTCACCGTCGAGGACTGGGACGCCATCTTCAACGACCCCAGCTTCGACCTCAACGCCCCCACCCCCGCCCGCGTCGTCGGCGACCTCGGCGACATCCACGGCACCCTCACCGTCACCCGCGGCCAGTTCGACACCACCCAGCTGCCCGAACGCTGCCTCGACGCCATGAAGGACCGCCCCGGCATCGAGTTCATCATCCAGACCGACGGCACCGGCCACGCCCGCGTCCTCGGCACCGGCCGGCTCGTCGACGCCGAACTCGCCGACACCGACCCGAAGGACACCGGGCACTTCCCCACCGGGAGCACCCACGTCCCCGTCCTCAACCGCGACATCCCCGGCGCCAACCTCACCGACTGGGCCGCCGCCCTCCGCCTCAAGGCGCAGGACCTCCTCGACGTCGCCGACCAGTACGACCAGCTCGCCGCCGACGGCTGGGAAATCGTCCCCACCCAGCCCGAGATCGGGTACTACCCGCCGCCGCTGCGCCGCCGCCCCGCCGACGACGCCTGACCCGCACCACCTGAGCAGCCACCAACGTCCCGCCCGAGCAGCAGCTCGGGCGGGACGTCCCGTTCGCAGGTGAAGATCGCGCAGGGTGTTGCAATCGAACAGACGTTCGATCTACGGTCTCCGAAAGGGTCGAGCAGTTGAGCGAGGAGGAACCGTGCACACCTGTGACCGACCCGATCCCGACGCGAGCGCCGTCACGGCTCGACCGTCCCCCATCGACGCCCGGCAAGGCCGCACGGATGCCGAGCTGAGCGGGAAGTTCCTGCCTCAGCCGCTCGCTTGGCCCTCGGCCTGCTTGCGACGCCTCTCGAGGGCGCTCTCGACCTGGTCCTTGAAGTCGTCGTTGCGCATGGCGGCCGCGGTGGGGACGCGCGTGCGCAACATCAGGTACGTCGGCAGGGAGACGAACGCACGACCCTTGCGCACGTTCCCAACGGCCTTGGTGGAGACCATGCAGGACTTGGCCAGCGTCTTCTGTGTCGTCTGCTTGTCGGCCGCGGGCAGGTACTCGTTGATGTCGAGGGCGAGCTGGCGCAGCAGGTTCACGGCCATGAGCGCGTTTTGCATCTGGCTCGCGTTGGGCTTGCGATCGAGGAACTCCTGCGGGAGACGAACGCGGCCGCTGGGCCAGTTCTTCGCGAAGTCCCTGGGGGCAAGGTTCTCAAAAAGCCTCAGGCCGCCGGTGCTGTCGTCGTCCGAGTTGTCGTCGCCGGAGGCTGCACTCTTGTCGTCCTTGCCAGCCACGGCCGGAACCTTGGCAGGAACCGGTGCGCCGGTGCGCTCGATACGACCAGAAGTGGCCGTGTACGACCACTTCCGGTCGCACACGGCGATATCACCTGGGTTCGACCGGCGTTCTGGGAGGCGGGCGACACCTATCCGGCCATGTCCAACTCACTCAGCACCTCAGCAGCCCTCCAGAACCGGCCGGCACGCCACGACGACGTCGAGCAGGCCCGCCTCAGCGGAGAGGACTTCCTCAGCCTCCTGGCCATCGACCACCGCGTGGCAGGACGCGCTCTCGTGAACGCCATCAACGGCAACCAGCCCATCCCCGACCCGCAGTTCGGCTACGACTTCGACGCCACCATGCGAGCAGCTCTCGCCGAGGCGACCGTCCCCGCACCCCACGAGACTGCCGTCCCCAACGGCGGACGCCTGCCCGGCTCCATCACGTTCAACCGCACCAGCACCCCCGCCACGACCAACGTCCACGCCGCTCCGACGAAGGCCGACATGGCATGGGTCCTCGCAGCCGAGCGGTTCAGCCACGACATCCTCAAGGTCGGCGTCCCCACCACCCTGACCGCACGCGCCGCCCTCTTCGCGACCCTGTGCGAGCCCATCAAGACGGCCTTCCGCCGCCACGGCCTCGACCGCCGCGGCGCCATCGTCATGGAAGCAGCCACCAGCTACCTCATCCACCACGCCCAGCCCACCACCCTGCGCTTCGTCACCCCCGGCCAGCTCCGCCGCTGGACCGCCGACCAGTGCGACCTCCACGACGAGACCACCCACGGCTGGTGCGACAACGACGGCCTGCCCGCCCACGCCGCCGCCCGCACCGCCACCACCCGCCTCACCCGCCGGCGCCGCGTGCTCTGGGCCCACCCCGACGGCATCGGCCACGGCCTCATGCTCGACCGGTTCCACCACACGCACATCCCCAACCTCGTCCCTCTCGACTCCTGGGCGCGCCGCAAGGTCGCCGAGGACCTCACCAGCCTCGCCGACCTGCTCCGCCACACCGCGCCCGCCGCCGGCGACGTCCAGCTCCCCACCACCGACGCGTGGCCGGCCGTCCTCGGAGTCCGCGTGCTCTCGCACCGGGCGCCCAACACCAGCGTCCACTTCACCGCGACCGTCGAGAACGGCCGCATCCGCGTCGGACGCCACCACCGCCTCGGCGGCTGCGCGGTGTGCACCCCGCAGCACCTGCCCGCGAACGACGGCGCCACGCCGTCCACCACCCCGGGGCCGGTCCTTGCCCTCGCAACGGGAGCGCGGGCATGAGCGCACAGGTCATCAACTTCGAGCTGGCCGCCCAACGTGCCCCGGGTGCGCGGTGTGTCGAGCTGCTCTCCGACGGCCGCCGCAAGGGCAACCACGGCAACCGGATGTCACCGGCCATGCGGCAGCGCATCATCAACGAGCTCACCGAGACCCTCGAGGAGTTCGGCGAGGTCACCACCGCCGACAAGAAGCAGTGCGCCGCCGACGCCGACGTCACCCTTCGCACCGTCAACCGCCTGTGGGAGAAGTGGAACAACGAAGCGCTCGCCCGCGCCCGTACCCCCGCCGACACCGACGGCGAGGCGGACGGCGAGCAGGACGGGTCCGACCACGCTGCCGCCGGGTGCGCGCACACGTGCGCCGGGTCCCGGCACGGACGCGGATGCCGGAAGGACCTCCACCCCGAGGGACTGCCCGGGTGGCTCTACAAGTTCAACGAGCACGGCCGAGCCCTCCAGCTCACCCCCGCCGAGGTCGCGCTGTTCGCGTCGTACACCTACGTCTCCCACGCCCTCGAGGAGGTCCGCGCTACCGAAGGCCACCGGTTGAACAACTTCTCCGAGGCCACCATCCGTCGCGCCTGGAACAACGTCTCCGAGCCCATCCGCGTCGGCGCCCGCACGGACGCCAAGACGCAGCGGTCCGTCGAAGCGACCTGGCCGCTGACGGGACGCGAGCGCGTCAACGAGTCCTGGTCCATCGACGAGTACGACCTCAAGACCCGAGCCAAGCTCCGGGGCCATGACGTCGAACCGAAGATGCTCGTCGTCCGCGAGCGGCTCAGCGGCCTCCCGCTGGCGATGCACGTCATCCACCGGGCCGCGACCTCCGTGGACACCGCGAAGGTCCTCGCAGCCGCCGCCATCGGCTACACCGTCCCCGGCTTCCACGACGACGGGTCCGACCTCCGCGTCGCCGGCGTCGCCCGCTACCTGAACACCGACCAGGGGCAGCGTCATCGTCGGCGACGCCGGTCTCGCCGCCGCGCGCAAGCTCGGCATCAGCCCCGACCCCAGCCCGTCGCACCAGCCCCAGGCCAACGGCGACCACGAAGTGATGCACCTGTCCACGCTGCGGTACTTCGCAGACGACAGCGGCTGGCGCCGCGGATGGGCCGACCGAGCCGGCCAGCGCCTCGACCACGGCACCCCACCGTTCGAGGCCATCGTCGAACGAGCCCACGAGTGGTTCAACCACATCGTCCACGCCGCCATCACCAAGGGCCCCCACAAGGGCAAGAGCCGCCTCGAGGTGTACGCCGAGGCGGTCGCCGACGGCGTCGTCTACACCGGGCCCACCCTCACCGTCGAAGACGAAGCAGACCTCGCCGAGTTCGTCTGCACCCGCAAGTACGACGAGACCCGCGGCATCTACTTCAACAACGCCTACTACCTGTCCCGGCAGCTCGCCAGCCGTGCCGTGGAGGGTCAGGAGCTGCACATCCGTCAGCTCCTGAACCCCGACGTCCTCTACGTCTTCGACGAGTCCGGCAAGTTCCTCGCGTCCGCCACCGCGCGTGACGACGCGGACCCGGCCGACCAGCACGGTCTCCTGCAGGACCGCGCCGCCCGCGAGCAGTTCGTCGAGAAGGCACGCACCGTCCGCGCCATCCGCTCGCAGGCCCAAGCCGTCGAGGAGGAGAACCAGTGGGCCGAGGTGGCCGACGCGCTCGCCGACGCAGCCGAGGTCGCCGAAGCCCTCGCGGACACCCAGCACGACGACACCCGGCACGACGACACCCGGCACGACGACACCCGGCACGACGACACCGCCAGCGACGAGCCGGCTCCCCACGACTCCGGCACGCACGTCGACGAGTAGGAGGTGGTCCGCACGTCGACCGGCCGGCGCCGCAAGCCCGCCGAAGAGAACACCGACGACCTCGAAGCAGATGCGGAAGCGCTGGCCGCCCGCATCGCAGCCCGCCGCCGCACCCGCGATACCGACGACAGCTGACGTCCACCGCACCACGACGCCAGCACCACACCCAGCCCTGCAGCGAACTGCTGCGCCTTCGACCAGCAACAGGAAGACCAAGACCATGCTCACCGAGAACCACCCCCACGCCTGGAAGCCCGAACACGCGAACGAACACCTCGACCCCGACTTCCGGCGCACCTACATGCCGCCCGGGTCGCGCCTCGTCGTCACCCCCGACATGACCCGCCTCATCGGAGGCATGCCCACCGCCCTCGACCGCTGCACCGCCACCGTCGTCTCCGGACCCTGGGGCTCCGGGAAGTCGACCCTCCTGCAGTCCCTTGCCGCCGTGTCCGACGTCAACACCGTCCTCGTCGAAATCCCCGAGAGCGCAGGCGCCACCCGCGCCCAGTGGGACGTCCTCACCACCGCCATCACCGGCTCTGCGACGGGCACCGCGCACCAGCTCCAGCACGCCGCCCGCGACTACCTCGCAGCCGTCCCCACCCTCCTCATCGTCGACGAAGCACAGCACCTCTCCCACGCAGCGCTGCGCCAGCTCCGTTGGCTCTGGACCAGCCGCCTGCCCCGGTTCGCCATCGTCCTCGCCGGGTCGAACCTCAACGCGCACCTCGACAAGGAGCCGTCGCTGGCCACCCGCGTCAACCAGCGCATCCTGCTGCGCACCCACTCCACCGAGCTCATGGTCAAGCGGCTCCAGGCAAGCCACCCCGACCTCGCCGCCACACGCCCGCAGCTCCTCGAGCTCATCGACCAGGCCTACGGCAATGGCGTGTGGCGAAACCACTCCGAGATGCTCCTCAAGGCCGCCCTCGAGCTCGGACACACCGGACCTCTCACCCACGAGGTCGCCGAAGAGGTCATCTACGACCGCACCGGCGCACCGCTCGCCCTCACCCCTGCCGGCGCCCGTACCAGCGCACTCAAGAAGGCCGGCCGATGACCGCAGCCGACCAGTGGTACGAACCGCAGCCCGGACCCATCGCCGCTCTCGCTCATCCCGACGAACTCGGCCACGTCGTCGAGCGGCTACGCCACGTCGCCTCCCGCCACGGCGACACCGCCTGGGTCCACCCCGCGCCCGTCGCCAACGCCAGCAACGCCAAGTCCATCCTGCCCAACCTGAGCCACGACCTCCTCGACGCCATCGGAGCGGTCGGCCGTCGCGAACCACGCGCCGCCGGCGACCGCCACCTGCTCCGCGCGCTCACCCACCTCATTCACGGTCCCGTACGGCACGTCATCGTCGACGACGCGAACCACCTCAGCCTCGACGCGCTCGCCGCACTCCACGAGACCGCCCTGCTCAGCAGCGTCCAGTTGTGGCTCATCTTCGACGCCTCCCAGCGAGCCGACCGGGCCGGCGCGGGCGCCGACCGTCACCACTGGATGCAGGACACCTGCCAGCTCACCCGACCCGCCGCGCTCGTCTCCCTGTGGCAGCACCGCCCCACTGGCGACGAATGCCCGCTGCAGACGCCGGCTTGGTGGCAGCAGACCTACAGCCCCGAGGAGGCTTGGACCTGCCAGCGACCGCACAACAGCGCTCACGAACAAGCCGGGTGCCTGCTCAGCCGGGCCCGACGTGCCATGACCGCGGGACACGCGACGGCCAGTCAGGTTCGTCACCGGCTCGCCTGCGCCCTCGAGCACCCCGACACCAACGCCGACCACTACTGGACCCTCACGGCGCTCGACCGAGAACCGTGGACCGCCGGCATGGACGCCCTCGGGCAGACGCATCCCGAGGCCCAAGGCGCGCGCATCGCCGACGTCACTCCCGACGGCGGAGCTATCCGCATCCGCGACGGTCACGGGCTCACCGGCCCATGGGTGGAAGTCCACCATCGCCACCGGCTCGCGGTCGCCCGGCTGCGCACACTGCGGCGCCTCGCCGGGTGCATCGCCATCGAGCCTCTCGACGGTGTCTTCGACGAAACCCCGGGGGTTCGAGGTCACCGCGCACGCCAGACCGCCACGTGAGAGCGAGGTCAGGTCTCGGAGCGAAAAGAAAATGAAGTGCCCTCGACCTTTTCTTATTCCTTTCTCTTTACCTCACGGCCGCTCAGCGGCCGCGCCACGTGTGGACCTTCTCCCCGGTCAGGAGCGGGGCACCTTCGGGGCCCTTCACGTACGGCGCTACCCACACCGGCCGGTGCATGCCGAGCGACGGGTACCACTGCTGACGCCAGTGACCCTTCACCATCCACCGGTGCCGGTACGCACGAGTCGTCCCCGCGTACGCTGCCGCGTGGTCCGTGCCTGACCGGAGCTCGATGATCCGCACCGCGTCGAGCTGCTTCCTCAGCGGCGCCTGACGGCGGCGCGCAGCCTTGTTCTTCGGCTCCGGCACACCGGTCGTCGTCGACGCGAGACCGCGCTGCCCCATCAGCAGCCACACCGTCGACAACATGAACCCCGCCGGAGCGCCCTCGCCCGGATGCTCCTCCAACCGGTACGGCCGGTCGATCGGGTAGGCGTCACCCGTCGCCGGCGAGAGCCACTTCATCCCCAGCTCAGCAGTGAACGACGCGACGCGCTCGCGATGACGCGCCGGGTCCACCTCGCCATGAACCCGCATCAACGTCGCGGAGACCATGTCGTCCAGGTCGACGAACATCAGGACCGTCACCTCGCTGCCGTCGAGGTACCAGCCCAGGGCCCGGATGGGTTCGAGTGCAGGGTCGTTGTCGTTCTTCCACTCGTGGCCCTCCACCTGCACCGGGGTCGCGAAGACCATGAAGCCGTAGTCCGCCGGCCATAGGTCTCTGCCAAGATGCGCCTCAGTGAGGCCGTCGACCGCATCTCGGCACAGCTCGGACATCTCCTCGGAGATCCAGAACAGCTCTGCCTTCGCCATCGCCTCGAGTGCCCGCTGGTCGTCACCGCTCAGCTCGTCGAAGCCCTTCTCCGTCGCCCGGAACCGCGCGTCCGTCCGGATGCCCCGCACCGCGTCGTCCCGCAGGGCCGGCGTGCTCGCCGGCCGGCACTCGTCAACCTTCACGAAGCCCCCATCTCGTCGTGCGCTGAGCGCGCAGGTCGTCCCAGGAGAGTACGAACGACCGGCGACATCCGTGTCGACCAAGTGACTGCAGCACCACGCGACGAGGCGAGTGTCCGACTGCGAAGTCGGAGTGTCCCGGTGCGAAATCCGAGTGTCCGCGCTGGAGGACACCTGTCAACGACGGCGAGTGTCCAAGTGCGAACTCCCGCAGCGGTCCCGGGACAGTCCGCTGCGGTTCCGCAACGGCGGCGCGGAGGATGTTGCAGGGACCTCCGAGCCGCGCTGAACACGGGGCATGGAGGCGGAGGCCGGGCCGTCCCAGTCGCACGCTTGGACCAGATCGCCTGAAATCAGCAGCGGGGACCATTGCGACACCCAACGCGACATCACACGTTCGGCTGTAGGCCGGTTCTCGCGGCACTGCGGACACAGCCCCAAAGCCGCGGCACCGGCATGGTTCGCCGAGTACCTTGCGCGGCCGCGTCCGGCCCACACAGTGCCCTGCTGACGCTCAGATCGGGCGTCGAAGGGCAAGGGAAGAGCTAATCCTTTGCCTTTCACAATCGGTGGGGTCAACCCGCCAGAAGGGCTCTTAGAGTGAGCACCATGGTCACCGCGGGACCACCCGCACCCCCCGGCAAGCCCCCCGGCGCCGAGGGGCCGAGGCTCGTCCAAACGTCCGGCGCACAGACCGCCGACGCCCCCAAGAACCGGCCCGCCAACCGGCCCGCCAACATGCCCGCCAACCGGCCCGTCAGCCAGCACGACATCCAGCCTGACGACCAGCACGGCAGCCACCGGGGCCACCGCTCGGGTAGCCCAGACGCACGCCACTCCCCCACAAATCCAGCAGAACCGATCACGACGGACCCGTCGAACCGGACCGTCGCATCGCCCTTCGCGCGCCTGGTGGCCGCCGGCAACTTCCGGATCTCCAACACCAAGGACTCGACCGGCCCGGACGGCAACGCCGACTGGCATGACCCCGACCCGGACGCCGGACTCCTTCTCGGGGAGGGACGCACCCCGTACGACCGCGCCCTGAGCCGGTGGACCGACGGCGTCAGCCGCGACCGGGCGCGCACGAAGTTCCGGATGGCCAAACGGCTGCTCCTCAACGACCTCCACACCTCAGTCGGCGCCGCAGACATGCGCGCCTACCCCTGGCACCAACTCACCGTCGAGGACGCCGAGGACTTCCACCAGCTGACCTACCGGCGCTACAACAACCAGAGCACCCGCAACGACTACGTCTGCGCCGTGCGCGCCGTGGTGGTCCAGTGCTACAAGGCCGGACTCATCAGCGCCCTGCGACGCGAGCTCCTCCTTGAGGCTCTGTACACGATCGCCCCGGGCCGCTCGACCCGGCGGCACCGCATCACCGACGACGAGTTCGACCAGCTCATGGACGCCTGCCTGAGCACCGGCACCGAGTTCGCTCGCGCCCGCAACAGCGCCATCATCGCCCTCTTCCGCACCACTGGGCTTCGGGTGGGCGAGCTCGTGAGGATCGACCTCACGGACTGGGACCAGCGCCACAACCTCATCCACCTGCGCACCACCAAGAACACCGACCCCCACGTCGTGTTCTTGCATCCGGCCACCAAGGCGCTCCTGCTCGCCTGGCTCCGCGAGCGCGGCACCAAGGCAGGCAAGCTCTTCACCGCGGCACACGCCCCCATCACCAGGGCCATGGCGCCCACGTCCGTCCGCGACATGCTGGACTCCCGCTGCGACGCTGCCAGCATCGAGAGGTTCGGCACTCACGACTTCAGGCGGACCTTCGCAACCGAGATGCTTCGCACGTACGACGCAGCGCTGGTCAGCAAGCTGCTGAACCATCGCAAGCTCGGCAGCACCCTCATCTACGACATGACCTCCGACGACGAGATGCGGAACGCTATCGGCTCGATCAACCTCACGTCGCGCCGGATCGGCGGGGCAGCATGAACAGCAGCCCCCACGGAGAGGCCATCGCGGACCTGGCCGCCCGCGCGATCACCCCGAGAACGATCGTCACCACCGTGCAGTTCGACGTGGCGACGCGCGACGGGCACGGGAACGGGCTGACCCTCGACAAGCTGATCGGCAGCATCCTGGAAGATCGGAGCGACTCGTGAGCATGGAGGGACAACGACACCAGCGCGCCAGGCGGTTGCACGTCGTGAGCGAGCAGGAGGCACACGTCCTGACGATGCGCGCCGAGGCCTTCGACCGCTTTCGGCGCCGGTACCGGCACAACCCGAGCAGTCAGCAGACGATGGTGCGAGCGCTAGAGGCATTCGCCCGGCTCAGCAGCGGAGGCGACTACAAGGCTGCTGACTACCCCTGGGAGCTCCTCACCGACGAGCTCGACGTCGAGGACCTCTGGCGTTCCGCCATCGGGGACCGGTCCCACAACACCGCCATGAAGTGGGCCAGCGCTGTCCGGGTGATGCTGACCTGCTGCCGCCGCGTCGGCCTACTCACCCACGACGAACTCCTGCACGGCTCCTCGTTCGAGACCAAGAACGCCGGCAGAGTCCTTCTCCCGGCCGGACGGTACCTCTCCGAGAAGCACGTCGACTCCCTCCTCGAGGCCTGCATGACCGGCGGCGACTGCAACGATGCGACCCGCATCCGCGACCACGCACTGCTTGCGGTGCTCGCATCCTCCGGCATCCGGTCCGTCGAGATCACAGGGCTCAACCTCGCGAACATCACTCCCGGCGAGCAAAGGGTGAACCTGACGATCACCAAGGGCGGTCGTCCGCGCGAGTCCTGGCTGCACCCAGCGGCGGTCGATGCCCTTTCTGCGTGGCTCGAGATCCGGGGCCACGAGCCGGGTCCGCTGTTCCTGCCGCTCTCACGGACCGGCCGTCCTCTCCTGCGCTACGGCGCCAAGCGCATGTTCGCGTCCCGGGAGCTGAGCTACCACCAGGTTTGGAAAATCGTCCGCCACCGGGGCGAGCAGGCCGGACTCGGAGTCGTCACCCCGCACGATCTCCGCCGGTTCATGATCACCACGCTGCTCTCCAACGGATATGACCTCGTGCTCGTGTGTCGCATCGCCGGGCACGTGCGTCCTGAGACGACCGCCGGGTACGACCGCCGGCCTGCTGACGCTCAGCGCGAGGCCATCGAATCGTTGCAGTTGCGAGCATTCAACACACGGCGCTCCCGCACACTGGAGGGGGTCGACTTGGCGTCAGGGGCCGGTTCCTTCATCTGACGTCGAGGTCCGGCAGGTGCTGTAGGTAGGTGATCCCTCCCTGATTGACGCAGTCGAGCCCCAGCTCGATCGTCTGGCGCACGAACTCGCTCTCCTCAGCGTTCACCACGATCGTCCGTTCGACCCGCGTGAAGCGAGGCAGCGGTGGCGGTCACACCGACCGTCGACGCCATCAGGATCGGGCCGGGAAGAAGAGCACATGACCGTCGTCGAGATGGAAGTTCAGCAGTCGTCGGACCTGGAGCGTGACGTGGTGCCCTCAGTCACCAAGGCACTCCAGCTGCTCGACACGTTTCGCCTCCACGGCCCCACGCTGGGAGTCAGCCAGATTTCCCGCCTGGCCGGCGTCCCCAAGTCGACCGCCTTCCGGCTGCTGGCCTACCTCGAGCAGAGCGGCTTCGTCGAGCGCGACGGTCGCGGCTACTGCCTCGGTCGGCTGCTCTTCGAGCTCGGCAACAGCGTGCCGCTGTGCCGTCCCGAGGGCCTGCGCGAGACCGCGGCACCCCACCTGACCGACCTCTTCCTCGCCGCCTCCGGCAAGGCCGCGGTCCACCTCGCCGTTCTGGAGCAGACCGACGTGGTCTACCTCGAGAAGATCGCCGGGCCCCAGACCATGAGCGTCCCCACCCGCGTCGGTGGCCGGATGAACGCCGCGTGCTCCGGGCTGGGCAAGGCCATCCTCGCCTTCAGCGAGCGCGACGTGATTGCGTCCGTCCTGGACGAGGGCCTCCAGCGCCGGACGCGCTACTCCGTCGCGGACCCTGCCCGCTTCCTCCAGACGCTGCGCCGCGTAAACGCGGAGGGAGTGGCGCACGACCGCGAGGAGGTCGTGCTCGGCCTCGTGTGCACCGCCGCCCCGATCCTGCTGGACGGCCGCGCCGTGGGCGCGATCTCCATGTCCGGCAACGCGATCGGCTTCAACCCGACCACCGCCGCACCCTTGGTGCAGCGGACGGCGGCCGCGATCTCACGCGACCTCGCTGCCTGATCCGCGAGCCTGACCTCCGAATGGCACCGGCCCCCGACCGCGAAGGTCGGGGGCCGTCGCGCTCGGTGTCTCAGTTGTCGTTGATGAAGGACCGCACCAGGCGGTTGAACTCCTGCGCGTGCTCGAGCTGGGCCCAGTGGCCGCAGCGGTTGAGCAGGACCAGGCGCGAGTCCGCGATCATCGACACGAGGCGCAGCGAGTGCTCGAAGTGCACGACGCGGTCGTCGCGGCCGTGGATCAGCAGCGCCTTCGTGGTGATGATGGTGATCTCCTGCGGCGTCGCCGCGGTCGGGACCGGCCCCTTGTTCGCAAAGCTCGACAGGAAGTTGGCCAGGTGGTCCGGGCGCGAGGACGCGTTGTCGGCACGCTGCTGGGCGAGCTCGTCGGTGGCGTGCTCTGACGAGAAGGACATGATCTCTACGAGCCGCTTCATCACCTCGGGGGTCGGGTTGCGGTAGCCCTCCTGCAGGATCTTGAGGCCTTCGCTCGGGCCGTCGCCGGGGCCGAACATGGCGGGCACGGAGAAGAAGCTGCCCGGGCCCATCGTGATGAGGTGGGAGATCCGGTCGGGGTAGCGCGCGGCGAAGGTGATCGCGGTCATCCCGCCCATCGAGTTGCCGACCAGCGCAGCCTTCTCGATGCCGAGGGTGTCCATGAACTCCAGCACCGCGGCGGGGTGGTCATAGTCGTCGGACGTCGCCGCGTCGGACTGGCCCCAGCCCGGGGCGTCGAGCGCGAGCACCCGGAAGTGCTCGGACAGCGCGCCGATGTTGGGCGAGAAGTTGCTCCAGCCCGTCGCGCCCGGCCCGCTGCCGTGCAGCAGGATCACGGGGTGGCCCTCGCCGGCCTCGTTGTACTTCAGCTTCCAGCTGGCGGTCTCGACGAAGCGGGTGGTGCCCTCGTCGGTGAGTGGTGCACTCATGCTTGCTCCTGTTCGGGTCTGCAGTGTCTGCAGCGATTGAACGCCCGGCCGGGGCCGCGACGTGTGGACCGCGTGCCGCACAGCGGACCGCGGTCCGCGACCGGGAGGCGGTCGCGGTGGCACGGTTCGCCGCATGTTGCTGGAGCACCCTGCCGTGAACGGGGCGGACACCGGACACCTCACCGGCGTCGGCCCGATGCCGAGCGCCCACGAGCGCCGCCTCGCACTGCGTGCCGCCCTCGCCGCCGAGGAGCCCCTGGTCCTGCCGGGCATCACCGACGCCCTCGGCGCGCGGCTGGTCGAGACGTCCGGCTTCGCCGCGGTGTACGCCACCGGAGCGGGCCTGGCCAACGCCCAGTACGGCGTCCCCGACCTCGGGCTGATCTCGCTCGGCGAGGTCGTCGACCACGTCGGCCGACTCACCGAGGCGACGCGCCTACCGGTGGTCGTCGACGCGGACACCGGCTATGGCGGTCCGCTGGCCGCGATGCGCACGATCCGCCTGCTCGAGCGGGCCGGCGCCGCTGCCATCCAGCTCGAGGACCAGGAGATGCCCAAGCGGTGCGGACACTTCGACGACCACGCCCTCATTCCGACCGGTCACATGCAGACCAAGCTCGCCGCCGCCGCCGACGCGCGCACCGACGACGCCCTCGTGATCATCGCCCGCACCGATGCGCGCAGCGCGCACGGCATCGACGAGGCGATCGCCCGCGGCCGGGCGTACGTCGAGGCGGGCGCCGACCTCCTCTTCGTCGAGGCGCCGCGGACCGTCGCGGAGCTGGCGAGAGTCGGCCGCGAACTCGCCGGGGTGCCCCTGCTGGTCAACGTCGTGGAGGGCGGCAAGACGCCCGAGCTGGCGTTGAAGGAGTACGCCGACCTCGGCTTCGGCGTCGTCCTCTTCGCCAACTACCTGATGCGCTCGATGATGCTGGCCGGCCAGGAGGCCCTCACCCACCTCGCCGCGCACGGCGAGACCGGCACACGGTCCGACCGGATGGCGACCTGGCCCGACCGCCAGTCGCTCGTCCACCTGCCGGAGTTCGCCGCAGCCGAGGCGGCGCTCGATCAGCCATGGGACGGACGCCGATGATCCCCGGGCTGCCCTACGACACCGAGCTCCCCGAGCGCGTCGGCGTCCTCGTGCTGGGCTCTGGCCTGGCCGGCTGCGCGGCGCTGCTCGCCGCCGCCGAGGCAGGCCAGTTCGCGGTGATGCTGGAGAAGACCTCCGCGATCGGTGGCTCGACGGTCAAGTCGGCCGGCCTGTCCGCCTTCGCCGGCACCGCCGAGCAGCAGGCACAGGGCATCGCCGACTCCGTCGAGCTGCTGCGCAAGGACCTGCTCGAGGTCGGCCAGCACCGCAACGACGAGCGCCTCGTCGACCTCTACTGCGAGCACCAGCTCGAGACCTACGACTGGCTCAAGCGCCACGGCGTGCAGTACGGCGAGGTGCACGCCGCGTCAGGCCAGTCCGCCCCCCGCTCGCACCCGACCGACACCACCGCGATGCTCGTCCACCTGCTCAAGGCGGCCGGCCGGCTCGGCGCACGACTGGTGCTGGACAGCCCGGCCGAGCGGCTCGTGCTCGACGGCGGCCGCGTGGTCGGTGTCGACGTGCGCACCCCCGACGGGACACAGCGCGTACTCGCCGACGCGGTCGTGCTCGCGACCGGGGGCTTCTCCCAGAACCCCGACCTGCTCGCGCGCTTCGCCCCCCAGATGGAGCACGCGCTGCGCGCCGGTGGCGACGGCTGCGAAGGCGACGGACTGCTGATGGCGTGGCAGCTAGGCGCCGGCGTCGTCGACACCCCCTACGTCAAGGCGACCTACGGCCACTTCCACGAGATGCACCCCGACGAGGACGGCACCGGCATCCTCGCCGTCTACAAGGGCGCGATCGCGGTCAACCACGAGGGCAGGCGCTTCGTCGACGAGTCCCGCAACTACAAGGAGCTCGGCGACCGCGCGCTCGCGCAGCCGGGCGTCACGACCTTCCAGGTCTTCGACAGCCGGGTGCTCGCCGCGTCCAGCGACGAGGTGCCGATCTACGACTTCGTCGGCCGCGAGAGCTCGGGCCTGCTCGTCCGCGCCGACACGATCGAGGAGCTCGAGGCCAGGCTCGGGCTCCCCCCGGACTCCCTCGTGACGACCGTCGACGACTACAACACCGCGATCCGCGCCGCCTCCCCCGACCCGCTCGGCCGCACCCACCTGTCCGGCTCGGTCGGCGAGCCCTTCCCGCTCGAGCAGGCGCCCTACTTCGCGCACCCGTCGGGCAGCGTCGTGCTGGCGACCTACTGCGGCCTCACCGTCGACACCGACCTCCGCGTCCTGGACGTCTTCGGCGATCCCATCGACCGGCTGTACGCCGCCGGAGAGGTGATCGGCGGCTTCCACGGCGCCGGCTACATCACCGGCACGTCCATCGGGAAGGCCGGCATCTTCGGGCGCCTGGCCGGCACCCACGCCGCGGCCGAAGAGAGTGAGCTCGAGTGGTGAGCCGCTTCGACCTCACCGGTGACGTCGCCCTCGTCGTCGGCGCCGGGCCCGGCGGCCTCGGCGAGCGTGCCGCCCAGGCATTGGCCGCCCACGGCGCGACCGTGGTCCGTGCCGACGTCCACGGCGACGGCCTCCTGCACGTCGACGTGACCGACGAGGCCTCGGTCAAGTCCCTGGTCGCGACCGTCCTGGAGCAGCACGGACGCATCGACATCCTGGTCAACGCCGCTGGCGTGATGCTGCGCAAGGCCTACGACGAGACCACCGTCGCGGAGTTCGAGCACGTGGTCCGCGTGAACCTGACCGGGAGCTGGCTGCTCGCCCGCGAGGTCGCGCCGGCCATGCGCGACACGGGCCGGATCGTCACCCTCAGCACGGTCTACGCCGAGCGCGTCGGCCCCATCCCCGAGTCCGCCTACTACGCGTCCAAGGCCGGCGTCGCCAACGTGACCCGCGCCCTCGCCGCCGAGCTCGGTCCACGCGGAATCACGGTCAACTGCCTGGCACCGGGCGTCTTCTACCCGACCAAGATGACCGCCGCCCTCGGCGCGGACCCCGATCGGCTGCAGTGGTTCTCCGACCGCACGATGCTCGGCCGGCTCGGCGACCCGGCCACCGACTTCGCCGGCCCCCTCCTCTTCCTCGCCTCCAGCGCATCGTCTTACGTGACCGGACAGGTCCTGTACGTCGACGGCGGCTGGTCTGCCTGGTGACACCCATCCACCCGCACCCCACCCGCAAACCGCACCGAAAGAGACCCACCATGACGAACACCCCCCGCCGCGCACTGCTCCTGATGGACTACCAGGTCGCGCTCTGCGAGGAAGGCCCGCACCTCCGGATGCCGCCACTGGCCGCCCAGGTCGCCGAGCGCGGCGTGCTGGCCACGGCCGAGAAGGTGCTGTCGGCGGCTCGCACCGCCGGCTGGCTGGTCGTGCACGTGCGCCTCGCATTCGACCCCACGTACACGCTACGCACCAATCGCCTTCCCCGCTTCGACGCCTACCCCGATCAGAAGGCGATGCTCGCCGACTCCCCCGAGGCCCAGATCGTCGCGCAGCTCGCGCCGGTCGAAGGAGAGCCCGTGGTGGACAAGGGCTGCGTCGACCCGTTCGTCGGTACGCCGCTGCGCGACGTGCTCGCCGCCGAGGGCATCACCGAGGTGGTGCTGGGCGGTGTGGCCACCAACCTCGTCGTGGAGTCCGCGGCTAGGCACGCCAGCGATGCCGGACTGCAGGTCACGGTGGTGGAGGACATGTGCGCGTCGTTCCGTGCCGACTTCCATGACTTCTCGGTGCAGAACATGCTGCCGCTGTTTGGCACCGTCACCACGGCGGCCGACCTGCTGGGTGGGCTGTGATGGGCCGCCACAACGAGCACGACTACGACGTGGTGGTCGTCGGAGCCGGCGTCGCCGGCCTGACCGCAGCCTGCGCCGCTGCGGAGGCCGGTGCCCGGGTCGCGATCCTGGAGAGGTCCACCGAGCCCGAGACGGGCGGCAACACCCGCTACACCGAGGCGTTCCTGCGGATGAAGTCGCTCGAGGAGACCGCCGACGGCTTGGAGGACACGCTCGTCGACGACTTCATGGGCCACCCCGACCCGTCGATCATGGCCGACGCCGCACGCCCCCCCAAGCGTCAGTCGCCGCTCTACAAGGCGCACCACGCCGTCGATCCCGACTACGTCGCCGAGCTCGCGGCGTCTGCGCCCGACACGCTGGCCTGGATGGGCGGGCACGGCATGCGCTACGACTTCCTGCCCACGCCGTTCCTCACCACCTCGACGACCCGGATGGCGCCGGTCGGCGGGGGTCTCGCCATCGTCGAGACCATGGGCAAGGCGGCCCGCGGGCTCGGCGTGGAGTTCCGCTTCGAGACCACCGCCCGCTCTCTCGTCACCGGCGCCACCGGCGTCGAAGGCGTCGTCGCGGACACCCCCGCCGGCCGGGTCACGTTCGGTGGCCGGGTGGTGCTGGCCTCGGGCGGCTACCAGGGCAACGCCGAGATGATGGCGCGCTACCACGGCGACCGTGCGCTCACGTCTCGACCGGTGGCCCGCGGCGGCAACTACAACAAGGGTGAGGGCATCGAGATGGCGCTGGCGGTCGGCGCCGCCACGGCCGGCAACTTCTCGCTCTTCCATGCCGAGCCGGTCGACCCGCGCTCCGGCGAGCCCGAGGCCGCGATCTTCGCCTTCCCCTACGGCGTGCTCGTCAACGCGGAGGGCGAGCGGTTCGTCGACGAGGCCCGCGGCCCGATCGACGCGTGGTACGAGCGCACCACCCGGGACATCGCCGCCCAGACCGGCGGCGTCGCCTGGGCGGTCCTCGACCAGCAGGCGCTGTCGGTGCCCAACATCCGCTCCGGGATCCGCACCGAGGTCCCGCCCGTGGTCGCCGGGACGATCGAGGAGCTGGCGGCCGGGATCGGCGCGCCCGCGGAGGCGCTCGCGCGGACGCTTTCGGCGTACAACACGGCGTGCGGCGAGGGTGAGTTCTCGCCGCTGGCGCCGGACGGTCTGGCGACCAGCGGTCTCGTCCCCCCGAAGTCCCACTGGGCACGGCCGGTCAGCGAGGGTCCGTTCGAGGCCTACCCGATCATGGCGGCCAACGTGTTCACCTTCGGCGGGCTCAAGACCACTGCGGCAGCGGAGGTCGTCGACAACGACGGCCGCGTGGTTCGCGGGCTGTGGGCTGCGGGCGAGATGACCGGGCTCTACTACTCCAACTACACCGGTTCCACGTCGGTGCTGCGCGGGGCGACGTTCGGCAGGATCGCCGGACGTGAGGCGGCTCGCGGATGAGGATCTGGCACCAGAGCTTCACCGTCCTCGACGACGTGCCGCACTACCGCGACGCGCTGCACCGGCACTTCGCCGCACAGGTCGGTGCGGGCACGACGATCGACCTGCACGGAATGGCCGCGGGCACCTACCCGAGCGACTACCCCGGCACACACATCGGCTATGCCTACCTCGCAGGACTCCACCGCGAGCAGTTCGTGCACGCCGCGCTTCGGGCGCAGGACGAGGGCTACGACACGTTCCTCATCGGCACCATCCCCGACACCGGGTTCGAGGAGGTCCGCACGCTGGTCGACATCCCGGTCGTCGCCTTCGGTCAGACCTCGGTGCTCATGGCGGCCCAGCTCGGCGACTGCGTCGGCATCGTCAACTTCATCGGGGCCCTGGTCCCGCAGCTGCGGCGCAACTTCCGCAACTACCGCCTGGAGGCACTCGTCGGCCCGATCGTTCAGGTGGAGGCGGGCTTCACCGACGTCATGGCGGCGTACGCCGACCCGATGCCGCTGCTCGACGCCTTCGCGTCGGCAGCCCGACGAGCCATCGCCGAGGGCGCGACGGTGATCGTGCCGGGCGAGGGCCCTCTTAACGTGTTCCTCGCCGACCAGGGCATGGTCGAGGTGGATGGCGTCCCCGTCCTCGACTCGCTCGGCACCTGCGCCCGGGTCGCCGAGCTGCGCGGCGCCCAGCACCGCGCGAGTGGCATCCGGCCCAGCCGGGTGGGGTTCTACGGCGCGCGGCCGCCCCGCGAGCTCGTCGACGCGGCACGCTCGTTCTACGGCGTACCGGAGTCATTGGCATGACCGACGTCGACGTCGACGTCGTCGTGGCGGGCGGCGGCGCTGCCGGACTGATGACCGCGCTGCGCGCGTCGCTCGACGAGGACCTGGTCGTGGCAGTCTTCGAGAAGTCGACGCGCGAGGGCTGCAACGCCGCCATCTCCAGCGGCTCGCTCGCCGCCGGCGGCACCCGGTTCCAGCGGGACGCGGGCATCAAGGACTCGCCGCAGCAGCACGCCGACGACATCCTTAAGGCCAGCGGCGACGAGGAGTGGCGCCCGGTCGTCGAGGCTCTCTGCGCGGTCGCACCCAACCTCGTGGAGTGGATCGCCGACACCGGCTACCCGATAGAGATCGGCGCCGACATGCCACGCGCCGGGATGTCCGTCCCGCGCCTGCACACCGACGTCGGTCGTGTCGGCGGCGGCCGGCTGGTGCGACACCTGCGCGACCTGCTCGCCGCTCGCCCCAACGTGGCCTTCGTCGATGAGAGCCCGGTCGTCGACCTCCTGGCCTCGAAGTCCGGCATCGACGGGGTGGTTGTCGAGCAGAACGGCGCCCGTGAGGAGGTCACCGCACACGCGACGGTCCTCGCCACCGACGGCTTTGCGGCCCACCCCGCGCTGATGGCCGAGCACCTGCCCCACCTCGGCGAGCCGTTCCACGGCGGCACGTCGACTAACACCGGTGACGCGATCGGCTGGCTCGCCGGTGTCGGCGCGCAGCTCCGCAACATGGGTGCGGCACTTCGCTCAGGCTTGGTCGTCGTGGGCCACGGCACCCGCGTCTCCCCCGCCCTCCAGTTCAACGGCGCCGTCCTGCTGGACACGTCGGGTGCGCGGTTCGTCGACGAGGAGGCACACGGCTACTCCTCGATGGCGGGCATCCTCCAACGCCAGCCGGGCGAGCGTGCCGCGATGGTGTGGGACGCAACCGCGATGGCAGCCACCGCGGAGTCCGAGATGATGCGCGACTGCCTGGCTGCCGGAGCGATCTCCGAAGTTGAGTCCCTCGCCGACTTGGCCGGTCGGCTCGGCCTGTCTGTCGCGACCACCGAACGCGCACTCACGCCCCACCCCGGACGCCGCGCTCTCCAGGCGCCGTACCACCTCGCATGGGTGACCCACGGCGTCCTCACCACCCAGGGCGGCGCCGTCATTGACCCGACCGGCCGGGTGCTCGACATCTCCGGAGCCCCCATCCCCCGGCTCTTTGCGGCTGGCGGCGCCGCCTGTGGCCTGGCCGGGACGAGCTCGGACGGCTACAGCTCAGGCAATGGCCTGCTGTCGGCCTTCGGCATGGGCTGGATCGTCGGAAACGCGCTGGCCGGCGTCCCGGAATGTCCCACCACCCATCAGAGGAGCACCAGCTGAGCAACCGCGTCAGTCGAGCGAGCGGTGGATGGATTTGTACGTGACGTACTGCGACAGGCCCTCGATGCCGTACTCGACCCCGAGGCCGGAGTCGTGGCGGCCACCGAAGGGCGCATTGTGGTTGGAGCCGAAGAAGTTCAGGCCTACGGAACCGGTGTCCATCCGCTCGGCGACCGCGAGGGCGCGGGCGGGGTTGGCCGAGAAGACCAGCCCGCCGAGGCCGAACGGAGTGTCGTTGGCGATCGCCACGGCTTCATCGAGGTCGGTGTAGCGCAGCACGCTCACGACGGGGCCGAAGATCTCCTCCTTGGCCACACGCATGTCCGGGGTGACGTCGGCCAGGACCGTGGGCTCGATGAACCAGCCGCGCTCGGTCGCGGCCGGGCGACCGCCCGTGGTGGCCCTCGCGCCCTCGGCACGGGCCGAGTCGAGGAAGCCGCGCACCACCTCGTACTGCGCCCGGGACGCCATCGGGCCGAAGACGGTGGCCTCGTCGAAGGGGTCGCCCTGCCGCGCGCCCGCGACGGTTCGGGTGACCATGTCGACCACCTCGTCGTACCGCGAGGACGGGGCCAGGATGCGGGTCGAGATGTAGCAGGTCTGACCGGTGTTGCGCAGGCAGCTGCGGACCAGCACGGACGCGACCTGGTCGAGGTCGGCATCGTCCAGCACGATCGCCGATGACTTCCCGCCGAGCTCGAGCGTGACCGGGCGGAGCAGCTCGCCGCAGGCGGCGGCGATCCGACGCCCGACGGGCGTCGACCCGGTGAATGCGACCTTGGCGGTGAGGGGGTGGCGCACCAAGCGGTCGCCGACCTCTCCCCCGCCCGTCACTAGGTTGACGACTCCCGCCGGGAGGCCGGCCGCCTCGCACGCCTCGACGACGAAGCGGATCGACAGCGAGGTGCCGGGGGCCGGCTTCATCACCACGGTGTTGCCGGCGAGCAGGGCCGGCGCGAGCTTGACCACCATGAGGTTGATCGGGAAGTTCCACGGGGCGATGAGCGCGCAGACACCGAGGGGGTCCTTGCGCACCACGGACTCCGCGCCACCCGCGGGGAACGGGCGCATGTCCTCGTCCTCGAGCCACGGCGCAAGTCCGGCGACGTGACGGAAGATGCCGGCGGCGTTGGCGGCGGCGCCGCGCGTCTCGTTGACCGGCGACCCGTTCTCCAAGGTGTTGGTGACCGCCATGTCCCCGGCGCGGGCCTCCAGTTCGTCGGCGACGCGCAGCAGGAGGGCTGCTCGTGACGAGGGGGTGCTCGTCGACCACGGACCCGCCCGGAACGCCCGGTCCGCAGCGTTCATCGCCGCGTCCACGTCCTCGGCCGAGCAGTCCGGGACCGATCCCCACTCACGCTCCGTCGCCGGGTCGACCTGCGCGATCCGCGAGGACGACGACGACGCGCGCCAGCCCCCGTCGACGTAGAGGTCATCGGCGTGGGTCCACCGCGGTACGTGCGTCTGCGCGGTGTCCGCCGCGCTGGTCGCGGTCACCGGATCACCGCGGTCTTGAGGAGCGCGCGGGAGCGACCGAGGTCGGCGGACGCCATCTCGACGGCCGCGGCGGTGATGAGCTCGGGGATGATCTCCGCCTGGAGCCGGTCGGTGTAGGTGGCCGGGTCCATCCGGAACCAGCCCGACGCGAGGGCGATGCCCGCGTGGTCGAAGCGCCAGAGCCGGTCGGCGTCACGGACCAGCGCGTCTTCCAGGGAGTAGGCGTCCTGCCGGGTGTCGTGCCCGTCGATGATCGCGCACACCGCGTCGACGAAGGGCTCGGCGTAGCCGAGTCCGGGCAGCACCTCGCGGGCGATGATGCAGCCCTGCTTCTCGTGCTCGAAGCGGATCGCGGCCTTGCGCCAGTCGCCGGTGAAGCCCTCGGAGATGATGCGGCTCTCGTCGACGCGTCCCCACCCGGTGTCGTGGAGCAGGATGGCCACACGCACGAGGAGGCGGTCGGCGTCGGGGTGGGCGTCGCACAGCCGCTCGGCGTAGGCCAGCGAGATCGGCAGGTGGATGTCGTTGCCCCGGGTGCGGGTCTCGGTGACGACCGAGCGCCACACGGGGTCGAGGTCGTCGCCGGCCGCCGGGGTCAGCGAGATCGGTGAGGCATCGACCGGTCCGGCGGCGGGGACCGGGCGCTCGGCGGGCAGGTCGGCGGTCCGGTGGGCTTGGGCGGGCTGGGCGGTCATGGGGTCCTCATTCCGCCGCGACGAGCGCGGCCGGGTCGACGGTTACGGACTTGAGCGGGACTGCGGGGTCGACGGCGTCGTCGTAGCCGATCACCAGTCCCTTCGACAGCGCGTTGCGCACGGCCATGAAGTCCAGGGGGTGGTTGATGCAGTCGGCGGCGAGCAGCCGGTCCCCGCGGTAGTAGAGGACCGAGTGCTTGCCGCGCTCCGGGTCGGCGCGTACCAGCGTGCGGTCGTGGCCGGTCGACAGCCCGGCGATCTGCAGCTTGATGTCGCCCTGGTTGGACCAGAACCACGGGATGCCGGCGTACTCCTCGCGCCGGCCGGTGATGGCGTAGGCGGCCACCTTGGCCTGCTCGATGGCGTTGTTGACGCTCTCGAAGCGCACCCGGTCACCCTCGGGGGCACCGGGGATGGGGTTCGGCTGGTTGGCACAGTCGCCGACCGCCACGGTCACGCCGTCCGAGGCGAGGGCGGAGGAGTCGACGCGGATGCCGTTGTCGCACTCGAGGCCGATCGACTCGGCGAGCTCGGTGTTGGGGATCACTCCGACGCCGACGAGCACGAGGTCGGCCGGCACGACCCGTCCGTCGCCGAGCTCGACGCCGCCGACCCGGTCGCCGTGCGCGACGATGCGGCGCACGTCCGCACCGAGCACGACCTCGATGCCGGCGGATCGGTGGTGCTCGAGGAGGTAGGCCGACGTCTGCTCCCCCACGGCGCGGGCCACCAGGCGGGGAGCGGCCTCGAGCAGTGTGACGGTGCGTCCCATCTTGTGCAGGGAGGCCGCGGCCTCGATCCCGATGAACCCGCCGCCGATGATGACCACGTCGCGCACGGCCGGCACGCGTGCCTTCAGCTCGAGGGCGTCGTCGGCGTTGCGCAGGTAGAGCACGCCGGGCAGGTCCACGCCTTCGAGGAGGAGCCGTCGCGGCCGGGCCCCCACGGCGAGGGCGAGTCGGTCGAACGCGAGCTCGCGCCCCGACAGCGCATGGGCCACCCCGGAGCCGTCGTCACGCTTGTTGATGCGGATGATCCGCTCGTTCTTCACCACCTCGATGCGGTGCTCGTCCCAGTAGTCCTGGGTGCGGAACATCAACGACTCGTTGGTGATCTCCCCCTGCAGCCACTCCTTCGACAGCGCCGGGCGCTGGTAGGGACGGTGGTTCTCGTCGCCCAGCAGGGTGATCGGCTCGTCGTACCCGAGGGCACGCAGCGAGGTGGCGAGGGAGACGCCGGCCTGGGAGGAGCCGACGACGAGGAGTCCGTGGGTCGCGGGCACGTCGCTCACACTTGCGTCGCCGGGGTCGTCACGTGCAGGTCGCAACCCTCGGTCACCTTGATCTGGCACGACAGGCGCGAGTTGTCCTCCCGGTCCTGGGCGGCGCCCCAGAGCATCTCGTCCTCCATCTCCTCCATGGGAGGGATCGAGGCGAGGTCCGCCTCGTCGACGAAGACGTGGCAGGTGGCGCAGGACAGGGACCCGCCGCACTCGGCGACGATGCCCGGCACGCCGTTGCGGACCGCGGTCTCCATGACGGAGTCGCCCACGGTCGCCTCCACGACGCGGGCCTGCCCGGTGTGGTCGGTGTAGGTGACGGTCGACATGTGCTTCCTCCAAGTGGCGGTGCGGTGGATGTGCGGGGGTGGTGGGTCAGATGAACTGGCGGCCGCCGTCGACGACCAGGGTCTGGCCGGTGACGAAGCCGCTGTCGGGACCGGCGAGGTAGAGCGCGGCGCCGACGATGTCCTCGGGCTGGCTGGCCCGTCGCAGCGCGCCGCGGTCCACGCCGTACGACGCGGCGTCCTCGAGCAGGCCCTTGCTCGCCTCGGTGAGCGTGAAGCCGGGCGCGATCGTGTTGACGGTGATGCCACGACGGCCGAGCTCCTTGGCCATCACCCGGGTCAGGGCGATGACACCTCCCTTGGAGGCGACGTAGTGCGCCCAGTTCTCCGAGCCGGAGTAGACGGTGGCCGAGGAGAGGTTGACGACCCGGCCGCCCTCGGGCAGGTGGGGGCTGGCGGCCCGGGTCATCAACCAGGGGCCCTTGAGGTTGACGCCCATCACGAGGTCCCACTCGTCGGGGTCGATCTCCTCGAGGGGGGACCGGGTGACGGTGCCGTAGACGGCGGCGTTGTTGACGAGCACGTCGATGGACCCGCCGCCGAAGTCCGCCACCTGCGCGGCGAGGTCCTCGGTCGACGCCGGGTCGGTGACGTCGACGCGTCCGGCCCAGCCCTCGGCGCCGGCGTCCTTGACGAGCCGGGCCGTCTCGTCGGCCCCGTCCGTGTCGATGTCAGCTACCGCCACGCGGTAGCCGCGAGCAGCGAAGCCGAGGGCGAAGGCGCGGCCCAGGCCTCCGCCCGCACCGGTCACCAGGACGGTGCGGACGGGCCCCCGGTCGGTCTGCACGGTCATGCGGGGTCCAGGATCTCGACGCGGCCGGTGTTGCCGTCGACCCGGATCATCTGCCCGGTGCGGATCGTGGTCGACGCCGATCCGGTCCCGGTGACCGCAGGCAGTCCGTACTCGCGGCACACGATCGCTGCGTGGCTCATCATGCCGCCGATGTCGGTGACGGTCGCCTTGATCTTGCCGAAGATGGGTCCCCAGGACGGCGCGGTGATGGTGGCGACCAGGATCTCGCCCTCCTGCACGTCACCGAGCTCGTCGGCCGAGGTGATCACCCGGGCCGGACCCTCGACGACGCCGGGCGAGGCGGCCATCCCGGTGATCGCGCCGTCGTCGCTGCCCTCGTCGCCGGCGAGCCACTGCTGGACCTGCTCGGTCGTGATGCCGTAGAGCATCATCGTGAAGGGTTCGGTGATCTGGGCCGGAGGCGTGTTGAGCGCCGGCTGCGGGCGGTTCGTCGAGAGCGCGTCGATGATCCCCCGGCGCCGCTCGATCTCGGCCGGCCAGTAGTGCGGACCGGTGGACTCGGCGCCCACCGCCCAGCCGGTCACCAGGTCGAAGATGGCGTCGCGGACCTCGTTGCGGTTGAGGTACAGCATGTCGGCCGGGTCGGCCCAGAAGCCGGCGTCGGCGAAGACACGGGCGAGCTCGCGCACCTTGCGCCAGAACACGCCCATCGTCCAGTGCTCGATGTAGAAGTTGTGGTTCTCCACGTAGGGGTACGCGGTCGCGGCGAGGCCCAGCTTGGCGTCGAACTGCGCCTGGACGTCGGGGGCGAGGAGCTCGCGGTACTCCGCGATGATCCGCTCCTTCTCCGCGGTCAGCTCAGCGACCGGCCGCATGATGTCCTGGCCCGCTTCGACCCGTCGGACGTAGTCCTTGATGTAGCCGAGCGGGATGTCCTGGTGCTCGAGCCAGTACTTGTCGTGGCCGTAGAAGCCGTTGCCGACAGTGAAGTTGAACCACGGGTCGTGCGCGGCCTCGTAGTCGGCCAGCCACTCCTCGCCCCCCGCCTCGCGGACCGCGCGCAGGGTGCCCTCGACGTCGTCGGTGTCGGCGAACGCCGACTGGATGCCCATCGCAACCGCCTTCACGGCCAGCTTCTTCAGCTCGTCGTCGGGACGGAACAGCTCCATGTCGACGCCCTGCACCATCTTGGCGATCGCCTGGTCGGGGATGCCCGGGAAGACCTCCTTGCAGAAGCCGAAGAAGTCGAGGTAGGCCAGGTATCCCAGGTTGAGGAACTCGAAGTGGTACTGCCAGTTGCGGTAGAGCAGGGCGATCAGGCGGTCGTAGTTCTCCATCAGCACCTGGGAGCCGTCCATCGCCTTGCCCGAGACGATGTCGTCGAACGGCACGACGTCGGGCAGGGGCTCGAACGTCAGCTCCTCCATCTCGTCGATGGTCGCGCGGACCTTGTGGTGCCAGGCCTCGAGCAGGCTGTCCCAGTTCTGGAAGTAGTGCCCGGCGCGGCGCTCGAACTCCGGCACCCGCGCCGCGACCTCCTCCTCCGGGACCGCGACGGGGCTCATGTAGAGGTAGCCGAGGTGGATCTTGAACTCGATGCCGTTGGCCGGCGGGATCAGCAGGTGGCGGGTGTTGTACTGCCCGAGGCACTTGACCGCGAACTCGCCGCCGATCGTCTCGAAGGGCTTGAACACCGTCGGCCAGTGCTGGCTGTCACAGAACCAGAACTTCTCGTCGCCCCCGGGCGCGTTGTCGAAGACCAGGTTGTAGGGGTAGAGGTCCTCCCAGCCCTCGGCGCCGGCCGGGACCTCGATCTCGGAGGGCTTGGGGAAGGACTTGAGGGTCTGCTCGATGGTCATGTGGGTTCCTTGGGTGTGGCTGGGCCGAGGCTCAGCGGGCGAGGAGCGAGGAGGTGAAACCGGACATGGAGAAGCCGGTCGGTCCCGAGGTCGAGGGGGTGGCGGGGGCCGGCGTGGCCCCCGGGGCGGAGTGGACGGTCTCCGGGCGGGACTGGAGCAGCAGCAGGTTGTCCCCGTCGGGCAGGTCGGCGTCGAGCGCCCACTCGATGTCCTGGGGGCAGCCGTAGTGCTTCTCGGCGCGCTTGGCCATGCTGGCGACGGCGTGTAGCTCGGCGTCGTCGAGGCAGCGGACGACCTGCCGCTCGTGCTCGACCTCCCGCTCCAGGAGTGAGCCGCTGGCCGCGTCGGGGACCAGCTCGGCGTGCTTGTCACCGATGTGCTCGCGCACGACCGTGAGCATCACCTTGTCCAGCAGCAGGTTGTCGGGCGTCACCTGCCCGGAGACGACCATCTCCCCGACGCCCCAGGAGGCGTCGATGACGATCTTCGAGCGGTCTCCGTTGGAGGGGTCCATGGTCATGGCCACGCCCGAGACGCGTGCGTTGACCATCTTCTGCACCGCGACCGCCATCGACAGGTCCTCCTCCGGGATGCTGTTGCGCAGCCGGTAGGTGATGGCGCGACTGGTGTACAGCGAGGCCCAGCAGCGGCGCACGTGCTCGCTGACGGCGGGGTAGCCGGTCAGCCACAGGTAGGTGTCCTGCTGGCCGGCGAAGCTCGCGTCGGGCAGGTCCTCGGCCGTGGCCGAGGAGCGCACCGCGACCGGCACCTCCTCGCTGAAGCGCGCCATTAGCTCGTCGTACGCCGTGTGCAGCACGCCGTGCATGTCGTCGGGGACCTCGCGCGACTCGATCGCCTCGCGGATCTCGGCGGACGCCCGGTCGACGGACGCGACGTCGTCCGGGTCGATGCGGGCTAGGCAGGCCGTGATCTCGGCGCGCAGCCCGCTGCCGTCGACGAAGTGGTCGAAGGCGGCGGTCGTGACGGCGAACCCCGGCGGCACCGGCATGCCGGCGGTGGTCATCGAGACCAGGGAGGCGCACTTGCCGCCCAGCAGCTCGAGGGTCGGCTCGTGGCCGCTGTCGAAGAAGACGATGTAGTCGTTCACTGCGAGGCCTCCTGGGCGTCGGACCACGTGACCGGCACGGCGACCGGGGCGCGGAAGGAGAGGTTGTCACCGAAGTGGATGTCGGCACCGTCGACGAGGCGCAGGCCCGGGGCGAGCCGTGCGGTCTCCTCGAGGGCGATGCGGGCCTGGAGCTTGGCGAGCATGTTGCCGAGGCAGTAGTGGATGCCGAAGCCGAAGGACAGGTGCTCGCGGGAGTTGGGGCGGGCGATGTCGAAGGACTCGCCGTCGGGGAACCGGTTCTCGTCGCGGTTGGCCGAGCCCATCAGCAGCAGGATGTCGGCGCCCTCGGGCACCGGTACTCCCCCGATCTCGGCGTCGCGCAGGGCCCGGCGACGCCACCCGACGATGGACCCGCTGTAGCGCAGGACCTCGTCGACGGCGCCGGCGATGAGTGCGGGATCGGCCACGACCTGCGCCCACTGGTCGGGGTGCAGCAGCAGCACGCGCAGGGCGTTGGAGATCAGCGTGGTGGTGGTCTCGTGGCCGGCGAACAGCAGCGAGTAGCAGATGGAGGCGATCTCGTGGTCGGTGATCGGGTCGCCCTCGCCCTGCATGCGCACCATGTCGCCGACCAGGCTGTCGCGCTCGCTCGCGTGGGCCTCCTCGACCAGGCGCCGGCACTCGGCCCAGTACTCGACCAGGTTGTGCGCGTGCGGCACCTGCTCCTCGTCGGTCAGGTCGCCCCAGGTCATGGCGGCACGCGAGTCCGACCACCGCTTGTAGGTGTCGACCATGCCGAGGTCGGCGCCGATGAGGGTGAGGATGGTGATGGTCGGCACGTCGTAGGCCAGGTCGCGCACCAGGTCGCCGCGGCGCTCGGGGCGGGCCAGCATCTCCTCCAGCAGGCGCACCACGTTGGCGCGGATCTGGGGCTCGAGCACCTTGAAGCGGCGGGGCGTGAAGGCCTTGGCCGCGACCTTGCGGATCCGCGTGTGGTCCGGGGGCACCCGGGCGGAGAGGCCGGAGTAGGCGGTGAAGCCACCCTCCTCCATGATCTGCTTCGCCTCGGGGCCGCGCTGGCGCACCGGGGCCTGGGCGTTCTCGGAGGAGAAGGTCTCCCAGTCCTCGAAGACGGCCTTGACGTCGTCGTAGCGACTCACCACCCAGTAGCCGATCCGGTCGTCGAACATCACCGGCTCCTCGGCGCGGAGGGCGGCGTACGCGGGGAACGGGTCGTCCATCGCGAACGGCTGGTATCCGTGGTGGACGGGGCAGCCCGGAGCCGTCCCGGCCGGGGCCTGGGCGGGGGTGTGGGTCGACGTCATCGCGCCTCCTGGGGGTGCTGCTCGGATCGTGGCTTCGTCGGGTGACGACCACCACATCGTGACCCCGGGCACATCACCCGGTCCATCGGGTGCTTCCGTTGGACGGAAGTGGCCGCTGCCCGCCGGCCCGGTCTAGCGCGACGCGCGTCGTGGGAGTCGGAGCACGCTCGGCTGGGGGCGGGCGGCGGCTACCTCGATGCGGTGGGCGACTCCGCGCAGTGCGGGCAGGTGGCGGGTCATCACCGTGCCCTGGGTGGACAGCATGACCAGGCCGATGGCGGCCGGGTGCGGGTCGAGCCGCACCGGCACGGCGATGGAGCAGGAGCCCTCGCGCACTTCCTCGGAGGTCGTCGCATAGCCCTCGTCACGCACCTTGCGCAGCTCGGCGGCGAGCCGGCCGGGGTTGACGTGGGTGTGCCGCGTGGCCGGCTCGAGGCGGTGGGTCAGGTAGGCCTCGCGGACCCACTCCTCCTCGAACGCCAGCAGCACTTTGCCGACCGCGGTCGCGTGCAACGGCAGTCGGCCACCCACGCGGGAGGCGCGGGGCACCCGGGTCGAGCCGTAGATGCGGTCGATGTAGAGCGCCTCGTCGCCCTCGCGGATGGCGATGTGCGCCGTCTCGTGGGTCAGGGAGAACAGGTCTTGCAGGTAGGGGCGCGCGGTGTCGCGCAGGTGCCGGCCGGCGTTCTGCGCGACCTCCCAGAGGCGCAGGCCGACGGTGTAGCGGCCCTGGGTGTCGCGTTCCAGGGCGCCCCACTCGACGAGCTCGCCGACGAGCCGGTGCGCCGTCGGGAGGGGGACGTCGGCGCGGGCGGCGAGCTCGCTCAGCGAGAGCGCGGCCGGGCCCTGCTCGTACGCCGCCAGCAGCGCGAGCGTCTTCGAGGTGACCGTGCGTCCGTCCCCGCGCATCCCCTGCTCCTCATCGACGGCGTCGTGACGCCCGACCCACTCCGATGCGGTCGAGGTCCCGCCCGACGACGAGTTCTCCGGAGAAGCCGGCGCGGGCGCGACGCCATTTGTGCTCGGGCCAGTTGCCCGGCACCAGGTGGGACAGCACGAGCGTACGCGCGCCGGCCGCCTCCGCCACCGCACCGACGGCGGTGACCTCGGTGTGCGCGTGCAGCAGGTGCTGGAAGAGGCCGTCCTGGGCGGGGGTGCGCGGCTCGGGCAGCAGCGTCTCGACCCACTCCCGGTCGATGACCTCGTGCACCAGGACGTCCGCGTCCTGGGCGAGCTCGACCAGGTTGTCGGTGGGACCGGTGTCCCCGGAGAACACCACGCTGCCGTCCTCGGTGTCGAAGCGGAAGGCGAGCGCGGGGAAGACGGGAGCGTGCTGCACCAGCGTCGCCGAGACCCGCACCAGGTCGTCCTCGTAGAACGTCACCGGCGACATGCGCGGGCACGGGTCCCCGTTCGGGTCGGCGAGGCGCTCCGCCGGGATCGGGACGTCGTGGCCCGCGAAGAGCTGGCTCGGCACGGGCTTGCGGTTGTCGAATGCGCGGTCGTTGTAGTCGGTCGCGAACGTCCGGACCATCAGGTCGACCATCTCACGCGTGCCGGGAGTCGGGTTGTCCGGAGTGACCACCGGCGGGGCCGGAGGCGGGCCGAAAAGCGGCGGGATCGCCCCGCGGTTACCGGGTCCCCAGATGGGCACCTGGCGGTCGACGAGGTGAAGACCGTTGTAGAGGCCCTCGGTCAGCACGTTGTTGAGGTCGACCACGTGGTCGGAGTGCAGGTGCGTGAGGAAGATGCCACGCAGCGCGTCCAGCGGCCCGTCGGTGTCGTGCGAGGCGTTGCCCAGTTGCGCCGAGCGTGCCTGCCGCAGGACACCGGAGCCGCAGTCCACGAGGTAGAACCGGTCGCCCACGACCACGGCCGAGGCGATGCCCGCGCGCGTTGTCCCGGGCCAGTACGCCGGTCCGCCGGAGGTGCCCAGGAGGACGAGCTGGGTGCGGTGGCCGTCGGCCCTCCGCGGCGCCCTCGACGGGACGGCTCCTGCGGCTTCGGCGGGCCCGCTGCTCGCGGCCAGGGCCGCGGCCGCGGTCCCCGTGCCGGCGAGCAGTCCTCGGCGGCTCAGGGTCGCTCGGGCGAGGTCGTTGACGGATCCACACATGGGGGTCTCCTGAAAAGGGGGTGTCGGTCGATGGATGGGTGAGGCAGGGTCAGCCCAGCGCGATCCGCTGGGGGACGGTGTCGATACGAGCCACGGCGGCCAAGGCCCGCGCCATGGCCCGGGCCGGTTCGGTGAAGAGGTGGCCGTGGACCCGGCTGCCGATCAGCACGAGGGCCTGCTCGCGCGTCAGGCCGAACCAGTCCATGACCGTGTCCACGCCGTGCGGGGTCAGCCGCCAGAGCTTGTCGGCGTCCTTCACGATGGCGTCGTCGAGGGAGAGCGCGGTCGTGCGCGAGTCGTGGCCGTCTACGATTGCCACGATCTCGGCGACCTGGGCCGGGTCGCGACCCAGCCGGGCGAGCACGTCCGCCGCAATGGCCGCCCCCTCCTTCTCGTGCCTGATGACCAGGTCTGGCCGTCCCCCACCGGGGCGGATGGCCTCGAGCACCTCGTCCTCGGGCACCCGGGACCATCCCGTGTCGTGCAGGATGATCGCCGGCAGCACCACGTCCCGGTCGGCCTCCGGGTGGAGGTCGCACAGGGCGGCCGCCAGCCCGTAGGAGTACGCCGTGTGCCCGTCGTTGCTGCGCACGTGGAGGTACTCCACGGCCAGGCGCCACACGTCCGCGTCGCCGGGGCGGAACCCGGACGTCCCGGCGACCGAGGCAGGGTCGGGGAGGTGGGCGGTGACGTCCTGCCCGACGTGGTTCGCGTCGGGGTGCTGTCGCGGGACGACCATCATCAACGTCCTCCCGGCCAGCCCGTGTAGGCCTCGGCGAGGTACGTCGACCCGGCGACGGACCCGGTCACCGCGGCGAGCTCGCCTTCCTGGCGTCGTACGTCGAACGGCGTGGCGTCGGGGAGGGTGTGCAGCATGGTGGTCATCCAGTAGGAGAAGTGCTGCGCCTTCCACACCCGGGCGAGGGCACGGCGGCTGTAGTCCTCCAGCGGCGCGGGGTCGTCCTTTCCGATCGCGCGCTCGAGCTCCTCGGCCAGCACGCGCACGTCAGCGAGGGCGAGGTTGAGCCCCTTGGCACCGGTCGGCGGCACCGTGTGGGCCGCGTCGCCGGCCAGCACCGTGCGGCCGTGGTGCATCGGCTCCTGGACGAAGCTGCGGAACGGCAGCACCGTGCGCGAGGTGATCCGTCCCTCCCGCAAGGTGTGGCCGTTGGCGCCGACGCTGGTCTGCAGCCGTTCCCAGATCCGGTCGTCGGACCAGGTGCTCGCGTCCTCGGTGGGGTCGCACTGGAAGTACATCCGCTGGAGGGTCTCGGTGCGCTGGCTGATCAGCGCGAAGCCGTGGGGCGAGTGGCTGTAGATCAGCTCCGGGGCGCTGGGCGGCGCCTCGGCGAGGATGCCGAACCAGGCGAACGGGTACTCGCGGAAGTACTGGCGACGCTCCGCCTCGGGCACCAGGCGTCGGCACAGGCTGCGGGACCCGTCGGCACCGACGAGGAAGTCGGCGCGGACCTCCTGGGGCTGCCCGTCGCTGTCGATGAAGCGGACCACCGGCTCGTCGGCGAGCCCCGCGACCTCGACGTCGGTGACGCCGAACCGGACGTCTCCCCCGTCGCGCCGGCGGGCGTCGGCGAGGTCCATGAAGACATCGGTCTGCGGGTAGAGCTGGGCCGACGCGCCGACCAGGCCCTGGAAGTCGATGCGGTGCGACCCGCCCCCGAAGGCCAGTTCGATGCCCCCGTGGCGGAAGCCGTCACGCAGCACCCGGTCCGAGACCCCGGTGTCGACGAGGAGGTCCACCGAGTCCTGCTCCAGGATGCCAGCCCGGTGCGTCTGCTCGATCTCCTCGCGGCTGCGCAGGTCGATGGCGACCGAATCGATCCCGGAACGGGCGAGTAGGTGGGACAGCATCAGGGCGGCGGGGCCGGCGCCGACGACGGCGACCTGGGTGCGCTGGACGCGGGGCGATGACGACATGACCGGCAGTGTGGGCGCTGCGCTGAGGTGCGGGCCACACCCGGCTTCCGCCCAGCGGAAGCCCGTCAGGACGGCGGGCGGGGCAGCGACCGCCCCACCCCGCGGGCGGCCACCTGCAGGGCACTGACCATCCGGTCACGCCGGCGGGGCTCGAGACTGGGCACAACCACGCCGAGCGCGGCCACCACGTCGTCCCCCGCCCGAATCGGCACGGCGACCGAGCAGGCCCCGAGCGTCATCTCCTCCACGGTGGTCGCGTGGTCGCGACGCCGTACCTCGTCGAGCTGACGGCGCAGCCGGCCCGGCTGGCTCACCGTGTAGGGCGTGATCCGGCTCAGGGACCCCAGCACCGCCTCCTGCACGTCGCTCGGAGCGTGGGCCAGCAGGACCTTGCCGACCCCCGTCGCGTGGAGGGGCAGCCGGGACCCGATGGAACTGACCACCGGCACCGAGGCGTGCCCGGACAACCGGTCGACATAGAGCGCCTGCAGCCCGTCCCGCACCGCGAGGTGGACGGTGGCGAGCGTGGCGCCGTAGAGGTCGTGGAGGTACGGAGAGGCCAGCTCCCGCAGCCCGGTCTGCACCGGGGCCAGGAGTCCGATGTCCCACAGCCGGCGGCCGACGACGTACTGCCCGGAGGGCGTCCGGTCCAGCGCGCCCCAGGCCACGAGCTCGCCGACGAGCCGGTGGGCGGTGGCGGGCGGCAAGCCGGCGCGGTCGCCGATCTCGGTCAGAGTGAGCCGCCGGTGACGCGCGTCGAACGCGGCGAGGACGGCCAGGGCTCGGCTGGTGACCGACAGCCCGGGTCGCGTCGCGTTGCCTGCCATGATCACTATGATTCCGCCCAGTGGAATAGTTGGCAAGCCAGCGGGGCGAAACCGCCGCTACCGTCCCCAGCGTGACCCAGACCACGACCCAGACGACGACCGAGATGCCCGGGCCCCGCGGTCCGGACTCGGCCGCTGACAGCCAGGCCGCTGTCGATGCCGAGATGGCCGAGATCAGCGCCGACTATGCGGCGTCCGGCACGGTCGAGGACCAGCCCCGCCTCGACTACCCGCCATACCGCAGCAGCCTGTTGCGGCATCCCACCAAGAGCCTGCACCACGCCGACCCCGAGGGCATCGAGCTGTTCTCGCCCGTCTTCGGCCACCGCGACGTCGGGCGTCTCGAGTCTGACCTCACCATCCAGGACGGCGGCGAGCCCGTGGGCGAGCGGCTGGTGGTGACGGGCCGCGTGCTCGACGGCGAGGGCCGACCGGTCCGCCACCAGCTGGTCGAGATCTGGCAGGCCAACGCCGCCGGCCGCTACATCCACAAGCGCGACCAGCACCCGGCACCGATCGACCCGCACTTCACCGGCGTCGGTCGGATGCTCACCGACGACGACGGCCGCTACCGGTTCACCACGATCAAGCCTGGGCCCTACCCGTGGAAGAACCACCGCAACGCCTGGCGCCCCGCCCACATCCACTTCTCGCTGTTCGGCCACGACTTCACCCAGCGGCTCGTGACCCAGATGTACTTCCCGGGTGACCCGCTGTTCGCGCTCGACCCGATCTACCAGGCGATCCTCGACCCCGCCGCGCGGGCACGCCTCGTGGCGACGTACGACCACGACGTCACCCAGCACGAGTGGGCCACGGGCTACAGCTGGGACATCGTGCTGACCGGCAGCCACCGCACCCCGATGGAGGAGTCGGCATGAGCGGCACCTCCCCACGGCTCTCCCCCACCCCCGGCCAGACCGTCGGTCCGTTCTTCGGCTACGCGCTGCCCTTCGACGGCGGCGCCGACCTGGTCCCGCCGGGTCACCCGCGGGCGGTCCGGCTGCACGGCACGGTGTATGACGGTGCTGGCGAGCCGGTCCCCGACGCCCTCATCGAGGTCTGGCAGGCAGACGAGGGAGGCCAGGTGCTGCAGGTGGAGGGTTCCCGGTCCCGCGACGGGTGGACGTTCAGCGGTTTCGGGCGCACGTCGGTCGACGACACCGGCCACTACTCGTTCACCACGCTCCGTCCGGGGTCGACCGTTGCGGGCACCGCGCCGTTCTTCGCGCTGACAGTGTTCGCCCGCGGCCTGCTGCACCGCCTGCAGACCCGGGCCTACCTCCCGCTCGACGACGCGGCCGCCGCCGACCCCGTGCTGAAATCGGTGGAGGAGTCGCGCCGAGCCACCCTCGTGGCCGTTCCGGACGAGCACGGCTACCGCTTCGACATCCGCCTCCAGGGTGAGGGCGAGACCGTCTTCCTCGACTTCGGGAAGGGCTGATGCCGGACCTGCTCTGGCCCGGCGACCACCGCGCCGGCGAGCACCTGTCCGACGCCGACGTCGTCCGCGCGATGCTGCGGGTCGAGACCGCCTGGCTCGCCACGCTGGTCGACGCCGGCGTCGCACCCGCCGCGGCCGCCGTCGACCTGGCAGGAGAGGTCGGGACCATCGACCTTGCCGCGCTGTCGATCGCCTCGGAGGCCGGCGGCAATCCAGTGATCCCGCTCCTCGCGGTGCTCCGCGAACGACTGGGCGAGAAGCACCCGGAAACCGCAAGGTGGGTGCACCGCGGGCTCACCAGCCAAGACGTCCTCGACACCGCCCTCGTGCTGGCGCTGCGCGAGAGCATCGACGCGACGCTGGTCCTGGTCGACGAGCAGGTGGCGTCGTTGACGGGCCTGGCTCGACGGCACCGGGCGGACCCGATGGTGGGTCGCACCTTGACCCAGCACGCCGTGCCCATCACCTTCGGCCTCAAGGCCGCCCACTGGCTGACCGGCGTCCTGGACGCTCGCGACGACCTGGTCGCCGTCCGTGACCGGCTGCCCGTCCAGGTCGGCGGTGCCGCCGGGACCCTGGCCGCACCCTCCGAGCTGCTCGCCGGGGCCGGCGTGCCCGGCGACGCGATCGCCCTGGCCCGCAACCTGGCGGACCGCCTGCGCCTCCCTTGGTCCCCGCCGTGGCACACCAGCCGCGCGCCCCTGACCCGCGCCGCCGACGCACTCGTGCGGAGCACCGACGCCTGGGGCAGGATCGCCGCCGACGTGCTCCTGCTCTCCCGCCCCGAGGTCGCCGAGGTCGCCGAGCCGGTCGGTGACGGGCGCGGCGGCTCGTCGACCATGCCGCAGAAGGCCAACCCCGTCCTGTCGGTCCTCGTCCGGCGTGCCGCGCTCGCCGGTCCCGCCCTCGCGGCCCAGCTGCACGTGGCGGCCGCGACAAACGTCGACGAGCGGCCCGACGGCGCCTGGCACGTCGAGTGGTCGGCGTTGGCCCAGCTCGGCAGGCACACGCTGACCGCGGCCTCCCAGACCGCCGAGCTGTTGGCCGGGCTGCACGTCGACACCGGCCGGATGGCCCGCCTGGTCCAGGCCGCGGGCTCCGCGCTGCTTGCCGAGCAACGCTCCATCGCCGCCCTGGGCCTGGGCCGCGATCCCGACTTCGATCCGACCCACTACCTCGGGAGCACCGGCGCGCTGATCGACGCCGTGGTCGACCGAGCACAGTCAGGAGCACAGCGATGACCCCCACGATCGTCGGCGTCGAACTCGCCGGCTCCGCGGACCTGCCGCTCCTGGTGTGTGGTCCGTCGCTCGGCACGTCGGCAACCGCGCTGTGGTCGCCGGTCGCGGCGTTGCTCGGCGACGAGCTGCACGTGGTCGCCTGGGACCTCCCGGGCCACGGCGTCAACCCCCACGTGCCTGACGGCGACCTCACGATGGAGGAGCTGGCGGCGGGCGTGCTGTCGTTCGTCGACGGCGCCCTGGCCGGTCGCGGGGACGAAGGCTCGTCCTTCCTGTACGCCGGCGACTCGGTCGGCGGCGCGGTCGGCCTCCAGCTGCTGCTCGACGCGCCGGACCGGGTCCGCGCCGCCGTGCTGGCCTGCACCGGCGCGCGGCTCAGCGACGAGCAGGGCTGGCGTGAACGGGCCGAGACCGTGACGCGCTCCGGCACCCCCGTGATGGTCGAGCCGTCGGCCCGACGCTGGTTCGGCCCCGGCTTCGTCGACAAGCAGCCCGAGGCGGTCGCGGGGGTGCTGCACGCCCTGCAGGACGCCGACCGGTTCGGCTACGCCGCCGTGTGCGGCGCGCTGGCGACCTTCGACGTGCGCGACCGGCTCGCCGAGGTCACCGCGCCCGTCGTCGCGCTCGCCGGTGCGTACGACGTCGCCGCGCCGGTCGCCGGCATGGCCCAGGTGGCCCACGGGGTCGCCGACGGCCGGCTGGTCGTGCTGGACCGCGTCGGCCACCAGGCGCCGCTGGAGGCACCAGCAGAGACCGCGCACGCCATCCGCGACGTCGCCGGCGTGGGCATCGGCAGCGACACGATGCCGGACACAAAGCGGGACACGGCGCCGGACACGATCGCCGGGCGCCGGGCCGCCGGCATGGTGGTGCGCCGCGAGGTCCTGGGCGACGCGCACGTCGACCGGGCGAGCGCCGCAGCCACCGACCTCACCCGGGAGTTTCAGGAATTCATCACCGACTACGCCTGGGGCGGGATCTGGACCCGGCCGGGCCTGGACCGGCGCAGCAGGTCCATGATCACCCTCACCGCCCTCATCGCCCGCGCGCACCACGAGGAGCTTGCGATGCACCTGCGCGCCGCGCGCACCAACGGCGTGAGCACCGACGAGATCAAAGAACTCATTCTGCAGTCGGCGATCTACTGCGGCGTGCCCGACGCCAACACCGCGTTCCGCATCGCTCAGACCACCCTCGAGCCCACCCCCGACGACTCGCCCATCGCCCCGAAGGACCCCTCCTGATGAGCATCACGCCCCAGGCCCACCTCTACGCGACCGTGCGCACGCCTTTCGGCCGCTTCGGCGGCGCGCTGGCGAAGACGCGCCCCGACGACCTGGCTGCAGGGGTGCTGCGCGCCGCGCTGGAGCGGACCCGTCTCGAGGGCGGTGACGTGGACGAGGTGGTCCTCGGCAACGCCAACGGTGCCGGGGAGGACAACCGCAACGTCGCGCGGATGGCCGCGCTGCTGGCCGGCCTGCCGGTCTCGGTCCCGGGCACGTCGGTCAACAGGCTGTGCGGGTCGTCGCTCGACGCCGCCATGGCCGGCGCGCGCTCGATCGAGACCGGGGACGCCGACATCGTGCTCACCGGCGGCGTGGAGTCGATGACCCGCTCCCCGTGGGTGCTGCCCAAGCCGGAGCGCGCATTCCCGGCGGCCAACGCCGAGCTGGTCTCTACGACGCTGGGCTGGCGGCTGGTCAACCCGCGCATGCCGGCGGAGTGGACGGTCTCGCTCGGCGAGTCCAATGAGCAGCTGCAGGAGATCCACGGAGTGTCCCGCGAGCGGCAGGACGCCTTCGCCGCCCGCTCGCACCAGCTCGCCCACGCCGCCTGGGAGTCCGGCTTCTACGACAACCTCGTCGTCGGTGTCGACGGCGCCGACCTGACCCGCGACGAGGGCATCCGGCCGGAGGCAACGATCAGCTCACTGGCCGCGCTCAAGCCGTCGTTCCGGCCCGACGGCACCATCACCGCCGGCAACGCTTCCCCCCTCAGCGACGGCGCGTCCGCCGTACTCCTCGGCTCCGCCGCGGCCGCCGACCGCATCGGGCACGACCCACTGGCCCGCGTCGCCGGACGCGGCACCCACGCCGTCGAGCCGCACCGCTTCGGCTACGCGCCCGTCGAGGCCGCGCAGAAAGCCCTGGACCGCGCCGGCATCGGCTGGTCGGACGTCGGCGTCGTCGAACTCAACGAGGCCTTCGCCGTGCAGTCGCTCGTGTGCGTCGACGCTTGGCTCGCCCGCGGCCTGTCCGACCCCGAGGTCGTCAACACACGCGGCGGCGCCATCGCGCTCGGCCACCCCCTCGGCGCCTCCGGCGGCCGGATCCTCGGCACCCTCGCCGCCGCGATGCGCGCCGACGGCCACCGCTGGGGCCTGGCCGCGATCTGCATCGGCGTGGGCCAGGGCCTCGCCGTGGTGCTGGAGAACGAGGACGCCGCGTGACTACCACCCACCTCACCGACCCGAACGAGGCCGTCGCCGACATCCCCGACGGCGCGACCGTGCTCATCGGCGGCTTCGGCCTCGCCGGCCAGCCCACCGAGCTCATCGACGCCCTGCGCCTGCACGGCGCCACGGACCTCACGGTCGTCAACAACAACGCCGGCAACGGCGACCACGGCCTCGCCGCGCTGCTGGCCACCGGCCACGTCCGCAAGATCATCTGCTCCTTCCCCCGCCAGAGCGACTCGTGGGTCTTCGACGACCTCTACCGCACCGGCCGCATCGAGCTCGAGGTCGTCCCGCAGGGCAACCTGGCCGAGCGGATGCGCGCCGCCGGGGCCGGCATCGGCGCGTTCTACTCCCCCACCGGCGTCGGCACCCTGCTCGCCGAGAGCAAGGAGCAGCGCACCATTGACGGACGCGACTACGTCCTCGAGCACCCCATCCGCGGCCACTACGCCCTGATCAAGGCCCACCGCGCCGACCGGATGGGCAACCTCGTCTACCGCAAGACCGCCCGTAACTTCGGACCCGTCATGGCGACCGCGGCGGCCACCACCATCGTCCAGGTCAGCGATGTCGTCGAGACCGGCGACCTCGACCCCGAGAACATCGTGACCCCGAGCATCTTCGTCGACCGCGTGGTGCACGTGAGCGGCGAGAGCGCGCTCGCAGAGCAAGGAGCGGCCGGATGACCGTCGAGCACACCGACCGCGGTCCCCTCACCAAGGACGAGCTCGCCGCACTCGTCGCCGCCGACATCCCCGACGGCGCCTTCGTCAACCTCGGCATCGGCCAGCCCACCACCGTCGCCGATCACCTCACCCCCGCCCAGGGCGTCGTGCTCCACACCGAGAACGGGATGCTCGGCATGGGCCGCGCCGCCGTCGGTGACGAGATCGACCCCGACCTCATTAACGCCGGCAAGGTCCCCGTCATCGAAACCCCGGGGGCCTCCTACTTCCACCACGCCGACTCCTTCGCCATGATGCGCGGCGGCCACCTCGACGTATGCGTCCTCGGCGCCTTCCAGGTCTCTACCACCGGCGACCTAGCCAACTGGCACACCGGCGCACCCGACGCCATCCCCGCCGTCGGCGGAGCGATGGACCTCGCCATCGGCGCGAAAGACGTCTTCGTGATGATGTCTCTCTTCACCCGCGACGGCGCCTCCAAGTTGGTCGACGCGTGCACCTACCCGCTGACCGGCCGGGCCTGCGTCAGCCGGGCTTACACCGACTACGGCGTCTTCGACCTCGGACCCGCAGGTGCAACCGCACGCGAGACGTACGAGCTCTCCCTCGACGAGCTTCGCCAGCGCACAGGACTGCCCCTCACCTCCTGATGTCCGATGGCGATGGCCGGCGACAACTGGCGCCGATCCACTCCCAATCCCGGTCATCCACAGGACGAAGTCGCCACGGGTCCCACGCAAGGCGCGAGCGACTAGCTACTCTGGCCCGAATAGAAGGTGCGAGTTGGAGGTGTCGCGCGCCCGGCCGTGGGGTGCGTGGCCCCAACCGTTGGCGAGTGCAGTACGCGGTCACGAGTGGTCGCAGCTTGGCGTCGACCCACAGCTCGGTGGGTCTAGCCAGCCGGCGTCGACCGATCAAAGGGGCGCCATCAGGATCCACAGCATCTCGATGGTGCGGTCCAGCCAGTCAGGCTCCACCTCACCGTGGCGGACGAGCTCGCCGAGGTAGGCGCCGATCATGAGGCTGACCACTCCGTCGGCGTCGAGCTCCGGGCGCAGCAGGCCCGCGTCGGCGTCCTCACGCATGCGGCTGACGAGCATGTCGACGTGCGGTCGCAGGGCGGCGCGGAACAGGTCGGTGAACTCGGGGTCGCTGTTCGCGACGAGCGCGGCGAGACCACCGGGGCCCAGGACGTCGTCCATCTGGTGCCACACCTGCTCGAGCGCGAAGCGGATCTTGTCCCGCACGCTCCCGTCGCGGGGTACCTCCGGCGTGCTGACGGCGCTCGCCAACACGGACGTGAGCAGCTCGCTGCGGTTGGAGTGGCGGCGGTAGATCGTCGTCTTCGCGACGCCTGAGCGGGACGTGACCCCGTCTACGGTGACCGCGCTGGGCCCGCCTTCGCGGAGCAGCTGGAGCACCGTTTGGTGCAGGCGTTGGTCGACCGAGGCTGCTCGCGGACGACCGGGCCTTGCCGGGCTGGGTGTGCCCTCAGCAGTGGACATGTGACCTCCGGTCGGTAGCGGGTGCGTCGGACGGGTCGCCCTGGTGGAGGGTGCGGTTGCGGCTGACGGGTACCCATGGTGGCAGGGGCGGGCCGGCCACCAGCTCCGACCTGGGAGGTGGACGCTCGCCAGGGTGGTGGCGTTCGCCGCTGGCGTCGTCCCGGTTCTCATGCGAGAGCGCCGATGTGGCGCTGAGAGCGACCAGCACCAGCGAGTAAGTGACGAGCGCCGCGATGGCGAAGGCCACCAGGACCATCACGGGGTGCATGAGGTTCACGCTGCCTGGTCGAACTGGCTCGCGCCGCGCTCGTCGCCCGCGACGGCCGATGCTTCGCGCGGATCGTCTCGCCACTTGTCGAGGAAGTACACCAACGTCACTCCTCCCATCGTCAGTCCCCCGGCCACCAGTGCGGCCACGATAAACAGCAGGATCTCCCAGCTGGGCACCTCTCTCACTCCTTCCCGGAGACGGGGTTCCGCCTCGTTCCATTCGATACGATTATCGTAGCGTAATGGTGGCGGCAGCCCAAGCGGACGCATTGGGACCGCCTGAAGATCGGGCACCGCGTTAGGGAATCGCTACGATTCCCGTAGCGTTATGCCGGGCAGTACGGGTGGATGACCTCCGCCCGGACATCTCACACCGGAAGCAACGCACACGAGTGCCCCACTGGGCACGGAAGGAGCGTGGACGGCATGGTCGTCTACAACGAACTGGTCGCACTGACGGCCGGGGCCGGACTGCTCGGCTTCGCCGCATTCATGGCCCACCTCATCAAGGGCAAGCGCATCGACAGCGAAGGCTGGGCAGGGTTCTTCGCCGTCACCGGCGTCCTGCTCCTCGCCCTAGGCATCCACACGACCGTCACCTGGCCGTTCGGCGGCAACGGCTTCGAGTACGCCAACATCGCCTTCGGCCAGCCCGCCGCCGGCTTCGGCGCACTGCTGCTGTTCGCAGCCGTCTACCTGTGGCGCAGCCGCAGCCTGTACGCCGGCGCGGTCGAGGGGGCCAACGCCACCACCCTGTCGGCGTTCAAGCCGGTCGGCATCTTCGTCGGGGCACTCGGTCTCGCGATGGCAGTCCTAGCCATCACGTTCGTCCGCTTTCAGCTCGGTGCCGCACCGCCGGAGGAGCCGATCAGCGGGCGCTTCGGCCACCTTCCGATCCTCGAGGCGCTGTTCCTCGGCGGCCTGTGGGGCATCGTCGCCCTCGGGGCGCTGCTCTTTGCGATCGCGCTGTGGACCGACCGACCGCAGCTCCTGCGCTGGGCCGTGTGGGCCTGGGTCATCGGCGGAACGGTGTTCCTGCTCTTTGGCGCGATGAACTTCTACACGCACATCGGCATGTACTACAACATCGAGCACGGCACCATGCACAAGTGGTGACCCTCGCTCAGCCGCTCGGTCGGCCCCCGAGATCAACGGTCTCGGGGGCCGGCCCGACTCCGAGCCGCCGATCGCGTCCTGCGGCCACTTCGGGAGGGCGACATGGGGAGCGTTTCCCGCGTCGATCCTCGCTGTCCGATCTCGCGACCAGGAGGTAGACAGTGCTCGTGGACACCACGCCGCCGTTGTTCTTGACCTTGGATCTGGCCGGCGTGTTCGCGTTCGCGCTCAACGGGGGGCTGACCGCGCTCAGACGACTTGCGCTACCTCACCGTCGCCGCGGCAGGCGGGTTGACCGCCTTCCTCGTCAGGCCGAGCTTCGCCCCGACCACGCGCTCGCCGCGACGGAGCAGTTCGCGCGGTCCTCGTCCTGGACCGCGTACGCCCGTCACAATCCCGTTCGAGGAGACCGGCACCGCCGTCGACCCGTTCGGCAACACCCGCGTCGGCTTCGAGGGCGCGACCACGATCAACCGCAAGGACTGGGACCTCACCTGAAACGGCGCGATCGAGACCGGCGGCGTCCTTGTCTCCGACAACATCAAGGTCGAGTTCGACATCTCCGCGATCAGGAACGCCTGACACCCGGCTTCTCCCAGCGACCCCCGCCCGGCCCCCACCGGCTCGGGCGGGGGTCGTGCCGTCACGGCCGAAGCACATGCCGACGCGCGCCGAGTCGCCGGTGGCTGGCTAGTCGGGCGAGACAACTGGGTGGGGAGCGTCAAGGGCGCGCAGGTTGCCCTCGTGCGAAGCCGCTGACCTCGGCTGAGTTCCCCGCGATTTCCCCTAAATCAGCACCTACCAGGCACCTACTGGACGCCCACCCTGCTTAGGCGTAACGTCGCGATCCCCCACCTGACCTGCGACGACGCCGAACTGGAGTAGGCGATGTGACATGACTCTGGGTGTACTACGACATCTAGCTCTAGATATGGGAGATCTGATCGAACTCAGACTCCCGAGGCGCCGGAAGTGGCGGCTGACCTGCGGAAACTCTCGCAGGGCCGGCCGCCACTTTCGCTTTGGGGGCAGCGCGGGGTGCACGAGTCTGATCAGTACGAGGAACGAGATCGACCTCGTCCTGCCCAAAGCGTCTCTGACTCGTTGCTCATGCAGAACCAGACAAACCCGTCTGTCACTCGTCCGTGCATCAGCACCGGCCGCGTGACCCGAGAGGTAGGTCAGGTCAACCTGTCACCGGATCTGCTGCAGACCCCATCAGCAGTACGGCTCGCTGGCGGGCCGGCAGGTGCTGAACCGCTGCGACGAAAGCGATCCGCAGCGTCTCGCGTCTGACCAACCCGTTCGTCCGGCATCCCCGCCAGGCGCTCGTCCGGGCAGGGGGTCCAGTGACTGAGTTATCTCACCCGTTTGAACCCACCGCCGCCTCTCGGCGCATAGGCCAATCAGGGCACGATCTGTCCGGGCGGAGTCAGCGCGGCGAGGACGGTTGCACGGATCAGCGTCGGCGCCTTGTCGGCGGCGAGCTCGCCGCGGTGGACGGCACTGGAGGCGGCATGAATCACCCCTTGGATGGTCGTGACCTGCCAGCTCAGCGGCATGTCGGTGCGCACGCTTCCCTCGCGGCGCGCGCGGCGCAGCACTCGCAGCACTCGTCGCGTCGGCTTGTGGTGCGCTTGGCGGAAGTCGCGTTCCGGCATGGCAGCTTGCGCGGCGAGCACGAGCCCGCCAACCCGGTGAGTCACGTGCCAGCTCGCCACCAGCAGCCGACCGAGGGCCTCGCGAGCGTCGCCGTCGAGGTCCACCGCCTCCAGCTCGGCGTCGGAGGCTGCCATCTCGCGATCGACGGCCTGGCCGACCAACGTCGCGCGGTTGGCGAAGTGGGCGTAGAGCGTCACGCGACCGACACCGGCCGCGGCCGCGATCTCGTTGATGCTCGCTTCCGGGTTCACCGCCAGGCAGGCCGTGGCCGCGTCCAGAATCGCCGCAATGTTCTTGCGGGCATCCGCGCGCTTCGCCGTTTGGCCGGTTGCTGCCGAGGACGGGCTCATCCGGGAAAGTGTACGCAGTCGTCCGGGTTCTGTTCTAACTCGAATACGTTTGTACGAGTTAGATTGACTTCATGCATGAGTACGACCCACGCTTCCGACACCGCGACGACGGCCCATCCGCGGCGATGGGCAGCGCTCGGGTTGCTTGCTGTCGCTCAGTTCGTGCTGATCCTCGACATCACGGTGGCTACTGTCGCTCTTCGCACCAGGCCGGAGAACGTCGCGGCACGCCGCACGGCCGAACGAGTCGGATTCGTGGATGAGGGGACGGTCCCAGGCGACACCACCATGCAGCTGCTTCGCTCCCGAGCGGCCGATGCCATGCCGCACGACGAGCAAGAGCGAGCGACGTCCTATCGAGTCATGGGAGGTTCTACATGCCTGCATCTCTGAAGTACGCCGTCGTGGAGCGCGAGCGCCGGTACCTGGTGTCGAGGCTGCCCCCCGGAGTGACGAGCACCAAGGACATCGCCGACCGCTACATCACGGGCACCCGCCTTCGCCTCCGTGAGGTGCGGGAGCAGGACGGAACCGTGACACGGAAGCTCGGTCACAAGGTACGCCTCACCCCGGGCCCAGAGGAGGTTGCCTGCACCACCTTCTACGTGGACGACCATGAGTGGGCCCTCCTGTCCGCGCTCCCGGCCCGAACGCTGCGGAAGAAGCGGCACCTGGTCGACGCCGACGGCTGGCTCATCGCCATCGACGAGTTCCCGGACGGCTCACTGCTCGCCGAGATCGACGATGGTGACCAGCCGTCCGGCGAGGTTCCGGACTGGCTCGACGTGGTCCGTGACGTCAGTGCCGACGAAGCTTGGACCGGTGGAGGGCTGGCGCGGTAGCGCAGTCGCGCGAGCGCGTCATCCCGGGGTTGACACATCGCCTACCGCACGCCATGCTCAGCGACGTGAAGCGTCAACTCGGGGATGACACGCCTCCGTGGAGCGAGGTCCTCGCCCACCGCAATCCCGACGACCTGGAGCTGACGGTCGCTCGGTTCGAGCTCGCGCGAGTTCCCGCGAACCTCGTCAGCGCGACCTTGGGAGACCTCGGCGACGCCTTATTCACCGCCTGTCGATCGGGCGAAGCGGATTGGGCGCGGGAGTTCGGCGGCAGCGTGGCGGTTGCCTTGCTTGCCGCGGAAGTGTCGGCCCTCGCGGCCCACCTCAACTCCCGGGCGGCATCGGTGCGAGCCGCCGCTGTCGAGCTCCTCCTGGACGACTTCAGTGCCGTCTCGGTCGCCGAGGAGCTGGGCGTCTCCCGACAGAAGGTCTACGACATCGCGCGGGCGTCGCACCGCACCGCCACCTACATCCCACTCGTCCCTTGGAGGAGCCATGAGCGCCATGTCTGAGCGAGTCTCGTTGCCCGACCCGAGCGCCCAGCGGCTGCTCCATCCTGCAGACGTCGCCCAGGCCCACCCTGCATACGTCCGGGGCTGGGTCATGTCCGTCCTCGCGGCGCCCGAGGTGCTTACCTTGGTGGCGGCGCTGGCTTGGGTCCTCTCCGGATCTTGGATCACTGCAGCGCTCGCAGTGCTGAGCACGGGCGTCGTCGCCGAGCTGGCGCGACGCCACCTGATGAGCGAGGCCTGGGCGCACATCCCGCGCAAGCGTCAGGACCGCACCCGGGACACCCCGGCGCCGTACGCACTCGTCGAGGCAGTCATCCGGCCCGCTGCCATGGCGGCGGGCGTGGTGCTGGCGCTGATAGGCCTGACGGACCACGCTGCCGGCGTCCGCTCGTGGGCGCTCGGGTCAGCGGCCGGCGTGGGACTGGCACTGGTCGGGGTGCCACTCCTGCGCTGGGTGCGGGCACGATCCTCGACCGCCGCGCTCGAGACCGCAGCCGCTCTCGTTCTCACCGCCGCTGCGTCCGCGGCGACCCCGTTTGCGAGCTGGGTCCCTGAGCCGCTCGACCCGGTCGCCTTCCTGATGGGACTCGGCGTTCTCGTCGGGGTGTACGCCACATGGCTGGCCCGGGGTCGATCAGACAGCGCGTGAGGCGGCGACCTCGACGAGCAGGTCTGTGAGTCGATCCGGGACGCTCAGCATCGGCCAGTGGCCCGCATCCAGGTGACGAACGTCCCAGCCGTGCTCGCGACGGAGCTTCTCGAGGTGAGGTTCGGTGTGTGCTCGGGCGATGACGGTCGAGGTGTGGTCGGCGATGGCGCTGGACAGCTCGGCGGGCTCGGCGATCGTCCGCGCCGGGTGCGGCAACAGTCTGGTGACCAGCCACTGGACGTGAGCGCTAGTGAGGTCAGGCTCCTGAGCGATGGCTGCGGCGGGCGGGGGTGGCCACCAGCCGTCGTTCGCCCGTATGTCCCCCAGCTCCAGGGCTTTCTGCTCTGCGCCGAAGGCATCGAGGAGTGACTCGCCGTCACGAGCCAGGAAGCCTTCGACGTACACGGTGCGGACGACGTGGCGTGGCGCCTGGTCGGTGACCATCCCTGCGACCAGTCCTGAGTACGAGTGTCCGACCACGATGATGTCGGTGAGGTCGTGTCGAGCGATGGTGCTCAGTGTGTCGTCGACGTGGGTCTGCAGGGTGACGGTGTCCACGTCCACGTCACCTCGTGGCTGCAGCCCGGAGAACGACACGGTGAGCACCCGGTGGCCGCGTCGGATGAGACGTGTGTGGACGGGCTCCCAGGCCCATGGGCCGGACCAGGCGCCGGGCAGGAGCACGAAGGTGCTGCGCTCGGCGTCGGTCGCATGGCGGGTGGCGATGGTCATGGTTGGCTCCTCTGGTCGATTTCGGTGGGGTCGTGCTGGGAACTGATGGCGCGCGGCGCTCGCCCTGGCGGGACGCGTGATCGATCGGGTGCCGGGCGGGACGCTCGCCGGATGACCACGACAGCGACAGTCGCGGCGACAGCACACAGCGCGGAAGCGGACAGGGATGCGGCTTGCAGAGCGTCGACGAAGGCGGCGTCGGCCGCGCGGAGCACGTCTTCGGGCACGGACGCGGTGAGGCCGGCCGCCCCAGCGCGGGAGTCGGTGACCGTGGCCGTCGATGACGCCGAGAGGCTCGCAGGCAGCGCGTCGGACACTCGAGCGCGGTAGACCGCCGTACCCAGGCTGCCGAGCAGCGCGACGCCCAGGGCGCCCCCGAGCTCGCTCCCGGTTTCCGTGACCGCCGAGGCTGCGCCGGCGCGCTCGATCGGCGCGGCACCGATGATGCTGTCGGTCGCGATGGTGCCTGCCGCGCCGGCTCCGAGCCCCACCAAAGTCGAGCCCGCGATGAGGGAGGTGAAGTCGTCCGCCCTCAGCATCGCAGCCATGGCCAGCCCGAGGCCGGCCAGTCCCAGGGCACCCGCCAGGAGTGGCAGCGGGCTCAGCCGTTCGAGGAGCGCGGGCGCCGACATCGATCCGGCAATCGTCGCAACCATGACTGGCAGCGTCCACACACCAGCCTCAAGTGGTCCTCGTTGCGCCACCAGTTGCAGCAGTTGGGCCATGTAGAACAGCAGCCCCGCTACGACAAAGGCGCTGAGGACGATCGCCACCAGGCACACCGCGAAGCCGGAGGTTCGAAACAGCGAAAGGTCCACGAGGGGATGCGAAGCGGTCTTCTGCTGCCGAATGAAGGCACCACCGACCGCGGCGCCCGCGGCCAGGCTGACGACCGCGACGACGTCGAGACCTTCACTGACCGCCGTCTTCAAGGCGTACGTCACGAGCAAGATGGCGACGAGAGACATCACGGCTCCGCGGAGATCGAGCTGCGCCCGTCGCCGGGCCGGTGGCGCTGGCAGCACGGCGGCTCCGCCGACCAGGAGCACCGCCATGACCGGCACGTTCAACAGGAAGGCCGAGCCCCACCAGAAGTGCTCCAGCAGTGCACCGCCGACCAGTGGACCTACTGCGGCGCCGGCCGCGAAGCAGCTCATCCACACCCCGACGGCCTGTCTGCGCTGTCGCTCCTGACGGAACATCGAGCGCAGGATGGCCATGGAGGAAGGGGCCAGCGTCGCGCCAGCCACGCCGAGGATCGCCCGCGCGGTGATCAGGGCCTCAGGAGTGGACGCGAACGCGGCGAGGAGCGACGCTGCGGCGAAGGCCGTCGCGCCGAGCATGAGCAGTCGGCGCGGTCCGGCACGGTCGCTGACCGCACCCATGGTGAGCAACGAACCCGCGATGACAAACCCGTAGATGTCGCTGATCCAGAGCAGCTGGCCGGCCGTGGGTGTGAGCGACACGGTCAACGACGGCACCGCCAGGAACAGGATGGACACGTCCATCGTCACCACCAGAGCCGGCAGTGACACAACCGCCAGCCCGACCCACTCGCGCCACCCCGCGGCATCTTCGGATTCGTCACGGGAGGTCGTAGAACGTTCACGTGCGCCAGTCACGATGGAGATCCCCCACGCCAGTAAGTTCCTTCAAGAGATGGACCCGACCGTAGGCGTATGCTGTGAGTTCCGTCAAGGAACTGACCGTCCGGAGGACCCATGCATCGCACCGACTTCTCGCTGATGGAGTGCTCGATCGCGCGCAGCCTGCCGGTGGTGGCGGAGCCGTGGTCGGTGCTCGTGCTGCGTGACGTGCACGTCGGGATCAGACGTTTCGAGGAGCTTCGGCAGGACTTGGGGGTGTCGCGAAAGGTGTTGGCTGAGCGACTGCGGCACCTGGTCGAGCTGGGACTGCTCGAAGCCGTGGCCTACTCCGAGCGCCCGCCGCGTCACGAGTACGTCCTCACCGAGAAGGGGGCGGACTTCATCGACGTCCTCCTCGCGATCGCGGCATGGGGTGATCGGTGGACCGCCGGCGAGGCAGGCCCCCCGACGCTGTACCGGCACCACGCCTGCGGTCAGGTGACGCACGTGGAACCCCACTGCGCGGCCTGCGGCGAGGTCATGCGTGCCGGCGACATCGACGTCGAGACCGGCCCGGGTGCCGAGGCCCCGGTCTTGTCCTGAGCTTGCTCGACATCACTCCCCCGCCGTCGACGAGACCTACTATTCCTCCGATGCCAGCACGTGTACCGAAGCAGAAGGTCGTCTGCTACGTCGTCCGAGACCGTCGGCTTCTGGTGTTCCGACACCTGGACGAGCCTTGGGACGAGTCAGGGCTGCAGGTTCCTGCGGGCAGCATTCGGCCGGGCGAGCCACCCGCAGCCGCGGCTCTACGCGAGGCAGCGGAGGAAACGGGACTGGACGGATTGCGCGTGACGCGCAAGGTGGGCGAGACCACGTACGACATGGCTCCGTACCGGTGGGAGACGCATCATCGACACGTCTTCATCCTCGAGGTGGACGGTCCGGTTCCGGAGCGGTGGGTGAGCAGCGAGGACGACCCTGACGACGGGAGCGACCCCAAGCGGTTCGAGTGCTATTGGATTCCCTTGACCCAGGGGCACGCCCTTGCTGGCGGTCAAGGTGCCCTGCTCGGCGAGGTGTAGCAACTCCAAAGGTCGAGAGGCACTTTTCAGGCGAAGGCGCGATGCACGCATGGTTCGTGCCAAGTGCACGGGTCGAAGATGCGGTGACCGGACGCAAGGTCAGTGCCATGCTCACTCACGAGAACGTCCACAACAATCCCCGGCCGGCGCGACCTCTCCCGACCAGACCAGCACCTCTGCCCCGCCCCACCAGCCCGCGCGCCGTCGACGCCCGCATCGACAACGCCACTCCCCCGTCAGTGCGCACGCCGTCCCCCACAGCCCAGGAGCTCGGACCCGTGGGCGGGGGTCGCTCATGAGGGCCGCCGCAGCTGCCAGGTTCTTGGCGCACTACGTCGAGATGGTCGTCGCGATGGCGGCGGGGATGCTCGTCCTGCACCCGGCCTGGACGTTGGCCATCGCCGGCACGGCTCCGACGAGTGTCCTTCGGTCGGTCGAGGTCGACACCATCGTGATGGCCACGGCGATGTCGGTACCGATGGTGGCCTGGATGCGGTACCGGGGACACGGCTGGGCGCCTGCATGGGAGATGAGCCTGGCCATGTACGCCGGGTTCATCGTGCTCTACCCGTTGCACTGGGCAGGCGTCGTGAACGACGCCGCGGTGATGTCATACGGGCATGTGCTGATGCTCGGCTTCATGCTGCTGGCCATGCTCTTGCGTCGCCACGAGTACACCACCGCGCATCACGACCACCACCGGACGAGCCTCGAGAAGATCAGGGATCCCGCCTCGACAAGGTTGTCGTCGTGACGACTCCCGACCACGTCACGACCGACACTGGACCAGTCCACGCGTCCGCGCGACGGGCCGCTTGGGGCCACTGGCCCAGCATCGTGGGTCTTCTCGTCGCCGCATGGCAGATCGTGGTCGGCGTGAACACCGAGGGCACCGCGATCACGGTCGCAGCAGCGGCGTCCTGCTACCTGGCCGCCGCCGCCCTGGACCGGCGGTGGGTCGCCTGGGCCGGGATCATCGCGAGCAGCGTGGCCGTCACCGTGACCGAGCTCGCTGGCGTCCCCTGGTGGTGGGGCCTCGCCGGATACGTGGGCGTCATGGTCGTCGTTGGGCTGGCCCTCGGCTCACCCCGTCGGATGCTGTCCGAGCAGAGCCTGGCGATGCTTGGCTTCGGCGGTCTGGCTGTCGTCGCATTGCTGATTGCACCGCGGGTCGGACTCGCCCTGGCGGGACTCGTACTGCTCAGCCACGCACTGTGGGACTACCGGCACTGGCGCCGCAACGACGTCGTCCCCCGTTCGATGGCCGAGTTCTGCATCCTCCTAGACGTGCCCCTCGGTGCTGCAGCGCTCATCGTCGCGGTCGCCGGATGACACCAGGACCGACCGCACCACCCCTGTGGCCCCTCCCGGTCTGGTGCGGTCGGTCACCGGACGCTGCACCACGTGCTACCTGATCCACCCGTGAGCTCGGGCGATCGCAATGGCCTGCCCCTTCGACTGGGCGCCCAGCTTCGCGGTCGCGGCCGCGACGTAGTTGCGCACGGTCCCTCCAGCGAGGTTCGTACGACGCGCGATCACCGCGGTGGGGAGGTCGAGCGCAGCGAGGCGCAACACCTCTAGCTCCCGCTCGGACAGGGGGTTGGGCGGTGCGGTGATCGCGTCGGCGGCCAGCGCGGGGTCGACGTAACGCTCGCCGTGCCGCACATCCCGGATGACCTCGGCGAGGGTGCCAGCCGGTGCGCCCTTGGCCACGAACGCAGAGGCACCGGCCTCGAGGGCGTCGCGGAGGTGGGCGGGGCGCCCGCGGCCGCTCAACAGCACCACCGCGCAGTCAGGCACCGAGCGACGCAGCTCCGCCGCTGTGGCGATCCCGTCCGGCCCGGGCATCTCGAGGTCCAGGACGACGACGTGGGGACGATGGCGACGAGCCTGGTCGATGGCCTCCCGGCCGTCAGCGGCCTGCGCCACCACCTCGAGGTCGGCCTCGAGCGACAGCAGCGCCGCGAGGGCTGCACGGATGGTCGTCTCGTCGTCAGCGACGATGACTCTCAGCGTTTCACTCATGACCCACCAGACCCCCGTCAGGCACCACGGCGGGCACCGAGACGTCGATCGTGAACGAGTCCGCGCGGCGATGGACGGCGAAGGTGCCCCCGACGCCGATCACGCGCTCACGCAGACCGTTCAGACCGGAGCTCGAGGGGCTGGCGCCCGACGACGTCGAACCCGTCCGGGTCGAACCCGTCCGGGTCGAACCCGTCCGGGTCGGTCCGTGCGGCGACCGGCCCGCGCGGGGTCGATCGTTGGTCACCTCGAGCCGCACACGATCCCCGTCCGAGCGCAGGACGATTCGACACCGCTGAGCATCGCTGTGCCGCAGCACGTTGGTCGTCGCCTCCTTCACCGCCATCGTGAGTGCACGCAGCGTTGGGGCCGAGCCGTCAACGTCGCTGGCCTCGACGTCGGTGTGCAGCCCGGCGGCGGCGAGGATGCGCGCCATCTGGTCCACCTCGGACCGCACGTCGAGGTCCTGCCGCCGCGGCGCGAGCGCACCTCGGAGGCGACCGAGCGCCGACTCGGCAATGGCGCGGACCTCCTCGGCCTCACGGGCCGAGGACGCGGGGTCGGCGTCGGCGGTGCGGGCTGCCAGCTCGGACTTCAGCGCGATGACCGTGAGGTCGTGCCCGAGGATGTCGTGTACGTCGCGTCCGAACCGGTTTCGCTCATCGGCGGCCACTGCCCGCGCTTCGACCCTCTGGGTCGCCTCGGCACGCACCAGCAGCTCCCACAACCACACCGGCGCACGGTTCACCAGCGCGAGTCCAACACCCACGCTCAGTGTCACGGCGGCGTACTGGAACACCTCCCCGTCGAACACCATCGCCACCAGCACACTCGTCACCAGTGCCGCCAGGGAGGCCACCGTCGCCCAGGACCAGGACCACATCAGTGGCGCCGTCCCGATCACGCTCGCCGCCAGCCACGCCCACGTGGCCCACTGGTCCGCAGCTACCGGCGCGACCATCGGAACACTCAGGACCGCCGCTGCCACGAACAGCAGCTGCCGGCGGCGGTGCGTCCGGGTGGTTGCCCACGGGGTCACCGCCGACCACATCACCAGCACCTGCGCGCCGAAGAAGGCAGCCACTCCCACGACACCGCTGACCCGCAGGACCGTGGCACCCTCCCGGCCCACACCGACCAATGGCAGCAGCACGACACTCAGGACGGAGGAGAGGAGCCAGACCACCGTCAGCAGCCGCGCCCGCGTCAGCGTGCGGCTGGGCGGGAAGGTCTCGGCCAGACTCATGGTCATCATCACCCCGACGCGGTCGGCGTTGCCGCGGCGCCGCGACGACGCGTACGGCGTGTGCCCGGAACCAGGACGGGACGCATGAGTACAAGATCGCGCTGGTGCTGCCGGACGAGCGCGACGTCGATGCTGTCCACCTGGCACGCGAGCCGGACGTCGTCAGCGTGAACGCCCGGGAACGCTGCATCGAGGCCCGCGGCGAGGTCCTGGGCAGCCTGGGAAGCGCGTACGCGTTCGACCAGCGCTCGCTGGTCGACCTGGTTCCCCAGTAGCCGTGCTCTGATCAGCTCGGCGCACGCAACGTCCTCGTCAGCTGTCCCTGAGGCGCCGGTCACGACCAGGTGCACTCGTCTCGGACCAGCCTCGCGGACCACCGCAGCGGTGGCCGATGCGTTGACGAGGCTGCCCGCTAGCACAAGTGGGACCCCCGCAAGTGCTAAGACGCCGCGAGTGCCGTTTGCCGTCGTCTGCACGACGTCGTGATCAGTGAGGTCGAGTTGGGCCACTCGCCCTGGGGAGTTCACCAGCCCGAACCCGGGGGCAGGCGGACCATCCTTCAAAGCGACCACGACGGGACGAGTTGCGCGCAGCCGCCGTGCTGTCGCGAGCGCGTTCGCTTCGTCCGTCGCAAGCCAAACAGTCCGCGCACCGTGGACGTAGAGCATGGGGGTGACCGTGAAGGCGCGAAGCACATCGATGACCACCGCGGCGTCCGCGGCAGATGTCATCGCCTCACCGGTCCCGATGATGCGCACGACGGGGTTCATCCGCCGTCACGCGTCGGATCTGCACCAGCAGCGAAGGCCGCGGCCTGACTGTGCAACCGGGTCGCTCCGAGACCCTCGGCCCACCGGCCCACCTCTGAGCCGAGAAGTCTCGCGCCTGCTTCGTCGCCGCGCTCACGAGCCAGCTGCGCCAGCAAGATCAACTGGTTGAGCATCGCGAGGGCGCTGCCTGAGCGTGCCGCGTGGAAGGCCGAGGCCTCCCACTCCTCCCGTGCAACGTCCATCTCGCCGCCATCGTGGGAGTGGTCGCCCAGGTGCCGCAGCACCTCGTAGACAAGGTAGTCATCACCCGCAGCAAGAGCGGGCGCCAACGCCGACCGGTACAACGCAGGCGCCACGTCCCGCACGCCGTAGAGGTTGTCGAACACTGTGCCAAGCATGAAGTCGGCCCACGCGCGCCGTCCCTCGTCAGGAGCGGTGCTACGCAGGTGATCGATCGCCTCGCGCAACCGCTCGACCGTCGCCGGGTCCCGGCCCTCATCACTACCCAGCCGTGTGCCGGGCGTGAACAAGGCATCGTAGAGGTCAGCGCGCACCTGCAGCAGCCCGACGTCCCACGCCAGCACGAGGTCCTCAGAACGCGCCACGGCCGCGCGAGCTCGCAGGAGCCCGGCACGAGGCCCACGAGTACCCGTCAAGTAGCTGCGGCCAATCTCGACCTGGGCACGCGCGAGGAGCACGCGCGCATCCTGACTGCCGGCTGGTAGCAAGGCCAACGCCGCGTCGCTCGCCCCAGCCCGCGCCAAGCGAGCAGCCGCGCTGACTACAGCGTCGACCGGGATCTCGATCAGTTCGACGCCCATGCCGTCCTCATCCCCCAACTGCCATATCGACTCTCCGTATGCGAGCACATCGAAGTCCGAACGCGACCCACGCCAAACAGCACCCTCGCCAATAACCCGAACTTCACTGTACAGTTTAACGCGGCCAGATGGCATGTGTGTGAATCAACAGACACTGCCCGGCGCTGCCGAGCGTGGCGACGCAAGGGCACGAGCAAGAGGCAGGAACGCGTGTTTCCGAAGCAACCGACCACGGTCCGCTCCCCCGGTCTCATCCTTCCCCACCACACAGCCAGGCTCAGCCTGCGTGGCTACACGGTCGACGACGTCGACGACTCGCTGGCCTACTACGCCCGCCCCACCGTGGTCGCCCACGTCCCATGGGGGCCGTGGACCCGTGCGGAAGCAGAGAGGCGCATCGCTGAACGGGTCAAGCGGACACAGCTCGACGGACCAGGGTCCGCGCTGTCGCTCGTAGTGGAGCGGCAGGGCCGTCTCATCGGAGACGTGGTGCTCTGGCCGGTCGACGAGACCATGTCGCGCGGAGAGACGGGCTGGGCATTCAACCCCGAGGCCGGCGGGCGCGGCTTCGCGACCGAAGCGGTTCACGCGCTCATGCGAATTGCGTTCGAGACCTACGGGATGCACCGGGTGCTGGCACGCGTCGACCCCCGCAACAGGGCGAGTCTGCGCCTGTGCGAGCGAGTCGGAATGCGGCGCGAGGGGCACCTCAGGCAGAACGCGTTCATCAAGGACGAGTGGGTCGACTCTGTGGTGTTCGGAGCTCTGGCGGCTGAGTGGCTCCACCCGAGCGATCTTGATGAATGGGACACCACCGCATGACGCGAGCGCCTCGGCCCAGACGGTGGCCCGAGCCGAAGTCGGTGGAGGGTGATCTGCGGATCGTCCCGTTGTCGAGTCACCTCCTCGACCTGGACCTGGCGGCGTACCGTGCCAGCTCCCAGGCGATCCACGCCCACAGCGCAGGCCGATGGCCCGCGGATCTCGGCCGCGACGGGGCCCGCCGGCTCATGGCAGTCCACGAGGCCGAGCACGTGGACGGCACTGCGTACGCATATGCAGTGCTGGACCACGACGGTGAGCGCGAGCTCGGCTGTGTCTACCTGCGCCCACTCGGGGAGTACCTCGAGCGCACCGGAACGCACGTGCACGTCAGCCGGATTGACCCGGAGCGGACCGCGATCGTGACCTTCTGGCTGATCGACGACCAGGACCTGCGCCCCTCAACGGCTGAGATCCTCCGCTGCATCCGGCAATGGGTCACGCGGTGGCGCGCTGCCGACCCGGTGTACCGATGCCTGCCCGCGGAGGTGTCGACCCTCGCCGCGCTCGAGGCGGCGAGCGACCTGCGGCCGATCACCATGACAGGTCAGGAGCTGCCGTACCTGTGGTGCGTGGACGAGCAACCGGACCACCTGTCCTGACATCCTGATCAAGGTCCGGTGGCCGCGCGTGCTCAGGAGGCGTCGTCGGTGACGCCTCCGAGGGCGGTGTGGGCGGTGGGTCGCCGCGCCTCGCGCAACTGCGTCGGAGTCTCGCCGCTGAAACGCCGGAACTCGCGGATCAAGTGGCTCTGGTCGGCATAGCCGTAGGCCGCTGCGACGTCGGCGATCGACGCGCGGTGGAGCGCTTGCGCTGCCCACTCGAAGCGCACCACGGCTGCGGCGACCTTCGGGGTCGCGCCGATCGTCTGCTTGAACCGGGACGACACGTGCCGGTGACTCAGCCCCGTCTCCCGCACCAGCGCCGAGATGCGCGCGGTTCCACGACTGCGGTCGATCTGGTGCCACATCCAGGCCACCATCGGATCGGCGGACTCAGAGCCCGCGAGGCGTTGCAGCAGCGCACGATCCATCACCTCGAAGCGACGGTCCCAGCTGCGTGCAGCCCAGAGGCGCTCCCGGAACCCCTCGTCGAAGGCGGGGATGACGTCGGCGAGGTCCACCACGGAACAGGCGATGGAAGCCGCGGGTGCGTCGAGCAGGCGCGCCGCGCCGAGCGGAGTCAGGTAGACCTGCAGGCAGTGCTGGCTGCTGGCGAAGGCGGTGGTCGCGTGCCCGGGCATCAAGCCGACGACGAAGGACTCCTTCGGCCCCAGCCCCGTGCCGTGAGAAAGGTCGAGGATCTCCAGTCGAGGACCGAAGGACACGACCAGCGGGATCAGGCTCCCCGCCGGTTGACGCCGCACCACTCGTCGCGTGGTGTCTTCGCGGTAGCCCACCATCCCAGCGACCATCCCGCGCAGGCCGGGATGCGCCGGGTGTCTCACGAGCACCGGACCGGGCTCTCGCCCTGCCACGTCGCGCACGCCGCCCCCTTCCCACCGCTCGGAACGGTCGACACGTCGTCCCGGTCAATTTCGTACAAGGCGAACCCCGTCGGCGAGCGCGAGGGTATGCCCCGAAAGGAGTACACACCATGCGCAAGCTGATCGCGATCGAGTTCCTGTCCGTCGACGGAGTCATGCAGGGCCTGGGATCGCCCGACGAGGACCGCTCTGGAGGGTTCAAGCACGGCGGGTGGGGAGCCCGCTTCGCCGACGCCATTCACACCACGAACGGACGCAACGGGCTGGCAGGAACGAGCACCTACCTCTTCGGTCGTCGGACCTACGAGAAGATGGCCGCATTCTGGCCCCACCAACCCGACACCAACCTCATGGCCGCGCACCTCAACGCCACCCCCAAGCACGTGGCCAGCTCGACGCTCGACTACAACGACGTCACCTGGGACAACACCACCGTGATGACGGGCGACCTCGCCTCGAACGTCAGACGCCTCAAGTCCGCCGGCACCGGAGACCTAGTCATCCTCGGCAGTGGCGTCTTGGTCCGCCACCTGCTCCAACAGAACCTGATCGACGGCCTCCGCCTCTTCGTCCATCCCCTGGTGCTTGGATCCGGGACGCGACTCTTCGGCGAGCTCCCCTCGCCCCTGTCGCTGAAGCTGACCGGCTGCGACACGACCTCCCTTGGCAGCATCGTCCTCACCTACGACATCGACCACGACGGTGACGCGTGACTGCCCGCCATGCCGGAGGGCGGAACACGGCTGAACTGTGACAAACACCCGGTGCGCAAGTGCGCCCTAGCGCCACACAGTCATCTCCGAACTGGTGGCCGAGGAACGAGCCCGTGCCTCACCAGCCGATCCGACGTGCCCGTACAGGAGAACACATGACCGACCATCACCATCCGCGCGTGGGCTCGCGACGTCGCCGCCGCGGATGGATGGCCGTGCTGGTGTCGCTGAGCGTGTCCCTCGCCGGATGCACCTCCGAACGGCCCTCGACGCCGACAAACGACCGCGCGTGGGTTCGCGGCACAGTGCCGCAGCACCCCGGGCTCCCGGGCCGAAGCGTCTTCCGCGACGCCACCTGGTGTGACGACGCCTGGTGGCTGGTGGGTGCGGTCTACCTGGACGAGCCATCGCAGACGCGAGACACACGCCCAGCCGCCTGGTCATCGACGGACGACGTCCGGTGGGTGCCCGTCACCATCAACACCACGACCTACTGGGGACACCGAGCGATCCTCAACTCGATTGCCTGCTCCCGCAACCGGATTGCGGTCGTGGGAGCACGATCTGGAGGCGCCCACGGCAACCCACGTGTCACCACCTTCAAGCAGCACAGCGACCGGTCACTGGTGGACGTTCCTGCGGTGTTCACCCAGTACGGCGGTGTCACAGCCACGGGCGTCGGACCCATCACGGGTGGCCCCGAAGGCTGGCTGATCGCCGGCAACCGGCTCTCCGGCCCCAGCGTCTGGGTCACTGACGATGCCAGCGCCTTCACCAAGGTCGAGGGCGAGCCCGCGCTGACGGGTCCCACCGGCTACGAGGCCATCGCCCAGTCGGGCGTCTGGGACGCCAGAGGGTGGACCCTGGTCGGCGGCGGAGCACAGCGCGGGTCGATGGCAGACCGGGACCCGGCCGTCTGGACCTCCTCCGACGGGCTGAGGTGGGCGCCCGAGGACGTGCCGTCGAGCTCCACGCCCGAGGACATGCACCGGGCAGTGCTGCTGGCCGACGGCCACCTTCAGGCCGTCGGCCTCGCGGGAGATGGCTTCGCGTCGTGGACACGCACGGACGACGGTTGGCAGCCTGCGGTCGAGTTCGGTCGCGTCGCCGGCTCTTGGCGAGGAACGCCGTACGTCGCCTCGACGGCCATCACGAAGGACGAACTCCTCGCCACCGTCAGCACCGGCGACACCTACGAACTGTGGAGCACCCCTCTCGGCGAGTCGGCCTGGCGCAGGCTCCCCGCCCCCATGCACCCAACCACCGCGAGCGATCACACCCTGATCGCGGCAACGAACGGTGACCGCGTCCTGCTCGTCGGCGATGACGGCACTAGGAGCGGCGTATGGACGAGCGAATCGCGCGGTTGACGGTCCCGAGCGACAGCCGCACCTAGGATCAGGCTGATGGGGTTCGAGGAGCGCCTGGAAGGCCACCGTGTCGACCTGACCGGATACTGCTACCGCATGCTCGCCGATCTCGGCGAGGCCGAGGACGCCGTCCAGGAGACGATGATCCGCGCCTGGCGGAAAGCCGACAGCTTCGACGAACGCAAGGCCGCGCTGCGTACCTGGTTGTACCGGATAGCGAGCAACGTCTGCATCGACATGCTGCGCAGCAGCCAGCGCCGTGGCTTGGCCATGGACCTGACGTCGGCCTCTACACCAGGACCGGACCCGGGCTCGGCCGTCAACCTCTCGCGCTTCGTTCTACCGGTGCCGGACCATCGCGTTCTACCCGATGATGGCGACCCCGCGGAACTTGCCGTGCAGCGAGAGACAATTCGGCTCGCCTTCATGGCCGCGCTCCAGCAGCTCCCGCCCCGACAGCGCGCTGTGCTGATCCTCAGGCAGGTCGTGGGCTGGTCCGCCGCGGAGGTCGCCGACCTGCTCAACACGAGCCCGACCGCCGTCAACAGCCTTCTCCAGCGCGCGCGGACCACGATGGCTCTCCCCCGCCCCCACGATGCAGACCTCAGCCCACATGACGAGTCGTTGCTGTCCCGCTACGTAGAGGCGTTCACCACACACGACATCGCGGCTCTGGTCACGCTCCTGCATGAGGACGCCACGATGTCGATGCCCCCCTACCTGTGGTGGCTGCAGGGACGGGCGGCGATCCATGAGGCCCTCCTCGGCGGCGCCACTGTGTGCGCCAACGGCCAGTTGGTGCGCACCTCTGCCAACGGGTCGCCGGCCTTCGGTCTCTACCGGGACGGCGAAGCTCTGGGTGTGGCTGTCATCGACCTGCGCGGCACCGGCATCGAACGCATCACCACGTTCTTGGAACCGTCCCTCATGCACACGTTCGGCCTCCCGATGACTCTCGACCAAACGGTGCGTATGTAGTGGCATGACGAACATTGCATCCATGTGGCACGACGAGCGTGGAGCGGGCGAACCCGTCGTGCTGTTGCACGGCGGACTCACCGACAGCCGCTGCTTCGACGGCAATCTCGACCAGCTCGCGTCCAACTTCCGGCTCTACCGTCCAGACCGACGAGGTCACGGGCGCACGCCCGACATGCCTGGCCCGATCACCGTCGAGCTCATGGCGCGAGACACGATCGCCTTTCTGGAGGACGTCGTCGGCGGTCCAGCCAAGCTGGTCGGCTACAGCGCCGGCGGCACCGTGGCGCTGCAGGTTGCTCTCCTCCGTCCTGACCTCGTGGAGAAGCTCGTGCTGGTCAGCGCCGTCTTCGATCCCGACGGGTTGCTCTTCAAGCCATCATCCGGCGGCGAGCTGCCGGAGCAGATTCTCGACGCGTACGGCGAGGTCTCTCCCGATGGGCGAGACCACCTCCACGTGGTGGTGCGCAAGATCGTCGATGCCGTTGCGACCGAGGCGAGCCCGACACCAAGCGAGCTGCTCGGCGTCCCCTGCCCGACACTCGTCCTCGCCGGGGACGACGACCTCGTCACCCTCGAGCACACCATCGCGATGTATCGCGCCCTTCCGCAGGCGCAACTAGCGGTCGTACCCAATGCCAGCCACCTCCTGCTCGTCGAGCACCCTGGCCTCATCAGGGACGTGGTCGCCACCTTCTTGGGCACGCAACCGTCGCCGACCCTCATGCCGATCAGACGGGCACATCCGGCCCAGCATGCCTGAACTGCTGGACTTCACGGCCGCCAGCTGCGCATCACCCCGACCAACACCGGTCGCAGTGATGGCCAGCTTCGTGGGTTACGGGCTGATCATCCGGTTCACGCCAGCGGCGCCCCGGGCCCGGACGTCAGCCATTGCTGGCTCCCGACGAAAAAGCAGCAATGCCTCATGCTGGCCGGCCAACGTGACACTGCCGCTCGGGATGAATCCCAGCCGCTCGTGAAGGGCGATCGTCCCCGCGTTCTCGGGAGCGGCGGCGTAGTAGACGACCTGACCTTCGAGCCGCTCCAACCGTGCTTCGGTCAGCCTGCGGCCTACTCCCCGCCGCCGATACCCTGACGCGACGGTGACACCACTGAGGTACCAGCCACCCGGAGCGGTGCTTCCGCCGGAACTATCGCGGGATGCCACGAATCGCGCTTGGCCGAATCCCACGACGGCCCCATCGGCCTCCGCAACGATGAAGAGGCGTGCAGGGTCAGCGAGGACTTCGGCGAAGCGCGTGTGCCACTCATCGACCGTCCCACCGGCGTGGGTGGCGATGATCGAGGCCGTAGCCGGGAGGTCGTCCGCCGTCGCGTCACGAACACTCAAGTCATCCTGCACGAATGAGGACTCTAACGAGAAGCTATGTCGTGCGTGCATTGTGCGTACCACGCGCACCCCACAACCTCGATTGACGCGACTTTGCGCAGGTCAACGCGCTGGAGCACTAACTACTACGACATCTGAATCACATGCTCCGAGGACGCCCCCGATCTGCTCGTCAGGCGGGGGCGTTCTCGCGTCAGCGCGCTGACGCACCTCTGCGTACGAGTGCCAGCGTCAGTGACCCGCCAGCGCCCGCCGGTCCCCCAGGCGCCGCGCGAGGTACGGCGCCGTGGCGCTCGCCGCAGCCTCGGCGACCTGTGCGGGGGTGCCGATCGCGACCACGGTCCCGCCTTTGTCTCCCCCACCGGGGCCGAGGTCGATGACCCAGTCGGCGGTGGCGATCGTGTCGAGGTCGTGCTCGACCAGGACGACGGTGTTGCCTGCCTCGACGAGCCGGTGCAGCTGGCGCACGAGCAGCGCGATGTCCGCCGGGTGCAGCCCTGCTGTGGGCTCGTCGAGCAGGTAGAGCGCGTGCCCGCGCCGTGCCCGCTGCAGCTCGGTGGCGAGCTTGATGCGCTGGGCCTCACCACCGCTCAGCTCGGTGGCGGGCTGGCCGAGCCGCAGGTAGCCGAGCCCGACCTCGCGCAACGTGTCCAGGCTCCGCGCCGCCGCCGGGACGTCGGCCAGGAAGACCGCGGCCTCGTCGACCGACATCGCCAGTACCTCGGCGACGTTGCGGTCGCGGTAGGTCACCTCGAGCGTCGCGGCGTCGTACCTCGCACCGTGGCAGGTCGGGCACGGCGCGTAGGTGCCGGGCAGGAACATCAGCTCGACCGACACGAATCCCTCGCCCTGGCACGTGTCGCACCGGCCCTCAGCGACGTTGAACGAGAAGCGCCCGGCGCCGTATCCCCGAGCGCGCGCCTCGTCGGTCCCGGCGAAGACCTTGCGCACGGCGTCGAACAGGCCGGTGTACGTCGCCAGGTTGGACCGTGGGGTGCGTCCGATCGGGCGCTGGTCCACGCGCACCAGCCGGTCGAACGCCTCGAGCCCGAACACGTCGTCAACGTCGATCTCGAGCGCGGCGTCGTCGGGATCCTCGGGCGCCAGCCCGAGCCGGTCGCGTACCAGCTCGGCGAGGACCTGGGTCACGAGCGTCGACTTGCCCGAGCCGGACACCCCGGTGACGGCGGTGAGCACACCGAGCGGGAGGTCGACCGATACGTCCTCGAGGTTGTGACGGGTGACTCCGCGCAGGTGCAACCAGCCGTGCGGCTCACGGGGCTCGTGCTCGAGCGGCTCGACGCGACCGAACAGGTAGTCGCCGGTGACCGACCCGGCCACGGCCTCCAGCCCGGCGACCGGTCCGCTGTAGAGCACGCGTCCGCCGCCCTCGCCCGCCCCCGGCCCGATGTCGACGACCCAGTCGGCCCGGCGTACGACGTCGAGGTCGTGCTCGACGACGAACAGCGTGTTGCCCGACGCCTTGAGCCGGTCGAGCACGCCGAGCAACGGCTCGGCGTCGGCGGGGTGCAGCCCGGCCGACGGCTCGTCGAGCACGTAGACGACCCCGAACAGTCCGGAGCGCAGCTGCGTGGCGATCCGCAGCCGCTGTGCCTCGCCGGGCGACAGCGTCGTCGACCCGCGACCCAGGCTGAGGTAGCCGAGCCCGAGGTCGAGCAGCACCTCCAGGCGGGCGACGAGGTCGGTGCAGATCCTGACCGCCGCCTCGGTGGCCCCGTCGTCCACCGTGGCTCCGGCGACGGGACGCAGCAGCGCGACGAGGTCGCCCAGGGCCAACGCGTTCACCTCGGCGATCGAACGACCGGCGAAGGTCACCGCCAGGGACTCCGGCTTGAGCCCGCTGCCGTGGCACACCGTGCACGGCGAGTCGCGCACGAACCGCAGCGCGCGCTCGCGCATCCGCTCGCTCTGCGAGTCGGACAGCACGTGCATGACGTGCTTGCGGGCGCTCCAGAACTTGCCGTAGTAACCGTGGTCGATCCGGTCGCGCTCGGGCTTGATCAGCACCGACGGCTGCTCGTCGGTGAAGAGCAGCCAGTCGCGGTCCTTCCTGGCCAGCCGCTTCCACGGCCGGTCCACATCGATGCCCAGACCGCTGACGATGCTGCGGAGGTTGGCACCCTGCCACGCACCCGGCCACGCAGCGATCGCGCCCTCCCTGATGCTCAACGACGTGTCCGGCACGAGCAGGTCCTCGGCGACGTCGTGCTCGACACCGAGACCTCCGCAGCGCGAGCAGGCGCCGGCGGCGGTGTTGGGCGAGAACGCCTCGGCAGCGAGGTGGGCGGCACCCTCGGGGTAGTCGCCGGCGCGCGAGTAGAGCATGCGCAGCAGGTTGGAGAGCGTCGTGATCGTGCCGACCGTCGAGCGCGAGCTCGGTGCCCCGCGCCGCTGCTGCAGCGCGACGGCCGGCGGGAGACCGGTGATCTCCTGCACGTGCGGCGCCCCGACCTGCTGCAGCAGCCGGCGCGCGTAGGGCGCGACCGACTCGAAGTAGCGACGCTGCGCCTCGGCGTACAGAGTGCCGAAGGCGAGCGACGACTTGCCCGAGCCCGACACCCCGGTGAACGCCACGAACGCGTTGCGCGGGAGGTCGACGTCGACGTCGCGCAGGTTGTGCTCACTGGCTCCGCGGACGTGCACGAAGGGGTCCGTCATGTCGATCATCGTCACTGCCTACCGGGTCGTCGGCCGGTTGTCTTCCCGGCACACCTCAACAGGCGGTGGCGTGGGTCGAGTGAGAGGCGGTCCAGCCGGTACGTGTAGGTCAGGAGGGTGTTGTTGGAGTAAGGCAGGAGGTAGGCGTCTCGCACTTGGCGAGCTTCGGTAGGAGTAGGCATGCTCCAGCAGGCACCGCGGGTGGCGCAGCCGCAAGACCCCTAGTCCTGCTCGGCCGACAGCCTGCCAGGTGGCCCGCGACGCACGAGACGCCAACGGAGACCCCAGCCATCGTCGAGGTAGAGGCTCCGGGAAGCATGTGCGTCATGTTCCAGGACCGCTTTGAGCTGCTCATCGTCTTGTTCTTGTTCATCTACAGCGTGACGGTGACCCTGCTCTTCCTACGCCTGAGCCGACGCAACCGGTAGCAACGCCGCAAAGCGTGGGGCCCGGCTCAGCCGGGCGAGTCCTCGACCGTGATCGACAGCGGCAACTCATCGCGCAGTCGACGAAGCAGCCGAACCTTCCCGGACGAGTCGCCCGTCCACCTCATGCACGCGTCGTACGTTGCACGAGACAGGCCCAGGGAGTCCCAAAGCAGCCATTCATCGCCGATGCAGCCCTCGTGATCCCAGAACGGGCCGCCGTACGGCAGATCACGCAACTCGACGTAGGTGATGCTGTCCACAAAAACGAGGCTACGCGGCGCGGAACGCTTCGCCCCGGCTGTCGAGTCGCTGACTCTGCTCGTGCCAGCCATCGCCCCACAGTGGTCCGGCGCGGCGCGCAGTCGCGGCGGACCGATGCGTGTGCCCTAACCTCGTCGGGTGACGGCATCGCTCACGCGGATCCTGCGGAGGGATGACCGCCCTTGGCTGAGGCACCCTGCCCAGGTCGTCGTCGTCGCCTTCGCGCTGGCGGTCCTGGTCGGCACGGCCCTGTTGATGCTCCCCCGGCTCGCGTGGGAGAAGGGGGCGCCCCGTTCATCGTTGCCCTGTTCACCTCCACCAGCGCCGTGTGTGTCACCGGGCTCGTCGTGGTGGACACGCCGTCGTACTGGTCGACCTTCGGGGAGGTGGTGATCCTCGCTCTGATCCAGGTCGGCGGGTTCGGGATCATGACGCTGGCCTCCCTGCTGGGGTTGCTGGTCTTCCGCCGCCTGGGGCTGCGGTCGCGCCTGACCGCTGCTGCTGAGACCAAGGCAACCGGACTGGGCGACGTCCGGACCGTGGTAAAGGGCGTCGTGGCCATCAGCCTGCTCTTCGAGACCGTCACCGCGGTGCTCCTCACGCTGCGGTTCGCGTGGGGATACGAGGAGGAGTGGGGACGCGCGACCTACCTGGGCGTGTTCCACGCAGTCTCGGCGTTCAACAACGCCGGGTTCGCGCTGTACAGCGACAGCCTGATGGGGTTCGTGTCCGACCCGTGGATCTGCCTGCCGATCGCGTTCGCGGTGATTGCGGGCGGACTGGGATTCCCGGTGTGGCTCGAGCTCTACCGCCGCTTCCACCCCACGTGGGCATGGAGCATGCACACCAAGATGACGCTCGCCGTGACTGCCGGTCTCCTGGTCCTCGGCACGGTCTTCGTGACGGCCAGCGAGTGGACAACCCCGCAACCCTCGGCGCGCTGAGCACCCCCGACCGTCTGCTCGCGGGCTTCTTCCAGGCTGTCATGCCGCGCACCGCCGGCTTCAACAGCCTCGACTACGGCCAGATGGCCGACGGCACACTGCTGGGCACCGAGATGCTCATGTTCATCGGTGGCGGGTCCGCGGGCACTGCGGGCGGCATCAAGGTGACCACGTTCGTCCTGCTGTTCTTCGTGATCTTCGCCGAGGTGCGAGGGGAGGCTGACGTCACGGCCTTCGGCCGGAGGATCGACCCGCGCGCCATCCGCCAGGCGCTCACCGTGGCGCTGCTGGCCCTGGGTGCCGTGGTGGTGTCGACGCTGGTCATCCTGCAGCTGAGCGACGTGGCTACCGAGGACGCCCTCTTCGAAGTGGTGTCCGCCTTCGCCACCGTCGGACTCTCGACAGGCATCACCGCCGACCTACCGGCAGCAGCCCACCTGGTCCTGGCGCTGCTGATGTTCGTCGGACGCCTCGGCCCCATCACTCTCGTGTCCGCGCTCGCGCTGCGGGACCACTCCCGCCTGCACCGTCTCCCGGAAGGAAGGCCACTCATTGGCTAGGAACAACTCCCAAGGCGTGGTCGTGGTCGGGTTGGGCCGGTTCGGCCGCTCCCTGGCTCTCGAGCTCACCAAGGAAGGCGTCGAGGTCCTCGGCGTCGACTCCGATCCCAAGGTCGTGCGCACCCTCGCAGGTCGTCTGACCCACGTGGTCGAGGCCGACTCCACCGACCTGGACGCCATGCGCGAGCTCGGAGTCGCCGAGTTCGACCGCGCCGTCATCGGCGTCGGCACCAACCTCGAGGCGAGCATCCTCTCGGCGTCAGTGGTCCTCGAGCTCGACGTCCGCAACGTCTGGGCCAAGGCGATCAGCAAGTCACACGCCCGGATCCTCAACCAGATCGGCGTCCACCACGTCGTCCGACCCGAGCACGACATGGGCAAACGGGTCGCCCACCTCGTCACCGGCAGGATGATCGAGTACATCGAGTTCGACGACGGCTATGCCTTCGCCAAGACCAGGCCGCCCCGCGCCCTGATGGGTCGCAGCCTGGCCGGCTACGGCGTCAGGCAGGAGTACGGCATCACCATCGTCGGGGTGAAGCCCTACGGCGAGGACTTCACCTACGCCACCCCGAGCACCGTGCTCCGCGAGGGCGCCGAGATCGTCATCTCCGGGCCCAAGGACAAGGTCGAGCAGTTCAGCGCGCTCGGCGACGACAACGGACCCCGGACCGAGCGCCGGAAACCAGGTGCGGCCTGGTGAGCCCCGGGTCGTAGGCGCGCTCGCGGGCTCACCGGGCATGTCGGCGGCGCTTCGCGTCCCTCCTTCGAGGAACTCGCCCGAGAAGGGTGACCCCTCCGGCGACGGTCGGTCCTACGTTCGCGAGGACACGGACCGAGGAGGACGCTGTGACCGACCGACCCGACAGCCTGATCACCTGGGAGGACGACATCGAAGTCGCCGACCCCGCTTGCTGCTCCAGGACCACTGGGGTCGCGCCATGTTGATCCTCGCCATCATCCTGTTCGGCATGGTGGCCGGCGCCCTGGCACAGATGGTGCTCGGCCAGTCGATGCGCGACGTGAACTGGACGATCGCGATCGTGACCGGTCTGCTCGGCTCCTTCGTCGGCGGCCTGCTGGCGAGCCTGCTCGCCGGCGACGGCCTCGAGCTGCGCCCCAGCGGGCTGATCGGCTCGTTCGTCGGGGCCCTGCTGCTCACCCTCGCCTGGGGTTGGTACGACAAGCGCCGGGCCTGAACCCGCTACTGCCGACCGGTCGGCGGCGGCTCGAGGCCGACCGCCGTGCGGAGGAGCTCCGGCCCGTCGTCGGGCAGGTCCGCCCGCAACAGGGTGACCTCCCCGCTGACGATCCGCTGCCGCACCGACGGGACGACGACCGAGAGGTCCTCGACACCGGAGAGCACCAGCAGGGCCGAGGTGCGAGGGACGAGTCGTGCGGTGACCGCGTCGAGCAACGCGGGCTCCACACCGGCTGCGGAGATCCGGTCGACCACGTCCGCAGGAAGCGGATCACCGTTGTGCGAGGCGAGGAGCGCGGTACGGAGCAGGGCGACCAGGACCGACGGCACCCGCGTGCCCACGTCCGCCGGAGGCCACAGGCGCGTGACACGGGGGCGGTGGGCGCCGGGTGCCCAGGACACGACGATGGCGTCGATGACCTCGAGCGCACGCGCCTGCTCCAGCCGCCGGAGCCGCACCGACCCGGCAGTGGCGCCGAGCGGAGTGCCGTAGCACCACACCGTCAGGGTCGGCACGACGACCGGACCCGACGGCGTGGCAGGAACCCGCAGCACTCAGCCGTCCGCGAGGGCCTCACGGATCACGCGCTCCTGCTCGACGCCGGAGCTGCAGGAGATGCATTCGCACAGATGGTCCCTTCGTGTGGCTCGAGCACGACGATCGTCATCCGACGGACGGGGCGGCGACTCCCCCGACACAGGTGATTCCTACCCGTGCCGCGAGCCCACCCCGGCCCTTCCGGCCGGGGACTTTCGCCCCGTGACCACCCGGGGCGACGGGGTGCACGCTGGATCGATGAAGACCGAGGAACTCACCGTGCGTCCGTCCGCCGACGAGCAGCTGAGCGCGCTCGGGCACGCCGTGATCGCCACGGACGTCCAAGGGACGGTCCTGTCGTGGAACGCCGCCGCGGAGCAGCTCTACGGCTGGCCCGCCGCGGAGGCCGTGGGGCGCAACATCACGGAGGTGACCGTGCCGGGGGTGTCGCAACAGGCGGCGGCCGAGATCATGAACGCTCTGCGCGAGGGCCGCTCCTGGTCCGGCGGGTTCACGGTCCAGCGGCGCGGGGGCCAGGTGCTGCACGCGCTTGTCACCGACAGTGGCGTGCACCGCGACGGGGAGCTGATCGGCATCGTCGGCGCCTCGCTCAACCTCGGTGACGCCGTCCGGCACCTGATGGAGCGCTCCAGCGATGCCGCCGTGCTCATCGACGGGCACCAGGTCGTCAGCTATGCCAGCCCGGCGGTCGCGAACCTCTTCGGCTGGCCGGTCGACGAGGTCGTGGGTGCACCCCTGACCGACCGCATCCACCTCGAGGACCACCAGGAGTTCGCGGACCTGCTGGCCGCCGACCCGACCCGCGCCGAGCGGGTCGGCGAGCTGCGCATCCGGACGGACGCCTCGTGGACCTGGGTGGAGGTGGCGGTGACCGACCTCTACACCCAACCCGGGTCGCAGAGCGTGGTCTGCAACATCCGGCGCAGCGAGCGCCTGGCCCGCATCGAGGAGCGCGAACGCCTCCTCGACGCGGTGCACTCCGAGGTGCTCCAGGACCTGTTCGCGGCCGAGCTCGAGCTCGACCGCGCCCTGACGCGCGCGGCACCCCCGATCGCGGCGCGGATCGACGCCGCTCGCGAGGCCGTCGGGCGAGCGATGGCAACCCTGCGCGAGGTCGTCAAACCGTAGCGAGGACCGACCGCCACGCGTCGGCGACCTTCGCAGCGAGGACCTCGACGTCGGGCGTGCTGGTCCCGTCCGCCGTGATGCCGAAGACCAGGTGGTCGCAATAGCTGAGCACCGCGAACCCCAGTCGTACCCGGTCGGCGATCGGCACGACCGGGAGCAGCTGCCGCACCGGTCGGCCGAGGCAGGTCAACGGGGTGCGAGGCCCGGGCACGTTGGTCGTCACGGTCGAGACCTGCTGCTGGGGCACGCGCAGCCCCCAGCGCAGGCCGAGGTCGAGGACCGGGAACGGCAGCAGGCCCGCCAGCGCCTGCAGCACCACCCCCGCCTCGGGCTCGTGCGCCCGGCGCAGCCCGGCCACGCGCTCGTGGACCTGCAGCACGCGCTCGACGGGGTCGTCGATCTCGACCGGCAGCATCGACAACATGAGCGTCACCTGGTTGCCGGGGACGCCGGCCGTGCCGGGTGCTCGTGACGACACCGGCAGCAGGGTGCGCAGGGCGTGCGCGTCCGGCTGCCGTCCGCGCTCGAGCAGCAGCTCGCGCAGGCCACCGCTGATCGCCCCGAGCACGAGGTCGTTCACCGTCACGCCGAGCTCGCGTCGTACGACGGCGGTCTCGGCGATGTCGACCTCGGTCCACGCGTAGCGCCGGGTGCCGTCGAGCGGACCGAGCAGGCCCTCGCGCGTCACCGGCAGCATCGCCGCACCGAGCTCGATGACGCCCCGCGCCGCAGCCACCAGGCTCCGCCCGGTGACGCCGGGCGCGGTCCCGGGCGGTGTCGGCGGCGGCTCGTCCGCGGGAGCCTCCGAGTCGAACACGACGCGGTAGAGGCCCGTGCCGGACACCCCGTCGGCCAGGGTGTGGTGCACGCGGGAGAGCAGCCCCCAGCGCCCGTCGGCGAGCCCCTCGCACAGGGTGACGTCCCAGAGCGGTCGATCGCGCTCCATCCGCTCCGCCATGGAGTCCGCGATCAGCCCGGCGACCGCTGCGCGGCCTCCCGGCGCCGGGACCCGTCGTACGACGACGTGCCGGCGCAGGTCGAGCCCAGCGGTGGCCTGCCACGAGGGAGCACGGAGCCCGAACCGGCCGGGCACCACCCGCTCCTGGTAGCGCGGCACCGTCGGCAGCCGCGAGGCGATGAGCTCGCGGAGGTCCTCGACGCGCGGGGCGGGTCCGTCGAGGACGGCCAGCGAGCCGATGACGAGGCACGCGGTCGGGTCGACGTCCTCGGCCGCGAGGAAGGCGTAGGACAACGGACTCAGGCGTTCCATCGGGACCTCCTCCTGCGGTCCAGTCTGGTGGATCCGCGCGGATGGAACCGCGGTCAAGGGTCCCGGATCGGGCGTGACCTACGGCCCTTCGTCCCCTGCGCCGACGCCGGGAGGATGACGCCATGACCGGTGCCCGGCACGCTGTGCGGCCCGTCGACGACGTCTGGCTGGCGATGGACCAGCCGGACAACCTCATGGTGGTCGAGGGGTTGATGGTCGTCGACGGCGAGCTCGACCGCGACACCTACGTGAGGCTGCTGCGCGAGCGCGTGCTCGACCGGTTCCCGCGGTTCCGCCAACGCGCGGGGCACGCCTGGCTGCCGTGGCCCGGGCAGTGGTGGGAGGACGACCCGTCGTTCGACCTCGACCGGCACGTCCGGGAGGTGCGGCTGCCCGCACCCGGCGACGACGCCGCCCTGGAGGACCACGTGTCGTCCTGCCTCTCGCGCGCCCTCGACCGGCAGCACCCGCCGTGGGAGGTGCACCTGGTCCAGGGGTACTCCGGCGGCACGGCGATCTACACGCGGCTCCACCACGCACTGGCCGACGGCACCGCCCTGCTCCGGGTCATCCTCTCGCTGGCGGACGAGGAGCTCGCGACGGAAACGGACGACGAGCGTCCCGGGCTGCTGCAGGTCGGGCGGTCGGCGCTCCGCGCCCTCCCCGGGACCGCCAGGCTGCTGCGGACCCCGATGGTCGCCCAGCACCTCCTGCTCGCACACCGTCCCGCGTCACCGCTCTCGGTGCCGCCGCACCACGGCAAGCGTGCGGTGTGGACCCCGTCGATCGACGTGGCCGACCTGCGCGAGCTGCGCCGCGCCACCGGTACGACGGTCACCGACGTCGTGATGGCCGCGCTGGCAGGTGCGCTGCGCCGGTGGCTGCTCGCACACGGCGCCGATCCCATGGTCGACGCCCTGCCCACGATGGTGCCGGTCGACCTGCGCGGCTCGGCCGCGCTGCGCGCCGAGGACCTGGGCAACCAGTTCGCACTGGTGCTGCTGGACCTGCCGGTCGGGCTCGACAGCGCGCTCGCCCGGCTGGAGGAGACCGCTGCCCGGATGCGTGCGATCAAGGACTCACCGGAGGCGTGGTTGACCTACAGCCTGCTGGAGGGGATGGGCCTGATGCACCCGTTCCTCCGGGTCCACGCCACCAACTTCTTCGCGAGGAAGGCCACGGGCGTCACCACGAGCGTCCGCGGCCCGGACCAGCCGCTCCACCTCGCCGGACTGCCCATCACGCGCCTCTGGGCATGGGCACCGATGTCGGCCGACCAGAGCCTGTCGACCTCGATCGTGGGCTACGCCGGCAGCATCCACGTCGGCTTCAAGGTCGACACCGTCGCCGTGCCGGACCCGGAGACCTTGGTCAGCGGCCTCCGGGAGGAGCTCGAGGAGCTCACCGCGCTCGCGCGGCACCCCTAGGGGCGTCCGGTTGGGTGTCCAGACGCTTCTGTTGCGGTCGCCCCGCGCGTCGGAGGACCCGGGGAGACAGAGGCCGCGATCACGTGCGCGACGCGGAGGGTGGTGCGTCGACGCCACCGCCGGACGCTGCTGGTGCGGGTCGGTGTCGGTGCTGGTGCGGCGGGACGAGACACGTGCGCTCCTCGGGGAGAACTCGAGCGGAAAGAGCGGGTCGACCCGACGCTAGGCGGCACCGTCGGTCCACGGCAGGGCCCAACGTCCCGGCTCGGCTCGGGACCTACGGCGGGGGTCGGTGGTCGGACGCGACGGCCTGCTCCGGGCCGGCGTACCTGACCACCAGCATCGCCAGGTCGTCGACCAGCTCCTCGCCGTGGAAGGCGCGGACGGCGTCGAGCACGGCTCCCGCCAGCCCGTCCGCGGAGAGCTCACGGTGGGAGTGGAGCAGCTCGGCGACCCGCTCGGAGCCGAACTGGTCCCGGCCGCGCCGCGCCTCCACCAGACCGTCGGTGAAGACGCACAGCACCTCGCCGGGCGCGAGCACGACGTCGGCGTCGTGCAGCTCCGGGTCGTCGAACAACGCGAGGGCGGTGCCGAGCGTGCCGACCTCCTCGACTCCCCCGTCCGTCCGCAGGACGAGCGGACTGTGGTGGCCGGCGAGGGACAGCGTGATGCGCAGGGGCGCGTCGGGGGCGTCGTCGGAACGGGGCGGTCGCAGGTGCCCGTGCACGAGCGTGCAGTGGCGCTCGGACTCCGTCTGCGCCAGCAGCACGGCGTTGACCTCGCGCAGCGTCGCCGAGGGAGTGAGCCCGGGCACGGCCAGGGCACGCAGCGTGTAGCGCGTGGCCGCGCTGACGGCGGCAGCCTCCGCGCCCTTGCCGCTGACGTCGCCGAGCACGAAGGCCCATGTCTCCTCGTCCAGCGGGAAGACGTCGAGGAAGTCACCGCCGATCTCGCCGCCGTCGCCGGCCGGGACGTAGCGGCTGGCGAGCTCGCACCCCGGGACGGCCGGCAGCACCGCGGGCACCATGCTCGCCTGCAGGGTGGCGGCGACGCGGGAGCGGTCCTCCAGCACCTGCTGGAGGCGCTGCTGGTCGCGCACCCGCTGGGTCACCTCGCGCAGCACGACGAGCTCCCCGGCGGTGCGGCCGGAGATGTCAGTAAGCGGCTGCTGGCTGACGTCGAAGGTGCGTCGCTCGCCGCTGGCGGGGTCCGCGAGCACGAGCCCACCGGGACCGACCTCGGCGACCTCCGAGGTGTCCATCAGGTCACGCACCAGCCTGCCGACCAGCTCGCCGCGGGGCCGGCCCGAGAGGGCGACGGCAGCCGGGTTGACGTCGACGACCCGCTCGAACGCGTCGAGGACGAACACGGCGTCGGCCATGCTCTCGACCACCGCGCTGCGAGCCAGCGGGGCCAGGTCGACGAGGCGCTCCTCGAACAGCCCCCACACCAGCAGCCCGCCGGTGAGGATGAACGCGAACGGCGTCAGGTCGATCCGGGCGAACCAGCCGACCTCCAGGTTGTGCAGGATGTTGGCCGCCCACGGCAGCAGCGCCGAGGCCAGCAGCACCACGGCCATCCGGCTGTAGGTCCGCGCCAGCCTCACCATGCTCGCGACGAACAGCACCGTCGCACCGACGAGCAGCACGTTGTTGTAGGCGAAGATCGCCCAGAACGCCGGCCCCGACTCGACGATCGGCAGCTCCTCGGTGTGGGCCATCGGCGGGTAGGACCGCACCAGGTCGTGCGTGGCCGGGACCGCCAGGAGGGTCAGCGCGACGATCGGCGGGACGGCCAGAAGTGCCACCAGGCGACGCGTGACCCGGTCGCCGCGGCCGGTGTACTGCAGCACGAAGACCAGCCAGGCGGGCGCGAGCGCGACGATGCCGACGTACTTGAGGTCGCCCCACGTGCTCTTGAGCGCGACCTCGGTGACCGAGAGCTCCACGGCGTACGCCGTCCCCCACCACGCGACCGCGACGAGCAGCACCGCCAGGCTCCAGCCCATCCGCGTGCCCCGGCGCCAGGCGACGTACGCCGCCAGCGCGGCGAGCACCAGCCCGGCGCCGGCCATCAGGGTCGCGAGCAGCGTCAGCACCCGGGTCCCTCCGCGTTCGTGCTCCTCCACGCGAGGTCGCGTGGCGGGACCTCCACGCTAACCGGCGGACTCACGTCTCGTCCGGCATTCCGCTCGCGCGTGCCTGCTTTGGGTGAGCCGCTCGAGGAGGCGGCGAGCCAACCCCGAGGTCAGCCCGAGGTCAGCCCGAGGTCAGCGCGCGTCGCGGGCGGCTTGGCGGCGCGCGCCCATCGAGCGGGAGGACGCGTCCTTCTTGACTCCCCCGCTCGTGCGCACCCGGCGCACCTTGGTGCTGGGCACCTCGGCGGGACCGGAGCCCGCAGGGTCGACGGCGGGACCGGCGGACCGGTCGGCGCGGGCGTCGGCGAGCCGTTCGCGCCGCAGCTCGTCCGACGAACGCCTCGCCGCGACAGCGACCTGCCTGCTGACCCGGGCCAGCAGCGACTCGAAGACCTCTGCCTTGTCCCGCGCCTTCTGGTTGCGGGCGTACGCACTCCCCCGGCCGCCGGTCTGCCCGACCGTGAGCGCCGCGCCCCTGCGGTAGACCTTCAGGTGCTTGGAGCGCGCTCGTCGCACGCGCGTGTGCAGGTCCAGCAGCTCGTCCTCGGTGAGGTCGCGCAACGCTGCCGGTTCGGACTCTCGCACGAGCGACAGCTCCGGCTCGGACAGGGTGCGGGGAACGGCTTGGTTCACGACGACCTCCCGGTGGACTGTGGCTGGACCCGACCGTACGGCGCCGGCGGCCCGCCCCACATCACCCGATGCTCGTGAGGCGCGCTCTGCCGGCTCGGCGACGTCAAGGACCGACGTCGACGTCGGCTGGCTCGCCCGGCAGGCGACGTGGCAGGTCCTTGGTGAAGGCCAGCGAGAGCAGGGCCAGGAATCCTGCCACCAGCAGCCCGGTCTTGAGGGCCTGCAGCTGCGCGGACTCGTAGTCGTCGACGAGCGACTCGGACGTCGACTCGTCGAGCCCGGCCTCCAGGGCGGCGGCGCCGATCTGGTCCGACGACACGAAGTCGATCCCTCCCCCCACTGCCACGCCGACCTGCTCGGACACCGCGCTGCTGATCTGGTCGTCCTCGGAGACGTTGTCCAGGAAGTTCGCGGTCAGGCCGGACAGGACGATCGCTCCGAGCAGGGCGACGCCCAGGGAGGAGCCGAGCTGCTGACCGGTGAACTGCAACCCGCCCGCCTCTCCCCGTCCGGAGGCATCGACCGAGGACTGGACCACGTTGCCCAGCTGCGAGGCGATGAGCCCCATCCCGACACCGAGGACCGCCATCGACAGGAGGAAGCTCGGGTTGTTCAGCTCGGGCTCGATGGTCGCCATGAGCAGGGCAGCCGCCAGTGCGGAGGTCGACAGACCGACCCGCACGATGGAGCGGATCGAGAAGCGGGCCGACAGGCGCGAGCCGGCTGCGGAGGCGATGAACATGGTGATGGACACCGGCAGCATCTGGATGCCGGTCTCCAGCGCGTCGAGGCCGATCACCAGCTGCAGGTAGAGCGGGATCGTGAAGAAGATGCCCATCAGGATCAGGTTCTGGCTGAACAGGCCGATCAGTCCGGCGCGCAGGGGTGCGATCTTCAGCAGTGCCAGGTGCACCAGCGGGTCCCGACCGTTGCGCTCCCGCCTGTCCAGCCACTGGGTGAACCCCCAGAGCAGCAGCAGGCCGGCGCCGATGACGAACACCGTCAGCGAGAAGCCGAACGGCGCCACCGGCGAGTCCTCCTTCGGCTTGACCCACCCTCAGACGCTGGACTGCAGCACCCCGAGGACGACCAGTCCGAGTCCCGTCGCGGACAGGACCGTGCCCACGGCGTCGAGCCGCGGTGCCGGCCCGGTCCGGGCCGCGTCGGCGACCTTGGGGGTCATCACCAGGATCAGCGCCACCAGGACCACCTCGCCGGCGAAGATGACCCGCCACGAGTACTCCGTCGTGGCCCACCCGCCGAGGATGGGGCCCACCGCGATCCCTGCTCCGGCGACCCCGCCGATCACGGCGTACGCCACCTTGCGCGACGGCCCCTCGAAGTTGCCGGCGATCAGGGCCACCATCGCGGGAAGCACCAGTGCCGCGCCGATCCCCTCGAGGATCGACCACCCCAGCGTCAGTACGAGCACCGTCGGCGCCAGTGCCGTCATCGCCGACCCGCAGGCATAGATGACCAGTCCGACGACGAACGCGCGCCGCCTGCCGATGATGTCGCCGATCTTGCCGCCGGTGAGCATGAACATCGCCATCACCAGGCAGTACAGCGTGATGACGGCCTGGATCGTGGTCACCGTCGTGTCGAAGTCGTCCACGAGGGTGCTGATCGACACGTTCATCGCCGACTGGTCCAGCACCATCACGAACTGCGCCAGCGCCAGGGCGACCAGCGGCAACCAGCTCGTCCTGGCCGCGACCTCGGTCTGTGTCGACATGACCCTCCGCTCCCACACTCGGTGGGGCGAGGGTCCCGCGCCGCCGTCGCTCTGCACATCACCCGCCGCGGGTGTGGGCCACGACGCACGACGCCGGCCGCGGGAGTGGTCCCGGCGACCGGCGTCGTGGTGATGAGAGGCGCTGCCCGCGTCAGCGGCGGATGGTGAACCTCCACTTCTCGACGTTGCGGTTGCCCAGCGCGTCCTTGGTGACGAGGCGTACGACGTAGCGGCCGGGCGCCAGGGCACGCTTCGGGGTCCACGTCATCCGGCCCTTGCGGGCGTCGTAGCGCACGCCCCGGACCCGCTCGCCACCGACGAAGAGCTTCAGGTCGCGGGCGCGGACCTCGGAGTGCCTGTCGACGACCTTCGCGGAGAGCTTCGGCGTGCGGTCACGCGTCGTCCCCTTCGGCGTGAGCTTCCGGACCCGCGGTCCGGTGCGGTCGACCGTCCAGGTCGCCGTGGCCGGGGTGGCGTCGACGCCGCCGGCACCCACCGCCCTGACCCGCACCTCGTGGCTGCCGGCCGACAGGTCGCGGTAGGTCTGCGGCGACGTGCAGGCCTGCCACGGTGCTCCGTCGAGCGAGCACTCGAACGTCGCTCCCCCGGCACCTGCACCGGTGGCAGCGAACCGGATGGTCGCCGTCTTCGCCCGCGTCCCGTCGCGGGGCGCCCCGGTGATGGTGGTGTCCGGGACGCCCGGAGCCGGCGGCTCCACGTTCTTCTTCGTGGTGGTGACGGTCACGGTGCCGGTGTCAGAGTCGGTCCCGTCGGTCACGACGTAGTCGAACGTGTCGGTCCCGGTGTGCCCGGCGTCCGGCGTGTAGGTCACGGTGCCGTCCGCTGCCGCCACCGCGGTGCCGTGCGCCGGGTCGGTCACCGACGACACGGAGAGCTCGTCGCTCTCGTCCGCGTCGGTGTCGTTGGCCAGCACCTCGATGTCGACCGCCGTGCCCTGCGTGGTGGTCGCCGTGTCGTCCACGGCCACCGGTGCAGCGTTGACCGGGTCGACCGGGTCCTCGCCGTCGACCAGGAAGGTGTCGAAGGAGACCTCGTCACCCTCCTGCAGCACGCCTGCGGCGAAGACGCCGAAGCGGGGCTCGAGCATCGCGTTGTCGACCGCTCGGGGCAGGTCGACCCACGTCTCGCCGCCGTCGAAGGACGCCTGGCCCGCGTAGCTGGTGCCGGCCTTGGTGAGCCGGAACCGCATGTCCGTCAGGTCGGTGCCGTCCGGGATCGGGAGCTCGGGCTGCGGGTCGCCACCGACGATCACGTTGTTGACCTCGGAGCGCAGCTCGACCCGGTTGGGGGCCTGCCTGCCGTCGTCGGAGATCACCACGAGCTTCACGTAGTTGGCGTCGTCGGCGTAGGCCATCAGACCGGCCTGGCTGTAGCCACCGTCGAGCGTCGACACGTCGGCGTGGGTCTCCAGCGTCCAGTCCTCGCCGGCGTGGTCGGCCGACTGCAGGACGAGGTTCGACTTGCCGGTGCCGCCCTGGTAGATCTCGCCCGGCGTCGTGGTGAGGAAGAGCCGTCCGTCGGCGACCCGGCGCTTGGTCGGGTCGTCGGCCACGATCGCGTTCCACCGGCAGGTGCCGAGGCTGCTGCCCTCGAACGTGTCGTCCGGCGTCTCAAGGTCGCAGGCCTCGGTCACCGTCACCGTGACGGTCCCGGTGTCACTGCCGCCGTTGCCGTCCGTGACCGTGTAGTCGAACGTGTCGGTGCCGACGAACCCGTCGTCCGGCACGTAGCGGACCGTGCCGTTGTCGTTGATCGTCGCGGTGCCGTCGCCCGGGGTGGTGACGGACTCGACGGTGAGGGTGTCGCCGTCGGGGTCGGTGTCACCGGTGAGCACCGGGATGGTGACCGCCCGGCCCGCCGTGGTGGTGGCGGTGTCGTCGTCGGCGACGGGCGGACGGTTCTCCGCCGCGGCCGGGGTGAGCCGGAAGTAGTCGAACGACGCGGTCCGGCCCGGCTGCTGCACGCCGAGGGCGAACAGGCCGAGGTCCAGGTCGGCCGTCGGGTGGGCGACCGTGCCCACCGGCTGCCACTCGCCGCCGTCGACAGCGACCTCACCGGTGTAGCTCGTCCCCGACTTGGTCAGCCGCAGGCGGTACGACGTCACGTTGGCCGGCAGGTCGACCTGGGGCTGCGGGTCCTGGATGGCCCCACCCAGCTCGGAGCGCAGCTCGACCCGGTTGATGCGGCCCTGCCCGGTGTCGGAGATGACGTCGAGCTTGACGTAGTTGTCGTCGTCGCCGTACGCGATGAGCCCGCCCTGGGCGTACCCGTCGGTGAACGTCGCCGACAGCTTGGTCTCCGCGACGTAGTCCTCCGGCAGGTTGGCGGCCGACTGCAGGACGAAGTTGGTCGCCCCCGCCGCGTTGGGCGTCTGGTAGATGTCGCCCTCCGTGGTGGTGATGGTCAGCGCACCGTCGGCCACCTCGTAGTTGGAGGGGTCCTCCCGGACGATGGCGTTCCAGCGGCACTCGTCGAGCCCGTTGCCGGTGAACTCGTCGCTCGGGTCGGTGGCGCCGCTCGTGCCGTCGGGCTCGAAGCGGATCCAGTCGTACGTCGCCGTCGGGCTGGACGTCGCGCCACCGGACACTGCGGCCGGGCCGATCTGAGGATCGGCGAAGGTGCTCATCGGCGCGGGCCGGCCGACGGGCGAGAACGTCTCGCCGTCCGCGGAGTACTGCGCCCGCAGGTCGGTCCCGTCGGAGACGAGCCGCACGTAGTAGGTCGTCGGGAAGTCGGCCGGGACGCCGCCGAGCTTGTCCGCCCCCTCGTTGCGCGGGTTGCCGTCGGCCTCGTAGATGAACTCGACGTCGCGGTTGCCGCCGGCCGAGATGAGGTGGACCGAGGCCCAGTTCTCGTCGTCGGAGTAGAGCCGCAGGCCGGCCTGGTGGTAGTTCTCGGTGACCTCCGCGGTGATCTTGGCGGTCACCTCCCACGAGCCGTCGGGAGCCTGCTGGACGATGATGTCCTCGGCGTTGCCGCCGATGCCGTAGAGGCTGCCGCTGTTGATCGGCAGCTGGAGACCGCCGTTCTCGACGCTCCACTCGCCGCTGTCGCGGATGATCTCCCACTTGCCGTCGAGCGACGTGCCGTCGAACTCGTCGGACTGCTGGACGCCGCACGCGTTGAGCACCCGGATCGGCACCGTGGAGGAGCCGGTGGCGCCGTTGGTGTCGGTCGCGGTGAGGCGAGCGGTGTAGCTCCCCGGCTCGGTGTAGGTGTACTCGGCGTCGAGGGTGTCGGCGGTGTCACCGTCACCGGGGACGCCGAAGTCCCACTGGTAGGTCAGCTCGTCGCCGTCGTAGTCCGTCGCCGAGCCGGTGAAGTCCACGGTCAGCGGCGCCGTGCCCTGGGTGGGGGTGCCCTGCGCGCCGACCTGCGGCCGGGAGTTGACCGAGACGCCCTTGCCGGCTGCGTCGAAGAAGTTGACGTTGAACAGGCCGGTCGCCGAAGGGTTGTCGTTGGTGAAGACCAGGAACAGCTCGTGCGAGCCCTCCTGCGCGGACTCCGCGATCTCCATGTCGACGAACTGCCACTGCTGCCAGCCGCCGGTCACGGGGACGTCGACCGAGCCGGCCAGCGGCCCGGTCGGGCTGTCGAGGCGGGCCTCGATCGTGCCGCCCGCGCCGGCCGAGGCGACCCGGAAGCGGAGCCGCGGGACCTGGTAGAGGCTGATCGGCTCGTAGGACACGTGGTCGCCGGCGTCGATGTTGGACAGGTTGCGCGAGCCGCCGAGCGGGTCGGTGGTGGCCTCGGTGTCGACGCCCTGCTGGCTGTCGAAGTGCTCGGCCTGCTTGCGCTTGGGCTGCAGGACGACCTCGTCCTCACCTGTCAGGGTGCGGACGCCGTCGGCGCCCTCGTCGGTGTAGCTCGCGTTGATGACGCCGAAGATGTCGGCCGAGGCGTCGTGGCCCTCGTCCTTCACGGTCGGCAGGACGACGTCGCAGCCGGTGCGCGAGCTGAGCGGGTGGCCGTGCGAGTCGTGGCCGAGGATGTAGTCGATCTCGACCTTGGCGCAGTCGATCTCCCCGTCCTCGGGGTCGGTCACGTTGACCTTGACCCGCACGGAGTCACCGAACTCGAAGAACGCACCGTTGGGCGGCAGCTCGATCTCGACGACCGGCCGGGTGTTGCCGACCGTGACCACCGCGGTGGCCGTGCCGGTGCGGCCCGTGCTGTCGGTGACGGTCAGCCGGGCGTCGTACACGCCGGGCTGGGTGTAGGTGAAGGTGGGGTTCGCCTGGGTGGAGTCGACGGTGCCGTCGTTCTGGAAGTCCCACTCGTAGCCGACGATCGAGTCGCCGGCATCGGGGTCGCTCGAGCCCTCGCTGGAGAACTGCACCTCCAGGGGAGCCGCTCCGGAGTCGGGCGACGCGGAGGCCGACGCCGACGGCGAGCGGGCACCCTCGTTGATCGCGTTGATCTTGTAGACCGCGGAGTTCTCGTTTCCGGTGAAGTAGCCACCGTTGCCGTAGTCGAGGACGTAGAGCGAGCCGTCCGGCCCGAACTCCATGTCCATCGCGGCGTAGAGCGTCATGGAGTCGAAGAACGGGTCGATGCCGGCCACGTCGCCCTCGGCGTCCATCACGACGTCGCGGATCCAGCCGCGGGTCCACTCGCCGGCGAAGAAGTGGTTGTCGAAGTACTCGGGGAACTTCACGTCCGAGTCGAGCTCGGGGTCGAAGTTGTAGACCGGTCCGGCCATCGGGCCCTCGCCGCCGCCACCGAACTCGTTGGTGGTGACGCCGTTGTAGGTCACGTTGCCGCCGTCGTACTTGATCCAGGCGGCCTGGGCCGGCGGCAGGTTGATCAGGCCGGTGTTGCGCGGGCTGTTGTTGACCGGCGCCGTGCAGTCGAACTTGGGGCCGGTGGTGTTGGTCGCGAAGTCCCAGTCGTTGTAGGTCTCGGCCGGGGTGTTGGTGCCGGTGCAGTAGGGCCAGCCGAAGTTGCCGGCCTCGCGGATCTGGTTGAACTCCACGATGCCGCCGGGGCCGCGGTTGGCGTTGGCGCCGCCGGCGTCCGGGCCGTACTCACCGAGGTAGACGTAGCCGGTGCGCTTGTCGACGGTCATCCGGAACGGGTTGCGGAAGCCCATCGCGTAGATCTCGGGACGGGTCTTGCCGTCTGCGTCGGACGCCTCCGGGAAGAGGTTGCCGTCCGGCACGGTGTAGTCGGCCTCGGTCGGGTCGGGGGTGATCCGCAGGACCTTGCCGCGCAGGTCGTTGGTGTTGGCCGAGCTGCGCTGGGCGTCGTACGCCGGGTTGCGCGTGGCCCGCTCGTCGAGCGGCGCGTAGCCGTCGGAGGCGAACGGGTTGGAGTCGTCACCGGTCGAGAGGTAGAGGTTGCCGTCGGCGTCGAAGTCGATGGCGCCACCGGCGTGGCAGCAGATGCCCCGGTCGGCCTCGACCCGCAGCAGCTCCTGCTCGGTCGAGGGGTCGAGGTCGTCGTCGACCATCTTCATCCGGGTGAGGACGTTGTAGCCCTTCCACGCCTCGAACTGCGCCGCGGTGCCGTCGTTGGGCGCGTCACCGGCCGGCGTGTCGAGCGGTGGGGCGTAGTAGAGGTAGACCCAGCCGTCGTCCTCGAAGGTCGGGCTGACGGTCAGGCTCTGCAGGCCGTCCTCGTCGTGGGAGTAGATCGGGACGTCGTAGAGCAGCGTGGTGTTGCCGTCGAGGTCGGTGAGGAAGATGCGGCCGTCGCGGGCGTTGTGGAGCACGCGCCCGTCGGGCAGCACCGAGATGCTCATCGGCTCGCCGACCTTGTCGACGCCCTTGGCGAGCGTCACCTGCTCGAAGGAGGCGTCGGTGGGCGCCGGCGGGGTGCACGCGTCGGACGCCTCGCCCGCGGCGTACTGGATGCCGCCGAGCAGGTGGAGCCGGAAGAGCGGCTCGGAGAAGGAGGCGTCGGTGTGGCCGCCGCCGGTGTAGAAGCTGCGACCGCCGTCGAACTCCTGGTACCAGGCGATCGGGTGGTCGTCGTCGGTGGCGTTGCCGTCGTTCTCGACGTAGGTGGACTCGTCGAGGGTGGCGATGACGTTGATGTTGGGGTTGACCCGCGGGCTGTAGTCGGCGCCGCCGCCGTTGACGACCGGGTCGTCCTTGGACTGGAAGTTGTACCACTCGTCGGTGCGCTCCCAGCGGTCCGGCAGCGCGCAGGAGGACGGGGTGGTCTTGTCCTCGACGTCGATGGTGGCGGTGGGGGTGCCGGCCGGGTGGCTCTGGAAGTAGGCGCCGACGAGCTCGCCGTACCACGGCCAGGTGTACTCGGTGTCGGACGCGGCGTGGACGCCGACGTAGCCGCCGCCGGCCTGGATGTAGTCCTCGAACGCCGCCTGCTGGGTGTCGTTGAGCACGTCACTGGTCGTCGACAGCCACACCACCGCCTCGTACTGCGCGAGGTTCTCCGCGGTGAACTGGGTCGCGTCCTCGGTGGCGTCGACGGTGAAGCCGTACTGGGCACCGAGGCGTTCGATCGAGCGGATGCCCGCGCCGATCGAGCCGTGCCGGAAGCCGGTGGTCTTGCTGAAGACGAGGACGTCGTACGTCGGCTCGGCGAGGGCGGCGGCCTGCGCGGGTGCCGCGGCAGCGGCGCCGACCGTCGGGTCAGCGGTGCGGGGCGCGGCTGCTGCAGCCGGGACGGCGGCCATCCCGCCGGCGGTGACGGCCGCAGCCACCACCCCTGCGACGGATGTCCTGACTCGTGCGGCGGGTGAAAGGAACCTGCTCATGCTGTCCTGCCTTCTGAAGTACCGAGCCACCGTGACCTGCGTCACAGTAAGGAGCGTGATTCGACGGCGTCAATACACAAGACCCGGGACTTTGTGCGATTGATCGACAGAAGAAGTCAGCGGGGTCGCGAAACCCGGATCGGTGCCGGAGACGCTGGCACCCGGACGCTCGCTCTGGCACGTTGGGCACGTGACCGACCAGCCTCCGGAACTCGCTCCGCGGGACTGGAACGCGGAGCCCGCCGACGTGCTGCTCGCCGACGGCACGGTCGCGGTGATCCGGTCGCTGCGCGAGGACGACCGCGACGCGGTGCTCGCCCTGCACGAGTCGGTGTCGGTGGACACGCTCAGGCTGCGCTTCTTCTCCCCCAGCCGCGAGGCGGGCCGTCTCTACGTCGACCACCTCTTCGCCCCGGACAACACGTCCTCGGCGGCGCTGGTGGCGCTGGTGCGCGGTCGGGTCGCCGGGCTCGCGACCGCCGAGCTGCTCTCCCCCGACAGCGCCGAGGTGGCGTTCCTGGTCGCGGACGAGGACCGCGGCCGGGGGCTGGGCAGCCTGCTGCTCGAGCACCTCGCCGCGCTGGGTCGCCGGCACGGGGTCAGCCGGTTCGTGGCCGAGGTGCTCGGCGACAACTACGGCATGCTCGGCGTCTTCCGGGCGGCCGGCTTCGCCGCCACGCGGCGCACGGTGGCGGGCGAGGTCGACGTCGAGCTGCACACCGACGCCTCCCGCGAGGCCGTGGAGGCGGCGGACCGACGCGAGTGGCGCGCGGCCGCCCGGTCCCTCCGCCCGCTGCTCCACCCCGCGAGCGTCGCGGTGGTCGGCGTACGACGCTCGGCGGGCGGCTTCGGGCACGGCGTGCTGGAGGCGATCCGCAGCTCGTCCTACGCCGGCGCCCTGCACGTCGTGCACCCGGAGGCGGACACCATCGACGGACTGCCGACCGTCCGCAGCCTGGCCGACCTCGACCACCCGGTCGACCTCGTCGTGGTCGCTGTCCCGGCCGACGGCGTGGCCGACGTGCTGCGCGACGCGGCCGCCAACGGGGCGGGATCCGCGCTCGTGATCTCCTCGGGCTTCTCCGGGACCGGGCACGACGAACGGCGCCGCAAGCTGCTCGGCCTCGCGCGGGCCCACAGCCTGCGCCTGGTCGGTCCGAACTCCCAGGGCGTCCTGGCCAACGGCGACGGGCTCGACGCGACGCTGCTCCACGACGTGCCGGAGGTGGGTGGCCTCGCGGTCGCCTCCCAGTCGGGGGGCATGGGGTTCGCCCTGCTCGACCTGGCCCGCGACGTCGGGCTGGGCGTGCAGGCCTTCGTCTCCCTCGGCGACAAGGTCGACGTGTCGAGCAACGACCTCCTCGCCGCCTGGATGGACGACGAGGCGGTCGCCGCCTGCGCGCTCTACCTCGAGTCGTTCGGCAACGCACTCAAGTTCGCCCGGACCGCCCGCCGCTTCGCGGAGCAGAAGCCCCTGCTGGCGGTGGTGGGCGGTCGGTCGCGGGCCCGCCAGGACCCCTCGGTCTCCACCGTCGGCGTCGGCGTCGACGCCCTGCTGGACCAGTCCGGCGTGATCGCCTGCCCCACCGGAGCGGAGCTGACCGAGACCGCGCTGCTGCTCGTGGAGCAGCCGCTGCCGGCCGGGCTCCGGGTGTGCATCGTCTCCAACACCGGCGGCGTGGGCGCCCTGACCACCGACCGGGCCGACGGCCAGGGCATGGTCGTCGAGCCGACGTCGTACGACCTCGGCGCCGCCCTGCGTGCGGCGGTCCCGGGCGCGGTCGACGTACGCAACCCGGTGGACCTCGGCGCCGACGTCACCCCCGACGAGCTCACGGCCGCGCTGCGCGCCGTGCTCGACGCCGGTGAGACCGACGCCGTCCTGGTGCTGCTCGTGGCCAACCGGCTCACCGACCGCGACGCGCTCTTCGCCGCGGTCGCCCGGGCGCGGCCCTCGGGCGCCGACGTGCCCCTGCTCCTGGTCACGCCGGGTGCGGCCTTCGAGGCGGCGCGCGGGCTGCCGGGCGTCACGGTCTACCGCTCGACCGACGCCGCGATCGGGGCGCTCGGCCGGGCCATGCGCTACGCCGCCTGGCGCCGCGTGCCTGCCGACCAGCCGGAGGTCGAGCCGGCACCCGCGGCGTCCACGCCCGGACCTGGGCCCGCTCCCGGCTGACCGAGCGCCGCGGCGAGCCCGAGTGGCTGGCGCCCTCCGCGCACGGGGAGCTGCTCGCGCCCTACGGCATCCACCTCGTCGGCCGGCTCGCCCACGGACCCGACGAGGCGGAGGCGGTCGCCGCGGAGATCGGTTACCCCGTGGCCGTGAAGGTCGCCGACCCGACGGTGCTGCACAAGTCCGACCGAGGCCTGGTCCGGATCGACCTGCGCACCGGCCGCGACGTCGCCGACGCCGTACGCCGCTTCACCGACGAGCTCGGCCGGGACCACGTCGACGTGCTGGTCCAGCCGCTCGTGCTCGGGCACCTCGCCTCCGTCGGCCTCGTGCGCGACCCGCAGCTCGGTCCGCTCGTCCGGGTCGCGAGCGGCGCGGGACCCGTCGGCAGCTGGGCCGAGGAGGTGCTGCTGCTGCCGCCCGTCGGGGCCGCCGACGCGGCGCGGGCGGTGCGTGCCCTCCGGCTGTGGCCCCAGCTGGTCGGCGACCACGGTCTCGAGGAGGTGGACCTCGAACCGCTCGAGGCGCTGGTGATGTCGGTGGGCAGGCTGGCCGTCGACGTGCCCCACGTCGCCGACCTCACCCTCGAGCCGGTGGTCGTCAACGCGCACGGGCTCTTCTGCGTCGACGTGAAGCTCCGCATCGCCGAGCCGCCCGAGCTCGACACCGGCATCCCGCGCAGGCTCCGGTCCTAGCCGGCTCCCGCCGAACCACCCGTCGCGGGTGGGGTCCGGCCCGGCCGCCCGGACGACGATCGAGCCAGCACCCGTCGCCCGGACCGAGGAGGAGCCGACGTGCACCCTGCCGCCGGAGAAGTCGACCACACCCCGCACACCCCACGGAGGTCAGCGCGACACCGCCTGGCCCTCACCGGGCTCCTCGCAGCACTGGCGCTGGTCGTCTCGGCGTGCAGCGACGCCGACGACTCCGCGGACGAGGCGACCGCGGCCGAGACGTGGGCCTCCGACGTCTGCTCGACGGTCGGCGCGTGGACCACCACGGTCGAGGACGCCCGCACCACGCTCAGCACACCGCGCGACCTCAGTGTCGACGAGCTCGAGGCGACGGTCACCGAGGTCGGCGACGCCACCTCCACGCTGGTGGACGACCTGGGCGGTCTGGGCACCCCGGACACGGAGTCCGGCGACGAGGCCGAGCAGCGGATCGCGTCGCTGTCGGAGCAGCTCCAGGAGCAGGCTGCCGTCGTGGAGGACGGATCCGCTGGCGAGCCGCAGGGGATGGACGAGCTCCTCACCCGCGTCTCGACCGTCACCGGCGCCGTGGCCCAGATGATCTCGGACACGCAGGCGGCCGTCGCCGACCTCCGGACGCTGGACGGGGCCCAGGAGCTGGAGGACGCCTTCTCCAGCGCGGCGTCCTGCGAGGACCTCAGGTCCTGACGTCCGGGCCGCTGACCTGGATCCGGGACTCGGTGGACTGGTCGCGCTCGCCCCGCAGCCAGCTGCCGAGCCATCCTCGGTCGACCGCGATCGCCTGTCCGAGGACGGCCGTGAGGAGGACGCAGAAGGACACGACGTAGAGCCAGGCCAGGTAGGTGAAGGCGACCCCGATGGTGCCGTACCTGCCGGCGCTGGCGTCGAGCGCGAGCGGCAGCCACACCGCCGAGGCCGGCCGGACGACCAACATCAGGCCGGCGAAGAGGACGGCCGCCGGCAGGAGACAACGGGGCCTGACGGCGCCCGACAGCAGGAGCCACGGGACGAACGTCACGATGACCAGGTCGCACGCGAACGCCACGATCCGTTCCCACACGTCCCCCGGCGGGACCGCGGAGGCGAACTGGCTCAGGGCTCGCACCACGAACAGCGAGAGTGCCAGCGCGACGACCACCGCCAGCCACCTCCACGCCGAGCGCAGCGTGCTGCGGGGACGCGGCAGCTCCCAGATGGCGGCGTAGGCGCGCGTCAGCGCACGGGACAGGCTGGTCGCCGATGCCAGGACGATGAGCACACCCACCACGCCGAACCCGGCACTGGCGGACGCCTCGACAGCCTGGTCCAGCACCGATCGTGACTCCTCGGGCATCTCCACGGCGTCAGCGATCGTGTCCGCGTGCCGGCTGCCCACCCAGCTGGCCAAGAGGATCAGGATGGGGAACACCGAGGTGAAGAACTGGGCTGCGATGGTCATCGAGCGGTCGAAGATCTCGATGCGGACACAGCCCTCGGCGCTGTTGAGCGCGATCCGACCCGGCCATCTCGCGACCAGCCGCCTGACCGGCCCACGCGATCGCGCAGGCAGGCGGTCGATCGCCCGGTGCGCGAGCTCCTCAGGTGACCACGCCGCGGGGAGATCGCCCTCGGGCGACACGTCCCCGACGGGGGCTGGACCGCGACCACCGACCTGACTCATGGCTCGATGCCTACAGCAGGAAGGACGCCGCAACCTCACCTCACCCGGATGAGTCGCTCACGACGCGACGGCTCGTCGCGGGCTCGACAGCGCTCTGTGGCCGACCCAAGGGACAGGACGGTCCGATCCTCACTCGTTACGGGTGAGGAAGTGTCCCGAGTCCTCCCGCCATGCTCGCCACACCCTCGATCAATCCGCCTCGGGGGTCAGGACCGAAAGGACGAGATCATGGACTCCATCACCACGGACTTCTGGGACGTGCTCCTGTGGAGCTTCTGGTTCTTCATCTGGATCGCAGCGCTGATGGTGTGGTTCCGCTGTCTGGTCGACCTCTTCGGCGACGACTCGCTCAGCGGATGGGGAAAGGCCGGGTGGGCGATCCTCCTCATCCTCGTGCCGTGGCTCGGAGCACTGATCTACGTGATCGCCCGCGGCCGGAGCATGACCCAGCGACAGATCGCATCGGCGGAGAAGGTGAGGGCCGACCAGGAGCAGTACATCAAGCAGGTGGCGGGCTCCGGCCCGAGCCCGGCCGACCAGATCGCCCAGGGAAGGGCGCTGCTCGACGCAGGCACGATCACCCAGCAGGAGTTCGACGCGCTGAAGGCGAAGGCACTGGCCTGAGAGCAGTCGTCCGCGGGGCGCGGTCAGCATGACGCACGACCGCCTTCCCACCCCTTCGGGTCGGGCGGCGACGCACCGTCGTGAGCGTCGTTGTTGAATGGCCGCCGTAAGAGAACCCCGACGATCAGGAGATCACGTGAACAAGACCGAGCTGCGCGACGCCATCGCCTCGCACGCCGAGCTGAGCAACGCCCAGGCTGACAAGGCCCTCGAGGCCGTCATCGCCTCCATCACCACCGCTGTCGCCGGTGGCGACAAGGTCACCGTCCCGGGCTTCGGGACGTTCGAGTCCCGCGAGCGCTCCGCCCGCACCGGCCGCAACCCGCAGACCGGTGAGACGATGGAGATCGCTGCGAGCAAGGCTCCCGCCTTCAAGCCGGCTGCTGCGTTCAAGAACGCCGTCAACGGCTGACGCACAGCCCCACCGTCGACCGAGTGGGGAAGATCGTCCGCGACATGTCAGGACGATCTTCCCCACTGTCGGCTGCCCCAGCCCCACTGTCGGCTGGCGCGCGGATCGCTCAGGTGGAGCCGTGCACGACCTCGAGCGCCTGGCGGGCGATCTCCCACTCCTCGTCGGTGGGGACGACGAGGACGGCGACGCCGGAGTCGTCGCTCGAGACCGCGCGGGCGCCGTTGCCGGGCGCGGCGTTGCGGGCGGGGTCGAGCACGATCCCGAGCCGGTCGAGGCCGGTGAGGGCCGCGGCCCTCAGGTCGGGGCTGTGCTGGCCGACGCCGCCCGTGAAGACCACGGCGTGCAGCTCGCCGAGCGCGGCGTAGTAGGCGCCGACGTACTTGCGGACGCGGTAGGCGTAGACGTCGAAGGCGAGCCTCGCCGCGTCGTCACCGGCCTCCATCCGCCGGGTGAGCTCGCGGAAGTCGTTGACCCCGGAGAGGCCCCGCAGGCCGGACTCGCGGTAGAGCGCGCGGTCGATCTCGTCCAGCGACCAGCCGAGCTCGCGGTGCAGGTGGCCGTGGATGGCCGGGTCGAGGTCGCCGGAGCGCGTGCCCATCACCAGCCCCTCGAGCGGGGTGAGGCCCATCGACGTGTCCACGGACCTGCCGCCCCGGACGGCGGCGGCCGACGCACCGTTGCCGAGGTGCAGGACCACGAGGTTGGTCTCCTCCACCGGGCGGTCGAGGAGCTCAGCGGCACGGCGGGACACGAACGCGTACGACGTCCCGTGGAAGCCGTAGCGCCGGATCCGGTGCTCCTCGCGCCAGGCCAGCGGGACGGCGTAGGTGTAGGCGTGCTCGGGCATCGTCTGGTGGAACGCGGTGTCGAAGACCGCGACCTGCGGCACCTCGGGGAAGAGGCGCCGCGCGACCCGCAGCCCCTCGAGGTTGGCGGGATTGTGCAGTGGCGCGAGCGGCACGAGGTCCTCGACGGTCGCGAGGAGGCGGTCGTCGACGACCACCGGCTCGGCGAAGAGGTCACCGCCGTGCACGACCCGGTGGCCCACCGCCGCCAGGTCGTCCCGGTCGATCGCCGGTCCGTGCCGGTCGAAGGCGTCGAGGGCCGAGCGCAGCGCGTCCTCGAAGTCGGCGACGTGACGCTCCTCGGTGTGGTCCTCGCCGTCGACCGAGTGGGTCAGCGTGCCGGTGTCCTCGCCGATCCGCTCCACCGTGCCGGACGCCTCGGCGACGCCGGTGCCACCGTCGAGGAGGCGGTACTTCAGCGACGACGACCCCGCGTTGAGGACCAGCACCCGCTGCGTCACGACCGCTCCTGCGCCTGGATCGCGGTGATCGCCACCGTGTTGACGATGTCACGCACCAGCGCACCTCGCGACAGGTCGTTGACCGGCTTGCGCAGGCCCTGCAGCACCGGTCCCACCGCCAGCGCGCCGGCCGAGCGCTGCACGGCCTTGTATGTGTTGTTGCCCGTGTTGAGGTCGGGGAAGACGAAGACCGTCGCCCGCCCGGCCACGGCGGAGTCGGGCAGCTTGGTGCGCGCGACCGCGGCGTCGATCGCGGCGTCGTACTGGATCGGACCCTCCACGAGCAGGTCGGGCGCCCGCTCGCGGACCATCGCCGTCGCCTGGGTGACCTTCTCGACGTCGGTGCCGCTGCCGGAGGTTCCCGTGGAGTACGACAGCATCGCGACGCGCGGCTCGACGCCGAAGGCCGCGGCGGTGCGAGCCGACGCGACCGCGATGTCGGCGAGCTGGGTGGCCGTGGGGTCGGGATTGACTGCGCAGTCGCCGTAGACGAGCACCTGGTCCCTCAGGCACATGAAGAACACCGAGGACACCACCGACACCTCGGGCACCGTGCGGATGACCTCCAGCGCGGGGCGGATGGTGTGGGCGGTCGTGTGCACCGCGCCCGACACCATCCCGTCGGCGAGGCCGAGCTCGACCATCATCGTGCCGAAGTAGGACACGTCGACCACGATGTCGCGGGCCGCCTCGAGGTCGATCCCCTTGTGCGCGCGGCGCTGGTGGTACTCCTGCGCGAACCGCTCACGCAGCTCCTCGTCGTAGGGGCTGAGCACGCGCGCGGCGGACACGTCGATGCCGAGGTGGGTGGCCTTGGCGCGCACGACCATCGGGTCGCCGAGCAGGGTCAGGTCGGCGACGTTGCGCCGGAGCAGGATGTCGGCGGCGCGCAGGATCCGCTCCTCCTCGCCCTCCGGCAGGACGATGTGACGGCGGTCGGCGATCGCGTCGTCGAGGACCCGGTGCTCGAACATCAGCGGCGTGACGACCGAGGTGCGGGCCACCTCGAGACCGCTCATCAGCTCGTCGCCGTCGACGTGCTCGGCGAACATCGTCAGGGCCGTCGCGATCTTGCGCGGGGAGTCCTTGTCGAGACGACCGCGGCGGTTGGTCAGCGCGGTCGAGGTGGCATGGGTGCCGAGGTCGGTGGCGACGATCGGCAGCGCCACCTCCAGGCCGTCGAGGAGCCGGTCGACCTGCTCGGGCAGGTCGAGCCCGCCGTTGAGGACGATGCCGGAGAGCTGCGGGAAGCTGGCCGACTGGTGGGCGGTGAGGACGCCGAGGACCACCTCGGGCCGGTCGCCGGGCGTGACGACGAGCGCGCCGTCGAAGAGTCGGTCGAGCACGTTGGGCAGCGTCATCGCCGCGACCACCAGGCCCGGCACCTCGCGCGCCAGCTGGCTCTCGTCGCCCCGCACGAGGTGGCCGTCGCAGGCCGCCATCAGGTCGCCCACCGACGGCGCGCTGAGGAGGGGCTGCTCGGGCAGCGCGAACGCAGGTACGCCGTCGCGGCGCAGCGCGGTCGCCGTCCGGTCGGTGGCCTCGGGGTCGACGCGGTTGGCGATGACGGCGAACAGCGCCGCGTGGTTGGCGGCCAGCTCGGCCTTCGCCATCGCCGCCGCGGTGCAGAGCTGGTCGACGCCCCTCCCCTGACCGTTGAGGACGAGCAGTACCGGCGCGCCGAGGTTGGCGGCGACCCGGGCGTTGAACGCGAACTCGGCCGGGGCGCCGACGTCGGTGTAGTCGCTGCCGACGATGACCACGGCGTCGCTCTGCTCGGCGACCTGGTGGTAGCGCGCGACGATGCGGTCCATCGCGCCGTCCGGGTCGGCGTGCACGTCGTCGTAGCTGACGCCCGCGCACTCGTCGTACGTCAGGGAGACGGCGTCGTGCGAGACGAGGAGGTCGAGGACGTAGTCGTGGACGTCGCCCGTCGATGCCTCGGCACGGACCACCGGCCGGAAGACCGCCACCCGGGCCACCCGGCGCGACAGCTGCTCGAGCACCCCGAGCGCGACGGCGGACTTGCCGGTGAACCCCTCGACGCCGGCCACGTAGACACTGCGAGCCATGGCCCGACCCTAGCGGCCGGGCCGGCGCCAGACGCGGCCCCGGGGCACTCTGTCCATGGTCTGTCCAATGTTTCGCATTTCGGCTGTCGACGTGCTGTGCACCCGGGCGAGGATTCTTCCGGGCCCGGATCCGGGCCGCCACCCCGATCGACCCATGGCCGGAAGGAGAAGGCCCGTGACCACCGTCGCGACGCCCCCGCACCCCCACCACGACGCGTCCCCCGTGCAGGCCGAGCGCGACGAGCGCGCGCGGCGTACCGCCTCGATCGTCGCGGAGCTGCGCCGGGTGGGACCGGGGCCGGCACGTCAGGGCCTGGTGGACGAGCTGATCGCGACCAACGCCGGCGTCGCGCGGTCCATGGCAGCCCGCTACCGCAACCGGGGCATCGACCTCGACGACCTCGAGCAGGTCGCCCTCGTCGGCCTCGTCAAGGCGGCTCGTCGCTTCGACCCGTTCGCCGGGCACGACTTCATGTCCTACGCAGTGCCCACCGTGCGGGGCGAGCTGCGCCGCCACTTCCGCGACTCGGGGTGGATGATCCGTGTCCCGCGCCGCGTGCAGCAGCTGCAGGCCCGGATCCGGGCCACCCAGCACGAGCTGGAGGCCCTCCTGGGACGCTCGCCCCGCCCGTCGGAGATCGCCCTCCACCTCGGCGTCGACCGGGACGACGTCGTCGAGGCGATCTCGGCCGACGGCTGCTTCCGGCCGGCGTCGATCGACACCAGCGCCGACGACGAGCGCGGCGGGACGATCGCCGACGTGCTGGGGCTCGAGGAGCGTGGGTTCGAGTCCCTTGAGGCCAGGCTCGTGCTCGACTCGGCCGTCGGCCGCCTGACCGAGCGGGAGCGCCTGATCCTCCGGTGGCGGTTCGTCGACGAGCGCACCCAGCGCGAGATCGCCGATCTCATCGGGCTCACGCAGGCGCAGGTCTCCCGCATCCTCACCCGCGTGCTCGCCCGCCTTCGCTCCGACCTGGTCGAGCCGCTGACCGCCGCCTGACGCCGGACCCGGACCCACTGCCGCGGGCCGGGGCCGGTCAGCGAGCTCCGCGCAGCTGACCGGCCCGCGCAGCGAGCAGCCACGCGAGCAGCTGGCTGCGGGTGTTGCCGTCGTCGATGGCCGTGTCGGGCAGGCGCCTGCCGACCTCCAGGGCGCGTCGCGGCTCGGCGAGGGCCAGGTACATCGTCAGGTAGTCGCCGAACATCGTGTCGAACCCGCGCGCGGACGCCTCGGCGACGCTGGCACGGACACGCTCCTCGTCGACCTTCCCCTGCGCCATCACGGCGGGCATGGGCAGCAGCTGGATGCCCAGCATCGCGGAGGGCTCGTCGCTGAACCAGGTGGCCCACTCGCGCTTGCCGCCCCAGTTGAGGGAGACCATCGAGTGGTCGTACGCCGCCGGGAGGTCTCGCGGCTCGAGCCAGTAGGCGCGGGCCGAGGCGGCCTCGAGGCTCAGCTGCCACGTGGCCTGCCGGGCGAGCGCCTGGTTGCCGTCAGCCGCCGCCCACAGCGCCAGGCCGTTCCAGGCGCTGATCGCCTCCGAGCTCGACTCCTGGTTGTTGCCGTCGGCGAAGACGGAGGTCCCCGACGCCCACGAGTGGGCGGTGTAGGGGTCGAAGCTGCGCAGGGCTGGGAGCGCGCTGTTCGTCGCCGGGGACGCGATGTCCTCCGCGAGCGCGGTCAGCGTCGGACGCCACCGGTCGAGGAGCTCGGGCTGCCCCTCGCCGAGGAGTGCCGCCGCAGCGAGGAAGTAGCCGTAATGGAAGTGGTGGTCGTTGAACTCCTCGGACCCGAACGATGCCGCCCGGCCCACGACGCCCTTCCACGCGGTGTCGTAGGCGAAGCAGCGGGTGGCGTCGACCCCGCACTCGGAGGTGCCGCCCAGCCAGGCGTCCAGCTCGGTGACCGCGCGCTCACGGATCGCGGCGGCGTCGTCGTCGGCGCCGACGTCCTCGGCGAGGCGGGTGAGCTGTGCCATCCGGTGGACGTCCTTGCCACCGAAGTAGGTGTCCTGCCGCGGCGCGGCGGCGGAGGTCTCCCGGGCCACGTCCGCGACCACCTGGTCGCGCAGCTCGGCGCGCGCCGCGCGGCCGAGCCCGTCCACGTCGGGCGTCGCGTCCGGCCGCAGTGCCGGGACGCTGGTCACCAGCGACCGGGCGCGGACCAGTCGAAGGGGCCCGTAGAGCGAGTCGACACGGCCACGGGTCGTCGCACGGTCGAGACGCTGGTGCGGCATCACCGCCAGCACGGTGCTGCGACCGCGCGGGGTCCGGTAGTCGATCCTGGTGCGGGCCTGTCCCCCGACGAGGTCGAAGCCGGTCGACGTGCCGCGGACGGGCACGGCGCCACGGGAGAGCTCGGCCAGCGTCGCGTCGTCACGAGCCGCGAAGGCCAGCAGGGTCTCCCCGCGCTCCAGGCGTACGACGTCGCCGGAGGGGTCGACCGTCCGGCGGCTGCCGTCGGAGTCGGAGACCGCGAGCCCGTACGTCGTGTCGCCGGCGACCATCGCCAGCCACCGGCCACCGTCGCGACGCTCGAGGCCGGCAGGCACGGTGACGTCCTGGGCCTGCAACGCCGTGTAGCCGACGTAGGGCCAGCCCTCGGCCAGGTCGAGCTCGCCGACCGGCGTGCCGGACGAGGTGTAGGTCGAGGTCACCGACACCGGATCGGCGCGGGTGGCGGTGAACGCGTCGGCCGCCAGGCCGAGGCGCAGCTCCGGGACGAACGGCGCCGTGATGGTCCGCTCCGAGGCGGACACCCGGGGCAACCCGACGGCGACGCCGGTGTCGTCGGCCTGGGCAGCCAGGGGCATCGCGAAGACAGGCTGCGGCTCGGAGCCGAAGAACATCCCCGAGTACCACCGGTTGGTGGGGGGCGCGAGGTCTGCGTCGACCCGGGCCGGGCCTGTCGAGCCCTCCACCCGGGGCAGCCGTGCCGCCGCGGGTGCCCAGGACGCCGGCGCCTGACGCGTCACGGGCGTCCACCCCGACGACGCCGACGCCCCCGCCGACCCCGCGGACTGGAACGGGTCGAAGGTGCCCTGCCCGCCCGACGGGTCGCGGTCGCGGTCGAGCAGCGACCCCATCCCCACGGCGACGCCGGCGAGCACGGCGAGCACCGCGACAGCCGTCACCGAGGCGGTGAGCCAGCTGCGGCCCCTCATCCCGTGCCCCCGGGCGTGAGCAGGCCTGCGAGGAGGGAACGGACCGACTCGGCCAGACCGTCCCTGCGCAGCGTCACGTCCACGTCGACCGGGGTGCCGGACGCGAACAGGCCGCGGTTGTTGAGTGCCGGGGAGACGACACGCAGCCGGGTCGCTGCGCTCGCACCGTCGGTGCGGACCCCGATGCGGTCGATCTCGGCCTGCACGGACTGCTCGTCCGGCAGCCGCACCGTGACGTCGTCCGCGCCGCGCATCAGCGCGTACTGCTTCGGCGTGAGCCGGAAGTCGGCCTGCACGTAGCTGGTGCCCTGCTCCTGCACCTGCGCCAGCGTCGAGTTGGCGGCCACGTAGGCGCCCTCGATGGGCTGGACCTCCGCGACCTTGCCGGCCGACGTCGCACGGATCACGACCTTGGTGTCGTCGCGGATGTCGTAGGGCGAGCTCTCGGGCTCGATCGCGTCCTTGGCGATCTCCCGGGCCAGCTCGGTGCTGCGGACGACGAACAGCGGGTCGCCCTTGCCGACCTGGTCGCCCACGTCGACCTTGCGCGCGACGACCGTGCCGGCGTAGGGCGTGCCGACGGTGTAGTCGTCGGTGCGCACCGTGGCACTGACGTCGTGGACGGTGCTGATGCGGTGGTTCATGCTCAGTGCCAGCGCGGCGACGGCGCCGACGACGAGCAGCATGCCCACGAGGTACTTCAGACGGGTGAGGACGTTCATCGGGGGCCTCCAACGAGGGTCGTGGTCGGGGTGGGCGAGGAGTCGACGGGCGCGGCTGCCGTGGCGGCGTGGCGTCGGCGCCGCGCCTGGCGGGACTGCCGGCGGGCGTCGCGACGTGTCGTACGTCGCACGGCCCGGGCGGCTCGTGCCTCGCGGTAGGTGACGGTCAGGAAGATGCCGAGGACGAGGGTGTTGAGCGCGTTCCAGGCCAGGGCCACGTTGAAGGAGCCGGTGACCTCGGCCTTCCAGGCGCCGACGACCGTGGTCAGGAGCAGGAACACGAAGACCAGCACCTGCGGGAACGTGTAGGTGAACGGCGAGCGGGCGCCACCGGCACTGCCGGTCACGTGCCACTGGCGCTCACGCCTGGTGACGGCGTTCCACATCGCCTGGATGTAGATGGGGAACGACGAGGACGCGAGCATCAGCGTCTCCCAGCGGAACGAGCCCATCGTGTAGAGCGCGACGACCACCTGCATGAAGTAGAAGCCGGCGTAGTACATCAACCAGGTGCTCGTCGGCACGCCGAGCGCCACCGGGGTGAGGTCGAAGTAGATCTGCAACGGCGGCACCGCGAGCAGCAGCGCCGGGGCGATGCCGTTGAGGTAGAACGTCGCGGTCGTGAGGTACTGGATCCGCTGGTCGGTGGTGAGGTTGCGCTTGCGGCTCAGCGGGTTGTGCCGCAGCAGGATCTCGAAGGCGCCGGTGGCCCAGCGCAGCTGCTGCTTGCTGTAGGCCTCGACGGACTCGGGGGTGTCTCCGACCGCGAGCACCGCGCCGGTGTAGATCGAGCGCCAGCCGCGCTCGTGCAGGTGGATCGAGGTCCAGATGTCCTCGGACTTCGACTCCTGGTAGATGCCGCCGATGTCGGCCACCGCGTTGCGCCGGAAGACGACGTTGGTCCCGACGCAGAACGCCGCGTTGAAGCGGTTCTTGCCGGACTGGATCAGGGAGTAGAACACCGACTGCATGTAGCCGGAGCCCCTGGACAGGACGGTGTGCAGGTTGCCGTAGGTCTGCGGGGTCTGCACGAAGGCGACCTGTCGGTGGCGAAGTAGGGCAGCGTCTCGTGGAGGAACTGCGGCTCCGGAGCGAAGTCGGCGTCGAACACGGCGAAGAACTCACCGTCGGTGATCGAGAGGGCGTGGTTGATGTTGCCGGCCTTGGCACCGTGGTTGTCGGGCCGACGGACGTACTCCGCGCCCAGCTCGTGGGCGAGGTCACGGACGTCGTCGGAGCGGCCGTCGTCGAGCACCAGCGTCCGGTGCTGCCCGCGGATCGCGAGCGCCGCGGCGACGGTGCGACGGATCACGGCGAGGTCCTCGCCGTAGGTCGTGACGAAGACGTCGACGGTGGTCTGCTCGTCGTGGATCCGCATCGGCCACCGGCTCGGGGTCGCCTGGAGCCCCTGCGCGACGATCTGGCCGGGTTCGAAGAGCGCCCGCTTGGCCTGGTGGTAGGAGAAGTCACGGGGGTCGTAGCCGCTGGAGAGGATGGTCCACAGGGCCAGCAGCGCCTGCGCGATCAGCCAGGTCTCGGCGGTGACGACGAGTGCGAACGGCAGGAGGTCGCCGTGGTGCGAGGGTCGGAAGATGAAGGTGGCGTAGGCGAGCACGCCGATGGTCGCCAGCAGGACCAGCATCATCAGCGACGGCGAGCTGGACCTGGTGGCGTCACGGGTGTGGTCGGAGCTGAGTCCTTCGGTGCCCGGGTTCGGGCGGAGGAGTCGTTCGAAGTCTGCGGTCGTGATGGGTCTTTCGCCTTCGGGGGGACACTGCCCGAGCGCAGCGAAGGGTCGGCCGGAAAGGCCGGGATGTCAGAGGTGTGCCGTGACGGCACGCAGGCGTCCGGCTGCGTGAGCAGACGCGTGCACGGGGGTCGCTCGACGATCACGAACGATCGTCGGCAGGGCGGTTGGAACGATCCAACACGTGTTCAAAAAAGAAGCGCGAAGCGTCTCTGGCCCCGCGGTACGGCGAACGGACCACTATGCGCGCCGGGCGACACCGACACAAATCGGCCGGTCCGGAGGGGTGGGCCGGACCGGCGCGGGTGACGACGTCAGACCGCGCCGGGGGCGCCGTCCAGCCGCCCGGCGTCGGCGATGGGCGTGATCCAGGACTCATGGGTGGTGCTGTTCTTGGTGATGGCGAGCAGCTCGTCCATGTGGGGCTCGAGACCGGTGACCTTGTCGAGCGGGACACCGACGATGAGCTGGAAGCCGAGTCCCCGCCACGCCTGGACGGCGCGACCGGCGAACTCGGAGTCAGCCTTCACGAACCCCTCGTCTAGGAAGACCGGGGCGAACCGCGGTCGCGAGCGCATCTCGTCGCCCAGCCGGAAGCGGAGCGCCGAGCCGACGATGAAGGCGACCAGCTCCTGGCTCTCGCCGCCGCTCTTCTCCCCCAGCGTCCGGTAGGTCGCGCGCAGCTCGCCGGTGGTGTGGTCGTAGCGCTCGGCGCTGATCTCCACGTGGCGGCGTACGTCGAGCAGGCGGTCGCGGTCGGTCAGTGACGTCGCCGCGTCGCCGAGCTGGCTCGGCCTGCGCAGCTGCTGCATGAACCTGCTGAGCTCGGTGAAGCGCTTCTCGAGGGCCTCCTCGTCGAGCTCGGTCGTGGAGCCGGACGACAGGGTGCGCAGGTCCTTCATGAACATCTGCACGTGGGCAGGCGACAGCCGACGCAGGCGGATCCGGAGCCGGTCGCCCGACGCGCCGAACTCCAGGCGCCGCAGGATCGCGTTGATCGGCTCGAGCCGGTCCTCGATCTCCTCCACGGACGCGGCCATCGCTCCGACGAGGGGCACGAGGTCCTGGCCGCTCCACTCGGTGAGCCGGCGTCGCCACTCGGACCGCCGCGCGGCGAGACCCTCGCCGCGGATCTCGTCGAGGATGCGTGCGTAGTCGGGGTAGGAGTCGGCGGTGGCGCCGAGGTTGGGCGAGTCCCACTGGAGCTTGTAGAGCCGGAACACCTGCGCGAGGTCGTCGTCGACCCGTCGGACCTCCGCCTCGGCGTCGCCGACCGCGGTGCGGAGCCGCTCGGCGAGCCGCTGGGACGACTCGGCGAACCGGTCGAGGTCGGCGGGGTCGGCGGGCGACGCAGCGGCCGCGAAGTCGACCGCCAGGGCGGCCTCCTGCTCCGGGCTGAGCACGACCTTGCCGGCGTCCTCCATCGCCTGGAGCCGGTCCTTGACGACGTCCTCGGCGTCGACGAGGTCGCCGTGGGCTGCGTTGAGCTCACGCTGCCGCTGCTCCGCGGCGTAGCGCGCCCGTCGCGTCTCCTCCAGCCGCACGGTGAGGTCGGCGATCTGCGCCTCCAGCACCTGGAGCCCGTCGTCGGACTCGAGGATCTCGGCCCGTCGGCGCTCGAGGTCGGCGATGCGGCGGTCGCTGCCGTCGACGTCGAAGTCGTCGAAGCGCGCCGCGGCCACGACGTCGTACGACGTGCGCTGCTGCTCCAGCACGCGCGACCTCCGGTCCAGCCCGGCCACCTCGGCCCCGACGCCGTCGAGCCGCTCCTCGAGGTCGGCGAGCTCCGCGTCGACCTCGGCGATCGCGTCGGCGTTGGAGAACCCGATGATGTTGCGGGTGTCGTTGCGTCCGTGGGCACCGCGACGGCCGTTGCGGGTCTGGCCGGCGAGGGTGACCCGGAAGCCGGGGCCCGCGAGCCCGTCGGCGGACTCGACGCACAGCGCGTTGCGCGACGGCTCGCCCACGTGGGCCTGCACCCACCCCGAGAAGGGCGAGTCCTGGAAGACCAGCTTGCCGGCGACCCGCTCCGGGTCTGCCGGACCGAGGTCCGGCAGGTCGAGGTCCACGCCCTCGAAGGTGAGCCGGCCGCGCATCCGCAGGCCGTCGATCGCGGAGGCGAAGCCGTCCAGCCGGTCGAGCGGCACGAGCATCGTCCGGGCGCTCGCCCCGAGGACGGTCTCGACGGCCGTGCGCCAGCGCGCCTCGTCGGGCGCGACGTCGATCAGCTCGGCCACGAACGGCGAACGTCGACGCCCAGCCCGCTCGCGCGCGCGACCTCGGCGCGCAGCTCGTCCATCCGGGCCGGCACCCGGCCGGCACGGCTCTCCAGCGACGCCCGCTCACGCCGCAGCTCGGCCTGGCGCTGGCTGAGCGGGAACTGGTCGCGGAGCACGGCGTCGCGCTCGCGCCGGATCCGCTCCTGCTCGCGCTGGAAGCCGGACAGCCACTGCTGGGCGTGCATCTGGAGCACGGCGAAGGACTCGCTCGAGAGCAGGGCGGCCTCGACGTCGGGCGCCTGGGCGTCGGTGGCGTCGATCAGCGGGAGGAGCCGCTCCTGCAGGACCGTGCGGCGTCCCAGCCGGTCCTCGCGGACGACCTGCTCCTGCTCCAGCGACAGCGCGAGCGACTGGAGCGTCGAACCGCCGGCCGCGCGGTGCGACTCCTTGGCTGCCTCCAGGTCGGCGAGGTAGGTGCGCTCCGCGGACGTCGTCGTGCCGAGCTCGTCGGCGGCCGATGCGCGGTCGGCGCGGTTGTCGACCACGGCGGCCTCGACGAGGCGGAGGTGGGTGCGCAGCAACCACATCCGGAGCGGGGTGTCGCGGTCCAGCGTCACGCCGTAGGAGTCGAGCTCGGCGAGCCGGCGCGTGGCCGCCACCTTGCGGTCGTGCAGGTCGACGATCGGCGCCAGGAGCTCGAGCTTCTGCTCCTCGGTGCGCATGGCCGAGTGGGCGGTGTCGAGGTCGTCGAAGTGCTCGATCGCGCGGTCCGCGGCGGCGAACGTCGAGGGTCGCTCGAGCACCATGTCCTTGTAGAGCTCGTCGACGCTGCGCACCTGGTTGCCCGCCTGGATGCGGGCGAGCAGCCGCAGCGCCTTCGCCCCGTCGCCGTTGGCGCCGATGCCGAGCCGTGCGTGCAGGACCGCCGCGAACTCGGCGTAGGTGCGGTGCACCCGGATGCTTGGGTAGAGCTTCTTCAGCGTGTTCGCGTGGAACCGCTCGGGCACGGCGACCTCGAGCGTGTCGAGCGGCAGGGCTCCGTCCTGGGTGGCCAGCTGCATCTGGACGTCGCTCGACCGGGTGGCCCGCCGGGGCACGTAGTAGGTGCGGAGCACGGTGAAGCGGCCGCCCTGGTCGTTGACGTAGGTCATCGCGATCGCGCCCCAGGTGTCGGAGCCCTTGCCGCGGAGCAGCTTCTCGACCGGACGACCGGTGCGGGGGTCGTCGACCACGTCGACCGCGCCGCGCAGGTAGGAGAGCAGGTTGCGCTGGCCCGCCCCGCGTGCGCGGCCGGCGACGGCGTCGTTGGAGGCACCGTTGAACTTGGTGTCCGACGGCATCATCAGCGCGGTGTAGGCGTCGAGGATGGTGCTCTTGCCGACGCCCGAGGCACCGGAGATCATCGTCGCGTCACCGCGCAGGGGTACGACCGTGAGGCCGCCGAAGCCGCCCCAGTTGACCAGCTGCAGCAGCGCCGCGCGCCACTGCATGGTGTCGTCGGCCGGAGTGGCGACCTCGCGCCTCTCGAACAGCCCGTCCACCGCCGCCTGCCCGATCTCGTCGATCGACATGCTCACTGCTCCTCTGCGGGGTCGACGGCGACCACCCGGTCGGCATCCACCTGGTCGGCATCGGCGTCGTCGCCGAACAGGTCGTCCGGCTCGTCGGGCTCGGACGGGACCTCGCCGCTGTTGGCGGCCACCAACGCGTCCAGCAGCTCCTGGAGGAGCTCCAGCGGGATCAGGGGCTCCACGGCCTCGCTGATCTCGAAGCGCTCCTCGGACGCGGTGCCGATGAGCAGCCCCGCCTTGACGATGCTCGTGATCGCGTTGCGCGCCCGCTTGTCGTCACCCGCGACGTCGGTGGCGTGCGCCGGCCGGAAGCTCGCGACGTGGCCGACGATGTCCTCCCGGTCGACGAAGACGCGTGCATCGCCGCTCGCGACACCGGCGCGCAGCCGGTCGCGCAGGTGCACCAGCACGATCGTCTCCTCGCGCGACCACGCGGCGTCGTAGAGCAACGTCGGGAACCGGCTCCCGGTCTCGGAGGTGGCCTGCCGCTTCCACGCGACCTCGCGGGCACGGTCGACCTGCAGGTCGAGGAACAGGTCGTTGAGCCGCGACCGGATCAGCCGCTCGTGCTCGACGAGCACGACCCAGTCGCGCGGGTGGGTGCGGGCGCTGATGAACCGCTGCTTGACCAGCGTCACCAGGGCGCGGCGCTGGGCGTGGTCCAGCCCGCCCTCGTCGCCCTCGAACAGCGAGAACGAACCCTCCTCGACGCCCTCGTCAACCTCGTCGAAGGCCTCGTCGACGATCTCGGGGTGGGTCTCGACGCTCATGCGCGGGTCTCCGTCTGGTGGGTGTCGGGGAGATCGGGGTCGGGGAGGGGGGTGCGGGGCACGGCGAAGGTCCGCCGGCTGCCGTCGGGCCGCACGGTCTCGAACGGCTCGGCCGACTCCTCGGCCCGCCAGTCCCGGTCGGCAGCGAGGTGCAGCAGCCCGAAGATCTCGACCGGCCGGCGCAGCGACGGCTCGAGGCCGTCGAAGAGGGCCCCGAGGGACGCGACCGGGAGCAGTGAGGACAGCGCCGCGTCGAGGCGCTCGCGCAGGGTCGACAGCCGCGGGCCGCCCTGCGCCATGAGCTCGGCGAGCGAGACCGGGGGTGCCAGGTCGGGGTCGGGCGTGCTGATGCGGTCGGGCAGCACGTCGTCGGCGGGGTCGTGGAAGCGCTCGCGCAGGTGGTCGATGCTCGTCCGCGCGGGCAGGAGCGCGACGTCGTGGACGGCGCGCGGACCGGTGGTGGCCATCCACGTCGTCATCTCGGCCTCCACCTGGCGCAGCGTCTGCTCGAGCTCGCGGTCACGCGCGACGTCGTGGGAGACGATGTACTCCTTCAGCGTCGCCGTCACGCGTGAGCGCTGGGCGAGCACCCGGTCGAGGCCGTCGCGCACCAACCGCACGGTCCCGCGCAGCTCGGCGCGGTCGGCGTCGCTGAGGATCCGGTCGGACAGCGGGTGCTCCAGCAGGTCGGTCAGGTCCTCGCGCAGCTGCGTCACCAGGGCGTCGTCGCGCAGCAGCGCGAACGCCCCCTCGAACGCACGCCCCTCGTGCGTGGCCGTCATCAGCGCGTCGGCGCGGGCGAGGTAGTCGTCGATCACCTCGCCGGCCGGACGGTCCTCCGCGCGGAACGCGGCGAGGATCTCCGTCCGGATCGTGGCGAACCGCTCCTCGACCCGGGCGAAGTCGCTCGGCAGCGCGGAGATCAGTGACAGCAGCTCGGTGAACCCCTCGAGCATGTAGTCCTCGGTCGCGCCCTCCAGCTCGCCGCCGTCGACCAGCCGGTCGCGCTCACCCTTGAGCCGGGCGATCTCCTCGTTGAGGATCGTGACGCGGGCGGTGCGGTCCGGGTTGGCCTCGGAGTTGAAGCGGCGGACGGTGCCGAGGATGGTCGCGACCCGGTGCTCGCTGAGCGTGGCCCGGTCGCGAGCGAGGTTCTTCACCAGCTCCAGCGCCTGCTGCGCGTGGGACGTCAGCGCATACACCTCGTGGCCGGTCTCGTCGAGCGAGCGCACCAGCCACTGGCCGCGCATCCAGCGCTGGCAGATCTCGCGACCCGTGCCGGTGGGTACGTCCTGCTCCCCCGCCAGCCGCATCTGGGCGACGTGCTCCTCGACCTGGGTGTGCAACCGGGCCGTGGGGATCGGGTGGTTGGTGCGGCCGAACGCCGTACGGAAGATGGTGATCACCACGGGCGCCTGCCGCTGGTGGAGCAGGGTCAGCGTGGGTTGGGCGAACGCCCCCTTCACGCGCGCAAGCTCACCTGCTGTCTCGCTCACGTACCCGCTCTCCCGCTTCGTCCACCACCTGTGCTCGGTGCGCAAGCATCGCAAAGGGCACCGACGGCGCTGGGGCCGCCCCTAGGATCCGCCGCGTACCAGCAGCGAGGACGAGGGAGCGACCCGATGGACGTACGCGCGCACAACCGCGACGTGTGGGACTCGTTGGGATCCGGCGGATCCCCCTGGACCCGACCGGTCAGCTCCGCGGAGGTCGAGGCCTCCCGACGCGGCGAGTGGTCGATCGTCGTCACCCCGAGCGTCCCGGTGCCTCGCGACTGGTTCCCGTCACTGGACGGCTGCCGGACCCTGTGCCTGGCGGGCGGGGGCGGCCAGCAGGGACCGATCCTCGCCGCCGCTGGCGCGGAGGTCACCGTGCTGGACTTCTCCGAGGCCCAGCTCGCCCGGGACCAGGAGGTCGCGCGCCGTGACGGACTCGACCTCACGCTGGTCCACGCGGACATGACCGACCTGTCGCGCTTCGAGGACCACTCGTTCGACCTGGTCGTGCACCCCGTGGCCAACGTGTACATCCCCGATGTCGCTCCCGTATGGCAGGAGGTGGCGCGCGTGCTCCGTCCCGGAGGCGCCCTGATCGCCGGCTTCTTCAACCCGGTGGTCTACGTGTTCGACCAGGACCTGCTCGGCGACGGTGAGCTCGTCGTCGCGAACGCGCTGCCCTACTCCGAGCTCACCAGCATCGACGCGTCCACCCGGCAGCGGCTCCTCGACGACGGCGACCCGCTCCAGTTCAGCCACACGCTCGCCGACCAGATCGGCGGGCAGGGCCGGGCGGGCCTGCATGTCACCGACCTGCTCGAGGACCGCCGTCCGGGCCACCCGCTGGCGCCCTATCTACCGACCCACCTGGCCACCCGCGCGGTGCGGCAGGGCTGACGTCAGGGGGCCGGGAGCTTGGCGGAGACCTGCTCGGGAACCCGCTCGTAGCCGACGAACGCGCGGGTGAAGGAGGCCGAGCCGTGGGCGAGGGAGCGCAGCTCGGCGGCGTAGCGGCGGAGCTCCAGCTGGGGCACGTGCGCCCGGATGACGACCATGCCCGGCTCGCCGGCCGGCTCGCTGCCCAGGACCTTGCCCCGACGTGCGGACAGGTCCCCCATGATGGTGCCGACCAGGGCGTCGCTGACGCGCACCTCCACCTCGTCGACCGGCTCGAGCAGGCACGTACCGGCACGTGTCGCTGCGTCGCGCAGCGCCAACCCGCCCGCGGTCTGGAACGCCATGTCGGAGGAGTCGACGCTGTGGGCCTTGCCGTCGGTGAGGGTCACCCGGAGGTCCACCGTCGGGTAGCCGTCGGCGACCCCCTGCGCCATCTGCGCACGGACTCCCTTCTCGACCGAGGCAATGAACTGTCGAGGTAGCGCGCCGCCCACGACACGGTCGACGAACTCGAACCCTCCGCCCTGCGGGAGCGGTTCGACCTCGATGCTGCACACGGCGTACTGCCCGTGCCCTCCGCTCTGCTTCACGTGCCGGCCGTGGCCGGTGGCCGGTCGCGCGAACGTCGCCCGCAGCGGCACCCGGAGCTCGACCTCGTCGACGTCGACGCCGTAGCGGCCGGCGAGCCGGTCGAGCAGCACGTCCGCGTGGGCCTCCCCCATCGTCCACAGCACGACCTGGTGGGTCTCCTCGTGGTGCTCGACGCGGAGGGTGGGGTCCTCGGCGGCGAGCCTCTGGAGCCCCGATCCGAGCCTGTCCTCGTCGCTCGTGGTCCGGACCTGGATGGCCACCGGCAGCTGGGGATCGGGCACCTGCCATGGCTCCAGCACCAGCGGCGTGTCGACGGCGGAGAGGGTGTCGGTGGTCTCGGCCCGGCTGAGCCGGCCGATGGCGCACAGGTCGCCCGCGACCACGGCCGCGGCGGTGCGCTGGGTCCTGCCCAGCGGCACGGAGAGCGACCCGATCCGCTCGTCCTCGTCGTGGTCCGGGTGGCTCGCGGCCGGGTCCTCTCCGCCCGCCCACCCCGACCGGTGCCCGGACACGTGGACCGTAGCGTCCGGCAGGACGGTCCCGGAGAAGACGCGGACCAGGCTGACCCGCCCGAGGTAGGGATCGGTGGTCGTCTTGACCACCTCCGCGACCAACGGTCCGGCCGGGTCGCACGCGATCGCGGGGCCAGGTCCACCCGCCGGTGTCCAGACCTTCGGCAGCGGGTGCTCGAGCGGCGAGGGGAACGCGGACACCATGAGGTCGAGCAGTTCTCGGGCCCCCGCGCCGCTGGTCGAGTCGACCGGGACGACGGGGTGCAGCGAGCCCCGCGCGACGGCGAGCTCGAGGTCATGGAGCAGCAGTCCGGTGTCGATCTCCCCGCCACCGACGTAGCGCTCCATCAGCGTCTCGTCCTCGGACTCCTCGATGATGCCCTCGACGAGCGCCGCTCGCTGCGCCTCGTGCCCGTGGTCGCCCGTCACCAGGTCGACGAGGCGTCCGCCCTCCCGGAGGTGGACGGGCAGGACCCGCTCGCCGAAGGCGGCGCGCGCCTGCTCCACCACGCCGTCGACGTCGGCACGGGCGTGGTCGACCTTGGTGATGACGACCACCCGGGGCATGGCCACGTCGGCGCACTCGCGCCACAGCGCCCGTGTCGGCTCGTCGACGCCCTCGTTGGCGGCGAGGACGAAGAGCGCGCAGTCCGCGGCGCGGAGACCTGCTCGCACCTCGCCCACGAAGTCGACGTAGCCGGGGGTGTCCAGCAGGTTGATCTTCACGCCGTCGTGCACGAGCGGAGCGAGCGCCAGCCCGACCGATCGCCGGTGCCGGTGCTCGACCTCCTCGAAGTCGCACACCGTGGTGCCGTCCTCGGTGCTGCCGGCCCGGTTGAGCACGCCGGCCACGACCAGCAGCCGCTCGACGAGCGTGGTCTTCCCCGCACCCGCGGCGCCCACGACGACGACGTTGCGGATCGCCTCCGGCCGTTTCGCGACCGGAGGGCCGTCCTGGGCGGTGACACCGCCGGGTTCTCGGCTCACGTGGTGGCTCCTGCTCACTGGTACGACGGTCCGAGAACTGTCAGGTCACTTTCGCCCGATCCGGTCCTGCGAGGCAAGGGTGCGACGCACGGCAGCCGGACCAGGGACACGCCACCGTCGCCGTGACGGACCGTGCGCGCCGACGGCACCAGGTCCGTGCTCGTCGCCGGGTCCTGGTCCGTGCCCAGGTTCCTCGCATACCGGGGGTGGGCTCCTCCGGAGACCTGCAGGCGAAGTCGACTGCCGACCGGGAACCGGTGGGCGACGGCGTCGAGTCGCAGCACCACGGTTCCGTCGGCGTCGTCCGGTCCCAGCCTCACGAACCCGTCGCTGAGGTTGATCGAGCGCCCGTCGCGCCTGACCTCGCACAGGCGCACGAAGAGGTCGGCCCACGGGTTGTCGGTCTCGTGGGCGACCTCGACGACCGGTTCTCCGAGCACCTCCAGTGGCTCGGTCAGCGGTGGGGTGGTGAACGTGACGACGTCCGGGCGTGCCTCGAGCGTGCGGTTGTCGCGGCGACCGCCGATCGCCGGGTTGATCACCCGGCCTCCGACCGCCGGCGTGGGACGGGCAGGGTCGTAGGTGAACGTGGTCGGGCCGGCAGAGGCCGGCGGTGGCGTCGCCGCGAGCCCGCCCGCGGGCTGGACGTGCAGCACGCGTTCGCTGGTGGGTGGCGGCCACGTCTCGAGGTGGCGCCACTCCTGGGCTCCGGTCACGTAGATGCGGACCGGGCCCGGCCGCTGCCGACCCGGGACTGCGGCGAGGTGCTCGGCCAGCCAGTCCAGCGCCTCCGCCATGACGACAGCCGCCCCCTTCGTGAGCGTCTGGACGTGGGTCCACGGTCCGATGGTGAGACCGGCGTCGACACCCCGCTGCTGCAGCCGCTCGAACGCCTCGATCATCTGGGCGGGGAACCGGTCCTGCCATCCCGTCTGCAGCAGGACCGGCACGGTGACCCGGTCGAGGGCCTGGCCGAGTCGCATGTCGCGCCACAGCGGGTCCTCGCGGTCCGACGCCACGAGCCAGTCCGCGTACGGCATGCCAGTGCGCGCGAAGAGCTCCTGGGCCTTGACGAGGGGAAGCTCCTCGAACGCGGGCCGCAGGCGCCGAGCCGCCGTCACGCCGCGCGCGAGCCCTCGGACCGTGCCGACGTCCAGGTGCCCCAGGCCGTCCATGAGGCCCGCCACCTCCTCGAGCGAGAAGGCGCCGGCGCCGTGCGTCGCCCAGTGGGCGTCATGGGCCGAGATCGCGATCACCGCCGCCACCACCTCCGGAGGTGGGTCCGCCAGCACGGCCCAGGCCGCGTGCCCCTGGTACGAGGCTCCCCACAGCGCCAGCCGGCCACCGAACCAGGGCTGCCGACGCAGCCAGGCGACGGTGTCGGCCCCGTCGGCACGTTCCTGGCGGAACGGGTCCAACGTCCCTCCTGAGCCGGATGTCCCGCGGCAGCCCTGGTTCACGACGTGGTAGCCGTGACCGGCGAAGAAGCCCGCGGTGAGCTGGGCGATCAGCCCGTCCCGGCCGTACGGCGTGCGGATGAGCACCGTCCCCGGCAACCCGGCCGCCGGCGAGTACACGTCGGTCAGCAGCTCGACGCCATCACGCATGGGGACGCGCGCGGTCCGGACCGCGTAGGGATGACGGCCGAGCGGCAGCCGGAGGACGCGGGCGATGCCGCCCGCGATCGGGTGTCGAAACCGGGTCTCCATGGCGTTTCCCCCATGCTCACACGATGGGGTGCCTCCCGCTACCAGCCGACCTGTTCGACGTCGGTGACCAGGACCGGGCCGGCGGGAAGCACCTCTTCGGGCCCGACGGTCTCCCGCAGGCTCGCGAAGCTGAGGCCGGTGCGCTCCTCGAGGAGCTCCAGCGGCACGAGGTAGGTGTCGAAGTCGTCGAGGAAGTCGGGCGCCGCGCCCTCGAGGCCGTCGAGGTCCTGCGTCAGGACGAACGCCTTGGCGCGCACACGTCCGTCGAGGCGGTAGACGACGACCTTCCAGTGCTCGACCGGCAGCTGGACGCCCCGGTAGGGCGGGTCGTCGGGCGCGAGGACCGGACCGGCGAAGAGCGTCAGCCGCCGCTCCTCGAGCCCGTCGAGCGCCAGTACGGCGTTCTCGAGCAGGCCCCACACGCCGCCGCGGCCGGACTGGTTGAAGTCCTGGTGCTGGGGCGTGATGTTGGTGAAGAAGAACGACGCGGAGTTGGCCAGCCTCGCCTCGTCGAGCGTGCCCCAGAGCAGGTCGGAGCGGCGCGCGACATGGCCGCGGTCGAGGTCGTTGGCGGCGTACACCTCCTCTCCGGTCTGTGCCTCGGCCGGGATGCGGGGGTCGAGCCGGAAGCGCTCCCCCGAGCGGCTGATGCTGTCGCTGGGGAACAGGCGCAGACCGTCGACGTTCCAGGCCACCCACCACGCCAGTCGACGCTCGGGGTGCATGCGGACCGTGAAGTGCGCGTAGTCGAGCGGCGTCGCGAGGGCCGGGTCGTCGTCCGGCCCGGGTGCGGGCGCCTGCGGCGGCGCGATGTCGGTGTCGAGGAAGCGGGGGTCGTACCCCAGGTCGGCCATGTCAGCAGTCTCGCGCACACCCCGGACAGTCGATGTGTGCTGCGCTCAGCCGCGAGCCATGAGCAGCCAGAGGAGCTCGAGGGTCCGGTCCAGCCACTCCGGGGCCACCTCGCCGCGACGGACCAGCTCGCCGAGGTAGGCGCCGACCATGAGGCTCACGACGCCCTCGGCGTCGAGGTCGTCGCGCAGGAGGCCGGCGGCGACGTCGTCGCTGATGCGTCGGACGAGCAGGTCGACGTAGGGCTCCAACGCCGCGCGGAACAGTCCGGTGAACTCCGGATCGCTGTCACCGACGATGGCGGCGAGGCCGCCACGACCGAGGACGACACCCATCTGGTGCCACGCCTGCTCGAGCGCAGCACGGATCTTGTCGCGGACCTCCCCGTCCTCGGGCACGTCCGGCAGCCCGATCGCCGCGCGGAGGACGGCCGTCAGCAGCTCGGCGCGGTTCGCGTGGCGCCGGTAGATGGAGGTCTTCGCGACCCCGGAGGTCGCGGCGACGCGGTCCACGGTGACCGCTCCCGGCCCGCCGTCCCGGAGCAGCTCCAGCACAGCGGCGTGCAGGCGCTGGTCCACCGAGGCCTCGCGCGGGCGGCCGGACCCCGGGGACTCCGAGTCAGTGGTCGGCATGCTCGCGCTGACTCGTCGAGCCGACGCTTCCGGGCCCCTCGAAGACGGAGCGTGGCGGCGGCGCGGACGACTTCTCCGGGTCGGAGCGCCACTTGTCGAGGAAGTAGATCCAGGTGACGGCGCCCATCGAGAGCCCGCCCGCCAGTGATGCGGCGACGATGAACACGACCACTTCGACACTCATTCCGGCCACCTCTTCCCGGGCCGGCCCACCGACCCCTGGGGGATATCGATACGTTCATCGTAGCGATATAGGACAAGCCGCCGGGCCACCCGCACCCGTCGACGTCAGCCGTCCGCAACAGCCGACAGCGCAGCGAGCGCCCGGGCGAGCACGGGGTTGTCGTCGTCGGCACGGCGCGCAGCCACGAGGTCGATGCCCGGGGCACCCACCAGCGCGACGTAGACGACACCGGGAACCGCGAGCGCCGCGGTCGGCTCGGGCACCACGGCGATGCCGAGCCCAGCGGCCACGAAGGTCACCAGGGTCGAGGTCTCGGCGACCTGGTGGACGACCCGAGCCTCGCGCCCGGCCGCGTCGAACAGCTCCTGCACGAGTGCGTTCATCGCCGACCGGCCGCCTCCGGCGTGGACGACGAGGTCCTCCCCCGCCAGGTCCGCGACCCGCAACCGCTGCCTGCCGGCGAAGCGGTGACCCTGCGGCATCGCCACGAGCAGACGGTCGTGCCGCACCGTGGTCACGGTCAGGCCGTTCTGGTCGGGCACCCTCCTCAGCAGCGCGAGGTCGAGCGAGCCGTCGCGCAGCCGCTCGACCTGCTCGGGCGAGAGCATCTCACCGCGGAAGCCGAAGTCGACGGCAGGAAGCTCCTCGCGCAGCCGACGCGCGAGAGCCGGGAGGAGCGAGTACGTCGCCGAGCCGACGCATCCGACGACGAGGCGGCCCGACCGGCCGGACGCGACTCGCTCCGCCTCCTCCCCCGCGGCGTCCACCGCTGCGAGGATGTCGCGTGCCCGGACGAGGTACGCCGTCCCGGCGGCGGTGAGGTCGACACGTCGGGTGGTGCGGGTGAGGAGCGTGACGCCGAGCTCGGTCTCGAGCTGGCGGATCGCCTGCGAGAGCGGCGGTTGCGCCATGTGCAGCAGCCCAGCGGCTCGGCCGAAGTGGCGCTGCTCGGCGACGGCGACGAAGTACCGGAGGTGGCGCAGTTCCATCCACTGATACTGGCAGGGTTCCAGTGCGGCGCACGAGCACCGCACTGCGTCTCACCGGACGCGTAACGGCTACCGCACCACCCAGGGCGTGAACGTCCGTCGCTCCGGCGCCCAGTCCACCGAGCCGGTGGTCTCGTCCTCGAACTTCACCGCCACGCGGACCCTCTTCGGGTCGCCGATGCACCTCCGCGGGATGCGGAGGGACACGGGCTTGTCGTCGAACATGTCGGCGTGGGCGCTCATGCCCGAGCACCGGACGGTCCGCACCGGGCGCTGCCCGAAGGACCGCACGACCGCGAGTGCGCTCGAGAAGTCGGAGTTGGCACGGAACGACACGTGGAACGTCGGCCGAGGGCCACGCCCCGTGTCGATCCAGAAGGCGTAGACCTGCCCCGCGTCCAGCGGGACGGCCGACCGGACGCTCACCTTCACCGCGTTCCGGTGCACGACACGTACGTGCGAGATGTCCACGGACGTCGCGTCACCGACCGGGTCGTCGAACCCCCTCGCCCCCGCCTGGGCCGTCCCCGGCACGACCAGCGCCGCGGCGACCACGCAGGCCGACAGTGCGCGAGCACTCCATCGTGGTGCGTCCATGCGATCCCCCTCCCCCGGGACCCCATCGTCCCGCCGGCCGCCCGCCGGTCGCAAGGGCCGAAAGTACGTGCGCATCCCGACCTCTTTTAGGACGCCATGCGTCTCAGTGAGACCGAAACCGATACTTCACTGTATCGAACGTCACGACTAGGTTCGGTCCATGCCCGACATCGTCATCTGTGAACCCGTGCGCACCCCGGTGGGCCGCCAAGGCGGCGCGTTCGCCTCGCTGTCCGCCGTCGACCTGGCGTCCACCACCCTGACCGAGCTCGTCCGCAGGACGGGCCTGCAGGAGGGTGACGTCGACGACGTCATCCTGGGCAACTGCTACCCCAGCGGCGAGAACCCGGCCATCGGTCGCATCGCCGCCCTCGACGCGGGCCTGGGCACCGGCGTGCCCGGTCTCCAGCTCGACCGTCGCTGCGGCTCCGGTCTGCAGGCTGTCCTGTACGCCGCCGCCCAGATCGCCAGCGGTGGCGGGACGCTGATCGTGGCCGGCGGCGCCGAGTCGATGTCCAACGTCGAGCACTACGCCCTCGGCCTGCGCACCGGCGTCAAGGGCGGCTCCGTCGAGTTGATGGACCGCCTGGTCCGGGCCCGCGAGACGGCCGGCGGCAGGGACCACCCGGTCCCCGGCGGCATGCTCGAGACCGCGGAGAACCTCCGCAGGGAGTACGACATCTCGCGCGAGGAGCAGGACGAGCTCTCGGTCCGCTCCCAGCAGCGTGCCGGGGCCGCGCACGAGGCCGGACGGTTCGCCGACGAGCTCGTGCCGGTCACCGTCCCGGGCCGCCGCGGCAAGCCGGACGTCGTCGTCGACCGCGACGAGCACCCGCGTCCCGAGACCAACCTCGAGCAGCTCGCCGCGCTGCGGCCGGTGCGCCAGAAGGTCGACGACGCCTCCACCGTCACCGCCGGCAACGCCAGCGGCCAGAACGACGGAGCTGCGATGTGTGTCGTGACCACCCGCGAGGAGGCCGAGCGCCGCGGCCTGCGACCGCTGCTCGCGCTGAGGTCGTGGGCCGTGGCCGGCGTCGGCCCCGAGGTGATGGGCATCGGCCCGGTCCCCGCGACCGCTGCCGCCCTCGAGCGGGCCGGGCTCACCCTCGACGAGATCGACCTCATCGAGCTCAACGAGGCCTTCGCCGCGCAGGTGCTGGCCTGCCTGCGCGAGTGGAAGGTCGACCCGACCGACGAGCGGCTCAACCCCAACGGCTCGGGAATCTCGCTCGGCCACCCGGTCGGCGCCACCGGCGCCCGCATCCTGGCGACGATGGCCCACGAGATGCAGCGCCGCGAGTCGCGCTACGGCCTCGAGACCATGTGCATCGGCGGCGGCCAGGGCCTTGCCGCGATATTCGAGCGGATCGCGTGATGAGCGCCGTCGAGGTCCACCACGCCGTCACCGGGCCGGAGGACGCGCCCGTCGTCGTCCTGTCCAACTCCCTCGGCTCGACGACGTCCATGTGGGACGCCCAGGTCGACGAGCTGGCCGAGCACTTCCGTGTCGTCCGCTACGACACCCGCGGCCACGGCACATCCCCCGTGCCGGAGGGCCCCTACGTCATCGACGACCTCGCCGACGACGTGGTGGCGCTGCTCGACCGCCTCGGCGTCGACAGGGCCCATTTCGTCGGTCTCTCGCTGGGTGGGATGACCGGCCTGCGCCTCGCTGCCCGCAACCCCGAGCGAGTCGACCGCCTCGTGGTGCTGTGCACCGGCGCCCGTCTCGAGCCGTCGAGCGCGTGGCTTGACCGGGCAGCGACCGTGCGCGCGAGCGGGAGCACCGCGGTGGCCGAGGCCGTCGTCGCGCGGTGGTACACCCAGGAGTTCCTGGCGAAGAACCCCGACGTGAAGACCGCGTGCGAGGGCATCGTGGCGGCGACCCCGGCCGAGGGCTACGCCTCGTGCTGCGAGGTCATCGCCGAGATGGACCTGCGCGACGACCTCGCCGGCATCAGCGTCCCCACGCTCGCGATCGCCGGGGCCGACGACCCGGCAACTCCTCCCCCGCACCTCGAGGCGATCGCTGACGGTGTCCAGGACGGGCGCCTGCTCGTCGTACCCGACTCGGCCCACCTCGCCAACGCCGAGCAGCCGCAGACCATCACCCCGGCGATCATCGCGCACCTGAAGGGCGGAGCGGCATGAGCAGCATCGACAAAGTCGTCCCGAGCGCCGAGGAGGCGGTCGCCGACATCGCGCCCGGCTCGAGCCTGGCCGTCGGCGGCTTCGGCCTCGTCGGCATCCCGTGGACGCTGATCGGCGCCCTCCTCGACCAGGGCGCCGACGACCTCACGGTCGTCTCCAACAACTGCGGCGTCGACGGCGCCGGCCTCGGCCTGTTGCTCGAGGCCCGCCGGATCACCCGGGTCATCGCGTCGTACGTCGGTGAGAACAAGGAGTTCGGCCGGCAGTACCTCGCCGGCGAGCTCACCGTCGAGCTCACCCCGCAGGGCACCCTCGCGGAGCGGCTGCGTGCCGGTGGCGCCGGCATCGGTGCGTTCTTCACCCCGACCGGCGTGGGCACGATGGTCTCCGAGGGAGGGCTCCCCTGGCGCTACCACCCGGACGGCACCGTGGCGCTGGCCTCCGAGCCGAAGGAGGTACGCACCTTCCACGGCGTCGACATGGTGCTCGAGGAGTCGATCGTCACCGACGTCGCGCTCGTCCGGGCAGCCAGGGTGGATCGCGCCGGCAACTGCGTCTTCCACGCCTCGGCCCGCAACTTCAACATCCCGGCCGCGATGGCCGGGCGACTGACGATCGTCGAGGCCGAGGAGGTCGTCGAGATCGGCGACATCGCGCCCGACGACGTCCACCTGCCCGGGGTGTTCGTCCAGCGCGTCGTCGAGCTGACGCCGACGCAGGCGCACGAGAAGGACATCGAGAAGCTGACCACCCGACCCCGAGAGGCGGCGACGGCATGAGCGAGCGCAGCGAGCGAATCAATCGACACAGTGCGACTCGTGCCTCATGGCCGCACGGAGCGAAGCGAGTACGGGCATGAGCTGGACGCGAGACGAGATGGCCGCGCGCGCGGCGCTGGAGCTGCACCCCGGCGAGTACGTCAACCTCGGCATCGGCCTGCCTACCATGATCCCGGCGCACTTGCCGGCCGACTCGACGGTCACGCTGCACGCGGAGAACGGCATCCTCGGCGTCGGCCCGTACCCCTACGAGGACGAGGTCGACCCCGACCTGATCAACGCCGGCAAGCAGACGGTCACCGTCCTGCCGGGTGCGTCGTTCTTCGACTCCTCGCTGAGCTTCGCGATGATCCGAGGCAGTCACATCGACACCGCCGTCCTCGGCGGGATGCAGGTCTCCATGGCCGGCGACCTCGCCAACTGGATGGTGCCGGGGTCGATGGTCAAGGGCATGGGCGGCGCGATGGACCTCGTCAGCGGCGCCCGCCGGGTGATCGTGCTGATGGAGCACGTGTCGCGCAGCGGCAGCCACAAGCTGGTCGCCGCGTGCGACCTCCCCCTCACCGGACGGCGGGTCGTGGACCGCGTCATCACCGACCTGGGCGTCCTCGACGTGGCCGGCGACGGCTTCGAGCTCGTCGAGCTCGCGCCCGGCGTCACGACCGAGGAGCTCGCCGAGCGGACCGGCGCGCCGGTCCGGGTCCCGGTCGGGGTGTGACATGACGTCCCGGGAAGCCGTCGAGCCGGAGGAGGACCTGGCCACCCGGGTCCGCCGGCTGGAGGACCTGCACGCGATCGGACAGCTCCGCGCGCACTACTGCCAGGCGCTCGACGACGGCCGCTGGGACGACCTGGTCGACCTCTTCACCCCCGACGGCGCGTTCGTCGGGCTCTCCACCGCGCGCGGCCACGACGAGCTGCGCACGTTCTTCTCCGACCTCCAGGACGGCCCACTGTCGGCCTGGTGGCACTTCTCGTCCAACGAGACCATCGATCTCGTGGGCACACCGGCCCACGCAGCGACCGGAGCGACGTGGCTCGACCAGCCGTGCGTCGTCGACGGTCGCGCCCACGTCGCCGCCGGTCGCTACCAGGACCACCTGGTCCGGGGCGACGACGGTCGGTGGCGGTTCGCGGAGCGTCGCGTGACGTTCTTCTACTGGGTCCCCGGTGACGAGGACTGGGCCCCCGGTCGCTACGGCTGGGCACCCGCCCGCGCCGCGGCCGACGTACGCACCCTCGAACGGGTCACCGCCTCCCGCCGCTGACCCGGTCCGCACAACCCGGCACGACGACGTGCCGGGAGCCGCTGCTGCGCGCCCGCGTGCAGCCATCCACCACCGGAGACCTCGATGTCCCACACCCTCAACCCGTCCGACCCGTCCGCCCCGCCCGGCACCGACCGTCGTACCCTCACGCGGGTCTGCACCGCCGTGCTCCTCGGATCAGCACTCGAGTGGTACGACTACTTCCTCTACGGCGCCGCTGCGGCCCTGGTCTTCGGGCAGGTGTTCTTCCCGACCGCATCTGACTCGACGTCGCTGCTCCTGTCGCTGGCGACCTTCGGCGTCGGCTTCGTCGCCCGCCCCATCGGCGCGATGGTCTTCGGCCACATCGGCGACAAGCACGGCCGCCGCCCCGCGCTCATCGCGACCCTCATGCTGATGGGCCTCTCCACCACGGCGATGGCGCTCATCCCCTCCCACGCGATGATCGGCATGGCCGCACCGCTGCTGCTGGTGGTGCTGCGCCTGCTGCAGGGCATGGGCTCGGGCGCGGAGTACAGCGGTGCATCGGTGTACGCCGTGGAGTACGCGCCGCCCGGCCGTCGCGGCCTCTTCGGCTCGTTCGCCGCGGCCGGCGTCTACCTCGGGCTGGTGCTGTCGTCCGGCGCGCTGCTGCTGACCACCTCGCTGACCACCGACGCGCAGTTCGCGTCGTGGGGCTGGCGGCTGCCGTTCCTGGCGAGCCTGCTGCTCATCGCCCTCGGCCTGTGGATCCGACTGCGCCTGGAGGAGACGCCGGCCTTCGAGGAGGCCACCGACGATGTCGCCCCGGCCAAGGCGCCGCTCCTCACGCTGGTGCGGACCCAGTGGCGCAGCATGCTCCTGGTGATGGGCCTCGTCGCGGCGCCCCTCTCCTTCAGCCACCTCTACCAGGTCTTCGCGCTGTCCTACATGGCCGAGGCCGGCTACGACCGCGTCACCGGCACGACCGGCCTCCTCGTCGCCGGGCTGGTCGTGATGATCACCGCGCCGCTGGCCGGCATCGCCTCCGACTGGTTCGGCCGCCGCCCCGTGCTGATGGTGGGTGCGCTGTACGCCATCGCGTTCGCCTTCCCGTTCTTCATGCTGGTCGACAGCGGCCGGCCGGTGCTCGCCATGGTCGCCCTCGCGCTCGCCCAGGGCGGCAGCGTCGGCATCATGTTCGGCGTCCAGGGCGTGATCCTGTCCGAGCTGTTCAGCACGGCCAGTCGCTACAGCGGTGCGGCCGTGAGCCGTGAGTTCGCCGCGATCATCTTCGGTGGCTTCGCGCCCCTGATCGCCGTCAGCCTCGCCGCCTCGGCCAACGGCGCCTCCTGGCCGGTGGGCATCTACGTCGTCGTGCTGGCCGCCATCACGTTCGTCTCGGCGCTGCTCGCCCCGGAGACCTACCGGACCAGCCTCTCCGACGGCGACGCGGGGACGCCGGCGACTGCAGGGGCGAGGCTCGCGCAGCCCGCCCTCGCGGGGTCCCCCGACCGCTGACGGCAATGCCCCGATTTGGGGCTTGCCCCGCTGCGAGCGGGGTGCGACGGTCCGAAGATGACCAGAGCCCCCCGCCACCGCGTCCGCCGCCGGATCCTCACCGGCCTCCTCGCCTCGGCGCTCGCGCTGGGCACCGCAGGGGTGCCCCGCGCCCGCGTCCATGCCGGCCCTCCGGGCGCCGGGCAGGGCACGCCGGCCCGCACCGCCACGGTGATGACGCGCAACCTCTACCTCGGCGCCGAGCTGACGCCGATCCTGCTGGCCCTCGCCAGCGGCAACAACGCGGCCATCGTCGGTGCGGCGACGCAGACGTGGGCGGCTGTGCAGGCGACGCGGCCCGAGGAGCGGATGGGGGCGATCGCCGACGAGATCGTGGCGGCCGACCCCGATGCCGTGGGCCTGCAGGAGGTCACCACCTGGACGACTTTCGCCTACAACCCCCTCGACGGCACGACGAGCAACCCGACCGTCGCCTACGACTTCCTCGACCTGCTGCTCGACGCCCTCGAGGAGCGCGGCGCCGACTACAGCGAGGTCGCCGGGGCGACCGCCCACAACTTCTCGTCGCCGCCCATCCCCTACCTCGCGAGCCCGACCGCCACGTTCCCCACGCGGGCGGTGAGCCTCGCCGACCGCGACGTGATCATCGTCCGGGACGACGTCGCCGCGACCAACGCGCGCACCGGCACCTTCCAGAACATCATCAGCTTCCCCTACGACGGCGACCTGCTCCCCGTGGCGCGCGGCTGGGGCTCGGCCGACCTGAGGGTGGGCAAGTCGACGTTCCGCTTCGTCAACTCCCACCTCGAGGCCTTCGGCGTCCCCGGGATCGACGGCGAGCAGGTCCGTGTCGCCCAGGTCGGCGAGCTCCTCGCCGCCCAGGCCGCGCTCGCGACGCAGCTCGGCAGCCTGCCGATGATCTACGTCGGTGACTACAACTCGGACGCGCCGGACGCGCCGGCGTACACCCGCCTGTTGGCAGGCGTCGGCGCCGACGCGTGGCCGCGAAACCACCCCGGCGACCCCGGCTTCACCTGCTGTCTCGGCGCGACCCTCACCGACCCGGACAACCCGCTCACCTCGCGGATCGACCTGGTCCTGCACAGCCGCGACGTCAAGGCCGCGCGCGCCCACATCGTCGGGGACGACCCGGCCGACATGACCGCGTCGGGCCTGTGGCCCTCCGACCACGCCGGCGTGGTCGCACGCCTGGTGGTGTCCGCCCGCCGCTGACCACGTCCGGCAACGCAGCGAGGCCCCCTCCCCGCGGGAGGGGGCCTCGCTGCGCCCGAAGGCAGCACCCCTCGATCCACGAGGCCGTGATTGATCGACAGGACCGATCAATCAGCCGCAGATGCGACCTTGTGCTCGATCAATTACCCGACTTACCGTCGAGGCACGTGATCACCACCACACGAGAGGGTCCGTGATGGAGCTGCGACACCTGCGCTACTTCGCCGAAGTGGCCGACACCCGCCACTTCGGTCGGGCGGCCGAGCGTCTCCACATGGCGCAGCCCGCGCTCTCGCAGTCGATCCGCCAGCTCGAGGCCGAGCTCGGCACGCCCCTCTTCGCCCGGACCACCCGCCAGGTGCGGCTCACGCCGGCCGGCGAGTTCTTCCAGCTGGAGGTGGCCCGCATCCTGGAGTCGGTCGAGGCCGCCACCCGGGGCGTACGACGCATCGCGGCCGGCCGGCAGGGACTCGTCCGGATCGCCTTCACCGGGAGTGCCGCCCACACCGAGCTCCCCCGCATGGCGCGCACCGTCAAGCGTGCGCTGCCCGGCATGGGCCTCGAGATCCACGCCGACCTCCTCACCCCCGCCCAGGTCGACGGGCTCCACGACGGCACCCTCGACCTCGGCGTCCTCCGACCGCCGATGGCCGGTGACGGGCTGGCCTCGCGCACCCTGTCGACCGAGCCTCTGCTGCTGGCGGTCGCCGAGGACCACGCCCTGGCCCAGCAGCCGAGCATCGCGATGGGCGACCTGCGCACGGAGCGGTTCGTCCTCTTCTCCAGCCCGGACTCTGCCGTCAACGACGCGATCCTGCGTGGCGCCAGGGAGGTCGACTTCGTCCCGATCCGCGAGCACGAGGCGGCCGGGATCTCGGTCCTGCTCCCGCTGGTCGCCGCCGACCTCGGTGTCGCCCTGGTGCCCGCCTCCGTGCGCGCCGCCCCCCTCGCGGGAGTCGTCTTCCGAGAGGTCACCGACGCCCCCACCGTCGACCTGGCACTCGTGTGGCGCGCCGACGAGACGAACCCGGCCGTGCTCGCCGTCCTCGACGCCCTCGCCGACGACGGCACCGACCACACCGGCTCCCCCGCCCCCACCCCCGAGCCCGACGAGGTCGTCCGATGAAGATCACCCAAGTGGAGGCGATCCCGTTCGCCATCCCCTACCGCAAGCCCCTCAGGTTCGCGAGCGGCGAGGTGCACGTCGCCGAGCACGTGCTCGTCCGCGTGACCACCGACGACGACGTCGTCGGCGTCGCCGAGGCGCCTCCGCGGCCGTTCACCTACGGCGAGACGCAGGCCGGCATCGTCGCGGTCATCGACACCATCTTCGCCGGCCAGGTGGTCGGTCTCGACCTGATGGACCGCGAGCAGATCCACACCCGGCTCTCGCGCACGATCGGCAACCCCACCGCAAAGTCGGCGCTCGACATGGCGATCTGGGACGCGCTCGGCCAGTCGCTCGGCTACAGCGTCACCGAGCTGCTTGGCGGCTACACCGACCGGATGCACGTCTCCCACATGCTCGGCTTCGACGAGCCGTCGGCGATGGTCGCCGAGGCCGAGCGGATGCGTGGCACCTACGGCATCACCACCTTCAAGGTGAAGGTCGGCCGCCGCCCCTACCGCCTCGACACCGCTGTCGTCCGCGCCCTGCGCGAGGGTCTGGGCGACGACGTCGAGCTGTACGTCGACGGCAACCGCGGCTGGTCGGCCTCGGAGTCCGCGCGGGCGATGCACGAGATGGCCGACCTCGGGCTGACGTTCGCCGAGGAGCTGTGCCCGGCCGACGACGTGCTCGGTCGCCGCTGGCTGGTGCAGCAGCTCGACGTGCCGTTCATCGCCGACGAGTCGGTCGTGACGCCGGCGGAGGTGACCCGAGAGATCCTCGGCGGATCGGCCACCGCAGCCAGCATCAAGACCGCGCGCACCGGCTTCACTGCCAGCCGCCGGGTCCACCACCTCGCCGAGGGCCTCGGCATCGAGCTCGTCATGGGCAACCAGATCGACGGCCAGCTCGGCTCGCTGTGCTCCCTCGCGTTCGGCTCGGCCTTCGAGCTCACCTCGCGCCGCGCGGGCGAGCTGTCCAACTTCCTCGACATGACCGACGACCTGCTCGCCGACCCGCTCGAGATCCGCGGCGGCCAGCTCGTCGCCCGGTCCGGGCCCGGGCTCGGGGCGGTCATCGACCCCGACAAGCTCGCGCGCTACCGCCAGGACTGACGCGCAACCAGCACCACACCTCCCCATCCCGAGCAAGGAGCCCCACCATGAGCACCACCCTGAACGAGACCGAGACCGAGAAGGCCTCCGCCGCCGCCTCCGGCGCCAGCGCGACCGAGCGCTTCCACGCCGACAAGTCGCCGTACGCCGCGGTGAAGGACGTCCCCGCCGAGCGCGTCGACACCCTCGCCCGCGAAGTGCTCGAGGCGATCTACACGACGGTGCGCACGCACAAGGTCACCTACGACGAGTTCAACGCTCTCAAGGCGTGGCTGATCGGCGTGGGCGAGGACGGCGAGTGGCCGCTCTTCCTCGACGTCTGGCTCGAGCACGTCGTCGAGGACGTCGCGACCGAGCACCGCGAGGGCAACAAGGGCTCGATCGAAGGCCCCTACTACGTCCCGGACGCCCCCGAGCGGGGAGCGAGGGGCACCATCCCCATGCGCGACGACGAGGGCGGCACCCCGCTCGTGTGGAGCGGTCAGGTCACCTCGTGCGACGGGTCCGCCCTCAGCGGGGCCAAGGTCGAGCTCTGGCACGCCGACGACGACGGCTTCTACTCGCAGTTCGCCCCCGGCATCCCCGAGTGGAACCTGCGCGGCAGCTTCACCACCGACGCCGACGGGTACTTCGAGATCACCACGGTGCAGCCCGCGCCGTACCAGATCCCCACCGACGGCTCGTGCGGCAAGCTCATCGCCGCGGCCGGCTGGCACGCCTGGCGTCCCGCCCACCTGCACGTCAAGGTCTCCGCACCCGGCCACGAGCTCCTCACGGCCCAGCTCTACTTCCCCGGCGACGAGCACAACGACGACGACATCGCGTCGGCCGTGAAGCCCGAGCTGATCCTCGACCCGCAGCAGCAGGCCGACGGCTCCGCGAAGGTCACCTACGGCTTCGTCCTCGACCCCGTGAAGGGCTGAGCGCCGGTGCTCTACCACGTGCGCATGGACGTCCGGATCCCGCTCGACATGGACCCGGAGGTCAAGGCCGACCTGGTCGCGCGGGAGAAGGCGTACGCCGAGGAGGTGCAGCGCTCGGGTCGCTGGCCGCACCTGTGGCGGATCGTGGGCGAGTACGCCAACGTCTCGGTCTTCGACGTCGAGTCGAACGACGCGCTCCACGAGCTGCTGTCCGGCCTGCCGCTCTTCCCCTACATGGACATCTCGGTCACGCCGCTGGCGAAGCACCCCTCGTCGATCGCCTGACACGTCGCGCCGGCCCGGCCTCCCTCCCTGGAGGCCGGGCCGGCGGCTTGAGGCGCGGATCACACGGGGGCGGGAACGGGGGCGGGAACAAGGACGGACGCCGACCGGTTGAGTTGATTGAAGCATCAACCAAACCTTCGCCACCAGGAGCCCCCATGTCGTTCTTCCGCCGCAAGCCCAAGCCCGCCCACGCCGCCACGCCCGCCACCACGCCCGCTGCCGCACCGGTTGCCGACCAGGCCGCCGCCCCCGTCGCCGTCGCCGAGCGCGACGCGCTCACCGGTGACTACACGATCGACGCCAGCCACTCCCGCCTCGGCTTCTCGGCCCGCCACGCGATGGTGACCACCGTCCGTGGCCAGTTCACGGACTTCGAGGGCACCGCGCACGTCGACGCCGAGGACCCGGCCGCCTCGACCGTCTCCCTCACCATCCGCCCCGCCAGCATCTCGACCGGCTCCGCCGACCGCGACGGCCACCTGGTCTCCGCCGACTTCTTCGACGTCGAGAACCACGACGCGATCACCTTCGCGTCGACCTCCGTCGAGCGCGACGGCGCCGAGTGGACCGTCACCGGCGACCTGACCATCAAGGGCACCACCCGGCCGGTCACCATCCCCTTCGAGGAGACCGGCACCGCGATCGACCCGTTCGGCAACACCCGCGTGGGCTTCGAGGGCGCGACCACGATCAACCGCAAGGACTGGGACCTGCCCTGGAACGCCGCGCTCGAGACCGGTGGCGTCCTGGTCTCGGAGAAGATCAAGCTCGAGCTCGACATCTCCGCGATCAAGAACGCCTGATCACCTCGCCGAGCACCAGCACCTCCAGCGCGTACGGACCCGGGACCAGCGGTTCCCGGGTCCGTTCGCGCGCTGAGGGGGTCGGCGCGGGCTCTGGGATGTGTCCAAGGTTTGTCTATGGTTTTCGCTTTTCGGCTGTCGCGCGACCCAGCGACAGGTCAGAGTCGTCCCACGACCCGTGCGCGGGCCGGGCCACACGACCGACCGCCGGGAGGAGACCTGATGACCACGAGCATCGCGGAGCTGTCCGAAGCGCCGGACCGCGCCCTGACGATCGCGGACCTGGTGGGGTGGGTCGACCGCGGACCGCAGTCCGTGGAGGCCCGGCTCGTGCTGGGCGCCGCCGCGAGCGGGCTCCCCGAGCGCGCGCGGCGTGCCCTGGGGTGGCGCCTGGTGGACGAGCAGACCCAGCAACAGGTCGCCGCCCTCGTCAGCCTCCCCCACTCGCAGGTGGGCCGCATCCTCAGGCGCGCCGTCGCCCACGCCCGCTCCGGCCCGGCCCCCGCAGCCTGAGGCCAGGGCCCCGGGACCGGGAGCGTGAGGCGGACGGTCAGTCGGCCTCCCAGTAGGGGCCCGGCAGGTAGCGGTCCGGCTCCACCGTCGTGACGGGACGTCGCACGGTCCGCCAGACGGTGCGCACGGTGCCGTCCGGCTGCCGCACGGTGCGACGCACGCGGAAGTTGGCGTACGTCGTCGTGTAGGCGTTGCGGGTGTTGCGGGTGTTGTTCCACTGGTAGTCGAAGTTCCTGAGGTACTTCTTCGCCACCACGGCGCCCCGCACGGTGAACCAGACCTCGTCGTTGGCCGTGCTCAGGCTCGACCAGTTGACCGAGCCGGTCAGCACCATCGACGAGTCCGGCACGCCGTTGTAGGTGCCCTGGACCACCAGGTACTTCTGGTGGCTGTAGTAGTCGAGGATGAGGTCGTCGACGCCGTCGTTGTTGAGGTCGAAGTTGTCCTCGGTGTTGTAGTCCATGCCGGTCGACCGGAGGGGAATCCTTCCCCGTTTGGTCGGGGCGGCGATGACGCCCTTCGTGTGGTAGCCGATGAGTCCGTAGGTGACCCGCACGTCGCAGCCCTGCACCCACTTCTGCCGGATGGCCTCGGCGAGGTAGTCACCGCGAGCCCCGCGCATGGTGTGCATCGACAGGGCCAGGCGGGTGCGCTTCACCGTGCCGGTCACGGGGTCGGGGGTCAGGCACTGGACCCGGTCGAGGAGGTGGACCACGAGGTCGTCCTTCGGCCTCGAGACCCTCGGGAACGCGACGGCCGTGTGCTTGTCGACGGAGTCGTCGCACGCCACGCCGTTGGCCGGGGTGCCACAGAAGCCGATCGGCTCCTGGCGGGTGTCGTAGTCCTTGCGCATGTCGTTGAACAGCCCGACGAACTGGCGGAACAGCTCGTGGTCGCCGTCGGTGTAGTAGAGGTCGTTCCACTGGTGGATGGCGGCGTTGCGCGTCATGTTGGCCGAGCCGACGGCGATGACGTCCTCGGACTTCCCGGCCTCGCTGAAGAGGTAGAACTTCGTGTGCAGGTTGTTGAACTCGTTGGCCGCCCCCCGGCAGCTCTGCTTGCACTTGTAGACGAAGCTGTCGCGCCGCGGGTTCTTGCCGAACTCGTCGCGCAGCATCTTCACCGCACGGTTCTCCCAGTGGTCGTTGAGCAGCATCTGCACCCGGACGCCCCGCCGGTGGGCCGCGACGAGCGCACTGGACACGGGGACACGGTCGAGGGAGTAGATGGCGATCCGGATGGTCGACCCCTTGGGGGTGTTCCTGATCGTGTCGATCACCCGCCGCTCGATCGTGAAGTGCCCCTTCGCGAGGTGGGGGTCGTTGAAGAAGGGCCCGCTCGGCGCCTCCCACTTCTTCGGCTTGGGCTTGCTCGCCGCGGGCGCGTCGGCGCCCGACACGGCCTGCCCGGGGCCGACCAGACCGAGCGACGCCACCAGCACCAGGCAGAGACCCCCCACGAGCCTCGATATCTTCGACACGACCCCACCCTTCTGTCGAACGCGTCCGGTCAGCATAAGCAGGGTCGCACGGTTCCGGTCCGCGCGCCGGGCCGCGTCTCGCCACCACCTCGACCGCGTGGTCTGATGGCCCACACCGAGGGCAGCGTCGAGCCCGGGCCCGCTTGACCCGTTCGAACATCTGTTCGATCATGGACCCATGTCGTCCGCCCGCTCCGTCGCCGCGCTCGACCCGGGTCGTTCCGTGGTCGACCAGCTGCGCGAGCGGGTCGCGGCGATGGAGCGCAGACCCGCCGGGGAGCCCGTCGCCACGCTGCCCGGACTGGCAGGCCTGGTCCCGCTCCACGCAGGGGCGACCTACGCCGTCGACTCGGCCGCGCTCGCGCTGGCCCTCGCCGCGGGGGCCTCGCAGGCCGGGGAGTGGATCGGCTTCGCGGGCTGCGCCGACTTCGGGGCCGAGGCCGCCTCGGAGCTCGGCATCGAGCTGTCCCGCACGGTGCTGGTGCCCGACCCCGGCGAGCACTGGCTGGAGGTCACGGCCGCGCTGGTCGACGTGCTGCGCGTGGTGGTGCTGCGGCCACCGGCCTCCGTCGACGAGCGGACGGCGGGAATCCTCGACTCCCGGCTCCGCACCCGGTCCTCGGTGCTCGTCGTCCACGGCCAGTGGCCACGGGTGACCGCCCGGCTCAGCGTCGAGGAGTCAGCCTGGACCGGCCCGAGCTCCGGGGCCGGCGAGCTGCAGGAGAGGCGAGCCCGCGTCGCCGTGCACCGGGGCGCCCGGCCGCCCGAGCGTGCCGACCTGGCGTGGCCGGGGGTGCGCCTCGAGCGGCAGTCCCCGGGCATCCGCGAGATCCGCCGGGCATGAGGGTCATGGTCGTGTGGTGCCCCGACTGGTCGGTGGTCGCCGCGCTCGAGGAGGCCGACCGGTCGCTCCGCTCCCCCGCCGCCGTGCTGTCGGCCAACGTCGTGGAGGTCTGCAACGGGCCGGCCCGCGCGGAGGGCGTACGCCGCGGGCAGCGCCGTCGCGACGCCCAGGCCCGGTGCCCCGAGCTGCTGCTGCTCCCGGCCAACCCCGACCGTGACGCCCGTGCCTTCGAGCCGGTCCTCGCCGTGGTCGAGGACCTGCGCCCCGGGGTGGCCGCCCTGCGCCCGGGGCTGCTGGCCGTCCGCGCCCCCGGCAGCTGGTACGGCAGCGAGACCGCTGCTGCGGCGACGGCCTGCCAGGCGTTGGTCGAGACCGGCGTGTGGGACGTGAGGGTCGGCATCGCCGACGACCTCTTCACCGCCGAGCAGGCCGCCCGCACCGCGGAGGTCCAGTCGTGGACGGTCGTCCCGGACGGCGGCTCACCGTCCTTCCTGCGCGGCCTGCCCGTGCACGTGCTGCAGGACGACGGCGCGCGCGGGCGCGAGCTCGTCGGGTTGCTGCAGCGGCTCGGCCTCCGCACGCTGGGTGACCTGGCCGACCTGCCCGGTGACGCGGTCGAGCACCGGCTCGGTTCCTACGGCGCCACCGTCCGGCGACGTGCCCGGGGCGAGGACCCCACGTTGTTCGCGGCCCGCACCCCGCCGCCGGAGCCTCGACGCGGAGGTGGCCTTCGAGCCGCCGCTGGACTCCGTCGAGGCGATCACCTTCAGCGTCCGCACCACCGCCGAGCGCTTCGTCTCCCAGGCTCGCCCACCACCAGGCTGGTCGCGACGGGCGTGCGCGTCGAGGCCGAGGCCGACGGCGCCGTGTGCTCCTCACGCGTGTGGCTGCACCCACGCCACTTCTCGGCCCGTGACCTCGTCGACCGCGTGCACTGGCAGGCTGCAGTCGGCCGGGTCCACGAGCGGGGCCGGCAGCGCGCTGCGCGCCCGCAGGCACGCAGGCGTCGTGCGCGCGCCGATCGACCGGGTCCGGTTCGTGCCCCAGGCTGGTCGAGCCCGCCGCCGCCCACGGGGAGGCGCTCTGGGGTCCGCCTCCGACGACCTCGTCGAGCGCGGCGTGGCCCGGGTGCAGGGCATGGTCGGCTTCGACGCCGTACGCCGTCCGGTGCTGCAGGGCGGTCGCAGCCCGTCGGCCCGGCAGGCGCTGGTGCCGTGGGGCGAGCGCGCGGTCGACCTCCGCCCGGTGGACCGTCCCTGGCCCGGACGGGTGCCCGGACCGGCGCCGGTCCGCGTCTTCGCCACTCCCCCGGCAGCCGAGGTCGTCGACGACGCCGGCCGCGAGGTGTGCGTCACCGACCGTGGTGTCGTCAGCGGCGAGCCGCGCCGCTTCCGGGTGACGGGCCGCGACGGGACGGGCCTGCCGTGGCAGCCGGTGACGGCGTGGGCCGGTCCGTGGCCCACCGACGAGGGCTGGTGGTCGGGCGGAGCCGGTCCGACGGCCCGCTTCCAGGTGGTCGGTGCCGACGGCCGGGCCTGGCTGCTGGTGCGGGCGCCGGACGGGTGGGCCCTGGAGGCCGGTTATGACTAGCAGGCGAGGGGTGCGCTGATGGGCTGGAACAACCCCGCCATGCGGTGGAAGGAGCTCGAGCGCCGCCTCAGCGGCCTGCCGGGTGCCGACGACGCCCCGGTGTCGCGACGCAAGCGCGCCTCCACCGAGGCGCGGACGATCGAGCGGCCCGCCGCCGTCACGCCCTACGCCGAGCTGCACTGCCACAGCCACTTCAGCTTCCTCGACGGCGCGTCCTCGCCGGCCGAGCTGGTCGAGGAGGCGGTGCGGCTCGGCCTGCACGCGCTCGCGATCACCGACCACGACGGCTTCTACGGCGCCCCCGTGCTGGCCGAGGCGGCCGCGGCCTACGACCTGCCCACCGTCTTCGGCGCCGAGCTGTCGCTCGGGCTCACCGGTCCGCAGAACGGCGTGCCCGACCCCGACGGCAGCCACCTGCTGGTGCTGGCACGCGGTGTGGAGGGCTACCACCGCCTCGCCTCGGCGATGACCGACGCCCACCTGCGCGGGGACGAGAAGGGCCGGCCGGTCTACGACCTCGACGAGCTGGCCGAGCAGGGGCGCGGCCACTGGGTGGTGCTCACCGGCTGCCGCAAGGGCGACGTGCGCCAGGCGCTGGCGACGGGCGGCGAGGCCGCCGCGGCCGAGGCCCTCGACCGGCTGACGTCGCTCTTCGGCCTCGACCACGTGCTCGTCGAGCTGTCCCCGCGCCCCGGCGCGGACACCACCAACGCCTCGCTCGCGGGCCTGGCCGCCGTCCACGGGCTCGACGTCGTCGCCGCGGGCAACGTCCACCACGCGACCCCCCGCCAGCACCGGCTGGCCTCGGCGATGGCCGCCGTGCGGGCCCGGCGCAGCCTGGCCGACCTCGACGGCTGGCTCGACCTGTCGGGCTCGGCCCACCTGCGCAGCGGTGCGGAGACGGCCGCTGCCCTCACGGCGTACGACGGTGCGGTCGCGCGCAGCGTCACGCTGGCCGACGAGCTGGCCTTCGACCTGCGCAAGGCCTCGCCCGCGCTGCCCAAGCGCCAGATCCCCGAGGGCCACACCGCCGACTCGTGGCTGCGGGTGCTGGCGGAGCGCGGCTTCGCGGAGAGGTACGCCGGCGTCCCCCACGAGGCCGCGGCCCGCGAGCGGCTCGAGCACGAGCTGCGGGTCATCGCCGAGAAGGACTTCGCCGGCTACTTCGTCATCGTCCACGACATCGTCGCCTTCGCCCGCGAACGCGGGATCCTCTGCCAGGGCCGCGGGTCCGCGGCGAGCTCGGCGGTCTGCTACGCCCTCGGCATCACCGCCGTCGACGCGGTCTTCTACAAGCTGCCCTTCGAGCGGTTCATCTCCGCGCACCGCGACGAGGAGCCCGACATCGACGTCGACTTCGACTCCGACCGCCGCGAGGAGGTCATCCAGTGGGTCTACGACACCTACGGCCGGCGCAACGCCGCGCAGGTGGCCAACGTCATCGCCTACCGGCCGCGGATGGCGGTGCGCGACGCCGCCAAGGCCCTCGGCTTCTCACCCGGGCAGCAGGACGCCTGGTCCAAGCAGATTGACGGCTGGAAGTCGGTCGTGGCCGGCGACCAGGGCGACCCCGACGCCCACGACGTGCCGGCCTCGGTGGTCGCGCTGGCCGAGGAGCTGATCGGCGCGCCGCGCCACCTCGGCATCCACTCCGGCGGGATGGTGCTCACCGAGCGGCCGATCGGGGAGGTCTGCCCCATCGAGCGGGCGCGGATGGACCGGCGCACCGTGCTGCAGTGGGACAAGGACGCCTGCGAGTCGATGGGGCTGGTCAAGTTCGACCTGCTCGGCCTGGGCATGCTCGGCGCCCTCGACCACATGATGCGCCTGGTCGCCGACCACCTGGGCGAGGAGTGGGACCTGGCCACGATGCCCAAGGAGGAGCCGGCGGTCTACGACATGCTGTGCCGCGCCGACTCCATCGGTGTCTTCCAGGTGGAGAGCCGGGCCCAGATCGGCACGCTCCCGCGGCTGCGTCCGCGCGAGTTCTACGACCTCGCCATCGAGATCGCCCTGATCCGCCCCGGCCCGATCCAGGGCGGCGCGGTCCACCCCTACGTCCGCCGCGCGACCGGCCAGGAGGAGGTGACCTACGACCACCCGGAGCTGGTGCCGGTCCTCGAGCGCACCAAGGGAGTGCCGCTGTTCCAGGAGCAGCTGATGGCGATGGCGGTCACCCTCGGCGACTGCAGCCGCGACGACGCCGACCTGCTGCGCCGCGCGATGGGCTCCAAGCGCGGCGTGGAGCGCATCGAGTCGGTCAAGCAGAAGCTCTACGAGGGCATGGCCCGCCGTGGCATCACCGGCGACCTCGCCGACTCGATCTACGTCAAGATCCTGTCCTTCGCCAACTTCGGCTTCGCCGAGTCGCACGCCCTGTCCTTCGCACTGCTGGTCTACGCCTCGTCGTGGTTCAAGCTCCACTACCCCGCGGCCTTCCTCGCCGGGCTGCTGCGCAACCAGCCGATGGGCTTCTACTCGCCGCAGTCGCTGGTCCACGACGCCCGCCGCCACGACGTCGACGTACGCCGCCCCGACGTGACCCGGTCCGCGGCGCAGGCCGACCTCGAGCCCCTGGTCACCGGTCCGGTCGCGCCGACCGGCCCCGACAGATGCTGCCGCCCGAGGTTCGAGCGCGTCGAGTGGGTGCCCGGCACCCCCGACCCGGTGCCCGCCCACCGGCGCGACGGCGCGCTCGCCGTACGCCTCGGGCTCGACTCGGTGCGCGGCATCGGGCTCGACGTGGCGCGCCGCATCGTGGCCGCCCGCGACGAGGCCGCGTTCACCGGCATCACCGACCTCTCCCGTCGCGCGGGCCTGACGTCCGCGCAGCTCGAGGCACTCGCCACCGCGGGCGCCTTCGACGCGTGGGGGCTGCAGCGTCGCGAGGCCCTCTGGGCTGCGGGCTTCGCCGAGGGGGCCGAGCACCTGCCCGGCATCACCCCCGCCCCGGCGGCGCCGACGCTCCCGGGGATGAGCGAGCCGGAGCTCACCCTCGCCGACCTCTGGGCCACCGGCGTCTCCCCCGAGCGCCACCCGGTCGAGCACCTGCGCGCCGAGCTGCGCCGCGCGGGCGTCCGCTCCGTCGCCGAGCTGGCCGACGCGGAGTCCGGCCGCCGCGTCCACGTGGGCGGGCTGGTGACCCACCGCCAGCGACCGGGCACCGCCATGGGCGTGACCTTCCTCAACCTCGAGGACGAGACCGGGATGCTCAACGTCGTGTGCTCGATCGGGGTGATGAAGGCCCACCGGCAGGCGGCCCGCAACAAGGTGGCGGTGGTCGTGCGCGGACGGCTCGAGCGCAACGAGGGCGTCACCAACCTCGTCGCCGACCGGGTCGAGGGCATCGACGTCGTCGTCCCGGGCGCCGGGGCGGTCCTCCAGGCCCGGGCGTCCTCACGCGACTTCCGCTGACCGCGCCAGCACCCGCCCCTGACCGGGGACCCTATGCTCGCAGCGTGGCCACCCACCCGTTGCGCGCCTCCGACCACTCCTACTCGGTCGTGATCCCCGTCTACAACAGCCAGGACGTGGTGGGGCGCACCATCGACGCGGTCCTCGAGGTGTTCGAGGCGGCCGGCCTGCGCCACCAGGTCGTGCTCGTCAACGACGGCAGCCGGGACAACAGCTGGGACGTCATCAGCGCCCGCGCCGCGCAGTCGCCGCACGTCGTCGCGCTCGACCTGCTCCGCAACTACGGCCAGCACCACGCCAACCTCGCGGGCATGCGCGAGGCGACCGGTGACTACGTGATCACCCTCGACGACGACCTGCAGAACCCGCCCGACCAGGTGCTGCTGCTGATCGAGAAGGCGATGGAGGGCCACGACGTCGTCTTCGGCCGCTTCGAGCGCAAGCAGGCGCGTGGTCACCGACGCCTGGGCAGCAAGGCGATCAGCATGATCAACCGACGGGTCTTCGACCAGCCGCCCGGTCTGGCCGTGTCCAACTTCCGCATCCTGCGGCGCGACGTGGTCGAGCGGATCTGCGCGTCGCGCACGGCCCACCCCTACATCACGGGGCAGGCGCTGATGTTCTCCAGCGACCCGGCCGACGTGCTGGTGCGCCACGACCCGCGACCGGTCGGCACCAGCAACTACGGCCTGCGGCGGATCGCGTCGCTGGTGCTGACCATCCTGTTCAGCTACTCCGTCTTCCCGCTGCGGCTGGCGGCCGGCGTCGGGTTCGCGGTCGCCGGCGGCAGCTTCCTGCTCGGCCTCTTCTACCTCGTCCGGGCGGTGTTCGTGGACTCCGCCGTGCCCGGCTGGACGACGATCGCGGTGCTGCTCGCGCTGATGAACGGCTTCGTCATCATGCTGCTGTCGATGCTGGGCGAGTACGTCGTCCGCACTCTCAACGCGGTCAGCGCCGTCACGACCTACCACGTGGCGCGCCGGGTGTCCTCGTGAGCGGCTGCGACCACCGGCACCTCCTCGTCGTGGGTGCGCAGCGGTGCGGCACGACGTACCTGAGCCGCGCGCTCGACGCGCACCCCGACGTCACGATGGCCCGGCCGTCCCCTCCCGAGCCGAAGGTCTTCTGCGACGCGGAGCTCACCTCCCGCGGCATCGAGTCCTACCACCGCACGTGGTTCGCGCACGCCCACGACGAGCAGCTGCTCGGTGACAAGAGCACCAGCTACCTCGAGGACCCGCACGCCCCGGGGCGGGCCGCGGAGATGCTCGGCGAGCCGGAGGTGGTGGTGCTGCTGCGCCATCCCGTGCTCCGCGCGGTGTCCCACTGGCGGTTCAGCACCGCCAACGGCTTCGAGGACCGCGACCTCGAGGACGCCCTGCTCGCCGACCTGCACGACGACCAGGCGTGGGACCCGCGGCGCTCGTCGGTCTCACCGGTCGCCTACCTCCGTCGCGGTCGCTACGCCGAGCAGATCGCCCCGTGGGCCGCCGCGTTCCCCGCGACCACGCACGTGCTGTTCCTGGAGGAGCTGCTGGCCGACCCGGCGGTGCTGCCCGGCCTCGTCGCGGACCTCGGGCTCGACCCGGACCGGACGCCGACGCCCGACGCCGGGCAGGTCAACGCGAGCACCGGCGACGCGCCCGCGCTCGACGCAGGAGTGGCGAGCACGCTCGCGGGGTACTTCCAGGAGAGCAACGCCCGCCTGGCCGACCAGCTGGGGCGGCCGCTGCCGTGGTGACCTGCACCGACACGAACGACACGGACGACTCGGGACGACCCGAACGACAGAGGGAGGTGCCCGTCGTGGCACACGCACAGGAGCTCGAGGACGGTCCCGTCGGGGACCTTCCCGACATCGCGTTCAACGTCCCCTCGGTGGAGGGCCGCGAGCTCGACCACGTGCAGGAGGCCGTGCGGAGCGGGCACCTGTCCTCCGGCGGCGACTTCGCACGCCGCGCGGCCAAGGTCCTCGCGGCCGACACCGGCTCGGCCGAGGTGCTCATGACCACGTCGTGCACGTCCGCCCTCGAGCTGTCGGCCATGCTCATGGACCTCGGGGAGGGTGACACGGTGATCGTGCCGTCGTTCACCTTCACCAGCACCGGGCTCGCCTTCGCCCGTCAGGGCGCCGGCCTGGTGTTCTGCGACATCGAGCCCGACACGCTCGGCCTCGACCCGGCCCACCTGGCCACGCTCCTCGACGAGAGCGTGCGCGCCGTCGTGATCGTGCACTACGCCGGCGTCGCCTGCGACGTCCAGGGCATCCGCGAGGTCCTGGCTGCGTGGCCGGAGGTGCGCCTCGTCGAGGACAACGCGCACGGCCTCTTCGGCACCTGGCGCGGAGAACCGCTGGGCAGCCTGGGCCGCTACGCCACCCTGAGCTTCCACGAGACCAAGAACTTCGTCTGCGGCGAGGGCGGTGCGCTCCTGCTCAACGACCCCGAGGACGTCGACCGCGCCCGCGTGCTCTACGACAAGGGCACCAACCGCCACGCCTTCATGCTCGGCCAGGTCGACAAGTACACCTGGAAGGACACCGGCTCCTCGTTCGGCCTCTCCGACGTGCTCGCCGCCTACCTGCTCGGCCAGCTCGAGCAGCGTGAGGCCGTGCAGGCCAAGCGGCAGCGCGTCAGCGAGCGCTACGCCACTGCCCTGTCGCCGTACGCCGACGAGCTGGGCTTCGAGGTGATGCGGGTGCCGCAGGACCGGGGCGCCGCGCACCACATGTTCTACGTCCTGCTGTCCCACCGCGACCGGCGCAACGACGTGCTGGAGCTGATGCGCAAGGCGGGCGTCCAGGCCACCTTCCACTACCAGCCGCTCCACGCCTCCGACGCCGGGCGCTCCTTCGCCGCACGGCCCACGGACTGCCCGGTCTCGCAGGACGTCAGCGAGCGGCTGCTGCGCCTGCCGTTCCACAACAACCTGTCCGACCCCGACCTCGACCGGGTGGTGGCCTCCTTCCTCGAGGCGAGCACCGCGACCCTCCCGGACCGGTGAGCGTCGCACAGCCCGGCTCGTCGTCGCTGCGGCACGAGGGCTACTGGTGGCACCGGGCCCGCACCGACCTGCTCGCCTCCGTGATGGCGCCGCACCTCGCCGCCCCCGCGCGCACGCTCGACGTCGGCAGCGCGGACGCGCCCAGCGTGGGCTGGATGCGCGGCGCCCGGCAGCACGTGGCCCTCGACCTCTTCCCCGACGGCCTGCGACCCGGCGAGGGTGTCGTGGGGTCGGCGACCGAGCTGCCGTTCGGTGACGCGACCTTCGACGTCGTGTCGGCGTTCGACGTCGTCGAGCACTGCGCCGACGACGAGCGCGCGGTCGCCGAGCTGGGCCGGGTGCTGGTGCCGGGCGGACGGATGCTCCTCTCGGTGCCGGCCTACCAGTGGGCGTGGTCGGACCACGACGTCCAGGCGGGCCACCACCGGCGCTACACGCGGTCCGGGATCGTCGCGCTCGTCGAGTGCGCGGGGATGCAGGTGCTGCGGTCGACGTACGCCTTCGGTGGCGTGTTCCCGCTGTTCGCCGCCGAGCGGCTCCGACGCAGGATCCGTCCGGCGGCCACCGGCGACTCGCGCCTGCCGGAGGTCTCGCCGCGCGTCGACCGAGCGCTCATGGGCGTGTGCCGGGCCGAGGCGCGCCTGCTGCGCCGACGCGACCTGCCGTTCGGCTCGTCGGTGTTCGTCGCAGCCGTCAGGCCGCCGTCCGACGCGACCTGAGCACGGTCGAGGCCGCCAGCGCGAGGAGTACCGTCGCAGCGGCCTCGCTGGCGACGAAGGCGAAGGCGACCCGTTCGACGGGGAGCAGCGAGCTCGTCGCCACCAGCACGACCGCGCCGACGAGGACGGCGAGCGCCCAGGCGCCGGCCACCCGGGCCGGTCGGTCCAGCGCGAGGGCGCCGACCATCAGGACGACGTTGACCAGGGCCAGGGCACAGCCCGTCGCGATCACCGCGGCGTCGCCGTGACCGATGTCCACGGTGCCGCCGAAGACCGCCTGCACGAGGGCAGGACCCGCGAGTCCTCCGATGGCGGCGCCGAGCGACACGACCGCCGCCCCCACCACTGCGAGGCGTCCTGCGAGCTGACGGAGCGCCGGCAGGTCGCCCGCCACGACGAGCCCGGTGACGTGGTGGGTGACCTGCGGCAGCGTCCCCAGCACCACCATGTACGGCGCGCGGAACAGCGCCAGCGTCGCGAACATCGCCGTGATCTCGGCGGGCGACCCGCCGAGGAGCGCCAGCACCACCGCTCCCCCGGTCAGCACGCCCTGGGCGAGCAGCTGCCCGGTCGCGGCACCCCCCAGGAACGCGAGGGAAGCGGCCCGGTCCGACCCCGCTCCGCCGAACCGCCAGGCACCCGGCCACAGCGCGACGAGGGAGCCGGCGACCAGGCACAGGCCGTGGGCGACCGGGTCGTGCACCTGTGCCAGCAGCAGCACGGCCACGAGGACGCACCGCAGGGCGTTCTCCGCGACCAGGCTCCACGCCACCGCGGCCATCCGGCCGCGCCCCGCCAGTGCGCCCCGGAGCACGCCGACGGCTGCCGAGCCGAGGACCACGAGCACGACCAGCAGGGGGAACCACGCATCGTCGCGGTGGAACAGGCGGTCGCGGAACACCCAGGCGAGCCCGCCGGTGGCGACGGCTGCCGCGACCACCACGACCCCGACCCGACCGGCGGAGCCGCGGACGTCACCCTCGCGTCCGGCCGTGAGGCACCGGGTGATCCAGTGCTGCAGCGGGAAGGTGAACGCCGCGCCCGCGAGCGCCCAGACGGTCCAGAGCACCGACACCGGTGCCGCCGCGACCGCGCCCAGGCCGCGCGTGACGAGCGCGAACAGCACGTAGGCCAGGACGCCGCTCACCACCGAGCCGGCAGCGAGCTGGAGCGGGGCGCGGCGCTCCGAGGTCATGGCGCCGGCGGTTCGGCGTGCCGGTCGTCGGCGTCGTAGCCCGCCGCCCTCCGCAGGTCGGCGATGGTGTCCTCGCCCAGGGACGCGCGGGCGTACCACTCCCACAGCGGCGCGCTCCCGACGTACACGTAGTCGGGCTGGATCGACGCCCGCCACCGGAGCGAGACCGTCTCCCCGACCGCCACCAGGTCGGGGCCGTCCGCGACCAGGTCACGCTTGAATCCGTCGAGGCCGCCCGGCCACGTGTCGTCCATGTAGTCCTGCAGCCCGCTGCGGAACATCTGGTAGCGCGTGGGGTTGGTGCGCCCGGTCAGCACCAGCGGCTGCGGCGCCTCGATCGAGGTGATGGTGGCGTCCGGGGGCAGCGTCGCGAGGACGGCATCGGTGGCCTCGCGCTGGTCCTCGAGGGAGGTGTCGCGGGTCGAGACCGAGTAGGCCAGGGCGATCACCACGGCGGCTCCGGCGAGCACCGCGGCCACTCCGCGGCGTGGTCCGCGAGCGAGCCCGTGCGTGGCGACCGCGAAGGCCGCGCCCAGTCCGAGGGCTGCGAACGGGAGCACGGGGAAGAGGTCGGCCCAGGCGTCGTACTCCTGCAGGATCCAGGCCAGTCCGGCGACGAGCCCGGCGGTCATGGCGGGCAGCACCGTCAGGCCCGGCTCGGCGGCCCGGGCCCGGCGCGACACGGCGGCCAGCGAGACCAGGACGAGCAGCACGGTGCCGCCGAGGAGCAGCCACACCGTCACGCCGTAGGCGAGCTGCAGGTCCTCCCACACCAGCTCGCGTCCGGAGTCGAGCGGGTTGGGGACCGTGTAGCGCCGGTTGATGCCGTAGAAGCCGTCCCACGAAGCGCGCAGCGATCCGGCCAGGGCGAACCAGGCGCCGAGCACTGCCACCGGGACCAACCCTCCTGCGGCGACCCGGAGCAGGGCCCGCAGCCGCTGGCCGTGCGCGAGCAGGAGCGCGCCGACCACCACGGCGGTGAAGGTGCTGAAGAAGGCCGTCTGCAGGCACAGCGTGGCGAGGCTGGTCAGGACGCCCGCGGTGAACCAGCGCCGGTGCGTCACCGCCCAGAGCGCTCCCAGCACGAACAGCGTCATCGGCGTCTTCTCGCGCGGCCCGTTCGAGGCGTACTGGATGAAGCCGTGGAAGGCGAGCATCGCGCCCGCGGTGACCAGGCCGGCGCCCCGGGAGCGGAACAGGTCGCGTCCGAGCAGGTAGGCGACGCAGACGGCGGCGACGGCCATGAGCATGAACAGCACGCGCATGGTGACCAGGTCGTCCAGGCCGCCCACGCGGGCGACGAGCGCCCCCACCCCCGGCAGCACGTGGGCGAGCGGACCGGCACGGTTGAGGACCCCGAGGTAGGGCGGGACGCCGTCCGCCACCTGCTGACCGGCGTAGCTGTAGATGCCGAGGTCACGCGTGAGGATCCCCTGGAAGCCGTGCAGCACGTAGACGACCAGGGACACCGCCGCCACCACCGGCACCAGCGGGTCGATCGCGCGCAGCCGGGAGAGCCCACCGGGCCGGACGCCGTCGGACCGGTCGGGACGAGGGGGCACGCGGACACCCTACGGAGTCCGCTCACCGTCAGGCCGGGAGGACCAGGTTCCTCCTGTGCAGGGCGCCAGCCCCCACCACCGCGAGGAGCACGGCGACCAGCCCCAGCCCCAGGAGCGGCCCGCCGGTGATGTCGACGGCCGGTGCGTTCGGCGCGTGGCTGAACGGGGAGAGGTCCACCAGCCAGGTCGGGAGGCCCAGGGAGGGGCCGAACATCGGACCGACGAAGACACACAGGACGACCAGTCCCCAGGACGCCCCAACCGACCACCGGGGCACCACCGCCACCACCACGAGGACGCCGGCGCCGAGGGCAGCAATCGCCGGGAGCTGCACCAGCGCCGCACCCACCAGGTCACGCACCAGCACACCGGTCCCACCGAGGACCTGGCCGCCCGTCAGGGCCATGGCCACGGCGAAGAGGAGCATCAGCGCGGTGGCGCCGACGAGCGCGTTGACGGCGTACGCACCCAGCCAGCGCAGGCGCGAGACCGAGGTGCCGAGCACGGGCTCCAGGGTGCCGCCCGCCTCGTCGTGGCGGAGCCGCAGCAGCAGGGTGACGACATAGACCGCGACCGCCATGCCCGCGATCTGGAGCATCGAGGCCCAGTAGGCGCCGAGCAGGTCGGCCGCCCCGCCGAAGGTCTCGTACCACTCCGTGGCCGCACCCTCGAGACCTCCGATGCGTTCGCTGAGCGCCCCGAAGACGAGGCCGATCCCGAGCAGGCCGGTGGCCCAGCCGAGGAGGGCGCCGCGCTGGAGCCGCCAGAGGAGCCCGGCCGGTCGTCGCATCGACGGGTGGGCGTGCCGCGGGCCGGGCCGTTCGGGCCACACGCCGCGGCCCACGTCGCGTCGCGAGACCAGGACGCCCGCGGCCAGCACGAGGACTGACGTGGCGCCCGCGGCGAGCGCCAGCGGCCACCACAGGTCGTCGGCGAACGGCCGCATCTGCTGGCCCCAGCCGACCGGGGACACCCACGCCGGCCAGGCGCTCGTGACCCGGAGGGCGGCGGAGTCCACGGTGCCCACCATGTTGCCGAGAGCCGCGAGCGCGAAGGAGACGCCGAGGACCCCCGCGGCGAGCCCGGTCGCACCGCGTGTCGTGGACGCGACCTGGGCAGTGACCGCCGCGACGCCGGTGAACACGACACCGACCAGCGCGATCGACGCGCCCCCCACGAAGGAACCTGCCGCCGGTTGCCCGGCGACGACCATGGCGAGACCGAGGCCGACCGCCAGCAGCACGTCGGCGGCGAGCGTCACGACGACGGCCGCGGCCAGCGAGGCGTACCTCCCGGTCACGCCAGCGGCCAGGAGCTCCGAGCGACCGAGCTCCTCGGCCTGCCGGGTGTGCCTGACCACGGCGAGGATGCTCATCATGGCGGCGAGCACCATCAGGGTCAGAGCGTCGCGGTGCAAGGTGTAGCCGCCGACGCTGGCGCCGGTGACGAGGCCGAGCACCCGCATGCCCGGGTTCTCGACCACGATCCTGGTGTCGGGAACGAGGAGCTGCGGCTGATCGGTGTAGCTGGCGTCGAACATCGCCGTGGTCCCTGCCAGGAAGACCGCCATTCCCAGGACCCACGCCGACAGCGTCACCCGGTCGCGCCGGGCCGCCAGACGGACCAGCCGGAGCGAGCCGGTCACCCCGCTCATCGTCGTGCCACCACCTCGCGGTCGTGCTCGCCCGACGAGGCCGAGATGTCCTGCCCGTAGTGGCGCAGGAACAGCTCCTCGAGCGTCGGCGGGGACGTCACCAGCGACCGCACCTCCAGGGCGACGAGGCGGGCGAGGACCTGGTTCAGCTCACCGGGGTCGACGCTGAAGCTCGCCCGGTCAGCGTCCACCCGGACGTCGTGCACGCCGGGCCATGCCCGGACCGGCTCGAGCGGCGCGGCCGCCTGGACGACCACCGACGTGCGGGTCAGGTGCCGGAGCTCCTCGAACGTGCCGGACTCGGCCGCGCGGCCGGACCGGATGATGGTGACGCGGTCGCACAGCGCCTCCACCTCGGACAGGATGTGGCTGGAGAGCAGGATGCTGCGTCCCTCCGCCCTCAGGTCCTGGACGACGTCCTGGAAGACTGCCTCCATCAGCGGGTCCAGCCCGGAGGTGGGTTCGTCGAGCAGGTAGAGTTCCACGTCGGAGGAGAACGCCGACACGAGGGCGACCTTCTGCCGGTTGCCCTTGGAGTAGGCGCGGACCCGCTTCGTGGGATCGAGCCGGAACCGCTCGAGGAGCTCCTCGCGGCGGTGCGGGTCGATGCCGCCACGGAGGTCACCCAGCACGTCGATGACCTCGCCACCACTGAGGTTGGGCCACAGGTTCACCTCACCGGGCACGTACGCCAGACGTCGGTGCAGCCGGACCGTGTCGCGCCACGGATCGCCGCCGAGCAGGGACAGCCTGCCCCCGTCGGCGCGGAGCATGCCGAGCAGGACCCGGATCGTGGTCGTCTTGCCGGCTCCGTTGGGCCCGAGGAAGCCGTGCACCTCGCCCTCCCGCACCCGGAGGTCGAGGTGGTCGAGCGCACGGACCCGGGGACCGAAGTCCTTGACGACTCCGGAGAGCATGATCGCGTCGGTCATGGGTTCCTCCTCCCGGCTCGGGCCGCCGCGGTCGGCGCCCGGTGACCGGCGGCCCCTCCCTCCACCACACCGCGGTGGCGCGGGACCCGGCAGGGCCGAACGTCACCGGGGAGCGGGACGCCGCCCGAAGGGCTCCCGGGTCGACCCGCGCCCGGGACCAACGGCCCTGCCCACCGGGTCGTCCGACCGCTGCCCGATCCCGCCCTGGACCGCAGCATGGAGGTGGTGGACCGGCCCGAGGCACGGGCAGCGACACCGCCCGACGATCCCTCGAGGAGGAGCCCATGCACACGAGGACGTGGCACGTGACCATCAACCTGTCCGAGCACGACGGCCTCACCCGCGCGGAGGCGGTCCTGCGCACCGACGCGGGTCCGGAGCTCCGCCACGAGGCCGTGGCACGGCTGCACCCCGGGGATCGGGACGTCCCGGAGATCGGTGACGAGCTCGCCGCGTGCCGAGCCCTGTCCGGTCTGGCGCACGACCTGCTCGACGCGGCGGTCGCCGACGTCGAGGAGAACGACCCCGCCAGCGGGACCCCCAGCATCGCGGCGGACTCGCCGACCCCGGCCTGAGCGCCATGACGGGCCCCCTGGACCTCGACGACCTCCGGGGCAGCGTCGTCGTCGCCGTCGACGGTTCCGCGCACGCCCAACGGGCCCTCCGGTGGGCCGCGGACGAGGCCGCCTTCGAGCGCCGCAGCCTCGCGGTCGTGGCCGTCGGCGACGCGGCAGGCGCTGCGATGGCCGACGCGGTCGCCGCTGTGACGCGGTTGCACCGCGAGCTGCCGGTCACCTGCCACGTGGCCCGGGGCGACCCCCGCCAGGTGCTCATCGACGCGTCGGAGCTCGCCTTCGTGCTGGTGCTCGGGTCGCGCGGGCGTGGCCCGGTCCGGAGCATGCTGCTCGGCTCGGTCAGCGCCGCGGTGAGCCGACAGGCGGCCTGCCCGGTGGTCGTCTGCCGCCCGGCCGAACCGGGGACGAGGCGTGGCGGCGTGGTCGTCGGGGCGGACGGCTCGCCCGAGTCGCTGCCCGTCATCGAGTTCGCCTACCGCCACGCCTTCCTGCGCGGCGCACCCCTCACCGTGCTGCACAGCTTCTTCGACGCCGCGGCCGCGGTGGCGCAGTACCACGAGGCGCGTGGCGAGCCCGCCGAGATGCCGGCGCTCGACGACCTGCGTGCCGAGCTGTGCGCGTCGGTGGCCGGGTTGGAGAGGGACTATCCCGGCGTGCCCGTCACCCTCACGCTGCGGCACGGCCTGGTCGACCAGGCCCTCGCCCCTCGGCACGCGCCGTGGGACCTCGTCGTCGTCGGCCGGCACCCGATGCGCTCCCTCGAGAGGCTCCTCACCGGCTCGATCGCGACCGCCGTCCTGGAGCGCGCGGCGTGTCCGGTGGCCGTGGTCCCGGAGAGCCTCGCCCGCCACGACCCGTCGGAGGAGGACGAAGGTCCTGCCAGCCGGTGACCGGCGCACCTGTCCCCCGCCCTGCTCACGCGGTGGAGTGGACCTGTGACGGCACCCGACCCCGAGGAGGCCCTCGACCGGTTGTTGCGGGACCTGCGCAGCAGCCGCCGCGGGCTGAGCGACCGGGAGGCGGCACGTCGCCTGGTCAGCGTCGGCCCGAACGTGCTGGCCGCCCGGCGTGGCCCCGGATGGCCGAAGGAGCTCGGACGGCAGCTGGTCCATCCCCTGGCGCTGCTGCTCTGGCTGGCGGCGGTCTTCGCGCAGCTCGCCGGCACGACGCCGCTCGCCGTGGCGATCGTGGCCGTCATCTGGGTGAACGCGCTGTTCGCCTTCGTGCAGGAGCGCCACGCCGAGCGGGCCGTCGAGGCGCTGACGGCGTACCTCCCGCCGCAGGCCCGGGTGCTGCGAGAGGGCCACCCCCGCTCGGTCGACGCCACCGAGGTCGTCCCCGGGGACGTCGTGCTGGTCGCGGAGGGTGAGCGCGTCCCCGCCGACGCCCGCCTCCTGTCCGGTGTCGTGGAGATGGACGTGTCCGCCCTGACCGGTGAGTCGCTGCCGGTGCTGCGCTCGGCCCTGCCCGGCCCCACCAGTGACCCGTTGCTGCAGGCCACGGACCTGCTGTTCAGCGGGACGGTCTGCACCGGCGGGGAGTGCACGGCCGTGGTGCACGCGACCGGGATGAGCACCGAGCTGGGTCGGATCGCGGCCCTCTCGCAGCGGGTGGAGATCGAGCCGAGCCCGCTGGAGCTCCAGGTCTCCCACGTCGCGCGGTTGATCGCCGTCGTCGCGGTGGGCACCGGCCTGGCCTTCGTGCCGCTGGGGACCCTGGGGGCGGGGCTGTCGCTCGCGGACACGATGAGCTTCGCGATCGGCCTGCTCGTCGCCAACGTGCCGGAGGGGCTGCTGCCCACCATCACGCTCGCGCTCGCCGTCGGCGTACGCCTGCTCGCCGGGCAGGGAGCGCTGGTCAAGCGCATCTCCGCGGTGGAGACCCTCGGCTCGACCCAGGTCATCTGCACCGACAAGACGGGCACGCTGACGATGAACCGGATGAGGGTGGTCTCCGTCTGGGCGGACGGACACACCCTCGACGTCGACGACGAGACCGGCCACGAGGTGGCACCGTCGTCGGCGCTCGGTCAGCTGGCGATCGCCGGCGCCGCGTGCAACAACGCAGCGCTCGAGGGCGAGGGCGAGGGCGAGGTCGAGGTCGGCGACCCCACCGAGCTGGCCCTCCTGCACCTGGCCGGACGACTCGGCGTCCCGGTGCCCGACGACCACGACGGGCGCCTCGCGCAGTTCCACTTCGACCCGGCGTTGCGGCGCATGACCACGGTCGACCGCGACCGGGACCGGGTGCTCGCCAGCACCAAGGGCGCACCGGAGGACGTGCTCCCCCGGTGTCACCGCATCGCCACGGAGGACGGCGGCGCCCGGCCCCTCGACACCGCCGGGCGCGCCGGCATCGAGCGAGTGGTGGGCGCCTGGGCCGACCGCGGGCTGCGCGTGCTCGCGATCGCGGGCCGCCCCCTGGCGCCGGCCTCGTGGTCGTCGATGACGCGCGAGGAGGTGGAGCAGGACCTCACGCTGCTCGGCATCGTGGGCATGGCCGACCCACCCCGTTCCGAGGTGTCGGCGGCGGTCGCGCGGTGCCACTCCGCGGGAATCCGGCTGCTGATGGTCACGGGTGACCATGCCCGGACGGCGCGCCGGATCGCCGAGCAGGTCGGCATCGGACGCGACGGGCTCACGGTCGTCAACGGCCCCGAGCTCGACGCGATGCCGGAGTCGCGTCTCGACGCCCTGCTGGCAGGCACCGACGAGCTGGTCTTCGCCCGGAGCTCGCCCGAGGCCAAGATGCGCATCGCCCATGCGCTGCAGGACCAGGGACAGGTGGTCGCCATGACCGGCGACGGCGTCAACGACGCACCGGCGCTGCGGCGCGCCGACATCGGCGTCGCGATGGGCCGGTCCGGCACCGACGTCGCGCGGGAGGCGGCCACCATGGTGCTCACCGACGACAACTTCGCCACCATCGTCACGGCCGTGCGGGCCGGACGCCAGGTCTACGACAACGTGCGGAAGTTCATCGTCTACATCTTCGCCCACGCCACCCCGGAGGTCGTGCCGTTCCTGCTCTACGCGCTGTCCGGCGGGCAGGTCCCCCTCCCCCTCACCGTCATGCAGATCCTGGCCATCGACCTCGGCACCGAGACGCTGCCCGCCCTCGCGCTCGGTCGCGAGCCCCCGGAGCCCGACCTGATGGACCGCCCGCCTCGACAGCGGGGCGCGCGGGTGATCGACCGCGCGATGCTGGTCCGTTCCTGGGGTGTCCTGGGCGGGGTCTCGGCCGTGCTGGTGACCGCGCTCTTCCTGGCCACCCTCCTGGCCGGCGGATGGACCCTCGGCGACCCGGTGGAGTCGGGACCGCTGCACGAGGTCTGGCGCCAGGCCACGACGATGACGTTCCTGGCCATCGTCAGCTGCCAGGTCGGCACCGCGGTCGCGGCGCGGACCGAGCGGGCGTCCCTGCGGCAGGTCGGGCTGACCAGCAACCGTCTCCTGCTCTGGGGCATCGCCTTCGAGATCCTCTTCGCTGCCGCGGTGGTCACCGTCCCGGTCCTGCAGGACCTGTTCGGCACCTCGCCTCCGGAGCGGTGGCTGCTGCTCTGCCTGCTCCCCCTGCCGTTCGTGGTGTGGGGCGCCGACGAGCTGTGGCGCTGGCGCAGGCGTCGGCGGTGAACCGCCTCAGGGTGACCCGACCGGAACGACCATGACGGCGCTCCTGGCCTCGCGCAGCACCGTCCGCGCGGTCGACCCCAGGTGCGCGCCCCCGCGCCAGTGCGAGGCGTGCCGTCCCACGACGACCAGGGACGCGGTCCGGGACTCGCCGACGAGCACCTCGGTCGGCCACTGGTGGCGCACCTCGACGGCGACCGGGACCGACGGGTGGGCCCGACGGAGCTCTCCCATCGCGGACTCGAGGGCCCGGACCTGCTCGGCGTGCCACTCCGGCGCCACCCGGGCGGTGATGATGTCGTCGTAGGCGGGGTCGAGCCGCCAGGCATGGATCACGCGCAGCGCGGCGCCGGTCGAGGCGGCCCACTCGAACCCCGCGAGCACCGCCTCGAGCGGCGCCGCGCCCTCGTGGACGCCCACGACGACCTCGCCGGGCTCGTCGGTCGGCTGCCAGCCCATCGGCACCGAGACCACCGGACACCGGCCGTGGGCCGCGGTGCCGGCGATCGTGGAGCCGACGAACAGGCGGCCCAGCCAGTGCGGGTCGCGGTGCTGCACGACCACCAGCCGGGAGGTGGCACTCTGCTCGGCCAGCACGTGGGAGGCGGTGCCGGCGACCGCCGCCGTACGGACGGGAACCGCTCCGCCGGTCAGCTCCTCGAGCTCCTCCCGGACCTCCTTCACCAACCACTCGGCGACGTCGGCGGCCTCGGCGTAGGTCATGAGCACGCTCGGCGGTGGCGGCGGCAGGGCGGTGCCGTACGCGTGCACGAGGACGACCTCGGTCCCCTCGCGTGTGGCGAGGTCCGCGGCGAAGCGCAGCGCCGCGGTCTCGCGTCCCGGTCCGGTGACGCCGACGACCACGGCGCCCTCCGTGCTCGTGTCCATCGTGGTCTCCTCGGCCCTGTCCCGTGACCTCGCGTCGGGGGTCATCACCGCCACCCTCGCTGGCGGCCGGCCACCCGGGACAGGGCCGGAGGTCCCGGGACGCCGGGCCGCGCTCAGCCCACCCGGACCACGGCCGCGCCCGTGACCCGCCCGGACGCGAGGTCCTCGAGGGCCCGGTCGGTGTCTGCCAGGTCGTACGTCGTCACGCGCGGCCGCACGCCGCGCGGCTCGGCGAGGGCCAGCAGCTCGTGGGCGTCCTCGCGCGTGTTGGCCGTGACGCTGGTCAGGGTGCGCTCACGGAACAGGTGCGCCTGGTAGTCGAGGGGCGGTACGTCGGTGAGGTGGATGCAGGCGACGGCGAGGGTGCCGCCCTGGTCCAGGGCCCGGAGCGCCACGGGCACGAGGTCACCGACGGGCGCGAAGAGGACCGCCCCCTCCAGCGGCACGGGCGGCGCGTCCGTGACGTCGCCGGCCCAGTCAGCGCCGAGGTCGAGCGCCAGCGCACGCGCCGCCGGCTCGCGGCTGAACGCGTGCACGTGCAGCCCCTCGGCGAGGGCGAGCTGCGCGGTGAGGTGCGCGCTGGCACCGAAGCCGTACAACCCCACGTGGCCGCCGAGCCCGACGTGCGCGCGCCTCAGGGCCCGGTAGCCGATGATCCCCGAGCAGAGCAGCGGCGCGACCTCGACGTCGTCCATCCCGTCGGGGAGCCGGTAGGCGAAGTCGGCCGGCACGACGGCGTACTCGGCGAACCCGCCGTCCGCGTCCCAGCCGGTGTACTGCGAGGACCGGCACAGGTTCTCCCGTCCCGTGCGACACCAGCGGCAGGACTGGCAGGTCCCGCGCAGCCAGGCGATCCCGACCCGCTCGCCTTCTTCCCACCCGGTGACCGCCGCGCCACGACCCGCGACCACGCCGACGACCTCGTGACCCGGCACCCGTCCGGGCGCGCGGGCCGCGAGCTCGAGGTCGGCCAGGTGCAGGTCCGTGCGGCACACCCCGCACGCCGTGACGCGCACCAGCAGCTCGTCGGGAGCCGGCCGCGGCTCCGGCAGGACGGCGCGCTCCACCCGCCCCACGCCTCCGGGCCTGCCGCTGACCACCCATGCGTCCACGTCGACCTCACCGACCGGGTGGCCACGACCGGGCCCGACGCCGTTCCGGCACCGCCGTCAGCAGCCAGGCGTCGAAGCGGACGGGGTCGCGGAGCTGCAGCTCGTCGAGGAGCCGGCGTCGCTCCTCCACCAGCACGAGGCGTCGCGGGACGGACGTGGTGGGGCGCAGCACCTCGGCCGTGGTCCACTCCCAGCGCCGGTGCAGGTCTCGCAGGCTCAGCGCCTCGGGAGGGCCGCTGGCGCGTCGGGACGACCAGCCGACGAACCCGGTGCGGGCGAGCATGACCGCGGGTGGTGACACCGCGAGCAGGCCCAGTCCGAGAGCGACGCCGGTGTTCCCCCACGCCACGGCCAGCGCGTCCGTGGCGACCGCCCCCACCGCGCCCCACAGCAGCCCGCGCCGGACCCAGGGCCAGCGGTCCTCGCGCTCCTCGACGAGGGCGTAGGCCAGGGCCGCCCCGAACAGCCCCATCCCCAGACCGAGGAGCGTCATCCGCAACAGACCGCCGCCGGCGATGTCGAGGACGCACGCGGACCCGACGACCAGCCCCGCGGCTCCCGTCCACACGACGCGGTAGGTCCTCACGGCGGCCTCCTCGCGTCGGTGTGGGGTCGGTGTCGGGCAGGTGTCGGGTCGATGGGACCTGCCACCACCGTCGCGCCGCCACGCGACCGCGCACAGGGCCGAGCGACCACGACGCCCGGGCCCGAAGGTCCCGGAACGCCGGGACCCGCGACCGTGTCGGCGCGGCCGCGGAGGGCGAAGGCTCATGGCATGGGCTCCTCTCCGTTCGTCCTCGACTTCTCCGACGTCACCCTCGACGACCTCCCGCTCGTCGGCGGCAAGAACGCCTCACTCGGTGAGCTGCACCGGCACCTGGCCTCCGCAGGCGTGCGCGTCCCCGGCGGGTTCGCCGTCACCGCCGCGGCGTACCGGCACGTCCTCGACCGGGCCGGCGCCTGGGCGCGCCTCGAGGCGGCACTCGACGGGCTCGACGTCGACGACGTGGCGGACCTCGAGGCCCGGTCCGCGCGGGCGCGCCAGGTGGTCCTCGACGCCGGCATCCCGGACGACCTCCGGGAGGCGGTCGAGCCCGCGCTGGGACGGCTGCTCGAGCGGTACGGACCCGACCTGAGGCTGGCGGTCCGGAGCAGCGCGACGGCCGAGGACCTGCCCGAGGCCAGCTTCGCCGGGCAGCACGCCAGCTACCTCGACGTGGGCCGTGACGACCTCTACGTCGCGATGAGCCGGTGCTTCGCGAGCCTCTTCACCGCCCGGGCCGTGCACTACCGGCGCCGGCACGGCTACGACGACCTGTCGGTCGGTCTCTCGGTCGGGGTGATGAAGATGGTGCGGTCCGACGTCGCGAGCTCCGGCGTGGTCTTCACCGTGGACACGGAGACCGGCCACCCCGACGTCGTCCTGCTCACCGGCTCCTGGGGCCTGGGCGAGAACGTCGTGCAGGGGGCCGTGGACCCCGACGAGTTCCACGTCCACAAGCCCACCTACCGCGCCGGTCACCGCACCGTCCTGCACCGGCGGCTGGGCGGCAAGGCGGTGCGGATGGTGACGGGGGCGTCCGGTCCCGAGAACGTCGCGACGCCCGAGGAGGACCGTGCCCGCTACTGCCTCGGGGACGCCGAGGTGCTCGACCTGGCGGGGGCCGCCATCGCGATTGAGGAGCACTACGGCCGCCCGATGGACATCGAGTGGGCCAAGGACGGCGTCGACGGCCGCACGTACGTCGTGCAGGCACGTCCGGTGACCGTCGCGGCGCGGGCGGCGACCGTCCTCGAGCGGCACGTGGTCCAGGAGCACGGACGGGTCCTCGTCACGGGACGCGCGGTCGGCGAGCGCGTCGCGACCGGCCGGGTGCGGGTGGTGCGGGACTCCCGCGACCTCGCTGCCTTCGAGGCCGGCGACGTCCTCGTCGCCGAGACCACGACCCCCGACTGGGAGCCGGTTCTCGCCTCCGCGTCGGCCGTCGTGACGGAGCAGGGCGGTCGCACCTGCCACGCCGCCATCGTCGCCCGCGAGCTGGGCCTGCCCGCCGTGGTGGGAACCGGTGACGCCACCACGACGCTCGTGGACGGCACCGAGGTCAGCGTCTCCTGCGCCGAGGGAGAGACCGGGCGGGTGTACGACGGTCGCGCCACCGTGCACGTCGACCGCGTCGACCTGTCCGACCTCCCCCGGCCGCGTACCCGCATCATGGTCAACCTGGGGAACCCCGCGCTGGCCCTGCGCACGTCGATGCTGCCGTGCGACGGGGTGGGGCTGGCCAGGACCGAGTTCGTCATCAGCGAGGTGGTCAAGGCGCACCCGCTCGCCCTGCTGCACCCCGACCGGGTGGCCGACGAGGGCGAGCGCGCGGCCCTGGCGGCGCTGGTGGGCGGCTCCGGCGACGGCGCCGCCTGGTTCGTCGACCGCCTGTCCGAGGGCGTCGGCATGATCGCGGCGGCGTTCTTCCCCCGCCCCGTGGTCGTACGGATGTCGGACTTCAAGACCAACGAGTACGCCGGCCTGCTCGGCGGGTCCGGCTTCGAGCCGCACGAGGCCAACCCGATGCTGGGCTTCCGGGGCGCGTCCCGCTACGCCCACCCCGCCTACGAGGAGGGCTTCGCCCTGGAGTGCCGCGCGATGCGGCGCGTCCGCGAGGACATGGGGCTCACCAACGTCGTGCTCATGCTTCCCTTCGTACGCCGCCTCGCGGAGGCGGACCTCGTGCTGGAGCGCATGGCCGACCTCGGGCTGGTGCGCGGCCGGGACGGTCTCGAGGTGTTCGCGATGTGCGAGATACCCAACAACGTCGTGCTCGTCGACGACTTCGCCCGTCGCTTCGACGGCCTCTCGATCGGCTCCAACGACCTCACCCAGCTCACGCTCGGCGTGGACCGCGACAGCGACCTCGTCGCCTTCGACTACGACGAGCGCGACCCGGGCGTGATGGCCATGATCCGGCTGGCGGTCGAGGGGTGCCGCCGCAACGGGATCCACTCCGGGCTGTGCGGGCAGGCGCCGTCGGACTACCCGGAGTTCGCCGAGTTCCTGGTCGAGGCCGGCATCGACTCGATGAGCCTCAACCCCGACAGCGTGCTCGCCACCACGCGCGTCGTGCTGGCGGCCGAGCAACGCGTCGCGGCGGCCGCCGGCGACGGCGCCCCGCTGCGGGCCTGACCGGACCGAGTCCGACGAGGAGATCGACATGTCGCTGCAGGCAACCGCGAAGGCCCTGGTCGAGCCGGGCAAGGGCATCCTCGCCGCCGACGAGAGCCACCCCACGATGGAGAAGCGGCTGGCGCGCGTCGGGCTGTCGTCCTCCGAGCGGGTCCGGCGGGACTACCGCGAGGTGCTGATGACCGCGCCCGGGCTGTCCGAGCACGTCAGCGGCGTCATCCTCTTCGACGAGACCATCCGCCAGAGCCGCAGCACGGGGCGGCCGTTCGCCCAGGGCCTGCTGCGGGCGGGGATCATCCCGGGGATCAAGGTCGACGCCGGGACCACCCCGCTCCCCCGGTTCCCCGCCGAGGTCGTCACCCAGGGGCTCGACGGACTCTCCGCGCGGTTGACGGAGTACGCCGCCCTGGGTGCGCGCTTCGCCAAGTGGCGCGCCGTCATCCGCATCGGCGACGGCAGACCCACCGCCGGCTGCGTCGAGGCCAACGCGCACGCTCTCGCCCGCTACGCCGCCGCGGCCCAGGAGTGCGGCCTGGTGCCGGTCGTCGAGCCGGAGGTGCTGATGGACGGCAGCCACAGCCTCGAACGGTGCTCGCTCGTCACCAGCGCCGTGCTGCACGCCGTCCACGACCACCTCGTGCGCCAGCGCGTCGACCTGACCGGAATCCTCATCAAGCCCAACATGGTGCTGCCCGGGACGGAGTCCGGCCAGGACGTGGGCGACGACGAGATCGCCGCGGCGACGGTCCGGGTGCTGCGCGACACCGTCCCCGCCTCGGTGCCGGGCCTGGTGTTCCTCTCCGGGGGCCAGACGCCGGTGGAGGCCACCGCCCGCCTGGACGCCCTCAACCGGACCGGTGCACAACCCTGGGAGCTCAGCTTCTCCTTCGGCCGGGCCCTGCAGGCCCCTGTCCTCGAGGCGTGGGCGGCGCACCCCGAGGACCGCGCGTCAGCGCATGCCGCGCTGCTGCACCGGGCGCGGATGAACGGCGCGGCCCGGCGGGGGCGCTGGTCGCGCAGCCTGGAACCGTCGACGGCCGGGTGACCCGTCCCTCACCGGTGCGGCCGGTCCGGCCGTCCGTCCCTCGTGGTCGGACGACGAGCCGCCATCACCGCCGCCTGGGTCCGGCTCTCGACGCCCAGCTTGGCGAGGAGCGTCGAGACGTAGTTCTTCACCGTCTTCTCGGCCACGCCCAGGTTCTCCGCGATCTGACGGTTCGTCATCCCCTTGGCGACGAGCCCGAGGACCTGCTCCTCCTTGGGCGTCAGGTGCTGGGTGAGCGGATCCCGCTCGGTGCCGTGCCGCAGCCGGTGCAGCACCCGGTCCGTCACGGCCGGGTCCAGCATCGACTGTCCCGCCGCCACCCGTCTCACGGCCGTGACGAGGTCGCCGCCGCTGATCTGCTTCAGGACGTAGCCCGAGGCGCCGGCCATGATGGCGGCGAACAACGCATCGTCATCGTCGTACGACGTCAGGACGAGCACCTCGATGCGCGGGTCGGCCGACCGGACCTGACGACACACCTCGATGCCCGAGCCGTCGGGCAGGCGGCCGTCCACGATGGCCACCCGGGGGCGCAGGGCGGTGATGCGGGCGGCGCCCTCGGCGGCGGTTCCGCTCTCGCCAACCACCTCGATGCCGGGCTCGGACTCCAGCAGGGTCCGGACCCCTCGCCGGACGAGCTCGTGGTCGTCCAGCAGGAACACCCTGATGGGCTCCTCCGCCGCCTGGACCCGAGCCGGTCCGTCATCCATACGACGACCGTAACGCCCCCCGGGTCGAATGGCTCCGGACCAACATCCCTTTTCACCCGGGTCGAACGGCACTGGCTGCGCGCCCCGGCTCCGCGGAAGGTTGGTGACTGGACCAGGAGGTAGAGAAATGAGCACCAGCACCACTGCGCGAGGTGGGGACGGTTCCCTGCACGCATCCACCGGCGACCGTCTCGTCGTCCGCAGCCTGCACGGGCCCGTGCGGGACGCCGAGATCCTCGAGGTGCGGCACCCCGACGGCACCCCGCCCTACGTGGTCCGGTGGTCCGACACCGGGCACGAGGCACTCGTCTACCCCGGGGCGGACGCCTTCGTGGAGCACTTCACCGGCCCGGCGGGGCCGACGACCGCTCCGCAGGACTGACACCCGTACCTGCTCACCCCGGGCTGCTGCGCACCCAGAGCCGGAGCAGGACTCCGGGAACAGCGGCGACCGCCACCGCGGCGACGGCGACGTCCAGCGGCAGCGGCTCGGTGTGGAGGAGCGCCTGGAGCGGCGCCAGCCACACCGCCGCGGCCATCAGGAGCGCTGCACCCGCCACAGACACCTCGAGGCCTCGCTCGGCGACGCCGGTGCCCGGTCGCGACCCGCGAAGCGCCAGGGCGACCCCGAGCTGGCCGGCTCCGAGCGCGACGAAGACCGCGGTGCGGCGCAGGTCGGTCGAGCCCTCCGTCAGCGCTCCTGCCGCCAGGGCGACGATCGCCAGCACGGCGGTCACGACGACGAGCCGGACGAGGCCGGGCCGGGTGAAGACCGCCTCCGACGGCGGCCGGGGCGGCTGGTCCATCTGCCGAGGATCGAGCGGTTCGGACCCGAAGGCCACCCCGACCATCCCGTGCGTGAGCAGGTTGATCCACAGGATCTGGCCGGGCAGCAGCGGGACGGCCAGCCCGACGAGGCTCCCGGCCACCATCACCGCCACCTCGGCGAGGCCGCCCGACACGGCGTACAGCAGGAACGCGCGGATGTTGGCGAAGATGCGCCGCCCCTCCTCCACCGCAGCCACCACGGAGGCCAGCTCGTCGTCGGCGAGCACCAGGTCGGCCGCCTCCTTGGCGACGCCCGTCCCGGTCAGGCCGGCTGCGACACCGATGTCCGCGCGACGCAGGGCGGGCGCGTCGTTCACCCCGTCGCCGAGCATCGCGACGGCCTCCCCCGCCTCCTGCAGCCACTGCACGACGTGCACCTTCTGCTCCGGGACCACCCGTGCCACCACCGTCAGCTCGCGCCGGCGCTCCGGTGGCACCTCGGCGAGCGCGTCGCCCTCGACCGGCGTGTCGCCCGGCTGTGCGATGCCCACGGACCGCGCCACGGCACCGGCGGTCCCCGCGTGGTCACCCGTCACCAGGACCAGCCGGATCCCGGCCCGCTGCAGGGTGCGGACCACCCCGACCGCCGAGGACCGGGGAGGGTCGCCGATGCCCACCAGCCCGGCCAGGTGCCACTCGACGCCGTCCGCCGAGTCGGCCACCGCGATGACGCGGAGCCCGCTGCCGGCCATCTCCTCGACGGCGGGCCGTGCCGCACCTGTCTCCGCCGCGCTCGCGGTGACCAGCGCGAGGACCGCCTCCGGAGCCCCCTTGCACACCGAGAGGTGACCCGCCTCGGGGCTCAGGTGGTGGGTCGTCATGCGCCGGGCCGCGTGGTCGAAGGGCACCTCACCCGTGCGGGCCCAGGCGACCCGGGTGCCGTCGACGTCGAGGCCCGCGAGCGACGCGAGCTCCAGGACGGCATGGTCGAGCGGGTCGCCCGCCACCCGCGACGTGCCCGCCGCGCCGACGCCCGACGTGGCGTCGTTGCAGAGCACGACGTCTCGCAGCAGCCGCTCGAGCGCGTCGTCGGGAGGAGCGCGCGAGGTGTCCGCGGCGCGGATCCCGTCGGCGCCGGCGTCGAGACGGACCCCGGCGACCCACAGGGCCTGGCCGCGCATGCGGCCCTCGGTGATCGTGCCGGTCTTGTCGGTCGCCACGACGGTCACCGAGCCCAGGGTCTCGACCGCAGGCAGCGCGCGCACGATGACGTGGCGTCGTGCCATGCGGTGGGCCCCGACCGCCAGCGCGATCGTCACCACGGCCGGCAGCGACTCGGGCAGTGCCGCCACGGTCAGGCTCAGACCCACCAGCAGCATCTCGCCCCACGGGCGCCCCTGGGCCAGCCCGAGCACGACCACGACCGCCGTGAGCGTGACGACGAGCACCGCCAGGCCGCGGCTCAGGCCGGTCAGCCGGCGCTGGAGCGGCGTCTGTCGGGTACCGCCCTCCTGCAGCATCGCGGCGATCCGGCCCAGGCTGCTGCTCGCTCCGGTGCGGGTGACCTCGACGACGGCGCGGCCGTGGGTGGTCCGCCCCCCGGCCGGGAGCTCGTCACCGGGGCCGTGGAGGACCGGGAGCGACTCCCCCGTCACCGGGGACTCGTCCACCTCGAGGTCGTGCGCCTGCAGGACGACCGCATCGGCCGGGACCAGGTCGCCGGCCGTGAGGCTCACGTGGTCACCCGGGACGATCTCACCGGCCGGCACCGTCACGAGGGCGTCGTCGCGGCGGACGACGGCGGTGGGCGCCGCCATCTGCTCGAGCTCGTCCATCACCCGGTCGGCCCGGTGCTGCTGGTGGACCCCGACCGTCGTGTTGAAGACCACCACCGCGAGGATGATCGCCGTGCTCGGCCAGTCGCGCAGCACGGCGCCGAGGAGCGCGGCGAGCTGCAGCAGCACGATCATCGGGTCGCGCAGCTGGTCGGCGACCCGGAGCGCGGTGCTGCGGCGGGCGCGCGCAGGTGGGACGTTGGGACCGACTGCGCGGAGGCGACGAGCCGCCTCCGCCGAGCTCAGGGCCGTCGAGGCCCGCGCGTCCATCGTCGGTGGCGGGCGGTCACCGCGCCCTGCGCGGTTGCGGCACGGCGAGGACGCCCACGCCCGCCCACATGCGCAGGTAGGGGCGCCCGGCCGCAGCCGGACGCTGGGCGAGCAGCTCCCGGGTCCTCCGCTCGGCCTCCGCCACGACCTCGGAGGACGAGAAGCCGTCGAGGAGTGTCGTCCGCACCGCCCGCGAGAAGGTCCGCATCACCGACCCCGCGGGCACGTCGCACCGGTCGGCGAGGAGGCGATCGGCCGCGTCCCTCAGCTCCCTGGTGGTCAGACGGGTGTCCACCGTCATGTCGGCCACCTCCTCGTGGACGCCCGGCATGACTACTCCTCCCCCTTCGCGGGCACGGCGGCGCGTGCGATCGGGTCGCCGGGGCTCACGCTGGCGCCGGACTGTTCCACGTCCGGCGCGGTCGCAGCGCCCCTGTCACCGGCGACCACCTCCTGCTGGCGCTCCATGCGTCCCCTCCTTCTCTCGTCCAGCGGCCCCACACCGCCGGGTGCCCCGACCAGCCCTCTTGCCATCTGCAGCACGGCGTACGGCTGCAGAGGGCCGGTTGAGCGGGGCACCCGGTCCCCCGGTGTGACTCCATCTCATTGCACTTCCGTGGAGGGCACAACGGACCAATGACCCACCACGTCCGGGACCTCCACCCAGGACGGTGGCCGCCGTGCTGCCCGGGTCCACCGGCCCGGGCAGCGCCGTCCCCCGACCGGGCGGGACGTCACACCGGGCGTCACACGGTGCGCCGGGTGGCGAACACCGCGGCCTGGGTCCGGCTGGTCAGGCCCAGCTTGGCGAGCATGGACGAGACGTAGTTCTTCACCGTCTTCTCCGACAGGTCCATGTGCTCGGCCACCTCCCGGTTGGTCAGGCCCTCGACCACCAGCTCGAGGATGCGCTTCTCCTGCGGGCTGAGCTCGCGGAGGCGCGGGTCCTCAGGCGGCCCGTTCCGGATCCGGTCGAGCACGTGGGCGGTGACCGACGGGTCGAGCATGGACTGGCCGGCCGCCACGCGTCGGATCCCGTCGACGAGGTCGGTGCCCTGCACCTGCTTGAGCAGGTAGCCCGACGCTCCCGCCATGATGGCCGCGAACAGGGCGTCGTCGTCGTCGTACGACGTCAGGACGAGGCCCTTGATGGTCGGGTCCACCGAGCGCACCTGGCGGCACACGTCGATGCCCGAGCCGTCGGGCAGGCGTCCGTCGAGAACGGCGACATCGGGAAGAAGGGCCAGGATCCGCCGCACGGCCTCCTCGGCCGAGGCCGACTCGCCGACGACCTCGATGTCGCCGGCGCGGGAGAGGATCTCCCTTAGCCCCCGGCGGACGATCTCGTGGTCATCGACCAGGTAGACCCTGATCGGTCGAGGTGCCTCGACGGCTGCGGCCCCGGCGGCCTCGTCGCTCATCCCGACATCGTCGCGGGGGCGCGACGAGGAGGGGAACTGCCCGTAGGTCCAGTCGTCAGGGACCTAGGACCCGGGCCCTGTCACCCGAGCGGGACGCGCCAGGTGACGGTCGTGCCGGTCCCGGCGCCCGACTCCACCACCAGCTCGCCCCCGTGGCCGGCCGCCCGCTCGCGCAGGTTGCGCAGCCCGCTCTCCCGGACGTCTCGCGGCATGCCGCACCCGTCGTCGGCGACCACCACCTCGAGCGTGTGGTGGGCGACCGACACCCGGACCTCCACCGACGACGCCCGGGCGTGCCGGCTGACGTTGGTGAGTGCCTCGCTCACCACGGCGAGCAGGTCGGGTGCGACCGCGTCGGTCACGGTCGTGCGGACCGGTCCCTCGAAGCGCAGCCTGGGCTGCAGCTTCATCGTCGCGGCCGCTCGCGCGACGAGTCTCTCGATCTCGCTCTGCAGGTCGGTCGAGGTCTCGAGCTTCCCGAGGGCGAAGATCGTGCGCCGGATGTCCTTGATCGTGTCGTCGATGTCGACGATGGCCTCGCGCAGGCGCTGCGCCGGCTCCTCGGCCGGCACCATCTGCACGGTGCTCTGCAGCCCCAGGCCCACGCCGAAGAGCCGCTGGATGACGAGGTCGTGGAGGTCCCGTCCGATGCGGTCGCGGTCCTCCAGCAGGGACATCCGCGTCCTGTCCTCCCGGCTCCGGGCGACCTGGAGGGCGAGCGCCGCCTGTTCGGCGAAGCTGGTGGGCAGGGCCGGGTCGAGACGCCGGAACGCGTCGATCCGACCGGGCGTCCAGGCCAGCGAGAGGACGCCCTCCACCCCCGAGCCGGAGCGCAGCGGCAGGACCATCACCGGGCCGATCCGGGGCCAGCCGTCGACGGACGAGGGGTCCACCGCGCGCGGATCGGTCGCGACGTCGTCCACCGAGACGGGGACGCCGGTGCGCACCACGAGGCTCGCGAGCGACTCCTCCATCGGCAGCGCGTGCAACGCCTCGCGGTCGGCCGGGGCCCCCGCCACGACCTCGAGGTGGAGGTCGCAGGGGTCCGAGCCGCTGACCACCCAGGCCACGTCGGCACCCGAGACCGTCCGGGCCCGGTCGGCCACCGCCTGGAGCGCGCGGTCGGTGGGGGTCTCCTCGGCCAGCAGGGAGATGACCTCGGCGGTGGCGCTGAGCCAGGCCTGGCGTCGCTCCGCCTCCTCGTAGAGCTTGGCGTTCTCGATCGCCACGCTCGCGGCGGCGGCCAGCGCCACCGCGACGGACTCGTCGATCTCGCCGAAGTCCTGACCGCCGCCCTTCTCGGTGAGGTAGAGGTAGCCGAACACCCGATCCCGCGTCCGCACGGGCACGCCGAGGAACGACGTCATCTCGGGGTGGTGCTCCGGGAACCCGTACGACGCCGGGTGGGCGGCGATGTCGTCGAGCCGGAGCGGCCGCGGCTCCTCGATCAGCAGGCCCAGGAGGCCGTGCCCGGTCGGCAGGTCGCCGATCTGCTCCACCACCTCGGTGTCCATCCCGTGGTGGACGAAGGTGCGCAGCTGGCGCTCGGGGCCGTCGGCCAGGACGCCCAGCGCGGCGTACCTCGCACCGACGAGGCTGCTCGCGGACCGGACGATGCGGGTGAGCACCCCGTCGAGCGAGAGCTCCGACGTGATGGCGACCACCGCGTCGAGGAGGTGCTGCAGCTTCGACTTCTCGTCGACCACCTCCCGGACACGCGCCAGGACCTCGCGGAGCAGGCGGTCGAAACCGACCTCCGCCAGCACGCGGTCATGCGGCTCGTCGCCGCTCGCGTCGCTGTCGTGCATGACCCTCCGCCCGTTCTGGCCTGCGACACCAGCCTATGGCCCGGGCCGTCGCCGGCGGAACCCCGCGACAATTCCGCACGGCGCCGCCGGCGCTCCTAGACTGGGCGGCGCAGAGGGTTCAACGCGTCCTTGGAGGTGGGTTCGGCGCGTCGTACCGACGCACCCGAAGGACCCTCGTGACGCCCCTCGCCTCCTATCGACGACTCCTGTCGATCGCCGGTCCCACCTACGTCCTCGTGGCGTTCGTGGGCCGCCTCCCGCTGGCCATGAGCCAGCTCGGCACCCTCCTGCTCGTCTCCACCGCGACCGGCAGCTACGGCCTCGGCGGCCTCAGCGCCGGCGCCCTCGCGGTGGCCAACGCCGTGGGTGCACCGGTCGCGGGATCGCTCGCCGACCGCGTCGGCCAGCGCCCCGTCGTCCTCGTCCAGTCGCTGCTCGGCGCCACCGGCCTGACCGCGCTCGTCGCGGTCGTCGGCAGCGGGGCCACCGACGTGCTCGTCGTGCTCACCGCAGCCGCCACCGGGTTCGTGCTCCCGCAGGTGGGGCCGCTGGCCCGGGTGCGGTGGCGCCCGCTCACCCGAGCGACCGGGCCGCACCAGCGCCGGCTCGTGGACGCCGCCTTCTCCTACGAGGGAGCGGCCGACGAGGCGTCGTTCGCGATCGGGCCCGCGCTGGTGGGTCTCTCGGTCGCCGCGTTCTCCCCCTCCGGCGCCCTGCTGCTGGCCGCGGCGCTGCTCGCCGTCTTCGGCTCGGCCTTCGCGCTCGACCCCTCCGCCCGCCTGGCCCACGACGCCGATCGGCCGGTCGGGACGGGCCGTCTACTCGGTGCCGCGTTCGTGGTCCTCGTCGGCGCGCAGGTCTGCATCGGCATGCTGTTCGGCGCCACCCAGACCGGCGCCACCGTGCTCGCCACCGACGCAGGTACGCCGGGCGTGGCCGGACTGGTGCACGCCACCCTGGGCGTCGGCAGCGCGCTCGCCGGCCTGGCGACGGCGTACGTCCCCGAGCGGGTGGGCCACGAACGCCGTGCCCTGGTCGCCGCGTGGGCGCTCCTCGTGCTCTCCCTCCCGCTGCTGGTCGTCGGCTCCCTGGCCGGCACCGCCGCGACCGTGCTCTTCCTCGGCGTGGCCGTGGCGCCCTACATGATCGCCGTGTTCTCCCTCGCCGAGCGTGTGGTGCCGCCGGCGCGCGTCGGCGCGGCGATGACGACGCTCGCCAGCGCGACCGGCCTCGGCTATGCCCTCGGCTCCAGCGTCGCCGGCCGTCTCGCCGACGAGTCGGGCGCGACGGCGGCCTTCGCCGTCACCGTCGGTGCGACGGTGCTCGCGGCCGCGCTCATGTCCACGCAGCAGCGGCGGCTCCGCACGGCGTCGGCTGTCGAGGCCGGCCCTGCTCCGAGCCCCACGCAGGCGCCGGAAGACCCTCGTGTGGCGACGCCGACGGGCGCCAGCCGGTAGGTTGGAGGACGTCCACGACGCTGCGGCACCGCGCCGCAGCCCTGCTGGACTGGTCAGGTGCCCCATGCTGGAAGTAGGACCGGAGTTCGATCCCGGGCGTCACCAGCGGCTGTCGTCGCTGCTCCAGGACGTCCTGACGGCGCGCCGGGTCCTCGAACGCGCGCGGCACGACAAGCGGCTCGCCGAGCAGCAGCAGCTCCGCAAGGAGCTGCTCGACGCCCTCGAGGCCTATGCCGCCGCCCTCGCGCTGGCGGGCGCCCCGCTGCCGCCGCGGCTGCGCGCGGAGATCGATCTCTACCGGGGCCTGGGCGGTCGCGGCTGATCACCCGCCGGCGGGCTGGCCACCGGTCTCCCAGACCCGCACCCAGTCGACGTACATGTGCTGCGGCAGCCGCTTCTCCTTGATCTTCGGGATCTCGTAGTTGGCCGAGATGAGGCTCAGGATCGGGAACTGCGGGACGTCGGAGATCTTGCCGCGCATGCGCCCGGTCTCCTTGCCGTCGATGCGGAAGACCAGCATGCGCGGCGTCCACTCCACCGAGAAGACGTGGTAGTTCTTCGACCAGCCGTCTCGCCGACCGGTGAGGAACGACCGGGAGTTCTTGATCCAGCCGCCCGAGGCGATCCGGCGCTTGCCCTCGTAGCGGTGCATGAAGGAGGCCAGCCCGCCCTGCGGGTGGCGGTCGCCGAAGTACTCCACGACGTCGATCTCGCTGCCGGGCGCTCCGGCGTGCATCCCGGTGGCCGGCTGCAGCCAGAACGCGCCGTGCTGCCCGCGCAACCGGTGGAACTTCACCCGGGCGGCGGCGACTCCGTAGCGGAAGGCGAAGGCGTGCTGGGTGCCGATGTGACCGTTGAGGCGGTAGCCGAACCGTCCGGCGCGGGCGTCGCGCCCCTCGATGCGGCACCGGGTCGTGGCGTCCGGGTCCTTGACGACGCTGAGCCTCACGGCGCCGCCGCCCACGCTGGTCGCGCTCGGGTCACCCTTGGCGCACGAGCGCCTGCTGCCGTGGGCGTACTCCCGGCCGCGGTGGTTCCAGACCGGGCCGAGCTGCGAGCCGTCGAACTCGTCGGTCCAGGTCGCGCGGAGCCAGCGGGCGGTGCTGACCGGCGTGCTCTTGACCGGGCTCATCGAGGCCGCCGCCATCGCCTTGACCCGGTAGCGCAGGGCCTCGCCGTCGACCGACGCGGCGGCGGCGAACTGCGCCCGGCCGCGGCGGTCCTGCCGCTTCATGGCGACCGCACGCCACGTCTCGCCCTCCTGGACCTGGAGCTGGACCCGGCGACCTGGCCGGATCGGCCGGAGCGTGGCGACCACCGCGGCCCGGGCGGCCGCGGGGCTGGCCACGGCGCCGCCGGGCTGGACCACCTGCGGTAGCGCCTCGAGCCGGATCCGCTGGCGACCGGTGGAGCGCACCGAGACGCTGGCGGGCGCGTCGTCCGCGACTGCGGGGTCCGTGGCGACCTGGTCCGCGGCGGAGCCGGGCGGCGACCAGGCGAGCAGGGAGGCGGGGAGCAGCAGGGCGGTCGCGGCGACTGCCAGGAGACGGGCAGAGGGGCCGGCGGAGCGGCGGGCAGGACGGTGGGCGGGCAGGCGGGCAGGACGTCGCACGGACATGGGTGACCTTCATGGTGTCGAGCGCGACGGATGGCGGCAGGAGCGTCGGTCGCGGGCGGTGGTGCTGGTGCCACTGAGACGCAGCCGAGGTCGTGTTGGTTGTCGGCGGTTGCTGCCGACCGTGGAGGGTCAGGCCCCGATGGCAGCAGCCTCCCGCGCGAGGGTGGCGACGCGGTCCCAGTCGCCGGCGGCGAGCGCGTCGGCCGGCGTCAGCCACGAGCCGCCCACGCAGCCCACGTTGGGCAGGGAGAGGTAGGACGGCGCGCTGGCGGCGGTGATGCCACCGGTCGGGCAGAACCGGGCCGCCGGCAGCGGCGAGGCCAGCGACTTCAGGTACGCCGCCCCGCCGGAGGCCTCGGCCGGGAAGAACTTCATCTCCGAGAAGCCCGCCTCGAGCACCGCCATGGCCTCGGAGACGGTGGCGGTGCCGGGCAGGAACGGCACCCCGGAGCCGGCCAGCTCCTGGAGCAGCCCCGGCGTGGTGCCGGGCGAGACGAGGAACTGCGCCCCGGCCTCCACGGCCCGCGAGACGAGCTCGGGCGAGGTGATGGTGCCGGCGCCGACGAGGATGTCGGGCACCTCGGCGGCGATGGCCGCGATGGCGTCGAGGGCGACCGGGGTGCGCAGGGTCAGCTCGATGACCGGCAGGCCACCGGCGACGAGCGCCCGGGCGACGGGCACGGCGTGGTCGAGGTCCTCGAGCACGACCACCGGCACGACGGGCACCAGTGACAGGAGCGAGCCGCCGCTGTCGCGGAGCAGGTCGGGAGCGGGCTGGACGTCAGACGGGCTGGACAACGGGGGCCTCCTCGGTGGGGGCGGGCAGGGGACGGATGACGCTGGCGCCGGTCTCGGCGGTGCCGACGATGGCCCGGAAGCCGGAGAACAGCTCCCGTCCGGTGCCGGCCCACTCGACGTCGTGGGGGGCCCGGCCGGTGGTCTCGCGGCGCTCGAACTCGGCGTCGGGGAGCTCCACCTCGAGCACCCCGGCGTCGGCGTCGACCGTGACCAGGTCGCCGTCGCGGACCCGTGCCAGCGGCCCGCCGAGGGCGGCCTCCGGGGTGACGTGGATGGCGGCCGGGACCTTGCCGGAGGCGCCGGACATCCGGCCGTCGGTGACGATCGCCACCCGCTGGCCGCGGTCCTGCAGCACGCCGAGCGCGGGCATCAGCTTGTGCAGCTCGGGCATGCCGTTGGCCGCCGGGCCCTGGTAGCGCACGACGGCGACGAGGTCGCGGCCGTCGAGGCGGCCCTCGCTGAAGGCGGCGAGGAAGTCGGCCTGGTCGTCGAACACCATCGCCGGCGCCGTGACGACCCGGTGCTCGGGCTTCACCGCCGAGGTCTTGACCACGGCGCGACCGAGCCGGCCGTCCAGCATCCGCAGGCCGCCGTCCGGGGCGAACGGGTCGTCGGCGCCGCGCAGCACGTCGGTGTCGAGGGACGACTTGGGCCCCTCCTCCCACACCACCCCGGCCCGGTCGCCCTCGCCGTCGAGCCGGGCCTCGCGGGTGTGGCGCCACAGGCCGCGGCCCGACACGGTGAGCACGTCGTCGTGGAGGTAGCCGTGCTTGAGCAGCGTGTGCACCAGGAACGGCGTCCCGCCCGCGGCGACGAAGTGGTTGATGTCGGCCGAGCCGTTGGGGTAGATCCGGGTCAGCAGCGGCACAGCGGCCGAGAGGTCGGACAGGTCGTCCCAGGTGAGGGTGATGCCAGCTGCCGCGGCGATCGCGACCAGGTGCATCGTGTGGTTGGTCGACCCACCGGTCGCCAGCAGGGCGACGCAGGCGTTGACGATCGCCTTCTCGTCGACCAGGTGACCGACCGGGGTGGGCTCGCCGCCTGCGTGGGTGATCGCGACGGCACGCGCACCGGCAGCGCGGTCGAGCGCCGCTCGCAGCGGGGTCTCGGGGTTGGCGAACGTCGCGTCGGGCAGGTGCAGGCCCATCACCTCCATCAGCATCTGGTTGCTGTTGGCGGTGCCGTAGAACGTGCACGTGCCCTTCGAGTGGTACGACGCCGACTCGGCCTCGAGCAGCTCCTCGCGCCCGACCTTGCCCTCGGCGTAGAGCTGACGCACACGCGCCTTCTCGCCGTTGGGCAGCCCCGACGTCATCGGCCCGGCCGGCACGAAGACCGTGGGCAGGTGCCCGAAGGACAGCGCGCCGATGAGCAGCCCCGGCACGATCTTGTCGCAGACGCCGAGCATCATCGCCGCGTCGAACATGTCGTGGGAGAGCGCGACCGCCGTCGACATCGCGATGAGGTCGCGGCTGAAGAGCGAGAGCTCCATGCCCGCGCGGCCCTGGGTGATGCCGTCGCACATGGCCGGCACTCCCCCGGCGAACTGCGCGAGACCGCCGGCCCGGACGATCGACTTCTTCAGCACCTCGGGCACGTCGCGGAAGGGCTGGTGGGCCGAGAGCATGTCGTTGTAGGACGAGACGATCGCGACGTTGGGCTTGCGGCCCGACTTCAGGCCCGACTTCACGGGCTCGTCGGCGGCGGCGAAGCCGTGGGCGAGGTTGGCGCACGCGAGCTTGCCGCGGGCGGGGCCCGTGACGATCGCTGCATCGGTACGGGCGAGGTACGCCGTACGGGTGCCGGCGCTGCGGCGGACGATGCGGTCGGTGACCTCGGCCACCACCGGGTGGACGGTCTGCTTGCTCATTCTGTCTCCTGCCAGGATCGGCCGTCGCGCTCGAGGAGCGTGACGGCGGCAACGGGACCGTGCGTGCCGGCGGGGTACTTCCGCGGGCGGTGCGAGGGCTGGGACCAGCGCTCGAGGATGGGAGCGACCCACGTCCAGGCCGCCTCGACCTCGTCGCGGCGCATGAAGAGGGTGGTGTTGCCGCGCACGACGTCCATGAGCAGCCGCTCGTAGGCGTCGGGCGAGCGGCCGCCGAAGGCGGCGGCGTAGCTGAGGTCGAGCGACACCGGGCGCAGCCGGATGCCGCCGGGACCGGGCTCCTTGGCCGTCATGTGCAGCCGCATGCCCTCGTCGGGCTGCACCCGGATGTGCAGCCGGTTGGGCTCGGTCGGCCCCTCGCTGTGCGGGAACATGGCGTGCGGCGGCTCCTTGAAGACCACGACGATCTCCGAGACCCGCTCGGGCATCCGCTTGCCGGTGCGCAGGTAGAACGGCACCCCAGCCCAGCGCCAGTTCTGCACCTCGGTGCGCATCGCGACGAAGGTCTCCGTGCTGCTGGCGTGGCCCACCTCGTCGGCGTACGACGCCGCGGGGCGGCCCTCGCACAGCCCGGCGGCGTACTGCCCGGCCACCGTGTCGCGGTCGACCAGCTCGGGCGTCATCGGCCGCAGCGCCTGCAGCACCTTGAGCTTCTCGTCGCGCACGGTCTCGCGGTCGACGTAGGTCGGCGGCTCCATCGCCACCAGGCACAGCAGCTGGAGCAGGTGGTTCTGCACCATGTCGCGCAGCGCGCCGGAGCGGTCGTAGTAGGAGCCGCGGTCGCCCACGCCGATCGACTCGGACACCGTGATCTGCACGTGGTCGACCCACCGGCTGTTCCACAGCGGCTCGAGGAAGGTGTTGGCGAATCGCGTGACGAGGAGGTTCTGCACGCTCTCCTTGCCGAGGTAGTGGTCGATGCGGAAGATGCTCGACTCCTCGAAGACCCGTCCGACCGCGGCGTTGACCTGCTGGGCGGTCGCGAGGTCGGTGCCCATCGGCTTCTCGAGCACGACGCGCGAGCGCTCGGTCACCAGCCCCGCCTCGTCGAGGTGCTCGCAGATGGTGCCGAAGAGACCGGGGGCGACCGCCAGGTAGAAGACCCGGATGACGTCGTCGGACGCGGCGCCGTCCTTGAGGCGGTCGTGCAGCTGGTGCCAGGCCGCGACGTCGGCGACGTCGAGCCGCACGTGGTGCAGCCGGCCGAGCAGCCGCTCGACGACCGCGGCGTCGAGGTCCTCGGCGACGACGTGCTCACGGAGCGCACCGGCCACGAGCGCGCGGTAGCCGTCGTCGTCCACCTCCGCCCGGGAGACGCCGATGACCCGGAAGCCGTCGGGGAGCTGTCCGTCGCGGTCGCGGAGGTAGAGGGCCGGCAGCAGCTTGCGCAGGGCCAGGTCGCCGGTGCCACCGAAGACGGTGAAGTCGCAGGCGTCGACGGGGGTGATCGAGTCCATGACACAGCACGGTACGGACGCTTACGTCCCGATGCAACGGAACTTACGTCTTTTCAAGACATATTTGGGGTGCCACAATCGCCCCACCATGACCCAGACCTCCCCGACCCCGCCGCCGGTCCTGCCCGCGGCGACCGCCGGCGAGGTGCTGGCCCTCATCCGGTCCGGTCAGGCCGCGACGCGCGGCGCCCTCGGCCGCGCGACCGGGCTGTCACGCACCGCCGTCAACGCACGCCTCTCCGCCCTCACCGACGCCGGGCTCGTGTTCGAGGGTGAGGAGGAGTCGGCGACCGGAGGACGCCCGGCCACGACGCTCGTCCTCAACGGTGCGGCCGGGCTGGTGCTCGGGGTCGCCGTCGGCCGCAGCCGTTCGCAGCTCTCGATCAGCTCGCTCGACGGCACCGAGCTCGCGTCGGTGAGCCTCGACCAGGAGACCGGCCCCGGTCCCGACGTCCTGATGCCGCTGGTGGTCAGCCACCTCGACCGGATGCTGGGCGAGCTCGGCCGGAGCGGCGACGACGTACGCGGTGTGGGCATGTCGCTGGCCGGGACCGTCGACCCCGCCCGGGCGATGAGCGTCGACTCCCCCGCGCTGTCCGGCTGGGACGGCGTGCCCCTGGCGCCCTACCTCCGCGACGTCACCGCCGCGCCCCTCACCCTCGACAACGACATGCGCGTCATGGCGCTCTCGCAGATGCCGACCGCGCGGGGCGACGTCGCGCCGACCGTGCAGGAGCACGACGAGGCGCTCGTGCTCAAGGCGTCGACCGGCGTCGGCCTCGCGATCGTCGCCGACGGACGACTCGTCCGCGGACACCGCAACGCCGCCGGGCAGCTCGGCCACGTCAAGGTCCCGGCCGCCGCCGGGCTCCGCTGCCGCTGCGGCGAGTCCGGGTGCCTGGAGACGGTGGCGAGCGGGTGGGCGCTGGTCGAGCAGCTGCGCGGCGACGGCGTCGACCTGCACCACGTGCGCGACCTGGTGGCCGCGGCCGGGCAGGGCAACGGGCGGGCGCGCGCCGTCGTGCGCGAGTCCGGGCGCCACATCGGCGAAGCGCTCGCCGCGACCGTGACCGTGCTCAACCCGCGCACCGTGGTCGTCGGAGGCGACATGGCCGCGGCCTTCGACACCTTCTCGGCCGGCCTGCGCGAGGGCGTGTTCAGCGCCACCACGGCGCTCGCCGGTCGCGACCTGCAGATCGTCCCGGCGGCGTACGGCGACCGGGCGGGCCTGGTCGGCTGCGTCCGCCTCGCCCTCGACTCGGTGCTCTCCCCGCGCGCCGTCGATGCCGCCCTGGCACGCCAGGCGGCCCGGACGGGCGCGGTCTAGGCATACGTCGCCCCCGAGTGGGTACCACCCGGCTGTGGAACCCATTGCGGAGACCCTCGAGGCCCTCGGCGAGCTGGACACCTACATCGACGGCGGCCCGGACGACGACCTGGCGCAACGGTTGACCGCGACCGCCGACCACGCCAGGGACATCGCACCCGGGTTGGTCGGCGTGAGCATCGCCTCGCGCGAGCTCGACCTCACCTTCACGCTGGTGGCCACGGACCAGGAGGTCGCCACCCTGGACGCCGTCCAGTACCTCGCGAGCGGTCCGTGCGTCGACGCGATCGAGATGGGACACGGCATCGCCTCGTCGGCCGGTGGCCTGCTCAGCGAGTCCCGCTGGCAGGACTTCGCACGCGCGAGCGCCGCGGCGGGCGTCCACAGCACGCTCACGTTCCCGGTGGTGGTCGACGGCGACGTGATCGCGACCGTCAACCTCTACGGCGACGCCGCCGACACCTTCGTCGACCGGCACGCGCGGCTCGCAGCAGCCTTCGGCGCGTGGGCCCCGGGCGCCGTCACCAACGCCGACCTCACGTTCTCCACCCGCGGCCTGGCCGAGCAGGCTCCCGCTCAGCTCCAGGAGCGCGCGTGGCTCGACTCCGCGACGGGCGTCGTCGCGGCACAGCGCGGCATCACCGTGACCGAGGCGCGCGCCCACCTCGAGGACGCTGCGCGGCGGGCGGGCGTCCCCGTCGTCCGGCTCGCCCGCGTCGTGCTGGGCCTGCACGACGGGTGATCCGGGTCGTACGCCGCTGCGCGGTCGGCGAAGCACGGCTCGGGCGTCCCGCCCGGTAGATTCACGCGGTGCCCGACACCCGCCCCCGCCGTACCTTCGCCGTCATCAGCCACCCGGACGCCGGCAAGTCCACCCTCACCGAGGCCCTCGCCCTGCACGCGCGGGTCATCACCGAGGCCGGCGCGGTGCACGGCAAGGGCGACCGGCGGGCCACCGTGTCGGACTGGATGGCGATGGAGAAGGCCCGCGGCATCTCGATCACGTCCGCGGCCCTGCAGTTCGTCTACCGCGACCACGTCATCAACCTCGTCGACACCCCGGGCCACAGCGACTTCTCCGAGGACACCTACCGCGTGCTCTCCGCCGTCGACTCCGCCGTGATGCTCGTCGACGCCGGCAAGGGGCTCGAGCCGCAGACGCTCAAGCTCTTCAAGGTGTGCGCGCTGCGCGGCATCCCGGTCCTGACGGTCATCAACAAGTGGGACCGGCCCGGGTTGTCGGCGCTCGAGCTGATGGACCTGATCCAGGACAAGATCAAGCTCCGGCCCACTCCCCTCACCTGGCCGGTGGGCGAGGCCGGCGACTTCCGCGGCGTGCTGGACCGGCGGACGGGCGAGTTCGTGAAGTACACCCGTACCGCCGGCGGCGCGACCCGCGCGCCCGAGCGGCGGATGGGCGCGGACGAGGTCGAGGACGACGACTCCTTCCAGTGGAAGGCGGCGTTCGAGGAGCACGAGCTGCTCTCCCTCGACGAGGCCGACCACGACCAGGAGCGCTTCCTGGCCGGCGAGACGACGCCGGTGATGTTCGCCTCCGCCCTGCAGAACTTCGGCGTCGCGCAGCTGCTCGACCTGCTGCTCGACATCGCCCCGGACCCCAGCGCGACCGAGGGCGTCGACGGCTCTGTGCGGGAGACGTCCGACGACTTCAGCGCGTTCGTCTTCAAGGTGCAGTCGGGGATGAACAACGCCCACCGCGACCGGCTCGCCTACGCCCGGGTCGTGTCGGGGACCTTCGAGCGCGGCATGGTCGTGACCCACGCCGGCAGCGGCCGGCCCTTCGCCACGAAGTTCGCGCAGTCGGTCTTCGGCCGGGACACCGCGGCCGTCGAGAGCGCCGAGCCCGGCGACATCATCGGCTTCGTCAACGCGCAGGCCCTGCGGGTCGGCGACACCGTCTACGTCGGTGACCCCATCGAGTACCCGCCGGTCCCGAGCTTCGCGCCGGAGCACTTCGTCACCGCCAGCGCCGGCGACATCTCCCGCTACAAGCAGTTCCGGCGCGGCATCGAGCAGCTCGACCAGGAGGGCGTGGTGCAGGTGCTGCGCTCCGACCTGCGCGGCGACCAGAACCCGGTCCTTGCCGCCGTCGGCCCGATGCAGTTCGAGGTCGTCGAGGACCGCATGACCAACGAGTTCAACGCGCCCATCCGCTTCTCGCGCCTCGACTACCAGGTCGCCCGCCGCACCGACGCCGACGGCGCAGCCGCGCTCGCCGGCAAGCGCGGTGTCGAGGTGCTCGAGCGCAGCGACGGCACCCGCCTGGCCCTCTTCGTCGACCAGTGGCGCGCCCAGGTCACCACGCGCGACAACCCCGACATCATGCTCGAGGCCCTCCCCGCCGGCGGCGGCTGAGCCGCTGCGTCCCCGACCGCCGCGTATCGTCGACGGAGTGACCTCGGCACCCACCCCGACCCTCACCCTCGGCGGCCGCTTCGCGCGCGAGCTCCCTGAGCTCGCCCTGCCGTGGCAGGCCGTCGACACCCCCGACCCCCGGGTGCTCGTGCTCAACGAGCCCCTGGCCGCCGAGCTCGGCCTCGACCCCGGCTGGCTGCGCGGCGACGGGATCGGGCTGCTCACCGGCACCCGCGTCCCCGACGGTGCGACGCCGGTCGCCCAGGCCTACGCCGGCCACCAGTTCGGCGGGTACTCCCCCCGGCTCGGAGACGGTCGCGCCCTGCTGCTCGGCGAGCTCGTCGACGACTCCGGCCGGGTGCGCGACCTGCACCTCAAGGGCTCGGGTCGTACGCCGTTCTCCCGAGGCGGCGACGGCCTCGCCGCCGTCGGCCCGATGCTCCGCGAGCACATCGTCAGCGAGGCGATGCACGCCCTCGGCATCCCCACCACCCGCAGCCTCGCCGTCGTCGCCACCGGTCGCCCGGTGCAGCGCGAGACGGTGCTGCCCGGCGCCGTGCTGGCGCGGGTGGCCAGCAGCCACCTCCGCGTCGGCACCTTCCAGTACGCCCGGGCCACCGACGACCTCGACCTGCTCCGCCGCCTCGCCGACCACGCGATCGCCCGCCACCACCCGGCCGCCGCCGACGCGCAGCACCCCCACCTCGCGCTGTTCGAGGCGGTCGTCGCCGCCCAGGCCTCGCTGGTCGCGCAGTGGATGCTCGTCGGCTTCGTCCACGGCGTGATGAACACCGACAACATGACCATCTCGGGCGAGACGATCGACTACGGCCCGTGCGCCTTCATGGACGCCTTCGACCCCGCGACGGTCTACAGCTCGATCGACACCGGTGGTCGCTACGCCTACGGCAACCAGCCCGTGGTCGCCGAGTGGAACCTGGCCCGCTTCGCCGAGGCGATCCTCCCTCTGCTGGGCGAGGACCAGGACGCGGCCGTGGCGATCGCGGTGGAGTCGCTCGGGGCCTTCCGCGGCCACTACTCCGCCGCCTGGTCGGCTGGGATGCGCGCCAAGCTCGGCCTCCCCGAGGGACTCGACGAGGAGGTCGCGTCGGCCGTCGTCACCGACCTCGTCGCGCTGGTGCAGGCCGACCACGTCGACCACACGTCGTTCTTCCGCAGCCTCGGTGCTGCCGCGCGCGGCGACGCCGAGCCCGCGCGGGGCATGTTCCTCGACCTGCCCGGCTTCGACGCGTGGACCGCCCGCTGGCTCGCGCTCGACCCCGACGCCGACGTCATGGACCGCGCCAACCCGGTCTACGTCCCCCGCAACCACCTCGTCGAGGAGGCGCTGGCCGCGGCCACCGACGGTGACCTCGCGCCGCTCGACCAGCTGCTCGACGCCGTCTCGGCGCCGTACGACGAGCGGGCGGGGCTGGAGCGCCACGCCGAGCCGGCGCCCGACTCGTTCGCGGGTTACCAGACCTTCTGCGGCACCTGAGCGGGCTCCCGGGTCGTTCTGCCCTGAGCGGAATCGCTCGGTCGCGCGCGGCGCCGGGTCTAGGTTCGACCCATGGGAGAGATCCTGCGGTTCCCCGGTCCTGATCGCCCCACCGCGCCGGCGCCCGAGCCCGAGCCCCTGTGGCGCGAGCTCGTCGGCCGCGAGCTGCACCGCGAGCGCCACCACCGCGGCGAGCGGCTCGTCGACGTGGCGCAGCGGGCGGGCGTCTCCGTGCAGTACCTCTCCGAGGTCGAGCGCGGCCTCAAGGACCCGTCGTCGGAGATGCTGCACGCCATCGCCGGGGCGCTCGACCTGAGCGTACGGCGGCTCGCGGTTCGCGCGGGCCGACCGGACGCCCTCGCCCTCGCCGCCTGACCCGGCTCGGTCAGACCAGCGCCGGTCCCTGCTCGCGCAGGACCGTGTCGACGAGCCCGTAGTCCACGGCGGCCTCGCCGGGCAGGACGAGCGTGCGGTCGGTGTCCTGCCGGATCTGCTCCGGCGTCCGTCCCGTGTGCTGGGCGAGCACCTCCTCGAGCAGCAGCCGCACCCGCGCCACCTCGTCGGCCTCGAGGATCAGGTCGGGGATGGTGCCGCGGCCCTGGGTCGCGGGCTGGTGCAGCACGACGCGTCCGTGCGGCAGGATCGCGCGCCGGCCCGGCGCTCCCCCGGCCAGCAGGACCGCTGCGGTCCACGCGGCCTGCCCAACGCACACGGTCTCGACCGGAGGCTTGACGAACTGCATCGCGTCGTAGACCGCCAGCATCGCGGTGATCGAGCCGCCGGGTGAGTTCAGGTAGAGGCTGATCGGGAGCTCGGGGTTCTCCGAGGCCAGGTGCAGCATCTGGGCGATGACGGCGTTCGCGACACCGTCGTCGATCTCGGTGCCGAGGTAGACGATCCGCTCGGACAGCAGGCGGGAGTAGAGGTCGAGGGTGCGCTCGCCACGCGGCGTCTGCTGGACGACGTACGGGATGGTGTAGCTGCTCATGTCGTAGGCACTCATCTCGTAGGTGCTCATCGGGCACCTGCCAGCCCGACGGGGCGCTGGTGCGCCGGAGTGACGTGGTCGACCGAGCTGATCAGCTGGTCGACGAAGCCGTACGCCAGCGCGTCCGTCGCGCTGAACCAGCGGTCGCGTCGCGAGTCGCGCTCGACGGTCTCGCGGTCCTGGCCGGTGTGCTCGGCGATGAGCCCGAGGACGGTGTCGCGGGTGTGACGGAGGTCGTCGGCCTGGATCTCGATGTCGACCGCGGTGCCGCCGATGCCCGCCGACCCCTGGTGGAGGAGGACCCGGGAGTGCGGGAGGGCGTACCTCTTGCCGGGCGTGCCCGCCGAGAGCAGGAACTGTCCGGCGCTCGCGGCCATGCCCATGGCGAGGGTGCTCACGTCGTTGGGGATCAGCCGCATGACGTCGTGGATGGCCAGCATCGACGACACCGAGCCTCCCGGGGAGTTGATCCAGAGGCTGATGTCGGCGCGCGGGTCCTCGGCGGAGAGCAGCAGCAGCTGGTGCATGAGCCGGTTGCCGTTGCGCTCGCCGAGCTCCTCGCCCAGGACGACGATGCGTTGGTGCATCAGCCGCCGGACGAGCTCGTCCTCGATGCGTTCGGAGGTGGTGTGGGTGGTCATGTCGCCAGCGTGACGCGGTCACGAGCGTGGCCACAGGGCGTTCTGCTGCTGGTGGATCCGCTGGGAGCGGAGCGGGGTCGCGGACCACCTCTTCGGGGGCCGGGGAGGCGTCTGCTGCAATACCTGCATGCACCCACGCTCTCCCTGTCACGGCCGCTCCTGATGGCGTCGGTCGACCACCGCGCGGGGCTCCTCGTCACCGCGGCCCCCGGCACCGGCAGCACCGCCCTCGGCGAGGCCCTGGTCGCGCAGCGGGGAGCGACCGAGGCCGTCGGGTCGGAGCGGGCCCGGGAGGTCGGCGTCGACGCGAAGCACGCGACCGTGCGCCAGCTCGTCGAGGCGGGGGTGGTGGACGCCGGGCACGGGATGCGCGTCGTGACGACGACCCGCAACCCGTTCGACTTCTACGTCGCGGAGCACACCCGCACCCGGACCCGGTGGGTCCACGAGCTGCGCCGTCCCGACTCCTGGGTCCACCGCGTGCCGGGTGCCGTCGACCGGATCGTCGACGCCGTGACCCTGGACTTCGACGAATGGCTCGCGCAGGCCATCGGCGATCCCGTGCGGCCACGACGGATCAACCGCGGCCACGTCACCGAGGCGGACGTCGTGCTGCGCATGGAGCACCTCGAGTCCGACGTGCGCGAGCTGCTCGACCTCGAGCTGGCCGTGCCGGCCACCAACGTCACCGATCGCGAGCGTGCCTACTGGCGCTCCTACTCGGTCGGGAGCCGCCGCCTCGTCGAGACGGCCCACGCCGAGGACCTCGAGCGCTTCGGCTACGCGTTCTGACCCGCCGTCCGGCGCTCAGCGGCGCCGGATCCGGATCGGCCCCTTGGCGGTCGACGGGTCGACGACGTGGCCGCCCTGGGTGATCTCGACCTCGCCGCGGTCCACCAGCCGTCGGGCTGCGCGCCGGGCCGGCTCCATCAGATCGCGCCACGAGTCGTCGTCGCCGACCGCCCGCGCGGCGTCGGAGGGGCAGATCGTCGACGTACGGGCCCGCTGGGCGAGCAGGTCGAGGATGGTGTCCTCCAACCGGCGGTCGACGTCCGACACGCCCCGCTTGCGGCAGGCGGTCGAGCAGTAGCGCACCTGGTCCCAGTCGCGCTCCCACTTCTTGCGCCACTCGATGGTGCGACCGCACGCCTGGCAGGTCTTCGGCTCCGGAGGCATGCGGCCCAGTGTGCCGCGCACCGCCAGCGCCGCCTCCTCACACCGGCCCTGTGACGTCGCCCTCAGGAGCACGGTCCGCGGCATAGGCGGACCGGGTCGTCGGTTGTGCCAGGCGTACGTCCCACGAAGTCACAGCGAAAGGCAGTCCCATGCGCGCACTCGTCCAGCCCAGGTTCGGCGACCCGGCCGAGGTCCTCTCGGTCCAGGAGGTGCCGGACCCGGAGCCCGGGCCGGGCCAGGCGCTCGTGCGGGTGCTGCTCTCGCCGATCCACAACCACGACCTCTGGACCGCCCGCGGCAGCTACGGCTTCAAGCCCGAGATGCCGGCCCGTGCCGGCACCGAGGCGGTCGGTGTGGTCGAGGCGCTCGGTGAGGGCGTCGAGGGCCTCGAGGTCGGCCAGCGGGTCGCCACCGGCGGCAGCTTCGGCGCCTGGGCCGAGCTGATCGTCGCCCCCGCCGCCGGGCTGGTCCCGGTGCCGGACACGATGAGCGACGAGGCTGCCTCCCAGCTCGTGTCGATGCCGTTCAGCGCCATCGCGCTGCTCGACTTCCTCGAGGTGTCCGAGGGCGACTGGATCGTGCAGAACGCCGCCAACGGCGCCGTCGGTCGCCTCGTGGCCCAGCTGGCCGAGGCCCGTGGCGTCCACGTGCTCGGGCTCGTCCGCCGCGCCGACGGCGTCGCCGAGCTGCGCGACCAGGGCATCGAGCGCGTCGTCGCGACCGACGACGACGGCTGGCGTGACCGTGTGCGCGAGATCGTGGGCGACGCCCCGATCGTCGCCGGTGTCGACTCCGTCGGGGGGTCCTCCGCAGGGGACGTCGTGTCGCTGCTCGCCGAGGACGGTGTGCTCGTGGTGTTCGGCGCCATGGCCTCGCCCACGATGGAGATCGGGTCGGGCGACGTGATCTTCAAGCAGGTCGTCATCAAGGGCTTCTGGGGCAGCAAGGTCTTCGCTGCGATGTCGCGCGAGAAGCGCGGTGCGCTGATGGGCGAGCTGGTCACCGGCCTCGGCTCCGGCGCGCTGACGCTCCCGGTCGAGAAGGTCTACTCCCTCGAGGAGATCGCCGACGCCGCGCGCGCCAACGGCGAGCCCGGTCGCCGCGGCAAGATCCTGCTGCGCCCGTGACGCTCCGACGCTGATGCCGGGCACCGGCGGTCGCGGCCCCTAGGCTGGGGCCGCCGGTCGACGGCACCTACGAGGGGGAACCGATGCGTCGAGCTCTGGGCGGGTCGCTCGCAGCCGCTGCACTGCTGATGACCGCCTGCGGGACCGACGCCTCCCCCACCTCGGCGAGCGACATGTCCACGTCCGCGTCGTCGCCCGAGCCCTCGGAGGCGCCCGCCGAGACCCCGTCCGAGTCGTCGTCCTGGTCCTCGTCGCCGTCCCCCTCCGAGGCCCCGTCCGAGTCCCCGTCCGCTGGGTCGGGTGATCCGTCGCTGCCCGCGCCCGAGGGACCGCCGTTCCCGGAGTCGACGGAGCCGCAGACGGCTGAGCCGTCGGGCGACTGGGACCTGCAGCTGGTCGACGTACGTGTCGGCGAGCACGAGGGGTTCGACCGCGTCGTGCTCGAGCTCAGCGGCACCGCGACCCCCGGCTGGGGCGTGTCGTGGGGCGACAAGGCCGTCGCCGAGGGCAGCGGCGAGGTCGTGCCGGTCGAGGGTGACCACGTGCTCACGATCAGCGCGTCCGGCACCGCGATGCCCGAGCCCGGGTCCTACGAGGTGCCACAGACCCTCGGACCCGCCGGCGACATCACCGCGGTCCGCGTCAACGGCTGGTTCGAGGGCTACACCCAGGTGTTCGCCGGCCTCGAGGGCGACGTACGACCGTTCCGGGTCTTCATCCTCACCGACCCGCCGCGCCTCGTCGTCGATGTCGCGGACTGACGGGCTCCTCCCGGCCGCCCTCGTGGCCGCTTTCGTGGCCCTCGCCGGGTGCTCGACGGACCCGCCGGAACGCACGGTCGTCACGCGGAGCTCCACCTCCGACGCGTCCGGTGACGTCCTGGTCGGCGGTCACAGCACGGACCCGGAAGCCGTCGCCCCGGCGCCCCGCAACGCGATCACCGACATCGTTCGCACGACGGTCGACCACGGCGCGGACGAGGTCACCGTCACGGCCGAGTTCCGCGACCTGCGCCCCCGTCAGTACCTCGACCTGACGGCCGACGTCACGACGGACCGCACCGGGTCGCGCCTGCCGACCCAGGCGACTGCTCTCGCCTACCGCGGCGAGACCGCCGTCGACGTCTACGACGCTGGCGGCTCGCGCTGCGCCGGGGCCGCGGTCGACGTGGACTTCGACACGAACACGCTGACCATGACCCTGCCCCGCAGCTGTCTCGGCGATCCGCAGTGGATCGAGGCCGAGGTGGACGCGGCGACCATGCGCTACGACGCCGCGCCCGACGACCCGTTCGGTGACGCCGTGTGGGAGGACCACGCCTACGGGACCGGTCGCGCCGGCTGGGACGCCACCGTCCCGCGGCTCCACCACCCGTAGGCGCTGCCCGGTCTGGTCGGGGACGTCGGTCATAACCTGCGGAGAAGCTGCCGGCAGTACGTCAGTGCCGCCCTTGGCGCTTTCGGAGCCGCGCTTGGAGCCGCCCTCGGAGTCGTCCTAGGCGCGCTCAGCACTGAACATCTCCCTCGGCGTTGGACTGCGCCGGACCGCGCGAGACCACTGACCCTTCCCAGGGGGACGCAGCCGTCGATCCGCTTGTTCGGACGCGCCTGTGGCCCCGCTACCTGGTGGGTGGCGGGGTGTGGGGCGGGGTCATGGTCGGCGGGGTTCCGGGATGCGCACGACGTCCGGCCGTTCTGGTGGTCGGGCGTCGTCGATCGCCGTCGTGCCGTCACGGTCGCGGCGATAGCGGTATCCGTGCGGGGAGGTCCACTCGTAGATGCCAGGTGCGACCATCTCGTAGCGCCAGGCGGAGTGGGTCTTCAAGCGGTGGTGGGACCGGCACAGGGCGGCGAGGTTGTCGGTCTGTGTCGGCCCGGGCTGGGGTCTGCCCTCGGCTTCGGCGTCGGGGTCGTGGGGGATGACGTGGTCGACATCGCAGCGTCGGGCCGGGCGGGTGCACCAAGGGAACACGCAGGTCTTGTCTCTCAGGACGACCTGCTCGCGGATCCGGTCGGGGATCTCGTAGGCGTCAGTCTTCAGCTGGGTGTTGAGGTCGATGATCGGCTTGATGGTCACCTTGGTGCGGGAATCGGCACACCAGGCCTTGACCTGGTCGAGCAGGACGAGGCGTTGACGCTCCTCGAGGCGTCCGGTGGGCCCGAACACGGTCTGCTCGCCGACCGTTGAGTCGTCGAACGGGACGTCGAAGTGGGCATCGAAGTGGACGTGGAGGACGACCTCGCGTGCGACAGGCAGGCCGTCCTCTGTCTTCGCGACGGTGCCTGCGCCTGTGGTGTGGAGGTCGAGCGCGGTCTGCGTTCTGGCGAGATCACCCAGCGCCTTCGCGCGGCGCACGTTGAGCGACTCGGTCGACCCGAGCGCGGCCTGGGTGGCGGCACCCTGGGCCACGGCGCGGTCGAGGTCGATCGCGTCGGCCATGTCGATCTCGGCCTCGACGCGCATGGTGCCGGCGAAGTGGACCTCTTGGGTGTCGATGGTGACGTGGCGCGGGTCGACGTGCAGGTAGCCGTCCTCGGGATCCGCAGCCGGGTCAGGCTCGGCGAGGTCGAAGCGCTTGATCGCCTCCGCCACCAGCCGGTCCAGCTGCGCGGGGCCGACCTTCCCGGCCACCGCAGCGACCTGGCTGTCGACGAACGCGGCTGCTTCGCGAGTCAACGCGGGTGAGCAGTGGATGGTCGTCTCCGCGACCGAGCGGGCCTTCCACGCCGGGACCCGGCCGGCGTGGACCAGGGCCCACAACCGCGGCAGCCGGTGCCGCAGCTCCAGGGACTGGCCGACGAGCTTCTTCGCCGCGACCGTCGACACACCCAGCACACCACCGAGCTCCGCGACACAGAACTCCGCCACCAGCGGGCACCCCTCACCGGCGATAGGCTCCTCGTGCTCCTGACCGGCAGACGGCACCGAGAACGTGGCGGCGTCGTGGATCGACTCCGGCGGGTGCAGGTCCGCCCACTGCGCAGCCAGCACGAGCTGGTCAGCCGCGGCCTGGTTCTCGACCTCGCGCGCCGAGCGGATCGAAGCGAGCAGGCCGGAGGCGGTGAGGTCCTCGACCCCACCTGCCAGTCGGTCCGCCAGCGCTTCGCTCATGTGTTCGATTGTATCCGTCGGGTCCGACATCGGCCACGGCTGTGGACGGTTCCTGGCCAGCCTTTCTCGTCGAGTTTCGGGGCAACCATCGGGGGTGAGCCGGCAACGGCTGGGGCGGTCTCGTGACGCTCGCTGGCGACCTCCTCGACCAACGGAGCTGGCGGGTTTCGTGACGCAACTTCGTCGCTCCTCAACCAGCAGAACCCAGTCTCGTGACGGGACTCCATCCCTCCCCGACGAGCGCGCCGCCACACAGCACCAGCCCTTGGGAGGTCCCGCCCGAGGCACGGTCGCTCCTAACGTCCGGGTGGGTGCGGCCGCGCCCGGCGCCGCGAACCGAGGGGACCCATGACGAAGGACCACCTGAGCGACCCCCGGGCGGCCGAGGTGCGGCCCGTCGAGGTGGGACGGACCTCCAGCGACCAGCGGCGCGAGCTCCTCGAGCTGGGCCAGCACGCGCACGCGGCAGCCGGCGACGTACGAGCTGCGCTCGCCCTCGCCCGGGACCACGGTGCGCGGCTCCCCCGGCCCGGCGACGGCGGCACGGCGCTGTTGTGGTCCGCCCTGGCCACCGTCGCGGCGGTCGACCTCACAGTGGCGCGGGTGCTGGAGCCGCACCTGGACGCCCACGCCATCCTCGCCCAGGCCGAAGAACAGGCCGAGGAACAAGCCGGAGCACAGGCCGGTGACGGGACGTGGGGCGTGTTCGCCGCCGAAGGACCGGGCGAGCCGTTGCGGGCGACGCCGCGCGGCGAGTCGTACGTCCTCGACGGGCGCAAGCACTGGTGCTCGCTGGGCGGCGTCCTCGACCACGCCCTCATCAGCGCCCGGGTGGGTGACGAACGGCAGCTCTTCGCCGTCGACCTCGACCACCCCGGCGTCACGCCCGTGGCCGGGACCTGGGTGGCGCGCGGGCTCACCGCCGTCGACTCGGGCCCCCTCGACCTCGACGGGGTGGAGGCCCGCCCGGTCGGAGCGCCGGGGTGGTACCTCGACCGGCCCGGCTTCGCCTGGGGCGCGATCGGCGTGGCCGCCGTGTGGTTCGGCGGCGCGGTGGGTGTCGCTCGCCGGATGGCGCGGGTGTCCGGTTCGCGTGAGCCCGACCAGGTCGCGCTGATGCACCTCGGCGCCGTCGACGCCCGGTTGCACGGCGCCCGGGCCGCGCTCGAGCAGGCAGCCGGCGCACTCGATGCCGGCGACCTGACCGGACCGGACGGCTGGCGGGCCGCCCTGCGGGTGCGCGAGGTCGTCGCCACCGCGAGCGAGGACGTCCTGCGGCGGGCCGCGCACGGGCTGGGCCCAGGCCCCCTGGCCACCGAGGAGACGCACGCACGCCGGGTCGCCGACCTCGAGCTCTACCTGCGCCAGTGGCACGCCGAGCGCGACCAGGCCTCCCTCGGCCGGCTGCTCCTGGACGACCCGGCGTCGAGCTGGTGACGACCCCCGACTTCCGGCACGACCGCGCGGGTACGCCGGCCACTGAGTGGTCGTCGACGCTGGCCGGCCTGCCGACCGTCGAGCTGCCTGCATCCCGCAGCCGGCTCGTCGTCGTGGGGGCGCACCCCGACGACGAGACCCTGGGCGCGGGCGGCCTCCTCCACACCGCAGCCCGGTCGGGCCGACAGGTCGAGGTCGTGACGGCGACGGCGGGCGAGGGCTCGCACCCGCACTCGCCCACCCACTCCCCCGCCCGGCTCGCGGAGGTGCGTCGGGCCGAGCTGCAGCGGGCGACCTCGCTCCTCGCCCCGGACGCACGCGTCCGGTGCCTCGACCTGCCGGACGGCTCCGTGGCCGAGCACGAGGAGGAGCTGGTCGCGGCGCTCGTCGAGACGATCGGCACCGGCGGCCGCGACGTCCTGCTCTGCGCGCCGTGGCGGCACGACGGCCACCCCGACCACGAGGCCGTCGGGCGGGCAGCCGCGGTCGCCGCACATCGCACCGACGCGCTGCTCTGGGAGTACCCCGTCTGGCTGTGGCACTGGGGTCGCCCGGGCGACCTCCCCGAGGACCACGCAGCGCGCCTGGGCCTGGGCGCAGAGGTCGTGGCGGCCAAGCGTGCCGCCGTGGACGCGCACGCGAGCCAGGTCCGGCCCCTCTCGGCCGCGCCCGGTGACGAGGTGCTCCTCGGCCCCGACCTGCTGGCGCACTTCGACCGCGATCTCGAGGTCGTCCTGGTCGGCGGACCCGAGGCCGACGACGAGTCCCTCGACCGGGTCCACCTGGAGCGGCCCGACCCCTGGGACGTGGACTCCTTCTACGAACGCCGCAAGCGCGCCGTCACGCTGGCCAGCCTCCCGCGTGAGCACTACCGGGCCGCACTGGAGGTGGGCTGCTCGGTCGGGGCACTCGCCGTCGACCTCGCGACCCGCTGCGACCGCCTGCTCGCGATCGACAGCAGCCCCGCGGCCCTCGACCTCGCCCGACGGCGTACGACGGACACCGCAGGCCTCGAGCTCCGGCTCGCGCGCGTGCCGGGCGAGTGGCCGCACGACCGCTACGACCTCGTGTCGGTGTCCGAGGTCGGCTACTTCCTCAGCCCGGCGCGCCTCGCCGAGCTCGTCCGGCTCTGCCTCGACTCCCTGGCCGACGACGGGCACCTGCTCCTGTGCCACTGGCGCCACCAGCCGGTCGGGTGGCCGCTGGCAGGGCCGGCGGTCCACGACGTCTTCGTCGACGCCTTCCTCGCCGCCGGGGGTCGCGTCCTGGTCGACCACCAGGAGCCGGACTTCCTGCTCCACGTGCTGGGACGGTCGTCGTGACGCGCCCCGACGCCGTGGCTGTCGTCGTGCCCGCCCGGGACGAGGAGGACCTCCTGCCCGGCTGCCTCGACGCGGTCGCGGCCGCCGTCGACGCCCTGCGGGCCACCCACCCCCTCGTCCACACGCAGGTCCTGGTGGTGCTCGACGCCTGTCGCGACGGCTCGGCGCAGGTCGTGCACGACCGCGACGACGTCGTTGCGCTGACCACCCTCGCCGGGTGTGTGGGCGTGGCCCGGTCCGAGGGCGTCGAGGCCGCCGCGGCGTGGGCGGCGGACGTCGGCGCCCGGTCGGTGTGGGTGGCGAGCACCGACGCCGACAGCGTCGTCCCGGCACACTGGCTCACCGCGCACCTCAGCTGGGCGGCCGACGGCTTGGGCCTCGTGGTCGGCACCGTCGAGCCCCGACCCGGCGACCTGTCCCCGGCTGCCCTGTCAGCCTGGCACCAGCGCCACACGACCGCGGACGGCCACGACCACGTGCACGGCGCCAACCTCGGCTTCACCCTGGCCGCCTACCGGTCGGCCGGCGGGTTCCCCCGCCTGCCGACGCACGAGGACGTGGGCCTCGTGACCGCGATGCGGCAGGCCGGGGTGCCGTCCCTCGCGACCGGCTCCGTGCCCGTGGTGACGTCGGGGCGTCGGGCCGGCCGCGCCCCGGGCGGCTTCGCCGACTACCTCGACGGCCTCGGGGCCTGACGCCGGAACGCCGACCGGTCAGCCGACCTTCATCTCCCCGAGCTCGTTCCAGCCGTCCTGGTCGACCTCGGTGCTGACGATGTCGGGGGTGCGGGCGAGGTACTGCGGGAGCTCGGCCTGCGCCGCGCGGAAGTGGTCGGACGAGACGTGGGCCCCACCGGCCTCGCCGTCGCGGAACGCCTCGACGAGGACGTACACCTGGGGGTCGTCCAGGCTCCGCGACCACTCGAACCACAGGCAGCCCGCCTCCGCGCGGGTGGCCTCGGTGAAGGCGCGCGAGAGCTGCGGCCAGTCCTCGGCGTGCTCGGGCAGGACGTGGAACTTGGCGGTGATGAAGATCAAGACGTCTCCTCGACTCGTGCGGACTCGGCTCACTGCGCTCGACCCTACGAGCCTCCCCTAGGCTGTCGGCGATCGCCATGACCCCCACCACCCGCGCCCGCCGGCTGCTGCTCGTCGTCGACGCGCCGTCGCTGCTGCACCGCAACCACCACGCGCGGTCGCACACCGGGCTCCGCGACCGGCAGGGGCGCCCGATCTGGGCGCTGCACGGGATGCTGCGCCAGATCCTGGAGTCCATCGACTCCTTCGCCCCCGACGCGATCGTCTTCGGGCTCGACGACCGGACCGGGTCGGTGCGGCGCGACCTCTACCCCGACTACAAGGCCGGGCGGGCGGAGAAGGACCCCGACCTCGTCGACCAGCTCGACCGGGCCGGCGCACTGCTCGAGGCGCTCGGACTGGCGACCCTCACGCCCCCGGGACTGGAGGCCGACGACGTCAACGCCTCGGGGGCGACGTGGGCCGAGGCCCACGACTGGAACTGCGTGATCATCACCTCCGACCGCGACGCCTTCGCCCACATCAGCCACCACACGCAGGTGCTCCGGCTCATCGACGGCGGCATCCACGGCTCGCCCATGCTCAACCCGGCCCGCCTGTTCAACATGTACGGCGTCCGGCCCGCCAACTACCTGGCCTTCGCGGCGCTCCGCGGCGACAGCAGCGACAACCTGCCCGGCGTGCAGGGCATCGGCGAGAAGACCGCGGCGATCCTCCTCGACGTCGCGGGCTCGATGGAGGCCGCGTGGGCCGACATCGACCACGAGGAGGGGCGCAACCTCCTCGCCGCCCTCGACGACTGGTCGGCCGAGACCGGTGGGCGTCGCGTCGGCGCCACCGTCGTACGACGCCTCGCGGCACCGGGCGCGCGCGAGCGCTACGAGTTCAACGTGCAGATGATGTCCGGGAAGGACGACCTCGACCTCGGCCTGACCCCCGACGTGCCCGGCTCGCGCGGGCTCCTGCCGCTCGACCTCGACCGCGTCACCCAGGTGGTCGGCTTCCTCGACAACGACTTCACCACCGACTTCGCCGTGCGGGTGCTCACCAGCAGGCCGGCGTCAGGCTGAGGCGCCGTCTCCCTCACCGAGCCGCGCACGCAGCTCGTCCACCTCGGCCTCGAGCTCGAGGACGCGGGCGATGCCGACCAGGTTGAGCCCGTCGGCCAGCAGGTCACGGATGCGCTCGAGCCGGACGACGTCGTCGTTGCTGTAGAGCCGGGTGCCGCCTGCGGTCCGGTCGGGCGTCAGGAGCCCGCGACGCTCGTAGACCCGGAGGTTCTGGATCTCCATGGACACCATCGAGGCCGCCACGGAGATCGCGTAGACGCCGTCGTCGCTGTCCGTCACGGGCACCTCCTGGGTCTCACGAAATTCACGCCGGGACGACTTGATCCTGCCTGACTGGATGAGTATAAAAAACCTGTAACCATCAATACAGGTCGTGGACCTCACGGTTCGGAGGTCCACCCGGCAGATCCAGGAGGAGACGATGTTGCTTCGAACCACCGACCCGTTCCGTGACCTCGACCGGATCGCCCAGCAGCTCATGGGCACGACCAACCGTCCCGCGGTCATGCCGATGGACGCGTGGCGCGAGGGTGACCGCTTCGTGATCGAGTTCGACCTGCCCGGCGTCAACACCGACAGCATCGACCTCGACGTCGAGCGCAACGTCCTCACCGTGCGCGCCGAGCGGGTGGCCCGCAACGGCGACTGGGAGCCGCTCGCCTCCGAGCGCCCGCGCGGGGCCTTCAGCCGCCAGCTCGTGCTCGGCGACAACCTCGACCTCGACCGCATCGAGGCGGCGTACGCCGACGGGGTGCTGCGGCTCGTCGTCCCGGTCGCGGAGAAGGCCAAGCCCCGCAAGATCGAGATCTCGCAGTCGGGTTCGGGCCGCGGCGAGCGCGCCGAGCTGACTGCCTGATCCCTGCCTGATCCCCCCGGTCGGCGCCGGCCGCAGCCCTTGCGCAGTGTGCCGCGGCCGCGCCGACCTGCGGGGTCAGTTGCTGCCCGACACCACGATCGGGACGATCACCGCGGTCATCATGGCCGTGTTCATCGCGGCGACCGCCTTCGCCACCGCGTCGCCGGTCTCGGCGTCCGCCGAGACCTCCTCGATGCGCTGCTTCAGCTCCTTCTTGCCGAGGGTGCCCTTCTCCTCCTCGAGCACCTTCGGTGCGATCTCGAGTCCCTGGAGGATGGCGAGCAGGCTGGCGTCTGCGGACGTCGGCGTACCGCCGAGCAGGACCGTCCGCAGCCGCTCGCGGACGCGTCGCTCCGGCTCGGGGTCGACGACGGGATAGCGCTCGGGCACCAGGCCCAGAGCACGCTTCTCCTCGACCCGGATGACGCCGGCCGCGGCGAGCGCCTCGGCAACCTCCTTCTCGCGACTGACCTTGCCGTCGGTCACCAGCGACGACAGCTTCTTGCCGTCGCGCTGCTCGAGCCGCGCCATCGCGGCGTCGAGGGCCGGGTGCCCGACCGGACCCGGCACGAGCACGGTCATGCGGGGGTCCTTGTCGTCGCTGAGGGTGATGCGTTCGGCGACGACGAGGTCGGTGATGACCGCGGCGGCGAGGCCGTAGCCCCGCTGGGCCATGGCGCTCTCGGGCTTGCCGTCGTCGCGGCGGAGCAGCAGGAACAGCTCTTCGGAGATCAGCATGCCCTCAGGCTAGGTCGGGCTGACCCGCTGCGGATCCCTCTCCTGGTGGAGGTCCAGCGACATCAGGCGCGCGGCGAGGTCCACCGCAGGACCGAGGAGCAGGATCACCGCGAGGGTGCCGACGCCCACGGTCGCGCCCAGCAGCCAGCCGCCGAGCGCTCCCCCGCCCTGGACCACGCTGTAGCTCCACCGGAACGGCACCGGCGGGTCCCACGCGAGCGCCGCCGCCTCGGCCGGCCCGGCGCCGGTGTGGCTGCCGAGGTAGAGCGCGATGCCCACGGCCAGCACGGGGAACGCCGCCACCAGCAGGGCGACCTGCCACCCCAGCGCGTCCGGCGTGTCGAGGACGTCGAGCACCACGGACACCGTCACGCCGACGAGGACGACCTGCACCACCGTGCCGATGCCCGGATAGACCTTCCGCAGCGCCGCCAGGGCCACCAGCACGACGCCGACGACGAGGTTGACGACCCAGAAGTCGACCCCGGTCGTGAGGGTCAGGCCGTTGACGAACGTCGAGTAGCCGTCCGAGCCGAGGTCGGCCGCCAGCAGCAGTGCGACGCCGGTGCCCAGGACGAGGCATCCGACGAGGAGCATGGCCGTACGCCGGGGGCTGGGGATCACGGCGACAGCATCTCAGGCGCCCCTGCCCGCCTCCTCGGCGTCCGTCCCGGTGAACACCCGGCGACCGCCCGCCGAACCCGTCCGGACCGGCCTTCCACACCGGGCGGACACCGTCGTACGTTGGCGATCCCCCCACGTCGGAAGGCAGCACCCATGCGCTCTCGTCCCACCCGCCTCGCCCTCGCCACCGTCGCGACCCTCGCCGTCGCCGGCCTCGGCGCGCCCGCCCTGACCTCCCCCGCAGCCGCGGGAGCCGGCCATGCCCACCCGGGCAAGACCGGCAAGCCCAGCGAGGTCCGCTTCGCCACCTTCAACGCCTCCCTCAACCGCGGGGCGGAGGGTCAGCTCGTGGCGGACCTCTCCACTCCCGGCAACGCCCAGGCCGCCGGTGCCGCGGAGACGATCCAGCGCGCCGACGCTGACGTCGTCCTGGTCAACGAGTTCGACTACGCCGAGGACGGCGAGGCAGCCGAGCTGTTCCGCGACAACTACCTCGCCGTCGGGCAGAACGGCGCCGCACCGGTCGACTACCCCTACTACTACGTCGCCCCGTCCAACACCGGCGTGCCGAGCGGGTTCGACCTCAACAACAACGGCGTCGTCGGCGAGCCCGGCACCCAGGCCGGCGGCGACGACTCCCTCGGGTTCGGCCTCTTCCCGGGCCAGTACGGCATGGTCGTCTACTCGAAGTACCCCATCGCGACCGACGACGTCCGCACCTTCCAGGAGTTCCTCTGGAAGGACATGCCGGGCGCCGTGCTGCCCGACGACCCGGCCACACCCGCGCCGGCCGACTGGTACTCCGCCGAGGAGCTCGACGTCTTCCGCCTGTCCTCGAAGTCGCACTGGGACGTGCCGATCAAGCTGCCGGGTCGCAAGCCGGTCCACTTCCTCGTCTCCCACCCGACACCGCCCAGCTTCGACGGCACCGAGGACCGCAACGGCCGGCGCAACCACGACGAGATCCGCTTCTGGGCCGACTACGTCACCGGCGGGCGCACCGCGTCCTACATCTACGACGACCAGGGCGGCACCGGCGGCCTCGGGCGCGGGCAGGACTTCGTGATCGCCGGCGACCAGAACGCCGACCCGTTCGACGGTGACTCGTACGACGACGCGATCCTGCAGCTGCTCGACCACCCGCGGGTGCAGGACCCGACGCCGACCTCGGCCGGCGCGGTCGAGGCGACCCAACGCGACCAGCGCATCAACCTCACCCACGAGGGCCCGGCCGAGCAGGACACCGCCGACTTCGCCGACGGCGCGCCGGGCAACCTCCGCGTCGACTACGTCCTGCCCAGCGAGCGGCTGGCGGTCCGCGACACCGGCGTCTACTGGCTGGAGTCCACCGACCCGCTGTTCGCCCGCCTGATCGGGACGTTCCCCTTCCCTGTCACCGACCACCGCCTGGTGTGGCTCGACCTGGGCACCGGGCGACCGCACGGTCGCTGAGCCCGCAGCCGCTTCGCCGAGGGGCCGGCGGACGTTCACCTGACGTCCATCCGCCGGCCCCTCGGGGGGCCACCCGGGTGACGAGAGTCGGTGTGTCCGCCCGACCTCAGATCTCCGGAGACTCCCCCCATGCCGCACAGCCCCTCGACGAGCACCAGCCCCTCCCCGAGCCCGACCCGCACGCTGCTGCCGATGGCCGGTCAGACCCACGGCAGCCGCAGCGCCGTCACCTGCCACCTGCGCTGCGGCGACGCCTGCTTCCAGGCCGTGCCCAACACCACTGAGACGTCCTACTTCCGCGACGTCGCCGCCACCGTGCTGAGTCGCCGCTCCGTCGTCGGCACCGGCCTCTCCGTCGCCGCGCTCACCGCCGTCCCGATGGCCCGCGCCGCTGCCGCGCCGGCCCCGGGGCCGAAGCCCGGCAAGGGCGGTCACGGCAAGCCCGGCACCCTGCCCTTCACGCCGATCGCGCCCGCCGCCACCACCGTCGACGACGTCACCGTGCCCGTCGGCTACCGCTGGGACCCGATCCTGCGCTGGGGCGACCCGATCCTCCCCGGCGCCCCCGCGTTCGACCCCAACGCGCAGACGCCCGAGGCGCAGGCCGGCCAGTTCGGCTACAACAACGACTACCTCGACATCATCGAGACCAACCGCTCCGGCACCGAGGCGCTGCTCGTGTGCAACCACGAGTACACCAACGAGGGCATCATGTTCCCGCCCGGCACCGACCCGGCGACGATCATCCGCACCGCGTGGGCCGCGCACGGCATGTCGGTGGTGCAGCTGAAGCGGCGCCGGCGCGGCGACGTGTGGTCGTACGTCCCGGCTGCGCGTCTCAACCGGCGCATCACCCTCGACACCCCGTTCGCCATGGACGGCCCCGCTGCCGGGTCCGACCTGCTCAAGACGGCCGCCGACCCGACGGGTCGCACCGTCCGCGGCACGATGAACAACTGTGCCGGCGGTACGACGCCGTGGGGCACGGTGCTGTCGGGCGAGGAGAACTTCAACCAGTACTTCCGCGCCACCGGCACCGACCCGAAGGAGACCCGCTACGGCCTCTCCGCCACCCAGGACTCGCGCAACTGGCGCTCGCTCGACCCGCGTTGGGACGCCACCACCACCGACTACGGCAACGAGCCCAACCGCTTCGGCTGGGTCGTCGAGCTCGATCCGAGCGACCCGAGCTCGACGCCGGTCAAGCACACCGCGATGGGCCGCTTCAAGCACGAGGGCGCCAACGTGATCGTCAACCGCGACGGGCACGTGGTGGCCTACATGGGCGACGACGAGCGCTTCGACTACGTCTACCGGTTCGTCTCCCGCGACACGATGCGTCCCGGCAACAGCCCGAAGGCCCGGCGCCACAACCTGACGCTCCTGAGCGAGGGCGACCTGTCGGTCGCGCGGTTCACCGGCGACGGCCTCGGGGACGGCGTCAGCGACGGCGCCGGCGAGTGGATCCCGCTCACCCGCGGCGGCCAGTCGATGGTGCCCGGCTTCACGCTCGAGGAGGTCCTGGTCTACACGCGCCTGGCCGCCGACGCGGTGCAGCCGACGAAGATGGACCGCCCCGAGGACGTCGAGCCCAACCTCCACAACGGCCGCATCTACGTCGCCTGCACCAACAACACCGATCGGGGCAAGGTCGGCAAGGAGGGCCCCACCGAGCCCAACCCGCGCCCGGCCAACAAGGACGGCCACGTCGTGGAGATGATCCCGACCGGGGGCGACCACACGGCCGACACCTTTGGCTGGAACCTGTTCCTCATCTGCGGCGACGAGGCCTCCGCGGGACGCTACTTCGGCGGCTGGACCGGCCCGGTCTCGCCGATCGCCTGTCCCGACAACGTCGCCTTCGACAGCCGCGGCAACCTGTGGGTCTCGACCGACGGGCAGCCCAGCGCGATCAAGGTCAACGACGGCCTGTTCAAGGTGCCGGTCGAGGGTCCCGAGCGGGGCCACGTGCAGCAGTTCCTGGCCGTGCCGTCCGGCGCCGAGACCTGCGGGCCGGTCATCCGCGACCGCGAGGACTCGGTGTTCGTCGCCGTGCAGCACCCGGGCGAGGACGGCTCCTGGGCCGCCCCGCAGTCGCGCTTCCCCGACTACGTGCCCGTCGGCGCCACGGCGCCCGCCGGCCACCTCGCCGGCCCCCGGCCGACCGTGGTCCAGGTGACCCGCAGGTAGCGCGCCTACGATCGACCCGTGCCGCGGCCCCTCACCACCACCGTCGCGGTCGCGGCCGGGTCGACGGCGCTGCTGGTCCTGGCCATCACGGAGGGATGGCTCGGCCCGGACGTCGGTCGCGGTGCGAACTTCTGCGAGAGGGCGTACGACGGCGCGGTCGCGCAACCGGCCAACACGCTGTCCAACCTCGGCTTCGTCGTCGCCGGCCTCCTGGTCGCCAGGCACGCCCAGCAGCGCCAGGAGGACCCCGCGCACGACCGGGACGTCATGTCGACGGCGGTCGCCACCTTCTTCGCGTGCGTCGTGGTGCTGCTCGGCCCCGGGTCCGCCGCGATGCACGCCACCCAGAGCGCGTGGGGCGGCCACCTCGACATGCTGAGCATGTACCTCGTCGCGGGCTTCGCCGCGGCCTGGGCCTGGGTCCGGTGGACCCGGCGTGGCACCGCCTGGTTCGTGACGGCGTACGTCGTCTGCGTCGCGGCGTGCGAGCTGGTGGGGCTGTGGCCCGACCCGGTCCCCGTCGTCCACTACTCCGGCAACCTCGCCTTCGCGCTGCTGCTGGCCGGGGCCGTCGTGCTGGAGACGGCGTTGTGGCGGCGTGGTGAGACCAGCCGCGTCTTCCGGCACGGCGTCGTCGCGCTGGCCTCGATGCTGGTCGCCTTCACCATCTGGCTGCTGAGCAACGCCGGCTGGTGCGACCCCGACTCGCTCCTGCAGGGCCACGCGGCGTGGCACCTGCTGTGCGCGGTCGCGGCCTACTGGCTCTACCGGCTCTACGCCTCCGAACGACGTGCGGTCCGCTCACCCGCGGGGGTGTGATCGGCCGTTCCACCCATCCGACCCCGTCGGCCGCCCCGAATGAGCTGAGTCACACCAGCCGGGCCTCAGTCCCGGCGGGCCGTCGGAGGCGCGGCGTCCTCGAACGCACAGCGACACCTGGATGGAGCACGCATGTTCGGCAAGGCAGTAGTCACAGACATGATCAACCGGAGCGCGGAGAACGAGACCGACCGCCGGCTGTTCCTCAAGTCGGCCGGCGTCGCCGGTCTCGGAGTGGTCGGTGCGGGTGCGCTCGGCGCGACCACCGCCGCACCGGCGGGGGCCGCGGGCATCAGCGACGGCGCGGTGCTCAACTTCGCCCTCAACCTGGAGTACCTCGAGGCCGAGTTCTACTCCTACGCCTTCTACGGCCACGGCATCAGCGACAAGCTGACGTCCGGCAAGGGCAAGAAGGGCGGCGTCATCGGCGGCAAGAAGGTCGACTTCAAGACGCCGGCGATCTACAACTACGCCAAGGAGATCGCCTGGGACGAGCTTCACCACGTGCAGTTCCTCCGCAAGGCGCTCGGCGGCGCCAAGGTCGCCCGGCCGCAGATCGACCTGCAGAACAGCTTCACCGCCGCGGCGACGGCGGCCGGCCTGATCCAGCCCGGCCAGACCTTCGACCCGTTCGCCAACGAGAACAACTTCCTGCTGGCCGCCTACCTCTTCGAGGACGTCGGCGTCACGGCCTACAAGGGCGCTGCGCCGCTGATCTCCAACAAGACCTACCTGGAGGCGGCCGCCGGCATCCTCGCGGTCGAGGCCTACCACGCCGGGCTGGTCCGCTCGGCGCTCTACTCCAAGGACCTGCAGGACGCCGCGCGCGCCATCTCCAACGCTCGCGACAGCCTCGACGGCAAGGGCAACCGCGACCAGCCGATCGGCACGGCGAAGTCGGCCAACATCACGCCGACCGACGGCAGCGGCATCGCGTTCAGCCGCTCGGCGGGTGAGGTGCTCAACGTGGTCTACCTCAACCCGAAGTCGGTCACCAAGGGCGGCTTCTTCCCCAAGGGCGTCAACGGCACGATCAACAAGAGCGCGTGATCGTCGTGCCGGGGATCGAGCTGCTGGGTGTGCTCCTGCTCGGCCTCGTGGTGCTCCGCGCCGCGTGGCTGGCCACGCACCCAGCCGTGCACCACGCCGCGATGCGGCCCGCCCACTGGTCCGCCGAGGTCGACCGCGTGCTGAGCCGCGGCACGGCGAAGCACCGGGCCTGAGCGTTTCCCCTTCCCGGACGGCCCGGGCGCCACATGGCGTCCGGGCCGCCCCGGGACGGCTGAGAGGACACCACATGTTCGGCATCGGACTTCCTGAGCTCGCCGTCATCGCCTTCTTCGGCGTGGTGCTGCTCGGGCCCGACAAGCTCCCCGTGCTGGCCAAGCAGCTGGCCCACGGGATCAAGACCGCCAAGCGGATGGGTGACTCCGTCCGTGACGACCTGCGCTCCTCGCTCGGAGACGACTACGCCGACCTCGAGCTGCGCGACCTCAACCCCCGCGAGCTCATCCGCCGCCAGGTCGAGGAAGCGCTCGCCGAGCGCGACGAGGAGGACGTCGACGACGAGACCGTCGAGGAGATCGTCGACGAGGTCCTCACCCCCGCAACACCCGATGAAAGGAAGACCGCATGACTTCCACCACGACGCCCCTCCTGATCGGAGGGCTGGGCGGCATGGAGCTGCTCATCATCCTGGCCGTCCTGCTCCTGCTCTTCGGAGCCTCCAAGCTCCCCGAGCTGGCCCGCGGCTCCGGCCAGGCCCTGCGCATCTTCAAGTCCGAGACCAAGGGGCTGATGGACGACGGGAAGGACACCAAGGACACGTCGGACGAGGCCGAGCCGAAGCACGTGGCCGCTCCGGCTGACGTGGCCGTGGACCCGATCGTCGTCGAGACGCCCCGCGGCCAGGACGCCTCGCGCGGCTGAGAGGACCAGCAATGTCGATCGCCAGTGTCACCGACATGCTCCGTGTCGCACCCAGCCATCCCGGCTCGACCGCCGGGTCGATGTCGTTGGCCGGCCACCTCCGCGAGCTGCGGGCGAGGCTGATCCGGTCCGCGCTCGTCCTCGTGGTGGCGTTCGGCGTCTCGCTGCTCTTCTTCGACCCGCTCCTCGCGCTCGTCCTCGGCCCCTACAACCAGGCTCGCGACCTGGTGGGAGCGGACACCACGACCTCGGCGTACGTCGCCGGGGCCACGGGTCCGCTCATGCTCCACATCAAGCTCTGCGGCGTCGCCGCCCTCATGGCCGCCAGTCCCTACTGGCTGTGGCAGGCCTGGGCGTTCGTCGTCCCCGGGCTGCTGGAGCGCGAACGGCGGTGGTCGCGCGTCTTCGCGCTGGTCGCCGGTCCCCTCTTCATCGGGGGCGTCGCCCTCGGCTACTACGTGCTCCCCAAGGGCCTCGGCGTGCTGATCGGGTTCACCCCCGACGGGCTCGAGAACCTGGTCGAGTTCGGCGACTACTTCTCCTTCTTCACCCGGATGCTGCTGGTCTTCGGCCTCGCCGTCGAGCTGCCCTTCTTCCTGGTGCTGCTCAACCTCGCCGGCGTCGTGACCGGCGCGCAGCTCGGGCGGCACCGGTCGATCATCATGATGGCCACGGTGGTCTTCGCGGCGATCGCGACGCCGTCGACCGACCCGTTCTCGATGCTCATGCTGGCCGTCCCGATGATGGTGCTCTTCCTCGTCGCGGAGGTCATCACCCGCGCCGTCGACCGACGCCGCGCCGCCCGCGCGCTCGCCCAGGTGCGGATCGGGGACTGACGTGTTCCAGACCACGAGGTACGCCGCTCCCCCGACGCGTCGCCGGAGCGCCGATGCCGAGGTGACGTCCGCACGTCCCGGACGCATCTGGCCGCTGCTGGGCCCGGCGTTCGTGACGGCCGTGGCCTACGTCGACCCGGGCAACTTCGCGACCAACATCGCGGCCGGCTCGGGCTACGGCTACCTGCTGGTGTGGGTCGTCGTGGTCAGCAACGTCATGGCGATGCTCATCCAGTACCTCTCCGCGAAGGCCGGCGTCGCCACCGGCCTCAGCCTCCCGGCGCTGTGCCGCGAGCACCTCCCCCGCCCGGTCGTGAAGGGACTCTGGGGGCAGGCCGAGCTGGTCGCGATCGCGACCGACCTGGCCGAGGTCGTGGGCGGCGCGCTGGCGCTCAAGCTGCTCTTCGACCTGCCGCTCCTGGTCGGCGGCACCATCACGGCCGTCGTCGCGTTCGCCCTGCTGGCGGTCAAGGGCGCCGGGCACCGGCACTTCGAGACCGTGATCATCGGCCTGCTCGGCGTGATCCTCGTCGGTTTCGTGTACGACATCGCCATCAGCGGCGTCGACGCGATGGCGGTGCTCGACGGCACCCTCCCGCGCTTCGACGGGATCGACAGCGTCGTGCTCGCCGCCGGCATGCTCGGCGCGACCGTGATGCCCCACGCGATCTACCTCCACAGCGCCCTCACCAGCGAACGGCTGCACGCCCGCACGGACGCGGCCCGGCGCGCGGTCATGCGCGGTCAGCGGGTGGACGTCGTGACGGCGATGACGATCGCCGGGCTGATGAACCTCTCGCTGCTGCTGGTCGCCGCGTCGGCGCTGTCGGGGCGCGGCATCGAGACCATCGAGGGGGCGTACGCCGGTCTCGGCGAGACCCTGGGCACCGGTGCCGCCCTGCTCTTCGCGCTCGGGCTGCTTGCGTCGGGGTTCGCCTCCAGCAGCGTCGGGACGCTGTCGGGCCAGGTCGTGATGGAGGGGTTCCTGCGACGCCGCATCCCGCTGGCGGTGCGGCGCCTGGTCACGCTGCTGCCGGCGGTCGTCGTCCTCGCCCTCGGCGTGGACCCCACGGCCGCGCTGGTCGCCTCGCAGGTCGTCCTGTCGTTCGGCATCCCGTTCGCACTGGTGCCGCTCGTGTGGTTCACCGCACGCCGCGACGTGATGGGCTCGCTGGTCAACCGGCGCGTCACGACGGTCGCGGGCGTCGCCGCCGCGGGGGCGATCATCGTCCTCAACGTGGTGCTGCTCGTGCAGCTCGCTGCGTGACCCGGGGCCGGTCGGCTCAGGCGTCGCCGTCGGCTCAGGCGTTGCCGTCGACGTAGCGGCCGTCGGGGGTGACCGGGTTGTCCTCGTTGATGGCCTCGACGGCCTCGGTGAGCTCGGCCTGGGCCAGCGGCGGACGGCGGTCGAGATGGATGCCGGCGATCATGCAGCGCACGGACCCGCCGGCGAGCTCGATCGTCGGGATGTCGACGGCGACGATCTCGCAGGACTCCTCGATCGCGGCGACCTGCTCCGGACGCAGTGAGCGCTTCGCCCGGGCGGACATGGCCATCACGTAGCGGCGGCGGCCGTCCGGCGTACGACCGCACAGCTCGACCGCGTTGCCGGCGAACTCGCGGATCTGCTCCTCGGTCAGCTCGACGATGGTGCGGCCGGTGACCGCGAGGCGCTCGCGCACCTGCTCGCGCCGGTGCTCGTCGGGGATCATTCCCAGCGCGATCATCGCGACGTCGGTGCCGATGCAGGCGATGACGTTGGTGTGGTAGACCGGCACGCCGTGGGAGTCGACGGCGTCGAAGGCCATCGGCTCGTAGGTGAAGTCGGTGCAGAAGCGCTCCAGCACCGCGGCGTCGGCCCGGTGGCTGCGGGCGGTGTAGGCCACGCGGGAGACGTGGTCGAGCACCATCGCGCCGGTGCCCTCGAGGAAGACGCCGTCGGGCTCGAGGCCGGAGTAGTCGACGATCGTCTGCACGCGGTACTCCGACTTGAGCATCTCCAGCACGTCGGCGCGACGCTCGTGGCGACGGTTGGAGGCGTACATCGGGTAGACCGCGACCGCGCCGCCGGCGTGCGTCGAGACCCAGTTGTTGGGGAACACGCTGTCGGGGCGGGTGTGGTCGTCGTCGTCGAAGACGTGGACCCGTACGCCGACCGCGCGCAGCGCCTCGGCGAGCGCATCCATCTCGGCCATCGCCCGGGCCGACGTCGACTCCTGCGACTGCCCCGCCGGGGCGTCGGCCTGGAAGGCGTTGTCGGCCGCCGTCGCCGGGTTGGGGACGAAGCTGGTCGCGCGGACGAGGATCACTGCAGAGGGGGCCTGGGCACTCACGGGAGGAATGTAGGGCACCCGCGGGCGGTGGTCAGAACCCGCGCGAGCCTCCACCGCCGCCGCCGCGCGAGCCGCCGCCCCCGCCGAAGTTGCGCGACCCACCCCCGCCACCGCCGCGGGACCCGCCTCCCGAACCGCCGCCGAACCCGCCGCCGAACCCGCCACCGGAGCCTGCGCCGGCTCGCGGCCGCGGCCCGGCGCGCGGCCTCGCCGCTGCTCGCTCGGCGTCGCGGCGGTCCTGCCGGGCGCGGGCGCCGGCACGGTGGGCGGCGTCCTTGGCGTCGTTCGCCCCCGAGGTGATGGCCGCGAGCGACCCGGTCTCGGCCTCCGCTCGGGCGAGCATCGCGGCGGCGTCCTCGAGCAGGTCGCGGGCAACGCGCGAGACGTCGCTGTGCCGCACCTCGCCGCGGGCAGCGGCGATGGCCGACGCGGCGTCCTCGAGCGCTCGCTGCGACGCCTCGTGGTCGGCGATCGCCCGGTCGACCTCGGCGCGGGCGCGCACGAGGCCCGCGTCGACGTCGGCGAGCTGGTCGTCGAGGCGCAGGTAGGGCGGGCGGGGCGTGGTCAGGTCTTCACCGACCGAGACGGCCCCGGCGCGCAGCGTCGCGACGTCGGGCACCTCGGCGAGGAACGTCATCGCCGCCGGGTGCGTGGTCACCTGACCCTGCACGGCGTCGGCCTCGACGACGGCCCGCTGCACCCGCAGTGGCAGGTCGACCGACAGCGCCCTGAGCTGCTCGACCCGCTGCGCCGGCAGGGCCGCGTCCGCGGCGATCGCGTCCGCGGACTGCTGGGCCGCGGTCAGCTCCTCGCGGGCCCGGGCGAACTGCTGGTCGGACATCGAGGTGTGCCCCTCGACGGTGCGGAGCGCGCCGTCCAGGGCCTTCCGCGCGGCGGACGCCCGGTCGACGGCGACGCGCACGCCCTCCACGCAGCTGGGGTCCTGGTCGCGCTCGAGCCCCTCGGTGATGACGTACGCGTCGGCGATCGCGCGGTCCAGCCCGACAGCGCGCGTCCGGAGCTCGGCGGTGTCCTTCTCCAGCGCGGCCCGGAAGGCGGCCAGGCCGGTGAGCCACGACTCGTGCGCAGCGAGGTCGGTGTCGGCCCGTTCGACCGCGACGCCGGCGTCGCCGAAGCGCTGGTCGCCGGCCAGCGCCTCGACCTGCCGGGCCGCGTCCTCGGCGGCCTGCGGGGCCGGGTCGTTGTCGGTGGTGCGGTAGCCCTCGCCCTGCCGGTCCGCGATCAGGCCGGACACGACCGTCGCCCGGGCGCGCAGGGCGGCGATGCGCGTCGGCAGCCCGGCGCGCAGTGCGTCGTAGGCGGAGAGGCGCTCCTCGACGGCTGCCATCGCGGCCTGCGCGTCGCGCAGGTCCCCGGTCGCCGCCTCGACGTCGTGGGTCGCTCGGCGCGCCTCGTCGGTGTCCGACTCCGCGATGGCTGCGTCGGTGTGCTGCTCGGAGAGCTGCAGGTAGGTCGCGGTGGCTGCGTCGCGGGTGGTGACGGCCTGCGCCTGCTCGGCGCGGATCCGGTCGGCGACCGAGTCGCTGACCGGCGGCAGCGCCGCCACGCGCGCGTCGATGAGCTCGTTGCTCTCGTCGAGCTCGAACCACGCCTGCGCCATCGCGCTCGTCGCCGCCCCGAGAGCGGCCCGCGCGGCCGCGCGCTCCTTCAGACGACGACGTACGCGCGTCGCACCCCAGCCGGCGCCGCCGAGGGCCGCGAGCCCGACGGGCACCCCGAGCGCCCAGCCCGGGACGTCCACGCCGTCGCTCGCGCCAGCGTCGTCGAGCTCGTCGTTGGAGAGGCCTCCCGGGAAGTCGTCCGGCCAGTCGCCGGGGTCGTAGGAGGACTCCTGCGAGTCGTAGGCGTCGGCGTAGCCGCCGAGGCCGGCGACCATGCCGTCGGTCCAGGCACCGTTGCCGAAGGCCGGTCCCATCCCGTCGAGCTCGACGCCGTCGCGGGCCGCCTCGAACCGCTCGAACGCCCGTCCGTCGTAGTGGCTGCCGAGCTCGCGCCCGTCGACCGAGACCCCGAGGACGAGCAGCGACCGCTGACCGCCGCCCGCGAAGCCCCAGCCGCCGCACTGGCGGCGGGCGTCGACGAGGGCGTCGTAGAGGTCGCCCGCGCCGGGCGTGTCGCGCCAGGCGATGACCTTGACCGTCACCCGGCCGTCGTCGAAGGCGGCACGCGCCGCCCGGGCCACCACCCGGTCGTCGAGGACGTCGGCCCCGTCGAAGACCACGCCCGGGTCGCACAGGTCGCCCGCGGCGTGGGCCGGCGCGGCCAGCCCCCAGGAGGCTCCGGCGGCGACGATGGCCGCCACCGTTGCTCCGTGCTGGATCCGACGTCGTACGCGTCCGCCCACCGTCATTGCCACTCCCCCGTGTCCCCCGTGCTCTGCTACGTGCCGGGTGGACTCTCCCCGACGGCCGCGGCCATCAAACCAGCCACGTCGGCCGGGTCGTGGCGGATCGCCGGTTCGTAGCAGGTCAGCTCGGTCTCGACCCAGCCCGGCACGTCGGAGTCGCGCCACAGTCCGCACGCGACGACGCCCCGCTGCTCGACGAAGTCGACGACCCGCTCGTTGACCTCGTCGGCCGTGCCGGGCGCACAGGCCAGGAAGGTGCCGATGTGCGGCTCCTCGGGGAAGGTCCGGAACCCCTGCTCGCGCAGGGCCGCCGCGAGCTCGACGGCCCACGCGCGGTAGTCGCCGAAGCGGCCGAGGTGCTCCCGCAGCCCGATCAGCCCGCCGACGGCCGAGGCGGTCATCGAGAAGAGCGTGCCGCCCATCCGCTGGCGCCACGTCCGCAGCTCCCCTGCGAGGTCCTCGGGGCAGACCACGAGCGCGCCGCTCGAGCCCCCGAGCCCCTTGTAGAGCGAGACGTACATCGAGTCGAAGAGCGCGGCCACGTCGCCCAGGCTGCGGTCCCAGTAGGGCACCGACTCCCAGATCCGGGCGCCGTCGGCGTGCAGGCTGACACCCCGCTCGCGAGCGGCTCCGGACAGCGCGACCAGGTCCTCCCACGGCGGCAGCAGGCAGCCGGCGTCGCGCAGCGGGAGCTCGACCATCGCCGCGCCGAGCCGACCGCCGACGCCGGCGAGGTCGTCGGCGGTGGCCGTGCGCCGGCCCGTGGTGAGCCACTCGAGCTCGAGGCCCAGCACCCGCCGCGGACCGTCCTGCTCGTGGTGCACGAGGTGCGAGAGGTCGGGCAGCGCGACCCGGCGGGAGCCGGCGCGGTCGCACCACGCACGCAGGGTCGCCTGCTGCGCCATCACGCCGCTGGGGAACATGACGGCGGACGGCTTGCCGAGCAGCTCGGCGACCTCGGCCTCGAGCTGCGCGACCGCGCCGCGCTCGCCGTAGCGGTCCCACGCGAGGTCGTGCTCCTCGGCGAAGTCGGCGAGCTCGCGGAGCATGGCCGCCGGCGTCGACGGCGGGCGGTGCAAGATCCAGTCGGCCGACGCCGCGGCGGCCCGGAAGCGGTCGGGGAGCTCGCTCACGTCAGGACTGGGTGGCCGGTCAGGCGTGACGCTTGAACCAGTAGGTCGTCTCCACGCCGGGGATGACCTGCACCAGCTCCCAGCCGTTCACGCCGAGGGTGGAGAGGAGGTCCTCCCACGACTCGGTGCCCTCCACGAGCGCCTCGGGGTCGGCGTTGTAGCCACCGACCTCCACGTTGCCCTGGTCGTCGACGGTGATCTCGAGGTGCGCCCATGAAGCCATGCGGCGATCCTGCCACCCCCGTCAACACGACGGTCGTCGACCCAGCACCCACTCCGCCACCACGTGGCAGCGGTCGGTCTCCCACCAGGCGAGCTGCAGGCGGTCGAGCACCACGTCGACCGGTACGACGTCGGCGAGCAGCACCGCCGTCGAGGCGATGTCGACGTGATCGGAGACCGCGTCGACCGTGACGTGCGGCTGCACGTCGCTGCCGAACTCACCGCCGTACGGCGGCCACGCGGGGAAGGCGGCCACCAGGCGTGCGGTGAGGTCCCGCAGTGCGTCGTCCGGGTCCGGCACGAGGTGGATGATCCCGTTGGGGAACTGGCCGAGGTCGGCCAGCCGCACCTCGATCGGCGGGGTGTCCGCGGCCAGGTCCGCGACGGTCTCGAGGTCGGCCGCCGACGGCGTCGGGGCGAACGGCCCGAGCGCCGTGATGTGCGCGTGCCCGAAGCGCGGGTCGGCCGACACGAACCCGGCGTCGTAGTGAGCGGTGCGCTCGCGCACCCACGCCTCCAGTGCCGGCACCGGCAGCTGGAGGACGGAGTGGCCGGTCACGCGGGCAAGACTGGCAGGCCGCCCCGGCCCGGCCGTCACTAGGCTGCTGCCGCCATGAACGAAGCGTCCCGCATCGCCCCGCCCTCCCCCGAGATCACCGCCCTCGCGCGGGAACGCCTCGACGGCCTGGCCACGCCCCCGGGGGCGCTCGGACGCATCGGCGAGCTCGGCGTCTGGCTCTCGGCGGCGCAGGGCGTGGTGCCGCCGCGCCCGCTGACCGACGTACGCCTCGTGGTGCTGGCCGGCGACCACGGCGTGGCCGCGCACGGCGTCTCGGCCTACCCCCCAGCGATCACCGAGGCGATGGTGCGCACCCTCGTCGCCGGCCGGGCGGGCGTCAGCGCGCTGGCACGGGAGCACGGCGTCGCCGTGACCGTGCGCGACGTCTCCGTCGACGCCGACCTCGACGACCTGCCGGCCGAGGTCACCGCACGCAAGGTGCGACGTGGCTCCGGCGCCATCCACCTGACCGACGCCCTGACCCGGGAGGAGGCCGAGCGCTCCCTCACCCTCGGCGCCGACCTGGCCGGCGAGCTGGCCGACGACGGCGCCCAGCTGCTGATGACCGGTGACCTCGGCATCGGCAACACCACCGTCGCGGCCGCGTTCGTCGCTGCGATTCTGGGCCTGCCGGCCGACGAGGTGACCGGTCGCGGCACCGGCATCGACGACGACGGGTGGACCCGGAAGCGCGGCGTGGTGGCGCAAGCGCTCGCCCGGGCCGAGGGCCGCACGTCCGACCCGGTCGAGGTGCTCACGGCCCTCGGCAGCGCCGACCTCGCCGCCACCGTCGGCTTCCTGGTCGAGGCGTCCACCCGCGGCGTACCCGTGCTCCTCGACGGCCTCATGTCCCTCGCCTGTGCGGTCGTGGCCGAGGCCCACGCGCCCGGCGCTGCCGCCTGGTGGCTCGCCGGCCACCGCTCGACCGAGCCGGCGCAGGCGCACGCGTTGAAGTCCCTCGGCCTCGAGCCGGTGCTCGACCTCGGCATGCGCCTCGGTGAGGGCTCGGGTGCCGTGGCGGCCCTGCCGGTGCTGCGCTCCGCCGTCGCCGTGATGCGCGACGTTGCCCTGCTCGCGGAGATCCTGCCTTCGTGACCGTCCGCGACGCGTGGCTGCTGGCCACCGGCACGCTCACGGCCGTCCGCTTCCCGCCGCCCGGCCGGGTGGACCGTCAGGTCGCCGGCCTCGCGATGGTCCTCGCCCCGCTGGCGGTGCTGCCGCTCGGGTTCGCGGCTGCGGCCGTCGTCCTGGTCGGGGGCTGGATCGGGCTGCCGCCCCTCGCGACGGCGTACGTCGTGCTGGTGGCGCTCGCGCTCGGCACCCGCGCCTTCCACTGGGACGGCCTCGCCGACACCGCCGACGGCCTGACCGCGTCCTACTCCCCCGCCCGGTCCCTCGAGGTGATGCGCACCGGGCCGGTGGGACCGGCGGGTGTCGTCGCCGTCGTCCTCGTCGCCGGGCTCCAGGCGGCCGGGCTGGCAGCGGTCGTGCGCCACGACCACGGCTGGTGGGTCGTGGGACTGCTGGTGTGCGTCTCCCGGCTCTCGCTGGCGCTCGCCTGCGTGCGCGGCGTGCCGGCGGCCCGCGCCGACGGGCTCGGGGTCAACCACGCCGGCTCGGTGCCGGTCGCCGCCGCGGTCGCCTCGCTGCTGGTGTGCGGCGTGGCCGTGGGGCTCGCCGGCCACGGGCTCGGCTCCGTGTGGACGCTGCTCGCGGGTCTGGTGGTGGTGGTCGGGGTCGTGCTGGCGCTGCTGCTGCGGTGCGTACGACGACTCGGCGGGATCACCGGCGACGTGCTGGGCGCGGCGGTGGAGGTCTCCTTCGCCGTGCTGGTGCTGGCCGCCGCGAGCGCCTGACCCGACGGCTCTGACAGGATGCGCGCCATGCGGATCCTGGTCACCGGCGGCGTGCGCTCGGGCAAGTCCACCCACGCCGAGGACCTGATCGGCGGCGCCCCCGCGACGTACGTCGCCACCGGCACGCCGCCCGACCGCGAGCAGGACCCCGACTGGGCCGCCCGGATCGACGCCCACCGCGACCGACGTCCCGCCTCTTGGGGCACGGTCGAGACGCAGGACCTCGCCGGCGTCCTCGCCGAGGCCCGCGACCCCCTGCTCGTCGACTGCCTCGGCACCTGGCTGACCGCGATCATCGACGCCGAGGACGCCTGGGATCACGACTCCGACGCCGTCCACGACCTCGTCCTCGCCCGCACCGACGAGGTCGTCGCCGCCCTGGTGCGGTGCGAGCAGGACGTCGTGCTGGTGACGAACGAGGTCGGTCTCGGCGTCGTGCCCGAGCACCGCTCCGGCCGGCTCTTCCGCGACCTGCTCGGTGTGGTCAACCAGCGCGTCGCCGCCGCCTGCGACGAGGTGCACCTCGTGGTCGCCGGCCGCGTGCTGCGGCTCTGACGGGCATCGGTGGCTGAAGGCCCTGTAGCGCTCGCCCGGCGTGGGTCGGGCCGTTGGGGAACCGGACGCAGGCAGATCGGGCCAATGGGCCTGCAGGTCGTTCCCCAGCGCTGAGCGGCGGGGCGCGCTCGTCAGTCCCGGGCGTCGCGTCGTTCCTGGAGACGGGCGCGGGCCTCGGGCAGGTAGGCCAGGCACGGAGCCTCGGCGTCAGGGTGCCTGGACGTGAGGTGGAGGATCCAGCGATCCATCGCCGCCATGTAGCCGTTGTCCTCGCCCGCCCGACGTGTGCTCCAGGCGCGGGTGCCGGTGCCGGGGCGCGGGACCTCGCACTGCGTGCAGGAGATCTTGTAGGCGAACGAGTCGTCGGGGCTGACGTCGATGCGGACGACGGCCAGCGCTCCTGCCTCGGCGCCGGCCTTCCTCTGTCGGGCGGAACGGCTGGCGGGCACAGGGACCTCGGTTCGTGCTCGGGGATGGCTGTCCCAGCCTAGGCACCTTGTGCCTCGGGATCAGAACCCCTCGACCCGCAGCACCGTGCCGGTGTAGGTGACGACGTACGCCACGTCGCCGACGAGCTCCATCGACGTGGGCTGGTCGAGCTTGCGCGCCACCGTCCGGAAGGTCCCGTCAGCGCGTACGACGACGATCTCGCCGGTGTCGTGGGCGGCTGGGAACCCCTCGTTCTCGAAGGTCGGCTCCAGGTCCCAGTAGCCCTGCAGGAGCCCGTACATCGGTCCGTCACCGTCCTCCTCGACGTCGACGATCAGCCCACGGTTGCCCCGGTAGCCGGGTCCCCACCGGCCGACCACCTTCGTCGTGCCGTTGCGGCGCACCTCGCGGATCTTGGACGCAGACGGCAGGTGCGGGATCGGGCCCGCCGCGGTCAGGAAGACCGTGCCGCCCACCACCTCGAGGCCCAGGGGCACCGAGTCGGTGCTGCCGAACCCGACCAGCTCGCTGATCCGTCCGTTCCGGTTCACCCTGATCACTCGGCCGAGGTGGGCGTCGGTGACGAGGAGCCCGCCGCGCCACACGTCCATGGAGTACTGGACGCCCTGCCCGACGAACCAGTCAGGATCCGTGGGTGGGTGCTTCCGCGACCACGTGCCCAGGTCGGCGACGACGGCGAACGTGCCGTTCTTCCTGAGCCGGTAGATGCCCATGAGCTCGTCGGGACCGCCGACGTCGGCGCCCGCGACGCTGACCATGACGTACGCGACGTCGCCGATGAACGAGACGTCCATCGGGCCGCCGACCCCGAACCCGGGCACCTGCTTCGGCAGGCCCCGGCCGACGACGGTGGCGGCACCGCTGGCGGTGTCGATCCGCACCAGCTTCCCGCCGAGGCTGTGGGTGACGTAGAGGGCGCCGTCGGGCCCGATGGCGCTGCCCGAGCCCAACCCTCCGAGGGCCTTGGCGCTGAGGACCGAGACGTCAGGGCCCGGGGGTGCCTGCTGTCGCGCCTGCGCGCCGGAGACCGGCAGCGCACAGCACATGGCGAGGGCCAGCGTGATCAGGGTGGGGCGCCAACGCGTCATGATCCTTCTCCGCACTCGAGGTTGGGAGTCGGGCCGCCGACCGTGGGCCGCGTCGCTGTCGCCGTCCTGGTCAGGTCGTCGACTTGACCGCTCCCTCGAGCGTGCGCGCACCCACGCCGCAAGTCAACGTGCTCCAGACCGGACTGCCACCCGCCCTCACACCACGAGCACGAACGAACCCAGCGCGACCAGCCATGAGGCGAACGACCCGAGCAGGAAGTACTCCGTCATCTCGTGGACGGTCTGCTGCTCGTGACGCGAGGAGAGCTCGGGGAAGCGGAGCAGGCCCTTGGCTGCGACGACGACGCTGGCCGCGGTGACCTGGCCACCGAGCGCGAGGGCGAGGATGAAGACCCGCTCGAGCGGTCCGAGGAGCCGGCCGCCCTTGAGCTGGGTGGGCGGCATCGCGCCGTCAGCCCGCGGGTTGATGGTGCCGGTGGCCTTCAGCACGAGGCGGACGAGCACGTTGCCGGTGGAGAGCTGGATGGCGAAGGCGCCGAGCAGCATCAGGAACCGGTCGGCCGACACGTCGCCCAGGTCGGCCACGGTCAGCGACTCCAGCCACCGCGCGAGCGGCCCGCCGGCCTCCGGCGCGAGGCCGGAGCACGCGATCGCGCCGACGAGCGAGGCGAGGAAGACGCCGAGGGGCAGCCAGGCCGCCTTCGGCCCAGGGTGGCCGAAGCCCCACGTGACGGTGAGGCCCCACACCAGCACGACGGCGGCGATGACGAGCAGCGCCGCGACGTCGCGCCCCGACGTGAGCCCTGCCAGCAGCCCCACGCAGAGCGCCACCAGCGCCCCGACGCACTCGGGCAGGTATCGCGTGCGGCGCACCGAGTGGGTCAGGTCGGTCACCGCGAACCCGATCAGCAGGATCCCGAGCCAGCTCATCCGTCCACTCCTCTCACAGGTCGCGCAGCATCTCGTCGGTCGCGAGCACCACGCCGATGCCGTCGGCCCGGATCCGCTGCGACACCGCCGACGGGCTGATGCCGAGGTCGGCGGCGATCTCCTGCTGCTGCCTCCCCCTCAGCAGACCACGCAGCACCGACATCGACCGCTCCGACAGGCCGGAGACCACCTGGTCGCGCGTCATCAGGGCGGCATTGACCAGTCCCTGGTCCGGTCCCTGGTCCGCCTCGGCCGCGACGTACGCCGTGCGGACCGCACGCAGCGCTGCCTTGCGCTCGTACCCCTCCACCTCCTCGATCGCTGAGCGCGCGGCCCACCAACCAGGGCCGTCCTCGACCCGCGGCTCCTCGGCCAGCACGACCACGCGCCCGCTCCCGATCCCCTGCCGCACGTCGTCGCGGGGCAGGAGGGCCATCCGTAGTCGCAACGTCGCCGCGATGGCGTCACCGAGCGAGGCGAAGATCCCCTGGAACTCGTCGCCGACCCCGATGCGCAGCGGGACCGGTGGTGCGTACGCCCTGTTGACGTCGGCGACCGCCCGCGCGAACCGCTCGTGCATGGCGGCGCGATCCTCGCTGCGCCGCGAGCCGACCAGATCGCCGATCACGGTGACTGAAGACTCCATCTTCATTTCGGACATATGAAGATCATACCTTCTTCTGCGACAGATGAAGTCTAGATCTTCATTCCCAGAACACCCGCTCCACCACGGCGTGCGCCCGCCGGGTGGTCCGCAGGTAGTCGTTGACCATCTGGTCCGACGCGCCCTGGGGGTAGCCCAGCACCTGCGCGACCGCGGCCCGCTCGCGCGCGTCGCGGGGCAGCTGGTCCGAGGGCCGACCGCGGACCAGGGTCACGGCGTTGCGCACGCGGCTCACCAGCCCGCCACGCCTCGGCCAGGGTCGCGGCGTCGTCCTCGGAGATCAGGCCGGCGTCGGCCGCCGCCTGCAGAGCCGGCAGCGTCTGCGGCGTGCGCAGGGCCTCGACCCGGCCCGCGTGCCGCATCTGCAGCAGCTGCACGGTCCACTCGACGTCGGCGAGGCCCCCGCGACCGAGCTTGAGGTGCGTGTGGCGGTCGGCGCCGCGCGGCAGCCGCTCGTCGTCGACGCGCGCCTTGATCCGGCGTACCTCCACCACGGCCGACTCGGAGATCCCCTCGACCGGGAAGCGCAGCGGGTCGATGAGCTCGGTGAAGCGGGCGCGCAGCGCCTCGTCGCCGACGACCGCGTCGGCGCGCAGCAGCGCCTGGAACTCCCACACGCTCGACCACTTGGCGTAGTAGGCGGCGTAGGAGTCGACGGTGCGGACCATGGGCCCGTTCTTCCCCTCCGGCCGCAGGTCGGCGTCGACCTCGAGCGGCGGGTCACTGGCCGGCAGGGACAGCAGGCGCCGCACCTCCGTCACCACCGCAGTGGCGTACGACGACGCAGCCTGCGCCTCGACCCCGTCGGCCGGCTCGTGCACGAACATCACGTCGGCGTCGCTGCCGTAGGACAGCTCGAACCCGCCGTAGCGTCCCATCGCGATGACCGCGATCCGGCTGGCGGGCGCGTCCAGCCCGCGTTGCCGGCGCACCGACTCGGTCGCGATGTCGAGCGTGGCCTGCAGCGTCGCGTCGGTGAGGCGGCTCAGGCCCTGCCCGACCACCGCCACGTCGGTGCCGGCGACGAGGTCGCCGCACGCGATCCGCAGCAGCTCACGGCGACGTACGGCGCGCACGGCCGCGACCGCGGCCTCGGGCGTCTCGGCACGCTCGACCAGCGACTGCATCTCCACCAGCGCGGCCTCGGCGCTGAGCGGGACGAGCGACTCCCCCAGCATCTTCACGCCCTGCGGCTCGCGCTCGAGGAGGTCGGTGGCGTAGCGCGAGGTGCCGAGGACGACGGCCAGGCGCTGCGCGACCTCGCCCTCGTCGCGCAGCATCGTGAGGTACCAGGGGCTGCGCCCCAGGCTCTCGCTGATCCGGCGGAACCCGAACAGGCCGGCGTCGGGGTCGGGCGAGTCGGCGAACCACTCCAGCAGCACCGGCAGCAGGGTCCGCTGGATGTCGGAGGTGCGCGAGACCCCGCTCGTCAGCGCCTCGAGGTGGCGCAGCGCGGCCCGGGGGTCGGCGTACCCGAGCGCGGACAGCCGGGCCTCCGCGGCCTCCAGCGACAGCCGGGCCTCGGGGCCCGGGAGCTTGGCGACGGCGCCGAGCAACGGTCGGTAGAAGAGCTTCTCGTGGAGCCGGCGCACCTCGCGCCGGTGGTGGCGCCACTGCCGCTCGAGCTGGGCGGCCGGCTCGGAGAAGATGCCGATCGAGCGACCGAGCCGCCGCAGGGACGCCTCGTCGTCCGGCAGGACGTGCGTACGTCGCAGCTGGTAGAGCTGGATCCGGTGCTCGAGGGTGCGGAGGAAGGCGTAGGCCTCGTGGAGCTTCTCGCCGTCCTGGCGCCCGACGTAGCCGCCCTCGGTGAGGCGGGTCAGCGCGCTCAGCGTCGCGCCCTCGCGCAGGGACGGGTCGGACCGCCCGTGCACGAGCTGGAGGAGCTGCACGGCGAACTCGACGTCGCGCAGGCCGCCGGCGCCGAGCTTGATCTGGCGCTCCGCCTCGTGCGCCGGGATGTGGTCGACGACCCGGCGCCGCATCGCCTGCACGTCGGACACGAAGCCGTCGCGACCCGCTGCGCTCCACACCATCGGGGCGACCATCTCCCAGTAGCGACGCCCCAGGGCGGCGTCACCGGCCACCGGCCGCGCCTTGAGCAGCGCCTGGAACTCCCAGGTCTTGGCCCACTTCTCGTAGTAGCCCTGGTGGCTGGCGAGCGTGCGCACCAGCGGCCCCTGGCTGCCCTCGGGCCGCAAGTTGGCGTCGACCGGCCAGATCGTGCCCTCGCGGGTGTGGTCGGAGCAGACCCGCATCAGCTGCGAGGCCAGCTGGGTGGCCGCCCGCAGGGCGACGCCGTCGTCGGCCTGCTCCCCCGGCTCCGGCTCGGCCGCCTCGTAGACGAAGACCACGTCGACGTCGGAGATGTAGTTGAGCTCGTGGCCGCCGCACTTGCCCATCGCGATGATCGCGAGGCGCGCCGCGTGGGCCGTCTCGCCGACCCGGACCCGCGCCACGGCGAGCGCGGCGTCGAGGGTCGCGGCAGCGAGGTCGGAGATCTCGGCGGCCGCGTCGTCGAGCCCGACGTGGTGGGCCAGGTCGCGCGACGCCAGCCGCAGCAGGTGACGGCGGTACTCCACGCGCAACGCGTCGACGGCCTCCTTGTCCGGCAGCCCGGACACCGGCTCGGCCGCGTGCGGGTCGGCGCCCACCGCGGTCAGCATCGCCTCGCGCAGGGCGTACGCCGCGGGACGCGTGCTGCCCAGCGTCGGGTCGGTCAGCTCGTGCCACTGCTCGGGGTGACGCACGAGGTGGTGGGCCAGCGCGGGGCTCGCGCCGAGCACGCTGCACAGCCGCATCGCGGTGCCCTCGTCGTCGGCGAGCTCGGCGAGCATCTGCTGGCCGGCTCCGGCCGCCTGCTCGTCGAGCGCGTCCACCAGCCGCAGCAGCCCGTCGAGGGCGGCGTCGGGATCGGCGGACGCGGCGAGCTCGTCGGTCAGCGGCAGGCCCGCGTCGCCGAGGCGCTCGATCCCGCGCGCGGCGGCCGCGCCGTCGACGAAGCCCTTGCGCACGTAGGTCCCTGCGGACGTCATCGCAGCGCCTCCGCGCCGGCTGCGATCGCGGCGAAGCGCTGGACCATCGGACGCCAGTGGCCGGCCAGTGCCGGCCGGGCCGACTCGATCGCGGCGAGCACCTCGTCCTGGTCGAGGCCGAGCGCGACGTGGTCCTCGCGGTCCGACTCCGCCCAGCGGCGTACGACGTCGGAGTCGGCCTCGGGGTGCGCCTGGATGCCCCAGGCCCGCGGGCCGAAGCGCGCCGCCTGCACCTCTCCCCCGGGGCTCCGCGCCAGGACGACCGACTCGGGGGGCATCTCGACCACGACGTCGTTGTTCCAGTGGATGACGGTCTCGGTCGCGGTGCGCGCGCTCGCCCACACGTCGTCGGCGGCAGCCGCCGTCCACCCGACCGGCTGCAGACCGACGATCTGGCCGCGCGCGTTGCGCTCGACCCGCCCGCCGAGCGCCGCCGCGACGACCTGGTGACCGAGGCAGATCCCCAGCAGCGGGGTGCCGCCGGCGACCGCGTCACGGATCCCGGACTTGAGCGGCGCCAGCCACGGGACGGTGTCGTCGTCGTTGGCGCTCATCTCGCCGCCCAGCACCACCGCGGCGTCGTACGACACCAGGGTGGGGAGGTCGTCACCGGCGTAGGGGCGGCACACCGCGAGGGTGCAGCCGGCCTCCTCGAGCCAGTCGCCGACGAGCCGGGGCGGGCAGGACTCCTGGTGCTCGACGACGAGCACGCGCGGGCTGCCCATCTCCGTCAGGTCCGTCGCCTCAGAGGACCGGCAGCATCCGGTCGCGCTCGTAGGCGGAGACCTGGGTGCGGTACTCCTCCCACTCGGCGCGCTTGTTGCGCAGGAAGAAGTCGAAGACGTGCTCGCCGAGCGTCTCGGCCAGCAGCTCGGAGTCCTCGGCGATGCCGATGGCGTCCCAGAGGCTGCGCGGGAGCGGCGCGATGCCCAGCGCCTTGCGCTCGCGCTCGGTGAGCGACCACACGTCGTCCTCGGCCTCGCGCGGCAGCTCGTAGCCCTCCTCGATGCCCTTCATTCCCGCGGCCAGCACGACGGCGAAGGCGAGGTAGGGGTTGCAGGCGGCGTCGATGGTGCGCAGCTCGACGCGCGTCGACTGGCCCTTGTTGGGCTTGTACATCGGCACGCGGACCATCGCGGAGCGGTTGTTGTGGCCCCAGCAGACGCCGGAGGGGGCCTCGCCGCCGCCGAGCAGGCGCTTGTAGGAGTTGACCCACTGGTTGGTGACGACGCTGATCTCGCTGGCGTGGCGCAGGATCCCGGCGATGAACTGCCGGCCCGTCCTGGACAGCTGGTACTCGGCGCCGGCCTCGAAGAAGGCGTTCCGGTCGCCCTCGAAGAGCGACACGTGCGTGTGCATGCCCGAGCCCGGGTGGGTCGTGTAGGGCTTCGGCATGAAGGAGGCCCAGATGCCGTGGCCCAGCGCGACCTCGCGGACGATGGTCCGGAAGGACATGATGTTGTCGGCGGTCGTCAGCGCGTCGGCGTAGCGCAGGTCGATCTCCTGCTGGCCCGGGCCGCCCTCGTGGTGGCTGAACTCGACCGAGATGCCCATCGCCTCGAGCATGGTGATGGCCTCGCGGCGGAAGTCCGCGCCGCGCGACTGGGCGGTGTGGTCGAAGAAGCCGCTGCGGTCGACCGGCTGCGGCTCATCGCCCTTCCCGGGCACGTCCTTGAACAGGTAGAACTCGATCTCGGGGTGCGTGTAGAAGGTGAACCCCTTGTCGGCGGCCGCGCTCAGCGTGCGCTTGAGGACGTGGCGGGGATCGGCGTAGGACGGGCTGCCGTCGGGCATCCGGATGTCGCAGAACATCCGGGCGGTGGCGGGCCACTCGTCGTCGCCGGTGCGCCAGGGCAGGATCTGGAACGTCGACGCGTCGGGGTGGGCGAGCATGTCGGACTCGTAGACGCGGGCGAAGCCCTCGATCGCCGAGCCGTCGAAGCCGATGCCCTCGTCGAAGGCGTTCTCGAGCTCGGCCGGGGCCACGCTCACGCTCTTGAGGAAGCCCAGCACGTCGGTGAACCACAGCCGCACGAACCGGACGTCACGCTCTTCCAGCGCCCGGAGCACGAAGTCCTCTTGCTTGCCCATGGCACCACCCTAGGGGTCACCGTGCCGTGCACGACGCCCCCCGCCGCAGGGTGGGCACCCGAGCTCGGAGGCGCGCTGCTCAACGGCAGATGTTGACGTCCTGCGAGCCCAGCACGCCGTCCGGGGCCGGTCGCATCGGCGCGAGCCAGCTCTGCGTCGTCGGCACGAACGCGATGCTGCCGTCGACCTCCCGGCGCACGCCGTCCACCCGCACCTTCTCGACGACGAGCGGCACGGTGACCGCGCGGCTGCGCACGCCCTCCCAGCAGGCCGACGCCTTCTTCTTGGTCACGGCCTTCTCGAGGGTGACCGGGTCGCCGACGCCCTCGCCGTTGTAGCGCCAGGCGACGGTGGTGACGTAGCCGGTGTGTCCCTCCCACGGCGCGCGGACCGTGGCCGACATGCCCCACGTGCGGCGGGTCGGGATCCGGAAGGCGACCTCCCCGTCGCGCACCTCCTTGGTCCGCGACTCCCAGACGTGGACGACGTCGGCGTCCAGCGTGCTGCGCGCGTTGACGAGCTGGACCTCGCAGCCCTCGCAGTCCTCGACGGTGAAGGTCAGCGTCGTGCGGGCGGCCGCGCTGTCCTCGACCTGCGCATGGGCCGACGGTGTCGTCGCGGCCAGCGTTCCCGCGAGCAGCGCGGCGCCGGAGAGCCCGGAGCGGAAGGTGAGGCCGTACGGCCGGTGGGTGCGGGTGGTGCGGTGGGTCATCTCGTCTCCCCGTGAAGTGGTGTGTCGCTGTCTGGACGCACCTGCGGCCGGGGAGGTTGCATCCGGCGGCAGCTCAGTCGTCCTCACCGAGGGTGTTGCGCTCCAGCTCGGCGAGCGTCGGTCGGCCGCGGTTGCAGAACACCTCGAGGTCGACGGAGTTGCGGCCGTCGCTGAAGACCGCGTCGACGTCGTCGTCGGGACCCTTCTCCCAGCTCACGATGCGCCACCCCGCGTCCTTGTCGGGTCGTACGCCGACGCCGTACGCCCACGTGTCGCGGCACTCGACGAGGAAGGCTCCCCACTCCCCGGAGATCTCCTCCGACACGGCCGGGCCCTCGGGGTCGGGGACCGACGAGGACGGCACCGAGACGTCGCGCGCGACCTCGTCGCCGACCGGCCCGCGGTCGCGGATGGTGGCGCCGACCGTCGACACCGCGAAGACGCCCACGAGCACGGCGACGACCGTGGTGGCGGCCCACAGGCCGACGAGCAGCATCCGACGTCTCACGTGCCCATCGTGCCCGCCCCCACGTCAGCGCGAGGTGAGGCGGTGGTTAAGGCAGTGCTAAGGCTCGCCCGCCGCACGGATCGTGGCACCTGCGGACGGTACGGTCGCGGCGTGGCCGAGGTGCTGATCATCGAGGACGACGACCGGATCCGGCCGTTGCTGGTGCGCGGCCTGCGCGAGTGCGGGCACACCGTGACCTCCGCGCCCACCGGGATGGGCGGCCTGCAGCTCGCCGTCGACTCCTCCCCCGACCTGGTCGTGCTCGACCTGGGCCTGCCCGACGTCGACGGCACCCAGGTGCTGTCGATGCTGCGCGCGGTCAGCCAGGTGCCGGTGATCATCGCCAGCGCCCGCGCCGACGACCCGTCCCTGGTCGGGGCGCTCGACGCGGGCGCCGACGACTACGTCGTCAAGCCCTTCACCAGCACCCAGCTCGACGCCCGCATCCGCGCCGTGCTGCGCCGGGTCGACGCCGGCCGGCAGCGGCCCTCGACCATCACGGTCGGCGGCCTCGCCGTCGACCTCGCCGGTCGGCGCGTCCACCTCGACGGCACCGAGGTCGACCTCACGCCGCGTGAGTTCGACCTGCTCGCCCACCTCGCGGAGCGACCGGGCGAGGTGGTGACCAAGCGCGACCTGCTCGTCGAGGTGTGGCGCCAGCCCTGGGGCGGCTCCGACAAGACCGTCGACGTGCACCTGTCGTGGTTGCGCCGCAAGCTCGGCGAGACCGCCGCCGCCCCGCGCTACCTGACCACGGTCCGCGGCGTCGGCGTACGCCTCGCAGCCCCGCAGCCCGCCGACGGGGACGGCTGAGGTGCGCCGCAGCCTCCTGCTGACCGCGGCCGCGGCCGTCTCGATGGTGCTGCTGGCGATGCTCGTGCCGATGGCGATCCTGGTGCGCAGCTATGCGCTGGAGGACAGGTTGGCCCGGGCGGCGCTGGAGGTGCAGGCCGTGGAGACGGTCGTGTCCGGGCAGGACGCCGGCGCGGTCGGGCAGTACGTCGACCGGCTCAACGATGCGGAACGCCACACCCAGGTCACGGTGCTCTACCCCGACGGCCTCGAGATCGGCCCCGACCGCGGGCAGGACGAGCTGGTCCTCGACGCCCGCAACACGGGCCGCGCCCGCGTCGACGACGTACCGGGCGGGTCGCAGATCCTCGTGCCGGTCTCCCGTGGCGGCAACTCCGCCCTCCCGTCGCAGACGCCGGTGATCCGGGTGGTCGTCGACGAGCCGGGCCTCGACTCGGTCGTCGGCGTGGCCTGGGGACTGCTGGCCCTGCTGGCCCTGGCGCTGCTCGCGGGATCCCTCGTGGTCGTCGACCGCCTCGGGCGGTCGTTCGTGCTGCCGATCCGGCGCCTCGCCGAGCACACCCAGACGCTCGGCCGACCCGGCGCGGTCACCCCCGTCGCGAACCTCGAGGGGCCGCCGGAGGTGCAGGAGCTGGCCGGCGCCGTCGACCGCCTCGTCGGCCGCATCCAGCTGCTCCTCGCCCGCGAGCGGGAGAGCGTCGCCGACCTCTCCCACCGCCTGCGCACGCCGGTCACGGCGCTGCGGCTCCGCGTCGAGACCGTCGACGACCCCGCCCTGCGCGACCGCCTGGCCGGGGACCTCGACGCGCTGCAGGCCACCGTCGACGAGATCGTCCGCGAAGCACGACGGTCCGAGCGCGAGGGTCTCGACCCCCGCACCGACGCCGTCGCGGTGATCGCCGAGCGCGTGCGCCACTGGGAGGCGCTGGCGGAGGACCAGGGCCGCGCCTACGACCTGCGGCTGGCCACCTCCGGCCCGCTGCTGCGCGCCAGCCGCACCGACCTGGAGGCGATGGTCGACGTGCTGCTCGACAACGTCTTCTCCCACACCCCCGACGACGCCGCCGTCCGCATCACGCTGGACGCCGACGACGACGCGGTCGAGCTGGTCGTCGAGGACGCGGGCCCCGGCCTGCCCGCGGACCTCGACGCGACGGGACGTGGCGAGAGCGGATCGGGCTCGACCGGCCTGGGCCTCTCGATCGCAGCGCGCACCGCCGAGGACTCCGGCGGGGTGATCACCACGGGCGCCTCGGACATGGGCGGAGCCCGGGTCGCCGTCACGTTGCGGACGGCCTGACCCGGGCTCCACCTCGCTGGGCGCCCTGCGCCGGTTCAGCGCAGGGTGACCTTCAGCGAGCACGACGCCCCGCCGGCGGGGGTCACTGTCAGCTTGAAGGTGTCCGTGCCGGCCGTGTTGCGGCGGAACGTGTCGAGGTCGAGCTCGCCCTCACGGTCCGCCCGCAGGACCCGCGACGTGGCGAGCCTGCCGTCGTGACGGACGGCCACTCGCCACTCGCTGCCCGGGCGGGCGTCGTCGATGTCAGCGTCGACCTCGAAGCCGCCGCGCTCGCGGTCGACGTTGAGCTCGTACGTCGCACCGGCGCAGGTGCCGCGGCGCTCGACGTCGGCGCTGGCCGGACCGGCGACGAGGATCGTGCTGCCGGCCGCGGCGGTCGCGACGAGGGTGGTGGCGATGAGCGTCTTCTTCATGGGTGTCTCCTCAGGAGTGGTCGGGCGTGGGAGTCGGGTCGTCAGGAGCCGAGCGTGGCCGTGCAGGGCTCGCCGTCGGCGGGGGTCAGGGTGACGGCGTACGTCGCGTCGCCGGGGTTGCCGTCGCTGAAGGCGTCGACGTCGATCTCGCCGTCCTCGTCGGTGGTGCGGGAGCCGGAGAGCAGCGACGTGTCGTCGCGGGTCAGCTCGACCTGCCACTCCTCGCCCGGGCCGGCGGACTGCAGCTCGGCGCTCACCTCGGTGCCGCCGTCCTCCGCCTCGGCGCTCAGCTCCCACGTCGCACCACCACAGGTGCCGCGCTCGCTGGTCTGGGCCTCGACCGCGTTGCCGACGGCCCACCAGGACCCGAGCCCGACCACGACCGCCGCGGCTGCGACTCCCCCGATGACTGCCTTCTTCTTCTGCACGATTCCTCCTCGTCGTCCGACGCCGGGTGCGGCATCGTGCAAGGAGGTTCGCGTGAGCGCGGCTAACCGCGCTCCAGCCCGCCGTTAAGGGCAGGCAAAGGGTCTCGTCCGTCGGGTCAGGAGACCGGGACGTCCCGGTCGATCTCCGCCAGCCAGGCAGTGCCCTTGGCGTCGCTGGGCATCCGCCAGTCGCCGCGCGGGCTCATCGTGCCGCTGGGGCTGACCTTGGGACCGTTGGGCAGCGCAGAGCGCTTGAACTGGTTGGCGAAGAACCGCTTGACGAAGACCTGCAGCCAGGTGCGGACCTCCTCCAGCGAGTACGCCACCCGCGCGTCCTCGGGGAACCCCGGCGGCCACTCCCCCGCCTCGAGGTCCTTCCAGGCGTGCCAGGCGAGGAAGGCGATCTTGCGCGGCCGGAAGCCGTGGCGCACCACGAGCGCGAGCGTGAAGTCCTGCAGGTTGTAGGGCCCGACGGTGTCCTGCGTGGCCTGCGGCTTCTTGCCCTCCTCGACGGGGATCAGCTCGGGAGTGATCTCGAGCTCGAGGATCTCGCCCAGCAGCTGTCCCACGGCCTCGTCGAACTCCCCGTGGCTGATGACCCAGCGGATGAGGTGTTGCACGAGCGTCTTCGGGACGCCGGCGTTCACGGTGTAGTGCGACATCTGGTCGCCGACGCCGTAGGTGCACCACCCGAGCGCGAGCTCGGAGAGGTCACCGGTGCCGACGACGATGCCGCCGCGCTGGTTGGCCAGGCGGAAGAGGTAGTCGTAGCGCAGGCCGGCCTGGACGTTCTCGAAGGTGACGTCGTAGACCTTCTCGCCGCGGCCGTAGGGATGGCCGAGGTCCCTGAGCATCTGCTCGGCCGCGGGCCGGATGTCGAGCTCCTCGAAGGTCACCCCGAGCGCCTGCGAGAGCCGGGTGGCGTACGACTTGGTGGTCTCCCCCGTCGCGAAGCCGGGCATCGTGAAGGCCAGGACGTCGCTGCGCGGGCGGCCGAGCCGGTCCATCGCCTTGCAGGCGACGATCAGCGCGTGCGTGGAGTCGAGGCCGCCGCTCACGCCGATCACGGCCTTGGGCGTGCCGATGGCGTTGAGTCGCTGCTCGAGGCCCGAGACCTGGATGTTGTAGGCCTCGTAGCAGTCGAGCGCGAGCCGCTCGGGGTCGTCGGGGACGAACGGGTAGCGGTCGACCTTGCGGAGCAGGCCGATGTCGCCGGTGGGCGGCTCGAGCTCCCACTCGACGGTGCGGAAGCGGTTGACCCGCTCGTGGTGCGTACGCCGGTTGTCGTCGAAGGTGACCTGACGCATCCGCTCCTGGCGCACCAGGTCGAGGTCGACGTCGACGACGGTGCGCCGCGGCCCGTCGGGGAAGCGCTCGCTCTCGCCCAGCAGCGACCCGCACTCGTAGACCATCGTCTGGCCGTCCCAGCTCAGGTCGGTCGTCGACTCGCCCTGTCCGGCCGCGGCATAGACGTACGCCGCCGCGCACCGCGAGCTGGCGCTGCGCGCGAGCAGCTTCCGGTCCTCGGCGCGCGCGATGGTGATCGGGGAGCCGCTGAGGTTGGCGAGCACGGTGGCGCCCGCGAGCGCGGCCTCGGCGCTCGGCGGCACCGGCACCCACATGTCCTCGCACACCTCGACGTGGAGGTCGAGGCCGGGGACGTCGAGGCAGCGGAAGATCAGGTCGGGCCCGAAGCGGACGTCCTGCCCGGCGACGGAGATCCACTCCAGCTCGCGGTCGTCGCCCGGGGCGAACCACCGGCGCTCGTAGAACTCGCGGTAGTTGGGCAGGTAGGACTTCGGCGCGACGCCGAGGACCGAGCCGCGGTGGACGACGACGGCCGCGTTGAAGACCCGGTTGCCGTGCACGACCGGCGCGCCGATGACCAGCATCGTCATCAGGTCAGCGCTCGCCGCCACGATCTCGGCGAGGGCCTCCTCGACCGTCGCGAGCAGCGTGTCCTGCAGGAAGAGGTCGTCCACCGAGTAGCCGGTCAGGCACAGCTCCGGGAACACCGCGACCGCGACCGAGTCGTCGTGACAGGCCTGCGCCTGCTCGAGCACGGCGGCTGCGTTGGCGAGGGGATCGGCGAGGTGCACCGGCAGGGTGACGGCGGCGATCCGGGCGAAGCCCTGGGCGTAGGCCGAGTAGAAGTCCACGCGGTCACTCTAGGGAACTCGGTGGACCACCCCGAGCCCGACGCGACAGGCTCCCCCCATGGCCCTCGACATCAGCCCCTGCGTCACCGACGACGACTACGAGGAGTGGCGGCGCGTCCGGATCGCCGTCGTGCCCTACGAGCGGACCCAGTCGCTCGCCGAGCTGCGGGAGGGCGACAAGCCCGCACGTCTCATGCTCCTGGCGCGCGTGGACGGAGAGGTCGTCGGGCACGGCCTGGCCCAGCCATCCGACACGAGCGGCGGCGGTTCGGTGATCCCGCGGGTGCTGGAGGGCCATCGCCGCCGAGGTGTCGGTACGGCGCTGCTCGAGCGTCTCGTCGCACACGTCGCCGACCTCGGTCTGCCGACGCTGCGCGCCGGTGCCGACGACGACGGAGCCCTGGCCTTCGCCCACCGGTTCGGCTTCGAGGAGGTCAACCGCGAGGTCGAGCAGACCTATCGCCTGACCGGACCCGTCGAACCACCCCCGGCCCCCGACGGCGTCGAGGTCGTCACCGCCCAGGAACGGCCGGGCCTGTGGGAAGCCGCGTACGAGCGCTTCGGCCTCGAGGCGCTCGCCGACTTCGCCGTCGACACCCCGCTCGACGTCAGCCCTGAGCGGTGGGCGCGTGACTGGCTGGTCGACCCGATGTTCCTCGCCCTCCACGACGGTGAGGTCGTCGGGTGCGCCGGGCTCGGTCGCGACGCCGACGAGCCGACCCGCGCCGAGAACGGGCTGACGGCCGTACGCCGTGACTGGCGCGGCCGCGGCCTCGCGGTCCACCTCAAGCTGGTCACCCTGGCCTGGGCCGCCGAGCACGGCATCGACGAGGTCTACACCTGGACCCAGGACGGCAACGCCGCGATGCGCACGCTCAACACCCGGCTCGGCTACGAGACCACCCGCGTCGGGATCCAGCTCGCGCGGCCGCTGGACCGCTGACGCGAGAGACCTTTACCCAGCATCGCCGCCGGCCCTAGCGTCGACGTCGTGCGCCTCACCGTCCGCAGCACCCGCGCGTCCGTGTCCCTCGTCGCCCTCCTCGTCACCGGCACCCTCACCGGCGGTCTGCCGACCGGTCCACCGCCGTCGGTCGCGGCCGCCGACACGGTGAGCGCCCAGAAGGCGCGCGCCCCGCAGCTCCGGGTCCGCACGGTGGCGCGCGGCCTCCAGCACCCGTGGGACGTCCAGCAGGCCACGGGCGGCCGGCTCGTCGTCTCCGAGCGCGACCGCGCCCGCATCAGCGTCGTACGCAAGGGCAAGCGACGGACCCTGGCCGACCTGTCGCGGCTGGTGTGGGTCTCCGGCGAGACCGGGCTGATGTCCCTCGCCGTCGACCCCGCCGCGCGCACACTGTGGGCGTGCCACGGCAGCGCGAGGGGCGGCACCCACGTGCAGGTGAGCCGCTGGCGCGTCGACAGGAGGTGGACCCGTCTCAGCAGCCGTCGCACCCTTCTCACCGGCCTGCCCTCGACGTCGGGCCGCCACGGCGGCTGTCGGCTGCTGCTCGACCGCGACAGCGACGCCCTCCTCGTCGGCACCGGTGACGCCGCGGTCGGCACCAACCCGCGCGACCTCGACTCGCTCGGCGGCAAGGTCCTGCGGGTGCACCGCCGCACCGGCGCACCGATGCCCGGCAACCCCTTCGTCGGTGCGAGCAGCGCGCGACGGTTCGTGTGGACCTACGGCCACCGCAACGTGCAGGGACTGGCCCAGCGCGACGACGGCTCGGTGTGGTCGGTCGAGCACGGCAGCTATCGCGACGACGAGGTCAACCGGCTCGTCGCCGGCGGCGACTACGGCTGGAACCCGGTCCCGGGCTACGACGAGACGGTCCCGATGACCGACCAGTCGCTGCCCGGCGAGCAACAGGACGCCGCCTGGTCCTCCGGCACCCCGACGATCGCCACCTCGGGGGCCGCGTGGGTGCGTGGTTCGCAGTGGGGCGCGCTCGAGGGGACCCTCGCCGTCGCCGCGCTGAAGGGCTCCGAGGTGCTGTTCATGCGGTTCGACGCAGCCGGCGCCCTCACCGCGGTGACGCGCCCGCCCCGGCTTCAGCGGCTCGGCCGGCTGCGGTCGATCACGTCGGCGCGCGACGGCGACCTCCTCGTCACCACCGACAACGGCGCGCGCGACCGCGTCGTACGCGTGTCCCCGCGCTGAGCGTGACCGTCGCCACAGCGCCCTACCCGCCGGTCGCGACTAGCCTGAGGAACGGTCCGTGGACTCCATCAGGGAGCCGCGAGATGACGAGGAGTGAGCATGCCTGAAGAGACTGCCCCCTACGGCTCAGGCCCGACCGCCCCGGCTGCGCCGGTCAAGCGGGTCCGCACCCATCACCTGCGGGAGATGAAGGAGCGGGGCGACAAGATAACCATGCTGACGGCGTACGACATGTACACCGCTGCGACCTTCGACGAGGCCGGCATCGACCTGCTGCTCGTCGGCGACTCCGCCAGCAACAACGTCTTCGGCAACGAGACCTCCCTCCCCGTCACGGTCGACGAGCTCCTCCCCCTGACTCGCGCCGTGGCACGGTCGGTGAAGCGCGCGATGGTCGTCGGCGACCTGCCGTTCGGCAGCTACCAGGCCTCGCCCGAGCAGGGCTACCTCACCGCGGTCCGCTTCATGAAGGAGGCCGGCGCCCACTGCGTCAAGCTCGAGGGTGGCGCCGAGATGGCCCCCGTCATCGAGAAGTGCACGCAGGGCGGCATCCCCGTCATGGCCCACATCGGCTTCACCCCGCAGTCCGAGCACACCCTCGGCGGCTACCGCGTCCAGGGTCGCGGCGACGCGAGCGACCGGGTCATCGCCGACGCCCGTGCCGTGCAGGAAGCGGGGGCGTTCGCCGTCGTGATGGAGATGGTCCCCGGCGACGTCGCGGAGCGGATCAGCAAGGAGCTGACCATCCCGACCATCGGCATCGGCGCGGGCGCCGGCTGCGATGGCCAGGTCCTCGTCTGGCAGGACGCCTTCGGCCTGCGCACCGGCCGGATGGCGCGCTTCGTCAAGCAGTACGCCGACGTGCACGGGGTGCTGCTCGAGGCGGCCCGGGCGTACGCCGACGACGTCCGCGGCGGCACCTTCCCGGGCGCCGAGCACACGTTCTGACGCTCGCGCCGACACGCGGGTCGGTGACAACCCGCGTCCGGCGCGGCAGGATCGGGCTTCCCGACGACGCGAGGAGCCCTCCGTGAGCGAGACCCCGGCCGAGAAGACGGCAGCCACCACGTCCACCGCCAAGACGACTCCAGCCAAGAAGACTCCAGCGAAGAAGACGACGGCCAAGAAGACGACGCCCGCGAAGAAGACCGCGGCCAAGAAGACGACTACCAGGAAGACAACGGCGAAGAAGGCGCCCGCCACGAAGAAGACCGCGGCGAAGTCCACCGCCACGAAGTCGACCGCCAGGAAGACCCCAGCCAAGAAGACCACGACCGCGAAGAGCACGACCAAGAAGACGACCGCCACGAAGCCGTCCACCAAGCCCGTGGCGACCTCGGCACGGCGCTCCCCTGCCGGGCGGGCCGCCGACGCCGGCAGCCAGGCGATCAGCACCGCCGCGATGGTCCAGAAGGTCGCGCAGGACACCGCCGAGCGGGTCGCGGCCGAGACGGCGGCCCGGGTGAGCAAGCAGTACGAGGCGGCGATCGCCGAGCTGACCAAGACCCTCGACAAGAACACCAAGCGCGCCCTGAAGAGCGTCCGTGCCGCCGCCGACGTGGCTCAGGCGGCGAACCCCGTCAAGGGCAAGAAGAGCAAGAAGAAGAAGTGATCAGTTGTCCGGGGTGCCGTCGGTGAGGCCGTCGCCGGAGCCCGGGCCGTCGTCGTTCCACTTCGGGTCGTTGTCCCACTCCTCGTTGCGCTCCTCGACCTTCTCGAGCGCACGCGAGGCCTCCGCGGACGAGGCGTAGGGCCCGAGGCGGTCGGCGTTCTTGCAGCCGTCCCTGCCCTCGACCGTGTGGTGGGTCAGGCAGAACCAGTATTCGTTCTCGCTCATGCGCCGAAACTACACTCGCGCCGTGCCTGTCGTATCCCCCGCAGAGGTATCTGCGCGTCGTGCCGTGCCCGCCCACATCGTCCGTCCGGAGTACGTCGACCTGCCGAAACCGCAGCGGTTCGAAGGCGAGGAGGTCAAGGACGACGAGACCATCGAGCGCATGCGGATCGCCGGCCGCCTGGCCGCCCAGGCGCGCGACCTCGTCGGCTCCCACGTCGTACCCGGTGTCACCACCGACGAGCTCGACCGCATCGGCCACGAGTTCCTCTGCGACCACGGCGCCTACCCCTCGACGCTCGGCTACCGCGGCTTCCCGAAGTCGCTGTGCTCCAGCGTCAACGAGGTGATCTGCCACGGCATCCCCGACGCGCGGGTCGTCGAGGACGGCGACATCGTCAACATCGACATCACCGCCTACATCGGCGGCGTCCACGGCGACACCAACGCCACCTTCCTCGCCGGCGACGTCGACGAGGAGTCCCGGCTGCTCGTCGAGCGCACGAAGGAGGCGCTCGACCGGGCGATCAAGGCGGTCAAGCCCGGCCGCCGGGTCAACATCATCGGCCGCGTCATCGAGGCGTACGCCAAGCGCTTCGGCTACGGCGTCGTGCGCGACTTCACCGGCCACGGCATCGGCACCGCGTTCCACTCCGGGCTGATCATCCCGCACTACGACGACGAGCGCTTCGACGACGAGATCCGCGTCGGGATGACCTTCACCATCGAGCCCATGCTCAACCTCGGCACGCCCGACTACGACATGTGGGACGACGGCTGGACCGTCGTGACCAAGGACCGCCGCCGCTCCGCGCAGTTCGAGCACACCCTCCTCGTCACCGAGGATGGCGCCGAGGTGCTGACGCACCCCTAGACTCGCCCTTGAGTGGGTCGGCCGGGCGGCCGCGGCACCGCACCTTCGGTGAGGCGTCGAGGAAGGTCCGGGCTCCACAGGGCAGGGTGGTGGCCAACAGCCACCCGGGGAAACCCGCGGGATCAGTGCCACAGAGAACAGACCGCCTCCCGGCGTGCCGGGCGGTAAGGGTGAAACGGTGGTGCAAGAGACCACCAGTGCGCCGGGCGACCGGCGCAGCTAGGCAAACCCCACCCGGAGCAAGATCAGACAGGATGCGTTCGAGGGCGGCCCGCCCGAGCATCCGGGTAGATCGCACCAGGCGGCCGGCAACGGTCGTCGCAGATGGATGGTCGCCCCCGCGTGAGCGGGACAGAACCCGGCCTACAGGCCGACCCACTCCCCCGCCCGGCGCGTCGAACGACCCGAAGTCGCACGCCTACCGCTGCCTGAGCGTGTCAGGGGGCGGCCGTACGACGTTGTGGTCGTCTGACGCGCCTGTGGATGACGCGAGCGGAGCGGGACCTCCTCGCGGCAGGCTGACCGGATGGACGCCGCTCCAGCACTCGAACGTCTCGGCGGGATCGCCGGCGCTCGCGACCTGCTGCGGCTGACGACCCGTCGGCGGCTCCGCCGGGGCCTCGCCCGCGGCCGGGTCGTGCGGCTCAGCCGGGGCCACTACGCGCTGCCGACGGCCGACGACGCCCGTCAGGTGGCGTCCCGGCTCACCGCGATCGTGTGCCTGCGGAGCGCGGCAGCCCATCACGGATGGGCGCTCAAGGCGCAACCGCACGTCCCGGAGCTGATGGTCAGGCGCGGCCGCAAGCTCTCACCGGAGCAGCGCGCGGGGGTCTCGATCCACTGGGCGAACGTCGCCGACGACCAGGTCGTCGACGGTGTGACGACGCCGCTACGCACGGTGGTCGACTGTGCTCGGATCCTGCCGTTCGACGAGGCACTCGCCATCGCCGACTCCGCCCTGCGGTCCGGGCTGGTGACGCGTGCCGACCTCGACGCGATCGACGTACGCGGTGCGGGCGCCGACGCCGTACGGCTCGTGCTGCGCCACGCCGATCGCCGTGCGGCCAACCCCTTCGAGTCGGTCCTCCGCGCCCTCTGCGTCGAGGCCGGGATCGTCGTGGAGCCCCAGGCTGCCGTCGACCTCGGCACCGGCACCATCCACCCGGACCTGGTGTGTCACGCGCTCCGTCTGGCGTTCGAGGCCGACTCGTGGTCCTTCCACGCCTCGCGCAAGGCCCACCGACGCGACTGCGCGCGCTACAACCTGCTGGTGATCAACGGCTGGCGGGTGCTGCGGTTCACCTGGGAGCAGGTGATGCACGACCAGGCCTACGTGCGCTGGGTGCTGGCCCAGGTCGCCCGGAGCGTCGGACGACCAGAAGTCGCGGCCGTCATCGTCAGCCCCGCTCAGGCGGCTGCTGCCGGCTGAGTTGTGGTCGTCCGACGCGCCGCCGTACGTGGCTCACGCCAGCCGGAACTCCACCTTGCGCATCTTCGGGTCGGCGGTCGCCAGCTCGACGGTGACCTCCTCGCCGAGGGGCAGGTCGCCCGAGCCGGTCACCCGCGCCTCGATGGCGGGGTCCTGGATGGTGATGTCGCCCTTCTGCTTGCTCTTCTCGTCGAGGTCGACGATCACAGCGGTGAAACGCTCGCCGACCCGGTCGTGGAGCAGCTCGGCCTCGCAGAGGTCGACGATGGCGTTCTCGTAGCGATTGGCGCGGCGCCCCGACTCGGTCATCGTGTCGGGCAGCTCGTGCATGGCCTCGATCACCCACGCCGGCACGTCGGTGCCGGCGCACAGCGCCACGCAGACCTCGCCGGCGTAGCGGTCGGCGAGGCGGCGGAGCGGCGCGGTGACGTGGGCGTACTCCGAGGCGAGCGCGGAGTGCTGCGCCAGCTCGGGCAGCTCGCCGTTGAAGGACACGTAGCCGGCACCGCGCAGCAGGCGCGTGCACGCCACGATCATCGCGGCGTGGGTCGGCTTCGACGGGTCCAGGGTGCGGACGAAGTCGGGGTAGAGCTGCTCGGCCGGCCACGAGATGCCGAGGGCGCGGGCGGTGCGGTGCAGGCGCTGTACGTCGTGGGGATCCGCCGGCGGCAGGGTGCGGAGGATGCCGACGCGGGCGTAGACCATCAGCGAGGCGGCCGCCATCCCGGTGAGGAGGGAGATCTGGGCGTTCCAGGTCTCGACCGGGGTCAGCCGTCGGAACTCCAGCTCCCAGTGCCCGTCGCCGTTCTCGACCAGCTCCTGCTCGGGCAGGGGCAGCGACACCCCGCCGCGAGCTGCCTCCCGGGCCAGGCGCAGCTCCCCGACCTCCTTGAGCAGGCCGATGAGCTCGTCGGCCCTCCCGGCGTCGAGGTCGGCCTGCACGCCCTCGTAGGACAGCTTGGCGCGCGAGCGCACCAGCGCACGCTCGACCTCGACGTCGGTGCCCTCGCCGGTCTCGTCGACCTTGATGGTCCACAGCAGCGCCGGGCGCACCTCGTCGGGCAGCAGCGACGCGGCTCCCTCGCTGAGCACGGTGGGGTGGAGCGGGATCTTGGAGTTGGCGCCGTAGAGCGTCTCGCCCCGGCGGTTGGCCTCCACGTCGACGGGGTCACCAGCGGTGACGAAGGCGGCGACGTCGGCGATCGCGTAGTGCACGACGTAGCCGGACCCGTCCCGCTCGATGTGCATCGCCTGGTCGAGGTCACGCGCCGACTCGGGGTCGATGGTGATGAACGGGATGTCAGTGCGGTCGAGCTCGGGCAGGCGGGGCGCTGCGGCTGCCTCGGCGGCAGCCCGCTCGACAGCGTCCGGGAAGTTGGGTGTCACCTCGAGGTCGGCCTGGATGGCGGCGATGCCGTCGCGCATCTCCTGCGCCGTCACGCTGTCGCCTGTCGACCGGACCTTGACCACGCGGTTGCTGGGCATACCCGGACCCTAGCCGGGAGGTCGCGGCGCGCGCTGCCTACGCTTGCGCGCGTGCTGATCCTGCTGCCGCCCAGCGAGGGCAAGACCGCTCCCCGACGTGGCAAGCCGCTCGACCTGGCCTCGCTGTCCTCGCCGTCCCTGACGCCGACCCGCGCAACGCTGCTGGAGGCGCTGGTGCAGCTCTGCGGCGACGACCCGGACACGGCGGCCGCGGTGCTCGGCCTGGGCCCGGCCCAGCGCGACCTGGTGCAGCGCAACGCCGACCTTCACCACGCGCCGACGGCCCGCGCCGACGCGATCTACACCGGGGTCCTCTACGACGCCCTCGGCTTCGACACCCTCTCCCCCGCTGCCCGTCGGCGCGCGACGGCGCGGGTGGCGATCACCAGCGCGCTGTTCGGCCTCGTCCGACCCGGCGACCGGATCCCGGCCTACCGCCTCTCCGGGGACGCCACCCTTCCCGGTGCCCCCGGCACGGGCTCGGTGGCCGGCGCCTGGCGCGAGGTCCTCGGCGAGGCCGTCAGCGACGCGGTCGGCACCGGCCTGCTCGTCGACCTCCGCTCCGGGACGTACGCCGCCTTCTGGCGGCCGCCGGCGGAGGTCGCCCGCCGCGTCGCGACGGTGCGCGTGCTCCACGAGTCCGGTGGGAAGCGGAGCGTGGTGAGCCACTTCAACAAGGCGACCAAGGGCCGCATCGTCCGCGCCCTGCTCGAGGACGGCGCCAATCCCCGCACCCCTACGGCTCTCGCCGACACCCTCACCCGGCTCGGCTGGGCCGTCGAGACGGGCGCGCCCACCGCGAAGGGCACCCAGCTCGACGTCGTGGTGACGGAGGTCTGAGCGGTCAGCGCAGCGGGATCACGTCGGTCGCCTCGAGCGGGTCCATCCCGCACAGCGCCAGCAGGTCGGCGATGATCGAGCGCACCTGGGCGAGGATCACCTCCGCGGACAGGTCGTCGCTGTGCTCGACCTGCGCCGTGGCGTGCCCCAGCGCGATGAGGTCGTCGATGACCGCCACCGCCATCCGGTCGGCCACCAGCTCGTCGGCGACCCGTTCGGCGAGGGCCGCCAGGTCGCGCATCAGGGAGGCGTACGACGACGGGACGGGCTCGCGGCGATAGCTGGCCACCGCCACCCGGCGCACCACCACGCGGGTGTTGCGCAGGGCCACGTCGAGCGGCTCGACGAGCTCGGCGAGCTGGCGCTGGTGCTCGCCGTGGCGACGCCGGAACGGCGAGGAGCTCACCACCGACAGGCCCTCCGACGAGGCCGCACGCAGCTCGGCGATGAGCGAGTCGGTCGACCGGGCGTCGCGCAGAACGGCCAGCGCCTTGTCGACGTCGCCGTCCCCGATCCGGTCGGCCGACGAGCGGAGCAGCTCGGCGATCTTGCGCACCACGACGGCCGCCTGGTCGCGCGGCTTGCGCAGCGGGGCGCGGGGCACCACGGTCGCTGCGACGAGCGCCACCGCTCCGCCGATGATGGCGTCGGTCCAGCGGATGAAGGCGTCGCCCGGCGCCGGCGCGAGCGCGGCGACGACGATGCCCTGCACGGCGGCCTGGATGATCATCAGCTGCCCGGCGTCGAGCAGCAGCGCGATGGACATGCCGGCGGCCACGATCAGCGCGATCTGCCACCCGCCCGAGCCGATCAGGTGGGTGGCCGCGTCACCGAGGAAGACGCCGAGCGCCACGCCGACGGTGACCTCTGCTACCCGCCGCTGGCGCTGGCCGTAGGACATCCCGAGCGACACCACGGCCGCGATCGGCGCGAAGAACGGCAGCCGGTGGTTGAAGACGTCGGCGGCGAGCCACCACGCGACGCCGGCGGCGACCGCGCACTGGCCGATCACCCACCCCTTGGCCCGCAGCCGGGCCACGCGGGCACGCAGCGACGTACGGCTGCGCTCGGCGACGAGCTCCGCGTCGATGAGGCGCACGACGCGTCAGTCCCTCAGAGGCCGGACTCGTCGGTGCGCACCAGGATGCGCTGGCACTCCTCGCACCGGACGACCTCGTCGTCCGGCGCCGAGCGGATGCGCGACAGCTCGGAGGCGTCGAGGGTCATGTTGCAGCCGCCGCACTGGCGCGACCGCAGCAGCGACGCCCCGATGCCCTTCTGCTCGCGCAGCCGCTCGTAGAGCGCCATCAGGTCGTCGGGGATGCCCTCGATCGCCGGGCCACGCGCGGACGCCACCTCGTCGAGGGAGCGGTCGATCGCAGCGCGCTTCTCGTCGCGCGCGGCGACCAGCTCGGCGAGCCGGGCGTCGATGTCCTCGGCACGGATGCCAAGACCGTCGAGCACCTGCTGGGCCTCCTCGAGCTTCTCCATCACCTCGAGCTCGGCGTCCTCGAGCGTGGAGATGCGCCGCTCGAGCGACACGAGCTCGTGCTGCATGCGCTCGAGGTCCTTGGGGTTGGTGATCTGCCCGGCGTCCATGCGGCTGCGGTCGCGCTCGCGGCGTGCCTTGACCTGCTCGACCTCGCGGTCGGCCCTGGCCTGCTCGACGGTGAGGTCGTCCACGACGATGCGCGCGTCGCGCACCCGGTCGGTGAGCTCGGTGCGCTCGGCCTCGAGCGTGCTGATCTCGGCCGCCTCGGGCAGGTGGCCTCGCTGGTGGCGCAGCTGGGCGGCGCGGCGGTCGAGCTCGGCGACGTCGAGGAGCGCGAGCTGGTGGGTGGGATCGGCCTTCAACGGCTCTCCTGCTTCGACATTCGGGGGGTTCAGGGGCGGAACGTCCACGGGTCGGTGCACCGTGTGCTGACCCGGGTGCCGACCCTATCGCCCAGCGCCTGCTGCAGCCGAGCCTCCACCGCCGGCAACCACGTCCACTCGGCCGCCCAGTGCGCGACGTCGACGAGCGCCGGGCCGCCGTGCTCGAGGAACTCCGCCGCCCGGTGGTGCCGCAGGTCGCTGGTGACGTAGGCGTCGACGTCGCTGTGGGCGAGCTCGTCGAGGAGGAAGTCGCCCGCGCCGCCGCACACCGCGACCCGCCGCACCCGCCGCTGCGGGTCGCCGGCGACGCGTACGCCGTGGGCGGTGGCCGGCAGCGCGGCGCCGACCCGCGCGGCGAACCCCTCGAGCGTGGTCTCCTCGACCCTGCCGACCCGTCCGGTGCCGGTCGCCGCGAGACCGGGGTCGGCGAGCGGGACGACGTCGAAGGCCGGCTCCTCGTAGGGGTGCGCGGCCAGCAACGCCCGCACCACCGCCGTACGACGCGAGCGCGGGACCACCGCCTCGACCCGCGCCTCCTCGACCACCTCGAGGTCGCCGACCGCGCCGACGGCGGGCGTCGCCCCGTCCAGCGGCCGGAAGCGCCCCTCGCCGGTCCCGGTCCAGGTGCAGGAGTCGTAGTCGCCGAGCCGACCCGCACCGGCCTCCGTCATCGCGGCGCGTACGGCGTCGGCGGAGCCCACCGGCACGAACACGACGACCTTGTCGAGCGGGGCCGCCGGCGCCGGCCTGATCGGAGCGAGGTCGGTGAGCCCGAGCGCCAGCGCGAGCGACTCCGAGACTCCCCCGACGGCCTGGTCGGCGTTGGTGTGGGCGGCGAGCAGGGCGCACCCCCCGGCGGTGAGCGTGTGGAGCGTGCGCCCTTTGGGCGTGTCCGCGGCGACCGAGCTGACCGGCGTCAGGAAGAGCGGGTGGTGCACCACGAGCAGGTCCGCGCCCCACTCCACGGCTTCGTGAGCGACCTCGACCGTCGGGTCGACGGCGAACATCACCCGCTCGACCTCCGCCGACGGGTCCCCCGCCACGAGGCCGACGGCGTCCCAGGAGTCGGCGGTGCCGGGCGGGTACCAGGCGTGCAGCAGGTCGACGACGTCGGCGAGGGTGGGCATGCGGCCCAGTATCGAGCAGGCGCTAGTTGACCTGGCGCTCCTGCCCCTCCCAGTAGGGCTGGCGCAGCTTGAACTTCTGCAGCTTGCCGGTCGCCGTGCGGGCCAGCCCGTCGCGGAACTCGATCGATGTCGGGGCCTTGTAGCCCGCCGCCTTGTCCTTGCACCAGGCGATCAGCTCGGCCTCCGTGTCGGGGCTGCCGCTGGCCCCGTCGGCCAGCACGACCAGGGCCTTGATGGTCTCGCCCCACTTGTCGCTCGGGACGCCGATGACCGCGACCTCGGCGACCGCCGGGTGGGAGAAGAGCACGTCCTCGACCTCGATCGAGGAGACGTTCTCGCCACCGGTGATGATCACGTCCTTCTTGCGGTCGCTGATCGTGAGGTAGCCGTCGTCGCCGATCACGCCGCCGTCACCGGTGTGGAACCAGCCGTCCACGAGCGCCTTCCCGGTCTCGTCCGGCCGCTCCCAGTAGCCCTCGAGGATGACGTTGGAGCGTGCCAGCACCTCGCCCTCGCTGTCGGTGCGCAGGCGTACGCCGATCGCGGGCGCGCCGGCCCGCACCAGCTTCGCGGCCCGCTCCTCGGCCGGCAGGTCGTCCCACTCGGCCCGCGAGCGGTTCACGGTCAGCAGCGGCGAGGTCTCGGTGAGGCCGTAGATCTGGACGAACTCCCAGCCGAGCTCCTCCTCGACGCGCACGACCGTCTTCGTCGGAGGCGGGGCGCCGGCCATGATGATCCGCACCCGGTCACGCCCGGGGATCTCGCCCTCCCAGTCCTGCGCGGCCTCCAGCACGGCGGCGGCCACGGCGGGCGCCGCGCACATCACGGTCACGCCGTGCTGCTGCACCCGGCGCAGGATCTCCGCGCCGTCGACCTTGCGGAGCACCACCTGCGGCACACCGAGGCCGGTCATCGCGAAGGGCATGCCCCAGCCGTTGGCATGGAACATCGGCAGCGTGTGCAGGTAGACGTCGCGGTCGGTGACGCCGGCGTGCAGGCCGAAGGTGACCGCGTTGGTCCACAGGTTGCGGTGGGTCAGCTGCACGCCCTTGGGCCGCGCCGTCGTGCCCGAGGTGTAGTTGATCGTGGCCGTCGCGTTCTCGTCCGGCTCCCACGGGCGCGGCTCGATGCCGGGCGCGGCGAACATCGTGTCGTCCTCGCCGAGCACGAAGGTGTGCTCGACGTCGACACCCCTCAGCGAGTCGACCAGCTCAGGGTCGACGTAGAGGACCCGCGCGCCGGAGTGGGCCACGATGTAGGCGATCTCGTCCGGCCGCAGCCGGAAGTTGATCGGCACCAGCACCCGGCCCGACCCGCAGACCCCGAAGAACGACGTCAGCAGCCGCGCGGAGTTGTGGCTGATGATCGCGACACGGTCGCCGACCTCGAGCCCGAGCTCGTCCAGCCGCGCCGACTGGCGGCGGGAGAGGTCGTACGCCTCGGCGTAGGTCAGCGTGCCGAGCGACGCGGCGGGCTGGTCGGGCTCGTCGATGAATCCCGGCCGCTCGCCGTAGACGGCCGCGGCGCGCTCGATGAAGTCGGTGACGCTGAAGGGGACGATCATGCGCCCACTGTGGCACGCGTCACCCGCCGCTGCGAGGGGTCGGACGGCGGGTGCGACGGACGGCACGTCGACGTCGACGAACGGCGTGACGGACCGACGAGCGGACCCTAAGAACGCTCTCATCCGCGTCTCACGCTGCGCCCACCCCGCGCGACGACGATCGCCGGCATGGGACAGGTGACCAGGGTGCTCCTCCTCCTGGCGGTCGTGGTGCCGGTGACGGCGTACGTCGCCGGGTCGCTGGCCTCGCCCGGCGCACCGTCCCCCACCGACCACAGCCCGGTGATCCTGCGCGACGCCCCCGACGTCGCAGACGAGCAGCCGGCCACCGACCGCACGCGCGAGCGCGAGCGCCGCGACGATCGTCGCCGGGACGGACGAGGCGACCGGCCCCGGGACGGGCGCACCACCCCGCCCGAGCCTTCCGCGACGACACCGCCGTCCCCCGCCCCCGCCCCGCCGGCTCCACCCCCCACCACCGCGTCGCCTGACGACGACGGTGACGACCGCAGCAGCAGTAGTGGCAGCAGCGGTGGCACCGGCGGTGGTGGTGGCGGCAACGGCGGCGGTGGCGGTGATGCCGTGGTCGTGACCCCTCAGCCCACACCGATCGGGGAGGATGACGACGACGAGTGGGACGACGATGACGACGACACGGACGACGGCGACGACGCCGACGACGACGGAGACGGAGACGACTGACCGTGCCCGTCGCCGCTTCGCTCGCATCTCGGTCCGCACCCGCCTCACGGTCGTCATCGCCCTCCTCACCGCGGTGGCGATGACCGGCGCCGGACTGCTCGTCTACGCCCTCGAGTCGGCGCGCATCGAGCGCCAGGTCACCGCGCAGATCAGCCAGGAGATCGCCGAGTTCCGCGCGCTGCGGGTCGACCCCAACACCGGCGAGGAGTTCGACGACGTGGGCCGGGTGCTCAACGTCTTCCTCACCCGCAACGTGCCCGACGACGACGAGATGCTCGTCGGCTACGTCCGCGGCGAGACGCCCGAGCGCACCGCCAACCGCTACGGGCAGGAGGTCCTCGACGAGCCGGCCTACCGGGAGGCGCTGGCCGACCTCGCCGGGGCCGGCGGGACCCGCGTCATCGAGTCCCCCACCTTCGGCGAGACGTGGGTGACGCTCGTCCCGGTGACCAACACCCAGGGCGAGGGTGCGCTGGTGATCGTCAACTTCCTGCGCGACGAGCACGAGGAGCTCGACCGCACCCTCCAGACCTACACCCTCATCGCGCTGCTCTCGCTGGGACTCATCACCACGATCGCCGCCTTCCAGTCCGGCCGCCTGCTCGCTCCCCTGCGCACGCTCGAGGAGACGGCGCGCGAGATCACCACGACCGACCTGTCCCGGCGCATCCCCGAGCGCGGCAACGACGACATCACCGCGCTCACCCGCACGATCAACGGCATGCTGGAGCGCCTCGACTCCGGGTTCGCCGCCCAGCGCCAGTTCCTCGACGACGCCGGCCACGAGCTCAAGACGCCGCTCACGGTGGTCCGCGGCCACCTCGAGCTCCTCGACCCCCGCGACCCGGACGACCTGGCCGAGACCCGCGACCTGCTGCTCGACGAGGTCGACCGGATGTCACGGCTGGTGACCGACCTGATCCTGCTGGCCAAGAGCCGGCGCCCCGACTTCCTCGTGCTCGGTGAGGTCGAGCTGTCCGGCCTCACCCAGTCGGTGCTGGCCAAGGCCACCGCCCTCGGGGACCGTGCGTGGCGCCTCGACGACGTGGCCCGCGGACGCGCCGTGCTCGACGAGCAGCGCATCACCCAGGCCCTGCTGCAGCTGGCCGACAACGCGGTCAAGCACACCGACCCGGGCGCGGAGGTCGTCATCGGCTCCGCCCGCGCCGACGGCGAGGTGCGGCTGTGGGTCCGCGACTCCGGCGACGGGATCCCCGCCGAGGACCGCGACGCCGTCCTCGAGCGCTTCGGCCGCAGCCAGGTGCGCGCGGGTGACGACGGGTTCGGCCTCGGGCTCAGCATCGTGCGCGCGATCGCCGACGCCCACGGCGGCGTCGTACGCATCACCGACGCCGAGCCCCACGGCGCGCACGTCGAGATCGTCCTGCCCGACCGCGCGATCGACCGATGACCGACCAGCCGAGGAGGCACACCCGATGGCCCAGATCCTGATCGTGGAGGACGAGGAGCGGATCGCCTCGTTCGTGGCCAAGGGCCTGCGCGCCGAGGGCCACCACCCGACCGTCGCCGGCGACGGTCCCCGCGGGCTCGACGAGGCCCTGTCGGGGCGCTTCGACCTGATGGTCCTCGACATCGGCCTGCCCGGCATGGACGGCTTCGAGGTGCTCGACCAGCTGCGCTCCCAGGGGAGCCGGATGCCGGTCATCGTGCTGACCGCCCGCGACTCCGTGACCGACACCGTCACTGCCCTCGACAACGGGGCCGACGACTACATGGCCAAGCCGTTCCGCTTTGCCGAGCTGATGGCCCGCATCCGGCTGCGACTGCGGGCCCTCGCGCCGGCGGACGCGCCGACCAGCGGGGACGACCTGGTCGTCGGCGCCCTGCGGCTCGACCGGCGCACGCGCCGCATCTCCGGACCGCAGGGCGAGTCCGAGCTGTCGGCGCGCGAGTTCGCCCTGGCCGAGATCTTCCTGCTCAACCCGGGCCAGGTCCTGACCCGGGAGCAGCTCCTCGACCTGGTCTGGGGCTACGACTTCGACCCCGGGTCCAACGTCGTGGACGTCTACGTCGGCTACCTGCGCAAGAAGCTCGGCACCGGGTCGATCGCCACGGTGCGCGGCGTCGGCTACCGGCTCAACCCCTGATCCTTCAGCCCCTGATCTTGAAGCCGGCCAGGGAACCGCGCGGCAGCCCGGCCAGCACCGGCTCGAGCGCCTCGGCCACCTCGTGCGGCAACGGGCGCGCGTCGGGATCGACGCGCAGGCACGCCGCGATGACGTCCGCGACCACCGCGGGCACGTCGTCGGGCAGCGCACCGGGAGCGTCGACGAGCTGCGGGAAGCGACGGCGTACGTCGTCCGCGTCGGGGTCGCCGTGCTCGAAGGGCCGCCGGCCGGCGACCGCGTGGAACAGCGTGGCGCCGAGCCCCCACACGTCGGAGGCGTACGACGGCACCGGTCCGCCCTCCTCCCGCGAGGCACCCGGGTCGCACTGCTCGGGCGACATGTAGGCGTCGGTTCCGATCGGGTGCCGGAGGCGGCGGGCGTCCTCCTCGGGGCGGGCGACCGACAGGTCGATGAGCCGTGCGGGCGCGCCCATGATGACGTTGCTCGGCTTGATGTCGAGGTGGGTCCACCCGATGTGGCGGAAGTAGTGCAGGGCCGCGGCGACGTCGATGGCGAGCGGGAGGTACTGCTGCTCCTGCAGTCGCCCGTAGCGGCGGACCAGGCTGGAGAGCCGGGGTCCGTCGACGTGCTCGAGCACGACGTGCGGGCGGTCGCCGTCCTGCCCGTCGCGCAGCCCGCGGACGACGACCGGGTGGTTCACCGTGGCGAGGGCGAGGACCTCCCGGCGCAGGCCGCGCCGGGAGGACTCGTCCTCGAGCTGCGAGGGACGCAGCGCCTTCACGACCACGGGCGACCAGGTCACCTCGTCGAAGCACAGCCACGCCTCGTAGGCGGCGCCCCCGCCCAGGCGGCGCAGCGCGCTCAGCCCGGGCGCGAGGAGCTCCCCTTCCGCGAGGTGCCAGCCGTCGTCGTTCCTGCCCATGGTCGCCTCCCTCACCGCTCGCCGTCAGCGACGGGTGTCGTTGCGGCTGCGGTCGTTGGTGCTGTTGGCCGTCTTGTCGCGCGTCTTGTCGCCGCCGTCACGGGTCCAGTCGCGCGTCTTGTCGCCACGGCTCTTGTCGCGGTCGCGGCTCACGTCGGTCACGCGGCTGTTGGTGTTGTCGTTGGTGTCGCGGCTCTGGTCGGTGTACGACGGGCTGTTGGTGCGCGTGTCGTCATCGTCGTCGTCGTCGTTCGTGTCGTCGTCGTCGTCATCGGCGACCAGGACGAGCGACGGCGCGTCGTCCTCACGCTTGGTGGCCTCGTCGGGCGTCGAGGAGACGACCGGCGACGACATGGCGATCAGGCCGAAGGCGGTCAGGCCGGCGACACCCAGCAGGGTGGTGGGAAGCAGCTTCCTCATCATGGTTCCTCTCGTCGGGGGCCGGTGCGGCCCGCTGTACGAGAAGAGTGCTGCGGCGGTGTGAGCCGTCCGTGAGGCCCGGATGAGAGGGCTCTCACGGGAAGGGCCAGGGTGCGTCGGGACGGTTTCGAACCGCCGACCGCTCGGGTGTAAACCGAGTGCTCTACCGCTGAGCTACCGACGCGCAGGGGCACACACTACGGGACCGCGCGCCCCGCCCGGCAAACCGTCGGCGGCGGCCCGATCGGGTCCGGAAATGAGTTGAACCGCTGGCGTCTCGGGTCACCAGCGGTTCAACAACTAGAAGATTACACCCCTCCCCAAGGGCGTACGAGGAATCGCGAAATCAGCCCGGATCGGTCTAGACCACTGGCTGTCCGCGACCTACACCAGGTGCTGATCGACCGCCGCGTGGAGCTCGCGCAGGTGCTCATCCAGGTCGCGGCCGTCGGGGCCGGCGTTGTGCACCGACCAGCGCAGCCGGCCCTCCCGGTCGACGACGTACGACGAGCGCCGCGGCGCGCCCTTGACCTCGTCGAACACCTCGTAGTTCCGCGAGACGGCTCCGTGCGGCCACCAGTCGGAGAGCAGCGGGAAGTTGAGGCCCTCGGCCTCCGCGAAGGTGCGCAGGGCGTAGACGGAGTCGCAGGAGACGGCGAGCACCTCGGTGTCGAAGGTGAGGAACTCGTCGAGCCGGTCGCGCACGCCCGACAGCTCCCCGGTGCAGACCCCGGTGAAGGCGAACGGGAAGAACATCAGCACGACCGCCTTGCGACCGCGGAAGTCGCTGAGCCGGACGTCCTGGCCGAACTGGTCACGGAGCGTGAAGTCAGGTGCCTCGTCGCCGATGCACAGTCCCTTGCCCGTCACGCTGGTCCCTCGCCGTCCTTCTCGTCGTCTCGGTCATCCTGGTCGTCCTGGCTGCCCCACCCGGCGAGCTCCCGCTTGAGGACCTTGCCGGTCGCGTTGCGCGGCAGCTCGTCGACGAACACGATCTCGCGCGGCACCTTGAACCGCGCCAGGTTGGTCCTCACGTGCTCGCGCAGGTCGTCCTCCGACACCTTGCCGGTGCGCACCACGAAGGCGCGCAGACGCTGACCATAGTCCTCGTCGGCAACACCCACGGCAGCGACGTCCCGCACGCCCTCGTGGGCGATGAGGCAGTCCTCGACCTCTTGGGGGAAGACGTTCTCCCCGCCGGAGACGATCATGTCGTCGTCACGGCCCGCGACGTGCAGCCGACCGGCCTCGTCGAACCAGCCGACGTCGCCAGACGACATCAGCCCCTCGACGACCTCCTTGGAGCCGCCGTGGGTGTAGCCCTCGAACAGCAGCCCGTTGCCCACGAAGATCCGGCCGGTCTCGCCCGGCGGCAGCTCGCCGCCCCCATCGTCGAGGATCTTCACGACAGTGCCGTAGGGCGGCCTGCCCGCCGACGTCGGATCGGCCCGCAGGTCCTCCGGCGTCGCGATCGAGGCGTAGGCGACCTCCGTGGAGCCGTAGATGTTGTAGAGGTTGTCGCCGAAGCGGTCCATCCACGCCTGCGCGAGCGTGGCGGGCAGCGCCGAGCCGGACGACGCGACCACCTCGACACGGGAGAGGTCGAACCCGTCGAGCTGCTCGGGGTCGAGCGCCAGGATGCGCTGCAGCATCACCGGGATCACGACCATCGACTGGCAGCGCTCGGCCTGCGTGGTCCGCAGCGCCTCCGCCGGGTCGAAGGTGCGCCGCAGCACGACCGTCGAGCCGAGCAGCATCGCCAGCGCCAGGTGCGCGAACCCCCACGTGTGGAACAGCGGGGCGGCGATGTGCGTACGCCAGCCCGCCCGCAGCGGCATCCTCGACAGGAGCGAGACGGCGGCGTCGATGCCGGCCTCCTTGCGCGGCGCGCCCTTGGGGGTGCCGGTCGTGCCCGAGGTCAGGATCACCACGCGGGAGTGACGGGCGGGCGGGTGCAGCTCGCCCTCGTCGTACGCCGTCACGAGCCGCTCGAGGATCTCGTCGGTCCCCGGTTCCCCCTCGGTCCACGCCAGCACCCGGCGCTCGAGGTCGGCACCGGCGAGGAGACCGGTGAACTCCTCGTCGTGGATCACCATGCTCGGCGCCTCGCGCCGGAGCACGTCGACCAGCTGCGGTCCGGCGAAGGCGGTGTTGAGGTAGAGGATGTCGGCGCCCAGCTTGGCGACCGCGACGGTGGCGTCGACGAATCCGCGGTGGTTGCGGCACATCACCGCGACCGAGTCGCCCTCGCGGACGCCGCGCTCGGCGAGCGCCCGCGCGAGGGAGTTGGTACGGCGCTGCAGCTCGCCCCAGGTGAGCTCGCCGAGCTCGTCGACCACGCCCACCTGGTGCGGGTCGCGGGCCGCGAGGGTGGCGAAACCGCCCGCCGGACCGGTGCCCCAGCGCAGGACCAGGCGTCCGATGTCGACCAGGGTCCGTGGGCCGTGGGGCCGGATCACGCCCGCGCGACCCAGCACGCGGACGGTGGTCGCGACCCCGGACGCCCGGGCCGCGAGGGTGGACGGGAGGTCGCGAACGGTCACGCGGGGGTCTTCGGCGCGACCAACCGGATGGCCTGCCAGTCCTTGCTGACCGCGGCCGTCGTGGTCTGCGACAGCCCCGCGATGGGCGCCGCCTCCGTGACGTCGGACGCGTCGACGGTGCCCGGTCGGCCGACCTTGGGCGTCAGGAGCCAGATCGACCCGCCGCCGACGAGGTCGGTGAGCGCGTCGACGAGGCCGTCGACGAGGTCGCCGTCATCGGCGCGCCACCACAGCAGCACCGCGTCGACGACGTTGCCGTAGTCGCCGTCGACCATGTCGGCGTCGATGCAGTCCTCGACGGCGATGCGCAGCTCGTCATCGGTGTCGTTGTCCCAGCCGAGTTCCTGGACGACCATGCCGGGCTTGAGCCCGAGCCGATCCCCCGTTCCTGTCACCGGGGCAGAATCGCCCACCGTCGAGCTCACGCAGTGCCTCCTGTGTCCTGGGGTCCCGACCGGCGTGGTCAGGCTTGGTGCGCACAGTCCACAGGAACACGGCAGGCGCCGCAACCCCGGTACGCGTCATGGGACTACCCGTGGGTAGATTTCGTGGCGCGGACGAGCGTGACACGATGAGCGGGTGAGTGACGCCGAGAAGTCCGACAACAGCAAGAGCCCGGCGATCGCGTCGGTGATCCACGAGGGCCTTCCCACCCAGCTGCCCGACATCGACCCGGACGAGACGCAGGAGTGGCTCGCGTCGTTCGACGCGATGCTCGACGACCGCGGCCGCGACCGCGCGCGCTACGTGATGCTGCGCCTGCTCGAGCGTGCGCGCGAGAAGCAGGTCGGCGTCCCCGCGCTGCGCTCGACCGACTACATCAACACGATCCCGCCGGAGCGCGAGCCGTGGTTCCCCGGCGACGAGGAGGCCGAGCGCCGCATCCGCGCGTTCATCCGCTGGAACGCCGCGGTGATGGTGTCGTCGGCCAACCGCAAGGGTCTCGAGGTCGGCGGCCACATCGCCACCTACCAGTCCTCGGCGAGCCTCTACGAGGTCGGCTTCAACCACTTCTTCCGCGGCAAGGACCACGAGGGCGGCGGCGACCAGATCTACATCCAGGGCCACGGCTCGCCGGGCGTCTACGCCCGCGCGTTCCTCGAGGGCCGCCTCAGCGAGGAGCAGCTCTACCGCTTCCGCCAGGAGGTCCAGCACGGCAAGGGCGCCGGCCTGCCGTCCTACCCGCACCCCCGCCTGATGCCCGACTTCTGGGAGTTCCCGACCGTCTCGATGGGCCTCACCGCCATCGGGTCGATCTACCAGGCGCGCTTCAACCGCTACCTCGACAACCGCGGCATCAAGGACACCACGCAGCAGCGTGTGTGGGCCTTCATGGGCGACGGCGAGATGGCCGAGCCCGAGTCGCTCGGCGCGATCCGCGTCGCCGCGCGCGAGGAGCTCGACAACCTCACCTGGGTCATCAACTGCAACCTCCAGCAGCTCGACGGCCCGGTCACCGGCAACGGCAAGATCATCCAGGAGCTCGAGGCCAACTTCCGCGGCGCCGGCTGGAACGTCATCAAGGTCGTGTGGGGCCGCGAGTGGGACGCGCTGCTGGCGCGCGACGTCGACGGCGTCCTGGTCAACCGGATGAACTCCACCCCCGACGGGCAGTTCCAGACCTACTCCACCGAGGACGGCGCCTACGTCCGCGAGCACTTCTTCGGTGGCGACAAGCGCCTGCGCGCGATGGTCGAGCACATGTCCGACAGCCAGATCGAGAAGCTGCCCCGCGGCGGCCACGACTACCGCAAGGTCTTCGCCGCCTTCGACGCCGCGAGCAAGCACACCGGTCAGCCGACGGTGATCCTCGCCCACACCATCAAGGGCTGGACGATCGACGCCCTCGAGGGCAAGAACGCCACCCACCAGATGAAGAAGCTGACCCTCCCGGACCTCAAGAAGTTCCGCGACCGGCTCTACCTCCCGATCAGCGACCGCGACCTCGAGGAGTCCTACGAGAAGACCGGCGGCGCGCCGTTCTTCCACCCCGGCGCCGACGCTCCCGAGATCGAGTACATGCTCGAGCGCCGCAAGGCCCTCGGCGGCTCGATCCCGCGCCGCGTCAACCGCGCCACCGCGCTCAAGCTGCCCGGCGACGAGCTCTACGCCGAGCTCAAGCAGGGCTCGGGCAAGAACAAGTTCGCCACCACCATGGCCGTCGTCCGACTGCTCCGCGACTGGATGAAGGACCCGGAGATCGGCGACCGCCTGGTGCCGATCGCCCCCGACGAGTACCGCACGTTCGGCATGGACTCCATGTTCCCGAGCGCCAAGGTCTACAACCCGGGTGGCCAGCAGTACGAGTCGGTCGACCGCAAGATGCTGCTCTCCTACAAGGAGTCCGCGCAGGGCCAGATGCTCCACGAGGGCATCTCCGAGGCGGGCGCGGTGGCGTCGGCCACGGCTGCCGGGTCGTCGTACTCCACGCACGGCGAGCACATGATCCCGTTCTACATCTTCTACTCGATGTTCGGCTTCCAGCGCACGGGCGACTCGATCTGGGCGATGGCCGACCAGCTGGCCCGCGGCTTCCTCATCGGCGCCACGGCCGGTCGTACGACGCTGACGGGCGAGGGCCTCCAGCACGCCGACGGACACTCGCCGCTGCTGGCCGCGACCAACCCGGCGATCGTCCACTACGACCCGGCCTTCTCCTACGAGATCAGCCACATCATGCAGAACGGCCTCGAGCGGATGTACGGCACCGGCGGGCCCGACGGCACCGGCGAGGACGTCATCTACTACCTCACCGTCTACAACGAGCCCGTCTCGATGCCGGCCGAGCCCTCCGACGTCGACGTCGACGGGATCCTCCGGGGCATCCACAAGGTCGCCACCGCCGACGGCGAGGGCCCGCGGGTCCAGCTGATGGCGTCCGGCGTCGGCTTCCCCTGGGTCGAGGAGGCCGCCCGCCTCCTCGCCGAGGAGTGGGGCGTCCAGGCCGACCTGTGGTCGGTCACCTCGTGGAACGAGCTCGCCCGCGACGGCGCCGCCGCCGAGCAGTGGAACCTGCTCAACCCGGGCGAGGAGCACCGCACGGCCTACGTCAGCGACAAGCTCGCCGACGTCCAGGGTCCGGTCGTCGCCGTGTCCGACTACATGCGGGCCGTCCCGCTGCAGATCGCCCGCTGGGTCCCGGCCGACTACCGCGTGCTCGGTGCCGACGGCTTCGGCTTCGCCGACACGCGCCCGGCAGCCCGTCGCTTCTTCCACATCGACGCCCAGAGCGTCGTCGTCCAGGCCCTCCAGGCGCTCGCCGACGCCGGCGAGCTCCCGGTGGAGAAGGTCGTGGAGGCCGCGCAGCGCTACCGGATCGACGACCCGACCGCCACCAAGGACATCAAGCAGGAGGGCGGCGACGCCTGAGGGTGCTCGCGCGAAGCGCGAGACCCCTCAACGGGCGTCGGGTTGAGCAAGCCAGCGGCTGAGCCTGCGAAGCCGCGACGGCGCGTCGAAACCAGCCTGAGGGACGTCACCACCCGCCTGACCCGCCCGGGTCAGGCGGGTGTTGCGTGTCGTACGTCGTCCAGCGGGCCGACGGGCGGCTCGCCGGCTCGCGCCTCGGCCGGACGCACCGGCGCCCCCTCGTCGAGGAGGTCGCGCCAGTGGTCGCGGTCGTAGTGGCTCGGCTCGGTGGTGCGGATGAAGTCGCGCACGATCTTGGCGAACCGCTCGGGGTGGTCACGGTGCGGGAAGTGACCGGCGTTGGGGATGATCTCGACGCGGGCGGTCGGCGCCAGCGCGCTGGCGTTGCTGGCGTGGCTGACCGGGATGACGAGGTCGTCGGCGCCCCAGACGACGCACATCGGCATCGCCTCGGTGAGGTAGGCGCGGTCGGCCATGGTGACGATCTGGCCCTTCCAGTCCACGACGGCCCGGACCACGTGCCGGATCGCCGCACGCGCCCGGGGGTCCTTGAAGGAGTCGTAGATCGTGGCGACCTCGCCGAGGTCGCGCAGCTGGCTGATCCCGCTCCGGGCGAGCACCCGCATCGTCGTCGTGGCGGCGTGGCGCAGTCCGGGGGTCGCCAGCACACCCATGACCTGGTGGAAGCCGGGGGTGGTGATCGCGCGGATGGCCGGGCTGACCTCGGGTCCCAGTCCCCCGGAGGCGACGAGGACGAGGCGCTCGGTGCGCTCGGGGTACTGGTAGGCGAACTGCATGGCCACTCCCCCGCCGAAGCTGTGCCCGACCACCGTCGCGGTGTCGATGCCCAGCACGGTCAGCAGGTCGCGCATCCCGTTGGCGTAGCCGCCCACGCTGTAGTCGGCGCGCGGCTTGTCGGACACGCCGTGACCGAGCAGGTCCGGTGCGATGACCGTGTGCGTCCGAGCGAGCGAGTCGATGACCGGCGCCCAGGTCGTGTGGTCGCAGCCGAGGCCGTGGAGCAGCAGCACGACGGGCCCCGACCCGGCCCGGACGAAAGCGCGCCGGTGTCCGTGCACGGTCACGTGCTCGACGTGCTGGCTGGTGCGACGGCTCACGCGACCTCTTCCCTCGATCTCGGGCTGGGACTGTCCGGATTCAACCAGAGCGTGTCCCCCGGTACCCCACGCGCCTCGCCCCGATGCGAAGTCGTGACCTCGCCCGCGCGCCCGACGGCCCGCTCGGTTCGTGGGAATCCCACTACGTGACGCACCCCACTACAGTCGTGCCGTGACCCCGTCCCGCCGCCGCGCAGCCGAGGCCCTGCGCAACTCCACGGGAGCGCTCAGCACCGCCGCGACGGGGCGGATGTCGACCGACCTCCCCTGGTTCGACGACCTGAGCGCGCAGGACCGCTCGTGGGTCGGCCTCATCGTCCAGGCGGGCATCCGCGGGTTCGTGGACTGGTACGACCGCGAGGTCGAGGCGTCGGCCCACGACCCCCTCGACGTCGTCGTGTTCGGCGCCGCGCCGCGCGAGCTGACCGGCGTCATCTCGCTGCAGCAGACCGTCGAGCTGGTGCGGCTGAGCATCCGGGTCGTCGAGACCACCATCGACGCCCTCCTCGACCCCGACGACGCCCGCGAGGTGCACGACGCGGTCCTCCTCTACGCCCGCGAGGTGGCCTTCGCCACCGCCGCCGTCTACGCCCGCGCGGCCGAGTCGCGCGGCGCGTGGGACGCGCGGCTCGAGGCGCTCGTGGTCGACTCCGTCGTCCGCGCGGAGGCCGACGAGAGCGTCCTGTCCCGGGCGAGTGCGCTGGGCTGGGGTGCGCACGGCGACGTGGCCGTCGTGCTGGGCGCCACGCCCCCACACCGGGCCGAGCTCGACGTCTTCGACTCCGTACGACGCTCCGCGCGCGCCGGCGGGATGGACGCGCTGTGCGCCACGCAGGGCGACCGGCTGGTCGTCGTCCTGGGCGGCGTCACCGACCCCCTGGCAGCCGCCACCAGGCTGCTCGACCACTTCGGCGACGGCCCCGTGGTGGTCGGCCCCGTCACCGCCGACCTGGCCCACGCCAGCGCGTCGATGCGGGCCGCGCTGTCCGCGCACCGGGCCGCGAGCGGCTGGCCCGACGCCCCGCGCCCGGTCGCGAGCCGCGACCTGCTCCCCGAGCGCGCCCTGGCCGGCGACGGGCACGCGCGCCGGCACCTCGTCGACGAGGTCTACCTCCCGCTGATGGCAGCGCGCGGCACCCTGCTCGAGACGCTGGCCGCGTGGTTCGAGCACGGCTCGTCCATCGAGGCGACGGCCCGTGCGCTCTTCGTCCACCCCAACACGGTGCGCTACCGGCTGCGCCAGATCTCCGACACGACCGGGTGGTCACCGACCCGGCCGCGTGAGGCGTTCGCGCTGCAGCTGGCGCTGATCCTAGGGCGCCAGTCGGGTCGGACGGAACTGTAGGAACCCTACAAAGATCTGGGGGTCAGTTTCGTCGGCGTCGGACCCGCGGTGATTGACCTCTACCCGTCACAGTGGTCATGTGCTCGTCATCGTCGCTCCCGGCCAAGGGGCCCAGACCCCCGGATTCCTCACGCCCTGGCTGGAGGACCCGACCTTCGCCGCCCGGTTCGACTGGCTCGCCACAGTGGCCGGCATCGACCTCGCCCACTACGGCACCGAGGCGGATGCCGAGACCATCCGCGACACGAAGATCGCCCAGCCGCTGCTGGTGGCGACCGGGCTGGTCGCGGCCCTCGACCTCTTCCCGCACCCGGCAGACGCGTTCGCGCGCATCGGTGCGGTGGCCGGGCACAGCGTCGGCGAGCTCACCGCCGCGGCCGGTGCCCGGGTGATCACCGCCGAGCAGGCGATGGTCCTCGTGCGCGAGCGCGGCAACGCGATGGCCGACGCGGCCGCCACCACCGCCACCGGGATGACGGCCGTCCTCGGCGGCGACCGCGACGAGGTCCTCGCGGCCATCGAGCGACACGGCCTCACCGCCGCCAACGACAACGGCCCCGGCCAGGTCGTCGCCGCCGGTACGACGGAGCAGCTCGCCGCCTTCGCCGAGGACCCGCCGGCCAAGGCGCGCCTGATGCCGCTCAGCGTCGCCGGGGCGTTCCACACCGTCCACATGGCGCCGGCCGTCGACCGCCTCGCCTCGCTGGCCCGCTCCGTCTCCACCCACGACCCGCGCACCCCGGTGATCTCCAACCGCGACGGCCAGGTCGTCCACGACGGCCGCGACGTGCTGCGCCGCATGGTCGGGCAGATCTCCAACCCGGTCCGGTGGGACCTGTGCCTGGAGACGATGAGCGACCTCGGCGTCACCGGCATCCTGGAGATGCCGCCCGCCGGCACCCTCACCGGGATCGCCAAGCGTGCCCTCAAGGGGGTGGAGACCTTCGCCCTCAAGACGCCCGACCAGCTCGACGCCGCCCGTGACTTCTGCGACAAGCACGGCGAGGCCTCGATGATCGAGACCACCCCGACGTGGCGGATGGTCGTCTCGCCCGCCAAGGGCACGTTCCACATCTCCGCCGAGGCGGCGCAGCTGCACCTGCTCGCCCCCGGCGCCACCATCGGCGCCGTCGCCAGCCTGCGCGACCGCACCGACATCACCGCGCCCCACGGCGGCTCCGTCGTCGAGTGGCTGGTCGAGGACGGCGACCTCGTCTCGCCCGGCCAGCCCCTCCTGCGACTCCACCCGGAGGCCACGCTCTGATGGTTGCCATCACCGGCGGCACGGGTGCCGCACACGCACGCATCATGGGCGTCGGCGCCTACCGCCCCTCCCGCGTCGTCCCCAACTCCGAGGTCGTCGACGCCATCGCCTCCAGCGACGAGTGGATCCAGCAGCGCTCCGGGATCCGGACGCGCCGCTGGGCCGGTCCCGAGGAGTCGGTCCAGATGATGTCCGTCGAGGCGTCCCGGATCGCCATCGAGCGCGCCGGCCTCGAGGTCGGCCAGATCGACTGCGTGGTCGTCGCCACCGTGAGCCACCTGCTCCAGACCCCGGCCGTCGCCACCGCGATCGCGCACGAGCTCGGCACCGACGGCGCCGCCGCCTTCGACATCTCCGCGGCGTGCTCCGGCTTCTGCCACGGCGTCGCCCTGGCCTCCGACATCGTCCGCGCCGGCAGCGCCCGCCACGTCCTGGTGGTCGGGGTCGAGCGGCTCACCGACATCCTCGACCTCACCGACCGCGGCACCGCCTTCATCTTCGCCGACGGCGCAGGAGCAGCCGTCGTCGGACCCAGTGACACCCCCGGCATCGGACCGGTCGTGTGGGGCTCCGACGGCGAGCAGTTCGACCTCATCCGGCAGCGCGAGGACTGGCGCGACGTCGTCGGCACCGACACGCAGCCCGGCTCCGGCGTGATGCCGCACCTGACCATGCAGGGCAACCCGGTCTTCCGCTGGGCTTCCTTCGCCATGGCGAAGATCGGCCAGCAGGCACTGGACGCGGCCGGCATCACCCTCGACGAGCTCGACGTCTTCGTGCCCCACCAGGCCAACATGCGCATCATCGACGCCATGGCGCGCTCCATGAAGCTCCCCGCATCGGTCCGCATCGCACGCGACGTCGCCGACCAGGGCAACACCTCGGCCGCCTCGGTCCCGCTCGCGCTCGACCGGATGATGGCCGAGGGTGAGGCCAGGTCCGGCGACACGGCACTGCTCATCGCCTTCGGCGCCGGGCTGTCCTACGCCGCCCAGGTCGTCACCGTCCCCTGACCAGCACCACCCCCAACACCACCTCCGTACCAACCAGAACCAGCCCGAGCAGCACCCACACAGAAGAAGGGAAGGCCCCATGGCCAGCACCGAAGAAATCCGCGCCGACCTCGCCGCGATCGTCAACGAGGTGGCCGGCGTCGACGCCGACGACGTCCAGCTGGACAAGTCCTTCGTGGACGACCTCGACGTCGACTCGCTCTCCATGGTCGAGGTCGTCGTGGCCGCCGAGGAGAAGTTCGGCGTGACCATCCCGGACGACGAGGTCAAGAACCTCAAGACCGTGGGCGACGCTGTCGCCTACATCGAGCGCGCGCAGGGCTGACGCTCGTCCTGACGTCACGGGTGGCCGGCGTCCAGCCCCGGCCCCCGTGACCCAGGCCCCGACCTCCATCTCGGGTCCACCCCGATCCACCCCGATCCACCCCGATCCACCCGCGAGAACGGAACCTCATCTGATGCCCTCGACCCGCGTAGTCGTCACCGGCCTCGGCGCCACCTCCCCCGTCGGCGGGGACGTCGCCTCGACGTGGCAGGCGATGCTGTCCGGCACGTCCGGCATCCGACGGCTCACCGACGCGTGGGTCGACCAGCTCCCCGTCAAGATCGGCGGCCGCGTCGCGGTCGAGCCGTCCGAGGTGCTCGAGCGCGTCAAGGCCCGTCGGCTCGACCGGTCCAGCCAGTTCGCCATGGTCGCGGCCGACCAGGCGTGGGCCGACGCCGGCCTGGAGGACTCCGGCCTCGAGCCCGAGCGTCTCGCCGTCGCACTCGCGTCCGGCATCGGCGGGGTGACCACCCTGCTCGACAACTACGACATCCTCCTCGAGAAGGGTGCGCGCCGGGTCTCCCCCCTCGCCGTCCCCATGCTCATGCCCAACGCTCCCGCGGCCAACGTCAGCCTGAAGTACGGCGCCCGCGCTGCGGTCCACGCGCCCACCTCGGCCTGCGCCTCGAGCAACGAGGCCATCGCCATGGCCATCGACATGATCCGGCTCGGCCGCGCCGACGTCGTCATCGCCGGCGGCACCGAGGCCGCGATCCACCCGCTCCCGATGGCCGCGTTCGCCAACATGATGGCGCTGTCCAAGACCGGCAGCGAGGAGGGCGGCGACCCGACCACCGTCTCCCGCCCCTGGGACACCGGCCGCGACGGCTTCGTCCTCGGCGAGGGCGGCGCCGTGCTGATCCTCGAGTCCGAGGAGCACGCCCGCGCCCGCGGTGCCAGGATCTACGCCGAGGCGCGCGGCGCCGGCATCAGCAACGACGCCCACGACATCGCCCAGCCCGACCCCGAGGGTCGCGGCGGCACCCGGGCGATCAAGATGGCGCTGCGCGAGGGTGACGTCGACCCGGCCACCGTCATCCACGTCAACGCCCACGCGACGTCCACGCCCAAGGGCGACATCGCCGAGGGCCTCATGCTCCACGCCGTCCTCGGCGAGCACGTCGACCGGTGCGTCGTGACGAGCACGAAGTCGATGACCGGTCACCTCCTGGGCGGCGCCGGGGCCCTGGAGGCCGTCGCGACCGTGATGGCGCTCCACGACCGGGTCAGCCCGCCCACCATCAACCTCGACGACAAGGACCCCGAGGTCGACCTCGACATCCCGACGTCGAGGCGCGACCTGCCCGACGGCGACGTCGTCGCGCTCAACAACTCCTTCGGCTTCGGTGGCGCCAACGTCGCGGTCGCCTTCGGCAGCGCCTGAGAACCGGAAGGACCTCCCCATGACGACGACGGCCACGAAGCCCGCCAAGCTGCCCCGCGAGCAGGACCCCCGCAACCCGGTCCACCGGCTCACGGCCCTGTTCGACGAGGGCACACTCGAGCTGCTGACCCCCGACGACGACTCAGGCATGCTCGCGGCCACCGGGCGGGTCAACGACACCGCCGTCGTCGCCTTCTGCAGCGACCCGACCGTCATGGGCGGCGCCATGGGCGACCTGGGCTGCCGGGTCGTGGTCGACGCCTACCACCGGGCGATCACCGACGGCGTCCCGATCATCGGCCTCTGGCACTCCGGCGGGGCGCGGCTGGCCGAAGGCGTCCTCTCCCTGCACGCGGTGGGTCGCATCTTCCAGGTGATGACCCAGGCGTCCGGCGTGATCCCGCAGATCTCGGTCGTGCTCGGCCCCGCCGCCGGTGGCGCCGCCTACGGTCCTGCGCTCACCGACGTGGTGATCCTCGGCCCCGAGGGCCGCATCTTCGTCACCGGCCCCGACGTGGTCCGCTCCGTCACGGGCGAGGACGTCGACATGCTCCGCCTCGGTGGGCCCGAGCCCCACGGGCGACGCTCCGGCGTCGTCCACATCCTCACCGAGTCCGAGGCCGAGGCCCTGGAGCGCGCCCGCACCGTCGCATCCCTCCTCGGCGCCCAGCACAGCCTCGACGTCGACGCGGTCGAGGACCGCGACCTCGGCGCGCTGCTGCCGGAGTCGAAGAAGCGCGCGTACGACGTGCACCCGCTCGTCGACGGCCTCCTCGACGAGGGCACCATGCAGGAGCTCCACGCCCGCTGGGCCCCCAACATCGTCACGGCCCTCGGCCGCTTCGGCGGCCGCACCGTCGGCGTCGTCGCCAACAACCCGCTGCGGCTCGGCGGCTGCCTCGACTCGCTCTCGGCCGAGAAGGCCTCCCGCTTCGTGCGCATGTGCGACGCGTTCGGGGTGCCGCTCGTCGTGCTCGTCGACGTCCCGGGCTACCTCCCCGGCGTCGGCCAGGAGTGGGACGGCGTCGTACGTCGCGGAGCCAAGCTGCTGCACGCCTTCGGCGAGTGCGTCGTGCCGCGGGTGACGCTCGTGACCCGCAAGACCTACGGCGGCGCCTACATCGCGATGAACGCCCGCTCGCTGGGCGCCACGCGCGTGTTCGCCTGGCCGGGTGCCGAGGTGGCCGTGATGGGCGCCGTGGCAGCCATCCGCATCCTGCACCGCCGCAAGCTCGCCGAGGTCTCCCCCGAGATCAGGCCGCAGGTCGAGACCGAGCTCGCCGCCGAGCACGAGCGGATCGCCGGTGGCGTCGACAAGGCCGTCGAGATCGGGGTCGTCGACGAGGTCGTCGAGCCCACCCGCACCCGCAGCGCGATCGCGCAGGCGATGCGGCACGAGATCGACACCGCCGGCGTACGCCGCGGGCGCCACGGCAACATCCCGCTCTGACGTCGGTCGACGTCACGCACGACGCGACCGCTGGGGCTCCTCAGACCACCTGGTGGAGCCAGCGCACCGGGGCGCCCTCGCCGGCGTGGCGGAAGGTCTCCAGCTCGTCGTCCCACGGCTTGCCGAGCAGGGTGTCGATCTCGAGCAGCAGCGTGGTGTCGCCCAGTGCGGCCTTCACGACCGCGGCCTTGAGCCGGTCCTCAGGGATCAGGATGTCCCCGTGCGGGCCGGTGATGGCGTGGAAGATCCCGAGGTCGGGCGTGCACGAGAAGCGGGTGCCCTCGGTGGAGCTGGTCGGCTCCTCGGTGATCTCGAAGCGCAGGTGGTTCCACCCGCGCAGCGCCGACGCCACGGCGGCAGCCGTGCCGGCCGAGCCGGTCCAGGACAGCTCGGCGCGGTAGGACCCCGGCTGGGCAGGCTGAGGCGTCCAGTCGAGCGAGACGGCAACTCCGAGGACTCCGCCCACCGCCCACTCGATGTGCGGGCAGAGTGCGGAGGGAGCAGAGTGCACGTAGAGAATGCCCCTCGTGGCCGGACCGTCCGGACGGGAAGCAATGCGTGTGGTCACTGTGACCTCCTTGAGTTCCGACGCTCCAGATGCGCCTTCCCCAGCGTTCTGTCGTCAGTGCTCAACAAGAGTCGAGTGACACGTATGTGATTAGTGGCCCCATTGTGACTCATGTGGCGCCCGAGCGCCAGCCGTCACGCCGATCAGGACTGGCGTCGTTCGAGTGCCTCCGCGCGGGCGGCAGCGTCCGTCAGCTGGTCGGAGTCGATGGCGTGGGTGCGGTGGAACCACGAGAGGGCGTCGGTCTCGCGACCAGCGGCCTCGAGGGTGTCGGCGTACGCGTAGCGCAGCCGCACCACCCACGACTGCCGGCTCTTGGAGGTGAGCGGGGCAAGCTCGAGGGTCCGCAGCGCAGCGTCGAGCTGGCCCATGTCACGCCGGGCCCCGGCTTCGACCAGCGTCATCTCTGCCTTGGCCTCGGAGCTGAAGTTGGACACCGACGGGCTCTTGGCGAGCTTGATGGCCTGCTCGGGGTTGCCGAGGGCACGGTGGCAGTCGGCCATGATGGGCAGGTAGTCGGTCGCGCCGTTCATGCGCTTCGCCGCGCGCAGCTCGGCCAGCGCCTCGGCGTAGTGGCCGGCGGCGTAAGCGGTCTCGCCCGCGGCCTCCCGGACGACGGCGATGCGTGAGGCGCGGGCACGCGCGGCCAGGGCGTGGCGGTAGGCCAGCTCGGGGTCGTCGTCGATGAACGCACCTGCTGCTGCCAGGTGTCGCGCGACGCGGGCCGCCAGCTTCTCCGGCAGGCCCTTCAGCTGGGCGCGGACGCCACGGTCGAGCTCAGCGCCGGTGATGTCCTCGGGCAGGTCGGGACCGTCGTACGCCGCCTGGTCGGCCGTGCGGGGCGCCTGCTCCGAGCGACCCCTGAAGCCACGTTCCTGCGAGCGGTCGGGGCGCTTGCCACCGGACGGCTTCCCGCCGGAGGTGGGACGGCCACCTGACGTGCCACGGGAGTCCCCGGAGCGGCCCGAGCCACCGCGTGAGTCGCTGCGCTGACCTCCGCGCGAGCTGGAGCCACCACTGCGACTGCCGGCTGACGAGCCTCCTCGTCCGGCGCCCGAGCCGCCTCGTGACGGTCGCTGTCCTCGACGGTCCTCGGCCACAGCCGCACTTCCCTTCTCCACGCGTCGTCCCCGCTCGGGGCCAACGCTACTCATACCGCGCCATGAAATGGCACAGGGGCCACCAGATCACTGGTGGCCCCTGCCAAATGTTTGTCCGGCGGCGTCCTACTCTCCCACAACCTCTCGGTTGCAGTACCATCGGCGCTGAAAGGCTTAACTTCCGGGTTCGGTATGGGACCGGGTGTTTCCCGTTTCGCTATGGCCGCCGTAACTCTTTCAACCCTCTCAAACCCCCGCTGTCGCGGGACGGGTTTGTTGGTTGGGAACTGCGTAGTGGACGCGAACAAGTGTGTGTGTTCGTTGGTTTGCGCGTGGTTCACGTGTCAAAACCGTGCACGCTCAGCGTGTGTTGTTTTGTACGTGGTTGGGACAAGCCCTCGGCCTATTAGTACCGGTCGGCTAGGCATTACTGCTGTACACCTCCGGCCTATCAACCCCATGTTCTGTGGGGGCCTTACCCCATTATTGGGTGGGAAACCTCATCTTGAAACGTGCTTCCCGCTTAGATGCATTCAGCGGTTATCACTTCCGAACGTAGCCAACCAGCCGTGCTCTTGGCAGAACAACTGGCACACCAGAGGTTCGTCCATCCCGGTCCTCTCGTACTAGGGACAGCCTTTCTCAAGTTTCCTGCGCGCGCGGCGGATAGGGACCGAACTGTCTCACGACGTTCTAAACCCAGGCTCGCGTGCCGCTTTAATGGGCGAACAGCCCAACCCTTGGGACCTACTCCAGCCCCAGGATGCGACGAGCCGACATCGAGGTGCCAAACCATCCCGTCGATATGGACTCTTGGGGAAGATCAGCCTGTTATCCCCGGGGTACCTTTTATCCGTTGAGTGACCACGCTTCCACATGCCGTGGCCAGATCACTAGTTCCGACTTTCGTCCCTGCTCGACATGTCTGTCTCACAGTCAAGGCTCCCTTGTGCACTTACACTCGCCACCTGATTGCCAACCAGGCTGAGGGAACCTTTGAGCGCCTCCGTTACATTTTAGGAGGCAACCGCCCCAGTTAAACTACCCATCAGGCACTGTCCCTGATCCGGATGACGGACCTAGGTTAGACATCTAGTACGACCAGAGTGGTATTTCAACGTTGACTCCACCCACACTGGCGTGTGGACTTCACAGTCTCCCACCTATCCTACACAAGCCGTACCAAACACCAATACCAAACTATAGTAAAGGTCCCGGGGTCTTTCCGTCCTGCCGCGCGTAACGAGCATCTTTACTCGTAGTGCAATTTCGCCGAGTCCATGGTTGAGACAGTGGGAAAGTCGTTACTCCATTCGTGCAGGTCGGAACTTACCCGACAAGGAATTTCGCTACCTTAGGATGGTTATAGTTACCACCGCCGTTTACTGGGGCTTAAATTCTCAGGCTTCGGCATTGCTGCCTAACCGGTCCTCTTAACCTTCCAGCACCGGGCAGGAGTCAGTCCGTATACATCGTCTTACAACTTCGCACGGACCTGTGTTTTTAGTAAACAGTCGCTTTCCCCTGGTCTCTGCGGCCCTTCACGCTTCCCCCAGCAAGTGGGTTCACGATCCGGGCCCCCTTCTCTCCCGAAGTTACGGGGGCATTTTGCCGAGTTCCTTAACCATGGTTGTCTCGATCGCCTTAGTATTCTCTACTTGATCACCTGAGTCGGTTTGGGGTACGGGCGGCTCGTTGCTCGCTAGAGGTTTTTCTCGACAGCATAGGATCACCCACTTCGCCATATATGGCTCCGCGTCACGTCTCAGACTCCACACTGAAGTGGATGGTGCGGATTTGCCTACACCACGTCCTACGCGCTTGCCCACAGACAACCATCGCTGTGGCTGGGCTACCTTCCTGCGTCACCCCATCGCTTGACTACTACCAGGCTCGGGTCCCACGCTCCGCTCACCAGCCTCGCCCCGAAGGGTCCGGTCCGATGAGTTTCGGGTGGTTAGCATCACCAGGTTCGTCATGGGCGCAACTTCGCCGGTACGGGAATATCAACCCGTTGTCCATCGACTACGCCTGTCGGCCTCGCCTTAGGTCCCGACTTACCCAGGGCAGATTAGGCGACCCTGGAACCCTTGATCATTCGGCGCACGGGTTTCTCACCCGTGATTCGCTACTCATGCCTGCATTCTCACTCGTGTGGCCTCCACGCCTGGATCACTCCGACGCTTCACTGCCCACACGACGCTCCCTACCCATCCAGCGCACTGAACACCCATCAAGTGGATGCTGATGTATTCGCTGAATGCCATAGCTTCGGCGGATGACTTGAGCCCCGCTACATTGTCGGCGCGGAATCACTTGACCAGTGAGCCTATTACGCACTCTTTCAAGGGTGGCTGCTTCCAAGCCAACCTCCTGGTTGTCAATGCGACTCCACATCCTTTTCCACTTAGTCACCGCTTAGGGGCCTTAGGCGATGGTCTGGGCTGTTTCCCTCTCGACTACGGAGCCTTATCCCCCGCAGTCTCACTGCTGCGCTCTCACTTACCGGCATTCGGAGTTTGGCTAACGTCAGTAACCTTGTAGGGCCCATCGGCTATCCAGTGCTCTACCTCCGGCAAGAAACACGCAACGCTGCACCTAAATGCATTTCGGGAGAACCAGCCTATCACGAAGTTTGATTGGCCTTTCACCCCTATCCACAGGTCATCCCCTCAGTTTTCAACCTAAGTGGGTTCGGTCCTCCACGTCGTCTTACCGACGCTTCAACCTGCCCATGGATAGATCACTTCGCTTCGGGTCTTGAGCGCGCTACTGAAACGCCCTATTCGGACTCGCTTTCGCTACGGCTTCCCCACACGGGTTAACCTCGCAACACACCGCAAACTCGCAGGCTCATTCTTCAAAAGGCACCGTCACCCACCCACACCACAAGGATGCGTCAGGCTCCGACGGATTGTAGGCACACGGTTTCAGGTACTATTTCACTCCCCGCCAGGGGTACTTTTCACCTTTCCCTCACGGTACTTGTCCGCTATCGGTCATCAAGGAGTATTTAGGCTTAACGGGTGGTCCCGCCAGATTCACACGGAATTTCAGGGGTTCCGTGTTACTTGGGAACACGCTCGGAAGCCTGCGCTTTACGTCTACGGGCCTATCACCCTCTACGGTACGGCTTTCCAACCGACTTCGACTTCCACACAGGTTTCTTACTTCCTCCACGCACGGCAGCACGTGATGAGCGGTCCCACGACCCCGCGTCTGCAACCCCTGCCGGGTATCACACAGACACGGTTTAGCCTCATCCGATTTCGCTCGCCACTACTCTCGGAATCACTGTTGTTTTCTCTTCCTGTCGGTACTGAGATGTTTCACTTCCCGACGTTCCCTCCACACACCCTATGTGTTCAGGTGCAGGTAACACGACATGACTCGTGCTGGGTTTCCCCATTCGGACACCCCGGATCACAAACTTGGTTGCCAACTCCCCAGGGCTTATCGCAGGCTCCAACGTCCTTCATCGGCTCTTGATGCCAAGGCATCCACCATGTGCCCTTCATAGACATTGTCTCAACAACGTCAAAACAACACACGTCAAAACAAACCAAAAACACCCGACCCACCCCCAATCAAAGGATGCGCCGGCAGACTCACACGAACCGCAACCCGTAAGGAAACAGGCCACGACCGCGCAATTAATTACTCTCACAACCACCACCTGTTCCCAGGTGCCAGTCATGAAGATGCTCGCGTCCACTATGCAGATCTCAACAACAACAACCCCACCAACACCCTCACCCCCACAAACCGGAGGACTCGGACGAAGAGAGGACACAGAAAGCCAACCCACCAACAACCCCAGGACCAAAGCCCAGAAGGCGCCGAACGGCTGATCCTTCAGGACCCAACAGTGTGTTCAACCACGTCCCCACCAACGTGAGGCCCATGACCAGGCAACGAGCAGAGCCTCGCACCTGACAGTCGACGTTCCACTAGTGAGACACCACCATGCGCCAGCGAACATTCGCCGCTGGTCGGGGTGTGTGCTCCTTAGAAAGGAGGTGATCCAGCCGCACCTTCCGGTACGGCTACCTTGTTACGACTTCGTCCCAATCGCCAGCCCCACCTTCGACGGCTCCCTCCACAAGGGTTGGGCCACCGGCTTCGGGTGTTGCCGACTTTCGTGACGTGACGGGCGGTGTGTACAAGGCCCGGGAACGTATTCACCGCAGCGTTGCTGATCTGCGATTACTAGCGACTCCGACTTCATGGGGTCGAGTTGCAGACCCCAATCCGAACTGAGACCGGCTTTTTGGGATTCGCTCCCCCTTACGGGATCGCAGCCCTTTGTACCGGCCATTGTAGCATGCGTGAAGCCCTGGACATAAGGGGCATGATGACTTGACGTCATCCCCACCTTCCTCCGAGTTGACCCCGGCAGTCTCCTATGAGTCCCCACCATTACGTGCTGGCAACATAGAACGAGGGTTGCGCTCGTTGCGGGACTTAACCCAACATCTCACGACACGAGTGACGACAGCCATGCACCACCTGTACACCCCAAAAAGAAGCCCCATCTCTGGAGCGGCAGGGTGTATGTCAAACCCAGGTAAGGTTCTTCGCGTTGCATCGAATTAATCCGCATGCTCCGCCGCTTGTGCGGGCCCCCGTCAATTCCTTTGAGTTTTAGCCTTGCGGCCGTACTCCCCAGGCGGGGCGCTTAATGCGTTAGGCGCGGCACGGAATCCGTGGAATGGACCCCACACCTAGCGCCCAACGTTTACGGTGTGGACTACCAGGGTATCTAATCCTGTTCGCTCCCCACACTTTCGCGCTCCTCAGCGTCAGGTCATTCCCAGAGAACCGCCTTCGCCACCGGTGTTCCTCCTGATATCTGCGCATTTCACCGCTACACCAGGAATTCCGTTCTCCCCTGAATACCTCTAGTCTGCCCGTATCGAAAGCAAGCCAGGTGTTAAGCACCTGGTTTTCCTCCCCCGACGCGACAAACCGCCTACGAGCCCTTTACGCCCAATAATTCCGGACAACGCTCGCACCCTACGTATTACCGCGGCTGCTGGCACGTAGTTGGCCGGTGCTTCTTTACCTGTTACCGTCACTTGCGCTTCGTCACAGGCGAAAGAGGTTTACAACCCGAAGGCCGTCATCCCTCACGCGGCGTTGCTGGATCAGGCTTCCGCCCATTGTCCAATATTCCCCACTGCTGCCTCCCGTAGGAGTCTGGGCCGTGTCTCAGTCCCAGTGTGACCGGTCACCCTCTCAGGCCGGCTACCCGTCGAAGCCATGGTGAGCCATTACCTCACCATCAAGGGCTGATAGGCCGCGAGCACATCCCTGGCCGAAAAACTTTCCACAACCATCCCATGCGAGAAGTTGTCGTATCCGGTATTAATCACCGTTTCCGGTGGCTATCCCAAAGCCAGGGGCAGATTACTCACGTGTTACTCACCCGTTCGCCGCTCGAGTACCACCGAAGTGGCCTTTCCGCTCGACTTGCATGTGTTAAGCACGCCGCCAGCGTTCGTCCTGAGCCAGGATCAAACTCTCCATCGAAAAACATCAACCCCCACCACCCCAAAAAGGCAGCAGAAGCGACTATCAATAAGAGCCACATCCATGACTGAACAAAACTAGCGAAAGACACCCCAACCCAAAAGAGCCAGGGCATCAGCCAGAATCATTGTCAAAGAAACCGCGACACCACCACCCACCAACCCCAAAGAGCCGATGAGCAAACATGATGTCAACGGGGCATAACAAACTAATTCGTCGACTAATCAAACACACTGTTGAGTTCTCAAGAATCAGACGCACCCACATCGCGATCCGGCGAGGATCTCGGTTGCGTGAGGCAACTGGTCAAACCTAGCGAGCGACTTTCTGTCGTGGCAAATCCTCGACTGTTTCGCTCTGACCCGGTGGTGTCACCGTGACCGATGACCGCTTCGGGTTGTCCTGCCCGGGCCGGGAGCCCGACCTGACCGGTCTTGCTCCCCGCCGCTCCCTGGCGACAGACAGAACATTATGCAGATCCCGCGGATCGCGCAAATCGAAACGCTGTGACCGCGAGCACACTCGCGTTTGCGCAGGTCAGAGGCCTGTTGGGGCCCGTGGGACGACGCGGGAGGAGGTGTCGGACGGGCTGGCAGCGTCCGTCCGACACCCTCCTCAGGCCACCTCGACGCCGGCGAAGTTCTTCTTCCCGCGGCGCAGGACCAGCCACGACCCAGCGACCAGGTCGGAGCGGGTGGGCTGCAGGTCGGGGTCCTCCACCCGGACGTTGTTGAGGTAGGCCCCGCCCTCGGCGACCGTGCGACGTGCCTCGCCCTTGCTCTTCGACAGGCCGGCGACCACGAGCAGGTCGAGGATACCGGGCAGGCTCGCCGGAGGGGAGCGTCGTACCGCCGGCCTCCTCAGCGCGGAGGCGAGGGTGTCGGGCTTGATGCCGGTCAGGTCTCCCCCGCCGAACAACGCCGCGGCCGCCGCCTTGGCGTGCTCGACCTCCTCCGCGCCGTGCACCAGTGCGGTCACCTCGTCGGCCAGGCGCTTCTGGCCCGCCCGCAGGAACGGCTTGTCCGCCGTCTGCTGCTCGAGGTCCTCGATCTCCTCCCGGGAGAGGAAGGTGAAGATCCGGAGCAGGCTCGCCGACCTTCTCGTCCTCGACGTTGAGCCAGAACTGGTGGAAGGCGTAGGGCGAGCATCTCCGCGTCGAGCCAGAGCGCGCCGCCCTCGGTCTTGCCGTACTTGGTGCCGTCGGCCTTGGTGATCAACGGGGTGGCGAACCCGTGGGCGGTCTCGCCCGTCACCCGGCGGACCAGGCTCGGCGCCACCGGTGATGTTGCCCCACTGGTCGGACCCACCGAACTGCAGCGAGACGCCGTGCTCGCGGTAGAGGTTGAGGTAGTCCATCGACTGCAGCAGCACGTAGGAGAACTCGGTGTAGGCGATGCCCGACTCGAGGCGACGCTTGACCGTGTCGCGCGCCAGCATCCGGTTGACCGGGAAGTGCTTGCCGACGTCGCGCAGGAAGTCGATCGTCGACAGCGACGCCGTCCAGTCGTAGTTGTTGACCGTGGTCGCTGCGTTGTCGCCCTCGAAGGCGACGAACCGCGAGACCTGCTGACGCACCCGCTCGGTCCACTCCTTGACGGTGTCCAGGGAGTTGAGCGTGCGCTCGCCCGAGTCCCGCGGGTCGCCGATCATGCCGGTGGCCCCGCCGACGAGGACGTACGGCGTGTGCCCGGCGTCCTGGAGACGGCGGGCGGTGAGGATCTGGACGAGGTTGCCCATGTGGATGCTGGGCGCTGTCGGGTCGAAACCGACATAGAACTTGACGCTCCCCTCGCCCAGCGCAGCGCGGAGCGCGTCGCGGTCGGTGGAGTGCGCGACGAGGCCGCGCCACTCCAGGCTCGTCGAGGACGTTGGGGCTGCTCACGTGGATTCCTTCGGGTGAGGTGGTCTGGTTTGCGGGCACTAGCCTAGGGCGAGGACGCAGGAGGTTCGGTACGTGATCGCAGGCAGGTACAGGCTCGAGAGGCAGATCGGCCGCGGCGGCTCCGGCACCGTGCACCTCGCCGTCGACGAGGTCCTCGGCAGGCAGGTCGCGATCAAGCGCATCGGGTTGATCCCGGGGTCGGACGCCGCCGAGCCGAGCGTGCCGAGCGGGAGGCGCGTCTCGCCGCGGCCCTCAACCACCCGCACGTGGTCTCCGTCTTCGACCTCGTCGACGAGGAGGACGTGCGCTGGCTCGTCATGGAGTACGTCGACGGCGAGACGCTGAGCGAGCGCGTCAGGAGGCTCCGGCCCCATGGACGCCGTCGAGGCCGCGACGCTGCTGGGCCAGACCGCCGACGCCCTCGTCGAGGCGCACGACCACGGCATCGTGCACCGCGACGTCAAGCCGAGCAACATCCTGATCGCCGACGGCGCCGCGAAGGCTCAACGACTTCGGGATCGCCCGGTCGGAGGACGACCCCTCGCTCACCCAGACCGGGCTGGTGACCGGGTCACCCGCCTACCTCGCTCCCGAGGTGGCGTCGGGCTCGTCGGCCACGACCGCGAGCGACGTGTGGTCGCTCGGCGCCACGCTCTACCACGCCCTCACGGGCAAGCCGCCCTACGACGTCTGCGACAACCTCATCGGCGCGCTCTACAAGATCGTCCACGAGGACCCGCCGCGGTTGCCCGACGACCACCCGATGGCCGGACTGCTCACGGTGATGATGAACCACGACACGGAGGCGCGCTGGCCGATGCCGCGCGCGGGACGAGGACGAGCTGGCCCGGATCGCCCGCGGCGAGCGCTCCACCGTCGTCCCGGCGCCCGCCGCCCCGGTCCGGGAGGAGACGGTGCTGCCGCCCGTGCAGACTCCCGTCGCCTCCTCCCCCGCGCGCCGGCACGGCGCCCGCTGGGGTGGCTCGCGGCCGCCGCGGTGCTCGCGGTCGCAGCCGTCGCAGCGGCGTACGTCTGGGCGGGGCGCGGCACGCCCGAGGCACTGCCCGACGACCCGCAGCCGCGCTCGCAGCAGTCGTCGCAGACCACCACCCCCACCGAGAGGACCAGTCCCCCGGTCACCGCGGAGGACACCCGCGCGCAGATGGACGCGTTCATCACCTCCTACCTCGCCACCGTGACGAGCAACCCGCGGGCGGCGTTCGAGCAGCTGACGCCGGAGTTCCAGGACGCCAGCGGGGGCTTCGAGGGCTACATGGGGTGGTGGGGCAAGGTGGAGTCGGCGTCGCTCGCCGAGGTCGCCAGCGATCCCTCGGACCTGACGGTCGGCTACACCGTCAACTACGTGATGAAGTCGGGCGACCGCAACACCCAGCTTGTCCGGCTCCAGCTCGAACGCCTCGACGACAGGCTCCTCATCGCCGGCGAGGGCTGAGGCCGGGTCAACGCACGGAACCGCCCAGGTCGTGGCGTTGCACCCACAGCGCGGCCTGGGTGCGGTCGGCCACACCGATGCGCTGGTAGGCGGAGGTGAGGTGCGCCTTGACGGTGCGCTCGGTGATGCCGAGGCGCTGGGCGATCTGCTTGTTGAGCAGGCCCTCGACCACGAGCCTGAGCACCTCGGCCTCGCGTGGCGAGAGCGCCGCCGCGGCCGGGTCCGCCCCGGGGACCGCGGACGACCGGTGCGACAGCAGCCGCCTCGCGGCCCTGGGGTCGAGCGGCGACTCGCCACGCGCGACTGCGCGGATGCCGTCGAGAAGGGCGTCGGGCTCGGCGTCCTTGAGCAGGTAGCCCATTGCGCCAGCCTCGATGGCAGCGTCGATCCGGGCATGGTCGGAGAAGGACGTCAGGACCAGCACCTCGGTGCCGGTGGCCTCCCCGACGATCGCGCGGGTGGCCTCGACCCCGTCGAGGACCGGCATCTGCAGGTCCATCACCGCCACGTCGGGTCGGTGCTCGCGCACCAGCTCGACCGCCTCGTTGCCGTCGCGGGCGACACCGACGACCTCGAGGTCGTCGGTCGACTCGATGAGGCCGGTGAGACCACGGCGCACGACGGCGTGGTCGTCGGCCAGGACGACGCGGATCATGTGCGCGGCACCTCCACCCGCACCATCGTGCCGGACCCCGGTGCGGACTCGACCTCCACCGAGCCACCGTGCTCCCGCACCAGGCTCTCGGCCGCGCGCAGCCCGAAGTGCCCGTCTCCCGTCGCGGCGCCCGGGTCGAACCCGACCCCGTCGTCCACCACCTCGAGCACCAAGGCGTCGCCGTCGCTCCGGACCGTCAGGGACATGCGGCTCGCCCGGGCGTGACGGGCCACGTTGCGCACGGCCTCCTGGGCGACCCGCCACACGAGCGCCACCGCCACGTCCGAGGCGTCCTCGTCGCCGCTGACGTCGGCGTCGACGTGCACCCCTGCGGCTGCCAGGGGCGCGACGAGGTCGTGGAGCGCCGCGGCCAGGCCGGCTGTGTGCAGGTCGGGCGGGTAGATCTCCACCAGCAGCGACCGAAGTGCGCGCATGCTGACGCGCAGCGAGCGTCCGACGTCATGCAGCTCCTCGGCCAGACGCCCCTCGCTGCGCGCGGCCAGCGTCGAGAGCGCCATCGAGGACCCTGCGAGGTCCTGGACCACCCCGTCGTGCAGGTCGCGCGCGATGCGGAGCCGCTCGGCGTCGGAGGCGCGTACGGCGGCCTCGAGCAGGCGTTCGCGCTCCCGCGCCGCCCGGGACAACCGCCTGCTGAGCAAGAGCATCAGAGGTGTGGTGAGGGCGACGAGGGCGGCCAGCGCGCCGATGGTGATCGGCAGGAACCGGTCGAGGACGGCCGCCCGCTGCTCGCCGAGCTCATCGGCGGTGAAGTAGGCCTCGAAGAGCAGGGGGTCGCCCTCCGGGGAGCGGATCCGCGTGTAGACCTCGAGCAGGTCACCCCCCAGGTCACGCTCGTAGCGGTTCTCGGGCCGGCTCAGGTCGGAGAGCTCCGCGTCGGTCCCTCCCTCCGTGATCACGTCGAGCTCGTCGTCGCCGAGCGGGTAGGCCGCCCCGATCAGCTCCGTGCGGTCGCTGTAGAGCACCGTCCCGTCGGCCGCCCACACCTTGATCCGGCGTACGTCCCCCACCAGCAGCCGGTCGAGCACCGTGCGGTCGAGGCGGTCGATGGCGGCGGCGTCGCCGTCGACGAGGCCGGGCGGGATGTCGGGCTGCGCCACCGACCTGCCGAGCACCTGCGTGAGGGCGCGCGCGTCGGCGACGGCCTCCTCGTCGGCCGCCTGCCGACTGAGGGCACTGGTCACGAGGACCACGACCACGAGCGTGACGAATCCCGTGGCCAGGAACTGCACCACGGGATTCGTCAGCCAGCGCATGGGGATGTACCTCCGGTGTGATCAGTAGTTGACCACACCTCGGCACGCCTGGCCGTCGTGCACGGCCCGGAAGACGACGCGATCGGTGCCGGCGAGGTTGACCATCCTGCGCTCGACCTCGAACGACCCACTGCGCGCGGTGGTGGTGCTGACGCCTCGGTCGCTCACCGAGCCGTTGTGGCGCAGCGCCCAGCGCCAGCGCTGGCCGGCGACGTTGCTGTCCACCTCGCCCTCGACCTCGAGGCGACCGTCGTCGGTCTTGACCTTGAGCTTCCAGCCGGCGCCCGAGCTGCAGCGCCCGGTCACGATCACGCGGTCGTCGTCGCCACCACCCGAGTGCGTGCCGTCGTCGTCGCCCGAGTGCCCGCCGTCGTCGTCGCCGGGCGGGTCGTCGTCGCCACCGCGCAGGGAGAGCGAGCCGGCCTCGTGGGCCGAGGCGGCGCTCGTGCCCGCTCCGACGAGGCCGGCGGTGAGGCCGGCGAGGGCGATGCCGACCGCGATCGCGCGGCCCGCTGCGGCGGTGATGGTGCTGATGTTCTTCGTCGTGCTGGTCATGGGGTCCTCCTCGGTGGGTAGGACCAGCGTCCATCGCCGAGCCGGCGACCGCGAGATGGCCGATGGTGCTAGTACCCCCGCGGTGCCGGGACCTTCCCCCGGGCCGCAGCGGACTTTCGCCCCTACGCCGGCCTCGCCCGGTGCGCGACCGTGGCAGCAGTCGACGGAGGAGCCCCACCGTGCCCGGACCCGATCGTGACCTCACCCCACCCGCCCCGCTGGGCCTCGGCCGGCTGCGCGGGGGGCCGGTGCGCTCCCAGCGACCCGTGTACGTCGACCTGCTGCCGCCGTGCAACGCGGGGTGTCCCGCCGGCGAGAACATCCAGGCCTGGCTGGCGCTCGTCAAGGCGGGCCGGGCCGAGGAGGCGTGGCGGCAACTGACCGACGACAACCCGTTCCCGGCCGTCCACGGCAGGGTCTGCTACCACCCGTGCGAGAGCGTCTGCAACCGCGCCGAGCTCGACGACGCCGTGTCGATCCACGGGGTCGAGCGCCACCTCGGGGACCTCGCGATCGAGCACGGGTGGGCGTTCGCCCCTCCCCCGGAACCCACCGGCAGGCGGGTGCTGGTCGTCGGCTCCGGCCCCAGCGGGCTGTCGGCGGCGTACCACCTCGCGCGCCTCGGGCACGACGTCACGGTCCGCGACAGCGGGGAGCGACCGGGCGGCATGATGCGCTACGGCATCCCGGCCTACCGGCTGCCTCGCGACGTGCTCGACGCCGAGGTGCAGCGCATCGCCGGCCTCGGGGTGCACCTCGAGCAGGGGCACCGGGTGGACGACCTCGAGGCGGAGCGCCGGTCCGGGGGCTTCGACGCGGTCTTCGTCGCGATCGGCGCCCACCTCTCCAAGCGGGTCGACATCCCCCACCAGGACGCCGGCCGGGTGCTCGACGCGGTGAGCTTCCTGCGCAACGCGTCAGCCGGCGAGCAGGAGCCGCTGCACGGCCGGGTCGCCGTCTACGGCGGCGGCAACACCGCCATGGACGCCGCCCGCGTGGCGCGCCGCCTCGGCGCCGAGGACACGCTCATCGTCTACCGGCGCACCCGCGACCAGATGCCGGCCCACGAGGAGGAAGCGGTGGACGCGGAGGAGGAGGGCATCCGGATCAACTGGCTCCGCACGATCTCCTCCATGGGCGAGGACGACCTGACGGTCGAGGTGCAGGAGCTCGACGAGGACGGTCGACCGCACGGGACCGGGCAGTTCGAGAGCCTGGCAGCGGACACGCTCATCCTCGCGCTCGGGCAGGAGAGCGACACCGCTCTGCTCCGCACGGTCCCGGGAGTCGAGATCGTCGACGAGACCGTCCAGGTGTCGCCGGCGACGCTGATGACGGGAGCCCCGGGCGTCTTCGCCGGCGGGGACGTCGTACCCAGCGAGCGCACCGTCACCGTCGGCGTGGGCCACGGCAAGCGCGCGGCCCGCACCATCGACGCCTGGCTCCGGGGCGAGGTGTGGTCGGCCGGGGACAAGCACCCGCTCGCCGGCTTCGACCTGCTCAACCCGTGGTACTTCGGTGACCACGACCGCCGCCGCCAGCCGGAGCTCGACCCCGGGTCCCGGGTGTTCGCCTTCGACGAGGTCGTCGCGGGGCTGACCCCCGACGAGGCCGCGTTCGAGGCCGGCCGCTGCCTGTCGTGCGGCAACTGCTTCGAGTGCGACGGCTGCCTCGGCGCCTGCCCGGAGGACGCGGTCGTGAAGCTCGGGGAAGGCCTGCGCTACGAGTTCGACTACAACCGGTGCACCGGCTGCAGCGCCTGCTTCCGGCAGTGCCCGGTGCACGCCATCGAGATGGTCCCGGAGGGGTGAGCACCGTGCGCGCGACGATCGACGGCAACGAGGCAGCGGTCCGCGTGGCGTACCGGCTCAACGAGCTGTGCGCCATCTACCCGATCACCCCGTCCTCGACGATGGCCGAGCTCGCGGACGAGTGGTCGAGCCACGGCCGGACCAACGTGTGGGGCACGGTCCCGTCCGTCATCGAGATGCAGAGCGAGGGCGGCGCCGCCGGGGCGCTGCACGGAGCCCTCCAGGGCGGTGCGCTGAGCACGACGTTCACCGCGTCGCAGGGACTGCTGCTGATGATCCCGAACCTCTACAAGATCGCCGGGGAGCTGACGTCCACGGTGCTGCACGTGGCCGCCCGGTCCCTCGCGGCGCAGGGGTTGTCGATCTTCGGCGACCACTCCGACGTGATGGCGGTGCGCCAGACCGGTTTCGCGCTGCTCGCGTCGGCGTCGGTGCAGGAGGCGCACGACCTCGCCCTGGTGGCGCAGGCCGCGACGATGCGGACCCGGGTGCCGTTCATCCACTTCTTCGACGGCTTCCGCACCTCCCACGAGATGAACACCATCGACCTGCTCGACGACGACGTGCTGCGCGCGATGGTGCCGGAGGAGCTGGTGCGCGAGCACCGGTCGCGGGCCCTGACACCGGAGCGCCCGTTCATCCGCGGGACCGCGCAGAACCCGGACGTCTACTTCCAGGCGCGCGAGACGGTGAACCCGATGTACGCCCGGACGCCCGCCGCCGTGCAGGCAGCGATGGACGAGCTGGCCACGCACACCGGCCGCGCCTACCGCGTCGTCGAGTACGCCGGCCACCCGGAGGCGGAGCGCGTCGTGGTGCTGATGGGGTCAGGCGCCCAGACGGCCCGCGAGACCGTGCGTCACCTCGTCGCGTCCGGCGAACGGGTCGGCGTGGTGCAGGTGCGCCTCTACCGCCCCTTCCCCGCGGCCGAGCTCGTGGCCGCCCTGCCGCGCACGGTCAGGAGGGTCGCGGTGCTCGACCGCACCAAGGAGCCGGGCTCGCACGGCGAGCCCCTCTACCTCGACGTCGCGGCCACCCTCGCAGAAGCCCACCTGGCCGGCTCGCTCGAGCAGGCTCCGCTGGTCATCGGCGGCCGTTTCGGCCTGTCGTCGAAGGAGTTCACGCCCGGGATGGTCGCCGGCGTCTTCGCCGAGCTGGACGCGGGCGCGCCCCGGCCACGCTTCACGATCGGCATCACCGACGACGTCGGCGGCACCAGCCTGCACTGGGACGCCGACCTCGACATCGAGGAGCCGGAGACGCTGCGGGCCGTCTTCCACGGCATCGGCTCCGACGGCACGGTCGGCGCCAACAAGAACACGATCAAGATCCTCGGCTCCGACCCGGACGTGCACGCCCAGGCCTACTTCGTCTACGACTCGAAGAAGTCGGGCGGCGTGACGGTCAGCCACCTCCGCTTCGGGCCGCACGAGATCCGCGCCCCCTACCTCGTCTCGCGGGCGGGCTTCGTCGGCTGCCACGACATCGGCCTGCTGGAGAAGGTCGACGTGCTCGGCTCCGCAGGACACGGCGCGACGCTCCTCCTCAACTCCCCGCGACCGCCCGAGCAGGTGTGGGACGCACTCCCCCGCACCGTCCAGGAGCGGATCCGTGACCTGGGCCTGCGGGTGTTCGCGATCGACGCCGACCGCGTCGCGCGGGACGCGGGTCTCCCCGGGCGCACGAACACCGTGCTGCAGACCTGCTTCTTCGCGATCTCGGGAGTGCTCCCCCGTGCCGAGGCGATCGCCAAGGTCAAGGCCGCGATCCGCACGACGTACGCCAGGCGCGGGACCGAGGTCGTCCGCCGCAACGAGGCGGCCGTCGACGCCACCCTGGCGGCCCTGCACGAGGTCGCGGTGCCCACCGACCGCACGAACGGGCACGTGCTGGTCCCACCCGTGCCTCCGGACGCGCCCGACTTCGTGCGCACGGTCACCGCGGAGATGATGGCCGGCCGCGGCGACGCCCTGCCCGTCAGCGCCCTGCCGGTCGACGGCACCTTCCCGAGCGGGACGACGGCGTACGAGAAGCGACGCATCTCCGACCTGGTCGCGCAGTGGGACCCCGAGACCTGCATCCAGTGCGGGACGTGCAGCTTCGTGTGCCCCCACAGCGTCATCCGCTCGAAGCACTACGACGAGGGCGAGCTCGAGGACGCGCCCGAGTCGTTCGCGTCCGCCCCCCTCAACGCGGTCGGGCTGCCCGGCGCGCGCTACACCCTGCAGGTCTACGCCGAGGACTGCACGGGCTGCGCCCTGTGCGTCGAGGCCTGCCCGGTGAGCCCGCTCGGCGAGCCGACCCGCAAGGCGATCAACCTCACGGAGCTCGAGCCGATCCTGGAGCCGGCGCGGCAGGACGTCGCCTTCTTCGAGACCCTGCCCGTGAACAACCGGGCACGCGTCGACTTCGGCACCGTGCGCGGCACGCAGTTCCTGCTGCCGCTCTTCGAGTTCTCCGGCGCGTGCTCGGGGTGCGGCGAGACGCCCTACCTCAAGGTGCTGACGCAGCTCTTCGGCGAGCGCCTGACGGTGGCCAACGCGACCGGCTGCTCCTCGATCTACGGGGGCAACCTGCCCACCACGCCGTGGACCCGCAACGCCCAGGGGCGTGGACCGGCCTGGTCCAACTCGCTCTTCGAGGACAACGCCGAGTTCGGCCTGGGCCTGCGGCTGGCCGCCGACCTGCACACCGCCCTCGCGCGCACGCGGCTGGCCGAGCTGCGCGAGGAGGTCGGAGCGGACCTCGCCGACGCCGTCCTGGGTGCCGAGCAGGTCCGTGAGTCGGCGCTCGAGGCGCAGCGCGAACGGGTCGCCGAGCTGGGGCGGCGGCTCGAGGGGCTCAGCGGGCCGGCCGCCCAGGACCTGCGCAGCGTGGCCGACCACCTGCTGCGGCGCAGCGTGTGGATCGTCGGTGGCGACGGGTGGGCGTACGACATCGGCGCCGGTGGCCTCGACCACGTCCTGGCCAGTGGGCGCGACGTCAACGTGCTCGTCCTCGACACGGAGGTCTACTCCAACACCGGCGGGCAGGCGTCCAAGGCGACCCCGCTCGGCGCCGTCGCGAAGTTCGCCTCCGGCGGCAAGGACCTGGCGAAGAAGGACCTGGCGCTCCAGGCGATCGCCTACGGCAACGTGTACGTCGCCCGGGTGGCGATGGGCGCCGACCCCCACCAGACCCTGACGGCGCTGCGCGAGGCGGAGGCGTACGACGGTCCCTCGCTCGTCATCGCCTACAGCCACTGCATCGCGCACGGCATCGAGATGCGCGACGGCCTCGACCAGCAGTACCGGGCCGTTGCGTCCGGCCACTGGCCGCTGGTCCGCTACGACCCCACGGTGCGCGCGAGCGGCGGCAACCCGTTCCAGCTGGACTCCCCGCGACCGCGCATCCGGCTCGAGGACTACGTCTACCGGGAGCTGCGCTACCGGATGCTCCGCGACGCCGACCCGGACGAGGCCGAGCGCCTGCTGGGCCTGGCGCAGGAGGCGGTCGACCAGCGGTGGGCGACCTACGAGGAGATGGCCGGCCGGGGCGCGGCCCGGTTCGCCACGGACGCCCGGAGGTAGGACATGGACCTGTCGACCCGCTACCTCGGTCTGGCCCTGCACAACCCGCTCGTGGCGAGCGCGTCCCCGCTGACCTCGACCGTCCCGGGCGTCCGTCGCCTCGTCGACGCCGGGGTCGCGGCGGTGGTGCTGCCGTCGCTCTTCGAGGAGCAGGTGCACCGTGAGCAGCTGCGGGACCTGCAGCTCGTGGAGGCGCACGAGCACGCCTTCAGCGAGGCCGCGACCTACTTCCCCTCGCCGTCCCCGTCGCCCACGCAGCCCGGCGGCGCGAAGCGCTACGTCCGCCTCGTCGAGCGGGCGGTGGCGGCGGTCGACGTGCCCGTGATCGCCAGCCTCAACGGAAGCACCCCGGGCGGCTGGCCACTGTTCGCGCACGCGATGCAGGAGGCGGGTGCGGCGGCGGTCGAGCTCAACATCACCTTCGTGCCCGGCGACCCCCGCACGACCGGACGCCAGGTGGAGGACCGCCACGTCGAGATCCTCGAGCGGGTGCTGGAGAACGTGTCGATCCCCGTCGCGGTCAAGCTCGGCCCGCAGTTCAGCTCACCCGGCGAGCTGGCGCTGCGCCTGGACCGGACCGGGGCCCGCGGGCTCGTCCTCTTCAACCGCTTCGTCCAGCCCGACATCGACCCGGAGGCCATGGTCGTGAGCCCGGGGTTCCCCCTCTCCACACCGACGGAGGCACCCCTGGCGAGGACCTGGATCGCCGTCCTGCACGGCCACGTGGGGTGCTCCCTGGCCGCGTCGACGGGGGTCGAGACCGCTGCGGACGTGGCGGCGTACCTCCTCGCCGGTGCGGACGTCGTGATGAGCACGTCGTCGCTGCTGCGCCACGGGCCCGAGCACGCGTCCGTCCTGCTCGACGGCCTCACCGACTGGCTGACGCGCAAGGGCTTCGCCGGGGTGGACGAGGCCCGTGGCCGGCTCGCGGTGCCGCGCGACGTGGACGCGTCGACGTACGAGCGGGCGGGCTACGTGGCGGCGCTCGAGCACGCCCGCGAGACGTACGGCGGCGTCCCGCGCACCTGACGGGCTGCCCGACTGGCCCCAACGGGTGTGAGGCCCTCCTCGTGCGGTGACTAGCCTTGACGGTCAGCCACGGAAGGAGGCCACGTGATCGCAGGCAGGTACCGCCTGGAGAAGGAGATCGGCCGCGGTGGGGCCGGAGTGGTCCACCTCGCGCACGACGAGCTGCTGGGTCGCCGGGTGGCGGTCAAGCGCATCGGGCTGCTGCCCGGGACCACTGCGGACGACGTGTCGCGCGCCGAGCGCGAGGCTCGGCTGGCGGCGGGGATCAACCACCCGCACGTCGTGTCGATCTTCGACCTCGTCAAGGACGAGGACTGCTACTGGCTCGTCATGGAGCACGTCGAGGGACGCACGCTCGCCGAGCTGGTCGCCGACGAGGGGACGCTCCCCGACCGGCGCGCGGCGGCCATCCTGGCCCAGGCGGCGGACGGCCTCGTCCAGGCCGGGAAGGCCGGGGTCGTCCACCGCGACGTCAAGCCCAGCAACATCTTCGTGGGAAGCGACGACCGGGCCAAGCTCGGCGACTTCGGCATCGCGCGGGCCAGCAGCGACACCGTCCTGACGCAGACCGGCCTGATCACCGGCTCCCCCGCCTACCTCGCGCCCGAGGTGGCCTCGGGCGCGCCTGCGACCGCCGCGAGCGACGTCTGGTCGCTCGGCGGCACGCTCTACCACGCGCTGGTCGGACGGCCGCCGTACGACGTCGGGGAGAACCTGATGGGCGGGCTGTACAAGATCGTCCACGACGACCCGCCCCAGCTGCCCGCCGACCACCCCGCCGCCGGGCTGCTCGCCGTGATGCTGGACAAGGACCCCGCCCGGCGCTGGCCGGTCGCGCGGGTGCGCGACGACCTGCGCAGGATCGCCCGGGGCGAGCCGTCGCAGGCACCCGCGCCGCACGGACGCGACGGGCAGACCACGGCCGTGATGGCCACGCAGCCGATGGCGCCCGCGGAGCCCACCCCGACCCCCACACCGACACCGACCCCGACGGCGACGCCGGCTCCGGCTCCGGCTCCGGCTCCGGCCCCGGCCCCGGTTGCCGCCGCCCGCCCCGCGGCCACGGGACCGTCGGAGAGGTCTGGCGGGCGCTCCCTCGGCTGGGTCGCGGCCCTGATCGCGCTCGTCCTGGTCGCAGGAATCGCCACGTGGGCCCTCTGGCTGCGCGACGAGGAGCCCGACGCCGGTGGCACCACCGAGCCCAGCGCCTCGACCGAGCCGAGCCCGTCGCAGGACCCCACCTCCGATAGCCCGCCCGAGAGCCCTTCGGAGAGCCCGTCGGAGAGCCCGTCCGAGCCCACGCCGTCCGACGAGGCCGGCGCGACGCCGGCCGCCATGCGCGCGTTCGTCCGGGACTACTTCTCCCGCGTCACCACCGACCCCGAGGCGACCTTCGAGCTCCTCACCCCGGAGTTCCAGTCCGCGAGCGGCGGGTTCGAGGGCTACTCGGGCTTCTGGGGCACGATCGAGTCGGCGACCCCGCGCGCCATCCAGGCCGACCCGAGCTCGCTCACCACGACGTACACGATCGACTTCGTCACCGCGTCCGGCCAGACGCGGACCGAGCAGGGCCGGCTGCAGCTCGAGCAGCAGGGTGACGGCTTCCTGATCGCCGGCGAAGGGTAGCGCGGGGCCGGAACCCTCGGCGGCGCGGTGTCACTGCCGCGCCATGGCGATCCGGAGCCGCTCCTCGGGGTCGATGTAGTGGTCGTGGTCGTCGTCACCGGTGTCGAGCTGCACCCAGTGGATCCGCCCGGTGAAGTGGCTGCTGCGGGCGTCGTAGTCGGCCGACACCGTCGTCCCCGACTCGTAGCCGATATCCGTCGTCTCGTCGGCGGAGAAGATCATCGGCTGGGTGGCCTCGACCCGTCCCGCACCCACCCGGTCGCCGTCGCAGAACAGGGTGACGTCCCCGCCCTTGCCGAGCCCGCCGCCGTCGTAGGCGAACTCCACGCGGACCTGGTGCGTACCGGCCGGGATCCGCTGCTCGGAGGTCGTGACGAACTGGTGGATGCCGAGCACGTTGTAGGCGAACCTGAGCAGGCCGTCCGTGGCGTAGAGCGCCCATCCCCCGAATCCCCCGCCCTGGGCGATGATCACGCCCGCGGCACCGCCGGCCGGTACGTCGACCTCTGCGGTGACCGAGAAGGACTTGTTCTTGATGCTGACCACGCTGTTCTCGGAGAGGCGCCCCATGCCGGCGAAGAACAGCTGGGAGCCGCCGCGCACCAGGGTCGGTCGCCCGGCCAGGTCCGGGTTGAGCCGCTCCCCGGTGCGGTCGTCGAGCGGGACGACGTCGTACTTGACCGCCTCGATCAGCCACAGGCGTTGCAGCTGCCGCAACCGGTCGGGGTGCTCGGCCGCCAGGTCGTGCGCCTGGCTGTAGTCGACGCTCCCGTCGTAGAGCTCCCAGACGTCGTCGTCGAACGGCGGGACGTCGGGCTGCACGAGCAGCCAGGGCGTCCGGTGCTTGGTCACGGCGCTCCACCCCTTGTGGTAGATCCCGCGGTTGCCGAACATCTCGAAGTACTGCAGGTCGTGGCGCTCGGGCTCCTCGGCCGAGTCGAAGGTGTAGGCCATGCTGGTGCCTTCGATCGGGGCCTGCTGGACCCCGTTGACCATCATCGGCTCGGGGATGCCGGCGACCTCGAGCACCGTCGGTGCGATGTCGATGACGTGCGTGAACTGGGAGCGCAGCCCGCCGCGCTCTCGGATCCCGCTCGGCCAGTGCACGATCGTGCCGTTGCGGGTGCCTCCCCAGTGCGACGCCACCTGCTTGGTCCACTGGAAGGGCGTGTTCATCGCCCACGCCCAGCCCACCGAGTAGTGGTTGTAGGACGTGGGCGACCCGAGCTCATCCATCTTCGACCGCATGAACTCCGGCGTCTCCAGGGCAGCCATGCCGTTGAAGTTGGCCATCTCGTTGAAGGCGCCGTTCATCGTGCCCTCGGCCGACGCGCCGTTGTCCCCGATGACGTAGTAGACGAGGGTGTCGTCCAGGATGCCGAGGTCCTCGAGGGTGTCGACGAGCCGGCCGACCTGGTGGTCGGTGTGCTCGAGGAAGCCGGCGTAGACCTCCATCTGGCGGGCGAGGACCGGCTTCAGGTCGTCAGGCATGTCGTCCCAGGCGGTGATCTCGTCGTGACGGGTGGTGAGCTCGGCGTCCGCGGGCACGACGCCCAGCTCCTTCTGGCGGGCGAGGGTCCGCTCCCGCTGGGCGTCCCAGCCGTCGTCGAACCTGCCGGCGTACTTCTCCACCCACTCCCGGGGCACGTGGTGCGGGGCGTGCGTCGCCCCCGGCGCGAAGTAGAGGAAGAAGGGACGGTCGGGCATCAGCGCCTTCTGCTGGCGCATCCACGCGACCGCGTGGTCGGTGAGGTCCTCGGTCAGGTGGTAGCCCTCCTCCGGTGTCCTGGGGGGCTCGACGGGCGTGGTGCCGTCGTAGAGGGCGGGCTCCCACTGGTTGTTCTCGCCACCGATGAACCCGTAGAACTTCTCGAAGCCGCCGCCGGCCGAGGGCCAGGCGTCGAACGGGCCCATCGGGGAGGTCTGCCAGACGGGCACCTCGTGGCACTTGCCGAACTGCGCGGTCGAGTAGCCGTTCAGCTTGAGGGTCAGCGGCAACGGCGCCTTCGTGTTCGGGCGCAGCGAGCTGTTGCCCGGCGCGGAGGTCGCGGTCTCGGTGATGCTGCCCATGCCCACCGAGTGGTGGTTGCGACCGGTGAGGAGGGCCGACCTGGTCGGCGCGCACAACGCGGTGGTGTGGAAGCGGTTGTAGCGCAAGCCTCCCGAGGCCAGCCGCTCGGCGGTCGGGGTGTCGCACGGGCCACCGAACGCGCTCGCGGCACCGAAGCCGACGTCGTCGAGCAGCACGACGAGGACGTTCGGTGCGCCCTCCGGAGGCAGCAGCGGCTCGATCGGGGGGTACGACGTGTCCGGGTCCTTGGCGTCGTACGTCGTCAGTCCCGGCCGCCTCCGGTCCGGGATCGGCAGCATCGTGCGGGCGCGGGCGTCTGCGGGCTTCGTCATCTGGTCTCCCTCGAGTGACTGTGCGACCCCGAGCGTCGACCGCTGCGGCGCGACGCCGCATCACCTCGCGAGGATGAAGAAAAAGCCTGGTAGGGCGGGTGGGGCTCGAACCCACGACCCAAGGATTATGAGTCCTCTGCTCTGACCGACTGAGCTACCGCCCCTCGGGGCGCACCCTAGGCGATGCGTGCCTCGACCTCGTACATGTGCTCCACCACACGGAAGCCGAGGGCCGTGTTGGTGCGGTGCATGGCGGTGTTGGTCGGGGCGGTCCAGGTGTGGACCGACCGGACGCCGTCGGGCAGGTCGGCGTAGTTGGCGGACTTGAGGGCGGCCCCGAGCCGACGGCCCCGGTGCTCCGGCATCACGAGCGTGTCGTCCTGCCAGCCGTAGTCGGTGCCGTGCGGGACGAACAGCAGCGAGTAGCCGCCGAAGGCACCGTCCGACCGGCGGCGGGCGGCGGCCACCCGGACGTCGTACGCCCGCATCAGCCGCTCCTCCGACGAGGCCAGCCGCTCGTCGTCGAGCACCTCGGGCTCGAGGTCGAGGGCACCGGTGGGCACGTCGGCGTTCATCCGGTTGCGCATCGCGAGGTAGGCCGCGCGGTGCTCGTCGGGGCAACGACCGCGCCAGGTGACGACGTCGTACGCCTCGTCGACGCCCGACGCCGGCACCGGGAGGTCGGCGACGAGGTGGTCCTCGCGGTGCTTGTCGACCGTGCCCATCGCGGCGGCGAACGCGCGACCCGGCCCCGGGTCGGCGACGTCGACGGTCACCTCTTCCCCGACCCGGGTGCGGTCGCCGGCCCGGGCGCGCTCCACGACGGCCTGCCAGAGGGCGCGTCCGATGCCGTGGCGTCGGTGCGTGGGCAGGACCTAGACCTCCGTCCGGGCGACGTCGGTGTTCTCGCTCAGCGGCAGCTCGAGCTCGGCGACGCCGACGACCTCGCCGTCCACCACTGCCTGCAGCCACGTGCGCGCGTAGAACGTGCTGGGAGACGTCGCGGTGACCTCGAAGGCGGCCGCCGTGGTGACGAGCGCGTGCGGCCGGTCCGCCCGCACCGCCCGTTCCATCACCTCGTGCCACGTGGCCCGGGCCGCCGGGTCGGTCGGGTCGAGCTCCTCGATGCGCACGTCGGTGTCCACGGGCGCCATCCGACCGCGCGGGCACGCACCGCGGCAACCGGGATTCGGCGTTCGGCTTCGTGTCCGGCACCGGGCGTGGGACAGTGTGGCGTCTCGGAAGCGGCTCGGGTGCTGGGAGGACCTCGGTGGCCAAGGATCGGTCTGCTCTGCTGTCCCCGTCGCAACGTCATCTCGTGACGCGCTTCGGCTACGGCATCGATGCCACGCTCGCGCGCGACGTACGCCGTGCCGGCGGGGCCTCTGCGTGGTTCGAGCAGCAGCTCACGCGGCCGGGCTCGTTCGCGGACGGCTCGGCCGACGCCGTACGCCGGTGGTGGCCCGACCTCGACCGTCGGCCGGCCGACCTGTGGCAGCGACAGGTGCAGCAGGTCCGCGGCGGCTGGCAGGTGATGGAGGACTACGGTCGCTGGCTGCTCGTGCGACGCGTCCGCACGCGGCGCCCCGTGCTGGAGAAGATGACCGAGTTCTGGGAGGCGATGCTGCACGTGCCGGTGAGCGGCGACGCCCACTTCACCTGGCGGGTGGACTACGGCGACACCGTCCGGCGCCACGCGCTCGGTCGCTTCGACGAGCTGCTCGCCGCGACCACCACCCACCCGGCGATGCTGATCTTCCTGTCGGCGGCGACGTCGACCAAGCGCGCGCCCAACGAGAACCTCGGGCGCGAGCTGCTCGAGCTGCACACGCTCGGGGCGGGCAACTACGACGAGGACGACGTCAAGGCGTCGGCGCGGATCCTCACCGGCCACCACGTCGACCTCTGGGAGTCGTGGAAGGCGTCCTACGTCAAGGAGGACCACGCCACCGGCAAGGTGCGGGTCAAGGGGTTCACCCACAAGAACCGCAAGGCCGACGGCCGCGACGTCACCCGGGACTACCTCCGCTACCTCGCGCACCACCCGTTGACCGCCCAGCACGTCTGCGAGCGGCTGGCGACCAAGTTCGTGCGCGACGACCCGCCGCGGTCGCTGGTGAAGCGGCTGGCGAAGGTCTACCTGCGGAACGACACCGCGATCGTGCCGGTGCTGCGCGCCCTGGTGGCCAGCAAGGAGTTCCGGTCCTCCGCGGGCGAGAAGCTGCGCGACCCGGGTGAGGACGTCGTCGCCACCTACCGCGCCCTGGGCGTCGAGGTCGGCCGCCCGAGCCGCAACGACTCCGCGTCCAACGCGATCCTCTGGCAGGCGTCGCGGTTGGGGCTCACGCCGCACGCCTGGCCGCGACCCGACGGCACGCCCGTCACCGACGACGTCTGGGCCTCCCCCGCGCGCGCCCTCGGCTCGATGGACCTGCACTACTCGATGGCCGGCGGGTGGTGGCCCGCCGAGGGCATCCGCTACCGCACGCCGCGTGCCTGGGTGCCGGCGAAGAAGCCGGTCCGCTTCGAGGACCTCGTCGACGCGGTGAGCCGCGACCTGCTGCACCGGCCCGCCAGCAAGAGGCTGGTGCAGACGGCGATCCTGGCCACCGGCTGCAAGGCCAGGGAGAAGATCGACCGCGACCACGCCCTCTACCAGTGGGGCTTCCCGCGGCTGCTCGCCGCCGTCCTCGACTCCCCCGACCACCTGGCGTGCTGACATGGCTTCTCCCCACACCCGTCCGTGCGGCTGCCCCGACTACGACGAGGCACGACTGGCGCTCACCCGGCGCGCACTCCTCGGCACCGCCCTCGCCGGCGGGGCCGTCGCGCTCGGCCCGTCGCTGAGCGGCGCGGGCCCGTCGGCGTACGCCGTCACCGGGCGCAGCGCCGCCGGTCTGGCCGCCCCGGGCGGGTCCGTGCTCGTCCTGCTCTCGCTGCGAGGGGCCGCCGACGGGATGTCCCTCGTCGTCCCGCACGGCGACCCCGTCTACTACGCCGCCCGGCCGCGCCTGGCCATCCCGCACACGGCCCTGCTGGCGCCCGACGCGATGTTCGGGCTGCACCCCGCGCTCGCGCCGCTGCTGCCGATGTGGCAGGCCGGCACGCTGGCGGCCGTGCACGCCACCGGCATGGCCACGCCCAACCGCTCGCACTTCGCGGCGATGGAGGCCATCGAGGACGCCGCCCCGGGCTCGCGCGAGCGCACCGGCTGGCTCAACCGGCTGCTCGGCGAGCTGCCCGGCACCTCACCGCTGCAGGGAACGGCGATGGGCAACCAGGCTCCGACCTCGCTCTTCGGCGCCCAGCCGGCCTTCGTCGTCAACCGGGTCGACCAGGCAAAGGTCGCCGGGGCCGACGAGGAGGGTCGCCGACTGGCGTCACTCGCCCACGCGTGGCGAGGCAACGACCCGATGAGCCGCGCGGTGCGTGACGCGATCGCGGGCGCGCAGACCTTCGGCGCCGCCCGCGACACCCCGGCCGGCGCGCCCGCCACTGCCTACCCCGACAGCGGGCTCGGCAGGGCGCTGTCGGACGTCTCCCGCATCGTGCGGTCCGGCGTCGGCACAGAGGTGATCACCGTCGACCAGGGCGACTGGGACATGCACACCGACGCCGGCACGCTCGAGTGGGGCGACATGAGGCGCAACGCCGGCGACCTCGCGGCCTCGGTCGCGGCGTTCTTCGCCGACCTCGGTCCGGCGGCCGAGCGGGTCACCCTCGTGACGCTGAGCGAGTTCGGCCGGAGGGTGCGGGAGAACGACGACTACGGCACCGACCACGGCTTCGGCAACGTCATGCTGGTCGCCGGCGCCGGGGTACGGGGCGGCCGCTACCTCGGCTCGTGGCCCGGCCTGTCCGACACGCCCGACGCCGACCTGCTGGTCACCACCGACTACCGCAGCGTGCTCGCCGAGGTCGTCACCCGTCGGTTCGGGGTGTCGGTCGCGCAGGTCTTCCCGGGCTTCGCCCCTCAGGCCGTGGGCGTGATGGCCTGATCGACCTCCCGGGTGCCATGCTCGGGTCATGAGCGACGAGCGAGCCACGCCTCCCTCCTTCGACCCGCTGCCCGAGGACTGGCAGACCGCCCTGTTCGTTGTGGCGCACCCCGACGACATCGAGTACGGCTCCGCCGCGGCGGTCGCGCGCTGGACGGGGCAGGGCAAGAAGGTCGTCTACTGCATGGTGACCAGCGGTGAGGCCGGGATCGACGGCCTCCACCCCGGCGAGTGCGCGCCGCTGCGCGAGGCCGAGGAGATCGCGTCCGCGGCCACCGTCGGCGTCGACGACGTGCTCTTCCTGCGACTGCCGGACGGGATCCTGGAGTACGGCGTCGAGCTGCGGCGGGTGCTGGCGGAGGTCGTGCGCGAGCAGCGCCCGGACGTCGCGCTGACCATCAACTTCCGCGAGACCTTCGGCGGCACGAACCTCAACCAGGCCGACCACATCGCCGTCGGCAAGGCGCTGCTCGACGCGGTCCGCGACGCGGGCAACCGGTGGGTGTTCCCCGAGCAGCTCACCGACGGCCTCGAGCCGTGGGGCGGCGTGAAGGCGGTGTGGGCGGGCGGGTCACCGCAGGCGACCCACGCGGTGGACGTGACCGACACCTTCGCGGCGGGAGTGGCGTCGCTGAAGGAGCACCGGGCCTACATCGAGGGCCTGGGCTGGGAGGGCTGGGACCCCGAGGAGTTCCTCGACGGGATCCTCCGAGGCGGTGGCCAGGGGCTCGGCGTCACCCACGCGGCGACGTTCGAGGTGTTCCCCCTGGGCTGGGGCTGAGGTCAGCGGACCCCGAAGCGCCGTCGCCGCCCTCGGCGCTCCTCACGGTCACCGGCACCGGCGAACCGGGCACCCACCAGCGGCGGCGCGCTCGACGGGACCGCCTCGGCGACCTCGGGCACGGGCTCGGCGACGCGAGCGACCTCGGCAGCGTCGGGACCGTCCTGCGTGGGCACCGTCGACAGGTCGCGGTCGGCGAGGATCGCACGGACCTCGTCGATGGTCGTGAGCAGCACGTCGTCGTCCGTGTCGCCCGTGCAGGCGACCAGGGCGTGGCGGCCGAGCGAGGCGCCGACGAGGACGCCCTGCTCGAAGCGCAGCCGGACGAAGCCGGCGACGTGCTGGTCCTCCAGCGAGCGCAGGATCGCGAGCATGCGGGTGCCGACCTCCGCGAGGTGGCCCGTCGCGGCCTGCTCCCCCGCCACGGCGACGACCCTCGATCCCGCCGTGAGGACCGAGCTCCAGCGGACCCCCTCGACCGCGACGACCCGGTCGACGCAGTGGACGACGGTCGCGGTGGTGTCGGCCCCGCCGACGACCATGAAGGTCGGGACCGTCCGGGGCTCGGCGGGCACCAGCACCGCCCGGTAGGTGCCCTCCCCTGCGGGGGTCCAGGTCACCCCGACCGTGAGCCTTCGCGTGCCGACCGCCTCCATCGCCCGCAGGTCGCCGACGTCGACGATCTCCCCTGCGCGGCGCGCGAGCCGGCCCGTGTAGGGCAGGGCTGCGGCGAGCGCGCTCGCGGCCCCGTCCTCACCGACCACGGTCCCGTCCGGGCGTACGACGAACTCCGCACGCTCGTGGCCGCCGTCCATCGCCTCTGCGCTCATGGCGTCACCCTGACGCAGACCACCGCCGACCGGTGGCGACGTAACGCACAGTTCACACCGGCCGCCGAAGCGTTACGCCACGGCAACCCGGGGGCTAGGACGACTGAGCGGCCGAGGTCGGCAGCGTGCCCGTCTCGACCACGTGCTCGGCCACGGCGAAGAGCTTGATGTTCTGCTGGGACGACAGTCGTTTGAGCACGGCGAAGGCCTGGTCGGAGGTCAGGGCGAAGCGCTCACGCAGGATCCCCGTCGCCTCGCCGATCAGCTGGCGGCTCGTCATGGCCGTGTGCATCTGGTCGTGCTGCACGGTCGCGCTCAGGGCGACCGAGGCGTGCGCCGCTGCCACGAGGCCGTCGAGCTGGTCGTCGTGGTCGAACGCGTGGGGCTCGTAGGCGTAGAGGTTGAGCATGCCGATGCTGTCCTCGTCGACGAACAACCGGAAGCCCAGGTAGGCACGCACCCCGGTCCGGGCGGCCACCTCGGTGGCCCACCGCGGCCACGGTGCGCCCGTGGTCAGGTCGCCGATGGAGATCACGTCGGCGGTGGTCGGTCCGTCCATGGCCGGGCCCTCGGCGAGGTCGTGCTGCAGGTCGTCCATGACCTGGACCGAGGCGTGGCTGTGGGCGCACGTGTCGTTGCGTCCCGGACGCAGCACGCACACCCCGGCGATGTCACAGGGACCGATCAGGTCGACGGCCATCGCCGCGATGCGCTCGAGGGTGTCGGCGGCGTGCCGGGTGCCCGACATCGCGCGCGCAGCCTCAGCCAGGCGACTGCCGAACTGCTGTCGGTCCATGGTCACGACTTCCCCTCCCGGTGGGACGACCCCGGACGCATCGTATAGACAGGACCCCCGCCGTCCCGCCTGCCGTCCCCGAAGGGCGGCCCGGGTGGCCGCTTCTTGACCACCCGGGCCTGGATCCCCTGCGAAGTCGCGACGCCGCAGGGACCTGACCCGCAGTACCCGGATGTGCCGCAACAATCCGCACTCTGGACCAGTGGACTGCATCACCCGAGACGGAGGAGGCGGAGCGCCCTCCCGCGGGCTAGCGTCGGCGGGCGTCGAGGTGCACAGATCCAGCGACAAGAGGGCGCAGCCGCATGGTTGTCATGATCACGAGCACGGGCGTCTACCTCATCGTGGCGGTGGTGCTGATCGTCATCGTCGGAGGCGGCATCCTGGTGGGCTACCGCAAGTACAGCCGGCAGGACCGGCTGGAGGACCAGCACAGGGCTGCGGGGGACGCAGAACCGCCCCCGACCTGACGTGCAGGTCGGGGGCGGTCTGGTTGGCTCCCCCGGTTGGACTCGAACCAACAACCCTCCGGTTAACAGCCGAATGCTCTGCCAGTTGAGCTACAGGGGATCGCTTGTGCAGCGAGGCGAAACCTTAGCAAGCCTCCACACCGCGGGTGAAATCAGGGCAGGCCGACATCGCGCTGCGCCAGCTCGAGGGCCTCACGGGCCGCGGCGCTGACCTCGGGGTCGTCGGGGTCGACGCCCTCGTCGTACTCGTAGACCCAGTGGACGCCGCCCGCACCCGACGGTGCACGGCGCGCGATCACCCGGAGCCCGCGCCGCCGGCCCAGGCTCACGTGGCGCTGCAGGACGACGCTGGCGGTCACCCGCTCGTGCACGAGCTCGAGCAGCCGGCCGGGCTCGTCGAGGGTCACGGTGTGCACGGGGCGCTGCTCGCCCCACGCTCCCACCTCGGAGAGCTGGAAGGTGTCGGTGTCGCGGTCCCAGCCGGCGGCCTCCACCTGCTCCCACGCGACCCGCCGGGTCTCGCCGTCGCGGACGACGTAGAAGGCGTCGCGGGTGCCGGCGAGCACGGTGCCGTCGGCTGCGGTCGCACTCGCGAGCACCCGCTCCCCGCGACGTACGTCGACCTGCGGCGCCGTCGCCCGGCCGAAGAGGCGGCTCATGCCTGTCCGCCCGGCTGGCCGACGGCGCCCTCGCGCAGCTTGCGGCGGTGCTGCTCGAGCACCACCAGCTCGCCGAACATGCGGTTGTAGTCGAGCGCCTGCTCGACGGGGTTGGTGCGCTGCAGGCGGGCCTTGACGTCGGCGATGCGGCGGGACGTGGTGAGCTCCTGGAGGCGGTAGACGTAGGCCACGGCGAACGTCGGGTTCGGGTCGGTCGTGCCGCGGACCGGCTCGACGGCGAGCTCGGTGACCGCCGCGGCGACCGCGGGATCGGTGGCCGAGCCGCGCACCTTGGCGGCCCAGCCCTGGTCGTCGACCCCGGCGACCGGCCCGCCGGCCGCCGTCACCGCCTCCCAGACCCCCTGGAAGGTCGGGTGGGTGAAGTCGGCGGCCGTCACGTGGGTCGTCGTGCGACCCACACCGCCCGGGTGCTGGATGACCAGCTTGAGCAGCTCGCGCTCGATGAGGAAGCGGGGGTCGGACAGGCTCGGCAGGGCCGGGCGAGCCGGCTCGGGCGCCTGCGCCGCGTCCGCTCCGCGGGCGGGCCGGCGCTCGTCCCTGGGTCCCGGCGCGGGCCGGTCGGCGGCGCGGCGCACCTCCGCGCGCACCTGGTCGAGGTCGACCCCCACCATGTGCGCGAGCTCGCGGGAGAACGTCTCGACCTTCGTCCGGTCGCGGATGCTCGCCACCAGCCCGGCAGCGTCGCGCAGCGCGTCGACGCGGCCGTCGGCCCGGTCGAGGTCGTAGCGGGTCAGCACGTTGTCGAGGGCGAAGCGGTAGAGGGGCTGCCGGCTCGCGACCAGCTCGCGCACGGCCTCGTCACCCTCCTTGAGACGCAGGTCGCACGGGTCCATCCCCTCGGGGGCGACGGCGACGTAGGTCTGCGAGGCGAACACCTGGTCGCTGTCGAGCACCTTCATCGCCGCCTTCTGCCCGGCCGAGTCGCCGTCGAAGGTGAAGATCACCTCGCCGCTGGTCGTGCCGTGGTCGCCGAGGAAGCGGCGCAGCACCCGCGCGTGGTCGGTGCCGAAGGCCGTGCCGCACGAGGCCACCGCCGTCTTCACGCCGGCGAGGTGGCAGGCCATCACGTCGGTGTAGCCCTCCACGACGACCGCCTGCTGGCTGTCCTTCATCGCGGTGCGCGCCAGGTCGATGCCGTAGAGCACGTGGCTCTTCTTGTAGATCGCGGTCTCGGAGGTGTTGAGGTACTTCGCCTCGATGCGGTCGTCGTCGAAGATCCGGCGGGCACCGAAGCCGATCGTGTCGCCGTTGGCCTCACGGATCGGCCACACCAGCCGACCGCGGAAGCGGTCGTAGTGGGAGCGACCGAGGGCGACGAGGCCCGCGGCGACCGACTCCTCGTCGCTGATCCGCCGCCCGCGCAGGTGGCGCAGCAGCGCCTCGCCGTCACGGGGGGCGAAGCCCACGCCGAAGGTCGCCGCCGCGGCCTGGTCGAAGCCGCGCTCGTGGAGGAACTGCCGCGCGACGACGGCGTCGCGGCCGCTGAGCTGCTCGGCGTAGAACTCCTGGGCGACCTTGTGCGCCTCGATCAGCCGGCTTCGGGCCGGACCCCGCGGTCGTACGGGCTCGTCGTCACCGTCCTCGCGACGCAGCTGCACGCCGAACTTCTCCCCGAGCCGCTCGACGGCCTCGGTGAAGGTGAGGCCGTCGACCTTCATCAGGAAGGAGATGACGTCACCGCCCTCGCCGCAGCCGAAACAGTGGAAGAACTGGCGGGCGGGGTTGACGTTGAACGACGGCGTCTTCTCGTCGTGGAACGGGCAGAGCCCCTTCAGCGACCCGCCGCCCGCACGCTTGAGCGTGACGTAGCCCGACACCACGTCGTCGATCCGCGCCTTCTCGCGCACCTCGGCGATGTCGTCGTCGCGAATCCGGCCTGCCACGCCGGGGAGTCTACGGGCGCCCTCCCACGACCACCGCGGAGTCTCCACAACGGCCTCGACCACCCCCCGTGCTGGGGTCCAGCCACCCCTTGGGGCGTACGTCGCTGGTGCCCCGCCCGCGGGTCTGGGAAGGTCGAAACATGACTGCTCAGCACGGCGCGCCAGAGAGTCAGACCCTCGGCGCACTCGTCCACCAGCTCACCCAGCAGGTCCCCGACCTGATCCGCTCGGAGATGCGCCTCGCGCAGGCGGAGGTCGCCGAGAAGGGCAAGCGCGCAGGAGTCGGGGTCGGCATGTTCAGCGTCGCCGGCCTGCTCGCCTTCTTCGCGTTCGGCTCGCTGGTGGCCACCGCCATCCTCGCCCTCTCGCTCGTCGTCGACGCCTGGCTGGCCGCCCTCATGGTGGCGCTCGTCCTGCTCGCCGGCGCTGCCGTGGCCGGTCTCGTCGGCCGGAACAAGGTGGCCGAGGCCGGCTCTCCGGCTCCGGAGCGGGCCATCGAGGGCCTCAAGGAGGACCTCGCCACCGTGAAGGGAGACCACCATGGATGACCGCACGCCCGGCACCGCCCCGGACGGGGCGGCCAGGGAGCCGAAGACCCCCAAGCAGCTCGAGGCGGAGATCGCCCGGCAGCGCGAGCAGCTGGCCGGCACGGTCGACCAGCTCGCCGCCAAGCTCGACGTGAAGTCGCAGGCCCAGCAGAAGGTGGCCTCGCTCAAGGACGCCGCCACGACCGACGACGGCAAGCCGCGCACCGAGGTGCTCGCCGCCGCCGGCTCGCTCGTCGCGATGGCCGTGGTGCTGCTGCTGTGGCGGCGCCGCGGCAACGGATGAGCCGACCGCTCATCCGCACCGAAGTCAGAACAGGGAAGGGAGACCCCATGAAGAAGCTCATGCTGCTCGTCGCCGGAGGTGTCGGCTACGTGCTCGGCACCCGTGCCGGACGGGAGCGCTACGAACAGATCAAGAAGGCGGCCACCCGCGTCAAGGAGGACCCTCGGGTCCAGGAGAAGGCGCACCAGGCGGCCGACCTCGCCAAGGACAAGGCCCCGGTGGTGAAGGACAAGGTGGCCTCGGCCGCCAGCACGGCCGCCGACAAGGTGACCCCGTCGGGCAACGGTGACCACCGCTCCGACCTCGAGGAGCAGCTGCACCCCGACAGCACCGCCCGGCAGGACGACCCCTACCCCCAGGGCAACCTGCCGTAGGTCGTCACCTGCACGCCTCGTCGACGGGGTCCGCGCCTTCGGGCCGGGCCCCGTCGTCACGCCAGCGCAGCGTGGCGCGCGACGGCGCTGGCGTCGGTCAGTGACGCGACCTGGTCGATGACCACCCGCCGCCGGCCGGCGTCGTCGCCTGCGAGCTCCCAGTCCTCCACGAAGACCGGGTCGAGGGCGTCGACCCCGCGCGCCCACAGCCCCTCGACGAGCTCGGCGACGAGCTGGCGCTGTCGCTCCATCAGGGCGACCCGGTCGTCGGCCTGCATGACGTAGTGGGCGGCGATCCCCTTGAGCACCCCGATCTCGACCTCGGTCGCACCCGGTACGACGAGGTCGGCGCGGTGCCGCACCGGCGGCTCCCCCGCCGTCGCGGCGAACGTCGCCTGCTGCACGCTGCCGCAGAAGCGGCCGATGAGGTCGCTGGTGAGGTTCTTGATCGCGGCGAGGCTGCGCCGGCTGCCGTCGTACGACGACCGGGGCCAGCTGCCCACGGCCCGCAGGTCGGCCAGCGCGAAGTCGAGCGCGTCGTCGTCGACCCCGGGCAGGTACCAGGCGCGCACGGTCTCCCACAGGGCGTCGCGGTCGAGCCGGGTCAGGTCGAGACGTCCGGCGACGATGCCGTCCTCGACGTCGTGCACCGAGTAGGCGACGTCGTCGGCCAGGTCCATGACCTGGGCCTCGAGGCAGCGCCGGCGGCCCTCGACCCCGGCCCGCACCCAGTCGAAGACGGGTCGGTCGTCGTCGTAGACGCCGAACTTCACGACCACCCGTGGGGTGCCGTCGGCGTGCACGCCGTGCGGGCCGGTGGCCTCTGCGCGCGCCCAGGGGTACTTCGTGCAGGCGTCGAGGGTCGCGCGGGTCAGGTTGAGCCCGACCGATCGACCCTCGGCGTCGAAGGTCTTCGACTCGAGCCGGGTGAGCAGGCGCAGGGTCTGCGCGTTGCCCTCGAAGCCGCCGCAGTCGAGGCTGAGCCCAGCGAGCACCCGCTCGCCGTTGTGGCCGAACGGCGGGTGCCCGAGGTCGTGCGCCAGCGCCGCGGTCTCGGCGATGTCGGGGTGCGTGCCGATCGCGCGGGCCAGGTCGCGGGCGACCTGGGCCACCTCGAGGCTGTGGGTGAGGCGGTTGCGGACGAAGTCGTCGGTCTGCGGACCGACGACCTGGGTCTTGGCCGCGAGCCGGCGCGACGCCGCCGCGTGGACGACGCGCGCCCGGTCGCGCTCGAACGCCAGGCGCACCGGCGCCTCCACCCGCTTGGGCGGCTCGGCGACGATGCGCTCGCGCGCCGAGTCGTCGTACGGGTCCTCGATGCTCATCGGCCGGTCAGCCTAGCGAGCGCCTCGGACGCCGACGACGCCCCGGTCGCCACGCGCGTCAGTACACCGTGACGTGGACGTGGTCGTAGTGGTTGGCGGTGACCGACCCGCGGTCGGACATGCCGCGCCAGCCCTCGCCGGAGCGCTCCACGGACCACATCTGCTGGGAGTAGATGATGTACTCGATGCCGAGCGCGGAGTAGTTGGCGCGCAGGAACTCGGCGACCGCCCAGCCGGTGTCGCCGCTGACCATGATGTCGATGGCGCGGCCCTGGCCGTGCTCGCCGTCGCTGCGCCACGTGCCGTAGCTGGTGATGGAGGGCCAGTTGGCGCACACCGCGTCGTGGATCTCGTAGAGCGAGGCGCGACCGGCGTCGATGGCGGAGCCGTTGACGCACACGCCGCCCAGGCTCGGGCCTGCAGGCTTCGCCTCGACCGCGGCCTTGGCCTCGACCTTGGGCTCGGGCTTCGGCTTCTTGGCGCTGAGGTAGTCGGAGGTGACCCAGCGGGACTGGCCGTCGATGACGACCTGGGTGCGGCCGAGCTGCTCGCGACCGGTGACGGACACCTTCTTCAGGGCGTCGATGACGCCGAGCTTCTTGGCCTTGTCCGACGGACCGTCCCAGAGGTTGAGCAGGTCGGTGGTCCACACGGTGTCGTCCAGCTTCTTGGCGAGCTGGCGGGCCTTCTTGTCCACGCTGATGTCCTTGCGCGCGGCGGCCTCCGCCTTCGCGGCGGTGCGGATCTGCGAGCGGGACACGGTGGTGGTCTCGGTGCGCCGGCGCAGCGTGGCGTCGTCGACCGTGCTGTCGGCGGACGTGCCGGCGACCGGCTGCGAGGTGCCGGACGAGGCCAGCAGGTTGTCGTGGGTCGCCGGCTCTGCGGCGAGGACGCCCATGGTCACCGCTGACAGCGTCGCCACGACGGCGAGCGGTGCGGAGACGAGGACGGAACGGGGGATCCGAGACGGACGGGGGGTGGTAGCAGGGGCTTCCCGCTTGTGGCGATGCTGAGCCACAGCGCTGATCCTTTGCGGTTGCTGTCGGGGGACGTTGCGCCGAACCACGAGCCCGGAAACGGGGGAAGAACTCGTACCCACGTCGACGCGATCCACGAGTGAAGCACAGGATTCTCGGCCTGTCCCAATCTCCCCCGGTAAATTTCGGCGTGTTCCGGCTCACCCGGCCGCGGATCCATGCGTACGACGCGCGGCGCGCCGCTCAGCCGCCCGTGGTCTCGTCGACGTCCTCGCGCAGGTGTGCGCCCCGGCCGTCCGTGTCGTCGAGCCACCCGTCGGGGAGCGCGACCTTCTTGCGCGGGGCGCCCTGGCGCCCGCGCGGGGTGCCGAGCTCGCGCTCGGGGAAGGGCGCGTCGTCGTCGAGCCCGGCCAGGAGCTCGTCGAGGGAGGCCAGGGAGTCGACGAGGGCCAGCTGGTGGCGCAGCTCGCCACCCGCCGGGAAGCCCTTGAGGTACCAGGTGATGTGCTTGCGGAACTCCTTGCAGCCGCGCTCCTCGCCCATGTGCTCGGAGAGCAGCTCGGCGTGGCGGCGCATCATGGCCTTCACCTCGCCGAGGGTCGGCAGCGTGGCGACGTCCTCGCCGTGGAAGGCCGCGGCCAGGTCGCGGAAGAGCCACGGCCGACCGAGGCAGCCGCGACCGACGACCACACCGGCGGCGCCGGTCTGCGCGACCATGCGCAGCGCGTCGGACGCCTCCCAGATGTCGCCGTTGCCGAGGACGGGGATGTCGACGTGGTCGACGAGGGCCGCGATGGCGTCCCAGTCGGCCTCGCCCGAGTAGGCCTGCTGGACCGTGCGGCCGTGCAGGGCGATCGCGGCGACGCCGCTCTCCTGGGCGATGCGGCCGGCGTCGAGGTACGTCAGGTGGTCGTCGTCGAGGCCCTTGCGGGTCTTCATCGTCACCGGGACGTCGTACGGCGCCGCGGCAGCGACCGCGTGCTCGAGGACCTCGCCGAGGAGCCCCCGCTTCCACGGGAGGGCTCCCCCGCCGCCCTTGCGCGTCACCTTGGGCACCGGGCAGCCGAAGTTGAGGTCGACGTGGGCGACGCCGTGGTCGGCGCAGAGGATCTCGACCGCCTTGCCGATGTAGACGGGGTCGGTGCCGTAGAGCTGCACGGAGCGCACCGACTCCAGCTCGTCGAAGACGAGCATCTTCTTCGTGGTCTCGTCGCCCTCGACGAGGCCGCGGCTGGTGATCATCTCGCAGACGTAGAGGCCCGCACCCTGCTCGGCGCAGAGGCGGCGGTAGGCGGCGTTGGTGATGCCGGCCATCGGCGCGAGGACGACCGGGGTGTCGACGCGCAGCGAGCCCAGGGTGAGGGAGTCGGGCACGACGGTCATGGCTCCATTGTCGAGCCCCCGGGAGAGCCGGCCCAAATCACCGTCCGGGGCGCTGGCGGACCCTGGGCGGGCCCGACACGTCGCCGGCCCAGGAGATGGGGTCGTAGCCCTCGGTGGGCTCGAAGACCATGTCCTCGACGCGAGCACCGTCCGGCGCGAGGTAGACCAGGCACATCTCCGCGCTCGCTCCGGCTGCGAACGGCTCCGGCAGCGGTCCGCTCTGGCAGGGCGTGAAGTCGCCACCCACGGTCCAGGGTGCCCCCAGTCTCCCCCGGTCGTCGCGGAGGTAGAGCGGGACGGCCTGTCCGGCGAGGTCGGTCCCGCCGACGTTGGTCACCGCCACGCTGACGAAGTAGGGACGGGCTTCCTGCATCGAGTCGCCGAGCGCCCAACCGTCGAAGACGGATGCCCGCCGCTCCTGCACGGTCTCCACCGTCAGGTCGAGCGCGCCGGTGAGGTCACCGGCGGGCTTCCAGACGAGCGTGGCTGCGTCACCGTGCTCCAGGGCGGTCCCGGGCTCGGTGGCGCTCACCCCGTCGGGCTCCTCCGCCGCAGCCGGCGCCGGGCGCGCTGGCGCCGGACGTGGCTCCGCGTCACCGCCGCCGCAGGCCGTCAGCGACGCAACCAGGACCGTCGCGAGGCCCGTCGCGAGCACCACTGAGCGCAGCATGGCGCCATGGTGGCACGCCGCGGCGTCAGCAGCCGAGCAGCTTCTGGGCGAAGTAGGCGCTGATGCCGTCGAGGCCGACCCGCTCCTGGTGCATCGTGTCGCGCTCGCGCACGGTGACCGCGTCGTCGTCGAGCGTCTCGAAGTCGACGGTGACGCAGAACGGCGTACCGATCTCGTCCTGGCGGCGGTAGCGGCGACCGATGGCGCCGGAGTCGTCGAAGTCGACGTTCCAGTTCTCCCGCAGCTCGGCGGCAAGGGCCTTGGCCTTGGGCGACAGGTCGGCGTTGCGGCTCAGCGGCAGCACCGCGACCTTGACGGGCGCGAGGCGCGGGTCGAGCTTGAGCACGACGCGCTTGTCGACGCCGCCCTTGGTGTTGGGCGCCTCGTCCTCGGTGTAGGCGTCGATGAGGAACGCCATCAGCGAGCGGGTGAGGCCGGCTGCGGGCTCGATGACGTAGGGCAGGTAGCGCTCGTCGGCGGCCTGGTCGTAGAAGGACAGGTCCTTGCCGGAGAACTCGCTGTGCTGCTTGAGGTCGAAGTCGGTGCGGTTGGCGACGCCCTCGAGCTCCTCGAAGTCACGGCCGGAGAACCCGAAGCGGTACTCGATGTCGGTCGTGCCCTTGGAGTAGTGGGACAGCTTCTCCTGCGGGTGCTCGTAGTGGCGCAGGTTGTCGGGGTTGATGCCGAGGTCGACGTACCAGCGGGTGCGCTCCTCGATCCAGTAGCGGAACCACTCCTCGTCCTCGCCCGGCTTGACGAAGAACTCCATCTCCATCTGCTCGAACTCGCGGGTGCGGAAGATGAAGTTGCCGGGCGTGATCTCGTTGCGGAAGCTCTTGCCCATCTGGGCGATGCCGAAGGGCGGCTTCTGGCGGCTCGAGGTCACCACGTTGGCGAAGTTGAGGAAGATGCCCTGCGCGGTCTCGGGCCGGAGGTAGTGCAGGCCGGACTCGTCCTCGATCACGCCGAGGTAGGTCTTGAGCATCATGTTGAAGTTGCGCGGCTCGGTCCACGCGTTGCGCGTGCCGCAGTTGGGGCACGCGACCGACTCGTTGATGTCGACCGTGTCGGGGTCGTCGATGCCCTTCTTGGCGGCGTGGTCCTCCTGGAGGTGGTCCTCGCGGAACCGCTTGTGGCACGACTGGCACTCGACAAGCGGGTCGCTGAAGGTGCTCAGGTGGCCCGAGGCCTCCCACGTGCGGGTGGGGAGGATGATGCTCGAGTCGAGCCCGACCACGTCGTCGCGGCGGGTGACCATGAACTTCCACCACTGGCGCTTGATGTTCTCCTTGAGCTCGACCCCGAGCGGGCCGTAGTCCCACGCCGAGCGCGTGCCGCCGTAGATGTCACCGCTGGGGTAGACGAAACCTCGGCGCTTGGCGAGGGAGACGACGTTGTCCAGGGCGGTCGGAGCGGGCTTGGGCACGGTGCGGGTCCTCAGGTGTGGGCAGGTCGGGCCGGCTGGCTGCCGGCTCGCGCGAACGAGCGCTCAGCCTAGCGATCGGGGCTGGGGCTCGTTGAGGTCGGTCCCCTCCTCGACCACCTCGTAGGCACTGGGCTCGTCGAGCGCGTGGACCATCAGCGGCTGGATGTGCATCTTGCCCTCGTACGACCCCAGCGCGCGTCGGTAGGAGCCGACGTTCTGCCAGCGCGTGGTGAGCACCCACAGCGTCGGGTCGTCGACGTTGCGGCCCACGTCTCCCCCGACGTACCCGGGCTTTGCGGCGAGGATGTCGAGCGCCTGCAGCAGCCCGCGGCGCAGCTCCTCCCCGTCCGCCTCCCCGGATCCACGGTGGGGACTGGGGGCGCGGAGACGGGTCACGACGAGCACGGGCTCACCCTACCCAGCCGGTTTGACAATCGTTCTCAACCGGGGTGAGAATCGTTCTCATGTCGCCCGTCACCCGACCGATCGCCCTTGCCACCGCCCTCGCCTCGGCCGCCCTCCTTGCCGGCTGCGGCGGGTCCGACGACGCCACCGGGAATGGTCGCTCGGCCGTCGCCGCGTTCTACCCGCTGGCCTGGGTGACCGATCGGGTGGCGGGCGACGACTGGGAGGTCGCCAACCTCACCCAGCCCGGCCAGGAGCCACACGACCTGGAGCTCACCATCGCCCAGACCGCCGCGCTGGAGGAGGCCGACCTCGTCGTGCTCACGCACGGGTTCCAGCCCGCCGTCGACGCCGGGGCGGAGACGGCCGAGACCCGCGTGCTCGACGCCGCCGACGCTGTCGAGCTGTTGCCCGCCGACGCCTCGGAGCACGAGGGCGAGACCGAGGAGGAGCACGCCGAGCACGCCGAGGAGGAGCACGACCACGGCGACAGCGACCCGCACTTCTGGCTCGACCCGCTCCTGGTCGCCGACTTCGCCGACGCGGTCGCCGCCGAGCTGGGCGACGTCGACCCCGACGCCGCGCAGGCCTACGCCGACAACGCGACCGAGCTGCGCACCGAGCTCGAGGCGCTCGACCAGGAGTACACCGACGGCCTCGCCGCCTGCGAGCGCGACACGACCGTCGTCAGCCACCAGGCCTTCGCCTACCTCGAGCGCTACGGCCCGCACTTCGAGCCGATCGCCAGCCTGTCCCCCGACTCCGAGGCGACCGCGGCCGACCTGGCCCGCCTCCAGGAGCTCATCACGCAGGACGGCGTGACCACTGTCTTCTCCGAGCGGCTGGTGAGCCCGAAGATGGCCGAGACCCTCGCCGACGACCTCGACGTCGAGACCGCGGTGCTCGACCCGATCGAGGGGCTGTCGGACGACACGGCCGACGAGGACTACCTTTCCCTCATGCGAGAGAACCTCACCGCCCTCCAGCAGGCCAACGGCTGCTCGTGACCTCGCCCGACCCCCGCCTCGCACCACCCGTCGTCCTCGACCGGGTCTCCGTCGCCATCGGCGGACGGCCGATCCTGCGCGACGTCGACCTCACGGTGCGCCCGGGCGAGGTGGTGACGCTGCTCGGTCCCAACGGGTCGGGCAAGTCGACGCTGGTGCGCGCGGTCACCGGGCTCCTTCCCCACACCCGAGGGGACGTACGGCTCTTCGGGACGCCGATCGAGGCCTTCACCGACTGGCAGCGGCTCGGCTTCGTCCCCCAGCGGTCGACCGCCTCGGGCGGGGTGCCCGCGACGGTGCGCGAGGTCGTGGCGTCGGGGCGGGTCGGACGCCGACGCCTGATGCGCGCGAGCGGCGCCGCGGACCGGCGGGCGGTGGAGGCCGCGCTCGACGTCGTCGGCCTCGCCGACCGGGCGTCGTACGGCGTCTCGCAGCTGTCGGGCGGCCAGCAGCAGCGCGTCCTCATCGCGCGGGCGCTCGCGGGCGAGCCCGACCTGCTCGTCCTCGACGAGCCCACCGCCGGCGTCGACCTGCCCAACCAGCAGGCCCTCGCCGACGCCCTCGGGCGCCTCAAGGCCAGCGGGGCGACGATCGTCCTCGTCGCCCACGAGATCGGCCCGATGATGCCGCTGATCGACCGGACCGTGGTGATGCGCGACGGCCGGGTGGCCTACGACGGTCCGCCCCTCACGCAGGAGGTGGCGTCGCACACCCACCACCACGACGACCACGACGTCCCGACCCGGCACGACCACGCCCCGCACGTCGCCTCGCCGTTCGACTGGGAGCGGAGGTCCAGCCAGTGAGCTTCATCGACCTGTTCTCCCTCGGCTTCATGCAGCGCGCGCTCATCGCCGCGCTGCTGACCGGGCTGGCCGCACCGGCCATCGGCACCTTCATCGTCCAGCGACGCCTGGCCCTGCTCGGCGACGGCATCGGCCACGTCGCGGTCACCGGCGTCGCCCTCGGCCTGCTGACCGGCACCTCCCCCACCTGGACGGCGGTCGTCGTCGCGGTGCTGGGCGCCGTGCTCATGGAGCTCATCCGCGAGCGTGGGCACACCAACGGCGACGTCGCGCTCGCGCTGCTCTTCTACGGCGGCCTCGCCGGCGGTGTGCTGATCACGGGCATCGCCGGGCAGGGTGCCGCGACGCTGCAGGCCTACCTGTTCGGCTCGCTCAACAGCATCTCCTCGGCCGACGTGTGGTCGACGGCCGTGCTGGCCGTCGTGGTGCTCACGGTGACGCTCGGGCTCTCGCCGCAGCTGTTCGCCGTCGCGAGCGACCCCGACTTCGCCCGCGTGGCCGGACTCAGGGTGCGGGGCTACAACCTCCTGATCGCGGTGCTCGCCGCGGTCAGCATCACCGTGGCCATGCGCACGGTCGGCCTGCTGCTCGTCTCGGCGCTGATGGTGGTCCCGGTCGCGACCTCGCAGCAGGTCGCGCGCTCCTTCCGCACCACCCTGCTCGGAGCGATGCTGGTCGGCTGCGCGGCGTCCGTCGGCGGCCTCTTCCTCAGCGCGTGGCTGTCCTTCCGGGTGTCCGTGGCCCCCGGGCCGACGATCGTCCTGCTCGCCCTGGCGATGTTCACCGCCACCTGGCCGCTCGGGGTGTGGCTGCGGCGCCGCAGCCGCTTGATGGCGCCGTTCCCCGAGGTCAACGCGACCCCGCACCGCTCCACCGACGACCACCCGCACGACCACGGCCAGGACTGCGGCCATCCAGCGGTGCCCCACGGGGACCACGTCGACTACGTCCACGACGGCCACCGGCACGCCGTACACGGAGAGCACTATGACGAGCACTGACCCCACCTCCCGCCCGTCGGTCCGCCCCACCCGCCAGCGTCGCGCCGTCGCGGCCGCGCTCGCGGGCTTCGACGACTTCCGAAGTGCGCAGGAGATCCACGACCTCATCTCGCAGCAGGGCGAGTCGGTGGGGCTCGCCACCGTCTACCGCACGCTGGCGACGCTCGCCGAAGCCGGTGAGGTCGACATGCTGCGCAACGAGGACGGCGAGGCCATCTGGCGCAGCTGCTCCGACACGCACCACCACCACCTCGTGTGCCGCACGTGCGGGGCGACCGTGGAGGTGGAGGGGCCGGCCGTCGAGCGCTGGACGAGCGCGATCGCGTCCGAGCACGGCTATGGCGACATCAGCCACACGCTGGAGATCTTCGGGACCTGCCCGGCCTGTCGCTGACCTCAGGTCTGCTGGGGCGTCTGGTTGGGGACCGCGCCGCCGTAGCGCCGGTCGCGGCTGGCGTACGTCTCGATCGCCGACCACAGGTGCCGCCGGTCGACGTCGGGCCACAGCACGTCGGTGAACACCATCTCGCTGTAGGCCGCCTGCCACAGCATGTAGTTGGACAGCCGCTGCTCCCCCGACGTGCGCCAGACGAGGTCGGCGTCGGGCAGCTCGGGCACGTAGAGGTGGCGGGCGAAGACCTTCTCGTCGATCTTGTCCGGGTTGAGGCGGCCGGCCGCCACCTCGCGTCCGATCGCCCGGGCGGCGTCGGCGAGCTCGGCGCGGCCGCCGTAGTTGACGCACATCGTGAGGGTGAGGACGTCGTTGTCCCTGGTCAGCTCCTCGGCGACCTGCAGCTCCTTGATGACCGACTTCCAGAGGCGCGGCGCGCGGCCGGCCCAGCGCACGCGTACGCCGAGGTCGTTCATCTCGTCTCGGCGGCGGCGGATCACGTCGCGGTTGAAGCCCATCAGGAAGCGCACCTCGTCAGGTGATCGCGACCAGTTCTCCGTCGAGAAGGCGTAGGCCGAGATCGCCTTCACGCCGATCTCGATCGCGCCCTCGACCACGTCGAAGAGCGTGTGCTCGCCCTGCTCGTGGCCCTTGGTGCGCGGGAGCCCGCGCTCCTTGGCCCACCTGCCGTTGCCGTCCATGATGATCGCGACGTGCTCGGGGACGAGGTCGCGCGGCACCGGCGGCGGAGTCGCGCCGCTGGGGTGCGGGGTCGGCTGCTTCACCTGTCGCTTCACGGGGCCCAGCGTAGGCGGGACCGCGCCGGCGGTGGCCACGACAGCAGGCGACTCACTCGAAGACGAACGCCTCGAGGAGGGCGACAGCGGCGACGACCGCCGGGAACGTCACCAGCGGCAGCAGCAGCTCCGACCACCGGTGGTGCCGCAGGCCGGCGTACACAGCCATGAGCAGCGCGACGAACGACCCGGTCAGCCCGGCGAACAGCGCCACCACGACCGACGTGCCGACCCAGTTGTCGGAGACCGCGTCCTCGCCTCCGATCGCCCACGCGGCTCCGAACAGCCCGGCGCCGACCGTCAGGACGACCAGCGAGACCACCGCCAGCTGCCACGCTGCTCCCGCAGCCGCCCCGGCGCCTCGGCGCGAGTGGCTGCCGGACGTCTCATCCATGCCTCCATCCTCGCGCCGCGCGCGGGTGGGCCCCAGTGCCGAAGGTCCGCGGGCGGTGCTCCACACGTCCCGATAACCGCTGTCGCACCCCACAGGCCACCGGTGCCAGCCACCAATCAGCCCGGCGATCCTCGCCCCCGGCGTCCCCCACAGTGCGGTGGCTGTGGTCCATCAGGTGGACCACAGTCACCGCGCAGTCGTACGCACGGACGACGGAGATCGTCTCGTCAGCGCGAGGCCATGCGCATCGTGCTCCTGGGCGACCTACAAGCTCGTCCTACCCGCAATCGCTGAAGCCGTCCACGCGACCGTCTGACAGGCAGTGCGTTCCGTACGTGCGCTCACCGCTCGACGTACGCCATCGAGCGCAGGCCGCGCTCGAGGTGCCAGGCGAGGTAGGCCGAGACGAGGTTGCTGGCCTCGCGCAGGTGACGTGGCTCTGCGGCGTGGACGACGGGCCAGTCGCCGACGAGGAGGGCACCGAGCAGGAGGACCGTCTCCGAGGCGGGGGTGGCCGATCCCGGCAGCTTGTCGGAGACGCACAGGACGCCGCCCGCCGACGGGTTGAAGAAGCGGTGCGGTCCCTCGACGCCGCACTGCACGCAGTGGTCGAAGGACGGCGCGTAGCCGGCGACGGACAGCGAGCGCAGCAGGTAGGAGTCGAGGACCTGCTTGGCCGGGTGCTCGCCCCCGGCCATCGCGCGCAGGCCGCCGACGAGCAGCAGGAACTGCTGGACAGCGGGCTCCTTCTCCTCGGTGACGAGGCGTTCGGCCGTCTCGAGCATCACCGTTCCGGCGGTGTATCGGTCGTAGTCGAGACCCAGCCGGGCGTTGAACGGGTCGAGCGTCTCGGCCTGCGTGATGACGTCGAGGCTGCGGCCCTCGGCGAGCTGGAGGTCGACGTGGGTGAACGGCTCGAGGCGCGAGCCCCAGCGCGACGTCGTACGACGCACGCCCTTGGCGACCGCGCGCACGCGCCCGTGCTGACGGGTCAGCAGGGTGATGATGCGGTCGGCCTCGCCCAGCTTGTGGGTGCGGAGCACGACGGCCTCGTCGCGGTAGAGGGGCACGGCATCATTGTCCCCCACCGACCCCGCCCGGGCCTCGAACGGGCGGCCGCGGCGTCAGCGTTTCCGGGTGCGGACCGTCGACGTGGCCGGACGCTCGCGCCAGCAGTCGAGCGCGAAGTCGGCGGCGGCGGCCGTCAGGCGCTCCGGCCGGAAGCGCCACTCGAGGATCGAGGTGGCCCGTTCGAGCCGTACGTTGGGCAGCTCGGCGGCCAGCATGTCGGCGTCGACGAACGGGTGGATGGGGTCGATCGGGTGACCGACCAGGAAGACGGGTGCCTGGATCCGGCGCCGCTGGCTGCGCGAGGGGGCGAGCCGCCCGAAGATCACGCCGTGGAGCACCGAGGCGATGGACTCGGCCCGGTGGTCGACCGTGTCGAGGCCGATGCCGACCCAGAAGGGGACGAGGCCGCGGGGCACCGACCGCGAGATCCGCTGCAGCGTGTTGGCGGTGACGGGCACGTAGCGCGCGGCGAGCATGATCGGCACGAACGCGAGGATCCCGGCGACCAGGGCGTTGTTGAGGACCGGCATCTCCACGATGAGCCCCTTGACCCGCTCGGGGGCGATGACGGCCACCTCCAGCGAGACGTTGGCCCCGAGCGACGTGCCGCCGATGACTGCCTGCTCCGCGCCGAGGTGGTCGAGCAGCGCGACCACCTGCTCGCCGAAGGACGTCATCGAGTAGACCAGAGGGTCGGCGGGCTGGTCGGAGCGGCCGTGCCCGAGCAGGTCGAGGGTCACCACGTGCAGCCCCTGCGCGGCCATCGCCCGGGCGAGCGGCTGCTGCATCCGGCGCGGCATGAGCAGGCCGTGCAGCAGCACGACCCAGTCGTCGCCGGAGCCGTACTCGGTGTACTCCAGCCGGTCGCGCCCGCCGTCGGACTCGACGAAGAACTGTCCGATCCGCTCGCTGACCAGCATGATCGAAATGTAGCGCTGTTGCCTGTCAGCCGCGGTTGACCGCGCTGATGACCGCCTTGAGTGACGCGGTCACGATGTTGGCGTCGAGCCCCACGCCCCACAGGACCTTCTCGCCCACCGCGCACTCGACGTAGGCCGCTGCGATGGCGTCGCCGCCCGACGACAGGGCGTGCTCGTGGTAGTCGAGGACGCGTACGTCGTGGCCGACGGCGCCGATCGCGTCCACGAACGCGGCGATCGGGCCGTTGCCCTCACCGGTCAGCTCGCGCCGCTCGCCGTCGACGTACACCCCGACGGTGAGCTGGTCCTTCTCCCCCGCCGCGCTGGAGGTGTGGACCGAGTTGAGCTTGAGCGGGGCCTCGCGGTCGAGGTACTCCGCGCGGAACACCGACCAGATCTCCTCGGGCGTGATTTCCCCGCCGTCGGTGTCGGTGCGCTGCTGGACGACCCGGCTGAACTCGATCTGCGCGCGACGCGGCAGGTCGAGCTTGTGCTCGGACTTGAGGACGTAGGCCACACCGCCCTTGCCGGACTGGCTGTTGACGCGGATGACCGCCTCGTAGGTGCGGCCGACGTCCTTGGGGTCGATGGGCAGGTAGGGCGCCTCCCAGGGCAGCTCGCCCACGGGCACGCCGAGGGCCGCGGCCTTCTTGTCGAGGTCCTCCAGGCCCTTCTTGATCGCGTCCTGGTGGGAGCCGGAGAAGGCGGTGTAGACGAGGTCGCCCGCGTAGGGGTGGCGCGGGTGGACCGGCAGGTTGGTGCAGTACTCGACGGTGCGACGGACCTCGTCGATGTCGGAGAAGTCGACCTGCGGGTCGATGCCCTGGCTGAAGAGGTTCATGCCGAGCGTGACCAGGTCGACGTTGCCGGTGCGCTCGCCGTGGCCGAACAGGCAGCCCTCCACCCGGTCGGCGCCGGCCATCAGGCCGAGCTCGGTGGCGGCGACGGCGGTGCCGCGGTCGTTGTGCGGGTGCAGGCTGATCGCGGAGTGCTCGCGCCGGGTCAGGCCGCGGCCGAAGTACTCGATCTGGTCGGCGTAGGTGTTGGGCGTCGACATCTCGACGGTGGCGGGCAGGTTGAGGACGATCTCGCGGCCGGCCTCGGGCTGCCACACGTCGGAGACCGCCTCGCACACGCTCAGCGCGAAGTCGGTGTCGGACTGGGTGAAGATCTCCGGGCTGTACTGGTAGCCGAAGTCCCCGCTGCCGACGAGACCGCCGAGGCGCTCCTCGGCGTACTTCATCACCATCTCGGTGCCGCGCACGGCGATGTTGCGGCACTCGTCGGGGGTGACGTTGAAGACGACGCGCTGGAACAGCGGGGCGGTCGCGTTGTAGAGGTGGACGGTCGCGCGGGGAGCCCCGACCAGCGAGTCCACGGTCCGCTCGATGAGGTCCTCACGGGCCTGCGTCAGCACCGAGATCTGTACGTCGTCGGGGATGCGGTCCTCGTCGATCAGCTTGCGCACGAAGTCGAAGTCGGTCTGGCTGGCGCTGGGGAAGCCGACCTCGATCTCCTTGTAGCCCATCGAGACCAGCAGCTCGAACATCGTGAGCTTGCGGGCCGGGGTCATCGGGTCGATGAGCGCCTGGTTGCCGTCGCGCAGGTCGGTGGACAGCCAGCGCGGCGCCTTCTCGACCTTCTTCGTCGGCCAGGTGCGGTCGGGCACGTCGACGGGCACGAACGGGGTGTAGCGGGCGAACGGCATCGGGCTCGTGCCCTGCTGGTTGGCGGTGTTGCTCAGGTTGGTCATGGTGTCCTCGGTCTGCAGAAGGGGCGACCGGCACGCACCACTCTCCGCAACGAGGGGGCCGGGTCCTAGGCCTCGTTGCGGCAGCGAAGAAGGAGGCTGCGCATCATGACGAGACCACGATAACCCCGTTCCCCACGACCGCGGCCCGGGCTCCCGCGGGATGAGACGCCCTCAGGGGCGGCCGCGCGCCACGTACGCCACCGCCGACAGGTCGAACGGCCCGTCGCCGAGGCGACGGCGCAGCACCTCCTCGAGGCGACGGCGCCCGTCGGGTCCCAGCGCGGCGACCGCGTCACCGGCCGGGCCGACGCCGTGGAGGTAGGGCTCCCACCACTCCTCGAAGCTGGGGTGGGACACCGTCACCTCGACCTCGGCCGACTCCACGTCACGGAGGCCGGCGGCCTCGAGGATCTCGACGAGGCCGGTGCGTGAGCCACCCCGGAACCCCCGCTCGCCCGGGTGCTGGGGCTCGAGCTCGGCGACCGCGTCCCACAGGGGCCACATCGGCGCCCGCGACCCGGCGAGGTCCCACACGGTTGCGCCCACCCGGCCACCGGGTCGGGTGACCCGCCTCATCTCACCGACGCCCGCGACGGGGTCGGTCATGAAGTGGACGACGAGGCACGCCGCTGCCACGTCGCAGGTCGCGTCCTCGAAGGGCAGCGACTCCGCCGCGCCCTGCCGCACGTCCACGCCGGGGAAGCGCTCGCGGCACGTCTCGACGAAGGGCGCCGAGGGGTCGACCGCGCGCACGCCACCGCCGCCGAGCCGCTCGACGAGCACGCCGGTCAGGGCGCCCGGGCCGCAGCCCACGTCGATCGCCTCCTGGCCGGGTGCCACCTCGAGCCAGTCGGCGAAGCGCGCGGCCAGGGGCCGGGAGTAGCGACCCATGAAACGGTCGTAGGCGTCGCCCGCCACGTCGAACGTCACGCATCGACGGTACGCCGCTCGCGGGGCCGTGAGTAGCCTCGGCTCCGTGCCGCGCCTGCTGATCGTCCACCACTCGCCGACGCCGTCGGTGGCCGCGCTGACCGAGGCCGTCGTCGCCGGCGCCTCGGACGAGGCGATCGCGGGCGTGGAGGTGGTCGTCCGAGCCGCGCTCGAGGCTGACGCGGACGACGTGCTGGCCGCGGACGGCTACGTCCTCGGCACGCCCGCCAACTTCGGCTACATGAGCGGCGCCCTCAAGCACTTCTTCGACTCGATCTTCCTCCAGGCCGGGGGCGCGCTCACCGACGACGGCTCGGCCGCGACCGTCGAAGGAGGCCGCAAGCCGTTCGGCCTCTACGTCCACGGGCGCTACGACACCACCGGCGCGGTGCGGTCGGTCCAGTCGATCGTCGGTGCGCTCGCCTGGCGCCAGAGCGCGCCCGTCCTCGAGGTGCTGGGCGACGTGGGCGAGACGGACCGCGAAGCGGCGTACGAGCTGGGCGGCACGCTCGCCGCGCTGGTGATGGGATGAGGCGGCTCCTCGCCATGGTGGCCGCGGCCGCGGTGCTGTCGGCCTGCACCTCGGCTCCGGACGCACCCGCGGACGACCCGACCACGTCCCCCTCGTCGACGCCCGTCCCGGCCGCGACCGCTCCCCCGGACCCGGGACCGACGCCGGAGGCGGGCGAGTGCCACGCCCTGTCCCTGCGCCAGGCGGTCGCCGTGGTCGGCCGCACGGCACCGGTCCCGTGCCGCCGACCCCACACGGCCCAGACCTACTTCGTCGGCCGGCTCGACCTCACCACCAAGTCCGGCTTCACGCGTCGGGTGGACTCGCAGGCCGCGCAGCGCCAGATGAGCCGGGCCTGCACCACCCGGCTGCCGAAGCACCTCGGACGTACGCCGCGCGAGCTGAGGCTCAGCATGGTGCGGGCCGTCTGGTTCAGCCCGAGCCCCGCGCGGGCGGAGGCCGGGGCCGACTGGTTCCGCTGCGACATCGTGGCCGTCGCCTCGCCGGGCACCCTGCTGCGGCTGCCGCGGCGGACGAAGGGATGGGGCGGGCCCGCGATGTGCGCGACCGCCGCGCCCGGCACTCCCGGGTTCCGGCGGGTGACGTGCGGCGCGAAGCACGCGTGGCGGGCGGCGGCGACCGTGGACATCCCGGGCCGCAGGCTGCCTGCCCGGGACGCGGTCGCGGCACGGATGGACCCGGTCTGCCGCGACGTCGCCGCGGACGCCACCGACGACCCGCTCGACTTCACCTGGTCGCAGGAGAGCCCGACGCGCGATCAGTGGGAGGCCGGGCAGCGCTACGGGATCTGCTGGGTGCCGGCCTGACCCTCGGCCTGTCAGAGTGGGTCCATGTCGAAGGTCGCGATCGTCGGTGCCGGTGCCGTGGGAACGGCCATCGCCTATGCAGCCCAGATCCGTGGCGTGTGCCGCCAGCTCGCCCTGTTCGACCTCAACGCCCAGAAGGTGCGGGCGGAGGTGCTCGACCTCAACCACGGGATGCAGTTCACCCCGATGGCCGAGATCACCGGCAGCGACGACCTCGCCGTCTGCGCAGGCGCGGACGTCGTCGTCATCACGGCCGGCGCCAAGCAGGACCCCGGGCAGAGCCGGCTCGACCTCGCCGCCGCCAACGTCGCGATGTGCCGCGACCTCGTGCCGGCGCTCGTCACCCTGGCTCCCGAGGCGCTGCTGCTCGTCGTGACCAACCCGGTCGACGTGGTGACCATGGCCGCCCTGGAGTTCTCCGGGCTGCCCAGCAACCGCGTGTTCGGGTCCGGCACGGTCCTCGACTCCTCACGGCTGCGGTTCCTCATCGCCGAGCACACCCACGTGGCCGTGCAGAACGTCCACGCCTACATCGCCGGTGAGCACGGCGACTCCGAGGTGCCGCTCTGGTCCACCGCCACGATCGGTGGCGTGCCGGTCGAGGACTGGGAGGCGCCGGGCGTCGGCCGCCTCGATGCCGACGCCCGTGCCCGGATCCACGAACGGGTGGTCACCGCGGCGTACGAGATCATCGCGGGCAAGGGCGCCACCAGCCTGGCGATCGGCCTCTCGGTGTCCCGGATGCTCGAGGCGGTCCTCCACGACGAGCACCGCGTCCTGCCCGTCACCTCGCGACTCGACGGGGTGCACGGGCTCTCCGGGGTGTGCCTCTCGATGCCGTCGGTCGTCGGCCGGTCCGGGGTCGAGAGCGTGCTCGCCACGCCCCTCAGCCCGGACGAGCGGGACCGGCTCGCGGCGTCGGCGGAGGCGGTGCGCTCGACCGCGCGGAGCCTGGGCCTCTGAGCCTCAGGCCTCGAAACCGGGCCTCAGAAGCCGAGCTTGCGCAGCTGGCGCGGGTCGCGCTGCCAGTCCTTGGCGATCTTGACCTGCAGGTCGAGGTAGACCGGCGTGCCCAGCAGGGCCTCGATCTGCTTGCGGGCGGCCGTGCCGACCGAGCGCAGGCGCGAGCCCTTGTGGCCGATCATGATGCCCTTCTGGGAGTCGCGCTCGACGTAGAGGTTGGCGACGATGTCGAGCAGGGGCTTGTCGTCGGGACGCCCCTCGCGCAGTCCCATCTCCTCGACGACCACGGCGATCGAGTGCGGCAGCTCGTCTCGGACGCCCTCGAGGGCGGCCTCGCGGATCAGGTCCGCGGCGAGCGCCTCCTCCGGCGCGTCGGTCAGGTCGCCGTCGGGGTAGAGCGGCGGCCCCTCCGGTAGCAGGCCGACGAGGAGGTCGGCGAGCAGGTCGACCTGGTCGCCCGCCACCGCGGACACGGGCACGATCTCGGCCCACTCGGTGCCGGTCTCCTCGCCGAGGGCGGCGATGTCCATGAGGTGGTTCGCCAGCTGCTCGGGGGTGACCAGGTCGGTCTTGGTGGCGACCGCGATGCGCACCGTGCGGCGCACCTTGCCGAGCTCGGTGACGATGAACCGGTCACCGGGACCGATCTTCTCGTTGGCCGGGAAGCACACGGCGACGACGTCGACCTCGGCCCAGGTCGTACGCACCAGGTCGTTGAGCCGCTCGCCGAGCAGCGTGCGCGGGCGGTGGAGGCCGGGGGTGTCGACCAGGATCAGCTGGGCGTCGGCGCGGTGCACGATGCCGCGCACCACGTTGCGGGTGGTCTGCGGCTTGGAGGACGTGATGACGATCTTCTGGCCCACGAGCGCGTTGGTCAGGGTCGACTTGCCGGCGTTCGGTCGGCCGACGAACGACGCGAACCCGCTGCGGTAGCCCTCGGGCGCCTCGTAGAAGGCGCCCGCCGGCGCGACGCCGGAGAGGTCGAAGTCCTCGTCGAGCTCGTCGTCGAGCTCGTCGTCGTGGTCAGCCATCGGTCGTCTCCCTGGCAGCGTCGTAGTCGGCCCAGATCTGCTCGTCAGTCTTGCCTGCCGCCTTGCCCGCGCGCCAGACCGGTCCGGGATCGACGGCCCGGGGCTGCCGGGCGGCGGTGGCGCGCCAGTAGCCCATCACGTCGTAGTGGCTGGTCGGCAGCCCGACCTCGCGCATGAGGTGCTTGCGGATCGCGCGCATCTGGGCGGACTCCCCCGCCATCCAGAAGTAACCCTCACCCTCGGGCCACTCGATGCCCTCGACGACCGTGGCCAGCGCACTCTGCCCGGGCGCGGGTGGGGCCAGCCAGGTCACGTCGACGCCGGACGGCAGGTAGCCGGTCAGGTCGTCGGGCACCTCCGCCATGACGTACGTCGTCAGGTCGGGGCGGGTCTCGGCGATGCGGGCCATCGCCGGCATGGCCGTCAGGTCGCCGACCAGCAGCAGCCAGCGCGCGCCGGGCGGCGGCGCGAAGGACGCCTTGGGCTCGGTCACGGTGACGGTGTCGCCGACGCAGTCGCGCGTCGCCCACTCGGTGACCAGGCCGACGTCGTGGACCACGACGTCGAGGGTCAGCTCGCCGTCCCGGAAGGACCGCACGGTGTAGTAACGGCTCTGGAACTGGCCGGGCACGACGAGGCCGACCCACTCGTCGGGGACGCCGGTCGAGGTGAAGCCGTCGAGGTCGTCGAGCACGATCCGGACGAGGTGGTCCGAGAGCGGTTCGCGGCGACGCACGGTCGCCTGGAACTGGGCTGCACGGGTGCTCACCCGTCGAGGCTATCGGTGGCTCACCAGTCGGGACGCATCGGGAAGTCGGAACGGCCGTCGTCGTGGTTGCGGGTCGCGAGCACCTGGTGCAGCTCGACCTCGTCGCGCTCGAAGCCGACGCGCGAGCCGGCGATGTAGAGCCCCCACACCCGCGCGGTCCCCTCGCCGACCTCGGCCACGCACTCGTCCCAGTGCTCGACCAGGTTGCGGTTCCAGTCGCGCAGCGTGGCGGCGTAGTGCAGGCGCAGGTTCTCGCTGTGCTGCACCTCGAGGTCCTGGTCCTGCGCGGCGCCGATGATCGTGCCCGAGCCGATGAGCTCCCCGTCGGGGAAGACGTAGCGGTCGATGAAGTGCCCAGTCTCCTGGCGCCGGTTGTGCCGTCGGGTGATGGAGTGGTTGAGCAGGCGGCCGCCCGGCTTGAGGCGGTCGCGGAGGTGGCGGAAGTAGGCGGGGTAGTTGCGCACGCCGATGTGCTCGGTGAGCCCGATCGAGCTGACGGCGTCGAAGCCGGACTCCGAGACGTCGCGGTAGTCGAGGTGGCGCACCTCGGCGAGGTGGCCGAGGCCCTCACGGTCGATCGCCTCGGTGGCCCACTGGGCCTGCTCGAGCGACAGGGTCACGCCCAGCGCTCGTACGCCGTGCTCCCGGGCGGCGTGGCGCACCATCGTTCCCCAGCCGCAGCCGACGTCGAGCAGCCGTTGACCCGGGCGGAGGTCGAGCTTGCGGCACACCAGGTCGAACTTCGCGGCCTGGGCCTCCTCGAGCGTCAGGTCCGGGGCCTCGTAGAGCGCACAGGTGTAGGCCATCGACGGCCCGAGCACCAGCTCGTAGAACCGGTTGGACACGTCGTAGTGGTGGGAGATGACCTCGGCGTCGCGCGTCATCGAGTGGCGCAGTCCCTCCATCGCGCGCCGCCAGCGGGGCAGGTGCTCCTGGGGCGGCGGGGCGGGTGGGCGCAGGTGGGAGAGCCCGAGGCTGCGGGCGATGTTCACCACCTCGGACGGCGCCGGCACGCGGAACTTCGTGTGGTCCTTCAGCAGCACGAGGGCGTCGTAGGGGTCGCCGGGGTGCACCCCCGACAGGCTGAGGTCGCCGCGGACGTAGGCGCGCACCATGCCGAGGTCGCCGGGAGCCGTCATCAGGTAGGCGAGCCCGCGCTCGTTGTGCAGCTGCATCCCCACGGGCGCGTCGGGAGGGCCGGCGCTGCTGCCGTCGTACGCCGAGAAGTGCAGCGGCAGTCCGCCCCTCACCAACGAGTCCATCGCGGCGCCGATCGTCAGGCGTGCCGTCCCGCCGCGGCCCGAGCCGGGGTCCGTGTGGAGGGTCATCGTCGTTGCACCACCTTGTCGTAGAGGGACGTCAGCCGGTCGCCGGGGTCGTGGGCGGCCTTGACCCGCGCCAGGTGGGGGCCGCCGTAGAGCCGGTCGAACTCGTCGGCCGCGTAGAAGGCCTCCGAGTAGAGGCTCTTGTGGCCGCCGAGCTCCGACACCTTCGCCTCGATCGCGCGGTTGCGCGGGGACATGGGGGCGTCCGGGCCGACGTTGACGATGCCCCAGAACCCGACGTTGACGTAGGTCGTCGCGGCGCTGAGCGGGTAGCCGGGCCACGGCCGGTCGCCGGGCCCGTCCCCCGCGCGGCGCAGCCGCAGTGGGCACAGCCACACCGGGCGCATGCCGACCTCGCGGTCGAACCAGGCCAGGAACTCCGGCAGCCGCTCGACGGGCACCTCGACGTCCTGCACGACGCGCTCGCCCTGCGGGCGGCCGGCGCGGCGGTCGAGCCGGTCCGCGACGCCGAGCCGGCGGTCGAGGGCGACGAGCTTCCAGTAGACGTCGGAGCGACGCAGCCGTCGCGGCCAGATCCGCCGGACGAGGGGGTGCTGGGCCCCGAAGGCCCGCGAGCACCAGAACCAGTCGGTGTCCCAGCGCCAGAGGTAGTCGTGCATCGTGAGCCGGTCGGTGGCCCGCCGCTGCAGCGAGCGGTAGAAGACCTGCTGCCCGGTGTAGTCGCTGGTCGGGCCCGGCTCGTCGGTCCAGCGGGCCAGCGTGAGGTAGAGCTCGTCGGGCGCGAAGGCGACGCCGTCCACCGCGTCGACCCGCTCCCCCGCCCAGGACCGCTCCTCGACCACGCGGGTGACGGCCTCGGCGAGCGCGGCGGCGTCGGGGAGGCGGACGTGGCGCAGGGCGACGTACGACGGCACCGGCTCGAGCTCGATGCGCAGCCGGGTGGCGTAGCCGAGCGAGCCGTAGGAGTTGGGGAAGGCGTCGAAGAGGTCGTCGCCCGGTTTGGTCGTGACGATCTCGCCGGCCCCGGTGAGCACGTCCATCTCGAGCACGGACTCGTGCGGCAGGCCGTTGCGGAAGCTGGTCGCCTCGATGCCGAGCCCGCTGACCGCGCCGCCGAGCGTGATCGTCCTCAGCTGCGGCACGACGAGCGGGATCCGCCCGTGCGCGAGCGTCACCTCGACGAGGTGCTCGTAGGTGCACATCCCCTGCACCTCCGCGACGTCGCCGTCGACCTCGATGACGCCCGTCAGCCCGGAGACGTCGAGGCCGGCCGCGGAGGCGGCGCGGCCGCGGAAGAGGTTGCTCGTGCGCTTGGCCAGCCGCACGGGGGCGTCGGCGGGTAGGGCGGCGTAGGACTCCCTGAGCCGTGCCTCCCCGACAGCATGCTGCTCGCGACCGACAGTCGTGCGCACCCCTCCACGCTAGCGATCCCGGCCCGCGCGCGCGAGCACGTCACTGGACCAGTGGCGTGCTCAGGTCGTGGTCGAGCGGGTGATCGTGCCGCGCTGGTCGCCGACGTGCACCGGCACGCCGGATCCGGCGAAGTCGTGCACCGCGTCGAGGACGGGCTCGGTGTCGGTGAGCACCACCGCTGCCTCGAGGCCGGCCGAACCGGACGAGACGGCCATGGCCACGCACACCTCGAGCGCGGACAGGTCGAGGTGCGCCAGGCGCACGCTGGCGGCGGCGTAGGTGCGTCCGTCGAGGTCGCGCACCGCCGCCCCCTCGTCGGCGCGGGCGCGGGCGCGGGTCGCGCGGGCCAGGGTCACCAGCTTGGCGTCCTCGGCGCTGGGTCCGGCAGCGTCGTCGTGGGTGCTCATGCGAGAACCCTAGAGCGGGTCGTCGGGGGACTCGTCGGACGCCGGGTCGAGCACCGTCACCAGCACGGTCCCGATCTTGTTGCGGCGCCCGGTGGCGCGCTCGGCCTCCAGCCGCAGGCCGTGGCACTCCACGACGGAGCTGGGGATCGGGACCTTGCCGAGGTGCTTGGCCATGAGCCCGCCGACGCTGTCCACGTCGTCGTCCTCGACGTCGAAGCCCACCAGCTCGTCGAGGTCGTCGACCGGGTAGCGCGAGGACACCCGGATGGCGCCGCCGTCGAGGTGCTCGACCTCGACCTCCTCGGCGTCGTACTCGTCGGTGATCTCGCCGACGATCTCCTCCAGGACGTCCTCGATCGTGACCAGCCCGGCGGTGCCGCCGTACTCGTCGACCACCACCGCGATGTGCTGGCGTCGGGCCTGCAGCTCGGTGAGCAGGGCGTCGACCGGCTTGGAGTCGGGGACGTAGTGCACCGGGCGCATCACCTCGTCGACGCGCTGGGTGAACTCGACGTCGGGGGCCTCGAAGTCGCGGCGCACGATGTCCTTGAGGTAGGCCATGCCGACGATGTCGTCGAGGTTCTCGTCGATCACCGGGATCCGGGAGTAGCCGCTGCGCAGGAAGAGCGACAGCGTCTGGCGCAGGTTCTTGTGGCGCTCGACGTAGACGACGTCGGGGCGCGGGACCATCACCTCGCGGGTGATCGTGTCGCCGAGCTCGAAGACCGAGTGGATCATCCGGCGCTCACCGGACTCGATGATCGCGCCCGCCTCGGCCATGTCGACGAGCTCGCGCAGCTCGGTCTCGGTGGAGAACGGGCCCTCGCTGAAGCCCTTGCCGGGCGTGATGGCGTTGCCGAGGAGGATGAGCAGCGCGGGGATCGGGCCGAGGACGGTCGTGACGAGGGAGATCGGGCCGGCCGACGCCAGCGCCACGCGTACGTCGTGCTGGCGGCCGATGGTGCGTGGCGCGACGCCGATCACGACGAACGACACCACCAGCATCACGCCGATCGTGGTCAGGAACGTCGGGACGGGCGAGCCCTGGTAGGCGTCGCGCGCCCACGTGGCGACCAGCACGATCGCGCTGATCTCGCACAGCAGGCGCATCAGGAGGGCGGTGTTGAGGTAGCGCGCGGGGTCGTCGAGCAGCTTCACCAGTCGCGCCGCTCCTGGGCGGCCCTCCGCCTTCAGCTCCTCCGCGCGGGCACGCGAGAAGCCACCCAGGGCGGCGTCGGCGGCCGAGAAGAGGCCGGCCAGGACGACCAGCAGAGCGGCTGAGCCGAGCTGCCAGATGTCAGCGGTCATGTCAGGCGGGACCGGCGTCGGCGCGCCACTTGTCGAGCAGCTCGCCCTGCAGCCCGAACATCACCGCGTGCTCCTCCGGCTCGGCGTGGTCGTAGCCGAGGAGGTGGAGGATGCCGTGGACGGTCAGCAGGTCGATCTCGGCCTCCCGTCCGTGCCCGGCCTCCTCACCCTGCCGCTCGGCGACCGACGGGGCCAGCACGAGGTCACCGAGGACGCCCTCCTCGGGCTCCTCGTTGACCTTGCCGGGCCGGAGCTCGTCCATCGGGAAGGCGAGCACGTCGGTGGGGCCGTCCTTCTCCATCCACTGGCCGTTGAGCTCGGCGATGGTGTCCTCGTCGACGGCCTTGATGCACAGCTCGGCCTGCGGGTGGACGCGCATCTGCTCCATCACGAAGCGCGCGAGCCGGGAGAGACGGCGTACGTCGAGCTCGTGGCCCGACTCGTTGAGGACCTCGATGCTCATCGCGGGCTCCGGGGGCCGCTGCTCTTCGGGCGGGCGGCCTCGGTCTCGGCGTCGAAGACGTCGTAGGCCTCCACGATCCGACCGACGAGGCGGTGGCGCACGACGTCGGTGCCGGTGAGGCGGCAGAACGTGATGTCGTCGACGCCGTCGAGGATGCCCTCCACGACGCGCAGGCCCGACTTGGTGCCCGACGGCAGGTCGACCTGGCTGGTGTCGCCGGTGACGACGATGCGCGAGCCGAAGCCGAGGCGGGTGAGGAACATCTTCATCTGCTCCGGCGTGGTGTTCTGCGCCTCGTCGAGGATGATGAAGGAGTCGTTGAGCGAGCGGCCGCGCAGGAACGCCAGCGGGGCGACCTCGATCGTGCCGGCGGCCAGCAGCTTGGGGATCGTGTCGGGGTCGACCATGTCGTGCAGCGCGTCGTAGAGCGGGCGCAGGTAGGGGTCGATCTTCTCGCTGAGCGTCCCGGGCAGGAAGCCGAGCCGCTCCCCCGCCTCGACGGCCGGGCGGCTCAGGATGATCCGGTTGACCTCCTTGGCCTGGAGGGCCTGCACGGCCTTCGCCATGGCCAGGTAGGTCTTGCCGGTGCCGGCGGGGCCGATGCCGAAGGTGATCGTGCTCTTGTCGATCGACTCGACGTAGCGCTTCTGGTTGAGCGTCTTGGGCCGGATCGTGCGACCGCGGTTGGACAGGATGTTGAGGCTCAGCACGTCGGCCGGCCGCTCCTGCGTCTCGGTGCGCAGCATCTGCATGATCCGCTCGACCGTCTCGCCCGTGACGCCCTGACCGGTGCGGACCAGGGTCACGACCTCGTCGAGGAGGCGCTCCGCCATGGCGACCTCGGCCGACTCCCCGGAGAGCGTGATCCGGTTGCCGCGGACGTGGACGGTGGCGTCGAAGGCCCGCTCGATCAACCGGAGGTGCTCGTCGCCCGGGCCCAGGACGGAGACCATGTCGATGCTGTTGGGGACGACCACGGTGTGGGTCGGTCGAACCTCTGGGGTGCCTGGCTGGTTGGTGGCAGTCATGGATGCCCGTGGGGGCGGCCTTCCGGGTCGGTGGCAGAGCCCCTCCATGCTACCGAGCGCGCGGCGTGCGGCCCACCTGACAGGGGTGGCCACCCGTCAGGGGCGGGTGACCTGCAGCATCCCGAGGCACATCTCGTCGGTCGTGCCCTCGCCCCACACGACGTAGCGGTCGGGCTGGCCCTCGAAGGACGGCAGCTCGTCGCGCAGCCACTGGACGTGGCGACACGTCACCTTGACCTGCTCGAACGGCTCGAGCCGGATCGGGTCGATCGGGCGGCTGCCCTGGTCGTCGAAGTCCCAGACGGGGATGTCGAGGATGGTGCGGGCCTGCGGGGTGCCGGGGTTGACCTCGATCTCCAGCGAGCGACCGAGCAGGTGCATGTGGCCCGCCACGCCGTGGATGGTGATCGGCTCCCCGAGCGTGCGCACGCACGACTGCACCTCGCCCGGACGAGGCTCACCGCCGCACAGCAGGTGGAGCAGGTCGGCGGTGTTGCCGTCGGCGCCGAACCGCTCCTTGACGTCGGCGACCGCAGCGTCGCGCTCGCACAGCTCCCCGTCGGAGTGCCGCGGGCGGCACGGCAGCTCCACGGGCGCGGGCAGCAGCATGGTGCTCAACGCCTGCAGGTCGCGCCCGCCGGGTGCGAGGCGCAGCTGGGCCGCGGACGTGTCGGGCTGCTGGCCGGCGAGCAGGTTGTAGTGGACCTGCATCACGATGCGGCTGCCCTTGCGCAGACGTACGCCGTAGCCGGGCTTGGTGACCGACTCCCGGCCGCCCGGCGCCCAGGCGCCGATCCACGACGAGCGGTTCACGTCCTGGAACTCGTCGAGCCCGGTGCCGCCGAAGCAGGTCCAGCCCTCGTCCTCCTCCGCGGCGTCCTTGGCCTCGGCGGCGGCCACCTGTTCGGGCGTGACCTGGAAGAGGATGACGTGGTGCACCACGTCGGGGTTGCCGGGCAGCACCTGGGTGCCGGTGAGCCAGGCGTCGCGGTCGAGCTCGGGGTCGAGCAGGAAGCACCGGTAGTCGTCGGTGCCGGTGCCGTAGGGCGCGGACGGCGTGTAGGCGCCGGGCATCGCGATCGTCGTACGCGTCTCACCCGCACGCAGCCGGCGGGACTTCGCCGGCTCGGCGTAGTGCCCGCTGTGCCCGGCCTGCCCGGTCTCGTCGACCTCCTCGACCTCGGCCGGGGACGCGCTGGTCGGGGAGTCGGCGGGCTGGGTGGCCGTCTGGTCGGCGCTGCCCGCACCGTCGCCTCCGCTGCAGGCGGAGAGCGCGAGGAGCCCGGCGGCGAGGACCGCGGCGAGGGCGGCACGGGTGCGGGTGCGGGTCATGGTGATCGGCTCAGACCAGCGTCTCGGTCATGCGCGACGAGCCGCCGAGCACGTGGAGGTGGGTGTGGAACACCGTCTGGCCGGCGCCCGCGCCGGTGTTGGCGATGAGGCGGTAGTCGTCGTTGCCCGACGCCTTCGCCACCTCGTCCGCGAGCGAGACCAGGTGGCCGACGGAGGCCGGGTCGGCGGCCGCGGACGCGGCGGCGTTGTCGTGGTGGTCCGCCGAGATGACCAACGCGTGGAACGGCGCCTGCGGGTTGAGGTCCTTGATCGAGACGGCGTGGTCGTTGCGGCCGAGCACGTCGGCCGGGACCTCGCCGGCGACGATCTTGCAGAAGATGCAGTCGGGCGCCGTCTCGCTCATGGGCCAAGCCTAGGCTTTGGCGCCCCGGCGTGGGACCGGAAGCAGCGCCCGCGCGTCCCACTACCGTGACGAGCATGACCTTCCCCACCACCCCTCGACCGGCTCGGCCCCACGCCGTACGACGCTGGGCGGGCGCCGCCGCGGTCGTCGTGGCGAGCAGCCTGGCCCTCGCCGGGTGCAGTGACGACGCGGCACCGGTCTCCGACGAGACCACCGCGACCGACGACGCCACCCCGTCGGAGTCCCCGTCCGAGTCCCCCGCCGAGACGCCGTCGGAGCCCGCAGAGTCGCCGTCCGAGTCACCGTCCGAGTCGGCTGCTGCGTCCGGCACCGCGATCCCGGTCTACTTCGCCGGCGACGGTCCCGGCGGCCGTACCGTCCTGTTCCGCGAGTTCCAGCGCGTCGAGGGCGACCCGCTCACGGAGGCGGCCCGCCTCGTCGCCGGTGGCGGCCAGCCGACCGACCCCGACTACCGCACGCTCTGGCCCGGGGTGGAGATCGCGTCGGTGCAGGCGACCGACGGGGTGCTCCTCGTCGAGGTCCCGTCCGACGGCTTCACCGACCGCCCGGACGGGATGTCGAGGCGCGACGCCAGGCTCGCCCTCCAGCAGCTGGTCCGCACGCTCCAGGGCGTCCAGCAGGAGCGCGTGCCGGTGCAGGTGCAGCGCGAGGGCGGCGCCCCCCTCTTCGGGCTGCCGACCGACACGCCGTTCGAGGCGGCTCCCGTGCTGCGCACGCTCAACCTGGTCAACATCACGTCCCCCGCCGAGGGCGACACGGTCTCGGGCGACACCGTGACCGTGACCGGTGTCGCCAACTCCTTCGAGGCCAGCGGGCCGTGCCGGCTGCTCGAGGACGGCGAGGAGGTCGCGCTCGAGGGCTACCAGTCCGAGGGCTGGATGGAGGACCGGCTGTTCCCGTTCGAGGTCGACCTGCCTCTCGACGGCGTGAGCGGCGAGGTCGTGGTGCAGTGCGAGACCGACGACCCCTCCGGCGGCGCGGAGGGCAACGGCCCGGCGGTCGACACCAAGACGATCACCGTGCAGTAGCCGCGCAGGGTCAGGCCCAGCGGGAGGTGCGCGCCAGCACGGCGGCGACGGCGACGACACCGGCGGTGGACGTGCGGAGCACCTCAGTGCCGAGGCGTACGGCGTGGGCGCCGGCGTCGGTCAGCGCGGCGAGCTCGTCAGGGCTGATCCCGCCCTCGGGACCCACCACGAGGACGATCCGCCCGGCCTCCGGGACCTCCAGCGCCCCCAGCGGCAGCGTGGCGTCCTCGTGCAGGACGAGCGCGAGGTCGGCCTCCGCGACGACCGCCGCGAGGTCGGCGGTCGACGCCAGCGGGGTGACGGTCGGCAGCCACGAGCGTCGCGACTGCTTGGCCGCCTCGCGGGCGGTGGCCTGCCACTTCGCGTGCGACTTCGCTGCGCGCTCGCCCTTCCACACCGCCACCGAGCGCGAGGCCGCCCACGGCACGATGCGGTCGACGCCGACCTCGGTGAGCACCTCGACCGCGAGCTCGCCACGGTCGCCCTTGGGAAGGGCCTGCACGACGGTGATCGCCGGCTCGGGCCTGGGGTCCTGCGCGACGGAGGCGACGGTCACGGAGAAGACCCGCTTGCCGGTCGAGGTCACCGATCCCGTCACCGAGGTGCCCCGACCGTCGGTCAGCACGACCTGCTCCCCCTCGCGGAGGCGTCGTACGGCGACGGCGTGGTGCGCCTCGTCACCGGTCACCTCGACGACGGACCCGGGCGCTGCTCCGGCCAGGGACTCGACGAGGTGGACCGGGAGCGACACCCGGCTCAGCCCTGGAAGGCGTCGCGGAGCCGACCGAACATCGACTTGTGCGGCGCCTCGTTGTTGCCGTCGGGCTGCTCTTCGCCCCGGATCGCCGCGAGCTCTCGCAGCAGCTCCTCCTGGCGCGGGTCGAGGCGCGTGGGCGTCTCGACGGCGATGCTGACCACGAGGTCGCCGCGCCCACCGCGCAGGCTCGGCACGCCGAAGCCGCGCACCACCTGCTCGCTGCCCGACTGGGTGCCGGGGCGGATGTCGAGGTCGTACGTCGTCACGGTCTCCGAGGACTCGTCGGACGAGGCGGGCAGGTCGGCCTCGAGCAGCGGAAGCGTGAGCTGGGTGCCGAGGGCGGCCGCCGACATCGGCAGCGAGATCGTGGTGTGCAGGTCGTTGCCGTGGCGGGTGAACGTCGGGTGGGGCTCGACGTGGATCTCGACGTAGAGGTCGCCGGCCGGGCCACCGCCGGGGCCGACCTCGCCCTGGCCGGTGAGCTGCACGCGGGTGCCGTGGTCGACGCCTGCGGGGATCTTGACCGTCAGGGTGCGACGCGAGCGCACCCGGCCGTCACCCGAGCACTCCCGGCACGGGTCGGGGATGATCGAGCCGAAGCCCCGGCACGCCGCGCACGGGCGGAGGGTGCGGATCTCGCCGAGGAACGAGCGCTGCACCACCGCGACCTCGCCCTGGCCGTGGCAGGTCTCGCAGGTCACCGGCTTGGTGCCGGGCGCGGTGCCCTGTCCCTCGCACGCCTCGCAGCGCAGCGCCGTGTCGACCTTGAGGTCGCGGGTGACGCCGAAGGCGGCCTCGGCCAGCTCGACGTCGAGCCGGATGAGCGCGTCCTGGCCGCGGCGGGCGCGCGAGCGCGGGCCGCGGGTCTGCGCACCACCGGCGGCACCGCCACCGAAGAACGCGTCCATGATGTCGGTGAAGCTGAAGCCCTGCCCGGCGCCACCGAAGCCCTGGCTGAACGCGTCACCGCCGCGGTCGTAGGCCGCGCGCTTGCCGGGGTCGCTCAGCACCTCGTAGGCGCGGGAGACGTCCTTGAACCGCTCCTGGGTCTCCGGGTCGGGGTTGACGTCGGGGTGGAGCTGCCGCGCGAGCTTGCGGTAGGCCTTCTTGACGTCGTCGGCGCTGGCGTCGCGGGAGACGCCGAGGATCTCGTACGGGTCCTGGGTCACTGGTTTCCTTCATCGAGGATCCGGGAGACGTAGCGCGCGACGGCGCGCACGGCTGCCATGGATCCGGGGTAGTCCATGCGGGTGGGGCCGACGACGCCGAGGGAGCCGAGGTGGAACTCCTGCGGGCCGTAGCCGGTGGCCACGACGCTCGTGGCCGCGAGCTCGGAGTAGGGGCCTTCGTGGCCGATGCGCACGGTGAGCGCGTCGGTCCCCGACTCCCCCAGCAGCTTGAGCAGCACGACGTGCTCCTCCAGCGCCTCCAGCAGTGGCCGGACGGCGGTGTCGAAGTCGCCGTAGCGGGCCAGGTTGGCGGTGCCGCCGACCGCGACCCGCTCGTCGCTGCGGTGGTCGGACATCGCCTCGGTGAGCACGCCCACGATCGCGCGGGCCGAGTCGGCCTGCTCGGGGCGTACGCCGTCGGGCAGGTCGGCGAGGGCGGCGGCTGCTGCGGCGATCTGCACGCCGGCGCTGGCCTGGTTGACCAGGACGCGCAGCTCGGCGAGGTCGGTGTCGACCACCGGTGCGTCGAGCTCGACGAGGCGCTGCTCGACCCGACCGGTGCTGAGGATCAGGATCACCATCACCCGGGTCGCGGTCAGCGAGACCAGCTCGATGTGGCGGACCGTCGAGCGGGAGAGCGTCGGGTACTGGACGATCGCGACCTGCCGGGTCAGCTGGCTGAGCAGGCGGACCGAGCGCTGCACGACGTCGTCGAGGTCCACGGCACCGTCGAGCAGCGTCGCGATGGCCCGCCGCTCCGCCACGCTCATCGGCTTGAGGGTGGCGAGCTTGTCGACGAAGAGCCGGTAGCCCTTGTCGGTGGGCACGCGTCCGGCACTGGTGTGGGGCTGGTGGATGTAGCCCTCGTCCTCCAGCGCCGCCATGTCGTTGCGGACCGTCGCCGGGGAGACGCCGAGCCCGTGCCGCTCGACGAGCGCCTTCGAGCCGACCGGCTCCTCGGTCGCGACGTAGTCCTCCACGATCGCGCGCAGCACGTCGAGCTTGCGGTCGTCGACCACGTCAGCCCTCCTCTGCACGTCGGTTTCTGGCACTCGGATAATCGGAGTGCCAACTCTACTAGGAGTCCGTAGGCTCGCCGACATGCCCGACACCGCCCCCCGCTTCACCGAGGTCGCACCCCAGGTCTGGGTGGCGCACTACGACTGGATGCAGGTCAACATCACCCTGGTCGGCGGGTCGGACGGCCTGCTGATGATCGACACGCACGGGTCCGCCGCCGAGGCGCGGGTGGTCGCCGACGACGTACGCCGACTGGGCGCAGGTCCGCTGACCGGGCTGGTCAACACCCACGAGCACTGGGACCACCACTTCGGCAACGCCACCATGGTCGAGCAGTTCGGCGAGATGCCGATCCACGCGACGGACTGGGCGGCGGAGCACATGGAGGTGTCGGCCGGTCATGCCTTCGCGCGCTACGAGCAGGACACCGAGCACCCGCGCCGCGAGGAGGTCCTCGCCACCACGCTCCGCCTGCCCACCCGCACCTTCTCCTCCGCGGTCCAGCTCGACTTGGGCAGCCGGGCCGTCGAGCTGATCCACCCCGGGCGCGGGCACACGGCCGGCGACCTCGTCGTCCGCGTGCCGGACGCCGACGTGCTGGTGGGCGGCGACCTCGTCGAGGAGTCCGACCCGCCGTCCATCGGCGACGACTCGTGGCCGCTGGAGTGGCCGCTGACCCTCGACCTGGTCCTCGGCCTGATGAGCGACACCACGGTGGTCGTGCCCGGGCACGGGAAGGTCGTCGACAAGGCGTTCGTCCAGGACCAGCGTGCCGAGCTCGGTGTCATCGCCGAGACCATCCGCGACCTCGCCTCGCGCGGCGTACCGCGGTCCGAGGCCCTCGCGACCGGCGAGTGGCCGTGGGACCCCGAGCTGCTCGAGAGCGCCGTCCGGCTGGGCTACGAGCACCTGCCCCGCAGCCAGAAGCGGCTGCCCCTGATCTAGGGGCCCTGTCGGCGTCCTTCCTGGCTTCCCCCACCCCCCGGGGGCTGGTCCCGGAGAGGCCGGCCCAGTAGGACTGGGGCATGACCGAGAACAGCGAGTCCCAGACCGACAACACCGAGTCGACCGACACGCCGAAGGCGGGCAGCGGCACGAGCCCGGCCGACTCCGACCACTCCGGCGGCACGGCCTCGCCCGACGACGCCACGCTGGGCGGCATCTCCGACGACCAGCTGCCCGAGGACCTGCAGCCCGGTGAGGACAACCCGCTGGCCGAGCCCCTCGACCCGGACGACGAGGCGACCAAGAGCCGCGAGGAGCTCGAGATGGACGCCACCCAGGACGAGGACAGCGGCGACGGCGCCGAGGGCGCCGGCATCACCGGGGGCTGACCTGCGGCAGGCCCGGTCGGTGTGATCCGCGTCGCACGGCGTGCCACCGCGTCCGCGTGGAGCCGGACGCCTAACGTGGACCGGTGACCCGCGATCGCTACGGAACCGACGTCCTTTCCGGCGACTGGCGTGCGCCGAGGAACGGCCGCGCCACCGAGGTGCCGACCGAGATCGGGATGGTCGTCGAGGAGGTCACCACCGACTGGTGCGGCGAGGTCGTCGCCGTCGACCGTGACATCGACACGCTGACGCTGGAGGACCGCCGCGGCAAGCGGCGTACGTTCCCCCTCGGTCCGGGCTTCCTGCTCGAGGGCAGGCCGGTGATCCTCACCCGCCCGGTGCGCGCAGCCGCGCCCGCGGCTCCCACGCGTACGGCGTCCGGGTCCGTCGCGGTGCCCAACGCGCGCGCCCGCGTGGCCCGCGCCAGCCGGATCTTCGTCGAGGGCCGGCACGACGCCGAGCTCGTCGAGAAGGTCTGGGGCGACGACCTCCGCATCGAGGGCGTGGTGGTCGAGTACCTCGGCGGCGTCGACGACCTCGCCGAGCACCTGCGCGACTTCAAGCCCGGCCCGCAGCGCCGGGTCGGCGTCCTGGTCGACCACCTGGTCGCCGGGTCGAAGGAGGCGCGCATCGCGCAGGGCATCGCCCGCTCCCCCATCGGCAAGCACGTCCTGGTCGTCGGGCACCCGTTCATCGACATCTGGCAGGCGGTCAAGCCCGACCGGCTGGGGATCCCCCGCTGGCCCCACGTCCCCAAGGGCATCGACTGGAAGACCGGCACCTGCCAGCAGCTCGGCTGGCCGCACCGCGACCAGGCCGACATCGCCCGGGCCTGGAAGCACATCCTCGGCCGGGTCACGTCCTTCGCCGACCTCGAGCCCGCCCTCCTCGGCCGGGTCGAGGAGCTGATCGACTTCACCACCGCCCCCTGAGCGATCCCCCCGTTCGCTGGTTGAGGTGCGAGGAGCGCCAGCGACGAGCCTCGAAACCTGCCACCTCAACCAACGGTGGGCGGTCTGCCCCCACGTCGTGACGACAGCTCGGGCAACAGCTCGAAGTCGCCGCGGGCTTCGAACCACCGCACGTGCGGCGAAAGTGGCCCCTGATCGGCCGATCCGAGGGCTACGACCGCCGCACGTGCGCTCGCACCTCAACCGCCGCGGAGTGGAGGGGTGGCGTCAGTCCACCAGGTCGCGGACGATCGCGTCGGCGAGCAGCCGACCCCGCTGGGTGAGCACGAGCCGCTCGGTGGCGAGCTCGACGAGGCCGTCGGCGACGAGGCGGGCGACGTGGGAGCGGCCGGTCGCCTCGAGGGCGGTGACCGGCAGCCCCTCGACGAGGCGGATCTCCAGCAGGATCCGCTCGACGCGCCGGTCGTGGTAGCCGAGCACCTCGCGGGCCAGGGCCGGTGAGACGCCGCGGGCGAGCCGCTCGGCGTACGCCGCCGGGTGCTTGACGTTCCACCAGCGCACGCCGCCGACGTGGGAGTGCGCGCCGGGGCCCACGCCCCACCAGTGCCCGCCGGTCCAGTAGAGGAGGTTGTGCCGGCACCAGTGGTCGGGCGACATCGCCCAGTTGGACACCTCGTACCAGCTCATCCCGGCGGCGGAGAGCTTCTCGTCGGCGAGGTGGTACTTGTCGGCCAGGTCGTCCTCGTCGGGCATCGGCAGCTCGCCGCGCTTGACCTGGCGGCCCATCGCGGTGCCCTCCTCCACGATGAGGGAGTAGGCCGACACGTGGTCGGGGCGGCAGTCCAGGGCGACGTCGACCGAGGTCTCCCAGTCGGCCAGCGACTCCCCCGGCGTGCCGTAGATCAGGTCGAGGCTGACGTCGTCGAACCCGGCCCGGCGGGCCCACTCCACGGCCGCCGGCACCCGCATCGGGTCGTGCGTGCGGTCGAGGGTGCGGAGGACGTGGTCGACGGCGGACTGCATGCCGAAGCTGATCCGGTTGAAGCCGGCGGTGCGCAGCTCCTCGAGGTCCCACGCGGCGACGCTGTCGGGGTTGGCCTCGGTGGTGATCTCGACGTCGTCGACCAGCCCGAACTCGGCCGCGGCGCTGGCCACGATGGCGCCGAGGTCCGCTGGCTTCAGCAGCGTGGGGGTGCCCCCGCCGAAGAAGATCGTCTCGATGGGGACGTCACGGTGGCCCAGGACCTGGCGCGCGAAGCGGATCTCGCGGATCGCGGCCTCGGCGTACGACGAGCGGCTCGCGCCGACCTCGTCGCCGAGCTCCTGCGCGGTGTAGGTGTTGAAGTCGCAGTAGCCGCAGCGCACCGAGCAGAACGGGACGTGCACGTAGAGGCCGAACGGCTTGCTGCCGAACTCCGCCCACGCCTCGTCGGGCAGCAGGCCGTCCTCGGGGGCGACGTCGCCGTCGGGCTGGGCGGGGGGCACGCGGGTATCCAACCACGTGCCGGACGTGCGAACGGGTGCCAGTGGTCTCCCACCGGCACCCGTCCCGAAGCAGCCTCGCTCGGCTAGGCGTACATCTGGTCGATGAGCGCCTGGTTGTTCTCCTGAACGACGTTGCGCTTGACCTTCATCGAGGGGGTGAGCTCACCCGACTCGACGGTGAGGTCGTGGTCCAGGAGCTTCCACTTCTTGATGGTCTCCCAGCGGTTGAGGTGGCTGTTGAGCTCGTCGACGTAGTCGCCGACCATCTTCTGCACCTCGTCGGACTGCACGATCTCGGTGTAGGACCTGCCGCCCATGCCGTTCTCCTCGGCCCAGCCCGCCATCGCGTCCGGGTCGAGGGTGACCAGTGCGACGCAGTAGTTGCGCTCGTCGCCGAAGACCATGAACTGGCTGGCGTAGGGGCAGACGGCCTTGAACTTCGACTCGATCGCCGGCGGCGCGATGTACTTGCCGCCGGAGGTCTTGAACAGCTCCTTGATGCGGCCGGTGATGACCAGGTGGCCGTCCGCGTCGAGGGCGCCCTTGTCACCGGTGTGCAGCCAGCCGTCGGAGGTCAGCGTCTTGGCCGTCTCCTCGGGGAGGTTGTGGTAGCCGTCCATCACGCCGGGACCCTTGATCATGATCTCGTCGTTGTCGCCGAGCTTGACCTCGCTGCCCGGGAAGACCGGGCCCACGGTGCCGAACTTGTTGCGGTCGGGGTGGTTGACGAAGGAGCCCGCCGAGGTCTCGGTGAGGCCGTAGCCCTCGAGGATCTTGATGCCGGCCACGCCGAACCACTCGGCGATGTCGCGGTTGAGTGCTGCGGCACCGGAGATGAAGAAGCGGACGTTGCCACCGAAGCGGTCGCGGATCTTGGAGAAGACCAGCTTGTCGAACAGGCCGTGCTGGACCTTGAGACCGATCGGCACGGACTGGCCCTCGCGCTTGCGGCGCTCGACCTCGAGGCCGACGTCGAAGGCCTTCTTGAAGATCTTCTCCTTGGCGCCGCCCTCGGCCGCCTGCATGGTGACGATCCGGCCGTGCGCCTTCTCGAAGATGCGGGGCGCGGCGCCCATGAAGGTCGGCTTGACCACGCCGAGGTTGTCGACGATCTTCTCGACGCGACCGTCGATCGCGGCGGCGAAGCCGCAGGCCATCTGCGTCGACATCAGCACCTTGCCGAAGGAGTGCGCCATCGGCAGCCAGCGGAACTCGAGGTCGCTCTCGGAGAGGATGCCCTGCGCGCGGATGGCCTCGCCCTCGTAGACCCACGAGGAGTGCCGCAGGCGCACGCCCTTGGGGCGGCCGGTGGTGCCGGAGGTGTAGATGAGGGTGGCCAGCTGGTCGGGGCGGATCGCCTGCGACGTCGTACGCACCACGTCGGGCTGCTCGGCGAGCCTCTCGGCGCCCAGCGCGGCGAGGTCCTCCAGCGAGATGATCCAGTCGCCGTCGGTCGCTCCCTCGAAGGTGATGACCTTGCTCACGTGGGGCAGCTCGGAGCGGTGGGCGGTGAGCTTGGCGACCTGCTCGTCGTCCTCGGCGAAGACGACGCGGCTCTCGGAGTCGCCCAGGATGTAGACGGTGTCCTCGGCGTTGGTGGTCGGGTAGACGGTGGTGGTGGCACCGGCCGCACACATGATCGCGAGGTCGGCGAGGATCCACTCGTAGCGCGTGCCGGACGCGATGCCGACGCGCTGCTCGGGCTCGACCCCCAGCGCGATGAGACCCGCGGCGAGCGCCTCGACCTTGTCGCCGGCCTGCTTCCAGGTGACGGACTCCCACGCCTCGCCACGCGGGAACCGGAAGGCCTCGGCGTCGGGGGTGGCGGTGACGCGGTCGAAGAACTGGACGGCGACGTTGGGTGGCATGGTGTCGAGGAAGGTCGTGTCGATGGTGGTCGGCATCTGGTACCTGCTCATTCGTCGGGGCGGGGGCTGACTTGGGCTGTAACCTAGATCACTGGGTTTACCCAGCGGTAGCAAACACGGCGAATCTCCCGCCAGACGGCTGACTTTGCGACTTTCGTCAGTCCTGCACGGCCTTGGTGAGGGCGATGCAGCGGGTGATCCAGTCCTGCTCCTCGCCCGTCAGGCGGCGGCCGGCGCGCTGCGCGTCCTGCACCGCCCAGCCTGCGTTGAGCACCATCCGCACCACCACCCAGTCCCGCGCGCGCGCCTCGTCGAGCCCGGCGGCGTCGACGAGCGCGTGGAAGCGGCGGCGCAACCCGTCGCGCACCGAGCCGACCGCTCCCGGACCGCTCAGCTCCGCCATCCGGTTCCAGAGCATCGGCGCCGGCTCGTAGTGCGGGTCGCCGGCCATCGGCTTGGGGTCGATGGCCAGCCACTCCCCCGCCTCGTCGGCGAGCACGTTGGCGTAGTGGAGGTCGCCGTGCACGACCACGGGCGCCGTCTTGTCGGCCAGGAGGTCGGGCCCGAGCGAGAGGGCCTGCTCGACGTAGCGGCGCGGGACCGGGAGGTCGCGGCCCAGCTCGCCGAGCTCGCGCAGCCACCGCTCGACGTACGACGCCACGGCGGCGAGCTGCGGCATCGCCGGGACGTGGAGCCGGCCGTAGAGCGCCCCGACCCTCTCGCAGGCCTCGACGTCCCAGGCGTCGCCGAGGTCCGGCCCGGGCAGCCAGTCCAGCAGCAGCGCCCGCCGGCGCGGGTCGGCCCGCTGCAGTCGTACGGCGCCCCTCCCGCCCCAGTGCTGGAGCGCGAGGCCCTCGTGGAGCGACTCGTCGTCGCCGTCGAAGCCGACCTTCAGCGCACCGGCCGTGCCGTCGGCGTCGACGACCGGCAGCACCAGCGAGCAGAAGCCGTGCAGGGAGGGCCCGGTCGCGCGCAGCCCCCACTCGTCGAGCAGGTCCGTGGCGAGCCTCGGCAGCCGGTCGAGCCAGCGTCCCCAGTCGTCGCCGAGCGCCCGCTGGGAGAGCAGCCTCGCAGGGATGGTGACGGGCATGCCGCGAGCCTAGGGTGGTCGGCATGACGGAGAAGGCCGCGCGGCAGCAGCCATGGTCGGACGACGAGGTCCGGCACGGCCGGATCCTCGTCCTCAGCGACAACCCGATCTCGCGGTCGATCGCGGCGATCGCAGCGACGGCCGGGCGCACCGTGGTGGTCGAGTCGGCCGACGACGGCGGACCCGGGCTGGACCCGCAGCCGGGTGACGCCGTGGTCCTGTGCGACCACGACGCCCCGGACGCGCCCGCCGTGCTGCGGGCCGCGCTGGCCTCGGACGCGGCCTACGTCGCGATGATGGCCAGTCGCGGGCGAGCGGCCGGCCTCCTGGCGGAGCTGACCGACGAGGGCGTCGACACCACCCGGCTCCACGTGCCGGCCGGCCTCGACCTCGGCGGCAAGGGGCCGGGCGAGATCGCCCTCTCCGTGGTGGCCGAGATCGTCGCCGGGTCCTACGGCCGTTCCGGCGGCCCGATGCGCGGCTGAGCGGTGGCGCTGACCTGGGACGACCTGGCCGCCGCGTCCGTGGCCCGGCAGTTCCCCGACGCCCCGGGCACGGTGGCGGAGCGGGTGCACGCCATCGGTGACCTGCAGACCCAGACGGCCCGCTCCGCGTTCATCGGGCTCGGCGCTCGCTTCCCGGGCGTGACCCGGGCAGAGATCGTCGCCGCCTACGAGGCCGGTGGGATCGTCCGCGGCAGCACGATCCGCGGCACCGTCCACACGGCCTCGCCCGAGGCGTACACCGTGCTCGCGGAGGCCACCCGCGTCGGACAGCACGGACGGTGGGCACGCCAGCTGGGCATCACCGAGGAGCAGATGGCCGGCCTCTGGGCGTCCGTCGAGGACCATGCCCGCGAGTGGCGCACACCCGACGAGCTGCGTGCCCACGTCGCCGACTGGCTGGCCCGCCACGCGCCCGCCTCGCTGGAGGCTGCCGCCTCCGGCCCGGGCCGCTACCTCGGCTTCGCCCACGGTGCCCTCGTCCGCCGTCCGGCCTCGGGCGACCGCTGGGAGGGACAGGGCAAGCCGGTCTATGCCACCTTCGAGCGCACGGGCCCGGCCACCCTCGCCGACGTCGTACGCCTCCACCTCCGCGCCCACGGGCCCTCGTCGCGGCAGGACGTCGCCTGGTGGGCCGGCATCCCGCTCGCGGCGGTCGAGGACGGGCTCGCCGACCTGGACGTCGTCGAGCAGGCGGGGCCGGAGGACAGGACGTACGTCGACCTGCCGGACGCGCCGGCGCCACGGGACCTGCCGGGCGTGCGCCTGCTGCCGGAGTTCGACGCGCTGCTGTGCGGCTACGACTCCCGGGCCCGCGACCGCTTCGTGACGTCCGAGCACCACCGCCGGCTCTGGAACGAGTCCAACGGGATGCTGCTCCCGCCGCTGCTCGTCGACGGTCGCATCACCGGTTTCTGGCGAGCGGCGGGGACCGCGCGCCGCCGACCGCTGGAGGTGACGTGGTTCGCGCGGACGAGGCGGCCGCGCCGGGCCGAGCTCGACGAGCCGGTGGCCGCGCTCGAGGTCGCGCTCGACATCACCGTCACCGAGGTGACGCTCACCCGCGAGGCGGTCTGACGGGCTGGTCCCTGAGGTAGTCCCCCGGCGTCATCCCGGTGACGGTGCGGAAGTCGTGGGTGAAGTGGGCCTGGTCGGCGTAGCCCAGGTCGGCGGCCACCTCTGCCAGGGTGCCGCGTCCGGCCTTGAGGGCCTCGACCGCGTCGTGCAGGCGGCGTCGCTGCAGGAGCCACTTGGGGCTCAGCCCGATGCGCTGCTCCACCAGCCGCTGCAGGCTGCGCTCGGACAGTCCCGCCTCGCGGGCCAGCTCGTCGACCCGGGTGACCTCCGGGTGCTCACCGAGCCAGGACACCAGCCGGTTGACCAGCAGGCCGGAGGCATCCGCGGGCAGGTGGGTGGCCAGCCACGACTCCACGCGTGCGATCGATGCGAGGTGGGCGGCGGGGTCGTGCGGGTCGTCCTCCATCGCGGCGCGCACGTCGTCGACCAGGGCACCCCCCGACCGGCCGGCCGGCAGGAGGTCGGCTAGCTCGATCCACGTGTCGGTGACCTCGGCGACCGACCGGCCCAGCACCAGCCGGCCGGCGGCCGGGCTGAGCATCGTGCCGACCGCCCAGCCGTCACCCTCCAGCGTCACGCTCGACCGCCCGCGGGTGACGCCGTAGAAGCGGGCGTAGGTGTTGCTGACGACCACCAGGCAGACCGGGTGCTGGAGGGTGCTCTGCGTCGACGGCTCGGTCAGCGACCAGACCGGGACCCAGTAGCGCTCGACCAGGTCGACGAGGTGGCTGCTCGGGGCGTAGCGGTGGATCGGCGGCGAGGGACGGCTCACCCCGGTCAGGTGGGCCCGGTCGATCGGGTCCACCGGCTGCGGGCCGCCCGCCCCCGTCCGGCTGGTCATGTGTCGGATTATCACAATCCCCACCGACACCCGCGCGGCGAGAGTGGGGCCATGACGCAGACGACCCTCACCACCGACCACCACCTCTCCCTCTTCCAGCAGCGCGCCGACCGGTTCGCCGAGGTCCTCGACGCGGTCGACGCCTCCGGCGGCCCCTGGGACGTGCCCTCGCCGTGCGAGGGCTGGAGCGCCCGCGACGTCGTCGCCCACGTGCTGGAGACCCAGCGTGCCTTCCTGGACCGACAGGGCCTCGACGCCGGACCCGAGCCCGACCTCACCGACCCGGCCGCCGCGTGGCGGGCGCAGCGCGCGCACGTCACCTCGGTGCTCTCGGGCGACGGCGTGGCCGCCCGGGAGTACGACGGCTACTTCGGCCCGACGACGATCGCCGCCACGATCGCCGACTTCTACGGCTGGGACCTCGTCGTCCACGGGTCCGACGTGGCGCGCGCCACCGGCCAGGCGTGGTCCGTCAGCGAGGCCGAGGCTGCCGCCCTGCACGCCACGGCCGACGGCTGGGGACCGGCGTTGCACTCCGAGGGCGTGTGCGCCGACGCGGTCCGGGTCGGCGACGACGCCTCGGTGACCGACCGGCTGCTCGCCCGGCTCGGCCGCGACCCGCGCTGGCAGGCTGCGGGTGGCTGACGGACTCGCGCGCCGCCCTCAAGAGCCGTCGGGGGCCAGCCTGAGCTCCGGCGAGATCGTCGCCGCCCGGCCCACCACGGGGCTGCACCCGCCCGGGCTGAGGGGCGGGTGACCCTGGACGTCGACGTGGGCGGCGCCTCCGTCGTGACCGGTCACCCGGAGCTGCCACTGCCCGGTCGTTCCGGCCAGCCCGCACGGCAGGCTGCAGACCAGACGACCTCGGTCGAGGGTCAGGCCGCTGGACAGCCACGACGACACCAGCGACCGGCGATCCACCGCCCGGCCGTCGAAGCGGACGCGGGACAGCTCGACGGAGTCCACGGGCTTCCCGTCGACCCCGGTCGAGGAGGTCAGGACGAGCGAGGGACCCACCTCCCTGACGACGTGGGCGGCGACCTCGCACTCGGAGCCGCCGCCGCAACCGCCGAGGAGCAGTCCCGCCACGAGCGTCGCCGCTGCGCGCGCCGTCGGGGCTGCCATGCCTGTCGGACGGACTGCACCGGGCAGGGGTTCCACCCGGTGGCCGCGGTCAGGAGTGCTGCTGCAGGGTGACCACTGCCACGGTGCACCGGCCGGCGACCTCGCCGGGGCCGAGGACGAGGCTGCCGGTCTCGAGGCCGCCGCAGGCGCCGGAGACGACGTACGCCGCCTGGTCCGCCGCGACCGGGAGGGTCGAGGACCGCCCCAGCTCCAGCACGGTGACGTGGGGCCGGACCCGCGCCGGGTCGACGACGACGTTCAGCACGCGTACGGGCCCCTCCGGCACGGACGCCACGGTGGACGCGTCGCCCGAGAAGGCGAACGGCCGCTGCGGCTCGACGACCTGCGCGTCGCCGTCCACCTGCAGGTCCAGCACCGGTCCTTCGACGACGGTCAGCAGGCGCTGCCGGCCGGCGAACGTCGAGAACGGCCCGTCGCGGTCGACGTCGGCGAGGCTGATCCGCCACGCCCCGTCGTCGGCGACCGCGAGCTCGCGCGTCGTGCCGCCGCCGTTGGCCCACGGCCGGGGACGCACGTCGGCGGCACGGACCGTCCGGACGACGGTCACTTCTTGCCGGACTTCTCCGCCGGCTGCGAGGTGGACAGCGCAGCGACGAAGGCCTCCGGCGGCACCTCGACGGAGCCGATGTTCTTCATCCGCTTCTTGCCGGCCTTCTGCTTCTCCAGCAGCTTGCGCTTGCGGCTGATGTCGCCGCCGTAGCACTTGGCCAGCACGTCCTTGCGGATCGCGCGGATGGTCTCGCGGGCGATCACCCGGGCGCCGATGGCGGCCTGGATCGGCACCTCGAACTGCTGGCGCGGGATGAGGTCCTTGAGCTTGCCGGCCATCATCACGCCGTAGGAGTAGGCGGCGTCGCGGTGGATGATCGCGCTGAACGCGTCCACCGGCTCGCCCTGCAGCAGGATGTCGACCTTGACCAGGTCGGCGGCCTGCTCGCCGGAGCGCTCGTAGTCGAGGGAGGCGTAGCCCTTGGTGCGCGACTTGAGCTGGTCGAAGAAGTCGAAGACGATCTCGCCCATCGGCAGCGTGTAGCGCATCTCGACGCGGTCCTCGGAGAGGTAGTCCATCCCCTGCAGGCTGCCGCGCTTGAGCTGGCACAGCTCCATGATCGTGCCGATGTAGTCGGACGGCGCGAGGATCGTGGCCTTCACGACGGGCTCGCGCACCTCGGCGACCTTGCCGTCGGGGTACTCGCTCGGGTTGGTCACCTCGACCTCGGTGCCGTCGTCGAGGGCGACCTCGTAGACCACGTTGGGCGCGGTCGAGATCAGGTCGAGGTCGAACTCGCGCTCGAGCCGGTCGCGGGTGATCTCCATGTGCAGCAGGCCGAGGAAGCCGCAGCGGAAGCCGAAGCCCAGCGCACCGGAGGTCTCGGGCTCGTAGGTCAGTGCCGCGTCGTTGAGCTGCAGCTTCTCCAGCGCGTCGCGCAGGCCCGGGTAGTCGTCGCCGTCGATCGGGTAGAGACCGGCGTAGACCATCGGGTTGGGGTGCTTGTAGCCGCCGAGCGACTCGGTGGCGCCGTGGTGCTGCGAGGTGACCGTGTCACCGACGCGCGACTGGCGCACGTCCTTCACGCCGGTGATGAGGTAGCCGACCTCGCCGACCCCGATCTCGCGCGCCTTCACCGGCTCGGGGCTGATCACCCCGACCTCGAGCATCTCGTGCACCGCGTTGGTCGACATCATCTTGATCCGGTCGCGGTGGCTGAGCTTGCCGTCGACCACCCGGACGTAGGTGACCACGCCGCGGTAGGTGTCGTAGACCGAGTCGAAGATCAGGGCGCGTGCCGGGGCGTCCGCGTCGCCCACCGGCGCAGGGGTCTGCTTCACGATCTCGTTGAGCAGCGCCTCGACGCCGACGCCGGTCTTGGCGCTGGTGAGCAGCACCTCCTCGGGCTCGCAGCCGACCAGTCCGGCGAGCTCGGCGGCGTACTTCTCCACGTTGGCGCTCGGCAGGTCGATCTTGTTGAGCACCGGGATGATGTGGAGGTCGGCGCCCATCGCGAGGTAGAGGTTGGCCAGCGTCTGCGCCTCGATGCCCTGGGCGGCGTCGACCAGCAGGACCGCCGCCTCGCACGCCTCGAGCGAGCGGGACACCTCGTAGGTGAAGTCGACGTGGCCCGGGGTGTCGATCATGTTGAGCACGTAGGTGCCGGGCTCGGCGCCCTCGACGTTGCCGGCAGGGACGGTCCACGGCATCCGCACGGCCTGCGACTTGATGGTGATCCCGCGCTCGCGCTCGATGTCCATCCGGTCGAGGTACTGCGCACGCGACGCCCGCTCGTCGACGACCCCCGTGAGCTGCAGCATGCGGTCGGCCAGCGTCGACTTGCCGTGGTCGATGTGCGCGATGATGCAGAAGTTGCGGATGATCGACGGGTCGGTCGAGCCAGGCTGCGGCGCGTTCTTGAGGCTCACGGACTGCTTTCAGGAGTACGACGGCGGGGTCGGGTCATTCTTCCACGCGGGCCGCGGCCCGCCGAACCGGCGACGTGGGAGCAGGTGCAGCCGGACGCTAGCGTGCAGCGGTGACCTCTCGGACCGGAACGACCCTTCCCCTGGTCCCGGCAGCGGCATTCGTGCTCGTGTGGTCGTCCGGCTACATCTCCGGACCCGCCGCGGTCGACGCGGCGGCGCCCTTCTCGGTGCTCGGGTGGCGGTTCGTCCTGGCGGCGCTCCTCGCCGCGGGACTGGCGGTGGCGCTGCGGAGGCCCACCCGGATGGACCGGGACACGCTGCGACGGGTCGCCGCCGTCGGCTTCGTGATGAACGCCGTCCAGTTCGGCCTGATGTACGTCGCGTTCGACCTCGGGCTCGGCGCGACGCTGGCCTCGCTCCTCCACGCCCTCAGCCCCGTCCTGACCGCCCTGCTGGCAGCGGCGATCCTGGGCGAACGGGTCTCGACGCTCCAGGTCGCCGGCTTCGCGATCGGCGTCGTGGGGGTGCTGCTCGTGCTCGGGGCTGACCTCGGCCACGCCGGTGGCCCGGTCGCGGTGCTCGTCGGGTGCCTCAGCATGCTCACCCTCAGCCTCGGCACCCTCGGCCAGCGCTGGATCGGCGCGCAGCCCGACCTGCTCTGGTCCGCTGCGGTGCAGTTCGCCGTGTCCGCTCCCCCGCTGCTCGCGCTCGGGTGGATCACCGAGGGCGTCTGGCCGGTCACCGACACCCGCCAGGCGGTGGTCTCGGTGCTGTACCTGGCGGTCGTGAACTCGATCGTCGGCCTGGTGCTGCTGGCCGTGCTCGTGCTGCGCGGCGGATCGGGCGCGGCGGCCAGCCTCTTCTTCCTCAGTCCGCCGGTCACCGCCGTCCTCGCCTGGCTGGTGCTCGACGAGACGCTCTCGCCCACCCAGCTCGTCGGCCTCGTGGTCGCGGTGGTGGGGGTGGGCGCGGCCACCCGCACCCGTCGTACGCCGGTGCCGGTCCCCGAGTCCCAGCAGGACCCTCAGGACACGGTCGGCACCCAGTAGCGCCGCTTCACCCCGCGCACGTCCTCCAGCACGCCGCCCGCCGCCTCGATGACCCGGACCGAGCCGACGTTGTCGTCGTCGCAGGTGACCAGGGCCGGGTCGATGCCGAGCCCGCGCGCCCACGGCAGCGCGTGCTGCAGCATCGCGGTCGCGTGGCCCTCGCGCCGCCGCGTCGGGCGCACGTCGTAGCCGATGTGCCCGCCCACGTCGAGCAGGAAGTCGTTGAGCCGGTGCCGGATCGCGATCCGGCCCAGGTAGTCCTCGCCGTCGACCCACCACAGCGTCGTGCACGGCACGTGCCACTCCGGGCGCGGGGTGTCCTCGGCGGCGTCGGCGCGCACGGCCGCGGCGAAGGCCGCGAAGGCGTCCGGGTCCTTCCAGCCGGGCGCGTGGTGCTCGATCCACGCGGCCGTCTGGGTGGACTCCGCGCCCTCGGCGACGAACTCGTCCATCGCCTCCAGGAACGACTCGCGGACAGTGGTGGTCGGCAGCACGAGCTCAGGCATGGCACCAGTCTTGCGGGCCGCCCGTCCGGCCCTCCACCCGATATCCGGTCGTGGCGCGCAGCAGGCGTGGGGAAGGATGCCGCCATGGCCCGCTCCTCCTCGATCGCCCCCTACCCCGCCCCGCACGGGAAGACCGCGCGCCGGCTCGAGTGGTCCTTCCTGCCGCCCCACCTGCGGGCCTGGATCGAGCGCAGGTGCGGGTCGCCCGTCGTCTCGGCGATCTCCCAGACGAGCGGCTTCACGCCGGGCTTCGCGTCCGTGCTGGTGTGCGAGGACGGGTCGCGCCACTTCGTGAAGGCGGCCTCGGTCAAGGCGCAGCGCATGTTCGCCGACTCCTACCGCGAGGAGGCGCGCAAGCTCGCCGCCCTGCCGGCGGACGTCCCCGCCCCGCGCCTGCAGTGGCACCTCGACGACGACTGGGTGGTCCTCGGCATCGAGTACGTCGCCGCCCGCGCGCCGCACCGACCGTGGCGCGCCGACGACCTCGACGCCCTGCTCGACTCCCTCGAGGTCGTCGCCGACGTGGTGACGCCGCCCCCTGCGGGGCTGGAGCTCGACACCGCGGCGAAGGACTTCGCGCCGCTCCTCGAGGGCTGGGCGGCGCTGCGCGAGCGGCGTACGGACCTCGGCGTGGAACGGCTCGCGGAGGCCGAGGCCCTGGCACGCCGCTACGCCGACGTCGTCGGCGGGGACACCCTGGTCCACACCGACGTCCGCTCCGACAACGTCCTCATCGACCCCGAGGGCCGGGCCCTGGTCTGCGACTGGAACTGGCCGGTGCGCGGCGCCGCGTGGTTCGACTCCTTCGCCGCGCTGATCGGGCCGCGGGGCGAGGGACTCGACGTCGAGGCCGTGATCGCCGCACGTCGGCTGCTGCGCGGCGTCGACCCGGAGGCGTTCGACGTCAACCTCGCGCTCTACGTCGGCTACTTCCTCACCCAGTGCGAGCTGCCGGTGCCGCCGTCGTCGCCGCACATCCGCGAGCACCAGCGCTGGCAGGGCGAGGTGTGCTGGGACTGGCTGGCCGAGCGGCGGGGCTGGGTGTGACCGCCCCGCGCGCGGTCGGCGTCCGCCTCACCTACGACGCCGTCCCCGCCGCGGTGCGCGCCTGGGTCGAGGACCAGCTCGGCTCACCGGTCGTGGGCACGGCCGAGCAGGTCGGCGGGATGTCGCCGGGGTGCGCGACGCGGGTGACCTGCGCCGACGGCACCCGCGCCTTCGTCAAGGCGGTCGGCGCCGAGCTCAACCCCGACACGCCCGGCCTGTTCCGGCGGGAGATCGGCGTGCTGGGCCACCTCGGCGAGCACGAGCTGTGGGCGCGGCTGCTGGCGTCGTACGACGACGGAGCCTGGGTCGCGCTGCTGATCGAGGACGTCGAGGGGCGCCACCCCGACTTCACCGACGACGCGGAGCTCGAGGCCGTGCTCACCGGGGTCGACCGGCTGGCCGAGGTGCTGCAGCACCGCGACGTCCCGTCGTCGGTGGACCTCGTCGACGTCGCGCACGTCCTCGGGAAGTGGGCCGACAGCCTCACCGCGCTCGGCGATGCCCCGTCCACGACGCCGGTGCCCGACTGGCTGCGCTCCGACCCCGAGGGCTGGGCCGGAGTGCTGCGCGAGCAGGCCGCACTCCCGATGCCCGACGTCGCGCACTGGGACATCCGGATCGACAACCTGCTGCGCCGCCCGGGCGGGCAGGTCGTCTTCCTCGACTGGGGCGCGGCGGCACGGGGTCCCGCCTGGGCCGACCCGCTCCTGGCCCGGCTCGAGCGTGTCGACGACCCGTGGTTCGACACCTCTACCGCGTCCTCCCCCGCGCTCGCGGAGGCCGGTGACGAGGTCGTCACCGCCTTCCTCGCCGGCTTCGCCGCGCACCTCGCGGTGCGCTCGGTGGTCGCGGTCGACCTGAACCTCCCCACGCTCAACGATTTCCGCATCCGGGAGTCGCTCCGGATGCTGGAGGCCGTCGCCCGACGCAGCGGGCGCTGATGTCGTCGCCCCGGCGCCCAGACGATTTGGGCGCTCACGAGGCGTGACGGTAGTGTTCCTCACTGCATGTCCGGCGCCCGACCCTCTCCGTCTTGCGGGGAGGGGTCGCCAGGCAGCCGACAAGCACCAGACTTTCCCATTCCGGTCCAGCCCTTCCGGTCGAGCACTCAAGGATCCACACGTGGCGAACATCAAGTCCCAGATCAAGCGCAACAAGCAGAACGAGAAGGCGCGCCAGCGCAACCAGGCTGTGAAGTCGCGCCTGAAGACCGCCGTGCGCCGGTTCCGTGAGCTGTCCGAGGCCGGCGACAAGGACGCCGCCACGGCTGCCGGTCGCGACGCGATGAAGGCCCTCGACAAGGCCGCCTCGAAGGGCGTCATCCACGCCAACCAGGCCGCCAACCGCAAGTCGTCGATCGCCAAGAAGGCCGCCTCGCTCTGACGCGGACCTTCACCTGCGACACCCGCCCCTCGTGGCGGGTGTTCTGCATTTCCGGGAGTGCTCAGCGCCCGTCGCGCAGCCCGGCGACGGTCAGCACGAGCCGCTCGAGGGTGTAGGACGCGTCGTGGGCCTGGCCCTTGATGTCGGCGTCGGCGTGCGCGACCGCGCGGACCGCGGCGGCGATGCCCTCGGGGCTCCACGAGCGTGACTGGTCGCGGACGGTGCGGACCTTCCAGGGGGGTACGCCGAGGTCGCGGGCGAGGTCGCCGTCGCGGGCGCCGCGCGGGGCGCCGAGGTAGCGCGCGAGGCTGCGCGCGGACGCAGCCATCGCCGAGGTGACCAGCACCGGGGAGGTCCCGGAGTCGAGCGCCCAGCGCAGCTCCTCGAGGGCCGCGGCGCGGCGGCCGGCGAAGGCGGCGTCGGCGACGGTGAACGACTTGGCCTCGGCGCGGCCGCCGAAGTAGCGCTGGACCTTGTCGACGGTGAGCGGCTCGCCGTGGAAGTCGTTGGTCAGCTGGTCGGCCGCGGCGGCCAGCGAGCGCAGGTCGGTGCCGACGGCCTGCACCAGGAACGCGGCCGCGTCGGAGTCGATCCGAGCGCCGTGCGAGGCGACCTCGGAGGTCACGAAGCCGACCATCTCGCTCGCTTTGACCTCCTCCGACTTCACCTCGGTCACCGGCGACAGCTTGCGGAGCTTGGTCAGCACGCCGCTGCCCTTCTGCCCACCCGAGTGCACGAGCACGAGCGCGACGTCGTCGGCCGGGGCCGCGCAGTAGTCGAGCAGCCCGTCGACGGACTCGTCAGGCAGGTCCTCCAGGCCGCGGACGATGACGCACCGGATGGAGGAGAAGAGCGACGGTGCCGACATCTCACCCAGGGAGGCCAGGGTCAGGTCGGCGGCCGCCGACTCGGCCATCTCGGCCTCAGCGTCGTGGGCCCGGACGGCGTCGCGGACCGAGGCGACGGTGCGCGCGGAGAGGTATTCCTCCTTGCCCGTCACGAGGACGACGTGGCCGAGGACCTGCGCGGCGGAGGGAGTGCGAGCCATGGTGCGACCACCTTAGTCGCGGGCGACGACACCGAGCTCGCCGTCCCGGACCACCACGACGACGTCGCCGGAGACGTCGGTGCGCCACACGCCCGCGCCGGCCGCGGAGAGGGCGGCCAGCAGGTCGGGAGCGGGGTGCCCGTAGTCGTTGCCCTCCCCCACCGACACGAGCGCCAGCCGCGCACCGAGCGAGGTGAGCCAGTCGAGGTCCTGGTGCCGGCTGCCGTGGTGGGGCACCTTCAGCACGTCGACCCGCAGCCCGGCGAGGTCGCGGGCCAGCGCGGACTGGGCCGACGGCTCGACGTCGCCGGTCAGCAGGACCCGCACCCCGGCGACCTCGGCGACGAGGACGACGCTGGCGTTGTTGGGCGCGCTCTCCCCGGGGTCGGTCGGTCCGGCGCCCGGCCGGGGCCACACCGTCTGGAGCGTCACCTCCCCGACCCGGCGCGTGAGTCCGTACGCCGCCGGCGCCGGGTCGCGACCGACCGCGCGCCCGACGTCCCCCGCGCCGTCGGGCGGGTCGAGCAGGCCCGTGCCCTCGACGACCTCCACGTCGCGGCCGTCGAGCACGCCGGCCACCCCGCCCACGTGGTCGGCGTGGAAGTGCGTCAGCACCAGGAGGGGCACGGAGTCGACCTCGAGCCGGTCGAGGCAGGCGTCGGTGGCCTCCGGCTCGGGGCCGGCGTCGACGACCACCGCGGACGCGGGACCCGCGCGCAGCACGAGGGCGTCCCCCTGCCCGACGTCGCACATCGCGAGCACCCAGCCGTCCGGCGGCCAGGCGGGTGACGGCGGGCGGACCAGCATCACCACCACCAGCAGCCCGGTGCAGGCCAGCGTCGAGCCCTGTCGGCCGAGCACCCGCGGGCCGAGCGGCACCGCGAGCAGGCACAGCACCGTGAGCAGCCCGAGCGCGACGGGCCCGGTGCCCCAGTCAACCGCCGCCGTCGGGATGCCCGCTCCCCAGCGGGCCACCGCGATGATCCAGCTCGCCGACCACGCCGCCGGGGCCGCCACCGCGACGCCGATCGGGCCCCACACCAGGCCCAGCAGGCCGCCGGACAGCCCGAGCACGGTCGCCGGCGCGACGGCAGGCGCGGCCAGCAGGTTGGCGCCCACCGCGACCAGGCTGACCTGCCCCGAGAGCGCGGCCACCACCGGCGTGCAGGCCACCTGGGCCGCGAGCGGCACCGACACCGCCTCGGCCACCCAGCGCGGCGTCCACCTCATCAGGGCGTCGCGCCAGACCGGGGCCAGCAGCAGGATCCCCGCCGTCGCCAGGGCGGACAGCGCGAACCCCGCCGTCACGGCAAGGCGCGGCCAGACCAGGAGCAGCCCGAGCACCGCGACCCCCAGGCCCCGCACTCCCCGTGACCGGCCGTTGCGGCCCATCCCCACCAGGGCCACCGAGCCCATCGCGGCAGCGCGTACGACGCTCGGCTCGGCGCGAGCCGTCAGCACGAACCCGACGATCCCGAGCACGCCCAGGGCGTAGAGCCAGGGCCCGCGCACGCCGGCCCAGCGACCGAGGACCAGCAGGAACCCGACCACCAGCGTCAGGTTGGTGCCGCTCACCGCCAGGAGGTGGGTCAGTCCGGTGGTCCGGAAGTCGTCGGCGAGGTCGGGGTCGAGGCCGCCGTCGTCCCCGACCACGAGGGCCGGGACCAGCTCGCGCGCGTCGGCGTCGCGGCCGGCGACAGCGGCGCGCACCGATCGTCGTACGGCTGCGGCTGCGTCCCACCACACCCCCGGCTCCGCCACGACCGTCGGCTCCCCGGTGGGGCGTACGAGCGCGGCGACGTCGCCGTCCCCCGGCACCAGCCGCGCCGTCGTGGCCACCGTGGTGCCGAGCGGCAGCCGGGGCCAGTCGGCGTCGGCCATCACCACCACCGGCGCGGCGAGGGACCACGCGCGTCCGCGCCCCTCCGCCCGGGCCACGGTGGCCCGGACGACCTGGAGGTCGCCGTACTGCCCGCTGACGACCCGCACGTCCGAGGTCAGCTCGAGCTCGAGGTCCACGACCGCACCGTCGTCGGCGAGCAGGACGAGGGGCGACGTCGTGAGCAGGGAGTGCTGGAGCGCGGCGACCCCCGCGACCGCCACGAACGCTCCGAGCGGACCGAGCCAGGCGAGGGACCACCACCGGCGGACGACACCCGTCCCGCCGGCCACGACCGCCGCGGCGACCGTCCCGAGGGCCGGCCACCCCGGGAGGACCAGCACGACGAGCGCCCCCGCCCAGGCGCCGAGGCCGAGCGCGACCGCGCGCAGGTCGGGCACGGTCGCCGGTCAGAGCGTGACGAGCGGTGCGAGGTCGGCGAGGGTGGCCTCCCCGATGCCGTCGACCTCGAGGAGCTCGTCGACGGAGGTGAACGCACCGTTGGTGTCGCGCCAGGCGAGGATGGCGTCGGCCGTCACCGGCCCGACGCCGGGCAGGGTGTCGAGCGCAGCCTGGTCGGCAGTGTTGAGGTTGACCAGCGTCGACCCCCCGGGCCCCGGCGCGGCGAGCGTGCCGGCCACGCCCGCAGCCGGGGCGACGCCCACGAGGATCTGCTCCCCGTCGACGACCGGTCGGGCGAGGTTGAGCGCGGTCAGGTCGACGCCGCGCCGGGCACCACCTGCCGCCTCGAGCGCGTCGACGACGCGCGACCCGGCGGGCAGCACCGCGATGCCGGGGCGGCGCACCTTGCCCGCGACGTCGACCACCAACTCCTCGCCCGCGGTCGCCGAGCCGGGGGCACCGGCTGCGCCCGGCGCGCCGGGGACGGCGTCCGACGACACGACGGGGGCCAACGGCTCGCTCGACCCGGCTGACTCGCCTGCGGTCTCGCTGACGGCCGGCGCGACCGGCACGGCGCGGGCCTGGTCACGCACCGCCCACCACGCCGCCAGCCCGACGGCCAGGGCCGCGACCACGGCCACGACGGCGACGTGCACCGGCCCGAGCTGCAGCCCGCCGACCCGCAGCCGGCGCGAGGCGTGGCGCCCGGGCACCGGCGGGACGATCGGGACGGCCGCGGGCACCGGGACCGCGTCGGGACGCTCCCGGACCCGCGTGTGACCCCACGCCGGGTCGGCCGGACCTGCCGGGTCGGTCGGCTCACCGCGCACGGCGGCGAGCTCGGCGCTCAGCGTCGCCAGCCTCCGCGACACCGCCTCTGCGTGCTCGGAGGACGACTGGGATCGGCGCATGCCCCCACGCTAGGAACGCCCGCGCCCGCTCGACAGGGGCGACCGGCAATCTGTGGACAGCGGTCGTCAGGGACGTGGAGCGACGCAGACGGCCACCATGCCCGGGCCGACGTGCGCGCCCAGCACGGCACCGAGCTCGCCGCACATCACCTCGCGCCCCTCCAGCCCGTCGGCGAGCCGGTCGGTCAGCACGGCCGTGAGCTCCTCGGCGCGACCGGAGTTGGCGAGGTGCGACACGCACACGTCGACCGGCTGGTCGCCGGCTGCCTCGACGGCGAGCTCGGCCAGCCGGGCGAGGGCACGCGACGCCGTACGCACCCGCTCGCGCGGTGCGACCCTGCCCTCGGCGATCTCGAGCAGGGGCTTCACCGACAGCGCGCTGCCGAAGATCGCGGCGGCGGCGCCGATGCGCCCGCCCCGTCGCAGGTACTCCAGCGTGTCGACGTAGAACAGCGACGTGGCTGCCCGGCCGCGGGCGAGCGCCGCCCGGGCTGCCTCCTCCGCCGTCCCGCCGGCGTCCAGCGCGTCGGCTGCCGTGAGCGCGGCGTAGCCGGTCGCGATGCCGACCTGCCCGGAGTCCACGACGTGCACGGGGACGTCGACCTCGAGGGCGGCGAGCTGGGCGGACTCGAAGGTGCCGCTCATCTCACCCGAGAGGTGCACCGACACGACCTCCTCGGCGCCCTCGGCCGCCAGCGAGCGGTAGAGCTCGGCGAACAACGCCGGCGCCGGCCGTGAGGTGCTGACCGGCACGAAGTCCCGCAGCGCCTCGGCGACCACGTCGGGCGTGGCGCCCTCGGGCCCCTCGTCGAGCACGCGGGCGCCGATCACCACCTGCAGCGGCACGACCCGGATGCCGCGCTCCTGCGCCAGCTCGGCGGGCAGGCTCGCGGTCGAGTCGGTGACGATGACGGTGCCGGACACATCCCGAAGACTAGTGACTCCCGCCGCACGCACGGACTCCTGCTCGGCGCCCGCCCCGTCCTTGCGGGCCGTGGTGGCCTCCGGTTGGATGTCCGGATGCCCGACCGGCCCGAGCGCTTCGCCGACGCACTCCGGACCGCCATCGACGCCCGGGGCCTGGGCCTGGACCGGATCACCGAGCACCTCGCCCAGCGCGGGGTGTCGGTCAGCGCAGCGACGCTGAGCTACTGGCGCTCCGGTCGCAGCGAGCCCGGTCGGCGGTCGTCGCTGGCGGCCCTGCCGCACCTCGAGGACGTCCTCGACCTGCCCTCCGGCAGCCTCACCGCGACCCTCCCGAGCACGCGCGAGCGCACCCCGCGCCGGGCCGTGCGCGGCCTCGACGTCCTGTGGCCCGAGGAGCCGCACTCGGCCGTCCTCGGGCGACTCGACACCAGCTGGGACACCGAGCTGGCACGCGTCTCGGTGCACGACATCCTGCGTCTCGGCCCCGACCGCCGGCAGGTCCGCCTCACCGTGCGGCAGGCGATGCGGGCGCGCGCCGACGGGCCCGACCGCCGCGTCGTGATGCACGCCCAGGACGACCTGGGCGCCGGCCTGCCCGAGATCCGGCCGTTGCGCGGCTGCGCGCTGGGCCGCGTGGAGCGCGACCCCGAGGCGGGCGTGGTGGGGGCGGAGCTGCTCTTCTTCCGGCCGCTGCGCCGCGGGGAGACGGTGATCGTGAAGTACGACGTCATCTCCCCCGCCCCCGGCCCCTGCGAGCGCGAGTACACCCGCCGCCTGCGCCTGCCGATGCGCGAGTACCTGCTCGAGGTGGCGTTCGACCGGAGAGCGCTCCCCGCGAGCGTGGCCGCCTTCATCGAGGGGCGCGAGCAGCCGATCTCGCTGGACGAGGACCGGCGGGCGCACCTGGTCCACACCGACACCGCTCCCGGCACGACCGGGATCCGCTGGAGCTGGCCGAGCAGCTGACCCCGGGGCACGCGGCCGAGCCCGTCGGACGGTCCGGCCGTGCGTGAGTTAAGTGTTAAGCGACGCCTGCCCTTGCCCGGGACCGCGTCGGCCGGTCAGGGTCGGCCTCGTCCATCTGTCTCGGGAAGGATCCATCGATGAACCATGCACGCCCTCGACTGGCGGCAGGCCTGATCGCCTCGCTCGCCGGTGCCGCACTCGCCATCACCCCGGCCGCCACCCACGCGGCCGACACGGAGAAGCCCCAGGAGGCCCCCCAGGCCTCGATCGCCGACGACGGCCTCGCGCCGGTCCTCGGCACCGCCGCCGACGACCGCTACATCGTGGTGCTCGACAAGGAGGCGCCCGGCAGGAGCCTCAGCGCCGCCAAGGCCGACGTACGCGCCCAGGGCGCGAACATCAGCCACACCTACACCTCGGTGCTCGACGGCTTCGCCGCCAGGCTCAACGACAAGGCGCTCGCCGCCCTGCGCAAGAACCCGAACGTCGCCTACATCGAGGCCGACAAGCCGGTGCAGCTCGACGCGACCCAGTCCCCCGCCACGTGGGGCCTGGACCGCATCGACCAGCGCGACCTCCCGCTGAACAACTCCTACACCTACAACGCCACCGGCGCGGGCGTGACGGCGTACGTCATCGACACCGGCATCCTGACCACCCACACCCAGTTCGGCGGCCGCGCGGTCTCCGGCTACACCGCGATCAACGACGGCCGCGGCACCTCCGACTGCAACGGCCACGGCACCCACGTCGCCGGCACCGTCGGCGGCTCGACCTACGGCGTGGCCAAGGGCGTACGCCTCGTGGCCGTGCGCGTCCTCGACTGCGCCGGCAACGGCTCCAACTCCGGCGTCATCGCCGGCGTCGACTGGGTGACCCAGAACCACACCGCCGGGTCGCCGGCCGTCGCCAACATGAGCCTCGGCGGCGGCATCTCGAGCGCCCTCGACACCGCCGTCAGCAACTCGATCGCCGACGGCGTGACCTACGCCCTGGCCGCCGGCAACGACTCCGGCGCCAACGCGTGCAACAGCTCCCCCGCCCGCGTCGCGGCCGGCCTGACCATCGGCTCCACCACCAGCACCGACGCGCGCTCGAGCTTCAGCAACATCGGCTCGTGCCTCGACATGTTCGCCCCCGGCTCCACCATCACCTCGGCGTGGCACACCGGCACCTCGGCGACCAACACCATCAGCGGTACGTCGATGGCGACCCCGCACGTCGCCGGCGCGGCGGCGCTCTACCTGCAGGGCAGCCCGTCGGCGTCCCCCGCGACGGTCAGCAGCGCGCTGATCGCCAACGCGACGCCCAACAAGGTCACCAACGCCGGGACCGGCTCACCCAACCGCCTGCTCTTCGTCGGCACCGGTGGCACCACCCCGCCGCCGGACCCGACGCCGACCACGTGCAGCACCATGCCGGAGACCGAGTCCGGCTCGCTGGGCTCCGGTGGCGTCTCCTACCACCCCGGCACGAGCGACTACTACAACTCGGCCGCGGGCACGCACGTCGGCTGCATCTCCGGCCCCTCCGGCACCGACTTCGACCTCTACCTCGAGAAGTGGAACGGCTCCACCTGGGTGGTCGTGGCGCAGGGCGTGAGCAGCACCTCGGAGGAGAAGATCACCTACACCGGCACCTCGGGCTACTACTCGTGGCGCGTGGAGTCCTACTCCGGTTCGGGCAGCTACACCTTCGGCCTCGACCGGCCGTGACCTGGCGTTCGGCCCCGCGGCTCGTGCCGCGGGGCCGAACGTCGTACGCACCTCAGACGACGATGTTGACCAGCTTGGGCGCGCGGACGATCACCTTGCGCACCGTCGCGCCGTCGATGGCCCGCTGCACGCCGGCGTCGGCCAGTGCCGCGGCCTCCAGGTCGGTCTCGGAGATGTCCGGTGCGACCTCCAGCCGGGCGCGGACCTTGCCCTTGACCTGCACGACCGCGGTGACGGTGTCCTCGACCAGCAACGCCTCGTCGACCTCGGGCCACCCGACGCGGACGACGGTGGGCTCGTGGCCCAGCCGCTCCCACATCTCCTCGGCCGTGTAGGGCGCGACCAGGGACAGCAGGATCGCGACCGCCTCGGTGGCCTCGCGCACCGCCGGGTCGGCAGGTCCCACGCCCGAGTCGATCGCCTTGCGGGTCGCGTTGACCAGCTCCATGACCCGGGCGACCATCACGTTGAAGCGGTAGGCCTCGACCAGCGTGGCCGCCTCGTGCACGGTCCGCGCCGTCGTACGCCGCAGCGCCAGGTCGCCGGCTGTCACGTCGGCACCGGGGTCCGAGGTGACGTCCCCGGACAGCCGCCAGGCGCGCTGCAGGAAGCGCAGCGACCCGTCGGGCGACATGTTGGCCCAGTCGATGTCGTCCTCGGGCGGACCCGCGAAGACCAGCGTCAGGCGTACGGCGTCGACACCGAAGGCGGTCAGCTGCTCGCCCAGGTTCACGCCGTTGCCCAGCGACTTGCTCATCTTCTTGCCCTGGTTGATCACGAAGCCCTGGTTGAGCTGGGCCGACCAAGGCTCGCGGAAGCCGACCAGGCCCATGTCGTTGAGGACCTTGGTGAAGAACCGCCCGTAGAGCAGGTGCAGCACGGCGTGCTCGACACCGCCGACGTAGAGGTTCGCAGGCATCCACGCGTCGACCTTCTCGCTGTCGAACGGCCGGGTGTCCTCGTGCGGCGAGCAGTAGCGGAACATGTACCACGACGAGTCGACGAAGGTGTCCATCGTGTCGGTGTCGCGGGTCGCCGGGCCACCGCACGTCGGGCAGGTGGTGTTGACCCACTCGCTCGCCCCGCCCAGCGGCGAGGTGCCCTTCGGCTTCAGGTCCGCGCCCTTCAGCATCGGCAGCCTGACGGGCAGCTGGTCCTCGGGTACCGGGACCTCGCCGTCCACCGGGCAGTGGATGATCGGGATCGGCGCGCCCCAGTAGCGCTGGCGGCTCAGCAGCCAGTCGCGCAGGCGGAAGTTGACCGCCCCGGACCCGCGGCCGTCGGCCTCGAGCCTCTCGATGATGGTGCGGATGCCCGACGTCTTGTCGTGCAGGCCGTCCAGCTCGCCCGAGTTGACGTACGCCCCGTCGCCGGAGGTCGCGACGAAGGTCTCCTCGGGGTTGTCGTCTCCCGTGTCGATGACGCGGCGCACGGGCAGGCCCATCGCCTTCGCGAAGTCCAGGTCGCGCTGGTCGTGAGCGGGCACGGCCATGATCGCGCCGGTGCCGTAGTCGGCCAGGACGTAGTCGCTGGCCCACACCGGCACCTCCTCACCCGAGACGGGGTTGGTGGCGGTGATGCCCAGGTCGACACCGGTCTTCGGCCGGTCGGTGGCCAGGCGGTCGATGTCGGAGGCCTTGCGCACCTCGACCAGGTAGTCCTCCAGCGCCTGCGCGCGGTCGGGGTGCACGATCTCGGCTGCCAGCGCGGCGTCGGCGGCCACCACCATGAAGGTCGCGCCGTACAGCGTGTCGGGACGGGTCGTGTAGACCTCGACGTCACGCTCGCTGTCGGCGGCGTTCACCGTGAAGGTGACGTGCGCGCCCTCGGAGCGGCCGATCCAGTTGCGCTGCGCGGTGACCACCCGGTCGGGCCAGGTGTCCTCCAGCTCGTCGAGGCCGTCCAGCAGCTCCTGGGCGTAGTCGGTGATCTTGAAGTACCACTGGGTCAGCTCCTTCTTGGTCACCTCCGCCCCGCACCGCTCGCAGGCACCCGCCACGACCTGCTCGTTGGCCAGCACGGTCTGGTCGTTGGGGCACCAGTTGACGGCGCTGTTCTTGCGGTAGGCCAAGCCCCGCTTGAAGAACTCCAGGAACAGCCACTGCGTCCAGCGGTAGTAGTCCGGATCGGACGTGTTGAACGTGCGCGACCAGTCGAAGGAGGCGGCGTACTTCTTGCACGACTCGATCGACTTGGCGATGTTGGCGCGGGTGTAGGTGTCGGGGTGCTCGTCGTTGCGGATGGCCGCGTTCTCCGCCGGCAGGCCGAAGGAGTCGAAGCCCATCGGGTTGAGCACCTCGTAGCCGCGCTGCCACCAGTAGCGCGCCACCACGTCGTGCAGCGCGAACACCTCGGCGTGGCCCATGTGCAGGTCGCCGCTGGGGTAGGGGAACATCGTCAGCGCGTAGCGCTTCTCGCGCGGGCTGTCGTCGTCGGCCCGGAACGGGTCGAGCTCCTCCCACACCCGCTGCCACTTCGTCTCGGTGGCCGCGATGTCGTACGTCGCGCGCTCGGCCGCCGTCTCGTGGTGGGCTCCGGTGTCTCCCGTGTCTTGGCTGCTCATGGCGTGTCCTCTGTGGCGTGCTGCGGGGTGTTGGCATGAAAAAACCCCTCACATGGAGGGGTGGCCGCGTGTCGGTCTCCGTGGGTGGGAGAGACGATCAGCGCGGCTGAGGAAGAAGGAGGTTCTGGTGCACGGCTCCAGCATACTCGCATCCATGGCCGCTGACCTGACCAGGTACGACGACGTGCTGGCCCTCCTCACCTCGCTCCCCGACCGGCTGCCCGCGCTGAGGGTGGTCGTGGTCAACGGCTCGGCCGTGACGGGCGGCTGGGACGACCACTCCGACCTCGACGTCGAGGCCTGGTGCGACGGCGACGCCACGACGACGTACGACTCCGTGCTCGAGCTGGCGCGGCGCGAGCTCCCCGTCGACCACGTGTGGGAGCTGCCGGTCGGCACGTGGCCCACGGGGCGGCAGTGCTTCATCCACCTGCAGCCCGACGCGGCCGACCTCTCCCGGCCGACGCGCCTGCTGGACGTTGTCATCCAGACCACGCCGGAGCGGCTGACGATGGACACGCGCCGGCACGGCGTACCTTTCGTCCTCCACGACCCTGACGGGCTGCTGCACCTCGAGGACGACGACGAGGCGGAGATGCAGGCCCAGCGCGCGCAGGCGGTCGAGCAGGCAGCCGGGCGACGGCAGACCGGGGCGTGGCTCGTGGAGCGGGCCATCGCGCGGGGAGACCTGGCCGAGGCGACGGCCCTCCACCTCCGCTTCGCCGTCGAGCCCCTGGTGCGGCTGCTGCGGATCAGGTACTGCCCGGCGCGCCACGACTTCGGGCTGCGCTACCTGCGTGCCGACCTGCCCGAGGGCACGGCCGAGCAGGTGGAGGCACTGCTGCCCGGGCCGGGCCTGTCGGACCGGGCCCGGGCAGCGTTCGCCTGGCAGGACGAGCTCCTGCGCGAGCTCAGCTGACGGCGCTCACTTCACGAAGGCCGGGGTGAGCGGCGGGTTCCACCACTCGCCGTTGTAGGCCTTGACCGCGCCGACGACGTGCAGGATGCCGGCCACGACCGGCGGCACGAGGAAGACCGGCAGGAAGACCACGAAGCCGATGCCGAGGGTGATCACGCCCAGGACGACGTAGAGCACGGCGGCGACCACGAGCCAGATGAACATCGAGATCTGGACGTTGATCGAGTTCGCGGCGTGCGCGCGGACGAAGGGTCCGCGGTCCTTGTAGATGACGTACACCGCGATGGAGGCCAGGAACCCGAGGAAGCCGGCGGAGCAGATCATCGCGACCACGGCGCCGGCGTGGCTGATCGCGCCCCAGGTGCGCTCGTCCTGGGGCGACATCGTCGCCGGAGCGGCGCGGTAGGCGCTCGCCGGCTGCTGGCCGTAGGCCTGGGTCGGCTCGCCCGCCTGCGGGTCGGTGGGGTACTGGTCGGACATCTCACTCACTCCTCGGGCGGGCCGGGTGCCCGCTCCCTCGTCTGGTGACAAGCCAAGCACGCCGACCGGCCGGAATCACCCCCTTCCGGGGTCGAGTCAGGGTGGCCTCAGGGTCGGTCGCGGGCTTTCGTCCAGGCCCCGCCGGGGTAGTCCAGTGGGAAGCGGCTGCCCGCGCGCGCGACGTCGCACCGACCGCCCAAGAAGTGTTTGACAGTTGACCCGGGGACGGTTCACGCTACTCCCCAAGAACTCTTGGAGGGTGGACGTGGACGAGACCGATCCCGAGGCCGTGGCCCGGCTTCGCGCGACAGCACACCCGGTCCGGCTGCGCATCCTGTCGCTGCTCACGGCCGAGGCGATGAGCGCCGCCGAGGTCGCCCGGACGCTCGACCTCACCCACGCGAACGCGTCCTACCACCTGCGCCAGCTGCACGACGTCGGCGAGCTCGTGGTGGAGAGCGAGGAGAAGATCCGCGGCGGGGTCGCCAAGCGCTACCGGTACGACGCGTCGCGGGAGGTCGCGGACCGCTCGAGCGCGGTCGACGACCGGATCGCCTACGCGCGCGCCAGCGGCCTCGAGGTCGAGCGCCGGTTGCGCGACGCGGGGCGCGGCTCCGGCTCGTCGAGCGACCTCGAGGCGTGGGTCCCGGTCGAGGCCTGGCGTCGCGCCCTCGACCTGCTGCACGAGGCCTCCCACCTGCTCCACGCCGAGGCCCGGCCCGCCGGCACGCCCGAGACCGTGCACGTCAGCGTCACGACCAACGCCTTCACGATGACCGGCGGGCTCGAGGGCGACGCCGCCCGCTGGGTGCCGGGCCGGGACACGGGCCAGGACACGGGGCAGGAGACGGACCGATGACCTGGGCTGACGCGCTCTCCCCGCTGCGCAACCGCAGCTTCGCGTGGTACTTCGCCTCGCGCACCACCAGCACCCTCGGCACGGCGATGGCCAACGTCGCCCTCGTCTTCGCGGTCCTGGACCTCGAGGACTCGGCCTCCGCCGTGGGGCAGGTGCTGGCCGCCCACACCATTCCCATGATCCTGCTGCTGCTCTGGGGCGGCGTCATCTCCGACCGCTTCCCCCGCGCCGTCGTGCTGCAGGTCTCCAACGTGGCGTCCGCCCTGACCCAGGGCGCCATCGCCGCGCTGGTCCTGACCGGGAGGGCCGAGCTCTGGATGATCCTGGTGCTGGCCGCCGTCCACGGCGCCGTCTCGGCGGTGTCGATGCCGGCCATGGCCGGGATGGTGCCGCAGCTCGTGCCTCGCGGGCAGCTCCAGCCGGCCAACGCCCTGCTGTCGCTGACCCGCAACGGGCTCACCATCGTCGGGCCCACCATCGGCGCGTTGCTGGTGGTCACCGTCGGCTCCGGGTGGGCACTCGCCGTCGACGCCTTCACCTGGTTGCTCGCCGCGCTCTTCCTGGCGCCGGTCCGGATCCCTCCTCGGGAGGCCAGCACCTCCGACAGCACGATCGCCGAGCTCCGCGAGGGGTGGACCTTCTTCCGGCGCACCACGTGGCTGTGGGTCGTCGTCCTCGGCTTCGGCTTCCTCAACATGATCCACGTGGGCGCGATCTCCACGCTGGGCCCGGTGGTCGCCGAGGACACCATCGGGCGCCAGGGCTGGGGCTTCGTGCTCTCTGCGGAGGCCGCCGGCCTGCTCGCGATGACGGTGATCCTGCTGCGGGTACGCCTCGAGCGTCCCCTCGTGTGGGGCATGGCCGCGTGCTCCGCGATGGCGGTGCCGATCCTCATGCTCGGGCTCGACCCGACCCTCGCCCTGCTGGTCGCCGCGGCCTTCGTCGGGGGCATGGGGATCGAGGTCTTCGGCATGGGGTGGAACCTGGCCATGCAGGAGAACATCGACGACGCGATGCTGTCGCGCGCCTACTCCTACGACATGCTCGGCTCGTACGTGGCCATGCCGATCGGCCAGCTCGCCTGGGGGCCCCTGGGCCTGGCATTCGGCAACGAGACGGTGCTCGTGGCGTCCGGCATCGCGTACGCCGTCATCTGCGGGCTGGTGCTCTGCTCACGCTCGGTCCGGCAGCTGCCCCGCCGCGCACCCACCCCGGTCGCAACGGTGACGAGCGGCACGTCCTAGGGTCCGAGCATGAGCGTCATGGATCTCTTCCGCCTCGACGGCAAGGTCGTCATCGTCACCGGCGCCTCGAGCGGGCTGGGTGTCGCGTTCGCGCACTGCTTCGCAGAAGCAGGCGCCGACGTGGTGCTGGGTGCGCGTCGGGTCGACAAGCTCGAGCGGGTCGCCGACTCCGTCCGCTCGACCGGACGCAGGGTGCTCGCGGTCGCGACCGACGTCGCCGACCCGGACCAGTGCCAGCGGCTCGTCGACGAGGCGATGGCGAAGTTCGGCCGCGTCGACGTGCTCGTCAACAACGCAGGCGTCGGCACCGCCGTGCCCGCCACCCACGAGACGCCCGAGCAGTTCCGCTCGGTCATCGACGTCAACCTCAACGGCTGCTACTGGATGGCCCAGGCGTGCGGCCGCGTGATGCAGCCCGGATCGAGCATCGTCAACATCTCCTCGATCCTCGGCATCACCACCGGCGGCCTGCCGCAGGCGGCGTACTCCGCCTCGAAGGCCGGCCTCGGCGGGCTCACCCGTGACCTCGCCCAGCAGTGGATGGGCCGCAAGGGCATCCGGGTCAACGCGCTCGCGCCGGGCTTCTTCTCCTCGGAGATGACCGACACCTACCCCGACGGCTACCTCGACACCGTGATCACCCGCGTGCCGGCCGGCCGCAAGGGTGACCCGCACGAGCTGGCCGCGACCGCCGTGTGGCTCGCCTCCGACGCCGCGGGCTACGTCACCGGGCAGACGATCCCGGTCGACGGCGGACTCACCATCGCTTGAGGGGGGCCGGATGTCCCACGGGGACTACAAGGCGTTCTTCGCCGCGGCCTGCACCGGCGACGTCGAGCTCGTCCGCCACCACCTCGACGCCGGGGTGGACGTCGACTTCATCCATCCCGAGCTGCAGTCGACCGCTCTGGTCGCGGCCATCGAGGAGGGTCGTGAGGACGTAGCGCTTCTCCTGCTCGACCACGGGGCGTCCCCGACGCTTGTCTCCCCGCTAGAGGGGGCCACGCCCCTACAGGCAGCCCGTGCGGCCGGCCTCGACCGGGTGGCGGCCCGGCTCAGCTGAGCCTCGCCGGCCACCTGACGACCGCGACCCCGTCGAGGACCACGGCAGGTACGGCGTCCGTCTCCCGCACCGCGAGCTCGAGCGTCACGGCCGGCACGGAGCCGTCGTCGTCCCAGACCATCGACCAGCGCGCCGTGCCGTCGGCCGCCGATCCGTCGACCACCAGGCCCAGGCTCTCGTCGTGCCGGACGGGGTCGAGCCCGAGCGCGACCAGCAGCTCGGCGACCCGGTCGGGGTCGGTCGGCGTCCAGACAACGGTCGCCACCACGGGGCCGTCGGCCGGGCCCGCCACCATCGGCGTCGTCCACTCGATCAGGAACGGGAGCGAGCCGTCGTACGGTCCCGGGCCGACGTCGCACACGCGCCACTCGAGCAGGTCGCCGGCCGGGGTGCGGCGCGAGCCGGGCACGGGCGGGTCGGGATCGAACCCGGCCGCCTCCAGCGCCGTACGCGCCTCGTCGAGGTCGTCGACCGCGACGGCCCACGAGATCGGACCGCGCGCCGACCGGATGCGGTCGAGCCACGGGTTGGACTCGTCCGAACCAGCCGCGATCAGCTCGACGTACGCCGGTCCGGGTCCGCGGACCAGCACGTTCTCCGTTCCGACGGGGTGCGCTCCCCCGCGCTCGGCGGGCAGCCCGGCCGCGCGCCAGCGGGCGGCCGCCTCGTCGAGGTCCGCGACGGCGACGACGAGGTGGTCGAAGCGCGCGCCCATCGGGTCAGGAACGCGCCGCTGCGAGGATCTCCGTGACGGCGGTGACGAGGCCGGCGATGTCCTCGTCGCTGGCGACCAGCGGCGGGGCGAAGCGGACCGTCGAGCCGTGGGTGTCCTTGGCGAGGATGCCGCGGGCCATGAGCGCCTCCGACATCTGTCGGCCCGACATCAGGGACGGGTCGATGTCGATGCCGGCCCAGGCGCCGCGGACGCGGACGTCGGAGAGGCCCTGGCCGACGAGCGACCCGAAGCCAGCCTGCAGCTGGGCGCCGATCTCGGACGAGCGGGCCTGGAAGGTGCCCTCCTCGAGCATCGCGACGACCTCGGTGCCGATGGCGGCGGCGAGCGGGTTGCCGCCGAAGGTCGAGCCGTGCGAGCCGGGGGTGATGACGTCCATGACCTCGTGGTCGGCCGCGATCGCGGAGACGGGGTAGATGCCGCCGCCGAGCGCCTTGCCCATGATGTAGATGTCGGGGACGACGTCCTCGTGGTCGCAGGCGAACGTCGTGCCGGAGCGGGCCAGGCCGGACTGGATCTCGTCGGCCACCATCAGCACGTTGCGCTCGGTGCACAGCGCGCGCAGGTCGCGCAGGAAGCCCTCGGGCGGCATGACCACGCCACCCTCGCCCTGGATCGGCTCGAAGAGCACGGCGACCGTGGTCTCGTCGATGGCGGAGGCGACCGCTTCGACGTCGCCGTACTTCACGCCGCGGAAGCCGGTGGTGAACGGGGCGTAGCCCGAGGTCGCCACGTCGTCGTCGGAGAAGCTGACGATGGTGGTGGTGCGGCCGTGGAAGTTGCCCTCCATCGTGATGATGGTGGCCTGCCCGGCGGGCACGCCCTTGACCTCGTAGCCCCACTTGCGGCTGACCTTGATGGCGGTCTCGACGGCCTCGGCACCGGAGTTCATCGGCAGGATCATGTCCTTGCCGGTCAGCCGGCACAGCGCCTCGGCGAAGCCGCTCAGCTTGTCGTTGAAGAACGCGCGGCTGGTCAGCGTGAGCCGGCCGAGCTGCTCGCGCGCGACGGCGACGAGGCGCTCGTTGGAGTGGCCGAAGTTGAGCGCCGAGTAGCCGGCGAGGCAGTCGAGGTAGCGCTTGCCGTCGACGTCGATGACCCACGCGCCGTCGCCCTCGGCGAGCACCACGGGCAGCGGGTGGTAGTTGTGCGCGGCGTAGCGCTCGGTCGCCTCGATGTGGGCGGCGGTGCGCTCGGAGACGGCCGGGGTGGTGCTGGCGGAGACGTCGGTCGCGGTCATGAGCACATGGTGCCACCGGGCCCGCCCGAACGCCGATTCGCTCCGCATCCGGTACGGACCGCCCCGCGCCGATGAACTTCCACGCGCTGGGGTGGATCTTCAGGAGCATGCACGCTCACGACCGCAGAAGTCAGACGAATTTCCACGCGTGCGCGTGGAAGTTCAGCCGCGGCCCGAAATCCGGCGCCCGAAACGACAGAAGTCCGGCGCTCTCGCGCCGGACTTCAGTGTTGGTGGAGCTGAGGGGACTCGAACCCCTGACCCTCTGCATGCCATGCAGATGCGCTACCAGCTGCGCCACAGCCCCAACATCGTCCTTCCGTGGAGCCGGAAGGACAACGCGCAGAACATTAGCCGACACCTGACCGGCAGGTGAAATCGGGGTCCGGGCTCAGGTCAACCAACGCCAGAGGAGCCAGAACCCGAGCGCCGCGACGACCAGCCCGGCGAGCACCGGGACGGCCATCAGCGCGACCGCGCCGACGACGTACGCCGTGCTCGGGGGCTCGCGCAGCGGCTGCCGCTCGACCTCGCGGAGCAGCAGGCGGAGGTTCTTGCGGTTGGCCCGGTGGGCGACGTCGAGGAGGTCACCGACGCCCGGGACGAGGCCCAGCACCGCGTCGACGACGAGGTTCAGCCCCATCCACGCCAGCACCGCCATCGGGACCCGTGCCCGGATCGCGTCGCGGACGATGACGCTGGACAGGGCGCTGCCCACGAAGTCGCCGATCCCCGGCACGAGCCCGATGACGGCATCCAGGCCGAGCCCGATGCGGGTGCCGGGCACGGTGACGGCGTCGTCCATCACCTTCGCCAGCTGCCTGCTGAGGGCGAGGTCGACCTCACGAGCCCGGTCGCTCAACCGACGACCCGGTTCCAGGCCAGCAGCGACCAGGAGCCTCCCTGGTGCACGAGCTCGGCCCAACCGCAGTTGTCGAGCCCGTGGAGTGCCGTCGGGGACGCACCCACCAGGGACGTGACAGCCATCCTGATCGCCCACCCGTGGGAGATCGCGACGACCGTTCCGTGCGTGCTGTTGCTCTGCGCGAGGTCACGCAGCGCCGCGACCATCCGCGCCTCGACCTCCTGCTCGCTCTCGGTGTCGAGCGGCGCGCCGCCGGAGAAGAAGTCCTCGGCCTCGACCGGGTGTGCGGTCCGGATCTCGTCGGCCGTCATCCCGCTGAAGATGCCGACGCGCCGCTCCCGCAGGCGCGGGTCGGCGAGCGCGGGCAGACCGCACGCCTCGGCGACGTGCGCGGCCGTGGCGGCTGCTCGCGCGAGGTCGGACGTCCACAGGGCCACCGGTCGCATCGCGGCGATCGCGGGCGCGACGGCCTGCGCCTGCGCGACCCCGGTCTCCGAGAGCGTGACGTCCGCGTGGCCCTGGTAGCGGCCGACGGCGTTCCAGTCAGTGAGCCCGTGGCGGAGCAGGACCAGACGCCTCACGCGAGGGTCAGCGGGATGAGCGGGCAGTCGCTCCAGAGTCGCTCGAGGGCGTAGAAGGACCGCTCCTCCTCGTGCTGCACGTGGACCACGATCTCGCCGTAGTCGAGGAGCACCCAGCGCCCCTCCTTGTGGCCCTCGCGACGGATCGGCTTCGCGCCGACCTCGCGGAGCTTGTCCTCCACCTCGTCGACGATCGCGCCGACGGCCCGCTCGTTGTTGGCACTGGCGATCACGAAGGCGTCGGTGATGGCGAGCTGGTCGCTGACGTCGAAGGCCAGGACCTGGTCGGCCTTCTTGTCGTGTGCGGCCTGGGCCGCGACGGCGACGAGCTCGAGGGCGTGGTCGGTGGCAGTCATGCGGAGTCCTTGCTGGTGGTGGCGCTCGAGCCGGTGGTGGTGCTGGTCGGGGTGCTGGTGGAGGTGTAGAGGTGGTGCTTGGCGATGTACTGGACGACTCCGTCGGGCACGAGGTACCAGACGGGCTCGCCGCGCCGCTTGCGGTCGCGGCAGTCGGTGGAGGAGATCGCCAGGGCGGGGATCTCGACCATGGTGACGCGGTCGGCGGGGATCTTGGCGAGCGCCTGCGGGTCCATCTCGTAGCCGGGCCGCGTGCAGCCGACGAAGTTGGCCAGCTCGAAGAGCTCCTCGACGTCGCGCCAGGTGAAGATGTCGGCGAGGGCGTCAGCGCCGGTGATGAAGAACAGCTCCGCGTCGGACATCTCGGCCTTGAGGTCGCGCAGCGTGTCGATCGTGTAGGTCTTGCCCGCGCGGTCGATGTCCACCCGGGAGACGTTGAAGCGCGGGTTGGCCGCGGTCGCGACCACGGTCATCAGGTAGCGGTGCTCGGCGGTGGTGACCTGCCGGTCGCTCTTCTGCCACGGGTCGCCCGTGGGCACGAAGACGACCTCGTCGAGGTCGAACCATGCCTGCACCTCGGACGCGGCCACGAGGTGGCCGTGGTGGATGGGGTCGAAGGTGCCGCCCATCACCCCGACGCGACGCTGCCCCACGGGACCGGTCACCGGATCAGCTGTGCTCGCGACCGCCACCGAAGGAGACCACGGCGAGCAGCAGGACGAGCAGCAGCGCCAGGGCGATGGCACCCACGACGTAGGGGTGGACGGCAGGCTCGCTCTCGGCCTCGGCGGCCAGCGTGATGACGGTGCTCAGCATGGCGCTCACCCTACCGGCACGGCCGCCGCGTCATCGGACGTGGCCCTCGCCGACCACGACGTACTTGCTCGAGGTCATCTCGGGCAGGCCCATCGGGCCACGGGCGTGCAGCTTCTGGGTGGAGATGCCGATCTCGGCACCGAAGCCGAACTCCCCGCCGTCGGTGAAGCGGGTGGACGCGTTGACCATCACCGCGGCCGAGTCGACCGCGGCGACGAAGCGCCGGATGGTCGCCTGGTCGCGGGCGAGGATCGCCTCGGTGTGCCCGGAGGACCAGCGCCGGATGTGCGCGATGGCCCCCTCGACGTCGGTCACCACGGCGGCGGAGATCTCCAGCGCCAGGAACTCGGCCGCGTGGTCCTCGTCGGTCACCGGCACCACGTCGTCGTACTCCGCGAAGGCGCTGTCACCGTGGATCAGCACGCCGGCGTCCGAGAGCGCCTCGACCACGAGCGGCAGGAACTCGTCGGCGACGTCCTCGTGCACGAGCAGCGACTCGGCGGCGTTGCAGACGCTGGTGCGGTGGGTCTTGGAGTTGAGCACGATCGCGAGTGCCTGCTCCAGGTCGGCCGAGGCGTCGACGTAGACGTGGCAGTTGCCCACACCGGTCTCGATGACGGGCACGGTCGACTCCTCCACGACGCGTCGGATCAGGCCCGCTCCCCCGCGCGGGATGAGCACGTCGACGAGCCCGCGGGCCCGCATCAGCGCCTTCACGCTGTCGTGGGTCTCCCCCGGCACGAGCTGTACGACGTCCTCCGGCAGGCCGCTGCCCGCCAGCGCGCCGCGCATCGCGGCGACGATCGCGGCGTTGCTCGACCGGGCGCTCGACGAGCCGCGCAGCAGCACCGCGTTGCCGGCCTTGAGGCAGATCCCGGCGGCGTCGGCGGTGACGTTGGGACGGGCCTCGTAGATCATCCCGACCACCCCGAACGGCACCCGCACCTGGCGCAGCTCGAGCCCGTTGGCCAGCGTGCTGCCGCGCAGCACCTCCCCCACGGGGTCGGGCAGGGCGGCGACGTCGCGCAGGCCCTGCGCCATCGCCGCGAGGCGGGAGTCGTCGAGCCGGAGGCGGTCGACGATGTTGGCGGGCGTGCCGCCGGACTCGGCGCGCGCGACGTCCTCGGCGTTGGCGGCCAGGACGTCCGGCGCAGAGGCGAGGAGCGCGTCGGCCATCGCGTGCAGGGCGGCGTCCTTGGTGGCCCGCGTCGCCGTGGCCAGGTCGTGGCTCGCGGCCCGGGCGCGACCGGCGACCGCGCGCACGTCCTCCTCGCTGCTCATGCTGTCCAGCGTAGGGCGGGCGAGCCTAGGGTGGCGCCATGTCTCGCATCACGGGGGTGATCGTCGCGTTGGCGACGGCAGCGGCTGTCCTGACCGGCTCGACCGTGGGCGCCGCGGCGCCACCGGCCCCGGAGGACGTCCCGGGCGTGGCGGACCTGCCGCGCCAGGTCGAGCGCGGTGAAGAGCTGACGTTGGCCGACGGAGACCTCCTGCGGGTGTGGGCGTCGGAGAACTACCGCACCGTCCGGGCCAGGCGTCGCGACGCCGCGACCGGCGCCTGGGCGGACCCGGTGGTGGTCCTGCGGAAGAAGCGCCTGTTCTGCGGCAACGTCGACGTGCGGACGGCCAACGGGGCGGTGGCGGTGGTGGCCCAGTGCGACTACAACGGCTACGCCGAGGACCAGGCGCCGACCGCCTCCCACGCCCTGTGGTCGGCCGACACCGTGAGCTGGACGGCGTACGAGCTCGAGGGCGAGGCCTACGACGAGCCGGGCATCTCCCCCGACGGCAGCCGCGCGGTCTACCCGGAGTCCGAGGGCTACGTCACCTTCGGCCCGGACGAGTTCACCCGGCACCGGCTCGAGACGCCCGGCCAGGAGTACACCGCGACCGCGACCATCACCGATGAGTCGCAGGTCTCCTACCTCTACGGCTCCGGCCTGGCCAGGCGGTGCCGGATCGTGGTGCTGACCCGCACCGGCGACGCCGCACCCGTGCGGCAGGAGCTGACGCCCAACCGCGCCTGCGAGGACACCAGCTTCGTCAACGTCGACGCCCACACCACGCTCTTCGGCTACCTCCCCGACCCGGGCCAGGTGGCCGTCATCTCGCGCACCGACGCCGGGTCGCCGTGGGCCGTGACCCAGGTGGCACCCGCCGACGCGCCCGGGCTCGACGTCGTGGAACGGGACCTCCACACCCAGTTCTTCGCCGCTCCCGGAGGCCCCCTCGTCGCGATCGGCTCCGCCCGCGGTCACCGCATCAGGGCGCAGCTCTACGACCGGGCGACCCAGACGTGGGGCCCGTCGGCGGTGGTGCACGACGCCGGCAGGGCGCGCTGCTCGTGGGGTGACACGACGACCGCGGACCCGCTCGGGGTCATCGCAGCCACGGTGCGCTGCCCGCGGCGCAGCGTCGTCCTCACCACCCGCGACGGGATCGCCTGGCAGGCGCTGCGCGCGGGTCGGCACCCGCTCGGGGTCTCGCCGGACTCGCAGTACGTCGCGGTGCCCGGTCGCAGCAGGTCCTGGGTGATCTCCGCCGAGCGCGGCGTCGTCACGCTTCCGGGCGGTGTGACGGGGCGGTGCGACGTGCTCGTGCCCGACGGACCTGACGGCGCCGTGCTGCTGACCGCCGCCGGTCGGCACCGCGGCTGGCCCACCGTGCTGCAGCACTCGTACGCAGACGGCTGGTCGCGGTTGTCGCGGACGAACCTGCCCGTGAAGAAGGGCCCGTGCCGTCGCGCGCAGGCGGACCACTGGTCCCAGCCCTACCGCTTCCGGGTCTCCGGGGAGCGCTTCCGGGGTTACACCGTGCGGATCGTGCAGCGCGACGACGAGTGGGCGGTCCGCCGGGCCGTCTGGTGAGCCGCAGCCCGCGACCACGCCGGAGACGACAGGACGCCCCCGACCGCGCGGTCGGGGGCGTCCGTCGTACGGGGGCGAGGGCTCAGCCCTTGCGCTCCTTGACCTTCTCGGTGGCGGCGGGCAGGACCGTGTGGAGGTCACCCACGACGCCGAAGTCGACGAGCTCGAAGATCGGGGCCTCGGGGTCCTTGTTGACCGCGACGATCGTCTTCGAGGTCTGCATGCCGGCGCGGTGCTGGATCGCACCCGAGATGCCGTTGGCGACGTAGAGCTGCGGCGAGACCGTCTTGCCGGTCTGGCCGACCTGGAAGGCGTGCGGCATCCAGCCCGAGTCGACCGCGGCACGCGAGGCACCCACCGCAGCACCGAGGCTGTCGGCGAAGCCCTCGACGGGCTCGAAGTTGCCGCCGGTGCCACGACCACCGGAGACCACGATCGCGGCCTCGGTGAGCTCGGGGCGACCCGTCGACTGGCGCGGCTGGGTGGCCACGACCTGGGCGGTCTTCGCGACGTCGCTGATGGTCGCGGCGAACGCCTCGACCGCGGCAGCACCCTCGGCCTCCTCGGGGGCCGCCGAGTTGGGCTTGACCGTGATGATCGGCGTGCCGGTGGTGACCTTCGCCTGGACGGTGTAGTTGCCGGCGAACACGCTCTGCGTGGTCACGCCACCTTCCTGCACGTCGACGGCGTCGGTGATCAGGCCCGAGCCGAGCTTGATCGCCAGGCGACCGGCGACCTCCTTGTTCTCGAAGGTCGAGGGCAGCAGGACCGCAGCCGGGCTGGTCTTCTCGGCCAGCTGCTGCAGCGCCTCGGCCTTCGGGGCGACGAGGTAGCCCTTGATCTGGGCGTCGTCGATCACGTAGACCTTCGCGGCGCCGTACTTCTTCACCTTCTCGGCCACGGCGTCGCCCTGGTCGGGCGAGCCGAAGAACACCGCGGCGGGCTCGCCGAGGCGGCGCGCGATGGTCAGCAGCTCGTAGGTCGGCTTCTTGACCTCTCCGTCGGCGTGGTCGATGACAACAAGAACTTCAGACATCTCTGGCAGCTCCTCAGATGAACTTCTTGGACGCGAGGAAGTCGACCAGCGCGCCGGCGCCCGAGCCGTCCTCGTCGGTGACGATCTCGCCGGCGGTGCGCGGCGGGCGGGCGGTGGTGTCCTCGACCTGGGTGTAGGCCACCGACAGGCCGACCTGGTCGGCGTCGAGGCCGAGGTCGGTCAGCGACCAGGTCTCGAGCGGCTTCTTCTTCGCCGCCATGATGCCCTTGAACGACGGGTAGCGGGCCTCGCCCGACTGGTCGGTCACCGAGAGCACGATCGGCAGCGTCGCACCGATGACCTCGGTCGAGCCCTCGTTGTCGCGCTTGATCCGGACCTGGTCGCCCTGCGACTCCACGACGGACGCGAGGGTCACCTGGGGCATGCCGAGGCGCTCGGCCAGCATGGCCGGGACGACCGAGCCGGAGGCGTCGGTGGACGCCATGCCGCAGACCACGAGGTCGGCGCCGGTGTCGGCCTTGATCTTCTCGACGGCCTTGGCCAGGACCAGGGAGGTGCCGAGGTAGTCGGAGCCGGCGATGGCGTCGTCGACGACGTGGACGCCCGCGTCCGCGCCCATCTGCAGCGCCTTGCGCACCGCGTCGACGGCCTTCTCCGGCCCGACGGTCAGCGCGGTGACTGTGATCTCCTCACCCTCACGCTTCTCCCGGAACTGGAGCGCCTGCTCCACGGCGTACTCATCGAGCTCGGACAGCAGGCCGTCGACGCCAACGCGGTCGACGGTGTTGTCGTCCTCGAACTTGCGGTCGGCCGTCGCGTCCGGCACGTACTTCACACAGACAACAATGTTCATGGTGGTGTGGCCTCGCGGCCCCTCCTGTGCACTCGGATGTGGCTATGAGGTTACTGGTCGGTCAATGTCGACCGGAATGGCGATCCGGGTGCGGTCGCTCACAGTGCCGCTGCCGCACCCTCCGCCCGTCAGGGCTTGATGATGCGTTCGAGGACGCGCCCGACCACGAGCCAGGCGATCGCGGCGAGGCCCCAGTTGAACAGGGCGTTCTTGACCTCCGCGCCCTCGCCGGTGAACTGCTTGATGCCGTCCCGGCGGGAGAAGATCCCCAGGTCGGCCCACGAGGCGCCCCTGAGGATCGCCTGGACCAGCTCGTTGGACTTGTTGGCGTCCAGCGCGATCAGCAGCGCCCCCACCGCGAGCAGCAGTGCGGCGAACGCGCACGCGAGCCACACCAGCTGGGCGAGCGTCGCCCGGATCTTCGTCGTCACGTGGTCGTGTTCCTCTCGGTCCCGGGCCGCTCAGCGGCCCACGAAGGTTGCCTTGCCCGGTCCGTTCTCAACGAACGAGGTGATGCCGCGGGTACGGTCCTCGGTCGCGAAGACCCCGGCGAACTGCTGACGCTCGATCTCCAGCCCGGTGTCGAGGTCGACCTCGCTGCCCCGGTCGATGCACTCCTTGGCCGCCCGGATGGCCAGCGCGGCCGCGTTGCTGAACTGGGCGGCGTACGCCGTCGCCTCCTCCAGCACCTGGTCCGCGGGGACGACCCGGTCGACCATCCCGATGCGCAGCGCCTCGTCGGCCTTCACGAACCGGCCGGTGAAGATGATGTCCTTGGCCTTCGCGGTGCCGACCAGGCGGGTCAGGCGCTGGGTGCCGCCGGCGCCGGGGATGATCCCGAGCAGGACCTCGGGCTGGCCGAGGACGGCGTCCTCGGCGGCGAACCGCAGGTCAGCCGCCAGCGCCAGCTCGCAGCCGCCGCCCAGGGCGTAGCCGTTGACGGCGGCGATGACGGGCTTGGGGATCCGGGCGATCGCGGTCGTCGCCGCGCTGACCGAGGTGGAGGCCTTCACCATGTCGGAGTAGGTCCAGTCAGCCATCTCCTTGACGTCGTTGCCGGCGGCGAAGACGCGATCGCCTCCCCACAGCACCACGGCGCGTACGTCGTCGCGCTCGGTGAGCTCGGCCGCGGCCTCGCGCAGGTCGGCCTGCACCTGGAGGCTGATCGCATTCATCTTGGGGCGGTCGAGTCGCAGGACCGCGACCCCGTCGGTCACGTCGATCGAGACGAACTCCATGGTGGCTCCTTGTCACGTGGGACGGCGCGCGGACGCTGCCGTGGATGGCCGCGGTGCGAGCCGCATTGTGCCGTGCCCCTCCGATGCGACCACAATGGCCCGCGTGACACCCCCCTGGAGGACCACTGCCTGGCAGCACGACGGCGAGACCATGTCGGTCTGGCCCGGTCGCAACCACCCCCTGGGGGCGACGTGGTCCTGGGAGGCGACCAACTTCGCCGTGTACGCCCCCGAGGCGCGTGCGATGTGGGTCTGCCTGTTCGACGACGCCGGCGTCGAGACCCGGCACCGGCTCACCGAGCTCTCGCTGGGCGTGTGGCACGGCGCCGTCCCGGGCGTCGCCCGCGGCGCCCTCTACGGCTACCGCGCCGACGGACCGTGGGATCCCGAGGCCGGCCTGCGGTTCAACCCGGCCAAGCTGCTCCTCGACCCCTACGGGAAGGCCGTCTCGGGAGACCTGGTCGTCGACAAGGCCGTCTTCGGCTACGTGATGGACGACCCCGCGACGCGCAGCGACCTCGACTCGGCGCCCTACGTCCCGCGCAGCGTGGTGGTGCACGACGACTTCCAGTGGGGCCCCGACACGTCACCGCACCGGCGGTGGCGCGACACCGTGATCTACGAGATGCACGTCAAGGGCATGACCGCGCTGCACGACCGGGTGCCCGAGGAGCTCCGGGGGACGTACGCCGGCCTGGCGACGCCGGCGGTGACCGACTACCTCAAGGACCTCGGCGTGACGGCGGTCGAGCTGCTGCCCGTGCACCAGTTCTTCTCCGAGCCCGCCCTCGCCGAGCGCGGGCTGGCCAACTACTGGGGCTACAACTCGCTGTGCTTCTTCGCCCCGCACAACGCGTACTCGTCCGCCGGCGACCGCGGCCAGCAGGTCACCGAGTTCAAGCAGATGGTCAAGGACTTCCACCTCGCCGGGCTCGAGGTCATCCTCGACGTGGTCTACAACCACACCGCCGAGGCCGGCCCCCGTGGGCCGACCCTGAGCTTCCGCGGCCTCGACGACCGCGGCTACTACCAGCGGGTCGTGCCGCCCGCCGCGAAGCCGGGCCAGAAGCCCGAGCCCGTGCGCTACTGGGACGTCACCGGCTGCGGCAACACCGTCGACGCCACCCACACCCAGAGCCTGCGGATGATCCTCGACTCCCTGCGCTACTGGGTCACCGAGATGCACGTCGACGGCTTCCGCTTCGACCTGATGAGCGCGCTGACCCGCACCGACCAGGTCGTCGACATGGGCTCGCACCTGCTCACCGCGATCGGCCAGGACCCGGTGCTGCGCCACGTGAAGCTCGTCGCCGAGCCGTGGGACGCGTCGATGGACGGCTACCGGGTCGGGCAGTTCCCGCCGCCGTGGGTCGAGTGGAACGACCAGTTCCGCGACACCGTGCGCGACTTCTGGCGCGGTCACTCCGGCGGCGTACGCACCGTGGCGACGCGGCTGGCCGGGTCGAGCGACCTCTACGCCGACGACGGTCGCTCGCCCTACGCCTCGGTCAACTTCATCACCGCCCACGACGGCTTCACGCTGCGCGACCTGGTGTCGTACAACGACAAGCACAACGAGGCCAACGGCGAGGACAACCGCGACGGCACCGACAACAACCGTTCGTGGAACTGCGGCGTCGAGGGCGAGACCGACGACCCGGACATCATCGCGCTCCGTCGTCGCCAGGCAGCCAACCTCATGGCCACCCTGTGCTTCTCCAGCGGCGTGCCGATGCTCACGGCGGGCGACGAGCGCGGCCGCACCCAGGGCGGCAACAACAACGCCTACGGCCAGGACAACGAGACGTCGTGGATCGACTGGCGCCCCGACGACGCCTGGCTCGACGTCTACGAGATCACCAAGACCGCCCTGCGACTGCGGCGAGAGCACCCGGCGCTGCGGCAGAGGCACTGGTTCGAGGGACGCCCGACGATCAAGGGCGGCATCAAGGACCTCGTCTGGGTGCACCCGAGCGGTCGCGAGATGACCGTCCACGACTGGAACGACGACAGCATCCGCACCATCGGGATGTTCCTCAACGGCGCTCCCCTGCGCTCCCCCGGCCCACGCGGCGAGCAGGTGCACGACCGGTCGTTCATGATCTGGCTCAACTCCGGCGTCGACGACGTCGAGCTGGTGCTGCCGGCCAACCAGTGGGTCCACCACGGCGAGGTGGTGCTGTCGACCAACACCGACATCGCCGTCGGGACCCCGGTGGTTGCGGGCGCGTCGATGGAGCTGCAGGCGCGCTCGGTGCTGGTGCTGCGCCAGACCTAGGCGGGAGAGCCCATCCAGTCCATCGGATCGCCGGCGTCGAGGTCGGTGACACCGAGGGTATCGAAGGCGCCGAGCACGACGAGTCGTCGTACGGCCGCGAAGGTGAGCACGTGCGCCACCATCCCGCCGTAGGTGAAGACCTTCGGGGTCTCGCAGGTGACGTCGACGAAGGTGTCGTCGAGGCGTCCCTACTCGACGGTCGTCCGCACCTGGTCGAGGAAGGCGGGCCCCTCCTCCGCGAGCTCGCGGCGCAGCGTGCCGAGCGACTTCCCGCGCTCCTGGCCGAAGTCGTAGGGACGCTGCTCGACGGCGGTGTTCCACTGCGCGAGCTGCCCGACGGGGCGGCCCAGCACGGAGCGGATCGTCATGTCGTCGTCGATCGTGCCGATGGGCACCTCGATCGGGGCGTCGAGCTGCTCGTCGGTCAGGCGCGCGGCCCGGTCGATCATCTCGCCGGTCAGCCAGACGTGGTGCTCGATCATGCGTGTCATCAGGTCCATCGGGGTCACCTTTCGAGAGGTCGGCAGGCGGAGGCTGCCGGGCGGGTGGAAGTGCACCCCGCTCGGACCCTCGATCCGGGTGCGGGTGGGGTGCAGACGCCAACGGCTCGGTGCAGCGCCGTACTCCCGCGAGAAGGCCCGGGTGAACGCCTCGTGCGAGCCGAAGCCGGCCTCGAACGCGACGTCGACCACCGGGTCGTCACTCGTCAGGAGCCGGTGGGCGGCGCGCTCCAGCAGCAGCCGGCGGCGCATCCGCTCGGGTGGCTCACCGCCCGCCGCGGACACGACGCGGGCCAAGTGGAAACGCCAGAGGTGGAGCCGGCGGGCCCGCTCTTCGTGGCCCAGGTCGAGCGTCTCGGCCAAGGTGGCGAGGAACGCGGCGAAGGTGTCGGCCGCTGTCGTCATGACAGCCACCCTCGCCCGTGGGCCGGATCTGTGCTTGATCCCACGTGCGCAGTCTGCCCGGCTCAGGCCGGTCGTGCCTCGGTCGCGGTCTTCGCAGCCGCGATGACCCCGGTGAGCCGGTCGCGGAGCTCCATCAGCTCGTCGAGGTCCATCCCCAGGCGCTGGAGGATCGTGCCCGGCACCTCGAGGGCCTGGGTCCGCAGGTCGCGCCCGCGGGACGTCAGCGCCACGGCAAGGCTGCGCTCGTCCGCGGGGTTGCGGTCGCGCCGCACCAGGTCGGCCGCCTCGAGCCGCCTCAGCAGCCGCGAGAGCGTGGCCGGGTCGACCTCGAGCTGCCGGCTGAGCTCGGTCACCGACAGCGGCTCCTCGCCCCAGAGCGCCAACATCACGAGGTACTGCGGGTGGGTCAGTCCCATCGGCTCCAGCACCGGGCGGTAGACCGAGATGACCGTGCGGGACGCCACGGCCAGGGCGAAGCAGACCTGACGCTCGAGGGCCAGGGGATCATCGATTCGGCTGGGCGCGGACATTCCGTTAGCCTAGCAATCGTTGTCACAGCAAACGATTCGAGAGAGGCTCGCATGGCCGGCAGCGTTCCCGCCCGACGTACGGAGAAGGGTCGCGGCCACCTGCTCGACCTCGACGCCCCGCGGCGGATCGTCGCGGACCCCGAGAAGGACGCCCGCGACCTCGCCCGCGTGCAGCGCTGGGTGATGTCGACCCTGGCCGTCACCACGATCCTGCACCTGGTGGTCGGCCTCGTCGTCGCCGCCGTGATGCTGGACGACTCCCCCACCTCGTCCAAGGTCGGGCTCAACGTCATCGCCGGCATCTTCGCCGCGATGGCCGTCGCCGTCGGTCGCGCCATCCATGGCAAGCGCATCCTCTCGCCGTGGCTGCTGCTGGCCGTGGTCCCCACCGCCGTCGGGCTCTGGCTGACCTTCGGCTGAGGCAGCCGTCCCGGGTCTACAGTCGTGTCATGGGAGCACCTGACGATCAACGCGACTCGCGCTTCACGACCCTGCCCGTCGGCGTGCGGGCCGAGGACACGGTCGCGGGTGTGGACACCGCTCACGCCCCCGACCCCGACGACGTACGCAACGTCGACCAGCACGCCGCGCTGCGCGACGACTGACCGCCCTCGTCGGCGGTCGCGTCAGAGACCGAGCACCTGCACGGTCACGAGGTACGTCCCGCGCACGCCGTCGGGGTCGTGGAGGGCCGGGTCGTCGTCGGCCACCGCGTCCGCGCGGGCGCGCACGGCTGCGCCGGGGTCCACGGCCGTGAGGTCGGCGGCGAGGGCGGCGACCACCTGTGGCAGGTCGTGGTCGTCGAGGTGGTCGAGCACCAGACCGTCGTGCAGCATGCCGGCCGCCTCTGCCATCAGCTCGCGAGCGGTCTCTGCGTCCACGTCGGATCGCGACGAGGCAGCGGAGTCGGCAGCCGCGAGGAAGGGCTCGAGGATCGCGGGCGGAGCGGTCGAGGGCATGGAGCGATCGTCCTCGGATCGGGCCCACCCGGCAACGCCCGTGGCGGCGTAGGTAATAACCCGGATGCGAGGTGGGCGGTCCCTGAACCTGTCAGGCCGTGCACCAGCCGACAAGCTCAGCGATCCCCGGCCGACCGGGGATCGCTGAAGCTGTCAGGCAGTTCAGGCGGGCTCGGCGACCAGCCCGAGCTCGGCGACCGAGGCCAGCGACTCGTTGCGCGGGACGACGCGGACGGTGTAGCCGAACGGGCCGGAGACGGCGAGCGGCACGGCGGCGTCGAAGCGGTGGCGGTTGCCGTCGTAGGACTCCCCCACCAGCATCGGCGTGACCGAGGTCGAGGTGAGGACGTCGTCGGAGCCGATCCGGCCGTGCACGACCTGCACCTCGACGTCGTCGGGCGAGAGCGAGCCGAGGGCCACCCAGGCGCGGACGGCGAGCGTCGCACCTACCACGGCCTGGTCGCCGACGCCCTCGGAGTCGACGTGCTCGACGCGGACGCCCGGCCACGCGGCGCGGACCTCGTGCTTCCAGCCCGACAGCGTGCGGGCCCCGGCGTAGTCGGAGTTGAGCGCGCGTGCGGTGTGCGCGGCGGGGGCGTAGAGCTCGCGGACGTAGTCGCGCACCTGGCGGGTGGCGAGCACCTTGGGGCCGAGCGACTTCAGCGTGTGGCGGACCATCTCCAGCCAGCGCGGCGGCACGCCCTCGTCGTTGGTCTCGTAGAAGCGCGGCACGACGTCGGTCTCGAGCAGGTCGTAGAGCGCGTTGGCCTCGAGGTCGTCACGCCGGTCGGCGTCCTCGATGCCGTCGGCCGACGGGATCGCCCAGCCGTTGTTGCCGTCGTACCACTCGTCCCACCAGCCGTCGAGGATCGAGAGGTTGAGACCGCCGTTGAGCGCGGCCTTCATGCCGGAGGTGCCGCACGCCTCGTAGGGGCGCAGCGGGTTGTTGAGCCACACGTCGCAGCCGGGGTAGAGCGGCTGCGCCATCGCGATGTCGTAGTTGGGCAGGAACGCGATGCGGTGCCGGACCTCCGGGTCGTCGGCGAAGCGCACCATCTCCTGGATCAGCCGCTTGCCGGTCTCGTCGGCCGGGTGCGCCTTGCCGGCGATGACCAGCTGGATGGGGCGCTCGGGGTCGAGCAGCAGCTTCTTGAGGCGGGCCGGGTCGCGCAGCATCAGCGTGAGCCGCTTGTACGTCGGCACGCGGCGTGCGAAGCCGATGGTCAGCACGTCGGGGTCGAGCGCGCTGTCGATCCAGGTGGTCTCGGCAGCGGCGTAGCCCCGCTTGGTCGCCGAGCGACGCATGCGGTCGCGGGCGTCGTCGACGAAGCGGGTGCGCAGCGTGCGCTTGAGGTCCCAGATCTCGCGGTCGCTGATCTGGTCGACGAGCGGCCACAGGGCGTCGGTGTCGTCGCTGTCGACGTCGGCGCCGCGGCTCGCGGCCAGCTCGATGACCTCGCGGGCGATCCAGGTCGGGCCGTGGACGCCGTTGGTGATCGACGTGATCGGCACCTCGGCCTCGTCGAAGGCCGGCCAGAGGCCGTTGAACATGCCCCGGGACACGTGTCCGTGCAGCTCGGAGACGCCGTTGGCGCGCTGGGCGAGGCGGAAGCCCATGACCGCCATGTTGAAGACGCCGGCGTCGCCGCCCTCGTAGTCCTCGGCGCCGAGCGCGAGGATCCGGTCGACCGGGACACCCGGCGTCGGCGAGTTGCCGCCGAAGTACTGCGAGACGAGCTCGCGCGGGAACCGGTCGATGCCGGCGGGCACCGGCGTGTGGGTGGTGAAGACCGTGCCGGCCCGGGTGATCTCGAGCGCGGTGTCGACGTCGAGGTGCGGCCCGGCCTCGTCGACGGTGAGCTCGCGGATGCGCTCGATGCCGAGGAAGCCGGCGTGGCCCTCGTTGGCGTGGAACACCTCCGGCGCCGGGGCGCCGGTGATGCGCGACCACACCCGCAGGGCGCGTACGCCGCCGACGCCGAGGAGCAGCTCCTGGCGCAGCCGGTGCTCGGAGTTGCCGCCGTAGAGCCGGTCGGTCACGTCGCGGTAGTGGGCGCTGTTCTCCTCGATGTCGGTGTCGAGGAGCAGCAGCGGCACGCGACCGACGTGGGCGACGAGGATCCGGGCCACCAGGTCGGGGCCGTCGGGGAGGGCGATCGAGACCGTCGCCCGGGTGCCGTCGGCCTCGCGCAGCACGCTCAGCGGCAGCTCGTCGGGGTCGAGGACGGGGTAGCTCTCCTGCTGCCAGCCGTCACGGTCGAGCGCCTGCTTGAAGTAGCCGTGGCGGTAGAACAGGCCCACGCCCACCAGCGGGATGCCGAGGTCGGAGGACGCCTTGAGGTGGTCGCCGGCCAGGATGCCGAGGCCGCCGGAGTACTGCGGCAGCACCGAGGTGATGCCGAACTCGGAGGAGAAGTACGCGATGGCGCGGGGCGCGTCGTCGCCGGCCTTGCGGGCGTACCAGCGGTCCTCGGAGAGGTAGCGCTGCAGGTCGGCGTGGGCCGCGTCGAGCCGGCTGCGGAAGTCGCCGTCCTCGACCAGCTCGTCGAGCCGCTCTCGGCCGACCGCGCCGAGGAAGCGCACCGGGTCGCACTTGACCTGGCGCCACAGCTCGGGGTCGATCGAGGAGAACACGTCCTGGGTGGGCGGGTGCCAGGACCAGCGCAGGTTGCCGGCCAGGACGGACAGCGCGCCCAGGGGCTCGGGCAGGACAGGACGGACGGTGAATCGTCGGAACGCTCGCACGGACCAGCACGCTAGGCCATTTCTTGGAACGATCCAACCTTGGAGCCAAAGGGGTGAGACCGAAGGGGTCCCGGCTTGCGTGCGGGGTCGGGGTTCGCAAGTGTGGGGCCATGGTTGGACGGATACCCGTGATGGATGTCTCTCCCGTGGTCGACCTGGGTCGACAGTCGGCCAAGGCCACCGTCGGCGAGCCGATGCCGGTGCGCGCGTCGGTGTTCCGCGAGGGCCACGACCAGCTCGCGGCGGAGGTGGTGGCCACCGACCCGGCGGGACGTACGCGCGACCCGGTGCGGATGCGACCCGACGGCGAGGCGCCCAACCGCTACGTCGCCCACGTGACGCCCGACGTCGAGGGCGAGTGGACCTTCGAGATCCACTCGTGGTCGGACCCCGTCGCGACCTGGGAGCACGACGCGGGCATCAAGATCCCCGCCGGGGTCGACGTGGAGCTCATGTTCACCGAGGCACGGCTGCTGCTGGAGCGGGTGGCCGCGGGGACGGGCAAGAACGCCCTCGACAAGCGGTCGGCCGCCGTCGTCTCGGGGGCGGTCTCGGCCGCGACCGACACCGAGCGTCCCGTGGCCGCGCGCCTCGCCGCCCTGCAGGACCCCGAGCTCGAGGGCGTGCTCCTCGCCCACCCGCTGCGCGAGCTGCTCACCGTCACCGGGCCGTTCCGGTTCCGCGCCGACCGCACCCGCGCGCTCTTCGGCAGCTGGTACGAGTTCTTCCCGCGCTCGGAGGGCGCGACGCGCGACGAGAAGACCGGCAAGGTCACCAGCGGCAACTTCCGCACGGCCACGAAGCGGCTGGACCGGGTGGCCGAGATGGGCTTCGACGTCCTCTACCTGCCGCCGATCCACCCGATCGGCGAGGTCAACCGCAAGGGCCCCAACAACACCCTGACGCCCGGTCCCGACGACACCGGCTCGCCGTGGGCGATCGGCAGCAAGGACGGCGGCCACGACGCGATCCACCCCGACCTCGGGACGTTCGAGGACTTCGACGCCTTCGTGGCGCGTGCTCGTGAGCTCGACATCGAGGTGGCCCTCGACCTCGCGCTGCAGGCGGCGCCCGACCACCCGTGGGTGACCACGCACCCGCAGTTCTTCACCACGCGTGCGGACGGGACCATCGCCTACGCCGAGAACCCGCCGAAGAAGTACCAGGACATCTACCCGATGAACTTCGACAACGACCCGGCCGGCATCTGCCGCGAGGTGCTGCGGGTCGTGAAGCTCTGGATGTCGCACGGGGTGCGGATCTTCCGCGTCGACAACCCCCACACCAAGCCGCTCGCCTTCTGGGAGTGGCTGCTGGCGGAGGTACGGCGTACGGACCCGGACGTGCTCTTCCTGTCCGAGGCCTTCACCAAGCCGGCGATGATGCACGGGCTCGGTGCGGTCGGCTACCACCAGAGCTACACCTACTTCACCTGGCGCACGGGCAAGCGCGAGATCGAGGACTACCTCGTCGAGGTCGCGCACGAGTCCGACCACCTCATGCGGCCCAACTTCTTCGTCAACACCCCCGACATCCTCCACGCCTACCTGCAGTACGGCGGCCCGGCGGCGTTCAAGGTGCGCGCCGCGCTCGCCGCGACGGGGTCGCCCAGCTGGGGCGTGTACGCCGGCTACGAGCTGTTCGAGCACGTCGCGGTCAAGCCGGGCTCGGAGGAGTACCTCGACTCCGAGAAGTACCAGATCCGCGTCCGCGACTGGGAGAAGCGAGACGCCGAGGGCACGACCCTGGCGCCCTACCTGACCCGGCTCAACGAGATCCGTCGCCACCACCCGGCCCTCCAGCTGCTGCGCAACGTGACCATCCACTCCGCCGACGACGACCACGTGCTGGTCTTCTCGAAGAAGCAAGGGGACGACGTCGTCATCTCGGTGATCAACCTCGACCCGCACGGCACGCGCGAGACCATGGTCCACCTCGACATGCCGGCGCTCGGCATGGAGTGGCACGACTCGTTCGTCGCCCACGACGAGATCACCGGTGAGGACTGGAGCTGGACCGCCCACAACTACGTCCGGCTCGACCCCGGCTACGAACCTGCCCACGTGATCGCTGTCAGGAGGACCCGTTGACCGAGCACCCCACGTCGGCCCAGATGCCGACGGACGCGACCCGCGCGACCGCCGTGCTCAACGCAGAGCCCGAGTGGTTCCGCACGGCGGTCTTCTACGAGGTGCTGGTGCGGTCCTTCCGTGACTCCAATGGTGACGGGACCGGTGACTTCAAGGGCCTGATCGAGAAGCTCGACTACCTCGAGTGGCTCGGTGTGGACTGCCTGTGGGTCCCGCCGTTCTTCACCTCGCCCCTGCGCGACGGCGGCTACGACGTGGCCGACTACAACAACATCCTCCCCGAGTGCGGCACCGTCGAGGACTTCCACGAGTTCCTCGACGCCTGCCACCAGCGCGGCATCCGGGTGATCATCGACTTCGTCATGAACCACACCAGTGACGCCCACCCGTGGTTCCAGGCCAGCCGCAGCGACCCCGAGGGCCCCTACGGCGACTTCTACGTGTGGTCCGACACCGACGAGCTCTACCAGGACGCCCGGGTCATCTTCGTCGACACCGAGCCGTCCAACTGGACGTGGGACCCGGTGCGCCAGCAGTACTTCTGGCACCGGTTCTTCCACCACCAGCCCGACCTCAACTTCGACAACCCGAAGGTCCACGACGCGATGCTGGACGCCATGGCGTTCTGGCTCGACATGGGCCTCGACGGCTTCCGGCTCGACGCGGTGCCCTACCTCTACGAGCGCCCCGGCACCAACGGCGAGAACCTCCCCGAGACGCACGACTTCCTCAAGAAGTGCCGCCGCTTCGTCGACGAGCACTACCCCGGGCGCGTGCTGCTCTGCGAGGCCAACCAGTGGCCCGCCGACGTGGTCGAGTACTTCGGCCCGGAGGAGACCGAGGACGGCCGGTGGATCGGCACCGAGTGCCACATGGCCTTCCACTTCCCCGTCATGCCCCGCATCTTCATGGCGGTGCGCCGTGAGTCGCGCTTCCCGATCTCGGAGATCCTCGAGCAGACGCCGGCGATCCCCGACGGCTGCCAGTGGGGCATCTTCCTGCGCAACCACGACGAGCTCACCCTCGAGATGGTGACCGACGAGGATCGCGACTACATGTGGTCGGAGTACGCCCACGACCCGCGCATGAAGGCCAACATCGGCATCCGCCGCCGGCTCGCGCCCCTGCTCGACAACGACGTCAACCGCATGGAGCTCTTCACCGCGCTCCTGCTGTCGCTGCCCGGCTCCCCCGTCCTCTACTACGGCGACGAGATCGGGATGGGCGACAACATCTGGCTCGGTGACCGCGACGGCGTGCGTACGCCGATGCAGTGGACGCCCGACCGCAACGCGGGCTTCTCCAACGCCACCCCCGGCAAGCTCCACCTGCCGGCGATCCAGGACCCGGTCTACGGCTACCAGTCGGTCAACGTCGAGGCGCAGCTGGAGAACACGTCCTCGTTGCTGCACTGGACGCGACGACTGGTCCACGCGCGGCGCCGTCACCCGGCCTTCGGGCTCGGCGACTTCGTGGACCTCGGCGGCTCCAACCCGAGCGTCCTGTCCTACATCCGCGAGCACCGCGGCGACGAGGATCGCGACGTGATCCTCTGCGTCAACAACCTGTCCCGCTTCCCGCAGCCCGTCGAGCTCGACCTGCGACAGTGGGAGGGCATGGTCCCCGTCGAGCTGCTGGGCGGCGTGCCGTTCCCGGCCGTCGGCGAGCTGCCCTACCTGCTGACCCTGGGCGGCTACGGCTTCCTGTGGTTGCGGTTGACGGATCCGAGCAGCACGGGAGGGGAACCGTGAGCAGCACCGAGATCAAGGCCTGGATCGACCAGGCGCGCTGGTTCGGCGGCAAGGGGCGCGACTGGGAGCTCGGCAGCGTACGCCGGGTGGGTCGGCTGCCCGACGCACCCGACTGGCTGCACGTCACCATCGAGCTCGCCGAGGTGGCCTACGCCGACGGGTCGAGCGACCTCTACCAGCTTCCACTCGCCTTCTACACCGAGCCGCAGGAGCGGATCGCGCACGCGCTCATCGGCGAGTGGGAGGACGACGAGCTCGGCCCCTCCTTCGTCTACGACGCGCTGCACGACCGCCAGGCGATGGCGCTGTGGCTGGCGGCGTTCGCCCGGCACGGTGTCGAGCCCAGGCCGCCGTCCGACGTGCGCGGCGACCTCATGTTCCACCGGCTGCCGGGGCACGACCTCGACATCGAGGCCCACTCCACGCTGTTCTCCGGCGAGCAGTCCAACTCGTCGGTGGCGTTCGGCGAGGACGCGCTGATGAAGGTCTTCCGCAAGGTGACCCCGGGGGTCAACCCCGACATCGCGATCCACCAGGTCCTCACCGAGGCCGGGTCGACGCACGTCGCCGCGCTCTACGGGTGGCTCGACCTCGTCGACGACGACACCAACACGACCATCCAGCTCGCGATGCTGCAGCAGTTCCTCCGCACCGCGAGCGACGGCTGGGACCTGGCCCTGGCCAGCGTGCGCAACCTCTTCGCCGAGGCCGACCTGCACGCCGACGAGGTCGGCGGCGACTTCGCCGGCGAGGCCGCGCGGCTCGGGACCGCGCTGGCCGAGGTGCACGCCGACCTCGCCACGCACTTCCCGGTCGAGCGGCGCGAGGCCGGCGCCCTGGGCGACCTGGCCGGCGCGATGGAGGGCCGGCTCGTCGCCGCGCTCGACGTCGTACCCGACCTGGCGCCGTACGAGGCCGGGCTGCGCGAGACGTTCGCCCGGCTGCGCGATCTCGACGGCGTCGACGTGCAGCAGGTCCACGGCGACCTCCACCTCGGCCAGACGCTGCGCACCGTCAGGGGTTGGAAGATCGTCGACTTCGAGGGCGAGCCTGCCAAGCCGCTCGCCGAGCGGCTCAAGCCCGACTCGGTCTGGCGCGACGTGGCGGGCATGATCCGCTCCTTCGACTACGCCCCGCGCGTGGTGGCCATGACCGGTGGCGCCGACGTGGGCGGCGAGGCCGAGCAGCGCGCCTACCGCGCCTCGGAGTGGGCCGCGCGCAACCGCGCCGCGTTCCTCGATGCCTACACCGACAAGCGCGGCGAGGCGCTCGACGGCGCCAACGAGGCGCTGCTCGACGCCTACCTCGCGGACAAGGTCGTCTACGAGGCGGTCTACGAAGCACGCAACCGTCCGGGATGGCTCTCCATCCCCCTCGCCGCGCTGGAGGAGACATCATGAGCAACCCCGTCAGCAAGCCCGTGAGCACCACCGGGAACAACACCGTGAGCGAGACCGTGGACACCCACGCCCCCGGCGAGCTCGACCTGCACCTGATCGGCGAGGGCCGCCACGAGCAGCTCTGGACCGTGCTCGGCGCACAGGCCGGACCGGACGGCACGTCGTTCCGCGTCTGGGCCCCCAACGCCCTGGAGGTCCAGGTCGCCGGCGAGTGGGCCGGCTGGGACGGCTCGGCGCACCCGATGACGCGCCTCGACGGCTCGGGCGTCTGGCACGCCCACGTCGCGGACGCCGGTGTCGGGTCGCAGTACAAGTACCGCATCCGCGGCGCCGACGGCCAGTGGGTCGACCGCGCCGACCCCCTCGCGCAGTACGCCGAGAAGCCGCCGAGCTCCGCCTCGAAGGTGTGGCGCTCGCAGCACGAGTGGAACGACGACGCGTGGCTGGCGGCTCGTGCCTCCAAGAACCCGGTCGACGAGGCGATGTCGACCTACGAGGTGCACCTGGCCTCGTGGAGGAAGCACTACAGCGGCGAGCTCTACTCGTGGGACGAGATCGCCGACGCGCTGGTCCCGTACGTCTCCGACCTCGGCTTCACCCACGTCGAGCTGATGCCGGTGATGCAGCACCCGTTCGGCGGGTCGTGGGGCTACCACGTCACCTCCTACTTCGCCCCGGACTCGCGCTTCGGCGACCCCGACGGGCTCAAGCGCCTCATCGACCGGCTGCACCAGGCCGGTGTGGGCGTCATCCTCGACTGGGTGCCCGGGCACTTCGCCACCGACGAGTGGGCGCTCGCGCGCTTCGACGGCACCCCGCTCTACGAGGACCCCAACCCCCAGCGAGGCTGGCACAAGGAGTGGGGCTCCCACATCTTCAACTTCGGCCGCAACGAGGTGCGGAACTTCCTCTACGCCAACGCGGTGTACTGGCTCGAGGAGTACCACGCCGACGGGCTGCGGGTGGACGGCGTCGCGTCGATGATCTACCTCGACTACGCCCGCGAGCACGGCGAGTGGTCCCCCAACAAGCACGGCGGCAGGGAGAACCTCGAGGCCGTCCAGTTCCTCCAGGAGATGAACGCCACCGTCTACAAGCGGGTGCCCGGCATCGTCACGATCGCCGAGGAGTCCACCGCCTGGCCCGGCGTCACCGGGCCCACGAGCGACGGCGGCCTCGGCTTCGGGTTCAAGTGGAACATGGGCTGGATGCACGACTCGCTCAACTACGTCTCCCAGGACCCGCTCTACCGCAGCCACCACCACGGCCAGATGACGTTCTCGCTGGTCTACGCGTTCGCGGAGAACTACGTGCTGCCGATCAGCCACGACGAGGTCGTGCACGGCAAGGGCTCGCTGCTCCGCAAGATGCCCGGTGACCGCTGGCAGCAGCTGGCCAACCTGCGCGCCTACCTCGCCTACATGTGGGCGCACCCGGGCAAGCAGTTGCTCTTCATGGGCTGCGAGTTCGGCCAGGAGTCCGAGTGGGCCGAGAGCCGCGAGCTCGACTGGTGGCTCCTCGAGCACCCCGAGCACGCGGGCGTCCACGCCATGGTCCGCGACATGAACCGCGCGTACGCCGAGACCGGGGCGTTGTGGGGCCGCGACAACGACCCGGCCGGCTTCCAGTGGATCGACGCCAACGACGCGGGCGCCAACACCTTCTCGTTCGTACGTCGCTCCCCCGGCGAGCCCGACCTGGTGTGCGTGGCCAACTTCGCCGGCAACCCGCACGAGGGCTACCGGCTCGGCCTGCCGTCGGCCGGCACCTGGACCGAGGTCCTCAACACCGACGCGGAGTCCTACCACGGCTCCGGTGTGGGCAACCTCGGCTCGATCACCGCGGTCGCGGGCGAGCACCACGGTCAGCCGGCTCACGCCGACATCGTGGTGCCGCCCCTGGCCACCGTCTGGTTCCGGGCCGCCGACTGACAGCGGCCCGGAGCCGGGCTCCGCCTCAGGTGAGGTGGATCATCTCGATCATCCCCATGGCTGCGTGCGGCATGCCGCCCATCTTCGGGTCGGGGAAGAAGCAGAGGACGGCGTACTGGCCTGCGGGCAGGTCGTAGTCGACGGTCATGCTTCGCCCGGGGCTCAGCGTCCCGGTCTCGAGCGAGCCGGCGAGCGCCCACGGCGGCGGGCCCTGCTGCTCACTCTGCAGGGATTCGAGCACCTGGTCGACGGTGGTGCCCTCCGCGACCTGCTGCATCGCCACGAAGTGCGGCTGGTCGGCCTTGTTCTTGAACTGGAACCGGCCCTTGCTGGGCAGCTGGGAGGCGCCGCCCCACGAGGGGCCGTCCTTCGCGAGGATGTTGCCGTCGGTGCGGGGTGCCTTGGACGACCGCTTGGGTCCGTCGACGACGAGCGTCTTGCCGGTGACCAGGCCGCGATTGCCCAGGGAGAACGGGGTGTATGCGCCCGGCTTGGGGAACACGATGGTGCCGGAGCCGCCGGACAGGCCGCCGATGATCGTGGACTTGTTGATCGCCCGCTTGAGCGCCTTCAGGTCGTTCTTGGCGCCGTACGTGTTGATGTCCTCGGTGAAGTCCGCGACGTCGTAGCCCTTGTCGAAGGTCACGAACTCGACGATCCCGCGGCCTCTCACCTCGAGGTGCGCCCGGCCGGCCCTGAGGTCGTCGGCCCCCTGGACCCGGATCGTCTTCTTGGTCAGCGTCGCGATGAGGTGGGGCGTGGCCGCGCGGGCGCTGGTCGTGGCGGCGCCGGACGCTCCGGCGGTCGTGGCAGGGGCGAGGAGGACGGGCGAGCTCGCGAGCGCGGTCGCGCACACGACCGCCACCGCCCTACGCAGTCCGGTAGGCACATGCATGGTGGTCAACCCTTCTGGAGTGGTGCGGTGGCGCCCCTCGGCACCACTTTCCAGTAGAGGCACGTCGCGACGCCGGCGTCATCATCGAAATACGTGAGGTCCGGGCACGGTCCAGACCACCGCGATGGAGGGGTGCCGGCACCCCGTCGCTGATGCACACTCGGGACGATGACGGGGATCCTGCGTGGCAGGCCGGCGGCCTGGCTGGCCGTCGTCGTGGCGTGCGCGGTCGCGCTCGTGGCGGTCGACGCACGACCCGGATCGGACCGGCGTACGGCGTCCGCGGAGGCGGTGCCCAACGCCACGATCGTCATCGAGGAGGGCGGCGCCCGGACCGGGTTCGCCACCCCCGAGGTGACCGTCGGTGGCGGCGGCACCGTCACCGTGGTCAACCTCGACTCCATGGACCACACGGTCACGTCCGTCGCGCGCGCCGCCGACGGGACCCCGCTGTTCGACGTACGCGTCGCCGCCGGCACGTCCGCGACCATCCCGGGGATCGAGGGGCTCTCCGCCGGGGCCTGGGCGTTCTTCTGCAAGTTCCACCCCAACATGCGGGGCGTGATCACGGTCGAGGGCGTCGCCGGCGGGGTCGTGCCGGTGGACACCCGCTTCGAGCAGCCACTGGTCGTCCCGTCGACGCGACGCGGCGCCGACATCAGACTGGTCATGCGCCGCGCGAAGGTGCGGACCCTCCCCCACGGGCCGCGCACCTCGATGTGGACCTACGATGGCAGCTATCCCGGTCCCACGATCCGCCGCCGCGGTGGGCGCGGCACGGAGGTCACCGTCGTCAACCGGCTCCCGCGCGGCGCCGGGTCCATGACGACGCACCTGCACGGCGACCACCACGCGTCCGCGGACGACGGGCAGCCCACCACCCACCTGATCGGGCGCGGCGAGGAGCGCACCTACGACTACCCGCTCGTGGTCGACGGGCGCCCTGAGCCCGGCTCGTTCTTCTGGTACCACGACCACCGCATGGACCGCACCGCCCGCAACAACTGGCGCGGCCTGCAGGGCATGTTCATCGTCACCGACCCGCCCACACCCGGACTCCGGCTGCCGACCGGCCGGCGTGACGTGCCGCTGATGGTGTCCGAGCGCTCGTTCACCCCCGGCAACCAGCTGACCGACCCGTTCGCCGACGGGCCCGAGATGGCCGGCCACGACGGCGACATGTCGTGGACCGGGCCCGACGCCCCGCCGGACGACGCCACGGTCGGGGACACGGTCCTGGTGAACGGCCGCTACGCGCCGTACCTCGAGGTGTCCGCGACGCGCTACCGCCTGCGGCTGCTCAACTCCTCGCCGTTCTCGAGCTACAACTTCACGCTGTCCGACGGCCGGCCGTTCCTGCAGATCGGCACCGGGAGCGGCCTGCTCCCGAGGGCGGTCGTCCGGTCCAGCGTGCTGCTCGGTCCCGCCCAGCGCGCCGACGTGCTCGTGGACTTCAGCGGCGCCACCGGGCAGCGGCTCGTGCTCGCGTCGGTCCCCGCCGCGGCGGGGACCTCCGGCGACGACGCCCGCGAGACCCCCGTGATGGAGCTCCGGGTCGGGGCGCCGGCCCGGGACGCGTCCAGGCTGCCGTCGAGGCTGCCGTCGCCGAAGCTGGTGTCCCCCGTGCCGGCGAAGGTGTCGCAGACCTGGACCTTCGGGCTCGAGGAGTCCTCCCACCACGGCAGCGCCTGGACCATCAACGGCCGGGCCTTCGACCCGCGCCGGGTCGACCACCGCGCCCGCCTCGACAGCGTGGAGCGGTGGCGCTTCCGCAACACCAGCGACGTGACCCACTACGTCCACGTCCACGCGGAGCAGTGGCGCACGCTCCGGCGCGACCGCCGGCGCCCTCCGCCGTGGGAGCGCGGCCTCGAGGACACCTGGCGCCTCGAGCCCGGCGAGGAGGTCGAGGTCGCCGCCCGCTTCACCGACTACACCGGACCCTTCATGATCCACTGCCACATGCTCGACCACGAGGACCACGGGATGATGGCGCGCTTCGACGTCGTCCCCCTGAAGTGACACGGTCCCGACCGCCTCTCGCGACGGATCAGTCTTTGCTGTGACACGGTCCGTGCTGCTACCCAGCTCGACGAGCTCGCCGTGGCGGCACACACCGTGACGCAACGCGGTCGACAAGGCTGTCGGAACCGGTACGCCGTGTGCCACAACACCGTCGACCTGACGCTGGGTGTCAGCCAGGCGTGTGACACATCCCCGTGCCTGTGGAGAGCGACTGGCGGGCGGAGCGGCGTGTTGCTCGAATGATCCTGTGCCCAAGCTCGTCGACTACGCCGGACGCTTCGCCTTCTTCGAGCTGGCGAGCTTCACCCTCGTGCGCGACCACGGCGTCGACCGGCTCAGCCGGCATGCGATGGCTCGTGTGCTGGCCACCTCGATCAGCACGATCCGGCGCCTGCTCGACCCGGAGGCCGACCTGCGTCGCCTCGCCCTCAACGAGGTGGCCTACCGGCGCAGGCGGCGGCTCATGCCGGCTACCCGTGCCACGGGTGCCGACGCCGGTGCGCGCCTGCTGTTGCCCCTCATCCCGTCGGTGCCGGAGCAGGTCGCCGAGGAGCTGGTGTGGTGGCGGCTCGTCATCGCCGCTCCGACGACGGCGGCCGTGCCGTCGGACGCGGACATCGATGACGACGACGAGGACGGCGGACCCGTGCACCACCGCTTTGCGATCGCGAACCACGGCTACGTTCCTCCCGAGGTGCTGCGTGCCAGCATCGAGCCTCCGCGCTCTGCGACGTCGCCCGGGGGCGAGGTCGACGTCGTGGTGGCCGCGAGGCAGCAGCACGATGACGATCTCGCCTCCCGGCTCGAGACCGTCGTCCGCGTCACAGCGCCGGAGCTCGACGCCACAGCGGTCGCCCACCACGCGCAGGTGCTGCAGGTCGTGGTGGACGGTCTCGGGCTGGCGGTGAGCGTCGGGCGGCTCCGCCCGGACGAGGCTGCGAGCCTCGCCCGGGCACACGTGGCGAGGTTGACGCTGACAGCGCCTCGCTAGGGTGAGGGAGTGCCCAGCCCCATCTCCGTGACGTCCGGCGACGGCGTCGCACGCCTGGCGTGGGAGGGCGAGGTCAGCACCGATGAGCTGCGGCGCGAGGTCGCTGCAGCCCTCGTCGACCACAGCCGGGTCGAGGTCCACGTGGACGCCGCCGACACCAGCGCCCAGCGGGCCGCCACGTGGGCGGGCATGCACCGCGAGGGCGTACGACGCGAGCTGGGCCAGGACGGCGAGCAGGCCGACCGCGTGGTCTACGCGCGACTGGTCACCGACACGCCGGTGCAGGAGCCGGGCGGCTTCCGGTCGCTCCTCAACTCCTTCCTCCCCCGCAAGCGCGCCATCGCGCAGATGCTCGTGCGCGACCGCGAGGGCCGGGTGCTGCTGTGCCAGCTGACCTACAAGCGCGACTGGGACCTGCCCGGCGGCGTGGTCGAGGTCGGGGAGTCGCCGCGCGTGGCGGTCCAGCGCGAGGTGGAGGAGGAGCTCGGCCTCGCGATCGAGCCCGGAGCGCTCGTGCTCACCGACTGGTTGCCCGCGTGGGGCGGCTGGGACGACGCCGTCTGCCTGGTCTTCGACGGCGGCACGCACGGGCCCGAGGTGCTGGCCGGGGTGGTCATGCAGGAGCGCGAGATCCGCGACGTGCGCTTCTGCACGCTGGAGGAGGTCGAGGAGCTGGCCGCCGACTTCACCTCTCGGAGGGTGCGCGCCGCGGTCGAGGGCGATCAGCCGTATACGGAGTCCGGTCGCTGAGGCAGGATGCCTCCATGACCTGGGTGTACGACTTCGCAGAGGGCAGCAAGGACCAGAAGGACCTCCTGGGCGGCAAGGGCGCCAACCTGGCCGAGATGACCAACCTCGGCCTGCCGGTCCCTCCCGGCTTCACGATCTCCACCGAGACCTGCCGCGCCTACCTCGCCGAGGGCGGCGAGCCGGAGGGGCTGGACGAGGAGGTCACCGAGCACCTCGCGTCGCTCGAGGAGGCCATGGGCAAGAAGCTCGGCGACGCCGACGACCCGCTGCTGGTGTCGGTGCGCTCGGGCGCCAAGTTCTCCATGCCCGGCATGATGGAGACCGTCCTCAACGTCGGCCTCAACGACACCTCGGTCGGTGGGCTCGCCGCCAGGAGTGAGTCCGACCGGTTCGCCCAGGACTCCTACCGCCGGCTGCTGCAGATGTTCGGCGGCACGGTGCTCCACGTCGACTCCGAGCTGTTCTCCGAGGCCCTCGACGAGGCCAAGCGGGCCAAGGGCACCGACTCCGACCTCGACCTCGACGCCGACGACCTGCGCGGCGTGGTGGAGACGTTCAAGGCGATCATCAAGGAGCAGACCGGCCGCGACTTCCCGCAGGACCCGCGCGAGCAGATGGACCTCGCCATCTGCGCCGTCTTCGACTCCTGGAACACCGACCGCGCCCGCCTCTACCGCCGCCAGGAGCGGATCCCCGAGGACCTCGGCACCGCCGTCAACGTGCAGGCGATGGTGTTCGGCAACTTCGGCATGGACTCCGGCTCCGGCGTCGCCTTCACCCGCGACCCCGCCAGCGGTGCACAGGGCCAGTACGGCGACTACCTCCAGAACGCGCAGGGCGAGGACGTCGTCGCCGGCATCCGCAACACGGTGCCGCTGGCCGACATGGCCGAGATCGACCGGAAGTCCCACGACGAGCTGCTCGACATCATGACGCGCCTCGAGCGCCACTACCGCGACATGTGCGACATCGAGTTCACCGTCGAGCGCGGCAAGCTGTGGATGCTGCAGACCCGCGTCGGCAAGCGCACCCCCGAGGCGGCGTTCCGCATCGCTGTCCACATGGTCGACGAAGGCCTGATCCAGATGGACGAGGCCGTCCTCCGCGTCACGGGCGACCAGCTCGCGCAGCTCATGTTCCCGAGCTTCGACACGTCCGCCGCGCGCTCCCTGCTCGCGACCGGGATGAACGCCTCCCCCGGAGCGGCCGTCGGCAAGGCCGTCTTCGACTCCGACACGGCCGTGGAGTGGGCGGAGCGCGGGGAGGACGTCATCCTGGTCCGCAAGGAGACCAACCCCGACGACCTGCGCGGGATGGTCGCCGCCCGCGGCATCCTCACCAGCCGGGGCGGCAAGACCTCCCACGCGGCCGTCGTCGCCCGCGGCATGGGACGTACGTGCGTGTGCGGCGCCGAGTCGCTCGACGTGGACACCAAGGCCAGGGAGTTCCGCGTCCGCGACGGCGAGACCGTCCGCGAGGGCGACGTGATCTCCATCGACGGGACCACCGGCGAGGTCTTCGCCGGCGCCGTGCCCGTCGCGGACTCGGTGGTCGTGCGCCACTTCGAGGGCGAGAAGCTCGACGCCGACCTGGCCCACGCCGTCGCCCGCATCATGGCCCACGCCGACGGCGCCCGCCGGCTGCGCGTGCGCACCAACGCCGACACCCCCGACGACGCGGCCCGGGCCCGGCGCTTCGGCGCCCAGGGCATCGGGCTGTGCCGCACCGAGCACATGTTCCTCGGCGAGCGCCGCGAGCTCGTCGAGAAGCTCATCGTCGCGCAGGACGAGGAGGGCGTGGAGGCCGCGCTCGCCGAGCTGTTGCCGCTGCAGCGTCAGGACTTCACCGAGATCCTCGAGGCGATGGACGGGCTGCCGGTGACGATCCGCCTGCTCGACCCGCCGCTCCACGAGTTCCTGCCCGACATCACCGAGCTCAGCGTGGAGGTGGCGATCGCGGAGGAGCGCGGGGAGGTCGACGAGCGCGCCTCGACCCTCCTCACCCACGTCCGGCGGCTGCACGAGCAGAACCCGATGCTCGGCCTCCGCGGGGTGCGCCTCGGCATCCAGATCCCCGGGCTGTTCCGGATGCAGGCACGGGCCATCGCCGAGGCCGCCGCCGACCGGCAGCAGGTCCACGGCGCGCCCCGTCCCGAGATCATGGTGCCGCTCGTGGCCAGCGTGCGTGAGCTGGCGATCGTCCGCGCCGAGATCGACCGGGTGATCGCCGAGGTGCAGGAGGACCGCGGCATGAAGCTGGACATCGCGATCGGGACGATGATCGAGCTGCCGCGTGCGGCCTTCCTGGCCGACCGGATCGCGAAGTCGGCGGACTTCTTCTCCTTCGGCACCAACGACCTCACGCAGATGGCCTGGGGCTTCTCCCGCGACGACGTGGAGTCGGCGTTCTTCTCCCGCTACTTCGAGCACGGCATCTTCGACGTCTCGCCGTTCGAGTCGCTCGACCAGCTCGGCGTCGGTGGCATGGTCGAGATGGGGACCACGAAGGGCCGCGAGGTCAAGCCCGCTCTCAAGGTCGGGGTGTGCGGAGAGCACGGCGGCGACCCGCTGTCGGTCCACTTCTTCGACACCGTGGGACTCGACTACGTCTCGTGCTCCCCGTTCCGGGTGCCCGTGGCGCGGCTGGAGGCCGGCCGCGCGGTGCTCAAGCGGCGCTGACCCCGGTCAGAAGAGGGCGGACGCCAGGTTGCGGCGCGCCGCGAGCACCCGCGGGTCGTCGTTGCCGACCGCGGCGAAGAGGCCGAGGAGGTGGTCACGCGCCTGCTCCCGGTCCTTGTCGGCGGTGCGTGCGACCAGGTTGACCAACCGGGTGAAGGCGTCCTCGACGTGCCCGCCGAGCATGTCGAGGTCGGCCACCATGGTCTGGGCGTCGACGTCGTCGGGGGCGTCGGCCGCGGCGGCACGCGCGGCGTTGAGGTCGACGCCCTGCGTGCGCTGCATGACCTTGGCGATGGCGAGCCCGCCGGCCGCCTCCACGTCGGCCGGGTTGGCGTCGACCAGCTTCTGGTACTCCGCAACAGCGGCGTCGACGTCACCTGCGGCGAGCGCGTCCTGGGCGGGCGCGTAGCGCGGGTCGACGACCTCGTCCTCGCCCTCGGCCGCGGGAGCTCCCCCGGACCGTGGCTGGTGGCGGCCGGTGATGCCCTGGGCGGTGAGCTGCTGGCCGACCTGGGTGAGGGCGGTGCGCAGCTCGTCGATGGGGAGCGGGTCCTGCAGCAGCGGCATCGGGCGACCGTCGACCACGGCGACGACCAGCGGGATCGACGGGATCTGCATCGCCTGGGCGATCTGCGGCACCGCGTCGATGTCGACGAGGCCGAGCAGGTAGCGGCCCTCGTGCTCCTCCACCACGGTCGCGAGGTCGTCGGCGAGCTGCCCGCTCTCCGGCATCCGGGTCCGGGAGTAGAAGGCGAGGAGAACCGGAGCGGTCGTCGACTGCTCGAGGAGGGCCTGGAAGCCCTGCTCGTCCACGACCACGCTGTAGGAGCGGGCGTCGGCGGGCGCGCCCGGGGCGGCCGGGCCGGGGGCGGGCGCGCCGGCCGGGGCGGCGGGCCGGCCGAGACCGGAGAGGTCGATGGCTCCTGGGCGGCTGAACGGCTGCTGCGTCATGGCTCAATCCTAGGGAGACGCGCCACGTCGGGAAGAGGGGGTCGGTAGCCTCGGGGCATGGGAATCCGGGCAGCCGCCCTGATGACGCGCCACCGGCGCAACGTCGGCCTCCTCGTCCGCTTCGGCATCGTGGGCGCATCCGGCGTGCTGGTCAACCTGCTGACCCTGGTGGTCCTGCGCCGGTTCGGCCCGCACTTCGACGAGGCGGTCGTCGCGCTCGGCTCCACCGGGTTCAACCTGCGCTGGTACCACGTGTACTCGACGATCGCCTTCCTGGTCGCCAACCTGTCGAACTTTCAGCTCAACCGCACGTGGACGTTCAAGAGCAACCTCGCCGCCCGGTGGTGGCGCGAGTACTGGCCGTTCCTGGTGGTGGGCCTGGTCGGCCAGGTGATCGGTCTGGCCCTCCTCACGCTCCTCATGCATCCCGGCTCCCCCCTCAGCCTGCCGCGTGACGTCTTCGACGACTCCTCGGGTCTCCGCAACCGCCTCTACTGGTCCCAGCTGATCGTGATCACCCTGGTGACGCCGCTGGCGTTCGTGCTCAACAAGCTGTGGACCTTCGCGGCCGTGCGCAGCGCCCGGCTCGGCCTCGTCGAGGAGCCCCAGCGCGACGACGTACGCGTGCCCTGAGGCCCGTCGGCACCTGTCGCCGGACTGCTACCGCGTGGTAGAACATGCCGGGGTTTCGACGGGGAGGGCGCCACGCCATGACGACTGCGGGGTCGTACGACTTCAACGGCTACCAGGTGCTGGTCATCGGTGGCACGCGGGGCGAGGGACACAGCATCGCCTCGGCCTTCGCCTCCTCCGGCGCGTCGGTGACCGTCACGGGCACGATGATGCTGCGCTCCCTCTACGACAACGACCTCTCCGCCTTCGACTACGAGTCGGTCAACCTCGCCCGGCAGGAGTCGATCGACCATCTCGTCGGCACGGTCAACCACATCGACGTCCTCGTGCTCGCAGCGTCCTGCCACCTGCCCTACGGCCTGCCGCCCGGCGAGCAGGCGTTCATCGCCCATGCCGCCCGCTCGGGGCTGCTGGGACCGACGTTCCTGACGACCCGGCTCCGGCTCAAGCTCGGGCAGAGCCCCGCCCTCGGCGGTGGGTGCGTCGTCAACACCGGTGCCGTGACCAGCTGGTTGCAGCTGTCCAGCACGCCGGAGGCCGCCCGGCGCGAGCTGGCCGAGTCGACCGCTCGCGCCGGCCGCAACTGGGCCGGCCTCGGCGTCCGCGTCAACTCCGTGCTGCAGGAGAGCCGTTCCGTGCTCCCCCGGCAGTTCGCCCCCAGCGCCCCGGTCGGCGGCAGCCGGGTCGCCGGCGGGACCTTGGTCCGCTCCCAGCCCCGGGTGGGTGACGCCGTCACCGACGCCGCCCTGTTCCTCGCGAGCAGCTCCGCCGCCCGCATGACCGGGCAGACCCTGCGGATCAGCTGAGCGGACCGACGTGCCCGTGCGCGCCACGGTCAAGATCGGCGAATCGCCGCGAGCGGCCGCCGGGCGAGGTTACATTTCACCCACACGGAAGCAACGCGGGATCCACAGAGTCCCTCGCCGTCTCGGGTCGGCAGCTCCCTCGCTCGGAAGGACGTCTCCTTGACTGCAGACCTGGTCTCCCCCCACCCGCTCGCACGGGGCGTCTCCCGGCCCGGGCGCGTGCCTCGCCGGGGACGCGAGAAGCTCGTCGAGCAGTCGCCGGGACCCGGCTCGCCGGTCGCTCCCCTGTGGGCGTCGCTCGTCGACGTGCTCCGGGCCATCGACGGTCCGTCGTCGGCGCTGCTCGCCACGGTGGACGGCGACGCGGTGGCCGTCCACGGCCTCACCCAGGACGACATCGCCCGGGTCGCGCGCCAGAGCAGGGCGGCGTTCGCGGCGCGTGCCGCCGGCGGACCGGACCCGGAGCACGCGGTCGACACGGTCGAGCTCACGATGGGGATGTGCCACACCGTGATCGCGTCCGTGCCATCGGCGGGTGAGCGTCACCTGCTCACCGTCAGCGCGCAGGGTGTGAGCGTGCAGGTGCTCGAGGCCTGGACCCGCCGGCTCGCCGACGACATCCACCTGGCCCTGACGGGTCCCGCCTAGCCCGGCGCCCGGCCGTCGTCGTCGAGCAGCTCGTCGGCAGCGGCGTAGGGGTCCACCTCGCCCGCGACCACCCGCCCGGCGAGCGCATCGAGGTCGGCGCCGGAGCCGGCACGGCCCCACCGCTCGCGCAGCGCCGCCAGGGCGATCGCCTCCACCTCGCGGCGGGCCCGGAGCGTACGTCGGCGGGCGAGCTCGCCCGACTCGCGCAGCCAGGCCGCGTGCCGGTCGACCTCCGCCAGCAGGTCGTCGATGCCCGCTCCCGTGCTGGCCACCGTCTGGACGACGGGCGGACGCCATGCCCCGTCTCGACGCTCCGCCATCGCGAGCATCGTCCGGAGCTCGCGCCGCGTGCGGTCGGCTCCCTCGCGGTCGGCCTTGTTGACGGCGTAGACGTCCCCGATCTCGAGGATCCCCGCCTTGGCGGCCTGGATGCCGTCACCCATCCCCGGCGCCAGGAGCACCAGCGTGGTGTCGGCCAGCCCCGCGACCTCGACCTCGCTCTGGCCGACGCCGACGGTCTCCACGACGACCACGTCGCACCCGGCGGCGTCGAGGACCCGCACCGCCTGGGGCGTCGACCACGCCAGGCCACCGAGGTGGCCGCGCGCGCCCATCGAGCGGATGTAGACGTCACGGTCGAGCGCGTGGTCGCCCATGCGCACCCGGTCACCGAGCAGGGCACCGCCGGAGAAGGGCGAGGAGGGGTCGATCGCCAGGACGCCGACGCGCTTGCCCGCGCGTCTCATCGCTGCGACGAGGGCGTTGGTCGAGGTGGACTTGCCGACGCCGGGGGCACCCGTGATGCCCAGCACGTGGGCGCGGCCGGCGTCGGGACCGAGAGCCGCCATCACCTCGCGCAGGAGCGGCGAGGCGTCCTCGACGAGGCTGATCAGCCGGGCGACTGCGGCCGGGTCGCCCTGACGTGCCCGCGCGACGAGGTCGGGGACCGCCTGGGCTCCCCGCCTCGCCACGCCGGACGTCACCCGTTCCTCACGCAGACGGGACGCGGACGATCAGGGCGTCGCCCTGGCCGCCGCCACCGCAGAGCGCGGCCGCGCCGACACCGCCGCCGCGACGCTGCAGCTCGAGGGCGAGCGTGAGCACGACCCGGGTGCCGGACATGCCGACCGGGTGCCCGAGCGCGATGGCACCGCCGTTGACGTTGACCTTGGCGTCCTCGATGCCCAGCTCGCGCGCCGACGCGATGCCGACGGCGGCGAACGCCTCGTTGAACTCGACCAGGTCGAGGTCCGTGGGTGAGATCCCCTCCTTCTCGCACGCCTTCGCGGTCGCGGCGGCAGGCTGGAGCTGCAGGGTGGAGTCGGGACCGGCCACCTGGCCGTGCGCGCCGATCTCGGCGAGCCACGTCAGACCCAGCTCCTCGGCCTTGGCCTTGCTCATCACGACCACCGCGGCGGCGCCGTCGGAGATCTGCGAGGCCGAGCCGGCGGTGACCGTGCCGTCCTTGCTGAAGGCGGGGCGGAGCTTGCCGAGGGACTCCACGGTGGTGTCGCCGCGGACGCCCTCGTCCTCGCTCACCACGACCGGGTCGCCCTTGCGCTGCGGGATCTCCACGGGGACCACCTCGTCGGCGAACACGCCGTTCTTCCAGGCGACCGCGGCCTTCTGGTGCGAGTACGCCGCGAAGGTGTCCTGCTCCTCGCGCGTCAGGTTGGCGCCGGCCGCGTTGCACTCCTCGGTGAGCAGGCCCATCGCCTGGGAGGTGAACTGGTCGAAGAGCGCGTCGTAGGCCATCGAGTCGACCAGCGTCACGTCACCGAACTTCGCGCCCTCGCGCGACTTCGGCAGGAAGTGCGGGGCCTGGGTCATCGACTCCATGCCGCCGGCCACGACGATCTCGCACTCCCCGGCCCGCACGAGCTGGTCGGCCAGCGCGATCGCGTTGAGTCCGGAGAGGCACACCTTGTTGATCGTGATCGAGGGCACCGACATCGGGATGCCACCCTTCACCGCGGCGGTCCGGGCCGGGTTCTGCCCGGCGCCGGCCTGGATGACCTGGCCCATGATCACGTAGTCGACCTGGTCGCCGGCGACGCCCGCCTTGTCGAGGGCGCCCTTGATGGCGACGCCACCCAGGTCGGCGGCCGACTGGTCCTTGAGGCCGCCGAGCAGGCGGCCGATCGGGGTGCGAGCCCCCGCGACGATGACCGAGATTGAGTGGGCCGAGTCGGACATGACGGTGCCTCCAGCGATCGGTTCGAGATTCGGGGGTCGTGCTCCTTCGGACACTACCCACCGCGCCGCCCCCGCCGGGAGGGTGTCCCCTCCGGCCCGAGTGAGGCGCTCGTCACAGGGAGGGGCCCCTCCGACGGGGAGTCATCAAAATGTGGGACCCCCTCCCACCGCACACCCCTACGGGTGGATGACCGTGATGGGCTGGTCGCAGTCGCGGTCCTCGGGGAATCGCCTTCACCCCCCACCACCGAGGAGTGCCCGATGATCCGGTTCCGCCGTACCTCCACCTCCGTCGCGGCCGTGGCCACGGCCGCCGCGCTCGCCGTGGCGCTGGCCGCCCCGCCCGCCGGCGCCCGTACCGACGACCTGGCCGGCCTGTGGCTGCTCAACGAGGGGTCCGGACAGGTCGCGAACGACCTCTCCTTCAGCGGCAACCGCGGCCAGCTCGGCTCGACGTCGAGCGCGGACGCGCAGGACCCGGAGTGGATCCCCCTGCCCCGCCTGTTCCTCCTCAAGCGGGCCGCACTGCGCTTCTCCGGCTCGCAGACCGTCCGGATGCCCGACGCCCCGTCGCTCGAGCCGGACGGCGTGACCGTGCTGGCGCGGGTGCGCAGCACCGGGCCCGGGGCGTTCCGCTACGTGATGTCCAAGGGCGCCCTCCAGTGCGACCGAGCGTCCTACGGCCTCTACACCGGCGAGGACGGCGGACTCCAGTTCTACGTCTCCGACGGGACGCAGGCCCACCTGTCGGCCGACGCCGGGTCCGCGCTGTGGGACGGCGCGTGGCACACCGTCCGGGGCGCGTTCGACGGCCAGGAGCTGCGGTTGTACGTCGACGGCGCCCAGGTCGGCGCGCCGGTGGCTGCCCCGGTGAGCATCGCCTACGGCATGCCCGACGGTGACGACTTCTTCCTCGGCGACTACGCCGGCCCGTGCGCCAGCCCGCTCGGCTTCATCGGTGACATCGACTCGGCGGCTGTCATCGGCCACTACGACATCGACGCGGGCTTGGTCCAGTAGATCCGGACGGGGAGCCGGCCCGGGGCCTCGGGAGTGGCGACCGTCACACACCCTCGCCCCGGCGCCCGGCGTCGTACAGCATGACCCCATGACCCCCGAGCTGAGCGACGTCCGGCACCTCTTCACCGCCATCGACCACGTGGGCATCGCCGTGCCCGACCTCGACGAGGCGACGGCCTTCTACCGCGAGGCCTACGGCATGGAGGTCCTCCACGAGGAGGTCAACGAGGAGCAGGGGGTCCGTGAGGCCATGGTCGGGGTGGGTGACTCCGGCTCCTGCATCCAGCTCCTGGCGCCGCTCACCCCCGAGTCGACCATCGCCAAGTTCCTCGAGCGCAACGGCCAGGGGATCCAGCAGCTCGCCTTCCGCGTCGACGACGTCGAGCACGTGGCCGAGGTGCTGCGCGGGCGCGGCCTGCGCCTGCTCTACGACGCGCCGAGGCGCGGCACCTCCGACAGCCGCGTCAACTTCATCCACCCCAAGGACGCCGGCGGCGTGCTGGTCGAGCTCGTCGAGCCCGCCCGCCCCGCACACTGATCCGACCGCCCCGCAGGGCTCACGGCACCAGGTAGTCGCTGTCGCGCGCGTCGGTGACGAGCATGTGGCCCGGGGCGTGCGCGATCGCGAGCGGGGGACGCGACTCCATGACCGCGGCCTGCGGGGTCACGCCGCACGCCCAGAACACCGGCACCTCACCGGGACGTACGTCGACCGGGTCGCCGAAGTCGGGCACTCCCAGGTCGCCGATCCCCAGCGCCGCGGGGTCCCCCACGTGGACCGGCGCCCCGTGGACCGCGGGGTAGCGCGAGGTGATGCGGACGGCGTCGGCGACCTGCGCGGCCGGGACCGGGCGCATCGAGACCACCAGCGGCCCGGAGATCGCCCCGGCAGGACGGCACCGGCGGTCGGTGACGTACATCGGGACGTTGACCCCCTGCTCCACGTGCCGGACCGGCACGGCACCCTCGGCCAGCGCGGACTCGAAGGTGAAGCTGCAGCCGATGAGGAACGACACCAGGTCGTCGCGCCACCACGCCGACACGTCGGCGGTCTCCTCGGCGAGCTCGCCGTCGACGTACACGCGGTAGGCGGGCAGGTCGGTGCGGACGTCGCCGTCGAGCAACGGGCCCGCGACCTGGCCCGCCTCGAGGACGTCCAGCACCGGGCACGGCTTGGGGTTGCGCTGGGCGAAGACCAGGAAGTCGAGCGCGAGGTCGCGCGGCAGCACCATCAGGTTGGCCTGGGTCCAGCCCCTGCTCCAACCGGCTGTGGGCGTCACCAGGCCCTCGCGGAAGAGTCGGCGGGCTGCACCCGGGGTGAGCGCGGCACGGTCGTCGGTCGGTCGAGCAGTCATGGGGCCTCCACCCATCGGAAGCGCACCGGGTCCCCGGGGCGCAGCTGTGCGGCACGGTCGACGTCGGCGTCGACGACGACCGCCACCACCGGATAGCCGCCGGTGACCGGGTGGTCGGCGAGGAAGAGCACCGGCTCGCCGCTCGGCGGCACCTGGACGGCGCCGCGCCAGGCGCCCTCGCTCGGCAGCTCCTGGTCGCGGGCCGGACGCAGGGCGTGCCCGCCGAGCCGCATGCCGACCCGGTTGCTGCGCTCGGTCACCGACCACGGGGCGGCCACCAGCGCGTCGACGTCGTCGACCCAGCCGTCGCGGGGGCCGCGCACGGCGCGCAGCACCACCTCCCCGGCGAGGTCGGGAGCGGTGACCGAGTCGACGTGCGGGAAGCGGTCGGCGGGCACGCCGACCGGCAGCACGTCACCGACCTCGAGCGGCGGCGGGCCGAGACCGGAGAGGACGTCGCTGGAGCGCGAGCCGAGCACCTCGCCGGGAGAGACCCCGCCGCGGACGCCGAGGTAGGACCGCAGGCCCGCACCCGGTCGGCCCAGCACGATGCGGGCACCCGGCTCGGCGAAGAACACCGCGTGCGAGCCGACGTCGCGCCCGTCCACCTGCACCGCGCACGCGGCGCCGGTGACGCAGCACCACACCCCCTCGTCGAGCACCGCCACCTCCAGGCCGCCGAACGTCGCCTCGACGGCAGCGGCGTGCTCGGGGTTGGCGAGCGCACGGTTGGCCTGGCGCAGTGCACCCCGGTCGGCCGCGCCCGAGCGACCGACGCCGACACCGGACAGTCCGCTGCGCCCGAGGTCCTGCACCAGCGCCAGCGGCCCGGTCGCGTGCACGCGCACGGCCCGGGTCATCGCGGCACCTGCACGAAACGCACGCGCACGCCCGGGGCGAGCAGGGCCGGCGGGTCCCGCTCGATGTCCCACAAGGTGGCGTCGGTCCGTCCGAGGAGCTGCCACCCGCCGGGCGAGGCGCGCGGGTAGATCCCCGAGTACTCCCCCGCCAGCCCGACCGCACCGGCCGGCACCCGCGTCCTGGACTCCGTACGGCGGGGCACGTGCAGGCGCTCGTCCTCGCCGATCAGGTAGCCGAAGCCGGGCGCGAAGCCGCCGAAGGCCACCTGCCACGTCTGACCGGTGTGGGCGGCGACGACCTCCTCGACCGAGAGACCGGTCAGCTCCGCGACGTCGGCGAGGTCGTCGCCGTCGTAGGTGACCGGCACCTCGACGAGGGGGGTGTCGTCCGCGTCGACACCGCCGGGAGCCGGGCAGACGCCCGCGAGGACCTGGCGCAGGTCGGAGACCGCAGCGCCCTCGCCCGCGACGGCGAGGACCGTGCGCGCGGCAGGGACGATCTCGCCGACCGCGTCCGCGCCGAGGGCGCGCAGGGCGGCGGCATAGGCCACGGCCTCGCCCGTCGAGCCCAGCTCGACCAGCAGCGCGCGGTCACCGTAGGGCAGCAGCCGCACCCCGCCCGTCATGCGAAGCCCCCCAGTGCCACACCCTCCGCGGCGAGCCCGTCGCGGACGGCCTCGGCCATCGCGACGGCTCCGGGGCTGTCACCGTGGACGCACACCGAGTCGGCCTCCACCCGCACGCTCGAGCCGTCGATCGCGACCAGCGTGCCGTCGGTGACCAGGCGCACGACCCGCTCGGCGACCGCCACGGGGTCGGTGAGCACCGACCCCGGCTCCGAGCGCGCGACGAGCGTGCCCTCCGGGGTGTAGGCCCGGTCGGCGAACGCCTCGCGGACCGTGCGCAACCCGGCCTCCTCGGCCACGGCCAGCAGGCGCGACCCGGGCAGCCCCAGCACCGGCAGGGACGGGTCGTAGGCCCGCACGGCTGCCACGACCGCCCGCGCCTGCACGTCGTGGTGCACGGTCGCGTTGTAGAGCGCGCCGTGCGGCTTGACGTAGGCGACGCGGGTCCCGGCGACGCGGGCGAGCGCCTCGAGCGCACCGATCTGGTAGATCACCTCGTCCGCGAGCTCGACGGGGTGGTAGTCGACGAACCGGCGTCCGAAGCCGGCGAGGTCGCGATAGCCCACCTGCGCCCCGACGACCACGCCGTGCCGCGCCGCCGTCTCGCAGCACTGCCGCAGCGTCGAGGCGTCACCGGCGTGGAAGCCGCAGGCCACGTTGGCACTCGTGACGACCTGGAGCACCTGCTCGTCGTCACCGAGCTCCCAGCGACCGAACGACTCGCCGACGTCGCTGTTGAGGTCGATCCGCGGGCCGCTCACAGGTCACCCAGCAGCAGGAGCGCGTTGTAGCCGAGGTAGAGCGTCAGCAGCCAGGCGAGCGCGCCGACGACCAGCAGCCACGCCGGGTAGCGGTAGCCGTTGAGCAGGTCGCGACGGCGCCAGGCGACCCACAGCAGCACGCCGAACCCGATCGGGAGGATCAGCCCGTTGAAGGTGCCGGCGAAGATCAGCAGCTGGGTGGGTGCCTGCTCGATGATCAGGTAGACCACTGCGCAGAAGGCGATGAAGGCGACCGTGACCAGGCTGCGGGTGCGCTCGGCCGTCGCCGACGTGGTCACGAACGACACGGACGTGTACGCCGCCCCGATGACCGACGTGAGCGCGGCCGACCACAGGATCACACCGAAGACGCGCAGGCCCGCCTCACCCGCCGCGGCGCTGAAGGCGGAGCCCGCGGGCCCGCCGACCGCGTCCTGCGAGAGCACCGCGCCACCCGCGACGACGCCCAGGATCGCCAGGAAGAGCAGGATCCGCATCAGGCCGGTCACCAGGATGGACACGACCGAGCTGCGGGTGATGTCGCGGACGTGCTCGGGACCGGACAGCCCGGAGTCGAGCAGCCGGTGTGCGCCGGCGTACGTGATGTAGCCGCCGACGGTGCCACCGATGATGGTGGTGGTGGCGACGAAGTCGAAGGTGTCCGGCGCGACGACGCTGACCAGCGCCTCCCCGACCGGCGGCGACGTGGTGATGGCGATCACCAGGGTGGCCACGATCATCAGCAGGCCGAGGAGCACCACGATCCGGTCGAGCGCCACACCGGCACGTCGGCTCAGGAAGATCCCCACCGCGATGGCGGCCGACGCCGCACCGCCGATGCGGGGGTCCACGCCCAGCATGGCGTTGGCGCCGAGCCCGGCACCGGCGATGTTGCCGATGTTGAAGACCACGCCGCCGGCGAACACCAGCGCGGCGAGCAGGAAGCCGACCCCCGGCACGACCGCGTTGCCGAGCTGGTGGGCGCGCAGGCCGGAGACGCCGATGACGCGCCACACGTTCATCTGCACGGCGATGTCGACGACGATCGAGATCGCGATCGCGCAGGCGAAGGCGGCGCCCAGGGTGATCGTGAAGTTGGCCGTCTGGGTGATGAAGCCAGGCCCGATGGCGCTGGTCGCCATGAGGAAGACGGCGCCCATCACGGCCGTCCGGCTGAATCCGGACTCTCCCGCGGTCCCGGTCCCGGTCCCGGTCCCGGTGCCGGTGCTGGCCGCCGCTGATCCGGCGGGGGTCTCGGCTGGTGTGTTCTGGGTCATACCGGGACAGTAAGGATTGTTCAACAATTCTTCAATACCCCGGACATGACAACTCCCCTACGCTGTGACACATGGGCACCACCGACCCCGCGAGTCCCATGGGCCGCGGACACACCGACCTCGACGTGGTGCTCGACGAGGTCCTCGCGGCCCGCCGGGCGGAGCGCACGGTCATGAGCACCTCCGCGGACCGCGCCGCCCGGGTGGTGCGCGAGCAGGTCGTCGAAGGTCATCTCCGCTCGGGCACCCGCCTTCCCGAGGAGCGCCTCGCCGCCGCGCTCGGCGTCTCCCGCAACACCCTGCGCGAGGCACTGAGCCAGCTGGTCGCCGAGCGCATCCTCGTGCGCGAGCCGCACCGCGGCGTGGTCGTGGCCACCCCCGAGGTCGCCGACGTCGAGGACGTCTACCGCGTACGCCGCCTCGTCGAGCCGGCCGCGCTCGCCCACGGCACCGGCCACACGCCTGCGCGGGTCGCGGCCGTGGCTGCCGCCGTGACCGAGGGCCGCGAGGCCGGCGAGCGCGGCGACTGGGACGCGGTCGCGTCGGCCAACCAGCACTTCCACCGGGCCGTCGTGGCGCTGGCCGGCAGCCCCCGCCTCGACGCCCAGATGCACCTGCTGCTCGCCGAGATGCGCCTGTTCTTCCACCAGATGGGCGAGCCCCGGCGCTTCCACCAGCCCTACCTGGAGGAGAACGCCACCATCGCCGACCTGCTCGGCGCGGGCGACCGCCAGGGCGCGGCGGACCGTCTCGACACCTACCTGACGGCTGCCCAGACGCAGCTCGTCGCCGCGTTCCGCGACGGCGCCTGAGCACGCCTCGGGGCCCCCGTCGCACCCCCTCGGAACGGACTGGATCGATCCAACGAGCCGCGGGCCGCGGCGTAGGTCACACTCGGGTGACACGACATATACCCGTCGGTACCTTTCACGCACCCGAGCCCCCGACGCCCCCGACGCCCCAGGAGCCAGCCCGTGCACACCATCCTCGAAGCGATCCAGTCCGACAGCGCGACCTCGGAGGACTTCGCCGGTCTCGAGCTCCCGGAGTCCTACCGCGCCGCCTTCGTGAAGAAGGACGAGGTCGACATGTTCGAGGGCCTGACGGCGAAGGAGAAGGACCCCCGCAAGTCCCTCCACGTCGACCAGGTCCCGCTGCCCGAGCTCGGCCCCGGCGAGGCCTTCGTGGCCGTGATGGCCAGCGCCATCAACTACAACACCGTGTGGACGTCGATCTTCGAGCCCGTGTCCACCTTCGGCTTCCTCGAGCGCTACGGCCGCAACAGCGAGCTGACCAAGCGCCACGACCTGCCGTACCACGTCGTCGGCTCCGACCTGTCCGGCGTCGTGCTCAAGACCGGCCCCGGCGTCACGAAGTGGAAGCCGGGCGACCGCGTCGTGGCGCACTGCCTCTCGGTCGAGCTCGAGGGCCCCGACGGCCACAACGACACGATGCTCGACACCGAGCAGCGCATCTGGGGCTTCGAGACCAACTTCGGTGGTCTCGCCGACGTCGCGATGGTCAAGGCCAACCAGCTGATGCCCAAGCCCGAGCACCTCACCTGGGAGGAGGCCGCCTCTCCCGGCCTCGTCAACTGCACGGCGTACCGCCAGCTGGTCAGCAAGAACGGCGGCGACATGAAGCAGGGCGACAACGTCCTCATCTGGGGTGCGTCCGGCGGCCTCGGCGGCTTCGCCACGCAGTACGCCCTCAACGGCGGCGCGACCCCCGTGTGCGTCGTCTCCAACGAGGAGAAGGCCCAGATCGCCCGCAGCATGGGCGCGGAGCTGATCATCAACCGCTCCGAGGAGGGCTACAAGTTCTGGAACGACGAGGGCACCGCGCAGGACCCCAAGGAGTGGAAGCGCTTCGGCGCCCGCATCCGTGAGCTCACCGGCGGCGAGGACATCGACATCGTCTTTGAGCACCCCGGCCGCGAGACGTTCGGCGCGAGCGTGTTCGTCACCCGCAAGGGCGGCACCATCACCACCTGCGCGTCGACCTCGGGCTACATGCACGAGTACGACAACCGCTACCTGTGGATGAACCTCAAGCGCATCATCTCCAGCCACTTCGCCAACTACCGCGAGTCGTGGGAGGCCAACCGCCTCATCGCCAAGGGCAAGATCCACCCGACCCTCTCGAAGACCTACACGCTCGAGGAGGTCGGCCAGGCGTCGCTCGACGTCCACCAGAACGCCCACCAGGGCAAGGTCGGCGTGCTCTGCCTCGCCCCTGAGGAGGGTCTGGGCGTGCTCGACCACGAGATGCGCGCCCAGCACGAGAGCGCCATCAACAGGTTCCGCGGGGTCTGATCCCGCCTGTGGTCTCGGCCCTGAGACCGGCCTGAGACCTTTCACACCCCGGTTCGCGCGACTCGCACGAAGTCGCCCGCGAGCCGGGGTGTGTCTTTCGAGGGGCATCGGAGAGACTGGCACCGACGCAGTCCGTACGACGTGAGAGAGGGTGCCTCACCATGGCTTCCGACCAGGGCCTGTCCATCTTCGACGAGCCGGAGTCCGCCGACGGCAAGGCCGCCACCGGCCCTGCCACGGGCGAGACCGCCGGGGAGGAGACCCAGGTGCTGCCGGTCACGCCGAAGGACGAACCGCGCACCGAGCCGAAGGCAGGCCCCGCGAAGCCGGCTCCTCGGCCGGCCGCGGAGACCTCCCGCCCGACGCCCCCGCCCTCCCCCGCCCCGGCTGCTCCTGCCGCCCCGGCCGCGGCTCCGTCCGAACCCGAGGCGACCCGGCGCTCGCCGGTCGTCCCCGCGGCTGCGCCGCTCCCCGTGGTGCGTCGCGGCGGCTACGACAAGGCGGCCGTCGACCAGCGTGTGGGCCAGCTCCAGAGCGAGAAGACCGGCCTGGCCACGAGCCTCGCCGACAGCGAGGAGCGGGTCATCGAGCTCGAGGCCGAGCTCGAGCGGCTGCGCCAGGAGGTCGCGGAGAACACCAACCCGACCTATGCCGGGCTCGGCGGACGCGCCACGTCCATGCTGAAGATGGCCGAGGACGAGGCGGCCGACGTGCGCACCGCCGCGCGCCGCGAGGCCGACGAGATCCGCACCCAGGCCGAGCGTGACGCCCACAGCATCCGTGCCGACGCCGCACGCGAGGCCGACGACATGCGCATGGTGCAGCTCAAGGAGCTCGACGAGATGCGTGCGCGGCTGACCGCCGACGCCGAGACCGAGCGCGGCCTCGCCAAGGCCGAGGCCGAGGACCTCCTCGCCTCCGCCCGCCGTGAGTCCGACCAGGTACGGCTCGCCGCCCAGCAGGAGACCAACGAGATGCGGGTGACCGCGACCCGCGAGGCCGAGCAGGCGCGCGCCGCGGCCGACCGCGAGGTCCAGGAGGCGCGGCGCACCCTCGCCGTCGAGAAGGAGCGGCTCACCCGCGAGGCCGCCGAGCACCACAGCAACGCCACCGCCGAGACGCAGCGCCTGGTCGCCGAGGCGGAGGCGCGTGCGAACGCCGCCGAGCAGCGGGCGCGCGAGGCGACGGCCCAGGCCAACGCCCACCGCCAGCAGGCGCAGAGCGAGTCCGAGGGCCTGCTCACCCGGGCCCGGCGCGAGGCCGAGCAGATCGTCGCCTCGGCCCGCACGCAGGCCGACTCGATCGGGGCGACCCGGGTGGCCGAGGCCGAGCGCGAGCTGGCCAACATCCAGGCCGAGGTCGACCGCGCCGCCAAGCGCCGCGACGCCATCACCGCCCAGCTCGGTGCCCTGCGCGACGTGGTCGCCGGCTTCGGCGAGGACGAGTCCTGAGCTGGCGCGACCGGCTCAGGGAGCGCGTCACCTCCGCTCCCGGAGACTCGGGCGACCCACGCTCAGCCTCCGACGCGACGGTCGCACTGCGCCGGGCCGCCGACGACCCCGCCGAGCTCCCCCAGGCGCTCGAGGAGGTCGTCGACCAGGTCACCGACGACGCCGACCGCGCCGAGGCCGCGGCGGACGCGGCCGAGGAGTCGGCCCGCTCCGCCTCCGTCATCGCCGAGAAGATCGACGACGCCACCGACCTCGTCGTCGACGAGGCCACACCGGCGCCCTACGTCCCCGCCGATCCGGCGCCGGCTCCGCTGCTGCTGCGGCACTCACCGTTCAACATCGGCTTCTTCGGTGCGCTCGGTGCGCTGATCGCGGTCTTCCTGAGCGAGCAGCTGCTCAGCATCTCCTCGATCCTGGTGCTGCTCGTGATGTCGATGTTCCTCGCGATCGGCCTCAACCCGACCGTGGAGCTCTTCATGCGTCGCGGTCTGCGACGCGGGCTCTCGGTGCTCCTGGTGCTCGTCGTGGTGATCAGCGTCCTGGCGCTCTTCGTCGTGGCCATCGCCCCGGTGATCAGCGAGCAGATCGCCGCCATCACGCGCAACGCGCCGGGCTGGCTCGACGACCTGCAGTCCAATGCGCAGGTCCAGCGGCTCGACGACCGCTACGACGTCATCGCCAAGGCACGCGACTACGTCCAGAACGGCGACTTCGGCGAGAGGCTCTTCGGTGGCGCGCTCGGCGTCGGCCTCCGGGTGCTCTCCGCGGTGGCCAACAGCTTCATCGTGGTCGTGCTGATGATCTACTTCCTCGCCTCGCTCCCGAGCATCAAGCACGCCGGCTACTCCCTCGCGCCCGCCTCGAAGCGGCCGCGGGTCAGCGAGCTGGGCGACAAGATCATCCGCTCCACCGGTGCCTACGTCGCCGGCGCGTTCCTCGTCGCCGTCTGCGCGGGCCTGAGCACGCTGATCTTCTCGTTCGTCGTCGGGCTCGGTGACTACGCCTTCGCGCTCGCCTTCGTCGTCGGCCTCTTCTCGCTCATCCCGGTCGTGGGTGCGTTCGTCTCAGGAGCACTCATGACGCTCCTGGCCCTGACGGTCTCCCCGACCGTCGCGCTGATCGCGCTGATCTACTACATCGCCTACCAGCAGGTGGAGTCCTACCTCATCTACCCGCGCATCATGAAGAAGTCCGTCGACATCCCGGGGTCGGTGACCGTGGTGGCAGCACTCGTGGGCGGATCGCTCATGGGCATCGTCGGCGCCCTGCTCGCGGTGCCGGTGGCCGCAGCCCTGCTGCTGCTGCACCGCGAGGTGTTCCTCAAGCGGCAGGACGCCCGCTGAGGTCACGCTCCGGGTCGGGCTCCGTCTCGGGGTCCGGCAGGGGCTCGACCGTGAGCGGCGCACGCCCCTCGCCCAGCTTGACCACGACCACGCCGGCCAGCACCAGCAGGCCGCCGGCCAGCTGGACCGGGCGGGGCAGCTCGCCGAGCAGCAGCCAGGCCCAGATGACGGCCGCGAGCACCTCGCCGAGGGCGACGAAGGACGCCAACCGGCTCCCGAGGCGGCGTCCGGCCTCGATGCCGGTGACGTAGGCGAAGGCCGCGGTGGCCAGCCCGAGCAGCACGACCGTGACCCACCACGGCAGCGTGAAGCCGTCGTACGCCGCGTCCGCGGTCGACGCGTGGAACGGCAGCACGCCGATCGCACCGGCCGTCCCGAGCACGACGCTCGCCACGAAGAGGCCGCCGGCAGCCAGGCTGATGCCCGGCAGGCCGTTGCCCTCGTCGGCGGAGATGATGAAGTAGCTCGCCGCGCCGACCATCGCCCCGAGCGCCCAGAGGACGCCCACCGTGCTCAGCTCGGCACCGGAGACGACGTCGAGCACGAGCACCAGCCCACCCGCGGCCAGCGCTGCCCCCAGCACCGTCAGCCCGGACGGGCGGTGGCCGTGGCGCGCCCAGAGCCAGACGACCACCGCGACCGGCGCGGTGTACTCCAGCAGCAGCGCCACGCTGACCTGCATGTAGGTGACCGCGTAGAAGTAGCAGAGCTGGGCGCCCGCGACCGCCGTGAGGCCGTAGACGGTGACGAGGCCGGCGTTGGCGCGCAGCAGGTGCATCCGACCACGCAGGGCCAGCAGGCCGGGCACGAGGAGGACGACGGCCGCGATCACCGTGCGGAGCGTGACGGCCGCGCCGGCGCTCCAGCCGGTGTCGAGCAGTCCACGCGCCAGCGCGCCGGACATGCCGAAGGTGACGGCGGACGCCACGGCCAGCACGAGTCCGGCCGCCGTCCGCGACGATCGAGTGTCATGGGTCAAAGCCGTCACGGTCATGACCGTAGGCGCGGTGCCTGTAATGTGTCAACATGCTTTTCACGGATGACACGGACGCGGCGCTGCAGGCAGCCGTCGCACTGGTCAACTCCACCGACGAGCCCGGCCAGCCGCTGGGCTCGGTCGACGACCTGTCGGCGTTCCTCGCCTCCTGGCCCTACACCGGACGGCACGACGCGACCCCCGCCGAGCTCGAGTCCGTACGCCGCCTCCGCCCGGCGCTGCGTGCGCTGCTGCTCGCCGAGCGCGACGAGGCGGCGGCCATCGTCAACGACATGCTCGCGCGCGCCAGGGCGCTCCCCCAGCTGCAGCGCCACCACCACTGGGACTGGCACCTCCACGCCGTCGACCCGGACCGCCCGCTCGACGAGCGCGTGGTGGTCGAGACCGCGATGGCGATGGTCGACGTCATCCGGTCCGGCGAGATGTCGCGCCTCGACACCTGCGCGGCCGACGACTGCGACGACGTCGTGCTCGACCTGTCGCGCAACCGGTCGCGGCGCTACTGCTCGACCACGTGCGGCAACCGCGAGGCCGTCGCGGCCTACCGGGCGCGCCAGCGCACCTGACCAGCGCCGCCCGACCTGCCTCAGGGCAGGAAGCGCCGCAGCACCTCGAGGAAGACCTCGGGCTGCTCGGAATGGACCCAGTGACCGGCGTCCTTCACGAGCACGCGTCGGTTGCGGGGGAAGCGGCGGTCCATCTCCGGGGCGTAGTCGTCGGAGATGTAGTCGGAGCGGGCACCACCGACCCACAGCACCGGGCCGTCGTACGACGCGTCACCGAGCTCCTCGCCGGGCCAGCCGACGAGTGCGGCCATCTCCTCGCCGAGCAGGTCGAGGTTGATCTGCCAGTGCCAGCCGTCGTCGGTGCGGCGGAGGTTCTGGAGCAGGAAGCTGCGCACCACGCGGTTGGGCACCGCCTCCTCGAGCGCCGCCTCCGCCTCGCCGCGGCTCTCCAGGGATTCCAGGTCGAGGCCACGCATGGTCTCGATGTAGCCGACGAACTCCCGCCCGCTCTCGTAGGCCGCCGGGGCGATGTCGACCACGACCAGCCGCTCGACCAGCTCGGGGTGCCGCAGGGCGAGGCACATCGCGATCTTGCCGCCCATCGAGTGCCCGACGAGGGCGACCGGCTCGTCGCCCAGCTCGGCAGCGACCAGGTCGGCCAGCTCGAGGAAGTCGAAGGACTCGGTCCAGGGCGAGCGCCCGTGGTTGGGCATGTCGAGCAGCACCACCCGGTGGTCGGCGCTGAGGGCCTTCGCCGCCTGCGTCCAGTTCTTGCCCTGTCCGAAGAGTCCGTGGCAGAAGACGACGCGGGGCCCGGACTCGCCGAGCTCGGTGCGGTGCAGGCTCACCCGCCCATCCTCCCGCAGCCCGGTCAGGTGGCGGTCACCGACCCGTCCCGGAGCGGAGTGCGTCAGAAGTCGAAGCCGTCGAAGCCGTCGAAGCCGTCGAACATGCCGCCGATGCCGTCGCCGATGCCGCCGAACATGTCGCCGAGGCCCTCCCCGATCGCCCCGATGCCCTCGCCGAGGCCGTCGAAGCCGCCGCCGAAGAGCATGCCCATGAACATCCAGTCCATCGGAGAGAAGGCACCGAAGTAGCCCTGCGCGTAGGGCTGGTAGGCCCGGCCGCCCTGCCAGTAGGGCACCCGGCGCGAGCCGACCATCACCTTGCGGATGTCGGGCTCGGCGCCGGCACGCACCCGCTCGACGTCGAGCGCGCACGCAGGGACGTCGCGCTGCGCGCCGCTCGGCGGGGTCCACGGGACGTCGGCGACCGACAGGCCGTGCCGGGGGTCGAAGAAGCACGGCGGGCGGCGCTGCGGCAGCGGCTCCCCCGCCACCCGCGCCCGCACGCACGCCATCGCGTAGCGACCGTCCTCGAGGATCTCGGTGACGTGCTTGACGTCCTCGGGACGCGTGAGCGCCGCGGCGGCCGTCTTGGCGGACTCGTAGGCGTCGAGGGCGCGCTGGTAGTCGGCGTTGGCGCCCGCGTCGAGCGGGTGCCCGGCCAGGTCGATGTCGAGGTCCTGCAGCTCCACGCCGAGGGCGGTGACGTCCTCCTCGGCGAGCTTCTTCACCGGTGCGACCTCGGCGTCGGCCCGCGCCAGCTCCCGCTTCTTGCCCGTCTTCCCCGCGCCGACGGCGACGGCGACGAGGCCGCCGATGACGACCAGCAGGAGCACGAGTTCCATGGCCCCAGAATACGCAGCGGCAGCAAGGTCGTGAGCTCCGCTGCGGACCTGCAAGAGCAGGCCGCCCATCGACCCCCGACGATGTGCGACCTGCTCCGACAAGCGGCCGGTGGGCAGCGGGGCCATCCCCTCGCGCGGCCTCGATGCCCTCGGCGTACGAGAAGACTCCCGCGAAGCGTGCGGTCCCGGCATCCGTAGTCCTACGTAACTCCAGCTGCAGGAGCGATAGATTCCTTGCGTGCTGTCCCCCTGTCTCGGTCGTGACGACGTCCAGCGCGCGCTGCACGAGGCACTGGAGGAGTCCCGGTGGGTCACCGTCGTCGGCCCGCCCGGCAGCGGCAAGACGCTGCTCGTGCGCCACGTCGCCGCGACTGCGGCCGCCTCGTGGGTCGATGCGCGCAACCTGCGCACGATCGACGACGTGCTGGTCGCGGCCCTCGAGAGCCTCGACGCGGAGACCGCGCCCGGGGACTCGCTGGCGGGCGCCCTCGGCCGGGCGGTCGACGGCCGCGCGTGCCTGCTCGTGCTCGACGGTCTCGACCTCGACACGACCGACGCCGGGCCGGTCCTCCAGTCCGTGCTCGAGGCCACCAACGACGCCCGCGTGGTGGTGACGGCACTGACCACGGCCGGCCAGCGGGCGGAGTCCGTCGTACGCGTCGGACCGCTGCCGGTGCCCTCCCACCGCGCTCCGCTCGAGGGCCCCGCCGTCGAGATCTTCCTGCGCCGCATCCGCGCCGCCGGCGGGCAGCCGGTCGACCTGGCGGAGCAGGCGCACGAGGTACGCCGCCTGCTGCGGGCCACCGGTGGGCTGCCGCTGCTCATCGAGCAGGTCGCCGTGCAGTCCGCGCTCGTCGGGCTGAGCAACGCGATGTCGGCGGTCAGCCTCGACCAGGCCGTCGACTCCGCCCACGACCTCCTCGACGAGGCCAGCGCCACCGCCCTGCGGCGCATCGGGCTGCTCGACTTCCAGGTCGGGCTCGGGGTGCTCGCCCAGGTCCTCGACGTCACCGTCCGCGAGGCAGCCGACGTCGCCGGCAACCTGGTCCGCCGCAGCCTCCTCGAGCTCGACCCGCAGGGGCACTTCGACATGCTGTCGCCGATCCGAGGGCGCGCCCGCGCCCTCGCCACGCCCGAGGACGAGGCAGCGGTCCGCGCCGGTCTGCTCGCCTGGGCGCAGGCCCACGCACCGACGCACGACAACTACGGAGCCGCCGACGCCGAGTGGCTCAACGACCTGCCGGCCATGCGACACGCCGTGCTGACCGCGTGCGCGGACCCGGCCACGCGAGCGGAGGGATACTCCGTCGCCAACCGGATCTTCTCCTCGCTCTACACCTCGATGCGCGCCCGCGAGGCCGTCGAGATCCTCGAGGGCGCGCTCGCCAGCGGGGACGGACCGGCCGCCATCGGCGCCCAGATCGCGCGTCGCGCCGGCATCGCGGCCTCGGAGATGCGCGGCACCTACGAGGGGCTGTGGCTCCTCTCGCGCTCCGACGAGCACGCCTCCGCCGCACCGATCCCCGAGGAGCAGCTGTCCAAGACGGCGTCCATCCGCGCCGAGATGCACCTCGACGCGGGCGACCTGGCCAGCGCCGAGGCGGAGGCCCGGCGAGCGATCGACCTCGACCCCGACGGCTCGATCACCCGCCAGGCGACCCGCACGCTGGCCGACGTCTACACCTCGCAGGGCCGCTTCGCCGAGGCCACGGAGGCCGCCGCCGCCGCGATGCCCGCCCGCACGACCGGGGACGAGCGCTGGATCGACCTGTCGCTGCGCACCCTGCTGGCCCGGATCGCGCTCGAGCAGGGGCGCATCGCCGAGGCGGTCGCCGCCACCCGGGCCGTCGTGGTGGAGGCCCGCGAGCTGGCGGAGGACCGGGTCGGGCTGCTCGCCGAGACGCTCCTGCGCAACCTGGACCCGACCTGGGTCGCCACCGACGTCGTCCGCGAGACCTTGCCGTGGGCCGTCCGCCTGCCGGTGCTCGCCCAGGACGGGCGCGACCTCCTGGTGCGGGGCGATGCCCGACGGGCGGCGGGGCTGGCTGCCGACGTGGTGGCCCTCGCCGACTCCGCGAGGCTGGGACGCGACGGCGTCGACGCCCGCCTGCTCCTCGGCCGCGCGCTCGTCGACCTCGGCGACCTCGACCAGGCCACCACCACCTACCTCACCGCCCTCGACCACTGCCGCACGATGCGGCTGCCACTGCGGGCCGCCGACGTGCTCGACGGCCTCGCCGGGGTCGCCCGGGTGCGTGACCTGCCGGAGTCACGCGAGCTCGCCGCGGCGGCCTTCGCGCTGCGCACGCCGCGCAAGGCCGTGCGCTGGGGCTACTCCGCCGACTACGACGTGGTGCCGGCCGGCCGCGCGCCCCAGGAGTGGCTCGACGGCGACGACCTCTCGGCCGACGCGGTCAGCCTGATCACGGCCGTCCTCAGCCGCACGGCCTCCGCCCGCCCCTCGGTGCTCGACGCCCTCACCGCCGCCGAGCGACAGGTCGCCGAGCGGGTCGCGCACGGCCTGACAAGCCGGCAGATCGCCGAGGAGCTCTACGTCTCACCGCGCACCGTCGACGCGCACCTCACCCACATCTACCGCAAGCTCGACATCAACACCCGCGCCCGGCTCGCCGCGCTCGTGGTCGACAACCGCTGACCGGGCACTTCCTGCCCGTCCTGCGTCCTGACCGGGCACTTCCTGCCCGTCCTGCGCATGCTGGCCGCCTGTCGGTGGGCCGCTGCAGGATGACCCCATGAGCCGAACCATCCAGGTGACCTTCGACGCCCACGACCCCGAGTCGCTGTCCCGCTTCTGGGCCGACGCCATGGGATACGTCAACCCACCCCCGCCCGGGCGCGAGCTCGCGCCGGGCCAGGACCCCTTCGACGCGTGGCACGACTTCCTGCGCGAGGTCGGCGTGCCGGAGTCGGAGTGGAACTCCGCCTCCGCGGCGCAGGATCCCGACGGCGACGGGCCGCGCCTGTTCTTCCAGCGGGTCCCGGAGGACAAGTCGGCGAAGAACCGGGTCCACCTCGACCTGCGCGCGGCCCCGGGGCTCGCGGGCGAGGAGCGGATGGCCGCCCTCGAGGCCGAGTGCGAGCGCCTGGTCGCCCTCGGCGCGACCCGGGTCGAGCGGCACGAGCCCGCCCCACCCATGACCGCCGGCCACCTCGTGATGACCGACCCGGAGGGCAACGAGTTCTGCCTCGACTGACCAGCGCGTACGACCGACCGCGCCGTCGTCGTCGTACGGAATCGGCTGGCGCCTCAGCGTCATACGACCCCGCACCTATCGGTTCCGGCCCGTATGACGTCGCGCTGCCCGGCACCCCAGCGTCAGACGAACCCGCACCCATGAGTGCCGGTCCGTATGACGCTGGCCGCCCCGGGGAGCCGACCGGCTACCGCGCGCTGTAGTCGCGGAAGCCGCGACCGGCCTTGCGGCCGAGGTAGCCGGCGGTCACCAGGTGCTCCAGCAGCGGGGCGGGGGCGAACCCCGGCTCGCGGAACTCGAGGTAGAGCTCGCGCTGGATGGCCAGCGACACGTCGTTGCCGACCACGTCGAGCAGCTCGAACGGCCCCATCGGGAGGGCACAGCCCTGCTTCATGGCGGTGTCGATGTCGTCGGCGGTCGCGTAGTGCGCCTCGAGCATCTTCACCGCGTCGTTGAGGTAGGGGAAGAGCAGCGCGTTGACGATGAAGCCGGAGCGGTCACCGCACCGCACCGCCACCTTGCCGACCTTCTCGCACAGCGCCAGCACGGTCTCGGTGACGGCCTCGTCGGTGGCGACGGTGGAGACGACCTCGACCAGCTTCATGATCGCGGCGGGGTTGAAGAAGTGCATCCCGATGACGTCCTGCGGACGCTTCGTCACCCTGGCCATCGAGATGATCGGCAGCGACGAGGTGGTGGTCGCCAGGATGGCGCCGGCCCCGCCTCGACCACCCGTGCAGATCTCGTCGAGGTTCTCGAACAGCGTGGTCTTGATGGCGAGGTCCTCGGCGATCGCCTCGACGACGAGGTCGACGTCCCTGAGGTCGTCGAGCGAGGTCGTGCCGCGCACGCGGCCGAGGACCTCGGCCTTCTGCTCCTCAGTCGCCCGCCCGCGCTGGATCTGCTTGTCGAAGCTCTTCGTGATGGCGGCCACGACGCCGTCCACCTTGTCCTGCCCACGGCCGGTGAAGACCACGTCGTAGCCCGCCTTGGCGAACACCTCGACGATCCCCGACGCCATCGTGCCGGTGCCCACGACGCCCACCAGCGCGATGTCGTGGCGCAGCTGCGGCTTGTCCTCGGCGCTCGGGGTGTGGGCGTCGGCGACGACGACCGGGCTGTCGGGCGCCTCGTAGGTGTAGAAGCCGCGGCCCGACTTGCGACCGAGCAGACCGGCGGTGACGTACTGCTTGAGGATCGGCGCCGGGGCGTGCAGCCGGTCGCGGCCCTGCTTGTACATCGTGTCGAGGATCTCGTACGCCGTGTCGAGGCCGATCAGGTCGAGCAGTGCGAGCGGGCCCATGGGGTAGCCACAGCCGAAGCGCATGGCGGCGTCGATGTCCTCGCGGGAGGCGTACCTGCCCTCGTACATCGCGACCGCGTGGTTGAGGTAGCCGAACAGGAGCGTGTTGGCGATGAAGCCGGCCTTGTCGCCGCAGACGACCGGGTTCTTGCCGAGGTCGACCAGCAGTGCCTGGACCGAGGCGAGCACGTCGGGCTCGGTGACGACGGTGCGGATGATCTCGACGAGGTTCTGCACGGGCGCCGGGTTGAAGAAGTGGACGCCCACGACCCGCCCGGGGCGGGCGTTGGCGGTGGAGATCTCGGTGACGCTGAGCGAGGAGGTGTTGGTCGCCAGCACGGCGTCCGGGCGGACGATGCCGTCCAGCGTCCGGAAGATCGACTTCTTGACCTCGAGCGACTCGACCACGGCCTCCACGACCAGGTCGGCGTCGGCGAGGTCCTGCATGTCGGTGGTGAGCGTGATCCGGCCGAGCAGCTCGTCAGCCTGCTCCTGCGTCATCTTCTCGCGCTTCACCGCGCGCCCGGTGGAGTGCTCGAGGTGCTCGCGGCCACGCTGCACGGCCGCCTCGTTGAGCTCGACGCCGATGACCGCGTAGCCGTTGCGGGCGAAGACCTCGGCGATGCCGGCGCCCATGGTGCCGAGGCCGATCACGCCGACCGTGGTGAACTCGCGGGTAGCCGTCTCAGTCATGGACGCATGCTCCCATGCCGTCCCGGCATCACGGATGTGGGAAGCGTCACTCCCCGGCAGGATTCGAGGGGCGTACGACGCGGACCTCGTCGCCCGGCCGGACCGGACCGGGGCGCACGACCCTCGCGCAGAGCCCGCGCAGCCGGCGGGGCTTGCCCTCGGGTCCGTTGACGAAGGCCAGCGCGTCCTTGCCGAAGCGGGCGATGAACTTGCCGCAGCCGTTGTGCGGCTGGTCGGTGACCACGATGACCGCGCCGTCGGGGCCGCCGATGTGCAGCTCGCTCCACGCCGGCAGGTGGGCATGGGACAGGTCGAGGTCCACGAACATCTGGTCGCCCGCGAGCTGCTCGCGCTCGGGGTCCTGGGCGAGGAACTCGACCAGGCGGTGGTTCATCAGGTTGAGCTGCATGTCGGGGTGCGGCGAGCCGTCCGGTGTCCGACGACTCCCCCGCTCGGACCACGTGTCGCCCACCAGCCCCTCGGTGACGTCGAGGTGACCGACGTCGAGCACCTCCCGCGCGCCCGGCGCCGGTCGTCGTACGACCGCACGCAGCGTGCCGACGTCACGTGGGGCTGCGTCGAGCTCGGGCAGGAGGCCCGACAGCTGCGGCAGGGTCCGGTGGGTGCGCAGTACCCGGCGCACGAGCACCCGCCCCGCCTCCTCGGGCAGCCGCGCCAAGGGACCGGGGAGCGGCTCGTCCGCCGGCACCTCGACGAAGCCGTACGCCGCGTAGGTCGCGGCCTCGGACCCCGCGTAGGGGCGGGCCGTGAGCTGGCCGTAGCCGCGGGAGGCGAGGCGCTCGCACACCGACTCCACCAGCGCACGTGCCGTGCTGCCGTGGAGGTCCGGTCCGGCGTGCAGTCCCTCGAGGTGGGCGTGACCGTCGAGCAGGTCGACCCGCGCGTGGCCCACCGGCGGGTCACCGGCGACCATCACGAAGCCGGGTGTGCCGGGGTGCTCGTCGAGGTCGAGGTGCGCGAGATCGCGCTGCCGCGCGGGGCGTACTGCGTGGTCGGTCACGAGGTCACTGTAGATTCGCCCGTCGTGAGGATCGTCGTCGCACGTTGCCAGGTGGACTACGCCGGACGGCTCTCGGCCCACCTGCCGCTCGCCACCCGCGTCCTGATGCTGAAGTCGGACGGGTCGGTCCTGATCCACTCCGACGGCGGCTCCTACAAGCCGCTCAACTGGATGTCGCCGCCGTGCACCGTGCGCGAGGGCGTCTCCGAGGACGGCCAGGCCGAGTGGCTGGTGACCGCGACGAAGTCCGACGACACCCTGCGCATCCTCATCGACGAGGTGCTGCACGACACCTCGCACGACCTGGGCATCGACCCGGGGCTGCAGAAGGACGGCGTGGAGAAGCACCTGCAGGAGCTCCTCGCGGAGCACCCGGCCAGCCTCGCCGACGGCCTCACCCTCGTGCGTCGGGAGTACATGACCGCCATCGGCCCGGTCGACCTGATGTGCCGCGACGCCGACGGCCTCTCGGTCGCGGTGGAGATCAAGCGACGCGGTGAGATCGACGGCGTCGAGCAGCTCACCCGCTACCTCGAGCTCCTCAACCGCGACCCGCTGCTCACCACGAGGGGTCCGGTCCGCGGGATCTACGCCGCCCAGGAGATCAAGCCCCAGGCCCGCGTGCTCGCCACCGACCGCGGCATCGCCTGCGCCCTCGTCGACTACGACGCCCTCCGCGGGATGGACGACGCCGAGCACCGGCTCTTCTGATGGTGCCCGAGCGCATCTTCCACATCGCCACGGACGCGGACTGGCGGCGGACGCTCCAGACCGGGACCTACACCACCTCGACCATCGGGCGCAGCCTCGAGGAGGAGGGCTTCATCCACGCCAGCAGGCGTGACCAGGTGCCGGGCGTCTTCGAGCGCTACTACCGCGGCGCCGGCGAGCACCTCGTGCTGCTCACCATCGACCCGGCGCGGCTCACCCACGCGGAGGTGCGGGTCGAGCCCGTCGGCGACGACACCTACCCCCACGTCTACGGACCGATCGACCGCGGAGCCGTGGTCGAGGTGACGCCGCTCGACCGGCACGGCCGGTCCGAGACGCTCACGTCGCTGTGGGTGAAGGGGATGGCCGTACGCATGGGCTCGGCGCTGGTCGTCATGCTCGCGCTCGCGGCCCTGCTGTGGGCCCTCGGCGTCACCCGCTGACCGACCGGCCGGCCCACGAGCGCGCCACCCACCCGTCGGCGTCGGCCTCCAGCGCGACCACGCCGCAGTTGGGCAGGGGCAGGTCGCGGGTGTGGTCGGGCGCCAGGTTGCGCGCCAGCAGCGGCAGCACCATGCACATCACCCCGCCGTGGCTGACGACCAGCACGGACTCGCCGCGGTGCGCGTCGGCGACCTCGTCGAGGACGGCCCGGTAGCGCGCCAGCACCTCGAGCCCGCTCTCGCCCCCGGGGATGCGCGCGGAGAGGTCACCGCCCAGCCAGGCGGCGAAGGTCGCCGCGAAGGGGTCGGGGTCGCCCGTGGTCCCGGCGGCGTCGCCGACGCCGAACTCGCGCAGCCCGGTGCGTACGACGACGTCGACGCCGAGCCGCGCGGCGACGATCTCCCCCGTCTGCACCGCCCGCGACATGTCGCTCGTCCAGACCCGGTCGATGCGCTCGCCCCGGAGGCTCTCACCCAGCTCGTGCGACTGGGCACGCCCGAGGGAGCTCAGCCAGCCGCCGGCGTCGCTGAGCAGCTCGCTCTCGTAGTCGGCCGCGCCGTGCCGGGCCACGATGATCCGGGCGGCGCACTGGAGGTCACCCATCGACCAGGCCCACCACGTCGTCGGCGCAGCCCCAGCTCACGGTCACACCGCAGCCGCCGTGGCCGTAGCAGTGGACGACCTCGCCGACCCGCTCGAGGCGCACCGACGGGCGACCGGGCCGCAGCCCGACCTTGTGACGCAGAACGCGGGCGCCGGCCAGGCGCGGCTCGATCCGCGCTGCCCGCTCGAGGATCGACGCGGCAACCGCCGGGTCGGGGGTCCGACTCCACTCCCCCTCGACCGCCGTCCCGCCCAGCACGACGTCGTGGGCGCGCGGGACCACGTACGACGGGGTCTCGGCGTCGATCCACCAGCGGTCGATCCCCACCTGCTCCACCAGCACGACCTGACCACGCACGGGCGAGACCGTGCGGTCACCGCCCAGGAGGCGCGCCCCGATGCCGCTGGCGTTGACGACCAGGGCGTCCCCCGTGGGCAGCGCGGACAGGTTCATCCGGGTGACGGTGCCGCCGAGCTGCTCGACCCGGGCGGAGAGCCAGCGGAGGTAGACCGGCATCTCGATCACCGGAGTGCGCATCGTCAGGCCGGACGCATACCCCGCGGGCAGGCTGGTCTCACGGTCGGGTCCGGCGCCCGGGGGCAGGGCATCGCGCCACCACAGGTCACCGGACGACTCGCGGAAGAGCTCGGTGCCGGTGCGCATGACCACGCCGGCCGACTCGTCGTCGCACAGCTCCGCGAAGGCGTCGTACGCCGCCCGCGCCCACCTGACGACGTGCTCCTGCGGCCTGGAGTAGGGCGACCAGACAGCCGCAGCGACCGACGACGTCGTCTCCAGCGGCAGGTCGCGCCCGACCACGTCGACCCGGTGTCCCGCCTCGAGCAGACGCACGGCGCAGGACAGGCCGATCACGCCGGCCCCCACCACGATCACGCGTCGCATGGGAGCAGTCTGTCAGCCTCCGGCGCCGGCCTGGCGCGGAGCCGTGGGGTCCTCACCCTCGCCGCCGTGCTCGCGGGCGACGTACTCCTCGATGTCCTCGATGTCGTCGCGGTTGCGGCTGGCGACGGCCAGCAGGTCGCTCATCGTGGCGACCTCCTCGACCTGCTCCTTGATGAACCACTGCATGAACTGCTCCGAGGCGAAGTCGCCCTCGTCGCGCGCGGTGCGCAGCAGGCCGTTGATCTGGTCGGTGACCCGACGCTCCTGGGCCAGGGCGAGCTCGACCGGTGCCACGAGGTCGGGGAAGACCGACGTGGGTGCGTCGACGGCCGGGATGACGACGTCGGCGTCGGTGTCGACGAGGTACTGCACCATCATCATCGCGTGCCCGCGCTCCTCGAGCGCCTGCTCGTAGAAGAAGGCCGCCATGCGGGGCATCGTCAGCGCGTCGTAGTAGATGGCGCAGGCGAGGTACTGGTTGTGGGCGGCGAGCTCGTTGCCGATCTGGGCGTTGAGCTGCTCGACGAAGCGGGCGGCGGGCACGGGGGGGCTCCTCGGTGGGGTGCGGGGGTCGAGCGTCGGCCGAGGGCGTCAGGCGGCCTTGGCGAGCTTCTTCTTGGTGACCTTCTTGCCGTCGAGCCGCACCAGCTTGCGCTTGTGGACGGTGTAGCCGGCCGGAAGGGTGCCTTCCTTGAGCATGCGGAGGGGGCAGCGCTGGCAGCGCTTCTTGGCCACGCAGCACTCCGTCTTGGGGAGCTTGCGCACCGTCAGCCGGACCGAGGTCGTGTCCTTGGCCCGCGCCTTCTTGTCCTTCTTGTCGTGCTTGCCCACGCCGGGAGGGTACCAGAGAGTTAGGCGAGCCTTACCTGTCCTCGTCCAAGCCGTGGGCAGCACGGATCACGTCCACAAAGCCCCCCATGATCTCGGTCAGTCCGAAGTCCTTGGGCGTGTAGACGGCGGCCACCCCGCGCTCGATGAGCGCTCGGGCGTCGGAGCTCGGGATGATCCCGCCGACGATGACCGGGACGTCGCCGAGGCCTGCGGCCCTGAGCCCGTCGAGCACGTCGGGGACGAGCTCCATGTGAGAGCCGGAGAGGATCGAGAGGCCGACGAGGTGGACGTCCTCGGCCACGGCCGCGGCGACGATCTGCTCGGGCGTGAGCCGGATGCCCTGGTAGATCACCTCGAAGCCGGCGTCGCGCGCGCGTACGGCGACCTGCTCGGCCCCGTTGGAGTGGCCGTCGAGTCCTGGCTTGCCGACCAGTACCCGCAGCCGGCCGCCCAGCTCCTCGCCGGTCGCCCTCACCCGCTCGCGCACGGCGGACAGCTCGGCGCCGACGTCTGCGACACCGACGGCGCCGCTGACGCCCGTGGGCGCCCGGAACTCGCCGAAGACCTCGCGCAGCGTGCCGGCCCACTCCCCCGTCGTCGCGCCCGCCCGGGCAGCTACCAGCGTGGGCTTCATCAGGTTGGCGTCGGTCCTGGCCGCGTCGGCCAGCGCCGCCAGCGCCTCGGCGACCGCGGTCTCGTCGCGCTGCGCCTTCCAGGCCGCGACGGAGTCGAGGGCGGACCTCTCCGCCTCGGGGTCAGCGGCCATGATGGCGCCGTCGAGGTCGGCGGTCAGCGGGGACGGCTCGGTGGTCTCGAACCGGTTGACCCCGACGATGACCTCCTCGCCGGACTCGATGCGGGCGCGCCGGGCGGCGTGGGCGGACACCAGGTTCTGCTTCATGTAGCCCGACTCCACCGCGGCGATCGCCCCGCCCATGGCCTGGACCCGGTCGATCTCGGCCCGTGCGCCCTCGACGAGCTCGGCGACCTTGGCCTCGATGACGTGGCTCCCGGCGAAGATGTCGTCGTACTCGAGCAGGTCGGACTCGAACGCGAGCACCTGCTGGAAGCGCAGCGACCACTGCTGGTCCCACGGCCTCGGCAGGCCGAGCGCCTCGTTCCACGCGGGCAGCTGGACGGCGCGGGCGCGGGCGTCCTTGGACAGCGTCACGCCGAGCATCTCGAGCACGATGCGCTGGACGTTGTTCTCCGGCTGCGCCTCGGTGAGGCCGAGCGAGTTGACCTGCACGCCGTAGCGGAAGCGGCGCATCTTCGGGTCCTGCACCCCGTAGCGCTCGCGGGTGATCTCGTCCCACAGCTGCACGAAGGCCCGCATCTTGCAGGTCTCCTCGACGAACCGGACGCCGGCGTTGACGAAGAAGGAGATGCGACCGACGACCTTCTCGAAGTCGTCCTCCGAGACCTGGCCCGAGCTCCGCACCTGGTCGAGGACGGCGATCGCGGTGCACAGCGCGTAGGCGACCTCCTGCACGGGCGTCGCGCCGGCCTCCTGCAGGTGGTAGCTGCAGATGTTGATCGGGTTCCACTTCGGGATCTCGTGGACCGTGTAGGCGATCATGTCGGCGATCAGGCGCAGCGAGGGCTCCGGCCCGAAGACGTAGGTGCCCCGGGACAGGTACTCCTTGATGATGTCGTTCTGCGTCGTGCCGGCGAGCAGGTGGGCGACCTCGTCGGGCGAGAGGTCGGGGTTCTGCTCCTCGGCGACCACCTGGTACATCGCGAGCAGCCACATGGCCGTCGCGTTGATCGTCATCGACGTGTTCATCTCGGTGAGCGGGATGTCGCGGAACAGCTTGCGCATCTCGCCCAGGTGCGGGACCGGTACGCCGACCTTGCCGACCTCGCCGCGGCTGAGCGGGCTGTCGGGGTCGTAGCCGGTCTGCGTCGGGAGGTCGAAGGCCACGCTCAGGCCGGTCTGCCCCTTCGCAAGGTTGGTGCGGTAGAGCGCGTTGGACGCCTCGGCCGTGGAGTGGCCGGCGTAGGTGCGCATCACCCAGGGCCGATCCTTGACAGGGCGGTCCGTCTCACCAGTCTCGGTCATGGTCGACAGGGTAGGGCGACGGTTACCCGGCAGTCACCGGGCAGGACGTGTGACGGATGCCTCAGCGCCGCTCGCTGTCTGCAGGGCTTCAGGCGGACGCGGAGACGCGCTCGACCTCGATCGCGTGGGCGAGCCGGGCCAGGTGCACCATCCGGCGCACGGCGGGGCCGGGATTGCGGACCGTGAGGTGGTGGCCGGCGAGCCAGGCGTGGCGGGTGGCGACGGCGAGGAGGCGCAGGGCCGTGAGGTCGATCGTGGACACGGCGGTCATGTCGATGACGACGTCCTCGTCGAGGACGTCGATGCACTCGTAGATGGCGTTGCGGACCTCCCACGTGCTGCGCACGTCGAAGTCCCCCTGCAGGACGAGAACGTGTGCATCCACGACGACGTCCGAGACGATGTCCATCCGGTGCTCCTCACCGGCGTCCCCCGACGCCTGGGTCGTGACCCCTGTCACTCCTACTGACGTAGTTGTACCCCGTTCGGTTGCATCGATGCCTCACCTTTTCCGGCGCGTCCCGGCGGTTAGGCTCCGCCCATGGTCAACCTGACGCGCATCTACACCCGCACCGGCGACGCCGGACGCACCCGCCTCGGCGACATGAGCGAGACCTCGAAGACCGACGCGCGCCTCGAGGCGTACGCCTGCGTCGACGAGGGCAACGCCCACATCGGCGTCGCGCTGGCCCACGGCGGCCTCGACGACGACGTCGTCGCGGTCCTCACCCGTGTGCAGAACGACCTCTTCGACGTGGGTGCCGACTTCTGCACCCCGGTCGTCGCGGACCCGGAGTACCCCCCGCTGCGGATCGAGCAGGACTACGTCGACCGCCTCGAGGCGTGGTGCGACCACTACAACGAGGACCTGCCCGCGCTGCGGTCGTTCATCCTGAACGGTGGCACCATCGCGGCGGCCCACCTGCACGTCGCGCGCACTGTCGTACGCCGTGCCGAGCGGGCCGGGTGGGCGGCCTGGGCCGAGCACGAGGACACCATGAACGTCCTCGCGATCACGTACCTCAACCGCCTCTCCGACCTGCTCTTCATCCTCGCCCGGCACGCCAACCGCGCGAACGGTGACGTGCTGTGGGTGCCCGGCGGCGAGCGCTGACCGCCATCGGGGGAGGGTGGCCGGCAGCCTGTGGAGAGCAGCAGCCGGCTGTCGGCCCGCGGTGACACGATGAGCCCGCCATGGACATCCGCCACGCGCTCACCGACGCCTACCTCGCCGAGTTCTTCGACCCCGGCACGCTGACCCGCGCCCGGCACTACCTCGACGCGGTCGAGGAGATCGAGGTCGTCCACGAGACCGACAGCTCCTTGACCGCCACCGCGACGGTCCTGGGCACCGCCCCGGTCCCCTACCGGGTGCAGTTCCACGCCGAGGTCGACGACGCGGCCGACTGGGTCTTCAGCGCCTGCTCGTGCCCGGTCGCGCGGATGTGCAAGCACGGCGCGGCCGTCGCGCTGACGCTGCGCTCCCCCGCGCCGGCGGTCACCGGTTCGGCCTGGCGCCACCAGCTCGGCCGGCTCGCGGGCGACCTCGAGGCCCGGGCGCGCTCGACCCTGACCGGCCAACGCCTCGGGCTCGAGCCAGCAGGCGCCCGGCGTCACGCTGGTCCCGGGGGCGGCGGGCGAGCTCTCGATGCGTCCGGTGCGGCCCGGGGCGCGACGGGGGTGGGCACGCAGCGGGGCGGAGTGGAGCGACATCGCCGGGCCGGTGGCGACCTCGCGCTTCGTGCCCGCCCAGGTCGACGCCCTGCGTGCCCTCCACCGCGGCCTGGTCGCCCGCCACGCCTACGTGGTGGCGGGCGCGCCCTCCGCCCTGGAGGACTACGGTGACCGCCTGGTGCCGGCGCTGCGCCACGCGGTCGCCCAGGGGGTGACCCTCGTCCCCGGCGCCGGGCTCGCGTCGGTCCGGATCGCCCCGGAGCCAGCGGAGGTCGTCGCCGACCTCGTCGAGGTCGACGACGAGCTGCGCCTCGACGTCGCGGTGCGACTGCAGGGTCGACGCTGGCGCGCGGGCGCGGTGGTCCCCCTCGGTCGCCCGGCCACGTCGGTGGCCCTGTTCGAGGACGACGACGTGGTCCTCGCCGAGCTGTCGGAGCCGTGCCACGACGCGCTGATGGACCTCGTCCTCGACCGCGGGGGCGTGGTCGTCCCGCGTGACGAGCGCGACGCCTTCCTGGAGGCGCTCGCTCCCCTGGCGCGCAGCCTCGTGGTCGAGTCGTCCGACGGCTCGGTGGAGGTGCCGGCGCCGCCGCGCCCCCGGCTCTCGCTGACGGTCACCTGGCAGTCGTCGACCTCGGCCGCCCTGCGCTGGCAGTGGGTCTACGGTGACCGGCGCTGCGACGTCGACGCGACCGACCCGCTCGACGGCCTGCGAGACCCCGCGGTCGAGCGCTCGGTCCTCGCCACGTTGCCCGACTCGCTCGCCCCCGCCGCTGCGACGCCCGGGACCGTGCCGGACTCGGTGTCCGGGGGCGACGCCCTCGCGTTCGCCCTGCACGAGCTCCCGCACCTGCGCACCCTCCCCGACCTCGACGTCGACGAGCGCACGCCTCCCGACTTCCGTGAGTCGACCGAGGACCCCGAGATCGCCTTCGTGCTCGCTGACGCCCAGCCCGACCACACCGACTGGCTCGACCTGGAGGTGCGGGTGAGCGTCGACGGCGAGCAGGTGCCGCTCCCCGACGTGCTGGCCGCGCTCACGCACGAGGAGGAGTTCCTGGTGCTGCCCAGCGGCCTCTACGTCACCCTCGACCGACCCGAGTTCACCCGGCTGCACGAGCTGGTGGCCCTGGCGGCCCAGCTGCGCGAGTCGCAGGCCGACCGCCTCAGCGTGGGCTCCCACGACGTGGCCGTGTGGGCCGAGCTGGCCGACCTCGGGGTCGTCGACGAGCGCGCCGCGGCGTGGGTCGAGCGGGCGACCGCCCTGCGCGCCGTCACCGACCTGCCGCGCCCCGACCCGCCGCCGGGCCTGACCACCGAGCTCCGCCCCTACCAGCGCGACGGCTTCTGGTGGCTGGCCTTCCTGCACGACCACGGACTCGGCGGCATCCTCGCCGACGACATGGGCCTCGGGAAGACGCTGCAGGTGCTCGCGCTCGTCGAGCACGTACGCTCCTCCGGGCTCGAGGCGCCCTTCCTCGTGGTCGCGCCGACGAGCGTGGTGACGGCGTGGCGCCAGCAGGCGGTCACCCACGCGCCGGGCCTGCGCGTGGGCGTCGTACGCCGCCGCACCGACGACGTGGCGCGGATCGCCGCGACCCACGACGTGGTGGTCACCACCTACGCCATGCTGCGCCTCGAGCGCGAGCAGTTCGCCGCGCGACGGTGGAGCGGACTGGTGCTCGACGAGGCGCAGCAGGTCAAGAACCACCTCGGCAAGACCTACGCTGCCGTCCGCTCGATCGACTCCGACTTCCGCCTCGCCGTCACGGGCACCCCCTTCGAGAACCGGCTGATGGAGCTCTGGGCGCTGCTCTCGATCACCGCGCCCGGCCTCTACCCCACCTCGCGGCGCTTCCGCGACGTCGTGGTCGGACCTGTCGAGAAGGACGGCGACGAGGCGTCGCTCCGGCGCTTCCGCACCCGCATCCGTCCCTTCGTGCTGCGGCGCACCAAGGACCTCGTCGCCGCCGATCTGCCGCCCAAGCAGGAGCAGGTCCTCGAGGTCGATCTCGAGCCGCGGCACCGCCGGATCTACGACACCCACCTCGCCAAGGAGCGCCAGAAGATCCTGGGACTCGTGGACGACTTCGACCGCAACCGGATGGCGATCTTCAGCGCGCTCACCCGCCTGCGGCAGCTCGCCCTCGACCCCGCGCTCGTCGACCCCGCCCACGACCGGGTCGGCTCGGCGAAGACCCAGCTGCTCGCCGAGCACCTCGTCGAGATCACCGCCGAGGGCCACCGCTCGCTGGTGTTCAGCACGTTCACCTCCTATCTGCGCCGGGTGCGCGACCGGCTCACCGAGGAGGGCGTCGCGACCGTCTACCTCGACGGCTCGACGCGCGACCGCGAGGAGGTCATCGAGGCCTTCCGCCGCGGGGAGGCGCCGGTGTTCCTGATCAGCCTCAAGGCGGGCGGCACCGGCCTGACCCTCACCGAGGCCGACTACGTCTTCCTGCTCGACCCGTGGTGGAACCCCGCCGCGGAGGCGCAGGCGGTGGACCGCGCGCACCGGATCGGGCAGGACAAGCACGTCCTCGTCTACCGCATGGTGGCCACCGACACCATCGAGGAGAAGGTGACGGCCCTCAAGGCCCGCAAGGCCGAGCTGTTCGCCAAGGTGGTGGACGGCGGCGGCGCGACCTCGACCGGCATCACCGCCGACGACATCCGCGGACTGTTCGAGGACTGAACCCGCGCGCCTTTCGCTCGCATGCGCCTGCGCCGACCCCCGCCTCGAGGCGACAATGCTCCGGACCGTCACCGACACGCTCCGAGGAGAGACGTGCCCCTGCAGAGCTCCGCCCCCGCACCGCCGCCGGCGCTGGCCACGATGACGAGCTTCGAGGACGCCTCCCGCCTGGTCCTCGACCACCTGCAGGCCCACGTGCCGATGGGGTTCTGGACCGTGTCGCGGGTGATCGACGGTCGACAGGTCTACCTCGACGTCACGCCCGACAACGCGTTCGGGCTCGACGTGGGCGACGGGCCTGCCTGGGCGGACTCCCTGTGCCACGCGATGTGGGTCACCGGGGCTCCCAGCGTCGCTCCCGACATCACCCGCGTCCCGGCCTACTCCGGCAACCGCGCGGCGCGGGCCCTCGACGTCACCAGCTACGTCGGGATCCCCGTCTACAACAGCGACCAGACGCTCTTCGGCACGATCTGCGGCATCGACCCGGAGGCCCGACCCGAGTCCTTCACCGAGGTCACCCCGCTGCTGGAGCTGCTCGGCCAGCTGCTGAGCGTGGTGCGCAACCTCGACGGCCGCACCGTCTCGCTGGCCCGGCGCCTGGAGCAGACCCTGCTGGAGTCGGAGACCGACCCGCTGACCGGGCTGCGCAACCGGCGCTCCTGGCACCGCGCGCTGTCGACCGAGGAGGCCCGCCACCACCGGCTCGGTGACCACGCGAGCATCGTGATGATCGACCTCGACGGCCTCAAGCAGGTCAACGACGGCCAGGGCCACGCAGCCGGCGACGCCCTGCTGCGCCGGGCGGCCGGCGTGGTGCGCGGGTCGTCGCGACAGACCGATGTGGTGGCCAGGCTGGGCGGTGACGAGTTCGCCGTCCTGTGCCCGCAGACCACCGCCTCCCAGGTCGCGGTGTACGCCGACCGGATCCGCACCGAGCTGGCCGCTGCCGGCCTCTCGGCAGGGGTCGGCGTCGCCACGCTCGACCGGACGGGCACGATCGCCGAGACCGAGGCCGCTGCCGACGCTGCGATGTACGTCGACAAGCGGCGACGCCGCGCCTGCTAGGCCACCCGCTCGGACTCGCCGACCCGCTGCTCACGGGCGGCGGGCACGACCAGCGCCGCGGGCATCAGGAGCACGGCGACCACGAGCAGGGCCTTGAGCGTGCCGACCTCGTCGCCGACGAAGCCGAGGAGCGGCGGGCCGGCGAGGAAAGCCGCGTAGCCGATGGTCGACACGACGCTGACCCGCGACGCCGCCCGGACCGGGTCGTCGGCGGCGGCGCTCATGCCCACGGGGAAGCCGAGCGAGGCGCCCAGGCCCCAGAGCACGATGCCGACCACCACCAGCGCTGGCTGGTCGGCGAGGACGATCAGCAGGACGCCGGCGCCGGCGAGCACCATGGTGCCCCACAGCACGACCACGCGCCCGAACCGGTCGATCAGGCCGGTGCCGGCGAAGCGGCCCGCGGTCATCGCCAGCACGAAGACGGCGAACCCGGCCACCCCGGCGGCGTGGGAGACGTCGTGTCCGTCGACCAGCGCGACGGCGAGCCAGTCGTTGGCCGTGCCCTCGGTCATCGCCAGGGCCAGCACCATCACGCCGATGAGCAGCGTGCGCGGCTCGAGCCACGCGCGGGCCGCGGAGGAGGCGGTCTGCTCGTGCCGCTTCGCGACCGGCAGGAAGGACGGCGAGGAGCGCCAGACCAGCACGATGGCGAGCAGCACGACGCCCACGAGGTGGACGACGGCGGGCACGCCGAGCTCGATCAGCAGCGCACCACCCAGGGCACCGACCACCGTGCCGCCGCTGAAGCCGGCGTGGAAGCGCGGCATGATCGTGCGCCGGAGGCCGCGCTCGACCTCGGCCCCCTCGACGTTCATCGCCACGTCCCACACGCCGATGCCCAGCCCGTAGACGAAGAGACCGGCGACGGTCAGCGGCAGCACGTGGCCCAGCCCGAGCGCGGCGGTGGCCATCCCGAGCGTGGCCGCGACCGCCCCCAGCCGCACGATGCGGACGGTTCCGAGGGCGTTGATGGCTGCGCCCGTGGTCGGCAGCGCCAGCACCGATCCCATGGCGATGGCGAGGAGGACGAGGCCGAGCTGACCGTTGGTGAGGTCGAAGCTGGAGCGCACCTCGGGGATGCGGGAGACCCAGCTGGCGAAGACCAGGCCGTTGAGGAAGAACGTCAGCCCCACGGCGTTGCGGGCGGCGGTCAGGGTCGGCACGGTGCTGCTCCTCGGTGCGGGCGGAACGACTCGAACGGGTGCGGGTGGGCGGCTCGACCGGCCCCGCACCACGCCCGGCGTGCTAGCGCCTGTTCCAGTCGGTGCCGGGCGGGCCGGCCTCGAGCCAGGACTGGAAGCCGGTGAGGGACGCCTCGCTCATCGCGATCTCCAGCGGCTCGCCGTCGTAGTGGCACGACGCCACGACGTGACCGTCGTAGAGCGACATCTCCTCGGCCCCGGCCGGCGAGCGGCGCCCGGCGTAGTCGAGCAGGTCACGGGCCCACACCCGCTTGGGGCGCGGGGACAGGGAGAAGATGCGGAACCACTCCAGTGACTGCCCGGAGTAGCGCCCGATGCCGAGCAGCCAACCGCGTCCCGGGTGCTCGGTGCGCACCCGGTAGCTGAGCTCGAAGGTGCCGCCGTGGCGCGCCAGCAGGCGGCGGCGGACGATGAGGGCGACGCCGTAGAGCAGGGCGAGGAGCAGGCACAGCCCGACGATGTCGAGCGCCCATTCCCAGACCGGCATCCACACCCCTCGAACGCAGTGAGCGCACGAGCCCTGCGGCTCGTGCGCTCACCCTAGCGGTCGGTCCGGAGGCCTCCGTCAGGAGGCCCGCTCCACGGCCCGGATCCGGGCCTCGGCACGTCGTACGGCCTCCTGGGCCGCGTCGTCGTTCTCGCCGGACGCCTTCGCCCGCTCGAGCTCCTGGCGCGCCCTCTCCAGGTCGATCTCGTGGGACATCTCGGCGCGCTCGGCGAGGATCGAGACGCGGTTGTCGGCGACCGAGAGGAACCCGGCGTCGACGGCCGCGATCCAGGTCTCGCCCTCTGCGGTGTGCACGTCCACGACGCCCTCGATGATCGAGGACAGCAGCGGCGCGTGGTTGGGCAGGATCCCGACGTCACCCTCGGTGGTGCGGGCGATGACCATGGTGGCCTGGCCCGACCAGACGAGCCGGTCGGCGGCGACCAGCTCGACCTGGAGGACCTTGTCGGACGACTCGGCCATCAGAGGCTCTTCTGGATCTCGGCCCACTTCTTCTCGACGTCGTCCAGACCGCCGCACATGAAGAAGGCCTGCTCGGCCACGTGGTCGTACTCGCCGTCAGCGATCTTGTTGAACGCCTCGATGGTGTCGGCCACCGGGACGGTCGAACCCTCGATGCCGGTGAACTGCTTGGCGACGTAGGTGTTCTGCGACAGGAAGCGCTGGATGCGGCGGGCCCGGGAGACGATGATCTTGTCCTCCTCGGAGAGCTCGTCGACACCGAGGATCGCGATGATGTCCTGCAGCTCCTTGTTGCGCTGGAGGATCTGCTTGATCCGGACGGCACAGCGGTAGTGGTCCTCACCGATGTACTGCGGGTCGAGGATCCGGGAGGTCGACGTCAGCGGGTCCACGGCCGGGTAGATGCCCAGCGAGGCGATCTCTCGCGACAGCTCGGTGGTCGCGTCGAGGTGCGCGAACGTGGTGGCCGGCGCCGGGTCGGTGTAGTCGTCGGCGGGGACGTAGATCGCCTGCAGCGAGGTGATCGAGTGACCACGCGTCGAGGTGATGCGCTCCTGCAGCTGACCCATCTCGTCGGCGAGGTTGGGCTGGTAGCCCACCGCGGACGGCATGCGGCCGAGCAGCGTGGAGACCTCGGAGCCGGCCTGGGTGAAGCGGAAGATGTTGTCGATGAAGAGCAGCACGTCCTGCTTCTGCACGTCGCGGAAGTACTCCGCCATCGTCAGGGCCGACAGGGCGACACGCAGGCGGGTGCCCGGCGGCTCGTCCATCTGGCCGAAGACGAGGGCGGTCTGGCCGAGGACGCCGGCCTCCTCCATCTCGACGATGAGGTCGTTGCCCTCACGGGTGCGCTCGCCGACACCGGCGAACACCGACACACCACCGTGGTCCTTGGCGACTCGCGCGATCATCTCCTGGATGAGCACGGTCTTGCCGACGCCGGCACCACCGAACAGGCCGATCTTGCCGCCCTGCACGTAGGGGGTCAGCAGGTCGATGACCTTGATGCCCGTCTCGAACATCTGGGTCTTGGACTCGAGCTGGTCGAAGGCCGGAGCCTTGCGGTGGATGCCCCAGCGCTCGGCCGGCTCGAAGGTCTCGCCCTCGGCCAGGTTGAGCACGTCGCCGGTGGTGTTGAACACCTTGCCGAGCGTCGCGTCGCCCACGGGGACCGTGATCGACGCGCCGGTGTCGGTGACCTGGCCACCGCGGACGAGGCCGTCGGTCGGCTTCATCGAGATCGCGCGGACCATGCCGTCACCGATGTGCTGGGCGACCTCGAGGATGATCGACTTGGTCTCGCCGCTCAGCTCGAAGTCGCAGGTCAGGGCGTTGTAGATGGGGGGCATCGAGTCGGTCGGGAACTCGATGTCCACGACGGGGCCGATGACCCGGGCGATGCGGCCGACAGCGCCGGCCCCGCCCTGGGTGGTCGTCTCTTCAACAGTGGCAGTCATGTTCACTCACTCCCGGCTTGTGCGTCGGCAAGGGCGTTGACGCCACCGACGATCTCGCTGATCTCTTGGGTAATGCCAGCCTGGCGGGCCTGGTTGGCGATGCGCTTGTACTTCTTGATGAGCTCGTCGGCGTTGTCCGTGGCGGACTTCATCGCCTTCTGGCGAGCGGCCAGCTCGGAGGCGGCCGCCTGCAGCAGGGCGAAGAAGATCCGGCTCTGGACGTAGCGCGGGAGCAGGGAGTCGAGCACCTCCGAGGGGGACGGCTCGAACTCGTAGAGCGGCAGCAGGTCGGCCTTCTCGGGCGCCTCGGTGCCTTCGACGACCTCCAGCGGCAGCAGGCGTACGGCCGTCGGCTCCTGGCTCAGCATCGAGCGGAACCGCGTGTAGACCACGTGGACCTCGTCGACCGCGTGGCCCTCGTCGCCGGTCTCGGCGAGGAACGCCTCGATCAGCGTCGCGCCGATCTCGGCAGCCACGTCGTAGGTCGGCTGGTCGGAGAAGCCCGTCCAGGACTGGACCACCGCGCGCTGGCGGAACTTGAAGTAGGCCTCGCCCTTGCGACCGCTGGTGTAGAGGTCGACGTCCTTGCCCTCGCCCTTGAGCTTCTCGACGAGGCGCTCGGCCTCCTTGATCACGCTCGAGGAGTAGGCGCCAGCCAGACCGCGGTCGGAGGTGATGATGAGGACTGCGGCCTTCTTAGGGTCCTCCGGCTCCAGCGTCAGCGCGTGGTCGACGTTGGAGAACGTCGCCACGGCCGACACCGCGCGGGTGAGCTCACGGGCGTACGGCGCTGCCGCCTGGGCCCGCTGCTGCGCCTTGATGATGCGGGACGCCGCGATGAGCTCCATGGCACGCGTGATCTTCTTCATCGACTCCGTCGACCTGATCCGCGCGCGGTACTCGCGTACCGAGAGAGCCATCGTCAGCTCCGCTTCTGCTTGACGATCTGCTCCTGCTCGACGTCCTCGTCCTCGAGGGCGACGTGCTCTTCCTTGCCGGCCTTGATGCTCTGGCCGTCGGAGGTCTCGAACTGGTCGAGGAAGGAGTCGTAGGCAGATGCCAGCTGGTCCTCGGTGGAGTCCTCGAACTTCAGGGACTCACGGATGCCGGCGAGGATGCCCTCGTGGCTGCGGCGCAGGTAGTCGAGGAACTCGTTCTCGAAGCGCAGCACGTCGTCGGTCGGGACCTTGTCGAGGCGACCCGACGTGCCGGTCCACAGCGAGACGGTCATCTCCTCGACCGGGTACGGCGAGTACTGCGGCTGCTTGAGCAGGGCCATCAGGCGCTGACCGCGGTCGAGCTGCTGGCGCGAGGCCGCGTCGAGGTCGGAGGCGAACATCGCGAAGGCCTCCATGGCGCGGAACTGCGCCAGGTCGACCTTGAGCGAGCCGGTGACCGCCTTCATGGCCTTGGTCATCGCCGAGCCACCCACGCGCGAGACCGAGACACCCACGTCGATGGCGGGGCGCTGGTTGGCCGCGAACAGGTCGGACTGGAGGAAGATCTGACCGTCGGTGATCGAGATGACGTTGGTCGGGATGAACGCCGAGACGTCGTTGGCCTTCGTCTCGATGATCGGCAGACCGGTCATCGAGCCCTTGCCCATGTCGTCGGACAGCTTCGCGCAACGCTCGAGGAGCCGGCTGTGCAGGTAGAACACGTCGCCGGGGTAGGCCTCGCGGCCCGGCGGGCGACGCAGCAGCAGCGACACCGCGCGGTAGGCCTCGGCCTGCTTGGTCAGGTCGTCGAAGACGATCAGGACGTGCTTGCCGTCGTACATCCAGTGCTGGCCGATGGCCGAGCCGGTGTAGGGGGCGAGGTACTTGAAGCCCGCGGAGTCCGACGCCGGCGAGGCGACGATGGTGGTGTACTCCAGCGCGCCCGCCTCCTCGAGGGCACCACGCACAGAGGCGATGGTCGAGCCCTTCTGGCCGATGGCGACGTAGATGCAGCGCACCTGCTTGTCCGGGTCACCGGACTCCCAGTTGGCCTTCTGGTTGATGATCGTGTCGATCGCGATCGTGGTCTTGCCGGTCGCGCGGTCACCGATGATCAGCTGGCGCTGGCCACGGCCGATCGGCGTGAGGGAGTCGATGGCCTTGATGCCGGTGGCCAGGGGCTCGTGCACGGACTTGCGCACCATCACGCCGGGAGCCTGCAGCTCGAGGGCGCGGCGCTCGTCGGACGCGATCTCGCCGAGGCCGTCGATCGGGGTGCCGAGCGGGTCGACCACGCGACCGAGGTAGCCCTCGCCCACGGGGACCGAGAGGATCTCGCCCGTGCGACGCACGGTCTGGCCCTCCTCGATCTTGTCGAAGTCACCCAGGACCACGACACCGACCTCGCGGGTGTCGAGGTTGAGGGCGAGGCCGAGCGTGCCGTCCTCGAACTCGAGCAGCTCGTTGGCCATCACCGACGGCAGGCCGGAGACACGGGCGATGCCGTCCGCGGCCTCGGCCACGGTGCCGACCTCTTCCTTGGTCGCCGACTCGGGCTTGTAGTCCGACACGAAGCGCTGAAGAGCGTCGCGGATCTCGTCCGGACGGATGGACAGCTCCGTCATTTCATCTCACCTGTTCTCTGGTCTGCTCGAAAGTTTGTGGATGTCACTGGTCAGCCGGCGAGCCTGCGCCCGGCCTCGTCGAGGCGGGAGGAGACGGTGCCGTCGATGACGTCGTCGCCGATCTCGACGCGGATGCCACCGATGACCTCCGGGTCGACGATGACGTTGAGGTGCACCTCGCGACCATAGGTGCGCGCAAGGGCGGCGGCCAGCCGGTCACGCTCGGGCTGGCCGAGCGGCTGGGCCACGCGCACGGTCGCGACCCCCTGCCCGCGGACCTCCGCAGCCACCTTCTGGTAGCTGGCAAGGGCCACCGTCACGGTGCGGTGGCTCCCCGACAGCGACTGCCGCACGAGGGCCACGGTCGCGGGGAGGACCTTGTCGCCGAGCAGGCCGCTGATGAGTGCCGACTTGTCGTCGCGGCTGCGAGCCGGGTCGGACAGCGCGTCACGCAGGTCCGGGTTGGCCTGGACGAGCCGACCCACCGCGAAGATCTCGTCCTCGAGGCGGGCGACGTCGCCGCCGGTCGACCGGACGGCCGCCACGACCCCCAGCTCCTCGAGCGCGTCGGGCAGGTCGCGCCCCGCGCTCCAGCGCTGGGAGACCGCGGTGGTCACCACGTCGAGCGCCTCGGTCGAGACCTTGCCGGCCAGCACTCCGCGCAGGAGGTCGGCCTTGGCCGCGCCGGGGATCGACGCGTCGGTGGCGACGCGTCGCAGGCCCGGCTCGGAACGGACCAGGTCGGAGATCCCGAACAGGTCCTGAGCCACCTTGCCCAGGTCGCCGGAGGCCGGAAGGGCCTCGGCGGCTGCGGCGTAGGCGTCCGCGGACGCTCCTCGCATCATCAGTTGACGCTCCCCGAGGTGGTGCCGTTCTGCGTCTCGAGCTCGGAGAGGAAGCGGTCGACCACGCGGCTCTGGCGAGCCTCGTCGTCCAGGCTCTCGCCCACGATGCGACCGGCCAGGCCGGTCGCGAGCGCGCCGACCTCGGCGCGGAGCGAGGTGACCGCCTGCTGGCGCTCCGCCTCGATCTGCGTCTTGCCGTGCTCGACGATGCGGGTGGACTCGGCCTGGGCCTGTTCCCGCATCTCGGCGATGATCCCGGCGCCCTGCTCGCGTGCCTCCTCACGGATGCGCGCGGCCTCGTGCCGGGCGTCGGCGAGCTGCTTCTCGAGCTCGGCGAGCTTGGCGTCGGCCTCGGCCTGCTTGGACTCGGCCGCACTGAGTCCACCCTCGATCGCCTGCGTGCGCTCGGCGAACGTCTTCTCGAAGCTCGGCACGACGAACTTGCGCATGAGCACATAGAGGATCGCGAAGACGATCAGGGCGAGGATGACCTCTGACCAGACCGGCAGAACCGGACTGTGGGTCTCCCCCTCCGCCGCCGCCAGGACGATGTGGTCCATGAGTCGAACTCCTACGGTCTAGAGCTGGGTGCGGTGGTCGTCAGAGAGGCAGGACGAACGCGAGCGCGACGGTGATGATGAAGAGCGCCTCGGCGAGAACGAAGCCAAGGATGGCGATCGACTGCAGACGGCTCTGGGCCTCGGGCTGGCGCGCGACACCGGAGATGAACGCGGCGAAGATCAGGCCGATACCGACACCGGGACCGATGGCGGACAGGCCGAGACCGACCAGGTTGATGGAGCCTTCCACGGCTTTTCCTTTCGTCGGCGACGCGTCTCTCGCGCCGCTGTTTGGCGAAACTTGTGGGGTGGTGCGGATCAGTGCTCGTCGGCGAGGGCCTCGCCGATGTACATCGAGCTCAGGAGGGTGAAGACGTAGGCCTGGAGGAACATGACCAGCATCTCCAGGAAGCTGACGCCGATGCCGAGCCCGAAGGACAGCACGCCGACAGCGCCGTAGAGGATGTTGCCGCTCGCGAGGAGGGCGGCACCGCCGGTGGCGAACAGGATCAGCAGCAGGTGGCCGGCGAACATGTTGCCGAACAGACGCAGCGTGAGCGTGAACGGGCGGATGATGATGTTGGAGAAGAACTCCAGCGGCACAAGCAGCAGCAGGATCGGGCCCTTGACGCCGCTGGGCATCGTGGCGTGCTTGAGGTAGCCGAGCGCGCCGTGCTTCCAGATGCCGGCGCCGATGTAGAGGAGCCAGCTCATCAGCGCGAGCGGCACGATGAAGCCGATGCGCGAGAAGCTCGGGAACTGCAGGAACGGGATCACGCCGTAGTAGTTGTTCACCAGGATGAAGGTGAACAGCGTGAAGAGGTAGGGCACGAACTTCATGTAGTGCTCGCTGCCGATGTTGTCGCGAGCCATGTTGTTGCGCACGAAGCCGTAGATCATCTCGCCGGCGAACTGGACGCGGTTCGGCACGAGCGAGGCGTTGCGCGTGGCGGCGTAGAAGAAGCCGAAGATCAGCACGGCCGACAGTGCGAGCAGCAGCATCGGCTTGGTGACGTCACCGAAGATCGGGGGCAGCTCGAAGCTCCCGGGGCCGGGGGCGTGGAATTCCGAACCGCCCTCTGCCGCGACAGGCTGGCTGATGCTCACTCCGACTCCTCGTTGCTCGTCTTGTTGCTCGTGGTGCTGCTCGTGGTGCTGACCTGCGCCTGCTCCGCGGCGGTCTGCCGCCGGAGCTGCACGATCATCATGTACGTGCCAAGTCCGCCGCCCAGCAGGACTCCCGCCGCCACCAGGAAGCGGGTGCCCAGCCACTGGTCCAGGAGCCAACCGACCGCTCCGTAGAACAGCACCCCGGCCACCAGGTAGCTGGGAACACTGCTGCGTGGCGGCTGGGAGGTCGTGGCACCGGACTCGGCCATGGCGCTGCGGACTTTAGCAGTCGTGGCGGTCATGACTCACCCCCGGGCGGGAGGTCGAAGTAGGGGGCCCGCTCGCGAGCGGTCAGCACGAGGTGGGCGGCCGTCCACACCAGCGTGGCGAGCACCATCCCCGCGGCCAACCAGCCGCGCGCCTGGTCGCTGGAGAAGGCGTCGCCGCGCGTGATCGCGAGGAAGACCAGCAGCACGATCGCGAGCTGGGTCGCGTAGGTGACGAGCGCGACCAGCAGGGACGCCGTGGGCATCGCGCTCGCGACGACGTGCAGCGACAGCGTGCCGAAGGACACCACGAGGACCACCAGCGCGGCCCCGACCGCGGCTGCTCCGGCCGCCTCCGCGCCGTGCACGACGGCGGCGAGGGCCACGAGGAGAGCGCCGGCGAGCGCCGTCAGGGCGGCTGCACGGACGACGACCCGGACGCCCGGCACGAGGCTGCTGCGGCGGGTGATCGCGCGGCTCTCGGTCGTCATTTCGGCGGCCTGTCTGGTCTCGGCGGTCGGTGCGTGACTGCTCGTGAAAACTATCACAAGGTCGTCGGAGCGCCGCAATTCAGGAGCCCGGGACGGCCTCGTCCGTGCGCTCCTCGGCACGCCCCTCGGGGCCGGCGTTCTCGGGGAGCCCGGTGTCCCCCAGCCCCGTCTTGCGCGGGCGGTGGACCTTGGGCAGCACGAAGGTCAGCGCCACGCTCAGCACGATCATCGAGCCGACGCTCCACCACACCAGGGGGTCGTCGAACAGGCTGACCAGGACGGCCCCGGTCGCGATCGTGAAGGCCCACGTCCACATGATCAGCACCGCACGGCGCTGGGAGTGGCCGATCTCGAGGAGGCGGTGGTGCAGGTGCTGCTTGTCGGCGCTCATCGGCGAGCGGCCCGCGCGGGTGCGTCGTACGACGGCCAGCACGAGGTCGACGATCGGCACCATCAACAGCGAGATCGGCAGCAGCACCGGCAGCACGGTCACGAAGAGGCTGTTGCCCGTCGTCTCCGGCATGCCGACGAACTGACCGGTCAGGGTCAGTGCGCTCGCGGACAGCACCAGCCCGATCAGCATCGAGCCGGAGTCGCCCATGAAGAGACGGGCGGGATGGAAGTTGTGCGGGAGGAAGCCCGCGCACGCCCCCGCCAGGGCCGCGCTCAGCAGGGCGCCGGTCGTGGCGAGCGTCAGGTTGGTCTGCGCGGACGCGAAGTAGCAGTAGAGGAAGAACGCCGCCGCACCGATGCCCACCACGCCCGCGGCCAGCCCGTCGAGCCCGTCGACGAAGTTGACGGCGTTCATCGTGCCGATCACCACGACCAGGGTCAGCACCGCGCCCTGCACGTCGTCGAGGGAGAACTGCGTGCCGTCGGCGGCCGGGAAGTAGTAGAAGCGCACCCCCTGGGTGACCAGCAGGCCGGCGGCGAGGACCTGCCCGCCCAGCTTGGTCAGCGCGTCGAGGTCGAAGATGTCGTCGATCACCCCGACCGCGCACACGAGGGCCCCCGCCAGGAGCACGGCACCGGCGTCGGGGAGGACGAACTCCTCGCTCGTGGACAGGAACGGCAGGTGCCGGGCGACGAGGTAGGCGGCGTAGAGGCCGCCGAGCATGGCCAGGCCGCCGAGGTAGGGGATCGGCTCGGCGTGCACGTCGCGGTCGCGGACGGGGGCGACGGCACCCGTGCGCAGCGCGATCTCCCGTGCGACGACCGTGAGGAGGTAGGTCACCGAGAGGGCGACCAGGAAGACGAGGAGGTACTCCCGCATCCGGCCTAGCCCCGGTCTTCGAGCACGACCCCGTGCTCCTCGATCGCGGCGTTGAGCTGGTCGAGGGACAGCGCGCCCGTCCGCAGCACCCGTCCCTCGGGGACGGTGACGTCGATGATGGTCGAGGCCTCGCCGCCCGGGGACGCCCCGGCGTCGACGATGACCGCGACGGCGTCGCCGAGCATCTCCTCGGCCTGGTCGGCGTCGGTCGCGGCGGGTCGGCCCGTGAGGTTGGCCGAGCTGACGGCCAGCGGCCCCGTGCGCTCGAGGACGGCCAGCGCCACCTCGTCGTCGGGCATCCGCACCGCGACGGTGCCGCGGGTCTCCCCGAGGTCCCACATGAGCGAGCCCTGCTGCCGGCACACGAGCGTGAGCGGACCGGGCCAGAACTCCTCGACCAGCGTGCGCGCCCACGGCGGCACGCTCTCCGCGAGCGCGTCGAGGGTGGTCGCGGCCGAGACGAGCACCGGCGGCGGCATCTCGCGACCGCGGCCCTTGGCCTGCAGGAGGCGTCGTACGGCGTCGTGGGAGAACGCGTCGGCGGCGATGCCGTAGACGGTGTCGGTGGGGATGACCACCAGGTCTCCCCGTCGTACGGCGCCGGCCGCGGCGCTCACCGCCGCCTCCCGCTCCTCCTCGGTCGAGGTCGCAAGCCTGTCCACGTCGCTCATCGTGCCAGTCGCGCGGTCAGGTAGCGCGGTCGACCCGCGAGGTCGGGGTGGTCGGCCACGTCGAGCCAGCGGCCCGACGCCGCGAAGACACCCGGAGCGGCCGCGCCCTGGACGTCGGCGTGCTCGGCGCCCACCACTCCCCCGGGTCGCAGCAGCAGGGCGGCACGACGTTCGAGGACGCGCATCGCGTCGAGCCCGTCGTCGCCGGAGAAGAGCGCGAGGTGGGGGTCGTGGTCGCGCGCCTCGACGGCGACCGACTCCCACGCCTCGAGCGGGATGTAGGGCGGGTTGCACACGACGACGTCCACCGCGCCGGCCAGGTCGTCGAAGGCGGTGGCCATGTCGCCGGGTCGCAGGTCGACGCCGGTGCCGGCGAGGTTGCGCTCGGCCCAGGCGAACGCCTGCTCGTCGAGCTCGACCGCGTGGACGTCCGCGTCCGGGACCTCGTCGGCGACCGCCCGGGCGATCGCCCCCGAGCCCGTGCACAGGTCGACGACCACGGGCGCCCGCTCCCCCTCGACCAGCGCCGCGACGAGCTGCGCCTGCTCGATCGCCCACCCGGCCAGCAGCTCGGTCTCGGGGCGTGGCACGAAGACGCCGGGGCCGACGGCGAGCTCGACGTGGCGGAAGGCAGCGGTGCCGACCAGGTGCTGGAGCGGCTCGCGTGCCGCGCGGCGGGCCACCAGGGCGTCGTACCGCTCGCGCTGGCCGGCGTCGACGTCGTCGACCAGCAGCAGCCGGCCGAGCCCGACGTCGAGGACGTGGGCGAGCAGGAGCCTCGGCATCACGCTCGGGTGAGGCCACGCCGGCCTCGCGCAGCCGCGCCGCGGCGGAGCGGCGCAGGTCGCGGGCGCCGCTCGCCGGGGTGGTCACGACTCGAGGGCCGCGAGCCGGGCGGCCATGTCGGTCTCCACGCACGAGTCGAGCACCGGCTGCAGGTCGCCGTCGAGCACCTGGTCGAGGTTGTAGGACTTGTAGCCGGTGCGGTGGTCGGAGATCCGGTTCTCCGGGTAGTTGTAGGTGCGAATGCGCTCGGAGCGGTCGACCGTGCGCACCTGCGAGCGCCGCGCGTCGCTCGCCTCCGCGTCGGCGGCGTCCTGGGCGGCCTGCAGCAGCCGCGAGCGCAGGATCCGCATCGCGGACTCCTTGTTCTGCAGCTGGCTCTTCTCGTTCTGGCAGCTGGCGACGATGCCGGTGGGCACGTGGGTGATCCGCACGGCCGAGTCGGTGGTGTTGACGCTCTGGCCACCGGGACCGCTGGAGCGGTAGACGTCGATGCGCAGGTCGTTGTCGTCGATGGTCACGTCGATCGGCTCCGCCTCGGGCGACACCAGGACGCCCGCCGCCGACGTGTGCACGCGGCCCTGCGACTCGGTGACCGGCACCCGCTGGACGCGGTGCACGCCTCCCTCGAACTTGAGCAGGGCGTACGGCGCCTGGCCGGGCTCGACCGTCCCGCGGGCCTTCACGGCCGCGGTGACCGACTTGTAGCCGCCGAGGTCGGACTCGGTGGCGTCGAGGAGCTCGACGCTCCAGCCGTGCGTCTCGGCGTAGCGGGAGTACATCCGGAGCAGGTCACCGGCGAAGAGCGCGGACTCCTCGCCGCCCTCACCCGACTTGATCTCGAGCAGGGCGTCCTTGCCGTCGGACGGGTCGCGCGGCACCAGCAGCCGCCGCAGCCGCTCCTCGGCCGTGGCCCGGCGTACGGCGAGGTCGTCGGCCTCCTGTGCGAAGGCGGGGTCGTCGGAGGCGAGCTCGCGCGCCGCCTCGATGTCGTCCCCCAGCCGGAGCCACTCCTGCCAGGTCGTCACGACGGCCGTCAGCTCGGCGTAGCGCTGGTTGAGCCGCTTCGCCAGGCGCTGGTCGGCGTGGGTCTCGGGGAGCGCGAGGCGTCGCTCGAGGTCGGCGTGCTCCTCGCGCATGCCGTCGACGGCTTCGAACAACGGTGGCTCCTCGGGATCGGCTGGACAGACGACAAGGCGCCGGCCACCCGCGGTGAGCGGGCGACCGGCGCCTGGCGTGGACTACTTCGTGTCGGCCGTCTCGGCCTGGGCCGGGGCCTTCTTGGCGTAGCGGGCCTCGAAGCGGGCGACGCGGCCGCCGGTGTCGAGGATCTTCTGCTTGCCGGTGTAGAACGGGTGGCACTGGGAGCAGACGTCGGCGTGGATCGAACCGGAGGTCGCGGTGCTGCGGGTCGTGAACTTCGCGCCGCAGGTGCAGGTCACTTGGGTCTCGACGTACTCGGGGTGGGTGTCCTTCTTCATGATGTCCTCTCGAATTGCTCCGGGTCGCCCGCGTGGATGCGTAGTGACGTGAACCGGAGCCGGCGCACAAGTGTGCCACCGGTATGAACAACGGCGCCAATCCATGGATTCCCGCTCGGGAACCCGCGGATCAGCGGGTGCCGACGACCTTCGTCACGGCCTGCGGGGAGTCGGCGGCGGCGAGCTGCTTGCGCAGGTCGCCGACGACCGCGCCCTCGGCCGGGGCGAGCAGCTTCTCCTCGTGCCGGGTGCCCGAGGCCGCCACGTCGACCGCGGGCACGATGCCCTTGGCCGCGCGCTCCGCGCTGAGCACCAGCTCGAGGTTGGCGGCGCCCGCGAGCTCCTCGAGGAAGAACTCGTCGGTGGCCGAGCCGGAGCCGACCGCCACGGTCGCCAGGATCGTCAGCGAGCCGCCGTCCTCGACCGTGCGGGCCGCACCGAAGAACTCCTTCGTCGGGTGCACCGCCGAGGCGTCGACCAGGCCCGCCAGCACGCGGCCGTTGGCCGGGGCGGCCAGGTTGTACGCACGACCGAGCCGGGTGAGCGAGTCCAGCAGCACGACCACGTCGTGGCCGAGCTCGACCAGCCGCTTGGCCCGCTCGATGGCGAGCTCGGCGACCAACGTGTGGTCGGCCGGCTGCCGGTCGAAGGTCGAGGCGACGACCTCGCCCTTGACGGCGCGCTGGTAGTCGGTGACCTCCTCGGGGCGGGTGTCGACCAGGACCACCATGACGTGGCACTCCGGGTTGTTCGACGTGACCGACTGGGCGATCGACTGCAGGAGCGTGGTGGCGCCCGTGCGCGGAGGTGCGAGGACCAGGCCGCGCTGGCCCTTGCCGACCGGGGCGGCGACGTCGACGACGCGCCCGATCAGGTCGGCGTCGGTGGACAGGCGCAGCCGCTGGTGCGGGTGGACCGGCACCGCGTCGGCGAAGTGCGGCCGCTCCTTGGCGCCCTCGGCCTCGGTGCCGTTGACGCTGTCGATGCGGACCATCGGGTTGAACTTCTCCCGGCGCTCCCCCTCACGCGGCTGGCGCACCTGGCCGACCACCGCGTCGCCGCGACGGAGGTGGTACTTCCGCACCATCGACAACGACAGGTAGACGTCCTCCGGGCCGGGCAGGTAGCCCGACGTGCGGACGAACGCGCAGTTGTCGAGCACGTCGAGGATGCCGGCGGCCGGCACCAGCACGTCGTCCTCGAGGATCGTGGTGTCGGGCTCGTTGCGGCTGCCGCCCTGACGCGTCGTCGTCCGGTCGCGCCCGCGACGGCGGCGGTTGCGGCGGCTGCCGCCCTCGCCGTCCTCGTCGTCGTCCGAGAGGTGCTGGTCCTGGCGGTGCTGGTCCTGCCGGTTCTGGTCCTGCCGGTTCTGGTCCTGGCGCTCACGGTCCTGCCGGTCCTGCCGGTCCTGACGGCCCTGGTCCTGGCGGTCGCGGTCCTGACGGCCCTGGTCCCGGTCCTGCTTGCCCTGCTGGTTCTGCTGGTTCTGCTTGGCCTGCTTCTGTCCCTGCTTCTGGTCCTGCTTCTGGTCCGCCTTCTTCTGGTCCTGCTGCTCGGACCGCTCCGGCTTCTGGTCGGACTTCTGGTCGGGCTTCTGGTCCGACTTCTTCTGGTCCTGCTGCTCGGACCGCTCCGGCTTCTGGTCGGACTTCGGCTCCGGCTTCTGGTCGGGCTTCTGGTCGGACTGCTGGTCGGGCTGCTGGTCCGGCTTGCCCTCCCCCCGCTCGGCCTGCTGCTCGGCCTGGCGCTGCTTGCGCGTCCGGGTGCGCACGGTCGTCTGCGGCACCGGGTCGGCCGTGGCCGGCTCGGCCGGGGCCGGCTGGGCCTGGGTCGGCTGGGTCTGGCTCGGCTGGGTCTGGGCGGGCTGCGCCGGGGCGCCGCCCGACTGGTTCGCCCGGATGGCGTCGACGAGCTGCGCCTTCTTCATCGAGCCGGCTCCGGCGATGCCGAGGCCCGCGGCCATCGACTTCAGGTCGGCGAGGAGCATGGAGCTGAGGCCACCCGACTTCTTGGCAGGCTTGGTGGCAGCGTTCTCCGCAGCAGCAGAGGGGGTCTCGGTCACGTGGATCCTTCGCACGTCGCGTCGCCTCCCGGACCGGGCGAACGGCCGGCGAGGCGGATGGTGGTCGACCGTCCACGCGGACCTCGCGACATCGCGAGGACGGGGACGGGCTGGTACGCCGAACGGCGCGCCGTCAGGTTAGCAGGGCACCGGCCCGCCGCTGGTCATCGCCGGGAACGCGCGTCGCGCACGTGCGGCGTCAGCGGACGACGGCGCCCTCGACGTCCACTGAGAGCTGGTGCGGGGTCCAGCCGTCCGGGCACCGGTCCAGCAGCCTGGAGGTGTCGGCCGAGCCGAAGGCCAGCACGGTCGGTCCGGCACCGGAGACGACTGCGGGCACGCCGTCCGCACGGAGTCGACGTACGAGCGCCAGCGTCTCGGGCATCGCGGGCTCGCGCTGGTCCTGGTGGAGCCAGTCGCGGGTCGCGGCGAGGAGGTGCTCGGGCTGACCGTTGAGGGCCGCCACCAGCAGGGCGGTGCGCCCGGAGTTGGCGGCGGCGTCGGCGTGCGGCACGGCGTCAGGCAGCAGGCCGCGGGCGACGGTCGTCTCCACCCCGGTCGGCGGGACGAACACCACGGCGGTGACCCGCGGGTCGACCCCGGCGCGGACGGCGTACCAGTGCCCGTCCTCGCGGCCGGAGATCACGAAACCGCCGTAGAACGCCGGGGCGACGTTGTCGGGATGGCCCTCGAGGTCGGCGGCGAGGTCGAAGAGCGTCTCGTCGGAGGCGAGCAGCTGACCGCCGGCCACCAGGGCCCGCGCCAGGACCACGCCCGCCACGATCGCGGCGGACGACGAGCCGAGCCCGCGCGCGTGCGGGATGACGTTGCGGCAGCCCAGCCGCAGGCCGGGCGGCTGCTCCCCCATCAGCTCGAAGGCCGCCCGCATCGACCGCACGACGAGGTGCGACTCGTCGCGCGGCACGCCGTCGGCGCCGGCGCCGGCGACCTCGACCACGAGGCCGTCGGGCAGCACCTCCGCCTCGAGCTCGTCGCGCAGCGACAGCGCCAGTCCGAGGGAGTCGAAGCCCGGACCGAGGTTGGCGGAGGTCGCCGGGACGGAGACCCGCACGGGGCCGTCGACGAACTGGGTCATCAGCCGAGGCCGGCTGCGGCGGCGGCCTCGTCGACATCGGCGTCGACGACCGTGTCGACGATGTCGCCGCAGGACTCCAGCGCGGTGGCGGTGTCCTTGAGGCCGTGGCCGGTGACCGTGATCGCCAGCGTGGCACCGGTGAAGACCTGGCCGGACTCCAGCGCGGCGAGCAGCCCGGCGACACCTGCCGCCGACGCGGGCTCGACGAAGACGCCGTCGTTGCGCGCCAGCTCGAGCTGAGCGGCGAGGATCTGGGCGTCCGAGAGGGCTGCAAAACCGCCCTCGGACTCCTTGGCCGCCTGCTCGGCCAGGTGCCACGACGCGGGGTTGCCGATCCGGATGGCGGTCGCCTTGGTCTCCGGGTCGGGGAACGGCTCGCCTGTCACCAGGGGCGCGGCGCCCTCGGCCTGGAAGCCGAGCATCCGCGGCCGCTTCGTCGCGCGGCCGAGGTCGGCGTACTGCTGGTAGCCGAGCCAGTAGGCGGCGATGTTGCCGGCGTTGCCGACCGGCAGCAGGTGGACGTCAGGCGCGTCACCGAGGAAGTCGACGATCTCGAACGCCGCGGTCTTCTGCCCCTGCAGGCGGACCGGGTTGACCGAGTTGACCAGCTCGACGGGGTAGCCCTTCGACAGGCCGATGGCCATCGCCAGGCAGTCGTCGAAGTTGCCGCGCACCATGATGACCTGGGCCCCGTGGACGACCGCCTGGGCCAGCTTGCCGGCGGCGATCTTCCCCTCGGGGATGAGCACGAGGGGCTTGAGGCCGGCCTTCGCGGCGTACGCCGCCATGGACGCGGACGTGTTGCCCGTCGAGGCGCACACGACGGCCTCGGCGCCGAGGTGCTTGGCGTGGGAGATCGCGGCGGTCATGCCGCGGTCCTTGAAGGAGCCGGTCGGGTTGTCGCCCTCGACCTTGAGCCAGACCTCTCCCCCGGTGAGCCCGGAGAGCCACTCGGAGTGCACGAGCGGGGTGCCGCCCTCGCGGAGCGTCACGGCGGGCATGCCCTCGGGCAGGTCGAGGAGGTCGCGGTACTCCTCGATCACGCCGTGCCACTGGTGGGTCGCCGCACGGCCGGTCGTGGCACTCATTCGTCGCCTCCCTCGACCCGCATCACCGAGGTGACCTCGCGGACGATGTCCATGTTGCGCAGCTGGTCGACGGTCGCGCTGAGCGCGGCGTCGGGGGCGGCGTGCGAAACGACCACGAGCTGGGCGTCGGCACCGCGGCCCTCCTGGCGGACGGTCTGGATCGACACGTCGTGGTCGGCGAAGGCGTTGGCCACCGCCGCGAGGACGCCGGCGCGGTCGTCCACGTCGATCGCGACGTGGTAGCGGGTGCGGGTCTCCCCCATCGGCAGGACGGCGCGGTCGGCGTAGGCCGACTCGCCGGCGCCGCGGGTCTCGGCGAGGCGGTTGCGGGCGACCGTGACCAGGTCGCCCAGCACGGCGCTCGCCGTGGGCGCGCCACCCGCGCCGGGGCCGTAGAACATCAGCTGGCCGGCGGCCTCGGACTCGACGAAGACCGCGTTGTAGGCCTCGCGGACGCTGGCCAGCGGGTGGGAGCGCGGGATCATCGCCGGGTGGACGCGGGCGGCGACCTGCTCCTGGCCGTCGGGGCCCGGGCGGAGCTCGCAGATCGCGAGCAGCTTGACCACGGAGTCCATGTCGCGGGCACTGGCGACGTCGGCCGCGGTGACCTCGGAGATGCCCTCGCGGTGGACGTCGGCCGCGGTGACCCGCGAGTGGAAAGCGAGGCTGGCGAGGATGGCCGCCTTGGCCGCGGCGTCGAAGCCCTCGACGTCGGCCGTCGGGTCGGCCTCGGCGTAGCCGAGCTCCTGGGCCTCCTCGAGCGCCTCGGAGAAGCCGGCGCCGGAGGTGTCCATCTTGTCGAGGATGAAGTTGGTGGTGCCGTTGACGATGCCCAGCACCCGGGTGACCCGGTCGCCGGCGAGCGACTCGCGCAGCGGACGCAGGATCGGGATCGCCCCTGCGACGGCCGCCTCGTAGTAGAGGTCGCGCTCGGCCTTGGCCGCGGCCTCGAACAGGGTCGGGCCGTCCTCGGCCAGCAGCGCCTTGTTGGCCGTGACCACGCTGGCGCCGTTGTCGAGCGCGGACAGGATGAGCGCGCGCGCCGGCTCGATGCCGCCGATCACCTCGACGACGAGGTCGACATCGTCGCGGGAGACCAGGCCGTGCGCGTCGGTCGTCAGCAGGCCCTCGGGCACGTCGACGTCGCGGGGCGCGTCGAGACGTCGTACGGCGACTCCCACCAGCTCGACGGGCGCGCCCACCCGGGCGGCCAGGTCGTCGTGCTGCTCGCTCAGTAGCCGCACCACCTGGGACCCGACCGCGCCGCAGCCGAGCACCGCCACCTTCAAGGTGCGCTTGTCAGTCATGAGTTACCCACATCGGTCGCCAACAGGTCGGCCACAGTCTCTCGTCGCAGCACGGTGAAAGTCTTCCCGTCCCGAACTCCGATCACCGGAGGACGCAGGGCGTGGTTGTAGTTGGACGCCATGGATCTGCAGTAGGCGCCGGTGCCGGGCACCGCCACGAGGTCGCCGGGACGCACGTCACCGGGCAGGAACTCGTCCTTGACGACGATGTCACCGGCCTCGCAGTGCTTGCCGACCACGCGGGACAGCGCGGGCGGGGCGCCCGAGGGGCGGGAGGCGATCGTCGCGGAGTAGTCGGCGTCGTAGAGGGCGGTGCGGATGTTGTCGCTCATCCCGCCGTCGACGGAGACGTAGGTGCGGCGCGCACCACCGTCCAGGGCGACCTCCTTGACCGTCCCGACCTCGTAGACGGTGCACATCGACGGACCGACGATCGCCCGACCGGGCTCGATCGACAGGCGCGGGACGGCGATCCCGAGGCCGCGGCACTCGTGCTCGACGATCTTCGAGATCTCCGTCGCCAGCTGCGCGGGGTCGGACGGGTCGTCCTGGGTCGTGTACGCGATGCCGAAGCCGCCGCCGAGGTCCATCTCGGGCATCTCGACGCCCACCTCCTCGACGACACGCGCGTGCAGCGCGAGCACGCGGCGGGCCGCCACCTCGAAGCCGGAGGTGTCGAAGATCTGGCTGCCGATGTGTGAGTGCAGCCCCAGCAGGCTCAGCCCCGGGGCGTCGCGCACCCGGCGTACGGCCTCCAGCGCGTCGCCGCTGGCGATCGAGAAGCCGAACTTCTGGTCCTCGTGCGCGGTGGCGATGTACTCGTGCGTGTGGGCCTCGACGCCCGCGGTGACCCGCACCATGACGCCGATCGTGCGGCCGAGCTCGGTCGTCACGGACGCCAGGCGCTCGATCTCGTGGAAGGAGTCCACGATGACCCGGCCCACGCCGAGCTCGACCGCGCGCTCGAGCTCGCCGACGGTCTTGTTGTTGCCGTGGAAGCCGATGCGCTCCATCGGGAAGCCGGCGCGCTCGGCCACCGCCAGCTCGCCGCCCGAGCACACGTCGAGCGAGAGCCCCTCCTCCGCGAGCCACCGGGCGACGGTGGTGCAGAGGAAGGCCTTGCCGGCGTAGTAGACCTCGTAGTCGGAGAAGGCGTCGCGGAAGGCGGCGGCGCGGCCGCGGAAGTCGGCCTCGTCGAGGACGTACGCCGGTGAGCCGTGCTCGCGCACCAGCTCGGGCAGCGGGACGCCGCCGACGCTCAGTACCCCGTCGGCCTTGGTCGCGGTCCGCGACCAGAGGAGCGGGACGAGGGCGTCGGGGTCGCTCGGCTCACGCAGCCAGTGCGGCCCGCGCAGCGCGCCGTCCGCGTGGGCCCAACCGGACGGGTGTGCGGTGGGCACGCCCGATCACATCCTCTCGGGGGCCGAGACGCCGAGCAGGTCGAGGCCGTTGGCGAGGACGGTCCGGACGGCCTTCACGAGCACGAGGCGGGCCTCGTTGGTCGGCGTGACCGGCTCGTCGCCCTGCGGCAGCATCCGGCACTCCTTGGTGTCGTACCACCTGTTGAAGACGGCGGCGGTGTCCTCGAGGTAGCGCGCGACACGGTGCGGCTCCCGCAGCTCCGCCGCGCTGGCGACCACTCGCGGGTACTCGGCCAGCGCCCGCAGCAGGCGACCGTCGAGCTCGTGGTCCAGCAGCGACGGGTCGAAGTCATCACCCGGCAAGGACATCCCCACGTCGTGGGCGTTCTCCATCATCCGGCAGGTGCGCGCGTGGGCGTACTGCACGTAGTAGACGGGGTTGTCGCTCGACGCCTTGGTGATCTCGGCGACGTCGAGGGTCAGCGGGCTGTCGGCCGGGTAGCGCGCCAGGGAGTAGCGAAGCGCGTCCACACCGATCTCGTCGACCAGCTCGGTGAGGGTGACGATCGTGCCGGCACGCTTGGAGAGCCGCAGCTCCTCGCCGTCACGCATGATCTTGACCAGCTGGCCGATCATCACGTCGAGGGTGAGCTCGGGGTCGTCGCCCACGCAGGCCGCCATCGCGCGCAGCCGGCCGACGTAGCCGTGGTGGTCGGCGCCGAGCAGGTAGATGCAGTGGTCGAACCCGCGCGAGCGCTTGTTCAGGTAGTAGGCGGTGTCGGATGCGAAGTAGGTCAGCTCCCCGTTGGAGCGGATGAGCACCCGGTCCTTGTCGTCGCCGAAGTCGGTGGTGCGCATCCACAACGCTCCGTCGGCGTCGAAGAGGTGACCGTTGGCCTTGAGGTCCCGCAGGGTGTCGGCCACCGAGCCGTGGGAGTCGTCGGCGTGCAGGTCGCGCTCGGAGAACCACACGTCGAAGTGGGTGTTGAAGTTGTCGAGCTGGTCGCGCTGGTCCTTCAGCTGGAGCGCGTAGCCGGCCTCACGGAAGGCAGCCAGCCGCTCCCCCTCGGGCAGGTCGACGATGTCAGGGCGCTCGGCCACGATCGTGGCGGCCAGGTCCGCGATGTAGCCACCCTGGTAGCCGTCCTCGGGGATCGGGCGCCCCAGCGCGGCCGCCTCGAGTGATGCCCCGAAGAGGTCCATCTGGTTGCCGCGGTCGTTGATGTAGAACTCGCGCGCCACGTCGGCACCCGCTGCCTGCAGCACCCGGCCGATCGCATCGCCCAGGACGGCCCACCTCGTGTGACCGAGGTGCAGCGGACCGGTCGGGTTGGCGGAGATGAACTCGATGTTGATCGACTGGCCCGCGAGCGTCTGCGTGCGCCCGTACGCCTCTCCCGCAGCGACGACATCGGCGGCGACCTGGCCCTGCGCACCGGCCTCGACCGTGACGTTGAGGAAGCCCGGCCCGGCGACCTCCACCTCCGCGATGCCGTCGGCGGCGCGGAGCCGCTCGGCGACGAGGTCGGCGAAGGCGCGCGGGTTGGTCCCCTGCCCACCGATCTGCACACGCTTCGCGAGCTGGAGGGCGACGTTGGTGGCGTAGTCCCCGTGACCCTTCTGCCGGGGTCGCTCCACCGTGACCTGGGTCGGTACGCCGTCGGGCAGCGTGATCGCGCCGTCGGCCACGAGGGCCTGCAGCACGTCGACGATGGTCTCGGAGAGCTGATCGGGATTCACCGGGCAAGCCTATCGGCGCCGCGCAGCAGGGACCGAACCGGTTTCACGCCGTGGCCACCGACCCGCAGCAGGTCCTGCCCTAGGGTTCGGGGCGTGACGACGCACCCCACCTACGACCAGCTGATCCAGCTCCCGGCCTATGTCGAGCAGCCCGTGCCGATGCCCTTCGAGGACATCAACGGCCACCTCAACGTCCGCCACTACATCGGCATCGCCAGCGAAGGCCTCGACGAGTCGCTCGTCGAGGTGGGCATCCCGCAGATGTGGCCGCTGACCCACGGGCACGCGTGCTTCACCGCCGAGCACCACGTCACCTACCTCAACGAGCTCCGCACCGGCGACACGATGTCGGCCCGGGTGCGCCTGCTGGGCCGCTCCGAGCGGGCCGCCCACGTGCTCATCTACCTGCTCGACGAGACCCACCAGCAGGTGGCGTGCGTGGTCGAGGAGATCTTCCTCCACATCGAGCTCGAGGACCGGCGCACCGCACCCTGGCCCGAGGACGTCGCCGCCAAGCTCGACGCCCGGATCGCCGAGCACGAGGCCCTGCCCTTCCCGGCCGACACCTCGGGGTCGCTCGCCCTGCGCTGAGGCCGATTCACCACCGCGCCGCGCGACCGGTAGTCTTCACCGCGCACCAGGTCCGGAGCGATCCGGGACGGTGCGGGCCTCCGTAGCTCAGGGGATAGAGCACTGGTTTCCGGTACCAGGTGCCGCAGGTTCGAATCCTGCCGGAGGCGCCCTGCGATGTCGCACGACATCGGCGACGACGGACCTACGGAAACGTGGGTCCGTTGCCCATTTCCCGGCCGTTGTCCCGCCCGTGTCCCCCTCGCTCCCGGGACCAAAGACCCCTGTCACGGCGGAGGCGGAGCCGTAGCGTGGACCAGGTCCTGGATCTCACGCAGGGGGCACGATGAGTGGTGGTTTCGGTATCGACGTCGGGACCGCGAACACGGTGGTGTGCCACCGGACCCGCGGGGTGCTGCTGGACGAGCCGTCGGTGATGGTGGTCCGCACGTCCGAGGCGAGGACGCGGCGCGTCCGGCCCCTGCTGGTCGGACGGGAGGCCCGCGACCTGATGGGCCGCTGCCCGGTCGGGCTCTCCGCCGTGCGTCCGCTCCACGACGGGGTGATCGTCGACCTCGAGGCCGCACGGGCGTTCATGGCCGCGCTGATGGACAAGGTGGCGATTCCCGCGTGGCAGCGCATCGGCGCCCGCGCCGTCATCGGGGTGCCCGCCGGTGCGACCGCCCTCGAACGGCGCGCCCTGCTGGAGGTGGCCGACGAGGCCGGGATGCGGAAGTCCGCACTGATCCCCGAGCCGATCGCGGGGGCCGTCGGCTGCGGGCTCGACCCCCTCGAGCCCCGGGCGCACATGGTCCTCGACATCGGCGGGGGCACCTCGGAGATCACGGCGTTCTGCTACGGCGGCGTCCTGTCGCACCGGTCGTCGCGGATCGCGGGCGACGAGATGACGCTCACGCTCTACCGCTACCTGCGGGCCGAGCACCAGCTGCTCGTCGGCGAGCTCACCGCGGAGGCCCTGAAGTGCGCCGTGGACGCCGAGGAGGGCCTCTCCACGGTGGTGCAGGGCATCGACCTGGCCACCGGCCGGCCGCGCCTGAAGACCATGGAGTCCGCCGAGGTCCTCGAGGCGTTGCAGCCCACGGCCGACGCCATCATCACCGCGCTCGCGGGGGTGCTGGACGACCTGCCGCCACAGGCGGCCGACGACATCCTCACCGAGGGGGTCGTGGTCTTCGGCGGCTCCAGCCTGCTGCGCGGCTTCGACAAGCTGGTCGAGTCGGCGCTGGGGTTCCCCGTCCGGATGGCCGAGCGGCCGCTCACCTGCGTGGCGGAGGGGGCGGCCCGCTGCCTGGCCGACCCCGACGTGGTCCGTGCCTACGAGGACGCGTTCCTCGACGCCGGCTGATCACGGAGAGGCCGGCTGATCACGGCCGCCTGGCGGGAGGTCCCGTCCGCAGGATGTCCTCCTCGTGCGCGAAGAAGTACTGCAGCACCGGCAGCACGACGGCCCCGGACGTGCTGACCCCGTGGCCGCCGCCGCGCACGAACGACGTCGCCACCACCCGCGGGCGGTCGAGCGGGGCGGCTGCGGTGAACCACGAGTCCGGCGCACCGTTGGGCGCGGACGGGTCCTGTGCCGAGCCGGTCTTGGCGCCGGCCCGGACGGGAAGGGCCCGCAGGATGCTGGCGGTGCCGGCCGTCGCGGCCAGCGCCATGCCCTCGCGGACCGGCCCCAGCCTGTCGGCGTACGGCAGCCGGCGCGGCCGCGGCCACCGGAGCGCCGACCGGTCCCGCCCCTCGCCGTACGCCAGGCCGAGGTGCGGCGTGACCACGGCGCCGGTTGCGATGCCCGCGGTCCACAAGGCGTCCTGCAGCGGCGTCACCGTGAGGTAGCCCTGCCCGATGCCGAGGATCACGGTGGAGCCGGGGAACCACGTCCCGCCGTCGCGGGCGACCGAGGCCGGGGTGCCGAGGTAGCCGCCGACCTCCCCGGGCAGGTCGATGCCGGTCGGCCGGCCGACGCCCAGGCTCCGCGCCGTGCTGATCATCGGCTCGGGGCCCATCGCCCACGCGAGCTGGTAGAAGTACACGTTGTTGGACCATGAGATCGCGTCGGGCAGGTCCTGCGCGGGCAGGGACATCCAGTTGCCGAAGGCGTGGTCGCCCAGCGTCCAGGAGCCGCCACCCGGCAGCACCCGGTCCGGCGGCACCGTCCCGTCCCTCATGCTGGCCGCAGCGACCACCAGCTTGAACGTCGACCCGGGCGGTGCCGCCACCTGGGTGACGTGGTCGAGCATCGGGCTCCCGGCCCGGCGTGCCTCCCGGGCCAGTGCGGCACCGTCGACGGGCGGGCCGAAGATCCGGTTGTCGTACGCCGGCCGGCTGGCCGTGGCGAGCACCTGCCCGTTGCGGGGATCGAGGAGCACCGCTCCACCGAGGTCCCCGAGCGGCTGTCCGGGCCTGCTGCGCAGCACGGCGTCGAGGGACCGGGTGAGCTCGCGCTGCAGGCCGAGGTCGACGGTGAGCCGCAAGGTCTGCCCACGACGCGGCGGGGTGTAGGGGCCCATCGCCATGGGCGTGCCGGCCGGCGTCACGTACACGCACTGGCGCCCGTCGGTGCCGCGCAGGACGGGGTCGTAGACCTGCTCGAGGCCGGCGCGGCCGGCGATCGCCCCGAGGGCCAGGTCGGGCCAGCGCTCCATCTCCACGGGGGTGGCGACGCCCGTCCAGCCGAGCACCGGGCCGAGCACGTCCGCGGCGGGGTAGCGCCGACGGGCCTCCGGGACCACGAAGACACCGGGCAGCACCGCGGCGCGGACGCGTCGACCGGCCGCCACCGGCAGGGACGCGACGGTGAGGTCGCGGCTCGCCCGGTGCCGGTGGAGCTGGCGACGCAGGCCGGTCTCGGGCCGTGCCGTGAGCGCGGCGAGGGTGGGCACGTCGGCGGGCCGCACCAGGGCCGGCACGACGCCCACCCGGTGTCGTCGTACGTCGAGCGCGAGCGGCGTCCCGTGCCGGTCGGTGATCTCCCCGCGTGCCGCGGGCACGCGGGTGCAGCGCAGCATCTGGTCGAGCGCCGCCTCACGCAGCTGGGACCCCTGCGCGCTCTGCAGCTGCCAGGCGAACCCGACCATCGCGACCAGGAGGCCTGTTGCTGCGACGGCGGCAGTGCGCAGCAGTCGTGGCCGCGTCGCGTCGGGGCGGCCGCGGACCCAGAGGCGGTGGGTCTCCCCGTCGGCGCCCAGCGCGAGCACCAGCCCGAGCGCCGCGATGTGCACGGCGGCCGCCGTGCCGCCGTAGCTCAGCAGGGGGAACGGCACCCCGGCGGTCGGGACCAGACCGAGGTTGCCCGCCACGGAGACCGCGACCTCGACCCCGACGAGCGCGGCGAAACCGGCCGCGGCCAGCCCCGCGGGACGGTTGCGGGTGCGGCGGCTGATGCCGACCACGCGCCAGACGAGGACGGCCGCGGCGAGCACGGCCGACGCGCCGGCGAGGATCCCGAACTGCTCGACGAGGCTGGCGAAGGCGAGGTCGGTGTGCCGGTCCGGCAGGTAGAGCCCCACCAGCCGGTGCAGGGGGTGGTCGGCACCGCCGGTCAGGCCACCCCAGGCCAGGGCGATGTGCATCTGCCGGATCGCCCATCCGGGCCCGTCGGCGTCCGTCGACCCGCTCAGGAAGACGTGCAGCCGCTCCTGCTGGTAGGGGTGGAGCAGCTGCACGGCGTACGGGAGGGCCAGTGCCGCGAGCACGAGGCACGGCACGAGCACCTTGAACGGGACCCGGCCGAGCACCAGCATGGTGGCGGTGACGGCGCTCAGGAGCAGCGCGGTCGAGAGGTCGGGCTGGAGGAGGACCAGGCCGATGGGCAGCGCGGCGACGAGCAGCGCGGTCGTGAGGCGTCGCGGCCACGACCGCTCACTGCCCAGGACCAGGGCCAGCGCCAGGAGCAGGCCCAGCTTGGCGAGCTCGGACGGCTGCATGGACAACGGCCCCAGGGCGATCCACCGCTGGGCGCCCCTGACCGACATGCCGCCGACGTCGACCGCCACCAGCAGCAGCACGCTGAGCGCGTAGCAGCCCCACCCCAGCCAGCGCAGGCCGGCCGTACGCCACCGGCTGAGGACGACGAACAGCACCACCCCGCCCATGAGGACCGCCAGCTGGTGCCGGACGGCCGCCTGGTCACCGAGCGCTGCGAGGTTGGCCAGCCCCAGCACGGCGAGGAGCGCGACGGCGCCCACGGCGAGCGGATCAAGGAGGTGTGCGACGGGGAGCCGCGCCGGCCGGACCGGCCCCGGGCGGGACCGGCGTCCGCCCAGCATTCCCCGTTCGACGCTGAGCATGGCCGGTCAGCAGCGCAGTGACGACTCGGTGGCCGGCACCGGCGGCGACTGGGCGCGCGCGGGTGCCGTCGTCGTGGCGACCAGCGCCACCGAGCGCCCCCGGGGTACCGGGACCGACGAGCTGGCGTAGACGCTGGTCCACCCGGGCTGCGCGGTCACGCTGACCGGGGCCGACCAGGTCACGCTGCCGTTGCACGACGTCGCCGTGCCCACCCGCCAGGTCACGACCTGCGCGGAAGTGGCCGGGCGGAAGCGGGTCGTCACGGTGACGGCGCACAGCGCGCCCGGGGTGCAGGCACCTGCCCGCCGCAGCTCGACGCCGGTGACGACACCGGCCTGCCGCGGCGCGAGTGTCTCGACACGGGCGCGAGGTCGGGACGACGCTTGCTGTGCGGACTTCGGCGTCGTTCCGGGGAACGCCTTCCCTGACGGGGCAGCGGTCGCGGGGCCGCCGCCGGAGCCGGCGCTCGCGTCGTCGGCGCGACGGGTCAGCACGTAGCCACTGCCCGCCACCGCCACGACCAGGAGCAGGACGGCGAGCACCGCCCGGCGGGCCGGTGCGCGGCGATGGCCCAGCGCCGGCCCTCGCGACCGTGGTCGGCGCCGGGAGCCCGACCGGGCTGCACCACACCCGCCCCGGCCGCGACACGCGGCTGCGCCGTGGTGCTCGCCGCCACGTGGACGTACGCGTCGACGAGGTGGGCCAGCTGCACAACCAGGCGCTCGGACGCGTCTGCGCCGAGGGTCTCGACCAGCGCCCGTCGGAGACTGCCGGCCCGCGCGCCCGGTTCGGCACCGGTCTCGGCGGCCGCCTCCTCGAGCCGGCGAAGCAGCGCCAGCTGCCCCGCGGCCGGATGGGCCGGCAGCCGACGCGCGCTGCGGACGAGCTGTCCGAGCAGCTCGGGGACGGCGGCCCCGGAACGCGGCCCGGCGGGCGTGGCCTCCACACCTCCGGAGGCGGTGAGGGCGACCTCCCAACCGTCGTCCCGACGGTCGTCGTGGGGCAGTGCCCCGTCGACCGGGCGCGGCAGGTCAGTGGACTCCAGCAGACGACACGCCACGAAGGTGGCCTCAGCGGGGCTGAGCGTGGCCATGGTCAGCAACCGGTCGAGCGGCACGCGTCCGGCGCCGACGGCCGAGCCCGGTGGCCCGGCGGGGCGCTCCTCCACCACCTCCGACGCAGGTGGACCGGCCTCCGGGGCGCGGGGTGTGGAGACTTCCTGGACCATCGGATCCCCCGTTCTGCACACCGAGACGTGCGGTGCCTCGTGCGACCGCGCGCCGCGTGATGAGTCTCAGTATCGGGAGACGCAGGGGCCCGTCACAGGGTCCTTGGACCTGATCCCGGATAGGTCCGGCCCGGGGCTCGTCACGGAGCCTCCGCGGGCGCCCGTCCCCTCCCTTGGTGACGGCCGTCACCAATCCGCTTCCCCGTCGTTGAGCGGGCGAGGGAGCTACCGGGCGGTCACTCGGACGGTCGGGCGTCGCTCCCGCAGACCCTGGGAGGGGACATGCAGAAGACCCAGCGACGGCTCGTCGCCGCCGTCAGCCTCGGCCTGAGCGCCGCGCTCGCGCTGTCCACCGGTGCCGCACCGGCGCAGGCGGGGGCCGGTGCCCGCGTCGCGCAGGCGGACCAGATCACCGGCTTCGGCTACCGCGGCGACGTCTACGGCGTGAAGCTGGTGACCGACAGCGTCGAGGCGCTCGACCTCAAGGACGCCCACGCGCAGCAGCTGTGCACCCGGTCGGCCGGCAAGGTCGTCGAGCAGCAGAGCGCCGTGTCGGTCCCGGACAACCCGCTGATCCGCGTCTCGGCGAGCACCAGCCGCACCGAGACGTACGTCGACGGCGAGACGCACGGCGTCCGTGGCACCAACACCATCGGCGACATCAGCGTCGGCGGCACCGTCGGCCCGCTGACCACGCCCCGCCTGGTGATCAAGGGCCTGCGGACGACCGCCCACGCCTTCCACACGCCGCGGGGCTACGGCCACGACGAGGGGTTCACCTTCGCCAGCATCTCCCTCGAGCTGCTCGAGAACACCGTGGTCGAGCAGCTGCCGCCCGAGCTCCAGCAGCTCCTCGCCCCGCTGGACCAGGTCACCGACACCGTCTTCACCGGCACGCAGCAGACCGCCCAGCAGGTCTTCCAGGTGCTCAGCGACGTGACCGGGCCGATCGTCATCCCCGGGCTCGGCACCATCGCGCTCGGCTACGAGAACGGTCGGGCCAACAGCCACAACGCCCAGTCCCAGGCCTCTGCCCTGCGGATCGAGGTCACGGCCGGCGAGCGCCGCCAGCTCGTCGAGCTCGGCACCGCGCGCGTCCGGATGGGCGGCCCGGCCCCGGTCGGCGTGTTCCGCTCCGGCGGCACCGCGATGGACTACCAGGCGCTGCAGGGCGCCCTGCGGTTCGGCAACGTCCAGCACAAGGCACTCCCCTGCCAGGGCACCCGCGGCCGGACGCAGACCTACCAGGTCCCCCACGCCACCCAGCTCGTCCCCGTGCCGGTGCAGCTCGACGGCGTGACCTACCAGGTCAACGGCGACCAGTTCCGCGCGAAGGCCGGCAAGAAGCGGGGCAAGGTCGCCAAGGGCTGGTCGCGCACGGCCATCCGCACGGTCACCATCCCCACGGCGCAGCTGGTGATCACCGACGTGAGCTCACGGGCGGCGATGCGCCAGAGGGCCGGCAAGCGGGTCGGCTCCAAGGTGTCGACCGGCGTCGGCTCGATCACCGTCGCCGGGCAGCCGGTCGCGGTCCCGGCGCCCGGTGAGGTCGTCGAGCTGCCGAACGGCGTCGGCGAGATCCAGCGCCAGCTCGTCGACACCGGCTACCGCGGCTCCCAGGTCATCGGGCTGCGGATCAAGCTCTACTCCGACGCCGTCGTGATCGACCTGGCCCGCACCGCGGGACGGATCTACGGCTCCTGACCGTCAGCAGCCGCGCAGCGTGGCGTCCTGCCGGGCCTCGCGCCCCAGGCGCCGCGCCTGCGCCACGTCGGGGAAGACCACGCTGGCGGCGCCCACGAACCCGATCCGCCCCCGCACGACGCACGTGGTGATCCTGCGCGGGTCGACCTGCGCGACGGCCTGGGCGATCTCGAACAGCTCGGCCGGCGAGGCGTTGGTGTCGGTGTGCGCCATCACCGTCATGACGCCGCGCTCGATGAAGCCGGGCACGTCGGCCTGCGCCCGGATGCGGGCGTGGATGCCGCGCAGGGTGCGCTGCTGGTTGGCCGAGCGGTCGAAGTCCCCGCCCGGCAGGTCGTAGCGGATCCGCGAGAACGCCATCGCGTCGTAGCCGCCGAGACGGATGCGGCCGCGAGCGAAGCCCTCCTTCTTGAGGTTGGGGTCGGTGAAGCGGCGCGGGTTGGTGACGGTGATGCCGCCGATGTCGTCGACCATGTCCTCGAAGAACGGGAACCGGGTGACCACCACGTAGTCGGGCTCGATGCCGACCAGGTTGCGCATCGCGCCGGCCATCCCGCGGGGCCCGGCGAAGTAGAGGGCGGAGTTGATCTTCTCCCGCCCGTGGCCGGGGATGGCGACCCACGAGTCACGGGGCACGCCGATCGCGGTGGCCGCGCCGGTGCGGGTGTTGATGCCCACCAGCTGCAGGGCGTCGCCCCGCGCCCGGGTCATGGCCTGGCCCGGGCGGGCGTCCGAGCCCACGCCGAGGATCCAGACGACGTCCTCGCCGCCGGTGGCGACGCCCTGGGCGTGCCGGATCCGCACCAGGCTGACCTCGGTCTGCTGGACCGCCGAGGTGGGTACGACGAACGCGGTGACGGCCAGCACCGCCACGAGGGCGACCGTCCGCGCGAGCCTCATGGTCCGTCCCATCACCGGGCTCCCTTCGCGACGTCGTACCCGAAGACGCGCCACGCGCCTCGCTTGCGGGTGAGGAAGAGCCGTCCCCGCACGGTGGTGGTGCCGGCCCTGCTGCCCGTGGTGTCGAACGCGAGGACGAACTGCGCGGTCACTGCTCGCGCCTGCCGGCCGGCGGCGAGGATGTCGAGGGTGACCGCGCGCTTGCGGGCGGTCACCGAGTCGATGCGCGGACCGGCGACCTGGTTGGTCAGCAGGGCCTTGTCCGCGCGGGCGCGCTCCTCGGCGGCGTCGGTGAAGCCGGGGAACGCGGAGGGGAAGCTGCTGCGGGGGTAGGAGCCGCCGAGGTAGGCCGCCTCCCACCACCGGTCGACGACGGCCCCGACCTGCGTACGCACGGCCTTGCGACGCGCGACGGGGAGACGGCCGTGGACGCGGTGGATGCCGACCTTCGTCGGCTCCGGGTGGGAGGCCAGGGACGCCCGCGAGTCGGACCGGCTCAGCCGCTCCGGCGCCGCCGACGGCTCGGAGGTGGACTGGCAGGCGGAGGCGAACGGGACGAGCAGGACGAGCGCGAGCCCCACGACGCGGCGAGCGCGGTGGGCGTGGTGGACGCGGCCTGGTGAGGGGCGGGGCATGGAGAGCTCCAGGCGGATCGAGCGGACGACGTGGGGGTGTGGTCGACACCATGCCTCACCAGCCGAACCCGGCCCTGCATTTGCGTGCGTGTGCGACTAGCCTTGTCGTCGACTTGGTCAATCCTCGCGCGATCACATCTGGAAGAGGCGAAACAAGCGTGGCGCAGTCCCCGAACGGGCAGTCCGGCAACCAGTCCTCGGTTGCACCATCATCTGACCTGGGAGCCAACGAGTGGCTCGTGGAGGAGATGAAGGAGCAGTACGACAAGGATCCCGCGAGCGTGGGGCCGGAGTGGGCGTCCTACTTCGGGAACGGCAGCGCCTCCCCCGCCCCGTCCTCCCAGAAGACCCAGACGCAGAACAGCACCCAGACCCGGCCGCAGGCCCAGGCCCCGGCGAAGAGCTCGGCGCAGACCTCAGCTCCGGCCACCTCGCAGGCTCCGGCCAAGGCACCCGCGAAGGCGCCGGCGAAGCCCGCCGAGCAGGCCAAGCCCGCGACCGCCACGTCGCGTCCCAAGGCTGCCGCCGACGAGCCGGCCAAGGGCTCCAGCACCCCGGTCGCCAAGGACCCCAAGCCCGCCGCGCCCTCCCCCGCCGACGACGAGCCGACCTACACCGTGCTGCGTGGCGCCCCGGCGCGCACCGCGGCCAACATGGACGCGTCGCTGTCGGTCCCGACCGCCACGTCGGTGCGCTCGGTCCCCGTCAAGCTGCTGTGGGACAACCGCACGGTCATCAACAACCACCTCGCCCGCGCCCGCGGCGGCAAGGTGTCGTTCACCCACATCATCGGCTACGCCCTCGTGAAGGCGCTGCGCGCGATGCCCGAGATGAACGTCGGCTACGAGCTCCGTGACGGCAAGCCCAACCTGATCACGCCGGCCCACATCAACCTCGGCCTCGCGATCGACATGCAGAAGCCCGACGGCACTCGCCAGCTCCTCGTGCCCAACATCAAGGGCGCCGAGGCGATGGACTTCGCCGCCTTCTGGACCGCCTACGAGGAGATGGTGCGCAAGGCCCGCGACGGCAAGCTCACCGTCGCCGACTTCCAGGGCACCACGATGTCCCTGACCAACCCCGGAGGCATCGGCACCGTCCACTCGGTGCCGCGGCTGATGGCCGGGCAGGGCGCGATCATCGGTGTCGGCGCGATGGAGTACCCGCCGGAGTGGCAGGGCGCCTCCGACGAGGCGATCAACCGCAACGCCATCAGCAAGACGATGACGCTGACCTCGACCTACGACCACCGCGTCATCCAGGGTGCGCAGTCGGGTGAGTTCCTCAAGCGTGTGCACGGCCTGCTGCTCGGCGAGAACGGCTTCTTCGACGAGATCTTCCGCTCGCTGCGGATCCCCTACGAGCCGATCCGCTGGTCCCGCGACGTGGTCGCCACCCACGACGACGACATCGTCAAGCAGGCGCGGATCCTCGAGCTGATCCACGCCTACCGGGTCCGCGGCCACCTCATGGCCGACACCGACCCGCTGGAGTACCGCCAGCGCAGCCACCCCGACCTGGAGATCGAGTCGCACGGCCTCACGCTGTGGGACCTCGACCGCGAGTTCGCGACCGGGTCGTTCGGCGGCGAGGGCCGGCGCTTCATGAAGCTGCGCAACATCCTCGGCATCCTGCGCGACTCCTACTGCCGCACCACCGGCATCGAGTACATGCACATCATGGACCCCGAGCAGCGCAAGTGGATCCAGGAGCGCGTCGAGCAGCCGCACGTGAAGCCGCCCCGGGAGGAGCAGCTCCGGATCCTGCTCAAGCTCAACCAGGCCGAGGCCTTCGAGACGTTCCTGCAGACGAAGTTCGTGGGGCAGAAGCGCTTCAGCCTCGAGGGTGGCGAGACCACCATCCCGCTCGTCGACGAGATCTGCGAGGCCGCCGCCGAGACCGGCCTCGACGAGGTCACCATCGGCATGGCCCACCGCGGCCGGCTCAACATGCTCGCCAACATCGTCGGCAAGAAGTACAGCCAGATCTTCCGCGAGTTCGAGGGCAACATCGACCCGCGTACGGTCCAGGGCTCCGGCGACGTGAAGTACCACCTCGGCGCCGAGGGCGAGTTCCTCGCCGGCTCGGGCGACAAGATCAAGGTGTCCGTCGCCGCCAACCCCTCGCACCTCGAGGCGGTCAACCCGGTGCTCGAGGGCATCGCCCGCGCCAAGCAGGACCTCCTCGACCAGGGCGAGAAGTTCCCGGTCCTGCCGCTGCTGGTGCACGGCGACGCCGCCTTCGCCGGCCAGGGCGTCGTGGCCGAGACGCTCAACCTCTCGCAGCTGCGCGGCTACCGCACCGGCGGCACCGTGCACGTCGTGATCAACAACCAGGTCGGGTTCACCACCGCGCCTGGCTCCTCGCGCTCGTCCCTCTACGCCACCGACGTGGCGCGGATGGTGCAGGCGCCGATCTTCCACGTCAACGGCGACGACCCGGAGGCGTGCATCCGCGTCGCCCGGCTCGCCTTCGACTACCGCCAGGCGTTCAACAAGGACGTCGTCATCGACCTCGTGTGCTACCGCCGCCGCGGTCACAACGAGGGCGACGACCCGTCCTACACCCAGCCGCTGATGTACGACCTCATCGAGCAGAAGCGGTCGGTGCGCAAGCTCTACACCGAGTCGCTCATCGGTCGTGGTGACATCACCATCGACGAGGCCGAGCAGGTCCTCAAGGACTACCAGCAGCAGCTCGAGCGGGTGTTCACCGAGGTGCGCGAGGCGAGCTCGGAGGCGCCCACCGAGTGGAAGACGGTCCCGGACTACCCGGACAAGCCGGCCGGCGAGTTCTCCACGGCCGTCACGCCCGAGGTGCTCAAGCGGATCGCGGACAGCTACGTCACCCCGCCGGAGAACTTCACCGTCCACCCCAAGGTGATGCCGCAGCTGCAGCGCCGCTCCGCCGCGATCACCGACGGCCCGATCGACTGGGGCACCGGTGAGATCCTCGCCTTCGGCTCCCTGCTGATGGACGGTCGCCCGGTGCGCCTGGCCGGCCAGGACTCGCGCCGCGGCACGTTCGTCTCGCGGTTCGCCACGATCATCGACCGGGTCAACGCCGACGAGTGGACGCCGCTGACCAACCTCACCCAGGACCAGGCGAAGTTCCACGTCTACGACTCGCTGCTCTCCGAGTACGCCGCCCTCGGGTTCGAGTACGGCTACTCCGTCGCGCGACCCGAGGCGCTGGTGCTGTGGGAGGCGCAGTTCGGTGACTTCGTCAACGGTGCGCAGACCGTCATCGACGAGTTCATCTCCGCCGGTGAGACGAAGTGGCGCCAGCAGTCGGGCGTCGTCCTGCTGCTCCCCCACGGCTACGAGGGCCAGGGCCCCGACCACTCGTCGGCGCGCATCGAGCGCTTCCTGACGATGTGTGCCGAGGACGCCATGGTCGTCGCGCAGCCCTCGACGCCGGCGTCGTACTTCCACCTGCTCCGTCGCCACTCGCTGGGTGAGGAGCACCGGCCGCTGATCGTCTTCACCCCCAAGTCGATGCTCAAGCGCAAGGAGGCGGCGTCGCAGCCGGCCGACTTCGTCGGCGACACCACCTTCCGGGCGTTCATCGGCGACGAGACCGCGGACCGCGACAAGGTGGAGACCCTCATCATGTGCTCGGGCCGGGTGACGTGGGACCTCATGGTCGAGCGGTCCAAGCGCGACAACGGCGACGCGTTCGCCATCGGCCGGATCGAGCGGCTCTACCCGAACCCGGTCGAGGAGATCAGGGCCGAGATCGCCACGTACCCGAACCTCAAGGCGATCCGCTGGGTGCAGGACGAGCCGCGCAACATGGGCCCGTGGCCGCACTACCAGCTCAACGTGTGGCCGGAGCTCGACCTCACCGTCGAGCCGATCACGCGTCCTGCGTCGGCGTCGCCGTCGGTGGGCACGGTGAAGCGCCACGTCGAGGAGCAGAAGACGCTGCTCGACGCGGCCTTCGAGTCCCCCCGCGCCGCCGGCCACGACTACTGAGCCGGGGCCGGAGGAGCAGCGGTGTACTTCACCGATCGCGGGATCGAGGAGCTCGAGCGGCGCCGGGGTGACGAGGAGGTCACCCTGGCGTGGCTCGCCGAGCAGCTGCAGGCCTTTGTCGACGCGCACCCCGACTTCGAGGTGCCGATCGAGCGGCTGGCCACCTGGCTGGCCCGTCTCGACGACCCCGACGACTAGGCACGAGGGGGTCTGAGGTGCCGCGCGACCTGGCCGTGGACCTCGGCTACACGCACGCGTCGGGCAACCCCGTGCACCGCGTGGTCCGCTGGGGCGCCGGCACCCGCGCGGGCGGCTGGGTGTTCTCCCACGTGCTGAGGCGCATCGACGACGTCGTGGGTCGCCTCACGAAGGGGCGCCGCAGCGCCCCGGGCCTGCTCGCCGGCCTCGAGGTCCTCGACGTCACGACGACCGGGCGCCGGTCCGGACAGCGCCGGACGAGCCACCTCATCGCGACGCCGTACGCCGGCGGGCTCGCGCTGCTCGGCACCAACTTCGGCCAGGCCGCGACGCCGGCGTGGGCGCTCAACCTCGAGGCCGACCCGCGAGCGACCCTCACCTACCGCGGCGCCTCGCGGGAGGTGGTCGCGCGGCCCGCGACGCCCGCCGAGGCGGACGAGGTCTTCGGGCTCGCTGCCCGGTTCTACCCCGGCTACGCCCGCTACCGGCAGCGCGTGGGGCAGAGCCGGCGGATCCGGGTGTTCGTGCTCGAGCCGGTCTGACCGGTCGTGGGTCAGGTGCCCGGACGCGGGACGACGGGACGGACCGTCACGTCGGGGATGGTGGCGTCGGCGGGAAGGTCGATGACGTGCAGGATCGTGTCGACGACCGTCTCCGGGCTGATCCAGCGTGAGGCGTCGTAGGTCCGGCCCTCCTGCTCGTGCACCTTCTCCTGCATCGGGGTGGCGGTGCGGCTGGGGTAGACCGTGCTGACCCGCACGCCGTGCTCGACCTCCTCGGCCCGCAGCGCGTCGGCGAAGGCACGCAGGCCGAACTTCGAGGCGGCGTACGCCGACCACTCGGCGCCGGCACTCAACCCGGCCGAGGAGTTGACGAAGACGACGGTGCCGAGGGCGCTGCGCACGTGGGGCAGGAGCTCGCGCGTCAGCACCGCGGGCGCGGTGAGGTTGACCGTGATCTGCTCCTCCCACTCCGCGAGCCGCAGCCGCTCCACCGGCGCCAGCTCCACGACGCCGGCCACGTGCACGACGGAGTCGACGGGACCGTCGACCTGCCGGCCGACGCCGTTGAGCGTGCCCGGGTCGGCGAGGTCGGCCACGAGGAGCTGCGCGTGCGGGAAGGTCTCGGCCAGCTCCGCCGCGCGCGCGTCGCTGCGGGCGATCAGGACCAGCCGGTCTCCGCGCTCGGTGAGGCGTTGCGCCAGGGCGAGCCCGATGCCCGAGCCGGCTCCGGTGAGGACGTGCGTACGGCTCATCGGGTGAAGACGATCTTGCCGAAGACGTCGCCCTCCGCCATCGCGGCGAAGCCCTCGCGGGCCTGCTCCATCGGGATGGCCCGGTCGACGAGCGGCCGGGCGCCGGTCGCGTCGAGGAACTTCACCAGCAGGTCGAGCTCCTTGCGGGTGCCCATCGTCGAGCCGATGATCGAGAGCTGCTTGAAGAAGACGTGGGTCAGGCCCGCGTCGTCGACGTCGGGACCCGAGGTCGTGCCGCTGATGACGATGCGGCCGCCGGGGCGCAGCGAGCGGACCGAGTGGGTCCAGGTGGCCCGGCCGACGGTCTCCATCACCGCGTCGACCTTGACCGGCAGGCGCGCGCCCGACTCGAACACCTCGTGGGCCCCGAGCTCGCGGGCACGCTGGCGCTTGGCCTCGTCGCGGCTGGTGGCGAGGATCGTCAGGCCCGCCGCGCGGCCGAGCGTGATGAGCGCGGTGGCGACGCCGCCACCGGCACCCTGCACCAGCACCGTCTCGCCGGGCGTGCAGCCGCCCTGCACGAAGAGCATCCGGTAAGCCGTCAGCCATGCGGTGGGCAGGCACGCCGCCTCCTCGAAGGAGAGCGAGGCGGGCTTGGGGACCAGGTTGCGACGGGGCACGACCACCTGGTCGGCGAAGGTGCCCTGGTGGCGCTCGGAGAGCAGCGACCGGCCCGGGTCGTCGGCCTCGTCACCGGTCCACCGGGGGTCGCTGATGACGCCGTGGACGACGACCTCGTTGCCGTCCTCGTCGACGCCCGCGGCGTCACAGCCGAGGATCATCGGCAGCGACTCCTCCCGCAGGCCCACGCCTCGCAGCGACCACAGGTCGTGGTGGTTGAGGCTGGCGGCCTTCACCGTCACCGTCGTCCACCCGTCCGGCGCCTCGGGGGCGGGCCGCTCCCCCACCACCAGGCCGCTGAGCGGGTCGTCGGAGGAGAAGGACTCGGCGTAGACAGCGAACATGTCCCGACCCTAGCGAGTCGCGATGGTGGTCCGGTCGGGGGTTCGTGTCGGGCCGAACGACCCTGCCGTCACTGCGAGGTCGGCGTTCACGATGAGGTCAGTGGAACATCGTGGGGAGGACGCAGCCAGATGACGCGCATCGCGGGCCAGGTCGAGATCGACGCCCCGGTCGCGGCCGTGTTCGACATGGTCGCGGACGAGCGCAACGAGCCTCGGTACAACCCGCGGATCGCTCGGGCGCGGATGACGAGCCAGGGCCCCGTCGGCGCGGGCGCTCAGTTCGTCGCCGACCCCAGGAGCATGGGGTCACGGGGCGAGATGACGCTGACGATCCTCGACTACGACCGCCCACACCACCTGCACAACCTCGTGACGTCCTCGTACATGAACGTCGACGGCAACCTGACTTTCGAGGAGAGCGGCGGAGGAACGCTCCTCTCGTGGGACTGGGAGATGCACCTGGTCGGACGGTGGCGGGCCCTGTCGCCGGTGCTGCGGCTCGTCGGGCCGCGCTGGGAACGTCGCAACTGGGTGGGCCTCAAGCGCTTCATGGAGTCCGGCGGCCCGAGCGACGGGGACGAGGACCCTCGCTAGTCCAGGCGATCGGTCCACCCCGGTTGCCACAGCGCGACCACGAGAATGGCGACGTCGATCGCGACCCCCCACCCCAGCTGACGGTCCCAGAACACGACGAGCACCACGAGCGAGGCGACGGCGCCGACGACGGCCAGGCCCACCCACGTCGAGGCCAGGATCGGCACACCGCAAACGGCCAGCCCCAGGAGCGCGAAGGCGGCGACGACCACGGCGATGAGGGCGATCGCCACGGGCCGCCGTGCCTGCTCGGGGAGGAGCCACGACCGGTCGAGGCGAAAGGGCCAGGAGGCGTCCTTCGCGGAGACGAACCACATCAGGTGCACCAATCCGTGGGCGACGAGCAGGCCACCCACGACGATGCGCAGCACGATCCCCACGGGGCCTCCTCGCAGCAGGGCACCAGGTCTGCCCAGACGGTATCCCCGTGGCGACCGAGCCCGCGTCGACCCGTTCGGGGAAATGCTCGCCGTGCCGGGACGCGTTATCCGGTTGCGGGTCCTGGTGACGACCGATTGGCTGGCTGCGTGAGCATCGACGTACGTCCCTCGGAGGACCCCGCGAAGTACCTGGCCACCGACCAGCTCGTCTGGTTCGGCGAGGTCACCGACGCCGACGCCGAGCACCTGCGGCTCGGGCTGCCGGCGGACCAGCGGTTCGTGGTCGACCTGCCCGACGGGCCCGACGACCTGCACAGCGGGATCTACGGCGTACGCCCGATGGAGATGTCGCTGCCCGGCGGCTCCGTCGTGCCGATCGCCGGCCTCACCTGGGTCGGCGTGCACCCCGACGCGCGGCGCCGCGGCGTCCTCGCCGCGATGATGTCCGACCACCTCGCCCGCACCCGCGACGCCGGGACCGCCCTCTCGGCGCTCCACGCGAGCGAGGCGGCCATCTACGGGCGCTTCGGCTACGGGACCGCGGTCCTCACTCACCAGGTCGCCCTCGGCCGCGGCACCACGTTCACCGCCGCTCCCCACCTCGAGGCCGAGGCCGCCGCGACCACCACTCACCTGCTCGACATGGCCGCCCCCGGCGTGACCGAGCGGATGCGCGCCTGCCAGCTGGCCGCAGCGCCGGACTTCCCCGGCACGATCGTCGGCTCCCCGGACTTCTTCGCCCTCATGGCCCACGAGCCGCCGGAGCAGCTGCGCGACAAGGAGCGGCGCCGCATCCTCTTCGCCCGCCGCGACGGTCAGGACGTCGGGTTCACCGGCCTGCGGCGGGAGCACAAGTGGGAGAACGCGCGCCCGTCGGGCACCGTGGTCGTCGGCACCTTCTGCGGCGACCCCGCCGCGCGGCTCGCCCTCGCGCGCCGCGTCGTCGACCTCGACCTGATGGGCACGACCAAGCTGGAGAACGTCGGTCTCGACGACCCGCTCCTGGGCTGGATCGGCGGACCGCGGGGCACCGGCAGCCTCCAGACCTGGGACAGCACCTGGGTCCGCCTCGTCGACGTCGAGGCCGCCTGGCCGCTGCGCTCCTACGAGGCCGACTGCGACGTCGTCGTCGAGGTGTCCGACCGCTACGCCCCCTGGAACGCCGGTCGCTGGCGGCTCACGGCCTCCTCCGGTGCCGGCTCGGCCACGCGCACCGACGCCGAGGCCGACCTCGCCCTCGACGTGTCCGTCCTCGGCGCCGGCTACCTCGGCCACCCGATCGGCGGGCTGCTCCGCGCCGGGCTCGTGCAGGAGCACCGCCCGGGGTCGTACGCCGACCTCGCGCGGGCGATGCGCACGACCGTCGCGCCGGAGCCGTCGATCGGGTTCTGAGCGCGTCGGTGTCGCGCGTCGGCCCGCCTCAGAGGCGAACGCGGATGCGAGCCGTCCACGAGGCGGCGTCCGGGTCGTCGACGTCGGTGACGGCGAGGAGGGTCACCAGCCCCGCCTCGGCCTCCAGCACCGTGAGCCCCTCGACCTTGAGCACGCTCCCCTGGTGGCGGGGCAGTCGCACCACCGCGGCGACCAGGTCGCCACGGAGCAGCGCCAGGGCCGTCGCCGTCACGGGGCCGTCGTCGCGGGCGTCCGGGCTGTCCTCCGCCGCTGCGCTGGCGACGAGGTCACCGTTCGGCAGGTGGACGACGTCAGTGATCGCCAGACCGACGCCGTCCGCGGACCCGAGGTCGTAGCGACGAGGACGCGAGACCCTCAGGTCGGCTGCGCCCACCTCGCCACGCGCGCCCGCCACGGCTGCCGCCAGGTCCAGGTCGACGCTTCCTGACGGCAGACCTGCTGACGGCAGTCCGCGGTGGAACCACCGCAGGCTGTCCCCGACGACGCACGCACCCTCGAGGTTCAGCTCGTCGGGCTCGACGTCCAACGTGGCTGCGACCACCGCGTACACCCCGGTCATGTCCGCGACCACGACGTCCGGCTCGCCGTCGTCCCCGAGCCGCACCAGGCACCACCGCATCCGTCGCGAGGACGACCCGGATCCCATCAGGAGCACCGCCTCCACGCCGTCCACCGACACCCGGCACGCCGCCTCGAGGTCCGGCTTGAGGTGCTTGGTGCCGGACTCCTCGTCGAACTCCTCGTGCCCGTCCACGGGCGCGAGGAGGCGGACCCGGGTGACGCCACCGTCCGGGCGGGACCACGCCGCGTAGGTCGCGTCGTCCGAGACCACGAGGTGTCCGTCACCGAAGGCCACGACCGCCGAGGCCGCCCGCACCGGGGTCCCGTCGTCGAAGCGCAGGCGGTCCGTCTCCGCCACCTCGATCTCCATGTCCCGATGCTGCCAGACACGACGCCCGGCCGGCGGGCCGGTCAGCGGCGGGCGACCCCGTCGCGCCGGGCGGCGTCCGCCACCGCGGAGCGCACGGCTCCCGGCACGCGCGGGTCGAAGGGCGACGGGATGACCAGGTCCTCGCTGAGGTCGTCGCCGACGAGCTCGGCGAGGGCGGTCGCAGCGGCGACCTTCATCCCCTCGGTGATGGCGGTGGCGTGGACGTCGAAGGCGCCGCGGAAGATGCCGGGGAACGCAAGGACGTTGTTGATCTGGTTCGGGAAGTCCGAGCGTCCGGTGGCGACGACCCGGGCGTACTTGTGCGCCAGGTCGGGGTGCACCTCGGGGGTCGGGTTGGCCAGTCCGAAGATGATCGCGTCGGCGGCCATCGAGGCCACGATCTCCTCGGGCACCTGTCCGCCCGAGACGCCGATGTAGACGTCGGCACCGGCCATCACGTCGGCCAGCGTGCCGCTGCGCCCGAAGTGGTCGGCCGTGTCGCGCGCGAGCGCGGCCTTCACGGGGGTCAGGTCGGACCGCGCCGAGTTGAGCACGCCCTGCCGGTCGAGGACCGCGATGTCCTTGATGCCGGCCTCGAGCAGGATGCGCGCCACCGCCACCCCGGCGGCACCGGCGCCCTGCACCACCACGCGGACGGTCGCGGCGTCGCGCCCGGTCAGGCGCAGCGCGTTGGTCAACGCGGCCAGCGCGACGACGGCCGTGCCGTGCTGGTCATCGTGGAAGACCGGGATGTCGAGGCGCTCCTTGAGCCGGGCCTCGATCTCGAAGCACCGTGGCGCCGAGATGTCCTCGAGGTTGATCCCCCCGAAGCTCGGCGCGAGGCGCACGACGGTCTCGATGATCTCCTCGACGTCGGTGGTGTCGAGGCAGATCGGCACGGCGTCGACCCCGCCGAACTGCTTGAACAGCACGGCCTTGCCCTCCATCACCGGCATCGCGGCGGCGGGGCCGATGTCGCCCAGGCCGAGCACGGCGGTGCCGTCGGTGATGACGGCGACCGTGTTGGGCACCCACGTGTAGTACTGGGTCAGCGACGGGTCGGCCGCGATCGCCTCGCACACCCGCGCGACACCGGGGGTGTAGGCGAGGGACAGCTCGTCGGGCCCGGTCAGCGCGGCCGTCGAGTGGATCTCCATCTTGCCGCCGACGTGCAGGTCGAAGACGGGGTCGCCGGCGTGCGGGTGCGAAGCCATGCCCGGGATACTGGCACAGGTCAGGGCCCCGGGAGCCTGCGTCCCATGCGTGGGGAAGGCCACACCCGCAGGCGTACGACGGCCAGCACGTCGGCCTCGGGCACGGGTCCGCGGTGGCGCGAGTCGACGCCCTCGCCGGGGTTGTCGCTCAGCAGCCACCAGCCGGCTGCGCCGGAGCGCGTACGACGTCGTTCGACCGCGCGCTTGACCGCCACCGTGCCGTCGGCGAACCGGGCGACGACGAGGTCGCCGGACCGGGGCGAGGCGCCGTACCGGACGAGGAGCAGGTCGCCCTCGCGCAGCGTCGGGAGCATCGAACGACCCCGGACGGCGGCCGTCCCGAACGGGGGTCCGGAGCGTCCACCCCGAGGGGCGGGACCCCGCTGCCGACGCCTCTCCACGCGGAGTAGTGTCGCAGGAGAGCAATTCCCCGACGTTCGAGAGGTTGCACATGCTTCGCACTTTCTTCGCCCCGACCATCGAGGTCTCGGCCCACTGCGACCTGCCCTGCGGTGTCTACGACCCCGCCCAGGCGCGCATCGAGGCCGAGTCGATCAAGGGCATCATCGCCAAGGTCGCCGACAACGACGACCCCGACTTCCGCACCCGCGCGATCCTCATCAAGGAGCAGCGCTCGGAGCTCGTCAAGCACCACCTCTGGGTGCTGTGGACCGACTACTTCAAGCCCCCGCACTTCGAGAAGTACCCCCAGCTGCACACGCTGGTCAACGAGGCCACCAAGCTGGCCGGTGCTTCCGGCACCAAGGGCGAGCTCGACGCCGGCAAGGCCGACGAGCTGCTTGCCAAGATCGACGAGATCGCGGAGATCTTCTGGGAGACGAAGAAGGCCTGAACGAAGTGAAGGCCTGAGCACACGCCGCACCGACCTCCGGGTCGGTGCGGCGTTCTGCATGTCCGCCCCCTCCCCGCTGGCTAGGCTCCGCCCAGCAGAGGGAGGGTCGATGATCGAGCAGGTCATGCTGCGTGACGGCACGGACGCGTTCGTCGTGCCGCTGGAGCACACCGACCGGGCCGCGCTGACGGCCGAGTTCGAGACGCTCTCCCCCGAGTCGCAGCGCCGCCGGTTCCTCGCCCCGATCAGGCACCTCAGCGACGCCATGCTGGACCACCTCGTCGACGACGTCGACGGCGTCGACCACATCGCCCTCGTGCTGTGCGCGGAGACGAGCCCTGACGTCTACGACCCCGTCGCACTGGCGCGGATGGTGCGCTACGCCGACGCCACCGACGCGGCCGACCTCGCCGTCACCGTCAAGGACGAGTGGCAGGGCCGTGGCGTCGCCACCACGCTGCTTGAGGTGCTCGTGCGCAGCCGTCCGGTGGGCGTGGACCGCATCGTCACCGAGGTCCTCCAGGACAACCCGGCGTCGCTGCAGATGCTCCGCCGGCTCGGTCCGGTGGAGCTGGAGGACGAGGGCAACGGGGTGTACGGCGTCGTGGTCGAGCTCGCGCCGCTGGCCTCGGTCGACGCTGCCGTGGGTACGCCGTCGCCGGTGCGGGTGGCACGGAGCGGGGGCAGACCGACCCCGCTGTTGCACGCGCCCCACCACCGGAACGAGCTCCGCACGCGCGACCAGGTGTGTCCGTGGTTCCACTGATCGTGACGGCTAGGGTGTGCGGAGCATCGGCCTCGAGGACGGGACATTGACGCAGATGGCAGACAACACGGGGGCATCTCGCGCCGACGTCGAGCTCCGGCTCCCCGCCGAGGGGGCCTTCGCGACGATCGTCCGGACCACGGCGGCGGGCCTCGCCGCCCGGCTCGACTTCACCATCGACGACATCGAGGACCTGCGCATCGCCATCGGCGAGGCGAGCGCGCTCGCCATCCCCGAGGCCGACCCCGGCACCGACCTCGTCGCGACCTTCTGGATCGGTCCCGGCTCGATGACCGTCGAGCTGCAGGTCGAGGCGATCGACGACCCCCCGCTCGACACCGAAAGCTTCGCCTGGCAGGTGCTCGACACGATGGCGCAGGACGCGTCGGCAGGAGCCGAGAGGGGACGCTTCCGCGTCCGCTTCACGGTGACGTCGGCGGTCGCTGCGGGAATGACAGGTGCCGAGCTCTGACATGAGCCGAGACACGGGGGACACGGGGGACGACACGGCAGCCGAGGCTGCCCGGGACCACGAGGTCGACGACGACGTCGCGACCAGCGGTCTCGACCACGTCCGCACGCGCAGCGCCGAGCTGTTCGGCGTGCTGCGCGACGACGAGGCGAGCAGCGCCGAGCGTGCGCTCGCGCGCGACGACCTGGTGCACCTGCACCTGTCGCTGGTGGAGCACTGTGCCCGCCGCTTCCGCAACCGCGGCGAGCCGTTCGAGGACCTCGTGCAGGTCGGCACCATCGGCCTGATCAAGGCCGTCGACCGCTTCGAGACCGACCGCGGCGTGGAGTTCTCGACCTACGCGACGCCGACGGTGATCGGCGAGATCAAGCGCCACTTCCGCGACAAGGGCTGGGCGATCCGGGTGCCGCGCCGCCTGCAGGAGCTGCGGATGCAGATCGGCGGCGCCACCGGCGAGCTGACCCAGAAGCTGGGCCGCTCCCCCACCCCACGCGAGCTGGCCGAGGTCATCGGCTGCACGGTGGAGGAGATCATGGAGGGCATCGAGTCCTCCCACGCCTACGCGACGCTGTCGCTCGACGCCTCGGACGACAGCGACGACGGGCCCCCGGCGATGCTCGCCACGCTCGGGGTCGAGGACGCCAACATCGAGCACGTCGAGGTCCGCGAGTCGATCAAGCCGCTGCTCGACGGCCTCGGCGAGCGCGAGAAGCGGATCCTGCTCCTGCGCTTCTTCAAGAACATGACGCAGTCCCAGATCGCCGAGGAGATCGGCGTCTCCCAGATGCACGTCTCCCGCCTGCTGACGCGCACGCTCGCCCAGCTGCGTACGTCGCTCGAGGCCGACTGACCCGACCGGTCGGCCGGCTACTCCTCGAGCCGGGCGTCCTGCTCCAGCACCTGCGTGGTCGCCGGGTGGAGCAGGCCCGCGATGACCACGAGCCCGCCGACCGCGAGCCCGACCGCCACGAGCGTGGTGGGGGCGTCGCGGAAGTTCCACGCCAGGCCGAGCTGGATCAGCTGGGCCATCACGACCGGGCCCCGGGCCCAGCGCCGCCCCTTCCACAGCGACCAGGCGCACCACGCCAGTCCGGCCGCAGCCACGAGGAAGAACACCGTGGTGGTGAGGCCCATCGTGAGCCGGATCGAGCGGAGGTTCGCCACCTCGAGGACGGCGAGCACGAGGAGCAGGAGGGCCTCAACAGCGACCAGCGCAGCCGCTACCGCGAGCGGGGGCGGCACGGTAAGGTCTCGGCCACGGGGATCCACCGGAGGCGTAACGGTCACCGGGCAACAGTAGTTGTGACGGACACGACCAGCAGCGGGGGTTGTGTGAACGTTCAAATGTTGTCAGTCTGGTCGCTGCGCTGTCAGGCGCCCGGGCCCGGCTGAACGTCCGCAAACAGCAACCGACGTGATGTGAAAGAGGGATCCCCCACCCCATGGATTGGCGCAGCCGCTCTGCATGCCTCGACGAGGACCCCGAGCTGTTCTTCCCCATCGGCAACACCGGTCCCGCGATCCTCCAGATCGAGGAGGCCAAGCAGGTGTGCCGCCGCTGCGAGGTGCGCGAGCAGTGCCTCGCGTGGGCCCTCGAGGCCGGCCAGGACCACGGTGTGTGGGGTGGCCTCAGCGAGGACGAGCGGCGCGCGCTCAAGCGCCGCAACGCCCGGGCCCGCATCCGCACGGCCTGACCTCAGTCGACCGGCACGTCCGCCTGCACCCGCGTGCCCCGGCTGCCCGGACCGATCTCGAGCACGCCGCCGAGCTCCGACTCCACGAGCGTGCGGACGATCGACAGCCCCAGCTGGGTCGAGGAGTCGAGGTCGAAGTCGTCCGGGAGCCCCCGGCCGTCGTCCTCGACCACGACGTGCAGGCGGCCGACGATGCGGCGCGCGGTGACGACCACCCGGCCCGAGGTCTCGGCGGGGACGCCGGCGTAGCCGTGCTCGACGGCGTTCTGCAGCAGCTCGGTCAGCACCATCGCGAGCGGCGTGGCCGCCTCCGAGGGCAGCTTGCCGAAGGAACCCTCGCGGACGACCCGCACCGGCACCTCGACGCCGCTGACGTCGACGACCATCGATCCCAGCCGGTCGGCGATCTCGTCGAAGTCCACCGTCTCCTCCACCGCGTGGCTGAGCGTCTCGTGCACGATCGCGATCGACCCGACGCGGCGTACGGCCTCCTCGAGCGCCGCCTTGGCGTCCTCGGCGCGCGTCCGACGCGCCTGCAGCCGCAGCAGGGCAGCCACGGTCTGCAGGTTGTTCTTCACCCGGTGGTGGATCTCGCGGATCGTGACGTCCTTGGTCACCAGCTCGCGGTCGCGGCTGCGCAGCTCGGTGACGTCGCGCACCAGGAGCAGCGCGCCGCTGCGCTCGCCCTGCGGCCGGAGCGGGATGCTGCGCACGATGAGGGTGACCTCGTCGGTGCCCACCTCGGTCGCGCGGCCGTCACGCCCGCCCAGCACGGCGCTCAGGGTCTCCTCGTCGGGGCGCCACCGAGCCGGCACGAGCTCCCGGGTGAGGTCGGTGAGGACGAGGCCGGCCAGGTCTCCCTGCAGGCCGAGCCGCCGGTAGGCCGACAGGCCGTTGGGGCTGGCGTACACGACCCGACCAGCAGGATCGAGCCGGACGAAGCCGTCGCCGACGCGCGGTGAGTCGGCGTGGTCGCTGCGCTGACCGCTGAGCGGGAAGTAGCCCCCCGCGATCATCTGCGTGAGGTCGGCCGCGGTCTGGAGGTAGCTGAGCTCGAGACGGCTCGGCGTGCGCACGCCGAGCAGGTTCGTGTTGCGGGCGATCGTCGCGATCACCCGTCTGGCCCGCCGCACGGGGATCACCTCCACCCGCACCGGTACGTCGTCGCGCCACTCCGGGTCGCCCTCGCGCACCAGCCGTCCGGTCGTGTAGGCCTCGTCGAGCATCCGGCGGCGCCCGGTCGGGATGAAGGTCCCCAGGACGTCGTCGACCAGCGCCGTCGGGCCGGTCGTGGGGCGCATCTGCCCACCGGCCCAGTAGCCCCTGCCCTCGCGGTCGGGCAGCCAGAGCACGAGGTCCGCGAAGGACAGGTCGGCGAGGATCTGCCAGTCCGCCATCAGCAGCTGGAGCCAGGCGACGTCGTCCTCGACGAGGTCGGTGTGGGCTCGCACGAGCTCGTGGAGGGACGGCACCCGGTCAGCCTAGGGCCCGTGGCGGACCGGGCTGGGGCTGTGTCCGGGTCGGCTGGCAGGATGGGCGGCATGTCACTCGGGTACTGGGACCAGGTGCAGAGAGCCGGGTTCGAGGTCCCCTCGGACCGCCCGCTCGACGACCTCACCGCCGAGCTCACCACGATGCTCGGCTCGACCGAGCCCGAGGTGCGCGACGGCACTGCGTTCCCGGCCTTCGCCACCTGGATCGAGCGCGGCGTCTACGACGACCTGCTCTCCGGCCTCGGCGACGGGATGGCCGCAGGCCTGTCGGTGGGCATCGGCGAGGTCGGCACCGACACGGTCTTCCGGCGCAGCTTCAGCGCGCTGATCCTGGCGGTCTGCCTCGAGCGGGACAACGCCCAGCACCTGGTGCCGGGACGGAAGGTCATGGAGTGGGGCGACCGGCTGGCGACCTGGTTCCTCGGCGAGCGCGACACCCGGGGGTGGGTGCCCGGCAAGGGGTGGGCCCACGCGGTCGCCCACGGCGCGGACGCGATCGGCGCCCTCGGCGAGTCACCTCACCTGGCCGGGCCGGAGCACGCCCTGCTGCTCGACGTCCTCGCCGAGCGCCTCCTCACCCAGCCGGCCGACGAGCCACTCGTGGCGGGCGAGCCAGACCGGATCGCGGTCGCGGTCATGCAGATCCTGCGCCGCAACACCCTGGGCACCGACGAGCTCGAGCCGTGGGTGCACCGCATCGGCGCCGCCGGCAACCCGTTCGCCGCGCCGGTCGACCACGACCCCTACGCGCCGGCCGCCGCCGCACAGGCGTTCCTCCGCGCGCTGTTCGTGCAGCTCTCCCTCGCCCCCGAGCCCCCGAGCGTCCGGCCCGACCTGCTCCTCGTCGTGATCGAGGCGCTCCGGATGACGAACGTTCCCTACCTGCGAGTAGCCACCGACTAACCTCGGGGCATGAGCGAGATCACAGGTCACAGCGGCGAGCTGGCCGTCCACGTCGCCCGCGCCCACGGCGTCGAGACCATGTTCACCCTGTCGGGTGCCCACGTCTTCCCCATGTACGACGGCGCGGTGAAGACGCAGCAGGACGGGCAGGGTCCGCCGGTGCGGCTGCTCGACGTACGCCACGAGCAGACCGCGGCGTTCGCCGCCGAGGCGACCGGCAAGCTCACCCGGGTCCCCGGCCTGGCCGTCCTCACCGCGGGACCGGGCGTCACCAACGGCATCAGCGCGATCGCGCAGGCCCAGTTCGCGGGCTCGCCGATGGTCGTCGTCGGCGGCCGCGCTCCGCAGAACCGCTGGGGCACGGGCTCGCTGCAGGAGCTCGACCAGCCGCCGATCATCGCACCGGTCGCGAAGTCCGCCAGGACCCTCATGACGGCCGGCGAGGTGGCGGCCGGCATGGACGAGGCCTTCACCCTGGCCCGCTCGAGCCACCGGGGTCCGGTCTTCGTCGACGTGCCGATGGACGAGTTCTTCAACTCGGCCTCGGGCGCCGTCGGCTCCGGCGAGGGCACCCGCATCGAGCCCGACGGCGACGCGATCCAGGCGATCGCCGGTCTCCTCGCCCGCGCCCAGCGGCCCGTGCTGATCCTCGGCACGGACGTGTGGGCCGACCACGCCGAGGCGGCTGCACTGCGCTTCGTCGAGGACCTCGGCATCCCCACCCTGACGAACGGCATGGGTCGCGGTCTCATCCCGGGCGGGCACCGCTCGCTGGTCACCAGGGCCCGCGGCGCCGCCCTGTCCGGCGCCGACCTGGTGGTCGTCGTCGGCACCCCGCTCGACTTCCGCCTGGGCTACGGCGCCTTCGGCGGTCCCGACAAGAACCCGACGGGCGAGTTCGCCCGCGTCGTCCACATCGCCGACTCCCCCGGCCAGGTCTCCGGCCACGCCGAGCTCGCCGCGTCGGTCGCCGGCGACCTCACCACCGTCCTCGACGGCCTGCAGGCGGCCGTCGAGCGGGGCGACAAGCCGGACTGGAGCGCATGGTCCGACCAGCTCGCCGACCAGGTGAAGGTGGCCGCCGAGCGCGACGCCCAGCTCCTCACCGCCGAGGCAGACCCGATCCACCCCGCCCGGATCTACGGCGAGCTGGTCCCCCGGCTCGAGGACGACTCGGTCGTCATCGGCGACGGTGGTGACTTCGTCTCCTTCGCCGGCAAGTACGTCGAGCCGAAGCGCCCCGGTGGCTGGCTCGACCCCGGCCCCTACGGCTGCCTCGGCGCCGGGCTCGGCGCGGCGATCGCGGCCCGCATCGCCCGTCCCTCGGCGCAGGTGACGCTCCTGCTCGGCGACGGCGCGGCCGGCTTCTCGCTGATGGACGTCGACACGCTGGTGCGCCACGACCTGCCCGTCGTCATGGTGATGGGCAACAACTCCGCCTGGGGCCTGGAGAAGGGCCCGATGCAGATGCTCTACGGCTACGACGTCGCCGCCGACCTCGCCCAGCGCACGCCGTACGACGACGTGGTGAAGGCGCTCGGCGGTGCCGGCGAGACCGTCACCGACCCGAAACAGATCGGTCCGGCCCTCGACCGGGCCTACGCCGCTGGGGTGCCGTACCTCGTCAACGTGATCACCGACGTGGAGGCGGCCTACCCGCGCAACACGTTCGGCATCTAGGCGAGCGCCGTGGAGCTGCGCCGGATCCGCCCCGACGAGCACGAGGCCGCCGGCGACGTGTGCGTGGCGGCGTACGACCCGCTGCTCACCGGTGCCGAGGACGACTACCGCGAGCGGCTGCACGACGTCGCGACGCGCGACGCCCAGGCCGAGGTGTGGGTCGCCGTGGTCGAGGAGCGCGTCGTCGGCGTCGTCACCTACTGCCCGCCCGGCTCGCCGTGGCGCGAGATCGGTCGCCAGGACGAGGGCGAGTTCCGGATGCTCGCGGTCGACCCGGCGGCCCAGGGCACCGGCGCCGGGACCGCCCTGGCCCGCCTGTGCGAGGAGCGTGCGCGCGAGGACGGCGCAGCCGGGATGGCGTTGTCGTCGCTCGCGACGATGGCGACCGCGCACCGGGTCTACGCCCGGCTCGGCTACTCCCGCGAGCCCGCGCGCGACTGGTCCCCGGTGCCGGGGGTCGACCTGCTGGCGTTCAGCAAGGTCTTCTGAGTCAGCAGGCGTGACCGGTGGCCGGGTCCTCGACGTCGTCGAAGCAGATGGTGCCCCACGGCAGTGCGGCCATCTCCGTGTCGCCCACCCGCACCCAGTGCCACGTCTCCCACGAGCCGTCGTCACCAGCCACGGCGGTGACCACCACGCCCGCACCGGTGAGCCAGGAGCGGTAGGCGCGCCCGTCGTCGGTCGTCCCGGTGCCGAGGGCGATGTCGCCCACCGGCCGCAGACGGACGAGCCCCGCCTGGTCGTCGGTCTGCACGACGACCTCCATGGCTGCGGGATCCGACGCCGAGGTGGCGACCACCGATGCAGCGTCGTAGCCGACCAGGTAGCCCGGGCTCACCACGTGGACCTGCGGGTCGGGCACGTTGAGCGCGTAGACGGACCCGTCGGCCCCGGGCCCGTCGACCACCAGCGTCCCCAGACCATCGCCGTCGTCCTCCACCCGTGCGCGGTAGCCGAGTCCACCGTCGTCCAGTGCGACCTGCTCCCCGAGACCGATGGTGTTCGTCGACTCGTCCGTCACGTAGGGAAGGTCGTCCGCGCTGTCGGCGTCGCACGGCTTCGTCGCTTCCGGCACGTGCACCAGGCAGCCCTGCTCCCCCGCCCGCAGGACACCCTGGTCGTCGAGCGTCCACTCGTAGGTGTCCATCACGTAGGTCTCGGGCACGAGCATGGTCATGCTGCCGGCGGAACGGGCGAACGCGTTCACCGACCGGGTCGACACGAGGGTCGCTCCCTCGACCCGGAACGTCTGGACGTGCACCCGGTCGTAATGCTCCGTCTCGGATCCGGGCACCACGACGTGGCCGCTCGCGAGCAGCTCCGGGTCCTCGGGCACGGCGCGGACCAGCAGCCCGTCGCGCAGGTCGAGGACGACCGGCTCGAAGGGCGCGCCCGGCCCGCCGTCGACATCGGTGGTGTAGAGCACCAGCTCCTGGTCGCCGTCGCTGTCCGCGTCGATCGGGTCGAGCGCAGCCACGCCGATGGTCGTCCCGAGCTCGACGAGGCCGAAAGCCTCCTCCCCCGTGCTGCTGAGCGTCGTCTGCACTCGGGTGCGGCCGTCGTGCTCCTCGGCCGGCTCGGCGAGGAACTCGACCTTCTCCTTCGTGCCGTCGCCGTCGAGGTCGAGACGAGCGGGCTCCGAGAGGTCGTCGGGCTCCCAGTCGCGGCCGACGTCCTGGGGAAGCTCGAGGCGCGGCTCGTCCGGCCTCGGAGCGACGTCGTCCGAGCGCGGGTCCCGCGCCAGGCCCTGGAGCACGACGCCCAGCACCAGCAGCACCGCCGCCGCGGTCGCCAGCAGCACCCACGGCGACCGCCAGCGCGGACGCAACGGCGTCGCCGTGGCCAGTGGAGCGAGGTGCTCCGGCTGCACCAGCTCGGCGCGCGCGGACAGCGCGGCGCGCAGGCGGTCCTCCATCTCGCTCATCGCTCCTCCTTCCCCGAGCCCGCAGCCGACGTCATGACCTTCTCCAGCGCGACCAGCGCACGGCTGGCCGTCGACTTGACCGTGCCCTGGCTGATCGAGAGTGTCTGCGCGATCTCGGCCTCGGACAGGTTCGACCAGTAGCGCAGCACCAGGACCTCCCGCTGCCGGGGGGCGAGCTGCTGCAGCGCCACGATGACCTCCCGGTGCTCCTCCGCCAGCACCGCGCTGTCCTCGGGCGAGGGCGGCGACAGGTCGTGAGGCGGTGAGTACGCCCGGGCCGTACGACGCCGGCGCAGCGCCGAGCGCGCCGTGTTCACCACCGACACCCGCAGGTAGGCCAGGGCCTTGGACGGGTCCTTCACCGCGTCCGGGCGACGAGCCAGCGCAGCGAACGCGTCCTGCACCACGTCCTCCGCCGACGCGAAGTCGTCGACCAGCAGCACCGCGAGCCGCACCAGTGACAACCGGTGGGCAGCGTAGAGCTCGGTGATGTCCACCGACGGCTCCATCTCGATCCCCACCCCCGTGGCCCTCCCGCTCATGTCTGGTAGACGTGTGTCAGTCCCTCAGGTTGCCCCACCGACCCCCCGAATCCCGGAAGGCCTGCCCATGCCGCAGCTCGAGCCCGCCACGCTGACGTACGCCGTCACCGACGACGACACCGCCGCAGCCGTCGGCAGCGGGTCGCTCCCCGTCCTCGGCACGCCGCGCCTCCTCGCCTGGCTCGAGGCCGCCACCTGCGCCTGCCTCGAGCCCGTGCTGCCAGACGGGTCGACCAGCGTCGGCACGCGGATGCAGGTCGAGCACCTCGCAGCGAGCCCGGTCGGCGCCGAGGTCGAGGTGAGCGCGTCGAGCGCGTACGAGGACGGCCGCCTGCACCGCTTCACGGTCAGCGCGCGCGACACCACGAGCGGCAAGGTGCTCGCGGCCGGCGAGATCACCCGGGTCGTGGTGGACGCCGAGCGGTTCCTGTCCCGGCTGACCTGAGGCACCCGCAGCCCCGAGACAGCCGCGGAGGGTCAGGGGTACTTGCTCGGCGGGCCGTAGCCCAGACCGCCGCCTCACGCTAGCGCCAGGAGTCAGCGAGTCACGTCGTCCTCTCGACCCTGCGCGTGTGACAGCAGGCCGAAGTCGAGAAGCACGGCGACCGCGACACCGTTCGCGTCGAACCCCACCCATGCCGGGTGCAGCTCCTTGCCACACAAGAACGCCGCCGCCAACGTCCGCCCATCGGTCTCCATCGAAACGATCGACTCTTCAAGCGCCCGATTGAAGATTCCCTGCATGTACAGGTCGTCCTCGAAGAGCGGCTGGAGGACGGCCGCGTCGGTGATCTCGTAGAACGCTCCGAGCGAGGAGTCGGAGTCGAGCTGGAACTGGCCATCGTCAGCCAGCGGCTGCCACGCGACCACATCGGCGACCGCGCCGACGGTGGCGGCCACCGGTAACGCCTCGGCGGCGCCGTTCTCGACGCGGGTGCGCGTGATGACGATGACCGCCGTCGGGTAGTCATTCGCACCCATGCCGATTGCGGGGGCTGCAGGCGCGTCCTCCGGAAACCAGGGGTCCGCGATGGCGAGTGCTCCCCATTTCATAGGCAGCGTGGGCCCGGCCTTCGAAGTCAGCGTCACGGTCTCCCCCTGGTAGCGGCGGTTCGTCGGGAAGACGTACCTGGCCCCGAGCTCCACGAGGTCTTGCGGCTCCACGATGATGCCGCCGCGCACGTCCGGCTGTTCGAGGCTCTCCTTCAGCCGCTCCATCACCACGGCCCGCTCAGCACGCGGCAAGGCAAGGACCTCTTCGACGACCTCGTAGATCTTCCGGCGCACCCGTCGAACGCTAGCGGCGAGTGAAGGTGCTTACTCAGATATGCGTCTATCCGCAGGTTGTGAAGAGTGCCCAACTTCGAGACTCCTCCACACCTTGGTCTGTCATGTCTCAAGACATCGGTGACAGTTCTGCATCAGGACATCGGTGACACTTTTGGTGGTCTTGGTGGTGACACTTCTGCCCTCAGGCTGCGGCGGTGGCAGTCCATGAACCCATTGATCCCCGTGTCCGTCTTGCGATCTCCCAGTGGCCCGATGACGCGCCGCGCGGGGCTGTCTCGACCTTCTGCGCCGAGCATGAGATCTCCCGAAAGTCTTTCTATGAGCTGCGCAAGCGCGCGAGGCACGATGGGCCGGCAGCCGTGCTCGAGCCCCGGACCCGTCGCCCTACGACGCGCCCGAGGAAGCTGACCGAGGAGGTCAAGAAGCAGGCCATCGAAGTGCGCGCCGCGCTCGAGGCCTCCGGGCTGGACCACGGGCCGATCAGTGTGCACGACAAGATGCGCACGATGGGGCTGCCCGTCGTGCCCTCGACGGCGTCGCTGTCCCGGATCTTCCGCGAGGCAGGCGTCGCTCGCCTTGAGCCGAAGAAGAGGCCCCGCTCGGCCTGGCGCCGGTTCGTGTACCCGGCACCGAACGCCTGTTGGCAGCTCGACGCGACCGAGTACGTGCTGACCGGTGGGCGCAGGTGTGTGATTTTCCAGCTCATCGACGACCACTCCCGCTACGCGGTTGGCTCCCACGTCGCGTGGGGCGAGACCTCCGACGCAGCGAAGGCGGTCTTCGACAAGGCCGTCGCGGCACGCGGCGTTCCGCAACGACTGTTGTCGGACAACGGGGCCGCACTCAACCCCTCCAGGCGCGGAGTGCTGGGGCAGTTCGTCGTCCACGTCATGGCGTTGGGCGTGGAGCCGATCACCGGCAAGCCGTACAAACCGACCACCCAGGGCAAGAACGAACGCTTCCACCAAACGCTGTTTCGCTACCTCGACAAGCAGCCGCTCGCCGACACGCTGGCCGAGCTGCAGACCCAGGTCGACGCGTTCGACCGCATCTACAACACCGAACGTCCCCACCAAGGACTTCCGGGCCGGATCACGCCCCGCGCGGCGTGGGACGCCACCCCAGTGGCCGAGGCGCCTCGCCCCACTCGTGAGCTGTTCCTGCGCCGCGCCGTCGAAAGTCCCCGACCCGCGCCGGCACCGGTGCCAACAGACCTTCCCGACGACACCCAGATCAAGACCCTGAGCGGCGTCGGCACCTTCTTCCTCGACAAGGTCCACTACAAGGTCGACGGACGACGCGCCTTCGAGCAGGTCCTGGTCATCACCGACGACGACAAGATCACCGTCACCGACCCCCAGGGCGAGATCCTCATCGAGCACACCCGACCAGCACCCGGCATCGGCTATGTCGGCAACGGCCGGCGCCGCGGACCCAAGACCACCGAAGTGTCACCGATGTCTTGAGACATGAACTGGCACCGATGTCTTGATACAGAACTGTCACCGATGTCTTGAGACATGACACCTCCACACCTTGGTCCATCCATTGGCGCATCGAACATGTGTTCGATAGAATGAATCATGACCATCTCCCTCCCGCACCAGGCGCCGCAGGCGGCCGATGAGGCATCGGCGAGGGAGCTGCTGGAGCTGGCTGCCGGGGCGCTCCGGTCGCGCCGCCTGGCGGAGGTGGAGGAGATCCGGCTCGCCGTCCAGTGGGCCGTGACCCAGGGACATCCGCGCGATGATCGCGATCCCATGGTGACGCCCGGCGGTGACGGCACTCCCCCGGTCCGCGACCACGCCATCCCGGAGCTGGCCATGGCGCGCGAGACGCACCCGGCGACGACGCGGGCGCTGATCGCCGACGGCCTCGACCTCGTGCACAGGCTGCCTCGGACGTGGGCGGTGGTCGAGGCGGGCGACTGCGAGCCGTGGGTGGCGCGCAAGGTGGCCGTCATCTCTCGCGCCCTGCTGTCCGAGCAGGTTGGCCGCGTGGACCGCGCCGTGGCGAAGGCGATCGGCGGCCACGCCCCGTCGACGGTCCTCGAGATCGCCCGGGCCAAGGTCATCGAGGCCGACCCCGAGACCCACCGCGCCGAGCGCGAACGGTCACGCCACGAGCGCTACGTCCGCCTCTCCCGCACCGACGAGTTCGGCTACCGCCACATCATCGCCCGCGTCACCGCCGGCGACGCCGCCTGGATCGACGCCATGGTCGACCGCGTCGCCGACATCCTCGCCGAGACGATGGGTCACGACCACAACCACGACGAGCTCCGCTCCCTCGCGATGGGCTGGCTCGCGCGACCCGTCGACCTCCTCAAGCTGCTCCTCGAGCACACCAACGACGATGCGGGCACGGACTCCGGTGAGCCCGGGGAGCCCGGTGAGTCCGGTGAGCCCGAGCAGCCAGCGTGGGCACCCGACCACATGGCCGACACCGTGGACCGGCTCTGTTCACTCCCCGCCCGCAAGCTGGCCAGGCTCCGCGGCCGCGGACGCCTCTTCGTCCACGTCACCGACGACGCCCTCCACACCGGGCGGGGAGTCGCCCGGGTCGAAGGCGTCGGCCCCATCGACGTACGACAGCTCCACGAGGTCCTCGGCGACGCCGACGTCACCCTCACCCCGGTCCTGGACCTCGCGCAGCGTCGTCGCGTCGACGCGTACGAGCACCCCGAGGTGGCCAAGGACCACGTCTGGGTCCAGACGGGCGGCGACTGCTTCCCCTGGACCCCGCGCACCGCCAACCGCGACGGCGTCGACTTCGACCACGCCGTCCCCTACGACGACACCGGCCCACCCGGCCAGACCGGCCCCCACAACTCCGGCCCCCTACGCCGACGCCACCACCGCACCAAGACCTACGGCGGGTTCACCACCCGCGTCGTCGGTCCCGGCCGCCACCTCTGGCGCACGCCCTACGGTCAGGCGTTCCTCGTCGACCACACCGGCACGAGGCGGGTGCCAGATCACCAAGCATCGGCGATGGCCGAGGCCATCGAGGACGGCGTCGAGCTCTACTTCATTTAGGTCGACCCCGGGCCGGACCGGGGTCAGGGTCAGAGCTCGCGGAGCACCCGGGCCGGCGAGCCGACGGCGACGACCCCGGCCGGCAGGTCGCGGGTGACGACCGACCCGGCGCCCACGACCGTGTCCGCCCCGATGGTGACGCCCGGGCAGACGATGACGCCGCCGCCGAGCCAGACGTTGTCGCCGATCGTGATGGGCTCGGCCGCCTCCCACTTGTCGCGCCGCGGCTGCGGCTCGAGCGGGTGGGTGGCGGTCAGGAGCTGGACGTTCGGGCCGATCTGCACGTCGTCGCCGATCGTGATCGCGGCGACGTCGAGGAAGGTCACGCCCCAGTTGACGAAGGTGCGCGCGCCGATCGTGGTCTGGTAGCCGTAGTCGCAGTGCAGCGGCGGCCGGACCTCGCTGTGCTCGCCGAGTCCGCCGAGGAGCTCCTCGAGCAGGGCGCGGCGTCCGGCGGCGTCGTTGGGGTCCATCGTGTTGATCCGGTGGGCCAGGCCCTGGGCACGCTGCGACTCCTCAGCCAGGACCGGGTCGTCGGCGATGTAGGGCTCGCCCGCCAGCATCCGCTCGCGCATGGTCTTCTCGCTCATCGGCTCAACGTACAAGCCCCCGGACATGCAAAAGTCCCCGCCGCGGCGGGGACTTCTACGAGATGACGGCGCGGGTGCGCGTCAGGCGTTGGGGCGCTTCCCGTGGTTCGCGCCCTTCTTCTTGCGAGCGCGGCGCTTGCGTCCGGTCTTGCCCATGGTGGTCCTCCTGGAATCGGTGCTCGGAGCAGTGTCTCAAATCCGCCCGGAGGCGGCCAATCGGGTCGAGCTCGACGCTCAGGCGTTGCCCTCGGTGATCTGGACCCGCACCTCGCGCAGCTGCAGGCGCACGCGGTCGCGCAGCGACTCCGGGGCGGACTCCGAGCAGGAGCGGGCGACGAGCTGCTTGACGGCCTTCTGCAGGTCGTGGCGCTCGAGGCAGGGCCCGCACTCGCGCAGGTGCATCTCGACGACGGCGCAGTCGGCCTGGTCGAGCTCGTTGTCGATGAAGTAGACGATGCGCTCGATGTAGTCGACGCAGTCGTCGTTGCCGCTCTCCATGTCGTGCTCGTGGCTGCTCACGACTCGCTCCCCTCTCCCTGGCCGGGCACGGTGGACGCCGGAAGCAGGTCGTTGGTCCGCACGTAGTCCGCCAGCATGTCGCGCAGCTGCCGCCGACCGCGGTGCAGCCGCGACATCACGGTGCCGATCGGGGTGTCCATGATCTCGGCGATCTCCTTGTAGGGGAACCCCTCGACGTCGGCGAGGTAGACCGCCAGGCGGAACTCCTCGGGCAGGCGCTGCAGCGCGTCCTTCACCTCGGAGTCGGGCAGGTGCTCGAGCGCCTCCATCTCCGCCGACCGGAGGCCGGTCGAGGAGTGCGACTCCGCCCGGGCGAGCTGCCAGTCCTCGACGTCCTCCGACATCGACTGCTGCGGCTGCCGCTGCTTCTTGCGGTAGGAGTTGATGTAGGTGTTGGTGAGGATGCGGTAGAGCCAGGCCTTGAGGTTGGTGCCGGGCTTGAACTGGTGGAAGGCGCTGTAGGCCTTGGCGAACGTCTCCTGCACGAGGTCCTCGGCATCGGCCGGGTTGCGGGTCATCCGCATCGCCGCGCCGTAGAGCTGGTCGAGGTAGGGCAGTGCGTCACGCTCGAAGCGCGCGGAGCGCTGGTCGGAGGTCTCGTCCTCGACGGCGACCTCTGCAGGTGGGGACATCTCGTCCCGGAGCGATTCAGTCATCGCCTCCCACAGTACCGCCGTGGGTCGATCGAGGGTCAGTGCAGTCACACTGACCTGAACACCTCACCCCCGTCGGGGATTCCCGACGACCTCACGCACCAGCCACTCGAGGGTCGACTCGACCACGATCCCCATCGCCTCGTCCTGGGTCACCTCGCCCCGGACGGGCACCTTGAGCGCGTGGTCGCCACCCGGGATCACCACCAGGTCGAGCCCGTCGAGGTCGCCGGGGAACTCCTCGGGCCGACCCATCGGGTCGCGCTCCCCCTGCACCACGAGTGTCGGCAGGCCGACGGCCTCCAGCTCGCCCAGCCGGGTCGGCTCGGTCCTCCCGGGCGCGTGGAGCGGGAAGGACAGGGCCAGGCAGCCCGAGGCGCCGAGCGCGCGCGCCGTGCGGGCCGCCGAGCGCGCGCCGGCCGACCGACCACCCACGACGAGGGGCGTACGCACGCGCATCACGTCGGCGGCACACCTGAGCGCCGTGTCGAGGGTCGGCGGGGCGGTCGCGATCTTGCGGCCCGCCACCCGCCACGGCTGCTCGAACAGGACGACCGAGACGCCCTGGGCGGGCAGCGCGTCGGCCAGGGCCCACAGGTCGCGGGCGTCCACGCCACCACCGGCACCGTGGCTGAGCAGCAGGGTCGCGATCGGGCTCGTCGCGCGCCGTGTGTGCAGGCGGCCCTCGCCGTGGGGTGTGTCCACCGAGCGGACGGACGCCTTCTTCACTCGACCTCCTCCAGGGGCAGCGGCTCCACGAGCTCGGGTCCGTTGTTGCGTACGTTGCTCACCAGCCTCGGCACGGGATAGGCCTCGAGCCGGCCGGGAACGGCGGGCACGAGGAGGGAGGTGTCACCGGGCGTCGTCGGGTCGAGCCACTCGTGCCAGCGCTCGCGCTCGACCATCAGCGGCATCCGGTCGTGGATGTGGCCGAGGGAGTCCTCGGCCTCGGTCGTGAGCACCGTGCAGGTCCAGCGGAAGCGGTCGGGGTCGTCATCGGCCTTCGTCGGGTCACGCCAGATCTCGTAGAGCCCGGCCATCGCGAGCACCCCGCCGTCCTTGGGGCGGATGAAGAACGGCTGCTTGACCGGCTTGCCCTTCGCGTCGGTGCGCGCGGTGGGGTACCACTCGAAGTAGCCGTCGGCGGGCAGGATCGCCCGCCGGGCGGCGAAGGCCTTGCGGTAGGCCGGCTTCTCCGCGACGGTCTCCATCCGGGCGTTGATCATCCGGTTGCCGATCGACGGATCCTTGGCCCACGACGGGACCAGCCCCCACGTGAGGACGCGGAGCTGGCGCTGGGCCGGCTCCGTCCTGTCCTGGCCGGACTCCCGCGACGGCGGTCGCTCGACGACGGCGTAGACCTCCTTGGTCGGCGCGACGTTGTAGTCGGCTGCCAGGGGCGCGGCGATCCGGGTCTCGACGACCTCGAACTCCTCCACGAGGTCGTCCGAGCTCCGGGACGAGGCGTAGCGGCCGCACATACCGCCACCCTAGGGGAGTCGGCCGACAGCGTCGCTCAGCCGCGGGCCAGCTCGTCGAGCAGCATGCCGGCGACCGCGTCGGTGCCCGGGAGCCCCTCGATCCACACATGCACCGGAGCGTCCGGCTCCGCGCCGTCGAGGAGCGTGCGCAGCACCCGGACCCGCCGCCCGAGGTGGCCGTCGCGCCGGGTCAGGATCGCGACGCGGTGGAGCCCGAGCCGGGCCACCGTCTCGTCCCGGGCGAACGCCGTGCGCGCGAGCTCGCCCGAGCGCGCCAGGCGCATGGCCCGGGTGAAGTGGTCGTCGGGCTCGTCGGACGGTTCGTCGCCGGACGGCATCTCGAACACGACCAGTGCGAAGCCCCCGATGCCGGCGTCGGTCCCACCGCCGAGCCGGTAGAGCTCGGAGAGCCGACTGCGCAGGTGCGCCTGGCTGGACAGCCCGGTGAGGGGGTCCTCGCAGGAGAGCTGGTTGAGGTAGCCCAGCGTCGTCTCGCTCCACGCGGTGAGCAGCGCGGTGACGACGTCGTACGACGGATCGGCGCCGGTGAGGCAGCGCCAGGTGTCGCGCAGCCCGGCGAGCGTCTCCTCCACCGATGCCCCGTCGCGGGCCAGCTCCTGACCCGCGACGGCGCAGACACCGATGACGTCCGATCCTGAGGTGAGCGCTTCGCCGACAGCCTCGAACCGGTGCGGCAACCCCGACCGCTCGACGGTGGGCTCCGGCTCGCTCACCCCAGGATCGGCGACCGTGAGGCGACGCCCACGCACAGCGAAGATCCTCACGGCACACCCCCTCCCGGGTTCCCTCAGTCATGCCCCAGCCATGCCTTGGGGCATGCTCTGGTGATGTGACGGGGCTCATGGCCGCCCATGACGCGGACCCGGGCGACAATCCCGTTTCTTCACTTTCCCGGCCGCTCGGCCCCCGGCCGGGGATACAGTCGGAAGGCCCGGCGACCGCCGGGTGGTGTCCCCGGAAGCGTCCAACCATGAGCGTGCAGTCATGAGCGTGGCCATCAGCGTCGAGGCGCCCAGCGACGCTGAGCTGATCTCTGCCGTCCGCGGTGGCGACGTCGACGCCTACGGCCTCCTCTTCGAGCGCCACGTCGACGCGGCCCGCCGGCTCGCCCGCCAGCTCGTCCCCGCGGGCGACGCCGAGGACCTCGTGTCCGAGGCCTTCGTGAAGGTGCTCGGTGTGCTGCAGCGCGGCGGCGGGCCCGACCTCGCCTTCCGTGCCTACCTGCTGACCGCCGTACGCCGGCTCCAGGTCGACCGGTTCCGGGCCGGGTCCCGGCTGCACACCACCGACGACATGGAGGCCTTCGACCCGGGCGTGCCGTTCCGCGACACGGCCGTCGAGGGATTCGAGAGCGCTGCGGCCGCCCGTGCCTTCGCCAGCCTCCCCGAGCGCTGGCAGCTCGTCCTGTGGCACACCGAGGTGGAGGGCGACAAGCCCGCCGACATCGCGCCGATGCTCGGGATGAGCGCCAACTCGGTCTCCGCGCTCGCCTACCGCGCCCGCGAGGGACTGCGCCAGGCGTTCCTCACCCAGCACGCGGCGGAGCTCGACGAGGACGCCTGTCGGTGGACCCACGGGCAGCTCGGCGCCTACGTCCGCGGCGCCTCGTCGCGCCGCGACGCCACCAAGGTGGAGGAGCACCTCGACGAGTGCCGCCCGTGCATGGCGATCTACCTCGAGCTGACCGAGGTCAACTCCAACCTCGGCGGCCTGCTCGCCCCGTTGCTCCTGGGCGGCGCCGCGACCGCCTACCTCGGCACGACCGTGCTCTCAGCCGCGGCCCCGGTGGGCGTCGGGGCGCTCCTCGGACGCGTCCGCGACCTCGTGACGGGCAACGCCGGCGTCGCCGCCGTCGCCGGCGTCGCAGTGAGCACCGTTGTCGTCGCCGGTGGGATCGTCCTGGGCATGCGTGGCTCCGACGCACCCACACCGGCACCGACGCGTGCTGCGACGTCGGAGGGCGCCGTCCGCTCCGGCGGCGCCTCCGCCACGACCGGAGACCGGTCGCCGGGGAGCCCGCGACTGCGCTCCACCCCGCCCGCCCTCGTCCTGCCGCCCGGCGACGTGGACGTCACCCCGGGCTCCGTTCCCGGCTCGGACACGCCCCCGGGGTCCGATCCCGCCCAGGACACCGACCCGACGCAGGACACCGTCGACCCCACCCAGGCACCGACGTCGAGCCAGACCCCGAGCCAGGGTCCGACGTCCGACCCGACCAGCAACCCCACCAGCAACCCCACCAGCAACCCCACCAACGACCCCACGTCCGACCCGACCAACAACCCCACCTCGAACCCGACGTCCAACCCGACTCAGGACCCGACCCAGGACCCCACCCAGGACCCGACGCAGGACCCGACGCAGGACCCCACGCAGGACCCGACGCAGGACCCCACCCAGCCGACCCCCGAGCCGCCGGTCGCCGACGCCTCGGTCAGCGGGAGCGTGGGCGGGGCCCGGCCGACGTACGCCGTCGTGGTGCGGGTCGCCGGTCTCGGCGGGGCGACCGGGCAGCTGCGGATCGAGGCCGCCGGGGCGGAGGTGGTGCGCACCGCCGACGGCCGGTGCACCGCGACCAAGACCGTGGCGCTGTGCCAGGTCTCCGGCGACACCTCCGTCGCCGTCGAGGTGGTGGCGCCCCGGGGCGGCAGCGTGACCGCCACCCTGGCACCGTCCGGGAGCGACCCCGACGCCGGCAACAACACGTGGCGCGCGACCCTCGGCTGATCCGGCCGCCGAGCCCGGTCACCCACCCGTCTGGCACCCCTGGGGACGGAGCGCCGTCCCCGCACATCGTGTAGACAAGGGCGCATGACGATCACCCGGTTGCTCGCGCGTCCCATGCTGGCCACGATCTTCGTCGCCGGCGGCATCAACGCCCTCCGCAACACCGAGGGCCACGCCGCCAGGGCGAAGAAGGTGACCGACAAGGTGGTCCCGGCCGCCCAGAAGGCGGCGCCCCAGGTGCCGATCCCGACCGACCCGGCCACCCTGGTCCGGATCAACGCCGGCGCCCAGATCCTCGCCGCCGCCGCGCTGGCCACCGGTCGTGCGCCACGGCTCAGCGCGAGCGTGCTGGCGGCCTCCCTCGTGCCGACCACGCTCGCCGGGCACGCCTTCTGGAACGAGACCGACCCGCAGGCCAAGAACGCGCAGCGCCTGCAGTTCTACAAGAACACCTCCGTCCTCGGCGGCCTCCTCCTCGCCGCGGTCGACACCGAGGGCAAGCCCGGACTGGCCTGGCGGGCCCGTCGCGCCGCCGCCGACGTGCGCCGCGAGACCAGGCACGTCGCCAAGCAGGCGCGCCGCGAGGCCAAACTGGCCAAGGCCCAGCTGACCTGACCTCGATAGGGTGCGCGGGTGAGTGACCTCTGGCCGGCCCCGCGCCCCACCGAACCCCTCGACCGGGTCGTCTCCCTCCCCGGCAGCAAGTCGCTCACCAACCGGGCGCTCGTCCTGGCCGCGATCGCCGACGGCCCCAGCGTCGTACGTCGTCCGCTGCGCTCGCGCGACACGCTGCTCATGGCCGCCGCGCTCACCTCGCTCGGCACCGGCATCGAGGACACCGGCGGCCCGGGGGCCGGCGACTGGCGGGTGACCCCTGCCGCCTGGGACCGCGACGCCGACGTCGACTGCGGACTCGCCGGCACGGTGATGCGCTTCGTGCCGCCCGTCGTCGGGCTGGCCGCCGGCACCGTGCGCTTCGACGGCGACCCCCACATGCGGCTGCGTCCCGTCGGCCAGATGCTCACGGCGCTGGGCGCCCTCGGCGTGCAGGTCGACGACGGGGGTCGGGGCGCTCTGCCGTTCGCGGTGCACGGGACGGGCTCCGTGCCCGGCGGCACCGTCACCATCGACGCGAGCGCGTCGTCACAGTTCGTCTCGGCGCTGCTGCTCGCGGGTGCCCGCTACGACCGCGGCGTCGACGTGCGCCACGTCGGCAAGCCGGTGCCCTCGCTCCCCCACATCGAGATGACCGTGCAGATGCTCCGGCAGCACGACGTCGAGGTGGACGACACCGACGCCAACCGCTGGGCGGTCGCCCCGGGCCCGGTGCGGGCGGTCGACCACGACATCGAGCCCGACCTCTCCAACGCGGCGCCCTTCCTCGCCCTCGCCGCCGCCACCGGCGGCCGGGTCACCGTCACCGACTGGCCCGCCACCACCACGCAACCCGGTGACGAGCTGCGCGAGATCCTCACGCTGATGGGCTGCGAGGTCACGCTGGCCGACGGCGACCTCACCGTGGTCGGGCCCCCGCGCCTGACCGGGGTCGACCTCGACCTCCACGACGTGGGTGAGCTGACCCCGGCCGTCGCCGCCCTGTGCGCCCTCGCCGACTCGCCGTCGCACCTGCGCGGCGTCGCCCACATCCGCGGCCACGAGACCGACCGGATCACCGCGCTGGCCACCGAGCTCGCCCGCCTGGGCGCCGACGTCACCGAGCGCGAGGACGGACTCACCATCCGGCCGTCGACCCTGCACGGCGGGACGTTCCGCACCTACGCCGACCACCGCATGGCCCACGCCGGCGTGATCCTCGGGCTGGCCGTGGACGACGTGCTCGTGGAGGACGTCGCGACGACGTCGAAGACGTTCCCCGACTTCGCCGGCGCGTGGAGCCGCGCGGTGCAGGGCGGGTCCGCGTGACGACCGGCCGCTACGGCGAGCACGACCACGAGCACTACGAGCGGCCGCGCCGCCGCACCCGCCCGCGCACCAAGGACCGGCCGTCCTACGACGACGCCGTCGACGCCCGCGTGGTCACCGTCGACCGTGGCCGCTTCACCCTGCTGCTCGACGGTCACCGGGTGATGGCGATGAAGTCGCGGCCCCTCGGCCGCAAGGGCGTGGTGGTCGGTGACCACGTGCGGGTCGTCGGCGACACGAGCGGCGACGACGGGTCGCTGGCCCGGATCGTCGAGGTGGTCCCCCGCACGACCACGCTGCGCCGCACGGCCGACGACGACGACCCGGTCGAGCGGGTCATCGTCTCCAACGCCGACCAGCTCGTCGTCGTCACCGCCCTCGCCGACCCGGAGCCGCGCCCGCGCCTGATCGACCGCGCCCTCGTGGCGGCGTACGACGCCGGGATGGCGCCGCTGCTGTGCCTCACCAAGGCCGACCTGGCCGACCCCGAGACGCTGCTCTCGACCTACCGGTCGCTCGGCGTGCCGTGGGTGGTCACCCAGCTCAAGGGCGAGGGCGCGGGCGACCTCACCGAGCTGCTCGACCGGCTGCGCGGACGCACCAGCGTCCTCGTCGGCCACAGCGGCGTGGGCAAGTCCACCCTGGTCAACGCGCTCATCCCCGACGCGCACCGGGAGGTCGGCATCGTCAACGCCGTCACCGGGCGCGGGCGGCACACCTCGACGAGCGCCTACCTGCTCGAGCTCCCGCACGGCGACGGCTGGATCATCGACACCCCCGGCATCCGGTCCTTCGGGCTCGCGCACGTGCAGCCGGAGAACCTCATCGAGGCGTTCCCCGACCTCGACGAGATGACGGAGACGTGCCCGCGCGGGTGCACCCACGGCGGCGAGGAGCCCGAGTGCGGGCTCGACGAGGCGGTCGAGGCCGGCGAGGCCGACCCGGACCGGGTCGAGTCCTTCCGCCGGCTGCTGGCTGCCCGGGAGGCGTCCAGCGACTGGTAGTGCGGGTCAGCCCCAGACGGCCTTGGCCCCCGAGTCCCCGGCCAGGTAGACCGTCACGAGCAGCGCGACCGCGCCGACCGCCAGCAGCACCGCGACCGGGATGCCGAAGCGCGTCTCCCGCGCGCCCCTGCCGGACGCCAGCGCCGAGACCCCGCCCAGTGCCCACGCTGCGAGCGCGGACACCGCGGCGTAGCCCAGCGCCACGTTGCGGAGCATCTCCCCCGCCTCCTCGTGGTCCTCCACGATCGGGGCGAGCTCGGGGCGTGCTGCCAGCAGGTCCTCACCGGCTGCGACGGCGACGAGAGCGGTGACGGCAGTGACCACGGCGAGCACGACGAGGGGCCACCGCAGCAACCAGCGCCACCGCGGGACGGCCGCGTAGACCAAGCCGGTCAGCGCCGCGAGCGGCCCGAGGACGACGACTGCGTGCACGACGAGGGGGTGCAGCGGCACACCGTTGAGCTCCATGCGTGCAATGTAGGGCGCGATGCTGGGAATAGCCTGTGGACATGCCCATCACCGGCTCCACTGACCACACCGACGACCTGAGGCTGGCCCACGTCCTGGCCGACGACGCGGACTCGCTGACCCAGGCCCGCTTCAAGGCGCTCGACCTGCACGTCATGAGCAAGCCCGACCTCACGCCGGTGACCGACGCCGACAAGGCCGTCGAGGAGGGCATCCGCCGCACGCTGTCGCGGGTGCGCTCCCGCGACGCGGTCGTCGGTGAGGAGCAGGGCACGACCGGGCACAGCCAGCGCCGGTGGATCGTGGACCCGATCGACGGCACCAAGAACTACGTGCGCGGCGTGCCGGTCTGGGCGACTCTCATCGCGCTCGCCATCGACGACGAGGTGGTGCTGGGCGTGGTGTCCGCGCCGCAGCTCCAGCGCCGGTGGTGGGCCTCGACGGGCAACGGCGCGTGGACGGGCCGCTCCCTGCTGAAGGCCACCAGGTGCGAGGTGTCCGACGTACGACGTCTCGAGGACGCGTCGCTGAGCTATTCGTCGCTGTCCGGGTGGGACGAGCGCGACCGCCTCGACGACTTCGTGTCGCTGTCACGTCGCTGCTGGCGCACCCGTGCGTACGGCGACTTCTGGTCCTACATGCTGCTCGCCGAGGGCGCGGTCGACCTCGCCGCCGAGCCCGAGCTCGAGCTCTACGACATGGCGGCCCTCGACGTCATCGTCCGCGAGGCCGGCGGCCGGTTCACCTCCCTCGACGGCACCGACGGGCCCTGGGGCGGCAACGCGCTGGCCTCCAACGGCCACCTGCACGACGCCGCCCTGTCCTTCCTGGGCGCCACGCACGACGACGGCACCGACCCCGACGTGCCGCGGCGCGGGCCCGGCTCGGTCAGCAGCCTGCGCGCACGGCAGGCCCCGCCGGTGCTGGACTGAGACCGCTCACCGAGGCGAGCCGTTCGGGCCTGTCCCTCGCAGTCCGGCTTGGCTACGGTGGCTCTCACCAGTTCTGCGGGACGAGAGGGCGGACACCATGAAGATCCAGGACGTCATCAAGGGCAAGGCAAGCCAGACGGTCGTGACCATCGACCCGGGGGCCACGGTGCGCGAGCTGGTCGCGCTCCTGGCCGAGCACAACGTCGGCGCGCTGGTGGTGAGCGAGGACGGCGAGCGGGTCGCCGGGATCGTCAGCGAGCGCGACGTCGTACGCCGCCTGCACGAGGACACCGCGGTGCTCGACAGCCCCGTCAGCTCGATCATGACCGTCGACGTGCGCACGTGCGCCGGCGACGACGGCCTCACCGACCTCATGCAGACGATGACCGAGCACCGCATCCGGCACGTCCCGGTGGTGGCCGACGGACGGCTGACCGGCATCATCTCCATCGGTGACGTGGTCAAGAACCGCATCGGCGAGCTCGAGTTCGAGCGCGACCAGCTCGACCACTACGTGCACCAGACCTGACCGGCACCAACCTGCAACCAGCAGCAACTGATCGGAGAATCACGTGAGCGAGAAGCCTGACGTCGACCCCCACATGGGCGACGTGCCCGCCGACCTCGAGGTCACCGACCTCGTCGAGGGAGACGGTGCCGAGGCCACGTCCGGCTCCACCGTCTCGGTCCACTACGTCGGCGTGGCCCACTCCTCGGGCGAGGAGTTCGACGCGTCTTACAACCGCGGCACGCCGCTGCAGTTCCGCCTCGGCATCGGTCAGGTCATCTCCGGCTGGGACACCGGCGTGCAGGGCATGAAGGTCGGCGGCCGTCGCCGGCTCGTCATCCCCCCGCACCTCGGCTACGGCGACCGTGGCGCCGGCGGTGTCATCAAGCCGGGCGAGACGCTGATCTTCGTGGTGGACCTGCTCGAGGTCCGCTGACCCCTGCTGACGATCACTACGCCTGGGCGTCGTGGACCAGGATCGCGACCTGCACCCGGTTCTCGACGCCCAGCTTGGTGAACAGCCTCCCGACGTGTGTCTTGACCGTCGGGACACCCATGTAGAGCTCGGCCGCGATGTCGGCGTTGCTCAGCCCGCGCGCGACCGCGTCGGCCACGTCGCGCTCGCGGTCGGTGAGGACGTCGAGGGCCGCGCGCGCGGACCGCGTCCGGTCCTGCCCGCCGGCGTCGCGGTCCGCACCGGTGACGGCGGCGATCAGCTGGGCCGTGACGCTGGGTGACAGCATCGGCTGGCCGGCCGCCACCGTGCGGATCGCCTCGACGAGGCGGGCCGGTGGGGTGTCCTTGAGCAGGAAGCCCGCCGCACCGATGCGCAGCGCGCGCAGCACCATGTCGTCGGTGTCGAAGGTCGTCAGCACGATGACCTTGAGGCCGGGGTCGGCGGCCAGCAGCTCCTCGGTCGCGCTGAGCCCATCGCGCACCGGCATCCGGATGTCCATGAGCACCACGTCGGCGTCGGACGCCGGCACCACCCGCAGGGCCTCCTCGCCGTCGGCGGCCTCGGCGACGACCCTCAGCCCGGAGTCACCACCGAGCATCATCCGCAGGGCGGCGCGCACCATCGGGTCGTCGTCGACGACGGCGAGCCGGACCGCGCCCCCGTCGCTCGCACCCGTCACGTGGTCCACGGTATCCACGCCCGTACGGCGTAGCCGCCTCCCGGGTCGGTGCCGTGACTGATCCGGCCCCCCGCCAGGGCCGCGCGCTCGGCCAGGCCCAGCAGGCCCAGGCCCGACGCCGGGAGCGACGGCGGTGCTGCCGGACCGACCGGAGCCGCGTTGCGCACCCCGATGACCAGGCCGTCGTCGGGCGACCCGGCCACGTCCACCGTCACCGCGGTGCCGGGCGCGTGCTTGCGCACGTTGGTGAGGGCCTCCTGCACGATCCGGTACGCCGTCCGGCCGGTGCCGGCGGGCACGTCGTCCTCGACGCGGTTGGACAGGCGTACGCGCATCCCGCCGGCCTGCTCCTCCGCCACCAGCGACGCCACGTCGTCGAGCCCGGGCTGGGGCCGCTCGGGGACGGCGTCGGTCGGCTGCGTCGGGTCCCGGAGCACGCCGAGCACCGCCCGCAGGTCGGAGAGGGCCCGGTGCGCGTTGTCCTCGATCGACTTCGCGGCACTCCCCCGCTCCTCCTCGCTCAGGTCGGTGCGGTAGCCGAGGGCGCCGGCGTGCATCGCCACCAGCGAGATGCGGTGGGCCAGCACGTCGTGCATCTCGCGGGCGATGCGGGTGCGCTCGGCCGCCTGCGCCTGGGCCACGCGGGCGCGCTGCTCGCGCTCGGCGGTCAGGGCACGCTCGCGGTAGGAGTCCACGAGCTGCCGCTGGGAGCCCATGGCATAGCCGGTGGCCGCGAGGATGCCCACCGTCAGGCACCCGAAGGCGAACGACGCCCACAGCGGCAGCGTGTCCTGGGTGAGGCCGATGCGCTCCTGGACGATCCCGGCGAGCACGTTGAGCGGCGCCACGACGGCCAGCAGCCGCCAGCGTCGGTGGGACGCGATCGAGCCGATGATCCACGAGCCCGGGCCGGCGCTCGAGGCCGAGACGCAGGAGAACGCCACCAGCAGGCCGGCGACCAGCGCGGGTCGGCGGTGCCGCCAGCGGATCAGCACGAACGACAGGATCCCGAGCACCGGGTCGCCCACCAGGAACCACATCACGACCGGCTCCGGCGGGCGCTCGGCGGCGCTCACCAGCGGGATGCCCCAGACGGTGAGGCTGATCAGGGCAGCCAGTCCGTAGCGCCAGGTCGCCGCGAGCCGGCCGGTCCCCACCATGGCACCGACCCTAGGCGAACCCTCGACACGGCCGCGTCCGACCAAGGTGTCGTCCGGGGGCGGACGCCGATACCGAGGTCGGACCCCGCCGACCCCTCCGCCCGATGTCCCGGCACCGGCAGCGCGGCGAGGCTGGAGCCATGATCACAGTCGAGAACCTCACCAAGCGCTACGGCGGGTTCACCGCCGTCGACGACATCTCCTTCGAGGTCCGCCCCGGCAGCGTCGTCGGCTTCCTCGGGCCCAACGGCGCCGGCAAGTCCACCGCGATGCGGATGATGACCGGTCTCACCCCGCCCACCTCCGGCCGCGCCACCATCCTCGGCCAGCCCTACCGCGACCTGCACAACCCCGGCCGCCAGGTGGGCGTCATGCTCGACGCCTCCGCGCAGCACCCCGGCCGCACCGGCCGCGAGGTGCTGCGGGTCGCCGCCATCTCGATCGGCGTCACCAAGGCGCGCGTCGAGGAGGCCCTCGCGCTCGTCGGCCTGACCGACGAGGAGGCCGGACGCCGGGTCCGCAACTACTCCCTCGGCATGCGCCAGCGCCTCGGCATCGCCGCCGCGCTGCTCGGCGAGCCGCAGGTCCTCGTCCTCGACGAGCCCGCCAATGGCCTCGACCCGCAGGGCATCCACTGGATGCGCGGGCTGCTGCGGCGCTTCGCCGACGGCGGCGGCACCGTGCTGCTGTCGAGCCACCTGCTCCACGAGGTGCAGATCGTCGCCGACGACCTCGTGATGATCGGCCGCGGCCGGATCGTGGCGATGGGCTCCAAGGAGGAGCTCCTCAGCCGCGGCGGCACCGCGGTGTCCTCCACCGACGACGGACGCCTCGCGCAGCTGCTGCAGGCCGCCGACGTACCCGTCACCCGGACCGGCTCGGGGCTGGTCGTCGAGGCCGAGCCGCGCGTGGTCGGCGAGATCGCCGCCCGCGAGTCCGTCGTCCTCCTCGAGCTGCGCTCCGGCGGCTCGGAGGGCCTGGAGGAGATGTTCCTCGGCCTCACGGCCGCCACCTCTCGTGAAGGAGACGCAGCATGACCTCGACCACCACCCCCGGCGCCGCACCCGCCGTCGGCGGCACCACCGGCTCCGCCGGCACGCCCACCGCCCTCCCCGGTCGTCCGGGAGTGCCCTTCGCGCGCACCCTGCAGGCCGAGGTGCGCAAGATGGTGGACACCCGAGCCGGACGCTGGATGGTCATCGTGATGGCCGCGCTGACCGTCCTCATCCTGGCCGCGTTCGTCCTCTGGGGCCCCGCGGAGGACGCGACCTTCGGCAACCTGCTGCAGGTCTCCACGCTGCCGCTGGCGATGCTGCTCCCCGTCATCGGCATCATGGCCGCCACGGCCGAGTGGACCCAGCGCACCGGGCTCGTCACCTTCACGCTCGAGCCGCGCCGCGGTCGGGTCGTGCTCGCCAAGGCGCTGGGCGCCCTGGCGCTCGGCCTCGTCGTGATGGCCGTCGCCTTCGCCGCCGCCGCGCTCGCCAACCTGGCCGGCAACGGCGCGTGGGACCTCGAGGTCGCCGCTGGGGCCGGGCTCGTGCTGGCGCTGCTGATCTACGTCCTGCAGGGCGTCGCGTTCGGCCTGCTGTTCCTCAACACGCCGGTCGCGATCGTCACCGTGCTGGTCCTGCCGACCGCCTGGACGATCGTCACGCAGGTCTTCAGCTCGCTCTCCGGCGTCGGGCAGTGGCTCGACCTCGACTCCGTCACGCGTCCGCTGTTCGACGGCGAGATGGCGGGCCAGGACTGGGCCCAGCTCGGCACGGGCGTCGGCGTCTGGGTGATGCTGCCCCTGGCGATCGGCACGTGGCGGGTGCTCACACGTGAGGTGAAGTGACCGGGGGGTCTTCACCTCATCCGGTCGCCCCACTCACCAGGGGACGTCGATCTCGATCTCCCCGGTGGCGACCCGGGCCGCCAGCCCGCCCAGCGTGACCACGTCACCAGGTGCGAGCTGGCGGCCTCGCCGCGTCTCGACCTCTCCGTTGACCTGCACCGCCCCGTTGGCGATGACGGGCTTGGCCTCCGCGCCGCTCTCGACGAGGTTGGCGAGCTTGAGGAACTGGCCCAGCCGGATGGACTCGTCGCGGATGGGGACGTCGACGGGCTCGCTGGTGGGTGACATGTCTCTAGGGTAGGTGTCCGTGAGCATCCGAAGCCTCCTCCTCGCCGCGGCGTCGCTCTGCCTGGTGACGCCCCTGCTTGCCGCCACCACGCCCACCGGTCCGGCGTACGCACGTCCGGCCGCGGCGGCCGTCAAGTCCGGCTGCCAGGCCCAGGCCGGGTTCGAGGCGTGCTTCACCTCCCCGCTCGCCGTCCCGCGCGACCCGACGGTGCTCGACCGGGCGAGCCACCTCTTCGACACCGCCGGCCCCGGCGACACGATCCGGGTCGCGATGTTCCGCTGGGACATCAAGGAGCCCACCGACGCCCTCCTCGCCGCCCAGCGCCGCGGCGCCACGGTGTTCCTCGTCGGCGACGACGACCTGCGCCTCAACCGGCACGGGCGCCGCCTCATCTCGACCCTCGAGGAGCAGGACCCCGCACGACGCAACGTGACGATCTGCAAGGGCGCCTGCCTGCCGTGGCGCGCGCCCGGGCCCTACCCGGACAGCCAGGACGTGCAGCACCTGAAGTTCTACGCCACCGAGATCGGCGGCGTGCAGTCGTTCATGACGTCCTCGGCCAACCTCGAGGACCGCCAGTACCGCCAGTACAACTCGTACATCAAGATCGACGACCCCGGGCTCTACGCCTTCGGCGTGGCCTACTTCTCCCGTCTGGAGGCCGAGAGCCTGAGGGTCGACGGCGAGCGCTGGGACGACCGGCGCAAGGTCTGGAAGAGCGGCCCGTTGACCGCGGCCGTCTATCCCAACCGCAGCGACCTGCTGCTCTCCACGCTCAAGGACATCTCCTGCACGCGCGGCGCCCGGGACGTGTCGGCGATGTTCGCGGTCATCCAGCGCGCCGACGTGCGCGCCCAGCTGGCCCGGCTCTCCGATCGCGGCTGCCGGGTGCGGATCGTCACCTCGCGCGACACGGTGGAGAACTGGGTGCAGCGGTCGCTGCCCAGCGGCGACATCCCGGACCGTCAGGTCCGCACCGTCCTCACCCACGACAAGATGCTGGTGGTGCACGCGAAGTTCCGCGGCAAGGTGACGGACCTCGTCCTCACCGGCACGTCCAACACGACGTGCGGCGGCCTGCTCTACAACGACGAGGTCATGCTCCGCGTGGTGGGCAACCGCTGGCTGCACGACCAGTACCGCGCGCACTTCGACGACGCGTACGCCCGCGCGCACCAGAGCCGGTCGCGGATCATGCCCGTGATGAAGCCCTGCCGGCGCTGACCCGCCGGGCGGTCAGTGCACCAGCAGGCTGAAGGCGTGGATGAGCACGCCGACCAGGCCGCCGACGATCGTGCCGTTGATCCGGATGAACTGCAGGTCACGGCCGACGTGCAGCTCGATGCGGCGCGCGGCCTCCTTGCCGTCCCAGCGCTCGATGGTGTGGGTGATCACGGTGGTGACCTCGGCGCCGTAGCGCTCGACCGCGAAGACGGTGAGGTCGGCGGCGACCCGGTCGAGGCGCTCGCGCAGGACGGCGTCGTCGCGCAGCCGCTCGGCGAAGGTGCTGAGCTCGATCAGGAGGCGCTGCCGGACGGCACCCTCCGGGTCGCGGATCGAGCTGAGGAGCGCGGAGCGCATCGCCTTCCACAGCGAGATCGCGGTGGTCACGACCTGCGGGTGCTCGAGCAGCCGCTCCTTGAGCGCCTCGGTGCGGCGGACCGTCTCCTCGTCGTTGAGCAGGTCGTGGGCGAGCTGGCCCAGCATCGAGTCGAGCGCCTCGCGGGCGCGGTGGTGCGGGTCGTCGCGGATGTCCTCGAGCCACGCCAGGGCCTGCACGTGCAGCCGTGAGGTGACCGCGTCGTTGAGCTTGGGCGGCGCCCACCACGGCGCCCGCTCCTCGAGCACCCGGGTGAAGGTCTCCGGGTTGTCGCGCACCCAGCTGTGCAGCTCGTCGACGGCGAGGTCGACCAGCCCGTGGTGCAGGTCGTCGCGCAGCACCTCCATCAGCGTCGTGCCCAGCAGCGGCGAGATCGGCTCCTCGCGGAAGCGCGGCACCAGGGCGTGGCTGACCAGGTCGGCGATGTGGTCGTCGCGGACCTTGCCGAGCGCGATCACGGCCACCTCGGCCGCCTCGTCGACCACCCGGCGGGCATGGGCCGGCTCCTCCAGCCACGCGCCCACCCGCGCCGAGATCGTCGCCGCCGCCACGCGCTCGCGGATGATGTCCTCCTGGAGGAAGTTCTCCCCGACGAACTCCTCGAGCCCCTTGCCGAGCTCGTCCTTGCGCTTCGGGACGAGCGCGGTGTGCGGGATGGGCAGCCCGAGCGGGTGCTTGAAGAGCGCCGTCACGGCGAACCAGTCCGCGATCGCACCGACCATCGACGCCTCGGCGCCCGCGTTGACGAAGCCCCAGAAGCCGTCGCGGCCCAGCGTGGCGGCGTACACGCAGGCCGCCAGCAGCAGCAGGCCCACGGCGACCGTGCGCATCCGGCGCAGGCCGCGGCGACGGGCCTCGTCGGCGCCCGGGTCGGGCGTGATGAGGGAGATCGGGGGCGGGCTCGGTGGCGGGCTCGTCGAGGAGCGCCGAGGCGAGGTGGCGGAGGTGGCGGCCATGGCAGCATCCTCCCCCACCACCCGTGACGACCCGCGTGCCAGAATGCCGCGCATGCCTCGCACCGTGATCACCTTCGGCACGTTCGACGTCTTCCACGTCGGGCACCTGCGCGTCCTCGAGCGCGCCGCCGAGCTGGGTGACCGGCTCGTCGTCGGCGTCTCCGCCGACGCCCTCAACGAGCGCAAGAAGGGCCGCGCCCCCATCTTCAGCCAGCGCGAGCGGCTGGCGATCGTCGGCGCGCTCAAGGTCGTCGACGCCGTCTTCGTCGAGGAGAGCCTGGAGCAGAAGCGCGACTACGTCCTCGAGCACGGCGCCGACGTGCTGGTGATGGGCGACGACTGGGCCGGCAAGTTCGACGAGCTCGGCGACGTCTGCGAGGTCGTCTACCTGGCCCGCACCCCGGCGATCTCCACCACGGCGATCATCGAGCACATCGCCGATCTGTGATCGTGGCCCGGCAGCGTCGCCGGGTTAGGGTCGTGCGGACATGACCTACACGAGGGGAACCATGCGCAGATTCGTCACCACCGCCGTGGCCATCGCACTGGTGGGCGGGGCGCTCGGCGCCCCGACCGTCGCTGCCGCCAACGACCGCCCGGGCGTGCCCGGCTCCTTCCCGGGAGCGGCCGGGGTCCTCGACCCCGCCGACCTGCTCGAGCTCACGCCCGAGCCGGCGCTGCCGCTGCTCGAGGAGCAGATCGAGCCGACGGCCACCGAGAGCCTGACGACCGCGCGCCGCGTCCTCGCCGGCAACGCCCGGCCGAGCGACCCGTCCGCGACGCTGGTGCTGCGCGACCTGTGGATGAAGCGGTCCCAGCTCCGCGGGGCCGAGCGGCGCCAGGCCGACGCCCTCCTCGCCCGACCCACCGACGGCGTGACCGACGAGCAGGGGTTCGGCTACACCGTGGCCGAGGCGCCGCCGGTGTGCAACACGCGCCTGTGCGTGCACTACGTGCCGACCGGCACCGACGCCCCGCCGTCGCCGGAGTGGCCGGCGACCAACCTCGCGGTGATGGACTCGGTGTGGACGACGATCGTCGACGCCATGGGCTACCGCGCGCCGGTGCGCGACGGCGCCCGCGGCGGCAGCCCGCTCTTCGACGTCTACCTCAAGGACCTCGGCGGCGACCTCTACGGCTTCTGCGCCGGTGAGGACAAGGCCAAGAAGCGCACCGCCTCCGGCTACTGCGTGCTCGACAACGACTTCGCAGCCGCGCAGTTCCCCAACGGCACCCCCAACGACAACCTCGTCGTGACCGCGGGGCACGAGTTCTTCCACGCCGTCCAGTACGCCTACGACTACGCCGAGGACCCGTGGATGATGGAGTCCACGGCCACCTGGATGGAGGAGCGGATCGCGACCACGGTCAACGACAACCGCCAGTACCTCCCGGTCAGCCAGATCTACGCCCCCAACATCCCGCTCGACGCCTTCAGCCGCACCAACGGCTTCCAGTACGGCAACTGGGTCTTCTGGGAGTACCTCACCTCGCGCTACGGCAACGGCCTGGTGCTGAAGACGTGGAAGCAGGCCGGCACCCTCAAGAAGGACGGCGGCAGGAGCAGCCTCCCCGCGCTGCAGAAGGTGCTCAAGCGCAAGGGTGGCTTCCACAAGAACTACGCCCAGTTCGCCGCTGGCAACCTCACCCCGGTCGCCAACTTCCCCGAGGGTGCGGAGTACCCCGGCCCCAAGGTCCGCGGCGCCAAGCTGCTGAGCAAGCGCAAGCGCGCCAAGCGCTTCGGCACGAAGGTCAACCACCTGGCCTCCGCCTCCTACGTCTACGGCCCCGGCACGGGCCTCGGCGGCAAGAAGTGGAAGCTCAAGGTCATGGTCAAGGGCCCCGCCAAGCGGACCTCGCCGGCCGCGGTGGTGGTCGTCCACCGCCTCGACGGCAAGCGCAAGGTCAAGATGGTCAAGCTCAACCGCCGCGGCGACGGGCACGTCAAGGTGCCCTTCAGCGGCCGCAAGGTCGGCGCCGTCTCGGTGACGCTGGTCAACGGCTCGACCCGCTACAAGTGCGGCCGCGACACGCTGCTCGCCTGCGGCGGCACGCCGCTCGACGACCGGATGCGGTTCGCCGTCAAGGGTCGCGTCGTCAAGCGGTGACGATCAGGAGCTGATCCGCAGCAGGGCGTGGAGCGCGGCGACACACTCCGCGACCAGCTGCGACAACGAGACCGGGCGTTCACCGGGCGGCACTGCCGCCCAGGTGAGCGCCCGGTCCTCCGTGTAGGCCCACCACGCACGTACGACGTCGCGCCGGGCCTCCGGCACGTCGAGCGCCACCATCACGCGCTCCGTGCTGCCGTCGCGGACCGAGTCCATCACCTCGCTGACCCTCGGGTCGGCGACGCCGTGGCCGTGGACGAGCGCGAGGTAGAAGCCGCGACGGCGCTCGATCTGCTCGATCATCAACCGCGTGGTCATCTCGACCTGCTCCTCCCCCGGCGCGTCCTCGTCGGGCGCGGTGGTGCGCAGGATGCGCCGACCGGCCGCGGCGATGCAGGCGAGGTAGAAGTCGGTCTTGGTCGGGAAGTAGTGGAACAGCAGCCCGCGGGAGATGCCGGCCTCCGTGGCGATGTCGTCCATCGACAGGTCCTGGATCGGCGTCTCGACGATCTTGGCGAGACCGATGGCGACGAGCTGGCGTCGGCGCTCGTCCGCGCTCAGCCGGCGACGTACGCCCTCGGTGGGAGCGGTCGCGGCGGCGTCGGACATGCTGTTGAGCATTGCTCAACAGTGTGCGAAGGTCAACGTCATGGACTTCTCCCTCTCCCCGCGCGCCGCCGACCTCCGCGACCGCGTGCGCGCGTTCGTGGCCGACGAGATCGAGCCGATCGAGGCCGAGGCGCACCAGCGGATCACCCGCCTGCGCGAGTCCGGCGGCGACAGCTGGACGCCGGACCCCGTGATCGGCGAGCTGCAGGCGAAGGCGCGGGCGCAGGGCCTGTGGAACCTCTTCCTCCCCGCCGCGCACGCCGGGCGCTACGCCGCCGACTTCGGCACCGACGGCGGCGAGGGCCTCAGCAACGTCGACTACGCCCCGGTGGCCGAGGCGATGGGCCGCTCGTTCCTGGCGCCCCTGGTCTTCAACTCCAACGCCCCCGACACCGGCAACATGGAGGTGCTGCTGAAGTACGGCACCGACGAGCAGCGCCAGCAGTGGCTCGAGCCGCTGCTCCGGGGCGAGATCCGCAGCGCCTTCTGCATGACCGAGCCGGCCGTCGCGTCCTCCGACGCGACCAACATGGCCGCCACGGCGGAGGTCGACGGCGACGAGATCGTGATCAACGGCCGCAAGTGGTGGTCGACCGGCGTCGGCAACCCCGACTGCAAGATCTTCGTCTTCATGGGCCTCTCCGACCCCGACGCCGACCGGCACTCGCGCCACACGATGGTGCTCGTGCCGCGCGACGCCGAGGGCGTGCGGGTCGAGCGGATGCTGACCACGATGGGCTACTACGACGAGCCGCTGGGCCACGGCGAGGTGTCCTTCGACAACGTACGCGTGCCGGCTGCCAACGTCCTGCTCGGCCCGGGGCGCGCGTTCGAGATCGCCCAGGGCCGCCTCGGTCCGGGTCGGGTCCACCACTGCATGCGGGCGATCGGGCTCGCCGAGCGCGCCCTCGAGCTGGCGTGCGCCCGCGCGGTGTCGCGCACCGCCTTCGGCAAGCCGATCGCCAACCTCGGCGGCAACCGCGAGCGCATCGCCGACGCGCGCATCGCGATCAACCGGTCCCGGCTGCTGGTCATGCACGCCGCGTGGCTGCTCGACCAGGGGATGAGCCGGGAGGCCTACTCCGCGGTGAGCGAGATCAAGGTGGAGGTGCCCACCATGGCCCTCGACGTCATCGACATGGCCATCCAGCTCCACGGCGGCGCCGGCATGAGCGACGACTTCCCGCTGGCCGCTGCCTGGGTCGGCGCCCGCACGCTGCGCCTGGCCGACGGCCCCGACGAGGTGCACCGCAACGTCATCGCCAAGATCGAGCTCGGGAAGCACACCGCATGAACGACACCCCACGACCTTCTTCTCCTCCGCTGCGCTCCCCCGAACAACGCCGCGGGGACCCCAAGAACAGGCGCGTCCTGGTCACCGGCGCTGCCTCCGGCCTCGGCGCCGCGCTGGTGTCGGCGTTCCGCGCACGCGGCGACGAGGTGCTCGCCACCGACCGCGTCGAGGTGGGCGGCATCGACCTCGTCCTCGACATCACCTCCGACGACGACTGGGCCGCGGCCGTCGACGCCGTGCGCGAGCGCTGGGGCGGGCTCGACGTGCTCGTCAACAACGCCGGCGTCGCCGGCGGTGGACGGGTGGACCGCTGCACGCTCGACGAGTGGCAGTGGATCACCGAGATCAACCTCTTCGGCCTGGTCCGCGGCACCAAGGCGTTCGTCCCGATGCTCAAGGAGCAGGGCTCCGGGCACCTGGTCAACGTCGCCTCGCTCGCCGGCCTCGTCCACCCGGGCGGCATGGGCTCCTACAACGCCACGAAGGCCGCAGTGGTGGCGTTCACCGAGACGTGCGGCCACGAGCTGGCGTCGTACGGCATCCGGGCGAGCGTGGTCTGCCCCTCCTACTTCCGCACCAACCTGATGGACTCCATGCAGGGCAGCGACGAGACGGTGGGTCGTGTCGTCGCCGGTCTGGTGGAGCGCTCGCAGGTCAGCGCCGAGGACATCGCCGCCGCCGTGCTGGCCGGCATCGACGCCGGTGAGGACGTCATCGTCCCCGACGAGGCCGCGCGGCAGGCCTACTTCCTCAAGTGGGCCGACCGGCCGGCGTACGACGCCGTGATGCGCGACCAGGCGACCAAGCTGCAGGCAGCGGACCGGGGAGCCGCCTCGTGACGGCCGTGCCCGGCGCGCGCGAGGTGCGCGCGGAGGACGCCTTCGACGTCGCCCGGGTGGCCGCCTGGCTCCGGGCCCACGCCTCCACCTCCGAGGGGCTCGAGGGCGAGCCGGAGGTCCGGCAGTTCACCGGCGGCGCGTCCAACCTCACCTACCTGCTGCGCTACCCCTCGGGCCGCGACCTCATCGTGCGGCGCGCCCCGGCGGGCACCAAGGCCAGGGGCGCCCACGACATGCGCCGCGAGCACACCATCCAGTCGGCGCTCGCGCCGGTCTTCGACCACGTGGCGACGATGGTCGCGTTCTGCGACGACCCCGACGTCATCGGCGGCGACTTCTACGCGATGGACCGCATCCCCGGCGTGATCCCGCGAAGCGAGTGGCCCGCCGACGTGCCGCTCTCCCCCGAGCAGGCGCGCGAGCTGTGCCTCCACGCCGTCGACGTGCTCGCCGAGCTGCACGGCATCGACCCGGAGGCCGCCGGGCTCGCCGACCTCGGCAAGGGCGCGGGCTACGTCCGCCGCCAGGTCGAGGGCTGGTCGACGCGCTACCGGAACGCCCGCACCGACGACGTACCCGACCTCGAGGCGGTGATGGCCTGGCTCGACGCCCACCAGCCCGACGACGTGGCGACCTGCGTGATCCACAACGACTTCAAGCTCGACAACCTCGTGCTCGACAGCGACGACGTGACGCGCGTCGTGGGCGTGCTCGACTGGGAGATGGCCACCCTCGGCGACCCGCTGATGGACCTCGCCGGGTCGATGGCCTACTGGGTGCAGGCCGACGACACCGAGGAGTTCCAGATGATGCGGCGGGTGCCCACGCACCTGCCCGGGATGCTGACCCGCGACGAGTTCGTGGCGGCGTACGCCGAGCGCACCGGCCGGTCGGTGACGCCCGAGCAGTGGCGCTTCTACGAGGTGTTCGGGCTGTTCCGGATGGCGGTGATCGCCCAGCAGATCTACTACCGCTACTTCCACGGGCAGACGACCAACGAGATGTACGCCCTCTTCGGACCGGCCGTGCAGATCATCGGCCGCCGGCTCGACGGGCTCATCGCCCCGGGCGCTTCGTGAGCCGCATCCTGCTGGTACGGCACGGCCAGGCCTCGTTCGGCGCCGCGGACTACGACGACCTCTCCCCGACCGGCCACGAGCAGTCGCGGGTGCTCGGCGCGGCCCTGGCCGCCCGCGGGGTGGTGCCCGACCTCGTCGTGGCGGGCGAGATGAAGCGCCACGCCCAGACCGCCGCCGGCGTGCTCGACGGCGCGCGGTGGTCGGCGTCCGTCGACGTCGACCCCGGCTGGAACGAGTTCGACCACCTGCAGGTGCTGGCCGTCCACGACCAGCCGACCACCGTGGAGGGCGAGTCGGAGAAGGCCGCGTTCCAGCGGTGGTTCGAGGAGGCGACGCAGCGCTGGACGTCGGGCCGGCACGACGAGTCCTACGACGAGTCCTTCGCCGCCTTCACCGCGCGCGTCGGGGTCGCCCTGACCCAGCTCACCGACGCGCTCCCCCGCAGCGGCACGGCCGTCGTGCTCACCAGCGGCGGACCCGTGGCGTGGGCGGCCGCGTCGCTGCTCGCCGACGCCGAACCTGCGTGCACCGACCTGTGGCTGCGGCTCAACCCGGTCTCGATCAACACCGGGACCTCGACCATCGTGTGCGGCTCGCGCGGCACGACGCTCGTCACCTTCAACGCCGCCGACCACCTCTCCCCCGAGCTCATCACCTACCGCTAGCCCCACCCCAGGAGACACCCATGCCGACGACCCTCATCACCGGCGCCAGCAGCGGCCTCGGCGCCGAGATGGCCCGCCAGCTCGCCGCCCGCGGCCACGACCTGGCGCTGTGCGCACGTCGTACGGACCGCCTCGTCGAGCTCGCCACCGAGATCACCACCGCCCACCCCGACCGCCGCGTCGTGGTCAAGGCGCTCGACGTCACCGACCACGACGCCGTCTTCCGCGTCTTCGAGGAGTTCCGCGACGAGCTGGGCGGCCTCGACCGCGTCGTCGTCAACGCCGGCCTCGGCAAGGGCCAGCCGCTGGGCACCGGCCGCTTCGACGCCAACCGCGAGACCGCGGAGACGAACTTCATCGGCGCGCTCGCCCAGACCGAGGCCGCGGCCGCGATCTTCCGCGCGCAGGACGCGGGGCACCTCGTGATGGTGTCGTCCTTCTCCGCGCTGCGCGGGATGCCGAAGAACATCACGACGTACGCCGCCACCAAGGCCGCGGTCGCCCACCTCGCCGAGGGCTTCCGCGCCGACGTCCACGGCACGCCGATCAAGGTCACCGTGCTCTACCCGGGCTACATCGTCTCCGAGATGTCCGGCACCTCGGCGAGGACTCCGCTCATGGCGTCCACCGAGAAGGGCGTGCGCGCCATGGTGGAGGCGATGGAGAAGGAGAAGAAGTCCGCCCTCGTGCCGGCGTGGCCGTGGGTGCCGCTGGGGTTCGTCATCAAGCGCGTGCCGGTGGGGCTGCTGCGCCGGATGAGCTGAGGCCCTCTGGGTCAGCCTGCGTCGACGACGTCGCCGTTGCGCGGCAGGTGGCCGTCGAAGGTGATGGCCACGGCGGACGCGTGCGAGGGGTCCGGACCATCCATGGCCTGGAGGTGGACGTGGGGCTCGGTGCTGTTGCCGGAGTTGCCGCACCGCCCGAGCTCCTCCCCCACCTGCAGGCCTTGCCCGGGCCGCGCCCGGATGCTGCCGCGCTGCAGGTGGCAGACCGCCACCACCGTGCCGTCGCCGGTCTCGATCATCACGTGGTTGCCCGCCAACGCCGCCCACCCCGCTGCCAGCCGGCGGCGCTGGGTGAGGGCGTACCGGACCGACGGCAGTCCGCGGAATGCGCCGTGGTCGGGCGCCTCATCGTGGACGGCGACGACCGCGCCCTCCACCGGTGCGAGGACGGGGCGCCCGAAGCCCGGGAACCGCTCCGGCGGCTCGGGACGCAGGAGCGAGCCGAGCGTGATCGGCGCCGTGCGCCCCGCCTCGTCGACCGGGACGAAGTCGATCGCGTACGCCGTGGCCAGCAGCGTCGTGCCGTGGCTGGGCACGCGACTGCCCGGACTGTTCTGCGTCAGCCAGCGGCCCTCGAACGGGTACGCCAGGTCCACCGTCGGCCGCACCGAACCGCCCCCTCTTCGCACCATGACCACACCCTGCTGCTTCTCACGCGCCTTCGCCACCGCCGTCGCCACCGCGGCTGAGCGACACTGGCGAGGTGACCTCCCCTGACCTCGCCCGCCGCCTCCACGACGCCGGACTCGCCTGGTCGCCGAGCAACGGCGACCGGTTCTGGCTGCCCGAACGCGACCTCGACGAGGCGGTCTTCCTCGTCAGCGACATGGTGGTCGAGGTGCGGGACGTGGCCTCCGGTCGCGTCCTGGCCTTCAACGGCACGACCGAGTGGGCCCTCGACGGCGTGGAGGAGCACGAGGCGGTGTGGCTGCCACGCCTCGACCAGCTGCTGGAGGTGCTCGGCGGGCACTTCCTCAGCCTCACCGCGCGCTCGGGCGGGCACGTCGTACGCGTGGAGGTGGGACAGCGCGAGGAGGAGCACGTCGACGTCGGGCCCGCCGACGCGGCGGCGCGCGCCGTGCTCAGCCTGCTGCAGGGCGGTCAGCAGGTGTGACGGGAGAGGCCGGGCGACGGCCGGAGGACCTCTTCGACGGGTTCCCCCGGGGTCTCGCCGTGTGTCGCGCCGTCGAGCAGGCCCTGTCCTCGATCGGCGATGCGTCGGTGGCCGTGACGAGGAGCCAGGTCGCCTTCCGACGCCGCAGAGGCTTCGCCTACGTCTGGCGACCGGGGCAGTACGTCGACAGCAAGGTCCCCGCGGTGCTCTCGATCGCCCTGCCCCGCGAGGTCGCGTCCGACCGCTTCAAGGAGGTCGTCCACCCGTCGGCCCGGGTGTGGATGCACCACCTCGAGCTCGACGACGCCGCCCAGGTCGATGACCAGGTGCGCGCGTGGCTCCGGGAGGCGTACGCCGCAGCGAAATGATCCTTGATCTCTCCGGGACACCGGAACTGTGAGAAGAAGCCGGTCGGACTCAGGTCGTCGACGGTGGAGGAACGGATGTCGCGTGCGGCATCATCAACACGTGGTCGTACTGGTGCCGCGACAGATCCGGATGACCGGGATGACAGGCAGCGTGCCCTACTACGGCGGGCGCTTCACCCCGGCGCAGGCGTACGCCGCCTCGCACCCGTCGCCGCGGCGCGCCCCGCCACCCGTCCCACCACCGGCCGAGCAGCCGCCGGCGCGGCCCGCGCAGGACCCGGTGGAGGCCCTGCAGCACCTTCTCGACACCGGCGTGCTCACACAGGATGAGTTCGACGAGCTGCGGGAGCGGGTCGAACGGTGAGCGGGCCGGTCCAGGTCCTGGTGATCGGGTTCGAGGCGCCGTCGTTCTCGGGCGAGGTGCTGGCCGAGCTCACCCGGCTTCGCGAGCGTGGCGTCGTACGGCTGGTCGACGTCCTGCTGGTCGAGCGCGGCGACGACGGCACCTTCGAGATCCTCGATCCGCCGCCCGGCAGCGACCCCGACCTCGGGAAGATCGCGGCACAGGTCCTCGGCGGAGGCGGTGAGGCCGACGGCGACGTGCCGGTGGACGAGGCCTGGTCGCTGGCGGACGCCGTGCCGCCGGGTGGGGTCGCCGCCGTCGCGCTCCTCGAGCACCTCTGGGCCGAACCGCTCCTGGCTGCGATCGGGCGCGCCGGCGGCCGTCCGCTCGGTGAGCTGTGGCTCCCGGCGGGTGAGCCGCCCGGGTGACAGGATGCCGGGGTGCGCGCCGTCGTCATCGATGCAGTCCGGGGCCGTCCTGCGGTCCGCGAGGTCCCCGACCCGACGTGCCCCGACGGCGGCGTGGTCGCGCAGGTGATGGCCACCGGGATGTGTCGGAGCGACTGGCATGCGTGGGCGGGGCATGACGACATCGCGTTCCCGCACGTGCCGGGTCACGAGCTGGCCGGCGTGGTCGTGGAGGTGGGCGCCGGGGTCGGCCGGTGGGCCGTCGGCGACCGGGTGACCGTGCCGTTCGTCTGCGGGTGCGGTCGCTGCGAGTGGTGCCGGTCCGGGAACGCCCAGGTGTGCCCCGACCAGCAGCAGCCGGGGTTCACCCACTGGGGGTCGTTCGCCGAGCACGTCGCCCTGCACGCCGCGGACGCCAACCTGATCGCCCTTCCCGAGTCGCTCGACTTCGCAACGGCCGCCAGCCTCGGGTGCCGATTCGCGACGGCGTACCGCGCCCTCGTCGCACGCGCGCGCGTCACCGAGGGCGAGTGGGTGACCGTCCTCGGCGCCGGTGGAGCGGGACTCAGCGCGGTGATGATCGCTCGCGCCCTGGGCTGCCAGGTCGTCGCGGTGGACCGCAACCCCGGCGCACTCGCCCTGGCCGCCGACCTGGGTGCGGACCACGTGCTGCTCGCCGACGGCGCGGACGTCCCGGCCGCGGTCGCCGACCTCACCGGAGGCGGCAGCCACGTCGCCGTGGACGCCGTGGGCAGCGAGCAGACCTGCGCCGACGCGATCCTCAGCCTCCGGCGCCGCGGTCGCCACGTGCAGGTCGGGCTGCTGCCGCCGATCGACGGTCACCCGCGCGTCCCGATGGACCGCGTGATCGGGTGGGAGCTCGACGTGCTGGGCAGCCACGGGATGGCCGCGGCCGACTACCCCGAGCTGCTCGACCTCGTCGCGCAGGGCCGGCTCCGACCCGACCGGCTGGTCCGGCGCACCATCGGGCTCGCCGACGCTGCGGAGGTGCTCCCGACCTTCGACCGGGCGACTGCTGCCGGGATCACGCTGATCGACCCCCGTCGCTGACCTCGACACTCCACCAGGCCCGTCGCGCGCAGCTACGATGGCGGACGGAGGAGGCGGCGATGGTCGATCCGTGGAGCGACATCCTCGGGGACTGTCGGGCGTTCGCCGCGCAGCAGCGCGACCGGCTGCTCAACCGCGGCATCGACATCGGCCCGTACCCGCTCAGCCACCTCGCGTTCCGCGTGCTCGAGTGGGACCAGTACGTTCACGTGCGCACCCTGCTCGAGCGCCACGCGCTCGCCAACCGGGAGAACGTCTGGAACGGGCGCCCGATCTCCCTGATCGTCCCTGCCGAGCCGCTCGAGGTGCTCGACGGCAAGCTCGTGCCGCTCATCGAGCTCATCCCTCCGGTGCACCAGCGCGTCTACAAGATGGGGTTGGAGCACATCGGCGTCGTGGTCGGCGACGCGTTCGACTCGTTCGTCGCGACCCACAAGCCCGTCCTCACCGGACAGCAGTTCCAGGGCCCGGACAGCACGCCGGACCCCGTCTACGTCCTGTTCGAGGACTTCACGCACGCGAAGTTCTACCGGCTCTCGTTGCGGGCCTCCGTCGAGCTCCACTCCGACCCCTTCGTCGACGGCTTCCACCACGTCGACGGCTGGTCGCCCCAACGGGTCGTGACCGCGACCGGGCCCAATCCCCTGCCGCGGTGACAGGGACCTCCGCTTCCCGCGTCGTCCCGGCGGCCGGTTGACGCTCACCCCTGGGCGAACCGGTCGAGCTCCTTGCGCCACATCCGGGCGATGACGCCGTTCATCGTGTGGTGCAGCAGGAAGATCGCGACCTTGTCCCGCGGGCGTACGGGATGGGTTCCCCACTCGACGTGGAGCCGGCTGCCGTCCGCTCCGTGCGGGGCGATGCGGATGAAGCCCTCGCCGGGGTCGCCGTGGTTGGTCTCGAGCTCCGTCCACCGGATCAGGCGGGGGTCGGACCAGTCGTAGCGGACGACGACCCAGTACGGCGATCGCGGCGACCCTTCCTTCGCCACGGCCCAAGTGTCGCCCTGCTCCCTGACCTCGTAGACCTTCGGGTCCAGCGTCTTCTTCCAGATCTGGAGCCTGCGGTCGGTGAAGTCGGTCATCGCCTCGAGCACCTGCTCGGGGGACGCCCGCGTGACGAGGTCGAACTTCATCGCACCCGCGCCCGCTCCATGGAATCAGGCTAAGGACGCCGATCGGCGGCGCGCAACCACTCCGTCGTGACGGCGGGGCACCGTCACCCGACCCACTGGGCGGGAGCCGGGACGCATCACGAGCGGCAACCTGGGAACGGGATGACAGCCATCCACGACCGAGGGGACGAGCCCATGACCAGCCCGGACGACCAGACAGCCAAGCCTGCAACCGAGGAGAGGCGAGCGACGCCGAACTCGTCCGGTCCGGAGGGAGCGGCAGGCGGCATGGGGTCCAGCAGCGAACACGTCGGCCCCACCGGAAGGGGCCAGGTCGGGACCGACGGTCTTCGGGACACGAGCCGCCTCGAGACCTCGGAGGAGGCACCTCCGGAGCAGAGTTCGGGCGGCGAGGAGCCGCGGCCGGACGGTGTCGACCCCAAGGCGGGGTACCCCCGGCTGGACCCGCGGCACGAGGACAAGCCCTACCAACCCTGACTCGACGCGACACGCTTCCGGGAGATGACGGATGCTGACCTGCAGGCGTGACCGGACCGAGCGATCGGCACCTCTAACCGCCGCCGCCGTCTCCGCCGTCGCCACCGCCGTTGGCCTGACCGCCGGTCCTGGTGGCCTTCACGGGCCCGCGTCGAGCGTTCTCGATGACCAGGGCGACGAGCAGCACGACAAGGACGACGACGAGGTACGTCATCTCGCTCGCCTCTGTGGTGGTGCGCCGGGCGTCGCGTTGGCTGCCATGAGTCCCCCCAGGTGTCGAGTGATCCGAGTCTGCCACCGCTGCGACCTCCAGCAACACCACCGGATCGCCGAGCCCGGTCAGGAGGTGGCGTCCTCCGACGGTCGAGGATCGGGCAGATCGGGCAGCACCAGGTTGAAACGTCGTCGCTGGGCACTGATGACCACGTCCTCGGACTCGGCGGCGCCCGTGCGCGGGTCGAGGGCGGTCAGCACGTACCGGCCCAGCGGTGGCAGTCCGATCTCGTAGTGCCCCTGCTCGTCCGTCCGGGTCGCGCCCGCGGACTCACCCGACGAGTCCGTCAGTACGACGAGCGCGTCGTCGATGGGCCATCCGTCGCGCGAGATGACCCCGGCGACCGTGAGGCGCTGGTCGAGGTGCAGCACGGGTACGGCGTCGGCCGAGAGGTGGCGGAGCTCGGACCGCGCCGCCCAGCCCTCCGCGGAGCAGATCACGAGGTACTCCCCCGCACCGGGCAGCACGACCGACCAGCGACCGTCGTTGTCGGCGCGAGCCCAGTCCGCCTGGCGTCCCGTGCGGTCGAGCATCGAGACCACCGCCAGTCGCGCCGGCTTGCCGTCGCCACGCTGCACCCGACCTCGTACGACGACCTCCGCACCGACGTCCGCCCGGCGCACCGAGTCGCCCCGCACGGCGGCCGGAGGACCCCCGGGCAGGACGGGAGCACCGGCGAGGACGGGCGCGATCCGTGCCGGGATCATGAACCCGACGGCGGCGGCGAGGAACGCAGCCCCCGCGGCGAGCCAGTTCATGGCGTGCAACGCGGCCTCGGAGGGGTACGGGCTCCCGGCGACGGTGCCGGCGGCGAGGACCGCCGCGACGGTCGCTGAGCAGGTGGAGGTTCCGATGGAGCGGACCACGGTGTTGAGCCCGTTGGCGGCAGCCGTCTCGCTGATCGGCACCGACTGCATGATGAGCACCGGCATGGCCGCGAAGCTCACCGCGATGCCGACCGACACGATGCAGACGGCCAGCACGAGCTGGGCGAGGGTCGCGTCGAGCAGGACGCGCACGACGTAGCCGAAACCCGTGATGACGAGCCCCGCCACCAACGTGATCCGAGCGCCGAAGCGCCGCGTGATCGACGCCGACACCGGCGCCATGACGACCATCAGCACGCCGCCGGGCAGCATCGCCAGCCCGGCCTGGGTGACGTCCAGGCCGAAGCCGACCCCGGTCTCGACCGGGATCTGGAGCTGCTGGGTCGCGACCAGCAGGTTGGCGAACATCGCGAACCCGGCGAGGAGGGAGGCGATGTTGGTGAGGAGCACCGGCCGCCGCGTCGACGTACGCAGGTCCACCAGTGGCTCGCCCGTCCGCAGCTCCCACGGTGCCCAGAGCGCGAAGAGGAGGAAGGACAGCGTGAACGACAGCAGGGTCCACTGCGAGGTCCACCCCCACGTGCCTCCCTTCGAGATGCCCAGGAGGAGTGACGTCAGCGCCAGGGACATCAGGATCGCGCCGGGCCAGTCGAAGCGACCGGGCGTCCTCACCCCGGACTCCGGCACCACGGCCAGGACGAGGACCAGCATCACGGCAGCCATGACGACGCTCCCCCAGAACACGGCCTGCCACCCGAAGGCGTCGTAGATGACGCCCGACAGCGGGAGCCCCACCGCTCCCCCGATGCCGAGCGTCGCGCTCATCAGCGCGACCGCTCCACCGATCCGTTCCGGCGGGAGCTCGTCGCGCATCATCGAGATGCCGATCGGGATCAGCGCGGGTGCGAAGCCCTGCAGGGCCCGTGCGGCGATCAGCCCGGCCAACGAGTCGCTCACGGCGCCGAGGAGAGAGCCGGCGAGCAACACGACCAGCGAGACCACGACCATCCGCCGCTTGCCGTGCATGTCAGCCAGGCGGGACAGGATGGGCGTCGCCACCGCGCTCGTCAGCAGCGTGACGGTGACCAGCCACGAGGCGTTGTCCGAGGTCGTGCCCAGCAGCTCCGGGAAGTCGGGCAGCAGCGGCACGACCAGGGTCTGCATGAGCGACACCGACGTGCCGCACAGGGCCAGAACCAGCACGATCAGGCCCGAGCGACTCGACCGCTCGCGCTCCAGCTCGTCCTTCGTGGCAGCCACGGTCACCGACAAGACCGCGCTCCATCACTCATGGAGCCGACCCTAGTCCCGTTCCTCGGCCCACCGAGGCGGCGGGCCACCGCCCTCACAGCAGCGGCAGACGTGCGGTGGCGACGTCCTACTTTTCCCGGACCGCTCGGGACTCCCGTCCCGTGCGCGGTGCGCGCGAGGCGCTCATCCTGAAGGGCATCGGACGCGGGCAAGGAGACGAGGACATGGACACACGCCAAGACGCGGATCTGCCGTCGAGGAACACGCTGCTGCACGCCATGGCTCCGCCTTCGTGGAGGTGGACGCCCGGAGGGCGCATGGCGCCTCGCCTGGCCCTTGCCGGCCTCGCGCTGGTCGCGCCACTTCTCCCCGCCGTCCCGGCAGGTGCCGTCGCGGGGACGTGCGAGGGCAGGCCTGCGACGCACCTCGGCACGCCGGGAGACGACGTACTGACGGGGACCGACGGCGACGACGTGATGGTCGGGCTGGGGGGCGACGACACGATCTGGGGGTTGCTCGGCAACGACGTCATCTGCGGCGACGAGGGATCGGACACGCTCATCGGGCGCGCCGGCGACGACCGCCTGCTGGGCGGGCTCGACAGCGATGCCGGCGGCGACATCATCTGGCCGGGAGTGGGCAACGACTTCGTCGACGGAGGCCTCGACCCCCTGACGCGCGACGACTACTCCGTCCCCGCGGACACCGTGCTCTACTCGGACCTCCTCGCCGCCGGCTTCCCGGGCGGGATCAGGGCCGACCTCACGCCGGTCGGCGGGCTCGGCTTCGTCGCAGAGCCGTCAGGCACCGACCAGATCGTCGTCACCGAGGCCCAGAGCATCGCGGGCACACGCACGGCGGACGTCCTGATCGGATCGCCGTACCTCGACGTTCTCGTGGGTCGCGGCGGCGCCGACCAGATCGACGGCGCCGGCGGCAACGACACCCTCCTCTCGGACTTCACGGACGCGGTCGTCGACCCGGCCACCGATGGCCCCGACGACATCGACGGAGGGCCCGGCACCGACTGGATCGCCCTGGGGCAGGCGGGAGGTACGGCGCGCGGTGGGGAGGACATGGACCACCTCGAGGCCCACCCGGCGACCGGCCCGGCCGTCCTCCGCGGCCAGGACGGGGACGACCAGCTCTGGGCCCAGTCCGTGGAGGACGTCGACGTCGACGGGGGTCGAGGCCACGACGACATCGACGTCCGGCTCACCCCTGCCTCCCGTGGCGTGTCGGTGGACGGGGGCAGCGCCAGGGACCTCGTGACCTTCGACGTGCGCAAGGCGGGCTTCGGCAAGGGTTCGACGATCACCGTGGACCTGGGCCGCGGCGTCCTCCGGGCCAAGGCGCGCGCCGGTCGGCTGCGCGGCCTCGAGGTGCTCTGGATCAAGGGCGAGGACGCACGCTGGCGGATCCGCGGCACGCACCGCAACGAGGACGTGATCATGCAGGGAGGACGCAGCCTGGAGGCCTCGATGCGCGGCGGGCGCGACTCCGTCGTCGCCACGCGGGGACGCGACGTCCTGGACCTCGGTCAGGGTCGCGGCGACTTCGCGAACGGCCGCATGGGACGGGACACCTGCCTCGGCGCCGAGCGGGTCAGGAGCTGCGAGGTCCTGCGCTCCGGCCGGTCCGATCGAGCCGCGCGTCAGGCAGGTACGACGGAACGGGATGCGGTCGAGCGACTCGAGCGCGGCCTGCACGTCGTGGCACGGATGCCCATCGAGGTCTCTGCGCTTCGGCGGTGACGGTGATCCCCTGCTCGCGGATCGGCCGATCGGCCAGAGATTCCCGTACCAGAGGCCAGGAAGACCATGCCGCCGGGCCGATGGCACGGGGCGGTCCCTCGTCCATCGTGGCATCAAACCACCGATGAGAAGGACGAGACCATGAGCATCACGACCAGGACCACGTACGACACCGCGGCCAAGCCGGCCCTCCACGATCCGCCCACGCCGGTCAGGGCGAAGCTCGCCGCAGCCTGGGCCAGCTTCATGTTCTTCTACATCTACGTCGACTACCTGCACCTCTACAAGCCGGGCGCGATCGACGACATCCTGGCCGGCGTCGTCTTCGAGTTCGACATCAGCCAGACCTTCGCCGTCAGCTCGCTCGCGCTGGTGGGCATCCCGAGCCTCATGATCCTGCTCTCCATGGCGCTACCCGCCCGTGCGAGCCGCACGCTCAACCTCGTCGTGGCCGCGCTCTACCTCCCGGTCTCGGCGTTCAACGTGCTCGGTGAGTCCTGGCTCTACTTCTACGGCCTCGGCGTCGTGGTCGAGGTGATCGTCCTCGCCTACATCCTCCGCACCTCGTGGACCTGGCCTCGTACGGCGGCGTGAGCGGGCTGGGGCGATCGCGGCGCTGTGACGCGCCTTGCGCAGCACGCAGTCACACTCGCGCCGCTACTCGGTGAGGAACGCCAGTGGTGCTGCATGAGTCCATGACGTTCGGCGCTTGCGGTCGAACCAGGCAGAGGCGTTCACTAGTAGGTCCAGCACCGCGCAGGCCTGCGGGGCGCCACGTCATCAAAGGGGCTCGCAATGACCGTGTTGCAAGGTGACCTGCATCTGCTCGAGGACCCGGTAGCGCAGGACCTGCTCGGCTCGAAAGAACTGGCTCGTCTCGCCTACACCTGGCTCGCCGGCACCCCACGGGTGGTCCCGATCTGGTTCCATTGGACCGCTCACGTTCGGAAGCCCACCAAAGGCCCCGAAGATCCGCGCCCTGCAGCGAGAGCCGCGGGTGGCCGTCACGATCGACGCGGCCGGCGGCTGGCCCTACCACGCGCTGATGGTTCGTGGTGACGTTGCGGTGGAGATGCTGGACGACGTCTCCGAGGAGTACGCCGCCGCCGCGCGCCGCTACTTCGGCGATGACCAGGGCGATGCCTGGGTCCAGCAGCTCAGCGGTCAGCCGATGGCCAGGATCACCTTGACGCCGTCGTGGGTGGGCCTGCTCGACTTCGAGACCAGGTTCCCGAGCGCGCTGTCCATGTGAACCGTCCTGGCTCGCTGGATGGGAGGACGCCTGTCCCACGATCAGGGCGGCCGCGGGGTCCCTGCGCCTAGAGCGGCGGAAGGCACTGCTGCACGGATAGGTGACATCTCATCTGCGGCGCTGTGCAGCGACCTTCTGGCGCGGACCGATCGGTGGTGCCGCGAAGGACCTGCGTGACTACCAGCCAGTCGGCAAAGCAAAGAACTTGCGGCCCATCGGCCTACGTCCGCCTGGCGAACGACACCTTGTTGTCGGCGTGGACGGTCATGGCGTAGCGGGAGCTGTGGGCCAGGCGGTGGTGGCGGGGGCAGAGCAGGCGGCCGTTGGCCAGATCGGTGAGGCCGAGGCGGGACCAGGGAGCGTCGTGGTGGGCGTGGCAGCCGGACGCCGACGTCTGACAGCCCTTGGTGGTGCAGCCGCCGTCGCGCAGACCGAGGGCGACCCGCTGTGCCTTGGTGAAGAACCGGGCCGCGCGCCCCAGGTCGAGCGGCTGGGAGTCAGAGCCGAGCACGGCGGGGATGATCCCGGCCTCGCAAGCGATCCGGCGCGCCTGCCCGGCTGACATCCGCGAGCCGTCGTCGAGGAGGGCAGTGGCGTGCTCGGCCAGCAGCTGCTCGAGCGTCATGGTCACCACGATCGTGGCGTTGACCCCTGCGGTCTGCGGGGTGGCTGCGACCGGGTAGCGCTCGACGTACTCGATGAAGGCCTCACCGAGACGCCGGCGCAGGGGCTTGAGGTCGCCGGACTCGTCGCGCAGCTCGGCCTCGGTGTGCCGCGCCGGGTTGGCGAGGGCCAGGAGGTGACGCTTGAACATCGCGCCGATGTGGGACGGCACGGTGAAGCGACCGTGGCACCGGCCGTTGCCGTCGTCGCTCAGGGTGAGCTCGACACCGGCCACCGCTCGGGCTTCCTCGGCCTCGAAGACCGCCTCCTCGTGCGACTCCCCCACCTCGGGAGCCACGACGTCCAGGATGCGCTTGCCGATCTGTCGCAGGTCGCGGGCGTCGTGCTTGCTCGCGAACCCCAGCATCGCCGCCTCCGCGCGCCCGCGGGTCTCGGCGTCCACCCGGGCAGGAAGGGCGTCCACGGCCTCCGCGATGACGCGCGCCTGGTCGACGCGCACCTCTCCGTCGGCGAGCGCGCGTGCCACCGGGGCGTGGATGTCGCGCTGCAGAGCCAGGCCCAGCTTCACCATCCGGGAGGCCTCGGCCCGCGTCAGCAGGCTCAAGCCGGACCACCACTGATGCGTGTGCTGGGCACCGGTCGCCTCGCCCAACCGCCGTCGGTCGGCCTCCGCAGCGCTCCGGCACTCCGCCGCCGCCAGCCGGCTCGACGCGACGGTCGTCGCCGTCAGCAGCCGCTCCACGTCGGGGTCGGCCAGCCCGCCCATCCCCAGCTCCAGCAGCTCCCCCAGCACGTCGTCGAGACGTCGCAGCAGTGCGGTCACCCGCGGCGACGCATCGGCGTCGACACCGGGCGCCCGCCACAAGGCGTCGTCCTCGGCTGGGATGGCACTCACGGCTGGACCTCTCCACGCCACGCAGGCGCGTCGACAACAGGAGGGCCAGATGTCAGGAGGTGTGTGCGGCCGGAATGTCGGCGATCAGGTGGGGCCCGAGCTCGCTCGCTCGAATATGTGTTCGATTGTACACCCGATGGCCGGGCACATCAACCGGGCAAGGGTCTGGCGGGCCCCCGCGGCCGCGATCACCTGAAGCGGGTGAACACACGCCTCATCCGTGCGCGCAGGATCCCGACGTGACCCCGATCAACGTGAACGTCGACAACTTCGCCCGGGCCGAGACCCACCGCATGATGACCGACCTCCAGCGCGAGGCCGGCGGAGTCAACAGGTTCGCGCACAACCGCACTCCGGCGCCGGTCGACCGGCAGACCGTCATCCGCATGAACCGCGACACGCTCTACAGCTTCGCGGTGGTCGACGTCGGCGACGGAGCGACGCTCACGGTGCCCGACGCCGGGGGCCGCTACCTGTCGGTGATGGCGGTCAACGAGGACCACTACATCAACCGGGTCATCCACGAACACGGCACGTACGAGCTCACGGCCGCCGACCTGGGCAGCGACCATGTCGTGCTCGCGGCTCGTACCCTGGTCGACCCGCGGGACCCCGGCGACCTCACCGCAGTCGCCGCGCTGCAGGACCAGCTCAGGCTCGAAGTGGCCGGCGGCCGCGCCTTCACCGCACCCGACTACGACACCGCGAGCCTGGACCGCACCCGCCAGGCCTTGTTGAGCCTCGCCGCCGACATGACGTCCTTCGAGTCGAGCTTCGGGCGCGCCGAGGACGTCGACCCGGTGCACCACCTGATCGGCTCCGCCGCCGGCTGGGGCGGGCTGCCGGACGCCGAGGCCACCTACGTCGGGGTCTCCCCCGGCCTGCCCGTGGGCGAGTACGAGCTCACGGTGGCCCCCGACGTACCGGTCGACGGTTTCTGGTCCATCTCGGTCTACAACGCCGAGGGCTACTTCGAGCCCAACGAGCGTGACGCCTACAGCCTCAACAGCATCACCGCTGCCCGCAACGACGACGGCAGCGTGACGGTCCGCTTCGGCGGCGACGGCGACCCGGCCCGCAACTCGCTCCCCATCACCGACGGCTGGAACTACCTGGTCCGGCTCTACCGCCCGCGACCCGAGGTCCTCTCGCGGGCGTGGAGCTTCCCCTCGCTCGCCATGTGAGAAAACGCTCGCCGCGCGAGGGGAGCCACCGCGTCAGTGCTAGTAGTCGTCGCCGCTCGCGTCCGGGTCGGGCTCGCGGGTGATGTGCATGGCCGCCTCCTCCGCGGAGGCGCCGGCGCCGTCGATGCCGACGTCGTGGGCGACCTCCTGCTTGTCGACGTCCTCCCCCAGCCCGGAGTCGGGGGCGACGAGACGGCCGGTGCGCTCGTCGGCCTCGTCGAGGCCGAGCTGCTCGTCGAGGGCGTTCTCGTCCTCGCGGTCGTCGTCGCGGTCGTCCTCGGCGTACGGGTCGATGTCGGGCTCCTCCTCGGCGAGCTTCTCGTCGAGGGACTCCCCCTGCCGGCGCTCGGCCTCGGTCGGGTAGTCGTCGTAGCCCTTCGGCGCCCGGTCGGGCGGCGAGTAGCCCCGGTCGAGCACGTCCTCGAGGTCACCGTCGTCCAGCGTGTCGCCCGGCTGGAGCTGGTCCTCGTCGTCGATCGACATGTCGAGATAGGTCTCGCGTTCCTCGCTCATGCCTACAGGCCTACCGGAGCAGACCGGCCCGGACAAGGGCCGAGCGACCTCATCAGCCGAGCTCGCGCTCCAACGCGTCGGTGAGCAGCGCGGCCAGGGCCTCGGTCTGGATGTTGGCCGAGGACCCGACCTCCTCGTCGGAGCCGTCGAGCGCCCGGGCGGCGAGGCCGGCCTTGGAGTCGATCAGCTCAGCGATGCGGGTGTCGATCGTCTGCGCGGCGATGATGCGCCACGCGGTGACGGGGTCGCTCTGACCGATGCGGTGCACGCGGTCGATCGCCTGGGTCTGCTCGGCGTCGGTCCACGAGAGCTCGGCGAGCACGACGTTGGAGGCCACCTGCAGGTTGACGCCGACACCGGCCGCGGCCAGCGAGCAGACGATGACCTGCACGTCGGGGTCGTTGACGAACGCGTCGATGGCCCGCTCACGGGCGCGGGGAGACTGGTCGCCACGGATCGAGGTGTGCTTGAGGCCGCGGCGGGTGAAGGTCTCCTCGGCGATGTCCATGACGTCGACGTGTCGGGCGAAGAAGACGACCTTGCCGACGTTGCGCGCGAGCTGGGCGGCGTAGTCGGCGGCGAGGCCGCCCTTGGCGCGACCGATGCGGCGGAACATCGAGAAGACGTTCTCGCCGCCCGTCCCCTGGTCCATCTCCTCGCGCTCCCACGTCGCGACGCGGCGGACGAGCTCGTGGTCGATGCCGTCGACGACGGAGCCCGTACGACGGGTCTCGAGCGCGGCCTTGTAGCGCTGGACCAGCCGCCGGGCGAGGTCCTCCTCGGCCGCCCGGATCGAGCGGGTGTCCTCGTCGTCGAGCTCGACGGGGATGTCCGCGATGCGGCGCGCCGGGATGTCCTCGGCGACGTCGACCTTGCGACGCCGCACGATGCCCATGTCGATGACCGCCTTGCGGGCCGCGGGGTAGAACGCGTGGTCCGCAGGGGTCAGGTCGGTCTCCTCGAGCGACTCCATCAGCCGCGCCAGCGGCTTGGTGTCGTCGACCCAGCCGAGGAACTGCCAGATCGCGCGGAAGTCCTCGATGTCGTTGATCAGCGGCGTGCCGGTCAGCGCCATCAGCAGCGGGCGGGCGGTGCGGGCGCGGAGCCGCTCGGAGAGCTCGAGCACGTGGCGCGAGCGCTGCGAGGTCTTGTTCTTGATGAAGTGGGCCTCGTCGACGACCATGCTGCGGAAGCCGAACGAGCCGAGCCAGTCGACGTGGCGGTCGAGGATCTCGTAGTTCACGATGATGACGTCGGCGAAGGCGTCGACCCGGTCGCCGTCACCGTGGATCACGGTGGCGCGGCGGCGCGGCGTCCAGCGCTCGGTCTCGCGGGCCCAGTTGGTCTTGACGACGTTGGGGCACACCACGAGGAGCGGGTAGGCGTCGGCTGCCTGCGCGGCGAGGAGCGCCTGCGCGGTCTTGCCGAGGCCGGGCTCGTCGGCCAGCAGGAAGGTGCGGTGGCCCTCCGCGGCCGCGGCGATCATCCGCGCCTGGTGCGGCATCAGCTCGAGCTTGCCCGGAGCGTTGAGCGAGGTGGCCTCGGGCAGCTCCATGCACGAGGAGGAGCCGCCGAGCTCGAAGGAACGGAACAGCGGGCCGAGCAGCTCCCACGACGACAGCCGCCCGTGCACGGAGCGACGCTCGCGGCCGATGCCGAAGTCGGGCTTGAGGAACGGGTTGGCCAGCTGGTGCTGGAGGACCGACTGCGGCACGACACGGCGCTCGCCGAGCCCCGGGCCGGCCTCGTCGTCGGGCTTCGGCTCCTCCGGCGCGACCTCGACGCCGGCCTTGCGCAGCATCTCCAGGCGCAGGTCGCGGGCGCTGTCGGTGACGACGGACTCCTCCGAGAGCAGGCCGAAGAGGGAGGGATCGCGGGTCGCGGTCTTGGCGAGGATCGTCGCGATGCCGTCGAGGCGCTTGAGCTCGTCGGCCTTCTGGGCGTCGGTCAGCTCGGTCGAGGCGCGTACGTCGCTGCGGTGCTCACGCACCAGGAGCGCGACCACCTGGAAGCGCACCCGCTGGCCGGGAGCGAGCGGACCGCGCTGAACGGCCGACTCGAGCTCGCGGACGGCTCGCGCCAGGACGGGGACGATGCCCTCGTTGTCCTTGTGGCGGGCGTGCGCAGGGGTGCGGCGGTTGCCGCGTTGACGCTGGCGCTGGGCCAAGGTGTCCTCCCGGACTCGGGTACGCGTCGTGGACAGGCGAGCCCGTGCGGCTCTGCCTGCACGCCACGGCGTGGAGGTGTGGAGCGGGCGCCAGGTGCGCGGTGTCCGGCGGATCGGGGGTGATCACAGCGACACGGCGTCTGGAACGCTGGTCCCCACTGTAGCCCCCACCGGCCCGTTGCCGGTAAACATCCCCCGATCAGCGTGCCGCGCGGTGGTCGACGATCCGGCGCATCTTGCCGACCGACCGCTCGATCGAGGCCACGTCGACCACGTCGACCCCGACGCTCACGCCGATGGACGCCTTGATCCGCCTGCCCAGCTCGTGCTGCGCCGCAGCGGCCTCGGCGTCGGTGGTGGCGTCGCGCCGCTCGACGCGGACCGTCAGGGTGTCGAGGTTCCCGGCGCGGTCGAGGTGGCACTGGAAGTGCGGCGACAGGGTCGGGATGCCGAGCACGATCTCCTCGATCTGGGTGGGGAACAGGTTGACCCCGCGCAGGATGATCATGTCGTCGGTGCGACCGGTGATCTTCTCCATCCGCCGCATGCTGCGGGCGGTGCCGGGCAGCAGCCGGGTCAGGTCGCGGGTGCGGTACCTGATGACGGGCATCGCCTGCTTGGTCAGCGTGGTGAAGACCAGCTCGCCCTCCTCGCCGTCGGGCAGCACCTCGCCGGTCACGGGGTCGATGACCTCGGGGTAGAAGTGGTCCTCCCAGACGTGCAGGCCGTCCTTGGTCTCGACGCACTCGCTCGCGACGCCGGGGCCGATCACCTCCGAGAGCCCGTAGATGTCGACGGCGTGCATGTCGGTGCGCTCCTCCATCTCGCGCCGCATGTCGTTGGTCCACGGCTCCGCGCCGAAGATGCCGACCTTGAGCGACGTCGAGCGCGGATCGACGCCCTGCGCCTCGAGCTCGTCGAGGATCGAGAGCATGTAGGACGGGGTCACCATGATGACGTCGGGCTCGAAGTCGAGGATCAGCTGCACCTGGCGCTGGGTCATCCCGCCGGAGACGGGCACGACCGTGCAGCCGAGGCGCTCGGCGCCGGCGTGCGCCCCCAGCCCGCCGGTGAAGAGCCCGTAGCCGTAGGCGTTGTGCAGGATCATCCCCTTGCGTCCGCCGGCGGCCCGGATGGAGCGCGCCACCACGTCGGCCCACATGTCGAGGTCGTCGCGCGTGTAGCCCACCACGGTCGGCTTGCCGGTCGTCCCGGTGGAGGCGTGGAGGCGTACGACGTCCGCGCGGGGCACCGCGAACATCCCGAACGGGTAGTTGTCGCGCAGCGTCGCCTTGGTGGTGAACGGCAGTCGGGCCAGGTCCGCCAGCGACCGTACGTCGTCGGGGCCGACGCCGGCCTCGTCGAAGGCCCGCCGGTAGTGCGCGACGTGGTCGTAGGCGTGGCGCACCGACCACTGGAGCCGCTCGAGCTGCAGTGTGCGCAGGTCCTCGACCGGTGCGGTCTCGATCGGGTCCAGGTCGCCGGGCCGGGGAGTCAGGTCGAGCACGGTGTGGTCCTCCGCTCGCGCGTGGTGGGTCGTGAGAACGTTCATCCATGTCAGAGCCCGTGCGACGGGGCCGGCCCGGCCACGACCAGCAGACCGTGCTGCGCGTCGCGATCGAGCTCTTCAACCGGCAAGGCTACGACGCCACGAGCATGGGCGACCTGGCTCGCGAGCTGGGACTGACCAAGTCGGCGATCTACCACCACGTGCCGAGCAAGGAGCACCTGCTCGAGCGCGCGCTCGACGAGGCGCTCGACGAGCTCGCGGGCGCCCTCGACGCCGTGCACGCCGACCGGACCCGCACGCCCGAGGAGCGGCTGCGGGCCGCCGTGCGCAGCAGCGTCGTCGTACTGGCCGAGCACCTGCCCGCCGTCACCCTGCTGCTGCGGGTGCGGGGCAACACCCCGGCCGAGCAGCACGCGCTCGCGCGCCGGCGCGAGATCGACCACCGGCTGGCGGAGATGGTGCGCGAAGCCGCGAACACCGGGGCGATCCGCGCCGACGTCGACCCGCTCCTCGCCAGCCGCCTCGTCTTCGGGATGGTCAACTCCATGACCGAGTGGCTCCGCGACGGCAGCGACGGCGCCGCCCTCGCCGACACGGTCACCTCCCTCGCCTTCGACGGCCTGGTGCGGCACCGGAACTGACGCCGTCCAACAATCCGGGTCAGGGCTCCAGGCACGCCGGGGTGGAGTCGCCGGGCCCGTCGGGGTCGAGCGTGCTCCCGGTCCGGTCACGCAGGACGACGCGGTCGACGGTCGGCAGCTGCTTCAGCGTCGGGAGCACCTCCCCGGCGATGCTCACCGTCGAGCCGCCGCTGCTGCACCGTCCGGTGAGGCGCAGGTCGGCCACACCGCCGGAGACCGTCAGGTCGTCGTAGCCGGTCGCCCCGGAGCGCAGCAGCCGCAGACCGCGGGCGCGCTCCCCCGGCAGCGGGCCGGCGAAGAGGCGGTCCATCAGGCCGGTGGCGGGCGTGCCGGGCCGGACGGGTCGCGTCCGGGCGACGAAGAACGGCTCGCGGTTGTCGACGAACCGGGCGCGGTGGAAGAACCACACCTTGCGCGGCACGGTCGCGAAGCCGGCGCCGACCTCGACGACCACCCGGGGCGGCGCCTGCAGGGTCGTGACCCGGACCGGCGTCCGCTTCGCGAGCCCGATGCCGTACGTCGTCACCGCCTCGAAGTCGCCCGCGCGGACGGCGGTCATCACGTTGGGCAGGGCGTACGCCACGCGACGCGGGGCCGCGGTCGGCGACCCGTCGTCGGTGTGGGCCTGGGCCGGCTCGAAGCGCACCCGCAGCAGCGCCTGCCCGGCGATGCGGACGCGGCGACCGGACCCGTCGGCGAAGATCCGGTCGACGTAGCCGACCTGGCGCTTCGCGGGCAGCCCGCCGCGGAACTCGAACACCACGCGGTCGGCACCGTCACGGTGGGCCGCCCGCACGGCGACCAGCACCGGCGTCGGAGGAGGCGCCGCGGCCACGGAGGCGGGAGGAGCCGCCCCACCCGTCGACGGGGCGACCAGCGCCGGGGCGAGCACCAGCGCCGACACGAGCAACGACGACAGCTTCCACGAGGACCTCATGACGCGCCTCCAGACGGACCCGCGCACCCGGCGCGTCCTGCTCCGAGGCTAGGGACTCCGTCGCCGCGCGGGTAGGGCCGACGGACCCACCCCCGGGGCCCTGTGCCCCTACCCCGCCGGAACGTGACCGCCAGAGCATGAGACATGGAGAGCGAGCGCCTGCTCTACCTCGACAACCTCAAGGCCGTGCTGATCGCCCTGATCATCGCGATGCACGCCGCCCTGGGGTACGTCGGCGTCCTGGACGCGTGGACCTACTCCGGGCTGCGGGAGACCACGCTGCACCCGGTGGTCGAGATGCTGCTGCTCGTGGCGCTCAGCCCCTTCGGCTTCTTCCTGATCGCGCTGCTCTTCCTCGTCGCCGGGCTGCTCACCCCCGGTTCCCACGACCGCAAGGGCGGGCACCGGTTCGTGCTCGACCGGCTGCTCCGGCTCGGGGTCCCGTTCGCGCTGTACGTCTTCCTCGTCCAGCCCGCTCTGGTCTACGCCGTCGCGCACCCGTTCGGCAACGCCTCCGGCACCTTCTGGCAGGAGTACCTCGGCGCCGAGTGGCAGCTCGACACCGGGCCGCTCTGGTTCGTCGGCGTCCTCCTCGTCTACTCGCTCGCGTACGCCGGGTGGCGGCGGTGGCGTGGCCCCGACCGCCCACCGCAGCGGCCCCCCACCGCCCGGACCCTGGTCGTGAGCGCCGTCGTCGTGGCGCCGCTGTCGTTCGCGATCCGGCTGGTCTACCCCTACGGCGGCGAGAGCGGGTTCACCGACCTCAACTTCTGGCAGTGGCCGGCCTGCATCGCCGTCTTCGTGCTGGGCATCCGGGCCGCCCGGCACGACTGGGTGCACGAGGTGCCGCGCGACCTGGTCCGTCCGAGCCGCCCGCTCACCTGGGCCGGCGTCGTCGCGATGACCGTGCTCCTCTACGTCGTCGGGTCGCGGGACGTCGTCGACGAGATGCTCGGTGGCTGGAACTGGTACGCCGCCGCGTTCGCGTGCGTCGAGGCACTCCTCGTCGTGTTCGGCCCCCTGTGGCTGCTCGACCTCGCCCGCCGTCGGCTCGGACGTCCCCTCCCGTGGGGCGAGCAGCTCGGGCGGAGCGCCTACGGCGCATTCATGCTGCAGGGCGTCTTCCTGCTCGGTCTGGCCCTGCCCCTGAGGCCGGTGCCGGCCCCGGCCGAGGTGAAGGCGCTCCTGGTGGCCGTCGGCGCGGTGGCGGGCTCCTTCGGCACAGCCTGGTTGCTCATCCAGCGGGTGCCCGGGGTGGCCCGGGTCATCTGAGCGAGCGGCTGCGCCCGCGGAACTCGGCGATCACGGTGTCGCCGGCGCGCACCGTGACGTCGTACAGTCCCGAGCGTCCCCGCAGGACCACCTCGCGCGCGTGCGCGTCGAGCACCTGGCCCAGGCGCGCCGGCTCGAGGAGGTCGACCGCGAAGCCGGCGGCGACGGTGACGGGGCCGCGGGAGTTGCAGGCGAGCGCGAACGCCGAGTCGGCGAGGGTCGCGACCAGGCCGCCGTGGCACAGGTCGTGGCCGTTGACCATGTCGGCGCGCACGGCCATCGACACCCGCGCCTCCCCCGGCCCGAGCTCGACGAGCTGCATCCCCAGCGCGGCGCTGGCGGCGTCCGCCGCCCACATGTCCCGTGCCGGCTGCAGCGTGTCAGGCATCGAAGTCGACGGTGACGGCGTCGCTGACGGGGTAGGTCTGGCAGGTCAGCACGAACTGCTGCTCGACCTCCTCGGGCTCGAGGGCGTAGTTGCGCACCATCTCGACCTCGCCGTCGACGACCTTCGCCCGGCAGGTGCCGCAGACGCCGCCCTTGCACGCGAAGGGCAGGTCGCTGCGCACGGCCTGCGCGGAGTCGAGCACCGTCGCGTCGCGCGGCATCGGCGTGGTCGTCGTACGTCCGTCGAGCACCACGGTCACGTCGCTGGTGACGCCCTCGACGACCCGGTCGGCGTGCCGAAGCTCGGGCGGCGGCTCGTCGACGTAGAACAGCTCGAAGTGCACCTTCTCCTTCGGCACCCCGAGCTCGGCGAGCACGGTGCGCGCGTCCTCGATGAGCCCGTGCGGCCCGCAGAGCCAGACGTGGTCGACCGAGGCGAGGTGCACCTTCAGCGGGAGCAGGCGACGCAGGCGGTCGGCGTCGAGGCGGCCGGAGAACAGCTCGACGTCGCGCGGCTCGCGGGAGAGCACGTGGACGAGGTCGAAGCGGGGGCCGTGGAGGTTCTTGAGGTCGCTGAGCTCCTCGGCGAACATCACCGAGGTGGTCTCGCGGTTGCCGTAGAGGAGCGTGACGGTGCTGGCCGGGTTGGCCAGCACGGAGGCCGCGATGGAGAGCATCGGCGTGATGCCGGACCCGGCGGCGATGCACAGGTGGCGTCCCGGGCTGGCCGGGTCGGCGCGGAAGCTGCCGGTCGGCGGGGCGACCTCGACGGGCTCCCCCGGGCCCACCTCGCGGATCAACCACGACGAGAACATCCCGCCGGGGATCTCACGAACGCCGATGCGAGGCGCGGCGCCGGACGGAGCGCAGAGGGAGTAGGAGCGACGGTGCTCGACCCCGTCGACGACCCGGCGCAGCGTCAGCGACTCCCCCGGCTCGAAGGCGAAGAGCTCGCGCAGGTCGTCGGGCACGTCGAAGGTGACCGCCGCGGAGTCGTCGGTCAGCGGCTCGACGTCGCGCACGGTGAGGCGGTGGAAGGTGGTCGCCACGGCTCAGATCTCCTTCACGTGGTCGAACGGCTCGAGGCAGGAGGTGCAGCGGTACTGCGCCTTGCAGGCCGTCGAGCCGAACTCCGAGACCAGCTCGGTCGCCGGGGAGTCGCACTGCGGGCAGCGCACCTGGCGGGCCGTGGGCAGGAGGGTGAGCGGGATCGGTCCGGACGTCGACGGCGCCGGGCCGGGCGGCGAGATGCCGGCCGCCGCGAGCGCGGTGCGGCCCTCGGGCGTGATCCAGTCGGTCGTCCACGCCGGGTCGAGGCTGACCCGCACCTCGACGCGGTCGAAGCCGGCGCCCTGCAGCTCGCGCACGAGGTCGTCGCGCATCGTGGCCATGGCCGGGCAGCCGGAGTAGGTCGGCGTGATGTCGACGACCACGTGGGAGTCGGCCACGACGTCGACGTCGCGGAGCACGCCGAGGTCGGCCAGGGTGAGCATGGGCAGTTCGGGGTCGGTGACCCGCTCGGCCACGCGACGCGCGCGCTCCGTCGTACGACTCATCAGCCTCATCCCCATCACCACTGGCCCCTCGGGTGGGCGCGGGCCACGGACTGCATCTCGGCGAGCATGCGGCTCAGCGGCTCGCCGTGCATCCCGTCGCGACCGGTGCGGCCCAGCACGCCGGCGCGACGCGTCGCCTCGGGCCGCGGCACGTCGGCCGCCACGAGCACCTGGTCGAGCACGCCCTCGGCGGCCTCGCGGACCGAGGCCGGGTCGACGCCGACGCCGGACTCGGCGGCGGCCGCCTCGACCGGGTGGGTGTCGAAGAGCTCGGGCCACAGCGGCCACAGCTCGTCGAGGGCGGCGAGCAGCCGGCGACGCGACTCGTCGGTGCCCTGCGCAAGCGTGACGAACCAGCGGGCCGAGTAGTCGCGGTGGTAGGCGAGCTCCTTGACCCCCTTGGCGGCGACGGCCGCGAGCACGTGGTCGCGGCTCGTGCGCAGCCGCTCGAACGTCGCGAGCCGCCAGACCGAGAACAGCAGCACCCGCACGGTCGCCTCGGCGAAGTCACCGTTGACGAGCTCGGCGAGGCGCACGTTGCGGAAGTCGTGGGCCTCGCGGAAGAACGCCAGCGCGTCCTCCGGCGGGGCGGGCGATCCCTCGGGCAGCCGCGGGACGACCGACTCGTCGGCCTTGGCGGCACGGGCGAGCAGCAGCCGCGCCTGGCCGAGGAGGTCGAGGGAGATGTTGGACAGCGCGATGTCGTCCTCGAGGTCGGGCGCGTTGCTCGTCCACTCCGAGATCCGGTGCGACATGACCAGCGCGTCGTCGCCCAGCATCAGGGCGTACGCCGCCAGCGTGGGCGCGTCGACACCCTCGGGGATCGTCGTGTCGACGCCGGCCAGCGGGTCCTCGAAGTCGGTGCCGAAGGCCCAGTGGGCGTCGTTGACGAGCAGGCCGGCGTAGGCGTTGTCGTGCTCGTCCTCGGGTGTCGTGTGCACGTGGTCTGCCATCACATATGAGGGACGTTGGAGGGGATGTCGTAGAACGTCGGGTGGCGGTAGACCTTGTCGCCGCTGGGAGCGAACATCGGGTCCTTCTCGTCGGGGCTCGAGGCGGTGATCGCGTCGGCCCGCACCACCCAGATGCTCACGCCCTCGTTGCGGCGGGTGTAGACGTCGCGGGCGTGGAGCAGGGCCATCCGGTCGTCGGCGGCGTGCAGCGAGCCGACGTGGACGTGGTTGAGCCCGCGCTTGCCGCGGACGAAGACCTCGTAGAGGGGCCACTCCGGCTCGGGCGGGGTCACGCCCTGCCCCGTCGGGACGTCCTTGAGCGGCACGGCGCCGTGGCCGCCCTCGGCGGAGAGCTCGCTCATGCCGACACCGCCCGCTGCTTGGCGGCGTACGCCGTCGCGGCCTCGCGCACCCAGGCGCCGTCCTCGTGGGCGCGGCGGCGGTGAGCCATCCGCTGGGCATTGCAGGGTCCGTTGCCCTTGACGCCCTCCATGAACTCGTCCCAGTCGGGCTGGCCGAAGTCGTGGTGGCCGCGCTCCTCGTTCCACCTGAGCTCGGGGTCGGGCAGGGTGACGCCGAGGGCCTCGGCCTGCGGCACGGACATGTCGACGAACTTCTGGCGCAGCTCGTCGTTGGTGTGGCGCTTGATCCCCCACGCCATCGACTGCGCGGTGTTGGGCGAGGCGTCGTCGGGCGGGCCGAACATCATCAGCGCCGGCCACCAGAAGCGGTCGACCGACTCCTGCACCATGGCGCGCTGCTCGTCGGTGCCGCGCATCATCGTGGCGAGCAGCTCGTAGCCCTGGCGCTGGTGGAAGGACTCCTCCTTGCACACCCGGATCATCGCGCGACCGTAGGGGCCGTAGGAGGTGCGGCACAGCGGCACCTGGTTGCAGATCGCGGCGCCGTCGACGAGCCAGCCGATGGTGCCGACGTCGGCGTAGGACAGCGTCGGGTAGTTGAAGATCGAGGAGTACTTCTGCTTCCCGGCGATCAGCAGCTCGGTGAGCTCGAGGCGGGAGACGCCCAGGGTCTCGGCGGCGGAGTAGAGGTAGAGCCCGTGGCCGGCCTCGTCCTGCACCTTGGCGAGCAGGATCGCCTTGCGCCGCAGGCTGGGCGCGCGGGTGATCCAGCTGCCCTCGGGCTGCATGCCGATGATCTCGCTGTGCGCGTGCTGGGCGATCTGGCGCACGAGGGTCTTGCGGTAGCCCTCCGGCATCCAGTCGCGCGGCTCGATCCGCTCGTTGCGCGCGATCGTGGCCTCGAACCCGGCCTCGAGATCGCGGGCGGGCGGCGTCTCCGTGAGTGTCATGCGTCCTCCGACGTGGGTCTGCGACCACTGCTGGCGACCGATTTACTGACCGATCGGTCTGCTATTAGTGTGTCACCCGTCACCCCGGGCGCGCAAACACCGTCGCCCCCACCCGACTTCGAGGGAGTCCCCCGTGACCCGCCTGCTCGAGAGCTACGCCGCCGGACGCTGGTACGCCGCCTCCGCGGAGGGCCACCCGCTCCTGGACGCCGCCACCGGCGAGGAGGTCGCCCGGATCTCCAGCGCCGGCCTCGACCTCGGCGCGATGGCCCACCACGCCCGTACGGTCGGCGGTCCCGCGATCCGCGAGCTCACCTTCCACGAGCGCGCGCTGCTCCTCAAGGAGCTGGCCACGCACCTCACCGGCCTCAAGGACGAGCTCTACGAGCTGTCGCTCGCCACGGGCGCGACCAGGCGCGACTCGATGATCGACATCGACGGCGGCTTCGGCACCATGTTCAGCTTCTCCTCCAAGGGTCGACGTGAGCTGCCCAACGACACCGTGGTCTGCGACGGCGACCTCGAGCAGCTCGGCCGCACCGGCGTCTTCCTCGGCCAGCACGTCTACACCTCGCGCCCCGGCGTCGCGGTGCAGATCAACGCCTTCAACTTCCCCGTCTGGGGGATGCTCGAGAAGCTCGCGCCCGCCTTCATCGCGGGACTGCCGAGCATCGTCAAGCCCGCCAGCCAGACGGCCTACCTGACCGAGCTCGTCGTACGCCGGATCGTCGAGTCGGGCATCCTCCCCGAGGGCTCGCTCCAGCTGCTGTCCGGCTCGGCCGGCGACCTGCTCGACCACCTCGGCGTGCAGGACTCGGTCGCGTTCACCGGCTCGGCCCACACCGCCGGCATCCTCCGCCAGCACCCGTCGGTGCTCCACGGCGGAGTCCAGCTCCAGGTCGAGGCCGACTCGCTCAACTGCTCGGCGCTGGGCCCCGACGTCACGTCCGACGACCCGGAGTGGGAGCTCTTCGTCAAGGGCGTCGTCACCGAGATGACCGCCAAGGCCGGGCAGAAGTGCACCGCCATCCGCCGCGTCATCGTGCCCTCGGCCGTGGCCGACGAGATGACCGACGCCGTCGCCGCCAGGCTGGCCACCATCACGGTGGGCGACCCCTCCGACGAGTCGGTTCGGATGGGACCGCTCGCCTCGCTCGGCCAGCGCGAGGAGGTCCGCAAGGCCGTCGAGGCCCTGCGCTCCTCGGCCGAGGTGGTCCTCGGCGACCCGAGCGCGACGACGGGCTTCGCCGGTGACGGCGAGCGCGGCGCCTTCATGACACCCGTCCTGCTCCGCGCCCGCGCCGGCGCGGTGGAGCCGCACGACGTCGAGCCCTTCGGCCCGGTGTCGACGGTGATGACGTACGACTCCCTCGATGAGGCCGTCACCCTGGCCGCGCGCGGCAAGGGCTCGCTCGTCGGCTCGGTCGTCACCCACGACCCGGCGGTCGCCCGCACCCTGGTGCTGGGCCTGGCCCCGTGGCACGGCCGCATCCTCGTCCTCGACCGCGACGACGCACCCGAGAGCACCGGCCACGGGTCTCCCCTGCCGATGCTGGTCCACGGTGGTCCCGGACGCGCCGGCGGCGGCGAGGAGCTCGGCGGCGTACGCGGCGTGCTGCACCACATGCAGCGCTCGGCGATCCAGGCCTCCCCCGACATGCTCACCGCGATCACCGGCCGGTGGACGCGCGGCTCCCAACGCACCGAGACGCCCGAGCACCCGTTCCGCCACTCCCTCGCGACGCTGCGGGTGGGCGACACGATCGCCTCGCAGCCGCGGGTGATCTCGCGCGCGGACATCGACCACTTCTCGGAGTTCACCGGCGACACGTTCTACGCCCACACCGACCCCGAGGCGGCCGCGCAGAACCCCCTCTTCGGCGGCATCGTCGCCCACGGCTACCTCATCGTGTCGATGGCCGCCGGGCTCTTCGTCGACCCGGCCCCGGGGCCGGTGCTCGCCAACTTCGGCGTCGACAACCTCCGCTTCCTCACCCCGGTCAAGGCCGACGACTCGATCCGCGTGACGCTCACCGTCAAGCAGGTCACCCCGCGCTCCTCGGCCGACTACGGCGAGGTCCGATGGGACGCGCTCGTCACCAACCAGCACGACGAGCCGGTCGCGACGTACGACGTCCTGACGCTCGTCGCCAAGGAGGCCTGAGTCCGGTCCCCGGCGAGGAGCGGTGCGTGAGGCAGGTTCTGCGGCCCCGAAAGGTGTCTCACGCACCGCCCCACGCCCGCTAGCGTGCCGCCATGAGCCGGTCCGCGCAGCGCCTCCTGGGCATCGTCGTCCTGCTGGTCGCCGGGATGCTCAGCCTGCCGGCGACGGCGTACGCCCTCGACGACCCGGGCACGGAGAACTGGATCGTCCCGGTGCAGCTGCTCGCGATGGCGGGCATCGGTGCGGCGATCACCGTCGCGCTGCCCGGGCTGGCCCGCGAGGGCGCGCCGACCCGGCGGCGGGCGATGACGGGCGCGTGGTGGGGGTTGATCGCGGCCTTCGCCGGCGTGGTCGTCTTCTGGATCGCGATCAACGGCTACAGCGGTGCGTAGCCCGAGCCGCCCCGAGTACGGTTCGGTCATGGCACAGAAGAAGTCCTGGGGCGACATGACGCCCACGCAGAAGAAGCTCGTCGCCGTCGCCGGGATCGTGGAGGTCGCCGTCACCGCGTGGTGCGCCAGGGACCTCAAGCAGCGCCCCGCCGAGCTCGTGCGCGGACCCAAGCTGCTCTGGGCCCCGGCCCTGACGGTGCAGCCCGTCGGCCCGATCGCCTACCTGCTCTTCGGTCGCAAGCGCTGATCCCGCGCGGGCGGCCGGTCAGCCCGCGAGGTCGGTGTAGCCACCGCCGTTGACGACGTCGGTGAAGCCGAGCTCGCGCATCTGCTCGACCGCGCCGGTCGCGCGCCGCCCCGACGCGCAGTACACGACGTACGACGCCTCGCGCGGCAGCTCCTCGACCCGGTCTGCGAAGTCGTCGGCCTGGTAGTCGATGTTGACCGCGCCGTCGAGGTGTCCGGCGTCGAACTCCTCAGGGGTGCGTACGTCGATCACCTCGGCCCCGTCGGCCACCAGGGCGAGCGCGTCCGCAGCCGGGATCGGTGCCGCGGTGTCGGCGGCCGACGTCGAGGCCGGGTCGGCAGGCTCCGCGGGGTCGTCCGCGCCGCAGGCCGCAGCGCCGAGGAGCAGGATCGCCACCGACGCGAGCGCGGCGAGACGGGTGGTCGGGCGACGGGTCGGGCGGCTGGACTGCACGTCATCGAGACTAGCCACCGTAGGGAACCTCGCTGCGCCAGTCGGCGTCGCCGGTCGCGACCGCGTCCCAGATCGCGTCGGCCACCCGGTCGGGGGTGAACGCGCCCTCGCGCGCCAGCGCCCCGCGCACGGTCACGGACACCGCTCGGATGCCGTCGGGCGCGAGGGTCTTGTCGATGCTGTGCACGAGGTTGCGCACGCCCGCCTTCTGCACCCCGAGCGACGCCGCGCGCTCCCAGGGCTCGTCGGCCGCCATGCTGCCGGTGACGCTGATCCGCCCGCCGGCGGACATGAAGGGGCGCGCGGCCTGCACGGCCGTGAGCAGGGCCCCGACCCCGAGCGCGACGTCCTCGAGCAGCCCGGCGACCGTGAGGGTCAGCGGGTCCTCCTCGCGGAAGGCACTGGGGTTGAAGTGCAGGACGTCGATGCGCCCGGTGTGCTCGCCGAAGTGGTGTACGGCGTCGCGCGCGGCCTGCTCGTCGGTGACGTCGACGACCGCGTGGCCGACCGTGGCGCCGCGGGCCCCGAGGTCGACGGTGAGCTGGTCGAGGACCTGCTGGTCCTGGCCGAGGAGCGCCACGTCGTAGCCCCCGTCGGCGAAGCGGCGCGCGACCGAGCCGCTCACCCCCGGCCCTGCCCCCACCACCAGGATCACCGGCCTGCTCATGAGCGTGTCCTACCGCACGTCAGGGCTTGTGGGGGTGCTCGCCGGTCGGGTCGTCCGGGACCGCGTTGGGCCCCTGGGCGCCCTCGTCGACCTCGCCGGGGTGCGGGTCCGGCTGGCCCGCCACCGAGTCGCCGGAGCTGATCTCCTCGGGCGCGTCCTGCGCCAGCTCGGAGACCTGGCCCTCGCTGTCGTCCTTGCCACCCATGGCAGTCCTCCTCGGTCGTGGTGTGTCCGTCAGTCTCCACACAAGCAGCGCACCCCAAGCACACCTCACCTCGTCGGGTGGTGGGTGTCCCCGGACGGCTGGCTACGGTCGCAGCATGACGCGCTTCGGATACACGCTGATGACCGAGCAGAGCGGCCCGCGGGAGCTGGTGTCGTACGCCGTCGCCGCCGAGCAGGTCGGCTTCGACTTCGAGGTGATGAGCGACCACTACTCGCCGTGGCTCACCGAGCAGGGGCACGCGCCCTACGCCTGGGCGACGCTCGGTGCCGTGGCGCAGGCGACCGAGCGCGTGGGCCTGATGACCTACGTGACGTGCCCGACCCTGCGCTACCACCCCGCCGTCGTGGCGCAGAAGGCCGCGACGCTGCAGATCCTCGCCGAGGGTCGCTTCACCCTGGGGCTGGGCAGCGGGGAGAACCTCAACGAGCACGTCGTCGGCGATGGCTGGCCCGCGATCGCCGAGCGCCAGGACATGCTCGCCGAGGCCATCGAGGTGATCCGCGCGTTGCACACCGGCGACCTCGTCGACCACCGCGGCGACTTCTTCCAGGTCGACTCCGCCCGCATCTGGGACCTGCCGGAGCAGGGCGTCGACATCGGCGTCGCCGTCGGCGGCAAGCGCGCGATCGAGCGGTTCGCCCCACTCGCCGACCACCTCGTGGCCACCGAGCCCGAGGCCGACATCGTCGAGACGTGGAACGGGGTCCAGGACGCCCCGCGCATCGGCACGGACGCCCGGGCGATCGGCCAGATCCCGATCTGCTGGGACCCCGACGAGGACGCCGCGGTCGCGCGGGCCCACGAGCAGTTCCGCTGGTTCGCCGGCGGTTGGTCGGTCAACGCCGACCTGCCCACCCCGGCCGGCTTCTCCGGCGCGACGACGTACGTCCGACCCGAGGACGTCGCCGAGTCGATCCCGTGCGGTCCCGACCTCGACAAGATCGTGGAGGCCGTCTCGGCCTACTGGGACGCGGGATTCACCGACGTCGCGCTCGTGCAGGTCGGCGACGAGGGGCAGGACCGGTTCATCAGCGAGGCGGCCGGCCCGCTGCTGGAGAAGCTGCGGGCGGCCGCCCCGTCGTGAGTCCTGCCCGGCTGCGCGTCAGCTGATCGCGGTGAACCGTCCTCGGCGATGCGTCGGCGTCTCGATCTCGTCGAGGATCGCCAGCGCGAGGTCGTCGGCCGAGATCGTCGACGCACCGTCGGCGTCGCGCAGCATCACGTCGCCGCCGAGGACGTACGCACCCTTCGACTCCGTGCCCAGCCACGAGCCGAAGTCCGCAGGCGGGCTGACGTAGAACCAGTCGAGCGACTCCGGGCTGTCCTGCAGCATCGCGAACGCGTCGAGGCCCGTCTGCACCTCGGGCTTCACCTCGTCGGGCATCTGGGCCTCGGTGACGTCCCACAGTCGCGGTCCGCCCTCCTCGGTGAGCAAGGAGGACGCGCCGCCGACGTAGCCGAGGCGCGTCGGGGTGCCCGCCAGGCGGGCGATGAGCTCCTCGACGACGCCCTCGACCTTGCCGGCCATGTCGCCGCGGGGCGACAGGGCGACGAGCACGACGTCGCGGCCGGTGGTGGTGCGCTCGAGGACGTCGGCGTCCAGCACCGAGCCGGTGACGTAGTCCGCTCCGGGGACCGGTGAGGACGGTGCCGTACGACTCACTGCCGTCACGTCGTGCCCGCGCCTGCGGGCCTCGGCGACGACCGCCGCGCCCGCGTATCCGGTACCGCCGAGAACAGTGATGCGTGCCATGGGATCAGCTCCTTCGTGTGGTGGGTGGTGACTCAGCGCCAGCCGAGGTCAGGCGCCACCTGGGTCAGCACCGACTCGAGGACGTGGGCGTTGTAGTCAACGCCGAGCTGGTTGGGCACCGTCAGCAGCAGGGTATCGGCCGCCGCGACGGCCTCGTCCTCGGCGAGCTCCTTGACCAGCACGTCGGGCTCGGCGGCGTACGTCTTGCCGAAGACCGCGCGCAGGTTGGCCTCGATCTGACCGAACTGGTCGGAGCTGCTGCCCTCGTGGCCGAAGTACATCCGGTCGAGGTCGGTGGTGATGGGCATGATCGAGCGGCTCACCGACACGCGGGCCTCGCCCTCGTGGCCGGCCTCGCGCCAGGCCTCGCGGAAGACCTCGATCTGCTTGCGCTGCTGGACGTGGAAGGGCTCGCCCGTCTCGTCGGCCTTGAGCGTCGAGCTCATCAGGTGCATCCCCTTCTCGGCGGCCCAGCGGGCGGTGGCGTCGGACGCGGCACCCCACCAGATGCGGTCGCGCAGGCCCTCGGAGTGCGGCTCGATGCGCAGCAGGCCGGGCGGGTTGGGGAACATCGGGCGCGGGTTGGGCTGGGCGAAGCCCTCCCCCTCCAGCACCTGCAGGAGCACCTCGGTGTGGCGCCGGGCCATGTCGGCCTGGTCCTCGCCCGCGGCGGGGGCGTAGCCGAAGTAGCGCCAGCCCTCGATCACCTGCTCCGGTGATCCCCGGCTGATGCCGAGCTGCAGCCGACCGCCGGCGATCAGGTCGGCCGACCCGGCGTCCTCGGCCATGTAGAGCGGGTTCTCGTAGCGCATGTCGATCACGCCGGTGCCGATCTCGATCCGGCTCGTCCGCGCGCCGACGGCGGCGAGCAGCGGGAACGGGGAGGCGAGCTGGCGCGCGAAGTGGTGCACCCGGAAGTACGCCCCGTCCGCGCCGAGCTCCTCGGCCGCGACCGCGAGGTCGATCGACTGCAGCAGCGTGTCGGACGCCGACCGCACCGCGGACTGCGGCGAGTCGGTCCAGTGGCCGAAGTTCAGGAACCCGATCTTCTTCATGACTGGTTCAACGCTCAATCACCCTGGTTGTTCCCTCGGCGTGCGTCGACCCCTTGACCGGAACCCACGAGCGATGTGCAATATATTGCATGCCGGTCCCTACGTCCCCCGCCCCGCTCCGCACGAGCCTGCTGCGCGACTCGGTCCACGACCGGCTGCGCGACGCGATCGTCGACGGCACGCTGGCGCCGGGCGAGGTGGTGCGCGACACCGAGCTCGCCGCCTGGCTCGGCGTGAGTCGTACGCCCGTGCGCGAGGCGCTGCTGCGGCTCGGCGACACCGGCCTGGTCCGGGCCGCCCCGGGGCGCTCGACGGTCGTCGCCGAGATCGACCTGGCCGAGGTGCGGGACGCCCACGCCGTCGTCGTCGCCATGCACCGTCTCGCAGTCACCGAGGCGGTGTCCCGGCTCACCACCGGCGATCTCGACCGGATGCGGGAGGCCAATGCACGCTTCGCCGCGGCGATCGACGCCCGTGACACCGAGGCCGCACTCGCCGCGGACGACGACTTCCACCGGGTCGCCGTCGAGGTGTCCGGCAACCGGGCGCTGGCCACCGTCCTCGACCAGTTCACCCCGGTCGTACGCCGCCTCGAGCGCCGCCGCTTCGCCAGCCACGCAGGCTCGGAGTCGGTCGACCTGCACGCCCGGCTCGTCGAGGCCTGCGCCAGCCGCGACGAGCAGGCCGCGGCCGACGTCGCCTCCCGCACCTGGCAGAACCTCGCCGACCTGATCCCCGACCCGGCCGACCGGCCCGACCAGCAGGAGTCCCGATGAAGCTCGACCAGTTCCCCCGCCACCCGCTCACCTTCGGCCCCTCGCCGGTGCACCACCTGGAGCGGCTCAGCGACCACCTCGCCGCGCAGGGCGGCGGCGCGCAGGTGTGGGCCAAGCGCGAGGACGTCAACAGCGGCCTCGCCTTCGGCGGCAACAAGGTCCGCAAGCTGGAGTACATCGTCCCCGACGCGCTCGCCTCCGGCGCCGACACGCTCGTCTCCATCGGCGGCTTCCAGTCCAACCACACCCGTCAGGTCGCCGCCGTCGCCGCCCACCTCGGGCTCAAGTGCCGGCTGGTCCAGGAGAAGTGGGTGCCGTGGGACGACCCGACCAACACCCAGGTCGGCAACATCCTGCTCAGCCGGATGATGGGCGCCGACTCGCGCCTCGACCCCCACGGCTTCGACATCGGCATCCGCGACTCGTGGAAGGACGCCATCCGCGAGGTCGAGGAGTCCGGCGGCACGCCGTACGCCATCCCGGCCGGCGCCAGCGAGCACCGCCTGGGCGGCCTCGGGTTCGCGAACTGGGCCTTCGAGGTGGCCGAGCAGGAGAAGTCGCTCGGCATCACCTTCGACACGATCGTGGTTTGCACCGTCACCGGCTCTACGCACGCAGGCATGATCGCCGGCTTCGCGGCCCTCGAGGACCTCACCGGCGTACGACGGCGGGTGCTCGGCATCGACGCCAGCGCGACCCTGGAGAAGACCCGTGACCAGGTGGCGCGCATCGCCCGCCACACGGCCGAGCTGATCGAGCTGGGCCGCGACCTGCGCGACGACGAGATCACCGTGCTCGAGGGCTGGGCCGGCGAGCTCTACGGCCTGCCCGTGGACTCGACCATGGAGGCGATGGCGCTCGGCGCCCAGCTCGAGGCGATGATCACCGACCCGGTGTACGAGGGGAAGTCGCTCGCCGGGCTCATCGACCTCGTCACCTCGCGCGACATCCCCGCCGACTCGCACGTGCTCTACGCCCACCTCGGCGGGCAGCCGGCGATCAACGCCTACCACTCCCTCTGGCCGGCCCAGGGCTGAGCCGGCCGGCCGGGCCGCTAGCGTCGCCACGTGCCCGATCCGGACGTCGACATCGCAGCCGCGCTGGCCTGGGCGGGCTCCGCGCTCGGCTCGCCGGTCACGTCGTACGACGCCCTCGACGGCGGCGTGACGTCGACGATGCTCGCACTGCGGCACGACGACGGCACCGAGTCGGTGCTCCGGCTGATGACCAACGAGCCGTGGCGCACCCACGGCGCCGAGCTGACCGCGCGTGAGCGTGACGCGCAGCTGGCCATGGCCGACACTCCCGTGCCGGCGCCGTACAGCATCGCCCTCGACGCAGCCGGGACGGCCGCCGGCGCCGCGGCCCACCTGATGTCCCGGCTCCCGGGCACGCCGCTCGAGGGGGGCGAGGCGCTGGGCGAGCAGCGGCTCCAGACGATGGTCGACCTGCTGGTGACGCTCCACGACCAGCGCCCGGCCGAGCCCTTCCGCACCTTCCAGTCGTGGGCATGGGAGGCGAAGTGGGTCGTGCCCTCCTGGACGCGGCATCCTGCGTCGTGGCGACGTGCGTTCGGGGTGCTGGCCGGGCCCGCGCCGGCGTACGAGCCGACGTTCCTGCACCGCGACTTCAGCCACCGCAACCTGCTCTGGTCGGGCGACGCGATCACCGGGGTCGTCGACTGGGTGGAGACCTCGACCGGTCCGGCGTGGCTCGACGCGGCCCACGCAGCGTCCTACCTCGCGCTGGCGTACGGCACCGGCCCGGCGCTCGACCTCCTCCGGCGCTACGCCGCCGCGACCGGCGCGACGCCCGACACCCACTGGCTCGTGATGGACGCCGTGGGCTACCTCCCGCCCCCCGGCAGGCAGCCGTTGTTCGGTCGCAGCGACCAGCTCGAACGGCTCGACGAGTGGCTCGAGGTGGTCGTGCGGGACCCGGACCTCAGCTGAGCGCGACGTCCAGCGCCGCGAGCGCGTGCAGGCGCGTGGTGGCGAAGACGGGTACGTCGACGTCCTCAGGTCGCAGCAGCAGCTCGATCTCGGTGCAGCCGAGGACCACGCCCTCGGCGCCGTCAGCGACCAGCCGGCCCACCACGTCGACGTACGCCGCCCGCGACGCCTCGCGCACGACACCGTGGACGAGCTCGCCGTAGATCACCTCGTGCACGAGCTCGCGGTCCTCAGCCGGCGGGACGAGCGCCTCGACGCCGTGGGTGGCGAGCCGGTCGCGCACGAAGGCCTGCTCCATGGTGAACCGCGTGCCGAGCAGCGCGACCCGCGACAGGCCGGCCGCCAGGACGGCCGCGGCGGTCACGTCGACGATGTGGACCAGCGGGACCTCGGTCGCCGCCTCGATCGCGTCGGCGACCTTGTGCATCGTGTTGGTGCACAGCACGAGGCACTCAGCGCCGGCCGCCTCGAGCGCGGCGGCCTCGGCCGCGAGCAGCGCGCCGGCGGCGTCCCACTCCCCCGCGGCCTGCATGGCCTCGACCTCGGCGAAGTCGACCGACGACATCACCACCCGCGCCGAGTGGTAGCCGCCGAGGCGCTCACGCACCGCTTCGTTGAGGATCTCGTAGTAGAGCGCCGAGCTCTCCCAGCTCATCCCGCCCAACAGCCCGATCTTGCGCATCGTCCGTGGAGCACCCATGCCCTCATTCAACACGCGCCTGTCGGAGCCCGGGTCTAGCGTGGCGCCATGGCCAGCACGCCCCTCCTGAGGTCCGGCGAGCTCGTCGTCCACCCGGCGACCCACGCCCGCTTCGACGACGTGCGCACGATGGTCGGGCCGAAGAACCCGACCTCGAGCGTGTGCTGGTGCCTGAGCCACCGCATCCCGGCGAAGGACAACCGCGAGCTGGCCGGGCCGGCTCGCGGTGCCTACGTCGAGTCCCTGACCCGCAGGCGCACGAAGCCAGGGGTGCTCGCCTACGACGGCGACGAGGTCGTCGGGTGGGCGGCCGTCGCTCCCCGCGCCGAGCTGCCGTTCGCCCGCTCCACCAAGATCCCGCACGTCGACGACCAGCCTGCGTGGTCGGCCTGGTGCATCCGGGTCCGTCCCGGCCACCGCGGTCGCGGCATCTCCCACGTGCTGCTGGAAGGCGCCGTCGCGTACGCCGCCCTGCGCGGTGCTCCGGTGGTCGAGGGCTACCCCGTCGACAACCGGGGCGAGAAGGTCGACCTGACGATGGCCTACGTCGGCACCCGCAAGCTGTTCGAGGACGCCGGCTTCGCGCTCGCCGCCCGCACCGACGCCACCTCCGCAGGGTTCCCGCGCGTGGTCATGCGCCGCGCGACCTAGGCTGGAGACATGCTCCGCCTGGCCCGTCCTACGCCGGGCGTCCTCGCCGTCCCCCCCGGGCACTGCGCACCGCGACCGCCCCGGCCGCGGCCAGGAACGCGCACGCCCCGCCCGATCTCCACGCCCTCTCGGTCCTCCGCTGCTGAGCCGCCCGCCGGCCCCGCCGGCTGACGCGACCCTCACACCAGCACGGACACCGACCCACGAGGAGACACCCATGTCCGCACGCACGCCTGCGCGCCGCGCCACCGCGGCCGCGCTCTTCCTGACCCTCACCACCGCCGGCCTCGCCGGCTGCGGTGGGGACGACGCCTCGGGCGGCACCCCCGCAGCCGAGCACACCGCGGCCAACGGCGACGTCCACAACGACGCTGACATCGGGTTCGCGACCGAGATGATCCCGCACCACGCCGACGCCCTGGTGATGGTCGACATGACGCAGGGCCGGGACCTGTCCCCGGAGTTCGCCCGGCTGACGGAGGACATCCGGGATGCCCAGGCCCCGGAGATCGAGATGATGGCCGACTGGCTCACTGACTGGGGCGAGGAGGTCCCCGAGACGTCCCGCGACCACGTCAACAGCCACATGGGTGCCGACGACGGCGACATGGGGATGGGCGACGGGATGGAGATGGACCCCGACGACCTGGCCGAGCTCCGGGACTCCGGGGCCGGCATGTTCGAGTCCATGTGGATGCGGATGATGATCGAGCACCACGAGGGTGCGATCGAGATGGCCGAGACCGAGCAGGCCGACGGCCTGTTCCCCGACGCCATCGCGCTCGCCGAGTCGATCGAGTCGAGCCAGACGGCCGAGATCGAGCTGATGGAGGAGCTGATCGACCGGTGACCGACCGGCCCTGATACCGTTAGTCAAGTAATTAGGTTGACTAATATGGGAGCAAGCGTGGGAAGCAGCGAGGGAGACGGTCGGGTCGTCGTCGTGGGAGCCGGTGCCGGCGGCACCCTGGTGGCGACCCACCTGGTGACGGCCCTGTCCTCGCGCTTCCGCGTCGAGCTGGTCGACCCGGCGTCGAGCACGGGCCGAGGCCAGGCCTACTCCACCACCGACGAGCGCCATCTCCTCAACGTCCCGGCCTGGGGCATGAGCGCGTTCCCCCGCGACCCCGACCACTTCCTGCGCTGGCTGCGCACCCACCACGACCCGACGTTCCAGCCCCACGACTTCGCGCCGCGCGCAGCCTTCGGCCGCTACGTCGAGAGCCTGCTGACCGCCGCGGCCGAGCTCCCCGGCAACGCTCGGCTCGTACGACGCCATGCCGAGGTCGCGGACGTCACGCGCGCCGGCGACGGTCTCGTCGTCGAGCTCACCGACGGCGAACGGCTCGAGGCCCGCGCGGTGGTCCTGGCCACCGGCAGCCGCCCCGGCACCGGCTGGGCACCGTCCGAGCTCGCGGCCGACCCGCGCCTCGTCGCCGACCCGTGGACCCAGGCGATCCCCGAGGTCGGCGACGTGCTGATGCTGGGCTCGGGCCTGACCATGGTCGACCTCGCAATCAGCGCCGACCGGCCCGACCGCACCGTCCACGTGGTCTCGCGCACCGACGCGGTGCCCCGTCCGCACGTGCTGCCCACGACTCCCCCGGTGCCGCCGCCGCCCGGCATCACCCACACCCGGGACCTCGACACCCTGCGCTCGATCCTCACCGCGCACGTCGCGGAGACCGTCGCCAGCACCGGCGACTGGCGTGCGGCCGTCGACGGCCTCCGCCCGGTGACCGCCCAGCTCTGGCGGGGCCTGTCGGAGGCCGACAAGCGCCGCTTCATCGCCGAGGACGCCCGCACGTGGGACGTGCACCGGCACCGGATGGCGCCGGCCACGGCACGGCGGCTCGACGCCGTCGCTGCCGCGGGCCGGCTCGTGCGTCACCGCGGCACGCTCGCCGCCGTACGCGCCGACCCGTCCGCCCTCCACGTCACGCTCGACGGCGGGACGACGCTGCGGGTGGCGGCGGTCGTCAACTGCACCGGCCCCGTCGGCTCCATCGCCGCCGACCCGCTGCTCACCCGCCTCGCGCAGTCCGGCCTGGTCCGTCCCGGTCCGGCCGGTCTCGGCATCGACACCGCCGACGACGGCCGCATCCTCGGCGCCCTCCCCGAGACGCTCCCCTTCCTCGCAGTCGGCTCGCTGCGCCGGGGCAACCTGTGGGAGTCCACGGCCATGCCGGAGATCCGCGAGCAGGCCCACGACGTGGCCCGCGTCGTCACCCGGTCGCTGCACGGCGAGGTGCGGAGCCGGCCGGTCGACAGCCTGGCCGACGCGGTGCTCAGCCGGGGGCGCACGACCGTGGACTCCCCGACGCCCTGAGCGACGGGCACAGCGGGGAAGATCGTTCCCGGCATGTCACGACGATCATCCCCGCTGTGGGTCGCGCTGATCGTCCACCCGTCCGCCGCTCAGCCGTCCAGGTCGGACGTGCGGGCGACCAGGTCAGCGAGGAGAGCGGCCATGCCGCCGGCCGCGACCACCCGCCGCTGGCGGTTGGGCTCGGTCTCGCCGGCGAGCGCGCGCTCGATCGCTCCGAGCGGGGCGTCGAGACGGTCGCCGGCCAGCACCTCCCCGGCCTCGGCGACCACCCGCGCGGCCACCTCGCGCATCGGGCGCAGGGAGCGGTCGACGTCCACCACTCGGGTGTCGAGGCCGTAGCGCGCGGCCCGGTGGTCGTTGACGGCCAGCACGTCGTCGTCGAGATCCACCTCGTCGGGCGACTCCACCGCGCGACGGGCGATGCCCTGCACCAGCGCGGTCAGCGCTGCGACGGTCGCCAGTGACGGGACGGCGTCCATGACCCGCACCTCCAGCGTCCCCAGCAGCGGTCGTGGACGCATCTCCCACCACACGTAGGTGTGGTCGGACGCCTCCGCCGCCGTCATCAGCGCCTCGGTGCGCGCGACGTAGTCGTCCCACGAGCGCAGGAGCGGCGGCATGGTCGTGCGCGGGTAGGAGCGGATGATGGCGGCCCTGGCCGTGGCCTGTCCCGAGTCGAGCCCGTGCCAGTACGGCGACCCGGCGGCCAGGGCGCGCAGCAGCGGCAGCCGGTTGCGCAGGCCGCGGTAGGCCAGCATCGCGGTGTGCTCGTCGGGCAGCCCGACGTGCACCTGCAGGGCGGCGGTCGGCGTGCGCAGCAGACCGGCGTACTCGTCGATGATGCGGTCGTAGCGAGGCGAGGCGGCGATGTCGGGGACGCCGACGGGCGCGGTCGGGTGCACCCCGGAGGCCAGCACGCGACCACCCTGCTCGGCGACGAGGGCACGCAGGTCGCGCAACGAGCTCCACGCGTCCTCGGCGCTCCGGCACACCGGGGTGTTGAGCTCGACCTGGTCGACGTAGATCTCCCCGGTGACCACGCCCGCGCCCGACTCCGCGTGCGACATCGCCTCGACCAGTGGGCCCGCCGCCGCCCCCATCAGCTCGTCCGCGTCACCGACGAGCATGAGCTCCTCCTCCACGCCGACGGTGAACTCACCGCCGGGCACGTGCGAGGGCACGCCCGCGTACGTCGTCATCCGCGGGTCAGCCGCGCGGCGGCAACGACAGCCGGAGGACCTTGTGCCAGGCGCTGGCGACCTGCCGCCACAGCGGTGCGGTGTTGTAGGCCAGGCCGTGGCGCTCGAACAGCTCGCGGACCGGTCCGGCGATCTCGCGGTAGCGGTTGCTGGGCAGGTCCGGGAAGAGGTGGTGCTCGATCTGGTGCGAGAGGTTGCCGCACAGCACGTGCAGCAGCGGCGGACCGGAGACGTCGGCGGAGCCGAGCATCTGGCGGACGTACCACCGCCCGCGGCTCTCGTGCTCGTCGAGCTCGGCCACCTCGAACGTCTCCACCCCCTCGGGGAAGTGACCGCACATGATCACCGAGTGGCTCCACACGTTGCGGGCCAGGTTGGCCACCAGGTTGGCGGTCAGGGTGGTGCGGGCCGAGCCGGTGGGCGCGGACAGCAGCGGGTGCAGGACGTAGTCGCGCAGCGCGTTGCGCGCGGCCCGGCGCCCCGTCGTGCGCATCTCGGCCTTCTGCTCCTCGGAGAAGCCGGCACCCGTGCGGAGCGACTCACCGAGGTCCAGGTCGTACATCGCGATGCCGTACTCGAAGATGCACGCGTTGACGAGGTTCCACAGGGGCTGGGCGAGGTGGCGGGGCTCCCACTCCTGGGCCTCGTCGACGCGCAGGATGCCGTAGCCGAGGTCGTTGTCCTTGCCGAGCACGTTGGTGTTCACGTGGTGCCGGTCGTTGTGGGCGCGCTGCCACTGGCCGGGGTCGGAGGCGTGGTCCCAGTCCCAGGTCGAGGAGTGGATCCGCGGGTCGCGCATCCAGTCCCACTGGCCGTGCAGCACGTTGTGCCCGACCTCCATGTTGTCGAGCACCTTCGACAGCGCCAGCGAGGTGGTGCCCAGCCACCACGCGGTGCGGCTGCGGCTGCCGAGGAGCACCACCCGTCCGGCCACCTCCAGGCAGCGCTGGACGGCGATGACCCGTCGGACGTACGCCGCGTCGCGGGCGCCGCGGTCGGCGAGCACCTCCTCGCGCAGGGCGTCCAGGGTGCGGCCGATCTCGTCGACCTCGGCCTCCGTGAGGTCGGCGTACGACCGACGTGTGGGCGGGTGCTGGAAGAGGGCGACCATCGCTCCCAGTGCCCCACTCCGAGCGAGCCCATGCATCTCGCAAATGCCCTCCGTACGGGTGGACTGCGACGCAATCCGGTGGGTACGGAGCCCGCATGACCGAGCAATCCCACCACGACCAGGACGCGGATCCGCCGACGCCGGACGGGGAGGAACCAGACCAGGAGCAGCTGCAACCGGGCTCCGAGCCCGCCAGCGACCCCGACCCCGATCCGGACGCAGGCACCACCCACACCCACTCCGAGGAGGACGCATGACGACCTACGAAAATGACCCACTGAGCACCACCCCCACCACCCCCGGCACCACCGGCACCACCGGTGGCTACGACGCAGGTGGCTACTCGTCGGGGACCGACTCCGACGCCAGCACCACCGACAAGGCCAAGGACACTGCCGTCACGGCGACCGACCAGGGCAAGCAGGTGGCGGGCACCGCCAAGGACGAGGCGCTCAACGTCGCCGGCACCGCAGCCGAGCAGGCCCGCAACGTCGTGGGCGAGGCCCGGCAGCAGGTCACCACGCAGCTCAACGACCAGGCCACCACCGGTCGCGACAAGCTGTCGGAGACGCTCAGGACGCTCGGCGACGACCTGCAGAAGATGGCGCAGGGCGAGGGCCCGTCCCAGGGCATGGCGACCGACCTTGCCCAGGAGGTCTCCGACCGCGTCCGCGCCTTCGGAAGTCACCTCGAGAACCGTGAGCCCGGACAGCTCCTCGACGACGCCCGCGACTTCGCGCGACGCCGGCCGGGGACCTTCCTGGTCGGCGCCCTCGCCGCGGGCGTCGTGGCCGGCCGCATGTTCCGTGCGACCGCCGACGGCGCGGCAGCGGCTTCCCTCGGCGAGTCCGCCGGCACCACCGGCACCACTGGCACGACTGGCACGACTGGCACCACTGGCACGACGTACGGCGCCACCGGCGTCGGCGCCGGACCCATGGGCACCGCCAGCGGCAACGCTCCCCTCGCCGGCCAGCCGGGCCAGTCGAGCACCACCAGCCCGGGCACCACGGGGTACGACACCCCAGCGCCGCACCCCACCCAGGCGACGCCGTCGAGCCTCGACTCGAGCTCGACCGGGCTCTCCGGCCAGCGCACGCAGGACGCACCGTGACCGGGACGCAGGGCTACGACCCCGTCCCCCCGGCCAGCACGACGGGCCCGGTGGGCTCGCACGTCGCCGGGACGGAGGACGAGCGCAGCCTCGGCCAGATCGTGGGCGACCTGAGCCACGACCTGACGACGCTGGTCAAGCAGGAGCTCGAGCTGGCACGCACCGAGCTCAAGGAGGAGGCGGCCAAGGCCGGGAAGGGTGCCGGGATGCTCGGCGGTGCCGGTGTGTCCGGACTGCTCGCCCTGATCCTGGGCTCGTTCGCCCTGGCCTACCTGCTCGACAACTGGATGCCCGTCGAGCTGGCGTTCCTGATCGTCACGATCCTGTGGGCGATCGTCGGCGCCGTCCTTGCGGCGAGGGGCCGCAAGGAGCTCAAGAACACGAACCCGCAGCTGCCGGAGACGCAGCAGACACTCAAGGAGGACGCAGCATGGGCCAGAGCACAGAAGAGCTGAGGAGCGAGATCGAGCAGACGCGGCAGTCGATGACCGCCGACGTCGACGCCCTGCAGGACCGGGTGAGCCCGTCGGCCATCGTCGAGCGGCGCAAGCAGGCCGCCCGCGGCCGCATGGTCGGCGTCCGCGACAAGGTCATGGGCACCGCCCACGGCGTGAGCTCGTCGGCGTCCGGCACGGCCGGGTCCGCCAGGGACTCCGCCAGTGGCGCCGTCGACTCGGTCAAGGGCACCGCCCAGGGCGCCGTGAGCGGCACCCAGGACAAGGTGCAGGGCGCTCCCCTGGCGGCCGGCCTGGTCGCCTTCGGCGCCGGGATGATCGTGTCCGCGCTGATCCCCGCCTCCGAGAAGGAGGCCGTCGCGGCCGGTCACGTCGTCGACGCGGCCAAGGAGCACGGCCAGCCGGTCGTGGACCAGGCGAAGTCGGTGGCGCAGGACGTCGCCGAGGGCGTCAAGGAGACGGCCACCGAGGCGGCCCAGGAGGTCAAGGGCACGGCCACCGACAGCGCCGCCAAGGTCAAGGACGAGGGCCAGTCGGGAGTGGACGAGGTCCGCTCGCAGACGAAGTCCTGACCTGAACCGTCGCCGAGCCGGCCCGTCCCCACCGGGGCGGGCCGGTTCGTGCGTGCGGTCGTCCGTTCTCAGCGACCGACGGCGTTGGCGCCGGGCCGCTTGGCCAGCACGACACCGAGGGCGATCATCCCGACGCCGAGGACGAGGTGCAGCCAGTCGTCCGCGGTGTTGAGCGGGACGAAGTTGGCCTGGGAGTCCTCGTCCACGACCAGCCCGTAGACGAACAGGACGAGGTAGACCGCGCCACCGCCGAGGAGGAAGGCGCGCGCGCTCGACGGCCGCCGCGCCAGGGCGATCCCGGCCACGCCGAAGAGGAGGTGGACCACGTTGTGCAGGACCGACACCTGGAAGAGCCCGAACAGCTCGGCATGCGAGCCATGACCTGCGGCCTCGAGGCTGCCGCGGTCCGTGGTGATGCCGGGGATGAAGCCCATCACCCCGACCAGCAGGAAGAGGGTGCCGACGAGGGCAGCCGCCGCCTGGACGGGGGTTCCGGACGCGGTGGACCGGGACCGCACGCGCGTGTTCTCTGTCATGGGTGTCCTCTCTCGACGCCGGACCTCGGCGCGGAGGTTGCTCCGTACCCGCTGTCCTGAGTCGCACGCGTCGCTTCACCCGGAGTGACGTGCTTGCCGTCGTGGCGCAGGTCACGGTCTGGTGCGGCACCGAACGGGGTACTGAGCCGTCCCCGACGTAGAACCCGACGAGAGGATCCGCTGGTGAACGCCACCCGCCTGCTCACGCTCCCCGCCCACGCCGCCGCAGCCGTCATCGGCACCTCCGTGGGCGTGGCCACCACCGGAGTGCGTACAACGGCCCGCGTCGTCGGCCGGGTGATCGAGCAGGTGTCGGGCTCCGGCTCCGCGCCGTCCCGCCCGTGGCCCGGCGAGCGCACCACCCCGTCCCCGGTCGCCCCCGTCCCCAGCACCCCCACGACCGCAGCGGGCCGCGCCGCCGCGGAGGCTCCCGCCACGACGACGGCTGCCACCACGACGGCGGCGAAGACGACGCCTGCGAAGAAGGCGCCCGCCAAGAAGGCTCCCGCGACGAAGACGGCTGCCAAGAAGACGACTGCCAAGAAGTCGGCGGCGAAGAAGACGGCACGCAAGGCACCCTCCAAGCAGGCCGCCGTCCTCGCTCCGGCCCTCGGCCTGAGCGAGGACGAGGTCGAGGCCGTCACCGGTGACGGCCCGGTGACCCCGTCCGGCATCCCGGCCGCGGGCGAGGGGGTCAACCCCGACACGACCGAGACCGACCTCCACCAGCCGGGCACCGAGCCGCTGATGGACCCGTCCACGGTCAAGGCGGCCGTCAGCGAGTCCGACATGATGCGCCGGGCCGCGGACACCGACAAGGGCTGATCCCGCCTATCCTCGACAGCGTGCACCGGATCTTCACCACGAGCGTGGCCTCGGTCTACCCCCACTACGTCGCCAAGGCGGAGCGCAAGGGTCGCACCCGCGCGGAGGTCGACGCGGTCATCGAGTGGCTGACCGGGTTCGACCACGCGCAGCTGCAGGCCCACCTCGACGGCGGCACGACGTTCGAGGAGTTCTTCGCCGGGGCGCGGCTCAACCCGCACGTCGACCAGATCACCGGCTCGGTGTGCGGGGTCAAGGTGCAGGAGGTGGAGGACCCGCTCATGCGGCAGATCCGCTACCTCGACAAGCTGGTCGACGAGCTCGCCCAGGGCCGTCCGATGGAGAAGGTGCTGCGGGCCTGAGCGGCTGGAGCCTCGCATCCGGGGTACGGGGCCACATGGCCCACCACCCCGACCCCCACGTGTCCTGGCGTCGACGCACCGTCCGCGGCGACGGCGTCGACCTCGCGGTGCACGAGACCGGCGCCCCCGACGCCCCCGTGGCCGTCCTGGTCCACGGCTATCCCGACACCCACCGGATGTGGCTGCCCGTGGCGGAGCGGCTGGCCTCCCGGCTGCGGGTCGTGCTCTACGACACGCGCGGCCAGGGCCTCTCCCCCACCGATGCGCCTGACGCGGCCTTCACGCTCCCCCACCTCGCCGCCGACCTGATGGCCGTGGTCGACGACGCGAGCCCCGACGGTCCCGCCCACGTCGTGGGCCACGACTGGGGTTCGGTGCAGGCGTGGGAGGCGGTGTGCGAGCCGGGTGGGGCCGACCGCATCGCGTCCTTCACCTCGATCAGCGGGCCCAACCTCGACCACGTCGCGGCGTGGACCCGACGCACGCTCCGCCGCCCCTCCCCGGCCGCAGTCGCGCGGCTCGCCGCCCAGGGCCTCGCGTCGTCCTACGTCCCGTTCCTCGTCTCGCCGCTGGCGCCCCGGTGCTCGGGGTGCTGGGCGGGCGCGACATGGTCTCGGGGCTGCGCTACTACCGCGGCAACGTCGCCCTGCCCCGCCGGCCGCGCGAGCGTCGTACGAGCGTGCCGGTGCTGCAGCTGGCCCTGACCCGCGACCCGGCGATCCGGCGGTCCGCGCTCGAGGCCAGCGATCCCTGGTGCGACGACCTGCGGCGCCACGACCTGCCGTTCGGGCACTGGGCGCCGCGGTCGCACCCGGACGTCGTCGCCGGGGAGGTCCTCGGCCATGTCACCGAGCGCCGGGGCCCGATCAGCCGGTGACCAGCCGGTCGGTCACCGCCCGCAGCGGCGGCCAGCCGCCCCGCCCGCGTCGCGTCACCGCGAAGGCGCGCAGCCGCACCTCCGGGTCCCGCAGGCGTACGACGCTGACCCCGCGCCGCGACGCCCGCCCCCGCGGGAGCAGGGCGACGCCGCGCCCGGCCAGCACCAGGTCGTCGACGAGCTCGAGCGCGTCGATGCGGTGCACCACGTGCGGCACGAAGCCGGCGCGCGAGGCGAGGGTGCGCAGCGCGTCCTCGTCGGCGGTGTGGCGCGAGTTCACGATCCAGTCGCGGTCGGCGAGGTCGGCGAGCGTCAGGTGCCGGTCCCGGGTCGGCACGCCGATCCCCCACTCGACGTCCCAGAGCGGGGCCACGACGTGGTCGTCGCGCCACTCCGCGGGCGCGAGGTCGTAGTCGTAGACGAGGGCCAGGTCGACGTCGTCACGGGCGAGGAGGTCGAAGGACTCGAGCGGCTCGTACTCGTGGATGCGCACCTCGATGCCCGGGTGGGTCGAGCGCAGGTCGTCGATGGCGGGCAGAAGCGACCTCCGGATCGCCGAGGCGAACCCGGCGACGCGCACCACGCCGGCGGGTTCCGCCGTCGGGTCGAGGTCCAGGCGGGCGGACTCGACCGCCGCCAGGATGGTCACCGCGTGGTCGGCCAGGCGTCGCCCGGCGGGCGTCAGCCGCACCCGTCGGCCGTCGGGCTCGAGCAGCGGACTCCCGACGTCGCGCGCCAGCGCGGCGATGCCCTGCGAGACGCTCGACGTCGTCGTCCCGAGCGCGTCGGCGACCTCGTGCATCGAGCCGAGGCGGGAGAGCTCGAGCAGCATGCGGAGCCGGCGTACGTCCATCGCCCCATTGTGTCGAAGTGACGAACGAACCGTCCAGCAGAGTCACGTGGACGCGAACGGTCCGAGCGGCGTCTACTGGGGTCGTGCCCTCCTCCACCTCGCGCTCCGCGGCCCGCACGGGCGCGTCGATGGCGGTCGCCTCGATGCTGTGCGTGCAGCTCGGTCTGGCCGCCTCGGTCGGACTCATCGACGACATCGGCGCGGCCGGCGCGGCCTGGATCCGGCTCTTCTGGGCCGGGATCCTGCTGCTGGTCGTCGTACGCCCTCGGCTGGCGGTCTACTCCCGCGAGGCACTGTGGTCCGGTGCGGCGCTCGGCGTCGTCACCGCCGGGGTCACCCTGCTCTTCATGGCCGCCGTGGCCCGCCTCCCCCTCGGCACGGCCAGCGCGCTCGAGTTCCTCGGCCCCCTGACGATCGCCGTGTGGCGCAGCCGCGGCGTGGGCCGGTCGTGGGCCGCCGTGGCCGCGGTCGGCGTCCTGCTCCTCACCCAGCCCTGGACCGGGGCTGCCGACCCCGTCGGCGTGGCCTTCGCCCTGGGCGCCGCGGTGTGCTGGGCGGCGTACATCCTGCTGACCCAGCGCGTCGGCGACGCCGTCAGCGGACTCGGCGGCCTCGCGATCTCGATGCCCGTCGCCGCCCTGGTGGCGACCGTGGTCGCCGGACCCGGTGTCGTCGGGCACCTCACGCCGGAGCTCCTGCTGTACGGACTGGGCCTGGCGATCCTGCTCCCGGTCGTGCCCTTCGCGCTCGAGCTGGTCGCGCTGCGCCGGCTGACCACCGGCGCCTTCGGGACCCTGATGGCCCTCGAGCCGGCCTTCGCGCTGGTGATCGGCTTCCTCGCCCTCAGCCAGGTGCCCAACGGAGTCGCCGTCGTGGGCATCCTCCTCGTCGTGGCGGCCGGCATCGGCGCCGAGCGCACCGGCGCTCGCGCGGCGCCGGCATCGTCCGTGCCCGAGCCCGTGACGGCGTGAGGACGTCCCCGGAGGCCCCTTCCCTCCGAGGACGTCCTCGTTCCCCACATGCCCGACGCGCGTCGGGCAGTCCTCACCAGCGCCGGTCGAGGAAGTACGGCGCTGCGTAGCCGTCCTCCCAGAAGGGCGTGTAGCCGAAGTAGCTGTAGACGGGGCCGTAGTCGACCGGCCCGGGCAGCTCGGGGTCGTAGTCGAACCCCGACGCGACATGGAGGTCGCTGCGCTCCAGCCGCACGTGGGCGCGGACGCGCGAGACCGCGTCGACCGGTACCAGCCGCTTGTGCTCGCCGATCCCGAGGATGCCTCCCGACGCGACCACCAGCAGCCGCGCGCGGCGGTCGACCGAGTCGACCAGGATCTCCTCGACCTCGCCGACGCGGTGCTCCCGCACGTCCAGCACGGTCATCCCGCGCACGTCGTCCTGCTCCTCGGCCAGGCTCATCCGATCGTCGGTGAGCGGCAACAGCTCCAGCGTCGTGGTCATCGGCGCGTCCTCCCGTGAGTGTGGCCGTCGAGCCTCGCACCCACGTGTGACGAGCGGTCGTGTCGACGCATTGCAGTTGCGTGACAATGGCCGCGCCGAGCGCTCCGTGCAGCAGCGCTGAGCCACGATGGCACGATGGACGACATGCCGACGCGAGTTCTGGTCCTCGAGGACGACGCCGGGCTGCGCACGTCGCTGCGGCTCGTGCTCGAGGACAGCGGCTACGCAGTCGTCGAGGCCGACGAGGCCGAGGCCGCCCTGGAGCTGGTCGAGCAGGGCGTCGACGTCATGCTCGTCGACCTGATGCTGGGCGGGGTCGACGGGTTCACCTTCATCAGCCGGGCACGGCCCCTGACGCAGGCCCCGATCGTGGTGATCAGTGCGCGCGACGGCGTGCAGGACATCGTGTCGGCGCTGGAGGCCGGCGCGGACGACTACGTGACGAAGCCGTTCGAGGTCGAGGAGGTGCAGGCCCGGCTGCGCGCGATGCTGCGACGTCCGGCCCTGGTCAGCTCCCCGGCCGCGGGCGGCGACGAGTCCCGGCTCGAGGACGGCAGCCGCCCCGGCGACGTGGTCGTCCTCGACGCCGTCGACGGTCCCCTGGTCTTCCACCGCGCCGGCGCCCAGCTCGTCCGCGGCGACCGCGACATCCACCTGACGATGACCGAGTACCGCCTGCTGTCGGTGCTCACCGAGAACATCGGACGCGTCCTGAGCCGCACCGCCCTCCTCGAGCACGTGTGGGAGCGTGGCTTCTTCGGCGACGAGCGCATCGTCGACGTGCACGTCCGGCGGCTGCGCAAGAAGCTCGAGCTCGACCCGGCCGAGCCCCGCACCCTCGTCACGGTCCGTGGACTCGGTTACCGGCTCGACGCACGGTGACCCGCCGGTTGCCCCGCCCGGGGCTGCGCGCCTCGGTGACGGCGGCCTTCGCCCTCGGGGCGCTCCTGCTCTCGGTCGCCCTGTCGGTGGGCACCTACGTCCTCGCGCGACACCTCCTGCTCGAGCAGCGTGAGCGCACCGCCCTGCGACAGGCCTACGCCGACGCCGCCCTGGTCAGGAGCGGCCTCGGCACCTCCGGCACACCGGTCAGCGAGGTGCTCGGTGGCGTCGCACCACCCGCCGGTGCCTCGATGTACGTCCGGCAGGACGGCAGCTGGTACTCCTCCACCCTCGACCAGTCCGGGGAGGACCTCACCGAGGTCGTCCGCCCCCTCGTGGCCAAGGGCGAGGTGGGGGTGGGGTGGACGTCCCGGACCGAGCCGCACGCCGTCGTGGTCGGCGTACCGCTCCCGGCCGTCGGCGCGGAGTACTACGAGGTGTCGGTCGCGCGGGAGCTGGACACCACGCTGCACACGCTGGCCGTGGCGCTGGCGGTCGGCGCCGCCCTCACCACCGTGGCGGGCGCCGGCCTCGGCCGGGCCGCCAGCAGGCGGGTCCTGGCCCCGCTGACCGACGTCACGCGCGCGGCGGTCGACATCTCGGCCGGCGACCTCGAGCGGCGGCTGCGGGACACGCACGACCCCGACCTCACTGCACTCGTCAGCTCCTTCAACGACATGGTCGACGCCCTGCACAGCCGCATCCAGCGCGACGCCCGCTTCGCCGCCGACGTCAGCCACGAGCTCCGCACCCCGGTCACCACCCTGACGACCAGCCTCGCCCTGCTCGAGCGCGCCGACGACCTCAGCCCGCAGGCGCAGCAGGCCGTGCGGCTCATGTCGGCCGAGCTGTCGCGCTTCCGGCGTGCCCTCGAGGACCTCCTCGCCCTCGGCCGCCTCGAGGCCGGGATCGACGAGGCGAGGGTCACCACGACCGCAGCGCACGAGCTGGCCCGGCAGGCGCTCGTGGCCAGCGGCCGGCGCGCCGACCTGCTGGAGGACCTCGACGGGCCCGGCGACGCGCCGGGACCGCTCGTGCTGGTGGACCGTCCGCAGATGGTGCGCGCGCTGGTGAACCTCTACGACAACGCCGACCTCCACGGTGACGGCCTCGTCGGCGTCCGGGTGGCCGCACGTGGCGGTCGCGCCGAGATCAGCGTCCGCGACCGCGGGCCGGGTGTGCCGGAGCAGGACCGTCGCCGCATCTTCGAGCGCTTCGCCCGGGCGGGGGGCTCCAGGCCCGGGACCGGCAGCGGTCTCGGCCTCAGCCTCGTCGCGGAGACCGTGCACCGGCACGGTGGCGACGTCAGGTGCGACTCGACCGGCAGCGGCGCCGAGTTCGTCGTCGGCCTCCCCCTCGCCGACCCCCTCGCCGACCCCCTCGCCGACCCTGCGGGCGGTGCCGCATGAGGTGGCTGCTCGCCGTCGCCGTGCTGCTCTCCGTGACCGCGTGCGGTCTCCCGGACGAGGAGCGGAACCGGACGGTCGATGCCGCCTCGGTGCCCTACAACCTGTTGACCCCTCCCGAGGAGGAGCGGGCCGACGCGACCGGACTGGCGGTCCCGCGCGGGGTGCCCGTCGTCTTCTGGTTGCGACGCGACGACCGGCTGACGCCCGCACCGGTCACCACGACGTGCGACGACCCCACCGCGGACGTCGTGGAGGACGTGCTCGACACGCTGGCCGAGCCGCCGACGTCGGAGGAGCGCAGCGCCGGGTGGACGTCGGCGGTCCCTCCCTCGGCACGTCTGGAGCTCGTCGCGCTCGAGGACGGTGTCGCTGTCGTCGACCTCGACCCGATGGCCCTGGGCGACGCCGAGCGGCTGCCGCTCGCCGTGGGACAGCTGGTGCTCTCGCTGTCCTCCGCGCCCGGTGTCGACGGGCTCCGCCTGGTCACCTCCGGCGAGGCCGTCGACGTACCCCTGCCGGACGGCGCGCTCGCGGACCGTCCGGTGACGGCGGATGACTACGTCGAGCTGCTGCCCCCGGACCTTGTCGCGGGCACGGGCCCCGCCCGCACGCTGGCGCGCGACGTGGGCTGCCCCGCATGACAGCCACGTGACGACGACGTGTCACCACCCCGACGGTCTGCGAGCAGCCGCGTCGAGGTCCTTGTCCGAGCCCGCCGCGGGTGACTCCATGGAGGCAGACCGACGAGAGGAGCCCGACATGTTCACGATGACCCAGAAGGCACGAGCCGTCGTCCAGCAGGTGACGGGGCACCCGCGTCTCGGGGAGGAGTCCGGATTGCGCATCGCGTCGCAGGACGAGCAGACCGACGCCCTCGGCGTCGGGATGGCTGCTGCCCCCCGGCGTGGCGACGAGGTCGTCGAGCACGACGGTGCCCGTGTGTACCTCGACGAGGAGGCGGTGCCCCGGGTCCGGGGTCGGCTCCTCGACGCGGTGACCGAGGACAGCGGGCGCGTGCAGTTCGTCGTACGGCGCGCGGGCTGAGGCCGACGGGAAGGGTGGGGACGTGACGCCCCCACCCTTCCTCGTGCGCTCCTCAGCGTGCGTGTCGGTCGGTCATCGTCGCGAGCGACCGCTCGAAGTCACCCGGCTTCACCAGGCCGCGTCCCGGGTGCCCGGGGGCGCCGTTGACGGTCGAGGTGTCGTAGGCGAACGTGAGGACCGCCGTGGCGATCGCGTCGGAGTTGACGTCCAGCGCGTGCACGTTGACGTTGCCGATCAGGGTGTAGTCCTCGCGCAGCTGGTCGTAGAGGGCGACGTCCTGTCCCTCCCCGGTCAGGTTGTCGCACGGCTCGTGGTAGCACGGGTCGTACGACGCACCGGCCACGCCGCCGTAGAGCGCCGCCTCGGCAGCGGTCTTCGTGACCTCGGCGCCGGTGAAGAGACCACCGGCCGGGATCCCCACCGCGATGAACGGTCCGTAGTCCGAGCGACCGGAGAACTCGCTGTCCTGGAAGGGCTCGCCGCGGTCGGCGTAGTACTTCTCGAAGACGTCCTCGATCTGGGCCGAGCCCTCCGGGATGAAGCCGGGAGCCGCCGTCCCGCCGGAGTTGTCACCGTCGTAGACCCCGAACATGTAGTTGGGCGAGGCGACCATGTCGAAGTTGAGGTAGAGCGCGATGTCGTCGGCCTGCTCCTCGCTCAGCTGGGAGACGTAGTACTCCGAGCCGAGGAGGCCTTCCTCCTCCGCACCCCACCAGGCGAAGCGCACGGTGTTCGTGGGCTTGACCTTGGCCATCTGGACGGCGGTCTCGAGGAGGGCGGCGCTGCCGGAGCCGTTGTCGTTGATGCCCGCGCCGTCCTGCACGCTGTCGAGGTGGGCGCCGGCCATGACGGTGTTCGCGTCGTCGCCGGCGCTGGTCTCGGCCAGCACGTTGTACGCCGTCCGCTCCTCGGAGACGTAGTCGACCACGACCCTGACGGTGGCTCCCGGCGTCGCGGCCAGGTCGGCGCCGACCTCGGTGAGAGCGAAGACAGCGGGAATCGTCAGGCCGGTGGCGTCACCGATCATGCCGACGAGACCAGGGGCGTTGTTGTAGATGATGACGCCCGCAGCACCGGCCGTCTGGGCTGCGAGGGCCTTGATCGCAAAGCCGCACCCCCCGCGCTGGATCAGCGCGATCTGACCGGCCGCCATGCCGGCGAAGTCGCCGGCCTCGCAGCCATCGGTCGCGTCGGCGGCGGGGACCACGAACAGCGTGCCGGTCGCGGAGCCTTCTGGGACGCCGGAGTCGAAGCGGTTGCGGATGAAGTCGCTGCCCTCCTCCCAGGTGGTCGGAGACGGTGCGATCCTCTGGAGCTCCGAGTTCTCCTCGAAGTAGGTGAACGGGAACTCCTGGACGGTCGGCGCGTACCCCGCGGCCTCGAGCTGCTCGACGACGTAGTCGACGGACGCCCGGTAGCCGGGTCGGCCGGCCGCTCGGTCTCCGTTGGCATCGGCGATCTCCTGGAGGGCCTCGAGGTGGTCGACGACGCCGTCCACCGTGACCGCCTTCGTGAGCTTGCGGACGGTGTTGTTGTTCGGGTCGGCGTACGCCGGCGGGCTGGTCATGGCGCCGAGCAGCGCCGCTGTCGCGGCCGCCGTCACAGCCACGTGGAACCGTCTGGGCATGGGGGTCTCCTTCGCCTAGAGAGGGGGTTCTCGACACTAGGGGCGCGATCCCTACCCCGGTTATGGCCCGGACGGGCTAACCGTCGATGCCAGACTCCGAACGCCGCCGCATGGACCGTGTCACGGTGGGCACAGGACGGACACCCCCGAGCCGAGAGGACGATCAGATGACCCACACGATCACCGCGATGATGGACAGCTCCCCCGCCGAGGTCGCCGTCGACCAGCAGCTGCTGGCCGAGTGCATCGAGGCCTGCCTGGTGTGCGCCCAGACGTGCACCGCCTGCGCCGACGCCTGCCTGAGCGAGGAGTCGGTGGCCGACCTGCGACGCTGCATCCGCACCGACCTCGACTGCGCCGACATCTGCGAGACCACGGGCCGCGTCCTGTCGCGGCACACCGACCCCGATGTCGCCGTCATCCGCGCCGTCCTCGAGGCCTGCGCCCGAGCCTGCAAGTCGTGCGGCGACGAGTGCGCGCAGCACGCCGAGATGCACGAGCACTGCCGGATCTGCGCCGAGGCCTGCCGCCGGTGCGAGGACGCCTGCACCAAGCTCCTGGCCGCGCTGTGACCACTGCCTCCACTGCGACCGACGAGACGTCGAGCCTGCTCATCGAGCCGCGTGCGTCGGACGACCTCCGGTGAGGAGGTTCTGGACGCGCCTGCGGGACAAGTTCTGGGCGCTGCCCCTTGTCTTCGCGCTCGCCGCCGTGTTCCTCGGCCTCGGGCTCACCGCCCTCGATGACTGGCTCGACACCTCCCTCGAGCTTCCGCTGCTGTTCGCGGGCGGGCCCGAGGGGGCCCGATCCCTGCTGTCGGCCATCATCACGTCGATGATCTCGTTCACCGGCCTGGTGTTCTCGATCACCATCGTCGTCCTGCAGCTCACGAGCAGCCAGTTCTCCCCGCGCGTCCTGCGCACCTTCCTGCGCGACTGGGTCAACCAGGTCGCGCTCGGGGTCTTCGTCGCGACCTTCCTCTACTCACTCGTCGTGCTCCGCGCCGTGCGGGGGACAGCGGAGACCGACACCTTCGTGCCGCAGATCTCGGTGACCGTGGCGTTCGGGTTCGTGCTGGCGAGCGTGGCGGTCTTCCTCCTCTACATCGACCACATCGCCCAGTCGATCCGGGCTGCGACGATCGTGACCCAGATCGGCGAGGACACCCGCGTGGCGATCGAACGCACGCACCCCTCGGACGCGGAGCCGCGCACTCGCGTCCCCCCGCCTGCCACCGCAGGGCGCCGCGTCGCGGCGGACGCGTCCGGCGTCGTGCAGCAGGTCGACGACCGGGCCCTGCTGGAGCTGGCCGAGAGGCACGGGGTGACCATCATGGTGCTGCGAGCAGTCGGCGAGTTCGTGCCCGGGGGCGCTGCCCTCCTCGAGGTGCACGGCGCGGACCTTCCCGACGAGGCATCGCTCCGCGCGGCCGTGCACCTCGGCAAGGAGCGGGTCCTCGACGACGACCCGGGGTTCGGTCTGCGCCAGCTGGTGGACATCGCCGAGCGAGCCCTCTCCCCCGGGATCAACGACCCGACCACCGCCGTCCAGGTGATCGACCAGCTCCACGACCTGCTGCGGCTCCTGGCCGCCCGTCCCCTGCCAGAACGCCAGACGCTCGGCGAGGACGGTCGACTGGCGGTGCACGTACCCCAGGCGACGTTCGAGGACCACGTCCGCCTGGCCGTCGACGAGATCGCGCACTGGGGTGCTGACTCCGCGCGCGTGCAGCGGCGCCTGCGGGCGATGTTGGTCGACGTCCAGGAGGCGGCGCTGCCGGAGAACCGGGATGCCGTCGCTCGAGCCCTCCAGTCGCTGGACCCCAGCTCGCACCTCACCGCCCGGGCACCCGCCCCTCAGCCCACGGACGATCACCTGCGCTGACGCTCCCTGCTCGGACGTCCGCGTGACAACGGGGAGCCCCAGCCTGCTCACAGCGAGCCGGGGCTCCCCGCTGTCGTTCCGCGTCTCACGAGGCGTCGGGGTCACCCGCAGCGGATGAGGCCTCTCCCCTCGGCTTCGTGACCTACTGGTCGGACGGCCGGGCCACCCCGAGGCTGAGGAAGATCGCTGTGCGTCGTCGACTCGTGAGGATCAACCTGGTGGCCGCCTGCGCCTTCGTGGTCGGCGGCAGCCTGTTCGCCACGGGCGCGTTCCTCGCAGAGCAGGGAGAGGTGCTGGTGACCGTCAACACCACGTACCTGGTCGGCGGGTTCTTCTTCAGCCTGGGCGCCTATGCCTCGGTCCTGCTCGTCGTCAACGCTGCTCAGCTCCCACCGGGCGGGGAACCCTCGAGCAGTGACGCGATGCGGTGGTGGGGCCGCCGGCCGGGGCAGCGCGACTGGCGCGGCGCGGTCGTGCTGTTCGTCGGCACCCTGCTCTTCGCGGTCAGCCTGATCGCCGCCTTCGCCGAAGGGCTCACCCCCCGCCAGTCCGACGGGTGGATCTGGCTGCCCGACATGCTCGGGTGCATCTGCTTCCTCGTCTCCGGCCACCTCGCGATGCTCGAGGTCGGCGGCGGTCGCGTGGCGGTGCGCGTGCATGTCCTCACCTGGTGGGTCGTGGCGGTCAACCAGCTCGGTTCGGTGCTGTTCCTCCTCGCGGGGCTCGCCGCCTTCGTACGCCCGGCGACCGCCGCCGAGGTGAACACCGGGATCGTCAACTGGGGGACCTTCGCCGGCGCCGTCTGCTTCGCGATCGGCGGCCTCATCCAGTCCGTCGACCGGCCAACCCCGACAAGAATGGTGGAGCAATCCCATGAGCACACTGGACCAGCCTGAGGCCGAAGCGCTGTTCGGCAACCGGTTCCTGACCGACAGGGCGCCTGCGACGTCCTTCCCCCAGGGCGGCATGCGCCCCACGGACGCGATGCGGCTCGTCGCCGAGGACCTGGCCCTCGAGGGGGATCCCCAGCGCAACCTGGCCACCTTCGTGACCACCTGGATGGAGCCGGAGGCCCAGCGGATCATCGCCGGGAACCTGCACCGCAACTTCATCGACCACGCGGAGTACCCGATCTCGGCGGAGATCGAGCAGCGCTGCGTGCGGATGCTGGCCGACCTCTTCCACGCGCCGGGCCCGACGACCGGGTGCCGCACGCAGGGCTCGTCCGAGGCGATCATGCTCGGCGCCCTGTCCCTGAAGTGGAAGTGGAAGGAGCGCCGGGAGGCCGCCCACCTGCCGACGGACCGACCCAACCTCGTCTTCGGGGGTGACGTCCACGTGGTGTGGGAGAAGTTCTGCCGCTACTTCGACGTCGAGCCCAGGATCGTCCCCCTGGCCGCAGACAAGTACACGATCGGTCCCGAGGACGTCGCCCCGCTCCTGGACGACCACACGATCGGGGTGGCCGCCGTCCTCGGCACCACCTTCACCGGTCACATGGACGACATCGTCGGCATCAACGACCTGCTGCTCGACATCCGGCGCACCCGTGACCTGGACATCCCCCTCCACGTCGACGGCGCCAGCGGCGGCTTCGTCTGGCCGTTCCTCTACCCCGACTCGCCGTGGGACTTCCGGCTCGAGCAGGTCCGCTCGATCAACGTGTCGGGGCACAAGTACGGGCTCGTCTACCCCGGCATCGGCTGGCTGGTCTTCCGCGAGGAGTCGGACCTGGCGGAGGACCTGGTCTTCTACGAGAACTACCTGGGCAAGCTCGACGCCACTTTCACCCTGAACTTCTCGACGGGTGCCGCCATGGTCCTCGCGCAGTACTACAACTTCGTCCGCCTGGGCCGCGACGGCTACACCTACGTGATGCAGCAGATGCAGCAGAACGCCGCCGCGCTCGCGGCCAACCTGCGCGAGAGCGGCCGGTTCGAGGTCATCGGCACGGATGCCGAGCAGCTGCCGCTCGTCGCCTTCCGGTTGTCCGGCGAGCACACGGCGTACGACGAGTCGGACGTCGCCTGGCAGCTGTCGGCGGAGCGCGGCTGGATGGTGCCGGCCTACACCCTCCCGCCCAACGCCGAGCACGTGAAGATCATGCGGGCCCTGGTGAAGGAGACGATGAGCCGCGAGCAGGTGGAGCGCCTGACCCGGGACATCGAGGACGCGTGCACGACGCTCGATGCGAAGGGCGGGACGGCGCACGTCGAGCGGGAGAAGACCAAGAAGGGAACGGGCTACTGACGACTCCGGAGCAGGGGCAGCACGCTGCCCGGTCGGCGAGCGACCCACCGGTGGTCGACCCGGCGGCGGTCGTCCGTTCGCGGCCGTACCTCGCGGCCCTGCTGCTCTCCGCTGCGCTCGGCGTGCCCATCTCCGCCGTCGCCTACGGCTTCCTGGCGCTCGTCACGGAGGTCCAGCAGCTCATCTTCGTCGACCTGCCCGACGCGGTGCTCGACGGAGGTGCGCCCGCGTGGTGGCCGGTGCCCTGGCTGGCCCTGTGCGGGCTGCTGACGGGGCTGACCATCCGCTACCTGCCCGGCACGGGCGGCCACTCACCCGCCTTCGGCTTCCAGACGGGTGGCGGCCCTCCCACACCCCGGGAGCTCCCCGGCGTCGCCCTGGCCGCCCTGACCACGTTGAGCCTGGGCGCCGTCCTCGGTCCGGAGGCACCGCTCATCGCCATCGGTGGCGGGCTCGCGGCGCTGACCGTCCACCTGGCGAGGAAGGACGCGCCACCGATGGCGCTGACGGTCATGGCATCGGCCGGCAGCTTCGCGGCGATCAGCACCCTGCTCGGCTCCCCCGTGCTCGCCGCGTTCCTGATCATGGAGGCGGCCGGCATCGGGGGTGCGACACTGACCTTGGTGGCGCTTCCCGGGCTGCTGGCGTCCGGCGTGGGAGCGCTGGTGTTCGTCGGCCTGGACAGCTGGACCGGCCTCGGGAGCTTCTCCCTGTCCCTGACCTCGGTGCCTCCGGCCACCGAACCGACCATCGCCACCATGCTGTGGGCCCTGCCCATCGGCGTCGCCTGTGCGGTGCTCGGCTGGCTGATCCGCTGGATCGGGCTGTCGTTGCGACCGCTCGTGCACGTCAACCGGGTGCTGGTGACGACGGTGCTCGGGCTGGGCATCGGCGCGACCGCGATGGTCTACCAGCTCGTCTCCGACCGCAGCTTCACGCAGGTCCTGTTCTCCGGCCAGGACGCCCTGCCCGAGCTGGTCGCGGACGCCACCTCGTACTCCACCGGGGTCCTGGTCCTCCTGGCCGCCTGCAAGACCCTTGCCTACGGGCTGGCGCTGAGCGCGTTCCGCGGCGGGCCGGTCTTCCCGGCGATGTTCATCGGGGCCGTCCTCGGCATCGCGGTCTCCGGGCTGCCCGGCATGGACCTCGCACCGGCGATCGGCATGGGGATCGGCGCGATGTGCGCCGCCATGCTGCGACTCCCGCTCACCTCGACGCTCCTGGCCACGCTGCTGCTCGGCGCGGATGGCGTCTCGGTGACCCCGCAGGTCGTGGTGGCCGTGGTCGCCGCCTTCCTGGTGACCACCCTGCTCCCGGTTCCGCGGCGAGAAGACGCCGTCACGCCTCGAGCCGGCGTCGCAGCCCCTTGAGGGAGAGCTGCGACCATGCGTCCTCGAAGTCCCGGACGGCCGCTTCGGCATGCACCTCCTCGAGATGGTGCAGTCGGCCGTAGGTGAAGCCGTTCTGACCCTGGACGTGTGCGCGCGCCCCGTAGTCACGCAGGACGCGCCGTGACATCACGGTGTCCTGGAACTCGCCGAGGGACTGCTGGATCCGCTCGACCGAGACAGCCAGGTCGTCGGCCTGCTTCCCGAGGACCGGAGACATCGACTCGGCGGCGTAGCGCAGCCGCTTCGCCTTCTTGCGAGCCTCGTGGAGCGCGAGGTCGCGGTGCTCACCGTCCTCCGCGCACTGAACCCCCTTCACCGCACGTCGCAACCGTCGCGCGTCTCGCACCAGCAGGCGCGCGAAGACCCTCCGGGCCGGTTCCTCACCTTCGGCAGTGAACGACGGCGACCGCACGATGTCATCGAGGTGGTCGAGGAGCCGGAAGTACCGCGCACTCCCGAGAGCGGCCATCGTCTCCTCCCGCGCGTCCCTCTCGACCGCCTTGAGGTCGTCGTCGATCAGACCGGCCACAGGACCGAGCACCAGGTCCGGCGGCTGAGCCGCCACGAGGCAGTACAGCCGCTGTCGGAGGACCTGGGCATCCCGGGCCGGTCCGAGAGCCTGGCCGAGCCACCGCAGCTCCGCCGCCAGCGACTCCGCCCCTGCAGCGTCGTCGAGGAGTGGTCCGTACGTCTTGAGCGCCGAGCCGAGTCGCCGCGCGGCGATGCGCATCTTGTGCACGGACCCGGCCTCACCGGCCCTGAGGAGCCGATCCCGCTCGAGGAGCTGGTCGAGCTGGCGCCCCAGCACGTCGGTGAGTGCCCCACCTGCGGTTGCCCGTCGGAGCTCCTCCTCCCGCATCGGCGACGACGCGGGTACGACGAGACCGGTCAAGGTCCTGGCCAGTTTGGAGGACGCCTGACCCCGCTGCGCGCCGGCGTCTCGCCACGCCTCCTCCACCAGACCGAGGAGGACGTCGTCGCCGGACGCCAGCTCGACCTCCCACTCGCGCCACTCGCGGACCTCGGCGCCGACGTGCAGCTGCTCGCCGCGGACGTGGTCGTCGCAGACGCGGGCCAGCACACCGCCGGCGTCGTCCAGGAGCTCGCTCTCCAGACGACGGGTGGCGATGCGAGCCACCGGCACCAGAGGGCGGTCCCGCACCACTGCTCGGACCGGCTCGAGCAACGCGTCGGGGACCGACCGCGTGGCCCGGCCCAACGGGCTCCGCAGCTCGGTCCGGGCATCGCCGACGTCGGGCAGCTTCATGTGCCACCCCGCGTCAGCGCCACCTGTCCGGCGCCGCAGGGTGACACCCCGGCGAGCCAGGTCGAAGTCGGCCGTGTCGAAGTAGACCGCCTCGAGGCTCAGCTCGACCGCCTGGCCCACTCGTGCCACGCCATCGATGCCGACGAGGGCGGGTAGCACCGTCGCGAGGTCCACGTCGAAGGTGCGCTCGATCTCGGTCGTCGACTCGGTCGTCATGACCCATTGTCCGCCCGTTGACTCTGTGCGCCAAGTGCACCTGTCGCAGATACGAAAGACCCCCACAGCCAGGCTGTGGGGGTCTTCCGGATTTGTAGCGGGGGGACGCCGCAAACCTGCGATCGTCCCGTTGCCAGTCGCCACTCCCCCGCGGCCGTAGGCGTGTGCCCTGGCATCTGCCACCCGTTGCTCATGACGTGATAGGAGCACACAGTCGGGACAATCGCCTGGGCCGACCCGACGGATCCCCGGATGGATCTGGCCGATGAGTGGACGGCAGACCTCTCAGCCAGTTGGGGACTCGAGCCCGTGGCGCGGACGACACTCGCCGGGGCGCCGGCGAGTCCCAGCCCACGTCCGGCCCCACTTCGGGCTGCCAGCTGCCTGCCTACGTGGTCGTCGTCGAGCACGCCGCCATCTCTCGGAGCTTCGGCTCAAGCCGTCTGGCCGTCGTGCGTCGTCCCGTCCGCCTTGAAGTCCTTCGGCTCGAGGACAAGCGAAATGAGCACGCCGCCCACCAGCGCCCAGAACGGGCTTGAGATGTTGAGCACCGTGACACCGCTCATCGCGATCACTAACGCGGCAAGCGCGCCGACCTGGAAGCGGCTGCCCGCGAAGGCTCCGCTGAACGCCGACAGAAGTACGCCGATCATGGCCAGACCGGCGACCGCGGCGATCAGCTCGCCGGGGAGCATCGACACTGCGGCGACGGCCGCGCCTGCGGCAATCCCGAAGGCGATGAAGAGGATCCCGTTGACGACCGTTGCGGCGTACCGTCCTGACCGATCCTCACCGGCCTGCTCCGAGGAACAGATCGCGGTCATCGGTCCGGCGATGTTCGCGTTGTGGCCGCCGAACACACTGGCCAGGATGCCACCCAAGCCGCTGATGAGGGTCATCGAGTTCACTGGCGGTCGGTACTTCTCCGCCATGAGCACACCTGTTGCCTGAGCGTTCTCGGCCCCAATCACCAGCACGGCTAGAGGCACTGAGACAGCCAAGATCGCGTTGACGTCGAAGGTGGGTGCCATGAGCGTGGGCGCGGTCATCCCGAGACCTGCAGCCGAGTCGTTGAAGGCGCCGGTGACCGCAGCAGCGGCAGTTCCCAGCAGCAGTGCACCGACGGCACCCGGCACCGACTTGATGAACCGCGAGAGCAGGAGGAACCCGATCACGGCGGCCCCGACGATGACGGGGGCGCTGAGCCCGGCATCCACCACACCAATGCCAAACCGGATGAGGGCGCCGGCGATCATCGCCATGACGATGGGCACTGGCAGCCAGGCCGCGACGCGGCGCATCAAGCCGGTCACGCCTAGCAGGAGGACCAAGAGTCCGGCTACGAGGAAGGAACCCACCATGTCGCTGAACTCGAATGTCGCGAGGGCACCCACGACCAGCACCGCGCCCGGGATACTCCACGCGCCGGTGACCGGACTCTTGTAGTACAGGGCGAGAACGAGGGAGATGACCCCACCGAAGACGTAGATGCCGAAGATCCAGGAGGTGATCAGGTCCGCCGACAGTCCGGCTTCGGCGCCACCGTTGATGATGATGAGCGCCGGACCGGTGCAGCCGAAGATGGCGGCCACCAAACCAGCTCCGACAGTGGCGACATTGAGGTGCCGGGGCAGATCCCTGAGTCCACTGGCGAAACCCGGCCCGCTCTCGATCAGGCGGCCTTCACGGTCGGGTCTCGAGGTGGTGTCGTTGGTCGAGGGTGAGGTGCTGGACATGGTGCCTCAATTCGGGATGGATGGAAGGGGCTACTTTCCGGACCGCCGTCGGCGGCGGTTCTCCCGAGCGCGGCGGCGACGATCGCGAACGGTGTCAAGCAGGAGGCGGAAGGCGCTGGGGGCCTTGGCTGCGACTGGGACTTCGCCGCGGGCCGCCTGGTCGAGCGCGGTCGCGAAGTCCTCAAACATGCGACGGCTCACGTCGCCGGCGAGCGAGCGGCCGAAGCCGGCGATGCGCCCCACCAGGAAGACGCGTGCCCGCGCCTCCAAGCGGGTCCCGTCGCCGTCCTGGTACGCGGACAGCTGGATCTCGGCCTGCGCCCTCCCTCCGCTGGCGTCGCTACCCTGGGCAAGCAGGTGCATCCGGTCGGACTCATGCACAAGCAGGTGGGCGATGCTGTTGAAAGACAGCCGGATCGGGCCCAGCGCCACCCGTGCCCGGCCGCGGTACCACCCCTGCCCGAGGTCGTCGGTGAGCTCGGCTCCGGGAAGGCAGCGGGCCAGCAGACGTACATCGTCGAAGACCTTGCCCACGTCGGACAGGGACGACCCCAAGGAACTGGTGAGCTCGATGGCTATGGTGGGTTCCCCGCTGGGGAGGGTGATCTCCTGCGGCTGGTCCTGCTCGGTCGCGGCGGCGGCCTCCTCCGGCTCGCTCGCGGGCGCGGTGGAGCCGGCGCCGCCTCGCCCGACCAGCGTGCGGTGCCCGCAGTTGGTCGGCTGCGGCAGACCGTCGCGGTGACTGGTGGCCACGTCGTCGACGGCGTCGATGATATTGCGGTAGCCCGTGCACCTGCAGATCACGCCCGACAGTTCCTCAGGAAGGTCCTTGCGGTCGACGTTCGGCTCGTGGCTGAGCAGGTCGTAGGAACTCATGAGGAAACCTGGCGTGCAGAAGCCGCACTGCAGGCCGTGGTGCCGGCCAAAGGACTCCTGCAGCGGGTGCAGGTCGTCGGGCCGGCCGAGTCCTTCGACAGTCGTGAGGTGCGAGCCGTCGATCTGGACGGCGAACAGCAGGCAGGCTCGAGCGGCGTCGCCGTCCACGAGAATCGTGCACATGCCGCAGACGCCGTGCTCGCATCCGAGGTGCGTGCCAGTGAGGCCGAGTCTTTCGCGCAGGGCGTCGGCGAGAGTCATCCGAGCCGGCACGTGCAGCGACACGGGGGTGCCGTTGACAGTGAACGTGACCGGGATCTCGCCCTCGGCCGGGGTGTGCTCGACTGTGCGCAACGTGCTCATGCGGGCCCCTCTACGGTGTTGGGAGCGGTCGCCCGGATGTAGGCACGCGCGATCTCACGACCGGTCAGCGCGGCGATGAGCTGGCGGCGATAGGCGGTGCTGCCGTGCGCGTCGCCGCCGGTGTCGACGACGTCTTCAGCGAGCGCTGCGGCACCGTCGACGAGCGCGGCGCGGAGAGCGGCCTCCGGCGTCTGTGAGCCATCAGTAGCGACGGCCTCGCGCAGCAGGGTGGAGACGTCGCGCACGATGGGTCTGTCGGAGATGCCAAAGGCAGTCACCCGGGCGGTCGGGCGGGCGGGGTCACCGGCGCCGACTCGGACCGCGACGCCCGCGAGGGCGAAGTCGCCGTGCCGGCGGCCGATCTCGGCGAAGCCGAAGCCCTCGTGTGGCTTCGCATGCGGGAAATGCACCGAGGTGACGAGCTCCTCGGGCTGGGTCGCCGTCGTCATGGCGGCGGTGAAGAAGTCCGAGGCAGCCACGGTCCGTTCGCCGTCGCGGTGGCGGATGGTGAGGGTGGCGTCAAGGCACGCGGCGACGGCGGGCAGTTCTGCGGCGGGGTCGGCGTGGGCCAGGCTGCCACACACTGTGCCGCGGCTACGCAGCTCGCGGTGTCCGACCCAGGGCAGCGCGAGCCGCAGCAGGGGGACGGCGGCCCCTTTCGCGTCGCGCTGGATTGTGCGCTGTCGGACGCAGGCGCCGACGCGGAGTGTGTCACCGTCGGTGTCAAGGACGTAGAGCTCGTCGATGGCATTGATGTCGACCAGGGTGGTGGGCCGGGCGAGTCGCATGGCCAGGACGGGCACCAGTGACTGGCCACCGGCGATGACCTTGGCGCCGTCGCGGCCCAGCTCGGTCAACGCGTCGTCGACCGTGCCGGGGCGCACGTAGGCGAAGGGAGCTGCCTTCATGGATCTGCTACCTCAACGTCCGGTGAACTTGGGAGCTCGCTTCTCGCCGAACGCGGCGACACCCTCGGCGAAGTCGGAGCTGGCGCGCAGCATCGAGTACGCCTTGCGCTCGAGCTCAATGCCGGAGTAGAGGGGCGCGTCGATGCCCTTGTCGAGAACCTCCTTGGCTGTGCGCATCGCCAGCGGGGAGTAGCCGAGCATCTTGTCAACTAGCGCCAGCGTCTCCTGCTCCAGTGCCTCCCCGTCGGGGGCAAGCACCGAGACCATGCCCCAGTCGAGGGCCTGGTCGCCGGTGATCCGCTCGCCGGTGAGCACGTGGTACTTCGCCCGGGAAAGGCCGATCAGGCGGGCGAGGCGCTGGGTGCCGCCGCTGCCGGGGATCATCCCCAGCTTCATCTCCGGCAGGGCGAAGCGGCTGCGCGGCGTGGCGAGCCGGATGTCAGTAGCGAGCACGAGCTCGAGGCCTACCCCGAAGCAGTAGCCGTCGATGGCCGCGATGACCGGCTTGGGACTGCGGGCCGCAGCTGTGACGTTGTGGCCGAGGTCGGTCAGGTCGATCGGATCGACCTCCATGAAGCCGGCGATGTCGCCGCCGGAGGAGAAGTGCTCGCCCTCCGCGCGGATGACGACGAGCTTGACGTCGGGGTCCCGGTCGATCTCGGCGAACCGGTCGGCCATCACCTGGCGGGTCTCCCACGTGATGATGTTGTACCGCCCGTGATTGAGCGTGAGGTTCGCGACGCGGCCGTCGTGGCTGCGCTCCAGGCGGATCTCGCCTCCGGTCAGTGCCATTGGGTTAGTTCCTTTCGGTGGGGTTGCTCGCGGCGAGCAGCTTGTGGAGAACATTGGGATGGAGAGGCAGCGAGGCGATTCGTACTCCGTGCGGCGACAGCGCGTCGGCGACGGCGTTGGCGATGGCGACCGGGAAGCTCATCGAGCTGCCCTCGCCACATCCCTTGGCCCCGAGCGTGGTCAGCGGAGAAGGCGTCTCGAGGTGGTTGCTGGTCAAGGGGAACGATGACTCTGCCGATGTGGGGCAGAGGTAGTCCATGAACGTGGTCGCTGTGGGCTGGCCCGAGTCGGAATAGGCGATCTCCTCGTACAGGGCGCCTCCGAGGGACTGCACCATCGCCCCGTGGATCTGGCCGTCCATCAAGGTCTGGTTGAGGATTGTGCCCGCGTCGTGGACGGTCGAGATCGTCTCGAAACTGATCTGCAGCGTCTCAGGGTCAATTCGGCAAGCGACCACATCGGCTACGAAGCCGTAGCAGAGGCTGGAGTTGACCTGGTCTGTCTTCGACGGTGCCTTTGATTGGGGAGGCGTGAAGGCCGCCTCCTCGTAGGTACGCGCCTCGACGCCGTCGGGCAGCGAGCCCGGGTCCCAGTGCAGCAGGCCGGCCGCGTGCCGAAAGGCCACGGCGCGCTCGGGCTCGCCGGCAACACGGACCTGCCCGTCGGCCAGCTCCAACTCGTCGGGGTCAGCCTGCAGCAGCACCGAGGCGGCGGTGCGGACGGTGGCGGCGATCCGGTCGGCGGCCTCGATCAGCGCGCTGGTGAGCAGAGGGGCGAACCGGGAGGAGTAGCTGCCGGAGCTGATCGTCCACGGCGTCGATGTCGTGTCCATCTCGACCCGGGGCCGGACCTGCTCCAGCGGTAGGCCCAGTCGCTGGGCGACCAGCTGGCGTGCGACCGTGGCGTGGCCCTGCCCCTGAGGGACGGTGCCGAGCAGGACGGTCACGATGCCCTGTGGGTCGATGCTCACGCGTACGTGCTCGGTCGACCCCGACTTGCCGCGCCCGCGGTTGTGGACGGGGGTGGCCAGGCCGACGTAACCGATGTTGGTGGCCGACGGGTCGACGATTGTTGCGAGGCCGATGCCAAACAGCTCGCCGCGCTCACGTGCTGTGCGCTGCTCTTCCCGCAGCTTGTCGTAGCCGGCGGCGTCGAGCGCCAACTCGAAGGCCTTCTCGTAGTCCCCGGAGTCGTAGATGCCCCCGCTTGGGGTTGCATACGGGAACGAGTCGCTGCGGATCAGGTTGCGTCGGCGCACGTCGGCAGGGTCGAGGCCACGCGCCGCGGCGATGTCGTCCACAAGCCGCTCAAGACCGAAGTAGAGCTGCTGACCGCCGAAGCCACGATTGAGGCCGGTGGGCGCCTTGTTCGTCACCACCGCACGGGCGCGGATCTGCACGTGCTCGACCTGGTAGGCGCCGGTGATGTTGCCGAAGCAGCGGTACAGCGTGCTGGGCTCGGGCGGACGGAGATAGGCGCCGACGTTGTCGATCAGGTCGACCTTGAGCGCGGAGATCACGCCGTCGTCGTCGACGGCTGCCTCGAACGTCATCTCGCGGTCTGAGCCCGACGAGCTCGCGAGCATGTGCTCGAGCCGGTCCTCGGTCCATCGCACCGGTGTGCCGGCGTACTTGCTGGCCAGCGCCATCAGCGCCACGTACGGGTAGACGGCAGCCTTGATGCCGAAGCTGCCGCCGATGTCGGCGGGCACGATCAAGCGCACCCGCGAGGTGGGGAGGCCCAGAGCGCCAGCCAGCACCTGCACCATTGAGAAGGGGCCGTGGAAGTTGGCCCACGTGGTCACCTCGGGACCGTCGTCGGTGTCCCGCCAGTCCGCGATGACGCTGAAGCACTCCATCGGTGTGGAGGAGTAGCGAGGGAAGGAGTATCGGCCGGTGATCGTATGCGGAGCGGCGGCGAACGCCCCGTCGACCTCACCGAACGTGAACGTCCGGTCAGTGGCGACGTTGTGGTCCGCGGTGTCGTGGACACGGGGAGCCTCGGGCTCGAGGGCAGCGTACGTCCCGACGACCGCGTCAAGCGGTTCATAGTCGATGTCGACCAGGTCGGCGGCGTCCTCGGCGGCGTAACGGTCACTGGCCACGACCACGGCGACGGGCTCGCCGACGAAACGCACCTTGTCGGTCCCAGTGGGGTAGTAGGGCATCGGCGTCTTCACCGAGAGCGGGAACGGTTTGAGGGTTGCCAGCACCTCCTCGGGGCCGATGACGGCGGCCACGCCGGGGTGCCGGCGCGCCCTTTCAAGGTCCACCCCGCGGATACGAGCATGCGGGTGAGGGCTGCGCACGACGGCAGCAACGAGCGTGCCGGGAAGCGGGTCCATGTCGTCAAGGAAGCGGCCCTGCCCGGTCAGCAGTGCGGAGTCCTCGATGCGAGCCAAGCCGGTCATCGGGTCATCGCCTCGGTGTCGGCAAGGACCTCGTAGTCGCCTTCGACGAGCCGCCGCCGCAAGATCTTGCCGACTGCGGACGTGGGGATCTTGTCGACGACGACCACCCGCTTCGGCCGCTTGAGCGAGGGCAGGCCGGACTCGGCTCGGATCCAGTTGTGGATGTCGTCGAGTGCGCGCCGAGGGTCGTGACCCGGCCGCGCCACCACGAAAGCGGTGACGGCGGAGCCCCACTTGTCGTGCGGGGTCCCGGCCACGATGACCTGGTCCAGGTGCGGACAGCGCGCGAGGGCGTTCTCGATCTCCTCGGGGTAGAGGTTCTCTCCGCCGGAGTTGATCATGTCGTCGACCCGGCCGGAGATCCACAGGTCTCCGTCCTCGTCCGCGGTGGCAAGGTCGCCGGGGAAGTACCAGCCGTCGCGGATCGACTTGGCGTCGGCGTCAGGGCGGTTCCAGTAGCCGGCGAAGGCTTCGGGACTCTCCAAGCTGGCCGCGATCTGACCCTGCTCGCCCGGTTCGACGATGTCATCGGGCGAGGCTTGCGGGTCCGGGTCGACGAGCCGGATCCGGGTGAAGACGCCGGCCCGCCCGGCGCAGCCGGGCTTGCGTGCGCCGTCGGGGCCGATCGTGAAGGTGTAGATCTCGGTGCTGCCGAAGTGGTTGACAAACTGATCCGGCTGAACCGCGGCGACCAACTGTTCGGCGAGCGTAGGCGTCATCGGCGCACCCGCGTAGGCAAGGCGTCGCACCGACCGCGCCTGGTCGAGCCGGCCGGTCTGCAGCAGCGACCAGAAGATGGTCGGGACCAAGTACAGCGTGTCGATGTGGTTGTCGAGGATCAGCTCCATCGATTCGTCTGCGTTGAACTTCGCCTGCGGTACCCAGGTGCCGGCACACACGATGCTGGCCAGCAGGCTACGGATGCCCATCGTGTGGAAGAGCGGCATCGCGCCGAGACTGACCGCGCCCGTGGCTTGACCGGTCTGGATCAAGTGGGCGACTGCGGCGCTGTGCTCGGCTCGGTGACTGCGCGGGACGCCCTTGGGGGTACCGGTCGTGCCGGAGGTGTAGAGCATGAGCCCGATGTCGTCCTCCTTCGGGGCCCTCGGCAACCACCCCATGGGGTCGTCTCCTCCGACGAGGTCGTCGACGTGGACGACAGGCGGGGCCCCCGGGGCTGTCGCCACGGCGTCCGAGACGCCGGTCGCCGTGGTGTCGTCGACGACCACCAGAGCGGGCGAGCAGTCGGCAATGCAATACGCGAGCTCCTCTGGGCCGAACCGGGTCGACAGCGGGACAGAAGTCACGGCGGCCTTCTGCGCGGCCAGGTGCAGCGACGCGAGCGGCTCGCCGCCCTGCAGCATCAGCACGACGCGTGAACCCGGCGTGGCACCGCGGGCGATGAGTGCCCGGGCCAAGGCATCGGTCTGGAAGTCCCACTCTGCATAGGTGAGCGGGGCGGAACCACCCACGGCTCGACGGTCCGGATAGCGCTCCGCGGTCCACCTCATGGCAGTGGCGATGTCCATTCGAACCTCCAGTAGCGTGCGGGACAGACCGTACGGAACGGACTATTGATTGCGACGCTACGGTACGCTTCGGACCATGTCAATGGCTGCCAAACTGACACCGACGTCGTACGTGGTGCTCGGAATGGTCGCGATGCGGGGCGCTACGACCTCCTACGACCTCAAGCGCGCGATCGGTCACTCGGTCGGCTATTTCTGGCCGTTTCCCCATGCGCAGCTGTACTCCGAGCCCAAACGGCTCGTCGAGCTGGGGCTGCTGAGCGTCTCGTCGGAACAGGACGGCCGGCGACGGCAGACCTACACAGTCACCGACGTAGGTATGAAGGAGCTCAGGAGCTGGCTCGCCGAGCCGACCAACGAACAGATGCAGGTCCGCGACGTCGCGGAAATGAAGCTGTTCTTCGGTGAGTTCGCCGAGCCGGACGACCTGCTCGCGCTCGCGCGTGCACAGATCGGTCAGCACCGAGAAAGGATCGCAACCTACGAGGACATTCAGCAGCGCTTCGCTGACCGCGAGGACGTCGCGGTCCGAATGGTGCCGCTGCGGCTCGGGCTTGAGATGGAGCTTGCGGCCCTGCGGTTCTGGGAGGAGTACGAACGTGAGCAAACGGACACTCGGTCCCGACACTGAGGAGTCGATCCACCGTCGACCTGCGAGTAGGGAGTCCTCCTGGACCCACCCCGCGAGACGCGTCTGCGACTGAAGATGCACGCTTCGGCCGCAGGGGCCGAGATGGATGCGGACATGCGAGAGGCCCTCACAGTCAGACTGTGAGGGCCTCTCGGATTTGTAGCGGGGGCATTGTTTGATCCCGCGCACCCTGGCTTCTTAGGTCTGGTCATCCACGCTCACTTCCCTGGTTGCGCACCTGGTCGTCCACCTGGTCCTGGGTTCAGCTTCGGTCGCCTCTACATAATCGATCAGCACAATCAGCGTGCCGCGGGTTCACAGCGAGACAATGGCCTCGCTGTTGCTGGCCCGCCGCAGCGTGCCCGCCGTCACTGTCTCTGACCCAACGCGCGCTCGTACTCCCGCATGTCGAGCGCGAGTACGGTGCCGAGTCGCTGGAGCTGGTCGAACAATCGGATGGCGAAGTGGATGAGCTGGCGTTCATGGTCGCTGAAAGTCAGCATTGTCTCTGGTTCGTCCGTCTGTCCATCGACGGGGGCCGGCGTGTAGTCGAACGCAATCTGGTCAAGGGCAACGCCGATGTCGAGGGAGTCTTCCTCCCCCGGCGCGGGGAGATGCTCGGCGAGCTTCGCCATTGCGCCTTCGTGCGAGGTCCACGAGGAGTGAGCCGCCAAGATCCCTCCGATGATGTGCTTCTCGCTCGGGTCGGTCGCGCGGTAGGTCCCGCCCGCGTGCTTGATCGCAGCTGAGCTTCGGTGCAGGCTGCGGACGGAGGCGACCTTCTCTCGTGCGTAGGTGAGGTAGGTCGAGTTCATCGTGGGCTTGGCCTCGAAGACGGCGTAGACGCTCTCCACCGGCACGAACTTCGTTCCGCCGCTGGCACCGAACCACATCGGTGAGTACTGCTTGTCGTAGATGGCGACGTCGATCTGCTGGCTGGAGGCGCCCAGCGAGTCGACGGCGAAGATCGGCCCGACCGAGTAGCGAGCTGGCAGGAAGTCGTTCAACATCGTGACCCAGTCGGCCTCAGACTGTTCTCCGAGGGTGCCCGGGTGACCGGTGACGGTCCGGATGCCTGCGTGAGTGAGCAGCAGACGGTCCTGGAGGTGCTGGAACGCTTCGTCGAGCTTGAACACTGACTTCGTCTCGTCGGACGATCCGGGCAAGGTCATGGCAAGGCTCCTAGTCGGAGGGGTACGGCGGTTGCGGATTGACCTTTGATGATCCACGTCACGAGGGTGGGCGGATGGTCGCGTACGTGCGGGAGATCGCGTGAGGTCGAGGGGTCATCTGTGTCCAGGCGAGCTGGCGGGTCAGAGACTCCGACAGGCCCGATGATGATGCTGATGAACCGGTCGAACCCGAGATCGGCGTCGTCGAGATGTCGGAGGTAGGACGACAGATCGGTCTCGCTAGGCACCGGAGGAACGTCTACATGCGTGTGCCACTCCCCCAGCCAAACGGCCCGTTGCTGCTGCCATGCCTCCTCAGCGAGTTCTTCGGCATGGTCGAGGTCCCTGTTGAAGGACGTCGGCGTGCGCACGGCCCGAGGGCCAGGGCCCCCTGCGACTGATACATGAGGGCCCGTGGGCGTCTCGTGTCCGAGGAGGATGCCGCCGGTTTCCAACTCGACACCTCCAGCCCGTACGTGCTGCTCGATCGAAGCGAGGGCTTCCTTGGTGATCAGGACGTTGGTCGTCCCCCGACCTAACGTCTGCCTCACTGCCGACTCATCGGCCATCGGGATCCCGTGTGCGATGGGCTCGTGGCGCTGACCCGGGCGGGGTCAGCGGGGGTCGCATGTTGGGCAGCCTTCTCTGGGTGGTGGGAGCTCCGACCAGCGGACATCCATGGTCGTCGTGACGTCGAAAGGCGCGTGGAGCGTGTCGGCTGACGGTCGGAGGCCGACGACGGCGTGTTCACCTGGAAGGCGGTGCGCCAGGTCGCCGTACTGCTGCTCGAGGACTGTGGCGACCGCGGCCTTGGCAGCGAGGTGGCCGATGAACCACAGGTCCGGTCCGACCGCAGTCATCGGACGGTGCGGGTCACCCGTGCCGTAGCCGACCTCCTGATGTGCCTCGAGGTCCAATCCGCCGCCAGCCATTAGTGCGGCGCGCTGGCAGAGCAAGCACCCGTAGCGGCCGCCGGGGCGAAGGCGGATGACCTCACCGACGGCGCCGTCGTCAAGCACGCACGCAAGCACTGCAGGGACCTGCGCTCGTCGAGCGAGGTGACTTACAACTCGCCTCGCCGCGATGCCGTCCGCCGCGCACACGACAACGTCGTAGCGCGGGAACAGGGCGCGCATGTGGTGGGCGGAGCTCACGACGTTGACCGGGTACGGGCGCACCTGTGTATCCGGCCACGTGTGGGTGATCCGGTCGGCAAGTGCGTCAACCTTGAGCAGCCCGACGGACTCAGGGCCGAGGACGTGGCGGACCTGGTTGTGCCACAGGAAGCGGTCTGGGTCGATGAGGTCCATGGTGCCGACGCCGTACGCGGCCAAGGCGTCTGCGACAACCCCGCCAATGCTCCCCACCCCGACGACACCCACGTGCATTTGCTGCAGCGCAGCGACGGGCCACTGTGGGTCGAGCTGGCCGATTCCGACCTCGTCGGGCTCGAACGCCACGGAGAGAGGGGTGACCTCATCCTCCGAGAGGTGCCAGCCCGCGTACTCGGGCACGCCGGCGTCTCGCCAGTCCTCCGGCATGTCGCGCTCGTGAGTGATGAGCAACAGCGCGCGCCCACGCGGAGCGCGCACGTTCGGCACCATGGCGGTGAAGCCGTCGTAGGTGATCGCTGTTCCGGGCCGGTGCATCAGCTGCCAGTGCGACAGGTGGGTGCCGGCCGGGACGTTGGTCAGCCACTGACCGGCGACCTCGCCGACTGCGACGTCTGAAAGGGCTCGGTAGTCCCGCGAGAGTCGCGGTCGTGCTCGGTAGTTGGCGGCGGTCTCCATCATCGTGACTACCAGCAGGTCGTCGTCCTTGTTGGAGAACTGCGCGGCGAGCTCCCCACCGGCGAAGTTCGTGTGGTCGATGTACTCCCGCACGGCCGCGGGGACGAGGATCTGGGTCACTTGCGCGCTCACGGGCGCACCTCGCCGTCTTGTAGTTGCCCTTGCTGGTCGGACCAGGTCGCCGGTGTGGCGGGGGCTGCAACTCGGCCCTTAGCGCGGCCGATCAGTCCATCGAGCGAGGCGTCCGACACGATGCCGGACAGGGTCATGGTCTCGATGGCCCCCGCCTTCATGAGCGCGTACTCGATCCGCCACGCGCACGCCTTCTCGAGCAGCTCGACGACGCTGGTCGCCGGATCCCAGTCGCCCACCGTCTGCATGAGGCACAGGCTCCCGTCCGGAGCGACGTGCCACGTGTGCTGGCTGCGCTCGATGATCCCTGGTTCCGGAGCGATCGGGTAGACGCGCGGTGGCACCATAGGATGCGCGGCCGCGTAGTAGATCTCGCAGGTGAGGCCCTCGTCGACCAAGTCAGTCAGTCCGGGCGGCTCGGGGCGGTCGAACGGCCAGATCGGGAGCCGTCCGGACCACATGCCGTGGTGGACATCGTCGGGTGTCGCGCCTGGCCCTGCCGTGAAGGCCAAGTCGGGCGCGAACTTGGCGACATCCGCGAGGTCTCGTTCCAGACGGCCCGGTTCGGCGTCGTGCCAGTAGATCGGAGGTCCCAGCTCGTCGTGCCTCGTCATGCCGCTCACCCCTGCGGGGTGTCCTTGACCGGCCGGCGCTGCGGCTCGGTCGTCGGAGTGGGGTCGGCACCGGGCACGAGAGGCACGACTGCTGGCGACGGGTTGGGCGTGCCCGACTTCGACGGCGGGGGCGGCGGAGGCGGCGGGAACCCTTCGCCGAAGATCTCGTGCCACTTGGTGAGGGCCTTGTGGATGTCGTTGTTCGCCTGCGCCGTGATGGCCTCACTCGCGAGGATCGCCGAGCTCCGCAGACGCTCGCCGAGACCGATCATGTCCAGGTCGGCCTGAATCGCGCCGCACACCCCAGCGGGGTCCTCGATCGCGGTCAGGGACTCCACCCGGTAGGCGGCCTTGACGAAGAACTCCTTGAGGGCGGTCGGTCGGTTGTTGCCGGAGGGCATGTGATCGAGAGCGAGGATCTCCATGACCAGCGACTTGATGTCGAGGTCCTGCTTGTGGGCCCAGTCCTTGAGCATGCGAACCAGGCCGGCGAAGCGGTTCCACTCGGCGTGTTTCTTGGCGACCTGCTCGATGAGCTCCTCGGGATCGGTGTAGATCCACTTCTCGCTGAGCTTCTCGGGGACGAGGAACATCCCCTCGCGCCGCAGAGCGGGCATGGCGTCGACGGTGAAGGGGGCGTCAGCGTCGGGGTCGTCGAGGAAGCACTTCACTGCATGGTTGCGCGGACTGGCGAGCCGCACCTCCTGGGCGAACGTGCCGTTGGTCGCACCGAGCAGCTTGTTGACGAGGGCACGGGTGTGGTCGAGCGCCTCGCCAGCCGACTCGCCGGGCGTTCCCCATGTCGGGTGCTCGGCGCCGTCGAACACGATGATCGTGTCGACGTCGTGGATGGGATCGCGGTGCGTACCGCGACGCAGCGAGCCCGAGGACACCACCTCATCCACGTCGTCACACCCTCCGAGCGAGTCGGTGAACAGGTCGCGACGGCGCCTTGCCTCAACGACCTGGGGGTCATCGGCGTTGACGTGCTTCTGGTAGTCGTCGAACGCGTCGTTGATGCCGCTCATCGCGAGACCTCCAGCGAGGTAGCGCGCGTGCAAGCGCTGATGACGGGTGCAGGTGGCTGACCGGCCATCAGCCGGGTGGAATAAGGGGTCATCGGTCGGTTTCTCCTGTCGAAGAGGTTCGACGGAGGTCTGACCCGCGTGAGATCTGTCTCTCAAATTCCCGTGCCCGGGATCTACCCCGATGGGGGGCAGGTGTGTCTACACTGCAAGCGACCAAGCAAAACGGTGTAGGCCTTGAGATCAGACGCACGTCGACTCAAGGCCTACGTCCATTTGAGGTGTGAAGTTGTCGTGCCGGATACACGATACGTGGCGCTTTCAGCAATTCGCGACGTTGTGAGCGTCGAGAACTACAGCGCTGTAGTTATCCACAGGGTACGAGCTAGGGACCCCTTTGGCTACTACATGTTGTGGTCGGCGAACAGCAGGTCGCTAAATGGGTCGTTCGCCACCAGGTGCGCGAGCGGCTCCTGTGGACAACGCAAGGCCGTCCGAATCCCATCTGTCTCGTGAGCCACACCAGCCCCAGTTCCGCGCCTTCGTCCGTTATCAAATCGTTATTCACGACGGGCTATCCGTCCAGAACTTCGGTGCGCCCTGGCTCTTGCCGGTTGGTTAGATCGCGCTCATGAGCGCGCCGCTCACGACCTACGACATCGAGCTCTCTCCGGTAGCGCGTCAGCTCGGGGTGGCCTACCTGCACGACGTCGACCTCGTCGCCGGCCATGAACCTGCAGTGGGCGACCGGTTGGTCCTCCGCGACGAGGGCATGGCCGTCTGGGATGCCGAGGTCGTCGCGATCGAAGCGGTCCGGTTGGGACACAAGTACCGACTCCACATCAGCCCGCGCTTCGGGTAGCGGCGGCGGGAACGAGTCCACAGCCCGTCAGTGGATGCGCGCGGCTGTCGTATCGACCCGCGACCCTGACGGCATGAGCACCCCTGAACAGCGCGCCCACTGGCGCCGACGTGCGACCTGGCTGACGCAGCTGGGCCTGGCGTCCGACGAGCCCGCCCCAGCCGAGACGGTCGAGGAGGTCGGGCATGCGTTGCTCGACCTCCTGAGTGAGATCGAGCGCCTCGAGGCCCAGCTGCGCGAGTCGCGCCGGATCGGTGTCTGGCTGTACGACCACCTCACCCCGGGGACCCGCATCCTCCTCGGCGACGTGTCCGAGTGGCCGTGGCTCGTGACCAACCCCGAGGAGCGATGACCGCAGTGCCGCGATCCGTACGGCTCGAGGGGGCACTGTGCAGCCCCACCTTCGGGGCACGGTGGCGCACATGACCGACTTCTACGACCACGACCATCGGGCCGAGGCGGCGTTCCTCGACTACGTCGCTGCCCCAACGCCGGACAACGCTCACGCAGCCGAGCTAGCCCTTGCCCTCCTGCAACGCCGCTACGACGGACTCCTTCGACGGCTGGGCAGCGACGCAGCACCGCCCCTGACGCCCGCACACACCCACAACGCCTGGGACCTGCCGGAGGCCTGCCTCGAAGGCAGCCTGACAGACCTCGCGGAGGGGGCGCTGGAAAATCGGCCGGCCACCCTCGCCCATGGCCTCGAGGCCCTGCGCGCACTGGTACACGACGTCGACGAGGCGAGGCGCTACGCGCGGCTGCTGTACCAGCAGGTGACGTTCGGCATGATCGACTACGGCGCCCTCGGGGTGCCGATGGACCCGGATGAGTGGCCCGCTTGGCTGACCCACTACGACGGTGATGACCCTGCGCGGCAGGACCGCTCGCCGATGTAAAGGCCACGGCAGGGACGACGCAGAGTGAGGAGGAGCGCATGGATGCGCTCCTCCTCACTGGTTCTACGGGTGCATGAGGGCGATGCCCTCGGTCAGGCTGTCCCTAACCTTGATCTGCGTGTCTCGGCCGAGCACGATCAGCCTCTCGATCGAGGTCTTGGCGCTGTTGGCCAGGCGTCCGACCTCGTCGAACTGCTCGATGCTGGCGAGGGCGATGTTGAGCCGGGTCTCGATCTGGTCGAGGTCGATCTCGGAGCCGTCGTCGTGCCTGACCTTCAGCATCGCCACGTGCTCGCGGAGAAGCAGGTAGATCAGCTCGACGGTCTCGGCACGCTCGGTACTGACGACGTACGCGCAGGTGTCCACGCGGGCGAACGATCCACCCCCGGGCACCTCTTCGTTCTTCGGTACGAGCACCAGACCGCCGGCCGCGTCTCGGACGCGACACGCGTTGGCGACTTCGTCGCGGTGTTGCTTGGCCGACAAGGGCCTGGTTCTCGATTTCGCCTCCACGACGAGCCGGACCTGCCGGCCGTGGCCGGTGATGGCCTGGGACAACGTCACCACACCATCGCCCGAGCGACGCGTGCCCCCTGCGCCCGGCTGGCTGCCGGTGCGCTCGAAGAGGTCACCGGCGGCTGTGACGACGTCGTGGCAGAGCGCCATGGCGTCGTCCTCGTTGGCGGCTCCGATCGCGCGGCTGTTCTTGGCGCCAGCGGTCTTGGCCACCTGAGCGGCCTCGACCAGGCCCTTCACCAGAGCCAGCTGCTCGCCGAGCTCACGTCGCGTGCCGCCCAGCTCCTCGAGGAGGTCCTGCCGCAGCATGCGGACGGGTCCCTCCCGATCGAGGCTGAGTGCGTCACGCACCGACTCGGAGTGGCGCGCGAGCGCCGTGGTGATCTCCTGGACTCCGGCATCCTGGACGGCTCGAGCTGCCTCCATGACGCTGGCCCGGACGTTGCCGGCCTGGCCGGCCAGAGCGGCCTCGACCTGGGCTGGCAGCTTGTCGAGGACGGCACCTGCCGCTCGGGCCACAGCCTCCTCGCCCCCGCGGAGCCGGGTCAGCGTCTGGTCAAGGCTGGCCAGCGCCGCTCCGGACTTCTCGTCCACCCGCTCGGCGAACGCGTCGAGGGTGCGGGTGAGGCTGCCGGTGTCGATGCCGGCAGTGCCGAGCGAGAGCGCGACCAGACCGACGGGGATTGCCCGCCGGACAAGGTCCGCAGCCGCTTCGGGACCGTGCTCGGACATGTGGGACCGGACGAGCGCCGCCGCCTCACCGTGGGTGACCGAGAGGTCGTGGATGACGACCGTGTCGGTGTTCACGGCGACCGGAGCTGCTCCCTGTGGGATGTGGGCGACGGTCATCGGGCACCTCCCAGACCAGCCGGCAACGGCAGGTCAGCCGGGAGGCCGAGCCGTGCCTTGCGGCAGATCAGGCAGTCCTCGGGCGGGGTCTCCGCCGCGTGGAGCAGTGCTGCTTCCCAGCTCCAGAGCTCGTCGAGCAGCGGGTACGGGTCGTCCAGCCGATCGTTGAGGGCGTCCTCGACCTGCAGCTGCAGGTCCCGGAGCGGCGTCTCGTCGGGGCTGTGGTGCGCCGCCGCGGAGGCGGTGCGGTAGGCGAGCTGCACCCAGAGGTCGAGGAGACGCCGGGTCTCCCGGTCACGGGGTGGAGCAGGGGTGGCGGCCAGCGCGAGCGCGGGCTGCGGCTGGTTCGTTGGTGTCACGTGGACCCTCCAGCGGGTATCGACCGCAGCAGAGGGGGCCGGATGCCCCCCACCGTCTGCGGGGGCTCTGTTGTGTGGCCCACTGCCACAGGTCTGCGCGGAGGCGCCCGACACAAGCAAGTGGTCCAGATCACACAAGAAGGGGGGTGAGCCTGATTGCGGAGTGATCGACGACGGCGACTTTCAGTAGTCGTCGCGACAGCGGCAACCCATCTGCCCGATCACACCAAGGACCCACATGCCCACCTCCACGCAGTCCCCCATCACCGTCTCCCCCGCGCCCGCCAACGACGTCGCGATCGTCGTCCGCCTCCCTCAGGACCTCCGTGAGGCCCTCAAGGCACGCGCCGCAGCCGAGGACAGGTCCGTGGCCTCGGTCATGCGCCTGGCGGCACGGCAGTACGTTGAGAGCGAGGTGACCCTGTGACCGCCCAGACGCTGCAGCCGGCGGTCACCGACGGCACTGCGGCCCCCGACGCGTCGTACGAGCTCTTGGGCCGCCTGCGCCTGGCGAGCCGACTCGACAGCCGAAGCACGCCTCCTGAGCTCGGCCCGGACGCACTGCACGGGATCTCCGGACGGATCGTCCAGGCCCTCGCCCCCCTCACCGAGGCCTCGCCCCCGGCGATGCTCCTGACCCTGCTCGTCTCCTTCGCCGCCATGGTGGGCCGAAGCGCCTACGTCAGCGTCGGACACCAGAAGCACTACCCGATCCTCTTCGGCGTGGTGGTCGGATCATCAGCCCGCGCACGGAAGGGCACGTCGCCCGCCGCGGTACGGCCCGTCCTGGACGCCGCCGACGGAGACTTCATGGCCACGCGCCACCTGCGAGGTGGAATCCAGTCCGGAGAAGCCCTCATCCAGGCACTCGTGACGCTGTCAGAGGGTCCCGAGGGTCACGGGGATCAGCGCCTCCTCCTGGTCGAAGAGGAGTACGGGCGTCTGCTCACCGTCGCAGGACGTCAGGGCTCCATCATCTCCCACATCCTGCGGTCGGCATGGGACGGCGACGCGCTCAGCGCCCGGACGAGGGCGGCGACGCTCGTGGCCGAGCACCCCCACCTGTCCGTGCTCGGCCATGTGACGATCAACGAGCTCAAGGCGGTCCTGAAGCCGGTCGACATCGCCAACGGGTACGCGAACCGGTTCATCCACGTCCTGAGCCACCGTGGGGTGCTCCTTCCGGAGCCCGGGCGTCTGGCCCCGGCCGAGGTCGATGCGTTCGGGACGGAACTGCGCGCTGCGGTCACCTTCGCTCGCAGTGCCGGCGAGGTCGCCCGCAGCGAGGCGTTCAGCCAGCGGTGGGACTCGCTGTACAACATCGTCGAGTCACAGCCGTCCGGCGGCGACGTCTACGACTCGCTCACCGTCCGGGCGAGCCCCCAGATGCTGCGCCTCGCCACGATCTACGCGCTGCTCGACCAGTCGACGACGATGGAGCCGGTCCACCTCAGCGCCGCGGCGGCGCTCTGGGAGTACTCCGAGGCGTCCGTCGCCCACATCTGGGGAGCCACCCTCGGCAACCCCGACCTGGATCGCCTCTACTCCGCAGTGTCCGCGGCCGGCGCCGCGGGCCTCAACCGGACCCAGGTCAGCGAGGTCTTCTCCAAGAACAAGGCCAGGTACGACCTCGACGCGCTCGTCCTGAAGCTCGTCGACCTGGGCATGGCGACAGTGTCGGCCCGAGCGTCCGGAGGGAGGCCCAGCTCCATCCTGACGGCCGTGCGCTGACGAAACAGACGAAAGAACGAAGAAGTCTCTCGAGGCTCCTTCGTTCTTTCGTCTGTTTCGTCATCTGGGACCTGCCGATGTCGCGTCGACGAAACGCCGGCCACGGGGCCACGGTCTGGCACAGTACGCAGCATGTCTTCCCCGCGGCTGGTCTCCATCGGATACGAGGGTCGCACGGCCGAAGACCTGGTTGATGAGCTGACCGAGCAGGGCGTCCGCGTCCTCGTCGATGTACGCCTGACACCGCTGTCACGCAAGCCGGGGTTGTCGAAGCGCCGTCTTGCAGAACGTCTCGCTGCAGCTGGCATCGACTACCTGCACCTGAAGGCGCTGGGGAACCCGAAGGAGAACCGTCAGCCGTTCTGGGACGGCCGGGTCAAGGACGGCTGCGAGGCCTTCAACGACCTGCTCGACTCCGACGAGCCGCAGGCAGCCTTGCAAGCCATCGCAGACCTGACGGCCACTTCTACGGTCGCCATCTTGTGCTTCGAGCGCGATCACGACCGGTGCCACCGACAGGTCGTCACGGAACGTGTCGCGGACCGCATTCCCGCCGGACGCAGCGTGGTCTACGCGTGACGTCGCACCAGCGCCGCGGCTCTGGTAGCCCTAGTCGAGCAGAGTGAGCTGAGGTTCGAGCCTGCCGGGATCGTGCGGAGGCCAGAAGACACCGAGGATGAGGTAGCTCTGCTGATGCAGGTGCTGGTTGCCCACGAAGAAGTAGGTGTCGCGCTGGGGGCCGCACAACTCCCCCAGCCACTTGTCCCTCAGCATGCGCCGCACAGTCTCGTGGTCGTGCTCGCGTAGCCACCTGCGGGCGGCACCACCCACCTCCCAGTCGACGCACGTCTGCCTGTGGTTGCCTGCGCAGTCGTCGTCAAGGCACTGCCACCGGTATCGGACCGTGAACGGCGGCGCCTCGAGCGGCTCGCGCGCCTCCCCGAACAGGTCAGCTTCGGCAGCCATGAGCGCCATCGCCTTCTGGGCTTCGGAGAAGTCCGGAGTGTCGTCGACCTCGACGTCGAGCACCTTCGCCGGCCGCACCATCGCGAGGGACGGCATCGGCCGGCCTTCCCGCTGCCCTCGGTTGAGCTCGCACATCGTGTGCAGGTCGGCCAGGCCGCTCAGGATGTCCCAGCGCCGCCGCCACGAACCGCCCGGTCGGGTGTCGACGACTTCGCCCAGCGTGGCGGAGTCCATGTTGGGAGTGTGGCTCTCCGGCCGGGCGTCGCTGCGAGGCCGAACGATGTCGACTTCCATGACCTGGTACTTCTTGAACTTCACGACCTTCTCGAGGTCGCGGAACGGCACCGGGAACAGCCGTATCCACTCGGGGCGGTCCCCGTCGAGCCGAATGCCGGCGACGCAGACAACCTCGCCGTGCTTCTGGCTCAGCGCCGGCTGCGCCTTCACCGTCACCAGGACTCGAGCGCGTTCGCGCATCACCAGATCCCCCTACCTGCAGATGCTCAAGCCGTCCACGCCCCCGCGCCGACCCCAATGCGCTGCACAGTAGACGACGAGAGTCTTCGGTGGGGATGTTCAGTGAGAGGGCGCGCGATCTTGTCCCCAGGACGTGCGCGCTCACGGGTTGAAGGCATGGCCAACACTCGTGACCTTGTGCTCCAGGCGTACACCGCCGAGCTGAGCCGCCTTCGTGCCCTGTCTCCTCCCCTGCTTGCCAGCGAGCTCGAGGAGACCTCGCCGCTGTGGGCACCGGTGACGGTGAGCACCTCAACGGCCTGGCCGTTCGGTTCGACGCCACAACCCTGACTGCCCCCTCGCCGTGCCGCTGCCACTGCCACGTCCAATGCAGTGCGCACCCTGCCTTGCTGACGGGGTCGACCGACCCTGCCGTACAGACAGGAGGGCAGCGTGCGGACCCATGAAGCCGAGGCGGCTGCCGTGGCGCTGATGACCGCTGCAAGCACAGCAGATGACGAATGCCCTCGGCTCGCCACCCGACTCGCGTTCACCCCAGCCGATGACCGGGTGCTCATCGCGTTCTGCCTCGTGGAGGCCTGCTGGTCATGGGCGCCGCGAACCGCCTTGAGTGACCACCCCGTCCTCGGCCCGGCGCTCTTCTCACTACGAGCCGACGATGCCCTGGCCGTTCGGTCCGCGTTGGTCTCGGCAATGACCGGCAGGACCCCCGGCAGCTACGCCGCGCTCCTCGTCCAGCTCGCGTACGCGGCCGTACACCTCGTCCCTGACATCAGCGACCGGTTGCGGGCCCGAGGCCTTGCCGTTGCAACCGACCCGGACGCCGCATCGATCAGACCGGCCGGGAACGGACGGTGAGCCCCCGAGGCCGCCAACTTCAAGTTCTTCCCCAAGGTGGAGAAGTGCTCGCCCATCTCGGTGGGTCGGAACTTCTCCATCGATCCATTGCGTCGGGCGACCTCGCCGGCACGGTGCACCGCACCTACCCGAGGAGGACCCCTTGACCCAGTACACCGACCGCAAGGTCTACAACCCGCTCGCCACCAAGCTTGGCGCCGGCCGACCGACTAGCGGTCACCTGATCCGCTTCTCCCTCGTTCGCGACGCGGGCGGCAGCGCCGGTCAGCGCGATTCCCACTTCAGCATCTACTGCAACGACCCGGACATCGCCAAGATCAGTCAGTTCCCCGAGGAGGCCTGGGACCCGGCACAACCCGACGTCGGAGCGAAGCACGGCATCACGTGGATCACCATGGCTGACCTTCATCACGACGCGACCGGTCACGAGCCGGTCGCAGCAGTCGTCTCTGTCGGCGACGTGGTGTTCCTCAACATCACGCTGTCCTCGACGATCAAGCACATCGTCCGCCTCGACGGCGAGGACCTGAACGGCGTCACGGTGCTGGTCATGTCGCTGCTCAACCACTTCCCCACCCTCCGGGAGGTCTGCTGGGCCGACGACGTCACCCGCGCCGGACGCGATCGCGCTGACTGGTCCACGATCACGAACAAGTGCAAGATCCGCGACGTCACGATGGTCTTCGGCGGCCAGCGCTACGACCAGTCCATCCCCGGCGATGAGCTCGCCCTCGGCGCCCTCGGCCTCGTCGGCGGAAGCGACGACCCCAACCGTCGCCGACGCATGACGGGCAAGCGACTGATGAAGTACAAGGCCGGAGGTGCGGCTCTTGCCGAACGGCAGATGCCGTACGGCTGGTGCCACAAGAAGGACAAGCACGGCCGTTCCGTCGAAGAGGGCAACCGCGGGCTGGTCCCGGAGGCCCAACCCGAGATGGCACCCGTGATCGAGGCGATCTACCGTGCCCATGCCGCCGGCGAGACCTACCAGGACCTCACTGCCCGGCTCGCGGCCTTCGAGGCGGAGGGCATGATCACACGCCGCGACCACACAGACCTCGACAACACGTTCGCTCGAGCACTCGGTGACGACAACGCGTCCTACGGAGCCGCGAAGAGCTTCTTCTGCCGCAGCGGCTCCAACCCGCGCGCGCTCCCCAGCGACCTCGACGTCGCTCGCTACCTGGACGGCGAGGACCCCGCCGACGTCTTCGACGCCGACGTGCGGTTCTACATCGCCAAGGTCGAGCTCATCAGGACGGGTAGGTACTTCCGGCGCCTCAGCAACGACATCCGAGGCCGCAACATCGTCCTCGACGGCATCCCGGCCACCTACCGCGACGACCTCGACGAGTACGGGTACTTCGACGTCCTCTCCGCACCGTGGGGGTGGCCCACCGACGACCAGGGCAACGAGATCGCCCGCTTCGGAGTCCCCGACCGCGTCTGCCGCCAAGTGGCCGCGCGACTCCTGCGCGAGCTCCGAGCCCCCAAGGCGCCCTCCGGCGGACAGGCCCACCACACCCCGACCCGCCGGGCGCTCCAGTGCTTCCCGAACTGGGTCGTCGCGCCGGGCCACCTCGGGTCGAAGTACGACGACGAACCCACCCAGTGGGGCGTCCAGGCCCGCGTCAACAACAGCGGTCGGGCCAACGCGATCCTGCTCTTCCGACGTGAGTCCGCCGGCGCGGGAACTCGCGGCGGGCGCGGGTGGAGCTACTTCGGCCCCGGCGAGACCAAGCCCGACCACACCGCCGCCACCTTCTCCTTGACCGAGCTCGCGGCATCCGTCGCCGCCCGCCTCGACCACGGCGTGAGAAGCCTTCTGGACCCCACCACGATCGCCCAGCTCACAGAGACGCAGCGACGCAGCGACGATGCCGACCCGACCACGACCTGGCGCCACCAGATCGCATTGAAGACAGCCGCCAGGACGTCGCTGGAGGAAGAGATCAAGGGTCACCGCACGATGGCAGCACTCAGTGCGGCGGCCGGCGACGAGGATGAAGCAAAGGCCTACGCAGCAAACATCCCCGGCGTGAAGACGAAGGTCGCCGCGCTCGACGCAGAGATCGCACGGCTCGAGGCGAAGACCCGCAAGCACCACGCCGGATCCGCCACCACGCGACCCGACCATGCCAACATCTCGGTAGCCGCCCACCTCGTCGCCGGACTCGAGGCCGCAGCACGAAACAACGGAGAAAGTCCGTCCAGGTTCGGCACGCTGTGCGACGAGACGTTCATCGACTGGCGCTTCGACGTCGATGGCGAGGACGTCGTCTGGGCGTGCACCGCGTTGCTCCCTCTCGCCACGCGCGGACACGCCCAGCTCCCGCTGACCAGCCGGATCCGCAACGTCCGCACCCGGACCGGCAAGAACCTCGCCAACACCGACACCGTCGTGCGCTACCTCTTCGAGGAGGGCCGGGACCTGACGGCCACCGCGGACCTGCTCCAGGTCACCCGCGAGACGCTCCTCAAGAAGCGAGTCATGCCGTGGCTGGTGGCTAACGGCGTCACGGCTCGGGGCGCCAAGTGCGCGCTCGTCGACCACCCAATCTCCGAGGTTCGTCAGGAGCTCCACCGATGGGTGACGCGACAGCCAGGCACCCCCAACTCCCCCACCAGCGCCTACACAGAGCGACTGCGTTCGACCTACACCGATCCGAGCCTCTCGTGGGGGGACGCCGCGGTCCCGGACGACACCGCCTGGATCACCGCCGCCCTCGCCCTGCTCACCGTCGACACGGCCACGCGCCGGCACGGACTCCCGATCCTCGACGTCGCGCTCGCCCTGGGCAAGACCGAAGACGAGATCCGCGAGCTGGTGAAGCCACAGAGGCGATCCGGGGGCTTCACACGGCCCGTCTACCTCGCCTACGCCAACCAGTCCAAGACGCACGTGAAGGCGATCCCCTGCCCGCATGGCAAGTGCCGCCGCCGTCGCCACGCCGACCACGTCGTCCTACTGCCTGAGGTCGCCGCGAGCGGCTACGGCGTCATCTGCTCGCACTGCCGTCGCGCACCGGCGCAGGATGGAGCCTGGCCGGTGACGCAGTACCCCACCACCTACCTCGGACGCTGGACCAGCGCCGGCGCTGGCGCTGGCGGAAGCCTCCGGGAGGGTCCTCGCACCATCCGAAGCCCCCGATGAACAGTGAGCCGAGAAGAGGGCTGGAGCAGTGATGCGCAGTAGCTGGCGTTCAGCGCATCTCGCCCTTCTCCCAAGCGGGATAGGGACGGCTGCTGAGGATGACCGGACCGGCCGAGAAGCCCGCCTCGTCGAAGAGGAGCGTGGTGGCATGGCCGAGCTGCCCTTCGCAGGCTCGGAGAATCAGGGCGTCCGACATGCTCTCCGTCCACATCATCATGCCGTCGCGGAAGACGGGCAGGTGCGGATCCGGCAGCTCCAGGGAGTCGTAGGTCCAGAAGCGGTCGGGCTGGTCGGAGATGAAGTTGGGAGCGGCGTTAGACCACAGGTGCGTCGTGAGCGGCGCAGGGATGGAGAGGGTCAGGGTGAGGGCCTTGTTCTCGGTCATGGCACTGAACGTGAGCATCCTCAGAGGCCGCGCAATCAACTCCACCCTTGAACTGGCGAGTCCCGGGCGTGTGTCCGTGGGTGTCACTCTGTTGACCAGGTGCTCCCGGTCGGGACACTGCGGCGGTTCGCCCGAAGGAGCGGTCGATCATCGAGGACCAGAGGGCCCTGAGGACGCGTGAGGTCGATGTCGTGGACATCGGCGGCGGACAGGCGGGGCTAGCCACCGGCTTCTACTTGAAGCGGGCTGGACTCGCGCCGGGCCGCAAGCTCGTCATCGTGAATGCGGCAGACCGACCGGGCGGGGCGTGGCCCCCCACGTGGGACGGGTTGCGGCTGTTCTCCCCACGGCCACCTTCTCCTCCTGCCGGGCTGGATGATGCCGCCCTGGGATGACGCGACCCGAGGCTTTCCGCCTCGGGACCACGTGGTGGAGTACCTGAGGCGCTACGAGGACAAGTACGACCTGCAGGTGTTGCGGCCGCATCGGGTCGGGTCAGTACGTCGCGCCGACGACGACCCTGGCGGCCGGCTCTTCGTCTCCACAGAGGCGCTGACCTTGTCGGCTCGCGCGGTCGTGTCCGCGACGGGAACGTGGGACAGTCCGTTCTGGCCGACGTAGGACATCACACCTAGTGGTCGCCCCGGCTGCGAGAACCAACAGTGTGAGTCCCGCTCCGAGAGCCCAGGGGTTGCCGAGGAACCCGCCGAGGCCAGCAAGCGCGCCACCGGAGATGAGGAGTGGCAGGGCGCAGCCGAAGGCCATGAGAAGCGAGGCGCCGGCGGCCAGGATCAGGCCACCGCTTCCAGGCTGGTTGTCGCGGCCGGATGTCATCTCGATGCTCGTCTCGTGCTGGTGCTGAGTGGCGGTGTCAGCAGCAGCCGTGGTTGTCGCCCGCGCTGGACGGGTCGACCTGGAGTCGGCTGAGCCGTCCGGCGCTGATGGCGGCGCCGATCTGGTACGCGTCGGCGACGGGGATGACCTCGCCGTCGGGGTGCTGCTCGAGCCAGGGTTGGGCGTCCTCGAGCGAGGCGAAGTAGTGCACCTGGTTGCAGAACGAGGTGCGGATCGAGGGGTCCTGACCGACGTTGACTAGGGAGACCACGGCGGTGGCTGGCTCCACCGTGAGAACACCGGCGGCGGGGTCGACGGTAGCGCGGATCGTCTCGCCGCTGACCGGTGAGACCGACTCCACCTCCGCGGCGTGTTCGAGGAGCGCCGGGTAGATGAGGGTGTCGAGCGCACACCAGGTGTAGAGCTCCTCGCCGGCCACGGTGAACCGATGCGGGGTGGGGCGCAGGGTCAGGCCCTGGCCGATGATGCGACCTTGGTCGTCGTACTCGGTGTCCGGGGCGGCGGCGAGGCCACGGCGAACGTCGTCGACGGTGCCGCCGGAGGCCTCGGCGAGCTGCTCGAGGGTCACGGGGTCACCGTCGAGCAGCAGCCGAAGCAACGGAATGTGGAGGGCGGCGTCGAGGCCGGTTTCCTCGGTGTTGGCGAGCCGGCTGGTTAGGTCGGTGCTGAGGTTCGACATGTGGTTCGACATGGGGGTGCCTCCGTCGCGGTGAGATCTGGGGGTGGTGCTGGGCGTGGTAGTGCCTGCTGCGGTCAGGCGCAGCAGGACAGCTTCGAGACGTCGGTGGTGAAGGACTTGGCGGCTAGTCGGATGCCTTCGGCCATGGTCAGGTAGGGCGCCCACGCGTCGGCGACCTCGGTGATGGTCTTGCCGAGGACGTGCACACCGGCGGCGGCCAGTTCGCCGGCGTCCTTGGTGACCGCGGTCAGGCCGAGGATCTCGCCGGTGTCGGCGTTGATGGCCATTTTGATGAAGCCGCGGGTGTCGCGGTTGACCCGAGCCCGGGTCAGGTAGGTCAGCGGCAGCACCCGGCAGTCGCAGCGGATCCCGGCGGCAACGATTTCCTTCTCGGTCATCCCGACCGCGCCGATGGCGGGGCTGGTGAACGTCACGCGTGGCAGCCGGGTGTAGTCGACTGCCCGGTCTGCGTCGGCGAAGGCGTTCTCGGCGACCGTCGTGCCATGGTAGGCCGCGACGTACACAAACTCGGGGTGGCCGGTCACATCGCCGGCGGACCAGATCCTGGGGTTGGAGGTCTGCAGCCGATCGGTCACGACGATTTCGCCGAGCTCGCCGACCGTCACTCCTACCGCGCCCAGGTTGAGGCCGTCGGTGACCGGTCGCCGGCCGAGGGCGATCAGGACGTGGTCGGCGCGGAACTCCTGCTCGCCTCCGGACACGTCGGCAGTGGCGACTACCTGCCCGGTCGCCTCGTCGCGGGCCAACCGGGACACGGTCGCACGCCGGACCACTCGGATGCCTTCGTCGGCGAAGACCTCCTGCAGCGTCCGGGAGACCTCGGGTTCCTCTTTCGATGCCAGCCGCGAACGCACCAACACGGTCACCCTCGAGCCGAGCCGGGCGAACAGCTGGGCCTGCTCGAGGGCCACGTAGCCGCCGCCGAGGACCAGCAGCGAGTCGGGCACGTCGGTGAGTTCCATCGCGGTGGTGGAGGTCAGGTGGTCCACGGTATCCAGGCCCTCGATAGGCGGTGCCCAGGCGTGGGAGCCGGTGGCGGCCAGGTACTGGTCAGCCTCGATCACCTCAACGGTCCCGTCGGCCGCGGTGACCTCCAGGACTGGGGAGTCCGCGGTGCCGGCGAAGGCTGCCTGGCCCTTGGCGACACGCCAGCCGTAGGCCTCGGCGACGTCGATGTACTTCTCGCCCCGGAGGTCCTCGACCAGGTCCTGCTTGCCGGCAACGAGCGCCGGCATGTCCACGCCGGCCGCGGAGGTTGAGATTCCGGGGAACCGGGTGGATGCGTCCGCTGCGACGTGGCGGGCCTCGGCGGCCGCGATGAGCGCCTTGGATGGCACGCAGCCAGTGTTCAGGCAGGTGCCTCCGAAAGCACCACGCTCGACCATCACCACCGACTTGCCCAGCCCGGTCGCCTTGATCGCCGCGGCGAACGCCGCGCCACCCGACCCGACGACGGCAAGGTCGTACGTCGTCCCCATGAGGGGTACCTCCTGATGGTTGAGGACTCATCCGACCGCGCCATACTGGACCTTCCAGTGCAGGGGAAGGTCAAGCCCGGGCCGGAGAACAGTGGAGGTCGACATGCGGATCGGGGAACTGGCCGAGACGGCCGCCACGACGACGAAGACGCTGCGCTTCTACGAGTCACAAGGGCTCTTGCCGCCCGCCGAACGCACCCCGGCCGGCTACCGCGACTACAACCCGGACACCGTCGCCCGGATCGACTTCATCCACCGCGGCCAGGCCGCCGGGCTCACGCTCGCCCAGATCCGACAGGTCCTCGACATCCGCGACCGCGGCCGAGCTCCTTGTGACCATGTCCGTGACCTGCTGGATGCTCGGCTGGTCGCCATCGAGCGCCAGATCGCCCACCTGACCGCGCTACGTGACAACATCAGCGAGCTACGCGACCACGCCGCAGAGCCGGAGCCCGCCACCTGCAGTCCCGACCAGATCTGCCGATACCTCTAGCACGCAAGTGGTCCTGGACTCCACCTGGACGTCTACTCGAGCGTGAGCTGAGCCCGGTGGAAGTCGTAGTGCTGGGTCGCGTACCGGTAGACCTGCTCAAGCGTCATCGTCTCCTGGAAGAACGGGTCCCAGTCGACGGGGAAGTGCATCCGACGGGCCAGCGCCGCATCGGACTCCGCATCCAGACGTCGATGAAGCAGGCCGATGGTGCGGTCGAACTGCCGGGTCAGATGGGGCCCGTGGAAGACGAGCGCACCGCCGACAGCACCCGCGTAGTTGACGTGGTGGAAGGGCCGCGTGCCCGCGTTCAAGACGGCGGCGAAGGCGCGGCTGAACGGCTCGGGCAACCGGCCGAAGAGGCGCACCAGCAGAAGCAAGCGGCGGACGAGCAGGTAGCCGAACGCCATGTGCCACAGCATCTGGCCGTTGGTCCATCGCGTCCCGTTCGTGCGTCGGCGAAGGTCGTCTGCGGTCGCGCGCGAGACGAGCTGATGCAGGTCGGTGCGCACCCGCTCCAGCTCGGCATGGATGCTCGCCCGGTCAGCCGGCTGCTCCTCCAACGCCATGAGGCAGTGTCTCGCGTGAAGGGTTCGTTGAGAACAGGACTACGCACGCCTGCGGAGAGTGCCACCTCGACCACGAAGTGGGACAATGGGAGCTCCAGAGACGCACCCCACGAGTCGTCTCCACCGAGTCATGCGAGGAGCGCTACGTGCAGGTCGAGCTGCTGTACTTCGACGGATGCCCGAGCTGGCAGGTCGCCGACCAGCGCCTGCACGATGCGCTCGCCCTGACGGGCCGGGGTGACGCAACCGTGCACCGGCGGCGCGTCGAGACTCCCGAGCAGGCCGACGACCTGGAGTTCATCGGCTCGCCGAGCATCCGCATCGACGGACGGGACCCGTTCGTCACTGGTGGCGAACAGGTCGGACTGGCATGCCGCATGTACCCCACGCCAGCTGGCCTGAGGGGCTCACCGGAGGTAGAGCAGCTGGTGGAGGCGTTGCGGTGAAGAAGGGCCTTCTTGTCGTGGCTGGGGCATACGTCGCGGTGGCCGCTGGCACCCGCGTTGCGGAAGCCCTTGGTGCGAGGTGCTGCGGCTGCCCGGACGGCTGCTGGTGCCGTCGCCCCGGCGCGAGCCTGTTCCGGTGGGTGTTCCCGTGGCGTCACAAGCTCGCACAGCCCGCGGACCCGGAGCCGGACGAGTCCGACGCCGCATAGCGCGCCTGGGCCCAGGACGAGTCCTCGGTCGGCCTTGCGCCGCTCGAGGAGCACGATGTCGCGCCACACGCCGTCGAGCCGAGCGATGCGGGAGCGAACCGCGGGAGTGCCATAGCCGGCCGTGTGTCCGCAGGGCGATGGAGGCACGGTTCTCGGGGAAGACGGCCGACTGCAACGTCCACAGGCCGCCGGTACCGGGCCGCCATGTCCTTGCTGGTGCTGCAGCGGACTCGACGCGACCGGCCCGAGGACCGCCGACTGCTTCGACGTGCTGGCGGGCGTTCGGCGAGCGGGTCAGGCGGGTCGGGGTGCATACATGATGACCGCGACCCCGACCAGGCACACGAGCGCTCCGACGACGTCGTAACGGTCGGGCCGGAAGCCGTCCACGGCCATGCCCCACGCGAGGGAGCCGGCGACGAACACCCCGCCGTAGGCGGCGAGGATGCGGCCGAAGTTCGCGTCGGGCTGGAGCGTTGCGACGAACCCGTAGAGACCGAGTGCGATGACGCCCGCGCCAACCCACAGCCAACCGCGGTGTTCGCGTACCCCCTGCCACACGAGCCAGGCGCCACCGATTTCGGCGACGGCCGCAAGGGCGAACAGGAGCAGGGACTTCGCGACGGTCATGAGCGCAGTCTCCCAAGGCGTGCGGCCCTCACGACGACGGCCAGGCACCGGTGTGGCGGGGGTGCTCAACTGACGGCGCGAAGCGTGCGCTCAGCTGTCGTCGGCGGTGCGCGTGGGTAGGAGCGCCACCGGCATGGTTCCGCCGACGGTGGCGTCGGCGCGCGGTGTGCACGACGTCTGTCGTGAACGTGCCCGACGGGTGAGCAGGGCCGCGACCGCGAGCAGGCCGACGACGAGGGCGAACACGACACCGGCGAACACGAGCGTGACCGCTGTGGCGGCGAGGCCGGCCACACCGAGGAACCCGACGACGGGAGCTGCGCAGCACACGGCACACGCGGCTGCCGCGCCGCCGATCAGGTGTCGGTTGCCGGGCCGGTCGGCCGCGGTGTCAGGTCCGGGCATGTCCGTCATCGTTGCGCCCGGATGTTCGCTGCCGGTGCGGGCTGGCTGTCGGGGTGGAGGGTGATGGCCTCGAACGGGATGGGGCAGCACGGCGACGACGCGCACGCCAGGAGGTCGTCGCAGCCGGCATCGAGTGCGGCGGTGAGGTTGTCGCGGATGGCGGTCAGGTCGGAGATGCGTACCTCCACCTCGACGAGCTTGGTGTGCGCGCGTTGTTGGAGTCCGGCGTCGATGCGCTTGCCGTGGCGGTGGCGGCCGAGCTCGAGCAGGTCGGAGACTTCGTCGAGCGTGAACCCGAGGCGTTGGGCAGCCTTGATGACCCGGAGCACGGTGACGGTCTCGGGTGGGTAGAGCCGGTGTCCCCCGGGGCTGCGGTCGGGGGCGGCGAGGAGGCCGCGGCGTTCGTAGTAGCGCAGAGTCTCGATGTTGAGGCCGGCGGCGGCTGCGACCCGGCCGCGACGCATCCCTACCGTGTCGGCGACCGCTCCCCCGGCCTGCTGGGCGGCGTTGAGGGCGCTCATGATGCTGCCGCCAGCACGGCGCGGGCGTGGTCGAGGAGTCCCGTGAGGACGCCGGCGTGTGCGGGCAGGACGTCGATGTCGAGGCTCACGTTGCCGGGTTGGGGCTCGCTGATGGTGAAGGTGAAGAACGAGCAGCAGGCCATCTCGGCTTCGACGAGCCGGCGGGCGCGGTGCGCGACTCGATGTCGCCGGTCAACACCAAGTGCGCGTACGTGTCGCTGGGCTGGTCGATCGAGCGCAGCGACGTGGTGAACAGGTCGTCGAACTCCGCGACGCGTAGGGGTCGATCGGCGGTTGGGAGGGTGCATGCCTCGACGTCGGCCCATGCCAGCCCGGTGCCGGGGGCGTCGCCGCTGGCGCTTTGGTCCATGAGCCCACGGTAAGCCTGTACCCGGGTACAAGATGCAAGGCCTTGGCTGAGGGTCGCTCAGCGTGTGCCGGTTCGCTGCCGAACTGGGGCCTTTCGACCCCATGAACGGGACCCGTCCGACACATGCGCCAGAGTCCCCACGCCTGATGAAGTGGTGGTGAAGCGGACGGGCCATGAGTGAGGTGAGTGTGATGTGGGGCGACTACGACAGGATGCACGAGGGGTACGGCTTTGGGTGGTTTGCGCTGATCGTGTTGCTCTTGGTGCTCGTCGGTCTTGCAGTTGCGCTGCTCGTGGTGATGTTGCGCAGTCCTGGACGCGGCGGGTCTGGCTCAGCGACCGGCTCGACCACCGGGCCGAACATGGGCTCATCTGAGGCGGCCCTCATCCTGCGGCGACGGTTCGCAGCCGGAGAAATTGACGAGGACGAGTTCCGGCGTCGCCTATCCGCCTTGTCCGACTCGTGATCGTCTCAGCGGACGAGGGTGCTCAGTTGTGTTCCAGAACCGTTCGAGGATGAGCGCGACCACGGCTAGGTAGGCCGCGGTGAGGATGACGGCGTGGTTGCGGCCAGCGCCCGCGTGATGGCGCTGTTGTTCGCCCGTGCACCGAGGGCCCCGTGGTGAGATTGGAGGGTGACGTGAACCCGCCGTTACCGGTGCGGCACCACTGCGGCCAAGGTGCGTGCCACGAAACCGAGCAGCAGGTACACGCCGAACAGGCCCAGCGCGGTGACGCTCACTGGTCCTCACCAGGCGGGCTGATCTGGAACACCTCGAGGTTCCGTGCGGACTCGCTGCCCGCGTCAGCGGCAGGGGCGCAGCATCCGTCGCTGCATCCACCGTCAGAGCTGCAACCGCATGCGTCGCCTTCATGGTCCGTGTCGTGGTGGCTGGAGCCAACGGCGCCGCAGCAGCCTTCACCGCGCCACGCCTCCCGGCCTTCCTTGACCGCGACCGCGGCGATGATGAGGCCGGCAATGGGGTCGGCCCACGACCAGCCGAGGGTGGCGTTCAGCACCAGGCCGACGAGGAGCACGGCCGAGAGGTAGGTGCACAGCAGGGTCTGGGTGGAATCGGCGACGACGGCGTTCGAGCCGAGCGCCTTCCCGGTGCGGCGTTGCGCCCATGACAGGAACGGCATGATGGCCAGCGACGCGATGGCGAGACCGATGCCGACCGGGGAGGCGTCGGGGTCGTGGTCGCCCAGCAGGGCGCGGACCGACTCGAACGACACGTACGCGGCGAGCGCGAAGAACGAGAATGCCATCAGCCGCAGCGCCTGCCGCTCGCGGCTCTCGGGCATCTTGTGGCGGAACTGCCACAGGATGATGAGGCCGCTGGAGACTTCAACGATGGAGTCGAGGCCGAACCCGACGAGCGCGACGGAGCCCGCGACGATGCCGGCGGTGATGGCGATGACCGCCTCGATGACGTTGTACGTCACCGACGCCGCGGCGAGCAGCTGGGCCCGGCGGCCGAGCCTGGCTCGCTCGGAGGCCGTCAACGGCGCGTGCTCGTGCGTCGTGACCGTGTGGTCGTGGGACGTCATGCGGTCTCCTCACTCGCAGGATCGGATGGGTGGAGCGTCGTGGCGCCGTAGTTCTCGCACAGCGCGACGGCCTCACCCGTGGCGTCGAGCAGCTCGTCGGCGCCGGCGAACAGTCGCAGCAGCAGGTCGGGGTGGGTCAGCGAGTACACCGACGCCCGGCCCTGCGCGCGGGAGGTGACGAGTCCGCAGTCCTTGAGGCAGGCCAGGTGCTTGGAGCACGAACTCTGCGGGAGGCCCAGGTGGTTGACGAGGTCGACGACGCGTTGTTCGCCTTCGCTGAGTCGCTGCAAGATGGCCAGCCGTGCAGGGTCGGAGAACCCGTGGAACAGGCACGCGGCCGCGGTGAAGCCCGCGTACGTGCGAGGCGAGCTCATCGTCTCAGTCATCACAAAACGTGATGTTAGCCCAATGCGCGTTGCTTGGAGCCCCGGGCTAGCTCACCTGCCTGGATGCACGTCACGGGCGAGCCCGGGAAGTCCGCAGAATCGCGACCGCTGCTCGAGGGCGACGGCCCCGTCGAGGTCGGCGGCGAGCAGGACGAACGACCCGGCCGAGTAGGCCAGCGACGAGAGCAGCAAGCATCGCGAGCCAGCCCAGCGCGATGAGGAGCGAGGCGGTCTCGTCGAAGCTGCTGGTCAGTGCGGCGTCGTAAAGGACCCTGCTGGCTCCGTACCCCGGTAGCAGGTGCGCGAGGGTGGAGAGGTCGGGGTTCAACATGGGACTCTGCTCGATCGCGAGGTCGAGGAACGGGAGGAGGAACGCGACCAGCACGCCGCCGACGCGGCCGAAGAGCCAGCCGACCAGGACGCCGACGAGGGCGTAGGTGGACGCGATGAGCAGGTTGGCCAGCACGTACGGGCCCCACTGGCCGGGTTCGAAGAACAGCGCGGTGACCGTTAGTGAGGCGGCGGTGACGACGAGGGCCAGCACGGCCACGACAAGGAGTCGCGACGTGAGCAGGCTGACCGGATGGAACCCCGCCAGGGCGAGCCGTCGATCGGCGGCGCGTGCACCGAGCGCGGTGAACAGCCCCACGACGGCAGCCAGCGCTCCGACCGAGATGGGCGCCATCAGGCCGGGGTGGGTGTCAGGGAACCAGAACGTCGCGGCCACGGTCCGGCCGGCTTCGCGGACCATCATCGTTTCGTAGCCCTCGGGCGTGGTGAAGGCGGACAGGGCGACGAAGAGGCCCGGGACAGCGACCATGAGCGCCCACAGCACCCGGTTTCGGCTGATTTCACGCAGGCCCATCTGGGTGCCCACGGCGAGCTGGCCGCGGGCCGAGCTCGAGCTGGTGCGGGCGTGGGTCCGCGCGGTGCGGCTGGTGGCCGCGACGACCATCCAGCTGAGTGCGACGGCGACGAGGGTCCAGATGAGCGCCCAGCCCAGATCGCCGGGCCGGCCCGCGTGACCGGACGGCTCGTCCATCATCCACAGGCTCAGGTAGTGGGTCGGGAAGACCTTGGACACGAGGGTGTCGGCGGGCCGGAACGCAGGCCCGAAGACGACGTCGACGAGCCAGACGAACAAGACGAGCACCGTGCCGTTGACCGGGTTGGCCACCAGGGCGCCGATGAGGGCGCCGAGGGCCAGGTAGATGACCGCGAACATCACGGTGGCCGCGGCGACTCGGGCGGGGTGGTCGAGGCCACCGACGCGGACCACGAGCGTCAGGTAGGACGCGGTGGCGGCCACCACCGCGAGCGCGGCTCCGGTCGTCATGCGTGCCAGGACCAGGCGTGCCGCGGGTAGTCCCGCCAGGACGAGGCGCTGGTCGGCGGCGCGGGCGGAGCGGACCTGGAAGTACATCGCGACCGCGGCAACGAACCCGGCCGTCCAGCCGGCCGTGGTCGTCTCGGCCTGAGGTCCACCCTGGCCGCCCAGGAGCTCGCCGGCATCGGTGATGACACCCCCACGATGGCGACGAACACGACCGGGACGACGACGAGCAGGCCGAGGGTCACCCGGTTGCGGGCTGCCTCGACGAGGAAGCGGCGCACCAGCAGTCCGCCGCCGATGGGGACGCGAACGGAGGTGTCGACGGTGCTCATCGGGTGCTCACTCAGACGGACGGTCGTGCGGTGGTCGGTCGTGGGTGGTGCCGTCGTGCAGCTGGACGATGCGGTCGAAGCGGTGCTCGTCGACGACGAAGTGGCTGATGATGAGCACGCTTCGGCCTGCGGCCCGGCGTTCGGCAACCAGGTCCCAGAACCGCAGGTAGGTGTCGAAGTTGAACCCGGCGTACGGCTCGTCGAGGAGCAGCACTTCGGGGTCGGCGAGCAGCGCCAGCCCCAGGTTGAGCTTCGACAAGGTGCCGCCGGAGAGCTGGTCCGCGCGCGTGCCAGCGTAGCGGGTGAACCCGAGGGTCTCGTAGAGCCGGCGACGCGACGTGTGCTCGTCGGCCGGGTTCATCCGGTAGGCGTGCCCGAACAGCTCGAAGTGCTCATCGCACGTCAGGCGCTCGTACACGACCGGCTCCTGGGGGCAGTAGCCGAGCCGTCCGACGTGCTCCACGGTGCCGGCGTCCGGGGCGAGCTCGCCGAAGAGGACCTTCATCAGTGTGGACTTCCCCGACCCGTTCTCCCCAACCAGGCCGACCACCTCACCTGGCAGCAGCTCGAGGTTCGCGCCTTTGAGGACCGCCTGGGCGTGACGGGCCGGCCAGATGCCGCGCCGGTACGACTTCTCGACACCGGACGCGGTCATCAGCGGCCGGCCAGCCGCCGCAGATGCGGTGTGGCCGGCGGGGTGAGGTGTGGCGTGGGCGGTCATGACGACCTCAGCGGTCCTGAGGGTGCTGGTCGTCGGAGCGGTCGTGGGACGGCGTGCTGCTGTCGTTGCTGCCGCCGTGGTGCATCCCCATCATTCCGCCCATCATCACCATCATCATCAGCGGGCAGATGAGGGCGATGCCGACGACGGCGAGGGTGCCGGCGGGGACGCCGACCCACAGTGCGCCGACGACGGCGATGGCGGCTGCGACCGCGAACAGCCCGAGGTTCGGGCTCCGGGTCATGTTGGTGTTCATCGTTCTGCTCCTTCTCGTGGGTGGGTGAACGGGTGGCTCGTGGGTGAGCGCGTGGGGTGGGTTCAGAGGCGGATGACCTGGCGGATGGCGGCGGCGACCTCGTCCATGCGGGCCTGTCCGGCGTCACCGGACTGGCGGGCGGCTTCGAGGACGCAGTGGCGCACGTGGTCGTCGAGCAGCCCGGCGGCGACCTCTTCGGTCGCTCGGGTCACGGCGGCGAGCTGGTTGACCACGTCCGGGCACCAGCGGTCGTCGGCGACCATCTTCTGCACGCCGCGGACCTGGCCCTCGATGCGACGCAGCCGCACCAGGTAGTCCTCACGCCTGCCGGCGTAGCCGCGGGTAGCAGGTAGGGGCGTACCGGCGGACGCGTCGGATGGCAGGTGGCACTCGTGCGCTGCCGCGCTAGTCGGGCGGGTCGCGTCTCGGGTGCTTTCTGTTGCGGCCATGGCGGGCTCCTCACGGGTTCAGCTCTTGCTCCCATGGTCGCCCCGCATACCCCCCGGGGGTAGGGTCTTTCGTCCCGCCTTGACGCCGGTTCAGCTTCTCGCGGGTGCTGCCGACCGTGGACGACGACAACTGGCCCACGCCGCCTGGGTCAGCCGAGTACGACCTGCACCAGGTAGAGCACCGCCAGCGCCAGCGCCATCACCCCGAGCAGCGTTCTCAACGCCCGTTCGGGGATGTGGGGCTGGAGCGAGGCTCCGACCCACCCGCCGGCCAGCCCACCGAGACCCGTCGCCACGCCCAACGACCAGTCCGGCGCCACCGGGCCGGTCGCATCCAAAGCGATGACCGCGTACGTCACCACCCCGACCAAGGACGTCACCCAGGTTGAGAGCAACGCCACCGGTGCCACGGTGGCCACCGCCATGCCGGTGCCGACCAGGATGGGGCCGAGGACGGAGCCGCCGCCGATGCCGTAGATGCCGCCCACGACCCCGATGACGAACGCCAGCACACGTACCGTCCTCGGGGACAGCCGCCGCTCGATCGAGCCTGGTGCGGGCTTGCGCAAGATGAACAGCCCGACCGGGGCGAGCACCGCCGCCGCCAGCGCCCGGAACACGTCCGGGTCCGCGACCACGTACACGCGGATGAGCGCCCCGAGCACCACCCCGGGCACCGAGCCGGCCAGCAGTTGGCGCGTGAGCGCGCGGTCGAACTGCCCGCGCCGGCGGTAGCGCGCCAATCCGCCGGGTCCGGAGATGACGTTGAAGAGCAGGTTCGTCGGGGTCACCCGCGGGTTCGGCACGTGAAGCACCGAGAGCTGCACCGGGAGCAGGAACACTGCGCCGGACACACCCACTGGCGTGGTCACCGTGGCGAGCACGAAGCCGGCCACCAGCCCCACCAGGTCCCGCTGCCAGTCCACATCGTCTCCCCTCGCCAGCAGGCGCATCCTGTCAGCGCGCCCGACAGCAGGACCGGCTGGTCCACAACACGCCGGCCAGAGGTCGAACCGGTGGGCCGCTACCCCAGACGCTTCATCGTGCCGGCGAACTCACCCGAGAGTGAGCTCGATCTGCTGGTCGGGCTCGAGCCGCAGGTCGGCCGGGTCTCCGGCGACCGGGGTGCCGTTGCTGGTGACGGTCACCTTCGCGTCACCCTTTGCCTTCACGCCGCCGACCTGGGTGGGTGTGAGGGTCACGCCCCACTGGGTGAACAGCTGGCCGAGGGTGAACTTCTCACCGACCGTGTGGGCCTCGATGTGGATGGTGCCGTCACCCTCGTGAGTGTGGACCGCGGACATGGCGCCGGTGTTCGGGTCGACGCCGATGTTGGGCGGCACGGGTACCGGCTGGCCGTCAATGGTGACGGCCAGGTGGGGGTGGTAGTGCTCGGCGGTCCCCATCGGGCCGAGGTCGAGGCCGGCGGCGGCGACGCGGGCGGGCACGTCGGCCGGGGCGGGCCACGGCGGGAGAGAGGTGTCGTCGGGCGCCGCCGCGGCGGTACTGGACGAGGTCGAACCGCTCGCGCCGGTCGGACTGGTGTCGCTGGTGGTGGCTGGCTCGTTGTTGCATCCGGCGAGGGTCAACGTGAGGGCCGTCGTGACGACGGCCGCAAGCACGATGGGGGTGGGGGTCTTCACGACGCTCTACTTTCCAAGAGAGGGGGACGCGTCCGGTCTCGGCCGGTATGCGGGACGGGGGAGGCGCGCGGGCGGACGTCACCGAGGAGCCGATGGCGTCCGCCTGCGCTCGAGCTCAGGAGCTGAGGAGCTCCTTCATGGTGTCGATCTGGGCCGTCTGCGTCTCGATGACCTGACCGGCGAGGTCGACGGCGTCCTTGAACTTGCCCTCGGCCTGCTCGGTCTGCGCCATCTCGACCGCGCCCTCGTGGTGCTCGATCATCATCTCGAGCCACATGTCCTGGAACTCGCCGTCGGCGGAGTTCTCCAGGTCGTCGATGTCGTCCGCGGTCATCATCCCGGGCATGTCGTCGTGGCCCATGTCGTCCATGTTGTCGGACATGTCGTCCATGTCGTGGCCACCGTTGACGTGGTCGCGCATCGTCTCCGGCACGTCCTCGCCCCACTCGGTGAGCCAGTCGGCCATCGTCTCGATCTCGGGGCCCTGCGCTTCTCGGATGTCCTCGGCCAGCCCCTGAACCTCCGGGTCGAGGGGGCGGTTGAGGGTCAGGTCGACCATCGAGAGCGCTTGCGCGTGGTGGGTCATCATGTCGCTGGCGAAAGTGACGTCGGCGTCGTTGTGCTCGGTCGTGCTGACCTCGGCCTGGCCGGCCGCGTCCGAGGTGTCGTCGCCGCAGGCGGTGAGGCCGGCGCCGAGGACAAGGGTGAGCGCGAGCGCGGTGAGCGCACGCGTGCGGGTCTTGGTCTTGTGCATGGGAAGTTCTCCTGGTCTCAGGTAGTCAGTGGGGTGTTGGAGGCAGGCGGAGGCGTCACCCGGCCGGAACGCTGCTGTCGAACGCGCGAGGCAGTCGCGGTCGAGCTCAGCGGTGGCGGGCGGTCGCAGGACCTGTCAGCACCTGATGACGGAGAACTGCCACTCGTAGGGCGGGCCGGTGCCACGCACCCACTGCAACGCCCGCTCACGCACAGCGGCGGGCATGAACGCGGCCGGCAGCAGCGGTCGGAAGAGTCGCGCGGCGAGCACCACCAGCAGCGTGAGCGCCGCCGCGGCGAGCATGACGACGCACAGCATGACCATGCCGGCCATCCCGTGTCCTGAGCCGTGTCCCGAGCCGAAGTCACCGTTCACACTGGTGCCGGCGGCCGCCATCGCGGTGTGTGCGGCAGCGGCGGCGTGGTGGTGACTGGCGTCGGATGTCCCTGCTGCCATCGCCGCGTCGTGGCCTGCCGGCGTGCTCATCGCGGCCATCGTGCTTGCAGGAGCCGCGGCGGCGGACGGGGCGCCGTGGCTGGCCAGGGCGTGCATGCCGAGGATGCCGACGACCAGGGCCGCCACGAGGGCGGGCAGCCAGGGGCGGCGGGCGCCGCGCCCAGCAGTCAGCGCCCGTAGGACTCGCCTACGGGTGCTGACGGCGGTGGAAGGCACTGGCTTCATCGTTCTCGATGGTACGGAGCCGCTGGTCTCACGCCAGTTTCTGGGTCCGCAGCCGGAGCGCGTTGATGATGACGCTGACCGACGACAACGCCATCGCGGCCGCGGCGATGACCGGCGACAGCAGCCACCCGAACACCGGGTAGAGCACACCGGCGGCGATGGGGATGCCGACGGTGTTGTAGCCGAAGGCGGCGAGAATTCCGATACGAACGTTCCCCATGACGGCGTGGGAGAGCTGGCGGGCGTGGGCGATGCCGTTGAGGTCGCCGCGCAGCAGCGTGACGCCGGCAGACTCCATCGCGACGTCCGTGCCGGTGCCCATCGCCAGGCCCACATCCGCAGCGGCCAACGCCGGAGCGTCGTTGACGCCATCGCCGGCGAACGCGACCACGCGGCCCTCAGCACGGAGCTTGTTGACGACGTCGGCCTTGTGGTCGGGCAGCACCTCGGCTTCGACTCGGTCGATGCCGAGCTCGGCGGCGACAGCCTGAGCGGTGACCTGGTTGTCGCCGGTGAGCATGATGACCTCGATGCCCTCCTTGCGCAGCGCCGCCAGAGCAGCCGGGGTCGTCTCCTTGACCTGGTCGGCGATGCCGATGACACCCGCGGGGGTGCCGTCGACGGCGACGAGAACCGCGGTCGCCCCCGTACGGCGCAGCCGGTCCGCCGTCTCGGCCAGTCCTGCGGGGTCGATGCCCTGACTGGTGAGGAACCCCGCGGTGCCGATGAGTACCTTGCGGCCCTCGACGGTCCCGAGGACGCCCTTGCCGGCCGGGGCGTCGAAGTCAGCCACCTCGGGCAGCCGCGCCCCGCTCGCCCTCGAGCCGCCGGCACTGTCGGCCTGGGCCTTGTCGACGATGGCACGCGCGAGCGGGTGCTCAGAGGCGTTCTCCACCGCGGCTGCGAGCCGCAGCAGCTCCGCGGCGCTCAGGTTGCTGAACCCGTCTGCGAGTTCGACCGCGACGACCGCCGGCTTGCCCTCGGTAAGCGTCCCGGTCTTGTCGACGACGACTGTGTCGACCTTCTCCATCCGCTCGAGAGCCTCGGCGTTCTTGATGAGGACACCCATCTGGGCGCCCCGGCCGACCCCGACCATGATGGACATGGGCGTGGCCAGGCCGAGCGCACACGGGCAGGCGATGATGAGGACGCTGACCGCGACGACCAGCGCGTGGGCGAGCTTCGGGTCGGGGCCCACGAGGGCCCAGATGATGAACGCGAGCACGGCGATGCCGATGACGGCCGGCACGAACACCGCGGACACCTTGTCGACGGTGCGCTGGATGGGCGCACGGGAGCGCTGCGCTTCAGCGACCATCTGCACGATGCGGGCGAGCATGGTGTCTCGACCGACCGCGCTGGCGCGCACGAGGAGCGCCCCGGTGGAGTTGAGGGTGCCGCCGATCGCGTTGTCGCCCGGCTCCTTCGTCACGGGCATGGACTCGCCAGTGACCAGCGACTCGTCGACCGCGGACTTCCCTTCCTCGACGACGCCGTCGACGGGAACTTTCTCGCCGGGGCGGACGCGGAGCAGGTCGCCGAGCTGAACCTGGTCGAGAGTGACCTCCTCCTCTGTGCCGTCGTCACGCACCCGCCTGGCGGTCTTCGGGGACAGGTCGAGAAGCGCCTTGATGGCACCAGAGGTCGCCTCACGGGCGCGAAGCTCCAGCACCTGACCCAGGAGGACGAGGGTGGTGATGACGGCGGCCGCCTCGAAGTACACGTCGACTGCGCCGTCTTCGCGGAACGCCGCGGGGAAGATGCCCGGGGCCAACGTTGCGACGACGGAGAACAGCCAGGCGACGCCGGTGCCCATCGCGATGAGCGTGAACATGTTCAGCCTCATGGTGCGTACCGACGCCCAGCCGCGGGTGAAGAACGGCCACCCGGCCCACAGGACCACCGGTGTGGCCAGGACGAGTTGGATCCACGCGGACGTCGTGGCGGACACGGCGTCGTGCAGCGGTTCGACGAGGTCGCGGCCCATGCCGAGGATGACGACGGGGATGGAGAGCGCGACGCCGAACCAGAAGCGGCGGGTCATGTCGCGCAGCTCCGGCGACGGGCCGGAGTCGACCGTGACCACGACCGGCTCGAGCGCCATGCCGCAGATGGGGCACGCCCCGGGGCCGGGTCGACGGATCTCGGGGTGCATCGGGCACGTGTACTCCACAGCCTCCCCGTCGCCGGGCGTGGGTGGGGCAGTGCCGCTGGCCGTCGCAGCGTGTCCGCCGCGATCGTGAGCGTTCCCGGCGTGGTCGTGCTGGTCGTGCTGGTCGTGCTGGTCGTGGCTTGCGTACCGGTCGGGCGTGGCCTGGAACTTGTCCTTGCAGCTCGCCGAGCAGAAGTAGAACTCCCGTCCGTCGTGCGTGAGCGTGTGCTCTGTCGCGGTCGGGTCGACGCTCATTCCGCACACCGGGTCCGTGATCTGGTGCGTCGTAGCGGTGTCCGGTTCGTGCACGTGCGCGTTCATGTCCTCAACCATACCCCTAGGGGGTATGTAGTCAAGGGTCGTAGGCACCTTGTTCCGGGTGCCGTTGGCCACGCCCTGCGCAGCAAAGAGTCACGCTGACGGCGGCACCCACGACCTCCACGCGAGCCGGACCGCCTCATCGGTCGCGTGGAGGGAGGGGTATCGAGCTTGGACCCGTCAGACGGCCAGCGCGAGGCGTGACGGGTCGTGCTCGGCGAGATACCTCAGCACGCTGACCCGAGTCACGTGGCGTCGCCGCTGGTGCTGCACGCGCACCAGCATTCCGTCAGCAACGAGTGCGTCGATGTCCGCGCTCGCCAGTCCGGTTGCGGCCGACACCTCGGCCCACGTCATCAGGTCGTCGCGGACCGTCGGAGTGGGACGGCGAACCGGCTGCTGGGTGGCCCCGGCGAGGCTCTCGCGGGTGACCATGCGACGACCGTCGTAGGCGCGCTCGTCCTTGTCCAACGTCCCGTCCTCCACGAGGTGCTCGACCGCAGCCACCGTCGTACCGAGCTCCTTCGCTGCCTTGGAGTAGGGCACGGCGCGGCGGTGCAGTTCTGCCTGGTGTGCGTAGTGCTCGCGCAGGAGGGCGGCAGTTGCGGGCGGGACGATGAAGTCGCGCTCGCCCCAGGCCTCGAGCTCGAGCCCCTTCGCGCGGACGAACTGGTACACGGTGTGGTAGGTCGTCTGGACCTCATCGGCGAGCCGGACGAGCGTGATCTGGGTGCTGAGCCGCTGGCGCAGTGCCATGGCGTCGCAGAGACGCACCCGCCGCTCCTGCCCCTTGCCACGACCGCCGCACGGGACTGACGGCACTCGACCCTCGGCCATCCAGAGACGCGCCGTCTTGGGCGTGACGTCCCAGAGATCGGCAGCCTCGACGGTCCCGAGGAGCGGCTCCCCGCCCTCGTCCGTCGTGAGGACGAGGGAGCCACGCTCGGCGAGCTCGGCGTCGATGCGCGGACCGTCCAACGCGAGGAACTTCTGGTTGCCGGTGGTGCAGCGGACGGTGGTGGGGATGACGAGTCCGACCGGGAGGTTGGTGGTGAGCTCCTTCTGGATGAGGACGGCGATCTTCCGCGCGGGGCGGAGCTTCGGGTCGTCGAGGAGGTAGCTGCGGTGGAGGACGGCGGTGCCGGCGAGGTGGCCGGCGAATCGCCGCGTGTGGGTGCCCTTCACCTTGAGGCGATCGAGGTCGGACAGGATGGTCCGTCGCATGTCGTGGGGCGTGCAGGAGAAGACCTCGTCGATCACCTCCTCCTCAGGCGTGCAGTCGACGCGGGCGGCCTCGGCAGCATCCGCCAGGGCGGTGCGGAAGGCAGCCTGGCCGCCGGCGTCTCGGCGGTTGAGGCCGGGGATGAGGCGAGCGTCCTGGCGGATCACGCCGTCGGCGTCGGTGTGGAAGACAGCGACGACGAGGCGGATGAAGTCCATGAGGGCGGGCGGGACGACGAGCGCGCGCTTGGAGTTCTTGGTCTTGAGCTCGTCCTTGTCGTCGCTGGTGACCTTGGTGCCGTCCGGGGCGATCTGGGTGAACTTCTTGCCGCCCTGCGTCTTGACCGCGACGGCGCCGTACTGGCCCGGCCCCTGGTCGAGCACGTCGTAGACGCGGATGCCGTAGGCCTCGCTGATGCGCAGCCCGAGGATGCGCATGACCCACAGGGCGAGCTGGTGCACGACGTGCAACCGCGAGGCGATGTCGGCGCAGCGCGTGAGACTGACGGGCTGGCGCTCAGCGCTGGGCGCCTTGTCGGTGATGTGCATGGCGAGGCTGCTGCGGTCCTGCGGGACGTCGACGCCGTGGTCCAGGGCGTACTTGCAGATTTCCTCGAAGGCCCACATGACGTCCTTGGCGACGTCCTGGGAGAGGCTGCCGTTGGTGCGCGGTCCTCGGCGGAGCTCGCCGCCGGGGCCGAGGATGTCCTCGTTGTAGAGATCGGAGACGAGGAAGCGGTGCACCGCGGAAGACGGGTCGACGGGAACGAGCTTGCCTTCGGCCTTGCGGCGCTTCAGCGTCGACTTGGATGCCATCTTGGGGAGCTCGAGGGCCTCGGCCATGGTGACCAGCTGGGTCGGGTCGACGCCGTCCGGGACGCGGACCGTGATGTCGGTGTTCGACCGGGTGAGGGTCGCCTGCAACGCCTTCACCTCGTCACGCACCATGGTCTCGAGCACGAGGCCGCGCTCGTTCATGAAGGCGGCGATGCGCTTGATGTGGCCGAGGGTCGAGGTGGCGCGGTCGTGCTTGCCGCGCCGCAGCTCCTCGTAGCGCTCGGCGTGCCACCGGTCGGCCATGGCGCGGAAGTCGGTCCCGGTCTTCTGGGTGCGCTTGTTCGCGACGCGTCCCTCGGCCCCGGGGGTGGGGAGGTCGGTGTCGCTCTCGATGGCGGCGATGCCGGCGGCGATCCAGCGGTCGACGGCCTCTTCGGTGGTGAAGGTGTAGGTCCGGCGCTTGGTGGCGCCGCGGCGAATCGGGAGGCTGGCGGTCCAGCCGCCGTCGGTCTGCTTCTTGGAACCGGTCAGCTTGCGGCTCATGCTGCACCGCCCTTGGGGACCAGGCTCTTGAGGAGGGCGATGGTGTTGGCGCGCTCATCGGCGAGGGCCGCCGCGGCGGTGAGCTTCTCCTCGAGGCGGATGACCTGCTCGCGGAGGGCCTTGGTCTCCTTGGACTCGCGCCGGGCGGCGAGCTCGTTCGCGACCTGCTCGATCTGGGAGGCGTCGAGGACGTCGGTGGCGACGAGGTCGCGGACCGGGACGCGCCAGGTCTTGCGGCCGGTTTCGTCCTGGGTGGCGTTGGGCCAGCGGCCCTTGCCGGAGTCGTTCCAGGTCTTGATGGTCTTGAGGTCGCGGCCGGTGAGGTCGGCGATCTCGCTGAGGGTGAGGGTGGTGTCGGGGCTGTAGGTGGCCGGCGTGTCGCCGGGCGTCATGGGGGTCATGTCGCAGGACCGTCCGAGGCGATCAGGGTCCGGCAATCCCCGCCACCAGCCGGGCTCAACTTTCTTCAGGAGTCGTCCCTCGACGCCCCCGGATGCCCCCGATCGCCCTCGATCGGGGACGCAAGGCGGTGCAGTACACGCGTGGATCGAACGGGGGATGCACCTGGTGCGACCAGGGTCACCTAGGTCATTCGAGAAACAATCAAGCCGACAATCGACCCCGGATAGGCGCATCGGGCCACTAGATGTGGGCTGAAATGCGCTTGGCCCCCACAAGATGTGGGGGCCAAGGTGCGAATCTTTTGATTCTTGAGTAGCGGGGGCAGGATTTGAACCTGCGACCTCTGGGTTATGAGCCCAGCGAGCTACCGAGCTGCTCCACCCCGCGTCGGTGAACAGAACATTACATCGGTGCTGGGCCGGGCCCAAATCGGGGGGTGCCCGACGGCCGCCTGCAGACAGCAAGAACTGCGGCCGTACGACGCATCCGGACGGATCCGGGCGTCGTACGGCCGCAGTTCTTGAACCAGGTGAGGGGTCGCTGGCGGAGCCCGATCAGCCCAGCTGGCGCACGGCCTGGTCGACGAGTCGGCGTCCCTGCTCCATCAGCCGGGCCCACCGCACCGTGTCGCCCTCGCGCTGCGCCTCGTCGGCCTCGGCGAACTTCTCCTTCGCCTGCTGCAGCAGCTCGGAGACGTTGGCCTCTCCCCCGGGTTCCTGGGTCGGCTGCGAGCCGGGCGACTGCGACGGCTCGGTGGTCGGCCCGTCGGTCGGGCTGGGCTCGTCCGTGGGCTCCGGGGACTGGTCCTGGTTCTGGTTCCGGCCGCCGTCGTCGGCGAGGATCAACGCGTCGGCGATCGCCCCGCGCAGGGTCTCCCCGATGCCGACGTTGCCTTCGTACGAGACCAGGACGAAGCGCAGGATCGGGAAGTTCGACTCGCCGTCGCGGCGGGTGTAGACCGGCTGGACGTACATGAACTCGTTGCCGATCGGCACCGTCAGCAGGTTGCCCGGCACCCGGTCGGCGTCACCGGTCGTGTAGGGCAGCAGCGACTCGCTGACGTCCTCGTTGGTGGCGAAGGTGTTGGCGATCTGCAGCGGTCCGCCCGTGGGCTCGTTGGGCAGCTGCAGCACCGAGACCTTGCCGTAGTCGTCAGTCGTCGCGTCGCTGTTGACCGCCATGTAGGCCGCGAGGTTGTTCTCCTTGTCGCGCGGCACGTAGACCGAGGTCAGCGACCACGTCTCGCCCTCGCCGGTGTCGGTGAACAGGCGGTAGGGCGGCTGCAGGCGCGTGGTGCGCTGCGGGTCGCTGGGCACCTCCCAGCGGCTCGACCCCTCGAACCACGCCGACGCCGAGGTCTCGTGGTAGCGCTGGAACTGGAAGCGCTGGGCCTTGAAGAGGTCCTCGGGGTAGCGCAGGTGCTCCTCGAGCGCCTCCGGGATGTCTTCCTTGGGCTGCACCGAGTCGGGGAAGACCTCCGTCCAGGCCTGGAGGATCGGGTCCTCCTCGTCCCACTCGTAGAGCGTCACCGTGCCGTCGTAGGCGTCGACGGTGGCCTTGACCGAGTTGCGGAGGTAGTTGATCTCGTCGGTCGGCAGGGTCTGGAAGCCGGTGTTCTCCTGCAGGGAGTCGTCGGTCATCTCCTCCAGCGACTCGCGCTGCGAGAGCGGGTACTTGTCGGTGACGGTGTAGCCGTCGAGGATCCACTGGATCCGCCCGTCCACCACGGCCGGGTAGGGGTCGGAGTCGACGGTCAGCCACGGGGCGACCTTCTCGACCATCTGGCGCGGGTTGCGGTCGTAGAGGATCTTGGAGTTCTCGTGCACGCGGCTCGACAGGATCAGGTTGGGCTCGCTGAACCGAACGGCGTAGAGCAGCTGGCTGAAGATGTTGCCGATCGGGACGCCCGCCTCACCGTCGTACGTCGTCGCGACGTCATCCTCGCTGCGGTCCCCACGCGGCAGGTCGAACTCCACCGGCGCGCCGCCCGGGCGCTGGCCGACGATGCTGTAGGTCGGGCTCTGCTCGCCGAAGTAGACCCGCGTCTCGTAGCCGTCCTCGCCGCCGACCCTCGACAGGGTGTCCTCGTCCTCCTCCGCACCCTCGGCCCACTGGATGCCGGTCTGCTGGGTGGAGTCGTCCTCGGGCCGCTGGTTGGCGAAGGCCGCGATCACGCCGTTGCCGTGCGTGTAGGCGGTGTGGAGGTTGGACCAGTTCTGGTCGTTCTCCGCGAGCCCGCTCTGGTCGAGCTCGCGCACGCCGAGCACCACGGCCCGGTCGGTGCCGTCGATCTCGTAGCGGTCGACGTCGAGCACGTTGGGCACCGAGTAGTAAGCACGGACCTGCTGCTGCTGCTCGAAGATCTCGCTGACGATCTGCGGGTCGACCAGCGGGATCCCGTCGGTGAGGCCGTCGAGAGCCTCGAGCTCACCGTCGTCGGCGACGGCCGTGCCGCTCACGTTGCGTACGTCGATCTGGTCGAGCTGGTAGGCCGCGCGCGTCGCGTCGATGTTGGCCTTGATGTAGGGGCCCTCACGGTCCGGCACGTTGGGGTTGACCCGGATCGCCTGGACGAGGGTCGGGACGATCAGGCCGAGGATGATCGCGGAGAGCGCGAACAGGGCGACTCCCACCGACGGCAGCAGCCAGGTCCGCCGCCAGATGTTGGCGAGGAAGAGCAGCGCGCAGACGATGGCGATGCCGGCGAGGATCTCCTTGGCGGGCAGCACCGCCTTGTCGTCGGTGTAGCCCATGCCGGTGAAGATCGAGCCCGAGTTGGTCACCAGGTCGAAGCGGTCGAGCCAGTAGTCGACCGCCTTGGCCAGCACGAAGAGCGCGAGCAGGGCTGAGACCTGGATCTGCGCGGCGCTGGTGAGCCGCTCGCCGGGGCGGGCCGAGAGCCGGATGCCGCCGAAGAGGTAGTTGATCAGCAGCGAGGCGATGAGGCCCACGACGGCCAGGGCCATCACGAAGTCGACGATGTAGTGCCAGAACGGCAGGTCGAAGACGTAGAAGCCGACGTCCTTGTTGAAGTAGGGGTCGGTCGTCCCGAAGTCCTGGCTGTGCCGCCACAGGGAGTAGCTGCGCCACTGCCCCGACGCCGAGGCGCCGGCGAAGAGGCCCATCACCGCGGCCGCACCGCCGATGACCCAGCCCATGCGGGGAGCCAGCACCTGGCGGTAGCGGTCCATCCCGTCGTCGGGCATCCCCGGCATCCCGGGCCACAGGACGGGTCGGTAGCGGTAGGCCATCGCCATCGTCACCGCGACGACGGCGGCCATCAGCCCGGCGAAGACGAAGAACAGGCCGACCCGGGTGAGGAGGAGGGTGGTGAAGACCTCCTGGTAGCCGACCGAGCCGAACCACAGCCGCTCGGTCCAGAAGGACGCGAAGGCGCTCAGCAGCATGAAGGCCAGGACGAGGACGATCGCGGTGATGACCAGCGCGCCCGGTCGGCGGGACGTGGTCGTGGGGCGCGCCCCGCCCGGGCCGCCGGGTCCGCCCGGCCGCTGGGGGCCGTCGGGTCCGGTGGGTCCGTTGGGTCGGTCGAAGGGATTGCTCATGGCCTCAGGGGTTCTCGTGGGGGTGGGGCTGGGTGTCGTGCGCGAGGTCGTGGAGGGGGTCGTGCAGCGTCGCGTGGAGGAGGTCGAGGAGCCCCGGGACGAGCTCGGTGCCGTTGACCACGGACTGCTCGTCGTCGTGGGCACGCAGCCGCAGGGCGCAGTACGACGCACCGGCGCGCGTCACGCCGGCGACCATCCGCACCTCCTGGCGCTCGGGGTGCTCACGCGCGAACAGCTCGGCCGCCGTGGGGTCGTCGGGGATCTCGTCGTCGACCTCGGGCGGCAGCACCAGCCGCTCGATGACGGCGGCGCACCCGGTGACGCTGTCGGGCCACGCGATGGTCTGCAGCGCGTCCTCGAGGACCTGCCCGGGCGGCAGGCCATCCTGCTCGATGGGGGTGAACGACCCGTCGTCGCCGGGACCGTCGATCGCCATCGCGGCCGCGAGCGCCGGCTCCTGGGCGACGAGCGTGGCGGTGTCGACGAGGGCGTAGAGCCGGGCCGGCTGGTCCCACCCGTCCTGGGCGACGTGCGCCTCGATCTCGAGGACGGCCGCGGCGAGGGCCGGGTCCTCGGGGAGCGCGTCGGGGGCACCCGGGTCGGGCACGGCGTCGGGGGTCGGGTCGGGGGTCGGGTCGGTGGGGCTGGTCATGAGGCGGTCTCCTCGCAGCTGGGGAGGTCGGCGTCGGGGTCGGCGACCCAGTCGTCGAGGGTCGTCACGGCACCGTCCATCGTCGTGGCCTTGGCCAGGCGCATGTCACCGGGGTCCACTCCCCCGATGCCGTCGCAGTTGTCGGCCGGGACGAGGAACAGCTCCGCGCCGGCGTCGCGGGCGGCGGCGATCTTCTGCTGGATCCCTCCGATCGGGCCGACCTTCCCGGCCGGCGTGATCGTGCCCGTGCCGGCGATGTCGGCCCCGCCCGTCAGGGAGCCCGGGGTGAGCGTGTCGTAGATGGCCAGCGACATCATCAGCCCGGCGCTCGGTCCGCCGATGTTGTCGGCGATGTCGACGCTGACCTCGAACGGGAAGTCGAAGCCGATGCCGGGGGTGATGCCGATGCGCGGGTCGCCGTCGACGTCCTCGGGGGTCACGTCCACGGTGACCTCCTCCTTCCCACGGCGTACGACGAACGCGACCGGCTCGCCGGGGGACGCGGCGTCGACGGCGTCGACGACGTCCTGGGCGTCGGTGACGGGCGTCCCGCCGACCCGGAGGAGCACGTCGCGCACCTCGAGCCTGCCGTCGGCGGGCAGCCCGGGGGTCACGTCGAGGACCTCCACGATCGGGTCGACCTCCTCACCGAGCTGGGTGAGCGCGGCGGCGACCGCGGTGTCCTGGGAGGAGACCATGGCGGCATCCGACTGGCGATCACTGGACTCGTCGGTCTCGTCGGGCGCGTAGATCGAGGAGCGCGGCCAGACGGCGGCGTCGGGGTCGAAGTAGGCGCGCAGCAGCTCGGGAAGGCTGACGTCCTCCTGCGGGGTGCTGACGTAGACGGTCGTCATCCGCAGCTCGCCATCGTCGTAGAAGGCCTCGTGACCGTTCACCCGGACGATCTCGTCGCCGTCGCTCTCGGCGAGTATGTCGACGGTCGGACCGGGGTAGTAGGTGACGTAGGGAAGCGGCACGAACGCGGCCGTCGCCCACAGCACGGCCAGGAGGCACAGTGCGAGCAGTCCCGCCCTGGTCCGCTGAGTCATGGGCGCAACTCTCTCAAACGACGGCAACTGCGCGGTGGGAAGCCGTCGATCAGGAGGCGCGGCGGGTGGTGCCGTCACCCGGTCCGGCGCCGTGGCTGGGCCGGACGGCGATGCCGGTGCTGCGGTCGCGCGTCGGTGCCGACGTACGGCGCGTGCCCGCCGGCAGCTCCTTGGTGATCGCCCGGCCGAGACGCTCGACGGCGACCTCACGGTCGACCTCGCCGCGGCCGTCGCGGCCGGCCCACGACACCCACGCCATCGCTGCGAACGCCACGACGGCCGAGGGCACGAGCCACAGCAGGATCTCCACGCGACGAGCCTAGGGGCCGGCGCGGTCCGCGACGGGGAGGCCCTACGGCGTGCCGACCCACTCCTCGGTCCGGTCGTCGAAGACCTGGTGCTTCCAGATCGGCACCTCGGCCTTGAGCGTGTCGATGAGGGCCCGCGAGGCGGCGAAGGCGTCACCGCGGTGCGCTGCCGTGGTCGCGACGACGACCGCCAGGTCGCCGATGCGCAGCTCGCCCACCCGGTGCACCGCAGCCACTCCCCTGACGTCGTGGTCCTGCGCCACCTGGCGGCAGACGTCGCGGAGCCGGGCGAGGGCGGTCGGGTGCGCGGAGTAGTCGAGCGCCGTGACGCCCTTCCCGGAGTCGTGGTCGCGCACCTGGCCCACGAAGAGGGTGAGGCCTCCGGCGCCGTCGTCACCGAGCGCGTCGAGGACCTCCGTGACGTCCAGCGGGGTGTCGCGGATGTCGACGAGGCGCACGGGGTCGGACGTGGGGTCGCTCACGCAGCCGAGTCTAGGGGTGCCGCTGCTGGGCGCGGTGAGTAACGTGGAGGCCATGAGTGACACCCCCGGAGGTCCCGGATCGTCCGGTCAGGGGCCCGATGACAACAACCCCTTCAAGGGCACGCCGTTCGAGCAGATCTTCTCGCAGATGGGCGGCTTCGGCCCCGGCGGCGGGATGCCCGACCTCAACGCGCTGATGGCCCAGATGCAGTCGTTGTTCGCGCCGCACGACGGCCCGGTCAACTGGGAGACGGTCACCGACCTCGCCCGTCGCGCCGCTGCGCAGGAGCCCGACCCGACGGTCAGCCCCGCCCAGTCGGGCGCCGTCGCCGACGCCGTACGCCTGGCCGACCACTGGCTCGACACCACGACCGGGTTCCCGTCGGGCGTCACCACCACCGCCGCGTGGTCGCGGGCGGAGTGGATCGTCGAGACGATCCCGGTGTGGAAGGTGCTGGTCGAGCCGATTGCCGGCTCCGCCACCCAGGCCCTGGGCCAGGCGATGCCCGAGGAGATGAAGCAGCTCGCCGGCCCCCTGATGGCCATGCTCGGCAAGGCCAGCGGCGCCATGGTGGCCTCCCAGGTCGGCAGCGGCCTCGGCGCGCTCGCCGGTGACGTGCTCAGCGCCTCCGACATCGGCCTGCCCCTGGGCCCGATCGGCAAGGCGGCCCTGCTCCCCACCAACGTCGCGGCCTTCGCCGAGGAGCTGCCCGACGTCTCCGCCGACGACGTCCTGCTCTACCTCGCGCTGCGCGAGGCCGCCCACCAGCGCCTCTTCGCCGGCGTGCCGTGGCTGCGCGACCACCTCATCGGGGCGGTCTCGGAGTACGGCGCCGGCATGGACTTCGACACCTCCGGGATGGAGTCCAAGCTGCGCGAGGTCGACATGACCAACCCCGAGGCGATGCAGGACGCCCTGGCGGGCGGGCTCTTCGACCCCGAGCCGTCGGCGGCCCAGAAGGCGGCGCTCGAGAAGCTCGAGGTGACCCTCGCGCTCGTGGAGGGCTGGGTCGACGAGGTCGTCAGCCAGGCCACCGCCGAGCGAATGCCGGCGGCCGCCAAGCTGCAGGAGACCGTACGCCGTCGGCGCGCCGCCGGCGGCCCGGCCGAGCAGACCTTCGCCACCCTCGTCGGGCTCGAGCTGCGGCCCCGCCGGCTGCGCGACGCCTCCACCCTGTGGGGCTCGCTGCGCACCCGTCAGGGCACCGAGGCCCGCGACGGCGTCTGGATGTCGCCGCACCTGCTGCCCACCGCGAGCGACCTCGACGACCCGCTGGGCTTCCGCGAGGACTCCGTGACGCCCGGCGAGCTCTCCGAGGAGGAGTTCGACGCCGGCCTGCGCGACCTGCTCGACGGTGGCACCGACGGTGGCTCCGACGGCGGCACCCGCCCGGCCGAGTGACCCTTCGAGACGGGCGCGGGGCGCCCTCCTCAGGACAGGCCCTCCACGCGAGCGCGGTCGCGACGCTGTCGGACTGGGTCGCGCCGACGCCCGGGCAGGAGCAGCTGCGCGAGCGCTACCTCGCCCACCTGGCGGCGCACCCCGACGGGCTGACCAAGGCGTGCTTCCCCGACCACCTCACCGCGGGCGCGATCGTCGTGTCGCCCGACGGCGGCGCGGTGCTGCTCAACCACCACCGCAAGGCCGACGCGTGGCTGGCCTTCGGCGGGCACCTGGAGCCGGATGACGCGTCGCTCGCCGACGGCGCCCGGCGCGAGCTGGTCGAGGAGTCGGGCCTGACGTCGTTCGCCTTCGACGAGGAGCCGCTGTCCCTCGACGCGCACGCGGTCGAGTTCTGCTCCGACCGCGGCACCGTCCACCACCTCGACGTACGGTTCCTCGCCACGGCCGAGCCCGACGCGGCGCACGCGACGAGCGAGGAGTCGCTCGACGTGCGCTGGTGGCCCGTCGACGCGCTGCCGGTCACCTTCGACGACATGTACGCCCTCATCGACGCCGCCGTGGCGCGGGTGCGGGCGGCTCAGTCGTCGTCGAGTCAGTCGTCGTCGAGGCCGGGCGGCGGCTCCAGCCGCGCGGCCGCGGAGTAGCCCTCGAGGTAGCCCTTGGCCTTCTCCGCGCGGGGGTAGCGGTCGACCCAGGCCCAGAACGCGGGCGTGTGGCCCGCCTCGAGCAGGTGGGCCAGCTCGTGGACCAGGACGTAGTCGACGACCCAGCCGGGCACCTTCTGCAGCCGGTCGCTGAGCCGGATGGTGCCCTCGCCCGGGGTGCAAGAGCCCCAGCGGGAGTTCTGGTTGGTCACCCAGCGCACCGAGGCCGGGATCGCCAGGCCCCCGAAGTAGAGGTCGTTGAGCTTGGCGGCACGGGCGACGAGGTCGTCGTCGGAGCGCAGCCGGCGCCGCTCCTGCCGCTCGATGCGGGCCACCATGTCGGCGACCCACGTCGCCTCGTCACGCTTGCTCATCGTGGCCGGGATCAGCACGACGATGCGGTCGCCGTCACGGTAGGCCGAGACCGTGCGACGTCGGCGGCGCGAGCGGCGCACCTCGACGTCGGGCGGGCTGGCCGGGCTGCTCATGTGCCGAACCTAACGCCCGCCACCCACACCGAGGCGTGGGGCGCGCTGGCCGGAGCCGCACTCAGAGCCGGGCGGAGGCCCACTCGAGCAACCGGTCGCGCCCCCAGGTCGTGACGATCCGGTCGGGGTCGATCCCGGCCTCGGTGGCCCGGGCGGCGCCGTGGTCGAGCATGTCGAGCTGGCCGGGGGCGTGGGCGTCGGAGTCGATCGAGAACAGGCAGCCGAGGTCGCGCGCGAGCTTGAGCAGCTTGGTGGGCGGGTCGCGGCGCTCGGGCCGGGAGTTGATCTCGACCGCCACCCCCTCCTCCGCGCACGCGGTGAAGACCGCCCGCGCGTCGAACTGGCTCTGCGGGCGCACGCCCCGGTTGCCGGTCACCAGGCGGCCGGTGCAGTGGCCGAGGACGTTGGTGTGCGGGTTGCGGACCGCGGCGACCATCCGCTTCGTCATGGGGGCCGCGTCCATCTTGAGCTTGGAGTGGACGGACGCGACGCGGACGTCGAGGCGGCCGAGCATCTCCGGTGTCTGGTCGAGCGACCCGTCGTCGAGGATGTCCACCTCGATCCCCTTCAGCAGGGTGAACGACCCGTCGAGGTGCTCGTTGACGGCGTCCACGACGCCGAGCTGTCGCGCCAGGCGCTCGGCGCTGAGCCCGTTGGCGACCCGCAGGCGCGGGCTGTGGTCGGTGAGCACGAGGTAGTCGTGCCCGAGCTCCATGGCCGTCATCGCCATCTCCTCGAGCGGCGAGCCGCCGTCGGACCAGTCGGAGTGCGAGTGCAGGTCACCGCGGAGGCGGGCCCGCAGCTCCTCCCCGCCGTGCGCCAGGGGACCGGCCGTGTCCTCGAGCCTCACCAGGCGCTCGGGCACCACGCCGTTGCACGCGTCGGTGATGACGGCAGCCGTGCTGGGGCCGATGCCGGGCAGCTCGGTGAGGGTGCCGTCGGCGGCGCGGCGGCGTACCTCCTCCTCGGGCAGCGGCAGGATCGTGCGCGCCGCCTTGCGGAAGGCCTCGATCCGGCGGGTCTCCTCGCGCTGGCGCTCCATCAGGAACGCGATGCGCCGCAGCGTCGCCACGGGACCGCGGGCGGCGCCCGCCGTCGACTCCTCGCCCACTTCTTCTCCTCCACAGCCCCGATGCAGGTGAAACCGCTGGTCACCCGCACAGTACGGCGCGCGCGCCGGGCGTGTCGCGCACAGGGTCCTCCCCATCCCCGGGACCGCCCTCCACGGTCATCGGTCCGCGGTGCACACCGTCTCCACAGGTCTGTCCACAGGCGTGGACACGGAGCCGTTGACCCCGCACGCGGCCGGCCCTAGGTTTGCGCCCAGAAGGGCCCCACGGCTCCTCGACGCACGCTGGGGAAGGCAGGCGTCGGGGGCTGCGGGGCCCCTTCTTCGTCCCCGAGCTCCCCACCCGTGCCGCTCAGTGGCCGCGGAACTGCGGCGCCCGCTTGTCCTTCGCGGCCGCGATGCCCTCCTGCAGGTCGGCGGTCGCGAGCGTCATCGGCTGGGCGAGGGCCTCCCACTGGAGCGCGGACTCGAAGTCGGCGTGGCCACCGTCGGCGAGCGCCACCTTGGTCAGCCGCGCCGCGATCGGCGCGGTGGCGGCGATGCCCGCTGCCGTCTCGAGCACCTCGTCGAGGAACACCTCGGGGTCGATGACACGGGAGACGAGGCCGAGCCGCAGCGCCTCCTCGGCCTCCACGACGCGGCCGGTGAGCAGCAGGTCGCGCGCGTGGGCGGGGCCGACCACGTCGGGCAGCAGCCACGTGCCGGCCATCCCGGCGTGCATGCCGAGCTTGTTGAAGGGCACGCCCATCTTCGCGCCGGCCGCGGCGTAGCGGATGTCGCAGGCGAGCGCGAGGCACAGGCCGGCCCCGATGGCGGCGCCGTTGACGGCCGCGATGGTCGGCACCTCGAGGCGCCGGATCGACAACCACGCGCGGTAGAAGGGCAGCATCCGCGACCGCAGGTGGTCGACGGTGGCATCGGGCTCGCTGGCGATCCACGAGGTGTTGCCGCCGGAGCAGAAGGCGCTGCCCTCCCCCGTCACGACGACCGCGCGCACGGACCGGTCGGCGGCGAGCTCGTCGATGGTCGCGACCCACGACGAGGTCATCTCGTCGCTCATCGCGTTGCGCATCGCGGGGTTGTCGAGGGTCAGCAGGACGACCCCCTCGGAGGGGCGCTCGAGGCGCAGGTGGGAACGGTCCGCAGAGGTGTCTGGCATGACCCGAGGGTACTGAGCCGGCTGAGCGTGGAAGGACCCGGTTTCACGCTCAGCGCGTGTGGTGCGTGAGCGTGGCCCACGCGTGGCGTAGGGTCGCTGACGGAGCGCTGGCAACCGCCAGCTCACCCCGGCGGGCTTCCCCGAGAGACTTCCCCGCCGCGACGACCAAGGAAAACAAGCAAGGAGGCCGTCATGGCGGAGACCTGGAGCGGTGAGTTCTACTGCGTCAAGTGCAAGGAGAAGCGCGAGGCGGAGGGCGAGATCAAGGTCAACGACAAGGGCACCAAGATGGCCAAGGGCGTCTGCCCGGTCTGCGGCACCAACCTGAACCGCATCCTCGGCAAGGCCTGAGCCTCAGCTCTTGAGCTCATTGCAGCGGCGCCGCCCCTCGGGCGGCGCCGCTGCTGCATGTCCGGGGGCACGTCCGACGACGGGGATGGCCTGTGGACGACGGCCCGCACCGCACTGGGCCGTGGCACGGTCGTGGGGTGCCTGCCCGCCCCGCCCCGTCGCCGTACGCCGCCGGCGTCCGCGCACAGCTCGACTGCCCTGACGCGTGGGCCGGCGCCGTCCTCGCAGCGCTGGCCGCCGCCGGTGTCGTCGTCGACCCGACCGCTCCGGTCGGCATCGCCGTGGCGCCCGGGCGACTGGTCTCGCCGGTCGTCGACGGCTGGTGCGTCGACTCGCTGCCCCACGTGCTGGTGGGCGTCCAGCCCTACGCCGTCGAGGTCGGTCCGTGGATCGCCCCCGGTGTCGGGCCCTGCGCGCGGTGCGTGGCCGCCGGCGTGCTCGACGAGGGCGGCCCGGCCCCCGCGGGCGCGGTGCCGCGCCCGCTGCTGGCGCTGGCCGCCGGTGCGGTCGCCCGGGACCTCGGCGCGTGGTCGCGGGGCGAGCTGCCGCACACGTGGCTCACGTCGTGGCGCGTCGACCACGATCCGCTGCCCGCCGCCCGGCGCTGGGAGCGTCATCCCTACTGCGGGTGCGCCTGGTTCGAGACCGCGACCGACACGGGCTGAGCCCGGCCGGCCCTCACCACCACTCGCTGTCGAGCTTGCTCTCCATCGCGCGCAGGTGGGTGCGGGAGCAGGTGTCGCAGAAGGCGCGCCGACGGCCGTTCTCGACCGCGGTCGTCCACGTGAGGGTCTCCCCCTCCGGAGCCTGGGTGCCGCAGAAGTCGCACGTCACGAGGTCGCTCACGCCTCGAGGTTACCCCGGTCCGCGCCGCGCGAGCTGGGCAGAAATGCAGTGAGCCGGTACGTCGTCACGGTGACGACGTACCGGCTCACTGGGTGTGCTCACCCGCGATCAGGGCGAGATCCTCTCCTCGGCCAGGTCGGCCTCGGACCACGTCAGATCGCGCGAGCGAGGGCGAGACGCGCCTGCTGCGCGGCCTGCTCGGCCTTGCGGCTCATACGACGGGCCCGGGCCAGCTGGTGGCCGCGCCGCAGTTCTTGCGCCTCTCCCAGGCGCGCGGTCATTTGCGCGCGTGCGAGTTCTTCATGCATGAGATTCATGTCGTTGCGTCCATTTCGGTAGGTCTTCATCAGTGGTGGTTCCTTGTGGTTCCTCGGAGGTGGTGGAGCGGTGGCGCCTACGCGGCGGCCCCGTCCTTCTGGTTCTGGCCGGCCTGAGCGGCGACCTGTTCGGACTTGCGGGGCCGGCCTCGCGGCCGCTTGCGCGGGATCACCACGCCCTGGAGGAAGAGCTCGCCTCCCCAGACGCCCCACGGCTCACGCCGTTCGAGGGCTCCGTCGAGGCACAGCGCCTGCACGGGGCAGTCGATGCAGAGGGCCTTGGCCTGCTCCACGTCCGCGGGGGACTCGGCAAACCACAGCTCTGCGTCGTTGACGCGGCAGGGCAGCAACTCCTCATCCACTCCGGCAGCTGCGTCGTGCAGGGCTCCGAGCGGGGCCTGGGGCTCCGCCTGGGTCATGTCGGCAGCTCGGTTGCGGTCGAGAACGCTGATGGTCATGTGTTCACCTCCTTCTCGTTGACCTGATCGCGGTGGGTGACTCATGGGGACGTCACTGGGACAAACAGAAAGGCCGCGGATCCCGGGTGTCGGGTTCCGCGGCCTGGAGGCTGCCGATGCGAGTTCTCTCAACTCGTCGGTGGACTCCAGGCTGGAAGACCCGGGAAGACGCCCTTGACGCGCTCGATGGACACAGCGGTCCCCTGGAGCGCAGCTGCACCATCGACACCGAGGACGCGCACATCAGTGGCGCAGCGGTGGCCGGCAGCGGGCATGCCGAAGGACGGCGTCCAAGCCGTCATCGTCATCGTGTAGTTCTCCATGGGGGCCACCTCCTTCGGGGCGTCGGGCGCGGATCGTTGTCAGCGATCCCATGCGCGGGTTGTTGTGCAGGGAACGTTAGACCCCTCACATCGTCAGGGGCAAACCATTTAATGGGTATTACCGAGATTTCTTTTCCGGCGTCCGTCCGGACGCCTCGCCGGGCCCGGTCAGGGGCTTTCCCCGGCCACCAGCGCGAGCACCTCGTCGCCGTACTTGGCGATCTTGCTCGGGCCGACGCCGCTGATCGCGCGCAGTCCCTTCTCATCGGTGGGGACGTGCTCGGCGATGAGCTGCAGGGTCGCGTCGGTGAAGATGACGAACGCCGGCACGCTGTCCTCCGCGGAGCGAGCGAGGCGCCACTCGCGCAGCCGCTCGAAGAGCGCCTCGTCGTAGGAGGCGGGGCAGTCGGCGCAGCGACCGGTCTTCTTCTCCACCGACGTCGACAACGCCTTGCCACACTCGCGGCAGTGCATCGCGGCGCGGTTGCGCCGGGTGCGCTCGCGGCGCTGCCCGGACACGCCGGGCACGCCGTCGAGCAGCGGCGCGAGGAACGGCGAGCTGCCACGGGTGGATCGGCCGCCTGGCTCCCGCGCAGTCGCCCACGACACGCTCAGCTCGTCGCGGGCACGGGTCATCGCGACGTAGAGGAGGCGGCGCTCCTCCTCGATCTCGGCGGGTGACTGCGCCTGTGAGATCGGCATCATCTTGTCGTGCATGCCGGCCACGAAGACGGCGTCCCACTCCAGACCCTTGGCCGAGTGGATGGTCGCCAGGGTGACGGCGTCGGCCACCGGCGCGTGCTGCTCGCTGGCCCGACGGTCGAGGTCGTCGACGAAGTCGCCGACACCCGCCTCGGGGCGCTCGCGGCCGAAGTCGGCAGCGAGGTCGACCAGCGCCTGCAGGGACTCCCACCGGTTGCGGACCTCTCCCCTGCCCTCGGGGGGCTCGGTGGAGTGGCCCATCTGCGACAGCACGGCCACGACGGCGTCCGACACCGGGCCCGACGCCTCCCCCGAGCGCGCGGCGCCCCGGACGAGGGTGATCGCCTGCCGCACCTCGGGCCGGTCGAAGAACCGCGCCGCACCGCGTACGACGTAGGGGAGGCCCCGAGCCGCCAGGGCCTCCTCGAAGCGCTCGGACTGCGCATTGATGCGCAGCAGGACGGCCATCCGGCTGGCGGGGGTGCCGGAGGCCCGCAGGGCCGCGACGCGGTCGGCGACCGCCTCGGCCTCGGCGACCTCGTCGGTGGCCTCGCGCCAGGTGATGCGGGCGCCGGACGGCCGCTGGGCGACGAGGTCGACGCCCTTGCTGGGGGTGCCCTCGAGCAGCCGGTTGGCCGCGGAGACGACCTCCGGGGTGGAGCGGTAGTTGCGGACCAGGTCGACGCTCGTGGCCGACGGGAAGCGCTGGGTGAACTCGCGGAGGTAGCGGGCGTCGGCGCCGGCGAACGAGTAGATCGTCTGGGCCGGGTCACCCACGACGCACAGCTCGTCGCGCCCGCCGAGCCACAGGTCGAGGAGGGCGTGCTGGAGCGGCGAGACGTCCTGGAACTCGTCGACGACGAACCACTTGTACTGCCGGCGGACCTGGGCGGCCACCGCCTCGTTGTCGGCGAGGAGACCGGCACCGAACAGGAGCACGTCCTCCATGTCCATCCGGCCCTGGCCGCGCTTGACCTCCTCGTAGGCGTCGAACGCGCGCGCGACCACCTCGGGATCGAGGCCCGACACGGTGCGGCCGCGGGTGCGGGCGATCGCGGCATAGGTGTCGGGGCTGACGTTGGAGACCTTGGACCACTCGATCTCGCTGGCGAGGTCACGCAGCGTGGCCTGGTCGACGCCGAGCCGCTGGCGCCGCGCCGCGAGGGCGAGCATGCCGAGCTTGGACTCGACGAGCTCGGGGAGCTCGCGCTGGTGCACGCGTGGCCAGAAGAAGCGCAGCTGGCGCAGCGCGGCGGAGTGGAACGTGCGCGCCTGCACCCCGGGCGCCCCGAGGGCCCGCAGGCGCTCGCGCATCTCGCCGGCCGCACGGGTCGTGAAGGACAGGGCCAGCACCTCCGTCGGCGCGTAGACCCCCTGGGCCACGCCGTGCGCGATGCGGTGGGTGACCGCGCGCGTCTTGCCGGTGCCGGCGCCGGCGAGGACCCGCACCGGTCCACGCAGCGCCTCGGCGACCTGTCGCTGCTCGGGATCGAGCGCTTCGAGCAACGGAACAACTCCTGCGACGTCGTGGTTGGGACCAGTCGAGGGTGAGGACCACCCTCGTCCTTGAACCCTAGACGCCGGAGGGGACACTCCATCCCATGACCTTCACCATGTTCAGCACCCCGTGGTGCGGCTACTGCCACCGCCTCAAGAGCCAGCTCGACCGCGAGGGCATCGAGTTCTCGATCGTCGACATCGAGCGGGAGCCGGAGGCCGCGTTCACCGTCGAGCAGGCCAACGGTGGCAACCAGACCGTCCCGACCCTGCTCTTCTCCGACGGCAGCACGCTGACGAACCCGTCGGTGGTGCAGGTCAAGGAGAAGCTGGCCGCGCTGTCGTGACGCTGGCGTGGAGCCGGGGCCGCCCCGGGGTTAGCCTGACGTCGTGTCACTGCTGAACTCGATCGACCGCGACCACGTCCTCACCGCGATGGAGACCTGGGACGCAGCGGGTGGGGCCAACTACATGCTGGTGCGCGGCGGCGTCTCGACGCACGTCCTGAGGCACCACGGCAAGGAGTACGACGCCGCGGCCATCGCCGGCATCGCCCACGGCCTCGCGACCGGGCGCACCCTCACCCCCGCCGACATCCCGGGCGGCTCGGCCGGGGCGAGCAAGCACCTCGTCCGGCTGGGCTTCGACGTCCGCGACGACTCGCCGCCGGCTCCGCAGCGGGTGCCGGGCACGCGCTCGACCACGCCTCGTACGCCGCGGGCGACCACCCCGCGTGCGACGACGTCCCGCCCGCGGGTCGCCGCCAGCGACCGGGTCGACAAGCTGTGCCCGACCTGCTTCCTCGCACTGCCCGCCACGGGCATCTGCGACAACTGCGCCTGACCGGCGTCGGCGTCAGTCCCAGCCGGGGCCGTCGAGCGGGCGTCCGAACCAGGTCTCGATGAGCGACGACGAGATCGAGATGCCGCGGGGCACGACGAGCTCCCCCGAGCGGCCGGCGGCCTCGAAGTCGCTGCGCGTCCACCACCGTGCCTCCTCGATCTCCGCCCCGTCGACGTCGATGTCGGTCGTCGAGGCGCGCCCGGTGAACCCCAGCATCAGGCTGGCCGGGAGCGGCCAGGGCTGGCTGCCGAAGTAGGACACCTCGCCCACCCGCACGCCGACCTCCTCGTGCACCTCACGGCGTACGGCGTCCTCGAGGGTCTCCCCCGGCTCGCAGAAGCCGGCGAGGGTGGACCAGCGTCCCGCGGGCCAGGCGGTGTTGCGGCCGAGCAGGATCGCCTCGTCGTCGCCCTCGCCGTGGGTGATCGCCATGATCACCGCCGGGTCGGTGCGCGGGAACTGCGCGCGGTCGCACTGCGTGCAGCGCAACTCGTGACCGGCGGCGCGGCTGGCCAGGGAGCCGCCGCAGCGCGGGCAGAAGCGGGTGGCGTGGTGCCACTCCGCGAGGCCGACGGCGTGCATCACCAGCGGCGCCTGCTGGGCCGTGCCGTCGGCGAGGAGGGTCAGCACCGAGCGCAGCGGCACCCACTCCTCCGCCTCGCCCGGCGCAAGGTCGGGCGGCACGATGACGGCCACGTGGACCACGCCGTCGCGGTCGCCCAGCAGGACGAGCGTGCCCTCGGGCGCCTCGTCGGGGCCGACCCAGTGCACGGCTCCGTCGACCGGGCGGAGCCGGTTGCCGGCCACCACCAGGACGCGCGTCGCTGGGTCGGACATCTGCTCGGCGAGCCACGCCTCGTCGGTGCGCCGCAGGCCCATCCGGTTGTGCGCGTGGAGGGAGAGGGCGACGTGCGGCAGGAGGCGTTCGGGACTCACGACGTCAGGCTAGCGCCGTATCTCTTTGACAATCATTCTCAACTGCGATGAGAATGATTCTCATGAGAACCAACCGTGACCGTGCCCGTGTCCGTGTCCTGCTCGCCACCCTCGTCGTGCTGGCGGCCTCCGCCTGCGGCACCGCGACCGACAGCACCGACGCCCCCGAATCCACCGACGCCTCCGACCCGGCCGAGGCTGCCACCGACGGGGGTGGCACCGAGGCCGCGTCGGCGACGCCGCGCCTCGCGGTGACCCACGACGGCGGCGTGATGGTCGTCGACGTGACCAGCGGCGAGGTGGTCGCCGACGAGCCGATGGAGGGCTTCGTCCGCATCTCCCCCGCCGGCGACGGCCGACACGCCCTCGTCAGCGGCAACCTCGGCTGGCACGCCCTCGACCTCGGGTCGTGGGGCGACGAGCACGGCGACCACGCCCACCACTACACCGGCGACCCCGGCCTGACCGGCGTACTCATCGAGGCCGCGGAGGCGGGGCACGTCGTGGCGCACGACGGCATCACCACGCTCTTCGACGACGGCACCGGCACGATCACCGTGCTGGACCCCGACGACCTGGCCGACGGCCCGCCGGAGGTCACCACCGACGCCGCCGACGAGGCGCACCACGGCGTGGCCGTGCAGCTCGTCGACCGCAACCTGCTGATGACCGTCGGGGACGAGGAGTCGCGCTCGGGCGTCCGCCTCGTGAGCCCGTCGGGCGCGGTCCTCGCCGAGACCGACGAGTGCCCCGGCGTGCACGGCGAGGCCTTCGCCGAGGACGCCGCCGTCTTCGGCTGCGAGGACGGGGCCGTCGTCGTGGACGGCCGCGACATCGCCAAGGTCAACAGCCCCGACGCCTACGGACAGATCGGCAACCAGGCCGGCTCGGACGTCTCCCCCGTGCTGCTCGGCGACTACAAGACCGACCCCGAGGCCGAGCTCGAGCGCCCGACCCGGGTCTCGCTGATCGACACCCGCGACGCGTCCCTGCGCCTGGTCGAGCTCGGCACCAGCTACAGCTTCCGCTCGCTCGGTCGCGGCCCGGAGGGCGAGGCGCTCGTGCTCGGGACCGACGGCGCGATCCACGTCCTCGACCCCGGCACCGGCAAGCGCGTCGACACGATCGACGTCGTCGACCGCTGGCGCGAGCCGCTCGACTGGCAGCAGCCCCGACCCGCCCTCCACGTCGTCGACTCGACGGCGTACGTCACCGACCCGCGCCGCGACCGCGTGCACGTCGTCGACCTCGACCGCGGCCGCGTGACGAAGGCGCTCGACCTGCCGCACACCCCCAACGAGATCGTCGCCAACGCGGGCTGAGGCCAGCCCGTGTCCCTAGGCTGGGCGCCGTGAGCACCCACATCGGCGCCCAGCCCGGCGACATCGCCCCCACCGTCCTGCTGCCCGGCGACCCCCTGCGGGCCAGGTGGATCGCCGAGACGTTCCTCGACGACGCGCGCTGCTACAGCGAGGTGCGCGGGATGTACGGCTTCACCGGCACGTGGAACGGCCACCCGGTCTCCGTGCAGGGCTCCGGGATGGGCCAGCCGTCGATGTCGATCTACGTCCACGAGCTCTTCACCGAGTACGACGTGCAGTCCATCGTCCGCGTCGGCTCGTGCGGCGCCGTCACCGACCGCGTCGGGGTGCGTGACGTCGTCATCGCCTCCGGTGCGTGCACCGACTCGTCGATGAACCGCATCGCCTTCCACGGCATCGACTACGCGCCGGTCGCCGACTTCGGCCTGCTGCGCGGCGCGGTCGAGGCCGCCGAGGCCCGCGAGGGTGGCTCGCCCTTCCACGTGGGCCTCATCTTCTCCAGCGACTCGTTCTACGCGGCCCGCCCCGAGCTGCTCGGCGAGATGGTGAAGTACGGCGTCCTGGCCGTCGAGATGGAGGCCAGCGCGCTCTACACCCTCGCCGCCAAGCACGGCCGCCGCGCGCTCGCGATCTGCACGGTCTCCGACCACATCGTCACCGGCGAGGAGACCACCTCCCAGGAGCGCGAGCAGACCTTCGGCGAGATGGTCGAGATCGCGCTGACCGCCGCCCTCCGCTGACGCCCGTCTGGGCGGTGGTCCACCCACACTTCGCTCGCTAGGAACGTGGGTGGGCGACCGCCGGCCCGCGCGGTGAGCCACGCAGGTTCCGCGGCGCCAAAACCTGCCCCACGCACCGCTCACCCCGCTGACGGCGGACGACGCTCCCGCGGGCGGTGGTCCACCCACCCTTCGCTCGCTAGGAACGTGGGTGGACCACCGCTGCCCGACTGGCGGTGAGCCACGCAGGTTCCCGGGCGCCAGAACCTGCCTCACGCACCGCTCGCCCGCGGGACGGCGTACGACGCGCCCGCGAGCGGTGGTCCACCCACACTTCGCTCGTCCGGAACGTGGGTGGGCCACCGCCGGCGCGGCTGGCGGTGAGCCACGCAGGTTCCCGGGCGCCAGAACCTGCCTCACGCACCGCTCGCCCGCGGGACGGCGGGTCAGACGTCGAGCAGCTTCTCGAGCTCGGCGCGGGCGGGGAGGTCGTCGAGGGGGACGGTGCGCCCGGAGCGGACGTAGTGGAAGGCGGCGCGGACCAGGTCGAGGGGCGTACCGGTGAGCTCGGACCAGGCGAGGCGGTAGAGCGCGAGCTGGAGGGGGTCGGACGTCTCGTGACGGCTGGTCTTCCAGTCGACGACGAGGAACCCGCCGTCCGGTTCGGCGTAGACGGCGTCGATCCGGCCCCGGACGACCTGCCCGCCGAGGACGAGCGCGAAGGGTGCCTCGACGGCGTACGGCGCCCGATCGCCGAAGGGGCCGTCCTCGAAGCGCTTCACGACCTCGCCGAGGTCGGCCTCGTCGTCGATGCCGGCGTCGGCCCGGCCGGGCAGCTCGTCGGGCTCGATCAGGGCCTGCTGGCCGAACCGGTGCTCGATCCAGGCGTGGAACGCGGTGCCGAAACGGGCCGCGGGCGCAGGCGGCCGCGGCATGGGTCGGGCCAGGTCCCGGGCGAACGCGTCCGGGTCCTCGCGCAGCCGCGCCAGCGCGGTGACGGACAGGCTGCTGGGCAGCGGGAGGTCGACGGTCGTGGCGCGCTCGGCGCGAGCCTCGACCAGCAGCTGGGCCAGGTCGTCGTCCCACTCGGCGACCCGGGCGGCCTCGAGCATGTCGAGGCCCTCGTCGGGCGCGGTGGGGTCGACGGAGCGTACGAGCTCGGCGGCGGCGAGCCGCCGACGGGCCTCCTCACCGGTGCCGGGCACCGGCCACGGACGCGAGGTGTCGACGTCGTCGTTGGGGTTGGGCGACTTCGGCGGCGGCTTGTCGAGCCAGCGCTCGACCGGCTGACACCACTCCTCGAGCTGGTCGCGCACCACCCGCTGGTAGTCCGACGGCCCGAACGGCGTCGAGCGCTGCCCCCACACGTAGGACGTCACGGCCAGGTGGTGGGCGGCGCGGGTGTAGGCGACGTAGCCCAGCCGGAGCTCCTCCTCCGCGTCGTGGGCCTTGGTGGCGGCGCGGTAGGCGTCGAGGGCAGCCTTGTCGTGGCCGGCGAGCTGGGGCTGGTCGGCCCGGTCGCCGCGCAGCGGGGCGGGCAGCACGGCCGGGGACGAGGTCCACAGCGTGCGCGAGCGGTTGCTCGGGAAGCGGGTCTCCCCCACGCCGACGCAGAACACCGACGACCACTCGAGACCCTTCGCCCGGTGGACCGTCAGCAGCTTGACGGAGTCGGCGGCGGTCGGGGTGGCGACGTCGAGGCCGTTGCCCTGGTCGTCCTCGGCGGTCAGGTAGGCCAGCAGTGCCGGCAGGGTCACGTCGCCGTCGACGGACTGGAACTCCGCGACGGCCTTGACGAACAGGTCGAGGTTGTCGCGGCGTGCGGCGGCTGCCTGAGACGTCGCGGAGGCGAGCTCCACGTCGACACCGGTCGTGTCGATGATGCGGCGTACGACGTCGAGGAGCGGGTCGCCGACGTGGGCGCGCAGGCGGCGCAGCTCGACGTCCAGCAGGCCGAAGCGGTCGAGCGCCTCGTCCGAGTAGGCGGCCTCGCCCGGTGACTCCACGGCGTCACTGAGCGCGGGGAGCTCCGAAGGATCGACGCCGTCGGCGATCTGGAGCAGCTGGTCGGCGATCGACGCCGTCTCCTTGCGGCCCCGCACGCCCGCGATTTCCGCCGCACGCTCGGCCAGCAGCCGCAGGTCGCGCGGACCGATCGCCCAACGCGGACCGGTCAGCAGCGTGAGCATCGAGGAGTTGGCCGTGACGTCGTGCATGAGCGTCAGCGTGGCGACCACCTCGGCCACCTCGGGCAGCCGCACCAGGCCCGACAGTCCGACGATCTCGACCGGGATCCCTGCGGCCGTGAGGGCGTCGTAGACCTCCTCGCCCTGGGCGTTGTCGCGGCTGAGCACCCCGATCTCGGCCCAGGCGGTGCCGGCCTCGTGGACCTGCTGCACCTCGGTCACGAGCCACGCCAGCTCGTCGGCCGAGCGCTCGAACACGTGTGCCTCGACGTGGCCGTCCTGGGCGTTGTCGGCCGCCCGCAGCCGGGCGACCTTGTCGCCGTAGGCGGCGAGCAGTGGCTCGGCGAGCCGGTTGGCGACGTCGAGGATGCGGCGGTCGGAGCGCCGGTTGACGGTCAGGGGCAACCGGCCCGGTGCGCCGTCGGCGGCCGGAAAGGTGTCGGCGAAGTTGAGGATGTTGGACACCGACGCACCGCGCCAGCCGTAGATCGCCTGGTTGGGGTCGCCCACCGCCATGACCGGGTGGCCGAGCCCGTGGTCGGGATCGGGCCCTGAGAAGAGCCGGGCGAGCATCGTGGCCTGGGCGACCGAGGTGTCCTGGTACTCGTCGAGCAGGACCACCTTGAAGCGCGCCCGCTCGAGCTCACCCACCTCGGGCTGCTCCTCCACCAGCCGGGCAGCGAGCGCGATCTGGTCGCCGAAGTCCATCAGCCCGAGGTCGGCCTTGAGCCGGCGGTAGCCGGTGACGAGCTGCAGCAGCTCGCCACGACGGTCGATCGCGTTGATGGCCTTGGCCGGCGGATCGAGGTAGGTCTTGCGGGCCTTGCCGGCCTGCTCCTCAGCGAGGGCGCGCTCGAACCCGCGCCGGGCCTCGGCGTCGACACGGCGTACGTCGTCGGGGTCGACGAGGTGCTCGCTCATCGCGCCGTCGAGGGCGAGGAGGTTCTGGATGGCGGTCGCCGGGTGGTCGGTCAGCAGCTCGATGTGGCCGGTGAAGCGCTCGATGACCCGGGCGCCGAGCTGGTAGCGCGAGGCGTCGGAGACGACGCGGGTGTCGGGCTCGTGGCCGATCCGGAGCCCGTGGTCGGTCAGCAGGTTGGCGGCGTAGGCGTGGTAGGTCGCGACCGTCGGCTCGAGGACGTCCTCCCCCTCGACCACGACGGACCGGTCGAGCAGCCCCGCGGCGCCCAGGGCGGCGGTGACCCGCTGGCGCAGCTCGGCCGCGGCCTTGGTGGTGAAGGTGAGGCCGAGGACCTCCTCGGGACGGACCTTGCCGGTCGCGACCAGCCACACCACGCGCTGCGCCATCAGCGTGGTCTTGCCGCTGCCGGCGCCCGCGACCACGACCGTGGGCCGCAGCGGCGAGGTGATCGCGGCCCACTGCTCGTCGCTGGCGGCGTGGGTGGCGCCCATGAGGGCGCGGAGGTCCTCGGGCGAGTCGAGCCGGACAGGTGCGGGGAGCTGGCTCACTGGACGGTCACGCTCCCCGCGCCCCGGGCCGGGCAGATGGCCGTGAACGGGCAGTCGCGGCAGTGCGGACCGGTCGTGGCGGGGAAGGTCTCGGCGCGGACGAGGTCGGCCGCCCGGGCGAGGCCGGTGCGGAGCGTGAGGCGCTCGGGCCCGGCCTCGGCGTGGGGTGGCTGGGGTTGCACCTTGGCGCCCGCGGAGTCGTCGTCGATGCCGAGCTGCACCAGCTCGGCACCGCCGGAGGCGACGGGCCGACCGGCGGACTCGTCGAGGGCCCCGGTGTCGACGGCGTACTGGTAGAGGGCGAGCTGCAGGTTGCCCGCGACGGACGGCCCGGTGGGAGCGCTGCGGGCGCTCTTGAAGTCGACGACGACCACCCTGCCGGCGTCGTCGATCTCGAGGCGGTCGGCGAAGCCGGTCAGCAGGACCGGACGGCCGTCCACGTCGACGACGCTCTGGAAGCGCTGCTCGGCACCGAGGAACTCGCGCGGGTTGTCGAGGTGCCAGCGGACGAAGCGCGCGACGGCCTTGCGGATCCGGGCGAGCTCGCGCTGCCGCGACCACGGCGTGCGGAAGGCGAGCCGGTCCCACACGGCCTCGACCTCGGCCATCAGCGGCTCGACCTCGGCGGGCAGGTCGCCGGTGGCGACCCGCTCGGCGAGGGCGTGGAGGACCTGGCCGAGGTTGGCGGACTGGTGGACCGCGGAGACCCCGCCGGCTTCGCGCTCGAAGAACCACTGCGCGGGGCAGACGAGGATCGACTCGAGCATGCTGGCCGAGATCGGCACGGGCCGGTCGGGGTCGCGGATCGGCCGGACGGACCGGGTGGCGCTGCGGGTGCCCCACCACGTCGACGGGTCGGCGCTCGGCACGAGCGGGCGGCCGCCGACCTCCTCGGCGGCCAGCGCGGCGAGGCGTCGGGCGGCTGCCTCGCGCAACGCCGGTGTGACGTCGGGGTCGGCAGCCGTGCGCCGCAGGCTCGGCCACGAGGCCGCCCAACGACAGGGGTCGCGGCGGCCGGCCGTCCTGGTGGTCGATCGTGACGCCGAGCTCCTCGAGGAACCGGGAGGGCTGCTCGCCGTCGTCGTCCGGGGACCGCACCGCGCTCACCACGAGACGACGGCGGGCGCGGGTGCAGGCGACGTAGAACAGGCGGCGCTCCTCCATCAGCAGCGCGCGGGTGGTCACGGGCGGGACGAGGTCGGGGTGCCCGGCGCCGTCGACCCCGATGCGGTCGGCGCCGAGCAGGGTCGTACGACGGCGCAGGTCGGGCCAGCCCTCCTGCTGCACGTGGGCGACCACGACCAGGTCCCACTCGAGACCCTTGGAGCGGTGGGCGGTGAGGAGTCGGACCGCCGCGCCGCGCACGCCCTGCTCGGCGAGGGTGTCGGCGGGCAGCTGCTGGGCGACGACGCTGGCGAAGAAGGCGCCCACACCGACGTGGTCGCGCTGGTCGACCGCACGCGAGGCGAGGTCGAAGAGCGCGACGATCGCGTCGAGGTCGCGGTGGGCCCGTCGGGTGCTCGCGCCTCCGACGTCGACCTGCCGGCGCAGCCGCTGGGGCCAGCCGGTGCCGGACCACAGGTGCCAGAGCACGTCCTCGACGCCTGCCCGCTCCTCCAGCATCCCCGCTGCTCCGCGCAGCAGCTCGGCGAGGGCGCCGGCCCGTTGGACGTCGGGGCCCTCGAGCCCGTCGAGGAACCCGGGCTCGACGACCGCGAGCCGCAGCAGCTCGCGCGACGTGCGCCGCACCGACGGGTCGGCGACCTCCTTCTCGCGCGTGCGGAGGCGGCGCACGAGGGCACGCAGGTCGGACGCGTCGAGCCCGCCGAGCGGCGACAGCAGCAGCGACTCGATGCGGCCCGGGTCGAGGAAGTCGGGAGAGTCGGGATCGTCGTTGTCGAGGTTGACCACGGCGCGCAACCCGTCGAGGAGCGGCACGACCGCCGGGTCGCGGACCAGGGGCAGGTCGTCGGAGGCGACCTCGACGGGGACCCCGGCCGCGGCGAGGGCGCGGCGCAGCGGCGGGATGCTCGTGCGGCCGGAGCGGACCAGGACCGCCATCCGGTCCCAGGCGATGCCGTCCTCGAGGTGGGCGCGCCGCAGCAGGTCGGCGAGCCGCTCGGCCTCGGCACGCTCGGTGTCGTAGGTGACGACCTCGACCCGGCCGTCGCCCTGCGGGCCGGGGACGGCCTCCGGCGAGAGGAACGCCTCGCGCGCTTCCGGGGAGATGCTGCCGGTCAGCGTCAGCCGGTGGGCCACCCTGCCGGCGGCCAGCAGGATCCGGGGGCCGAACCGGCGGGTGCGCTGCAGCACCACCACCGGGGCCGGGGCGCCGGTGGTGGTCGGGAAGGCCGCCGGGAAGTCGAGGATGCCGCGCACGTCGGCGCCGCGGAAGCCGTAGATGGACTGGTGCGGGTCGCCCACCACGGTGAGGTCACGCCCGTCGCCGGCCAGCGCGCGGAGCAGGGCGACCTGGCCGGGGTCGGTGTCCTGGTACTCATCCACGAAGACGTGCTGCCAGCGCGCCCGCAGCTCGTCGCGGTGGGTCTCGGCCTCGATCACGGCCCGGCGGATGAGGTCGGAGTAGTCGGTGGCGCCGAGGTTGTCGAGGACGGTGAGGTACTGCTCGAGGAAGAGGCCGGCGGCCACCAGCTCCGGGAGGTCGTGCTCGATGCCGAGGGCACGCAGTCCGGACGGGTCGAGGCCTTTCTCCCGGGCTCGCGCCAGGACGGCCTGCACCTCCCGGACGAAGCCCCGTGTGCCGGCGGCCCGGCGCAGCGGCTCGGGCCAGACGACCGACTCGGGGTTGTCGCGCAGCAGCTCGCGCAGGACCACGTCGGCCTCGGGAGCCGAGAGGAGCCGGATGGCTCCCTCGTAGAGCTCGGCCGGTGCGTACTTCCTCACCAGGGCGTAGGCGAAGGAGTGGAACGTCGAGCACGACGCCGCCGCGGTCGTGCGGGCGACGCGGGCGGTGACCCGGTCGCGCAGCTGCTCGGCGGCCTTGCGGGAGAAGGTGAGCGCGAGCACCGCGTCGGGCGAGGCGCCGCGCTGCTCGATGCGGTCGACGATGGCCTCGACCAGGGTCGTCGTCTTGCCGGTGCCGGGCCCGGCGAGCACGAGGAGGGGGCCGCCCGGGTGGTCCACGACGCGCTGCTGGTGCTCGTCGAGCTCGGGCACCACGACCGAGCGGTCGGGGGCCACCAGCCGGTAGCGGGTCGTCGTACTCACAGCACACACCCCATCACGCGGGACCGACAGTCGCCTGCCGGCCCCGCGCGAGGATGTGGAAGAGACCTCAGCCGAGGTCGACGATCGCGGCGACAGGGCCGCCGCCCTCGGGGCCCTGGTGGGCCGCGGAGACCGAGACGAAGACCGCCGGGTCGCCGGTGACGGCGGCCGTGACGCCACCGACGCACGACTTGATCTGGCGGTGCCAGTGCACGTCGGAGTCGTCGAGCATCGCGTTGCGACGGCCGCGGACCATGCCGTCCTGGCTGGCCTCGCACTTGAGGAAGACGTTGACCAGCTTGCCGTCGAGGTCGCTGGTGCGCGGGCGCTCGGGCAGGTCGAGGCCGGCGGAGCGGATCGCCTCCCAGATGCCGTCGGAGTCGAGCGCGTCCTCCATCACCGAGTGGCCGATGCGGTAGCGGCCGCCGACACCCTTCGCGTTGCCGACGACGACGATCTGGGCCTGGTCGAGCTCGACGCCCGAGGAGCACGAGGCCACCGAGGAGTAGAGCTCGCGGTTGTGCATGACGTCGGCGTCGGTCGGCATCTCGATCTCGCCGAGCGCGACGGCGATGCCGAGGCCGGTGACGCCGTTGGAGAGGTCCATCGACTCGTGGGTGTGCTCGGTCCACACCTTCTTGCCGCGCGACTTGGCGTCGCGGATGGTGTGGATGGTCAGCAGCGGCGTCTTGGTCTGCACGTAGTGCACGTCGGCGGGGTCGGTGATCCCGGCGCGCTCCATCGCGACCTTCACGCCGGCGGCGACCTTCTCGATCATCGCCGTGTAGCCGATCTCCTCGGGCAGGATCGCCTCGCTCATTGCGAAGCCCGCGGTCAGGCGCATCTCGTCGCGCGACGGGTCGTCCTCGGGGACGTCGGTGGTCGCGAAGATCGTGGCGTGGGGGCTGATCACGCCGTCGGTGCCGCCCGACCACACGATCGGGATGCCCTTGACCTGCTCCGGGTCGGCGCCCTTGGCGACCAGCGCCTCGCGGAAGGCACGGTCGGCGATGATCCGGGTGTAGTCGTTGACGCCGCCGTTGCCCTCGGTCTTGCCGATGATCGCGAAGACGCGGTCGGCCGCGATGACGCCGTCGTCGACGAGCTTGGTCAGCTCGGAGGCGTCGGCCACGGAGTGGATGGGAACCTTGCGGACCTCGATGGCGGAGGGCATGCGGTGCTTCCTTTCGTTGCGGTCAGGTGGGTACGACGACGGTGCCGGCGTCTCCGGCAACCGCGGCGGTGATCTGGTCGAGGCTGGTGATGACACCCGTGCCCCCGGTGGTCTCGACGAAGCGGCAGACCGCGTCGACCTTGGGCCCCATCGAGCCGGTCGCGAAGTGGCCGTCGGCGGCGTGGGCGCGCAGGTCCGCGACGGTGACCCGGCCGAGCGGCTCGGCGTCGGGCTCGCCCCAGCGGATCACCGCGTTGGGCACGTCGGTGGCGATGACCAGCACGTCGGCCCTGGTCGTGCGGGCGAGCAGGGCGGCGCCGAGGTCCTTGTCGATGACGGCCTCGACGCCGACGAGCGACCCGTCGGGACGGCGTACGTGCGGGATGCCCCCACCGCCGTTGGCGACGACGACGAAACCGGCCTCGATGAGGGCGAGCGCGGCGGGGGCGTCGAGGATCTCCCGCGGCTCGGGAGAGGCGACGACGCGGCGCCACCCCTTCTCACCGCGGTCCTCCCACGTCTCGCCGTGGTCGACGAGCACCCGGGCCTCCGCCTCCGGCAGGTGGCGGCCGATCGGCTTGGTGGGGTGGGTGAAGCCGTCGTCGTCGGCGTCGACGAGCGTGCGGGTCACGAGCGCGGCGCTGCGCCGGTCGATCCCCCGGTCGGCGAGCTCGCGGTCGAGGGCATCCATCAGGACGAAGCCGAGCGTGGCCTGCGTCTGGGCACCGCACCAGTCGAGCGGAACCGGGGGTACGACGCTCGCCGCGAGCTCGTTCTTGACCAGCAGGTTGCCGACCTGGGGCCCGTTGCCGTGGGTGATGACGACGTCGTGGTCGTGCTCTAGAAGACCGGCGACCGCAGCCATCGCCACCTGCGCCGCCTCGATCTGGTCCTCGGGGCGCGCCCGGCCGTCGGCGTTGGTCATGGCGTTGCCACCAAGTGCGAGCAGGACCCTCATGGCGCAAACCTAGTGTCGCCGCTCACACGGACCCCACGGCAGATTCGGCCAACGACTCGGCGATTCGCTGGCAAGTGTTGGTGCGCGCGCGACCTCAGGCCCAGGCGAAGTAGCGCAGGTAGACGTACGCCCAGGCGACCAGCAGCGTCATCACGGTCACCACGACGCCGTACCTGGTGAAGCCCCAGAAACTGATCGGCTCCCCCGCCTTGGCCGCGATGCCGAGCACGACCACGTTGGCCCCTGCCGCGACAGCAGTGGCGTTGCCGCCGAGGTCGGCCCCGAACACGAAGGCCCACCACAGCGGGCTGTCGGCGCCCGAGGCCCCGGTGCCGGCAACCATCTCCTCGACGACGGGGACCGTGGCGGTCGTGTAGGGGATGTTGTCGACGAAGGCGCCGACGATCCCCGAGCCGAAGAGCAGGGCGGTCGCACCGAGCAGCTGGCGCTCCCCCATGGCCTCGGCGGCCCACTCGCTGATCGCGCCGATGACACCGACCTGCACGAGGGCACCGACGAGCACGAAGAGCGCCATGAAGAAGGCGAGGGTCGCCCACTCCACCTCCTCGAGGAACTCCTCGGGCTCGGTGCGCGAGACCAGCACCATCGCGCCGGCGCCCATCATCGCGACCACCGAGGGGTCGAGGTGCATGACGGAGTGGAGGCTGAAGGCGACCATCACGAGCAACAGCACCACGAGCGAGCGGCGCAGCATCCGCACGTTGGTGATCGCGTCGACGGGGCGGAGGTCGTCGAGGCCGTGGACGTTGCCCATCACGGTCATGTCCTTGCGGAACAGCCAGCGCGCCATCACCACGAAGAGGACCAGCAGGACGATCGTCAGCGGGAGCGAGTGGACGAGGAAGTCGGTGAAGGTCAGCCCGGCCCGGCTGGCGATGATGATGTTGGGCGGGTCGCCGATCAGCGTCGACATCCCGCCGATGTTGGAGGCCAGGATGAGGGAGATCAGGTACGGCGCCGAGGGCAGCTGGAGCCGCCGGCAGACCGACAGCGTGACCGGGGCGACCAACAGCACGCACGTCACGTTGTCGAGGATCGGCGCGACCGCGGCGCCCACCAGGACCAGCAGCACGAGCAGCTTGTAGGGGTGCCCACCCGACTTCTTGGCCGCCCACAGCGCGAGGAACTCGAAGAGCCCGGTCTGCTTGAGCACGCCGACGATGATCATCATCCCGAAGAGCAGGAAGATCACGTTCCAGTCGACGCCGGTGTGCTCGTCGAAGAACGCCGTCCCGGCGTCGACGAGGCCGATGACGACCATGCCGGCCACGCCGCCGAGCGCGGCGGCCACGCGGTGGACGCGCTCGGTCGCGATGAGGGCGTAGGCGACGATGAAGACCGCCAGGGCCGCGGAGGTGAGGATCATGCGGCCCAGCTCGCGAGGCGGCCGTGGCGGCTGACCGACCGCAGCCGGTCCTCCACCTCGGTGACCTGGCCGAGGGCCGCGACGACGAGGACCTGGTCGCCGGTGCGCAGCACGGTGCGGGCGTCGGGGACGATGACCTCCTTCCCGCGCGCGAGGATGGCGACGGCCGACCCGGTCGGCAGCCGCAGCTCGGCGACCTCGACGCCGGCCAGCCGGGAGGCGGGCTCGACCTCGAACCGGAGCAGGACCGCGTCGAGCCGGTCGAGGGTCGCGAACCCGATCGAGACCTTGTGGACGAGGCTGCCCTTCTCCTGCCAGCGGGGCTGGCGCCCGCGCCCGATCGCGAGCCCGACGGCGAAACCGATCGCCGTCGCGATGAGTGCTACCGACACCGCGACCTCGAGCAGGTAGGGAGTGTCGTTCATGCTGCGCCCCCGGTCAGCCGCGCCTCGACCTGGGTGACCGACAGTGCGGTGGCCTCGGTGCCGAACGGGAGCAAGCGGGTGAGCCGGCCGGGCCACCGGGTCTCGAGGGCCTCGAGGTCGTCGACCAGCGACTCCACCTCGAGCTGCTCGACGGCACGGGCGACGGTGTCCTCGGCCAGTCGGGCGGCCTGCGTCGCCGGGACGTACGCCGAACCCGGCTCGACGTCGCGCACCACCACCGTCAGGTCGGCGAGGGCGACGACGTCGACGCCGTCGCTCGTGCGTGAGCGCACCACCAGCGGCAGGACGCACGGCTCGGTCGACACGCGCTCGAACCGCTCCAGCCCGGGCCAGCGGGTGACGAACCCGTTGCGGCGCACGCGCGCGACCTCGCCCCGTCGCAGCACGAGGACGATCTCCCCGGGTGCCACGCGACGTACGCACGTCAGCGTGACGAACAGCAGCCCCGGCCCGACCACCACCAGCCACACCACCCACGCCGCGCCGGTCGGGTCGACGGCGGTGTTCTCGTCCGGCGGCGGCATGCCCCGAGTCTTCGCGGACCGGGCGGTCGCGACCATGGGTGCCCGACCCCATCTGGGACTGGGCGGGAGGTGGGAAGGTGGTGCGCATGCGTCTGCCCAGCCACCTCCCGCTGTTCTGGACGATCTGCCTGATCAACGGCGTCGTGCTGGTGGTCGCGGCGCTGCTGCTGCTCCTCTCCCCCGCCCGGGTCTCCGCAGACGCGGTGTCCTCGGAGTTCCTCGTCGTCGGCGTCGGGCTGGTGGTGATGATCCTGACCAACGCCCTCCTCATCCGCTGGGCGCTGGCGCCGCTGCACCGCCTGATCGCGCGGCTCGAGAACATCGAGCACCTCGAGCCGACCGAGCTCCCGGAGGAGGGAGCGGGCCCAGTGCTCGGCATCGCGCGCAGCGTCAACCGGCTGCTCGCCCGCCTCGCCGAGGAGCGGCGCACCGGTGACGCGCGCGCCCTGGCCGCGCAGGAGGCCGAGCGCCACCGCATCGCCCAGGAGCTGCACGACGAGGTGGGGCAGAGCCTGACGGTCGTCCTGCTCGGCCTCAAGCAGCTCGAGTCACAGGCCCCGGCGGCGCTGGTGCCCGAGCTGGCGGCCGTGCGGGAGAGTGCCCGCGCCGGCCTCGACGACGTACGCCGGGTGGCGCGGCGGCTGCGTCCCGGCGTGCTGGAGGACCTCGGCCTGGCGAGCGCGTTGGCCGCCCTGGCGACGGAGTTCGCCGACCGCAGCTCGGCGTCAGTGCGGCGCTCGTTCGCCCCCGGCCTGCCGGCCCTGAGCCCGGAGGCCGAGGTGGTCGTCTACCGCGTGGCACAGGAGGCGCTCACCAACGCCGCCCGGCACGCGGACGCGCATGCCGTCGAGCTGTCGCTGCAGCGGCTCGGCGCCCACGTCGTGCTCGAGGTCCGCGACGACGGTCGCGGCTTCACCGGCCTCTCCGAGGGCTCGGGCCTGATGGGCATGCGCGAGCGCGCCGCCCTCGTCCAGGCCGAGCTGTCGGTGATCAGCCAGCCGCGCCACGGCACCACCGTGCGGCTCAAGGTGCCCGTCGGCACGGCCGCGGAGGTGGTCGCATGATCCGGATCCTCCTCGCCGACGACCACACGCTGGTGCGCCGCGGCGTACGTCTCATCCTCGAGCAGGAGCCCGACCTGACCGTCGTCGCGGAGGCGGCCGACGGGGTCGAGGCCGTCGAGCGGGTGCGCGACACCGACGTCGACCTCGTCGTGCTCGACATCGCCATGCCGCGGATGACCGGCCTGCAGGCGGCGGCCGAGATCGGCCGGCGGCGCAACCCGCCGAAGATCCTGATGCTCTCGATGCACGACAACGAGCAGTACTTCTTCGGTGCGCTCAAGGCAGGGGCGAGCGGGTACGTCCTCAAGTCCGTCGCCGACGAGGACCTCGTCGGCGCCTGCCGCGCGGCGATGCGCGGGGAGACCTTCCTCTACCCCGGCGCGGAGAGCACGCTCGTGCGCGACTACCTCGACCGGCTGCGTCGCGGTGAGCGGGTGCCGTCGTCGGTGCTCACCGCCCGCGAGGACCAGGTGATCAAGCTGATCGCCGAGGGCCGCTCGTCCCGCGAGATCGCCAAGGAGCTGCACATCGCGCTCAAGACCGTCGAGGGCCACCGGGCCAACATCCTCGGCAAGCTCGGGATGCGCGACCGGGTCGAGCTGACGCGCTACGCGATCCGGGCCGGGCTGATCGAGCCCTGAGGCCGCTCAGGGCAGGTTCCACCACGTGTCGAGCCGCGCGACGGGAGGCGTCGTACGTCCCTCGCGGAGGACCCGGCCGAGCCGCATCAGGTACGCCGCGATGCCGGCCGCGCCCTGCATCCAGCCGACGCCGGGCGGGAGGAGCGGGTCGTCGTTGCGGTGCTCGGTGAAGCGCCAGCACGCGCGGCCGGAGTCCACGACAGCCCGCTCGACCAATGCGTCGCCGAGGACCTGCGCGAAGACCAGGTCGTCCTCGACCCCGAGCCGCTGCCAGGCGTCGAGGAACACCTCGCCCACGCCGGCGGTACCGCAGCAGCGGCCGTCGTTGTCCCAGAAGCCCGGCCGCAGTCGCGCCGGGACGCCCGACGTGCGGATGCTGCGCAGGCAGCGGCGGTGCCACTGCGCAGGCGTCTCCCCAGCGACTGCCCCGACGCCGGCGTGCTCGAGCGCGGTGAAGAGCAGGGAGGTGCCGGTCGGGCCGTGGCACCACGACCAGGTCACCTCGTCCATGTCGGCCTGGCTCGGGATCACGTGCGGCACGACGAACCCGCCGTCGCTCGTGTCGCCCAGCGTGACGAGGTGCTCGGCCCCGCTGCGCGCGGCCTCGACGAGGTCGGGCCTGCCCAGCTCGGAGCCGGCGACCGCCAGCGAGGCGGCGATGCCGGCGAGGCCGTGGGACCAGTTGGGCATCTGCCGGTCGCGACGTTCGGGAGGCACGTCGTCTGCGAAGCGGCGCGGGAAGAACCGCCAGTTCGTGCCCGCCTCCGTCGGCTCCGCCTCTGCCAGCAGGATGCCCGCGGTCCTGGTCGCCAGCGCATCGGCGCCCGGGACGCCCTGCCGGTGCGCCCAGACCGCCCCGAGCAGGTTGCCGGCCGTGCCGAGCGTGACGTCGTTGATCCGCGTGTGCGGTGCGAACGGCGGCGACTCCAGCCACGGCTGCTCCCAGCCGTCGTCGGTGGCGAGCCCGGCAAGGCGGGCGATCGCCTCCTCGACCCCGTCCGCCTCGAGCGCCGACAACACACCGATGTCGCTGACCAGGCCGTCGAAGTAGGAGTACACCTCGGTCGTCGGGAGGCCACGCCGGACCCGCTCGACGATGCCGTCGGCGAGCGCCCGCTCCTCGGCGGTCCACTCACGCGTCCCGCGGACCTCCGCGAGCACGTGCGCGAGGCCGCCGATCCCGCTGTGCATGCCGTCGCGGTCCTCGGGCGGCCCGCCGTCGTGGGCCCGACCATCGAAGCCCAGCGACACCGGGATCCACGGCCCGTCGTCCCACCGCACCTGGTCGAGGACCCAGCGCCACGCGGCCTCGCCCAGGTCGGCGTACGTCTCCGCGGTGGTCATCCGCCGATCATCGCACCGGCGGTCGTCACCGACCGAGCAGTGCGTCGAGCACGCGCGTGCCGACCGGCAGCCCGTGGTCGTCGTAGTAGGCGAACATCGCCGACAGCCAGGGATGGGTGCCCGGGTCGTCCACCCGCCGCACCTCGACCCCCGCCTCCGCAGCAAGCTCACGCACGGTCGCGACGCGGGTGGCGAGCTCGTACGTCGCCCCCACGTGACCGTCCTCGGTGAGGACGACAGCCGCGGCCCGGCCGAGGTCGGCGAGGTCGAGGAAGCCGAACGGCACGTCGGGCGAGTAGGGCAGGTCGAGCGGGCCGGCGAGGTCGAGGTTCTGCAGGTAGGCGCCGGGCTGGAGGATCGTCCACCCCAGGCCGCTGCGCCGCACCAGGTCCTCGCTCACGGCCTTGCCGACGTGGTGCGGCATCGCGGGCGCGTAGGGCGAGGCGACGGAGTGGTGGACCACGCGGCCCACCCCCGCAGCGGTCATGGCACGCAGCACCGTGGCGACGTACGCCGGCTCGTCGGGGTGCAGGTTCGGCGCGATGACGTACGCCGCCTCGCAGCCGGCCACGGCCGACGCGAGGTCCGCCCAGTCCGCGCGACCCAGCGGGCGCGCCTCGGCACCCCGCTCGGCGAGCGCGGAGCAGACCGCCCGCCCCGTCTTGCCGTGACCGCCGAGGACCGCGACCCGCCTCATCGACACGACCCGCTCAGACCCGGTCCACCTCGGCGAAGGCCGCACCGTCGGCCAGCGACGAGTAGCCCGGACCGCGGTCGAAGAACGCGTCGTCGTCCTTGCTCCAGGCCGCGCGGCCGGCGCGCTCGGTCGAGGTCGCCGCCGCGTCGAAGCCCAGGTCACCGGCGTCGGCCGAGCCGGTCAGCACCACGCCGTAGTCGCGCAGCGCGGCCTCGGCCGAGACCTTGCGCCACACGACGTCGCGCACGACGAGCTCGGGGTCGCGGGCCAGCGGGTCGCCCCAGCCGCCGCCACCCGTCGTCCGGATCCGGACGACCTGTCCGGCCCGGATCACCTCGGCGTCGGCGAGGGCGTCGACCTCGCGCTCGTCGGGGCCGTCCGGGTCGATGACGACCTGGAAGGGTGCACCGGCCTTGCCGCCGCGCACGCCCCAGCAGGCCAGGATCGAGCGGTCGGCGATGGACATGAAGTGGGCGTCCTTGAGCATCCGGATCTGCTTCTCGTAGCCGAGGCCGCCGCGGTACTCGCCCGCGCCGCCGGAGTCGACCGCGAGGCCGAGGCGCTCGACGATGAACGGGAAGCGCGACTCGGTGAACTCGGTCGGCAGGTTGCGGGAGTCCGGCACCACGTGGATGGTGTCCTCGCCGTCGGCGTAGTAGCGCCCGCCCGAGCCGCCGCCGAGCACCTCGCGCATGAGGTAGTCGTTGCCCTCGAGGTCCTTGCCGTAGACGCCGGTGTAGCGGATCGTCTCCTGGTCGGCCGGCATCTTGCCGTCGACGGCCTTGGCCACCACACCGGCGAGGACGCCGAGCAGCCGCAGGATCACGAAGGTCCGGGCGTTGGTCGGGCCGGGGTGGATCGGCGTGAGCAGCGTGCCCTTCTCGGGGAACCGCATCTCGATCAGCGGCACGATGCCCTCGTTGACGTCGAGCTCGGCCATCCGCTCGGGGGTGTCGGCGAGGTTGCGCAGGATCGGCGCGAGCCACTTCTTGAGGAAGTTGCCGCCGACGTAGTCGCCGCAGTGGTTGATCGGGCCCTTGGCCTGCGCGCTGGTGCCGGTGAAGTCGATGATCAGACGCGGTCCGGCGGGGCGACCGTTCTCGGGGTCGGCCGGGGCGTCGCTGACCTTGGTGAGGGTGATCCGCTGGGTGTGCAGCTGCGGCTCGTCGACGCCGTCGTGCTCGGCGTAGTCCTCCCAGACGTAGGTGCCGTCGGGGATCTTGGAGAGGATCTCGCGCCGGTAGGTCTCGGTGGTCGCGTCGAGGATCGCGTCGAAGGAGGTCTCGATCGCCTCGCGGCCGTAGCGCTCGAACAGCTCGCTGAGGCGGCGCGCGCCCATCAGGCAGGCCGAGCACTCGGCGTCGAGGTCGGCGGCGAGGCTGTCGGGCATCCGCGAGTTGCGCGTCATGATCCGCAGCGCGGCCTTGTTGGGCACGCCCGCGTCCCACAGCTTGATCGGCGGGACGGCGAGGCCCTCCTCGTAGACGCTCGTCGCGCCGCTCGGCATCGAGCCGGGGCATGCACCGCCGATGTCGTCGTGGTGGCCGAAGGCCTGCACGAACGCGACGACCTCGCCCTCGTGGAAGACCGGCACGGTGACGCACAGGTCGGGCAGGTGGCCGATGCCGCCCTCGGACTCGTAGACGTCGTTGTGGAAGAACACGTCGCCCTCGCGCATCTCCTCCAGCGGGAAGTCGCGCACGATCGGGTGCACGAGCGCGCTGTAGGACCGGCCGGTGAGCTTGCGCAGCTGGCGGTCGTGGATGCCCGCGCGGAAGTCGTGGGCGTCGCGGATCATCGGCGAGCGGCTGGTGCGACCGATCGCGGTCTCGACCTCCATCTCGACGCTGGCCAGGGTGCCCTGGACGATCTCGACGAGGATCGGGTCGACGCTCGAGCCCTCGGGCGTGAGGCGCCCGCCGTGGTCGTACGCCGTGGGCAGGCCGGCCGGGTTGACCGGCTTCGCGGTGACGTAGGCCGGGTCCACGGGGCGGGTGCTGACGTCGGCGCTCATCGGCCCGACTCCTTCCGGATCACGAGGTTGGCCCAGTCGTCGACCACGACCTCGAAGCCGGGGTGGACGGGGATGGTCGAGCCGAACTCCTCCACGATGGCCGGGCCGGTGAAGGTGTCGCCGGCGCCGAGGTCGGTGCGCCAGATGACGGGGGTGTCGACGTAGCCCTGCTCGGGGTCGAAGCACACCGGACGCCGTCCGCGCACCGCGCGGTCCTCGACGGCGCCCTCGGCCTTGTCGAGGGTCTGGATCTCCGGACGCGTGATCGGTCCGATGCCGGTGACGCGCAGGTTGACCCACTCGACCTGCTGGGTGGCGTCGCCGCGGAAGTCGTAGCCGTAGAGCTGGCGGTGCTCGGCGTGGAAGGTGTCGGCGACCTGCGCGACGTACGCGTCGTCGACGACGCCCTCGGGTGCGACGACGCGCACCTCGTAGGCCTGGCCGACGTAGCGCACGTCGATGGTGCGGTGGAACTGGTGCTGGTCCTCGGTGAAGCCCTCCTTGCCGAGCGCCTCGCGGGCCCGGTCGGTGAGGGTGTCGAGGATCGTCTGGACGGCCCCGTGGTCGAGCGCGGACTCCTTGGCCACGTGGGTCTGCACGTAGTCGTTCTTCACGTCCACGGTCAGCAGGCCGAAGGCGCTCACGTTGCCCGGGTTGGGGGGTACGACGACGCCCGCGAGGTCGAGGATGTCGACGAGCCGGCAGGCCAGCAGCGAGCCGGAGCCGCCGAAGGTCGTCAGCATGAAGTCGCGCACGTCGAGCCCGCGCTTGACGCTGACCTGGCGCAGCGCGTTGGCCTGGTTCCAGGCCGAGATCTCCAGGATGCCGGTGGCGCAGCGCTCGAAGTCGAGGCCGAGCTGGTCGGCGAGGTCGGCGATGCCCGCCCTGGCCGCCTCCACGTCGAGGGGGATCTCGCCGCCGAGGAGGTGGGGTGGGATGCGGCCGAGGGTGACGTGGGCGTCGGTGATGGTGGGCTGGGTGCCGCCCTTGGCGTAGCAGAGGGGGCCCGGGTCGGCGCCGGCCGAGTGCGGGCCGACCTTGAGCGTGCCCTCGGGCGAGAGCCAGGCGATCGAGCCGCCGCCCGCGCCGACGGTGACCACGTCGATCATCGGGATCTTGCTCGGGTAGGCGCCGACGGTGCCCTCGGTGGTGAGGGTCGGCTCGCCGTCGAGGACGACGGACACGTCGGTCGACGTACCGCCGCCGTCGCAGGTGAGGATCTTGGGGAAGCCGGCGACCTTCGCGATCAGCGCGGCTCCCAGGGCACCGGCGGCCGGGCCGGAGAGCACCGTGGTGATCGGCTGGTGCACGACCTCGTCGGCCGACAGCACGCCGCCGTTCGACTTCATCACGTAGAACGGGATCGTCGCCCCGCCCGTGAAGCCGTGGAGCCGGTCGGAGATGTTGGTGACGTAGCGCGAGACGTTGGGCTTCACCGCCGCGTCGACGAGGGTGGTCATCGAGCGCTCGTACTCGCGGTACTCGCGGAGCACCTCGCTCGAGATGGAGACGACGGCGTCGGGGTGCTCGCGGCGCAGGATCTCGCGCAGCCGCAGCTCGTGCTCGTCGTTGGCGTAGGCGTGCAGCAGGCAGACGCCGATCGTGGTGATCCCCTGGTCCTTGAACCAGCGGGCCGCGGCGACGGCCTGGTCCTCGTCGAAGGGCCGGATCTCGGCACCGGTGAAGTCGAGGCGACCACCCACGGTGCGGACACGGTCGGCCGGCACGATGCGGTCGGGCTTGACCCAGAAGTAGGAGTTGCCGTAGCCGTCCGGCACCGACTGGCGGGCGATCTCGAGCATGAACTCGTAGCCCTCGGTCGTGATGAAGCCGAGCGCCTCGACCTTGCCCTCGAGCAGCTTGTTGGTCGCCACGGTGGTGCCGTGCGAGACGGCGGTGATGTCGCCTCCGTCGGCGCCGACGATGCCGAGGATCTTCTCGATGCCGGCGATGAAGCCGTCGGCCGGGTTGCCGGGCGTGCTGGGTGTCTTGGTGGTGAGCAGCTCACCCGAGTCCTCGTCGAAGGCGACGACGTCGGTGAACGTGCCTCCTGTGTCGATGCCGATCCTGATCCGCCGTGCGCTCATGGGGATGATTCAACCGATGGGGCCGTGGCGGTGACCACGGCAGAGTTTGCCGACGGATCGCTGATTCCTCGGCAAGACCTGTCGCGCGGACGTTGGCGAAGGACAGGCGGAGGACAGGCGAAGGGCCCTCGACGGTATGAGCGTCAAGGGCCCTTCTGATGAGGATCAGGTTGCCGAAACGTCCAGGTCCTCGGAGGTGACCGGTCGTGTGATGCTTCCGGTCGATCGCTCCTCCTCCGTCGTCCCAGCCACCCCATCACCTGGTGCCTGCGACGTTCCCCGGCGCACCGGTTCGCGTCGTACGGACTCGTCCCCTTTCGACCCCCGATCCCACCTACCGGCGAGGACAGGTCGCTCCTCCACCCCCCGCCCGGGCCAACCCGTTTTGGTCATGACCGTGGACGCGGACGCGGCCTACCGTGCACCAGGAGGCAGACATGGCGAACCGGACGGGACTCCTCGCCGCCTCCACCGTCGGCGCCCTCGTCCTCACCTCCCTGGTCGCCTCCTTGGCGGCGTCCCCCGGCACGGCGGCCTGGCCGGGCCCGAACGGGATGATCAGCTTCGTCGCAGGGGTCGGCGGGAACGTCCCTGACCACCAGGTCTACGTCGTCAACCCGGACGGAAGCGGGCGCCACCGGCTGACGGACGCCGGCGGCAACGGCATCTTCCATCCCGAGTGGTCGCCGGACGGCAACCGGCTGCTCGCGTGGGAGCAGGAGGTCTTCGGGCAGCCGGGCCGGACGGTCGTGCTCGACGCCGACGGCACGGGCCGCGCCCTCGTCTCCACCGAGGCCGTGAAGGCCTCGTGGTCACGTGACGGCTCGAGGCTGGTCTACGTCACCCCGGTCGGCCCGGTCGGGCCCAACAGCGGCTTCGAGCAGGTCGTGACGATCGCCCCGAACGGGACCGGCCGCACACAGGTGACGGACATCCCGATCTACAAGTGGATCGCGCGGTGGTCGCCCACGGCTGACCGGATCGCGTTCGGCCAGTCCTTCGCACGTCGTCGCCGACCCCGGCCGACACCCAGGGCGGGATCTCCGTCATCGACACCGACGGCGCCGACCGCGTGAAGGTCGTGACCGTCAACGGTTACGTCGACCAGCTGGACTGGTCCCCGGACGGCACGAGGATCGCCTTCATCGCCGAGCCGTGCAGCCTCGTCCCGCTCGTACCGGCGACGCCGACGCTTGACTGCGAGGGCGGCTTCGGCGGTCCCGGCCCGGAGTACCACCCCAACCTCTACGTGGTCACCCCGTCCACGGGCACCGTCCGCGCACTCACCCAGGACCGGCGTACCTGGACCAGCGTCGCCTGGTCCCCCGACGGCACGATGCTGGCCGCCACCGTCAACGAGGGCGCGGGTGGCGATCCCGCCATCGTGAGGCTCCCAGCCGGAGGGGGCGCACCGACGACCGTGGTCGAGCCCGGCACCCGGGACGTCTGCAACGACGACGGGGCGTGCGCCGAGGTCCCCCAAGCCGTCTCGTCCGTGGACTGGCAACCCTGCACCACCGCCACGACGGCCTCCTGCAGGGCAGTCACGAGCGTCGACGTGTCCACGGCCATCGAAGGTCCGGCGGCGGCGGTGCCGCTGGAGGATCTGACCTACGAGGCACGACTGACCAACACCGGCCCCGACCCGGCGCCGGGCGCCTCGGTGACGTTCACCTGGTCGGGCGGCACCTTCGTGTCAGTGGACGCTGCTCTGCCGTGCAGGCTGGGCACCGGCTCCCTGGTCTGCTCGGCGGACGTGCTCGGCCGCGCGGTCACGCGCTCGGTTACGCTGCGTCTCCTCGCGCCGGCGGGCCCGGGGCCGGTGCGCGTGACCGCGACGGGTGACAGCTCGGCCACCGACGCGGTTCCCGGCAACGACGCCAGCAGCGTCGACACGCTGGTCAGCGAGGAGACGGTCCCGGTGCCGCCCTCGACCCAGGCCCCACTCCAGGCCCCGACCACCGCGTCGCCCCTCGCGGACGCGGACCGCGACACGGTCCCGGACACCCAGGACAACTGCCCCACACAGGGCAATCCGGACCAGGCCGACGACGACGGCGACGGTCACCGGGACGTGTGCGACCCAGTGCACGGTCGGGTCCTGCGGCTGCGCCTCCGCAAGCACCTCGTCGCCACGGGTGTCCTGACGGCGAGCAGCGAGCGATCGTGCGCGAGCGGTCAACGCGTCGAGGTACAACGACGAGCAGGCTCGTCGTGGCGACGCGTCGCGAGGATCAGCACGAAGACCGACGGCTCGTTCCGCGTCTCCCTCGCAGACCGGGTGGGGCGATACCGTGCGACCCTGTCCCCCGTGGTGCTGGCGGACAGGTGGACCTCGTGCGCCCGCGCGAGGTCAGCAACCGTCCGCCACGGACACGGGTGATCGCTGCAGGGCCGTCACTCGCCTGCCTGCAGCACCCCCCGCTGCGAGACCTCCTCCACACCGCCCACGACGCCGTCGCCGTCGAGTGCCCGGGAGAGCACCTGGTCGAGGGTGACCCGGGCGCCCTCGGAGCGCAGCTCCTCGAACCGCTCGTCACCCAGGCCGTCCCGGAGCGCCGCGACCACCCGGTCGTGCTCGGGCACGTCGCCGGGGTGGCGTCGGGCGCCCAGGACGCGTAGGGCCTCGTCCCCGGCCCCGATGAGCCCCGCGGCGAGCTCGGAGCGGCCGAGCGCGTGCTCGGGTCCGGCCAGCTGCGAGATCGTCCAGGCCGCCATCAGCCGGCGACCCTGCGACCAGCAGATCCGGAGGGCCTGACGGGTGAGCCGGCGGGCCTCCTCATGGTCCCCTCGGTGGTCGGCGAGATAGCTGAGGTTGGACAGAAACACGCTGACGTACATCTCGTCGCCGAGGTCGCCGGAGATCTGCAGGCCCTCCTCGTAGGCCTCCCGCGCCAGCTCGTCGCGGCCGGCCACCCGCGTCAGCTCGCCGCGGATGTTGAGCACCTGCGCGACGAGGGCCGGGCTCCCGACCCCGCGGCCGAGCGCCAGCGCCTCGTCGTTGAGCCGCATGGCCAGCTCGACGTGCTCGGCCTCGTCGATGTAGGTCGCCGAGATGACCGCCAGGCCGTAGGCCACGAGCCGAGTCTCCTCCAGGCTGCGGAACAGCTCCGTCGCCCGCTCCCAGTGGACGCGCGCCTCTGGACGGTTCGACGGGAACGCCATGAAGCCGGCCGCCAGGTGGATCCGGGCCGAGACGTAGGGGTCCAGCTCGTCCTCGACCGCCAGCATCTCGTCGATCCAGCGCAACCCCTCGGCGTGGTTGCCCTCGAGGAACCAGTAGGCGCCGAGCGCCGCGGTGATGCGGGCCGTGAGGGGTACGTCGCCGGTGCGCGCCGCCCAGGCGTGCGCTGCGCGGATCTCCTGCAGCATCTCGCTGATGTCGTCGAGCCACCGGTCGGTCGCGTCGGTCCACCGCCGTTCGTAGAGGTCGTCGAGGCGGGACGCGAAGTACGCCGCGTGCGCGGCCCGAGCCGCGTCGCGCTGACCGTCGGCCAGCCGGGCGGCGTGCTCCCGCACGAGCGAGAGCATCCCGAAGCGCGGCTCGTTGCGATAGCCGGTCGTGCGGCGGACCAGGCTGTGGTCCACCAGGACGCTGAGCGGGTCGACCACGTCGCCGTCGGCCCAGACCGCCTCGACGGCCTCCAACGGGACGGCGCCGTGGAAGACCGAGAAGAGCGCGAACAAGCGCTGCTCCGCCGGGCCCAGCAGCTGCAGGCTCCAGTCGATCGTCGCCGGGATCGTCTGCTGGCGGTCCGGGAGGTGGCGACCTGCGGCGGCCGCCGAGCCCAGGCGGCTGGTCAGGCGCTCGCGCAGGAGAGAGGGAGACAGGGTGCGCAGATGGCCGCCGGCGATCTCGATCGCCAGGGGCAGCCCGTCCACCGCACGGCAGATCGCGGCGACGTCGTCGACGTGGTCGACCAGCTCGAAGTGGGGGTCGACCGCGGTCGCGACCTGGTCGAACAGGACGATGGCGTCGGCGAGGCCGTCGGTCCCGTGCCCGCCCTCGAGGGTCAGGGGGTGCACCTCGTGGACGTGCTCCCCCGCGACGCGCAGCCGCGCCCGGCTGGTCACCAGCACCCGGAGGTCGGTGGACCACTGAAGCATGTCCCCCACGAGGTCAGCGGCCTCCACGACGTGCTCGAAGTTGTCGAGGACCAGCAGCAGGCTCTGGCGCTGCAGCGCCTCCTCGAGCATCTGGACCACGTTGGAGTTGTCCCCGGACCGGATGCCGAGCTCGCTCACGGTCAGCTCCGCGACGAGCCCGGCGTCGGAGACCTTGGTGAGGTCGACGTAGCAGGTCCGTTGCGAGGTCGACCCGGCGTATCCGTGCGCCACCTCGGCGGCGAGCCTCGTCTTGCCGACCCCGCCGATGCCCAGGAGGGTCACCAGGCGGTGGTCCTCCAGCAGTGAGAGGACCTCGGCGACGTCACGCTCACGCCCCACGGTGCGGGTCGCGGGACGCGGCACGCGACTCACGCCCGCGCCGGGGGCGAGGGTCGACGGCTCCACCGGCGGCATGGCCTGCGCGCGGGCGTGCAGGGCCCGGGCAGCCGGACCGGGCTCGATGCCGAGCTCGTCGCGCCAGAGGCGAGCCATCGCGTCGAGCTGCCTCAGCGCCTGGCTGCGGTTGCCGGACTCGACGTGCTGCTGGACCAGGCGCAGGTGTGCCTCCTCGTCGAGCGGTTCGACCGACACAAGGTCGGCCCACCGCCCGGCCGAGCGGAGCAGGTCGAGGTAGGAGACCCGCAGGCGCTCGCGCTCGGTGTCGGCCCACGGCTCGTAGAGGTCCTCGGGGAGCAGGTCGCCGCGGTAGAGGTCGATCGCCTCCTGGACCGACGCGGGGTCGCCCGACACCCGGTCGAACCGCTCGACGTCGACCACCACGTCGGCGTCGGGCAGCAGCGCCACGACGTCGCCCGCGAGGACGACCGCGGACGGGACGCCGACGGCATGGCGGGCGTAGTGCGCCGCCTTGTGCAGCCTCGGTGCCGCCTGCTCCAGCAGGAGGTCGGGCCACATCAGGTCCACCACCCGCTCCCGGGGCAGCTGACGCCCCGGACGGAGGGCCAGCAGCTTGACCAGGGTGGCCGCGCTGCGGCGGGTCCAGGCGTGCGCGGCGACGGCGCGGCCGTCGACGACGACCACGAATCCTCCGAGGAGGTTGATGTCGACGTGCATCGCACCCTCCCAGCCACCAGCGATGCGACTCTACGCCGGGAGGAGCGACCTGCTCGACGCCAATTCCGGGGTCGTCCCTCCCCGCCACCTCTCTCAGGTCGCGATCCCGAGGAGGTCGAGCGACTCGAGGTGCTCGACCTCCTCGCCCATCGCAGAGCTCAGCCGGCGGAGCAGCGACCGGATGCCCGGGGTGTCCCAGTCGTACGCCGCGACGCGCTCCGTGGTCTCGGCGAGCTGCCGGGAGAGCCGCTCCCGGGTCTCCTCGTAGCGCGCCATCGCCACGTCCTCCGGGACGCCACCGTGGGCGGCGAGCACCTCGGTCGCGAGCAGCTCCGCGTCCCGCAGTGCGTCGGTCATGCCGTGGGAGGTGATGGGGTCCTTGAAGTAGCCGGCGTCCCCCACCAGCGCCCACCCGGGTCCTGACGACCGGCGGGCGAACCCGGGGACGCCGGCCCAGCCGCGGACCGGCGAGAGCGGCCGGACGGCGCGCACACGCTCCACCGCGGCAGGGCCCGCGGCTGCCAGCAGCTCGGCGAACGCCGGCTCCACGCCCAACCGGCGCAGGCGCCGCATCCGGACCGGCGTGGTGGACACGAACAGGCAGGATGCCCAGCCGTTGGTGGGGATGACCCCGGCGGCGGCGCCGGTGCCGTACGTCCACTCGTAGGCGTCCGGGCCCGGGTCCTCGACGTAGCGGTAGAGCACCGCGCTTGCGGTCCGGCCCTGCCAGGTGGTCGCGGCTCCGACCTCCTCGGCGACGCGGGACCGGATCCCGTCGGCACCGACGACGAGCCCGGCCGCGACGTCGATGGTCGTGCCGCTGCTCGTCCGTCCGACGACGCCGGTAACGCGGCCGGTCGGGTCCCGGCGCAGCGACGTGACGGTCGCCTCGTGCAGCACGTGCACGCCGGCGTCCTCGGCGGCCTCGACGAGGAGCCGGTCGAGCAGGTGGCGTCGGGGCGCGTAGAGCGCGTCCACGCCGGCACGAGGCCGGATGGAGACGGAGACGTCCTCGCCGTCGTTGTGGTGGAAGACCGTGCGCCGGACCGCCGGGGTCCCGGCCGCCACGACGTCGGCGAGCACACCCCAGCGGGACAGTTGCAGCACTCCGGCGCGCATCAGCGCGTGCGTCGAGAGGGTGTCGCTTCCCCGCCGACCCCGGTCGAGCAGGGCGACCGAGAGGCCCGCACGCGCCAGGAGCATCGCGGTCGAGGCGCCGGCGACACGGCCACCCACCACGACGACGTCGACCCGGCTCATGCTGCCGGTTCCTGCCGCCCGGCGCCGGAGCCGATGGTGGCCGAAGCCGGCGACCCGCTCGCGGCGAGCAGGTGGGCCACCACCGACCGGGCGTCGTGCCGTGCCCCGTCGATCTGGCCGGAGTCGCGCCGGTGCTGGAAGCGCTGTCCGACGACGTACACCCCCTCGGCAGGGGTCACGCCCCGGTACTGGCGGATGGTCCCGCCGGGGTCGGTGATCGGCAGTCGCAGCCACGGGTGGTGGGGGCGGTAGCCGGATGCCACCAGCACCGTGCCGATGCCGTCGGCACGCAGGTCGATCCGGCGGCGCGCCGTCCCGATCGCGACGGGACGGGGCCGCGGGCTGTCCCACAGCTGGCCGGCCAGGCCGATCCGCTCGACGAAGTGGTCGAGGCTCTCGAGGAGCTGCTCCAGGGTCGCGTCCGCGGCGCTGACGGTGGCGGCGAGGTCGTCGCGGAAACGAGCCGTCCGCCCGTCGACCGTCTCGAGCCGTCCGACGAGGCGCACGCCGTGCTCCTGGAGTCGGCCGAGGTCGAGGTCCTCGGTTGCCCGCTCGGGGTCGTCGCGGCCCACGAGCTGCAACGAGGTCTCCCCGCGCGCGGCCACCGGGTCGGCCATCTCGTCGATGGTCCGGGCCAGGCGGCCGGTGTTCTCGAGCCACCAGAAGATGTCCAGGCCGCGGTGCCGCCTGGGCATCCTGGTGTGTCGGCCGACCGCGAGGGTGACCTCGCGGCCGGCACGGTTGAGCTCGTCGGCGATCTGCGTGCCGGACGCCGACGCGCCCACGACGAGGACACCGCCCGCCCGGAGCCGGCCGGGACTGCGGTAGCTGTTCGAGGTCACCAGGTCGACTCGGGACGTGTCGAGGCCGGCCAGGCCGGCGGGCACGTGCGGCGTCCCGTGCGGCCCGGTCGCGATGACGACGTGCCGCGCGTGCCAGGTGCCGCGGCTCGTGACGACGCGGTAGCGACGTGCCGGGCGGCCGCCGGGCTCGGCGGCGACCTCGTGCACGGTGGCTCCGTCGACGACGGGCGCGCCGAACGAGGCGGCATACGACTCGAGGTAGCCGATGAAGGAGCCGACGCTGAGGTAGCCGTCCGGGTGGGGCCCGCGGTAGCTCCAGCCGGGGAGCCGGGTCATCCAGCTCGGTGTGAGCAGGTGCAGGGAGTCCCAGCGCTCGGTGCGCCAGCGGTGGCCGATCCGGCCGCGGTCGAGCACGACGTGCTCGCGACCGGCGTCCGTGAGCAGCTTGCTCACGGCCAGGCCGGCGTGGCCGGCGCCGATCACGACGGTGTCGATGGTGGTCATTCACGGTTCCTTTCGGCGAGCGGCCGGCCAGTGGTCCGGCCGGCCGCTCGTACGGGTGACGGGCTCATCTCGTCACGACTTCGATGTGGACGGGCGTCGGGTTGGTGAGGGCGTCGTAGACGGCCGAGCGGCGGCGGGACTGCTCGACGATGTCGCGCAGGGTGGCCTCGTCGGCGTCGCCCTCGACACGGAAGGTGACCTTGACCTGCTCGTAGCCGTTGCGGACGGCGCCGCCCGACAGCCCGAGGATCCCGAGCAGGTCGATGTCGCCCGTGACGGACGACGACACGTGGGTGAGCCGGACCCCGCGGGCGGCCGCGATGTTGGCGATGCCGGAGGTCAGACAGGCGGCGATGGCGTGCAGCAGGTACTCGACCGGCGTCGGACCGGCGTCCGTGCCGACGAGCACGGCCGGGTGGTCGGACTCGACCACGGTGTCCTGCGCGTGCCGCATCTCCTGCATGGCGCCGCGGAAGTCGGCGAACGTCGAGCGGCTGTGGGTGCCCGACACCCAGGTGTTGGTGGCCCGGAACTGGAACCGGGCGATCTCGTTCGTCTGCTTGACGGCGTCAAGCGTGCCGAAGAGCGTGGGGACGTCAACGCCGTTGAGGGGAGCCTTCTCGGTGGTGGTGCTCATGCGATCTTCTCCTGAGTGGTGGGTGAGGTGGCGGCGCTGACCACGGGGTCGCGCCAGACGACGGCGGCGCCGTCGAGGACGAGCACGTCGTCCTGGTTCGTGATGCTCGTCGCGAGCGTGGTGACCGGCTTGTCGTCGCGGACCGCGGTGACGACCGCCGTCGCCGTGAGGAGGTCCCCGGGGCGAACGGGCGCGAGGAAGCGCCACGAGACCTCGAGGAACACGCTCCCCGGACCGGGTAGCTGCTCGGCGACGAGCGCGTTGAGCAGCCCGGAGGTCACCCCGCCCTGCACGACGATCCCGCCGAAGCGGGAGCGCGCGGCGAGGTCCTCGTCGTAGTGGACGGGGTTGCGGTCACCGCTGATCGCGGTGAAGAGCTCGATGTCACGACGGGTGACGGCCCTGGTGCGTCGGGCTGATGCGCCGACCTGGTTGCTGGTCATGGCACCGAGGTTGGTCGGCGGACCTTCCCCCGGCCTTCCGGATCTCTTCCCCCGGCCGGCACGGGCCGCGGAAGGGCGCAGGAAGGACGTCGGACCAACCTCGGACCACTCAGTCCAGACCGACCCAGGAGCCGCTCATGCACCACTCGCTCACCACTGTCCTCGCCACCTCACGCGAACGGGAGCTGCGCACCGTTGTACGCCGCCCCGATCGCCTGATGGCACACGTGCTCGAGCTGGAGGCGGACGCCCCGCCCCGCCGGCGCGCGACCCACCGGCTCCACGCCACCCGTTCCTGAAGGAGACTTCCGATGACCTGCAGCAGCACCATGGCCGCGCCGCGCACGACAGACGCCCGCGCAGCAGGGCCGTTCCACTCGCTCCACGCCCACGTCCACGTGCGGCTCCGCGACGGCGGGTCCCTCCTGCTCCGTCCCCTCGTGGCCGGCGAGGTCGCCGTACTCGAGACGGTCTTCGCCGGGTTGTCGAGCCGGTCGCGCCGGCAGCGGTTCCTCGTCCCGATGCCGCGTCTGCCCAGCGGCCACCGACGTGCGCTGACCGACGTCGACGGCGACCGGCACGTTGCGTGGGTCGCGCTCGTCGACGGGGTGCCCGTGGGCATCTGCCGCTACGTGATGACCGCCCCCGACGCCGCGGAGCTGGCCTTCGAGGTGGTCGACGCCCAGCAGGGCCGGGGCATCGCCTCCGCGCTGGTCGACGCCGTCACGACCGTCGCCCGCGCCCGCGGCATCACGTGGATGGAGGCGACCGTCGAGTCCGGCAACCTCGCCTCAGAGGCGGTGCTGGCTCGCGTCGGCATCGAGCTCTTCCTGTCCGACGGCCTGCTCGAGGGCCGCGGCGAGCTGCGTCCCGCCTCGCCACCGTCGGTCGTCAACCGGCGCGCCGTGCTGGACCTCGCGGGTCAGGGCGCGAGCAGCTCCTCGATGGACGCCGCGACCTCGAGCAACTGACGGTCGGCGCCGTGCCGGGCGACGAGCTGCACACCGACGGGCAGGCCGTCGGCGGTGCGACCGGCCGGGACGGAGATCGCGGGACACCCGGTGACGGTGATGAAGTAGGCCGAGCGCATCCAGGCGAGGTAGTCGGGCATCTCCTGCCCGTTGATCGTCTCGGGGAACTCCTGCTCCACCGGGAACGGCGGCACCTGCGAGGTCGGGAGCAGCAGCACGTCGTGGTCGCCGAAGAACAGCCGCATCGTCTCCGAGAGCGACGTGCGCTGGGTGTAGGCGCGGGCCACGTCGGCGCCGGTCAGTGGCTCGCCGGCACGGATGTTGGCCTCCAGCGAGGCCTTGAACGACGTCGGGTGCTCGGCGAGCAGCCGTCCGAGCTTGGCCTGGAAGTGCCAGGCCCGCAGCGTGCGGAAGGTGTCGTCGGCCAGGGCGAGGTCGGGGTGGGCCTCGGCCACCGACGCACCCGCGTCGGAGAGCCGCGCCGCGGTCGCGCGTACGACGTCCGCGACCTCGTGGTCGACGACCAGCGCGCCGCCGAGGTCGACCGAGCTCGCCACCCGCAGCCCGGCGAGCGGGGCCGGGGTCAGCGGCGGCGCGAAGGACGAGCCCGGGTCGCCCAGCGCCTGGGGCGCCCGCGGGTCGGGACCGGCGATCACCGAGAGCAGCAGCGCCAGGTCACCGACGTTGCGAGCCATCGGGCCGCCCACGGACGTGCTCTCCCACTGGTTGTAGAGCGGCCACTCCGGCACCCGGCCGAGCGAGGGCCGCATGCCGACGACACCGCAGAACGACGCGGGGTTGCGCAGCGAGCCGCCCATGTCGGAGCCGTCGGCCAGCGGCACCATGCCCGAGGCCAGCGCGCACGCCGCTCCCCCGCTGGACCCGCCCGCCGAGCGCGACGGGTCGACGGGGTTGCGGGTGACGCCGAAGACCGTGTTGAAGGTGTGGGAGCCGGCCGCGAACTCCGGCACGTTGGTCTTGCCGACGAAGACCGCGCCGGCCGCGCGGACGCGCTCGACGAGGAGCACGTCGTGGTCGGCCACGGCGTCGGCGAAGATCGGCGAGCCGTAGGTGGTGCGCCACCCCTTGAGCGCGTGGGTGTCCTTCACCGCGAAGGGCAGCCCGTGCAACGGGCCCACCTCCTCGCCCGAGGCCTGCGCCTGGTCGGCGACGGCCGCCCAGGCCCGGGCGCGCTCGGCGTCGAGGGAGACGATCGCGTTGAGCTCGGGGTTGCGCTCCTCGATCCGGTCCAGGTGCAGCTCGAGGAGCTCGGTCGCCGAGATCTCACCGGCGCGTACGGCGGCAGCCTGGGCGCGCGCGGTGGAGTCGACCGTCAGGTCGCTCACCGGCGGCGTCCGAAGATCCCGCCGACCACGACGCCCAGGACGACGAGGCCGGCGCCGACGGCGACGCCCGTGAGGAAGTCCTGACGCGAGGCGACCGCGGGCGCAGCGGCCGGGGCGGTGAAGACCTGACCCGCGGCGGGAGCGCCGGCGGGGACGGCCTCCCCGGGCGCGGCGGCGGTCGGGGCCACGGCCACCGGGCCGCCCGCGATGGCAGCGTCGACGTTGCCGAAGAACTCGCCGGCCATCCGGCGCGACACGCTAGTGAGCATCCGCTGGCCGACGCCGCCGATCATCCCGCCGACGGTCGCGTCGGCGTCGTACGACACCTTCGTGGTCGCACCCTCGGGCACGAAGCGGACGTTGACCGTGGCGCCGATGGTGCCGGGAGCGCCGGCGCCGTCGAGCTTCATCACCAGGGACTCGTGCTCGACCAGGTCGGTCAGCTCGCACGATCCGGCGTAGGTGCCCTTGATCGAGGCGACGCCCGCGGTGACGGTCATCGCGTAGGCGTTGTCACCGGTCGCCTCCAGCCGCTCGCAGCCCGGGATGGTGCGCACGAGCACCGCCGGGTCGAGCAGTGCGTCCCACGCCTGCTCGACGGGCGCGGCCAGCGTGTTCTCTCCGGTGAACTTCATGGGGTCTCCTCAAGCAGGGGTCGGGGTTCGTCGGCGTGCTCGAGGCGCAGGGCGAAGAGCTCGGACGGGGAGATCGGCATCGACGTGATCGGGATGCCCTCGGCGTCCTCGATGGCCGCGGCGAAGACGGCGGCGGACGGGATGACGCCCGCCTCGCCGGCGCCCTTGATGCCGAGGGGGTTGAGCGGGGACGGCGTCTCGAGGTGGTCGATGTCGATCGACGTCGGGACCTCGGTGGCGTAGGGCATGAGGAAGTCCATGAACGACGCGTTGAGCAGCTGGCCCGACTCGTCGTAGGCCATCCGCTCGTAGAGCGCACCGCCCACGCCCTGCGCGACGCCGCCGTGGATCTGGCCCTCGACGATCATCGGGTTGATCAGGTGACCGCAGTCGTGGACGACGGCGTACTTGAGGATCGTGATCTCCGCGGTGTCGGGGTCGGTCTCGACGATGACGGCGTGCATGCCGTTGGCGAAGGTCGACCGCGGCGGGGAGTAGAAGTCCTTGCCCTCCAGGCCCGGCTCGTCGCCCTCGGCGACCGGCGGCTTGCCGGGGTCGCCGACGGAGAACTGAGTGGCGGCCTTGGACGCCTCGTCGAAGGCGTAGCGCAGCGGGTTGGAGAGGACGGCGACGGTGCCGAGGTCGATGCTCGTGTCGGTGCCGCGCACGGACACGACGCCGTCCGCGATCTCGAGGTCGTCCTCGGACGCCTCGAGCGCCTCGGCGGCGATCCGCAGCGCCTTCTCCTTCGCCCGCAGCGCGGCGAGGTGGACGGCCGAGCCGCTCATGACCGCTGCGCGGGAGGCGAAGGTACCGACCGAGTAGGGCATCTTGCGGGTGTCACCGGTGACCACCTCGACGTCCTCGAAACGCACGCCGAGGGTGTCGGCGACGATCTGCGCGAACGCGGTCTGGTGGCCCTGGCCCTGCGTGGTCAGACCGATCGAGGCCTTGACCTTGCCGGAGGTCTCGATGTGCACATGGGCGCCCTCGTAGGGACCCACTCCGGTGCCCTCGACGTAGCAGGCCAGGCCGATGCCGACCCTGCGGCCCTGCGCCGCCATCTCGGCGCGGAAGTCCTCGAACTCGTCCCAGCCGACGAGCTCCTTGAGCTTGGTCAGCGAGGCCGGGTAGTCGCCGGAGTCGTAGGTGAGCTCGCGCCCGTCCTGGAAGACCAGCCCGTGCTCGTAGGGGAACTCGTCGGGCTGGATGAAGTTGGCCGAGCGGACCTCGGTGCGGTCCTTGCCGAGGTAGGCCGCGATCGCGTCCATGGTCCGCTCCATGACGAAGCAGCCCTGGGGTCGGCCCGCGCCGCGGTAGGGCGTGACGATCACCGTGTTGGTGTAGAGCGACTCGAAGGCGACGCGGTAGTTCTGCGGCTTGTAGGGCCCGAGCAGCTGCGTCGAGGTGATGATCGGGACGATCAGTCCGTAGGGCGTGTAGGCGCCGTGGTCGTGCCAGAACTCGACGTTGAGCCCGAGCACGCGGCCCTCGTCGTCGAAGCCGACCTCGACCTGGTGCTGCTGGGCGCGCTCGTGGGCCGACGAGATGAAGTGCTCACGGCGGTCCTCGGTGAACTTCACCGGACGGCCGAGCGTCTTCGCGGCGAGCGGGACGAGCAGCTCCTCGGGCCACGGGTGGACGACCTTGACGCCGAAGCCGCCGCCGACGTCGGGGGTGATCACGTCGACCTTGGCGAGGTCGAGGCCGAGCTTGGCGGCGACGCAGCCGCGCACACCGGTCGACGTCTGGGTCGAGGACCACACCGTGAGGCGGGACGTGTCGGGGTCCCACCGGGCCACCGTGCCGCGCCCCTCCATCGGCGTACAGGCGGAGCGCTCGACGTCGAGCTCGAGGGCCAGGGTGTGGGGCGCCTTCGCGATGGCCGCGCGGGCGTCGCCGTTCTCCTGCACCATCCGTGCGGCGACGTTGTCGGGTACGTCGTCGTGGACGGTGCGCTCGGCCGCGCGGGCGGCGGCGATGCCGACCACGGGCAGGAGGTGGTCGTAGTCGACGCGGATCCGTGCGACGGCGTCCTCGGCGACGTAGCGGTCGACGGCGACGACGAAGGCGATCGCCTCGCCGACGTAGTTGACCTCGTCCCTGGCCAGCGCGTACTGCGTACGACCGTGCGTGAGGGTCGGGTGCGGGATGAGCAGCGGGAGCGGCTCGGCCATCGCGTCGGTCAGGTCGTCGTAGGTCCACACGGCCACGACGCCCTCGACGTCGAGCACGCCGGAGACGTCGATGTCGACGATGCGGGCGTGGGCGTGGGGCGAGCGCAGCACCGCGGCGTGCAGCAGCCGCGGGTCGTCGGTCAGCAGGTCGTCGACGTAGCGCCCCTGGCCGCGAAGGAAGCGCTGGTCCTCCACGCGCGGCACCTTGGCACCGAACATCTTGGTGGTCATGCGTCACCCCGCTCACGCTGGATCTCGCTGGCCCGCAGCACCGACTTCACGATGTTCTGGTAGCCCGTGCAGCGGCAGAGGTTGCCGGCGATCATCTCCCGCGCCTCGTCCTCGGTCGGGTCGGGCATCTCGCGCAGGCCGGCGGTGATCGTGGTCAGGAAGCCCGGCGTGCAGAAGCCGCACTGCAGGCCGTGGCAGTCCGAGAACGCCTGCTGCACCGGGCTCAACCGCCCCTGCGCGGACCCGTCGTCCTCGGTGAGTCCCTCGACGGTGGTGATCTCGGCGTCGACGGCCGAGACGGCGAGCATCAGGCACGAGCGCATCGGCGTGCCGTCGACCAGCACCGTGCAGGCGCCGCACACGCCGTGCTCGCAGCCGACGTGCGTGCCGGTGAGCCCGCAGTCGTGGCGCAGGGCGTCGGACAGCAGCCGCCGCGCCGGCACCTGCACCTCGTGGACGGAGCCGTTCACGTGCAGGCGTACGTCGTGGAGCTGTTCGGTGGTCACGAGTGGGTCGCCTCTCCTGCCCGCGAGCGGGCGTGGTCGGTCGCGGCCGCCAGGACGCGGGGCGCCAGCACCTTCACGAGGTGGGCGCGGTAGGCGGCGGTGGCATGGATGTCCTCGGCCGGGTCGAGCTCGGCGAGGGCCTTCGCGGCGGGGTTGTCGAGCGCGTCGGTGACGTCGACGACGACGGGGACGTCGCTCACCGACACGAATCCGACCCGGGCGCGGGTGACGGTGTCGCCGTCGGTCTCGACGTGCGCGGCCACGCCGACGAGGGCGTAGTCGCCGTGCCGGCGGGCGATCTCCTGGAAGGCGACGCCGGCGCCGGGTGCGAGACCCGGGAAGAACGCCTCGACCGCGACCTCGTCGTGGGCGAGGGTCGACTCGAGCGGGCCGATGAACAGCTCCGCTGCCGGGATCGTACGACGACCGCGCACCGACGCGACGTCGACCGATCCCTCCAGCAGCCGGAGCACCATCGGCATCTCGGCCGCGGCGTCGGCGTGCACGATCGAGCCGACGGTGGTGCCGCGGTTGCGGATCGTCGGGTGCGCGACGTGGCGCAGCGCCATGCCGAGCAGCGGCTGGGACGTCTCCGCCTCGGTCGAGGCGAGCACCTCGGCGTGCCGGGCGAGGGCCCCCACCCGGACCCCGTCCTCGGCCACGCGGACGTGGCCGAGGTCGGGCAGGGCGTTGATGTCGACGAGCATCGAGGGTGCGGCGAGCCGCATGGACAGCAGCGGGACGAGCGACTGGCCACCGGCCAGCACCTTCGCCCCCTGCTCCCCCGCGAGCGCCGCGAGGGCTTCGTCGAGGGTGGACGGTCGCAGGTAGGCGAAGGGTGCGGGCTTCATCGCTTGTGCGTGCCTCCGGAGGCTGCGTCGTCGACGCCCTCGTCGTAATCGGGGTGGCTGAGGTTGCGGGTGACGGTGCCGGAGCTGTCCGCGCCGCGGCCCTTGACCATGTGGAAGAAGACGATGACCAGGATCGTGCCGAGCGCGATGCCGCCGAGCTCGAAGTTGTCACCGAAGGTGAGCGTCACGCCGCCGATGCCGGCGATGATGCCGGCCGACAGGCCCACCATGTTGACGGGGTTGCCGAAGTCGATGTTGTTCTCGACCCAGATCTTGGCTCCCACCAGACCGATCATTCCGTAGAGCACAACCGTGATGCCGCCGAGGACGCCGCCCGGGGTCGCGTTGACCACCGCGCCGAACTTCGGGCACAGGCCGAGCAGGATCGCCACCAGGGCGGCGACGTAGTAGGCGGCAGACGAGTAGACCCGCGTCGCGCCCATGACGCCGATGTTCTCGGCGTACGTCGTGGTCGGCGAGCCGCCGAACGCGCTGGCGAAGGCGGTCGCGAGGCCGTCGGCGCCGATCGCGCGGCCCATGTAGGGGTCGAGGTCCTCGCCGGTCATCTCGGCGACGGCCTTGACGTGGCCGGTGTTCTCCGCGACGAGCGCGATGACGCCGGGCAGGACGAGCAGGATCGCGGTGAGTGAGAACGACGGGCCGTGGACGACCGAGACACCGTCGGCGAGGGTGCCGCTCGGCAGGCCGATCCAGCTGGCCGCCTCGACACCGGCCCACGACACGCGGTCGTGCTCGGTGGCCTCGGTGGCGCCGCCCAGCACGGACGTGATGGGCCCGAAGACGAGGTCGGCGAACCACGACAGCAGGTAGCCGAAGACGAGGGCGAGGAAGACCGCGATGCGCGACCAGAAGCCGGGGAGCACCACGGCCGCGAACACCATGAAGGCCGCGGTGGCCAGCGCGATCCACTGGTCCTGGGGCCAGTAGATGCCGGCGACGACGGGGGCGAGGTTGAAGCCGATGAGCATGACGACCGCACCGGTGACGGCGGGCGGCAGGATGCGGTGGATCAGCTGGGCGCCGGCGAAGTGCACGAGCACGCCGACCGCGGCGAGCACGAGGCCGCCGACGAGGATCGCGCCGGTGACGTAGGACGAGTCGTTGCCCTCGTCGAGCGCTCGGATCGCCGCAACCGAGGCCACGAACGACGCGCTGGTCCCGAGGTAGCTGGGCACCCGGTTCTGCACGATCAGCAGGAACAGGATGGTGCAGAAGCCCGAGAACATGATGGCGAGGTTGGCGTCGAGCCCCATCACCAGGGGGAAGACGAAGGTGGCGCCGAACATGGCGACCACGTGCTGGGCACCGAGCCCGATCGTCTTGCCCCACGGCAGGCGCTGCATCGGCAGCACCGCTTGCCCGGGAGCGGGATCGACCACTTCCCACTTGAACATCGACATGTGCAGGCCTCCAGATTTCGACGGGGTGGTTACCCGAGAAGCCACAAACTAGTGCGGTCCATCTCACACCCTCACTGGCGACATCTGCCGAAGGAACGCCGAGTTCGCTGACAAGTTCTCGGGCGGGTCGACTCGCTGTCTACCCTGCGGGCATGGGTCTCCCCCTCACCGCCGACGCCTGGCCGGCCGGATCCGTGCCCACCGAGCGGCTGCTGCTGCGCGCTCCCGAGGCCCGCGATCGCGAGGAGTTCCTCGACCTCGGCTCGGACCCGGTGGTCAACCACCACCTCGGCGGCGGGCAGGACCGCGCCACGCTCGACGACACCCTCCCCGAGGTGCCGGCGGACCGGCCGGCGCAGTACGTGCTGGAGCGCGACGGACGATTCCTGGGCTGGGTCGGGCTGAGCCGTCGGGAGGCGGAACGGCCCGGCCGGGCGGTCGGCGAGCACCCCCTCGAGCTCAGCTACGTGCTCCCCGTGCACGCCTGGGGGCGCGGGTACGCCGCCGAGGCGTGCGCGGCGCTGCTCGCACTGGCGGACCGTCGGCTCGGCGAGCCCGTCGTGCTGTGCACGCAGGTGGCCAACACCCGCTCGCGGGCGCTGGCCGAGCGCCTGGGCTTCGGCGAGGCCGAGCGGTTCGAGGAGTTCGGCGCCGTCCAGTGGTTCGGCGTACGCCATCCGGGGCAGGTCCCCTCACCACTATCGGTCATCTCGACGATCTGACCTCGCCGCCGCGAGCCCGCGGGCCTAGCGTCGCGGCCGCGTCGTCTCGGGCCTCCTGACGCACGACCCCCCAAGGAGATGAGCGATGAAGAGGATCCTGGCAACGATCGTCGTGGCCCTTGCCACCGTGGGAGCGACCGGCACGGCCGCGTCCGCAGGCGAGATCACGGGCACCGGCAACCCGACGCCGATCAACGGCTACAACGCGAACTCGATCTGCGCCTTCTCGGGCCTGGACGACATGGACTTCGAGGCACCCGTGCAGCCCGGCGTGGTGCAGAACTGGGGCTCGATCCCCAAGGAGATCCGCGACTTCCTGGCCACCATCGGCGAGCACCCCGGCACTGCGTGCAACGGCAGCAAGAACGGCACCAAGGGCTGAGCGAGCTCCGTCGGGCCCACGCCGCCGACGTGCCTGCGCTGCAGCGCATCGCGTCGGCGGCGTACTCGCCCTACCTGTCCCGGATGGGCGGCCAGCGCCCCTGGCCCCTGGACACTGACTACGCGGCGGCTGTCGAGTCCAGCGAGACCTGGGTCGCCTGCGTCGACGGCTCGCCCGTCGGCTTCCTGGTGCTGGCCGGTGATCCGTCGGACGACGCGGTGCTGGTGCTCGAGAACGTCGCCGTCCTCCCCTCCCACCACGGCCGCGGCATCGGCCGCGCCCTGCTCGAGCTCGCCGAGGACCGCGCGATCACCCGTGGCTGCCGCCGCATCCGGCTCTTCACCCACGTCACGATGGTGGAGAACCAAGCGCTCTACGAGCGCATCGGGTACGTCGAGACGCACCGCGGCGGCGAGGACGGGCGCGTCCGGGTGTTCTACGAGAAGGCGCTCTGACTGGGCGCGTCCCTCGGAACGACAAGGAACGGGGAGCGCCGGCCTGCCCTGGGCGAGCCGGCGCTCCCCGATCCCGGCTGATCCCGTACGGGGAGGATCGTCGTGAAATGTCGAGCACGATCCTCCCCGCTGTCGACCCGACGCCCCGTCGACCTCCCGGCCCGGTGGGCTCGACCCTCAGCCCACGATCTCCAGCGCCCGGAGGGCGACGGCAACGTCGAGGCGCAGGTGCGGGTCGGTGGCCACGGGGCCGAGGATCCGCTGCAGCTTGCCGACGCGGTAGCGCATCGTGTTGTAGTGGAAGAACTGGGCGCGCGCAGCCTCGGCGACGTTGAAGTTGGTGTCGAGGAGGACCTGCAGCGTCTCGCGGAGGTCGGCAGCCTCGGGGGTGCGCTCGGCGAGCGGGCCGAGCACGTCGGCGGCGAACGCCGTCAGCTCGGAGCCGTCCGGCACGAGGGCGAGCAGCCGGTGCAACCCGAGCTGGTCGAAGCGGGTCACCGAGCTCCCGCCGTGCACGCGCCTGCCGATCTCGACGGCACGCTGGGCCTGGCGGAAGGCCTCGGGCAGGTCGCCCAGCCCGTGCGAGACCCGGCTGACCCCGGCCGAGAACGCGATCCGGCCGCCGCCGCGGTCGCCGCGCACCGCGGCGATGATCCGGTCGACGGCGACGTGGGCGTCAGCGGGGTCGCCGGACGGGTCGACCGGCACCAGGGTCACCACCTCGCGGCTGAAGGCCACCGACGCGATCGTGGGGTCGACCGTCGACGACACCTGGCGCCACGCGTGGGCGAACCTGTCCTGCCAGGCCCGCCGGTCCTCCGGGTCGGGGGCGAGGGCGGCCATCGCGTCGGGGTCGAGCACCGCGACCACGACCATCACCGGGCGGCCGAGGTGCCAGCCGAACGCCTGGGCGTGCTCGGCGACGTACTCCTCCTCGCCGGCCCGGCCGAGGAACACGTCGCGCAGGAAGTCGCCGCGGTACTTGTTCTCCACCGCGGTGATCGCCTCCACGCGCGTCACGAGCAGCGCCGCCACGATCGCGGCGCGCTCCAGCGCCTGCACGTCGGAGGAGTGGATCCTGCCGTCGGGGCGCAGCGCCACCAGCCGCGCGAGGTCGACGCCCGCGGCGACCACGCGGCGCAGCAGCGCCTCGCCCGGACCCACCGCGGTGCCCTCGGGGTCGATGCGCTCGACGCGCAGGCGTCCGGTCGGGTCGAGCAGCTCGGCACCCGCCAGGGCCTCGCGCTGCGCCTCGTCGAGGTGGGCCGCGCGCTCCCGGCCGTCGGTCGAGGTGAAGACCACGCCACAGCCGAGGGCGTCCCCGACGGCCTGGGCGATCGCGGCGAGGTCGCCTCCCTCCAGCACGATGTGGGTCAGGGCGGTGTGGAGGGCGTCTGCGCGCTCGAGCGCGGCGACGGCCTCCGGGTCACTTATCAAGTCTTGGCCCACATTCACCCCTTGGTCCGACAAGTTCTCACATTCGCGAGTGTCCCACGAGCCGTTAGCGTCTGGGGAGTGATGTCCGGACCGATACCCGTTGCGGCACCGCAACGGGTGCACGACCGGCTCCGCGAGGCGTCCGACGGCCCCCGTGAGGTCGTCCACGCGAGCAGCACCGCCGTGTACGTCGACCTCGACGGCTGGTGCCTCGGGCTGGTGTCGGCGACGGCGACCCGCGTGCCCTGCGCGCTCTGGTCGACGCTGCCCGACCTCGGAGTCCTCGACCCGGTGGTGCGGATGCACCGCGGGGAGCTGGTGGTGGGCGACCGCCCGGTGCGGGTCACCCGCCTCGTCGACCCCCGCGTGTCCCGCGTCGGACGCCACGACCAGGACGCGTCGAGGCGACCGCACCCCGTGACGGCCGGGCTCGACCTCCCGGACGACGGCCGGTTGGCGCCGGCCCACCTCGACCGGCTTCTGGGGCGCGGCCCCGGGCTCACCCCGCTCGGCGACGACGTGCTGGCCGGATGGCTCACGACCCGCGCCGCGCTCGGCCGGCCGGACGACGTGCTGTCCGCGGCCGTCCGCCGACGCCTGGGCGTCACCACCCTGCTGTCGGCCACGCTGCTCGACTGCGCGATCCGCGGCGAGGCACTGCCCCAGCTCGCCGCCTGGCTCGCCACACCCACTGACGCCACCGCCGACGCGCTCCTCGCCGTCGGCGCCACCTCTGGCGCCGGCCTCCTCGCCGGCGCCGGGCTCGCCCTGACATCGATCGAGCACCACACCACACCCCGGAGGGTTGTCGCATGAAGGACCACGTCGAGCTCAGGAGCGGCGCGTACGCCGACTCGGTCACGCTGCTGCAGGTGAGCCGGGCCGTCCAGGCGGCCCCCGGCGTCGTCGCCGCGCAGGTCGCGATGGCGACGGGCCTCAACCTCGAGGTGCTCGAGGGCATGGGCTTCGCCGTGCCCGCCTCCTCCCCCAACGACATGGTCGTCGCGCTCCGCCTCGACGACGACGCCGACGTCTCCTCCGCACTGGCCGCCGTCGACGCGGCACTGGCGCCCACCCGGCCGACGGCCGGTGACACGACGGTGGCCCCGCCGCGCACCACGGCGAGCGCGCTGCGTCGTACGGGTGCCGACGCGCTCGCCCTCGTCTCGGTGCCCGGTGCCAGCGCGACCGTCGAGGCGATGGACGCGCTGGAGGCCGGACGCGACGTCATGGTCTTCAGCGACAACGTGCCGGTGGCCGAGGAGGTCGCCCTGAAGCAGTACGCCGCCTCGCGCGGCGCGCTCGTCATGGGACCCGACTGCGGCACCGCGGTCGTCGACGGCGTCGGGCTGGGGTTCGCCAACGCGGTGCGTCCCGGCCGGATCGGCATCGTCGCCGCCTCCGGCACCGGCTGCCAGCAGCTCCTCGCCCTGCTCCACCACGCCGGCGCGACCTCTGAGGGCGTCGGTGTGCGCCACGCGCTCGGCGTGGGCGGCCGCGACCTGTCGGCAGCCGTCGGCGGCCTCGCGACCCGCGAGGCCCTGCGCCGACTCGACGCCGACCCCGACGTCGACCTGGTCGTCGTGGTGTCCAAGCCACCGGCTCCCGAGGTGGCCGAGGCGCTCGCTCGCGACACCGAGGCGCTCGGCACCCCCGTCAAGCTCGGCCTGCTGGGACGCGGCCAGCGCGACCTCACCGCGGTCGCGGAGGCCGTGCTGGAGCGGCTGGGTCACACCCCGCCGGAGTGGCCGGTCGACGGCGCGGACAACACGGGCCCCGCGACCGGGCCGCTGCTGCGCGGGCTGTTCGTCGGCGGCACGCTCTGCGACGAGTCAATGCTCCTGGCGACCGACGCCCTGGGGCCGATCCGCAGCAACATCCCGCTGTCCGACGACCTCGCCCTGGGTGACGACCTCCACGCCGACACCCACACGATGGTCGACTTCGGCGACGACGCCCTGACCCAGGGGCGGGCGCACCCGATGATCGACCCGACGCTGCGCAACGAGCAGCTCGCCCGCGCCGCCGCGGACCCCGCCACCGGCGTGATCCTGCTCGACCTCGTCCTCGGCCACGGGGCCGAGCCGGACCCCGCCGCACTCCTGGCGCCCGCCGTCGAGGCGGCGAGGAAGGACCGGCAGGTCCCGGTGATCGTCAGCCTCGTCGGCACCGACCTGGACCCGCAGGGCCGCGACGCCCAGCGCGATGCCCTCGTCGCCGCGGGCGCCGAGGTCCACCTCTCCAACGCGTCGGCCACCCGCCGCGCGGTCCAGCTGATCGAAGGAGCCTGCCAGTGAGCGCCACCACCCCCACGGTCGTCACCTGCGGCGCCGACATGTTCGCCGACGCCGTGGCCAGCCAGGCCGTCGACGTCGAGCGCGTCGACTGGCGCCCGCCGATGCCGGGCACGGAGGCCGACCTCGCGACGGTCGCCATCGACCCCCGCCGGGCCGACGCCAACCGCCGGGCGGTCGAGGCGATGCTCGGCGTCACGGCCCACCTCGTCGACGTCGCACCCGCCTCCGAGGTGCTCGGCCTCGAGAAGGGCCAGTTCCTGCACGCCGGTCCGCCGATCGAGTGGGCGCGGACCTCGGGCCCGCTGCGGGGCGCGCTCATGGGCGGCGCCGCGCTCGAGGGGCTGGTCGACGACCCCGAGGACGCCGCCGCCCTCTTCGAGTCGGGCAGCTCGGTCAGCCTCGAGCCGTGCCACCACCGCAGCGCGGTCGGCCCGATGGCCGGTGTCGTCACACCGTCGATGTGGATGTGGGTGCTCGAGGACCGCGCGACCGGTCGCCGGACGTACTGCTCCCTCAACGAGGGGCTCGGCAAGGTGCTGCGCTACGGCGCCTACTCCCCCGAGGTCCTCACCCGCCTGCGCTGGATGGGCGACGTGCTCGGCCCGCTGCTGCAGGCCGCCGTGCGCGGCACGCAGGAGGCCACCGACGTCACCGGCATCCTCACCCAGATGCTGCAGATGGGCGACGAGGCGCACAACCGCAACCGCGCCGGCACGCTCATGCTGCTGCGCGACCTCTCCCCCGCGATGGTCACGGCCGGGTTCGGGACCAAGGACGTCTCCGACGTGCTGCGCTTCGTCGGCAGCAACGACCACTTCTTCCTCAACCTGGCGATGCCTGCGTGCAAGCTGGCGCTGGACGCCGGCCGCGACGTCCCGGGTTCGACGATGGTCGTCGCCATGGCCCGCAACGGCACCGACTTCGGCATCCAGGTCTCCGGCACGGGCGACGAGTGGTTCACCGGTCCGGCCCAGGTCGCCGAGGGCCTCTTCCTCGGCGACTACGGCCCGGACGACGCCAACCCCGACATCGGCGACTCCGCGATCACCGAGACCGCCGGCATCGGTGGCTTCGCGATGGCGACCGCCCCTGCGATCGTCCGCCTGGTCGGCGGCTCGGTCCCCGACGCGCTCGCGACCACCCGCCGGATGCACGAGATCACGCTCGCGGAGAACCCCCGCTGGTCGGTGCCCGTGCTGGAGTTCCAGGGCACGCCCACCGGCATCGACGTCTCCAAGGTGTGCCGGACCGGGATCCTGCCGCAGATCAACACCGGCATGGCCGGCGCGGTCGCCGGCGTCGGGCAGGTCGGCGCCGGGCTCGTCACCCCGCCCGCGGAGATCTTCCCGAAGGCGCTCGCGGCCCTCGCGGCCCGGGCAGCGGTGGCCCAGCCACCTTCCTGACGCGGACATGCAGGTGGACCACCGCCGACCAGCGTGTCGTCGGGGACACGCCAGGGAGCGGTGACCCACCTGCATTCCTGTGCCCCGGAACGTCGGTGGGCCACCGCTCGGGGAGCGGGGCCGGCGCGACGGCCGTCGCCGAGGGCGGCGTCAGGCGGAGGCCGGCCGCTCGTTGTAGACGCCGGCCGGCTCCTGGCCGGTGAGCCCGGCGATGGCGCCCATGATCCGGTCAGTCAGCTCGCGGCGCGCGCGACCGCTGGGTACGCCGTCGTACTCCCCCGCGACCGTGATGGGCTCGCCGAAGCGCACGGTGACGTCGACCTTGCCGAGCCGAGGCCGGTTGGCGCCGACCGGCTGGATGTCCTCGGTGCCCAGCAGGCCGACCGGCACGACCGGGCAGCCGGCGGTCAGGGCGAGGTGGGCGACGCCGGTGCGGCCGCGGTAGATGCGACCGTCGCGCGAGCGGGTGCCCTCGGGGTAGATGCCGAACGCCTCGCCGCGCCGCAGCACCTCGAGCGCGGTGTCGAGGCTGGCGATCGCGGCCTTGGTGTCGTCGCGGTCGACGGGCAGCATGCCCAGGCCCTCGAACCACGCCCGCGTCAGCGTTCCCCTCACCCCGGTGCCGGTGAAGTAGTCGGACTTGGCGAGGAACACGACCTTGCGCGGCACGACGACCGGGATGACGACGCTGTCGAAGAAGGACAGGTGGTTGCTGGCCACGATGACGGGGCCGGTGGACGGCAGGTGGTGCAGCCCCTCGACCACCGGGCGCCACACGGCACGGGCGAGCGGGGGGATGACGCCGTGCGCGACCGTGTAGAGCATGGCGGTCATTGTGCCCCGAGGCGCGGCGACCAGAACGCCCGTGTCAGATCCACGGCCCCGCCGGGCCGCAGCGGGGTGCCCTCCTCGAGGTAGGCCTGCCGGGCCTCCTCCCCGTGCGAGGGCGGCAGGGAGCCGTCGGCGCGGACCACACGCCACCACGGCACACCGCCACCCTGGGCGGCGAGCACCGACCCGACCAGGCGTGGACCGCCCCGCCCGAGCCGCTCACCGACGACGTCCGCGATGGCGCCGTACGTCGTCGCCCGACCGCGCGGGACCGACTCGGCGCACTGCAGCACGAGCTCGGCGTAGAGCTCCCGCTCCTCCGCGGTCGTCATGACGGCTCCGGACGGACCAGGCGGGCGGTGACGAGGAGCAGGGCGACGGTGGTCGCGGCGGCCATGAGCCACAGCCACGACGGCGCCAGCCCCGGGTCCAAGGCGCGGACGGCAAGCCAGGCGACCGGCAGCGGGACGAGCGCCAGCACGCCGCGGGCGAGCCAGAGCCGCGCCAGGCGCGGGTCGACGGTGAGCGTCGACGGACCGTACGACGCCACGGTGGCGGCGAGGTGCGCGACGACGAGCAGCACGCCGACCACCAGCAGCCGCCAGTCGACGACGTCGCGCACCGCCCACCAGCCACCGACGAGCACGAGCGGGGCGACGCCCACGGGGTGGTCGGGGAGCCACGCCCACGCCGCTGCGGACACCACGACCCCGACGACCACCCACCCGTGCGGGACCTGCGGCAGCGCGAGCGCCAGCGCGGCGCAGGGCAGCACGAGCAGCAGCGCGCGCAGCGCGACGACGGGCACGGTGACCCCGGGGCGCAGGAGGCGCATCACGTGCGCACCTTCGGCACCCGCTCGCGGCGCGCCAGCTGGTGCAGCACCGTGTCGAGCGTGCCGGGTCCTCGCCACGGCACGACGGGCGTCCCGAGCGCGGCCAGGTGGGCCAGCCGGTCGTCGCGCTCGATCCGCCGCATCCGCGCGGCCAGGGTGGGCAGGGCGAGCCGGTCGGCCCCCTCGGGGGCGTCCAGCGCGTCGCCGAGCGTGTCGATGACCACCACCGAGGCTCCCCGGCGCTGGAGGCTCGCCGTCGCGGTGACGAGCGGCGTGAACAGCATGGGCGACAGGACATAGACAACGCTGCCGGCGCCGGCCCCGAGGTCGAGCCGCTCCGGAGCGGTGCTGCGCGCCCCCGCCCGCACCCGGGCGAGCGTGCCGTGCAGCCGCTGGAGGTGACGCGGACCGGACCCCAGCGGCACCCGCGCAGCGTCGCCGGCCACGACGAGCAGGCCGACCCGGTCCCCGGTGCGCACGTGGTGCTCGGCCAGCGCAGCGGCAGCACGGACCGTCAGGTCGAGGGTGCTCGCGGCGCCGTCGATGCCGCCGGAGACCCCGATGTCGCGCAGGCCGTCGACGACGAGCCACACGCCCGCGTCCTGCTCCGCGCGGGTGGTGATGACGTGGAGCTCGCCGGTGCGCAGCGACACCGGCCAGGTGATGCGCTTGAGGCGGTCGCCGGCAGCGAAGCGGCGGATGCCCTCGAGCTCGGTGCCGCTGCCCACCCGCCGGGACCGGTGCCGCCCGACCAGGCCGTCGGGCTGGGGCACCTCCGCGCGGGTGTCGTACGGCGCCCGCTGCGGCAGCACGACCAGGCCGCTCTCGGGGAGGTCGACCGGACCCCAGCGCCACCCGGCCCACGCGCTGGTCAGGGCGACCCGTTCGGCGCCGACCGCGCGCCGGCCCCACCGCCGCGGGCTGAACTCGAGGCCGGGCAGGCCGTCGGCGACGAGCGAGCCCGCCGCCCCGTAGGTCGGGGAAGTGGCGACGTGGGCGGTCCGCGCGCCGACCCGCGTGACGTGCTCGACCCCGGTGAGGTCGTCGACGTCGAGGCGCGAGGTCGTGCCCTGCCCCTCGTGGAGGCGGTGGTGGTCGATGCGGGCCACGATCCGCGGGGCCTGGCGCGGTCGCGACGCGAGCCCCACTGCGGCCAGGACGACGAAGGGGGCGGCCAGCACCACCAGCACCTCCTGGCCCAGCACGATCCCGCCGGCGATGCCACCGAGGGCGAGCAGGCAGGCCCGGACGAGCGCGGGGGTCGGCCGCCAGGAGGTCACCGGTGCGGCTCCAGGGTGCGCGGCGCCGCCACGGAGGACAGGACCGCGTCGACGACGCGCGTGCCGGACGCCTGCGTCATCCAGAGGTCGGGCTTGACCGTGATGCGGTGCGCCAGCACGGCGCGCGCGACCACCTTGACGTCCTCCGGCACGACGAAGTCGCGCCCGCGGATCGCCGCCCACGCGCGGGCGGTGAGCACCAGGCCGAGGCTGCCGCGCGGGGAGGCGCCGGTCAGCACGTCGGCGTGGTCGCGGGTCGCCGTCACGAGCGCGACGCAGTAGCGGGCGACCGACTCGTCCACGACGACCTGCTCGACGGCGGCCTGCACGGCGGCCAGGCCGCTCGCGTCGGAGACCTGCGCGACGTCGACCTCCTCGCGCTGCCGGTCGAGGCGGCGACGCAGCACGTCGTACTCCTCCGACGCGCTGGGGTAGCCGAAGCCGACGCGGAGCAGGAAGCGGTCGAGCTGGGCCTCGGGCAGCGGGTAGGTGCCCTCGTACTCCACCGGGTTGGCGGTGGCCAGGACGTGGAACGGGCTGGGCAGCGCGTGGGTCTGGCCCTCGACGGTCACCTGCCCCTCCTGCATCGCCTCGAGCAGCGCGGCCTGCGTCTTCGGCGGGGTGCGGTTGATCTCGTCGGCCAGCAGGAGGCCTGCGAAGACCGGCCCGGCGCGGAAGTCGAACTCGGCGCGCCGCTGGTCGTAGACGTAGGACCCGGTGAGGTCGGCCGGCAGCAGGTCGGGAGTGAACTGCGCGCGGGAGAACTCCAGCCCGAGCGCCCGCGCGAAGGACCGCGCCGCGAGGGTCTTGCCGAGGCCGGGGAAGTCCTCCAGCAGCACGTGGCCCTTGGCCAGGATGCCGGCGAGGACGAGGGCCAGCACCTCGCGCTTGCCCACCACCGCGCGGCCCACCTCGTCGAGGACCCGTTCGGCGAAGTCCGCCACCTGGGTCGGGTCGGTGCGGGGATCAGTGTGCGTCACGGACGTCCTCGATTCGGGTCAGGATGCGGTCGATGTCGGCCGGGGAGAGCCGGGAGGCGTCGGCGAGCTCGCGTTCGAGCGCGTCGGCGAGGTCGGGGTCGCGTTCGCGCGCGAGGGCCACGAGCCGGCGCGCCAGTGCGTCGGAGGGCTGGTCGGCCTGCTGGTGGCTTGAGAGCACGCGCAGGTCGGAGGTGGCCTCGTCGACGCGGTCCGGCGGCGCCGGCAGACCCTGCTGCCACTGCGCGGCGGGTACGTCGACGGTGTCGAGGACGAGGAACGCCAGCGTCAGCACGACGACCGACCACACGACGTACGGCAGAGGGCGCGGGTCCATGTCGAGCAGGACCGTGACGACGTAGCCGATGGCCGCCAGGGCGACGCCACCGGCCAGCCGGCCACGCCACCGCGCGGGGAGACGGCTCATGTCCGGACCCCCAGGCTCTGCCTGATGCCGGCCAGGGCGGCGAGCGCCTCGGAGCGGTGGTCCTCGGTGACCGCATGGTCGGAGAACCGGGCCTCGCGGTAGAGCTCGGCGAGCCGGTTCACCGGGCCGGCGTCCGCGTCGGCGAGGTCGAGGATGCGCAGCGCGTACTCCGACGACGTCTCCGAGGCGCGGCGCTCCACCCCTGCCCGCTCGCCCTGGACCTCGAATCGGTGCCAGGCGGCGACGATGGCGTTGCGGGGGTCGCCCTCGCGCAGCAGCGTGTCCTGCTCGACGGCGTCCGCGGCCACCTGCTCCGCGACCCGGACCGGCTCGTCGAGCACGGCGAAGCTGATGTCCTCGCGCTCCTCGGTGCGGATGCGGCGCGCCCGGACCTCCCGCAGGACGGCCGCGAGGAGCCACAGCAGGATCGCGGCGATCCCGGCGGCCATCGTCGCGAGCAGGACCCACATGAGGACCTTGGTCCACAGCGGCGGTGGCCGTTCGACGACCTCCTCCCCGCCCTCGGCGAACTCGAGGGGCGGGTCGCAGTAGGGCCGCTCGGCGACGTCGTCCGGGATCTCGACGGTGGTCGTGCCGTCGGCGTTCGTGGTCACCGGCAGCGGGATGCACGTCGGGGTGGTGGCGGTGGCCGGGCGCGGCCCCGGGCCGGTGAAGACCTCGTCGGGACCGAGCAGCGTCGCCCACGCGACCAGGACCACCAGCAGGCAGCTGCCGGCCACGGCGACGACGGCGCGCAGGCCGGGCGGCCAGTCCCCGAACGCACGCATGGCGCGACCCTAGGTGAAGGGGTCACGCCATGCGAGGACGCGTGCGGGGTGGGACCGGGGTGGGACTCAGTACGTCGGCTGGCTGGGGTCGACCTGGCTGACCCACGCGACCACGCCACCGCCGACGTGCACGGCGTCGGCGTAGCCGGCGCCCTTGACGATGGCGAGCACCTCGGCCGAGCGGACGCCCGACTTGCAGTGCAGCACGATCGGCTTGTCGCTGGGCAGGTCGCCGAGGGCGTTGCCGTTCAGGAACTCGCCCTTGGGGACGAGGCGCGCGCCCGGGATCCGGTTGATCTCGAACTCGTTGGGCTCGCGGACGTCGATGAGGTCGAAGTCGCGGGTGCCCTCCTCGCGCTCCTTGAGCATCGCCTCGAGCTGGGTGACCGAGATGGTCGACCCGGCGGCGGCCTCGGCGGCCTCGTCGGAGACGGCGCCGCAGAAGGCGTCGTAGTCGATGAGGCCGGTCACGGTCGGGTTCTCGCCGCAGAGCGCGCAGCTGGGGTCCTTGCGGACCTTGAGCTTGCGCCACTCCAGCTCGAGGGCGTCGTAGATGACGAGCTTGCCGATGGCCGGGTCACCGATGCCGGTGATCAGCTTGATCGCCTCGTTGACCTGGATGGAGCCGATGCTCGCGCACAGCACGCCCAGCACGCCGCCCTCGGCGCAGCTCGGGACCATGCCCGGCGGCGGGGGCTCGGGGTAGAGGCAGCGGTAGCACGGCGCGTCGTCGGTCAGGGTCGGGGCGAAGACGGACGCCTGGCCGTCGAAGCGGTAGATCGAGCCCCAGACGTAGGGGATCTTCAGGAAGTAGGCGGCGTCGTTGACCATGTAGCGGGTCGCGAAGTTGTCGGTGCCGTCGACGATCAGGTCGTAGCCCTCGAAGACCTGCAGCACGTTGTCGTTGTCGAGGCGCTCGTCATGCACGACGACCTCGACGTAGGGGTTCACCTCGGCGATCGACTCCCGGGCGGACTCGGCCTTGGAGCGGCCGATGTCGGACATCCCGTGGATGATCTGGCGCTGCAGGTTGGACTCGTCGACCTCGTCGAACTCCGCGATCCCGAGCGTGCCGACGCCCGCCGCGGCGAGGTACAGCAGGGCGGGCGAGCCGAGACCGCCGGCGCCGATGACGAGCACCTTGGCGTTCTTCAGCCGCTTCTGTCCCGCCATGCCCACGTCGGGGATGATCAGGTGACGGCTGTAGCGGCGCACCTCGTCGGTGGTGAGCTCGGCGGCCGGCTCGACAAGCGCAGGCACTGCTTGCTGGGACACGTCTTCTCCTTGACTCGGGTGTCGGTGCAACAGCACCGCCATCGTCCATGTTCCCCGCGGGCCCCTGAAGCGCCTGTCCGGTCCCGCGATGCGGACGCGGCGCGGACGAGGGCTGCGGATAGGCTCGGGCCGATCCCCTACCCAGGAGTACGACGTGACCGCAGGCCGCACCGACACCACGTCCCACGGCGCCCACCCCCGACCGCGCGGCGGTCGGATGCCGCGCCGCGAGCGCCGTGTGCAGCTGCTCGAGTCCGCGCTCGAGGTCTTCGTGGCGCAGGGCTACCACGCTGCCGCGATGGACGACATCGCCGACCGGGCCGGGGTGTCCAAGCCGGTCCTCTACCAGCACTTCCCCGGCAAGCTCGACCTCTACCTCGCGCTGCTCGACACCTCGTGCGACCTGATCATCGACAACTGCCGCGAAGCGCTCGCCTCCACCAACGACAACCGGGACCGCGTCACGGCGACGATGAAGGTCTTCTACAGCTACGTCGCGTCCGAGGAGGGCGCGTTCCGGCTGGTCTTCGAGTCCGACCTCACCAGCGAGCCCGACGTGCGCGAGCGCGTGGACCGGGTGACCACCGAGTGCGCGTCGATGATCGCCGACGTGATCCGCACCGACACCGGCCTTCCCGACGAGGCCTCGGAGCTGCTCGCGGTGTCCCTGGTGGGAATGGCCCAGGTGTCCGCGCGGTTCTGGCTCGCGGGCGGCGGGCAGATCGCCCAGGACGACGCCGCCGACCTCATCGCCGGTCTGGCCTGGCGCGGCATCCGGGGCTACCCGATGACCGACGACCACTGACCCGGCGACCACTGACCCGGCATCATCAAGACGTACCCCCAACCCCTGAGCTGAGGAGCAACATCGTGGAGGTCAAGATCGGCGTGCAGCACGCGCAGCGCGAGCTGGTGCTCGACACCGACAGCACGCCCGAGGACATCGAGACCCGCCTGACCGAGGCGCTGGCCGGCAACGGCGTGCTCCGGCTGGCCGACACCAAGGGCCGCTCGGTCGTCGTGCCTGCCGACAAGATCGCCTACATCGAGCTCGGTTCCCCGACCGCCAGCACCGTCGGCTTCCGCTGACGCCTCACCACCCGGGGTGATGACACCCCCTCCCTAGGGGCGCGCGGTGATTGATACCGGGTCCTGGGGGGAACATGATGGAGAAGCCGGCACACACTGCCGGCACTCCCGTCACGAGCTCGTGGCAAAGAAAGGTGGCCCATCATGGTCGTAGATCTCATCGTCCTCCTCATCATCGGCGCGATCATCGGACTGCTCGGCAAGCTCGTCGCTCCGGGCGACAAGGACAACATCCCCATCTGGCTCACGATCCTCTGCGGCATCGGCGGCGTGCTGCTGGGCTACTGGATCTACTCCCTCTTCGGCGGCGACGGCTCGGGCGGTATCGACTGGGTCCGCTGGATCGTCGCGATCCTGACGGCGGCCGTCCTGGTCGTCATCGCCTCGACGGTGACCGGCCGCAACACCGGCAGCCGCTCGCGGCTCTGATCGACCCGCACGACAGCACGAGGCCCCGCATCCGACGGATGCGGGGCCTCGTCACGTCTCGGCGGACGCGAGCGGGCGACCGGCGTCAGGCGTCCAGCCCGAGCTCGGCCATCCGGGCCGCGTGCAGCTCGGTCAGCCGGCTGAACATGCGACCCAGCGCGGCCAGGTCGAGGCCCGGGCGGTCCACTCCCCCGGCCAGCAGCGCCGTGAGGGAGTCGCGGTCGCCGGCGACGCGCTGCGCTTGAGTGAGGGCCTCTCCCATCAGCCGACGGCCCCACAGCGCCAGTCGACCGCCCAGGCGGTGGTCCTCGGCGATCCCGGTGCGTACGCGCTCGACGATGAAAGCCGTCTGCCCGGTGTCCTCGAGCGAGCTGATGATGACCTCGCGGGTCTCGGCGTCGAGGTAGGCCGCGATCTCGCGGTAGAAGTCGGCGGCGAGCCCGTCGCCGACGTAGGCCTTGATCAGGCCCTCGTAGTAGTCCGACGGCGCCGTGTGGGCGTGGAAGCTGTCGAAGCTGGGCCGGAAGGCCTGCATGGCCTCGGCCGGGTCGGCGCCGAGCTGCGCGAGCCGCTCGACCAGCTTCTGCAGGTGCCCGAACTCGGCGGTGGCCATCGCCCCGATCGCGATCTTGTCGTCGATCCCGGGCGCCATCTTGGCGTCCTCGACGAGGCGCTCGAACGCCGACAGCTCGCCGTAGGCGATGGCCCCGAGGAGGTCGACTGCAGCACGGCGGTAGTCCTCGTCGGGCGATTCCGTCATGTTCGCAGCCTAGCGATAGCATCATGGTGACCGAGCCGCCGACGCATCAGCCGGTGGCCGCCTGTATGTGCGCGGTCGGCACTTGCCCGCAGGGGCTCTCGAGTGGGCTGACCGCATACGCGTGGGACAACCCGACTCATCAGAGAGCGACACTTCGTGACCACCTTCCGTGAACTGGGCGTGCTGCCCGAGATCTGCGACGCGCTCGACCGCGCCGGCATCACCACCCCCTTCGCCATCCAGGAGATGACCCTCTCGGTCGCCCTGCTCGGCACCGACCTCATCGGCCAGGCCCGCACGGGCACCGGCAAGACCCTCGCCTTCGGCATCCCGGTGATGCAGCGCTCGATCGCGCCGTCCAACCCGGCCTACGCCGACCTGCCGCAGGGCAAGCCGCAGGCGCTCATCGTGGCCCCGACCCGCGAGCTCGCGCTGCAGGTGTCCAACGACCTGAGCCTGGCCAGCAAGGACATGGGCCTGCGCGTCCTCACCGTCTACGGCGGCGTCGGCTACGAGCCGCAGCTCGAGGCCCTCGACGCCGGCGTCGACATCGTCGTCGGCACGCCGGGCCGCCTCATCGACCTGGCCAACCGCCGAGCGCTGGACCTCTCCCACGTGCACGCCCTCGTCCTCGACGAGGCCGACGAGATGCTCGACCTCGGCTTCCTGCCCGACGTCATCACGCTGATCTCCAAGACGCCGGAGACCCGCCAGACGATGCTGTTCTCGGCCACGATGCCGGCCGCCATCGTGTCGCTGGCCCGCATCCACATGCGCCACCCGATGAACATCCGCGCCGAGTCGTCCTACGACACCACGATGGTGCCGGCCACCGCGCAGTTCATCTACCAGGCCCACGACCTCGACAAGCCCGAGATCATCGGCCGGATCCTCCAGGCCGAGGACGCCGAGAAGATCATCGTGTTCACCCGCACCAAGCGCCAGGCGCAGAGGGTGGCCGACGACCTGGCCGAGCGCGGCTTCAGCGCCTCGCCGCTGCACGGCGACATGGCCCAGGTCGCGCGCGAGAAGGCGCTGGCGAAGTTCCGCGAGGACAAGATCCGCGTCCTGGTCGCCACCGACGTCGCCGCCCGCGGCATCGACGTGCGCGGCGTCTCCCACGTCATCAACTACACCTGCCCCGAGGACGACAAGACCTACGTCCACCGCATCGGCCGCACCGGCCGCGCGGGCGCCTCGGGCATCGCGATCACCTTCGTCGACTGGGCGGACCTGCACCGCTGGAAGATGATCAACAAGACGCTCGACCTGCCCTTCCCCGAGCCGCAGGAGACCTACTCCACCTCCGAGCACCTCTTCCACGACCAGGGCATCCCGGCCGGCACCAAGGGCCGGATCGTCGACCCCGCCCCGGTCGAGAAGAAGGAGCGCGCCCCGCGCGAGCGTCGTTCGGGCTCGGACCGCTCGGGCTCCGGCCGGTCGGACCGCTCCGACTCCGCGTCGGGCTCCACGTCGGGCGAGAAGTCGGGCTCCACGTCGGGCGACGCCCCGCGCCGCCGCAACCGCAACCGTCGACGCACCCGCGGCGGCCAGTCGGTCGAGACCCCCCAGTCCTGACCCCCCTGACCAGCCGGCCTCCGGGTCACTCCTTCGCGCGAGCGGGCTTCTTCGCCACCTTCTTCTTGGGGCGGGAGGCCCGCTCGACCAGGTTCTGGGCGACCTCGCGGTAGGCGATGGCGCCCTTGCTGCTGCGGCTGGTGGCGAGGATCGACCGGCCGGCGGCCGGAGCCTCGGCGAACTTGATGGTCTTGGGGATCGGCGGCTCGACGACCTCGAGGTCGTAGGTCTCGCTGATCGTCTCCAGCACCATGCGGGCGTGGTTGGTGCGGCCGTCGTAGAGGGTGGGCAGCACGCCCCACACCTCGAGGCCACGGTTGGTGAAGCGGCGTACGTCGTGGACCGTGTCGAGCAGCTGCCCCACGCCCCGGTGCGAGAGGGTCTCGCACTGCAGCGGCACCAGCACACCGTCCGCGGCGGTCAGCGCGGCGACCGTCAGCACGCCGAGCGAGGGCGGGCAGTCGAGCAGCACCCAGTCGTAGGCCCCCACCTCGGAGTCCTCGAGGTCCTCTGCGAGCTGCTCGAGCGCACCCTTGATGACGTGCTCGCGGCCGGTGCGGGTGAGCAGGTCGGCCTCCGCACGGGCGAGCTCGATGGTCGCCGGCAGGACGTCGACGCCCTCGTCGGTCTCGAGGATGACGTCGATCGGGTCGACGCCTTGGGTCAGCACGTGGTGCACCGAGACCTCGAGGTCCTCCGGGTCGATGCCGAGGGAGAAGGTCAGGCAGGCCTGCGGGTCGAGGTCGACCAGCAGCACCCGGTGCCCGAGCTCGGCCAGCGCGGCACCGATCGAGGCGACGGACGTGGTCTTGGCGACCCCGCCCTTCTGGTTGGCGACGGCCAGCGTGACGGGGGCCGCTCCCCGGCTCTTGGTGCTCATTGCGGGCAATTGTGCCGGACCGGGTCGCACGCGGGCGCCGGGTCCTGAAATGCTGGCCCGATGAGCACTGCACTGATCACCGGGGCCACCGCCGGCATCGGCCACGAGTACGCCGTCCAGCTCGCCGCCCGCGGCGACGACCTCGTCCTCGTGGCGCGCGACTCCGCCCGTCTCGAGCAGGTGGCCGAGGACCTGCGCCGCGCCCACCGGGTCGAGGTCGAGGTGCTGGTCGCCGACCTGACCGACCGCGCACAGCTCGCCACGGTCGAGGCCCGCCTCGCCGACCGCGACCGACCGGTCGACCTGCTCGTCAACAACGCCGGCTTCGGGCTCAAGCAGCGCTTCCTCGACAACACCGCGGACGACGAGACGGCCATGCTGGAGGTCCTGGTCACGGCCGTGCTGCGGCTGAGCCACGCCGCCCTCGGTGCGATGGCCGAGCGTGGCCACGGCGGCATCATCAACGTCTCGAGCGTCGCCGCCTTCCTCCCGCGCGGCACCTACTCCGCGTCGAAGGCGTGGGTGAACAGCTTCAGCGAGTGGGCCCATCTGGAGTACCGGTCGCGCGGGGTGAAGGTGATGGCACTGTGCCCGGGCTTCACCAAGACCGAGTTCCACCAGCGGATGCAGGTGAAGCGCGGCGAGGGCTTCATGTGGCTCGACGTCGACTTCCTCGTGCGCGAGTCGCTGAAGGACTTCGACAAGGCCCGCGCCTACTCGATCCCCGGTGCGCAGTACAAGACGATCAGGCTGCTCACCACCGCCATCCCCAACCGCGTGCTCCGGCTCACGCAGGGCATGGGTCGCCGGTGACGGTGCGGATCGTCCCGCCCGAGGTGGCCGACGCCGAGGCACTGGCCGACCTCCACCTCGACGTCTGGGAGGAGGCGTACGCCGACCTGATGCCGGCGTCCGTGTTCGCCGAGCGCCGCGCGCGCCGTGCCGAGCGGGTGGCGAGCTGGAGCGGCATCATCGCCAACGGCTCGAGCGACAACCTGCTCGCGTGGGCGCCCGACGACCGGCTGCTCGGCTTCTCCAGCACCGGCAGCGGCCGCGACGCCGACCACGCCCTGCCGCCGCTCGAGGTGATGGCGCTCTACGTGCGGGCGTCGTCGTCCGGCACCGGGCTCGGGCACGCGCTCCTCGACGCGGCGATCGGCGACTCCCCCGCCTACCTCTGGGTCCTCGACGGCAACGCTCGCGCGATCCGCTTCTACGAGCGCCACGGGTTCGCCTTCGACGGCACCACTAAGCGTGAGGACGTCGGGCTCGAGCGGCGGATGGTGCGAGCCTGACCGGACGTCATGCGAATCGCGGGTTCGAACCCCCGATTCTCATGACGTCAGAGCCAGGGACAGGAGCCGCTCGTACTGCTCGGGGTCGGTCGTGTTGACCCCGAGGTCGTGGTCGACCTTGCCGAGGCCGTGGTGGTCGCTGCTGCCGGTCACCACGAGGTCGAGGTCGGTGGCGATGCCGCGCAGCTCGGCGCGGTCGGCGGCGGAGTGGTCCTGGTGGTCGACCTCGATCCCGGCGAGACCGAGGTCCTTCAGCTCAGCGAGGTCCTCCGCCGACAGCACCGACCGGCTGCCGCGACCCCACGGGTGCGCGATCACCGCGACGCCTCCGGCGGCGACCACGAGGGGGATCATCTCCTCCAGCGCGGACGCGTAGCGGTTGACGTAGCCCGGCTGCCCGGGGCTCAGGAGGGTCGCGAACGCCTCGGTCCGGTCACGCACCACCCCGAGCCGCGCGAGCGCGTCGGCGACGTGCGGACGGCCCGCGGCCACCGACCCGCCCGACTCACGGCGTACGTCGTCCTCGGAGATGTCGATGCCGTGCGCGCGGAGGGCGCCGACGATCGCGGGCGTGCGGGCGGTGCGCCCCTCCAGGATCCGGTCGAGCTCGAGCACGAGCGCCGGGTGCGTCGGGTCGGGGAGGTAGCCGAGCAGGTGCACGCCGCAGTGGCCGAAGCGGGTGCTGATCTCCAGGCCCGGCACCAGCGTGATGCCGACCTCGTCGGCCACCTCCTGCGCCTCCGTCCAGCCCGACATCGCGTCGTGGTCGGTGAGCGCCACGACGTCGAGGCCGGCCGCCGCGGCCTCGCGGACCAGGTCACCGGGGGTGTCGGTGCCGTCGCTCGCCGAGGAGTGCGTGTGGAGGTCGATCCGCACGTCAGCTGTTCCAGCTCAGCAGGGCCGGGTGCTCGCGCTCGTAGCCGAGCACCGAGACGGTCGAGGTGTCGAGCTTGAAGAACCGTCCCTTGGCGGCGGTCTGCTCCAGCCATCGGGCGGTGAGGACGCGGAGCGAGTGACCGTGCGCGAAGACGAGCGAGCGGTCGTGCTCGCGCGTGCGCCGCACCACGCGGTCCAGCCGCGCCGACACCTCGTCGGCGGTCTCCCCACCGGGGGTGGGGTGCGTCCAGACCGTCCAGCCGGGCACGTCCTCGCGGATCTCCTCGGTCGTCACGCCCTCGTAGTCGCCGTAGGCCCACTCGACGAGGTCCTCGTCCACCTCCGCGGCGGGGAAGCCGGCCAGCTCGGCCGTACGACGCGCGCGTCGGCGCGGGCTCGTCAGGACCAGGTCGAACTCCGCCTCGGCCAGCCGGGGCGCCAGCGCCGTGGCCGCCTCCTCGCCGGACTCGGTGAGCACGAGGTCGGTGACCGAGGTGTGCCGGCCGTCGCGGCTCCACTCGGTCTCGCCGTGCCGGACCACCCAGAGCTCGGGACCTGTGCTGGACATGTCCGCGAGTCTGCCACGGGCGCCGGGCCGGGCTGCCACCATGCTGGGCATGACGACGGTCGACCTCCGCCGCGCCCGGTGGGCGATCGCCGCCGCGTTCGCCGTGCAGGGGCTGGTGTTCATCAGCCTCACCACGCGGCTGCCGCGCTTCCAGGAACGCTGGGACCTCGGCGAGCTCGAGCTCTCGGGCGTGCTGCTGATGATGGTGCTGCTCGCCGGGGTGGGCTCGCTCGTCGCCGAGCGGCTCGCCCCGCGCCTCGACAGCGCCGCGGTCCTGCGCGCGGGCCTGCTGGTGGTGGCGGTCTCGGTCGCGACGGCCGTCCTCGCCCCGACGACCGTCGTCTTCGTGGTCGGCCTGGCGGCGTACGGCGTCGGCCTCGGCCTCGTCGACGCGACGGGCAACATGCAGGCGGTCGCGCTGGAGCACCGGTGGGGTCGCGTCGTGCTGCCCTCGTGCCACGGGGCCTGGACGCTCGGCGGCATCGTCGGCGCGGTCGTGACCCTGGCCACCGGGGACGTCCCGTGGCCGGCGGTGGCGCTGGTCGCCGTCTTCCCACTCGCGGCGACCATGGCGCCGTACCTCCCCCGCGACCACGGTGCGGCGGCCACCAGCACCGAGACCGACGTGCCGTGGCGGGCGATCGTGACGGTCGGCCTCGCGCTCGTCGTCTTCTACACCGTCGACACCGCCGCGGCCACCTGGGGACCGGTCTACCTCGACGACGAGTTCGACACCCCGGAGGGCCTGGTCGCCCTGGCCACGCTCCCCTACCTGGTGGCCAGCGGGATCGTCCGGATCGCCGGCGACCGCCTGACCGAGCGGGTCGGCGCGGTGCGCCTGCTCCGGATCGGGGCGGGCATCGCCCTCGTCGCACTCACGGTCGTGGTCGCGGCGCCGTCGTGGCCGGTCGCCGTCCTGGGCTTCACGCTCCTCGGCTGCGGCGTGGCGGTGGTGGCTCCGCTGAGCTTCTCGGCCGCGGCGGCGCAGGCCGGCCGCGACGCCGACCCGGCGACGCGACGGGCCCGGGTGGACGCCGTGGTGGCGCGGTTCAACCAGTTCAACTACGCCGGCGCACTGCTCGGCGCCGTGATGACGGGAGTCGTCGGCTCCAGCTCGCTGAGGATCGGCTTCGCCGTGCCGCTCGTGCTGGTGGTGTCCCTCTTCTGGCTGGCCAAGGCGTTCGCGCCGGCGGACGAGGTGCCCGCCGGCGCGCGCCGGTGACGGTGCCCGACCTCAGGCGCCGCCGCCGCCGGCCTTGCGGCGGTGCATCGGCTTGGCGACGTTCTTGTCGTTGATCTCCGAGCCGTGGGCCTTCTCCCGGGAGCCTGCCGTGTCGTCGGGGTGGTCGTGGCCCTTCTTGCGATCGAGGGCCTCCCGCATCTTCGCCTTGATGTCGGCGTTGGGGTCCTGATCGGCCATGAGGTCCTCCTGGGTCGATGAACGGTCGGAACCCCCACCCTGCCAAAGCCGACAAGCCGGGTCGAGCGGTTAACCCTTGCGGAGCACGTCGATCCGCGCGCCGAGCTTGCCGATCGTCCGGTAGACCTGCCAGCGGCAGTCGCCCACCATCACGTCGTACGCCGCGTCGCCGAACTCGGCGCGGTAGCGCGCGGGCTCGCGCAGCAGCCGCGCCAGGTGCAGGAGCGCGCGGCCCCCGCTGCCGTCGTGCTCCTGCGACCACTCGCCCCACTCGCTGGACAGGTCGATGGTGTCCACCACCTCCAGGCCCGACCGGGCGATCGCGTCGTCGATCACCCGCGGCTCGGCGGAGGAGGGCACCACGCCCATGACGTCGAAGAGCTCGTCGGCCTCCTCGTCCCCGAGCAGCTCGGTCGCCACGGCTTGGAACGCGACGACGTGACCGCCCGGGCGGAGCACGCGGGCGAACTCGGCGAAGGCGTCGTCGGGGTGATCGACGTGGACCATCACGTCGCGGCACCAGACCAGGTCGATCGAGGCGTCGGCCACCGGCACGTGCGTGGCGGTGCCGCGCTCGAACGCGAGGCGCGAGGCGATGTCGGGCACGAGGTCGCGACGGGTGGCGCGGGCGAGGTCGAGGTGGCGCTGCACCGGGTCGATGCCGAGCACGCGGAAGCCGAAGTGGGTCGCGAGCCGGACGGCGTGGGTGCCCTCGCCGCAGCCGACGTCGACGGCCCTGCTGTCGGGACGCAGGTCGAGCTCGCGCACCACCTGCAGCAGCACGGACGGGTCCCGCGGTGCGAGGCTCTCGTCGAGGCGCGCCGCGAAGTCCGCCTCGAGTCGCGGGTAGGTGTCGTAGAAGAAGTCGGGGTCCCAGGCCACGGATCGAGTCTGCCGCCCTCCAGTAGGGTCACCGCCATGGCTCGCCGCGTGTTCCTCCACGTCGGCACGGCGAAGTCCGGCACCTCGTTCCTGCAGGACCTGTGGTGGCGGCACCGCGACGAGCTGCGCGGTCGCGGTCTGCTGCTGCCGGGCCGGCGTCGCGACCACTTCGCCGCCGCCGCCCTCGTCAAGGGGATGACCGCCGTCGTCGAGACGTTCACCCCGCGCGAGCGCGACGCGTGGCACCGGCTGGTCGAGGAGACCCGGGCGTGGCCAGGCGACGTTCTGCTCACCAACGAGCACTTCTCCGACTCCCCCGCCGAGTCGGCCGCCGCCGCGCTCGCCGACCTCGCGGGCACCGCCGACGAGGTGCACGTGGTCGTCACGGCCCGCGACCTGGGCCGGGTGCTGCCATCGGCGTGGCAGCAGCGGGTCAAGATGGGCGCCCGCCAGCGCTACCGCCGCTTCCTCGCGACGGTGCGGCGCGACGAGGACGACCAGAAGTTCTGGCGCTACCAGGACGTGCCGGCGATCCTCGCGCTCTGGTCGGCCGGCCTCCCCGCCGGGCGCGCCCACCTCGTCGTCGTACCTGCCCCGGACGCGCCGCGCGAGGAGCTGTGGCTGCGGACCGCCTCGGTCCTCGGCGTCGACGTGACCGGCCTCGACACCGAGGCCCGTCGGGCCAACGACTCCCTCGGCCTCGTGGAGGCCGAGCTCCTGCGCCGGGTCAACGAGCGCCTCCCCCGCGCCGAGCGGTCGCCGGAGCTCACCCGCCACGTGAAGGGGACGTTCGTCCCCGAGGCGCTGGTCGGCTGCGCGCCGCGTGAGTCCTTCGTCCTCCCCGCCCGGCACCATCCCTGGGTGCTGGAGCGGTCGGCGGCGATCGTCGCCGACCTGCGCGCCGGCTCGTACGACGTCGTGGGCGACCTCGACGACCTGCTGCCGGCGCCGCCCCGCGACGGACGCACCCCCGACGACGCGACCGACGAGGAGCTGCTCGCCGCGGCCCGGACGGTGCTGTCCCGGCTGGGCGTCGCCCCGGTGGACAGCCTCGACGCCGCCCTGGCTGCGGTCGCGGACGACCTGCTCGCGCGTCAGCGCGGGACGAGCGCCCAGTAGTCCAGGTCGAGCAGGACGCCGTCGGCGTACTTCCCGTCCTCGCCGCGCAGCGTCATCGCCTCGTCGCGGCCCTTCGTGGCGACCAGCCGCAGGCGCAGTGCGCCGACGCCCGGCGCGTCGAGCTCGGTGGTGTCGAGCACCTCCGACCAGGCGTGGACCGTGTCACCGGCGTGGGCAGGTGAGACGTGCGCGCCGGCGTTGATCGCCGCGACCAGCTGGGCGTTGGCGAGGCCGTTGAAGGACAGCGCCCGCGCCAGGGAGATCACGTGGCCGCCGTAGACGAGCCGCCGGCCGTCGGGTCGGGCGTCGGTGTTGAAGTGCACCTTGGCGGTGTTCTGCCACAGGCGGGTGGCCATCATGTGCTCCGCGTCGGTGAGCGTCACCCCGTCGACGTGGTCGATCCGCTCCCCCACCGCGTAGTCGCCGAGCCGGTGCGGCTCACCGGCGGCCACGACGTCGTACGACGAGAAGTCGAGGCCGGCGGGCACCACCAGGTCCTCGGGGGCGACGGCCGGAGCCAGGGACGGTACGACGGTCTCGGGCGCCGGTGACCCGGCGGAGCGCTTGTGGACCATCACCCAGCGCGCCCAGTCGATCGCGACCTCGCCACGCTGGTTGGTCGCGGTCGAGCGCACCCACACCACGCCCGTGCGGCCGTTGGAGTTCTCCTTGAGCCCGATGACCTCCGAGCGGGTGCGCAGCGTGTCGCCCGGCACCACCGGCCGGTGGAAGCGGCACTCGGCGTAGCCGAGGTTGGCCACGGCGTTGAGCGACACGTCCGGGACGGTCTTGCCGAAGGCGACGTGGAAGCCGACCAGCTCCTCCACCGGGTGGGGCGCGAGGCCGACCGACGCGGCGAACTCCGCCGACGACGGGACCGCGAAGCGCGTCGGGTAGATCGCGCCGTAGAGCGCCCGGTCGCCCTCGGTGACCGTGCGCGGGGTGGCGTGCTCGATGACCTGACCGACGGTGAAGTCCTCGAAGAAGTTGCCAGCGTTGGTCTTGCCGGGAGCAGTCATGGCGCTCATCGTGCCGCACCCCCGCCGGATCCGGCGGGGGCGGTCACGTGGGATCCGTCACGCGCAGCGACGGCCTCAGAGAGGTCGCGCGTCGACCTCGACGCAGCTGCCCCCGCGGGCGGAGCTGGCCTCGATCGCGGCCAGCACCCGCTGGACGGCGAGGCCGTCCTCGAAGGACGGCGTCGGCGCCCGGCCCGCCGCGAGCGCGGCGAGGAAGTCAGCGGCCTGGTTGGTGAAGGTGGCGTCCCACCCGAGCACGTGCCCGGGCGGCCACCAGCCGTCGATGTAGGGGTCGTCCTGCTCGGTCACGAGCTGGCGGGTGAAGTTGTCGGCGCCGTCGAGGCACACGTCGAGGTGGTTGAGCGACTCGAGGTCGAAGCGCAGGGCTCCCTCGCTGCCGTAGACCTCGATGCCGAGGGCGTTCTTGCGAGCGGTCGCCATGCGGGTCACCTCGAGGCTGACCACCGCGCCGCCGTCGGTGCGCAGGGTGCCCCACGCGGCGTCGTCGACGGTCACCTCCTCGGGGCCGTCGGCGCCGGTGCGCTGCCCCACGAAGGTGTGGGTCGTCGCGTTGACGGCGGTGACCTCCTGGCCGAGGAGGAAGCGCACCTGGTCGACGGCGTGCGAGGCGAGGTCGCCCAGCGCACCCGAGCCGGCCAGCTCACGGCGCAGCCGCCAGGTCATCGGCGCGGCGTCGTCGGCGAGCCAGTCCTGCAGGTAGGAGACGCGCACCTGCCGCACCTCGCCGAGGCGACCCTCGGCGACGTGGCGGCGGGCCAGCGCGAGCGCCGGCACACGGCGGTAGTTGAAGCCCACCATCGAGTGCACGCCGCGCTCGCGGGCGGCCTGGGCGGTGGCGACCATCTTCTCGGCCTCGGCCATGGTGTTGGCCAGCGGCTTCTCGGCGATGACGTGCTTGCCGGCCTCGAGCGCAGCGATCGCGACCTCGGCGTGCAGGTGCCCGGGGACGCAGACGTCGACGATGTCGATGTCGTCCCGCTCGAGCACGGCGCGCCAGTCGGTGGCCGACTCGGCCCAGCCGTACTGTCCCGCGGCGGCCGCCACGGCGTCGGCGTCACGACCGACCATGACCTGCCGGCGCACGCCGGGAGCACCGGGGCGGAGAGCCGCGACGTTGCGCCATGCGTGGGAGTGGGCCTTGCCCATGAAGGCGTAGCCGATGACGGCGACTCCCGGGGACCCGGCGGCGCCCGATGCGCTGGGTGTGCTGGTCACGTACTTCTCCTGACTTGCGGTGACGGTCGCTCAGGCGAGCGACCGGAGGAAGGACAAGCCGTCTCGGGCGAGCTCGTCCTGGGTGGGTGCCAGCGGACGCCAGATGGAGGCGGCCGTGGCGATGGAGGCATTGTCGGCGGTGAAGCTCTCGATGACGAGGGGACCGTCGTAGCCCACCTCCTCGAGCGCCGACACCAGGGCCGGCCAGTCCGTCTGGTCGCCGCCCGGCGCGCCCCGGTCGCTGCCGCAGACCTGGACGTGTGCCAGGTGCTGGCCTGCGGCTCGGACCGCGTCCGCGCTGGAGCGCTCCTCGATGTTGAGGTGGTAGCTGTCGAGGGCCAGGCCGAGGCCCTCGCCGAGCAACGGCTCGAGGGCGGTGAGGGCCTGGTCGACGGTGTTGAGCAGGGAGGTCTCGTAACGGTTGAGGGGCTCGATCCCGAGCCGTACGCCCTGCGCGGCCGCGTGGTCGACGACCGGGGCGAGGTGCGTGCGGAGGTCGTCGTACGCCGCCTGCCGCTGGTCGGCGTCCATGCGCCAGACCCGGCCGGTGGAGGCGTAGAACGGGCCGCAGACCGCGCGCGCGCCGATGCCGGCAGCGAAGTCGATGCAGGCCCGCAGGTAGTCCTGGGTGTCGCTCACGCAGGAGGCGTCGACGAGGTCGCGACCCGGGGCCATCGCCCCCACGACGCAGGGGGTCAGGCCGGTCTCGGCGAGCACGTCGGACACGACGGGGACGGTGAGGTCGCCGGCGTTCTCGAGCGGCAGCTCGACGGCGTCGAAGCCCATGCCGGCGATCCGTCGCAGCAGGTCGGCCACGCCCGCGTCGGTGAGCGGGGAGGTCCAGACCCACGTGTTGACGCCGATCTCTCGCATGGAGCGGTCCTTCCGGGTGACGTGCGGGCTGGGTGTGCGTGCTGGGTGGTGCGGGGATGGGTGTCGGTGGGCCGGGCGCGAGCCCGGCCCACCGACGGGTGGATCAGATCATGATCGGATCCGTCTCAGGACCGGATCAGGGGATCTGGCGCTCCTGCCAGACCTCGGGGTAGCCGACGAGGTCCTCGCCGCCGAACTTGGCGTAGTGGCCGTCGGGCATGCCGTCGTTGGCCTCGAGGTAGTCGGCGCGCTCGTCCTCGGTGATCGGGGTCTGCGGGAGCACCCACTCCTTGGGGACCTCCTCGCCGGCGAAGATCTTCTCGAGCGCGAGGAGCGGCGTGCGCCACTGGAAGTTCGAGTAGACGGGCGCCAGGCCGGTCAGCCCGGTCTCCTCCCACTTGCGCAGGAAGGTCATCTCGTCCTCACCGGTCATGACCGGGTAGTCGGCGCCGAAGTCCTCGAAGGCCTCGATCGCGGCAGCCGCGCCGTCACCGGCGTCCATCCAGACGCCCTGGACCTCGCCCTTGCCGAGCTCGTCGGTGATGATCTTCTTGATCTCGGTCGGGTCGGCGCCGGTGAAGTAGTCGACGGCCTCGATGCCGTTCTCGTCGAAGAGCTTCTCGGCGGCGGCCCAGCGCTGCTCGAGCACGTCGACGCCGGGCAGGATGCGCAGCGCGACGACCTTGTCGCCCTCCTCGAGGTTGTCGATGAGGAACTCGGCGGTGTCGATGCCCCACGCGAAGCCACCGATCGGGTGGATGAAGGTGGTGGCGCAGTCGGTCTCCACACCGCGGTCGAAGACCACGACGGGCTTGCCGGTCTCGCAGGCACGCTCGACCGCGTCGGTCATCGCGGCGGTGGAGTTGGGCGAGATGATGAAGGCGTCGCAGTTGCCCTCGGAGATGAAGTAGTCGATGTCGGCGATCTGGGTGTTGTCGTCGTCACCGGCGTCGCGGGTCTCCATCTCGGAGATGACGCCCTTGTCCTGCATCTCCTTGAGCTGCTGGTTCATGGTGATCCAGCCGGTCTGGCGCCACGGGTTCGAGATCGAGGCGTTGGCGAAGCACGCCTTCATCTCACCGTTGGCCTTGTACTCCGACGTGTCGGTCATCTCGCCGTCGATGTACTGGAGGTAGGGCTTCTCGGGGTCGCCCTCGAAGGTCGCCGAGCGCTGCTCGTACTGCTCGTCGTAGACGGCCTGGTCGAACCATTCCTGCTCGTCGCCCGAGCCCTCCTCTGAGGCCTCCGGGGACTCGGACGTCTCCGAGCTCTCGTCGGTGCCCGTCGTGGAGTCCGTCGGGTCCTCGGTGCTGCACGAGGTGGCGAACACCCCGAGCAGCAGGGCCGAGGCCACTGCGATCGGCGCGCGGTGCATCTTGTGGCGCATCAGTTTTCTCCTGTTTCAGTGCCCGGGTGGGCAGTGGTGGGTGATGGTGCAGGTGCGGCTGGAACTGACCGAGAAGGGGGACGACGGCCCAGGTTCCACGCGCGGGCCGCCGCAGCGACGGCGACGATGATGATCACGCCCTGGACCGTGTTCCTCCAGGTGGACTCGACCTCCTGGAAGTTGAGGAAGGAGAAGAGCAGCTCGAGCGCGAAGGCGCCCGCGGCGGCCGAGAGCACCCAGCCGCGTCCACCGCCGAGCACGACCCCTCCGAGCACGACGGCCGTGATCGCCTGGAACTCGTAGCCGGCGCCGACCGAGGGGTGCACGCCGGCGTAGCCGACGAGCAGGATGCCGGCGATGGTGGCCGAGACCGAGGAGAGGATGAACGCCCGCGTCTTGACCCACCAGACCTTGGCGCCGGCGAGGCCGGCGGCGTCAGGGTTGTCGCCGGCGGCGATCAGCGTGCGACCGAACGGCGAGCGCATCAGCCAGACGCTGGCGGCGGCGACTGCCACGAGGATGATGACCGAGTAGGGCAGCACGTCGAGGACGGGCACGTTCTCGATGCCGCCACGCCCGATCTCGCGGAACGTGTCGACCGGGTTGCCGGTGGCCGCGCCGCCGGTCAGGTACCTCACCAGACCGCCGAGTGCGAGCATCGTGCCCAGCGTGACGATGAAGCTCGGCACCTGCAGGATCGTGGTGCCCAGGCCGTTCACGATTCCGACGACCACGCCGATGAGCAGCATGAGCGCGATGGCCGGGAGCACCCGGCTCTCGTCGTCGCCGATGTAGTTGCCCGCGATGACGACCTGGGTCGCGATGACCGCACCCATCGAGAGGTCGAACTCGCCGGCGACGATCACGTAGTACTGGCCCATCGCGGCGATGGCGATCGGCGCGGTGCGGCCGATGAAGCGGATCAGCTGCGGGGGCTCGCCGAACGAGGGGTTGACCCACACCACGGCGATGAAGAGGACCGCGAGCAGGATGAACACCGCCCCGCCCGGGGTCAGCGCGCCACGGAGGAGCCGCTGCGGGAGCGATCCCTCGGTGAGCGGCAGCGTGCGGCCGGTCGTGGAGGCCTCCGGCTGGGAGGCCGCGGGGCTGGAGGTCGCGGTGCTCATGCGGTCTCCCCCTTCGTGGTCGATCCGGGCAGCGAGCTCCGGCTACCGCTGCCGAAGCGCGGTGGGCGGCGTACGACGCTGCGGCGGGCGTAGACGGCGACGGCCAGCACGATCACCAGGCCGCGGATGAAGTCCTTGAGGAACGGGTTGACCTGCATGACGCCCATGACGCTGTCGAGGACCGCGAAGATCGCGACGCCGCCCATGGTGCCGACCACGCTGCCCTTGCCGCCGGCGAGCAGCGTGCCACCGAGCACGACCGCGGCGATGGACAGCAGGTCGTAGCGGCCCTGCGACCCGATCGTCGGCGACCCGACGCCGGTGCGCGAGAGCAGGAGCAGGGCGGCGAGGCCGACCATCACCGAGCAGAGCACGTGGGCAGAGACCACCGGCAGCACGGTGCGCACGCCCGACATGCGGGCGACGTCGCGGTTGCCGCCGATGGCGTAGACGTGGTGGCCCAGCCGGGTGTAGCGGAGCATGAGCGTCACCAGGACCGCGCAGGCCAGCAGGAGGAGGAACGAGGTGGGGATCCACCCGGCGATCCCGCTGCGGCCCAGCAGCCTCAGGTCGGGCGCCGCGGAGCCGTGGCTGCCCTGGTAGTTGGTGGCGAGGTAGCCGCTGACGATCAGTCCGACGCCGAGGCTGGCGATGAAGCCGTGCACGTGCAGGACGCTGACCAGCAGCCCCATCACGAGGCCGACCACCGCGCAGACCACGAGGGTGTTGAAGACCGCGGCAGGGATGTTGCCGTCGAGCCCCTGCATGCCGCCGGCCGCGATCACCGTCGCGAGGCTGACCACGTAAGGCACCGAGAGGTCCAGGCTGCCCACCAGGATGACGAGGGTCTGGCCGATCGCGATCAGCCCGAGCACGCTCATCGCGGTGAGGACGGCCCAGATGTTGCCCTGGCTGAAGAAGTTGCGACCCTCGAGGGCGGTGAGCACCGCCGAGACGATCACGACGCCGACGAGCACGAGGTAGATCAGGGCGGTCGAGTCGAGCTGCCGGGCCCGGCGCGGTCGCGCGGCGCGTCGACGGCGTACGGACTCGGGGGGGTCCACGCTCGCGCCGGGGGTGCGCGCCGGCTCCGGCGTCCTGTCGGTGGTGGCGCTCATGCTGCTTCCTCGCTCGCTGCTCCGGTGGCCATCGCCAGCACGGCTTCCTCGCTCGCACCCGCCGGGAGCTCGCCGGCGAGCCGGCCGTCGCGCATCACGAGGATGCGGTCGGACATGCCGATCACCTCGGGGAGCTCGCTGGAGACCATCAGCACGGCCACGCCCTGACGGGTCAGCTCGCGCATCAGCTCGTACACCCGGTGCTTGGCGCCGACGTCGATGCCGCGGGTGGGCTCGTCCATCAGCACCACCAGCGGGTCGATGCTCAGCCAGCGGGCGAGCACGACCTTCTGCTGGTTGCCGCCGGACAGGAACTGGACCTCCTGGCCCATGCTGTGGGCGGCGACGTCGAGACCGGACAGCACGCCCGGCATGTCGCGCCGCGCCGCGCCGGTGCGCCGCGGGAACACCGCGCGGACCACACCGAGGGAGTTGTCGAGGATCGACTGGTTGAGCGCGAGGCCCTTGGCCTTGCGGTCCTCGGTGATGAAGGCGAGCCGGGCGCGCACGCCCTGGCGGGGGCTGCTGACCTCGAGCGGCGAGCCGTCGAGGGCGATGCTGCCCCGCGAGACGGGGTGCACGCCGAAGACGGTCTCGAGCAGCTCGGTGCGCCCCGAGCCCTGCAACCCGGCGATGCCGACGATCTCGCCGGCGCGGACCTCGAGGGAGACGTCGTCGACGTATCCGTTGCCGACGCCGGACAGCGCGAGCCGCACGTCGCCGACGGAGACGTCAGCGGGCTTCTGGGGGAAGTACGTCGTCAGCGAGCGGCCCACCATCAGGCGCACGAGCTCGGCCTCGGAGAGCTCGGTCGCCGGCCGGGTGGCCACGTGCTGGCCGTCCTTGAGGATCGTGATCGTCGTGCAGAGGTCGAAGATCTCCTTCAACCGGTGGGAGACGTAGACGATCGCGACGCCGCGGTCGGTGAGGCGTCGGATGATCGAGTAGAGGAGCTCCACCTCGTGGTCGGCCAGCGCCGCCGTCGGCTCGTCCATCTGGATCACCTTGGCGTCAAAGCTCACCGCCTTGGCGATCTCCACGACCTGCTGCTCGGCGACCGAGAGGTTGCGCACGAGGGTGCCGGCCTTGAGTCCGGACACGCCGAGGCCGGTCAGCAGCTCCTCGGTGTCGCGCCGCATGCGCCCGGTGTCGACCGGGCCGAACCGGCCGAAGCGCCGCGGCTCGCGGCCGAGCCAGATGTTCTCGGCGATGGTGCGCTCGAGCAGGAGGTTGAACTCCTGGAAGACGGTCGACACGCCGGCGCGCTGCGCCTGGACGGGGTGGCTGAACGAGACCTTCTCGCCTCCGACCACGATCGTGCCGCGGTCGGGGGTGTAGACGCCGGCGAGCATCTTCATCAGCGTCGACTTGCCGGCGCCGTTCTCGCCGACGAGGCCGTGGACCTCGCCCGCGCGCAGGGTCAGGTCGAGTCCGTCGAGCACGGTGTTGCCGAAGAAGCTCTTGGTCATCCCGGTCGCGACGAGGGCGTTCTCGGCGGTGTTCTCGACCGTGCTCGCAGCAGGGGTGTTCGTGGGGTTGTTCGGGGGCACGGCGACACTGTGGCACGCGTCACGGGCTTTTGTCGAGCACCCGCCAAAAGTGTTACCTCTAGCGTGCAAAGTCGTGCATGTGCTTGACTCCGCTCGTGCGCACCGGTGAGCTTTTCGATCTCCTCCGTGACGGAAGGCCCTGGACCCGTGCCCAGCTGGCCGAGGCGACGGGACTCGCCCGGTCGACGATCACGGCCCGTATCGACACGCTGATGCGGCTCGGCCTGGTCGCCCCCTTCGGCGGTGCCCGGTCCACCGGCGGCCGTCCGCCCGCGCTGTTCGCGCTCAATCCCACGGCCAAGCTCGTCGTGGGCGTCGACGTCGGCGCCACCCACGCACGGGCCGCGCTGACCGACCTCAACGGGTCCATCCTCGGCGAGCTCGACGCCCAGATCGCCGTCGCGGACGGCCCCGAGGCCGTGCTGTCGTGGGTGGTCGAGTCGGTGCGCGACCTCCTCGAGGCGAGCGAGCGCCCGGACACCGACCTCGCGGCCATCGGGATCGGCCTCCCCGGCCCCGTCGAGCACTCCACCGGGCGCCCGATCAACCCGCCGATCATGCCGGGCTGGGACCGCTTCGACGTGCCCGCCTACCTCCAGGAGAAGTACGACGTCCCGGTGCTGGTCGACAACGACGTCAACATCATGGCGCTCGGCGAGCGACGCGGTCACCTGCGCGACGTCGACGACCTGGTGCTGATCAAGGTCGCCACCGGCATCGGCGCAGGCATCGTCTCCGGTGGCATCCTGCAGCGCGGCGCCCAGGGCACCGCCGGCGACCTCGGCCACGTCCGGGTGCCCGGCGCCGACGACGTACCGTGCCGGTGCGGCAACTCGGGGTGCCTCGAGGCCGTCGCGGCCGGACCCGCGCTCGCAGCGGCGGTGCGTGCCCAGGGCGAGCAGGCCGAGACGGGCGGCGACGTGGTCGAGCTGGTGCGCTCGGGCAGCCGGGTCGCCATGGGCGTCGTGCGCCAGGCCGGGCGCGACATCGGCGAGGTCGTCGCCACCATGGTCAACCTGATCAACCCGTCGGTGGTCGTCATCGGCGGCCAGGTCGCGGGCGCCGGCGAGCACCTCCTGGCCGGGATCCGTGAGTCGGTCTACCACCGGTCGCTGCCGCTGGCGACCGAGCACCTGCGCATCGTGACCTCGCGCGCGGGCGGCGAGGCGGCCGTGCTGGGCGCCTCCGCGCTCGCGATCGAGCACGTCCTCTCCCCCGACGTCGTCGAGGCTGCCAGCGAGGCGCTGGCCGCGGCCGACGCCGCGGCCGAGGCGGCGGGCGGCCGCTGACCGGCTCGTGACCGGGCTGCCGGCCCGGCTCAGCGCAGCTGGTAGTCCTTGAGCAGGCTCCGGCCGATGATCATCTTCTGGATGTCGGAGGTGCCCTCGCCGATGAGCATGAACTTGACCTCGCGCATGAGGCGCTCGATCTCGTACTCCTTGGAGTAGCCGTAGCCGCCGTGGATGCGGAAGGAGTCCTCCACTACCTCGTTGGCGTACTCGGAGGCGACCATCTTGGCCATGCCGGCCTCGACGTCCATCCGCTGGCCGGTGTCCTTCAGGCGGGCGGCCTTGACCATCATCGTGTGGGCGACCTCGACCTTGGTGGCCATCTCGGCGAGGCGGAACAGCACCGCCTGGTGCTCGGCGATCGGCTTGCCGAAGGTCTTGCGCTGCTGGGCGTAGGCGATGCCGAGCTCGAAGCCGCGCCACGCCAGCCCGCACGCACGGGCGGCGACGTTGACGCGCCCGACCTCGACGCCGTCCATCATTTGGAAGAAGCCCTTGCCCGGCTCGCCGCCGAGGACCTGGTCGGCCGAGATCTGGTGGCCCTCGAGGATGAGCTCGGTCGTCTCGACGCCCTTGTAGCCCATCTTCTCGATCTTGCCCGGCACGGTGACGCCCTGGGCGGTCTCCCCGAACCCGGCCTCCTTCTCCACGAGGAAGGTCGTCATGTTCTTGTACACCGACTCCGAGCCCTCGTCGGTCTTCGTCAGCACCGCGACGAGCGTGGAGGTGGCGCCGTTGGTCAGCCACATCTTCTGACCGGTGATGGAGTACGACCCGTCGTCCGCGCGAGTGGCCTTGGTGGAGACTGCCGACACGTCCGAACCGAGACCCGGCTCGGACATCGAGAACGCGCCGCGCACCTCACCGGTCGCCATCCGCGGGAGGTACTTCTGCTTCTGCTCGTCGGTGCCGTGCTGGATGAGCATGTAGGCCACGATGAAGTGGGTGTTGATCACGCCGGACACGCTCATCCACCCGCGCGCGATCTCCTCGACCACCAGCGCGTACGTCAGCAGCGACTCCCCCAGCCCGCCGAACTCCTCGGGGATCGTCAGGCCGAACACGCCGAGCTCCTTCAGCCCCTCGATGATCTCGGTCGGGTACTCGTCCGCGTGCTCGAGCTCCTGCGCCACCGGGATGATCTGCTCGTCCACGAACTGGCGGACGGCCTTCAGGATCTCGGTCTGGTCCTCGGAGAGGCCGTCGGTCTGGCAGAGGCGGGGCATGTGGTGGCTCCTGGGCGCTCGCGGCTGGATCGCTCGGAGTCTAGGTGTCGACCGAACACCGGTGGCAGGGTCCCGAGCCGAGACAGTCGTCACACCGCCGGATCGTCAGGCACGCGTGAGAGAGTGGAACGCATGCGAGCCACACGAACGATCGGACCAGCCCTCGGAGCCTCCCTCGTCCTGCTCCTCGCAGCGTGCGGGGAGGACACCCCCGACACCGGCGTCGACCCCTCGGCGGAGACCTCCTCCTCGGAGTCGCCCACCGAGACGCCGACCGAGACGCCCAGCGCCGCCCCGGTGGAGCCCGTGGACTTCGGCACCGAGCCGGCTGTCGCGCCGCGCTACAAGAAGGCCGCGCTGCGCGCGACCAGCGACGACCTCATCACCATGGTCCCCTCGACCCTCCCGGAGGGCTGGACCACGGTGGGCGGCGGCTACCAGCCCGACCCGCAGTGGTGGCGCATGGAGTTCACCGCACCGACCGGCGACGTGGTCCTCGACCAGATGCCCGGCACGAGCGACGACGCCCTGGCCGACCAGCCCGACCTGACGGCGGCCGACGACGTCGACCTCTCCGACTGGGGCACCGGCGCGTGGTCGGCGTGGGACCACGAGGGCGCGACCGTCCTGGCCTACGACCTCAAGGGCAGCACGGTGGTGCTGCAGGGCCCCGACGTGGAGACCGTCCGCGGGCTCGCCGAGACCCTCCTGCCGGCCGACGAGGCCGGCGAGCAGGAGGGCTGACTGTGAGGATTCACTTCGCAGCCTGATGGTGCTGGGCTGTGGGCAGGCAACTGCGGGTGTGACCCTAGGGCTGACTGGCTTCGTGCCTTTCGGAGGACTTGTCCGCTCGTGGTTGCCGGCCCCGGCCCGGTCGGAGCAGCTGGCCTGATCAGGAGCTTGACCGACCGGTGTTTGCGCACCGGCCGTGTCTCATCACAGTCCTGCCGAATCTCCGCCCCGGACCGGAACCACATCCGCTCCCAGGCAAGGAGAGAACGCATGACCAGTGTGACCGATCTACGCGAGGTGGTCGATGTCGTGATCGGCGTCGACACCCACGTCCACACGCACTCCGCAGCCGCGGTCGACGCCCGGACCGGCGGCGTGCTCGACGAAATCACTGTCGAGGCGACCGCTGACGGCTACGCCCAACTGGTGGCGTTTGCCGACGAGCACGCAGTGCTGCGGGCGTGGGCAATCGAGGGCACCGGCGCCCACGGGGCCGGCATGACCCGGCACCTCGAACGCCGCGAAGAGCTCGTGATCGAGCTCGACCGGCCCGAGCGAACCAAGCGACGCAACGGCGCGAAGTCCGACCCGCTTGACGCCATCCGCGCCGCCCGCGAAGCCCTCTCCCGCGCGAAGCTCGGCACCCCTCGCAGCGGCGGGGACCGCCAGGCTCTGTCAGTGCTGCTGGCCGCTCGTCGTTCGGCAGTCAACGCCTCCGCTGATGCCCAACGCCAGTTGTTCAGCCTGGTCATCGCCGCGCCCGAGCCAATCCGTGAGCGGTTCCGCGGCAAGAAACTCCCTGCAATGATCCGGACCGCCGCAAGCATCCGCCTGAGCTCGTCGTGGGACGTCGAGACGATCACAACCGTCACAACACTGCGATCCCTAGCCCGCCGCGCCCGGGCCCTGTCTGAGGAAGCCGCCGAGCATGAGAAGGCGATCCGGACCATCGTGCGGGCATGGCGACCGGACCTGCTTGCACAACCCGGTGTCGGGCCGATCGTGGCCGCGACGGTTCTGTGCGCTTGGTCCCACCCGGGCCGGATCCACTCCGAGGCCGCCTTCGCGATGCTCGCCGGCGTCGCCCCGATCCCAGCCAACAGCGGCCAAGTCACCAGCCGTCACCGGCTCAACCGTTACGGCGACCGACAACTCAACCGCGCACTGCACACCATCGCGCTGTCCCGCATCCGCTACGACGAGTCCACCGGCCGCTACGTTGCCCGCCGTACCAGCGAAGGCAAGACCAGCCGCGAGATCAAACGCTGCCTCAAGCGCTACATCGCTCGCGACATCTACCGTCTACTCCAGCACAGCCCGATCGGGGCTTGACGATCCATAGGAGCGTCCTCAGGTCAGTCGTTCTCCCAGGTCGGGCCCGCGCCCTTGAGGCGGTCGGGCTCGACCGTGACCATCGGGCCGACACCGACGCGGCGGCCGTTGACGGTCTTCCAGGACGAGTACGTCGTGGTGTAGGCGTCGCGGCTGAAGGGCTTCTGCCACATGAGGTTGAAGTTCTTCATGTAGTCGCGCACGTTGCCGCGTCCGTGCATGCTGAACAGGATCTCGTCCTGCGGGGTGCCGAGGCTGGACCAGTTGGTCGAGCCGGTCCACACCATGTGGCTGTCGACGTTGCCCTTGTAGGAGCCCTTGAGCACGAAGTACTTGTGGTGCGTGTAGCGCTCGATGTTCTCCGGCATGTTGTCGATCTCGGGGTCGCCGGTCGGGACGTCGTCCTTGAGGTTGAACCCCGTCGAGCGCAGCGGCACGCGACCGCGCGCGGTCGGTGCCCCGATGTGCTGCTTGGTGTGGAAGCCCATGAGGCCGTAGTTGACCCGCAGGTTGCAGCCATTCGCGTAGAGGTCGCGCAGCTTGTCGGCGATGTAGTTGCCGCGCTTGCCGCGCATCGAGTGCATCGACAGCGCGAGCTGCGTACGACGCTGCGCACCCGCCGCGTCGGTGTAGACGCACTGGATGTTGTTGAGGATGTCCAGGACGGCGTCGTTGGACGGCGTCGTGTAGCGGGGGAAGACGATGTTGTAGTACTTCTGCTGGTCGCCCGCGGGGCAGTTGAGGCCCGCCTCGCAGAACGCGTAGGTCGCCCGGCGCTTGTCCCAGTCGGGACGCATGTCGTTGAACAGGGCGATGTACTGGTCGTAGAGCGTGGTCTTGCCGACCGTCGTCCACAGGTCGTTCCACTGCCAACGGACGGCGTTGAGCGTCATGTTGTAGGAGCCGAGCATGACGACGTCGCGGTTCTTGCCGGTGCGGCTGAACAGGTAGAACTTGCTGTGCAGGTTGTTGTACTCGTTCTCGTCGGCCCGGCAGCCGGACGTGCACCGCTTGAGGAAGTTCTTCTTCTTGGTGTTGTGGCCCAGCACCCTCTGGATCCGGACCTGCGCGTTGGGCACGAGGTGGTCGTTGAGCAGGACCCGCACCTTGACCCCGCGCTTCCGCGCGCGGATCAGCTCGTCGGCGAAGACCTGGCGGTCGAGCGAGTAGGCCGAGATGGTGATCTTCTCGCCCTTGGGCGTGTTGCGGATCGCACGCAGCACGTGGCGCTCGATGACGTAGCGGTCCTTCTCCACCATCGGGTTGTTGAACTTCGCCCCGGTGGGGACCTTCCACTTCTTGTTGGGCTTGCCGGGCTTGCGCGCGGCGAGCGCCGTCAGGGGCGCCGACGCGGCGACAGCGGCGCTCGAGGTCGGGGCCGAGGCAGCGGCGGTGGCACCGGAGGTGGACGCGGCCATGGAGGCCAGCAGCCCACAGGCGGCGAGAAGGGTAACGAACTTGGAACGCACAAAGACTCCTACGTGGCACACTCGAGGCGCCCGGATCAGAGATTCCCCCGACGTGGCGGCACATCCCCTGTGCTCGCGCGGACGTCCGCCACGATATCAGCGACGAGTCGCGCGGCCGATTCGAGAAGCTCGTCCGCGGTGACCGTGTCGGGCTCGCGGCCCGGAGCGCTCCCGGCGTCCGCGACCAGGTCGGACAGGTCCCCCAGCACGTGGAAGCCGCGATCGGCGATCAGCGCGGTGGCCGCTCGGTCGAGCTCGGCGAACCGCACCCGGTGGTGCTCCGGCAGCCCGCCACGCTCGCGCGGTTGGCGGGCGAGCAGGTCCTCGGCGAGGTAGCCCCGGATCCACACGCCGCGCTCCTGGGCGGAGTAGGGCGGGAGGTGCTTGTTGACCAGCCGGAGGGTCTCGATCTGGACGATCCCGAGGGCGGGGTTGACCGCGTCGGAGGGCGCCTCGTAGGCGTCGGGGTCGACGCCGAGCACCTCGGCGAAGTGCCGCCAGTGCAGGTCGCGCGGTCGGCCGGCCCCGGGCATCACCAGCACGTGCACCTGCTCGGCGGGCAGGTCGGGGGTCCAGCGCTCGAGGACGCCGGCCAGGTCCCAGGTGCGCATGCTGAACTCGGGCCCGCCCGCGGCCTTGCCGGCCATCACCGCGTCGAGGTCGACGGTGCTGCCGTTCTTCACCGACTCCTGCCACCCGGCCGACACGACGCTGGCCGCGTCGCGCGCGGTGACGACGAGGTGCACCTCGGCGCCGGCGAAGTCGGCGATCGCCCGGGAGGCCTGCTCGGCGCTGGCGCCGCAGAGGAACTCGTGGGTGATCAGCACGTCCCCGGACTGCGCGGCTGCCTGGTCGACGAGCCGCTGCCACGCCCCGGGGGCGTCCGGGTGGCGCCGCGCGAGCCGGGGCCGCTCCTGCAGGTCGAGGGCTGCCCAGAGGTGCTCACGGTGGCCGAAGCCCGGGAGGAAGACACCAGCTGACCGCAAGCGGTCGCGGTTGGCCCAGACGACCTGCTGCAGGTACGTCGTACCGGTCTTGGGCAGGCCGACGTGGAGGAACACCCGGCGTGGCCCACCGTGGTCGCGCGGGCCAGGGCTCAAGAGAAGTCCTCGCGGTACTTCCCGAGCAGCTCCTCCAGCTTCTCCTCGTCGCGCGCGGCGACCGGCAGCAGCAGCTCGGTCACGACGTCGGTGAGCTCGGCCAGGCGCACGTTGAGGGCACGGTTCTCCTGGACGGCCTCCTCGAGCGCGGCGACGCGCTTCTCGAGGTCGCTGCCGGTCTCGGGGCCGGGGGTGCCCCTCCGGTTGCCCCGCAGGTTGGGGAGTCCGAACATGTCTGCTGCCACCTCACGCGTTCCAGTCGATGATCATGCGGCACACCTGCGAGCTGCCGGGCGCGTCGGAGACGTGCTCGCGGACCTGCTCCAGGATCCGTCCGCCGGACTCCTCCACCTCGGCCGCGACGATCGCGGGATCGAGGGGCTTGCGGGCGCCGGTGCGGCGAGCGTAGCCGTCGCGCCCCTTCTCGCTGAGGAACTGCAGGTGCAGGGTGCCGGTGGTCCCGGCCAGCACCATGCGGGCCGAGCGCAGCATGTTGAGGCGACCGCGGCGACCGAGCCGTTCGACGACGTGGACGCAGCCGACCGCGCGGGGGCCGGGCATGCGGGCGATCCAGGCGGGCACGGCGAGGACGTGACGCAGCTCGAGGAGGTTGAAGAGCTGGAAGGTCACGCGCGGGTCGTCGGCGCGGCGCTGCGCCTCGGCGTCGTACGCGTAGGGCTGGAAGTCGAGCCCGATCGCGGTCACGCCGCGGTCGGCGAACCAGGCGACGTCGGTGCCGCGTCCGCAGCCGATGTCGACGTACGTCGCGAGGTCGGGGTGGCGCTCGGCGACGGCCTCGGCGACGGCGGAGACCGACGTGGCATGGTGCGCCGTGCGCTTGTGGTAGGCGTGCCAGCCGGCGCGGCCGGTGCGCATGCCGCGGAACCAGCCGTTGAACAGCTCGATCGTGCTGGCGGGGGTGGTGAACTTGTAGGCCGGGTCGGGAACCCGCCAGTCGGGGCCGTAGGTGGCGGTGAGGAAGCGGTCGGCGTCTGCCGGCACGGGGAACTCGCGTCCCTCGAGCGAGGCCGTCCCGAGCGGGTAGATCCACTCGCGCTCGAACGGAACGGCGATCTCCCCCATGAGGTAGAGCTTGCCGGCGCGCATGAACCCGCCGAACACGTCGAGGCCGCGGTCGAGGCCGTCGCTCTCGAGGACGTGCACCTTGAGCGCGATCGCGCTGTAGCGGGTGACGCGGTAGCCCATGTCGGTGAGGGCGCGCTGGATCCGGAAGGACTCGCGGATCACGTCGACCGGGTGGTCGTGGCGGCTGACGTAGCCCAGGTCCGCGTCGCTGTCGTGGCCGATCAGGCCACCGTCGCGGATCGCGCCGAGCGCCGTGCCGTAGGCGAGGAAGGCGTCGAGCCCGACCCGGTGCAGCGCGCCGAGCACCTCCTCGATCGCGTCGAGCAGCGGCTCGACCTGGGCGGCGTCGCGGGTGTCGAAGGTCTCCACCAGCTTGAGCGACTTGTCGAGGGCGAGCGGACGACCGGCGGGGTTGACGACGGCGATCCGCTCGGGACGCTCACCGAACTGCACCGTGCGGGAGAAGAGGACGGTGTCGGTGCCGGGGTCGCTGAGGGTCACGTCGGTGACGCCGTCGAGGAACGGACGCAGCGGCTTGGGCCACTGGAGGCTGATCCCGTCGTCGCCCCTCTCGCCGTCGCGCAGCAGCCAGAAGGACCAGATGCGACGGCCGTCGAAGGCCACGTCGACCAGCTGCTCACCGGCGGCGGCGACGAGCAGGCCCGCGGCGTCGATCCGGAGGACCTCCAGCGCGTCGGGACGCCGCAGCTGGCTCAGGGACCTCACGCGGCGGACTATACCGAGCACCCGGCGCGCGGCTGCGGCGCCTACTGGCCGTCGGTCGATCCGTCGGTCCCGTCGGTCGATCCGTCGGTCCCGTCGTCGCCGGTGAGCGTGGCGGTGGCGTTGATCATGCTGTGGTCGGACGCCTGGCCCGTGCCGGTGACGGCGTAGCCGGCGAACGCGACTCCGGTGGAGCCGAAGATCCAGTCGACCTGCATGCTGGGCGGCGGCGCACAGCCGCCGGCCGAGCTTCCGCCGGCGGCGGCCGTGAAGACGCCGCCGGCCGTGAAGCGGCAGAAGATCTCGGCCCGCTCGTTGTAGTCGCCGGTGGCGATGACCGGGGTGCCGTCGGCCTGGTGGAGTTCGGTCAGGTGGGCGACCTCGATGGCGGCCGCCTCGGCCCGCCAGCGGGCGTTGTTGCCGAGCCTCGGCGTGTCGGCCGGGTTGTGGAAGTTGGCGAACCAGGCCCGGCGACCGGTGCTGATCGACTCCAGCAGCACGACGGGCATCGCGATCCGGCTACCGCCGGCGTAGGGGATCGAGAGCGTGTGCGCCTCGACCAGGCTGAACATGTCGGAGCGCCACGCGATGTTGAAGCGCACCGACTTGTTGCCCAGCGACATCCCCGGGTAGAGCGAGTACTCCCCCGCCCGCGAGGTGAACATGCCGTACTGGCTCTCCTCGAACTCCTGGAACCCGACGACGTCGATGCCGTTGCTGCGCAGCTGTGCGATGGTCATGTCCATGCGCGGGCCGGCGTCGGGCCAGCCCGGCTTGTTGCCCCCCGGCCCGGTGTGGGAGTCGCCCAGCACGTTGTAGCTCGCGACCTGGAGCTCGAACGGCTGCGTGCGCTGCTCGACCACCTCGACCTGGCGGGAGACGCGGGAGGCGAGCCGGCGCTGGGCGGCACGGAAGCGGCGTACGGACGCCTCGAGCTGCTCGGGCTTCGGGTGCTCCGGCTCGGCTCCGGCCGAGCCGGACCGCTGACCCTGGCCACCGTCCTCGGCACCCTCGCCCGACTCGCCCGACTCGCCGGACTCCTCGGACGACTCCGCCTCGTCGGACGCGTCGGACGCTGCCGTGGCCTGCGAGGCGCCCGTCCGGTCGGTGGCCACGTCGTCGACGGACGAGTCCGACCAGAACGACGCCCACACCACGGCGGCGACGATCGCGAGCACGAGGAAGGGAGCCCACAGCTCGACGCGCGAGCGGCGCGGGGTGCTCGTGGTCTCGGGGTCCTTGTGGTTCACGGCCACCTTCTGCGTGGGGTGAGCCGACGGCCCCGGCGGACGGCGCCACGCCGGACGTGGGCGGCTCGGAGCCGCAAGCCTAACCGGGCGCCGTCGCCGCGCACCAACCTTCGCGGATCAGGACCCGGGGACCAGCAGCGGGTCGAAGACCTGGAACCGCTGCTCGGGGTCCATCGAGGAGCCCGGCACCGGCGGGACGCCCAGCGTGCGCGTGACCAGGTTGGTCAGGTCACCGACGCGGATCGGCTGCGCGCCGGAGTAGTTGAGCTGCTGGCGCCCGGGCGAGGTGAAGGACGGGTTGAGGGAGTAGAGGTCGCTCGCTGCCGGGACGCCCGGACCGGTCACCCACATCGGGACCTTGTAGCTCTTGGCCCAGGTCCGCGACGAGCCGCGCGACTTCTGCGCGCCACCGGTGCCGGTGACGATGAGGAGCGTGGTGTCGTTCATCGCCGGGGACTTCGCGATGCTGCGACGGATGGCGGCCACCTTCTGGAACGCCTTGCGGACCGCCTTCTCGTAGGCCGCGCCCTTGAAGCCGTCGTCGAGACCGGTCTTCAGGACCCCGGACAGCTCGATGACGCTCAGCTCGGCAGGCTTGCGCTCGATCGTCTCGCGCCACCAGCCGACGCTCCTGGCGTCGTCGCGCATGATCTTGAACCGGTCGATCTTGGCGGTGCCGTCGTCGACGCCGTACGGGTCCTTGCCGCCGCTCTTGCGGTTCCAGCTGCGGAGGACCAGCTGGTTCTCCTTGCGGCTCGAGGCGAACATGGTGCGCCCCGAGTTGTTGTGCGCGAGGTCGAAGAGGCTGGAGACGTACTGGCCCGCCGAGTCGTGGACCGATGCAGGCAGGGTCTTCTTGGAGCCGACGCCGTGGCCACCGGCCTTGGGGAAGACCCGGCGTCCGCTGAGCAGCGACATCAGGTTCGCGTCGGCCTGGGTGCTCTCGGTGGCGGTGCGCGCGTTGGTGGTCGAGGCACCGTTGCTGGCCATGCGCGTGGCCTCGCCCGGCGCCTTCGAGCCGCCCGCGATGGCCGAGGTCAGCCCGGGGACGGCCACGACCACGACGTGGTCGACACCGTTGGGCGCGGACGCCGGCACGACGGCGTTGGCGTAGTAGAGGGGGTGGTCGCTGGTCTTGGAGACGTAGTCGTTCCACAGCCGGGTGTAGCCGTTGAAGAAGACGTCCTGGGTGCCCATGATCCAGTCGATCGCGCCGCCGGCGGGCGGCTTGCAGGTGCTGCCGTCGACGTAGCCGCCGCTGGCGGACCACATGCCGGAGCCGGGCGCGACCTTGCAGTAGTAGCTGCCGCGCTCGTTCTTGTCACCGAGCGAGATGAACGGCGCGTCGGGGTAGGCGGCGCGCAGCTCGTTGGCGAGCGCGACCTCCATCGCGAAGCCCGTGTCGCGGTAGGACTGGGCCGGACCGCGGACGTCGGCAGGGTTGTGGGTGTTGAAGAACCACACGCGGCGCCCCGTGCCGACGTTCTGAAGCAGCACGGCCGGCATACGGCTCGGCACGCCGTCGAAGTAGGGGATCGGGAGGGTGCGCGCCTCGAGGAGCGTCCAGGTGTCGGTGCGCCACCCGATCGAGTTGACCGAGGGTCCGGCCGGGTTGTTGAGACCCGGGTAGGTCTGCCACGAGGTGCCCATCAGCTCGCCGAAGCGGGCCGCCTGCGGCGGCTGGAACTCCTGGAAGCCGACGACGTCGAGGGCGTTCTGCTGGAGCAGGCCCACCACGCGGTCCATGCGGACGGTGCCCGACTCCCAGCCCTTCCGCTTCCCGCCGGGGGCGGTGTGGTCGGCGCCGAGCACGTTGAAGTTGCCCACCCGGAACGAGGTGGCCGGAGTCGTCTGCGCCGTGTCGGCCACGCGGGCCGCGACGGGCGCGGCAGCGGGCTGCACCGCAGCCGCAGACGCCGGGCCGGCGTCGGGAGCGGCAGGGGCCACGAGCAGGGCCGTCGCGAGCGTCAGGGTGACGGCGCCGAGGCGTCGGAGGGAGGACAGGCGCGAGGAAGCAGTGCCGGACATGGAAGGGGCCTCACAGAGGTCGGGGAGGTGGCGTCGTCGAGGTGACCCGACCGTGACCACTCACCACACGTGCTGGACGTGTCGGCCCGGGCCCGATCGATGTGACAGAAGTGACTCGTGCGACGCTAGAGTACACCACCCCTTCGGCGCGGAGGGGGATCGAGCGCGGGACCGGCACGCTACCGTTGCCGCCGTGAGCACCACCCCGACCCGCGTCTTCGTGGCCCGGCTCGTCGGGCTGCCGATCTTCGACCCCCAGGGCGACCAGGTGGCCAAGGTGCGCGACCTGGTCGTCGCGCTCCGCACCGAGACGAGCCAGCCGCGTGTCCTCGGCATGGTCGCCGAGGTCTTCGGCCGACGCCGGATCTTCGTGCCGATGACCCGGATCACCGCCATCGACAGCGGCCAGGTGCACACGACCGGCCTGCTGAACATGCGCCGCTTCGAGCAGCGCTCGACCGAGACGCTCGTGATGGGCCAGATGCTCGACCGGACGGTCACGATCAAGGACCCCGCCAAGGAGGACGGCGTCACCGGCGTCGTCTACGACGTCGCGATGGAGCAGGCCCGCAACCGCGACTGGGTGCTCTCCCGCGTGGCGGTGCAGGAGCCGAGCAAGGGCTTCCGGCGCCGCGGACAGACCCACGTCGTGGAGTGGCGCGACGTCACCGGCCTCACGCGCCACGAGCCCACGCAGGGGGCCACCCACCTCATCGCGGCGCTCAACGACATGCGCCCGGCCGACGCGGCCAACATGATCCACGACCTCCCGCCGGAGCGACGTTCGGCCGTGGTCGCGGCCCTCGACGACGAGCGGCTGGCCGACGTGCTCGAGGAGCTCCCCGAGGAGGACCAGGTCGAGATCCTGGAGCACCTCGACTCCGAGCGTGCCGCCGACGTGCTGGAGGAGATGTCGGCCGACGACGCCGCCGACCTGATCGCCGACCTCAACCCCGAGACGGCCGCGACCCTGCTGGGGCTGATGGAGCCCGACGAGGCCGAGGACGTGCGGCGCCTGATGTCCTACGCCGACGACACCGCCGGCGCGATGATGACGCCCGAGCCGGTGATCCTCTCCCCCGACGCGACCATCGCCGACGCCCTCGCCCACGTGCGCAACCCCGAGCTCACCCCGGCCCTCGCAGCGCTCGTCTACGTCTGCCGCCAGCCCCTGGAGACCCCGACCGGGCGGTTGCTGGGTGCGGCCCACATCCAGCGGCTCCTGCGCGAGCCCCCCTCGACCCTGGTCGCCGCCGCGCTCGACGAGTCGATGGACCCGCTGCGTGCCGACGCCTCGATGGACGAGGTGGCCGCCCACCTCGCGACCTACAACCTGGTCGCCGCACCCGTCGTGGACGACGAGGGCCGGCTCATCGGCGCGGTCACCGTCGACGACCTCCTCGACCACATGCTCCCCGAGGGCTGGCGGGACCGGGCGCCGCGCCCGGGTCCGATCGCCGGCCCCGGCAGTGGAGGGGGTGGCCGATGAGCGACAACCGCCGCACCCGGCTCGACACGCCGCGCGACACCCGTCGCCAGCTCGTGCGCCGCCCGGCCTACGACTCCGACGCGTTCGGCTCGTTCGCCGAGCAGTTCGCCCGCTTCATGGGCACCGCGAAGTTCCTCATCTACATGACGCTCTTCGTCATCGTCTGGATGGCGTGGAACACCCTCGCGCCGGCCGACCTGCGCTTCGACGAGTTCCCGTTCATCTTCCTGACCCTCATGCTCAGCCTGCAGGCGTCGTACGCCGCCCCGCTGATCCTGCTGGCGCAGAACCGGCAGGAGCAGCGCGACAAGGTCGTCGCCGAGCAGGACCGCCAGGCCAACGCCCGGGCCCACGCCGACATGGAGTTCCTGGCTCGCGAGGTCGCCTCGCTGCGGATGGCGGTCGGCGAGGTCGCCACCCGCGACTTCCTCCGCTCCGAGCTGCGCGGGCTCCTCGGCGACATCGAGGACCTCTCGCGCCGCGAGCCCGAGGACGAGCCGACACCGTGAGCCCTCGGGGCGGCTCGTAGACTTCCCGATCATGAGCACCCCCACGCAGCAGCAGGTGATGGACGCCCTGGCGACCGTCGACGACCCCGAGATCAAGCGCCCGATCACGGACCTGGGGATGGTCGACTCCGTCGAGGTCGCCGAGGACGGCTCGGTCGCGGTCCACGTGCTGCTGACCGTGGCGGGGTGCCCGCTCAAGGACACGATCAACCGCGACGTCACCGCGGCCGTCTCGAAGGTCCCCGGCGTCGCGTCGGTCGACCTCACCCTCGGCGTGATGACCGCCGAGCAGCGTGCCGGCCTCAAGGAGATCCTCAGCGACGGGCGCGCCCAGCGCGAGATCCCCTTCGCCCAGCCCGGCTCGCTCACGAAGGTCTACGCGATCGCGAGCGGCAAGGGCGGCGTCGGCAAGTCGTCGGTCACGGTCAACCTCGCGCTCTCGCTCGCCGCGCAGGGCCTCAAGGTCGGCATCGTCGACGCCGACATCTACGGCCACTCGGTGCCGGCGATGCTCGGCGTGGCCGACAGCCGCCCGACCCAGGTCGACGACCTGATCATGCCGGTGCCCACGCCCAGCGGAGTCTCGGTCATCTCCATCGGCATGCTCAAGCCCCGCCGCGACCAGGTCGTGGCCTGGCGCGGCCCCATGCTCGACCGCGCCCTCGTGCAGATGCTGGCCGACGTCTACTGGGGTGACCTCGACGCCCTGCTGCTCGACCTGCCCCCGGGCACCGGCGACGTCGCCATCTCGCTCGGCCAGCACCTGCCGAGCGCCGAGGTCGTGGTCGTCACGACCCCGCAGGAGGCGGCGGCCGAGGTGGCCGAGCGGGCCGGCACGATGGCCTCGATGATGCACCAGCGCGTCGTCGGCGTGATCGAGAACATGAGCTACCTCCCCTGCCCGCACTGCCCGCCCGAGGACGACCACCGCCTCGAGGTCTTCGGCAGCGGCGGCGGCGCCCGCGTGGCGGCGACGCTGTCGGGCCGGTTCGGCTACGACGTGCCGGTCCTGGCGCAGATCCCGCTCGACATCTCGCTGCGCGAGGGGGGTGACGTCGGCAAGCCCATCGTGGAGGCCGACCCGTCCGCCCTCGCCGCGCGTGAGCTCACCCGGGTCGCCCAGACGCTGTCGGGCCGCGGCCGGGGGCTCGCGGGCATGCAGCTCGGGCTCACCCCGTCCAGCAAGTTCTGACCACGTCCGACCACCGCTCCGGGCAGGCAGTAGGTTCTGAGACATGTTCGATGTCGGGCTCCTCGAGCTGGCCGTGATCGCCCTCGTGGCGGTCGTCGTGCTGGGTCCGGACAAGCTGCCCGACCTCGCCCGCCAGGCGGCCCAGCTGCTCCACCGGGCGCGCGGGCTCGCCACCAACGCCCGCGACGAGCTCCGCAACGAGCTCGGCCCGGAGTACTCCGACCTCCAGCTCCGCGACCTCGACCCCCGCACGATCGTGCGCAAGCACATCACCGAGGCGATGGCCGAGGTCGACCGCGAGCAGGCCGAGGCGGCCCAGCAGTCCGCGCTCCCCGAGGGCCACGTCCCGCCCTACGACGTCGAGGCGACCTGATCCGTCAGTCGTCGCGGCTCTGCACGGCGACCAGCGCGGCGTAGGGCACGAGGAAGACCTCACCCGAGGCGGCGCGCCCCTCGAGGAAGTCCGCCCCGACGCGGACGACGTACGCCTCGTGGCGGGTGCCGTCGGCCAGGTGCAGGAGGCAGCGCGCCTCCGCGTCCGCGAGCCGGCGCAGCGCGGCCCGCAGGCCGAGGCGGTCGACCGGTGACCAGGCGAGCTCGGGCACCGAGCGCTCGCTCGCACCCCGTACGCCGGTGACGGCCCGGAGCGGCACGACCCACTCCTGACGCGTCCCGCTGAGCAGGCACCACTCCTCCCCCACCCGCGCCAGACGGCCCTCGACCCGTCCCAGGCGCGGGAGGTCGAGCGACACGTCGTGCCCGCGGGAGGCCATCAGCCGGCTGGCGAGGGTGACGGTGGCGTACTCCGTGCGCGCCCGGTCGGCGAGCTCGGCCTCGCGGTCCGCCTCCCACGCGGCCGCGGCCTGGCCCTCGAGGTCGTCGAGCAGCGCGAACAGGTCGTGCTCCCAGGACATGGGGCCGAGCCTAGTCAGGCAGGTCCACCACCTCGCAGGACTCCGCGTCGGGCCGGCACCGCGCCAGGGCCTCGAACTGGCCGTCCCGACGCACGAGAAGGGCCAGCAACCGGTCGGCGGTCTCCCAACGGAACCCCGGCGCGACGAAGAGCCAGCCGTCGGGGGCGGCGAGCACCCCGGCGCCCGAGCCGTCGCGCCGCTGCACCTGCAGCTCCGGCGTGCCCGACGCCTCACCTCCGATCGTGCCGGGAGGCACGTAGGCGAGCCACTGCGCGGAGGCCTCGAGCGCGTCGTGCGTCGGCACCGGGCCGAGCCGGGCCAGCGTGCCGTCCGCCGCGAGCCGGGCGAGGTAGGGGGCGCCCTGTGTCCCGTCGGTCCGGTCGTAGGCGCCATCGTTGACCAGCAGGCCGGCGTCGGTGCCGCCCAGGACGACCTGTCCGGGGGCGGTCTCGGCGAGGTCGACGGTCGCGCCGTCGACCAGGGGCCGCCACAGCCACTGGAAGTCAGGGCCACCGGCCACGACGAGTCCGTCGTCGGTCACCGCCACCGCACGAGGAGGCGGGTCCATCGGCGTGCGCGGGAGGTCGACGGCGCCGAAGCCCTCGCCGGCCCACTCGGTGTCGGCGCCGACCAGGGTCCACCCGTCACCGGGACCGGTCTGCACGTGCGCGGTGTAGCCGCCGCTGGCGGAGATGACGACCGACTGGTCGATCCGTCCGTCGATGCGCTGCGGCTCCTCGTCGTAGCCCCACCACCACGTGCGGTCGTCGCGCAGCGCGACCCAGTGCGTGCCGCGTCCGGCGGCGGTGTACCACCGCCCGGGCACCTGCTTCCCCGCGACGTAGAGGTCGAGATCGACCGCGACCGGGAGGTCGGTGGCGGGCGCGCCTGCGGGCTCGTGCTGCGCGGCCTGCTGCTCGCTCGCCTCGACCGCCTCGGGCGCGTCGGCGCCCTCCGGTGCCCCGCAGGCGGCCGCCGTGGTCAGCAGCGCGGCGGTCACCCCTGCCCACATCCGGGCTCGTGCCGTCGTCGTCCTCAGTGTGGTCCTCATCGTCATCGTCCCCCTTCACCCCGGAAGACGTCGCGGCGAGCCAGGGGGTTGCGCGACGCCCCCCGCCCGCTGTGGAGAAGCCGTTGACATCGTCCGCGAACGTTCGTTGAATGAGGCAAACGCACGCAAACGAAAGGATCGCGTCATGTCTCGGGGGATCACTCGCTCGGCGCGGCCGTACGCCGTCTGGCTGGGGGTGACCGGCGCGGCAGCGGCCGCAGCGTCGTCCGTGCCCGACGCGTGGCGCGCGACCGCGAGCGCCTCGGCCTCCGAGCGCACGGTCGACGTGCTGGTCGCCGGCTGCGCCACGCTGCTGGCCCTGTCGCTGGGCTGGCTCTGGCTGGTCACCTCGGTGACGGTGGCCGAGCTCGTGGCGGGCCGAGCACCCCGTGGCGGAGGTGCCACGCGGCGCCTGGTGCTGCTCGCGTGCGGGCGCCGCCGTGGTCGCGGGCACGGCGCTCCCGGCGCAGGCCGCGGGCGGTGACGGCGCGGAGCTGCTCGTCGGGCTCCCTGCCCGAGCGCGCGGTCGCACCGGCCACCGACACCGCGACCCACGCGGCCGCCGACACGCCCACCACCCTGGTCTCGCACCCGACGACGGGTGACGCCTACGTGGTCCGGGCCGGTGACTCGCTGTGGTCCATCGCCCGCGCGCACCCGGCACCCGGCACCGACGTGGAGGCGCGCTGGCGGGCGATCTGGCGCCTCAACCAGGAGGTCGTCGGCGACGACCCCGACCTGATCCACCCGGGCCAGGCGCTCCGCCTGCCCGCCACCGACACCGACACCGACACGGACAGCGAGACGGACGGAGAACGACGATGAGCACACCCGACACCACCGAGGCCGAGGTCATCGTGCTGCGGCCGAGCGGCGGCATGGCCAGCGTCCAGGGGGCACTCGCCCTGGACCTGACGCCGCGCACCGCTCCCCCGCGGCCGCGGTTGCGGAGCACCCGCGCGAGCGACCTGGCCGACCTCGAGCGCGCCTCCCGGGAGCAGGTGGACGCCTTCGTCGGCCGCTACCTGCAGGCCGCGGTCGAGATCGCCGCCGGCGACCGGCCGGTCGCCCAGCTGCTGCGCCACACGGTCCCCGAGGTCTACGACGCGCTGGCCGGGCGCGCCCGTGCGGTCGCCGCGGCGGGCGGCCTCACGCCGGGCCGGGTCCGGGGACCCAACCCGGCGCGGCCGGTCGTGGTCGGCGTACGCACCGCCCTGATCCGCAGTGACGCGGTCGAGGCGAGCGCGCACGTGCGCTACGGCCGTCGCTCACGCGCGGTCGCCGCGCGGTTCGAGGTCGTGCGCGACCGCTGGCAGTGCGTCGCGATCAGCTGGGGCTAGGTTCAGCCGCCGGCACGCGTGGTGTGGCCCGAGGCCCCGCCCGGGGCACCGTGGCAGCGCTTGAACTTCTGACCGGATCCGCACGGGCACAGCGAGTTGCGACCGATGCCGGCGAACTCGTCGTCCTCGGCCGACGGAGCCGCGTGGACCTCGGCCTCGCCGTCCTCCGAGGGCGCGCTGTAGGACAGGTTCTGCGGGCGGTTGGGCCTGTCCAGGCCCTTGGCGCGAATGGTGGGCGCGTGGGACTGGGCCTGCGCGAAGTCGATCTGCGGCGTGGCAGCGGACACCTGCGGCGCGGCCTGCGGGGCAGCCGCGAGGACCGACTCGTCGGACGTGCCGTCGTCCTCGTCCTCGACCTCCACCTGGAGGTTGAAGAGGAAGCCGACCGACTCCTCCTTGATGCCGTCCATCATCGCGGCGAACATGTCGAAGCCCTCGCGCTGGTACTCCACGAGCGGGTCGCGCTGGGAGTAGGCGCGCAGGTAGATGCCCTCGCGGAGGTAGTCCATCTCGTAGAGGTGCTCGCGCCACTTGCGGTCGAGCACGGAGAGCACGACGCGACGCTCCAGCTCACGCTGGACCTCTTCGCCGATCTCGTCCTCGCGGCGGTCGTAGGCCTCTTGCACGTCCTTCTGCAGGTCCTCGATCAGCTTCTCGCGGCTGAGCCCCTCGAGGCCGCCGGCCTCCTTGACCAGGCCCTCCTTGGTCAGGCCGACCGGGTAGAGCTGGTTCAGGGCGGTGAACAGGCCGTCGAGGTCCCAGTCCTCGGCGTAGCCCTCGGTCGCACCGCGGACGTAGCCCGCGATCACGTCGTCGAGGAAGCCGCGGATCTGCTCGCCGAGGTCGGCGCCCTCGAGCACCCGGCGGCGCTCGGCGTAGATGACCTCGCGCTGGCGGCTCATCACGTCGTCGTACTTGAGCACGTTCTTGCGCGATTCGAAGTTCTGCGACTCGATGTTGGCCTGGGCGCCGGCGATCGCATTGCTGACGCGCTTGGCGTCGATCGGCACGTCGTCGGGCACCTTGAGGACGGTGAGGATCCGGTCGACCCACTCCGACTTGAACAGCCGCATCATCTCGTCCTCGAGCGACAGGTAGAACCGGGACTCGCCCGGGTCGCCCTGACGGCCGGAACGACCGCGGAGCTGGTTGTCGATGCGGCGCGACTCGTGGCGCTCGGTGCCGACGACGTAGAGGCCGCCGAGCTCGCGGACCTCGTCGTGCTCGGCGGAGACCTGCGCCTTGATCCGCTCGACCATCGCCGGCCAGGCCGCGTCGTAGTCCTCCGGCGACTCGACCGGGTCCAGGCCCTGCTTGCGCAGCTCCTGGTCGGCGAGGAAGTCGACGGACCCGCCGAGCATGATGTCGGTGCCTCGACCGGCCATGTTGGTGGCGACGGTGACGGCGCCCTTGTGACCGGCGAGCGCGACGACCTTGGCCTCGTCGGCGTGCTGCTTGGCGTTGAGGACGGTGTGCGGGATGCCGCGCTTCTTGAGCAGGTTCGAGAGGTACTCCGACTTCGCGACCGACACGGTGCCGATGAGGATCGGCTGGCCCTTGTCGTGGCGCTCGGCGATGTCGTCGGCGACGGCCTCGTACTTCGCCTCCTCGGTGCGGTAGACGAGGTCGACGTTGTCCTTGCGCTGCATCGGGCGATTGGTCGGGATCGGGACCACGCCGAGCTTGTAGATCTTGTCGAACTCGGACGCCTCGGTCATGGCCGTACCGGTCATCCCGGAGAGCTTGTCGTAGAGGCGGAAGTAGTTCTGCAGGGTGATCGTGGCGAGGGTCTGGTACTCCTCGCGGACGGTCACGCCCTCCTTGGCCTCGATGGCCTGGTGCAGGCCGTCGTTGTAGCGACGACCGGCCAGGATGCGGCCGGTGTGCTCGTCGACGATGAGCACCTCGCCGTCCATGACGACGTACTCCTTGTCGTTGCGGAACAGCTCCTTGGCCTTGATGGAGTTGTTCAGGAACGAGATGAGCGGGGTGTTGACCGAGTCGTAGAGGTTGTCGATGCCGAGGTGGTCCTCGACCTTGGTGATGCCCGGCTCGAGCACCGAGATGGTGCGCTTCTTCTCGTCGACCTCGTAGTCGACGTCCTTGACGAGGGTGCGCGTGAGCTTGGAGAACTCGGCGTACCACTTCACCTCGTCCTGGGTCGGTCCGCTGATGATGAGCGGGGTGCGGGCCTCGTCGATGAGGATCGAGTCGACCTCGTCCACGATGGCGAAGTTGTGGCCGCGCTGGACGCACTCCGCGACCGAGTCCGCCATGTTGTCGCGGAGGTAGTCGAAGCCGAGCTCGTTGTTGGTGCCGTAGGTGATGTCGCAGGCGTAGGCCTCGCGCCGCTCGGCCGGGCGCATCGACGGGAGGATCACGCCGGTGGTCAGGCCGAGGAAGTGGTGCACGCGGCCCATCTGCTCGGACTGGAACTTGGCGAGGTAGTCGTTGACCGTGACGACGTGGACGCCCTTGCCCTCGAGGGCGTTGAGGTAGGAGGGCAGCACCGCGACGAGGGTCTTGCCCTCACCGGTCTTCATCTCGGCGATGTTGCCGAGGTGGAGGGCGGCCGCACCCATCACCTGCACGTCGAAGGGGCGCATGCCGAGCACGCGCTTGCTCGCCTCGCGGACGGTGGCGAACGCCTCCGGCATGACGTCGTCGAGGGTCTCGCCGTTGGCGAGCCGCTCGCGGAACTCGTCGGTCATCCCGCGGAGCTCGTCGTCGGTCATCTTGACGAAGTCGTCCTCGATGGCGTTGACGGCCTTGGAGACGGCTTCGAGCTCACGGAGGATCTTGCCCTCGCCGATGCGGAGCAGCTTGTCGATGATGGCAGGCACGAGTGGTAACTGTACCTACCTCGCCAACGCTGCTCCCAATGCGTGCGCCAGGTCACCCCGGCTCCCGACCACCACGTCGTCGAGCCCGAGCCAGCCCGCGAGCCGCCACAGCTCGGCGGCCAGCTCGTCGGCGGTCTCCGCCGGAGCGCCCGGCTCCGCGAAGGCGCCCGGGACGAGCAGGCGCCCGGTGGCCCGGTCGGCCTTGAGGTCCACCCGCGCGACCAGCCGGTCACCGAGGAGGAACGGCAGGACGTAGTAGCCGTGCACGCGCTTGTCGGCCGGGACGTAGATCTCGATGCGGTAGAAGAACCCGAAGAGCGCCTCGGCCCGGGAGCGTTGCCACACCACCGGGTCGAACGGGCTGAGCAGGGTGCGGGCGGCCACGCGCCTCGGCACCCGGGCGTCGCGGTGCAGGTAGGTCGGACGTCCCCAGCCCTGCACGGCCACGGGGACGAGCTCACCGGCCTCGACGAGCTCGTCGATCGCCACCTTCACGCTCGCCTTGCCGGGCGCGGGCTGCAGGCGCAGCCGGTAGTAGTCGGCGAGGCAGGCCCCGCTCGCGACGCCGTACGAGCGGGCCGCCCGGCGGACGAGCTCGGTGACCGCCTCCTGCGGCGTGGGCGTCGGCGCGGCGAGGACGTCGGCGGGCAGGACCCGCTCGGGCACGTCGTAGAGCACCTCGAACTGGCTGTTGCGCCCGGCGATGGCGACCTCGCCCACGAGGTAGAGGTAGTCGAGGACCTTGCGGGCCTCGGACCAGTTCCAGCCCCAGTGCTCCTTCGTGCGCGGACCGGTGCTGAGCTCGTCCTCGAGGTCGCGCGCCGTGACCGGCCCGCGGTCACGCACGGCGTCGAGCACCTGCGGCTCGAGCGCCGCGTCGGCGGTGAAGCCCCACTTGCCGCGATCGGCGCGGTAGGACTCCATCCGGTGCCGCATCAGCGGCCACAGCTCGACCGGCATCAGTGCCTGGACGTGCGCCCAGTACTCCACGAGCCGACGGGGCCGGCGCGGGGTGCCCTGCTGCGCGCGACGCAGCAGCCCCACGTCGTAGGGGCCCATCCGCGAGTAGAGCGGCATGAAGTGGGCCCGCTGGAGCACGTTGACCGAGTCGACCTGCAGCACCCCGGTGCGCGCGAGCGTGCGGTCGAGCGTCGCCATGGTGGGCGTGGCGTGGGTGCGGTCCGTGAAGCCCTGGGCCGCCAGCGCGACACGACGCGCCTGGAGCTGGGTCAGCTGGTCCAAGGTCAGGGCAGGTCGAGCAGCTTCTCGCGCATGGCGTACATGACGGCCTCCATGCGGGAGTGGAGCTGCAGCTTCTCCAGGATGTTGCGGACGTGGTTCTTGACGGTGTTCTCGGAGATGAAGAGCTCCTTGGCGACCTCGCGGTTGTTGAGGCCCTTGGCCACCAGCCGGAGGACCTCGAGCTCGCGCTCGGTGAGCCGCAGGGCGGGGCCCTGCTCACGCTCGGGCTTCGACATCTGCTTGAACTCGTCGATGAGCTTGACGGCCATCGACGGGCTGATCAGCGACTGGCCCTCGTTGACCACGCGGACCGCCTGGGCGACCTCCTCGATCGAGGAGTCCTTGAGGAGGTAGCCGGCGGCACCGTTCTTGACCGACTCGTAGAGGTCGGCCTCCTCGTCGGAGACGGTGAGCATGATGATCTTGGTGGCCGGCACGGCCTCCTTGATCGCGCGGCAGGCCTCGACACCGGTGCGGCGCGGCATCCGGACGTCGAGGAGGATCACGTCGGGCGCGGTGGTGATCGCCAGCTCGGTGGCGGTGATGCCGTCGGCGGCCTCGCCGACGACCTCGATGTCGCTGTCACCGCCCAGCAGCATGATGAGGCCACGGCGGAAGAGCTCTTGGTCGTCGACGACCAGGACGCGAACGGGTTCGCTCCCAGCGGATGTTGCCTCGGTCACGCGCGCATCATGTCATGCGCGCGTGACCGAGGGCAGGGGTCGGTTCGGTCTCGGGTCAGTCGACCTCGAGGGAGATGACTCCGTAGTCGTAGCCGCGGCGGCGGTAGACCACGGCCGGCCGCTCGCTCTCCTTGTCGACGTAGAGGTAGAAGTCGTGGCCGACGAGCTCCATCTCGTAGAGGGCCTGGTCGAGCGTCATCGGGACCGCGGCATGGGACTTCTCGCGCACCACGAGCGGGCCGTCGCCGGTCACGGTGATCGGCCCGACCTTGCGCTCGACCACGTCGTCGTCCTCGGCGGCGGTGTCCTCGGGCTCCGGCAGAGCGGCGAGGGCCTCGGCCACCGAGAGGTGGTCGTTGCGGCCCTTGTGCACGCGGCGCCGATCGGCGGCGCGGCGCATCTGGGCCTGCATCTTGTCGAGGGCGAGGTCGAGAGCGCCCATCTTGTCCTCGGCAGCAGCCTCCGCCCGGATCACCGGCCCCTTGGAGAAGGCGGTGAGCTCGACCTTGGTGGACCGGTCGTGCTGGCGGGGGTTCTTCTCGAGCTCGACCTCCACCTGGACGCGCATGATGCGGTGATCGTGCTTCTCCAGACGGGTGAGCTTCTCGGACACGTGCTCGCGGAACCGGTCGGACACCTCGCAGTGCCGCCCCGTGACCACAACCTCCATGTGAACCTCCTCAACTAGCGAACGGTCCGCACCCCTCCATTTCGCCGCGGCGGCACACCCGCCGGGGCAGGGTGGGATGGAGCCCGCCCGGCCGACCTGGTCTTCGACCCCACAACCGCCTGCTGAAGCGTTCGCAACTTCTCCGTCACTACTGGCCTTCTCCCGGCATCCGGCACATCTGGTGCCGGAGACGGGGCAGGACTTACTTCTAAGCCGCACCGTGATCGTCCGACGGACAGCACGCTGCAGGACAGCGCAGCGCCCGGGGACTTACGTGGACCGTTTCGCCTGCGACTGGCATCGGCTAGCCACGGAGAACTCGTCTCTGTGACGCAACCACGGACCCGAACGGACTCCATGACAAGACGCTAGCCCCTCCTCGGCCCCGGGCCAACCGCGGGGTCACCTGTCGGTCCGGGGGGCCGAGCCGCGCCGCCGTGTGGCGGCCACGGCGGCGACCGCGACGGGCGGCAGACCGACCGCCTCGAGCGCCCGCTGCGCCTCCCGCGCGGTCGACCCGGTGGTCAGCACGTCGTCGCAGACCACGACGTGGGCCTCCCGGAGCCGGCGCCCGACGCGGGCGAGGGAGGTGGACGGGCAGCGCATCGATCCGGCCATGTTGGCGGCCCGGCCACCGGCGTCGAGACCGGCCTGGTCGGCGGCTCCGCGCGACACGAGCAGCGGCACGACCACCGCGGGACGGTCCCGGCGCAGGTGCGAGGCGGCGACGCGGGTCAGCGCCGCGGTGGCCTCGTAGCCCCGCCGCCGCCCCGCGCCCGGCCGCGACGGCACCGGGACCAGCAGCAGCGGCGCGCCGGGGTCGAGCTCGGCGGCGGCCCCGTGGACGGCCCGGGCGAGCAGGTCGCCGAGCACCCGCCGGTGGCCCCACTGGCCCCGGTCCTTGTGGCCCACCACCAGCGCACGCACCGCGCCGTCGTACGCCTCGACGACCCACGGCGTCACCAGCCCGTCGGGGACGGGTGTCGGCCAGGCCACGCGCGGGGTGCGGGACAGGCAGCCGCGGCAGGTCGGGCACAGCATCCGGCCGGGCAGGTCGCACCCCACGCACCGGCTGCCGAGGAACAGGTCGAGGGCCTCGTCGAGCACGCGCCCATGCCAGCAGGAGGCGTCGTACGACGGCAACCGCCGGCACGCGACCTGTGGATCAGCCGACGTAGGTGAGCGAGGTCAGGCCCGGCGCCAGGTCGGGCACCTCGCGCTCGGGCCGGGTCAGGCTGAAGACCGAACGACCCGCCACGGCGTAGACCTCGACGAGGTCGACGGGGGTGGACACGAGCGCGCGGATCCGCCCGCGCAGGCTCGTCGCACCGCCGGTCGAGATCTCACCCGGTGCCCCGTCGACGGAGACCGTGCGCACCTGCGCGAGGTCGTCGGTGATGATGTCGCGCAGCACCGACACGGTCGTGGGCGAGCGCCAGGCGACGTCGCGGATGCGGGCGGTGTCCTCGGCTGGCAACGAGAGCGGCTGTGGCCGGGTGAAGCCGATGACCGCTCCCGCGGCGTCGTGCCGGATCCGGACGGCGACGACCTGGTCGGTCGAGCCCCGGCGCAAGACGGCCACCAGGCGGCTGCCGTCGCGCGAGACGATCAGCTCGCTCAGCCGCCGGCCGGTGAGGCCCGGCACCTCCACCTCGCCGGCCTCCCCGTCGACGACCTGGATCACCCGGGCACGCCCACCGTTGCGGTCGAGCACCCAGATCCGGTCGCGGTAGTCCCAGTGCGGAGCGGCGAGGTCCACGGCGCCGACGACGACGGTCGCGACCTCGCCCGTCGCCGCCTCGGTGGGGGCGAGGACCAGCTCGGTGCCGGCTGCGGTGACGCCGGCCACCCGGGCACCGGCGAGGTTGACGCCGATCGAGCGCAGGTCGACCGCCGAGTCCTCCTGCCCGAGCGGGCCGAGGGTGGGTGCGAGCTCCCCCAGCTGGCCGGCGACGACGCGGCCCCGGTCGAGGGCGTAGAGGTCGGTGCTGGCCGGCACGCCGTTGGGGTCGTAGGCGCTGCCGAGCTGGAGGCTGACCTGGGGGGAACCGCTGGGGCCGACGATGGTCCGGCCGCCGATGCTGAGCTGTACGGCACCGATCCGCGGCTCCTGCCGCAGGGTCCACACGAGCTGGGCCAGCATCCGCTCCGTCGTCAGCTCGTCCACCGCGTCGGGGTCGCCGGACAGGGAGACCTCGGCGACGCCGGAGACGATCGGCACCGACAGGCCGTGGGTGGTGCCGGGTGGGAAGTAGCTGCGGGCGACGTCCTGCAAGTCGGCCGAGGTGGTGGTGAGCAGCCCGCGCACCAGCGAGGAGGCGAACTGCTCGCCGCGCGGCACGAACACCGGCTCGGGGACGAGCACCTCGGTGGTCGGGTCGAAGTAGTAGAGCGAGGCCCGCTCGTACCAGTCGTCGAACCACGACTCCGGGACGATGAGGGCGTCGGGCACCTCGTCGATGCGCCACTCGCCGTCCTCCTTGACCAGGCCGATCGACATGGTGGCGCCCGCGCGGGTGCGCTGCCAGGCGCCGCGGGCGTCGTAGAGGTTGACGTCGGTCAGCGGCACCCGCACCGACGTGCCGGCGGTGACGTCGCCGAGCTCGGAGTAGGTGATGATCTGCTGCTCCGGGACCCACGCCTCCGCCGCCTCGCGGGACAGGAACTGGCGGGCCACGCGGGCGCTGACCGGGGTGGCCGTCATCGCCTCGAAGAAGCCGTCGACGATCTCGGAGGTCGCCTGCCCCGTCTGCGGGGGGCGCGGGTCGAACGAGATGCCGGGCACGTCCTCGGTGACGCCGGTGCCCTCCGACTCCTCGACCGGGCCGGACGTCGGCATCTGCACGCAGCCGGCGAGCAGGGACGCCACCAGGACCGCGCTCGCGGTGCGCAGCGCCCGCGCTGCCGACCGGCGGTTCACGCCGTCTCCCGGGCGTCGACCGGCACCAGGGGCAGCGGCGAGTGGCGCAGCTGGGTGCCGAGCTGGCGGGGCAGGCTCAGCCGGAACTGGGCGCCCTCGCCGGGACGACCCCACGCCTGGAGCCACCCGCCGTGCAGGTGGGTGTCCTCCAGCGAGATGGACAGGCCGAGGCCGGTGCCGCCGCTGGTGCGGGCGCGCGCCGGATCCGCGCGCCAGAACCGGTTGAAGACCATCGCCGACTCCCCCGGCCCGAGCCCCACGCCGTGGTCGCGCACCGCGATCGCGGCCGACTGGAGGTCGGCACCGACGAAGATCTCGACGTCGCGGCTCTCGGCGTGGTCGATGGCGTTGGTGACGAGGTTGCGCACGATCCGCTCCACGCGGCGTACGTCGGCCTCCGCGACGCACGGGGCGCCGGGGTCGTGCAGCACCACGCGGGTGTCGCGCTGGGCGGCCAGCGCGGAGGTCATGTCGACGACGCGGCGGGCCACGTCGACGAGGTCCACGTCCTCGGTCTCGAGCACCGCGGCGCCGGCGTCGAAGCGGCTGATCTCGAGCAGGTCGGCCAGCAGCGTCTCGAAGCGGTCGAGCTCCTTCTGCAGCAGCTCGGCGGCGCGACCGGTCACCGGGTCGAGGAACGGCTTGGCGTCGTGGATGACGTCGCTGGCCATCCGTACGGTGGTGATCGGGGTGCGCAGCTCGTGCGACACGTCGGAGACGAAGCGCCGCTGCAGCCGGCTGAGCTCCTCGAGCTGGCGGATCTGCTTCTGGAGGTTGGAGGCCATCTGGTTGAACGACGTCGCCAGGCGCGCGAGGTCGTCCTCGCCGGTCACCCGGAGCCGCTCCTGCAGCTGCCCGGCGGCGAGGCGCTCGGCGACACGACGAGCCATCCGGATCGGGGTGACCACCTGCCGGGTCACCAGCCAGGTGAGGCCGGCCACGAGCAGCAGCAGCGGCACCCCGGCGATGAGCATCGCCCGCGAGACCAGGGCGAGCGTCTCCTGCTGCTCGGCCAGCGGGTAGAGGTAGTAGAGGGTGTAGGTGTTGTCGTCGGCAGGCAGCCGGACCTGGCTGCCGACCACGATGCCGGGCCCCTCGGGCAGTCCCTGGATCGGTCGGGTGGTCTGGATGTCGGTGTAGGTCCACGCCGTCGGGGAGAGGGAGTCGAAGCGCGCCTCCATCGACTCCGGGACGCTGGAGAGGTTGAGGCCCTCGGTGAACTTGGCGCCACCGTCGGCCAGGCGTACCCCGTCCTTGACCGGCGGGGACAGCACGACCGCGAAGCCGGCCGTCGCCCCGCGCGCCTGGAGCGGCTCGACGAGGGCCTGCTGCTGGGCCGACTCGTCGACGTCGACGCCGAACGCGGCGGCCAGTGCCGCGCGGGCCGCCTCGGTCTCGCTCTCGGCCTCCTGCACGACGGCCTCGACCCGGTGGTCGAGCAACCCCTCGCGGGTCTGCTGGATGAGGAACCAGCCCACGATGCCGACGACGGCTGCGGAGAGCAGGACCGTGCTCACCACGACGCGCGCCTGCACCGAGCGCCGCCAGAAGGCGGGCCCGTGCCGGAGCACCGGTGGGAGCCGGTCGCGGATGCTCACCCGTGGGCCCCTAGGACTTGCCGGCCTTGTAGCCCACGCCGCGCACCGTCACCACGACCTCCGGGTTCTCCGGGTCGTGCTCCACCTTGGAGCGCAGGCGCTGGACGTGGACGTTGACCAGCCGGGTGTCGGCACTGTGCCGGTATCCCCACACCTGCTCGAGCAGCACCTCGCGGGTGAAGACCTGCCACGGCTTGCGGGCCAGGCAGACGAGCAGGTCGAACTCGAGCGGGGTCAGGTTGATCGGCTGGTCGCCGCGCGTGACGGAGTGGCCGGCGACGTCGATCGACACGTCGCCGATGGTCAGGCCCTCGTCGGGCGTGACGTCGTTGCGGCGTACGCGCGCGCGGACGCGGGCGATGAGCTCCTTGGGCTTGAACGGCTTGACGATGTAGTCGTCGGCGCCGGACTCGAGACCGACGACCACGTCGACGGTGTCGCCCTTGGCGGTGAGCATCACGATCGGCACGCCGGACTCGGCGCGGATCTCCTTGCAGACGTCGATGCCGTCCTTGCCCGGGAGCATCAGGTCGAGCAGGACCAGGTCGGGCCGGTAGTCACGGAACGCGTCGAGGGCGACGTCGCCGCGGCCCACGATGCGGCTGTCGAACCCCTCCTGGCGGAGCACGATGGAGAGCATCTCCGCCAAGGAGGCGTCGTCGTCGACGACGAGCACGCTGCCGCGCGCGGGTTCGGCAAGGTCGGTCATGGCGCCAGTCTATTGGGGCGCCATGACCGACCTCAGCCGAACGCCGGTGCCGCTCAGTAGCGGTAGTGGTCGGACTTGAACGGGCCCTCGACCGGGACACCGAGGTAGGCGGCCTGCTCCTTGGTCAGCTCGGTCAGCTCGACACCGAGGGCGTCGAGGTGCAGCCGGGCGACCTCCTCGTCGAGGTGCTTGGGCAGCACGTGCACGCCCAGCTCGTAGTCGTCGGCCTTCGCGAAGAGCTCGATCTGCGCGAGCACCTGGTTGGTGAAGGAGTTGGACATCACGAACGACGGGTGGCCGGTGGCGTTGCCCAGGTTGAGCAGGCGGCCCTCGGACAGCACGATGACCTTCTTGCCGGGCTTGCCGTCCTCGGACGGGAAGATCCACTGGTGGACCTGCGGCTTGATCTCGTCCTTGACGATGCCGGGGATCCTGGCCAGGCCGGCCATGTTGATCTCGTTGTCGAAGTGGCCGATGTTGCCGACGATCGCCTGGTGCTTCATCTTGTGGAAGTGCTCGACCGTGATGATGTCGAAGTTTCCGGTCGTGGTGATGAAGATGTCGGCGGTCTCGACGACCGACTCGAGGCGCTTGACCTCGTAGCCGTCCATCGCAGCCTGGAGCGCGCAGATCGGGTCGATCTCGGTGACGATGACGCGGGCACCCTGGCCGCGCAGGGACTCCGCGGAGCCCTTGCCGACGTCGCCGTAGCCGCAGACGACCGCGACCTTGCCGCCGATCATCACGTCGGTGGCGCGGTTGATGCCGTCGACGAGCGAGTGGCGGCAGCCGTACTTGTTGTCGAACTTGGACTTGGTGACCGAGTCGTTGACGTTGATCGCCGGGAAGAGGAGCGTGCCCTCCTTGAAGCGCTCGTAGAGGCGCAGCACACCGGTGGTGGTCTCCTCGGAGACGCCCTTGACGAGCGGCGCGCGCCGGGTCCAGCGCTGCGGGTCGGACTCGAGCGAGCGGGCCAGGACGCGCAGCACCTCCTTGAACTCCTCGTTGTCGGTGGAGTCCTGCGAGGGGACGGCGCCGGCCTTCTCGTACTCGACGCCGAGGTGCAGCAGCATCGTGATGTCGCCGCCGTCGTCGAGCAGCATGTTGGGGCCGCCCACCTCGCCGTCCGTGGCCGGGAAGTCAAAGACCTTCTCGGCCTCGTCCCAGTACTCGGCGAGGCTCTCGCCCTTCCACGCGAAGACCGGGACGCCCTGCGGGTCCTCGGGCGTGCCGCCCTTCGACGGGGGTCCGACGACGACCGCGGCGGCGGCGTGGTCCTGGGTGGAGAAGATGTTGCAGGTGGCCCAGCGGATGTCAGCGCCGAGGGCCGCGAGCGTCTCGATCAGCACGGCGGTCTGGATCGTCATGTGCAGCGAGCCGGCGATGCGCGCGCCCTTGAGGGGCTGCTCCTTGCCGTAGCGCTCGCGCATGGCCATCAGGCCCGGCATCTCGTGCTCGGCGAGCTCGATCTCCTTGCGGCCGTAGGCAGCGAGGTTGAGGTCGGCGACGTTGAAGTCCATCGGTTGTCTCCTGGTGTGGTGGAGCCGTCTGCGCCGCACATCTGTGCGTCGTCGGGATCTCCCGCGCGGACCAGAAGAGGGTAGGACGGCCCTCAGCGATTCGGGGAATCCTCGGCAGGCGGGTCGACACGGCCAGTGGCGTGGTCGTCGGCGTGCTCCGCAGCGTGCTCGTCGGGGTGCTTGTCGCCGTGCTCGTCGCCGTGCTCGTCGCCGTGACCTGAGCCGTGTCCGCCACCGATCCCGAAGGCGTGGAGGACTGCCAGGATGATCCCACCGACCAGCAGGCCGACGAGGCCCGACAGGAGCGTGTTGAGCAGCCAGCCGAGGAGGGAGCCGAGGGCCCCGCCCACGGCGTGGTGCACCTCTTCCTCCCAGTGGTGGATGAGCTCGTACGGCGCGTGCAGCACGTCGCCGAGCGTCGTACCCTCCAGCAGCCCGTCGGGGCCGCCGATCTCGTAGAGGCTGACCAGGAAGATGTGGCCACCGACCCACAGCATGGCGAGCGTGCCGATCAACGAGATCGCGGTGAGCAGGCGCGGCATCGCCGAGACCAGCGCGAGTCCGACCCGCTGGGACGCCTTCGAGGGCTTCTCCGCCAGGTGGAGACCGACGTCGTCCATCTTCACGATCAGTGCGACGACGCCGTAGACGAGGACGGTGATCAGTACGGCGACCGCGGCCAGGACGATCGCACGCATCCAGATGCTGGCGTCGGGGTCGGACCCGACCACCTCCTTGAGCGCGATCACCATGATCTCGGCGCTGAGGATGAAGTCGGTGCGGATGGCTCCGGCAACCGTCTTCGCCTCGTGCTCGGGGCTCAGCTCACCGGAGCTGGTGAGCTGGTCCTCCGCCTCCTCGGCCACCGGCTCGTGGCCGCGGACCTTCTCCCAGACCTTGTGTGCTCCTTCGTAGGCGAGGAAACCACCGCCGAAGATGAGGATCACCGGCAGCAGCTGCGGGAGGAACTGCCCCAGCAGCACGGCGGCGGGCAGGATGAAGAGGAGCTTGTTGCGGAGCGACCCGATCGCGATCTTCTTGATGATCGGCAGCTCGCGGGCGGCAGGCGACCCGTGCAGGTACTGCGGGGTCACGGCAGTGTCGTCGACCACCACGCCCGCGGCCTTCATGCTGGCCCGACCTGCGGCAGCGCCGACGTCGTCCACGCTGGCTGCTGCGATGCGCGCGAGTGCGGCGACGTCGTCGAGGAGGGCGAACAGTCCGCCGGCCATGGGTGATCCTTCGGGGCAGTGGGTGTGGTGACGCGCGATGCGTCGCGCGGTGGGTCGTGCCGTCCCGCAGCCTATCGGCGGACTGCGCGCAGCTCGTAGGTGAGGAGCTCGGCGTGGGGTGGCATCGGGCCGCGGCTCCGCTCACCGGTGTCGGTCCACCCGAGCCTCTCCCAGAAGGCACGACCGCGCGGGTTCGCCGCGTAGACCCGGAGGAACGGACGCGCGGTCCCGGCCTTCCGCATCACCTCGAGGATCTCGTCGTGGGCGGTCCTGGCCAGGCCGCTCCCCCATTCCTCCACTGCCACCCCGAAGTGCTTCACCTCGTCGCCGGCCACCGCGGCGAACCCCGCGACCTCGTGTCCGCGCAGGATCACGAAGCACTCGATGCCGGGGTCCGCGATCTCCTCACGCCACCGGTCCGCGAGCACCTCGCGGGGGAAGGGGTGGCGGTCCTGCGGGAACACCTCGGAGAGCCCGGCCATCGACGCGGGCTCCTGGACGGCCATCACGGCGGGGACGTCCGCGACGCGCATCTCGCGGAGCACGGGCGGTGGCATGCCTGGACAGTAGCCTCGGCTGGTGCCGTTCTTCGTGCGCGAGTCGGCGTACATCCGCGGGATCGTGCCGCGACGCGCGACCAGGACCACAATGCGACGCTCCACGTCGTCCACCGCTCCTACGGCGACGTACGCCCCACCGACGAGGTGCTCGCCCTGGTGGCCGCCGGGAAGGGCTGAGGAGCCCGCGGCCCTGCCGGCCCCGCTGGTCGAGGAGGGACGGAGTCCCGTCACGAGACCGAGCGGCTCACCCACGATGCGCGCCGAGAAAGGCTGGCCACGAACCGTCCACAGCCATGGCCGATGTCGGACCCGACGGATACAATCGAACACATGAGCGAAGCGCTGGCGGACCGGGTGGCGGGCCGGGTGGCAGGTGGGGTCGAGGACCTCACCGCCTCCGGCCTGCTCGCTTCGATCCGCTCGGCGCGGTCGGCCGAGAACCAGGCCGCAGCCGACCAGCTGATCCTTGCTGCGCAGTGGGCGGACCTGCATCCGCCGGAGTCGATCCACGACGCCGCGTCGTTCTCGGTGCCGTCGGCGGGGTGTGAGCACGAGGAGCCCATCGCGGGTGATGGGTGCCCGTTGGTGGCGGAGTTCTGCGTCGCGGAGCTCGGCGGCGTGCTGGGTGTGTCGACGGTCGCGACGAAGAAGCTCATCGGGCAGGCCCTGGAGCTGCGGCACCGGCTGCCGCGGTTGTGGGCCCTGGTGCACGCCGGCCGGGTCCCGGCGTGGAAGGCACGGTCGGTCGCGGAGACCACCATCCACTCCTCCCCGTCATTGACCCGTGAGGCGGCCGGGTTCGTGGATGCCCAGGTTGCCGCCGTGGCGGGGAAGGTCGGACCCGCGCAGCTCGACCGGCTGGTGGCGGAGGCGATCAAGCGGTTCGACCTCGCCACCCCGGACCCGGCTGCGGATCCCGAGGACGGCTGGCTCCACGTCGACCCGCGTCACGTCACCATCGACACCCAGGAGGTCCACTTCGCCGGCACCATGCGCGTCGAGGCCGAGATCGACATGGCCGACGCGATCGATCTCGACCGGGCCCTGGCCCACGGTGCCGCGACCCAGGCCGCGCTCGGGTCCACCGAGTCGCTCGACGTGCGCCGCGCGAAGGCCCTCGGCGACCTCGCCCGCACCCAGACCGCCCTCGACCTCCACACCACAGGCGCAGGCACCGTCGCGAAGACCGAGAGCGACGACCGGCTCCCCGCCGCACGCGAGGTCGTCCTCCACGCCCACTTCAACGCCCACTTCGACGACAACTTCGACGACAACTTCGACGCCTCAACAGCCGGCGAACAGACCGTGTTCGGGCCCACCGGACGCCTCGAGGAGCGTCAGCGCCTCGTGCTCCTCGACCAGATCAAGGCGTGGTGTGCCGATTCCCGGACGAAGGTCACGATCAAGCCGGTCATCGACCTCAACACCCAGCTCCACACCGACGCGTACCAGGTCCCGGAACGGATCCGCGAACAGGTCGTCCTCAGAGACAAGACCTGCGTGTTCCCGTGGTGCACGAGACCCGCCCGACGCTGCGACGTCGACCACGTCATCCCCCACGACCCTGACGCCGAAGCCGAGGGCAGACCCCAGCCCGGGCCCACACAGACCGACAACCTCGCCGCCCTGTGCCGGTTCCACCACCGGCTCAAGACACATTCCGCCTGGCGTTACGAGATGGTCGCACCCGGGATCTACGAGTGGACGTCCCCGCACGGGCACCGCTACCGCCGCGACCACACCGGCACCACCGCGATCGACGACGCCCGACCACCAGATCGGCCGGACGTCGTGCGCATCCCACGACCCCGCCGACCATGACCCCGCCCCGCACCCCGCCACCCACCCGGTAGCGGGGCCACAGGCACGTCCCGGCCGGCGCGCGTCCCGCTCTGGAAGGGTGACTGCCATGTCCACCGAGCCGAGCTACCAGGGCACCGACTTCTACTGCGACGTGGCGATCCCTCGAGCCGTCCCGCTGGACGTCGTGCACGAGGACGACCGGGTGCTCGCCTACCACCACACCCGGCCGTTCTGGCAGGTCCACCTCGTGGCCGTGCCGAAGCGGCACATCGCCTCGCTCACCGCCGTCGGCCCAGCCGACGAGGCCGACGTCCGAGCACTCCTCGCCGTCGTCCAGCGGCTCGCGCACGAGGTCGAGCAGGCGCACGGCGCAGCCGCGGTGCTGACCAACCTCGGCACCTACCAGGACTCCAAGCACCTCCACGTCCACGTGCACTCCGGTCCGCAGGTGCGCGCCTGAGGCGATGTCGCCCCCGACGGGCACACTCGAGCCATGGACCCAGCCGCACTCCTCACCCGCCTCGTCGAGATCATCGACGCCCACGACTGGGAGGCGCTGCCCGGCGTGCTGCACCCCGACTTCACCTGCCGCCTCGTGCACACGGGCGAGGTGTTCGACCGCGACGGCTGGGTCCGGTTCAACGCCGACTACCCCGGCTTCGAGCGCATGAACGCCGAGGACCTGGTGGCTGACGGAGAGCACGGGGTGCTGCGGGCGCGGGTCACCGGCCGGGGCGACGCGGGAGAGGAGCTGGAGTTCGCCGTGGCCAGCTTCGCGACCGTCCGCGACGGCCTCCTCGCCGAGCTCGTCGAGGTCTGGGCCGACGTCGACACGCAGCCACCGGCCGGCAGCCGGCCGTCGTAGGGCCAGCCGACCCAGCCGGAACAGGTCACTTCATCTTCTTGGCAGCGACCTTCGCGAGCTTGTTGATGCTGGAGCCCGCGATCGCCGCGTCGTCGAGGGCCACGACGGCAGCCATGCGCTTGCCGTTGCTGATGAACACGCTGGTGGAGTAGCTCGTGACGCCCGCGAGCGCGGTCTCCTGCTTCAGCACCAGCGAGGCCCGGCCGAGCTTGGGAGCCTTGGCCAGGGTCGTGGTGATCGTGGCGCCCGAGGTGGGGTCGGTGTAGCTGCCGCACTTCTTGGTGAGGCCCTTGTAGGCCTTGAAGTAGGCCTTGACCTTCGCTGCCGACTTGGCCTGGGTGACCGACGACTGGACGAACGGCTGACCGGTGGCCGCCATGCCACGGATGCTGGCGAGTCCCTTGACCTTCTCGGTCCTCGTCGTGCCACACGTCGCGCCCGGCAGCGTGACCTGCTTGGTCGTGAAGGTGGTGAACTCGGCGTCCGCCAGCTCCGGGAACGTCTTGACGATGTCACCCTTCTTGGGAAGGTCCTTCGCCGACACCGCTGCCTGGGCAGGAGTGGCCGAGACGAGCAGGACGGCGGTGAGGCCGGCGGCGATGGACAGGGAGGTGCGACGCATGGGTGCTCCTGAGGACGATGGGACGGACTGTCCAGGGCGTCCTACCCGGCGACGAACGGTCCAACCCCTCGCCCGTGACCGGGCAATGTGACCCGCGTCACCTACTCCTCGACGAGCCCGACGCGAAGGTACTCGGTGGCGTAGGTGCCGGTCAGCAGCAGCGACGCGTAGCGCGCGACCTCGGCGTCGGCGTCGGTCTCGAGGACCTCCACCCGTACGCCGTGGCGCGCGGCGGCGGCCTTCAGCGCGCCCGTCCGCTCGCGCACGACCGGGTCGTCGGAGTGGTCGTCGAGGATGAGCAGCAGCGGTCGGAGGTCACCGGGCTCGTCGGCGAACGGGTCGGCGAAGAGGTCGTGGGGCCGGGTGGCCTCGATGACCGGGAGCAGGTGCTCGGCGTCGCCCGCGATCGCCGAGCGGCCACTCGTGCGTCGCAGCGACTCGGCCAGCCTGCGGGCCGCCCGGGCGGCCAGGACGGAGCCACCCCAGACGAGCGGGTTGGTGTCGGCCATCGCGATCGCCAGCATCTTGGCGGGGTTGACGGCCAGGTCACGGTGGGGCGAGCAGTCCTCGGCGACCCGGTCGAGCGACGCGGCGACCGACTCGGCGTCGGCCTGCGGGCCGAGGTGGACGTGGGCGAGGTAGTCGAGCACGACGACGGCGGTCGCGAGCTGGTCACCCGTCACCGTCGGCAGCACCGTCACGTGCCGCCCCGCGGCGTGCTCGCCGACGAGCGAGCGCTCGGGACACGCGACCACCACCTGCGCTCCGCGGCGTACGGCCTCGGCGACGGCGGACGCCGACTCGTGGTCGTTGCCCTCGGGCGCCAGCATGACGACGAGGTCGAGCGACCCCGCCCAGCCGGGGAGCCCGGGGTTGGGCCACGCCACGAACGGCACCGGGCACCACGGCTCCAGGACGGCGCGGAGCAGGCGCGAGTCGGGGCCTGCGGCGATCACCGCTCGCGGACGGGCCTCGTCACGACCGCGCGCGATGGCCTCGGCGGTCGCGGCGGCCGCCTCGTTGGCCTCCCGGCGCACCCGGGCACCGCTCTCGGCGAGCGTGCGCAGCCGGAGGTCGATCGTCTCCAGCACCCCGGCGTCGTCCATCCGGGCCTCGTCGAACCAGGTGGCCACGGCCAGCTCCTCAGTCTCGTCGGGCGGGAGTGCGGTCAGGCGGGCTTGCGGGCCTCGTCGACCAGCAGCACCGGGATGTCGTCGCGCACCGGGTAGGCGTTGCCGCACCCCTGGCACACGAGCTCCTCGGCACCGCCGGACGCCGCCGGCGACAGCTCGCCGTGGCAGGCCGGGCAGACGATGATGCTCAGCAGCTGCTGGTCGATGTTCACGCCGATGATCCTAGGGGGTGCCGGGCACCGTCAGTCAGTGGGCGTGAGGACCCGCAGGTGGCCGCGCTTGGCCCCACGGGTCGCGTCGTCGGTGGAGTGCAGCGGCACCGGCGCCGGGGCAGGGCGGGCCGCTTCGCGGACCGCGTCGGCCAGCGCCAGCAGGTCGTCGCTGCTCGGGCCCTGCGCCTTCGGGTCCGGAGCCAGCCGGAGGACCTCCCAGCCGCGGGGGGCCGACAGCCGCTCGCTGTGCACCTCGCAGAGGTCGTAGGCGTGCGGCTCGGCGTACGTCGCCAACGGACCCAGGACAGCGGTCTGGTCGGCGTAGACGTAGGTCAGCGTGTTGACCGCAGGACGGCCACACGCCGTCCGCGAACAACGACGGGCAAGGCTCACGGCGCCGACGCTACCCGGCGCACACACGCCGGGCGCTTAGGCTCGCGGCGTGGACATCGGTGCAGGCACGCAAGCAGGCGACGGGTCCGGCCGGTCGAGGCACCGCACCCGCGACCGCCGGGGTCGCGGCATGCGCGGACCGGGGGTGCTGCCCGAGCGACCCGGCACCCCGGCGCTGCGGACCACGCGACAGCGCTTCGACCAGCTGGTGCTCGACGTGGTGACGCCGCTGGACGAGCGCTGGCACCGCCACCTCGGCCTGGTGGAGTACGCCGTCGAGGACGCGCCGATGCTCCCCGACGACTGGCCCGACGAGACCGTGCCGCTGTCGTCGCTGGTGCGCGGCAAGGGACAGGAACCGACCCGGCTCGTGATCTTCCGCCGCCCGATCGAGCACCGCTCGACCTCGCGCGACGAGCTCGAGGCCATGGTGCACACCGTCGTCGTGGAGCAGCTGGCCGAGCTGCTCAACCTCACGCCGGGCCAGGTCGACGAGAGGTACGCCGACTAGTTCTGGCTAGCGCTGCGCGGGGCGCACGTCCGCGACCTCGCTGGTCGTCCCCAGCTGCGCGAGCGGCAGGACAGACAGCCCGCGGTCGCTGACCTCGACCGACACGACCGCTCCCGTGCGCTCCACGCGCACGCGTGCGAGCACCGCCTCGTCGGGCACCCGCAGGCGCGCCGCAGTGGCCGGGTCGACCTCCACACGGCGCTCGCGGACCACCGCCTCGCCGTCGGCGTCCCAGGCCTGCAACGTCACCACACCGGGAGTGGTCGCGCCCGTGACGACGACGCGCTTGGCCCCGGCGGGCAGGGCGACGGCGGCGTCACCCTCGATCATGGACCCGGCCGACGTCAGCGCGAGGTCGGTCGCGGTCCGGGTTCGGAGCGTGGCGGTGACCGGGCCGGTCGCCTCGAGCCGGAGCGCCTGCACGCCCTGGAGGTTGCGCCCGCGCAGCACGCCGCTGAGGTCGACCTCGGTGACCGACGCCGGGTCGATGCTCACCTCCTCGACGCCCGACGGCGCGAACTCGCTCTCCTCGCTGACCAGCTCCAGCGCGACCCGCACCTCGCTGTCGCCGGGGTTGGCCACGGTGAGGACGCGGTCGGCTGCCGACGTGCCGATCCCGGCGACGTACGACGTCGAGGCGGGCGCGGCCTGCGCGGGGAGCCACTCGCGGACCGGGCGGTCGCGTCCGACCGGGTCGACCACGTCGACCACGCTGGAGGCGAGGCGCCCACGCGAGACGCTGACCCGCACGGCGAGGGCGTCGCGGCTGGGGACGACCTCGGAGAGGTCGAAGGAGGTGGAGCGGCCGCCGGGCACGCGCACGCCGCGGAGCGCGGGGACGTCGACGAGCCCGCTGCCGTCCCACACGGAGACGTCGGCGACCGCGGGTCCGCGGTCGGGGTTGATCAGGGTGAGCGTGGAGGTGTGCTCGGCGGAGGCGCCGACGCCGGTGAACCACCGCTCGGGCGTGGGCTGGTCGCAGCCGGTCGCCGAGCCGCCGCCGGAGCGCGAGGCGACGAGCCCGGGCGCGAGCTCACCGCTGCCGTTGACCACGACGTACTGGCGCTCGGTGCGGGACGCGACACCACCGGACAGCTCCTGCGTGTCCTCCCGGCGGCCCACGCGCAGCACCAGCTCGCCCGAGGCGAGCGAGGTGGTGCCCATCCGGACCTCGTCGGCGTCGGGCAGGCGGGCGGGGCAGACCGCGGTGACCCGGTCGAGTGGCGCCTCGGTGGGGGCGACGGACGACGGCGCCTGCTCGACCGGACGCACCAGGGCGAGGGCCGCGACGGTGAGCAGCGGGATGAGCACGGCGAGGACCGTGACCGGCGAGGGGCGGGTGCGGGTGGTCTCGGCCGCACGGCGGCGGCCGCCGGCTGTGGGCTCAGACATCGCGGTCCCCCTCCCTGCGCTGCCGGACGGTCGGGGCCGCCAGCACGAGCGCGAGCACGATCGCGAGGGCCTGCACGACGAGGAGAGCGGTGCGCCACCACGGGCTGGGGCCGTCGAGGGACGCCGGGTCGAGCGGGCGGTCGACGCGCCAGGCGCGGGTGGTGCGGTCCTCGGCGCTGGCCTGCTCGAGCCCCGCGGTCGCGTCGAGCAGCGAGGAGATCCGGCCGTCGGCGGGCGAGGCGAGGACGACGTACTCGACACCCCGTGCGCCCAGGTCGGCGACCACGGTGGGCGTCGGCGCGGACACCAGGTCACGCACGTCGCTGGTCAGGCCGGCGTCCTCGTCGGCCAGGGTGAGGATCTCGTCCTCCCCCACGGTCGTGCCGTCGTCGCGGCGGATCCGGTAGGTGACGCCCTCGTCCACGGACCCGGACACCACCAGCACGCCGTGCTCCTGGCCGAGCAGCGAGCTCTGCTGCATGTAGACCGGGACGGACTGCTCGGCGTCGCGGGCCACGACGTCGCCCTCCTCGGCGGTCAGCCACCAGGCGAGGCCGCCGAGGGGCACGGCCGCTGCCACCACGGCGAGCGTGACGGCGACACCGCGCTGCCACCACGGGTGGTGGTCGGCGAGTCGCCGGAGGTAGGCGTCGGCGCCGAGCACGATCGCCACCACCCAGGTGCCCTGCAGGATGACCACGAACAGCCCCAGGCTGGGCCGGGTGATCACCGACGGCAGGTCCAGGGTCACGTGCGACAGCACGCCGGAGACGACGGCGGCCGCCAGTGCGACCAGCCAGCAGATGAGCACCGGCACCCGCGTGCTCCGCGGGATGAGTGCCGCGACGGCCAGCAGGCCCAGCACCACGCCGAGCCACCACGGCGCGCCGAGGTCGTTGAGGCGGCCGGTGACCAGGCCACCGAAGGTCACCTGGTCGACGGTGAGGCGCCCCGCCTCGAGCAGCAGGCCCGACGCGGAGCCAGTGGTGAGCAGCGGCAGCAGCCACGGCGCGAGGAGCACGGGCGTCGCGGCCACGGCGACCACCGGCGGGCCCCAGCTGTCGCGCTCGCGCAGCAGACGCGGCGCGATGACGGCCGCCGACCCGAGCACGACCGCGGTGGCCAGCAGCGCGAACAGCCACAGGCCGGGCACGAACGCGGCACCCAGGGCCAGGAGCAGGGCCGTGCGCCAGGCGGCACGCCAGCGCCGGTCGCGGTCCGGGTCGACGAAGCCGAGGGCGGCGTGCGCGATCCAGGGCAGCAGGGCGGCGACCGCGACCGTCCCGAAGCGGCCCTCGGCCCAGGCGCCGGAGGTGACCGGGACGAGGGCGTAGGTCAGCGCGCCCCACACCACCAGCCAGCGCGGCAGTCCCAGGGGGTCGACGAGCCGCCCGACGACCTTGAGCAGCCGCCACGCGCCCCATGCCGCCACGGGGACCGCGAGCAGCATGAGGCCGGAGACGACGGCACCGGTGTGGCCGAGCAGGAGGGAGGCGGCGAGGGCGAACGGCAGCACGTAGGCCGGGGCCGGCACGTCCGTGCCGGTGCCGAGGGGGTGCCAGCTCGACACGTGCAGCCGCCACCAGTCCGCGGCCGCGTCGGGCACGGGCGACAGGGCGCCGCCGGTGATCGTCCCGAAGGCCTCGCGCGCGGCGAGCAGCGACAGCACCCCGAAGAGCGCCAGCACGACGGCCACCGGGTTGGTGAAGAAGCGGGCGACGAAGCCGGTGTCGGTGAGGTAGGCGTCCTCGTCGTCGTCCGACGCGCCGGCACCGCGCCGCCCGTCACGAGCGGCCGCACCGCCCCCGGGACCGGACTCGGCCCGGGCGAGGCGGCGCCGTTCGGCGACGTCGGAGGCCTGGTTGGTCGCGGCGGAGACGAGGTCGGTGACGAAGTCGAGGCCGTGGCGGTAGGGCAGCCACGTCGGCGCCAGCAGGCGGCGTACGTCGGCGGGGTCGCCCTGGCGCAGCCGCGCCCGCTCGCGTCGCGCGGCCAGCAGCTGGCGCGGTCGCCCTTGCACGGACAGCGCGGCCGCGAGCTCGTCCAGCGCCTCCCCGACCGAGCGCACGGCGAGGAAGCCGACGACCCGCAGGAGGGAGCCGAGGAAGAGCCGGACGTACTGCCAGGCGAACCCGCGGGAGGAGACGTTGGCCAGTGACGTGAGGAGGGCCGCGCGTCGCTCCTGGTAGTGCGTGTGGCGGCCGGTGAGCGGCGTACGCCGGACGCCGCGGTGCGCGGCCTCGGCGTGGAAGACCACGGCCTGCGGCACGACGAGGGTGCGGTGACCGGCCAGCGCGGCGCGCCAGCCGAAGTCGATGTCGTTGCCGAAGATCGGCAGGTCCTCGTCGAGCCCGCCCAGCGACTCCAGCACCGACCGGCGCACGAGCATGCCGGCGGTGTTGACGGCGAGGACCTCGCGCACCGCGTCGTGCTGGCCCTGGTCGTACTCACCCCGCTCGAGACCGGTCTCGCGGTGGCCCGTGCCGGTGATGGTCAGGCCGACCTCGAGGAGGCGGCGCAGCGAGGGCCACTCGCGCAGCTTGGGTCCGAGGATCGCGACCGAGGGGTGCTCGCGGGCGGCGGCGACCAGCTCGGCGAGCGCGGTCGGCGCGGGGTTGCTGTCGTCGTGGAGCAGCCAGATCCACTCGTCGTCGCCGGCCTCGGCCGGAGCGGGTGGGGCCAGGTCCAGGCCGTGGCGCACGGCGGCGGGATAGCTGGTCGAGCCGGGCACCACGTCGACGACGACCCGCTCACCGAGGGCCTCGCGGACGAGCTCGACGCTGTCGTCGCGGCTCGTGGTGTCGACGGCCACGACGCGGTCCACCGGGAGGGTCTGCCCGTCCAGACCGGTCAGGACTGCTGGGAGCCATCGCGCCCCGTCGTGACTGACGAGAAGCGCTGTGACGGTCACCGGAGCACCCTAGCGAGGGGCTCCACGGTCGATGAAACCGCCGAAGTGCTGGCGGAGCCGGGCCGGACACGCCGGCCCGGGGGCTCAGCCCGCGGCGCTCTTCTTCAGCTTGCGGCGCTCGCGCTCGGACAGACCGCCCCAGATCCCGAAGCGCTCGTCGTTCATCAGCGCGGACTCCAGGCAGTCGTCGCGGACCTCGCACGTCAGGCAGACCTTCTTGGCCTCCCTGGTGGAGCCGCCCTTCTCGGGGAAGAACGCCTCCGGGTCCGTCTGCGCGCACAAGGCGCGGTCCTGCCAACCGAACTCCTCGCCCTCGGGCTCGAGAAGAAACAGTTCTGCTCTCATGGCTGACGCCCTTTCGACCCTGTTTTCAGAACTGGACGAGACACGTGCAAACAACATAACGACACTGTGGGAATTACATGCCTGTCGTACCCCGCAAGTCAAGCCCGGATCTGATATGGCCATTCCTCTTCCGGCAGGCTGTTCCTATGCCATCATCCGCATCCACGCTCCGTCGTATCACCGTCCTCTCCGGCGGCGTCGGCGGGGCCCGCTTCCTCCAGGGACTCCTCCACGGCCTGCGCTCCGGCGTCGTCGCGGGCGGGTCCGCCGACACCGAGGTCACCGTCGTGGCCAACACCGCCGACGACTGGTGGATCCACGGGCTCAAGGTGTGCCCCGACCTCGACACCGTCATGTACACCCTCGGTGACGGCATCGACGTCGAGCGCGGGTGGGGCCGGCGCGACGAGACGTGGAGCGCTCGCACCGAGCTCGAGGCGTACGGCGTCGAGCCGACGTGGTTCGGGCTCGGCGACCGCGACATCGCGACCCACCTGGTCCGCACCCAGATGCTCGAGGCCGGCTACACGTTGTCGCAGGTCACCGAGGCGCTCTGCCGCCGCTGGCTCACGCCCGTGCACGGCGAGACGGTGCGGCTCCTCCCGATGACCGACGACCGGGTCGAGACCAACGTCGCCGTGGCCGACCCCGACAGCCCCAGCGGGCGGCGGGTCGTCCACTTCCAGGAGTACTGGGTGCGGCTGCGGGCCGCGGTGGCTGCCGAGGCGGTGCTCGCGGTCGGCCAGGACGCGGCGACCCCGGCACCCGGAGTGCTCGAGGCCATCGGCGAGGCCGACCTGGTGGTCCTGCCCCCGTCCAACCCGGTGGTCTCGGTGGGCACCATCCTCGGTGTGCCCGGCGTGCGCGAGGCGATCCGCGCGACGGCCGCACCGGTCGTGGGCCTCTCCCCCATCGTCGGTTCCTCCCACGTGCACGGCATGGCGGCCCAGATGCTCACCAGCATCGGGGTCGAGGTCAGCGCCGGCGCGGTGGGCGCCCACTACGGCGCCCGGAGCGGGGGCGGGGTCCTCGACGGCTGGCTGGTCGACGAGCGCGACGCCGCCCAGGTGCCCGCCCTGGAGGAGGCTGGGATCCGCGCGGCGGCCGTGCCGCTCATGATGTCGGACCACGACGCGACCGCGGCGATGGCCGCGGCCGCCGTCTCGCTCGTCACCTCCGACCCCGCATGAGCCCCCGCATGAGCCCCCGCCTCGAGGTGTGGGCCCCCGAGGGGATGCCCGAGGTCGCGGCCGGGGACGACCTGGCCGGCCTCGTACTGATCGCCCTCGACGACGGGGCCGACCTGGTCGACGGCGACGTGGTCTGCGTGACCAGCAAGGTCGTCAGCAAGGCCGAGGGGCGCACCCGGGTGGGCGATCGCGAGGCCGCCGTCGAGGAGGAGACGGTGCGCCTCGTGGCGCGCCGCGGGGTCGTCCGCATCGTGCGGAACCGGCTCGGGCTCACCATGGCCGCGGCCGGTGTCGACGCGTCCAACGTGCCCGTCGGCTCGGTCGTGCTGCTCCCCCTCGACCCCGACCGCTCCGCGCGGACGCTGCGCGGCGAGGTCCACCGGCGCACCGGGACCAACGTCGGTGTCGTGGTCACCGACACGTCGGGTCGCGCGTGGCGCGAGGGACAGACCGACATCGCCATCGGTGCCGCCGGCCTGCTCGTGGCCGAGGACTTCGCCGGCCGCACCGATGACCACGGCAACCCCCTCGCCGTCACCCTGCCGGCCGTGGCCGACGAGATCGCGGGCGCGGCGGAGCTCGCCCAGGGCAAGGCGGGCCGGCCGTCCGGTCGCTGTCGTGCGCGGGCGCGGTGACCTGGTGCTCGCGCCCGGGGAGGACGGCCCCGGCGCGGCGTCGCTCGTGCGCCCCGACGGTGGGGACCTCTTCGGCTGGGGCGCCCGCGAGGCCGTCGTACGTGCCCTGGCCGGGGACGAGGCCGACCTGGCCCCGTTCGGGGCGCCCGCTGCGCCCGACGAGCTGCAGGCGGCGATCAGCCGCGTCGTCGACACCGGCGCGACGTTGACGTCGACGCTCCTGCTGACCTTCGACGACCAGCCGGGCCGCGTCGTCCTGCACCTGCCGGGCGATGCCGACCGGGTCGCGGTCGCCGCGGTGTGCTTCGCCCACGGCTGGCGGATCACGGGCTGGACGCGCGCCGGAACAGACGTCGTGTGCGACGTGTCACCCGTGACTACGTAGACTCTGCCAGCGCGGACGCTTCCGTCGCGCCCAGCAGCACCCTCCCGCAGTCGACCGAGAGACACCGAGCACCGTGGCCAAGCAGGCAAAGACCGACCGTCAGGCGGTCATCGACTCCATCCGCTCCCAGCAGTCCAAGCGCGAGAACAAGCGCGGGCTGGCGATCGTGGGCGTGTGCGTCCTCGTCGCCGTGCTGATCGTGGGCGCCGCGGCGTTCAAGCCGATCAAGGACTGGTGGGACCTGCGCGCCTACGCCTCCGACTCGCTCGGCGAGATCGGCGCGAAGGCCTCGGTCTGCCAGGACGTCACCACCAAGACGGCCGAGGGCAGCCAGGACCACGTCGAGGTCGGCACGCCGATGACCTACCCCGAGGCCCCGCCGGCCTTCGGCCAGCACTGGAACCTGTGGGACAGCATGGAGCGCAAGCTCTACACCGCCTCCGACCGGCCCGAGCTCGGCGAGCTGGTGCACAACCTCGAGCACGGCTACACGATCCTGTGGTACGACGAGACCATCGCCGACGACTCCGACCAGATGGACCAGCTGCGCGGCATCGCCTCCAAGCTGCAGGGCACCGACAACCTCCGCGACAAGTTCAAGGCCGTGCCGTGGACCTCCGAGGACGGCAAGGACTTCCCGAAGGGCCAGCACGTCGCGCTGACCCACTGGTCGCTCGGCGGCGTCGGCGAGACCGACCCGTCCAAGCAGGTCGGCGTCTGGCAGTACTGCTCCGAGGTGAGCGGCGACGCGTTGGAGACCTTCATGCAGGACTACCCCTACATGGACTCCCCGGAGCCCAACGCCGTCTGAGGCCCGACCCGATGCCGACGACCTTCACCGAGGTGCTCGCGGCCCAGCTGCGACGCGACCCCGGACGCCCGCTGCTGACGTTCTACGACCACGCGAGCGACGAGCGGGTCGAGCTGTCGGTGACGACGTACGCCAACTGGGTGGCCAAGGCCTCCGGTCTGCTGAGCGACGTCGCCGACCTCGAGCGCGGGATGTCGCTGCGCATCGACCTCCCGCCCCACTGGCTCTCGCCGGTGTTCCTCGGCGCGGCGTGGACGCTCGGCCTGAAGGTCACCACCTCCGACCAGCCGGACGCCGTGGTGTGCGGCCCCGAGGGGCTCGACGTCTGGGCGCCCCGGGCCGGTGTCCTCCCGGTGCTGGCATGCAGCCTGCGCCCGCTGGGCGTGCGGTTCGCCGACGCGCTCCCGGCGGGTGTGCTCGACGTGGGCGTCGAGATCTGGTCGCAGCCCGACGGCTTCACGGCGTGGGACCCGCCGACCGGCGACGACCTCGCCACCGACACCCTGACCCAGCAGCAGCTCTTCGGGCCGCCCTCCGACCGCCCGCACGACCTGACGGCCGCCGTCGGGAGTGATCTCACCGACGGCGGCCGTCTTCTGTCGGTGGCCGACCCGGCTTCCCCACCAGGAATGGCCACCTTCACCGAGCCCCTCGGAAGAGGAGGCTCGCTGGTCCTTGTCCGCAACCCCGACCCGACTCGTCTCGACGACGTCCACGACGCCGAACGGGCGACTGCCCGGGCCTGATCGCGCTGCTCTCTCCTCGCCGCCTCACCCGGCCAGGTCGAAGGCCCCCAGTCCCTCGCCCAGCACACGCGGGCGGGAGACGCCCGACTTGCGGCCGGGATAGACGTACGCCACCCCGCTCGTGCGGTCCCGGACGATGTAGTCGGCCGAGCCCTTGAGCGTCATCGCCTGCACGCCCAGCACCCAGTCGAAGCCGGAGAGGTCGGCCGGCAGGCCGGCAGGAGAGGGCACCACGCCGCCCTTGACCTGGATGGCGTTGCTGAAGCCGGAGCCGTTGCCGGGCCAGACCATCAGCGAGCCGCCGGCAGGGGTGCCGATCACATCGGGCAGCCCGTCGCCGGTCACGTCGCCGACCGCTCTCAGGCCCTGCACCTGTCCCCAGCCCTGGCCGAGGACGGTGCCCGCCGCGAGGGCACCGGTGCCGGTGCCGGCGAAGAACCACAGCTGGCCCGAGCCGTCACGGGTGAGCACGTCGCCGAGGCCGTCGCGGTTGACGTCGCCGGCGTTGAGGATGGTGTCCATCCCGGCGAAGGAGACGCCGGTGTCGATCGGGGCGCCGAGCTCGAAGGTGTCGCGGTTGGCGACGACCACGAGCTGCTTGCCCGCGACGCCGATCAGGTCCGCCCCGGCACCGCCGACGAGGTTCGCGCCGGTGATCCAGCGCATCGTCTTGAGGTTGGTCGCCGGGCCCAGCGCGGCGCCGAAGGTGCCGTCACCGCGTCCGGGCATCAGCATCATCTTGCCCTTGGACGAGCGGGCCACCAGGTCGGAGCGTCCGTCGCCGTTGAAGTCACCGGCGACGACCCGGTTGTAGCCGCTCCAGGCCCCGGCGACGCGCTTGGGCGACGCGAACCGGCCGGTGCCGTAGCCCGTCTGGAGGAAGAGGCGGTTCTTGGTGCGGAGGAGGAGATCGACGCGACCGTCACCGTTGGTGTCTCCGGCACCGATGAGCTGCCGGTAGTTGCCGTAGCCCTTGCGGGTGACCTTGCGGGAGAAGCCACCCTTCTCCGTGCCCAGCAGCGTCGCGAGACGACCCTTGAAGCGGGCCACCAGGTCGTTGCGGCCGTCGCCGTTGATGTCACCGGCTGCGGTGATCAGCGAGTAGCCGCGCAGGCGCAGCTTGCGGGTGGTCTTGCCGAACTTGCCGTTGCCCTTGCCGGCGCGCACCCGGACGTCGCCGGACTTGTCGGCCGTGACCAGGTCGGGGAGGCCGTCACCGGTCAGGTCGGGCGAGACGACGACGTCGGCGCGCTTGTTCCAGCCCTTCTTGCCCACCACGGTGCGCTTCTGGAACGACGTGAGGCCACCGGTCGGCAGCACCAGGCCACGGCCGTCGGACGCCCGGCGCACGACCAGGTCCGGGTAGGGCGAGCCATCGAGGTTGTTCTGCGGAGCGGGCTCGGAGATCGGGACCTCCTGCGGCTGCGTGGGCGCCGGCGCCGGTGCCGTCTGCGCGGCGTACGTCCTGATCAGCGGCAGCTGGGCGTAGAGGTACTTGCCGGGGCAGGCCGTGGAGCCGGCGTCACGGTGCCCGTTGATCGCCTGGAACGTGCCACGCCCGATCTTCTGCGACGTCGACGCGGGGTTGACCCCGTGAAGCGAGAGCTTCCACGCGAACAGCGCGCCGTAGGAACGCAGCATGACGTCGGGCGGCTGGACGGTGTCGAAGTTGCCGATGGCCGACATCGCGAACGAGTAGTCGTTGTAGTTGAGCGTGTGGGCGCCCACGACGGGACGGTCGATGCCGCCGTAGCGGCCCTCCCAGATCCGGCCGAACCGGTCGACGAGGAAGTTGTAGCCGATGTCGCTCCAGCCGCGCGACTTCACGTGGTAGGCGTAGATGCTGCGCAGGAGCGCCGGCACCTGGGCCTCGCTGTAGTTGTTGGCGTTCACCGTGTGGTGGACGAAGCCGCCGCTGATCGAGCCGTAGCGCAGGGAGCTCTTGTTGCGGATGCTCTCGTCGGCGCCCCACTGGGCACGCGAGAAGATGGTCGGCTGCGCGACGGCCTGCTTGCGCGCGGCCTGGAGGGTGATGCCCTCGGAGGCGGCATCCGTGCCGTCCTGCTGCGCGAACTCCTCGTCGTACGACGCGCCGGGATCTGCGCCGGCGGAGTCGGCGGGCGCCTCGGTCTCGGTCCTCGTGGCGGACCCCGGGTCCACCACGGCGAGGGAGAGGTCGTCGGGCAGGGCGACGCCGTCGGTGCGGGCCTCGACCTGGACGTCGTCCACGTCGCCCACGAAGGTCGGCTCGGTGCCGGGACGGGCTGATGCCGCCTCGGCGCTGCCCGGGTCGGGCCCGTGCTCGTCGTGGTACTCCAGGTCCTCCCAGGCGCTCCACTCGTCGCCGTCACGGGTGCGGACGCGGAGGGTGATCTGGTCCTCCTCGAGCTCCTCGCCGCCGGCCCAGGTGACCCCGACCGCGCCGAACGCGTCCACCGGCTGCGGCGTGCTGACCACGCGCGCCTCGGTGGCACCGCCGGCGACGCTGCGACCGCGCAGCCCGGCGAACCCTCCGGACTCCCCGGTCAGCGGTACCTCGGTGACGGTCGGCGTGACTGCCGTGGTGGGGACCGTCGCCGACATGAGCGCCGCGGGGGCGGTCGTGGCGGCGGGGGCGCCGGGCGCCTCCCCCACGATGTCGAGGGACACGACACCGGAGGCGGGGGTGAGCACGACGAGCACGACACCGAGCGCCAGCACCTGCTGGCAGAAGGTGACGAGACGGGCCTGAAGAGGACGCATGACAAGACTCCTGCTGTGTGGGGGAAGGTCACACAAGGCAGGAGTTTCACACCAGTCACATCAGTCACGGAAGGGTTTCTGAGTAACTACAACGCTGTAATTTCCACTCGACACGCCGTTACACCGGTGTCATTCTCACCGATCCGCCCCCGGAAATGCCGCAAGCGGTGCGTGGGACACGTTTCTCGTTCCAGAAACGTGTCCCACGCACCGCTCGGCAGGCGGCTAGGCGGGCACCTCAGATGTCGGCGCCGAGGCCGTCGTCCTCGCCCTGCTCGTCGTCGCCCTCGTCGTAGTGGAGGTAGCGGATGCCCTCCTCGACGTCACCGTCGAAGCCCAGGCGCCCGCTCTCCATGACCAGGACGCGGTCGCAGAGGTTGCGGACCGAGCCGGGGGCGTGCGAGACGTAGAACATCGTCACGCCCGAGCGCACGATCTCGTCCATGCGCCGCTTGCACTTGCGCTTGAACGGCCGGTCCCCCACCGCCAGAGCCTCGTCGGCGATGAAGATGTCGGCATCGACGTTGACCGCGACCGAGAAGCCGAGGCGCGCCTTCATGCCGGAGCTGTAGTAGGCGACCTCGGTGTCGAGGAACTTCCCGAGGTCGGCGAAGTCGACGATCTCGTCGAACTTGCGGTCGGTCTCGGCCCGCGACATCCCCAGGATGGCGGCGTTGAGGTAGAGGTTCTCCCGACCGCTCAGGTTGTTGTCGAAGCCCGTGCCGGTGGCGATCAGCCCCGCGATGCGCCCGCGCGTGAGCACCGAGCCGCTGTCGGGGCGCATCACGCCGCTGATGAGCTTGAGGAGCGTCGACTTGCCCGAGCCGTTGAGGCCCATCACGCCGACCGCCTCCCCCTCGCGCACGGTGAAGCTGACGTCGTCGACGGCGTTGAAGCTGTCGTGGGTCTTGCGGCCGCGGGCCTTGGCCAGCACGGTCTGCTTGAGCGAGCGCTGGTAGGACAGCGTGAAGGACTTGGTGGCGTTCTCCACCTGGATCATCGTCGTCATCAGAGGCGCTCCGGGACCCGGGCCTCGAGACGGGCGAAGATCCGCTGGGCCAGCACCAGCAGCACGAACGCGATGGCCGTCATCACCAGCCCCCGCGTGAACAGGTGGTCGGGCAGGTGCACCGCGGCAGTCGCCTCGGGGTCGCTGGTGGTGCCGGTCCAGAACCCGCGCTGGATCAGGAGCACGGCCTCGGCCATCGGGTTGAGCAGGTAGTAGCTCGCGATCGGCTCGCCGAAACGCTCCTGCACGAGGGTGTAGGGGTACATCATCGGCACGCTGAAGGTGACGAACTGGGTGAGGGTCTGCGCGACCTTGCCGATGTCGCGCATGAACACGTTGCCGACGCTGAACAGCAGCCCGAGGGCCAGCCCGAGCGACGCGGTGAGGGTGAAGCCCAGCAGCGCCGCCGCCATCCCGACCGGGTCGGGGCGCCAGCCCAGGAAGAGGCACGGCACCACGAGGATCACCAGCATCGGGACGGTGTGCCAGGCGGCGACGAGCATGCGGGCCACCGGGAACATCTCGCGGGGCACCGGCAGCTTGGTGATCAGCGACCTGTTCTGCACCAGCGACTGGGTGCCGCCGTTGAAGGTCTCGGTGAAGAAGTGCACGATCACCATGCCGGCGAACAGGTGGATGGCGAAGTTCTCCATCCCGGCGCCGCGGCCGATCATCACCTGGAACAGGAAGTAGAACATGCAGAACCGGATGGCCGGCTGCAGGTAGCTCCACACCCAGCCCAGCACCGTGCCCTGGTAGCGCGACTTGATGGTGTTGCGCACCAGCATGCTGAGCAGGTAGCGACGGCGTACGACCTCGCTGAGGCCCGTGGCCGCGGGCGGTGCCAGCGGCAGGGCCTCCAGCTCGGCCGTCGTGCGCCGGGCCGGGCCGGGGGCTGTCGTGCTCACGGGCGGCTCACTCGGGCATGCCCGCAGGACGGTCGGTGTCGTCGGTCCACGGGGCGAAGGTCTTCTCCCACGCCTCGGGCGAGGTGATCTCACCGAGGGCGTCGCGGTACTGCTGGGCCAGGGCCGGCCACTCGCGGTGGAATCGCGCGTGGATCTCGACCGTGCGCTTCATCAGGTCGCGGAACTTGTCCGGGTCGCGCTCGTAGAGCGCTGCGGACGTGCCGTCGGGCATGGAGACCACGGCCGAGTCGTAGCGGGCGATGCGGTACCACTTCGCGTCCATGGCCGGGATCTCCGCCTCGGGGTGGCTCCGCGAGGTGGGACGCACCGGCTTGAGCTGGCGCAACGGCATCGTGGCGGCCCGCACCAGCAGCGAGACCCGGCCCGGCACGCCCGAGTCGTCCTTGCCCTTGCGCGGCGGCTTGTGCCGCCGCACGGCCGGGAAGGTGTCGGGGTCGACCTGCAGCTGCGCGTCGGTGAACTGCTTGCGGAACGCATTCACCTCCGCGAGCTTGCCCGGGAGCATCTCGTGCAGCTCGCGCGGACCCGCGAGCACGTCCTCCATCGCCTTCAGCCGCAGCTCGACCGTGGAGTACTGCATCGAGACCAGGTGGGCGATCTGGTGGTTGAGGCTCTCGCGCACCATCCGGCCCCCGCGCTCGTAGGCCGAGTGCAGCAGTGCGGCGACGAAGCGGTTGCGCTGGTGGAAGTAGGCCTGCCAGTCGAGCGCGTCGTTCTTGTCGGTCCACGGGATGTGCCACACGGCGGCACCGGGCAACGAGACCGTCGGGTAGCCGGCCTCCTTCGCCCGCAACCCGAACTCCGAGTCGTCCCACTTGAGGAACAGGGGCAGGCTGAGCCCGATCGTCTCGAGCACCTCGCGCGGGATCAGGCACATGAACCAGCCGTTGAAGTCCACGTCGACACGCTTGTGCAGCCACCGGGTGGAGCGCAGGTTGCGCGCGCCGAAGTCCCAGTCCTGGAAGACGCCCGGCGCCGAGAGCCACCAGAAGCGCCACGGGGTGATGATCTCGCCGAAGCTGTGCAGCCGGGTGCGCGCGTAGATCGAGAACATGTGGCCGCCGACGATCGTCGGGCGGCGGGCCAGGTCGCCGAAGGTGACGGAGCGGATGATGCCCTCGGGCTCGCAGATGACGTCGTCGTCCATCATCATCGCGTAGGTCGCGGTGCCCTTGCGCACGGACTCGAGCTGGCCGCGGGCGTAGCCGCCGGACCCGCCGAGGTTCCCCTGCTCGATCACCCGCAGCTTGTCGCCGAGGGCCTCGGCGGCCGCCGGGAAGAACTCGGAGTCCCGCATCTTCTGCGTTCCCTGCTCCATCACCATGACCTCGTCGAGGTAGGCATGCAGCTCCGGTGCGTCGCCGAGCTGTCCGAGCAGCTTGGCGACGAAGTCGGGACGGTTCATCGTGGTGATGCAGAGGTCGACCGTGCCGTGCTGGGAGCGGTCCTCCGGCACCTCCGCCGTCCACTGGGCCGAGCGGACCACGACGTCGTGGTCGCCCGCGACGACGTCGTACCAGTACCAGCCGCCGTCGACGAACGGCTTCAGCGGCAGCTCGAAGGTGAAGGTCGACGTCGACTCCTCCCCCGTGGCGACGGTCTCGACGCGCTGCGAGCGACCGTTGGCCATCGAGCGGTAGACGGTCAGGGTCGCGCCCGCACCCTCGACGGTCACGGTGAGCGTGACGTCGGTGACGACGGTGTGACGCCGCCAGTAGGACGCCGGGAAGGCGTTGAAGTAGGAGCCGAAGGAGATGCGCTGCTCCGCCTGCAGCGCGAGCGCCTCGCGGTCGAGGATCTGGTCGGGGTGGATGGTGGCGCCCGAGGACACCGACTGGCGCATCTGCGCGCTGTTGAGGTTCTGCGCCGCCCGGCTGGAACCGACCTCGTACTTGTCGGCGTCGAGCACGGCCGGCTCGGGGTCGACGTAGAGCCGGAACACGTCGGTGTCGCGGTCCAGCGGCAGGATCTGCCGCTGCAGCAGCCGGGTGACGGTGCCGGCGGACGTGGGTGTGGCGGTCGTGGGTGCGTCAGTGGTGGTGCTCATGCGTCGATGCCTCCGCTCGTGAGCTCGGCGCCCTCGGTGAAGTGCGGCTTGAGCTTGTTGTCGTACATCGACAGGGCGGCCCCGATGGCCATGTGCATGTCGAGGTACTTGTAGGTGCCCAGGCGGCCGCCGAACAGCACCATCGGCTCGGCCTTGGCCAGCTCGCGGTACTTCATCAGCTTGGCGCGGTCGTCGGCGGTGTTCACCGGGTAGTAGGGCTCGTCGCCCTCCTCGGCGAAGCGGCTGTACTCGTGGACGATCACGCTCTTGCCGGGCAGGTGGGTCTTCTCCCGCTCGGGGTGGAAGTGCTTGAACTCGATGATGCGCGTGTAGGGCACGTCCTGGTCGTTGTAGTTGACCACGCCGGTGCCCTGGAAGTCGTCGGTGTCGACGACGCTCTCCTCGAGGTCGACGGTGCGCCACGACAGGCGGCCCTCGGAGTTGCCGAAGTACTCGTCGACCGGGCCGGTGTAGACGATGGGGACCTTGCCCTTGAACTCGTCCGCCACGGCGAAGAAGTCCGTCTCGAGGCGGACCTCGATGTTGGGGTGGTCGGCCATCCGGGTCAGCCACGCGGTGTAGCCGTCGACCGGCAGGCCCTCGTAGGTGTCGCTGAACCAGCCGTTCTGGAACGTGTAGCGCACCGGGAGGCGGGTGATGATGTCGGCGCTCAGCTCGGTGGGGTCGGTCTGCCACTGCTTGGCTGTGTAGCCCTTGATGAACGCCTCGTAGAGCGGGCGGCCGATCAGGCTGATCGCCTTCTCCTCGAGGTTCGAGGCGTCCTCGGTCGCGACCTCGCTCGACTGCTCCGCGATCAGCGCGCGGGCCTCGTCGGGGGTGTGCGACTTGCCGAAGAACTGGTTGATCAGCGCGAGGTTCAGCGGCAGGGAGTAGACCTGCCCCTGGTACTTGCCGAAGACGCGGTGGCGGTAGTCGGTGAACGACGTGAACCGGTTGGCGTACTCCCAGACGCGCTCGTTGGAGGTGTGGAACAGGTGCGCGCCGTACTTGTGCACCTCCACGTTGGTCTCGGGGTCACGCTCGGAGTAGGCGTTGCCGCCGAGGTGGTGGCGGCGCTCGAGGATGAGCACACGGAGACCGAGCTCCTCGGCGCACCGCTCGGCGATCGTGAGACCGAACAGTCCGGCGCCGACGATGACGAGGTCGGGCAGCTGGTCGCTGTCGGTGGTGAGGCCCTGGGACAAGGGATGAACTCCTTGGGTGAGAAACGCTGGGTGAGTCTATCGAGGGGGGCGGGCGGAAGCGGTCAGGCGGCGCATGCCCCGCGCGGACGCCATGGCACGGATCACGTTGCGGGCCTCGGCCCGGCCGCCGCGCACCGGGCTGAGCAGCACCACGACGAGGGTGATCAGCCACGGCTTCAGGCGCACCAGCACGTTCTCCCCGTGGCGCAGGTGCACCACGAAGAGGTTGCGGTACATGTAGAAGCCCTTCCAGCCCGACAGGTCGTGCTGCTGGTTGAAGTCGAGCTGGCGGACCAGGACGGCGTCGCGCACCGCCCAGATCCGGCGACCGGCCCGGCGGGCGCGGACGGCGTACTCCGCATCGTCGTAGAAGATGAAGAAGGACGGGTCGGGGAAGCCGATCTCCTCGATCACGCCGCGACGGACCATGAAGCCCTCGAAGGCGACGTTGTGGACCTCGACCAGCTCAGGCATCGAGGCGCGGTCGGCGTAGGTGCTGTCGACCGAGGCGCGCTTGGGCTTGATGGCCAGGGGGTTGCGGAGGTCGAAGTCGACGGCCGCCTTCTCCACCAGCGCGCCGGACAGGTCCTCGCGCACGGCGATGAGGCAGTCCTCGTCGACCGCCATGAGCGCCTCGAGGCACCCGGGCGCGGGGACCACGTCGTCGTCCATCAGCCACACGCGGTCCCACCCGGCGTCGTACGCCGCCCGCACGCCGAGGTGGAAGCCGCCCGCGCCGCCCAGGTTGTCCGGGCTGTGGGTGACGTGGAGCGGCAAGTCGGTCCGCGCCTCGAGCACCGCACGGGTGTGGTCGGTGCTGGCGTTGTCGACGACGATGACCGCGTCGGGCCGGTGCGTCTGGGCGGCGAGCCCGTCGAGCATCCCGGCGAGCAGGTCGGCGCGGTTGAAGGTGACCACGACGACCGCCACCGTCTCCGTCCCAGGAGCGGCCGGGGCGGTCACGACAGGAACTTCCGGTGGCCGTCGAAGTCACCCGCGATGCCGGCGCGCATGGCACTCGCGCTGAGCCGCAGCCGGGAGAGGCTGGGGCGGGTGAAGGCGTAGAACCACGCGGTCTTCACGACGAAGGCCAGCGCGTGCAGCGGGCCGCGGTAGTCGCGCAGGTTGACCAGGTTGTTGCGGGCCATGCAGTAGTGCTTGAGGTCGCTCGGGGAGTCGTTGTAGGTCGTGCGGCCGAACATCATCGGCGTGCCGAGGTTGCCGACGCTGGGGTGGCGCACCGCGGCGGTGACCACCGTGGCGACCCGCGCGCCGGCCTCCTCCGCGCGGAGCCGGTACTCGTGGTCGTCGCCCCAGATGAAGAACTCCTCGCGCGGCAGACCGATCCGGTCGACGAGCTCCTTGGTGACCAGGACGCCGTTGAAGGGGATGACGATCCCGTCGATGCGGTCCTGCTTCGCCGCCCGGCGTACGTCGTCGACGGCATGCACGACGCGGGTGCGCCCGGGCAGGCGGATGGGGAACACCAGCCGGTCGGGGTCGGCCTCGTCGATCACCAGCGGACCCCAGAAGTCCAGGTTGTCGGTCTCCAGCAGCAGCCGGTCGAGGCAGTCGAGGTCCGGCAGCCCGTCGTCGTCCATCAGCCAGACCAGGTCGGCACCGCGGTCGATCGCCCAGGCGAGGCCGTCGTGGAAGCCGCCGGCACCGCCGCGATTGGTCCTGAGCGTGCGTCCGCTCAGCGGGACCTCGCCGGTGGTCGGGCTGGCGGCGAGCCACTTCCCCGTGCCGTCCGACGAGGCGTTGTCGACGACCAGGACCTCGGCCACGCCGCCGATCTGCCCGAGTCGCGCCACCAGCTTCTGGAGCAGCGGGAGGCGGTTGAAGGTGACCACGACCGCGACGATGCGGGGCTGGGGTCCGGTGGTCACGGCGTACACACTAGGGGCGCGGCAGGCACGCTCAGCAAACCGCGCCCAGGTCCTCCGACTGGTTGGCGGCGTAGCCCGTGGACAGCGAGCCGAGCGATCCGCCCGTGACGGCCGGAGGCGTGCTCGGCGTCGCCGGGGCGGCCGGCGTCGGGGCGGTGCCCTGCTCCGGTGCCGGGGACTCGGCCGCCGGGGCGGGGGTCTCGGCTGTCTCGTCGTCGGTCTCGGCCGGCGCGGCCTCGGCGGTCTGCTCGGGCGCGCGGCCCTCCGCCTTGGCGATGGCCGCAGCGACCTTGGCGTGGACCAGGTCGATGTCGGGGTTGGCCGTGTTGACCATGGGCGGCACGAGGGACAGCGTGGCGATCTTCTGGCTCTTGGCCTTGAGCGCGAGGTCGACGAAGCGGTCCACCTCGCCGCGCGGGACGTTGGTGGAGACCATCGCCGAGCTGGCGCCGGCGATCTTCTCGAAGTTGCGCAGGGCGACCTGCGGGCTGACCTGCTGCAGCATCGCGCCCATCACGCACTTCTGGCGCGCCATGCGCGAGTAGTCGTCGGAGTCGTGCCGCGCCCGCGCGAACCAGAGGGTGTCCATGCCGTCGAGGGTGCGGGTGCCGGGCTCGATGTAGCGGAAGAAGGAGTCGCTCGGCAGGCCGACCGGGATGCGCTGGCGGACGTTGAGCTCGACGCCGCCGACGGCGTCCACGAGGTCCTTGAAGCCCTCGAGGTTCACCATCGCCCAGTAGTTCATCTCCAGGCCGGTGATGCCCTCGACGCCCTCGATGGTCGCGTCGACGCCGGGGTTCTTCGAGCCCTTGAACAGCGCCGCGTGGTCGAGCGCCCAGGTGGCCAGGCCGTTGAGGTACATCCCCTCCTCGTTGAAGCCGTCGGGGAACTGCTCACCCATCACCGAGCCCTCGGGGAACGGGAAGTTCTGCATGTTGCGCGGCAGCGAGATGAGCAGCGCCTTGCCGGTCTCGGCGTCGATGCTCGCCACGGTCATCGAGTCGGGGCGCAGGCCCCAGCGGCCGGCACCGGCGTCGCCACCCATGAGCAGCACGTTGTAGCGCCCGTGGTGGGCGCCGACGGCCTTGCCGTCGCCGAACATCGAGAGCATGAAGTCGCGCTGCACGCCGACGACGTGGGCGCCGAAGAGCAGCGCGCCCGCGACGCTGAAGCACAGGAAGCCGTTGACCCCGACGACCGCGAGCCGGTGCTGGCGCTGCAGGGTCAGGGGCTGGCCGAGCCGCCAGGCGTCGACGAAGAGGTAGGCCCAGCCGACGGCGAGCGCCATCAGGCCGAGGCGGAGCACCTGGAGCAGCACCGTGCTGGTGCCGGCCCAGAAGGCGAGCCCGTGCCAGAAGTACGACGTCACGACCGCCAGGAGGCCGACGACGAGCAGCGTGAGCCAGGTCCACAGCGCGATGCGGCCCACCCGACGGTTGCCGGACACCAGCTGCGCCGATCCCGGGAGGAACAGGGTCATCAGCATCAGGGTCACGGCACGGCGGAACCGGACGCGCTGGGCGCGGTCCATCGTGGTGAACCGCTGCTGGTGCGACCCGGAGGGCGGGACGGACGGCATCGGAGGGCCTCTCTCTGCTGGGGGAAGTCAGCCCGCCCAGTATCACCAGTCACACCCGTCCCACCGGGGCGCGACGCGCCGGAGCACGCCGGTCAGCCGGAGAGCCCGCTCACCCCTCGCGGCCCCGGTCGATCTCGGTCTTGCGCGCCAGCCGGTGCGCCCTGCGGATCTCCGCCTCGCGCTGGCGTCGTACGTCGCCGGGGGTCTCGGTCTCCAGCGGCGGGACGGGCCGCGGGTGCCCGTCCTCGTCGATGGCGACGAAGACGAAGTAGGCGCTGGCGACATGGACCGGCTCGTCGCCCGCGTTGCCCCAGGGCTGGGCCTCCACCCGCACGCCGATCTCCATCGAGGAGGTGCCCGCCCAGTTGACCTGGGCGTAGGTCTTGATGATGTCGCCGACGTGGACCGGTGCGAGGAAGGTCATCTCGTCCATCGCCGCGGTGACCGCCGGCCCGCCGCTGTGCCGGTGCGCGACGGCGCCCGCCGTGGAGTCGGCGAGCTTCATGATCTCGCCGCCGTGCACGTTGCCCAGCAGGTTGGCCTCGCTCGAGTGCGCCATGATCCCGAGGCTCACCCGGCTGTACGACGTGGGGCGCGGACTGCTCACGCATCGCACGGTAGCGTCTTTGCCCATGGCTGATCGTCCGCAGGGCTCCGGGGTGCCCGAGAAGGGAACACCCGAGTACGACTGGCTCTACGGGAGCCAGTCGAAGAACCCGCCGAGCGACGCCACGCAGCGCGTCGAGGCCCAGCAGGCGGGCGGCTCGGGAGCCGACGCGACCCGGGTCATGCCGGTGGCGCGCCGCGAGTCGCGCGGGTCGGGCGGGCAGCCGCCGGGCCCGACGCGTACGCCGGCCCCGACGCCGCCGCCGCGGCCGAAGAAGAAGCGCGGCCGGCGTCTGGGCCTCGGCCTGATCCCCCTCGTGCTGGTCCTGCTGCTGGTCTACCTCCTGGGCGTCCCGCTCTACCACTGGACGACGATCGACAAGGTCGACGCCGCACCCTCGGGCGACCGGCCCGGCGACCAGCCCGGCACCAACTACCTCATCGTCGGGTCCGACAAGGCCGACGACCTCACCGACGAGCAGCGCGAGGTGCTCGACACCCCCGAGCGCGGCGGCACCAACACCGACACGATCATCGTCCTCCACACCGGCTCCGGCGGGCGCACGATGATGTCGATCCCCCGCGACACCCTCGTCGAGGTCCCCGACGGCGGCACGCAGATGATCAACGCCGCCTTCGCGAGCGGCGGGGCGCCCCTGCTGGTCCAGCGGGTGGAGGCGCTGACCGGCATCCACATCGACCACTACGTCGAGCTGGGCTTCGGCAGCGTCATCAACACCGTCGACGCCTTCGGCGGCGTGGAGATCTGCCCCAAGCAGGACATGAAGGACCCCCGTGCCCGGCTCGACATCGAGAAGGGCTGCCAGCAGGTCGACGGGATCACCGCCCTCGGCTACTCGCGCTCGCGCTACGTCACCGCGCTCAGCGACCTCGACCGGGTGGCGCGGCAGCGCGAGGTGATCAGCGCACTCGGCGACGAGGCGATGACGCCGTGGACCTTCCTCAACCCCGTGCGCTACTGGCGGATCAACGACGCCGCCTCCGGCGCCATCCGGGTCGACGAGGAGATGAACCCCGTCGACATGGGCCGCTTCGCCCTCGCGATGACCGGTGACAGCAAGACGTGCACGATGCCCAACCTGCCGGCTCCGAGCGACCCCAACCGGCTCGTCGCCGATCCCGACCGGGCCCCCGCGCTGTTCAACGCGATCATCGACGACTCCCAGGTCCCCGGGAAGGCGTGCACGCCGACGGGGCGCGCGCGCCAGTAGCGGCCCGCTCCACCCCAGACCGCCAGCGGGTGGTCCAGCCACAGTCCGTACGCCAGGAGTGTGGGTGGACCACCGCTCGGGCGTTCCCCCACCTGCCCCTTGAACGTCCGTGAGCAGGGTCGTACGCTGGCGATATATCGCGATACGTCACCGATAGATCACGACGTACCGCTCACCCGACGACGAGGAGCGCGACATGGGACACCAATGGCCCGGGGCCGACTGGCCCGAGAGCAACGACAACAACGACACCGGCAACGACACCCCCAGCGAGCGTGACTACCGCCGACCGCGCGGGACGTCCGACTGGAGCGGCTGGGGCCAGGCGTTCTCCGGCGGCGGCCGCGGCCACCGCGCCGGCGGTCCCCCGCCGTGGCTCGGCGAGATCTTCGGTTTCGCCAACGCTCCGCAGCGCCCCCAGCAGCGCGGCCCGCGGGTGCGGCGCGGCGACGTCCGCACCGCGATCATCGACGTGCTGCACCGGGCCCGGAAGGCCGACGAGCCGATCAACGGCTACCAGGTCATCCAGGAGATCGCCGAGCTGAGCAACGGCGAGTGGCGCCCCTCCCCCGGCTCGGTCTACCCGACCATCCAGCAGCTCCAGGACGAGGGCCTCGTGGAGTCCGACGACGAGCGCGGTCGCCGCACCATCCGGCTCACCGACTCGGGTGTCGCCTGGGCCGAGGACAACGGTGCCGACCTCGCAGCCGTGTGGGCGCCCTTCACCCGCGCCGAGGAGACCTCCTCGGACCAGCCGTCCGGCCACGCCGACATCAAGAGCGAGATCGGACAGGTCGTCAGCGCGGTCTGGCAGCTGGCCACGCAGGGCTCGGAGCAGCAGAAGAAGGCCGCCCTCGACGTGCTCGTCGACACCCGTCGTCGGCTCTACGGCGTCCTCGCGGACGGACGGGACGGCGAGCGATGACCGTGCCGGACCCGCGCCTGCGCATCGCCGACAGCGACCGCGAGCGGGCGATGGCCGACCTCGCGATGCACTACGCCGACGGGCGCCTCGACCACGAGGAGTACGACGAGCGGCTCGACGCCATCTGGACGGCGCGCACCCGCGCCGACCTGGCGGCACTGTTCAGCGACCTGCCGCGCCCCCAGGCGCAGCCGGTCCGCACGCCGGCACGAGCCCAGGAGCGGCCCGGTTCGCGGCGCCGGTTCCCGCTGCTGCCGGTGCTGGCCGTGCTCATCGTCCTCAGCGTGATCGCCGACGCGCCGCTGTTCCTGCTCGTCTTCCCGCTGATGTGGTTCATGCACCGGCGTCGTGGTCCGTTCGCGCCGCCCCCGCCCGGGCGCGCCGACTACCGGCGCCACGGGCACCCGCACGGCTGGTAGACCGCGCCATCGCTTGAGCGTCCCGTCTGCGACGATGGCCCCGTGACGCGGGAGCCGGGGGTGGTGCGGGCGCAGGCTCCGCACGCCCTCGCCCGCGCCCTCGCGGCGACGACCGTCGCCGTCGTCGGCGCCACCGCAGCCCACACGTGGGCCGGTGGCAACGTCCCGACCGGCCCCGGTCTGGCGCTCGTCACGGCCGTCGTCCTCGCCGGGAGCCTGCTGGTCTTCCGCCGTGACGTGCCCGGCTGGGCCTTGCTGCCGGCGGTGGCCGCCGCGCAGCTCGGCGTCCACGAGTCCTACGGCCTCGTCGCCGGCCACGACCACGCCGCCGTCACCGCCACTGACCCGGGCTGGTCGTGGCAGATGGCCGCGGCGCACGTCTTCGTCACCCTGCTCACCGCGGTCCTGTGGTGGGCCGGGCGGCGCGCCGCGTCGTGCTCGGTCTCCGTCCGCGCGCACCCGGCCGTCCCGGTCGTCTCACGCGTACGGCGTCGCCCGTCCGCGGCCGCGCCGCGCTCCTCGCTCGTCCTCCTGCTCGTCCCCCCGAGGCGTGGTCCGCCTCCGGCGGTCCTACCCGCCTGAGTCCGGTCCGGGCTCGGGTGGTCAGGCGACCCCCAGGCACGCGACCCAGACCCGCACCACACCTCAGGAGAGACATGTCCATCCGTACCTTCGCGCGCCTCGGCGCGCTCCCGGCCGCCACTGCGGCCATCGCCCTCTCGCTCGCCACCCCGGCGAGCGCGCACGTCACCGCCACGCCGTCGACGGCCGCGGCCGGCTCCTACACCGTCGTCACGTTCAGCGTCGGCCACGGCTGCGAGGGCTCGCCCACCACGAAGCTCGAGATCCAGGTCCCGGAGTCGGTGCTCTCGGTGACCCCGAGCCGCAACCCCTTCTACGACGTCGAGAAGACGATCGAGCAGCTCGACGAGCCGGTGGCCGACGCCCACGGCAACGAGGTCACCGAGCGGACCGCGTCGATCGTCTACACCGCGACCACACCGCTCCCCGACGGGGAGCGCGACGCGTTCGAGCTGTCCTTCCAGCTCCCCGACGCCGAGGGCGAGATGCTGACCTTCCCGACGGTCCAGACCTGCCAGACGGGCGAGACCGGCTGGGTCGAGGTCCCCGCCGAGGGCCAGGACGCCGACGAGCTCGAGAGCCCGGCGCCGGCGTTCGAGATCGTCGCCGCCGAGGGCGGGGGCCACGGTGACGACGCTGCCGCCGAGCCTGCCGCGGACGAGGCGGAGACCACCGACGACGGCGAGACCACCGAGACCACCGAGGCTGCCGCCGACGCAGGCGACAGGCTCGCCGGCCCTCGGCTGGGCCGGCCTGGTGGCCGGCCTGCTCGGCCTGGCCGCCGGCGGTCTCGCCCTCGCCCGGACGCGCTCGACCTCGTGACGTCGGCGGCGCGACCGGTGCGGCGGCACCCGGCCCTCCCCCCGGGTGGGGCCGGGTCGCTGCCGCACTGGTCGCGCTCGCGCTCGTCGTGCTCGGGGCCGCGCCGGCCTCGGCGCACGCCGAGCTGATCGAGACCGACCCGGTCGAAGGGGCGGTCGTGGAGACGGCCCCCGACACCGTCACGCTGACCTTCAACGAGCCGGTGCGGCTGACGTCGCAGGAGGTCGCTGTCTACGACGCCGAGGGTGACGAGGTCGACTCGACCGCGGGCGCCAACGGCACCGAGGTGACCGTCGACCTCGCCGGTGCGGCTGACCTCGCCGACGGCACCTACGTCGTGTCGTGGAACGTCCTCTCCGGCGACGGCCACCCGATCTCGGGGGCGCTGACGTTCTCGGTCGGCGCGCCCTCGGCATCCGTGACGGCAGCCCCCGAGCCGCAGAGCTCCTCGACCGCGGTGACCGTGGTGCGCGACGTGGTCGCCGTCGTCACCTACGTCGGCCTGCTGCTCGCGGCAGGCCTCGCGCTGTTCCTCGCGCTGGTCCTCCCCCGCACCTGGACCGGCACCGAGACACGTGCCCGCCTGCGCCGGCTGCTGACGTACGCCGCCGCGGCGGGCGCCGCTGGCATCGTCCTGCAGGTGCCGGTCGCGGCCGTCTACGGGCAGGGCCTCGAGCTCACCGACGTCGTGTCGGCGTTCGACCCCGGCCTCGTCGTCAACGAGCTGCTGAGCGCCGTGATGGTGCTCGCCGGGCTGGGCGTCGCGGTGTGGGCGGCCTCCGACGCGCCTCCCGACCGCACGCGCGGCTGGCTGCTCGCAGGGGGCGCCGTGCTGGCGCTCGCAGGCCCGTCGGTGGTCGGACACACCCGTGCCTACGAGCCGTCACCGCTGCTCGTCGCCGCCGACGTGCTCCACCTGGTGGCGGGCGCGGCGTGGTTCGGCGGGCTCGTCGGCCTCGTGCTGTCGCTGCGGGCGCTCGCCGGGCGCGAGGTCGTCGCCGCGTCGACGCTCGCCCGGTTCTCCACCCTCGCCGGCGGCCTGCTGCTGGCGGTCGCCGCCACGGGCACGTTCCTGGCCTGGCGCATCGTGGGGTCGTGGTCCGGACTGGTCGAGACCCGCTACGGCTGGCTGCTCCTCGCCAAGGTCGCGATCGCGCTGCTGGTCGCCGGCCTCGGCGGCTGGAACCGCTGGCGCACGCTCTCGACCGTCACCCGCGCGGTCGGCTTCGGTGACCGCGAGCGCGCCGCCGCCGCAGTCACCCGGACCGTCCGGGCCGAGGCGGTGCTGCTCGCCGCGCTGCTCGGCGTCACCGGCGTCCTGGTCAACCAGTCGCCGCGCCCGGCGCCCGTCACAGCAGCCTCCGGCACCACCGGGGTCGGCGCGGCCACGGCCGGCGACCTGCGCGTGCTGGCGGTGATGGACCCCCGGCGTACGGGCTCCAACACCCTGCTCGTGCAGGTGCAGGACGCTGCCGGCGAGCCGTACGACCCGCCGGTCAACCCGGTCGTCTCACTGCGCACCGAGGGGCTCGACCTCGGCACGGTCGTGGTGACGCCGATCGCCGCGGGCACCTACCGCGGCGAGGTCGTGGTGCCGCGCGCAGGTGAGTGGGAGGTCCAGGTCGGCATCGCGCTCAGCCGCTTCGACAACCCGGTCACGACCCTCAGGCTGAACGTGCGACCGTGAGCTCCACCGGCACCGTGTGCAGGAACCCGTCGACACGCACCTGCGCGAACAGACGGTAGTCACCGGGGTCGTCGATCTCGGCGTGGAAGGTCAGCTCCGAGCCGCCCTCCGTGACCTCCGGGGCGGCGAGCGGGTGCAGGTGCACCATGGCGCCGGTCTCGCGGTGGAACCCCGTCACGTGGCTGTAGGCGCCGAGGTAGGTGCCGAGCTCGACGGGCCGGCCCTCGGCGTCGCGCACGACGAGCCGCAGCTCGCCGTCGGGGCCCGTCGTCGGGACCTCGGCCACTGACACGGACACCGCCCGGTCCTCCGCGGCGGTGTCGCCCGGGTCACCCGGCGGCAGCGCCAGGGGACGGCCGAGCACGACGTGGTCGCCGTTGCCGCCCTCGTCCACCGCGATGAACTCGGTGACGACCCGGTAGCCGCCGGCGTCCGGGACGTCGAAGGGCGCGGTCCACGTGCCGTCCTCGGCCCGCGTGGGGTGCAGGTGCCGGAAGACGGTCAGGTCGTCGTTGACGACGTAGAGGTGGAGCTCCTTGGTCAGCTCCTCGACGTAGTCGGTGACGGGCTCGCCGTCGTGGTCGTCGATGCGGAAGCGCAGCTCCCCGATGCCGTCGGGTCGCTCGCGCACCTGAAGTCCGGCGAGCGAGTAGCCCACCTCGCTGACACGGGTGCCGTCGCCGACGGCCAGGGAGGTGTGGCCCTGGCCGGGGGCGTGCGTGTGTCCCGCCTCGACCTGGCCGTCCTGGCTGTCGGAGCCGCCCGAGCCAGCATCGCCCGAGCTGCACCCGGCCAGCAGCACGCCGGTCATGACGAGTGGCAGGGCGGAGCGGAGCGCGGGCTTCACGGGGACGATCCTCCCCCACGACGCCAGAGCGGGGTCAGCCCGGGCGCACCACGGCAACCGGGCACTCCGCGCGCTGCAGCACGGCCTGGCTCACCGAGCCGAGCAGCAGGCCTCCGAAGAAGCCGAGACCGTGCGAGCCGACGACGAGGAGGGAAGCGTTGTGGGACGCGTCGACCAGGCACCGCACCGGTGCCACCGGGACGGTCTCCTGCTCGAGCACGACGTCCGGGTGGTCGGCCACCAGACCGGCGACGCTCTCGGCCAGCAGGACCTGGCGGTGGGCCAGTCCCTCGAGCGCCCGGGGCTCGCTGTTCCACACGTCGGTCGACGGCGCGCGGGTGCGCCAGGCGTGGAGCGCGACCACCGTCTCGCCGGTCCGCTCGGCCCGTCGGCACGCATAGTCCAGCGCCGCCGAGCTGGTCGCCGAGCCGTCGACGCCGACCACGATGCGGCGGGCGGTGCCCTCCCGGGTGGGACGTACGACGACGACGGGGCAGGGCGCGTGCCGGGCCAGGTGCTGGCTCACGGAGCCGACGAGCAGGTCCTCGGTGCGACCGTGCCCACGGCTCCCGACGACCACCATCTCGGCGGACGCCGCCGCACCCAGCAGCTCGCCGGTCACGTGGCCGACGCGGGTCTCGGCGACGACGTCGAGGTCGCCCAGCGTCTCCTCGATGCCGGCCAGCGCCTCCTCGCCGCGGTGGACCGCCTCCGCGCCCCACGGCGAGGTGACGACGTCGTCCACGGCGACGACGTGGAGGCCACGACCGGTGCCGCGCGCCTCCTCCGACGCCCAGCGCAGGGCGAGCTCGGCCTCCGGGGAGCCGTCGTAGGCGACCAGGATCCGTCGGGTGGGCGTGTGCGTGGTGTCCATGCTCCCAGCGTGTGCCGTGCGCGCGTGGCGCGACAGGTGAGGACGGCCCGTCCCGGTGGGGTCCAAGGACCCTGCCGACCCCGCGCGAGTCGCCGTACCGTCAGTGCATGGACGAGCCGATCACCCGCTTGGGCACCGAGGAGTGCTGGGAGTTCCTGCGCCACCACGAGTTCGGCAGGCTGGCCCACCACCTCGCCGACGAGGTGCACATCGCACCCGTCAACTACGCCGTGGACCACGACCCCGCGACCGGTCGCCGGTCGCTGCTGTTCCGGACCGCCGAGGGGTCGAAGCTGCTCGGGGTCGTGATGAACCCCGACGTCGCCTTCGAGGTCGACGAGATCGTCGGCGAGCACGCCACCAGCATCGTGCTGCGCGGCCGAGCCCGCCGCCTCGAGGAGGACGAGGAGCACCGCGCCGACAACCTCCCACTCCGTCCGTGGGTCTCCACGTCGAAGTACAACGTCGTCGAGGTCGACGTCACCGAGATCAGCGGGCGCCACTTCGAGCTGTCGCGTCCCTGGCGGCACATGACGCCCGACTGACTGCTCGCCCGGCGTCAGCCCAGCACCGCGACCGATGCGGCGTACGCCCCGGCGCACACGCCGAGCCCGACCGCGAGACTCGCGACGGAGTTGACCAACGCGGTCGACCACGACCCCTCCTCGATGAGCCGGATCGTCTCGAAGCCGAAGGTCGAGAAGGTCGTGAACGCACCGCAGAGTCCCGTGCCGACCAGCGCCAGGACCCACGACGGGGGCGACAGCGCCACCACGCTGCCCGCGGCGACGCCCAGCACGAGCGACCCGAGGACGTTGACCGTGAACGTGCCCCACGGGAATACGCTGTCGTGGCGGGCCTGCACGAGGAGGTCGGTCAGGTAGCGCAGCGGAGCGCCCACCGCTCCCCCGACGAGGACCATCAGGACCGTCACGGACGACCGCCCGGATCCCGGCGCTCGTCGCGGCCGGCGTAGCGGACGACCTCCACCGGCTCGATCATCACGAGTCCCTCGATGGCCAGGTCCTCGAGGCCGGGGAGGAAGGCCCGCACCTTGTCCTCGGCGTCGACCACGACGACGAGCACGGGAAGGTCCTCGCTCAGCGACAACAAGCGGGTGGTGTGGACGTGGTGGGACCTGCCGAAGCCCTCGATGCCCCGGAAGACGCTGGCACCGGCGAGCCCGGCGCGGTGGGCGCGGTGCACGACCTCGGTGTAGACGGGACGGCCGTGGAACTGGTCGGACTCGCCGACCATGATCGTGAGCCGGACGGCAGGGGCGTCGATCTCCATCACTGGTCCTCCTGGTCGGTCGACAGGGTGTCGGCATGCTCGGCGGTGGCAGAGCGACGACGTCGTCGCACGCCCGCCACCGTCGCGCGGGCAGAGACGATGCCGATCCAGACGGCGGCGAGCCCGACGAGCAGGGTGGCGGCGAGATAGGTGAAGGCAGTGCCCTCGTGGCCGGCGGCGAGCAGGTCGCGCGCGTCGAGCATGTAGGTCGAGAACGTGGTGTAGCCCCCGAGGACACCCACGCCGAGGAACGGGCGGAGGTAGCGGCGCGGGGGCCAGACGTCGAGGACGAACACCATCAGCGCACCTAGGGCGAACGCGCCCGTGCAGTTCTCGACGAACGTCGACCACGGGAACCCGTTCGGGCCGGTCGGGAGCGCCTCCCCCACGGCCCACCGCCCCAGGCTGCCCAACGCGCCGCCGGTAGCGATCACCACCAGCACGTCGGCGTGGGAGCGGACCAGACCGGGCCCACCCCCGGACCGGGAGGGCCGGGCGACGTCCTCCGGGCCGACGTCGGGGTCGACCGGGAGACCGGCGATCGTGGAGTCTTCGACGGACTCGTGCTCGGGCATGGATCTCCTACCTCGTCAGGTAGGGACTGTTGGTGGCGGTCGCCACGGTTGTCGGCGAGCCCCACCGCCTTCGTGTCGGCACCATGCTACCCAGTCGGGTCCGTGCCGGTCCCGCAGGACCGTGGGTCAGAGCTCCGACTGCACCCCGGCGAGAAGCTGGCGGGCCATCACGATCCGCTGGACCTGGTTGGTGCCCTCGTAGATCTGGGTGATCTTGGCGTCGCGCATCATCCGCTCGACCGGGTAGTCGCGGGTGAAGCCGTAGCCGCCGAGGACCTGGACGGCGTTGACCGTGACCTCCATCGCGACGTCGGAGGCGAAGCACTTCGCCGCCGCGCCGAAGAAGGTGAGGTCGTCGTCGCCGCGCTCGGAGCGGCCGGCGGCGGCGTACGTCATCTGGCGGGCCGCCTCGACCTTCATGCCCATGTCGGCGAGCATGAACTGCATGCCCTGGAAGTCGGCGATCGACTTCCCGAACTGCTGGCGCTCCTTCGCGTAGTCGAGCGCGTAGTCGAGCGCCCCCTGCGCGACGCCCACCGCCTGCGCGGCGATGGTCACGCGGGTGTGGTCGAGGGTCTTCATCGCGGTCGTGAAGCCGGTCCCCTCCTCCCCGATCATCCGCGAGGCCGGGATGCGGACCTTGTCGAGGTAGACCTCGCGCGTCGGGCTGCCCTTGATGCCGAGCTTCTTCTCCGGCGCACCGAAGGAGACGCCCGCATCGGACTTCTCCACGACGAAGGCGGAGATGCCGCCACGGGTCTTCTTCTCGGGGTCGGTGACGGCCATGACGGTGTAGAACTCCGACTCGCCGGCGTTGGTGATCCAGCGCTTCACGCCGTCGAGCACCCACTCGTCGCCGTCGCGGACCGCACGGGTCTTCATGCCGCCCGCGTCCGAGCCGGCGTCAGGCTCGGACAGGCAGTAGGAGAACCCGCCCTCACCGCGGGCCAGCGCCCCGAGGTACTTCTGCTTGAGCTCCTCCGAGCCGGCGATCTGCACCGGGAGCGAACCGAGCTTGTTGACCGCCGGGATCAGCGACGACGACACGCACGCACGCGCGACCTCCTCGATGACCAGCACGGTGGCCAGCGCGTCCGCGCCGGCACCGCCGTACGCCTCCGGCACGTGCGGGGCGTGGAAGTCCGAGGCCAGCAGCGCCTCAGCAGCCTCGTGGGGATAGCGGGCCTCCTCGTCGACGGCTGCGGCGTGGGGCGCGATCTTGGCGTCGGCGACCGCACGGACTGCCTCGCGGATGGCCTGGTGCTCCTCGGAGAGGGCGTAGAGGGGGAACTCGCTCATGGGTCCTGATCCTAGGACGTCCATGCTTTCCGCAGGAGGTGTCTCGGGTGTGGCGATGGCCACCTCGCGCGCGGACGGCCCGACGGACGCCGAACGCCGAACGCCCGGCCGGTGCCGAAGCACCGACCGGGCGTGGACGTCGTGCGGACCGGGTCAGCGGACCTTGATCACGACCTTCTTGTCCTTGGACTTCTCGGTGTAGTCGTCCCCGAGGTACGTGACCTTGACCTTGGTCTTGCCCGCGGGCAGCGCCTTCTTGAGGGTGACCTTGACCTTGCCCTTGGCGTTGAGGGTGCCCTTGCCGAGGACCTTCTTGCCCTTCATCACCTTGACCTTGCCGGTGGGGACCTCGTTGCTGGCCTCCACGACGACCTTCAGCTTGGTCTTCTGGCCGAGCGGCGTGACCTTCTTGGCCGGCGTCGCCTTGGTGGTCGACTCGTTCGCGGCCAGGATGATCGTGCCCAGGCTCGAAGGCGCCCCGGCCTTGATGGCGCACGGCACGTCGGCCAGCATCGTCACGTCGCCCTGCTTGGTGGCGGTGAACTTGAAGGCCGACGGGACGGCGATGTTGTAGGTGCCGGCACCCGGCAGGTTGACCGGCACCGTGGACGCCGGCGTCACGCCCGGGGTGGCGAGCGGGTTGGGCGTGTTGAGCGTCAGCGGCGTGTTGGCGGTCGCCGGCACCGCGGTCTGCGGGAAGCGGGCGTTCTGCAACGGCAGGTCAGCGGCGTCCGACGAGGACAGCTCGTCCAACGTCGCGACCATGTCGTTGGAGAAGCCCCCGATCGTGGTTGCCTGGAACAGGCCCTTCGCGGCGTCGACCACGTCACCCGGGAGCGTCACGCTCAGCAGCACCGGGATGGCCGGGGCGTCGAGGCCGGCGTTGGCCGCAGCGGGAAGGGTGGCGGTGATGGACACCGGGATGTCTCTCGCGCCGAGGCTCGGGAAGGTGCAGGTGTAGGTGGTCGCCGCGGTGGCGGCGGTGGCGGCGGGCGCCGCGATGGTGACCAGCGCGCCGGCGCTCAGCGCGCTGGCGACCGCGACGGCGCCGAGGCGCCGGGCTGCAGTGTGGAGCATGTGGGACTTCCCCTCGTGATGGTGGTGTGACGGCGTTCATCCCACCACATCACCACCGCGGGGGAGGCCAGACACGACGGGCTCCTACCAACCGGTAATCGAGGACCTCCCGGCGAATGCGTCAGGCGCCGGGTCGTTCTGCCAGCTCGGCGGCCTCGGCCTCGCGCATCGCGGCCTGAACGTCGAGGCCGCGGAGCGCGGTGACGAGCTCCCCGAACGCTGCGGCCGGGAGGGCGCCGGGCTGGGAGAAGACCAGCACGCCGTCCTTGAAGGCCATCAGCGTGGGGATCGAGGTGATCTGGGCCGCGGCGGCGAGCGCCTGCTCGGCCTCGGTGTCGACCTTGCCGAAGACGATGTCGGGGTGCTGCTCCGAGGCAGCCTCGAAGACGGGGGCGAACTGGCGACACGGGCCGCACCAGGAGGCCCAGAAGTCGACGATGACCATCTCGTTGTCGGCGATGGTGGACTGGAAGTCGGTGGCAGTGAGCGCGGTAGTAGTCATGACCGGTTCAACCGTCATACCCCCAGGGGTATTCCCCGACCGGCCGCTGGGGCCGCTGTCTACGGTGGACGCATGACCACCTCGCAGGCCGGATCCGTGAGCAGCGACTGGCAGGACCCCACGACGATCGACCGGATGCTCGACGACGCGCAGACCTGGGCCGTCGTCGGACTGTCGGGCGACCCCGGCCGTACGGTGTACTCCATCGCCGCGCTGCTCCAGGAGCGCGGCAAGCGCATCATCCCGGTGCACCCGGTCTTCGCCGACCCGGGCGCCCCCGCGGTGCTGGGTGAGCAGGGCTACGCCACGCTCGCCGACGTGCCCGGACCGATCGACGTCGTCGACGTCTTCCGCCGCTCGGACGCCGCCGGCGAGTTCGCCGACCAGGCCGTCGCGGTCGGCGCGGGCGGCGTGTGGTTCCAGCTCGGGGTCATCGACCAGGACGCCTTCGACCGGACGACCGCCGCCGGCGTGCCGATGGTGATGGACACCTGCCCCGCGATCGAGTGGCGCAGGCGCGGTCGCTGACCCCGGCGGACCCGGCTACAGCTCGACGGGCGCCTCGGCCATCGTGATGCCGAGCTGGCCGAGGGCCTCCTCGAGCACCCACATCACGTCGAGGGTGTCCTGCAGCGGCATCAGCGGGCTCTCGGTGAGCCCGGCGGACAGGCAGCGCTGCACCTCCTCGGCCTGGTGGACGTAGCCGCGCCCGGTGGGCAGCCGCTCGACCTCCTCGACCTCCGCGCCGTTGCGACGTACGACGAGCGCGCTCGGGTGGTAGAACGGCGGGACCAGCTCGATGGAGCCCTTCGTCCCCACGACGATCGCCCGGCCCGGCGTCTGGCTGGCCAGCGTGCAGGTCAGCGCCGCGGCCCGCCCGTCGTCGTACGACAGCTGGATGGCGGCCGACCGGTCGGCGCCGTTGGAGTAGGTGGTGCCGGTGGTGGTCACGCGGTCGGGACGGCCGAGGAGGTGCTGGGCCAGCGAGACCGGGTAGACGCCGAGGTCGAGGATCGAGCCGCCGCCGAGCGCGAGGTCGAAGAGCCGGCTGGCCGGGTCGAAGTCGCGCTGCGCTCCGAAGTCGGCCTGCACCAGCAGCACCTCACCGATCTCACCGGCGGCGACGAGGTCACGCACGTGGGCGACGGCCGGCTGGAAGCGGGTCCACATCGCCTCCATGCAGAACACCTCGGCGGCGCGGGCCGCGGCGACCACCTCCTCGGCCCCGGCCAGCGTGGCGGTGAACGCCTTCTCGACCAGCAGCGGCGTGCGCGCCTCGATCGCGGCGAGGGCCAGGTCGTGGTGCTGCGGGTGCGGGGTCGCGAGGTAGAGCACGTCGACGTCACCGCGCCGGCCCGCCTCGACGAGGTCGCGGTAGGTGCCCGACCCGGGCGCTCCGAAGCGCTCGGCGAAGGCGGCGGCCGAGGACGGCGCGCGGCTGCCGACGAAGGCGATCTCGGCGTCGTCGGTGAGGGCGAGGTCGGAGGCGAAGGCGGCGGCCATGCCGCCCGTCGCGGCGATTCCCCAGCGTGTCGTCATGGGAGGACCCTAGACACCACGTGGGCAGCGATCGCCAGGCTGGAGGTCGCTCCCGGCGAGGGCGCGTTGCGTACGCAGGTGACGCCGTCGGAGCGGGTGATGCGGAAGTCGTCGACCAGGCTGCCGTCGCGGTCGACCGCCTGCGCACGTACGCCGCTGCCGGCGCGGGTCACGTCGGCGACGCCGATGTCGGGGACGTAGCGCGAGGCCGACCGCATGAAGGCCCGCTTGGACGCCGAGCCGATCACCTCGTCGACCCCGGTGCGCCAGTGCTCGCGCGCCAGGCGCCAGAAGCCGGGCCACGCCAGCACGTCGCGCAGGTCGGTGGCCGAGACGTCCCGGCGCCGGTAGCCCTCGCGCCGCGTCGCCAGCACCGCGTTGGGCCCGACCTCCAGGGACCCGTCGACCCGCCTCGTGAAGTGGACGCCGAGGAAGGGGTAGCGCGGGTCGGGCACGGGGTAGACCATGCCGCGCACGAGGTCCTGCTTGGCGGCGGCGACGCCGAGGTACTCGCCTCGAAAGGGCAGGATCGCCGGGCTGCGCTCGCCGTCGACGAGCGCGGAGACGCGGTCGGCCTGCAGGCCCGCCGCGACCACCACGTGGTCGAAGCGCAGCGGCGCCGGGTCCCCCTCCACCCGCACCAGCACCCCGTCACCCTGCCGACGGATCCCGACGACACGTGCCCCCAGGCGCACGCCGCCGCCCGCTGCGAAGACCTCGTCGGCGAGCGCGGCGGTGATCGCCGGGTAGTCGGTGATCGCGGTCTCCGGGGAGTGGAGCGCGGCCAGGCCGCGCGCGTGGGGCTCGACGTCGGTGATCCCCCCGGCCGCCAGCCTGCGCAGCCCCGGTACGCCGTTGGCGCGAGCCGTCTGCTCGAGGGCGTCGAAACGCCCCATCTCGTCGGGGTCCACCGCGACGACGAGCTTGCCGCAGGCGTCGTACGCGATCGCGTGCTCCGCGCAGAAGTCACGGAGCAGGTCGCGCCCCCGGGCGCAGAGCTCGGCCTTGAGGCTGCCCGGCTTGTAGTAGATGCCGGCGTGCACGACGCCGGAGTTGTGGCCGGTCTGGTGCGCGGCGAGCCGGTCCTCCTTCTCCAGCACCACGACCTCGGTGCCGGGACGCCGGCGGACGACCTCGCGCGCGATCGCCACGCCGAGGATGCCTCCACCCACGACACCGACCCTCTGCTCCCCCACGGGCCAGACGCTGGTGCCTCGACCGGTCGCCGTCAAGCAACTTCCGCCTTCATCCCACAATGGGGGGATGCGCGACCTCCACGTCCCTCCCGGTCCGGGCCTGCCCGAGGGCCTGGTCGTGCCTGCCGCCGAGCTGGTCGAACGCTTCTCGAAGTCGCCCGGTCCCGGCGGCCAGTCGGTCAACACGACTGACTCCCGGGTGGAGCTCGAGCTCGACGTCGCGTCCTCGACGGTCCTCACCGACGCCCAGCGGGCCCGGGCCCTGCGGCGGTGGCCGTCCGGGCGGGTCACCGTCGCGGCGTCCGAGCACCGCTCGCAGCACCGCAACCGGGTCGCGGCGCGCGAGCGCCTCGCCGACCTGCTGCGCCGGGCGCTGGCCCCGCCACCGCCGGCCCGCCGGGCGACGCGACCGAGCCGCGGCGCGAAGGAGCGGCGCCTCAAGGCGAAGAAGGAGCGGGGCTCGACCAAGGCCCTCCGCGGGCGGGTGCGCGACCGGGACTGACCCCCGCCTCAGAAGCCGACGCGGCGGGTGCTGCCGGCCGCTGCCTGGCGGACGACCTCGCCCTTCGCGTGGGCGGTCTCGGCGAGCTCCGCCTGGTAGTCGACGAGGCGCTGCTGGAGCTCGGCGTCGCTGGTCGCGAGGATGCGGGCGGCGAGGATGCCGGCGTTCTTGGCGTTGCCGATCGCGACGGTGGCGACCGGGATGCCGCCGGGCATCTGCACGATCGAGAGCAGCGAGTCCATGCCGTCGAGGTACTTGAGCGGCACCGGCACCCCGATGACCGGCAACGGGGTGACCGAGGCGAGCATCCCCGGCAGGTGGGCCGCTCCCCCGGCGCCGGCGATGACCACCGACAGCCCGCGGGTGTGGGCCTGCCGGCCCCACTCGATCATCTCGGTGGGCATCCGGTGGGCCGAGACGACGTCGGCCTCCCACGCCACGCCGAGCTCGGTGAGGATCTCGCCGGCGGCCTGCATGACCGGCCAGTCGGAGTCCGAGCCCATCACGATGCCGACCCTGACCTGCTGCGTCTCGCCCATGCTGCTGCCTTCCTTCCCCATCGACGTCGCTAGTCGCTCTCGTTGCCCAGGTCGCCGCGGAACCACGCGGCGGCGTGCCGCGCGCGCTCCAGGCAGTCGTCGAGGTCGTCGCCGTAGGCGTTGACGTGCCCGACCTTGCGGCCGGGACGCAGGTCCTTGCCGTAGAAGTGCACCCGCAGGTGCGGGTCGCGGGCCATGGCGTGCGGCAGGCCGTCGTAGAGGTGGCCGCTGTCGGTGGGCCCGCCGAGGATGTTGACCATCACGGTCCAGCGCTCACGTGGGGCCGGCGAACCCAGCGGGAGGTCCATGACGGCGCGGAGGTGATTCTCGAACTGGGACGTCACGGCGCCGTCCTGGGTCCAGTGGCCGGTGTTGTGCGGACGCATCGCCAGCTCGTTGACCAGGATCCGGCCGTCGGTCGTCTCGAAGAGCTCGACGGCGAGGATGCCCGTGACGTCGAGCGCACCGGCGACCCGCAGGGCGATCTCCTGCGCCTGACCGGCGAGAGCGGGCGCGAGGTCAGGTGCGGGGGCGATGACCTCGTGGCAGATGCCGTCGAGCTGGGTGGAGGTGACGACGGGGTACGCCGCGGCCTGGCCGTTGGGGGCGCGGGCGACGAGGGCGGAGAGCTCGCGCCGGAAGTCGACCAGCTCCTCGGCCAGCACCTCGACACCGGCGGCCGCAGCGGTGTCGAAGGCGACCTGCGCCTCGGCCGGCGCCCGCACGACCCACACGCCCTTGCCGTCGTAGCCACCGCGGGTGGTCTTCAGCACGCACGGCAGGCCGAAGGCCTCCACGTCGGCGAGGGACGTGACGACGGCGTTGCGCGGGCACGGGACGTCGAGCTCGGCGAGGCGGCGACGCATCACCGCCTTGTCCTGGGCGTGCACGAGCGCCTCCGGGCCGGGGCGCACGGCGAGACCGTCGTCGGCCAGCGCGTGCAGGTGGGCCGTCGGGACGTGCTCGTGGTCGAAGGTGACCACGGCGGCGCCGTCGGTGACCTTCCGCAGCGTGGGCAGGTCGGTGTAGTCACCGACCAGGTGGTCGGGGATGACCTGGGCGGCCGAGACGCCCTCGGCCTCGGCGAGCAGGCGCAGCGGGAGGCCGAGCGCGATGGCGGGCTGGGCCATCATCCGGGCGAGCTGGCCGCCCCCGATGACGGCGAGCGTGGGAGCGCGGTGCGAGCCGGTCGAGGACACGACCGGAGCCTATGCGACCCGGTGCGCGGCCCCCGCCGCGGTCTCGCGGGACCTCAGCCGACGACCCTGTCCACGGTCGGTTCGAACCGCAGGCCGCGACCGCGGTGGGTGGTGATCAGCGTGGGCCGGCGGGGGTCGTCGCCGAGCTTGCGGCGCAGCCAGCCCAGGTGCACGTCGATGGTCTTGGAGTTGGTGTAGAACGACGTCTGCCACACCTCGGCCATCAGCTCGCTGCGGGTGACGATGTCGCCCGGGCGCGCCATCAGGGCGTGCAGGAGCTGGAACTCCTTGCGGGAGAGCCTGATCTCGCGGTCGCCACGCCACACCTGTCGCGAGGTGGGGTCGAGTCGTACGTCCTGCACAGCCAACACGCGCTGAAACGTAGGGACCGCCCGACGCCGGGGTGGTCCTTATGGGTGAATTGTGGACGACTGGTCTGGTCCACCTGACCGGCCCGCGCAGGGCAGGCTCAGCGGCGGCGTACGGCCACCGGCTCCACGAGCCCGAAGCCGCGCACCGGGCGGGCCGGCAGCCGGCGGTCCTCCCACTCCTCGTCCGGGAGCAGGTCGGCGGTGTTCTGGTCGACGATGAGCCGGTTGCGTCGCGCGACCTGGGTCAGGCGGGCAGCCATGTTGACCGGCGGTCCGAAGATGTCGCCGAGACGCTGGACCACGGGGCCGCTGGCCAGGCCGAGCCGGACGTCGGGCATCTTCGGGTCGCGGCCGATGACGTTGATGATGCCCTCGGCCACCCCGACCGCCTCCTCGGCGGTGTTGGTGACGAAGAGGACGGAGTCGCCGAGGCTCTTGATAATGCGGCCGCCGTAGCGGGCCACCACGTCCTGGCACCGGCTCTCGAAGACCTCGACGAGGTCGCCGATCTCGTCGCGGTCGAGGGTGTTGGACAGCGCGGTGAAGGAGACCAGGTCGGCGAACCCGACGGTCACCTCGATGGTGTGGAGGTCCTCGTCCTTGGCCCCCATCGCCTCGATCCGACCGACGGCGGCGGCGAGGTGGCGCCGCCAGGCGTAGACCAGGAGCCGCTCGAAGGGCGGGTTGACCTCGTCGATGAGCCGCAGCGCCGACCCGATGCGCGAGCCGGTGGCCTCGTCCCCGGCCTCCATCTCCTCCACCCGGCTGACCAGCGTGGAGACCTCCCAGTCGGCGAGGCGGGCCATCGTCTGGCCGACGCCCCGGGTGAGGTTGACGGCCGTGTCGAAGTCGACGGCCCCGGAGTCGACGAAGCCCATGAGGGTGCCGACGGCCTCGATGTCGGCGGCCGTGTAGGCCTTCTCGCCGCTGAACTCGGGGAAGCCGAGCGCACGCCACAGGCGCCGGGTCTGCTCGATCGTCACACCGGTCTCGGCAGCCACCTCGAGGGCGTTGTAGGCCGGCTCGCTGCGCAGGATGGCGTGGTCGAGCTGCTCCCCCGGCGGGTCCTGGGGGCCCTTGCCCCGAGGGCCGCCGCGCCGCTTGCGGTCAGGCGCCATCGTCGCGGCGGTCGCCACTCGAGAGCCGGTGGAGCTGCTCGGCGACCTGCAGCTGCACCTGCTCGACGTCGGGGATGTCGCGGAGCATCACGCTCCCGGCGGTGCTCGCGTCGGAGACGACCAGGGTGCCGCAGCCGAAGATGCGGTCGACCAGGCCGATCTCGAAGTCCACGCCGCTGATCCGGTTGAGCGGGATCGTGCGGCCCTCCTTGGCGATGAAGCCGGAGCGCTTGATGAAGCGGCGGTTGGTGAAGGTGTAGGTGGTCGTGAGCCAGCGCAGGAGGGGACCGAGCACGAACGCCACGAGTCCCACCGCGAAGATCACCCAGACGGCCACCGTGCCGGTGGTCCCCTCGATCAGCCCGTTCGCGACGAACGCCAGGACCAGCGCCACGACCAGCGCGAGGCCCGGCAGGACCAGTGCCTTGGGGTGCGTCCGGGTGGAGACGACGACGTGCTCACCGGGGTTGAGGAGCTTGCTGGGGAACGCCACCCGCCGATCATGTCACCCGGGGTGCGTGCCTGCTAGGCGGGACGCACGTGCACGACGTCGCCCGCGGCCACCGTGAACGCCCCGTCGTCGGTGCCGACCACGAGCGCCCCGCTCGCGTCGATGTCGAGCGCCTCGCCGCGGCGTACGTCGCCCCCCGGCAGGTGGACGTCGACGGTCCGGCCCAGCGTCACGCACACGTCGGCGTAGGCCCGGCGCAGCGACTCCACGTCGTCGAGCAGGCCCTGCAGGCCGTGCAGCGAGCCGAGCACCTGGTTGAGGAGGCCCGTGCGCTCCACCGGCTCCCCGGTCTCGAGCGAGATCGACGTGGCGAGCGCGACCGGGAGCTCGTCGAGCGTCTGGTCGACGTTGATGCCGACGCCCACGACCGCCACCGGACCGGCAGCGGTCTCGACCCGCTCGACGAGGATCCCGCACACCTTGCGACCGTTGCCGGAACCGTCGTCGACGAGGACGTCGTTGGGCCACTTGAGCGCGGCGTCGGGCAGCCGGTCGGCCAGCGCGGCCTGGACGGCGTACCCGGTCAGCAGCGGCAGCCACGACCACGACGCCGGCGGCACCTCGGGGCGCAGCAGCACCGAGAAGGTCAGCGAGGAGCGGGCCGGGGTCTCCCACGACCGGTCGAGCCGACCGCGCCCCGCGGTCTGGTGCTCGGTGACCAGCACCAGGCCCGGCTCCTCGCCGGCGCGGGCCCGTTCCGAGACCACCGCGTTCGTCGAGGGAGCGGCCTCGACCACCTCCACGCGCCAGCCGATGGGCGCCGTGAGCCGGTCGAGGTCGAGGGGTGGGCGAGGTGCCGGGCTGGGCGTCATGGGGTCTACATTGCCCCACATGAGCGCACAGCCGGGTGAAGGCACCGACGTCCCCTCAGAGTCCGAGATCGACCTCCACACGACCGCGGGCAAGCTCGCGGACCTCGAGCGGCGCCTCGACGAGGCGGTGCACGCCGGGTCGGCCAAGGCGATCGAGAAGCAGCACGCCAAGGGCCGCCGCACCGCTCGCGAGCGCATCGAGATGCTCTTCGACGAGGGCACCTTCGTGGAGCTCGACGAGCTGGCGCGGCACCGCTCGACGGCGTTCGGGCTGGAGAAGAACCGCCCCTACGGCGACGGCGTGGTGACCGGTTACGGCGAGGTCAACGGTCGCATGGTGTGCGTCTTCAGCCAGGACTTCACCGTCTTCGGCGGCTCGCTGGGCGAGGTCTACGGCGAGAAGATCACCAAGGTCATGGACCTGGCGATGAAGACCGGCTGCCCGATCATCGGCATCAACGAGGGCGCCGGTGCCCGCATCCAGGAGGGTGTGGTCTCCCTCGGCCTCTACGGCGAGATCTTCCGCCGCAACGTGCACGCCTCCGGCGTGATCCCGCAGATCAGCATGATCATGGGCAACTGCGCCGGCGGCCACGTCTACTCCCCCGCGGTCACCGACTTCACGGTCATGGTCGACCAGACCTCCGCGATGTTCATCACCGGTCCCGACGTGATCAAGACCGTCACCGGCGAGGACGTCACGATGGAGGACCTCGGCGGTGCGCGCACCCACAACACCAAGTCGGGCAACGCCCACTACATGGCCACTGATGAGGAGGACGCCCTCGAGTACGTCAAGGCGATGCTGTCCTACCTCCCGCAGAACAACCTCGACCCGGCCCCGGTCTTCGACGAGGCGCCCGACATGGAGGTCACCGACCTCGACCGGTCGCTGGACACGATCATCCCCGACGGCGCGAACCAGCCCTACGACATGCACGACGTGATCACCGCCGTCGTGGACGACGAGGACTTCCTCGAGGTCCAGGAGCTGTTCGCCCCCAACATCCTCATCGGCTTCGGCCGCGTCGAGGGCCAGTCGGTCGGCGTCGTGGCCAACCAGCCGATGCAGTTCGCCGGCACCCTCGACATCGACGCGAGCGAGAAGGCCGCGCGCTTCGTGCGGTTCTGCGACGCGTTCAACATCCCGGTCCTGACGTTCGTCGACGTGCCCGGCTTCCTGCCCGGCACCGACCAGGAGTGGGACGGCATCATCCGCCGCGGCGCCAAGCTCATCTACGCCTACGCCGAGGCCACCGTCCCGCTGATCACCGTCATCACCCGCAAGGCCTACGGCGGCGCCTACGACGTGATGGGATCCAAGCACCTCGGCGCCGACATCAACGTCGCCTGGCCCACCGCCCAGATCGCCGTGATGGGCGCCCAGGGTGCCGCCAACATCCTGCACCGCAAGACGCTGAAGAAGGTCGGCGACGAGGGCGGTGACGTCGAGGCCCGGCGCGCCCAGCTCATCGACGAGTACGAGACCACGCTCGCCAACCCCTACATCGCCGCCGAGCGGGGCTACATCGACGCCGTGATCGCGCCTCACGAGACTCGCATCGAGGTCGTCCGCGCCCTCCGACTGCTGCGCACCAAGCGCGAGAGCCTGCCGCCCAAGAAGCACGGGAACATCCCGCTGTGACCGACGAGCAGGAGACCCCGATCCTCCGGGTCGTCAACGCCGACGCCACGGCCGAGGAGATCGCCGCGCTGGTCGCCGTGTTCTCCGCGCTGGGCTCGGCCGGGGGCGAGGCGCCCGAACGACCCCGCTCGACGTGGAGCCACCCCGCGCGGGGCGTACGACGTACGCACCGCCACGGCCCCGGCGCCTGGCGCGCCAGCGGCCTGCCCGGCTGAACGTCGCCGCGCTCCACTGTCGGGCGGAGGCTAGGGTCACCGGCGTGACCGAACCCCTTCTGGACGAGCGCAGGGTCGACGCCCTCTGCGACGCCTACGTCGAGGACTACTGCGCCCTCGACCCGCTGGCCGACTTCTCGCCGGCAGGCTTCGACGCCCGCGAGGCGCTCGACCTGGGCTCGCTCGGGCTCGACCCGCTGCGCGCGGCGCTGGGGCGCCTGTGACGGCCGCGCGCGTCCCGCTGGTCCTGGCGTCCGCCTCCCCCGCCCGGCTGGCCACGCTGCGGTCCGCGGGCATCGAGCCGGTCGTGATCGTCAGCGGGGTCGACGAGGACCAGGTGAGCTGCCTGCCGCCGGCCGAGCTGGCGCTCCAGCTCGCCGAGCTCAAGTGCGCCGCCGTCGCGGTGCGAGACGACGTGCCTCCCGACGCCCTCGTCCTCGGCTGTGACTCGGTGCTCGAGCTGCCGCCGGCACCCGGCGCGGGCGGGCAGGGCGAGGCGCTCGGCAAGCCGCACGACGCCGACGAGGCACGGGAGCGGTGGCGGTCGATGCGCGGACGCACCGCGGTCCTGCACAGCGGCCACAGCCTGCGTGAGGTCGCCACCGGCCGGGTGGCCGCCGCGACCGGTTCGACACTCGTGCACTTCGCCGACGTGGGTGACGACGAGATCGAGGCGTACGTCGCCACCGGCGAGCCGCTGCACGTCGCCGGGGCCTTCACGATCGACGGCTTCGGCGGCGCCTTCGTGCGTGGCATCGAGGGCGACCACCACAACGTGGTCGGCGTGAGCCTGCCGCTGCTGCGCGAGCTGGTCCTCGAGCTCGGCCACGCGTGGACCGACCTGTGGACCTGACCCGATAGCATCCCGGGCGTGGGGAGCGGGGTGGAGGGAGAGGTGCCGGCACGTCCGGTGGCCGACCCGGAGGACCGTTACGGCGTCCGCGAGGAGCGCCTGCTGACCGGCGCCACCGTGATCACCGCGGTCCGCACGGTCGCGTCGGTGGTGCTCGCGGCGATGGCAGCGCACCAGCAGAGCCTGACGCTGCTCGTCGTCGCCCTCGGCGTCTACTGGGTCGGCGACATGCTCGACGGCTTCTACGCCCGGGTGCGCGACTGCGAGACCCGCATCGGAGCCGTGCTCGACGTCATCTGCGACCGGTTCAACGCCGCCGCGTTCTACATCGGCCTCGCCTGGCTGCAGCCCGACCTGTCGCCGGCGATCTTCGTCTACCTCGCCGAGTTCATGGTCGTCGACTTCTTCCTGTCGATCGCGTTCCTCGCCTGGCCGATCCGCAGCCCCAACTACTTCTTCGTCGTCGACCGGCCGATCTGGCTGTGGAACTGGTCCAAGCCCGCCAAGGCCGTCAACAGCGCGCTCTTCGCCGTGCTGCTCCTCGTCACCGGCTGGATGTGGGTCGGGCTGGCGATCGCCTCGGCGCTCCTGGTCCTCAAGTGCGTGTCGCTGCGCCGTCTCGTGCAGATCGGCCTGCCGGTCCCGGGAGCCGCGGGCTGATGCTGTTCTGGAGCGTCATGGGCGCCTCGATCGCCTCCGCCCTCGTGCCGCTCATCAACATCGAGGCCATCCTGGTGGTCTCGGTCAGCCAGGCTCCCGGCCAGCTGTGGGGCCTGCTGGTGGCCGCCACGATCGGGCAGATGCTCGGCAAGATCCTCTGGTACTGGGGCGGCATGCATGTCGACCGCGCCCCCTGGGTCCACCGCCAGCTCGAGAAGCCCAAGGTGCGGGCCTCGTTGGAGAAGTGGCACGAGCGCGCGGAGGGCCGGCCGTGGTTCACGGCCGGCCTGCTCTTCGTCTCCGCGAGCACCGGCATCCCGCCGTACGCCGTCACCGCGGTGCTCGCCGGGACGCTGCGGGTGCCGTTCTGGATCTTCATGGTGACCGGTCTGCTCGGGCGCGGGCTGCGGTTCTGGGCGGTGGTGTCGGGGACCTCGTCGCTGGTGCACCTCTTCTGAGGCCCCCGCCGTCCGATCAGGTCGGTGCAGTCACTCGGCCGCGGCCCACGCCTGACGGAGGCTGACCCGCCCGCCGGTCTGCAGGAGCGCGCGGCGGTAGAGGCGCTCCCCGATCCAGACCGTGACCGCGGCGAACGCGGCCAGCAGGCCCAGCGCCAGCAGCGGCTCCCACCACTCGACGCCACCGGCCAGGATGCGCTTGGGCATCACCACGGCCGAGACGGGCGGCACGAACGACGCGATCACCTGTCCCCTGCCGTCGAGCGAGAGCCCGCCGAAGAACATCACGAGCATCAGCATCGTCAGCGGCGTCGAGGTCGCCTGGAGGTCCTCGGTGCGCGAGGCGAGCGACCCCGCGACCGCCCAGAGGCAGGCCAGGGCGACGAAGCCGGCGAAGAAGAACCCGATGAACCACGCGGTGGGACCGGACAGCGCCGGGACGTAGGACGAGAAGGACGTGAACGACAGCCCCACCAGGCCGACCGCGAGGTAGACCAGCAGCTGGATCATCGCCAGGGCGGTGTTGCCGAGCACCTTGCCGGCGAGCAGGTGTCGCAGCGGGATGGCGGCCGCGATGATCTCCACGATCCGGCTCTGCTTCTCCTCGATCACCGACGAGGCCAGCTGCATGCCGAAGACGAGGGCGGCGAAGTAGAAGAGGAAGACGAACACGAAGCCGACGGCCTCGGCCACGCCGGCCCTCTCGGCGTCCCCGCGCAGGAAGTCGGTGCTGACCGCGCTCCCGGCCTGCAGGGCCTCCACCGTGGTGCCGACCTCGGCGGCGTTGTCGGTGAGCACCTGCTGGCGTACGACGGCCTCCACGACGCTGGTCAACGAGCCCTGCTCGCTCGACTCCGAGGTCAGCTGCCACCCGTCGTCGGCCGGGTGCAGCCAGGCGTCGACCTCGTCGTCGAGGAGGGCCGCCTCGGCCGCGGCACGGTCGTCGACCTCGACGACGGTGACCTCGACGTTGTCATCGACCTGCGGCGCGCCGTCCGCGACCATCGTGGCCATCGCGACCGAGTCGGGGGTGGCGGCCAGCGTGACCTGGTCGGTCCGCTCCTCCTGCCAGGCGTTGAAGCCGATGAAGCCCGCGATGAGCACGACCATGAACGCCGTTCCGAAGAGGAAGGACTTGTCGGTGATCCGCGAGACGACCTCCCGGCGGGTGACGAGCAGCCAGGCGGGCTCGGTGCTCCGGTCGTCGTTATCGTTGGACTTGTCGGTGTTCATGCGGTGGCCTCCCGGTAGATCTCGCTGAGGGCCGGGCGGACCCGGACGAACTCGTGGACGTCGCCGCGGCTGGTGGCCTCGGTGACGAGGTGCTGCTCGGCGCCGTCCTGGCGGACCTCCACCAGCGCGGTCGAGCCGTCGAGGTCGAGGACCTCCAGCCCGCGCAGGTCACGGACCCAACCGGCGTCGCCGCCGAGGACGAGGCGGAAGCGCGGCACCCCCGCGTCGCGCAGCTCCGCAACCGTCCCGGCGGCGACCCGGCGTCCTTGGGACAGCACGACCAGCCGGTCGCACAGTCGCTCGACGAGGTCGAGCTGGTGGCTGGAGAAGAGGACCGGCACGCCGTCGCGGGTGTACTCGCGCAGCAGGTCGACCATCGAGTCGACGGCCCTCGGGTCCAGGCCCGAGAACGGCTCGTCGAGGACGAGCGCGGCCGGACGGGGCAGCACCGAGGCGATGATCTGCACCCGCTGCTGGTTGCCCAGCGACAGCTTCTCCAGGTGGTCCTTGGTCCGCTCCCCCAGCCCGAACCGCTCCAGCAGCTCGGTCACCTGCGTGCGGGCGGCGACCCGCTCCATGCCCTTGAGCTGGGCGATGTAGACGAGCTGGTCGAGGATCGGCTGCTTGGGGTAGAGCCCGCGCTCCTCGGGCATGTAGCCGATCCGACGGCGGTCCAGCCGGGTGATGGGCCGGCCCTGCCACAGCACCTCCCCCTCGTCGATGCCGAGCACGCCCATCACCATCCGCATGGTCGTGGTCTTGCCCGCACCGTTGCCGCCGACGAAGCCCGTCATCAGCCCGGCTGGCACCTCGAACGACACGTGGTCCACGGCGGTGTTGTCCCCGAACCGCCTGGTCAGCTCCCTGATCTCCAACATGACCACGACGCTAGTGACCGCTGGGGTCCGTGTGATCCACCGTGCGACGGAACCTCCCGGCAGAGTCCGTGTGTGCCTCGCTCACTCCTCCGTCGGGAGGATGAGGCCGGCCTCGTAGGCGTAGATGACCGCCTGCACCCGGCCGCGCAGGTGCAGCTTGGCCAGCACGTTGGACACGTGGGTCTTCACCGTCGCCTCGCCCAGCACGAGCGTGCCGGCGATCTCGCCGTTGGACAGGCCACGCCCGAGCAGCACCAGCACCTCCCGCTCGCGGGCGGTGAGCAGCGCCAGCTCCCGCGGCTCGGCCCTGTCGGGGGCCTCGGGGACCGCGTCGGGAGCCGCCGCCCCTCCGGCCATCTTGCCGATGACGCGGCGGGTCACCTCCGGCGCGAGCAGTGCGTGCCCACGGCCTGCGGCGCGTACGGCGTCGAGGAGCTGCTCCGGTCCGGCGTTCTTCAGCAGGAAGCCGCTCGCCCCTGCCTGCAGGGCGTCGAAGAGGTAGTCGTCGCGGTCGAAGGTCGTCACGATGACGACGTGCCCGAGGTCATCGGCGACGAGGTGGCGGGTGGCCTCGATCCCGTCCATCCGCGGCATCTGGACGTCCATCAGCACCACGTCGGGACGGGTCGCCCGGGCGCGCTCGATCGCCTCCAGCCCATCGGCGGCCTCGCCCACGACCTCGATGTCGTCCTCGACGGACAGGACCATCGCGAAGCCGGACCGCACCATCGCGTGGTCGTCGACCAGCAGGACCGTCAGCGGACGCTCCGTCACGACGCCACCAGCGGGTAGCGCACACGGACGCGGTAGCCGCCCGTCACCCGCGGTCCGATGTCGACCTGGCCGTCGTGAGTGGCGGCGCGTTCACGGATGCCGAGCTGGCCGAGACCGCTGCCGGACGTGCCGTGGCGCGGTCGGCCGTTGTCGACCACCTCGACCTCCGCGTAGGCGGCGGCCTCGTGCACCCGGACCACGACCGAGACGGTGTCGGCGGTGCTGTGGCGACGGACGTTGGTCAGCGCCTCCTGGACCGTGCGGTAGACCGCGAGCCCGATGCCGCGCGGGAGCCGGCTCGTCGCGCACGGCTGGTCCTCGACGACGTCGAGGCGGACGGCGAGCCCCTCCCGGTTCGCCTGCGCGACGAGGTCGGGCAGGGCGTCGACGCCAGCCTCCGACGTACGCATCCCGCTCGCGGTGTCCGCGCCGTCGGTGCCGTCGTCCCGGCTGTCCGCCGGTCCCTCGCGCAGGGTCCCGAGCAGGCGGCGCATCTGCGTCAACGCGTCGCGGGAGGCCTCCTCGACGTGCGAGAGGGCCGTACGTGCTGCGTCGGGGTCGCGGTCGAGGACCCGTCGTGCCGCTCCCGCCTGGATGCCCATCGCGGAGACGCCGTGGGCGACGACGTCGTGCAGCTCGCGGGCGATGCGCAGGCGCTCGTCGACGACGGCCTGCTCGCGCAGCCGACCGGCCTGCGCGGAGATGGTGGCGGCCTGCTCCTGCAGGCGGATGCGCTGCCGGGCGGCCCGCCAGGACACGCCGCCGCCGACGATGGCGCCGCCGAAGTAGATGACGTTGATGAGCAGCGTGATCGCCACCGCGGCGGGGATCGCGCCGAACAGCCCGATCCGCTCGCCGTCCCGGGCCTCGTCGATCATGTCCTGGGCGGCCGAGCCCACGGCGAACTGCCAGGTGATCCACGCGAACATGAACAGCACGATCGTGCCGATGACGACGACCATCGCGCGACGGTCCCGGGCGTAGGCGACGCCGGAGAGCAGGGCGACGAAGTAGACGATCTGCAACGACACCTGCCCCATCACCTGCGGCATCGTCACGCCGGCGACGAACATGTGCAGTGCAGCGAGGCTCGCGACCACCAGCGGCCACCGCCGCCGGCCCAGGAGGAGCGCGGCCCCGGTCGACACGGCGAGCCACTGCGTCCACACCGGGGCGTCGGTGTGGTCGAGCCCGCCCGCGCTGCGCACGAGCTCGAGCGCCAGCAGGCTGACGGCCTCCACGCTGGCTGCGAGTACGACGTCCTGGCGCCCGACCGGCGGCCTCGGCCGCTCCCACTCGTCGTCCACGCCGAACCACGTGAGGGCGCGCTGGCTCGTGCTGGGCATGGGGCGAGGGTAGATCGGGCCGCGCGCCACCGGATCCGTCGGGAGGAGGAGATCAGGGGACTGCGGCCGGACCGTCTGCGGCGCGCTGACGGGACGGACGACTTCGGGGCCGACCAGGAGCGGGGAAACCTGCCCTGACATGGCCGGCTCGATCTTCCCCACTGGCATCGAGCCGACCGGACGGACCGGGAACCCGCCTCCTGACAGACTCCCGCCATGACCGTCGTCGCGTCGCTCGCCCTCTTCGCCCTGGCCGCGATCGCGGAGATCGGTGGTGCGTGGCTGGTCTGGCAGGGCATCCGCGAGGACCGGGGCTGGGTCTGGGTGGGCGCCGGCTTCATCGCCCTCGGCCTCTACGGCCTGGTCGCCACCCTGCAGCCGGACGCCCACTTCGGGCGGATCCTGGCGGCGTACGGAGGCGTGTTCGTCGCCGGCTCGCTGGCCTGGGGGATGGTCGCGGACGGCTTCCGACCCGACCGCTACGACGTCGGCGGCGCGCTGATCTGCCTGGTCGGCGTCGCGGTGATCATGTACGCCCCGCGGTCCGCCTGAGCGGAGCGGCGGGGCCCGGCCTCACTCGACCGGCAGGCCGAGACCGCGGGCGATGAGCATCCGCTGGACCTCCGAGGTGCCCTCGCCGATCTCGAGGACCTTGGCGTCGCGGTAGAACCGGACGACCGGGTACTCCTCCATGAAGCCGTAGCCGCCGAAGACCTGGGTCGCGATCCGGGTCGCGGTGACCGCCGACTCGGTGGCGTAGAGCTTCGCCACGGCGGCCGCCTGCTTGAACGACGCCGTGGTGACCGACGAGGAGCCGGCGTCCATCGCGTCCTTCATCGCCGCCGCCTTGTAGGTCAGCAGCCGCGAGGCGTCCAGCATCACCTGCAGGTCGGAGACCTGGAAGGCGAGACCCTGCTTGCGCCCGATCGGGCCGCCGAAGGTCTGCCGCTCACCGGCGTACTGCACCGACATGTCGAGGCACGCCTGGATGCAGCCGACCGCGAGCGCGGCGATCGCGACCCGGCCGTCGTCGAGCGTGGCGAGGAACTGGGCGTAGCCGCGACCGCGCTCCCCGAGCAGGTTGGCCTCGGGCACCCGGGCGTCGGAGAAGGACAGCGGGTGGGTGTCGGAGGCGTGCCAGCCGAGCTTGTCGTACGCCTTCTCCGCGGTGAAGCCGGGAGTGTCGGACGGGACCATGATCGTCGAGATCTCCGGACGCCCGTCGGCCCGCTCGCCCGTGCGCGCCGTCACGGTCACCAGCGAGGTGATCGACGACCCGGAGTTGGTGATGAACTGCTTGGCGCCGTTGACGACCCACTCGCCGCCCTCGAGCACGGCCTTGGACTTCGTCGCCCCGGCATCCGAGCCCGCGCCGGGCTCGGTGAGCCCGAAGCCCGCGATCTTCTGGCCGGAGACGAGGTCGGGCAGCCACGTCTTCTTCTGCTCGTCCGTGCCGTAGGTCAGGATCGGGTTGATCCCCAGCCCGACCGCCGCCTCGAGCGTGATGCCCATCGACTGGTCGACGCGACCGATCTCCTCGATCGCCAGGCACAGCGAGGTGAACCCGCCGTCCTCGCCGGCCATCCCCGCACCGCCGAACTCCTCCGGGGCGGTCAGCCCCATCAGGCCCAGCGCGCCCATCTTCTGGACCACGTCGGTCGGGAAGTGGTGGTCGCGGTCCCACTGCGCGGCGTGCGGCGCGATCTCGGCCTCGGCGAAGTCGCGGACGCTGCGGCGGAACTGCTCGTGCTCGGGGGACAGCTCGAAGGTCATGCCTCGCAGACTAGCGCCGCAGGTTAGCGATCGCTAACCCCCGGGCGAGCGCCAGGCGGTGTGACGGACGCAATTCCTCGGGAGACGTCGTCCGGGTCTAGAGTTAGGCGAGCCTAAGCAAAGTAAGGACGCCCCCGTGACGACTTCCCCGCGCCGCGCGACCACGCGCGCCAGTGTGGCCCTGGCCGCCACCCTCCTGACCGCCTCCACCCTGTCGGGGTGCGGCGTCTTCGGGTCCCCCGACCTCGTCATCTACAACGCCCAGCACGAGCAGCTGCTCGACGAGATCGTCCCGCTCTTCGAGGAGGAGTCCGGCCTCGACGTCGAGCTGCGCAGCGGCAAGGACCTCGAGATGGCCAACCAGATCGTCGAGGAGGGCGACGACTCCCCGGCGGACGTGTTCCTCACCGAGAACTCCCCCGCGATGAGCATCGTCGACAACGCCGGCCTGTTCGCCGAGCTGCCCGAGTCGGCCACCGCGACGATCCCGGAGCAGTACGTCCCGGCCGACCGCACGTGGACCGGCTTCCTCGCCCGCTCGACCGTCGCGATGTACAACACCGACACGATGACCGAGGCCGACATGCCCGCCTCGATCCTCGACTTCGCCGACCCGGAGTGGCAGGGCCGCGTCGCCTTCTCCCCCACCGGCGCCGACTTCCAGGCGATCGTGTCCGCCGTCCTCGAGCTCGAGGGCGAGGAGGCCACGGCCGACTGGCTCGCCGGCCTCAAGGCCAACGGCGTGATCGTTCAGAACAACCTCGTGGTGATGCAGTCCGTGGACTCCGGTGAGGTCGACGCCGGCATCGCCTACCACTACTACTGGTACCGCGACCGCCAGGAGAACGGCGAGGACTCCGACTCCTCGGCGCTGCACTTCTTCGGCGACCAGGACCCGGGCGCGTTCCTCAGCATCTCCGGCGCCGGCATCCTCGCCAGCAGCGAGAACCAGGACGCCGCGGAGGAGTTCGTCACCTGGCTGACCGGCACCGAGGCGCAGCAGGCGATGGCGGAGTCCTACGCCCTGGAGTACCCGCTCAACCCCGACGCGAGCCTCGCCCCCGAGGTCAAGCCCTTCGACGAGCTCGAGCCGCCCGCGGTCGACGTGGCCGCCCTCAACGGCCCGCAGGTGACCGAGCTGATGACCGCGGCAGGCCTCCTCTGACCACGTCCCCTGCCCGGTCCGGGCGTCGTACGCCGCTCCCGCTGCTCGTCACGGGCGCGGCGGTGGCGCTCCTGGCGCTGGTGCCGTTGTTCTACGTGGCCACCTACGTGGTCATCATCGGACCGGTCGACCTCTGGCAGCTCCTGGCCCGTCCGCGCATCGCCGAGCTGCTGCGCAACACCGTCACCCTCGCGACCGCCTGCATGGCCGCCACCGCCGTGCTCGGCGTCGCGCTGGCGGTCCTCGTGGAGCGCACGGACCTGCCGGGGCGCCGCCTGTGGCACGGCCTCCTCGTCGCCCCTCTCGCCGTCCCGGCCTTCGTCAACGGCTACGCGTGGGTCTCGCTCGACCGCAGCGTCCACGGGTTCTCCGGCGCCTTCACCGTGGTCACGCTGTCCTACTACCCGCTCGTCTACCTCCCGGTCGTCGCGATGCTCCGTCGCCTCGACCCCGCGCTCGAGGAGTCGTCGTGGTCGCTCGGCCACTCGCGCGCCCGCACCTTCCGCACCGTCGTGCTGCCGCAGCTGCGCCCGGCCGTGCTCGGCGGTGCGCTGCTGGTCGGCCTGCACCTGCTCGCCGAGTTCGGCGCGCTGTCGCTGCTGCGCTTCCCGACGTTCACGACCGCCATCTACGACCAGTACGGCTCGACCTTCAACGGCACCGCCGCCACCGCGATGGCCGGCGTGCTCGTCCTGCTCTGCCTCGTCCTGCTGCTCGCCGAGCTGCGCCTGCGCGGCAACCGCAGGTACGCCCGGCTGGGCCGCGGCGCCGCCCGGCACGCCGTACCCCTCGCGCTCGGCCCCTGGCGCTGGCCGGCCCTCGCCGCCGCCGGAACCGTCGTGGCCCTCGCCATCGGCGTCCCCGCCTACTCCCTCGTGCGCTGGCTCCTCGTCGGCACGTCGACCGAGTTCCCGCTGGCCGAGCTGGCCGAGGCGCTCGTCGCGACGGTCGCCCTCGCCCTCGCCGGCGCGGTCGTCACGACGCTCGCGGCGATCCCGGTCGTCTGGCTGGCCGTCCGCCACCGCGGGTGGGCGAGCACCGTCATCGAGCGCAGCACCTACATCGCCAACGCCCTGCCCGGCATCGTCGTCGGCCTCGCGCTGGTCGTCGCCTCGCTGCGCCTCGTGCCGGGCGTCTACCAGACCGCCGCGCTGCTCGTGGCGGCGTACGTCATCCTCTTCCTGCCGCGAGCCGTGGTGACCGTCCGTGCCGGGCTCGAGCAGGCACCGACCGTGCTCGACGACGTCGCGCACAGCCTCGGCACCGGCCCGCTCGCCACCGCCCGCAGGGTCACCCTGCCGCTGATCGCGCCCAGCCTCGGGGCCGGAGCGGCGCTGGTCTTCCTCGCGATCTCCACCGAGCTCACCGCGACCCTGATGCTCTCCCCCATCGGCACCAGCACGCTCGCCACCGAGTTCTGGTCGGCGTCCTCCGAGCTCCGCTACGGCGCCGCCGCTCCCTACGCGCTGCTGCTGGTGCTCGTCTCCATCCCCGCCACCGTGCTGCTGATGCGCACCGACTCACCGGCCAACCAGACGGAAAGGATCCCGGCATGACCTCCGTCTCCGTCACCGGGGTGACCAAGTCGTTCGGCGCGACCCGCGCCGTCGACGACGTCACCCTCCACGTGCCGCACGGCTCCTTCACGACGGTCCTCGGGCCGTCGGGCTGCGGCAAGACGACGTTGCTGCGGCTCATCGCCGGCTTCCTCCTCCCCGAGTCGGGCAGCATCGCCTTCGGCGACACGACGGTCGCCGGCGACGGCGTGCGCCCGGTGGCCCCGCAGGCGCGGCGGGTCGGCTACGTGCCCCAGGAGGGCGCGCTCTTCCCCCACCTCGACGTAGCTGCCAACATCGCGTTCGGCCTGCCGCGCGAGGCACGTGGCGGCGGTCAGGGACGCGACCGCGTGGCCGAGATGCTCGACCTCGTCGAGCTGCCCGCCGACTTCCGCGACCGGCGTCCCGACGAGCTGTCCGGCGGCCAGCAGCAGCGCGTCGCGCTGGCCCGGTCCTTGGCGCCGCAGCCCGCCGTCGTGCTCCTCGACGAGCCGTTCTCCTCCCTCGACGCGAGCCTGCGCGGCAGCACCGCGCGGGCCGTGCGGCGCGCGCTCGAGGCGACCAACACCACCGCACTGCTCGTCACCCACGACCAGAACGAGGCGCTCTCGCTCGCCGACCAGGTCGCCGTGATGCGGGCCGGCCGGCTGGTGCAGTCGGCCCCGCCGAGCGAGGTCTACCTCTCCCCGACCGACCCGCAGGTCGCCGAGTTCGTCGGCCGCGCCGTGGTGCTGCCGGGCACCGCCACCGACGCCCGTGCCACGTGCGCGCTGGGCGAGGTCGTGCTGACCGAGCCGACCACCGGGCCGGTCGCGCTGATGATCCGCCCGGAGCAGGTCTTCGTCGACCTCGCCCACGACGAGGGCGTCCGCGGCACGGTCGAGGAGGTCAGCTACTACGGCCACGACTGCGCCGTGCAGGTCCGTCTCGACGAGGGCACCTCGGTGCTCGCGCGGATGGCGGGCGTGCGCCACCCGGGCCCCGGCGACGTCGTGCACCTGCGCGTGACCGGGCTGGTCCGTGCCTACCACCCGGCAGGCGCGGAGTGACCCTCACCTCGTCCCAGCCCGCGCTCGACCGGTCCACGAGGGTCGGACCGGTCCTCGACCACGCGCGCTTCGGCACCGCCCCCGCGGTGGTCGCCGGCGACGAGGTCCTCACCCACGCCGACCTCGCCCGACGCGTGGCGGACCGCGCGGCCACGTGGGGCCCGGCCCGCCGGCTGGTGCTGGTCGAGGGCGCCAACGACCTCGACTCGCTCGTCGCCTACCTCGCGGCGCTCCAGCACGGTCACGTCGCCCTCGTCGTCCCCGACGGCCGCCCCGCCGAGCGCGACGCGACCGTCGCCGCCTACGACCCCGACATCGTCTGCACGAGTGGCGCGCGCGACGACGTACGACGCACCGCCGGCGCGCACGACCTCCACCCCGACCTCGCACTCCTGCTGAGCACCTCGGGCACCACCGGATCGCCCAAGCTCGTGCGGCTCTCGCGCGACAACGTCGCGAGCAACGCCGCCGCGATCGCCGACTACCTCGACCTCACCCCCACCGACCGCGCCGCCACGACACTGCCGCTGCACTACTGCTACGGCCTGTCGGTCCTGCACTCCCACCTCGTCGTGGGCGCCAGCGTCGTGCTGACCGACCTGAGCGTCGTCGACGAGTGCTTCTGGGACCTCGCCGCGCGCACGGGTGTGACCGGCCTCGCCGGCGTGCCGCACACCTTCGACCTGCTGGCAGCCAGCGGCTTCGAGGACCGTGACCTCCCCACCCTGCGCCGGGTGACCCAGGCCGGCGGCCGGCTCGCGCCGGACGACGTACGCCGCTGGAGCCGGTTCGGCCGCAGCCGCGGGTGGGACCTCGTGGTGATGTACGGCGCCACCGAGGCCACCGCGCGGATGGCGTGGCTGCCCCCCGACCTCGCCGAGGGGCACCCGGGCAGCATCGGCGTCGCGATCCCCGGCGGGCACCTCCGTCTCGACGAGTCGGTCGACGACCGCCCGGGCGTCGGTGAGCTCGTCTACTCCGGCCCCAACGTGATGCTCGGCTACGCCGAGGAGCCTGCCGACCTGGCCCTCCCGCGCGTCACGACCGAGCTGCGCACCGGCGACCTCGCCAGCGAGCGGGGCGGCCTCTTCGAGGTGGTCGGGCGACGCAACCGCTGGGGCAAGGTCTTCGGGCTGCGCATCGACCTCGACGCCGTCGAGCGCACCCTCCGGGCCGACGTCGACCGGCACGCCCGGGTCGTCGCCACCGGGCGGTCCGTCCACGCCTTCGTGACCAACGGCCGCCGCCGTGCCGCCGCCATCTCGCTCGTCGCCGACCGGTGCGGCGTCCCTCCGCACGCCGTGCAGGTCTCCGTCGTTCCGCAGGTGCCGCACACGAGCAGCGGCAAGCCCGACTACGCAGCCCTGGCCGACCTCGCCACGCAGGTCGAGCAGGAGGACGGCGCCCCGGACGCGTCCGCCGGGGCTGGCCGCACCGTGCGCGCCGACGTCGTCCGGGTGCTAGGCCGCCCCGACGCCACCGACGCCGACTCCTTCGTCTCCCTCGGCGGCGACTCGCTCTCCTACGTCGAGCTCGCGACCCGTCTCGCCCACCACTTCCCCGGCGGGCCGCCTGCCGGGTGGCACGTGCGGAGCATCGGCGAGCTCGAGCAGCTGGCGGGCGACGATCGCCGGCGCCCGCGCACCCGCCTCGACACGTCCGTCGCGCTGCGGGCGCTCGCGATCGTGATGATCGTGGCCAGCCACGTCGACCTCGTCGGCCTCGAGGGCGGCGCCCACCTGCTCCTCGCGCTCGCCGGGTTCAACTTCGCGCGCTTCCAGCTCTCCGCACCCGGCGGCGCCCGCGACCGGTTGCGCCACGGCCTCTCCGGCCTGGCCCAGCTCGTCGTCCCGGCGGTGCTGTGGGTGGGCGGCGTCGCGCTCGTGCTCGGCAGCTACGACCTCACCACGGTCCTGTTCGTCCGCGAGGTGGTCAACGGCTCGGAGTGGGACGACCAGTGGCAGCTGTGGTTCCTCGAGTCGCTCGTGTGGCTCACCGCCGCCGCCCTGGCCGCGACCACCCTGCCCGTGCTGCACCGGCTGGAGCGTCGTACGCCGTTCCGGTTCGCGCTCGCGGTCCTCGCCGTCGCGACCGCGGCGCGGATCGCCGAGGTCGGCCTGCGGGCCGGCCCCACCGAGCGCTACACCACGCTCGTCGTCGCGTTCTTCTTCGCCCTCGGGTGGGCGGGCGCGCGGGCGGAGACGACCCGCCAGCGCGCGCTCGTCTCCGCACTCGCTCTCGTCCTGGTCGCCGGGTTCTTCGGCGAGGTGCACCGCGAGGTCATCGTGCTCGGCGGCTTCCTGCTCGTGCTGTGGCGTCCTCAGCTGCCGGTCACGCCCCTGCTCGCCCGGGCCGCAGGCGTGCTCGCCGGCGCCAGCCTCTTCATCTACCTCACCCACTGGCAGGTCTATCCAGCGCTCGAGGACGCCGGCCACCAGTGGCTCGCGCTTGTGGCGTCGCTCACAGTCGGGATCGCCTACGCGCGCGTCGTACGGCCCGTGCACCAAGCAGTCGGTCGCGCGGTGCTCGGAGCGCGGTAGCCTGCCGAGCGGTACGCCCCTCCGGCCACCGCGGCCGCCGACCCAGTGTCCCCGTCAGGAGTCCTCGCGTGAGCTTGAAGAAGGTCCTCATCGCCAACCGCGGCGAGATCGCCGTCCGCGTCATCCGCGCCTGCAAGGACGCCGGCATCGGCTCTGTCGCCGTCTACGCCGACCCGGACCGCGACGCCCTCTTCGTGCGGCTCGCCGACGAGGCGCACTCCCTCGGCGGGGCGACGCCGGCCGAGTCCTATCTCGACATCGCCAAGATCATCGCGATCGCCGAGAAGTCCGGCGCGGACAGCATTCACCCCGGCTACGGCTTCCTCGCCGAGAACGCCGAGTTCGCCCAGGCCGTCATCGACGCCGGGCTGATCTGGATCGGTCCCCCGCCGGCCGCGATCGAGGCGCTGGGCGACAAGGCCCGGGCCAAGCACATCGCCGACAAGGCGAAGGCCCCGCTCGCGCCGGGCACCAAGGACCCCGTCAAGGATGCCGACGAGGTCGTCGAGTTCGCCAAGGCCAACGGCCTGCCGGTCGCGATCAAGGCCGTCTTCGGCGGCGGCGGACGCGGCCTCAAGGTCGCCCGCACGCTCGAGGAGATCCCCGACGCCTACGAGTCCGCCGTCCGCGAGGCCGTCACCGCGTTCGGTCGCGGCGAGTGCCTGGTCGAGAAGTTCCTCGACAAGCCCCGCCACGTCGAGACCCAGTGCCTGGCCGACCAGCACGGCAACGTCGTCGTGGTCTCGACCCGCGACTGCTCGCTGCAGCGACGCAACCAGAAGCTCGTCGAGGAGGCCCCCGCGCCGTTCCTCACCGACGAGCAGATGAGCGAGCTCTACGCCTCGTCCAAGCGCATCCTCACCGAGGCCGGCTACCACGGCGCCGGCACGTGCGAGTTCCTCGTCGCCCAGGACGGCACCATCTCCTTCCTCGAGGTCAACACCCGCCTCCAGGTCGAGCACTGCGTCTCCGAGGAGGTCACCGGCATCGACCTCGTGCGCGAGATGTTCCGCATCGCCGCCGGCGAGGAGCTCGGCTACGACGACCCCGAGATCCGCGGGCACTCGATCGAGTTCCGCATCAACGCCGAGGACGGCGGCCGCAACTTCATGCCCGCCCCCGGCACGCTGACCCGCTGGCACGCACCGGCCGGACCCGGCGTACGTCTCGACGGTGGCTACGACCAGGGCGAGACCATCCCCGGCTCGTTCGACTCCCTGATCGCCAAGCTCATCGTCACCGGCCGCGACCGCACCCAGGCCCTCGAGCGCTCGCGCCGCGCGCTCGACGAGTTCGTCGTCGACGGCATGCCCACCGTCATCCCGTTCCACCGCGCAGTCGTCCGCGACCCGGCCTACGTCGGTGCCTCCACGCCCACCGGCGAGGGCGAGTTCACCGTCTACACGCAGTGGATCGAGACCGAGTTCGACAACCAGATCGAGCCCTACTCCGGCGACGCGGGCGAGGCCGACGAGCAGGGCGAGCGCCAGAAGGTCACCGTCGAGGTCGGCGGCCGCCGGCTCGAGGTCGTCCTGCCCGCCGGGCTCGGCGGGCTCTCCCCCTCCGGGGGAGCCGGCGCGGCGAACGGTGCGAAGAAGGCCGGCAAGCGGTCGGCGAAGAAGGCCGGCGCCGCTGCCTCCGGCGACTCCGTCACCTCGCCCATGCAGGGCACCATCGTCAAGGTCGCCGTGGAGGAGGGCCAGGAGGTCGCCGAGGGCGACGTGGTCGTCGTCATGGAGGCGATGAAGATGGAGCAGCCCCTCAAGGCCCACAAGGCCGGCACCGTCGCCGGGCTCCAGGCCGAGGTCGGCGCCACCGTCACCAACGGCGCGGTCATCTGCGAGATCAAGGACTGATCCCTCCGGGACGTCATGGGAATCGGTGGCTCGGACCTCGCTTTCCCATGACGTCCCGTCCCGCCACAGCATATAGATAGCAAGCGCTCACTTTTTATGTGAGACTGATGCCGTGACCACGACCCGCGAACGGCGTACGCAGGCGCAGCGCCGCGAGGGCACCATCGGCGCACTGCTCGAGGCGACCGTCACGTGCCTGACCGAGCGGGGGTACGCCGCCACCTCGACCGCCGCGGTCTGCGCGGAGGCCGGCGTCAGCCAGGGGGCGCTCTTCCGCCACTTCCCGACCCGGCAGGCGCTGCTGGTCGCGACCGCGGAGCACGTGGCGACCCGCAACGTCGAGGCGTTCCGCACCACGACCGAGGGCGCGGCGGTCGTCACCGTCGACGACGTGGCGGACGTGCTGGCCCACCTGCGGGCCGCAGTCCTCTCCCCCACCAACCAGACCTGGCGCGAGCTCCTCGTCGCGGCCCGCGCCGACACCGACCTGCGCGACGCGCTGCTGCCCGCGCGCGAGCTGCTGCAGGCGCAGATGCTCGACGTCGCCGGCGCCCTGTGGGGCGACCGGCTCTCCGCCGACGACCTCCCCGCCGTCCTCAGCATCGTGGTCAACATGCTCGACGGGCTGGCCTTCTCGGCCCTCGACCCCGACCCCGCCGCCGCACCCGGCCGCACCGTCGAGCGGGCGCTGCACCTGCTCGCCGAGATGATCGTCAGCCACTACCCCGAGGAACCGTCATGACCCCCGACTTCACCCCCGACGCCATCGTCGTCGGCGCCGGCCTCGCCGGGCTGGTCGCCACCCACGAGCTCGCCCTCGCCGGCAAGCGCGTGCTGGTGCTCGACCAGGAGAACCGCGACAACCTCGGCGGCCAGGCTTGGTGGTCGCTCGGCGGGCTGCTCTTCGTCGACAGCCCCGAGCAGCGCCGGATGGGGATCTCCGACTCCCCCGAGCTGGCCTGGCAGGACTGGCAGGGCTCGGCGCAGTTCGACCGCCTCGGCGACGGCACCGACGGCCCGGGCCGCGGTGAGGACTTCTGGCCGCAGCAGTGGGCGAGGGCGTACGTCGACTTCGCCCACCGCGAGAAGCGCGACTACCTCCGCGCCCTGGGCCTCCGCTCGCTCCCCTTCGTCGGCTGGGCCGAGCGCGGCGACGGACGCGCGACCGGCCACGGCAACTCGGTCCCCCGCTTCCACCTCACCTGGGGCACCGGACCCGAGGTCGTCCGCATCTTCGCCGAGCCGGTCCAGCAGGCCGAGACGGCCGGGCTCGTACGCCTCGCCTTCCGCCACCAGGTCGACGAGCTCGTCGTCAAGGACGGCGCGGTCGTCGGCGTACGCGGGACCGTGCTCGCCGACGACGACGCCCCCCGCGGCGTGAGGTCCAACCGCGACGCCGTGGGCGAGTTCGAGCACCGCGCACCGGCCGTCGTCGTCACCTCCGGCGGCATCGGCCACAACCACGAGCTCATGCGGCGCAGCTGGCCGACCGCGCGGGTCGGCGCCGCGCCCACCCACCTGATCTCCGGCGTCCCCGCGCACGTCGACGGCCGCATGCAGGGCATCGCCGAGACCGCGGGCGCGACGATGGTCAACCGGGACCGGATGTGGGCCTACGTCGAGGGCATCCACAACTGGGACCCCGTGTGGCCCGACCACGCGATCCGGATCCTGCCCGGCCCGTCGTCGATGTGGTTCGACGCCAACGGCAAGCGGCTCGAGGGCATGTCCGGCGTCCCCGGCGCGGACTCGATCGGCGCGATGAAGCAGATCCTGGCCACCGGGCACGACTACTCGTGGTTCATGCTCACGCAGTCGATCATCGAGAAGGAGTTCGCGCTCTCCGGCTCCGAGCAGAACCCCGACATCACCGGCAAGGACCTGAAGTTCCTGGCGCAGAGCCGGCTGGCGAAGGGCGCTCCCGGCCCGGTCGAGGCCTTCAAGGAGCACGGCGTCGACTTCGTCGTGGCCGACACCCTGGCCGAGCTGGTGGCCGGGATGAACGAGATCGCCCGCGGTCCGGAACTGGACCTCGACGACCTCGAGCGGGACATCGTCGCGCGCGACCGGCAGGTCGACAACGCCTTCACGAAGGACGTCCAGGTCATGGCGATCCACAACGCCCGCCGCAGCCGTACGGACAAGCTGATCCGCGTCGCCAGGCCCCACCGGATCCTCGACCCGGCGCACGGCCCGCTGATCGCCGTCCGCCTCAACATCCTCTCGCGCAAGACGCTCGGCGGGCTCGAGACCGACCTCGACGGCCAGTGCGTGGCGGCGGACGGCAGCCGGGTCCCCGGCCTGTACGCCGCCGGCGAGGTCGCCGGCTTCGGCGGTGGCGGCGTCCACGGCTACAACGCGCTCGAGGGCACCTTCCTCGGCGGCTGCATCTTCTCCGGCCGAGCCGTGGGCCGGGCGCTGGCGCGCTGATCGAGGGTTCGCCGCACTGGTGACACGGACCGCGGCTGACGTGTGCGGTTGCGGGTGAAACTACGTCCGATCTGGCGTTCCCGTGGGCGGCGCCGGCCAGGGATCCCGCTCACAGTGGATGGGTGAGCAACCACCCCTCCACCATCCGCGGCACGGCTGTCGACGCGACCGCCACGCTCGGCGTCCTGGTGGTCGGAGCCTGGGTGCTGGCGATGATCGCCCCGCTGGTCTCCGCGGTCGCGGTGTTGCTGACCGTCGGGCTCTACGTCCCGGTGCGTCTCCGTGCGTCTCACAGGCCGGGCAGCTCTCGCGTGCGGACGATGTCCTCCGCGATCACGTAGACCTTCTGGTTGCGCTGGCTCGACATGCGCTTGAGGTAGTCGAAGGCTTGGCCGGCGTCGATCCCGAGTCGCTCCATCAGCACGCCCTGCGCCTGGCCGATGACCAGGCGGCGACCGAGTGCGACCCGTAGGTGGTCGATCTCCACCCCCGCCGCCTCGAGCGCGCGAACGAGCCGGTCGTTGTCCTCGATCCCATCTGCGGTCACGCTCGACCTCACAGCCGCGGACCGATCGGTGCCAGCGACCTCAACGCCTCGTTGATCAGCGTGGTGGCCGGCTCGGCGGAGTCGAGCTCCTCCTCGATCCGCCTGTGGTCGAGCCCGTCGAACCAGGCCAGCTGCACGGCGTGGGACTGAGCGTGGGTGAGGCCGGCGGCCAGCAGGACCGAGTCGTCGATACGGGGAGCCGGTGCAGCCTGCCCCACCGCGCGCGGCGAGAGGCGACCGGCTCGTACGGCCATCCGGTGGGCGATGACGAGCATCCAGGCCGCGGCGCTCGAGTGGGACGGGTCGTAGGACGGCGCGCGGCGCCACGCCTCGATGAACGCTTCGCGGGTGATGCTCTCCGAGGCGTCCTCGTCCCGGAGCAGGCACGTGACCATGCCGAAGACGCGTGGAGCGAGGCGGTCGTAGAGCTCGGCGAACGCCTCCGCGTCACCGCTGCCGGACCTGACGAGGAGCCGTTCCAGCGGTCCTGCGCGACCGGCTCCTGCTCTCGGCATCGCTCGTGTAGCCACAGGTGCCCTCCCAGACCCCGACTGCGGCATGGTGCCTCGTGCACAAACCACTTGTGCACAAGATACATGCGTAGGGCAGAATGGCGCGACATGGGGACGATCAAGGCACCGCCGCTGGACGAGCAGCTGTGTTTCGACCTGTACGCCGCATCACGGGCCGTGACTGCGGCCTACCGCCCGGTCCTCACCCGGCTCGGCATCACCTACCCGCAGTACCTCGTGCTGATCGTCCTGTGGGAGCACGAGAGCTGCACCGTCCGCGACCTCGCCGCCCAGCTCCGCCTGGACCACGGGACGCTGACCCCGCTGCTCAAGCGGATGGAGGCGGGAGGCCTCGTCGAACGCCGTCGCGACAACGCGGACGAGCGCTTCGTCGTCGTGTCGCTGGCCGGCAAGGGCGAGTCCCTGCGTCGGCACGCGGAGGCGATCCACTGCGACATGGTGGACCAGCTCGGCCTCGGGAGACAGGAGTTCGCGGAGCTGCAGGAGACCCTGCGGGTCCTCACCGCAAGGGTCTCGCCCCCCGCGTGACGAGCCGGCGCGTTGCGCGGGCGACAGCCTGACGCGGATCGTGCGGTTGCGTGCTCGAGCTACGCCAGACCCACGGCTTCGACGAGCGCCGCCACGTGGTGCTCGAAGAGGTCGCCGGGCTCGCTGAAGGTGTCGGCGCCGTACTGCCCGAACACCTCGAACGACACGCACCCGAAGAGCGCCGCCCAGGCGAAGAGCCCGCGCACGACGAGCCGGTCGGGGGCGGTCAGGCCCATCTGCTTGCGGATGCGCGCCAGGTCGCGGGACAGGCGTCGCGGGGTGAGCGGCGCGTCGTCGAGCGAGATCGCCCCCGCCTGCCACGCGTCCTCCCAGACCTCGACGAGCCGACCGACGACGCGCGTGCCGGGGCCGGTGGTCTGCTCGGCGGGTGCCTCGTAGCCGGGCACCGGGCTGCCGAAGAGGAGGGCATACGTCGCCGGCTCAGCCAGCGCCCACACGCGGGTCGCGCGGGCGATCGCGACGACCCGGCCCGCGTGGTCGTCGCGGTCGACCGGCTCGAGGGCGGCATCCACGGCGTCGCCGAGCTCGTCGTAGCCGTCGACCACCAGCAGGGTCAGCAGCTCGTCGCGGCTGGCGACGTAGCGGTAGATCGCTGACGACACCAGGCCCAGGTCGCGCGCCACGGCCCGCAGCGACAGCGCCGCGGCCCCCTCGGTCGCCAGGTGCTCACGGCCGATGCGGACGATGTCGCGCATCGTCTGTTCGCGAGCCCTGCTGCGAGGCGTCGATGCCGTGTCGTCCATGAGCCGATGGTGCCACATCTGTGAGCGCCTGTGACAAATGAGAGCACTGCTCTTGATTTTCCGCTGCTCCGGGTGTCATGCTGGTCGAAACGAGAGCACTGCTCTCTCTTTCCGAGGAGAACCCATGAGCACCATCCACGTCGTCACCGGAGCCGGCCCCGTCGGCTCGACCGTCGCCCAGCAGCTCGCCGACGCCGGCGAGCAGGTCCGTCTGCTGACCCGGTCGGGCAGCGGACCGGACCACCCCTCCATCGAGCGGCGGAAGGTCGACGTCTCCCGACCCGACACCCTGGCCGGGGCCTTCGAGGGAGCAGTCGCGGTGCACCACTGCATCCACGGGTCGGCGTACGACGCCCGCGTCTGGCGCGCCGAGCTGCCGCAGGCCGAGCGGGCCGTCCTCGAGGCGGCCGGACGCGTCGGCGCGGTCGTGGTGTTCCCCGAGAGCCTCTACTCCTACGGCCCGGTCGACGGCACCCTCACCGAGGCGACGCCCCGCACCGCGACGACCGGCAAGCTGGGCGTGCGCACCGAGCTGCTGGCCCAGCGCGAGGCCTCGCCGACCCCGACGATCAGCGTCGCCGCGTCCGACTTCTACGGCCCCCTGGTCCGCAACGCCCACGCCGGGGAGCGCCTGGTGCCGACGGTCCTGGCCGGTCGCACGATGCGCGTGCTCGGCAGCCCCGACCAGCCGCACTCCTTCACCTACGTGCCCGACCTGGCGGCCGCGATGATCGCCGCGGCTGCGCGGCCGGAGCTCTGGGACTCGTTCCTCCACGCGCCGACGGCTGCCCCGGTCACCCAGCGCCGCCTCGTCGAGCTGGTCGCCGAGGCCGGCGGCGTCCGCGCCCCGAAGGTCGCCTCGATCCCGGTGTCCCTCCTCGGCGCCGCGGGCGTCGTGTCACGCAGCGTGCGCGAGATGGCCGAGACCGGCTACATGTTCGACCGGCCGTTCGTCATGGACTCGACCGCCAGCGAGACCCGCCTCGGACTCTCCCCCACCCCGCTGTCCGACGGGCTCGCGCAGACGGTGGCGTGGTGGCGGACGCAGCAGCGGGCGGCCGCCTGAGCCCGACCGGGGTACGGACGGGTAACCCACGTCACACCCGTCACTCGATAGCGTGCCGCCCATGTTCTCCAAGGTGCTCGTCGCCAACCGTGGCGAGATCGCAGTCCGGGCCTTCCGTGCAGCGCGCGAGATCGGTGCGCGCACGGTGGCCGTCTTCCCCCACGAGGACCGCGGGTCCGAGCACCGGATGAAGGCCGAGGAGGCCTACCAGATCGGCGAGGAGGGCCACCCGGTCCGCGCCTACCTCGACCCGCAGGCGATCGTGGACGTCGCGGTGCAGTGCGGCGCCGACGCCGTCTACCCCGGCTACGGATTCCTGTCGGAGAACCCCGCCCTCGCCGAGGCGTGCGCCGCCGCGGGCATCACCTTCATCGGCCCCAGTGCCGAGGTGCTGACCCTCACCGGCAACAAGGCCCGCGCGATCGCGGCGGCCAAGGCCGCCGGCGTACCCGTGCTCGAGTCGGTCCCGCCGTCGACCGACGTCGAGGAGCTCCTCGCCGCCGCGGAGTCCATCGAGGCGCCCCTCTTCGTCAAGGCCGTCGCCGGCGGCGGCGGGCGCGGCATGCGACGCGTGAACGACCGTGCCGACCTGCGCGAGGCGATCGAGGCTTGCATGCGCGAGGCCGAGGGCGCGTTCGGCGACCCCACCGTCTTCATCGAGCAGGCCGTCGTCGACCCGCGCCACATCGAGGTGCAGATCCTGTCGGACGGGACCGGTTCCGAAGGCGGCGTGATCCACCTCTACGAGCGCGACTGCTCGGTGCAGCGACGCCACCAGAAGGTCGTGGAGATCGCCCCCGCGCCCAACCTCGACCCCGAGCTGCGCGATCGCATCTGCGCCGACGCGGTCCGCTTCGCCCGCAAGATCGGCTACAAGAACGCCGGCACCGTCGAGTTCCTGCTCGACCCCTCCGGCAAGTACGTCTTCATCGAGATGAACCCCCGCATCCAGGTCGAGCACACCGTGACCGAGGAGGTCACCGCCGTCGACCTCGTGCAGTCGCAGATGCTCATCGCCGCGGGCGCCACGCTCGCCGACCTCGACCTCACCCAGGACTCGGTCCAGCCGCGCGGCTTCGCCCTCCAGTGCCGCATCACCACCGAGGACCCCGCCAACGGCTTCCGCCCCGACACCGGCAAGATCACCACCTACCGCTCCCCCGGTGGTCCCGGCGTGCGCCTCGACGGCGGCACGACCTACAGCGGCGCCGAGATCAGCCCGCACTTCGACTCGATGCTGGCCAAGCTGACCTGCCGCGGCCGGACCTTCGAGGCCGCGGTGCAGAAGGCCCGACGCGCGCTCCTGGAGTTCCGCATCCGCGGCGTCTCCACCAACGTCGGGTTCCTCCAGGCCGTGCTCGCCGACCCCGACTTCGCCGCGGGCGGCGTCACCACCTCCTTCATCGAGGACCACCCGAGCCTGCTCAAGGCCAACCTCGGCGGCGACCGCGCCACCAAGCTGCTGGCCTACCTCGCCGACGTCACGGTCAACCAGCCGCACGGTGCCGCGCCCGTCACCGTCACCCCGGCCAGCAAGCTGCCGCGGCTCGACCGGTCCCAGCCGGTGCCCGACGGCACCCGCCAGCTGCTGCGCGAGGTCGGGCCCGAGGAGTTCGCCCGACGCCTCCGGGCGCAGAAGGAGGTCGCCGTCACCGACACGACCTTCCGCGACGCGCACCAGTCGCTGCTCGCCACGCGGGTGCGCACCCGCGACCTGCTCGCCGTCGCCGACCACGTCGCGCGCACCACCCCGCAGCTGTGGTCGGTGGAGTGCTGGGGCGGGGCGACGTACGACGTCGCGCTGCGCTTCCTCGCCGAGGACCCGTGGGAGCGGCTGGCCGCCCTGCGCGAGGCGATCCCCAACGTCGGCCTCCAGATGCTCCTGCGCGGGCGCAACACCGTCGGCTACACGCCCTACCCGACCGCCGTCACCGAGGCCTTCGTGCAGGAGGCGGCCGAGACCGGCATCGACGTGTTCCGCATCTTCGACGCCCTCAACGACGTCTCGCAGATGCGCCCGGCCATCGACGCCGTCCGCGCCACCGGCACGTCGGTGGCCGAGGTGGCGCTCTGCTACACCGGCGACCTGTCCTCGCCCGACGAGCGCCTCTACACCCTCGACTACTACCTCCGCCTCGCCGAGCAGATCGTCGACGCCGGCGCCCACGTGCTGGCGATCAAGGACATGGCCGGCCTGCTGCGCGCTCCGGCCGCGCGCACCCTCGTGACCGCGCTGCGCGAGCGCTTCGACCTGCCGGTCCACCTCCACACCCACGACACCCCCGGCGGCCAGCTCGCCACGCTGCTCGCGGCGATCGACTCCGGCGTCGACGCGGTCGACGCCGCCTGCGCCTCGATGGCCGGCACCACGTCGCAGCCCGCCCTGTCGGCGCTGGTGTCGGCGACCGACCACTCCGAGCGCGAGACGGGTCTCTCCCTCGCCGCCGTCAACGCGATGGAGCCCTACTGGGAGGCCACCCGCCGGGTCTACGCGCCCTTCGAGTCGGGCCTGCCCGCCCCCACCGGACGCGTCTACCGCCACGAGATCCCCGGCGGCCAGCTCTCCAACCTGCGCCAGCAGGCGATCGCGCTGGGCCTCGGCGAGAAGTTCGAGCAGGTCGAGGACATGTACGCCGCGGCCAACGACATCCTCGGCAACGTCGTCAAGGTGACGCCGTCGTCCAAGGTCGTCGGCGACCTCGCCCTCGCGCTCGTCGCGGCCGGCGCCGACCCTCACGCGTTCGAGGCCGACCCGGCGTCGTACGACGTCCCGGACTCCGTCATCGGCTTCCTCAACGGCGAGCTGGGCGACCCGCCCGGCGGCTGGCCCGAGCCGTTCCGGACCAAGGCACTGGCCGGACGCACCTGGAAGCAACCGACCGAGAACCTCACCGACGAGCAGCAGGCGAGCCTGGCCAGCGACCGCCGCGCGACGCTCAACGAGCTGCTCTTCCCGGGCCCGACGGCTGCCTTCCGCGAGTCCCGCGAGGCCTACGGCGACCTGTCCGCGGTGTCGACCATCGACTACCTCTACGGCCTGCGCCGCGGCGAGGAGCACCGCGTGCAGGTGCGCGAGGGCCGCGAGATGCTGTTCGGGCTCGAGGCGATCAGCGAGCCCGACGAGCGCGGCTACCGCAACGTGATGGCGACCGCCGACGGCCAGATGCGGCCGGTGCAGGTGCGCGACCGCAGCATCTCCGCCGACGTGGTCTCGGCCGAGAAGGCCGACCCGAGCAGCACCGGCCACGTCGCCGCGCCCTACGACGGGGCGGTGACGGTCACCGTCGCGGAGGGCGACAGCGTCGAGGCGGGCCAGACGGTGGCGACCATCGAGGCGATGAAGATGGAGGCCTCCATCACCGCGCCGGTCGCCGGCACGGTCAGCCGGCTCGCGGTCCGCGCCACGCAGGCCGTCGAGGGCGGCGACCTGGTGCTGGTGATCAGCCCTCGTTGAGGACGATCACGTCGGGGTCGGGCTCGGCGTACTCCGTGATCTCGGCGGGGTCCTCCCCCGTCACCTCGCGGTAGACCTCGGTGGCCACCGCGCGCATGCCGTTGATCTTGGGGTGGAACGGCGCGGCGATGCCCGCGCGGAACCGCGGGCCGTTGACCCACGCCCGGCCCTTGGCGCACACGTCGTGTCCGTCGGAGACCGCCGCCATGTCGACGTACGACGCCCCTGCCGCCCGCGCGCCGCGGCGGAGCGAGCGGTTGAGCAGCTCGGCGACCTCGGCCACCGGCGCCAGCACCTCGGCGGGCACGCCGACGGCGCCGCAGGTGCCCTCGGTGGGGAGGATGTCGGGGTAGCCGACGACGAGGACCTCGGCGTCGGGCGCGGCCTTCGCGATGCGGCGCACGGCCTGCTGCACTCGCCCGGCGACCTTGCCGGTGTCGGCGCGCAGCGTCTCGACCGGGCAGGCCACCGCCGGCCCACGCTGGCACTGGATGAGCGAGTCGTAGATGCCGAAGTCGTTGCCGCCGATGCCGAGCGTGACCAGGTCGGTCTCGTCGGAGAGCGCGTCGACCTGGGGCGGGGCGGTGTTGCCGTCGAACATCACCATCGGCTCGTAGAGGTCGCGGGTCGTCGCGGCCGAGCAGGTCACGTCGGTGTAGCTGGCGACGTCGAGCCAGTCGGCCACGAAGGCCGGGTAGTTGTCCTTCGAGCGCGCGCAGCCCTGCGGGTCGGTGCGCATCGTGCCGATGAACGGCCCGGCCGAGAACGAGTCGCCCATCGCGACGTAGTCGACGCGGGTGGTGACCTCGGTGTCGACGACGGGGTCGGGCAGGTCGACGTCACCGCCGCCGGCCGCCTGACCGGACTCGCAGGCGGACGCAGCGAGGGCGAGGGCGGCCACTGCCGCCGCCGTGCGGAACCGTCGGGTCACAGTCGGGCAGGCCCCTTCTGGCGCGGCAGCACGCTGAACGTGAACCAGTCCGAGCGCAGGCCGAGGTAGGAGCGGGTCTCGTCGCCGCTCACGCTCACGCGGCCACCGGTGAAGACGAACGCCATCTCGGCGACCCGCCCGCCCCAGTCGCCGTTGCCGTCGCGCGAGACGACCTCGATGCCGGTCAGGTCGCCCATGCCGGGCCAGTGCTTCTCGACCTGGGTGTCGTCGACCGTGGTCGTCCAGGTGGAGTACGCCGGGTTGGCAAGGCCGTCGTAGGGGTCGGCCTGCGCCACGAGGTAGGGCATGGAGCCCGCCGAGGAGAAGCCGCCGTTGCTGGCGGAGAACTGCGTGAACGCCGGACGTCCGTCGAAGAAGAGACCCTGCCCGGCAGTCGCCTCGATGGCCGCGGTCGCCGCCTCGTGCTCGACGTCGACCCCGCCGTAGACCTGGCACTGGGTGGTGTCGCAGAGGTCGTAGTGGGCCGCAGCGGGCTGGGAGCGCTCGAACGCCGCATAGGTGCGCGCCGCGACGGACTGGGCGCTGACCGCCGCTGCCGTCCAGAGCGCAGGAACCTCCTGCGGCACGACGCCGCGGAGGTAGGCCTCCATGCCGACGCGGTTGACGGTCTCGCGCTTGCCGCCCGGGCGTGCGGCGACCGACTGCAGGGTGCCGCGGTAGTCGCGCCGGGCGCCCCGCAGCACGAGGGTCAGGCGCCGGTCGGCGGCGGAGAACTCGGCCTCGCCGGGCACCTTCTTCCAGCGACGCCACGAACCGCCCTTGGTCCACTGGACGGCGGTGTCGCGACCGGCCGCGACCAGGCGCCACTTCCGCGCCCCGTTGGAGGGCAGGCGCCACGTGCGCGCGCGGGCGAGCGAGCGGACCTTGAGCCCCCGCTCCGCCGCGACCTGCACGTCACGCCCGGTGTCGGCGGTGATGAGCACCCGGACCTTGCCCCGCACCGCGCCCCACGTGGTGCCCGGGTAGTAGAACTCGTTGATCTGCTGCCACGTCAGGCCCTGCTGGGCCGCGCCGAGGGCGCCGTACTGCGACATGCCGTGACCGTGGCCGAAGCCGCGGCCGGTGATCGTGATCGCGCTGCTGCCCGGGGTGGACCAGGTCTCGACCGCCCGCCGCGGGTCGGCCGCCGACGCGCCGGCGGCGGATGCCGGCAGGGCGGGCAGCAGGAGCGCGCTCACGGCGAGCGCGAGCGGCAGCAGGCGGATACGAGATCGAGTCCGGGATTCGGTCATGGCGTGTCTTCTCCCCCGAGGACGACAGAGCAGGCGGAACAGAATCTCCGAGCGTACAGGTGGCCCAGCACGCCGGGGCCCGTAATGCCGGATCGGTGGCACGATGCACGGGTGATGGGACGACGACGTCGACAGCGCCACGAGCGCGAGCTCGCCGAGCTCGACGCCTTCCGGCACGTGCGCCGCGCCGCCGACGAGGACGTCACGCGGTTCGGCGAGGAGCTCGGCGGGCTGCACCTCGAGACGCTGGGCACCCCGCTCGACGACGCGATGCGCGCCGACTACCAGCGCGCGCTCGACGCCTACGAGGACGCCAAGGCCGGCCTTTCTCGTGCCGCCTCGCCCACAGACATCACCGGGGTGACCCAGAGGCTGGCGGACGGTCGCTTCGCCCAGACCTGCGTGCTCGCCGCACAGTCCGGGGTCGAGCGGCCCCAGCGCCGTCCGCCGTGCTTCTTCGACCCCGCCCACGGACCTGCGAGCCGCGACGTCGAGTGGGCCCCGCCGGGAGGCGTCCCGCGCGAGGTCCCGGTGTGCTTCCGAGACGCCGAGCGGCTTGCGGCCGGCACCCAGCCCGAGACGCGGCTCGTCCGGCTCGGCGACCGCAGGGTGGCCTGGTTCGCGTCCGGCCCGATGTACGCCGCCTGGGCCGGAGGGTGGTACGCCGACCTGGTCGAGGACGGGCGCTTCGAGGCCGAGCGCCTCACGATGACGTACGCCGGCACGATGCCCAGCGTCAACGCTGCGACCGCCGTTTCCCTCAGCGTCGCGTGGACCGACCCGGGAGCGTGGGACGGCGGCGGGATGATCGGCGGCCACGACTACTCCGGTTACGACGGCGCCGGCTGGGGCGGCGGCGCAGGAGGAGGGGGCGACGCAGGAGGCGGCGACGGCGGGGGTGGAGGCGACGGCGGCTGAACGCTGTCGCACCCGCCTGTGACACTGGACGGGTGCCTGAGGGAGACAGCGTCTGGAAGCTCGCCCGCCGGCTGGACCGCCAGTTGACCGGCCACACGGTCACGCGCTCCGACTTCCGCACGCCCGCGCTGGCCACCCGCGACCTCTCCGGTCGCGAGGTGGTCGGTCACGACACCCACGGCAAGCACCTGCTGACCCGGTTCTCGGGCGCGGCGGGGTCCCCGCCTGCGACGCTGCACAGCCACCTGCGCATGGACGGCTCGTGGTCGACCCTCGCCCCCGGCAAGCGGCTGCCCGCCAAGCTCCAGCCCCACGCGCGGCTCGTCTGGACCCTCGACGACGGGCGCAGGGTCCACGGCATCCGGCTGCACGACCTCGCCCTGGTGCCGACCGACCGCGAGGCCGACCTGGTCGGCCACCTCGGGCCCGATCCGCTGCGTGACGACTGGGACGCCGAGGAGGCCGTACGCCGGCTGCTCGCGCGGCCCGACGTGCCGCTCGTGACGGCGCTGCTCGACCAGCGGTCCCTGGCCGGCCTGGGCAACCTCTGGGCAAACGAGCTGGCCTTCCTCAGCGGCGTGAGCCCGTGGACCCCGCTCGGGGAGGTCGACGTGCCCCACCTCGTCGAGCGTGCCGCCACCATGCTGCGCCACTCCGCGACGGTCCCCGGCGCCTACCAGGTGACGACCGGCTCACCGGTCAAGGGCGACGACCACTGGGTCACCGGCCGCCAGCGGCAGGGGTGCCGACGGTGCGGCGGCCCGGTGAGCGTGCAGGCCGAGGTGCCCGGCGACGCCGCCAACCGCCGCACGTGGTGGTGCCGGTCGTGCCAGCCCGGCCCGGGGCCTGAGGCCCGGGTGGGCGACGGCCCCGGGATCAGACGTGGTGCAGGCGCCGCGCGGCCTCGGCGACCGAGCCGCTCATCGACGGGTAGACGGTGAACGCGTGCGCGAGCTGGTCGGCGGTCAACGACTCCGCGACCGCGACCGACACCGGGTGGATGAGCTCGGAGGCGCGCGGCCCGACGACCACGCCCCCGACCACGATGCCGGTGCCGGGACGGCAGAAGAGCTTCACGAAGCCGTCGCGCACGCCCTGCATCTTGGCCCGCGCGTTGCCGGCCAGCGGCAGGGTGACGACCTCGGCGACGATCTCGCCGGCGTCGACGGCCTGCTGCGACCAGCCGACCGTGGCGATCTCGGGTGAGGTGAAGACGTTGGAGGAGACCTTCTTGAGGTCGAGCGGTGCCACCGCGTCGCCGAGGAAGTGCCACATCGCGATCCGCCCCTGCATCGCGGCGACCGAGGCGAGCATCAGCACGCCCGTGCAGTCGCCCGCGGCGTAGACCCCGCGCGCCGAGGTGCGCGAGACCCGGTCCACGGTGATGAACCCACCCTCGTCGACGGCGACACCGGCCTCCTCGAGGCCGAGGTCGGCCGTGTTGGGGATCGAGCCGAGCGCGAGGATGCAGTGGCTGCCCGAGACCGTACGGCCGTCGGTCAGGGTCACCGTGACCTCGTCGCCGTCACGGGTGACCGACTGCATGCGCGAGCGGCTGAGCACCTTCATCCCGCGGCGGGTCGCCACGTCCTCGAGCACCTTGGACGCGTCGGCGTCCTCGCCGGGCAGCACCCGGTCGCGGCTGCTGACCAGCGTCACGTCGATGCCGAGGGAGAGGTAGGCGCTGGCGAACTCGGCGCCGGTGACGCCCGAGCCGACGACGATGAGCTTCTCCGGCACCTCGGTCAGGTCGTAGACCTGCTCCCAGGTGAGGATCCGCTCGCCATCGGGCTGGGCACTCGGCAGCGTGCGCGGGGCCGCGCCCGTCGCGACGATGATCGCGTCGGCGTGCAGGGTCTCCTCGCCGTCCGCGGTCGTCGCGACGACGGTCAGGTCGGGCCCGAGCCGGCCGCGGCCGGTGAGCACGCGTACGCCGTCGCGGTCGAGGCGGGCGGCGATGTCGGACGACTGGTCGGTCGCGAGCTGCTTGACCCGGGCGTTGACCCGGGCCAGGTCGACGGAGATCGCCGTGGCCGCGTCGCCCTGGTGGTCCTCGAAGTTGACCCCCAGCTCGCGTGCGGTCGACATGTCGCTCATCAGCTCGGCGGTGGCGATGAGCGTCTTGCTCGGCACGCAGTCGGTGAGCACCGCCGAGCCGCCGACGCCGTCGGTGTCGACGACGGTGACCTCCGCGCCCAGCTGCGCGGCCACGTGCGCGGCCTCGTAGCCGCCCGGGCCGCCGCCGATGATGACGATGTGGTCGGTCATCAGAGGTTGATCATGTGACCGGCGATGCCGTGCACGGCCTCCTTGACGGCCTCGCCGAGCGTCGGGTGGGCGAAGACGTTGCGGGCCACCTCGTCGGCGGTCAGGTCCCACTTCTGGGCCAGGGTCATCACCGGCAGCAGCTCGGTGACGTCGGGGCCGATCATGTGGGTGCCGATGATCTCGTTGTGCTCGGCGTCGGCGACGACCTTGACGAAGCCGATCGCCTCGCCGAGGCCCATCGCCTTGCCGTTGGCGGTGAAGGGGAACGTCGCGGTCTTGACGTCGTAGCCCTTCTCCTTGGCCTGGGCCTCGCTGTAGCCGAACGACGCGATCTGCGGCATGCAGTAGGTGGCGCGGGGCACGAAGTCGTACTCGACCGGCATGGTCTCGGCGCCGTTGATGGTCTCGGCGGCGACGATGCCCATCGCCTCCGCGACGTGGGCCAGCATCAGCTTGCCGGTGCAGTCGCCGATCGCGTAGACGTTGTCCACGTTGGTGCGGCCGTAGTCGTCGATCTCGATCGCGCCCCGCTCGGAGACGTTGACGCCGATGTTCTCGAGGCCGAAGCCCTTCACGCGCGGCGCGAAGCCGAAGGCCGCGAGGAACTTGTCGGCCTCGAGCACCTGCTCGTCGCCGCCGTCGGCGGGGGCGACGGTGACCTTGACGCCCGAGCCGGTGTCCTCGACCTTCTTCACCGCGGTCGAGGTGAGCACCTTCACGCCGAGCTTCTTGTAGTGCTTGAGGAGCTCCTTGGAGATGTCGGCGTCCTCGGTGGGGACCATCCGGTCGAGGAACTCCACGATCGTCACGTCGACGCCGAAGTTGGCCATCACGTAGGCGAACTCGACGCCGATCGCGCCGGAGCCGCCGATGACGATCGAGCCGGGCAGCTCGTCGGTGAGGATCTGCTCCTCGTAGGTCACGACGTTGTCGCTGAGCTCGACGCCGGGCACGAGACGCACCGTCGCGCCGGTGGCGAGGATCAGGTTGTCGAAGGTGTAGCCGGTGGTCTCGCCGTCCTTGCCCTTGACGTCGATCCCGGTCGCGCTGGTGAGCGTGCCCCAGCCGTCGACCTCGGTGATCTTGTTCTTCTTCATCAGGAAGTGGACGCCCTTGACGATGCCGGCGCTGACGTCGCGGCTGCGCTTGTGGGTCGGACCGAACGCCATGGTCGCGTCGCCCTCGATGCCGAACTTCGCCTTCTCGTGCTGGAGCGTGTGAGCCAGCTCGGCGTTCTTCAGCAGCGCCTTGGACGGGATGCAGCCGACGTTGAGGCACACCCCTCCCCAGTACTTCTCCTCCACCACGGCCACCTTCTGGCCGAGCTGGGAGGCGCGGATCGCGGCGACGTAGCCACCGGGGCCGGCGCCGAGGACGAGGGTGTCGAAGTGCGTGTCGGTCACGCCCCCAGCCTAGTTGTCCGCTGCGTGGGGGGAACACCCGCCCGAGGCTTGTCCTGAGGAGCGCGCCCCGGCGCGCGTCACGAAGGGTCGCGGCTCGATACTGTGTCGCCCGTGACCCTGTACGCCGCCTACGGGACGAACCTCGATCCCGCCCGCATGGGCGAGCGATGCCCCCACTCGATCCTGCACTCCACGGGGTGGCTCACCGGCTGGCGGCTGACCTTCGGCGGGGAGGAGCACGGCTGGGACGGCGCCCTCTCCACGATCGTCCAGGACCCCTTCGAGCAGGTCTTCGTCGCGGTCTACGACGTCACGCCCGAGGACGAGCGTGAGCTCGACGGCTGGGAGGCCGCCGACACCGGGCTCTACCGCAAGACGAAGGTGCGGGTGCAGACGCTGACCGGCGAGCTCGTCGTGTGGTCCTACGTCCTCGACGCCTACGAGGGCGGCCTGCCCTCGGCGTCCTACCTCGGGGTCCTCGCCGACTCCGCCGAGGCCGCCGGTGCGCCCGAGGACTACGTCGCGGCCCTGCGCCGCCGCGCCTGCCGGTCCACCGGACTCTGAGGCGGGGCTCCGGCTCGGTCTAGAGTTCCCGGCGTGACCCATGCAGCAGCCGTCCCCACGCCCTACGAGAACGCCGCCGAGGCCGCCGCGCGGCTCGCCGAGCTGACCGGCGTCGAGCGCCACGACGTCGCCCTCGTCCTGGGCTCGGGCTGGCTGCCGGCCGTCGACGCGCTCGGCGAGGCCACCGCGGAGATCGACACCACCGACCTGCCCGGCTTCAGCGCCGCCGCGGTCGCCGGCCACAGCGGCAAGATCCGCTCCATCCGCTGCACCGACTCCGACGGCGCCGAGCGCAACCTGCTCGTCTTCCTCTCGCGCACCCACTTCTACGAGGGCAAGGGCGTCGCCGCGGTCGTCCACCCGATCCGTACGGCCGCTGCCGCCGGCTGCTCGGCGATCGTCCTCACCAACGGGTGCGGCGGCCTCAAGCAGGGATGGCAGCCCGGCCAGCCGGTGCTGATCTCCGACCACATCAACCTGACGGGCACCAGTCCCATCGTCGGCGCGAACTTCGTCGACCTGACCGACCTCTACAGCCCGCGCCTGCGCGCGATGTGCAAGGAGGTCGACGGCTCCCTCGACGAGGGCGTCTACGTGCAGTTCCCCGGCCCCCACTACGAGACGCCCGCCGAGGTCCGGATGGCCGGCATCCTCGGTGGCCACCTCGTCGGCATGAGCACCACGCTCGAGGCGATCGCCGCCCGCGAGGCCGGCATGGAGGTCCTCGGCATCAGCCTGGTCACCAACCTGGCCGCCGGTCTGAGCGGCGAGCCGCTCAACCACGAGGAGGTCCTCGAGGCGGGTCGCTCCGCCGCCAGCCGGATGGGCGGTCTGCTGAGCCAGGTCGTCACGAGGATCTGAGGCCCGCGATGCGCGTGCTGGTCACCGGCGCCGCCGGCAGCATCGGTCGGGTGGTCACCACCGGGCTGGCGAGCGCCGGCCACGACGTCGTGGGGCTCGACCTGGTCCCGCCGCCGGACGGCACCCCCTTCGCCTGGCACGAGGCGGACTGTGCCGACGCGGACGCCGCCGAGGCCGTCTTCGCGGCTCTGTCGACCGGGGGCAGGCTCGACGCCGTCGTCCACCTCGCCGGCATCCCCGACGAGGCGTCGCTGCCCGACGAGCTCACCTCCCACGTCGTGACGACCGCGGCCCTGCTCGACGCGATGGTGGCCCACGACGTGCCCCGCATCGTCTACGCCTCCTCCAACCACGCGGTGGGCCGCACGCCGCGCGCCGACGGGACGTTGACCGAGCACGCCCTCCCCCGCCCCGACACCTACTACGGCGTCGCCAAGGTCGCGGCCGAGGCGCTCCTGCACCTGTTCGCCGACCGGCACGGCATCGACGCGGTGGCGTGCCGGATCGGGTCGTTCCTCGAGGAGCCGGCCAGCGTGCGCGGCCTCTCGACGTGGCTCTCCCACGACGACTGCGTCCGCATGGTCCACGCGGCCCTGACCGCGCCTGCCCCCGGCTTTGCGGTCCTCTACGGCATCAGCGCCAACACCCGCGCGTGGTGGGACCTCGAGCCGGGCCGTCGCCTCGGCTACGAGCCGCAGGACGACGCCGAGGCCTATGCCGACCGGGTCGAGCCCGGGCCGCACGACGAGGCGGAGGCCGAGCACGTCGGCGGTCCGTTCGCGACGGCGCAGTTCCACCGCCCGGCTCTCGGCAGCTGACTCGACGCTTGACTCGGCGCTTGACTTGGAGCGCACTCCAAGTCGGACACTGGTCGGATGACCAGCCTGAGCATCGCCGAGGCGGCCGAGCGGACCGGGCTCACCGCCCACACGCTGCGCTACTACGAGCGTGACGGGCTGCTGCTGCACTCGGTCGACCGGGCGCCGTCGGGTCATCGCCGCTACACCGACGAGGACCTCCGGTGGATCCAGATGGTGACCCGGCTCCGCGCCACCGGCATGCCCATCCGCGACGTACGCCGCTATGCCGCCCTGGTGCGTGAGGGCGACGGCAACGAGGCCGAGCGCCTGGGGCTGCTCCTCGCGCACCGGGAGGTCGTGGAGCGCCAGCTCGCCGAGGTGACCGGCCACCTGCGCGCGATCGACCACAAGATCGCGCTCTACGAGAACAAGGTCGCCCCAGCTCCTTGACCTTGAGCGCGCTCGAAGGCGAAGGGTGGCAGTCATGAGCATCCAGACACGACAGATCGGCTCCCTGACCGTCTCCGCCCTCGGCCTCGGCTGCATGGGGATGTCGGAGTTCTACGGCACGCCCGATGAGCAGGCGGGCATCGACACGATCCACCGGGCCCTCGACCTCGGCGTGACCTTCCTCGACACCGCCGACATGTACGGCCCGTTCACCAACGAGCGGCTGGTGGGTCGGGCGATCGCGGACCGCCGCGACGACGTCCAGCTCGCCACGAAGTTCGGCAACGAGCGCAACCCCGACGGCTCCTGGGTCGGCATCAACGGCTCCCCCGACTACGTCCGCCGCGCCTGCGACGCCTCCCTCGAGCGGCTCGGCGTCGACCACCTCGACCTCTACTACCAGCACCGTGTCGACAAGACGGTGCCGATCGAGGAGACCGTCGGCGCGATGGCCGAGCTCGTCGAGGCCGGCAAGGTGCGCCACCTCGGGCTGTCGGAGGCCGGCGCGGAGACCATCCGCCGGGCCCACGCCACGCACCCGATCACCGCGCTGCAGTCGGAGTACTCCCTCTTCACCCGCGACGTCGAGGACGAGATCGTCCCGGTGCTGCGTGAGCTGGGGATCGGCCTGGTGCCCTACTCCCCCCTCGGTCGCGGCATCCTCACCGGCGCCGTGACGCGCGAGTCCCTGGAGTCCGACGACTCCCGCGCCACCGACCGGTTCCCCCGCTTCAGCGGCGACGCCCTCGACGCCAACCTCGCGCTGGTCGACAAGGTGAGGGAGCTGGCCGCCGACAAGGGCTGCACCCCCGGCCAGCTCGCGCTCGCCTGGGTGCTCGCCCAGGGCGACGCGCAGCTGGGTGTCGCGCCGATCCCCGGCACCAAGCGGGTGCGCTACCTCGAGGAGAACGTCGGTGCGCTCGACGTCGAGCTCACCGGCGACGACCTGGCCGCCCTGGAGCAGGCCGTGCCGCGCGACGCCGTGGCCGGCGAGCGCTACGGTGACATGTCGTCCATCGACGCGTGACCGGGCACTTCCTGCCCGTCCTGAACGCCGACCGGGCACTTCGTGCCCGTCCTCGATGGCCCGAACGGGCAGGAACTGCCCGCTCGGCGGCACTGACGGGCAGGAACTGCCCGCTCGTCAGGTCGCGGCGATCCCGACCCGGCCCTCGCGGAAGGCGTCGACGAACAGGGCGTGGTCCTCGCGCACGCGGACGGCGTACGCGATCCCCCAGTCGCACAGCCACGACACGAACTCGTTGCGGCGGCCCTCCAGCGACGCGGCAATCGCCTGCTCGACCTGGAAGTCGACGAGGTCCTGCTCGCTGTCCTCGTCGGAGGCGCAGTGGATCTTGGCGGTCGCGCGACCGAGCAGGTCCACCACGGCGCGCATGTCCTCGGGCTCGTTGATCTCGCTCCAGTCGAGGTCGACCTCGTAGGGCGAGATCTCCGAGACGACGAACCCCACGCCGTCGATGCTCGTGTGACCGAGGAGCGGGTCGGTGTGCACCTGCAGGGCCCGCTGGCTGACCACCGTGCGGTGGCCCTCGTGCTCGAAGTAGGCGTCGACACCGCTGGTGTCGACGAAGCGGCTCACGGCCGGGATGTTGGCCTGCTTCATGCTGAGCACGACGTCGTTGTCGAGCGCCTGGCTGTAGCCCTCGACCAGCACGTTGTACGCCGGCAGCCCGGCGCTGCCGATGCCGAAGCCCGACTTGCCCACGACGTCGCGCAGCTCGTAGAACAGCGCCCGGTCGAACCGCTTCGACTCCGGGATGGTGTCGAGGTAGGAGCGGAAGGCGGCGACCACGGCGGCGCGCTCCTCGCGCGGGAGCCGCCAGGCGGTCGCGTCCTCGACGAAGCGCCGGGTGCCGCGCTGCAGGACGGTGATGTCGTCGAGGAGGTCGGCACGGCGCATCTCCCGGGCCACCGTCAGGGCGGTGAGGATGGGGCCGTCGGCGTTGTCGATGCGGATGGCGAAGTCGTGGTCGTCGTCGGAGGCGACGTAGTGGTTGACCTGCGCGAGGTAGCTGCGCATGTAGCGCGCGACCAGCTTGCGGATCGCGTCGTCCGGGAGCGCCTTTTGCCAGCCGACCAGCGCCAGGCTCGCGGCGAAGCGCTGGAGGTCCCAGGTGAACCGGCCGAGGTAGGCCTCGTCGAAGTCGTTGATGTCGAAGATCAGCCGGCCGTCGGAGTTGAGGTAGGTGCCGAAGTTCTCGACGTGGAGGTCGCCGTGGATCCAGATGCGCTCGGCGCCGTGCCCGGCCCAGTCGTCGTCCTCCGCCGTCACGTCGTTGTAGAACAGGCAGGCGCTGCCGCGGTAGAACGCGTGCGGGTCGCTGGCCATCTTGCGGTACTTGGCGCGGAACGCCGCGGGATCCGCCCGCATCAGGGGCGCGAACGCGTCCTGCAGCACCCCGATGATCACCTGGGTACGAGCGTCGGTGCGGGCGTCGGTTCGCGCAGTGGCCATGCCGGCACTCTAGGACCGGGGGGCCGATAGGTTGGGGCCATGGCAACCACACAACTCGGCCCCAACACCATCAGCACCGTGGGCGAGCTCCCCGCGGTCGGCTCGAAGGCTCCCGGCTTCGAGCTCGTCGACTCGAAGTTCCAGTCCCTCACCGACGCCGACGTCTCTGGCAAGCGCGTCGTGCTCAACATCTTCCCGAGCATCGACACCGGCGTGTGCCAGGCGAGCGTCAAGAAGTTCAACGAGCTCGCCGCCGGCCTCGACGACACCGCGGTGGTCTGCGTCTCGCGCGACCTGCCCTTCGCCCAGGCCCGCTTCTGCGGTGCCGAGGGGATCGACGACGTGCTGGTCGGCTCCGCATTCCGCTCGTCCTTCGGGCACGACTACGGCGTGGCCATCGACGGCGGCGGCTGGGACCAGCTCTTCGCCCGCGCCGTGGTCGTCGTCGACGCCGACGGCACCGTGCTCCACACCCAGCTCACCGACGCGATCGGCGACGAGCCCGACTACGACGCAGCGGTGGCCGCGCTCGGCTGATCGACCGACCCAATCCGCGCGACCGTGGCCGCGGACCCCACCTCGGGGTCCGCGGCCACGGTCGTCTGGGGCCACGGTCGCTACTGGCGCGCGGCGAGCCAATCGTGCTCGACCTGCGGCAGCAGCCCCGAGCCGATGAAGTCGGCTGCGAGGTCCTTGTCGCCCATCAGGGCGCGGAAGTACGCCGGCAGCCTCAGGCCGTGCCCGGGCCGGTGGACGACCTCGATCGCGTCGCCCGCCCGGATGGCGCCGGGCTCGACGACGGCGAGGTAGGCGCCGGTGAGGCCGCGCTCGGCGAAGCGGCGTACCCAGGCCCGCTCGGCCATGTGCTTGGCGAAGGTCGCGCACGGGATGCGGGGCCCGCACACCTCGAGGAGCGTGCCGCCGACCTGCCACCGCTCCCCCACCTCGGCGGTGTCGACCTCGAGGCCGGCGGTGGTGAGGTTCTCCCCGAACATGCCGTCGACCAGGTCACGGCCGAGGTGCTCGCCCCACCAGTCGAGCTCCTCGCGGGCGACGGCGTAGACGGCCTGGGTCGTCCCGCCGTGGTGCTTGCGACTGATGATGGCGTCGCCGATGACGCCGCTGCCCAGCCCGCCGCGCTTCGGCCCGGGGTCGCGCACCTCGATGCTGTCGACCGGGCGCTTGTGGATGCCGCTGGGCCGCTTGAGCCCGGGGACGGGCCCGGCGCTGCCGGCGTTGACGGAGCGGACGACGGCTGGCACCCGCACACGCTAGCCGGACCGCCCGTACCCCGCTTCTGGATATGCGGGGTTCACGCCGCGGGGTGACCAGCGCGAGCCGAGATCGTGGAAGTTCTGAGTCATCAGGTGACACGGAACCTCCATGATCTTCCGACCGCTCGAGATTCCAGGCCCTACTGTCACGACATGGCTGATCGCGTGGCTGTCTACATCGACTTCGACAACGTCGTGATCTCTCGGTACGACCACGTTCACGGCAAAGGTGCTTGGGTCCAGGACGGCGCGCGGGATCACGGGATGGTTGGTCCGGCAAACGATCCGGTCGCCGCGAAGCTCGCCGAGGCGAAGGTCGACCTCGGCGCGATCATTGACTACGCCACCTCATTCGGGGTGGTCGCCATGACGCGGGCGTATGCCGATTGGTCCGTACGAGCGAACGCTGCATATCGGAAGGACCTCGTGAACCAGACCGTCGACCTGGTCCAGCTCTTCCCCGTATCCGGAACGAAGAACGGCGCGGACATCCGGCTCGCCGTCGATGCCGTCGACGACCTGTCGCGGCACCCGGACATCAGCCATGTGGTGCTAGTCGCCGGCGACTCTGACTACGTCCCGTTGGCCCAGCGCTGCAAGAGGCTCGGGCGCAGCGTCGTCGGCATCGGTGTGGTGGGGTCGACAAGCCCGGTGCTGGTGCGCGCCTGCGACGAGTTCGCCAGGTACGAGGAACTACCCGGAGTTGCTCCCGACGAGGTCTCGGAGACGCACCCCGCACCTGTCGAAGCCGTGACCCCTACGGTCCCGTCGAGCGCGCCGCCGTCGGAGCTTGGCAAGGCAGCGAGCACGAGCCGCACGTCAGGGCACGCGAAGGCCTCCGCCTTGCTTGTCCGGACTATGAAGGTTGCGAAGAAGACCGACGACGGGTGGGTCTACGCCGCCGCCCTCAAGAGCCAGATGAAGCGCATCGACCCGGCGTTCGACGAGAAGACCCTCGGCTTCTCATCGTTCAAGGTGTTCGCCGAGTCGTGCTCCGCCGTTGTCACCACCAAGATCCGGGACACTCATCAGCTGGTGCGCCTGCGCTGAGCCGAGCCGTCAGGAGTCGCTGGAGTGGCAGACGGCCTCGATGTTGTTGCCCTCGGTGTCGCGCACGAAGGCGCCGTAGTACGCCGGGTGGTACTCCGGCCACAGCCGTGGCTCGTGGAGCGACTCCGCCCCCGCAGCCACCGCCTCGGCGTGCCAGGCCCGCACCGTGGCGGCGTCCGCGGCGCGGAACGCCACGTGGACCTCGCGGTTGGGCCCGACCCCCTCGAACGTGCTGATCCAGAAGTCCGGCTCGTCGGTGCCGTAGCCGATGGCCTCGTCGAAGTCCATGACACGGCGGTGGCCGAGCACGCCCAGGACGCGGTCGTAGAACGCCGCTGCGCGCGGCAGGTCGGTGCAGTTGATGCCCAGGTGATCGATCATCCGTCGATGGTGGCACCGCCCACCGACATCCGCCTCCGGGTGGGGATAGCGTGCGTCCATGACCGACCGGACCGTCCCCACCGACCTGCTCGAGACCGCCCGCGCCTGGGCCGCCGAGGACCCCGACGAGCAGACCCGCGCCGAGCTGGAGACGCTCGTCGCCGCGGCCGAGCGGGGCGAGGAGACCGACCTCGCCGACCGGTTCGCCGGCACCCTCGAGTTCGGCACCGCCGGCCTGCGCGGCGCGCTGGGCGCCGGCCCCAACCGGATGAACCGGGTCGTGGTCACCCGCGCGGCGGCCGGCCTGGCGGCGTACCTCCGCGACACCGGCCACGCCGGCGGATCCGTGGTGATCGGCTTCGACGCCCGCCACAACTCCGACGTCTTCGCGCGCGACACCGCGGAGGTGATGACCGGCGCCGGGTTCAAGGCCCTGGTGATGCCGCGGACCCTGCCCACGCCGCTGCTGGCCTTCGCGATCCGCGAGCTCGGCTGTGCGGCCGGCGTGATGGTCACCGCCAGCCACAACCCGCCGCAGGACAACGGCTACAAGGTCTACCTCGGCGACGGCAGCCAGATCGTCCCGCCCGCCGACAGCGAGATCGCCGCCCGGATCGCCGCCGTCGGCCCCCTCGCCGAGCTGCCGCGCGGCGACGCCGGCCGCGTGGTGGGCGAGGAGATCATCGACCGCTACCTCGACACCGTCGCCGGCCTCGCCGAGGACGGGCCGCGCGATCTGCGCGTCGTCTACACCCCGCTCCACGGCGTCGGCGGTACGACGGTCGCGCAGGTGCTCGAGACCGCCGGCTTCGACGCCCCGCACGTCGTCGAGCAGCAGGAGCACCCCGACCCCGACTTCCCGACCGTCTCGTTCCCCAACCCCGAGGAGCCGGGCGCGATGGACCTCGCGATGGCGCTCGCAGCGGAGCACAGGGCCGACCTCGTCGTCGCCAACGACCCCGACGCCGACCGCTGCGCGGTCGCCGTCCCGGACGTCCACGGCTGGCGGATGCTGCGCGGCGACGAGGTGGGTGCCCTGCTGGCGCACCACCTGATCGCGCGGGGGCGGACGGGCACCTTCGCCAACTCGATCGTGTCCTCCAGCCTGCTCGGCAAGATGGCCGCCGCGGCCGGGCAGCCGCACGAGGAGACGCTGACCGGCTTCAAGTGGATCGGCCGGGTCGAGGGGCTCGCGTTCGGCTACGAGGAGGCGCTGGGCTACTGCTGCGACCCCGAGCACGTGCGGGACAAGGACGGCGTCTCGGCGCTGCTGCTCGTCTGCGAGCTCGCCGCGCAGGCCAAGGCCGAGGGCCGGGGGCTCACCGACATCCTCGACGACATCGCCCACCAGCACGGCCTGCACGCCACCGACCAGCTCTCGGTGCGCTTCGAGGACCTCGCCGACATCCCCGCGACCATGGACCGGCTGCGCAGCGCGCCGCCCACCTCCCTCGGCGGCCTCGCCGTCGAGCAGGTCGAGGACCTCTCGGAGGGGTCGGCTGCCCTGCCGCCGACCGACGGGCTTCGCTACACGCTCGCCGAGGGGGCCCGGGTGATCGTGCGTCCCAGCGGCACCGAGCCCAAGGTCAAGTGCTACCTCGAGGTCGTCATCCCCGTCGAGGCCGGCCCCGACGGGAGCGGTCCCGACGCGGCCCGCATCTCCGCCGCCGGCCGGCTCGACGCCATCAAGGCCGACCTGCGGGGCGCGGCCTTCGGGGGCTGAGTCCGGGGTCGAGCCGCTACCCTCGGACCATGGTCCGGACCGCCGCCGACGCAGCAGCACGCGCGCGCCTCGCGCTCGTGCTCGCGCTGCTCGGCATCGCGTCCGCCCTCACCGCCGCCTCGCTCGACCCGACGGCGACCGCCCAGACGGTCGTGGTGATGACCGCCCTCTCCGCGGCCAGCGCCCTCGCCGGCGTGCACTGCCTGCTGGCCGTGCCCGACGCCGGGCTCCACTCGCTCCGGCCGCGCCGACGCGCCGCCGACATCCCGCTCGTGCTCGCCGGACGGACCACCGACGTGGTCCACCCGGTGCGTCCGCGCGCTCCTGGACGCGTCTGACCCGTCGCCCCCGCGCGACGTCGTACAGACCCTTCCACCCTCGTCCAGGAGACACCCATGTCACTGCTCGCCCCGATCAAGCACGCCCTCGCCTCGGTCCTCGCGACCACCCACGACGCCCTCACCGCGCTCGGCGCCCCCGCCGACTCCGCCGTCACGTGGGTCGTCGGCATCGCCTCGCTCGTCGTCCTCGTCCGGCTCGCGCTCCTCCCCTTCGTCATCCACGGCGTCCGCCAGGCGCACGCGTCGGCTCGCGCTCGGCCCCACCTGATGGGCATCACGGAGCGCTATCGCGGCCGCACCGACGCCGAGAGCCTGCGCGCCCACATGGACGAGCGGCGAGCCGTGTCCGCCGAGCACGGGGTGAGCCGGCTCGGCTGCCTGCCGGTGCTCGTGCAGCTGCCGGTGTGGCTCGGTCTCTACCACCTCGTGTCCGACGTGGCCTCCGGCGTCGCCGTCGGCGCGATGGGGCCGGGCCTCGTCTCGTCCTTCGGCGCCGCCTCGGTCGTCGGCGTCTCGCTCGCCGGCCACGGCTACCTCGGCTCCGGCGGCCTCCACCTCGCGGTCGTGGCCGGTTTGGCGGTGACCGCGGCAGCGCTGTCGTACGTCACCCAGCGCTTCGTGGTCGCGTCCAACACCTCGGTCGAGGGCATGCCGGAGGCGATGGTCGCCGCGCAGCGCATCATGCCGGTGATGTCGGCAGGCGGGCTGCTCCTCGCGGGCGGCGTCGTGCCGGTGGCGCTGCTCTTCTACTGGGTGTGCAGCTCGACGTGGACGCTCGGCCAGTCCGCGGCCGTCGCGCGGTGGTGGCCCACACCGGGTACGGCGGCTGCCGCTCGTCGCGTCACGGCGTGACGACCAGGTTGCCGACCTTGCGGCCGGAGTCGACGATGCGGTGCGCCTCGACGATCTCGGCCAGCGGCAGCGTCTGCCCGACCACCGGCTGCAGCTCCCCCGCCGCGAGGCGCGCGAGCAGCCACGCGAAGTCGGCCGGGTCCTCCGGCCAGGGGCCGGCGCGCACCTGGCCCCGCGCCAGGACGGTGTCGACCAGGCCGGCGACGGCGAGCACCAGCACGCCGGAGGGTGCGAGCAGGCGGCGCCCGGAGCGGCGGTCGAGGTTGCCCACGGCGTCGAGCACCACGTCGTACGCCGCGGGCAGGTCGTGCACGGACGTCCGGCCGTGGTCGACCACCTCGTCGGCGCCGAGCGAGCGCACCAGGTCCGCGTTGCGCTCGCTGCAGACGGCGGTGACGTGGGCCCCGGCGAGGTGCGCGACCTGCACCGCAGCCGTCCCGACGGCACCCGAGGCGCCGTTGACGAGCACGCGGCGACCGGGCCCGACGACGTCGCGCAGGACGTGGTGAGCCGTGCTGCCACCGAAGAGCACCGCGGCGGCGTCCGTGAGGGCGACGCCGGCGGGCACCTGGGTGAGCCGGTCCGCGCGGACGGCGGCGAGCTCGGCGTGCGCACCCATCGCGGCGCCCGTCATCCCGGCGACTTCGTCGCCCACCGAGATCCCGGTGACGCCGGGTCCGACGGACTCGACCACGCCCGCGTGGACCACGCCGAGGACGGACCGGCGCGGCCCGCTCCACCCGAGGGCCAGCCTGCCCGGCAACGCGAAGCCGGGCGGGAAGCGGCACCCGCGGATCCGGGCGTCCCCGGAGTTGACGGTCGTCGCCCGCACGCGCACGACGACCTGGCCCTTGCCCGCGACCGGGTCGGGCACGTCCCGCACCGAGACGACCTCCGGCGGTCCGTACCGCTCCACGACTGCTGCCTTCACGACCACTCCCACCTTACGCCCGTAAGTCCGACTGGACGAGAGTAGCCTTACGCGCGTAAGTCACGCACCCGAGGAGACCCGCTTGTCCAGACCACCGCTCTCCCCCGAGCGCGTCGTCGACGCCGCCAGCCGGGTCGCCGACGCCGCCGGCCTGGCCGGGGTGAGCATGCGCAGCGTCGGCCGCGAGCTCGGCGTCGAGGCGATGTCGCTCTACCACCACGTGGCCAGCAAGGACGCGCTGCTCGACGGCCTCGCCGACTGGGTCTTCGCCCGGGTCGCGACACCGGTGAAGGACGGCCCGTGGCGTGCGGAGATGGAGGCGCGCGCCCGCTCGGCGCGGAGCGTCCTGGCAGCGCACCCGTGGGGGCTCGGGCTGATCGAGTCGCGGCGCTCCCCCGGTCCGGCCACCCTTGGCCACCACGACGCGGTGATCGGCTGCCTGCGTGCGTCGGGCTTCTCCGTCGCGCTGGCCGCGCACGCCTTCTCGGTGCTCGACGCCTACGTCTTCGGGTTCGTGCTGACCGAGGTGAACCTGCCCTTCCAGCCCGGCGAGTCGGCCGACGACTTCGTCGACGGGCTCGGTGACGCGCTCGCCGACCACCCGCACCTTGCCGAGATGGTCGCCACCCAGGTGGTCGGCCGCGACTACGCCTACGGGAACGAGTTCGACTACGGGCTGGCCCTGATCCTCGACGGCCTCGAGGCGCGCTTCGGCGAGCTCACAGGAAGAAGCTGACCACCAGCAGCACGGCCGCCGCCCCGATGAGAGCGAGGGGCAGACGCGCAGGCTCACGGCGTACGGCGTCGGGAAGCGCGCGCTGCTCCTCCGAACCGGCGGTCACCCCCGCACGCTCCCGCGCTGCGTCGACGAGCTCGCGGAGCCGGTGCTCGGCCCAGTCGGCGTACTTCATCCCCTCGCGCGGACCTTCCGCGGCAGCGGGATCCCGACGCGAGGTGGCCGTCTTGCGCCACGTGCGACCCAGCACGGTGCTCACCAGCCGCCGATCGCCGGCGCGGACGGCCAGGACCTGGCGCAGGGCCATCTCCTCGACCGCGGCCAGCCGGATGTGGACCGTCTCGCCGAGGTTGCGCATGACGAGGTGCTCGTCGGTGACCCACAGCGCCGGACGCAGCATCGAGGCCCACGCCAGCACGCCGCCCAGCAGCGCGGCGGCCGCGACCCACAGCGGGAAGCCCTGGTCGCGGTAGACCACCGCGGCGAGGACGAGCGTGGCGCTGAGCGCCACCGCGGCCCACCCGGAGAGCCGTCCGCTCGTGGGCTGGAACCGCTCCACCACGGCCTCACCATCGTCCTGCAGGCGTGCCATGGTCTCCTCGCCGTTTTGGGCAGACATTGGCCCCCTGCGGATTGCCGGGGGCGTTCGCGCCAACTCTATGCTGGGTCGGTGACGCCCACTCCCAGCTCAACGGCGAGCTCGCCCTCCGCGACCGGGGTCTTCGACGACATCGTGCGCTCGGAGTCCTCGCTCCGCCGCTTCCTCCACGGACTCCCCGGGGTCGACCAGGTCGGGTGCGAGGCCCGCGCCGCCGGCCTAGCGACCCGATCGATCAAGACCACGTCGAAGGCCTACGCCATCGACCTGGCCATCCGGATGGTCGACCTGACCACGCTCGAGGGCCAGGACACCCACGGCAAGGTCCGCGCGCTCTCGTCCAAGGCGATGCGTCCCGACCCCGCCGACCCGACCTGCCCGGCCACCGCGGCCGTCTGCGTCTACCCCGACATGGTCGCCACCGCCAAGCAGACGCTCGGCGACAGCGGCGTCCACGTCGCGGCGGTCGCCACGGCGTTCCCCAGCGGTCGCGCGGCGATGGACATCAAGCTCGCCGACACCCGTGACGCCGTCGAGGCCGGCGCCGACGAGATCGACATGGTCATCGACCGCGGCGCCTTCCTGTCCGGGCGCTACCTCGACGTCTACGAGGAGATCGCCCAGGTCAAGGAGGCCTGTGCCAGGCCTGACGGGTCGAGCGCGCACCTCAAGGTGATCTTCGAGACCGGCGAGCTGCAGACCTACGACAACGTCCGTCGCGCCAGCTGGCTCGCGATGATGGCCGGCGGCCACTTCATCAAGACCTCCACCGGCAAGGTCCAGCCCGCCGCGACCCTCCCGGTCACGCTGATCATGCTCGAGGCGGTCCGCGACTTCCGCGAGCAGACCGGCCAGATGGTCGGCGTCAAGCCCGCCGGCGGCATCAAGACCACCAAGGACGCCATCAAGTACCTCGTGATGGTCAACGAGATCTGCGGCGACGACTGGCTCGACCCCGACTGGTTCCGCTTCGGCGCCTCCACGCTGCTCAACGACCTGCTCATGCAGCGCACCAAGATGACGACCGGCCGCTACTCCGGTCCCGACTACTTCACGCTGGACTGATAACCATGGCATTCGAGTACGCCCCCGCACCCGAGTCGCGCGCGATCGTCGACATCAAGCCGTCCTACGGCCTGTTCATCAACGGCGAGTTCGTCGACGGCACCGGCACCTCGTTCAAGACGGTCAACCCCGCGAACGAGGAGGTGCTGGCCGAGGTCGCCGAGGCCAGCGACGCCGACGTCGACGAGGCCGTCAAGGCCGCCCGCCGCGCCTACACCCGCGTCTGGTCGCGGATGTCCGGCGCCGAGCGCGCCAAGTACCTCTACCGGATCGCCCGGATCATCCAGGAGCGCGGCCGCGAGCTCGCCGTCCTGGAGTCGATCGACAACGGCAAGCCGATCAAGGAGTCGCGCGACGTCGACGTCCCGATCGTCGCCGCCCACTTCTTCTACTACGCCGGCTGGGCGGACAAGCTGCAGTACTCCGGCTACGGCTCGACCCCGCTCGGCGTCGCCGGCCAGGTCATCCCGTGGAACTTCCCGCTGCTGATGCTGGCGTGGAAGATCGCCCCGGCCCTGGCCTGCGGCAACACCGTCGTGCTCAAGCCCGCCGAGACCACCCCGCTGACCGCGCTGCTCTTCGCCGAGATCTGCCAGCAGGCCGACCTGCCGCCCGGCGTCGTCAACATCGTCACCGGCGCCGGCGACACCGGTCGGGCCATCGTGTCGCACCCCGACGTCGACAAGGTGGCCTTCACCGGCTCCACCGAGGTCGGCAAGGCGATCGCCCGCACCGTCGCCGGCACCGACAAGAAGGTCACCCTCGAGCTCGGCGGCAAGGCCGCCAACATCGTCTTCGACGACGCCCCGATCGACCAGGCCGTCGAGGGCATCGTCGACGGCATCTTCTTCAACCAGGGCCACGTCTGCTGCGCGGGCTCGCGCCTGCTGGTGCAGGAATCGGTGGCCGACGAGGTGCTCGAGCGGCTCAAGCGCCGCATGTCGACGCTCCGCATGGGCGACCCGCTCGACAAGAACACCGACGTGGGCGCCATCAACTCCGGCGAGCAGCTCATGCGCATCCGCGAGCTCTCCCAGGTCGGTGACGCCGAGGGCGCCGAGCGCTGGGAGGTCGCGTGCGATCTTCCCACCAAGGGCTTCTGGTTCCCGCCGACGATCTTCACCGGCGTCTCGCAGGCCCACCGCATCGCCCGCGAGGAGATCTTCGGCCCGGTGCTGTCGGTGCTGACCTTCCGCACGCCGTCCGAGGCGATCGAGAAGGCCAACAACACCCCGTTCGGCCTGTCGGCCGGCGTGTGGACCGACAAGGGCTCGCGCATCCTGTCCATGGCCAACCGCCTCCGCGCGGGCGTGGTCTGGGCCAACACGTTCAACAAGTTCGACCCCACCTCGCCGTTCGGCGGCTACAAGGAGTCCGGGTACGGCCGCGAGGGCGGTCGCCACGGTCTCGAGGGCTACCTCAAGGGAGCTGACAGCTGATGTCCCGCATCGACGTGCGCAAGACGTACAAGCTCTACATCGGGGGTGCGTTCCCCCGCTCGGAGTCGGGTCGCTCCTACGTCGTCAACGACGCCAAGGGCCGCCTGCTGGCCAACGCCGCCCAGGCCTCCCGCAAGGACGCCCGCGACGCCGTCGTCGCCGCGCGCGCCGCCTTCGGTGGCTGGTCCGGCAGGACGGCCTACAACCGCGCCCAGGTCGTCTACCGCATCGCCGAGGTGCTCGAGGGCCGTCGCGAGCAGTTCGAGGCCGAGATCCGCGCCGCAGAGGGCATCACCCCGGCCAGGGCACGAGCCTCCGTCGACGCCGCGATCGACCGCCTCGTCTGGTACGCCGGCTGGGCCGACAAGATCACCCAGGTCGTCGGCAACGCCAACCCGGTCGCCGGCCCGTTCTTCAACCTGTCGACCCCGGAGCCCAGCGGCGTCATCGCCGTCGTCGCCCCGCGCGGCTCCCTGCTCGGCCTGGTCAGCGTCGTCGCGCCGCTGATCGTCACCGGCAACACCGTCGTCGTCATCGCCAGCGAGGACAACCCGCTGACCGCCATCACGCTCGGCGAGGTGATGGCCACCAGCGACCTGCCCGGTGGCGTCGTCAACGTGCTGACCGGCTCGCAGGCCGAGATCGCCCCGTGGCTCGCCTCCCACATGGACGTCAACGGCATCGACCTCACCGGCGTCGAGGACGACGAGCTCGCCACCGAGCTCGAGGTGGCCGCGGCGGACAACCTCAAGCGCGTGCGCCGTCCCGCTCCTGACACGGACTGGCTCGTCGAGCCGGGCCTGGACCGGATGACGCAGTTCCTCGAGACCAAGACGGTCTGGCACCCGATCGGCGTCTGAGCCGCGCACCGCACGTACGACGAGGCCCCCGGAGCGAGCGCTCCGGGGGCCTTCGTGCGTGATCGGGGCCGCACCTGGTGGGGTAGTCCGACACCTGTTGGCCGTTGCAACGGCCAACAGGTGGCGGACTCCCCGCTCATGCGGGGACTCCCCGATCAGGGAGGAGAGACTCTCCGATCAGCGGTTGAGCAGCGCCGAGGCGAGCACCCCGAGGATCTCGTTGGGGTTGTTCACGAGGTAGTTCTGACCGCCGGTGGCGGCCGCGATCTGCTCGAGCTCACCGGTGTCGGCGTCCTGCGAGATGCCGATGATGATCACCTTGACGGGCTTGGCCGGGTCACGCAGCGACTTGAGCTGGTTGACGAGCGACTCCAGCGAGAGCGAGCTCGAGTCGTCGCTCGCGCCGTCGGTCATGATGACCACGGAGTTGAACCACGCCGGGTCCCACATCTCCTGGGCGTGCTTGTAGGCGGCCAGGGTGGTGTCCATGACACCGGTCCCGCCACGCACCTTGCCGGGGAGGGCGTCGGCCTCGGCCCGGACCTCCTCACCGTGGCTCTTGCCGTCGGCACCCGGGGCGTCGAGCCGCTCGAGGGGCGAGTACTCGGCGTACGACGCACCGTTCTCGCCGCGGTTCTTGGAGAAGCCCCAGATGCCGATGCGGGCCTGCGCCGGGAAGGCGTCGAGCGCCACCTGGGACGCCGTCACCGCGAGCCCGATGCGGGTGGTGTCGCCGATGGCCATCTTCATCGACCCGGAGAGGTCGACCACGGCGAGGATGCTGGAGGGCACCGAGAGCACGCGCCACTGGCGCAGCGTGTCGTCGGTGGTCTTCTGCGGCACCTTGGCGAGCACGGGCGCGCTGCCGAGGCCGATGTCGTTGGGCAGCGGGGCGCCGTCGGGACCGCGGAGCTCCGCGGCTGCGATGGCCTCGATGCCGGCCGCCGAGGAGAACCAGCGGCCGAGCGCCCGGCCCACGCGGGCCGACAGGTCGCCGCCGGAGGAGAGGATGTCCTTGCTGCCGCGGTTCACGTCGATCAGCGGGTACTGCAGCATCGGCACACCGGTCCGCGGAGCCACCAGGGCGAGCTGGTCGTTGCTGCGACGGGCGGCCAGGTAGGCCTGCTCGGTCGCCGGGACGAGCTGGGTGCTGGAGGCGGTGATGGTCGAGAGGTCGGTCTCGTTGGCGCTGCCGGCCACGGCGCGCTCGCCGTAGGTCTGGGCGACCGGGACGGTCTTCTCCTCGATGGTCAGCGCGGTCTCGCCCGTCTTCTTCATCTCGGCGTAGGGCGCGAGCAGTGCGAGCGCGGAGGCACCCTCGGCGCTCGGGTCGGCCATCGCCAGGCTGCCGCCGTCGAGCACGGCGGACCAGGAGGCCGGGGCCTTGGCCGCGGGACCGCCGATGAGGCCGACCGGCGTCTGGGCGAGCACCTCGGCGATCGGCGTACCGGTCCAGCCGGCGCTGGTGAGCTGGCCCTTCCAGGTCGGGCTGTCCGGGATCCAGATCTCGGGCAGCTCGGCATTGGGGTCGCTCAGCAGGGCGACGACGTCCTTCACGCTGCCGGCGGTGACCTGGATGTCGATGCAGGGCTCGTCCTGGTTGACGTCCTTGACGGCCTTGTTGACGAGGTCCTCCATCACCGGGGCGGTGGTCAGCGTGACCACCTCGGAGATGCAGTCGGCCCCCTTGGGCTCGCCGCTGGCCCCGCGCACCGCGAAGAAGCCGACGAGACCCACGACGAGCGCCAGCGCGAGCCCGCCCAGCACGAAGGTCTTGGCGGGGCGCCCAGCCGGGCCGCCGGAGCTGTCCGCGGTCTCGGGTGCGGTCGAGTCGTCGAGACTCATGGAGGTCCTCCCACAGAGGTGTCGATCGGGGGTCTGGGCGAGACTAAGGTCAAGCCTTCGAGCCCCGTGGCCGAACGACGAAATGAGTTCGCAACAAATGAGCACAGCCCAGGTGGTCGTCCTGGCCGGTCCCAGCGGCGCCGGGAAGTCCCGGCTCGCCGAGCGTCTCGGACTCCCCGTCCTGCGCCTCGACGACTTCTACAAGGACGGCGACGACCCCTCGCTCCCCCGCATCACCACCGGCGCCAACGCCGGGCTCGTCGACTGGGACCACCCGGACTCCTGGCACGAGGCCGACGCGCTGGCCGCGCTGCGCCAGCTGTGCGCCACCGGCCGCGCTGAGGTGCCGATCTACGAGATCGCCCTCAATGGGCGCTGCGGCACGCACACCGTGGACCTCGGCGGCGCCACCCGCTTCGTCGCGGAAGGCATCTTCGCCCCGGACGTCGTGGCCGCCTGTCGGGAGGAGGGGATCCTCGCCGCCGCCTACTGCATCACCCAGCACCCGCTCGTGACGTTCTGGCGCCGCCTCACCCGCGACCTGCGCGAGCACCGCAAGCCGCCGGTGGTGCTCGTGCGCCGCGGACTGGCGCTGCTGCGCGACCAGCAGCGGGTCGTCTCCCACGCCGTCCGACAGGGGTGCCGGCGCGCGACGGGCGACCAGGCCTACGCCGAGCTGTCCGCCGACAGCGACCGGGCTAGCCGGCGATGAGGGCTGCGTAGCCCGGCTTGACGACCTCGTCGATGAGGGCGAGCCGCTCGTCGAAGGGCAGGAAGGCCGACTTCATCGCGTTGATGGTGAACCAGCGCAGGTCCTCGAGCGTGTAGCCGAACGCCTCGACCAGGCCGAACATCTCCTGCGTCATCGACGTACCGCTCATCAGGCGGTTGTCGGTGTTGACGGTGACCCGGAAGCGCAGGTCGGTCAGCAGCCCGATCGGGTGCTCGGCGAAGGACTCGGCCGCCCCGGTCTGGATGTTGGAGCTGGGGCACATCTCGAGCGGGATGCGCTTGTCGCGGACGTAGGCCGCGAGCCGGCCCAGCTCGACCGAGCCGTCGTCGTGGACGGTGATGTCGTCGATGATCCGCACGCCGTGGCCTAGCCGGTCGGCGCCGCACCACTGGATCGCCTCCCAGATCGACGGCAGCCCGAAGGCCTCGCCGGCGTGGATGGTGAAGTGCGCGTTCTCGCGCTGGAGGTACTCGAAGGCGTCGAGGTGGCGGGTGGGCGGGAAGCCCGCCTCGGCGCCGGCGATGTCGAAGCCGGCGACCCCGCGGTCGCGCCAGGCGATGGCCAGCTCGGCGATCTCCATCGAGCGCGCCTGGTGACGCATCGCGGTCAGCAGCTGGCGTACGACGATCCTGCCGCCGCTGGCGGCCATCGCGGCGTCGAATCCCTCCTGGACCGCGGCGACGACCTCGTCGAGGGTCAGCCCGCCGCTGACGTGCTGCTCCGGCGCGTAGCGCACCTCGGCGTAGACGACCCCGTCGGCGGCGAGGTCCTCGACGCACTCACGCGCCACGCGCGCGATCGCGGAGCCGCTCTGCATCACCGCGACGGTGTGGTCGAAGGTCTCGAGGTAGCGCACCAGCGAGCCGGAGTCGGCCGACTCGGCGAACCAGCGGCCCAGCGACTCCGCGTCGGGGGCCGGCAGCTCGTGGCCGGCCTCGGCGGCGAGCTCCACGATCGTCTGGGGACGCAGCCCGCCGTCGAGGTGGTCGTGCAGCAGGACCTTCGGGGCGGCCTGCACCTGGTCGCGGGTGGGAGTGCTCATCCGGACATCCAATCAGGGCCCGCCATGGTCAAGCACTATGTTCGTGCGCATGCGCACCTTCACCACCCTCGACGAGGTCGCCGCCGCCGCCGGGTCCGAGATCGGGACCAGCGAGTGGCTCGTCGTCGACCAGGACCGGATCGACGCCTTCGCCGACGCCACCCTCGACCACCAGTGGATCCACGTCGACGTCGAGGCAGCGGGTACCGGACCCTTCGGCGGCACCATCGCCCACGGGTTCCTCACCCTGAGCCTGCTCCCCCACTTCGCCTCCCAGGTCTTCCGGCTCGAGACCCCGGGCGCCCGGCTCAACTACGGGCTGGACAAGGTGCGCTTCCCCGCCCCGGTGCCGGTGGACAGCCGGCTGCGCTCGCACGTGCGCTTCGGCGAGGTGCGCGAGCTCGCCGCCGGCAAGCAGCTCGTCGTCGAGCACACGGTCGAGATCGAGGGCCACGACAAGCCGGCCTGCGTGGCCGCGCACGTCGTGCTGCTCCTGGCCTGACGGCGGGCCCGGTCGGTCACCGCGAGAGCACCGCCTGGGCGAACACCCCCAGGATGTCCTCGGGCTGGGCCGCGAGGTAGGCCTCGCCCCCGGTGACGCGCGCCATCTGCCGCAGCGCGTCGAGGTCGGCGTCGCCGCTGATGGCGATCCCCACCATCCGCACGGGCCGGTCAGGATCACGCAGCTCCTCGAGACGCTGCAGCAACGCCTGCAGACCGATCGAGCCGGGATCCTCGTTCTGGCCGTCGGTCATCAGGACGACCGCGTTGGAGTAGTGCGGCCGATAGCTGCGCAGCGCCTCCCGGTAGGCCGCCAGCGCCGTGTCGTACAGACCGGTCCCGCCGTCGGTCAGGCCGGGCATCTCGGCGGCCCACTCGCGCAGGGCGTAGCGCTGGGTGCGTCCGAAGCGCAGGTCGTCGAGGCGCCGGATCGGCTCGAGCTCGCGCCAGTCCTGTCCCGGTCCTCCCTTCTCGATCGAGAACACCCACAGCCCCACCCGGGCGTGGTCGGGCAGGAAGCCCAGACCGATCCGGGCCGCATCGGCCAGCAGGTCCATGCGTGAACCGGTGCCGGCGTCGAAGTCCATCGACCCCGACGCGTCGACCACGGCGAGCATCGCCGACGGCACGCTGAGCGAGCGCCACGACAGCACCGCCTCGCCGATCGCCTTCGCGGACGGCGCCGGCAGCGTCCCTCGCACGTCGTCAGGGCTGCGGAGCCCCTCGGCGGCGACCAGCGCCTGCCCCTCCTCGCTGGCGAGGTAGGAGCCGAGCGCGCGGGCGAGCGCGCGTGATCCCTCGGCCGCCTCCCGACTGAGGGTGAGGGGGAAGTCGAGTGCCGGTGAGCCGACGTCCGGGGTGAGGTCGCGCAGGTCGTCGCGGCCCTCCACCGTGCTGAAGTCCTGCTCGGTGGTGACCACCAGGCGCGGAGACCTCCGGACGAACATCGCGGGCTGCACCGCGTCGTCCTCACCGTTCAGCCGCCGCGCACCCTGTGCCTGGGCGAAGGGCACCAGCATCTGCTGGGACTCCGCGCGGCTGCGACCGATCGACCGCGCCTCCACACCGGGCGCGGTGAGGGCCAGGGCGCCCGCCACCGACGATTCGGGGTCCGGCGTGGACACCAGTCCGGACGCCTCGGCGTCACCCCAGGACGGCCACCGGCGGGCTCGGTCGCCGCCCACCAGCAGGACCGGTGTGTTGGCCAGGCTCCTGACCAGCAGCCGCGGTCGGGTGGCCTCGCCGAGGTAGGCCTCGGTGGTGAGGACGTGCGCCTCCGGGATCCAGATGTCCGGCAGCTCACCGCCCATCGAGACGCCCTGGGCGACGGCGATCCCCGGGCGCATCGCCGGGGCGACCTGCACGCAGTCGGGCGTGACGTCCGCGAGAGCGGCCACCACGACGCCGTACATCTCCGGGGCGACCGCGACGTCGACGTTGCGGAACTCGGCGCACCCGTCGGAGGCCGCGGCACCGCCGTCGTCGCGTGAGAGGGCCAGCCAGGTGGCACCCGCACCGACCGCCAGGCCCGCCACCAGCACCACGGCCGCCAGCACGGCAGTGGACATCGTCGCGCGGCCGGGTCCACGCTCGTCGTTGGTCTGCATGGGCTCCCCCAAGATCCCTAGGTAAAGAAACGCTAGGCAGGGGGCCGACCGGATCGATTGTTACTGGCCGGTCATCGTCAGACTTGGGGAGAGCGGTGCAGCGGGTCAGCCGATCCGGTCGAGGACGATCTCGCGGCGTGCGTCCGCGGCGGCGTCGCCCTCGGCGGACGACACCGACCAGCCGCCCTCGAGGGAGGCAAGCGCCCGCTCGAAGCGCTCCGGCTCGTCGGTGAGCAGCGTGAACAGCGGCGCCCCCTCGGTGACCTGGTCGCCGGGGCGGGCGTGCCACACGACGCCGGCACCGGCCTGCACCGGGTCCTCCTTGCGCGCCCGACCGGCTCCGAGTCGCCACGCGGCCATGCCGACCGCCATCGCGTCGAGGCGGGTGAGGGTGCCGCTCGTCGGCGCGGTGACGACGTGCGACTCCTTCGCCTGCGGGAGCGCCGCGTCGGGGTCGCCGCCCTGCGCGCGGATCATCCGCTTCCACGCGTCCATGGCCGAGCCGTCGGCCAGCCTGTCGGCCGGGTCGACGTCGTCGCGACCGGCTCCGGCGAGCATCTCGCGGGCCAGGGCGAGCGTCAGCTCGACGACGTCGGCGGGGCCACCGCCGGCCAGCACGTCGACGGACTCCTGCACCTCGACCGCGTTGCCCGCCGTGAGACCGAGCGGGGTGGCCATGTCGGTGAGGAGCGCGACGGTGTGCACGCCCGCGTCGGTGCCGAGAGCCACCATCGTCTCGGCGAGCTCACGCGCGGTGCCGAGGTCCTTCATGAAGGCGCCGCTGCCGACCTTGACGTCGAGCACCAGGGCACCGGTCCCCTCGGCGATCTTCTTGCTCATGATCGAGCTCGCGATGAGCGGGATCGCCTCGACGGTGCCGGTGACGTCGCGCAGGGCGTACAGCTTCTTGTCCGCCGGCGCGAGGCCGTCGCCGGCCGCACAGATGACCGCGCCGACGTCCTCGAGGATCGCGAACATCTCCTCGTTGCTCAGCGCGGCGCGCCACCCCGGGATCGACTCCAGCTTGTCGAGCGTGCCGCCGGTGTGGCCCAGACCGCGGCCGGAGAGCTGCGGGACGGCCACGCCGCAGGCGGCGACGAGCGGGGCGAGGGGCAGGGTGATCTTGTCGCCGACCCCGCCGGTGGAGTGCTTGTCGGCGGTCGGGCGCGACAGGCCCGAGAAGTCCATCCGCTCCCCCGAGGCGATCATCGCGCCGGTCCAGCGCGAGATCTCGCGGCGGTTCATGCCGTTGAGCAGGATCGCCATCGCGAGCGACGACATCTGCTCGTCCGCGACGTCCCCCCGCGTGTAGGCGTCGATCACCCAGTCGATCTGGCTGTCGGTGAGCTCGTGCTTGTCGCGCTTGGCGAGGATGACCTCGACGGCGTCGTGGGCGGCCACTACTCGGTTCCTTCCGCTGCTGCGTCGGCCACGTGGGCCAGGTCGTCGGGTCCGAAGGCGTCGGGCAGCACCTCGGACATGGGCTTGACGCCCGAGACGGTCCAGACCAGCAGGTCCCGACCGCCGTGCTCGAAGAGCAGCTGGCGGCACCGGCCGCACGGCATGATGATCTCGCCCTCGCCGTTGACGCACACGAAGTGCGTGAGCCGGCCGCCACCCGTGGCGTGCAGCTGCGAGACCACTCCGCACTCGGCGCACAGCACGACGCCGTACGCCGCGTTCTCGACGTTGCAGCCGACCACGAAACGACCGTCATCGGCCCGTGCTGCCGCGCCCACCGGGTAGTGCGAGTAGGGCGCGTAGGCCCGACGCATCACGTCGACGGCCTGCTCCCGGAGGCGGTCCCAGTCGCCCTGACCCCAGTCGTGCGCCACCGTGTCGTCCGCCCTGTCTTCCGCCCAGTCCTCCACGCGGACACTATGGCGCATACGGGAGAGCCACCGTCTTTGGCAGGTCTGGCCGAAAGATCTTCGGCGGGTTTTAGGTCTCAAACGCATTTCGAAGTCGCGAACCGCGTGACGGGGTGCCCGGTGGCAGGCATCATGCTCCCGGAAAGCGACCCCACTCCGGGGGCACGAACTTGGAGGCATTGTGAAGAAGTCGAGAAAGGTCGTCTCGAGCGGCCTCGTGGCCCTGCTGGCGGCCGCGACCCTGGCGGCGTGCGGCGACGCGCCCGAGGAGGAGACCAACACCGGGAGTGGGGACGACAGCAGCGCGGCTGCCAGCGACTTCCTGCCGTGCATCGTGTCCGACGCCGGTGGTTTCGACGACAAGTCGTTCAACCAGCTCGGCTACGAGGGCGCCAAGCAGGCCGCCGACGAGCTCGGCGTGGAGCTGAAGGACGTGGAGTCCAACAGCGAGAACGACTACGGCCCGAACCTGGAGGCCCTCGTCAGCCAGGGCTGCGACGCCATCGTCACCGTCGGCTTCGCGCTCGCCGCGGCCACCAAGGAGTCGGCCGCTGCCAACCCCGACATCGAGTACGTCCTGATCGACGACTCCGCGGACGGTGGCGAGGACGGCCAGACCTTCGACGGCGAGGCCGACCAGCCCAACATCAAGCCGCTGCTCTACGACACCGCGCAGGCCGCGTTCCTCGCCGGCTACGCCGCTGCTGACACCACGAAGACCGGCAAGGTCGGCACCTATGGTGGTCAGCCCTTCCCGACCGTCACCATCTTCATGGACGGCTTCAAGCAGGGCGTGGAGTACTACAACGAGGAGAAGGGCAAGAAGGTCGAGGTCGTCGGCTGGGACGGCGAGAACGGTTCCTTCACCGGTGGCTTCGAGGCCAACGAGGCGGCCACCAGCACCGCCAAGCGCATCCTCGACCAGGACGTCGACGTGATCCTTCCGGTCGGCGGCCCGATCTACCAGGGCGCGCTGACCGCGATCGAGGACTCGGGCAAGGACGTCGCGATGGTCGGCGTGGACGCCGACCTCTTCGAGACCGACCCCAACACGCAGGAGGTCGTCATGACCTCCATCCTGAAGAACATGAAGGTGTCCACCTACGAGGCGATCATGGCCGCCGGTGAGGACAACTTCGACTTCACGCCCTACGTCGGCACGCTGGAGAACGACGGCGTCGGCGTCGCCCCCTTCCACAACTGGGAGAGCAAGGTGTCCGACTCGCTCCAGGGCGAGCTCGACGAGGTCAAGGCCGGCATCATCGACGGCTCCATCGAGGTCACCTCGTACCTCAACCAGTAAGCAGCTCCACCAGACGGGGGGAGGTCGACGCGAGTCGGCCTCCCCTCGCTCTTGCCCGACCCTCCCCCGCCCCTGGCACCTGCATAGGATGCGATCTCATGAAGCTCGAGCTCCGTGGCATCACCAAGCGCTTCGGCAGCTTGGTGGCCAACGACAGGATCTCCCTGACCGTCGAACCCGGCGAGATCCACGCACTCCTCGGTGAGAACGGCGCTGGCAAGTCGACCCTGATGAACGTCCTCTACGGCCTCTACCGCGCCGATGAGGGCGAGATCCTGCTCGACGACGAGGTGCAGCACTTCACCGGACCCGGCGACGCGATGGCGGCCGGCATCGGTATGGTCCACCAGCACTTCATGCTCATCCCCGTCTTCAGCGTCGCCGAGAACGTCATGCTCGGCAACGAGTCCACCGGCTTCGCCGGCACCCTCGACCTCGACGCCTCCCGCGCCCGCGTGACCGAGATCTCCGAGCGCTTCGGCTTCCACGTCGACCCTGACGCGCTCGTCGAGGACCTGCCCGTCGGCGTCCAGCAGCGGGTGGAGATCATCAAGGCCCTGTCCCGCGACGCTGAGCTGCTCGTCTTCGACGAGCCCACCGCGGTGCTGACCCCCCAGGAGACCGACGAGCTGATGGAGATCATGCGCCAGCTCCGCGAGGCCGGGAAGGCCATCGTCTTCATCACCCACAAGCTGCGTGAGGTCCGTGCCGTCGCGGACAAGATCACCGTGATCCGCCTCGGCAAGGTCGTCGGCGAGGCCGAGCCCACGGCGTCCAACGCCGAGCTCGCCGCCATGATGGTCGGCCGGCCCGTCGAGCTGGTGGTCCACAAGGACCCGCCGAAGCTCGGCGAGGAGGTGTTCGCCGTGAAGGACCTGCGCGTCGTCAACGCCACGGGCCACGTCCAGGTCGACGGCATCACCTTCTCCATCCGGGCCGGTGAGGTCCTCGCCGTCGCCGGCGTGCAGGGCAACGGACAGACCGAGCTCACCGAGGCAATCCTCGGCTTGCAGGAGCATGTGACCGGCTCCGTGCGCCTCGACGGCAAGGAGCTGCTTGGCAGGTCCGTGCGCCAGGTGCTCGACGCCGGCGTCGGCTTCATCCCCGAGGACCGCCAGGAGGACGGCCTCGTCGGCAACATGACCATCGCCGAGAACCTCATGCTCAACCGCAGCTTCGCCCCGCCGTTCGTGCGCCGGGGGTCGCTGCAGATCGACAAGCTGCGCGCCTTCGCCAAGGAGAAGCTGCAGCAGTACGACGTCCGCGCGCGCGACATCGACACCGCATGTGGCAACCTCTCCGGCGGCAACCAGCAGAAGGTCGTCGTGGCCCGTGAGCTCTCGCGCGACCTGCGCCTGCTCGTCGCCGCGCAGCCCACCCGCGGCGTGGACGTGGGCTCCATCGAGTTCATCCACAAGCAGGTGGTCGCGACGCGCGACAGCGGCGTACCCGTCCTGGTGGTCTCGACCGAGCTCGACGAGGTGGTCGCGCTCGCCGACCGGATCATGGTCCTCTACCGCGGTCGGGTCGTGGGCATCGTCCCCGGCGACACCCCGCGCGAGCAGCTGGGCCTGATGATGACCGGCGAGCGGCCGAAGGACCTCGAGGGAGACGTGGCGTGAACGACGCAGTGACCAACGACCAGGCCCCGGCCCCCTCGGAGAAGGACGCCGGCAAGCCCGACGCGCCGGAGCCCGGCAAGGGCCATTCGGTGATGCGGCAGATCGTCGCCGGGGACGTCTTCGCCGGCGTGCTTGCCGTGGTGCTGGCTGTGCTGGTCGGCTCGATCATGGTCGCCGCGACCGACGACGCGGTGCGCGAGTCCGCTGGCTACCTCTTCGCCCGGCCGGGCGACTTCCTCTCCGCCGTGTGGGACGCCGTGTGGGGCGCCTACACCGCGCTCTTCCGCGGCGCCGTCTACAACAACCTCGTCAGCGACTTCTCCACCCAGATCCGGCCGCTGACCGAGACCCTGAAGTTCGCCGCCCCCCTCATCGTCGCCGGGCTCGGCGTGGGCCTGGGCTTCCGCGCCGGCCTGTTCAACATCGGTGGTCGCGGGCAGATGCTGCTCGCCGGCGGAGCGGCCGGCTACGTCGGCTTCAACTTCGACCTGCCGACCTTCATCCACCTCCCGCTGGCGATCCTCGTCGGCATGGTGGTCGGCGCCCTCTGGGCGGGCATCGCCGGCGTCCTCAAGGCCCGCACCGGTGCCCACGAGGTGATCGTCACGATCATGCTCAACTACGTCGCCTACTACCTGCTCTTCTACGCCCTCTCCAAGGAGGGGCTCCTGCAGGCGCCCGGCTCGGCCAACCCCAAGTCGCTGCCGATGAAGGAGTCGGCGGTCCTGCCCGACATCCTCGGGGACCGCTTCAACCTGCACCTCGGCTTCGTGCTCGCCCTGGTCGCGGTGGCCTACGTCTGGTGGCTGCTCAACCGCTCGGCCCTCGGCTACCGCATCCGTGCCGTCGGTGAGAACCCCAACGCCGCCCGCTCGGCCGGCATCGACGTCGGTCGGACGTGGGTCATCGTGATGCTCCTCGCCGGGGCACTCGTCGGCCTCGCCGGTGTCAACCAGGTGCTCGGCACCGTACCGGACGGCGTCACCCTCGACCTCGACGCCAGCATCGGCTTCGACGCCATCACGGTGGCCCTGCTCGGTCGGTCGCGGCCGCTGGGCATCCTCGCCGCCGGTCTGCTGTTCGGTGCCTTCAAGGCGGGCGGCTTCTCGATGCAGGCGGCCGAGGGCATCCCCGTCGACATCGTGCTGGTCGTCCAGTCCCTGATCGTCCTCTTCATCGCCGCACCCCCGCTGGTGCGGGCGATCTTCCGGCTGCCGGCCAAGGAGGCCAAGTGAGCACCCTGACCGACCCGACCTCGACCGGCGCGTCGCCCGGTCCGGCGGCACCGACCGGCGAGGTCGTCACCCTCGTCTCCCGCAAGACGCCCGTGGTGCTCGGCGTCCTGACCGTCGGCCTCGCGCTGATACTCCTGTTCCAACCGGAGTCCGGCGAGACCACGCTCCGCCTCGCTCGCGAGACCGATTTCTTCCAGCTGCCCGACCTGACGCTGCCGACCATGCCGACCGCCTGGGCTCTGACCATCGTGTGCGCCCTGCTCACGGGCGAGTCCGTGCGCCGCTACCTCGCGAAGAAGCGCACCCCGATGTGGCTGGTCGCGATCTACGCCATCGCCTGGATGACCGGGTTCCTGGTCTGGGCCGCCGTCGGCGAGACCCTGCCGGTGGTCGGCCTCCTGGCAGGCTCGCTGGCCCTCGCCGTCCCCCTCGTCTTCGGCGCCCTCGGCGGCGTGCTCGGCGAGCGGGCCGGCGTGGTCAACATCGCGATCGACGGCCAGCTGCTCTTCGGCGCCTTCGCCGCCGCGGTGGTCAGCTCGATGACCGGGTCGCCCTGGCCCGGGCTGCTCGCCGCCTCGATCGCCGGCGCGCTCGTCGCCCTGATCCTCGGCCTCTTCGCGATCAGCTACTTCGTCGACCAGATCATCGTCGGCGTGGTGCTCAACGTGCTCGTCATCGGCATCACGAGCTTCCTGTTCAGCCAGGTGCTGGCCCCCAACGCCGCCGACCTCAACACGTCCGCCCGCTTCAAGGTGGTGCCGATCCCGGTGCTGGGAGACATCCCCCTGATCGGCCCGATCCTCTTCCGCCAGACCCCGGTGGTCTACGTGCTCTACATCGCGGTCGCGGTGGTCACCTTCGCCCTCTACCGCACCCGCTGGGGCCTGCGCGTCCGAGCGGTCGGCGAGCACCCGATGGCCGCCGACACCGTCGGCATCAAGGTCAACCGCACTCGCTACCGCACGATCCTCATCGCGGGAGCGGTCGCCGGCCTCGGCGGGGCCTTCTACACCCTGGTCTCGGTGCCGCAGTTCAACCGCGAGATGACCGGTGGCGCCGGCTACATCGCTCTCGCGGCGGTCATCTTCGGCAAGTGGGACCCGATCCGGGCGACCCTGGCCGCGCTGTTGTTCGGCTTCGCCTCCAACCTGCAGGGCGTCCTCTCGGTCATCGGGTCGCCCGTTCCGAGCCAGTTCATGCTCATGCTGCCCTACGTCGTGACGATCTTCGCCGTGGCCGGCCTGGTGGGCCGCTCCCGGCCGCCGGCCGCGGACGGCGTGCCCTACCGACCGCAGTAGGTGTGACGCGAGATTCCAGCTCCAGGAGGGCCCGGCGCCGTGCGCCGGGCCCTCCTGCGTCCTGTGGGACAACGGCCCCTCCCCTGCGCGGTCGCGAGTAGGATTTCGTCGTGAACGACGTGTGCGTGATCGCCTACTTCGCGGGCGACCCGACGAGGACCTACCAGCTGGCCCAGTGGCTCGAGGTCCTCGAGGTGCTCGACCGGGTCCACCCGGTCGGCCTCGTCCTGCGCGACCCCGACTCGGCCCGGCTGATCGGGTCGCGCACCGACCTGACCGTCCTCACCGCACCGACGTTCCCCGAGCTGACCGAGCTCTATGCCGAGCTCGACGCGAAGGTCGTCCTCTACTGCAACAACTCGGTGCTCAACTTCGAGTCGCTGCTCGACAGCCGGATGCTCCACGTTCACGTGAACCACGGCGAGAGCGACAAGCAGTCCATGGCCAGCAACAACGCCAAGGCCTACGACCGCGTGTTCGTCGCCGGCGACGCCGCGGTCCAGCGCTACCTGACCGGGCTGCTCGACTTCGACGCCTCCCGGCTGGTCCGCGTCGGCCGACCGCAGCTCGACCTCCCCCGCACGCCGCTGCTGGCGCCCAGCACGCGACGCACCGTGATGTACGCCCCCACCTGGGAGGGCGACGCCGACTACAACGACTACACGTCGGTCGACTCGCTCGGCGAGTCGATCGTCCGCGCGATCCTCGAGGTGCCCGAGGTCCGCCTGGTCTACAAGCCGCACCCGAAGGTCACGACGAGCCTCACCCCCGCGATCGCCGACGCGCACCTGGCGATCATGCGACTCATCGACGAGGCCGGGCGGCTCGACCCGACCGCCGGGCACACCCAGGTGCTCACCGGTGACATCCTCGCCGTGATGCCCGGCTGCGACGCGATGGTCACCGACGTGTCCTCGGTGGGTCTGGACTGGCTCTACCTGCACACCGACAAGCCGATCCTGCTCACCGATCCCCACGGCGACCTCGAGGCGCTGCACCACCAGGCACCCGTCAGCCGCTGCGCCGACGTCGTCGGCCCCGACGACGTGCCCGAGCTCGCCGCGCTGCTCGGCGACCGGCTCGAGCACGACGAGCACCACCTCGCCCGCGTCGCCATGCGGCACCACTACTTCGACGACCTCGCCGTCGGCGAGAGCACCGGCCGCTTCCTCGCCGAGGTGAGCCGCCTCGTCGCGCTCCGCGACGAGCTGCTGACCGGCGGCACGCAGGCCGCGATCACGGCCTGAGACGAGCCGTGATCGCCGCGCAACGCACTGTGGCCGGCGATCAGTGCGGAAGGAGCTCGTCGGCGGCGGCACGCAGGGCGGCGGCACACTGTCGGTGGACGACCACGGTGACGGGAACGGGCTCCCAGTAGTGCACGCGTGCCGCCTCCCGGCTGGCGGCGTCGTCCTCGTGCCGGGCCAGACGCAGCAGCTCCTGACGCAGCGCCTCGTGGAGGACGTCGGCCTGGGTGGCGGACTGGGTGGACATGGTCGGCTCCGTCCGGTCAGCCGTACGAGTGCGAGAGGTGGACGAGCTCCAGGAGACGGGAGCGCCGGTGGGTGGACGCCGTCGCGGCGCCGGTGGTGTCGGGGAGGTCGGTCCGCCTGATCTCACGGACGAGGCGCCGGTGCTCTGCCTCGCGGAGGCGGTCGGTGATGACGGCTCGGCAGATGGCTTGGGCTTCGGAATCGTGGGAAAACATCTCGGGCTCCTTCGCTGGGATCTGTGTGATGAACCCGATCCTGAGCCGCTACGAAGGAAAGTTCTGTTCGCCCGGAGACACTCCGTCAGTCCTCGAGACTGCGTCGACGCAGCTCCGCCGGGTCCAGGACCTCGATCCGGGAGCGACTCAGCCGGACCACGTCGCGGTCCGCGAGCCGCTGCAGGACCTGGTTGACGGGCGGCCGCGTGGCACCCACCAGGTCGGCGAGCTGGGCCTGGCTGAGCGGGATCACGACGGCCCCGTCAACCCCACCGTAGGCATCGGCGAGGTCCACGAGACGGCGGCAGACCCGGCGGTCCAGGCTCTCGTACATGGTCTCGAGGAGCCGCCGGCTGAGGAGGTCGATCCGGTCGGCCAGGAGCATGGACACGACCCTCTCGATGCCCGGGTTGTGCGTGCAGAGCCGGTCGAAGGCCGTACCCGCCACCGCGAGTGTCCGGCTCGGCTCCAACGCCGTCACCGTCGCCGTACGACGTCGGTCGGCGCGCAGCAGCGCGAGCTCGCCGAAGTAGTCCCCCGGTGAGAGGACGGTGAAGGTCGCCGTGGCGCCCGAGGCCAAGGTGCCGCCCACGGCCAGGTGGCCGCGCTCGACCAGGTGGAGCGAGTCCGCCGGGTCGCCCTGGTGGCACAGGACCTCGTCACGCGCGAACGTGCGGCGGTGGGCAAGGGCGAGGAACGCCTCCCGGTCCTCGGCCCGCAGGGGTTCGAGCAACCGCCACACGGCGTCAGTCCTCTCCTGCCGCGCCCGTGTGGACGGAGGGCACGACCCGGGCAAGGGCGTCGAGGAGTGCGCCGCGTCCCACCGGCTTCACGAGGTAGGCCGCGGCCCCCAGCGCGGCGCCGCGTTGCTGCTCGTCCACGATCGACACCACGATCACGGGGATGTCGCAGGTCTCGGGGTCCTGCTTGAGGGTGGTCAGCACCGACCAGCCGTCCATGCCCGGCAGCCTGATGTCGAGCAGCACCGCGCTCGGCCGGATCTGGCGCACGGCCTCGAGACCGGCCGGCCCGTCGCGCGCGGTGGTGACCCGCACCGAGGCGCCGTCGAGGAAGGCCGTGAAGAGGTCGAGCGAGGGCCGGTCGTCCTCGATCACCACGACGTCGTACGTCCCAGGGGTGGAGGTCGGACCGGCCCCGTCGCTGGTGCGCGACGGGAGCGTGAAGCCGAAGGTGCTGCCGACGCCCACCTCGCTCTCCACCCACATCCGGCCGCCGAGCAGCTCGACGAGGCGGCGCGACAGCGTCAGCCCGAGTCCCGTGCCCTCCTCGCGTGACGCACCCCGCCCGCCCTGCTGGAAGGACTCGAAGATGCGCTCACGGTCCGCCTCCGGGACGCCGACGCCGGTGTCGGTCACCGTGACCTCGATGTCGACCGGCGTACGACGTGCGCGCACCACCACCGAGCCGCCGTCGCCGGTGAACTTGACGGCGTTCGTCACGAGATTGAGCACGACCTGCTTGAGCCGCAGCTGGTCGGAGTACGCCTGGACCAGGCCCGGCTCGACGTCGACACTGAGGTCGATGCCGTGCGCGGTCGCCCGCGCGCGGAGCATGGCCACCGCCTCCTGGAGGAGCACGCGCAGGTCGAACTCGGAGTAGTCGATCTCCATCCGCCCGGCTTCGACCTTCGAGAGGTCGAGGATCTCGTTCAGCAGCTCGAGCAGGTGCTTCCCGGAGCCGTGGATGTCTCGCAGGTACTCCTCCTGCCGTTCGTTGATGTCGCCGAACATGCGCTCGAGCAACACCTCCGAGAAGCCGAGCACCGCGTTCAGCGGGGTGCGCAGCTCGTGCGACATGCTCGCCAGGAACTCCGACTTGTGCCGGCTGGCCAGCTCCAGGGCCAGGCTCTGGTCCTTCAGCTCCCGGAAGAGCTGGGCGTTCAGCAACGCCAGCGCCGACTGGCTGGCGAAGGTCTCCAGGAGGTCGACGACCTCCGGGGAGAAGTCCCCGGTGCGCTTGCGCCGCACGATCAGCGAACCGACGATCGTGTCCTCGCGAAGCAGCGGGACGGCGACGAGCGAGGACCATCCGGCGCTGCGCAGGATCTCCAGGTGCGGGTCGGGCTCGACGCCAGCGAGGTCGGGGACGACGATCGGGCGCCGCTCCAGCGCCGCTCTGCCGACGACCGTCGTGTCGAGGTCGATCCGCACGTCTCGCAGCTGCTCGACGACCTCGGGAGCCGTGCGGTAGACGCTGCGCACGACGAACCGGCGGTCGCGCTCGGCGTACTCCATGATCGAACCGCCGTCGGTGCCGGACAGGGCGACCGCGTGCTCGGCGATCGTGTCGAGGACGTCCTGGAGGTCGAGGGTGGAGCTGACCGCCTCGCCGACCGCGCGGAGCGCCTCCAGCTCGTCGACCTTGCGGGCCAGCTCCGCTCCCCGCGTCTCGAGCTGCTGGACCAGCCCGACGCCGTTGACGGCAATGGCCGCCTGGACGGCGAACGCGCTGACGATGCCGATCTCACGGTCGTCGAACGGCCTGACCTCGTTGCGCCAGACGTTGAGAGCGCCGACGACCGCGTCGTCGACGATCAGGGGAGCAGCGACCACGGTGCGGAAGCCCGCCGATCGCTGCAGGTCGTGGCGTCCGAAGTCCGGGTCGGCCAGCACGTCGGGGATCTGGAGCGTCCTCCGCTCCAGGCCGACGCGTCCGATGAGCGCCTGCCGGTCCAGCGTGATCGGGTGCTCGGTCAGCACCTGTCGGGACGCCTCGGACAGCCCGACCGTCGCTGTGAGGCGGAACGTGTCGCCCTCCAACAGGTAGAGGTGCGCGGCCTCCGACCGGCACAGCCGGCGCGCGTTCTCGACGATGGCGGTGAGCACCGCGTCCGGATCTGCGGTCGACCGGCCCATGGCCTCGAGCACCTCGGACGTGGCGCCGAACTGGTCAGCCAGGGCGTCGTAGTCCCGGCGGAGCCGCTCGTGCTCCGCGGCGCTGACGGCTCCCCGGTCCGGGAACGGTGCAGGTTCGACCACGGCGGCCCTCCCTGCGGTCGGGCACCCCTCGACCGCACCGACCAGTCTCCTCCCGCGTGACGAGGCTCGGCAACCACCGGGATCGCGGGCTCGGCGTCGGCGGCTCGGGCGCCAGAACAGGCCACGCGCTGCGGCAAGGACTCAGCGACGGCGGCGGGAGAGCCTCGAGGTCACCAGGTGTGCCGTGTACCCGAGCCCGGCAGCGATGAAGCCGACGGCGAAGTTCCGCTCGTCGCTGTAGTTCGCCGCCGAAGCGACCAGGACGCCGCCAGCGATCAGCGAGGCGGGCGCGGCCGCCCAGCGCGCCAAGCGGCCCGCCCGGACATCGGGGGGCAGCGACCGCCACGTTTCAGCGACGCCGCCCGTTCGTCCACCATTCGTCGACGGAAGGTCCTCGACGAGGGCCGCCAAGTCGTCGGCGGTGACGGCCGACAATGCGAGTTGCTGCCGTCGGTCGAGCTCTTCCAGTGAGAGGCGGCCGTGGACGTGATGCTCGTTCAAGACACTCAAGCACCGGTCGCGTTCTGCGTCGCCGATCCGAATCGCGACTTCCCCCGCGGACCCAACAGTCTCCATCCGCCAAGACTCGCACGAGGTGCCGTTTCCGTACGGGACCTGGGACATGTCAGCACGCGGGCAGCGCAGATCCATGTCTGAGTGCGCCGCAAGGCGGCGGAACGGGTCACCTTTCCGACTGCGCGATCAGCAGCAGATCTGGGGCCCGCGGGACTGCCATGCAGCTTTTTCCCCGCCGTGTTGGTGCCATGATCCGGCTGGCCTCGCAACAGGCGACCTTAGTGCCGACTCCGGCCTGCGATCCTGCCGAGCAGCGCAGTGAAGAGCGCGACAGTCGCAGCAGCCACGAACGCGGTGGGGAAACCCGAGCCGGAGTCCCGCAGAGCGATGGCCGTGAACGCGGCGGTGCCGAGTGCGGCGCCGACCTGGGTTGCGCTGCTGGCCAACCCGGAGGCCAGGCCGGCATGAGTGTCAGGGACGGCCGAGGCGATGACCATGGTGGTGGGAGTGAAGCTGAGCGCGACCCCGGTGGCGACCAGGAGGAGTCCCGGGAGCACGCCCACCAGGTAGCCGTCTCCCACGGGCGCGCAGGCAAGCCACAGATGTCCGCCCGCCAGGACCAGGAGGCCGGAGACGAGGCTGCGGCGGGCACCGAACCTGCGCAGGACGCGAGGCAGGAGGACGAGCGAGACGACGAAACCGGTCAGGGACGTTGGCACCATCGCCAGTCCACCGGCTTCAGGAGACATGGCGAGCGCCTGCTGGAGGTAGAGCGCGACGAGCACGAATGTGGAGGCTCGGGCAGCTCCGCCCAGGACTGCAAGGGCGACGCCGATCCTCAGCATCGGGGAGCTGAACAGGTCGAGGGGCACCAAAGGTTCGGGTGCGCGGCGCTCGGCATGGATGAACACGGCCGCGAGCGCGACGGGGACCAGCACTCCGACGATGACGAAGTCCGTCCAGTTGCCCGATGCGAGGCTGAGCGCCCCGTCGACAAGCGCGACGACTGCTGCGGTGATGCTCACGGCTCCGCGCAGGTCGAAGTGGTGTCTCGCGCGCGGCTTGCTGTCGTCGAGGACACGCCCAGCCACGACGACGGCGAGCAAGGACACCGGGACGGTGACCAGGAAGACCGAGGGCCAGCCGAACGTGCCCGCCAGGAGTCCGCCAGCGGCGACACCAGTGGCGCCACCCAGCGCCGACGCGGCGCCCCACAGACCCATCGCCCGTGCCCGGTGCTCCCCCGGAAAGGTGACGAGGAGCAGCGCCATCGAGGCCGGGCTCAGACACGCTGCCCCGGCACCCTGCACGATCCTGCCGGCGATGAGCATCCACTCGCCGGCGGCCGTCGCTGCGGCGAGTGTGCCCACGGTGAACAGGACCGAACCGATGGTGAACATGCGGCGCCTGCCGACCTGGTCGGCGACGCGCCCGCAGAGCAGGAGAAGCCCGCCGAAGGTGAGCACGTAGGCGTTCACCACCCAGCTCACGCTGCTCCCACTCAGCGAGAGCGATGCCTGGATCGAGGGCAGCGCCACGTTGACGATCGACGTGTCGAGCATGACCACGAACTGGGCGGAGACCAGCAACGCCAGGGCGAGCCCCCGGCGGGACCGGCTGGGCCCGCCCGGCCGAGTGCTCGAAATGGCGCTTGCGATGGCGGCGGGAGGGGCGGCGGGAGGGATGGCGGGAGGGATGGCGGGAGGGATGGCGGGAGGGGTCGTACTGGTGGTCATGGCTGTCACCTCGGTCGTGGGTCGTCTTCGTCCACGGTCGCGGCGAGGTGCCTTGCGTCGCACCGGGGAGATCGCCGGGATTGCGCGACCGGGCGTTCCGCGGTCCACGACGACTGACCCTCCTCACTGGGCTGTCAGCTCGCGTGAGGCCCCGACTACCGGAGTCGATGCCTTCGCACGAACCGGCAGGCAACCCGGCAGAAGTCCCGGCGCGAGCCAACCGCCTCCGGACGGACGCTCGGGTCACCCGGCATCACGGAGCCGGCATCACCTTTCCGAGGAGAACGCCATGAGCCACTCGCACCACTCCACGACGGCCTCGCCGCCCGACGAGCACGCAAAGCACCACGGGCACCACAGCCACCCACACCACGACGCCCCGGACCACGACGTACCAGCCGTGCGGCGTCCCTGGACGGTGCTCGCGCTCATGCTGGCCGCCCAGGTCATGGTCGTGCTCGACGTCAGCGTCGTGAACGTCGCCCTCCCCAGCATCGCGACCGATTTGCGCCTGTCCTCGACCAACTACCAGTGGCTGATCAGCGCCTACGTGCTTCTCAGCGGCGGGTTCCTCCTGCTCGGCGGACGCGTCGCCGACCTCTTCGACCGACGCCGGGTGTTCCTCAGCGGCCTCACCCTGTTCACCGCGGGCTCCCTCACCGCGGGCTTCGCCGACACCGCACTGACCCTCATCGCAGCCCGCGGTGCCCAGGGTGCCGGCGCAGCCCTGCTCACCCCGGCCGCCATGTCCATCGTGATGGCCACCTACTCCGGTCGCCAGCGGGCCACCGCCCTCGCCATGTGGGGCACCGTCGCCAGCATGGGCATCGCCGCCGGCGTGCTGTTCGGCGGCATCCTGACGACCGCCTTCGACTGGCGCGCCGTGTTCTTCATCAACGTCCCCATCGGTGTCGCGGTCGCCGCCGGCGTCCTGGCCAAGGTCCGCTTCGCGCCCACCCGCGCCGCGGGCCGCCGCCAGCTCGATCTGTCCGGGGCAGCGCTCCTGGTGACGGGCCTGCTCACCCTCGTGTACGCCGTGGAGTCCACCACCAGCCACGGCTGGACGGCACCCCACACGCTCGTCGCGACTGGCCTGGCCACGATGCTGCTGACCGGGTTCATCCTCAACGAGCGCAAGGTCGACAGCCCCATCGTCCCGCCCAGCACGTGGCGCATCCGGTCCCTGGTCTCGGCATCCACCGTGATGGCGGGCGTCACCGGAGCCGTCGTCGGTGCCATCTTCCTCAGCTCGCTGTACCTGCAGCAGGTGCTGGGCTCATCCGCTCTCGTCACCGGCCTGCAGTTCCTGCCGCTGGCTGCCTTCATCACCCTCAGCGCCGCCGTCGCATCGAAGGCTCTGCCGCACCTGGGCGCGAAGAAGCTCATCACGGTTGGGCTGCTGATCGCCACCGCCGGCGCGCTGGTGCTGTCGTTCGTCGACTCTGACCCCTCCTACCTGAGCGACGTGCTGCCTGGCTTCGCGCTGCTCGGCCTCGGCGTCGGTCCGATGTTCGTCGCCATCTCCGTTGCGGCGATGAGCGACGTCGCGTCCGAGCAGTCCGGTCTTGCATCGGGCCTGCTGATGACGGGCCACGAGATCGGTGCTGCCCTCGGCGTGGCCGCCCTGACGGCGGTCGCCGGCGACCTCACCACCCGCGCGGGCATCACTGCCGGCAGCCAGGACGCGTTCCTCGCCGTGGCCGTCGGGCTCCTCGCCCTGCTCGTGCCGACGTTCCTGCTGCCCGCTCACGACCCGACCCAGGCCCCGAGCGGTCACGGGCACGGCCACGGGCACTGACCCCGAGCCCTCGCCGGTCCATGGACCCGGCGGTTTCCCCGGCGCGACCACGAGCCGGGGAGACCGAGGCTCAAACCCCGAACCCACGAAGCCCTCCCCCCGACAACCACGCGACCACCACTCGGCCGGCGCACGGCCACGCGACCAAGGAGCCACCATGACGAACCTGCTCAACGACACCCCCGGCACCGCCGACACCCACTCTGTTGCGGCCCCGACCAAGCCCGTCGCGGTGCGCGCACGCGGGCTCGTGAAGACCTACGGCACCGGGCCTGCGGCCGTGCAGGCCCTCGACGGCGCCGACCTCGACATCCACAGCGGAACCTTCACCGCCATCATGGGCCCGTCCGGTTCCGGCAAGTCGACCCTGATGCACGCCCTCGCCGGCCTCGACGTCCTCGACGCCGGCCGGGTACTCATCGGTGCCACCGACCTCACCAACCTCGGCGAGCGGCAGCGCACGTTGCTGCGCCGCGACCGCTTCGGGTTCGTCTTCCAGAGCTTCAACCTGCTTCCCGCGCTGACCGCGCAGGAGAACATCACCCTCCCGCTCGACCTCGCGGGACGTCGCCCGGACCCCGAGTGGATGGCTCGACTGGTCGACACCCTCGGCTTGGGTCAGCGCCTGCAGCACCGACCTTCGGAGCTGTCTGGTGGACAGCAGCAGCGAGTCGCGGTCGCCCGGGCCCTGGTCACCCGCCCCGAGATCGTGTTCGCCGACGAGCCGACCGGGAACCTCGACACCCGGCACGGCCAGGCCCTGCTGAGGTTCCTTCGCGACGCGTGCGACGACCTCGGCCAGACCATCGTCATGGTCACCCACGACCCGCTTGCGGCCGCGCACGCCGACCGGGTCGTGCTCCTCACCGACGGCCGCGTCATCGAGGAGATCGCCGACCCCACCGCCTCGGCTATCGCCGACCGGATGCTCCAGCTCGACACCGAGGCGGACGACCGCCCCTACACCGCTGCTTCCAGCACCGACACCCACCCGGAGGGCTGACCCATGCTCCGCCTCGTCCTCAAGCAGACCATGGCCCACCGCGGCCGGCTGCTGCTCACCTTCGCCGCCATCACTCTCGGCGTGACGTTCGTCGTCGGCACCCTCGTGCTCACCGACACCTCCCGCAAGGTGTTCGACGACCAGTTCCGTGACGCCAGTACCGAGGTCGACATCGTCGTCCGCGACGCCGTCGCCTTCGACGCCGCCATGGGTGTCGAGGTCGAACGCGACCCCCTCGACCCCCAGCTCGCAGCCCGCGCCGCCACCCTGCCCGGCGTCGACCAGGCCATCCCCGTCGTCAAGGGAACCGGACTCCTCATCACCGACGGCAAGGCGATCGTGCCCGCAGGCCCCTCCATGCTGAGCTCGTGGACCGGCGTCGACGGGTTCACCCTCCGTGACGGCCGCGCACCCGGCGACGCGGACCAGGTCGTCATCGACGCCGCCACCGCGACCGCACACGACATCACTGTCGGCGACACCGTCCGGGTTCAGGCCGACCGTGAGGCCGACCTCCGGGTCGTCGGACTCGTCGGCTTCGGCGAGTCCGACGGCCTGCCCGACACCACCGTCGCCCTCACCAGCCTGCCCACCGCCCAGCGTCTCCTGCGACTCGGCGACGGCATCTCGCAGATCGACGTCATCGCAGCCGACGGCACCGCGACCTCGGGCGTGACCGAGGACCTCCGCGCCGCCCTCGGCGCCGACGTCGACGTGGAGGCCAGCCAGGACACGGCCGCCGCGAGCGCGGCAGCTGCCAAGTCCCAGCTCGGCTTCATCACCGGCGCACTGCTCGCGCTCGCCGGAGCGGCCCTGGTGATCGGAGCGTTCCTCATCGCCAACACCTTCTCCGTGCTGGTCACCCAGCGCACCCGCGAGCTCGCCGTCATGCGCGCAGCCGGAGCCACCGGCCGCCAGGTCATGACCTCCATCCTCGGCGAGGCCACCGTCCTCGGCATCGCCGGCGCCCTGGCCGGCACCGGTGCGGGTCTCGTCGCCGCCACCGGGCTCCGCTCCCTGTTGGACGCAGCCGGCGCGACCGTCCCGGACGGCCCGACCGTCCTGTCGGCCCGCACCCTGATCGTCGCGCTGGCCGTCGGGATCGGCGTCACGCTCATCGCCGCCTTCGGTGCCGCTCGTCGCGCGGCCCGCATCTCCCCGGTGATGGCCATGCGCGAAGGCGCTCTCGGCACGGCCGGCGGCCGGGGTCGTATCCGCGCCGCTGTCGGCGTCACGTTCACGGCCGTGGGAGTCGCCGCGCTCAGCGTCGGCGGCGCAGCCGAGTCGATGCCGGCACTCGGCGCCGGCACTGCCGCGCTGGTGGCCGGGATGGTCGCCCTCGCCCCGATGGTCGCGCCCGCCGTGGTGAACCTGATCGGCCGCGGACTGAGCGCCATCACCGGCCGCAGCGTGCCTGCGGGTTTGGCTCGAGAGGCCGCCCGCCGGGCGCCGCGGCGCACCGGAGCGACCGTGATGGCGCTGGCGCTCAGCCTCGCGCTGGTGGTGTTCGTCTCCGTCGTCGGTGCCTCGGTGCGCGCGGCTCTGCAGTCCGGCTTCGACGAGGCCATCACCGCGGAGCTGGTGGTGGAGAGCGCACGCGGCGAGATGCTCGGCGGCCTCGGACCCACGACCCTGAAGACGATCGAGGACCTGGACGAGGTCGGCACGGTCTCGCCCCTGCGGTTCGGGCACTGGAAGGACTCCGGTGCCACCCGTGCCCTCACCGCGCTCGACCCCACGACGATCGATGACGTGACCGACGTCGACATGGTCGAAGGCAGCCTGACCGACCTGCGCGACGGGGTGGTCATCACCGAACGCCAGGCAACCGAGCGCGGCCTCACCGTGGGCGACACCCTTGGCATGACGTTCGCCCGCACGGGGACAGTCAAGGTGCCCGTCGTCGGACTCATCGACGACGACGACGCGAAAGCGTTGAGCACCGACTACCTGGTCTCGCTCGCCAGCTACCGCGACTGGTTCACCGAGCGTGTCGACGCCAGCCTCCTGGTGCGCCCCAGCTCCGGAACCAGCGTCCACGACGCCCGGCTCGCGCTCGAGGACGCCCTCGAGGGCATGCCGACGGTCGAGGTACGAGACCAGGCCAGCGCGGCCGAGGCGCGAACCGCGTCCCTGGACGGCATTCTCACGCTGATCACTGCCGTGCTGATGCTGACCGTGCTGATCGCCATGCTGGGCATCACCAACACGCTGGCGCTGTCCATCATCGAACGCACCCGCGAGCTCGGGCTGCTTCGAGCGGTCGGGATGACGCGGCGTCAGTTGCGCACCATGATCCGCACCGAGTCCCTGCTCATCGCCGTCGCCGGCCTGCTCGTCGGAACCACGATCGGCGTCGCAACCAGCGCCTTGTTCGTACGCGGCATCGCTCAGGGAGGCGACCTGCACCTGCGGGTCCCCACCACCGGGCTCGTGCTCGTGGCTGCCGTGGCCCTCGTGGTCGGAACCGTCGGCGGGCTGGCGCCCGCTCGCCGTGCCGCCCGGCTGGAGGTGCTCACCGCCATCCGCGAGTGACCGCCTCCGCTCACACCGCAAGCCCCCCATGCAGCCGGGTTCTGCACCACCCCGCACGCCCCCTTCAGGTGCAGAACCCGGCGTTCTTCCCGACGCGACAACCGACCCGTACAGGAGATCCCCATGACCGACCAGCTGAACGCCTTCAGCACCGCCACCAGCACCGTCACCATCCGACGTGCCGGCGTGGAGGACGCCGACGACGTCCGGACTCTGCTCATGGAGCTCGCCACGCACGAGAACTCCGCCGATGCCGTCCACGCCACCCGCGAGGACTGGGGCCGCATGCTCGCCGACCCGTCCGTGGTGGTACTCCTCGCCGTCACCGCTGGACAGCCCGTCGGGTACGTCAGCGGCACCCGTCAGCTCAACCTGTGGCAGGGCCGCGACGTCTTCGCCATGGACGACCTCTACGTCCGCCCCCAGGTCCGCGACCGCGGCATCGGCGGACAGCTCATGGCCGCCCTGGCGCAGCACGTGAGCCCCGAGCAGTCCCTCGTCACATGGGGCGTCAACCAGGACAACGACGCCGGCCAGCGCTTCTACCAGCGACTGGGAGCCACGCTCCGCACCAAGGTCGTCGCCGCCTGGCGACCCGACGCCTACACCCGCTACCTGCAGGACCGGGCATGACCGCCACCGATGCACCCCGGCTGCTCCTGCGCGAGCTCGACCAACGCGACACCCACACCCTCCAGGCGCTGCTCGAGGCTGACGCGGGCTACGCACGCCGCGTCACCGGGGCCCCGGCAAGCCCGCACGCGGCGGTCGACCTGCTCGAGGGGCGGCCACCCGGTCTGCCGGCTGAGCACAAGGTGGTGCTCGGGGCGTACGACCACACCGGTGACCTGGTCGCCGTCGTCGACGTGCTGCGCGGGTGGCCCGACGCGCACACGGCACACATCGGACTCCTCCAGACCCATCCAGCCCACCAACGGCGCGGTGTCGGCCGTCGCACCCACGACCTGCTGCTCGACTGGGTCGCCCGTTGGCCCGAGGTCCAACGTCTGCGGGCCACCATCGTCGCCACCAACGCCCCGTTCGCCGACCCGTTCTGGACCACGATGGGCTACCGACCGGGCGAGACAGCCACGCCGTACCTGGCCGGCGAGGAGCCGACCACCGCGCTGGCATGGACCCGTGACCTTCCCACCACTCCGAGCCCGGAACGCTTCGCCGACGTCGGGGACGTGACGCTGTGCTACCAGACCTTCGGCGACCCGGCGTCACCCCCGATGCTTCTCATCATGGGGCTGGGTTTCCAGCTCGTGCACTGGCCCGACGCGTTCTGCCGGCAGCTGGCAGATCAAGGACTTCACGTGGTCCGGTTCGACAACCGCGACGCGGGACGGTCGACCCACCTGCCCGGCGGGACGTACACGCTCGACGACATGGCTGACGACGCCGTCGGGCTCCTCGACCACCTCGGAGTTGCGACCGCGCACGTCGTCGGAGCCTCGCTCGGCGCCATGGTGGCGCAGCTGATGGCGATCCGGCGCCCGGACCGGGTGGCCTCGCTCGCATCACTGATGTCGACGAGCGGCCAGCGCGGGAAGGGTCGCACCTCCCCGCTGATCTTCCGTCACCTCCTCACCCGCCGTCCACGCACGGAGGAGGAAGCCGTCGAACGCCGGGTCCGGATCTTCCGGGCCGTCGGGTCCACCGGACTCGCCCAGGACCTCGACGAGCTGCGACGGGCGACCGTCGAGGCGTTCCGACGCGACCCCGACGCCCGCGACGGACGCCGAAGGCAGCAGCGGGCGGTGCGGACCGCTTCGGACCGCACCCGCGCGCTCGCGCGCCTCGACGTGCCCACCGTGGTCATCCACGGCAGCGCCGACCCCATGTGCCACCCCTCCGGCGGGCGCGCGACCGCAGCCGCCATCCCCGGCGCTCGACTCGAGATCATCGAAGGCATGGGCCACGACCTGCCCCCTGCCGCCTGGCCGCTCATCATCACCGCCCTCACCCACAACGCCCGGACGGCCGACCCCCAGCCCGGGGGCCCCCGATGATGCGCAACACCCCGCGGGCCTTCGTCGGGACCGTGATGTTCCGCCTGGAAGACCCGCCCGGTGTTGGGGTCTGTGAAGCGGTCGAGCGGCACGTGGGCAACCTGCCCGGTGTCAGCTTCTGCGACGTCGACGAGGCTGCCGGGCTCCTCATCGTCACCGCTCGCGAGCCGGTGGAGCGCGCCGAGGTGCTGGCAGTCCTGGACCGGCTCGACTGCCGGGTGGCCCAGTGACCGACACGCCCGCAGAGAACCTCACAGATCCAGGGGAAAGCTGCGGCAGCAATCCTGTTCCGGTGTCGGGCCGTCTCGGTAAGGTGCCGCCGTGCTGAGGGGACGGGAGGCCGAGCAGTCAGCATTGCGCGCGCTCGTCGAACGCGCCGCAGCCGGCGACGGAGCCGCGTTGGTCCTCCGCGGCCAGCCGGGCGTCGGGAAGTCCGCACTGCTCGACGACGCGGTCACGACCGCCCGGGACGCGGTTGACGGTAGAGGTGTGACCGTCCTCCGCACGCGCGGTGTCGAGTCCGAAGCTCCTTTGCCCTTCGCTGCGCTGCACCGGCTGCTGCGTCCGGTGCTCGGGCGCCTCGACAGCATCCCAGCCCCCCAGGCGCGCGCGCTGCGCGCCGCCTTCGGTGAAGAAGCCGAGGGTGCTGGCGACCGGCACCTGGTCTACCTCGCCACACTGAACCTGCTCTCCGAGGTCGGCGGAGACGAACCCGTCCTCGGAGTCGTCGACGACGCCCACTGGCTCGACGACGCCTCCGCTGCAGCGCTGCTGTTCGTGGCACGACGACTCGAGGGGGAAGCGGTCGCCTTGATGTTCGCCATCCGTGACGACGAGGCCGGCGCCTTCGACACCCCGGACCTCACGACCATCACCATCGCTGGCGTCGCCGCCACCGCTGCCGGGGAGCTCATCGCCGACCAGGCCGCCGCTCCGATCGCTGCGCATGTACTCGAAGAGCTCCTCGACGTCACCGACGGCAACCCTCTCGGTCTCATCGAGCTGAGCGGTGCGCTCACCCCAGACCAGCTCACCGGACACCAACGCCTCCCCGAACGCCTTCCGCTCACCGAACGGGTCGAGCGCGCGTTCCTGGACCGCTACCGCAAGCTCGATGCCGCAGCCCAGACCGTGCTGCTGGTCGTCGCCGCCGACGACTCCGGCCACCCCGCCACCGTCGCCCGGGCTGCGGCCGCCCTCGGCGCACCCGAGGAAGCGTTCGACACCGCCGAGGAGTCAGGACTGCTCCGCATCAGCACCGAGGGGCTGATGCTCCGCCACCCGCTCGTACGCTCCGCCATCTACGGAGCCGCCACGAGCTCTCGGCGCCGTCAGACCCACCGGGCCCTTGCCGACGCCTTCGCAGGAACCGCTCACGAGGATCGTCGGGCCTGGCACCTGGCCGCGTCCGTCGATGGCCCGGACCCCGACGTCGTCGCAGCGCTCGACGAAGCCGCACAGCGCTCCAGCCGCCGCGGCGGCCACGAAGCAGCCGCCGCAGCATGGGCCCGGGCCGCGGAGCTCACCCTCGACCCCCACGAACGCGCCCAACGGCTGCTGAACGCCGCCGGAGCCAACCTCGCCGCCGGACGCCCGCTCGAGACCGAGCTCCTCACCCGTGCTGCGCTCGTCGACGCCGACGACCCGCTCCTGCGAGCGGACCTCCTGCAGCTCCAGGGCCAGGTCGAGTGGAACACCCGCTCCCTGCACGACGGATACCGGATCGTGTGCCGCGCAGCGGCCACCGCCGCGCCCCACGACCCGGCCCACGCTCGCGTCCTCGCGATGCTCGCCTCGGCCCTGGCCTCGTTCGGCGCCCACGCAGTGGACACCCCTTCCCCCTCCACCATCGTCACCGCACCCGCGCCCGACGCGACCGTGGAGGAGCAGGCGGCCGATGCCCTGCTCCGCGGGTTCACCGCCGTCATCGACAACGACTGGGCCAGCGCCGCCACGGCGTTGCGACGCGCCTGGGACCTCCCGCTGCCGGCCACAGCACCGGGCCTGATTCACGCCAACCTCGCCATCGCCACCATGCACCTGGGCGACGACGAACGAGCCATCCGGCTGCACGACCTGCAGCTCCAGCACGCCCGCGACGCCGGCGCCGTGAACATGATAGAGCACGCCCTGACCCGCGGCGTCGTGTTCCGCATCGCCACCGGGGCGTGGAGCGAGGCCTTCAAGGCCGCCCAGGAAGCGCTGCTACTGGACCGCAACCTGGGCCTCGACGAGCTCGCGGCGTTCCCGCTCGCCGAGCTCGCGGTCATCTCGGCGCTGCGCGGCGACCCGGCCGCCCCCCAGCGCCTGCGCGACCTCGACGCCGAGCTGGAACAACACCCGCCGCACGGCGCCACGACCGGCCTGGTGCGCGGCCTGGCTCACTGGGCCGCAGCCCGCCAGCTCGACGTCACACCCGCCACGGCCCTGCACCACCTGCAGCAGATCGACCTGCCCGTGGCCCGCTGGCTGACCGCACTCGACCGCATCGAGACCGCCGTACGTGCCGACCGCCGAGACCTCGCCGACGCGTGGCTCGAAGAGATCCGCTGCTTCGCCGAAGGAACCGACATGGCGTGGGCCTGGGCCACCGTCCACCACGCCAGAGCCATCCTCGGGGACGGGGACGCCGAGGAGCACCTCACCAGCGCGCTGGACTGGCACGCCAAGTCCCCCCGCCTGCCCGCACGCGCACGCACCCAGCTCGCCCTTGGCGAGCACCTGCGCCGTCACCGCCGCCGTACCGCGGCTCGCGTCCCGCTGCGTGAAGCGCTCGACACGTTCGAGAGCCTCGGCGCTGCCAGCTGGGCCGAACGCGCACGCCAAGAGCTGCGAGCCTCCGGTGAAACTGCCCGCCGAGGCACCAACCTCGTCGCCAGCGACCTCACCCCACAGGAGTCACAGATCGCCGCCCTCGTACGAGAAGGGCTCAGCAACAAGGACGTCGCGGCGCGGCTGTTCATCAGCCCCCGCACGGTCGACTTCCACCTTCGGAACGTCTACACGAAGCTGGGCATCACCTCACGCACCGAGCTCGCGGCACTCACCGTCGACCTCATGTGAGTCCCAGCACTGCAGACCCGTCCTCGCAGCGCCACGTGCGCCGGCGAACTCCCCGGTGATTTCCCCGGCGCGACCGGGCTTCCCCACAGAACACGATGGTGCCTCCACCCACCACCGAGGAGACCGTCATGACCGCCAACCTGCTCATCCACACCGCCGCCAACCACGAGATCCGCCGTCGGCTGAACGAAGCCGACGAAGCTCGACAGTCCCGCCTGGCGCGGGGACCCCGCCGCTGGCCCACCCGCCCGCGCGGACGTCGCTGACCCCATCCCGGCCGACGCGGCCGCCTCACAGGAGCCCTACGTGACTCGCACCCACCCACCTACCCCGACCGCCACGTCCTTGCCCCACACCGCCGCGCTGATCGTGGTCGACGCGCAGCGTGGCTTCGACGAGGCCACGTACTGGGGCCCACGCAACAACCCCGACGCCGACGCCAACATCGCCGCCCTCACCACAGCCTTCGCCGCGGCCAGGCAGCCGATCGTCTACGTCCAGCACGCCTCCACGGACCCGCACAGTCCACTCCACCGCGATCATCCCGGACACGCGTTCAAGGACTACCTCGAGAAGGCCAACCCCAGCCTGATCGTGACCAAGAGCGTCAACTCGAGCTTTCACGGCACCCCTGACCTGCACGCATGGCTCCAACGTGAACGCGTGACGGGGCTCGTGGTGTGCGGCATCACCACCAACCACTGCTGCGAGACAACCGCTCGCGTGGCCGGCAACCTCGGCTACGACACCATCTTCGCCTTCGACGCGACGCACACCTTCGATCGCACCGGACCAGAGGGTCATACGCTGACCGCCGACGCCCTCACGCAAGCGACCTGCACCAATCTCCATGGGGAGTTCGCCACGGTGATGACCACCACCGCCATCGTGGCAAGCGCCGCTCGGTCTCCGAGTAGGACACCACCTACGCCCCGCTCGGCACCGGTCAGGGATGCAGAGGCTGGCGGCGCCGGCCGCTGGGCGGGTCCAGGTCGGACCTCCGCCCAGGCCGAGATCGTCTTGCGGTCGGTACGAGCGCCGGAGACCATCATCGTCGTGGGGAACATCGGCGACGGTGCGGTAGCCAGGGACAAGGACTCGATCAGCCAGTGGGAGGCGGCGCGGATCTGGGCAGCTTCCACGGCACAGCGCGACGGCAAGCCCGAGCCTGCTCCGGTGGAGTCGGCACTACCGATCATCGAGCGGGGGTTGCGTGCTCCCGGCTCGACACTCCACCTCGCATCCGTTGGCGCCAGGGCGGCCGGTTTCGCCGTCGTGGTTCCGAGGGATGACGTCTTGGAGATTCTCTACCTCGGCGTTGACCCCCCAGCGTGGGGTGCTGGCGTTGCGGGCCGGTTGCTGAGCGACGTGACCGACTACGCGGTGGAGACCGGACGAGCAGAGGTGGACCTCTGGGTCTACGACGACAACACGCGGGCCGTGCACGTGTATCGGCGACACGGGTGGCTCGACACGGACGAGGTCCGCGTTCATGCGACGTCCGGACGAACCGAACGACGCTTCGTCAAGCACATGGCAGAGGTCCACGATCCCGAAGACAGCTGAGCACCCGACGCCGGGACCGCGGTGTCGTGGAGGCCGCGCACTCCGTGAGGGACGGGGGTGGCGCAGGAGGTGTCTTGCCAGTGTCCGGTGGTGGTGCGGCAAGGAACACGACGCCGGTGCCTGCCCGGCGCGCGGTCGGCGACGTGGTCGGCGTGGACGGCCGGGGCGTCGCACCACGACGTACGGCAGGTGGGCACACCCGTCGCGGCCTCCGCCATCCGCCGCGAGGTGTCGTGCTCGGACGCGAGCAGCGCCTGGGCCGAGCGCCAGCCCGGTCGAGGACTCCCCCACCACGCGCGCCCAGCAGAGCGGTGGACGCAGCGTCGGGCTGCTCCCACGTCCCTCGGATGTTCGCTCACACGCTCCGGGTGATGCCCGGCACCGCGCGGCGATGCACAGTCGGGGGCGGGTCGGAGTCGTCGTACGGCGCGACCTCCCCCCGAGGGAAGGAAGCGAACGATGCCTGCCACGTCCGAGGAGACCCCTGCTCGGCTCACCGACGCCCAGGTCGGCGAGGTGCTGGCGCTGGCGAGGGACGCGGACAGCGTCGAGCTCAAGCTGACGGTGCCGGACTCACACCGACGCCAGGCAGCGACGGCCCTGGGGGTCGATCCGCTCGACGCCCAGATCCGGCAGGTGTACTTCTTCGACACCCCCGACCTGGCCCTCAACGAGGTCGGCGTGGTCGTCAGGGCTCGCCGGGTCCAGGGGCGGGGGGACGACACCGTGGTCAAGCTGAGGCCGGTGACGCCCGCGGCTGTCGAGGCGGAGCGGAGCTCGGACAACCTGGTGGTCGAGGTCGACGCGATGCCGGGTGGCTTCGTGTGCTCGGCGTCCATGAAGGGCGCACTCGGCCCGAAGGCCGTCAAGGACGTCGCGGCGGGACGCAAGGGCATCCGATCCCTCTACTCCAAGGAGCAGCGCCGGTTCTACGAGGCGCATGCCCCCGAGGGCCTCGGGCTGGACGACCTGTCGATCCTGGGACCGATCACCGTCCTCAAGCTCAAGCTCCGCCCCCCGGACCTGAGCATGCGACTCGTCGCGGAGGTGTGGTTCTACCCCGACGGGTCAAGGATCGTTGAGCTGTCGGCCAAGTCCCCACCCTCCGAGGCCTTCCAGGCCGCGGCGGAGCTGCGAGCCTTCCTGGCCGGCAAGGGCCTCGACGTCTCGGGCGAGCAGCAGACGAAGACCAAGACGGCGCTCGAGTTCTTCGCCGCCGAGCTCTCCGAGGGGTCGGGCTCGTAGCGGACCGACGAGCCGCAGGCGCCCTTTTCGAACATCCGGGCCGCCCCCCCGGTCGATGCATCCGAGGCGCATACCGCGGGGTACGGTGCAACGCACCCCAGCGGACTCTCGGAGGTTCTGATGGCTCTCGGCGAGCACGACCGTGATCGCTCCTCGTCGACCAACGCGACCCTCGGCGCGCAGGCGCTGGCGCAGAGCGGCGAGCGCTACGCGTCGATGTTCACCCACCACCCCCACGCGACCTACTCCGTGGACCAGGACGGCTACTTCACCGACGCCAACGAGCGGACGCTCGAGATGACCGGCCTGACCCTCGAGGAGCTGCGGAAGGCCCACTTCGCGCAGGTCATCCACGCCGAGGACCTGTCCGACATCCAGGAAGGATTCGAGGGGGCGATGGCCGGCGAGCCGCAGGTCGTGGACGCCCGGGTGGTCAGCACCGGCGGCGGTCTCACCGACATCCGCTGCACCGCGATCCCGGTGATCGTGGGTGGCGAGGTCGTCGGCGTGCACGGTGTCTCCGAGGACGTCACCGAGGCCAAGCGCGTGCTCCGCGAGCTCGAGGAGGCCAACGCCGCCAAGTCGCTCTTCCTCGCCACCGTCAGCCACGAGGTGCGCACCCCGCTGGCCGCGATCGTCGGCGCCGCCGAGCTCCTCATGGGCTCCGACCTCGACCCCGAGCCCGAGCACTTCGCCCGCATCGTGCACCGCTCGGGCGAGCGCCTCATGCGCCTGGTCCACGACATCCTCGAGTTCTCCGGCCTGGAGGCCCACCAGACGGTCCTCCGGCGCGGCCCCGTCGACGTACGAGAGGTGGTGGACGACGTCGCGTCGTGGGCGGTGCCCTTCGCCGAGTCCCGCGAGCTCGACCTCACCTTCACCGTCGACAACGACGTCCCCGACGCCGCCACCGGCGACAGCCGGCGCGTCAACCAGGTCGTGACCAACCTGGTCCAGAACGCCATCACCTTCACCGAGCGCGGCTCGATCGACGTGAGGGTGACCAGCCGGCCGTGCGACGACCCGGCTGCGGGCACCTGGGTCGAGTTCCGGGTCCGCGACACGGGCATCGGCATCACCGAGTGCCACCTGCGCGACCTCTACGAGCCGTTCGTCCAGGCCGACCCGCTCGCGACCGGCGACCGGCAGGGCGTCGGCCTCGGGCTCGCCATCTGCCGCGAGCTCGTCGAGCTGATGGGCGGCCGGCTGGCCGTCGAGTCCGTCCTCGGGGAGGGCAGCACCTTCACCTTCGGCGTGCCGCTGGCACCCGCCGGAGACCCGGTCGACGTCAGTCGCTGAGCGCCGTCACCGCCGCCTCGGCCAGCACGCGGGCCGCGATGCCGGTGGCCGCCTCGTCGACCCGGAGGTTGCCCTGGTGGAGGTCGTACGTCGGTCCGCCGGGGGTGCGGGTGCCGAGGCGGGCCATGGCGCCGGAGATCGAGTCGAGGTACCACCCGAAGTCCTCGCCGCCCAGGCTCTGGGCCGTGGTGACGTGGCCGTGCGGGCCCAGGACGTTCTCGACCGCCCTCCCGAGCAGGCGCGTGGACACCTCGTGGTTCACGACGGGCGGCACGCCTCGCTGGTAGGTCACCTCGGCGGTCACGCTGTAGGGCGCCACGATCGCGGCGATCAGCTGGCGGATCAGGTGCTCGGCGTCGGCCCAGGCGACGGCGTCGAGCATCCGGACCGTGCCGGCCACCACGCCGCCGTGCGGGATCACGTTGTGGGTCGAGCCCGCGCGCACCATGCCCCAGACCACGCTGACCCCTGCCCGCGGGTCGAGACGTCGGCTCAGGATGGCCGGGAGCTCGGTGATGACCTTGCCGAGGGCGAAGGTGAGGTCCTCGGTGAGGTGCGGACGTGAGGTGTGGCCGCCCTTGCCGATCAACCGCACGGTCAGCGCGTCGGCGGCGCCGGTCAGCGGCCCCTCGCGCAGGCCGATGCGGCCCACGTCGAGGCTCGGGTCGCAGTGCAGGCCGAAGACGTGGGAGACACCCTCCAGCGCACCTGCGGAGATGAGCTGGAGCGCTCCGCCGGGCATGACCTCCTCGGCGGGCTGGAACAGCAGTCGCACGCGTCCGGGGAGCAGCCCGCGGGCCGCGACCTCCGCCAGCGCGAGGCCGGCTCCGACGAGCCCGGCCGTGTGGACGTCGTGCCCGCACGCGTGGGCGACGCCGGGGTTGGTGCTCCGCCACGGGTCGGAGATCAGGTCGTCGACCGGCAGCGCGTCAAGGTCGGCGCGCAGCGCGACCAGCCGGCCGCTGTGGCCGATCTCGGCCAGCACTCCGCCGCCGTCGGGTCGCCTCACCGCCCAGCCTGCTCCCTCCAGCGCGGTCACGACCGCGTCGGAGGTGCGCTCCTCGGCCCAGCTCAGCTCAGGGTGGGCGTGGAGGTCGCGGCGGAGGGCGACGAGGTCGTCGGCGTACTTGTCGACGACCTCGGCGATGACGGGGGTGGCAGGGAGAGGTTCTGGCATGACCGACCCAGTCTAGGTCGCGACACCGTCGTACGCGGCGAGGATCCGATCCGCGGCCAGGGGTGCCGGCAGCTCGCCGGACAGGACGGCCCGTCGTACGTCGTCGCGCACCGCGGCCACCCCGGCCGACGAGCGCAGCCGCTGGTCGAGCTCGTCCCGCACGAGCGCCCAGGTGAACTCGAGCTGCTGCCCCGCACGCTTGTGGGCCAGGCCGTCGATGCCGAGGTGCTCGCGGTGGGCGTTCACCCGCTGCCACACGTCGTCGACCCCGGTCCCGGTCAGTGCGGAGCAGGTGACGACGGGTGGGGCCCACTCGGCGTGCCCGCGCACCAGGCGCAGCGCGCCGGCGAGCTCGCGGGCGGCGACGCGGGCGTCGGCCTCGTGGCCCTCTCCGCCGAGGGCGTCGGCCTTGTTGACCGCCACCACGTCGGCGATCTCGAGGATGCCCTTCTTGATGCCCTGCAGCTGGTCGCCGGTGCGGGCGAGGGTGAGGAAGAGGAAGGTGTCGACCATGCCGGCGACGGTGACCTCCGACTGCCCCACGCCGACCGTCTCGACCAGGACGACGTCGTACGCCGCCGCCTCGAGCACCAGCATCGCCTGGGTCGTCGCCCGGGCGACACCGCCCAGCGTCCCGGCCGAGGGCGACGGGCGGATGAAGGCGTTCGGATCGACCGACAGCGTCGCCATGCGGGTCTTGTCACCGAGCACCGAGCCGCCCGTGCGCACCGACGACGGGTCCACGGCGAGGACGCCGACCCGGTGCCCGGCCCCGGTCAGCCGCGTGCCGAGCGCCTCGATGAACGTCGACTTCCCGACGCCAGGGACGCCCGAGATGCCGACGCGGGCCGCCATCGGTCGCTCGGTCGCGGCGAGCTCGGTGAGCAGCTCGCGCGCGGCTGCCCGGTGCTCGGGACGCGACGACTCGACGAGGGTGATGGCCCGCGCGACCGCGGCACGCTGGCCGTCCTGCACGGCCGCGACGAGCGCGGCGACGTCGATCGGCCGCGGCATCAGGCTCCCGGCTCGTCCCGGTGCTGTTCGCGCAGGCGCGCGATCAGGTCGAGGGCCGACTCCGCGATCACGGTGCCGGGCAGGAAGACCGCGGCCGCACCCATCTCGCGGAGCGTCGCCACGTCGTCGGGCGGGATCACGCCGCCGATCACGACCATGATGTCGGGCCGGCCCTGGTCGGCGAGTGCCTGCTTGAGCGCGGGCAGCAGCGTCAGGTGGCCGGCAGCCAAGGAGGACACCCCGACGATGTGCACGTCGGAGTCGATCGCCTGCTGGGCGACCTCCTCCGGCGTGGAGAACAGCGGGCCCACGTCGACGTCGAAGCCGAGGTCGGCGAAGGCGGTGACCACGACCTTCTGGCCGCGGTCGTGGCCGTCCTGGCCCATCTTGGCCACGAGGATGCGCGGCCGGCGCCCCTCCTCGGCCTCGAACTCCTCGGTGGCCCTCAGCACCTCGGCCACCTTGGTGCCCTCAGCGGTGCCGGCCTCGTCGCGGTACACGCCGCTGATCGTACGGATCACCGCCTGGTGGCGGCCGTAGACCTTCTCCAGCGCGTCGGAGATCTCGCCGACGGTCGCCTTCGCGCGGGCCGCGTCGACGGCCAGGGCGAGGAGGTTGCCGTCGAGGGAGCCGCCGCCGACCGGGCCGCGCTCGGCCGAGGCGGTCAGCGCGTCCAGCGCACGGCGTACGTCGTCGTCGTCGCGCTCGGCGCGCAGCCGCTCCAGCTTGGCGACCTGCTGGCGGTAGACGTCGTCGTTGTCGACGCGCAGCACGTCGAGCTTGTCCTCGGCCGCGAGCCGGTAGGTGTTGACGCCGATGACCTTCTGCGCGCCCGAGTCGATGCGCGCCTGGGTGCGGGCGGCCGCCTCCTCGATGCGCATCTTCGGGATGCCCTGCTCGATCGCGGCGGCCATGCCACCGGCCCGCTCGGCCTCCTGGATGTGGGCCCAGGCGCGCTCGGCGAGGTCGTGGGTGAGCTTCTCGACGTAGTAGGAGCCGGCCCACGGGTCGATGACCTGCGTGGTGCCGGACTCCTGCTGCAGCAGCAGCTGGGTGTTGCGGGCGATGCGCGCGGAGAAGTCGGTCGGCAGCGCGATCGCCTCGTCGAGGGCGTTGGTGTGCAGCGACTGCGTGTGCCCCTGCGTCGCGGCCATCGCCTCGATGCAGGTGCGCCCGACGTTGTTGAAGACGTCCTGCGCGGTCAGCGACCAGCCCGAGGTCTGGCTGTGCGTGCGCAGCGAGCGCGACTTGGGGTTCTGCGGCTCGAAGTCGTCGACCAGCCGCGCCCACAGCGCGCGGGCCGCGCGCATCTTGGCGACCTCCATGAAGAAGTTCATCCCGATGGCCCAGAAGAACGACAGCCGCGGCGCGAACTGGTCGATCGTCATGCCCGTGCCGAGGCCTGCGCGGATGTACTCCACGCCGTCGGCGAGGGTGTAGGCCAGCTCGAGGTCGGCCGTCGCCCCGGCCTCCTGGATGTGGTAGCCGGAGATCGAGATGGAGTTGAAGCGCGGCATCTTCTGCGAGGTGTAGGCGAAGATGTCGCTGATGATCCGCATGCTCGGCGCCGGCGGGTAGATGTAGGTGTTGCGGACCATGAACTCCTTGAGGATGTCGTTCTGGATGGTCCCCGCGAGCTGCTCCGGCTTCACCCCCTGCTCCTCGGCCGCCGCGATGTAGAGCGCCAGCACCGGCAGCACCGCGCCGTTCATCGTCATCGACACCGACATCTCGTCGAGCGGGATGCCGTCGAAGAGCGTGCGGGTGTCGTAGATCGAGTCGATCGCCACGCCCGCCATGCCGACGTCGCCGCGCACCCGCGGGTGGTCGGAGTCGTAGCCGCGGTGGGTGGCGAGGTCGAAGGCGACGCTGAGGCCCTTCTGCCCCGCCGCGAGGTTGCGGCGGTAGAACGCGTTGGACTCCTCGGCGGTGGAGAAGCCGGCGTACTGCCGGATCGTCCACGGCTGTGTCGTGTACATCGTCGGGTAGGGCCCGCGCAGGAACGGCGCGAGGCCGGGCCACGTGTCGAGGCCGTCGAGGCCGTCGAGGTGCTCGGGTCCGTAGACAGGGAGGATGTCGATGCCCTCCGGGCTGCTCCACGCCTCGCCCGCTCCCCCGGCCGCTGGTTGAGCAGCCGACGAAGGAGGCGTGTCGAAACCGAGGCTGACCTCGGCGAAGTTCTTCGGGATGCTCATCGGCTGAGCTCCTCTCGGATCCGGCCCAGGAAGCCGAGCGCATCGACCCCCACGGCACACGAGTCGTCCACGTCGGTCAGCGTCTTCTCCCCCGGCTTCCCCGCCAGCACGACGTACGACGCACCTGCCGCCCGCAGTGCGGCGACGAGGTCGGCGCCCCACTCGGCGTACGCCGCGTCGGTGCCGGCGAGGCAGACGACGGGCTGGCCGGCGTAGGCCTCGAGCACCGCCGCGGTGTCGGACGTGGCGCCGGCCACCTCGACCGCGACCCCGCCGGCCGCGAAGAGGTTGCTGGCGAAGGTGGCGCGCGCGGTGTGCGCGGCGATGGAGCCCATGGTGGCGAGGAAGACCGGCCGGTCCGGAGGCGTCGCGCGCATCTCCTCGTAGGGAGCGGCGTAGGGCTGCACGCCGTGGCCGCTCCAGGGCTCGCGCTCGGGCAGCGCCTCGGCGAGGTTGGGGAACTCCGAGACGCCGGTCAGCGGACGCGACCGATCGGCGATGCCGGCGTCGCGCGCCGCGCGGACCTCGGCGACCCGTGCCTTCACGCCCGCCGCGGCCTGCTCGCCGAACCCGCCGTCGGACTCGATCCGGCCGAGCTCGGCCCACCCGGCGACGGCGAGCTCGTCGGTGAGCCGCTCGACGGCGTAGGCGCCCCCTGCGGGATCGGCGACCACGGCGACGTGCGACTCCTCGATGAGGAGCGAGGACGTGTTGCGGGCGATGCGACGACCGAGGGCGTCCGGCCTGCCGAGCCGCGCGTCGAACGGGACGACCGTGATGGCGTCGGCGCCACCGGCTCCCGCGGCGAAGGCGGCGACGGTGGCGCGGAGCATGTTCACCCAGGGGTCCTGCTTGGTCATCATGGCGCGGCTGGTCACGACGTGCTGGCGCTGCGGGACGTCCCCGGCGCCGCTGGCCTCGAGGACGCGGGCCCAGAGCCGCCGGGCCGCACGCAGCTTGGCGATCGTGGGGAACTGCTCGTCGGTCGCGGCGTAGCGGAACTCGACGAGTCCGGCAGCGTCGTCGACGGAGAAGCCGGCCCCGGTCAGCAGGCGGAGGTAGTGGACGCCGACGGCCATGGTCCAGCCGAGCTCCTGCGCGTCGCTCGCGCCGCGCTCGTGCAGCGCGGTGCCGTCGACGACCGCACCCAGGACGCCGAGCGCCTGGGCCCGGCCGACGGTGTCGACGAAGGAGTCCGCCACCGTCCTCGCGCCGTCGGCGTGCCCCTCGCCGAACGTCAGCGCGGTCGCCGGGTCGGCCGACAGGTTGCTGCCCGGGTGCGGGTCACCGGCCGACTCCTCGAGCAGCCGGGCCAGCTCGACCGACTGCTCCTCGGCGGGCCGGTCGAGCGTCACCGGGGCGAGGTCGAGCAGCACCCCGCGCAGCGCGACGGCGAGGTCGGTGCCGCGCTCGACGTCGAGGTGCAGCGACGTGGCGCCGTTGTCGAGGTCGACCAACGCCGCGTCGTTGACCTCGGCGGCGTCGTCCCCGACGAGGATCGTGCGCACGTCCCACGCGCCGGCGCGCTGCGGGCGCCCTGACGTGGTGAGGTCCTCGAGGTCAGCGGGCTGCCCGATCGGGGGCACCCGGATGCCGTCGAGCGTCGCACGGGTGAGCACGTCCCAGACGTCGGTGTCGGGTGCGTCGTCGCCAAGGCGCCGGGCCTTGCGCAGCACGGCGGCGGTGGCCGCCTCCCACGCCGCGACGTCGTACGCGTCGTCGTCACCGACCAGCCGGAGCGAGCCCTCCGCGGGCTGCAGCTCCTCGGGCTCGTCCAGTCCACCGTCGAGGCCACCTGGGAGGTTGGTCATGCTGCGCAGGATAGGCCCGCGCCGTGGCGAGGGTCACTGGCGCCGGCTATGGGATAGGTCACCGTCCCGACGCGCCACCGGAGATTCCCGGCCGACCGGGACGCGGGCCCCATGTGCTCGCCGCGGCGCATTCCTAGCGTCGTGGCCATGGCAGACGTCTTCCTCCACGTGGGTCTCTACAAGACCGGGACGACCACGATCCAGGGCGCCCTGACGGCCACGGCGGAGCAGCTCGCCGCCGCCGGGGTGCTCTTCCCGGGGGGCCACCGTGCCCAGCGCCTCGCGGCCTACGACCTGCTCGGCCAGCGTGTGGGCGGCGAGCTGCGCGGAGAGGCCGCGGGGGCGCTGGGCCGGCTGGTCGACCTGGTGGCCGCCCACGACGGACCGGTGGTGGTCTCCGAGGAGGAGCTGTCCCTGGCGCGACCGCGCCAGGCCCGTCGGCTGGTGGGAGCGCTGGCGGGCCACCGGGTGCACGTCGTCGTCGGTGCACGCGACATGGCGCGGACGCTGGTCTCGGCGTGGCAGCAGACGGTCGTCAACGGCGGCACCACCACCTGGGCGGACTTCGTGGCGTCGGTGCGGGGACAGGAGGGCGCGCCGCCGAGCGAGGGCGTGTCCTTCCACTGGCGCCACGACCTCCTCCGCGTCATCGACACGTGGGCGTCGGCGGTGCCGGCCGACCGGATCCGGCTGGTCACCGTGCCGCCGCGGGGCACGCCGGGCACCGTCCTCCTGGCCCGCTTCGCCGCGGCGGCGAACCTGCCCGCCGGTTGGCCGGGCGACCGGGCGACCGTCCGCAACGTCTCGCTGGGCGCAGCGGAGCTCGAGGTGGTCCGGCGCCTCAACGAGGCGGTGGGCGGGCACTTCAACGCCACCCAGCACCGGTTCGTGATCGAGGCCGGGATCCGGGCGCGGCTCGCCGGCACGACCGACCGACCGCTCGAGCTGCCGGCGGAGCACCTCGGGTGGGCACGGTCGTACGGCGAGCGGCTGGTGGCCGAGCTCGAGCGCCGCGAGGTCACGGTGCACGGCGACCTCGCCGACCTCGTCGCGCCCGACCTCGCGCCCGACCTCGCGCCCGACCCCGCGCCCGCCGGTCCCGCCCTCGACGACGTCACCGATCCCGAGCTGCTTGCCGCGACGCAGGCCGCACTCGTGTCGATGGCCCTCGACCACGGCCGCCTCTTTCGCCGCTACCGCTCCGCGTTCCTCGAGCGCGAGGGGCGGCTGCCGGGACCTGCGGAGGTGCTGACGAGCCAGCTGCGGGCGGGCGGGTTCTGGCTGCGCAAACGGGCCGTCCACCACGCCGACGCGCACCCGCTCGTCGCGCGGGCGTCGCGGCTCTACCTGGACCGGACCTCGCCGTCGGCGCGGTTGGCGCCGGGATCGACGGAGACCTGACGCGTCAGACCTCGGTGCGGCCCTCGTCGTCCTTCGAGCGCAGGCCGATCTTGTTGCCGAGCCAGACGAGCGGGTCGTACTTCCGGTCCACGACACGCTCCTTCATCGGGATGATCCCGTTGTCGGTGATGTGGATGCCCTCCGGGCACACCTCGGTGCAGCACTTGGTGATGTTGCACATCCCGAGGCCGGCGGCGTCCTGCGCCAGCTTGCGGCGGTCGTGGGTGTCGAGCGGGTGCATGTCGAGCTCGGCGTAGCGGATGAAGAACCGCGGCCCGGCGAAGTGCTGCTTGTTGTCCTCGTGGTCGCGCACCACGTGGCACACGTCCTGGCACAGGTAGCACTCGATGCACTTGCGGAACTCCTGGCCGCGCTCGACGTCGACCTGCATCATCCGGCGCTTGCCGTCGGCGTCGCGCGGGCCCAGCTCGGCGTACGGCAGCTCCCGGGCCTTCTCGTAGTTGAACGACACGTCGGTGACGAGGTCGCGGATCACCGGGAAGGTCCGCATCGGCGTCACGGTGATCGTCTCGGACGGCTCGAAGTCCGAGAGGCGCGTCATGCACAGCAGGCGCGGTCGGCCGTTGATCTCGGCGCTGCAGGAACCGCACTTGCCGGCCTTGCAGTTCCAGCGGATCGCGAGGTCGCCGGTCTGGGTCGCCTGCAGCCGGTGCAGCGCGTCGAGCACGACCTCGCCCTCGGACACCTCGACGGTGTAGTCGGTGAGCTCGCCGCCCTCGGCGTCGCCGCGCCACACACGCATCTTCAGGTCGTAGGCCATGACTGTCCCCTCACGTGTCCTGGAAGAGCTGCTGGAGGTCGTCGGGCATCACCGGCAGCGGCTTCTCAGCGATGTCGACGCCGTGACCGGACTCGTCGAGCGAGAGCACCAGGTTCTTCGCGCCCCACTCCGGGTCGGGGCCGGGGAAGTCGTCGCGGGTGTGCCCGCCGCGCGACTCCTGCCGGGCCAGTGCCGCCTTCGCGATGCACTCGCTGACCAGCAGCATGTTGCGCAGGTCGAGGGCGAGGTGCCAGCCGGGGTTGTACTGCCGGTGCCCCTCCACGACCATCCGGTCCGCGCGCTCCTTGAGCCGCGCGAGCTCGCCGAGCGACTCCTCGAGCTCGGGTGCGGTGCGGATGATGCCGACCAGGTCGTTCATCGACTGCTGCAGGTCGTGCTGGATCGTGTAGGGGTTCTCCCCGCCGCCCCCGGGACCGGCAGCGACGTCGAAGGGCGCCAGCGCGTCGGCCTGGGCGGCCTTCACGTCGGCCTCGGCGACGGCCTGCCGCTCACCGGTCGTGGCGTACGCCGCCGCCGACTCCCCCGCCCGCTTGCCGAACACCAGCAGATCGGACAGCGAGTTGCCGCCCAGCCGGTTCGACCCGTGCATGCCGCCGCTGACCTCGCCCGCGGCGTAGAGGCCGGGCACGGCTGATTGCTGGGTGTCGGGGTCGACCTCCACGCCGCCCATGACGTAGTGGCAGGTCGGCCCGATCTCCATCGGCTCCGCGGTGATGTCGACGTCCGCGAGCTCCTTGAACTGGTGGTACATCGACGGCAGCCGCTTGCGGATGTAGTCGGCGTCGCGGCGGCTCGCGATGTCGAGGAAGATGCCGCCGTGCGGTGACCCGCGCCCGGCCTTGATCTCGGAGTTGATGGCGCGCGCGACCTCGTCGCGGGGCAGCAGCTCGGGCGGTCGGCGGTTGTTCTTCTTGTCGTCGTACCAGGCGTCCGCCTCCTCCACCGTGTCGGCCGTCTCGGCCCGGAAGAACTCGGGGATGTAGTCGAACATGAAGCGCTTGCCCTCGGAGTTCGTGAGGATGCCGCCGTCGCCGCGCACCGACTCGGTGACCAGCAGGCCCTTCACCGACGGCGGCCACACCATGCCCGTCGGGTGGAACTGCACGAACTCCATGTTGATGAGGTCCGCGCCGGCGCGCAGGGCCAGGGCGTGGCCGTCGCCGGTGTACTCCCAGGAGTTGGACGTCACCTTGTAGGACTTGCCGATGCCGCCGGTCGCGAGGATCACGCTCGGTGCCTCGAAGGTGACGAAGCGACCCGTCTCGCGCCAGTAGCCGAACGCTCCCGCCACGCGCCCGTCCTGCTTGAGGACCTCGGTGACCGTGCACTCCATGAAGACGTCGACGCCGAGCTGGACGGTGCGCTGCTGGAGGGTGCGGATCAGCTCGAGCCCGGTGCGGTCGCCGACGTGCGCGAGCCGTGCGTACCGGTGGCCGCCGAAGTCGCGCTGCGAGATCAGCCCGTCCTCGGTGCGGTCGAACAGCGCGCCCCAGTCCTCGAGCTCGAGCACCCGCTCGGGTGCCTCCTGCGCGTGCAGCTGCGCCATCCGCCAGTTGTTGAGCATCTTGCCGCCGCGCATCGTGTCGCGGAAGTGGACCTGCCAGGTGTCCTCGGGCCACCGGTTGCCCAGCGCCGCCGCGGCGCCGCCCTCGGCCATCACGGTGTGCGCCTTGCCGAGCAGCGACTTGCACACCACGGCCGTGCGCGCGCCCGCCTCGTGGGCGGCGATCGCGGCCCGCAGCCCGGCCCCGCCCGCGCCGATCACCACGACGTCGTACGCGTGCCGCTCCATGCCGCCGCGCGCCTCCGGCGACATCTCGTTGCCGGTCATGGGATGTCTGGTGTCGCTCACTTAGAAGAACCTCACGTCCTGGATCGTGTGGGTGGCGAGCAGGAAGATGTAGAGGTCGACGATCGCGACCGAGAACAGCGAGTACCACGCCCACTTCCCGTGGCTCTCGTTGAGCCGCGAGACCCAGGTCCAGAGCCGGTAGCGGACCGGGTGCTTGGAGAAGTGGCGCAGCCGGCCGCCGACGATGTGGCGGCACGAGTGGCACGAGAGCGTGTAGAGCCAGATGAAGACGATGTTGACGATCATCAGCAGCGTGCCCAGGCCCATGTGGATGCCGCTGGTCTCCCCGTCGCCGACGGCGTACTCCGCGGGCATCGGCCGGAACGCCAGGACGGTGTCGAAGGTCAGCACCAGGCCGACCAGCACGGCGGCGTACCAGAACCAGCGGTGGACGTTCTGCAGGATCAGCGGGAACCGCGTCTCGCCCGAGTAGGACCCGTGGGGCTCCGCGACGCCGCACGCCGGCGGGCTGAGCCAGAACGCCCGGTAGTAGGCCTTGCGGTAGTAGTAGCAGGTCATCCGGAAGCCGAGCGGGAAGATGAGGATGATCAGCGCCGCGGACAGCGGCCACCACGCGAACGGCTGGCCGAAGTCGGAGGCGCCCTCGACGCAGTCGCCCAGGCACGGGGAGTAGAACGGCGACAGGTAGGGCGAGGCGTAGTAGTCGCGCCCCATGAAGGCGCGGACCGTCGCGTAGACGACGAACGCCGAGAACACGACGAACGTCGTGAGGGGCGAGAGCCACCACCGGTCCTGGCGCAGGGTCCGTGCGTCGATGCGTGCTCGGGTCGGACTGCTCACGCCGTGGTCGGTCGTCGCCATGCGTCCTCCGTGAAGGTCCCGGCAGTCCGGGAGTGCTCCCGGACGACGGTCCCGACTATGACCTGTGTCACGCCTGAGCGGAAGACAACGCGCCCAGCAAAACCTCACACGGCCTCGGCGCGTCGTGCGTCCGAACGCCGCGATACCGTGGCGGCGTGGCATCCCAACTCACTCCCCCTCGGCCGACGCTGGTGAAGGGTGCGCGGGCATCGCGCACGACCATCGCGCTCAAGCTGGGCATGGCGGTCAGCGGCTTCATCTTCCTCGGCTTCGTGCTCGCGCACATGTACGGCAACCTCAAGGCCTTTGCCGGGCACGACGCGTTCAACGAGTACGCCCACCACCTGCGCGAGCTCGGCGAGCCGATGCTGCCGCACGAGGGCGCGCTCTGGATCCTCCGCCTCGGCCTCATCGTGTCGCTGGTCGTGCACGTCTACTGCGCCGTCGTGCTCTGGCGCCGCGCGGCTCGTGCCCGCACCACCAAGTACGTCATGAAGAAGGACACCGGCGCGACGCGGGCCAGCCTGATGATGCGCTGGGGCGGCGTGACGATCCTCGTCTTCCTGGTGTGGCACCTGCTCAACTTCACGATCGGCAAGGTCAACCCGCAGGGCGGCGCGACCAACGACCCGTACGACCTGATGGTCGACACCTTCGACCTCTGGTGGATGACGCTGATCTACATCGTCGCGATGCTGGCGCTCGGCGCCCACCTGCACCACGGCATCTGGAGCGCGGCGCAGACCCTCGGCTGGACCGGCACCGCCGCCAAGCGGCAGCGCGCCAAGGTCTTCGGCTTCGTCATCGCGCTGATCGTCTCGGTCGGCTTCTCCCTCGTCCCGCTCGCCGTGCTCGCGGGCATCATCACCAAGTAAGGGGTCACCGCACGTGAGCAACGACAGCCACGACATGGACATGCCTGACACCGTCACCTCGACGGAGGCCTCGCTCAGCGGGTCGCTCGACGGCGACTACGACGACGCCGCGGGCTACTACACCCCGGGCACGCCGCTGGTCGACGAGAAGGCGCCACAGGGCCCGATCGCGGACCGCTGGCAGAACCGGAAGTTCGAGGCCCGCCTCGTCAACCCGGCCAACCGCCGCAAGCTCTCCATCATCATCGTCGGCACCGGCCTGGCCGGCGCCTCGGCCGCGGCCACGCTCGGCGAGGCCGGCTACAACGTCAAGACGTTCTGCTACCAGGACTCGCCGCGGCGCGCGCACTCGATCGCCGCGCAGGGCGGCATCAACGCCGCGAAGAACTACAAGGAGGACGGCGACTCCGTCCACCGCCTCTTCTACGACACCGTGAAGGGCGGCGACTACCGCTCGCGGGAGTCCAACGTCTACCGCCTCGCCGAGGTCAGCACCAACATCATCGACCAGTGCGTCGCCCAGGGCGTCCCGTTCGCCCGCGAGTACGGCGGCCTGCTCGACAACCGCTCCTTCGGTGGCGTCCAGGTCTCCCGCACCTTCTACGCCCGCGGCCAGACCGGGCAGCAGCTGCTGATCGGGGCGTACCAGGCCCTCGAGCGCCAGATCGCCGCCGGCACGGTGTCGATGTTCACCCGCCACGAGATGCTCGAGCTGATCGTCGCGGACGGCAAGGCGCGCGGCATCATCGCCCGTGACATGGTCACCGGCGAGGTCCAGACCCACCTCGCCGACGTCGTCGTGCTCGCCTCCGGCGGCTACGGCAACGTGTTCTACCTGTCCACCAACGCGATGGGCTCCAACGTCACCGCCGCCTGGCGTGCGCACCGCAAGGGCGCCTACATGGCCAACCCCTGCTACACGCAGATCCACCCGACGTGCATCCCGGTCTCCGGCTCGCACCAGTCCAAGCTGACGCTGATGTCGGAGTCGCTGCGCAACGACGGCCGCATCTGGGTGCCGAAGAACCAGGCCGACTGCGACAAGGACCCGCGCGAGATCGCCGAGGCTGACCGCGACTACTACCTGGAGCGGATCTACCCCTCGTTCGGCAACCTGGTCCCCCGCGACATCGCCTCGCGGGCCGCGAAGAACGTCTGCGACGAGGGTCGCGGCGTCGGCCCCGAGGTGGAGGGCGTACGACGTGGCGTCTACCTCGACTTCGCCGACGCGATCGACCGCCTCGGCCGCGACGCGGTGGCCAACAAGTACGGCAACCTCTTCGACATGTACGCCCGGATCACCGGCGAGGACCCCTACTCGGTGCCGATGCGCATCTACCCGGCCGTGCACTACGTCATGGGCGGCCTGTGGGTCGACTACGACCTGCAGTCCACGATCCCGGGCCTGTTCGTCACCGGTGAGGCCAACTTCTCCGACCACGGCGCCAACCGCCTCGGCGCCTCGGCGCTGATGCAGGGCCTGGCCGACGGCTACTTCGTCCTGCCCCACACGATCCGCGACTACCTGGCCGACGGCCCGTTCGAGCCGATCGGCGAGGACCACCCGGCGGTCGTCGAGGCGCGTACGTCGGTCACCGACCGCATCGAGCACTTCCTGTCCGTCAACGGCACCCGCAGCGTCGACTCCTACCACCGCGAGCTCGGCAACATCATGTGGGAGTACTGCGGCATGGAGCGCACGGAGACGGGCCTGAAGAAGGCGATCGACCTGATCCGCGGGCTGCGCGACGACTTCTACCGCAACGTCAAGGTGCTCGGCACCAGCGAGTCGCTCAACCAGTCGCTGGAGAAGGCCGGCCGGGTGGCCGACTTCTTCGAGCTCGGCGAGCTGATGTGCATCGACGCACTCAACCGGCGCGAGTCCTGCGGCGGCCACTTCCGCGGCGAGTCGCAGACCGAGGACGGCGAGGCGCTGCGTCACGACGACGAGTTCGCCTACGTCTCCGCCTGGGAGTGGGCCGGCCTCGACGAGCGACCCGTCCTGCACAAGGAAGACCTGGTCTACACGGCCATCGAGATGAAGCAGCGGAGCTACAAGTGAACCTGACCCTCAAGATCTGGCGTCAGCCCGACGCCGTCAGCGCCGGTGCGATGCACACCTACCAGCTGGCCGACGTCTCCCCCGACATGTCGTTCCTCGAGATGCTCGACGTGCTCAACGAGCAGCTCAACGAGCAGGGCGAGGACCCGATCGCGTTCGACTCCGACTGCCGCGAGGGCATCTGCGGCATGTGCGGGCTCATGATCAACGGCGACGCGCACGGACCGGAGGTCACCACGACCTGCCAGCTCCACATGCGCTCGTTCAGCGACGGCGAGACCATCACGATCGAGCCGTGGCGCTCCGACGCCTTCCCCGTCGTCAAGGACCTCGTCGTTGACCGCGGCGCCTTCGACCGGATCATCCAGGCCGGCGGCTACGTCTCGGTCAACACCGGGTCGGCGCCCGAGGCCCACTCGGTCCCGGTCCCCAAGGACGACGCCGACCGCGCCTTCAACGTCGCGACCTGCATCGGCTGCGGCGCCTGCGTCGCCGCCTGCCCCAACGGCTCGGCCTCGCTCTTCATGGGCGCCAAGGTCACCCACCTCGGCCTGCTCCCCCAGGGCCAGCCCGAGCGCGACGAGCGCGTGGTCAACATGGTCGCCCAGCACGACCACGAAGGCTTCGGCGGCTGCACCAACATCGGCGCCTGCACCGCCGCATGCCCCAAGGAGATCCCGCTCGACGTGATCTCGCAGCTCAACAAGGACCTCCGCACCGCGATCAAGCACGGTCACTGAGCCGCATCCGCTCCACACGGACGAGGGCCGGGGGTCTCCCCCGGCCCTCGTCGCGTCTCGGGTGCTGCCGCTCCTCCAGCTGCTGCCGTTCCGGGGCCTGGCCAGCGGTGCGTGAGACACGTTCTACGGCCCGAAAACGTGCGTCACCCACCGCTCCAGCGCGGACGATCGTCCGAGCGGTGAGTGAGACAGGTTCTGCACTCCGAAAGCCTGCGTCACTCACCCCGCCCGGTGGCGGGGCCCATGCGGCCTGACGACGTCGGACAAGCGCATGAACAGCGCGTCCCACTCGGGTCCGAACTCCGGCGGCGGACCCTCGTAACCGCGGCTCAGCAACATCGAGTGGAGCGCGCGCACGGCCGTCCTGGGTGTGCGAAGCCGCTCCTTGGTGACGAGCTCGTACGCCACGTCGTGCCGCCGGTAGGCGCGGTACCGGTCGATGTCCGCGTTGTACTGGGCACGGTCCTCCTGGTGATGGCTTCCCTCGTACTCCGCCGCAGCACGCTGCTCGCCGAACCACAGGTCGGGAGTGACTCGGACGCCGCGCGCGATCTCCACCGCGGTGTTGACCTGGGGCGGTCCGAGCCGAGCCGCGACGACGTACGCGAGCAGCTCGGCCTCGGCCATGGAACGGCACCGGTCGGTGAGGTAGGGCAGCACGTAGGTTGCCTCGGACGCTCCGCGACGCCACTTCTCCTCGCACAGGAGCTGGTCCAGGTCGTGCCGGTCCATGAGCTTCGACCGGAGCAGGTCGCACCCCACCTTGATCGCGTCGATCGTCCGCGCCTCGGCGCAATAGGCCACGAAGGCCGCGGCCGCCGTGACGCCGTCCTCGCCGAGCGGTGGCAGCTTGACGGTGCGGTGGAGGTAGATGCCGTCGATCACCAGGTGCAGGTCTCCCTCGACCACGAAGTGGAGCGGGCTGCGTGGCCCGTAGTCGAGTCCCAGTTCCTGGAGCCGGGTGATGCCCGCGGCGCGAGCACCGTCCGGGAGAGTCAGCCGGGCGGCGTTGAGCCGGTCCTCGAAGGTCGGCACGTGGTCGACGTGGCAGTAGACGCTCTCGTAGAGGCGCCTGAACTGTGGGCCCTGGAGCACACCTCGACTGATGCCGCCACACAAGGCCTCCTCCCGCGTGAAGGGGCGGTTCCGGAAGTGGCCGGGAACGGAGAACATGCGCCCATCGCAGCGACCACCGCGAGCCGGTGCCACCGTCGACCGCATGGCCTGTGGAGGAGGGCGTACCCGGTCGAGCTGTGGACGGTCGGCGGACCGCTCTGCCCACCCGGGCGGTGCATGAGACATCTTCTCGGCGCACAGAACATGCCTCACGCACCGCCCAGCCCCGCCGAGGTGCCCCGTCGGTGCGTGAGGCAGGTTTTCGGCGCGCGGAACATGCGTCACACACCGCTCAGAGGGCGGGCGGGGAGCAGGGGCGGGAGGGTCAGCGGCGGCGGAGGAGGGCGACGAGCCCGAGCATCGACGCCGCGCCGGCGGCGAAGGCCGCCTTGGGAGAGGCTCCACCAGGGGCGGTGGAGGGTACGCCGGTCGCTGCCGCGGCGAGGTCGATGCGGGGACCCTCGGGCATCTGGTCGGCGACCCTGTTGGCGTCGCGGAGGGCGCGCGCCTCGGGCGAGGTGTGGGCCCAGGCGGCGGCGAGGACGACGACGCGGGAGGTGTAGTTGATCCAGATCATCAGGATGAGCGCGATGCCGAAGGCCTGGAACGCCGCGGACTCGGCCGTGGCCTTGAGCAGGAAGGTGGAGAGCTGCTTGAGGACCTCGAACACGACGGCACCCAGGAGCGACCCGGACCACAGCGACCGGCTGGGGGTGTTCGGCTGGGCGAGCAGGCGGAAGAAGGCGAAGAAGAGCAACGTGTTGGCTGCCAGGCCGAGGCCGATCGCCAGCGCCCAGAAGAAGCCCTCCGCGACCACGCCCAGGTCGAGCCACTCCATGATCGGGGTGAGCACCTTGGTCGCCACGCCGGACACCGCCACGCTCGTGACCAGGATCGAGCCGAGCGCCAGGAGGGCGAGCACGTCACGCAGCTTGCCGAACACGAAGTTGGGTCGCTCGCGCTCGGGCTCCTCGAAGATCGCCATCAGCGCGGTGCGCATGCCCGAGAGCCAGCCCAGGCCTGAGTAGAGCGTGAGCAGGATGCCGACGCTGAAGATCCCCGGCGCGGCGGACTGGAGGGTGTCGAGCGGGACGCCGCTGTCGCCACCGACCAGGCCGGGGAGGACGGAGTTGGCCGCGTCGACCAGCGTGTCCTCGGCGCCCTCGTAGACCTCCGTCACCTGTCCGAAGATCGCGAAGGCGAGGGCGAGGATCGGGAAGAACGACAGGAACGCGAAGTAGGTCACCGCGGCGGCGAGGGCGCTGCCGTTGACCTGCCCGTAGTGCTCGACGGCGCGCACGAGGTGGTCGACGACCGGGCGGCGCTCACGCACACCGGCGACGCGCTCCTTCACGGTGTCGAGGACCGGCACCCGCTCAGCCCAGCTCGAAGTGGTCGGTGGCCCGCCAGCCGGCGTCGGCGTCGTGGACGTAGAGGCTGAACGCGTCGACGGCGAAGCGGCACTCGAACTCCGCCAGCTCCGCGAACGCCCGGTCGAGCGCCTCGTCGTCGAGGTGGTGGGCGATGGTGACGTGCGGGTGGTAGGGGTAGTGCAGCTCGACCTCGAGCGGTCCCTGTCGTACGGCGTCCGCGAGCACCTCGCAACCCGAGATGCCCTCGGCCAGGGTGACGAACACGACGGGCGAGACCGGGCGGAAGGTGCCGGTGCCGCGCAGGTGGATGTCGAAGCGCGACACGGCGGACGCCGCGTGCGTCAGGTGCGCGCGCACCGTCCGGAGATCGGCGTCGGGCACCTCGGTCGGCGGGACCAGCGTGATGTGGGTGGGGATCTGCGTCGCCGTGAGGTCGCCGACGCTGGTCCGGTAGTCCTGGAGCTCGCTCGCCCAGGGCTCGGGAATCGCGATCGCTACTCCGATGGTGGGCACCCACGAGACCCTACAGAACCCCGTCGCGGAGCCGATCAGCCCCGTGAAAGGATCTGCCGCGTGAGTGACACCTTCCGCGCCGCACAGGCTCGCAGCGACGCCATCGAGGAGCAGATGGCCAAGGACCCGGCCTCGCTGCGCATGCTGACCGGGGACCGTCCGACCGGGGCGTTGCACATCGGCCACTACTTCGGCTCGATCCGCAACCGCCTCCGCCTCCAGGACAGCGGCGCCGAGATCTGGCAGCTGATCGCGGACTACCAGGTGATCACCGACCGCGAGGTCGCCGGCGACATCGCCGGCAACGTGCGCAACCTGCTGGTCGACAACATCGCCGCCGGGCTCGACCCGGAGAAGGCGACGATCTTCACCCACTCCTCGGTGCCCGCGCTCAACCAGCTGATGCTGCCCTTCCTCAGCCTGGTCAGCGTCGCGGAGCTGCAGCGCAACCCCACCGTCAAGGACGAGGCCAAGTCGGCCGGCATCACCTCGATCGGCGGGCTGCTGCTCACCTACCCCGTGCACCAGGCCGCGGACATCCTGTTCTGCAAGGCCAACGTCGTGCCGGTCGGACGTGACCAGCTCCCCCACCTCGAGCAGACGCGCGTGGTCGCGCGCCGCTTCAACGACAGGTACGCCCCGGTGTTCCCGGAGCCGGGTGCGCTGCTGTCCGAGGCGCCGCTGATCCTCGGCACCGACGGCACCAAGATGAGCAAGTCCAAGGGCAACGTCGTCGAGCTGCGGATGAGCGCCGACGAGACCGCCAAGAAGCTCAAGGGCGCCAAGACCGACAGCGACCGCGTGATCACCTACGACCCGGATGCCCGCCCGGAGGTCGCCAACCTGCTGACGCTCATCGGCCTGTGCGAGGGCGTCGACCCGGCCGCGGTCGCCGAGGAGATCGGCGACGGTGGCGGCGGGGCGCTCAAGGGCCGCCTCACCGAGGCGATCAACACCGAGCTCGCCCCGCTGCGGGCCCGTCGCGCCGAGCTCGAGGCCGACCCCGGCTACCTCGACGAGGTGCTCCGCCGCGGCAACGCCCGTGCCAACGAGGTCGCCGAGGCCACGCTCGACGAGGTGCGCTCGGCGATGGGCATGGTCTACGGCTGGGCGTGAGCCCGGCGCACCGGGCCCACGCCCCGGCTCAGACGGCCCAGCCCACGTTCTCCGCGACCAGGTCGGCGGCGGGGTAGATCCCCCGCAGCTCCTCACGTCGTCCCAGCAGGTCGACGACCGCACCGGTGTTGCGGTCGGCGAGCTGGCGGCGGCGCTCCATCTGGCGCACGATCTTGTCCTCGTCCATGACGTTCCCCTCCGGAAGATCTGGGGCGGACTGCCCGCCCCTCATGGATTGGATCGTTACAAGTCCGGGCTACGCCACAGTTCCGCCCGTGTTAACACCACGCAACATCATCGGGAAGGTCGTGCACCGGCGCGCGGCTCAGGCGCGTACGGCGTCCCGTCCCCGCACGTGCAGGGCGGCCGAGAGCAGCAGGATGGCCACCCCGGCGACCGAGAGGACGAGCCCGACCAGGGCGGGGGCGCGGAGTCCCCAGCCGGCCGCGATGACCAGGCCTCCCAGCCACGCGCCGAGCGCGTTGGCGATGTTGAGCGAGGCGTGGTTCATCGCGGCACCGAGGGTCTGGGCATCGCCCGCCACGTCCATCAGCCGCAGCTGGAGGTTGACGACCAGCACCGAGCCGAGCGTGGTGATGAGGAAGACGACCGGCAGGGCGGCCCAGCCGTGGGGCGCGGCGACCCAGAAGGCCAGCATCGTGAAGGCCATGCCGACTCCACCGATGATGAGCGAGCGGAAGATCGACCAGTCGGCCATGATCCCGGCCAGCCAGGTGCCGGCCACCATGCCGAGGCCGAAGGAGAGCAGGAAGACGGGCACCGCCCGCTCCCCCAGCCCGGCGACGTCGGTCACGACGGGAGCGATGTAGGTGTAGACGGCGAACATGCCGCCGAACCCGACGGCGCCCGCGAGCAGGGTCAGCCAGACCTGCGGCACCTTGAAGGCCGACAGCTCGCGGCGCCCGCTCGCACCCGGGTCGCCGGGGACCGACGGCACGAGCCAGACGACGAGCCCGAGGGTCAGCACGGCGAGCCCGCCGGCCGCCCAGAACGCCGCCCGCCAGCCGAGCTCCTGGCCCAGGACCGTCGCTGCGGGTACGCCGACGACGTTGGCGACCGACAGGCCGAGCATCACCAGCGAGACCGCGCGCCCCTTGTGCGAGGGCCGCGCCATGCTGGCAGCGACCAGGGAGGCGACGCCGAAGTAGGCACCGTGCGGCAGCCCGGCGGCGAAGCGGGCGACCATCAGCTGCTCGTAGGACGTCGCGAGCGCACTCACCGCGTTGCCGACGGCGAAGGCCGCCATCAGGGCCACCAGCAGGGCCCGCCGCGGGAGCCGCGCACCGAGGAACGCCAGCACCGGCGCGCCGACGACCACCCCGACGGCGTACGCCGAGATGACGTGCCCGCCGGTGGGGATCGAGACGTCCACGCCGGCGGCGATCTGGGGCAGCAGGCCCATCGTGACGAACTCGGTGGTGCCGATCGCGAAGCCGCCCATCGCCAGCGCGAGGACCGCGAGGCCGAAGTGGCGCGCGGTCACCGCCGGCACGTCGACGTCGCCGGAGCGGCTGCCGGAGGGGTCGGCGGGTGGAGCGGAGGTCTCGGCAGTCGTCGTCATCACCTGGCGCAAGAGAGGGCGCGGCCGGTATTGTTCCCCGGCACCGGCGCGTCGGCGCGGGAGGTGGCCGGGATCACGCCGTGCCGACCGGTGTCGCCGAGCGGGCCCGGCGGCGCTCCCAGAGGTGGAGGGCGAGGTCGACGACGGTCTTGAGGCCGAGGAGCAGCAGCACCGGCGCCAGCTCGTCCAGCCCGGTCGGGGTCCCGGCCGAGCCGACCGAGCGGAGGACGAGGCCGAAGCCCAGGATGATCGCGACGTGCAGCACGAGCATGCGCGGGTAGGGCTGCCACATGGCCGTGGTGGCGGAGACCCGCCACCGCTCCCCGCCGTCGTACCAGTTGATCCACAGCGAGCCGACGTGGCTCAGTGCGAGGGTCAGCCCGGCCAGCAGCCACATGGCCGGGTGCAGGTCGCCGCCCGCCAGGAAGGCCATGACGAAGGCGAACACGCCGTGGACGAGCGTGAAGATGCCGTAGTGCAGGGCGAAGAAGAACGACAGCGCCCCGGCGTCGGAGGCGTCGACCGGCTTGCCGTTGAGGGTCATCCGTCCGGCCCCGGGCGTGGCGGGGCCGCGCGCGGTGCGAACCTTGACGATGGTGATCGCCCAGTAGGAGACGTTCTCGATCCAGTAGACGACGAAGACGTCGCCGACCGACATGTGGCCGGCCCACACCGCCCAGACCGGCAGCAGGTTGCCGAGGACCAGCCAGACCGAGGAGAGCAGGGGCGCGCGCGGCTGCCCCTGCTCCCCCGTTGTCATGTCGTCGTGGTGTGCGTGCTCAGCCCAGCGAGGCGATGGCCTCGTTGAACGTCGCGGACGGTCGCATCACCGCTGCAGCCTTCTCCGCGTCGGGGCGGAAGTAGCCGCCGATGTCGGCCGGCTTGCCCTGCACGGCGAGCAGCTCGTCGACGATCGTCTGCTCGGCGGCGCGCAGCGTCGAGGCGAGCTCGGCGAACGCGGCGGCGAGGTCGGCGTCCTCCGTCTGCTTCGCCAGCTCCTCGGCCCAGTAGAGCGCGAGGTAGAAGTGCGAGCCGCGGTTGTCGATCGTGCCGAGCTTGCGGCCCGGCGAGCGGTCCTCGTTGAGGAAGGTCTCGGTCGCCTTGTCGAGCGTGTCACCGAGGATGCGGGCGCGGGCGTTGTCGTCGTAGCCGGCGAGGTGCTCGAGCGAGGCGGCCAGGGCGAAGAACTCACCGAGGCTGTCCCAGCGCAGGTAGTCCTCCTTGACGAGCTGCTGCACGTGCTTCGGCGCCGAGCCGCCGGCGCCGGTCTCGAAGAGGCCGCCGCCGTTCATCAGCGGGACGATCGAGAGCATCTTGGCGCTGGTGCCGAGCTCGAGGATCGGGAAGAGGTCGGTGTTGTAGTCGCGCAGCACGTTGCCGGTCACCGAGATGGTGTCCTCGCCGCGACGGATCCGCTCCAGGGAGTACGTCGTCGCCTCGGCCGGCGCCATCACCTGGATGTCGAGCCCGTCGGTGTCGTGGTCCGCCAGGTAGGTCTTCACGAGCGCGATGAGGTTGGCGTCGTGGGCGCGCGTCTCGTCGAGCCAGAAGATGGCCGGGGTCTCGCTGGCCCGGGCGCGGGTGACGGCGAGCTTGACCCAGTCGCGGATGGAGGCGTCCTTGGTCTGGCAGGCGCGCCAGATGTCGCCCGCCTCGACGTCGTGCGACATCAGCACCTCGCCGGACCCGTTGCGGACCTCGACCTTGCCCGCGGAGGGGATCTCGAAGGTCTTGTCGTGCGAGCCGTACTCCTCGGCCGCCTTGGCCATCAGGCCGACGTTGGGCACCGAGCCCATCGTCGAGGGGTCGAGGGCGCCGTGGGTGCGGCAGTCGTCGATGGCGGCCTGGTAGACGCCGGCGTAGGAGGAGTCCGGGATGACGGCGAGGGTGTCCTGCTGCTCCCCGTCGGAGTTCCACATCTGGCCGGACGTGCGGATCATCGCGGGCATCGAGGCGTCGATGATGACGTCGGAGGGGACGTGGAGGTTGGTGATGCCGCGGTCGGAGTCGACCATCGCGAGCGACGGGCCCTCGGCCAGGCCCTTCTCGAAGGCGGCCTTGATCTCCGCGCCGCCGTCGACCTTGTCGAGGCCGGACAGGATCGCGCCGAGGCCGTCGTTGGCCGAGAGGCCCGCGGCGGCCAGCTGCTCGCCGTACTGGGCGAAGACGTCGGCGAAGTACGCGCGCACGACGTGGCCGAAGATGATCGGGTCGGAGACCTTCATCATCGTGGCCTTGAGGTGGGCGGAGAACAGCACGCCGTCGGCCTTCGCCCTGGCCACCTGCTGCTCGAGGAACTCGTCGAGGTGGGCCGCGCTCATGAAGGTCGCGTCGACGACCTCGCCCTCGAGGACCTCCAGGCCCTCCTTGAGGACCGTCTCCTGGCCGTCGGCGCCCACGTGCACGATCGCGAGCGTGTCGTCGGCGGGGATGACCACGGACTGCTCGTTGCTGCGGAAGTCGTCGTGCCCCATCGTGGCGACCGACGTCTGGGAGTCGCTGCTCCACGCGCCCATCGAGTGGGGGTGGGCCTTGGCGTAGTTCTTGACCGAGGCGGGCGCGCGGCGGTCGGAGTTGCCCTCGCGCAGGACGGGGTTGACAGCCGAGCCCTTGACCTTGTCGTAGCGGGCGCGGGTCTCGCGCTCCTCGTCGGTCTGCGGGTTCTCGGGGTAGTCCGGGAGGTCGTAGCCCTGCGACTGCAGCTCGGCGACGGTGGCCTTGAGCTGCGGGATCGAGGCGGAGATGTTGGGCAGCTTGATGATGTTGGCCTCGGGCTTCGTCGCGAGCTCGCCGAGCTCGGCGAGCGCGTCGTCGAGGCGCTGCTCGTCGGTGAGCCGGTCGGGGAACTGCGCGATCACGCGACCGGCAAGCGAGATGTCACGGGTCTCGACGTCCACACCGGCGGTCTTCGCGTAGGCGGCGATGATCGGGAGGAACGAGTACGTCGCGAGCAGCGGCGCCTCGTCGGTGTGGGTGTAGATGATCTTGGCCATGGGTACGACAGCTCCTGCAGCTCGTGATCTGGTCCGGGCATAACTCTTGACGTCAAGATACCTGACGCCGGGAAGCGGTGGCGACTCGCCTACCCTCGCACCCCTCCTTCCACGCCGCTAGGCTCAGCACGGCCTACGAGGGGTATGGCCACCCGACCCTGGAGGGACGCGCGATGAGCGACACCGTCGAAGACACACCGACCACCGGACAGAAGTTCACCGCCGAGGCACTGGGCACCTTCGTGCTCGTCTTCTTCGGCTGCGGCGCCGCCGTCTACAGCGGGGGCGACCTCGTCGCCACGGGTCTGACCTTCGGCCTCACCGTCGTGGTGATGGCCTACGCCGTCGGGCGCGTCTCGGGCGGTCACTTCAACCCGGCCGTCACGCTGGGCGCCGTCCTGGGCGGCCGGTTGCCGTGGAGCCAGGTCGGCCTCTACATGGCCGCACAGCTGCTCGGCGCCCTCCTCGCCGGAGCCGTGCTCTTCGGCCTCGGCCACGGCTTCGACGGCTTCGTCGCCGAGGGCAACATGGGCCAGAACTTCTTCGGCGACCAGGGCTCCGGCTTCGCCTGGTGGGCCGCCCTGCTGCTCGAGGTGGTGATGACCGCGGTGTTCCTGTGGGTCATCCTCGCCGTCACCGACGCGCGCAACGACGTCAACGTCGCCCTCGGCCCGCTCGCGATCGGCCTCACGCTCAGCATGCTCCACTTCCTCGCCATCCCCCTGACCGGTACGTCGGTCAACCCGGCCCGCTCGATCGGCGTCGGCGTCTTCGCCGGCACCGACGCGATCATCCAGCTCTGGCTCTTCGTGCTCGCACCGCTGCTCGGCGCGGCGATCGCCGGCCTCACCTACCCCGTCCTCTTCGGCCAGGGGTCCGAGCCGGTCGCCGGCTCGGGCCTCAACTTCGGCGGCGGCAAGAAGGACCAGTACGTCCCGGGCAACTACGAGGCCCAGTGGAACCAGGGCCAGCCGGGCAGCTGGGGCCAGCCCGGTGCCGCGTGGGGCGCTCCCCCGCAGCAGCAGTGGGGGCAGCCCGGCGGCCCGCAGCAGCAGCCCGACCCGGCCTACGGTGCACCGCAGGCCGCTCCCCCGCAGCAGCAGCCCGGTCAGCCCGGACAGTGGGGCCAGCCCGCGCCGCAGCAGCAGCCACCGGCCCAGCCTGGCCAGTGGGGCGCACCCCAGCAGCCCGGCCAGCAGCGCCAGCAGCAGCCGCAGCAGCCCGGGCAGAGCGCTCCCGGGCACTGGGGCAACCCCGAGGGTGACGACGACGGCCGCACCCAGGTGCGCCGCCCCGACTGACCCGGGCCAGCGCTGAGCGACTAGCCCTCGACCAGCTCGGCCGTCCAGCCGGCGTCGAGGTCCTCCAGCCCCACGAGGCCGACACCCTTCTCGTACACCGTGCGGGTCGTGGTGCCGGCCTCGTCGAGCAGCTGCACCATCTCGCTGGACTGGTCCTCGATGGTGGCGCTGGCACGCGGCAGGCCGGGGACGTCGTACGACAGCCAGCCGTCGCCGAGGCGTGGGTCGGCGGGCATCGCGAGACCGGCCTCCGCGCCGTCCTCGGCGGCGCGCCAGGACGATGCGGCGGAGTCGGCGCCGACCAGCCACACGTTGCCGGCCTCGTCCTGGGCGTAGAGGTGCGTCTCGACGGTGGTCGTGCCGTCGCCCGGGTCGGTCGTGGTCTCCACCGCCGTCGCGGCGAGACCCGCGACCGGGACCGTGCCGTCGAGCACGTCCACCACCATGCGGCCCGTCGTGCGTCCGTCCTCGCTGAGGTCGTAGGTCATGCGCGTGCCCGGCTCGAGCGGCAGCCAGGGGTTGTCGACGCCGTCCACGAAGTCCGCGGGCGCGGGGGTCGGCGTGGGGATGACGAGGCCGTTGATGCCCGGTGAGTCGTAGGGCTCGGGCTGGCCGATGCCCGCGCACCCGGAGGTCCCCAGCAGGAGGCCCGTCGCGAGCGCCGCGACCGCCAGCGGGCGGCGTACGGCTCCAGACATGGGCGCCAGCATGCCAGCCGCACCGCGCTGCTAGCGTCAGCGGGACAACCCGGAACAGATCCGAGACCACCCTCACGAGGAGTACGAACCGTGACCTCCGAACCTCTCAAGGTGGCCGTCACCGGCGCCGCCGGCCAGATCGGCTACAGCCTGCTCTTCCGCCTCGCCAGCGGCGCACTGGCCGCGGACCGCCCGATCGAGCTGCGGCTGCTCGAGATCGAGCCCGCCCTCAAGGCGCTCGAGGGCGTCGTCATGGAGCTCGACGACTGCGCGTTCCCGAACCTCGCCGGCGTGCAGATCGGCTCGGACGCCGAGAAGATCTTCGACGGCGTCAACCTCGCCCTCCTCGTCGGCGCGCGCCCGCGCGGCCCCGGCATGGAGCGTGGCGACCTGCTCTCGGCCAACGGCGCGATCTTCACCGCGCAGGGCAAGGCCCTCAACGCCGTCGCCGCCGACGACGTACGCATCGGCGTCACCGGCAACCCGGCCAACACCAACGCCCTCATCGCGATGACCAACGCGCCCGACATCCCGCGCGAGCGATTCTCGGCCCTGACCCGCCTCGACCACAACCGCGCGATCAGCCAGCTCGCGGCGAAGACCGGCGCGAAGGTCACCGACATCAAGAAGATGACGATCTGGGGCAACCACTCGGCCACCCAGTACCCCGACCTCTTCCACGCCGAGGTCAACGGCAAGAACGCCGCCGAGGCCGTCGGCGACCAGGCCTGGCTCGAGAACGACTTCATCCCGACCGTCGCCAAGCGCGGCGCCGCGATCATCGACGCGCGTGGTTCCTCCTCGGCTGCCTCGGCCGCGTCGGCCACGATCGACGCCGCCCGCGACTGGCTCTTCGGCTCGGCGCAGGACGACTGGGTGTCGATGGCGGTCGTGTCCAAGGGCGAGTACGACGTCCCCGAGGGCCTGATCTCCTCGTTCCCGGTCACCACCTCCGGCGGCGACTGGTCGATCGTCGAGGGCCTCGAGATCGACGACTTCTCGCGCGCCCGGATCGACGCCTCGACCGCCGAGCTCGCCGACGAGCGCAAGGCCGTCACGGAGCTCGGCCTGATCTGATCGGTCCCCCGATGCACCCGAGCGGTGCGTGAGACAGGTTCCGGAGTCCGGAAACGTGTCCCACGCACCGCTCGTGCGTTGTCAGGACCGGTCGTGGGGCGCTAGAAGCCGCCGGGCTGGTCGGGGATGGATCCGGCGAGGAAGATCAGCAGCCCGCCGAGCACGATGAGCACGGCCGCGTCGAGCACCTTGTGGCGTACGGCGAGCATGCCGGCGTCGCGGCGGCGCAGCACCAGCCGGACGGCGGCGGCGAAGATCAGCGCCCCGCCCATCAGCCGGATGCCGGTGCGCCACTCGTCGAGCGCCACGACGACCAGGGACGCCCCGACCACGCCGAGGACGAGCAGGTAGAACGCGCCCCCGATCGTCGAGGGGTAGCGGCGCGGTTCGTCGGGGTCCTCCGGCGGTGGCTCCGCCGAGACCGGCGCGACCGACTCGGGGGGCTCGACGTGCGGGTCGGCCCGGTCGGGGTGTTCGGGGTGGTCGGGGTCGGCCATGTCAGGACCGGACGGACTTCTCGGCGATCTCCACGATGTTGGTCAGCAGCATCGCGCGCGTCATCGGTCCGACGCCCTTCGGGTTGGGCGAGACCCAGCCCGCCACGTCCCACACGTCGGGGTGCACGTCGCCGGTGACCTTGCCGTCCACGCGCGAGACGCCCACGTCGAGCACCGCCGCGCCCGGCTTGACCATGTCGGCGGTGATGATGCCGGGCACGCCGGCGGCCGCGACGACGATGTCGGCGGTGCGGACGTGTGCGGCGAGGTCGCGCGTGCCGGTGTGGCACAGCGTGACGGTGGCGTTCTCCGACCGGCGGGTCAGCAGCAGCCCGAGCGGGCGCCCGACGGTGATCCCGCGGCCGACGACCACGACCTCCGCACCGGCGATCTCGACGCCGTGGCGGCGCAGCAGCTCGATGGCGCCGACCGGGGTGCAGGGCAGCGGGCCGGCCTCGCCCAGCACCAGCTTGCCGAGGTTGACCGGGTGGAGGCCGTCGACGTCCTTGTCGGGATCGACCCGCGAGAGCAGGGCGAACTCGTCGAGCCCGGTGGGCTGCTGGACGATGAACCCGGTGCAGGCGTCGTCGGCGTTGAGCTCGTCGATGACCGCCTCGACCTCGGCCTGGGTGGCCGTGGCGGGCAGGTCGCGGCGGATCGAGGTGATGCCGATCTCCGCGCAGTCCTTGTGCTTGGCGCCGACGTACCAGTGCGACCCGGGGTCATCACCAACCAGCACCGTCCCGAGGCCGGGCACGACGCCCCGCTCGCGCAGCGCGGCGACGCGCTCCGCCAGCTCGGCCTTGATGGTCCGCAGCGTCGCTGCGCCGTCCAGGGTCTGTGCCGTCACGTCCGTCATCCTAGGGAGGCCGCTCATCAGTGGAAGAAGTGGCGCGCGCCGGTCAGGTACATCGTCACGCCGGCCGCCTCGCAGGCCGCGACGACCTCGGCGTCGCGGACCGAGCCACCGGGCTGGACGATGGCCTTGACCCCGGCGTCGATGAGGATCTGCGGGCCGTCGGCGAAGGGGAAGAAGGCGTCGGAGGCGGCGACCGCCGACGACGCCCGCTCCCCCGCCCGCTCGACGGCGAGGCGGCACGAGTCGACGCGGTTGACCTGTCCCATCCCGACGCCCACCGAGGCGCCGCCGGAGGCGAGCAGGATCGCGTTGGACTTCACCGCCCGGCAGGCGCGCCACGCGAACGCGAGGTCGGCCAGCACCTCGTCGGAGGCGGCCTTCCCGGTGGCGAGGGTCCAGGTCGACGGGTCGTCGCCGCCGTCGTCCGACCGGGCGGAGAGCACGTCGCGGTCCTGCAGCAGCAGGCCGCCGGAGATGGCCCGCATCTCGCCGCCGCCGCGGGTGAGCGGCGGGCACTCGAGGATGCGGATGTTCTTCTTGGCCTGCAGCACCTCGACGGCGCCGTCCTCGTAGCCCGGCGCCACGACGACCTCAGTGAAGATCTCGGCGACCTGCTCGGCCATCGCGACGGAGACCGGCACGTTGGTGGCGATCACCCCGCCGAAGGCGCTGACCGGGTCGCACTCGTGGGCCTTGCGGTGAGCAGTGGCGACGTCGTCGGCCACGGCGATGCCGCAGGGGTTGGCGTGCTTGATGATCGCCACGGCCGGCTCGTCGAAGTCGTACGCCGCCCGCCGGGCCGCGTCGGCGTCGACGTAGTTGTTGTAGGACATCTCCTTGCCGTGGTGCTGCGTCGCCTGGGCGAGCCCGGGACCGTCGGCCAGGAAGCCGTTGCTGTAGAGCGCGGCGGACTGGTGCGGGTTCTCCCCGTAGCGCAGCACCGCCTCCTTGGTCCACGTCGCCCCCATCCACGACGGGAAGCCCGACCCCTCGCTGGTGTCGGTGAGCACGTTGCCCATCCACGACGCCACGTGGACGTCGTAGGTCGCTGTGTGCACGAACGCCTCGGCTGCGAGACGCTGCCGCTCGGCCAGCGTGAACCCGCCGGCGGCGACGGCGGCCAGCACGGCGTCGTACGTCGCGGGCGAGGTGACGATGGCGACGCTGGGGTGGTTCTTGGCCGCGGCGCGCACCATCGACGGACCGCCGATGTCGATCTGCTCGACGCACTCGTCGGGGCCGGCGCCCGACGCGACGGTCTGGGTGAAGGGGTAGAGGTTGCTCACGACGAGGTCGAACGGCTCGACGCCGAGCTCCTCGAGCTGCGCGACGTGGGAGTCGAGGCGGCGGTCGGCGAGGATCCCGGCGTGCACGCGCGGGTGCAGGGTCTTGACCCGGCCGTCGAGGCACTCGGGGAAGCCGGTGAGGTCCTCCACCTTGGTGACGGGCAGGCCGAGCGACTCGATCAGCGCGGCCGAGCCGCCGGTGGAGACGAGCTCGACACCGGCCTCGTGGAGGCCGCGGACCAGGTCGTCGAGACCGGCCTTGTCGTAGACGGACACCAGGGCACGGCGGATCGGGACACGGAGGTCGGCAGAGGGGGACACGGGACTCCTCGGACTCAAGCGAGATCGGTAACGAGATCGGGGGCACCCAGGCGTTCGATGGTCCCCGGCGTCACTCCCCGGTGGTGACCCACCTGCGCCAGTCGTGTGGCTGCAGACTACCGAGCGTCGGCGCCGATGCGAACCCGGCGGCCGTCGACCGCGATGCCCTCGCGGGCGATCCGGCCGACGGTGTCCACGAGCATCGCCCGCTCGGCGGTCTTGATGCGCTCGTGCAGCGACGCGACGTCGTCGTCGTCCTCCACCACGACCGGCACCTGGGCGATGATCGGGCCGGTGTCGACGCCCGCGTCGACCACGAAGAGCGTCGCGCCGGTCACCTTGACGCCGTGCTCGAGGGCGTCGCGCGGCCCGTGCATGCCGGGGAACGCCGGGCACAGCGCCGGGTGGGTGTTGAGGGTGAGGAACCGGTCGAGGAACTCGGTGGAGAGCAGCTTCATGAAGCCGGCGGAGACGACCAGGTCGGGCTCGAAGCGCTCGACCACGGTGGTGAGCGAGGCGTCCCAGCCCTCGCGGGTCTCGAAGTCCGACACCTTGCGCACGAAGGTCGGGACCCCCGCGCGCTCGGCGCGGGCAAGGCCCTCGATGTCCTCGCGGTCGGCGCCGACGGCGACGACCCGGGCGCCGTACGCCGGATCGGCGCAGGCGTCGAGCAACGCCTGCAGGTTGGTGCCGGATCCCGACACGAGGACGACGAGGCGGGTGGGCTGGTGCACGCCCGGAAGTCTAGGGCTGCGGCTACGCGCGGTGGGAGGGTCCGGCAGCCGTTGCCCGGTCGCGCACCAGGCGGCCCGCGACGACGGCGGCGATCGCGGTCGTCACCGGCACCGCCGCGACGATGCCGAGCCCGCCGACGAGCCCGCGCACCACCTCCTGCGCCACGATCTCCTGGCTGACCGCGATCCCGAAGGGCAGCGAGAGCGCCGAGAAGACGAGCATCAGCGGAAGCGTGGCGCCGACGTAGGCGAGCACCAGGGTGTTGACGGTGGAGGCGACGTGGGAGCGCCCGATGCGCATCGCCCGGGTGAAGATCGTGCGCGTGCTGGCGTCGGGGTCGACGTCGGCGAGCTCCCACACCGCCCAGGTCTGGGTGACGGTGACGTCGTCGAGCACGCCCAGCGCGCCGATGACCAGCCCCGCCAGCAGCAGCCCGCGGAGGTCGACCTGCGCGGCGATGCCGGAGATGTACTGGCTGCCCTCGTCGACCAGCCCGGTGAAGTGCCCGACGCTCGTGAACACCCAACCGAGCCCGCCGATCACCAGCAGCGAGATCAGGGTGCCGAGCATCGCCACCGTCGAGCGCACGTCGAAGCCGTGCGAGAGGTAGAGGGTGACCAGCATGATGGCCGAGGCCGTGGTCACCGCGACGAGCAGCGGCGGCGAGCCCTCCATGATCGCCGGCAGCATGAAGACCGCGATGAGGACCAGCGAGTACGCCAGGCTGGCGAGCGCGCCGATGCCGCGCCAGCGTGAGAGCGCGAGGACGCCGACGGCGAACAGGATCGTCAGCAGGAGGAGGGGTGGACCGCGGTCGAAGTCCTGGAAGGCGTACTGCTCCCCGTCGGGCGCCTGCGCGGTGAACGACACGATGATCCGGTCGCCCGCCACCACCTCGGGTGCCTGCGAGCCGTAGGGCAGCAGCGCCTCCGCCGCGCCGGGCGCGCCGGGACCGCTGAGCAGCTCGACCTGCGCGAGCTGGCACCCCTCGACCGCCTGGCGGCACGGACCGATCGACTGCACCTCCGCGGTGCCGCGCTCCACCTCGACACCCGGCGCGCTGATCTCAAGGTCGCCGTCGGGCCACAGCACGACGAGGCCGACGAGCGTCGCCAGCACGAGCGGCCCTACCAGGGCGGCCATCAGCAGCCTGATCTGCCGCGGTGCCGGCCCGAGCGAGGGGCGGTCACCGTGGCTGTGTCCAGCCCCCACGGTCAGTCCTCGGTCGGTGAGTCGGTGAGCGAGTCGGTGCCCGGTCCAGTGTCCGGTTCGGTGCCGGGCACCGCGCTGTCGGACGAGGCGGTGTCGGACGAGGCGGTCCGGGCGGCACGCCAGGCGAACCACGCCAGCACCGAGGCGCCGAGGAGCGCGCCGACGCCGCACGCGGTGACGGCGTGGACCAGCACGTCACGGGTGAAGGGCCCCACGAAGCGCATCCGACCGGGTCCGGCGGCGCCGCCGGACAGCGAGGCGAGCACCGCGAACCCGACCCCGGCCGCCAGCCCGCCACCGCACCCGGCAAGGGCGATGCGGTCCCAGGTCAGGAGGCGGCCGCGCAGCGCGCGGTGGGCGGAGAAGGCGGCGACCAACGGCGGGAGTGCCATCAGCGCGCCCACCCAGCCGGGAGGGGTGCCGACCGCCGGGAGTGCGGCGAGCAGGGGGACGACGGGGAGCGGTCCGAGGACGACCGCCCCGGGTGACACGAGGGTGGCGCCGCCCACCGCGAAGCCCGGGCCCAGCAGCCACGAGCCGGCGAACAGGGCCGCGTTGGGTGCGAAGGCGGCGTTGACGAGGGCGTAGAGGCCGGCCTCCGACGGGCTGGGGTGCAGCCGCGCGGTCATGGTGGCAGCCTCGCCGAAGGAGACGACGAAGGAGACGAGGAAGACGAGCGCGGAGACGGCCAGCAGGCGCGCGAGCACCGCGCCCGCGACCGCGGCGCCTGCCCGCACCGACGCGGGCAGGAAGGCCGCCCAGATCGCGGCGCGCCCCGACCCGATCGCGATGGCGGGGGCGGCGACGAACGCCGTCAGCAGCAGCGTCCAGCCGAGCACCCGCGGAAGGGACGGGTCGGCCGTGGTGCCGGCGGCGAGGGTCGCGACCACCACGGCCACGACGGCGTAGGCCGCGAAGAAGAGGGCGATGGCGGTCGGGACGGTGAAGTCGCGCTCGCCGTCGGAGATCCGGTCGGCGTCGGGGCCGTGCCCGGACACCGAGTCGCCGACGCGGTGGCCGAGCCGCCACATCGACCACGCCGCGATGGCCGTGATGCCGAGCGGGACGATCGTGATCCGTGCGCCCATGACGGTGACACCGGAGCCGTGGCCGGCCAGCCAGGCGAGGGCGCCCACGCGCATGCCGTCGCGGGGTGCGCCGTGCACCCCGGCGTCGGTGGCGAACCAGCCGATGACGCCGATCGCGAGCAGCACCACGAGCGGGCCCAGCGCGGCGAGCGCCCCGCCGAGGGTGGCGATCAGCACGAGCGGACGCGGCCGGGCAGTGTCGGTCCGCCCACTCTCGTGTCGGGACCGGTCTGGTCGGGTGAGGAGCGACGTCATGGCCGCCCCATCATCACCCGCTCCCGCCGGCAGATCGCGCTGCCACGCCGCCCGCCCCGGACCACGGGCGGGGAAGGAACGGGGACGGAGCGGACGGGGGGAAGGATGTGCGTGGCACCCGCCGCTCCCGTACCGTGGAGCGGTCATGAGGAGCCCCGAGACCTTCGACGCCTACTACGTCGAGACCCGCACCCGCCTCCTGCACGAGGCGTACGCCCTCACCGGCGACGCGCCGGCCTCCCGGACCGCCGTGCGCGACGCGTTCGTGGTCGCGTGGCACCGCTGGCGCAAGGTCGGGCAGCTCGAGGACCGCGACGGCTACGTCCGTCCCCTCGCCCTCGGCCGCGCCCGACGACGGCACACCGCCCGGATCTGGCACCGCGACAAGTCGCTCGACCCCGAGGTGCGCAGCACGCTGGAGGCGCTGTCCAAGCTCACCACCCGCCAGCGCGAGCTGCTGGTGCTCAACGGCATCTCGGCGCTCTCCCTGGGCGAGGTGGCCCGCACGGTCGGGCTGCCGCGGGCCGACGCCGAGCGGGAGCTGCAGACGGCCAGCGCGCAGTTCTCGCTGCACCGCGACGCCCCGACGACCGACATCCCGCGGTTGCTCCACGCCCTCGCCGGGCCCCTCGAGGACATCCGCTGGCCGCGCGCCACCGTCATCCGCCGGGCCGGCGCGACGCGACGTCGTACCCACACCGTCATCGGCGCCGGCCTCGCCACCGCCGCGCTCCTCGCCTCCGGGTCGCTGGTCGCCACCGGTGCGGGCGCCGAGGCCACCAGCCTGAGCGAGGAGAAGGCCACCCCCGGCGTCACCGTCCATCAGCCGGTCGTCGACGACGTGGGCGCGGAGATGGTGAGCGCCGACTCGATGCTCGGCCCGGCCCAGCTCGCCCGGTTCGGCGCGGGCCTGGAGTGGACCGAGACCGCCACCACCGACAACCTGACCGGCGACGGCCTGCTCGCGCCGTGCCAGCGCGAGCGCTTCGCCGATCCCGACGGCGTCACGGCGCTGGCCCGCACGTGGGAGGGCTCGCTGAACCGCGTCGAGAAGAAGAAGGTCGGCAAGGGCGACCGCCAGCGCACCCGCGAGCGCACGGTGACCGACGTCCGGTCGACGGCCGTCGAGATGGTCGAGATGTCCCGCAACGCCCGTCAGGCGGCGCAGGGCTTCGAGACGGCGTCGCTGTGGTTCGCCGGCTGCATCGACCCCCGCACCCAGCTGATGGACACCCGCGCCGTCAAGCGCGTCGGCGACGAGGCGCGCACCTTCCGGCTCCGCTCGTGGGGCAAGGAGCCGGCCACCCTGACCGTCGGCATGGCCCGCACCGGCAGCCTCGTGGTCACCCAGGTGGTGCGCAGCCAGGGCCGGCCCGTGCCGGACAAGGCGGTGCTGACCGGGCTGTCCGCCGCCGTCAACGGCGTCTGCGGCGCCGAGGGTGCCGGCACGTGCGCCGGGCGCGCGAAGTCCCGTGCCACTCCCCCGCTCTCGATCGGTACGCCGCCGGGGCTGCTGTCGGTGGTCGACCTGCCGCCCGTCGCCGCCGTGCGCGGCCCGTGGGTCGGCACCGAGCCCGAGAAGGCGCGCAACAACTACGCCGCCACCCGCTGCGACCGCACGACGTTCGAGGGCAAGGGCATCAGCAAGGCCCTGACCCGCACCTTCCTCTTCCCCGAGACGCCCAACGCCTCCCAGCTCGGCCTCACCCAGACCGTGGGTGCGATGCAGCCGGGCCGGGCCGCCACCTTCGTCGACCAGGTCCGCGACCGCATCCGCCAGTGCGGACGCGCCAACCTGGGCACGAACGTCACCGAGCTGGCCTCGAGCTCCACCAGGTCCGCCGACCTGAGCGTGTGGGCCCTCACCTTCGAGATCAACGACAGCCAGTCGTTCCCGTTCCTGATGGCCGTCGTGCGCGACGGTGGCGCCGTCTCCCAGCTCGGCTTCGCCCCCGACCGCAACATGACGATGTCGCGCGCCGACTTCGTCGCCCTCGCGAGACGGGTGGCGCAGCGGCTCGAACCGCTCGACCCCTCACGCTGATCGACCCTTCTCCTCCGTCCTCCCGGCAACCTTTTCGCCCGTCGGGGTGTCTCACACGGCATGAGGCACCGCGCTCGGCTCGTCACGGCCGCGCTCGGGTGCGCCCTCGTGCTCGCCGGGTGCGGGGACCGGTCCTCGGACGGAACGGTGTCGGGCGACTGGCTGGGCGACTCCGTGACGACGGCGAGCGACGGGTCGAGCCCCGGCACGACGATCCCCGACGACTTCCCGCTGTCCTCGGGCATGGGCGGAGCCGCGGACACCGTCCCCACCTCCCGCACCGGCACCGGCCTGCGTGACCTCGAGCTGTGCGGCACTTCCCCGCTGCGCGGACTGGGCACCCGCGACCGCATGGTCGCCGACAACAGTGGCGGCGAGTCCGCCGACACCCGCGAGCTGCTGGTCCTGGGGGCTCCGGAGGACGCCGTACGCCTCGCGGACCGGCTGGCCGGCCTCGCGTCGGACTGTGCGGAGCCCGACCGTGGTCGCGACATGGAGACGCGCACCGAGGTGCTCGCCTCGCCCTTCGGTCCCGGTCCGGCCACCACCCTCCTGCAGACCTACAGCGTCGACGGCGCACCGAGCGCTGGTGCGACCGTCGTCCACGTCGTACCCGTCGGCGCGGCGCTGCTCGTCAGCTCCACCTACGGCCAGTGGACGCGCGGCAGCGCCAGGGAGGCGGTCGACGCGACCGTGGCACCGCTGCGCACGACCGTCGCGGCCCTGACGATGTTCGGTGAGGCGCCGACGCCCACGCCGTCGCCGTCCGAGTCGCCCATCCCGTCGCCCGACCCCTCGCCCTCGGAGTCGCCGTCCGAGCCGGCCTCGCCGTCACCCACGTCGCCGTCGCCGTCCGCGCCTGCCCCGTCGTCCCCTCCGTCAACCGACCCGCCCGAGCCCACCGAGCCGCCGGAGCCCACCGAACCGCCGGAGCCCGCCGAGATCCCGGCGGACTTCCCCCTCGACGTCGGCCTGCCCGAGGACGGCGGTGACTACGACGTCACGCCGCCCGCCGGCGACGTGGCGATGGACCCGGTCGAGATGTGCGGGCGCACGGTGTGGCCCGCCCCGGGAGCGGACGACACCCGTCACCTCCACTCCGCCGTCGTCGGTCCGGAGTACTACGACGGCCGCGAGCTCGTCGTGCACACCGACGCGAAGGCAGCGACCGACGCGATGGCGGAGGTCCTCCGGGCGGCGCAGGAGTGCCGGCGCGCGGGCAACCAGGTGTGGACCGTCCTCGAGCGCGACACCGGCCACGACACGGTGACGATGGGCCTGACGTACGACGACGGGCTGGGCAGCTCGGTCTACCAGGTGACCCGGGTCGGTGCGGCACGACTGATGGTCCAGACATACGGTGAGGGCACGCTCGCGTCGCTGGACCGGCAGGCCGACGAGGTCACGGGGACCACCAACCAGATCGTCCAAGCGATGTGCGTGTTCACGAGAACGGGGTGCTAGAACCATGTCCATTCCCTCGACGCTGGCCAGTGCGGCCTGTCCGACCCTGCCCTCGCCGCGGCGGCTCTCCGCCGTCGCGCCCGTACGCCTCTTCGGCGCGCACGTGGTGTGGCGGCTGCTGTGGGAGGCCCACCCGCCCACGCGCCACGACCGGCACGCGAAATCCACGACGGCCCCGCAGGTGGACCTGCGAGGCCGTCTGGAAGAGGCTGCTGACCAGGAGTCCTGACCAGCGGCCCGGCTGATCAGAGCTTCTCGAGGATCTCCCGCATCAGCGCGGCGGTCTCCGACGGCGTCTTGCCGACCTTGACCCCGGCGGCCTCGAGGGCCTCCTTCTTCGCCTGGGCGGTGCCCGACGAGCCCGACACGATGGCGCCCGCGTGGCCCATGGTCTTGCCCTCGGGAGCGGTGAAGCCGGCGACGTAGCCGACGACGGGCTTGGTCACGTGCTCCTTGATGTAGGCGGCGGCGCGCTCCTCGGCGTCGCCACCGATCTCGCCGATCATCACGATCGCCTTGGTCTCCGGGTCGTTCTCGAAGGCCTCGAGCGCGTCGATGTGGGTGGTGCCGATGATCGGGTCACCACCGATGCCGATGGCGGTGGTGAAGCCGTAGTCCTTCAGCTCGTACATCATCTGGTAGGTCAGCGTGCCCGACTTCGACACCAGGCCCACCGGGCCCTTGCCCGCGATGGTGTGGGGCGTGATGCCGGCCAGCGACTCGTCGGGCGTGATGATGCCCGGGCAGTTGGGGCCGATCATCCGGGTGGACTTGCCCTCGAGGTACTGCACGACCTCGGCGGTGTCGAGGACGGGGACGCCCTCGGTGATCACCACGAGCAGCGGGATCTCGGCGTCGATCGCCTCGATGCAGGCGTCCTTGGTGAACGCCGGCGGCACGAAGGCGACGGACACGTCGGCGCCGGTCTCCTTCATGGCCTCCTCGACGGTGCCGAAGACCGGGAGCTCCTTGCCGCCGAGCTCGACCGTCTGACCGGCCTTGCGGGCGTTGACGCCGCCGACGATGTTGGCGCCCGACTGGACCATGAGGGTGGTGTGCTTGGCACCCATGCCACCGGTCATGCCCTGGACGATGATCTTGCTGTCCTTGTTGAGGTAGATAGACATCTCTTCAGTTCTCTCTCTCAGGCCTGGTGGGCGAGCTCGGCGGCCTTGTCGGCCGCGCCGTCCATCGTGTCGACCTGGGTGACCAGCGGGTGGTTGAGCTCGTCGAGGATGCGGCGGCCCTCCTCGACGTTGTTGCCGTCGAGACGGACGACGAGGGGCTTGCTCTCCTCGTCGCCGAGGATCTCCAGCGCGCCCTTGATGCCGTTGGCGACCTCGTCGCAGGCGGTGATGCCGCCGAAGACGTTGACGAAGATGCTCTTCACCTGCGGGTCGTTGATGATCACGTCGAGGCCGTCGGCCATCACCTGGGCGTTGGCGCCGCCGCCGATGTCGAGGAAGTTGGCGGGCTTCACGCCGCCGTGCGCCTCACCGGCGTACGCGACGACGTCGAGGGTGCTCATCACGAGGCCCGCGCCGTTGCCGATGATGCCGACCTGGCCGTCGAGCTTGACGTAGTTGAGGCCCTTGTCCTTTGCCTTGGACTCAAGGGCGTCTGCCTCCTCGCGGATCTCGAACTGCGCGTGGTCGGGGTGGCGGACCTCCGAGGCGTTGTCGTCGAGCGACACCTTGCCGTCGAGCGCCTCGAGCTTGTCGCCCTCGAGACGGGCGAGCGGGTTGACCTCGACGAGGGTGGCGTCCTCCTCGACGTAGACCTTCCACAGCGCCTGGACCATCTCGATGGCCTGGTCACGCAGCTCGGCGGGGAACTTGGCCTCGTCGACGATCGCGGCGGCCTTCTCGGGGGTCACGCCCTCGAGCGCGTCCACGCGGATCTTCTTGACGGCGTCGGGGTTGGTCTTGGCGACCTCCTCGATCTCCACGCCGCCCTCGACCGAGGCGATGCACAGGTGCGAGCGGTTGGAGCGGTCGAGCAGGAAGGAGAAGTAGTACTCCTCCACCGGAGGCGTCGCCGGGGTCACCAGGACCCGGTTGACGGTGAGGCCCTTGATCTCCATGCCCAGGATGTCGCGGGCGTAGGACTCGGCCTCGTCGGCGGTCTTGGCGATCTTCACGCCACCCGCCTTGCCGCGGCCGCCGGCCTTGACCTGCGCCTTGACGACGGTCACGCCGCCCATCTCCTCGGCGGCGGCGCGAGCGGCTTCGGGGGTCTCGGCGACCACACCCAGCGTCGTTGCGACTCCATGCTTGGCGAAGAGCTCCTTCGCCTGAAATTCCATCAGGTCCACGAGGTGACCAGTCCTTTTCGTCTGCGAGCAGGGGCGGGGATTACCTCTCGGCACCCTAGACCTCCCGAGCGGGGTCGCACGAGGTCGGGTGAGCGTGGTGGTGCTCACGCCCGGGCTAGGTTGAGGAGCATGCCCTCCTCGGAACGAGACGCCAGCTCAGCGGTGATGTGGTTCCGGCGGGACCTCCGGGTGCGCGACAACCCGGCCCTGCACGCGGCGCTCGAGGAGGGGTCGGTGACCGCGCTCTTCGTCCTCGACCCGGCCATCTGGGCCACCGCCGGTCCGGCCCGCCGGGCGTGGCTGGCCGCCACCGTGCTGTCCCTCGCCGAGCGGATCCCGCTGAGCATCCACCACGGCGACCCGCGCGACGTCGTGCCGCGGGTGGCCGACGGACGGCGCGTGCACATCGCCGCCGAGACCACCCCCTACGGCCGCCGTCGCGACGACGCGGTCGGTGAGCAGGTCGAGCTCGTCGCCACCGGGTCGCCGTACGCCGTGGGGCCGGGGCTGATCCGCAACGGCAGCGGCGAGCCCTACCAGGTGTTCAGCGCCTTCGCCCGCGCGTGGCGCGAGCACGGCTGGTCCGAGCCCGCACCGGCGCCCCGCTCCCCCGACCTCCGACCGGCCGACTCCCACCAGCGCGCGCTCGACCTGATGGAGAAGGCCGTCGCCGACGCGCCGTTCGAGCTGCCCGCGGCCGGCGAGGACGCCGCGTGGCGGCGCTGGCGGTCCTTCCGCGACGAGGGCCTGAGCAGCTATCCCGAGGAGCGCAACAGGCCTGACCACGACGGCACCTCGCGCCTCTCCCCCTACCTCCACCTCGGGGTGCTCCACCCGCGCTCGCTGCTGGCCGAGGTCGCCCCCACGTCGACGTACGCCACCGAGCTGGCCTGGCGGGACTTCTACGCCGACGTGCTGTGGCACTCGCCGTCGTCGGCGTGGTCCGACCTCAAGCCCGCGCTGAAGGGCATGAGGTACGACGACCCCGAGGACGCCATCGAGGCGTGGCGCACCGGGACGACCGGCTATCCGATCGTGGACGCCGGGATGCGCCAGCTCCTGCACACAGGATGGATGCACAACCGGGTGCGGATGATCACCGCCTCGTTCCTCACCAAGGACCTCCACGTGTGGTGGCCGGTCGGCGCACGCCACTTCCTCGACCTGCTCATCGACGGTGACGTGGCCTCCAACAACCACGGATGGCAGTGGGTGGCCGGCACCGGGACCGACGCCTCGCCCTACTTCCGGGTCTTCAACCCGGTGACCCAGGGCCTGAAGTTCGACCCGCAGGGCGACTACGTACGTCGTTGGGTGCCCGAGCTCGACCACCTGCCCGGCAAGGCGGCCCACGAGCCGTGGAAGTCCGACGTGGGCTACGAGCGCGACTACCCGCTCCGCATCGTCGACCACGCCGACGAGCGCCAGGAGGCCCTCGAGCGCTACCAGGCAGCCCGTGGCTGAGCACTTCAGGCGGACGCGTCCGTTTATCGGCCGCCGGACGGGGTAGACGAACTCATTTGGTCGAGGGTTGCACTTTCCCGTGATCTTTCCGTTACAGTCGTGCGCGGTCTAGCCGACCCGACCCCCCGACGACCCGGCAGATTGGTAATTCCTTCATGGGCAACCACCGAGCGGAGCGCGCTCCCCAGCGACGCACCTCGGCAACGGCTGCACCCGTGAGCGGCAAGCGACGTGCCTCCACGCCGCCGCGACGCTCCCTGGTCCGGCTCCCGTCCCTGCCCCTCGTCGCCGGTGTCGCGGTGCTGGCGGTCTCCGCCGGTGGCGCCGTCACCGGGTCCGGGTCGGGCGTCACCGCCCTCGCCTCGACCGGCTCGGCCGTCGAGGCCACGCAGGCCATCGGCTCCGCTGCCGGCCAGGCCCTCACCCGCCGCAGCGTCGTCGTGAGCCGCGACCACATCCGCGACTCCGGCAACGAGGAGACCGACCCCGAGCTCGTCGCCCTGGCCGAGAAGCAGATGGCCGAGCGGGCTGCCAAGCTCGAGCAGATGCGCCAGGCCGCGGAGAAGCAGGCGGCGAAGATCAAGGAGAACAAGTGGGTCCTCCCGCTCTCCAGCTACGGCATCACCGCCACGTTCGGCCAGTACGGCCTCTGGGCCAGCTACCACACCGGTCTCGACTTCAACGCCAACAGCGGTGACCAGATCTTCTCGGTCGCCAACGGCACGGTCACCGAGACCGGCTACGACGGGGCCTACGGCAACAAGACCGTCGTCACGCTCGATGACGGCACCGAGATCTGGTACTGCCACCAGACCTCCATCTACGTCTCCGTCGGCGACCGCGTCAACGGCAGCGAGGTCATCGGCACCGTCGGCGCCACCGGCAACGTCACCGGCTCCCACCTCCACCTCGAGGTCCGCCCCGGTGGCGGCGGTCCGGTCGACCCGTTCCAGGCGTTCGTCGAGCACGGCATCGTCCCCTGATCGACTGACGCCCGCCGCTGCGGTGAGCCAGGCACCTTCTCGAGCCGCAGAACCTGCCTCACGCACCGCCCGCCGGCGCGACATACGCCGACACGCCCCCGAGCGGTGGCTGACCCACATTCCGTCCGCAGGGAATGTCGGTGGACCACCGCCCGCCCGCGCTGCGGTGAGCCAGGCACCTTTTCGAGCTGCAGAACCTGCCTCACGCACCGCCCACCCGCGCGTCATACGTCGACACGCCCCCGAGCGGTGGCTGAGCCACATTCCGGCTGCAGGGAATGTCGGTGGACCACCGCCAGCCGGCCCGTCGCTGCGGTGAGCCACGCACCTTCTCGAGCCGCAGAACCTGCCTCACGCACCGCCCATCCGCGCGTCGTACGCCGACTCGCCCTGAGCGGTGGCTGAGCCACATTCCGGCTGCAGGGAATGTCGGTGGACCACCGCCAGCCGGCCCGTCGTACGCCGCGCGCGAGCCGCGGCCGACAGCGGGGAGTCCCGGCTCGCTCTGGGCAAGCTGACACTCCCCAGTCCCCGCTTCGGCCGGACCTAGAGCTTCTCGACGGGGGCGTAGCGGAGCAGCAGGCGCTTGACGCCGTCGGAGCCGAAGTCGATGGAGGCCACGGACTTCTCGGCCATGCCCTCGACGGCGACGACCCTGCCCATGCCGAAGGAGTCGTGCACGACCCGGTCGCCCGGCGACAGGCTCGGGATCTCGCGGGCCGGCTTGGCCTTCGAGGCCGCGTCGGCGCGCAGGGCCGCGGAGCTGAAGTTGCGTCGCCCGGCGTCGGTGGGGGTGCCGAGGCGCGCGGAGCCCCCGGTCAGGTCGGTGCGGCCCCACCGGGTCTGCTCGGCCGCCGTACGACGCCAGTCGACGAGGTCGACCGGGAGCTCGTCGAGGAACCGGCTGGCGGGGTTGTGGCTGGGCGCACCCCACGCGGAGCGGACCAGGGCCCGGGAGATGTAGAGGCGCTGCTGCGCGCGGGTGAGCCCGACGTAGGCCAGCCGGCGCTCCTCCTCGAGCTCGGGCTGGTCGCCGAGCGAGCGCTGGTGGGGAAAGACGCCGTCCTCGAGGCCGGTGAGGAAGACGACGGGGAACTCCAGCCCCTTGGCGGTGTGGAGGGTCATCAGGGTGACGACGCCGGAGTCGTCGCCGTCCGGGGAGTCGGGGATCTGGTCGGCGTCGGCCACCAGCGCGACCCGCTCGAGGAAGTCGCCGAGCCCGACCGCCACGGTGCCGGCCTCGACCTCGGCGGGGTCCGCGCTGGGACCGGGCTGCGGGTCCTCGGCGAACTCGCGGGCGACCGCGACGAGCTCCGCGAGGTTCTCCGCACGGGTGCCGTCCTGCGGGTCGTCGCTGGCCTCGAGCTCGGCAAGCAGGCCCGAGCGCTCGAGCACGGACTCCAGGATGACGTCGGGGCGCTCGTCGGCCTCGACCATCGACTGCAGCTCCTGCACCATCGCGACGAACGCCTCGATGTTGCGCAGGCTGCGCGTGGCCAGGCCGGGAGCCTCGGCAGCCCGGGTGAGGGCCTCCCAGAAGGTGGTCCGGTCGCGGTCGGCGAGCGCGGCGATGCACGCCTCCGCCCGGTCACCGATGCCACGCTTGGGGGTGTTGAGCACCCGGCGCAGCGAGATCTCGTCGGCGGTGTTGACCAGCATGCGGAGGTAGGCCAGCGCGTCGCGCACCTCCTTGCGCTCGTAGAAGCGCACCCCGCCGACCACCTTGTAGGGCTGGCCGGTGCGGATGAACACCTCCTCGAAGACGCGGGACTGCGCGTTGGTGCGGTAGAAGACCGCGACGTCGGCAGGGCGCACGCCGGCGTCGTCGGCCAGCTTGTCGATCTCCTCGCTGACGAAGCGGGCCTCGTCGTGCTCGTCGTCGGAGACGTAGCCGACGATCCGGGCCCCCTCCCCCGCGTCGGTCCACAACCGCTTGGGCTTGCGACCGCGGTTGTTGCCGATGACCGAGTTGGCCGCGGACAGGATGGTCTGCGTGGAGCGGTAGTTCTGCTCGAGCAGGATCGTGGTGGCGTCGGGGAAGTCCTGCTCGAAGTCGAGGATGTTGCGGATGTCGGCGCCGCGGAAGGCGTAGATCGACTGGTCGGCGTCACCCACGACCATCAGCTCGCTGGGCCCGACGAGGTCGCGTGACGGATGGGGCGCATCCTCATCGACCGGCGCGAGCGGCTCCTCGAGCGACGTCCCGCACAGCTGCTGGATCAGGCTGTACTGGGCGTGGTTGGTGTCCTGGTACTCGTCCACCAGCACGTGGCGGAAGCGACGGCGGTAGTTCTCCCGCACGTCGGGGAACGCCTGCAGCAGGTGCACCGTGGTCATGATCAGGTCGTCGAAGTCGAGGGCGTTGGCCTCGCGCAGGCGGCGCTGGTAGGCCGTGAAGGCCTTGGCGTAGGCCTCCTCGAAGGAGTTGCGCGCCTCCTTGGCGGCGTCCTCGGGGTCACGCAGCTCGTTCTTCTGGTCGGAGACCCAGTGGAGCACCGCGTTGGGCTGGTAGCGCTTGGGGTCGAGCTCGAGGTCGCGCAGCACGAGCGTCATCAGCCGCTTGGAGTCGGCCGCGTCGTAGATCGAGAAGTTGGACTTGAAGCCCACCCGGTCGATCTCCTTGCGGAGGATGCGGACGCACGCGGAGTGGAAGGTGGAGACCCACATGATCCGCGCCCGCTTGCCGACGAGGTCCTCGACGCGCTCCTTCATCTCGGCGGCGGCCTTGTTGGTGAAGGTGATCGCCAGGATCGAGCCCGGGTGCGCCTTGCGCTCGTTGATCAGCCAGGCGATGCGGCGCGTCAGCACCCGGGTCTTGCCCGAGCCCGCGCCGGCGACGACGAGGAGCGGTGCCCCGGCATGGGTCACCGCCGCTCGCTGGGGCTCGTTGAGCCCGTCGAGGAGCGGATGGTCGCGGAGCTCGAAGAGGGCCTGCTCGGAGGTGTCAGTGGGGGTCATCTCGCCCCCAGCCTATGCGGGCGCGGTGACAGCCGATCAGGCGTGGGCGGGCGACCAGAAGACCGCCACGGCGATGTTGGCGATCGTCAGCGCGAGCAGCCCGAAGTAGAGGCCCTGCGGGATGCTCGGCTTGCGCATGTTGACCATCACCAGCACCAGGATGACCAGGCCGATGGCGAACTTGACGCCGATCTTGGCGTGGTCGGGCGAGCCCAGGCTCTCGAGCACCCCGACCAGCAGCAGGCCGGCGAGGAACGCCAGGCCGGAGCCGTCACGCATCAGCGAGTTCACCCGCTTGGTGTCGTCGCGCACCTGCACGAGGAGGCCTCCCAGGAGGGCGGCGTAGCCGAGGATGTGGACGAAGAGCAGCACCAGCCGCAGGGTCTCCATGCGCACACCCTAGTGAGTCGGCCGGAGGGTCAGGACCGGCGCCTCTTCGGCTTGGGTGCAGGGCGTACGACGAGCACGGGGCACGGCGCGTAGTGCTGCACGCGCTGGGCGGTGCTGCCGACGAGCACGCTGTCGCTCAGGCCGCGGCCACCCGCCGCGACGACGACCAGCCCGGCGTCGTACTGCTTGGCGGCCTTGATGATCTCGTTGGCCGCCGAGCCGCTCCGGATGCGTTTGTTCACCTTCGGACCCCAGCCCTCGAAGACGGCGGCGATGGTGTCGACCGCACTCTGCGCGGCGTCGCGGAACGACCCGTCGATCTTGCCCTCCGACAGGTCGTCGGCGAAGGCCACCGAGGCCAGCGGCCGGATGACCGCGACGACGGAGATCTCGGTGACCTTCGTCGGGTCGGCGAAGGACTTGAGGTGCTTGGCGGCGGCCAGCGACTGGCGCGAGCCGTCCGTGGCGACGATGACGTGCATGTCAGCCCTCCTTGGTGGCGCTGCTGGTGGCGTCGAGGTCGGGGGTCCGGGACCCGGTGCCCTTGTTTCCGAAGAAGTACTCGACCAGGAACAGCACCAGGCCGACGCCGATGAGCCCGGCGCACCAGACGAGGGAGTAGGGGTCGTCCCAGATGGTGAAGTAGAGGATCGCGAGGTTGCCGACGAGCCCGACGACCAGCAGCGGCGAGCTCGCCCTGAAGAAGGGGTGGTCCTCGTCCTGGCCGCGGAGCTTGAAGCAGGTCACGATCACCAGCGCGTAGATCGCCAGGAGCAGCACGACGGTGACGGTGGCGAGGCGGCCGACGAGGTCGATGCCACCCCCCGCCTCGGTCACGAGCGTGCCGATGACCAGGAGCGAGCCGACGACCAGGCCGCTGAAGATCAGGCCCACCCACGGGCTGCGCCGCGTCGGGTGGATCTTGGCGAAGACACCGGGCACGACGTCCTCGCGGGCCATGCCGTAGAGCACGCGGGGCTGGGTGACGATCGTGACCAGCGTGGTGTTGGTGATCGCGATCAGCGCGATGATCGAGAAGAGCTTGGTCATGAACTCGGTCGAGAACGGCAGGATGCCGGCCTTGACCACTTCGAGGAGCGCGGCATCCGAGTTGGCGAGCACGTCGTTGGGGACGGTGAGGGCCGCGGCCATCGAGACGAGGACGTAGACCAGGCCGGCGACCATCATGCCGCCCACCAGCGAGCGCGGGAACGCCTTGTAGGGGTCGATGGTCTCCTCGGCCACGTTGGCGGTGTTCTCGAAGCCGGTCATGGCGAAGAAGGAGAACGAGATGCCGGCCAGCACCGCGAGCGCGGGGCTGCCGTAGTCCCCGGACGTGTCGATCGCGGTCAGGACCCCGAAGTCGGCGTCACCGCGGCTCACGTGGATGATGCCGATCACCATCACGATGAGCAGACCGGCGACCTCGACGAAGGTCATCAGCATGTTCATCCACACCGACTCGGTGATCCCGATGAAGTTGACGACGACCAGCAGGGCGACGAAGACCAGCGAGACCAGCAGCGCCGGCGGCGCGGACCACAGCGTGTCGAAGTAGGACGCGAAGCCCACCGCGAGCGAGCCCGATGCCGCCATCGACGCGGCCAGGAACGAGACCGTCACCAGGAAGGTCAGCGGCCGGCTGCCGAACGCCTTGTTGACGTAGAGCGACGCGCCTGCGGCCTGGGGGTACTTCGTCACGAGCTCGGCGTACGCCGCTCCCGTGATCGCGGCGACCGTGACACCGAGCGCGAAGGCGATCCAGAACGCGCCGCCGACAGCGGCCGCGACGAGGCCGATGAGGACGTAGATGCCCGACCCCAGCACGTCACCGAGCGTGTAGAAGAAGAGAAGACGACCGGTGATCGAGCGCTTGAGCTCGCTGTCGTCCTCGTCGGGCCGAGGGATGGTGGCGCTGTCTGCCATCCCACGACCCCACCGGTTCCCCGGTCCCTTGTCAATCATCGCCCACCCGGACGGGGGCGACGCCGGCTCAGAGCAGGCGACGGTCTGAGGCCCACTTCGTCAGCTCGTGCCGACTCGAGAGCTGGAGCTTGCGCAGCACCGACGACATGTGGGTCTCCACGGTCTTGACCGAGATGAACAGCTCCTTCGCGACCTCCTTGTACGCGTAGCCGCGGGCGATCAGCCGCATCACCTCCCGCTCGCGCTCGGTGAGCCGGTCGAGGTCCTCGTCGACCGCGGCCACGTCGATCGACCCGGCGAAGGCGTCGAGCACGAAGCCCGCCAGCCGCGGCGAGAACACGGCGTCTCCCCCGGCGACCCGGGTGATCGCGTCGACGAGCTCGGGCCCGGTGATGGTCTTGGTGACGTAGCCGCGGGCGCCTCCGCGGATGGTGCCGATGACGTCCTCCGCGGCGTCGGAGACCGACAGCGCGAGGTAGAGCGTGTCGTGCGACGGCTGGCGGCGCATCACCTCGACGCCTCCCCCGCCGGGCAGGTGCACGTCGAGCAGGACGACCTGCGGCTGCAGCTCGCGCACGACGGAGACGGCGGCGTCGGCGTCCGCCGCCTCGCCGACGACCTCGACCAGGCCGGCACCGCTGGCGGCGAGCTCGGCGCGCACCCCGGCGCGGAACATCGCGTGGTCGTCGACCAGGACCACCCGCACGGGACTCGTCGGATCGGCCTGGTTCATCGGGTCTCCTCGTGGTCGTGCGGCTGGTCGTCGGGGCGTTCGTCGGGCTGGTGGTCAGGCTGTTCGTCAGGCTGGTGCGGGGGCTCGTGCCGGGTTTCGTGCGCGCCGGAGCGGGGCATGTGAAGCCGGACCTCGGTCCCCTCGCCGGGAGCAGAGCGTACGTCCGCGCTGCCGCCGTGACGTGCCATCCGGTCGACGATGCTGTTGCGCACGCCGTGGCGGTCGCCGGCCACGGTCCCGAGGTCGAAGCCGGAGCCGCGGTCGCGGACGAACACGTCGACGGCCCCGTCGGTGGTCTCGGCGTAGACGTCGGCTCGCTGGGTGCCGGCGTGCTTGGCGACGTTGACCACGGCCTCGCGGGCGGCGAGGACGATCGGGCGCAACGCCTCGTCGAGGTCGCAGTCGCCGACGGTGACCACGTCGACGACGACGGGGTGCTGCGACTCGACGTCGGCCGCCATCTCCTTCAGCGCTCCCGCGAGCGTCGTCGCGTCGGTGGTGTCGGCCTCGAACAGCCACTGGCGCAGGTCGCGCTCCTGCGAGCGGGCGAGCCGGGCGACGGTGGTGGCGTCGTGGGCGTTCTTCTGGATGAGCGCGAGGGTCTGCAGCACCGAGTCGTGCAGGTGGGCGGCCATGTCGGCGCGCTCCTGGGTGCGGACCCGCTCGGCACGCTCGGCGCCGAGGTCGTTGACCAGCCTCAGCGCCCACGGGCCGACCACGATGGCCAGACCCAGCAGCCCGAGCAGGCCGGCGACGAGGACCGGCACGGCGAAGGTCGCCTGACCGGCGGCGACGGCGAAGACGATGAGCGCCGTGACGATCAGCCCGAGGCCCGCGGCGATGCGTGCGTAGGCGGCCCAGCCGCCGTTGCCGAAGATCGCCCGGAACGGGTCGATGCGTCCCGAGGAGTCCATCCACCGCTCGCGCTGGGCCTCGTCGGCCTGGCGCCACAGCAGGCCGATGCCCGCGACCCCGAGTACGACGGGCCAGAAGAGGACGCCCTGGCCGAAGATGCCCTCCACGCCGAGGACCACGCCGAAGAACAGCGCGCCCAGCGCGATCGCCGGCCCTGCGTCGCGCAGCCGCGAGCGCCGACCGGGACGCTTGCCGGTGCGAGTCGCGCTCTCCAGCCCCGGAGCGCCGACCTCGAAGTGCTGGTCGGCGGGAAGGAACACCCACAGGCCGGCGTAGAGCATGAGCCCGAAGCCGCCGAGGAACGCGGTGGCCACGAAGAAGCCCCGCACCCACAGCACGGGCAGGCCCAGGTGCCTGGCGAGACCGGCCGCGACGCCGCCGGCGATCGGCGCCGAGATGTCGCGGTAGGCGCGACGGGGCGCGCCCGGGCGGGGCGGGCGGCGGTCGCGCGGCCGGCCGGGTGTGGAGCCGGGCGTGCGGGGGCGTCGGGTGGCTCATCGTGCCTCCATCGTCGCAGGCGCGCACGTGCGCGACCATGAGGACTGACCCCGAGCCGACCCTGACCCGCACCCCGGCGACGACGATGCAGATCAGGGCTGTCCCCGATGGTGCGGGGCAGCGACGACGAGGAGAGTTGAGCCATGGACAACGCCACCCCCTCGAACCCCGCGGACCCGTCCGGGTCGTCCGCGGCAGCGACTCCCACCGAGGCGCACGAGCAGCCCGCCCCGGGCACGCCGCCCCCGTCGGGACCGCGGGTCACCCGCGACGAGATGAAGGACCTCGGCCGCCTGCGCCGCAGCGTCACCGACCGGCACGTGGCCGGCGTCGCCGGTGGCATCGCCCGCCACCTCGACGTGGACCCGATCATCGTCCGGGTCGCGCTGGTGGTGGCGGTCTTCTTCGGCGGGGCCGGCCTGCTGCTCTACGTCGCCGCCTGGATCCTGGTGCCCGAGGAGGGCACCGACGACGAACCGCTCGGCCTCGACCAGCGCAGTCGCACGATCGCCCTCGCCGGCGTCGGCGTGCTCGCCCTCGTCGCGGCGCTCGGCGACTGGGCGGGGGCGTTCTGGTTCCCCTGGCCGCTCGCGATCGGCGCCGCGCTCGTCGTGTGGTTCCTGAACCGCAAGGAGCAGTCGTCGCCCCGCGCCGGCAGTGCCGCGCCGCCGGCGTACGACGGCCAGCTGCCGGTCGACCCCGCTGCCCACGCTCCCGGCTACCCCACGGGGTACGACCCGTCGTACGCGACGGGGTACGAGACGGGGTACGCCCCGGCCTACGACCCCGCCGGGCAGTGGGCGTCGTACGACCGGCCGCGGCGGCCGCGCAACCCGCGCAAGCGCGGACCGATCCTGTTCGGTTTCACGATGGCGCTCATCTGCCTCGGCGTGGGCGCGCTCGCCGTGGTCGACATCGCCGGCGTCGCCGTCGCGGACAGCGCCTACCCCGCCCTCGCGCTCGGCATCACCGCGGTGATGCTCGTCGTCGGGTCCTTCTGGGGTCGCGCCGGCGGGCTGATCCTCCTGGGCCTCGTGGCCGCCCTCGGCACCGCGGCGGCGACGGTCGGCGGCAGCATCGGCGACGAGACCCGCTACTACGCACCGACCGACGCCGCCGAGGTCCGCCAGGCCTACGAGTTCGGCGGGGGCCGCTTCACCCTCGACCTGTCGGAGGTCTCCGACGTCGAGGGTCTCGACGGCCGCGACCTCACGATCGACGGGGTCGGCGGCGTCGTCGAGGTGGTCGTCCCCGACGGGATGGACGTCGACGTCCACACGCAGGTCGTCGGCGGCACCAGCCAGGTCTTCGACGAGCAGGCCGACGGCTTCGACATCGCCCAGGACGGGTTCCTCGACGGCGGCGACGGCGTCCCGGACATGTCCATCACCATCGACCTGGTCGGCGGCGAGATCCTCGTCCGCGAAGCCGCCTGAGGAGACAGCCATGACTGACGACCGCACCGACCCCGACCTCTACGGCTACGACAGCGGCTACGACGGGGGCTACGGAACGACGTACGACGAGCCGATGACGGGCCCGCTCGACGCACCCGACAAGCCGTCCGGCCTCCACCCGGTCAACATCGGCCAGCTCGTGATGGGCGTCGCCTTCGCCGGCATGGTGCTGGTGTGGGCGCTCGTCCAGGGCGACGTCGTGGAGACGTCCGAGCTCCGCTGGCTCATGCCGATCCCGTGGCTCGCGGCCGGCGCCGCCGGGCTCGCGGCGACGGTCTGGCCCTCACGACGGTCGACCTGACCCGACGGGCGTCCCTAGCCCAAGGAGCAGGCCGGCAGCGCGAACCACCGGAGGTCGTCGAAGTCGGCCCCGAGGTGGGCGTCGTCGGACCAGTCCGGGGGCGAGGCAGCAGCCATGATCGCGCGGCCCTCGTCGAGGTGCTCCCGGAGCACCGAGACGGGGGCCGTCTGCGTGTGCGCGGGCCACGTCATCGAGCCGTCGGCGGCGTAGGTGACGTCGGTCAGGCGCAGCGGCGGCTCGACCGGACCGGTGCGGTGGTGCCAGAGCCCGGTGGCCGGGTCGAAGCGGTAGTCGCCGAGGAGGCGCCAGCCGTCACGCGCCACGAGGCGGACGGCCTCCACGACGTAGGTGAAGACCTCCTCGTCGACGAAGTAGTTGAAGTTGACCCGCACCCAGCCCGGCTTGATGCCCTCGCAGCCTCCGCGGATCTGCTCCTCGTAGCGGTGGCTGTGGTCGAGGTCGATGTCGAGCAGCCGGTGGCCGTAGGGACCGGCGCACGAGCAGCCACCGCGGGTCTGGATGCCGAACAGGTCGTTGAGCAGCGCGACGACGAAGTTGTGGTGGAGGTAGGTGCCGTCGGGGGCCTTGACGACGAAGGACACGATCGAGAGGCGCTGGGAGTCGAGGTTGCCGAGGATCTGGATGGTCGGCTCGGCGACCCACGCCTCGACGGCGCGCGCGAGCAGCTCCTCCTCGTGGGCCTGGATCGTCTCGACGCCCACCGCCTGCTTGAGCTGGAAGACCAGCCCCGCGCGGATCGACTCGACGATCGCCGGCGTGCCGCCCTCCTCGCGGTGCGCCGGGTCGTCGAGGTAGCGGTGCTCGGTCGGGTTGACGTACATGACCGTCCCCCCGCCGGGCACGACCGGGACCCGGTTGGCCATCAGCTCGCGGCGGACGACGAGGACGCCCGGGGTGCCGGGACCGCCGATGAACTTGTGCGGGCTGATGAAGATCGCGTCCTTGCGGGAGGTTCCGGGGCCGTACATCTCGATGTCGACGTAGGGCGCGCACGCGGCGAAGTCCCAGAAGCTGAGGGCGCCGTGCTCGTGGAGCAGGTCGGCGACGCCCTCGGTGTCGGTGACGATTCCGGTGACGTTGGAGGCCGCGGAGAACGAGCCGATCCTGAGCGGCCGGTCGGCGTGCCGCTCGAGCTCCTCGCGCAGGTGCTCCAGCGACACCCGGCCGTCGGCGTCCTCGTGGATGGTGACGACGTCGGCGATGGTCTCGCGCCAGCTCACCTCGTTGGAGTGGTGCTCGAAGGGGCCGATGAACACCACGGGGCGCTCGTGGGCCGGGATCGCGTCGCTGAGGTGGTGGCGGTCCTCGAGCACGCAGGGGATGCGGAGGCCGAGGATGCCGATCATCTTGTCGATCGCGGAGGTGCTGCCGGAGCCGCAGAAGACCACCACGGTCTCGTCGTCACCACCGACCGCGTCGCGGATGATCCGCCGCGCGTCCTCGCGGAGCCGGGTGGTCTGCAGTCCCGTGCCGCTCGCCTCGGTGTGGGTGTTGGCGTAGGCGGGGAGCACCTCGTGGCGGATGAAGTCCTCGATGAAGGTCAGGCTGCGACCCGACGCGGTGTAGTCGGCGTAGGTGACGCGGCGGGGACCGTAGGGGCCCTGCATCACCTGGTCGTCCCCGATGACGGACGCGCGGATGCGCTCGAGCAGGGGGGTCGAGGGGGCACCGGCGTACGTCACGTGACGAGCGTACGCCGGTGCGAGGCCGTGGCCCGTCACCCCTCGGCGAGCACCCCGGCGACCACGTCGGGGTTGTCGCTGAAGATCCCGTCGACGCCCGCGTCGAGGAACGCCCTGGTCTCCGCGGCCAGGTCGCCGGGCGCGTTCGGGTCGGTGCCGATCCGGAAGTCGGTGGCCATGAACTGGTTCTCGCGGCGCAGGGTCCACACGTGCACGACGAGGCCCACGTCGTGGGCGTCGGGCACCACCGACGACGGCGCCCCGGTCCGGCCGGCGGCGTCGCGCGGGAGCACCAGGTTCTTCGCCGCGCCCAGGCCGTCGGCGTAGGTCGCGATCGCGGCCAGGCCGGCCGGCGTCACCATGGAGGCGTACGTCGTGCCGGGCAGGTCGGTGGGCCCGCCGGACGCGTCGACCAGCTGGGCCAGCGGCACGTCGACCATCGTGTCGAGCTCGCGCAGGTTGGTGACCTCGAAGGACTGGATGATCACCGGGTCGTCGGCGTGGGCCCACTTGCGCTTCTCCAGCGCGGCGACGAGGGGCTCCTCGAGCGAGAGCCCGATGGAGTCGAAGTAGGTCGGGTGCTTGGTCTCGGGGTAGATGCCGACGCCCTCGCGGCGGGCCAGCTTGATGACCTGGTCGAGGGTCGGGATCCGCTCCTCGCCGTCGTACGCGGTGTTGTCGGGGCGCACCTGCGGGAGCCGTTCCATCGCGCGCAGCGTGCGGAGCTCCCGGTAGGTGAAGTCCTCGGTGAACCAGCCGGTCACGGCGCGGCCGTCGATGACCTTGGTAGTGCGGCGGTCGGCGAACTCGGGGTGGTCGGCGACGTCGGTGGTGCCGCCGATCTCGTTCTCGTGGCGGGCGACGAGCACGCCGTCCTTGGTGGCGACGAGGTCGGGCTCGATGTAGTCGGCCCCCTGCTCGATGGCGAGCTCGTAGGCGGCGAGCGTGTGCTCCGGGCGGTAGCCCGACGCGCCGCGGTGGCCGACGAGCACGGGCTCACCGGCGGAGGGCTCGACGGCGGAGGGCTTCGCGCCGGCGGCGGGTGCCGCGACGGCGGGCACGCTGGTGGCCGCGAGCGGCGCGAGGGAGGTCAGTGCAGTGGCGAGGGCCAGCCCGAGGCCGGCACGTGTCCGAGATGTCATGCCGGAGAGCCAACCGGCGCAGGGCGGCGGACCGCGGTCGAGGCGGTGAACGACCCGTGAACCCTCAGCCGACAGCGATCGCCTCGGGCTCGCGGAGCACGGCCAGCGCGGCCTCGGGGTGGTCGGTGATGACCCCGTCGACCCCGGCAGCGAGCAGCGCGCGCACCTCCCCCGCCATGTCGCCAAGCGCGTCGGGCGCGTCGCCGCGGCGCAGGTTGGTCGGCAGGAAGCGGTTCTCGGCGCGCACGGTCCAGGCGTGGACGGTGAGGCCGCGCCGGTGGGCGTCGCGGACGAGCGTGGACGGCGCGCCGATCGCCCCCGCGGCGTCGCGGGGCAGCACGAGGGAGGTGTGGGCACCGAGGCCGTCGGCGTACTCGTCGATGTCGTCGAGCTCCTCGGGCGTCAGCCGGTGCCCGCGGTCGAGCAGCTGCAGGACCGGCAGCCGGGTCCGGGCGGCGAGGCGGCGCAGGACGGGCGCCTCGAAGGACATCAGGGTCACCCGCGCCCACGGGTGGTCGAGGCCCTGGCGGGCGAGCTCGCGCAGCAGCGGCACGTCCAGTGGCAGGCCCACCGCGTCGTGGTGGACGGCGTGCTTGAGCTCGAGCGCCACCCCCACCGGGCGGCCGCGGCGGAGCGACTCCGCACCGACCATCGCCAGCACCTCGGTGAGCGTCGGCACCCCCTCCACGCCGTCGTACGCCGTGTTGGCGGGCCGGGTGCCGGGCATCCGCTCGCGTGCGGCGAGCGTCTTCAGCTCCGCGACCGTGAGGTCCTGGACGAACCAGCCGTGCTGCTCCACCCCGTCGACGACCAGCGTGCGGCGCAGGTGGGCGAGGTCGGCACGATCGGCCACGTCGGTCGTCGCGCTGAGCTCGAGGTCGTGGCGTGCGACCAGCACCCCGTCGCTGGTGGCGACGAGGTCGAGCTCGATGTCGTCGACGCCCATCCGGATCGCGGTCCGATAGGCCTCCAGGGTGTGCTCGGGACGGTGCCCGCTGGCGCCGCGGTGCGCAACCACGGCGGGGGTGGGGACCAACGACGAGGTCCTCCAGTGCCAACCCGGGGCGGCCTCGCGGGTCACCGTCATGGCACCATGCTGCACGAGCACGGGGACCGCACGGTGGTGACGCGATGACGTCAGGGTGAATGCCGCATGATGACCGCGTGACGCTCCCGAGCTTCCCGTCCCTGACGTCCCTGCCCGCAGCCGAGCACGCCGGACTGGTCGCCGCGCCCGTCGCCGCGGCGCTCGCCGCCTGGCCCGGCGCGGCCGAGGTGGCCGTCGTCGAGATCGACCCCGACCTCGCCGACACCGCCGCGATGAGCGAGGCCTACGACATCCCGATGACGGCGAGCGGCAACTGCGTCGTCGTCGCGGGCGCGCGGGCCGGCGACGAACGGATCGCCGCGTGCGTGGTCCGCGCCGACACCCGCGCCGACGTCAACACGCTCGTGCGCAAGATGCTCGACGTGCGCAAGGCGTCCTTCCTGTCGATGGACCGCGCGGTCGCCGAGACCGGCATGGAGTACGGCGGCATCACCCCGGTGGGGCTGCCCGCGGAGTGGCGCGTGCTGGTCCACGACGCGCTGCTCGACGAGCCCGTCGTCGTGCTCGGCAGCGGCGTTCGACGCTCCAAGCTGCTCGTGCCCGGGCGCGTTCTCGCCGACCTGCCGGGCGCGGAGGTGGTGCCCGACCTGGGCCGGTGACCCTTGCCATCGTGACAGTGCCACTGTCACAGTTGAGGCATGCGTCTCGCCACCTTGCTGATGTACGACGGCAACCCGCGCAAGGCCGCCGACGAGGTGGTCGCGCTGGAGCGGGCGGGGCTCGACAGCGTGTGGGTCGCGGAGGCCTACGGCTTCGACGCGCCCACGCTGATGGGCTACCTGGCCGCCCGGACCGAGACCGTGCAGATCGGCTCCGGCATCCTCAACATCTACTCCCGCACGCCGGGCGCCCTGCTCCAGACCGCGGCCGGGCTCGACAACGTCAGCCAGGGGCGTGCGATCCTCGGCCTCGGCGTCAGCGGGCCGCAGGTCATCGAGGGCTTCCATGGCGTGCCCTACCGCAAGCCGATGGCGCGCACGGCCGAGGTCGTCGACATCATCCGGCGCGGTCTCAAGCGGGAGCCGCTGTCCGCCGACGGCGAGTTCCACCTGCCGCTCGACAAGGAGCACGGCGCGGTCACCGGCCTCGGCAAGCCGATCAAGCTGCTGACGAAGCCCGAGCGCGACACCATCCCGATCTGGATCGCCGCGCTGGGCCCGAAGAACGTCGCGCAGACCGCCGAGATCGCCGACGGCTGGATCCCCCACCTGTTCCACCCCGAGAAGGCGCACGTGGTCTGGGGCGACGCCCTCGCCGCCGGCACCGCCAAGCGGCTCGACGGCCTCGGCCCGCTCCAGGTGATGGCGGGAGGCATGGTCGCGATCGGGGAAGGCCCCGACACCACGTCGCTCCTCGACTTCGCGCGCCCGGTCTTCGCGCTCTACGTCGGCGGGATGGGCGCGAAGGGCAAGAACTTCTACAACGACGTCGCCCGCGCCTACGGCTACGAGAAGGAGGCCGAGGAGATCCAGGACCTCTACCTCGCCGGCAAGAAACGACAGGCCGAGGCCCTCGTCCCGACCGAGTGGCTCGAGGCGGCCAACCTCGTCGGCCCGGCGTCGTACGTGAAGGAACGCATCGCCGCCTTCCGCGAGGCCGGCGTCACCGACCTCAACATCACGCCCGTCTCCGAGGACCCCGCAGCCACCGTCGCGCAGGTGAAGGAATGGGTGTCCTGAGCCTCGGCCACGCGCCGGGCCGCTTCGCCAACCTCCGTCGGATCCGGTCCCTGGACCCGGAGGTCGACCACGACGAGATCCTGCGCCTGACCGCCCGCTTCGAGTTCCCATGGGACTACTCGCAGGGCACCGGCATCGCGTTCATGCGCGACTACGGCATCCCGTCGATCGCCGCCCTCCTCGACCGCACCCGCGAGTTCGAGGACCACGGCACCAAGCGCTACGACGACACCATCCTCATCGGCGACGAGGCCACCCTCGACGGCATCGACTCGCCGCGCTCGCACGCCGCGCTGCGCCGGCTCAACCGCATCCACGGCCACTACGACATCCCCGACCGCGAGCTGGCCTACGTCCTCGCCACGACCATCGTCGGGCCGGTCCGCTGGATCGATGCCTACGGCTGGCGCCGCCTCGACCCGATCGAGCTCGCCGCGATCACCAGGGTGACCACGCGCTTCGGCGAGCTGATGGGGATCAAGGGCCTGCCGACGACGTACGACGGCTACCTGGCGCTGCTCGTCGACCACGAGCGTCGGTACTTCGCCCACACCCCGGCGGCGACGCGGTTGGCGGAGGCATCGATCCGGGTCGCGAAGGAGATCGCCCCTCCCCCGCTCCGCCCACTGATGCGCCGGGTCACCATCGCGGTGATGGACGAGCCGCTGCGCGAGGCCCTCGGTCTGCCGCGCCAGCCGCGCTGGTTAGTCCGCGCGGTGCGTGCAGGCCTGCGGGGGCGCGGCCGGCTGCTGCGGTTCGCTCCCCCGCGCCGGACGGCGTACGTCCACCGCCCGACAACCTACCCCCACGGCCACCGGCTCGAGGACCTCGGCCCGCTGTCCATGCTCGACGAGCTCAACCGGGTACCCGGGGCCGCACCCGGGTACGGGGCACCATGACCGACCGCCCCCAGCTCATCGCCGGTGCGCTGCCCGGTGCCATCCTCGCGGCGGCCGCCGCCGTCACCGGCCTGCTCAGGCGCGACAAGGCCCTGCATCCGGTCGGCCGCCAGGGGACGGGCCGGCTCACCGTGACCGATCCTGCGCCGGCCCTCGGCATCGAGGCGTTGGCCGGGGCCGGCACCCGACAGTGCCGGGCGCGGTGGTCGCGGTCGATGGGCCTCCCACAGCAATGGCCCGACATCGAAGGGCTGGCGCTCCGGCTCGATGGTGCCGGGCCCGACGGCGGTGACGCCGACCTGCTCTTCGCCAGCACCGGTGGGCGGAGGTGGAACCGCTACGTGCTGACCCTGCGGGGACGAGGGCGCTTCGGGCGGCTGACCACGCTCCTGCCCGCCCGGGCCGGCGGCCGCGCGGTGACCTTCCGCCTGAGCCCGGAGTCGGAGCCGCGCGGTGGCCTGCCCCCCGCGACCTACTCGCTCGACCTCGCCCTCGGCACCGGCAGCTGGCAGCCCGTCGGCCGCATCGACATGGCGTGGGTCGAGGCGGACATTGCAGACCGGTTCGACCCGATCACCCACCCCCTTGCGGGGCTCGAGCAGTACGCCTTCGTCACGGCGCTGCGCGAGCCCGCCTACGTCGCGGCGCGGGCAGTGGCCCGCGCTCGTCCCACCACCGGAGGACACCACCATGCCTGACCGCCCCAGCATCCTCGAGCAGGAGCACGAAGACTTCCGCGCCGTCGCACGCGCCTTCTTCGACAAGGAGGTCGCGCCGCACCACGCCGCCTGGGAGGAGGCAGGTGTCGTCGACCGCGAGGTGTGGCGCAAGGCCGGCGAGCGGGGGCTGCTGTGCTTCGACGTCGACGAGGCCTACGGCGGACCGGGCATCAAGGACTTCCGCTACAACATGGTGCTCGCCGAGGAGTCGGCGCGGGCGGGGGCGTCGGGCCCGGGCTTCGCCGTCCACACCGACATCATCGTCCCCTACATCTCCTCGCTGGGCACCGAGGAGCAGAAGCAGCGCTGGCTGCCGGGCTGCGTCTCCGGCGACCTCGTCACCGCCATCGCGATGACCGAGCCGGGTGCGGGCTCCGACCTCCAGGGCATCCGCACCACGGCCGTCGACGCGGGCGACCACTACGTCCTCAACGGCTCCAAGACCTTCATCTCCAACGGCATCCTGTCCGACCTGGTCGTCGTGGTCTGCCGCACCGATCCCGATGCCGGCCACCAGGGCATCTCGCTGCTCGTCGTCGAGCGTGGCATGGAGGGCTTCGAGCGCGGCCGCAACCTCGCCAAGATGGGCCTGCACGCCCAGGACACCGCCGAGCTGTCCTTCACCGACGTACGGGTGCCGAAGGAGAACCTCCTCGGCGCCGAGGGCTCCGGCTTCGTCTCGCTGATGGAGAACCTGCCGCAGGAACGCATCTCGATCGGCTGCATCGCCGTCGCCGCGATCGAGCACGTGCTGGACCTGTGCCTGGCCTACGCCAAGGAGCGCGAGGCCTTCGGCAGGCCGATCGGGAAGTTCCAGCACAACCGCTTCGTGCTCGCCGAGATGGCCACCGAGGCCCACATCGCGCGGGTGTTCATCAACGACTGCGTGCTGCGGCTCAACGCCGGGGAGGTCGACACCGCGCTGGCGTCGATGGCGAAGTGGTGGACCACCGAGCTGCAGAAGCGGGTCGTCGACGCCGGCGTGCAGCTGCACGGCGGCTACGGCTACATGGACGAGTACCCGATCTCCAAGGCCTACACCGACTCGCGCATCCAGACGATCTACGGCGGCACGACCGAGATCCAGAAGGAGATCATCGGGCGGATGCTGGGGCTGTAGATCGTCGGCCGCAGTCGTTAGGTTCGGGGCATGGACCTCTTCGAGATGGACGAGACGCAAACCATGACCCGCGAGGAGGCCGCTGCCCGGCTGCGTGCCCTCGCCGACTCGCTCGCCAAGCACAACTCCGTCGAGTTCACCCGGGAGGGCGGCCGCGTCACGGTGGCCGTGCCCGACGAGGTGCGGCTCAAGGTCGAGGTCGAGCTCGGCGACGACAACGAGGTCGAGATCGAGCTCACCTGGTAGCACGCCGGTAGCTCATCCGGCCGCCAGCACCTCGCGCAGCCGGGCGGCGAACTCGTCCGGCTTGCCCGTCTGGCCGTACTCGCCGCCGAGGAAGCCGTTGTGCCCGCCGGGGAAGACGACCGGCTCGACGCCCAGCTCACGCGCGACGGCGTGACCGGCCCGTCCGGCGATCTCGCCGTCCTCGGGTCCGCCCGACTCCTCCCCCACTCCGATCACCACGCGGGTGGGAGCGGCACGGACGGCCTCGAGGTCGGGGACGCGGGTGCACCCCTCGCCCCGCATGTTGGCCATGAGGCCGTCGTTGCGCGAGCCGTCGTCCTCGGCCGGCAGGCCGAACACCGCCGGGTCCGGGACGGGTTCGTCGCCCGTCCACTCACCGCGGTGCATCACCAGGCTGATGAAGCGCGCCATTCCGGGGCCGATGCCGGCAGTGTCGTACGCCGCCACCAGCTCGTCGCACGCCCTGCCGATGGCAGCGCCGTCGGGCAGGAGCGGGGCCATCGGGGGCTCGTGGGCCACCAGGATGCGTACGTCGTCGGGGTGCGCCGCGACGAGGAAGAGCGCGTTGACCGCGGCACCGGACGAGGCGAACAGGTCCACCGGGCCGACGCCGGGCGCCTGGACGAGGGCGTGCAGGTCCTCGGCGTGCTGCTCGGGCGTGACTGCTGCGGTGTCGTCCTCGCGCGTGCTCCGGCCCACGTTGCGCGGGTCGGTCAGCACGAGCACGCGGCCGTCGAGCCTCGACGCGAGGCTGCCGAAGCCGGTGCTGTCCATCGGCGAGCCCGCCAGCACGAGTGGCGGGGACTCGGGCGTGGCGTCGGCGAGGTCGCCGACGACGTCGAAGGACAGGAGGGCGCCGGGAACCGCGACGGTGCCGGGCGTGCGGGGTGCATCGGTCATGGCGCCATCATCGAACCGGTCGCGGATCGTCCGCAACGCCTCCTAGCCTCGCGTCCATGACCGACTTCACCGAGCAGGACCTCAGCGGCTCGACGTTCCGCCGGGTCGACCTCTCCGACGCTCAGCTGCACGACGTCGACCTGAGCCGCGTGCGTGTGCGCGCGGCGTACCTCGACGGGGTGCGGATGACCGGCGTCGAGGCGCCGGACCTCGAGATCCACGGCGAGCTGGGCCGGCTGGTCGTCAACGGCGTCGACGTGGTCCCCCTCGTCGAGGCGGAGCTCGACCGGAGGATGCCCGAGCGCTCCCTGATGCGTCCCACCGACGCCGACGGATTCCGCGCAGCCTTCGTCACCCTCGACCGACTGTGGACCGGGACCGTCGACCGGGCTCGGGGGCTGCCGCCCGCGTTGTTGCACGAGCGGGTCGACGGCGAGTGGTCCTTCGTCGAGACGCTGCGCCACCTCGGGTTCGCGCACGCCTGCTGGGTCGGCGGTGTCGTGCTCGCCGACCCGACGCCGTGGCACCCGCTCGACCTGCCGTGGGACGAGGCACCGGCCTTCGACGGCGTGCCGTGGGACCGCGACGTACGCCCCTCCCTGGACGAGGTGCTCGTCGTGCGGGCGCAGCGCCGGGCCACGGTGGCCGAGGTGCTCGCGAACCTCACCGACGACGGGCTCGGGCGGCCCGTCACCTCGGCGACCGCGTTCCTCCGCGACGCCGAGTCCCTCACCGTCGCCGACTGCCTGCGGGTGGTGCTCAACGAGGAGTGGGAGCACCGGCTGTACGCCGAGCGCGACCTCGCGGTGCTGGCCTCGCGGTGACTGGCTGCCGCACACTGGGCCTGTGAGCGACACCGAGACCCTGGGCGTGCGCCTGGCCCGCGCCATCGCCGCGAAGGACGAGGCGGGCCTGCGCGCCGTGCTGGCCGACGACGTCGACTTCCGCGGACTGACGCCCGGCCGGACGTGGGAGGGCACCGGGCCCGACGCGGTCGTGGAGACGGTGTTCGGGTCGTGGTTCGAGCCGGCTGACGAGATCGAGCGGGTCGTGGACGTCTACGAGCGCGACGACGTCGCCGACACCTCGCATGTCAGCTACCGCTTCGACCTCGCCACGCCGGGCGGTTCCTACGTCGCCGAGCAGCAGGCCTACTACCGGGGGACGGACGTCATCGAGCACCTCCGCGTGATGTGCTCCGGCTTCCGACCGAGGTGACGCACCGCTCCTCGTGCCGGGCGCGCGGCCGCTCATAGGCGGTGCGCGACGGGGGTACTCCTGCCCCGTGACGACCCTTGCCCCCCGATCCACCCGGTCCGCGCGGGTGCACGAGGCCGCCGAGCGCTGGTTCGGGCACCGAGAGCTCCTGCCCGGGCAGGAGGAGGCCGTGCAGGCGCTCCTCGACGGACGAGACGTGCTGCTCGTCGCCCCCACCGGAGCGGGCAAGTCCTTGGCCTACCAGCTCGCCGGGATGCTGCTCGACGGCTGTACGGTCGTCGTCTCCCCTCTCCTGGCGCTCCAGCAGGACCAGGTGGCCTCACTGGAGCAGGCCGGCCTCACCGCTGCGCGGCTGAGCTCCGCGGAGTCGGCCGAGGAGCGCGACCGGATCCTGGCCGCCGCGCGCGACGGCGACCTGCGCTTCCTCCTCCTCTCCCCCGAGCAGCTGGCCAACCCCGACGTCCTGGCGGAGGTCGCGGCCCTCGAGCCGACCCTCGTCGCCGTCGACGAGGCGCACTGCGTGTCGTCGTGGGGCCACGACTTCCGTCCCGACTACCTCCGGCTCGGCGAGCTGGTCGAGCAGCTCGGCTCGCCCCGGGTCATCGCGATGACCGCGACCGCCGCGCTGCCCACCCAGCAGGACATCGCGGACCGGCTCGCCCTCCGCGACGCCCTGATCGTGCTCACCGGCTTCGAGCGCGACAACATCGCCCTCACCGTGGAGCGGTTCTCCGACGCCGACGAGCAGCACGACCGGGTGCTGGCGATCGTCGACGAGCTGTCCCACGACCGCGGCAGCGGTGTCGTCTACTGCCGCACCCGCAAGGGCGCGGAGTCCGTGGCCGAGGCACTCCTCCAGCGAGGACATGACGCCGCCGCCTACCACGCGGGCCTCTCGCAGCGGCGACGCGACGAGGTGCACGCGTCCTTCATGAGGGGCGAGCTCCCCTTGGTCGCTGCGACATCGGCCTTCGGGATGGGCGTCGACAAGCCCGACATCAGGTTCGTCGTCCACGCCGACGTCCCCGAGTCGCCCGACACCTACTGGCAGGAGGTCGGGCGGGCCGGTCGCGACCGGGCCACGGCGACGGCGGTGCTGGCCTACCGGGCCGAGGACCTCGCGCTGGGACGCTTCTTCACCACCGCGGTGCCCAGGCGCGGTGACGTACGCGCTGTGCTCCGTGCGATGGAGGCGACGGGCAGCGACGACCCCCGCGAGCTGGGTGAGCACCTCGACTTCGGGCCTCGGAAGGCCGGTCGTCTCGTCAACTTGGTGCGGCTCGCGCGCGAGACCGCGGGGCTGCCCGACGACGCCGGCCTCGCGACCGTGGTCGACGCCGTCGTGGAGAGGGCCGAGGCGCAGCGCAAGCTGGAGGGGTCGCGGGTGGAGATGATGCGGGCCTACGCCGAGACCGAGCGGTGCCGCAGCGCCTTCATGCTCGGGTACTTCGGCGCCGAGGTCCGCGACCGGTGCGGGATCTGCGACAACTGCGCGGCCGGCCTCGCGCCCGACGAGACCACCGATCCCGGCGTGCCGTACGCCGTCCAGAGCACCGTTCGACACGCGGAGTTCGGCGTCGGCACGGTCACCGACGTCGAGGAGGACCGCATCACGGTGCTGTTCGAGGACGAGGGCTACCGCACCCTGGCGCTGGACCTGGTCGAGGAGCGGGGACTGCTCGAGGTCACGTGAGCCGTGCCGCCAGCGCCCGCCCCAGGCGTACGCCGGACAGCCAGGCGGTCTCGACCTTCGGCGCTGCGCCCCACCCGTCGCCGCACACCCCGACCGGGCGGTCGCCCTCGACGAGGGCGTAGGGCTCCTCGCGTCGACCTGTCGGGCGGGCGAAGGTCCAGCGGTGGACGTGGACGTCCTCGGGCTCGCCGACGTCGAGCAGTCGCCGGACTGCCTGCACCGCGGCGGGCGCTGCCCCGGCCGGGTCGTCGAGGTGGCGTGCGGCCAGCTCGGGCGTGGTGTGGGCGACCAGCACGGGTGCGTCGTCGCCGCGGCGCCGGCCGTCGTCGGCGATCCAGCCGACGTCGGGGTCGCCGTTGACGAAGGCGCCGTCGAACCGGCCTGTCGGGCTCACCGGGTCCCACGTGCGGGCGGACCACCGCGCGGCGACGGCGAGGACCGGCTCCCACTCCCGGTCGAGGACGTCCGCGACGGGGTGGTGGTCGCCCACCAGCCGCCGGGCCTGGGGGTCGGGCATGGCGAGCACCACCGCGTCTGCCTCGAGCTCGTCCAGTGCCCCGACCTCGCGGCGCTCGACGCCCAGGCCGGCGGCCAGGTCCTCGACCAGCGACCGCAGGCCGTGGGGCGCGCCCCATCGCACGGGGCCGGGCTTGCTGTCCGCCTCCCCGTCGCCCAGGGCGGTGAACGTGTCGGTCCACTCGTGGGCGAGGCCGCGGGCAGCCCAGTCGTCGACGACGGCAGCAAACCCGGGATCGCTCACGGTGAGGTAGGACGCGCCCAGGTCGACCCGGCGCTCCCACAGGGTGCGGGCAGCCATCCGGCCGCCGGGCACGTGACCCCGGTCGACGACCATGGTGTCGACACCCGCCGCGCGGAGCTCACGGGCGCACGCCACGCCCGCGAGGCCCGCACCGACGACGACCACCCGTCGCCCGCTCACAGCAGGGACTCCGCCGCACGCTGGCCGCTGACGAGCGCGCCCTGGATCGAGCCGGTGTCGCGGTGGTCGCCGCAGACGACGAGGTCGCCGTGACGCACCGGACGGGCCACGGTGAACGGCGTCGGCTGCGCCGGGAGGGCGTGCGGCACCTCGTGGCGGGCGACGACCTCCCACCCGGCCGCGTCGACACCGAGCAGGTCGCCTGCGTGGCGCCGCATGGCGTCGGCGTCGTGGCCGTCCCGCAGCAGGGCCGAGCCCTGGACGAGGTGCCGTCCCGGTGGGGCGTACGACGGTGCGGCGCGCGAGACGACGGCGGCGTTGACCAGCGGCCCGGCGGCCGTCCGCCGCGCGTCGACGTGGAGCAGGTCGGTGTCGGGCGCCGTGGGGGCCGACCACCACACGGTGACGACGCCCTTGGTCGCCGGCACGGGCACACCGGTCAGCTCGGCCGCCTCCGGCGCACCGGTGGCGACGACGACGTGGTCGGCGGTCCACGTGCCGTCGTCGGTCTCGACCGACGTACCGCTGACGCGACGCACCGGGCTCCCGAGCCGCACCCGGTCACCGAGCCTCCCCGCGAGCTGCGCGGGGAGGGCCTGCATGCCGTCCCTCGGCAGGGCCGGTACCCCGCGGACGAACATCCAGGTGAGCAGCAGGGCGAAGCGGTCGGCGGTGCTGCCGTCGTCCTCGAGCAGCACGCCGGCGAAGAAGCGGTCGACGACGCGTCGCAGCAGCCCGTCCACGCCGGCCCCGTCCAGCGCCGTACGCCGGTCGACGTCGGCGCGTGCCTCGAGCACGTCGACCAGCTCGCGCCCGGGACGCGGTCTCAGCAGCGGGGCCGCCCAGCGCGCGAGGGCGGTGACCTCCCGCGGTCGCCGTGCCGCGGTGCGGAGCGACGCGGGGACCAGCGCCGGGTTGCGGAGCGGGTGCCCCAGCAGGTCCAGGCCCGTCTCGGTGCGTGCCGCGACGCCGGCGCCGAACGGCTGCAGGCCGAGGGCGTCGACGTCGACCCAGCGGCGTACGGCCGGGTAGGCGGGGTTGAGCAGCTGGAAGCCGCGATCGACGAGGAACCCGTCGACCCGGTCGGTGCGGATGCGCCCGCCAACCCCGTCGGAGGCCTCGAGGACCACCACGTCCCGTCCAGCGTCGGTCAGCACCTGGGCGCACCGCAGGCCGGCCAGCCCGGCGCCCACGACCACCACGTCGGCTCTCATGCGGTGACCCTAGGTGAGGCCGCCAACGCGCGCCGCCCATCCGTCCCGATGGAGTCGGGACTGCCGTCCCGTGCGCATCGTCTCTCGAGCTCGCATCCTGAGGACATGAGCACGTACGACGTCTCGGACACGCGGAGACCGCGGCGGGGCGGAACGCGCCTGCTCGTGGCGCTGCTGCTGGCAGCCCTCCTCAGCGGTTGCAGTGATGGGACGCGGGCGCCGAGTGCCGGTTCGTCCAGTCCTCCAACTTCTCCTCGGTCGACTGCTTCGGACTCGTCGAGCGACAGCCCGCCCAGGCCGATGTCTCCGCACCGGCTCGACAAGCTGAACGGTTTCCTCGAGAAGGTCGAGGTCGTCGACCGGGTCAGTCCGGGGTTCGAGCTGCGGGACGTGGACTACACGTCGCCCACCGACGCCGTCGCCCACTTCCTCGACGCCCGAATCGCGCGCGTCGACCTGGGATCGATCATTGCGACCACCGATGACAACTGGGCCCACTCCGCGCGCATCCGCATCAGCTGGGACCTCGCCGACCTCGTCGACTACCTGCCGCTCGGCAAGGGCGCGGTCGCCATCAAGGCTCAGGACCAGTTCCCCCGCCGCTCCTATCCGCCCTTCGTCCTCTACCCGGACGGCCAGACCAAGCCGTTGCGGGTCGCTGCGCCCCGGACGCTGGAGACCGATCACGAGGTCCTCGGGGCGGGCGTCGACAGCCTGTTCGGCTTGATGACCGAACTACCTGCTGGACTGTGGGCTGCGGACGTCGACGCCGCGGAGATCTTCCCGACCACCGCGCCACTGTCCCCCTCCGGCTACGTGCGCCAGCACCTTCCCGGCCGGGGCGACACACTGATGAACGTTCTTGACCACCGCCGCGTCGGCGGCGGGGTGTGGCGCTTCGAGACCTCCACAAACGCGGGGCGATCGTGGGAACGGACCGACGTGCGCCTGCCCCTCGGGCGCAAGCGGACCGCCGACGCCGTCACACACGCTGTCGGCCCCGGTCGCCGGCAGGCCCTCGCGATGTCGCACGCGTGGGAGGACCTACCGCTGTACATGTGGGAGCTGTGGTGGACCGACGACGAGGAGGACTTCCGTCGGGTCCGGCTGCCCTGGGACCGACTTCGCTTCGGCGGCATGGCATTCGCGTCGGACGGCGCGCTGCTGCTCGCCGAGGTGGAGGGCTCAGACCACTACTGCGACCAGCTCACCTGCAACCGCCCCGGCCGCGTCTGGCGACTTGCCTCCGGCGACTCGACGCCGGAGCTGCTGCCGAAGGCTCCGAAGCTGTTCGGACCCTTCTGGGCGGTGGGCATCCGCTTCTCGGGCGGACTGATCGTGGCGCGCACCGGGATGCGGACGATCGCGATCTCGAAGGACGGCCGCACCTGGTCGCAGGTCACGCCCGGTCGTCGGGACGTCACACAACGCTAGTTCCTCTGTGCGAACACACTTGCGAATAGTGTCTACCACAATTAGACTGTCCGTGAACTCCTGGATGGGAGTGTGCTACGAGGGCCTCGGCCCAGTTGGCGTCCTGGTGACGACCCGTTGACCTGCCGCGATTGCGCGCGGCGTGGAACCGTCGTCGAAGGAGACCGCCCGTGACACCTCACCCGATCATCGCCGCGGCCTGCGACGTCCGCGCGTCGCTCAAAGGCGTCGCCGACGCGAACCCGACGTTCATGACGACGGGTGAGAAGGCGAGCGCGTTGGTCGAGCTCGCGGCTGCGGAGGCGCAGCTGGCCGAGCTGCGGCTGCGGCTGCTGTCCGACGCCGGTGATCTGGCTGGAGCGACCGCCGCCCGTGATGCTGCCGGCTGGCTGGCGCAGCACACCCGCGCCTCGTACGCCGACGCCCGCGCCGACCTCCGTCTGGCCCAGGCCCTGGACCGCGACCGGCCCGCCCTGGCGGCGGCGATGCGCGACGGCGCGGCATCGCTGGCGCAGGCCCGGGTGATCGAGCGAGCACTCGGTGCGCTGCCCGCGGCCGTGGACGCCGAGACCGTCGCACTGGCAGAGAAGCACCTCGTCGACCTTGCAGGCGAGTTCGGTCCGAAGGAGCTCGCCCGCATCGGGCGCCGCATCCTCGACGTCATCGCCCCCACCTCGCCGAAGCCGCTGAGGCCGCCCGGCTGGCCGACCTCGAAGCCCACGCCGCCGAGAAGACCCGCCTCACGATGCGCCGGCTCGGTGACGGCACCACCCGCGTCTCCTCCCGCGTCCCCGATGCCGCCGCGACCCGCCTCGCGACCATCCTCGAAGCCTTCACCAACCCCCGAGTCGAGCGGGACCGCGAAGCCCGCGGGACGCGCGACCCTCACGCGACAGCGGGCGACCCGGTCGCCCGACTCGCCTACCCCAAGCGGATGGGCCAGGCGTTCGTCCAGCTCCTCGAGACCCTCGACCCCACCCGGCTGCCCGTCCACGGCGGGGACGCCACCACCCTCGTCGTCACCATCGACCTCGAGTCGCTGAAGGCCGACCTCGCCACCGCCGACCTGATCGGCGCCGGCCTCGTCCCGGGAGACGAGGTCAGCGGTGACGCCATCACCGCTGCGCAGGCCCGACGCCTGGCCTGCACCGCCAAGATCCTGCCCGCCGTCCTCGGCGGCGACAGCCTCCCCCTCGACCTCGGCCGCACCCGCCGCCTCTTCACCCCCGCCCAACGCAAGGCACTCCTCATCCGCGACAAGACCTGTCGCGCCGAAGGCTGCGACACCCCCGGCACCTGGTGCGAGGCCCACCACCTCGACCCCTGGCGACCCGGCGGACCCACCGACCTCGACAACGGCGTCCTGCTCTGCCACCACCACCATCACCGGATCCACGACCCCGCCTACCGCACCGAATGCCTACCCAACGGCGACCACCGCTTCCACCGACGCAGATAGGCCGGGCACAGACCGGCCAGCGGCTGGGTGACTGACCGAGGGCCCGATCCCTCAGTCGTAGAAGGCGGCGGTCTCGATCTCGGCCCGGAACACCTGGGCCGGGTCGTAGTCGGCGACCTCGCCGGGTGTCCATGTGGCGTGGTGGAGTGTGCCGGAGTAGGGGAAGCTGCCGTGTCGCTCGTAGACCTCCCAGTGGACGGGGCCGCCGCGGTTCAGTCCGACGTCGATGCCGCTGAAGGGGGCCATGCCGACGAGCATCCAGGCTCCGCAGAGCGAGCCGGCTTCGGCCTCGTCCACCAGAAGGCGCACGTCGACGCGGAAGTCGGGACGCCAGTCGATGCGGAGCTCGACACGTCGTGCACCTGGCGCGAGCTCACCGCCGTCGATCGCGCGCATGCGGCCGTACTCGTTGTAGGCCACGAGGACCCGCCCGCCCTCCACATAGACCGAGTAGCCACCACCCTGGTCCCCGTGGGCCACCAGCACACCTTCGTCACCCTCGCCGTGCTCGAGCTCGATCTCGACGGCGAATGAGCGCAGCGAGGTGAGCCTGCTGGACCGGTAGCGCTCGAGCTTCGGGGTTCCGGGAAGGATGCGTACGGGCCGGGCGAGCTCCTCCTCGGCCGGCCGGCGACCGGGGAGCATGGATGCGCCTAGCGGGAACACGGTGTTGCGCCAGGCCGCGTCCTCCCACGCCTCGGCGAGTTCCTTGAGCAGGCGCGGCTCGTCGTCCGCAAGGTTGTGCAGCTCGTTGGGGTCGCTGCGCACGTCGTAGAGCTCCCACTCCCCGTCATCGAATGGGGTGCCGCGCGCGTGGTTGGTGACGATCTTCCAGCCGTCGCGGTAGAAGCCGCGGTTCCCGCCGAACTCGGCGTACTGCTCGGTGTGCGTGCTGGGCGCGGCGGCCGACTCGGTCAGCGGTCTGAAGCTGAACCCGTCGATGCTCTTGGTGGGCAGCCCATTGCGCTCGCCGGGGTGCTGCAGGCCTGCGAGGTCGAGCAGGGACGGGAGCACGTCGGTGACGTACTGGTACTGGTCCCGCACACCGCCGGCGGCGATGCCGTCGGGCCAGCTGATCAGGAACGGCACCCGCACACCGCCGGCGAAGGTCTGGCCCTTGTAGAACCGGAAGGGGGTGTTGGACGCCATGCCCCAACCACGCGGGTAGTGGACCATCGTGCGTGGTCCACCGATGAGGTCCAGGTCGCGGGCGACGTCGGCCTCCCAGTCCTTCGGGATGCCCGGGATGTGCACGAAGCGGCTGAAGTAGCTGCGCGTTCCCTCGGCCCCACCTTCGGCGGTGCCGCCGTTGTCGGAGGTGAAGACGACGATGGTGTTGTCGAGCTCGCCCATGGCCTCGACGGTGTCGAGGATGCGCCCGAGGCTCTCGTCGACGCTGTGGACCATGGCGGCGTAGACCTCCATGTAGCGGGCATAGAGGTCGCGCTCCTCTGCTGACAGCGAGTCCCATTCCGGGACGTCGAAGCCGGGCTCGGCGTTGCGGGGCGGAAGCGGCACGTCGGGGCCGATGATGCCCAGCTCGACCTGGCGGGCGTGGCGGCGCTCACGGATGACGTCCCAGCCCTCGTCGTACTGTCCGCGGAACCGCTCGATGTCCTCGGGCTTCGCGCCCAACGGGCCATGCATGGCGTGGTGGGCGAAGTAGAGGAAGAAGGGCTTGCGGGAGTCGTTGGCGCGCAGGCCCTTGATCATCGAGACGGCCTGATCGGTCAGGTCGTCGGTCAGGTAGTAGTCGTCCGGCAGCTCCGCGACGTCCAGCGGGGTGTTGTCCCGCACCAGGCGGTTGGGGTGGAAGAAGCTGTTGCAACCCTCCAACGTTCCGTAGTAGCGGTCGAAGCCGCGCTGCAACGGCCAGGTGTGCTTGGGCGCGCCGTCGTTCATCAGAGCGTCGCGCGTGAGGTGCCACTTGCCGATCCCGAACGTCGCATACCCCTGCGATCGCAGGACCTCCGGCAGGGTGGCGACGTCCTCGTCGATCTCCACGCGCATGTTGGGGAACCCCGGGTCGGAGTTCGCCACGCTGGCAAAGCCGGCGCGGTGCGGGTTGAGGCCGGTCAGCATCGCCGCACGGGCCGGTGAGCACACCGGGGTCGTGTGGTAGTTCGACAGGCTCAGCCCGCGACCGGCGATGCGGTCGAGGTTGGGCGTGGGGATCTCGGAGCCGAAGGGGCCGATGTCGCTGTAGCCCATGTCGTCGAGGAGGACGACCACGATGTTCGGTGCCCCTTCCGGGGCGCGTCGCTCCCGCGGCCAGGCGCGGGTCGAGTCGCGAACCGTGCGGCCGACCGTCCCGGGGAAGCCTTCGTAGCCCCGCGCGTGCGGGGAGATCCCGACGGTGATGGATTCGTGCGGCATGCCGTTCACTCCCCCGCCAGTGCGTTGTTGAGCTGGTCGTCGAACTCCTGTGTCACGTCGAGCTCGGTCTGGATCAGGCCAAGGTCGGTGTAGGCGTCGGCCTGCTCCTGCTGGGCCTCGATGACGCCGTCGTCGATCGGCAGCCACGCGTAGGACTCACGCTCGACCAGGATCTCGGCGATGTCGACCGGGAGGCCAGTGACCTCGGCGTACTTCTCGGTCCACGCGTCCTTGTTCTCCGCCGCCCACTCCTGGGCGCGGCCGACGCGCTGGAGGTAGTCCGTGATGTCGTCGACCTTCTGGTCGTCCGCGAGGGCGGCCGAGGTGGCAACGGCGTACTGGTGACCGGTCGTGGTGCCGACACCGTCGGCGACGACCACATCGCCCGCCGCGGTCAGCTGCGCGAGCTGCGGCCCGAGGGCTGCGACGGCGTCCACGTCGCCGCCCTGGTAGGCGGTGATCGCATCAGCCGGTGGGAGGTTCACGGGTGTGATGTCCTTGTAGGACAGCCCCTCCTCCTCGAGCGCCTTGAGGACGGTGTACTGCAGGATCGTGCCCTCGGTGAGGGCGACCTTCTTGCCCTTGAGGTCGGCGGCGGACTCGATGCCGGAGTCCTTGCCGGCGAAGATCTGCACGGTGGAGGCCCCCTCCACCACCGAGGTCTGGACCCCGACGACCTTGGTCTCGACGCCGGCGACCTGCCCGAAGATGGGCGGCGTGTCGGCCATCAGGGCGACATCGACGGAGCCGCTGGGAACGGCCTCCATGAAGCCGCCACCGCCAGTCGGGAACAGGCTGTACTCGACGGTGTAGTCGAGGTCCTGGTCCTCGCCCGCGGCGGCGAGCAGTGCCTCGTTGACCTTGCTGGCACCGAGCTGGCCGACGCGCAGCGTGCGGTCGTCTCCGCCCGATGACTCTCCTGCCGAGGCGTCGTCCGAGCAGGCGGACGTGCCGAGCAGCAGGGCGCCGGCGAGCGTGGCAGCGACCAGGTTTCGGGCGCGCAGGAGCGTTGTGTGCATGAGAGTCCTTCTGAGGATGAGGTGGTGATGGGGTGATGGGTGTCGGGCCGGTCTGGATGACTACTGGTCGTCGTCCTCGACCCCGAGCTCGGTGAGCAGGCAGGTGCGGAGCTCGGTGAACTCCGGGGTGTGGCGCCGGCCAGAGGCCGGGAGGTCGACGGAGAGGTCGAGCGAGACGCGCCCGTCGGTGAGGACGAGGATGCGGTCGCCGAGCAGGACGGCCTCGTCCACGTCGTGGGTCACCAGCAGGACACCGGGTCGGTAGCGGTCGCACAGCGTGCGCAGGAGCCGGTGCATCTTGATCCGGGTCAGCGCGTCGAGAGCGCCGAACGGCTCGTCCATGAGCAGCAGCTCGGGCTGACGAACCAGGGCCCGCGCCAGAGCGGCGCGCTGAGCCTCCCCGCCCGACAGCGTCTTCGGCCACGCCCGTGCCCGGTCGGCGAGGCCAACCTCGGCCAGCAGCTGCGCGGCCCGTCGCCGCGCGTCCTGGTCGCTCAGGCCGAGCGTGACGTTGTCGATCACCCTGCTCCATGGCAGCAGGCGAGAGTCCTGGAAGGCGACCGACGGCCGCTCTGGGACCCGCAGCTCGCCGTCGAACTGCGGGTCGAGGCGGGCAAGGCTCCGCAGCAGGGTGCTCTTGCCGGAGCCCGATCGGCCGAGGAGCACGACGAACTCCCCCTGCCGGATCTCCAGGTCGATGCCGTGCAGGATGCCGCGGCCGTCGAAGGCGCGGGAGAGCCCACGGGCACTCACCGCGAGCGCCCCGTGCGATGCGTACGCCGGGGCGGCGTCGTTCAGCGAGACTGCAGAGTCGACTGCCATGTCAGCGCCTTCCTCTCGAGGAGCCGGACGAGGGTGTCCGAGGTGAGGCCGAGGAGCGCGTAGACCACGAGCCCGACCATGATGACGTCGGTCTGTCCGATGTTGCGGGCCTGCGTCATCAGGTAGCCGATGCCTGAGGACGCGTTGATCTGCTCGCTGACCACCAGCACGAGCCAGGCGATGGCCACGGAGAATCGGAGGCCCGTGAAGAAGCCGGGCAGCGCTCCGGGGAGGATCACCCGTCGCACCAGAGCCAGGCGACCGAGGCCGACGGTCGCCGCCAGATCGACGAAGCGGCTGTCCACGCCCCTCACGGCGGCGTGGGTGTTGAGGTAGATCGGGAACATGACGGCCAGCGAGACCAGCAGGATCTTGACCTCCTCGCCGATGCCGAACCACACGATGGCCAGCGGGACGAGCGCGAGGATCGGCATCGAGCGCAGCATCTGCAGGTTGGCATCGAGCATGAACTCACCGATGCGGGTCAGCCCGGCGACCAGGGCGAGCATGACGCCGACGGTCACGCCGATCGCCAGACCGGTCACGGCCCGCTGCAGGGAGACGAGCAGGTTGTCCTGGAGCTGGCCCGACTCCCACAGACGCTGACCTGCGTCGAGGACCGCGCCGGGCGAGGCCAGGGTTCGCGCGTCGACCCAGCCCGCACTGGTTGCGGCGAACCAGAGCAGGACCAGCATGACCGGTCCCAGCAGTCGACCGATGCCGTGCGGGACCTGTCGACGGGCCCGCCTCGACTGCACCGGGGTTGCGAGGCGGTCATCGATGCCCGGCCTCAGGGAACCGTCCGCCGTGGGCGGCGGGGCCTCATTCACATTTATCTCTACTGACATGGTCAAGATAGTAGATGAAGCTGTCGACAGAGGGGGTGATTGCTCGTACCTCGGACACGGTGTGTCGCAGGCGCTCGGAACGGCATGTGCCGGACGAGCGAATCGGTGCCGGGCAACCGACCTGCCCCCGTCATCCCCGGTGATCGCGCCTCGGCGCCCTGCGGACGTGGGCGAGCCGCACCAGTTCGCGTCCGAGACCCCGATACCGTCCGGTGGTGGCCAGCTCTCGACGATCCGGCGCACGCCGACGCAGCGCGTCCTCGCGCCGGAGCGGCGCGCGACAGCACCAGCGGCCGTTGCCGGTCGCCGGTCCGGGCGAGCGGCTGTGGGTGCTCGACGTGCCCTACGGGACCCAGGTCGAAGGCGCCAGCTGGCACCCGGCCGTCAAGACCCATCTCCACGTCGGGCGCACCCTGCCGGCGCACCTCGCGCCCTACTCTCCCGGGCCCTACACGCTGGGGCGGTTCGTCGAGAACACCCTCAACCCCGACCACCCGACGCCCGACCCCGAGCCGACCGACGCGCTCGAGCCCCGGAGGATCCAGTTCGAGGCAGCCGATGCGATCGCCGCGCGGGCCGCGGCGGGCGGGCGGCAGTTCCTGCTCGCCGACGAGCCGGGCGTGGGCAAGACGATCTCCGCAGTGCTCGGAGCGACGGCGGTCGGTGACCTCCGCGGTGCGCAGCGGGTGCTCGTCGTCGCCGACCGGCCCGCCGCGATCACGATCGGCCACTGGTGCCGCACGATCACCGCCCTGGGGCACGGCGGCCTGGAGTGGGTCGTGATCACGTGGGACCGCCTGGAGAAGGTCACGGACCACACCTGGGACGTGATCATCGCCGACGAGGCCCACGCCCTGCGGCGTACGACGACGAAGCGGTGGAAGCTGTGGGCGCGGATCTCCGGGCACGGCAAGCCGCACGACCAGGCGCCGTTCGTCATCGCGACCACCGCGACGCCCGGACACACGCCGCTGGAGCTGCCGTACCTGGCTCCGGCGTATGCGCAGGTCCTCGGCGAGTCGATGCGGGAGTGGACCTCGGCGACGAAGCCGGCGGACACGTTCGCCACCGCCCTCGAGCGCCACGGCGTCGGGGTGGAGCGGGGACGCTACGGCGCGACGTGGACCGCCGATCCGGCGCGCCGTGCGGCGGACCTCAAGCTCGTACGCGGCTGGCTCGACGAGGAGCGGCCCCCGGCGATGCTGCACCGAGCCGCGCCGTGGGGGCCGGTGCCGATCTCCGGCATGCCCGTCACGTTGACGCCGGCCGAGCGATCGGCGTACGAGGCCGAGTGGGGAGAGTTCTGTCGCGAGATGGACATCGCCCGGCGCGGCCGCAACGTCGCCAAGGGACGGGCTGCACTGCTGCGCTTCCGGCAGAAGGCCGGCCTCATCCGCGTCGACTCGACCGTCGACTGGATCGCCCAGCAGATCCAGGCGGAGCGACAGGTGGCGTGCTCGGTCGAGTTCGTCGCGACCGCCGCCGACCCGATCGCCGACCGGCTGCGTGACTCCGGCATCGAGGTCGCCACGATCTACGGCCGCGACCGGTTCGAGCCGGAGGCGGAGCGGCTCCGGTTCCAGACCGGGCAGGCGAAGGTCTGCGTGTTCACCACGGTCGCCTCGATCAGCCTGCACGCCGGCGAGACGCTCGCCGACGGCCGCAGCGCGAGCACGGAGCCGCGGGTCGGCGTCTTCCACCAGGCCCGCTTCTCGGGCATCGCCGGACGACAGGTGACCGGTCGCACCCACCGCGACCACCAGGTCTCGCCGTGGCACATCGCCTATGCCGAAGGCACCGTCGAGGAGCAGGTCGGCAAGGTGATGGTGGAGCGGATCGCCGCGGCCTCCGACACGGTGGGCAGCGACACCACCGGCCTCGCCGACCTCGCCCAGCTCCTCGGGGCCGACTGGCTGCCCGTCACCACCCTGACCGAGGACGGTGCCTGAGCCCATGCCAGCGTCCCGCACCCGCCGCACCCGCCGCGCCCGGGCGTCCCGGAAGCGCCAGCGGCGGATGGCGAGCGTCGAGCACGACCTCAGCCCGAGCGAGTGGACGGCGTTGCAGGAGGCATGGGGCGGGTGCGCCTACTGCGGCGCGACGGGCGGGTCGTTGCAGAAGGACTGCGTACTGCCGATCTCCCGCGGTGGTCGCTACACGCTGCTCAACGTCGTGCCGGCCTGCGCGTCGTGCAACGCGAGCAAGTGCAACGACGAGGTGACCGGCTGGCTGCGGCGCAAGCGGCTCGACGAGCGCGCCTTCCTCGTCCGCCTCGCGACGGTGCAGGCCGAGCTGCGGCAGCCGGAGCCGCCGCACGCGGTCGCGGAGGAGGCGCCTACAGCGGCGCGTCCGCCGGGACGATCCGGAGCACGCTGAGCGTCCCGGCCTCCCGGCCCACCACGACCTTCACCCCGTCGAGCCGCTCGAGGGCGGCGCGCACGTCGTCGACCTCGAGGCGGGTGTCGACGGCGATGTCGGCGTCGCGGATCGGCACGGCCGTCTCGGGCCACTCGGACGAGTCGACCTCGAAGGGGTCGAAGTCGGTCTGGGCCGCCGACCACAGCTGGAGCGCGGACTCGGCGACCATGTCGTCGGTGGTGGACTGATCGGTGGTCATGCGTCGACGGTACCCATTCGCGCGCAGCCGACCGGAGCCGGTTGACTGACCGGATGGCCACCCGACTCCTGCTCCTGGCGGACACCCACGTGCCCAAGCGCGCCCGCGACCTGCCGGCCGAGGTGTGGCGGGCCGTCGAGGAGGCCGACGTCGTGGTCCACGCGGGCGACTGGGTCGACGTAGGACTCCTCGACGAGCTCGAGGCGCGCTCCGCCCGGCTGGTCGCCTGCTGGGGCAACAACGACCACGGCGAGCTGCGCGAGCGGCTGCCCGAGGTCGCGCGCACCGAGGTCGAGGGCGTCCGCCTCGGCGTCGTCCACGAGACCGGTCAGGCCAGGGGGCGCGAGGAGCGCATGAGCGCCGAGCACCCCGACCTCGACGTGCTGGTCTTCGGCCACAGCCACATCCCGTGGGACACCGTCACCGCGACCGGGTTGCGGCTGCTCAACCCCGGCTCCCCCACCGACCGGCGACGCCAGCCGCACTGCACCTACCTGACCGCGACGGCCGCGGGCGGCGAGCTCAGCGACGTCGTCCTGCACCGGCTGCCGCCACGGAGGTAGGCGCCCAGCCGCGGTCCTCGAGCGCGCGGGAGCCCGACCGCATCACCACCCAGCCGAGCACGACGAGCGCAGCACCGATCGCGAGGAAGCCCAGGTCCCACGCCAGCGGGCCGCCGAGGTCGTCGCGGACGTGGTGCACGCCGAGCAGCTGGTGGTCGACGAGTCCCTCGACGACGTTGAACCCGCCCCACCCGACGAGCACCCCGCCGACGTGGAACCGCCAGCTCGGCGGCAGCCGGCCCTGGCGCCACTGGGCGAGGGTGACGATCGACGCCCCCACCACCACGAACCACGTGACGAGGTGGAAGAAGCCATCGGCCAGCGTGTTCACCTCGAGGCCGGCCACGGTCGTGACCGGGTGCTCGGCGGTGGCGCTCACCATGTGGTGCCACTGGAGGATCTGGTGCAGCACGATCCCGTCGACGAAGCCGCCCAGCCCGACGCCGTACATCAGGCCGGCAGCAGCGGACGGAGGCTCACCCACGGAGGTCGACATGGGACCCGGTACCCATGGCCCCTAGCCAGCACACGCCCGGCGCTCCATGATGTGACCCCCGCCACACGAGCGACCCACCCCGAGGAGCCGGAATGACCGCGACCAAGACCGCCCCCGACGTCCTGGCCGTGCGCGAGGACTACGAGGCCCGCATCCTCGGGCTGCACATGCCGGCCACGGTGCGGCAGGCTGCGGAGAAGTACGGCGACCTGCCCGCCTTCTCCGACAAGTTCGACGTGCCGGAGGGCCAGACCTGGTCCACCATCACCTGGAGCGAGACGTGGGAGCTGACCCGCCGCGTGGCCGCCGCGCTGATCGACCTCGGCCTGGAGCCCGGCGCCCCGGTCGCGATCATGGCCGCCAACCGCACCGCCCACACGCTGGCCGACTACGGCGCCATGACCGCAGCCGCGGTGCCGATGTCGATCTACAACACGCTCGCCCAGGACCAGGTCGCCTTCATCGCCGGTGAGTCGCGCCCGGTGGTGGTGGTGCTCGAGGACCACGACCGCTACCAGCGGTGGGAGAAGGCCCTCGACGAGGTCGACTCGATCCGCCACGTCGTGATGCTCGCCGACACCGACCGCGTCGACGACCCGCGGGTGATGACCTGGGACGACCTCCTCGCGCGCGGTGAGGACACCGGACGCGTCGACGAGCGGATGGAGCGGATCACGCCCGACCTCCCGGCGACCTTCCTCTACACCTCCGGCACGACGGGCAACCCCAAGGGCGTCGTGCTCACCCACCACAACGTCATGTACGAGGCCGTCTCGACCCTCGACGCCGGCGGCCTGCACGGCCCGCAGCGCACGATCAGCTACCTCCCGCTCGCCCACATCGCCGAGCGCATCCTGGCGACGTACGCTCCCCCCTTCCTGGGCAGCCACGTGCACGCGATCCCCGACCCCGCCGGCCTGCTCGGCGCGCTCGGCGAGGTGCACCCCACGGCCTTCTTCGGCGTCCCGCGCGTGTGGGAGAAGATCAAGACCGGCATCTCGGCCAAGCTCGCCGAGGACCCCGACCCCGCCAACCAGAAGCTCGTCACCGACGCGATGGCGGCCGGACTCGCGTGGACCCAGGCCCACGAGTACGGCAACGAGATGACGCCGGAGGTCGAGGAGGCCTACGCCAAGGCCGACGAGGCGATCCTCGGCTTCCTCCGCCTGCTGCTCGGCCTCGACCAGGTGACGTGGGCCGCGAGCGCCGCGGCGCCGATGCCGCTGGAGGTCGCGAAGTTCATGGGCGGCCTCGGCCTGCAGGTGTACGACGTCTACGGCATGACCGAGACGACCGGGGCCTTCACCTCCAACGGACCCGGCGCGTTCAAGCTGGGCACGGTCGGACGACCCAACCCCGGCATCGAGGTGCGGCTCGCCGAGGACGGCGAGATCCTGTGCCGCGGCCCGGTCAACACCCCCGGTTACTACAAGCAGGAGGGGGCGACCCGCAACCTCATCGACGAGGACGGCTGGATCCGCACCGGCGACATCGGCACCGTCGACGACGACGGCTTCTACTCGGTCGTCGACCGCAAGAAGGAGCTGATCATCACCTCCGCGGGCAAGAACATCGCGCCCTCCAACATCGAGAACTACCTCAAGGAGTCGCCGATCGTCGGCCACGCGATGGCTCTCGGCGACGACCGCTCCTACGTCGTCGCGATCCTCACCCTCGACGGGGAGATCGCCCCGCTCGTGGCCGCGAAGATGGGCATCGAGTTCACCGACCTCGCCGACCTGTCGCAGAAGCCCGAGATCCGGGCGATGGCGCAGGCCGCCGTCGACAAGGCCAACGAGCGCCTCTCCCGGCCGGAGCAGGTCAAGGCCTGGGAGCTGCTGCCTGACGAGTGGACGGCCGAGTCCGAGGAGCTCACCCCGACGCTCAAGCTCAAGCGCCGCGTCGTGCGGACCAAGTACGCCGACGTGGTGGACAAGCTCTACACGTGACGTTCGACCTGCAATCCCACCGCGGTGGCGCCGGGCTCTGGCCCGAGAACACGCTCGAGGCCTTCGGTCGCGCCCTCGCCCTGGGGGTCACCACCCTCGAGCTCGACGTCCACCTCACCGCCGAGGACGATGTCGTGGTCCACCACGACCCGACCGTCGCCGACGCGAGGCGCATCCGCGAGCTCGCCCGGTCCGACCTCCCGCCGACGATGCCGCTGCTGCGGCAGGTCGCCGCGCTGCTCGACGAGCGCGGGGCCGACCCGGTGCGGGTCAACCTGGAGATCAAGTACGACGCCCTCGACGCCAGCGGGCTGACCACCCGGGAGGCCTTCGTCGAGCGGGTCGTCGACGCGCTGCGGATCGACGGCCTGGTCCCCCGCACCAGCATCCAGTGCTTCGACTGGGGCGTGCTCGAACGCGTCGGCGACGCCGAGCCGGGCCTCGCGCGGAACCTGCTCGTGAGCCCCAAGTATCTCCGCGACACCGAGGGCGCCCCGTCGCCGTGGTTCGACGGGCTCCCCGTCGCCGACGACTTCATCGCCACCGCCGCGCAGCAGGGCTTCACGGCGATCTCCCCGATCCACGGGTCGCCCTTCCGCTCCGGCGTGGCCGACCCGGGCTACACGCCCTTCACGACGGCGGCGCTCGTCGAGGCCGCCCACGCAGCCGGGCTCGCGGTCGTCCCCTACGTCGTCGACGACCCACCGACCATGCGGCACCTCGTGGGTCTGGGGGTCGACGGGCTGATCACCAACCGGCCCGACCTGCTGCGCGAGGTGCTGGCGAGCGAGGGTCGCGAGCTGCCGGCCCCGTTTCCCGGCTGACGCAACCCTTGGGCCGTGCGTGACGTCTCCCATGCATGAAGACCCTGCCTCGGACGATCCTCCTCGTCGCGACCGCGCTCGCGATCACCTCGCCGCTCGCGCCGTCCGTGCAGGCATCCGCCGAGAAGGGGGCGCCCCGCACCGTTCTCGACGTGCGCGACCTCGACCAGGGCGAACCGCCGGCCATCGCGTGGACCGAGCGCACGGCGGGCAGGACGGTGATCCACGGTCCCGGCGGCACGGACACCCCGGTGCCCAACAACGTCGTCGCGCTGGCGCCGATGGGTTCGGGCTACGTGATCCAGACGGCCCTCAACCGCCCGGTGACGGTGCGCTGGGTCGGCGCGGACGGCACCCCGGGCCGCCGCGAGTGGCGTACCGGTGACGGCCTCGCCGTCTCACCGCGGGGCAACGTCGTCGCCTTCGCCGGCAGGCGCGGCGGCAAGGTCTGGACCATCGACCAGGAGGGGGACCGGGTCTTCCGGTACAACCCGGTCCCGGTCACGGGTACGTCACACGCGGTGGCGGTGGCGGGCGAGAACTGCAAGGAGGGCGAGGGCGAGCCCGGCACCGGGTGCTCGATCGCGGTCAACGGGCCGCACCGCGCGTTCTACACCTCCTCGCACGGCATCGTCGACCGTGTCCCGCACCTGCGCCTGGCGACCACCGGTCGCGGGCGCTGGCAAGGCGGCATCACCTCCCTCAGCGACATGGGCTCGTGCAGCGCGATGCTGCACAGCTGGCGCGTGAAGTGGCGCACCTGCGACAACCAGCTCTCCGACATCTCGCCCGACAACCGCCACGTCCTCGGCACACCGGCGTACGCCGACGGCTTCGGCCCCGGCGCGCTCGACGTCCTCGCCACGGCCGACGGCTCGGTGGCCCACACCTTCACGTACTCCCGCCGCGGCCACTCGGCGACGTACTTCGACGAGGTCTGGGAGGACGCCGAGCACGTGCTCGTGGTGACCTACCAGGAGGGCGAGTGGGCCGTGGTCCGGCTCGGTGTCGACGGGTCCATGGAGTACGCCGTCGCGCCGCGGCGCAGGTCGATGGAACGCGGCTTCCCCTTCCAGCTCCAGACGAGGTGACCCGAGCGGCGGGAGTCGTCCCTGTCTAGACCTCGGGGCTATTACCGATGCACGAATCGGGCCCGGGCTGTTCGACTGGGGAGCATGCACCGACAGATCGCTGGAACCCTCACGGGACGGGTCACCAAGTGGGTCGTGCTCGCCGTGGCGGTGGTCATCACCGGCTTCATGGGGATGTTCTCGACCCAGCTCGCCGACGTCCAGAACAACGAGGCCTCCTCGTGGCTGCCGGAGTCGGCCGAGTCCACCCAGGTGCTCGAGGAGCTGTCGGAGTCGGTCGACCCCAACGACATCCCGACGCTGGTGGTCTACCACCGCGACGGTGGCCTGACCGACGAGGACCTCGCCCAGATGGAGGCCGACGGGCCGGAGATCGCCGAGCTCGACGGCGTCACCGCCCAGGGCGTGCTCACTCCCGCAGCCGCCGAGGCCGCCGCCGCCCAGGGCGCCCCGGTCCCGACGCTGGTGTCCGACGACGGCCAGGTCGCCTACCTCTACTTCGTGCTCAACTTCGGCGCCGACGGGTGGAACGCCATCCCCGACGCCGCCGACGAGATCCGCGACATCGCGGAGCTGGACGGCGGCGAGGTGCACCTGGCGGGGTTCGGCGGGCAGGCGGCCGACTCGGCCGAGGCGTTCGAGGGCATCGACACGAACCTGGTCTTCGCCACGCTCGCCGTCGTGATCGTCATCCTGCTCTTCACCTACCGCAGTCCCGTGCTGTGGATGCTGCCGATCATCTGCGCCGTCGTCGCCAACACCGTCGCCACCGGTCTGGTCTACCTGCTGGCGAAGCACGCCGGCCTGACGGTCAACGGCCAGAGCCAGGCGATCCTCAGCATCCTCGTGATCGGGGCGGGCACCGACTACGCCCTGCTGCTCGTCGCGCGCTACCGCGAGGAGCTGCGCCGCCACGCCGACCGCCACGACGCGATGGCCTTCGCGCTGCACCGCGCGGCGCCGGCGATCTTCGCCAGTGCCGCCACGGTCGCGGTCGGCATGCTCTGCCTGTCCTTCGCCGAGCTCAACTCCACCGCAGGCCTCGGTCCGGTCGCCGCGATCGGCGTCGGGGTGACCATGCTGGTGATGCTCACTCTGCTTCCCGCGCTGCTCGTGATCTGCGGACGCTGGGTCTTCTGGCCCAAGCGCCCCGGCTTCGGCAGCCCCGAGCCGACCGCCGACGGTCTCTGGGCCGGGGTCGGCCGCCGGATCAGCCACCGCCCGCGCCGGGTGTGGGTGACCACGACCGGGTTGCTGCTGCTCGCCTGCTTCGGGCTCTTCAGCCTCGACACCTCCGGGCTCGCGACCGAGGACACCTACACGAAGGAGTTCGACTCCATCAAGGGGCAGAAGCTGCTCGAGGAGCACGGCCTGTCCGACAACTCCAACACCATCCAGGTCGTCACCGCCGCCGACCGCGCGGACGACGTCCTCGCCTCGCTCGACGGGATCGACGGCCTCGGCGAGCCCGGCGAGGTGCAGCCGCTGGCCGACGGGCGCGCGTGGTTCGAGGCCACGATCGACGCCGACATCTCCTCGACCACCGCCGCCGGCATCGTGGAGTCCTCGCGCGACGCCGTCCATGCGGTCGACGGGGCCGACGCCCTGGTGGGCGGCGGGTCCGCGTTCTACCTCGACACCAAGACCGCCTCCGTGCGCGACAGCTGGGTGATCATGCCGCTGGTGCTGCTCGTGGTGCTGCTGATCCTCATCGGCCTGCTCCGCGCACTGCTCGCGCCGCTCATCCTCATCGCCACCGTCGTGCTGTCGTTCGGCGCAGCGCTGGGCATCTCGGCGCTGCTGTTCGAGTACGTCTTCGGCTTCGCCGGGTCGGATCCCGGGTTCCCGCTCTTCGCGTTCGTGTTCCTCGTGGCGCTCGGCATCGACTACAACATCTTCCTGATGACCCGGGTGCGGGAGGAGACGGTGCAGCACGGCACCCGCCGGGGCTCGCTCATCGCGCTCGCCTCGACCGGCGGCGTGATCACCTCGGCCGGGGTCGTCCTGGCCGCGACGTTCCTCGTCCTGGGATCGCTGCCGCTGGTGTTCCTCGCCGAGCTCGGCGTGGCCGTCGCCCTCGGCGTCATGCTCGACACGCTGGTGGTCCGGTCGGTCCTGGTGACGGCGCTCAACCTCGACCTGGGCGGCAAGATCTGGTGGCCCAGCAAGCTCGACCGTGAGGACGCCCCGCTCACGGCCGCGGAGGCGGAGGCGCCGCTGGAGACCGTGCACTAGGACTGCCGGGTGATGCCCGGCACGCGTCACCGCGACGGCAGCGTCAGGACCTCCGCACCGTCCTCGGTGATGGCGATGGTGTGCTCGCTGTGCGCCGTCAGGCACCCGGTGGCGCTGCGCAGCGTCCAGCCGTCGTCGTCGGTGACGAGCTCGTCGGTGTCGACCATGATCCACGGCTCGAGCGCGAGCAGCAGGCCCGGACGGAGCTTGTAGCCCCGGCCGGGTCGGCCGTCGTTGGACACGTGCGGGTCCTGGTGCATGGTCGTGCCGATCCCGTGGCCGCCGAACTGCATGTTGATCGGGTAGCCCGCATCGCCGAGGACCGTGCCGATCGCGTGCGACAGGTCGCCGATGCGGGCGCCGGGACCGGCAGCGGCGATACCCGCGGCCAGCGCGCGCTGGGTGGTCTCGATGAGCTCGACGCTCCCGGCCGGGCGGCTCTCCCCCACCACGAAGCTGATCGCGGAGTCAGCGGCCACCCCGTCGAGGCGGACCGCGAGGTCGAGGGTGAGCAGGTCGCCGTCGGCGAGCCGCTGGTCGCGCGGGCGACCGTGCAGCACCGCGTCGTTGACCGCCGTGCAGACGTAGTGGCCGAAGGGCCCGCGACCGAAGGACGGGGCGTAGTCGACGTAGCAGGACTCGGCGCCGGCCTCGCGGATCATCTCGGCCGTCCAGCGGTCGAGGTCGAGCAGGTTGGTGCCGACCTCGCTGCGCGAGCGCAGCGTCTGCAGGATGTCGGCGACGAGGGCGCCGGTCCTGCGGGCGCGGTCGACCTGGGCGGGGGTGAGGATCTCGATCATCGCGGGCTCATCATCTCAGGCCCAGACTCGCACACCGCTTGCGCGTGGAACCGCTGCACAGGTCGTCGAGGGTCAGGATGCCCTCCGCGACGAGCACCGAGGTGAGGGTGTCGACGGTGACCTCGCTGTCGCTGTAGAGCCAGGACTCCACGCCGTCGACGTCCACGCCGCCCTCGACGGGGTTGTCGGCGAGGTAGGCCACGGCCAGGTCGGCCGCCCGGTCGCTCATGTCGCCGGTCGGGACGTAGGTCATCGACTTCTCCTTCCCCATGACGACGTCGCGGGCGGCCTCCACGTCGGAGCCGGACCGGCCGGTCGGTACGCCGCTCTCGAGGCCGACGAAGCGGTCGGAGCCCGGGACGAGCTCACCGAGCGAGATCACCGGCAGGTCGCCCCCGGTGAGCGTCCCCAGGTCGTCGGGGTCCACCGGCACCACGACGACGACGTCCGCCGAGTCCGCCTCGGCCTGGCGGGCCTGGCTCTTCTGGGCGGCGGCGTCGCCCTCGGCGTCGTACACCCGCACGCGGCACTCGTCGCACGTCGACTCGACGCGATCGGTCAGCCGCTCGACGTCGACCACCCGGGACGAGGCGTCCTCGGTGTCGGCGACGAGGACCGCGATCGTCGGCTCGTCGCCGGCACAGGCCGACAGCAGCGGGGCGACGACGAGGGCGGCGGTGAGGAGTCGGGGGAGGAAGCGGGCGCGGAGCATCGCGAGGAGGTTATCGGCTCGAGATGCCGGGCACGGCCTCGGCGCGGCCGCTCACCCGGCCAGGCGCGTGCCGACGCCGACCAGCGCCGTGCCGAGGGCGGCCACCGGGTCGACGAACAGCGGCTCGAGGGCGATCTCCGCGGCGCCCAGCAAGGAGGAGTCCGAGCCGAGCCCGGGCAGGGTCAGCGTCACCGACTCGAGCGGCGCGGGCAGCGCACCGTCGGCGAGCCCGGCCTCGACCTGCGGACCGACCAGCGCGTAGAGGGAGCGGAAGTAACCGCCGAGCACGACCTGGCGGGGGTTGAACACGTTGACGATGCTGGCGAGCCCGTGGCCCAGGGCGGTCCCGGTGTCGCGGAGCGCCGCCGACGGCTCGCCGAACCCGGCGAGCACCTCGTCGAGCTGGGCGACCTTGTCGGTCGGGCAGTGGATGGCCTCGGCGATGGCGTGGGCGCCGACCTCGGTCTCCCAGCAGCCCCGGTTGCCGCAGTGGCACTCACGGCCGGCCGGGTTGAAGCGCAGGTGGCCCACCTCGCCGGCGTAGCCCCCGGCGCCCTCGAGCCGGACGCCACCGGTGATGACGCCCGCTCCGACGCCGACGTTGCCGGAGACGTAGATGAGGTCGTCGACCCCGACGGCCACCCCGCGCACGTGCTCGGCGAGCGCGCCCAGGTCGGCGTCGTTGGCGATGGAGACCGGCACGTCGAGGCCGAGGGCGGCCAGGACGATGCCGCCGAACGACACGTCGTGCCACTCGAGGTTGGGGGCGAGGCGGATCAGGCCGTCGCTGCTGCGCACCAGGCCGGGGACGCTGATCCCGATGCCGACCAGCTGGGCGGCGTCGGGGACACCCTCCACGACGCAGCGGATCAGCCCGGCGACGGCAGCTCCCACCTGCCACGCCTCGCCGTCGCTGCGCACGGGAGCCTCCGCCCGCTTCAGCACACGTCCACCGAGGCCGATCCGGGCCACCACGGCGCGGTCGACCCCGAGGTCGACCGCGATGACGAACGGACCCCGCTCGGCGACGCGGACGCCCGCCGACGGACGACCGGCGCCCTGCCGCGGGGCGCCCTCGACCGGGAGCGCACGCTCGGTGATGCCCAGCGCCTCCAGCTCGTTGACCAGCGCGGCGATGGTGCTGCGGTTGAGGCCCATCAGGCCGGTCAGCTCGGCGCGCGAGATCTGACCGGCTCCGTGGACGTGCCGCAGCACGGTCCCGAGGTTGTGGCGACGCGCGAGCTCCTGGTTGGTCCCCAGGCCCGGGCGCCGACGGGTGGTCATGCCGGTCCCTACACGCCAGCGGAGGAACGGCGGCGCCGCGAGATGGCGTCGACGCTCGCGGCGAGCAGCAGCACACCGCCGGTGACGAGGAAGTTGATGTAGCTCGCCTGGTTGAGCAGGCCCAGGCCGTTGGGGATGGTCGCGATCACCAGGCCGCCGATCACGGCGTCGAGGGCGCGGCCCCGGCCGCCGAAGAGGCTGGTGCCGCCGATGACCGCGGCGCCAACGGCGTAGAGCAGCTCGTTGCCGCCACCGGAGCCCGGCGAGACCTTGCCGGTGTAGGAGGCCGCGAGCAGTCCGCTGATCGCGGCCATGCTCGAGCAGATGACGAAGGCCATGATCCGCACGCGCTTGACGTTGATGCCGGCTCGCCGCGCCGCCTCGGCGTTGCCGCCGACGGCGTAGAGGTGGCGGCCGAAGCGGCTCTTGGTGAGCACGTACGTCCAGAACAGGAGCAGCGCGATCACGACGGGGGCCACCCACGGGATGCCGCTGATCTCGAACAGCTCCGGGTTGGGCGCGCGGTTGGCGCTCAGGAGGGCGGTCAGGCCGAGCACGATCACCGCGAGGACGGCGATCTGGATGACGACCAGGCCGAGGGGCTTGTGGACCAGCCCCTTCGCCGAGAGCGAGCGGTAGCGCCACAGCGAGAGCGCGGCGAAGCCCACCACGATCAGGATCGCCGCTATCCACCCGGCGGTGACCGGGACGTTCTTGATCGACAGTCCACGGAGGACCGTGTCGTTGAACCGGAGCGACCCACCCGAGCCGATCAGCTTGAGCGGCACCGCCTGCAGGGCGAGGAAGAAGGCGAGGGTCACGACGAAGGACGGGATTCCCAGGAAGGCGACGAGCGAGCCGATCGCCAGGCCGATCACCGCGCCCACGGCGACACCGGCCAGGGTGGCCGCCCACCACGTCCAGTCGTAGTCGATGAGCATCAGCGCGATGATCGTGGCCGACGCACCGCCCGCGACGCCGGCTGACAGGTCGATCTCGCCGATCAGCAGGACGAAGACGATGCCCATCGCCAGCACGATGATCGAGCCGGACTGGATGACCAGGTTGGCCATGTTGTAGGTCGTGAGGAACCGGTCGTTGAGGGAGGCGAACACGGCGAAGAGGAAGACCAGGCCGAGGATCGCGGGAAGGGAACCCATGTCACCGCCGCGCAGGCGGTTGACGTAGTCACGGGCCGAGTCGCCGATGGAGGCAGCCTGCCGGTTGTCGTTGTCGAAGCCGCTGGGGGCGGGGCTGGGAACGGATGCGGTGTCGGTGTCAGTGGTCATGGTGGAGTCTCCGGTCCTTCTCAGACGTCCGCGGTCAGGGCGTTCTCGGCGATGCCGAGGTCCCCGGAACGCCCGGCGGTGATGAGTTCGACGATCTGGCTGTGCGTGACGTCCTTGGCCGGGACGTCGGCCGCCACCCGGCCGAGGTAGAGCGCGGTGATCCGGTCGGCGACCTCCAGGACGTCACCCATGTTGTGCGAGATCAGCACCACACCCAGGCCACGGTCGGCGAGACGGCGTACGAGGTCGAGGACCTGTCGCGTCTGGGCCACGCCGAGGGCCGCAGTGGGCTCGTCGAGGAGGACGACCTTGGAGTTCCACAGGACCGCCTTGGCGATGGCCACGGTCTGACGCTGGCCACCGGAGAGACTGGCGACGCTCTGGCGCACCGACTTGACGGTGCGCACCGAGAGCGAGGCGAGGGTCTCGCGGGCACGGGTCTCCATCGTCACCTCGTCGAGGCCGAAACGGCTGGTCTCCTCGCGCCCGAGGAACATGTTCTCGACGATGTCGAGGTTGTCGCACAGCGCGAGGTCCTGGTAGACGATCTCGATGCCGAGGGCAGCCACGTCGCGCGGGCCGTGCACCTCGACCTTCTTGCCCTCGAAGACGTAGTCCCCGCTGTCGCGGCCGTAGATGCCGGCGATGATCTTCACGAGGGTGGACTTGCCCGCACCGTTGTCACCGACGAGCGCGGTGACCTGTCCGGGATAGACGGCGAAGTCGACGTCGTGCAGCACGTGCACCACACCGAAGCTCTTGTTGACGCCGCGCAGCTCGAGCAGCGGTTCAGGCATTGACCTACTCCGATCCAGATAATTTGTTGTTCGCGTCACGGAACGGCGCCCGGGTCACCGACCCGGACACCGCTCCGTGCAAGGCGATCAGGAGATGCCGGCCTCGGCGCACAGGTCGGCGAACTCGCCGGTGCACACGTCCTCGGCCTTCTGGCCACCGTCCTCGATCACGTCACCGACGTTGTCCTTGGTGATGGCCTGCGGCTCGAGCAGGATCGACGGCACCTCGCGGCCACCCTCGGTGTCCTCCGTCACGCCGGTCGTCTCCGCGTCCTCGCCGTTGACGAGCGCGATCGCGGCGTCGGCCAGCGCCTGGGCCTCCTGCGTGGCGGACTTGTAGACCGTCATGCACTGGGTGCCGGCGAGCACGTTCTGCAGACCCTCGACCGTCGCGTCCTGGCCGGTGACCGGGACCTTGCCGGCCTGGCCGTTGCCCTCGAGGATGCTGATCGCGGCACCGCCGAGACCGTCGTTGGCCGCGAGGACCCCGTCGACCTTGCCGTCGGCAGCGGTGTAGAGCTGCTGGAAGATCGTGGCGGCCTCCTCGTTGTCCCAGTCCGGGACAGCCTGCTCACCGACGACCGTGTAGTTGCTGATCTCGTCGAGCACGCTGTGCGCACCCTCGGCGAAGAGCGTGGCGTTGTTGTCGGTGGGCGAGCCGTTGAGGAAGACGATGTTGGCCTTCTTGTCGCCGAGGCAGTCCGCGAGGCCCTGGCCCTGCAGCTCGCCCACGACGGTGTTGTCGAAGGACACGTAGTACTCCGCCGACCCGCCGAGGGTCAGGCGGTCGTAGTCGATGGTCGCGACGCCCTGGGAGCCCGCCTTCTCCTGGATGGCCGCACCCGACTCGGAGTCGAGGTTGACGATCGCGAGGACCGTCACGCCGTTGCCGATCATGGTGTCGGCGATCTGGGTCATCCGCTCCGCGTCACCCTCGGCGTTCTGGATGTCGTACTCGACACCCGCCTCGTCGAAGGCCGCCTCGAGAGCCGGGCGGTCCGCGCTCTCCCAGCGCACCGAGGACTCCGTGTCGGGGAGGATGACGCCGATCTTGCCGGTGGCCTCGCTCCCGCTGTCGGAGCCGCTGCCGGAGTCACCGGAGTCACCGCTGTCGTCGCTGCCGCAGGCGGTCAGCGCCATCGAGAGGCCGAGCAGGGGGACGAGAACCAAACTGTGCTTCCGCTTCACGCGAACCGCCTCCTAGCGATCTGTCGTACGTCGGCTGCCGCTCAGCGCGGAGGCGCGTACATATGTTGTTCCACGCAACATATATGGCGTGACCACCGTCACGTCCAGATCGCCGGCCCCGCTGTTGTCGGTTCGTTACCAAAACGGCCGACGAGGCCCCTTGTGGACTGGACCACCCGTGCGGCGTGAGGGCTAGCGTGGCGCCATGACCGGCCTCGACGTGTCCGCCCCTCCCGTGCCGCGGTCCGAGGAGGTGCTGACGCCGGAGGCGCTCGCCTTCGTGGCCGACCTCGACGCGCGGTTCCACGAGCGGCGCGACGAGCCTGCTCGCCGCGCGCGCGGGCCGGCGCGCGGAGGTCGCCCGGACCGGCCGCCTCGACTTCCTGCCCGGGACCGCGGACGTGCGCACGTCCGAGTGGACGGTCGCTCCGGTGCCCGACGACCTGCGCGACCGCCGCGTCGAGATCACCGGCCCCACCGACCCCAAGATGGCGATCAACGCCCTCAACTCGGGTGCGCGCGTGTGGCTCGCCGACCTCGAGGACGCCAACACGCCGCACTGGCGCAACGTCGTGGGCGCCCAGGCCCGACCCTGCGCGACGCCGTCCGGGGGCAGCCGACCTACACCTCTCCCGACGGCAAGGCGTACGCCGTCGCCGACCCCGCACACGCGCCGGTGGTCCTCCCCGCCCGCGCGGGTGGCACTTCGACGAGGCCCACCTCACCGCCGCCGGCCGACCGGTCGTCGCCGCCCTGGTCGACTTCGGGCTCCACTTCTTCCACAACGCCCGCGAGCCTGCTCGCCGCCGGGAGCGGGCCCTACTACTACCTGCCGAAGGCTGGGAGTCCCACCTCGAGGCGCGCCTGTGGGACGACGTCTTCACCCACGCCGAGGCGGCGCTCGGGGTGCCGCACGGCTCGGTGCGGGCGACCGTGCTCATCGAGACCATCACGGCCGCGTTCGAGATGGACGAGATCCTGTGGGAGCCTGCGCGACCACGCGGCGGGGCTCAACGCCGGCCGGTGGGACTACCTGTTCAGCATCATCAAGAACTTCCGCGACGCAGGACCGGGCTTCACCCTGCCCGACCGCAACGCGGTGACCATGGCGGCACCGATGATGCGGGCCTACAGCGACCTGCTCGTGCAGACCTGCCACCGCCGGGGCGCCTTCGCGATCGGCGGGATGGCGGCGTTCATCCCGAGCCGGCGCGACCCGGAGGTCAACGAGCGAGCCTTCGCCAAGGTGCGCGAGGACAAGACCCGCGAGGCCGGCGCCGGCTTCGACGGCTCATGGGTGGCCCACCCCGACCTGGTGCCGTTGTGCGCCGAGGTGTTCGACGCCGCACTCGCCGGGGCTCCGAACCAGGCCTGGGCGTCACGCGCGACGACGTGTCGGTCTCGGCCGACGACCTCCTCGCGGTCGACCAGACGCCCGGCGAGCGCACCGAGGCAGGGCTGCGGGGCAACGTGCGGATCGGCATGCAGTACCTCCACGCCTGGCTGTCCGGCAACGGCGCCGCCGGCATCGACAACCTCATGGAGGACGCCGCCACCGCCGAGATCTCGCGCTCGCAGGTGTGGCAGTGGGTGCACAACGCCACGCTCGACACCGGTGAGGTGGTCACGCGCGCGAGCTCGTCGAACGGCTGGTCGCCGAGGAGCACGAGGCCCTCGCCGGCACGGTCGACGACGACGCCCGCCGGCTCTTCGTCGAGTGTGCGCTGGGCGAGGACTTCCCCGACTTCCTCACCCTGCAGGCGTACGACGTCCTGCTGGCGCGGGGCGACTGACCGGACGACCGACCGGGCGGACGAACCCGCCCGAGGCGACCTGGTCGCCCCCGACCCACACGTCGGCGACGTCGGCGTCACCGGCGAGCGCGAACACCTTGCCGAGCGCCTCCTCCGGCGTCCCGGCGTGCCGCAGCCCGATGTCGAGAGAGGTCCCGACGGGTGGACGCACGCAGATCGCGTCGAACTGCTTGCCGGGGCTGAGGTCGCCCGTCACGTCACCGAGGCCGAGCGCCGCCGCACCGGCCGCGGTGCTGAGGTGCAGGAGATGGCCGGCGGCGAGCGGCAGCCCGTCGGCGCCGAGCAGGTGCTGCAGGAAGTAGGCCTGCAGGCCCTCCTTGAAGATCGAGAACCCGGTGCCGGCCCCGACGTCGCTGCCGAGCGCGACCCGCACCCGCCGCGACGTGGCGGCGCAGCGAGAACATGCCCGACCCCAGGGCGGCGTTGCTCGTCGGGCAGTAGGCCACCGCCGTGCCCCGGGCGGCCAGCACGGCGAGCCTCGGCATCGGTCGGGTGGACGTTGTGCGCCAGCACCGAGCATCCGCCGAGCAGCCCGTGGTGGTCGTAGGTGTCGACGTAGTGGGCCCGGTGCGGGAACTGGTCGGCGACCGTGGCGACCTCCGCGTTGTTCTCGTTGACGTGGGAGGTGAAGCAGGCGCCGTCGACCGCGGCGAGGACGTCGGCGCAGGAGGCCAGGATCTCGTCGGAGGCCGAGAGCGCGAAGCGGGGCGTGACGGCGTAGCGCAACCGGCCGCGCCCGTGCCAGTCCTTCGCCAGCCGGACCGCCTCCTCGTGGGAGCGCTCGGCGGTGGTGAGCAGCGGCTCCGGCAGCACCCGGTCGCTGACCACGAGCCCGCGTGATCCGCAGCCCGAACCGTTCGGCCTCGGCGAAGAGCGCGTCGACCGCCGGCGCGAAGTGGGACCCGAAGACCAGCGACGTCGTGGTCCCCGCGGCGATCAGCCCGGCGACGAGCCTCGCCGGCCACCGTGGCGGCGTACGACGTCGACGCGAGACGCTCCTCCTCCGGCAGGGCGCACCGCTCGAGCCACTCGAGCAGCGGCATGCCGAGCGCGCCGATCACCCGCACCTGCGGGAAGTGGACGTGGGTGTCGACCAGGCCCGGCAGCAGGATCCCGGCCCGCAGGTCGATCACGGGCGCCGCGGGTCGACGGGCCGCGACCGAGGCGAAGGGCCCCCGGTCGGTGATCACGCCGTCGTCGGAGACCGCGAGGCCGAGGTCGTCGTCGTAGCGGAAGGCGGGGCCGCTGGAGGTGAACGGGTCGTCGGGGGCGTCGTAGGCGCGGGCCCGGTAGACGACCCCGGCACCGCTCACCTGAGGGTCCTGCGGTCGGCGACCAGGAGGTCCATCAGGCTCGGCCGCGACCGAGACCGCGATGGCGGCAGGCGCAGCTTGACGAGGAGGCGGGGCCGGGCAGCCCGATCGGGCAGCGGATGCGAGCGACGGCTGCTTCGTCGTGCCTCCACAGCGAGCCCCGTGCGGAAGCGGGCCCACTTGGCGGCCGAGCCGATCAGCCCGACCGAGCCGAGGTGCGTGCAGCGCAGTGCCGCGTCACAGAGGGCGAAGTCCTCGGCGTGGTCGTGGGTCATGACCAGCACGTGGGTGCCGGGCGGGACGGCTCCGAGCGCCGCCTCGGGGACCGGTGAGTGGTGGACCCGCACCCGGGCTCGCCGTCGGCCGGCAGGGCGAGCCGCTCGTCGGCGAGCAGGCCGGGGCGGGAGTCGACGAGGTGCAGGTCGAGGTCGTGCGCCGCGAGGATCCGGGCCAGGCGGAGACCGACGTGGCCGAGGCCGAAGATCGCGACGGAGCCGACCACCGGCAGCGGCTCGAGCAGCAGGGTGACCTCGCCACCGCAGCACTGGCGGCCGTGGTCGGTGCGGGCCTTGTCGGTGAGGCCCAGGACGAGCCTGCTCGGGGGTCTCGGTCCCCTGATCGATCATCGTCCGGGCGCGGGCGAGTGCGGTCTCCTCCAGGTTGCCGCCGCCCACGCTCCCCCACGCCTCCCCGGCCGAGACGACCATCTTGGCGCCGGGGTCGCGGGGCGTGCCCGCGGACGTCCACGACGGTCACCAGCACTCCCGCCTCCCGCTGCTCGCGCAGCCGCTCGACCGCTCCCAGCCAGTGCACGTCAGGACTCCCCGGCGCGCCGGCCGCCTGCTCGGACCGGGGTGGAGGGGCGCGCCGCCGGTCCGGCCGGTCGGGCACCGCGCCGGGCAGGCCCTCGACGACGTGGTCGGGGGCCGCGGCCCGCGCGCGCTCGGCCGCCCAGAAGACCGCCTCGGGCGTGGCCGGGGAGGCGAGCGACGACGCTGGCACCCTCTGGTCCGAACGCCGCGACCGCCTCCCGCAGCGCCTCACGGACCGCGAACGCCAGCATGAGCGGCGGCTCGCCGACCGCCTTCGAGCCGTAGACCGCGCCGTCCTCGTGGGCGTGCTCGAGCAGCGCGACGTGGAGCTCGTCGGGCAGCTCGCCAAGGCTCGGGAGCTTGTAGGTGCTGGCGGACTGGGTGGTCAGCCGGCCGCGCCCGGGGCCGTCGGACTCGTCCCAGCGCAGGTCCTCCATCGTCAGCCAGCCCACCCCCTGCACGAAGCCGCCCTCGACCTGGCCGAGGTCCACGAGCGGGGAGAGGCTGTCGCCGACGTCGTGCACGATGTCGACCCGCACGGTGCGGTGGGCGCCGGTGAAGCCGTCGACCTCGACCTCCGCCGCAGCGACGCCGTAGACGAAGTACTTGAAGGGGTGGCCGCTCATCAGCGTGGAGTCCCAGTGGATGCCCTCGGTGCGGTAGAAGCCCGCCGCCCACAGCTGCACCCGGCTGAAGTAGGCCTCCCGCACCAGCTCCGCCCAGGGCAGGCCCCGCCCCGCGTCGACCTCACGCAGGCGCGCCAGGACCTGCTCGCAGGCGTCCTTGACCGCGCCCCCGTTGAGGTCGGTGCTGGAGCTGGCTGCGGTGGCGGACGTGTTGGGCACCTTGTCGGTGCGGGTGGGTGCGACGCGGACCTTCGCGAGGGGCACGCCGAGGGTGGTGGCCGCGACCTGCAGCATCTTGGTGTGCAGCCCCTGGCCCATCTCGGTGCCGCCGTGGTTGATCAGCACCGACCCGTCCTTGTAGACGTGCACGAGCGCGCCGGCCTGGTTGAAGGCGGTGAAGTTGAAGGAGATCCCGAACTTCACCGGCGTCACCGCGAGGCCGCGCTTGCGGTGCGGGTGGGCGGCGTTGAAGGCCGCCACCTCCGCGCGACGGCGTACGACGTCGCCGGTCTCGAGCACCTGGTCCCACGCGGCGGCGAGCCGATCGGGGTGGCGGACCACCTGACCGTAGGGCGTGGCCTGGGACTCGCCGTAGAAGTTCTTCCGGCGCAAGTCGACGGGGTCGACCCCGAGCAGCGGGGCGCAGCGACCGAGGATGTCCTCGATCACCAGCATCCCCTGCGGCCCGCCGAAGCCGCGGAAGGCGGTCTGGGAGGTCTTGTGCGTGCGGGCCACGCGGCCGTGCAGGAGCACGTGCGGGATCCAGTAGGCGTTGTCGACGTGGCACAGTGCCCGGGCCAGCACCGGCTCGCTGAGGTCGAGGCTCCAGCCGCCGTCGGAGGTCAACGTCGCCTCGAGGGCCGTCAGCCGGCCGTCGTCGTCGAAGCCGACGCGCCACTGGGCGTGGAAGCCGTGGCGCTTGCCGGTCATCGCCATGTCGTGGGTGCGGCTCAGGCGGAGCCGGACGGGCCGACCGGTGAGGACCGCACCTAGCGCGGCGATCGCCGCGAAGCCGTGCGGCTGCATCTCCTTGCCGCCGAAGCCGCCGCCCATCCGCAGGCACTGCACGGTGACGTGGTGGCTGTCGAGGCCGAGCACGTGCGCGACGATCTCCTGCGTCTCGCTCGGGTGCTGGGTGCTGCTCTGCACGAACACCTGGCCGCCCTCGTCGACGAGCGCCAGGGAGGCGTGGGTCTCGAGGTAGAAGTGCTCCTGCCCGGCCATCTCGGTGGTGCCGCTGAAGACGCGGGTGGCGCCGGCCAGGCCCTCCTCGACGTCGCCCCGGGCGATGACCGGCCGGCCGCCCTGGAAGTGCTCGGCCTCGATCGCCTCGGTGAGGGACACGATCGCGGGCAGCTGCTCGTAGTCGACCTCGACCGCGGCCGCGCCCTGCCGGGCTGCCTCGAGGGTGTCGGCGAGCACCCAGCAGACCGCATGGCCGACGAACATCACGACCTCGGGAAATAGCGGCTCGTCGTGCTTCACGCCGGCGTCGTTGGTGCCTGGCACGTCGTCGGCGGTCAGCACGCGGACGACGCCGGGCACGGCCAGCGCGGGTGTCGCGTCGAGCCGGGTGACCCGGGCGTGCGGGTGGGGCGAGCAGACCGGGTGCGCGTGCAGGACGTGCGGCGTGCGGTGCACCAGGTCGTCGGTGTAGAGCGCGTGGCCGGTGACGTGCAGGGCGGCGCTCTCGTGGGGCAGGGCGAGGCCGACGACCGCGTCGTCGGGGCGCTCGGAGAGGCGGCTCACGACGGCTCCCCCTCGCCCCACGCCTCGTACCACCAGGCCCGCAGCGCGTTGCCCAGCATCGCCGAGCGGTAGGCGGCGCTGGCGCGCTGGTCGTCGATCGGCGTGCCCTCCCCGGCCAGCACCAGCGACGCCGCCTCGACGGTCTCCGCGGTCCACGGCCGTCCCTCGATGGCGGCCTCGGTGGCCCGGGCACGCAGGGGTGTCGCGGCGACCCCGCCGAGACCGACGCGTGCCCGCACGACGGTGCCGTCGACGACATCGAGGGCGGCGGCGACCGCGACGCTGGAGATGTCGTCGTAGCGACGCTTGGCGACCTTGCGGAAGGTGGCGTGCGCGGCCAGCGGTGCGGGCACGCGGACGGCCCGGATGAGCTCGCCGGCGCGCAGCACGGTCTCGCGGTAGCCGGTGAAGAAGTCGGCCAGCGCGACCTCCCGGTCGCCGTCCGCCGAGGCGAGCACCACGGTGGCGTCGAGGGCGAGCAGGGCGGGCGCGAGGTCGCCGATCGGCGACGCGGTGGCGAGGTTGCCGCCGATGGTCGCGCCGTTGCGGATGAGCGGCGAGGCGAAGAGCGGCCACACCTCGGTGAGCAGCGGCACGGTGCCACCGAGCGCGGCCTCGACCTCGCTCAGGGTCAGCGCGGCACCGATCTCGATCGGACCGTCCGTCGAGAAGCCCCGCAGCTCGGGCAGCCGGTCGACCGCGACGACGTGGGACGCCCGGCGACCGCGCAGGTTGGCCTCCACGCCCCAGTCGGTGGATCCGGCGACCACCACGGCGTCGGGGTGCTCCGCGAGGAGCGCGAGGGCCTCGGCGAGGTCGCCGGGACGGGCGAAGCCGTCGACCCGGGTGCGTACGGCGTCGGGCGCGGGCCGGGCCTGTCTCTCGGCCAGCGGGTCCGCGGGCGCAGGAGCGTCGAGGGCGCGGGCCGCGTCGCGGATCGGGCGGTAGCCGGTGCAGCGGCACAGGTTGCCCGCGATCGCGTGCAGGTCGAACCCGTCAGGACCCTCGGGGCGGTCGGGGCGGTAGTACTCCGCGGCCATCGAGCACGCGAAGCCGGGCGTGCAGTAGCCGCACTGGGAGCCGCCGCCGACCGCGAGCCCGGCCTGCACGGGGTGCAGGTGCTCGGGCGTGCCCAGGCCCTCGGCGGTGACGACCTCCTGCCCGTCGAGCGCGAGCGCCGGCACGAGGCAGGCGTTGACCGGCGTCCACCGGCTCCGTGCGCCGGCGGGGCGCACGACCATCACGGCGCACGCACCGCACTCTCCCTCCGCACACCCCTCCTTGGCCCCGGTGAGCCCGAGGCCGCGCAGGAAGTCGAGCGCGTTGGTGTGGGTGGGCGTGCCGACGAGCGGGCGCGGCTGCCCGTTGACGGTCACCTGCGGATCCGGCACGTGCTCTCCCCTCGGGCAAGCCGATCAGGCGCATGGTTCAGGGAGTCACGGGCCGCCGGTTGTCCATGCCGAACGACGACCTGCCACCGCCCATGCTACGTGACCCGGGTCACATCGACAGGGAGGCCGGGCCCGGCCCCGGGTGGAGCCGCGGATGCCGGTTGACGTCCTTGTAGAGCAGGTAGCGGAACCGGCCGGGGCCGCCGGCGTAGCAGGCCTGCGGGCAGAAGGCGCGCAGCCACATGAAGTCGCCCGCCTCCACCTCCACCCAGTCCTGGTTGAGCAGGTAGACCGCCTTGCCCTCCAGGACGTAGAGCCCGTGCTCCATCACGTGCGTCTCCGGGAACGGGATCGCGCCGCCGGGCTCGAAGCTCACGATGTTGACGTGCATGTCGTGGCGCACGTCGAGCGGGTCGACGAAGCGCTGCGTGCCCCACGCGCCGCCGGTGTCGGGCATCGGCTCGATCGCCACGTCGTCCTCGTGCACCACGAAGGGCTCGGGCACCTCGACGCCGTCGACGCGCTCGTAGGCCTTGCGGATCCAGTGGAACGTCGCGGACTCCCCGGTCGTGCGGAGCGACCAGGCCGTGCCGGGCGGGAGGAAGGCGTAGGTCCCGGGACGCAGGGCGTGCACGTCTCCCCCGGACCGTCCGCCGACGCGGAGCTCGGCGGTCCCGTCGACGACGAGGAGCACCGACTCCGCGTCGGGGTCGTCGTCGGGCCGGTCCGACCCGCCGCCCGCCGCCACCTCGACGACGTACCACGAGAACGTCTCGGCGAAGCCGGACAGCGGCCGGGCGATCACCCAGAGGCGGGTGTCGTCCCAGTGCGGCAGCCGGCTGGCGGTGATGTCGCTGAGCGTGCCGCGTGGGATGACGGCGTACGCCTCGGTGAAGACCGCCCGGCCGGACTGGCCGGTGGTCAGGTCGGTCTGCGACGGCAGCCCGCCCCGTGGGACCCAGTAATTCATCCACCCCTCCTCAGCAGCCGTCCCCGCGGCCCGGCCACCAGGTCGACCGGACGACCGCGCAGCCAGGTGGCCCGCACGGTGCCGGTGAGCGTACGCCCGGCGTAGGGCGTGACCGGGTTCTTGTGGTGGAGCGCGGCGGGGTCGACCACCCACTCCTCCTCGGGCGCGAAGACGCAGAGGTCGGCGTCGGCGCCGACCGCGATCTCGCCCTTGCCGGCCAGGCCCACCCGGCGGGCAGGCGCCGTGGCCATCCAGCGCACCACGTCGGCGAGGGGTACGCCGCGCTCGCGGGCGCCCGTCCAGACGACCGGCAGGCCGAGCTGGAGGGAGGCGATGCCGCCCCAGGCGTCGGCGAAGTCGCCGGTGTCGCGGTGCTTGAGGTCGGCGGTGCACGGCGAGTGGTCGGAGACGACGAGGTCGATGTCGCCGTCGCCCAGCGCCTGCCACAGGGCGTCGCGGTTGGTGGCGTCGCGGATCGGGGGGCAGCACTTGAGCTCGGTGGCGCCGTCGGCGACGGTCGCGGCGTCGAAGTGGAGGTAGTGCGGGCAGGTCTCCACGGAGACGTCGACGCCGTCGGCCCGCGCGGCCCGCAGGGCCGGCACCGCGCCGGAGGCGCTCAGGTGCACCACGTGGGCACGCCCGCCGGTGCGGCGGGCGGCGTCGATGACCAGCGAGACGGCCCGCTCCTCGGCGGCGTCCGGCCGGCTCTCCAGGAAGCCTCGGTAGGCCGTGCCGTGGGCACACTCGGTGATCTCGTCGCCGTCCTCGGCGTGCACGATCATCAACGAGCCGATCCGGGCGGTCTCGGCCATCGCGGTGGCGAAGTCGGCCGCGGCCAGGTGCGGGAACTCCTCGACCCCGGAGTCGAGCAGGAAGCACTTGAAACCGAGGACGCCGGCCTCGTGGAGCGGAGCCAGGTCGGCGACGTTGCCGGGGACAGCGCCGCCCCAGAAGCCGACGTCCACCCACACCTGGTCGACCGCGACGCGACGCTTCTCCTCCAGCGCCGCGACCGTCGTGGTGGGCGGGACGCTGTTGAGCGGCATGTCGACGATCGTGGTGACGCCGCCGGCGGCCGCGGCCCGGGTGGCGCTGGCGAAGCCCTCCCAGTCGGTGCGCCCCGGCTCGTTGACGTGGACGTGGGTGTCGACCAGCCCCGGCAGCAGCACCTCGTCGTCGGCGAGCTCGACGACCTCCGGCGCCGCGAGATCGTCGTACGCCGCCAGCGCGACGACGCGACCTTCGCGAATGCCGACCGCGACGGCTTGCTCCGTGCCGTCGACGACCGCGCGAGCGGCACGGACGACGGTGTCGAGATCCGTCGCGGGTGCCACGCTCAGCTGCCCCGGTAGGTCGAGTAGCCGAACGGGCTCAGCAGGAGCGGCACGTGGTGGTGCCGGTCGTCGACGACGCTGAACACGACGACGACCTCGGGGTAGAAGGCGGTCCGGTCCTGCGCGGCGAACCACGCCCCGGTGTCGAAGCGCAGGACGTGGTCCTCGGCGACCAGGTCGGCGGCGAGGTCGCCGACCCGGCCGTCGGTGTCGGTGACGGCCTCGGCGAGGACGCTCCCGTCCGCGGACTCGAGGGTGACGCGCAGCCCCGCGGCCGGCCGTCCGGTCGCGGTGTCGAGGACGTGGGTGCTCAGCGACGCCATCAGGACCCTCCCTCCCCTCTCGTCTCCCCCATCAGCTCCCGCATCCGCAGGACGGCGATCTGGGTCAGCTGGTCGATCGTGGCGGCGCGCTCGAGGTCGTCGCTGTTGTCGAGGCGCTGCTGCAGGTGCTCGAGGATGTCGTGCCCGTCGCGGCCCGCCGCCCGGACGATGAAGACGCGACCGAAGCGCTCCTCGTAGGCGCGGTTGCCCTCGGCGAGCCTCCGGGCGAGGTCGGCGTCGTCATGGTCGACGCCGGACTGCTCGCGCGCGGAGTGGTCGGCGTCGTGCAACGCTGCGTCGGCAAGCTCGCCGATGCGGGGGTGCCGGGCCAGCGCCTGCGTGAGGTCCTCGTCGGAGATGGTCGCCGACGCGGCGACCATCGCGGCCTCGACGTCGCCGAGGGTGTCGTACGGCCTGCCGGCGACGACCCGGTCGGCCCACCGCGGCGCGTCGAGACAGGTCAGCAGCAGCCGCCGGGCCTCGTCGTCGCTCGCGGCGTCGAAGCGGGAGACGCTCACGGCTCCTCCCGCATGACGGTCGCCTCGATCAGCCCGTAGGGCCGGTCCGCGGCGATGAACACCTCGCCCGCGTTGTCGAGCCCGAAGGGCTCGAGGTCGACGAGGAAGTGGTGCTTGTTGGGGGCCTCGAAGGAGATCCGGTCGATCTCGTCGTGCGCCTCGAGCACCGCGCGGCCCATCGCGTAGAGCGTCTCCTGCAGGGCGCGGCTGTAGGTCGTCGCGAAGGTCGCCAGGAGCCTTGCGCGCACCGCGTCCCAGGTGGTGTTCCAGTCGACGTCGTCGACGCGAGAGAAGCGCCAGTCGGCCTTCAGCGCGGTCGCCAGGACGCGGTCGTCGGCGTCGGCGAGCGTCGTGTACTCGTCGCGCAGGAAGCCCGTGAACTCCGAGCCGGTCGACTTCAGCACCACCAGGTCGCGCAGCCCGGAGGTGACCACCGGTCCCGCCGACGTCACCTCGACCACCGTGGTGCGCACCTCGCCGCCACGCCGCACGAAGGCGTGGTCGTGACCGAAGCCGTTGACGGGGATCCGGTCCCACGCGTGCTCCTCGACCCGCACCACGGCTCCCTCCGCGGCCGGCGTGGCCTCGAGCAGGCGGCTGCCGAGCGCGATCGCGTAGTCCTCGGGCGAGCTGACACCGTGCTTCTTCGCGTAGGCGAACGCCGTGTTCTTCTGCGTGTCGGTGGGCAGCACGTGCGACTGGTCGCCGTCGGTGTGCGCCGCCGCGAAGTCGCCGTGGAGCGACGTCGACACGGTGAGGTCGCGGATCTGGTGGCGCTCGGTGTCGCGCACGATGCGCACCACGCGCGTCTCCGCCTTGCCGTAGCGGTTCGGTCCAAGAACGATCCCCATGCCTCAGCCTTCCTCTCGGGTGCGGTGCGCCAGCCCGGCGAGCCGGTGCGGGTCGAGCCCGGTGCCCTCGCCCACCTCGTCCTGCGACAGGGCGCCGCAGTCGGTCCCCCGCAGCAGGAAGTCGGCGAGCGCGCGGGCGGTCGCCGGCTCGTCGAGGACGCCGGAGTCGCGGCGCTCGACGTAGGTGCGCAGCCGATCCGCCGCGGCTGCGAGCCCGTCGCGGTAGAACCCGAACGTGGCCGCGAACCGGGTGGGCAGCTGCGCCGGGTGCAGGTCCCACCCCTGGTAGTAGCCACGCGCGAGCGAGCGCCGCACGAGCCGCAGGTGGTTGGCCCACGCGGCCTCGACCTCGTCGGCACCCCCGACCGGCAGCAGGTTGGTGGATCCGTCGGAGAGGCGTACGCCGGTGCCGGCGGCGGCGGCCTGCATGACCGCCTTGGCGTGGTCGGCGACGGGGTGCTCGAGGCTCTGGTGGGCCGCGGCGATGCCGCAGGAGGCGGAGTAGTCGTAGGTGCCGTAGTGGAGGCCGGTGCAGCGGCCGGCCGAGGCGTGCACCATCCGCGCGACGAGCGCGCTGCCGTCGGGGCCCAGGATCGACTGCGGGGTCTCGACCTGGATCTCGAAGCGCAGGGCCCCGTCGGCGAGGCCCAGCTCGCGCTCCAGTCGCGTGGCCACGTGGACGAGCGCCTCGACCTGCTCGACGGCGGTCACCTTCGGGAGCGTGACGACGAAGGTCGGCGGCAGTGGGCCGTCCTCGACCAGCCCGGCGACGAAGAGGGTCAGGGTGCGCACGCCTCGGGCCCGGGTCGGGGCCTCGCACCCCTTGAACCGGATGCCGGTGAAGGGCGCGGCCGTCCCGGCGTCGAGGGCCGCCCGCAGGTCGCGCGCCGCACGTCGTACGTCGTCGTCCTCCTCGTCGTCGGGCCGGGTGCCGTAGCCGTCCTCGAAGTCGATGCGGAGGTCCTCGACGGGCTCGCGCTCGAGCTTCGCGCGCACCAGCGACAGCAGGTCGCGATCACCGTCGAGGAGCGCGAGCAGGCGGTCCTCGTGCCGGCCCACCGCGTCGAGCGCGGCCGCGCCGTGGTCGCCGACCAGGCCCGGGTGGAAGCGGTCGGCCGGGACGTACACGGTGTGGACGGGCTGACGCCCGGCGCGCTCACCCGGGTAGTGGGCCGCGAGCGCGGCGTCGACGTCCGCGAGGCGCGCGTCGAGCTCGCTCGCGAGACCACCGACGAGGTGGTCGAGGTCCGGGCGCATGTCGGCACCCTAGACCCGGGTCAGTGGGACGGGGGGCGCTTCCGCTGCGGGGCCGGGCGGGTCGGGTCGTCGTCGGGCCGGTCGAAGTTCTCCGGCACGACGATGGGCCGCAGCCGCGCCCAGCCGATGAAGACGGCGGCGACCACGATCAGCGCCAGCCCGGTCCACAGGTTGGCGTTGATGCCCCCGGTCTTGTCCGGCTCGTGCTCGCCCAGGAGCCCGGCGAGCACGAGGATCACGCCGTAGATGCCCATGAGGGCGCCGATGATGTTGCGGATGTCGAACGCGCCGGCCTTGTGCGGAGCGGCTGAGGTGTCGGACGTGCCGGACGTGTCGGTCATGGTGGCCCCTCTCAGAAGGCGAAGTTGAGGATGATGACCATCGCGAGCGAGATGCCGGCGAGCGGGAGCGTGCGGCGCCACCAGGGGTACGACGCCTCGTTGGGGTCGGTGCGCTCCTCGCGCGGCGTCTCGGAGTAGACCAGGCCCCTGAGCTCGGAGGCGGGCTTGGGCTTGGTCACCAGGGAGACCACGACGCTCAGCACGATGTCGACCACGAAGGCGACCGACGCCGCGAGGAAGGCCACCCCCTGGCCGGACAGCTCGAAGACACCGGCCGCCGCGGTGCGGTCGACCGCGACGGCCGACAGGGTGCCGGCCACGAGTCCCACCCAGCCGGCCGTCGGGGTCATCCGCTTCCAGAACATGCCCAGGATGAAGGTCGCGAACAGCGGTGCGTTGAAGAACCCGAACAGCGTCTGGAGGTAGTTCATGACGTTGTCGTAGCCGAGCGCGATCTGGGCGGTGAAGATCGCGACGACCGTCGCGCCCACGGTGGCGATCCGGCCGATCCGCAGGTAGTAGTCGTCGGAGTGGTCCTTGCGGATGTAGCGCTGCCACAGGTCGTAGGAGAAGACCGTGTTGAAGGCGGAGATGTTGGCCGCCATCCCGGCCATGAAGGCCGCGAGCAGGCCGGCGATCGCGAGGCCGAGCAGCCCGTTGGGCAGGACGTCGCGCATCAGGAGCAGCAGCGCGTCGTTGTAGGCGACGCCCTCCCCGGACGCGCCGCCCTCGGGGCTGCCGCCGTTCTTGAGGTCGATCATCTCCTTCACCAGGACGGCGGAGATCATGCCCGGCACGATGACGATGAAGGGGATGAACATCTTGGGGAAGGAGCCGATGATCGGCGTCTTGCGGGCCGAGGAGATGGAGTCGGAGGCCATCGCCCGCTGCACCTCGACGAAGTTGGTCGTCCAGTAGCCGAAGGACAGCACGAAGCCGAGCCCGAAGACGATGCCGATGACCGACAGGAGCGGGGAGTCGAAGCCGGAGAGCGCCTGGCCCGGCCAGGCGTTGAGCTGTTGGTCCGCTGGCGGCGCCTCGGACGCGGACGACGCCCCGGCAGACGCGGCGGTGATCTTGTCGGTCAGTCCGTCCCAGCCACCGACGCGGTGCAGGCCGATCAGCGTGAGCGGGACCAGGGAGGCCACGATGACGAAGAACTGCAGCACCTCGTTGTAGATCGCCGCGCTCAGTCCGCCGAGGGTGATGTAGGAGAGGACCACGACGCCAGCCACGATCAGCGCGATCCAGATCTCCCAGCCGAGCAGGGCACGTACGATCCCCGCCAGCAGCGCGAGGTTGACACCCGCGATCAGCAGCTGCGCGACCGCAAAGCTGATCGCGTTGACGAGGTGCGCGCCCGTCCCGAACCGTCGGAACATGAACTCCGGCACGGAGCGCACCTTCGAGCCGTAGTAGAACGGCATCATCACGACGCCGAGGAACAGCATCGCCGGGACCGCGCCGACCCAGAAGTAGTGGAACGTCGGCAGGCCGAGCTCGGCACCGTTGGCCGACATGCCCATGATCTCGACGGCCCCGAGGTTGGCGGAGATGAAGGCGAGACCGGTCACCCAGGCGGGGAGCGAACGACCCGAGAGGAAGAAGTCGATCGAGTCCGACACCGACCGCCGGGCCATCACGCCGATGCCGAGCACGAAGCCGAAGTAGATCGCGACCAGCAGGTAGTCCAGCCAGGTCGCGTTGATCAGGGTTTCGGACACGCGTTCCTCCCGAGCGTCAGCGGTGATTCAGTTGGGGCCACCGAGAAACCTAGACCCGGGCGACGGCGGGCGCGACCACCCCTCGGGAGGTCAGTCGCCGACGACGACCTCCACCTCCAAGCCCTCGGAGCTCTCCAGGTAGAGCGCGACGTGCTGCTCGCCACCGGCGTGCGGGTAGCGGTCGGCGTACATCTCGTGCCAGCCGTGCTCGGTCGACTCCGCCCGCATCCGGTCGAGATCGGCCCGGGTGCCGACCGTGAGCGCGAGGTGGTTGACGCCCGGCCGCAGCCGATCGTGCTCGCCGTGCTGGTGGGGCGAGTGCTCCATGAACAGGTAGGTGCCGTCGGGGTGCACCCACGACAACACTCCCTTCTCGCGCCGCCAGTCACACCACGCGAACAGCCACCCCCACTCCCCCTCCGCGGTGGCCACCTCGTCGATCCACAGGTCCAGGTGGTGCAACGCGCGCGACATGGGGACAAGACAACGGGAGTACGGCCGCCAATGGGGCCAGTGCGAGCTCAAGCCTCGGTAGATCAAGCGTGAGCACAACAAGCCTCGAAACAAGGCATTGCGGACTAAAGGAGTCACCGCGAACTTGGGACTCCGCCGTCTTCTGTCGCGCGATAGAGGTGTGTTGCCCAGCCACGTCGCACCCCCTCCCGATAGTGGATGAGCACTTGCAGCTGGCCGGGTAGGGAGACGGCGATTGTGTTGCTGAACCCATGCTGGCAGTCCCCCTGGCCCGGGAGGACTGGGAGTGGTGAGACTCCCTGTTGCCAGTAGCCAGCCAGGGTGGGGTGGCGCATGCTGTGACCGAACCGCCCCAGGGCGCCTCCGCGAACGGCATGGAACCTTGAGCTAAGCAATTCAGCTCGCAACTGTCACAACTGTGCGATTATCGGCCCGCTCGTGTCGCGATTACATCGCGCAACGCCTGCACAATGGAAGGGAATTGCTTTGTCCTCAGATTGGCTTGAGCAATGGATGGAAACAAACAACGTCCTGTCACGTCGTGATGCCGAGCGCGTGCTGGCCGATCCGCGGCAGCGCGCCGCTATCGTTGAACACCTCACTACAGTCAACGAAACCCAGGTGCCGACCCTGGACCGTCACTCAATCCTTGCCGGCAGTGTCCTCGACTTGTCCGGGCCGCCAATCTCGTGCCCGGGGGCCGAATGCATGAAGTTGCAGGTTGATGTTCTTTTTAAACGCGTATGGCACTACTTCGATCAGGTCGTGATCGTCGGTCCCTCCGCAAGCAGAATCCTAAGCGACTATCAACGAGACCCCAATTATGCCCAGTTTAGGATTCTGGAGTATGTGGACCTTTTGAGTCATCTAAAGGCTATCGGCGCTTCGGACTTATTGGTATTCATGGATAAGCCAGTTCCAAGCGGTGCCCACGAACTTCATGACTGGCTGGACGACCTCGGCTTGCAGCATGTAACTGAGACTGCCGACGCAATGGTCGAACGAATCGCCCATGAGTATACAATTCACCGCGAGGGGCTTAACGGTGAACCGCTAGTTCGACTGTCGCATCCTTGGTGGGAGTCGAGTCAGGTGCTGCCAGTCGACGTCGACGCTGAGATCACCGACGAGATGTTGCACGAAGCGGCGAGCGCAGTGGTCGGTAGCAACCTGTTCATGGGAGTGGCCGATGTCGCAGCAGCCCGGCGATTGGGCGTGCCGCTTGCCGCGTCAGCAGCCCTGCAGGATGAATTGGTACATCAAGCGCCGGACCCGGAGATACAGGCGGGGCTGGTCGCATTCCACCTCGAGTTACCATATTTGGAGGGGGTCTCAACTAAGGAGCTTCTCCAAATCCGAACCGACGAATGGACGTACTTCGAGCAATTCAGAAACTCGATCAGACTGGCAGTTCGCGAGCGAGTCCAGGCAGGGGCCGTCGAGAACCCTTCGCAAGTGGCAGCCGAAATACACGAAGACGTCATTCAGGTCGACATCGCTCGCATAATCAGCCGACTGGCCGCCGCTGAGCGTGCTTGGAGTCGGAAGACAGGCGCGTCAGTAGTGGTGGGTGCGGTTACAACGACGGTCGGACTCTTGACTGCTGCCCCTCTGGTCATCGGAGCTGGGGTCGCCACCATGGCGGGTTCTGCAGCGCTGCCCATGACGAAGTACTTCGAGGACAAGCAACAGGTTGAACTAGAGGACATGTACTTCCTCTGGCGGCTGTCGAAGCACGACCGGAGACATGCGTCCTGAGTCCTGCCTAGGGCACTTGGCACGCGAAAGATGCGCTCCTGACACCGGCCATCTATCGAGGTATGCGGAAGCTCACTCCCACTCGATGGTGCCCGGAGGCTTGGAGGTGATGTCGAGGGTGACCCGGTTGATCTCCTCGACCTCGTTGGTGATCCGCGTGGAGATGCCCTCCATCACCTCGTAGGGCAGGCGGGCCCAGTCGGCGGTCATCGCGTCCTCGGAGGTGACCGGACGGATCACGACGGGGTGGCCGTAGGTGCGGCCGTCGCCCTGGACGCCGACGGAGCGGACGTCGGCGAGGAGCACGACCGGCATCTGCCAGATGTCGCGGTCGAGGCCGGCGCGGGTGAGCTCCTGGCGGGCGATGGCGTCGGCGCGGCGCAGGATGTCGAGGCGGTCGGCCGTGACCTCGCCGATGATCCGGATGCCCAGGCCCGGGCCGGGAAACGGCTGGCGCCACACCATCTCCGCCGGCAGGCCGAGCTGCTCGCCGACGAGGCGGACCTCGTCCTTGAACAGGGTGCGGAGCGGCTCCACGAGTGCGAACTCGAGGTCCTCGGGCAGGCCGCCGACGTTGTGGTGCGACTTGATGTTGGAGGTGCCGGCACCGCCGCCGGACTCCACGACGTCGGGGTAGAGCGTGCCCTGCACGAGGAAGCCCACCTTGTCGCCGTGCTCGGCCGCCTCGCCGAGCACCTGCACCTCGGCTGCCTCGAAGGCGCGGATGAACTCGCGACCGATGATCTTGCGCTTCTCCTCCGGGTCGGTGACCCCGGCGAGGGCGGACAGGAACGTCTCGCGCGCGTCGTAGACGTGGAGGTTGACGGCGGTCGCGGCGACGAAGTCGCGCTCGACCTGCTCGGCCTCGCCCTCGCGGAGCAGGCCGTGGTCGACGAAGACGCAGTGGAGGCGGTCGCCGATGGCGCGCTGCACGATGGCGGCCGCCACGGCGGAGTCGACGCCGCCGGACAGGCCGCAGATCGCCAGGCCGCTGTCGCCGATCTGCTCGCGGACGCGCTCGATCTGCTCCTCGGCGATGTTGAGCATGGTCCACGTCTGGCGCGCGCCGGCGATGTGGTGCAGGAAGTGCTCGAGCACCTTCTGGCCGTGCTCGGAGTGCAGGACCTCCGGGTGCCACTGGACGCCGGCGAGGCCGCGGCCCACGTCCTCGAAGGCGGCGACCGGGGTGTCCTCGGTGGAGGCGAGCACGGTGAAGCCCTCGGGTGCCCGCGCGACGGAGTCTCCGTGCGACATCCAGACCTTGTGCTCGGCCGGGAGGCCCTCGAGGAGGGTGCCCGGCTCGGAGACCACGACCGGCGTACGTCCGTACTCGCGCGCGCCGGTGTGGGCGACCTCGCCGCCGAGGCCCTTGGCCATCAGCTGGAAGCCGTAGCACATGCCGAAGACCGGCACCCCGGCCGTGAAGACACCGGAGTCGATGCCCGGGGCGCCCTCGGCGTAGACGCTCGACGGGCCGCCGGACAGGATGATCGCCTTCGGCTTGCGCGCGAGCATCTCTGCCACCGGCATGGTGTGCGGAACGATCTCGGAGTAGACCCGCGCCTCGCGGACGCGCCGCGCGATCAGCTGGGCGTACTGCGCCCCGAAGTCGACGACGAGGACCAGGTCGTGCTCTCCAGGCTGCGTCACGCGCCGAGTCTATCGACGTACGCCCCCGAGTCGGGACGGGGCCGAGACGCGGCCAAGACGCGGTCCGAAATCGCCCCAGGGCCCGATCGGGGAGGGAGGGTGATCGGGCCCTGGGGCTTTGGCTCCCAGCCACTGCGAGCAGCGACGGGACGAGAGACCCGGCCCTTGGGAGGGAGCATGACTGCCGGGTCCCTCACCCGGCCCAACGATGTCTCCGAGAGGTGGTTACGGCCCGATCGGGTGTTTTCAGCTCACGCCGACGATGGGCAGGCGCAGTGCTCCCGGCGCGGCCTCCGGGACGGCGGGGTTCTTCGGCGCCACCGGGGTGAGCCGGCGGTAGGCCGAGCCGAGCGCCGGGCGCGGGTCGGCCTCGCCCTTGTTGGGCCAGAACGACATCGCGCGCTCCGCCTGTGCGGTGATCGTGAGCGACGGGTTGACCCCGAGGTTCGCCGACACCGCCGAGCCGTCGACCACGTGCAGGCCGTCGTAGCCGTAGAGGCGCTGGTAGGGGTCCACGACACCGGTCGCGGGCGAGTCGCCGATGGCGCAGCCGCCGATGAAGTGCGCCGTCAACGGCATCCCGAGCGGCTCGCCGATCGCGCCGTAGGCCCGACGGGCGCCCATGATCCGCGCCAGCCGGCGTACGGCGTCGTAGGCAGGTGCGATGTAGGTGGGGTTGGGGGCGCCGTGGCCCTGGGTCGACGACAGGTAGCCGAAGCCGCCGCGCTTGCGCCACACCGTGGTGATCGAGTTGTCGAGCGTCTGCATGACGAGGGCGACCACGGTGCGACGCGACCACGTGTCGAGCGAGTAGAGGTCGCGCAGCCCGTCGCGCTGGCGCCACAGCTCCTTGCCCCACGTGCGCCACCGCTTCTCGCCGAGCACCTCGTCGACGAGCACGGTCGCCATCAGCGGCATCACGTTGCGACCGCGGCCGTAGCGGACGGGCTCGACGTGCGTGTGCTCGTCGGGGTGGAAGCTCGAGGTGATCGCGACGCCGTCCGTCCAGTCGACGGCGTCGTCGTTGGCGGTGGCCCAGAGGATGGCTTCGGAGTTGGTGCGCGTGAGGACGCCGAGCCGGTCGGAGATCCCGGGCAGCGAGCCCTCGGCCTTGAGGCGGTGCAGCAGGCGCTGCGTGCCGATCGCGGCGGCGGAGAACACGACGTGGTCGGCGGTGAAGGTCCTGACCGCTCGCCGGCGCGACAGCTTGGCCTTGGTCCAGCGGGCCGTGACCTCGTACCCGCCCCCGGCGCGGGGTCGTACGTCGGTGACGGTGGTCAGCGGGTGCACGACCGCGCCGTTGCCCTCGGCGAGGTGGAGGTAGTTCTTGACCAGGGTGTTCTTCGCGTTGTGCCGGCAGCCGGTCATGCACGAGCCGCAGTTGATGCAGGTGGACCGCTCCGGCCCGGCGCCGCCGAAGAACGGGTCGGGCACCGTTTCACCCTCGGCCTGCCCGGGCTCCCCGAAGAAGACGCCCACGGGCGTCGGCACGAACGTGTGGCCGACCCCCATCTCGTCGGCGACCTTCTTCATCGCCACGTCGGCGGGCGTGGTCCTGGCGTACGTCGTGACCCCCAGCATCCGCTTGGCCTGGTCGTAGTAGGGCGCCAGCTCGGACCTCCAGTCCGTGATGTGCGACCACTGCGGGTCCTGGAAGAAGGGCTCCGGGGGCTCGTAGAGGGTGTTGGCGTAGTTGAGGGAGCCGCCGCCCACACCGGCGCCGGCGAGGATGAAGCAGTCGTGGACGATGTCGATGCGCTGGATGCCGTAGAGACCGGCCTCCGGGCGGAAGAGGAACTTCTTCACGTCGCCGCCGTGCTCCGGCAGCTCGTCGTCGGCGAAGCGGGCCCCCGCCTCGAGCACCCCGACCGAGTAGCCCTTCTCGGTCAGCCGCAGGGCCGTGACCGAGCCGCCGAAGCCCGACCCCACGACGAGGACGTCGTAGTGCGTGGCCTCGGGGGCGGTTTGCGGGGTGGACCTCATGCCAGGCCCAGCTTGTTCATCAGCCGCAGCGCCCCGGTCATGACCTTGGCGTTGGTCTCCTCCGACATCCCGAACATGGGCGCGATCGGCATGAGTCGCTGCGTGGCGACGGACTGTGCCTCGGTGTAGCGGTGGATGCCCTCGGCGCCCTGGCGGCGGCCGAGGCCGGACTCGCGCATGCCCCCCATCGGGGCGCCCAGCGAGCCGAACGTCGCGCCGTAGGCCTCGTTGACGTTGACGGTGCCGCACCTGATGCGACGTGCGAGCGCGCGACCGCGCGCAGCGTCGCGGGTCCAGACCGAGGCGTTGAGACCGTAGCTGCCGTCATTGGCGCGCTCGACCGCCTCGTCCTCGCTGTGGAACCGGTAGAGCGAGACGACCGGGCCAAAGGTCTCCTTGCCGAAGCACTCCATGTCGGCCGAGACGCCCTCGAGGATCGTGGGCTCGAAGACGAAGGGGCCGAGGTCGGGACGGTGCCGGCCGCCGGTGAGCACGCGCGCACCCTTGGCGACGGCGTCCTCGACGTGACGGGTCACCGTGTCGAGCTGGGCCTGGGAGATCAGCGAGCCGATGTCGACCGACCAGTCCTGGCTGGCGCCGAGGGTCATCGCCTGCGTGCGCGAGACGAAGGCGTCGACGAAGCGGTCGTAGACCTGGTCGGCGACGAAGAGGCGCTCCATCGACACGCACAGCTGGCCGGCGTTGGAGAAGACCGCGCGGGTGGCACCCTCGGCGGCCCGCTGGACGTCGGCGTCGCGGAGCACGAGCATCGGGTTCTTGCCACCGAGCTCGAGGGAGCAGCCGATGAGCCGCTCGGCGCACCCCCGCGCGATGAGCCGGCCGGTGGCGGTCGAGCCGGTGAAGCAGACGTAGTCGGCGTGGGCGACGATCGCGCCGCCCACCTCGGGACCGGGGCCGGCGACGACCTGCCACGTCTCGGCCGGGATGCCCGCCTCCTCGAGGAGCTGCGCGGCGAGCAGCGCCGTCAGCACGGTCTGGGCGTCGGGCTTGGACACCACGGCGTTGCCGGCCAGCAGCGCCGGGATGCCGTCGCAGAGCGCCATCGAGAGGGGGTAGTTCCAGGGCGAGATGATGCCGACGACGCCCTTCGGCACCCGGTTGACCTCGGCCCGGGTGAGCACCGGGAACATGCCGCCGACCCGCCGGGTGTCGAGGTGCTCGTGGGCGGTGCGGGCGTAGTAGCGCGCCGTGAGCGCGAGGTGCGCGACCTCGAGGTACGCGTCCTTGCGGGCCTTGCCCGACTCCCACACCACCAGGTCGATGAGCTCCTGCTGCCGGTCGAGCAGCAGGTCGTGCAGGCGGAGCAGCGCCGCGGCCCGGTCGTCGACGGAGGTGGCCGCCCACGACACCTGGGCGCGGCGGGCCCGGGTGAACGCCTCGGCGACGTCGGCGGGACTCGACTGGGGGACGTGCGCGAGCGGCGTGCCGCCGATCGGCGACGCCACGGCGACCGTGTCCCCGGTGGTGCTGACGAGGCGCCGCGTGAGGCTGGCGACGTAGGCCCGGTCGAGGCCGTAGGCCGCGGTCGCGTCGTGCTCGGGGTCCGCGGGCCCGTCGGTGATGGGACCTGAGGCGGGGGTCTGCTCACTCATTCGTGCAGCGTAGGTCGCGGTCGACGCCGTTGCTACCGGTTGGTCACTTCGTCCCAGCATTCGACATATCGTCCATATTTGTCCAACGGCGTCCGGGCGCCCGCTGCGTCTAGGCTCGCCGCATGACGACGCCGGTGCCCGCCTCCGCGCCCTTCGCCCTGTCCACCCGCATCCTGGCCGGCTCGCTCATGGGCGCCCTGGTCGTGATCGGGGTCGCCCTGACGGTGGTGCTGCCCGCACCGGACGCGTTCCCCCTCCTGCCGCTGGCGGTGCAGGTGCTGGCCGGCGTCGCCGCGCACCTGCTGCTCGAGACCGTCGGCTACCGCACCCCGGCCCTGGCCGCGGACCTCTCCGACGACGAGGCGGCCGCGCAGGCCCGTACCCGCTGGCAGGCGCTGATGATCATGCGGTTCGCCATCGCGGAGTTCATCGCGATCGCCTCGGTCGCCGCCGCGTTCGTGCTGCCCGACGGCAGCATCCTCACCTACCTCGGCGGCGCCGCCGTCTCGCTGGTCCTGATGGTGGTGCACGTGTGGCCGGGTGCCCGACCGGTCGGCAAGGTCGCCGACGCGCTGGAGGCCGGCGGCAAGCGCTCCGGCCTGCGCGAGGCCTTCGGCCTGTCGGCGCCGGGTCCGATCCAGCGGCTCTAGACGATGTCGGGGGCCCGGACCCGCGCCTCGTCGGCCTCCTGGTCGGTCGGCATGAGCTGGCTCTGCCGCTCGGCCTCGACGCGTCGCAGGTAGTGATCGACCTCGTCCGTGAGCTGCGCCTCGTCCCAGCCCAGCGCCTCGGCCATCAGCTCGGCTGCCGGCCTGGCGGCGGCGATCCCGCGGTCGAAGGTCTCGATCGACACGCGCGTACGCCTGGCCAGCACGTCGTCGAGGTGGCGCGCGCCCTCGTGGGTGACGGCGTAGAGCACCTCGGCGCGCAGGTAGTGCTCGGCCCCGGGCAGGGGCTCGCCGAGATCGGGACGACGGTGGATCAGGGCGAGCAGCTCGTCGACGAGCCCGCCGTAGCGACCGAGCAGGTGGTCGATCATCCCGATCTCGAGGCCGGACGCGCGGCTGAGCGCGACCCGCTGGTTGGTGCGCGCCTCGTGGCCCCACGCCCCCATCAGCGGCACCCGGTCGGTGATCGAGGCGGGGGTGGCGTCGAAGTCACGGATCGCGTGGTCGACGGCGTCGCGCGCCATGACGCGGTACGTCGTCAGCTTGCCGCCGGCGACCAGCACGAGGCCGGGCACGGGGTTGGCGACGGTGTGCTCGCGGGAGAGCTTGGTGGTCTCCCCCATGTCGCCCTCCTTGCGCATCGGCTTGAGGAGCGGGCGGAGGCCGGCGTAGACCCCCACCACGTCACGGTGGTCGAGCGGGTCCTTGAGGAGCCGGTTGGCGTGCTCGAGCACGTAGTCGATGTCGGTCTTGCTGGCGGCGGGGTGGGCCAGGTCGAGGTCCCAGGCCGTGTCGGTCGTGCCGATGATCCAGAACTGGTCCCACGGGATCACGAACAGCACGGACTTCTCGGTCTTGGTGATGAAGCCGCACTCGGACCGGATCCGGTCCTTGGGCACGACGACGTGGATGCCCTTGCTGGCGTCGACGTCGAGCTGCGCCTCGCCGCCCACCAGGTCCTGCACCTCGTCGGTCCACACGCCGGCCGCGTTGATGACGACGCGGGCTCGGATCTCGAGGTCGCGCTGGCCCTCGAGGTCGCGGGCCCGTACGCCGACGACGCGGTCGCCCTCGCGCAGGAAGCCGGTCACCTTGGTCCGGGTCGCCACGTGGGCGCCGTTGTTGGCGGCAGTGCGGGCGATGGTCATCACCAGCCGGGCGTCGTCGACCTGGCAGTCGTAGTAGCGGATCGCGCCGTGGAGGTCGTCGGTGCGGATGTCGGGTGCCATCCGGGCGAGCTGCTTGCGGAAGACGTGCTTGTGCTTCGGCACGCCCATGTCGTACTTGCCCGTCATCGCCATCGTGTCGTAGAGCGCGACGCCGGCACCGACGTAGGGGCGCTCCCACGCGTGCTCGAGCGGGTAGAGGAACGGCACGGGCCGGACCAGGTGCGGCGCGAGCCGGGTGAGCAGCAGGCCGCGCTCCTCCAGCGCCTCCTTGACCAGCGCGAAGTCGAACATCTCCAGGTAGCGCAGTCCGCCGTGCACCAGCTTCGACGAGCGCGAGGAGGTGCCGGAGGCGAGGTCACGCTGCTCGACGAGGCCCACCTTGAGGCCGCGCGTGACCGCGTCGAGCGCGGCGCCCACGCCGACGATGCCGCCGCCGACGACCAGCACGTCGAGCTCGCCGGACCCCAGCTGCTGGAGCGCGTCGGCGCGCTGGTCGGCATCGAGGGCCTTGGCGAGCGTCATGCGGTCAGTGTCTCAGGGGCGCCCCAGCCCGGACCGGCCGAGGATCAGTGCTGGACGACGACCTCGATGCGCTGGAACTCCTTGAGCTCGGTGTAGCCCGTGGTCGCCATGGCGCGACGCAGGGCGCCGACGAGGTTCATCGTGCCGTCGGCGGTGCGCGAGGGACCGAACATGATCTCCTCCAGCGACCCGACCGGCTCGAAGCCGACCCGCTGGCCGCGCGGGAGCTCGGCGTGCGTCGCCTCGCTCCCCCAGTGGAAGCCCCGGCCCGGGGCCTCGCTGGCACGGGCGAGCGGCGAGCCGATCATCACCGCGTCGGCACCGCACGCGATGGCCTTGGCGATGTCGCCCGAGCTGCCGATGGAGCCGTCGGCGATGACGTGGACGTAGCGGCCGCCGGACTCGTCGAGGTAGTCACGGCGGGCGGCGGCCACGTCGGCGACCGCGCTCGCCATCGGCACGGCGACGCCGAGGACCGTACGGGTGGTGTGGGCGGCCCCGCCGCCGAAGCCGACGAGCACACCGGCGGCGCCGGTGCGCATGAGGTGGAGCGCGGCCTGGTAGGTCGCACAGCCGCCCACGATGACGGGGACGTCCAGCTCGTAGATGAACTCCTTGAGGTTGAGCGGCTCGGCGTTGCTGCTCACGTGCTCGGCGCTGACGGTCGTGCCGCGGATGACGAACATGTCGACCCCTGCGTCGACGACGGCCTTCACGTGCTCCTTGGTGCGCTGTGGCGACAGCGACCCGGCCACGGTGACACCGGCGGCGCGCACCTCCTTGAGGCGCGCGGTGATCAGCTCGGGCTTGATCGGCTCGGTGTAGATCTCCTGCATCCGGCGGGTGGCGTCGGCGCCCTGGAGTCCGGCCACCTCCTCCAGCAGGCCGGTCGGGTCGTCGTAGCGCGTCCAGAGGCCCTCGAGGTTGAGCACCCCGAGGCCACCCATCTGCCCCAGGGCGATCGCCGTCGAGGGAGACATGACGGAGTCCATCGGCGCGGCCAGCACGGGGATGTCGAAGCGGTAGGCGTCGATCTGCCAGGCGGTGCTGACCTCCTCCGGGTCGCGGGTGCGCCGGGAGGGCACGATCGCGATGTCGTCGAAGGAGTAGGCGCGGCGACCGCGCTTGGCACGGCCGATGTCGATCTCGCTCATGACTGGCAGCCTATCGGCGAGCAGCAGGCCCGGCCGGGCCCCCACCCGACCGGACCTTCTGGACCCGGGATCCATACCCCACGTTTGGATCCGATCAGATGGTACCCAATTCTGGGGCGGGTGGCACACTTCCGCCGATCGAGCTGCTGGGAGGTCCGCCGGTCGGTCCGTCGGTCGCCCCGTCGATGGCCGTGCGCAGCGACCGGCGCAGCCACGCGGCGTACCGCTCGACCGTCCAGCCGCGGTGCTGCGCGAGCGTCAGGTAGGTCTCCGCGCGGGTCAGCAGGTAGACCTCGTCGACGGCGTCCGGCGCCGGCTCCCCCCGCGCGAGCAGCCGCACGACGTCCTCGCACACCGCCGCGTGGCCGAGGTGCGCGCCGCGGACGAGCTCGCGCAGGTCCGGGTCCTGCTCGGCGCCGTGCCCCAGCACCGACACCAGCGGACCCATCGGTACGACGATGCTGCAGGCGAGCTCGACGAACCGGTCGACCCGCACCTCGACGTCGGGCTCTTCGTCGAGCCGCAGGGCGGCGAAGGCCTCCAGCAGCCCGCCGCGGCGCCCGAACCCGGCGGACCGGAAGGCCGCCATGAAGACACCGGCCTTGGTGCCGAAGGTCTTGGTCACCAGCTCGACGGACACCTCCGACTCGGCAGCGACCAGGGCGAGGGTGGTACCGCTCCAGCCCCGCTCGGCGAACAGCCGCGCGGCCACCTCGGCGACGTGGATCCGTCGTCGCTCGGCGGCCGCGCGGCGCCCGCTGGCGTCGTACGAGCGGCGCTCCGGGGCGGCGTCCTGCTCCACCCCGCGAGCCTAGGTGACCCGGGTGCTACCCGATGTGGTGGACCTCCTGGAGCCCGTGGACGGGCGTCTCGATCCCCTCGTGGCGCGCCTTGAGCTGCAGCGCGAGGTAGAGGGAGTAGTGCCGCGACTGGTGGAGGTTGCCGCCGTGCATCCAGAGGTTGTCGACCTGCGTCGGCTTCCACATGTTGCGCTGCTCGCCCTCCCACGGGCCGGGGTCCTTGGTCGTCTCCGACCCGAGTCCCCAGCACTTGCCCAGCCGGTCCGCCGTCTCCTGGTCGACCAGGTCGGCCACCCAGCCGTTCATCGAGTTGTAGCCGGTGGCGAGGACGACCACGTCGGCAGGAAGCGTCGTCCCGTCCTCGAGCACGACCGCGTCCTCGGTGAGGTGGTCGACCTGGCCCTGCACGAGCTTCACGTCACCGTTGGCGACGAGCTCGGCGGCACCGACGTCGATGTAGTAGCCCGAGCCGCGGCGGAGGTACTTCATGAACAGCCCCGAGCCGTCGTCGCCCCAGTCGTGGCGGAACCCGGACGCCTCGAGCCGCTCGTAGAAGTCCTTGTCCTTCTCGGCCATCGCCTCGTAGGCGGGGATCTGGAAGGTGTGCAGGATCCGGTACGGCAGCGAGGCGAAGATGAGGTCGGCCTTCTCGGTCGTCACGCCCGCGGCCAGCGCGCGCTCGGAGTAGAGGTCGCCGAGCCCGAGCTCCATCAGGCTGTCGCTCTTGACGATGTGGGTGGACGAGCGCTGCACCATCGTCACGTCGGCGTCGTGCTCCCACAGCGCGCCGCAGATGTCGAAGGAGGAGTTGTTGCTCCCGATCACGACGGCCTTCTTGCCGGCGTACGCGTCGGGGCCGGGGTGGGCGGACGAGTGGTGCACGTCGCCGCGGAAGACGTCCGTGCCGGGCAGGTCGGGGATGCGCGGCTTGCCGCTCATCCCGGTGGCGAAGACCAGCTGGGTCGGCCGGAGCGTGAGCGGCTTGCCCTCGCGCTCGACCTCGACCGTCCACTGCTGCGTCTCGTCCGACCAGGTCGCACTGGTGGCGACGGTGCTCGACCAGTAGGGCACCTCCATGATCGACACGTAGGACTCGAGCCAGTCGCCGATCTTGTCCTTGGGCGCGAAGACCGGCCAGTTGTCGGGGAACTTCAGGTAGGGCAGGTGGTCGTACCAGACCGGGTCGTGCAGGCAGAGCGACTTGTAGCGGTTGCGCCACTGGTCGCCTGGACGCGGGTGCTTGTCGATGACCAGGCTGGGCACGCCCAGCTGGCGGAGGCGGGCGCCGAGCGCGATCCCGCCCTGGCCGCCGCCGACGACGAGGACGTACGGCTGCGTCGTGCTGCCGAGGCTCTCGGCCTCCGCCTGACGCCGCTCCTGCCACGTGACCCGGTCCTTGGTCGCGCCGTGGTGGGTGCCCATCGGTCGGTGGGTGCCGCGCGGCTCCTCGTGGCCCTTGAGCTCGTAGAGCGCCGTCAGCAGCGTCCACGCCCGGTCGTCGCCGTCCTCCTGGGTCAGGCGGAGCAGGCCGTTGCCCCGACCCACCGCGGTCTCGAAGCCGATCCACGCCGTCACGACGCCGTCGGCCTCGTCGGGAGGCTCGGTGGTCGCCATGCCCGACGGGGCGACCCGCGCCCCGACGTCGGCCACGAGCCCGGCCACCTGGTCGTGACCCTCGAAGGTCTTGATGTTCCAGGTGAAGGCCACCAGGTCGCGCCAGTAGCAGTCGGTCGCGAACAGCCCGGCCGCCGCCTCGCCGTCTCCGGCGGACACTGCGGCCTCGAAGCGGGCGAGCCACGCGTCGACGCGTGCCTGCGGGTCTCTCGAGTCGCTGGCGGTCTCGGGTTCCAGGGTCTGGGTCATCGTCTCTCCTTCGCCTACGCTGGTGTGACCGAGCACACACCTCGTACGCCGGGTGGCGACAGGGTTGCGAGACGTTGCAACGGGCCCGGCCCGGAGGGACACCCATGACCGACCGCGAGCTGCACCGCAGCCGTGAGGCTGCGATGTCCGGTGGCGCGCACGGACCGCGGGCCCGCACCGAGATCGCGGCCTCGTGGCGACGCGTGGCCGCCACCGGCCTCGACCCGGGCGCGGGCGCCGAGATCCCGCCGCTCGTCGAGCTCGAGCTGGAGCGACGCCGTGCCGCGAGCGGCCTGGCCGACCTGGTGCCCCGCCTCGCCGAGTCGCTCGCACCTGTCGTCGACGCCGGGCAGCTGGTGGTCGTGGCCGACGCCGAGGGGCGGGTGCTGTGGCGCCTGGGCAGCAGCGCGGTGCGGCGGATGGCCGACGGCCTCGGGTTCGTCGGCGGCTCCGCGTGGACCGAGGCCAACGTCGGCACCAACGCGATCGGCACCGCCCTCGTCCTGGGCACCGCCGTCCACGTGCAGGGGCCCGAGCACTTCGTCGAGTCGCACACACGGTGGGGCTGCGCCGCGGCGCCGCTCGTCGACCCGTGGACCGGTCGCACCCTCGGCGTGCTCGACGTCAGCGGCCCGAGCCGCGGCATGCACCCCGCCGAGCTCGCGCTCGTGCAGCTGGCGGCGCAGATGACCTCGTCCGAGCTGGTCGCCAGGCACCGCGCCGACCTCGACCGACTGCGGGCACGCGCGGCTCCCCTGCTGGCCGGGCTGAGCGGTGACGCCCTCGCCATCGACCACGCCGGGCACCTGGCTGCCGCGATCGGCAGCCGCAGCCCCGACCGGGTGGCGCTGCCCGATCGCCTCGTCGCCGGCCGGGTGTGGCTTCCCACGCTCGGACACGCCACCGCGGAGCCGCTCGACGGCGGCTGGCTGCTGCGCCTCGAGGGCGACGAGCGGGCCGAGCCGTCGACGTCGTCGCTGGTGCTCGAGCTCGACGGGGACCCCCGCCTGCGGGTCACCGGCTCCAGCGGCTCGTGGTCGCGCAGCCTGTCGCCGCGGCACGCCGAGATCCTGCTGTCGCTGCTGACCTCCGGCGCGGAGGGGCGGACGGCGACCCAGCTCTCCGAGGACCTGTTCGCCGACCCCGGCCGCACCGTCACGGTCCGTGCCGAGATGTCGCGGCTGCGCCGCCTCGCGGGGAGCCTCCTGCTCTCCGCGCCCTACCGCCTGGCGCCCGGTCTGTCGACGGAGGTCCGCGGCGACCGGATCTCGGCGATGCCACGCTCCTCCGCACCGGTCGTACGCCGGTGGCGCGCCGACGTGTGAGCGTTCGGCAACGGCTCGTGCACGGCTCGGCAAAGACGGTCACGCACCCCTGACGCCCTGCCTACCGTCGTGCAGGTGGGGAGACGAGGGAGCAGAAGGCTCGCGCGCGCTGTCGCGGCGACCTGCCTGGCCAGTGGGGTGCTGGGTGTGGGCACCGCGGCAGCGCACGCGGCCGACGACTACCCGTGGGCCTGGCAGGGCCAGTGCCCGATCGTCCCGCAGGCGCCGATCGAGGAGCCCGCGCCGGCTCCCCCGCCCGCTCCCGAGCCCGGCCAGCAGCCCGGACAACCCGGCCAGCCGGGCCAGCCGGGCGAGTCACCGGCGCCCGTCGTCGAGCCCCCGCCGCCTCCGCCGCCGGTCCTGGACCCGGTCTCCGGCCACCTCTACGACCCGCGCGGGCCGCGGCCGACGTGTGCCCGCAACGTCTGGTCGATCAACGGCTCGATCGGCGACCCGTGGGGCTTCGTGCTCCGCAACTGCACCAGCTTCGTCTCCTGGCGCCTGCACGAGCGCAACGGCCTCGCGGGCTTCGCCAACCACTACCGGGGCGAGCACTGGGGCAATGCCAACCGCTGGGACGACGTGGCGCGCCGGCTGGGCTACCGGGTGGACTCCGTGCCCGCCATCGGTGCCGTCGCGCAGACCGACGCGGGGCGCGTCGGCCACGTGGCGTGGGTGAGCGCGATCGGCCCCGGGACCGTGACGATCGAGGAGTACAACCACGCCTCGCCCGGCGGCTACGGCACCCGCACGGTCCCGGTCGGCGAGTTCCGCTACCTGCACCTCGCCGACGTCGCTCCCTCGCCGCTGGTCGGCTCGGACCGGCCCGTCGTCGCGGTGTCCGACGACCGCGGCGGGTCGTGGACCGCGCGCGTCGACGACAGCGGCACGCTGCTCGTGGCCGCCCCCGGCCGACCGGCCCGCGTCGCCGGCACCCGGGGCGCCTTCACATCCTTGGTCGCGCCGGCGCTGAGCCTCGACCACCGCGGGCGGCCGTGGGTCGCCGCCACGACACGTGACGGTGGGGTCCTGGTCGGTACGACGCGTCGCGGGCGCCTCGTCCTGCGCCCGGTCGGCACCTCGGCCCCGACCGCGAGCCCCGCGCTCGCCCCGTCTCGCACCCGCCGACCGGTGCTCGCGACGGTCTCGGCGGACGGCACGCTCCTCACCCGGCGCCTCACCCGCGCGGGTCGCTGGAGTCGTCCCGACCGCGTCGGACGGCCGGCGTCCTGGTCGACCCACACCGCGCCCGTGCTCGGCACGGACGCGACCGGCCGTACGTGGCTGGTCGCGGTCGGCGCACGGGGCGCGACCTTCGCCCAATCGCTCGAGCGCGGTCGCCTGCAGCGGCTGGCCGGACCGACGGCGTCGCCCACCTCGACGCCCGCGCTCACCACCGCCGGTGACGGCACCACGCGGCTGCACCAGGTGAGCGCGACGGGACGCCTCGTCGTACGCACCCTCGCCGGTCGTCGGTGGACCCGGCCCGCTGCGCTCGCCGGGCAGTGGTCGCCGTACGCCTCACCGGCCGTGGGTGAGGCCGGTGGCGGCCTGCACGTGGTGGCCACCGACCGCACCGGTGCCGTCGTGGTGCGGAGCGCGGTGCCCGGCCAGCCCTCGCGCCTGCCGGTGCGCGTGCGCGCCCCGCGTGACCTCACCCGCTCGCCCGGTCTGGTGATGCGTCGCGGGGCCGGCCTGTTCGTGGTGACGCGCTCCGGACCACGCCTGCTGGCCCGCCCGACGCCGGCCGTCGTCGACCCGCTGCCGGCCCGGAGCAGCTCCGCTCCCTGAGGAGCGCGGGTCAGCTGCCGCTGTAGTTGGGCGCCTCGACGGTCATCTGCACGCCGTGGGGGTGGCTCTCCTTGAGCGAGGCCGACGTGATCCGGACGAACCGGCCCTTGTCCTGCAGCTCGGGGATGGTGCGGGCGCCGACGTAGAACATCGACTGGTTGAGCCCGCCGACGAGCTGGTGCGCGACCGCGGACAGCGGCCCGCGGTAGGCGACCTGGCCCTCGATGCCCTCGGGCACGATCTTGTCGTCGCTGGCGACCTCGGCCTGGAAGTACCGGTCCTTGGAGTAGGACTTCTTGCCGCGGCTGCTCATCGCGGCGAGCGAGCCCATGCCGCGGTAGGACTTGAACTGCTTGCCGTTGACGAACACGACGTCGCCCGGCGACTCCTCGCAGCCGGCGAGCATCGAGCCCACCATCACCGCGTCGGCTCCGGCGACGAGGGCCTTGGCGATCTCTCCGGAGTGCTTCATGCCGCCGTCGGCGATCAGCGGGACGCCGGCCGGCTTGGTGGCCAGCGACGCCTCGTAGACCGCGGTCACCTGCGGCACGCCCACGCCCGTGACGACGCGGGTGGTGCAGATCGAGCCAGGCCCCACGCCCACCTTGACGGCGTCGGCGCCCGCGTCGACGAACGCCTGCGCGCCCTCGCGGGTCGCGACGTTGCCGCCGATGACCTGCACGTGCTTCGTCGCCGGGTCGGACTTGAGCCGGCGGACCATGTCGAGCAGGAGGTGCACGTGGCCGTGGGCGGTGTCGGCGACGAGCACGTCGACGCCGGCCTCGACCAGCGTGGTCGCGCGCTCCCACGCGTCGCCGAAGTAGCCGATGGCCGCACCGACCAGCAGCCGGCCGTCGGCGTCGTAGGACGCGTGCGGGAACTGCTCGCCCTTGACGAAGTCCTTCACGGTGATCAGGCCGCTGAGCCGGCCCTCAGCGTCGACGAGCGGCAGGCGCTCGCGCTTGTGGGCGCGCAGGAGGGTGGTGGCCTCGTCGCGGGAGATCCCGACGTGCCCGGTGATCAGGCCGTCGCGGGTCATCACCTCGTCGACCTTGGTGGTCGCCCACTCCGCGACGGGGGTGAAGCGCAGGTCGCGGTTGGTGATGATGCCGAGCAGGTGGTCGTCGAGGTCGACGACCGGCAGGCCGGAGACGCGGTACTCACCGCACAGCCGGTCGAGCTCCTCCAGCGTCGCGTCGGGGCCGATGGTGACGGGGTTGGAGATGATCCCGGTCTGGGTGCGCTTGACCAGGTCGACCTGGCGGGCCTGGTCCTCGATGGAGAGGTTGCGGTGCAGGACGCCGATGCCGCCCTCGCGGGCCATGGCGATCGCCATCCGCGCCTCGGTCACGGTGTCCATGGCCGCGCTGATGAGCGGGACCCGGATCGAGATCTCGCGGGTCAGGCGGGTGGTGGTGTCGATGTCGCTCGGGGCGAGGTCGGACTCCCCCGGCAGCAGCAGCACGTCGTCGTAGGTGAGGCCGAGCGCAGCGAACTTCTCCGGGATCTCCACGCGGCCATTCTACGGTGCGGCGGCAGGGCGCCCGGCCCGGGTGACCCGGCTGGTCCAGGGGTGGTCGAGGATTGCCGGGACGCACGTGCAACCTCCCGGCGGCATCACTGCGTTCAGACGGACATGGAGCAGAACAGTGCGTGACGAGGCGGCGTTCGTGGAGTTCGCCGCGTCGTCGCGAGCACACCTCCGGCGCACCGCCTACCTGATGTGCGGCGACTGGGAGCGGGCCTCGGACTTCGTCCAGGAGGGCCTGATCCGGGTGTACGTCCGGTGGCCGCGGCTGGAGCGCAACGGCGGCGAGCTCGCCTACGCCCGCAAGGCCGTGATGAGCGCGTGCCTCGACCACGCCAGGCGGCGGTCCAGCACCGAGCGGCCGCAGGAGGCCGACCCCACGACGGCCAGCGGCGAGGACGTCGCCACCGCCGTGGCGACCCGGGAGACGTTGATGTCCGCGCTGGCCGACCTCGCACCGCGGCAGCGCGCGTGCGTGGTGCTGCGCTACTTCGAGGACCTCTCGGTCGCGGAGACGGCCGCCCTGCTGAGGTGCACCGAGGGCACCGTGAAGAGCCAGACCTCGCGTGCGCTGTTCTCACTCCGGTCCGTGTTGAGCGACTCGCCGACCAGCGAGCAGTCCGAGGGAGCGGTGTCATGGTGAACGAGCTGCGCGAGCTGATGCGGGAGGCCTCGGCCAGCCCGCCCCACGACCGTACGGACATGAGGGCCGTGCTCGGCCGAGGTCGGCGCCGGGTACGCGTCCGGCGCGCGGCGGTCGTCGCGGGAACGTCGCTCGCAGCGGGCGCCATCGCGCTCGGGTCGGTCGCCTGGCTCGACCCCGCGCCGGCCGACCTCGCGGCAGCCGGCGTCCCCCGTCCGGTGGGGCCGACCGTCCGCCTCACCGACGCCGGGCCGGCCGTCGAGGGCCAGGACTACCGCGAGCTGGCGGCGTACACCAACGAGGACCTCGACGCCGACAACGGACAGTACTTCGACGGGGTCACCGACGACGGCCTCGTCCTCTTCCGGGACGGTCCGCGGTCCACCCAGCTCTACCCGCGATTCGCGCTCATGGACCCCGGGACCGGTGAGAAGGACTGGCTGCCGGAGGCGCGCGAGATCGGCCAGAGCCAGCTGTGGGCCGTCGAGCTCAGCGAGCAACGGCTCGTGCTGGTCGGCCCCGGCGAGCCAGCGGAGTCCGGTGACGACGGGGCGATGGCGCTCACAGCACACGTCTTCGACCGTGCGAGCGACACCTGGAGCACGTTACGCTGGACCGGCCTCCCCGCGATCGACGGCCCGTGGGGCGTCCGGATCGGCCCGGACGGTCGCCTCTACGTGCCGGCGCTCGCGACCCGTGGCGAGGTCCCCGAGGGCGGCTGGCCGATGGGCCCCGGCGGTGAGGCAGACGACGCTGATGCGGAGGGCGACACGTACGACCTGTGGTCGGCGTCGCTGACCCACGTGCGCGACGTGCGCGACGAGGGCCTTCGGGTGGGCGCGTTCGCCTTCACCGAGGACGCGATGGTGTGGACCGACTCCGCCAACGGCGCCGCTGGTCGGGTGCACGTGCGCGACCTCGCCACCGGCGACGAGACGTCCTTCGACCCCGCGCTCGGCGAGCGGTGCAACCTCCTCGACTTCAGCGCGGACGGCGATCGCATCGCCATGTCGCAGTACTGCGGCACCTATGAGGGCGGCGTGCGCGACGACCGCGTCCAGGTCGTCACGACGGACGGCGACCAGGTCATGACCGTCCAGGACAACGGGGTCGAGGGCGGTCAGCTGGTTGCGGGTGGCGACTTCCTGACCATGACCGCGTACGACAGGGCCACCGGAGGCACCTACCTCTACGACTTCGAGGAGGGACGGCTGCTGCGGGTCAGCGAGGGCATGTCGTCGTGGACGGTCGCCCACGGGCCCGCACCCGGCGACCGGTTCCTCTGGACCACGCCGGCCGGAGACTCCGCGCTCGGCTTCGGGAGCGAGGGCGCGACCGGCCACCTCGGCGAGATCATCCGCTGACCCCAAGAACCTAGGCTCGTGCGAGCCTCCGCACCGGGATCCGCACGGTGAGGTCGTCGCTGCCCATCCGGATCCGTCCGCGCAGGCCCGTGCCGAGGACGAGAGGCAGCACGGCCGGATTGTCCGCCGCGGTCCGTACGACGATCTCGTCGGCCTCGGAGGTCCGCGCCGCCCGCGCGGTCTCCAGGAGCAGCCGCGACCCGATCCTGCGGCGCCGCCAGGCCGGGTCGACCCCCAGGTCGACGTGCCAGGCGCCCTCGTCGTCGACCACCCAGGTGGCCTGGCCGACGACGACGCCCGCGACGACGGCGCGCACCTCGCCCTCGTGCACCTCGAGGACCGGCTCCTGGTCGGCCGACAGGTCCTGCGGGCCGGGCGCCGGGGTCGCCGCCGCGGCAGCGAGCACGTCCGCCACGAGCTCGGCGAGCGCCCTGCCGCGGGCGTGCTCCGCGGCCGTGAACGGCGCCGTGCGCCGCAGCTGGACCACGACGTCGCCGATCTCGAGGTCCATGCCGTCCATCAACGGCGAGAGCCCCGCGGCGTCCCGGTCGGCCTCGGCGTCGAAGAGCTGCGCCACGACGTCGGGGAAGGTGGCCGGCTCGGCGAGGATGCTCCGCGCCGCCAGGACGTAGCGGGTCGGTTGGTCGGCCAGAGCGGCCTCGGTGCACGGGAGCACGCTCACGCGGGTGGCGCCCGACCGCTCGACGAGGTCGGCGAGGTCGGCGAGCCCCCAGTCGCCCGGCGTACGGAGCACGAGCTCGTCCGTCACGCGGTCCACGCCGGGGAAGACCTGGAGGCCCAGGATGTTCACGCCAGCCGCCCCGCAGGCGGTGGTCAGCTCGGCCAGGGCACCGGGACGGTCGTCCAGGGTCGTCCGCACTCTCCACAACATGTGCCGATGGTGCCCGGGCGATGTTTCGAACGGTGGTGCGAGGTGTGACGCGCGCGTCACATGGCGACGGCCCGCCCCGCCCCCGCCGAAGTGGCGGAGCGCGGAGCGGGCCGTACGGACCTGGTGGAGCGGCCGGTCAGTGGCCGTGGCCGTGACCGTGGCCGGCGGCGGCCGCCGGCTCCTCCTCCTCGGGCTTGTCCACGACGAGCGTCTCCGTCGTGAGCAGCATCGCGGCGATGGACGTCGCGTTGACGAGCGCCGAGCGGGTGACCTTGACCGGGTCGAGGACGCCCTGGGCGACCAGGTCGCCGTACTCCTCGGTGGCGGCGTTGTAGCCGTTGCCGACGCCGAGCTCGCGGACCTTGGAGGTCACGACGTAGCCGTTGACGCCGCCGTTCTCGGCGATCCAGCGCAGCGGCTCGTCGGCGGCCTTGCGGACCACGCGGACACCGGCGGCCTCGTCACCGGTCAGGCCGAGGTTGTCCTCGAGCACCGACACGGCGTGGATGAGCGCGGAGCCACCGCCGGGGACGATGCCCTCCTCGATCGCGGCACGCGTCGCGGAGACGGCGTCCTCGATGCGGTGCTTCTTCTCCTTGAGCTCCACCTCGGTGGCGGCGCCGACCTTGATCACGCAGACACCGCCGGCGAGCTTGGCGAGGCGCTCCTGGAGCTTCTCGCGGTCCCAGTCGGAGTCGGTGTTCTCGATCTCGGCCTTGATCTGGTTGACGCGGCCATCGACAGCCGTGCTGTCGCCGGCGCCGTCCACGATCGTGGTGTGGTCCTTGGTGATGACCACGCGGCGCGCCTGGCCCAGGACCTCGAGGCCCACCTGGTCGAGCTTGAGGCCGACCTCGGGGGCGACGACCTGACCACCGGTCAGGGTCGCGATGTCCTGCATCATCGCCTTGCGGCGGTCACCGAAGGCCGGGGCCTTGACGGCGGCGACGTTGAAGGTGCCACGGATCTTGTTGACCACGAGCGTCGAGAGCGCCTCGCCGTCGACGTCCTCAGCGAGGATGAAGAGCGGCTTGCCGGTCGCGATGACCTTCTCCAGGACCGGGAGGAGCTCCTGGATCGAGGAGATCTTGCCCTGGTGGAGAAGGATGTAGGGGTCGTCGAGGACGGCCTCCATCGACTCCGGGTCGCTGACGAAGTAGGCCGAGATGTAGCCCTTGTCGAACTGCATGCCCTCGGTGAACTCGAGCTCGGTGCCCATGGTGTTGGACTCCTCGACCGTGATCACGCCGTCCTTGCCGACCTTGTCGAAGGCCTCGGCGAGCAGGTCGCCGATGTGGCTGTCGCGGCTCGAGATCGTCGCGACGGACGCCATGTCCTCGCGGGACTCGACCTCGCGGGCCGCCTCGCGCAGGGCGTCGCCGACGGCCTCGGCCGCCGCGTCCATGCCGCGCTTGAGACCCATCGGGTTGGCACCGGCCGCGACGGCGCGCAGGCCCTCGTGGACCATGGCCTGCGCCAGGACGGTGGCGGTGGTGGTGCCGTCACCAGCGATGTCGTTGGTCTTGGTGGCCACCTCCTTGGTGAGCTGGGCACCGAGGTTCTCGAACGGGTCGTCGAGCTCGATCTCGCGAGCGACGGTCACTCCGTCGTTGGTGATGGTGGGGGCGCCCCACTTCTTGTCGAGGACGACGTAGCGGCCCTTGGGGCCGAGCGTCACCTTGACGGCGTTGGCGAGGGCGTCGACGCCGCGCTCGAGCGCGCGGCGGGCGTTCTCGTCGAACTCCAGGATCTTGGGCATTGCTGTGCTCCTCTAGGGGTGTTCGGGGCCGAACGGCACGGATCCCGGCTGGCGCGAGGCCAGCCGGGATGCCAGGTGCGTCAGGAGACGACGGCGAGGATGTCGCGGGCAGACAGGATGAGGTACTCCTGGCCGGCGTACTTGACCTCGGTGCCGCCGTACTTGCTGTAGATGACCTTGTCGCCCACGGCGACGTCGAGCGGGACGCGGTTGCCGTTGTCGTCGATGCGACCGGGACCGATCGCCACGACCTCGCCCTCCTGGGGCTTCTCCTTGGCGGTGTCCGGGATGACCAGGCCGGAGGCGGTGGTCTGCTCGGCTTCGAGCGTCTGGACGACGATGCGGTCCTCGAGGGGCTTGATGTTGACCGACACTTCGGATCAACCTCCACTTTCTCGTACGAGAGATCTTCAGGACGTGGGCTCGTGATCCGGCGGCACGCCGTCGCGGGGGTCGTGCCAGGCTCACGAGCGCTGGCGCTCTCGGGGTGAGAGTGCCAGAGCAGACGCTAGCACTCTGCCCGATCGAGTGCTAGCGGGAGCCGCCGCTGACAGGATGGCGGCGTGGAGATCGAGACGCTGGACTGGCTGCGCACGGCCGAGGGCGCCCGCCTGCTCGCGGCCGCCGACCGGGCTTGGGCGGACCACCCGGGCGACCCGGTGCGGGTCGCGGGCGACGTACGCCGGGTCGAGCCCGACGCGGAGAAGGCCGCGGCCGCCACCACGCAGGCCCAGCTGCGGGCGAAGGCCGTGGTGAAGTTCGGCGAGGCCGCCCACCTGATGTTCTTCACCCCCGACGCGCTCGAGCAGGCGACGCGGGCGCGGGTCGCTGACCACCGGGCCGCCCGGCTCGCCGCCGCGATCCCCGGCGGCAGCGTCATCGACCTCGGCTGTGGGATCGGCGGCGACCTCGTCGCCTTCGCCCGGGCCGGGCTCGTCGCAGGCGGGGTCGACCTCGATCCCGTCCGCGCGGCGATGGCACGCGCGAACCTCGAGGTGCTGGGGCTCCCCGGCGCCGCGCAGGTGGGTGACGCGACGACCGTCGACCCGCGCGCGTTCGACGCCGCCTTCGCCGACCCGGCACGTCGGGGTGGTCGGGGGCGGGTCTTCGACGTGGAGGGCTGGACGCCGCCGTGGCCGTGGGTGCTGGACCTGCTGGCCCGCCGGTCGCTGGTCAAGGTCGCGCCCGGCATCGGTCACGACCTGGTCCCGGTCGGCGTCGAGGCGGAGTGGGTCAGCGACGGCGGTGACGTCAAGGAGGCGGTGCTCTGGTCCCCCGACCTTGCGACCACCGACCGCCGCGCCACCGTGATCGGCGAGCACGGTCTCGCCACCCTCACCGACGAGGACTCCCCCGCCGACGGGGAGGCGGGGACCGAGGTCCGCGAGGTCGGGGCCTACCTCTACGAGCCCGACGGCGCCGTGATCCGCGCCGGCCTGGTGACCGCGGTCGCCGCCGGCGTGGGTGGCGGCCTGGTCGACCCCCACATCGCCTACGTCACCAGCGACGCCTCGTTCCGTACGCCGTTCGCGCGGGGATACCGCGTCGTCGAGCACCTGCCCTACCGCGAGAAGCAGCTCCGTGCGGCCCTCCACGAGCGCGGGATCGGTCGCCTGACGATCAAGAAGCGCGGGGTGCAGGTCGTCCCCGAGGAGCTGCGCAAGCGGCTGTCGCTGCGGGGGGACAACGAGGCGACACTGGTGCTCACCCGGGTGTCGGGGCAGGGGACGGCCCTGCTCGTCCAGCCGTTCTGACCGGCGCCTCTCGTCAGCAGCCGGGGCGTGCGACGCCCGCCACGGTCACGGGCAGCCGACCCGGCGCTGCGGCCTGTCCGGTCAGCACCTCGACCAGCACCTGCATCGCGGCGGGGGTGTCCCCGAAGGTGGCGATCCGGGTCGGAGCGGCCACCCGGCCCAGCACCCACGGGCTGTCGGTGGCCACGGCGACCTGACCGTCGACCGGCGCGTCCTTGAACCCGGTGAAACCGACCTGCGTGCCCGCGGCGAGCCTGGCCTCCTCGCCGGCGTTCCACGCGTCGAGACGCCGTTCGCGGCGGGCCTCGGACCTCTCCCAGGCGCGCACGCGGCTCTCGTAGGCGCGCTTGCGCTCCTTCTTCCGCCTCTCGGGTCGCGGCTTCGCGTCGGTGAGGGTCGCCGGTGCTGCGCGGCGCGCCAGCACCGTGATCCCGGCCGCCTGGGCCGCAGGGGTGAAGGTCCCCACCGCGCCCGGGTCGCCGTAGGCGTGCACGACGTCGCCGACCAGCCGTCCCGAGCACGCTCCGTCGGTGACGGTCACGGCGGCGGCGGACAGCCGTCGCGAGGCGGCCGGCGCCGAACCGCGGGCCTTCCCTGGACCGGAGAGGTGGGTCAGCAGCGCGATCTGCCGCGCGGCCGCCTGCTCGAGGCGCCGTCGGGGCAGGTCGCCGCGGCGCACGGCGCGGACCAGCGCCGCCCGTGCGACGGCGGGCGACGGGGGCATGAGCAGGACGTCCGAACCGGCGCGCAGGGCCTGCACCGCCGTCCGCCCGGGGTCGCGGCCGCGGGTGACCGCCGCCATCTCGAGCGAGTCGGTCACCACGAGTCCCTCGAAACCGAGCTCATCGCGCAGCAGGCCCGTGACGACCTTGCGCGACAGCGACGACGGCACCCGGGGGTCGATGGCGCGGACGTCGAGGTGTCCGACCATCACCGCCGGGAGCCCCGCCTCGACACCGCGGGCGAACGGGACGAGGTCGGACGCCTCGAGCTCCGCCCTCGTCCTGGTCTGCACGGGCAGGGTCAGGTGGCTGTCGGCCGGCACGGACCCGTGTCCCGGGAAGTGCTTGATCACGGGCAGCACGCCGGCCTGGATGAAGCCGGTGGCCGCGGCGACGACGTGCTCGGCGACGACGCCGGGCCGCGACGAGGCTGACCGCGAGCCGATCGTCGGGTCGCCGGGGCCCGAGGTGACGTCGGCGTCGGGCGCGAAGTCGACCGTGAAGCCGAGCCCGCGCAGCTCGCCCGCCCCAGCGGCGTACGTCGCCTGCGTCAGGCCGGGGTCGTTCGCGGCGCCGGTGCTCATGAAGGTGGGGAAGCGGGTCGCCGCTCCCCGCAACCGCTCGACCACGCCGCCCTCCTGGTCGACGCCGAGGAAGAGCGGCCACTTCCGGGGCACCTGACGGGTGAGGGTCCGGTTGACGGCCCTGACCTGGTCGGCCGAGGCGACGTTGGCGCTGAAGGCGATGACCCCGCCGAGGTGCAGGTCGCGGACCATCCGCACCGGGGCCCGGGTGCCTTGCCAGTCGGCGACGATGACCTGTCCGGCGAGGTCCGGCAGCGCCATCCGACCGACGATCCGCGCCGCCCGGTCCAGCTCGTCCCGGGCGGGCCCCCAGCCCTCCGCCAGCCCGAGCTCCTCCGACGGCGTCGGCGGGACGGTGGGCGTGCTGGTCGCCGCGGGGCTCTCGGCCGACCGGGCATCGCCGCCATCGTCGTCACCGCTGCTGCCCGTGCACGCCGCGAGCGAGGCCACCAGCGCGAGGGTCACGAGCAGCGAGGTCGGACGGGGCGGCACCACGCCATGGTGGCACGGACGCCCGGCCCGCTCGTCGGGGAGACGCCCCCGGGAGATCACGGAATCCGCGGGGCGACCCACAGGCGATCCACGAGTGATCAACGTGCAACCCACAGGCGACCCACGGGCGACCCCTGACCGCGTCGGCAGACCTTCACACCTGGCGGGGCCGATCGTGTCAACTTGTTGCGTGGCCCGGGTCGGAGGGCTCTTGTGAGGATCTGCGGAACCCCTTGGGAGAGGAACACCATGACCTCCGACCGATCACCCCGCACCGAGCCGTCGACGCTGCCGGCCCACGTGAAGTACGACATCGACGAGATGCCTCCTGTCGGGGAGGCGATACTGCTCGCGCTCCAGCACGTGATGGTGATGATGGCGAGCAACGTCACCATCCCGATCATCCTGGCCACCGCCATCGGGGCGACGACCGGGGAGACCGTCTTCCTCGTCCAGGTCGCGCTGTTCGCCGCCGGTCTCACCACGCTGATCCAGACGATCGGCATCGGTCCGGTGGGCGCGCGGCTGCCGGTGGTGCAGGGCACGAGCTTCGGCTTCCTCGTGGTGTCGATCCCGCTGGCACGGGACTACGGGCTCGCAGCGGTGCTCGGCGGCGCGCTCTTCGCCGGCTTCGTGAAGTTCGCACTGGGCTTCAGCCTGAGGTGGCTGCGCAACCTGTTCCCTCCCCTGGTCAGCGGCATCGTGGTGCTGGTCATCGGTATCGGCCTGCTGCCGACCGGCATGCTCCTCTTCGCTGGCGGCAACGGCGCGGAGGACTTCGGCTCCTGGGAGAACCTCGGCCTGGCCAGCCTCGTCCTCGTGGTGCTGCTGCTCGCCTACCGCTTCGGCCGCGGGATCATCGCCTCGGCCTCCGTGCTGGTCAGCCTGGTGGTCGGCTACCTCGTCGCGATCGCGCTCGGGAAGGTCGACTTCACCCCCGTGGCGGACGCGTCGTGGTTCGCCTTCCCGACCCCGCTCGAGTTCGGAATGGACTTCCCGGCAGCGGCCTTCATCGCCATGGGCGCGATGGCGATCGCGGTCTCGATCGAGACGATCGGCGACCTGTCGGCCATCACCAAGGCAGGCGCCGGACGCGAGGTGACCGACCGCGAGCTCGCCGGTGGCGTCATGGGCGACGGGGCAGCCACCAGCATCGCCGCCCTGTTCTCCGCGCTCCCCAACACCACCTTCGGGCAGAACGTGGGCCTGGTGGCCCTCACCGGCGTGATGAGCCGCCACGTCGTCTCCATCTGCGCCGGTTTCCTCATCGCCCTGGGCCTCGTGCCCAAGCTGGCCGCGGTCATCACCGTGATGCCCGCCGCGGTGCTGGGCGGGGCGGCGGTCGTCATGTTCGGCATGTTGCTCGGGGCCGGCATCCAGCTGCTCTCCGAGTGCCGCCTGGACCGTCACGACCTGATCGTGATCGCCGCGTCCATCGGCGTGGGCCAGGGCTTCGCGGCCGTTCCCGCCGCGGCCGAGGTCATGCCCGAGTCGCTCCGGGTGCTGATGATCTCGGGCATCCTGCCTGCCGCGCTCATCGCGGTCGTGCTCAACCTCGCCCGTCCGGCACCCGAGGTCGGGGCCGCGTTCGTCGACGTGGACACCGCCCTTCCCGAGACCGTGCGCCGGCCCGACCGGCAGTAGGCACCCGGGCAGCAGGCAGCGGCTGAGCCGCCCGGCGTCGTACGCGCCGGGCGGCTCAGGGCGGCTCAGACCGAGAGGCCCTCGCGCTCGGCACCGATGGTGGTGTCGGGGCCGTGCCCGGTGTGCACGACGGTCTCGTCGGGCAGCTCGAGCAGGCGACGACGGATGGAGTCCACGATCACGTCGGAGTCGGAGTAGGAGCGACCCGTCGCACCCGGCCCACCCTGGAACAACGTGTCACCGGTGAAGACGCAGCCGAGGTCGTGGACGTAGAGGCACACCGCACCCGGCGCGTGGCCCGGGGTGTGGATGACCGTCACGGCCGCACCACCGATGGTGAGCGTCTGGCCGTCGGACAGGTCGACGTCCCACAGCTCGGCGCCCTCCTCGTCGCCACCGTGGGTCAGCTCCCACAGCGGCCGGTCGTCGGGGTGCAGCAGGATCGGCGCACCCGTACGACGACGCAGCTCGGGCGCCACGCGTACGTGGTCGTCGTGCGCGTGCGTGCACACGATCGCCTTCACCGTCCGGCCCGCGACGAGTCGGAGGATCGCGTCGACGTCGTGGGGGGCGTCGACGACCAGGCACTGCTCGTCGTCGCCGATCACCCACACGTTGTTGTCGACCTCGTGGGTCTCCCCGTCCAGGGAGAAGGTGCCCGAGACGACGGCGTGGTCGACCCGCGCGCTCACAGGACGACCACCGATCGCAGCACGTCGCCGTGGTGCATCTTCTCGAACGCGGCCTCGACGTCGCCGATGCCGATCTCCTCGGTGACGAAGGCGTCGAGGTCCAGCCGACCCTGCTGGTAGAGGTCGACCAGCATCGGGAAGTCGCGCGAGGGCAGGCAGTCGCCGTACCAGCTCGACTTGAGCGACCCACCGCGACCGAACACGTCGATGAGCGGGATGTCGGGCATCTTCATCTCCGGCGTGGGCACCCCCACCAGGACGACGGTCCCGGCCAGGTCACGCGCGTAGAACGCCTGCTTCCACGTCTCCGGGCGACCGACGGCGTCGATCACCACGTCCGCGCCACCCTCGTGACCCGTCCCGTCCGGCGGCGGCGTCAGCGACCGGATCGCCTCGACCGCGTCGACCTCCTTCGAGTTCACCGTGTGGGTGGCACCCAGCGTGCGGGCCTGCTCGAGCTTCCGGTCGTCGATGTCGACGGCGATGATCTTCGAGGCTCCCGCCAGCGCGGCGCCGGCGATCGCGGCGGCACCGACGCCGCCGCAGCCGATCACGGCGACCGTCGAGCCACGCCCGACATTGCCGGTGTTGATCGCCGCACCCAGACCGGCCATCACGCCGCAGCCGAGGAGACCCACGGCCGCGGCCCGGGCCGACGGGTCGACCTTCGTGCACTGGCCGGCGGCGACCAGCGTCTTCTCCGCGAAGGCGCCGATGCCCAGCGCCGGCGACAGCTCGGTGCCGGCCAGGTCGCCCTCCGCGAGCGTCATCTTCTGGGTGGCGTTGTGGGTCGCGAAGCAGTACCACGGCTCACCCCGGTCGCACGCCCGGCAGTTGCCGCACACCGCGCGCCAGTTCAGCACCACGAAGTCGCCGGGAGCCACCGACGTCACGTCGGGGCCGACCGACTCGACCACGCCCGCGGCCTCGTGGCCGAGCAGGAACGGGAAGTCGTCGTTGATGCCGCCCTCGCGGTAGTGGAGGTCGGTGTGGCACACCCCGCAGGCCTGGATCTTGACCACCGCCTCGCCCGGGCCGGGATCGGGGACGTTGATCGTGGTGAGCTGCACCGGCTCGCCCTTCGCGAGCGCGACGACGGCCTGGACCTGCTGCATGTGTGTGCCTCCTGTGGGTCGGGTCGACGAGAGCCTTGCAACGTCGACCAAACAGATGCAACCACCTCCCGGTCGGTCGCGTCCTCATCCCGACACGCCACGCACGACGGCACGAGGACCACGGGGAGGTGCAGGGTGACCACGACACTCGTGGACATGGGTTCGCAGGGTGCAGGATCCGCCAAGGACGCCGACTTCTCGGCGTACATGTCGGCGCGCCAGCCGGCGCTCTACCGGACGGCGTACCTCCTGGCCGGCGACCACGCCGCAGCCGAGGACCTGCTCCAGACGGCCTTCGCCAAGCTCTACCTCTCCTGGGACCGGATCCGCGACCGCGAGGCGCTCGACGGCTACGTCCGCCGGATCATGGTCAACGAGAACAACTCGCTGTGGCGGCGGGCGTGGAAGCGGCGCGAGCACGCGACCGACACGATGCCCGAGACCGGGGCGCTCGACACGTACGACGACGGGATGGGCGGCGAGCTGTGGTCGTTCGTCCAGACCCTGCCGCCCAAGCAGCGCTCGGTCGTGGTGCTGCGCTACTACGAGCAGCTGAGCGAGGCCGAGATCGCCGACGTGCTCGGGATCTCCGTCGGCACCGTCAAGTCCCAGGCCAGCCGCGCGCTGGCCGCGCTGCGGGCCCGTGCGCCGCAGTCCCTCCACCCCCACCAGCCCGGAGACGATGCACGATGAGCCGAACTCCTCTCGAGGACCAGGTGCACGACGCGCTCCACCGCACCGCCGCACCCCTGCAGCGCGCACCCTTCACCGTCACCGACGTCCGGACCCGCGCCCGCCGCATCCAGCGCCGACGCACCGCCGTCGCCGGAGCCGCCGTCGCCGTCGTCCTCGCGATCGCGATCCCGGTCGGCGCGAGCATGGTCGGGCCCACTCCTCGCAGCGACGTCCCGCCCGCGACGCAGCCGCCGGCGCCCCGGATCACCGGGACGGTGCGCATCGACCCGCTCAGCGCACCGACGGGTCCCGACCTCGCCGTGCCCCTCATCAACGTCGACGACCCGAGCCTGGTCGTCGGCGGCGAGACCATCGACCTGCCGCGGCGCTACGACCAGCTGACGCCGTACGTCGAGGGCTGGATCGGCACCGCCCCCACTGACGACGGCGGCGGGCGCTCCGTGCAGGTCCTCGACCCCGACTTCCGGGTCCTCGACGCGGTCGCGCCGGCCAGCCCCATGGCCGTGTCGGCCGACGGCTCCCGCATCGCCTGGGCGAACCATGACGGGGTGCGCTGGACGCTCGTCGACCGGGACCGCGACGGGGACCGCGCGGAACGAACGACCTCCCTCGCACCCGGCCCCGCGGACGCCCGGGTCCGACCCGTCGGCTTCCTGCCCGGCGAGGCGATCCTCGTGGCCACGACCGATCCCGACACAGGTCAGGAGTCGGCGCTCGTCGTCACCCCCGACGGCAGCACCGCGCCGCTCTCCGCCGCCCTGGGAGTGGGCTCGTCGTCCGAGGTCACCGGCCTCTTCTCCGTCCAGACGGAGTTCACCGGAGACGGCTCCTGCTGGGAGGTCCGCGACGCCGGCGCAGACGGCGCCGAGGTCTGGCGGACGTGCGACTACTCGCTCCTGGGCTTCAGCCCGGACGGCCGGCACCTGCTCGGCTTCACCGACTACCTGACGCCAGAGGGCTCCCCCACGCTGGCGGTCCTCGACGCCGCGACCGGCGAACGGGTGGTCGACTTCGAGGTGGTCGGCTCCCGCACCGACGTCGTCGGCATCAACCCCGAGGTCGCGTGGGAGGACGCCACCACGGTCGTGGCCACGCTGGTGACCGGCGGGCGGCAGTACGTCGTACGCCTCGGGCTCGACGGCACGGTCGAGCGGGTCGGCGGCGAGGCGGTCGACCTCCGTCCGGGTCAGGTCGCGCTCAAGCTCGCCGCCCCCGGCGTCACCTCGGGCTGAGGAGGCTCACAAGCGCATCCGCGGGCTGGAGTAGCTCGCGACGACCGACTGGAGCAGCTCCTGCTGCACCTCGTCCGGCACCTTGGGGTCGAAGTTCAGCTGGACCTTCGTGACGTGGTTGTCCTCCCAGAGCGTGACGGCGTGCATCTCGTAGAACTTGTCCCTCGCCGTGTAGTAGCCGGAGGTGAGCCCGCCCATCAGGACGTCGTCCTGCTTCTCGTAGTTCGGCGGCTCCTGCCCGCGCTTCCAGAAGTACCTCTCGGCCTGCTTGGGCGTCAGCACGTCGCCACCCGTCGGGGACACGCTGAGCAGCGCGCCCCCGCTCTTCCCGTCCACGCGCCCGAGAGCGGTGTCGACGACCACGGAGTCGAAGGTCTGCTGCCACCCCTTGGGCACGTTGACCCGGATGTCGTCGACCTCGAGCCGCGGCCCGGACGCAGGCTCGACCGTCTCGGCCTCGGGGACGAGCAGCGGCTGGGTCGGGCTCGGGGTCAGGGTGTCCGTGGGGTCGTCGCTCGGGGACGTCGACGACGTCTCGGTCCCGGACGGGTCGGTCCCCCCGCCGTCGCTCCCGCACGCGCCCAGCGCCAGCACGGTCATGATCGAGACCGCCACCGCCGCGGTTCCGCGTCCGCCCATCGTCGTACCCCCGAGTCGTCGTCGCACGCCCAGACGGTAGCGGACCGCACCTGTTCCCCCGCTTTTCGCCGGGGGGCGAGGGCGTCTGTGAAAATGCCTCCGACAACGACGTTTCACCGCCGGGCACGGCGGGAATGGGGGACGCATGCTGACCGCTGCCGACGTAGGACTCGTGACCAACGTGATGAAGGGCATCAACGCGCCCGAGAGCCTCATCCAGAGGATCACCGCGCTGCTCACCAGCAACTCCGACGGACTCGTCGGCACGGAGGTCATGCCGGTCGGGACCGGTCACTTCGGCGGCTCCACCACCGGTCACCGACTGGGCGTCAACGCCCAGATGGCGCACCAGGAGGCCGTGGACGAGTTCCGGAAGCTCGCCGACTCCCTGCGCACCTACAGCGACGCCATCAAGCTCTGGGCCGACGAGGTCCGTGACGTCGACGGCAGCACCAACGCCGAGATGACGATGCGTGCGGCCGCGCTCGCCCAGGTCACCGACCACATCGACCAGGCGCGCGACCAGTCCTCGAGCACCACCATGGGTGACGGCCAGTACACCGAGCCCCCTGCCGCTGGGGACGGTGCCTGATGACCGACGGAGTCGAGCGCGCACGGCTGCGCACCTACCTCACCGGCGCCCAGCACGAGACGACCGACATGGCCGGGGACAACTGGAGGCAGTGCGGCTACCTCCTCGCCGAGACCGCCGCGGCGCTGCGCAAGGGAGCGTCCCAGATCCGCGACGGTGAGGGCGAGGGCCAGGACGGCGGGCTGTCGGGGATGATGGCCGACACCCTGCTGGCGGCCTTCGAGGCGTCCTCCACGAGCATGGAGGACAAGGGCACCCGTCTCGTCGGCGGAGGCGACGCCCTCAAGGACACGGCTCGCGTGATGAGCAACGCCAAGACCGCCGAGGCGGGCATGGCCGACCTCCAGCAGCCGCCGGCCTACACGGCGCCGACCCCGATGCCGGGCGTCCAGCCCACGCCGCAGGAGATCCAGGCCGAGGCCAACAAGCGGCAGGCAGCCAACCAGGAGATGGCGGCCTACAACACCGCCCGCGCGCAGCAGGAGGCCGCGGCCGCGCAGTGGACGCAGAAGCTCGACGCCGTCTTCCTCGGGTCGATCCCGCCGATGCAGGCGATCCACGGACAGCCCGACCCGACCGAGCCGCCGCCGTCCGTGCCGAGCAGCCCGACCGGCCCGTCGCTGCCGACGACGCCTTCCACCCCGGGCACGCCCAGCACCCCCGTCTCGACGCCTCCGAAGGATCCGACGGTGGGCAGGGAGCCGCAGTTCGACCTGGACAGGGACCCGCAGTTCGACCTGGACAGGGACCCGCAGTTCGACCTGGACAGGGATCCGGACCAGGACCCCGAGAGGCCCGAGAGGCCCGACCCGGTCGACCCGGAGAGGCCCGACCCGATCGACCCGCAGCCTCCGCGCCACCCGATCACCACGCCCACCCACCCGACACACCCGACCGAGGTCCAGGGCCCCACCAGCACGGTGACGGGCTCGTCGCAGAGCGGTGTCACCTACACCCCCTCCGCGGGTCAGGCTCCCGGTGCGGTGTCGACGGGCGGCGCAGCCGGCGGCGTGAACGCTGCGGCGATGGGCGCCGCAGGTGCCGCCGGCGGTGCCAGCGGCATGGCGGGCGGCATCCGTGCCGGCTCCGCTCCTGCCCCGACCGGCGGCTCTCCTGCCCGTCCGATCGGCGCGACCGGTCGCAGCGGCAGCGCGGGTGCGCTCTCGCGTCCCGCCGGTTCGACGGGCTCGGCCGCAGGGCGCGGCGCGTCGGCGGGCTCGCCCGCGCCTGCCCGCGGCGCGGGCTCGGCCTCGGCGCGTGGCGCGTCGGCGGGCTCGCCCGCCTCTGCCCGCGGCGCGGGGTCGGCCTCCGCCCGCGGTGCCGGTGCAGCAGGTGCCCGTGGCGCCGGCTCGGCAGGTGCGCGCGGTGCCGGTGCAGCAGGTGCCCGTGGCGCCGGCTCGGCCGGTGGTCGCGGCGCGGCCCAGGGCTCCGGCCGCGGATCGAGCGGTGCCCGCGGCGGTGCCGGCGGGGCCTCGGGTCGCGGCGGCCGCAAGGGTGAGCGTGACCAGACGACCGACCGCGACAGCCTCGTCTACGAGCAGGACTGGCTCGGTGACGACGACGTCGCCCCCGGAGTCCTCGACTGAGCGTCGTCTCGTTCGAGCGTTCGTGATGCAGGCCCCCGCTCTCGGGCGGGGGCCTTCCTCATCTCCGAGGCCGTCAGGCGACGACGGTCGTGATCGGCTGGGACGAGTCGGCCGGCAGGTCGAGCAGGGACGGCGTACGACCTCGGGCGACGAGCTCGGCCCCGAGGGCGGCGACCATGGCGCCGTTGTCGGTGCACAGGCCCGGCCGCGGGACGCGCACCCGGATGCCCTGCGCCGAGGCCCGCTCCTCGGCCATCGCGCGCAGCCGGCTGTTGGCGGCCACGCCGCCCCCGATGAGGATGTCCTCGATCCCGCGGCTCGTGGCTGCGTCGATCGCCTTGCGGGTCAGCACGTCACAGACCGCCTCCTGGAAGGACGCGGCGACGTCGGCGACGTCGATGGTGACGCCCTCACGCTGCTGCGTCTCGACCCAGCGGGCGACGGCGGTCTTGAGACCGGAGAACGAGAAGTCGAAGCGGTGCCGCTCGAGGTCGCGGCGGCTCGTGAGACCACGCGGGAAGTCGATGGCGACGCTGTTGCCGCTGCGCGCCTGCTTGTCGATGTGGGGTCCGCCGGGGAACGGCAGGCCGAGCAGCCGGGCGACCTTGTCGAAGGCCTCCCCCGCCGCGTCGTCGATGGTCGAACCCATGGGCTCGACGCCGACCGTGACGTCGGTGACCTCCAGCAGGCTCGAGTGGCCGCCGGAGACGAGCATGGCCAGGCACGGCTCGGGCAACGGGCCGTGCTCGAGCTGGTCGACCGCGACGTGGGCGGCGAGGTGGTTCACGCCGTAGATCGGCTTGCCCAGGCCGAGCGCCAGGGCCTTGGCGCTGGCCACGCCCACCAGCAGCGCGCCGGCCAGACCGGGGCCGCTGGTGACGGCGACGGCGTCGATGTCGCTCAGGGCGATGCCGGCCGTCTCCGCGGCACGCTCGATCGTCGGGACCATCGCCTCGAGGTGGGCGCGGCTGGCGACCTCGGGCACCACGCCGCCGAAGCGGGCGTGCTCCTCGACGCTGCTCGCGACCGTGTCGGCCAGGAGGGTGTGGCCGCGGACGATGCCGACCCCCGTCTCGTCGCAGGAGGTCTCGATCCCGAGGACCAGCGGCTCGTCAGTCATGGGCCGTCGCCGTGTGCTCGCGGGCGGCGCCCGGCAGCCAGCGGCACATCACCAGCGCCTCCGACCCGTCGCGGTAGTAGTGCGGGCGCACGTCGATGACGCTGAACTGCCGCGCCACGTAGAACCCGAGCGCGGAGGAGTTCGTCACGCTCACCTCCAGCAGCATCCGCGAGGCGCCCTCGGTGTCGACGAGCAGCTCGTCGAGCAGGCGCGAGGCGATGCCCGTGCGGCGCGCGTCCGGACGTACGCCGATGCGGAGCAGGTCGACGATGTCGCCCGCGGTCATCGTGACGGCATAGCCGGAGAGGTCGTCGGCGACGACGAAGCGACGCCCGAGTCCCTCGATCTCCTGGCGGATCAGCGCCTCGTTCCACGCGTCGGGGCCGAAGAGCTCCTGCTCGAGGGCGCTCAGGGCGGGGAGGTCGGCGAGCGTGGCGGGACGGATCAAGACACGGTCTTTCTGGGTGTGCCGGCGACCGCGTCGGGGCGCCGCAGGTAGAGGGGCTCGGGGTCCAGCAATTCTACGAGCTCGGCCGTGACGCCCGCAGCCAGCCAGCCCGCGCCCGGGCGGACGGGGGCGATCGCGTGCGGGAACGCCTCGGGGTAGAGCTCGGGCCCGGCGCCGGCCACGGGCGCGTCGGTCGCGACCTCGGCCGGACGCGTGACGACCGGGCCCTCGAGCCGTCGGCCGTCGGCGTCGTAGGAGGCCAGGTAGACCTCCTTGCGCCGGGCGTCGGTGGCGACGAGGAAGCTGCCGGGGGTCGTGCGCCTGCTGACGACCTCGAGGGCGACGGCGTCGAGGGAGCAGACCCCGTAGACGGGGATGTCGAGCACGAACCCGAGGGTGCGGGCCGTCACCACGCCGACCCGGAGTCCGGTGAACGGCCCCGGGCCGACCCCGACGGCGACGGCCGTGAGGTCCTGTCGTACGACGCCGGCCTCCTCCATGGCGCGGGCGATGAGCGGCGCGAGGTGCTCGCCGTGCTTCATCGGCTGCTCGGACGAGTGCTCGACGACCACCCGCTCGCCGTCGTGGAGGGCGACGGAGACCAGCGGGGTCGCGGTGTCGAAGGCGAGGAGCACGGCGTCGAGGCTACTGGCCGACGATCCAGCGCAGCGAAACCCGCCGCGGGTCGAGCTCGTCGGTGGCCGGCGCGTCGCCGACGGTGCGCTCGATGACGACCTCGAGGCGCGAGTCGGCCAGGCCCTCGGCCAGTCCCGCGCCCCACTCCACCACGGTCACGGCCGAGTCGAGGGAGGCGTCGAGATCGAGGTCGTCGAGCTCGTCGAGCCCGCCGAGCCGGTAGGCGTCGACGTGCACGAGGTCGGGCCCCTCGCCCAGGGCCGGGTGCACGCGGGCGATCACGAACGTCGGTGAGGTCACGCCGCCGCGCACGCCAAGGCCCTCGCCGAGGCCTTGGGTGAAGGTCGTCTTGCCGGCGCCCAGCTCACCCGTGAGCACCACCAGGTCACCGGCGACGAGGCCGGAGCCCACGCGGGCGCCGAGCGCGCGCATCGTCTCGGCGTCGGGGGCGTCGAACGTCGTGCCGAGCCACCGCGCGAGCTCGACGTAGGGGCTCGTGCCACCGGTGACGACGAAGTCGTGCGCCTCCCAGAAGGCGACGGTGCCGGGCAGCTCCTCGCGGGCGACGACGCGCACCGCCGAGCGCCCGGTGGCCGCCTCCACGGCCGCGTCCACCAGCGCGGAGGCCACTCCCCTGCCCTGCGCCGCGGGTGTCACGCCGAAGCGGCGCAGCACCAGCGCGTCGGGCGTGGGGTCGAGGACGACGCAGCCCACCGGCTTCCCGTCGAGGACGGCGAGCAGGCCGCCCCGCCGGGCCAGCAGCCGCCGGACGGAGTCGAGGTCCTCGCCGAGCGCATCGGCCGGCGGGTCCAGGACCGGCCGGGCGCCGAACGCCTCCTGCACCACCGCGAGGACGTCGGCGGCCGCCTCGGGACCGATCCGGCGTACGACGACGCTCACAGCAGGCCCTGGCCCTGGGCGAGGGAGATCAGGTCGTCGAGCTCGGCGGTGACCTGCTTGTGCCGCTCGAGCAGCACCATGTGGCCCGCGCCCTCGCACTCCAGCAGGCTCGAGCCCGGGATCCGGCTGTGCAGCTTGCGGCTGTGCCCGATGGAGGTGATCTTGTCCTCGGTCCCGCAGATGATCGACGTCGGCACGCGACCGAGCGGCTCGAGGTGGTCGAAGTGGTCGAGGGTCGCGAAGGCGGGGTAGAAGTCGGCGACCACCGCGAACGGCGTCGCGTCGAGCATCGAGAAGACGAACTCGACGTGCGAGGCGGGGACAGGGTCGGTGCCGAACGCGTAGCGGTCGGTGACGACGTCGGCGACGGCGTGGCCCCACCCGCGAGCGAGGTCGACGATCCTGTGGCCGCGGTCGAGGGTGCGCACGGCCCGACCGAGGAAGCGGCCGCCGAGGCCGAGGGGCAGCATCGGGAACAGGATGCGGCCCGGGTCGAGGCCGCCGGCCGTGGTGGACATCAGGGCAGCACCGACCACCGTGTCGCCGAACAGCTCGGGGTAGTGCTCGGCAAGCGAGATGACGCTCATCCCGCCCATCGAGTGACCGACGACGACGCAGCGTCCGGGGACCGTGTGCTCGATGACGCGGCGCAGGTCGTGACCGAGCTGCTCGAGCGTGCAGTGCTCCTCGTCGGAGCGCGCGGAGCGCCCGTGGCTGCGCTGGTCGTAGAAGACCGTGCGGACCTGGCCGCGGTAGGCGGCACGCTGGAAGTGCCAGGAGTCGAGGTTGAGCGAGTAGCCGTGCACGAAGACGACCGTCAGGTCGTCGTCGGTCGCGGGCACCCCGCCGAAGTCCTCGGGCTCGTCGATCTCGACGTGCAGGTCGACCGCGTCGTCGGCGACGACCACCCGCGGCGCGCTGTGGAGCTCGCCGAACCCCACCTCCTCGCCGGCGACACGGTTGCCGATGACGCGGTTCTGGCGCGCGATGCCCACGGCGCCGGCAGCAGCGGCCAGGCCGGCTGCGCCCACGACGGTGCCGAAGATGCGGCCCTTGATGCTCAACGGGTGGTCCTCACGGAGTCCTCGGTGTCGGTATCGGTGTCGGTGTCGACGTGGCGGCGGGTCAGCCGCCCGCCGACCCGGGTCACGATCTCGTAGCTGATCGTGTCGACGGCGTCGGCCCAGTCCTGGGCGGTGGGCTCGCCGAGGTCGCCCGGGCCGAAGAGGACGACCTCGGTCCCGGCCGGCGGCAGCTCACCGTGGAGCTCGACGACGAGCTGGTCCATGCACACCCGCCCGCGGATCGGTCGCTGCGAGTCGTCGACCCAGACGTGGGCGGTGTTGCCCGCGGCCCGTGGGACACCCTCGCCGTAGCCGACCGGCACGACGCCGACGGTGGTGTCCTCGTCGGCGTACCAGGTGTGCCCGTAGGAGACGCCCTCCCCGGCCTGCACGACCTTGCTCATCACCAGGCGTGCGCGCACGGTCATGGCGGGCCGCAGGCCGACGCGGGGGCTGGTGCCGGGCGCCGGGTCGAGGCCGTAGGTCGCGATGCCGCAGCGGACGAGGTCGAAGTGCGACGAGGGCCGCAGGAGCGTCGCGGCGGAGTTGGCGAGGTGGGTGACGTCGGGATCGAGCCCGGCCGCGTCGGCCAGGGCAAGCGCCTCGCGGAAGGCCGCCTCCTGGGCGTCGTTGGCCGGGTGGGCGGGCTCGTCGCTGGCGGCGAAGTGGGACCAGATGCCGGTGACGGTGATCCGCCCCTGCCGCTCGAGGTCTCTCGCGACCGCGAAGAGGTGCTCCCACTCCGAGCGGGACGCTCCCCCGCGGGAGAGGCCGGTGTCGACCTTGAGCTGCACCCGGGCGGGGCCGACCGCGGCGATCTCCTCGAGCTCGGCCACGGAGTAGGCGGTCAGCTCGATCCCGGCCGCGACCGCGGCGGCGAAGTCGTCGCCGGGGGCGCTCAGCCAGCAGAGCAGGTGGCCGTGGTCGCCGGCGGCCCGCAGGAGGAGTGCCTCCTCGATGGTGGCCACCCCGAGCCAGTCGGCGCCGGCGTCGCGGGCGGCGGCGGCCACCTCGACCATGCCGTGCCCGTAGCCGTCGGCCTTGACGACCGCCATCAGCTGGACGGGACCGTCGACGCTCACGAGGTCCTTGAGGATGCGGACGTTGTGCCGCACGGCAGCGAGGTCGACCACGATCTCGGCGCGTGCGGGGCCGGGATCGCTCATGCGTGCGATCATCCCAAACCTCTGAGCGTGTCGCGCACCAGCCGCGGGATCTGGACCGCGACCCGGCCCGCGGTCAGCGGTCCACCACCGGCCGCCTGGGTGGCGGCAGCCCCGTGCAGCCACGACCCGACGGACGCGGCGTCGTAGGGCGTGAGCCCCGCTGCCAGCAGGGCGCCGACCAGTCCGGCGAGCACGTCGCCGGCGCCGGCGGTGGCCAGCCACGGCACCCCGGTGGTGGTCACGCGCACCCGTCCGTCGGGGTCCGCGACGAGCGTGTGGTGGCCCTTGAGCAGCACGACGCAGCCGAAGCGCTCCGCCGCGGCGCGGGCGTGTGCCAGCGGCGAGGCCTCGACCTCCTCGCGCTCAGCCCCGAGCATCGCGGCCAGCTCGCCGGCGTGGGGGGTCAGCACGCAGCCGGGGACCGGGCCGTCCACGTGGCGCAGGGCGTCGGCATCGACAACGACGGGTACGTCGTCGGCGCGGGCCTCGGCGAGCATCGCGCCGGCGTCGTCACCGCCGCCGGGGCCCACCACCCAGGCCTGGACCCGGCCGGCGCCGACCACCTCGGGGTGCGCACTGCGGACGGTGTCGGCGATCGCCTCCGGACCTACGTAGCGCACCATCCCGGCCAGGCCGCCGTTGGCTCCCGCCACGGCGAGCAGCGCAGCGCCCGGGTAGGTGCCCGAGCCTGCGCGGACGCCGACGACACCGCGGGTGTACTTGTGGGCGACGTCGTCGGGTCGCGGCAGCAGGTCACGCACGTCGGCGGGCTGGAGCGCCTCGACGGCCGGCGGGCCGAGGTCGGTGGCGTCGAGGCCCAGGTCGACGAGGTGCACGGCGCCGCTGGCGAGGGCCGCGGGGTCGACGAGGTGGGCGACCTTGTGGGTGCCGAAGGTGACCGTCAGGTCGGCGCGGACGTGCGGTCCGTCGACGGTGCCGCCGTCGACGTCGACTCCGGACGGCACGTCGACCGCCACCACGGGTACCTCGGGGAACCGCTCCAGCGCCGCGACCGCGTCGGGGCGGAGTCCGGGGCGACCGCCGATGCCGACGATGCCGTCGACCAGCACGTCCGGCTCGGAGGACAGGGCATCGAGGTCACGGACTGCGCGCCCTCCGGCACGCTCGAGCGCGGCGAGGCCGGCCGGGTGCACGCGATCAGCGAGGAGCAGCGCCTCGACCGCGGCGCCCCGGGCAGCGAGTCGCGCACCCGCCCACAGCGCGTCACCGCCGTTGTCGCCGGGTCCGACGAGCAGCAGCACCCGCCGGCCGTAGCCACCACCGAGCAGGTCGAGCACCGCGGCGGCCAGGCCTGCGGCGGCGCGCTGCATCAGGGCGCCCTCGGACAGGCGGGCCATCACGGCCGCCTCGGCTCGGCGTACGTCCTCGACGAGGTGCGCGCGCAGCATGGCCTAGGACTCCAGGACCACGACGGCGGAGGCGATGCCGGCGTCGTGGGACAGGGACACGTGGACGTGGGCGACCCCCAGCGCATCCGCGCGGGCGGCCACCGTCCCGCGGATCTCGAACCGCGGACGCCCGGTCTCCTCCGAGACGATCTCGGCGTCGTGCCACGCCATCCCGACGGGCGCCCCGAGCGCCTTGGCCATCGCCTCCTTCGCAGCGAAGCGCGCAGCCAGTGAGGCCGGTGGGCGCGACGCCTCGTCGTCGGTGAACAGCCGCCCTCGCAGGGACGGGGTGCGCTCGAGGGCCTGGACGAAGCGGTCGATGTCGACCACGTCGATGCCGACGCCGATGACCGGCATGTGCTTCGCCGGCCTTACTCGACCGTGACGGACTTGGCGAGGTTGCGCGGCTGGTCGACGTCGTGGCCGAGCTGGGTGGCCAGCTCGCACGCGAACAGCTGCAGCGGCACGACGGCGACGAGGGGCTGCAGCAGCACCGGCACCCGGGGCAGCGTGATCAGCTCGTCGGCGTACGGCTCGATCGTCGTGTCGCCCTCCTCGGCCAGGCACAGGGTGCGCGCGCCGCGGGCCCGCACCTCCTGGATGCCGCTGAGCATCTTGTCGTGGAGCTGGTCACGTCCGCGGGGCGGCACCACGCACAGGATCGGCAACCCCTCCTCCACCAGGGCGATGGGCCCGTGCTTGAGCTCGCCGGCCGCGAAGCCCTCGGCGTGGAGGTAGGCGATCTCCTTGAGCTTCAGCGCGCCCTCGAGCGCCACCGGGTAGCCGGCGTGACGGCCGAGGAAGAGCACCGAGCGGTTGTCGACGTGGTCGCGCGCGAGGGCGTACACCTGCTCGGCCTTGCCGAGGACCGTCTCGACGTGCCCGGGCATCTCCTCGAGCTGGTCCATGACCTCGGCGATCTCGTCGCCGTAGCGGGTGCCCTTGACCTGCGCGAGGTAGAGCGCGAGGAGGTAGCAGGCGACGAGCTGGGTGAGGAAGCCCTTGGTGGACGCCACGCCGATCTCGGGCCCGGCATGCGTGTAGATCACGCCGTCGGACTCGCGCGGGATCGTCGAGCCGTTGGTGTTGCAGATGGCGAGCACCTTCGAGCGCTGCACCCGGGCGTGGCGGATCGCCTGCAGGGTGTCGGCGGTCTCGCCGGACTGGCTGATCGCCACGACGAGCGTCGAGGCGGTGAGGATGGGGTCGCGGTAGCGGAACTCGCTGGCGAGCTCGACCTCCACCGGGATGCGGCACCAGTGCTCGATGGCGTACTTGGCCACCATGCCGGCGTAGAACGACGTACCGGCAGCGATGATGATGATCTTGTCGATGTCGCGCAGGTCCTGGTCGGACAGGCGCATCTCGTCGAGCTGCAGCAGGCCGTCGGTGCCGCGGCGACCGAGCAGCGAGTCGGCGACGGCGCGCGGCTGCTCGAAGATCTCCTTGCGCATGAACCAGTCGTGACCGTCCTTCTCGGCGGCCGAGAGGTCCCAGTCGACGTGGTAGCGCCGGCCCTCGGCGGGCGTGCCGTCGAAGCCCGAGACGCTGACGCCCTCGCGGGTGATGGTGACGACCTGGTCCTGGTCGAGCTCCATCGCCTCGCGGGTGTGCTCTATGAAGGCCGCGACGTCGGAGCCGAGGAAGTTCTCGCCCTCGCCGATGCCGACCACGAGGGGTGAGTTGCGGCGGGCCGCGACGACCCGGTCCGGGTCCTGCGAGTCGACGGCGACGAGCGTGAAGGCGCCCTCGAGGCCGCGGCAGACGTTCTGCATAGCGACCGTCAGGTCGACGCCGGTCTCGAGCTGCTCCTCGAGCAGGTGGGCGGCGATCTCGGTGTCGGTGTCGGAGGCCATCTCGACGCCCTCGGACTCCAGGCGGGCGCGCAGCTCGGCGAAGTTCTCGATGATGCCGTTGTGCACCAGCGCCACCCGGCGCGCGCGGCCGAGGTGGGGGTGGGCGTTGCGGTCGGTCGGCGGGCCGTGGGTGGCCCAGCGGGTGTGGCCGATGCCGGTGGTGACCTGTGGCAGCGGGGAGTCGGCGATGGCCTTCTCGAGGTTGGCCAGCTTGCCGGCGCGCTTGTCCGACACGATCGTGCCGCCGTCGACGAGGGCGATGCCGGCGGAGTCGTATCCGCGGTACTCCAGGCGCCTGAGGCCTTCGATCACGACGCCTTCAGCCGGTTTGGCACCTACGTACCCGACGATTCCACACATGGCCGGGGAGTCTATCGGCAGGCCGCTGCACGGCTGCGCCCCCGTGCGGTGCCACAATCGCACCCATGTCCGAGGTCGCACCGCCCTCCAACGGTGGCGAGACCTCCCCCTACGTCGAGCTCGAGCGGGCGGCGTGGGCGCAGCTGGCCGGCACGGCCGAGACGACGCTGACGCGCGACGAGGTCGCCCGGCTCCGGGGCCTCGGCGACCAGCTCGACCTGCGGGAGATCGAGCAGGTCTACCTCCCGCTCTCCCGCCTGCTGAGCCTCTACGTCGCGGCCAACTCCCGGCTCCACCGCGAGCAGGAGGAGTTCCTGCACCGCGTCACCCCGCCGCGTACGCCGTTCGTGATCGGCCTCGCGGGCTCCGTCGCGGTCGGCAAGTCGACCACCGCGCGCGTCCTGCAGCAGATGCTCGCCCACTGGCCCGAGCACCCCAACGTCGCCCTGGTGACGACCGACGGCTTCCTGCTGCCCAACGCCGAGCTCGAGCGCCGCGGCATCCTGCACCGCAAGGGCTTCCCGGAGTCCTACGACCGCCGGGCGCTGCTCAAGTTCGTCATCGACATCAAGTCGGGCCGCGACGAGGTCGAGGCGCCGATCTACTCGCACCTCGTCTACGACGTCCTCCCCGACGAGAAGGTCGTGGTCAAGCGCCCGGACATCGTGATCGTCGAGGGCCTCAACGTCCTCCAGCCCGCCCGCATGCGCGACGACGGTCGCACCGGCCTCGCGGTCAGCGACTTCTTCGACTTCTCCGTCTACGTCGACGCCGCGCTGACCGACATCAAGCGCTGGTACGTCGACCGCTTCCTGCGCCTGCGCGAGACCGCCTTCCGCGACCCGGCGTCGTACTTCCGCAAGTACGCCGCACTCTCCCACGACGAGGCCGTCGACCAGGCCACCCGCATCTGGGACTCCATCAACGAGCCCAACCTCGTGCAGAACGTCGCCCCCACCCGTTCCCGCGCCAACCTGGTCCTCCGCAAGGACGCCGACCACTCCGTGCGCTACGTGCGCCTGCGCAAGCTCTGAGCCCCGGCCCCGGGACGTCATGGAAATCCGGTCGTCCCCTCCACCACCACCCATGACGTCCGCGTCGACGTCATGGCGCCCGGTCGTCCCCGCAGCCGCCACCCATGACGTACGACGTCGTCACGCCGCGCCGCACCACCCGCCGGCGCGGAGCCCGCGGTCGATCTGGTCGAAGAACTCGTCGGCGGCGACCCGCAAGCCGAGGAGGGGAAGCCGGAGAACGGTCGCACGACCGAGACTGACCTCGTTCTGGCGAAGCGCGTCAGGGACCACCGAGGTCGCCCAGGAGTGGTGGATGCCGTCGATCTCGACGACCAGGCCGAAGTCGTCCCAGATGACGTCGAGGTAGTAGCGGCCGTCCTTGCCCCTGCGCACGCGCTGACGGCTGGGCTCGGGGAGACCGCGACGACGACACTGTCTCGCGAAGTCGAGCTCTCCGAGTGACCGGACGCCCCCGATGAGATCAGTCACGACGGCGTGCATCAGGCGGCGGCGACGATCCCGCCGGACGGTCAACAGTGCCCGACCGATGAGTTCGGGCGTCGTCATCCCTTGCTGCACGGGCATGGTCAGCAGGAGCGCCGCCTGCTTGTCGCTCGCCGCCCACATCGCCGCCCGGACTGCGGCGACCGGCACGCGGGTGCGCGGCACTCCTGTCACCACGCGCTCGGCGGCGGACCAGCGCCGCGTCCGGCGGATGTCGAGGCCCGTCGCCCGCAGCGGCTTCACCCCACGCGGCACGGAGACCCGGAGCACCGAGACCCGGTAGTTCTGCAGCCCCGACGCGACCAGCGACGCCTCGCCGTCGAGCATTGCCCGGTCGCCTCCTTCGAAGACGGCTGCCCACTGCCGGCCCCGCGCGGACACCTCCCCGGTGTGCACGCAAACAGACCGGGTCCAGACCCGTTGCCAGCGGCGCGCGGCGATCTGTGCCCGAAGCTCGCCACGGGTCAGCCCCGCGGCGTACGCCTGCGCACGCGAGACGACGCCTCCTTGCGTGTCAGCGAGGTCGGACACCGCGTCGAGGATGTTGCGGCGGTCCTGCACGGTGTGGCGCTTGTTCTCCTTCGTCTCCATCGGACGAGCGTGCGCGTGATGGCCGGCAACGGGCACCCAGGCAGGAGCCGGCCTGTGGACGGAGCACTGCCTCGCCTGCCTGTGGACACTGCACGGCTCGTCACCCGTGGCGCTCAGGCACGGATGCGCGGGCACCAGCGCGTGACGTCATGGCGCCCGGTCGCCCCGACCGCACGCCGCCATGACGTTGTCGTACGACGTCATGGCGCCCGGTGGGCCCAGCAGCCATCCGCCATGACGTCACGCACCCGCGAGCCCATGACGTCCAGCGGGGTCACAGCCGCTTCTGCAGCTCCAGGAGCGTCTCGATCGTGTGGTAGCCCAGCGCCTCGTTGACGGCGTTCATCCGGGTGTTCACCTCGGCGTTGGAGGTGTCGACCGTGACCAGGTCGGGGTACGTCGCCACCGCGAGGTCGTGGGTCGCGAGCTTCAGGGCCAGCCCGAGCCGCCTGCCGCGGTGGGCCGGGTCGACGAGGGTGATGCCGACCTGGGCGTGCGCCCGGTCGGTGTCGTTGACGCGGATGTCCGACACCCCCGCGACCGAGCCGTCGGGGGCGAGCGCCATCGCGGTGTGCACGTGCCGACCGACCGACACCTGGAGCCGCTCGGCCTCGCGGATGCGCTCCGGCGTCCACTCCGATGCCCGGAGGTCGAGCTCACCCAGCGGGATCTCGGAGAACAGCATTCCGAGCAGCCGGCCGAAGGATGCCAGGTGCTCCTCGGGGCAGACGGTGTCGAACGTGATGATCCGGTAGCCGTCGGTCGTCGGCGCCCGAGCCGCCAGCGACTCGCGACGACCGAGGTAGTCGACGACGGCCAGCTCCTTGATCGACTCGCGGCTCGCCACGTCGAAGTCCCGCGCGTCGGCGAACGCCTCCGCCGGTGCGGTTCCCCCGGGCGGCAGGTAGGCCTCCCCGGTCACGGTGGTGCGACCGTGCCCGCGCGCGAGGACCTCGATCTCCGCGAGCAATGCCGACCCGATGCCCTGTCGGCGGCGCGCGGCGTCCACGTATACCGCCGCACCCGCGAGGTGCAGGTTGTCCTGCTGGGTGAGGATCGCCATCCCGGCCCCGACCATCACACGGCCGTCGATCGCCCCCAGCAGGGTGGTCGAGCGCTCGGGGTTCTCCGCCTGCAGCCCGATGCGGCTCTGCGCCCACAACGGCCACGGCGTGCCGGGTCGATCGGCGGTGGCAGCGTGCCCGACCTCCCACCACGCCCGCAACGCCGCTTCGTTGCGCGGGTTGATCTGCTCGATGTCGACCACGCGGTGACTGTAGCCGCGCACCCCTGCCCGCGCACGCCGATATCTGAGGACGGGGTGAACGTCCGGTCGGGCCGTCGACGTCCGCGACGTCCTCAGATAACGGGGTGCGTGACCGGCTCCTGCTTTGGCAGGGTCACCGGCATGACGACCGCCTCGCCCCTTCGCGACCGACTGCGAGCCGCGATGCTCGACGCCCGGCGGGCCCGGGACGCCGAGACCACCTCGACGCTGCGGACCGCCCTCGCGGCGCTCGAGAACGCCGAGGCAGTGCCCGCCGGTGCGCGCGCCGGCGCGCTCGAGGACGCACCGGTCGGCGCCGGGGCCACCGAGGCGGAGCGGCGGCAGCTCACCGACGCCGACGAGCTGGCCGTCCTCGACGCCGAGATCACCTCGCTCCTCGAGGCCGGACGGGCGTACGCCTGCTCGGTCCCCGAGCGCGCGGCCGCCGCCCGCAGGGCGGCGCAGACGTTGACGGGCCTGCGCGGCGACTAGCGGCGCGAGGCGCGCCGAAGCCGCGCCGCCTCGATCCGGTCGGCCTCGCGGACCGCCGACCTCGCCATCACCCGCCCCCGCCAACGCACGATCGCCCCGATCACGAGGACGAAGGCAGGCAGGCCGATCCCCAGCCAGAGCCAGGTGGCGAGCGGTGAGCTCGTCTCCACCGACGAGCCGTCCGGCGAGACCCACAACGTCCAGGTGTCACCGACCTCACGTTGCGGGGGCCCTGAGCGACGGAACGTCGCGGTCCGCACGACGCCGCCCTCGGACCAGCGCAGCTCGTAGGAGGTCAGGGTGCGGTCGTCCTCCCCAGGGCGGGGGCCCTCACGCACGGCGACGACCGTCGTCTCCTCCTGATCGGTCCCGCCCAGCAGGTGAGCGCGCGTGCCCGGCATCAGGACGACCAGCACCGCGGCGAGCACCAGCCCGATCCCGACCCCGAAGACGACGTCACCAGGTGAGAGCCACCCGCGCTGCTGGGGCTCAGCCTCGTCGAAGCCGGGTCGTGGGTCGGCGGTCACAGCAGGTCGCTGCCTACAGCGCCAGCTGGCGGCGTACGACGTCGGCGAGCCGCGAGGCGACGCCCTCGGCCTCGTCCTCGGTGGGCGCCTCGACCATCACCCGCACGATCGGCTCGGTGCCCGAGGGGCGCAGCAGGATGCGGCCCCGCTCCCCCAGCACGGCCTCCTCCTCCGCGACGGCCGCCGCCAGCACGGCGTCCTCGTCGGCGCGGGACTTGTCGACGCCGGACACGTTGAGGAGCACCTGCGGGAGCCGCGTCATCACGGAGGCGAGGTCGGCCAGCGACCGACCGGTGGTGGCCATCCGCTCCATCACGTGCAGCGTGGTGAGGATGCCGTCGCCCGTCGTGGCGTGGTCGCTGAGGATGACGTGGCCGGACTGCTCGCCGCCGAGGTTGTAGCCGGAGACCTTCATCGCCTCGAGGACGTAGCGGTCGCCGACCTTGGTCTGGCGCACCCCGACGCCGCCCGCGCGCATCGCGTGGACGAAGCCGAGGTTGCTCATCACGGTCGCGACGACCGTGTCCTTGGCCAGCCGCCCCTGCTCGAGCAGCGAGAGGGACAGGATCGCGAGGATCTGGTCGCCGTCGACGACGTTGCCCTCGGCGTCGACCGCGAGGCAGCGGTCGGCGTCGCCGTCGAGTGCGAAGCCGGCGTGGGCCCCGTGCTCGACGACGGCCTTCTGCAGGTCGCCGAGGTGGGTGGACCCGCAGTCGTCGTTGATGTTGAGGCCGTCGGGGTCGGCGTGGATCGCGATCACGGTCGCGCCGGCGTCCTCGAGCGCGCGCGGGCCGGCGGCGTGTGCGGCGCCCTCGGCGCAGTCGAGGACGACCTTGAGGCCCACCAGGGGGTGGCTGATCGTGCTCTCGAGGTGGGCGGCGTACTCCTCCACCGCGCTCTCGTAGACCTCGACCCGGCCGACGGCGCCGCCGGTGGGGCGCTCCCACGGCTCGCCCATGCGGCGCTCGATGGCGATCTCGATCGCGTCGTCGAGCTTGTGGCCGCCCCGGGCGAGGAACTTGATCCCGTTGTCGGGCATCGGGTTGTGCGACGCCGAGAGCATCACGCCGAGGTCGGCGCCGAGCCGGTCGGTCATGTAGGCCACGCCGGGCGTCGGCAGCACGCCCAGCAGGAGCACGTCGACCCCGGCCGAGGCGAGGCCCGCGACGACCGCGGCCTCGAGGAACTGCCCGGAGATGCGGGTGTCACGGCCCACCACGGCGAGAGGACGGTGCCCCTCGAACTCGCCGCGGTCGGCCAGGACGTGTGCGGCGCAGACCGAGAGGTCGAGGGCCAGCTCGGCGGTGAGATCGGCGTTGGCCAGGCCCCGGACGCCGTCCGTGCCGAAGAGTCGCGTCATGGCCCGGGAGCCTACGGGTCGCGCCCGCCCGCCGCAGAAACGAGGTCTGCCGGACGCGGGTGCAGATGCGACGAGGCCCGCACCGTCCGACGACGGTGCGGGCCTCGAGGTGCAGGCTGGGTCAGCGCTTGCTGAACTGCGAGGCCTTGCGGGCCTTCTTGAGACCGGCCTTCTTGCGCTCGACGACGCGGGCGTCGCGGGTGAGCAGACCGGCCTTCTTGAGCGCCGGGCGGTTGGCGTCGGTGTCGATCCCGTTGAGGGAGCGCGCCACGCCGAGGCGCAGGGCACCGGCCTGGCCGGCGATGCCGCCGCCGTGGATGCGGGCGATCACGTCGAAGCGACCCTCGAGCTGCAGCTCGACGAACGGCTCGTTGGCGATCTGCTGGTGCAGCTTGTTGGGGAAGTAGCTGTCCATCGAGCGGCCGTTGATGGTCCACTCGCCGGTGCCCGGGACGATGCGCACGCGGGCGACGGCCTCCTTGCGGCGGCCGGTGGCCGCGCCGGGGGCGATGGTGGCCGGACGGGCCGGGGTGTCGGCCGAGGCGTCGCTCTCGGACGTGTAGGAAACGCCCTCGGCGTTGGCCTCGAAGGTCTCCTCGACCTCGGTGGTGTTCTCAGTCATCTGTGAGTCCTCAGTCACTGGGAGATCTGCGAGATCTCGAACGGGGTGGCCTGCTGGGCCAGGTGCGGGTGGTCGGGGCCGGAGTAGACCTTGAGCTTCTTCAGCACCTGGCGACCGAGCTTGTTCTTCGGGAGCATGCCCCACACAGCGCCCTCGATGGCCTTGCGGGCGTCCTTCTCCAAGAGCTCACCGAAGGGGGTGGCCGAGAGGCCGCCCGGGAAGCCGGAGTGGCGGTAGGCCATCTTGGTGGTCTTCTTCGACCCCGAGAGCGACACCTTCGAGGCGTTCACGATGATGACGAAGTCGCCCATGTCCATGTGGGGGGCGAAGGTCGGCTTGTGCTTGCCGCGGAGGAGGTTGGCGGTCTGGACGGCGAGGCGGCCCAGGACCACGTCGGTGGCGTCGATGACGTGCCACTCACGCTGGATGTCAGCGGGCTTGGGGCTGTACGTGCGCACGGCGGTATCCCGTTCTGGTTCGTTGGTCCCGGCCCTCGGACGAGGGCCGACTGGTGCTGCTGCGGCTTCTGACGAACACGGCCCGGATCGCTCCCCGGCTCCGCTGGGAGACTGGGGATGACGTCCGGATCTGCACCCGGTCCCTGAGGGATCGGGCGCGGCAGGAGTCGCGACCAGCAAGACTACGGCTCACGCGCGAGAGGGGTCAAAACGAGGAGCGGGCCGCCGGAGCGCGGTCGCGTGAGCACAATGGCCCCGTGCGCAACGGCGGCGTCTCCTTCTGGTGGCAGCAGGTCGGGCTGCCCACTCCCACCGACCGGCTCGAGGGTGACACGTCGTGCGACGTGGTGGTCGTCGGCGGCGGGCTCACCGGGCTGTGGACGGCGTACTACCTCGTCGAGGCCGATCCCGACCTCGACGTCCGGGTCGTCGAGGCGGAGTTCGCCGGCTTCGGTGCCTCGGGTCGCAACGGCGGGTGGCTCTCGAGCGAGCTCGCCGGGAGCGCGCGGACGTACGCCGCGGTGGCGGGCGAGGACGGCGTACGTCGGCTGCGTGACGCGCTGCGCGGCACGGTCGACGAGGTCGTCGGCGTGGCCGCGCGTGAGGGCATCGAGGCCGACATCGTCCGCAGCGGCGTGCTGACCGTCGCGCGGTCGGAGGCGCAGCGCCGGCGCCTCGGCGGCGAGCTCACCGCGGCCCAGGTGGCCGAGCGGATCCGGGTGGCCGGCGCCGTGTCGGGCCACCTCGACCCCGACTGCGCGCGGGTGCAGCCCGCGAAGGCCTGGTGGCCGGCGTCGCCCGCGTCGTGCGAAAGCGCGGCGTACGCATCCACGAGGGCACCCGCGCCACGGCGGTCTCCCCCGGCACGGTCGTCACCGAGCGCGGCACCCTGCGCGCCCCGGTGGTGCTGCGCTGCCTGGAGGGCTTCACCGCCGGGCTCGCCGGGCACCGGCGCGACTGGCTGCCGATGAACTCCGCGATCGTGGTCACCGCGCCGCTCACCGCCTCGCAGTGGCGCGAGATCGGGTGGGAGGGCGAGGAGCTGCTCGGCGACGAGGCGCACGCCTACTGCTACGCCCAGCGCACCGCCGACGGCCGCATCGCGATGGGTGGACGCGGCGTGCCCTACCGCTTCGGCTCGCGGACCGACGTCGACGGCCGCACCCAGGACCGGACCGTCGAGCAGCTGCGCTCCACGCTGACGACCCTCTTCCCCTCGCTGGCCGGCGTGCGGCTCGACCACGCCTGGTGCGGGGTGCTGGGCGTGCCGCGCGACTGGAGCGCCAGCGTGGCCTACGACCCCGCGACAGGCCTCGGCCATGCCGGCGGCTACGTCGGCTCGGGCCTCACCGCCACCAACCTGGCCGGTCGGACGCTGCGCGACCTGGTGCTCGGCCACGACATCGAGCTGACCCGGCTGCCGTGGACCGGGCACCGGGTCCGGAGGTGGGAGCCGGAGCCGCTGAGGTGGGCCGGCGTGCACGCGCTGTACGGCCTCTACCGTGCCGCCGACCGTCGCGAGGACGCCGGCCTGGCACGCACCAGCCGCATCGCCCGGGTGGCCCACCGCGTCGCCGGACGGTGACGCCGTCCGGTGCCGCCGGACGTCCCACTGCTGGACACCTGATTCGCGGTCGTCACGCGCTCCGGTCTAGGTTGAGGGGACCCCACAGACGTACACAAGACGCTCGAAACGCATCGAGCGCAGAGACAGGAGCCGACGTGACCGACGTTGCGGCCAAGGATTCCCTGACTGTCACCGACAACCGGACCGGTCAGACGTACGACATCGCGATCACCGACAACACGATCGCCGCGAAGGACCTCGGACAGATCCGCCTCGATGAGGAGCAGCCCGGTCTCGCGACCTACGACCCCGGGTTCGTCAACACCGCCTCGTGCCGCTCGTCGGTGACCTACATCGACGGCGACAAGGGCATCCTGGAGTACCGCGGGTACCCCATCGAGCAGCTCGCGGAGAAGTCCAACTTCCTCGAGGTGGCCTACCTCCTCATCCACGGTGAGCTGCCCACCAAGGAGCAGTACGACACCTGGGTGCACGAGATCACCTACCACACGTTCGTGCACGAGAACGTGAAGTCGTTCATGCAGGGCTTCCGCTACGACGCCCACCCGATGGGCATGCTGATGGCCTCCGTCGGCGCGCTGTCGACGTTCTACCCCGACGCCCGCAACATCAGCGACGCCGACAACCGGCACATGCAGATCGTGCGGATGATCGCGAAGATGCCGACCCTCGGCGCCTGGGCGTTCCGCCACGCGCAGGGCAAGCCCTACGTGTACCCCGACAACGACCTGGGCTACACCGCCAACTTCCTCTCGATGCTCTTCAAGATGAGCGAGTCGAAGTTCGAGGCCGACGAGCGCCTGGTGAAGGCCCTCGACGTGCTCTTCATCCTCCACGCCGACCACGAGCAGAACTGCTCGACCAATGCGGTCCGCTCGGTCGGCTCCTCGCAGGTCGACCCCTACTCCGCCGTCTCGGCGGGCGTGGGCGCGCTCTACGGACCGCTCCACGGTGGTGCGAACGAGGCCGTGCTGCGGATGCTCAAGCGCATCGGCAGCAAGGAGAACATCCCCGCCTTCATCGACGGCGTGAAGGACGGCAACGAGCGCCTGATGGGCTTCGGGCACCGGGTCTACAAGAACTACGACCCGCGCGCGAAGATCATCAAGAAGTCCGCCGAGGACGTCTTCGAGGTCACGGGCACCAACCCGCTCCTCGACATCGCGCTCGAGCTGGAGAAGATCGCGCTCGAGGACGAGTACTTCGTCAAGCGCAAGCTCTACCCCAACGTGGACTTCTACTCGGGCCTGATCTACGAGGCCTTCCAGTTCCCGCCGGAGATGTTCACCGTGCTCTTCGCCATCGGCCGTACGCCGGGCTGGCTGGCGCAGTGGTCGGAGCTGGTGCAGGACAAGGACCAGAAGATCGCGCGTCCCAAGCAGATCTACACCGGCGACCGCGAGCTGACCTTCACCGCGGCGGCCGAGCGCTGGAGCTGAGCCCCCGCACCACCGTCGTACGACAGGACGCCCCCGGCCTCGCGGCCGGGGGCGTCCGTGCGTCTCAGCGCTCGAAGACCGCCGTCGTCCGTGCCGGCACCGTCACCTCGTCGGCCCCGGCCGTGCTCCCCTTCACCACCGCGTCGGAGCCCGAGGCCTGCACGTCGTGCAGCGACCAGCCCGCGCCGGCACCGGTGACCGTGGTCGCCTGCGGGGTGGCGTTGAAGACCACCAGCACGCCGTCGCGGTCGGCGTCGGCGTCCGCGCCCACGGTGTCGTCGACCAGCATCGCGATCACGCCCGGCTCGGTGTCGAGGAAGGACACCTTGGCCTGGATGGCGTCGAGGTCACCGAGACGGAAGAGCCGCGACGACGTGCGGATGCGCAGCAGGTCCTGGGCGCGGGCGTGTGCCTCGTCCATCGCCGCCGGGGTGGGGTCGAGCGCCGCGTCGGCGAGCAGCGGGCGCATGAAGTCCCACTTGGCCTCGTTGTCCACCCGCAGCGGCAGCCCCGAGCCGAACGTGTTGTCGCGACGCTGCCAGTCGACCCGGTTGAACCAGTCGCCCGAGTCGTAGGAGTTGCGGTCCAGGCTCTTGGAGCGGAGCAGGTCGGTGCCGGCGTGCCAGAAGACCACGCCCTGCGAGAGCGCGACCGTCGAGAGCGAGACGGTGTTCATCCGCACCCGGTCCTCCATCGAGGTGCCCTGCGGCAGCTTGAGGGCGAGGGAGTCGAAGAGCGTCTCGTTGTCGTGGGCGTCGACGTAGGTCACCGTCTCGGCCGGGTCGGCGGCGTAGCCCGCGGGCTGCCCGTTGTAGTCGACCTCGGAGCCCACGACCTCCTCGCCGGTCGACGACGACCGGAAGCGGAAGTCGGCCAGGTTGCCGGCCAGGCCGAGCTTGACGAGGTCCTCGAGGTGCAGCAGCTCCTCGCGCTGCTCGTCGGCCGAGCCGTTGACGGCGGCACCGTTGGGATCGGTGAAGAGCCCGGATCCGAAGCCCTGCACCCGCGGGTCCTCGTCGAAGGGCCCGCCCCCGCGCACGGCGTCGCGCAGGCGGTCACTGAAGGAGCCGATGCCCGATCCGGCGAGGTTGCGCTGCGTGGCCTGCGTGAAGCGGGCGTCATCGGCGACCTCGCCGAAGTTCCAGCCCTCGCCATAGAGGTAGACGGCCTTGCCGTCCACGCCGTCGCGCTTGACCGTGAGGCCGTCGAGCGCGGCCCGCAGGCGGGTCATGTTCTCCAGCGAGTGGTGCCCCATCAGGTCGAAGCGGAAGCCGTTGACCTTGTAGTCCCGCGCCCAGGTGAGCACGGAGTCGATCATCAGCTTCTCCATCATCCGGTGCTCGGTCGCGGTGTTGGAGCAGCACGTGGAGGTCTCCACGGCGCCCGACGCGTCGAGCCGGTGGTAGTAGCCGGGCACGATCCGGTCGAGCACCGACTTCGGGTCCTGGCCGCTCGCGGCGGTGTGGTTGTAGACCACGTCCATCACGACCTGGAGACCGGAGGCGTTGAGTCCCTGCACCATCCGGCGGAACTCGACGGTGCGTCGGGGGCCCTCGGGATCGGTGCTGTAGGAGCCCTCGGGGGTCGTGTAGTGCAGGGGGTCGTACCCCCAGTTGAAGCCGTCCTTCGTGCGCACCGCGTCGACGCACTCCTGCTGCTCGGTGGAGTCCGGCGGGAGCGAGGCCAGGTCGCAGGCCGGGGTCTGCTGGGCCGAGCGGCGCTCCTCGATGGTGGCGATGTCGAAGGCCGGCAGCAGGTGGACCGTGTTGAGGCCTGCGTCGGCGAGCCGACGCAGGTGACGCATGCCGGCGGAGTCGTCGCGGGTGAACGCGAGGTAGGTGCCGCGCTCGGCGGCGGGCACGGTCTCGTCACCGATGGAGAAGTCGCGCACGTGCAGCTCGTAGACGTTGCGGTCCTCGGGCTGCGCGACCACCGGCGGCGTGGTGCGCGCCCAGCCTGCCGGCGCCAGCGCCGGGTCGGCGAGGTCGACGAGCAGCGAGCGCTCGGAGTTGGTCGTCAGCGCCACGGAGTAGGGGTCGGTCACCCGGTTGGTGACCACCGCGCCCGCGGCCGGCGACCAGACCGTCACCTCGAAGGCGTAGGCCGCGCCCTTCCACGAGGCGGGTCCCGACACCGTCCAGGTGCCGTCGCGCCGGCGGTCCATGGCGACGCGCCGTCCGGCGACCACGGCCACGACGTCCTGCGCGGTGGGTGCCCACAGGGCCAGGGTGGGCCGGTTGCCGCGCCAGGTGGGCCCGAGGTCGGCCTCGGCCGCGTCGGCGTAGACGTCGTCGAGGACGCCCGGCACCTGCACGCCGGTGGCGTCGTGCAGCGTCCCGCCCGGGTCGTACGACGCGACCGCCAGCTGCCCGGTGAGGATCTCGGGCACCTTGCGCACAGCGGCCCGGTCGAGGCGGAAGGCCTCGTGGCCGGCGAGGTGGGGGAAGTCGGCGAGGACGTCGTCGGGCAGGCCTGCGGGGTCGTGGGCGAGCGGCACGCTCGAGCCGCCGGTGACGGCCTCGGCGTCGACGCCGAGGTCGCCGGCCTGCGACCAGTGCAGGCGGTAGCGACGGCTCGCTGCGTCGGGGACGTCCCAGGCGACGAGGTCGTCGCGCAGCCACTTCGCCTTCGCCTTCGAGAGCTCCGGTGCGGCGCCGGCGGCGCGGCTGGACACGGTGAGCCGATGGGTCGCCACGTCGTAAGTGAAGACCATCTCGACCCCCGTCGCGGGGACGTCGAAGGCGATGTCGGCGCCGCCTGCCGCGCCACCGTCGCCGTAGTTCTCGTCCCACGACAGGCCGTGGGCGACCTTGGTGGCGTAGCTGCCGGCGGGCAGGGCGGTCGTGGTGAACGTGAAGGTGCCGTCACCGTCGGGGTCCTTCAGCCAGCCGCGCATGCAGTCGGGAGCCCAGTCACCGGCGCAGCCCAGCTCCGACTGCATGCTGCCGGCCAGCGTGACGACGGGTGAGTTGGCGTCGGTGGTGACCCAGTGCGAGCCGTGCTCGTAGTAGAAGGCCACGTCGCGCGGCGCGTCGAGCACCAGCGGGACGTCACCGCCGCCGGGGGCGCCACCCGCGCCGTAGTTCTCGTCCCACGACCCGTCGATGGCGGCCTTGTAGGCGTAGTCACCGGCCGGCAGGGAGACGGTCCGCTTCCACACCAGGTCCTGCGGGTCCAGCGACAGCTGCGCCTCGGCGCAGTCGGGCTGCCAGTCCCCCGGGCAGCCGATCTCGGCGTTGTGGCTGCCCGGCATCGAGACCGCGCCCGGCTGGGTGACCGGTCCGCCGGTGCCCCCGCCGCCGGGCGTCGGCTCGGCCTCGGGGTCGCCGACGACGGCGTAGGTCGAGGCGACGGACAGGTTGCCGCTGCTGTCGCGGAGCACCGCGCGGTACTCGACCAGCGACCCCTTCGCGAGCGCCCGCACGTCGTGGAAGACGCGGTAGGGGGCGTTGTCGTCGGTGCCGAGCGTGGTCCACGCCTCCGCACCGACCGGCCGCCAGGCCAGGGTGACCTGGTTGAACCCGCCGTCGGGGACGCCGACCGTGATCGGCGCCCGCCCGCCGACGGTGCCGCCGGCCGAGGGCTTCTGGAACTGCACCGCCGGCGCCTCCGCGCGTCCGGGCAGCCTGCCCGCCGCGCGCCACACCACGGCCGACAGCGGCGGGACGGTGATCGTCGTACGCCCCTCGGCGTCGGTGCGCAGCGACGACCTCACCGCCGGCCACACCTGCCTGAAGGTGCTGCGACGCATCTCGGTGCCGACGGTGACCGTCTTGGCGGTGGTCGCGTTGTTGAGGGCCACCAGGTGCTCGCGGCGCTCGTCGGCGTCGATCCGGCTGAAGGCGAAGATGCCGGCGTCGCTCGAGGCGTAGCGGTGCAGCTGCGCGCCGTCGGCCAGCGCGGGGTGGTCCTCGCGCAGGTCCGCGAGGCCGCGGATCGTGCGGTAGAGCGGGTGGGACGTGTCGTAGTTGGCCTGCGCGGTCGTGGCGTCGGTGCCGATGAGGTCGTTGTCGTTGTAGGACGCGACCTTGCTGGGGAACATGTCCTCGCGGGCGTCCTTGTCGCCGCCGTCGCCGACGAAGCCCTGCTCGTCGCCGTAGTAGACGACGGGCTGGCCGCGGGTGAGGAACATCAGCGCGTGGGCGAGCCGGTCGCGCTCGAGCTCGGAGCCGGTGCCCTTCAGGAAGGTGCCGATCCGGCCCATGTCGTGGTTGCCGAGGAAGGTCGGTGACGCGTAGGCATTGGAGTCGGCGTCGGTGTACCAGTCGTCGGCGGCGTAGAAGTCGCGCAGCCGCGTCGTGGCACCGCCCTTGGCGAAGCCCGTGCCGACCGACTGGAAGCCGAAGTCGAGCGTGGCGTCGAGGCGCCCCTCGGTGCTGAAGGTCGACAGGTAGGCCGGGTCCGCGTCGTAGACCTCGCCGAAGGCGAAGAAGTCGTCGTTGCCGACCGACGCGGCGTGCTCGCGGATGGCGGGGGCGAACTCCTGCCAGAACTCCATGTTGACGTGCTTGGCGGTGTCGATGCGGAAGCCGTCGATGCCGAGGTCGACCCAGGCCTCGTAGATGTCGGTCATCCCGTCCACGACGTCGGGCTGCTCGGTGAAGAGGTCGTCGAGCCCGACGAAGTCGCCGTAGGTGGAGGACTCGCCGGCGAAGGTGGAGTCACCCCGGTTGTGGTAGTTGGTCGGGTCGTTGAGCCAGGCCGGGACCTTGACCGTGCGGTCGGCCTCGGACCGGAAGACCGGCGTGTAGGGGAAGGACGTGGCGGCGTCGAGCTCGGGGAAGTCGGGCGAGCCCACGACGTCGCGGTCGTCGAACTCGTTCCCGGCCGCGTCGCGGTAGGGCTCGTCCTCCTTGGAGACGTAGCCGTACTGCTTCTCCTCGTAGTCGATGACGTCAGCGGTGTGGTTGGTGATGATGTCGAAGAAGACCTTGATGCCCCGCCCGTGGGCCTCGTCGATGAACGCCTCGAGCTCGGCGTTGGTGCCGAAGTGGGGGTCGATCTGCGTGAAGTCGGTGACCCAGTACCCGTGGTAGCCCGCACTCGCGTCGGCGCCGGCGCCCTGGACGGGCCGGTTCTTGAAGCTGGGGGTCAGCCAGATGGCGGTGGTGCCCAGGTCGGCGATGTAGTCCAGCCGGTCGGACAGGCCCTGGACGTCGCCACCGTGGAAGAAGCCCTTGTCCGTCGGGTCGAGCCCGGTGGTGAGCCGGTCGCCGGAGAGGCCGCCCGTGTCGTTGGTCGGGTCGCCGTTGGCGAACCGGTCGGCCATGACGAAGTAGAAGCTCTCGCGCGTCAGGGGACCGCGCAGCGAGGTGCCGGCGAGCTCCCGGTCGACCTTGGTCGGCTTGGCGGAGGGCTGCTCGGCCGGGGCCACGGCGATCCGGTGGGACGCGTCGTCGTACGTGAAGCGCAGGCGCGCGGGGTGCTCGAGCACGAGCGGCAGGTCCGGACCGCCGGCAGCGCCTCCGGCACCGTAGTTCTCCTGCCACGACCCGTTGACCGCGACCTTGTAGGCGTAGGTGCCGGCAGGCACCTCGGCGAGGAGCTCCCACGACCCGTCGGGCAGGCGCTCGAGACCCGAGGCCTCGCACGCCGGCGCCCAGTCCTCCGGGCAGCCGACCTCGTCCTGAAGGCTGCCGACGAGGGTGACGGTCGCCGGTGGTTCGGCCCGGTGGTCCGCCGCTGCGGGCGCGACGGGGGCGAGGGCGGCCACGACCGTGGCCAGGCCGGCGCGGGTGAGGACGGCGGGGGACGGACGACGCACGATGGGCTCCCGAGACGGTGCAGACCCCGGCCGCGGATGGCCGGGTGGCGCCGGTCACACTAGGGTCGGCGTGAGAGAACTTGCAACACCTGCAAGATCTTTCAGCGGTCCCCCGCGTGGGAACGGCCGGTTCTTGCAGAACCGGCTCTCCGGAGCCCGTCGCAGTCCACCCCTCCGATCGTGCGTGCCGCGGCTCGCGGATCACTACACTCGCCACCACTCGGGGGACGAGACGGCGCGACGCGGTCACGGAGGTGACGTGGCGACACGGGGGAACGGCACTCTCGGCGGGATGCTGCGTGCCCTGCGCGAGGACGCGGGGCTCTCGCAGGAGGAGCTGGCGGAGCGCGCCGGGCTCAGTCCGCACGCCATCAGCGCCCTGGAGCGGGGCACCCGCACCCGGCCCTACCCGCACACGCTCCGCTCGCTCGCCGCCGCGCTCGAGCTGACCGAGGACCAGCGCACCGAGCTGCTCGCGGCCGTCCCGCCGAGGTCACCGCGCCCCGCCACCGACGCGCCGGTGCGCACCCGCGAGCTCCCCGTGCCCGCCACCCCCCTGCTCGGCCGTGACGACGACGTCGGCCGCGTCGCGGACCTCCTGCGGACCAGCCGCCTGGTCACCCTGAGCGGTCCCGGCGGGGTCGGCAAGACCCGCCTGGCCCTGGCCGCCGCGGCACAGGTCCGCGACCGCTACGCCGACGGCGTACGCCTCGTCGAGCTCGCCCCGCTCCTCGAGCCCGAGCAGGTGCTGACGGCGGTCGCCGACGCTGTCGACGCCCCGCGGGACCCGTCCCGCACGGTCGGCGACGACATCGTCGCCCGCCTGCGCGGCCAGCACCTCCTGCTCGTCCTGGACAACGTGGAGCACCTGCTCGACGCGGCCCCCGACGTCGCCGCGCTCGTCGAGGCGGTGCCCGACCTGTCCGTGCTGACGACCAGCCGCGCGCCGCTGCGGGTGCGGGGCGAGACCGAGTACGCCGTGGACCCGCTCGAGGTCGTGGACCTCCCGGACGGCTCGCCCTCCCCCGCCGCACTGCTGCTGCTCGACCGCGCGCAGCGGGTCAACCCCGGCTGGGGCGCCGGCCCGTCCGACGCCGCAGCGGTCACCGCCACGTGCGAGCGACTGGCCGGGCTGCCGCTGGCCCTCGAGCCTGCCGCGGCGCGGGCGCGCCTGCTCGACCCGGCCGCGCTGCTCGACCGGCTCGACACCGCGCTGCAGACCGGCCCGCGCGACCTCCCGCCCCGCCAGCGCACGATGCGCGCCACCCTCGACTGGAGCCAGGGGCTGCTCGACGCGCCCGCACGCCGGCTGCTGCGGCTGATGGGCGTCTTCGTCGGCGGCACGACCCTGGCCGACCTCGAGGCCGTCGCGTCCCGCGCGGGGATCGCGGAGCACGAGGTGGTGACCAGCCTCGAGGAGCTGGTGGAGCACTCGCTCGTCCTCGCCGACGGCTCGGGACGCCTGCGCATGCTGGAGCCGGTCGCCCAGTACGCCCGCGACCTGCTGCGGGAGGCGGGCGAGTGGCAGGAGGCGGCGCGGGCCCACGCGGCTCACTACCTCACGGTTGCCGAGACCAACCACTCGAGCTATCGCGACGGGGGCCAGGTCGCGGCGCTCAACCGCATCGACCTCGAGCACGCCAACCTCATGGCGGCCGCCGAGCGCTCGCTGGCGGGCGGTGACATCGAGACCCCGGCCCGGATGGCATGGGAGCTGTGGCTCTACTGGTGGCTGCGCGGCGGCCACGACCACGGCCGGCGGTTCGCGGAGACCGCCCTCCAGCACGCCGCGGACCTGCCCGACGACGTGCACGCCCGCGCTGCGCTCGCCGCCGCCACGATGGCCTTCGCCATGGACGACGTCACAGCGGCCGGCGGATGGTGGGCACGCTCCCGTGAGCGCGCCGGCGACGACCCGGCGATCCTCTCCAACGCCGTGGCGGGCGAGGGCCTGGTGGCTCTCGTCGAAGGCGACCTCGCTCGGGCCCGCGACCGTTTCGAGACGGCCAGGCACCATGCGGAGGTCGCCGGCCCCGAGGTCCAGTGGACCTGGGGGTTGACGCACGTCTGGCTGGGGACCGTGGCACTCCTCGAAGGTGACGCGGACGAGGCCGTCCGGCTCATCGAGGCCGGCCTGGACTCGGCGAGGAGCAGGGAGGACCGGCTGTCGTCCTACATCGCGCTCTACAACCTCTTCCAGGTCGAGCTCGCACGCGGCGACCACGACGCCGCCCGCCGCCACCTCGAGGAGGGCACCCGGCTGTCCCTGGAGACCGGCGACCAGGCCAACCTCGCCTACCTCCTCGACGCGGGTGCGGTGCTCGCCGCCGCCTCCGACCAGCACGCACGCGTGCCGCTGCTGCTCGGCGCCGCCCAGGCGATCCGCGAGGCCCAGGGGGCGGCCGGATACGGCTACTACCGGCCCGACCCGGCCGCCATCACCGCGGCGGCCGACGACGCGCGGTCGCACCTCGGTGCCGACCGCTACGACGACGCCCTCGACACCGGACGCGGGTTCTCCACCCTGCAGGCGGCCGGCATGCTGCGCGACCCCGGACGGCCCTCGGGCTGACCCGGGCCGCACCTGACCCGCTCGGACCCCGTACACCGCTCGTACACCTGCGGCTGTCCGTGGCCCGCCGGCGTCGTACGCCTCGATGGTGGTCGCACGGCACACACCCGTGCCCATCCACCTGAAGTCACTGAGGCCACGCGAGGCCACCCGAGGAGCCGCACATGAGCACCACGCTCGACCCGTCCACCGCGTCCGGTCCGCACCGCGACGCCAGCACCGGCGCACCGACCCGGCCACCCGGCCGCGGGTGGATGCGCGCCGGCCTCGGCGCCGGCCTCGCCGGGATCGCCTCCGTCGTGGCCAGCACCACGGTGGACGCGGTGTACGAGCCAGACAACCTGGGCGACGCCGAGGCCATCGCGGAGGCGATGGCCGACCTCGTGCCGCAGGTCCTGGTCTTCCACACCGCGACCATGGTGTCGTGCGCCCTGCTGGTGGTGTTCGCCGCGGGCCTGCACCGGCACCTGCAGCGGCGCACGCACCCCGACAGCATCGTGCCCGGCGTGGCGGCGATCGGTGTCGTGCTGGTGTGCGTCGCCCAGCTGATGGGCGCCGGCCTGACGACCGAGTTCGCCTTCGCCTTCGCCGCGCCCGAGGACGCCTACGTCCCCGAGACGGTCGTCTTCTTCGGGCACTGGATCGGCACGATCCCGTGGCTGTGGGGCGGCATCGGCCTCACGGCGCTCGCCATGGTGAGCGCGACCTTCCGGCAGGGCGCGTTCCCGCGCTGGGTCGGCTGGACCAGCCTCGTGCTCGGCGGGCTGACCACGCTGTTCCTGGTCAGCCCCGTGCAGTACATGGCCGGCATGACCGGCCCGATCTGGCTGGTCGTGGTCTCGGCGGCGCTCCTGCGCTCGGTGCGCCGGGCCTGACGTGCCACCCGTCGTGCCGGACGAGTCGGTCCCCGACTTCGCGTCGTACGTCGCCGCGCGGCGGCCCGCCCTGCTCCGCTGGGCGCGCGCCGTCGCCGGCGACCCGCACAGCGCGGAGGACCTGCTCCAGGACTCACTCGTCCGGGTGCTTCCCCGGTGGGACGGTCTCCGCGAGGGGGCGGCGGCGGACGCCTACGTCCGACGCACCATCACCCGCCAGTACGTCAGCTGGCAGCGACAGCCGTGGCGGCGCGACGAGGTCGCCTCGGCCACCGTCCCGGAGTCCGTGCGGGCTCCGCGGCAGGACGTGACGGTCGAGCCGGCCGCACGGCTCTGGGACCTCGTCCTGGCGCTCCCACCCCAGCAACGCGCCGCGGTCGCCCTGCGCTACTACGAGCAGCTGAGCGTCGCCGAGACGGCCGCGGTCCTCGGCTGCTCGACCGGCACCGTCAAGTCCAACACCAGCCGCGGCCTCGCGGCGCTCCGCCGGCTCGCGTCCCACCCGGGCAGCAGCCCGACGACCACCACCCCCTGAGAGAGGACCTCCCATGTCGACCCCGTCCACGACCCCCGCCCGTCCGGCCTGGCTGCCCGCCGACTTCCGCCACCCGGCCAGGGTCGAGGTCCCCTTCGGGCACCACCTGCGACCGATCCGCGCCGAGGACACCGACCTCGACATGGTCGCCGTCATGGGCTCGCGCGAGCGGCTCTGGAGCATCTACGGCGAGGCCTGGGGATGGCCCCCCGCCGACATGACCCACGAGGCCGACCGCGCCGACCTCGCCCGCCACGCAGCGGAGATGGAGACCCACGAGTCCTTCAACTACGCGCTCCTCGACACCGACGAGACGGCGTTGCTGGGGTGCGTCTACATCGACCCGCCGGAGAAGCCGGAGGCCGACGCCGAGATCTCGTGGTGGGTCGTGGACGAGTGCGTGGGCACCGAGCTGGAGGCCGCCCTCGACGAGCTCGTCCCCCGCTGGATCGCCACGGAGTGGCCGCTGGAGCGGCCCCGCTACGTCGGCCGTGACCTCAGCTGGGCCGAGTGGCTGGCCCTCCCCGACCTGCCCCGTTGAGGGTCGTGCCGTGATCCGCGGCGAGGTCTCTGCACCTTCCCAGCGCGTTCTCAGCGCGTCCACAGGGTCCCGACGCATGGTGGTAGACATGAGCGACGGACAGACCCCCCAGCACGGCGGCCAGCACCACCCCCGGCCGACCCAGGACAACCCCTACGAGCGGGCCTCCGCCGGGTGGACCGGAGCCGGCCCGCAGCCCGCGCCCGGGGCACCCACCGGACATCCCGGGTTCCCGGCCCAGCAGCCCACCCAGACGCCCCCGCGCGGGCGGTCCGGGCGGGGACGGGCCGGACTGGCCGCCGCCGTCGTCGCCACCTCCCTGCTGGTCGGCGGAGGAGCCGGCATCGGCGGCGCCGCCTGGTGGGACGCGACCCAGGACGGCTCGAGCGGCTCGTCGCAGGAGAGCCCGGTGTCGACCTCGCAGGTGTCGTCGCAGCCGGACACGCCCCCGGCCGACGGGTCGGTGGAGTCGGTGGCCCAGAAGGTGCTGCCCAGCGTCGTGAAGATCGACGTCACGACCGCCGAGGGTGCCGGGTCCGGCTCCGGCATCATCCTCACCGCCGACGGCACGATCCTGACCAACAACCACGTGGTGGAGGGAGCCGAGGGAGGCACCGTCACGGTGTCCTTCGACGACGGCACCAGCGCCGAGGCCGAGGTCCTCGGCACCGACCCGCTCACCGACACCGCCGTCATCAAGGCCCAGGGCGTCTCCGACCTCACCCCGGCCACGATCGGCAAGTCGGCCAACCTCGGCGTCGGCGAGGGCGTCGTCGCCGTCGGCTCGCCGTTCGGCCTCGACGCGACCGTCACCAGCGGCATCGTCAGCGCGCTCGACCGTCCGGTCAACGTCGGCTCCGACGACCAGGGCAACTCCACGACGTACCCCGCGATCCAGACCGACGCCGCCATCAACCCCGGCAACTCCGGTGGCCCGCTCGTCGACATGACCGGTGCGGTCGTCGGCATCAACTCCTCGATCCGCACCGCCGCGTCGCAGTCGCCCTACGGCCAGGCGCAGGGCGGCTCGATCGGGCTCGGGTTCGCGATCCCCATCGACGAGGTGATGCCGATCGTCGACCAGATGGCGGCCGGCGAGACCCCGACGCACGCCCGCCTCGGCATCCAGGTCGGCGACCCGCGGACCGGCGACCCCGCAGGCGCGGTGGTGAGCGAGGTGACGCCCGGCTCGACCGCGGACGAGGCCGGGCTCACGGCGGGCAGCGTGATCACCCAGGTCGACGACCAGCGGATCACCGGTGCCGACTCCCTCGTCGCGACGATCCGCTCCTACCGCCCCGGCGACTCCGTGACCGTCACCTGGACGAGCGGCGGCGACGAGCAGAGCGCGGACCTCGTCCTCGACTCCGACGCCACCCAGGGCTGACCCGCTCGCCCACCCCGGCGTCGGCAACGGGTCGACGACGACACTCCCGTCCCCACTGGTGGGGGCGGGAGTGCGTGCATGGACCCGTTACCGGGCGACGGACATGATGGGGCCAGCCGTCGACCCGAGGAGTCACATGCAGCTCGAGCTCAGCCCCGCCGACGCGGAGTTCCGGACGAGGATGCGGGAGTTCTTCACCACCCGGGTGCCGCAGGAGATCCGCGACACCGTCCTCGAGGGCAGGCACCTCACCAAGGACCAGATCGTCGAGGCCCAGCGGACGCTCAACGCCGAGGGCCTCGCCGTGCCGCACTGGCCGGTCGAGTGGGGCGGCCAGGACTGGACCGAGCTCCAGCGGCACCTCTGGCACGAGGAGATGCAGCGCGCGGGCGTGCCGATCCCGCTGGCGTTCAACGCCTCCATGATCGGGCCGGTCATCGCCCACTTCGGGACGCAGGAGCAGAAGGAACGCTTCCTCCCCGCCACGGCCAACCTCGACATCTGGTGGTCGCAGGGGTTCTCCGAGCCCGACGCCGGCTCCGACCTCGCGAGCCTGCGCACGACCGCGGTCCGCGACGGCGACGACTGGGTCGTCAACGGCCAGAAGACCTGGACGACGCTGGGCCAGCACGGCGACTGGATCTTCACCCTGGTGCGCACCGACCCGGAGGTGAAGAAGCAGGCCGGCATCTCGATGCTCCTCATCGACATGACCACCCCCGGGGTCGAGGTGCGGCCGATCGAGCTGATCGACGGCGGCCACGAGGTCAACGAGGTGTGGTTCACCGACGTCCGGGTGCCGGGCGACCTGCTGGTCGGCGAGCTCAACGGCGGCTGGACCATCGCCAAGTTCCTCCTCGGCAACGAGCGCGTCGGCGTCGCACCGGTGGGCGCGACCAAGCGCGCCCTCGCCGGGCTCAAGCGGTCGGCGGCCGCGCAGATGGACGACCCGCTCGTCCGGGCCCGTGTCGCCGAGCTCGAGACCGCGCTGCTGGCGCTCGAGCTCACCGCGCTGCGGGTGGTCGCGCACTCCTCGGACGGCGCGCCGCACCCGGCCTCCTCGGTCCTCAAGCTGCGGGGCACCGAGCTCCAGCAGGCGGTCAGCGAGCTCGCGCTCGACCTCGCCGGGCCTGCGTCACTCGCCGCCCACGCGGGCGACGACTCGCCCCAGGAGGGCTGGGCGCGCCGTGCGGCGCCGACCTACCTCAACCTGCGCAAGGCCTCCATCTACGGCGGGTCCAACGAGATCCAGCGCCAGATCATCAGCCGCACGATCCTGGGACTCTGAGGGGGACGACGTGGACTTCACCTACGACGACGAGCAGCAGGCGCTGCGCGAGGCCGTCCGCGGCCTGCTCGCGACGGCGTACGCCGACCACGAGGCGCGGCGCCGCACGGTGGCCGACGACCCGGGCTTCGACAGGGCCCTGTGGGGGCGCCTGGCCGAGATGGGCGTCCTCGGGCTGCCCTTCAGCGAGGCCGACGGCGGCGTCGGCGCCGGTCCGGTCGAGATCGGGATCGTGTGCCAGGAGCTGGGCCGCGTGCTCGCACCCGAGCCCTACCTGTCCGGGGTCGTCCACGCCGGAGGCCTGGTGGCCGCGGTCGGGACGGCGGCGCAGAAGGCCGACCTGCTGGGGCGCCTCAGCGCCGGCGAGGTCCTGCTCGCCGCGGCCGACACCTCCCCCGGCGACCGCTGGACCTCGGACGCCGACGGCGTACGTGCCTCGGTGGCCGACGGCACCTGGACCCTCGACGGCGTCGCCGACCCGGTCATGGGCGGCGCGTCCGCCGACCACCTCGTCGTCACGGCAGCGCTGCCCGACGGTGGCACGGGCGTCTTCGTCGTGGACGCGACCGCGGCGTCGGTGACCGGCTACGCAGCCGCCGACCTGACCCGGGCAGCCACGGTCCGCTTCGAGGGCAGTGAGGCCACTCCGCTGGGCGAGCCCGGCCGCGACCTGTCGGCCAGCATCGCCACGATCAGCGACCTGACCCGCATCATGGGCGCCAACCAGGCGCTCGGCGTGATGCAGAGCCAGGTCCGCGCGACGACCGACTACCTCAAGAGCCGCAAACAGTTCGGGGTCACCCTCAACACCTTCCAGGCGCTCACGTTCCGCGCTGCCGACATGTACGTCTCGCTCGAGCTCGCCCACAGCACCGTCGACTGGGCGACCATGACCATCGCGGGCGGCGACCGCGAGGTCGTGGCCGACGCCGCCGACCGCGTCGGGCTCCAGGTCGGCCGGGCGGCGCGCCACATCGGGCAGGAGGCGATCCAGCTGCACGGCGGCATCGGCATGACCGCGGAGTACGCCGTCGGCGTGGGGACCGCGCACCTCACGGTGCTCGAGCAGTGGCTCGGCAACGCCGGGCACCACCTCGGCCGGCTGTCCGCGCGCGTCACCGACCACGAGCTGGTGGACGCGGTCTGATGGACCTCTCGCTCACCGACGAGCAGCAGGCCTTCCGCGACCTCGCCCGCGACTTCCTCGAGCGGGAGGCCGTCCCGCACCGGATGCGGTGGGACCACGACGAGTCCGTCGACCTGGCGATCGTGCCGAAGATGGCCGAGCTGGGGTTCTTCGGGCTCACCATCCCCGAGGAGTACGGCGGCGTGGGTGGCGACTACGTCACCTACTCCCTCGCGATGGAGGAGCTCGGCCGGGCCGACTCCGCGCTGCGCGGCATCGTGTCGGTGAGCAGCGGCCTGGTCGGCAAGTCGATCCTCGACCACGGCTCCGAGGAGCAGAAGCAGGAGTGGCTGCCCCGGCTCACCTCCGCGACGGCGCTCGGGTGCTTCGGGCTCACCGAGCCGGGCACCGGGTCCGACGCGGGCAACCTCACCTCCCGGGCGGTCCGCGACCCTTCGACAGGCTCAGGACAGGCGGCCGACTGGGTGATCGACGGCCAGAAGCTCTTCATCACCAACGGCACGTGGGCCGACGTGGCCCTCGTCTTCGCGCGCACGAGCGACGACGGCCCGCGGGGCGTGACCGCGTTCCTCGTCCCGACCGACTCTCCCGGGTTCGAGGCCCGCGAGGTGCGCCACAAGCTCGGGCTGCGCGGCCAGGCCACCGCCGAGCTGTTCCTGTCCGGCGTACGCGTCCCGGACTCGGCCCGGCTCGGCGAGGTCGGCCAGGGCTTCAAGATCGCGATGGGCTCCCTCGACAAGGGCCGTCTCGCCGTCGCCTCGGGCTGCGTCGGGATCGTGCAGGGCTGCCTCGAGACGTCGGTGGCGTACGCCACGGAGCGCACGCAGTTCGGCAAGCCGATCGCGTCCTTCCAGCTCGTGCAGGACCTCATCGCCGGCATCTCGCTCGACGCCGACGCCGCGCGGCTGCTGGCCTGGCGGTGCGCCGACCTCATCGACCGGGGCCAGCCCTTCGGGGTCGCTGCCTCCAAGGCCAAGCTCTTCGCCTCGGAGGCTGCCGTGCGCGCCGCGAACAACGCGATCCAGGTGCACGGCGGGGCGGGCTACGTCGACGACTTCCCGGTCGCGAAGTACCTGCGGGACGCACGGGTGATGACGCTCTACGAGGGCACGTCGCAGATCCAGAAGCTCATCATCGGCCGCGCCGAGACGGGCATCAGCGCCTTCGGCTGACGCCGTACGCCCCTAGACTCCGGGCGTGCGCCAGGCAGCCGTAGTGCCTCCCGTCGTCGGCCTGGCCGTCGCTGCGCTCGTCGTCGTCCTCACCGGCCAGGGCGGCAGCCCGACGACCGTCGCCGCACCCGCGGTGCCGGCGGAGATGGCGGGCTACTCGCACCTGACCGGCTCGGTCTCGTCGTCACCACCGGGGCCAGTCGTCGCGCTGTGGCAGCACGGCTACGGCGTCGAGTTCCTCGACTTCCCGCAGGCGGTCGTGCTCGGGTCCGGTGGCGACGCCTACCGCCGCGTCGACGTGGCCGAGGAGCGGGCGGGCGGCGAGACCCAGGGCGACCCGGCGCCGATGCTGCTGTCGCCCGACGGCACCCGGGTGGCGGTCGGCGACCACGACATGGACCGCCCCGACGTGGTCGTCGTCGACCTGAGCACCGGCGACACCACCCGCCACCCGCTCCCCACCGGGCGCAGCGTCGTCCCGGTGGCCTGGTCCGCGGACGGTCGGACGCTCGCGAGCCTGGTCTCCGACGAGGCGACGAACCCCTACTCCGGAGGCCGGATCACCGGCGACATCGCCCTGCTCGACCTCCCCGACGACGCGGCCGAGGTGCTGGAGCTCGACAGGTCGTCCACCGGGGCGGCGTTCTCGCCCGACGGCTCGGAGCTCGCGGTCGACCAGTCGGGCGTGGTCACCGTCGTGGACCTGCAGGACGGTGCCGAGCGCAGCCTCGAGGTCGACGGGGTGCTGGCGGGTCCCGCCGCCTGGTCCCCCGACGGCCGGCTGCTCGCGGTCACGACGACGAAGCCGGTACAGGCACCGCCGGGTGTGGAGGCTCCCGGCATCCCGACCGGGCTGGCCTTCGTCGACGCGACCGGGAGCGCCGGCGACGTGCCCGACTCCCTTCCGCTCGACCTCACCGGTCCGGGGCGCGTCCTGGGCTGGTCCGGCCCGGACGGGGTGCTCACCGTGCTCGCCGTCGAGGGCACCGACACGTGCTGCGGGGACGACCAGCAGACCCTCTCCGTGGTCCCGCTCGACGGCACCGAGCCGCGCACCCTGATGCGGATGTCGGACCTGACGTCCTTCGGCGTTGGTCGCTTCCAGCTGGCCGCGTCCGTCGCCGCCTCGCTCGAGGTCGTCACCCCCGACGACGTCGACCGGGGTCCGTGGCCGTGGCCGCTCCGTGGCGTGCTCGCCGTCGCGGCCGGCCTCCTGGCGTGGGCGCTCGCGCGCGCCGTGCTGCGCCGCACGCGTCGTTCGTAGCCGTCAGGCCCAGCCCCCGAGCCACGCCGCCAGCGTGACGTCCTCGGTCCACGGCCGCAGCGTCGCGTCGAGCGGCGGGCCTGCGGTCGCGAGGTCGGGGCGCCCCCACCGCTCGGCCCGACGGTGCAGGCGCAAGTCCTGCAGCTCGGCGTTACCGGCCGCGACCTCGCGGGAGCCCGGGCCCCCGTCGAGGCCTTCGAGGATCGACGTCCACGCAGCGACGTCGCCGAACAGGCCCTGGCGCACCTCGAGGTGGAGCCGTGCCGCTGCCGGCACGTCCTCGTCGGCCGGCACCACCCGGGGGTCGTCGCCCACCAGGTCGCGCTGCCGCTCCGTGAGTCGTACGACGGTGCGCGGCAGCGCGGCCAGCAGCGAGTCGACGCTCACCAGCAGCTCCGCATCACCCAGGGTCGGGGCGAGGGTGACGACCAGGTCGGCCGGACCGCGCGTCAGTCCGCGCCAGGTGGTGCCGGGCGCGGACGTGCGATCGGCGACGGCCACGGTCTCGGCGAGGAGTGCGCCCGGGTCCGCCTCACGGGCTCCCGCGTCCGGTCCGTCGTGCCAGGCGACGGCGTCGCGGCGGTGCGCCACCAGACCGCCGGCGGTCCAGGAGCGGTGGGCGAAGTCCCAGTCCTCGCCGCCGTATGCGGAGAAGGTCTCGTCGAAGCCACCGACCTCGTCGTACCACCAGCGGCTGCACGCGAGGACGGCGCTGATGACGAAGCGGTGGCTGGTGTGGTCGGCGTCCAGCAGGTCGCGGCTGTCGGCGTACGCGTCGCGGAGCCAGGCCGGCTCGGGCAGCTCCAGCGGTGGCGCGACCTCCTCGATCGCCCCGTCCGGCGCGGTGCCGGCGAGGTCGGCGTGCCGGCGGCGTCCCACGACCAGCGCCTCGGGCAGGGCCTCGGGCAGGGCGACCATGCGCTCGACGAAGTGCGGCTCGGGGACGGTGTCGGCGTCGAGCAGCACCAGCACCTCGCCGGTGCTCGCCGCGACGCCGAGGTTGCGGGCGGCTGCCGCCCGGAAGCCGTCGTCGTGCTGCCGGACCACGCGCACCCCGGGCGGGACCTCGGGCGCCCGGTGCGACCCGTCGTCGGTGACGATCACCTCGTCCGGCAGCCGGGTCTGGCGGCGAAGTGCCGCGAGCGTGCGGTCGAGCTCGTCCTGCTGCTCGAAGTGGGTGACCACGACCGACACCCGCCGCCGGGGCGCACCGTCGGGCGCGAGGTCCCAGCGGTTGCCCGGCACCGAGGTGCCCCAGGGCGGCGCGGTCATCCGACCGACGCCCACCACGCGCGGTAGGCCGCGGCCGTGTCCTCGATCCGCGGACCGAGGTCGGCGTCGGGAGCGGTCCACGTCGACGTCGGTCGGCGCAGCACGGCGTCGAGGCGCGGGACGAGGGTGGAGTCGTCGAAGAGGCTGAGGGTGCCGGGACGGAGCGCGGCCATCTCGCGGGCGTAGGAGCCGTCGCGCACGAGGGGGCGCCGACCGGCGGCGATCCAGGAGTTGAGGCTGCCCGACGCGGAGACGTTGCGGTGCGCCGTCACCCCGACCGCCACGCCGCGGAGCGCGCGGACCAGGTCGTCCTCCGGGACGCGGCCGGTGACCTCCACCGGCACTCCCCTGTCCCGGGCCGTGCGGACCAGCCCGTCGACCTCGTCGGCGTGGCCCGGCGCAGCGTCGCCGAGGATCCGCACCGAGGCCATGGTTCCGGCCCGTCGCAGCGCGGCGACCGCGCGGACGACCTGGCGGTGGCCCTTGCCGGGGTAGACGAAGCCGAAGACGCCGACCACCGGCTCCGGGTCGACGGCTCCGCCCGCCGCAGCGGACGGAGCGGGTCGACCGGGTCGGCCGGGCGCGACGGGCACCGGCAGCGGGATGACGGTCCCGCGGGCCCCGGTGGCGCTCCAGCGGTCGACGAGCGCGTGCTCGTGCCACGAGTTGGTGGCCCATGCGTGGCTCGCGCGCACGATGCGTCCGTACGCCTCGGCACGCGCGGCGAACACGGGGCCGTCGGTGGGCTGTGGGACGTCGTGCAGGGTCACCGTCAGGCGCACCCGCCGGGCGAGCCGCTCCACCGTGTCCGCTGCCTCTCCCGGCTCGCGGCCCAGCAGCCGGTCGGTCAGGTGCAGGTGCACCGCCGCCCCGGGCACCAGCAGGGCGACGTCGCGGACCACGGGCGCCCGGGCAGCGCCGGCCACCTCGCCGGCGTATCGGGTGACCCCGTGCGTGTCGGGGCCGAGGAGCAGGTGGTGCGGCGCGGCGAGGTCCGTGTCGTGGAGGTGGGAGGCGGGCCTGAGCACCCGATCATCCTCATCGACGTTGGACAGACCCGTGCTCCCCCCAAGGCATGGGGCGCGGCCACACGGGCGTGAGCGTGCGCACGCTGCGGGGTCAGGTCGCGGCGAGCTTCTTCTGGAAGTCGCCCAGGCGGGCGACCGGACGGAAGCCGAGCGTCTCGTTGACGCCGATCATGTGGCTGTTGACCTCGGCGTTGTAGGTCGTCAGCCGGGTGATGTCGGGCCGCTCGCGCTGCAGCAGGCGGAGGTTGGCGACCTTGACCGCGACCCCGAGCCGGTGGCCCCGGTGGGCGCGACGCACGAGGGTGCCCCACTGGTAGGCATGACCCGTCTCGTGGGCGGTCGTGGCGAGGTCGGAGTAGGCGACCACCTCCCCCGAGGACGACAGCGCGACGGTGTTGTACTTCGTGCGCCCCTGCCGCGCGACCGTCTCCTCACGCTCGCGCACGGCTTCGGTGCTGACCGCCTCCGGCTCGAGCTCGAGGTCGCCCGTGGGTGCCTCGGTGGCCAGGATCGACGTGATCTCGGCCCATCCCTGCAGCAGGTCGTCTGGCACCGGACCGCTCCACGAGCGGAGCGTGTACGCCGCGTGGGAGCCGGCCGCGTCGTCGGCGAGCCCGGCGAGCAGGACGTCGTCGACCGGCAGCCGGAGCTCGCGCTGCACCTCGGACAGGGCGAGCTCGTACCCACGTGCCCGGGCGAACTCCGGCCCGGAGGCCCCGTCGCCCGCGGACCCGGCGTCGTACGGCCACGACGACAGGCCGGTGAGCACGCGACGGCCGCGCGCGCGGGCCTCGTCCTCGAGCAGCCTGAGCAGGGCCGTGCCGGTGCCCCGGCGCCGGTGGGTGGGCAGCACGTGGACGTCGAGCTCGGCCAGCTCGACGTTGTCGAGCAGCGGGGTGCGCAGCCACCCCGCTCCGACCGTCGTCCCGCCCGCGACGGCCGACCAGGCACCCGATCGGCTGTGGCTGCCGTCGGCCTGCATCGTCGCCCGCAGCTCCTCCAGCTGCCACGGCGTCGCCACCTCACCCAGCTCGTGGCGCGCCGAGGCCTCGTACACGTGGTGCCAGGCGGCGAAGGCGGTGTCGTCGTTCGGGGCGACCGGCAGGATCTCGAGGCTCATCGGGCGCGGGACACCCGGCCCTCGTCCCAGACCGGGCCGTCGGACTCGTAGACCTCGCCGTCGGCGCCGTAGACCAGGAACCGGTCGAAGCCGCGGGCGAACCATCGGTCGTGCGTCACCGCCAGCACGGTGCCGTCGAAGGCCTCGAGACCCGCCTCGAGCGCCTCGGCGGACTGCACGTCGAGGTTGTCGGTGGGCTCGTCGAGCAGCAGGAGCGTGGCCCCCGACAGCTCGAGCAGCAGGATCTGGAACCGCGCCTGCTGACCGCCACTGAGCGAGTCGAACCGCTGCTCGCCGGCGTGCGCGAGCTCGTAGCGGTCGAGCACCCGGCTGGCGGCCTCGCGCCCCATGCCGTCGCGGTGGTCATCGCCGCGGTGCAGGATCTCCAGCAGCGTGCGCCCGACCAGCTCGGGGTGCTCGTGGGTCTGCACGAACCAGCCCGGCCGCACCCGCGCCCCCAGCTTGGCGCTGCCGGTGTGCGCGACCGGCGCAGGCGGTACGCCGACGGGCTGGTGCTCGACGTCGGGGTCGCTGCCGCCGGCGGCGAGGAGCCGCAGGAAGTGCGACTTGCCGGAGCCGTTGGAGCCCAGCACGGCCACCCGCTCGCCGTACCAGACCTCGAGGTCGAACGGCTTCATGAGGTGGGTCAGCTCGAGGTCGGTGCACACCACCGCCCGCTTGCCCGTACGCCCGCCCTTGAGCCGCATCTTCACCTGCTGCTCGCGCGGCTGCTCGGTGGGCGGACCGGCGTCCTCGAACTTCTTCAGCCGGGTCTGCGCCGCCTGGTAGCGGCTGGCCATGTCGGAGTTGTAGGCCGCCTTCTGCTTGTACATCAGCATCTGGGCGCGCAGCTTGGCGTACTCCTCGTCCCAGCGGCGGCGCAGCTCCTCGAAGCGCTCGAACCGCTCGGCCCGCGCCTGGTGGTAGCTCGCGAAGCCGCCGGGGTGGGTCCACACCAGGTTGCCCGCACTGCCGAGCTCGACGGTGACGATGCGGGTGGCGGTGTTGTCGAGCAGCTCGCGGTCGTGGCTGATGAACAGGATGGTCTTGGGCGACTCCCGGATGCGCTCCTCGAGCCAGATCTTGCCGGGCACGTCGAGGTAGTTGTCCGGCTCGTCGAGCAGCAGCACCTGGTCGGGCCCCTGCAGCAGGTACTCCAGCACCAGCCGCTTCTGCTCACCACCTGACAGCGTGGTGAGCGCGCGGTACTTCGCGCGGTCGAAGGGCATCCCCATCGCCGCGGTGGTGACCTTGTCCCACACCACCTCGAGGTCGTAGCCGCCGACGTCGCCGTAGTGCCCCAGCGCCTCGGCGTACGCCATCTGCACCGGCTCGCTGTCGTCGTCCATCAGCCGCAGCTCCTGCGCCGCGACCTCCTGCGACCAGCGGCGTACGTCGGCGGGCGCGACCGACAGCAGCAGGTCGGCGACCGTCTCGTCGGCGCCCCCGTGACCGACGAACTGGCGCATCACCCCGAGCCCGCCCGAGCGCGTGACCACACCGGCGTGCGGCTTGAGGTCTCCGGTGACGATCCGCAGCAACGTGGTCTTGCCGGCGCCGTTGGCGCCGACCAGCGCGACCTTCTGCCCGTCGCCGACCCGGAAGCTGACGTCGTCGAGCAGCACCCGCCCGTCCGGCAGCTCGTAGCGCACTCCGGCGACATCCACATGACCCACGGCCGCATTCTCGCAAGCCACCCGTCCCGCCGTCGCGTGGATATCCCCCGCTCGTGCGCGGAGACGTGACGGGCGCAGCTGGTCCAGACCACCGTTAGGGTGCTGGCCATGGCTGACACGACCTCCACCGGCTCGACGAGCTCGACCGAGCAGACCACCGCCCCCCGTTGGCGGATCATCGGCCCCGGGCTCGTCGTCGCCGCGACCGGCGTCGGGGCGGCCGACCTCGTCGCGACGCTGATCGCGGGGCAGAAGTTCGGCTACACGCTGCTGTGGTGCGTGGTCGTGGGCTGCCTGATGAAGATCGTGCTCGTCGAGGGCGCCGGTCGCTACTCGCTCTCCACCGGACGCACGATCTTCGAGGGCTGGCGCTCGCTGGGCGCCTGGACGACGTGGTACTTCGCGCCCTACATCGTGATCTGGGGCTTCGTCTACGGCGCCGCCGCGATGGCCGGCACCGGCCTCGCGCTGGCCGGCCTGACCGGCGCCCTGTCGGTCACCTGGTGGGGCATCCTCTCCGGCCTGCTCGGCCTGGTGCTCGTGTGGACCGGGCGCTACAGCGTGTTCGAGAAGGTGCTCGCGGCGCTGGTGGGGATCATGTTCGTCACGATGGTGGGCGCCGCGCTGCTGACCGTGCCCAACCTCGGCGAGGTGCTCACCGGCCTGGCGCCGAGGATCCCCGAGGACGGGCTGGTCAACACCCTGGCCCTCGCCGGCGGTGTCGGCGGCACCATCACCCTCGCCGCCTACGGCTACTGGCTGCGCGAGAAGGGGTGGAACACCCCGGCCTACATGCGGGTCATGCGCATCGACAACACCGTCGCCTACGTCGTCACCGGCATCTTCGTCCTGGCCACCCTCGTGGTCGGCGCCGAGCTGCTCTACTCCACCAGCGTGGCCATCGAGTCCGGCGACGCGGGCCTCCTCGACCTCGGCGTGGTGCTGCAGGAGCGCTACGGCGACTGGGCCGGCAAGCTCTTCCTGGTCGGCTTCTGGGCCGCCGCGATGTCGTCGCTGGTCGGCGTCTGGAACGGCGTCAGCCTGATGTTCGCCGACTTCATGACCAACGTGACCGGCGGCGAGGAGAAGGACGCCCGCGCCGGCGGGAAGTGGTACAGGGTCTACATCCTCTGGCTGACGTTCCCGCCGATGGTGATGATGTTCCTCGGCAAGCCCGTGTGGCTGATCCTCGCCTACGGCGTCCTCGGCGCGTTCTTCATGCCGTTCCTCGCGATCACCCTGCTGTGGCTGCTCAACACCGACCGCACGCCCGCCGAGTGGCGCAACAAGCTGCACTCCAACGTGCTCATGGCGATCATCGCGCTCGCCTTCGTCGCGCTGTGCGTCAACGAGGTCCGCAAGCTCGTCAGCGGCGCCTGAGGGTCACGCGCCGGTGGGGTGCCTGACCCAGACGTTGGGCTCGACGTAGGTCGCCGTGCCGTGCTCGGCGTCGCACATCACTGGCGCCAACGCCCCTGGTACGACGACGGGGCCGGTCGTGTCGAACGCCAGCCCGGTCCACTCCCGCCACTCCTCGACCGTGCCGGGGATGACCATGGAGCGCGGCGCCACCCGGTCGATCCGACCGCCCGCCCGGACGTGCACGCGCAGCCACGGGTCGGTGGGCAGCCCGTCGTCGCGGGTGCGAGCGGCGTACGCCGTCATCGACTCGTGCACGTCGCTCTTGCCGTTGGGGCGCACGGGCGCGAGCAGCTCGGAGAAGCCGAGCCGGCCGGCGTTGTCACGCAGCGCGGCGACGATCCGGCCCGACAGCCCGGTGCCCTGCAGGCCGGGCTCGATGGCGATCTCGACCGCGGAGACGGCGTTGGGCTCCTCGCCCCACAGCGCGGTCAGCAGGCCGCTGCGGATCGCGAAGTCCCACCCCGCGTCGGGCAGCTCGTCGTCGTCGAGCCGGAAGGGCACGGAGTGCGCCTTGGCGACCTGGCGCCCTGACGCGTCGAGGCAGACGAGCACGAACTCGGCGAAGTGCTCCAGCGAGGCGTAGTAGCCGTTGCCGATGGGGTCGTGCTTCATGAATTCCGGCCACGACGTCTCCATGTCCCAGAAGGTGTCCATGAGGTCCGGCCGCTCGGCGAGGGTGACGATCTCGACGTCCATGTCGTCATCCTGACCGACCCGGACGGCCGACGCCCGCCTTTTTCAGAGCCGCTCGGCCACCCGCCGCGCCGCGATCTGCAGGACCTCCCACGTCGTGGCGAACGGCGGGGCGTAGGAGAGGTCCATCCAGGCGAGGTCGTCGACGGATCCGCCCGCCCACAGCACCGCGGCCGCGGTGTCGATGCGCTTGCCCGCGCCGTGCCCACCGACGACCTGCACGCCGAGCAGCCGGCGGGTCGTGCGGTCGGCCATCACCCAGATCGCGATCGGCTCGGCCTCGGGCATGTAGCCAGCGGCCGTCGAACCCTCGGTGACGAGGGTGACCGGGTCGAAGCCGGCGCTCGCCGCGTCGGCGCGGGACAGTCCCGTGCGGGCGATCTCGAGGTGCACCTCGCCCGAGGAGAAGCGCGTGATCGACGTGTCGACCATCCCGTCGAACGACAGGTCGCCACCCGCCAGGCTGTCGCCGAGCGCCCGCCCGTGCTTGGTCGCGTGGGTGCCGAGCGGTCGGAAGACCCACTGGTCGTCGATGCGGCGGCGCACCTCGCAGCAGTCCCCGGCCGCCCAGACGTGGTCGGCCACCCGCCCGTAGGGGTCGGGCCGCAACGCCCCGTCCTCGGTCATCTCCAGTCCGCTGCCCGCCAGGAACTGGGTGGCCGGCTTGACGCCGACCGCCACCACGACGAGGTCGGCCTCCCGCGAGCCGCCTTCCCAGTGCACCCCGGTCACCCGGTCGCCGTCGAGCTCGAGACCGGTGACCTCGGCGCCGAGCACCAGCTCCACCCCCGCATCGACCAGCCCGGTGTTGACCCGGTCGGACATCTCGTCCTCGAGCATCCCCATGCCGCGCGTGCGGGTCAGGACGGTGACACCGAACCCCTGCTCGAGTGCCGCCTCCGCGACCTCGACGCCCACATAACCCGCACCCACGACCACCACGTGCGCGCCCGGTCCGACGCGCGCGAAGCTGCGCACCCACGCGGCGCCGTCGTCGAGGGTCTTGACCACGCCCACCCCGTCGTACGACGTCCCCTCGGGGCGCAGCGCCCAGTCGGGCACGACCGCCGGGGCACCGGTGGCGACGACCAGGTCGTCGTAGTCCAGCACCTCCCCCGCGGCCGTCGTCACCGTGTGCGCCGCCAGGTCGACCGCGACGGCCTCGGTCCCGAGGCGCAGGTCGATGCCGGCTTCGCGGTGCTCGTCGGCGGTGCGGGCCACCAGGTCGTCACCGCTGCCGACGTCTCCGGCCATCCAGTAGGGGATCCCGCAGGCGCTGTAGGACGTGTGCATCCCGCGGTCGAGCACGGTGACCGCCAGGTCGCGACCCAGCCGCCCAGCCGTACGGAGGGCCTGGTGGGCCGCCGACATCCCGGCGGCATCGGCGCCGACGACCACCACGCGCCTGAGGGCCGGGCTCATTCCTCGATCTGCTTCGCCCAGAGGTTGACTCCCGAGTCGACGGCGTACCGGTCGATCTCGGCGAGCTCGGCCTCCGTCAGCGGCGTCGCGTCGAGTGCGTCGAGGTTGGTGTCGAGCTGCTCCACGCTGGAGGCCCCGATCACCGCGCTCGTCACGCGGTCGTCGCGGAGCACCCACTGGAGCGCCAGCTGGGCGAGCTTCTGCCCGCGCCCCTCGGCGATCGCGTTGAGCGACCGCACGCGCCCGAGCGTCTCGTCGTCGAGGCCGGTGATGGTGGAGCCGTCGCGGGCCGCACGGGAGTCCTCCGGGACGCCGGCGAGGTAGCGGTCGGTGAGCAGTCCCTGGGCGAGCGCGGTGAAGGCGATGCAGCCCATCCCCTGCTCCTCGAGCTCGTCGAGCAGCCCGCCCTCGATCCAGCGGTTGAGCATCGAGTAGGACGGCTGGTGGATGAGCAGCGGCGTGCCGAGCTCGCGTGCGACGGTGGCTGCCTCGCGCGTGCGCTCCGGGGAGTACGACGAGATGCCGGCGTAGAGCGCGCGCCCGGACCGCACCGCGGTGTCCAGCGCCATCATCGTCTCCTCGACGGGCGTGTCCGCGTCGAAGCGGTGGCTGTAGAAGATGTCGACGTAGTCGAGCCCCATCCGCGCGAGCGACTGGTCGAGGGAGGCCAGGACGTACTTCCGCGAGCCGCCGCCCTGGCCGTAGGGGCCCGGCCACATGTCGTAGCCCGCCTTGGTCGAGATGACGAGCTCGTCGCGGTAGGGCGCGAAGTCGTCGGCGAGGTAGCGGCCGATGTTCTCCTCCGCGCGGCCGTAGGGCGGGCCGTAGTTGTTGGCGAGGTCGAAGTGGGTGACCCCGCGGTCGAACGCCCGTCGCAGGATCGCGCGCTGCGTCTCCTCAGGACGGTCGGTGCCGAAGTTCTGCCACAGCCCGAGGGACAGGGCCGGCAGCCGGAGGCCGCTGCGGCCGGTCCGCCGGTAGTGCATCCCGGTCGTGTCGTCGTACCTGTCGGGGGCTGCTTCGTAGGCCATGCCCCACATCCTGCACGGTCGGTCATCGGGGACGCCCCCGGGCTGGACCGGGGCGATACCGGATGGCCCCAGGCACGCACCCGGCGTGTACTGGACGCATGACCTCCTCGCTGCGCGGGACCGCCTTCCGGCTCGCGCTGTCGACCGCACGGCGGGTGCCCTACGTGCGCCGCGTGCCGGCGGGGATCCGGTTCCCGCTCGAGCGCGACGGGGTCGACCCGGTCGCCCGGCTGGCGACGACACGCGAACGCGGTGACGTGGTGCGCCTCGCGAGCCTGTTGGGCACCCGGGTCTGGCTGGTCACGGGGTACGGCCCGGCGCGGGCCGTGCTGGCCGACTCCGGCTCGTTCGCCAACGACGTGCGCGACATCATCGGCCGTCAGGACCGATCGCCGGCCGAGCGGATCGGTGGGCTCGGGATGACCGACCAGCCCGACCACGGACGCCTGCGCGGTGTGCTCACGCCCTGGTTCACCCGCCGCAGGATGGCCGAGCTCCAGGACGACATCGACCGCGTCGTCGCTGCCGCGCTCGACGACATGGCCGCCCACGGACCGGTGGTCGACCTCGTCGAGCGGTTCGGCTTCCGGGTCCCCTTCGGGGTCATCTGCGACCTGCTCGGCATGCCCGAGGTCGACCGCGACGAGTTCCGGCGGCACGGCGCTGCCCGCTTCGACCTCCGCGACGCGGGCAGCGGCATCTTCGACACCGCCGCCGGCACCCGGCAGTTCCTCATCGACCTGGTCGCGTCCGAGCGCCGCTCCCCGCACCTGCCGGACGGGTTGATCGCCCGGATGGTCGCCGACCACGGCTCCGACTTCGACGACGTCGAGCTGGGCGGCCTGGCCGACGGGGTCTTCCTCGGCGGCTACGAGACCAGCGCCAGCATGCTCTCGCTCGGCACCTGGGTGCTGCTCCAGCACCCGGCAGCGTGGGCGACCCTGCAGCGAGGCGAGCCCGCCGAGGTCGACCGGGTGGTCGAGGAGCTGCTGCGCTTCGTGTGCCCCGTGCAGATGGCGTTCCCTCGGATCGCACGCCACCAGGTCACGGTCGGCGACCAGGTCGTCCAGCAGGGCGACATCGTCCTCGTCTCGCTGACCGGGGCCGAGCGCGACCCTGCCCACCGCGTCGCCCCCGAGCAGTTCGACCCGACCTCCGCCGTCGCTGGCACGCTCGCCTTCGGCCACGGGCTGCACCGGTGCGTCGGCGCGGAGCTGGCCCGGATGGAGCTGCGCACCGCCCTCGTCGCACTGGCGCGTCGCTTCCCCGACCTCGCGCTCGCCTGCGACCCCACCGACCTGCGGTTCACCGAGCTGGCCATCGTCCACGGAGTCGCAGGCCTGCCGGTCCGGCTCGGGTGAGGCCCACCACCCGCTGCGTACGGTGGAACGGTGGTCCGGAGCGTCGTCGCCCTCCTCGCCGCGGCCGTCGTCGCGGTGGTGTCGGGCTGCTCGGCCGAGGGCGCGCGACGTACGACGAGCGAGCCTGCCCGGACGCCGACCGGCACACCCACCAGCCCACCCAGCAGCCCACCCAGCGCGACGCCGTCCTCCCCACCCGCCGAGCAGCCGACCCCGCCCGTCGAGAGGACGACACCCGAGCCGCGCCGCTCGTTCGTCACCATCCCCGCGATCGGCCTGCGCGACTTCCCGGTGGTGCGCTACCGCGGGTCACCCGACGACGCCCCCGGGACCGCCCTGCAGAACGCCGGCGAGATGGCCTCGCCCCGCGGACCCCGCGGCGGCACGGGGCCCGGCGAGGTCGGCAACTACATCGTCACCGGGCACCGGCTGACCGGGACCGCTCCCCTGCGCAACTCGCCCTCGCTGGACCGCGGTGACCGGATCCTGGTCCGCACCGGCGACACCGTCCACGTCTACGAGGTACGGCGCACCCGCTGGACGTCGTTCCGACAGCCGGCCTCCCTCCGCGCCCAGCGCGCCGAGGTGCCCGGCCGGCCTGCCGCGGACGCGACGAGGCCGATGATCACGCTGTCCACGTGCGCCACGCTCGAGGACCACGCCGCCGGCAACTACTGGTCCGACGAGTTCGACAACCCCGAGCACCGCATCGACAAGATCGGCGTCCTCGTCGCGACGCGGCCGGCCTGACGACCGGTCCGCCCGGAATGGCGTTGCCGGCGCGGCACGGACCGGGGTTGGATGCCCGCCATGCCGACCACACCTGCCACGCCCGGGCTCAGCGACCGGTGGCGCGACCCCGGCTTCCTCGACGCCGCCCACACCTGGATCGCCGACCGACTGAGCGAGCGCGACCGCGCCGCCGTCGGGGCGATCGAGCAGCACCACGTCACCGACTGGTCGACGGTCATGCGGGTGCCGACGGAGGACGGACCGGTGTGGTTCAAGGCCAACGACGAGAGCATGCGCCACGAGGCGGCCGTGACGGCACTGGTCGCGCCCCGCTCGGCCGGGCGGGTGCCGACGCCGCTGGCCGGGGATCCGCGCACCGGCTGGCTGCTGCTCGCGGACGCCGGCCCCCGCCTGCGCGACGTCATCCCCGTCGAGCGCAGCCTCGAGCGGTGGCACGACGTGCTGGAGGCCTACGCCCGGATCCAGGTCGCGTGCGAGGACGAGGTCGACGCGCTCCTGGCAGCCGGGCTCCCCGACCGGCGGCTCACCACGCTGCCCGAGGCGTACGACGACCTCCTCGCGGGCCTCGACGACACGGACCCGCGCCTGCCGGACGCAGACGCGATCGCCGACCTGTGCGAGCGGCTGGCCGCGTTCGGGATCGAGGAGACCGTCCAGCACGACGACCTCCACGACGGTCAGGTCTTCCTCGGCAACGGCGTGCACCAGGTGCTCGACTGGGGTGACGCCTGCGTCTCCCATCCCTTCTTCACCCTCGCGGTCACGCTGGAAGGCGTGGTGGCGTGGGGTGTCGACGACGAGGAGGGGTCCGAGGACGTCGAGCCCTACCGGGCGTCCTACCTCCGCCCCTACGCCGAGCGCTACCCGCTGACGGACGCCGACCTCCGCGAGGCGGCGCGGGTCGCCATGCGCCTGGGCTGGATCTGCCGCGCGGTCAACGGCCACCTGCCGCAGGACCCCGGCCACACCCGCACCCGGCTGCGGATGTTCCTGGACGGCGGAGCCTAGACGGGCGGCTCGGCCCGCCGGGTCTCCAGCACGCGGAAGCCCTTGCTGCTGGCGAGGCGCTCGGTCGGCCAGCCCTGCTCGGTCAGCCACCGATGGAGGGAGTCGGCGCCGAGGTTCTTGCCGACGACGCTGACCATCCGGCCGCCGGGGGCCAGACGGGGCAACCAGGTGAGGAGCAGCTCGTGGAGCGCCTCCTTGCCGATGCGGATCGGCGGGTTGGACCAGATCTCGTCGAAGACCTGGTTGCCCGGCACCTGCTCGGGCAGGCAGGCCACGAAGCGCGAGTCGAGGCCGGCCGCACGGGCGTTGTCGTTGGCGAGCAGCAGCGCGCGCTCGTTGACGTCGACACCGGTGACGTTGGCCAGCGGCACCGCCTTCGCGATCGCCAGGCCGATCACGCCGTAGCCGCAGCCCAGGTCGAGGAACTGGCCCTGCACGGGCGGCTCGAGCTCCTTGAAGAGCACGGCGGTCGCGTGGTCGAGGTGGCCGCGGCTGAAGACACCCGACCCGGTGTCGAACGTCAGGGCGTGGCCCCACAGGTCGGCGGTGAAGCTCTCCCGCTCGAAGGGCACGCCGGGGTCGGCGGTGAAGTAGTGCTCAGGCATCGATCGCCTCTCGTCGGGCTCGTGCGCGCTCAGCCTGGGCGGCCAGCTCGTCGTCGTCGGGATAGCCGACCTCCTCCAGCGTGAGGCCGTGGGCGTGCACCACACGCACCCCCTGGTCGCGTCGCCGCCCGGCCATCACCTCGGCCGGCCAGCCGACGGGCTGCCGTCCCTCCCCGACCGCGATGAGGCAGCCGACCAGCGCGCGCACCATGTTGTGGCAGAAGGCGTCGGCGCGGACAGTGCCGACGACGAGGCCGGCGTCGTCGCGGCGCCAGTCGAGGTCGAGCAGGGTGCGGACGGTGGTCGCCCCCTCCCGCTGCTTGCAGAAGGAGGCGAAGTCGCGGAGGCCGAGCAGCGGCGCGGACGCCTCGTTCATCGCGTCGAGGTCGAGGCGCCGGCCCCAGGTCAACAGGTGGCCGCGCACGAGCGGGTCGGCGAGCTCCTGGGCGTCGGCGATGCGGTAGGCGTAGCGCCGCCAGGTCGCCGAGAACCGGGCGTCGAACCCGTCGGGCGCCTCGCCCATCCGGCGTACCCGCACGTCCGGCGGCAGGATCCCGTCGACGCGCCGCGCCAGGGCCTGCGCCGGGGGGTCCTGGGAGCGTCCGGCGGAGGCGGCCAGCAGGTCGTCGGCGACGTCCACGTGCGCCACCTGCCCGCGCGCGTGCACGCCGGCATCGGTGCGACCGGCCACGGTCACCCGCACCTCCGGCACCCGCAGCGCGGTGGCCAGCGCGGCTTCGAGCGTCCCCTGGACCGTACGACGCCCCGGCTGGGCGGCCCAGCCGGAGAAGTCGGCGCCGTCGTAGGCACAGTCGATCCGCAGGCGCACGACAGCGATCCTAGGCGTCGACCGCGCCCGCCCCGATCCCGGCCGACCTTTGTCAACCACATGGTTGACAACTGCTGCCGCCGCAGCCTACCTTCTATTCAACCAATCAGTTGAAGAAGGGTGCTCCGTGACCGACCAGCTCTCCCGTGTCTTCGCCGCACTGGCCGACCCGACCCGGCGCGACATGGTCGCCCGCCTCACCGAGGGCGACCACTCCGTCAACGACCTGGCGGCGCCCTACGACGTGAGCCTGCAGGCCGTCTCGAAGCACCTCAAGGTGCTCGAGGACGCCGGCCTGGTGACGCGGACGCGGGAGGCCCAGCGACGTCCGGTGCACCTGGAAGCCGAGGTGTTCGACCTCATGACGAAGTGGATCGAGCGCTACCGCCGACAGGCCGAGGAACGCTTCGGGCGCCTCGACGCCGTGCTCGCGCGGATGCAGGACGACGACCCGAGCTCCACCCACCCGCAGGAAGGAACCGCATCATGACCACCGTGCAGAGCAACGACGCTGCCACCCGCTACCCCGAGGCCGCCATCGAGGCCGACCCGACCGTGCCGGCCATCCACATCTGGCGCGACTTCGCCGCGACACCCGCCCAGCTGTTCCGGGCCCACACCGACCGCGATCTCTTCGCCCAGTGGAGCGGCCCGAGCAGCGTCGGCGCCGAGATCACCGAGTGGGACGCGCGCGAGGGCGGCTGCTGGCGCTACACCGCCCGCGGCCTCGAGGGCCGCGACGAGTTCGAGACGTCCTTCCACGGGTGCTTCCACACCGTGCGCGAGGACCGCCTCGTCCAGACCTTCACCTGGGACGGCATGCCCGACGCCGTCGCGCTGGAGACGATGACCTTCGAGGACCTCGGCGACGGCCGCACCCGGCTCCACGCCTTCAGCCTGTGCGACTCCTTCGAGGCACGCGACGGCTGGCTGAGCAGCGGCATGGAGGTCGGCGTCCACGACGGCTACGCCGCCATCGACCGGATGCTCGCCGAGGGCACCCTCTGATGGCCCTCCCCGACGACCCGGCGGACCGCCACGCGGCGGTCGCCGGGGGCTTCGGGCGACTGGTGGCGCAGACGACCGACTGGTCGGCGCCCGCCCCGGTCGACGGGTGGACGGCTCGCGACGTCGTCGGCCACCTCGTCGGCTGGTTCCCGCCCTTCCTGGCAGGCGGCGGAGTCGACCTGCCCGCCGGACCCTCCGCGGACGACGACCCGGTCGCCGCGTGGCGGCACCATGCCGACGCCGTGCAGGCCCTCGTCGAGGAGCGGGGCCAGGAACCGTTCACCCATCCCCGCGCCGGCAGCCACCGGCTCGCCGACGCGGTCGACCGCTTCTACACCGCCGACGTCTTCATGCACTCGTGGGACCTCGCCCGCGCCGGCGGCCATGAGCCGGGGCTCGACGAGGACTACGCCGGCCGGCTGCTGGAGGGGATGCGCCCGATCGAGCAGCTGCTCCGCGACTCCGGGCAGTACGGCCCTGCGGTCCCCGTGCCGGACGACGCGCCCGTCGTCGACCGGCTCATGGGCTTCGTCGGTCGCGATCCCTCCTGGCGCGCCGGCACCGGAGGCACCCCATGAGCACCGTGGTGATGAACAACGTGGTCTCGGTGGACGGCTTCATCGCCGACCTGCACGACGATCCGGGCCCCCTGTTCGAGTGGTACTTCAACGGCGACCGGGCGCTGGACGCCCAGGACATGGCCGACCCGGCGCCCGGCGGACTGCGGGTGTCGCAGACGTCGTACGACTACGTCCGCCCCGTGTGGGACTCCATCGGCTGCATGGTGATCGGGCGCCACCTGTTCGACATCACCAACGGCTGGGAGGGGCGTCCCCCGACTGGTGACCACGTGGTCGTGGTGTCGCACCGCCCTAAGCCCGAGGGCTGGCACCCGGAGGCGTCGTACCACTTCGTCGACGACGTGACCACGGCGATCGCCACCGCGCGTGAGCTGGCCGGCAACCGGACGGTGTCCGTCGCCGCGGGCGACGTGGGCGGACAGGCCCTCGCCCTCGGTCTCGTCGACGAGGTGGCCATGGACGTCGTGCCGGTGGTCTTCGGCACCGGCAAGCGCTACTTCGGCGCGGTCGAGACCCAGCACCTCCTCGACGACCCGGAGGTCGTCGTCCAGGGCGACCGCGTCCTCCACCTCCGGTTCCGCGTGCGCCGCTGACCCCTCGTAGGGTCGAGGACATGAGGTACGTCGTCTACGGTGCTGGCGCCGTCGGTGGAGTCATCGGCGGCACGCTCGCCCGGGCCGGCCATGCGGTGACGCTGGTGGCCCGGGGCGCCCACCTCGAGGCCATCAGGGCGGAGGGCCTGGTGCTCGACGCGGGTGACGGCCGCCACCGCATCGACGCCCCGGCCACCGACACGGCGGCCGAGGTCCGGTGGACCGACGACACCGTCGTGCTGCTGGCGGTGAAGTCCCACCAGGCGACCGCCGCCCTCGCCGACCTCCGCGCCCACGCCCCTGCCGACGTACCCGTGGTGTGCGCCACCAACGGCATCGCCACCGAAGTTGCCGCGCTGCGCCTGTTCGCGAGGACGTACGCCGTCTGCGTGATGCTCCCGGCGACCCACCTCGAGCCCGGCGTGGTGGTGGCGTCGTGCCACCCGACGCCGGCGATCCTCGACATCGGCCGCTTCCCCGGTGGCACCGACGCCACCACCGCTGCCGTGGCCGCAGACCTCCGCGCCGCAGGGATCGCGTCGGAGGAGCGCGTCGACATCATGGCGATGAAGCGCCGCAAGCTCGTGATGAACCTCGGCAACGGGGTCGACGCGTCCTTCGCCCAGGGCGACGCTGCCGACGAGCTCGCCGAGCGGGCCCAGGCCGAGGGCGAGCGGGTGCTGGCCGCGGCCGGCCTGACCGTCGTCACGGCCGAGGAGGACCGGGAGCGGCGCGGCTCGACCCTGCAGCGCCGGCCGGACCTCGAGCGTCGCGGCGGCTCCACCTGGCAGAGCCTCACCCGCGGCACCGGCGACTCCGAGATCGACTACCTCGCGGGGGAGGTCGTGCTCCAGGGCCGGCTGCACGGCGTCCCCACGCCGGTCAACGACGCCGTGGTCGCGGCCACCCGCCACCTCGCCGCCACCGGCGGCGCCCCCCGCAGCCTCGACGCCGCCGGGGTCCTCGCCCGCCTCTGAGCCCACCGAGCGGTGCGTGAGACACCTTCTCGGCCTGCAGGACCTGCACCACTCACCGCCAGGACGACCAGCGGTGCGTGAGCCGCCTTCCGCGCGCCCGGAACGTGGCTGGGCCACCGCTCCCCCGCGTGTCGTCGTACGCCGCCCCCGCGGGCGGTGCGTGAGACACCTTCTCGGCCGGCAGAACGTGCACCACTCACCGCCAGGACGACGAGCGGTGCGTGAGCCACCTTTCGCGCGCCCGGAACGTGGCTGGGCCACCGCTCCCCCGCGTGTCGTCGTACGCCGCGCCCGCGGGCGGTGCGCCACCCACATCCCCAGCTCCCAGAACGTGGCTGGGCCACCGCCCGACCAAGGGTTGTCGTACGCCGCCCCGGACGCACGAAGGCCCGCCACCCCAGCGGGGTGACGGGCCTAAGTGAGGACCTGGGATCAGGCCTTGGGCTCGTCCGACTCCTCGGCAGCCTCAGCGGCGGCCTCGTGCTCGGCGGCAGCAGCCTCGTGCTCCTCGGCGGCAGCCTCGTGTGCCTCGGCAGCAGCCTCGTGCTCAGCGGCCGCGGCCTCGTGCTCCTCGGCCGAAGCGGTCTCGGCGGTGGTGTCCTCGACCGGCTCGTCGGCGGCGGGCGCCGGAGCGGCAGCAGCCGACGTCTTCTTGGTCGAGGGCGCCTTCGGGTTGTAGGCCTCGGTCACCAGCTCGATGACCGCCATGGGGGCGTTGTCGCCCTTGCGGGGGCCGATCTTGGTGATGCGGGTGTAGCCACCGGGACGCTCGGCGAAGGTCGGCGCGATCTCGGTGAACAGCGTGTGCACGACCGACTTGTCGCGGACGGTCTTGAGGACCTCACGACGGTTGTGCAGGTCGCCGCGCTTGGCCTTGGTGATCAGCTTTTCCGCGACCGGGCGCAGGAGGCGCGCGCGGGTCTCGGTGGTGGTGATCCGGCCGTGCTCGAACAGGGCGGTGGCCAGGTTCGACAGCATCAGGCGCTGGTGGGCGGGGCTGCCGCCGAGGCGGGGGCCCTTCTTGGGCTTGGGCATGTGGTGCCTTCCTTCTCTCGGGCCGTGTCAGGTACCCGGGTAGACGACCGGCCCAGTCGTGTCGGCTGGGCCCGGTCGGTTTGGTGGTACGACCCCGCGGCGGGGTCGGGAGATCAGAGCTGCTCGTCCTCGATGAACGCGTCGTCGTCATCGTCGCCGTAGGCGGCGAGGGCGGCGTGCGGGTCGAAGCCGGGCGCGCTGTCCTTGAGCGAGAGGCCCATCTCGACGAGCTTGGCCTTCACCTCGTCGATGGACTTCGCGCCGAAGTTGCGGATGTCGAGCAGGTCCTGCTCCGAGCGCGAGATGAGCTCGCCCACGGTGTGGATGCCCTCGCGCTTGAGGCAGTTGTAGCTGCGGACCGTGAGCTGCAGGTCCTCGACCGGCAGGGCCAGGTCGGCGGCCAACTGCTCGTCGACGGGCGACGGGCCGATGTCGATGCCCTCGGCCTCGACGTTGAGCTCACGGGCCAGGCCGAACAGCTCGACGAGCGTCTTGCCGGCCGAGGCGATCGCGTCGCGGGGACGGATCGACTGCTTGGTCTCGACGTCGATGACGAGCTTGTCGAAGTCGGTGCGCTGCTCGACACGGGTGGCCTCGACCTTGTAGGTCACCTTCATGACGGGGCTGTAGATCGAGTCGACCGGCATCCGGCCGATCTCGTTGTCGGCGCCCTTGTTCTGCACGGACGAGACGTAGCCGCGGCCGCGCTCGACGACGAGCTCCATCTCCAGCTTGCCCTTGTCGGACAGCGTGGCGATCTTGAGGTCGGGGTTGTGCACCTCGACGCCGGCGGGCGGGGTGATGTCGGCGGCGGTGACGTCACCGGCGCCCGACTTGCGCAGGTACATCACGACCGGCTCGTCGTGCTCGGAGGAGACGACGATGCCCTTGAGGTTGAGGATGATCTCGGTCATGTCCTCGGTGACGCCCTCGATGGTCGAGAACTCGTGGAGCACCGAGTCGACCTTGATGCTGGTGACGGAGGCACCCGGGATGGAGCTGAGGAGCGTACGACGCAGCGAGTTGCCGAGCGTGTAGCCGAAGCCGGGCTCGAGGGGCTCGATGACGAACCGCGAACGGAACTCGTCGACGGTCTCTTCCGTGAGGGTAGGGCGCTGAGCGATAAGCACGGAGTTTTTCCTTTCCGGATCCACCCACTATTTGACGGACCCGAACCTGATGAGGTTGGCGGAGAAGAAGGAATGGGACGAGCTGAGCCGGTGGTCGCCCGCCGAGGGCGACCACCGGCGGTGGATCACTTCTTGGAGTAGAACTCCACGATCAGCTGCTCCTGGACCGGGACGTCGATCTGCGCCCGGACCGGGACCTGGTGGATCAGGACGCGCATCCGCGACGGGATGACCTCCATCCAGGCGGGGGTGACGCGCTCGCCGTGGGTCTCGCGGGCCACGATGAGCGGGGTCAGCTCGAGCGACTTCTCGCGCACGTCGATGATGTCGTGGTCGGTGACCTGGTAGGACGGGATGTCGACCTTCTTGCCGTTGACCAGGAAGTGGCCGTGCACGACGAGCTGGCGGGCCTGACGACGCGTGCGGGCGAACCCGGCGCGGTAGACCACGTTGTCGAGGCGGCACTCGAGGAGCTGCAGGAGGTTGTCGCCGGTCTTGCCCTGGCGACGGCTGGCCTCCTTGTAGTAGCGGACGAACTGCTTCTCCATCACGCCGTAGGTGAAGCGCGCCTTCTGCTTCTCACGGAGCTGCAGCAGGTACTCGGACTCCTTGATGCGACCGCGGCCGTGCTGGCCGGGGGCGTAGGGACGCTTCTCGAAGGCAGCGTCGCCGCCGACGAGGTCGACACCGAGACGGCGCGACTTGCGGGTCATGGGACCGGTGTAGCGGGCCATGTGTCAGTCTCTCTTTCTCAGTCTCGGGTCAGACGCGGCGGCGCTTGGGCGGCCGGCATCCGTTGTGCGGGGTGGGCGTGACGTCCTGGATGGTGCCGACCTCGAGGCCGATGGCACCCAGTGACCGGATGGCGGTCTCACGACCCGAGCCCGGGCCCTTGACGAAGACGTCGATCTTCTTCATGCCGTGGTCCATGGCGCGACGGCCGGCGGCCTCGGCAGCCATCTGGGCGGCGAAGGGGGTGGACTTGCGCGAGCCCTTGAAGCCGACGGTGCCGGCAGAGGCCCACGAGATCACCGCACCGGTCGGGTCGGTGATCGTGACGATGGTGTTGTTGAACGTGCTCTTGATGTGGGCTTCGCCCTGAGCGACGTTCTTCTTCTCCTTGCGGCGCACCTTGGTCGCGCGGCTCTTGGGAGGCATTCAGTAACTCCTGATGAGGTCTGGTCTGGAAGCTTGCGTAGGGACTGAAGTGATCAGCGCTGCACCCGATGAGGGGCGCAGATCACTTCGCCTTCTTCTTGCCGGCGACGGTGCGCTTGGGACCCTTGCGGGTGCGCGCGTTGGTCTTGGTGCGCTGACCGCGGACCGGGAGGCCCATGCGGTGGCGGCGACCCTGGTAGCTGCCGATCTCGATCTTGCGGCGGATGTCCGCCTGGACCTCACGGCGGAGGTCACCCTCGATCTTGAAGTTGGCTTCGATCTCGTCGCGAAGCTTGACCAGCTCCTCGTCACCGAGCGTGTGAACGCGAGCGTTCGGGTCGACGCCGGTGGTCTCGAGCAGCTGCTGGGCGCGGGTACGGCCGATGCCGTAGATGTAGGTGAGAGCGACCTCGATGCGCTTGTCGCGCGGGAGGTCAACACCAACGAGGCGTGCCATGTGGCGGTTCCTTGTCTGTTCTCGCATCGGTTTCGGTTCGTGTCGCGTCCCATCCCGCCTCGGGTGGGCTCCGGCCGGTGCTCCGGAGGTGACTTCGACTCAGGCGGTGCCCGGTCTAGCGATCACGTTGTGGGGTGGTGCAGGTGGTGCAGGTGCTGCTGGTCTCAGCCTTGCCGCTGCTTGTGGCGCGGGTTCTCGCAGATGACCATGACCCGACCGTGACGGCGGATGACCTTGCACTTGTCACAGATGGGCTTGACGCTGGGGTTGACCTTCATGTCAACGATCCTTGCTACTCGGCTGGCTGGTTACTTGTAGCGGTAGACGATGCGACCCCGCGTGAGGTCGTACGGCGAGAGCTCCACCACGACCCGGTCCTCGGGGAGGATCCGGATGTAGTGCTGTCGCATCTTGCCGCTGATGTGCGCGAGCACCTTGTGCCCGTTGGCCAGCTCCACGCGGAACATGGCATTGGGAAGGGCCTCCACGACGGTGCCCTCGATCTCGATCACGCCTTCTTTCTTCGGCATGTCCTCCACAATCTGTTGCAGTGCTGGATCAAAATGCTGGTGTCTACCGTGGCCCGGGAACCGCCCGGCACGCTGCTGCGCAGGTGGCCGGTGGACCTCGTGAGGCGGTCCGGGGAGCCTCTTCCCCGGGCACGCGTGCAGCCGTCTGGGACGATCGCACGAGATTCCGGCAGCCGCGAGGCGCCACGAAACACAGCCCACGTTGGGCCGACGCACCAGTTTAGTCAGGCGTGCGTCGAGAACGCCAATCACCGAGGCCGCGCAGGCGCTGGGTCACCGCCGCGACACGCCCGGGCGCGGGGGCGGGATCCTCGACCGGGGCCGGCGCCGCGTCGCGCGTGGGCGCGGACGTCGTACGCCGCAGGGAGCGGAGGCTGATGGCAGCGCGGACCCGCTGCCACCGGCCGACGTCGTGCGACATCGCCCGGCGCTCGGCGTCGACCGACTCCCAGTAGGTGCTCGCCGCACCCACCTCGGGCACGCTCGGGCCGAAGACGAAGCTGTCGGCCCGGCGGGCCAGCGCACCGGCCTGCCCGGACACGATCCCGACCGACTGCTCGCGGCGGGTGACGGTCGGGCCCAGCGGCACGGGCTGACCGAGGTCGCGGGCGTGGTCCACGAGCTCGCGCCAGGCACCGACGAAACGCGCCGAGGGCGAGGCCGCGCTGCGCCGACGGTGCCGACGGAACGCCTTGAGCCCGACGACGGCGGCCAGCAGCAGCGCGGCCACGAGCAACGGCACCCCGACGTACGTCAGCACGATGCCGACCCACGCGGGGAGCCCCGGGATCAGGCTCTCCTCGTCTTCCTCGGCCTTCTTCTTCTTGCGGGTGGCCTTGCGCTCCTTGAGGTCGGCGTCGCTCTGCTCACCCGCGTCCGAGGGCGGCGGGATCGGGTTGGGCGGCGGGATGACCGTCCCGGACATCGGCGTGTTGGTCTCCGGCACCTGGTCGGCCGGCGGCGTGTCCGACATGAACATCTCGGTCGGCAGGGTCTTCCACGACCCGTCGGCGGCGCGGAGCTCGACCCACGCCGCGACCTCCTTGCCGGTGACCCGACCGCCCTCCGGCACGACGGCGCCCAGCACGACACGGGCCGGCACGCCGATGTCGTTGGCGATCAGTGCCATCGTCGCGGCGTACTGCTCGTCGTTGCCGACGATCTGCGGCGCGTTGACGAACTCGTCGGACAGCCGCCAGGCGCTGTGGCCGGCGACGTAGATGCGCTCGGTGCGACCGATGCCGTCGGAGTACTTGCCCTCCGAGCGGAGGTGCTCGGCCGCGGCCAGCACGCGGTCCATCGGGTCGGTGCCGGCCTCCTCGCTCCACTTCTCGGCCGGGCCCTGGATGAACGCCGCGCCCGCCGGCAGCGGCGTCAGGTCGGCCGACCCGACGGTCTCGTCGGTGAGCTCGTCGTCGGGAGCGACGGCGGTGAAGGAGTAGCGGTCGCCGGGCTGCATCCCGGTCGGGACGACGGCGGTCGAGGTGGCGAGGTTGTAGCGGAACACCTCGGCCTTGGCACGAGCGTCACCGGTCTCGAAGGCCATCGACCGGAGCGCGCCCACGGTGGGCAGCCACACCCCGCTCCACCCCTCGCCGAGGGTGACGCTCGCCTCGACCTCCGTGCCCCGGACCGGGTTGTCGATCGTGGACGAGACACGCTGGAAGGAGTCGTCGGCAGGGCCCGGCAGGGCGTTGTCGGTGGCGCCCCACACCATCCCGTCGTAGCGGTCCATGGCCGCGAACCGCACCCGGGTCCCGACCGGGACGCCGTCGATGTCCAGCAACGTCTTGTCGTAGACGTTGGCGGGGTTGGGCTCGCCCTTGAGGTCGACGTACTTGCGGAAGCCGGCGAGCGGGGAGGGGTAGCGGCCGATGTCGAAGGGCGGCTCCACCCAGGAGCGGGCCACGGCACGGCGGGAGTCGTCGGCGACGAACAGCGCGCTCACCGGGTGCGCGAGGAGCGCCGCGAGACCCAGCATCACGACCACGCCGACACCGCGGACGTACGACGTGCTGCCCCCGTGGACGGTGGCGCTCGCCCGGCGGGCCCGGACCGCCAGCCAGCCGAGGGCGAGCGCGGTGAAGACGGCGCCCTGCAGGACGAGGGACTGGGGGTGCCGCACCCCGAGCAGGATCGCCGCGGAGAGGACGACGGTCATCCCCGCAACCGGCAGCAGTGCCGCGAGCCAGGCCCGACGCACCGGCTGGTGGGCGAGCGCGGTGCCGACCAGTCCGGCGACCATGCCCGCCAGCCACGGCAGCACCAGCAGCGGGCCGTCGCCGTCGACGGGCGGCAGCGTGGTCAGCAGGTCCTTCCAGCCGAAGATCGCCTGGTCCGCGACGCGGGCGAGGGTCGATGCCCCGGGGAGGGTGTAGGTGTCGCCCAGCGAGCGCAGGCAGAGCGGTCCCCCGAGCAGGAAGAACAGCACGAGGCAGATCACGACCGCGGAGATGACCGGCCAGCCCGCGGCGCGGGTCAGGTGGGTGACCACGACTGCGAGCACGGCGCCGAGCAGGCCGACCACGAGGTAGGCCGAACCGGTGAACGAGGACCCGAAGGCCGACAGCGCGACCGCGGCCAGCGCGAGAGCGAAGCCCATGTCGACCCACGAGTCGCGGTCGGGCACCAGGGCGCTGCGGCGCACGCGCGTGCGGGTGCCCGTGGCCGACGTGTCCGGTCTCATCGGACGCTCCACCGGAGGAGACCGCCGAGGTCTTCCTTGGCGGCGAGGTGGAGCACCGGGAGACCGCCCGTCTCGGTGACGCGGCTGGTGCCGTGGGGGTCGACCACGATGCCGAAGCGACGCACCTCGGGCGGGAAGGCCGCGGACGAACGCAGCAGGTCGGTGAACGGCGACTCGCTGCCGCCGATGAAGAAGGCGAGGCTGGTGTCGGGCGCCAGCATGGTGGCCTGGCGACCCGACTCCACCAGGCCGCGGTCCCCGAAGTCGGCGCGGCAGACGGCGTCGAGGGCGAGGTGGCCGTCGGCGCCCGAGGACGCGTGCGTGCCGCACACGAACGACACGTCGAACTCGTCGAGCACCGCTCGCACCGCGATGGAGGCTGCCACCGCCATCGCGGTCTCGAAGTCGTCGGGGTCGGACCAGGCCTCGAGCCGGTCGTCGACGACGATCGTGGCGTGGCTGCGGCGGGTGTCGAGGTACTGCCGCACGAGCAGGGCCGACTCGCCGGTCGAGGCCATCACCTTCGCCGACGACCGCCAGTGGATGTGGCGCAGGTCGTCACCCGGGACGTACTCGCGCAACGCGTGGAAGGCGAGGTCGCTCTGGCTGACGGCGTCGGTCGAGACTCCCTCGAGGTCGCGCATCAGGCCTGCGCCCAGGGACTCCATCGGGACGAGGTGCGGGCGCACGAGCACCTCACGCACCGGCGTCCAGACCACGTCGCGGGAGAAGATGCCGACCGGGTCGCCCCGTCGGGTCATCGCCGGCCCGACGGCGATCACGCCGCGGCGCTCGGTGCGGATGGTGAACGACTCCTCGTGGGCCGCGCCGGGCGCGAGCGAGCTGATGCCGTAGCGGTGGACCGCCGACCCGACCGGGACCTCGAGCGTCGTCGGGACCAGGCGGGAGGAGGCGCGGTTGACGACCTGGACGCCGGCCGCGACCGACTCCCCCGCCGCCACCCGCTCGGGCTGCAGGCGCAGGTCGACCGTCACGGACGTCCGGCCGAGGAGGAAGGGCAGCGCGAGCACCGTCAGCACCAGGCACCCCGTGCCCAGCACCGCCAGCTCGCGCCACTGGGCGAACACGGCGACCAGGAGCGCGCCCAGGCCGAGGCCGAGGACCAACCAGCCGATCGGCTTGATGACCTCGAGCGCGTGGTTCAACCGCTGCCTCATCGACGCGTCAGGCCCCTACGCGGTCGGTCGGCGGCGCGACGGCGTCGAGCAGGCGCGAGATGACGGTCTGTACGTCGACACCGCTGAACTGCGCCTCGGCGTCGAGCAGCAGCCGGTGCGAGAGCACCGGCTCGGCGAGGTCCTTGATGTCGTCGGGGACCACGTGGTCACGACCGTCGGCGGCGGCCCACGTCTTCGCGACGCGGACGAACGCCAGGCAGCCGCGCGCCGACAGCCCGAGCTTGACGTGCGGCTGGCGGCGCGACTCCTCGGCCAGCTCGGCGACGTAGCCGATGACCGCGGGGTCGACGTAGACCTCGTCCGCCAGGCCGCTCATCTGCGCGATCGTGGCGGCGGTGATGACCGGCGTGACCAGGGCGGCGCGGTCACGGACGGCCGCGTTGTTGAGCAGCTCGACGGTCGCCTGACGGTCGGGGTAGCCGATCGAGGACTTCATCAGGAAGCGGTCGAGCTGGGCCTCGGGCAGCCGGTAGGTGCCGGCCTGCTCGATGGGGTTCTGCGTGGCGATGACGAGGAACGGCCGGCCGACGGGGTGCGCGACGCCGTCGACGGTGACGCGCCCCTCCTCCATCACCTCGAGCAGCGCCGACTGCGTCTTGGGCGAGGCACGGTTGATCTCGTCGGCCAGCACGATGGTGTGGAAGATCGGGCCCGGGTGGAACTCGAACGTGCCCTTGTGCTGGTCGTAGACCGTGACGCCGGTGACATCGGAGGGCAGCAGGTCCGGCGTGAACTGGATGCGGGCGTGGCTGCCCTGCACCGTGTTGGCCAGCGCCCGGGCCAGCATCGTCTTGCCGGTGCCAGGGAAGTCCTCGAGCAGGATGTGCCCCTCCGAGAGCAGGCAGGTCAGCGCGAGCCGGACGACGTGGCGCTTGCCGAGAACGGCCTTCTCCATGTTGTCGGTGAGCTGGTCGAAGGTCGACCTGAACCACTCGGCCTGTTCGTGGCTGATCGTCAAGAGGTGCTCCTGGTGGTGTGGGGCGGATCGGGCGTGCGGGGCGGCGCTAGGGGAACGTCGTGTCGAAGACGACCCTGCCCAGCCCGTTGGCGAAGGTGCAGTTGCCCACGACGCGTTCGCCGGACGCGTAGTAGGACTTGACCTGTCCGGAGAAGTCGCCCGAGCCGCTCTCGGAGCGACGGGGCCAGAACTTGTCGAAGTCGCAGCGCCAGTTCGTCGCCGTGCCCTCCGCGAACCTGAGGGTGAGCACGGCCAGGGCGCACGAGTCGGCGGTGCACTTCGGCTCGCCGAACTCGGCGCACGCCGGCATCCCCTCGGTGTCGTCCTGGCAGCGGTCACCACGGCTGATGCTGACCGTCGGTGCAGGCGGGGGCGCCGAGGTCGCGCGGTTCGACCCCGTGTCCTCGCCCCGTCCGCCGGGCGCGTCGTCGCCGACCGCCACGAAGATCTCCTGCTCCTGGGCCCAGTTCTCGGTGCTGAACGCGGGCGTGGTGAAGCTGAACGCGCCGACCCCCGTGGGCCGGAAGCGCTGGGTGCCGGTGCTCCCGCCGCCCTTGTTGCGGATCTCGTACTCCACGACCGCAGGGTCGCCGTTGCTGGTGCCGGAGATCACCCACTGGATGGACTTGCCGTTGACGACGGGCTGGATGGAGCCGAGTGCGTCGTCGAGGCGGCCGAAGCTCTGGACGTTCTGCACGCCGCTCAGTGTGCAGCCGGCCGGAGCCCTCTCGTTGCAGACCCGGAGCTGGACGGAGTAGGCCTGCTCGTTGCTGAAGGTCGAGATCCGCTGGGTGTGGGTGCCGGTCTGCTGCGGGATCGACTGCACGACCTGACCGGCCACGAGGAAGTCCACCCGGCTGGTGTTGCCGCGCGAGTCGGGGACCGTGTACCGGACCTCGGCCTCCTGGCTGGTGCCCGTGGGGTAGACGTCGAACGCACCCCAGGCCGCCGGGCGGCCCACGGCCTCGATGGAGGTGCCCGCGCTGGGCGTCGAGCGCTTGCCGGGCTGCTCCCCGGGCTGGTTGGCGGCGACGACCGTGTAGGTGTAGGTGCGGCCGTCGTAGGGCACGCCCGTGTGGGTGCAGGTCAGCGAGGCGAGCCGCTGGCAGCCGGGCACCGTCCCCGAGGACACGCCGTTGGTGTAGCTGACGGTGTAGACCGTCGGGCCGGGGCCCTCGGCGGGCACCGCCTGCCAGTTGACCCGGATGCTCGTCTGGTTGGCACCCGCCTCCAGGTCGGCCACCACCGGCGCTGCCGGGGCGGGCGGCGTGCCGAGGGGCTGCATCGGCGCGGAGGTGCGGGACAGCGAGTAGCCGACCTGGTTCTGGGCCTTGATCGTGAAGTCGTAGAGCCGGTTGTTGTCCAGGCCCGTCGCGACGAAGGTCGTCGTGCCTCCTGCGACGACCGAAGGCCCACCGCCCGGCCAGGTGATCGTGTAGTCGAGGATCCTCGAGGTGTTGGTGGACGGCTTGTCCCACGCGATGGAGATCTGGCCGTTGTCGCGACCGGTCATGCGGATGTTCTGCACCCGGCCCGGCTGGGTGTCGGCCCGCGCGGAGCGGGACAGGTTGCTCCACTCGCTGCCGCCCACGCGGTTCACCGCCTGGACGCGGAAGCTGTAGTTCCCGCCCGTCTTGAGCTTGCGGAACACGCACTCGTTGGTGTCGCACCGCTGCTTGGTGCCGGACCCCTCCTCGCGCACCACGTAGTGGGTGACGGGAGCACCACCGTCGTCGTCGGGGGGCGCCCACCCCATCTTGATGGTGCCGACCTCGTCGGACAGCGGGTAGGGGCGCGGCTCGCCGGGAGCCGACGGCGTACCGATGACCCGGAACTGGATCCGGCCCTCGGCCCGCCGCGAGGACGGCGGATCGCCGTCGGAGACGTCACTGACGACCAGCCGGAAGCTCGCCTCGGCTCCGCGGGTGTCGCGGTCGGCCGTCAGCGTCAGCCGGCTGCCGTTGACGGCGGCCCGCACACCGGGCGTCCCGGTGTTCTGCACGGTCACGATCCTGGGGTCGGGGTTGGCCACCCCTGCCTCGAGGTAGGCGCCGATGTCGAAGGAACGGCTCTGCCCTGCCTCCATCGTCTCGACCCGGATCGGCGACAGGGTCGGCGGCGGGGCCTGGGCCAGCCGGAAGCGCACGTCCTGCGGGTTGCTGTCACCCGCGCGCACGGTGAGGACGGCCTCGCCGCCCTCCGTCGCGTCGTCCGAGGCCGTGACCGCGACGACCGACCCCTGGGGGGCGCCGACGTCCACACCGTCGACGGTCTGGCTCCACTCCGCGGTGAAGTCGAGGCCGACGGCGTCGCGGGGGTCGACGGTGAAGACCTTGCAGTAGCTCGCGATGTCGAGGGCGTAGCGCTGACCGGCCGACATCGGGATGACGTTGGCGGGGCACTCCAGCGACGGGGTGTCGTCGCCGACCACCACCGGGATCGAGAGCACGGCGGTCACGCCGTCGTCGGTCGTCGTGGCGTCCTCGTTGCCGCTCGCGTCGGTCGCGGTGGTGACCTCCACGAGCACGGAGCCCGGACCCTGGAAGCCCACCGGCGCCGACAGCGAGAAGCGGTTGTCCCCGTCCGGGCCGACGGTGAGGGCGGCGGGCGAGGCGGACCAGGAGCGACGGCCGGACGCGAGGCGGACCTTGCCCCCGTCAGGGGCAGCGATGTAGTCGGAGACCTTGCCGGTGGTGCTGGAGCCGGAGTCGAGCTCGATGAGCGAGCCGGGCAGGACGTAGGGCAGGCCGTCGCCCGTGGGCGGGATGTAGACCGAGGCGGCCGCGGTCGCCCCGTCGGCGTCGCGGACCTCGAAGGGCAGCACCTTCGGCGCCTCACCGCGGTCGGCCCGCACCTGCACGCCGTCGACCACCCGGGCCGACGGGTCGCCCGACACGTCGACCACCTCGAGGTCCTCGGCTGAGCCGTCGGGGTCGTAGGCGCCCTCGAGGACGTCGACGACGACGCTCCCGCTGTCGTCGGCCCGGCCGAAGGCGTCGTAGACGATCGGCGGGTTGTCGTAGTCGTCCGCGGTGGTCAGCGTCATGGTCGCGCGCGACTCGTCGATGCCGTTGGTGACCCGGTAGACGAGCACCGTCGGCGGCGCCTTGGCGGACTCGGGTGCCGGCACCGTCACCAGGTTGGTCTCGGGGTCGAGGCGGGCGGCCTCCGGGCCGTCGAGGATCTCCACCTCCACCGAGTCGCCTGCGGCGATGAAGTCGTTGGCGAGCGGGTCGAACGTGGCTGTACGTCCCGGCTCGACCGTGAGCCGGTCCTCGACCGCCAGCGGCGGCTGGGGCTGCCCGGGCTCGACGACCGCCACGCGGACCGTGCCGGTCGCGAAGGCGCCCTGGGAGTCGACGACGGAGTAGGTGAACTCGTCGGTGCCGACGGTGCGGGGGTAGGCCTCGTACTCCAGGAAGTTGCCGCCGACCGCCTCGATCCGGCCCAGTCGCGGGGCGGACGTGATGCCGGTGACCGTGACGGGGTCGCCGTTGCGGTCGACACCGACGCCGGGCACGCGCACCTTCACGGTGTCGCCGGAGACCACGCGGCCCTCGAGGGTCGGCGGCTCAGGCGCGTCGTTGGGCTCGTCGGCCGGCACCACGGTCACCTTGAGGGTGCCGTCGGCCCGCTTGCCCTCGAGGTTCTGGGCGACGTAGGTGACGGTGTAGGTGTCGCGCTCGACCACCTTCTCGGGCGCGACGTAGCGGACCACCCGTCCGGACACGAAGGCCTTGCCCACGTCACCGGTGACGTCGATGGGCGCGACGACGTCGAGCTGGCCCGGGGTGTCGCTGCTCGACAGGTCGTTGAGCAGGGTGAGGCGGTCGCCGGCCGGGGACACGTCGTTGTCGAGCACCGGCGCCGCGACGACGCCGCCGGCTCGGACCACGACCTTGTCGGAGACCGTGACGGGGGTGTTGTCCGCCGGCGCCGGGCGCTGGGTGACCACCACCTCGCCCCGGACGGCGGAGCTGGTGCCGTTGCTGATGGTGTAGGAGACGGTCTGCGTCACGGGTGCGAGGTCGGGGCCTGCTGCCGAGATGCGCAGCCACCGTCCGTCGACGATCGCCACGTCGAGCTGACCGGCCCGGTCGCCGACGGCCCGCTGGACCACGAGCAGCCCGCCCGCCGGGTCGAGGTCGTTGGCCAGCACGTCCACGATCCCCGGTGCCTGCCCGTAGACGGTGAGGGTGTCGGGCATGGCGATGGGTTCGGCCGCGCGCTTGGGCCGTGCCCGCACGTCGACCCGGATCGTCCCCTGGTCGAGGGGCGCGTTGCCGAAGGCCGCGTCATAGCTGAGGAAGTAGGTCCCGGCACGCTCACCGGTGAAGGTCAGCTGGCCGGAGTCGAGGTCGGAGACGACCTCGACGCCGGGCTGCCGGGGCACCTTGCCGCCCAGCGAGAGCTCGGCGTCGGTGGCGTTGGGGTCCGACCCGGGCAGGTCGTTGAGCAGGGGCCGGATCTTGATCGGCTTGCCGACCTCGCCGCGTACGACGTCGGGCTCGGCCTGCGGGGCGTAGGCCTTCTGGTCCTTGGGCGCCTGGACCTGGAAGCTCATCGACTTCGTCACGGGTGCGGAGCGCCCGTCGGTGACGGCGAACTCCACGCGGACCAGCTGCGGTCCGTCGGCCGCGCCGGACGGGGCGGTGAAGCGGATGCGGCCGTCGGCGGTGGTGCGGGCAGCGGCACCCGTCTGCTCGCCACCCACGGCCGTCGCGGAGTCCAGGAGCAGGGTGTCGCCGTCCCGGTCGTCGCGCCAGTCCGCGAGCACGGGTACGGCGAGCTCGCCCCGGTGAGGCACCTTGTAGGTCGGCTTCTTCCAGCCCTCGCGCAGCGTGGGCTGCTCGTTCTGCTCGGTCCCACGCACCTCGACGTCGACGGAGGCGTTGGCCGAGACGCCGTTGCGGCCGTCGTCGATGAAGTAGTCGAACCGGGCGGGGCGGGCGTCCTCGGGCATCTGGAGGACGAGCGTCTGGCCGTCGGGGCTGATCTCGACGCGCGCGCCGCCGGACGGCTGGTCCACGTCGACGATGCTCAGCAGCCGACCGGCGGGGGCGGAGTCGTTGTCGAGCGGGTGGAGCACGGTCGTACGACCGGCGCGGACGCCGTAGGAGTCGGGCTTGGCGCGCGGCGGTCGGCTGTCGGCGTCGCTCTGGTTCTCGTTCTCGTCGTCGTCGTCCTTGTTCTTCTTCTTCGACGTGAAGGCTTCCCAGTTGTCGATGCGGACGGGCTTGTCCTGCTGCACGTCCCAGACGTTGCCGCTGTTGGCGTCGTTGAGGACGATCTCGCCGCGGTTGACCCGGAACGCGAGGTTGGTCGCGTTGCCGCCGAGGTCCTTCTCGTTGACGTCCTGCGACCCGCACTGCACGGCGAGCGCTCCGAGCCCGCCGGACCAGGCGCCGAAGACGCACGCGCCGAGGCGGACCGGCTCGACGGGCGTGCCGGAGCTGTCGGAGACGGTGGTGACGTCGCCGGAGTCGAGGTCGACGCTCAGGAGCCCGTCGGGCGCCCCGACCAGCACCGCGTCGTAGGCCGGCCCCGGCTGCTGCAGCCGGCTCCCCGGCGGCACGGACACGATGGCCCCGTCGACGACGCCGAGGACTCCTGCGTCGGCATCGAGGGTGACGACGCGGTCGCCGACGGTGGTGACGTCGGAGACCTGACCGGCGTCACCGGACAGGTCCCGCGCGCGCGGCTTGCGGAACCCCGTGTCGGTGGGGGCCATCGTCGTGACGGTGGCCTCCTCGGTGGACGTCACCACCACCGTCCCCGTCTGGCTGACGGTCAGGGCCGCACCCTCGCCCACTTCGGCGAGCGGCTTCGCCTGCCGGTCGACGGCGCTCACCACCGGCTTGCCGAGCTGGTCGTCGTAGCGCACCGCCCACACCTCGCCGGTCTCGGCGTCCGCCGTCGCGAGCGTGCCGCCGGCCATCGCGACGTCACCGGAGACCGGGACCGCCGCGGAGCCGCCGTCCTGGGCCTCGAGCCGGCTGGTCTCGATGACCTGCCCGCGGCTGGTCCCGGCGTCGAGGGTGACGACGGCCGCACCGTCCTGGACGACGTCGAGGCGGGCCTTGCCGTTGTCGCCCGGCACCACGCCGTCGAGCTGGTTGATCGGCTTGTTGAGCCGGCCGGACCAGCCCTTCTTGCCGTTGACGACCCACACCCCGCCGTCGTTGAGCTCGGCCTCGTGCTTCTTGTAGCCCTCGGCGGAGACGGCGTAGACGATGACGGCGGTCGCTGCGATCGCCAGCGCGACGCCGGAGGCGATGCCCGCCCGGTGTCGACGCAGAGCAGTCACACGTGCCACGCGAGTCCCCCTTGGCCCCACGGATGAGGTACGCCCGCCGCACTCACCCAGGCAGGAGCGTATGTATGTCTCAGACGTTCGGACAAGTTTCCGACAAATCCCGACCATGTGCGCGGGACAGGCGTGATGGGTGATGATGGAACCGTGGGCGTGTACGAGGGGAGCCGACGTTGATCGTGGAAGCGCGGTACGCCAGTGGGTCTGGCGTGCTCGTCGGCAGCGGCGCGCACTGGGTGCTGCTGACCGACCCCGGTGACGAGCGGGTCGTCCAGGAGATCTGGGAGGCCCTCGCGCTGACCGCGCCGTCGGAGGCGAGCGCCGCCGAGCGGGTGCTGGCGATCGCCGAGAAGGCGTTCGAGGGCGATCCGCCCGGCCTGGCCCTCGTCGACTTCACCTCCGGCGCCTCGACGACCGTGTCCCGCGGCGCCGGGCACGTGCGCCTCGCCGGACCGGCACGGGTGCTCAGCCTCGACGCCGGCGCCGACCCCGACGGCCTCGCGAGCACCAGGCGCCTCGTGGGCGGGGTCGTCGCCGCAGACCGGGTCGAGCTCACGCCCGTCTCGGCCCGCACCGCCCCGGTGCACCGCGCCCAGGAGACCTCGCCGCCCGCGACTGCCGCCCTCATCGACGGCATCCCCGACGCCATCCTGGCCGCCAAGGGTCCCGACGGCCCTCCCCCGCGCACCCGCGTACGCCGTCCGGTCGAGGACACCGGCTCCCTGGTCGACACCTCCGAGCCCGACCCGCTGATGATGCAGCGGATCGAGGAGGGGGCACACACCACGATCCGGCCTCCGTCGGCTCCGGCGTCGGCTCCCGAGCCCGACGACCATGACGGCGCCACGTCACTGCGACCGGCCCACCTCACCCACAGCACGACCCCCACGGTGCTCGCCGTCAGCTGCCCGCTGGGCCACCTGACCCCACCGATCTCGCCGCAGTGTCGGGTGTGCCACCAGCGGGTCGCGCCGCAGGAGCCACGGCGGGTGGACCGGCCGTCGCTGGGGGGCCTGCGCCTCCCGACCGGCGAGGTCGTCCCCCTCGACCGGGGCGTGATCCTGGGCCGCAAGCCCGCGCCCGCCCAGGGCAGCACCGACTGGCCGCACCTCGTCCACCTGCCCTCCGACCACTCCTTCGTGTCGAGGCAGCACCTGCAGCTCGAGCTCGACGGGTGGGACGTGATCGCCCGCGACCTCGACAGCCGCGGGGGCACCACGATCGCTCCCCCGGGTCGCGACCCGGAGCGGATGAAGCCCGGCGACGCCTACGTGCTCGAACCCGGCACGGTGCTCGACATGGCCCACGTCTACAGCGTCCGCTACGAGTCGGGGGCGGTCGCCCGGTGAGCGCACCTGTCATCCCGGGGTTCGCGTTCGTCGAGCACCTGGGCAGCGGCGGCTTCGCCGACGTCTTCCTCTACGAGCAGCAGTGGCCGCGCCAGCGCGTCGCGGTCAAGGTCGTCCGTCCTGACGTCCCGCTGACCGACCGCGAGAAGTACCTGTTCACGGCCGAGGCCAACGCCATGGCACGCCTCGCCGACCACCCCTACATCGTCTCGGTGATCACGGCCGGGGTCACGGCCGAGGGCGGCCGCCCGTTCCTCGTGATGCGCTACTGCCCCCCGCCCGACCTCGGCGTGCGGGTCCGCGCCAACCCGATGGCCCCGGTGGACGCGGTCTCCACCGGCATCAAGCTCGCGAGCGCGATCGAGACCGCGCACCGCTCGGGGATCCTGCACCGCGACATCAAGCCCAGCAACGTCCTCGTGACGACCTACCACGAGCCTGCGCTGACCGACTTCGGCATCGCCGGCCACATCGCCGACGTCGAGGGCGACAGCGACGTGCGCATCTCCTACCCCTGGTCGCCGCCCGAGCTCCTCGACGGCCGGTCCAACGGGTCGGTGGCCTCCGACGTCTACTCCCTCGGCGCGACGATCTGGCACCTGCTCGTGGGCAGGTCCCCCTTCTCGATCCCGTCGGGCGACAACTCGACCCGCGCCCTGAGCGCCCGCATCCTGCACGCCGCTCCCCCGGCCACCCAGCGCCCCGACGTCCCGCCCGCGCTCGACCGGCTCCTGCAGCAGTGCCTCGCCAAGCGTCCCGAGCACCGTCCGGCGAGCGCCCTCGAGCTCGCCCGCGCGCTCCAGCGCATCGAGTCGGCGGCCGGCTGGGCGCGCACGGCCGTCGCCGTGGAGGGCGACCGGCCCGACGCGTCCGTCAGCGTCGGTGAGGCACCCGCCGCATCGGGCCCGCCCGGCTCGTTCGGGTCCTCCGGGCCGGCGGGGTCGACGGCTCCTGCCGAGGACGCGACGGCGATGAAGCCGGTCACGGTGATCTCGGCGAGCGGCCCGCGGCGGATCGCGGCCCAGGACCCCTCACCGCTCGCCCCGGACGGCGAGGAGGAGCGCGCCGGCGTGCCGGGCCTGGTCTGGGCCGGCGTCGGTGTCGCGGTCCTCGCGCTGCTGGTCGGCTTCCTCGTCCTCGGCGGCAACGACCGGGCCGAGGACCCCGGCGTGGTGGTCCCGACGGAGTCCCAGACGCCGGGCGACGTGGTCCCCGACGTCCTCACCGAGGCGGTCGCGCTCACCGGCAGCCGTACGCCTCGCGGCGTGCTGTTCGAGTGGCGCCCGCCCGTGCCGGTGGAGGACGGCGACTCGTTCAGCTGGCACCGGGACGACACCGACGAGTACGGCAGCACGTCCCGCAGGCGCCTGCTCGTGCGCACCGACGACCCGGTGTGCCTCGACGTGCGGATGACCCGCGGATCGGACAACTCGCCCAGCGCGAGCCAGTGCGTGTCCTGACCCGCGGGTCCCGACGTCAGGCGGTCGTCAGTCGTCGTCCCAGTCGCGGCGCGGGCCGGTGGCCGCGTCCTGCTTCTCGGCGGACATGCGGCTCGAGGCCCACAGCGACAGCACCGCGGTGATCGCCAGCGTGGCCACGATGACCACGAGCGAGAGCCAGATCGGGATCTCCAGCCAGGCGTAGTCGAGGGGCTCGCCGCCGTTGATGAACGGCAGCTCGTTCTCGTGCAGGGCGTGGAAGAAGAGCTTGACGCCGATGAACGCCAGCAGGAACGCGAGGCCGTAGGAGAGGTAGACCAGGCGCTGCAGGAGGCCGCCGATCAGGAAGTAGAGCTGGCGCAGACCCATCAGCGCGAAGATGTTCGCGGTCAGCACCAGGTAGGGCTCCTTGGTGATGCCGAAGATCGCCGGGATCGAGTCCAGCGCGAACAGCAGGTCGGTGGTGCCGAGAGTGAGGATCACGATGAACATCGGCGTGATCATCTTCTTCGCGTTCTCACCGCTGACCAGCAGCTTCTTGCCGTGCCACTCCGACGTGGCCGGGAAGCGCCGCTCGACGAACGCGACGAGCTTGTTCTCCTCGAACTCGTCGTCCTCGTCCTCGGCCCCTTCCTTGGCGAGCTTGACGGCCGTGTAGATCAAGAAGATGCCGAACAGGTAGAAGACCCAGCTGAACTGCTCGATCGCCGCGGCGCCGACACCGATGAAGATCGCCCGCATGACCAGCGCCATCACGATGCCGATCATCAGGGCGTACTGCTGCAGCTCCTTGGGCACGGCGAACTTCGCCATGATGATGATGAAGATGAAGAGGTTGTCGATGGACAGGGAGTACTCCACCAACCAGCCGGAGAAGAACTCCAGACCGTGCTGGTGATCCCAGGTGACCCACACACCGATGCCGAACAGGATCGCCATCCCGACGTAGATCGAGAGGTAGGTCGCACACTCCTTCATGCTCGGCTCGTGCGGCCTCCGCCCGACGATGACGAGGTCGAAGGTGAAGATCACGATCGTGACGGCGAAGGTCGCGATCCAGACCCAGGTGGGTACGTCCACGCTGTTGCTCCTAGGGATGAGGCGAGATCGGTGTCCGCGCAGCGCGCGGACGCCAGAGGTCTCTTCCGCTCGCACGCCCAGGAGGACCTGGGCGACGAACCAGTGGCACCGGGCGCCGCTCGCGCGGACGCCGTACTGACGACACCACTGCCGAGGAATACTCCCCTCCAACCGCGTCAGTCTGTCATGCGGCTCGGGGAGGGAGTGAAATCGACGTCAGCGTCCGCCGAATGGGACGCCGAGCGCGGACAGCCGGTCATGCCCGCCGTCGACCGCCGTGAGCACCCAGGCGCCCTGCGGCGTGACGGTGAACGTGTGCTCGAAGTGGGCGGCGAACGACCCGTCCACGGTCGCGACGGTCCACTCGTCCTCGAGCAGGTCGGTGTGCTTGCTGCCCAGCGTGACCATCGGCTCCACGGCGAGCGCGAGGCCCTCGACGATGGACGGACCGCGGCCGCGTCGGCCGACGTTGGGCACGTTGGGTGGCATGTGCATCTCCGTGCCGATGCCGTGGCCGGTGTAGTCCTCCAGGACGCCGTAGCGGCCCTGCGAGCGGACGTAGGTCTCGACGGCGTGGCTGATGTCGCTCACCCGGCCGCCGAGCCGCGCAGCGGCCATGCCGCGCCACAGCGACTCCTCGGTCACCCGCAGCAGCTCGGTCACGTCGTCGGACACCTCGCCCACCGGGACGGTGATCGCAGCGTCGCCGTGCCAGCCCTCGACGATCGCGCCGCAGTCGATCGAGATGACGTCACCCTCGGCCAGCGTGCGCGGGCCCGGGATGCCGTGCACCACCTCGTCGTTGACCGAGGCGCAGATCGTCGCCGGGAACGGCGGGTGGCTGTAGCCCTTGAAGGACGGCACGCCCCCGTGGTCGCGGATGTTGGTCTCGGCCAGCGTGTCGAGCTCGAGGGTGGTGACCCCCGGCCGGACGGCGGCACGGAGCAGCTCGAGGGTCTCCCCCACGAGCCGTCCCGCCACACGCATAAGGTCGATCTGCTCGGGGGTCTTGATCTCGATCCCCCGGTCCCGGAACGCCACCGCGCTGCGCCGGCCGTCAGCTCTGGGGTACGACGTCGAGCGCGTCGAAGATGCGGGTCGTCACCTCGTCGACCTCGCCCATCCCGTCGACCTCGACGAGGATCCCGCGCTCGCGGTAGACGCCGATGAGGGGCTCGGTCTGCTCGGCGTAGACCTCCTGGCGGCGGCGGATGACCTCTTCGGTGTCGTCGGCGCGGCCATCGGTCTGCGCCCGCTGCAGCAGGCGCTGCACGAGCTCCTCGGCGTCGACCGTCAGCACGACGACGGCGTCGAGCTGGTGGCCGGTGAACGCGATCATCCCGTCGAGCTCGGTGACCTGGGCCAGGGTCCGCGGGTAGCCGTCGAGCAGGAAGCCGGACGCGGCGTCGGCCTCGTCGATGCGGTTGCGCACCATCAGGTTGGTGACCTCGTCGGGGACGTACTCGCCGGCGTCCATGAAGCGCTTGGCCTCGATGCCGAGCGGCGTGCCCTGGGACACGTTGGCGCGGAAGATGTCGCCGGTGGAGATCGCCGGGATGCCGAAGTGGTCGGCCACGAACCGGGCCTGGGTGCCCTTGCCCGCCCCCGGCGGGCCCATCAGGATCAGTCTCATCTACTTAAGGAATCCTTCGTAGTTGCGCTGCTGGAGCTGGCTCTCGATCTGCTTCACGGTGTCGAGTGCCACGCCGACCATGATGAGGATGGACGTGCCGCCGAACGGGAAGTTCTGGTTGGCCTGGATCATCGCGAAGGCGACGAGCGGGACCAGCGAGATCAGACCGAGGTAGAGCGCTCCAGGGAACGTGATGCGGGACAAGACGTAGGACAGGTAGTCCTCGGTCGGCTTGCCCGCCCGGATCCCGGGGATGAAGCCGCCGTACTTCTTCATGTTGTCCGCCACCTCGACGGGGTTGAAGGTGATCGAGACGTAGAAGTACGTGAAGAAGATGATCAGCAGGAAGTACGTCGCCATGTAGAGCGGGTGGTCACCGTTGACGAAGTAGGTCCCGATGAAGTCGAGCACGGGGTTCTGGCTCTCGGGGTTGAACTGCACCGCCATCGCCGGGAGGTAGAGCAGCGACGAGGCGAAGATGACCGGGATGATGCCGGCCTGGTTCACCTTGAGCGGGATGTAGGTGGAGTTGCCACCGAACATCTTGCGCCCGACCATCCGGCGGGCGTACTGCACCGGGATGCGGCGCTGCGCCTGCTCGATGAAGATGACGCCGGCGACGAGGATCAGGCCGATCACCATGACGATGGCGAAGGTGACCCAGCCCTGCGAGGTCTGCACGCTCCACAGGGACGCCGGGAAGGTGGCGACGACCTGGGTGAAGATCAGGATCGACATGCCGTTGCCGATGCCGCGGTCGGTGATGAGCTCACCGAGCCACATGATCACCGCGGTGCCGGCGGTCATGGTGACGACCATGACCAGGAACGTCGCGGTGCCGTCGTCGTGCAGCAGGTCGCGGGTGCAGCCCTGGAGCAGCGCCCCGCTGCGGGCGAGGGCCACGATGCCGGTGGCCTGCAGCACGGCAAGGCCGAGCGTCAGGTAGCGGGTGTACTGGGTGATCTTCGTCTGACCGGCCTGGCCCTCCTTCTTCAGCGCCTCGAGCCGTGGGATCACCACGACGAGCAGCTGCAGGATGATGGAGGCCGTGATGTAGGGCATGATCCCCAGCGCGAAGATGGTGAGCTGAAGCAGCGCACCACCCGAGAAGAGGTTGATCAGGCTGTAGAGGCCGCCCTCTTCGAGCTGGTCGATGCACGCCTGGACGTTGGCGACGTGCACACCCGGGGTGGGCACCTGGGAGCCGAGCCGAAAGATCGTGATGATCAGCAGGACGAAGAGCAGCTTGCGCCGCAGGTCCGGAGTCCGGAAAGCGTTGGCGAACGCGCCTAGCACTGGTTCCTCTTTCGTATGGGTGCCCAGCCAGGATCGGCGGGCGGACGAGACACCCTCGCCGTCGTACGGCGGAGGGCCCGGGGAAGCCTAACAGTCGGGGTTCGGCCCGCTTCCTCCCCGCTGACGACCAAGGGGAGAACGACGAAGGCCCGGCCGACAGTTCCCACTGTGGGCCAGGCCTTCACCGGATGAGCGAGATCGCAGCCTCAGGCCACGGTCGCGGTGCCGCCGGCAGCCTCGATCTTCTCCTTGGCGGAGCTCGAGAACGCGTCGGCGCTGATCTGGACGGCGACCGAGATGTCGCCCTGGCCCAGGACCTTGACGGGCTGGTTCTTGCGAACCGCGCCCTTGGCGACGAGGTCCTCGACCGTCACGGTGCCACCCTCGGGGAAGAGCTCCCCGAGGCGGTCGAGGTTGACGACCTGGAACTCGACGCGGAAGGGGTTCTTGAAGCCCTTCAGCTTGGGCAGGCGCATGTGGATCGGCATCTGGCCACCCTCGAAGGCAGCAGGCACCTGGTAGCGCGCCTTGGTGCCCTTGGTGCCGCGGCCGGCCGTCTTGCCCTTGGAGCCCTCACCGCGACCCACACGGGTCTTGGCGGTCTTGGCGCCCGGAGCGGGACGCAAGTGGTGCAGCTTGAGCGTCATGTCACTCCACCTCCTCGAACGTCACCAGGTGACGGACAGTGTTGATCATGCCCCGGATCTCCGGGCGGTCTTCCTTCACGACGACGTCGCCGATCCGCTTGAGACCGAGCGAGCGCAGCGTCTCGCGCTGGTTGGCCTTCAGGCCGACCAGTCCGCGCTTCTGCTGGACCTTGAGCTGTGCCATCAGGACTGCACCCCCGCGGTCTCGGTCTGGCCCTCGGCGCGCGCCTTGAGCAGCGCGGCGGGGGTCACGTCCTCGACGCGCATGCCACGGCGAGCAGCCACGGCCTCGGGCTCCTCGAGCATCCGCAGCGCCTCGACGGTCGCGTGGACGATGTTGATCTGGTTGGACGAGCCGAGCGACTTGCTCAGGACGTCGTGGATGCCGGCGCACTCGAGCACCGCGCGCACCGGGCCACCGGCGATGACGCCGGTACCGGGAGCGGCGGGACGCAGCAGGACGACGCCCGCGGCCTTCTCGCCCTGGACCGGGTGCGGGATGGTGCCCTGGATGCGGGGGACCTTGAAGAAGTGCTTCTTGGCCTCCTCGACACCCTTGGCGATCGCGGCAGGGACTTCCTTCGCCTTGCCGTAGCCGACGCCGACCAGGCCTTCACCGTCGCCGACGATCACGAGGGCGGTGAAGCTGAAGCGACGACCACCCTTCACGACCTTGGCGACACGGTTGATCGCCACGACTCGCTCGATGTAGACAGACTTCTCGGCCTGGCCACGACCGTTGTCGCGTCCGCGACGGTCGCCCGAGCCACCGCTGCGCTGTCCGCGCTGGGCTCCGCTCATGAGATGTGCTCCATATCTAAGTTCTCTCTCTGGTCGCGTGAGGCGATCAGAAGGACAATCCGCCCTCGCGGGCGGCATCGGCGAGGGCCGCGATGCGGCCGTGGTACTTGTTGCCGGCCCGGTCGAAGACGACGTCCTCGATACCGGCGGCCTTGGCACGTGACGCCACCAGCTCGCCGACGAGCTTGGCCTTGGCGGTCTTGTCGCCCTCGGTGCCACGGACGTCGGCCTCCATGGTGGAGGCGTAGGCCAGGGTGGCGCCCTGCAGGTCGTCGACGACCTGCACCGACAGGTGCTTGGCCGACTTCGTGACCACCAGGCGCGGACGCTCGGCGGTCCCGTTGATCCGCTTGCGACCACGCGCCTGACGGCGCAGGCGCGCCCGGACGCGGTTGGCGGTGTGCTTGTTGTTGCTCAGCGAGATCGCCATGTCACTTACCGGCCTTTCCGACCTTGCGGCGGATGTGCTCGCCGGCGTAGCGCACGCCCTTGCCCTTGTAGGGCTCGGGCTTGCGGAGCTTGCGGATCTTGGCCGCAACCTCTCCGACGAGCTGCTTGTCGATGCCGACGACGCCGAGCTTGGTCGGGCCTTCGGTGGTGAAGGTGATGCCCTCGGGGGCGTCGAAGATGATCGGGTGCGAGTAGCCGAGCTGGAACTCGAGCTGGGTCGGACCCTTGGGCAGGACGCGGTAGCCCACGCCCACGATCTCGAGCTTCTTCTCGTAGCCCTCGGTGACGCCCACCACCATGTTGTTGATGAGCGTGCGGGTCAGGCCGTGGAGCGAGCGGCTGTTGCGCTCGTCGTCGGGACGCTGAACCTCGAGGACGCCGTCCTCGCCCTTGGCGACCGTGATCGGCGCGGCGATGGTGTGCGACAGGGTGCCCTTGGGGCCCTTGACGGTCACCAGCGACTCATCGATCGCGACGTCGACACCGGACGGGACCGCGATGGGGAGCTTGCCAATGCGCGACATGCTTCTCTCTCTTCCTGGTCTCAGATGGTCCGGGTCACCAGACGTAGGCGAGGACTTCGCCGCCCACGCCCTTCTGGTTCGCCTGGCGGTCGGTGAGCAGGCCCTGCGACGTCGAGATGATCGCGACGCCGAGGCCACCGAGGACCTTGGGCAGGTTGGTGCTCTTGGCGTAGACGCGCAGGCCGGGCTTGCTGATGCGGCGAACACCCGCGATGGAGCGCTCCCGGTTGCGGCCGTACTTGAGGGTCACGGTCAGCGTCTTGCCGACCGAGGGCTCGCCCTCGGCGGTGACGTTGTCGGCGACGTCGTAGGAGGTGATGTAACCCTCCTGCTTGAGGATCTCCGCGAGGCCGGCCTTCATCTTGCTGTAGGGCATCGACACCACGTCGTGGTACGCCTGGTTGGCGTTGCGCAGACGCGTGAGCATGTCTGCGATCGGGTCAGTCATCGTCATGATGTGGTTCTTTCTCGTCGTGGTTTCCCGCAGCTCACGGCCGCGGGACCTTCAACGTGTGTGAGGTGATTACCAGGAGGACTTGGTGACGCCGGGGAGCTCGCCGCGGTGGGCCATCTCCCGCAGGCAGATCCGGCACAGGCCGAACTTGCGGTAGACGGCCTTCGGGCGACCGCAGCGCTGGCAGCGGGTGTAGCCGCGGACAGCGAACTTCGGCTTGCGGGCGGCCTTGACCTTGAGGGCAGTCTTCGCCATGTCAGTTCTCCTTGAACGGGAACCCGAGCTGCTTCAGCAGCGCGCGGCCCTCGTCGTCGTTGGTGGCCGTGGTGACGACCGTGATGTCCATGCCGCGCGACCGGTCGATCTTGTCCTGGTTGATCTCGTGGAACATGACCTGCTCGGTCAGACCGAAGGTGTAGTTGCCACGCCCGTCGAACTGCTTGGGCGAGAGACCGCGGAAGTCGCGGATGCGGGGCAGCGCCAGGGACAGCAGGCGGTCGAGGAACTCCCACATGCGGTCGCCGCGCAGCGTGACGTGGGCGCCGATCGGCATGCCCTCGCGCAGCTTGAACTGCGCGATCGACTTACGCGCCTTGGTCACGGCCGGCTTCTGGCCGGTGATCGCGGTCAGGTCGCGGATCGCGCCCTCGATGAGCTTGGAGTCACGCGCAGCCTCGCCGACGCCCATGTTGACCACGATCTTGGTCAGGCCGGGCACCTGCATGATGTTGGCGATGTCGAACTCGGAGCGCAGGGCGGGGACGATCTCCTCGCGGTAGCGCGCCTTGAGACGGGGAATCTCAGTGGTCTGGGTCTCGGCCATCTCAGATCTCCTTGCCGGACTTGCGGGACACGCGGACCGACCGGGTCGCGGCGTAGGTCGAGCCGTCGGGACGGCGCTTGGTGACCTCGTCGCGGCGGAAGCCGACGCGCGTGACGCCGTCACCCTCGACCAGCATCACGTTGGAGACGTGGATGGGGGCCTCGCGGGTGATGATGCCGCCGGTGGTGTTGGTCTGCTGAACGGACTTGGTGTGGCGCTTGACGAGGTTGACTCCCTCGACGATCACCCGGTCCTCCTCGCGGAGCACCGAGATGACCTTGCCCTGGGCACCCTTGTCCTTGCCAGCGATCACCTTGACGGTGTCGCCCTTCTTGATGTTCATGTTCTTACCCATCTCTCACAACACCTCCGGGGCGAGCGAGATGATCTTCATGAAGCGCTTCTCGCGCAGCTCGCGGCCGACGGGGCCGAAGATGCGCGTGCCACGGGGCTCGCCGTCGCTCTTGAGGATGACGGCAGCGTTCTCGTCGAAGCGGATGTAGGAACCGTCGGCGCGGCGACGCTCCTTGACGGTGCGCACGACCACGGCCTTGACGACGTCGCCCTTCTTGACGTTGCCACCGGGGATCGCGTCCTTGACGGTGGCGACGATGACGTCACCGATGCCGGCGTAGCGACGCCCAGAGCCACCGAGAACACGGATGCAGAGGATCTCCTTCGCACCGGTGTTGTCGGCGACCTTGAGTCGCGACTCCTGCTGGATCATTGATTTCTCCTGGTTGTCGAGCTGGTTCTCGCCCTCTCAACGGAGAGCGAGCCTGGCCGAACTGATATGTGGAAACTTGTGCTCGAGGCCGCGGGGCCTCAGGTCACTTGGCCTTCTCCAGCACCTCGACGAGGCGCCAGCGCTTGGTGGCCGACAGCGGACGGGTCTCCATGATGAGGACCCGGTCGCCGATGCCGCACTGGTTGGTCTCGTCGTGCGCCTTCAGACGCGACGTCTTGCGCAGGACCTTGCCGTAGAGGGCGTGCTTCACGCGGTCCTCGACGGCGACGACGATGGTCTTGTCCATCTTGTCGCTGACGACGAGGCCCTCACGGACCTTGCGCTGGTTGCGCTCGTCGGCCGACTGGGTCGCAGTGTTCTCGCTCATGCCTTCGCCTCTTCGTTGGTGCCCGGGGTGGTACGGATGCCGAGCTCGCGCTCGCGGACCACGGTGTAGATGCGGGCGATGTCCTTCTTGACCACGCGCAGGCGGCCGTTGCTCTCGAGCTGGCCGGTCGCGGCCTGGAAGCGCAGGTTGAACAGCTCCTCCTTGGCCTCGCGCAGCTTGGCCTCGAGGGCGGTTGCGTCGAGCTCGTCGAGCTCGTGTGCGTTGAGCTTGGTAGCCATCAGAATTCACCGGCCTCACGGGAGATGAACCGGCACTTCATCGGGAGCTTGTGCATCGCGCGGCGCATGGCCTCACGAGCAGTCACCTCGTCGACACCGGAAAGTTCGAACATGACGCGGCCGGGCTTGACGTTCGCCACCCACCACTCGGGCGAGCCCTTGCCGGAACCCATGCGGGTCTCGGCGGGCTTCTTGGTCAGGGGACGGTCCGGGTAGATGTTGATCCAGACCTTTCCGCCACGCTTGATGTGACGGGTCATGGCGATACGGGCCGACTCGATCTGTCGGTTGGTCACGTAGTGACCCTCGACAGCCTGGATCCCGAAGTCACCGAAGGCGAGCGACGTGCCGCCCTTGGCGGCGCCGCGACGCTTGGGGTGGTGCTGCTTGCGGTGCTTGACACGACGGGGCATCAACATGGCTCAGGCCTCCGTTCCTGCGCTCGGTGCCGCCTCGGCCGGAGCCTCGGTGGACTCGGCGCGAGGTGCGCGGTCGCCGCGCGAGCCACGGCTCGGGCGCTCGCCACCACGGGTGTTGGGACGACCGCCGCGACCCGGAGCACCGGCGCGGGCGGCCTGCTGGGCCTGGCGCTCGGCACGGGTGCCGGCGACCTCGCCCTTGTAGATCCAGACCTTCACGCCGATGCGGCCGAAGGTGGTCTTGGCCTCGTAGAAGCCGTAGTCGATGTCGGCGCGGAGCGTGTGCAGGGGCACGCGGCCCTCGCGGTAGAACTCCGTGCGCGACATCTCGGCACCGTTGAGGCGACCCGAGCACTGGATCCGGATGCCCTTGGCACCGGAGCGCATCGAGGTCTGCATGGCCTTGCGCATGGCGCGGCGGAACTGCACGCGGCCGGCGAGCTGCTCGGCAACGCCCTGGGCGACCAGCTGCGCGTCGATCTCGGGCTGCTTCACCTCGAGGATGTTGAGCTGCACCTGCTTGCCGGTGAGCTTCTCGAGCTCGCCGCGGATGCGGTCGGCCTCCGCGCCGCGGCGACCGATGACGATGCCCGGGCGGGCGGTGTGGATGTCCACCCGCACGCGGTCACGGGTGCGCTCGATCTCGACCTTGGAGATGCCCGCCCGCTCCATGCCCTTGGAGAGCAGCTTGCGGATGGCGACGTCCTCACCGACGTACGACTTGTAGAGCTTGTCGGCGTACCAACGGCTCTTGTGGTCGGTGGAGATGCCCAGGCGGAAGCCGTTCGGGTTGATCTTCTGACCCATCAGGCACCCCTTCCGTTCTTGTTGGCGCGGCCGTTCTTCGTGGCCAGCGCGTCGGCCGGCTGCACCGCGAGGGTGATGTGGCTGGTGCGCTTGTTGATGCGGGTCGCACGGCCCTGGGCACGGGGACGCCAACGCTTCATCGTCGGGCCCTCGTCGACCATGGCGACGGAGAGCACGAGGTCGGCCCGGTTGAGGCCCTCGGTGGTCTCCGCGTTGGCGATCGCGCTCTCCAGCACCTTGTAGACGGTCTCGGAGGCGGCCTGCGGCGCGAACTGCAGCAGGGTCAGGGCCTCGTCGACCTGGAGGCCGCGGACCATGTCGACGACACGGCGGGCCTTCATCGGGGTGATCCGCACGTAGCGTGCGCTCGCATAGGCGCCCGGCTGGTCGCCGAGCAGCGTGCTGCGGCGCGCACTGGTGCGGCTGCGCTCGGTGGTGCTCATCGACGGCGTCCCTTCCGGTCTTCCTTGACGTGCCCGCGGTAGGTGCGGGTGGGGGCGAACTCCCCGAGCTTGTGGCCGACCATGGAGTCGGTCACGAAGACCGGGACGTGCTTGCGACCGTCGTGCACGGCGATGGTGTGGCCGATCATGTCGGGCACGATCATCGACCGGCGCGACCAGGTCTTGATGACGTTGTGGCTGCCCTTCTCGTTCTCGGCGTCCACCTTCTTCTGAAGGTGGTCGTCGACGAAGGGGCCCTTCTTGAGGCTGCGAGGCATGTCGGTTACTTCCTACCCTTGCCGGACTTGCGACGACGGATGATCTGGGAGTCGCTGGCCTTGCGCTTGCGCGTGCGGCCCTCGGGCTTGCCCCAGGGGGAGACGGGGTGGCGACCACCGGACGTCTTGCCCTCACCACCACCGTGCGGGTGGTCCACCGGGTTCATGACGACACCGCGGACGGTCGGGCGGACGCCCTTCCACCGCATGCGGCCGGCCTTGCCCCAGTTGATGTTGGACTGCTCGGCGTTGCCGACCTCACCGATCGTGGCGCGGCAGCGCACGTCGACGAAGCGCATCTCGCCCGAGGGCATGCGCAGCGTGGCGCGGCTCCCCTCACGGGCGACCAGCTGGGCGGAGTTGCCGGCCGAGCGGGCGATCTTCGCGCCGCCGCCCGGACGCATCTCCACGCAGTGGATGGTCGTACCGACCGGGATGTTGCGCAGCGGCAGGTTGTTGCCGGGCTTGATGTCGGCGTTGGGGCCGGACTCCACCGGGGTGCCCTGGGTCAGACCCTTGGGCGCGACGATGTAGCGCTTCTCGCCGTCGGCGTAGTGCAGCAGCGCGATGCGAGCGGTGCGGTTGGGGTCGTACTCGATGTGAGCGACCTTGGCCGGGACGCCGTCCTTGTCGTAGCGACGGAAGTCGATGATGCGGTAGGCGCGCTTGTGACCGCCACCCTTGTGCCGGGTGGTGATGCGGCCCTGGTTGTTGCGACCGCCGTTCTTGGGCAGCGGGCGCGTCAGCGACTTCTCGGGCGTGGACCGGGTGATCTCGACGAAGTCGGCCACCGACGAGCCACGACGGCCCGGGGTGGTCGGCTTGTACTTGCGGATAGCCATATCAGTTTCCTAGTCAGGAGCCCGGTCAGGAGACCGGACCTCCGAAGATGTCGATGCGGTGACCCTCGGCGAGGCTGACGATCGCGCGCTTGGTGTTGGGCCGCTTGCCCAGGCCGTAGCGGGTGCGACGCGTCTTGCCCTGGCGGTTGATCGTGTTGACCGAGGTGACCTTGACGTCGAAGACCTTCTCGACCGCGATCTTGATCTCGGTCTTGTTGGCGTCCGGGTGGACGATGAAGGTGTACTTGTTGGCGTCGAGCAGGCCGTAGCTCTTCTCCGACACGACCGGGGCGATCAGGACGTCGCGGTGGTCCTTGTGCAGGGTGCTCACTTGTCGCTCTCCTTCTGGTCGGCACGGGTCAGACCGGCGGCCTCCGCGTCCTCGGCGGACTTGAACCAGAAGTCGCCACCGGAGACGTCGTAGGCGGCGTCGCCCTCGACGAGGTAGGTGCCGGACTGCAGGCCCTGGACCTCGTAGCCCTTCGGGTTCTTGCCGCTCTTGAGCGGGGCCTTCGCACCGGCGGGGAGCGCCGGCTCGTCGGTGGCCTGCTCGGTCGCGACGGGCGCGGCCGACTCGGACTTCGCGGTGGAGGCGCCAGCGACGCTGGTGCCGTTCACGAAGGCGTCGTAGGCACCCTTGGTGAAGACCACGTCGTCAGCGGCGACCACGTCGTAGGTGTTGAGCTGGTCGACGGCGACGATGTGGACCTCGGGCGCGTTGCGCAGCGAGAGCCAGGTGAGGGCGTCGGAGCGCTCGAGCACCACGAGGTAGCCCACGCGGTCGGTCAGCGACGTCAGCGCGGCGATCGCGGCCTTGGTGGAGGGCTTGTCGCCCGACACCAGACCGTCGACCACGTGCACGCGGCCGTTGCGGGCCCGGTCGGAGAGGGCACCGCGCAGGGCGGCGGCCTTCATCTTCTTGGGGGTGCGCTGGGAGTAGTCGCGCGGCTGCGGGCCGTGGACGGTGCCACCGCCGGCGAACTGCGGGGCGCGGGTCGAGCCCTGGCGGGCGCGGCCGGTGCCCTTCTGCTTGTAGGGCTTGCGGCCACCGCCGCGGACCTCGCCGCGGGTCTTGGTGGCGTGCGTGCCCTGGCGTGCAGCAGCCTGCTGCGCCACGACGACCTGGTGGATCAGGGGGATGTTGACCTCGACGTCGAAGATCTCGGCGGGGAGGTCCACCTTGACGGTGTTGACAGCCATGCTCAGGCCTCCTTGCCAGTAGCGGCGGAGTTCTTGGCGGCCGAGCGAAGGACGACGAGACCGTTCTTGGGGCCGGGAACGGCGCCCTTGACCAGGATCAGGCCCTTGTCGGCGTCGACGGCGTGCACCGTCAGGTTCTGGGTGGTGACCGTGTCGGTACCCATGCGGCCCGACATGCGGGTGCCCTTGAACACGCGACCCGGGGTGGCGCAGGCGCCGATGGAACCGGGCTTGCGGTGGTTGCGGTGCGCACCGTGCGAGGCGGAGACGCCGGAGAAGCCGTGACGCTTCATGGTTCCGGCGAAGCCCTTGCCCTTGCTGGTGCCGGTGACGTCGATCTCCTCGCCGGCGGCGAAGGTCTCGACGGTCAGCTCCTGGCCCACGGTGTAGCTCGCGGCGTCGGCCGTGCGGATCTCCGCGACGTGGCGACGCGGCGTGACGCCGGCCTTGGTGAAGTGACCGGCCTCGGGCGAGTTGACCTTGCGGGCCTCGATCTCGCCGAAGCCGACCTGGATGGCGTTGTAGCCGTCCACCTCGGGCTGGCGGACCTGGGTCACGACGTTGGTCGCGGCCGCGATCACGGTGACGGGGACGACCTTGTTGTTCTCGTCCCAGAGCTGGGTCATGCCGAGCTTGGTGCCCAGCAGCCCCTTCACGTTGCGTTCGAAAGTCTTAGCCATGTCGTCGCCTCAGAGCTTGATCTCGATGTCGACACCGGCAGGCAGATCGAGACGCATCAGCGAGTCGACGGTCTTCGGCGTCGGGTCGATGATGTCGATCAGGCGCTTGTGCGTGCGCATCTCGAAGTGCTCGCGGGAGTCCTTGTACTTGTGGGGCGAACGGATGACGCAGTACACGTTCTTCTCGGTCGGCAGCGGCACAGGGCCGGCGACCTTCGCACCCGTACGGGTGACGGTGTCCACGATCTTCCGCGCCGAGGTGTCGATCACCTCGTGGTCATAGGCCTTGAGCCTGATGCGGATCTTCTGTCCCGCCATAGGTCCCTGTCCTCTTCGATCTCGTACGCCTGGTCTGGTTTCGGCTCTCCGCCCCTGGTGGGCGGGTGCCGCCTGTCTCTCCTCCACCCTCCGACCCCCGCGGTCGGGCGTGTCGCGCTGCCAACTGAAACTGATCTGGCTCGTGACACGACCCCGAGGGGAAGCGGTGATGCTCTGGGTGGCACCCGACGGTTGTCGGATCTGGTCGGGTCTCCGATCACCATGTGACCTGGTGCGGTGCACGCAGACGACTGGCTCGATCAAGGAGACGCGATTCAGAAGTCAAGGTGTGTGCCGCACCCCGGCGACCCGCCGGAGCAACCGGAACATCTTGACAGACCGGACGCGCCCACGCCAAATCGCACACGTCGGACCGGCCGGCGGCCCGGGCCGAAGGCCTCTTGCCGCGCCCCGGAGGCCGACCTACCGTCGACGGATGGCCGGCCCGGTCGCGCTCCTGCTCTGCACCCTGATGCTGGGTGCGGCGGTGGGGCTGGCCCTCTACCAGGCCGAGCTGGGCCGGGTGGTGCGCGGCGTACGCACCCGCCTCTCCCCTCCCCCGGCCAGGCCGTCGGCCCCGTCGATCGAGCAGCTCGCGGCGTCCCTGCGGCGGGTGCGGCGCGAGGTCGTCTCCCCCGTGCCCGGGACCCCGATGGCGCGCCGGCGCGGCACCGTGGCGGCGTACGACGACCTGCTGGCGCTGGCGGCACGCGCGCTCGGGGTGCCGGACCTGCTGACCGGCATGCGCGAGGGCGCCGACCGCGACCCCGAGCGGCTGCGCCTCGAGCACCTCCTCCGCGACGCCGGCCTGGTGCTCGATCAACCGCGGTCGGACCGCCGGTAGCAGAAGTCGGCGATGTCGCGGCCGACGTCGCGGCCCTTCCGCTCGAAGCGGGTGACCGGCCGCTCGTCCCACCGCTCGACGCGGCCGCCCTCGAGGGTCGGCTCCGCGTCGAGGACCTCGCGCATCTGGTCGGCGTAGTCCCCCCAGTCGGTGGCCAGTCGCCACGCGCCACCGGGCACCAGTCGCGACGAGGCGAGCGCGGCGTTGGCGGGGTTCACCAGCCGCCGCTTGCGGTGCTTGGTCTTGCGCCACGGGTCGGGGAAGAAGGTCCAGAGCTCGGCGAGGCTGGCCGGGCCGAGGAGGTTCTCGAGGGTCCAGACGGCGTCGACGGAGCAGAAGCGCACGTTGTCGGCGCCTGCCTCCGCGACGCGCCACAGCGAGTCGGCGATACCGGGGAGCCACACCTCGAGCCCGAGCACGTTGTGGTCGGGGCGCGCGGCAGCGAGCACCGACGTGGCCTCACCGATGCCCGGCCCGATCTCGACGATCAGGGGCGCCTCGCGACCGAACCACTCCGTGAGCGAGAACCCCGGGCGGTCGACGGCCTCCTCGGGGATCACCCAGTCGGCGTGGTGGGCGGCCCACGACTCGGCCTGGCGCGGCGTGAAGCGGCTGCCCCGCCGCGAGTAGGTGAGCACCTCCCGCATCCGGCGCCCGTCCGCGGTGAGCTTGTGGTGCGGGCGGGCGGGGCGTACGACGTCGTTCACGAGGTCCATCCTCCCCGCTCCCCCGGGTCGGACGCACATCTGCGCCGACGGGTCAGAGGTGCTCGAGCGCGCCCGTGAGCACCGAGCGCAGCCGCTGCTCGATGTCGTCGAACTCGGGCTGGCCGATGATGAGCGGCGGCGCGAGCTGGATCACCGGGTCGCCGCGGTCGTCGGCCCGGCAGTAGAGGCCGGCCTCCCACAGCGCACCGGAGAGGTAGCCGCGCAGCAGCCGCTCGGACTCCGCGTCGTCGAACGTCTCCTTGGTCTCGCGGTCCTTGACCAGCTCGATGCCGTAGAAGTAGCCGTGCCCGCGCACGTCGCCGACGATCGGGATGTCGAGCAGCTTCTCCAGGGTCGCGCGGAACGCGGGGGCGTTCTGCTGGACGTGGTCGGTGAGGCCCTCCCGCTCGAAGATGTCGAGGTTGGCCATCGCCACCGCCGACGACACCGGGTGGCCGCCGAAGGTGTAGCCGTGCGCGTAGGCCGTCGCGCCCTGCTTGAAGGGCTCGAACAGGCGGTCGCTGGCGATCATCGCGCCGATGGGCGAGTAGCCCGAGGTCATGCCCTTGGCGCAGGTGATGATGTCGGGCTGGTAGCCGAACTCGGTCGCACCGAACATCTCCCCCACCCGGCCGAACGCACAGATCACCTCGTCGGAGACGAGCAGGACGTCGTACTCGTCGCAGATCTCGCGGACCCGCTCGAAGTAGCCGGGCGGCGGCGGGAAGCAGCCGCCGGCGTTCTGGACCGGCTCGAGGAACACGGCCGCCACGGTGTCGGGGCCCTCGAACTCGATGGCCTCGGCGATCCGGTCGGCGGCCCAGCGGCCGAACGCCTTCTCGTCGTCGCCGACATACTCGGGACGCCGGTAGAAGTTGGTGTTGGGCACCTTGTGGGCACCCGGGACCAGCGGCTCGAACATCTCCTTCAGCGGCGGGATGCCCGTGATGGACAGCGCGCCCTGCGGGGTGCCGTGGTAGGCGACGGCACGGGAGATGACCTTGTGCTTGTTGGGCCTGCCGGTGAGCTTGTAGTACTGCTTGGCGAGCTTCCAGGCCGACTCGACCGCCTCGCCGCCGCCGGTGGTGAAGAAGACGCGGTTGAGGTCGCCGGGGGCCATCGCCGCGATCCGGTCGGCGAGCTCGACGGCACGTGGGTGCGCGAAGGACCAGAGCGGGAAGAACGCGAGCTCCTTGGCCTGCCTCGCGGCCGCCTCGGCGAGCTCCTCGCGGCCGTGGCCGACCTGGACGACGAACAGGCCGGCGAGGCCGTCGATGTACTCGCGTCCGTGGCTGTCCCAGATCTTGTGCCCCTCGCCCCGCACGATCAGCGGCATCTCGCCGCCGTTCTCGTAGGTCGAGTGCCGCGTGAAGTGCAACCAGAGGTGGTCGCGCCCGGCGGCCTGGTAGTCGAACGACTGGTCGATGCTCATCGTGTACCCCAGTTGTAGTGCTGCTTGTTGAGCTTGAGGTAGACGAACGTCTCCGAGGAGACGACGCCCTCGAGCTCTCGGACCTGACGGATGACGTCGAGCAGGTGCGGGTCGTCCTCGCACACCACCTCGACGAGGAGGTCGAAGCTGCCCGCGGTGGTGACCACGTAGTCGACCTCGGGCACGGCGGCGAGCCGGTCGCCCACCTTCATCGGGTCGCCCTCGGTGCGGACCCCGATCATGGCCTGGCGCGTGAAGCCGACCTGCGTGGGATCGGTGACCGCGACGACCTGCATCACCTCGGAGTCCAGCAGCTTCTGGACCCGCGCGCGGGCCGCGGCCTCGGAGAGGCCCACCGCCTTCGCGATGGCGGCGTACGAGATCCGGCCGTCCTCCTGGAGCAGCTCGATGATGCGCTTGGCGGTCGCGTCGAGCCGCACGGTCCCCTCACCCACGCCCGTCCCCGCTTCGCTCGCTCATGGCGCCCATCGTGGTGCCCGAACCGGCGGTCCGCAAGTCATCGAGCGCGGAATCCGCATTTCGCGGCTGTTAATTCTGCGATTCCCGCACAATCTTCGGCAACAACTATGGCGATGGTCGCCCCACCCGTCCTAGTCTCCCCTCACTGCACCCGACCGGGAGGACCCCCGTGACCAGCCCACGCACGCTGCGCAACTTCATCGGTGGCACGTACGTCGACGGCGGCGCCGGCGCCACGAGCGACGTCGTCGACCCGACGACCGGCCAGGTGGTCGCCCACGCCCCCGTCAGCGGCGCGGAGGAGGTCGACGCGGCCTACGAGGCGGCCGGGCGGGCCTTCGGCGAGTGGGGTCGTACGACGCCCTCCGAGCGGCAGCAGGCGCTCCTGGGCATCGCCGACGCCATCGAGTCGCACGCCGAGGAGCTGATCGCCCTCGAGTCGGCCAACACCGGCAAGATCAAGGCGCTCACCGCGAGCGAGGAGATCCCGCCGATGGTGGACCAGCTGCGCTTCTTCGCCGGCGCGGCGCGGGTGCTGGAGGGCAAGGCCGCGGGCGAGTACCTGGCCGGCCACACCTCGTGGATCCGGCGCGAGCCGATCGGCGTCGTCGGCCAGGTGACGCCGTGGAACTACCCGCTCCTCATGGCGGTGTGGAAGATCGGCCCGGCCCTGGCGGCCGGCAACACCGTGGTCCTCAAGCCGAGCGACACCACGCCGGAGAGCACCCTGCGGCTGGCCGAGATCGCCGCGGAGCACCTGCCCGCGGGCACGCTCAACGTGGTGACCGGCGACCGCGAGACCGGACGCCTCCTCGTCGAGCACCCCACGCCGGGACTGGTGGCGATCACCGGCTCCGTCCGAGCCGGGGCCGAGGTCGCGGCGAGCGCCGCACCCCAGGTCAAGCGGGTGCACCTCGAGCTGGGCGGCAAGGCGCCGGTCGTGGTCTTCGACGACGCCGACATCGAGGCCGCCGTCGAGGGCATCGCGATCGCCGGCTACTTCAACGCCGGACAGGACTGCACCGCGGCCACGCGGGTCCTCGTCGCCCCGGGCATCCACGACGACTTCGTCGCCGCGCTCGCCGACTACGCGAAGGGGTCGGCCCCGGTGGGTCTGCCCGACGACGAGGACGCCCTCTTCGGCCCCGTCAACAACGCGACCCAGCTGGCCCGGGTGAGCGGGTTCATCGAGAACCTGCCGGCCCACGCCACCGTGTCCGCCGGCGGCAACCGGCGTACGGACCTCGGCGACGGCTACTTCCTCGAGCCGACCGTCCTCTCCGGGCTGCGGCAGGACGACGAGGCGATCCAGAACGAGATCTTCGGCCCCGTCATCACGGTGCAGCGCTTCACCGACGAGGAGGAGGCGGTCCGCTGGGCCAACGGCGTCGACTACGGCCTCGCGTCGTCGGTGTGGACCAGGGACTTCGGCCGGGCGATGCGCATGTCGAAGGCGCTCGACTTCGGGTGCGTGTGGATCAACACCCACATCCCCCTCGTCGCGGAGATGCCGCACGGTGGCTACAAGAAGTCCGGCTACGGCAAGGACCTCTCGATGTACGGCTTCGAGGACTACACCCGCATCAAGCACGTCATGGCCAACATCGAGATCTAGAGGGCGAGAGCCGAGCGACGCGAGGAGATGCACTGATGACACCCATCCCGAGGCGGCGGCGACCTCTGTCCCCGCCGGCCGCTGCGCTGACGGCTGCCGCCGGCGGCGGACTGAGTCGTCGGGCCCTGCTCGGCACCGGCGTCGCCGCCGGCGCCGGCCTGGCGCTCAGCGGGTGCGCCCCGCCCGAGCCGCCGGCGGCGGGCGGGCTCGCCGCCCTCGACCTGCCCACCGACGTCTCCGACACCGAGAAGACCCTCAAGTGGGCCAACTGGACGGCCTACCTCGACATGAACGGCAAGGAGACGACGTCCCCGACCCTGGACGCGTTCCGGGAGCAGAGCGGCCTCGACGTCGGCTACTTCGAGGAGATCGACGACAACGACTCCTACTACGCCAAGGTCGGCCCCCAGCTGCGTGCCGGCCAGGACATCGACCGCGACATCATCACCCTGACCGACTGGATGGCGGCCCGGCTCATCCGCGACCAGGTGGTCCAGCCGCTGGAGCTCATCCAGATGCCCAACGTGGTCAACAACCTCCTGCAGCCGCTCAAGGACGCCTCCTTCGACCCCGGCCGGCTCCACTCGATCACGTGGCAGAGCGGCTTCGCGGGCATCGGCTACAACCGGGAGAAGGTCGGTCGTGAGCTCAAGTCGCTCGACGACCTGTGGACCGACGACCTCAAGGGCAAGATCGTGGTGCTCTCGGAGTTCCGAGACACGGCCGGCCTGGTCATGCAGTCCCAGGGCGTCGACATCGAGAGCGACTGGGGCCAGGCGGAGTTCGAGAAGGCGCTCGACTTCATCGAGCAGAAGATCGACGAGGGCTACATCCGCAAGGTGAAGGGCAACTCCTACATGGAGGACCTCACCAGCGGCAACGCGGTCGCGGGCATCACGTGGAGCGGCGACATCTTCGTCCTCGCCTACGACACCGAGGACCCCAGCTGGACCTTCACCCTGCCCGAGTCGGGCGGCACGCTGTGGTCGGACAACATGATGGTCCCCATCACCTCGACGCACCGCAGGAACGCCCAGCGGCTGATGGACTACTACTACGACCCGGCCGTCGCGGCGCAGGTGGCCGCCTGGGTCAACTACGTGTGCCCCGTCGAGGGCGCCCAGGCCGAGATGGAGAAGATCGACCCCGAGCTCGCCGAGAGCCCGTGGATCTTCCCCACCGCCGACTTCATCGCCGACAACAACGTCCAGCAGTTCCGGGTGCTCGACGCGGACGAGGACATCCTGTACGCCGACCTGTGGTCCACGAAGGTGATGGGGAACTGACATGGCCGGATTCCGCGAGGCGCGAGGCGACCTCCAGCTCGAGAGCGTGACCAAGACCTTCGGCGACTTCACCGCCGTCGACGACATCGACCTGACCGTCCCGCGCGGCTCGTTCTTCGCGCTGCTCGGGCCCTCGGGCTGCGGCAAGACCACCACCCTGCGGATGGTCGCCGGCCTCGAGCAGCCCACCGCCGGGCGGGTGCGGATCGGCGACACCGACCTCACCGGGTCGCGGCCATATGAGCGGCCGGTCAACACCGTCTTCCAGTCCTACGCGCTCTTTCCCCACCTGACCATCCACGACAACGTCGCGTTCGGGCCGAAGCGTCGCAAGGACAAGGACGCGGCGCAGCGGGCCGAGGACGCCCTCGAGCTGGTGCAGATGACGTCCTTCGCGGCCCGCAAGCCCGCGCAGCTCTCCGGCGGGCAGCAGCAGCGCGTGGCGCTGGCTCGGGCGCTGGTCAACCACCCCGAGGTGCTGCTGCTCGACGAGCCGCTCGGCGCCCTCGACCTCAAGCTGCGACGCGAGATGCAGGTCGAGCTCAAGCGCATCCAGACCGAGGTGGGCCTGACCTTCATCCACGTCACCCACGACCAGGAGGAGGCCATGACCATGGCCGACACGGTCGCGGTGATGAACAGGGGCCGCATCGAGCAGCTCGGCCCTCCCGCCGAGCTCTACGACCTCCCCCGCACGCGGTTCGTGGCCAACTTCCTCGGCCAGGCCAACACCGGGGTCGGCACGATCGAGGGTCGCGACGGCGACCACCTGGTGGCCGACGTCCTCGGCACCAAGGTCAAGGTCCTCGAGGCGCGCTCGCAGGTGCACGACGGCGAGATGCTGTTCGGCGTACGTCCCGAGAAGGTGACCGTCTCGCGGAAGCAGCCCGACGGCGTCGGCAACGACGTGAAGGGCGTGGTGCGCGACGTCTCGTTCCTCGGGGTGGCGACCAGCTACCTCGTCGACATGCCCAGCGGCACCACGTGGAGCTGCTACGAGCAGAACCTCGACGTCGAGCCGCTCGACCTCCGACCCGGTGACGAGGTCTGGCTGACCTGGAACCCCGGTCACGCGTTCGGGGTGCCGGTGGAGGAGATCGCCGTATGAGCGCCCTGGCCCACGTGGCCGGCGACCCGGCGGCGGCTCCGGCTCCCCCGGCGCCGGAGACGAGGAAGCGCGGCTGGACGGCGTACCTCCTGCTGTTGCCGGGCGTGCTGTGGCTCGGCGTCTTCTTCATCCTGCCGCTCGTGCAGCTGGCGTCGGTCAGCCTGCAGAGCCGCTACCCGGGCTTCCCCGGCTACTACTACCGCGACCTGAACTTCGAGAACTACGTCAGCGCCCTGACCGACTACGCGCCGCACTTCGCGCGCTCGTTCCTCTACGCCGGCCTGGCGACGTTCTTCGCCTTCGTCGTGGCCTACCCGCTGGCCTACGCGATGGCGTTCAAGGTCGGCCGCTGGCGCAACCTGATGCTGATCTGCGTCATCGCGCCGTTCTTCACCTCGTTCATCCTGCGCACGTTCGCCTGGTCGCAGATCCTCGCCGACGAGGGTCCCGTCGCGGCGGTGCTCAACTTCCTGCACCTGCTGCCCGGCGGCAACATCATCAACACGCCGCTGGCCGTGATCGCCGGTCTCACCTACAACTTCCTGCCGTTCATGGTGCTGCCGATCTACGCCTCGCTCGAGCGGGCCGACCCGCGGGTGATCGAGGCGGGGGGCGACCTCTACGCCAACGGCTTCACGACCTTCCGCACGGTGACCCTGCCCATGTCGATGCCCGGCGTGCTCGCCGGGACGCTGCTGACGTTCATCCCGGCGGCCGGTGACTTCGTCAACATGGAGCTGCTCGGTCCCCAGCGCGGGAAGATGGTCGGCAACGTCATCAACGACCAGTTCCTCGCCGTCCCGGGCGGATACCCGGTGGCCGCGGCCCTGTCGTTCACGCTCATGGCCGCGATCCTGGTGATGGTCTTCCTCTACGTACGCCGCTTCGGCACCGAGGAGCTGGTGTGACGTGGCCACGATGACTCCCCCGACGACGACGCCGGCCCCGACGGCCGACCGCTCGCCCGCCTACCGGCCCTCGAGCGCCAAGCGGGTCCAGCTGTGGCTGGCCAACCACTTCGCGGTCCTCACGGCCGTCCTGGTGCTCCTCTACCTCTTCCTGCCCGTCGCCTACACGTTCGCCTTCTCCTTCAACGACCACGGCAAGACCAACATCGTGTGGCAGGGCTTCACCTGGGTGCACTGGCAGGACCCCTGCGGCGTGCCGGGTGTCTGCGAGTCGCTGGTCACCTCGCTGCAGGTCGGCGTGATCTCCACCGTCGTCGCCACGGTCCTCGGCACGCTCATGGCGCTGGCCATGGTCCGCTACCGCTTCCGCGGCAAGGCCGCGAGCAACCTGCTGATCTTCGTGCCGATGGCCACGCCCGAGATCGTCATGGGTGCGGCGCTGCTGACGATCTTCGTGCAGGGCTTCGCCAACATCGGCATCAACCTCGGCTTCACGACCATCGTCTTCGCCCACATCATGTTCTGCCTGAGCTTCGTGGTCGTCACCGTCAGGGCCCGCATCCAGTCCCTCGACCCCCGGATCGAGGAGGCCGCGCAGGACCTCTACGCAAGCCCGATGCAGACCTTCTGGAAGGTCACCTTCCCGCTGATCCTGCCCGGCATCGCGGGCGCCGCGATGCTCGCCTTCTCGCTGTCCTTCGACGACTTCATCATCACGAACTTCGTCTCCGGCAACGAGGCGACGTTCCCGAAGTTCGTCTACGTCGCCTCCCGCCGGGGCATCCCGGCCGAGGCCAACGTCATCGGCTTCTCGATGTTCGTGATCGCCGTGCTCCTCGTCGTGGGTGCGCAGGTCGTGAGCTCGCTCCGGGCCTCCACGAAGTGACCCCCTGCCCCGCACACCACCCTGACCGACCTGACAGAGAAGAGACGACGAGTGCCTGAGCCGATGCGTGTGCTGATGGTCGGGGCCGGCGGGGTCGGTGACGCCGCGGCCCGGATCGCGGTGGAGCGCGACTTCTTCGAGGCCTGGGTGGTGGCCGACTACGACCTCGCCCGGGCCGAGCGGACCGTCGCCGCTGCGCGCGGGCGCCAAGACAGTCGGGGATCGTCGGGCGAGGAGCGCTTCACCGCCGCGCAGGTCGACGCCTCCGACGCCGAGGCGGTGACGGCGCTCGCCCGGCAGGTCCGCGCCACCCACGTCTTCAACGCGGTGGACCCCCGCTTCGTGATGCCGATCTTCACCGGCGCGCTGGCCGCCGACGCCGACTACCTCGACATGGCGATGAGCCTGTCGGTGCGCCACCCCGACGCCCCCTACGAGGAGGTCGGGGTCAAGCTCGGCGACGAGCAGTTCGCCCGGGCCGGCGAGTGGGAGGCCGCCGGCCGCCTCGCGCTGCTCGGCATCGGCGTCGAGCCGGGGCTCTCCGACGTGTTCGCGCGCTACGCCGCCGACGAGCTCTTCGACCACATCGACGAGCTCGGCACCCGCGACGGCGCCAACCTCGTCATCCGCGACGACGACGGCAACGAGGTCTTCGCGCCCGGCTTCTCGATGTGGACGATCATCGAGGAGTGCCTCAACCCGCCGGTCGTGTGGGAGCGGGAGCGGGCCGGCGGCGACCTCGAGAAGGGGTTCTTCACCCTGCCGCCCTTCTCCGAGCCCGAGGTCTTCGACTTCCCCGAGGGGATCGGACCGGTCGAGTGCGTCCACGTCGAGCACGAGGAGGTCCTCCTGATGCCGCGCTGGGTCGAGGCCGACCGGGTCACCTTCAAGTACGGCCTGGGCGAGGAGATGATCGCGATCCTCCGCACCCTCCACACGCTCGGCCTGGACTCGACCGAGCCCGTCTCGGTCAAGGGCGTGGAGGTCTCGCCCCGCGACGTGGTCGCGGCCTGCCTGCCCGACCCCACGACGATCGGTCCGCGGATGGAGGGCAAGACCTGCGCCGGTCTCTTCGTGACCGGCACCGGCAAGGACGGCGCGCCGCGATCGACCTACCTCTACCACGTCGTGGACAACGCCGACTCCATGCGCGACTACGGCGCCCAGTGCGTGGTCTGGCAGACCGCGATCAACCCCGTCGTCGCGCTGGAGCTGCTCGCCGACGGGACCTGGTCGGGCAGCGGCGTCCTCGGCCCCGAGGCGCTGCCTCCGAAGCCCTTCCTCGACCTCCTCGCCGCACCCAAGCCCGACGGGTACGGATCCCCGTGGGGCCTCCAGGACAGAACACCCCACGACGTTCTTCTCCCCCGCTCCGCTCCTCCGAACAACGCCGCAGGGACCCCGAAGGACCGGACCAAGGACCACTGATGACCCTCTCCCAGCAACGCATCCTCGCCACCGAGATCCCCGGCCCGCGCTCGCAGGCCCTCCAGGCCCGCAAGGTCGCGGCCGTGTCGGCCGGCGTCGGCACGACCCTGCCGGTCTACGTCGAGCAGGCGGGCGGCGGGATCCTCCGCGACGTCGACGGCAACCAGCTCATCGACTTCGGCTCGGGCATCGCCGTCACCACGGTCGGCAACGCCGCCCCGCGGGTGGTCGAGGCGGTGCAGCGGCAGGTCGCCGACTTCACCCACACCTGCTTCATGGTCACGCCCTACGAGGAGTACGTCGCGGTCTGCGAGAAGCTGGCAGATCTCACTCCCGGCGAGCACGAGAAGCGCTCGGCGCTCTTCAACTCGGGCGCCGAGGCCGTCGAGAACGCGGTGAAGGTCGCGCGCCACCACACCGGTCGCGACGCGATCGTGGTGTTCGACCACGCCTACCACGGCCGCACCAACCTGACCATGGCGCTGACCGCGAAGAACATGCCCTACAAGCACCGCTTCGGGCCGTTCGCCGGCGAGGTCTACCGCGCCCCGATGGCCTACCCCTACCGCTGGCCCGGCGGCGCGGACGCCTGTGCCGAGGAGGCCTTCGACGCCTTCGTCGCCACCGTGCACACGCAGGTGGGCGAGGCGAACTGCGCGGCCGTGCTCATCGAGCCGATCCAGGGCGAGGGTGGCTTCATCGTCCCGCCCCCGGGCTGGCTGCCGCGGGTCGCCGAGTGGTGTCGCGAGCAGGGCATCCTGCTCATCGCCGACGAGATCCAGACCGGCTTCGCGCGCACCGGCGACTGGTTCGCCTGCGACCACGAGGGCGTCGTGCCCGACCTGGTGACCACGGCGAAGGGCATGGCCGGCGGCCTGCCGCTCGCCGCCGTGACCGGTCGCGCGGAGGTGATGGACTCCGTCCACGTCGGCGGTCTGGGCGGCACCTACGGCGGGAACCCGGTCGCCTGCGCGGCCGCGCTCGCCGCGATCGAGACCATGGAGGCCGAGGACCTGCCGGCCCGGGCGCGGCAGGTCGAGGCCGCCTTCCTGCCCCGGCTCCGCGCACTCGCCGAGCGGCACCCCGACCGGGTGGGCGACATCCGCGGGCGGGGCGCCATGCTGGCGGTCGAGCTGGTCAGCGACGGCCCGGGACGTACGCCGGACCCGGCGCTCGCCGCGGCCGTCCACCGGGCCTGCTCCGCGGACGGGCTGGTCACGCTCACCTGCGGCACCTTCGGCAACGTGTTCCGGTTCCTGCCGCCGCTCGCGATCGGGGACGACCTGCTCGCCGAGGGGCTCGACGTCTTCGAGGCCGCCTTCGACGCGGCGGTCGACGGCACCAGTGGCAAGGTGGGGTGATGGCTGACAACACCGTGCTCGAGACCGTCCCGACCCGGCTGCTCATCGGCGGAGCGTGGGTCGATGCCACCGGCGGCGGCACCTTCGAGGTGCACAACCCTGCCGACGCCGGCGTCCTGACCCGGGTGGCCGACGCGACCCCCGCCGACGGCGAGCGCGCGCTGGCCGCCGCTGCAGCCGCCCAGCAGGAGTGGCGCGCCACGGAGCCGCGCGCTCGCGGCGAGATCCTGCGCAAGGCCTTCGAGCTGCTGACCGAGCGTGCCGACGACTTCGCCCGGCTGATGACCCTCGAGATGGGCAAGACGCTCGCCGAGGCGAAGGGCGAGGTGACCTACGGCGCCGAGTTCTTCCGGTGGTTCTCCGAGGAGGCCGTGCGCATCCACGGGCGCTACTCCCCCGCGCCCTCCGGCAGCACCCGGCTGATCACCATGAAGGGCCCCGTCGGCCCGACCCTGATGATCACGCCCTGGAACTTCCCGCTCGCCATGGGGACGCGCAAGATCGGTCCGGCCATCGCCGCCGGGTGCACCATGGTGGTCAAGCCCGCCGCCGAGACGCCGCTGACGATGCTCGCCCTCGCCGCGCTCCTCGAGGAGGTCGGCCTGCCGGCCGGCGTGCTCAACGTCATCACCACCACCGACTCCGGCGGGGTCTGCGAGCCCATCATCACCGACCCCCGCCTGCGCAAGCTCACCTTCACCGGGTCGACGGCGGTGGGCAAGAAGCTCGTCGCCCAGGCCTCCGACCAGCTCCTGCGGGTCTCGATGGAGCTCGGCGGCAACGCCCCCTTCCTCGTCTTCGAGGACGCCGACCTCGACGCCGCGGTGGACGGCGCGATGCTCGCCAAGATGCGCAACATCGGCGAGGCGTGCACCTCGGCCAACCGGTTCCTGGTGCACGAGTCGGTCGCCGAGGAGTTCTCCCGCCGGTTCGCCGAGCGGATGGGCGCACTGAGGGTCGGTGACGGCACCCAGGACGGTGTCGACGTCGGACCGCTGATCACCGACAAGGCACGGGCGGGTGTCCACGAGCTGGTCGACGATGCCGTGTCCGCCGGGGCCCGTGCGCTCGTCGGCGGCGAGGTCCCCGCGGGGGCGGGTCACTTCTACCCGCCGACCGTGCTGGTCGACGTACCCCCGAGCGCCCGGGTGTTCCGCGAGGAGATCTTCGGCCCCGTTGCCCCGGTCTCGACCTTCGCCGACGAGGAGGAGGCGCTGCAGCGGGCCAACGACACCGAGTACGGCCTCGTCGCCTACGTCTTCACCCGCGACCACGCCCGCGTGCTTCGGGTCAGCGAGGCGCTGGAGTTCGGGATGGTCGGCGTCAACACCGGCATCGTGTCCAACCCGGCGGCCCCCTTCGGCGGCGTGAAGCACTCCGGCTTCGGCCGCGAGGGCGGCTTCGAGGGCATCGAGGAGTACCTCGAGACCAAGTACGTCGGCAGCGCGCTGTGAGCCGCCGACCTTGACCACCATCGACCGCGGGCGGCTGGCGGCGCTGCACGCCGAGGAGGAGCAGCGCTTCGTCGACCTGCACCCGACCTCGGCGCGACTGGCGTCGGAGGCCGGCGAGCACCTGCTCGCCGGCGTCCCGATGCCGTGGATGACGCGGTGGCCGGGGTCGTTCCCGCTGTTCGTGGAGTCGGCCGCAGGCGGTCGTTTCACCGACGTCGACGGCCTGGCCTACGTCGACCTGTGCCTCGGCGACACCGGGTCGATGACCGGTCACTGCCTGCCGGCCGTCGCCGACGCCGTGCGGGAGCGCACCGAGCGCGGCATCACCACGATGCTGCCCTCGACGGACGCCGCCTGGGTCGCCGGCGAGCTGAGCCGACGCTTCGGGCTTCCCCGCTGGCAGATGGCGATGACGGCCACCGACGCCAACCGCTTCGTGCTCCGCTTCGCCCGCCACCTCACCGGACGGCCCCGGATCGCGGTGATGGACTGGTGCTACCACGGCACGGTCGACGAGACGCTCGGCGTCCTCGAGCACGGCCGCGCGGGTGACCGGGTCGTCCCGCGGCCGGGTGCGCTCGGCCCGCAGGTCGACGTGGCCCGGACGACCGCCGTGGTCCCGTTCAACGACCTCGACGCGCTGGACACCCGGCTCGCCGAGGGTGACGTCGCCTGCCTGCTGATGGAGCCGGCGCTGACCAACATCGGGATCGTGCTGCCCGACGACGGCTACCTCGCGGCGGTCCGCGAGGTCACCCGGCGCCACGGGGTGCTGCTCGTCAACGACGAGACCCACACCATCTGCGCCGGTCCGGGCGGAGCCACCGCGGCCTGGGACCTCGAGCCCGACCTCGTGGTCATCGGCAAGCCGATCGGTGGTGGCATCCCCGTCGCGGCCTACGGCATGACCGAGGAGGTCGCCGCCCGCCTCGAGGGCCCGATGCTCGGTCACGACATCGACGTCGCCGGCGTCGGCGGCACCCTGTCGGGGTCGGCGCTGGCCATGGCCGCCGTGCGGGCGACGCTCTCCACCGCCCTGCGGCAGGAGGACTTCGAGGTCTCCATGCCCCTGGCCGAGCAGTTCACCGACGGCATCCGCGACGTCATCGCCGAGCACGACCTGCCCTGGCACGTGCAGCGGCTCGGCTGTCGTGCGGAGTACTGGTTCTGCCCGCCCCCGCGCACCGGCGCGGAGGCCGCGGCGGCCGTCGACGAGGAGCTCGACGCGTTCTTCCACCTCTGGACCGTCAACCGCGGGGTGCTGCTGGCGCCCTTCCACAACATGTCGCTGTTCTCGCCGTTCCACGACCGGACCGACGTCGACGCGCACACCTCGGCGTTCCGCGGCGCGGTGGAGGCGCTGCTCGGATGACCACCCGCCCGACCGGGCAGCGCCGCGTCCCCGGCGACGTGCTGGTGCACCTGCGCCGCACGCGCGACCACCTCGACCGGCACTTCGCCGAGCCCTTCGACCTCGACCACCTCGCCGGCCTCGCCGGGATGAGCCGCTTCCACTTCCTGCGGTCGTTCGCGCTGACGTACGGCGTGACGCCGGCGGCGTACCTCTCCCAGCGACGCGTCGAGCGGGCCCAGGACCTGCTGCGCGCGGCGAACCTGACCGTGACCGAGGTGTGCCACGCAGTGGGCTACAGCAGCCTGGGCTCGTTCAGCGCGCGGTTCCGGGCGATCGTCGGGGAGAGCCCGAGCGACTTCCAGCGGCGCTACGCGTCCGCGGGCAACCCGCGCATCCCCGGGTGCTACGTCTTCATGGCCGGGCTCGTCGAGAAGCGCGACGCGGAGAGCACCGCAACGCAGGAGAAGCACGGCGACACCGGACGTTCCTAGGCTCGTCGCATGATCACCAACATCTCCCTGCTGTCCGTCTGGGTGAAGGACATCGACGAGTCCCTCGCCTTCTACACCGACGTGCTCGGCTTCGAGGTCGGCGACGACCTCCAGCTCGGGCCCGACTTCCGCTGGTGCACGGTCGTGCACCCGAAACAGCCCGAGGTCCACCTCCACCTCACCACGCCCAGCGGTCCCCTCCCCGACTACCTCATCGAGGCGATGAGGCGCGCCCAGGACGAGGGCGGGCTGCCCGGGGTCGGGCTGAACGTCGACGACTGCCGGGCGACCTACGAGGACCTCCGGGCCAAGGGCGTGGAGTTCCTGCAGGAGCCCGAGGAGCGGCCCTACGGCGTCGAGGCCCTGATGCGCGACAACTCCGGCAACTGGATGGTCCTGGTCGAGAAGCGCGACTACGTCCCCGAGGACTTCGAGGGCGTCGACATGGGCTGACGCCCGGCTCCGCCCGGCGTACCGTGGACGGATGAGGAGCTGGCTCGCGACCGTCGGCGTGCTGCTGCTGGCCCTCGTGGTGCTCCGGGTGGCCTGCGCGGCCCTCCGCGGCGACCTGGGCGAGTGGCGCAGCGCCCGCGCTCTCGGGCGGGTCGCGCAGCGGGCACGGCGTCTCAGGCACGGGGCCGAGGTGGTCCCGGTCGGCCGGCCGGTCGAGCAGGTGGCCGCCGACCTGCGCCGGCTCCACGCCGCCTTCCACCGCGGCGGGATGCGTTTCGCGAAGTACGAGGGCTGCCGGCTCGCCTACGACCGGGTGCTCGGCGAGGCCGCCGACATCGCGGGCTGCCCGCACCTGCTGGCGGTCCTGCCTCCCGGGGAGGAGCTCGACCACGAGCGTGAGCGGGTGGAGTGGCTGCTCGTCCACCACGGCCTGCTCCCGCCGCCGTACGCCGTCTGACCCGGGTCTCAGGACCCAGGCGTGCGCTCGAGCACCCCGGCGGCCCGGGCCGCCTCGGCGTAGGCCGCGGCGAGCGTGTCCACGGTGTCGTGCGCGTTGAGCCCCGAAGGGTTGGGCACCACGAACACGCGCGAGCTGCCCCAGCGTCCGGGCTGCTCCCCGACCTTCGCGCCACGCTGGCCGAACGCCGTGCGGTAGGCGGTGACACCGGCGACGGCCACGACGGACGGGCTCCGCTCGCCCACGAGTGCGCGAAGACGCTCCCCGCCGGCGCGCAGCTCCTCGGTCGTGAGCTCGTCGGCCCGCGCGGTGGCCCGCGGCACCACGTTGGTGATGCCGATCCCCCGCCGGCGCAGCTCGTCGCGGTCCTCGTCGGTCATCCCGGCCGACGGGTCGATCCGCCTCGGGACGATCCCGGCCCGCAGCAGCGCGGGGTAGAAGCGGTTGCCCGGGCGGGCGAAATGGCTCTGGGTCGCGGCGGTCCACAGCCCCGGGTTGATGCCGACGAACAACAACCGGAGCGGCTGGTCGTCGGCCGGGAGGAGGTCCGGGACCTCGACGTCGCGGAACGACTCCAGCTCCGCCCTGGTGAACCCCATGACCCCATCCTGCCGGGCCGGACCCACGACGGACGCACGAGACCCCGCCTCCCTTGCGGGAGACGGGGTCTCGGGTGCTGCGGTGCCGGTCAGCGACCGGCGGTGATCACTTGGTGATCTTGACGACGCGGCCCGCGCCGACGGTGCGGCCGCCCTCGCGGATGGCGAAGCGCAGGCCCTCGTCCATCGCGATGGGCTGGATGAGCTCGACCGACATCTCGGTGTTGTCACCCGGCATGACCATCTCGGTGCCCTCGGGCAGGGTCACAACACCGGTCACGTCAGTCGTACGGAAGTAGAACTGGGGACGGTAGTTGTTGAAGAACGGCGTGTGACGGCCGCCCTCGTCCTTGCTGAGGATGTAGACGGAGGCCTCGAAGTTGGTGTGCGGGGTGGTCGTGCCCGGCTTGATCACGACCATGCCGCGCTCGACGTCCTCGCGCTTCGTGCCACGGAGGAGCAGACCGACGTTCTCGCCCGCCTGGCCCTCGTCGAGGAGCTTGCGGAACATCTCGACACCGGTGACGGTGCTCTTCTGCGAGCCCTCGCGGATGCCGATGATCTCGACCTCCTCGTTGACCTTGACGATGCCGCGCTCGATGCGACCGGTGATGACGGTGCCACGACCGGTGATCGTGAAGACGTCCTCGACGGGCATGAGGAAGGGCTTGTCGGTCTCGCGCTCGGGGGTCGGGATGTAGTCGTCCACGGCCTGCATGAGCTCGGCGATCGAGTCGCCCCACTTGGCGTCACCGTTGAGGGCCGGGAAGGCCGCCACGCGCACGACGGGGATGTCGTCGCCCGGGAACTCGTACTCGGAGAGGAGCTCGCGCACCTCCATCTCGACGAGCTCGATGAGCTCCTCGTCGTCGACCATGTCGCACTTGTTGAGCGCCACGACCAGGGCGGGCACGCCGACCTGGCGGGCGAGCAGCACGTGCTCGCGGGTCTGCGGCATCGGGCCGTCGGTGGCGGCGACCACGAGGATCGCGCCGTCCATCTGAGCCGCGCCGGTGATCATGTTCTTGATGTAGTCGGCGTGACCGGGGCAGTCGACGTGCGCGTAGTGACGCACCTCGGTCTGGTACTCGACGTGCGCGATCGAGATCGTGATGCCGCGCTGGCGCTCCTCGGGAGCCTTGTCGATCTGGTCGAACGCCGAAGCCTCGTTGAGGTCCGGGTGCTTGTCGTGCAACACCTTGGTGATCGCCGCGGTCAGCGTCGTCTTGCCGTGGTCGATGTGACCGATGGTGCCGATGTTGACGTGCGGCTTGGTCCGCTCGAACTTCGCCTTAGCCACTGGGGCTCCTCCTGATTGTTGTTCTCTGCGTGTGAGAGTTGGTGACTCGTGGGTGTGGGTGGTGCTGGTGCCGAGGATCCGAGGCGCGATTACTCGCCGCGGACCTTCTTGATGATCTCGTCGGCGATGTTCGTGGGAACCTCGGCGTACGAGTCGAACTCCATCGAGTACGACGCCTGACCAGAGGTCTTGGACCTCAGGTCGCCAACGTACCCGAACATCTCGGACAGCGGCACGAGGGCGCTCACGACCATGTCGCCGTGACGCTCCTCCTGCGCCTGGATCTGGCCGCGGCGCGAGTTGATGTCGCCGATGACCGTGCCGAGGAAGCTCTCGGGGGTGGTCACCTCGACGGCGAACATCGGCTCGAGCAGCACCGGCTTGGCCTTGCGTGCGGCCTCCTTGAAGGCCTGGTTGCCGGCGATCTTGAACGCGAGCTCGGACGAGTCGACGTCGTGGTAGGCGCCGTCCTCGAGCGAGAACTTCACGTCGACCATGGGGTAGCCGGCGAGCACGCCGAACTCCATGGCCTCCTGGCCACCCTGGTCGACCGAGGGGATGTACTCCTTCGGGACGCGACCACCGGTGACGTTGTTGACGAACTCGTAGCCCGCGCCGACGCCGGTCTCGGGGTCGATGTTCGGCCCCAGGTTGACGACGACCTTCGCGAACTGGCCGGAGCCACCCGTCTGCTTCTTGTGGGTGTAGGAGTGCTTCTCGACCGTGTTGCGGACGGTCTCGCGGTAGGCGACCTGCGGCTTGCCGACCGTCGCCTCGACGCGGAACTCGCGCTTCATGCGGTCGACGAGGATCTCCAGGTGGAGCTCGCCCATGCCGGCGATGATCGTCTGCCCGGTCTCCTCGTCGGCCTTGACCGTGAAGGTCGGGTCCTCGTCGGAGAGACGCTGGATGGCGGTACCGAGCTTCTCCTGGTCACCCTTGGTCTTGGGCTCGATCGCGACCTCGATCACCGGGGCCGGGAACGTCATCGACTCGAGCACGACCTGGTTGTTCGGGTCGCTCAGGGTGTGGCCGGTCTTGGTGTCCTTGAGGCCCATGACGGCCACGATCTGGCCGGCGCCGACCGACGCGATCTCCTCACGCTTGTTGGCGTGCATCTGGTAGACCTTGCCGATCCGCTCCTTGCGGCCGTTGACCGAGTTGACCACGGTCGAGCCGGCCTCGAGCTTGCCCGAGTAGACGCGGACGTAGATCAGCTTGCCCAGGTGCGGGTCGGAAGCGATCTTGTAGGCCAGGCCGGAGAACGGCTCGTCGTCGGAGGGCTTGCGGGAGATGGCCTCCTCCTCGTCGCGCGGCGAGTGACCGACGATGGCGTCGATGTCGAGCGGCGAGGGGAGGTACTTGACGACCGCGTCGAGCAGGGGCTGGACGCCCTTGTTCTTGAAGGCGGTGCCGCAGAGGACCGGGTTGACCTTGTCGGCCAGCGTGGCGCGACGGATCGCGGCCTCGAGCTCCTCGACGGTGAAGTTCTCGTCACCCTCCTCGAGGTACTTCTCCATGATGTCGTCGTCGGCCTCGGCGAGCGTCTCGATGAACTTCTCGCGGTACTCCGCGGCCTGCTCGGCGAGGTCGGCCGGGATCTCCTCGACGTCGTAGTCCTCACCCATCTTGGTCTCGCCGCGCCAGGTGAGGGCACGCATGCCGACCAGGTCGACGACACCGAGGAAGTCGGACTCCGCGCCGATCGGCAGCTGGAGCACGAGCGGGGTGGAGTTGAGGCGCTCGACCATCATGTCGACGCAGCGGAAGAAGTCCGCGCCGGTGCGGTCGAGCTTGTTGACGAAGCACATGCGGGGGACGGAGTACTTGTTGGCCTGGCGCCACACCGTCATGGTCTGCGGCTCGACACCGGCAACACCGTCGAAGACCGCCACGGCGCCGTCGAGGACGCGCAGCGAGCGCTCGACCTCGGCGGTGAAGTCCACGTGGCCGGGGGTGTCGATGATGTTGATCTGGTGGTTCTTCCACCAGCAGGTCGTCGCGGCCGACGTGATGGTGATGCCGCGCTCCTGCTCCTGCTCCATCCAGTCCATCGTGGCGCCACCCTCGTGGACCTCACCGATCTTGTAGGTGATGCCGGTGTAGAAGAGGATGCGCTCGGTGGTGGTGGTCTTGCCGGCGTCGATGTGCGCCATGATGCCGATGTTGCGGACCTTGTTGAGGTCGGTGGTGATGTCGACAGCCACTGTTGTGTCTCAGTCCCTCGGAAGTTGGTGGGAGCTCGTGGGGTGAGGGGCCGTACGACGCGCGCTGCGGGTCATACGGCCCCTCGCCGTCACCAGCGGTAGTGGGCGAAGGCCTTGTTGGACTCGGCCATCTTGTGGGTGTCCTCGCGCTTCTTCACAGCGGCACCGAGGCCGTTGCTCGCGTCGAGGATCTCGTTCATCAGACGCTCGGCCATGGTCTTCTCACGGCGGTCGGCGGCGTAGCCCACGAGCCAGCGCAGGGCCAGCGTGGTGGAGCGGTTGGCCTTGACCTCGACGGGGACCTGGTAGGTCGCGCCGCCGACGCGGCGGGACTTGACCTCGATGGCCGGCTTGACGTTGTCCATCGCGCGCTTGAGCGTGACGACCGGGTCGGTGCCGGTCTTCTCGCGGCAGCCCTCGAGTGCGGTGTAGACGATGCGCTGCGCCACAGCCTTCTTGCCGTCCTGCAGGACCTTGCTCACGAGCTGGGTGACCAGCTGGGAACCGTAGACCGGGTCGACGACGAGGGGGCGCTTGGGAGCGGGACCCTTGCGAGGCATTACTTCTCCTTCTTCGCGCCGTAGCGGCTGCGGGCCTGCTTGCGGTTCTTGACACCCTGGGTGTCGAGCGAGCCGCGGATGATCTTGTAGCGGACACCGGGAAGGTCCTTCACACGGCCGCCGCGGACGAGCACGATCGAGTGCTCCTGCAGGTTGTGACCGACACCCGGGATGTAGGCGGTGACCTCGACGCCACTGCTCAGGCGCACGCGGGCGACCTTGCGGAGGGCGGAGTTCGGCTTCTTCGGGGTGGTCGTGTAGACGCGGGTGCAGACGCCTCGGCGCTGCGGGGATCCCTTCAGGGCAGGCGTCTTGTTCTTGGACACCTTGTCCTGGCGGCCCTTGCGGACCAGCTGGTTGATGGTGGGCACCTGGTGGTTCCCTCTCTCTGTCTGCTCATCACGGTCCGACGCGGTGCCGGACTCGGGTGTCGTGCGCTGCTGCATGTGCCTGTTGCGAATACCGTGGCCAGCCGGGGCGCGGCCTGGAACGCCGCGAAGTCCGAGCATGGGCATGGGTCTGGACGTGCCAGACACGAAGATTGAGGCTACTCGGGCGCCACGGCAGGGTCAAAATGCCGCTGGCACCGCCCGGACGCCCGGTTCGACGACCTGCCGCTCCCGCTCGCGCCGCGTGCGGTCGAGCCGGAGGTAGAGCGCTGCCGAGAGCGCCACACCGGCGATCGTGAGCAGCCCGCCGCCCAGCAGCGTCCAGCGGGCGCCGTACTCCTGGCCGATCCAGCCGATGACGGGCGCACCGACCGGGGTGCCGCCCATGAAGATCATCAGGTAGAGGGCCATCACGCGACCGCGCACGCCGGCGTCGGTGTTCAGCTGCATGTAGGTGTTGGCGCTGGTGATGAAGGTCAGGGCGGTGAGGCCGGTGACCGGCGCGAGCAGCGCGAAGGTGAGGTAGGAGGGCATCAGCCCGGCCAGCATCACCGAGGCACCGAAGGCCAGGGCGGCCCCCACGACGAGGCGCTGGCGCACGTGGCTGCGGCGGGCGGCGAGCAGCGCGCCGGCGAGGGAGCCGACGGCCAGGAACGAGCCGAGCAGCCCGAACTCCTCCGGCCCCTTGCCGAACACCTCGGTGGCCATCAGGGCCGAGGTGATCTGGAAGTTGAGGCCGAAGGTGCCGGCGAAGAACACCAGCCCGAGGACGAGCAGCAGGTCGGGGCGGGCCCGGACGTAGGCCACGCCCTCGCGGATCGCGCCGGGTCCGCGGTCGGCGGGCGCCGCGGCGTCGATCCGGCTGGCGTCGAGGTGGCGCAGCGACCAGATCGGGGCGGCGTACGACACCGCGTTGAGCAGGATGACCCACCCGGTGGCCACCGCTCCCCCGCCGAAGGCGGCGATGAGGACGCCGGCCAGGCCGGGGCCGACGAGGCGGGCGGCGTTGAAGCTGGCGGAGTTGAGGCCGACGGCGTTGGTCAGATCGACCGGGTCGACGAGCTCGGAGACGAAGGACTGGCGAGCCGGCGCGTCGAAGGCCGACGCGGAGCCGAGGAGGAAGGCCAGGACGTAGACGTGCCAGACCTCGGCGACGCCGGTGACGGCGAGGATGCCGAGGACGGCAGCGGGCAGCGCCATGCCGAGGTTGGTGAGCTGCAGCAGCCGCTGCTTGGGCATGCGGTCGGCGATCAGGCCGGCGAACGGCGTCAGCAGCAGGAACGGCAGGAACTGGAGCCCGGTCGTGATGCCCAGCGCGGTGGCGCCGGACCCGACGGCGAGCTCGAGCACCAGCCAGTCCTGGGCGACGCGCTGCATCCAGGTGCCGGTGTTGGACACGACCCCGCCGGCTGCGTAGCGGCGGTAGTTCGGGTTGGAGAGGGAGCGGAACGTGGGACTCGTGGTGACTCCTCAGTCGGTCATGGGTCAGGTGGTCAGTCGGCGACGGCGAGCCGGGCCAGGATCGGGGCCGCGTCGCGGAGGGTGGCGCGCTCGGCGGGCGTGAGCTCGCTCAGGCGCCGGGACAGCCAGGCGTCGCGGCGCTGGCGGTCGGCCAGCACGGCGGCGCGGCCGGCGTCGGTGAGGGAGACGACGACCTGGCGGCCGTCGGTCTCGTGGGGGCGCCGCTCGACGTAGCCGTCGGCCTCGAGGCAGTTGACGGTGCGGGTCATCGACGGCGGCTGGACGCGCTCGGCGCGGGCCAGGTCGCCGACGGTCTGCTCGCCCGTCCGGACCAGCAGCCCCAGCACGACCATCTGCGGGATGCTCAGGTCGTTGTCGGGGTGGCGCTCGGAGACGAGGCGGCGGCGCAGGCGCATGACACCGGCCCGGAGCTCGGAGGCGAGCCCGGCGTCGGTACGGAGGTCGGCGGTCGGCATGTCGTTAGCGTAACTCATTACCTGTGCTAACCATTCCGTCGGCCTCGCGCACCGCCGGGGAGTCCCCGCTCATGCGGGGAGTCCGTCACCTGGAGGCCGTTGCAACCCCCACCAAGTGGCAGAGTCCCCGCTCGAGCGGGGACTCTGCCGAGGAGGTCCGGGCGAAACGCGGGCCGGGGCCGCGGTGACTCAGGCGGTCAGGAGAGCCAGCCGCTGATCGGCGTGTAGGCGAAGTAGACGACGAACAGGGCCGCGACGACCCACATGAGCGGGTGGACCTCGCGGGTCTTGCCGACGACGACCTTGATGAAGACGTACGCCACGAAGCCGGCGCCGATGCCGACCGAGATCGAGTAGGTGAACGGCATGAGGACGACGGTGAGGAAGGCCGGGATGGCCACCTCGAGGTCGCGCCAGTCGATCTCGGTGACCTGCTGCATCATCAGGAAGCCCACGAGCACCAGCGCCGGGACGGCCGCCTCCGAGGGGATGGCCGCGACGAGGGGCGTGAAGAAGGTGGCCAGCAGGAACAGCGCGCCGGTGACGACGGACGCCAGACCCGTGCGGGCGCCCTCGCCGACGCCCGAGGCGCTCTCGATGTAGGACGTGTTGGACGAGACGCCGGCGGCACCGCCGGCGATCGCGGCGACGGAGTCGACGACCAGGATGCGCTGGGCGCCCGGCGGGGTGCCCTCCTCGTCGTTGAGGCCGGCCTCGGCGCCGATCGCCGTCATCGTGCCCATCGTGTCGAAGAAGTCGGCCAGCAGCAGCGAGAAGACGAGGAGCAGGGCAGCCAGCACGCCGGTGCCGGCGCTGCCGAAGGCGCCGAAGAGGTCGACCTCGCCCAGGGTGTCGAAGGACGGCAGGCCGACGACGTCGCCGCTGAGCGTCGGCACGCTGAGCGACCAGCCCTTGGGGTTGTCGGCCGAAGCCGCACCCAGGCCGGCGATGGCCTCGACGACCACGGCGACGACGGTGGTGACGAGGATCGAGATGAGGATCGCGCCGCGCACCTTGCGCACCCAGAGGGCGACCATGAGCGCCAGGCCCAGGCAGAACACGAGCACCGGCCAGCCGCCGAGGTGGCCGTCCGCACCGAGCTGGACCGGCACGGTGGTCTGGAAGGCGTCGGGGATGCGGGTCACGACGCGGGCGTCGACGAAGCCGATGAGGGCGATGAAGAGGCCGATGCCGACCGAGATGGCGACCTTGAGCTGCTGGGGCACGGCGTGGAACACGGCCTTGCGGAATCCGGTGAGCACCAGCAGCAGGATGATGATGCCCTCGAGGACGACGAGCCCCATCGCCGCGCCCCACGTGGACTGCCGGGCGATGGTGTTGGCGACGAACGCGTTGAGCCCCAGGCCGGTGGCCAGCGCGAGCGGGAAGTTGGCGAACCCGCCCATGGCGATGGTCAGCACGCCGGCGACCAGCGCCGTGCCGGCGGCGATGGCCGGGATGCCGCTGCCGGGCTCGGCGCCGCCGCCGAGGAAGGCGCCCGTCGAGTCGGGCACGAAACCGAGGATGAGCGGGTTGAGCACGATGATGTAGGCCATCGTCAAGAAGGTGACGACGCCTCCGCGGACCTCCTGGCCGACGGTCGAGCCGCGCTGGCTGATCCGGAAGTAGCCGTCGAGGCCGGAGCCCTGCGGTCGCTGTCGCTGTGTCTGCGTCTGGTCGCTCACAGGACCGCAGTGTGGCACGACTGCGCCACGCCCGTGTTTCGCGTCTTCCCCCGCGTGTAGCGTGAGCGCGTGGACCTGGGCGACGAGCAGCCGACGCAGCACGAGATCGGGCGCCGCACCTACATCGTGGCGCAGGTCGAGCCGCTCGACGTCGACGGTGTCCGCACCACGGAGGTCGGCACCGCCCTGTGGTTGCTGGGCTTCCTCGGTCTGCTGCCGTTCTGGGGCGCACTCGAGGACAGCGGCCGCACCTGGTGGCTGTGGACCTGCCTCGCCGGCTTCGGCCTGGGCCTGTGCGGCCTGGAGTACTGCCGCCGCCGGCGCAAGGAGCGGGCCTCGCAGCAGGCCGTCCGATGAGCACCCCGACGAGCCGGGCGAAGACGCGCTGGGAGCTCGCCGGCCCGGCCAACCTGGGCTACGGCCGGCACTTCGCCGACCTGGTCGACCGGGGCGCCGACGTGGCGGGCGAGGCCCGGCTCGCCGACGCGCTCGTGCCCCGCGGTGCCCGCGTCATCGACATCGGCTCGGGCATGGGTCGCGTCGCTGCCGCGCTGGTGGACCAGGGACACGACGTCGTCGCGACCGAGCCCGACCCCGCGCTGCGGGCCCAGTCACGGGCGACGTACGCCGACCTCGAGGTCCTCCCCCACGACGCGCTGGCCCTCGACCCGGCGGAGGTCGGCACGTTCGACCTCGCGGTGCTCGTCGGCAACGTGATGGTCTTCCTCGCCGAGGGCACCGAGCGGTCGGTGCTGGCACGCGTGGGCGAGCTGCTCGTCCCGACCGGGCGGGCGCTGGTCGGCTTCCACCTGCAGCCGGTCAAGGCCGGCAGCCGCACCTACCCCGCCGACGAGTTCGTCGCCGACGCGGAGTCGGTGGGCCTGCGGGTGGTGCACCGGTTCGGCAGCTACGAGCTGCACGAGCCCGTCGACGACTACGCCGTGTGGGTGCTGGCGAGGGACTAGCCCGGGCGGGTCCTAGAAGGTCTCGAGCTCGTCCTCGACGAGGGTGTCGAACACGTGGTCCGGGAGCGGGAGCGGCTGCTGCTTGCGCGCGAGCTTGACCTCCGAGTGGGCGCCGCAGCCGTGGTCGAGGGCGACCACGCGACCGTCGTCGTTGGCGTTGCCGTTGGCACAGACCCCGAAGCGGGTCGAGAGCGAGCCGTTGAGCCGTACCAGGAAGCCGCATGACCAGCAGGTGTCCGGGGCGCTCTTCGCCAGCGGCGCGTCGGGACCACCAGGTCCGGCCTGCCAGCGCTCGGCCGCCATGTCGATGCCCTCGCGGCTCAGGGTGCGCACGCGACCCAGGCCGAGGTCCTCGGCCACCTGTCGCACCTGCGCCCGGGCATCGCCGTCGAGCGGCGTGTCGAGCGGGTCGTCGCCGACCAGGTAGGTCGGGACCAGCCGGACGTCCTCGTCCTCGACGGGAAGCAGGTCGCCGGGCGAGAGGTCACCGGGCTGGAGCCGCTCCTTGTAGGGCACCCAGTCGGGCGCCACGATGGCCTCCTCGCCGGGCAGCAGGACCACCTCGTTGACGGTGAGGTCCTTGCCGCGCTTGGCCCGCGTCATCGTGACCGACCAGTACCAGCCCGGGTAGCCCCGGCGGGAACAGGCGAAGTGGTGGGTGACGACGCGCTCACCCTCCGCGCGCGCGCCGAGGTGCTCGCCGAGGTCCGCCGGCTCGGCGACCTCGAGGACGACGCTGCGCGCCAGCTCCACGGCCTTGGCGAGGACCGAGTCGGGCTTGCCGGCACGAGTGGGGAGAGCGATCACCTGCGCATCATGGCAAATGGTCGGTGGCCCTGTCCCGTCGGGGACCCTCGGCGAGACCGGACCTCCGGGTGTCGGCGGCGGAGGTGGAGGCGGTAGGTCAAGATGGTGCTCGTGACCTCCGACCGTCCCGATCCCGCCCCGGGGCCGCAGTCGGGACCGCAGTCGGGGCGGTCCGAGACGGCCACCGACGCGCCCCGCGCGGGTGCCGCCGCGCCCCCCTCGGGCACCGTACGACGCTCGCTCTCGGGTGCGGCGCGGGGAGCCCGGGCCGCGGGCCGCGGCGCGGGGACCGCCGGGCACTACGCGGTCACCCAGGCGCGGCGGGCCACCCGCGCGGAGGGGGCCGGCGACTCGGGTCTCTCCCGCCTGATCGAGCTCCACGCCTTCAACGCCGCCGGCGACGCCGCCGTCGCCATCTCGCTCGCCGGCACTCTCTTCTTCCAGGTCCCGACCGGGGAGGCGCGCGGCCAGGTCGCGCTCTTCCTCGGCCTGACGATGCTGCCCTTCGCGATCGTCGCGCCGCTCATCGGCCCGTTCCTCGACCGCTTCAGCCACGGTCGACGGTGGGCCGTCGGCGCGACCATGGCGATCCGCTGCTTCCTGTGCTGGGTGCTGGCGACGGCGGTGGTCAGCGAGTCCGACTGGCTGTTCCCCGCCGCACTGGGGTGCCTCGTCGCCTCGAAGGCGTACGGCGTCACGCGCGCCGCCGCGGTCCCCCGGCTGCTGCCGCCCGACCTGACCCTGGTCAAGGCCAACGCCAGGGTGTCGCTGGCCGGCGTGGTGGGGGCGGGCCTGTCCGCGCCGCTCGCGATCCTCGCCTCGACCTTCGGCCCGGAGTGGTCCCTGCGCTACGGGTTCCTGGTCTTCGTGCTCGCGACGATCTGGGCCATCCGGTTGCCCGAGAAGGTCGATGCCAGCCGGGGCGAGGGCGAGATGGTGCTCACCGGCCCGACCGAGGCGGGGCGCACCGGGCGACGCCCGCGCACCCGCATCCCCGGGGACGTGGCGTTCGCGCTGCGCGCCAACTGCGGGCCACGGTGGCTCTCGGGGTTCCTGACGATGTTCATGGCGTTCCTGCTGCGCGACAACCCGATCGGTGACATGCGACCCGAGGTGCTGCTCGGGCTCGTGATCGGCGCAGCGGGTCTCGGCAACACCCTCGGCATCACGATCGGGTCGCTGCTCAGACGCCTCAACCCGGCCGTGACGGTGGTGCTCGCCCTGCTGGCCGACGCCGTGGTCGCGACCCTGGCCGCGGTGTTCTACGGACTCGTCACCCTGGTGCTGCTCGGCCTGACGGCAGGGCTGGCGCAGGCCCTGGCCAAGCTGTCGCTCGACTCGACGATCCAGCGCGACGTCCCCAGCCGCATCCAGGCCAGCGCGTTCGCCCGCTCCGACACCACCCTGCAGCTGGCCTGGGTCATCGGCGGTTTCGTCGGGATCGCGATGCCGCTGATGCCACAGCTCGGCCTCGGCATCGCCGCCGGCGTGCTGGGCCTCTGGGCGTCGTTCGTGCTGTTCAGCCGCTCAGGCCGGGCGTCGCGACCGGCCCGCACCTGACGTCGTACGACGCGTGGCGCGGGCTGGGCCGGAGTCGCCTCAGACGTCGAGCTCGTCGGCCAGGGCGCGCAGCACCTTGGCCGTGCCGCGCGCGGCTGCGCGCTCGGGGTGCCGGCCCCGGCGGTAGGTCTCCTCGACACCCTCGAGCATCTTGATGAGGTCCTCGACGATGGTCACCATCGCCTCCGGCTGCTTGCGCTGGGCGTTGCGCTGGTTGCGTGCGACCGAGGCCGGAGCGTCGATGACGCGCACCTGCAGGGCCTGGTCGCCGCGGCGGCCCTGGGCGATGCCGAACTCCACCTTGGTGCCGGCCTTGAGCGTGGCCGTGCCCTCGGGCAGCGCGTCGGCGTGGACGTAGACGTCCGGGCCGTCCTCCTGCGACAGGAAGCCGAAGCCCTTCTCCGCGTCGTACCACTTCACCTTGCCACTCGGCACGGTCCACCCCACTCAGCTCTGCGCTCGGCGCCGCGTGGAACCACGCGGCGGGCACAGGATAGGGGGCCGCACCGCGCGCGGACCAACCGGTTGTCACCCGGGGGGCTTTGATCTGGTGACACCCCTGCTGGGACCATGGGAGGCTCGGGGGTCCCACCGCGGGGGCGGGGGGCGACACGGACGACCAAGCGGGAGAGACACGTGCGCACACGACGGACGAGACGGTTGCTCGGTTGCGGCGCGCTCGCGCTCGCCCTGGGCCTGTCCGTGGCGCCGGGCGCCGCGACCGCCGACGACGCCCCTGCGGCCGCTGCTCCGGGTGACCTCGTCCTCGTGACGCTGACCGGCGCCGGCACCTCCGCCGGTCGCGCGGAGGCGCCCGAGCTGCTGGCGGAGCAGGACGCCGTCCTCGCCGCCGTCGGCGCGGGCGAGCCCGTCTACCGCTGGACCACGGCGCTGAACGGGTTCGCCGCCCGGCTGACCGCCGACCAGCTGGCCACCCTCGACGACCAGCCCGACGTCACCTCGATCGAGGTCGACTCGATCCGCCCGCTGGCGGGACGCCCGTCGCTGGCCGCCGTCCGCGGCGCCGCCGCCAGCCCCCGCCTGCGCGGCGGGGCCGGCGTGGTGATCGGCGTCGTCGACTCGGGGATCGCGCCGGAGTCACCCGCGTTCGCCGAGGTCCCGGGCCTCGGGGCGGACCCGGAGGCGTTCGCCGGTGCGTGCGTGGAGGGCGACGGCTGGACCCCCGAGGACTGCACGCGCAAGATCGTCGGCGCCCGCTGGTACGTCGACGGCTTCGGCGCCGAGCGGGTGAGGTCGTCGGAGTCGCTGTCCCCCCGCGACGCCCTCGGCCACGGCACGCAGGTCTCCTCGGTCGCCGCCGGCAACGCCGGTGTCAGCGTCCGGGTCGACGACCGCGACGCGGGCTTCTTCGGCGGCGTGGCACCGCAGGCTCGGATCGCCGCCTACAAGGCCTGCTGGGGCGCACCCGACCCCGCCGACGACGGCTGCTCGACCGCTGACGTCGTCTCGGCGGTCGACGCCGCGGTCGCCGACGGCGTCGACGTCCTGAGCCTCGCCCTCTCCGGTGGCGAGCGCATCGACACCCTGCAGCTGGCGCTCCTCGGCGCGGCCGAGGCCGACGTGGTCGTCATCGGCGCCTCCGGCAACGCGGGCAGGTCGGCCTATGCGGCCCACGCGGGTCCGTGGGTCACGACGGTCGGCGCCGCCGTCGGCCGCATGTCGCGGGCCCGTGTCTCCCTCCCGGGCGGCCGGTCGTGGGCGGGCGGCGGACGCCCCTCGGAGGTGAGGGGCCGCGCCGTGCTCGCGCAGGACGCGGCGGCGCCGGGGGCGTCGCGACGCGCGGCCGCGCAGTGCCGGCTCGAGGCCCTCGACTCACGCCTGGTCGCGGACCGGGTGGTGGTCTGCCGGCGCGGGGCGATCGGGCGCATCGACAAGTCCGAGGCCGTCGCGCAGGCGGGCGGCCGCGCCATGGTCCTGGTCAACCGTCGTCCCGGCTCGGTCACCGCCGACCTCCACTCCGTGCCGACCGTCCACCTGTCGGCGTCCGCCGGTCGGTCGTTCAGCCGTTGGGTGTCCCGACACCCCGACGCGCGGGTCACGGTGTCGCGCGTCGCCGGCGACCCCGGCACCCGGCGTACGGCCCGGTGGAGCGCCGCGGGCGACCCGCGCGGGATCACGGTCAAGCCCGACGCCGTGGCCGACGGCGACGCCGTGCTGGGCGCCCTGCCGGGGTCCACCGGCCGCACGTGGGGCGTCTTCAGCGGCAGCTCCGCGGCGACGGCACACGCCAGCGGGCTCGCGGCGCTGGTCCTCGGCGAGCACCCGGAGTGGTCCGCCTCCGTCGTCCGGTCGCTCCTGGTGACGTCGGCCCGGCCGGTTCCCGGCTCCTCCGTCCTGGAGCAGGGGTCGGGCGCCCTCCCGACCCGGGCGCCGACCGCGCACCTCGCCCTCGACGTCGCTCCCGAGGAGTGGCGCCGCGCCGTGCGCCGCCACCGTCTGGCGCGCCTCAACACGAGCTCGCTCCTGATGCCCGCGCGGCAGCGCCGCGCGGTGCGCACGGTGACCAACATCGGCACCCGTCCGGAGTACTTCTCTGTCACCGCTCGCGGCTTCACCTCGCACCGCGTGCGCGTGCAGCCGCTGGCCGTACGCCTCGCGCCCGGCGAGTCGGCCGACTTCACCGTCACGGTGTCCGGGCCCACCGCGCCCGGCCGCCTCGACGACGGCATGCTGGTCTGGCTCGGCGCCCGCGGAGGCGTCACCCGCGTGCCGGTCGCCCTGACCCGCTGACGCCGCCGGAGGGCCGCCGTCCTCAGCCCTCCCGCGAGACGACCATCTCGCGATCGCCGTAGACGACCTTGTCGCCGTCGACCAGCGCCGCGGGCTTGCCCGGGGCGAGCTGGCGCGAGACACCCTGGCGCACCAGGACGGTGCCGTTGGTCGAGCCGCGGTCCATCACCACGATCGTCCCGTCGGGCGCGGGACCGAACTGGGCGTGCGTCTTGGAGACCGACATGTCGGCCGAGGCCAGCGGGATCAGGTGGGCGACCTGCTCGCCGGCCCGGGCCTCGGGACGGCGACCGACCAGCGCGAGGCCGGCGATCACGAAGCTCTCGCCGTTGTCGAAGTGCACCCGCCAGCGCGGCGGCGCCATCGGCGTCCCCGGCGCCGGATGGGGACGCACCGGTGGGGCGGGCAGGCGGTGCGACGGCGGCTGGGACGGCGGCGCCGGCGTCTGAGCCGGCGGGGACGACCACTGCTGGGCGGGCACGGGCTGCGGCTGCGCGGGCTGGTGCTGCATGGGCTGCGGGTGTGCGGGCTGGTGCACGGGGGCGGGAGCCGGGGCCGGAGCGGGCGCGGGGCGTGCGAGGTCGGCGGGAAGCGGCTGGCGGCGCATGGAGTGCTCGGAGCGCTCGGGCGTCCTGACCTGCTCGACAGGTGGAGCCGGCACGAGCCGCATGGCGGTGAGGTTGACGATGTGGCGCGGGGCGTCGTCGGCAGCGGTGTCGGCGACCTCGACGACGGGACGTACGTCGACCACGACGGTGTGGGCGAGGTGGTCGTGCCAGCCGCGACGCTGGCGGCCGCGGTCCTCCACGGCCGTCCACGCCAGGGTGGCCACGCCGATGCCGAAGGTGGGCAGTCCGGCCACGCCGAGCACGAGCGAGCGCAGCAGGGCCGGGCCGACCCCGATGGGGGTGCCCGTGCCGTGGTGCACCACCCGCAGCCCCGAGACGGCCTTGCCGGGCGACGTGCCGCTGACGCCCTGCACGACGGCCAGCACGAGCCAGATCACGACCGTCGCACCGGCGACGGCGCCGACGACGGTCCACAGGTCGTCGGAGACGAACAGGGCGGTCGCGACGCCGACGGCGGCGATGAGGCTCCAGGCGAGGAGCCGGTCGACGGCGAAGGCGGCGAAGCGTCGTTCGAGCTCGGCGACGGGATAGGTCATGGACTGGGGGTGCTGGGTCACGGCTGGTCTCGGTGGGCGCTGGTCAGGGGTTGGTGACCTGGATGGTGACACCGTCGCCGAGGTCGAGGACCGCGCCGGGGATCAGGCTGACGGCGATGCCGGGCTTGAGCTCCTCGGGGTCGAGACCGGGCTGGGCCAGGACGGTGCCGTTGGTGGAACCGAGGTCGGTGGCGATGGCGGCGCCGTGGTCGGCGCCCGCTCCGGGCCGGATCTCGAGGTGGGTGGAGGAGATCTCCTGGTGGGGACTGGGCACCGTCACCACGTGCGGCTGGTCGTGGGAGGCGAAGCGGCGTGCCTCGGGCGCGCGACCCACGAGCACGGTGCGGTCGACGGACACCACGTCACCGGTGGAGAAGACGAGCGAGGCGACCGGCTGCGCGACCACGTCGGGGGCGATCTCCTGCCCGGGGATGGGCGGACGCTCGAAGTCGGAGACCGGGCCGCCCACCTGGGTCTGGCCGTCGCGGTCGGCCCAGTCGTCCTCGACGGCCGGGGTCTCGCCCGTCGGCGTGGGGTCGTCCTCGGGCGAGCCGAACTGCATCGGCGCTGCCGGGGGCACCGGCACAGGCGCCTGCGCCTCCTCCGGGCTGGGCGCGAGCTCCGGCTCCGGCTCCGGCTCGCGCTCTGCAGCGGGGTCGGGACCGACGGCGTCGGTGGAGTCGTCGACCGGGGGCTCCTCGGCAGCGGGCTCGGGCGCCACGGGCTCGTCGGCGACGGACGCGGACGGCGTACCGAACTCGACGACCGAGACCCGGGCCAGGCCCGGGGTGAGGTGGCGGTCGGCGGAGCCCTCACCGGTCAGGGTCACCCGGACGCTCGAGACGCCCACCAGGACCTGCTCGGCCCAGGTGGTGCCGGGCGCGGCGCTGAGGACCTCCTCGCCTCCGGCCGAGGAGACGGTCGCCGTCGGCGCACCCCGCACGATCAGGCGGGTCGCGTCGTCGTCGTGGGAGACGAGGGCGAAGTGGTCGAGGGTGGACAGCCCGCCCGCGAGGAGGGCGTCGAGCAGCGCATCGACCCCGGCACCGGAGTCGGCGAGGTCCCACAGCGTGGCCACCCGGCCGCGCTGGCTGCCCGGCAGCAGGACGGTCGCCCGGTCACCGACCACGGCGTACCAGTCCCCCGGCGCGAACCTCGCCTCAGTGCTCACAGTCGTCCCCCCAGCTTCGATTCGAGACTCTCCAGCTGGCGCCGGGAGTCATAGGTCGCGTCCTTCACCAATCCCACCACATCGACGACGACCGCCGTGGCGTTGTCACGCCCGCCGGCGGCCACCGCTGCGCGCACCAGCGCGTCGGCGGCGTCGCGCGGGTCGGCGACCGACTCGAGGATCTCCTCGATCTCCCTGTCCTCGATCATCCCGGTCACGCCGTCGCTGCAGAGCAGGAGGCGCTCGACCGAGCCGAGGGGCAGGAGGAAGAAGTCGGGCTGGATGCCCTCGGGGCTGCCGAGCGCCCGCGTGATGACGTGCCTCTCCGGGTGGACCGCGGCCTCCTCGGCCGTGATGTGGCCGGCGTCGATCAGCTCCTGGACCACGGAGTGGTCCACGCTCACCTGCTCGAGGCGGCGCTCGACGATGCGGTAGATGCGCGAGTCGCCGAGGTTGGCCAGGAGCCACTTGGTGGCACCGTCGTCGACGACCAGGACCGCCACCACCGCGGTGGTGCCGGCGTGCCAGCCGGGGTGCAGCGCGCGATGGGCGTCGCCGTAGTCGACGATGCGCGCCTGCGCACGGGCGAAGGCGTCGGCGACGAGCTCGGCGCCGCGCCGCGGGTCGTAGGACTCGGCGAGGCGCTGGAACTCCTCCACGACCATCTGGCTGGCGACGTCGCCGCCGGAGTGGCCGCCCATGCCGTCGGCCACGACGAAGACGGGAGGCGCGACGAGGTAGGAGTCCTCGTTGACCTTGCGCACCAGTCCGACGTCCGTCGACGCCCCGTGGTGCAGATCAACGTCCAGCATGTCGGCCCTCTTCGCCCCGTGTCGAGATGTGGGGCCGCGGTGCCGGCCCGGCGAGTAGCGTAAGAGGGATGTCCAGTTCAGCGCGGACGACACCCGCACGCACCCTTGCCGACCAGCTGCGCAGCTGGCCGGACGATCGGCTCGTGGCGCTGCTCAGGGCCCGTCCAGACCTCGCCACACCCGCCCCTCAGGATTCCTCGCAGCTGGCCTCGCGGGCTGCCACACGGTCGTCGATCCATCGCGCCCTCGACGGGCTCGACCGCCTGGAGCTTTCCGTGCTTGATGCCCTCCTGGTTGCAGGTCAAACCACTTCGGCCGACCTGATCTCGATCGTGCGTGCCGACGAGGCGCGTACGGCAGCCGCCCTGCAGCGGCTGCTCGACCTGGCCCTGGCCTGGGAGGCCCCGGGCGGTGTGCGGGCGCTCACCGGCGTGGCCGACGCGATGCGGGGCATGCCGGGCCTGGTCAGCGGCCTGCGACCCTCCAGCCCCGAGCCCGCGAGCCCCGACGAGGTGGCGGCGCGGATCGCCGAGCTCACCCCGGCCGCGACCGCGCTGCTGCGCCACGTGGACGACCACGGCGGCGAGGGCACGACCGGCTCGGCGAGACGCACCGTGTCACCGGCCGAGGCCCGGTCGCCGGCCGAGGAGCTGATCAGCAGGCGCCTGCTCGTGCCCCGCGAGGGTGACGCCGTCGTGCTGCCGGGCGAGGTGGGTCTCGCCCTGCGCGGTGGCCGTACGACCCGGGAGCCGGTCGACGAGGTGCCGCCCCTGGCGACGTCGTCGCGCGACGTCTCGCTCGTCGCCCGGACCGCCGCGGGCGCGGCCTTCGACGTCGTACGCCGCGTGGAGCTGCTGCTCGACCACTGGGGCGTGCAGCCGCCGAGCGTCCTGCGCAGCGGCGGGCTCGCCGTCCGCGACCTGAAGGCAGTGGCCCGCGAGCTGCACGTCGACGAGCCGGGGGCTGCCCTGGTCGTCGAGGTCGCGCTGACCGCGGGGCTCGTCGCCGAGGCGGCCGACAGCAACGGCACCCCCTCCTGGTTGCCCACCGACGACTTCGACGTCTGGTCGGGCCTGCCGCTCGCCGAGCGGTGGACCCGTCTGGTGGGCGGGTGGCTGGCCAGCAGCCGGGTTCCCTCGCTGGTGGGGTCGCGCGACCCGGCCGGCAAGGCCTGGAACGCGCTCGCGCCCGAGCTCTCCAGCGGGCTCGCCGAGGAGGCCCGGCGGCTCGCGTTGCAAGTGCTGGCCGAGGTGCCCGAGGGCGAGGTGCTCGCGGTCGGAACGGGCATCGCGTCGCTCGTGCAGCGCCTCTCCTGGCTGCGTCCGCGCCGACCGACGGTCTTCGCCGACCTGGTCACCGCCGCGCTGTCGGAGGCCGCCGTGCTCGGGGTCACCGGCGCCGGGGGCCTGCCGCCCAGCGGACGCTCCGTGGCGCTCGGTGACCTGCCGGCGGCCGCCGAGGCGATCGACCCGCACCTCCCCCGCCCGGTCGACCACGTCCTCCTCCAGGCCGACCTCACGGCCGTCGCCCCGGGTCCGCTCGAGACCGAGGTGGCCCGCCGCCTGCACCTGCTCGCCGACGTGGAGTCCCGCGGCGGCGCGACGGTCTACCGCTTCACCTCCGGGTCGCTGCGCCGCGGCTTCGACGCAGGGTGGTCGAGCGGCGAGGTGCGCGACTTCCTCACCTCGGTCTCGCACACGCCGGTGCCCCAGCCGCTCGAGTTCCTGGTCGACGACGTCGCCCGCACCTTCGGCACGGTGCGGGTCGGGCACGCCGAGGCGTTCCTGCGCGCGGACGACGAGGCGGCCCTGGCCGCCCTCGTGCACGACCCGCGTGGGCGGAGCCTGGGCCTGCGCCTGCTCGCGCCGACGGTGGCGATCGCCACCTCGCCCCTCGACGTCCTGCTGCCGCGGCTCCGCGAGCCTGGGCCCCCCCCGGTGGAGGCGGCCGACGGCACCGTCCGCGTGAGCCGCCCCGACCTCCAGCGCGCCCGCACCCGTCGCGGCCGCCGGCCCGCCGGTGCGGTGGAGGCGCGGCAGGCAGCGCAGGTCCAAGCCGTGGCGACGGCCATCCGCGCCGGCGACCGGGCCGAGTCGTCGCGGCCCGCGAGCGCCGAGGCGACGACCACGCCCTCCGGCGCGCTGGCCGCCCTGCGCGAGGCCATCGAGGCAGGGAGCACGGTGGTCATCGGCTACGTCGACAACCACGGCACGACCGGCGAGCGGGTCGTCGACCCGCGCCGTCTCGACGGCGGTCGGCTCTCGGCGTACGACCACCGTGCCGACGACGTCCGGGAGTTCGCCGTGCACCGCATCACACGCGTGCGCCACGCCTGATCACCCCACGACGTTCTCCTCCTCCGCTCCGCTCCCCCGGACAACGCCGCAGGGACCCCGACACGCTGATCACCCCACGAGGCAGCCTCCGTAGACTCGGACGATGGACTTCATCCGGTACGCCGAGCGCGCGGCCGCGCTCGTCAACGCCGACCTGCCCGACGAGGAGGCGCTGCGCGAGCACCTCGCCGACCGCTCCTGGCTGCACCGTTCGGTGGTCGGGGCCGACGTGGACTCCGTCCGGACGTTCCAGGACGAGCTGCGGCCCGTCTTCGAGGCCTCCGACGTCGACGACGTGGCGCTCGTGGTCAGCTCGCTCAACGACCTGCTCGCCGAGCACCCCGTCACGCCGATGATCTCCGACCACGACCCCGACAACCTCCACATGCACGTGGCCAACCAGGCTGCGTCGGTCGCCGAGCTGCTGGTCGGCGAGGCGCTGATGGGGCTCGCCAACCTCGTGTGCGACCTCGGCGCGACCCGGCTCGGCATCTGCTCGGAGCCCCGCTGCGACCACGTCTTCGTCGACACCTCCCCCAACCAGTCGCGCCGCTACTGCTCCGACCGGTGCTCCTCGCGCGCCAACGTCGCGGCCTTCCGCGCCCGGCGCCGGGCCGAGCAGGTGGGCGACGACCCGGCCGCGGGCCGGGCCGAGGCGGCCACGCGATGAACGACGGCCCCCTCATCGTCCAGTCGGACAAGACGCTGCTGCTCGAGGTCGACCACCCCTCGGCCGCCGAGGCCCGCAAGGCGATCGCGCCCTTCGCCGAGCTCGAACGCTCCCCGGAGCACATCCACACCTACCGCCTCACGCCGCTGGGGCTCTGGAACGCCCGCGCCGCGGGGCACGACGCCGAGCAGGTCGTCGACGCCCTGCTGACCTGGTCGCGATACGCCGTGCCGCACGCGCTCCTCGTGGACGTCGCCGAGACGATGGGCCGCTACGGCCGGCTGCGGCTGGAGAAGCACCCCGTCCACGGACTGGTGCTGTCCTCCACCGACCGCCCGGTGCTCGAGGAGGTGCTCCGCGCCAAGAAGGTGGCCGGGATGATCGGCGCGCGGATCGACGACGACTCGGTCGTGGTCCACCCCAGCGAGCGCGGCAACCTCAAGCAGGCGCTGCTCAAGCTCGGCTGGCCGGCCGAGGACTTCGCGGGCTACGTCGACGGCGAGGCGCACGACATCGACCTCGCCGAGGAGGGCTGGACGCTGCGCCCCTACCAGCGCGAGGCCGCCGAGTCGTTCTGGGACGGCGGGTCCGGCGTCGTCGTGCTCCCCTGTGGGGCCGGCAAGACCATCGTCGGTGCCGCGGCGATGTCCCACGCCCGCGCGACCACGCTCATCCTCGTGACCAACACCGTCAGCGCGCGGCAGTGGAAGGACGAGCTCGTCGCGCGCACCTCGTTGACCGAGGACGAGATCGGCGAGTACTCCGGTGCCGTCAAGGAGGTCCGTCCCGTCACGATCGCGACCTACCAGGTGCTGACGACGAAGCGGAAGGGCGTCTACCCGCACCTCGAGCTGCTCGACGCCCGCGACTGGGGGCTCATCGTCTACGACGAGGTGCACCTCCTGCCGGCCCCGATCTTCCGGATGACCGCCGACCTGCAGGCCCGGCGCCGACTCGGGCTCACCGCCACCCTCGTGCGCGAGGACGGGCGTGAGGGCGAGGTCTTCTCCCTCATCGGCCCCAAGCGCTACGACGCCCCGTGGAAGGACATCGAGGCGCAGGGCTACATCGCGCCCGCCGACTGCGTCGAGGTGCGGGTCAGCCTTCCCGACGGCGAGCGGCTCGCCTACGCCACGAGCGACCCCGACACCCGCTACCGCCTCGCCTCGTGCACCCACGCCAAGATCGACGTCGTACGACGCCTCGTGCAGCAGCACGCCGGGCAGCCGACCCTGGTGATCGGGCAGTACATCGACCAGCTCGACGAGATCGCCGAGCTGCTCGACGCCCCGGTCATCAAGGGCGAGACCCCGGTCAGGGAGCGGCAGCGGCTGTTCAACGCGTTCCGCTCCGGCGAGATCGGGCTGCTGGTGGTCAGCAAGGTCGCCAACTTCTCCGTCGACCTGCCGTCGGCCGAGGTGGCCATCCAGGTCAGCGGGTCGTTCGGCTCGCGCCAGGAGGAGGCCCAGCGCCTCGGGCGACTGCTGCGGCCGAAGACGGAGGGCCGCAGCGCGCACTTCTACACGATCGTCTCGCGCGACACCGTCGACGCCGACTTCGCCCAGAACCGGCAGCGGTTCCTCGCCGAGCAGGGCTACGCCTACCGCATCGTCGACGCCGGGGACCTGTCCGCCGAGTCGAGCTGAGCCGGGCACACGTAGAACAGTGGAGCCCGCGGCCGTACCTACCGGCCGCGGGCTCCACTGTCGACGCCTCGATCAGACGAGGGTGCTCGTGTCGATCACGAAGCGGTAGCGCACGTCGGAGGCCAGCACCCGCTCGTACGCCTCGTTGACCTGGTCGGCGCCGATCACCTCGATCTCGGAGACGATGCCGTGCTCGGCGCAGAAGTCGAGCATCTCCTGGGTCTCGGCGATGCCACCGATCATCGAGCCGGCGAACGAGCGCCGGCCGCCGATGAGGGAGAACGCGTTGACCGGCAGCGGCTCCGGCGGGGCGCCGACGTTGACCAGGGTGCCGTTGACGGCGAGGAGGCCGAGGTAGGCGTTCACGTCGATCTTCGCACTGACCGTGTTGATGACCAGGTCGAAGGAGTCGGCGAGGGCCTCGAACGTGTCGGGGTCGCTGGTGGCGAAGTAGTGGTCGGCGCCCAGACGGAGGCCGTCCTCCTGCTTCTTCAGCGACTGCGACAGCACGGTGACCTCGGCGCCCATGGCGTGGGCGATCTTGACGGCCATGTGGCCCAGGCCGCCGAGCCCTACGACGGCGACCTTCTTGCCGGGGCCGGCCTGCCAGTGCTTGAGCGGGGAGTACGTCGTGATGCCGGCGCACAGCAGCGGCGCGGCGGCAGCGGCGTCGAGGCTCTCGGGGACCGAGAGGACGTAGTCGGCATCGACGACCACGTGGGTGGAGTAGCCGCCCTGGGTGGTGGTGCCGTCGCGGTCGGTGGCGGCGTACGTACCGACCATGCCCTGGCGGCAGTACTGCTCGTCGCCGGCCTTGCAGTTGTCGCACTCCCCGCACGAGTTGACCATGCAGCCGACGCCGACGCGGTCGCCCACCTGGTGGCGGGTCACGCCCTTGCCGACCTCGGTCACGGTGCCGACGATCTCGTGGCCGGGCACGACGGGGAAGGGCTGCGGGCCCCAGTCGCCGTTGACGGTGTGGATGTCGGAGTGGCAGATGCCGGCGTACTCGATCGCGATGAGCACGTCGTGGGCGCCGACCTCGCGGCGCTCGATGGTGGTGGGGGCCAGCGGCTCGCCGGCCGAGGGGGCTGCGTAGGCGTTCACGCGCATGTGGGGGTGTTCCGTCCTTCTGTGGGGTGTGCTGACCGGGGTGGCCGGTCAGTGGATCGGGTCGTGCGTGACCGCGCGGAGCTCGTCGGCGAGCGCCCGCGCCTGGTCGGCGACCTGCTCGCTGCGCGCCGTGTCCCCGTCCCGGACCGCCTGCCAGTACGCGATCTTGAGGTCCACGTAGCGCTGGCGGAGCACCAGCGCCCGCGCCTCGGTCGTGAGGCGCTCCTGCTGGTCGCGCAGGAGCCGCTCCTGGTCGGCGGCCGCGTCCGCCCCGAGCCGGTTGTTGGCCATGTAGAGGCGCATGTCGCCGACCGACATGCCGGTCGCGGCGAGGCACGAGACCCACATCAGCTGGTCGAGGTCCTCGTCGTCGTAGACGCGGTGCCCGCTGCTGGCGCCACGGCTGATCGGGGAGATGACCCCGATCTGCTCGTAGTAGCGCAGCGTGCTGGCCGGCAGGCCGGTGAGGGCTGCCGCCTCCTTGATGGAGTAGCTGCGAGGGAGGGCGTGGCTGGTCACGTCATCGACCGTAGGAACTTCGAGTACTCGAAGTCAAAGAACCGGCAGCCACGCGGTCCGGGCCGCTTCAGGTCCTTGGCTAGCCTCGGCGACGTGACCCTCCGTGACCGCCTCGGCGCCGAGCTGTTCAGCAAGGTGGCCGGCCCCGACGGCCCCCGCAACCGGCAGCGCGTCCACGGCACCCCCGGACCGCGGTGGTTCGAGCCCGACTCCCCCATCGCCCGCGTGCACGGCGACGCCTCGATGTTCGTCGGCGGCATCCGCGCGGTCATGCTGCAGTCGCTGCACCCCGCCGCGATGCAGGGCGTGGCCGACCACTCGGGCTACCGCGGTGACATGTGGGGGCGGCTCGCGCAGGTCTCCACCTACATCGCGATGACGACCTTCGGTGCCGAGCAGGATGCCCTGCAGATCATCCGCGCCGTGCAACGTGCCCACGAGTCGGTGACCGGCACGATGCCCGACGGGACGCCGTACGCCGCCTCGGACCCGCACCTGCTCGGCTGGGTCCACGCCGCGGAGATCGACAGCTTCCTCGTCGCCCACGACCGCTACGGCCACCGACCCTTGGTCGGACCGGAGCGTGACCAGTACGTCGCCCAGACCGCCGTCGCCGCCGAGCACCTCGGCGTGATCGGTGCGCCGCGCTCCGAGGACGACCTGCACGCGACGTTGGCGGCGTACGAGCCCGAGCTGCGCGGCACGCCGGCCGCCCAGGAGGCCATCCGCTTCCTGCTGCTGCACCCCGACCTGCCGCTGGCCGCGCGCCCGGGCTACCTCGCGCTGGCCTCGGCCGCCATCGGACTGCTGCCCGCCGACGCACGTCGTGAGCCTGCGGCTGCCGCCCGTGCCGCCGGTGACCAACCGGGTCCTCGGCGCGGCGGCCACCCGGACGATCCGCTGGGCGATGGCGTCGGGCCACGCCGAGGCCCGCGAGCTGCAGCAGGCGACCCAGCAGTGAGCCTCGCCGAGCGCTGGCCGCTGGTCGACCACCACGCGCTCCGCGACGAGCTGCTCACTGCCTGGGACCGCCCGGGCTACCACGACCTGCGCCACCTCGAGGAGGTGCTCGACCGGCTCGCCGTGCTCACGGCAGCGGGAGTCGGGTTCGACCCGACCACGGTCGGGCTCGCGGCGTGGTTCCACGACGCGGTCTACGACGGGGCGGCCGACGACGAGGAGCGGTCGGCACGGTGGGCCGAGCGCGCCCTCCCTGCGGCGTACGCCGACGAGGTGGCGCGACTGGTCCGCATGACCGCCCACCACCGCCCTGCCGACGACGACACCTCAGGTGCTGCGCTCAGCGACGCCGACCTGGGCATCCTCGCCGCACCTCAAGAGCGCTACGACGCCTACGCCGGCGGGGTGCGGGAGGACTTCGCACACGTCAGCGACGACGACTTCCGGGCCGGTCGCGCGGCGGTGCTGCGCGAGCTCGCCGTCCGGCCGCGCCTCTTCAGCACCCCCGAGGCCCGGGAGCTCTGGGAGGTCGCGGCGCGTGCCAACCTGCGACGCGAGCTGGACGCGCTCGGCGGCGACTGAGGCGGGTCAGTGGTCGTTGAGCTGGAGGTAGACCGTGAAGCGGTCGTGCCGGTAGCAGGTGCGCGAGACCTCGACGATCCGGCCGTCGGAGACCGCTCGGCGGGCGTGGCGCAGCACCGGGTCGCCCTCGGCGACCTCGAGGATCGCCGCCTCGTCGGCGCTCGCCCGGTCGGCACTGATGGAGTCCTCGACCTCGGTGGGGCGCAGGCCGCGTGATGCGAGGGCCTCGTAGAGGCTGGTGGGCGTGCCGTGCTGCAGGAAGCCCGGCAGCAGGACCTCGTTGAGGTAGGCGTCCTCGACGCACACGATGGCCTGGTCGGCCCGACGCAGGCGACGCCAGTGGAGCACGGGGTCACCGGGCGAGATGTCCAGCGCCCTCGCGACCCCGGGGCCGGCCTGCTCGACGCGAGCCAGGAGCGTCTGCGACTCCGGCAGCATCCCGCGGCGGCGGATCTCCTCGGTGAACGAGGTGAGGCGGCCGGAGGTCCGGGGCGGCTGGGCGACGAAGGTGCCGCGGCCGGGGATCCGCTCGAGGAGGCCCTCCGCCACGAGCGCGTCGAGTGCCTGCCGTACGGTCATCCGTGCCACGCCGAAGCGCGCCACGAGCTCGCGCTCCGAGGGGGCTGCCGAGCCCGGTGGTTGCGAGTCGATCAGGCCCCGGACGTGCTCACGGACCTGCACGTGCTTCAGCGCCCGCTGGCGCGGGACGACGAGCTCCACCGGTTCCATACCCCTGAGGGTAGGTCCGGACTGGACCAGAGTCTTCTAGTTGACCAATACTGCGGCAAAGCCTTGATCATTTCTTGATGTTCGAACGGGTGTTCGACAGATCGGCTATCATGGCCGCGTGGACTTCCAGACGTCCCTCTTCGCCGATGACACCACGGATGCCGTGGCCCTGTCCCCTGAGCGTCGCCGCCTCTCGCACGGAGCGTGGGTCGACGTCCAGCGCGACTGGCTCCGCGACCCCGACGCCGTCTTCTCCGCCCTCGTCGAACGCGTCCCGTGGCGGGCGGAGCGACGCGAGATGTACGACGCCGTGGTCGACGTGCCCCGGTTGGTGCACACCTACCTCGCCGACCACCCGTTGCCGCATCCAGCCCTGACCGAGGCCAGGAGCACGCTGAGCGAGCACTACCTCCCCGAGCTGGGCGAGCCGTTCGTGACCGCCGGTTGCTGCTACTACCGCGACGGACGCGACTCCGTCGCCTGGCACGGCGACACCATCGGCCGGGGCCGCACCGCCGACACCATGGTCGCCATCGTGAGCGTCGGAGACCCGCGCCGGCTGCTGCTGCGACCGCGCGACGGGGGTGGGTCCATCGCCCTCACGATGGGCCACGGCGACCTCGTCGTGATGGGTGGGTCGTGCCAGCGCACCTGGGAGCACGCCGTGCCGAAGGTCGCCCACTCCGGACCGCGGATCTCGGTCCAGTTCCGCCCGCTCAACGTCTTCTGACCGCGACCCCTTCACCGCCTCCGCAGCAGCCGCCACAGCAGGACGAGGACGACGAGGCCCGCGAGCCCCTGGCGCCAGTAGGACTTCGCCAGCACCGGGAGCACGGCGCTGCCGAGGTCGAGCGCCTCGGGCTCACGCGGCGGAGCGGCGGGCCTGGCCCGCGGAGGCGGTTGCGCCGCCTCCGGCGGTCGCGCCGCCGGCGGTGCCGACGCAGGCTCGACCGCCTCCGGGATCTCGACCGCCTCTGCCGCCTCCGGGGCCTCCGGGGCGGTCAGTCGCTCCTCGAGGCAGCTGACGAACTGCCCGAGCAGCTTGTCGGAGACGTCCTGCATCACCCCGCGCCCGAACTGTGCGGGCTTGCCGGTGATCGCGAGGTCGGTCGCCACCGAGACGTCGGTCGAGCCACCGGCGTCGGTCATCGAGACGGTGACCTTCGCGCCCGCAGTGCCGTTGCCGCGCTTGTCCTTGCCCTTGGCGTCGACGACGAAGCGGTGCGCCTCGGCGTCCTTCTCGACGAACGTGCCGGAGCCGTTGTACTGCAGCGCGATCGGTCCGAGCTTGACCTTCACCGACCCGGAGAAGGAGTCCTCGTCGGCCTCGGTCACCTGCGCACCGGGGAAGCACTCGGCGACCGAGGCGATGTCGTTGAAGTGCGCCCAGGTCTCCTCGACGCCGATCGGGACGGTGAAGTTGTGGCTCAGCTCCATCTACGCACCCGCCGCCTTCAGCACGGCCCGCCCGGTCAGCACCCGCGCGAGGTGCTGGCGGTAGTCGGCGGCGCCGTTGAGGTCCGAGGGCGGGTTGGTGCCGTCCGACGCCAGGTCCGCGGCAGCACGTACGCCGTCCTCCGTCGCGCTGACCCCCGCGAGGGCCTGCTCGGTCGCGGTCGCCCGCAGCGGGGTCGAGCCCATGTTGGTCAGCCCCACCCGGGCCTCGTCGATCGAGCCCCTCACGGTCGCGGCGACGGCCACGATCGGCCACTGGTGCGCCACTCGCACGAACTTCTCGTAGTGCGCGCCCCAGCCGGTGTGCTTGGGGATGCGCACCTCGGTGAGGATCTCGTCGTCGCCGATCGCGGTCTCGAAGAGGTCGACGAAGAAGTCCGCCGCCTCGACCGTGCGCGTGCCGCCGGGTCCGGCGATCACGAACTGCGCGCCGAGCGCCAGTGCCGGGGCGCCGAGGTCACCGGCCGGGTCGGCGTGCGCGAGGGCGCCGCCGAAGGTGCCGCGATGCCGGATCTGCGAGTCCGCGACCTCCGCCGCGGCCTTCGACAGCAGCAGCGCGTGCTCCTTGACCAGGCTGTCGTCGCGCACGTCGTGGTGGGTGGTCATCGCGCCGATCACGAGGGCGTCCCCGTCGTCACGGATGCCCCGCAGCGAGGCGATGCCGCCGAGGTCGATGACGACCTCAGGTGCGTTGAGCCGCATCCGCAGGACCGGCAGCAGGCTCTGGCCGCCGGCCAGGATCTTCGCGTCGTCCCCGTGCTCGCTGAGGGCGGCCAGGGCCTCCTCGACCGACGCCGGGGCGAGGTAGTCGAACTCCACCGGGATCACTGGCCCGCTCCTTCGTCCTGGTTGAGGGCGCCTTCTTCGAAGTGCGGCATCGCCGCCTGGGGTGTCGGTGCGTCACCGTCGTGGGCGTGGATCGCGCGCCACACCCGCTCCGGGGTGCACGGCATCTGGATGTCGTTGACGCCCAGGTGTCGTACGGCGTCGACGACGGCGTTGACGACCGCCGGCGTGGACGCGATGGTGCCGGCCTCGCCGACACCCTTGGTGCCCAGCGAGTTGGTCGTGCAGATGCTCGGTTCGTCGGTGTGGACGACGTCGAAGGAGATCGTGTCGGCCGCGGTCGGGAGCAGGTAGTCGACGAACGAGCCGCTCACGAGCGTGCCGGACTCGTCGTGGACGGCCTCCTCCCACAGCGCCTGGGCGATGCCCTGCACCAGCCCGCCGTGCACCTGCCCGGCGACGATGAGCGGGTTGATGATCGTGCCGATGTCGTCGCAGCAGGTGTACTTGCGCATCTTCACCGCGCCGGTCTCGGTGTCGACCTCCATCGCGCACAGGTGGGTGCCGTGGGGGTAGTTGAAGTTCACCGGGTCGTAGGTCGCGTCGGCGTCGAGGCTCAGCTCCATGCCCTCGGGGTAGTCGTGGCCGGCGAAGGTCGCCGTCGCCAGCTCCTGGATCGCCTTGCCCTGGTCGGTGCCGCGGACGGTGAACCGCCCACCGGAGTACTCGAGGTCGTCGGCGTTGGCCTCGAGCAGGTGCGCGGCGAGCACCTTGGCCTTGTCGATCACCTTGTCGACGGCCTTGACCAGTGCCTCACCACCGACGACCAGCGACCGCGAGCCGTAGGTGTCGAGGCCCTTCGGGGCCACCTGGGTGTCGCCGTGCAGCACCTCGACGTCCTCGAACGGGACGCCGAGCCGGTCCGCCACGATCTGGCTGAACGCGGTCTCGTGGCCCTGGCCGTGGGCGCTGGCACCGGTGACGACCTCGACCTTGCCGAGGGGGGTCATCCGCACGCTGGCGTTCTCCCAGCCGCCGGCGCCGTAGTCGAGGCTGCCGAGGACCCGGCTGGGCGCCAGGCCGCACATCTCGGTGAAGGTCGAGACGCCGATGCCCAGCTGGACGCGGTCGCCGCGCTCGCGGCGCTCTGCCTGCTCGCGCCGCAGCTCGTCGTAGCCGAAGGACTTCTTGGCCTTCGCGGTCGCCGCCTCGTAGTTGCCCGTGTCGTACTCCAACCCCGCCACCGTGGTGAACGGGAACTCCTCGTGGGTGATCCAGTTGCGCTCGCGGATCTCGAGCGGGTCGACGCCCACCTCCGCGGCGAGCTCGTCCATCAGCCGCTCGATGGCGTACGTCGCCTCGGGCCGGCCGGCGCCGCGGTAGGCGTCGGTGAAGGTGGTGTTGGTGAGGACGGTCTGGCACTCGAAGCGGTAGGCCGGGAACTTGTAGATCGCGTTGAACATGAAGGCGCCGAGGACCGGTACGCCGCCGCCGACGATCGCGACGTAGGCGCCGAGGTCGGCGTCGAGGTGCACCTTGAGCGCGGTGACCTTGCCGTCCTTGTCGGCAGCCAGGGTGAGCGTCTGGACCTGGTCGCGGCCGTGGTGGGCCGCCATGAGGCTCTCGCTGCGGGTCTCGGTGTACTTCACCGGCTTCATCAGCCGACGGGCCACGGCCCAGGCGATCCACTCCTCCGGGGTCGCCTGGAGCTTGCCGCCGAAACCACCACCGACGTCGGGGGCGATGACCCGGATCTTGCTCTCGGGCACGCCGGTGGTGGCCGCCAGGGCGAACCTCAGGATGTGCGGGATCTGGGTCGCCGACCACATCGTGAGCTGCTCTCCGGTCGGGTCGACGACGACGCTGCGCGGCTCCATGAAGGCAGGGATGAGCCGTTGCTGGCGGTACTCGCGCTCGATGACGATGCCGCCGTTGCGCGCCTCCTCGATGGCCGCCTCGACCTCCCCGCCGGTGCCGGCGTCCTGGGAGTCGAAGACCCACAGCGCGGACTTGTTCGTGCCGAGGTCGGGGTGCGCGAGGACCTCGTCCTCGAGGGCCTTCTTGATCCCGACGACGGCCGGCAGCTCGTCGTACTCCACGTCGACGAGCTCGGCCGCGTCGCGCGCCGCGGCGGCGCTGCGGGCGACGACCACGGCGACGATCTCGCCGGCGAAGGCGACCCGGTCGGCGGGCATCGGCGAGTGGCCGGGGGTCTTCTGGTCGGGCGTGATGGGCCAGGCGTTGATGCACACGCCGAGCTCCTCGCCGAAGTCCTTGCCGCTCAGCACCGTGACGACGTTCTTCGAGGCCCTGGCAGCCTCGGTGTCGACGGAGGTGATGGTGGCGTGGGCGAAGGGGCTGCGGACCATCGCGAGGTGCAGCATCCCCGGCAGGGTGATGTTGTCGGTCCAGCGCGTACGGCCGGTGATCAGCCGCTGGTCCTCCTTGCGGCGGCGGTCCTTGCCGATCTCGGCAGCCGGGCGGTCCTGGGTGGCGGTCATGACGTCGCCCCCGCTGAGGTCTGCTCGGCGGCGTGGAGGACGCTCTTGACGATGTTGTGGTAGCCGGTGCAGCGGCAGAGGTTGCCCTCCATGCCGAGCCGCACCTCCTCCTCGCTCGGGTGCGGGTTCTCCGCGAGCAGGTCGACGGCCTGCATGATCATCCCCGGCGTGCAGAAGCCGCACTGGAGGCCGTGGCACTCGCGGAAGGACTCCTGCACCGGGTGCAGCTCGCCCTCCGCCGCGTCGGCGAGGCCCTCGATGGTGGTCACCGTGCGGCCGTTGGCCTGCACCGCGAGCACGTTGCACGACTTCACGCTCGTGCCGTCGAGGTGGACCGTGCACGCTCCACAGTTGGAGGTGTCACAGCCGATCACGGTCCCGGTCTTGCCGAGCTTCTCCCTCAGGTACTGCACCAGCAGCATCCGGGGCTCGACGTCGTCGGAGACCGAGGCCCCGTCGACGGTGAGTTCGATCTTGGTCATGCGCGCCTCCGTGCGTGTGAGGTGGATCACTCGACGCCGACGCTAGGCCGGGCCGGTTGGCCGCCGGTTGGTCGGTCCGCGCCGGTCCACACCGGTCGCCGCCACCCCACACGCACGGAGGTCTGGCTCAGTAGCGCAGCACGACGCCCTTCGGCTTCTGCGACAGCACCTGCGCGCTGACGAAGAGGTCACCGTCGGCCCACTCGACCGCGGCGGGCATCATCACCTCGGCGTACGGCTTGGCCGTCGTGCGACCGGCCTTGATGCGCGAGACCTGGCCGCCGAAGAGCTGCGCGACGTAGACGTCGCCGTTGTCCGCGACCGCGACACCCGTGGCACCGGCGAAGCCGGAGGCGACCTCACGGACCTTGCCGGTCTTGATCTTCACCTTGACCAGTCGGCCCTGGGCACCGGTGCTGCCGTCCTCCGGACCGCCGGGAAGCAGGGTGACGTAGAGCCAGCCGCCCTTGCCCACCTCGACGTCGGTCGGCACCGGCTCGAAGTTGAACGTCTTGCCGACGGTGCAGGCGGGCAGCTTGTTGGCGGCTGCCGCCTCCGCGGTGACGACCACGGGCACCGGGGGCAGGACCGCGAGGGTCTTGACCTTGCCGTTGGGCTTGACCGACACGATCGTGTTGCCGGCGGCGTCGGCGACGTAGGTGATGCCCTTGTGCACGGTCGAGCCGTAGGGGTGCGACTCCACGATGCCCGGGTAGGACGCGGGCACCTCCGGCGGCATCTGCGCCGCGCAGGCGGCGTCCAGACCGCCCTCGAAGCCGTAGGTGACGCCGGCGTCGGGGTTGCGGTCGGCCTCGAACGTCGACAGGTCGGCGACCTTCTTCGGCTTGCCACCCGGTCGCATCGACCACAGCGCGGTCTTCGCGCCCTTGGTCGTGGCGAAGCGGACCGTCCCGCCCGCCTCCGACAGGGCGCCGACCTCGGTGCCCTTCTTGGCGGCGTAGACCACCTCGGGCTTGGCGCCCGGCGCGATCGCGGTCAGCAGCCCGGCGAAGTTCTGGGCGACGTAGGCGGTGCCGTTGCCGGCGACGACCATGCTGAGCGGCGAGACCAGCTTCTTCGCCACCGTCGTCGGTTCGGGTGCCGTGGAGGCACTCGCGGCGGGGCTGCCCAGGAGGCTCCCCGTGAGCGCGACGACGGCTCCTGCCGCCATCGCTCGTCGTGTTGCGGCCATGCTTGCTCCCTCGTACGTGGCCGCACCCCCCGGTGCGGCGCCTCGACGCAGGATCGTGCACCGCTAGGCGAGCGGTCCACTGCATTTAATCGATCTACCCACAATGGGAGGGGTCAGCGCAGGCTGGCGAGCCTCCCCTTCAGGAGGGGCGCGACCGGGTGGTGCACTGGCAGCGCTGCCAGGCACGCCTCCACGACGGCGGTGTCGTAGGGGGCCAGCTCGCTGTAGCGCAGCACCGCGTCGGCGTCCGGGCGCGCCAGCAGGGCCTCGCGCACGCTGACCGCGAGGTAGTCGCCCATCTGCACCAGTGCGGGCGAGTCGGTGCCGGGGAGGAGGTCGCCGCCGTAGGCGCGCACGGCGGCCCGGACGTCACCTCGGCGGAGCAGCCGCTGCACCTCCTCGACGTCGGTGGTCACGGGCATGGTGAGGCGGTAGGGACGGGAGGAGAGCTGCCCCGACAGGGCCGCGCGCAGGTGCGACACCTCCGCCTTCAGGGTCGAGGTGGTCACCGACGCGTCGCCGTAGAGCAGCGCGTGGAGGTGCTCGACCGACAGACCGGAGGGGTGGAGGGCCAGCAGGGCGAGGATCTCGGTCTGCCGCCGGTTGAGGAGCAGCCGCTGCCCGTCGAGCCACACCTGCGCGGTGCCCAGCAGGGTCAGGGTGAGGCCGGGCTCGGCCGGCGCCACGTCGCCCGCCAGCGTCGTACGACGATCAGCCGGGAGCGCCCCCTCGATGAGACGCGCCATCACGCGCGCGGTGGCGAGCCCGATGGGGTGCGTGCGGTCCCAGGTCGTCGACAGGTCGATCACGCCGAGGGACCGGCCGGTCACCGGGTCGAAGACCGGGGCTGCCCAGCACACCCAGTTGTGCACCACCTCGGCGTAGTGCTCGGCGCCGAAGACCATCGAGGGAGTCCCGGTCCTGCCGGCGATGGCCAGCGCGTTGGTGCCGACGCTCTGCTCGTCCCACCGGCCCCCGGGGACGAAGTTCACGCTCTCGGCCTTGCGTCGCATGACGCGGCCTCCGTAGGTCCAGAGGATCCGGGTCTGGTCGTCGGTCACCGCCACGACGAGATCACCGTCCTCAGCGGTGCGCCGCAGCTCGTCCTGGACCCGGGACACCGCGGTCTGCAACGGCGAGGCGGCCCAGAAGTCGGCCGTGTCGCCCTCGTCGTCGAGCGGCGCCTGGGTCACCCCGGGCGAGACGACGCCCGACAGCTCCCAGCTGCTGAGGATCTCGGGACGCACGGCCTCGGCGTCACCGGCCTCGACGAAGCGCGTCCAGGCGCGGACGGCGTCCACGCGTCGGGCGTGCAGGTCATCGCTGTTCATGGCGGCTCCCGGTCGGTCGCCGCCAACCTAGCCCGAGTGTGATGAGCGCAACAGCGAATCCGCCAGCAGGTCGACCGGAGGTCGCCCGCTGATCGGGTCACGGCGCAGCGGTCGCGCCGGTCTGCTCAGCGGACGCGTGCGAAGGTGGCGACGATGCCCGGGTGGTCGGTGACCAGCTTCCGATAGGACTGGAACGAGTGGATGCGGAAGCGCGAGTCGCGCTCGCCCATCACGTAGTCGATCCCCGATCCACCCTTGCGGCCCGTGTAGTTGGTCTCCAGGCGCAGGGGCCGGGTGATCCGCCCCTTGACGAGGTGGTCGGTGGTGTCCCGGTTCTCGGTGACGTTGCAGTCGCACATCGCGACGAACTGGTGCGCCTCGGGAGTGTCCGCGGCGATGGAGCGGATCCGGCTGGCCATCCGCCACATCGCCTCGACACCGCGACGGTTGGCGTAGTTGGGCCCGCCCGAGCGGCGGTTGTGCAGGTGGTTGGGCAGGTGGAAGCTCAGGGCCCGGATCGTGTGACCGGTCTTCCGGTGCGTGAGCACCGCCGCCACGCCGTACTGGTCATGCGCGATGCGGCCGGAGTGGCGCCGCCAGGTCGTGCCGGTCAGGAGCGGGGCCCAGGTCTGCTCGAGGTCCCACACGTCCTTGTCGAAGGCGATCGGGTTGTCGTCGATGCCGGTCGGGCCCTTCGGCATCAGCAGGGTCCACGACTTCGGCAGGGACGCGCGCAGCGCCGGCCGGCTGAAGAGCCGCTCCTGGAACCCGATGACCGAGGCGTCGCCGTCGAGCACCTGCCCGATGTCGTGCCGCATCCCGGCGACGCGCATGCCCTTCTTCAGGTTCAGCGTCGCCACGCCGAACTTCGCGCCCGAGGTGAAGGCCGCCCGCTTCTGCTCCTGCTTCTGCTCAGGCGCCTGCTGGCGCGCCTGGGCCGGCGAACCGCCGAGCGCCAGGCCGGAGAGGATCAGGACCGCCACGGCGACGAGAGCGATCGGTCGGACGAGGGCACGGGGCAGCACTGCAGGAAGAAACATCCCGAAGAAGGTAGGTGAGGCACGCCGTCATGACCAACTCGGCGCCGCGGCGGCGGTCCAGCGTCCGCTGGTCAAGGAGGGACGAAGTCCCGTCTGGAGACCCGCCCGCTCCGTTGGTCGAGGAGGGACGAAGTCCCGTCACGAGACCCGCCCACCGCCGTTGGTCGAGGAGGGACGGAGTCCCGTCACGAGACCCGGGAACGCCGTGCCGGCCGCGCGTCCACAGGCCCGGATCGCGCCGGGTGCGAGTGTCGTACCTCTTCTCTAAAATCGAACACATGAGCGAAGCGCTGGCGGACCGGGTGACAGGTGGGGTGGACGACCTCACTGCTGCCGATCTGCTGCGCGTGATCCGCGAGCGTCGCGCCGTCGAGAACCAGGCAGCCGCGGACCAGCTGATCCTCGCTGCGCAGTGGGCAGACCTGCATCCGCCGGAGTCGATCCACGACGCCGCCACCTTCTCCGTACCGTCTGCCGGTCAGGAGCACGAGGAGCCCATCGCCGGTGAGGGATGCCCGTTGGTGGCCGAGTTCTGCATCGCGGAGCTCGGCGGCGTGCTCGGAGTCTCGACGGTCGCGGCGAAGAAGCTCATCGGGCAGGCCCTCGAGCTGCGGCACCGCCTCCCGCGGTTGTGGGCGCAGGTCCACGCCGGACGGGTGCCGGCGTGGAAGGCCCGCGCCGTCGCGGAGACCACCATCCACTCCTCACCCGCACTGACGAAGGAGGCGGCCGGGTTCGTCGACGCGCAGGTCGCCGCCGTCGCGGGGAAGGTGGGCCCCGCCCAGCTCGACCGGCTCGTCGCCGAGGCGATCAAGCGGTTCAACCTCGCCGCACCCGACCCGGCCGCCGACCCGGAGGACGGCTGGCTCCATGTCGACCCCCGCCACGTCACGATCGACACCCAGGAGGTCCACTTCGCCGGCACCATGCGCCTCGAAGCCGAGATCGACATGGCTGATGCGATCGACCTCGACCGGGTCCTGGCCCAGGGCGCCGCGACCCAGGCCGCGCTCGGGTCCACCGAGTCGCTCAACGTGCGCCGCGCCAAGGCCCTCGGCGACCTCGCCCGCACCCAGACCGCCCTCGACCTCCACACGCAAGGCCCCACTGACGCAGCAGCGGCGAAGACCGAGGACGGCCTGCCGGTCGCACGCGAGGTCGTCCTCCACGCCCACTTCAACGCCCACTTCGACGACAACTTCGACGACAACTTCGACGCCTCAACAGCCGGCGAACAGACCGTGTTCGGTCCCACCGGACGGCTCGAGGAACGCCAACGGCTCGTGCTCCTCGACCAGGTCCGCTCCTGGTGCTCCGACACGCGCACCAAGATCACGATCAAGCCCGTCATCGACCTCAACACCCAGCTGGCCACCGACGCCTACGAGATCCCGGACCGAATCCGCGAACAGGTCATCCTCAGAGACAAGACCTGCGTGTTCCCGCGATGCACCCGACCCGCCCGACGCTGCGACATCGACCACGTCATCCCCCACGACCCCAACGCCGAAGCAGAGGGCAGACCCCAGCCCGGGCCCACCCAGACCGACAACCTCGCCGCCCTGTGCCGCGGTCACCACCGCTTGAAGACCTTCACCGCCTGGCGCTACGACATGGTCGCACCCGGCATCTACGAGTGGACGTCCCCGCACGGGCACCGCTACCGCCGCGACCACCACGGCACCACCGCGATCGAACCGCCCGAAACGACGGGCCCACCCAGCGTCCCGCGTCCGCGCCGACCATGACCCCGCCCCGCACCCCGCCACCCACCCGGTGACGGGGCCACAGGCACGTGTCCACTCCACCGACGAGCTGGTCGTGCCTGCCTCAGGCCAGTGGGCGGCGGATGAACCACTCGGTCGACAGGAGTTGCTCGCGGTCCACCGGTGACAAGCGGGCGATGAGCCCCGGAAGAGCACCTCGGTCGACCTCAGAACGGTGGGCCAGGATGGCCGCCACCTTCTGGTCCAACCAGGGTGAGACGTCCACTCGGTCCGTGACCTCTTCGTCCAGAGTGGCGTTCAAGGCTCTTCGGGCACCGACGATCTCCCTGACCGCCTGAACCGACGAACGCGGGTGAGTCGCCAAGTACACGGTGCTCGGCGCCCAGGGAGGGCCCGCATCGGGATACGCGTCCAGGCCGGCTGCTTCGGCGGCCCGCACCGTCACGCGATGGGTGTGCACATGATCGGGATGGCCGGTCAGACCGCCAAGGGCGTCGAACGTCACCGCGCTTCCGGACGGAACTCGCGGATCTCAGCCACCAGGCGGTGCACGGCTTCGTCCATCGGCACGTCGCACCAGCGGGGCCTGCCCGGGGCAGAGTCCGGGACCTTGGCGTCGGCGTACCCGAGCATCCTCGGCTCGCCCGCCCCGAGGACGCGCAGCGCATCGGCCAGCTCGGCTGCTCGCTGCGTGGTCGGAGCCCACGTTGCAGTGACGACGGCAGTCCGCGCCCCTGCCGCGGCATGCTGAGCCAGGACGCCGCCCGCGGCCAGCGACTCGTCATCGGGGTGCCCGAACACGGCAAGCAGGCTCGACAGCTCCACGAGATCAGCCTCCCTGACGGAACCCGGATCGCCCCAGCATGGGAATCGCGTCAGTCGTCGTGGTGGATGCGTCCCTGCGTGCTGGCCAGCCGCTCCCCCGAGCCACCCCACTGACGCGCGACGATCTCCGCGGCGATCGACACGGCGGTCTCCTCGGGCGTCCGGGCGCCGAGGTCGAGGCCGATCGGGGACGACAGGAGGGCCAGCTCCGCCTCCCCCAGCCCCGCCTCGACGAGCCGCTCCAGCCGCTCGTCGTGCGTACGACGCGAGCCCATGGCACCGATGTAGCCGGGTCGTACGTCCTCGTCGAGGCGCAGCGCGACCTCGAGCAGCGGTACGTCGAACTTCGGGTCGTGGGTGAGGACCGCCAGGACCGTGCGTCGGTCGATGCGGCCGGCGTCGAGCTCGGCCTGCAGGTAGCGGTGGGGCCAGTCGACGACCACCTCGTCGGCACCGGGGAACCGCGACGTCGTGGCGAAGACAGGACGGGCGTCGCACACCGTCACGTGGTAGCCCAGGAAGGACCCGACCTTGGCGACGGCGGCCGCGAAGTCGATGGCACCGAAGACGAGCATCCGCGGCTTCGGTGCGAAGCCCCAGACGAAGACCCGCATCCCCTCGCCGCGCCGCTCACCGTCCGGGCCGTAGGTCAACGTGGCGTTGGTGCCCGCCGCCAGCAGGCCGAGGGCGTCGTCGTGCACCGCGGCGTCCGCGCGCGGCGAGCCGAGGCTGCCCTGGGCAGGGACCTCGGGCCGCACCACCATCCGGCGCCCCACCCACGTGGGGTCCGGGTGCTCGATCACGGTCGCCAGGGCCACCGGCCGGCCGGCCTCGATGTCGGCGGCCACCTCCCCCAGCTCGGGGAAGGTCTTGCGCGAGACCCGCTCGACGAAGACGTCGAGGATGCCCCCGCAGGTGAGCCCGACCGCGAACGCGTCGTCGTCGGAGACGCCGTAGCGCTCCAGCACGGGCTCGCCCGAGGCGACGACGGACTGCGCGAGGTCGTAGACCGCACCCTCCACGCAGCCTCCCGACACGGAGCCGACGGCGGTGTCGTCGGGTCCCACCAGCATCGAGGCGCCGGAGGGACGCGGGGCGGAGCGGAAGGTCGCCACGACCGTGCCGACGCCGATGGTCTCGCCGGCCTCCCACCACTGCATCAGCTCGGGCAGCACGTCACGCACGCGCGATCACCTCCGTGAGGTCGGCGAAGGTCGCCAGCGAGTGGCCGGCGAGGAAGTCGTCGCAGTGCGGCAGCGCTGCCACCACCCCGCCCTGCAGCGGCTCGTAGCCCGCCTTGCCGCGGTGGGGGTTGACCCACACCACCCGGTGCGCGATGCGCTGCAGCCGCTCCATCTGCTCGCCGAGCAGCCCGGCATCACCGCGCTCCCAGCCGTCGCTGAAGACGACGACCACCGCGCCGCGCGCCATCCCGCGCTGGCCCCACCGGTCGAGGAAGACCCGCAGCGTCTCGCCGAGCCGGGTGCCGCCGGACCAGTCGGGCACGACCTCCCCGGCCGCGACGATGGCACGGTCGGCGTCGGGCGTGGTGAGCGCGCGGGTCACGTGGGTCAGCCGGGTGCCGAGGGTGAAGGTCTCGACGGTGCCGCCGGAGGTGCGCGCCGAACGGGTCAGCCGGTGGGCCAGGCGCAGCAGCGCGTCGGCGTACGCCGTCATGGACCCGCTGACGTCGACGAGCAGCACCACGCGGCGGGGACGGGTGCCGCGCCGGCGCCACGCGATCCGGCCGGGCTCACCGAGGTGGCGCAGCGAGTTGCGCAGGGTGCGCGAGGCGTCGAGCTCGCCGCGGTGCCACCGACGGTGGCGTGCCGTACGACGTACGGGCGGGTGCAGCGAGAGCCGGACGAACATCGCCGCGAGACGCCGCCTCTCCGCCGCGTCGAGGGAGGCGACGTCGCGGTGCTGGAGCACCTCCGCCTCCGACGCCATCGCCCGGACCACGTCCTCCTCCTCGGTCTCCCCGGCCCCGCCGGCGCCCTCGACCTCGGGGAGCAGGTGCGCGGTCGACGGACGCGAGGCCTCGCGCTGCTGGGCGCGGGGCAGCCCGTCGCGTGGGTCGAACCACGCCGCGAAGACCTGGTCGTAGCGGGCGAGGTCGTCGGGTGAGCCGCAGAGGGTGGCGCGTCCGGCCCAGTAGGTGGCCTGTCGGTCGTCGGCACCGACGGTCGCCACCGCCGCGAGGAACCCGTGGGCGCGGTCCTGCGTCACGGCGACGCCCGCGGCCCGGAGCGCGCGGGTGAAGCCGAGGAGCACCTCGTCGGCCTCGTGGAGGACGTCGTTCATCGCGACAACATCCGGTCGAGCGCGGCGCGCACGCGGTCGGCGTCCTCGCGATACTTCAGCAGGGCGCCGAGGGTGCTGGCCGCCGACGCCAGGTCGAGGTCGGTGGTGCCGAGGTAGGTCAGGGCACGGGCCCAGTCGAGCGTCTCCGCGACGCCGGGCGGCTTGAGCAGGTCGTCGCGAGCACGCAGCTGCTGGACCAGCCCCACCACCTGGCGGGCCAGGGTCTCGCTGACCTCAGGGGCGCGCGAGCGGACGATCTGCACCTCCCGGTCGAGGCCGGGGTGGTCGATCCAGTGGTAGAGGCAGCGCCGCTTCAGCGCGTCGTGCAGCTCGCGGGTGCGGTTGGACGTGAGCACCACCAGCGGAGGTTCGGGCGCGGTGACCGTGCCGAACTCGGGGATGGTGACCTGCCACGTCGAGAGCACCTCGAGCAGGAAGGCCTCGAACTCGTCGTCGGCGCGGTCCACCTCGTCGACCAGCAGCACGGCCGGCGCCTGGCGCAGCGCGGCGAGCACCGGTCGCGCGAGCAGGAAGCGCTCGTCGTACAGGCTCTTCTCGGCCTCGTCGGAGTCGACGTCGCCGGCAGCCTCGAGGGCGCGCAGGTGCAGGATCTGGCGCGGGAAGTCCCAGTCGTAGAGGGCCTGGCTGGCGTCGATCCCCTCGTAGCACTGCAGCCGGACCAGGGGCAGGTCGAGGCTCTGCGCGAGCGCCTCGGCGAGCGCCGTCTTGCCGGTGCCCGGCTCGCCCTCGAGGAGCAGCGGGCGCTGCATCCGGGCGGCGAGGAAGACGACGGTCGCCAGCTCGTCGTCGGAGAGGTAGCCGGTCGCGCCCAGCCGGGCCGCGACGTCGGCGGCGGAGTCCATCCCGTGCACCATGGGACTCAGGCTACGACCCCGCACGTTGGCCGGACGTTGGGTCAGCGGTGGTCCACGTCGGCGCCGGTCGCGAGGTCGCCGCACTCGACCAGCTCGACGTCGTGCGCAGCGAGGTAGTCACGCGCGCCGCGGTCGCCGGTCGCGGTCGCCACGACGCCCGCCCAGTGGTCGCGACCGAGCAGGACCGGGTGCCCCGACACCCCGTCGTACGCCGCCCGCGCCAGCGTCGTGCGCCCGTGCGCGGCGTCGAGCACCCGGTCCACGACGGCGGCGTCGACGTCGGGGAGGTCGACCAGCGAGACGAGGACGCTGTCGTGGTCGGTGCGGGTCAGCGCGTCGAGCCCTGCGCGCAGCGAGGCACCCATCCCCTCGGCCCAGTCGTCGGCGCGGATCCGGGACACCGACATCGGCAGCAGCGCGGACGCCCGGCGTGCCTCGGCCCCCAGCACCACCACGATCTCCTCGCAGGGGCGCAGCGCCTGCACCGCGCGCAGCAGCCACGAGGTGCCGTCGGCGTCGCGGGCCAGCGCCTTGGGCCCGCCGAAGCGGCTCCCCTCTCCGGCAGCCAGCAGCAGTCCGACGGTCACCCGGGCAGCATCCCCGACCGGTGGGGTGTTCACAACCACCTCCGGCGGCCGGTCGGGACCTTGGGCCCGCGATCTCGGGCCGTTGGGCCACGGCGCCCACGGTGCCACACCCGGAGGCTGGAGGCAGACCGCCGTCCACCCACGCAAGGACCCGCATGAGCACGCGCACGCAGCCGCCGACCCCGCCGACCCGGCCTACCCGACGGGGCACGTCCCAGCCGCCCGCCGCCCGCTACCGCGTCGCCCGGTGGGTGGGCGTCGGGGTCCTCGTCGCACTGGTGGTCGCCGTCATCGCGGTCGTGCTCCGCGACCCGGCCACGACGGACCCGGCTCCCGGCGGGGGCGACGGCGCGGTCGTCGCGCCCAGCGGGCTGGGAGCGGACGGCTCGATCCTCATCGGGGACGGGCCGGTCACCGTCACGATCTACTTCGACTACCTGTGCCCGGCGTGCGGCGCGTTCGAGGAGGCGAACGGCGAGACGCTCGAGCAGCTGCTCGAGGCCGAGGACGTCACGGTGGACCTCCGACCCATCTCCTTCCTGGACCGACTCTCGGAGGGCACCGAGTACTCCACCCGTTCCGCGAACGCCCTGGCGACGGTGGTCGACTCCGCACCCGATCACGCCTGGTCCTTCCACCGGGCGCTGTACGCCCACCAGCCGCCCGAGGGCGCCGAGGGCCTGACCGACGAGCAGCTGGCGAGCATCGCCCGCGACGTCAGCGTGCCGGTGCAGGTGACGGAGCTCTTCGCCGAGCGCCGTCACGAGGCGTGGGTGGCCGAGCAGACCGCCCAGGCGTTCGACAGCGGCGTCACGGGGACGCCCACGATCCTGGTCGACGGCGAGCCGTTCACCGGTGACCCGTACCAGCCCGGCTCGCTGGCGGCCGTCGTCGAGCGGGCGGCGCCGTGACCGCGCAGGCGACGCGGAGCGGCGTCGTGGGCGGGACGTCGGGACGGGCAACCGCCCCGTCACGGATCCGCGGGTCCTGGCTCGCGATGCTCTTCTGGTCGGCGGCCAGCCTCACCGCTGCCTTCGTGCTGGCCACGGAGGCCGTCACCCTCGCCGGCGACCAGGAGGCGACCTTCGGCTGCGACATCAATGCCGTTGTCAGCTGCGGCACCGTGGGCAGCTCCTGGCAGGCGTCGGTCTTCGGCTTCCCCAACGCGTTCTTGGGCCTGGTCACCGAGCCGGTGGTGCTGACCATCGCCGCCGCCGGGCTCGCCGGCGTACGCCTCCCACGCTGGATGATGCTGACCGCACAGGTGGGCTACACCCTCGGTCTCGCCCTGGCCTACTGGTTGCTCTACCAGGCGATCTTCCACATCGGCGCGGTGTGCCCGTGGTGCCTGCTGGTCACGGTGGCCACCACCTTCGTGTTCGTGGAGATGACCCGCATCAACGTGCTGGAAGGTCACCTGCCCCTCCCACGAAGGGCACGCCGGTTCGCCGAGGAGCTCATCCACCACCGGCTCGACCTGCTGGCCACCGCGGTGTGGCTGTGCGGGGTCCTGCTTCTCCTCGTCACGCGGTACGGCAGCGCCCTGCTCGGCTGACCCGCCCGCCCGGCCGGCCGTCGGGCGCTCAGGCTCCCGGCACGCCGTGCAGGCCGACGGTCAGGAGCACGGCCGCGTCCTCGAGCGCCTCGAGGTCATGCCGGGTCGGCGGGATCTCGACGTGGTCGCCCGCCTCGCCGTCCCAGGTCTCCTCGCCCGCGTGCAGCCTGACCCTGCCGCGCAGCACCTGCAGGGTCGCCTCACCGGGGCTTTCGTGCTCACCGAGCCGGCGTTGCGCGGCGAGGGCGATGAGCGTCTGGCGCAGCACGCGCCCCTGTCCGCCGTGGAGGGTGTGGGCGCTGCGTCCGGCGCTGCTGCGGCGGGCCTCCGCGAGATGCTCGTCCGCCAGTGCCGTCAGCGAGGTGGTGTTCATCGTCGTCCTCCGAGGTTCGTCGTGGCTGCCGCGGCACGTGCCGCGACGTCGGTGTCGGAGCAGAAGCCCGACCCGGAGCGCTTGAGGCAGAGCAGGCCGAGGAGGGTGTGCTCAGCGTCCACCACGGCCAGCCGACGCAGTCCGGTGCCGGCGAGCTCGTCCCGTAACCGGGCCGCGTCGGCATCCGGCCCGACGGTCCGCCCGGACAGGGTCGACCACCACAGCGCCGGCCCTTCCTCGGGCGCACCCGGCGGCAGGTCCGCGCGGGTCAGCGTCCCCCGCAGCGTCCGCCCCTCGGTGAGGAGCAGGAGGTGGACGTGGCCGTCTGCCAACGCCGACCGTGCCTCGTCGACCGAGACCCTGACCGGCAGGGTCTTCGGGAGGGTGATCATCTGGTCGCGGACCAGTGCCGTCACCGCGGGACCTGGTCCCAGCCGCGGCGGGGTGCCGCACTGCCGAGCGAGCGGTCGTCACGTGAGCGGTAGACGACGTAGGGACGCGTCAGGTAGCCGACGGGAGCCGAGAACACGTGCACCAGCCGGGTGAAGGGCCACAGCGCGAAGAGGCCGAAGGCGACGAGGGCGTGCAGCTGGAAACCGATCGGCGCCTCAGCCATCAGGTCGGCGTCGGGCTGGAAGGCGAGGAACGAGCGGTACCAGACCGACACGCCCTCGCGGTAGTTGTACTCCCCGCCGAGGCTGAAGATCGAGCCCGCGATGGTGTTCCACATCCCGAGCACGATGGCCGCGCCGAGGAAGGCGTACATCACCTTGTCCATGACGGTGGTGGCGGAGAAGACCGGCCCGACCGTGCGCCGGCGATAGATGAGGATGGTCATGCCGACCAGGGCCACCACCCCGGCGATGAGGCCACCGATCACCGCGACGTAGTGGTAGAGGTGGTCGTCGACCCCGACGGCCTCGGTCCAGGAGCGCGGGACCAGCAGCCCGATGACGTGGCCGCCCACGACGCCGAGCATGCCGAAGTGGAACAGCGGCGAGCCGAGCCGGAGCAACCGGTCCTCGTAGAGCTGGGAGGACCTGGTGGTCCAGCCGAACTTGTCGTAGCGGTAGCGCCACAGGTGCCCGACGACGAAGACCGCGAGGCACAGGTAGGGGACGATGACCCAGAGGAAGACGTTCATCGTGGGGCTCCTACGGGGATGGTGGCGGTCGAGATGAGGGCGGGGCCGGACAGGGCCGGGTCGGCGCCGTAGCCGGACAGGCCGACCTCCTCGGCGGGCGGGCCCTGCTCGACGAGACGGCGTACGGCGTCGGCGTCCTCACCCTTGAGCTCGGGCAGGGTGGCGCAGATCGCCAGCAGCGCGGCGGCCCACGGGGAGCCGACGGAGCCGTCGTCGTTGCGCCATCCGGTGAGGGCAAGACGCAGCATCTCCACCCCGGCGCGGTGGTCGTTGAGCAGCCGCCACGCGATGTCGGTGTCGACCGTCGCCCCGAACTGGAGCACGGCGCACAGGTGGTCGGGCAGCTCTCCGAGCTCCTCGGCCCACTCCACCCTGCCCTCGCGGTAGGCCTCCTTGAACTGCACGAGCGCCGCGCCCCGCCTGCGGGTGTCGCCATAGGCGAAGTAGGTCAGGTAGAGCGCGCACTTGCGCGTGTGGTCGAAGGTGGCGACGTAGTCCTGCTGGGCCTCGGCGAGCGGCACCCGGCGCAGGTGATCGAAGAGCCCGGCGAGGTGCGGGTGCTCGGGGGTCAGCGCCTCGAGGTCGTCGAGCGAGGCGATCAGCTCCTCGGTCGGGTAGTCCAGGAGGGCCGAGCAGACCCCCCAGACGCGCGCGGCGTCCTCGTTCGGCGTGGAGGCAGCCCTGCGACGGAACATCACGCGCCACCCCCGTCTCCGCGTGGTGGGAACATCCCCTCGGGAGTCCCCTTGCCGTCCCAGTTGAGGAGGTTCACCCGGCTGGACTTGTCGTCGGGTGCGGCGAGCGTGTCGGAGGTCTGCCGGTCCTGGAGCATCCGGAAGTTCTCCACCGCCACGGGCGTCGGGTAGCCCGCGCCCTCGCCCAGCAGTGCCTGGTCGTAGTACGAACCAGCCGCGTCGAAGTCGACCGAGCACTCGGTCGCCAGCTCCTCCAGCGCGTGCGCCTGCTCGGCGTGGGCCGGCGGGATCACGTAGCGGTCGGCGTACTTGGCGATCGCCAGCAGGCGGAACATCTCGTACATCTCCTCCTCCGTCATTCCGACGGCAGCGGGGATGTTCGCATCGGGCTCGCGCCCGAGGTTGATGTCACGCATGTAGGAGCGCATCGCGGCGAGCTTCTTCAAGACGCCGTTGACCGGCTCGACATCGCCCGCCGTGAAGAGGTTGGCGAGGTACTCGACCGGGATCCGCAGCGCGTCGATCGCGGCGAACAGGTTGCCCCGGTCCTCGGCGTCCTCACCGGTCTCCTTGACGACGTCGACCACGGGCGACAACGGCGGGATGTACCAGACCATCGGCATCGTGCGGTACTCCGGATGCAGCGGCAAGGCGACCTTGTAGTCGGTGATCAACCGGAGCACGGGCGACTTCTTCGCCGCCTCGATCCAGTCGGCCTCGATGCCTGCGGCGAGGGCCGCTCGCTCGACCTCGGGGTCGCGGGGGTCGAGGAACACTCTGCGCTGCGCTTCATAGAGGTCGTGGTCGTCCTCGACCGACGCAGCCTCGAGGACCGCGTCTGCGTCGTAGAGCATGAGCCCGATGTAGCGCAGCCGGCCCACGCAGGTCTCCGAGCACACTGTCGGGATGCCGACCTCGATCCGCGGGTAGCAGAAGGTGCACTTCTCGGCCTTGCCGGTCTTGTGGTTGAAGTAGACCTTCTTGTAGGGGCATCCCGAGACGCACATGCGCCAACCGCGGCAGCGGTCCTGGTCCACGAGCACGATGCCGTCCTCGGCGCGCTTGTAGATCGCGCCGGAGGGGCACGACGCCGCGCAGGAGGGGTTGAGGCAGTGCTCGCAGATGCGCGGCAGGTAGAACATGAAGGTCTCTTCGAACTCGAGCTTGACCTTGTCCTCGATGCCCTTGAGCATCACGTCACGCGCGGCGTGCTCCTGCGAGCCGCCGAGGTCGTCGTCCCAGTTGGCCGACCACTCGACGTTCATGTCCTTGCCGGAGATCAGGCTCTTGGGCCGGGCCACTGGGAAGGTGTCGGTCTGCGGGGAGCTGGTGAGCGTCTCGTAGTCGTAGGTCCACGGCTCGTAGTAGTCGTCGATCGAGGGCAGCTTGGGGTTGGAGAAGATGGTGAGGAGCTTCTTCAGCCGCCCACCGGCCCGGAGCGCCAGCCGCCCGTTGGGCTTGCGGATCCATCCGCCCTGCCACTCGTCCTGGTCCTCGTAGGTCCGGGGGTAGCCGAGGCCCGGCCGGGTCTCGACGTTGTTGAACCAGACGTACTCCATCCCGGTGCGGTTGGTCCACGCCTGCTTGCAGGTCACCGAGCAGGTGTGGCACCCGATGCACTTGTCGAGGTTCATCACCATGGCCATCTGAGCCATCACGCGCATGTTGTGTCGTCTCCTCTTCCGGCTCAGTACTCGACCGGCGCGGTCCGCTTGCGGATCATCGTCACTTCGTCCCGGTTGTTGCCGATCGGACCGATGTAGTTGAAGAAGTAGGCGAGCTGGGCGTAGCCGCCGACGATGTGGTTGGGCTTGAGCAGCACGCGGGTGAGGCTGTTGTGGATGCCCCCGCGCTTCCGGTCACGCTCGGTCAGCGGCACGTCGATCAGCCGGTCCTGCGCGTGGTGCATGTAGACGGTGCCCTCGGGCATCCGGTGGCTGACGATGGCCCGGGCCGCTACGACGCCGTTGCGGTTGACCATCTCGATCCAGTCGTTGTCCTTGATCCCGACCTTGGCGGCGTCGCGGTCGGAGACCCACACCGACTGGCCACCCCGCGACAGCGAGAGCATGAACAGGTTGTCCTGGTACTCCGAGTGGATCGACCACTTGTTGTGCGGCGTGAGGTAGCGGACCGAGACGCCGAGCTCGTTCTGCTCGCCGATCGGCGCCTCCCCGAAGAGCTCGGTCATGTTGAGCGGCGGCCGGTAGACCGGCAGCGCCTCACCCATGCCGAGGAACCAGTCGTGGTCGACGTAGAACTGCTGGCGACCGGTCAGGGTGTGGAACGGCTTCTTCCGCTCGATGTTGATGGTGAACGGGCTGTAGCGCCGGCCTCCGGACTCCGATCCCGACCACTCCGGCGAGGTGATCACCGGCACCGGCTGGACCTGGGTGTCGGCGAAGGTGATCTGCTTGCCCTCGTGCTCGGCGGCAAGGTCGTGCAGCTGCATGCCGGTGCGCTTCTCCAGGAACTTGAAGCCCTGGGTGGCCAGGTGGCCGTTGGAGACCCCGGCCAGGTGGAGCATCGCGTCGGCCATCTGGACGTCGGTCTCGACCTTGGGCTGGCCGTCCCCGGCGCCGCCGTGGACCACCCCGTTGCGGGTGCGCAGGATGTCGACCTCGCGCTTGACGTCGTAGGCGACGCCCTTGGTGAGCATCCCGACCTTCTCCAGGAGCGGGCCGATCGAGGTCATCTTGTCGAAGATCGCGGTGTAGTCGCGCTCCGCGACCGCGATCACCGGCATCGTCTTGCCCGGCACCGGGTCGACCTCGCCGAGCTTCCAGTCCTTGACCACGCCGTGCTCGGAGGCCATCGCCTCCGGCGTGTCGTGCCACAGCGGCTTGGCGATGACGTCCTTGCGGGTGCCGAGGTGGTCGACAGCGAGCTCGGAGAACTTCTTCGCGATCACCTTCCACGCGTCCCAGTCCGACTTCGTCTGCCACGGCGGCGCGATCGCCGGGTTGAACGAATGGACGAAGGGGTGCATGTCGGTGGTGGAGAGATCGTGCTTCTCGTACCAGGTCGCGGCCGGCAGCACGACGTCGCTGAAGATCGTCGACGACGTCATCCGGAAGTCGATCGTCATCAGCAGGTCGAGCCGACCCTCGGCCGCCTTCTCCGCCCACACGACGTCCTTCGGGCGCTGGTCCGGCGGCGCCTCCACCGCGGTGGCGGCCGAGTCGGTGCCCAGCAGGTGGCGCAGGAAGTACTCGTTGCCCTTGGCCGAGGAGCCGAGCAGGTTCGAGCGCCACAGCGACAGCACGCGCGGGTGGTTGTCCTCGTGCTCGGGGTCCTCGACGGCGAACCGGAGGCTGCCCTCCTTGAGCTGCTGGGCGACGTACGCCGGAGCCTCCATGCCCGCCGCCTCGGCGTCGTCGGCCAGCTGCAGGCTGCTGCGGTCGAACGTGGGGTACGACGGCGACCACCCGAGCCGGACCGACTGGGCCAGCAGGTCCATCATCGTCCTCCCGGCGAAGACGCCCGTGCCGGAGTCGAGGTCGTCGGCGCTGAAGCCGTCGTAGCGGTACTGCGAGGTGTTCACGTACCAGTAGGCGGTCTGGTTCATGTGGCGCGGCGGCCGGTGCCAGTCGAGCGCGAAGGCCATGTGCTGGAAGCCCATGATCGGGCGGATCTTCTCCTGCCCGACGTAGTGGGCCCAGCCTCCGCCGTTGCGGCCCTGCGTACCGGTGATCGTGGTGAGCAGGAGGATCGCGCGGTAGATCTGGTCGGAGTGGAACCAGTGGTTGACCCCGGCGCCCAGCAGGATCATGCCGCGACCGTCGGTGTCGATGGCGTTCTGCGCCCACTCCCGCGCGAGGCGGGTGACCTGGCTGGCCGGGACGCCGGTGTGCTGCTCCTGCCACGCGGGCGTGGCGGGGACGGCGGGGTCGTCGTAGCCGCGGGGGTCCGACTCGCTGGCGCGCGGCCACACCCCCGGCAGGCCGTCGCGGGCGACGCCGTACTGCGCGAGGAGCAGGTCCAGCACGGTGGTGACCACGCGCTCGCCCACGCGGGCGACGGGCACGCCGCGGCGCTCGTGGACGACCTTGCCGTCGGCCGCGTCGAAGCGCGGCAGCTCGACCTCGACGGACTCGCGGGTCCCGCCCTGGTGGTCGCGGTACATGCTGAGCGCGGGGTCGATGTCGCCGAGCTCGAGGTTCCACTTGCCCAGGCCCTCGTCGCCGAAGCGGTCGCCGATGGAGCCGTGCGGGATGCGCACCTCGCCGGTGGCGGCGTCGATGACGGCCGGCTTCCACATGGCGTTCTCGCTGTCCCCGCCGAGGTCGCCTTCGACGAGGAACTTGCCGGGACGGTAGGCCCCGGAGGCGTCCGGCTCGAGGCAGACGAGGTGTGGCAGGTCGGTGTACTGCTTGTTGTAGGACTCGAAGAACGGCGTGCTCGCGTCAGCGAAGAACTCCTTGAGCACGACGTGCCCCATCGCCATCGCCAGCGCACCGTCGGTGCCGGGCGCCGGGCTCACCCACTCGTCGGCGAACTTCACGTTCTCGGCGTAGTCGGGCGCCACGGCGATGACCTTCTGCCCGCGGTAGCGCGCCTCGGTCATCCAGTGGGCGTCGGGCGTGCGGGTCATCGGGACGTTGGAGCCCCACATCATCAGGTAGCCGGCATCCCACCAGTCCCCCGACTCCGGGACGTCGGTCTGGTCGCCGAACATCTGCGGCGAGGCATTCGGCAGGTCGGCGTACCAGTCGTAGAAGGAGAGCATCGGGGCGCCGATGAGCTCGAGGAAGCGCGCGCCCGAGGTGTAGGAGACCGGCGACATCGCGGGGATCGGTGAGAAGCCGGCGATCCGGTCGGGACCCCACCGCTTGACGGTGTAGACGTGCGCCGCGGCAATGATCTCGACGACCTCGTCCCACGTCGCGCGCACCAGCCCACCCTTGCCGCGAGCCTTCTTGTAGACCCGCGCCTTCTCCTCGTCCTGGACGATGGATCCCCAGGCCACGACCGGGTCGCCGTACTGCTGCTTGGCGGCGCGGTACATCTCGAGCAGCACGCCGCGGACGTAGGGGTAGCGCACCCGGGTCGGGCTGTAGGTGTACCAGCTGAACGCGGCGCCGCGCGGGCACCCGCGCGGCTCGTACTCCGGGCGGTCGGCACCGGCACTGGGGTAGTCGGTCTGCTGCGCCTCCCAGGTGATGATCCCGTCCTTGACGTAGACCTTCCACGAGCAGGAGCCGGTGCAGTTGACCCCGTGCGTGGAGCGCACCACCTTGTCGTGGCTCCAGCGGTCGCGGTAGAAGACGTCGCCCTCGCGGCCGCCCTTCTTGTGCAGGGTCCGCTGGTCCTCGCTCACCTCCGCCTTGGTGAAGAACCGGCGGCTGCCGATCAGTGCCGACGTCAGGGAGCTTTCGTGGGGCATGGTGGAGATCCTCCGGGCAGGGTCGAGGCGGTCGGCGATTTCGACCCTAGACACCGCACCCGCCCCACCGCCACCATCTGGGGGAGCGAGCAGCACAAGGTCACCAATGAAAGGACTTTGGTCCCGACTTGGTCCTCCGGCCGTGCACAAGGGCCGCCCCATCCACCACAGTCGTCCTGGCGGGCCGCGCAGGGCGGCCCCACGGAGGAGTCGAGATGAGCGAGCCCCAGACCGGTCGCAGCCGGGTCCTCTGGCTGTCCACGGTGGCGTTCACACTGATGTTCGCGGTCTGGCTGATGTTCGGCATCCTCGGCAAGCCCATCCAGGAGGAGTTCGGCCTCTCCGAGGTGCAGCTGTCGTGGATCGTGGCGGCTGCCGCCCTCAACGGCTCGCTCTGGCGGCTGCCCGCTGGCATGGTCACCGACCGCATCGGCGGTCGCAAGGTGATGACCTTCCTCCTGCTCGCGACGGCCGTGCCTGCCTACCTCGTCTCCCGCGTCGAGTCCTACGGCGCGCTGCTCGTGCTGGCGTTCCTCGTCGGCTTCGCCGGGAACGCCTTCTCGTCGGGCATCGCGTGGAACTCCGCATGGCAGCCCCGCGAGCACCAGGGCTTCGCCCTCGGCGTGTTCGGCGCCGGCAACGTCGGCGCTTCGGTCACCAAGTTCATCGGCCCGCCGCTCATCGCCGCCACCGCGGGGGTGACCTACTTCGGCTTCATCGAAGGCGGGTGGCGGCTCGTGCCCGTGGTGTACGCCGTGCTGCTGGTGGTCATGGCCGCCCTGCTGTGGTTCGGCACACCGAGCCACGACCTCGCGCCCGGCACCGGGCAGCCTCTGCGCCACCAGCTGCGTCCGCTGCGCAGCGTGCGCGTGTGGCGCTTCAGCCTCTACTACGTCGCCGTGTTCGGCGCGTACGTCGCGCTCGCCGCCTGGTTGCCCACCTACTACATGGACAACTTCGACGTCTCGTTGCAGACGGCTGCCCTGCTGACGGCGACGTACATCTTCCCGGCCAGCCTCCTGCGGCCCTACGGCGGACACCTGTCCGACCGCTTCGGTGCCCGCCGCGTCATGTACTGGACGTTCGGCGCCATGCTGCTGGTGACCGGGATCTTGATGATGCCCAACGGGCACATCGTGATCAACCACCCCGACGGGTCGCAGAGCGAGCACCTGGCCTACAGCATCGGGCTGGCGCCGTTCGCGGTGCTCGTGTTCCTCCTCGGGTGCGCGATGGGAGTCGGCAAGGCGGCGGTCTTCAAGCACATCCCCGAGTACTTTCCCGACAACGTGGGCGCGGTCGGCGGCCTCGTCGGGATGCTCGGCGGCCTGGGCGGGTTCTTCCTGCCCCCGCTCTTCGCCTACACGAAGGCCTGGTCGGGCTTCCCCTCGAGCACGTTCTTCGTCCTGTTCGTGCTCACCCTCACCTGCGCGGCCTGGATGCACTGGACCGTGGTCCACATGCTGCACACCCAGTCCCCCGAGCTGGCAGGGCGGCTCGAGAACCCCAACGACGACCGCCGGCCCGGGCTGGGCGTGGCGCACGACCGACTGCCTGAGGAGGCACGCGCATGACCACCGACGCACAGCCGCGCAGGAGCGGCGAGTGGCTGGAGTCCTGGGACCCCGAGAACGAGGAGACGTGGGACGAGCGCCTGGCGTGGCGGACCCTGTGGCTCACCACGTTCGCCCTGTTCCTCGCCTTCGTCGCGTGGTTCCTGCCGAGCGCACTCATCCCCAAGCTCAACCCGCTGGGCTACAGCTTCAGCACCACCCAGCTCTACTGGATGGCCGCCATGCCGGGCCTCTCTGCGGGCCTGTTCCGGCTCCTGTGGATGGTCCTGCCCCCGATCATGGGCACCCGGAAGATGGTGGCCCTGACCTCCCTGCTGCTGGTCTTCTCGACCCTCGGGTGGGGCGTACGCGTCCAGGAACCCACCGCGCCCTACTGGGAGCTGATGGTGCTCGCCTTCCTGGCCGGCATCGGCGGAGGCGCGTTCTCCGGCTTCATGCCGAGCACCTCCTACTTCTTCCCGAAGCGGAAGCAGGGAACGGCGCTCGGCCTCCAGGCCGGGCTCGGCAACTTCGGCGTCTCCGCGGTCCAGCTGCTCACGCCCTACCTCATCGGCTTCTCGTGGCTGGCGTTCTTCGGATCGACGCAGACGATCTCGATGCCGGGCAAGGCGCCCCAGGACGTCTGGTACCAGAACGCCGCCTTCGTCTGGATCCCGCTCATGGTCCTCGCCGCGATCCTCGCCTGGACGATGCTCAAGTCCGTGCCGATCAAGGCCAACATCCGCCAGCAGTTCGACATCTTCGGCAACGTCGACACCTGGCTCATGACGCTGCTCTACATCATGACCTTCGGGACCTTCTCCGGACTGGCGGCCCAGTTCGGCCTGCTGATGGCCGACCTCTACGGCATCAGCAACCCCGACATCGTCCAGGGGACAGGTGCCGCGGCGACCGTTCTCATCGAGGGCTACGAGGTCCCCGACGTGGTGAAGTTCGTCTTCCTCGGTCCCCTCGTCGGTGCCGGCGCGCGCGTGCTGTTCGCGCCCCTCACCGACCGTACGGGCGGCGCGATCTGGACCCTGGTGTCCGGTGTCGGACTGATCATCTCCATAGCCTTCACCATCCCTGCGCTGACGCCCGACACCACGTCGGCTGCGACCCTGGAAGCCGGGTTCGACCAGTTCCTGTGGGGCATGCTCGCGATCTTCCTCTTCGCCGGCATCGGCAACGCATCGACGTTCAAGCAGATGCCGATGATCTTCGAGAAGCGGCAGGCCGGTGGCGTCATCGGCTGGACCGCAGCGATCGCCGCCTTCGGCCCGTTCTTCTTCGGGATCGGCGTCACGACGCTCGGCCCGACGACCTTCTACGCCATCGGGATCGCGTGGGCCGCCATGTGCGTGGCCATCACCTGGGTCCGCTACGCCCGGAAGGGAGCACCGAAGCCCGGGTGACGCGCACAGGCCGTCAGGCCGGGAACGCCTCGGTGTACATCGCCTCGAGCTCGGGGTCGGTCTCCGCGGTGAAGCCGCACAGGGTGACCCGGTCGCCGTCGGCGCTGACGAGGTAGGTCTGGCCCTCCTGGAAGTCGACGGCCATCAGGAGGTCGTCGAGACTCCTGCTGGGCGCCTCGACGGTGACCGTCGACGCGTCCCCGCCGGCGTACCACTGCTCCACCTCGAGGGTGGCGGTCCCGTCCTCGACCGAGGTGACGGTGCCCTCGAAGGCGGTGTCGAAGGTGGACAGCACCTCCGCGGACGGCATCGCGCACTTGCCCGCCGTCGACCCGTCGGCAACGAGGGCAAGGGTCTCGCTGGAACCCGTCGCGGACGGGCTCTCGCTGGTGGACGGCTCCGTGGTGGCCGCGGTGTCGTCCTCGGACCCGCAAGCGGAGAGGACGAGGACGAGGGTCGCCGCGAGGGCGGGGAGCAGGCGGACGGTGCGGAATCGGTCATCGTGTCGGCTCATGGCAGGCATCCCTTCGTCAGGCGTGAGGAGCGGCCTCGCTCCTGTGCAGGTGGGACGGGACGCGCGTCGAGCGGGTTCCCGTGGATCATCGACCGTCGTCCTCGTCCTCCTCCTCGACGCGGCGCTTGATGCGTCCGAGGCCGGGGATCTTGCCGAGGATCTCGTTGAGCTCCCGGGAGACGTCGAGGAGGTCGTGCAGGTCGGGGGCCACCGACCCCAGGGTCGCCAGGACGGGCAGGATGTCGCGCTCGAACTGCTCGGTCACCGCGGGGAGGTGGTCCACGAGGGTCACCAGCGCGGCCACCTCGTCGGGGTGCGTCGTGTCGGCGAGCGTCTGCAGCGTCGGCTGGAGCTTGGTCAGGGACGGCTCCAACGCGTCGAGCAGCCCGCCGGCCCGGCCCGCCTGCACGGCAGCGCCGTCGACCACGGCATCCACCCGCTCGATCTCCGCCGCCGCGGCGTCGACCACGGTGCCCACCCTGGCCACCTCGGTGGTCGCTGCGTCCACGACCGTGCCCACACGCCCGACCTCGGCGGTCGCGGCGTCCACGACCCCGCCCACCCTGGCCACCTCGACGGTCGCTGCGTCCACGACCGTGCCCACCTTCGCCACCTCCGACGTTGCCGCGTCCACGACCGCGCCCACGCGGGCCACCTCGGCGGTAGCTGCATCGACGACCGTCCCCACGCGCCCTACCTCGGCGGTCGCTGCGTCGGCGACCACCTCGACGCGGTCGACGATGGCGGACGCCCGGACGAGGAGGACCTCGGCCTGGTCGAGCAGCGCCAACATGCGCGGCACCGCACCGAGGAGTGCCTCGACCTGCTCTGTCCCCCGCTCGAGGGCTGACATCACGTCACGGGGTCCGGGCACGGGCAGGCGCATGCGCCATTCCTACCAGCGGCTCCCCGAGGCAGCCCTTGCGGCGGGCGCGGTGGCTCCCCGCGAGGGGTACGCCACCGAGCCCGCCAACGCACGTGCGGCGGTAGTGGCCGTCGAAGCCGCGTTCCGGGGACCACATCCGCAGCACGTGCGGTGCCCCGGACCTCCGCCGTCGACCTTGGTCGGAAAATGAGTGCAGGGCCCCCGCCGGAGCGGAGGCCCTGCTCATGGTGCTGGTCGGGATCAGTTGGCGCTGGTGGTCAGCGGCAGCGCGAACTGGTTGACCGTCGGCCCGCTGGCCGGCAGTCCGAGGTCCGCGGCAGCCATCGTGCGCAACAACCAGCCGCCGTTCTGGCCCGAGCTCGGACCACAGTCGGGGTTGTCGATCGACTGCGAGGTGAAGGCGACCGAGGCCGAGTAGCCGTTGGTGACGGAGCTCGGCACCATCCACGCGTTCCGGCTCAGGCTGAAGACTGCCGTCTTCGCCAGCATGGTCTGGCTCTGGCTGCCACCCCAACCGTCGTTCAGGTACGCCTGACCGTTGGCCGTGCTGGCACAAGGCTGGGTGTAGTAGATCTGCCCCGGGTAGGTCACGCCGTCCCAGCCGGTCGAGAGCAGGTAGCCCTCGGTGGTCACGAAGCTGACGCCGTACATGTCCATGGACACGACCTTGCCGAGCGAGGCGTTGTTGCCGTCGCGCAGCGTCAGCCCGCCTCCGGCGGGACCCGCCGGACCGGTGGCGCCGGTCGCGCCGGTGTCGCCCTTGGGTCCGGTGGCGCCGACGGGGCCCTGAGGGCCGGCCGGTCCCACGGGGCCGACGGGTCCGGTTGCTCCGGCGGGTCCGACCGGGCCGGTTGCCCCGACGGCACCGGCCGCACCGGTGGAACCAGTGGCGCCCGCCGCTCCTGTGGCGCCCGTCTCGCCGGTCTCGCCCTGGTCGCCCTGGTCACCCTTGGGACCGATCGGGCCGCGGAGGTTGACCACGGGCGCCCAGCCGTTCGCCGTCTTCTCGTAGGCGTCCCACGACGTCGTGTCGAGGTACCAGTCTCCGACGGCGCCGGTCCCCGCGGAGGGCGCACCTGCGCCGCGCAGCCACGCGCTGCCGGCCGCGCCGGTGTCACCCTTGGCACCCGTCGCGCCGGTGTCACCCCGATCACCCTTGGCTCCGGTGTCACCCTTCTCGCCCGTGTCGCCCTTCGCGCCGGCGGCACCCGTGGCGCCGGTCAGGCCGGTGTCGCCCCGGTCGCCCTTGGCTCCGGTGTCACCCTTCTCGCCCGTGTCGCCCTTCGCGCCGGCGGCACCCGTGGCGCCCGTCGCGCCGGTGTCGCCCTTGGCACCCGTCGCGCCGGTCGCGCCGGTCGCGCCGGTCGAGCCGGTGTCACCCTTCGCGCCCTGGGGACCGACGGCTCCGGGAGCACCGGTGGCGCCCATGATGTTCACGCGGAACTCCCAGCCGCGCGGGGTGTTCTTGTACGCGTCGCCGGTGGCGGTGTCGAGGTACCAGCTGTTGGTGGAGCCGTCCTTCGCGGCCGGGGCTCCCACGCCGGAGTTCCAGCTCGTGCGGAGGCTCTTGACCGCCGCGGTGCTGAGCTGTCGCTTGCCGAGAGAGCGATCGGCGATGTCAGCGCCGGTGACGGACTTGTCCTTGATGTCCTTGCCGGTGATCAGTGCCCCGGCCGTGGCGCCTCCCACGCCGGCCGAGACCACCAGGGCACCGGCGACGAGCAGGGCTGAGACGGAGCGCCCCTTCGGGCGCGCAGGCAGGAACGAAGGCACGATGGGTGAACCCCTCAGAGTCACGAGCGCCACCTCGGTGGTGGCGCGACACCGGGAGCCTAGGGACTGCCGGAGCCGGTGTCCGGCGAACACCGCAATCACCCGTAAGGGTGTACTGAACGCGACAAGGCCCCCGCCGGAGCGGGGGCCTTGTCGGTGGTGCTGTGGATCAGATGGAGCTGACTGGACTCAGAAGTCCATGCCGCCCATGCCACCCATGTCGCCGCCGGGCATGGCCGGCGCCTTCTCGGGCTTGTCGGCCACGACGGCCTCGGTGGTGAGGAACAGCGCGGCGATCGACGCGGCGTTCTGCAGCGCCGAGCGGGTGACCTTGGCCGGGTCGATGATGCCCTCGGCGATCATGTCGACGTAGTCACCGGTCGCAGCGTTGAGGCCGTGACCGGCCTCCAGGTTGGCGACCTTCTCCGCAACGACGCCGCCCTCGAGGCCGGCGTTGACAGCGATCTGCTTGAGCGGGGCGGAGGTCGCGACGCGCACGATGTTGGCGCCGGTCGCCTCGTCACCCGACAGGTCGAGCTTGTCGAACGCGGTGGCAGCAGCCTGGACGAGCGCCACGCCGCCGCCGGCGACGATGCCCTCCTCGACCGCAGCCTTGGCGTTGCGGACGGCGTCCTCGATGCGGTGCTTGCGCTCCTTGAGCTCGACCTCGGTGGCCGCGCCGACCTTGATGACGGCCACGCCGCCGGCCAGCTTGGCGAGGCGCTCCTGGAGCTTCTCGCGGTCGTAGTCGGAGTCCGACTTCTCGATCTCGGCACGGATCTGGTTGACCCGGCCCTCGATCTGACCTTGGTCGCCCGCGCCCTCGACGATGGTGGTCTCGTCCTTGGTGATGACGACCTTGCGGGCCTGGCCGAGGAGCTCGATGCCGGCCGACTCGAGCTTGAGGCCGACCTCCTCGGAGATGACCTGGCCACCGGTGAGGATGGCGATGTCCTGCAGCATGGCCTTGCGGCGGTCACCGAAGCCGGGGGCCTTGACGGCGACCGACTTGAAGGTGCCCTTGATCTTGTTGACGACCAGGGTCGACAGCGCCTCGCCGTCGACGTCCTCGGCGATGATCAGCAGCGGCTTGCCGGACTGCATGACCTTCTCCAGCAGCGGGAGGAGGTCCTTGACCGTGGAGACCTTGGAGTTGGCGATGAGGATGTAGGGGTCCTCCAGCACCGCCTCCATGCGCTCGAGGTCGGTGGCGAAGTAGGCCGAGATGTAGCCCTTGTCGAAGCGCATGCCCTCGGTCAGCTCGAGGTCCAGCCCGAAGGTGTTGGACTCCTCGACGGTGATGACGCCTTCCTTGCCGACCTTGTCCATCGCCTCGGCGATGATCTCGCCGACGGTGGTGTCAGCGGCGGAGATCGACGCGGTGGAGGCGATCTGCTCCTTGGTCTCGACGTCCTTGGCCATGGCGAGCAGCTGCTCGGACACGGCGGCGACGGCGGCCTCGATGCCGCGCTTGAGACCCATCGGGTTGGCGCCGGCCGCGACGTTGCGCAGGCCCTCGCGGACCATGGCCTGGGCCAGGACGGTGGCCGTCGTCGTGCCGTCACCGGCGACGTCGTCGGTCTTCTTGGCGACCTCCTTGACCAGCTCGGCGCCGATCTTCTCGTAGGGGTCCTCCAGCTCGATCTCCTTGGCGATCGAGACGCCGTCGTTGGTGATCGTGGGGGCGCCCCACTTCTTCTCCAGGACGACGTTGCGGCCCTTGGGGCCGAGGGTGACCTTGACGGCGTCGGCGAGGGTGTTCATGCCCCGCTCGAGGCCGCGGCGGGCCTCCTCGTTGAAAGCAATCAGCTTGGCCATATCGCGTGCGATTCCTATCGACGTGAGTCTGTGTGTCGACACCAGGCAGGCTGCCCGCGACGGACGATCCCGCTCGGCCGGCGATCCATTCCCGCCGGCGTCGGGGACCTCAGCGTCACCTGGGTCGTTTGTCACTCTCGTGATGAGAGTGCCAGCGTCATGTTTAGCACTCGCACCCCGAGAGTGCAAACGTCAGGTCAGGCTCGTGCAGCCGCCGCTCAGGGCAGCTTCACCAGGCGTACGCCGCTCGAGACCTGTGCCACCGCCGTCTTGAAGATGTCGGCGAGCTCGCTCCCCTGAGCCGCGCAGAAGTAGTAGTCCTTGTCGGTGTTCTCCTCGACGCGAGATGCGGTCGTCGTGCACGGGCTGGCCTCGCTCGGGACACCCGAGTCGGCTGGCGACGCTGCTTCCGCCAGCGCGTCACGGGTCCACGTGCCTGTCGAGGAGCCGTCGGAGCAGTTGGCCGACGTGGCCTCGCCGAACCCGATCGTGATGACCAGGACGTCCTGCTCCTTCGCGTTCTCCGCCACGTCCACGAGCTTCTGGCACCCGTTCTGCCCCTTGGACCAGCCTGCGTTCTGGCGCCCGGAAGCGACGTCGCCGGAGTCGCTGAGACTGGTCGAGCCGCCCTCGAAGACCTCGAACGGGCGACCGTCGGTCTCGAAGACGATCACCTTGCGCACCGTCCCAGGCCGCGCCGGCATCCCCGCGAGATTGTTCTCCGACGAGTAGAGCAGCTTGCGCGCTGCCCCTTTCATTGCCGACGCCAGGTGCGTGCCGTAGTAGGGGTCCGACGACCCGTTGCCCGGATCTCCCCATGCACCCTTGGCACACGTCAGACCGCGCACGACGGGATCCCCGGTGTTGGTGCGCTTGCCCGAGCCGGTCCCCGAGACGTAGTTGTTGCTGAAGTTGGTGGCCACCCAGACCCCGGCCTTCATGCCGTCCTCGATCTCACCGGTGGTGACGCGACGCGGCGGCGGGCCGGGCTTGGTGGGGCAACCGGTGCTGGGGACGGACTTGTTGATGGTGCCGAGGGCGACGTAGTGCATGGTCGGGTCCATCGTCAGCAGCGTGTCCTTGATGGCGTCCATCATCGTGTTGCGGTTGTCGTTGGACATGCTGGGCGTCCGGTCCGCCATGAACACCACGTCCAGAGGATTGGGCGAGTCCTGCCCGCACGACCCCTTGCAGGCGGCCGACGCCACGGATCCGGTCGACCCCTCGCTCTTGCCGAAGACGTTGGCGAAGCCGAAGGGCACGTCCTTCTCGGCCACCACCTCGACGGTGTTGCAGGTGGTCGTGAGGCTCGGCGCGCACGGGATCTTGCAGATCTTGGTGTTGCACCGCAGGTCCGGATACTTGGACGTCGTGAAGGGCGCCGTCCCGGGGTTGCACGTGCTGGGGATCTGGTCGACACGCACGCTCGCGGAGGCCCCGGTCGAGGCGACCACGCACCACAGCCGGATGCGCGGGTTCTGCTCGGTGAAGTCGATGCGCAGGTCGGGGTCGTTGGTCAGCGCCATCTCGCGGGCGGCGTCCATCGCGGCGTCGCCGCTGGCCGGCATGGTGAAGGCGCCGGCGTGGGCCGCCGCGTCGACGGCGTCGTGCAGCTTCTGACGTTCCATCGCGAGCATCGCGATGTCGATGCCGATCGCCGCCACCCCGAAGATGACGACGGAGAGGATGACCGTCATCAGGGCGACGGCCCCGTCCTCGTCGCGGCGCCGCGACCAGGGGCGGCGCATCACTCGATCCTCATGCGGTTGGTCTTCGCGAGGTGGAAGTCCCCGCCGCCGCCCACGAGGTCGCCGATGGGCGTGATCCAGTCGTGGGTGAAGTCGACGGTGACCTCGGCGACGCCGCCGCTCTCCTGACCCGCGTCCCAGCTGGTGCACGTCGTGCTGTCCTGCTTCTTGCACGCGACGGTGATCGTGAACGTGCCCCCGAGGTCCGACATCCCGCGGGTCACCGCGGACCGGATCTCCGACTCGGTGGCCCCCAGGCTCGCCTCCCGCACGCCTTCGCGGGCCGCATTGTTGACGATCGCGTAGCGGTTGATGGCGAACCCGAAGTCGATGATCCCGAAGAGGACGACGAGCAGGACCGGCACGACGAGTGCGAACTCCACCGCCGCCGCACCGCGATCCCCGCGTGGGCGTGTTCTGGGCATGACTATTTCCTCCCGCAGGTGCGACGCGGGAGAAGGCTCCCGCCGCCGCGAAGGTTGTGACGGTGATCCGGCACGGATGACGGATCACCGGTCCCACCCGCACCCCCCAGCGCAGGCAAGACAAGGGCAACCTAACCGGAGGGGGGCACGCTCCACCCCCCGGAGCGGGATTTGTTTGCCGAGCGGTCTAGACCGGCGGTCAGGCGCGAGCGGCGAGCCGGGCAGCGACGAGGTCGGCGAACGGCTCGGCGTTGGCCGGCGACACGTCCAGGTAGAGCCCCGGCTCGATCAGCTCGAGCTCGCTGACGACCCAGTCGCCGTCCCAGCGCAGGAGGTCGACGCGGAGGTAGTCCAACGGTCGGTCGAAGCGCCCGGCCATCGCGTCGTACGCCGTCATCACCAGGTCGCCCACGTCGCCGGTCGCGACGGCGCGCACCTGGCCACCGAACTCCTCGTTGACCCGTACGTCGCCCTCCCCCGGCAGCTTGTCGAAGCGCTGCCCGAGCCTGCCGTCGAGGACGTAGACCGACGACTCCCCGTGGGTGCGGATCGACTCGACGAGCGGCTGCACGACCCAGGGCCCGTCGACCTCGGGGTAGTCGGGGTGGCTGCGGACCGGCCGGCCCAGGCGCGGGTCGTCGGGATCGGTGACCACGAGGAGTCCTGCTCCGCCGGCACCCACGCGAGGCTTGACGACAGCCGTGCCGAAGTGGCGTACGCCGTCGGCCAGCTCGTCGCGGTCGTCGGCGAGAAGCGTCGGCACGACCGGCAGGTCGCCGAGCTCGGTGAGGTAGCGCTTGTCGTGGTTCCAGGCGAAGACGTCGGCGCCGTTGAGCAGGCGGGCCTGGTCGAGCGACGCCGTCCACGCGAGGAACTCGGCATGCCGGGTGACGTAGTCCCACGTGGAGCGTACGGCGACGAGGTCGGCGGCCGACCAGTCGACGGACGGGTCGTCCCAGCTGGCCCAGGCGAAGTCGATGCCACGGTCGCGGAGCACGGCGTCGAGGGCGCCCGCGCCGGGCTCCCCCTGCGGCAGGTCACCGCTGGTGGCGAGCAGGACCGTCATGACTCGTCGGGGTCACCCGAGCCGTCGGGCAGCTCGGAGGCGCCGTAGAGCTCGTGCGCGACGTTGTCGCGGTTGGTGCCCTCGCGGTTGTCGCCCTTCTCGATGATCACGAGGTTGTGGTAGCAGTGCACGGCGCGGACCCACTGGTCGGTGTAGGTGGGCTCATAGCCCTCGAGGAGGAACTCCTCGTGGTTGAGGCCGTCGACGAGGTCCTTGACGAGGTCCATCGACGTGCCGGGCGCCCGGGGGTCGAGCTGGCCTCCCCACGCCGGCCAGTAGGAGGTCTGGGTGTCCTCGATGCAGTAGATGGCGCCGTCGGGCAGCAGCGGGAACAGGATCCGGAAGGACTCGCGCACGTGGGCCGGGATGTGGCTGCCGTCGTCGATGACCACCAGCGGCGCGCCCTGCTCGTCGATGATCCGCTGCAGGACCTCGGGGTCGGTCTGGTCGCCGAGGTAGGTGTGGATGTGGCCCCGCGTGAGCCACGTCTTGTCCTCGATGTCGAGCCCGACGATGCGGGCCTTGGGGAAGAACCAGCGCCACATCTTCATCGAGGCCCCGCTCTTGCGGCGCTTCTTGTAGCCGCCGATCCCGAGCTCGAGGAGCGTGAAGGACTCGCCGCGCAGGTGCTGCAGGTGGCGCTCGTAGTGGGGGGTGTACTTGTGGACGCCCCACTTGTCGGTGCGGAACTCGATGGCCAGCTCGGTCAGGTTGCTGGCCAGCAACCGACGACGGCGCTCGGCCTTCGGGTCGAGCGGTTCGGGCTCGGCCGGCGCGGGCGACGCCTGCATCCTGCCGGCCTTCTTGGCAGCCTTCTTGACGGCCTGGCCGGCTCGTCGAGCGGTGGTGCGCACCCGGGAACCCTAGCCTGACCCGCCCACCCCGGGTGCGTGGTGCCCGAACGGCACGTCGGCCACGACACCGAGGGCCGCGAGCACCGAGGGGAGCATCGCCTTCGCGGTCCGCTTGTAGCCGTGGGCGCTCGGGTGGAAGCGGTCGAGGCTGAACATCTCGTCCGGGTTGGTGATGAAGAAGGGCCCCACCACGTGGGCCAGCGACACCACCCTCGCGCCCTGCTCGAGGGCGGCCGCCCGCTGGGCGTCCGCGAGCTGCCGGGAGGCCCGCGACCCGAGCGTCCGGAGGGGTTGCGGCACCGGTCGCAGCGCCCCGAGGTCCGGGCACGTGCCGACGACGACCTCGGCCCCACGGGCCCGCAGGTCGGCGACCGCCTCCGCCAGGTGGCGTACGGACTCCGCGACCGGCACCCGGTGGGTGACGTCGTTGCCGCCGACGACGATGACGGCCACGTCCGGGCGGTAGCCCGGAGGAAGCGAGGCGAGCTGCGCGCCGAGCATGCTGCTCTCGGAGCCCACCAGGGCGGCGGTCCGCAACCGCACCGACCTTCCGGCGTCGGCAGCGATGCCGCGCGCCAGTCGGCTGCCCAGGGTGTGCTTCGCCTTCTCCGCGCCGAGCCCCGCCGCGATCGAGTCGCCGAGCACCAGCAGGTCGACCGGCTCGCCGTACTTCCGCTTGTAGTGCCGGTCGGCGTCCGGGGCCTGCTCGCCGAGCGGCTTGCCGATCGCCCGCCGGGCCTGCGCGGCCTGCCGCTGCAGCAGCTCCCGGGCGCCGTACGCCGTTCCTCCCGCGACGCCGCCGAGGACGGCCAGCGCGACGCCGGCCCGGGTCAGGTGTGTGCTCCCCACGGCACATGTGAACCAGACGGACCTGAACGCCCGCGCAACCGCGGGCGTCCCGAGACCCAACGGCACCCCACAGATGGGTCGATGTACTCAGGACAGTCCCGCCACGGCGCGGGAGGGTGGAGGCATGACCGACACCTCGTCATCGTCACCGGCCGTCGTCACCCGCCCGGTCGCGCCGCAGCAGCTCGCCTGGCTGCGCACCGAGCTCGCCGACTGGACCTCGCAGGGGATCATCAGCGAGGAGCAGGCGACCCGCATCTCGTCGCGTTACCGCTCCGAGCACCACGCGCGCATCAGCGTGGGCCGGGTCCTGCTCTACCTGGGCGCCGGCTTCGTCGGCGTCGGACTGATCTGGCTGGTCGCCGCCAACCTCGACGAGCTCTCCCCCATCGCTCGCTTCGTGACGGTCGCGACCCTCTGGCTCGCCTTCCTGGTGGGCGGCGAGGTGCTGGCCGCCCGGCGCGCCTCCCCGCCGCTGGTCGGCGCCGCACGCCTCCTCGCCTCCCTCGGCGCCGGTGCGGTCCTGTTCCAGGCGGCCCAGTCGCTGCAGGTTCCCGCCTACGAGCCTCGCCTCGTCGGCCTCTGGTCGGCCGGGACCCTGCTCCACGGCTACCTGACCCGGTCGCACATGCCGTTCTTCGTCGGCCTGGTGACCGGCGTGGTGTGGTGGTTCTGGCAGCCGCTGTGGGACGCACCCAACGGCCTCACTGTGGTCCTCCTCCTCGGCGCCGGCGCCGTCCTGGCCTCGAGCCTGGCCGTGCTGCACGACGGGTGGATCGACTCCTACGCCTGGGCCTGGCGCACGGTGGGCGGCGGGATGGCGCTGCTGGCGCTCTTCGCCGCCGCGATCCCCGACATCGGCTCGGACGGCGTCCAGTGGACGCCCTGGCTGGTGGTCGCGCTCGTCGCCGCCGGCGTCGCAGCGCTGGCCGCCGTGCTCACCCGTCCGGGCCTGCGCGTGCTCGAGCCCCTCGGTGCCATCGTCGTGCTCGTCGTGGCCACCCTCATCGCGCTCTGGACCACCGGGACCGACACGTCCTCGGTGGACGCCGCCGACTGGGGACATGCGGCGGTCTCGGTCATCGCCTACGTCGTCCTCGCCGTCGGACTGGTCGCGCTCGGCACGGTCCGCGACCACCCGCCCCTCATCTGGATGGCGATGGTGGGGCTGGTGATCTTCACGACCTTCCAGAGCTTCGCGGTGTTCGCGCCGATCGTCACCGGTGCCTGGCTGTTCGTGGTGCTCGGCACCGTCTTCCTGGCGACCGGCTTCCTGTTCGACCGGGCCCGCCGACAGCTGGCACACGCCCTCGACAACGACTCCTCCACCGGAGCCGAAGGAGCAGCCCGATGAACCGCATCGCCGTCACCGGCATCGTCGCCGTCAGCCAGCTCGTCCTGGTCGGCGTGGGCGTCGCGCCGCAGCTCTCCGCCCGGATCGCGGGCGACGCCTACGTCGTGCGCGTGGCGCCCGTCGACCCGATCGACCCGTTCCGCGGCGCCTACGTCGCTCTCGACTACCCCGACCTCCGCCACAACACGTCGCAGTCCTTCGTGGAGCCGGGCCTCGGCGCCCTCGACGACGGCGAGTCCGGCGAGGTCTACGTCAGCCTGGTCGAGGAGGACGGGATCTGGGTGGCCGACGCGTGGTCCCGCACCCGGCCGGACGACGGTCCCTACCTCGCCTGCGACGACCGCTCGTGGCAGATCCGGTGCGGCATCGAGAGCTGGTTCCTGCCGCAGGACGAGGCGCGGGCGGTCGAGGACCAGCTGCGCGACGGAGCGGTCGCCGAGCTGCGGGTCGACGGGCGCGGCAACGCCGCCGTGGTCGACGTACGAGCCTCGTGACGGCCTGCAGCCAGGGCCTCAGCCGCCGGCGACTGCCGGGATCACCGAGATCTGGACGCCGTCAGGCGTCGCGGTCTGCAGCTCGTCGAGGAACCGGACGTCGTCGTTGCCGACGTAGACGTTGACGAAGCGGCGCAGCTGGCCCGCCTCGTCGAGGATCCGGCCCTTGATGCCCGAGTAGCTCGAGTCGAGGTCGTCGAGGACCGCCGCGAGGGTGTCGCCCTCGGCGCTCACCTCGGACTCGCCGCCGGTGTAGGTGCGCAGGATGGTGGGGATCCGTACCGAGACAGCCATGAGGTCTTCCTTCGTTCAGTGAGAATGTGAGCGTGCTCTGGTGAGTGTGGCTGCAAGGCGGAGGTACGCAGGCGACCTTTGAGCGGAGCGGGTCGTCACGTGCCGACAACGCAGCAGACACTCCACCAGAGTGCGCTCAGAGGACGTTGGACGCCACGAAGGCGTCGTAGGACGGGGCGATGGTGGCGGCGGGCCCGACGCGGTCGGAGACAGCGTCGAGGGTCTTGAGACCGTGGCCGGTGTTGATCACGACGGTCTCGAGCGAGGAGTCGAGCTGGCCGGTCTCGACGAGCTTCTTGAGCACGCCGACGGTCGTGCCGCCGGCGGTCTCGGTGAAGATGCCCTCCGTGCGCGCCAGCAGCACGATCGCCTCGCGCACCTCCTCGTCGGTGATGTCCTCGACCGCGCCGCCGGTGCGCCGGCAGATGTCGAGCACGTAGATGCCGTCCGCGGGGTTGCCGATGGCGAGGCTCTTGGCGATGGTGTCGGGCTTGACCGGGCGGATCGCGTCGGTCTCGGCCTTGTAGGCCACCGAGACCGGGGAGCAGCCGGCGGCCTGGGCGCCGTACACCTTGTAGGGCTTGTCCTCGACCAGACCGAGGGCGATCAGCTCCTGGAAGGCCTTGTCGACCTTGGTGAGCTGGGAGCCGGACGCGACGGGGATGACGATCTGGTCGGGCAGGCGCCAGCCGAGCTGCTCGGCGATCTCGTAGCCCAGCGTCTTGGAGCCCTCGGCGTAGAAGGGGCGCACGTTGACGTTGACGAACGCCCAGCCCTCCTCCTCACCGGCGATCTCGGAGGCGAGCTTGTTGACGTCGTCGTAGTTGCCGTCGACCGCGACGAGCTTCTCGGTGAAGACCGCCGAGTTGACCTTCTTGGGCGTCTCGAGGTTGCTCGGGATGAACACCACCGTGGGGATCCCTGCGCGCGCACCGGCCGCGGCGACGGCGTTGGCGAGGTTGCCCGTGGACGGGCAGGCGAAGACCTTGGCGCCGAGCTCACGGGCGGCGCTCAGCGCGCAGGCCACGACCCGGTCCTTGAAGGAGTTGGTGGGGTTGGTGGAGTCGTCCTTGACCCACAGCTTCTCGAGGCCGAGCTCGCGGGCGAGGTTCTTCGCCTCCAGCAGGCGCGTGAAGCCGGGCTCGGTGTTGGGGCTCTGCTCGATGTCGGTCGGGACCGGCAGCAGCGCCTTGTAGCGCCAGATGTTGCGCGGCCCGGCGGCGATCTCCTCGCGGGTCACGACGGGGAAGTCGTAGGACACCTCGAGGGGCCCGAAGCACTCCGGACAGGCGTACGACGGCCCCAGGGTGACCTCGTGCCCGCACTCGCGACAGGCGAGCGCTCGGGCGTTGCCGAAGGCCCCCTCGCGCAGCTGCTTCTTCGGCGTGGTGGTGGTGTCGTCCAGCAGGGTGCTCATGAAGTCCTCCTTCTCATCTGTCCCCGCGACTCTCGCTGGGGTCGGATTTGGCACCTGCTCCCGCGACTGCCGGCCGTGAGGCGGACAGGAGGCTCGCGGGTGGTTGCCGGGACTTCGTCGGGCCGTTCCCTCAGTCCCTCGTGATGAGCAGGCTCAGCCTAGGCAGGGCGTCTCACGATGCGCACATCGAGTCCACGATGTGGTCAGCGCGGGGTCCGTCGTACGGTCAGCGCCGCGCGGCGAGGCCGGACAGGAGCTCGACGACGCCAGGGGGGCCGTCCACGACGACGTCGGCGAGCCGGACGAGGTCGGGCTGCTCGGTGGAGGCGGAGCACACGACCAGGCCGGGCAGGCCCTCGGCGCGCAGCGAGCGGACCGCCTCGAAGGCCTCGACGTCACCGAGGTCGTCACCGCCGAAGATCACCCCGGTGGCCTCCTGCTCGGCGACGAAGGTCCGCAGCGACTGGCCCTTGTGCATGTCGCCCGAGCGGATCTCGATGACGTTGCGGCCGGGCTCGATCGTCAGGTGGTGGCGCTCGGCGAGCGCGGCGATGGGCTTGACCAGGCGCTCGAAGGCGCCGACCGGGTCGTCCATGCGGCGCGTGTGCACCGCGACGGCGAGACCCTTTTCCTCGACGAACGCCTCGGCGGCACCGGCGCCGCGCAGGACCGCGGGCAGCTCGCGCTCGAAGCTGGCCAGCCCGGCCGGGGGCCGCGGCGACCGGATCCGCTGCTCGGTCGCCGACCAGCGCTCGTTGCCGTACTGGCCGAAGACGAACAGCTCGGCACCACGGTCGAGCATCGCGTTGCCGAGCGCGTCGAGGTCGCCCATGGCGATGGCCTGGCGTGCCGGTCGGCCGGTGATCACCGCGACTGCTCGCACCACCTCGGCGAGCTCGAGGAGGGCTCCCGGGGCCGCCGGGTGGAGCCGGGCGGCCTCGGGGTCGTCGACGACCGGTGAAAGCGTGCCGTCGAAGTCGAGGCCCACGACGACTCCGTCGAGGACGTCGCGTACGGCGTCGTAGTGGGCGCGCGCGTCGTCGGAGGTGAACTCCATGGGGTCAACCCAACCACGGAAGGTCCGCGGATGCGGAGCCTGTCCGGGGCCGACTGGGATCAGCGCGGGGCGTCGGCCGTCAGGATGACGGTGAGCCGGTCGCGCTTCATCACGCCGACGGCCGGGGCGGTGCGCTTGATCCCCAGGTCGAGGGCGAGCTGCTTGCCGGCCGCCTTGAGCCGGGGCGGGAAGTAGACGGTGCTGGTGGGGATCAGGCCCTGCCAGTTGTCCTCGCCGACCACGGCCCAGCCGACACCGGTGGCCTTGGTGGCCGTCTCTGCGGCCAGGCCCCGGATGCCGGAGTTGTTGTAGACCTCGACGTAGACCTCGCCCCGCTCGAGCTGCGGCTTGGGCTTGGGCTTGGGCGTCTTCGTCGGGGTCGGGGCCGGCTCCGCGGTGGGGCTCGGCGTCTGGCCGGCGCTCGCGATCGTCGCGGTGTCGACACGGCGCTCGGTCGGCGCCTGGTCGCGGGTGGCGACGAAGGTGATCGAGGCCATCGCGACGGCGAGGACCGACAGCATCACGAGGGGGGACGGGAAGGCCACGCCGCGCTCGTCACGTCGACGGGGCGAGGTGGTGCGGCCGGTGCTGGGGAAGGAGGCCATGGGGAAGGTGACCAATCGTGAGTGGGCGGGCCGTGACGAAGGAGGCGGTCTCAGGTGTCGCGGTGTCAGACCTCGAAGCCGAGGCGGCGCGCCGAGCGCTGCCGCTGGCGGGAGGCACGCAGCCGGCGGAGGCGGCGTACGAGCAGGGGGTCGGCCTCGAGGGCCTCGGGGCGGTCGATCAGGGCGTTGAGGACCTGGTAGTAGCGGGTCGAGGACATGTCGAAGTTCTCGCGGACCGCCTGCTCCTTGGCGCCGGCGTACTTCCACCAGTGGCGCTCGAACTCCAGGATGTCGCGATCGCGCTGGCTGAGCCCGGCAGCAGTCTCCTGCCCGGCTGCGATGTGCTCGGCTGCGTCCATCGGACATCTCCTCCTCGACCCCACATCCACCCGTGACCGGGCGGACGGCATGAGTCTAGGCGACGAACGACAACGATGTCATTCGCCTCCGGCGAGTCGTCTGGACAAAACCCGCGGCGCTCTCGTGGGGCGGGACACCGCGGGGTGGTCTGCGACTCGCCGGCCGTCGCTAGGGTTGGCGACGTGAGTGGAGCTCCGCAGGCAGACCTCGTGATCGTGGCCAACCGGCTGCCCGTGGACCGGGTCGTCGCCCCCGACGGGACCGCGTCGTGGCGCACCTCCCCCGGCGGGCTGGTGACCGCCCTCGAGCCGGTGCTGCGCGCCAACGACGGGGCCTGGATCGGCTGGCCGGGCTCGGCCGACGACGAGGACTTCGAGCCGTTCGTGGAGGACGGGCTCTCCCTGGTCCCGGTGGCACTGAGCGCGCGTGAGGTCGAGGAGTTCTACGAGGGCTTCTCCAACGGCACGCTGTGGCCGCTCTACCACGACGTGATCGCCAAGCCGGAGTTCCACCGCGAGTGGTGGGACTCCTACGTCGCGGTCAACCGGCGCTTCGCCGACCGGGCCGCCGAGGTGGCGGCCGAGGGCGCGACCGTGTGGGTGCAGGACTACCAGCTCCAGCTCGTGCCCCAGATGCTGCGCGCCCAGCGCCCCGACCTGCGCATCGGCTTCTACCTCCACATCCCGTTCCCGCCGGCCGAGCTCTTCTCCCAGCTGCCGTGGCGCCGCCAGATCCTGGAGGGACTGCTCGGCGCGGACCTGATCGGCTTCCAGCTGCCCGGCGCCGCCGCCAACTTCGTACGCCTCGTGCGCAGCCGCGTCGGCCACAAGACGCACCGCGACACCATCTACCTGCCCGACGGCCGGCCGGTGAAGGCGACCGCGTTCCCCATCTCGATCGACACCGCCGGGTTCGAGGAGCTCGCCCGCTCGGAGGCGGTGACCGAGCGCGCCAAGGAGATCCGCGAGGCGCTCGGCAACCCGCGGCGGATCTTCCTGGGGGTCGACCGGCTCGACTACACCAAGGGCATCCACTCGCGGCTGCGTGCCTTCGGCGAGCTGGTGCGCGACGGCAAGCTCGACGTGGAGGACGCGGTCTTCGTGCAGGTCGCGACCCCCTCGCGCGAGCGGGTCGAGCAGTACCGCATCCTGCGCGACGAGATCGAGCTGCTCGTGGGCCGGATCAACGGCGACCACGGCCGGATCGGGCGACCGGCGATCTCCTACATGCACTCCTCCTACCCGCGCGAGGAGATGGCGGCGCTCTACCGCGCCGCCGACATCATGGTGGTGACGCCGTTCCGTGACGGGATGAACCTCGTCGCCAAGGAGTACGTCGCCTGCCGCTTTGACGACGACGGCGCGCTCGTGCTCTCGGAGTTCGCCGGCGCGGCCCAGGAGCTGCGCCAGGCCTGGCTGGTCAACCCCTACGACATCGACGGCATGAAGTCCGCGCTGCTCGACGCCTTCGCGGCGGACAAGAAGGAGACGTCGCGCCGGATGCGGGCGATGCGCAGGACCGTCGTCCAGCACGACGTGGCGAAGTGGGCCGCCGACTTCCTCCGCGAGCTCGAGGAGCTGCCCGAGCAGCACGACAAGACCGTCCGCCAGTCGCGCTCGGGCTAGTCAGGCCCGCGGGCTCGTCCCCTCGGCGGCGCCGTGGGTGGCGTCCTGGGCGACCATGATCTCCTCGACCTCCTTGACCAGCCGCGGGCCGAGCCGCTGCCACGCGGGGTCGTAGCCGTACGCGGTGCCGAGCCCGACCGCCGTACGGGTGCCGTCGAGGAGGTCGATGTCGCGCGGGCCGATGAGGCCGGGGTGGACGACACCGATCGCCTCGGACACCTTGAGCAGGTCGCGACGCAGCGAGCGGACGTAGTTGGCCGCGCGCACGCTCTTGAGCCCGACGTCGAGGCCGCGGGTGTAGCGGGGGTTCTGGGTGGCGATGCCGACCGGGCAGTGGTCGGTGTGGCACTTCTGGGCCTGGATGCACCCGATGGCCATCATCGCCTCGCGCCCGACGTTGACCATGTCGGCGCCGAGGGCGAAGGCCACGATCGCGTTCTCCGGGATGCCGAGCTTGCCGGCGCCGATGAACACCACGTCGTCGGTGAGCCCGGCCTCGGCAAAGCGTCGGTAGACCTCGGAGAAGGCGATGCGGAACGGGTAGGCGACCGAGTCGGCGAAGATCATCGGAGCCGCGCCGGTGCCGCCCTCGCCCCCGTCGATGTTGACGAAGTCGACACCCCGGCCGCCGCTCGACATGGCCTCGGTCAGCTCGTCCCACATCGTGAGGTTGCCGACCGCGGACTTGATGCCGACCGGCAGGCCGGTGGCCTGCGCCACGGACTCGACGAAGTCGAGCATCGAGTCGACGTCGCCGAAGACGTCGTGGCGGCTGGGCGAGGCGCAGTCCTCGCCCTCGGGGATACCGCGGATCTCGGCGATCTCGCGGCTGACCTTCTCCCCCGGCAGCATCCCGCCGAGCCCGGGCTTCGCGCCCTGGCTCAGCTTGACCTCGATGGCGCGCACCGGCGCCGACTGGACGAGGTCGACGAGCCTGGCCATGTCGAAGCGCCCGTGCTCGTCACGGCACCCGAAGTAGGACGTGCCGATCTGGAAGACGACGTCGCCACCGTGACGGTGGTGCGGCGACAGCGCGCCCTCACCGGTGTTCTGCAGGCACCCGGCCATGGCGGCGCCCTTGTTGAGCGCCTCGATGGCCTTGCCCGACAGGGAGCCGAAGCTCATCCCGGAGATGTTGACCACCGACCCCGGACGGAAGGCCTGCGCGCGACCGCGCGCCGCGCCCATGACCTTGGCGCACGGCAGCGCGATCTCCTCCTGGGCATGGGGCATGGTCGCGGCGCCGGGTCCGGTGAACGTGCGGTGCTTGATGATCGGGTAGCCCTCGACCCGCTCGACGTCGTTGTCGGTGCCGAAGCCGAAGTAGTTGTTCTCCAGCTTCGAGCTCGCGTAGACCCAGCGGCGCTGGTCACGGCTGAACGGCCGCTCCTCGTCGTTGCTGGTGACGATGTACTGCCGCAGCTCGGGCCCGAACCTCTCCAGGAAGAACCGGGCGTGCCCGATGATCGGGAAGTTGCGGATGATCGCGTGCTTCGTCTGGACCAGGTCGTGCACGGTCGTCGCAGCTGCTGCCGCGGCCGTGCCGCCGAGGACGGCGTACCTCCACTTCATGACCTGTTCCTAGTCGTCGCGCGACGCGTTGTCGAGGACGACCCGTCCCGATGGAGGGGATCAGGCGAGCTCGCCGCGGGCGATGCTCACCCCGGAGTGGGTGGGGTCGCCGTCGTCGGGCTCGACCGAGATGTCGACGATGCGGTAGCCCTCGTCGATGAGGTCCATGGGGACGGCGAACTCCCCCTCGTCGCCCGACGCCAGCAGGCCGATCGAGATCATCCGCTCGCCGTCGACGTTGATCAGCCACACCTCGTGCACGCCCGGCTCGTCGCCGAGCTCGCTGGCGCTGACCCGGATGGTGAAGGTGTCGTCGGTCTGCACGGCGCTCGCCTCGCCGCGCTCGGCGTCGCTGTCGAGGGCGGTGAGGGCGGTCGCGGCCACGACGGTGCCGGCGTCGCCGGGCGGTGGCACGGCCTCCGGGGCCTCCGTGGACCCGACGCCGATGCGCCCGAGCCCGACGCCGGCGAGGAGGGCGAGCGCCGCAGCCACGCCGGCGAGCCAGAGCGGCACGCCCCGACGGGCCGACGGCTCGGCGGCAGCAGGCCGGGCGAGCGGGGTCGGCGCATCGCCCGCGCGCACCTCGGCCAGAACCTGGTCGCGCAGCCCGGCAGGAGGCGGGACCAGGGCGTCGGCGCCCGCGCGGCGGCGTACGCCGGTGAACGCGGCGACCAGACCGGCGCACTCGGGGCAGGTCTCGGCGTGCTCGCGCACGTCGGCGGGACCGTCCGTGGGGTCGAGTGCGAGCCCCGCGAGCTGCTCGGGATCAGCGTGACTCATGGCGCACCCCCTCGAGCTGTTGGTGGAGCTTCATCAGGCCACGACGTACGTGGCTCTTCACGGTGCCGAGAGGGAGGCCGACCTTCTCGGCGATCTCGGCATGGCTGTGCTCCTCCCAGAAGGCGAGGAACATGATCGTGCGGCGCGGGTCCGGCAGCTCTTCGACTGCCTGGCGGACCACGAGTCGTTCGGCGACGTCGTCGTCGGCGGATTGGTGGTCCCCGTCGCGGGCACCCGGCAAGGACACCACGGCCGCGAGCCTGGCGGCGTCGCGGGCGCGGGCGGCGCGCACGTCGGCGACCTTGTGCCGCGCGATCCCGACGAGCCAGGCCGGCAGCGCAGCGGGGCTCGGGGTCAGCGTGTGGCGGCTGCGCCACGCCGCGACGAACACCTGCTGGGTGACCTCCTCGGCGTCGTGGGGGTCGTGCAGGGCACGCAGCGCGTAGGTGTGCACGAGGGCCGACCAGCGGTCGTAGACCTCCTCGAGGGCCGTCTCGTCGCCGGCGACGAGACGCGAGGCGAGCGCGAGGACGACCTGGTCCTGCTCGTCCTCGAACGACATCGCCTCGGTGACCACCGGGCCACCGTACCGGCGTGCCGCGCGGGCGGGGAACGGGATGATCGTCATCGTCGCTCCCCGCCCGTCAGGCGTCCGTCGAGCTGTTCCTCAGAGGTCGATCGGGCGGAGCACCCGGTCGATGCCGTGGGCGACCTGCTTGTTGCCCTTGTTGAGGTCGAGGGCCTTGAGCACGGCCTTCGGGTCACGGTCGTTCTTGTCACGGTCCTTGAGCGTGACGCTGACGCTCGGCTTCATCTTGACCTTGACCTTGATCTTCCCGCCCTGGGCGGTCGTGAGCTTGGCGCCGTCGGACTTGAGCACCTTGTTGCTCGTCAGGGTCGCGCCGGGCACGACGTGGTAGAGCAGGACGGTCTCGATGGTGTCGACACCCGCGAGGTCGACGAGCGCCTCGAAGATCTTCTTCTCGCTCTTGATGGTCTTGCCGGTCAGGTCCTCCGCGAGCAGGCGGAAGGCCTGGTCGGTCGGCGCGAAGACCGTCAGGCGCTTGCTCCCGTCAGCGAGGAGGGCGACCGGGGAGTCGGGCTTGGCGCCGACGATCGCCAGGGCGGCCTCGGTGACGATGTCGAAGTCGTTCTTGTTCTTGTCGAAGGTGTTGCCGTCCGAGGTGAGGAGAGCGGCGAGGCTGTCCTCACCGGCGGCCTTGGCGCTCGCGGCGGGGGCCGTGGCCTGCACCGCACCCAGGGCGAGGGCCGAGGCGGCGAGGATGGCGGGAACGCGACGCTTCATGGGGGATCCTTCCGTCGGGGGCGCCGGTTGGCGCCCGTCACCCTCTTCTCCGGCCCGACCCCGCCACTGGATGCACCCGCCCAGGATTTTTCTTCCACGTGGATTTGCGCCACGTAGATTTCATCCATGGACCTCATCCCCAAGCCCGACCAGGTGGTCGCCGCGGCCGGCAACGTCGCGCACACGCTGCTCTACGGCGGGCTGGCCGACCTGCGGCCGATGCCCCGCACGCTCATCGACGACGGCGAGCTGCGCGAGGTCTACCACTACCGCCCCGCCGCCGGCGTCGCCGAGACCGGTGACCCGGTCCTGCTCGTCACTCCCCTGGCGGCTCCCGCGCTCTGCTACGACCTGCGTCGCGGCTGCTCCCTCGTCGAGCACCTGGTGACGCAGGGGCGCCCGACCTACCTGCTGGAGTACGGCCAGGTCTCCTTCAAGAACCGGGCGCTGGGCATGGAGCACTGGGTCGACGAGGTGCTGCCCGAGGCCATCCGCAACGTCCACGAGCACGCAGGCGGGCGCGGGGTGCACCTCGTGGGTTGGAGCCTCGGCGGGATCTTCACCCTCCTCGTCGCCGCCGACCGGCAGGACCTGCCGATCGCCTCCATCACCGTGGTCGGCTCGCCGGTCGACGTGACGAAGGTGCCGCTCGTCGCGCCCGTGCGTCCGCTGCTCAACCTCACGCAGGGGACGGGGCTGGTCACCCGCGCCTACCGGGTCCTGGGCGGCGTACCGACCCCGCTCGTCAACTGGGCCTTCACCGCGGCCTCGGCGCAGAAGGTCCTCACCAAGCCGCTGGCGGTGCTGACCCACCTCGACGACACCGACTACCTCGCCCAGATGGAGGCCGTCACGCGGTTCATGTCCAACATGACGGCCTACCCGGGCCGCACCTTCGGGCAGCTCTACCACCGCTTCGTCAAGGGCAACGCGCTCGCCTCCGGCCGCATGGAGGTCGGTGACCGCACCATCGACCTCGCCGCGATCTCGGTGCCGACGCTGGTCTTCGCCGGCAACACCGACGGCATCGCCCCGCTCCCGGCCGTACGCGCCGTGGTGCCGCTGCTGTCCGGCTCGCCGCAGGTGCGCTTCGAGGTCGTGCCCGGCGGCCACCTCGGGATGCTGACCGGCCGGGCCGCCCGCGGGACGACCTGGACCGCCATCGACGAGTGGGTGGACGAGTGGTCGGGCGACCCGCTGCCGACGAAGCGGACGGCTGCGAAGAAGCCGGCCCCGAAGAAGGGCTCGCAGAAGAAGGGGGCGGCGAAGAAGGGCGCGGCGAAGGCGGCCGCCGCCGCTGAGGCCTCGGCCGGGTCGATCGGGTCGAACCCCTCGCGTCGCTACGGGTCGGCGAGCTCGCGCGCGCTGGGTGGACGGTGAGGACGGCGGTCGACGCCACACGCCTGCCGCTCGGCGTCCGCATCGGCTACGGCAGCGGGTCGGTGGCCACCGGCGCATTCGGCACAGTCCCGGGCCTGATGCTGCTGCCGTACCTCACCGACGAGCTCGGCATCGCCGCGCTGTGGGCCGGCGTCATCGTCTTCCTGCCGAAGGCCTGGGACGTGGTGCTCAACCCGGTCGCCGGACGGGTCAGCGACCGCACCGTCGACCCCGCCGGCCCCCGGCGGCCGTGGCTGGTGCGGGCCGGGCTGATGCTGGCCGGCGCCTTCGCGCTGATCTTCGCGGCGCCCGACCTCGACAGCCGGTGGCTCGAGGCCGGCTGGGTGCTCGTCTTCTTCGTGCTCGCGGCGTCGGCGTACGCGTTCTTCCAGGTGCCCTACGTCGCGATGCCGGCCGAGATCACCTCGTCCTACGACGAGCGCACGCGGTTGATGACGTGGCGCGTCGCGATCCTCGCGCTCACCATCATGGCGGCCGGAGCGACCGCGCCGCTGATCCGCGACGCGGTGGGCGGGCGCGACGGCTACCGCGTGATGGGCGTCGTGATGTCGGTGGTCATCCTGGTGGGCGTGCTGAGCGCTTGGTGGGGCACCCGGCGTGCGCCGATCGGCGCCGTGGGTGCCGGCGCGGGGTCGTTGGGTGAGCAGCTGCGCGTCGTCTCGCAGGCCCGCGACTTCCGGGTGCTGCTGACCACCTTCGTCCTGCAGGCGCTCGCGACCGGCTGCATGCTGGCCGGCGTCGCCTACGTCGCCGAGGACCTGCTGGGGAGCGCGACTGCTGCCACGATCCTGTTCGTCTGCTTCGTCGGCCCGGCACTCGTGCTGACCCCGCTGTGGGCGCGCTGGGGCGCGCGCGTCGGCAAGAAGCAGGGGTACGTCGCCGCGTCGCTGGTGCTCGCCGCGGGGGCCGCCCTGGCCGTGCTGGCGCGCGGCGGCAACGACGTCTGGACCTTCGTCGCGACCGGGCTCGTCGGTGTGGGCTACGCCGGCTGCCAGGTCTTCCCGATGGCCATGCTGCCAGACGTCGCCGCGGTCGACGCCGCCGTGACGGGAGAGAACCGGGCCGGCGTCTACACCGGGGTCTGGACCGCCGGCGAGACGCTCGGCCTGGCCGTGGGTCCGGCGGTCTTCGCCCTGGTGCTCGCGCTGGGCGGCTACCTGTCGAGCGAGGGGCGCGACATCACCCAGCCCGACTCGGCGTTGACGGCGATCGCGCTGGGGTTCTCCGTCGTCCCGGCGGTCCTGATCGTGGCGAGCCTGTGGTGGCTGCGCCAGTACGCCCTCGATCCCGCCGACGTGGCGGCCGTGGAAGGAACCGTCCAGTGACCGACACGATGCAGAGGCTCGCCGCCCTCCAGGCCCGGGACCTGCCGGTGCACGGGGGCCGCACCCTGGCCTACGTCTACGACTCCGGCGACCCCGAGGTGGACCGCGTCGCCCGCGAGGCGGTGGCCGCCTACGCCGCCTCCAACGCGCTCGACCCGACGGCGTTCCCCTCGCTGCTGCAGATGGAGAACGAGCTGGTCGGCTTCGCGTGCGGGCTGCTCGACGCGCCGGCCTCCGCGGTCGGGACGGTGACATCGGGCGGCACGGAGTCGATCCTGCTGGCGGTCCAAGGTGCGCGCGACAGCCGGCCCGACGTCGTACGACCCCGGATGGTGCTGCCGGCGACGGCCCACGCCGCGTTCCACAAGGCGGCGCACTACTTCGGGGTCGAGGCGGTCCTCGTGCCGGTGGGCCCGGACTTCCGGGCCGACGTCGCAGCGATGACCGCGGCGATCGACGACGACACCGTGCTGGTCGTCGCCAGCGCGCCGTCGTACGCGCACGGGGTCGTGGACCCGGTGACGGGGATCGCCGCGGCGGCCGCCGCGCGCGGGGTGCGCTGCCACGTCGACGCGTGCATCGGCGGGTGGGTGCTGCCGTACGCCGCCCGGCTGGGGCGCACGGTGCCGCCGTGGACGTTCGCCGTCGAGGGCGTCACGTCGATCTCAGTCGACACCCACAAGTACGCCTACGCGCCGAAGGGCACCTCCCTGCTGCTGCACCGCGACGCGGCGCTGCGCAAGCCGCAGTTCTTCGCCTCGGCGGCGTGGCCGGGCTACACGATGCTCAACGCCACGACGCAGTCGACCCGCTCCGGCGGTCCCGTCGCCGGCACCTGGGCCGTCGTCGAGCACATCGGCGACGCCGGCTACCTCGAGCTCGCGGACCGCGCCCTCACGGCGGTCGACGCGATCGTGGCGAGCATCTCGCGCGAGCCGGCGCTGCGGCTGGTGGTGCCACCCGACTCGACCCTGGTGACGTTGGCGACCGACGCGTCGTGCGACCCGTTCACGCTGACCGACGAGCTGGTGGCGCGCGGGTGGTACGTCCAGCCGCAGCTGTCCTTCGGTGACGACGGCCCGAGCATCCACCTGTCGGTGAGCGCCGGGACGCTGGCGCACGTCGAGGACTTCGCCTCGGCACTGTCGGAGGCTGTCGCGGCGGCGCAGGCGGCCGGCCCGGTCGAGGTGGACGCCGGTGTCGTGGCCTTCATCGAGGCGCTCGACCCGGCGACGCTCGGTGACGACGACTTCGACGGCCTGCTCGCCGCGTCGGGGCTCGTGGCTGCGTCGGACGACGGCGACCTCGAGCTGCCGAGTCGGATGGCGGAGGTCAACGCCATGCTCGACGTCGCGTCACCACGCATGCGCGAGGCTCTGCTCGTCGCCTTCCTCGACCGCCTGCAGCGGCCCGTCCGCAAGGACGCCCGATGAGCGCGCTCGCCGGACTGGTCGACAAGGGGCTGGTGGCCCCCGACTGGGCCGAGGCACTGGCCCCCGTCGACGACCGGATCGAGGCGATGGGCCGGTTCCTGCGCGAGGAGGTGGCCGCCGGGCGCGGCTACCAGCCGGCGGGCGACCTCGTGATGCGGGCGTTCCAGCGCCCGCTCGCCGACGTACGCGTCCTGGTCGTGGGGCAGGACCCCTACCCCAACCCCGCGCACCCGATCGGGCTGAGCTTCGCCGTCGAGCGCCACGTGTGGCCGCTGCCGCCGAGCCTGGTCAACATCTACGTCGAGCTCCGCGACGACCTCGGCATCGTCCCGCCGCGGCACGGCGACCTGTCGGCGTGGGCCGACCAGGGCGTGATGCTGCTCAACCGCACCCTGACGGTGCGCCCGGGCGACTCCAACAGCCACCAGGGCAAGGGCTGGGAGGCGGTCACCGAGCAGGCGATCACCGCGCTCGCCGACCGCGGCGGTCCTTGCGCGGCGATCCTGTGGGGCCGGCACGCCCAGAGGCTCAAGCCGCTGCTCGGCGAGGTGCCGTGCGTGGAGTCGGCGCACCCCTCGCCGCTCAGCGCGCGGCGCGGGTTCTTCGGGTCCCGGCCCTTCAGCACCGTCAACCGGTTGCTGGAGGACCAGGGTGCCGGGCCGGTCGACTGGACGCTTCCGGCGTACGACGACGTGCCGGCGCGGTAGTCCAGCGCCTGCAACCTCTTGCCACTGGACCACCGCCGGAATATAGTTGAAGCAACAACTATTGAGGATGTCATGAACGCTCCCATGCCGGCCCTGTACATCGGCCACGGTGCCCCGCCGCTGCTCGACGACCCGATCTGGTCCGGCCAGCTCGCGGCCTGGGCGAAGGGCCTGCCTCGCCCGAAGGCGATCCTCATCGTGTCGGCGCACTGGGAGTCGGCGCCCGTGAGCCTGACGGCCAGCGGCGCCCCGCTGGTCTACGACTTCGGTGGGTTCGCGCCGAAGTACTACGAGATGACCTACGAGACGCCCGACGCCACGGCGCTGGCCCAGCGCGTCGCGGCGATGATGCCCAGCGGCGAGCCGGTGCACCAGCACGTCTCGCGCGGCCTCGACCACGGCGCCTGGGTACCGCTGAAGATCATGTACCCCGAGGCCGACATCCCGGTGCTGCAGATGTCGCTCCCGACCGACGACCCGCAGCGCCTGATGAAGCTGGGCGAGCGGCTGCGCCCCCTGCGCGAGGAGGGCGTGCTGATCATCGGCTCCGGCTTCCTCACCCACGGCCTGCCCTTCCTCGAGGAGTTCCGCATCGAGGCCGCCGCCCCGGGCTGGTCGGTGGACTTCGACCTCTGGGCCGCCGACGCCCTCGCCCGCGGTGACGTCGACACGCTGTCGGCCTACCGGTCCAAGGCGCCCGGCATGCCGTACGCCCACCCGACCGTCGAGCACTACACGCCGCTGTTCGTGACCCTGGGCGCGGCGACGACCGCCGACGAGCCGGGCATCCAGGTCATCGACGGCTACTGGATGGGGCTCTCGAAGCGCTCGCTGCAGGTGGCCTAAGGTCGGTCCGTGCGCGTCCTCTCGATCCAGTCCCACGTCGCCTACGGCCACGTCGGCAACTCCGCGGCCGTCTTCCCGCTCCAGCGCCTCGGCCACGAGGTGTGGCCGGTGCTGACGGTGAACTTCTCCAACCACACCGGGTACGGCGCGTGGCGCGGGCCGTTGATCGCGGCCGCGGACGTCGCCGAGGTGATCACCGGCATCGGGGAGCGGGGCGCCTTCGCGACGTGTGACGCGATCCTGTCGGGCTACCAGGGCTCGCCGGAGATCGCCGACGTCATCGCTGACGCGGTCGCCCAGGTCAAGGCGGCCAATCCCGACGCGACCTACACCTGCGACCCGGTGATGGGCAACGCCACCTCGGGCTGCTTCGTCAACCCGGCGATCCCGCCGAAGTACCGCTCGACGGTGATCCCCGTCGCCGACGTGCTGACGCCCAACCAGTTCGAGCTCGGCTTCATCACCGACCGCGACGCCCTGAGCGGCCCGTCGTCGCTCGAGGACATCCTGGCGGCGGTGGACGAGGTGCGCGCCCTCGGTCCGTCGACCGTGCTGGTCACGTCGGTCGACCGCGAGGGGGCCGACGACGGCGTCATCGAGATGCTGGCCGTCACCGCCGACGGCGCCTGGCTGGTCACGACCCCCCGCCTGCCGATGAAGGCCAACGGGTCGGGTGACATCACGGCCGCGCTGTTCACCGCCCACCTGGCCACGACCGGCTCCCCCGCCGAGGCGCTCGCCCGCACGGCCTCGTCGGTCTTCGCCGTGCTGAAGGAGACGCTCGACTCCGGCGAGCGCGAGCTGCGCCTCGTCGCCGCCCAGGACGCGATCGCCTCCCCCGCGTGCGAGTTCGAGGTGCAGCAGGTCCGCTAGTAGGACTTGCCGTCGGCGTAGCGATGACGTCGCCAGGCCCGCCCGTTGCCACGGTTGCGCGCCTTGAACGTGGGTAGCTGGGAATCGCAGTTGGGGCACACCAAGCGAAGATTCTCGCGTCGGTTGTTGCTCGCGTCGCCGTCGACGTGGTCGAGGACGAACCTGAGCTCGATGCCGTTCCACGACGTGGGGCAACCGCAGATGGCGCAGGCGTGCTGCTGGTCCTCGAGCAGGTAGGTGCGGATGTAGTGCCCGATGTTGCTGGCGGTCTGTGCCACCCCCGTGGCGAGCCAGCGCTCGATGTTGCGCCTGCGCTCCATGGCGCGTTGGCAGCGGTTGCTGCAGAAGACCTTCTGGTGACGCTTGGTGAGGGTCGCGCCGCACCCGAGGCAGCTCATGTGACGACGGTAGGTCCAGGCACTGACAGTGGAGCCGCGTGAGAGATTCGAACTCTCGCAACCCAATTTACAAGATTGGTGCTCTACCCCTGAGCTAACGCGGCGTGCGCCCGAAGGCGCGGCGGCCATCCTAGGTGAGGAAGGATGGGGCCCGTGAGCCTCCTCGACGACCCCCACCACGACGGGTCCCCCCTCTACGTCTCCGACGAGGCACCCGAGCTCGGCGCGACCGTGATCGTCCGGGTCCGCACCAGCGCCGACGACCCGGTCGACGCGGTCTGGCTGCGCACGACGTACGACGCCGAGCCGGTCTTCCACCCGATGACCTCGACCACCACCGGCGACGTCGTCTGGTGGGGGGGCGAGCTGCCGGTGCACAACCCGGTGACGCACTACCGCTTCCTCCTCGTCCGGACCCGCGCCGACGGCGAGGGCGAGCAGGAGTGGCTGACCGGCGCCGGGCTGGTGGGCCACGACCTCCCCGACGCCACCGACTTCCGGATCGCCGCCCACCCGCCCGCGCCCGACTGGGGGCGCGACGGCGTCGTCTACCAGGTCTTTCCCGACCGATTCGCCCGCTCCGCCGCGGCCGACGAGCGCGAGGTGCCCGACTGGGCGCTGCCGGCCGAGTGGGACGACGAGGTGGTCTTCGAGGGCAGCGACCCGCGCACGCCCATGCAGCTCTACGGCGGTGACCTCGACGGCGTCACCGAGCACCTCGACCACGTCGCCGCGGTCGGCGCCGACATCGTCTACACGACGCCGGTCTTCCCCGGCGAGAGCAACCACCGCTACAACGCGACGACCTTCACCGAGGTCGACCCGCTGCTCGGCGGCAGCGAGGCGTACGCCAGGTTGAGCGCCGCCGTCCACGAGCGGGGCTGGCGGATCCTCGGCGACCTCACCACCAACCACACGGGTGACACCCACGAGTGGTTCCTCTCCGCGGTCGACGACCCCCGCGACCCGCACCGCTCGTTCTACTACTTCGACGACGACGGCACCTACGCCAACTGGATGGGCCACGGCACGCTGCCGAAGATCAACCACGCCAACCTCGACGTCCGCCACGCGATGGTCGACGGCCCCGACTCCGTCGTCGGCCGCTGGCTGCAGGCGCCCTACGACGTCGACGGGTGGCGCATCGACGTGGCCAACATGACCGGCCGCCTCGGCGCCATCGACGTGGCCCACGAGGTCGCCCGCACCGTGCGCGCCACCGCGGACGCCCTGCACGAGGACCCGTGGGTGATCGGCGAGCACAACCACGACGCGACCGGGGATGTCGACGGCGACGGCTGGCACGGCACGATGAACTACTCCGGCTTCTCCTGGCCGGTGTGGTCGTGGCTGCGCGACCCGGCCTCGCCCGCGCGTCCCTTCGGCCGCCCCGTGCCGGTCCCCCGCCGCGGTGGCGCGGCCGTCGTCGAGACGTTCCGGGCCTGGCAGGGGGCGCTCGGCTGGCGTGCCACCGCGTCGAGCTGGAACATCCTCGGCTCCCACGACTCGGCCCGCATCCGCACGCTCGTCGGTGGCGACGCCGCCGTCCACCGGGTCGCGGCGGGCCTGCAGTTCACGATGCCGGGCGTGCCGATGATCTTCGCCGGCGACGAGATCGGGCTCGAGGGCGTCAACGGCGAGGACGCCCGCCGCCCGATGCCGTGGCACCGCCGCGAGGAGTGGGACGTGCAGACGCTCACGACGTACGCCGACCTGGCCCGGCTGCGGCGCGAGCACCCGGCGCTGCGCCGGGGCGGGCTCCGCTGGGCGCACGTCGACGCCGACACCATCGCCTACCTGCGCGAGCACCCCGCCCAGACCGTGCTGGTCGTCGCCCGCCGCGCGGCGAGCAGCGCCTTCACCCTCCCCGGCACAGCGGGCCGCCACCTCTTCGGGTCCGAGCCGGGCGGCGCCGACCTGTCCACGGCGCCCGACGGCGTGGAGGTCGCGGCGACCTCGGGACCGCGGCTCGACATGTGGGAGCTCGGCACCCGGTAGCGAGTAGCGTGCGCCTATGGCCATGCGGATCGTTGCCAGCCGGCCGGACCCGGCCATCCTGCGCCTGCCCTGGCACCTGCCGCTGGAGGAGTGGCCCGACGACGTCGTCGTACCACTGCCCCGCGGCCTCTCGCGCCACATCGTGCGCATCGTGCGGCTGGGCAGCAGCGTCTACGCCGTCAAGGAGACCAACGACGACATCGCCTTCCGGGAGTACCGGATGCTGCGCGACCTCCAGCGCATGGGGATGCCGTCGGTCGTGCCGCAGGGCGTCGTCACCGGGCGCCAGAACAGCGCCGGCGAGGACCTGCCCGCGGCCCTGATCACCCACCACCTCCGGTTCTCGCTGCCCTACCGCAGCCTGTTCAGCCGCGGGATGGACGCCGAGCACGTGCCGACGCTCATCGACGCCATCGTCGTGCTGCTGGTCCGGCTGCACCTCGCCGGCTTCTACTGGGGCGACGTGTCGCTGTCCAACGTGCTCTTCCGGCGCGACGCCGGCGCGCTCGCGGCGTACCTCGTCGACGCCGAGACCGGTGAGCTGCACGAGGCCGTGGGCGACCGGTTGCGGGACTACGACATCACGGTCGGGTGCGAGAACATCTTCGCCGAGCTGATGGACCTCAGCGCGAGCGGCGCGGTGCAGCGCCCCATCGACGGCTTCGCGATCATCGAGCACCTGCGCTCACGCTACGAGGCGCTGTGGCGTGAGCTGACCGACCTCGAGGAGTTCGGCGCCGACGAGATGTGGCGCATCGAGCGTCGCGTGGAGCGGCTCAACGACCTCGGCTTCGACGTCGACGAGCTCGACATCGTCACCGACCTCGGCGGCGACACGATCCGCATCCAGCCCAAGGTGGTGGACCTCGGCCACCACACCCGCGAGCTCCGCGACCTCACCGGCATGACCGTCGAGGACAACCAGGCGCGCCGGATCCTCAACGACATCGCGTCCTTCACCGCCCACTACGACCTCGGGCGCGAGGACCGCCACGTCGTGGCCAGTCGCTGGGTGCACCAGATCTTCGAGCCGATCATGGCGATGATCCCGCCCGACGCCACCGGCAAGCTCGAGCCGGCCGAGGTCTTCCACGAGATCCTCGAGCACCGCTGGTACCTGTCCGAGCAGGCCGGCCACGAGGTCGACATCCACGCGACCGCCCGCGACTACATCGACCGCTTCCTCACGACCAAGCCCGACGAGGCCATCACAGGTCAGGAGTGAACGACGCAGGGGCGATCGGCTCCCAGGCACCGACGCGCCACGATCCGTCGGTGCGCAACCGCACCCACTGCAGGCCGGTGGGTCGTCCGTCGGCGTAGGTGATCAGGCTGACATCGGCATTGCGACGAGGCTTGCTGCCCAGGGCGATGGCGTACGCCGCTCCGCCCGTCGTCCCGTTGGTCCATCGGTAGCCGATGGAACCGTCGTCGCCGACGACCGGGTCGGGCCCGGACTGGACGTGGGTGTGGCCGCCGACGACCAGGTCGACGCACCCCCGACTGAGTGCCTCCCGGCCGAGGTTGGCGTCGTGGACGAGCACCGTGCTCACGCGCTCGCCGTCCTCGGCCGCCGCGCAGGCCGAGTCGGCGAGCCGGGTCTCGACCTCGCCGAAGCTCAGGCCGGTCTCGTCGCGCCAGCTGCCCAGACCACTGCTCCGGGGGTCGTCGACGCCCAGCAGCGTCCCGCCCCAGGGTGCGTCGACGACCGAGCCGTCGAGCATGGTCCACCCGAGGTCGGCGAGGTAGGTGCTGACGAAGTCTCCGTGGTCGTGGTTGCCGGCGACGCCGATGCGCTCCCAGTCCTCGAACGCTGCGTGCAGCGAGTCGAGGCTGAAGGCCTCCCAGGGCTGGCCGGTCGAGGTGTCGTCACCGGCGTCGAGCACGACTGTCGCCCCTGCAGCCTCGCCGATGGCCCGCGCGACACGGTCCATGCCGATGTTGTCGTGGCGGTCGCTCACCAGCAGCGCGACGGTCTCGCCGTCCTCGGGCTGCCGCAGGCCGAGGTCCGCGGCCTCGTCGGCGGCGGTGGAGTAGAAGTCCTTGCTCCTGCTGTAGGTCCCGAGCGCGCTCAGCACCAGTCGCCTGCTCTGGTTGGTGACCGCATTGGTGCGGATCTCGATGTCTCGCACCTCAGGCGGCAGCGAGGCCTCCGGCCCGAGGAAGTCGGCGAGCGTCTCCCACGTGCCCTGGTCTGCCTGCGTCTCCTCCGACGACTCCCACGGCTGCCAGACCAGCACCGGCAGCGCCAGGAGGAGCACGAGGGCAAGAGCTCCTCGGCGGGTCCGTACGCCGCGGAAGAGCTCGCCGCGCCGGTGGCGCCCGAGGAGCAGGAAGACCGCCACCGGCAGCAGCCCGACCGCCACGCCGCGGAGGGCTGCCGTGAGCGCCATGTCGAGCACCACGTCCTCCACCTTGGCGATGGGCGCGGTCGGGTCACCGGCGATGAGGGCGTAGCGGTCCACCAGCTCCTCCACGGACCCGGCCTCGGTCTTGCCGAGCGTGAGGGTCACGCCGATCGGGGCCACGTCGCGCAGCCGGAAGTCGGGCAGCACCGGCCCGGTCCGGATCACCGCCTCCTGCGACAGCGTCGGGCGTACGACGGTGTCGTGGCCGACCAGCACGACGGTCCGGCTGCTGTTGAGGAACAGCGACACCGCGACGACCAGCCCCAGCGCCACGCTGCCCACGAGCAGGACCGCGCCGACGAGGAGCCGCCGTGGGGTCGCGCTGCTCATCGTCAGGCGCGCGCCTGGGAGATGGCGTAGAGGGCGACCGAGGCGGCGACGCCGGCGTTGAGCGACTCCAGCTGGCCGGCCATCGGGATCGACACGATCTGGTCGCAGGTCTCGGCGACCAGACGGCCCAGCCCCTTGCCCTCGGATCCGACGACCACGACGAGCGGTCCCTCGGCCAGGCCACCGGGTGCGACCAGCTCGGGGAGCGAGATGTCACCGTCGGCTGCCAGGCCGACGACCATGCAGCCCGCCTCCTGGTAGGCCTTCAGCTGCCGGGTCAGGTTGACCGTCTGGGCGATCGGGAGCCGGGCGGCGGCACCCGCGCTGGTCTTCCACGCCGACGCCGTCATGCCGGCCGCGCGGCGCTCCGGGATCAGTACGCCGTGGGCACCGAAGCCCGCCGCGGAGCGGACGACCGCGCCGAGGTTGCGCGGGTCGGTGACCGAGTCGAGGGCGACGACCAGCACCGGCTCCTTGGCCTCGTGCGCCCGGTCGAGCAGGTCGTCGGCGTGGGCGTACTCGTAGGCCGGCAGCCGGGCTGCGAGCCCCTGGTGGACGGCCCCGCCGGTCATCCGGTCCATCTCGTTGCGGGTCACCTCGAGCAGGGTCAGGCCCTGCTCGGCGGCCAGCTTGAACGCCTCGCGCATCCGGCCGTCGCGCTCGGTGCCCTCGGCGACGTAGACCCCCGCGACCGGCACGCCGGCCTGCAGCAGCTCGACGACGGAGTTGCGACCGGCCGCCCACTCGGCGTCCGCGGTCGTACGCCGCTTGGGGCGGGTGGTCTTGTCGCGCTCGGCGCGCTTGGCCGCCTTGTGGGCCTGGTGGTAGGGCCGGTCCTTGGCCTTGGGCGTGGGCCCCCGGCCCTCGAGCCCCCGGCGCACGCGCCCGCCCGAGCCGGCAGTGGGGTTGCCCTTGCCGGTCTTCTTGATCGCGCCCTTGCGCTGCGAATTACCGGCCATGTCACACACTCCACTTCGGGCCGGTCGGGGTGTCCTCCACCTCGACACCGGCCGCCTTGATCTGGTCGCGGATGGCGTCGGCGCGGGTCCAGTCCTTGGCCTCGCGTGCCGCCGTCCTCTCCTCGAGCAGGCCCTTCACCAACGCGTCGACGACCTCGGTCAGCCGGTCGTCGTTCCGCCCGGTCGCCCAGGCGGGGTCGGCGGGGTTGAGCCCGAGGACGTCGAGCATGGCGATCACCTCGCCGAACTTCTGGCCCAGCGCCTCCGACGACCCGTCGGCCAGCAGCCGGTTGCCCTCGCGGACCGAGTCGTGGATGACGGCGACCGCGGCGGGCGTGCCGAGGTCGTCGTCCATCGCCTCGCGGAACGCGTCGGGCACCGACGCGAACCACGTGCCGACGACCGGGGCGGCGCGGTCGAGGAAGTCCTCGATGCGCCGGAACGCCTTGGCCGACTCCTCGAGCGCCTCGAAGCTGAACTCGACGTGCGAGCGGTAGTGAGCCGCGACGATGTAGTAGCGCAGCTCGATGCCGCGCACCCGCTCGAGCACCGACGGGATGAGCATCGAGTTGCCCAGCGACTTGCTCATCTTCTCGCCGGCCGTGGTGATCCAGGCGTTGTGCAGCCAGTACGACGCGAACGGGCGGCCCGCGGCCCGCGACTGGGCCTGCTCGTTCTCGTGGTGGGGGAAGCGCAGGTCGACGCCGCCGCCGTGGATGTCGAAGGCCGGGCCGAGGTACTTGCCGGCCATCGCCGAGCACTCGATGTGCCAGCCCGGACGTCCTCGACCCCACGGCGACGGCCACGATGCCGTCTCCGGCTCGATGCCCAACTTCTGTCCCTTCCACAGGGCGAAGTCGCGCGGGTCGCGCTTCCCGCGCGGGTCGGCGTCACCGGCAGGCTCCATGTCCTCCACGCGCTGGCGCGTCAGCTCGCCGTAGGCCGCCCAGCTGCGCACGTCGAAGTAGACGTCACCGCTGCCGTCCTCGGCGGCGTAGGCGTGACCGCGGGCGATCAGCTGCTCGATCAGCTCGACGATCTCCGGGACGTGGCCGGTCGCGCCCGGCTCGTAGGTCGGCGGCAGCACGTTGATCGCGGCGAGGGCGATGTCGAGCTCGCGCTTCATCGCGGAGGCCAGTGCGTACCAGTGGACGCCCTGCTCGGCGGACTTGGCGAGGATCTTGTCGTCGATGTCGGTGACGTTGCGGATGAAGTCGACCTCGTGGCCGGTGGCGGCGAGCCAGCGGCGGAGCACGTCGAAGTTCACCGCGGAGCGCACGTGGCCCACGTGCGGCTCGGACTGCACGGTCAGTCCGCACACGTAGATGCCCACCCGGCCCGGGGTGAGCGGGACGAAGTCGCGGGTCTCGCGCGTCGCGGTGTCGTGGAGCCTCAGGGTCACCGGGCAAGTCTAGGGCGACGGAGGCGATCCGCCGGCTTCGCGGGGCGCCCCGCCTCCGCGGGGGATGTGACTCCTGAGACGTGTGGGACTTTCCGGGTTATCGTCGACCGGTGCTCCGACGTGTCGCGGTCCTCTCCCTTCCCCTGCTGCTGGCCAGCTCCTTCGCCCCTCCGGCCGGTGCCGTCGACGGCGAGCCCTCGGCGCGCAAGCGGGCAACGCCGCAGGTCGAGCTCGCCTCGTGGAGCAGCTACCGCGACCTCAAGGCCGGCCAGCGCAAGGGACTCAAGCTCGGGCGCGGACAGGTCTCCCTCCGGAAGGCCAAGCCCCGCACCGTCGCCGGCAAGTCCTACGAGGTCGGCACCTGGACCTCGCCGTGGGCCTCCCCGGGCTTCGGGGCGACCGCGATCATCCCGTCGTGGGAGGCCACCGTCCCGGGCCGCACCCTCGTGCGCGTCGAGCTGCGGGCGCAGGACGCCAGCGGTCGCACCGGCACGTGGGACACCGTGGCCGACTGGGCGCGCACCAACCGTCCCGTGCCCCGCCGGACCTACTCCGGCCAGGCCGACGACCTCGGCCGGGTCAGCGCCGACACCTGGTTCGCCACCTCCGCGGTGACGGCGTACCAGCTGCGCGTCACCCTCATGCGGCCGAAGGGCTCGAGCAAGGCGGTCAGCCTCGAGCGCGTCGGCGCGGTCGCCTCGGCGGACGCGACCGCGGCGCGGCCGACCTCGCAGCCCGGCCCGGCGGCCGGCACCGTCCTGCCCGTGCCGACGTACTCCCAGATGGTCCACAGCGGCCACTACCCCGCCTGGGGCGGCGGCGGGGAGGCGTGGTGCTCGCCCACGTCGCTGGCGATGGTGCTCGCCTACCACGGCATCTCGCCGACGCCCACGGGCATCACGGCCGGGCACGCCGACGCCGTCGTCGACCACACCGCCAAGATGGTCTACGACCACGGCTACCGCGGCACCGGCAACTGGGCCTTCAACACCGCCTACGCCGCCACGCTGGTCGGGGGCGACTCCTACGTCACCCGGATGCGCGACCTGCGCGAGGCCGAGGACTTCATCGCGGCCGGGGTGCCGCTGATCGTCTCGATCGCCTTCGGGCGCAACCAGCTCGCCGGAGCCCCGATCTCGGCCAGCAACGGCCACCTGCTGGTCGTCGTCGGCTTCGAGGCCGACGGTGACGTCGTGGTCAACGACCCCGCCGGCGCCACCAACGCCGACGTGCGCCGCGTCTACGACCGTGCCCAGTTCGAGCGGATCTGGATCGCCGCCTCCGGCGGGACGGCGTACGTCATCCGCAACGGCTGACACCGGGGAGCCCGGGCTCGCCCTGAGCGAGCCGGCACTCCCCGATCGATCGCCACCGCTCAGCCGGCGCTGAACTCCACCGCGTGCCAGCCCGTGGCCCCGTCGGGGTCCGGGGAGCGTACGACGCTGGTCTGGGTCTCGCCGTCCTTGCCGGTCGCCCGGACCCGGACCTCGTGGTCGCCCTCGGCGACGTCGATCGTCACCGACCACTGCACCCACGTGTCCACCGACGGGACGCCGCCGAGCTCGGCGGTGGTCCAGGCGCCGCCGTCGACCTGCACCTCGACGGACTCGATGCCGGTGTGCTGGTGCCAGGCCACGCCGCCGAACGTCACGGCCCCGGCCGGCACCTCGGCGCCGGAGCGCGGGACGTCGATGCGCGACGCGATCTTGACCGGCCCCTCCGCCGACCAGCCCCGCGTCGTCCAGTAGCCGGTCGAGCGGGCGAACGTGCTGACCTCGAGGTCGACGACCCACTTCGTGGCCGACACGTAGCCGTAGAGACCGGGCACGATGGTCCGCACCGGGAAGCCGTGCTCGATGGGCAGCGGATAGCCGTTCATCGCGACGGCGAGCATCGCGTCGCGATCGTCGGTCAGCGCCTCGAGGGGGGTCGCGCAGGTCCAGCCGTCGTGGGAGGTCTGGAGCACGCAGTCGGCCTCGGCGTCGACGCCCAGCCCGGCCAGCAGGTCGGCGAGGCGGATGCCGCTCCAGCGGGCGTTGCCCACGAGCCCGCCGCCGACCTCGTTGCTCACGCAGCTGAGCGTGATCCACGACTCCGTCATCTGGCGCGCGACGAGGTCGGAGTAGCTCAGCGTGAGCTCCCGCTCGACCATCCCGTGGATGCGCAGGGACCACTCGTCCGGCTCGATGGTCGGCTTCGCGATGGTCGTGTCGATCAGGTAGAAGTCGTCGGCCGGCGTCTGCCACTGCGCGACCCCGGCGAGCCCGACTGAAGTGCCGGCCGGGGGCTGGCGCCGGGTCACACCGGGGATGCGCAGCAGCCGGCGGCTGACCTCGACGTGGCGGCGACCCGCGCCGACCAGCCGGCCGGCGACCGCGATGCCGACGGCGGCCACCGACACCGCCCCGGCGACCATGAGGAACACCCGTCGCTCGCGCGAGGCCAGGTCGGGCCGGCCCCGGCCCCGGTGCAGGGCGTCGGTGAGGGCGGAGTGGAGCGTCACCCAGGTGAGCAGCCCGACGGCGACCGGCAGCGCGTCGACCGCGCCGGCGCCGCGCTGGCTCAGCACGGCGGCCAGGCCCAGCCCGGCGAGGGGCAACCAGACGAGCAGCGGCCGGTACCACCCGCCACGTCCCAGCAGGCCGGCCAGGGCGAAGCAGCCCAGCAGCAGGAGCAGGATGACGCCGACGAGGAACGGCTTGTCGTAGTGGCCCAGCACGGAGATGGCGCGTTCGGCCACCGGGCCGGGGGTGAGCCGGATGACCGACTCGGCCACCGCCACGACCGGCGCCTCCCGGATGGTGAGCACCATCGCGGTCGCATAGCTCGTCGCAAGACCCGCGAGACCGGCCACGACTCCGGCGAGCACCCAGGGAGTACGGCGACCGGTCACGCCCCCATTGTGACGGGCGTCCGGCATGATGCCGACGTGACCTCCCCCTTCCCCGTCCCGCGGATCGGCATCGGCACCGACGTGCACCGGCTCGTCGCAGGCGTGCCCATGCACCTCGCCGGCCTGGCGTGGCCCGACGAGCCGGCCGGCCTCGAGGGCCACTCCGACGCCGACGTGGCCGCCCACGCCGCGTGCGACGCGCTCTTCTCCGCGGCGGGGCTCGGCGACCTGGGCAGCAACTTCGGCACGTCCGCGCCCGAGTGGGCCGGCGCTTCCGGCGCGACGCTCCTGGCCGAGACAGCGCGCCGCGTGCGCGCCGAGGGCTGGGAGATCGGCAACGTCGCCGTGCAGGTCATCGGCAACGTCCCCCGCCTCGGTCCGCGCCGCGACGAGGCCGTCGCCGCCCTGTCTTCTGCCCTCGGAGCGCCTGTGAGCCTCTCCGCCACCACCACCGACGGCCTCGGGCTGACCGGCCGCGGCGAGGGCGTGGCGGCGATCGCCACCGCGCTCGTCACCCGCTGAGGCCGCGCGTGACCACCGCTGTCGTCATCCTCGCCGCCGGCTCCGGCAGCCGGGTCGGCGCCGAGGTCAACAAGGTGCTGCTCCCGCTGCGCGGGGTCCCGGTGCTCGTGTGGTCGGTGCGCGACGCGCTCGCCCTGCCAGACGTACGCCGTCTCGTGCTCGTCGTGCGCCCCGAGGACCGGGCCGCTGTCGAGGCCGCCATCGCCCCGCACCTCGGTGACCGCGAGGTGCTGGTCGTCGACGGGGGCGCCACCCGGCACGCCTCGGAGTGGGCCGCCCTCCGGGTCCTCGCCCCCGCCGTCGAGGCGGGCGAGGTCGACGTCGTGGTCGTCCACGACGGGGCCCGGCCGCTCGCCGGCCGTCCGCTGTGGGAGGCCGTGGTCTCCACGGCCCGCGAGGTGGGCGGCGCCATCCCGGTGGTCCCGGTGACCCACCTCCTGCGAGCGGACCACACGCTCGTCACCGAGCACGTGGGCGGGGTGCAGACCCCGCAGGCCTTCCGAGCCGCCGACGTGCTCGAGGCCTACCGGGCCGCCTCGGCCGAGGGGTTCGAGGGCACCGACACCTCGGCGTGCGTCTCGGCCTACCGCGACGTCGAGGTCGCTGCCGTCGCCGGAAGCCCGCTCAACCTCAAGGTCACCTTCCCCGAGGACGTCGCGCTCGCGGAGGAGCTCAGCCCGACCGGGTCGTGAGCGCGTCGAGGAGGCGTACGTCGTCGGCCGAGGACACCCGCCGCCCCTCGGGGGGTGCCTCCATCGTGTCGACCGCGTGACCTGCCGCGGCCAGGTCGGCGACGGCCCGGGCCAGGTCGGTCGACGGCCGCTGCGGCAGCGTGGCCAGGACCGCGGCGGGGAGCACGAGCGGGGACGCGACGGCGACCAGGGCGTCGCGGTCGAGCGTCTGCCCGACCAGCTGCCCCGCGTCGTCGCCGGTCACCACCTTGACGGTGTCGGTCACCGGGCGGGTGCCCACGACGGGGCGGCCCGACGCGCGGGCGTGCTCGAGGCACGCGGCGAGGAAGGCAGGCGGGGTCATCGGGCACAGCGCGTCGTGGAGGACCAGGTCCTCCCCCGACTCGACGAGCCCCTCCCAGGAGACCGTCGCATCGGCGAGGTCGACGCCGGACTCCCCGAGCGCCCAGGCGGCGCAGGCCACCAGCGCCTCGCCGTGGATGAGCGTGTAGGGCAGGGCTCCGCGGCCCTCCTCCAGAACGAGACCGAGGCCCCTGGGAACGTCGTCCCAGGGGCCTCGGCCAGCGTCGTCCACGCTCAGGAGGCGAGCACCTCGTCGAGCATGGCCTCGGCCTTGTCCTCGTTGGTCTTCTCGGCGAGCGCGAGCTCGGAGACCAGGATCTGGCGGGCCTTGGCCAGCATCCGCTTCTCGCCGGCGGAGAGGCCACGGTCACGCTCGCGGCGCCACAGGTCGCGCACGACCTCGGACACCTTCATCACGTCACCGGAGTGCAGCTTCTCCAGGTTGGCCTTGTAGCGGCGCGACCAGTTGGTCGGCTCCTCGACGTGGGCCGCACGCAGCACGTCGAAGACGCGGTCGAGGCCCTCCTTGTCGACGACGTCGCGGACGCCGACGAGGTCGAGGTTGCAGGCCGGGACGCGCACGACCAGGTCCTGCTGTGCGACGATCCTGAGGACGAGGTACTGCCGGTCCTCTCCCTTGATCGTCCGCATCTCGATGTCCTCGATGACCGCGGCCCCGTGATTGGGATAGACGACCGTTTCGCCAACGGTGAAAGTCATATGTTCAGTTCCCCTTCCTAGGTGAACATTCTAACACGGCTCCGAGACACCTCCTGACGCGTTTGCGCAGGTCAGAGGCCCTGTCCGGGCTTGACAGATCGCGTGGTGCTGTGGTGCGCGCCCTCCCCCGGACCCCGCTGGTCCATACTGCGCCCCATGCCTCGGGCCCTCGTGACGACTCCGTCGCTGCTCCTCGTCCGGGCAGCGCACCCACGCCAGGCCCTGGTCACCGCGGCCGTCCTGGGTGCCGCCGCGGCCGTCGCCGGGCGCCCGCTGCGCGAGGTCGGCCTGGTCGCCACCACGGTGCTCGTCGGGCAGTCGCTGCTGGGCTGGTCGGACGACCTCGTCGACCGGGAGCGCGACGCCCGGCGGAGCCCCGGCAAGCCGCTCGCCGGAGGTCGTCTCGACCCGGGGACGGTCTGGTTCGCCCTCACCTGCGCGGTGCTGCTCGTCGTGCCCCTCGCGGTGGCCAACGGACGCCGGGCCGGGGCGACGTACCTCGCCCTCCTCGTCGTGTCCGCGGTCGGCGACCGGTTCCTCCATGCGCGGGCGCTGTCGTTCGTGCCCTGGATGGCGAGCTTCGCGCTCTACCCCGCGTTCCTGGCGTACGGCGGCTGGGGCGGGGTCGGCGCCCCGACACCGCCGACGCCCGTGATGGTCGCCCTCGCGGCGGCCCTCGGACTGGGCGTCCACGTGCTGCTCGCGCTGCCGGGCCTGGTGAACGACCACGAGGAGGGCGAGAAGTCCTTCCCGATGCTGGTGGCGCTGCGCACCGGCACGCCGCGCCTCCTCCTGCTCGCGAGCGTGTGGACGGGGCTCGTCGTCGCCGCGATCCTGATCGCAGGGCGGACCGTCGGGCTGGCCTGAGCCGACGCTAGGCTGTCCGCCATGCGACTCCGATCCCTCGCGACCGCCGCCGCGGTCATCGCGCTCGCCGCACCACTGACCTCCTGCGGGTTCGACTACGCCACCGAGCGCGACTACACCCCCGCCGGCGGCTCCAACAACCGCGAGGGCGTGGTCGACGTCCTCTCCGCCGTGGTCGTCTCCGGCGCCGAGGGGTCCGGGACCTTCGTGGCCTCGCTGGCCAACAACGACGGCTCCGAGGAGCAGTCGCTCACCGGGATCTCCGGCGTCTCCGGGAGCGACGGTGCGACCATCGAGGCCGCCGAGTTCGAGCCCGTCACCGTGCCGGCCGACGGCCTGGTCAACCTGGCCGAGCCCCCCGCCGGCATCGGCCTGACCGGCGAGTTCACCGCCGGCGACTTCGTCCCGCTCGCGATCGACTTCGGCAACGGCGAGCGCATCTCGCTCAACGTCCCCGTCGTCTCGAACGACACCGGCTACTGGGAAGGCATGGACGCCTCATGACACACACGCTCGTCCTGCTCCGCCACGGCGAGAGCGAGTGGAACGCCAAGAACCTCTTCACCGGGTGGGTCGACGTCGACCTCACGGAGAAGGGCCGCGCGGAGGCGGTCCGAGGGGGCGAGCTCCTCGTCGAGACGGGCCTCCTCCCCGACGTCGTGCACACCTCGCTGCAGCGCCGCGCCATCACCACCGCGCACCTGTCGCTCGACGCCGCCGACCGCCACTGGATCCCGGTGAAGCGCTCCTGGCGCCTCAACGAGCGTCACTACGGCGCGCTCCAGGGCAAGGACAAGAAGCAGACGCTCGACCAGTACGGCGAGGAGCAGTTCATGCTCTGGCGCCGCTCGTTCGACACCCCGCCGCCGCCGCTCGACGACTCCTCGGAGTTCTCCCAGGCCTCCGACCCGCGCTACGCCGACCTCGGTGACGAGCTGCCGCGCACCGAGTGCCTCAAGGACGTCATCGCCCGGTTCCTGCCGTACTGGGACGCCGAGATCGTGCCGGACCTCCAGGCCGGCAAGACCGTGCTGGTGGCCGCCCACGGCAACAGCCTGCGCGCGCTGGTCAAGCACCTCGACGGCATCAGCGACGAGGACATCGCGGGGCTCAACATCCCCACCGGCATGCCCCTGGTCTACCGCCTCGACGAGGACATGCGTCCCACCGTCGCCGGCGGCGAGTACCTCGACCCCGAGGCCGCCGCGGCCGCAGCCGCGGCCGTCGCCAACCAGGGTCGCTGAGCAGCTCGGACAGACGGAGTCGGTCCGAGCGTGGGCTCAGCGAGATCGAGCAAGCCCCGCGGCTGAGGAACGAAGCCGCGACGGGCGCGTCGAAATCCGGCCACGTTCCGTATCGCGGTGAGTGACGCAGCTTTTCGGCGTCCGGAACCTGCGTCACTCACCGCTCGGCGGGCGAGAGGGGCGTACGTCAGTCGCGCGGGGGCATGTCGCCGGTGACGACGAAGACGACGCGGTTGGCGACCGAGACGGCGTGGTCGGCGATGCGCTCGTAGTAGCGCCCGAGGAGGGCGATGTCGACGGCGGCCTCGACGCCGTGCTGCCAGTCGTTGGACAGCAGCTCGGTGAAGCTCTTGCGGCGAAGCTGGTCCATCACCTCGTCGTCGCGACCGAGCTCGATGGCCGCCTCGACGTCACGGTCGATGATGATGCTACGCACCCGACGGACCATGTCCTCGGCGGTCGCGGCCATCTTCTCCATCGTCGGCCGCAGCTCGTCGGGGACCGCGACGGACGGCACCCGCAGGCGGGCGATCTTGGCGACGTGGACCGACAGGTCGCCCATCCGCTCGAGCTCGCTGACCATCCGCAGCGCCGAGACGATGACACGCAGGTCGCCGGCGACGGGCTGCTGGAGCGACAGCAGCGCGAACGCGGTGTCGTCGACCCGCTCGCGGGCCGCGTCGATCGCCTTGTCGTTGCCGATCACCTGCTCGGCGGTGTGCACGTCGCCGGTCATCAACGCCTTGGTGGCCTCGCGTACGGCGATCTCGACCTGTCCGCAGATCTCGGACAGGTCGGCGAAGATGCCGTCGAGCTGGTCATGGAAAGCCTCACGCATGTCGGGCACTGTAGGCAGCCGAAGCGAACAGATGTGCGTGCTCGATGAACGAGGGGTGAACACTCCGTGCCCCGTGTCCATCCGGTCAGGGCGCACGCTCGCGATGCGTACGATGAGAACGTGGATCCGACGACGCAGGCTGCCCTGGCCGCACTCGTCGGAGCCATCGTCGCCGGCGGCGCGGTGCTCGCGTGGCACATCAGCGACCGGCAGCGCCACACGCTCCCCGAGGCGGAGGAGCCCGTCGTCCAGGCCGGCGTCGCGGCCGTCCTGAGCATCCTGCGCTCCAGCGCCGTCGTCGTGGACGAGTCCGACCACGTCCGCAAGGCGTCGGCGCCGGCGTACGCCTTCGGGCTGGTGCGCGGCGACACCGTCGTGGTGCCGGAGCTGCTCGACCTGATCGCGCAGGTCCGCCGCGACGGACAGATCCGCGAGAGCGACCTCGACATGCCCGCACCCGACGGCGGGTTCACCCGCACGCTCACGGCCCGCGTTGCCCCGCTCGGTGCCCGGCTGGTGCTGGCCCTCGTCGAGGACCGCACCCGCGAGCGTCGAGTCGAGGCGGTGCGCCGCGACTTCGTGGCCAACGTGAGCCACGAGCTCAAGACCCCGGTCGGCGCGATCCGGCTGCTCGCCGAGGCCGTCACCGACGCCTCCGACGACCCCGAGGCCGTCCAGCGCTTCGCCGGCCGGATGCTCACCGAGAGCGACCGACTCTCCAAGCTGGTCCAGCAGATCATCGAGCTGTCGCGGCTGCAGGGCCACGACCCGCTGGAGACGCCCGTCATGGTCGACCTCGACGCCGCGGTCGCGACCGCCGTCGACACGAGCGCCATGGAGGCGGCCGCCAAGCAGATCACGGTGGAGTCCCGCGGCGAGCCCGGCCTGGAGGTCTTCGGTTCGCAGGAGCAGATCGGCGCGGCCATCAGCAACCTCGTCGCCAACGCCGTCGCCTACTCCAACGAGGGCTCGCGCGTCGTCGTCACGACCCGCTCCGTGGGGACCCAGGTGCAGATCTCGGTGGTCGACCAGGGCATCGGCATCCCGGCCGAGGACATCGACCGCATCTTCGAGCGGTTCTACCGCGTGGACCCGGCGCGCCACCGCTCGACGGGCGGCACCGGCCTCGGCCTCTCGATCGTCAAGCACGTGGCCGCCACCCACGGCGGCGACATCGCGGTGTGGTCGGTGCAGGGCCAGGGCTCGACCTTCACGCTCACCCTCCCCCACCACTCGGAGCCCGGCCAGGCCTCCGGTCGCACCACCACCCCGGTCGAGGTCGTCGCCCCGCGGCACCTGGACCCCGACCTCGATCCCGATCCCGCCTCGCGCACGACCCAGCAGGAGACCAAGACATGACCCGCGTACTCGTCGTCGAGGACGAAGAGAGCTACAGCGACGCCCTCGCCTACATGCTCCGCAAGGAGGGCTACGAGGTGGCGATCGCCGCCGACGGCAACACCGCCCTCACCGAGTTCGACCGCTTCGGCCCCGACATCGTGCTGCTCGACCTCATGCTCCCGGGGATCCCCGGCACCGAGGTCTGCCGGCAGATCCGCCAGACCTCCTCGGTCCCGGTGATCATGGTCAGCGCCAAGGACGACGAGGTCGACAAGGTGGTGGGCCTCGAGCTCGGCGCCGACGACTACGTCACCAAGCCCTACTCCCCGCGCGAGCTGGTGGCCCGCATCCGTGCCGTGCTGCGTCGCGGCCACGAGCCCGAGCTGATGCCCGACACGCTCGAGGCCGGTCCGGTGCGGATGGACGTCGAGCGCCACGTCGTCACGGTCGACGGCACGGAGCAGCGGCTGCCGCTCAAGGAGTTCGAGCTGCTCGAGATGTTCCTGCGCAACCCCGGGCGGGTGCTCACCCGCGGGCAGCTCATCGACCGCGTCTGGGGCTCGGACTACGTCGGCGACACCAAGACGCTCGACGTGCACGTCAAGCGGCTGCGCGCCAAGCTCGAGCCCGACCCGGGCGAGCCGAAGTACCTCGTGACCGTCCGCGGACTGGGCTACAAGCTCGACCTCTGACCGAAGGGAAGAGGTCCAGCGCGCCGGGCTGGGCAGCGATGCACGAGGAACGAGTGCAGCGCGTGGCCCAGGCGGATCGAGCAGTCCCGCTGCCGAGGAACGAGGCAGCGAGGGACGTGTCGAGATCTCCGACCTCGTGACGGGTCTCGTGACGGGACTTCGTCCCTCCTCGACCAGCGGCCCGGGCCCAGCGGCGGGATGTCGTCGTACGGCGTCCGAAATGCGCTGGCGGCCGGTCATGACCGTACCTAGCCTTGACCCGTGACGACCACGACCGAGACCGCCGGGACGCAGCCCACCGCCACCGCCCCGGCCCCCTGGCTGCCGGTTGCTGCAGGCGCCGTCACGCTCGTCATGTGGGCCTCGGCGTTCGTCGTCATCCGGCACGTGGCGCACGACGTCAGCCCCGGCGCGCTCGGCTCGGGTCGCCTGCTCGTCGCGGCCCTCGTCGTGCTGCCGCTCGTGCTGCGCCACGGCTGGGTGCGCCCCACCCGCCGCGAGTGGACGCTGCTGGCGGCCGGCGGCGTCGGCTGGTTCGGCGTCTACAACCTGGCCCTCAACGCCGGTGAGCGCCACGTCGACGCCGGCACCGCCGCGATGATCATCCAGATCGGCCCGGTCATCGTCGCCCTGCTCGCCGTCCCGCTCTTCGGCGAGCGCCTGCACGCGTGGCTGGTCGGCGGCATGGTCGTTGGGTTCGCCGGCGTCGCGGTGATCGCCCGCGGCTCCTCGACCGACGCGGACGCCAGCCTCCTCGGCGTGGGCCTCGTGCTGGTCGCCGCCGTGATGTACGCCGTCGGGGTGCTGACCCAGAAGGTGCTGCTGCGCCGCCTACCGTCCGTGCAGGTCGTCTTCGTGTCGTTCCTGACGGGCGCGCTCATCTGCCTGCCCTTCTCCGGCGACCTGCCCGGCATCGTCGCCGACGGTGGCGCCGAGCTGTGGTGGATCGTCTACCTGGGTGTCCTGCCGACCGCCGTCGCGTTCACCACCTGGGCCTACGCGCTGACCCACACCGACGCCGGCGCCCTGTCGCTCACGACGTTCCTCGTGCCCGGGATCGCCACGCTGGTGGCCTGGCTGACCATCAACGAGGTCCCGCCGACGCTGAGCTTCGTCGGCGGCGCGCTGGCCATCGTCGGCGTGCTGATGACGCGCCGGAGGCCAAGGGCCGGACGCTAGGTCGTGTCTCTCAAGTCTCGGCCGTCGCGAGCGGCGTCAGGGGCGTGCGATGGCAAGGCGGAGGAGGGAGACATGGCGGAGCCATGGCGACTGACGACAACGCAGCCAGCGTGCGTTCATGACGGCGCGCAGCAGGCCATGGACTTGAGGGACACGACCTAGGCCTCGAGCCAGCCGCGGAACGCCTCGAGGTTGCGCGTCGACTCCCCGCGGGAGATCCGCCACTCCCACTCCTTGCGGATCGAGGAGGCGAAGCCGAGCTCGAGGATGGCGTTGAACGACTCGTCGGCGTTGGCGAGCACGGAGCCGAGGATCCGGTCGAGCTCGTCGGGGTCGATCGAGGCCAGCGGCAGCCGCGCCTCGAGGTAGATGTCCCCGTGCCGGTCCACGGCGAAGGAGACGGCGTACATCCTGAGGTTGCGCTCGAGCAGCCAGCGGTGCACGCGCGCGTGGTTCTCGTCCGGGTTGCGGCACACGAAGGCGTGCACGCCGAGCGCGTGGGCGCCGACGTCGAGGCGCACGGGCGTCTGCAGCTTCTTCTCCCCCGGGAGCGTGAGAGAGAAGCTCGCGCCCTCGACGCCCTCGCGGGTCGTCTCGTCGTGCTCGATCTGGTTGGCGACCAGGTAGTCGCGGACGACGTCGACGGACGTCGCAGTGGCGGATGGCGAAGTGGCGCTCATGAGGCCATCTCAGCACTCATGCGCCCGCCGGCCCGCTCGTAGGCCGCCAGGGTGCGCTCCGCAGTGCGCTCCCAGGAGAAGTCCTGCGCGTGGGCGACCGCGCCTCGCCCGAGCCGCGCCACCAGCACCGGGTCGTCGATCAGGCGGCGCAGGCTCGCGGCCCAGTCGCGGGGCTCGTGGGTGTCGACGAGGAGCCCGCTCACGCCGTCACGGACCACCGTGGTGAGCCCGCCGACCGCGGCGGCGACCACCGGGGTGCCGGTGGCCTGCGCCTCGACGGCGACGAGGCCGAACGACTCGTTGTAGGACGGCACCGCCACCGCGGTGGCGGCGGAGGTCCACACGGCGAGCTCGGCCTGGCTGACCGGCGGGACGAACCGGACGACGTCGCCGATCCCGAGGTCGGCCGCCAGGTCGGCGAGGGCGGTGGGGTGCTCGAGCCCGGAGCCCGACGGTCCGCCCACGACGGGGACGACGAGCCGGTGGCGCAGCGACGGGTCCTGCTCGAGCAGCACCGCCACCGCCCGCAGCAGCACGTCGGGGGCCTTGAGGGGCTGGATACGACCGGCGAACAGGAGCACGGCCGCGTCCTCGGACAACCCGAGCTGGCGCCGGGCCTCTGCGCGCCCGCGAGGGGCGAAGACCGTGAGGTCGACCCCGGGATGGATCACCTCGACGCTGTCGGGTCGGGCGCCGTAGAGGTCGACCAGCTGGCGGGCCTCGGTGTCGGTGTTGGCGACGAGCAGGTCGGCCGCCTCGACCACCTGCTCCTCGCCGATCACGCGGGAGACGGGTTCGGGGCTGTCGCCGTCGGCGAGCGCCTCGTTCTTGACCTTCGCCATCGTGTGCATCGAGTGGACGAGGGGCACGTTCCAGCGATCGCGGGCCAGCGCGCCGACCTGGCCGGAGAGCCAGTAGTGGGAGTGGACCGCGTCGTAGTGGCCGAGCGGCTGCATCGCCTCGGTGCGCAGCACCTCCCGGGCGAACGTGCACAGCTGCCCGGGCAGCTCGACCTTGGCGAGCCCCTCGAACGGCCCCGCGGCCACGTGCCGGACGAGCACGCCGTCCGCCGCCTCCACGACCTGCGGCAGCGTGGAGGAGGTCGCCCGCGTGAAGACGTCGACCGCGATGCCCTGCTCGGCCAGACGCCGGGAGAGCTCGATCACGTAGACGTTCATCCCGCCGGCGTCGCCCGTCCCGGGCTGGTCCAGCGGTGAGGTGTGCAGGCTGATCATCGCGACCCGCTCGCCCACGTTGCCTCCTCGAGACCTCGACTGCGCGCCCTGGTCAGGGCACCTCAGGCACAACCACGGGAGGTGTCCCGGGATTCCCGGGCCGGGTCAGCGCCTCAACGGGCGTGGGCGCCGGCCGCGGTGCGGCGGCCGGTCGAGCGGCTGCGACCGCGCACCAGCGCGAGGCCGCCGAGGGCCGCCGCCACGACGCCCCAGAAGCCGTCGTACCACGAGGCGTCGGCAGGTCGGAACGCCTCGATCACCGACAGCGCCAACAGGCCCGAGGCCACGGCGACGACGGCCCGCACGGCCACGGCGTCGCCCTTGACCAGCGTGGTGCCGAAGACGGCCGACGCGACGAGCACGCATGCCAGACCGAGGAGGTGGAGGGTGTCGGCGAGGGGGCCGTCACCGCCACCGAGCAGCGCGTGCAGGATCCACAGCACGCCGCCCAGGAGAGCGAGCGACGCGGCGAGCTTCGCAGGAGGCATCGCACGAGTGTGCCACGACTCACCCCTACGGGCGGTCCCGGGGCGGCCCCAGGGCGGCCCCAGGTCGTGGGATCAGGGCTCGTCGGTGCCCTGGTGGTAGCGCTGCTGCCAGTGCCCGCCGGCGCGCACCCACAGGCTGCTCCGAAGCGTGGACCGGTCGTCGGCCAGCGCCCGCCAGAGGAGCAGGATCGTGTCGCGGTCGACCCGCTCCACGGACACCACGTCGAGGCCGACCGGTTCGATCGGACCGATCTCGGCGAGCACGTCGTCGCGGGTCCACAGCCGACCCGAGCGTCCGACCTCCTGCCAGGCGGGGTGGAGCAGGGCGGCCACGGCCGCCCGGTCGCCGCGCACCTCGTCGGTGAGCAGCGCGCGCTCGAGGGCGACGACGTGCTCCTCGTCGGTCGGCGCCGCCAGGCCCGACCGATCGGCGAGGTCGCTGAACAGGTCGGGCTCCTCCTCGACCTGGCCGACCTCGGCGGCGGGGTGGGCGACGCTGCTGCCGGCGAAGCCCGGCCCGGCATCGGGCTCGACCCCGCGCTGGTACGCCGACGCGGCGGCGTTGGCGCGCCGGTCCGCCGCCTCGTTGAGCTCGTGGCCCGCGTGGCCCTTGACCCACTCGAAGCGGACCCGGTCGCGCCGGCCGTCCATGGCGGCGTCGAGCGCCTTCATCAGCTCGACGTTGAGCACGGGCTTGCCGTCGCTCTTCTTCCAGCCCTTGCGCTTCCAGCCCGGCATCCACTTGGTGACGGAGTCGATGACGTACTTGCTGTCGCAGAAGACGTGCAGCTCGTCGTCGACGTGGGCGGTCTGCTGGAGGAGGTCGAGGACCGCCATCAGCTCCCCCATGTTGTTGGTGCCGCGCGGCCAGCCGCCGGACGCCCAGCAGTCGTCGTCGACGTACCACGCCCAACCGGCCGGGCCGGGGTTGCCGAGTGCCGAACCGTCGGCCGCCGCGATGATCACTGGCACATCTTGGCAGGATGGCCGCATGAGCGATGACAGCACCCGGGCCCGCACCGCCGTCGTGACCGGCGCCTCCAGCGGGATCGGCGCGGCGACCGCCCGCGCCCTGGCCGCGGAGGGCTTCCGCGTGGTCTGCGCGGCCCGCCGCAGCGACCGCATCGAGGAGCTCGCGGCCGAGATCGGCGGCGAGGCGATCACCTGCGACATCACCGACCAGGCCTCGGTCGACGCCCTCGCCGCGGCGGTGCCGACGTGCCACGTCCTGGTCAACAACGCCGGCGGCGCCGTCGGCGTCGACCGGGTGGACGGGGCCGACGTCGACGCCTGGCGCTGGATGTACGACGTCAACGTGCTCGGGCTGGTCCGGGTGACCAAGGCGCTCCTGCCCGCGCTCCGGGCCAGCGGCGACGCGGTGATCGTCAACGTCGGGTCGACCGCCGGGCGTTGGGCCTACGAGGGCGGCGCGGGCTACACCGCGGCCAAGCACGGCGTGAAGGTGGTCACCGAGACGCTGCGGCTCGAGCTCAACGGCGAGCCGGTGCGGATCAGCGAGGTCGCCCCCGGCATGGTGCGGACCGACGAGTTCTCGCTCGTGCGCTTCGGCGGCGACCAGGAGCGCGCCGACGCGGTCTACGCCGGCGTCGACCAGCCGCTGCTGGCCGAGGACGTCGCCGACGCCATCGCGTGGGTGGCCACCCGGCCCTCCCACGTCGACATCGACGAGCTCGTCATCAAGCCGCGTGCCCAGGCTGCGGCACACAAGGTGCACCGGTCCTGAGTCGTGGAAGACTGCCGCGCGTGAAGACCATCGGACTCGTCGGCGGCATGAGCTGGGAGAGCAGCGCGGTCTACTACCGCGACCTCAACCTCGGGATGCGGGAGCGGCTCGGCGGGCTGTCCTCACCGAAGCTCGCCCTCACCACCGTCGACTTCGCGGAGGTGACCCACCTCGAGGACGACGAGCGCTGGGACCAGGTCGGGCTGCTCCTCGCCGACGCCGCGCGCGGGGTCGAGCGGGCCGGCGCCGACTTCCTGCTGCTGTGCACCACGACGTTCCACAAGGTCGCCGACCAGGTCGAGGAGGCCGTCGGCATCCCGCTGCTCCACCTCGGCGACGTCGTGGCCGAGGCGGTCCGGGCCGCGGGCGTCGAGACCGTCGGGCTGATCGGCACGAAGGTCGCCATGTCGGAGTCGTTCTTCGTCGACCGGCTCGAGGACCGCGGACTCTCCGTGGTGGTGCCCGACGCCTCGCACCACGACTTCCTCAACGACGCGATCTACGAGGAGCTCGTGCACGGTGTCGTGCTGCCCCGCACGCGCAGCCGGGTCGTGTCGATCATCGAGGAGCTGTGGGACGCCGGCGCGGGCGGCGTGCTGCTCGGGTGCACCGAGCTCGAGCTGCTGGTCAAGCAGGCCGACGTCGAGCTGCCGGTCTTCCCCTGCACGACGCTGCACGTCCAGGCCGCGCTCGACGCGGCGCTGGCCTGAGGGTTTCGAGACGGTCGCTGCGCGACCTCCTCAACCAGCGGGCAGGGGCAGGGCGTACGCCGTCGCGAGCCAGCGCAGGCTCGTCCACGCCGGCGAGCGCAGGTCGGTCGCGCCCGCCGACGCCGGCAGGGCCACCCGGAGGACCTGCGACCGGGCTCCCTCGGTGCTGACGAGCAGACCGTCGCCGGCAAGGGCGACTCCTTCGCCCTGGTCCTGGTCGGGCAGCTCCCACGACGCGACGCCCTGCCACGACGGGAACGCCGACAGGTGGGCCTTCGTGTAGGTGCGCACGACCACCCCTCCCCCGCCGGGCAGGAACGTGGCGTCGGTGACGAGGCCCGGGGCGTCCCCGACCTCGGTGAGGAGGTTGGGCCGGTCGGCGCGCAGGCGCTGCGGAGCGGCGTACACGGTGCCGGCGAAGACGCCCTTGGTGATGACGTGGAGCCGGCCCGTCACGGGGTGGGTGACCAGCGCCTCCGCGTCGTGGGAGCCGTCAGGGTAGACGAGCTCGCGGACCTCGGGCGTGACCTGGCGGTCGCCGCGTCCGACGGGGACACGCAGCACCTCGACCGAGTCGCGCACGTGCCGGTTGTCGCCGATGTCGGCGACCCAGACGTGGCCGGGACCTGCGGGCGCGAGGGCCTCCACGTCCTCGGGGTCCGCGGCCCACGACGTGACCCCGACCGTCTCCCCGGTCGCGGGGTCGACGGTGAAGACGCGACCGGAGTCGCCGGAGTCGTTGGTGGTCACGACCAGGCCGGCGTCGCGCCCGTGGCCGGGCAGCACGACGAGCCCGCTCGACTCCACGATCTCGGGGTCGGCGAAGCGGAACACCGGGTGGTCGGCGGCGCCGGGCGCACCGGCTGCGGCGCCCAGCAGGAAGGGCACGAGCACGAGTGCTCCGACGGCGGCCCGGCGGGGATCAGCCATGGTCGAGCAGCTCGCCGAGCCGGGGCCGGACGCCCCAGGCTGCGAGCAGGTCGTCGTACTCGCCGGCCGACTCGGACCCGTCGGCACCGGTGCGCACCGCTCGCAGCAGCGTGTTGCGTGGCGTGTGGGCGCTCTCGACGAACTCCACGACGTCGACGCGGTAGCCCTCGCGGCGCAGGAGGGCGGCCCGCAGCGCGTCGGTGAGCGTGTCGGCGAAGCGCTCGCGCAGGATGCCGTGGCGGGTGAGCATCGCGTAGGGCTCGGGGACCGCCGAGGTGCGCAGCTGGGCGGCGATGTCGTGGTGGCAGCACGGCGCCGCGAGGACCAGGGGTGCCTCCCACTCGAGTGCCCGCCCGAGCGCGTCGTCGGTCGCGGTGTCGCAGGCGTGCAGGGCGAGCACGACGTCGGGGGCCTGCGCGAGCTGCGCGTCGGCGATCGAGCCGACGACGAAGTCCGCGTCGATGCCCAGGTCGGCGGCGACGCGCGAGTTGTGGTCGGCCGACTGCTGCTTGACGTCGACCCCGGTCATGCGGACCGGCAGCCGGTCGGTGAGGAAGGCGTGGGCGGCGAAGGTGAGGTAGGCGTTGCCGCAGCCGAGGTCGACCACGCGCAGCGGGTCGTCGGCCGTGGGGGTGCGCACCCGGCCCTGAGCGATCGCCTCGGTGAGGCTGGCGTCGAGCAGGCGGACGAACTCCTCCACCTGCCGGTACTTCGCCTGCCGCGTCGGCTTCACCCGCCCCTGGGCGTCGCTGATCCCGAGCGCCCTGAGCACCGGGTGGTCCTCGGGGAGCAGCCGGTCCTTGGGCCGGTCGTGGCCGCGCGAGGGCGCGACCTCCTCGTCCCGCGTCGAGGTGTGCAGCAGCGGCACGCCCTTCTTGGTCACCCGCAGCTGGTGGGTCTCGGTGGCGGTGTCGACGTGCCAGTTGGCGAACGGCTCCGCCAGCAACGCGTCCACCGCGGCCTCGGCCGCCTCACCGACGAGGTGGTTGGTGGTGTGCGCCTGCGTGGCGTCGTACGACGTCACCTGCAGGTGGCGCCCGGCCTTCAGGTCCACGACCCGGACCTCCACACGACGCACCTCACGTCCGTCCACGACCGGCACCGGCCGGCCCTTGCGTCGACCGGTCGCCAGCGCGCGCACGAGGCCGTCGGCGTCGAGGACCGCCGAGCGGAGGGTGGCGAGCCCCGCCTCCGGACCCGTGCTCACAGGACGGCGGCGATGACGACGATGAGGATCAGCGCCCCCAGTGCCACCGGGATCACGAGTCGGCGGTGGCGGGGGTTCATGACCTCATCGTAGGCGGCGGTCGGTCGGCCACCTACTCCGTCGCGCCGCCGGGCGGCAGGCCCCGGTCACCAGTGCTCGAGCGACTCCCGGAACACGGCAGCCAGGTCCTCGGCCGTGACCTCGACGGGCGCGGTGGCCAGCAGCCGCTGCTGCTGGAGCGCGCCCTCGACCAGGGCATCGACGTCGCCGGCGCCGTAGCCGAGCTCGGCCAGGCCGCTCGGCAGCCCGACGTCGCGCATCAGCCCCCGGAGCACGTCCGGGAGCGGCTGACCCGTGCCGCCGAGGAGCTCGGCGGCCCGGCGGTGCCGCTCGGGCGCGGCGTCGTGGAGCAGCGCGAAGGCGGCCGGCGCCGTCATCACGACAGCCATCCCGTGCGGGATGATCGGCTCGTCCGCCGGGTAGCCCGCAGGACGGTAGTCGCGGACCCGTCCGGCGATGGGGTAGGCACAGGCGTGGGGCACGTGGACGCCGGCGTTGCCGAACCCCAGCCCGGCGAAGGTCGCGGCGAGGGCCATCTGCTCGCGGGCCTCACCGTCGGACCCGTCGCGGACGGCACGCCGGAACGAGCCGGCGAGGAGGGACAGCGACTTCTCCGCCCACATGTCGGCGATCGGGTTGGCGCCGCAGTAGGGGACCCGCTGCTCGGGCCGCTTGGCGTCGAAGTCGGCGTACCACCGAGCCGTCCAGCTCTCGAGCGCGTGGCAGAGGATGTCCATGCCCGCCGAGGCGGTGACCATCGCGGGCTGCGTCATGGTGAGGTCGGGGTCCACGACGGCGAGGGTGGGCCGGAGCCGGGCGTGGGAGATGCCGGTCTTCACCGCCAGCGCCAGGACGTCGAGGACGCAGATGGTGGTCGACTCCGCACCCGTGCCGGTGGTCGTGGGCACCGCGACGAGCGGCAGGAGGGGGTGCTCGGGCGCCCGGCCCCGGCCGACGGGCGCGTTGACGTAGTCCATCAGCCCGCCGGGGTTGGTCAGCATCAGGTCGACCGCCTTGGCGGTGTCGATGGACGAGCCGCCGCCGACCGCGACCACGGCGTGGAAGGGTCCGCTCCCCCGGGCCGCGGCGACGGCCGCCTCCAAGGAGGCGTCGGTCGGCTCGACGTGGGCCTCGGCGTAGAGGACCACCTCCAGGCCGCGGGACCGCATGCCGTCGGCGATGCGGTCCGGGTGGCCGGTGGCGGCGACCCCGGGGTCGGTGACGAGCAGCACCCGTCGTGCCGCCTCGCCGGGTACGTCACGACACAGCTGCTGGACGTCCCACCCGATCTCGTCGCTGGCTCCGCGCCCGAACTTCAGCCCGGGGGCGGCGTAGGTGAAGACGGTCTCAGTCACGATCTGCTCCCAACGCGTAGGTGACCACGTCGAGCACGTCGACCTGCCCGGACGCGACGTCGGCCGTCGGCACCCACGCGACGGCGTCGGTGGTGCCGTCGACCTCGACCACCCGGGGCTCGCCGTCGGCGACGCTCGCGCGGTAGAGGAGGTGCACGCCGTGGTAGTCCTCGATCCGGCCGGACGGCGCGGTGCCGGCGAAGTGGGTGTCGTGCACGCCGAGCAGGGCGCCGACCTCGCACGCCAGCCCGCACTCCTCCTCGACCTCGCGCGCGAGCGCGACCGACGGGTGCTCGCCGTGGTCCACGCCCCCACCGGGCAGCGTCCACCGCCCGGGGTGCGCGGCGCTCCCGGAGAGCCGGGTCAGCAGCACCTGCTCGCCCCCACGGTGCCGGGTGACGACGGCGTACGCCGCGACGCGCTGCAGGCGGAACGGCTGGTGGTCGACGAGGGCCTCGGTCACCACCGACGACACCGGCACGACGCCCGAGGCGACCTCGTCGAGGGTCTTCCACGCGGCCTCGATCGTGGAGCCGTCGACCTCGACCACCCGCGGCGCCGGCGACTCCGGCGGCACCCAGCCCTCGTAGACCAGACGGATCGCGTGCGCGTCGACGAGCTGCCCGTCGCGGGGCGAGCGGGGCATGTGGGCGCTGTAGACCCGCGCCCGGTCGCCGACGGTCGCGTCCAGCCCGGTCTCCTCCTGCACCTCGCGGATCAGGGCGTCGCGCGGGTCCTCGCCGTGGTCGACCCCGCCACCCGGCAGCGTCCACAGCTCGGAGCGGGAGACCCGGGGCGCCAGGCGGCTCAGCAGGATCTCGACCGCACCGCCGCGCTCGCGGAGGATGACGGCGTAAGCCGCCACCCGCTGTCGCCTCGGCAGGGTTCCCATGCGTCCAACCTAGTGAAGCGGCCCGTGAAGTACGGTGAGCGCCGTGCCCCCCGCGTCCCGTGATCCGTGGCTCGACAACGTCAAGATGGTCCTGGTCACCCTGGTCGTCGTCGGGCACGCCATCGGTCTGGTCGAGGACACCGCGGGCAGCCACTGGGTCTACGACTTCATCTACCTGTGGCACATCCCGGCGTTCGTCTTCGTCAGCGGCTACCTCTCGAAGTCCTTCGAGTGGGACCGCCGCCGGTTGAAGAACCTGGTGTACACCCTCCTGGTCCCGTACCTGCTCTTCGAGCCGGCCCTGTTCTACTACCGCCGCGAGGTCGTCGGCGAGGACGTGACGGGTCCGCTGTGGATCGAGCCGCACTGGACCATGTGGTACCTCATCGTGCTGCTGATGTGGCGCCTGGTCACCCCGATCCTCAAGCGACACTGGCTCTTCCTGCCGCTGTCGGTGATCGTGAGCCTGGTCGGCGGGATCTGGGACACCGAGGCCCTGATGATCCCCCGCTTCCTCGGCCTGCTGCCGTTCTTCGTGCTCGGCCTGCACCTCAAGCCCCGCCACCTCGCGCACCTCGACGACGTGTGGGTCAAGGTCGCGGCGGTGCCGATGCTCGTCGGCATCGGGATCATGGCGCTCTACACCGACACGTGGGCGGAGTCGGCGCTGCTCTGGTACGACACCGGCTACTCCGAGATCCCGATCGACAACGAGTTCGTCTTCCAGACCCGGCTGACGGTGATGATGGTCGGCCTGCTCGGGGCCTTCGCGGCGATGTCGTTGGTGCCGCGGCGCAGCCTCGGCTGGTTCACCACGATGGGCACCGCCACCATGGTCGTCTACCTCTTCCACAGCTTCGTCATCAAGACGTTCAAGGCCCTCGGCTGGCCCGAGTTCACCGCCTCCTACCCGACAGCGGGCCTCGTCCTCACCGTCCTGGGCGCGATCGGCCTCGCGCTCCTCCTCGCGTCCCCGCCCGTGCGACGGGTGCTGGAGCCGTTCACCAACCCGTTCGGCTGGCTGGAGTCGCGCCGCCGGACCCGCACTGGCAAGGCCCCCACGTCGGCCTGACCGCGGCGCGCGGCACCACGTCGAGGTGGGCGGCCTCGGCGCGGGTCGGTGCGTGCCCGCCGAGGTGCGCGGGGTACCACGGAGCGTTCTCGCCCGGCTGCGGGCGGTGGTGCGGCAGTCGCTGGAGCTCCTCGAGCTGCACCGTCAGCACCTCCCCGATCCGTCGGGTCGCGTCGGTCAGGTCCTCCCCCGCCGCGATGCGGAGGGGCGGGCCGAACGACACGTCGACGCGGCGTCCGCGGGTGAGGTCGGGGCGCGGCCCGCGACCGCGCGCGTCGGGCAGGCCGACCGACCAGACGCGCTGCGGGCCCCAGACCGCGACCGGCACCACCGGGGCGCCCGTCTCGCGGGCGAGGCTCGCCACCCCGCGCATCAGCGAGCGCACGGTGTAGGAGTAGCTGATCCCCGCCTCGGGGAACGCACCGACCGCCTCACCGCCGCGCAGCAGCCCGCGGGCGACGACGTACGCCCCCGCGGGGGCCTCCCGGTCGACCGGGACGTGCCGCATCGCGGTCATCGCCCGCGCCACCCCGGGCACGTGCCAGACGTCGTGGCGGGTCATGAACCGGATGAAGCGACCCGAGGACCGGGCAGCGTCCTGCACGAACACGAAGTCGGGGTACGACACGTGCGTGGCCGCCAGCAGCACCGGGCCCTCCGTCGGCACGTGCTCGGCACCCGTCCCGGTCACCTGCATCCCGAGGGCGCGCATGGCGGTCCGCCCGAGCGCGACCGCGGCCCGGTAGGTGCGCTCCCGGCTCACGCGAAGGGTGGCCGGGCGTCGCGCGCCATCGACCGGCGGCCCGCCCAGCGCCAGACCCGGGCCGCGCGGTCGCGGTCGGCGTCGTCGACCAGGTTGCCCATCCAGCGCAGGGCCAGCGTCATCAGCCAGTCCGAGCGCATCCCGGCCGGGCCGAGCGCGGCCACGACCCGGGGCTGGGTCGCGATCCCGGCGAGGCGGCGGGCGATGGAGAACGCCTCGCCGTAGTGCTCGACCAGCGTCGAGCGCCACGCCTCGCCCAGCCCGACACCGCCGGCGATGTGCTCGGCGACGAGACGACCGGTCTCGAGGCCGTAGTCGATGCCCTCGCCGTTGAGCGGGTTGACGCAGGCCGCGGCGTCGCCGATCAGCGCCCAGTTGGGCCCGGCGACGTTGCTGACCGCGCCGCCCATGGGCAGGAGGGCCGAGGTCGGTTCGCGCAGCGCGCCCGAGAGCCCGAAGTCGGCGCCGATCGTGTCGGCGTAGGTCTGCATGAGCGGCTTGATGGCGACCTCGGCGGGACGCCTGCTGGTCGCCAGCGTGCCGGCGCCGAGGTTCACCGTGCCGTCGCCCAGCGGGAAGATCCAGCCGTAGCCGGTGACGAGCTCGCCCTGCTCGTCGCGCAGCTCGAGGTGCGAGCTGATCCACGGGTCGTCGCTCATCTCCGAGTCGACGTAGGACCGGCCGGCGACGGCGTAGACGGTGTCGCGGTGCCACTCGCGACCCAGCAGCTTGCCCAGCGGCGACCGGACGCCGTCGGCCACGACGAGCCACCGGCAGGCGATCTCGAAGGTGCCCTCGGCGTCGCGGAGCTCGACCGCCGCCACCCGCTCCCCGTCGCGTCGTACGCCGACCGCGCGGGCGCCGTCGACGGCACGGGCGCCGCTCTTGATGGCCACCGTGCGCAGGTGGTCGTCGAGCTCGGTGCGGGCGACCGCGGATCCCCAGTCGGGCAGCGAGCCGCCCGGCCAGGGCAGCAGGAGCGTCTGGCCGAAGCCGTGCGCGCGCAGGCCCTCGTTGACCGTGTGGGCGCGCAGCCAGTCCTCGAGGCCGAGCTTCTGCATCTCCCCGATCGCGCGCGGGGTCAGCCCGTCACCGCACGTCTTGTCGCGCGGGAACGTGGCCGCGTCGACCAGCACGACGTCGAGCCCGGCACGGGCGGCCCAGGCGGCGGCGGCGGAGCCGGCAGGGCCCGCACCGACGACGAGCACGTCGGCGGAGGAGGGGCGCGAGGAGGGGGTCGTCACGCCGGAATTCTGACAGGGGCACGGTCGGAGCCCGAAATGGGCACAGGCCCCGACTCCTGGACGGAGTCGGGGCCTGCGTGACGACGATCAGTTCTGGTAGGAACCGAAGTCGAAGTCGTCGAGCGCGACGGCCTGCGACGACGGACCGAAGTCGTAGTCGTAGGAGTCGTAGCCGGTGACCGAGTAGGCCGCGGCGCGCGCCTCCTCGGTGGGCTCCACCCGGATGTTGCGGTAACGCTCGAGGCCGGTGCCGGCCGGGATGAGCTTTCCGATGATCACGTTCTCCTTCAGGCCGCGGAGGCTGTCGGAGCGGCCGTTGATCGCGGCGTCGGTGAGCACTCGGGTGGTCTCCTGGAAGGAGGCCGCCGAGAGCCACGACTCGGTCGCGAGCGAGGCCTTCGTGATGCCCATGAGCACCGGGCGACCCGAGGCCGGCTTGCCGCCCTCGGAGACCACGCGCCGGTTCTCCTCCTCGAACCGCACCCGGTCGACCAGGTCGGACGGGAGCAGGTTGGTGTCACCGGACTCGATGACCGTCACGCGACGCAGCATCTGCCGCACGATGATCTCGATGTGCTTGTCGTGGATCGCCACGCCCTGCGAGCGGTAGACCTCCTGGACCTCGTCCACGAGGTGCTCCTGGGCCTTGCGGACACCGAGGATGCGCAGCACGTCCTGCGGGTCGGGCGTACCGGACGTGATGTGGTGACCGACGTTGATGTGGTCGCCGTCCTCGACGTTGAGGCGCGAGCGCTTCGACACCGGGATCTCCTGGACCTCGGAGCCGTCGTCGGGGGTGACCACGACGACGCGAGCCTTGTCGGTCTCCTCGATCTTCACGCGACCGGCGGACTCCGAGATCGGCGTACGACCCTTGGGCGAGCGGGCCTCGAAGAGCTCGACCACACGGGGCAGACCCTGCGTGATGTCGTCGGCGGAGGCCACACCACCGGTGTGGAAGGTGCGCATGGTCAGCTGCGTGCCGGGCTCACCGATGGACTGGGCGGCGATGATGCCGACCGCCTCACCGATGTCGACCAGCTTGCCGGTGGCCAGCGAGCGGCCGTAGCACTTGGCGCAGGTACCGGTGCGTGCGTCGCAGGTCAGGACCGAGCGGACCTTGACCTCGACGACACCGGCGGCCACGAGCTCACCGATCTTGACGTCACCCAGGTCCTCGCCGGCGGTGGCGAGCACCTCACCCGTCTCCGGGTGGAGGATGTCGACGGCCGAGGAGCGGGCGTAGGCCGCGGTCTCCACGTGCTCGTCGTCGATCCGCTTGGGCAGGCCACGCTCGGTGCCGCAGTCGTCCTCACGGATGATGACGTCCTGCGACACGTCCACCAGACGACGGGTCAGGTAGCCCGAGTCGGCGGTGCGGAGCGCGGTGTCGGCGAGACCCTTGCGGGCACCGTGGGTGGCGATGAAGTACTCGAGCACCGTCAGGCCCTCGCGGAAGTTGGCCTTGATCGGGCGCGGGATGATCTCGCCCTTCGGGTTGGCCACCAGACCACGCATGGCCGCGACCTGCCGGATCTGGTTCATGTTTCCGGACGCGCCCGAGTCGACCATCATGTAGATCGGGTTCTTGCGGTCGAAGTTGGCCTCCATCGCGCGACCGACCTCGGCAGCAGCCTGGGTCCACAGCTCGATGAGCTCCTGACGACGCTCGTCGTCGGTCATCACACCGCGCTCGTAGTTCTTCTGGACCTTCTCGGCCTGGGCCTCGTAGCGGGCCAGGATCTCGGCCTTGCTGTCGGGCGTGGTGACGTCGTCGATCGAGACGGTCACACCCGAGCGCGTGGCCCAGTGGAAGCCGGCGTCCTTGAGGGCGTCGAGCGAGGCAGCGACCTGCACCTTGGTGTAGCGCTCGGCGAGGTCGTTGACGATCGCGCCGAGGCGCTTCTTGCCGACCTCCTCGTTGACGAACGGGTAGTCCGCCGGGAGCGTGTCGTTGAAGTGGACACGGCCGAGGGTGGTGTCGAGCTGGAGCGCGGTCCGCTCCTCCCAGTCGGCGCCGAGCTCGAGGTCGAGCGGCGGAACCACGTCGGTGAGGCGGATGCTGATCTTGCTCTGCAGCGTGATCTCGCGACGGTCGAAGGCCATGATCGCCTCGGCCGGGCTGGAGAAGACGCGACCCTCGCCGGGCTCACCGTCACGCTCGGCGGTCAGCCAGAACAGGCCGATGATCATGTCCTGCGAGGGCATGGTCACCGGACGGCCGTCCGACGGCTTGAGGATGTTGTTGGTCGACAGCATCAGGATGCGGGCCTCGGCCTGCGCCTCCGCGGACAGCGGGAGGTGCACGGCCATCTGGTCACCGTCGAAGTCGGCGTTGAACGCGCCGCAGACGAGCGGGTGGATCTGGATGGCCTTGCCCTCGATCAGCTGCGGCTCGAAGGCCTGGATGCCGAGGCGGTGCAGGGTGGGCGCGCGGTTGAGCAGCACGGGGTGCTCGGTGATGACCTCTTCGAGGACGTCCCACACGACCGGGCGGGCGCGCTCGACCATCCGCTTGGCGGACTTGATGTTCTGCGCGTGCGACAGGTCGACCAGGCGCTTCATGACGAACGGCTTGAACAGCTCGAGCGCCATCTGCTTGGGCAGGCCGCACTGGTGCAGCTTGAGCTGCGGACCCGACACGATGACCGAACGGCCCGAGTAGTCCACGCGCTTGCCGAGCAGGTTCTGACGGAAACGACCCTGCTTGCCCTTGAGCATGTCGGAGAGCGACTTCAGCGGCCGGTTGCCCGGGCCGGTGACGGGACGACCGCGACGACCGTTGTCGAAGAGGCTGTCCACGGCCTCCTGCAGCATCCGCTTCTCGTTGTTGACGATGATCTCGGGCGCGCCGAGGTCGAGCAGCCGCTTGAGGCGGTTGTTGCGGTTGATGACGCGGCGGTAGAGGTCGTTCAGGTCGGAGGTGGCGAAGCGGCCACCGTCGAGCTGGACCATCGGACGCAGGTCCGGCGGGATCACCGGGACGGCGTCGAGCACCATGCCGATGGGCTGGTTGCCGGTCTTGCGGAACGCGTCGACGACCTTGAGGCGCTTGAGGGCGCGGACCTTGCGCTGGCCCTTGCCGTTGGCGATCGTGTCGCGCAGCGACTCCACCTCGGCCTCGATGTCGAAGTCCTGGAGGCGCTTCTGGATCGCCGTGGCGCCCATGTGGCCCTCGAAGTACTTGCCGAACCAGGTCTTCATCTCGCGGTAGAGCAGCTCGTCGCCGAGCAGGTCCTGGACCTTGAGGCTCTTGAAGGTGTCCCAGACCTCCTCGAGGCGCGCGATCTCACGGTTGGCGCGGTCACGGAGCTGGTTCATCTCGCGGTCGGCACCGTCGCGCACCTTGCGCTTGGCGTCGGCCTTGGCACCCTCGGCCTCGAGGGTGGCGAGGTCCTCCTCGAGCTTCTTGGCGCGGTCCTCCACGGAGGTGTCGCGGCGCTTCTCGAGGCGCTCGCGCTCCAGGCCGACCTTGTTCTCGAGGGAGTCCATGTCACGGTGACGGGCGTCCTCGTCGACCGAGGTGATCATGTAGGCGGCGAAGTAGATGACCTTCTCGAGGTCCTTCGGCGCCAGGTCGAGCAGGTAGCCCAGGCGCGACGGGACGCCCTTGAAGTACCAGATGTGGGTCACGGGCGCGGCGAGCTCGATGTGGCCCATGCGCTCGCGGCGGACCTTGGAGCGGGTGACCTCGACGCCACAGCGCTCGCAGATGATGCCCTTGAAGCGCACGCGCTTGTACTTGCCGCAGTAGCACTCCCAGTCCCGGGTGGGACCGAAGATCTTCTCGCAGAAGAGGCCGTCACGCTCGGGCTTGAGCGTGCGGTAGTTGATGGTCTCCGGCTTCTTGACCTCGCCGTGGCTCCACGTGCGGATGTCGTCCGCAGTGGCCAGGCCGATCTGAAGCTGGTCGAAGAAGTTAACGTCGAGCACGATGGCTGTAGTCCTTCGTTAGTACGTGGAAAGTGCAGCTGGGGGACCGAGGGGCCCGCCCGCTGGTCGGGGCGGCCGCGCTAGCGACCGGCCCGAGACCACCGGGCGGGCGTCACCTCAGACTTCTTCGACGGAGCTGGGCTCGCGGCGGGACAGGTCGATGCCGAGCTCCTCGGCCGCCCGGAAGACGTCTTCCTCGGCGTCCTTGAGCGAGATCGGGCTGCCGTCCTGCGACAGCACCTCGACGTTGAGGCAGAGCGACTGCATCTCCTTGACGAGCACCTTGAACGACTCGGGGATGCCGGAGTCGGGGATGTTCTCGCCCTTCACGATGGCCTCGTAGACCTTCACGCGGCCGGGCACGTCGTCGGACTTGATCGTCAGCAGCTCCTGGAGGGCGTAGGCGGCGCCGTAGGCCTCCATCGCCCAGACCTCCATCTCACCGAACCGCTGTCCACCGAACTGGGCCTTACCGCCCAGCGGCTGCTGCGTGATCATCGAGTAGGGGCCGGTCGAGCGAGCGTGGATCTTGTCGTCGACGAGGTGGTGCAGCTTGAGGATGTACATGTAGCCGACAGCCACCGGCTCCGGGAACGGCTCACCCGAGCGACCGTCGAAGAGGTTGGCCTTGCCGTCCTCCTTGACCATCCGCTCACCGTCACGGTTGGGCAGCGTGGAGCCGAGCAGACCGGTGATCTCGTCCTCGCGGGCACCGTCGAACACCGGGGTCGCGACCTTGGTGTTCGGGTCGGCCTGGTCGGCGCCGATCGCGATGAGGCGCTTCTTCCAGTCCGACTCGCCCTTCTCGCCGGACAGGTTGAGGTCCCAGCCCTGCTTGGCGAGCCAGCCGAGGTGCAGCTCGAGGATCTGGCCGATGTTCATACGACGCGGCACACCCAGCGGGTTGAGCACGACGTCGACCGGGGTGCCGTCCTCCATGAACGGCATGTCCTCGATCGGCAGGATCTTGGCGATGACGCCCTTGTTGCCGTGGCGTCCGGCGAGCTTGTCGCCGACCGAGATCTTGCGCTTCTGCGCGACGTAGACGCGGACCAGCTGGTTCACGCCCGGGGGCAGGTCGTCGCCGTCCTCGCGGTCGAAGACGCGCACGCCGATGACCGTGCCGGCCTCGCCGTGCGGGACCTTCATCGAGGTGTCGCGCACCTCGCGCGCCTTCTCGCCGAAGATCGCGCGGAGCAGGCGCTCCTCGGGGGTGAGCTCGGTCTCGCCCTTGGGCGTGACCTTGCCGACCAGGATGTCACCGGGGGTGACCTCGGCGCCGATGCGGATGATGCCGCGCTCGTCGAGGTCGGCCAGGCCCTCCTCGGAGATGTTCGGGATGTCCCGCGTGATCTCCTCGGGGCCGAGCTTGGTGTCGCGGGCGTCGACCTCGTGCTCCTCGATGTGGATCGAGGTGAGGACGTCCTCCTGCACCAGGCGCTGGCTGAGGATGATCGCGTCCTCGTAGTTGTGGCCCTGCCACGGCATGAAGGCGACGAGCAGGTTGGTGCCCAGCGCCATCTCGGCGTCGTCGGTGCAGGGACCGTCGGCGATCGGCGTACCGACCTCGAGGCGGTCGCCGGCCTTGACCAGCGGGCGCTGGTTGATGCAGGTGCCCTGGTTGGAGCGACGGAACTTGGCCAGCTTGTAGGTCTGGTAGGTGCCGTCGTCGTTCATCGTCTCGATGGCGTCGGCGGACACCTCCTTGACCACTCCGGCGTTGTCGGCGACGACCACGTCACCGGCGTCGACGGCGGCGCGGTACTCCATGCCGGTGCCGACCAGCGGGCTGTCGCTGGTGATGAGCGGAACGGCCTGGCGCTGCATGTTGGCGCCCATGAGCGCGCGGTTGGCGTCGTCGTGCTCGAGGAACGGGATCAGGGCCGTCGCGACCGACACCATCTGGCGCGGGGAGACGTCCATGTAGTCGACCTCGTCGCGCAGGATCGCGTCGACCTCGCCGTTCTTCTGGCGGACCAGCACGCGCTCCTCGACGAAGCGCATCTTGTCGTCGAGCGGCGCGTTGGCCTGCGCGATGACGTAGCGGTCCTCGTCGTCGGCGGTGAGGTAGTCGATCTGGTCGGTGACCACGCCACCCTCGACCTTGCGGTAGGGGGTCTCCACGAAGCCGAACGGGTTGATCCGTCCGTAGGAGGCCAGCGAGCCGATCAGGCCGATGTTGGGGCCTTCGGGGGTCTCGATGGGGCACATGCGGCCGTAGTGCGACGGGTGGACGTCACGGACCTCCATGCCGGCGCGGTCGCGGGACAGACCACCGGGACCGAGGGCCGAGAGGCGACGCTTGTGCGTCAGGCCGGCGATCGGGTTGGTCTGGTCCATGAACTGCGAGAGCTGCGAGGTGCCGAAGAACTCCTTCAGCGCCGCGACCACGGGGCGGATGTTGATCAGGGACTGCGGCGTGATGGCCTCGACGTCCTGGGTCGTCATCCGCTCGCGCACCACGCGCTCCATGCGGGCCAGGCCCGTGCGGAGCTGGTTCTGGATGAGCTCGCCGACCGTGCGCATGCGGCGGTTGCCGAAGTGGTCGATGTCGTCGGCCTGGACCTTGACGGGGGCGCCGTCAGGACCCTCGACGACGTTGCCCTCGGCGTCGACCAGGTCGGGCGAGTCGGCCTGGACACCCGCGGCGTGCAGCTGCACGACGTAGCGGATGGCGGCGACGACGTCGTCGATGGTCAGCGTCTGCTGGTCGAACGCCTCGTGGAGGCCGAGCTTCTTGTTGATCTTGTAGCGGCCGACCTTCGCCAGGTCGTAGCGCTTGGGGTTGAAGTAGTAGTTGTTGAGCAGCGTCTGCGCGGCCTCGGCCGTCGGCGGCTCGCCCGGGCGGAGCTTGCGGTAGATGTCGAGCAGCGCGAGGCGGGTGACCTCGTCGTTGACCTGCTCGGCGGTCGGGGCCTCGCCCCGCGCCTTCTTCTGCAGCTCTTCGTAGACGACCTCGTAGCGGACGCTGTCCTTCTCGAGGGTCAGCATCATCGACTCGTACTGGCCGAACTCCTCGCGGATCTGCTCGGTGGTCCAGCCGAGCGCCTTGAGCAGCACGGTGACGTTCTGCTTGCGCTTGCGGTCGAGGCGCACGCCGACGAGGTCGCGCTTGTCGATCTCGAACTCGAGCCAGGCACCGCGGCTCGGGATGAGCTTGGCGGTGAAGATGTCCTTGTCGGACGTCTTGTCGGGGCTCGACTCGAAGTAGACGCCCGGGGAGCGCACGAGCTGCGAGACGACGACGCGCTCGGTGCCGTTGATGATGAAGGTGCCCTTGCGGGTCATCATGGGGAAGTCGCCCATGAAGACCGTCTGGCCCTTGATCTCGCCGGTCTCGTGGTTCATGAACTCGGCCGAGACGTAGAGCGGGCGGGAGTAGGTGAAGTCCTTCTCCTTGCACTCCTCCTCGGTGTACTTCTCGTCGAGGAAGACGGGGTTGTCGAAGGAGAGCATCATCGTCTCGGAGAAGTCCTCGATCGGGGAGATCTCCTCGAAGATCTCCTGCAGACCGGTCTTCTCGGAGACGTCCTCACCGGCAGCCCTGCGGGCGGCCACCTCCGCCTCCCAGCGCTCGCCGCCGACCAGCCAGTCGAAGCTGCTCGTCTGGAGCGAGATGAGGGGGGGAACCTCGAGAGGTTCGGTGATCTTTGCGAAAGAGGTGCGACGGTGGTTACCAGCGGAGCTGCGCGCGGCCAAGAGGTGTCCTCACAAATGAGCAAGTGATCGGCGCTTGCCGACCACCACGACGACCGTCCGGAAGGCGTCAGGCATCTGAGGGCAGGCGCAAGGAGACACGATAGCGCAACTCAGGACACGCCACAAACGCGGGTCGCCATTTCTCCGGCACTGGGCCTGAGGGTCCGCTCCACGCGTTGGCCACGACTATGAAGGCCACATCGCCCCGGGTCAAGCAGAACGCGCCGATTGGCCGCCCCTCGCCCCGCCCCTACCTACCCCTGGGTGGGAGAGGTGGTGAGGTCGTCGACCAGCCAGTCGCCGTCCACGCGCTGCATCGAGACGGTGACCTGGTCCTTGTAGACGACCGGCTCGGCGTGGAGCTTGTTGGTCGTCGGACGGTCCACGAAGACCAGCACCTGCACCCGGTCCTCGCTCGCCCGCACGATCCCCGAGGCCACGACCGAGGCGGTGACCCGGGTCTGCGTCTGCGGCGCGTTCTCCTCCAGCACCGTGAAGAGCTTGTCGTACTCCTCGCGGTAGCCGCCCGTCATCAGCGCCTGGGCCTCGCGCTGGTCGGCCTCGAGCGACTCGTGGTCGTAGGAGAGCACGGGTACGACGGCGCGCTCCGCAGCCACCTGGGCGTCGCGGACCGACGGGTCGTCACCGGGGGCCTCGCCCCGGGTCCATGTCCACGCGGTCGCGACCACGAGACCGGCCGCGAGCACGCCCAGGCCCGCGAGGAGCCAGGTCGGCACGCCGCGGGAGGCGTCGGGTCTCGGGACGGGCGCCGGGGCGCCCTCCTCGACCAGCGGCTCCACGCGCTGCGCCGGCAGCGTCTCGTCGTACGCCGCGCGGGCGACCGGGTCGAGCAGCACCTTGGCCGCCCGGTTGAGGGTGTCGAAGCGCCGGTCGCCCGGCTCGAGGTCGGCGATGCGGCCCTTCCAGGCGGCGCGGACGTCCTCGGTCGGGGCGTCGTGCGGCACGTCGAGGACGTCGTACCAGGTGGGTGCGTCGGTCACGGCGTGCTCCCCCCGCCCGCGCCGGGCTCGGCAGCCGCGCCGGGCTCGTCGGGCGAGCTCACGGGGGTGAAGTCGTCGACGAGCCACTCCCCCTCGATCATCACCAGGTCCACGGTGAAGCGGAACGGCAGCGGCTCCTGGTCGACCGTCTGCTCCTTCTCCCCCTCGCCCTGGCGGTAGCTGTCGGTGAACGCCCCGGCCACGAGCACGCGCGCCGAGTCGTCGTCGACGGAGGAGACGGCGGTGGCGAAGACGTCGGCGGTGCGGGTGATCCGGCCCTGGGCGACGAGCTGCTCGGCGGTGGCCACCTGCTTGTCGAAGTCGGCCGCGAACTTCGGCGTGATGACCTCGCGGACCTGCTCGCGGTAGGCGGGCATCTGGCCGGAGTCGTCGAGCAGGTCCGGGCTGTAGGTGCCGAGCCGCTTCACGAACTGGTCGGTCAGGCTCATCACCTGCTCGCGCTCCTCCGGGTGGTCGAGACCGCCGTCGGCGGAGGTGCGTCCACCGGCGGTGAGCCAGACGAGCAGGGCCGTGCAGGCCACGACGACGAGCGCGAGCGCGACAGCCACGAGGCGCCGCCGGCGCGGCGGGGGTGCGGGGTCACGGGTGGTGGACCCGGTCCCGTCGGACCCGGCCTCGACGGACTCGCCCGGTCGGGCGAGGTCGGTCAGCACGGACATGTTCCCTCCCTGGAGCTCCGACCCCTCCTCCAAGGGGTCTGCAAGGCTCAACGACCACCGGCGCCGGTGGTCACGCCCTCACCGAGCAGCGGCTCGAGGTAGAGCCACTTCCAGCTGTCCTCGCCGAGCGTCCGTGGCGCCGCGGCACGCGCCCCGGTGAGCCGCTGGATCTCGGTCGGGTCGGACGTCACGGCACCCGTCTCCGGGTCGTACGCGAAGTCCGCGGCCCCCCAACCGGTGGCCGCCCGCGGCGCCTGGATGTTCTGCGCGCCACGAGCGTTGGACTTCGAGGCGGGCTCGGTGCAGCCGGCGCCCTCGTTCATGGCGGCGTCGCTGCCGTCGAGCGGAGAACGGCGGTCGGTGCCCTCGTAGCCGCCGAGGCACACGTGCGGCTCCTGGGTGAGGACCATGCCGAAGTGGGCGTCGTACAGCCCGGTGCCCGGCGACCTCGACACGACCGTGTAGCCGCCCTCGACGACGTACGGGTAGATGACCAGCAGCTGCTCGATGCCGTCGAGGTGCTTGACCACGACCTCGCCGGTCGTCACCAGGTTGTTGATGAGGTCGCCGAGCTCGACCTCGTTGTCCTCGAGGAAGACGCGCAGCTCGTTGGCGCCCAGCGAGCCGTCCTCGATGAGCCGGCGCAGGTCGCGGTCGTGGTCGGCCACCGTGGTGGAGAACGTCGAGAGGTCGCGGGCGAAGCGACGGAAGGAGCGCTCGGAGTCGATCTGGCCGTCGAGCACCGTGTTGCTGTCACGGATCAGGTCGACGGTGACGTCGAAGTTCTGCTCCGCCACGGTGATGAACTCGCTGCTGCTGTCGAGGATGGTCTGGAGGTCGGCACCGGCGCCCCTGAACGCCAGCCCGAGCTCGGAGGTCACGGTGCGCAGGTCGTCCTGGTCGACGCTGCGCACGGTCTCGTCGAGGTGCGTGAGCAGCGTGTCGGTCTGGATCGGTGTCGCCGTCAGGTCCCGGGCGATCTCCGACCCGTCCGCGAGGAACGGAGCGTCGTCGCTCTGCGGCTGCAGCTCGACGTACTGCTCGCCGACGGCCGACCGGTTGCCCACCAGCGCGTGGGCGTCGGCGGGGATGTCGTCGTGCTCCTCGTCGATGTCGAGCACGAGGTCGACACCGTCGTCGGTGAGGACGAGCTCGCTGACCTCTCCCACGCGGACCCCGCGGTACGAGACCTCCGCCCCGGCGAAGGCGCCGCCGGAGTCGGCGAAGTGGGCGACCACGGTGTAGCTCTGGTCCAGGACGAGGCGGTCGAGGCGCGCGTAGCGGGCGCCCACGAAGCTGACGCCCACGAGCGTGATGAGGGCGAACACGAGCAGCTGCAGCCTGGTGCGGCGGGTGATCATCGCGTCACCATCCCGGGGACGAGGAGGCTCACCAGCGCGGGGTCGTAGTGCTCGGTGAGCTCCCCCATCGTGGGCCCCCGACCGCGGTCGGGCGGGGTTCCGGCGACGTACGCACCGGGGCGGGGCAGGCCGGGCAGGCTGATCGTCGGCAGGGGCGGCACCGGGACCGTCGGGAGCGTCGGGTCGGGCAGCGGCACGGTGGGATCACCCGCACCGCCGCACAGCCCGGGCACGGGTGCCTGCTGGCACACCACGCTGATGACCGAGCCCGGGAGGCCGACGCACGCGGACGCGTCGCCGCGGCGCAGCCCCTCGAGGCAGTCGTTGATCGCGTCGAGGGCGTCCTGGCACAACCGGCTGGGGTCGGGGAGCGGGCCGTCCTGCGGCAACGCGCTCAGCGGGATGCACGCCTCGGTCGGCAACGTGGTCGGGATCGTCGTCGGGATCCCGGTCAGGTCGACGTCGAGGGTGATCGACAGGTTGGTGTAGTCGCCCATGTGCAGGTTGCGCGCCACCTGGGGGTCCCGCCCCACGACCTCGTCGACGAAGGGGTAGGTGAGGAAGACGTTGAAGGCGTTGGTGAAGTCGTCCCCGGACGCGGCGAGCTGGGTGAGCACCGGGTCGAGTCGCTCGAGCGAGGTGATCGTGGCGTCCTTGGACCGGGCGATGACGTCCACGGCGACCGACGACAGCTGGTCGAGGGCGGCCAGCATCTCGACGAGGTCGTCGCGCTGGCGGTCGATCGAGTCCAGCGCACTGGGCAGCTCCTCGAGCGCGCGGTCGATGGTGGGCAGCTGCTTCTCCGCCGCGAGCGCGAGCCGGTTGAGAGATTCGATCGCGTCGACGATGTCGGCCTTGTTCTCGTCGAGCTGGCCGGTGAAGGTGCGCAGGTTGCGCAGCACGGAGCGCGCGGAGTCCTCGCGGCCCTCGAGGGCCAGGTTGAGCTCCTGGGTGATGGTCTTGAGCTGGGCGACGCCTCCTCCGTTGAGCAGCAGGCTGAGGGCGCCCAGCACCTCCTCGACCTCCGGGTTGCGACCGGCGCGCTCGATCGGGATGACGGCCCCGTCCTGGAGCCGGGACGCGATGGCCCCCTCGGCGGGCGCGCTCAGCTCGACGAACTTCTCGCCGAGCAGGCTGGTCTGGCGCAGCTCGGCCACCGCGTTGCCGGGCAGGTCGACGTCGCGCCGGACCTCGAGCGTGACGAGCGCCTGGTAGCCCTCGAGGTCGATGGCACTGACCTTGCCGACGCTCACGTCGTTGACCTTGACGGTCGACTGGGGCACCAGGTCGAGGACGTCGGCGAACTCCACCTTCACCGTCATCGGGTCCTCCCCCACGTCGGGCCCGCCCGGGAGCGGCAGCGAGTAGACGCTGGCGTCGCAGGCGGAGAGGAAGAGCGTGGCGAGCACACCCAGCACGAGCACCTCGAGCCGCGTCATCACTGCACCTCCGGGTCTGCGGCGACCAGCCCGCCGAGGGACGGGTCGAACACGTCCTGCGCGGGGAGCGGCGCCGGCGTGCGGTCGAGGGCACCGGCGCGCGGCCGGGCGAGCAGGTCGGTGATGCGGTCGCACACCTGGCCCGAGCGCTCGACCTGGCCGACGAAGCCGCACAGGAACGCGGCCGGGTCGATCTCGAGCTGGTTGATCGACTCGCCGAAGTTGGCGCGGGTGTCGAGGGTGCCGGCCTGCGGGTTGTAGGTCAGCGCGAGGTTGTTGAGCGCGCCCGGAGCCACGTGCAGGATCTCGTCGAGCGCTGCGCGCTGGCGCACCAGCACCTTGGCGACCCGGTTGATCCCGGTGATGTTGCGGCTCAGCGAGCCCTTGTTCTCCTCCACGAACTCCTTGACCGCCGTGAGGGCCACCGACAGGTTCCTCGTCGCGGCGACCAGCTCCTCCCGCTCGCCCGCCAGCATCGTCGAGACGTCGGCGAGGGACTGGTTGAACTGGCGCACCGTCTGGTCGTTGTCGGCGAGGGTCTCCATGAAGCTCCCCAGCGCCTCGACCGAGCCGAACAGCTCGTCGGAGTTGCCGGCCAGCGTCGAGCTGAGACGGGAGTAGTCCTTGACGGTCTGCCGGAAGGTCGCACCCTGCCCGCCGAAGTTGTCGGCCGTGACCGACAGCAGGTCGGAGAGGGCGCCCGACTTGTTGGCGCCCCGCGGCCCGAGGGCGACGTTGAGCCGGTCGAGGCTCTCGTAGATCTGGTCGAGCTCGAGCGGCTCCGCGGTGTCCTCGACGGCGAGCTCCGCGCCGTCGGTGAGGACGTCACCGGTGCCGGGGTAGGCCGGGGTGAGCTGGACGTAGCGGTCGCCCACCACCGACGGCGCGACGATCACCGCGCGGGCATCGGCCGGCAGCCTGACCTCGTCGTCGTACGTCATCGTCACGGTCACGTCGGTGCCGGTGGGCTCGACGCGCGTGACCGTGCCGACGGGCACGCCGAGGACACGGACGTCGCTGCCCTCGTAGACGGAGATGGCACGCGGGAAGTGGGCGACGACGGTCTTGGAGGCGTCGCCGCCGAGGACGGTGACGGCCGCCGCGACGACGAAGCCGAGCACGACGAGCGGGGCGAGGAAGCGCTTCACGAGGTCCATGGCTCAGCCCACCTGCGGGACGGGTGGGAAGTTGGAGATCCAGGTGTCGAACCACGGACCGGTGCCGAGGGTGTTGGCGAAGACGCGGTAGAACGGCGCCATCAGTCGCAGGCTGCTGTCGAGGTTGTCCTCGTTCTTGTTGAGCACCGCCACGACGTTCTCGAGGTGGGCGAGGGCCGGCTCGAGGTCCGCGCGCGACTGGTCGATGAGCCGGGTGAGCTCCTTCGAGAGGGTCGTGCTGGAGACCAGCAGGTCGTGCACGGCCTCGCGGCGGGCGACGAGGGCCCGGAACAGCACGTCGCTGTCCTTCATCAGCGCGATGATGTCCTGGTCGCGCTCGTCGAGGACCGTCGAGACCCGCTCGAGGTTGACCAGCAGCGTGTTGAGCTGCTCGTCCTTGGCCGCGATGTTGGACGAGAGCCGGCTCAGGCCGTCGAGCGCGCCCCGGAACTCCTCGGGGGTGTTGCGGGTGAGGTCGGCGAGGGTGGTGAGCGAGTCGGCGAGCTGGTCGGTGTCGATCCGGTCCGAGGTCGAGGCGAGGCCCTCGAAGGCCTCGACCACGTCGTACGGCGAGGAGGTGCGCGCCGCGGGGATCGTGGCCCCCTCGTCGAGCCGGCCGCCTCCGGCGGGCTCGAGCGCGAGGAACATCGCGCCCAGGATCGTCTTCACCTTGATCGCGGCGCGGGTGTCACCACCGAAGTCGGCGGCGTCGTCGACCTTGAAGCTGACCCGCACCTCGTCGCCGGCGAGCGCGATCTCGTCGACCTTGCCGACCCGCACGCCGGCGATGCGGACCTCGTCGTTGACCTTGAGCCCACCGGCCTCGGTGAACATCGCGTGGTAGGTGTCTCCACCGCCGATGATCGGCAGGTCGTCGGCCCGCAGCGCGGCGACCAGCGTCAACGCGAGGACGACGAGGCTGATGGCCCCCACGACGACGGGGTTCCGTTCCCTGAACGGTTTCATCCGAGATCACACCTGTCGGAGCCGGTGGAGTACTTCACCGGGATCGAGACGTCGCGGGGCAGGTTGACGCGCCCCTGGAACTCGCAGAGGTAGAAGTTGAAGAACGAGCCGTAGATCGCGGTGCGACCGATCTTGGTGAGCTTGATCGGGAGCACCTGGATCGCACGGTCGAACTCGGCCTTGTTCTTGTCGATGTTGCCCGCGACGGCGCGCAGCTCCTTGATGTCCTTCACGAAGGGCTCGCGGATGCCGTCGATCAGGGAGGCGGTCTCGACCGACAGGGCGGAGACCTCCTCCAGCGAGCCGAGGATCGCGTTGCGGTCCTTCTTCAGTCCGCCGACCAGCGTGCGGAACGACTGGATCAGCCGGGTGAGCTGCTGGTCGCGGTCGGCGACGTGGTCGAGCACCAGCGACAGGTTGTCGATGAGGTCGCCGATGACCTCGTCGCGGTCCGCGAGGGTCGAGGTGACCGACGCGGTGTGCGCGAGCAGCCCCTCGAGGGTCCCGCCCTCCCCCTGGAACACCTGGACGAGCTCGTACGACAGCTGGTTCACGTCGTCGGGCGAGAGCGCCTCGAAGAGCGGCTTGAAGCCGTTGAAGAGCACGGTGAGGTCGAGCGCCGGCGTGGTCCGCGACACCGGGATCGTCGAGCCGGCCCGCAGCCTCCGGGTGTCGCCCACCTCCTGCGTGAGCGAGATGTAGCGCTGCCCCACGAGGTTGCGGTAGCGGATCGCGGCGTTGGTGCCGCCGTTGACCGAGGTGTCGCGGTCGACCGAGAACGTGATCAGCGCCCGGGTGCGGTCGACGATCTCCACCTCGCTCACCGTCCCCACGCGGACACCGGCCACGCGGATGTCGTCGCCCTTGGTGACGCCGGTGGCGTCGGTGAACTCGGCGCGGTACTCGCGCGACGAACCGAAGTCGAGGTTGCCGATGGTCACGACCAGCACGGTCGTGGCGAGCGACGTGACGACGACGAAGACCAGCAGCTTGACCAGGTCGATCGAGGTCCTCGCGTCCAGGATGCGGCTCATCGCAGCGACACCTCCGCCCCGCGCGCCATCGGCCCGACCAGGAGGACACCGAGGTCGGGTACGTCGTCGCCGCTGACGCCGAGCCCGGGCGCGAGCAGCGCCTTGAGCAGCGCCGTCTCGTCGCGCCCGCCCGCGAAGCCGGCAGCGGTGCCGGACCAGCCGGGACCGACGCGGCTGGTGCCCTTGCCGGTGGGCTCGTCGATCCCGTCGACGAAGTCGGGCTGGGAGGTCAGCGGGTTGCTCTGGGACCACGGTGGGGAGGGAAGCGTCCCGCAGTGGTAGCCGCGCTTGTCGCCGTAGACGGGGGCGTCCTGCGGGCCGTAGCCGCGCGGCTGGTTGGGCAGCGTCTCCAGCACGATGTGGAGGGTGAAGCCGCGGAACGCCTCGGCCTGGAGCTTGCCAGCACCGACGATGCCGCCGAGCAGGCAGGGGTAGCCCGGGGCGTAGCGCGCGAACACCTCGAGCTGCGCCGCGCCGAGGTCGGCGAGGCGCACCAGGTTGTCACCGTTGGCACGGGTGAAGCGCTCGGTGACGGCCGCGAACGCGGACACGTCGTTGAACAGCGCCTTCAGCTTGTCCTCACGGTCCTCGAGCGTCGACGTGGTGGTGATGGTGTTGCGCAGGATGGTGGCGACCTCCGGCAGCACGTCGGCGTACGTGTCGGAGACCCGCGCGGTGAGCCGCAGGTCCTCGACGAGGGCCGGGAGCTCGGGGTTGAACCGGGTCAGGTAGGCGTCCAACGTCTCCAGCGTCTCGCCGAGCTGTTCCCCGCGGCCCTCGAGGGCGGTGGCCACGGCGTTGAGGGTGGTGTTGAGGTCGGCGGGCTGCACCGCGCGCAGGAGGGGGTAGAGGTCGCTGAGCACCTCCTCGACCTCGATCGAGAGGTCGGTGCGCTGGATGACGTCCCCGTCGGCGATCGGCTGCGCCGACGAACCACCGTCGGGGACGACGAGCGAGACGAACTTCTCGCCGAAGAGGGTCTTGGGCAGGATCGAGGCGGTCACGTCGCGCGGGATGTCGGTGGTGCGGTCCTGGTAGAGGCCGAGCGTGATGTCGGCGCCCTCGACCGTCGGCTCGTAGTCGAGCACCTCGCCCACGATGACGCCCTTGATCTTGACGTCGGCGCGCTGCGGCAGCTGGAGCCCGATCTTCGAGGCCTTGACGGTGACCTCGTCGTAGTCGCTGAACTTCTGGGTGAACACGCCGTACGTCGCCCACCCCGCGGCGAGCATCAGCACCAGGAACAGCACACCCAGGGCCTTCGTCCTCATCACCCGCTCACCCCGCCAGCCGCACGGTGGTGGCCGCGCCCCAGATGGCCATGGACAGGAGCAGGTCGAGCACGTTGATGGCGACGATGCTGGTGCGGACGGCGCGGCCCACGGCGACGCCCACGCCGGCGGGTCCACCGGAGGCGTTGTAGCCGTGGTAGCAGTGGATGAGGATGACGGTCACGGCGAAGACGAGCACCTTGCCGAAGGACCACAGCACGTCGCCCGGAGGCAGGAACGCGTTGAAGTAGTGGTCGTAGGTGCCGGGTGACTGGCCGTAGAACTGGGTCACCACGAGCCGGCTCGCGAAGTAGGACGAGAGCAGCCCGACGACGTACAGCGGGATGATGGCGATCAGACCACCGACCACCCGGGTGGCGACGAGGAACGGCATCGACGGGATGGCCATCACCTCGAGGGCGTCGACCTCCTCCGAGATCCGCATGGCCCCCAGCTGCGCGGTGAAGCCGCAGCCGACCGTCGCCGCAAGCGCGATGCCGGCGACCAGCGGCGCGATCTCGCGGGTGTTGAAGTAGGCGGAGACGAAGCCCGAGAAGGCCGCGGTTCCGAGCTGGTTGAGCGCGGCGTACCCCGAGAGCCCGACCTGGGCGCCGGTGAAGAAGGTCATGCCGATGATCACGCCGACGGTGCCGCCGATGACGGCGAGCGCACCCGAGCCGAGGGTGACCTCGGCGAGGATCCGCATGATCTCGCGGGGGTAGCGGGTCACCGAGCGGGGAACGGCCTTGAGCACCGCGAGGTGGAAGGCCAGCTGGCCGCCCAGGCCGTCGAGGGAGGCGAGCGGCCTGGCGTAGACGTCTCGTAGCGGCATCGCTCATCCCCCCTTCGGGGGCACGACCTGCAGGTAGATCATGCTGAGGACGAAGTTGGCCACGAAGAGCAGCAGGAAGGTGATGACGACGGACTCGTTGACGGCGTCGCCGACGCCCTTCGGTCCGCCCTTGGCGTTCATGCCCTTGTAGGAGGCGACGACCGCCGCGATCAGGCCGAAGACGAGCGCCTTGATCAACCCGATCCACAGGTCGGGGAGCTGGGCGAGCGCCGTGAAGCTGGCGAGGTAGGCACCGGGCGTGCCGTCCTGGAGGATCACGTTGAAGACGTAGCCGCCACTGACCCCGACGACGCTGACCATGCCGTTGAGGAAGAACGCGACGAGCATGCACGCCAGCACGCGGGGGACGACGAGGCGCTGGATCGGGTCGATGCCCAGCACCATCATCGCGTCGAGCTCCTCCCGGATCTTGCGCGCGCCGAGGTCGGCGGCGATCGCCGAGCCACCCGCACCGGCGATCAGCAGCGCCGTGCCGATGGGGGCCGCCTGCTGGATCACCGCGAGGACCGACGCCGAGCCGGTGAACGACTGGGCGCCGAACTGCTTGATCAGGCCGCCGACCTGGAGCGCGATGACGGCACCGAAGGGGATGGCGACGAGGGCGGTCGGCACGATGGTGACCGACGCGATGAACCACGCCTGCTGGATGAACTCACGCAGCTGGAAGGGCCGCCGGAACAGCCCGCGGAAGACGTCGAGGGCGAAGGCGAAGAGGTTGCCGGCCACCCCGATGGGCGCGAGCGCGCGCGAGGACATGGACGTGGTCATCGACTCGTCAGGCTCCCGGGGCCAGGCCGGCGTTGCTGGACTCGAAGGAGCCGGGCGGCGGGGTGACACCGTGCTCGCGGCACCACTCCCCCGCCGGGCGCTGGCTGCGGCGCGGGATGCCGTTGGACGGGTCGAGCTGCAGCGGGATCGGGGGCAGCGGGGGCAGCTCCTGGCCGGCCTCGGCGGCGAGCTCGTCGGCGTCCTTCTCCTCCGACATGCCGATCGGGCCGACCCGCTGCGCGTTGAGGAACTGGCGTACGACCGGCTCCTCCGAGCTCAGCAGCTGCTCGCGCGGCCCGAACATCGCGAGGTGCCGGTGGTAGAGCAGCCCGATGTTGTCGGGCACGGTGCGCGCGGTGTTGATGTCGTGGGTGACGATCAGGAAGGTGGCGTCGATCTGGGCGTTGAGGTCGACGATCAGCTGGTTGAGGAAGGCCGTACGCACCGGGTCGAGGCCGGAGTCGGGCTCGTCGAACAGCACGATCTCGGGGTCGAGGACGAGCGCCCGGGCCAGGCCGGCACGCTTGCGCATGCCGCCGGAGATCTCCCCGGGCAGCTTGTCCTCGGCGCCGAGGAGGCCGACGAGGTCCATCTTCTCCATCACGACGTCGCGCACCTCGGACTCGGACTTCCTGGTGTGCTCGCGCAGCGGGAAGGCGACGTTGTCGTAGAGGTTCATCGAGCCGAACATCGCGCCGTCCTGGAACAGCACGCCGAACAGCTTGCGGATCTCGTAGAGCTCCCGCTCCGGGCAGCTCGCGATGTCGGTGCCCTCGATGATGATCGAGCCCTTGTCGGGCTTGAGGAGGCCGATGAGCGTCTTGAGGAACACCGACTTGCCGGTGCCCGACGGCCCGAGCATCACGCAGATCTCGCCGGCCGGCACGGTGAGCGTGACGTCGCCCCAGATGAGCTGCTTGCCGAAGGACTTCGTGAGGTCGTTGACCTGGATCTCGACACCCATGTGCACCCTCCTGCCGTCTCGTTCCCTGGCCCTGGGCGGGCTCCCGTCCCGTGCTGCTCCTGGGTGGACAACGCGGGAGGTCGCGAGAGGTTACGGGCGCGATGAGACGGCCGTCACTGCGGCTGCCAGCTCTGCGCGGTGGCTGTGGTCCACCGGGTGGACCACGGTCACCGCACTGTCGGGCCGGCTCAGCCGCCGTAGCGGTCGGCCACCTCGCCGAACCGCTCGCTCGACCTCGCCACGATCTGGCGGTAGTCGGCGTCGTCGAGCTGCAGGATCGTCATCAGGGGCGTGACCTCACGGCGTCGGGCCTCCTGGGTCTCCTGGTCCTCCGGGTCCGCGTCCCGGGCGGTGATCTCGACCGACATCGCGCACGCCAGCGCCACTGCCGCGCTCACGGCGGACAGGTCCTCGTGCGCCTCGTGGTGGTCCCGGATGCCGTCGACGATCGTCAACGGGAGTCCCCACGCCTCGGCCACTGCGCCGCCGATGTCGGCGTGCGTGAGCCCGAAGACCACCCGCTCGGTCTCGATCAGGTCCAGGCCGTCGGTGGCAGCGGCCAGGGCCAGCGTCTCCAGGACCTGCTTCCCGAAGTGCCGGGCCAGCACGATCTTGCCGAAGTCGTGCAGCAGCGCGGCGGTGCCTGCCTCCGCCGGGACCGGAACACGGGCGCGGGAGCGGATCACCTCGGCCGCGATCGACGCGGCCACCGAGCGCTCCCACAGCGCGCCCGGCTGGAGGCCGTACGCCGGCAGCGCCTGCAGCATCCTGCCGCCGACACGCGAAGCCATCGTCAGCGACAGCAGCGTGCTGGTACCGAGCCGCACCGCGGCGTCACGCACCGACGTGACGTTCGCGCGGTGGCCGAGTGCGGCCGAGTTGGCCAGGCGCAGCACGTCCGCAGTCAGCGAGACGTCGAGGGACACCACGTCGCTGATCTCGCGGATGTCGGAGTCCGGGTCCGCAACCAGCGTGGCCAGTCGGGCGACGGTGTGGGGCAGGGGTTCGACGGACTCGGCGGCGGCCAGCAGGTCCGCCGGGTCCACGAGCGGTGCGGTGGTCACGTCCGGGTGATCGGCACACCGGGGCAGGACCTGAGGGAGACGGGGGCGGCAGATCGCTCGGCGGGTCACAGATCCGCAACGACCGGACTTCTCAGGATGCACGGGGTGAATCCCTCAACGGTCCCTCAGGGACGCTTGGTGTAGTTCTCTCCGGCGGCGGTCCGATGGAACCCCCGAAACGTCGGGCCGCCGTCCCCCACCTGGAGCATCCCTACCGCGCTCCGTCCGAGGACATGCTCTGGCGTCCTTCACCGCGTGGTGGCGCCACGCCCGACGTCGTCAGGTGCAACGACGCCGGGCGACGCGACTAGCTGGCCTGCTGGAGCGCCTTGACCTCGTCGCGGGCAGCGACCACCGCAGCCTGCTGGCGTACGACGACCTCGCGGAAGCCGGCGCTGAGGTCCTTCTTCAGGGCGTCCTCGTACTCCGAGACCGCGTGGTCCTCACCGGTCAGGGCCGCCTTGAGCACGGCCTCGGGGTCGTCGCCGGTGAGGGCATCCTTCACCGCGATCCAGCCGCGGTGCACCGCCGCGGCGACAGTGCCGCTCTCGTCGACGTCGTCACCGTAGTCGTGACCCATGTCGACGATCTCGCGCCAGAAGCCGGCACGCTGGTCGGAGAAGCGCTGCAGGGTCGTGGCCCACTCGGGGTGCTTGCCGTCGCGGAGCTTCTCGGCCGCGTCGGCGAAGCCCCGCTCGCCGTCCTTCAGCGTCTCGACCAGTTCCTTGGCCGCCTTGGCGTCATCAGACATCTCTGCTCCTTCGTGGGATGGAAGTCCCCACCGTTGCGGACTCGTCGCGTCCACGAACCACCCGTGGGGATGCGACGGCTCCGCGGGCGCCACCACTGAGCCCACGCCCCGACCTAGCCGCGGCGGCGTCGGATCTCGGCGTTGATCGCCGGGACGACCTCGTGCAGGTCGCCGATCACCGCGTGGGTCGCCCGGGTGACCATCGGGGCGTCCGGGTCGGTGTTGATGGCGAGGATGGCCTTGGCGCTGCTGCACCCGGCCCAGTGCTGGATGGCGCCGCTGATGCCGCACGGGATGTAGAGGTCGGGCGAGATCCGGCTGCCCGTCTGGCCGACCTGCTCGTGGTGCGGTCGCCACCCGAGCGAGGTCACGACCCGCGAGACCCCGAGCGAGCCGCCGAGCAGCTCGGTGAGCTCGAGGATGTCGTCGAACCCCTCGGCCGACCCGGCGCCGCGCCCGGCGCCGACGACGACGCGGGCCGACTTCAGGGTGCCCGAGAGGTCGGGCTCCGGCTCCTCGGTCGAGACGACCCGGGCCAGCAGGTCGGCGTCGGCCACGTCGGGGGTCTCCACGACCAGCTCACCCGCACCGGCGGTGGCCGCGGGCGTGGCCTCCACCGCGTGGCCGGCCAGGGTGAAGATGGCCGGCCGCTGGGCCAGGCTCATCTCCTCGAGCGCGGCTCCGCCGACGACCTGGCGGGTCACGGTGAAAGGCGACAGGCTGCTGAACGACACCACGTTGGCGGCCATCGGCAGCCCCGACCTGGCCGCGACGTGGGCCAGGACCTCGTTGCCGCGCGCGGTGCCGGCGGCAGTGACCACCACCGACCCGGACCGCTCCCGCACCTCGAGCAGGCCTGCCGCCCATGCGGCCCCGGAGAAGGAGTCGTACGCCGGGCCGGTGAGGGCGTGGACGCGACGTGCGCCGTACGACGCGAGGGTGCCGACGAGCGCGTCGTCCGCGTGGCCGACGACCACCGCGTCGACGGGCACCCCTCCCCCGGCGCCGGCCAGGTCGCGCGCGAAGGTCATCGCCTCGCGCGAGGTCTCCACGACCTCGCCCGCCGGCGTCACCTCGACCAGGACGACGATCATCGCGCGAGCACCCCCAGCTCCTCGAAGAGGTCGACGACCGCGGGTGCGCTCGCCGGGCCCTCGCCCAGCACCTGCACGGTCGACGGCGACGGCGGCGGCAGCACCAGCCGGACGCGGGACGGCCCGACCGGGTCAGCGGTGGGCCGGCGCTCCTCGATCGGCGCCTTCTTGGCCTTCATCCGCCCCGGGACGCTCGGGTAGCGGGGGTCGACGCCGCCCTCGAGGACCGTGACCACGGCCGGCAGGGGGAGCCGGAAGGTCTCGTGCCCGTCGGGCCCGGAGCCGCTCGCGGTCACCACGCCGTCGGTCACCGAGACGGTGCTGACGCCGTTGACGACGGGCCAGCCGAGCTCGTAGGCGAGGCGGATGCCGACCTGGAAGTCACCGGTGTCGGCCGCGTCGTTGCCGAGCAGCACCAGCTCGTGGGGCGTGCCTGCCGCCTCGTGGTCGCGGACGACCGCGGCGATCTCACGCGCGACGTCAGCCGGGCCGAACGCCTGCGGGTCGGCCACCACGTGGGTGGCTGCGGCACAGCCGACGGCGAGCGCCGCGCGGAGCTGCTCCACGGCGTCGCCGTCGCCGAGCGTCATGACCGTCGCCGCACCACCGTCGGCGGCGATGCGGACGGCGAGCTCGACCGCGCACTCCTCGTGGGCGCTCGTCGTGAAGCCGGCGTACCGCCCGTCGACGCCCTGGGCGTCCTCGGTGAGGACGACCTCGCTCGTCGCGTCGACGACGCGCTTCACGCACACCAGCGGGTGGGTCATCGCACGCGCTCGTTGGCAGGGTCGAGGAGCGGGGTCGCGTCGACGGACCCTACGGTCACCCGGTAGAGCTCCTCCATGTAGGACACGGCGAGCTCGTTGCCGACCACCGCCTCCTCGGGAGGCAGGTAGGCGAGCAGCACGTGCTTGCCCAGCGACGGCGCGGACCCCGCGCTGGTGACGTACGGGTGGTGACCGTGCCCGTCGGTGAGCGTGCCGCCGTCGCGGGTCAGGATCGGCTCGCCGCCGAGCATGTAGCGCTTCGTGCCGGCAGCGGACGTGTGGTCGTCGACGGTGAGCGTGCAGAGCACCGACGCCGGGTCCGCCTCCCGCTGCGCGAGGTAGGCCTCCTTGCCGACGAAGTCGGCCGCCTTGACCTTGGGACGCTGCATCCCGGCCTCGACGATGGTCCGCTCGGAGTCGAGCTCGGCGCCGTAGGCCCGGTAGCCCTTCTCGATGCGACCCGTCGTGCCGTAGACGCCGATCCCGGCCGGCACCGCCCCGTGCGGCGCGCCCGCCTCGAGGAGCGCTTCCCACAGTCCGGCGGCGTGCTCCATCGGGACGTAGAGCTCCCAGCCGAGCTCACCGACGTACGAGATGCGGGAGGCGAGGACGGACGTGCCGGCGAGCTCGACCTCCCGGCAGGTGAGGAAGCCGAACCCGGTGTCAGAGACGTCGTCGGACGTCAGTGAGGAGACGATGTCGCGTGCCCGCGGCCCCCAGATGCCGATGGTGGACACGTCGTCGGTGCGGTCGGTCAGGGTCGTGGAGCCGGTCTCGGGCAGGTGCCCGGTGAACCAGGCCCGGTCGGCCATGCCGTGCGCGCCGCCGGTGACGACCCGGTAGTGCTCGTCGCCCAGTCGCATCACCGTGAGGTCGGACCGGAAGCCGCCCTTCGCGTCCAGGACCGGGGTGTAGACGACCTTGCCGACCGGGACGTCGCACTGCGCGACGCAGGTCGTCTGCACCACGTCGAGCGCCTCGGGTCCCTCGATGTCGAAGACGCAGAAGGCGGACAGGTCGATGACGGCAGCGGCCTCGCGCATGCGGAGGTGCTCGGCGTTGATGATCGGGCTCCACCACCGGGCGTCCCACTCGTGCTCGCGCGGCATCACCGCGTCGCCGTACTGCTCCAGCAGCGCGGCGTTGGACTCGTACCAGAAGGGTCGCTCCCAGCCGGCTGTCTCGAAGAAGACGGCGCCGAGCTTGGTCTGCGAGTCGTGCATCGGCGAGAGTCGCTGGTCGCGGTCGGACTCGTACTGCTCGGCCGGGTGGACGATGCCGTAGGTCTTGATGAACGACTCGGTGGTGCGCAGCCGGGTGTGCTCGCGGCGCTTCTGGTGCTGGTGGAAGCGAGCGATGTCGCTGTGGTGCAGGTCGATCTCCGAGTGGCCGTGGGTCATCCACTCCGCGACGGCGCGCCCGACACCCGGACCCTCCTTGATCCACACCGCGGCTGCGGTCCAGAGCCCGGCGACCTCGCTCTCGCCCAGGATCGGGTTGCCGTCGCAGGTGAGCGAGAGCAGGCCGTTGATGGCGTAGCGCATCTCCGCCCCCTCGGCCCCGAGCAGCTCGGGCATCAGCTCGTAGGCCTGCTCGAGCTGCGGGTCGAAGTCGTCCGAGGTGAACGGCATCTCGGTCGGCGACAGCTTGGCCTGCTCGATCGAGGGGATCTCCTCGGGCTCGTGCAGGATCGCGCGGTGGGCGTACGAGCCGACCTCCATGTCGGCGCCGTGCTGGCGCTCGTAGCAGAAGGTGTCCATGTCGCGGATGATCGGGAAGGAGATCTCGCCCTCCTTCTCCGCCAGCTGCGGACACGGACCGACGCTGATCATCTGGTGCACCGCCGGGGTGAGCGGGATGCTCACGCCGGCCATGTCACCGAGCTTGGGGCTCCACACGCCCGCCGCGATCACGACGGTGTCGGTCTCGATGTCGCCGCCGGTGGTGCGCACGCGGGTGATCCGTCGCCCCCGCGGGCCGTCCTGGGTGTCGAGTCCGACCACCTCGACGGTTGGCACCACCGTGAGCTCGCCGGTCGCGAGCGCCCGCTCGCGCATGATCGTGCCGGCGCGCAGCGAGTCGACCACGCCGACGCCGGGGGTCCAGAACGCGCCGATGAACTGGTCCTCCTCGATGAAGGGCACCTTCTCCTTCACGAAGGCCGGGCTGACCAGCTCGGCCTCGATCCCCCAGGCCCGTGCGCTCGACATGCGCCGCCGCAGCTCCTCCATCCGCTCCTCGGTGCGGGCGATCTCGAAGCCGCCGGACTGCGTGAAGACGCCCATCTCCTGGTACTGCGCGACCGAGTCGAGCGTCAGGTCGGTGATCTCGCGGGAGTGGTCGACGGTGAAGATGAAGTTGGACGCGTGGCCCGTCGACCCACCGGGGTTGGGCAACGCCCCCTTGTCGATCTGCACCACGTCCGTCCACCCGAGCCGGGTGAGGTGGTGCACGAGGCTGTTGCCGACGATGCCGGCTCCGATCACGACGACGCCGGCGGTCGCGGGGACATCTGCCATGGCTGGCTCCTGGTGCGGGAGGACTCACAATGAGTTGCGCATCGCGCAACAGGTTGCGCCATGTGCGACGCCTCGAAATGTACGCCGCCGCCCCGGCGCACTGTCAAGGGTGCGCAGGGGCGGCGGCTCGGTCCGTCGAGCGGGGCTCTGCGTCCGGGTCAGGCCCTCGAGTCGTCGTCCGGCCCCGGGCTGACGTCGTCGGGGTCGGCGCCGAGCGCGGCCAGGGCGACCGAGTGGTTCTCGACCGAGTCGTACTTCTGGGCGTGCAGCACCGCCTTGCGCACGCGCGACGGGAGGGTCGACTCGTACGGCTCGGCGCGCAGCGCCTTCATCAGGGACACGCACATCGCGCAGATCACCAGCATGAACGGCCCGGCCACGATGATCACCAGCGTCTGGAGCGCGCCCAGGCCGCCGGAGAACAGCAGCACGGCCGCCACCGCGCCCTGCGCGACGCCCCAGAAGATGACGAGCCACCGCATCGGCTCCTCCTTGCCGTGCTGGCTCAGCATGCCCATCACGATCGAGGCCGAGTCGGCACCGGTGATGAAGAAGATCGCCACGAGGAACACGGCGAGCACGACGGTGATGCTCGCGAGGGGGTACTCGCGCAGCGTCGTGAACAGCGCGCTCTCGGTGCCCTCCTCCGCAAGCACCGCGCCGAGATCCTTGGCGCCGGTGAGCTGCAGGTCGAAGGCGGAGCCGGCCAGGATGGAGAACCACACGAACGAGACCAGGCTCGGCACGAGGATCACGTAGACCACGAACTGCCGGATCGTGCGGCCCTTGGAGATGCGCGCGATGAACATGCCGACGAAGGGCGTCCAGGAGATCCACCACGCCCAGTAGAAGATCGTCCAGGCGTTCAGGAACTCGCTGCCCCCGAAGGCTCCGGTGCGGAAGGCCATCGTCGGCAGGTGGGTCAGGTAGCCGCCCAGGGACTCGGTGAAGGTGCTGAGGATGAACACCGTCGGGCCGACCACGAAGAGGAAGAGGACGAGCAGCAGGGCTGCGATCGCGTTGGCGTTGGACAGCAGCTGCACGCCCTTCTCGATGCCGGTGACCGCCGAGATCACGAAGCAGGCCGTGAGGAACCCGATCACGGCCACGGTCAGCCACCGGGAGTCCCCGGCGCCGAAGACGTCGTCGAGGCCGCCGGTGATCTGCAGGGCGCCGAGACCGAGGGAGGTCGCGGACCCGAAGAGGGTGGCGAAGATGGCGATGATGTCGATCGCCTTGCCGGGACCGCCCGTGGCGTGGCGGCCGAGCAGGGGACCGAAGGCGCCGGAGACCAGGTTGCCGGTGCCCTTGCGGTAGGCGAAGTAGCCGATCGCGAGGCCGATGACGGCGTACATCGACCACGGGTGGAAGCCCCAATGGAAGAAGGCGTACTCCATCGCGACGCGTGCGCTGTCGGGTGTGGACGGGTCCCCACGGCCCGGCGGGATGCTGCTGGCGTCGGTGGCGGTGAGGTAGGTGAGCGGCTCCGCGACACCCCAGAACATCAGGCCGATGCCCATGCCGGTCGCGAACATCATCGAGACCCAGGAGAACGTCGAGAACTCCGGGGTCGAGTCGTCCGGACCCAGCCGGATGTTGCCGTAGCGACTGATGGCGAGGTAGGCGGAGAAGGTGAGGAAGAGCGCGCTGACGAGGATGAACAGCCAGCCGAACAGCGACGTCAGCTTGCCGAGGATCGTGGACGTCGTCTCGCCCATCCCGGTCGAGTCGATCGTTCCCCACAGGAGGAACGCGACGGCCAGCCCGGCGGCGACACCGAAGGTCACCTTGTCGAGCGGGAAGTTCCCGTCCCTGCCGGCCGGTGGGACCAGGGACTCACCCACGGGTTCCTTGAGCGCCATGCCCGTCTCCCATCTGTTGCGCTCAGCGCAACGTTGTGCGTGACCTGCAACAACGAAGAGTGCTCCGGGCCCGTGCGCGTGTCAAGGGTGGCGGTTCGGGACCGCGGTCGTCGCTGGGTGGGTCACCGGGTACGTCACTCGGTACGTCACTGGGTGCGCAGGAACTCCAGGTGGCGCTCGTACTGGTCGAGGCAGTCGTGGATGACCTGGTCGCTCGTGTAGCCCATCACGTCGTAGTCCTGTCCCCCGTCGAGGAGGTGCACCTCGAGCCGCGCGTACTGGTCGCGGTCGCCGATCATCCGCCCGCCGTAGGTCGGCACCGGCGAGAGCCGCACCTGCACCCGGTAGACGAACTGCCCCTCGTCGCCGTCGGTGGTGAGCTCGGCGTAGGGGGCTCCTGCCACGTCGCCGTGGACCACCGAGGCCCGGACGCCCATCGACGTGAGCTCCTCGGCGACCTCGCGCAGGGCGGGCTCGACCGTCGAGCCGAGGTAGGCCGTGGCCGCCTCCTCGTCGACGAAGTTGATCGTCCTGGCGAGGCGCGACTTCCACGCCTTCCGCGTGTCGTGCCCGGCACCCGTGCGGGCCGAGAGCAACGGAGACATCCCGCGTACGCCGGTGTCGGCCTTGCGTCCCTCGTTGCGGATCGCGCGGAACAGGCCCCACATGACGAGCACAAGGACGAACGCGAACGGCAGGCCCATGATGATCGTGGCGTACTGCAGGGCGAGGATGCCGCCGACGGCGAGCATCGCGACCGTCAGCAGGCCGGTGGCGCTCGCCCAGGTGATGCGCAGCCACGACGCGCAGTCCTGCTGCACGTCGTGGAGCTCCGAGCAGAGGTTGCCCATCACCAGCGCCGCGGAGTCGGCCGAGGTGATGTAGAAGAGCAGGCCCACCATGAACGCGAGGAAGATGACAGCATCGGCGAACGGGTAGTCGCGCAGCAGGTCGTAGAAGCCGACGCCGGTGAAGTCGACGGCCGCCTCGGCGAAGCTCCCGTCGTCGTCGTTGCGCACCTTGTCGATGGCGGCGTTGCCGAAGATCGAGATCCACATGACGATGTAGCTGAACGGGATCACCATCGTGCCGAGCACGAACTGCCGGATCGTGCGACCGCGGGAGATCCGGGCCAGGAAGAGGCCCACGAAGGACGCCCACGCCACCCACCAGGCCCAGAAGAAGAGCGTCCAGAGCTGCATCCACTCCTGGGTGTCGGTGAAGGCGAAGGTCTCCATCGACTTGGCCGGGAACGACCGGATGAAGTCGCCGACGTTCATCACCACGGCGTTGAGCAGGAACGAGGTCCTGCCCGTGACCAGCACCCATCCGGCCAGGGCCAGGGCCAGGATGACGTTGAGCTGGGACAGGAAGCGGATGCCCTTGTCCACGCCCGTGGTCGCCGAGATCGCCGCCACCGTGACCGCCAGGACCGCCAGGGCGGCCTGCGCTCCGGTGCCCACCGGAACGCCGAAGATGACGTTGAGCCCCACGTTGAGGAACACGACGCCGATCCCCAGGCTCGTCGCGACGCCGAAGATCGTGCCGAGCACGGCGGCGGTGTCCACGGCGTGGCCCAGTGGCCCGTCGATCCGCTTGCCGAAGACCGGGTAGAGCGCGGACCGGACGGCCAGCGGAAGGTTCTTGCGGTAGGAGAAGTAGGCCAGGGCCAGACCCATCAGCGCGTACATCGCCCATCCCGTGACGCCGTAGTGGAACAGCGTCCAGACCGTTGCGTCGCGGGCTGCGTCGACGGTCCCGGGCTCGCCGACCGGCGGCGCGGTGTACTGGGAGACCGGCTCGATGACGGAGTAGAACATCACGTCGGTGCCGATGCCGGCGGCGAAGAGCATGCTCGCCCACGCGAAGGTCGAGAACTCCGGGCGCGAGTGGTCGGGGCCGAGGCGGATGCTGCCGTAGCGGGAGGCACCCAGGAAGATCACGAAGCCGACGATGACGGTGGCCAGCGCGACGTAGAACCAACCGAAGGCGGTGCCGACCCTCCCCACGAGGTCGCCGATGACGCTCTCGGCGTTGGTCGGCGCGACGATCGCCCACAGCGTGATCAGGACGACGCCCGCGAACGACGTGATGAAGACCGGCCACCGCACCGTGGGACGGGCGGCCCGCTCCGGGTGGGGATCACCGAGGGGGGCGGGTGCGTCGAGCTGTGCGGTCATGCGGACCTCCGGGCTGGGCGGGACGGGTCACGTGGCGTTGCGGGGATCTCCGGGCGGGTAGAGCGGGGACTGGTCGCGGTGGCGGTAGTAGGGCACGTCGGCGGGCGACAGCGGGGTGTTGCCGAGGACCAGGTCCGCGGCCTTCTCGGCGACCATCATCACCGGGGCGTAGATGTTGCCGTTGGTGACGTAGGGGAAGACCGAGGCGTCGACGACCCGCAGCCCCTCGGTGCCGTGCACCCGCAGGGAGAGGGGGTCCACGACCGACAGGTCGTCGGTGCCCATCTTCGCGGTGCACGAGGGGTGGAGGGCGGTCTCGGCGTCCTTCCGCACCCAGTCCAGGATCTCCTCGTCGGTCTCCACCGCACTGCCCGGCGACAGCTCGCCGCCGTTGAACGGCGCGAACGCCGGCTGGTTGAGGATGTCGCGCGCGACGTGCACCGCCTCGACCCACTCGCGCTTGTCGTTGACGGTGGAGAGGTAGTTGAAGAGCATCTTCGGCTTCTGGCGCGGATCGCTCGAGGCGATCCGCACCCAGCCGCGGGTGTCGGCGTACATCGGGCCGATGTGGACCTGGTAGCCGTGCGCGTACTTGTCCTGGCCCGCGGGCGCCGAGCCGTCGTAGCGGATCGCGATCGGCAGGAAGTGGAACATGAGGTTGGGCCAGTCGACGTCCTCGTTGGACCGGGCGAAGCCACCGCCCTCGAAGTGGTTGGACGCCGCGGTGCCGGTGCGCTTGAACAGCCACTCGAGCCCGACCAGCGGGCGGTTGCGCCACTTGAGGCCCTCGACGATCGAGACCGGCTGGAGCGAGGCGTACTGGATGTAGACCTCGAGGTGGTCCTGCAGGTTCTCGCCGACGCCCGGCAGGTCGTGCACCATCTCCACGCCGAGCGGCTGGAGGTGCTCCGGGTTGCCGATGCCGGAGAGCTGGAGCAGCTGCGGGGAGTTGATCGCACCCCCGCAGAGGATGACCTCGCCGGCATCGACGCGGTCGTGCCTGCGACCGGCGCGGAGGTAGTCCACGCCGACCGCGCGCCTGCCCTCGAAGCGGACCCGGGTGACGTGGGCGAACGTCTCGACGGTGAGGTTCTTGCGGCCCATCACCGGGTGCAGGTAGGCACGGGCCGCGGACATCCGTACGCCGTCGACGATGTTGCGGTCGAAGCGGCCGAAGCCCTCCTGCCGATAGCCGTTGACGTCATCGGTCAGCGGGTAGCCGGCCTGCTGGGCGGACTCGAAGAACGCGCTGAAGAGCGGGTTCGTCGCCGGGCTCCGCTCGAGCTTGAGCGGCCCGGAGCCACCGCGCCACGCGTCGGCACCGACCATGCCGTCGGGCAGGACCAACGACTCCATGCGCTTGAAGTAGGGCAGGCAGTGGCGGTAGTCCCAGGTCTCCATGCCCGGGTCGGCGGCCCAGCGCTCGTAGTCCATCGGGTTGCCGCGCTGGAAGATCATCCCGTTGATCGACGACGAGCCGCCGAGCACCTTGCCGCGGGCGTGGTAGACCCGGCGACCGCCCATGGCGGGCTCCGGCTCCGACTCGTACCTCCAGTCGTAGAGCGGGTTGCCGATCGGGAAGGGCAGGGCCGCCGGGGCGTGGATGAGCGGGTCGAACCGGTCCGTGCGGCCCGCCTCGAGCACCAGGACGCTCGTGGCGGGATCGGCCGAGAGCCGGTTCGCCAGCGCGCACCCGGCGGAGCCGCCGCCGACGATCACGAAGTCGTACGCCTTGCGCGTGCTCATGAGCCCGACCCTCCGAACCATCGCTGCGGCTCGGGGGCGATGTTGTGCCAGACGTGCTTCGTCTCGCGGTACTCCTCCAGCCCGGCTCGGCCGAGCTCGCGCCCGATGCCCGACTGCTTGTAGCCGCCCCACTCCGCCTGGGCGACGTAGGGGTGGTAGTCGTTGATCCAGACCGTGCCCATCCGCAGCCCGGCCGCGACGCGTTGGCCGCGCCCGGAGTCCTGGGTCCAGACGGCGCCGGCGAGGCCGTAGATGCTGTCGTTGGCGATCCGCACGGCCTCCGCCTCGTCGGTGAAGGTCTCGACCGTGAGCACCGGGCCGAAGGACTCGTCCTGCGTCACGCTCATGGAGCTGGTGCAGCGGTCGAGCACCGTCGGGAGGTAGTAGAAGCCGTCAGCCAGGGCGGGGTCGTCCGGGCGGGCCCCGCCACAGCGCAGCACCGCCCCCTCGGCGAGACCGGCCGCGACGTAGGCCTCGACCTTGTCGCGGTGCGCGGCACTGGTCAGCGGCCCGGTCTCGGCGGCCTCGTCGAACGGTCCACCGAGACGGATGTCGCAGGCGCGGGCGACGAGGTCGTCGACGAAGCGGTCGTGGAGCGACTCCTCGACGAGGAGGCGGGCGCCCGCCGAGCACACCTGGCCGGAGTGCAGGAACACCGCCGTCAGCGCGAAGTCGAGAGCGGTGTCGTAGTCGGCGTCGGCGAAGACGATGTTGGGGTTCTTGCCGCCGAGCTCGAGGGCCACCCGCTTCACGGTGGCCGACGCGGCGGCCATGATGCGCTTGCCGGTGGCCAGGCCACCCGTGAAGGACACCAGGTCCACGCGGGGGTCCTCCGAGAGCGGGGCACCGGCGGTCGGTCCCTCCCCCAGCACCAGGTTGGCCACGCCCGCTGGGAGCCCGGCCTCCTCCAGCACCCGCATGAGGTGGACGGCGGTGTGCGGCGTGATCTCGCTCGGCTTGAGGACGAACGTGTTGCCCGCGGCCAGGCACGGCGCGACCTTCCACGCGACCTGCAGCAGCGGGTAGTTCCACGGCGTGATCAGCCCGCAGACCCCGACGGGCTCGTGCACCACCCGGCTGACCACGGACGGGTTGCCGGTGTCGACGACCCGCCCGCCCTCCGCGTCGGCCGCGTGACCGAAGTGGCGGAACACCGACACCACGTCGTCGACGTCGTACCCGCCCTCGACCAGCCGCTTGCCGGTGTCGAGGGACTCGGCGCGGGCGACGGCGTCCCGGTCGCGCTCGAGCAGGTCGGCGACACGGAGCAACAGGTCACCGCGCTCCCGGCTCGACCACCCGGGCCACGGTCCCTCGTGGAACGCCCGGTGGGCCGCCGCCACGGCCAGCTCGGTGTCGCCGGCGTCCGCCTCGGCGACCTCGCCCACCAGTGAGCCGTCCGCCGGGCAGCGGATCTCCCGCCGACCACCCCCGCGGGCCGGGATCCAGCTGCCGTCGATGTACAGGTCGGCCACGGTCGCCTCGCTCTCTCTGCGGAAGGATCCTGCTGCCCGGGTCCGGGCGTCAAGGTCTGGGCTGGTCCGGCACTCCCCCCGTCGGCCGGTCCCCTACATCAGCGGTGCCCCCAGCCGAGGCGGTGGGAGACCTCGGACGCGGCCGCGACCACGCGGCGTACGACCTCCTCCACCTGCTCCTCGGGGAGCCGGAACGACGGACCGGACACGCTCATCGACGCGACCACGTCGCCATGCGCGTTGCGGACGGGCGCGGCAACCGCCGTGAGCCCGACCTCGAGCTCGTCGACCGCGACCGCGTAGCCCTGCTCACGCACGCGCGCCACCTCCTCGCGCAGCTCCCGGCGTCCGGTGATGGTGCGCGGCGTGTAGGTCGCCAGCGTGCCGAGGACGGCCTCGAGGCCGGCGTCGTCGAGACCGGCGAGGAGCACCTTGCCGTTGCTCGTCGCATGCAGGGGGATGTGCTGGCCGACCCAGTTGTGCGGCTGGAGGGCCGATGACCCCGCGACCTGGTCGAGGTAGAGCGCGGAGCTCTCGGCGAGCACCGCGATGTTGACGGTCTCCCCCGTGTCGGCGGCGAGCTGGCGGGCGATCGGCCGTGCCTCCTGCACGAGGTCGAGCCGGGCCGTGGTGGCACCGGCGAGTCGCAGGATGCCGACGCCGAGACGGTAGCGGCCCCGGTCGGCGGTCTGCTCCACGAGACGGTGCGCCTCGAGGGTGGCGACCAGGCGGAAGGCCGTGCTCTTGTGCACGCCGAGCTCCGCGGCGATCTCGGTGACGCCGGACTCGCCCGTGCGGGCCAGCACCTCGAGGATCCCGAGCGCCCGGTCGACCGACTGCACGCCGGCGCCCGTCACGGCGGGGCTGGAGACGGTGTCCACCATGGGGGGACACTAGCGCAGGCGCTGTTGCGTATCGCAGACTGCGTTTCGTCAAGCGCAACACCGCCTGTCACCCCAGCGCGGCCCCACCGCGCGAGGAGCCACCGTGCCGCCCACCGGCGAGGAGCCCGCCATGCAGTCCGACATCGAGATCGCCAACGCCGCCGTCCTCCGACCGATCCGCGAGATCGCCGAGGAGACGCTCGGGATCAGCGAGGAGCACCTCGTCCCCTACGGCCACCACAAGGCCAAGGTCGACGTCGGCTACCTCACCTCGCTGGCCGACCGACCGCTCGGCCGGCTCGTGGTGGTCACCGCCCTGTCCCCCACACCACCGGGCGAGGGCAAGACGACCACGACCGTCGGCCTGACGGATGCGCTCCACGGCCTCGGCCACCGGACCGTGGCGTGCCTGCGCGAGCCGTCGATGGGACCGGTCTTCGGCATGAAGGGTGGCGCGGCCGGGGGCGGCTGGAGCCAGGTCGTGCCGATGACCGACATCAACCTGCACTTCACCGGCGACTTCGCCGCCATCGCCGCCGCCAACAACCTGCTCGCGGCGCTCATCGACAACCACGTCCACCACGGCAACGAGCTCGACATCGACGTACGCAGCGTGACCTGGAAGCGCGTCGTGGACACCAACGACCGGGCGCTGCGCGAGGTCGTCGTCGCACTGGGCGGGCACGCCAATGGCTTCCCGCGGGAGGACGGCTTCGACATCGTCGTGGCCTCGGAGCTGATGGCGATCTTCTGCCTCACCGAGTCGTGGGCCGACCTCAAGAAGCGCATCGGCGACATCGTCGTCGGCTACACCCGGGCGATGGCTCCGGTCACGGCCCGCGACCTCGGCGCCGAGGGCGCCATGGCCGCGCTGCTGCGCGACGCCCTCGCGCCCAACCTCGTCCAGACCCTCGAGGGGGCACCCGCCTTCGTCCACGGGGGTCCGTTCGCCAACATCGCCCATGGCTGCAGCTCGGTGATGGCCACCCGCGCGGGCCTGCGCCTGGCCGACATCGTCGTGACCGAGGCCGGCTTCGGCGCCGATCTCGGTGCCGAGAAGTTCGTCGACATCAAGTGCCGCAAGTCCGGCCTGCGTCCGGACCTGGCCGTCGTGGTCGCGACCGTGCGCGCCCTGAAGTACCACGGCGGTGTCGCGCTGGCCGACCTCGGCCGCGAGGACGTCGCGGCCGTGGAGGCCGGCATGACCAACCTGCGCCGGCACCTCGCCAACATCCGTGACGTGTACGGCGTCCCTGCCGTCGTCGCCGTCAACCGCTTCCCCACCGACACCGACCGTGAGGTCGACCGGGTGGTCGCGCTCGTGGCCGACGAGGGCGTGCGGGCCTTCCCCGCCACCCACTTCGCCGACGGGGGCAACGGCGCGAAGGGCCTTGCGGAGGGCGTCCTGGCGTCCCTGGCCGAGCCGTCGCCGTACGAGTTCTCCTTCACCTACGACGACGACCTCTCCCTGACCGCCAAGGTCGAGGCGATCGCGACCCGGCTCTACGGCGCCGGTCTCGTGACGTGGGACGCCAGGGCGCGCCGGCGCCTGCAACGCATCGAGCGCGACGGCTACTCGCAGCTGCCGGTCTGCGTCGCCAAGACCCAGTACTCCTTCTCCACCGACCCGGCGGCGCTGGGCGCGCCGTCGGGCCACGAGCTGCACGTACGGGAGGTGCGTCTCTCCGCGGGCGCGGGGTTCGTGGTCGTCGTGTGCGGCGACATGATGACCATGCCCGGACTGCCCAGGGACCCCTCGGCCGCGCGCATCGACCTCGCGGACGACGGGACGATCCTGGGGCTCAGCTGACCCCAGCGTCGTCGCGGCTCAGTCGCCGAGCTCGGCGCGCCGGCGGATGACGTAGTCCTCGAGCTCCTCGCGGACCGCGTCGTCGATCGGCGGCTGCTCGTAGTCCTCGAGCACCTTCTTGTAGGCCACCCCGGCGCGGTCGTTGGCGTCGTGGCCGCCGTTGCGCATCCAGCGCTCGTAGTTCTCCGAGGACGAGAGCAGCGGGCGGTAGAAGCACGTGCGGAAGCGCTCCATCGTGTGCATCGCCCCGAGGAAGTGCCCACCGTGGCCGACCTCCTCGTGCGCCCCGAAGGCCATCGAGTCCTCGTCGATCTCCAGGGGCGTGAACTCGTGGCGGAGCATCTGGAGCAGCTCGACGTCGACGATGAACTTCTCGTAGCCGGCGACCAGGCCGCCCTCGAGCCAGCCGGCGGAGTGCATCACCCAGTTGGCACCGGCCAGGAAGGTCGGCATCAACGTCATCAGCGCCTCGTAGCCGGCCTGCGCGTCCGCCACCTGCGAGGAGGTGAGGCCGCCTCCGGTGCGGAACGGGAGCCCGAAGTGGCGGGCGATCTGCCCGGTGCAGAGCAGGCCGAGCCCCGACTCCGGCGTGCCGAAGGTCGGCGACCCGGACTGCATGTCGATGTTGGAGAGGAACGACCCGAAGATCACCGGCGTCCCGGGCCGGACCAGCTGGGACAGCGCGATCCCCGACAGCGCCTCGACGATCTGCTGGACCAGGGCGGCGGGGATGGTCACCGGTGACATCGCGCCCATCAGGATGAAGGGCGTCAGCACCACCGGCTGACCGGCGGCGGAGTACTCGAGCTGGGCCTCCAGCATGCGGTCGTCCCAGCGCAGCGGCGAGTTGCAGTTGATCAACGAGATCGTCGCCGGCGTCTCCTCGATCGCCTCGCGCGACCCGAACAGGATCGAGGTCATCGCGATCGTGTCCGCGGCATTGACGCCCGAGACGACGTTGCCCATGTAGACCTTGTCCGTCAGCGTCTGCAGGGCGTACGTCATGTCGAGGTGACGGCTGTCGAGCGGGGTGTCGTTGGGCTCGCAGATCACTCCCCCGGCGGAGTCGAGCACCGCGAAGGACTGCGCCAGCTTGGTGAAGCTGCGGAAGTCCTCCATCGTCGCGTCGCGGCGTACGTCGCCCTGCCGCACGAACGGCGGCCCGTAGACCGCGCCGAAGGCCATCGAGTCGCCGCCGATGTGGATGGTGTGCTCGGGGTTGCGCGCCTGCACGTCGAACTCGCGTGGCGCCTTGGCGACCTGCTCGAGCACGAAGTCGGGATCGAGGAAGACGGTGTTGTCCTCGACGCGCTGGCCCGCCCGGCGGAAGAGCTCGAGCGCTCGCTCGTCCATGAACTCCACGCCGATCTCGGTCATCAGCCGGCGCCACCCGCGATCGAGGGTCGCCATGGCCTCCTCGGACAGCACCTCGTAGCGCGGCATCGCGTTGCGGAACACCGGGACCTCCCTTGACCTCGACTGACGACGGCTTCTAGCCTCATGATGTGGAACCAAGGTTCCACATCATGGAACGACTGGGAACCCCTCCGGAAGAGGACTCACGCATGAGCGAGACGGCCACCGGCACCAGGGCGCTGGACCGCGCCGCCGACCTGGTCGCCACGGTCGTCCACGCCGACGAGCCGATGTCCTTCGCCGAGCTCCAGGATGCGAGCGGGCTCGCCAAGTCGACGACCTCGCGCCTGCTCACCGCGCTCGAGCGCTCCGGCCTGCTCGAGCGGGACCCCTCCGGGTCCTACGTCGCCGGCCGGCTCTTCTGGCTCTACGCCGCGCGCCACGACCCCTGGGAGGAGCTGGTCCGGCTCGCCCGGCCGGTGATGGACCAGCTCGGCGCCGACACCGGCGAGACCGTGCACCTCAGCGTCTCCCGTGGCGACCGGGTGGTGCAGGTGGCGCAGGTCGACTCGACCTTCCTGCTCGGCACCCGCGACTGGACCGACATCGAGGTGCCGGCGCACTGCTCGGCCCTCGGCAAGGTCCTGCTGGCCTGGGGTGCGCTGGAGCTCCCCGACGGCGAGCTCGAACGTCCGACGCCGGCCACGCTCCAGGACCGCGAGGCCGTACGCCGCGACGGCGTGCGGTGCCGCGAGCGCGGTTACGCGTTGACCGAGGACGAGCTGGAGATCGGCCTGACCGGAATCGCCGTACCCGTCTTCGGCGTCCGCGGCGACGTCGTCGCCTCGCTCGGGATCTCCGGTCCCACCCCCCGGCTGGCGCAGCGGCTCGACGAGCTCGGCCGCCGCCTGCTGGACCAGTCCACCGCGCTCTCCTCCCTGCTGCGCGGCCCCGCCCGTCCGACCGAGGAGGTGGTCGCATGACCCCCGAGGACATCCTGCAGGCCCTCTACGACGAGACACTGGTGGGCAACGCCCCGCGGGTGCTCGAGCTGACCAACCAGGGGCTCGACCTGTCGATGGAGCCGCAGACGCTGCTCTTCGATGCGTTGATCCCGTCGTTGGAGGAGGTCGGCGCCCGCTTCGAGCGCGGCGACTTCTTCGTCCCGGAGATGCTCATCGCCGGTCGCGCGATGGCAGGAGCCATGGAGCGGCTGCGCCCGCTGCTCGCCGAGACCGGCGTGGCCACTGTCGGCAAGTTCCTGATGGGCACCGTCAAGGGCGACGTGCACGACATCGGCAAGAACCTCGTCAACATCATGCTCGAGGGCGCCGGGTTCGAGGTGATCGACCTCGGCGTGCAGGTGGCGCCGGAGAAGTTCGTCAGCGCGATCGACGAGCACCAGCCCGACATCGTCGGTTTCTCGGCGTTCCTCACCACCACGATGCCGATGTTCAAGGCCAACATGAACGCCCTCGAGAAGGCCGGGATGCGCAACGACGTGATCGTCATGGTCGGCGGCGCACCCGTCACCCAGGAGTACGCCGACGCCGTCGGGGCCGACGGCTACGCGGCCGACGCCTCGCAGACGGTCAAGCGCGCGAAGAGCCTGCTCGAGGCGAAGCGCACGAAGGTCCCGGCCTGATGAGCGCGGCCGAGCCGCTGCGCACCGTCCTGCGCTCGGCCTCGCGCGAGGTCGTCATCGGGCACGACACCCGGTTCACGATCATCGGCGAGCGGATCAACCCCACCGGTCGCCGGATCTTCCAGGAGCAGCTGCGCGCGGGGGACTTCTCCGCGATCGAGCGCGACGTGAAGGCCCAGGTCGAGGGCGGCGCCGACGTCCTCGACATCAACATGGGCGTGCCGCTCACCGACGAGCCCGACCTGCTGGCGAAGGCCATCACGATGGTCCAGGGCCTCACGGACCTGCCCGTGTGCATCGACTCCTCGGTGGTCGAGGCCCTCGAGGCGGGCCTCACCGCCTACGAGGGACGGGCCTTGGTCAACTCCGTCACCGCGGAGGACGAGCGCCTCGCGCTGATCCTCCCGCTGGTGAAGAAGCACGACGCGGCGATCATCGCGCTGCCCAACGACCACGACGAGATCCCGATGGAGGCCGACAAGCGCCTCGAGCTCACCGCCAAGATCGTCCGGGTCGCCACCGAGGAGTACGGCATCGCGCAGGCCGACATCGTCATCGACCCGCTGGCGATGCCGATCGGCGCCGACACCACGACGAGCCTGGTGACCTTCGAGGTGATGCGCCGCATCCGGGACGACTTCGGGGTGAACATGACCTGCGGAGCCTCCAACGTGTCCTTCGGCATGCCCGGACGCCACACCCTCAACGCCGCCTGGCTGCCGATGGCGATGACGTCGGGCCTCACCAGCGCGATCATGGACGCGCGGACGCCGCAGGTGGTGGAGGCGGTCAAGGCCGCCGACCTGTTCCTGGGCCACGACGACTGGGGCATGGCCTGGATCTCCGCCCACCGGGCCAAGCAGGCAGCCGCCGAGGGCGCGTGACGGCGTCCCGATGAGCCGACCGCCCGACGGGCCGGACTTCTCGCTCGCCGACGTCGCCCGCGAGGGCCTGATCGAGCGGCCGGGGGCCGAGCCCGTGCCCCACGACGGCTCCGGTCGCGTCGACCTGTCCTTCACCGTCCACGGCACGGCCGAGGACGGTGCGGAGGTCCCGCCGACGCTGCGCGGCGTACGCGTGCCCCCGGGCGTGACCGTCTTCGACGCCGCCTCGTGGAACGGCATCGCCATCGACTCGACCTGCGGCGGCCACGGCACCTGCCACAAGTGCCGCATCCAGGTCACCTCGGACGGCGAGGTCCCCCTCACCCGCCACGACGTCCGGACGTTCACCCCCGACCAGCTCTCCGCAGGCTGGCGGCTCGGCTGCCTGCTCCACGCCACCCGCGACCTGGCCGTCGAGGTCCCGCCGCTGACCACGCGACCCAAGGCCGCGACGGTGGGCATCGGTCGCCAGGTCATCCTCCGGCCGGCCCTGCAGAAGCGCTACGTCGAGCTCGACGAGCCGACGCTCGCCGACCAGCGCACCGACCTCGTCCGGCTCACCGACGCCATCGACGACCTCGAGCTGACCGCCGACCTCCACGTCCTGCGCCGGCTCTCCACGGTGCTGCGCCAGGCCGACTTCAAGGTCACCGCCGTGGTCCTCGACGAGGCGCTCGTCGACGTCGAGCCCGGCGACACCACCGCCATCCGCTACGCGATCGCCTTCGACCTCGGCACCACGACCGTCGTCGGCACCCTCCTCGACGTCGGCACCGGGACCCCGCTGGCCGTCGCGTCCAGCCTCAACGCCCAGCAGCCCTTCGGCGGCGACGTGATCACCCGGATCAGCGCCACGATGATGGACCCGGATGCGCTCGGGCGCCTCCAGCAGGCCGCCGGTGCCACCCTCGCCGACCTGGCGCGGCGCGTGTGCCGCGAGGCGGGCATCGAGCCCACCGACGTCTACGAGGTGGCGGTCGCCGGCAACGCGACGATGACCGCCCTCGTGCTGGGCATCGACCCCGAGCCGCTGGGGGTCGCCCCGTTCGTCATGTCGGCGGCCCAGCCGCCCTCCGTGCTGGCCTCGGAGATCGGGCTCGTCCTCCATCCGCGGGCACGCGCGTTCTTCTTCCCGGCGCTCGGCGCCTACGTCGGCGGCGACATCGTCGCCGGCATGCTGGCCACCGGCATGGACCGCGACAAGCGCACCCGCCTGTTCATCGACGTCGGCACCAACTGCGAGATCGTGCTGAGCGACGGCGAGACGCTCCTCTCCACGGCTGCTCCCGCCGGCCCGGCCTTCGAGGGCGGCGCCATCCGCTGCGGCATGCGCGCCGCGGACGGGGCGATCGAGGTGGTCAAGGTCGACCCGCACACCGACGACCCGGCCGAGGCGGTCCGGCTCGGCGTGATCGGTGACGTCGAGCCCAGGGGGCTGTGCGGCTCCGGTCTGGTCGACGCCGTCGCCGAGCTGGTGCGGGTCGGACTGCTCGACCGCACCGGACGCCTGGTGCCCGACGAGGAGGCGAAGGGGATCGCTCCAGCGCTGGCCGACCGCCTGGCCCTCGTCGGCGAGGAGCGGGTCTTCCTGCTGCACCGGCCGGCTCCCGACGCCGAGCCCGCCGAGTGCGTCTACCTCTCCCAGCGCGACGTCCGCGAGCTGCAGTTCGCCAAGGCCGCGATCTCCACCGGCTGGTCGCTGCTGCTCGACGAGCTCGGGCTCGAGCACCGCGACGTCCAGCAGGTGCTGCTCGCCGGGTCGTTCGGCAGCTACCTCTCCCCCGCATCGGCCGTTCGCATCGGCCTGGTGCCGCGGCTTCCCGTGCTGCGGATCGTCGCTGCCGGCAACGTCGCCGGCGAGGGGGCGAAGATGGCCCTGCTGTCGGTGCGCGAGCGCGCCGGCGCCCTGGCGCTGCTGGAGGAGGTGACGTATGTCGAGCTCTCCGACCGTCCCGACTTCAACGACGCCTTCGTCGAGCAGCTCTCGTTCGGTCCGCCGTGACCGGGTCGCCCTGATCGCCTGCGGGGCCCTCGCCCAGCCCGCTGCGGCCGTCGTCGACCGCCACGGCTGGGCCGTGGACGTCCATCCGCTCCCACCGCTGCTGCACAACCACCCCGAGCGGATCGCGGGCGAGGTGCGCACGCTGGCGGCGCGGCTCGCGGCGACGTACGGCCGGGTCGCCGTCGGCTACGCCGACTGCGGCACCTACGGCGCCCTCGACGACGTGTGCCGCGAGCTCGGGCTCACCAGGCTCCCCGGCCTCCACTGCTACGACGTCTACGCCGGCGCGTCCCGCCTCGAGCGCTTCTTCGACGCGCAGCCCGGCACCTACCTGCTCACCGACTTCCTGGTGCGGTCCTTCGCCCGCACCGTGGTCCAGGAGATGGGTCTCGACCGCTACCCCGAGCTGCGGGAGGCCTACTTCGGCAACTACACCCGCGTCGTCTGGCTGGCCCAGGCACCCGACGACGAGCTGCGCGAGCTGGCCGACGGCGCAGCCGCGACGATCGGGCTGCCCCTCACGGTCGTGGAGACCGGCGACCACGGACTGGAGCAGGCCCTGGCCCACCTCGTGCTGGACACCTGACCTAGACACCCCGCAGTCGTTCGAGCATCTCGGTGCGCCAGGCCTCGGTCTCGGCGACCTGGTTGAACGTGAAGACGTGCAGGCCCTCGACGAGCGCCCCGTCCTCCCCCAGCGCGGGCGCGCACTTCTCCAGGAAGGACTCGCCGGTGAACCCGCCCGGTGCGGCGAGCCGGGCGAAGAGCCCCTTGTTCTTGGCGAGGAACTTCGTCGACTCGCCCACCCCGATCCTGGTCGCCATCGCCAGCAGCTTGGTGCGCTCGACCGGCCCGGGCAGGCCCAGCAGCAGCGGCATCGCGACGCCCCGGGCGCGGAGCCTGCGCACCCAGTCGCGCACGACCGCGGGGTCGAAGGTGAGGTTGCTGACGATGTGGGTGGCGTAGCGCCGCTTGTCCCACATGGACTGCACGGTGAGGTCGTCGTGGATGGTCGGGTGCGACTCGGGGTAGCCGGTGATCCCGACGTGGGCGAACGGCGAGCCGAGCTCCTTCAGGTCCTCGAGCAGCGCGAGGGCGTCCGGGTAGTCACCGACCGGCTCGGCGTCGCCGCCGGGCACGAACACCCGGCTGATGCCCTTGCCGCGCAGCCGTTCGGCGATCTCGGCCAGCTCGGCACGTCCGGACACCATGCGTGCGGCCAGGTGGGGAACGACGACGTACCCGTGCCCGGTGAGGCGCTCGGACAGGTCGAGCGTGGCCTCCAGCCCCTTGGACGGCGACGCGGTCACCGTGACCGCACGGTCGCGGGGCAGGTGGGTGAGGACCTTGTCCTCCGTGCTGGCGGTGGGCAGCACCTCGTAGCGGGCGTTCTCCAGCAGCCGGACCACGGTCGCCGCCGCTCGCTTGTTGCGCATGGAGCAACTCATTTCATGATGCGCATCAGATGCGCCTCATGGTAGTCCGTCGGCCACCTGAGGAGAAGTGGCGTCGGGCGCCCGAGCGGCGGCCGCCACGAGGAGTGGCGGCCGCCGGACGGGTGGGGGTCAGGCGCCGACCCGGTTGCGCTGCACCAGGCGCCAGCCGACGACGTACGACGGCGCGTAGCACAGCAGGGCGAGCCCGATGCCGATCGGACCGCCGACGACGCCGAAGGCGATCATCGGGAGCAGGCTGAGCGGCACGAGCCACCAGGCGATCACGCCGGCGCGGGCCAGCCCGGCGTAGAGCACCGGGAAGCCGAGCAGGGCGAAGACCTTCGCCGACATCAGCCACACGGCGACCGAGGGAGCGCCGGTGACCTCCTCGAAGACCGAGACCGCGGTCGCGGCCGGGAGCTGGTGGTCCAACGCGGGCAGGACCCAGTCGCTGTAGAGCAACCCGGAGAACTGGATGGAGCCGAACGCCGCAGCCAGCCCGCCGAGGACGGTGAGCATCCGTCCCCGGCGTCCGCGGACCAGGCCGATCGCGGCGATCGCCCCGAACGCCGCGAGCACCCACGAGTAGTGGAAGAGGTTGGCCGAGAGACCGGTGAGGAACGGGTCCGCGCCCAGGGACTCGATGTAGGCCCCGGCACTGCCGTCGTCCTGCGGGGGGCTGGTCGCCGCCCCGGCGACGAAGAGCAGCGACGACGACGCCAGGGCGACACCGCCGACGGCGCCCAGCAGGCCGGGCTGGCCGGCGGCTGCCGGTTGATCGGTGGACCGCGCGGTGGTCTCGGCGGCGTGACGGGTGGTCGCGGTGGGTGAGCTGGTCACGATCTGTCCTTCGGTGAGGTGGTGGTCTGACACCTCGAAGTCTTCGCCGTGGAGGACGTGCCGTGGATCGGCCGCGGAGCCCGTGACGGCCGCCCTCACGGACCCCTCCCCGCAGCTCGGGGTCCTCCCCCGGGAGGACCCCGGGTCGTCTGCGCGGACGACCCCGGGAGCGCCGACCGCTCCCTAGAGTGAGCGCATGGACAGCACGGCCCGCCGCACCGCGGCCTATCTCGTGGTCGCCACTGTCGTCGCGATCGCGGCGCTCCTCGAGGCCGGCTACGGCGGCCCCGGCGCGGCCCTGTCCCCCGTGACCGTCCTCGCCGCGCTGCTCACCGGCGTCTCGGTGGCGCTCGGTCGGTGGTTCCCGCTGGTCGGCGTCGTGCTGCTCAACGCGACCATGGTCGCCTCCCAGCTGATCAGCTCCTCCGGCCTCCCGATGGTCGGCGGGGCGCAGCTGATCGCCTGCGTCCTGCTCGTGGGCAACGCCGCCTACCTGCTTCCGCGCGTCCCGGCGCTGGTCGCCTACGGCGTCTCGGCCGTCGTCCCCCCGCTCTGCCTCGTCATCGAGGGCGAGTCGGTCTGGGAGTTCGTCTTCTTCGCCCTCATCCTGGCGCCGGCGTGGGCCGTCGGCGTCCTGCTGCGACGCGAGCAGCTCCGCTCCGCCGAGCTCGCCGCCCTCGCGGCCGAGCTCCACGCCGAGCGGGAGAAGCAGGCCGAGGTGGCGGTGGCCGAGGAGCGCACCCGGATCTCCCGTGAGCTCCACGACGCGGTCGCGCACACCGTCAGCGTGATGACCCTGCAGGTCGGGGTCGTACGCCGTCGGCAGGAGCCCGGGTCGGTCGAGGAGGAGACCCTCCTGCGGGCCGAGGGCCTGGGCCGTCAGGCCGTCGACGAGCTGCGCCGGATCGTCGGCATCGTGCGCCTGGGTGAGTCCGCCACGCTCGCTCCCGTGCCGTCGCTCGACCTGCTTCCCGACCTCGTGGAAGAGGTGCGCCGAACCGGGGCGGTCATCGAGCTGGAGACGTCGGGTGATGCCTCGACGGTCCCGCGGGCGGTGGCGATCTCGGCCTACCGGGTGGCGCAGGAGGGCCTGACCAACGCCCTGCGCCACGCGCCCGGGGCGCCCGTCGTCGTACGCGTCGACGTCCGTCCCGGCGAGGTCCGCGTCACCGTCGACAACGCGGCGCCCGACCAGCACGCGGAGGCACCGGTGGGCGATCCTGCGCACGGCGGGCACGGGCTGGCCGGACTGCGCGAGCGCGTCTCCGTGCTCGGCGGCGACCTCGTCGCCGGTCCCACCCCGGACGGTGGCCACCGGCTGGCCGCCACCTTGCCCACTGCCGTGCCCGCCTCGGTGTCCACCACCGCTCCGACTGCCGGGGCGGTGCCGCGGTGAGCGGTACGACGTTGCGCGTCGTGGTCGCCGACGACGAGGCGATGGTCCGGGCCGGGTTGCGTCTGCTCCTCGACGGCGAGGCCGACCTCGAGGTCGTCGGGGAGGCGGTCGACGGGGAGGACGCCGTCCGCGTGGTCCGCGACCTGCGACCCGACGTCGTGCTGATGGACGTGCGCATGCCCCGGCTCAACGGGCTCGACGCGGCGCGGGAGGTGCTCGCCGACGTGCCGGGCACGCAGGTCGTGGTGCTCACGACCTTCGACGAGGACGAGGTCGTCGACGAGGCCCTGCGGCGCGGCGTCGCCGGCTTCCTGCTGAAGAGCTCACCGCCGGAGGCCATGCTGGACGCCGTACGCCGGGCGGCCGCGGGGCAAGGGGTGATCGACCCGAGCGTCGTCCCCGGCGTGATCAGGAGGCTGGGCCACGCCCCCGCGGCCCGGCGGCGCGCACCCGAGCTCGACCTCCTCACCCCGCGGGAGACCGACGTGCTGCGCCTGGTCGGGCTGGGCCTGTCCAACGCCGAGATCGCAGCCGACCTCTATCTCGGCGAGACGACCGTCAAGACCCACCTCGGCCGGGTCCTCGACAAGCTCGGGCTGCGGGACCGGGCCCGCGCGATCGCGTGGGCCCACCGGTCGGGGCTGCTCGAGGACGACGGAACCACCCCGCCCTGACGGCGGCCCTGACAAGCGCTGACAAGCGCGCCGGGACAGCCGAAGGGCGGCCACCCCTGCTGGGGTGACCGCCCTTCGACGGTTGCTGCGGTGCTAGCCCAAGGGCCAGCGGAGCGTCACTTGACGGTGACGGTGGCGCCGGCGGCCTCGAGGGCCTCCTTCGCCTTGTCCGCGGCGGCCTTGTCGACGTTCTCGAGGATCGTCTTGGGCGCGGCCTCGACGAGGTCCTTGGCCTCCTTCAGGCCGAGGGAGGTCAGGGCGCGCACCTCCTTGATGACGTTGATCTTCTTGTCGCCGGCGGCCTCGAGGACGACCTCGAAGTCGGTCTTCTCCTCGGCGGCGTCGCCACCGGCAGCGCCACCGGCGGCCGGGGCGGCGGCCACGGCGACGGGGGCAGCGGCGGTCACGCCGAAGGTGTCCTCGAACTGCTTCACGAACTCGGAGAGCTCGATGAGGGTCATCTCCTTGAACGCGTCAAGGAGCTCGTCGGTGCTGAGCTTCGCCATGATGGCAAACCTTTCGTCAGTGGGCGGCAGCGTGGCGCGGAGCGACACGCTCGCCCGATGTGTTCTGTAGGTGGTGTACGTCGGCCTGGTCAGGCGTCGGTGGACTCGGCGGCCGGCTCGGCAGCCTCGTCGGTCGCCTCGGGCTCGGCGGCCTCCTCCGAAGAGGGGGCCTCCTCGACCGGGGCGTCCTCGGCAGCCGGAGCAGCCGGCGTACCGGCACCACCTGCGAGGATCGAGGGGTCCTGCTCGGCCTTGGCCTGCAGCGCACCCGCGAGACGGGCGGCCTGGGCGATCGGCGCGTTGAGCAGGTAGACGGCCTGGGAGAGGCTGGCGAGCATCGCGCCCGCCATCTTGCCCAGGAGCACCTCGCGCGACTCGAGATCGGCCAGCTTGGCGATCTCGGCAGCGTCGAGGGGCTTGCCGTCCAGGACTCCACCCTTGATCACAAGGGCGGGGTTGGCCTTGGCAAAGTCACGCAGACCCTTGGCGGCCTCGACCACGTCTCCATTGATGAAGGCGATGGCGGTGGGGCCGGTCAGCAGGTCGTCGAAGCCTTCGATGCCCACCTCGGTGGCGGCGATCTTGGCAAGCGTGTTCTTGACCACGGCATAGTTGGCGTTCTCGCCGAGGGCACGCCGCAGGTCCTGCAGCTGCTTCACGGTGAGCCCGCGGTACTCGGTCAGCACAGCGCCGGCGGAGCCGTTGAAGGACTCAACGATCTCTGCGACGGCGGCAGTCTTTTCTGGCCGCGCCATGGGTCTCCTTCCGGGGTTGACCACCGGCATCTGGCCCACAGACGACGAACGCCCTGAGCACAGGCTCAGGGCGTGGGTGCGGCCGGAGCCGCTGCTCTGAATCCTGCGCCGGCCGCCCGCTGCTGCGGACCTTCGGTCACGAGCGAGGAGCTCGTGACAACCTGCGGTCTCTGGTTTCGAGTGGAACAGTACGCGCCGGGGCGCGGACCAGACAAATCGGTGGGGTCGGCCCGCAAACCGCGCAATCGCCCCACCCCGGCCGCCCATCACTGGTCCAATGGCCCCGTGGATCACCAGCTCATGACCGTGGGGGCCTCCCTGGCCCGTAGCGACGAACGCATGCTCACCGGACGCAACGCGGCCGGGCGCCTCTGGAAGACCGGCTTCGGGGGGCTCGACCCCCTGATCGGCGGCGGGATGCGGGCCGGCTCCCTGGTGCTGCTCGCCGGGCCGCAGGGCCTCGGCAAGTCGACGTTCGCCCTCCAGGTCGCCCGCAACAACGCCGCCACCGGCCGCCCGGTCCTCTACTTCTCCTACGAGCACGACGCCGAGGACCTGACGCAGAAGCTCATCGCCATGGAGGCCGGCGAGCTCGACGACTCCGACCAGGTGCGGGTCACCAGCATCCGGTCCATCTTCGACGACCTCTGGGTCAGCTCCCTGGAGCACCGCCTGGAGTCGGTCCCCTCCGGTGTCGAGGCGCTGACCCGCGTCGCGCAGTACTCCGAGATGCTGTTCGTGCACCGCTCCACCGGCTCGCGCACCGACCTCGCCGCGATCCAGAACGCCATCGACGCCGTGCGCGAGCTCTCGGGCACGACCCCGCTGGTGGTCGTGGACTACCTGCAGAAGGTGAAGTCGGCCCACGAGGACGAGGAGTCCAGCACCACCGAGATCGTCGAGGGCCTCAAGGACCTCGCCATCGACATCAGCGCGCCGGTCCTCGCGATCGCCGCGGCCGAGAAGGAGGCGCTCCGCTCGGGCAAGCGGATGCGGGCCAACGACCTGCGCGGCTCGAGCGCCCTGGCCTACGAGGCCGACGTCGTGCTGGTGCTCAACAACAAGTTCGACATCGTCGCCCGCCACCACCTGACCTACGACCTCGGCAACGCCGAGCGCTTCCGCGACTACGCCGTCCTGACGGTGGAGAAGAACCGGTTCGGCCGCGACGGAGCGGTGCTGCAGTTCCGCACCCGCTTCGACCAGGGCCGCTACGAGCCGGAGGGCTCGGAGGTCAAGGAGCAGCTGATCGACGAGCGGGTCTTCCGGGAGTGAGGCGAAGCCGTCTCAGTCTTGGCGACCCGCCCGCCGTCGCTCACATCCCCGGCTGCTGGGTGACCTGGCTGGCCGGGGGCTCCTCGATCTCGACGTCGGTGCCGAAGTCGGAGTAGGTGCCCTCGGTGGTCGTGGTGGTCGGCTTGCCGCCGCCGACGGCCGGGATCTGCATGGTCTGGGTGAACTTGCGGGGAAGGTCGTCGGCGTCGACCCGCATCTCGGTCACGAGCTCGTCGGGGAGCATGTCGGCCATCGCGGCCGGGAACTCCATGGCCTTGAGGTACTGCGTCGGGTCGAGGGTGATCCGGTAGTGGTTGGTCTCGACGCCGTCGACGTCCTCGGACCCGATCAGCTCGAGCTTCTTCGGCGCCTCCATGGCCTTGAACATGACCTCGGGATCGGTCGCCTTGCCGATCATCCCGAACAGCGAGTTGGGGTCGCTCAGGTCGATCTTGAGCCACTTGTCGCCGGTGCCGAGGTCGGGCGACTTCATGTACATCGCCTTGCCCAGCAGGATCATCTCCATCGCCTGCGCGCCCGTGCTGGAGGCCTGCATCTCGACGCCGTCGGCACCGAAGCGGGCCTGGCCCGTCATGGTCTGCGTCTGGCCGGCGGAGCCCGAGGTGGTCTCGAACGCGAAGGTCTCGGCCTCGCGCATGGCCTCCATGACGGCGGGATAGAACTCGTCGGCGGACAGCTCGGCCAGCGAGGCCTCGGCAGGCTCCTCGGTCTCCTCACCGGTGGCCCCGTCGTCCGTGCTCTCGTCGGTGCTCGCGTCGGTGCTCTCGTCGGTCGCCGAGCTGGTGGACTCACCGGAGCCGGAGTCGTCGCTGCACGCGGCGAGCCCGACCCCCATGGTCAGCACCAGGGCGGCAGAGCCGAGGCGGCGGGCGAGGGGCGTGACGCGCATGTGTGTCTCCTGGGACGAGTGGTACGACGGTTCGGGTGGCAGGTGTGCCACTGACGTTCTACCCGATGCATCCCCAGCCAAACGGCGTACGGCCCCGGTAACCAGAATGGGAAGCAGGACGACCCGGCCGCCCCGAGGGGGCGACCGGGCCGTTCTGGCGGCGGTGGATCAGGCCTGGACGGCCTCGTCCTCCGACGCGACGTTCTTCACGCGGTTGGGGTCGACCTGGATGCCGGGGCCCATCGTCGTGGAGACGGTGATCTTCTTGATGTAGCGACCCTTGGAGCTGGCCGGCTTGAGACGCAGCACCTCCTCGAGGGCGGCGGCGTAGTTCTCCGCGAGCTGGGCCTCGGAGAAGGACGCCTTGCCGATGATGAAGTGCAGGTTGGCGTGGCGGTCGACGCGGAACTCGATCTTGCCGCCCTTGATGTCCGTGACGGCCTTGGCGACGTCGGGGGTCACCGTGCCGGTCTTCGGGTTGGGCATGAGCGAGCGCGGGCCGAGGACGCGGCCGAGGCGGCCGACCTTGCCCATCATGTCGGGCGTCGCGACGACGGCGTCGAAGTCGAGCCAGCCGCCGGCGACCTTCTCGATCAGCTCGTCGCCACCGACGAACTCGGCGCCGGCCTCGCGGGCGGCGTCGGCCTTGTCGGCGTTGGCGAACACGAGGACACGGGCGGTCTTGCCGGTGCCGTGCGGGAGGTTGACGGTGCCGCGGACCATCTGGTCGGCCTTGCGCGGGTCGACACCCAGGCGCATGACGACGTCGAGGGTCTCGTCGAACTTCTTCTTGGAGCCACCCTTGGCGATCTTGATGGCGGCCAGCGGCGCGTAGAGCTCGTCCTTGTCGAACGTCTCGGCGGCCGCGCGGTAGGTCTTGCTGCGCTGCATTGTCTTCTCGATTCTCTGGTGCGAAGGATGTGGTTAGCGAGCCAGCGCGGCTCTCCCACGTGTCAGTCGGTCGTGACGCCCATCGAGCGCGCAGTGCCCTCGACGATCTTCATGGCCGCGTCGATGTCGTTGGCGTTCAGGTCAGGCAGCTTGGTGGTCGCGATCTCGCGGACCTGGTCCTTGGTCAGCTTGCCGACCTTGTCCTTGTGCGGGACGCCCGAACCCTTCGACAGCCCGGCAGCCTTCTTGATGAGCTCGGCGGCCGGCGGGGTCTTGGTGATGAAGTCGAACGTGCGGTCCTCGTAGATGGTGATCTCGACGGGGATCACGTTGCCGCGCATGGACTCGGTCTGGGCGTTGTAGGCCTTGCAGAAGTCCATGATGTTGACGCCGTGCGGGCCGAGCGCCGTACCGACCGGCGGGGCCGGGGTGGCCGAACCGGCCTGCAGCTGCACCTTGACGAGTGCGGCGATCTTCTTCTTGGGAGGCATTGCCTTCTTCTTTCTCTCGTGTGGTCATGACGAGGGCACCTGCCCCCTGCCACGGGTTGTTGCTAGTTCATTGTCGCTTCTGCGCGGCCAGCGATGAAATCACGCCGCTCAGGTGGGTTTCGAGACGCGTCACGCATTCCCTCGCTCCGCTCGGGTCTACGTCGACGCTCCTCAACCTCTTCGTCCTGCGAAGTCCTCGCAAGCTCGGACTTCGGGACTCAGACCTTCTGGATCTGCGAGAACGACAGCTCGACCGGCGTCTCGCGGCCGAAGATCTCGACGAGGGCCTTGACGCGCTGGGACTCGGCGTTGATCTCGGTGATCGTCGCGTGGAGCGTGGCGAACGGACCGTCGACCACCATGACCGAGTCGGACACGTCGAAGTCGGCGACCTCGACCGGCTTGCGCGGCGTGGTGGAGGCACCCTTCTCGCCCGAGGCGGCGGCCTCGGCCTCGGCGACGGCCACGACGGCCGGCGCGAGCATGTCCTCGACCTCGCTCATGCTCAACGGCACGGGCTGGTGGCTGTGGCCCACGAAGCCGGTGACCGACGGCGTGTGGCGCACGGCGGACCAGGACTCGTCGGTGAGGTCCATGCGGACCAGGACGTAGCCGGGGAGGACGGTGCGGGTGACCATCTTGCGCTGGCCGTTCTTGATCTCCGCGACCTCCTCGGTGGGGACCACGATCTCGTGGATGTAGTCCTCCATGTTGAGGGAGATGATGCGGTTCTCGAGGTTGTGCTTGACCCGCTTCTCCATGCCGGAGTAGGTGTGCACGACGAACCAGTCGCCCGGCTTGGCCCACAGCTCGCGGCGGAAGGCCTCGAGGGGGTCGTTCTCCTCGGCGGCGGTGTCGGTGGACTCCTCGTCGGAGTCGGTGGACTCCTCGTCGACCGGCTCCTGGTCGGCGGCCTCGGTGTCGGACACCTCAGGGGCGTCGTCACCGGCCTCGTCGGTCACGTCCTCGGTGTCCTCGACGACGTCGGCGTCGGTGTCGGCGTCCTCGGGGGTCACCTCGTCGACGGACTCGACCTGGTCGTCGACCTGGTCCACGTCATGGTTGTCAGACACGTCTCACTCCGTAGTTCGTAGCTGGGGGCGGGGAACTGACTCCCCCGTCGTCACTGGACGCTGCTGCCGCCGGTGAAGACCTCGAAGACCAGCTTTCCGAAAGCCAGGTCGAGGACCGTCACGAGCGCCATCACCACGACGACGAAGACCAGCACGACGAAGAAGTAGGTGATCAGCTGCTGCTGGGTGGGCCACACCACCTTGCGGAGCTCGGCCACCACCTGGCGCAGGAACGTGGCGGGGCTGGTGCGCCCACGGTCGTCGCCGCGCGAGTCGCGCCGGTCCTGAACCGCGTTGCCGTCAGCCACGTCATCCACCTTCTCGTTGTTGCTGTGCAGTGTTCCTCGCAGGGCACGAGGGACTTGAACCCCCAACCTTCGGTTTTGGAGACCGATGCTCTGCCAGTTGAGCTAGTGCCCTCCGGTGGCCTCGTCCCCATCACTGGGGGCATGCCGAAGCATGTGGCGAAACCACCAATCCGGAAGCATACGGGGCGGCCCCGGTCCCAGTCGAACCGAGGCACCCCACCGGCCGGCGGGACGCGCACCGGGTCCCCCTACGATGCGGGCATGGCAGGTGCGGGGGGAGGGCCGGCGAAGCGTGCTGAGCAGCGCCGCGAGGTGTCCCGGCTCCCCAAGGCCCACCTCCACCTGCACTTCACCGGGTCGATGCGGCACGGCACGCTGCTCGAGCTGGCCGAGCGCGACGGCATCGCGCTGCCCGACTCGCTGGTCGAGGACTGGCCGCCGCGGCTGAGCGCCACCGACGAGAAGGGCTGGTTCCGCTTCCAGCGCCTCTACGACGTGGCGCGCTCGGTGCTGCGCACGCCCGACGACGTACGCCGCCTGGTGCTGGAGGCGGCCGAGGACGACGTGCGCGACGGCGGCCGCTGGCTGGAGATCCAGGTCGACCCCAGCGGCTACGCCGCGCGCTTCGGCGGCATCACCGCCTTCACCGACCTCGTCCTCGACTGCGTGCGCGACGCGTCGGAGCGCACCGGGCTGGGCATCGCGGTCGTCATCGCCGCCAACCGCACCCGCCACCCGCTCGACGCCCGCACGCTGGCGCGCCTGGCCGCTCAGTACGCCGGCCGGGGCGTGGTCGGCTTCGGGCTGTCCAACGACGAGCGGCGCGGGCGCACGGAGGACTTCGAGGGGGCGTTCCGGATCGCCGAGCGCGCCGGCCTGCTGCTCGTGCCGCACGGCGGCGAGCTGCGGGGGCCCGACCACGTGCGGCAGTGCCTCGACCGCCTCGGCGCCCACCGCCTCGGGCACGGCGTACGCAGCGCGGAGGACCCGGCACTGCTGGACCGGCTCGTCGAGTCCGGCGTCGCGCTCGAGGTCTGCCCGGTCTCCAACGTCTCGCTCGGCGTCTACAGCGACCTGACCTCGGTGCCGCTGCCGCAGCTCCTCGCCGCCGGCGCGACGGTCGCCCTGGGCGCCGACGACCCGCTGCTCTTCGGCTCCCGGCTCGCCGGCCAGTACGCCACGATGCGCGCCGCCCACGACCTCGACGACGCCACGCTGGCCCGGCTGGCGCTGATGTCGTTCGAGGCCTCGCAGGCGCCGTCCGACGTCGTGGCGGCGGCGAAGCGGGACATCGCCACCTGGCTCGCCTGAGCCTCCCGTACGCCGCACACGTGCGGCGGAATTGGGCCCGGATCCGCCGTTTCAAGGGCCACATCCGCCGCACGTGCTGACACGTGGGCCGCCGAGGCCTGGGGTCAGAGGGAGCAGCCGACCGTCACGGGCTCGTTGACGAGGGTGACCCCGAAGCGCTCGCGCACCCCGTCGCGCACCTCCCGGGCCAGGGTGAGCAGCTCCTCGGTGGTGGCGCCGCCGCGGTTGGTGAGGGCGAGCGTGTGCTTGGTGGACAGCCGCACCCGGTCCCCCGCGGCCGCGCTGGCGTAGCCCTTGCCGAAGCCCGCGTGCTCGATGAGCCACGCGGCGCTGGACTTCACCGAGCCGTCGGGCTGGTCCCAGCGCGGGGCGCCGTCGGGCAGCGCGGCGGCCTGCTCGGGGGTCAGGAACGGGTTGGTGAAGAACGAGCCCGCGCTCCAGGTGTCGTGGTCGTCGTCGTCGAGGACCATCCCCTTGCCGCCCCTGAGGGCGAGCACGGCGTCGCGCACCGCGGCCAGCGGGGCCCGTTCGCCCGGCTGGACGCCGAGGTGGCGCGCCAGCTCGGCGTACGCCACCGGCTCGGACAGGTCGCCCTGCCGCAGCTGGAAGGTCACCTCGAGCACGACGTAGCGCCCGGGCTCGGCCTTGAAGCGGCTGTGGCGGTAGCCGAAGGCGCAGTCCGCGGCCGCGAAGGTGCGCTGCGTGCGGTCGACGCGGTCCCACGTGCGGACCCGGGAGACGGTCTGCGAGACGTCCTGGCCGTAGGCGCCGACGTTCTGGATCGGCGTCGAGCCCACAGCTCCGGGGATCCCGGACAGCGCCTCGATGCCGGCCCACCCGTGGGCGACCGCCCGTGCCACCAGCGCGTCCCAGTCCTCGCCGGCCGCCACCGTGAGCACCACGCCTCCGCACTGGGCGAGGGCGTCCACGTCGCAGGTGTCGGTGTCGGCGTCGACGCCGGTGGTCGCGACCTGCACCACCCGGCCGTCGAAGCCCTCGTCGGCGACGACCAGGTTGGAGCCGCCGGACAGCAGGAGGACGGGCGTGCCGGCAGCGTCGGCGTCGGCGACAGCGGCGACGAGCTCGCGCTCGGTGGTGGCCCGCACCCACTCGCGGCCGGGGCCACCCAGCCGCAGGGTGGTGTGGTCGCGCAGGTCAGGCACGGACAGTGGCCTCGCGCACGACGGCCTTCGGCATGCCGAGCACCTTCTGGCCCTCGCAGGTCACCTCGAGCGCGAGGGTGACGAGTCCGTCCGCAACCGACTTCACGGTGCCGCCGACGACGACCTCCGCACCGCCCTCGGCGGGTACGACGACGGGGCTGGTGAACTTCGCCCCGAGGTCGACGACCTCCGCGCCGCCGGTCCACTCCGCGACCGCGCGGCCGACCAGGGCGAGGGTGTACATGCCGTGGGCGATCACGCCGGGGAGGCCGACGCTGCGGGCGACGTCCTCGTCCTGGTGGATCGGGTTGTGGTCGCCGCTCGCATCGGCGTAGGCGACGAGGTCGGCGCGGGTGACCGTGAAGGTCCTGGTCTCGAGCACGTCCCCGGCGATCACTGGCCTGCCTCCGACCCGGCGGAGTGGACGAGGGTGGCCTTGCCGGTGCAGACGACCGCTCCGGTGGCGTCGGTGATCTCGCTGGCCGTGGCGATGATGTCAGCCCCGCCGATCTGCCGCAGACCGGTCACCGTCAGGGTCGCGGCGAGCTCGTCGCCGACCGCCAGCGGGCGGGCGTAGGCGAAGCGCTGCTCGCCGTGCACGATGCGGTGCAGGTCGATCGCCTCGGCGTCGAGGAAGGCCTGCATCGCGTCGAAGGCGAGCACGATCGGGAAGGTCGGCGGGACGGCGTCACCGGGCTCCCCGGGGTGGCCGACGGCAGCGGCGAAGGCGCTGACCCGCTCGGGGGTCACGGACAGGGGGGCCGGCGCGGGGAACTCACGCCCCACCAGCGAGGGGTCGACGGGCATGTCACGACACTAGCCGGGCACGAGGGACGAGTGCGCGGCGTGGGGCGGGAGGTTGAGCAAGCGCGCGAGCGAGCTTGCGAGCTCACGACCGCGCGTCGAAACCAGAGCCTACAAACACGACAACCCGTCCGAGTGCTCGGACGGGTCGGGTGTGACGAAGAACGGCGTCAGCGGGTCTCGCGGTGGATCGTGTGCCGGCGGTCGCGCGGGCAGAACTTCTTCAGCTCGATCCGGTCGGGGTCGTTGCGCCGGTTCTTCTTGGTGATGTAGTTGCGCTCCTTGCACTCCGTGCACGCGAGGGTGATCTTGGGGCGAACGTCAGAGCTCTTGCTGGCCATGAGGAGATCCTTGGGTTGCGGGTGGTGCGGAGGCTGCTGCGATTTCGGGTGGTAGCGGGGGCGGGACTCGAACCCGCGACACCACGATTATGAGCCGTGTGCTCTAACCACCTGAGCTACCCCGCCGCGGAGGAAGGACCACCCCGGAGGGAGGACCGACCCAGAGCCCCTTTACGGAATCGAACCGTAGACCTTCTCCTTACCATGGAGACGCTCTGCCGACTGAGCTAAAGGGGCAACGACGGAGAACGATACACACGCCCCGCCACGATGAGAAATCGGCTCAGGCAACGCCCGGATCGGCTTGGATCCGGGGCCATCCGACGGCCTCCTCGAGCTCGTAGGCGAGCCCCAGGAGACGTGCCTCGCGGCCCGCTCCGGCGCCCAGCATCATGCCGTGCGGCAGCCCGGCGGCGGTGGTGGCGAGGGGCAGCGAGATCGCCGGCTCACCGGTCGCGTTCTGCAGTGGCGTGAAGGCCACCCAGTCCATCAGCCGGCCCATGATCTCGTCGTAGTCCTGGTCGGGACGCAGGTGCCCGACGCGCGGCGTCTCGGTCGCGAGGGTCGGCGTCAGCGTGATGTCGTACGACGCCCGGTGCCGCGCGGCGAGGCGCTGGGACCCCCGCAGCACCGCGATCGAGAAGGGCTGCTTGTGCAGGTTGCGCGCCGCGTGGCGGGCCAGGCCGAGGGTCAGGTTGTCGAGCTTGGTCGGGTCCCAGGTGGGCCCGAAGTCCTTCTTGCCGCGGCGCGCGATGGCCAGGGCGAGCATCGACCAGAAGCGGACGAAGTGCTCGGGGAAGCTGTCCGGCACCGGGTTGTCGACCTCCTCGACGTGGTGGCCGAGCTGCTCGAGCAGCGCGGCGGTGCGCAGCGTCAGCTCACGCACCTCGGGGCTGCACGAGCGGCCGATGCCCTCGGTCACCACCGCGACGCGGAGCCGGGCTCGGCTGGGCCGGGTGACGTCGCCCACGGGAGCGAGGAGCGGGTTGCGCCACACCTTCTCGGCCTCGCGGTAGAACGCGGCCGTGTCGCGGACGCTCCGGGTGAGGACACCGTCGGAGACGATCCGCACCGGCATGTCGCGCATCATCCGGTCCTGGGCGAGGCGCCCGCGGGTGGGCTTGAGGCCGACGAGACCGTTGACCGCGGCCGGGATCCGGATCGACCCGCCACCGTCGTTGGCGTGCGCGATGGGCACTGCCCCCGCCGCGACCAGGGCGGCGGAGCCGGCGGACGAGGCGCCGGCGTAGTGGTCGGGGCTCCACGGCGAACGCACCGGCCCGAGGCGCACGTGGTCGGCCGCCCCGGAGAAGCCGAACTCCGAGAGCTGGGTCTTCCCGAGCGGGATGAGCCCGGTGGCGAGGTACATCCGGGCGAAGTCGCCGTCGGCCTGCTGGGGCTGCGCGGTGAAGGCGTCGGAGCCGTGCTGGGTCGGCATACCGGCCACGTCGACGTTGTCCTTGACGAACGTCGGCACGCCGGCGAACCAGCCGCCGCGCGGGTGGCGCGCCTCGGCGCGGGCGCGGTCGTAGGCGGCGTACGCCACCGCGCCGAGGGCGGCGTCGACCTGCTCGGTGCGGGTGATCGCGGCCTCGACGACCTCGGGCACGGACACCAGCCCGGAGCGCAGGGCCTCGACGAGGCCGGTGGCGTCGAGGTGGGCGAGGGCGTCGTCGGCGGAGAAGGCGTGCACGCGCGTCATAGCGGGGCAGCCTACGGACTGCACCGGCGCGGCGGGAGGGGTCAGCGGTCGGCGCACCCGCGCCGGTGGCAGCCCTCGAGGTGGTCGTCGACGAGGCCGACGGCCTCCATCAGGGCGTACATGGTGGTGGGGCCGACGAAGGCGAAGCCGGCCTTCTTGAGCGCCTTCGACAGGGCGACCGACTCGGCCGAGGTGGTGGGAACGTCGGCCGTGGTGCGCGGCGGCGGACCGGGCTCGGGCCGGAAGGACCAGATGAACGCCTCCAGCCCGCCACGGTCGCGCAGGGCGACCGTGGCACGCGCGTTGGTGATCGCCGCGTCGACCTTGCGGCGGTTGCGGACGATGCCCGCGTCGGCCATCAGCCGTACGACGTCGCTGTCGTCGTACGCGGCGACCGCGTCGGCGTCGAACCCGGCGAAGGCGGCACGGAAGTTGTCGCGCTTGTCGAGGATCGTGCGCCACGACAGGCCGGACTGGAAGGCCTCGAGCGTCAGCCGCTCGAGGTGGGCGGCCTCGCCGTCGACGCGCAGGCCCCACTCGGTGTCGTGGTAGCCGAGGTTGACCGGGTCACCCGCCCCCCAGGGGCAGCGCGCCACCCCGTCAGGGCCGACGACAGGACCGGCGCCGCTCAGCGCCGTTCCTTGAGCCGCACGTTGGGCAGGACCGGGGCCGGGATGGGCGGCAGGTCGAGGTCGACCGTGCCGAAGCGGCCCGCGGACACCTCACGGCCGTCGGGGACGACGTCGTCGGGGCCGCCACCTGCCGCGATCTGGTCCTGCCACTCCTGGCGGTAGCCGGCGATCTCGTCGTGGCCGCGCCCGATGAAGTTCCACCACATCACGATGGGCTCGCCGAAGGGCGGCCCGCCGAGGAGGAGCAGCCGCGCCTCCTCCTGCGCGGTCAGGGTGAGGGTGGACCGCCCGTGCGGGAGGTGGGCGAGGTCGCTGGGTGCCAGCTCCTGGCCGTCGACGTCGACGGTGCCCACGTCGAGCAGGACGCCGTGCTCGAAGGTGGGGTCGACCTCCACCTCGAGGCTCCTGCCGGGGGCGAGCATGACCTCGGCCCCGAGGAGCGGGGTGTGCACGGCGACGGGCGAGCTCGCGCCGAGCAGCGAGCCGATGAAGACCCGGGCCTCCCACCCCGGCCCGCGGACCGGGTCGGGGGCGAAGTGCTCGAAGCGGGGCTCGACGTGACGGCTGTCGTCGGGCAGCGCGATCCAGAGCTGGGCGCCGTGGAGCGTGGTGGTGTCGCGCGTGGAGACCTCGGTGTGACTGATCCCGCGGCCGGCGGTCATCAGGTTGATCTCGCCCGGGCGCACGGTGGCCAGGCTGCCGACGGAGTCGCGGTGCTCGAGCTCGCCGTCGAAGAGCCAGCTCACGGTCTGCAGCCCGGTGTGCGGGTGGGCCGGGAGGACCATGCCGCCGGTCTCGTCCACCTCGTCGGGGCCGTAGTGGTCGATGAAGCACCACGCGCCGATCAGGGACCGGTGGCGCTGCGGGAGCGTGCGTCGTACGCGCATCGCACGCGGGCCCCCGAGCGGGACGTCACGCGGAGCGAGCACCTCGACATCGGTCATCGACCGCCACGCTACCCCCAGGGGTGAACGAGCGCAGGTGGCCGCGGTCCCTGCGGCTCCGGGCCGACCGTGACCAGGGTCACGGTGGACCGGGGCGCCGGAACAACCGACCGGTCGCGACGGTTGGCGGCTGGCGTGCCCTCCCTCTTCGAGCCCCTGTCCCTCGGCGCCGTCCGCGCCGACAACCGCGTGCTGATGGCACCGCTGACCCGGATGCGCGCCTCGGTGCCGGGCGACGTGCCCAACGACCTGATGCGCGAGTACTACGTGCAGCGCGCCGGCGCCGGCCTGCTCATCTCCGAGGGCACCCAGATCAGCCCCGAGGGCAAGGGCTACATGGACACCCCCGGCATCCACAGCGACGAGCAGGTCGCCGGCTGGCGCCGCATCACCGACGCCGTGCACGAGGCCGGCGGGCGGATCGCCGCGCAGCTGTGGCACGTGGGGCGGGTCTCGCACGAGTCGTTCCACGACGGCGAGCTGCCGGTCTCGGCGAGCGACGGGCCCTACCGCAACCGTACGACCGTGCGCGGCGAGGACGGCCGACCGACCCGGGTCAGCTGCCCGGTCCCCCGGCCGCTCGGCCTCGACGAGATCCCCCGGCTGCTGGAGGACTACCGGCGCGCCACCGTCAACGCCCGCGAGGCCGGCTTCGACCTCGTCGAGATCCACGGCGCCCACGGATACCTGCTCCACCAGTTCCTCGCCGCGGACAGCAACCTGCGCACCGACGAGTACGGCGGCTCGCTCACCAACCGGGCACGACTCATGCTCGAGGTCACCGACGCCGTGGTCGACGCCTGGTCCGCCGACCGCGTCGCGATCCGGATCTCCCCGATCGGCTCGTTCAACGGCACCGAGGACCCCGACGGTGCCGAGGCGGGTTTGTACGTCGCCGGCGAGCTCGGCCGGCGCGACCTGGCCTTCCTGCACCTCTCCGAGCCGGACTGGGCCGGTGGCCCGGCGCTCGACGACGACTACCGCCGCGCCCTGCGCGCGGCCCACCCCGGCCCGATCGTCGGCGCCGGCAGCTACGACCTCGCCAAGGCCGAGCGGCTGATCGACGCCGGGCTGATCGACGCCGCGGCCTTCGGCCGGTCCTTCATCGCCAACCCCGACCTGCCGCGCCGTCTCGCGGAGGGCCTGCCGCTCAACCCGCCGCGGCCCGAGACGTTCTACGGCGGCGACGCCGAGGGCTACACCGACTACCCGTCGTACGGCGCGGCGTGACCCCGGTCGATAACGGTTCGTGCCGAGGTGGCACCGGCGCCTAGGGTTCGACACGAGATGCAGGACTACCCACCTCGGATCGCGACGTTCTTCACGGGCACGGACGCCGCACCCACGCCGGACCCCGACACCCGGTCACCGTTGGCGTTCCTGCGCTGGATCCTCGGCCAGCAGAAGGCCCTGATCGCCCTCTCGTCGCTCTGCTACGCGCTGTGGTTCCTCCCGATGACGCTCGGGCCGTGGATCTTCGGTCGAGCCGTCGACGAGGGCATCGTCGGTGGGTCCGAGGCAGCGCTGCTGGGCTGGGCGGCGCTGCTGCTGGTCGTGGTCGTGATCGGCGGCGTGTTCGGCGTCGTGTCGCACACGCTGGTCGTGCGGAGCTGGCTGGTCGCGCTCTACGGGGCCCTGGAGATGGTCACCCGCAAGGTGGCCCAGATGGGCCACGTGCTGCCGCGCCGCTCGCCCACCGGCGAGGTGCTCAGCGTGGCCTCGAGCGACTCCGACGAGTTCGGTGCGCTCAGCGAGATCCTGGCGCGCACGGTGGGCCAGCTGGCGTCCTACCTCACCGTCGCCTTCATCGTGCTGACGATGTCGTGGCAGCTGGGGCTGCTGACCCTGGTGGCCGCGCCGGTCCTCGTGGGTGCGGCCCTGCCGCTGCTGCGCCCCCTGCACCGTCGCCAGCAGCTCGAGCGCTCCCGCACCTCCGACCTCACCTCGCTGGCCACCGACATCGTGGCCGGGCTGCGCATCCTGCGCGGCATCGGCGGCGAGCAGACCTTCGGCACCAACTACGCCCGCCAGTCGCAGTCGGCCCGCCGGGCCGGGGTGTCCGCCGGCATCTGGCAGGCCGTCGTCGAGGCCGTCGGCGTGCTTCTCTCGGGCATCTTCCTGGTGGCGCTGGTGTGGCTCGGCACCCGGCAGGTGCTGGACGGCACCCTCAGCATCGGCCAGCTCATCACCTTCCTCGGCTACGGCCTCTTCATGGTCGGCCCGATCCGCACCTTCTTCGAGTTCGCCCAGAAGAGCACCCGGTCGCTGGTCAGCGCCCGCCGGGCCGTCGCGATCTTCGACCAGCAGCCTCCGTGGCGCGATCCGGCCGAGCCCGTCGCCCTCGACGGCACCGCGCCGCTGCACGACGTGGCCAGCGGGCTCACCGTGCAGCCGGGCGTCCTCACCGTGGTCGTCAGCGCGGTGCCCGAGCAGAGCGCGGCCCTGGCCGACCGGTTGGGGCGCTACCTGCCCGCCGACACCGAGCCCGTCCCGCTCGCGGAGGACGACGGCACCAAGGGGCGCGCCGCCCGACGCTCGCGGGCCGAGCGGGCGGCCGAGCGTGCCCGGATCGCGGCGCTCGACGAGGAGCGGGTGCGTCGGGAGTGGGGCGTCACCCTCGGCGGCGTGGACCTCTCCCGCGCCCGCCTCGACGACGTACGCCGACAGGTGCTGGTCAGCGACACGACCAGCCAGCTCTTCGCCGGCACCCTGCAGGACGCCGTGGACCCCCATGCGCGGCTGACGCGCGAGCAGGCCGAGGAGGCGCTGCGGATCGCGAGCGCCGAGGACGTCTACGACGCGCTGCCCGAGGGCTGGCAGGGCCAGCTCGACGAGCGCGGTCGCGGACTGTCCGGCGGTCAGCGCCAGCGGGTGGTGCTGGCCCGCGCCCTGGCCGCCGACCCGCCGGTCCTCGTGCTGGTCGAGCCCACGTCCGCGGTCGACGCCCACACCGAGGCCCGCATCGCGGCCCGGGTCGCGGAGTCCCGCCGGGGTCGGACGACCGTGGTCACGACGGTCTCGCCGCTGTGGCTGCACCACGCCGACCGCGTCGCGCTGCTGCACGACGGCACCGTGGTCGCCGAGGGCCGCCACGCCGACCTGCTGGCCGACGACGAGGCCTACCGGCGCGTGGTCACCCGCGAGCTCGACGAGGAGGAGACGGTCCGATGAGCACCGACCTCCTCGCCACCTCCGCCGACACCTGGCGCGACCGGGCCACCGACCCGCCGGCGGTCCCGCCCGAGCTCGACCCTCCCGGCCGGGTCGGGCTGCGCGAGCGCAACCGCGCCCTCTGGCAGCGCCACGACCTCCGCCGGCAGCGGGCCGAGGCCGTGTACGACGCCTCCCGCAACCCCGTGCGCGGCTGGCCGGTCTCGGGCAACCGCGCGGTGCTGGCCTTCTTCGGCGACCTCGTGCGCCAGCGCAAGCGGTCCTTCGTGCTGCTGGTGGTCCTCAACGCGGCCGCCGCCGCGTCCGCGCTCGTCGTCCCGCGACTGCTCGGGTCGCTCGTCAACCGGGTGGACGCCCAGGGAGCCGCGGCGACCGGACTCGACACGCTCGCCCTGGCCGTGGTCGGCGTCGTCGTCCTGCAGGCGCTCTTCACCTTCGGCGCCCAGCGCACCTCCACCCACTTCGGCCAGGACCTCCTCGCCTCGGCGCGCGAGCACGTGGTGCGCACGATCCTGCGCCTCCCGGTCGGCCGGGTCGAGGGGGCCAGCACGGGCGACCTCGTCACCCGCGTCACCCGCGACGTCGGCACCATGGCCCGGTCGGTGCAGTGGGGCGTGCCGCGGCTGCTGATCTCGCTGATGACCGTCGTCCTGTCGGTCGTCGCGATGCTGCTCAACTCGGTCGTGCTGGCCGTCCCCGCCCTCGTGGTGTTCGCCCTCTGCACCCCGGCCGTGCGCACCTACCTGCGGCGCGCGCCCAAGGCGTACATCACCGAGGGCGCGACGTACTCCCGCATCAACACCACCCTCACCGAGACCGTGGAGGGCTCGCGCACCGTCGAGGCGCTGGGCCTGTCGCTGGCGCGGGTCCGGGCGGGCTCGGACGACATCGCCGTCTCGGCGCAGGCCGAGCGCTACGGCATGACCCTGCGCAACGTGCTCTTCGCGGCACTCAACGCGGCCTTCCAGGTGCCGCAGGTCGTCACGCTCGTCGTGGGCGCCTACGGCTACAGCCAGGGGTGGGTCGACCTCGGCCAGATCACCGCCGCGCTGCTGTACGTCGTCGCGCTGGCCGAGCCGCTCGACGCGGTGATCGGCGAGGTCGACCGCCTGCAGGTGGGCGCGGCCTCGACCAGCCGCCTGCTCGGCATCGCCGAGGTGCCGCCCGACCGGGAGCCCGGCGACCGGCGGCCGGACGGGGTCGACCTGGCCGCCGAGGACCTCCGGTTCGCCTACCGGGAGGGCCACGACGTGCTGCACGGAGTCGACCTGCGGCTGCGCACCGGCGAGCGGCTGGCGGTCGTGGGACCGAGCGGGTCCGGCAAGTCGACGCTCGGGCGCCTCCTGTCGGGGATCAACCGCCCCCGCACCGGCTCGGCGCGCGTCGGGGGAGTCGACCTCGTCGACCTCCCCCTCGAGGTGCTGCGCACCGAGGTCGCGCTCGTGACCCAGGAGCACCACGTCTTCATCGGCACCGTGCGCGACAACGTCGTGCTGGCCCGCGAGAACTCCCCCGACGACGCGGTGCGGCAGGCGCTCGCCGCCGTCGGCGGGTGGTCGTGGGTCGAGCGGCTGCCCGAGGGGCTCGACACGATGATCGGATCCGGCCGCTTCTCACTGACGCCGGCGCAGGCCCAGCAGGTGGCGCTGGCCCGGCTCATCATCGCCGACCCCCACACGCTCGTGCTCGACGAGGCCACCTCGCTCATCGACCCGCGCACCGCGCGCACGCTCGAGGGCTCGATGAACAACCTGCTCGAGGGCCGCACCGTCGTGGCGATCGCCCACCGGCTCCACACCGCCCACGACGCCGACCGCATCGCGGTGGTCCTCGACGGGCGCATCGTGGAGCTCGGCAGCCACGACGAGCTGATCGACCTCGACGGGGAGTACGCCGACCTCTGGCACGCCTGGACGTCCTGAGGCCGGTCAGCCGTCGAGGCTGCGGTCGAGGTTGATGACCGCGCTGATCAGGCTGAGGTGGGTGAAGCCCTGCGGGAAGTTGCCCAGCTGCTCGCCGTTGAGGCCCACCTGCTCGGCGTACTGCCCGAGGTGGTTGGCGTAGGTGAACATCTTCTCCAGCGCCAGGCGGGCGTCGGCGAGACGGCCCGCGCGGGTCAGCGCCTCGACGTACCAGAACGAGCAGAGGGAGAACGTGCCCTCCTCGACCGGGGCGTCACCGTCCTCACCGGCCGAGACCCCGTCGCCGAAGGCGCCCGGGTCGTAGCGCAGCACCAGGCTGTCGGAGACGAGCCGGTCCTCGATCGCGGCGAGGGTGGACAGGAAGCGCGGGTCGTCGGGGGCGAGCATCTTCACCATCGGCATCAGCAGCGCGCCCGCGTCCAGCACGTCGCTGTGCGCGAAGGCAGTGAAGGCGCCGAGGTCGTCGTTCCAGCACTCGGTCATCACCCGCGCGTAGATCTCGTCGCGGGTGGCGGCCAGCTCGGTGAGGTCGCCGGGCAGGCCGCGGCGGCGCGCGACGCGCATCATCCGCTCGACGGCGACCCAGCTCATCACGAGCGACGTGGTGTGGGTACGCGGCTCCGACCGGATCTCCCACATGCCGGCGTCGGGGCGCTGCCAGTTGTCCATCAGCCACGACACGATGCGGCTCAGGTCGGTCCACGCGTCGTGGCTGATGCCGCGCCCGTGCTTGTCGAAGAGGTAGACCGAGTCGACGATCTCGCCGTAGACGTCGAGCTGCAGCTGGTCGACCGCGCCGTTGCCGACCCGCACCGGGCGGGAGTCGCGGTAGCCGGCGAGGTGGTCGAGCTCGCGCTCGTGCGGCCGCCCGCCGTCGAGGTCGTAGAGCACCCGCAGCGGGCCGAGCTCGTCGTCGCAGTCGTCGGCCGCCTCGCCGAGCCGCTCGGAGAGGAAGCGCACGAACGCCGCCGCCTCCTCGGTGAAGCCGAGGCGCAGCAACGCGTAGACGCTGAACGCCGCGTCGCGGACCCACACGTAGCGGTAGTCCCAGTTGCGCGAGCCGCCGATGCGCTCCGGGAGGCTGGTGGTGGGGGCGGCGACGATGCCGCCGGTCGGCTCGTGGCACAGCAGCTTGAGGGTGAGCGCGGAGCGGTCCACCCACTCCCGCCACCGGCCGGTGTAGGTCGACTGCGCGAGCCAGGCCCGCCAGAAGGCCGCCGTGGACTCGAAGAGCTCGGACACGTCCGAGCGGGCGCACCCCTGCGCGGCCTCGCCGGGCGCCAGCACCTCGAGCACGAAGAGGGCGGACTCGCCGGTCGCCAGGCCCAGTCGCGCGGTCGCCGCGGTGGCGGCGACGTCGAGGTCGACGGTGCTCGACAGGGCGAGGTGGACGTCACCGTCGGCGAAGCGGACGACGCCGTCCTCGACGCTCAGGTCCGGGTCGGTGCTGCCGTAGTCGGGTCGCGGCGCCATGTGCATCGTCAGGTCGACCGTGCCGCGCAGGCCCACCACGCGGCGGACGAGCCGCTGCCGGTGGTCGGGGTCATGGGCGCGCAGGACGGGCATGAAGTCCTGCACCTCGACCACGCCGTGCTCGGTCATGAAGCGGGTGACGAGGATGTTGGTCTCGGGGTGGTAGTACTGCTGGCTGCGGGCGTCCGGGTCGTCCGGCCCCAGCCGCCACGAGCCGCCGTCGGGGTCGAGGATCGAGGCGAACACGCTCGGCGCGTCGAAGCGGCCGGGACAGAACCAGTCGATCGTGCCGTCCGTCGCCACCAGGGCTGCGGTGCGGAGGTCGCCGATCAGGCCGTGGTCCGCGATGGGCGCGGCGGGGCCACCTGCGCCCGGCGCGTCACTCGCCATCGGCGTCGCCACTCCCGAGGCGCCAGCCCCCCTCGGGCAGGTCGAGCGCCTCGGCCGGACCCCACGAGCCCTGCTCGTAGGGCAGCGGCGCGGGCCGGTCGTCGAGCACCGGCTGGCACACCTCCCACAGCCGTCGCGTCTCGTCGGCGTGGGCGAACAACGTGTGGTCGCCGTGGAGCACGTCGAGGAGCAGGCGCTCGTAGGCCTCGAGCGGCTCGTCGTGCGGGAGCTCCTCGCCCAGGTCGAGGCGCATGGTGGCCGGGGCCAGCTCCATCTCCGGGCCCGGCCGCTTGCCGAGGACGTCGACGTGGATCTGCGCCTCGTCGGCCAGCTCCAGCACCAGCTCGTCGCGAGCGCGTCCCACGCCGAAGACCGTCGAGTCGGGCGCGCGGAAGCGCAGCGTGACCGTGCGCCGGGTCTCCGCCATCGCCTTGCCGGTGCGCAGGAAGAACGGCACGCCTTGCCAGCGGTCGTTGTCGACCCGGGCCTCGAGGGCGACGAAGGTCTCGACGTCGGAGTCCTCGTTGACGTCGTCCTCGTCGCGGTAGCCGTCGTACTGGCCGAGCACGACGCGGGCCGGGTCGAGCGGGCGGACGTCGGCGAACACCGCGGCACGCGCACGTCGTACGGCCTCGGAGGACCACTCCCCCGGGTCCTCGAGGGCGACCGCGCCGAGGATCTGGAACAGGTGCGTGGAGACCATGTCGCGCAGTGCGCCGGTGGACTCGTAGAACGAGCCGCGGCCCTCCATCGCCAGCGTCTCGGGGACGTCGACCTGCACCGAGGCGATGCTGTGGCGGTTCCACGCCGGCTCGAAGAGGGCGTTGGCGAAGCGCAGGGCGAGCAGGTTCTGCACGGCCTCCTTGCCGAGGAAGTGGTCGATGCGGAAGACCTGCTCCTCCTCGAAGACCTCGTGCACGTCGCGGTCGAGCTCGTCGAAGGACTCGAGGTCGAGCCCGAACGGCTTCTCGATGACCAGGCGGGCCCGCTCGGCCAGCCCCTCGCGCCCGAGCATCCCGACCATCCCGGACATCGCGGTGGGCGGCACCGACAGGTAGACGACGCGGCGTACGTCGTCGCCGAGCCCCTCCTCGACCTCCCGCACCCGGGCGGCGAGGTCGGCACCGTCGTCGGCGTCGGAGGTCTGGAACGACAGCCGCTCGAGCAGGTCGCGTGCGACGTCGTCGTCGAGGTCGTCGACCGAGTCGCGCAGCCCCGCGCGCACCTCGTCGCGGAACTCGTCGTCCGAGCCCGGCGAGTGCCGGCCGCTGCCGATGACGGCGTAGTCCTGCGGCAGCCGTCCGGCCGCCGCGAGCCGGTAGAGGCCGGGGAACAGCTTGCGGGCCGCGAGGTCGCCGCGGGCGCCGAAGAGGAGGAAGACGCAGGGCGGGAGGTCTGCGGAGCTCATGCCGACCACGCTAGTGATCACCCGAAGAGAGGGGCCGCCTCGCGCCCGTGCCCGGCGGCGGCCTCAGCTGTTGCTGTAGACCGCCGGTCCCCCGTCGTCCCCGGCTGCGCCCTCCGGAGCGGCGGGTCCGCGTCCCGCCCACGTCCAGGCGTACGCCGGGTCCTCGACCGCGAGGCCGCCCTCACCCAGCTCGAGCGGGGCGAACGTGTCGACCATGACGGCCGACTCGTCGAAGTACTGCACGCCGAGGCTCGCCTCGATCGCGCTGGGCTGCGGGCCGTGCGCGTGACCACCGGGGTGCAGGCTGATCGAGCCGATGCCGATGCCCGATCCCTTGCGCGCCTCGTAGTCGCCGCCGACGTAGAACATGACCTCGTCGGAGTCGACGTTGGAGTGGTAGTAGGGCACCGGGATGGCGAGCTCGTGGTAGTCGACCTTGCGGGGCAGGAAGTTGCAGATCACGAAGTTCCAGCCCTCGAAGACCTGGTGGACCGGCGGCGGCTGGTGCACCTTGCCGGTGATCGGCATGTAGTCCTCGATGTTGAACGTGTACGGGTAGAGGCAGCCGTCCCAGCCGACCACGTCGAAGGGGTGGGTGGCGTACGTCATCCGGGTGCCGACGATCCCCGCGCTCGTGCGGTGCTTGACCAGCACCTCGACGTCTTCGCCCTCGGCCTGGAACGTCTCGGCGGGGCCGTGGAGGTCGCGCTCGCAGTAGGGGGCGTGCTCGAGGAGCTGGCCGAAGCGGGAGAGGTAGCGCTTGGGCGGGTGGATGTGGCTGTTGGCCTCGACGGCGTAGAGCCGCGACGGCTCGGCCGGGACCCAGCGGTGGTCGGTCGCGCGCGGGACGACGACGTAGTCGCCGGCGCGGTAGGGCACCACCCCGAAGACGGTCTCGACGGTGCCGCTGCCGGACTCGACGAAGACGCACTCGTCGCCGATGGCGTTGCGGTAGAGCGGGGAGGGGTCCGTGCCGGTGACGACGTACGCGATCCGGACGTCGTTGTTGCCCAGCACCAGCCGGCGGCCCTCGACCGGGCAGGCGCCTCCCCCGGAACCGGGATAGCGCAGGTCGTGCAGCTTGAGGTGGCGCGGCTTGAGCGGGTGATTGGGCGTGCGCGTCTGGTCGGGCAGCTCCCAGACCTGGCTGTCCACGATCGCGCTCGGCACGCCCCGGCGGTAGAGGAGCGAGGAGTCGGACGAGAACCCCTCCTCGCCCATCAGCTCCTCGCGGAAGAGGTGGCCGTCGTCGTCGCGAAGCTGGGTGTGGCGCTGGCGGGGCAGCCGGCCGAGTGCTCGGTAGTGGGCCATGGGTGCGTCCAATCATCCGACTATCGGACGCGAGCGTCCGCTATCTGGTGGCTAGAGTAGCCCCGTGACCCCGTCCCCCGCACCTGTCGAACCTCCCGGAGCAGCGGGCTGGCCCGAGGAGTGGCGCGGCTTCGTCGACGATGCCGCGATCTTCCCGCCGGGCGACGTCCCCCTGCACGACGCCACCGCCGCGCACATCGAGCGCCGCCGTGAGTGGTGGGGCGACCTGGTCGGCAGCTTCGTCCTGCGCGACACCGACCTCCCGCTCGTACGCGGGTTCGGCGCACCGCTGTCGGTGGTCGTCACCGGCGGAGCGGGCCAGCTCGCCGGTCCCCTCGGGGCGGCGACCAGGCTCGGCCTGCACGTGGCGGCCGTCGAGATCGCGGTCCGCGACGTCGACGACCCCGTGGGCAACGTCCGCCGGATCGACGCCGCCCTGCGGGCGGCCGAGGTCGACGTGCCGCTGTACGTCGAGCTCCCCGGCCCCGCGACCGCCCGCTGGCTCGCGGCCGCCGACGAGGTCGCGGCCTGCGGGCACCGGCTCAAGCTGCGCCTCGGCAACGTCGACCACGACCTGGTCCCCGACTCCGCGACCGTCGCCGGCTGGATCGACGCCGCGCTCGACCGCGAGACCCGCTTCAAGGCGACCGCCGGGCTGCACCGCGCGGTCCGCCACGACCCCGAGGGCGGTGGCGCGCACGGCTTCGTCAACGTGCTGGTCGCCACGAGGACGCTCTGGGACGGCGGCAGCGTCGTCGACGCCGAGGCCGTCCTCGAGCAGCGTGACGGTGCCGCGCTCGCGGCCGCCCTCGCCGACAGCGGGGTCGCCGCGACGCGTCGCTGGTTCACCTCGTTCGGCTCGTGCTCGGTCACCGAGCCGCGCGACGACCTGGTCGCCCTCGGACTCGTTCCCGCATCCACCGACTCGGAGGACAACGCATGAACCGCACCAGCTGGGTCGAGGGAGCCGCCGGCTCCGGCTTCGACGTCGACCACCTGCCCTACGGCGTCTTCGCGCGCTCCGGCGAGCGTCCGCGGGTGGCGGTGCGCATCGGCGACCAGGTGCTCGACCTCAGCGTGGTCGCCGCCGCCGACATGGTCGACACCCACGCGCTGTTCGACCAGCCCACGCTCAACCCGTTCATGGCGGCCGGGCCGGCGGTCTGGGAGTCCACCCGGGCCTGGGTGACCGGGCTGCTGACCGACCAGACCGAGCGCCTCGTCGAGCCGGCCCTGGCCCCGGTCGACTCGGTGACGATGCTGCTCCCGTTCAGCGTGGGCGACTACGTCGACTTCTACGCCTCCGAGCACCACGCCTCCAACGTCGGGCGGATGTTCCGCCCCGACTCCGAGCCGCTGCTGCCCAACTGGAAGAACCTCCCCGTGGGCTACCACGGTCGCTCGGGCACGGTCGTGGTGTCGGGCACCGACGTCGTACGCCCGTGCGGGCAGCGCAAGGCGCCCACCGACGACCTGCCGACCTACGGGCCCTCGCAGCGGCTCGACATCGAGGCGGAGCTCGGCTTCGTGGTCGGCGTGCCGTCGGCGCTCGGCGACCGGGTCCCGACCGCCGACTTCGCGCGCCACACGTTCGGCGTCGTGGGTCTCAACGACTGGTCCGCGCGCGACATCCAGGCCTGGGAGTACGTCCCGCTCGGGCCGTTCCTCGGCAAGTCGTTCGCCACGTCGATCAGCGCGTGGGTCACCCCGCTGGCCGCGCTCGACGCCGCCTGGACCGAGCTGCCCGGCCAGGACGACCCGGAGGTCCTCGACTACCTCCGCGTCGACGGGCCCGCCGGACTCGACATCGAGGTGGAGGTGGTGCTCGACGGCGAGGTCGTCGCGCGCCCGCCCTACCGCACGATGTACTGGTCGCCTGCCCAGATGCTCGCCCACACCACGGTCAACGGCGCCAGCCTGCGCACCGGCGACCTGTGGGGGTCGGGCACCGTCTCGGGCCCCGAGCGTGACCAGCGCGGCTCGCTGCTCGAGCTGTCGTGGGGCGGCAAGGAGCCCTTCACCGTCGCCGGGCGCGAGCGCACCTTCCTCGAGGACGGCGACGAGGTGACGCTGCGCTACACCGCGCCGGGCACCGGCGGTGGCCGGATCTCGCTCGGCGAGGTCACCGGGCGGATCCTGCCCGCCCGCTGACGTCCAGACCGCGCTCGCTGCCCGTTCACCTGCCTGGGCCAGCCTGCGCCCATGCGCATCGCCCAGCTGGCCAACTTCGTCGGACCTGCGTCGGGAGGCATGCGCACCGCCCTGCGCGCCCTGGGCAGGGGGTACGTCGCGGCCGGCAACGCCCGCCTGCTCGTCGTACCCGGCCCGGAGGACGCCCGGACCACGACCCCACTGGGCGACGTGGTGCAGCTGCGGGCTCCGCGGGTCGGTGGCGGCTACCGCCTGATCGTCGAGCCGTGGCGCGTCATCGAGGTCCTCGAGCAGTGGCGGCCCACGTCGGTCGAGCTCAGCGACAAGCTGACGCTGCTGCCGGTCGCCCGGTGGGCCGGGCGCAACGGGATCGGGTCGGTGCTGCTGTCGCACGAGCGCCTCGACGACATGCTCGCGCTGCGCACCGGCCTCGACACGACGTCCAAGGTCTCCGTGGGACTGCTCAACCGGCTGCTGGTGCGCAGCGTGGACACGGTCGTCGTCACCTCCGACTACGCCCGGCGCGAGTTCCAGCAGGTCGCCGACGCCGCGGACTGCCCGGTCGTCCGGGTGCCGCTCGGCGTGGACCTCGAGACGTTCCGGCCCCGGCCGTACGCCGCGGGCGACGTGCTGCGCCTCGTGCACGCCGGTCGCCTCTCCCGCGAGAAGAGCCCCCACCTCGCCGTCGCGACCGCGGTCGCGCTGCACCGCCGCGGCGTACCCGTGCGCCTGGACGTCTACGGCGTCGGACCGCACCGCGACGAGCTCGTCGAGGTCGCGGGTGACGCGCGGGTCCGCTTCCACGGCTACGTCGACTCCCCCGACCTGCTGAGCCGGGCCCTGGCGCACGCCGACGTCGCCCTGAGCGTGTGCCCGGGCGAGACGTTCGGGCTCGCCGTGCTGGAGGCACTCGCCTCGGGCACCCCTGTGGTCACCGCCGACCGCGGCGGGGCGCGCGAGCTCGTGGACGGGTCGTCCGGCGCCTGGGCGGCACCGGAACCGGAGCCGCTGGGCGACGCCGTCCTCGAGGTGGCGGCCCGCCCGGTGGCCGGGCGCCGCGCGGCGGCTCGGTCGCGTGCGGAGGACTACCCGTGGTCGACGACCGTGGCGTCGATGCTCGCGGTCCACTCCTCGGTCGCGATGCCGGAGAGCCGCTCGCGCGCCCGGCGGGTCACCAGCAGCACCACGGCCACGGCGGCCACCACGAGGGAGCCGACCACGATCGCCAGGTAGGCGCCGTGCAGGGAGGAGTCCATCGGCGCCACCAGGCCACCGACGAGCGAGACGGCGACCAGCGCCACGGTGGCTCCCCGGCCGAGCCGCTGGACCGCCACGAACGGCACCACCCACAGCAGGTACCACAGGTGCACCACCGGGCTCAGCGCGACGACGGCGAGCATGACCAGACCGAGCGCGCGGACCGCCGCTGCGGGGTCGCCCGTCGGGCGGGTGGCCAGCACGCGGACGACGACCGCGACGACCGCGGCCTGCGCCAGGGTGCGGACGAGGTCGAGGAACGTCGCGTCCGGCAGGCCCGAGCCCACGGCCCGGGCGAGGAGGTCGAGCCAGCCGCCGAGCAGTGTCGGCAGCGACAGCGGGGTGAGGACGCTGCCGGGCACGGACAGCGCCCCGACCCAGCCGACGCCCAGTCCCCACACCACGCCCGGCACGACGAGCGCGGCCACCGCCACGGTGGCGACGCGGGCCGCGTGGCGCACCCGGAGCACGAGCGGCGCCGCGGCGGGCAGCGTCAGCAGCACGACTGCCACGCAGGCCAGGCCTCCCGGCAGCTTCACCCCGGCCGCGAGCCCGGCGTCCAGGGCACCGGCGACCCACCCGTGGTCGCGGGCGAGGACGACGGCGGCCGCCATCAGCCCGACCATGAGGAGGTCGTTGTGCAACCCGGCGACACCGTTGGCGAGCAGCAGCGGCGAGGCCAGCACGAGGCCGGAGGCGAGGGCCGGGTCCGCCCCGCACCAGCGCGCCAGCCTCGGCACCGCCCACGCCAGCAGCACCAGCCCGACGAGCGCCAGGCCGCGGTGGGCCACCACGAGCAGCCACGGGTCGCCGGTCAGGCCCGCGGCGAGGTCGCCGCCGATCAGCGGCACGGGACCGTACGGCGTGGGCGTGCCCATCCAGCGCGGGTCGACGCCCTCCACGATCGGCCCCGGCACCGCGCGCGGCCCGACCAGGCTCCACGGCCCGTGCTCGTAGGGCGAGATCCCCCGGTCCGCCATCGTTCCCTGGGCGGCGTACGACCATCCGTCGCGGGAGAAGAGCGGCGGAGCCAGCAGGAGCGGCAGCGACCACGCGACGGTCGTGGCGCGCACCCGGGTCACCAGGGCCGGTCGGCTCGCGACGTCGGCGCGGGACGCGAGGCGGCACAGGCGGAGCCAGGCCGAGGCGAGCAGACCGAGACCCACCAGCACGACCACCAGCCCCAGCATCCGCCCGGTGGCCGAGCCCCGTACGGGCTGCAGCAGGCCCGCCACCGCGTAGCCGCTGGGGATGGTCGCGACCACCAGCCCGCCGAGCAGCACCAGCAGGCTGCCGACCACCCCGCGCGCCACCACGAGCGGGACGCTATTCGCGGACGCCGACCGCGACCCGACGGCCGGGTGAACGGCCGGCCAACCCCGGTGACGACGCGTCATGGCCCTTGTCGCTGGTCCTAGGCTGCTCCCCGTGAAGCAGCTCGGCCAGTACGCCGCCCCGCGGCACGTCGTCGCCCATCTGAGCGACCCGCACCTGATCGGTGGCGGCGGCCTCCACTACGGCGTGATCGACAACGACGCCAACCTGCGTCGCACGCTCGACCGGTTGGCGGCGGTGTCCCCGGCCCCGCAGGCGATCGTCTTCACCGGTGACCTCGCCGACCGGGCCGAGCCCGACGCGTACGACACCCTTCGCTCGATCGTCGAGCCCTTCGCCGCAGGGATCGGCGCGACGGTGGTCTGGACGATGGGCAACCACGACGAGCGAGCGCCGTTCGCGAAGGCACTCTTCGACTCCGACGACGCCGGCTGCCAGGACCGCGTCCACGAGGTCGACGGGCTGCGGATCGTCGCGCTCGACACCAGCGCGCCGGGCTACCACCACGGCGAGCTGCTCCCCGAGCAGCTGGCGTGGCTCGCCGACGTGCTGGCCACCCCTGCCGAGCACGGCACGCTGCTGGCGATGCACCACCCACCGCTCCCCCTGCCGATGATCCGCGCCGCCGAGCTGATCGAGCTGCACGACCAGCAGGCGCTCGCCGACGTCATCGCCGGGACCGACGTGCGCGGCATCCTGGCCGGCCACCTCCACCTGCCGACGTGGTCCACCTTCGCCGGCGTACCCGTCTCGGTGACCGCAGCCAGCTGCTACACCATCGACCCGGCGCCGGTCGACCGCTTCGTCTCGGGGGTCGACGCGGGCCAGGGGTTCACGATGGTGCACGCCTACGACGACCGCCTCGTGCACACCCAGGTGCTGCTCGAGCGCGGCACCGAGGTGAGCCACGTCGGCTCGGACATCGCCGCCGCCCTGGAGGACGTCCCGCTGGAGCAGGCGCGCGAGCTCGCGTCCAGCAAGACGTCCCCGTTCAACAGCTGACCCCTTCCGCCCGCCCTGCTGAGGAACCACTACCTTGCGACTCCTGCTCATGCGACACGGCCAGACCCACGCCAACGTCTCCGGCGAGCTCGACACCGCCCACCCCGGGCTCGACCTGACCGATCTCGGCCGCGCCCAGGCAGCGGCGGCCGCGAAGGCCATCGCCGACGAGCGCCTCGACGCGATCTACGTCTCCAGCCGGGTGCGTACGCACCAGACCGCCTCCCCCACCGCCGAGGACCGCGGCCTCGAGCCGGTCCAGCTCGACGGGCTGCGGGAGATCGACGCCGGCGACTTCGAGATGCGCAGCGACCACGACGCGGTCGCCGGCTACATCGGCGCCGTCGCCACGTGGCTCGAGGGCGACCTCGCCCACCGGATGCCCGGTGGTGAGACGGGTGAGGAGTTCCTCGCCCGCTACGACGCGGCGGTGCGCGCCATCGTCGAGGCCGGCCACGACGCCGCCCTCGTCGTCAGCCACGGCGCCGCACTCCGCACCTGGGTCTCGACCCGGATGGTCCCCCACCCCGACGCCCCGCCTGCGACCCAGCCGCTCCACAACACCGCGCTCATCGTGCTCGAGGGCGATCACGATTCCGGCTGGGAGATGGTGTCGTGGCAGGGCCACCCCGTCGGTGGTGACTTCCTCGACGACCCGACCGCCGAGGACCCCACCGGCGACCTCGACCCCGACGGCGACGGCGAGATCGGCTGACCCGATTCGCCGCACGTGCGGCGGTTGTGGCCCCCGAAACGCTCGGGCGAGGGCCACTTCCCACGCACGTGCGGCGGTTCTGGCCCCGCGCCCCGCGGGCCCACGCCCTGATGCCGTACGCCGGACCCGGCGGCAACGCCTGAACATGTCAGCCCGTGCACGGGCCGACAGGTTCAGGAACGGCCGGCTGACCGGGGATCACTGAAGATGTCAGGCAGTCCCGAAGGCGCCCCGAACGACTGAAGACCCCGCTACACGCCCTCGGTGCCGATCCCCGGGTGGACGAAGGGGTGCCCGGCCCTCATCTGCTCGACCGAGCCCGGGTGCATGCGGGCGAGGTGGGCCAGGCCGCGGCGGCGGTAGCGGAGCGTCTGGACGACGCCGAGCGTCCAGAAGACGTACTGCACGGCCAGCGCGAGCTTGAAGTCGCCGAGGGTGTAGGACTCCATGCCGCCCGGCGAGGACAGGTCGAGGACGACGCCGATCAGCGCCATGGTCAGCAGCGAGGCGGTGAAGCCGCCGATGTTGACGAGCCCGTTGGCGCGGCCGGTCTCGTGCGGGGGGGTGAACGAGCGGGCGAGGTCGAAGCCGACCATGGAGGCCGGTCCCCCGCTGGCCGTGGCGAACGCCATCACCACCACCAGCCACGTCGGCGCGACGCCGGGCCAGAGCAGGACCGCGGTCCACGGCACCACCATGGTGAGGACGACACCGACCACGATCCACGAGCGGTAGTAGGGCAGCCGGCCCACCAGTCGTGCGAGGACCAGCCCGCTCACCACGGCCCACGCCGTCATCGCCATCAGCAGGGTGCTGGCCTCGCGCGACGACCAGCCGAGGCCCTGCACCAGGAACGGGTAGCCCCACAGCAGGGTGAAGACCGTGACGGAGAACTGCGAGGAGAAGTGCGACCACATCCCCAGCCGCGTGCCGGGGTTGCCCCACACCGTGCGCACCGACTGGGCCAGCGCACGCAGCTTGATGGCCACCACGTCCGAGCGCCGGTAGGGCGAGTCCTTGACGAGGGCGAGGACCGCGACGAGCATCACGACTCCGAGACTGGAGGCCAGCGCGAACGTGCGCGTCCAGCCCAGCTCCTGGAGGAGGTACGCCAGCGGGCCGGCCGCGGCAATCGCGCCGAGCTGCCCGGTGAGGCCGGTGAGCTGGGTGACCATCGGCGCCTGCCGCACCAGGAACCAGATCGTGACGAGCCGGATCACGCTCACGAAGATCATCGCGTCGCCCGCGCCCACGACGGCGCGGGCCGCGACTGCTCCGCCGAAGGAGGTCGTGAAGGCGAAGGCCAGCTGGCCCGCACTCATCATCACCAGGCCGGCCAGCAGCATGGCGCGCGAGCCGTAGCGGTCCAGCAGGACCCCGACCGGCACCTGCATGCCGGCGTAGACCACCAGCTGCAGCACGGTGAACGTCGCCAGGCGGGTGGCGCTGATGTCGAACCGCTCGGACGCGATGATCCCCGCGACCCCGAGCGAGCTGCGGTTGAAGACCGCCAGCACGTAGACGGCGAGCGAGACCAGCCAGATGACCCAGGCCCGCCGCCTGCCGATGTCGTGGATCTGCTCCGCGCTCACTCCTGCCCGGCTTCGCGGCCCACGCCGAGCGCGGAGGAGAGCTCCGCGCGCGTCGGCGGGTCGGCGCCCGGTCGGGAGACGTTGATCGCCGCGCCCACGGCGGCGGTGGTGACGACGTCGAGCAGGTCGCGGTCGGTCAGCGCTGCGAGCGCCTCGGCGGCACCCTCTCCGTGCACGCCGAGCGCGAGGAGGGCGTCGATGAGCACGCCGCTGAAGGTGTCGCCCGCACCGACGGTGTCGGCCACGGCGACGGGCACGCCCGGCACCTCGAGCGCGGTCCCGCCAGGGCGTACGGCGACCGCGCCGGCGCCGCCACGCGTCACGACGACCAGTCCCGGGCCGGCGTCGGCCCACCGGGTGGCGGTCGCGACGGGGTCGTCTCCCGGGTGGAGCCAGTGGAGGTCCTCGTCGCTCACCTTGACCACGTCGGCGAGCGCGACGAGCTGCTCGACGCGGGCCACCGGGCCGGCGCGGTCGGGGGTGATCGCCGGACGCGCGTTGGGGTCGAGGGAGAGGAGCGCCCGTCCGCGGTGGGTGCGGAACGCCTCGAGCACCGTGTCGGCACCCGGGTCGAGGACCGTCGCGATCGAGCCCACGTGGAGCACGTCGCACGCCTCCTCGGGCACCGACCGCAGGTCCCAGTCGAGGTCGAACTCATAGGTTGCGGCGCCGGTCTCGTCGAGGGTCACCGCCGCGCTCGACGTGCGTCCCGAGCTGGTCGGGCCGGCCAGCACGGTGACGTCACTGGCCTCCAGCCACGCGCGGACGACGGCACCACGCTCGTCGTCGCCGAGCAGCGTGACGAGGCGTACGTCGCGCTCGAGCCGGCCGAGGGTGATCGCGACGTTGGCGGGGCTGCCGCCGGGGTGGTCGCGGGTCGTCCCGTCGGGAGCGGGCACCACGTCGACGAGCGCCTCGCCGACGACGAGGATCCGGGGCTGCGCGTCGGTCATGCGCCCATCATGCCCGGGCCGTCCGACCGTCCGACAGCGCCATCGCACGGGCGAGACTCGGCGCCAGCGGCATCCGTGGGAGGAGGGTCGCCTGGACCGCGTGGTAGAGGTCGGGCTTGCCGGGCCACACGCTGGCCTGCGGCTGGTTGGCCGCGTCGAGCTCGTGGTGCCACGACCCGCGCTCGCGGTCGAGGAGGTGCTCCCGGGCGTAGGCCCACCACTCGGCGTAGCGCCGTGCGTAGCGCTCCTCACCCGTACGCCGGTGCAGCGCCGCGGCGGCCGCGATCGCCTCGGCGCTCACCCAGTGCATCCGCTCGCGGACGACGGGCCGGCCCTCCCAGTCGGTCGTGTAGACGAAGCCCGGTGCTCCGTCGGCGTGCCACCCGTCCGCCACCGCGCGGTCGAAGAGCAGGCGCGAGGTGTCGAGGAGCCCGGCGGGTGCCGCCTCGCCCAGGGTCGCCTCGAGGTGGAGCAGCAGCCGCGACCACTCGAGGCCGTGCCCGACGGTCGCGCCGTAGGGCTTGAACGGGTCGTCGGGCCGGTCGCGGTTGAGGTCGAGGTCGACCGACCAGTCGGGGCCGAAGTGCTCGGGCAGCCGTCCGTCGTACGACGGTGCGAGCTCGACCACCAGGCCGGCCAGCCGGGCCGCCCGCCGGTGCCACACGTCGTCGCCGGTGACGTCGCCGACGGCCAGCATCGCCTCGAGCGCGTGCATCGTGGAGTTGAGGCCGCGGTAGGGCGCGGGCGTCGCCCAGGCCCGGTCCCACTCGTCGACCACGCGGCCGAGGCCGTCGTCCCAGAAGCGTGCCTCGAAGACCTGCGTCGCCTCGGCCAGCAGCGGCTCCGCGCCCGGCAGCCCGGCCGCCACGGCCGTCGACCCGGCGAGCATGACGAAGGCGTGCGCATAGCAGGACTTGGCACCGTCGGGCTCGCCATCGGGGGCGACGGCGCCGAACCAGCCGCCGTGCTCGTCGTCGTGCAACGTCGTACGCAACCCCGCGAGGGCGGCCGTGGCGATCGACGCGCTCCCCTCGACGCCCATCAGCGCACCGAGCCCGAAGACGTGGACCATGCGGCTGGTGATCCACGTGTGCACCGGGCGACCGAGGTCGGGCGCCCCGTCGTCGTCGAGCCACGCCGCGCCACCGCGTGGGTGCACGACACGGCGGCCGAAGCCGAGCAGGCGCCGGCACTCGGCGTCGAGCCAGGCGTCGTCGGGCGGGGCGGGATCGCTCACCCGGGCAGTCAAGCAGTCCCCACCCACACTGCACGAGGCCCCGGACGCACGAGACCCCCGCACACCGTGCGGGGGTCTCGCGACTGGACTGCGTCCAGTGGCAGGTAGAGGATTCGAACCTCTGTAGGCAATGCCGGCTGATTTACAGTCAGCTCCCTTTGGCCGCTCGGGCAACCTGCCGGGCCGTGCGGAACAATAGCAAGGCACGCACTTCACCACGAATCGCCGGGGCCCGCTCCAGGAGGCCCCCAAGGAGGCACAACGACATGGCTGACTCGAGCTTCGACATCGTGAGCAAGCTGGACCGCCAGGAGGTCGACAACGCCCTCAGCCAGGCGGCCCGCGAGATCGCGACCCGCTTCGACTTCAAGGGCACGGGGGCGTCGATCGAGTGGAAGGGCGAGCAGGCGATCGAGATCACCGCCTCCGCCGACGACCGCGCCAGCGCGGTGCTCAGCGTCTTCCAGGACAAGCTGATCAAGCGCAACCAGAGCCTCAAGATCCTCGACGCCTCCGAGCCGCGCCAGTCCGGCCAGGTCTCCAAGATCGACATCGCGCTCAAGGAGGGCATCACCTCCGAGGACGCGAAGAAGATCTCCAAGCTGATCCGCGACGAGGGCCCCAAGGGCGTCAAGGCGCAGGTGCAGGGCGACGAGCTGCGCGTCTCGTCCAAGAAGCGCGACGACCTCCAGGCCGTCCAGCAGCTGGTGAAGTCGCAGGACTACGACTTCGCGGTGCAGTTCACCAACTACCGCTGAGACCGGCGGTGTCGGGACGGTTCTGTCGGAAACGTCGAAGATCTGTCGAAGACCGGGACCGCCAGCGTCGCGCTGCCTAGGTTTGCTCGTACGCGGGTGGGAGTCGCACGGGGGACTGCCGCACCGCCAGAGGCGAGAGCGCCCCGCGACCAGGGGGTTGGTCGTGGGGCGTTCTTCATGCGGCGGGCGCCTTCCTGACCACCGTCACCAGCCACCGCGGAGCTGCGCCAGTGCGCCGACCAGCACCACGACGGCACGGACGGGGTCGGCCGGCAGCGGGAGCGCGCCGATCTCGGCGAGGGTCTGGTCGTCGGCGCCGCGCCCGGCGGCGTACAGCGGGTGGTCGGCGGCGAGCTTGCGCAGGGCCGAGGCGTGCGAGGTGAACATCGTCGGTCGCGTCGCTGCCAGCACGACCGCGTCGGCACCGGTGCCCCGTGCCGCGGTGAGGATGGCCGGCACGGGGGTGTCGGCCCCCAGGAACCGCACCCGTACGCCGCGCTCGCGCAGCATCAGCGCCACGCACAGCAGGACCATGTCGTGCCGCTCCCCCGGCGGGCAGGCGAGCAGGACGACCGGCGCGACCGCGGCGGCGTCCGCGAGAAGCGGGGCCGGGGGCACGGCGGCCAGCGCGGTCAGCTTGCGCCGCAGCATGTCGCTGACGAAGTGCTCGTGGGCGACCGACAGCGTGCCGGCCTCCCACCGGTCGCCGACCTCCTGCAGGAAGGGCAGGACGACACCCGTCACCGCGCCGGACAACGGCACGTCCCAGAGCAGCCGGGCGATGGCGACCTCCGCCGCCTCGGCGTCGAAGGTCTCGACAGCCGCCCACAGCTCGTCGGACGTGGTGGTCGTGATGGTCACAGTCGCACGCTAGCCCCGCCGACGTCCCACCGCAGACGTTCGCCCCGCCCCGCGGGGTGGTCGGACGGCCGCCGCCTTTGGCCGGGCCGCCACGGGTCCCGCCGCAGGGGTGAGCCAGACGGCGCTGCCGCTGCGAGCGTGTCGTGGGTCACGCACGCAGCGAACGGGGTACGGGAGAGGCGTCCATCACGTGGGGAGCGGCAGGAATCCGCTGGGCCCGCGACTATCGTGGGCAGCCGGGACAGGACTCTCGCGACACGTAGGAAGCAGGGCAGAGGTGACCCACACCGACAAGCAGGTCAAGCAGCTCGACCGCGTCATCATCCGGTTCGCAGGGGACTCCGGTGACGGCATGCAGCTGACCGGTGACCGGTTCACCCAGGAGACCGCGGCGTTCGGCAACGACCTGGTCACCCTGCCCAACTTCCCCGCCGAGATCCGGGCGCCCCAGGGCACCCTGCCCGGCGTGTCGTCGTTCCAGGTCCACTTCGCCGACCACGACATCCTCACCGCGGGCGACGCCCCCGACGTGCTCGTCGCGATGAACCCGGCTGCGCTGCGCGCCAACCTCGGCGACCTCCACAAGGGCGCGACGATCATCGTCGACACCCACGACTTCACCGCCCGCAACCTCACCAAGGCGGGCTACACCGCCAGTCCGCTCGACGGCGACACCCTCGCCGAGTACGCCCTCCACACCGTCGACCTGACCGGCATGACGGTCGAGGCGGTCAAGGAGTTCGGCCTCTCGCGCAAGGACGCCTCGCGCGCGAAGAACATGTTCGCGCTCGGGCTGCTGTCGTGGATGTACGGCCGTCCCACCGACCCGACGACGGCGTTCCTGACCAAGCGCTTCGCCAAGGTGCCCGACATTCGGGACGCCAACCTCGCGGCGTTCAAGGCCGGGTGGAACTTCGGCGAGACGACCGAGGCCTTCGCGGTCCAGTACGAGATCAAGCCGGCGGTGATGCCCCCCGGCACCTACCGCAACATCACCGGCAACCTCGCGCTGGCCTACGGCCTGGTCGCGGGCGGCGTGCAGTCAGGTCTCCCGCTGTTCCTCGGGACCTACCCGATCACCCCGGCCTCCGACATCCTCCACGAGCTGTCGAAGCACAAGTCCTTCGGCGTGACGACGTTCCAGGCCGAGGACGAGATCGCCGGCGTCGGCGCCGCCATCGGTGCGTCGTACGCCGGTCACCTCGGCGTGACGTCCACCTCCGGTCCCGGCGTGGCGCTGAAGTCGGAGGCGATCGGCCTGGCCGTGATGACCGAGCTGCCGCTCGTCGTCGTCGACGTCCAGCGCGGCGGCCCCTCGACCGGCCTGCCCACCAAGACCGAGCAGGCCGACCTGCTGCAGGCGATGTTCGGGCGCAACGGCGAGGCGCCGGTGCCGATCGTGGCGCCCCAGTCCCCCGGCGACTGCTTCGCCGCGGCCGTCGAGGCCACCCGCATCGCCGTCACCTACCGCACCCCGGTGCTGCTGCTCTCCGACGGCTACCTCGCCAACGGCTCCGAGCCCTGGCGCGTCCCGGCCGTCGACGACCTGCCGGTCATCGACCCCGCGTTCGCCACCGAGAAGAACCACGGCTCGGGCGACGACGCCGAGTTCTGGCCCTACCTGCGTGACGAGAAGACGCTCGCGCGCCCGTGGGCGATCCCCGGCACCGCCGGTCTCGAGCACCGCATCGGCGGCCTCGAGAAGGGCGACGGGCACGGCAACATCTCCTACGACCCCGCCAACCACGACTTCATGGTCCGCACCCGGCAGGCCAAGGTCGACCGGATCGCCGACTCGATCCCGCCGGTCGAGGTCGACGACCCGTCGGGCGAGGCCAAGGTGCTGGTCCTCGGGTGGGGGTCGACCTACGGCCCCATCGGCGCCGGCGTACGCCGCGTGCGCAAGGCCGGTTACCAGGTCGCCCAGGCCCACCTGCGCCACCTCAACCCCTTCCCGAGCAACCTCGGCGAGGTCCTCAAGGGCTACGACAAGGTGCTCGTGCCCGAGATGAACCTCGGCCAGCTCTCCCTGCTGCTGCGCGCGAAGTACCTCGTCGACGCCGTCGGCTACAACCACGTCCGCGGACTGCCCCTCAAGGCCACCGAGCTCGCCCACGCGATCGGCGAGCTGGTCGGACAGGCCGAGGGCGTCGACATCGACCTCGGCGTCTGGGGCGAGCCCTCCCAGAAGGAGCACATCTGATGAGCACCTCACCTCTCACGGACCTCGGCCTCCCCGGACTGCGCTCCGGCACCGAGCAGGTACCGGCGGCCGACGGGCCGCAGACCGGCAAGGACTTCACCTCCGACCAGGAGGTGCGCTGGTGCCCCGGGTGCGGCGACTACGCCGTGCTGAAGGCCGTCCAGTCGTTCCTGCCCGACCTGGGCCTGCGCCGCGAGAACATCGTCTTCGTCTCCGGCATCGGCTGCTCCTCGCGCTTCCCCTACTACCTCGACACCTACGGCATGCACTCGATCCACGGCCGTGCGCCGTCGATCGCCACCGGCATCGCCACGGCCCGCGAGGACCTGTCGGTGTGGGTCGTCACCGGTGACGGCGACGCGCTGTCGATCGGCGGCAACCACCTCATCCACGCGCTGCGCCGCAACGTCAACATGACGATCCTGCTCTTCAACAACCGGATCTACGGCCTGACCAAGGGCCAGTACTCCCCCACCTCGGAGACCGGCAAGGTCACCAAGTCGACCCCGATGGGATCGGTCGACCACCCGTTCAACCCGGTGTCGCTGGCGCTCGGCGCCGAGGCGTCGTTCGTCGCGCGCACGATCGACTCCGACCGCAAGCACCTCACCTCGGTGCTGGCCGCCGCCGCCGCGCACCGCGGCACCTCGCTGGTCGAGATCTACCAGAACTGCCCGATCTTCAACGACGGCGCGTTCGACGCGATCAAGTCGCCCGACACCAAGGCCGACGCGATCATCCCGCTCGTGCACGGCGAGCCGATCACCTTCGGCGCCCAGCTGGAGGACGGTCGTGGATCCAAGGCCCTCGTACGCGACCCGGCGTCCGGCGGCGTGAAGGTCGTGGCGACCACCGACGTGGCAGCCGACGACGTGCTCGTCCACGACGCGCACTGCGACGACCCGACGATGGCGTTCGCGATCTCGCGCCTGACCGCTGCCGACTACCTCGACCAGTCGCCGATCGGGATCTTCCGCCAGGTGGAGCGGCCGACCTACGACGACCAGGCCCGGGAGCAGGTCGCGTCCGCCACGACCGACGCCGGAAATGGCGCCACCGCCGACCCCTCCGCCCGTCTGGCGGAGCTGATCGGCGGTGGCGACACCTGGACGATCATCTGATCGTCCGTCAGGTCGTCGAGGCGCGGTGACCGGGGCTCAGTCGAAGTAGAGCGTCCAGACCTTGCCCTTGGTGTTGCCGAAGCCGTTGGAGTTGTCGACCTTCGAGCGCCACTTCCAGCGACCGCGGTCCGGGGCGTAGATGCGGGTCTTGAAGACGCCGCTCTCGTTGGTCTTCACCTTCTTGACGGTCTTCCACTTGCAGGTGCCGCACTTCTTCTTGAGGATCTTCACCTTCTGCTCGGCGTAGGGCAGCAGGGTGCCGTCGAGCTGCGGCTCCATGACGGTGCCCTTGAGCTTGAAGGCGTTGTAGGAGACCTGCTTGGTCTTCGGCGGGATCTCCTCGATGATCCGCTTGGGCTGCGACCCGGCGCCGGCGCTCGTGCTGAGCGCTCCGACGACGAGCAGTGCGGCGACGAGCGCCGCCAGGACGGTGCGGAGAGTCCGCATGGTGAGTTCCCCCTCAGTGGTGATGACGTTTCTGACCTGCCGGGGTCCCGCCCCCGAGGCCACCCCATCGTAGGCGACGGGCCACCTCTAGACTCCCGGAGTGCCAGATAGCCGACGCGGACTGATCTTCGGCGCGCTGGCCTACACCCTCTGGGGCACGTTCCCTCTCTACTGGACGCTGCTCGAGCCGGCCGGTGCGCTCGAGATCCTCGCCCACCGCATCGTCTGGTCGGTGCTGACAATGCTCGTCATCCTCGTGCTGGCGCGGCGCGTCCCGCAGTTCCGCGCCCTGCTCCGCGACCGGCGCAAGCTCGTCCTGATCAGCTGCGCGGCCGTCGTCATCACCGTCAACTGGGGTGGCTACATCTGGGGCGTCAACAACGACCGCGTCGTCGAGACGTCACTGGGCTACTTCATCAACCCGCTGGTGACCGTGCTCATGGGCGTCCTCGTCCTCGGCGAGCACCTGCGACGGCTGCAGTGGGCCGCGATGGCGATCGCGTTCGTCGCGGTCGTCGTGCTCACCCTCGACTACGGCCGCCCCCCTTGGGTCGCCCTCGTGCTCGCCTTCTCCTTCGGCACCTACGGCCTGCTCAAGAAGCAGGCAGGCGTCGGAGCCGTGGAGAGCATCACGCTGGAGACCATGATCATCGCGCCGTTCGCAGCGGCGTACGTCGCCTGGCTCGTCGTGACCGGTGCCTCGAGCTTCGGCAGCCACGGGATCGGGCACGCGCTGCTCTTCACCACCACCGGCATCATCACCGCCGTGCCCCTGATGCTCTTCGGGGCCGCGGCGATCCGGGTCTCGATGGTGTCCCTCGGACTGCTGCAGTACCTCGCCCCCACCATCCAGTTCGCCCTCGGCATCCTCGTCTTCCAGGAGGACATGCCCGCCAGCCGCTGGATCGGCTTCGGCCTCGTCTGGGTCGCCCTCGTGATCTTCACCGTGGAGGCGCTCAACCACCGCCGCCGCCAGCTGCGCCTCGTCGCCCACGCCAGCGCCGTGTGACTCCCGCCCCCCCGAGCGGTGGCCCACCCACACTTTGGTCGCGCGGAAGGTGGCTCCACCACCGCTGCAGCGGTGAGCCACGCAGCTTCTCAGGCCGCAGAACCTGCCTCACGCACCGCGCGCCGGCCGGTCGCCCGCTGGCGGTGAGCCACGCAGCTTCTCAGGCCGCACAACCTGCCTCACGCACCGCGCGCCGGCCGGTCGCCCGCTGGCGGTGAGCCACGCAGCTTCTCAGGCCGCAGAACCTGCCTCACGCACCGCTCCCCCGCGCGCCGACGTACGACACGCGGGGCGGGCGGTGGCCCACCCACACTCCGGGCGCGCGGAAGGTGGCCCCACCACCGCCGCAGCGGTGAGCTACGCAGCTTCTCAGGCCGCAGAACATGCCTCACGCACCGCTCCACCCGCGCACGAGCGGCGGCGGCGCGGCGAGCGTCAGGAGGTGCGGGTGGCGACGATGTCGGCGAAGGACTCCAGCGCCGTACGGACGGGGCCGGGGTCGAGGGCCTCGAGGAGCTTCTTGGCACGGGCGGCCTCGGCGAGCACGTGGTCGCGGGCCTGGTCGATGGCGGGGTGGCGGCGCAGCAGCTCGAGGGCCTCGGCGTGCTCGGCGTCGTCGGCCAGCGGGCGGCCGAGGAGCGAGAGCAGACGGGCGTCGGCCGGGTCGGTCGAGGCCTGGGCCATCAGGACGGGCAGGGTGGGTACGCCCTCGCGCAGGTCGGTGCCCGGCGTCTTGCCGGAGGTGTCGGACTCCGAGGCGATGTCGAGGATGTCGTCGGTCAGCTGGAACGCCGAGCCCACGATCTCGCCGTAGGAGCTCAGCGCCTCCACGACCTCGGCACGCGCGCCGCTGAACATCGCGCCGTAGCGCGCGGACGTGGCGATGAGCGAGCCCGTCTTGCCGGCGACGACGTCGAGGTAGTGCGCCAGCGGGTCCTCCCCGGGACCAGGCGGGACCGTCTCCATGATCTGGCCCTCGACGAGGCGGGTGAAGGTGCGGGCCTGGATGAGGACGGCCTCGGGCCCGAGCTCGGCGGTGAGCTCGGAGGAGCGGCCGAACAGGAAGTCGCCGGTGAGGATGGCGACGTTGTTGTCCCACCGGGCGTTGGCGGTGTGGGCGCCGCGGCGCAGGGACGCCTCGTCCATCACGTCGTCGTGGTAGAGCGAGGCCACGTGGGTGAGCTCGACGACGCAGGCGGCGGTGTCGACGGCGTCCGCGTCGGGGTCGGGGCCCGCCTCGGCCGCGAGCAGCACCAGCAGCGGCCGGAAGCGCTTCCCGCCGGCCATCATGAGGTGGGTCGCGGCCTCCGAGACGAACTGGGCGCGCCCCTTGCAGTGGTCGGCGAGCATCTCCTCGATGCGCGCCAGCCGCTCGACGAGCCGCTCCTCCAGAGCGGGGTCGACGACGGGCATGGCGAGGGGCGAGTCGGTCACCTGATGAATTCTCCCGCAACCGCCGCCAGGTCGAGCACCGGGCCCGGCAGCACGCCGAGGACGAGGGTGATCGCGGCCCCGACGGCGATGGTCGTGGCGGTGAGCACCGAGGGGTACGCCACGCTCGGACCGTCGCCCACGGGCGCGTCGAAGTACATGACCTTGATGACCCGGACGTAGAGGTACGCCGCCACGATGCTCGCGAGCACCGCAGCCACCACGACCGGCCAGGCGCCCGCCGCGAGGGCCACGGAGAACACCGCGAGCTTGCCCACGAAGCCGGAGGTGAGCGGGATGCCCGCCATGGCCAGCAGGAAGAACGCGAAGACGGCCGCCACCACGGGCGACTCCTTGCCGAGGCCCGCCCAGCGGTCGATGGCGGTGGTCTCGCCACCGCCGTCGCGCACGAGGCTGACGACCGCGAAGGCGCCGATCGTGGCGAAGCCGTAGGTGGCGAGGTAGAAGAGCACGGCCTGGACCGAGCTGATCTCCCCGACGGCCAGCTGGTCGGCGGCCTGCAGCCCGATGACACCGGTGAGGATGAAGCCGGTGTGCGCGACCGAGGAGTAGGCCAGCAGGCGCTTGATGTCGGTCTGCGTGATGGCCAGGGCGGCACCGACGAACATCGACAGCACGGCGATGATCCACAGCATCGGCTGCCACGACCAGCGGTCGGCGCCGAGCGCGACGTAGAACAGGCGCATGATCGCGCCGAAGGCGGCGACCTTGGTGCCGGCCGCCATGAAGGCGGTGACCGGGGTCGGAGCGCCCTGGTAGACGTCGGGCGTCCATGCCTGGAACGGCACGGCGCCGACCTTGAAGAGCAGGCCGACCGACAGCAGTCCGGTGCCGATGAGCAGCAGGGCCTGGTTGCCGACGTCGTTGCGCACCGCCTCGTTGATCGAGGCGAAGTCGAGCGAGCCGGCGAAGCCGTAGAGCAGCGCCGCGCCGTAGAGGAAGAAGCCGGAGGAGAACGCACCGAGCAGGAAGTACTTGAGCGCGGCCTCCTGGCTCAGCAGGCGCCGCCGGCGAGCGAGGCCGCTCAGGAGGTAGAGCGGCAGGGAGAGGATCTCGAGGCCCACGAACATCGTCAGCAGGTCGTTGGCCGCCGGGAACAGCATCATGCCGAAGACCGCGAACATCATGAGCGGGTAGACCTCGGTGTGCTCGCGGTTGGCCGCGATCGACGCGGTCTCCGCATCCGTGCCCGGCACGGCGGCGGCCTGGCCGGCGAACGCCGACACCCCGCCGTCGAGGTGGCGCTCGGCGAAGAGCAGCACGCCGGCGATGGCCAGCGCGAGGACCAGGCCCCAGATGAAGAGGCTCGGCCCGTCCACCGCGATCGTGCCACCGACGGCCAGCACGCCGCGCGCGGCGCCGTCGTCGTACGTCTGGACGTCCTGGGCGACCAGCACGACCCCGACGAGCGCGAGCACGAGGCCGCCGAGGGCCAGCACCACCTGGGTGGTGTAGCGGACCGAACGCGGGAGGAACGCCTCGACGACGACGCCGAGGCAGGCGACACCGAAGACGACCAGCAGGGGCCAGAGCTCGAAGTACTCGATGCTGGGCTTCACGAACTCGGTCACTGGGGACCACCCTCCTGGCCGATGCCCACACTCGCGAGCGAGTCGTGGACGAACGGGTTGATGACGTCGAGCAGCGGCATCGGGTAGAAGCCGAACAGCACGAGCGCGAGCAGCAGCGGGGCGAGGATGCCCACCTCACGGCGGTCGAGGTCGGCCACCGGGGCCATGCCGACCCGGTCGGGGCCGGTCATCGTCCGCTGGTACATCCAGAGCGCGTAGAACGCGGCCAGGACGATCGCGAGCACCGCGACCGAGCCGACCAGCCAGTGGTGGTCGAACGCGGCGATGATGACGAGCATCTCGGAGACGAACGGCGACAGGCCGGGGAGGCCGGCCGCGGCGAGGCCACCGACGAGGAAGAAGCCGGCGAGCACCGGCGCTGCCTTCTCGACCCCGCCCATCTCGCGGATGGAGGCGGTGCCGGTGCGGTGGATCAGGAATCCGGCCACCAGGAACATCAGCGCCGTCGCAATGCCGTGGTTGACCATGTAGAGGATCGCGCCGGTGCTGCCGTTTGAGCTGAAGACGAAGATGCCCAGCACGATGAAGCCGAAGTGCGAGAGCGACGTGAGACCGATCAGGCGCAGGATGTCGTCCTGGCCGATGGCGACCAGCGCGCCGTAGATGATCGAGACCAGCGCGAGCACGACCACGACCGGCGTCGCCCACTGCGAGGCGTCGGGCAGCAGCCCGAGGCAGAACCGCAGCATGCCGAAGGTGCCGATCTTGTCGAGGATGCAGACCAGCAGCACCGAGGTGCCGGTGGTCGCCTTCTCCGTCGTGTCGGCCAGCCAGGTGTGCACCGGGAACATCGGCGCCTTGATCGCGAACGCGACGAAGAAGCCGACGAACAGCCAGCGCTGGGTCGTCTCGTCGATGTCGATGGCGGCCAGGTCGCTGATGAGGAAGCTCGGGCTGCCCGCATCGGCGGAGACGACGTAGAGCCCGATCACCGAGGCGAGCATGATGAGGCCGCCGGCGAGCTGGTAGATGAGGAACTTGGTCGCCGCACGCCCCCGGCCGGCCCGGCCGAAGCCGCCGATGAGGAAGTAGGCCGGGATCAGCGTGGCCTCGAAGACGACGTAGAAGAGCAGCACGTCGGTGGCGGTGAAGACGGCCAGCGACATGGCCTCGAGGGCCAGGGTCCAGGCGAAGAAGGACTTCGCGCCGTTGTTGCCCGGGGCGTCGGACTCGTGCCAGCCGGCGAGCAGCACGATCGGCACGAGGACGACCGTGAGCAGGACCATGAGCAGGCCGAGGCCGTCGACGCCGAGCGCGTAGTGGACCCCGAGGGACTCGATCCACGTGCGGGTCTCGGTGAGCTGCATGCCGCCGCCCACCGTGTACTGCGTCGCGGCCACGATGCCGGCCACGAGGGTCGCGGCAGCGAAGCCGAGGCCGACCAGTCGGGCGAGCGCGGCCGGCACGAAGGCCGTGACGAGCGCGCCGACGAGCGGCAGCAGGATCAGGACAGTCAGGATCATCCGAGGTTCACCGCCAGCAGAGCGAGGACGACCAGCAGGGCGCCACCGAGGAGGGACAGGGCGTAGGAGCGGACGAAGCCGTTCTGGACTCGACGCATCGTGGTGGACAGGCCGCCGACGGCGGAGGAACCGCCCTCGACGACGCCGTCGACCCCGACGCGGTCGAAGGTGGTCAGGCCACCGACCAGCCCGGCTCCGGGTCGTACGACGACCGCGTCGTTGATCGCGTCGCCGTACAGGTCGGCACGAGCGGCGCGGGTCGCGAACGACACGTCCTGCGGGGCCTCGCGCGGGATCTCGCGCTTGCCCACCAGGAACCAGGCGGCGGCCACGCCGAGGGCGACGACGGCGGTGATGATCAGCGTGATCACGATGGCCGGCAGCGGCGGCTCGTGGTGCTCGGCGACACCGGTCACCGGCTCGAGCCACGTGACGATCCAGTCACCGAGGAGCAGGGCGCCGCCGAGGACCGACAGCGCGGCCAGCACGATCAGCGGGACGGTCATCACCTTGGGCGACTCGTGCGGGTGCACGTCGGCCTCCCAGCGCTTCTCGCCGAAGAACGTCATCAGCATCAGGCGGGTCATGTAGAAGCCGGTGATGCCGGCGCCGAGGAGGGCCAGCAGGCCGATCACGAGGTTGTCGGCCAGGGCCGACTCGATGATCTTGTCCTTGGACCAGAAGCCGGAGAAGCCCGGGAATCCGATGATCGCGAGGTAGCCCATCGCGAAGGTCAGGAAGGTGACCGGCATCGCCTTGTTGAGCGCGCCGTAGTGGCGCATGTCCACGTCGTCGTTCATCCCGTGCATCACCGAGCCCGCACCGAGGAACATGTTGGCCTTGAAGAAGCCGTGCGTGAGCAGGTGGAAGATCGCGAACGGGTAGCCGACGGGGCCGAGGCCGGCGGCCAGCATCATGTAGCCGATCTGGCTCATCGTCGAGCCGGCCAGCGCCTTCTTGATGTCGTCCTTGGCGCAGCCGAGGATCGCGCCCCACAGCAGCGTGACGGTGGCGACGATGACGACCGCGGTCTGCGCGACGGGGGTGAGCTCGTAGATGAAGTTCGAGCGGACCACGAGGTAGACACCGGCGGTGACCATGGTCGCCGCGTGGATCAGGGCCGACACCGGGGTCGGGCCCTCCATCGCGTCGAGCAGCCACGCCTGCAGCGGCACCTGCGCGGACTTGCCGCACGCGCCGAGCAGGAGCAGCAGGCCGAGGGCGTTGAGCGTGCCCTGGCTCGCCTCGCCGGCGAGCTCGCTGACCGCGCCGAAGTCGGTGGTGCCGAAGGTGGCGAACATCAGCGCGATCGCCAGCGACAGGCCGATGTCACCGACACGGTTGATGACGAACGCCTTCTTGGCCGCGGCCGCGGCCGACGGCTTGTGCTGCCAGAAGCCGATGAGCAGGTACGACGCCAGGCCGACGCCCTCCCAGCCCAGGAAGAGGCCCACGAAGTTCGCCGAGAGGATCAGCGTGAGCATCGCCGCGACGAACAGGTTGAGGTAGCCGAAGAAACGACGACGACGCGGGTCGTGCTCCATGTAGCCGATGGCGTAGACGTGGATCAGCGACCCGACGCCGGTGATGAGGAGCAGGAACAGCGCGGCGAGCTGGTCGTAGAGCAGGTCCATGCCGACCGTCAGCGAGCCGGTCTCGAACCACGTCCAGAGCTGCTGGCCGACCTGGCGCGACTCGGCGTCGCGGCCGAGGAGCGCGACGAACAGCACGAGGCTGAGCACGAAGGACAGCGCCGCCATCGCGGTGCCGACGAGGTGGCCGTGCTTGTCGGCGGCCGCCTTGAGCGAGGCCGGCAGGAACGGCGCGACGCCGAGCAGCAGGACCGCACCGAGCACCGGGAGGGCGATGACCAGCCACAGCAGGTCGAAGACGCCGCCGGCTCCCATGTCGGGCGCGACCACGGGCGTGTGCGCACCCTCCTCGGCCATCGGCAGGCCGGCCGCGAGGACTGAGTGGGACAACAGGTTCACGAGCGCTCCCTCAGTACTTCAGCAGGCTGGCGTCGTCGACCGAGGCCGAGCGTCGGGTGCGGAAGATGGTCATGATGATCGCGAGCCCGATCACGACCTCGGCAGCCGCCACGACCATCACGAAGAACGCGGTGATCTGGCCGTCGAGGTTGCCGTGCTGGCGGGCGAAGGCCACGAACGCCAGGTTGCAGGCGTTGAGCATCAGCTCGACGCACATGAACACCACGATGGCGTTGCGGCGCGTGAGGACACCCACGCAGCCGATCGTGAAGAGGATCGCCGAGAGCACGATGTACTCGGTCACTTGACGTCCTCCTCGGTGGTGGCGGGCGCGCCGGCCTTGCCCGAGGTCTCGGGCATCGCGGTCGGGTCGCCGATCTGACGGCGTACGTCGTCGATGTCGTCGGCGAGCGCGGGAGCCGAGCGGACCGTGCCGCGGGCGGCGAGCACCCGGGAGACCGACGACTCGGCGGCGGTGCCGTCGGGCAGCAGGGCCGGGGTGTCGACCGCGTTGTGGCGGGCGTAGACGCCCGGCGAGGGCAGCGGCCCGAGGTGCTTGCCGTGCTCGGCGTAGTCGCGCATGCGCTGCGCGGCCAGCTCGGCCTGGCCTGCCTTCGGCGTCAGGCGCTCGCGGTGGGCGAGGACCATCGCGCCGAGCGCTGCGGTGATCAGCAGGGCGCTGGTGGCCTCGAACGCGAAGACGTAGCGGGAGAACAGGATGTTGGCGATGGCCGGCACGTTGCCGCCGGCGTTGGCCTCGTCGAGCCCGACCACCGCGCCGAGTGCGACCTGGCTGATGCCGAGCACCAGCACGGTGCCGAACAGCAGGCCGAGGACGACCGCCATCACCCGCTGGCCGCGGATGGTCTCCACGACGGAGTCGGTCGCGTCGACGCCGATGAGCATCATCACGAACAGGAACAGCATGAGGATCGCGCCGGTGTAGACGATGATCTGCACCGCGAAGAGGAAGGGCGCGTCGAGAACGGCGTAGAGGAACGCGAGGCTGATCATCACCACGGCGAGCAGCAGCGCGGCGTGCACGGCCTTGCGGACGAACAGGATGCCCAGCGCGGCGGCCACCATGATCGGGGCCAGGATCCAGAAGGTCATGGTCGGGGTCCCCTCGGAGTTGTCGTGCGGAGGAGCGCAGCGGAGGAGGACGAGAACTTCGTGGGGTGGCTCATCGTGTGGCCCCCCGGTAGTAGTCGCCCTCGTCGTCGCCGAGCCGCATCGCGTGCGGCGGCTCCTCCATGCCAGGCAGGAGCGGCGCGAGGAGGTCGGACTTCTCGTAGATCAGGTCGGCGCGGTTGTCGTCGGCGAGCTCGTACTCGTTGGTCATCGTCAGCGCGCGGGTCGGGCACGCCTCGATGCAGAGCCCGCACAGGATGCAGCGCAGGTAGTTGATCTGGTAGACGCGGCCGTAGCGCTCGCCGGGGCTGAAGCGTCCCGAGCCGTCGGGCAGGTCGACGTTGGACGCGCCCTCGACGTAGATCGCGTCGGCGGGGCATGCCCACGCGCACAGCTCGCACCCGATGCACTTCTCCAGGCCGTCGGGCCAGCGGTTGAGCTGGTGCCGGCCGTGGAAGCGCGGAGCGGTCGGCATCTTCTCGAACGGGTACTGCTCGGTGACGACCTTCTTGAACATGGTCCGGAAGGTGACGCCGAACCCGGCGATCGGGTCCCAGAGGCTCTCCTTGACGCCCTTGGACCCCTGCCCGGACTGAGGGGACTCACTCATGGTTCTCCTCCGCTGCAGCGGTGACGGTGGTGCGGCTCTGGGCGAACGTCAGCGGCGCGGCGCCTCCGCGCACGGCGCCGCCGGTGGGCATCGGCGGCACGGGGAAGCCGCCGGCGAACGCGTCGTGGGGCTCCTCGCCCGCCTCGACCGGGGACTCGTCGTCCGACGTGTCGCCCTTGTCGCCGACGAACAGCAGCCCGACCGTGAGGACGAGCAGCACCGCGATGGCCGCGACGAGGTAGGTGCGGTTGATGTTGCCCTCGAGCGAGATGACGCGGATGGTCGCGACGGCCACGATCCAGGCCAGGGAGACCGGGATGAGGATCTTCCAGCCGAGCGCCATGAACTGGTCGTAGCGCATGCGGGGCAGCGAGCCGCGCAGCCAGACGAACATGAAGATGAAGATGAAGACCTTGCCGAAGAACCACAGCAGGGGCCAGTAGCCGCTGTTGGCGCCCTCCCACACGTTCTCGATGCCCCACGGCGCGGCCCAGCCGCCCAGGAAGAGGGTGGTGGCGATGGCCGACACGGTGGCGAGGTTGATGTACTCGGCGAGGAAGAAGAGTGCGAACTTCAGGCTGGAGTACTCGGTGTGGAAGCCGCCGACCAGCTCGCCCTCGGCCTCGGGGAGGTCGAAGGGGGCCCGGTTGGTCTCGCCGACCATCGAGATCACGTAGATGACGAACGACGGCAGCAGGATCAGCCCGAACCACAACCGGTCCTGGGCGGCGACGATCTCCGAGGTCGACATCGACCCGGCATAGAGGAAGACCGCGACGAGCGCGAGGCCCATCGCGACCTCGTAGGAGATCATCTGCGCGCTCGAGCGCAGGCCGCCCAGCAGGGAGTAGGTCGAGCCGGACGACCAGCCGCCGAGGACGATGCCGTAGATGCCGATCGAGGCGATGGCGAGCATGAAGAGCACCGCCACCGGCATGTCGGTCAGCTGCAGCGGCGTCTGGTGGCCGAAGAAGTTGACCTCGGGACCGAGCGGGATGACCGACCAGGTGACGAAGGCCGGCACGACGGCGATGACGGGCGCGAGCAGGAAGACGACCTTGTCGGCCGCCTTGGGGATGATGTCCTCCTTCAGCGCGAGCTTCACGCCGTCGGCGAGCGACTGCAGGAGGCCGAAGGGGCCGTTCACGTTGGGCCCGACGCGGTGCTGCATCCGGGCCACCACGCGGCGCTCGAACCAGATGTTGAAAAGCGTCAGCAGCACCAGGATCAGGAAGATGAAGACGGCCTTGAGGGCGATGACCCACCACGGGTCCTGGCCGAAGGCGGCCAGGCCCGGGTCGGGCAGGTCCGCCGCCAGCGGGGCGAGGTGCATCACTGCGCTGCTCCCTTCAGGGTGACCGTGCTGCCGGGCGAGGCGAGCTCGGCGAGGACGCCGCGACCGGTCGAGCGGGCCGGGACCCAGACGACGCCGTCGGGCATGTCGGCGACCACGACGGGCAGCGTCATGCTGCCCCGGTCACCGGTGACGGTGACGAGCTGCTCGCCGCCGGGCTGCGCCTCGAGCATGCCGAGCACCGACTCGTACGACGCACGGCTCACGCGCGCGACCGGCCTGCGGGCGGTGGCGCGGAGGTGCTCCTCACCGTCCTGCATCGAGCCGAGGTCGACGAGCTGCTTCCAGGTGGCCAGCGCGAAGCCGGTGCCGGCCTTCCTGGGTGCCTTGGCCGGCTTGGGCGCCTTGCCGGCGTCGAGTGCCGGGCGGGCGCCGTCCCACGGGCCGAGGGACTGCATCTCGTCGCGCACCTCGGCGACCGTGCGGAAGCCGAGCGGGCGACCGTGGCCGATCGAGGCGAGCTCGTCGGCGATGCCGGACAGGACCCGCAGGTCGGGCAGCGACGCCGGGTTGGCGAACACGGCGTCGAAGGACCGCGCCCGCCCGTCCCACGTCACGAAGGTGCCGGCCTTGTCGGCGACCGGGGCCACCGGGAGGACGACGTCGGCGACGCGCGTCACGTCGGTCTCGCGCAGCTCGAGGCTGACCACGAAGCCGGCCGCGTCGAGGGCGGCGCGGAACGCTGCCGGGTCGGCGGTGTCGTCGGGGTCGACGCCACCGACGACGAGGCCGCCGAGGTCGCCCTTGGCCAGCGCCGCGACGATCGCATTGCCGTCCCGGCCGACCTTGGCGGGGAGGGACTCCGTACCCCAGGCGGCACCCATGTCGACGCGCGCGGACGCCTCGGTGAGCGGACGCCCGCCGGGCAGCAGGTTGGGCAGGGCACCGGCCTCGACGGCGCCACGGTCGCCGGCGCGACGCGGCACCCACGCGATGCGGGCACCGGTGCCGGCGGCGAGGTCGGCTGCGGCGCTGAGCGCACCGTGGGTCTGGGCGAGGCGCTCCCCGACGAGGATGACGGCGTCCTTGGTGACGCCGTGCTCGGCGTCCTTGAGCGAGCCGATCACCTCGACCTCGGTGCCGGGCACGGCCGGCACGAGGCGGCCGTCCATCTTGGTCAGGCCGCGCGAGGCGTAGGGCGCCACGGACACGACCTGGGTGCGACCGCGCCTGGCGGCCTTGCGCAGGCGCAGGAAGAGCGTCGCCGCCTCGTCCTCGGGCTCGAGGCCCAGCAGCACCACGACGGGCGCGGCCTCGAGGTCGGCGTAGGTGACGTCACCGGCGAGCGCGACGTGGCTGGCGAGGAAGCTCGCCTCCTCCGCGCTGTGCGGGCGGGCCCGGAAGTCGATGTCGTTGGTCCCGAGCGAGACGCGGGCGAACTTGGCGTACGCGTAGGCGTCCTCGGCCGTCAGCCGGCCGCCGGTGAGCACGGCGGACGCCCCGGCGTCGCGGAGACCACGGGCCGCGACCGCGAACGCCTCGGTCCACGACGCGGGGCGCAGCTCGCCCCTGGTCCCGTCGGGCAGGACGTCGCGGACCTGCGGGTAGGTGATCCGGTCCGCGGCCTGTGCGTAGCGGAAGGCGAAGCGGTCCTTGTCGCTGATCCACTCCTCGTTGACCTCGGGGTCGTTGCCGGCGAGGCGCCGCATGACCTTGCCGCGACGGTGGTCGATGCGGATCGCTGCGCCGCAGGCGTCGTGCTCCGCGACGCCGGGGGTCGAGACGAGGTCGAACGGGCGGGAGCGGAAGCGGTAGTCGGCCGACGTCAGTGCGCCGACGGGGCAGATCTGGATGGTGTTGCCGGAGAAGTAGCTCTCGAAGGGCTCGCGCTCGTAGATCGCGACCTGCTGCAGCGCACCGCGCTCGGCGAGGGCGATGAAGGGGTCGCCGGCGACCTGCTCGGAGAAGCGGGTGCAGCGGGCGCACAGGACGCAGCGCTCGCGGTCGAGCAGGACCTGGGCGGAGATGTTGATCGGCTTGGGGAAGGTGCGCTTGATGCCACCGGACTCGGAGAACCGGCTCTCGCCGCGGCCGTTGCTCATCGCCTGGTTCTGCAGGGGGCACTCACCGCCCTTGTCGCAGACCGGGCAGTCGAGCGGGTGGTTGATCAGCAGGAACTCCATGATCCCCTGCTGGGCCTTGTCGGCCACCTCGCTGGTGGCCTGCGTGTTGACGACCATGCCCTCGGCCACCGGCAGGGTGCAGGAGGCCTGCGGCTTGGGGAAGCCGCGGCCGTTGCCGGCGTCGGGGATGTCGACGAGGCACTGGCGGCACGCGCCGACCGGGTCGAGCAGAGGGTGGTCACAGAAGCGCGGGATCTGCACGCCGACCTGCTCGGCCGCGCGGATGACCAGGGTGTCCTTGGGGACGCTGACCTGGACGCCGTCGATGGTCAGGGTGACCAGGCCGGCGTCGGTCTTCTCCGGCGCCTTGTCGGTCGCGGTCATGCAGAGGCTCCCACGGGTGCGAAGGCGGTCGAGGCGGCCGGGTCGAACGGGCAGCCGCCGTGCGTCAGGTGCGCGAGGTACTCGTCGCGGAAGTGCTGGATCGAGCTCGAGATCGGGCTCGTGGCACCGTCGCCGAGCGCGCAGAACGCGCGGCCCAGGATGTTGTCGCACTGGTCGAGCAGCAGGTCGAGGTCGGACTCGTGGCCCTCGCCCTTCTCCAGGCGGGCCATCGTCTGGGTGAGCCACCAGGTGCCCTCGCGGCACGGGGTGCACTTGCCGCAGGACTCGTGCTTGTAGAACTCGGTCCACCGCAGGACGGCACGGACCACGCAGGTGGTCTCGTCGAAGATCTGCAGCGCACGGGTGCCGAGCATCGACCCCGCCGCGCCGACCGCCTCGAAGTCGAGGGGCACGTCGAGGTGCTCGGGCGTCAGGAGCGGGGTGCTCGAGCCGCCGGGCGTCCAGAACTTCAGCTCGTGGCCCTCGCGGATCCCGCCGGCGAGGTCGATGAGCTGGCGCAGGGTGATGCCCAGCGGGGCCTCGTACTGGCCGGGGTTCTTGACGTGGCCCGACAGGCTGAAGATGCCGTAGCCGTTGGACTTCTCGGTGCCCATGCCGGCGAACCAGGCGGCGCCGTGGGTGATGATGCTCGGCACCGAGGCGATCGACTCGACGTTGTTGATCACCGTCGGGCTGGCGTAGAGACCGGCGACGGCCGGGAACGGCGGGCGCAGGCGAGGCTGGCCGCGGCGACCCTCCAGGCCCTCGAGCAGCGCCGTCTCCTCGCCGCAGATGTAGGCGCCGGCGCCCGCGTGCACGATCAGGTCGAGGTCGAAGCCCGAGCCGTGGATGTTCTTGCCGAGGTGGCCGGCCAGGTAGGCCTCCTGCACCGCGCGCTGGAGGCGGCGGATCACGTGGAGGACCTCGCCGCGCACGTAGATGAACGCCGTGTTGGCCCGGATCGCGTAGGAGCTGACGATGACGCCCTCGACCAGCGTGTGCGGGCTGGCCATCATGAGCGGGATGTCCTTGCAGGTGCCCGGCTCGGACTCGTCGGCGTTGACCACGAGGTACTTCGGCTTCGGGTTGTCCTGCGGGATGAAGCCCCACTTCATGCCGGTGGGGAAGCCCGCGCCGCCACGGCCGCGGAGTCCGGACTCCTTGACGGCGTTGATCACGTCGTCCGGGGCCATCGCGAACGCCTTGTCGAGGGCGGCGTAGCCACCGCGCTCCTCGTAGGCCGCGAGGGTCCAGGCGCGCTCGCCGTCCCAGTTGTCGGTGAGGACCGGGGTCAGGGTGTCGGTCACTTCTCTCCCTCCGGAGCCGTCCAGCCCTTCTCACGGGCGATCTTCAGGCCTGCCAGCGAGGCGGGACCGGCGGTCGGGCCCTCGTCGGCACGGTCGTCGGGGAAGCCGGCGAGCACCCGCTCGGCCTCACGCCAGGTGCAGAGCCGCGGGCCACGCGTGGAGTGGACCTCCTTGCCGGCGCGCAGGTCGTCGACGGCCTGCACGGCGGACTCGGGGGTCTGGTTGTCCATGAACTCCCAGTTGACCATCATCACCGGGGCGTAGTCGCAGGCCGCGTTGCACTCGATGTGCTCCAGCGTGATCTTGCCGTCGGCGGTGGTCTCGTCGTTGCCGACGTCGAGGTGCTCCTTGAGCCGCTCGAAGATGAGGTCGCCGCCCATGACCGCGCAGAGCGTGTTGGTGCAGACCCCGACGTGGTAGTCGCCGACCGGCTTGCGCTTGTACATCGTGTAGAACGTCGCGACGCCGTTGACGTCGGCGGCGCTGATGCCGAGGATCTCGGCGCAGGCCTCGATGCCCTCTGGCGTGATCCGTCCCTGCACCGACTGCACGAGGTGCAGCATCGGGAGCAGGCCGGAGCGGGCCTCGGGGTAGCGGGCCGCGATCTCGCGCAGCTCAGCCCAGGTCTTGTCGTCGAGCGTGGGCCCGCCCAGCTCGTGGTCGATCGTCATCGGTCGACGCCTCCCATCACGGGGTCGATGGACGCGATGGCGACGATGACGTCGGCGACCATCCCGCCCTCGCTCATCACGCTCGTCGCCTGCAGGTTGGTGAACGACGGGTCGCGGAAGTGCGCGCGGAAGGGTCGCGTACCGCCGTCGGAGACGACGTGGGCGCCCAGCTCGCCGCGCGGCGACTCGATCGGGACGTAGGCCTGGCCCGCGGGGACCCGGAAGCCCTCGGTGACCAGCTTGAAGTGGTGGATCAGCGCCTCCATGGACTCACCCATGATGTGGCGGATGTGGTCGAGGCTGTTGCCCATGCCGTCACTGCCGATGGCGAGCTGGCTGGGCCACGCGATCTTCTTGTCGCCCACCATGACGGGCGCGCCCTCGAGGCCGGCGAGGCGGTCGGCGCACTGCTCGACGATCTTGAGCGACTCCCACATCTCGTTGAGCCGGATGCGGAAGCGGCCGTAGGAGTCGGCCGTGTCCCACGTCTGGACCTCGAAGTCGTAGTCCTCGTAGCCGCAGTAGGGCTGGGTCTTGCGCAGGTCCCAGGCGTAGCCGGTCGAGCGGAGCACCGGGCCGGTGAGGCCGAGCGCGATGCAGCCGGCCAGGTCGAGGTGGCCGACGCCCTCGAGGCGACCCTTGAAGATCGGGTTCGCGTTGCAGAGGGCGGCGTACTCGGGCAGCCGCTTCTTCATCAGCGTGATGAAGTCGCGGATCTCGTCGAGGGCGCCGGGCGGCAGGTCCTGGGCGACGCCACCGGGACGGATGAACGCGTGGTTCATGCGCAGGCCCGTGATCAGCTCGAACAGGTCGAGCACGAGCTCACGCTCGCGGAAGCCGATCGTCATGACCGTCAGGGCGCCGATCTCCATGCCGCCGGTCGCGATGGCGACCAGGTGGGAGGACATCCGGTTGAGCTCCATCAGGAGCACGCGCATGACCTGCGCCTTCTCCGGGATGTCGTCCTCGATGTCGAGCAGCCGCTCCACGCCCAGGACGTAGGTCGCCTCGTTGTAGAACGGGGAGAGGTAGTCCATGCGGGTGCAGAACGTCGTTCCCTGCACCCAGGAGCGGTACTCCATGTTCTTCTCGATGCCGGTGTGGAGGTAGCCGATGCCGCAGCGCGCCTCGGTGACCGTCTCGCCCTCGAGCTCGAGGATGAGTCGGAGCACCCCGTGGGTCGAGGGGTGCTGCGGGCCCATGTTGACCACGACCCGCTCCTCGGCGGACTCGCCGATGCTCTGCGTGATCGAGTCCCAGTCCTGGCCCGTGACGGTGAAGACGCGGCCCTGGCTGGTCTCGCCGGGCGCTGCGTAGAAGTCCTGCTCGGTAGTCATCAGTTGTACGACCTTCGCTGGTCCGGCGGAGGGATGGAGCCACCCTTGTACTCGACCGGGATGCCGCCGAGCGGGTAGTCCTTGCGCTGCGGGTGGCCCGGCCAGTCGTCCGGCATGAGCACCCGGGTCAGAGCGGGGTGACCGTCGAAGATCAGCCCGAACATGTCGTAGGTCTCGCGCTCGTGCCAGTCGAGCGTCGGGTAGATGCTCACCAGGCTCGGCACGTGGGGGTCGCTGTCCGGCGCGGTCACCTCGAGGCGGATGCGCCGGTTGTGGGTCATCGACGTCAGGTGGTAGACGGCGTGGAGCTCACGTCCGGTGTCCTCGGGGTAGTGCACGCCGCTGACGCCGGAGCAGAACTCGAAGCGGAGGGCCTCGTCGTCGCGGAGCATCTGGGCCACGAAGGGGAGGTCCTCGCGGCGGACGTGGAAGGTGATCTCGCCGCGGTGGACCACGACGCTCTCGATGGCCGAGGTCAGCTCGGTGGTCTCGAGCCGCGCCTCCAACGCACCCGCGACCTCGTCGAACCAGCCGCCGTAGGGCTTCTGGGACGGGGCCGGGAAGACCGTCGCGCTGACGAGACCGCCGTAGCCGGAGGTGTCGCCGGTGCCGCTGACGCCGAACATGCCGTGCCGCTCGCCGACCGCGCGCACCTCGCCGGTCGGGGCGGGGAGGTTCTCCGGCGACTGCTCGGGCGCCGGCTGCTCGACCCCGCTGCCGGTGCCGGTCTCGGACTTGGCCTTCTCGAGGTTGCGCTCCTCGGCGGGACGTGCGGACTCGTTGGCGTCGGTCTTGTCGTCGGACTCGTCCTGGGCCTTGCCGGCGGCCTTCTCGTCGGGCTTCTCGTCGGGCTTGTCGGTCACCTGAGCAGACCCTTCATCTCCGAGGTGGGCAGGGCGCGCAGCGCAGCGGTCTCGAGCTCGGCGACCTCGTCGCGACGGTTGGCACCCAGCTTGGTCTGCTGGACCTGGTCGTGCAGCTTGAGGATCGCGTCGATGAGCATCTCCGGGCGCGGCGGGCAGCCGGGGAGGTACATGTCCACGGGGACGACGTGGTCGACGCCCTGGACGATCGCGTAGTTGTTGAACATGCCGCCCGAGGACGCGCACACCCCCATCGCGAGGACCCACTTGGGCTCGGGCATCTGGTCGTAGATCTGGCGCAGGACCGGGGCCATCTTCTGGCTCACCCGGCCGGCGACGATCATCAGGTCGGCCTGGCGCGGGCTGGCGCGGAAGACCTCCATGCCGAAGCGCGCGAGGTCGTACTTGGGGCCGCCGGTGGTCATCATCTCGATGGCGCAGCAGGCCAGCCCGAAGGTGGCGGGCCAGAACGACGCCTTGCGCATGTAGCCCGCGACGCCCTCGACGGTCGTCAGCAGGACGCCGGACGGCAGCTTCTCTTCAAGTCCCATGGCTGGTCAGTCCCAATCCAGTCCGCCGCGGCGCCACACGTAGGCGTAGGCCACGAACACAGTCGCGATGAACAGGACCATCTCGACGAGGCCGAAGAGGGCCATCTGGTCGAAGTGGACGGCCCACGGGTAGAGGAAGATGATCTCGATGTCGAAGACGATGAAGAGCATCGCGGTGATGAAGTACTTCACCGGGATCCTGCCGCCTCCGACGGGCTGCGGCGTCGGCTCGATGCCGCACTCGTAGGAGTCGAGCTTGGCCCGGTTGTAGCGCTTGGGACCCACGACGGCGCTCATGATCACGGAGAAGACCGCGAAGCCCGTCGCGATGAGTGCCAGCGCCAGGATCGGCGTGTAGAGCTCCATCGCTTCCCTTCCGGTGGACCTGCGCCACGCCCTGCTGGACATGTGCCCTTGTGAATGGCTTCACGAGTGGCGCGGGCCACAGTCTAGGACTCCGGTGCGGCGTGCGTCACGTCGGGGGGCCGACCGCCCGGCGGCCGCCCGGCCACCACTCTTTGCGGCCCTGACCTGCGGATTTAGGTGACGAAGACATGCCCTAAATGGCGCGGGCGGGTTCAGGCAGTGGCGCGGTGCAGGGCAACGATGCCGCCGGTGAGGTTGCGCCACTCGGGGCGCTGCCAGCCGGCCTCCGCGAGCATCGCCGCGAGTCCCTCCTGGTCGGGCCAGGCGCGGATCGACTCCGCGAGGTAGACGTAGGCGTCGGCCGCGCTCGCGGTGAGCGAGGCGATCCGGGGCAGGGCCTGCATGAAGCCGTCGAGGTAGAGCGTGCGGAAGGCGCCGTTGGTGGGGGTGCTGAACTCGCACACCACGAGCCGGCCCCCCGGCCGGGTGACGCGGAGCATCTCCCGCAGCCCTGCGACCGGGTCGACGAAGTTGCGCAGGCCGTAGGAGATGGTCACCGCGTCGAAGGTGTCGTCCAGGAACGGCAGCCGGGTGCCGTCGCCGGCGACGAAGGGCAGCGCGGGCCGGTCCTTCTTCCCCTGCTGCAGCATGCCGACCGAGAAGTCGCACGGGACGGCCGTGGCCCCGTGGGCGCCGAAGGGCTCGCTCGAGCAGCCCGTGCCGGCGGCGAGGTCGAGCACCAGGTCGCCGGGCTGCGGGGCGACGGCCTCGACCATCGCGCGGCGCCAGGTGCGCTGGATCCCCGCCGTCATGAGGTCGTTGGTGAGGTCGTAGCGCTTGGCCACGGTGTCGAACATGCGACGTACGTCGGTCGGTTGCTTGTCCAGGTCAGCGCGGGCCACGCCGCGAGCGTAGGCGTCCGAACCACGGAGGGCGCAACGTGGGGGTGTCGTCGTACGTCCTTATGATCACCACCGTCGACGGCACCACCGGGGAGGACCCACATGTCACGCCATCGCGCTCCTGCGCTCGTCCTCGCACTTCTCTGCGCCCTCACCGGCCTCAGCGGCGTCGCCGCGACCGGAGCTGCCTCCGCCGCGCCGGCGGTGCGGGCCGCCTTCACGCCGATGCAGCTCGGTGACGCGGGGTGGCGGGTGCGGGTGCTCCAGAGCCGACTGCACCAGCTCGACCTGCACTCCGAGGTCGTCACCAACCGGTTCGACCGCGAGACCCGCGACGGCGTCGCGACCTTCCAGCGCCGCCGCGGCTGGACCGCCGACGGCGTCGTCGACGAGCGCACCTGGCTCAAGATCGTGAGCCTCACGACCGAGCCGACGACCGAGGCGCTGCACAACGTGTACACCCCGGGCCGGCCGCTGCTGCAGCGTGGCGACACGGGCATGTGGGTGCGCCAGGTGCAGGCACGGCTGAAGCAGGTCCGGTGGTACGACGCCAAGGTGACCGGTCGCTACTCCCGCGCCACCGTGCAGGCGGTGAAGGGCTTCCAGGCCAAGCGACGGATCCCGGTGACCGGCGCGGTCGACCGGCGCACGCTCACCCGGCTCAAGGCGATGACCCGCACGCCGACGAAGGCCGAGCTGTTCAACATCGTGCCCTCCGGCCCGGCCCTCGACCCACGCTGCCTCTCCGGTCGGGCGATGTGCGTCGACAAGACGTCACGGTCGCTGCGCTGGGTCGTCGACGGCGTGGTCCTCGAGACCGTCGAGGTGCGCTTCGGGTCCGACGAGCTGCCCACCCGCGAGGGGGCCTTCACCGTGTTCCGCAAGTCGCGCGACCACGTCTCGAGCCTCTACGACACCCCGATGCCGTTCGCGATGTTCTTCTCCGGCGGGCAGGCGGTCCACTACTCCCCCGACTTCGCCGCCAACGGCTACAACGGCGCGTCCCACGGCTGCGTCAACGTCCGTGACCGCGCCACGGTGGCCTGGCTGTTCGACCGGGTCAGGCTCGGCGACAAGGTGATCGTCTACCGCTCCTGACCCGGTCCGCCACGTTCGGTCGTGCTCAGATCTCGATCTGGGTGGAGAGCGAGGCCAGCTTGTGGCGGGCCATGGCGAGGTTGGCGCGGCTCTTGTCGAGCACCAGGTAGATGAACAGGCCCGGGTGTCCCTTGGGCAGGTTGATCAGGTGGTAGGCCTTGCCGAGGGTGATGAGGATGTCCTCGATCTGGTCGTCGAGGCCGAGGCTCTCCATCGTGCGCATCTTGGCGCGGACCACGTCGGTGTTGCCGGCGGCGGCGATGTCGAGGTTGAGGACCGAGGCGTCGCCGGCCTGGCCCAGCGCCATGCCGGACTGGTAGTCGACGAGGAGCGCGGCGACCGCGCCGTCGATGCCGACTGCTTCCTTGAGGATCACGTCCACGTTGGTCATGCGAGTGCCTTTCGTGTGGTTCCCGCCGCGTCGCGCGGTGGGAGGAGGGAGTGGCCCGGGGCGGGTGCCGCGGTGCCGGCGCGGCGAGGTCGCCGCGCCCTCACTCGGGTGCCTGGCGGGCGCGCGAGAGAAGCAGCTGGTCGAGGAAGGACTCCCCCGACATGAGGGGCAGCGACGGAAGGAACGCCGAGGCGTCCACCTCGGGCTCGAGACGCAGTCCGAAGTGGTCGCCGGGTGCGCGACGCGACCGCCGTGGCAGCAGGGCGGCGTCGCCGAGGACCACCGGCGGCGGCTCGGGCAGGTCGGCGGCGCGGAGTTCGGGGAGCGTGACGACCTCGAGCGCACCGCCCATCTCGGCGAGGGTCGCTCGCACCGCCTCCGTCGGCGCCGGCGTGACCACCAGCGGGCCGCGGGCCGACGAGGGCGCGCCCGGGGCGCGCCCGGATCCGGCGCGCCACGCGCGGGTCCGGCGTGCCCTGGGCACGGCCGGCGCCAGGACCCGCAGCACGTCGGGCAGGCCGTCGGCGTGCCGCTCGGGGACGACGAGGACCGAGGGGTGCGCGATGGTCGCGACCTCGGGCAGGCGCGCCGCGTCCTCGACCACGCAGAGGGTGAAGCCGAGGTCGAGGTGCGCCTCCCGCACCACCTGGACCAGGGGGTCGGCGGCGTCGCCCGCCACCAGGGCCACCGCGCGGGGATCCAGCACGCCGTCGCGCAGGGCGCCCTCCGGAGCGCGCCCGACGGGCGTCGCGCCCGAGAGGAGCCGGGGGCCCGCGCCGTCCGGGTCGACGATGCTGTCCGCACGCTCGACCGCCGTCGGGTCCATCACGAGCCGTTCCGCGCCGAGCTCGAGGAGCCGGGCCCACCCGCGGCCGCCGTCGAGGGAGAACAACCCGGCCCGGGTCAGCGCGACCCCGTCGAGGCGGGAGAGGTCCGCGGGATCCTCGGCCACCACGAGGCGTACGTCGGCACCGTCGAGGTCGCCCGCCAGCTCGGCAGTCGTCACGCCAGGTCCGACGTGGACCACCACCGCGCCGATCGCCCGGATGGCGAGGTCCAGCTCGGGGTGGGCGTGGTCGGACGACAGCAGGGAGAGGACGACCTGGTCCACGCGCAGCCCGCTGCGGACCAGCCCAGCCGCGGCACGCTCGACCGTCTGCGCCACCTCGGCCCAGGTGCGCGGCGTGACGCCGTCGGGGCCGACGAGCAGGAACGCGGCGTCGTCGGGGCGTTCGCGCGACAGCCGTGAGAGCGACTGCACGAACAGTTGGGGAGCGGTCTCACTCCCGGAGACGGCCCGGCTGCTCCGACGCCCGGGCGCTGCTCAGCTGCCGGGCGTACCAGCGAGCGAGAAGGCCGAGTCCAGCCCGTCGCCCGCCCTCCCGCGACGCGGGAGGGACACCGAGGAGGCCTCGACCCGGGGCGCGGCCGGCACCTCGACCACCGCGTGCTCGCGCGCGAGCTCGAGCCGGACGGCGGGGTGGTGCGCGATGCGTCCGAGGCGGAAGCCCAGGGTGGTCGCCAGCGCGCTGACCCTGCGGTGGACGCGCGCGTCCATCACCAGCACCCGCAACCGGCCGCCCCACCAGGGCGCCAGGGCGGTGACCTCGGCGGCGAGCTTGCGCTCCTTCGAGCCCAGCCGCGCCTCGGCCACCTGCGCGGACGCGGCGTCGAGGACCTCGCGCGGCGTCGCGTGCCACGGCGAGCCGTCGACGGTGCCGGCCTCGAGGAGGTCCTCCAGCACCCTGGCTGCCGCGTGGTCGAGCAGCACGTGGGTCGGCGCCACGTGGGCGAGGGCCGCCTCGAGCTCCTCCGGGGTCTCGACCCAGGCGAGGGTGCAGCCCGAGGTCAGGTGCGCGTCACGCGCGACGGTCGTGAAGCGGTCGGCCGCCTCACCCGTCAGCAGGACGACGTCGGTGCCGGTGAGCTCGGACAGGGCACCGGAGCACTCGGGGCGGAAGAGCCACGCCTGGGCCTTCTCGCGCGGCAGGCCGAGCACCGGCGCCGAGGGGGCCCCGGCGCGCACGCCGGCGACCCAGGACAGCAGGTCGGGCTGGCGCTTGCGGCGCTCGAGGCCCATGCCGCGCAGGCGCTCCCAGGACCGGTCGTCGCACTCGAACAGCTGGGCGTCGGCGAGGGCAGCCCGCCGGAGCAGGGACAGGCGATGCTCGTCGTCGACCACGACGAGCCGCACCTCCACCTCGTCGAGGAGCCGACCCACCTCGGCCGGGTCGAGGTGCTCGGGCAGCAGCAGCGGCACCGCCCCGGCGACACGCGTGGCGAGCTCGAGCTCGAGCTGGCGCACGCCGGTCGGGACCCGGAGGACCACCACCTGGCCCGGGTTGACCCCGGCCTCGATCATGCCGGCGGCGCCGTCGATCACCCGCCGGTAGAGCTCGTTCCACGTCAGCGTGGTCCACGACCCGTCGCGCACCTCCGTCACGGCGACCTCGAGCGCACGGTTGCGCGCGTGGCGTTCCAACCGGACGAGAGGAGATTCGTGGGCAGGCACGTGCGGGCTCCTAGGGGTGTCGGTTACCGAGGCAACCTAGGTGACGTACGCCTCTCCTGTTCGCCGTTTGGCGATCTCTCGTCCTCGCCCTGCACGCCTCGGCGTAGGCTCCCCCCTCGTGACGACCCCCGCGTCCGCCTCCACCCCGCCGCTCGTCGTGCGCACCGTCCCGGTGGACCCGGCGGACCTCCGCCTCCTCGACCTGCTGCCCCGGCACGACCCGGTCAGCTGGCTGCGCCGCGACGAGGGGCTGGTCGGGTGGGGCGTCGCCGCCCGCCTGGACACCTCAGGACCGACACGGTTCAGCGACGCGGTGAAGTGGTGGTCGGAGACCGTCGCGCGCGCCGACGTCGAGGACCAGGTCGTCGAGCCGGGCACGGGCCTGGTCTCGTTCGGCGCCTTCGCGTTCGCCGACGAGCCCGGCGACTCCGTGCTCGTCATCCCCCAGGTCGTCGTCGGACGTCGCGGCGACCGGGCCTGGCTGACGACCGTCTCGGTCGAGGCGCCGAAGCTGGTCCCCGCCCCGGCCCCCGATCCGCCCGTCGGGCTCGTCTTCTCCGACGGCGCCCGCAACGGCGAGGAGTGGATGTCGGTCGTGGCCGAGGCCGTACGCCGCATCTCCGCCGGCGACCTGGAGAAGGTGGTGCTGGCCCGCGACCTGATCGCCACCACCGACGAGCCGCTCGACGTCCGCTGGCCGCTGCGCGAGCTCGCCGCCCACTACGAGATGTGCTGGACGTTCCACGTCGACGGACTGTTCGGCGCCACCCCCGAGATGCTCGTGCGGCGCGAGCGCGGCCTGGTGACCTCCCGGGTGCTGGCCGGCACCATCCGGCGTACGGGCGACGACGAGCGCGACCTCGCCCTCGCCGCCACCCTGGCCCGCTCGTCGAAGGACCTCGAGGAGCACGAGTACGCCGTGCGCTCGGTCGCCGACGCCCTGGAGCCGCACTGCTCGTCGATGAACGTGCCGGAGGCGCCGTTCGTCCTCCACCTGCCCAACGTCATGCACCTGGCCACCGACGTCAACGGCGTGGTCCACGACGACGCGACGTCGCTGCAGCTGGCCGAGTCGCTGCACCCCTCCGCGGCCGTGGGCGGCACCCCGACGGCCGAGGCGACGCGTCTCATCTCCGAGATCGAGGGCATGCCGCGCGACCGCTACGCCGGTCCCGTCGGCTGGATGGACGCCTCCGGCGACGGCGAGTGGGGCATCGCGCTGCGCTCGGCGATGGTGACCGAGGGCGGCGTCCGGCTCTTCGCCGGCTGCGGCATCGTCGCGAGCTCGGACCCCGAGGCCGAGCTGGCCGAGTCGCAGGCGAAGTTCGTGCCCGTGCGCGACGCGCTCGGCGCCGGCTGAACCACTCCCCTGGGTCAGAGGTCCTGGCCGGGGTCGCGACGCTCGAAGGCCTGGCCCTCGGGCAGGAGGTTGGCCATGTGCGTGGCGACCATGTCGAGTCCGATGTCGCTGTAGACGCGGTCGTGGATGGCCAGCGACCGCGGTGCCGCCACCTCGCGCACGAAGTCGATCGCCTCGCTGACCTTGAGCCAGGGCGCGCTCACCGGCGCGAGCAGCACGTCGACCGCTCGGCCGGGCGCCGTCAGCGCGTCACCGGGGTGGTAGACGCTCGCTCCCGCGGACTCCAGGACGTAGCCGGAGTTGTCGAAGCGGTCGTAGTCGGGATGGATGACCGCGTGCTTCTCCCCCACGACCTCGACCGCAGTGCCGGCGACCTCGAGCCGGTCGCCGGGGTGCACGACCGTCACGCGCCCGGCGACCTCGGGCGCCTGCTCGCGGAGCAGCCGCTCGACGGCGGCGATCGTCCAGATCGGCACGTCGCTGTCGCGGAGGTGGTCGGGATGCACGTGGTCGGCGTGCTCGTGGGTGATCAGGACGGCGTCCGCGCCCTCGAGGGCTGCCGGGTCGGTGAAGACCCCGGGATCGATGACGACGACCCCGCCGTCACCCTGCACCCGGACGCACGCGTGGCCGAACTTGGTGATCCGCATGGCCCCCACCATAGGCGCGCGCCGCGATCGGGAAATCGCCTCACGGGTGGGGCGGAAGGTTAGGGTGGGGCAGCCTCCGACGGGTGGAGTGCCCTGGGGGAAACACCAATCGCACCCGAGACGAAGAGAGTCCTTTATGTCTGCACGCCGCGTGCTCGCAGGCAGCGCCGCCGCGCTGCTCCTGCCCGCGTCCCTGCTCCTGACCGTCGAGACCGGCTCGGCCACCGACTCCGCGGCAAGCCCCGCGTCGACGTCGGTGACCTCGTCGGTGGCCAGGAAGGCCGGTCAGAAGATCTCCGTGGAGGTGCTCCCGCAGATCGTCCAGCAGGGCAAGCGCACCGCCAGCGCGAGCTCGGCCAAGGCCGCCGTCACCGCGACCATCAAGCCGGTCAAGGTCGGCCGCAAGGTCGTCCTCGAGCGGCTCAACGGCTCGTCGTGGAAGAAGGTCGGCACCGCCAAGCAGGAGCGCTCCGGCGACGCCAACTTCCGTGCCGCGGTCTCCAGCAACGGCGCCGCTGTCACCTACCGCGTGACCGCGCAGAAGTTCAAGGGCCTCAAGAAGGTCTCCAGCTCGGCCGCCGACACCGCGCAGTGGCTGACCCCGACCTTCAGCGACGAGTTCTCCGGCGGCTCGCTGAGCCCCATGTGGAACATGCGCGGCCAGGACTACGAGGCCCAGAGCAAGCGCAAGTGCTCCAAGGGTGACCCGAAGGCCGTCAAGGTCGGCGGCGGCGCCCTGCGCCTGAGCGTCATCAAGGACAAGTCGGCCAAGGGCAAGTGCAAGGCCACCTCGCGCAAGCTCAAGAAGAAGATCTCCTACCGCCTCAACGGCCACGTCGGCACCGAGGGCGCGTTCAGCTTCAAGTACGGCGTCGCCGCCGCGCGCGTGAAGATGAACAAGTCGCAGGGCCAGCACGCCAGCTTCTGGTCGCAGCCCGTCGGCGGCAACGGCCCCGGCAGCGACGGCCACGAGATCGACATCATCGAGTACTTCGGCGACAAGCACCCGCAGGGTGGCCTCACCAGCTTCATCCACTGGTACAAGGGCAAGCGCCTGATCAAGACCGGCTCGTGGATCAAGGACTCGAAGTCGTTCCTGAAGAACAAGCGCGACGGCTGGTCGAAGAACTACCACGTGTTCTCGGTCCAGTGGACGCCGAAGACGCTCATCTTCCGCATCGACGGCAAGGAGACCTGGCGCACGTCGAAGCGCGTGTCCAAGGCCCAGCAGTACCTCATCCTCAGCCTCCTCGCCTCCGACTACGAGGCCCTGGAGATGAACGACAAGAAGCTGCCGCAGCACATGTACGTCGACTGGGTCCGCGTGTGGGAGACCCCGCAGGCCTGAGCCTCTGACGCACCGCAGCACCACGGTCCGCGCGCTGGTCCACTCCCTGACTCAGGGAAGGGCCAGCGCGCGGATCTTTTCGTCCAGCTCGCGGCGGTTGTCCCGGCGCACCCGCGCCTCGACGACCTCGATGCCGCCGTTGGGCATCGCGAGCGCCTGCTCGAGCTCGGGCAGGCTGCCGGCCTGCAGGTGCGGCACCCGTGCAGCAGCGCAGAGGCTCGCCAGGTCGGCCCCGTGCGGGGTGCCGAAGAGGGTGTCGAAGCGGTCGGCGTGCTCGGGGGCTCCCTGCTCGAGGGTCGCGAAGATCGACCCGCCGTCGTCGTTGACCACGACGATCGTCAGGTCCGGCCGCTCCTCGCGCGGGCCGAGGAGGAGACCGGTCGTGTCGTGCAGGAACGTCACGTCGCCCATCAGCGCCAGCGCGCGTGAGGACCGCGGTCGACCGAGCGCTGCGCCGACCGCCGAGCTGACGGTCCCGTCGATGCCGGCCAGGCCGCGGTTGGCGATGACCTTGCGTCGGCCACCGACCTCGTAGCGGGCGACCATCAGGTCGAGGTCGCGGATCGGGTTCGAGGCACCCACGAACAGCAGGCCACCCGGCGGCAGCGCGCGGCTGACGGCCCCGGCCACCTCGTACGGCGTGAGGTCGGGCTCCTCGGCGAGGAGGCGGTCGAGCTGCTGCGACACCGACCGGTCGGCCTGCTGCCAGGCGTCGGCCCACGACGTGTCGGTCGCGTCCTCGACCAGCAGGTGGTCCGCCTCGTGGTCGACCGGGAAGGGGCGGCGCGTCCACATGCCGCGGTGCCGCGCCGAGACCACCTCGACGTCGGCCCGCCCGAGCAGGCGCGAGACCGGGCGCGACAGGGTCGGGTGACCCAGCACCAGGACCCGCTCGACCTGCTCCCCGAGCTCGCCGTCGAGCAGGAGCCGGTAGGTGCGGATCGCGCTGGCACCGGTGCGGCAGCCGCTCGACGGCTCCGCGAGCAGCGGCCAGGCAGCCCTCTGCGCGATGAGGCGGGCGATGGGCCCGGCGTCGTCGCCGGCGACCACCACGGTGCGGGGGCCCGCCTCGACCATCAGGCTGGTCTGCACCGGGCCGAGGTCGTCGTCGACCCACTCGGGGGCACTGTCGGCGGGCGTCCATGCGTCGTCGGGGAGCAGCGGGTCGTCGAGCTGGACGTTGAGGTGGACCGGCCGGCGGTGGCGGTGCTGCCGCAGGAAGCCGAGGAGCTCCTCGAGGTCGGCTGCCGCCACGTCGAGGGTCGCCGCGAACGCACCGAAGATGCCGGCCTGGTCGGTGGTCTGGTTGGCGCCGGTGCCGCGCAGCCGGGCCGGACGGTCAGCGGTGACGACCACCAGCGGCACCCCGGCGTGGGCCGCCTCCATCACGGCGGGCAGCAGGTGGGCGACGGCCGTCCCGGAGGTGCACACGACGGCGGCCGGGTCGCCTCCGACCTTGGCCAGGCCCAGGGCGAGGAAGCCGACCGTGCGCTCGTCGATCCGGGTGTGCAGGCGCAGGCCACCGGCCCGGGCGGCGTCGTGCAGCGCGAAGGACAGCGGCGCGTTGCGCGAACCGGGAGCCAGGACCACCTCACCGACGCGTGCACCGCGCAGCGCCGTCACGACCGTGCGAGCCAGCTGCGTCGAGGCGTTCACGAGGACCGATCCTGCCCTACGTCGCTGAGCCGGGCGCGCCAGTGGGCCACCCGGTCGTCGGCGGCCGCGAGCCGCGCCAGGGCGTCCTCGTCGACCACCGGCCGCCCCACCCGCAGCATCCCGTCGACCGGCAGGAGCGGGTCGGCCGCGACGTCGTCGGTGAGCATCTGGACCGTGGCCAGCCCGCAGGCGTGGTGCAGCTCCGGCAGGGCCGCCGCGAGGGCGACGCCTGCCGCGATGCCGACGCTCGACTCGATGGCGCTGGAGACCACGACGGGCATCCCGATGTCCTCGGCGATCCGCAGGCACGCCCGGACACCGCCGAGCGGCTGGACCTTGAGCACCGCGATGTCAGCCGCCTCGAGGTCGCGCACCCGGTAGGGGTCCTCGGCCCGGCGGATCGACTCGTCGGCGGCGATCGGCACGGCCACGCGTCGGCGTACGACAGCGAGGTCCTCGACGGCCGCCACCGGCTGCTCGACGTACTCCAGCCCGCCGGCGGCGCGGTCGATCGCGGCGATCGCGCGGACCGCCTCGTCGACGTCCCACGCACCGTTGGCGTCCACGCGCACCAGGCCGTCGGGCCCGAGGGCGTCGCGCACCGCCTCGACGCGCGCCACGTCGTCGGCCAGCGTCTGGCCGCGCTCGGCGACCTTGACCTTGGCCGTGCGGCAGCCGCCGGCCCTGACGATGGCGTGCGCCCGCTCGGGGTCGGTGGCCGGGACGGTGACGTTGACGGGTACGACGTCGCGCAGCGGCTCCGGCCAGCCCACGTCGGCCGCCTCGTGCGCGCAGGCGAGCCACGGGCGCGCGGTCGCGTCGTCGTACTCGAGGAAGGGCGACCACTCCCCCCACCCGGCGTCGCCGCGCAGGAGCACCCCCTCGCGCTCGGTGATGCCGCGGAACCTCGTACGCAGCGGGATGGAGAAGACGTGCAGGTCGGCCGTCACAGCGCGGCCCGGATGGCCTGCCGGTCGACCTTGCCGTTGGGCAGCAGCGGCAGGCTGTCGACCCAGCGGAACTCGCGCGGCGCCCACGACCGGGGGTGCTCGAGGCTGACCCAGTCACGCAGCTCGCCCTCGCGGACGTTGCCGACCACGACGGCGACGACCCGCTGTCCCCACTCGGGGTCGGGGACGCCGAGGACCTCGGCGTCCTCGACAAGCAGGTGCTGGCGCAGGCGCTGGGCGACGGCGGTCACCGGGACCTTCACGCCGCCGCTGACGACGACGTCGTCGATGCGCCCGATGACCTGCAGGCGCCCGTCCTCGTCGAGGCGTCCGGCGTCGGAGGTGAGGAACCAGCCGTCGACGACGGACTCGGCGGTCAGCTCGGGGTCGTCGGAGTAGTGGCTGAACAAGGTGGGTCCGGCGATCCGGATGCGCCCCTCGGCGCCGATCGTCACGCCGACGCCGTCGAGGGGCAGGCCGTCGTAGACGCACCCACCGGAGGTCTCGGAGGAGCCGTAGGTCGCGACGACGCGGACGCCGAGCTCCTCGGCCCGCCGGCGCACCTCCGGGTCCAGCCCGCCGCCGCCGACCAGCACGGCCCGGCAGCGCGCGAGGGCGGCGACCTGCTCGGGGTCGCCCACGATGCGGTGCAGCTGGGTGGGCACGAGCGAGGCGAACGTCGGGATGTCGGCGTGGTCAGCGGCCATCGCGCGCCCGACGTCGAGGCCGTCGACGACGACGGGCTCGTGCCCGGCGACCAGGGAGCGCACGATGACCTGCACCCCCGCGACGTACGACGACGGGAGGGCGAGGAGCCACCGGCCGGAGCCGCCGAGGCGGCGCGCGGACGCCTCGACGCTGGCGAGCACGGCGCGGCGCGGGATGACGACGCCCTTGGGCCTGCCCGTGGAGCCGGAGGTCTCGATCAGGAGCGGCGGAGCGGCATCGGCCTCCAGCCACCGCGACAGCTGCCGGATGGCGACGGAGGGTTCGTCCGAGGGGCGCAGGAAGCTCACCCGACGAACGCTAGTGGCTCTGCCCGGCTCGCGGCCTCCGCTCCGCGGCGCACGTCGTAGTGTCGCGGCCATGACCGCGTACTGGATCACCACCTACAAGGCCGTCCACGACCCCGACAAGGTGGCGGCCTACGCCACCCTCGCCGGTCCCGCGCTGACCGCGGCGGGCGGGCGGTTCCTGGTGCGGGGCGTGCCGGAGGTGACCTTCGAGAAGGGCGAGCCCACCCGCACGATCGTGCTCGAGTTCCCGTCGGTCGAGGCGGCGGTCGCCGCGCACGACACCGAGGCCTACCAGGAGGCGCTCCGCGCCCTCGACGGCGGCGCGGACCGCGACATGCGCGTGGTGCCGGGCGCGTAGCCGCCGCCGAGCGCCGCTTCGATCCCCGTCGGGGGCGTGGCATCGTGGAGGGATGGACGCCTTCCGGCTCGTCATGACCGTCGTCGTGATGGTGGGGGTCGTCGTCGCCATCCTGCTCTTCGAGCGACGCCGGGCGGAGCGCATCAGGCGTGACACCGCGCGGATGGCGCAGGGCCGCGCCGACGGCGGGACCGACGCCGACAGCCGCGAGCCGTGACCGCGCGTCCCCTCGACGCGCGCCTCAGGTGGCGACGGCCTCGCGGACCCGGTCGAGCATCGCCTGCTCGCCGGCGCTGACCTGCTCCGCGCCGAAGCCCATGAAGCCGCCCTCCTTGGCGGCCTCGGCCGCCGCCTGGGCACTCGCGAGCAACCACGCGCCGTACGCCGTCGCCTCCTCGGCCGTCGCGGTGCCGGCCACGACCGCCACCACCTCGCGCAGCTCGGCGACCACCTCGTCCCCGACCGCCGGCCCCGTGGGCTTGTACCCCTTCAGCGGGTGACGGCGCTCCTGCACCATGGCCTGGACGTCGAGCGCCACGTCGGACAGGAGCTCCTCGCGGCTCGGCGGGCTGGTGGCCGACCTCATCGAGGCCATCGTCTCCTTCGCGGCCTCGATGGGGCCGCCCGGATCGGCCAGGGAGATCGCCAGCCCGGCCACGAACGGCGCCCGCACGATCCGGGCCCATTCCTCCTCGGAGAAGTCACTCTTCGTCGTCACGCCATCGTCCCTTCCGCGCGGTGGCCGCACCCCGTCCGAGCCCGGCACGTCGCCAGTCTCCGCTGCGGCAGGAGCGCCGACATCCCACGCCACGGGGGAGGTCGGACCCCGAGCGGGCCCTTCGTGGCACCTAGGTGGCCGTGACCACGCGAACTCCGTGCGGGAGGAGCGAGCCGTCCCCGATCGCGTCGTCGAGCCACGCTCCCACCACGCCCGCCAGCTCCACGGGGTGGCTGAAGTTCACTGCGTGCGCGGCCCCGTCGACCACGGCGACCGTCAGGTCCTCAGGAGCGAGCCGGGCCACCTCGCGGATGCGGTCGGGTGACGGCAGGAGGGGATCGCGGGTCCCGAGGACGGCGAGGGTCGGGACGGGTGTGTGCAGCAGCCGCTCCAGGGACGGGAAGCGGGTCAGCTCGGCGAAGAGGCGCAGTCCGTTCAGCGGCCCGAAGCGGACGTAGTCGGGGAGCGCGACGGGGAACATCCTCGTGCTCTCCCGGAAGACGTCCCTCGCGAGCTGCCCGACGGCACGGCCCAGGGGCTGGTTGTGCTCCCCTCCGGCCGGCGAGACCAGGACGAGCCGGTCGACCCGTTCGGGTGCCCGGTGGGCGACCTCCAGGCCGATGGCGCAGCCCATCGAGTTCCCGACCAGGACGGCCCTGTCGATGCCGAGGCCGTCCAGGAGCGCGATCGTGGTCCCGGCCAGTTCCGGGATGTCGAGCACCCGGTCCCGGCGTTCGCTGCGTCCGTAGCCCGGGAGGTCCGGCACCACGTTGACCCCACGAGCGGCCAGGGCGCGGGCGGTCGGCATCAGGTAGGCGCCGGAGATCGCGAAGCCGTGCAGGTGGACGAGGGGGACCCCGCCCTCCTCGGTGCTGCGCCGGTAGTGGACCGACGTCCCTCCGACCTGGAGCTGCTCGTCCACCCAGCCGTCGCCTGGTGCTCGGCGGGCCTTCATGGACCGAGGCTAGAGGCTCGGACCCGGTCGTGCCCTCGGCCGGCGCAGCAGCATCGCGATTTCTGGGGACACACCGCCGGCCGGCTTTCGGTAGCCTGCGAACGTCCCACGGAGAACGAGGAGGGTCGCCCATGGGGGTCGAGCCCACCGACGACTGGCGCCGCGGTGCTGCCGTGGACACGCCGCCCCCGACGTCACCGCCCACGTTCGAGCTTGCCCCGGACGACGTCTCGAGCATCCCGCTCTGGCCCGTCAACGAGATCGTCGACGGCGTCTTCTTCGTGATCGGCACCGTGCTCGTGATGTGGCTGGGCTGGATCGTGATCGCCGTCGGATTCGACGACGGCTGGTACGCCATCGGCGCGGTCTTCGTGTTCTGGGTGCTGCTGGCCTACGTCGGGCTGCCCCGCCTGCAGGAGGTGCTCTCGAAGGTCTACGTGCCCGACTACTTCATCGGGCGGACCCTGACCGACGTGGGTGTGCTCGGCGACCCGGTGAACCTGGCGGTGGACGGCAGCGAGGCCGACATCCACGCCGCCCTGCTGCGAGCCGGCTGGACCCGTGCCGACGAGCTCACCATCCGCTCCTCCTGGCGGATCGTGGTGTCGTCGGTGCTGCGCCGTCCCTACCCGGAGGCCCCGGTCTCGTCGCTGTTCCTCTTCGGCCGGCGGCAGGCCTTCGCCTACCAGCAGGAAGTCGACGGGAACCCGTCACAGCGCCACCACGTCCGGTTCTGGCCGGTCCCGGACGGCTGGAAGCTTCCCGGAGGATTCGAGGTGCAGTGGCTGGCGGCCGCGACGTACGACAAGGCGGTCGGCATCTCCCTGTTCACCCTCCAGGTGACGCACCGGGTCGACGCCGACATCGACATCGAGCGCGACTACGTCATCGACACCGTCCGCTACGCGGTCCCGGAGACCTCCCTGCGGATCATCAGGGACTACTCCAGCGCCTTCACCACCCGCAACGGCGGAGGCGACGTCGTACGCACCGACGGGAGCCTGCCGATCCTCGACCTCACCCGCCTCCGGGCGCCCGAGCCGGACCGGGTCGAACCCGAGACCGATGCGCTGTCGCGCGCGGTGTCGCACCGCGTGCCGCCGCCGAGCCTCCTGGCCGCCGCCGTGATGAGCCTGGCCAAGGCCACCGTCACCCTGGCGACCGTGCTCGTCGCCCTCCTCCAGGACGGCAGCGACGCGACCACCGCCTCGGGCCGCGAGATCGCCGTGATGGGTGGAAGTGCGCTGTGCCTCATCGGCCTGTGGGTCTTCATGCTCGCCCACCACGCGTGGGCCCGGACCGCCCTCATGGTGGTGTGCACCGCGGAGGCGGTGACCCAGCTGGTCGACCTCAGCACCGCCGCGGAGGTCCACTTCCTCGTCCTGACGAGCACCGCGATCTCCGTCCTCATCCTGATCGCGGTCAGCTCCGGCGGCGCCCGGCGCTGGGTGGGGCTCGGCCGGCGATCCTGAGCAGTCGACCCGCACGTGCGCAGCGGGTCGCCCGCCTCACCCGGCAGGGATGAGGCCTACCGACTGGACATCGGACAGCGTGTGGCGCACCTGCCCCCGAGACCCTCCGAGGAGCCAGCGGTGCGATCGAGCTCGATGACGCCTCGCACCCGCATCGCTGGTGTCCTGGTGGCAGCTCTCGGTCTGCTCGCTGCGTGCGGCGGGGATGCGGGGGACGGGGACGGGGACGGACCGTCGATCTCACCGACCCGGACCCCGACGGCGACCGAGCTTCCCAGCCCCACGCGCACACCCACCGCGACGCTGCCCTCCCCCACCCGCACGCCCACCCAAACACCCACCCAGACACCCACCCAGACACCCACCCAGACACCCACCCAGACGCCCACCAAGACGCCCACCCAGACGCCCACCCAGACCCCGACCGAGACGGCGACCCCGACGCCCACAGAGACGCCCACCGAGACGCCCGTCGAGACGGACGAGGAAGCATCCGAGGAGCAGCCGAGCGAGGACGACGGTGTCCCTGCCTGGGTGTGGTGGGTGGTGGCGGCTCTCGTCCTGGGCTTCGTCGTGGCCGTCCCCCTGGCCGTTCGCGCACGGCGCCGGGCGGCGTGGCATCGAGAGCTCGATCGCCAGGCGTCCGAGGTCGAGTGGTTCACACGCACCCTGCTCCCGCAGCTGCGCCGCGCCGGGTCCCACGAGGAGATGGCCGGCGGCTGGGCCGTGAGCCAGAACCGACTCACCGTCGCCGAGGACGAGCTCACGGTGCTGGAGTCCACGGCCCCGGACGAAGCCGGCCGGACCCGGGCGAGGTCGTTGCGAGACGCCTCGCGCCATGCGCGCTCACGTATGCAGCAGCTGGTCGCGCCGGGCCCCCACGACACGTGGGCACTCGACCTGGACACCCTCCTGATCGAGCTCGAGGGGATGGTGCGCCCGGGCCCTGACGGCCGTACGTGACCAACAGCACGAGCGCCTGAGCGGTGGGCGGGGCGAAAACCGCAGGACAGTGTCGGTGTGGCGAACGAGAATGACCGGCGATGCTCACCGCCCTGAAGAACTACGCCACGCCCCCGTCCCCCCTTGCCCGGAGGCTGTCGGTCCAGTCCCTGCTCTTCGCCTCCGGCGACGGCGCGTTCCTCGCGGGGTCGGCGGTGTTCTTCACCCTGGTCGTCGGGCTCTCCCTGGCCGAGGTGGGCATCGGTCTCACCATCGCCGCGGTGGCGAGCTTCATCGTCGCCGTGCCGATGGGCAAGCTGGTCGACCACTTCGGCCCCAAGCGGATGTGGACGCTGTCGGCTGCCCTGCAGGGCCTGTTGTTCCTCGCATGGCCCTTCATCGACAGCTTCCCCGAGTACGTCGCCCTGGCGGTCGCGATGGAGGTCGCCGGCACCCTGGGCGGCACGGCGCACGGGGCCTACGTCATCGACATCCTGCCGCCGGCCGAGCGGGTCGAGTCGCGCGCCTACCTCTACTCCGCGCTCAACGTCGGCTTCAGCATCGGCGCCTTCCTCGGCGGCGGCGCGATCGCCTTCGGCACCGACGTGCTCCGCTGGTCGCCGCTGGTGAGTGCCGTGCTGTTCCTGCTCAACAGCGCCGCGATCCCGCGCCTCCCTGACGCCTCCCACGACGTCCGCAGCTCCGAGCCACGGGTCAAGCCCGAGGGGATCCCCGCGATCCGCAACCGCAGCTGGATCGCGGTCACGTTCTTCACCGGCGTCATGTGGACCAACCAGGTGCTGCTGCACACCGTCATCCCGGTGTGGCTGGTGACCGAGACCGACGCGCCCAAGGTGCTGGTCGCGGTCCTCTTCGGCACCAACACGGTCATGTGCATCGTGCTCCCGCGGCTCGCCTCGCGCGGCATCCGCAACGTCGAGACCGCCCTGCGGGCCGTGCGCCTCTCGACCCTCTTCTTCGTCCTGACGTGCCTCGTCACCCTGGCCACGCACGAGACGACCGGCTGGATGACGATCGTGCTGTTCTTCCTCGGCCACGTCGTCCTCACCTGGGCCGAGCTGTTCCTGTCCGCCTCGGGCTGGACGCTCGAGGCCGAGCTGATGGACCCCCGTCGCCGCGGCGACTACCAGGGCGTCTCCGAGCTCGGCGGCACGCTCGGGCGGTTCTGGGCGCCGGCTGCCTACGGCTTCCTCGCGATGGAGTGGGGCGCCCTCGGCTGGCTCACCATCGCGGCGATCGTCGTCGTCGCCGCGGCCGGCCTGCACAAGTCCGCGCACGCCGGCCGACGCTTCCTCGAGCAGCACGTGCCCGCCGACGTCCTGGCCGACGCGCGAGCGAGCGAGCCGGAGCACGTGGACCTTGCGGTGTCCCAGGAGCCCTTGCCGATGGAGCCCGACGCCCCCCTGCCAGAATCCAGCGGTGACCTCCACCGCTGACTGGATCGCCGGCGCTCGCCCGCGCACCCTCCCCGCCGCGGTCGCGCCCGTGCTCGCCGGCACCGGCGTCGCGGCGTACGTCGACGAGGCGGTGTGGTGGAAGGCCCTGCTGGCCCTCGTCGTCAGCCTCGCGCTCCAGGTCGGCGTCAACTACGCCAACGACTACTCCGACGGCGTCCGCGGCACCGACGCCGACCGCGTCGGGCCCATGCGGCTCGTCGGCTCCGGGGCGGCGACGCCGAGCGCGGTGAAGGCCGCCGCGTTCGCCTCCTTCGGCGTCGCCGCAGTGGCCGGCCTCGTCCTCGCCGCCACCACGGCGTGGTGGCTGGTCGCGGTCGGCCTGGTGTGCGTCGTGGCCGCCTGGTTCTACACCGGCGGCGAGAAGCCCTACGGCTACCTCGGCCTCGGTGAGGTGATGGTGTTCGTGTTCTTCGGTCTCGTCGCGGTCGTCGGCACGACCTACGTGCAGACCGAGACCTGGGAGTGGCCCGCCCTCTACGCCGGCGTCGGCATCGGCGCCCTCGCCTGCGCGATCCTGGTCGCCAACAACCTGCGCGACATCCCGACCGACACCGTGTCGGGCAAGCGGACGCTCGCGGTGCGGCTCGGCGCCGAGCGGACCCGCTCCCTCTACGCCTTCCTCGTCCTGGTCGCCGCTGCCGCCGTCGTCGCCGTGGCCGTCGCCACCACCTGGTGGGCCCTCCTCGGCCTCGCGTTCCTGGCCCGCGCCCTGCCCCCCACCCGCGCCGTCCTCGGTGGCGCGACCGGCCCGGCCCTGATCCCCGTCCTGGCCGCCACCGGCGCCGCGGAGCTGCTCTGGTCGATCCTGGTCGCCGTCCCCCTGCTGGCGCTCGGCTGACGCGGATAACCGATGGCCCGCGTCCCGCGCGCTGACTAGCGTGGCCGGGTGGACTACGACTTCGCGATCCTCGACCTGTCCGACGACTCCGAGGAGGCCGTGGCCCGGCGCCGCGGCTGGGTGGGCGCGGTCCTGCGCGGCTTCCGCGACCCGCGGCCGGACGACGAGCTCGTCGACCGGTGGGTGGGGCACTACCGCCAGGACGGGGTGACGGTCCGCGGCGCGTGGCTGCCCGCCGGCGAGTTCGGCGCCGGACCGATGCCGGTGGCGACCTACGCCAGCCTCGACAAGACCCTCAACGCCGGCCGCGAGCTGCTCCCCCTGCGGATGGTCACCGACGTCACCACCAGCGCCGCACACCGGCGCCGCGGCCTGCTGCGCCGGATGATCGAGGACGACCTCGCCGACGCCGTCGCACGCGGCGTCCCGGTGGCGGCGCTGACCGCGTCCGAGGCCACGATCTACGGCCGCTGGGGGTTCGGGCCGGCGACGTTCCGCCACGGCGTGGACGTCAACACCTCCCCCGGCTTCGCGTTCCGCTCCTTCACCGACCCCGGCCGCGTCGAGCTCCTCGAGCCGGTCGAGGCCTGGCCGCACGTGAAGGCGGTCTTTGACGCCTTCCACGCCCGGCAGCGCGGCTCGGTCGAGTGGCCGACGCAGTACCAGGACATCCACACCGGCGCCTACGACTTCAACGGCACCGGCGCCCACCGCAAGATCCGGGTCGCGGTGCACCTCGGCGCGGACGGGCAGGTCGACGGCTTCGCCATCTTCCAGCACGGCGAGAAGGACGCCGTGCGCGTGGACGAGATGGCCGCCCTCACCCCGCAGGCGCAGCTCGGCCTGTGGTCGTTCCTCGCGGGGCTGGACCGGGTGACCACGGTCAGCTTCAACCTCTTCCATCCCGACGACCCGCTCATGTGGGCGCTGACCGACCTCAACCGCGTGAAGACCACCGAGCTCGAGGAGTTCCTCTGGCTCCGGGTCCTCGACGTCCCCCGCGCGCTCGCCGCCCGCCCGTGGGCCGCCGACGGGACGCTCGTGCTCGAGGTCGACGACCCGCTCGACCACGCGGCCGGGCGCTACGAGGTCGCCACGCGTGACGGCGTCGCCACGGTCGTCCGCACCGACGCCGCGGCCGACGTCCGGCTGACGAGCGAGACGCTGGGCTCGCTCTACCTCGGCGACGTACCCGTCATGCCGCTGCACCGTGCGGGCCGCGTCGACGGGGCGACCGAGGCCGTACGCCGCTTCGCAGCGATGGCCGACCTCAGCGAGCCGGCCTACAACCTCACGGGGTTCTGAGGCCGGGGTCGGTCCCGAGGGTCAGTCCTGGTCCTCGCGCGCCTTGCGCTCCTCGAAGGCCGCGGAGGCCCGCGACGCGCGTGCCTCGACGCGCCGGGCGAAGGCCTCGCGCTGGCGGTCGAGGATGAAGTAGGACGCGATGCCGGAGATCAGGAACGCCAGGATCACGGCCCAGAAGAGGTTGTAGCGGCCGTCGAAGGCGAGGGCCATCACGCCCACGACGACGCCGAACGACGCCAGGAACAGCAGGACCCGCATGACGGTGTAGACGACGAACTCCTTCACGCCTCAATGCTAGGCGCCGCCGACTACATTGGAGGAATGCTGAAGGTCCTGCTCGTGGTCGCCGCGATCGCGGTCGTCGTGTGGTTCCTGGTCAGGCTGACGTTGCGTCGCCTCGACGGTGGTGGCCCGTCACGCCCGCGGACGATCGGTCCCGACGACGACCCCGACTTCCTGCGCGGCCTCGACCGGCCCCGCAAGCCGGAGGACGACTGACCTCTCCGGCGTGGCTCCCTCGGCGTAGGAGTGCTGGCTGGAGGAGCTGAAGAAGTTGATGCCGATGAAGTTGAACCACAGCGTCGCGGCACCGACCAGCGCCAGGATGGCCGCGTTGCGTCCGCGCCACCCCGCCGTCGCGCGGGCGTGCAGGTAGGCGGCGTAGACCACCCACGTGATGAAGGCCCACACCTCCTTGGGGTCCCAGTTCCAGTAGGCACCCCAGGCCTGGTGGGCCCAGATCGGGCCGGTGATCAGGACGGCGAAGGTCCACACCGGGAAGCCGAAGGCGTGCATCCGGTAGGACAGCCGGTCGAGCACCTTGGGCTCCGGCACCCGGGCGAGGTAGCCGGTGGTCGCCTTCGACCGCGCCTTGACGAGGTAGAGCCCGGAGAGCAGCGCGCCGATCGTGAAGGCGCCGGTCGAGATCACCGCCGAGACCACGTGGATGACCAGCCACGGCGAGTTGAGCGCGTCGGGCAGCGGCAGCACGGCGTCGTCGAGCCCGAGGAAGGCCGCCATCAGCGCGGCGACGACGAAGGTCGTCACCAGCGGGCCGAGCCACTCGATGTCGATGCGCAGCGTGGCGAGGACGAAGATCAGCGCCACCACGAAGGTGCCGGAGATCGTGAACTCGTACATGTTGCCCCACGGCACCCGGTTGGGGTCGGCCGCGAGCCCGCGCGCGACCAGCGCGACGAGGTGGACCAGCACCGCGAAGGCGGTCAGCACGAGGCCGAGGCGCCCGGCCAGCTCGGTGCGACGCGTCGGGGCGGGCGGGGGCTCGACATCCACCGCTCCAGCGGCACCGGGACGCCCGGCGACGGTGGCGAGCTCGCCCTCCTCGGCCCCCACCTTGGCGGCCGTCCGGAGGGTCGCGAGCTCGAAGAAGTAGGCCAGCATCGCGAGGAAGTAGAGCACCGCGGCGGCGATGACGCCCTGGTAGCTGAACGTCTCCCACTGTAGGTCCGTCACGACTCGTCCTCTCTGGTGCTGCTCGTCCTGGTGCGGGGCGGGTCCTGCAGCTCGGCTGCGATCGCGGCGAGCTCGGCCTCGCCGTCCTCCGGGTCGCCGCCCGAGGACCGGTCGAGCCGTGCGAGCTCGACCAGGGTGGTGCCGTCGTCCTGGCGGCGGGCCCGGACCCACAGCCGCCGCGGCCGGATGAAGAGCGAGGCCAGCAGACCGAGCAGCGCGAGCACGACACCGGCCAGCGCGACGAGCTTGCCCGGGGTGCGGCTGATCTGGATCTTGTTCCAGCGCTGCACGCCCTCGAAGGTCACGGAGCCGAGCCCGTCGGGCAGGGTGGCGCTCTCACCGGGGCGCAGGTCCATCCGGAACGGCTGGCCGTTGGGCTTCATCACCTGGGTGGCCCCGGCCTTGTCGAGCACGTAGACCGACGAGGCGGTGCCGTCCTGGAGGCCGAGGTCGCCGGTCCACAGGCTCATCGAGATCAGCGGGTCACCCAGCGCACCGAAGATCGATGACGGCATGGTGAGGTTGCCGCCGGCGTCGCGGCCCATCGCGAAGGTCGGGTAGAACGCGCCCTCGAGGCCGATCTGCTGCGGCCGGGCGAACGGCGCCTTGACGACGCCGAAGGACTCGAACGTCTGCGCGTTGGTCGGCAGGAACACGACGGGGCCGCTCTTGGTGACCTCGCCCTCGCCGTCGCGGATCGTGATGACCGGGGCGTAGCCGTGGCCGATGAGGAAGACGTCGGTGCCGCCGATGGTCAGCGGGTGGTTGACCTTGAGGTCGTAGGACTTCGACTCCCCGCCGGGCTCGGTCACGTAGTCGAGCGAGGCGACGAACTCGCGCGCCATGCCGGCCCGATCGCCCTCGGTGAGCCAGTCGACGTCGAAGTCGGTGATGCTGAAGGAGAACGGCTCCATCACGTCGGGGTCGAAGAGCGCGCCGGGCGCGAAGTCGTCGTACTGCGTGAGGTTGTTGGAGAAGCCGTAGCCGTCGCCGTTGAGCAGGATGACGCCGCCCTTGTAGCCGAACAGGCTGCCGACAGCCACGCCGACCAGCACCACGATGACGGCGAGGTGGAAGAGCAGGTTGCCGGCCTCGCGCAGGTGGCCGCGCTCGGCCGCGACCGCGTCGGTGCCCCGGTCGGTGCGGAAGCGTCGCGTGCGCAGTGCCTCGGCGGCCCGCGCCAGCACGATGTCGGGGTCCTCTTCGGTCGTGTACGACGTGCTCTGGGGCAGGCGGGAGAGGTGGCGCGGCGCCTTCGGGGGCCTGGCCCGCAGGGCGCGGGAGTAGACGAACAGGCGCGGGATGATGCAGCCGACCAGCGAGATCATCAGCAGGATGTAGATCGCGGAGAACCACACCGAGCCGTAGACGTCGAACAGGTCGAGCCGGTCCCAGATCGGGGCCAGGCGCGGGTGGTTGTCGCGCCACTGGCTGACGGCCAGCGAGTCGATGTTGTCCTGCGGGATGACCGAGCCCGGGATCGACGCCAGCGCGAGCAGCAGGAGCAGCACCAACGCCGTACGCATCGAGGTGACCTGCCGCCACGACCACCGCGCCAGCTCGCGAGCCGTGAGCTCGGCGGGCAGGGCGGTCGCCTGGCGGTCGTCGGAGGGCCGCTGGCGCAGGTCGGGCTGGAGGTCGGTCACACCGGCACCGCGAAGCCCTGGACGACCTGCAGCTGGAGCCACTGCACGATCCGGTCCCACCAGCCGGTGACGAGCAGGACGCCGACGAGGATCATCATCGCGCCGCCGAGGCGTACGACGAGCACCTGGTGCCGGCGGACCACGGCGAACGCGCCGAGCATCCGCCGGTAGGCGAACGCGGCGGCGATGAAGGGCAGGCCGAGGCCGAGGGCGAAGACCGCCGAGAGCAGCGCCCCGCGGCCGGCGGTGGCCTCGTTGACCGACAGCACGTTGATCGCCGCGAGCGTCGGGCCGACGCACGGCGTCCAGCCGACGCCGAACAGGAAGCCCAGCAGCGGCGCCGCGGCGAGGCCGACGGCGGGAACCTTGTGGATGCGCCAGTCGCGCTGGAGGAAGCCGAACGCACCCAGGAACGCGATCCCGAGGAGGATCGTGATGATCCCGAGGACGAGGTTGAGCTGGCGCGTGTGGGTGAACAGCCACGCGCCGGCCGCGCCGGTGAGGCTGCCCAGCAGCACGAAGACGACCGAGAAGCCGAGCACGAAGAGCGTCGCGCCGAGCACCATCCGGCTGCGGCGCGCCTGGTCGAGGTCTCCTCCCGAGATGCCGGTCGCGTAGGACAGGTAGCCCGGCAGCAGCGGGATGACGCAGGGGCTGAAGAACGAGACGAGGCCGGCGGCGAGGGCGACCGGGAGGGCCAGCACCATCGAGCCGGACAGGGCCGTCGCCTGGAACCAGTCACTCATCGAGCACCGCCTCGACGAGCGAGACCAGCGTCTGCGTGGTCGGGATCCGGCCGTTGACGGACGCAGCGACCCGGCCCTCGGCGTCGAGGACGACCGTGCTCGGGATGGACCGCGGCGTCAGGGTGCCGGCGAACGGGAGCAGCGCCGACCCGTCGGCGGAGTAGATCGAGGAGTAGGGCACGTCGAGGTCCCGGACGAAGGCGGCCGCGTCGTCCTGCGAGGCGTCGCGGATGTTGAGGCCGAGGAACTGCACGTCGTCACCCAGCGCGGCGGCCGCCTCGTTGAGGTCGGGCTGCTCCTTGATGCACGGGGGGCACCACGACGCCCACACGTTGAGGACCACCGGCCCGCCGCGCAGGTCGGCCAGGTCGACGGCGCCGCCCTCGAGGTCGGTGCCGGTGAGGTCGACGGGCTCGCCGCGGTCGGCCGGCGCCACCTCGGTCGGGACGCCGGTGCCGGAGATGTAGCCCTTGTCACCGGTCCCGGACAGCCCGGAGCAGCCCGCCAGCGCGAGCAGGCAGGCGAGGCCCAGCAGGGGGCCCAGGAGCAGGCGGGCGAGCTTCAGGGCCGGTCCTCCCGCGGGGCTCCACCGGCCGAGAACGGTGCGGAGCGGTCGGCCACCGGGATCAGGTCGCCGGCCGGCTCGGAGTAGCGGACCTGCGTCACCCGGTCGTCGTCGAAGACGATGCTGGTGAGCGAGCACAGCGTGCACTGGCGGGTCTTGGGGTGGTGGAGGTAGCTGCGCTCCTCGAGGAACAGCCGGGTCGTCCAGATCGGCAGCTGGTGGGAGACCACGACGGCTTCGTGACCGGCCGCGACCTCGCGCGCGTCGTGGACCGCCGCCATCATCCGGCCGGCGATCTCGTCATAGGGCTCGCCCCACGACGGCTTGAACGGGTTGTACATGTGGCGCAGCAGCTCGGGGTGCTTGAGGAAGGTCTTCGCGCCCCCGCCGAAGTCGATGCCCTGGAACTTGTTGCCCGACTCGATCACCCGAGGGTCGACCTGCGGCGCCATCCCCAGCCGCTCCGCCAGCGGCGCGAGGGTCTCCCGCGCGCGCTCGAGCGGCGACGTACGGAGGTGGACGATGTCGCGGTCGCCGACCGACTCCGCGATCCGCTGCGCCATCTGGTGGCCCAGGTCGGACAGGTGGAACCCGTCCATCCGGCCGTAGAGCACGCCCTCGGGGTTGTGGACCTCACCGTGCCGGAGCAGGTGGACGATGGTCTGGACTCCCATGTCAGTTGCCTCCCGCTGCAGCGGCCGCGCTCGCGGCGGCCGGCAGGGCGTCGATGATGGTGGACACGGCCCGGTCGTCGTGCGCCGCGGAGACGAACCACGCCTCGTAGGCCGACGGGGGCAGGTAGACGCCCTGGTCGAGCATCGAGTGGAAGAAGGCGGCGTAGGCGGCGGTGTCCTGCTGGCCCGCCTCGGCGAAGTCGCGGACCGCGCCGTCCCGGAAGAACACCGAGAACATCGTGCCGGCGGCCTGGACGACGTGCGGGACGCCGGCGGCCCGGAGGTGCTCGGAGGCCGCCGCCCGGATCGTCTGCGCGGTGGCGTCGAGGTGGGCGTAGACCTCCGGCGTCGCGAGCCGCAGGGTGGCGAGGCCGGCCGTGGTGGCGACGGGGTTCCCCGAGAGCGTGCCGGCCTGGTAGACCGGGCCCTCGGGCGCGAGGTGGGCCATCAGGTCGGCGCGGCCGCCGAAGGCCGCAGCCGGGAACCCGCCTCCCATCACCTTGCCGAAGGTCATCAGGTCGGGCGTCCAGCCCTCGACGGCGCCGTCGAGGCCCCAGCCGCCCCGCTCCGTGGCGCGGAAGCCGGTCATCACCTCGTCGCTGATGAAGAGGGCGCCGTGGGCGCGGCAGGTCTCGGCGAGGAAGGCGTTGAAGCCGGGTGCCGGCGGGACGACGCCCATGTTGCCCGGGGAGGCCTCGGTGATGAGGCACGCGATGCGCGACCCGTGGGCCTCGAAGGCGGCCTGCACGGCGTCGCGGTCGTTGTAGGGCAGGACGAGGGTCTCGGCGGCCGCGGTCGCCGGAACGCCGCTGGTGCCGGGCACCGCCAGCGTCGCGACGCCCGAGCCGGCCTCGGCCAGCAGCGGGTCGACGTGGCCGTGGTAGCAGCCGGCGAACTTCACGACGAGGTCGCGACCGGTCGCGCCGCGCGCGAGGCGGATCGCCGACATGGTCGCCTCGGTGCCGGAGGAGACGAAGCGGACCCGCTCGACGGGGGTGCGCGCGACGATCTCCTCGGCGAGCTCGACCTCGGGCTGGGTCGGGGTGCCGTACGACGTACCGCGGGCCACCGCGCCGGCGACGGCCGCCTGCACGTCGGGGTGCGCGTGGCCCAGCAGCATGGGGCCCCAGGAGCAGATGAGGTCGACGTAGTCGTTGCCGTCGGCGTCGGTGAGCCAGGCGCCGGAGGCCGAGGTGATGAAGCGCGGCGTCCCGCCGACCGCGGTGAACGCGCGGACGGGCGAGTTCACGCCGCCGGGCGTCACGGCACGGGCACGCGCGAACCAGGCCGCGCTGGCCGCGGTCGTCGTGGGGGTGGTCGCGGAGGTCACCGGGTCATTGTCACGCAGGAGGGCAAGGGATCCCCAGTCGGTGCGCGCCCAGGTCCCCCGGTTGTGGGTTGGCGCACAGGCGCCGCGCGCGTAACTTGGTGGGACGAATCGTCGTTGACGAGGTGTGGACGTGCCCCGACGGGGTACGAGGACTCCATTCCGAGCACGGGACGACCAAGGGGAGTGCACTTCATGTCGAGTTCGGCCCGGCTGCACCGAGCGATCGCCCTCATCCCGCTGGCAGTCCTCTCCGCGGCGTGGACGGCCAGCCTCGCAGGTGTGGGCGTCGACCCGGCCAGTGCCGATCCCGACGGCTCGCAGACCCTCCCCGACGGCACCGTCCTGCCGACCGCCGCGATCGAGGCCCCGGCCAGCGTGGGCGACCCGGTGACCCGTGCCGCCGCGCTCACCCCCGGCTCCGCCAGCGACATCCCGCAGGCCGCCCTCTCCGCCTACCAGCGCGCCGAGGCCGTGATCAACAAGGCCGACAAGGGCTGCAACCTGTCGTGGGAGCTCGTCGCCGCCATCGGTCGCGTCGAGTCCGACCACGGCCGCTTCGGCGGCAACGCCCTCGACGAGCGCGGGATCGCCCGTCCCGGCATCTTCGGCATCGCCCTCGACGGCAAGAACGACACCCAGCGCATCCTCGACACCGACGCCGGCCAGTACGACGACGACACCCGCTTCGACCGGGCCGTCGGGCCGATGCAGTTCATCCCCTCGACGTGGTCGGTCGTGGGCGTCGACGGCGACAGTGACGGCACCCGCGACCCGCAGGACATCGACGACGCGGCCCTCGCGACGGCCGTCTACCTCTGCTCCGGCGACGACGACCTCTCGGCCGAGAAGGGCCAGCGGGCGTCGGTCTACCGCTACAACCACTCCAACGCCTACGTCGACCTGGTCCTCGAGATCATGCAGGCCTACCTCGACGGCGACTTCAGCGCCGTGCCCACCACGACCCTCACCACGGGCGTGATCGTCCCCGACGCCACCGCCACGTACGGCGGCAACGGCGGGAACGGCGGGAAGGGCGGCAAGGGCGGCGACGGCGGGCGCAACGGCGGGGGCCGGGACGACGACGGCGGCGACAAGGGCGACGACGCCTCGCCGACGAAGGACCCGAGCCCCAGCCAGACCCAGAGCCCCACGCCGACCCAGACGCAGACCCCGAGCCCGACCCAGGACCCGTCGACCTCGCCGACCAAGGACCCGACCAAGGACCCCACGGTCGTGCCCACGGTCGACCCGACGACTCCCCTGCCGACGCTCACCACGACGCTGCCGCCGCTCCCGACCAACACGATCACGGCGACGCTGACCTTCGCCGAGGCGCAGGCCCAGTGCCTGGCCAGCGGGATCTCCGCGCTCGACCTGCCGGCGCTCAACGCCTGCATCGACAACCTGATGAACCCCTGACCCGCGGCTCGGGCACGCCCTCAGCGTCATACGAACTCGCACCCATGCGTGCCCCTTTGCATGACGCCCGGCCTGCCGCGGCCTCAGCGTCATACGAACCCGCAGGTGTACGTACGCCTTCGTATGACGCTGCGCGGGGGGCGGGCAGCGAGGCCGTCAGGCGCGCAGCAGGCGGGCGGCCTCGGAGGCCCAGTAGGTGAGGATCACGTCGGCGCCGGCGCGGCGGATCGAGGTGAGGGTCTCCATGATGGCGGCCTCCCGGTCGATCCAGCCGTTGGCCGCGGCGGCCTCGAGCATGGCGTACTCGCCGGAGACGTTGTAGGCCGCGACCGGCACGTCGACGGCGTCCCGCACCCGGCGTACGACGTCGAGGTAGGGCAGGGCCGGCTTCACCATGACGATGTCGGCGCCCTCGGCGACGTCGAGCAGCACCTCGCGGACGCCCTCGAGGGCGTTCGCGGGGTCCTGCTGGTAGGTGCGGCGGTCACCGACGAGCGAGGAGTCGACGGCCTCGCGGAAGGGGCCGAAGAAGGCGGAGGCGTACTTCGCCGAGTAGGCCAGCACCGACACGTGGGAGTGCCCGGCGGCGTCGAGCGCCTTGCGCACCACGGCGACCTGGCCGTCCATCATGCCGCTGGGGCCGACCATGTCGACGCCGGCCGCGGCCTGGGCGAGCGCCATGTCGGCGTACGCCGCCAGCGTCTGGTCGTTGTCGACCTCGCCGTCGGGCGTGAGCAGGCCGCAGTGGCCGTGGTCGGTGAACTCGTCGAGGCACAGGTCCGACATCACCGTGAGCTGGTCACCCACCTCGGCGACGACGTCGGTGATGGCGAGGTTGAGCACGCCGGCCGGGTCGATCGCGCCGGAACCGGTGGCGTCCTTGTGCTCGGGGATGCCGAAGACCATCACCCCGCCGAGGCCGAGCTCGGCGGCCTCGGTGACGGCCCGCCTGAGCGAGTCGCGGGAGTGCTGGACGACGCCGGGCATCGACGAGATCGGGTGTGGCTCGGCGAGGCCCTCCCGGATGAAGACCGGCAGGACCAGCGAGCTGGGCACCACGTGGGTCTCGGCGACCATGCGGCGCAGCGCGGGAGTGCGCCGCAGCCGCCGGGGTCGGATGGTCGGTCCCTGGACGTGCGTCTCCTCGGTCACTCCTCCATCCTTCCCCAGCGTCCACCCGGCATCGGGTGCGGGCTGCTACTTGGCGCGGGCCTTGCGACGGCCCGAGGCGGTGCGCTCGCTCGGGCGGGTCACCTGCTCGCCGGCCTCGATCATCGCGAGGCGTCGCGAGGCACCGAAGTCGGCGAGGGCGTCGACGAGGACCTCCACGTCGGGCGTCGGGGCCAGCACGTCGACCCGGAGGCCGTGCTCCTCGGCGGTCTTGGCCGTCTGCGGGCCGATGACGGCGATGATCGTCGACGGGTGCGGCTTGCCGGCGATGCCGACGAGGTTGCGGACCGTCGAGGACGAGGTGAAGACGACCGCGTCGAACCTGCCGGTCTTGATGGCGTCGCGGACCGGCGCCGGCGGCGGCGTGGCGCGCACCGTGCGGTAGGCCGTGACGTCGTCGCACTCCCAGCCGAGGTCGACCAGGCCGGCGACGAGGTTCTCCGTCGCGATGTCGGCGCGGGGCAGGAAGACCCGGTTGATCGGGTCGAGCACCTCGTCGTAGGGCGGCCAGTCCGCGAGCAGGCCGGCGGCGGACTGCTCACCGGAGGGGACGAGGTCGGCGCGCAGGCCCCAGTCGGCGATCGCCTGGGCGGTCTTGTCGCCGACCGCGGCGATCTTCAGGCCGGAGAACGCGCGCGCGTCGAGGCCGTACTCCTCGAACTTCTCGCGCACGGCCTTGACCGCGTTGACCGAGGTGAAGGCGATCCACTCGTAGCGGCCCTCGACGAGGCCGCGGACGGCCTTGTCCATCTGGAGCGGGTTGCGCGGCGGCTCGACCGAGATGGTCGGCACCTCCTCGGGCACGGCGCCGTACTCGCGCAGGCGGCGCGACAGCGAGCCGGCCTGCTCCTTGGTGCGGGGCACCAGCGCGCGCCAGCCGAAGAGCGGCTTGGTCTCGAACCACGACAGCGTCTGGCGCAGGTCGACGACGTCGCCGATGACGGTGATCGCCGGCGGCGCGATGCGCGCAGCGCGGGCGTCGGCCGCGATGTCGGCCAGCGTGGAGACGAGGGTCTGCTGCTCGGTCGTGGTGCCGACGCGGGTCATCGCGACGGGCGTCTCGGGCGAGCGACCGGCCTCGACCAGCGCGGCTGCGGTCTCGCCGATGCTGCCGACGCCGGAGAGCAGGACCAGCGTGCGGTCGTCGGCGTAGGCGCTCCAGTCGACCTTGTCGCCGCAGGTGACGACGGCCATCTCCTTGTGGCGCTTGGTGGTCAGCGGGATGCCGGCATAGGCCGGGACCGCGCTCACCGAGGAGACGCCCGGCACGACCTCGAAGCCGACGCCGGCCTTGACGCAGGCCTGCGCCTCCTCGGGGCCGGAGGCGTAGAGGAACGGGTCGCCGGTCATCAGGCGGACGACACGCTGCTTCTTGCCGTGGCGTACGACGACCTTGGCGCGGGCCGCGTGGGTCAGGGGCTGGCCGTCCTCGCCGAAGCCGCCGTCGACGATCTCGGGGCCTCCCTCGAAGCCGTCGGGGCCCTCGACGAGGCCGAGGACCGAGCGGACCAGGGCAACGTGGTCGGGGGCCTCGGTCACGATCACCTCGGCACCCTGGAGGAGCTCCACGGCTCGCACCGTCAGCAGGCCCGGGTCACCGGGTCCACTGCCGACGAACGACACCCAGCCCTGGGCCGGGGTGGGCGCGGTGCTGGCCTGGGGGGTCTGTACTCGCGTCATGCGTGCTGATTCCTCACTGGTGGTGCTTCCATCAGGTCTGCTGCTCCCTCGGCGAGCATGTCGCCCGCGAGGCGTGTTCCGATCTGTGCGGCCTCGGCGACGGGGCCGGTGGTGCTCATCCGCACCGAGAGGCCGCCGTCCTCCGACAGGGCGACGGCGCGCAGCCACAGCTCCTCGCCGTCCTCCCCCTCCACGACCTCGGCCAGGGCACCCAGCGGGGCCGAGCAGCCGGCCTCGAGGGTGGACAGGACCGCGCGCTCGGCCGTGACCGCGGCGCGGGTGGCGGGGTCGTCGAGCCGGGCCAGCGCCGCCACCAGGTCGGTGTCGCCGGAGCGGCACTCGATGGCGAGGGCGCCCTGGCCGGGCGCGGGAAGCATCTGGAGGGGGTCGAGGACCTCGGTGACCTCGTCGAGACGACCGAGGCGGGCCAGTCCGGCCCGGGCCAGGACGACGGCGTCGACCTCGCCGTTGCGGACCTTGCGGATCCGGGTGTCGACGTTGCCGCGGATGCCGTGCAGCTCCAGGCCGAGGCCGAGCGCGGCGAGCTGGCTGACGCGGCGCGGCGAGCCGGTGCCGAGGCGGCTGCCCACCGGCAGCTCGCCCAGCGTCAGGCCGTCGCGGGCCACCACGGCGTCGCGCGGGTCCTCGCGCAGCGGGACCGCGGCCAGCGCGATGCCCTCGGCGGGCGTCGTGGGCAGGTCCTTGAGGGAGTGCACCGCGAAGTCGACCCGGCCGTCGAGGAGCGCGTCGCGCAACGCGCTGACGAAGACGCCGGTGCCGCCCATCTGGGCGAGGGGGGCGGCGCTGCGGTCGCCCTCGGTCGAGATCTCGACGAGCTCGACCTCGCGGCCGAGGCGCTCGCGGACGAGGTCGGCGACGAGCCCGGACTGGGTGGTGGCCAGTGCGGAGGCGCGGGTGCCGAGGCGAAGGGTGCTCATGGCTGCCCTCCCTCGGCGCGGGAGATGGCGTCGACCGCGTCGGTGTCGAGGCGGAAGAGCTCGGCCAGCGCGGCGGTGTAGGAGACGGCCGGCTCGGCGTCGGCCAGCTCCTTGACGCGGACGGTCGGCTCGTGGAGCAGCTTGTCGGCGACCCGGCGCACGGTGTGGAGGACCTCTGCACGGGTGGCCTCGTCGAGACCCGGCAGGCGCGTGGCGAGGCGCTCCATCTCGGTGTCGACCACCGCGGTGGCCATCGAGCGCAGGGCGACCACGGTGGGCGTCACGCTCGCCTGGCGACGTACGGCCAGGAAGGCGCTGATCTCCTGCCCGACGATGGTGCGTACGTCGTCGACGCCCGCGGTGGCCTCGAGGCCGCGCAGCTCGTCGGCGAGGCCGGCGAGGTTGATCAGCTCGACGCCCGGCAGGTCGGCCAGCGACGGGTCGACGTCGTGCGGCAGCGCGAGGTCGATCACGCTCAGCGGCCGGTCGCTGCTGCCCCGCGCGGTGACGACGTCGGCCAGGCGGACCAGGGGCTCGGGGGCGCCGGTGCAGGAGATGACGATGTCGGCGGTGGCGAGCTCGTCGACCAGCTGCTCGAGCGGCACCGAGGTGGCGGCGTACTCGAGTGCGAGCCGCTCCGCCCGGGCGGCCGTGCGGTTGAGCACGGAGATGCTGGCGGCGCCGTTGCGCGACAGGTGGGCGACCGCAAGGGAGGCCATCGCGCCGGCGCCGATGACGAGGGCCGTGGCGCCGTCGACGGGGACCGAGCTGCGCTCGAGGGCGGCGGTGACCAGCGACGGGGCCGCACGGTCGATGTCGGTCTCGGCGTGGGCCCGCTTGCCGACGCGCAGCGCCTGCTGGAAGAGGGTGTTGAGCGCCGGACCGACGGTGCCGTGCTCCTGGCCGACGCGCAGCGCCTCGCGGGTCTGGCCGAGGATCTGGCCCTCGCCGACGACCATCGAGTCGAGGCCCGCGGCGACCTGGAAGAGGTGGGAGACCGCGCCCTCGTCGTAGTGGACGTAGAGGTGCGGCAGCAGGGTCTCGGTGGACTGCTCCGCACGGGCGACGAGGAGGCCGGAGAGGTCCTCGACGCTTCCGTGGAAGCGGTCGACCTCGGCGTAGACCTCGAGGCGGTTGCAGGTGACGATCGCCGTCGCCTCGGAGACGTGCTCGCCACCCATCACGTCCTGGATGAGCTTGGTGGCGCCCTCGCCGTCGAGCGCGAGCTTCTCGAGCAGATCGACCGGGGCGGACTTGTGGGAGATGCCGACGACGAGGACGCTCATGCCGTCACCTCCGTCGTGGGGAGACCCGACTTGCGCTGCTCGTGGTAGGCGAGGATCTGCAGCTCGATGGAGAGGTCCACCTTCCGTACGTCGACGCCCTCCGGCACGGTCAGGACGGTCGGGGCGAAGTTGAGGATGCTGGTGATGCCGGCGGCGACCATGCGGTCGGCGACGGACTGGGCGGCGACGGCCGGCGTCGCGATCACGCCGATGGCGACGGCGTCCTCGGTCACGATCGACTCGAGGTCCTCGAAGGAGCGGACGTCGAGACCGGCGACGACCTCGTCGTGGCGGTCGGGGTCGGCGTCGAGGAGCGCCACCACCCGGAAGCCGCGGCTCCGGAAGCCCGAGTAGTTGGCGAGGGCGTGGCCGAGGTTTCCGATGCCGACGATGACGACCGGCCAGTCCTGTGTCACGCCGATCTCGCGGGCGATCTGGTAGCGGAGGTACTCCACGTCGTAGCCGACGCCGCGCGTGCCGTAGCTGCCGAGGTAGGAGAGGTCCTTGCGGAGCTTGGCGCTGTTGACTCCGGCCGACGCGGCCAGCTCCTCGCTCGAGCACGTCGTGGTGCCGCCCTCGGCCAGGCCTGTCAGGGCACGCAGGTACACGGGAAGCCGAGCGACGGTTGCCTCGGGAATGTCCCGGGCAGAGTCGGGGGTCCGTGCGGTCACAGCTGCTTCTTTCCAGTCCGCGAATCTCGCGTGACTTCGCCACTGTAGGAGTTTGTGAACGGGAGAACAAAACGGGAGAAATGCCGGCTAGCACATGTGAGAAGACCCACCCGAAGCGGGGGTCCCTCGACTTGCATCAGGCGTGCCGCAGGGCATACAGGAGGGCGTTCGTCCTCCTCGGGTCGCGATCTCTGCCCCCGCTGGTCGAGGAGGGACGAAGTCCCGTCACGAGACCCGCCCGCTCCGTTGGTCGAGGAGGGACGAAGTCCCGTCTCGAGACCCGCCCGCTCCGTTGGTCGAGGAGGGACGGAGTCCCGTCTCGAGACCCGCCCGCTCCGTTGGTCGAGGAGGGACGGAGTCCCGTCTCGAGACCAGGAACGGCGTGCCGGCGGGGGTGTCCACAGGTCCCGTTCGCGCCGGGGCCAGTGTCGGAGCCGACGGATACAATCGAACACATGAGCGAATCGGTGGCGGACCGGGTGGCAGGTGGGGTGGAGGACCTCGCCGCGTCCGACCTGCTCGCTTCGATCCGCTCGGCGCGGTTGGTCGAGAACCAGGCCGCCGCCGACCAACTGATGCTCGCTGCGCAGTGGGCGGACCTGCACCCGCCCGAGTCGATCCACGACGCCGCCACCTTCTCCGTCCCGTCTGCCGGTCATGAGCACGAGGAGCCCATTGCCGGTGAGGGGTGCCCGTTGGTGGCGGAGTTCTGCGTCGCTGAGCTCGGCGGCGTCCTCGGAGTCTCGACGGTTGCGGCGAAGAAGTTCATCGGCCAGGCCCTGGAGCTGCGGCACCGCCTGCCGCGGTTGTGGGACCTGGTCCACGCCGGCCGGGTGCCGGCGTGGAAGGCCCGCTCAGTCGCGGAGACCACCATCCACTCCTCCCCGTCGTTGACCCGGGAGGCGGCCGGGTTCGTCGACAGCCAGGTTGCTGCGGTGGCCGGGAAGGTCGGCCCCGCGCAGCTAGACCGGCTCGTCGCGGAGGCGATCAAGCGCTTCGACCTCGCCGAGCCTGACCCGGCCGCCGATCCCGAGGACGGCTACCTGCACGTCGACCCGCGCCACGTCACCATCGACACCCAGGAGGTCCACTTCGCCGGCACCATGCGCCTCGAGGCCGAGATCGACATGGCTGATGCGATCGACCTCGACCGGGTCCTGGCCCAGGGCGCCGCGACCCAGGCCGCGCTCGGGTCCACCGAGTCGCTCAACGTGCGCCGCGCCAAGGCGCTGGGTGACCTCGCCCGCACCCAGACCGCCCTCGACCTCCACACCACGGGCGCAGGCACCGTCGCGAAGACCGAGAGCGACGACCGGCTCCCCGCCGCACGCGAGGTCGTCCTCCACGCCCACTTCAACGCCCACTTCGACGCCTCCACGGTCGGCGAACAGACCGTGTTCGGTCCCACCGGTCGGCTCGAGGAGGGTCAGCGGCTCGTCCTGCTAGACCAGGTCCGCTCCTGGTGCGCCGACACCCGCACCAAGGTCACCATCAAGCCCGTCATCGACCTCAACACCCAGCTGGCCACCGACGCCTACAAGATCCCCGACCGGATCCGCGAGCAGGTCATCCTCCGAGACAAGACCTGCGTGTTCCCCCGATGCACCCGACCCGCACGCAGGTGCGACATCGACCACGTCATCCCCCACGACCCCGACGCCGAAGCCGAGGGCAGACCCCAGCCCGGGCCGACCCAGACCGACAACCTCGCCGCCCTGTGCCGCGGCCACCACCGACTCAAGACCTTCACCGCCTGGCGCTACGACATGGTCGCACCCGGAGTGTTCGAGTGGACCTCTCCGCACGGGCACCGCTACCGCCGCGACCACACCGGCACGACAGCGATCGACCCACCCGGCGTACCGCGTCCCCGCCGACGATGACCCCGCCCCACACCCCGCCACCCACCCGGTGACGGGGCCACAGGCACGTCACGTTCCATGCACGGCAAGCATGTCCCGGCCATCTGGTGACCTCGGACTCTGCAGCGCCGACCGAGCCCGCGATTGGCTTTAGCCAGGTCTCGGGACACCACGAAGCGGACCGGTCGGCCCGGACAGGAGGAATCGAGATGTACGCCCTACCTCGCACCCCGATGGGCCGTCGCGCGCTATTGGCTCCTGCTCCCCGTGGTGCTCTACCTGGTGCTTCCTGTATGGCTCCTCATCTCGTACTTGCCGCGGGCGCTGAGCATTGCCACAGGCATCGCCATCATCGGGCTCGCCTTCGCCTCGCTCGTCACCTCGGGCCTGGCCATCTTCCGCGAGAAGGAGCGCTCGGTGCTCGTGGTCGTGCTCGCGTCCCTCACGTTCGTCGTCGTCGTGGCCTTCGCCGTCGGTGAGGCCCTCGGCGGACACTGAGTCCAGGCATCTAGCCGGATGACGGTGACCCGGTGGCAGAGAGGAGCGGACATGGACCAGGACCCGGTGAGCCCATCCCCTCGACGGCCGTGGTGGCTGTGGCTGGTCGTCGCCATGGTGACCCTGGCGGTCATCGTGTACCTCGTGCTGGACGCCCTGGCCGGGACGCACGGCGTCTGACCGGCCGAGGCGCACGGGGCTCGTTCATCGTCTCTGCCGCTGACGGAAGGCGAGGAGACCCCCCATCCCAGACATGATGAGACCCAGTGAGCCCGCCGCGATGAAGATGGCCTCGGGCACAGCAGCGCCTTGCGCGACCGCGAAGCGCCCATCCTCGCCCGCACCGCGGCACGTGACCGTGTACGTGGTCCCCATGGTCATGGGGAACCCCCATGCGGACTCGGCTGCTTGTTCCATCGACCCGGACCGGCGCCTGGCGAGGCTCGGTCCAGGCGCCGCGGCGCCTCGGCCCTACCCAGGCGTCCTGGACCTCAGGCGAGGTCGTTCTGCACTGCCCCCACCAGCGCGGCCTGCACCGCTTCGTACGGCAGGAACGGCATCGCCGCGAGACCGAACCAGCGGAGGTCGTCGTGCTCCTCGGGAGCAACGTTGGTGGGCACCCCGGTCCAGTCGCGCACGAGCCAGGCACTCAGCAGCACGGGCTCACCGGCAGGTCGGACGGTCACCCGGCACAGGTGGGACGTCGAGCCCGTCGTGACCTGGACACCCAGTTCCTCGCGCAGCTCCCGCGCGAGCGCGCCCATCTCCGTCTCGCCTTCCTCGACGACCCCACCCGGCAGGTCCCACCTGCCCGGGTGCGCACGCTTGCTCGGGCTCCGGTGCACGAGGAGGACGCGGTCCTCCCGGACCAGGGCGCCGACGACCACTCCGAGCATCCGAGCAGCCAAGCACGTGCCTGCGACAGCGAACCCGCCCGAGTCGACCTAAACGTCAGCCCACGACCTCGCCCAGCATCCGGTCCGAGGCGAGCAGGGCGTCGCGGTCGTGGGTCGAGGTGCTGGCCAGCAGCTCGTCGGCCCCGGTGCGCTCGGCGAGGGACTCGAGGCGCCGGCGTACCGTCGTCGGGCTGCCCGCGACCGCGCGGTCCCGCGAGGCCTCGACCCGGCGGCGTACCTGGCTCGACCACGTCGCGGCGCGGATCGCGGCGACCGACTCCAGCGGCGGGAACTCGCCCGTCTGGCGGGACACCGCCATCGCCCAGGCCTCGGGCAGGGCCAGCTCGCGCGCGGTCACGTCGTCGTCGGCGAGGACCACGTCGAGGGAGATCGTCACCCGCGGCGCGCTCCCCCCGTGCGGGACGAACGACCGACGGTAGAGAGCCAGCGCGTCGGGGAGCTCGTCGGAGTCGAGGATCGGGCCGCCCACGACCACGGGGAGCCCGAGACGTGCCGCGACCTCCAGCCCACGCCCGGTCGCGAGCAGGTGCATCGGCACCGGGCGACCGGTGGCAGGACGGGCGGTCACGTCGGCGGTGCCCTCGAGGTAGCCGCGCAGCTCGACGAGGTCGTCCTCGAAGGTGTCACCGTCGTCGTGGTCGCGGCGCAGGGCGCGGCGCACCGGCGGCGTGAAGCCGAGGGAACGGCCGAGGCCCAGGTCGACCCGACCGGGGTGGAGTGCCTCGAGCACGAGGAACTGCCCAGCGACCACCAGGGGCTGGTGCAGCGGCAGCATCACCCCGCCCGACCCGATCCGGATGCGGTCGGTGCGGGCGCCGATCGCGGCCAGCAGGACGGCGGGCGCACCGGAGGCGATCCCGGGGACGGCATGGTGCTCGGCGACCCAGAACCGGTCGTACCCGACCTGCTCCGCATGCACCGCCCTGGCCACGGTCGCCTCGACGGCGTCGGCGTCGGGCGCACCGACGCGCGTCCTCGAACGGTCGAGCAGGGAGAGCCTCACTCCTTGCCCAACACGTCACGGCACCATCGGCATCCCCGACACCGACGACGTGCCCGTCACACCCCGAGAGCGGCCCGCAGCCGGGCCTCGTCGACGCGCCAGAAGTCGTGCTGCCTGCCGTCGACGAAGGTCACCGGGATGTCCTCGCCGAAGCGGTCCTCGAGCTCGTCGTCGGTGGTGATGTCGACCTCGTCGAAGGACTCCCCCACGTCGTCGCACACGCGGGAGACGACCTCGCGGGCCGCCTCGCAGAGGTGGCAGCCCGGGCGGGTGTAGAGCGTGACGCGGGCGTCGCTCATCCGAGGAGCCCCTGCACCCGACGTCGCTCGAGGCCGCGCAGCCGGCCCTTCTGCACCTTGCCGGTCACGGTGAACGGGAGCTCGTCGACGACCTCGATGCGGCTCGGCTGCTTGAAGCGGGCCAGCCGGACGACGGCGTGCGCTCGCACCGCGTCCTCGAGGTGGGTGCGCGCGTGGGCGACACCGCCGACCGGGACGACGTACGCCACGACCGCCTCGCCGGTCGCCTCGTCGGGCACCCCGATGACGGCGGCCTCGTCGACCCCGTCGACCTCGCGGAGCACGTCCTCCACCTCGCTGGGGTAGACGTTGAAGCCGCTGACGATGATGAGCTCCTTGACCCGGTCGACGAGGAACAGGTCTCCGCTCGCGTCGAGGAAGCCGACGTCACCGGTGCCGTACCAGCCGTCGGCGTCGGGACCGTCCGCACCGTCGGGCCAGTAGCCGCTGAAGAGGTTGTCGCCGCGCACCTGGATCTGGCCGGGGTCCTCCCCCTCGACCTGGCCCCACGTCTCGTCGACGAGCCGCAGCTCGATGCCGGGCAGCGCCGCCCCGACGGACCCCGCCCGCGGCTCGCGGCTGCAGAGCGTGCTCGTGACGACCGGCGACGCCTCGGTGAGGCCGTAGCCCTGGTGGACGGGGATGCCGGTGATCGAGGTGAACTCCTCGATGACCTCGGGCTCCAGCGGCGCCGATCCCGACAGCACGAGCCGGACCGGCCCGAGCCGCTCGCGCAGGTGCTCGTCCGGCAGCCAGTGGGCGAAGACGGGCGGCGCGATCGGCACGACGCTGCAGGCCTCGTCGTCGATGAGGTCGAGCACCGCCTGCGGGTCGAACTGCTCGACCAGCAGCAGCCGCGCCCGGTGCCGCAGGACGCCGCCGAGCACCGCATTGAGGCCGTAGACGTGGAAGAGCGGCAGCACGCCGAGCACGACGTCGTCGCCGTGCATCATCGGCGGCTCGACGGCCGCCACCTGCTCGATGTTGGCCAGGAGCGCGCGGTGGCTGAGCATCGCGGCGCGGGGTCGGCCCGAGGTGCCGCTCGTGTAGAGGAGGGCGGCGAGCTTCTCGGGATCGGGCAGCGGCGGCACCGGGCGTACGACGTCCGCGCGGAGGTCGTCGAGGGCGAGCTCGCCCTCACCGGGCGCGGCCCCGGTCACGACGACCGTCGGCCGGGCGACGTCGGGGTCGAGCTCGGCCAGCGCCGCACGTACGGCGTCGAGCGCGGTCTCGTCGGTCACCACCAGCTGTGTGCCCGAGTCGGCGACCATCCGGGCGAGCTCGCCGGCCGTGGAGCGCGGGTTGACCGGGACGGCGACGACCTGGGCGCGGAGCACGCCGAGGTAGGTCGTGACGAACTCGATGCGGTTGCCGACGGCGATCATCACCCGCTGCCCGGCCCGGATGCCGTGCGTCCCGAGACCGGTCGCGAGGCGAGCCACCTCGTCCTCCAGCCGGGACCACGTGAGCGAGCGACCGCCGCTCTCGACGAGGGCCTGCCGGTCGGGGACGTCGTCGGCAGCCTCGGCCACCAACGCGGAGATGTCGTTGCGCGGCATGCGTCGATCCTTCCACAGCTACGCTGGCGGGGTGACCCCGTCCGACCGGCCCCGGCGCCTCAACCTGCAGCAGCGGTCGGCCCTGGCAGGCGAGGCCGCGGCGGCGTCCGCGGAGGTCGAGAACGCCCTCGCCTGGCCGAGCGACCCGACCGCGGCCGCCTTCTTCGACGTCGACAACACCGTCATGCAGGGCGCCAGCATCTTCCACTTCGCGCGCGGGCTCTACCGCCGTCAGTTCTTCACCACGCGGGAGATCGCCGCGGCCGCGTGGAAGCAGGCCTACTTCCGGATCGCGGGCGTCGAGGACCCCGAGCACGTGGCCGACGCCCGCAACTCCGCGCTGTCGTTCATCGCCGGGCACACCACCACCGAGCTCGAGGAGCTCGGCGAGGAGATCTTCGACGAGGCCATGGCCCACCGCGTCTGGCCCGGCACCCGCGCCCTGGCCCAGCTCCACCTCGACGAGGGCCAGCGGGTGTGGCTGGTGACGGCGGCGCCGATCGAGATCGCCACCATCATCGCGCGGCGGCTCGGCCTCACCGGCGCCATGGGCACGGTCGCCGAGCACGTCGACGGCGTCTACACCGGCCAGCTCGTCGGCGACCTGCTGCACGGCCCGGCCAAGGCGGAGGCGATCAAGGCGCTCGCCGCCCGCGAGGGCCTCGACCTCGCCCGCTGCTCGGCCTACTCCGACTCCAGCAACGACCTGCCGATGCTCTCGCTCGTCGGCGACCCCTGCGCGATCAACCCCGATGCCCGGCTGCGCGCCCACGCACGTGCCCACGGCTGGCGCATCCACGACTACCGCACCGGCCGCAAGGCCGCCCGGGTCGGCTTCCTCGGAGCCGCGGTCGCCGGCGCGGTGACGGGGGCCGTCGCCGCCGGGGTCAGCCTGCGCGGGCGCGACCGCTCCGCCTGAGCCCCCGAACCACCCACGGATGTAACTGAAAGTTACTCACGGGTTCACAAGGCCGACCCGGCCCCCTATCGTGGAGGATGCTCCGACCGGGAGGGGACACCGCATGCGGGCGACGAACGACCTCGATCGTGCCTTCGAGCGCGGCATGGACGCGCTTCGGCGCGCGGTCGCCGCTGCCCTCGCGGGACAGCCCGTCCCCCAGCTCGCCGGTCACGTGCTCCTCGCCGAGACGGCCGCCCCGGGGGCACGGTCCGGCGCGGCGGGCGGCGGCTCCGGCGGTGGCCCGGTCGGCGACGAGGACCGCGCGACGTCGTCCGAGGTCGACGAGGCCGAGCGCGAGCGGCTGATCGCGCTCGTCGAGCTGGCCCGCACGGGCGACAAGGAGGCGTTCGGCCTCCTCTACGACCACTACCAGGCCTCGGTCTACCGCTTCCTCTACTACCGCACCCGCTCCCAGACCCTCGCCGAGGACCTCACCTCAGAGACGTTCTTCCGGGCGCTGCGCAGCATGAACGGCTTCCGGTGGCAGGGCAAGGACTTCGGCGCCTGGCTGATGACCATCGCCCGCAACCTCGCGATGGACCACTTCAAGGCCGGTCGCACCCGCCTCGAGCTCACCACCGAGGACATGTCGCCGCACGACGACACGACCGAGGGACCCGAGGGCGCGGTCATCGCCGGCCTCACCAACGAGGTGCTCCTCAAGGCGCTCACCGAGCTGCCGGTCGAGCAGCGCGAGTGCCTCATCATGCGGTTCCTCCAGGGCCTGTCGATCGCGGAGACGGCGCAGGCCCTCGACCGCTCCGACGGCGCGGTCAAGCAGCTCCAGCTGCGCGGCGTACGCAATCTCGCCAAGCTGTTGCCGGAGGGGTTGAGAGACGCGTGACACAACCCGTAACCCTTGCCTCGTCTGGCTCGTTCGTCCCAGTGGGAGGACCCGCCAGCAGTGAGACAGGACGACCGCGATGACAGCCCCCTTCTCGGCGCGACGGCGTGCCGACGAGTTCGAGGCACTGCTCTCCCGTGACCCCGGAACCGCTCCCTCGGGCCCGTCCGGACGCGATGCGGAGCGGTACGCCGACCTGCTCGAGGTCGTGGCCGACCTGCGCGCCGTGCCGCCCGTGGCCGCGCGGCCCGAGTTCGTCGCGTCGTTGCGCGAGCGGCTGATGGCCGAGGCCGACACCGTCCTGGTCCACCAGCCCGCGGCTGCGTCGCGACTGGCGATGCCCGCCCCGTCGCGCACCCGGCCGCGTCGCATCGGGGTGCTGCTCGGCGGCGCCGCCCTCGTCGGTTCCGCGGCCACCATGGCCGTCGCCGCCCAGACGGCCCTCCCCGGCGAGTCGCTCTACGGCGTCAAGCGCGGGATCGAGTCCGCGCAGGTGCGCCTCGCCACCGACGACGCCGCCCGCGGCCGCACCCTGCTGGCCCAGGCCGGGACCCGCCTCACCGAGCTCGAGGAGCTCGCCGCCGACGACGCCGGCCGCGACCAGCTGGTCCCCGACACCCTCGACTCCTTCACCCGCCAGTCGAGCGACGGCGTGCGCAGCCTGCTGGTCTCCTACGAGGCCACCGGCAGCCAGGGCGACGCGCAGGCCGCGCGCGACTTCACCGCCACCAGCATGGACCGCCTCGAGCGGCTCCAGGGCGAGCTGCCCGAGAGCGCCCGCGACGAGCTGCTGGCCGCCGGCCGAACGCTCGCCGACCTCGACCTCGAGGTGAGCAACGCCTGCCGCGGCTGCACCGGAGGCATCACCACCACGCCCGACTTCCTGCTGACCAGCGCCCCGTCCGCCGGCCTCCTCGCCGGGCTCGACACCGACCAGCTGACGCTGGAGGGCGCGCCGGTCTCGGGACAGGACCTCACCGGCATCACGGTCCCCGAGGCGCTCGACCCGCAGCAGGTCGTGCCGACGACGGTGCCGTCGACCACGCTCGGGCCCGGCCCCTCCTCGGTCGTGCCCGACCCGACGAGCACCGGTCCTGCCAAGCCCGAGCCCACCAGGCCGGTCAAGGACATCACCAAGAACCTCACCGACACCGTGACCGACACGACCGACCAGGTCACCGACGGCCTGACGGACACGACCGGCACCCTCAGCAACCAGCTCGACGACGCGACCGGAGGCGCGCTCGGTGGCCTCACCTCGGGTGCCGACGACGCCACCGGCGGGCTGATCGGCGAGGTGACCGGCACCGTCGACGGCGCGACCGGCGGGACGCTGGACGACGCGACCGGTGGCCTCCTGCCCTAGCCGCTGCCGCGGGGGCGCCGCTCAGCCGAAGACGCCGCCGCGATCGCGCAGCAGGTCGAACAGCGTGTGCTGGATCGTCTCGCGCACCTGGTCGGTGACGTTGAAGACGAGCATCGGGTCCTCGGCCTCGCCGGGCTCGTAGGCGTCGGTGCGGATCGGCTCGCCGAACTCGAGGATCCACTTCGAGGGCAGCGGCACCAGGCCGAGCGGCCCGAGCCACGGGAAGAACGGCGTGATCGGGATGTAGGGCACGCCGAGCAGCCGCGCGAGCGACGGGACGTTGCCGACGAGCGGATAGATCTCCTCGGCCCCCACCACGGACAGCGGGATGATGGGTACGCCGGTTCGCAGCGCCGCCGAGACGAACCCGCCGCGCCCGAAGCGCTGCAGCTTGTAGCGCTCGCTGAACGGCTTGCCGATCCCCTTGAACCCCTCCGGCCAGACGCCGACCAGCTCGCCGTCGGAGAGCATCCGCTCGGCGTCCTCGGTGCAGGCGAGGGTGGCCCCGCCCTTGCGGGCCAGGGAGCTGACCAGCGGCAGCTTGAAGACGAGGTCGGCGCCGAGCGGGCGCAGGGAGCGGCCGGCGTGGTCGTGAACCGTGAGCATGGTCATCAGGCCGTCGAGGGGGATCGTGCCGGAGTGGTTGGACACCACGAGTGCGCCACCCTCGGCAGGGATGTTCTCCAAGCCGCGGACCTCGAGGCGGAACCACTTCTCGGCGATCGGGCGCAGCGCCGCCATGAAGAACCGCTCGGTCAGCTCGCGGTCGAAGCCGTAGTCGTCGACGTCGTAGTCACCCTCGAGGCGGCGGCGGACGAACGCCATCAGCTCGGCCGCACGGCGCTCCCAGTCGGCCCCGAAGACCTCCTGCGCGGCCTGCTGCGCCGCCGCCAGCCACTCGCCGACCGGGATGCCGGTGGTGGGCGGTGCCGTCGCAGCGGGGTCGTCGGTCGGTGGCGGCGCGACCGCCTCGTCGGCCGGCGCGGTGGTCCGACCACCGTCGGCGCGGGCCTTCTTCCTCGGGGCACTCGGCTTGCCGGACGCTGCCTTGGCCGACGCTGCCTTGGCCGACGGTGCCTTGGCGGACGGTGCCTTGCGGGACGAGGGCGCCAGGTTGCGCGCGGCCGACGACGGCCGGGCGCTGCCGGAGCCGCGGCCGGGACGGCCGCCGGTGCCGATCGGGATGACGACGGCGTCCTCGCCGTCGCGGCGACGGGCCTTCTCAGGCACGACCGACTCCCTCCTTCGCGGCGGGCGCCACCGACCGGCAGAAGTCGGCGAACGCCTCGGCCGTGGTGAACTGCGGCTCGAAGCCGAGCATCGTGCGCATCCGGGTCGTGTCCACACCCCGACCGTAGGTCAGGAAGCCCAGCTGCTCGGGCGAGAAGTCCGACACGCGGGCCTGGCGCATGGTCGAGCCGAGCCGCCCGACGGCGAAGCGCGGCAACGCGACCGACGGGGTGCCGAGGCGGCGTACGGCCTGGCTCAGCGTCAGCAGCCCGTCACCGGCGACGTTGAAGGTGCCGGGCACGCCGTTGGTCGCGGCGTGGCGCAGCACGCGCATCAGGTCGTCCTCGTGGAGGAGCTGGAGCCTCGGGTCGAAGCCCAGGACGCGGGGGATGACGGGGAGCCGGAAGTAGTTGGTCAGGGGGCTCGAGACGTGGGGTCCGACCACGTTGGCCGCCCGGATCATCGTGACGTCGACGTCCGGGCGCCGACGGGCGAACCCGCGGACGTAGCCCTCGATCTCGTAGACGTCCTTGGCGTAGCCCGAGGAGGGCAGGCGCTTGGGGCCCATGTCCTCGGTGAACATCGCGGGGTCGCGCGGACCCGATCCGTAGACGGTCGTCGTCGACTTCACGACCAGCCGCTCGACGGTCGCCGACCGCTGGCACGCAGCGAGCAGCTGCATGGAGCCGATGACGTTGAGCTCCTTCATCGTCCCGCGACCGCCGGCGGAGCCGGGCGTCGCGATCACGCTCATGTGGACGACGGTGTCGACGTCCTCCTTGGCGATGACCTTGGCGATGACGGGGTTGCGGATGTCGGCACGGACGAAGGAGACGTCGCCGATGTCACCGCGCGGCGGGACCACGTCCACGCCGATGACTCGATCGATGGACGGGTCGCCGGTCGCGGCGCGCGCGAATCGTCGCCCGATGTCCCGGGAGATCCCGGTGACCAGCACGACCCGTCCCATGGTCGAGGGGTGTTACTTGCCGAGCTTGCGGCGCTGCACGCGCGTCTTCTTGAGCAGCTTGCGGTGCTTCTTCTTGGCCATGCGCTTGCGCCGCTTCTTGATGACAGAACCCACGAATCAGACCTTTCCTTGCGGCCGACGTTCGTCGGCCGGACCCCGCACACCCTACTTGCCGGGTGCGAGAGCGCGGAATCGAGTCGGACCCGTGGATCCCGACCGAGAACGGAGTCCGTCAGCCGGCGTTGTAGAAGCTCTTGCGCAGGTACTCGTTGACGTCGTCCTCCCGGACCCGGAAGGAGCGACCGACGCGGACGGCGGGCAGGTCGCCGCCGTGCACGAGCCGGTAGACCGTCATCTTCGAGACGCGCATCCTGGACGCGACCTCGGCGATGGTCAGGAACTGCGCCTCGGACATGTCGCCTGGGGTGTTCTCAGCCATGGTGTGCACCGATCCTTCTGCGCGGAACGGCGCCGGCTTCCGCACCGGCGTCACAGGCGTGCCGCTCTCGCTGACAATAGGGCTCGCGTGACGCGTGGGGAAGAGGAACGCCAGAGAAACTTGTGGGACTGCGGCGTGTCGGGTTGCTTCCTTGACGAAGCGGCGTGGTGTCGGGGGCCGATGACTCAGGGCAGCGGGTCGAGGCCGTGCAGCGGGAACACCTCGGTGCGGGTGGCGTTGATCGCCCGGTCCAGCCACGTCTCGGGGTCGTAGCCCCCGGACCAGTCGCGGTAGGCGGGCGTGCGGCCGTCGGTCATCCGGTGCGGCGCGGTCGCCCCCAGCACCTCCTCGACGTAGGCCCGCCACGCCGGTGGCGTCGGCTGCGCGGGGTCGATGGGGGCACCGGCGACGACGGCCAGCAGGTGCGTCCACGCGCGGGGCACCACGTCGACGACGGAGTAGCCACCTCCGCCGGTGACGACCCACCGTCCCTCGGCGACCTCGTGGGCGAGCTCGTGCAGCGCGAGGTAGGCCGCACGCTGACCGTCGACGCTGAGCATCATGTGGGCGAGCGGGTCGTTCATGTGGGAGTCGCAGCCGTGCTGGGTGACCAGCACCTGCGGGGAGAACTCGCGCAGGATCGGGGGTACGACAGCGTGGAACGCACGCAGCCAGCCGGCGTCGGCGGTGCCGGGCGGCAGGGCGACGTTGACCGCGGTGCCCTCGGCCCCCGGGCCGCCGGTGTCGCTCGGGAAGCCCGTGCCGGGGAAGAGCATCTGCCCGGTCTCGTGCAGCGAGATGGTGAGGACCCGCGGGTCGTCCCAGAAGATCTTCTCGACACCGTCGCCGTGGTGGACGTCGATGTCGACATAGGCCACGCGCTCCGCACCGTCAGCGAGCAGCTGCGTGATGCCGACCGCCACGTCGTTGTAGATGCAGAAGCCGCTCGCCTTGTCGGGCATCGCGTGGTGCAGGCCGCCGGCGATGTTCACCGAGTGGAGCGACTCGCCGCTCCAGACCTGTCGGAACGCCTCCAGGGTCGCGCCGACGACGTGGGCGCTGGCGAGGTGCATGTCGGCGAAGACCGGGTCGTCCTCGGTGCCGAGGCCGCGGGCGGCGTCCTCGAAGCCGGGCGTCGCGCCGGCCCGGGTGACGGCCTCGATGAGGCCCTGGTCGTGGACCGTCGCGATCTGCTCGTCCGTCGCCACCGGGGCGTCGACCCGCTTGATGCCCGCCAGGACGCCGAGCTCGTCGGCCAGGCGCATCGTCAGGTCGACGCGCACCGGTGACATCGGGTGGGTGGGCCCGAAGTTGTACTCCGTGAGCGTCTGGTCGAACACGACTGACGCAGGCCCCGCACACTCCATGTGGCGGACGTTACTCCTGCGCGCCGCGAGGTCCGACCGGCGGACGGAGTTGAACGCGTTCAATTATCCTGCCACGATCCTGGAGTGACCACACCGCAGGCTCCCGCGAGTGCGGCCTACCGGCCCCAGCTGCGCTGGCTGCTGCTCGGACCGCTCCTCGGCGCCGGCTCGGGCAGCCTGGTGGCGTTCGTGTTCCTGCTCATCGCCTTTGCGTTCGACGGCACGCCGCCGTCCGCGACCGAGTTGCTGGCAGGGACCGGACCGACCGCGGTGTTGGCGGTCGTCCTCGGCGGTCCCATGGGCGCCGCCGTGGGCCTGCTGGCCGCGGTCCCCCTCGCGCTCCTCGTCGGCCGGCACCTGCCGCGCCCGGTGGCCCGGCGTCGCGCCTTCGTGCTCGGCGCCGCCCTGCCCCCGGTCGCCATGGTGGCACTCTTCTCGTTGGTGAGCGGGCGGTTCGTTCTGGCGGACGTCGACCTGCGGCGGGGTGGGGAGTGGCTCGGCCTCACCTGGCTCGTGGCTGCCGCTGTACTGGGCGGGCCCCTGGCCGCGCGGGCCACCTCCCGGGTCCTGCCCCACGCCGACGCCTCCTAGGGTGACGAGGTGCCCGAGAAGCGACCCGTACGACGCTCGAGCAAGGCCGAGCAGACCCGGTCCGGCATCGTCGACGCCGCGATGTCACTCTTCCGGACCGGCGGCTACGACGCCACCACGATGCGCGCTATCGCCGACGAGGCCGGGGTGTCACTGGGGAGCGCCTACTACTACTTCTCCGGCAAGGAGGAGCTGGTCCAGGCGTTCTACGACCAGATCCAGGTCGAGCACGCCGTGGCGGCCGAGACGGCGTACGACACCGTGGTCTTCGCCGACCGGCTCCGCGGGGCGATGGACTCCTTCCTCGACGTGGCCGGTCCCTTCCACGACTTCGGCGGGCAGTTCTTCCGCAACGCAGCCGATCCCCGCTCCCCGCTCTCTCCCTTCTCCGAGCAGTCGATGCCGGCACGCGAGGCCAGCACCGCGCTGTTCCGGCGGGTCGTTGAGGGCTCGGACCTCAAGGTCGCTCCGGCCCTGCGCGACGAGCTGCCAGAGCTGCTGTGGCTGCTGCACATGGGCGTCGTGCTCTTCTGGGTTCACGACGACAGCGACGGTCAGCGCCGCACGCGCGGCCTCGTCGCCGGGATCGTGCCCCTGGTCGACCGGGCAGTGCGGCTGACCAGGCTGCCCCTGGTGCGCGGGCTGGTGGACGACGCGATGGCCGTGGCGCGCCAGCTGCGCACGAGCTGACTCAGGAGCCCTGGGCGAGCTCGCGGGAGCGGTTGCCCTGCCCTCACCGGACGCGGGCGACCACCACCGTGTTGCCGCGGTAGCGCTCGCCGTCCCAGTCGGTGCACGTGACCAGGACCAGCCCCGGGGCACCTGCGGTGGCGAACAGCCGGCCCGCGCGGGCGGCCAGCTCGGCCCGGCCGAGGTCCCGGACGGAACGGACCGTGAAGTCCAGCGCGCGACGGTCGGTGAACACCTCGATGGTGTCGCCCGGCTGCAGGCCGGCGAGGTCGTCGAAGACGCCGCCACCGTCGTGCACCGTGTGGCCGGCCAGCACCGCGGTCCCCCGGGCGCTGCCCGGTCGCGCTCCTGCCTCCCACCACCCGACCACGCGCGGGTCGGCCGGCGGCACCAGCGCGCCGCGGGCGTCCAGGCCGACGGTCACCACGGGTGCGTAGAGGCCGAGGGCGGGGATCCGCAGCGCCAGCGGCGGTCCGGGTGGGAGCGGGGCCGGCGTCTCCGGCTCCACGGTCGGCACCGGTACGACGCCCGCCTGCTCGGTGACCAGGCTCGTCGCCGTGTCGACGGCCGTCGAGTCGGGAATGTCGTCGGACCGGGTCGAGGACACCATCGCTGCCACCATGGTGAGGGCCACCGCGCCGCCGATCACGGTGGTCCAGCGGGCGGCCGACACGAGACGGGCAGTTCGCACGGGAACGCTCCTTCCTGGAAGGGGGACGTCACCCGAGAGGGAGTCGGGTGACGTCCTCCTGCTGGTCAGGTCTGTCGGACCCTGACCAGCACGCCACCGGCCGAGGCCAGCAGCACCAGTCCCATCGCCGTGAGGACGACGCCCCACTGCTGCGCCGCGGTGGTCCCGGCGTCAGGAGCCGCAGGGAGACCTGCGTCGACGGCGGTCGGCACCTGGGCCGACGGTGCCGGCGGCTCGGACGCCTGCACGCCCAGCACCTCGACATCGTCGGGCTGCGTGGTCGGTTGCTGCGTGGTCGGTTGCTGCGTGTCCTCCACGGCCGGCTCGTCGCCCGCCGGCCCGCTCGGCTCCGCCGAGGGGGTCGCGGTGGTCGGCAGCACCTCGGGAGGCTGCGCGGTCGGCGGCTGCACCGTCGGCGGCTGCACCGTCGGCGGCTCGGTGGTCGGCGGCTCGGTGGTCGGCGGCTCGGTGGTCGGCGGCTGGGTGGTCGGCGGCGCGGTCGGGCAGACCACGGCCGGGTGGTCGTACGCGAAACGGAACTCCTGGTGGGTCACCGCGGCATGCTCGACCGTCTCGGTCACACGCTCCAGGTAGAACCAGTCGGCCAGTCCTGCGCTGCCGTGACTCAGGTAGTGGAGTCCCCACCCGGTGTCGTCGAGCCAGGTCACGTTGGGATTGTTCTCGTGCGGCTCCTGCGTGGCGTTGGCCTGCCAGTCCGGGTCGTCGGGGCCGGTCGGGATGGCCGGGACGACCCCGTCGCCGAGCGGACCGCCTGTCCACGAGTAGTGCTGCCAGCCGACGAACACCTCCTCGGTGTAGGCCTCTTCGTCGATCACCGTGCGCTCGTCCACCTGTCGCCACCCCTCGCCCGGGGAGGAGAGGACCCAGTCGGTCGTCTCGGTCCAGGCGTCGGCGGGCACGCAGGGCGTGTCCGACGTCGTGGTCACGGAGGTTGCACTGCCGGCCGTCAGGAACAGCAGTCCGCCGCTGAGGACCGCGACGATGCCGGCGAGCGCGAGGACCAGGGCGTTCCTGGCCATTCCCGAGAGTGGTCTGCTTCGTTCGGATGCCGCGGACATGACCACCACCCCACTTCGATCCGCGGGAGTGTTTCGACCGGTTGGTCACCTTCATTGTCACTCGGAGTTACCGCGAGACCTAGCGGTTGTGACCAATCAGACCAAGACCGCCCTCGGCGGCCGAAACCCGCATGGGGACTGGGTTTTCGCCTTACCAGGAGGTCGTGGTCACGAGCCCTCGGCGAGCTCCCGAGAACGGTTGCGGGCCGCCTCCATGGCGGCGAGGAAGGCGGCGCGGACCCGGTGGATCTCGAGCTCGCGGAGGGCGGAGGCCGTCGTACCGCTCGGCGAGGTGACCTGCTCGCGCAGCACGACCGGGTGGGTGCCGGTCTCGCGCAGCATCGCCGCGGAGCCGACGAGCGTCTGCACGACCAGCTCGGTCGAGGTGGCGCGCGGCAGGCCGAGGTGCACGCCTGCCTCGATCATCGACTCGACGACGAAGAAGATGTAGGCCGGGCCGGAGCCGGAGATGGCGGTGACGGCGTCCATCTGCTTCTCGGGGATGCGCAGCACCTTGCCGGTCGACGCCATCAGCGACTCGGCCTCGAGCAGGTGCGACTCGTCGCAGTGGGATCCGGGCGAGATCGCGGCCATGCCCTCGTCCACGAGCGCCGGGGTGTTGGGCATGACGCGGACGACGGCGACGCCGTCCGGCACGTGCGACTCGATGAACGAGGTGGTGATGCCTGCGGCCAGCGACACCAGCAGCTGGCCCGCGCGGAGGTCGGGGGCGATCTCCTGGAGCACGTCGCCCATGTCCTGCGGCTTGACGACGAGCGCGACCGTGTCGGCCTTGGCAGCGGCCTCGCGGTTGGACACGACCGCGACGCCGTAGCGCTCCTCGAGCTCGCGGGCCCGCTCGGCGCGCTTCTCGCCGACCATCAGCTGGTCGACGCGGCGGCCGGCGCGTACCAGCCCGGACAGCAGGGTCTCCCCCATGACGCCGGCCCCGATGATCGCTGTGCTCATGCGATCAACCTACGGCCTGGCGTCCACTGATTTCGACACGCACGTCGCGGTCTCGTCCCTCGACCGCGGTGCTTGCTCAATCTGGCCCACGACGCGCCCGCTCCTTCGTCGCGGACGCTGTGGTCTCACTTCTTCGAGACGAGCGAGCGGACGAAGAACGCCAGGTTCTGGGGCTTCTCGGCCAGGCGGCGCATGAGGTAGCCGTACCACTCGGTGCCGTAGGGGACGTAGACACGCACGGTCTCCCCGGCGGCCGCGAGACGCTTCTGCTCCTCCGGGCGGATGCCGAAGAGCATCTGGAACTCGTAGGTCCCCGGGCGCCGGCCGAACCGGCTCGCCAGCGACGAGGCGATCTGGACCATCCGCGGGTCGTGGGTGGCGATCATCGGATACCCCTGGCCGCCGAGCAGCACCTTGAGGCAGCGGACGTAGGACCGGTCGACGTCGATGCGGTCCTGGAAGGCGACCTGCTCGGGCTCCATGTAGGCGCCCTTGCACAGCCGCACGCGCGAGCCCTCGTAGGCCAGCGCGCGGCAGTCCGCCTCGGTGCGGCGCAGCATCGCCTGAAGCACCGCGCCCGTCTCGGGGAAGTCCTTGCGGAGCTCGCGCAGGATCGACAGCGTCGAGTCGGTGGTGGTGTGGTCCTCCATGTCGAGGGTCACGGTCGTGCCGGCGTTGCGGGCGGCGCGACAGATCTCGCGCGCGTTCTCCAGCGCGACCTTGTGCCCGTTGTCGGGCAGCGACTGGCCGATCGCGCTGAGCTTGACCGACACCTCCGCCTGCGGCGCCAGGCCCTTGGTCGCCAGGTCGGCGAGCAGCTCCTTGTAGGCCGCGACGGTGGCGTCGGCCTGGGCCGCGTCGGTCGTGTCCTCGCCGAGGTAGTCGAGCGTGGCTCGCAGGCCGTCGTCGACGAGGCCCGACGTCGCCGCGACCGCATCGGCCGTGGTCTCGCCGGGCACGTAGCCGGTGACGATGGAGCTCGAGACGGGCATCGTCGAGACGAGCTTCTTCACCCCCTGGCTGCGAGCGAGGAGCAGGATCGGCTGGCGGAGCAACGACATGGCGGCAAGGCTACGCCGACCTCCACCTCGGACCTGCACCGAACCTTCACGGCTCCTCCACCCGTTCCGGGCCGGTGCTCTCCTAGCGTCGTCGGCATGACGTCGAGCCTCTCCTCCCCCACCTCCCGGTACGCCCTCGCCGGGGCCCTGTCGGCCGGCACCGTCGCGTTCCTGCTCCTCGGCATCGGTGCCCTCGGCATCGTCGGCGACGGGGACCGAGACTGGCTCTACCTGGCGGCGCCGGCCGTCCTGCTGGTCGTCGCCGCGGCGACCCGGTTCCGGCCGGGCGGCATGGTGCTCGCGCTCGGAGCCGCTGCGCTGACGACGCTCCTGGCAGGAGTGGTCGCGGTCGTCCTGGTCGCCGCCGACGACACGACCGGTTCGGTGGTCGACGTCGTCCTGCTGTCGGTGATGTACGCCGGTCTGTTCGCGGCGGGGGCGTGGCTGTTCAGCCGGGTCCCGGAGCCGCCGGTCGACGCCGTCGCGAGCGACATCAGGCGGGCGTGATGGCAAGGCGGAGGGCCGAAGGCGGGCCGCTAGGCCCGTCGAGCGCCCGACAACGCAGCCAGCGCGCTCGCATGGTGACGCGCAGCAGGTGAGAGACCGGCGGATCCGGGTCAGGGCGTCCGGCGCCTGAGGGTGGCGGCGCCCAGCGCGAGCGCACCGACCGCGAAGCCGGCGACGACCAGCACGTTGCGCCACACCTCCGCCGTGTCGGCCGCTCCGACGAGCTCCTGCATGGCGTCGATGGCGTACGACATCGGCAGGAGGTTGCTGACGGCCTCGAGCACGGCCGGCATCGCCTCGCGCGGCACGAAGAGCCCGCACAGCAGGATCTGGGGCAGCACGAACGCCGGCATGAACTGCACCGCCTGGAACTCGGTCGTCGCGAAGGCGCTCACCAGCAGGCCGAGCGCCGCGCCGAGGACGGCGTCGGCCACCGCCACGACGCCGAGGAGCCACACCGGACCCTGCACGTCCAGGCCGAGGAGCCCGACGCTCACGGCCACCGCCAGCACGGACTGGACGGCCGCGAGCAGCCCGAAGGCCAGGGCGTAGCCGAGCAGGAAGTCGAGCTTGCCCATCGGCATCGTGAGCAGCCGCTCGAGGGTGCCGGACGAGCGCTCGCGCAGCGTCGTCACGCTCGTCACCAGGAACATCACGATGAAGGGGAACATCGCCAGCAGGCCCGGACCGAAGCGGTCGAAGAGGCCACCCGGCAGGTCCAGGAACATCCACCACAGCAGCGTGATCAGGACGCACGGGACGACCAGCAGCATCGCGAGCGTGCGGTGGTCGCGGCGGATCTGGGTGAGGACGCGGCCGGCGACGGCGAGCGTGATGCGCGGGCTCACAGGACCTCACCCTGGCCTTCGACGAGGTGGAGGAACGCCTGCTCGATGTCCGGGGCACCGGTGCCGCGGAGGATCTCCTCGGGGGAGCCGTCGGCGATGATCCGGCCCTCGCGCATCAGCAGCAGCCGGTGGCACCGCTCGGCCTCGTCCATGACGTGGCTCGACACGAGCACGGCGGCCCCGCGGTCGGCGATCCTGTGGAACAGGTCCCACAGGTCGCGGCGCAGCACCGGGTCGAGGCCGACCGTCGGCTCGTCGAGCACCAACAGGTCCGGCGTACCGAGGAGGGCGACGGCCAGGCTGGCCCGGCTGCGCTGGCCGCCCGAGAGCCGGCCCACGACCTGGGAGCGGTGGTCGTCGAGGCCCACCGCGGCGACGGCCTCGTCGACCTGGGCGCGGTCGATGCCGAGCACGCGGGCGAAGAACGCGAGGTTCTCCGCGACGGTCAGGTCGTCGTAGACGCTCGCGGCCTGGGTGACGTAGCCGACCCGGGTCCGCAGCGGCGGGCTGCCGGCCGGCTCCCCCAGCACCTCGACGGTCCCAGACCGCACCTGCTGCGCGCCGACCAGGCACCGCATCAGCGTGGTCTTGCCGCAGCCGCTCGGGCCGAGCAGGCCGGTGACACCCGCGGCGACGTCCAGCGAGATGCCGGGCAGCACCTCGCGCTCGCCGCGTACGACGGCGAGGTCGCGTACCTCCACGACGTTTTTCACCATGTGTTGAATTGTGCTCCGGGTGTCTCGTCGTCGTCAAGGCCCGGTGAGCGGTGCACCAGACAGGTTCCGCGGGCGCAGAACCTGCGTCACGCACCCGCTCCGGGACGTCGGTCGCGGTTGCGGTGCGTGGCGCACGTTCTCAGCGCCGGAAAGCTGTCTCACGCACCGCTCGGAGGGCGGCCACCGCTCGGAGGGCGGCGGCCAGGCGTACGACGTCAGGGCAGGTCGCCGGTCAGGTAGTGCTGGAGCACCGGCCCCATCCGGGCGACGACGTCCTCGGCGGACATCTGGGCCATCGGCGGCAGGGCGAGCAGGTAGCGGGCGACGATGAGGCCGACGACCTGGCTGGCGACGAGCGGGATCCGGACGTCGGGCCGGTCGGCGACCAGGCCCGCGAGCACCGGCCCGACGACGACGGGGATGAAGGCGTCGCGCACCAGTCCGCCGCTGTCGTCGGCGATGAGGGAGCGCACCATGGCGAGCAGGCCCGGCTGGATCGCCGGGTCGTCCCACACGCCGAGGAAGGCGCTCAGCAGCCGCTCCCCCGCGCCGTCCGGCCCGGCCGCCACCACCGGTGCGAGCACCTCCCGCGGGTCGACGGGGATCTCGAGCGCGGCGACGAAGAGGTCGTCCTTGCTCCCGAAGTAGTGGTGCACGAGCGCGGGGTCGACGCCCGCCGAGGCGGCGACGGCGCGGATCGTCGTACCGCGGAAGCCCTTCTCGGCGAACGACGCCCGCGCGGCGGCGAGGACCTCGGCCCGGGTGTCGGGGGCGCCGGGGCGACGGCCGCGGGACGTGCGGGTGGTCATCAGGGGCTCACGGCGTGGGGACGGCGAGGTGGGCGCGGGCGAACTCGAGCGACTCGGCCAGGTCGGCCTCCCGCTCGGCGCGGCTCGCGGACCGCCGCGTGTTGATCTCCAGCACGACGTGGCCGGAGAAGCCCTTGCCGGCGAGGTGGCGCAGGAACTCCCGGGCCTTCATCACGCCGCGGCCGGGCACGAGGTGCTCGTCCTTGGCCGAGCCGGTGCCGTCGGTGAGGTGCACGTGGCGCAGGCTCGCGCCCATCCGGTCGGCCATCTCGATGACGTCGCTGCGGGCGATCGCGGCGTGCGAGAGGTCGATCGTGGTGTGGGCGTAGTCCTCGGCACTCGGGTCCCAGCCGGGGAGGTACATCTCCATGCCGCGGCGCGAGGAGGCGCGCCACGGGTACATGTTCTCCACCGCGAACGCGAGGCCGGTGCGGGCCTCCAGCGACGCGATGCCCTCGACGAAGCCCGCGGCGTAGTCCTTCTGCCACCGGAACGGCGGGTGGACGACGACGACGTCCGCGCCGACCGCCTCGGCCATCTCGGCCGACTTCTCCAGCTTCCCCCACGGGTCGGTGCCCCAGACCCGCTGGGTGAAGAGCAGGCAGGGCGCGTGCACGGCGCAGATCGGGACCTGGTGGTGGTCGCTGAGCTTCTTGACGGCGTCGACCTGCTGGCTGAGGGAGTCGATGCCGACCATCACCTCGACCGCGTCGTAGCCCAGCTGGGCCGCCCACCCGAAGGCGTGCGCCGTCGACTCGGGGTAGACCGAGGCGGAGGAGAGCCCGACCAGAGGAGTGGTCCGTGAGGAGGACATGGTCAGGGCTGCCTCGTGACGACCGAGATCTGGTCGAGGCGCTCGAGGATCACGCCCTCACGCAGCGCCCACGGACAGATCTCCAGCTCGGTCAGGTCGAAAATGTCCATGCAGGCCTCCGCGACCAGGGCGCCCGGCACGATCTGGTGGGTGCGGCTCGGCGAGACGCCGGGGAGCTCGGCGAGCTCGTCGGGCGCCATGTCCATCAGCTTGGGGATCCAGCCCGAGAGCGTCTCGAGCTCGAGGGCGCGCGGGACGAGTGGACCGTCACCGCTCGGTGCGGCGCCGCAGATCCGCGCCAGGGAGCGGAAGGTCTTGGACGTCGCCGCCGCCCGGTCGGGCACGCCGGGGCGGAGCAGGTGGCCGGCGTCGCGGGCGATCTCGGCGCGCACCTGCTTGCGCAGCTCGCGTACGTCGTCGTCGGAGGGCCGGCCGCCGCCGAACCACGCCTTCGCCATCCGGGCGGCGCCGAGCGGGAGGGACCAGGCGACGTCGGGGGCCTCGTCGGTGCCGCCGGCGATCTCGAGCGAGCCGCCGCCGATGTCGAAGACCGCGAGCCGCCCGGCCGACCAGCCGAACCACCGGCGTACGGCCAGGAACGTCAGGCGTGCCTCGTCCTCGCCCGACAGCACCTCGAGGCGTACGCCGCTGTGCTCCTCGACGTGGGTGAGCACCTCGTAGGAGTTGACCGAGTCGCGCACCGCCGAGGTGGCGAAGCCGAGCATCTCCTCGCAGCCCTTGTCCTCGGCGATCTGCGTCGCCGAGGCGCAGAAGTCGGTGAGGGCCTTGATGCCCTTCTTGGTCACGGCCCCGTCCTCGTCGAGGTGCTCGGCCAGCCGGAGCGGCTGCTTGTGCGAGGAGGCCGGGAGGGGCGCGGCACCGCCGTGCGCATCCACCACCAGCAGGTGGCCGGTGTTGGAGCCGATGTCGAGGACGCCCAGGCGCATGCCCGCCACGCTACTAGGGTTCCCCTGTGCCCGAAGTCGACCTGGTCTTCCCCCGAGCGTTCGTCGAGTTCGCCGACCCCGCCGACGAGTCCCAGGTGTTCCGCTGTGACCTGACGTGGCTGACCTCGGCCTACACCTGCATCTTCGGCCAGGGGTGCCAGGGCATCTACGCCGACGCCCCGGACGTCGGCTGCTGCACGCTCGGCGCCCACTTCGCCGATCGGGACGACGAGAAGCGGGTCGCGGGGTTCGTCGCCGAGCTCACCCCCGACGACTGGCAGCTGCACCCCGGCCGGCCGGTGCGCAAGCCCGACTGGATCGAGACCGACGACGACGGCGAGCGCAAGACCCGCGTCGTCGAGGTGGACGGGCAGCAGGCGTGCGTCTTCCACAACCGCACCGACTTCAGCACCGACGCCGGACACGTCGGCGCCGGATGCGCACTGCACGGCCTGGCCCTGCGCCAGGGGCGCAACCCGCTGGAGACCAAGCCCGACGTGTGCTGGCAGCTGCCCATCCGTCGCCAGTTCCGCGAGGTCGAGCGACAGGACGGGACGGCCTACACCGAGGTGTCGATCGGCGAGTACGACCGGCGCGGCTGGGGACCCGGTGGCCACGACCTCGACTGGTACTGCTCGGGCAACACCGAGGCGCACGTCGCCCCCGAGCCGGTCTACCTCACCCACGAGCCCGAGCTGGTCGAGCTGATGGGTGCCGAGGCGTACGCCGAGCTGGTCCGCCACTGCGAGGCGCACGTGGTTTCGCGTTCCGCGCTCGCACTGCACCCCGCGTCACCGCAGCACTTTTGACCGAGGTCGCGCAAAAGTGGCGGAGGCGGCGTTGAAAGTGGTTGTGACGTGCATTACCTTCGACAGGTGGCACCCTCCCCCAACTCCCGGCCCGATGACCACCCTCACGCCGGTCGTCTCGGCATCTGGTTCATCGGCGCACGCGGGTCGCTCGCGACCACCGCGACCATCGGCCTGAGCGCGCTCGCGGCCCACCTGACCGACGAGACCGGCTGCGTCTGCGCGCACCCCGACCTCGACGCGCGCGGCCTGCCGGCCTACGCCGACATCGTCGTGGGCGGACACGACGTCGACACCCTCCCCCTCGTCAAGCAGGCCGAGCGCCTCGTGGCCGGAGGCGTGGTGCCGGGAGTCCTCGCGCACCAGGTGGGCGCCGAGCTCCACGCGACCGAGGCCCGGCTGCGTCCGGGCGTCCGCCACGGCGACTCCACCGCCCAGCGCGCCGACGTGGAGCGGCTCGCTGCCGACATCCGCGACTTCGCCACCGACGTCGACCGGGTCGTGGTCGTCGACGTCTCGAGCACGGAGCCGCCGCACGACACCGGCGCGGACGCCGACTCGTGGAGCGCCCTCGAGGCCGCCTGGGCGGCCGGCCGTGCGCCGCTGTCCCCGAGCTCGGTCTACGCCTGCGCCGCGGTGCTGGCGGGCGCGGCCTACGTCGCCTTCACTCCGAGCCCCGGCATCGACGTCCCGGCCCTGCGCGAGCTCGCCGACGAGCGCGGTCTCCCCTACGCCGGCAGCGACGGCAAGACCGGCGAGACCCTCGTGAAGTCGGCCCTGGCGCCGATGTTCTCCACCCGCTCGCTCGCGGTGCGGTCGTGGACGTCGATCAACCTGCTCGGCGGCGGCGACGGATCGACGTTGTCCGACCCCGCCGCGCGGGAGAGCAAGACCAGCACCAAGCGCTCCGGCCTCGAGTCGATGCTCGGTCACCCCGTGCCCGGCCCGATGCACATCGACTACGTCGAGGACCTCGGCGACTGGAAGACCGCCTGGGACCACGTCCGCTTCGACGGCTTCCTCGGCACCCGGATGACGATGCAGTTCACCTGGGAGGGCTGCGACTCGGCCCTGGCCGCGCCACTGGTGCTCGACCTCGCCCGCCTGACCGCCCGTGCGATGGCCGTCGGCGAGACCGGCCCGCTGACCGCCCTCGGCTTCTTCTTCAAGCAGCCGATCGGCTCGCAGGAGCACCGACTGGCGCAGCAGTGGGACGCCCTGCTCGCCTGGTCGACCGCGTGCGCCGACCGGGTGACGACGTGAGGGTCGCCGACCTCGTCGAGCTGACCCGGGCACCCGCCGCGTTCTCCATCCCGGGTGACGCGTGGTCCGGCACCGCACACGCGGCGGCGGGCGGGCGGGGCTGGGCGATGCCGGTCGCCTCCACCTGCCTCTACTGGTCGGGCATGGCCTTCAACGACTGGTGCGACCGCCACGTCGACGCCGAGGAGCGGCCCGAGCGGCCGATCCCGTCGGGCCGGATCAGCCCCGACGCCGCCCTCGCCGTGGCCGCCGGTCTCGGCGCCGCGGGGCTCGGCGTCGCCGCGCTCCTCGGCGGCCGCTCGGCCGTCGCCGTCGCCGCTCCCCTCGCGCTGATGGTGGTGGCCTACGACGCCGTCGCCAAGGACGCGGCGGTCGGCCCCCTCGCGATGGCCTCGACGCGCGGGCTCGACGTCCTCCTCGGTGCCCACGCCTCACCCGCGACCGCGTGGCAGCCCGCCCTCGCGATGACCGCGCACACCGCCGGGCTCACTTGGCTGAGCCGCGGCGAGGTGCACGGCACCCGCCCGCAGGTCGCAGCCGCGGTGACCGCCGGCACCGTCGCGGTCGCAGCGGCCACGGCCCACGCCGCCTTCCACGACCCGCACGCCGGTCGGCTCTCCCGCGCGGTCGGGGTCGGCCTGTCGGCGGCGTACGCCGTCGTCGTCGGCCGCGCCCAGGCCCGGGCGGCACAGCAGCCCACGGCCGAGGCGGCCCGCAGCGCCACCCGCACCGGGATCGGCGGGTTCTCCCTGCTCCAGGGAGCATGGCTCGCACGCCGCGGCCGGCTGGCCGCCGCCGCGACCGTCGTCGGCGCGGGCCCCGCCTACCGCGCCCTCTCGAGCCGATGGAGCCCGACGTGAGCGCCGGGCGCCCCTCGCTGCGCCTGGGCTACGGCAGCAACGGCTTCTCGGGCCACCGGTTCCCCGACGCCTGCGCGGTGATCGCGGGACTCGGCTACGACGGTGTCGCCCTCACCCTCGACCAGCCCCACCTCGACCCCTTCGCCGACGACGCCGCGGCCCAGACCGCGCGCGCCGCGAAGTCGCTCGCCCTCCACGGCCTGGCCGTCGTCATCGAGACCGGCTCGCGCTACGTCCTCGACCCGTGGCACAAGCACGAGCCCACCCTGGTCAGCGACGGCGACCGTGGCCCGCGGATCGAGCTGCTGACCCGTGCCGTGCGGATCGCCGCCGAGCTGGGCGCCGAGGCGATGTCGTGCTGGTCGGGGGTGCTGCCCGAGGGGGCCAGCGCAGAGGAGGGCTGGCGCCGGCTCACCGACGGCCTCGGCCCCGTCCTCGACCTCGCGCACGACCTCGGCGTCACCGTCTGCTTCGAGCCCGAGCCCGGCATGCACGTCGACACCGTCGACGAGGCCCTCGAGCTGCGCCGCCGGCTCGGCGAGCCCGACCACCTCCGGCTGACCCTCGACCTCGGCCACCTCGTGTGCAACGAGCCCCGCGCCCCGGAGGCGTCCGTCGCCGTCGCCGGCCCGCTCATCGGCAACGTGCAGGTCGACGACATGGTGCGCGACGTGCACGAGCACCTCGAGCTCGGCGCCGGCACCCTCGACCTCGACGCCGTCCTCCGCGCCCTGCTCGCCACCGGCTTCACCGGCCTCGCCAGCGTGGAGCTCCCCCGCCACTCCCACGCGGCGCCGACCGTCGCCGCGCGCCAGATCGTCGCCCTGCGCGCCTCCCTGGCCCGCCTCGCCACCTCCGACAGGGAAGGATCCACGCCGTGACCGAGATCGAGCCGCTGGCCGACCACGACACCATCCGGCACGCCCTCGACGCGAGCGCGCAGGCGCAGCTCGAGGCGCTCACCGCCGAGGTGGCCGACGATCCCTCGCGGCTGGGTCGGGCCTTCCCCGCCGCTGCCCGCAGGACCGGGCGCGGGCCGCTCCCCGGCGTGGACGGCGTACTGCTCGAGGACGCGGTGCGCGTGCGGCTCGTGCAGGTCGCCGCGAGCTCGCTCGACCCCGACGCGCTGCTGGCCGAGCTGCGCGAGGTCTACCGCTACGGCGACAGCGACGAGAAGCGCGCGGTGCTCCACGCCCTGTCCGGCGCACCCGAGGAGGTCGACGGGAGCGACCTGCTGCTCGACGCGCTGCGCACCAACGACACCCGACTCGTCGCCGCCGCGATGGGCCCGCACAGCGACCGGCTCGACGACGACTCCTGGCGCCAGGGCGTCCTCAAGTGCCTGTTCACCGGTGTGCCGGTCGCCTCGGTCACCGCCCTCGCCCGCCGGGCCGACCACGAGCTCGCCGAGATGGTGCAGCGCTACCAGCGCGAGCGCGAGGCGGCCGGGCGCGACGTACCCCTCGACGTGCAGGTCGTCCTCGACGCCTGCGCCACCTCCCCCGAGCAGCCCCAGCACGAGCAGAAGGACCTCTGATGCGCATCTTCGACCCCCACATCCACATGACGTCGCGCACCACCGACGACTACGAGGCGATGCACGCCGCCGGGGTCCGCGCGCTGGTGGAGCCGGCGTTCTGGCTGGGCCAGCCCCGCACCAGCGTCGGCTCGTTCACCGACTACTTCGACGCCCTGGTGGGCTGGGAGCGGTTCCGCGCCGCGCAGTTCGGCATCGCCCACCACTGCACGATCGCGCTCAACCCGAAGGAGGCCAACGACCCGCGCTGCGCCGAGGTGCTCGACGTGCTCCCGCGCTACCTCGCCAAGGACGGCGTGGTCGCCGTGGGCGAGGTCGGCTTCGACTCGATGACCGTCGAGGAGGAGAAGGCGTTCGTGCGGCAGCTGGAGCTGGCCGTGGAGTTCGAGCTGCCGGCGATGGTCCACACCCCGCACCGCGACAAGGAGCAGGGCACCCGCCGCACCCTCGAGCTCGTCACCGAGTCGGGGCTCGCCCCCGGCATGGTCGTCGTCGACCACCTCAACGAGGTCACCGTCGACCAGGTCGACGAGGCGGGCTGCTGGATGGGCTTCTCGATCTACCCCGACACCAAGATGGACGAGCACCGGATGGTGGCCATCCTGCAGCGCCGCGGCCTGGACCGCGTGCTGGTCAACTCCGCCGCCGACTGGGGCCGCAGCGACCCGCTCAAGACGGCGAAGACCGGAGCAGCGATGCTCGAGGCGGGATTCTCCGCCGAAGACGTCGACCGCGTGCTGTGGCGCAACCCGATCGAGTTCTTCGGCCAGAGCGGCCGCCTGCTCGTCGACCCCGAGCTCCCCGACGACGCCTCGACGGGGGCCGACGCCTCGGCGACCTTCGAGGGCAACTCGATCCTGCGCGGCTCGCGGGACTGACGATGAGGCTGCAGCACCCCGACGGCACCGTCGTCCACCTCGGCTACGGCACCAACGTCCTGCCCGCCGAGGACGTCGACGGGCTCGTCGCCCAGGTGGGGACGTACGGCGACCGGCTGCGCCAGCACCTCGACACCGACCGCGTCGGCCTCGGGATGTGGCTCCCGGCGGCCGCCGCGCGCCGGCTCGCCTCCGACCTCGACGCCGTCGCGCGGCTGCGGGACGCGATCGACGAGCACGGCGTCGAGATCGTCACCCTCAACGCCTTTCCCTATGCCGCCTTCCAGGACGAGGTCGTCAAGAAGCGCGTCTACCACCCCACCTGGGCCGAACGGGCCCGGCTCGACTACACCCTCGACGTCGCGCGCGTGCTCGCCGCGCTGCTGCCCGAGGACGCCGTGCGCGGCAGCATCTCGACCCTCCCGCTGGCCTGGCGTGCGCCGTGGCTGGCCGACCGGCAGGCGCAGGCCGAGCTGCAGATCAAGGCCCTCGCCGAGGGACTGGCCGAGGTCGAGGCTGACACGGGCCGCACGATCCGCGTGGCCTTCGAGCCCGAGCCCGGCTGCGTCGTGGAGACGATCGCCGAGGCGGTCGACCGGCTCGACTCCGCCGACCGTGAGCGCATCGGCGTCTGCCTGGACCTGTGCCACCTCGCCGTCGGCTTCGAGGACGCGACCGACGCGCTCACCCGCCTCGACGCCGCCGGCCTCGACGTGGTCAAGGTGCAGCCCGCCGCGGCGCTGGTCGTCGACGACCCCGCCGACCCCGCCGCCCGCGCCGCGCTGACGTCGTACTCCGAGGACCGCTTCCTGCACCAGGTCCGCCAGCGCGTGGGCCAGCGGCTCGCCTCGCGCGACGACCTGCCCGACGCGCTCGAGGGCCGCCGTCCGCTCGACGACCGGTCGCCGTGGCGGGTCCACTTCCACGTGCCGGTCCACGCCGACCCGGCCCCGCCGCTGCGCAACAGCCGCGACGACCTGCGCGCCTCGCTCGCCGCCCTGCTCGGCGGTGACACCGCCCGCACCGACCACCTCGAGGTCGAGACCTACACCTGGTCCGTCCTGCCCGACGGCGCCCCCGCCGACGACGACGCCCTGGCTGCCGGGCTGGCCGCCGAGCTGGCGTGGGTGCGCGACGAGCTCGTCGGGCTCGGTCTCACCCCCCTCGACTGACACCGCTCCGACCACCAGACCCCCCACCTCCCAGACAGGACGCCAACCGTGGCCCACCCCAAGCTGCTCGTCGTCGACCTCGTCGGCCTCACCCCCGACCTGCTCCGGCACATGCCGCGGCTGCGCCGCCTCGCCGACCAGGGCTCGCAGGCGACCCTCGAGCCGATCCTCCCCGCCGTGACGTGCTCGGTGCAGTCGACCTTCCTCACCGGCCTGCCGCCGTCGGGGCACGGCGCCGTCGGCAACGGGTGGTACTTCCGCGAGCTCGGTGAGGTGTTCCTCTGGCGCCAGCACAACAAGCTCGTCGAGGGCGAGAAGGTGTGGGAGACGATCCAGCGCGAGCGCCCCGACTACACCGTCGCCAACGTCTGCTGGTGGTACGCCATGGGCATGACGACCGACTACACCGTCACGCCGCGGCCGATCTACTACGCCGACGGCAAGAAGGCCCCGGACTGCTACACCCGCCCGCCCGAGCTGCACGACGAGCTCGTCGGCGCGCTCGGGGAGTTCCCGCTGTTCACCTACTGGGGCCCGACCGCCGCGATCGCCTCCAGCGAGTGGATCATCGCCGCCACCCGCCGGCTGATGCCGCGCAGCGACCTCACGCTCTGCTACGTCCCGCACCTCGACTACGACCTCCAGCGCTTCGGTCCCGACTCGGACGAGGCCGTCCGGGCCGCCCAGGAGATCGACACCGCGCTGGCGCCGCTCCTCGACGACGCCGAGCGCACCGGCGTCACCGTGCTGGTGCTCTCGGAGTACGGCATCACCGACGCCGACCAGCCGGTGGACATCAACCGGATGCTCCGCCGCAGCGGGATGCTCGAGGTCTACACGCAGGACGGCATGGAGTACCTCGACCCCTGGACCTCGCGGGCCTTCGCGGTCGCCGACCACCAGGTCGCCCACGTCTACGTCGACGACCCCGCCGACCTCGAGACCGTGCGCGGGCTGTGCGCCGACCTGCCGGGCGTCGACCAGGTGCTCGACCGCAGCGCCCAGGCGGCGTACGGCCTCGACCACGAGCGCTCCGGCGACCTGGTGCTGGTCGCGGACGAGACCGCGTGGTTCACCTACTACTACTGGCTCGACGACGCCCGGGCGCCCGACTTCGCCCGCGGGGTGGAGATCCACCGCAAGCCCGGCTACGACCCGGCCGAGCTGTTCTTCGACCCCGAGGACAAGGCGGTCAAGCTCAAGGCCGGCCTCACCCTCGCGAAGAAGATGGCCGGTCTGCGCTACGCGATGAAGGTCGTGCCCCTCGACCCGTCGCCGGTGCGGGGCACGCACGGACGCCTGCCGAAGGACCCGACGCTCGGCCCGATGCTCGTGTGCAGCACCCCGGGAGCGGTCGCCGGGTCGGTGCCCGCGACCGACGTGCGCGACCTGATGCTGAGGCTCGCCAGCACGTCTTGACATCAAGAAACCGGACCCCGGTGTCAAGGCCCCCATGCTCGCGGACCAGAATCTGGTCATGCGCCTGGACCACGTCAGCTTCGCCGCCGGACCTGATGGACTTGCCAGCACCGCCCAGCGCATCGGGGGGCTGCTCGGCACGGACTTCGTCGACGGCGGCATCCACCCCCGCTTCGGCACCCGCAACATGACCCTGCCCCTGGCCGGCGACATCTACATGGAGATCGTCGAGGTCCTCGACCACCCCGCCAGCGACAAGGCCCCCTTCGGCCAGGCGGTCCGTGCCCGCTCCGCCCTCGGCGGCGGCTGGATGGGCTGGGTCGTCTCGGTCGCCGACATCGCCCCGATCGAGGCCCGCCTCGGTCGCGAGGCGGTCAAGGGCAACCGCCGCCGTCCCGACGGCACCGAGCTGCTGTGGCAGCAGATCGGCGTCAACGGCCTGCTGTCCGACCCGCAGCTGCCCTTCTTCATCCAGTGGCAGTCCTCCTCCGACCTGCACCCCAGCAACGGCGCGACCGGTGACTTCTCCCTCGCCTGCCTCGAGATCGCCGGTGACCCGCAGCGGGTCAGCGAGTGGCTCGGCGAGACCGTCGAGGCGCCGCTGGAGGACGTGAAGGTCGAGTGGGTCGCCCCCAACGGCACCCCCGGCATCGTCGCCGTCCAGCTTCAGACCCCCAACGGACTCGTCCGCATCTGAGCCGGGCCGCGGCGTCTGAACGTGTCAGGCCGTGCAAAGGCCGACATCTTCAGCGATCCCCGGCTGACCGGGGATTCCTGGACTTGTCAGGGCGTGCACGGGCCGACATCTTCCGGGCGAGCCTGACACGTCCGAGCGCCGAGCCGTCGAGATCTCACGTCCGATGAAACCCAGGCCAAGCCCGAACATCTGGAACACCCCCGAGCTCTACGAGCTCGAGAACCGCGCCGCCGACCCCCACGACCGCATCGCCACCGCGATGCGCGAGATCGACGACTGGGCCGGCCGCACGCTCCTCGACGTCGGCTGCGGCACCGGCTTCCACCTGCCGCTGTGGGCCCGCTCGGCGGCGCAGGTGGTCGGCGTGGAGCCGCACCCACCCCTCGCCGCCCTCGCCCGTCGTCGTACGCGCTCGTTCGCCCACGTCCGCGTCCTCGAGGGCGGCGCCCAGGCCCTGCCCCTGCCCGATGCGTCCGTCGACGTGGTCCACGCCCGCTGGGCCTACTTCTTCGGCCCCGGCTCCGAGCCCGGCCTGCGCGAGCTCGACCGGGTCGTACGTCGCGGGGGCACGGCGTTCGTGATCGACAACGACCCCACCCGCTCGACCTTCGGCCGCTGGTTCCGCCGCGGCTTCCCCGAGGTCGACCCCGTGGCGGTCGAGCGGTTCTGGTCGATGCACGGCTGGCAGCGCCGGCCGATCGACATGGGCTGGTCGTTCGGCTCCCGCGAGGACCTCGAGTCCGTCGTCCGCATCGAGCTGCCACCTGCCGCTGCCGAGGAGGCCCTCGCGTCCCACGCCGGCACCGAGGTCGACTACGCGGTCAACCTCTGGTGGCGGCGCTTCTGAGCCGGTTCAGCTCGACTCGCGGATCGCCAGCGTCGGCTCGAGGAGGACGCCGCGCGTCTCGACGGGCTGGTGGGTCAGCAGCGCCCGGATGGTGCGGATGATCTCGACCGCCACGTCCTCCAGCGGCTGGCGTACGGAGGTGAGGCCCACCGGGTAGACCTGGGCGACCTGGGAGTCGTCGAAGCCGACCACGGCGATGTCGCGACCGGGCGCGAGCTGGCGGATCCAGAGCGTGTGGAGCACCCCCATCGCAAGGGTGTCGGAGGCGCAGACGAAGGCCGTCGGCGCGGACTCGTCGAGCAGGACGGCCGCCGCCTCGGCGCCGCTGTGCACGACGTCCTCGACGCGCGAGGCCAGGCCGGTGGTGGACAGACCGTTCTGGTGCATGGTGCGGACCCACCCCGAGCGACGGTCCTCGCCGATCGGGGAGTCCTTGCGCCAGCCGATCCACGCGATGCGGGTGTGGCCTCGGTCGATGAGGTGCTGGGTGGCGAGCGCGATGCCCGCGGCGCCGTCGACGTCCACCCACACGTGGCGGGCCACGTCGTCCTCCCACGGTCGACCGAAGGCGACGAAGGGGGCCCGCTGCTGGGTCAGCCACGCGGCCTGCGGGTTGCCGAGGTAGGTGTCGGTGACGACGAACGCGTCCACCGCGGTCGAGCGCAGAAGGTTGTCGTAGCCGCCGACCGGGTCCTCGTCGTCGCCGGGGAAGAGGAGGACGTGGTAGCCCACCTCCTCGCTGGCCTCGACGAGGGAGTGCACGAAGCGGTCCATCGCCGCGTTGGCCGTGCCCTCCTGGGCGGGGGCGAACCGCAGACCGATCAGCGACGACGTACGGGTGCGGAGGTTGCGGGCGGCGCGGTTGGGCGAGTAGCCGAGCTCGGCGATCGTCTGGCGCACGCGCTCGAGGGTGTCGGGGCGCAGCAGGTCGGGGTTGTTGACCGCGTTGGAGACCGTCTGGCGCGAGACGCCGGCGCGCTCGGCGACGTCGGCCAGCGTCGGCGGTGTCACGGGCAGCGTGCTCCCGCTCCGGTGCTCGTTGCGCGCCATGGCTCCCCCTCCCGATCGACCTAGATCGATCCAATCGAGGTGAGCATAAGCCCCGGCCTCCCGCGCGCACGCCCGCCCGCCGGGTGAGTACGCCGTGCGCGGCGGGCACGGCGGTGTCGGTGGGCTCACCTAGCGTGGGGTCCATGTCGACGAAGACCGCTCGGACCCGCTCCTCCTACCGCTGCTCCGAGTGCGGGTGGGAGACGGCCAAGTGGGTCGGCCGCTGCGGGGAGTGCCAGGCCTGGGGGTCCGTCGCCGAGGCGGGCGCCCCGACGCTGCGCGCCGCGGCCGGCCCGGTCTCGACGCCGGCGGTGCCCATCGGCCAGGTCGCCATCACCGAGTCGGTCGCGCGCTCCAGCGGCGTGCCCGAGCTCGACCGCGTGCTGGGCGGCGGGTTGGTGCCCGGTGCCGCGATCCTGCTGGCCGGCGAGCCCGGCGTCGGCAAGAGCACCCTGCTGCTCGAGGTGGCGGCGCAGACCGCGCGCGCGCGGCAGCGCACCCTCTACGTCACCGGCGAGGAGTCGGCCGCCCAGGTGCGGCTGCGCGCCGACCGCACCGGCGGCGTGCACGACGAGCTGTTCCTCGCCGCCGAGACCGACCTGGGGGCGCTGCTCACCCACATCGAGGACGTACGCCCGACGCTGCTGGTCGTCGACTCGGTGCAGACCATCGGTGCCTCGGGCATCGACGGGGTGCCCGGCGGGGTGACCCAGGTCAAGGAGGTCGCGGCCGCGCTGATCCGCGTCGCCAAGACCCGCAACATCACCACCGTGCTCGTCGGCCACGTCACCAAGGACGGCTCGATCGCCGGGCCGCGGGTCCTCGAGCACCTCGTCGACGTGGTCCTCCACTTCGAGGGCGACCGCAACTCCCGCTTCCGCATGGTCCGGGCGATGAAGAACCGCTACGGCCCCGTCGACGAGGTGGGCTGCTTCGACCTCTCCTCCGAGGGCATCGCCGCCGTGACCGACCCGACCGGACTGTTCGTCGAGCACCACACCCAGGACGTCTCCGGCACCTGCGTCGCGGTCACGATGGAGGGCCGCCGCCCGCTGCTGGCGGAGGTGCAGGCGCTGCTGACCCCGTCGCCGCTGGAGAGGCCGCGCCGCACCGTCTCGGGCGTGGAGTCCTCGCGCGTCGACATGGTCCTCGCGGTGCTGCAGCGCCACGCCCGCCTGCGCATCGCCGGCAGCGACACCTTCGTCGCCACCGTCGGCGGGGCCAAGCTCCACGACCCCGCCGCCGACCTGGCCATCGCGGTCGCCGTGGCCAGCTCCCACCTCGGTGTGCCGCCGCCGCGGGGCGCCGTCGCCATCGGCGAGATCGGCCTGGCCGGCGAGCTGCGCCGGGTGCGCGACCTGCCGCAGCGCATCGCCGAGGCGTCCCGCCTGGGCTTCAAGGTGGCCGTCGTGCCCCGCGGAAAGGCCCTCCCGAGCGAGCGCGGGATCCCCTCCCGACGCGTGGTCGACGGCCTCCGGGTGGTGGAGGTCGACGACGTCGTGGGCGCGCTGCTCACCCTCGACCTCGTGCCGCCCCTCTGACGGGCCGAGCGGCGCCGCGGCGCCGCCGGACGGAAAGGATCGCTCGATCGGGTCCGCCCACCCCTACACTTCACCCGATGGCGCACGGGGGCGCCCGAGGAGAGAGCACGTGGAGGGACCCGTGGCAGAGCGCATCGACGAGCAGCTGAGGCTGCGCGCGACCCTGGCCTCGATCGCACCGGGCACACCGCTGCGCGACGGGCTCGAGCGGATCCTGCGCGGGCGCACCGGCGCGCTGATCGTGCTCGGCCAGGACAAGACCGTCGAGTCCATCGCCACGGGCGGTTTCACCCTCGACGTTCCCTTCACCGCGACCGGCCTGCGCGAGCTGGCCAAGATGGACGGCGCGATCATCCTCGACAAGGACATCACCCGGGTCCACCGGGCCGCGGTCCACCTGATGCCCGACCACACGATCCCGTCCGAGGAGACCGGCACCCGGCACCGGACCGCCGAGCGCGTCGCCAAGCAGACCGGCCACCCGGTCATCTCGGTGTCGCAGTCGATGCAGATCATCGCGGCCTACGTCGGCGAGATCCGCCACGTCCTCGAGGACTCCGGCAAGATCCTGTCCCGCGCCAACCAGGCGCTCGCCACGCTCGAGCGCTACAAGCTGCGCCTCGACGAGGTGTCCGCGACGCTGTCCGCCCTCGAGATCGAGGACCTCGTCACCGTGCGCGACGTCGCGGTCGTGGCCCAGCGCCTCGAGATGGTCATCCGGATCGCGCGCGAGATCGAGGACTACGTGCTCGAGCTCGGCACCGACGGACGCCTGCTGTCCCTCCAGCTCGAGGAGCTCGTCACCGGCGTCGACGCCGAGCGCGACCTCGTCGTCCGCGACTACCTCCCCGGCGGCCGACGCCGCCAGGCCAGCCCGGCGTCCCACATCGCCGAGCTCGAGGCGCTCTCCCCCACCGAGCTCGTCGACCCGGCCTCGGTGGCCCGCGCCATCGGCCTCGGCGGCGCCGAGCACCTCGACGCCGCCGTCGCGCCGCGCGGTTACCGGCTGCTCGCCAAGGTGCCCCGCCTCCCCGCCGCCGTCGTCGACCGCCTCGTCGACCACTTCGGTGGCCTCCAGCAGCTGCTCTCCGCCGGCATCGACGACCTCCAGGCCGTCGAGGGTGTCGGCGAGCTCCGCGCCCGCAGCGTCCGCGAGGGCCTCTCCCGCCTCGCCGAGTCGAGCATCACCGAGCGCTACATCTGAGACGGCCAGCTGCGAGCGACGAAGGAGCTCGCGGCATGGGGCCGGCCAGATTGAGCAAGGCCCACGAGGTCGTGACGGCCGCGTCGAGATCTGAGACGACCTGAGCCGGATCGCCGCTCGAGCGGTGCTCCACCCACATTCCCGCGCCGCGGAATGTCGGTCCACCACCGCCACGGGGACGTCGTACGCCGGCCGCGCAGATGCCCACACCACCCCGTCGCACGTGCGGCGGGTCTGGCCCCCGAACCAGCGTCCTGAGGGCCACAACCGCCACACGTGCGGCGTACGACGACCGGGTCGCTGCTCGAGCGGTGCTCCACCCACATTCCCGGGCCGCGGAATGTCGGTCCACCACCGCCACGGGGACGTCGTACGCCGGCCGGGCAGCGCCGCGCGCCCCCACCGCCGCACGTGCGGCGGGTCTGGCCCCCGAATCGGCGTCCTGAGGGCCACAACCGCCGCACGTGCGGCGTAGGACGACCTCAGCCCGCGAGCAGCACCAGGATGCCCGAGAGGAGGTTGAGCAGCACGAAGCCGCCCGCGACGACGAGGGCGACGACGATCGGGTAGCGACCGCGGGGCTCGCCGAGCCGCACCGCCCGGCGCCCGTAGTGCACCGCCAGCACGGCGGGCAGCGCGAAGACGACGAGTGCCGGCACCCCGGCGAGCACCATGACCCACCACTCGGCAGTCTCGGCGCTACCCGTCGGGTGGCCGAGCGCCGAGGCGATGCCCTCCCCGACCGCGAACGCGAGGAAGAAGGTCACGAGGAAGCCGAGCAGCGACCACCAGGCCCGGCGCAGGCTGGTGGTGGCGTCGGGGGCGGGGCGTACGCGGGTGGCGGTCATCTCACTCACCCAGGACGACGACGAGGACGACGAAGGCGAGCGCCGCGGCCAGCGCGAGGACCAGGCCCAGCTCGGCACGCGGCTCACGCGGACCGCCGCGCGCCCAGTAGTAGCCGACCGGTACGCCGGCGAGCCCCACCGGGAGCCAGAGCAGGCCCGTCACCCGCGCCCAGTCGGGCGGGTCGATGCCGTCGCCGATGCTGAGCGCGTACGCGTAGGCGACCGCCAGCGCGAACAGGACGCCGAGCACGAGGGTGACGTGGCCCGCTACCGCGGCGCCGGGGAGGGCACTGCGCCGCGCGCGATGCTGGTGCAGGGTCACCATGACCCACCTCCTGTGACACCTCCAGCGTCCCGCACGCGGGCAGCCGGCCACAGGGCCGAAGGGCCTGATCAGCCCGCGGAGTTGCCCGCGCCGTCCTCGCCGGGGGTGTGGGCGGTGTCGCCGTCCTTGTCCTTCTTGCCGCCCTGGGGCTGCGGGTCGGCGGTCGTGGTGACGACACCGGGCTGCGGGGCGACGAGCTCGAACTGCACGTCGGTGGCGTCCCCCCCGAGGGCGGCGGCCTGGACGTGGTACCACCCGAGGCCGGCCCACTCGGTCCACTTCGTGCAGCCCTCGTCCGAGCGCTTGGCCGACCAGGTGACGACGACCGGGGCGTCGACGGCCTGGCGGATCACCACGTCCTGCGGCGGGATCGACGCCGGGCACTCGCGGCTGCTCCAGATGTCGTCGCTGCCGGAGGTGATGGTGACCGTCATCGTCTCCGCGGAGGCCTGCCACGTGCAGGCCTCGGTGACGAGCGTGCGCAGGTTGATCGTGATGGGGACGTCGGAGCCGCCGGCAGCGGACGTCAACGCAGGCGTGGCGACGATGTCGGACTCGGTGCACGGTCCGGTCGGCTCGGCCAGGACGGGCTCCGGGGGCACGGTCTCCTCGGGAACGGTCTCCTCGGGGCGGTCCTTCTTGCCCTTCTTGCCCTTCTTGCCAGCACCCGGTGCGACCTCGGCGGTCGGGCCGGCGGTCGGGCCGGCGATCGGGGCGGTCGCGGTCTCCGCGGTGGACGCGCCGGCCTGGGTCGCCTGCGCCGTCGACTCGTCCTTGCCGTCGGCCGAACCGCCGAGCACACGGGCGAGCACGACGACGAGCAGCAACGGGACGGCGAGCACGATGATCCGTCGGGTCCAGTAGACCCGGGCCGGGAGCGGCCCACGAGGTCGTACGGTCGTCGGCATGGGCTCAGGTTAGGTAGCCACCGGCCCGTCTCGGCGGAGGCGCACCGGCTCACCTACGATCACCGCGATGGACGCCTCCCCCAGCGCGCTGCACGGCGCCGTGCTCGAGTGGTACGACGACCACGCGCGGGACCTGCCGTGGCGCGGGCTGTCGGCCACGCCGTGGTCGGTGATGGTCAGCGAGTTCATGCTCCAGCAGACGCCCGTCGCACGCGTCCTGCCCGTGCACGCCACCTGGCTGGAGCGGTGGCCCACCCCGGCCGCGCTGGCCGGCGACTCCACCGGCGAGGCCGTGCGGATGTGGGGCCGGCTCGGCTACCCCCGCCGGGCGCTCCGCCTCCACGCCGCGGCGACGGCCATCGTCGAGCGGCACGACGGCGAGGTTCCGGCGTCGTACGACGACCTGCTCGCACTCCCCGGCGTGGGCGACTACACCGCCTCCGCGATCGCCAGCTTCGCCTTCGGGCAGCGGCACGTGGTGCTGGACACCAACGTCCGCCGGGTGCTGGTGCGGGCCGTGTCGGGGCAGGAGTTCCCGGCGCCCGCCGTCACCCGGGCCGAGCGCGACGTCGCGACCGGGCTGCTCCCCGACGACGAGGCGACAGCGGCGACCTGGGCCGTGGCGACGATGGAGCTGGGCGCGCTGGTCTGCACCGCACGCCAGCCGTCGTGCGACGCCTGCCCCCTCGCGAGCGACTGCACGTGGCGCGGGTCCGGCTTCCCGGCGTACGACGGCCCGCCCCGCCGCGGACAGGCGTGGGCCGGCACCGACCGCCAGTGCCGCGGCCGGATCCTGGCCCTGGCCCGCGAGGCCGACTCGGTCTCGGCCGAGCAGGTGGAGGCGGCGTGGCCCGGCGCCGAGCAGCGGGAGCGCTGCCTGGCCGGGCTCGTGGCCGACGGGCTCCTGACGCAGATCACCCCGGGGCGCTGGGCGCTCCCGGGGTGATCTGACCGACGCCTGGGATCAGGCCTCGTTGGACTTCGGCACGTCCGTCGGGCCGGCGGTGTCGTCGGGCCCGTCACCCATCGGACCCTCGACGACCGTCTCGAGCGGCGGCATGTCGGGGACGGTGGAGTTCTTCTGGCCGCGGAAGGTGAACTTCGCGGTCGGACCCTCGCCCTCGACGTCCACGAGCACGATCTGGCCGGGGCCGACCTCGCCGAAGAGCATCTTCTCGGCGAGCACGTCCTCGATCTCGCGCTGCACCGTGCGACGCAGCGGACGGGCACCGAGGACCGGGTCGAAGCCGCGCTCGGCCAGCAGCGCCTTGGCGGGCTGGGTGAGCTCGAGCGACATGTCGCGGTCCTTCATCCGGAGCTCGACGGCGTTGATCATGTTGTCGACCATCGCGACGATCTGCTCCTGCGACAGCGGCGGGAAGACCACGATCTCGTCGACACGGTTGAGGAACTCGGGGCGGAAGTGCTGCTTGAGCTCCTCCGACACCTTGCTCTTCATCCGCTCGTAGGAACCCGCGGCGTCCGCGCCGACAGCGCCGAAACCGAGGTTGACGCTCTTGGCGATGTCTCGCGAGCCGAGGTTGGTCGTCATGATGATGACGGTGTTCTTGAAGTCGACGACGCGACCCTGCGAGTCCGTCAGGCGACCCTCCTCGAGGATCTGCAACAGGCTGTTGAAGATGTCGGGGTGGGCCTTCTCGACCTCGTCGAAGAGGACGACGGAGAACGGCTTGCGGCGCACCTTCTCGGTGAGCTGACCGCCCTCTTCGTAACCGACGTAGCCGGGAGGCGAACCGAACAGACGCGACACGGTGTGCTTCTCGGAGAACTCGCTCATGTCGAGCTGGATGAGCGCGTCCTCGTCGCCGAAGAGGAACTCCGCGAGCGTCTTGGACAGCCAGGTCTTACCGACACCGGACGGGCCGGCGAAGATGAACGAGCCACCGGGGCGCTTGGGGTCCTTGAGCCCGGCACGCGTACGACGGATCGCGCGGGAGAGTGCCTTGACGGCCTCCTCCTGCCCGATGACGCGCTTGTGGAGCTCGTCCTCCATCTTGAGCAGGCGGGTGGACTCCTCCTCCGACAGCTTCACGATCGGGATGCCCGTGGCCACGGCCAAGACCTCGGCGATCAGCTCCTCGTCGACCTCGGCGATCTCGTCGAGGTCACCGGCGCGCCACTGCTTCTCGCGCTCGGCACGGCGCGCGGAGAGCTGCTTCTCCTCGTCGCGCAGACGGGCCGCGGCCTCGAAGTCCTGCCCGTCGATCGCGGCCTCCTTGCGCTGGCGCACGTCGCCGATCTTCTCGTCGTACTCGCGCAGGTCCGGCGGCGCGGTCATCCGGCGGATGCGCAGTCGCGAGCCCGCCTCGTCGATGAGGTCGATCGCCTTGTCCGGCAGGAACCGGTCGGAGATGTAGCGGTCGGCCAGCGTCGCCGCCGAGACCAGGGCCTCGTCGGTGATGGTGACGCGGTGGTGGGCCTCGTAGCGGTCGCGCAGGCCCTTGAGCATCTCGATGGTGTGCGCGATCGAGGGCTCCTGCACCTGGATCGGCTGGAAGCGGCGCTCGAGCGCGGCGTCCTTCTCGAGGTACTTGCGGTACTCGTCCAGCGTGGTGGCGCCGATGGTCTGCAGCTCGCCGCGGGCCAGCATCGGCTTGAGGATGCTGGCGGCGTCGATCGCGCCCTCGGCGGCGCCGGCGCCGACGAGGGTGTGGATCTCGTCGATGAACAGCACGATGTCGCCGCGGGTGCGGATCTCCTTGAGCACCTTCTTGAGGCGCTCCTCGAAGTCACCGCGGTAGCGCGAGCCGGCGACGAGGGCGCCGAGGTCGAGCGTGTAGATCTGCTTGTCCTTCAGCGTCTCGGGCACGTTGCCCTTGACGATGTCCTGGGCGAGGCCGGCCACGATGGTGGTCTTGCCGACGCCGGGCTCACCGATGAGGACGGGGTTGTTCTTCGTGCGGCGCGAGAGGATCTGCATCACGCGCTCGATCTCCTGCTCGCGCCCGATGACGGGGTCGAGCTTGCCCTCGCGCGCGGCCTGGGTGAGGTTCTGGCCGAACTGGTCGAGGACCAGCGAGCTCGACGGCGCCTCGCCGCCGGAGCCGGAGGTCTGGGCGCCGGCGGTGGCCGACTCCTTGCCCTGGAACCCGCTGAGCAGCTGGATGACCTGCTGGCGGACCCGGTTGAGGTCGGCGCCGAGCTTCTGCAGGACCTGGGCCGCGACACCCTCGCCCTCCCGGATCAGGCCGAGCAGGATGTGCTCGGTGCCGATGTAGGAGTGGCCGAGCTGGAGCGCCTCGCGCAGCGAGAGCTCGAGCACCTTCTTGGCGCGCGGGGTGAACGGGATGTGGCCGGACGGGGCCTGCTGGCCCTGGCCGATGATCTCCTCGACCTGGGCGCGCACGGCCTCCAGGGAGATGTCGAGGGACTCGAGGGCCTTGGCGGCGACGCCCTCGCCCTCGTGGATGAGGCCGAGCAGGATGTGCTCGGTCCCGATGTAGTTGTGGGAGAGCATGCGGGCCTCTTCCTGGGCCAGCACGACAACTCGCCGGGCTCGGTCGGTGAACCGCTCGAACATGTGCGCTCCTCTACGTCTGCGTGGTCCACGGTGCCTCCCATAGGGGCGGGAGCGCGGACACTGGGCTCAACGCCCGACATCAGCCTACGTGTTCCCACCCCACGCACGAGCCCGTCCGCTCACAGCGAACGTCACCGGCCAGCCGGGGGCGAGGAACGAGCGCCTGGCGTGGGGCCGGGGAGGTTGAGCGAGGGCCGCGACCGAGGGACGAGGTCGCGACGCCCGCGTCGAAACCAACCCCTAGTGGGCGGCGTCGTAGGCCTGCTGCACGTCGGCGGAGATCCGGCCGCGCTCGGAGACCTCCATGCCCTGCGCCTTGGCCCACTCGCGCACGTCCTTGGTGTTGGACGAGGACGACGAGGAGGAGCCGGACGAGCGGCGCGTACGACGGCCACCACCGGCGACCTTGCGGGCGTGGCCGACGTAGCCGCTCAGCGCCTCGCGGAGGGAGGCGGCGTTGGCGTCGTTGAGGTCGATCTCGTAGGTGGTGCCGTCGAGGCCGAAGGAGACGGTCTCGGTGGCCTCGGTGCCGTCGAGGTCGTCGACCAGGACGATGTTGACCTTTTGTGCCATGGTGAATTCCTTTGCCTTTTCGAGCGTTCGGGGCCAAACGCGTCGGACGCAGTGTGGCAGCAATTGTCGAGGCACACAAAAGAAGTCAGGAATTCCCTGACATTGACCTCGAATCCACAATTCAGGAATTGCGTTCGAATACCAGGCGCAGCCCCTGCAGCGTCAGCCACGGGGAATGCACGGTGAAACACGAACAATCGTCGACGAGAAGTGTCGCCAAATGTCCTGTCGAAATGACCGTGACGTCCTCGACGCGAGCTCCGAGCTCGGCGATCATGCGCGCCACCAGGCCTTCCACCTGCGCCGCGACGCCGAACACCATGCCGCTCTGCAGCGCCTCCACGGTGTTCTTGGCGATCACCGAACGCGGGCGCGCGAGCTCGACCTTGCGCAGCTGCGCGCCGCGTCGCCCGAGCGCCTCCAGCGAGATCTCGATCCCCGGCGAGATCGCGCCGCCGACGTACTGCCCCTTCCCGTTGACCACGTCGAACGTCGTGGCGGTGCCGAAGTCGACCACGATGGCCGGACCGCCGTGGAGCGTCGCGGCGGCGAGCGAGTTCACGATCCGGTCGGTGCCGACCTCGCGGGGGTTGTCCATCAGGACGGGAATGCCGGTGCGCACCCCGGGCTCGACGACGATGGAGGTCACGTCCTCGAAGTGACGCTCGAGCATCTCGCGCCACTCGTGCAGCACCGCCGGGACCGTCGCACACACCACGATGCCGTCCACCTCGTCGAGCCGCTCGGCGAGCAGCCCGCGGAGCAGGACCGACCACTCGTCGGCGGTGCGACGCTCGTCGGTGTTGACCCGCCAGTGGGCGGTGACCTCCTCCCCGTCGAGCAGGCCGAGGAAGGTGTGGCTGTTGCCGATGTCGGCGGCGAGCAGGCTCATGTCAGTCCGCCGTCGGTGCCGGGGTGGTCAGGTCCATGCCGATGTCGAAGACCGTCACCGAGTGCGTGAGCGCCCCGACCGAGACGAAGTCGACACCGGTCGCCCCGATCCGCGCCGCACGCTCGAGGGTGATGCCGCCGCTCGCCTCGAGCGGCACGCGGCCGGCCGTACGCCGTACGGCCTCGGTCATCAGCTCGTCGGTCATGTTGTCGAGCAGGACCCGCTCCGGCGGCTGGGGCAGGGCGAGCAGCTCGTCGAGCTGGTCGAGGGTCGTCACCTCGACCTCGACGGGCAGCCCGGGGTGACGGCCTCGGATGGCGTCGAGGGCGGGAAGCACGCCCCCGGCGGCGATGACGTGGTTGTCCTTGACCATCGCCATGTCCTGCAGGCTCGTGCGGTGGTTGACCCCGCCGCCGCAGCGGACGGCGTACTTCTGCAGCGCCCGCAGCCCGGGAAGCGTCTTGCGGGTGTCGAGCACCCGCGTCGGGGAGCCCTCCAGCGCCTCGACCCAGCGGGACGTGGCCGTCGCGACGCCCGAGAGGTGGCAGGCGAGGTTGAGGGCGGTGCGCTCGGCGACGAGCATCCGCTGCGCCAGGCCCTCGACGCGCATCACGACGTCGCCCCTCGCGACCCGGGTGCCGTCCGCGACGCGGTCGGTGATGGTGGCGTCGGCGCCGACGGCGTGGAAGACGACGGCCGCGACCGCGAGCCCCGCGACCACCCCGTCCTCCCGGGCACCGAACACGGCCTCGGCCCGGGCGCCCGCTGGGATCGTGGACTCGCTCGTCGGGTCCACGCGCGGCTCCGTGGGGAGGTCCTCGGACAGCGCCCGGCCCACCACGTCCCACACGTGATCGGGGTCGAGGCCCGCGGCGGTGAGGTCGGCGAGGACCTCGGCGGGCACGTCACGCAGGCTCGTCATGCGGAGACCTCACTGGTCGTCGGATCGGTGGACGGGCTGTGCACCCACTCGACCGCGACACGTCCGTCGGCGTCGAGCCAGGAGTCGACGTGGCCCGCCCGGGCCTCGTCGCGGTCGGGGTGGTCCTCGCGCCAGTGGGAGCCGCGGGTCTCGGTGCGCAGGGCCGCGGCCTCGGCGAGCGCGGTGCTGACGGTGAGCAGGTTGGTGGTCTCCCACGCGGCCGTCCCGGCCTCGGCCTCGCCGTGGTCGAGCGAGCCGAGGAGCGCCAGCGCGTCGGTGAGGCCCGCCGCGTGGCGCAGCACCCCGACCCGGGTCGTCATCGTCTCCTGCATCGACCGACGGCGGTCACCGGAGACGAGACCCTCCGGGCGCCGGTCGGGGACCGGGTCGGCCCAGGGGCGCAGCTCGCCGGGCAGCACGTCGGCGATGCGCCGGGAGAACACCAGCCCCTCGAGCAGCGAGTTGGACGCCAGCCGGTTGGCGCCGTGGACACCGGAGCAGGCGACCTCTCCGGTGGCGTAGAGCCCCGGGACCGTCGTACGCCCCCACAGGTCGGTGGCCACGCCGCCGGACGCGTAGTGCTGGGCGGGCGCGACCGGGACGAGCTCGGTCACCGGGTCGACGCCGTGCTCGCGGCACACGCGCAGGATGGTCGGGAACCGGCGCTCCCAGAACGTGCCCCCGAGGTGGCGCGCGTCGAGCCACATGTGGGGCTTGCCGGACTCCATCATCCGTCGGGTGATGGCCTTGGCGACCACGTCGCGCGGCGCGAGGTCGCCCAGCGGGTGCTCGCCCTGCATGAAGCGGTTGCCCTCGAAGTCGACGAGGAAGGCGCCCTCGCCGCGCACCGCCTCGGAGATCAGCGGCTGCTGGCCCTGGGAGTCGGGGCCGAGCCACATGACGGTCGGGTGGAACTGGACGAACTCGAGGTCGCGGAGCCGGGCGCCGGCGCGCATCGCGACGGCCATCCCGTCACCGGTGGAGACGCTGGGGTTGGTGGACTGGCTGAAGACCTGGCCGAGGCCGCCCGAGGCGAGGACGACCGCCCGGCAGTGCACGGCTCCGACGCCGTCGTGCTGGCCCTCGCCGAGCACGTGCAGCGTGAGGCCGGCGACGCCCCCGTCGGCCGCGCGGAGCAGGTCCACGGCAAGCGCGTGCTGGATGACCTCGATCTCCGGGGCCCGCTCGACGGCGGCGGTCAGCGCGCGCTGGATCTCCGCGCCCGTGGCGTCGCCGCCGGCGTGGGCGATCCGGTCGCGGTGGTGGCCGCCCTCGCGGGTGAGCGACAGCTCGCCGTCGGGGTGGTGGTCGAACTGGGTGCCGAGGGCGATCAGCTCGTGGACCGCCTCGGGGCCCTCGGTCACCAGGACCCGGACGGCCTCGACGTCGCAGGCGCCCGCCCCGGCGACGAGGGTGTCGCGCTCGTGCTGCTCGGGGGTGTCACCGGGCCCGAGGGCCGCTGCGATCCCGCCCTGGGCCCACTGGGTCGACCCGGCCGCGAGGACGTCCTTGGTGACCACCAGCAGGCGCAGCGCGGGGTCCGCGGCGTGGATGCGGAGCGCGGCGGTGAGTCCGGCGATGCCGGATCCGACCACGACGACGTCGGCGCGCGTGGTCCACCCGGGGGCCGGGGCTCGGAGGCGGCCCGGGACCGGCCGGTGGAGGCTCATCCGGGCAGGCTATCGAGCGAGGACGTCACCGCGGGACAACGTCTCGTCCCCGAAGGTCTCGGCCGGGTCGCTGCCGGTGCCCATGACCTTGTTGTCGGCATCGACGAAGACCACGTGCGGCTTCAGCTCCCTGGCCTCGGCGGTGTCCATCTGGCCGTAGCCGATGAGGATGACCGTGTCGCCGGGGTGCACCAGCCGGGCCGCGGCCCCGTTGATGCCGATGACGCCCGACCCACGCTCGCCGGCGATCGTGTAGGTCTCCAGGCGCGCGCCGTTGGTGACGTCGACGATGTGGACGAGCTCGCCGGCCAGCAGGTCGGCGGCGTCGAGCAGGTCCTCGTCGACGGTGACCGACCCGACGTAGTGCAGGTCGGCCTGGGTCACCGTGGCCCGGTGGATCTTGGACTTCATCATCGTGCGCAGCATCAGCTGCTCCTTCCAGAAGTGGTCGAGGCCGCGGACGCGGTCCCCGCCTGGTCCGATCGCTCGAAGACGATCGGTGCGTTGTCGATCAACCGCGTGGCCCCCACCCGCGCCGCCACGAGGATCCGGCCCTCGCCGACCTCGGGCGGCTCGTCGAGGTCGACCGACGTGAGCGCGAGGTAGTCGAGCTCGAGGCCCGCCTCGGCCTTGAGGACCGACATCGCGGCCCAGCGCGCGGCAGGCACGCCGTACGCCGCCCGCTCCTGCGCGGCACGCAGCGCCCGGCTGAGGGCCACCGCGGCCCGGCGCCCGTCCGCGTCGAGGTAGCGGTTGCGGCTGGAGAGCGCGAGGCCGTCGGGCTCGCGGACCGTCTCGGCGCCGACGACCTCGATGCCCATGCAGAGGTCGCTGACCATGCGACGGATGAGGGTGAGCTGCTGGTAGTCCTTCTGCCCGAAGACCGCCACGTCGGGGCGGACCAGGCCGAAGAGCTTGGCGACGACGGTCAGCACGCCGTCGAAGTGGCCCGGGCGGGAGGCGCCGTCGAGGATCGTGGCGAGGGTGCCGGGCGAGACCGTGACCCCGTCGTGGACGGACTCGTGGCTGAAGCCGCCGGGATACATCTCCTCGACGCTCGGCGCGAAGACGACGTCCACCCCCTCGGCCGCGCAGACCGCCAGGTCGGCGTCGAGGGTGCGGGGGTAGCGGTCGAGGTCCTCGGTCGGGGCGAACTGCATCGGGTTGACGAAGATGCTGACCACGACGGGGCCGTCGGTCGCCCCGCGGGCGGTGCGGATGAGGCTGGCGTGGCCGTCGTGCAGGGCGCCCATGGTGGGCACGAAGGCGATCCGGTCGCCGGCACGGCGGGCGTCGGCGAGCAGGCCGGCCAGCTCCTCGCGCGTCGACGCGAGGGTGGGGGTAGCGGTCATCGAGGCTGCCGGGCGCGGGGGGTCGGGGCCTCGACGGCGTCGAGGACGCGCAGGATCGCGGCGGCGCGGATCGGCAGCAGGCGTCCGTCGGTGACGGCCCGGTCGAGGGTGGCGCGCGCCATGGCGACGTACGACGGCAGCGTCTGCGGGGCGGTCGTCCGCAGGTCGGTGACGTGCGCGCGGACCGTCTCCACGTCACCGCGCACGATCGGCCCGGTCAGGGCGGCGTCACCGTCCTCGAGCGCGTTGTCGAGCGCGGCGGTCAGCAGCGGGCGCAGGGTGGCGGCGGGGTCGGCCGCTCCGGCGGCGGACAGGATCTCCATCGCCTCGGCGACCAGGGTGACGAGGTGGTTGGCGCCGTGGGCGAGACCGGCGTGGTAGAGCGTGCGGTGCTCCTCACGCACCCACATCGGGGTGCCGCCGAGGTCGGCCACGAGGGACTCCGCGAGCGCCCGGTCGTCCTCGTCGGCGGTCACGCCGAACACGCAGCCGGAGAGCCGCGGCAGGTCGACCTCGGTGCCGGTGAAGGTCATCGCCGGGTGCAGGGCGATCGTCCGGGCGCCGACCTGCCGGGCCGGCTCGAGCACGGCGAGACCGTGGCGCCCGCTCGTGTGGACCACGACCTGGCCGGCGTGGATCGCACCGCTCGCGGTGAGCATGGTGACGACGTTGGACAGCATGTCGTCGGGCACGGTGAGCAGCAGCAGGTCGCTGGCGCGCGCGACGTCGGTCGGCTTGGCCACGGCGACCCCGGGCAGCAGGTGGTCGATGCGACCCCGCGAGGCGTCGGACTCGCCCGCTGCGGCGACGACGTCGTGGCCCGCAGCGCGGAGGGCGGCGGCCAGGACGGCACCGACGCGACCGGCGCCGATGGCACCGACGCCGAACGTCGGGTGCGACGTCGGGGTGAGGACAGGGTCGTGCGTCATGTGGTGACCTCTTCGTTTCAGTCCCTCTCGGGTACCGATCTACTGCGATCAACATCGAGCCTACGCCTGCGGATTCCACGGCGGGAACGCCCGGGCGGCGTGACGAAGGCCACTCCCCCGTCCTCGCGGAGCGTCAGCGGCGCAGGATGCGCCGGGCGGTCGTGTTGCCGGCCAGCTGGACGACCTGCACCAGCGCCACGATCGCGATCACCGCGGTCCAGGTGACGACGGTGTCGAACTGCCGGAAGCCGTACTGCAGGGCGAAGTTGCCCAGCCCGCCGCCGCCGACGACGCCGGCCACCGCGGTCATGTCGACCAGCGCGACGAAGGCGAAGGTGTAGCCCAGCACCAGCGGCCCGAGCGCCTCGGGCAGCACGACGGTCCGCACGATGCGCGCGCGGCTGGCCCCGACGGACCGTGCGGCCTCGATCACGCCGGGATCCACCGTGACGAGGTTCTGCTCGACGATGCGGCTGATCCCGAAGGCGGCGGCGAGCGTGAGGGCGAAGATGATCGCCGGGTTGCCGATGCCGGTGCCCACGACCACCCGGGCGAACGGCTGCACGGCGGCGATGAAGATGACGAAGGGGATCGGCCGGAAGAAGTTCACCAGCAGGTTGAGCACGAGGTTGACCGGGCGGCTGGCGTAGAGGCCGCCGCCGCGGGTGACGTACAGCCCGAGACCCAGCAGCAGGCCGAGCAGGCCACCGAGGGTGAGCGTGATCGCGACGATGTAGAGGGTCTCCCACGCCGCCTCCCAGAAGAGCGGCCAGAGCTGGCTCATGTTGGTGTCGGTCACCGGGCCAGCTCCTTGGTGAGGACGAGTGCTCGTACGGCGTCGACGGCCGCGTCGACGGCCGCGGGGTCGCCGTCGAGGGCGAGGGTCAGGTTGCCGAAGGTCTCGCCCTGGACCTCCTCGATGCCGCCGAAGACGAGCTCGAAGCGCACGCCGTGCTCGAGGAGGGCCGCGAACACGTCGCTCTGGCGTACGTCGTCGCCGCGGAAGGCGAGCTTGACGAACCGTCCGTCGTGCCGGGCGTGCAGGGCCGCCAGCGCCTCGGCGCCGGGCTCGTCGTCCACGATCGTCGAGACGAACCGGCGGGTGACCGGCTGCTGGGGGTCGGAGAGCACCTGCACGACCGGCCCCTCCTCGACGATGCGACCGGCCTCCATGACGACGACGCGGTGCGCGAGGCTGCGCACGACGTCCATCTCGTGGGTGATCACCACGATGGTGATGCCGAGCTCGCGGTTGACCCGGCGCAGCAGGGCGAGCACCTCCTGCGTCGTCTCCGGGTCGAGGGCGCTCGTCGACTCGTCGGCGAGGAGCAGCTGGGGGCTCGTCGCGAGCGCGCGGGCGATGCCGACGCGCTGCTTCTGGCCACCGGAGAGCTCGTCGACGTGGCTGTGCGCCTTGTCGGCGAGGCCGACGAAGTGGAGCAGGTCGGAGATGCGGGCGTTCTGCTCCTGCGTGGGGACGCCGGCCACCTCCAGCGGGTAGGCGATGTTGCCCCACACGGTGCGCGAGCGGAACAGGTTGAACTGCTGGAAGATCATCCCGATCCCCAGCCGCACCTCGCGCAGCTCGCGCTCCTTGAGGCCGGTGATCTCCCGGCCGCCGACCCGCACGCTGCCCGAGGTGGTGGTCTCGAGCGCGTTGATCAGTCGTACGAGGGTCGACTTCCCGGCCCCGGAGTAGCCCACGATGCCGACGATCTCACCGGCCTCGACCGTCAGGTCGACACCGCGGATCGCCTCGACGGGCGTCCCTCCGCGGGCGGCCGGGAACGTCTTGTGCACGTCGGTCAGCTCGACGAGCGGCATCGTGGGGCTCCTCCCCTGGTCAGCGTCGGGTCACTGCTGCGCCGCGGACTATCGCTGCGCGGCGGTGTCGGCCTCGACGTCGTCGAGCGACGCCTGCAGCTCCTCCTGCGGGACCTTCACCAGCTCGGCGGTGCCGCCGGAGACGTCCTGCACGCCGTCGAGGACGGCCTGCGTCTCCTGGTAGACCTCGACGAGCTTGCGCAGCGTCGGGTCGTCGCGGTCCTCGGCGCGGACGGCGAAGACGTTGACGTAGGGGAGCGCGTTGGGGTCGTCGACGTCGTCGGTGGCCAGCGCGTCCTCGAAGGAGAGACCGGCCTTCTCGACGAAGTCGTTGTTGATGACCGCGGCCGCCACGTCGGGCAGCGAGGTGGGCGTGAGGTCGGCCTTGATCGCCTTGACCTGCACCCGGGACGCCGACTCGTCGACGTCGGCGAGCGTGGAGTAGATCGAGCCGCCGTCGGCGAGGGTGATGAGGCCGGCCGACTGGAGGATGAGCAGGGCGCGGGCCTGGTTGCTGTCGTCGTCGGGGACGACCACGGTCTCGCCGTCCTGGATGTCCTCGACGGAGTCGACCTGGGACGAGTAGAGGCCCAGCGGGTAGATCGCGGTGGAGCCCAGCGGCACGATGTCGTCGTCGTTCGCGACGTTGTACTCCGCGAGGTAGACGATGTGCTGGAACTGGTTGATGTCGAGCTCGCCCTCGCTCAGCGCGGGGTTGGGCTGGGTGTAGTCGGCGAAGTCCTCGATCTCGAGGTCGATGCCCTCGTCGGCCGCGGCGTCGACCAGCACCTGCCAGTAGGGGTCGCTGGCGCCGACCGTGCCGAGGACGACCTTCTCGCGCTCCTCACCGCTGGCTGCGCCGGCGTCGTCGCTGCCCCGTGACCAGAGGAGTCCGACCACCACGGCGATCACCGCCAGGACGGCGATGCCGGCCAGGAGCGGCGTACGTCGCTTGGCGGGGGGTGCGATCTGCGGGTGGTTCTCGGGCATGGCGGAGCCTCTCGACGTACGGTCCTGAGCCGGGAGAACCTCCGGACCCCGCACGGGTATGCCCCGGAGGCGGTGTGAACCGCCTCACCAGCACCTCAGCCGCCGCCTCACCCGCCGCCGTGGGCGGTCGTCGTGCTGCTCAGGCGCGCAGGTGGAGCTTGGCGTGGTCGGGGTCGTCGACGACGAAGGGGCGCGGTGCGCGGGGCAGCCAGGTGTGCGTGACGTGGTCGACCACGTGGATGCCCTCGGGGGACTCGATCTCCACGACGCCCTCCGGGACCTGTCCGTCGTGCAGCGCGTTCCAGACCAGCCACTCGCGACGCTTGCGCCGGTTGCGGATGGAGGTGGCGAACGACTCGGGGTTGGTCCAGTGGGCGAACTCGTCGCCGTCGAGCCACTTGAGCTCGACGCAGAGGCCCTGCGGCAGCGCGAACATCTCGATGTGCTCGGGCGTCGTGCGGATCTCCCACTCCGGCGCCTTGGTGTAGACGTAGTCGGGGCTCATCGGGAAGCCCCACTCCTCGATGTTGCGCAGGCCCAGGTCGAGGTAGGCCTTGCGGTCCGACTCGATGTACAGCCCGTGGCGCGGGAACCGGATGACGGCCTCGGCCATCCCGACCTGCCACGACAGGTCGGCCATCGACACCTCGCCCTCGGTGGTGAGGACCATGTCGCCGTCCCACTTCCACGAGTAGCGGGTGCGGACGTGGGAGAAGCACCAGTTGTAGAAGTAGGCGAGCGAGTGCACCGAGCGCTCGTTGACGGCGAGGTGCTCGGCACCGGCGCGGGCCACCTGGAAGGGGTATTCCTTCAGGGTGAACCGGTCGGACAGGCCGTGCTCGGCCGCGACCCGCAGGGCCTCCTCACCGGTGCCGTCGTCGGACCCGTTGTCGACGAGAAGCACGTGGTCGCACGCCCGCAGCAGCGGCGGGAGCACGAAACGCAGGCCCGGGGCCTCGTTCTTGACCCGCAGCACCGCCGTGGCACCGCGCCGCAGCCCACCGGGCCCCCCACGCGAATCAGCCCACGGCCAGACGATGTCGAAGTCCGTGTGGCCCTCGATGTTGGTGAGGCCGTGGCCGGAGCCGATCGGGATGCTCACGGCTGCGCGTCCCGCTCCCGCCCGAGGGCCTTGCGGACCCCGCGGCGCACCGACGGCGGGATCGCGGCGCGTACGTCGTGGGGCACGCGGTCGGCGAGCGACCGGTGGCCTTCCTCGCCCGCGGCCTCGTGGAGCGCCCGCCGACGGGCCTGGTGGCGCGCGTGCTCGGCGGTCGAGCGGCTGATGGCGGCTGCCTCCTCGTAGAGGTCGACGTACTCCGCGCGCAGCTGGTCAAAGGTCTCGTGCGCGGCAGTCGTGTCGCCGCCCTCGTCGGCGAGCTTGTTGAGCTCCTCCCACGTCTGGCCGGTGAGGTCGTGCAGCCGCCTGGGCAGCGCGAGGTCGTCGAGCGTGGCGCTCACGCGGCGGAGGTTGGGGTCGATGAAGCGGTGCACCTCGCGGATCTGGTCGCTGCGGGTGTGGATGATCGTCTGCAGGTCGAGGGCGTGCCCCATGGCCGTGGTCGTCCTGACCCAGTCGGTCAGCAGGTCCTCGTAGCGGACGAAGACACGGCCCTGTGCCGCGTCACCCTCCACCGCGTCGACGCTGCGGGTGGCCCGCTCGGTGTGGAGCAGCATGTTGACCCAGCTCGCCGCGAGGTGGGCCGAGCCGAGCTTGTTGGCGTAGTACTTCTGCTTGGAACCGACCACCTCGGCGGGCGGGCGCAGCATGGTGGCGAAGACCGGCGTCGCGCCCGTGCGGATCGCGGCGACCCGCCACAGGCCGAGGAACCAGCTCAGCCGCGGGTCCTTGACGACGAGCTCGGGGTGCTCGGCGAAGTGCGGCTCGAGCCACTCGCTGACCCGGATCCTGGCGGGCTCGCGGCTGCAGATGCGGCCGGTGTCGAACCACGCCTCGGGACGGCTGTCACTGACCTGGACCAGTGCCTCGCGGAGCCACTCGTCGTGGATGTCGACGACCCACTGCGGCTCGCTGAAGCCACGCGGGTTGGAGTCGTCGGGCGGCACCTCGGGCAGCGGCACGTGCATGCCGAGCCGCGACACGATGCCGGCCAGGGTGCTGGTGCCGCTGCGGCCGGCGCCGGCGACGAAGAGGACCTTGCGCGGCACTCCGTCGGGGTTCATCTCGTCGATCGCTCTGGGCTGCTCGGTCACGGCGGGCAGCCTACCGGCGGGCGGGCGCGCGGCTCGGTCCCCACTAGGCTCGCGGCCCATGAAGCGGCTCTTCTCCCGGGCACCCCTCCTCGGCGTGGTGATCCCGGCGTGGGGCGTGGAGGACTACCTCGACGACTGCGTCCGCTCCCTGCTCGCGCAGACGCACACGCGGTGGGAGGCGGTGATCGTCGACGACGGGGCGACCGACCGCTCGGGCGAGATCGCCGACGACTGGGCCCGCCGGGACGCGCGCATCCGCGTCGTCCACTCCGTCAACGGAGGCCTGGGCGCCGCCCGCAACCTCGGGGTCCAGCACGTGCGGGGCGACCACCTCGCCTTCCTCGACTCCGACGACGTGCTGCCGCCGACGGCGTACGCCGACCTGGTGGGCGCGCTCACCGCGTCGGGCTCCGACTTCGCGACCGGGTCGATCGTGCGCTGGGAGGGTGACCGGCTCGTCGAGCCGCCGTGGATGCGACGTCTTCACCGGCCGCTGCGGGGGGCCCGCGTCGAGGACCGGCCCGAGATCCTGGGCGACGTCTTCGCGTGGAACAAGGTCTTCCGCAGGTCGTGGTGGGACGCCCGGGACCTGTCGTGGCCCGAGGGCGTGCGCTACGAGGACCAGCCCACGACGACGCGAGCCTTCCTCGAGGGCCGCTTCGACGTGCTCGACGAGGTGGTCTACCGCTGGCGGATCCGGGAGGGCTCGATCACGCAGACCCGCGCCTCGTCGCTGCAGGACCTCGCCGACCGCTGGGAGACGAAGCGGATGTCGCTTGCCTCGGTGCGCGAGCACGGCTCCGCCGACGTCGAGGCGGTCTTCGTCGACCGGGTGCTGGCCGGTGACCTGTGGCGCTACTTCCTGCTGGTGCCGGGGTGCACGCCGGAGGGGTGGCGGCTGCTGCGCTCGGGTGTGCTCGAGATCTGGGGCCGGCGCTCGCTGGTGCACAGCGGCCTGCCGCCGGTCCACCGGCTGGCCGGCTGGCTGGTCGAGCAGGACCGCCGCGCCGACGTCACCTCGCTCATGGAGTGGGTGGCGACCCTCGACGGCCCCGCCCCGCGGGTGCAGGACGTCGCCACCGGCGCCTGGCGGCTGTCGGTGCCGCCCTCGGTGCTCGACGAGACCACCGTGGCCCCGGAGGCGCTGTCGCTCCGGGACCACGAGGTCATCGACTGATCAGAGGAGCCCTTCGGACTCCAGGAACTCCTGGGCCACGTCGGCCGGCTGCTCGCGGTCGATCTGCACGCTGACGAGCAGCTCACCGAGGGTCTCGTTGTCGAGCGCCGCCATCAGGTCGTTGAGCGGACCCTCGACGTCGGGGTTGTCGGCGAGGAAGTCGCTCGACACCGCGGGGACGAGGTTCTGCGCGGGCTGGATGCCCTTGTCGTCCTCGAGCAGGAGCAGGCCCTGGTCCTCGAGCGTGCCGTCGAGCGTGCTGGTCTGGCCGAGCTGGGCCTCCCCGTCGAGCACCGCCTGGAACGTCTCGGTCGAGGCGTAGCCCAGCGGCTCGAGGGTGATGTCGATGCCGTAGGTGTCGACGAGCCCCTTCTCGCAGTCGGTGCGACCCTTGCAGTCGGGCGCGGCGGCCAGCGTGACCTGCTGGCCCTCGAGGTCGGAGAGCTTGGTGACGCCCTCGGCGTCGGAGAACTCCTGGCTGGTGAAGTAGCCGTTGGCGGAGAACGCCTCGGACGGCTCGAGCAGGGTGATGCCCTTCTCCTCGAGCAGCGACGCACCGGCGTCGATCGTCTCTTGGGCGTCGCTGGTCGACAGCGGCTCGGCGTCGGGGCCGTTGGCGTCGGTGTTGAGCTGGTCGACGATGCCGGCGACGTACTCCGGGGCGATCTGGACGGAGTCGGGCATCTCGTTGAGGTAGATCGGGCGGGTGTCGACCAGCCGGGTCTCGACCTCGTAGCCCTCGGCCTCGAGGACCTGCTGGTACATCGCGGTGACGAGCGCGGCCTCGTCGAAGCTCTGGCTGCCGATGACGACGGACGTGCCCTCGCCACCTCCCCCACCCGAGCCGGAGGTGGGCTCGTCGTTCTCCTCGGCGAGGTCGTCGCCGGCGCATCCGGCGAGCAGGGCGGTCAGGGCCAGACCGGTGACCGCCATCAGCGGACGTCGTACGTGCATGTCGTCAAACCTTCTGTGTCCCGTGGCCGAGCCACGCGTGTCCGGTGATGCGAGCGGGTCCGCTCAGCTCCCGGTGGGAGCCTCTGCCACCGTAGTCGAGGGCACCGACAAGTCCTCATCACGATCCGGTGACGGAGCGCGCGGCATCGGGTCGACGGCGCGCTGCACCGCGGCCGCGGCGAGCTCGAGGACGAGGGCCACGGAGGCGACGACCACGGCCCCCGCCATGCCCTGCGCGTAGTCGTTGCGGGCGAAGCCCTCGGTGATGATCCGGCCGAGGCCCGGCCCCGCGACCAGCGCGGCGATGGTGGCCGTGGCCCACACCTGCACCAGGGCGAGGCGCACGCCGGAGGCGATCACCGGCAGTGCCAGCGGCAGCTCGACGCGCCGGAAGCGTTGCATCGGTGACATGCCCATCCCGTCGGCGGCCTCCTGCACGTCGGAGGGCACCTCGCGCATCGCGACGTAGCCGTTGGTGATCAGCGGCGGGAGGGCGAAGAGCACGAGCGCGATGAGGGTCGCGAGACCGGCGCGGCCGTAGGGGCCGAAGTCCTCGGAGCCGGGCCAGTCCGCGGCGACCAGGAGGGCCAGCAGCGCGAAGGTGGGCACGGCGCGGCCGACGTTGGAGATGTTGACGGCGAGGAAGCCGCCCTTGCCGAGGTGGCCCAGCCAGAGGGCGAGGGGCAGGCCGAGCAGCATGGCCGCCACGAGCGCGGTGGCGGTGAGCAGCAGCTGCTCCAGCAGCCGCGCGACGAGGCCGCCCGCACCGGTCCAGCTGTCGGGGTCGATGAGGTACTGCCAGGTGTCGGCGAAGAGCTCCATCAGCGCGCCCCCGCCGTCCAGGGCGTCAGCACCCGCTGCAGCAGCACCAGCACCACGTCGAGGACGACGGCCAGGACGACGCACAGCACCGCGGCGGTCATCAACTCGGCGCGGAAGTCCCGCGCGACACCGTGGGCGATGAGGTCGCCCAGACCGCCGTACGCCACCAGGGTGCCGACCGTGGTCAGCGCGATGGTCGACACGGCCGCGACGCGCAGGCCGGCCATCACGACCGGCAGCGCCAGCGGCATCTCGATGCGGGTGAGCATGCGTGCGCTCCCGTAGCCCAGGCCGCGGGCCGCCTCGCGTACGTCGTCGGGCACGGACCGCAGCCCGTCGAGCAGTGCCCGCACCAGGATGGTCAGCGCGTAGAGACCGAGCCCGATCACGACCGTGGCGGCGGACAGGCCGGTGAACGGCACCAGCAGGGGCAGCAGCGCCAGCGACGGCACGGTGTAGACCCCGGTGCTGAAGCCCAGGACCGCGGACTCCAGCCGCGGCAACCGCCGGGCGAGCAGCGCGAGCGGTAAGGCGATGACGATGCCGAGGACGAGGGCCGCCAAGGTGATGAGCACGTGCTCGACGAGCGCGTCGGTGATCTGCTCATGGCGGTCCTCGACGTACTGCCAGCAGAACCATTCGTTGACGAACCGGCTGTAGCAGCTCGGCCCGGAGTCGGCGGCCCCCAGTATGGTCACCGCATGGACGCTACACGGGGCGGCGAGCCGATGATCCGGCTCGAGGGCGTGGGCAAGACCTATCCGGACGGGACCGTGGCCGTCCACGAGCTCGACCTCGACGTCGCGCGCGGCGAGATGGTCTGCCTCGTCGGTCCGTCGGGCTGCGGCAAGTCGACGACCCTCAAGATGATCAACCGGCTCATCGAGCCCACCACCGGCCGGATCTGGCTCGACGGCCAGGACGTCACCGACGCCGACCCGGTCGAGCTGCGGCGCGGCATCGGCTACGTCATCCAGCAGATCGGCCTGTTCCCCCACCAGCGCATCGAGCAGAACGTCATGACGGTGCCGCTGCTCTACGGCGAGTCGAAGGCCACCGCGCGCGAGCGCGCCCACGAGCTCCTCGAGACCGTGGGCCTCGAGCCGGAGCAGTACGCCCGGAAGTACCCCCACGAGCTGTCCGGCGGCCAGCGCCAGCGCGTCGGCGTCGCCCGCGCGCTGGCAGCCAACCCGCCCGTGCTGCTGATGGACGAGCCCTTCGGCGCGGTCGACCCCGTCGTGCGAGGCCGCCTCCAGGACGAGTTCCGCCGCCTGCAGGACGAGCTCGGCAAGACCGTGGTGCTGGTGACCCACGACATCGACGAGGCCATCCGGATGGGCGACCGCGTGGCCGTCTTCGCGGCGGGCGGCCGGTTGGCCCAGTACGCCACCCCCGGCGAGCTGCTCGCCCACCCCGCGGACGAGCAGGTGGCCGACTTCGTGGGTTCGGGCGGGCTCCGCACGCTGACCGTGACCCGGCTCCGCGAGGACCACCTGGAGCCGCTCGACGGCGTCTCCACCGGCGACCTTGGCTCGGCCATCGACATCGACTCCTCCCTCGAGGACGCGCTCGCCGCGATGCTCCGCGACGACAAGCCGATGGTCGGGGTGCGCCGCGGACCGACGTTCCTCGGGGTGCTCACCCCCGCCGGGGTGCACCGCGCGCTGCGCGAGTCGCTGCGCTAGCCCCCCGTTCCGTCACGGGGGGCACCACGACCCACGGCAACGCGCCGACTGTCCCGACGCACACGGTGCCGCAACCCGCAGGCACCTGCCGGCCGTTGCGGCACGCACCGTGTCGCAACCGGCACCGCTCCCTCTGGGGAAGCGGGCGGGACGGTGTCACATCCGGTGCGGTGACGCCGGGTCTACTGCGCGTGGACGGTCACGTCCTTGTGCCAGGACTCGGTGACGTACTTCGTGCCCCAGCCCATCGAGGTGTAGAGCCCGTCCGCCCCGGTCGGTGAGTCGGCGTCGACCTCGAGCCCGACGCGGTCACGACCGCGGGCGGCGGCGTCGGCGATGATCGTGCGGAGCAGGCCGGTGGCCACCCCGCGACCTCGCGCGGACTCGAGCACGCCGAGGTAGGAGACGTACGACCCGTCGGGCCCGGTGCCGGACTCGCTCACCGTGCCGACCAGGGCGCCCGCGGCCTCCGGCTCGCCCCCCTCGCCGTCCACGATCTCGGCCAGCCACCAGTGGTCCCAGCGGTGGCCGGGGTCCTCGCGGAGCCGGTGGATGAACTCGTCGAAGGTCTCCTCCGAGGAGTTGAAGTGGTCGGTGAACGCGCCTTCGAGCACGTCGTGCACCGCGCGCAGGTCGGCCTCGTCGGGCATCCCGCCGGAATCCGGACCGCCCTGCCGCTCGACGAGGCGGAACACCACGCCCCTGCGCTCCCAGCGGGCCGGGTCGGGGACCAGCTCGGCCTCGGCGGCCTCCACCGAGCGGCTCATCTGCCACCACGTCCGGACCCGCTCGAAGCCGGCGTCCGCCAGCCAGCCGTGCTGTCGCTCGTCGTCGGCGAACGCACCGGTGTCGATCTGCTGCTCGGTCAGGCCGCGCGCCGCCCCGACCGCCCGCGCCTGGGCCTCGGCCCAGTCGACGAGCACCTCGCTGCAGCGGTCGGCGGCCCGCTCGTCGACGTCGCGGGCGACGATGTGCACGAAGAGCATCCGGCCCTCGGCGCGGTCGTGGACGCTCCCCCAGGCCTGGATCCGGCCGCCGGGGTCACGCACCACGAGGTTCTCGCGCATGGCCAGGCCGCGCTCGGAGACCTCGACACGCACCTCCTCCTCGCCCGATCCGGCCCAGCCGCGCCCGGCGCGCTCGTGGTCGCGCAGCAGCTCGGTCAGCCGCTCGACCGTCGCCGCGTCGTCGCCGTCCGGCTTCTCGGCCACCCAACCCGCGGGGAGTCCGGGGTCGTCGGGCAGCGCGTCGGTGGGGTCGCTCTCGAACCGGTTGTCCTCAGGGATCACGAGCGGTCATTCTTCCGTACGTCCCGCTCGAGCCCCCGGCGCGGTGCGTGACGCAGGCTCAGGCGCTCTTGTGGTTGCGGCGCGCGGCGGCGGCGCGGAGGGAGTCGAGCTCGGCGCGGAGCACGTCGAGCTCGGCCTCGAGCTCGGCGACGATCACGATCGCCTCGGCGGCCCGGCCCTCGGCGTCGTCACGACCGCGCTCGGCCTCGTCGCGACCGCGCTCGGCGGCGTCGGCGCGGCGGGCCTCCTGGCCGCGCTTGAGGGTCTGCTCGGCGGCGTTCTTCTGGGCGTTGGAGAGTGCGCGCTCGAGGACGTCGATGGCCTCCTCGCGCTCGTTGATCTTGCGCCGCATGTCGGCAGCGAAGGCAGCGGACTCGGCCGTACGACGCTCGGTGAGCGCGCGGTACTCCTGCGCCTGCACCGCCCGGTCGCGGGCGGCGTCGCGGCGGGCCTGCATGAGCTCGGAGTGGGTGATGCGGGTGGCAGCGGCACCGGCCAGCACGGCCACGACGGCAGCGACAGCGGTCAGTCCGGCCGACGAGGACGCCAGGGCGCCGATCACGAGCACCGCTCCGAGGGCGAGGAGTGCGACGGCCACGGCCAGGCGCGTGCTGCGCTGGCGGCGACGAGCAGGCGTGCGGGACACCTGTGACTGCTGTGACTGCTGGGAAGGCATGTCGCCCAGACTAGGGGCGCGGTCGTCCCCCGTCGGCGCGACACGCACGCTCCAGGGCCAGCGAGGCGAGGGTCACCCCGGCCGCCCCGACCGCCGCGACGAGCGCGCGGGCGATCCACCGGTCGGCGTACTGCGACTCGTCGCCCAGCCAGCTGACGGCGTAGCCGACGTAGCCGGCCGTCACCAGCGCGCCGGCGAGGGCGCACGCCCGGGCCAGGACGAGGCGGTTGACGGCCTGGTGCGGCTCGAGCCGCTGGCCCCGCACGTGCACCGTCTGCCACGTGTGCCAGGCGAGGAAGCCCATGATCGCGGCGACCAGGACGAGCACCAGTGCCTGCGCCCAGGACACCAGGGGCGGACGGCCGGCGACCGCGCTCATCACCGGGTGGAGCGCCCACCCGAGGGCCAGGCCGGCGACGATGCACGCCGTCAGGGCGCGTGCGGACGTCGGGCGGAGCGTGCCGCGTGGCTCCTCGGGGTCCGTGTCCGGCTCGGGCCCGGGATGGCTCACTCGACCTCGAGGGTGAGGTCCTCGCGCCTCTTCACGCCCGAGGAGTCGGAGGCGTCGAGCAGCTCGGCGATCGGGCCGCGGTCGGGGAACACCGCGTCGGGCTCGAGGTCGTACCAGGGCTGCAGGACGAAGGCGCGCTCGTGGGCGCGCGGGTGGGGCAGGCGGAGGAAGTCCTCGTTGGCGCGGCGGTCGCCGACGACGATGAGGTCGACGTCGAGGGTGCGCGGCGCGTTGCGGACGTCGCTGCGCTCGCGGTCGAAGGCGTCCTCGATCGCCAGCGCGCGCTCCATCAGCCGGTGGGCCGGGAGCGTGGTGTCGGCGAGCAGGACGGCGTTGAGGTAGGGGCGCGAGCCCTCGGGCGCGTCCACCGGCTCGGTCTCGTAGACGGGCGAGACGCCGGTCACGAAGAAGTCGGGGGTGTCCGCGAGGGCGTTGACCGCCCCCTGCAGGGAGGCCAGTCGCTCGCCGAGGTTGGAGCCGAGGCCGACCACCACCCGACGGATCGGGTGCATCTCGCCGGTGAGGGAGTCGGCGTCCACGATGTGGGGGTTGGGGGTCTCAGTCATGAGCGTTGCCTCGCGTTCTGGTGATCGTCAGCGCGACGTCCGAGTACGTCGCGTCGATGGGTGCATCAGGTTTGTGGAGCGTGACTCGCGCCCATTCAACACGAGTGTCCAACAGGCACACGTCCGTGATGCGTTGAGCGACGGTTTCTATCAGGTCGACGGGGTCGCGCTCGACGGCAGCCTTCACGTCCGCCACCAGAGTGCCGTAGTTCACGGTGTCCGTCAGGTCGTCCGAGGCGGCCGCGGGCCGGGTGTCGATGCCGAGCACGAGGTCGACGACGAAGACCTGCCCCTCCCGCCGCTCGAAGTCGAAGACGCCGTGGTGCGCGAAGCACTCGATGCCCGTCACGGCCAGCTCGTCGGTCATGCGGGGTCTCCTGCGCTCGGGTGCTGCATGGCGGCCACCACCGCGAGCGCGTCGCGCGTGGCTCGTACGTCGTGCACGCGCAGGTGGTCGACCCCGCGGACGGCCAGCAGCGTGACCAGGGCGACGTGGGCGTGCTCGCGCTCGTCCACCGGCCGCGGCGCGCCGTCGACGGCCAGCAGCGAGCCGAGGAACGACTTGCGGCTGGCCCCCACCAGCAGCGGGCAGCCCAGCTCGCGCAGGACGTCGATCGCGGTCAGCAGCTCCCAGTTGTGGCGCGGCTGCTTGGCGAAGCCCAGCCCGGGGTCGAGGACCACCCGCTCGCGCGGGACGCCGGCGGCGAGGACGGCGTCGAGCCGCTCGCCCAGCTCGCGGCGTACGGACGCCACGACACCGTCGGGCGAGTAGTCGGTGAAGTCGCGCATCCGGTCGGCGTGGGCGCGCCAGTGCATGGCGACGTAGGACGCGTCGCTGTCGGCGACGACGTCGAGGATCCGTGGGTCGGCGAGGCCGCCCGAGACGTCGTTGACGATCTGCGCACCCGCCGCGAGGGCTGCCGCGGCGACCTCGGCGCGCATCGTGTCGACCGACACCACGGCCCCGCCCGCGGAGAGCTCGCGGATCACCGGGACGACGCGGTCGAGCTCCTCGGCGACCACCGGACGGGTGGCTCCCGGCCGCGTCGACTCGCCGCCGATGTCGAGCACGTCGGCGCCCTGCGCCAGCAGCTCACGGCCGTGGGCGACCGCGGCCTCGGTGGTGTCCCAGCGGCCGCCGTCGGAGAAGGAGTCGGGGGTGACGTTGACGATCCCCATCACCCGGGTGTTCCGGACGACGGAGGGCGCGCCCTCGCTCACCTGGTGCCTGAGTGGATCAGCGCCATCGCCTCGGCGCGGGTGGCCTGGTGGGTGAGGAAGGCGCCGCGCACCGCCGAGGTGATCGTGCGGGCGCCGGCCTTCTTGACCCCGCGCATCGTCATGCAGAGGTGCTCGGCCTCGATCACCACGATGACGCCTCGAGCCTCGAGGATCTCCATGAGCGAGTCGGCCACCTGCGTGGTGAGCCGCTCCTGCACCTGCGGGCGCTTGGCGTAGACGTCGACGAGGCGGGCGAGCTTGGAGAGGCCGGTGATCTTGCCGGTCTCGGCCGGGATGTAGCCGACGTGCGCCACGCCGGTGAACGGCACGAGGTGGTGCTCGCACATCGACCACAGCTCGATGTCACGCACCAGCACCATCTCCTCGTGGCCGAGGTCGAAGGTCGTGGTGAGGACGTCGTCGGCGCTCTGCCGCAGGCCGTGGGTGAGCTCGGCGTAGGCCCGGGCGACCCGCGCCGGTGTCTCGAGCAGCCCCTCGCGGTCGGGGTCCTCCCCGATCGCGTACAGCAGCTCGCGCACGGCCGCCTCGGCCCGGGCGTGGTCGAAGGCGGGAACGTCCTCCGACGCGCGCTGCGGCACGGTGACGGGGTCGGTCACGGCGCGTCCGGGCTCGGCGGGGTCGGGGTGTCCGGGTGGACGTCCGGGCCGCCGTGCACGTCGCCGCCGGCACCGGGCGGCGTCAGGATGGCGCCGCCGGCCTCCGGCTCCTGCGTGGTCCCGTTGGCGTGCGCCCGGTCGCGGATCTCCTGCGGGATGTCGACCGGCGGGATCGTCGACGGCACCCGCATCGGCGACCCGGTCCAGGCCGGCCGAGCGGGATTCATCCTGAGCGCCTCGAAGATCGAGGCGATCTCCGCCTTGTCGAGCGTCTCCTTGTCGAGGAGCGCCAGCACGAGCGCGTCGAGGACGTCACGGTTGGTCTCGAGGATCTCGAAGGCCTCCTGGTGCGCCTGGCCGAGCAGCGCCTTGATCTCCTCGTCGACCGCCGCGGCCGTCTCCTCGGAGTAGTTGCGGGTGTGGCCCATGTCGCGGCCGAGGAACGGCTCGGAGTTGCTGTCGCCGAGCTTGACCGCACCGAGGCGCTCGGTCATGCCGTACTGGGTCACCATCGCGCGGGCCAGCCCGGTGGCCTTCTCGATGTCGTTGCCGGCACCGGAGGTCACGTCGTGGAAGATCAGCGCCTCGGCGGCCATGCCCCCGAGCATGTAGGCGAGGTTGTCGAGCATCTCGCTACGCGTCTGGGAGTACTTGTCGCGGTCGGGCAGCACCATCGTGTAGCCCAGCGCGCGACCGCGCGGCAGGATCGTCACCTTGTGCACCGGGTCAGTGCCGGGCAGGGCCGCTGCGACCAGGGCGTGGCCGCCCTCGTGGTAGGCGGTGATCAGCTTCTCGCGCTCGCTCATCAGGCGCGTACGACGCTGCGGACCGGCGATGACGCGGTCGATCGCCTCGTCGAGGGAGGCGTCGGTGATCAGCTTGGCGTTGCTGCGCGCGGTGAGCAGCGCGGCCTCGTTGAGCACGTTGGCCAGGTCGGCACCGGTGAAGCCGGGGGTGCGGCGAGCGATGCTCAGCAGGTCGATGTCCTGCGCGATCGGCTTGCCGCGCGAGTGGACCTTGAGGATCTGGTGGCGGCCGTTGAGGTCCGGGGCGTCGACCTGGATCTGGCGGTCGAAGCGTCCCGGGCGCAGCAGCGCCGGGTCGAGCACGTCGGGACGGTTGGTGGCCGCGATGAGGATGACCCCGCCGCGCACGTCGAAGCCGTCCATCTCGACGAGCAGCTGGTTGAGCGTCTGCTCGCGCTCGTCGTGGCCACCGCCCATGCCGGCGCCACGGTGGCGGCCGACGGCGTCGATCTCGTCGATGAAGACGATGGCGGGGGCGTTCTCCTTGGCCTGCTCGAACAGGTCACGCACACGCGAGGCGCCGACACCGACGAACATCTCGACGAAGTCCGAGCCGGAGATGGAGTAGAAGGGGGTGCCCGCCTCGCCGGCGACGGCGCGCGCGAGCAGGGTCTTGCCGGTGCCGGGCGGGCCGTAGAGCAGGACGCCCTTGGGGATCTTGGCGCCGACCGCCTGGAACTTGGCCGGGTCGGTGAGGAACTCCTTGATCTCGCCGAGCTCCTCGATCGCCTCCTCGCAGCCGGCGACGTCGCTGAACGTCGTCTTCGGCATGTCCTTGGTGATCAGCTTGGCCTTGGACTTGGCGAACTGCATGACGCCGCGGCCGCCACCGCCCTGGGCCTGGTTCATCAGGAAGATGAACAGCAGGATGATCAGCGCGAAGGGCAGCAGGGTCGCCAGCAGCGAGCCGAGGAAGCTGGGCTGCGGGACCGTCGAGTTGTAGGACTCGATGGTGCCCTCGGCCCGCTGCTCCTGGACCGCCGCGAGGAGCGCCTCCTGCTGGCCGTCGATGTACTGGGCGACGACCTTGTCACCGTCGTCGCGGGTGCCCTCGTCGAGTGTCGCCTGGATCTCGAAGTCGGCTCCGTTGAACTCGATCTCCTTGACCTTGCCGTCGTCGATGTAGGAGGCGAGGGTCGAGGTGTTGACCTCGTCGTAGCCGTCGCTGGGCGCGAGGAACTGGATCGCCAGCAGCACCGCGAAGGCGGACAGGACGATCCACAGCCAGGGACCCTTGAATATGCGCTTCACAGGCAACTTTCAGCGGTTCGGAGGTGAGGAGGCGACGCTACACGCCGCCCGGGCCCACATTGTTTCAGGCGGGGTGAAGCGGGGCGACCTCGATCAGGAGTAGACGTGTGGTGCGAGGGTGCCGATGTCGCGCAGGTTGCGGTAGCGCTCGCGGTAGTCGAGGCCGTAGCCGACGACGAACTCGTTGGGGATGTCCCAGCCGACGTACTTCGGCTCCACGGGCATCGAGAGGGCCTCGGGCTTGCGCAGCAGCGTGGCGATCTCGACGCTGGCGGGGCTGCGGCTGGAGAGGTTGTTGACCAGCCAGCTGAGGGTGAGCCCGGTGTCGATGATCTCGTCGACGATGAGCACGTCACGACCGCTGATGTCGGTGTCGAGGTCCTTGAGGATGCGGACGACGCCGCTGGACTTGGTGCCCGACCCGTAGGAGCTGACCGCCATCCAGTCCATCTCGAGGTGTCGCGGCATCGACCGGGCGAGGTCGGCCATCACCATCACCGCGCCGCGCAGGACGCCGACCACGAGCAGGTCCCGTCCCTCGTAGTCCTCGGTGATCTGGAGGGCCATCTCGGCCAGCCGCTGCTGGATCTGCTCCTCGGTGAAGAGGATGTTGACCAGGTCGTGCTCCACGTGGGACGAGTCCATGGGCGTCAGCCTAGGGGCACGCAGACGATCTCCAGCACCCCGTCGCGCCGGAGGGCGCGGAGCGGCCCGGGCAGGTCGATCCACTTCTGGCCACGCCAGCCCACGATCAGCTCGTCGACGGCGAGGACGTGCTCGCGGGTCAGCTCCGACGGCGGCGCCCCGGCGTCGAGCGCGGCGCGCCGCAGGACGCGGTGGCGGATCGACGGCGGCTCGTCCCGCAGCGTCTCGAGGTGGAGGCCACCGTCGCGCCGTACGTGGGCGAGCGCCCGGTCGGTCAGCACGTCGAGCAGGGCCGTGTCGTCGCGCAGCTGGTCCGCCGTGCGGGCGAGCGCCTCGGCGATGCCGGGACCGAGCTCGTCCTCGAGCACCGGCAGCACCCGCTCGCGCACGCGGACCCGGGTGTAGCCGGGGTCAGAGTTGTGCGGGTCGTCCCACGCCTCGAGGCCCTCGACCAGGCAGGCGGTGACGGTGTCGGCACGACGTACGCCGAGCAGCGGGCGCGCGAACACCCCGAAGGCCGGGCGCATCCCCTGCAGCGACCGGCCGCCCGAGCCGCGGGTGAGGCCGAGCAGCACGGTCTCGGCCTGGTCGTCGAGGGTGTGGCCGAGCAGCACGTGGCGCGCCCCGAGGTGTTCGGCGACCTGCTCGAGGACGGCGTACCGCGCCTCCCGGGCGGCGGCCTCGGGGCCGAGCCCCGACGCGGCGTCGACCTCGACGCGGGCGGTGAGCGTCTCGTCGACGCCCATCGCCGCGAGCTGCGCGACGACGCGGTCGGCCTGGTCCGCCGAGCCGGGCTGCAGGCCGTGGTCGACGGTCACCCCGACGACGCGCAGGCCGAGCTTGTGCCCCTCGAACACGGTCGCCGAGGCGAGCGCCAGGGAGTCGGCGCCCCCGCTGCACGCCACCGCGACGCTGTCCCGGTCACCGCCGCTCGCCTCGGGCCGGACCAGCGTCCTGCGGACGGGCAACCGGACCGCCGCAACCGACGGGTGGAGCGTCACAGCACTCGGGCGACCCAGGCGTCGGGGTCGGCGATCTCGGCCTTCGACGGCAGCGTCTCGGGGCCGGTCCACACGGTGTTGAACTCCTCCATGCCGACCTTGTCGACGACGTGGCGCACGAACACCGCCCCGTCGCGGTACTGCGCCATCTTGGCGTCGAGGCCGAGCAGGCGGCGCAGCAGCTTGTCGAGGGAGCCCGAGCCCTTGCGGCGCTGGTTGAACTTGCGGCGGATCTCGGCCACCGACGGGATGACGGTGGGGCCGACGCCGTCCATGACCACGTCGGCGTGACCCTCGAGCAGCGACATCACGCCCGTGACGCGGTCGAGGATCTCCTTCTGCTCGGGCGAGGAGACGAGGTCGATGATGCTGCCGTCGCCGCCGCGGAGTGCGTCGGCGCCGCGACGGAGCCCGTCGAGCAGCGCGCTCGGCTCGAGGGTGTCGGCGACGGCGTGCATCTCGGTCATCAAGTGCTGGCCGAGCCACGGGTTGGCGGTGAACTGCACCCGGTGGGTCTCCTCGTGCAGACACACCCACAGCCGGAAGTCGGTGGGGTCGGCGCCGATCTCGCGCTCGACGTGCACGATGTTGGGCGCGACCAGGAGCAGCCGGCCGTGCGGGTCGTGGAACGGGTCGAACTGCCCCAGCACCTTGCTGCTGAGGAAGCCGAGCATCAGCCCGACCTCGGCGCCGGTGACCCGGGTGCCGACGGCCTCGGCGAATGCCGACGGCGGGCCCTTCTTCTCGATGAGCTTGTCCACGACGGGGCTGAGCAGCTTGGAGAAGCTGTCGGCGTTGGCGCGCAGCCACCCCGTGCGGTCCACCACCAGCACGGGCGCGGTGCCGTCCGCGGCGTGCAGGCCGGTGAACTCGCGGACCAGCGGGGTCGAGCGGTCCGCTCCCTCGCGGAGCTCGACGACGGCGGCCGTGGCCTCCTCGGGCGACACGTCCGGCCCCGGCCCGGCGATCCGGGATCCCACGGTGACGGCGAAGTCCCAGTCGACGAGATTCATGACTCGACCCTAGCCGGGGGTGGTGCAGCGGCAGGCCGCGAGCGAGGCGGCGGCGCGGTCGAGGGCCTCCTGCGCGTCGTAGCGCTCCTCCGGCGGCGACCGGTCCGCCCCGAAGACGAAGGCGAGCGGCTCTCCGTCGCGGTCGACGGCGATGCCGGCGAGGGCGTGGACCCCCGTGAGCGTCCCGGTCTTGGCGCGGACGAGCCCCCGCGCGACGGCCGGCCCCTCGGCGAAGCGGTAGGTGAGCGACCCGGTGAACCCGGCGACCGGCATCCCGGTGACCAGGCTGCGCATCGCCTCGCCGTCCGGGCCGGCCGCGTGCTGGATCAGGTCGATGAGCGTGGCGGTCGAGACCCGGTTGCGGCGCGACAGCCCGGAGCCGTCGTACACCTCGGCGCCGGTGACGTCGATCCCGAGCCCCCCGAGGGTGGCGAGCACCCCGGCCGCACCCGCCTCGAACGACCCGGTGCCGGAGGTGGCGAGCCCGACGTGGTGGGCGACCACCTCCGAGCCCTCGTTGTCGCTGACGTCGAGGATCCGCTCGGCGACCTGCGACAGCGGTGCGCTCTCGACGGCGGCGAGCTCCTCGGCGCCGGCTGGTACGACGACCCGCTTCGGCTGGCCGGTCACCCGCAGCCCCGCGGCCCGGAGGCCGTCGGCGAAGACCCGGGCGGCCGCCAGCGACGGCTCGTCGGACTTGAGGTCGCTGTCCGGCTCGTCGCCCCCGTCGACCATGAGCGCGGTGATCGGGCTGACGATGTCGTCGGGGACGTAGTCACGACGCCAGGCCGGGTTGTCGGTCGGACCGGTGAAGAGGCTGTCGTCGAAGCGGACCCGGACGCGCCCCTGGCCGCCCAGCGCCTCGGCGACCTCCAGGGCGAGCGTGGTCACGTCGGCGCGGGCGGGGTACGTCGACTCGGCCTCGGCGAGCGTGAGGGACCTGCTGGCCAGCAGCGGATCTCCCCCGCCGACCAGGACGACGTCGCGCGGGCCAGAGCCGCGCACCACCCGCGTGGTGAAGGTGTGGTCGGGCCCGAGCGCCTCGAGGGCGGCACCGAGGGTGAGCAGCTTGGTCGTCGAGGCCGGGAGGTAGCGCCCGTCCCCGGTCGTCCACTCGGGCGAGCCCGGCGCGAGGGCGGCGACCGCCCCGACGACGTGGCGGCCCAGGTCGGGGTCGGCGAGGTCGGCGGTGACGGCCGCGGCGACCCGCTCCGTCGCCAGCCCGGACGCGGTGTCGAGGGCGACGGCGTCGTCGCCCGGGGGCGTCCAGTCGGGCAGGTCGAGCCCGGCGGGCGCGAGGACCTGCTCGGGCTCGGTCACCGGGTCGGCGGCCAGCCCGGGCAGGTAGCGCTGGCCCCACTCGAAGCGGTAGGCACCCAGGCCTGCCGCGAGGAGCGCGAGGACCAGGACCGTCGGCAGCCAGTGACGGGCCGACCACCGGCGTGACGACCGCTCGGCGTGACCGGCGGAGTGGCGTAGGTCACGTCCCACCCTTTTCGACCCTCTCGCTTCGCGCATCGGGCCCATTGTGCGCGACACTGCCCCCAGACCAACGCGTCGGGCTCGCGGCCGGACGCAGCTGAGCGGCCCGAAGGCGTGCCGGAGATGTGGAGGAAGACGTGCTGACGTTCGACGTGCTGGTGGAGATCCCCAAGGGTGAGCGCAACAAGTACGAGGTCGACCACGAGACCGGGCGCATCCGCCTGGACCGCATGCTCTTCACCTCGACGGCCTACCCGGCCGACTACGGCTTCATCGAGGACACCCTCGGCCAGGACGGCGACCCGCTGGACGCGCTGGTGATCCTGCAGTCGCCCACGTTCCCCGGCTGCCTCATCGAGTGCCGCGCCATCGGGATGTTCCGGATGACCGACGAGGCCGGCGGCGACGACAAGGTCCTCTGCGTCCCGGCGCACGACCCGCGCCTGGAGCACCTGCGCGACATCAACCACGTCTCGAAGTACGACCGCCTCGAGATCCAGCACTTCTTCGAGGTCTACAAGGACCTCGAGCCCGGCAAGTCCGTCGAGGGGGCCGACTGGGTCGGCCGCACCGAGGCCGAGGCCGAGGTCCGGGCGTCGTTCGAGCGCTTCAAGACCGAGGGCCACGGCAACGACCTCGACAACATCGCCGACGACAGCCTCGGCGAGGACGCCTGAGGCTGCCGCCAGCCACGGCTGGGGTCAGGCAGCGGCCGCCCCGGTGACCGCTCCGGCGGGCTCGAGGGCCTCGGCCAGGATCTCGGTCACCCGCCCGACCGGCCGCACGTCGAGCTCGGCGAGCAGCTCGGCCGGTACGTCGTCGAGGTCGGCGCGGTTGCGCTCCGGGACGTAGACCGTCGCCAACCCGGCGCGCTGGGCCGCGAGCAGCTTCTGCTTCACCCCACCGATCGGCAGGACGCGTCCCGACAGCGTGACCTCCCCGGTCATGCCCACGTCGGAGCGCACCGGCCGGCCGGTGAGCAGCGAGACCAGCGCGGTCACCATCGTCACGCCTGCCGACGGGCCGTCCTTCGGGATCGCGCCCGCCGGGAAGTGCACGTGGATGGACCGATCGAGCACGGCCCGGTCGATGCCGAGCTCGTCGGCGTGCGCCCGCACCCACGACAGCGCGATCGACGCCGACTCCTTCATGACGTCGCCGAGCTGGCCGGTGACGGTGAGGCCGGGCTCGCCCTCGGCCACGGACGTCTCGACGTAGAGCACGTCCCCGCCGAGCCCCGTGACGGCCAGACCCGTGGCGACGCCCGGTACGTCGGTCCGCTCGTGGCTGTCGGGCGTGAAGCGCGGCCGGCCGACGAGGTCGGTCAGGACGTCGGTGTCGATGTCGAGGCGGTCGACCTCGCCGGTCGCGAGCCGGGTGGCCGCCTTGCGGAACGCCTTGGCCAGCAGCCGCTCGAGCTGGCGTACGCCGGCCTCGCGGGTGTGGTTGGCCGCGAGCTCGCCGAGCGCGTCATCGGAGACGGTGACCTCGTCAGGGGTCAGCGCGGCCCGCTCCAGCTGGCGGGGGACGAGGAAGTCGCGCGCGATGGCGACCTTGTCGTCCTCGGTGTAGCCGTCGATGGTGACCAGCTCCATGCGGTCCAGCAGGGCCGACGGGATCTGCTCGACCACGTTGGCGGTGGCGATGAAGAGGACGTCGGACAGGTCGAGGTCGAGCTCGAGGTAGTGGTCGCGGAACGTGTGGTTCTGCGCCGGGTCGAGCACCTCGAGCAGCGCCGCGGCCGGGTCGCCGCGGTAGTCGGCCCCCACCTTGTCGACCTCGTCGAGCAGGACGACCGGGTTCATCGAGCCGGCCTCCTTGATCGCCCGCACGATGCGACCGGGGAGCGCACCGACGTACGTGCGCCGGTGACCGCGGATCTCGGCCTCGTCGCGCACGCCGCCGAGGGCGACGCGCACGAAGCTGCGGCCCAGGGACCGGGCGACGGACTCGCCGAGCGAGGTCTTGCCGACCCCGGGAGGACCGGCCAGCAGGACGACCGCGCCGGAGCCACGACCGCCGATGACCTCCAGGCCGCGCTCGGCCCGGCGGGCGCGGACGGCGAGGTGCTCGGTGATGCGGTCCTTGACCTCGTCGAGGCCGTGGTGGTCGGCGTCGAGGACCGCGCGGGCGGCGGCGACGTCGTGGGAGTCCTCGGTGCGGTGGTTCCAGGGCAGCTCGAGGACGGTGTCGAGCCACGTACGGATGTACCCGGCGTCGGGGGCCTGCTCGCTGGAGCGCTCGAGCTTGTCGACCTCGCGCAGCGCTGCCTCGCGGACCGCGTCGGGCAGGTCGGCCGCCTCGACGCGCGCGCGGTAGTCGTCGGAGCCGTCGGGCTCGCCCTCGCCGAGCTCCTTGCGGATGGCGGCGAGCTGCTGGCGCAGGAGGAACTCGCGCTGGTTCTTCTCCAGGCTCTCGCGGACGTCGGTGCTGATCTTGTCGTTGACCTCGTCCTCGGCGTCGTAGGCGCGGGTCCACTCCACGAGCAGCCGGAGCCGGTCGTCGACGTCGGCGGTCTCGAGCACCTGGCGCTTCTGCTCGTTGTCGAGGTAGGGCGCGTAGCCGGACATGTCGGCGAGGGTGCCGGGGTCGGTGATCGTGCGGACGGTCTCGATGACCTGCCATGCCTCGCGGCGCTCCAGGACCGAGACGACGAGGGCGCGGTACTCCTCGGCGAGCTCGCGGGTGGTCTCGGTCGGCGCGACGTCGGAGACGTCCTCGGCCTCCACCCAGAGGGCGGCGCCGGGACCGGTGACCCCGGCACCGATGGCAGCGCGGCGCTCGGCGCGCAGCACTGCGGCGGGCCGGCCGCCGGCGAACCGGCCGACCTTGTCGACGACCGCGACGACGCCGTGGGTGGCGTAGCGGTCCTCGAGGCGGGGCGCGACCAGCACGCGCGCGGGCTGGTCGTCGGAGCTGGCGTCAGGCTTGGAGTCTGTGGCCAGCCGCGCGGCGTCGATGGCCGCGCGCGAGGAGTCGTCGAGCTCGATCGGGACGACCATGCCCGGCAGCACGACGACGTCGTGGAGGAACACCACCGGCAACGCGGTGGGGAGGGACTGGTTCTGGGTCATGACACGCCCAACCTCCGGCACCGCGGTGGTCATACCGGATCGGGTTTCGCCCACCGCGAACGCCGCCTCAGCGCTCCAGCGGCACCTCGTCGACGACCCGGTCGAGCTTGTCGGGGTTGCGCACCAGGAACAGCCGCGTCACGACGCCGTCCTCGACGAGCATCGTCCCGACGCCGTCGCGGTGACCGGCGACGACGAACTGGATCGCCGGCGACCCGTTGAGCCAGACCGGCTCCAGCTCCAGCGCCTTCGGGGTGACGGCGGTCAGGAAGCGGAGGACCTTGTCGCGGCCGTAGATCGGGTTGAGTGCGGCCTGCACCTTCCCGCCCCCGTCGGTCATCAGCACCACGTCGGGGGCCAGCACGTCCATCAACGACTGCAGGTCACCCGTCTCGGTCGCCGCTCGGAACCGCTCGATCACGGCGTCGCGCTCGGCCGCGCTGACGGACGCGCGCGGACGGCGCTCGGCCACGTGGGACCGGGCGCGGCTGGCGATCTGCCGCACCGCCGGCTCGGACTTCTCGACCGCCTCGGCGATCTCGGCGTACGGCACGTCGAAGACCTCGCGCAGCACGAAGACTGCCCGCTCGGTGGGCGGCAGGGTCTCCAGCACGAGGAGCATCGCGGTCGAGACGCTGTCGGCGAGCTCCACGTCCTGCGCGACGTCCGGCGCGGTCAGCACCGGCTCGGGCAGCCACGTGCCGACGTAGTCCTCGCGGCGCCGGGCGAGGGTGCGCAGCCGGTTGAGCGAGAGCCGGGTGGTCATCCGCACCAGGTACGCCCGCGGGTCGCGCACGTCGTCGACCGGGACCTCCGCCCACCGCAGCCAGACCTCCTGCAGCACGTCCTCGGCGTCGGCGGCCGAGCCGAGCATCTCGTAGGCGACGGTGAAGAGCAGGTTGCGGTGGGCAGTGAAGTGATCGGTCGTGCTCACCTGCTGATCGTCCCAGCCTCCGCCAGCGGCAGCTCGCAGACGTCGCTGAAGCCCTGGGAGGCCAGGCCCATCGCGGAGTTGAAGCGCGAGCGCTCGTTCTCGACGGCGACCATCATGGTCAGCTCGACGAGGGCTGCGTGGCCGAGCCGGCGGTCGAGGTCGGCCACCATCTCGTCGGTGACCTGGGGCGGCGTGACGGTCATCGCCTCGGCGTACGCCATCACGTCACGCTCGAGGTCGGTGAAGACGTCGGACTCGCGCCACTGTGGCACCTCGCGCACCTTGGCCTCGTCGAGGCCCTTGGTGTGGGCGAGGAAGTAGCCGAAGTCCAGGCACCACGAGCAACCGATGACGCCGGCGCTGGCCATCTCGGCGTACGTCCTGAGGTGGGGGTCGAGCGCGGACCACCTGCCGACCTTCTGCTCGAAGCCGAAGACCGCCTTGAGGACCGGCTTGTTGTGCCAGAGGACGTAGGCGTTGTCGGGGACCTGGCCCCACATGCGCTTCGCGACGCGGGTCATGACGGCGCCGTAGGCACCGTCGATGCGAGCCTTCGGCAGTCTCATCTTCTGGGGCGGGAACTGGCTGGGCATGTCATCTCCTCGTTCGGGGTGGATGACATGGAGACACCGGCCGGGTCAGGGCTGTGACAACCACTCCTCGACGGCTCGCGCGACCTCGAGGTGGATCTCGGCGGTGCGGACCGCGTCGGGGGTGCCCATGGAGTGGTCGGCGTCGGGCACCTCGAGGACGTCGCAGCCGGCGTCGGCGAGCTCACGCGCCACGGCCGGGTCCCACAGCTCGTCGGCGAGGCCGCCGACGAGGAGCTGCCGGCCGGGGTTGGCGGCGATCCCCTCGGCGACGACCGGGTCGACGAGGAGCGGGGTGAACCAGATCGCGTCGAGCCCGCGCTCGGCGGCGTACGACGCTGCGCGGGTGCCGAGCGACTTGCCGACCACCAGCACGTGGTCTGCGTCCTCCCGGGCGTGCGCCGCGGCCACGTGGCGGCGTACCCACGCCTCCGCGTCCTCGTCGCCGCGGGTGGTCGAGTCCCACCAGAGCTGCTGGACCGTGAGGTCGTGCTGGAGCAGGGCCAGCCTCGCGAGCTCGAGCAGGGGCGCGGCCGGTGAGTAGGCGCGGCCGGGGGCGACGATGGCGAGGCCGCGGCTCGCGCCGGTCGGCTCGAAGCGGGTGGGCAGTCCTCCGAAGGTCATGACTCATCCTGGGTGGCGGCCTTGGTGGCGTGGAAGTAGCCGACCCCGCCGTGCAGCGTGAGGTCGACGTCGCGACAGCCGGACTCCCGCAGCCAGGTGACCGCCTCGGCCGTGCTGCACATCGGGCCGAGGATCCCGGCCCGGGTGCCGACCCACCGCAGCGGCTCGTAGCGCGGACCGGTGTCGGTGAACAGGGAGCTTCCGGTGAGCGCGGCGCCGGGGGCGAGCACCCGCACCATCTCGCCGATCGCCCGGCGCGGGTCAGGGAAGCAGTGCAGGCCGGTCAGCGAGACGACGAGGTCGAACGACGCGTCGCCGAACGGCAGCGCGCCGACGTCGGCGAGCGCGGTGGTGACCTGGTCGGCGACCCCGAGCCGGGTCGCGGCGGCGCGGGTCCGGGCGAGCATCGTCGCCGAGATGTCGGCGGCGACGTAGTCGATCCCCTGCCCGGGCCGCAGCCCGCGCAGGGCGACCCCCGACCCGGTCGGCACGTCCAGCACCCGGGCACCACGGGGCAGCGTGCCGATCTCGGCGGCCGCCTCCCGCATCAGCGACAGGTCGCTGCCGGTGCCGGCGCGCCAGGCCGGCCCGCCGATCCGTTCGTGCTCCACGAGCCAGGGGTAGACGTAGGACCACACCGGGTCCTCGTGCCAGCCGCCCAGGAGGTGCCTCTCACCTCTCGGCCGTCGCGAGCGGCGTCCGGGGTGTGCGATGGCAAGGCCGAGGAGGGAGACATGGCGGAGCCATGGCGACTGACGAGAACGAAGCCAGCGTGCACCCCGGGCGTCGCGCAGCAGGCCATGGAGGTGAGAGGCACCTCCTTGAGGCGCGCGGAGCCGCACGTCAGTCGTCCGAGCCGATGGGCCAGCCGAGCAGCTCGGGGCTGCGCAGCATCTCCTCCGGCACCCCGAAGGCGTCGACGAGGTCGACCGCGATCGGGCGGACCTTGCGGCACAGCGCGTTGATCTCGCGGCTGATGGCCTTGGACCGGGCACTGGAGAGGCGGCCGTGCTCCATGAACCACGCCCGGTCGGCCTCGATCGCGGACAGGGCGTGGAGGTCGCACAGCAGGTTGAGCGCGACCTTGAGGTCGCCGTCGGGGAGGCCGGCCGTCTTCTGCACGAACGCCTCCAGCACGAGCCGCTCGGTGTGCGCGCGGGCGGCGGCGATGACGTGGTCCTGCACCCGGGAGAAGACGGCGCCGGCGTTCATCCCCTGGTCGATGCCGCGCTTGAGGCGGCGCGCGACGCCGCCGATCATGTGCTCCTCGCGGAAGCGCAGCATGGCGAGCTGGTAGTTGGGGTCGAGCAGCCCGGCCTCCTGGTCCCAGGTGTCGCCGCCGGGCAGCAGGTCGCGCACCGACTGCACGAGCTTGTGCACCGCCGTGCGCTCGACGACGGTCTCGACCGCGAGGCCGGCGACGAAACGGGCCATGCCGAGCTGGTCCATGTCCTCGAACTCGCCGGCGTAGTCGGTGAGCAGGCCCTTGGCCACCAGCTGCAGGAGGACGTGGTTGTCGCCCTCGAAGGTGGTGAAGACGTCGGTGTCGGCCTTGAGCGCGGCGAACCGGTTCTCGCTGAGGTAGCCCGCACCGCCGCACGCCTCGCGGCACTCCTGGATGGTGCGGGTGGCGTGCCAGGTGCCGAGGGCCTTCGTGCCCGCGGCACGCGACTCCAGCATCCGCCGGGCGTGCTCGTCGCTGCCCTCCTCGATCGGCCCGGGGCCGGAGAAGACGTCGTGCAGCTGCCCGGCGACGACCTCCTGCGCGAAGTGGAGGGCGTACGTCCGCGCGATCAGCGGCAGCAGGCGGCGCTGGTGCATGCCATAGTCGAGGAGCACCTGCTCCTCGTCGGGCGACGTCGCCTCGAACTGGCGGCGGCGCACGGCGTAGCGGGTGGCGATGGTGAGCGCGACCTTCGAGGCGTTGATGCCGGCGCCACCGACGCAGACGCGACCCTGGACGAGGGTGCCGAGCATCGTGAAGAACCGCTTGTTGGGGTTGTCGATGGGCGAGAGGTAGCGCCCCTCGGGCGTCACCTCGGCGAACTGGTTGAGCAGCGCCGTGCGCGGCACCCGGACCCCGTCGAACCAGAGGCGACCGTTGTCCACGCCGTTGAGGCCCATCTTGGGGCCGCAGTCCTCGATGCGGACACCGTCGAGGACCCGACCGCCCTCGCGGACCGGGACGACGAAGGCGTGCACGCCGTGCCGCTCCCCGTCGACCTCGAGCTGGGCGAACACCACGGCGAGCTCCGCATGGGCCGCGGCGTTGCCGATGTAGTCCTTGCGGCTCGTGTCGTCGGGCGTGGTGATCACGAACTCCTGCGCCGCGGCGTCGTACGTCGCCACGGTCCCGAGCGCCTGCACGTTGGAGCCGTGCCCGCTCTCGGTCATCGCGAAGCACCCCATCGTGCGGCCGCTCACCAGGTCGGCGAGGTGGGCGTCGTGGTGGTGCTTCGTGCCGAGCTGCAGGATCGCGCCACCGAAGAGCCCGAACTGCACGCCCACCTTCACCAGCACCGACAGGTCGCCGTAGGCCAGGGTCTCGAAGGCCGCGACCGAGGCGCCGATGTCGCCGCCACCGCCGTACTCCTCCGGGAAGCCCATGCCGGTCTGGCCGGTCTCCGCCATCATCACCACGACGTCGCGGACGCGCTCGCGGAAGTCGGCGGTGCTCATCTGCTCCTCGTCGAGCAGGATCTGCGCGTGCTCGGCGAGGTTGTCGCGGACGAGGTCGCGGACCTCGCGGTAGCGGCCGTCGAGCAGGGTGCGCAGCGCGTCGACGTCGACCTCGGGCTGCCGGTAGCCCGAGTCGTCGGCATGGACCGCGTCGTCCTCGACGCGCGCCGGTGCGGTCTCCGGCAGAGGCGTCGGCAGCTCGTCGGCGATGGGCGGAACCTGGTCGGTGGCCATGTCGCCAAAGGTAGCCATCCCTGTAGGTTCACCGCGATGAACGTGTCGGAAGCCACCCCGTCGGGTGCCCAGGGCGAGCCGCTGGGGACGATGGCCTACAACTTCGCCGTCGTGGGCGTGCAGAAGGGCGGTACGTCGACGCTCGCGGTGACGCTCAACCAGCACCGCCTCGTGTGCCAGGCGCCCGACAAGGAGCGCCACTACTTCGACGACGAGGACGTCGACTGGTCGGCACCCGACTACGACCGCGACTACTCCGCGCCGCGCCGCGCCCGCGTGCACCGGCTGCTCGGCGACGCGTCGCCGACGTACCTCTACTGGCCGCACGCCCTGGAGCGGATGCGTGCCTACAAGCCGGACATGCCGCTCGTCGCGGTGTTCCGCGACCCGCTGGAGCGGCTCTTCTCCCACTGGGTGATGCTGCGCTCGCGCAACCTCGCCTGGCCCGACTGGCCGGACTTCCTGACCGAGTGGCCCCACACGTCGCTGCCCGACGAGGTGCCCGACGACGTACGCACGATGCGGTGGCGGCACATGACGGGCCTGGCGCGCGGGTTCTACGGCGAGCAGCTGCAGCGCGGCTTCGAGCTGTTCGACCGGCGTCAGTGGCTCCTCCTCGAGCTGCGCACAATGCTGGCGGACTTCCCCGCGACCGTCGACCGCACGACCGACTTCCTCGACCTGCCGCGCTTCGAGCACGTGCCGCCGCTGCAGAACTGGCACGCCGGTGCCGAGCAGGTGCCGGGCACCGCGCCCACCGCGGACGACCTCGCGCGCGTCGCGGAGGTCTACGCCAAGGACCTCGCGCTCTTCGAGGAGCTCTCCGACATCGACACCTCGGCCTGGCCCACCCGCCTCGTCCTCGACGGGCGGCTGGACCCCGGCGAGCTCGCGGCCCGGTTCGCGCGGAAGGTGCGCTGAGGGGTCAGGGACGGGCGAAGAAGTTCGGCGCCCGCCAGGAGTACATCGACTCCTGGCTGACCGGGCGGCCGGTGCGCGGGGCGTGGATGACCTGGCCGTCGCCGAGGTAGATCGCGACGTGGTAGATCGAGCTCGGGCTGCTCGAGGATCCCCAGAAGACGAGGTCGCCCGGCGCGAGCTGGCCGGCCGTGATCTTCGTGGACTGGGTGTACTGCGCGACCGAGTAGTGGGGCAGCGACTTCCCGCCCGCGGCCCAGGCGCCCGACGTGAGTCCCGAGCAGTCCCAGGCGTCCGGACCGGACGCGCCCCACTTGTAGGGGTCGCCGAGCTGTGCCGTGGCGAACGCGATCGCGGCCGCGGCACCCGTCGACGCCGGCGGCGCGGGAGGTACGGGCGGGGGCGGGGCGGGCGTCGGGGTCGGCACCTCGGTCGGGGCGGGGGTCTCGGTGGGTGTTGGGGCTTCGGTGGGGGTCGGGGCTTCGGTGGGCGTCGGGGTGGGCGTCGGGGCCTCGGTGGGCGTCGGAGCCTCGGTCGGCGTCGGGGTGGGGGTCGCGCTCGGCGTCGGGGTCGGCGTCGGCGTGGGGGTCGGCTGCTGCTCCTGCGCCTGGGCCTGCGCGTCCGCCTCGGCCTGCGCCTGAGCCACCGCTGCGGCCTGCGCCTCCGCCTCGGCCTGGGCTTCCGCCTCCGCCTCCGCCTGCGCCGCGGCAGCGGCGGCCTCGGCGGCGGCCCGCTCGAGCGCGGACTGGCGCTTCTCGGCCAGTCGCACGCTGATCCCCTCGAGCTCGGCGAGCTCGGCGAGGAGGTCGGACTTGATGGCGGACACTGACTGCGCCTCGGCGCCCGCGGCTGCCTCGGCGGCTGCCGCCGCGTCGCGGGCCTCCTCCGCCTCGGCCTCGGCCGTCGCTGCGCGCTCGGATGCCTGGGTGGCGGTCGACGCGGTGACGTCGGCGACGGCCGACGAGGCGAGGAACGCGTCGTACTGGTGGTCAAGGGCGTCCGAGGTGTTGCCCATGGTCACGGTGCGGTCGATGAGCGACTCGACGCCGTCGGCCTCGACGACCGCCGCGAGCCCCTGCACCTGGCTGCCGTCCTCGTAGGACTGCACCACCGTGGCGGCGTAGAGCTCGCGCTGCGTCGCGACGTCCTCCCGGGCAGCCTCCGCGGCCTCCTCCGCCTCGACGGCGTCGGCGCGGGCCTGCTCGGCGCGCCAACGCGCACCGTTCCACGCCTCGGCAGCCTGGGCCGCGCGGTCGCCGGCGGACTCGAGGGAGAGGTTCGCGCGGATGAGGTCGGCCTGCACGGCCGCGACGTCGCGCCCCTTCGCCTCGGCACGGCCCTGGGCGGCCGCGACGTCCGCCTCGCTCGGGACCGGGTCGCCGTCGGCGTACGCCGCGTGCCCACCGCCCAGCGCCAGGCCGGCGACGAGGACGACCGCGCTGGCCCAGCGCGACGTCGTACGACGCGGCGGCTCGTGGTCGTGCGGCGGTGCGACGGGCACGGGGGCTCCCAGAGGGTCTCGGGCCCGCGCGACTTCCCCTTCGCACGGGCAACTCGAGGCACGTTAGTGAACTTTCGTCACACTGGGAACACTTTCCCCAACTTTTTCACCACCGCCCGGCGTGTCGGCTTGCGAACTACATCCATGTAGTTCTCGGCTCGACCGATAACTGAGGACGCCGCGGACGGATCCGAGGCGCATCCACGACCGCCGTGTCCTCAGATATCGATGGAGGGGGCGGTCACTCGGCGTCGACGGGGACCTGGCTGGTCGTGGAGGTGGGGTGGCTCGACAACCCCCGTCTGTCGAACTTCTGCCCGCTGGCCAAACCGCCGAGCCAGAAGGCGAAGAGGGCGATGACGACGCCGGCGAGGTCGTCGGCGATGTAGTGCCAGCCGAAGTAGAGGGTCGCCACGACGGTGATGGCGAAGTTGGTCCAGAACACGATGTGCAGGATCCGGTTGCGCAGCGTGTACTGCACCATCAGCGCGACGAGCAGGGTGATCGCGACGTGGAGCGAGGCGAAGCCGGCCACGGACTGCACGGCTCCCTCCGCTCCGTCGCGGATGACCCCCTTGCGCCCGTAGAACAGCGACTCCATCAACGCGCTCGAGCCGGTGTCGGGAAGGTCGGCGTAGAGGTAGCTGTACTGGAAGCCGGGGCCGAGGGTGGGCAGCGCGTAGTAGGACGCGGTGCCGAGCGACCAGGCCAGGCACTGCGAGGTGGCGAACCAGTAGCCGAAGGTGATGTTGCGCGACCACACCAGCCAGGCGGCGAGTGCCAGCGGCACGAGCGGCAGGAACCACAGGTAGATCGTGGAGAGGATGTGGGCCGAGAAACCGGTGCCGAAGATCGTGTGCAGGATCGTCGCCGGCTCGTGGCCGAACATCAGGGCTCGGTCGACCAGGTGCAGCTCTCGGTCGTACTTGTCCTCGCCCATGATGAAGGGGAGGAACGACTTGAGGTTCCGGTAGGAGACGTAGGTGATGTAGAAGGCCACGAGCCCGAGCACCACGAGGGTGATGCGTTCGCGGTCCCAGTGGGTGCGGATGCGCTCGCGAACGATGTCGGGCATGAGGGCCGGCTTCATCCGCGAGTACCACAGCGCCCGCGGCAGCAGGTCGAGCAGGAAGGCGCCCAGGATCAGCAGGGGCAGGCGCAGCCAGGCCGGGCCGAGGAAGCCCTCGGGGTCCACCAGTCGCCGGTCGAGCACGAGCGCGGCCGTGACCGCCAGCGCACCCATGGTGGCGGCGACTCCCACGAGCAGGGCATAGGCCGGTCTGTACACGGACGTCAGTCTAGGGACGGGTCACGACCGGGCCGTGATCGGCGGCACAGCGAGCCGGGTCACGTCGACGCGCAGCGACACCTCGTCGCCGGGGGCGATCCGGCCACCGAGCGGTCCGACGGCGTCCACGGTGCCGACGCCCTCGACCCCGACGACGAGCCGCACGAGCTCGGGCGTCACGCGGGCGGACTCGACGACAGCGCGCAGGGGGCCGTCGTCGTCGACGACGAGGGCCGAGCGGCGGAGCGCGACGGCGTACGCCGGCGGGAGCCCGGCGGCGTCCAGCACCCGCCGCGCCGCCTGGTCGCGCAGCACGCGGGCGTAGCCGAGGAACAGGGCGGTCTCCTCGTCGACCGGCTCGCGCCACACCTCGTCGATCGCACCCTGCTGCACGACGTGGCCCGCGCGCATCACCGCGAGCCGGTCGGCGAGCGCGAAGGCCTCCTCGTGGTCGTGCGTGACCAACAGGGCCGTGGTGCCGGCGGCGTGGAGGATCTCGCGCAGGTCGCCGGCGAGCCGCTCGCGCAGGGACGCGTCGAGCGCCGACAGCGGCTCGTCGAGCAGGATCAACCGCGGCTCGACGGCCAGGGCGCGCGCGAGGGCGACCCGCTGCCGCTCGCCCCCGGAGAGCGTGCCGGGCAGCCGGTCGTCGTACCCGGCGAGGCCGACGAGCTCGAGCAGCTCGCGCACCCGCTCGGCGAGGCGGGCCGACGGCGTACGACGCAGGCGCAGGGCGTAGGCGACGTTGCGGGCGACGGTGAGGTGGGCGAAGAGCTGCCCGTCCTGGAACATCAGCGCGAAGCCGCGCTTGTGGGTGGGCACGCCGGCGAGGTCGTCGCCGGCCCACGAGATCGAGCCGGCGTCGAGCGGCTCGAGGCCGGCGACGGCGCGCAGCAGCGTGGACTTGCCGCAGCCCGACGGACCGAGCACGGCGAGCACCTGCCCTGGCGCGAGGTCGAGGGACACGTGGTCGACGGCCGCGGTGTCGCCGTAGCGCACGGTGACGTCGGTGAGCTGGAGCATGGCCCTAGAACGCTCCCACACCCGGCACGCGCAAGCGCTCGACGGCCAGCATCACCGCAGCGGTCGCGACCGCGAGGACGACCGAGGCGGCGAGCGCCATGCCGTAGTTCATCGCTCCGGGATGGCCGATCAGCCGGAAGATGACGACCGGAAGGGTCGGGTCGGTGTCGCGGGCGAGGAACGAGGTCGCCCCGAACTCCCCCAGCGACGCGGCGAACGCGAACCCGCTGGCGGCGAGCATCGGCTTCCACGCCACCGGCAGGTCGACGGTGAGCAGGGTCCGCCACGGCGAGGCGCCCAGGGAGGCGGCCGCCTGCCGCTGCTGGTCGTCGATGCCGCCGAGCACCGGCGTGAGGGTCCGCACGACGAGCGGCAGGGCGACGAGCGCCTGCGCCATCGGGACCAGCAGCGGGGAGTCGCGCAGGTCGAGCGGCGGCTCGTCGAGGGTGATGAGGAAGCCGAAGCCGAGGGTCACGGCGCTCACGCCCAGGGGCAGCATGAAGAGGCCGTCGAGGGTCGAGCGCAGCCGGCGCTCGGCGACGAAGTGCGAGCGCCGCGTGACGATCAGCGCCACGGATCCCCCCACCAGCAGCGCCATCCACGTCGCGTCGACTGCCGTGCGCAGGCTGGTCGCGAGCGCGGTGGTGACCGGCACGAGCAGCGCCTGGTTGTCGCCGGTCGTGGTGAGCGCGCGGTAGTTGTCCAGGCCCCAGCCGTCGCCGACGCTCAGCGAGCCGAGCACAAGGGTGAGGATGGGCAGCAGCATCGCGACCAGCACCAGCACGGTCGCGACGACGACCGGCGCGTCGGAGCGGCGTACGGCCCGCACGGGCGCCACGGCACGCAGGGTCGTCGGGTCGGGGGTCGCGCGCAGCCGTGCGGCGAGCGCGAGCAGGCCGACGACGGCCACGATCTGCAGCACCGACAGCGCGGCGGCTGCCTGCAGGTCGAAGACGGTGGTGGTGAGCAGGTAGATCTCGGTCTCGATCGTCGCGTGCCGGACGCCGCCGAGGGTGAGCACGATGCCGAAGGCGGTCGCGCAGAAGAGGAAGACGATGCTCGCGGCGCCGACGATCGCGGGCCGCAGCGCCGGCAGGGTGACGGTGCGCAGCACCTGCCACGGCGTGGCGCCGAGGGCGGCCGCGGCCTGCCCGGGGCGGGGGTCGAGCGACTCCCACGCGACGCCGACGGTGCGCACCACGACGGCGACGTTGAAGAAGACCAGGCCGAGCACGATGGCGACGGGCGTGCCGTCCAGGCCGAGGAAGCCGAGGGGGCCGCCCTCCCCCAGCAGCTGGCGGAACGCCACGCCGACCACGACCGTCGGCAGCACGAACGGCACCAGCAGCGCCGCGCGCACCGCCGCGCGTCCGGGCAGCGCGAGCCGGTGCAGGGCGTACGCCGCCGGGAGGCCGAGGACGACCGCCAGCACCGTCGCGAGGCCGGAGGTCCACACGGTGAACCAGGCGACCCGGTGCACCCGGGGACGTGCGAGGACGTCGACGACCGCCCCCGGCGCGAACTGGCCGTCGACCAGGAAGCCCTCGGCGATCATCCCGGCCACCGGCAGCACGAACAGCGCGCCGAGCACCAGGACGGGGCCCGCGGCGAGGAGGACGAGGGCCAGCAGGCGGCGGGCCTGGGGTGACGTCATCGCGAGATGACGTCGGTCCACTCGGTCAGCCACTGCTCGCGGTTGGCGTCGACGTCGGCGGGGTCGACCTCGTAGGGGTCGCTGGGCTGCGGGGCGAAGGCGGCCCAGTCCTCGGGGACCGTCGCGCCCGGCATGACCGGGAAGACGTACATCGACTCCGGCAGCGCGCTCTGCACCTCGTCGCTGAGCATCCAGTCGACCAGCGCCGCGGCGCCCTCGGGGTTGTCGGCGCCCGCCAGCACTCCGGCGTACTCCACCTGGCGGAAGCAGGTGTCGAGCAGGGCCGCCGTCGTGGACTCGCCGCCGTCGACGGTGAAGGCGGGCGAGGAGTCGTAGGACACGACGATCGGCCGGGTGCCGTTGTCCGACCCGGCGGTGAAGTCGCCGTAGTAGGCGTCCTCCCAGCCGTCGACGACCTTGGCCCCGTTGTCGAGCAGGTCGGTCCAGTAGTCCGGCCAGTCGTCGCCGAAGGCAGCGACGGTGGCCAGGAAGAACGCCATGCCGGGGCTGCTGGTCGAGGCCCCCGGGGTGACGAGGAGGTCGGCGTACTGCTCGTCGGCGAGGTCCTCGAGGGTGCGCGGCGGCTCGAGGCCCTCCTGCTCGAACCAGGTGGTGTCGACGTTGACGCACACGTTGGCCGAGTCGATCGGCACCAGCCGGTCGCCGCCCTCGGGCAGGGCGTACTCCTCGGGCGGGGTCGCCGTCGTCGTGACCTCGGCGAAGGCGCCCTCGCCGAGCGGGCGGGACGCGAAGGTGTTGTCGATGCCGAACGCCGCGTCGGCGATCGGGTTGTCGGCGGTGAGGCTGAGCTTGGTGGCCAGGGTGCCGGCGTCGCCCGCGGCGCGGACCTCGAGGTCGTAGCCGGTCTCCGCCTCGAAGGCCTTCACCAGCTTCTTCGGCAGGTGGAACGACTCGTGCGTGGCGAGGACGACGGGGCCCCCGGTCTCGGCACCCTCGCCGGTCCCGTCCGATGGGGCTGGCGACTCCGTGGCCCGAGGCTCGTCGCCGCTGCCCACGAGGCTGCAGCTGCTCAGCAGCAGGGCCGAGGCGAGGGCCGGGATCGATGCCGTGAGGGCAGCGCGGACGCGTACGTGCTTCATCTTGACTCCCTTGCGCCGGTGCTAACCGGATCAGGTTCGGAGGGTCTGCGGCTGGTCCGCACTCTCAGCACGCCTGCGCGTGCTCCCCTGTCTTCGTGGTCCCACCCTAGCCTCCCCCTACGCTGCCTCCATGCCGAGCCGTCGCCACGACCTCCTCGCCCGCCTCGTGCCCGTCCTGCGCCGCTCCCGTGAGCTCGACGACGAGCCGACCGAGCGGGCGCGCGTCGAGGCGTGGCACGCCACCCTCGACCAGGGACCCGACCGGGCCCTGCCGACCCGCGTGGTGCCGCGCTTCGCGCAGCGCTGGGACGCCACCGTCACCGACCTCGGCTTCCCCTGCCACGTCCTGACGCCGCGCGGCCGTCCGGTCGACCGGACGCTCTACTACGTCCACGGCGGTGGCTACATGGCGCCGATCGACCCCTTCCACGTCCGCTACGCCACCCGCCTGGCCGACGCGATCGGCGCGCGGGTCGTGATGCCGGACTACCCGCTCGCCCCCGAGCACACGTGGAAGGACTCCCACGACGCGCTGGTCGAGGACGCCGCGCGCTGGGCGGGCTCCGACGGCGGTGCGGTGCTGGCGGGCGACTCCGCCGGCGGCGGGCTGGCGCTCGCGATGGCGCTCTCGATGCGTGACCGCGGCCTGCCGCAGGCGTCGTCGTTGGTGCTGCATGCTCCCTGGGTCGACCTCACCACCTCGACGCCCGAGACCTTCGCCGCCGATGCGATCGACCCGTGGCTGTTCATCGGGAAGACCCAGGCGTACGCCGCGTGGTGGGCCGGGTCGGCCGACGACCTCGGCCGCCCGGAGGTGTCCCCGGCGCTCGGCGACCTCGCCGGGCTGCCGCGGGCGATCATGCTCTACGGCACCCGTGACCTGCTCGCCCCCGGCTGCCGCCTGCTGGCCCGCCGGGCCGCGGAGGCCGGGTGGGACCTCACCGCGATCGAGGAGCCCGACCTGATCCACGTCTACGGCCTGCTCCCCTTCGTGCCCGAGAGCGCGCGGGCCTTCCGCCAGGTCCGGGCGTTCCTGCGATGAGGGTGCTGGTGGCCCGCGTCGACGACCTGCCGGTGCGCACGGCGTACGACGTGTGGCGGCTGCGCCAGGACGTGTTCGTCGTCGAGCAGGACTGCCCCTACCCCGACCTCGACGGCCGCGACCTCGAGGAGTCCACCCGTCACGTCGTGCTGCTCGACGACGAGGACGGCCGGGACCGCGTCGTCGGCACCCTGCGCGTGCTCGACGACGGCGGGTGGGCCCGCATCGGTCGGGTCGTGGTCGCACCGACCGTGCGCGGGCGCGGCCTGGCCGCCGTGATGATGGACGAGGCGATGACCCTGTGCGGCGACCGCGAGGTGCGGCTCGACGCCCAGACCGGGCTGACGTCCTTCTACGAGGGTTACGGCTTTGCGGCGACGGGGCCGGAGTTCGACGAGGACGGGATCATGCACGTGCCGATGACCCGACGGGAGAGGACCGGCCAGTAGGCCTTGCGCCCGCTGCCGGGCGAGCGAGACTGGAAGGACACGGCTCGCCCAAGGAGATGATCGCCGTGATCACGCTCGCCCACGACCTCGACACGACCCACCACGACCTCCGGCACCGCCTCGCCCTGGCCAGCAGCGCGCGGGGCGACCGTCGCCACCCCCGCGACCACTACACCGCGATCGACACCTTCCTCGCCATGGCCAGCCGCCACAACGCGGCGATGGTCGACGCGATCGCGCCGCTCGTGCGCGACCTCCCCGGTGGCCACGACCTCGCCCACGACTACATCATCGCCAGCCGCACCTACGAGGAGGCCCTCGCCCAGGTGAAGGCCAGGCTCTACGGCTCCACCTACGCCCTGACCCGACCCTGGCCCGAGATCTGGGCCGAGGTGCACCGCGAGATGGACGCGGTGTTCGGCCTCGAACGCCGTCTCGCCGAGGCGCTGCTCGACGAGGACGACGGCACCGAGGACCTCGGCGCGCGTCTCCACCACGCCGAGCTCGCCTCGCCCACCCGCCCGCACCCGTGGATCCCGCACCAGGGAGTGGCGGGTCACCTCGCCCGGGCCGTGGCCCGGCGGGTCGACCGCTTCTGGGACGCCGCGGAGGGGCGCATGGTCCCGGAGCCGGTGCGCCACCACGACCGCACCCACCAGGGGAAGCTCACGCAGTACCTGCTGGCCGACCCGCACCTCGGGGAGGAGTGACTGAGCCGTCGGCCGCGACCATGAGCACCGGCCCGAGCACCTCCTCGCGCCATGATGGGGAGGTGCCCAACGTCGAGCTCGCGGAGATCCGGGACTTCCTCTCCGCCCACGCACCGTTCGACTCCCTCCCTGCTGCCGTCCTCGAGTCGATCCCGCCCCGACTGGGTGTGGGCCACCACCGCCGCGGCACCGTGGTGCTGGCCGAGGGCAGCACCCCGGTCGAGCTGCTGGTGGTGAGGTCGGGCGCCGTCGAGCTCCGCAACCGCGACGACGAGCTGGTCGAGCGGGGCGCGGCCGGGACCTGCATCGGCGGCGCCGCGCTGGCGACCGGAGCACCACAGCCGGTCACCGTCCGCGCAATCGAGGACACCCTGGTCCTGGCCTTCCCCGCCGACCTGTTCCACCAGCTCCGCGCGGGGCACGCCGACTTCGCGGCCTTCTTCGAGGATCGCGCCGGACGGCTGCGCGAGGCCGTCGCCCGACAACGGCGGGACGTGACCGGCGCGGAGCGGTCGGTGCTGTCCAGCACCGTGGGCGACCTCGTGGGCCGCGCACCCGTCAGCATCCGCGCCGACGGCTCCGTCCTGGAGGCTGCACGGTTGATGTCGGCGGAGCGGATCTCCTCGGTGCTGGTGACCGACGACCAGGGCCTCGTCGGCATCCTGACGGACCGCGACCTGCGCACCCGGGTGCTGGCCGCCGCCGTGGACCCGGCGAGCCCCGTGTCGGCGGTCATGACGCCGGACCCGGCGACCACCCGCCCCGACGCCCCGGCCCTGGAGGCCCTGCTCGAGATGGTGCGTCGCAACATCCACCACCTGCCCGTGGTCGAGGACGGTCGACCCGCCGGCATGGTCACGGCCACCGACCTGCTCCGGCTCCAGCAGGCCAACCCCGTGTTCCTCGTCGGCGACCTCACCAAGGCGCCGGACGTCGCCGCGGTCGCGGAGCTGGCGAACCGGCTGCCCTGGGTCGTCGTCGGGCTCGTCAGACAGGGCACGTCCGCCCACGACGCCGGCCGGGTCGTCACCGCCGTCGGGGACGCGATCGAGCAGCGACTCATCGCGCTCGCCGAGGCCGAGCTCGGCCCGCCACCGGTGCCGTACGCCTGGCTGACCCTGGGCTCGCGCGCGCGCTTCGAGCAGGCCCTCGCCCCCGACCAGGACCATGCGCTGCTGCTGCACGACGACTACCGCTCCGACCTGCACGCGCCGTGGTTCCGCGAGCTCGCCGAGCTGGTCGCGAGCGGGCTGGAGACCGTCGGCTACCGGCGGTGCCCGGGCGACAAGATGGCCACGAACCCCCGGTGGCGCCAGCCCCTCGACTCCTGGCGCGGCGACGTGGCGCGCTGGGTCGGCACGCCGAGCCCGAAGGCGATCCTGGAGGCCAGCGTGTTCTTCGACCTGCGGCACCAGTACGGCGACCCGAGCCTGACCGCCGAGCTGGTCGCCGTCCAGCGCCGGGCAGCACAGGGCGCGCCGATCTTCCTGGCCCACCTGGCCGCCGCCGCGGCGTCGCACCACACGCCGCTCGGGTTCTTCCGCGGCCTGGTCGTGGACCGGTCCGGCGAGCACCGCGACACGCTCGACGTGAAGCGGGGCGGGATCAACACCATCGTCGAGATCGGGCGGCTGCACGGGCTGGCGTGCGGGTCGGAGGCGACGTCGACCCTCGCCCGGCTCGAGGACGCCGTGGCCGCCGGTCGCCTCAGCCCCACACTGGGAGCCGACCTGCGCGACGCGTGGGAGCTCCTCGCGCACCTGCGGCTACGCCACCAGGTCGAGCAGGTCCGCGCGGGGAGACCGGCCGACAACTGGGTCGACCCGTCGGTGCTCAGCCACTTCGAGCAGCGGCACCTCAGGGACGCGTTCGGCGTGATCCGGTCCGCCCAGGGTGCCATCGCGCAGCGCTATCCCGTCCGCGAGCTGACATGACGCCCGGCCCGCTGACCCTGAGCGTCAGGACCTGGCTGCGCCGACGCCGCTGAACGACGTCGGCGCCGGGGTGGTGACCACCCCGGCACCGACGGTGCTGCCGCGCTCCGTCAGACCTTGCCCTGCGCGTGCTTGGCGACGAGCTCGGTCTTGCCGGGGAAGCGGATCTCCTCGACCAGCTCCTGCATGAGCGGGCTGGGCTTCGGGGTGAACTGCGAGACGATGATCGTCACCGCGAAGTTGATCAGCATCCCGATCGTGCCGAAGCCGGTCTCCAGGATCCCGAAGATGCCCTCGCCGTTGCCGTAGATGTCGATCGTCCACAGCATGTAGGCCATCGTCGTGAGGAGTCCGGCGAGCATGCCCGCCGTCGCTCCCATGGCCGTGCAGTTCTTCCAGAAGATCCCGAGCACCAGGATCGGGAAGAAGCTCGCTGCGGCCAGCCCGAAGGCCAGCGCCACGACCTGGGCCACGAATCCGGGCGGGTTGATGCCGAGGTATCCGGCGATCACGATCGCGCCGGCCATGGCGATGCGGCCGACCAGGAGCTGCCGGGCCTCGGTGGCCTGCGGGTTGATCTTCTTGTAGTAGACGTCGTTGGCGACCGAGCTGGAGATGACCAGCAGGAGGCCAGACGCCGTGGACAGCGCTGCCGCCAGCGCGCCGGCCGCGACGAGGCCGACGATCGGGGCGGGGAGGCCGCCGATCTCGGGTGAGGCGAGCACGATGATGTCGTTGTTGACGAAGACGTCGGAGTAGCTCAGCACGGTGTCACCGGGCAGCTCCGAGATCGGGGCACCGACCGCGCCCGGCGCCTCGGGCGCCTGGGTGATCAGGCCGACGTCCGCCCAGGTGTTGAACCAGCTGGGGACCTGCGAGAGCTGGGTGCCCTCGATGTCCTGGATGATCTGCAGCTTGCTGAAGGCCGCCACCGACGGGGCGGTCGTGTAGAGCAGGGCGATGAAGAACAGCGCCCACAGCGCCGAGTACCTCGCGGCGCGCACGCTCTTGGCGGTGTAGAAGCGGACGATCACGTGGGGCAGGCCCGCGGTGCCGAACATCAGCGCCGCGGTGATCAGCAGCATGTTGAGCATGTTGGTGCTGCCGAACGCGGCCGTGTACTCCGGGACGCCGAGGTCGGTCTGCAGCGCATCCAGCTCCGCGAGGATCGTGCCGAACCCGATCTGCGGGATCGGCACGTCGGTCACCTTGGCCGAGACGGCGACGGCGGGGATCAGGTAGGCGATGATCAGCACGGAGTACTGCGTCACCTGGGTCCAGGTGATGCCCTTCATGCCGCCGAGGACGGCGTAGAAGAACACGATGGCCATGCCGATGACGACGCCGGTGGTCGTGTCCACCTTGAGGAAGCGGGTGAAGACGAGACCGACGCCGGCCATCTGACCGGCGACGTAGACGAAGGAGACGACGATGGCCGCGACCACCGCCACCATCCGTGCGGTCTCGTTGTAGCGGTCACCGACGAAGTCCGGGATCGTGTACTTGCCGAACTTGCGCAGGTACGGCGCCAGCAGCAGCGCGAGGAGCACGTAGCCGCCCGTCCAGCCCATGAGGTAGACCGAGCCGCCGTAGCCGTTGCCGGCGAAGGCGATGATGCCGGCCATGGAGATGAAGGAGGCGGCGCTCATCCAGTCAGCCGCGATGGCCGCGCCGTTGGCGGGCGCCGGGATGCCGCCTCCGGCGACGTAGAAGCCGGACGTCGTGCTGACCCGGCTCCGGTAGGCGACGAAGATGTAGATGCTGAACGTGAGGACCACGAAGACGAGGGTCCAGGTCTGGATGTCGCTCACGAGTGGTGCACCTCCTCCTCGTACTCGTCGATCCCGAACTCGGCGTCGAGCTTGTCCATCCGGGTGACGTAGACCGCGATCAGGATCACGAACGTGATGATCGAGCCCTGCTGGGCGAACCAGAAGCCCAGCGGGAAGCCGGCGATCACGATCTCGTTGAGGGGCTCCACGAACAAGATGCCCGCACCGAACGACACGAGCGCCCAGATCGTGAGCAGCACGGCCATCAATCTCAGGTTTCGGCGCCAGTAGTCCCGGCGCTGGTGTTCATCCACGGTGTCCTCCACTGGCTGACGACTCGGAACTGGCTGCCCGGCAGCACAACAGCGGCTCGACACGCGGGTCAAGGCACTCATGTGACGGGGGTCACAGTTTTCGGCGAGCGGTCGGAAATGGTCGACCGGTGGCGCGACGGGGCCGCCTGGCACGGCCCAGTCGGGGCTTCGGTGCCGTTCGTCGCGCAGGACCGACCGTTCGTCGCGTCACGGACCACCGTTCGTCGCGTGTGACGGCACTCGATCGTCCGTCGGTGCCGCCCACTCGGCCACGCCGTTCCGTACAGTCCCCCCATGAGCGGTGCAACGGCGACGAGCGCGACCCGGGTGCGGCGCGGGCCCGACCCGGCCAAGCGTCGGCTGGCCGGCGCGGTCGCGATGGTCCTCCTCGGCTCCTTCCTCCCGTGGATCGACACTGCGGTCGGCTCGGTCTCAGGCGCCCGCGGCGCCGGACTGTGGACGTTCTACGCGGCGATGCTCGGGCTCGCGGGGGCGTTGATCCCCCTGCGACGGGTGGCGGCGGTGCAGGCGACGATCTTCGCCGTCGTGGCGGTGGTCCTCCCCGTCTGGCAGGTGGTGCACCTGCTCACGCTGGTCGGCATGAGCGGTTGGGTCCCCGGCCCCGGCCTGGTGCTGGTGCTCGGCGGGGGCGTGCTCGGCGCCACCGCGGCTGCTCAGCTGTTCCGCCCGTCGGAGACGACCACGAGCACCGGCCCGAGCACCTCCTCGCGCACCAGGCGGGACTGACGCGACAGCCCGCCGATCACGGTCGGGGCGAACCACCACCCGTCGCGGTCGAGCGACTGACCGCCGAGGGCGACGTCGCCGCGCTCGGAGCGAGCGAGGTCGACGTAGCGGCGCACCCGGTCGCGCGCGACCGCCGAGCGCAGCGGACCGCAGCGCGTGGCAGGGTCGGCCGGGTCGCCGACGACGACGTCCTGCATCGCCGCGACCGCGGTCTGCAGCGCCTCGGCGTGCCGGTGCACGGGTACGACGACGCTCGACGGCAGGCGGCAGCCCTGACCGGCGTTGGCCGCGACGGCACGGGCGGCCGCGGCGACGACGGCCCCGAGGTCCCCGTCGTCGCCCGCCCGGACCGGGCGCGGACCGCCGACGTCGAGGCGCACGCGCGTTCCCGCCCCCTCCCCCGCGACCCGGACGCGCTCGGCCACGACGGGTGACCCGGTGACGGAGACCTCGTCGACGCGCTCGTCGAGGGTGAGCGCGATGGCGACGTCGACGTCGCGGGTGGTCACGACGTTGAGCACCCCGCGCGGCAGCACGTCGAGGGCGATCCGGCCGAGCTCGATCGCGGCGGTCGCGGCCTCGGCAGCGGGCTTCAGCACGACCGTCCCACCGGCGCCGAGCACCCGGCCGACCTCCGCGAGCGCCACGGCCAGGGGCGAGGTGGCGGGCGTGACCACGGCGGTCACCCCGGCCGGCTCGCGCTGCTGGGCCACCGACCCCGTCAGCGCGGCGATCGCGTCGTCGAGGTGGGTGGACCGCAGGGCGACCGGCACGCCGGTCTCGGCCGCCATCAGGGCCACGAGCTCGTCGGCCCGGTCGGCGACGGCGGCGGCGAGGCGTCGTACGGTGTCGGCGCGCAGGTCGGCGTCGGTGCTCCACTGCGTCGCGTCGAGGGCGCGGCGGGCGGCCGTGACCGCGTCGCGCGCGTCGGCGACCCCGGCGTCCGGGACGTCCCACAGCGGCTCCGCGGTCGCCGGGTCGCGGACCGGGAACGTCCAGCCGTCGGCGGTGGGTCGCTCCACGCCGTCGACCGGCAGCCCCCGAGGGCGGGCGTGCTTGCTCATGAGGACAACCTCACCACGTCCACCGCGTGCACCTCGGCAGTGGCTAGCCTCGGGTCCATGCACGACGACCTCGGGGCCGACGTCCCCCTGTCCGGCCCGGCCCGTCGCGTCGTCTCGCTCGTGCCGTCGCTCACCGAGGCGATCGCAGCAAGCGCACCCGACCGGCTGGTCGGCGCGACCGACTGGTGCACCCACCCCGCCGACCTCGACGTCACGCGCGTGCGCGGCACCAAGAACCCCGACCTGGCGGCGGTCCGCGCCCTCTCCCCCGACCTCGTCGTGGCCAACATGGAGGAGAACCGCGAGCTCGACGTCCGCCGCCTGCGCGACGCCGGCGTCGCGGTGTGGGTCACCCGGATCGAGACCGTCGAGGAGGCGCTGGCCTCGATGTCGCGCCTCCTCCACGAGGCCCTCGGGCTCGACGACCCCGCCTGGCTGGTCGAGGCGCGTGCGCTGTGGTCGACGCCGGCGCCGCGGCGGCTCGCCGTCGCGGTCCCGATCTGGCGCGACCCGTGGATGGTCGTCGGGTCGTCGACCTACACCGACGACCTCCTCACCCGGGCCGGGCTGACCAACGTGCTGGCCCACGGTCCGGCCGGGCGCGACGGGCGCTACCCGACCGTCACCCCGGACGACATCGACGCCGCCGGCGCGGACGTCGTGCTGCTCCCGGACGAGCCCTACGTCTTCACCGCCGACGACGGCCCGGAGGCGTTGCGCACGCCGACGCGACTGGTGTCGGGCCGGCTGCTCACCTGGTACGGGCCCGCGATGGTCGAGGCGCACGCCGTGCTGACCGGCCTGCCTGAGTAGCCTCCCCTCCCATGACCCGCGACCCGATCAGCGAGGCCCACCGGCAGTGGGTGGCCCACGGCTGGGGCGACGCCGCCGACGGGATGGCGATGGTGACCTCGCTCGTGCGCGCGCAGCAGCTGCTGATGGAGCGCATCGACGGGGTGCTCCGCCCGCGCGGGCTGACGTTCGCCCGCTACGAGGTGCTGCGGCTGCTCTCCTTCAGCCGCGGCGCCGCGATGCCGATGTCGCGGCTCGGGTCGCTGCTGCAGGTGCACCCGACGAGCGTCACCAACGCCGTCGACCGGCTCGTGGCGCAGGGCTACGTGGAGCGGGTGCGCAGCGACGAGGACAAGCGCGTCGTACGCGCCGTGCTGACGGACGCCGGCCGCAAGGCGGTCGAGGAGGCGACGGACGCCCTCAACGGCCAGGTGTTCGAGGCGCCCGGGCTGCCTGGGGGCGAGGTGCGCGAGCTGACCGACCGGCTGACGACGCTGCGCACCGGGCTCGGCGACGGCTCCTGACCTTTCCAGGTGGACGTCCTTCGTGACTCGCGAGTAATTAGTTGGATGTCCTAGTATCTGTCCATGGCCGACCTGCACACGCCCACCCACCCGATCCGTCTCGTGACCGCGTCCGCACTGTTCGACGGGCACGACGCGTCGATCAACATCATGCGGCGGATCTTCATGAGCCAGGGCTGCGAGGTCATCCACCTCGGGCACAACCGCTCGGTGCAGGAGGTCGTCGACGCGGCGCTCGAGGAGGACGCGCAGGGCGTCGCGGTGTCGTCCTACCAGGGCGGTCACGTGGAGTACTTCGAGTATCTCGTCGAGTCGTTGCGCGCCGCGGGCGCCGGCCACGTGCGCGTCGTCGGCGGCGGTGGCGGCGTCATCGTGCCGAAGGAGATCCAGCGGCTCCGCGACTCGGGCGTCACCATCTTCTCCCCCGAGGACGGCCAGAAGATGGGCCTCGTCGGGATGATCAACTCCGTGGTCGCCGACTGCGACATCGACCTCTGGGCCGACCGGCAGGTCACCGCCGAGCAGGTGCTCTCGGGTGACCGGTTCGCCGTGGCCCGCGCGATCACCGGCGCGGAGGGCGGCCGCCTCGACGAGTCGCTGCTCGAGGACGTACGCCGCGCCGCCGCGCGCCGCGTCGTACCCGTCCTCGGCATCACCGGCACCGGCGGCTCGGGCAAGTCGAGCCTCACCGACGAGATCGTGCGCCGCTTCCGCACCGACCAGCAGGACAAGCTGCGGATCGCGGTCATCGCGGTCGACCCGACCCGCCGCAAGGGCGGCGGCGCGCTGCTCGGCGACCGGATCCGGGCCAACTCCCTCGACGGCGACCGCGTGTTCTTCCGCTCGCTGGCCACCCGCGGCGCGCACGAGGTGCCCGAGCACCTCGCCGACGTGATCGACGTGGTCAAGGCCGCCGGCCACGACCTGGTGATCGTCGAGACGCCCGGTATCGGCCAGGGCGACGCCGGCATCGTGCCGCTCGTCGACCACTCGCTCTACGTGATGACGCCGGAGTTCGGCGCCGCCTCGCAGCTGGAGAAGATCGACATGCTCGACTTCGCCGACAGCGTCGCGATCAACAAGTTCGAGCGCCGGGGCGCGAAGGACGCGCTCCGCGACGTCGGGCGCCAGCTCGTCCGCAACCGCGGGGCCTTCGGCAAGCAGCCGCACGACATGCCGGTCTTTGGTACCAGCGCCGCGACCTTCAACGACGACGGCGTCACCGCGCTCTACCAGCACCTGCGCTCCGAGCTCACCGACGCCGGCCTCGAGGTCAGCGAGGGCACGCTCCCCCACGTCGACGTACGCCACTCCTCCGGCATCCGCCAGGTCGTGCCCTCCGACCGCGTCCGCTACCTCTCGGAGATCACCGAGACGGTCCGCGGCTACCACGCACGTACGTCCGAGCTCGCCGAGGCGGCGCGCCACCTGCAGCGCGTGCAGCACGTCGCCGACCAGCTGGCCGACGGCGACCTGGGCCGGGTCGCCGCGCTCCTCGAGTCGGCCCGCAAGGCCGTCCCGCACGAGGTGACCGACCAGGTCGAGCGCTGGCCGGCGGTGGTCGAGTCCTACTCCGGCGACGAGCAGGTCGTCGTGGTGCGCGACCGCGAGATCCACACCAAGCTCACCAAGGAGTCGCTGAGCGGCAACAAGATCCCGCGCGTCTCGCTCCCCCGGTTCACCGACCACGGCGAGCTGGTGCGGTTCTGGCGCAACGAGAACCTGCCCGGCTACTTCCCCTTCACCGCCGGCGTCTTCCCGTTCAAGCGCGACAACGAGGACCCCGCCCGCATGTTCGCCGGCGAGGGCGACCCGGCGCGCACCAACTGCCGCTTCAAGATCCTGTCCGAGGGCAACGATGCGACGCGCCTGTCGACGGCGTTCGACTCGGTCACGCTCTACGGCCGCGACCCGGACCCGCGCCCCGACGTCTACGGCAAGGTCGGCACCTCGGGTGTCTCGGTCGCGACGCTCGACGACATGAAGGCGCTCTACGACGGCTTCGACCTCGTCTCGCCGACGACCAGCGTCTCGATGACGATCAACGGCCCGGCCCCGACGGTGCTGGCGTTCTTCCTCAACACCGCGATCGACCAGCAGGTCGACGCGTTCACCGACCGGGAGGGCCGCGAGCCGAGCGAGGAGGAGCGCGCCCAGCTCGAGGCGTACGCCCTCGCCAACGTGCGCGGCACCGTGCAGGCCGACATCCTGAAGGAGGACCAGGGGCAGAACACCTGCCTGTTCTCCACCGAGTTCTCGCTGCGGATGATGGCCGACATCCAGGAGTGGTTCATCGAGCGGCAGGTCCGCAACTTCTACTCCGTCTCGATCTCCGGCTACCACATCGCCGAGGCCGGGGCGAACCCCATCAGCCAGCTCGCCTTCACCCTCGCCAACGGCTTCACCTACGTCGAGGCCTACCTCGCGCGCGGCATGGACATCGACGACTTCGCGCCCAACCTGTCGTTCTTCTTCTCCAACGGCATGGACCCCGAGTACAGCGTGCTCGGCCGCGTCGCCCGGCGCATCTGGGCGGTGACGATGAAGGAGAAGTACGGCGCCTCGGAGCGCTCGCAGAAGCTGAAGTACCACGTCCAGACGAGCGGCCGGTCGCTGCACGCGCAGGAGATGGACTTCAACGACATCCGCACCACGCTGCAGGCCCTCATCGCGATCTACGACAACGCCAACAGCCTCCACACCAACGCGTACGACGAGGCGGTGACGACCCCGACCGAGGACTCCGTGCGACGCGCGCTGGCGATCCAGCTCATCATCAACCGCGAGTGGGGGCTGGCGATGAACGAGAACCCGCTCCAGGGCTCCTACGTCATCGACGACCTCACCGACCTCGTCGAGGCAGCGGTCCTCCAGGAGTTCGACTCGATCAACGAGCGCGGCGGCGTGCTCGGCGCGATGGAGACCGGCTACCAGCGCGGCCGGATCCAGGACGAGTCGATGCTCTACGAGCACCGCAAGCACGACGGGTCGCTGCCGATCATCGGCGTCAACACCTTCGTCAAGGAGTCGGCGGCCGACGCGCAGCCCAAGGAGGTCGAGCTGGCGCGGGCGACCGAGTCCGAGAAGGAGTCGCAGCTCGCCCGGGTGCGCTCCTTCCAGGCCGCGCACGGCGCCGAGGCGCAGGAGGCGCTCGCCCGGCTCAAGGACGCCGCGATCTCCGGCGACAACGTCTTCGCCGTGCTGATGGACGCCGCCCGCGTCTGCTCGCTCCAGCAGGTGACCGAGGCGTTCTTCGAGGTCGGGGGCCAGTACCGCCGCAACGTCTGAGCCTCGCGGATGAGCGCAGCGAGGACGCGAACGCGAAGAGGTTGAGGGAGCCCCGCGAGCGAGGAACGAGGTCGCGACGGGCGGCTCAAAACCTCACCGGGGCCCCGGGCTCAGCCGGGCGTGACGCCCCGGAATCCGCCGGCCACGTGGTCGTCGGTGCGCGCGTAGTCGTGCGAGGTCGTCGTGAGCAGCTCCGCCGCCGCCGAGATCGCGCTGGCGCCCGTGCCCAGGCTGCTCGCGGCAGCACCCAGCAGGCCCTCGACCGTCGCGGCGAGCGTGGCGGCGCGTGGCACCTCGCCGAGCGCCCCGGCCGGGACCCGCAGGCCCCGGACCTCGTCGGCCGCGGCCTTCACGGGCCCGACGAGCGCAGAGAGCTCGGCGGCCGCACCCAGCAGGGTGCCGGGCTCCACGTCGACGTCCTCCGAAAGACCCAGCTCGGACAGCGGGGTGCGGGTCATGTGGGGGTTGGCCCAGAGGTCGCCGTAGTCGTCGCGCAGCCACCACCAGCCAGAGGTCCCGGTGATCGCGTGGTCGAACTCCTCGGCTCCTGACTCGTAGGTCACGACGAGCTGGCCGTCGACCTCGACCACGCCCTGCGACATGCTCGGCAGGTCGTAGGGCTCGCTGCGGTTGCCGTCGAGGTCCTGCACGTAGAGCTGGCTGTGGTCCTCGTGGCGGCCCGAGGAGGCACTGAAGACGTACTCCCCGTCGCGGACCAGGACTCCCTGGCAGTGGGGCGGCGTGTCAACGGTGTCGACCTTCACCCACTGCCCGGAGGAGTCCTGCTCGTAGACGTAGAGCTCGTCGTTCTCGTGGTCACCGAGGTAGAGCCTCCCGTCCTTGACCGCGGAGTACGACCCGCCGTCGAGGCCGGTCTGCGGGGGCGCCTTCTGCGGCACGGTCTCGCCGCGCGCTGCAGACTGCAGGGCTGCCAGGGAGTAGGTGTAGACCTCGCCGTTGTCGACGACGTAGACGTCGTCTCCCCGGACGCTGACACCGCCGGCGTGCGTGGGCTTGCCGCCACTGACGGGGTTGCCGTCCGCATCGAGATGGGTGTCGCCGAGGGTCACCTCGCCGACCTCGGCGCCGGTCACCTCGTCGATGAGCGCGAGGTAGGACGCGTCGCCGTGCCCCTCGTCGTCCTTGGTGTAGTACGACTGGAGCAGCGTCCCGGTCCTCGGGTCGTAGCCCAGGCCCTGCGGGATCCAGCCCCGGCCGTCGCCGGTGGCGGCGGTGTTGGGGATGATCGGTCCGAGGTCGCTGTTGTTGCCGTCGAGCCACTCCTCGTTCTTCGCCATCCCCTCCTCGACCCACTTCCGGGTCTCGTCGTCGAGGTCGTCGAGGTCGACGTCCTCGCCGCGCAGCACCGCCTCCACGGCAGCGAGCTGCTGGTTGTAGGAGGAGCCGACCGAGAGCAAGCGGGCGTTGACGACGCGGGCGAAGATCTCCTCGACCGCCGGCGGAAGGCCCGCGGGCCGGTTGCGCCAGAAGGCGATGTAGTGCTCGGCCTGGTCCTCGGCGGACTCGTAGGCCGAGGCAGCCGTCTCGAGGGCGCCGCGCGCACGCACCAGCACCGCCCGGGTCACCCCGAGCCCCTGCCGCAGGCCCGAGGCCCGCGCGGTGAACGCCATCGCGGCCAGCCCCGACCAGACCGGGACCTCTGCGGCGGCGGTCAGGTCCTCCCGGACCCCGACCAGGGTGTGCAGCACGCCGTCGAGGGCATCGACCACGGCGCGCACGGCGGGAGCGTCGCCCGACACCAACCGCCGGTACTCGATCTCCGGGTCCGTCACCGTCTCGTCACTCCCCGTCCTGCAGCATGATCGCGGCCACCGACGAGCGGAGCGGGAACAGCACCGTCTCGCCCGCGGAGTCCTCGAGGACGGTGCAGGCACCGGTCGGCACCCTGCACGACAGGAGAGCGACCGTGTCGCCCTCGGTGGTCCGCTTGCCGGTGCCCGGGCCGGTGATCACGGTGCCGACCGCTGTCTCCTGGTCGGCCCACCAGGACAGGTTCCACCGCTCCTGCGGGACCCGGAGGTCGACGGCCCGGCCGTCGGCGTCGACGACGCGGTCGGGACCCGAGTCGGGCTTCTCGATTCGCCACGTCCCGTCGGGGCTGGTCAGCGCGTCACGCACGACGGGAGGCTCGTCGTCGCTCGCAGACGCCCCCTCCCCGGTGCTGAGGTCGTAGACCTCCTCGCCCTCGATGACGCGGGCGCGCACGCGCTCGTCGTCGACGGCGAGGATCTCCACCTCCGCCTCCAGCAGGTGGTCGACCGGGTCGTCGATGCCGGAGGTGTCCATCCCGTCCTCGGACGTCGTCTCCTCGCCGGAGGACAGGTCGAGGAACCGCATCACCGCGGTGCCCTCGTCGTAGTCCGCGTCGAGCACCACGAGGCGGGACCCGTCGGGCGTGCGGGCCAGGCCGGTCCCGGCGACCTCGAGCCCGGTCGGCCCGGGTTCCGCTCCCGGGCGCACGAACCACAGGTCCGCGCCGGTGAACGCCGGGTCGCCGGCGGATGCGTCGTCGTCGGCCGGCACGAAGAACACCCCGTCGCCTGCGACGACGTAGGCCCGCAGCGGGCGGCCCGTGTCCACGGTGGTGCCGTCCGCGAGGTGGACCGTCGAGCCGACGGCCCAGGACAGGCCGGACGCGTCGACCGGTGCCGTGCTGGTGCGCCATCGCCCGTCGTCCGCCGGGCCCGCGGGCCCGGCGGAGCCGTCCGCGTCGTCGGTGCACCCGGTCACCAGCGCGCCGAGCAGCAGCATGCCGCAGACGGCGACCCCCGAAGACCTCACGGTGGGATGGTGCCACGGGAGAGACCGGTCGAAACCTCCCGCCCGGGCTCGGCTGCCGGCAGGTCGAACCGGAAGACCGTCCCGCTGCCGGGCGGGGTCGCGAGGCACTCGATGGTGCCGCCGTGGCGCTGCACGATGGTCTGGCAGATCGACAGCCCCATCCCGGTCCCGCGGAAGTGGGCGCGGACCGCTCCGCTGCGGTGGAAGCGCTGGAAGATCAGGGCGCGCTCGGAGTCGTCGACGCCGACCCCGTGGTCCTCGACCTCGACCACGACGCGCGATCCCTGGCGCCTGGCGCGCACGGTGATCGTCGCGGGCTCGCCGGGCCGGGCGTACTTGACGGCGTTGCCGATGAGGTTGCCGAACAGCTGCCTCACCGCGACCGGGTCGGCGCGCACCGACGGCAGGTCGGGGTCCGCCTCCAGCACGTCCTCGGGCCCGAGCAGCCCCGACACCTGGCCCAGCACGCCACCACTGCCGGTGATGGACACCTCGCGCGCGGCGATCTCGCCCGACTCGGCCAGCGCGTGCTCGAGGAGGTCACCGATGAGCTCCCCCATCTGCTCGGAGGCGCGTTCGGCACGGCGCAGCGGCTCTGCGGCCTCCGACCCGGGCTCGAGGTCGTCGACGGCGAGCGAGAGCCAGGACCGGATCGCCGAGAGCGGGCCGCGCAGGTCGTGGGCGGCGGTCGAGGCGAAGCCGGCCAGCGGCCGCAGGCCCGAGCGGTGCTCGGTCACCTCCCGCAGCACCAGCAGCACGCCGGGGTGCCCGCTGCTGCGCGACAGCGTGGCGCGTGACACCGCGAGCACGACCTCCTCACCGCTGGGCAGCGCGATCACCACGTCGCCGACGCCCAGCTCGGCACGTACGGCGCCGGTGCGGGACGGTGCGGGGTCGCTCAGCAGCCCGACCAGCTCGGCCAGCGCGTCGGCATCCGTGGTCGCGGTGCTGACGCGGTGGGCCAGCCGGCGGCTGGCGCCGTTGCTGCGCTCGACGCGTCCTTCGGGGTCGAGCACGACGAGCCCCTCGTCCATGCTCTCGGTCATCTCGGCGAGGAGCTCGGCCTGCTCGGCCGCGTCGGCGCGGGCCGCGGTCGCGGCGGCGTACAGCTCGTCGACCCGGTCGCCCAGGGCACCCACAGCCAGGCCGGTGAGGAGCACGGCGACCATGAAGAGCTGCGAGACCAGCACCTCGGCCACCGGGTCCTCGATGGCGGCGAACGGGCCCTGGCCGGTGAGGCTGAGCGCCAGCGCGGTCCCGCCCAGCACCAGGCAGTGCAGCGCGGCGGGGAACGTCCGGAAGCGGGCGGCCGACCACACGGCGAAGCCGATCACGAGGAAGACGACCGGGTAGGGCTGCACGAAGAGCAGCACGGTCGCGACGACCGAGAGCACCCACAGCAGAACCAGCTCGGTGCGCGAGCCGCCGTGGGTGCGGGCCGGGATCGTCTGCGTGTGCCACTCCCACGCGAGGTGCCCGACCGCGCCGACGGTGAGGACACCGACGACGTGCCGCGCGAACCACGCCACCGGGGTGAGGGCCTCCACCGTGACACCGTCGAGCCAGAGGCCGAGCGTCCCGACCACGGCACCGAGCGCGCAGCCGACGGCCGCCGCCCCGGCGGTCGCGGCCAGGTTGCGGGGTGACCGGATGCTCTGGGTGCCGCCGGCGCCGAGCATGGTGGGGCACCACCGACGCAGCAGCAGCCCGGCAACGGCGGTCTGCAGCGTCACCGACACCGCGCCGAAGAGGCCCAGCAGCGGCGACACCCCGGTCGCGACGACGAGGCCGAAGTGGAGGACCAGCAGCGGCGCGAGCACGCGCAGCACGTGGCGGGGCGACTCGGCGAGCAGCCACAGGAACGCGACACCGGAGGCCGGCCAGACGAGGCTGACGACCTGGCCCTCGATCGCGGTCGCCCGTCCGACGAGGGTGAGCACGACGTAGGCCGCGGCGAAGGCGACGGCCCGCGCCGGCGACAGGGCCCTCGTCATGGCGACACACTACGACCGGTGTCGGGCGCCCGTCGGGGGTTCGCCGGGCGCGCACCTCACGATCTGCTCACATCTGCCGCAGAAACCGCGACACGGCGCGACACCGACCCGGGAAGGGGGCCAGACTCGGACGCATGTCCCCGCGCAGCCTCGTCGCCGACGACGAGCCCGACATCCGCGACTTCATCGGGCACGTCCTCGAGCGCGCCGGTCACGTGGTCACCGTCGCCGGGGACGGCGCCGAGGTCCTCGAGCACACGTCGGTGCAGACCTTCGACCTGGTCGTGGTCGACCACCACATGCCGCGGATGACGGGCCTCGCGGTGGCCGACGAGCTGCGCCGCTCCAGCCCGACGACCAAGGTGCTGATCATGTCCGGGGACCTCGACGTGGGCGACACGCACCAGCACTTCCTGCCCAAGCCGTTCAACCGGCGCGAGTTCGTGGCCGCCGTCGAGACCCTGCTCGCGCTGCCCTGACAGGGTGCAGGCCGTTACCGCCCCGAGGTGGACAGGGCCAGCCCGGTGCCGGCGTCGAAGATGTGAGCACGGTCGAGGTCGACCGTGACCGACACCCGCTGCCCCGGCGCGCCCGCGACGGTCGGCCGGGCCTTCACCTTCACCATCTCCGAGCCCACCTTCACGTCGACCACGGTGCGGTCACCGAGCGGCTCGAGCCCGTAGAGCTCACCGGGCAGCGCGACGTCGCCGCGCTTCTCGACCGACACGTCCTCGGCCCGCAGGCCGAGGAGCAGCGGTCGCCCGTCCTCGGCGGTGGTCCACCGGGGGCGCGGCAGGGACCAGCCCTGCTCGCCGACGAGCCGGTCGCCCTCCGCCCGGCACGCCAGCAGGCTGATGCGGGGGCTGCCGACGAATCCGGCGACCCATTGGTTGGCGGGCCGCTCGTAGATCTCGGCCGGGGTGCCGACCTGCTGCACCCGTCCCTCCCGCAGCACCGCGACGCGGTCGGCCATGGAGAGCGCCTCGACCTGGTCGTTGGTGACGTAGACGAAGGTGCCGCCGAGCGTGCGGTGGATGCGGGTGAGCTCGGTGCGCATCTCCACGCGCAGCTTGAGGTCGAGGTTGGTGAGCGGCTCGTCCATCAGGAAGGCGCGCGGGCGACGCACGAGCGCCCGGGCCAGCGCGACGCGCTGCATCTCGCCACCCGACATCTGGGCGGGCCGGCGTTCCAGCAACCGCTCGATGTGCAGCAGCGCCGCGACCTGCTCGACCGCTGCGGCGATGTCGCTCGAGGACGCCTTGCGGGCCCGCAGCGGCGAGGCGATGTTGTCGTACGCCGTCCGCCGCGGGTAGAGGGCATAGCTCTGGAAGACCATGGCGAGGTCCCGGGCGGCAGGGGTGTCTGCCGTCGCGTCCCTGCCGTCGAGGTGCACCGAGCCCTCGTCGAGCTTCTCCAGGCCGGCGATCGCCCGCAGGGTCGTGGTCTTGCCCGCCCCGGACGGGCCGAGCACCACGAAGAACGAACCGTCCGGCACGTCGAGGGTGACCCCGTCGAGGGCCTGCACCTCGCCGAAGGACTTGCGCATCCCGTGCGCTGACACGGTTCCCATCAGGCCACCAGCTCTTCCGTGCTCGTGTCGTAGACCGGCGGGGTCCCGCCGGCATGGCGCAGCCCGACCTGCTCGTCGGCGGCGAAGCGCACGGTCGGTGGCATCCGGACCCGTACGTCGCGCGCGCCGCCGTGGTCGACCACGTAGATGATCTCGTCGCCCAACGCCTCGGCGGAGACGACCCGGGCGGGGACGGTCCGATCGGCACCGGGCGCGGTCACCTCGAGCGCCTCCGGTCGTACGCCGGCGACGAGCGAGCGGTCGCGCGGCAGGCCCTCGGGCGGGGTGAGGACGAGGCCGCCGGGGCCGCGGAGGGCACCTTCGGCCACCTGCACCTCGATCAGGTTCATCGGCGGCGAGCCGATGAACGCGGCGCAGAACAGGCTGGCGGGCCGGTCGTAGACCTCGAGCGGGGTGCCGATCTGCTCCACCCGTCCCTTGTTGAGGATCGCGATCCGGTGCCCGAGCGACATCGCCTCGACCTGGTCGTGGGTGACGTAGACCATCGTCGTCCCGAGCTCGGCCTGCAGGTGCTTGATCTCCGTGCGCACGTCCGCCCGCAGCTCCGCGTCGAGGTTCGTCAGCGGTTCGTCCATCAAGAAGGCCTGCGGTCGGCGGACGAGTGCGCGGGCCAGGGCGACGCGCTGCTGCTCGCCGCCCGAGAGGTGCTGCGGCTTGCGGTCGAGCAGTCGCTCGAGCTGCATCATCCGCGCGACCTCGGCGACCCGCTCCCTGACCTCCTTCTCGGGCTGGCCCTCGGCCCGGAGCGGGAAGGCGAGGTTGTCGCGGGTCTTGAGGTGCGGGTAGAGCGCGTAGAACTGGAAGACCATGGCGATGTCGCGCTCCGCCGGCGGCAGGTCGTTGACGAGCGTCCGACCGATGCGGATGTCGCCGGAGGTCTGCCGCTCCAGCCCGGCCATCGCGCGCAGGGTCGTCGTCTTGCCGCATCCGGACGGGCCGAGCATCACGAACAGCTCGCCGTCCCCGATCGACAGGTCCACGTGCTCCACCGCGACGGTGCCGTCGGGGTAGCGCTTGTGCAGGGAGGTCACCTCGATGCCGGCCATCAGCGTCGCACCGCCCCGAGGGTCACGCCGGCCACGAGGTGCTTGCGCACGAGGTAGGCGAACACCAGCACCGGCAGCGCGAAGACCACCGCCGACGCCGCGACCAGGCCCCAGTCCACGGTGGTGCCGCCGATCAGTCCGGCGATGGCGGGTGGCGCCGTACGCACCTCCTGGCTGGAGGTGAGGAAGATGGCGAAGACGAACTCGTTCCACGAGAAGATCAGCGCGAAGACCGCCGTCGCGGCGATGCCCGGCACGAGCAGCGGCAACGTCACGCGCCAGAACGCTTGCAGCCGGGTGTAGCCGTCGAGCATCGCCGCGTCCTCGTACTCCGCCGGCACCTCGTCGACGAAGCCCTTCATCATCCAGATCGTGAACGGCACGTTGAACGCGGCGTAGATGAGGACCAGCCCGAGCTTGCTGTCGATGAGCCCGAGCTCGCGATACATGAGGAAGATCGGGATCACCACGACCACGGGCGGCATGAAGCGGGTCGACAGGATGAAGAAGAGCTGGTCCTTCTCGGCCTTCAGGGTGAAGCGCGAGTAGGCCCACGCCGCCGGCACGCCCAGCGCGGTGGCCAGCACGGTCGACGCGCCGGCCACGATGACCGAGTTGAGGAACGACCCGGACAGGTCCGACCGGCCGCCGCCCTGCGCGACGAACACGTCCTTGTAGTGGTCCAGCGTGATGTCGAAGCCGAAGAACTTCGCGGGCACGGCGTAGACGTCGCGGTTCTCCTTGATGGACGTCTCGAGCATCCAGAGCACCGGGAAGAGCATGGCCACCGCCAGCGCGGTCAGGAGCAGGACCTCGACCACCATCCGGCCCCGGCCACCGCGGCGACGCTGCGGCGGCGCGTCGTCCGTGGCGGGGCCGGGCACGGCCTCGTCGATGGAGATGGCCATCACCCCTCCTTGAGCTTGTTCAGGTAGCGCAGGTAGAGCTGCGCCAGGACGATGACGACGAGGACCATGAGGATCCCGTACGCCGACGCGAGCCCGGTGTTGAAGCCGAGGAACGCGACCTTGTAGACGTGGAACGACAACGTCTCGGTGGAGACCCCGGGGCCTCCGCTGGTGAGGATGTAGACGAGGTCGAACAGCCGGAAGGCCTCGATGGCGCGGAACATGACCGCGATGAGCAGCAGGGGCCAGACCATGGGCAGCGTGATGTGGCGGAAGCGGAACCACTCCGACGCGCGGTCGATGGACGCGGCCTCGTAGAGGTACTTCGGGACCGCGGTGAGGCCGGCGAGTGCGATGAGCATGATGAACGGCGTCCACTGCCACGTGTCGACCACGATCAGCGAGAACAAGGCCGTCCGCTGCCGGGTGAGCCACTCCACCTGCCCGAAGCCGAGCGAGCCGAGCATGGAGTTGATCACCCCGAACTGGGCGTCGAGCATGAACTTCCAGAACAGGCCGACCACGACCGGCGACAGCATCATCGGCACCAGGAACAGGGTGGTCAGCACCCCTCGTCCGCGGGCCCGCCGCGAGATCAGGTACGCGATGCCGAAGCCCAGCACGGTCTGCAGCGCCACGGCCCCGGTGACGTAGACCAGTGTCGTGAGGGCCCGTTGCCAGACCTCCGGGGACGTGAGGATGGTGGTGTAGTTCTCGAACCCGACGAAGTCGGCCGGCGCGTCTCGCGTGGCGGAGTAGTCGGTGAAGGACAGGTAGAGCGCCCACAGCAGCGGGAACACCGACATCGTCAGCAGCAGCAGCATCGCCGGCGAGATGAACACCAGCGCCAGCCGGCCGTCGGTGAGGCGGGGGGACCGCCCCGGTGCAGGGGGCGACGTCGAGGACGCCTCCTGCACCGGGTGGTCGGTCGTGGTGGTCATGGTCGTCGACTCACAGCCCGCCGCCGCTGGAGTCGAGCACCTGCTGCTGCTGCTCGGCGATGTCGTCGAGCGCCTCCTCGGGGTCCTTGGCCCCGTTGAGCGCCGCGTTGACGTTGGTGTTCTCGATGTCGATCAGGCGGGCGTACTCCGGCACGTTCCACATGTCGCGCATGCGGGACACCGAGTCGGCGTACACCTGGTTGAAAGGTCCGGCCTCGAGGAACTCCGGCGACTCGAGCGCGTCGGTGCGCGCCGGCACGCCGCCCGCCGCGGCCCACTTCTTCTGCACGTCCTCCTGCTCGAACCACTTCATGAAGTTGAGCGCCTCGGCCTGCCGGTCGGCAGGCGCGTAGGCGGAGATGTGCATGCCCATCCCGCCGAGGGGCACGACGTCGGCGTCCTGGGTCGGCAGGGTGGCGAAGCCGAGCTTGTCGAGGATCTCGTCCTCGGTCTTGCCGAGCGTCGACTGTGCAGGGTCGACCAGGCCCCCGGCGGCGGCGATCCACTGGAACGCGATGCAGGCCTTGCCCTGCGCCACCGCGGCGTTGACCTCGTCGATGAACCAGTTGCCCGAGCCCTTCGCGGTCAGCGGCTTCATCTCGTTGACCAGGACGTCCATGGCCTTCTGGCCGGCCTCGTCGTTGATGACGCCCTCGATCGTCTTGTCCTCGGCGTTCCAGAGGTTGCCGCCGTAGACACCGTTGACCGTGTTGTAGGTGACGGCTGCGGCGTCGGAGCCGTTGGCCTGGTGGAAGGCGAGCCCGCTGACGCCGGGGTTGTCCTCCTGGCACTGCCGGGCGACGTCGATCATCTCGTCCCAGGTCTCCGGCGGCTCGTCACCGATGAGGTCCTTGCGGTAGATCATCGTCCAGGTGTCACCCAGGAGCGGCAGGCCGTAGAGGCTGGCGTCCTCGTCGCGCTGACCGGTCTCGGCCTGCGGGTACTGACCGTAGGCGGCGAGCAGGTAGGGGTCGTAGGCGTCGACGTCGATGTTCTCGTCGACGAAGTCGGTGAGGTCGAGGATGTTGCCGTTGGTGACGGCCTCACCGATGTGCTGGGAGTCCAGGATCGGGATGTCGAAGTCGGTCTGCCGCGCGGCGAACTGGGTGAACATCGCGTCGTGCCAGTTGGCGTTGGGCACCGTGTTGACCTCGATGGTCACGTTGGGCCGCTCCTTGGTGTACTCCGCGTTGGCGAAGTCCTCCAGCGCCTGGGCCGGCGGCCACTCGAACCAGATGAAGCTGAGCGTCAGCGGGTCGTCGGTGAGCTCGGGGATCGTCGCCGGCGCCTTGGTGCTGCTCGCCTCGGCGTCGCCACCGTCGCCGTCGTCACCGCCGCCGCAGGCCGCGAGGGCCGACGCCACGAGGATGGCGGCCGTGGCCAGGCGGACGTGCCGGCCGGGGAGGGACCTGCGTCCCGCTCGCTGTAGGTACCGCATCTGCTTCCTGCTTCCTGCTCGGGGGATGTGACCGGGTGGTGCTGACGGGTGTGGTGCTGGTGACGGTGCTGGGGGTCGCTCACCAGGAGGTGGCGACGTACTGGGCCTCCAGGAACTCCAGGAGTCCCTCGGTGCTGCCCTCGCGGCCGAGCCCGCTCTGCTTGGTGCCACCGAAGGGGGCGGCGGGGTCCGAGACGAGCCCGCGGTTGAGCCCGACCATCCCGCTCTCGAGGCGCTCCGCGAGCCGGAGGCCACGGGCGAGGTCGCGGGTGTAGAGGTAGCTGACCAGGCCGAGGTCGGTGTCGTTGACGACCGGCAGCAGCTCCTCCTCGCTCTCGAAGCGGACGACCGGGGCGACGGGTCCGAAGACCTCCTCGTGCAGGACGCGGGCGTCGTGGGGTACGTCGACCAGCACGGTGGGCGGGTAGAAGGAGCCCGGGCCGTCGGGGGCGCGTCCGCCGATCATGGCCCGCGCGCCGCGGTGGACGGCGTCGCGGACCAGCAGGTCGACCTTGCGGACGGCGTGGTCGTTGATGAGCGGCCCGCACTGGGTGGCCTCCTCGGCGCCGGGCCCGACCCGGACGGCGGCCATCCGGGCGATGAGCCCCTCGACGAAGGCGTCGTGGACCGAGGCATGGACGAAGAACCGGTTGGCCGCGGTGCAGGCCTGCCCGCCGTTGCGCATCTTCGCGACCATCGCGCCCTCGAGCGCCGCCTCGACGTCGGCGTCCTCGAGGACCACGAAGGGGGCGTTGCCGCCGAGCTCCATGGCGCACTTGAGGACGTTGTCGGCGGCGGTGCGCAGCAGCACGCGACCGATCTCGGTGGAGCCGGTGAAGGACAGCATCCGGGTCCGCCGGTCGGTGAGCATCGCCTCCACGACCGGTCCCGGGTGGGAGGTCGTGACGACGTTCAGCACGCCGGCGGGCAGCCCGACCTCCTCCAGGAGTGCGGCCACCGCCAGGGCGGTCAGCGGCGTCTCGGCGGCGGGCTTGAGGACCGTGGTGCACCCGGCCGCGAGCGCCGGGGCGATCTTGCGGGTGGCCATCGCCGCGGGGAAGTTCCAGGGCGTGACGAGCACGCTCACGCCGACCGGCTGGTAGGTCACCAGCAGCCGGTTGGCGCCGCTGGGGGCGTGTCCCACCTGGCCGCGCAGCCGGACGCCCTCCTCGGCGTACCAGCGGAAGAACTCCGCCGCGTAGGCCACCTCGCCACGGGCATCGGCGAGCGACTTGCCGTTCTCGAGGGAGATGAGGAGCGCGAGCTCCTCGCTGCGCTCGTGCATGAGATGGAACGCCCGCATCAGCAGGTCGGCGCGCGAGCGGGGCGAGGTCGCCGCCCAGTCGGCCGCAGCGGTGGCCGCGGCATCGATGGCCGCGGTCGCGTCGTCGGTGTCGGCGTCGGCCACGGAGGCCAGCACCGAGCCCGTGGCCGGGTCGCGCACCTCCAGCCGTCGTCCGGCGCCGGCGGGGCGCCACGCGCCTGCGACGAACAGGTCGGTCGGTACGTCGATCACGTCGGCGACCGGGCGCAGCACCTCGTCCACGACGGTCATCACGCACCACCCATCGCGCCGAGACCGGCGGGCGTCGGCACGGGCGGTGCGGTCACGGCCTCGCGCAGCGCCGACCGGTCGCCCGCGTGGGCGGCGCGCACGATGTGCTCGAGCGCGTCGACGTCGAGGGGCCGCGGGTTGTTGGCCACCAGCCGTTCGGCACCGGCGGCCTGCTCGGCGGTCCAGCGCAGCTGGTCGGCCGGCAGGCCGAGCTCGGCCAGGGTGGTGGGGATCCCCACCGAGGCCAGCAGCGCCGCGACGCGGTCGATCGCCTCGTCCGCGAGGTCCTCGGCCGACCAGTCGGGCGAGGCGCCCATCGCCACGGCGACGGCGGCCAGCTCGGGCACGCGGGTGGGCCGGTTGAACTCCATCACGTAGGGCAGGAGTGCGCCGACCCCGACGCCGTGCGGCGTGTGGGTGAGGGCCCCGACCGGGTACTGGATGGCGTGCGCCGCCGCCGTACCTGCGGTGCCGAGGGCGAAGCCGCCGGCGGTCGCGCCGAGCATCATCGCCTCCCGCGCCTCGACGTCGCCGGGGCTGGACCAGGCACGGTGCAGGCTGCCCGCGATCAGCCGGACGCCGAGCAGGGCGTAGGTGTCGGTCAGCTCGTTCTTGCCGACGAAGACGCGCTCGGTCGCCAGCTCGGTGGTACCCGGGCGACGGATCGCGGTGAAGGCCTCGACCACGTGGGAGAGGGCGTCAGCACCCGCGCTCGCGGTGAGCGGCGGTGGGCAGCCGACGGTGAGCTCGGGGTCGCACAGTGCGGCGTGCGGGATGAGGTGCGGGCTGGAGATGCCCACCTTGCTGATCCGGTCGGGGTCGGTGAGCACCGCCACCGGTGTCACCTCCGACCCGGTGCCCGCCGTGGTGGGCAGGGCGACGACCGGCATGACGGGCCCGGGCACGCGCAGCTCGCCGTAGTAGTCCGCGGGGGTCCCGCCGTGGGTGAGCAGCACCGCGACCGCCTTGGCCAGGTCGAGGCAGCTGCCCCCACCCATCCCCACCACGACGTCGGGCTCCGCAGCGGCGGCGAGCTCGGCGCACCGGACCACCTGGTGGACGGGGACGTCGGGCTCGACCTCGGTGTACGACGTGACGTGCACGCCCGAGTCCTCGAGGAGGCGGACGAGGTGGGCGAACTCCGGGGTGGCGCCGAAGCGGGCGTCGGTGCAGACCAGGGCGCGTGAGCCCAGGGCCGCGACGACCGTCCCGAGCGCATGGCGCTGCCCGGCTCCGAACAGGACCTGGCGCGGACCGCGCAGGACGCCGAGCAAGCTCATGGGGGCTCCGTCGGGGAGGAGGGATGGGGAACCGGTCCGGCGGGAGGGGCTGGACCGCTCCCCGGAGGGACTTGTCGGTCGACCCATTTCCTATACGATCCGATTGGTGCGAGAGCATGAGCCACGCAACCGGCCCCTGTCAACAGGTCCGGGCACGACACGCTGAGAAGGGACCGACGACATGGACGAGGCGACGACGGGGGACGGGCTCCGGGTGGACCGCACGCGGGGCCGCCTGGCCGACGAGGTCTACGACACCCTCCTGGGCCAGCTGATGTCGCTGCGCATCGAGCCCGGCTCCCGGGTGACGATCGACGCGCTGGCGCGCGAGCTGCGCGTCTCCCAGACCCCGATCCGCGACGCGCTCAACCGCATGGAGGCCGACGGGCTCGTCGTACGGGTCCCCCACGCCGGCTACCGGATCCCGCCGCAGATCACGCGTGAGCGGTTCGAGGACATGGTGGAGATCCGCCTCCTCCTCGAGCCCGCAGCCGCGCGCCACGCGGCCGAGCGCGCCTCGTCCGAGCAGGTCAGCGGCCTGCGGCGGATGCTCGACGACATGGCCGAGCTGGTCGAGGGCGACCGCACCGTGGCCTACGGCGCCTTCGGCCTGCGCGACGCCGCCTTCCACGACCTCGTCGCCGACAGCGCCGGCAACCAGGTCGTCCGCGAGGCCCTCGCCCGGCTGCACACCCACGTGCACCTGTTCCGCCTGCTCTACGACGCCGAGGTCACCTTCCTGGCGATGGGCGAGCACGAGGAGGTTCTGGGTGCGATCGCGGCGCGGGACCCCGACGCGGCCGCGTACGCCATGCGGCGGCACATCCTGCTCTCGCGCGACCGCTTCCGGAGGCTCTTCGACGAGTCCCAGGAGGCGGACCGGTCCGGACAGGGCCTTGACGGCAGCGCCCGGCCGACGGAATCCTAGGCCGACCGATCCAATCCGATCCAATCTGATCTGGTCGGGATCGACGCCAGCCCACCCGATCCAGAGTGCGAGGAGATCCAGGTGCCCAGAGCACTGCTCATGACCGGCGACGCCGCCGAAGAGCTCGACACGATGTACCCCTACTACCGCGTGCAGGAGGGCGGGTGGGACGTCGACGTCGCCTCCCTGACGACACGCGACATCCAGCTCGTGATCCACGAGTTCGACCCCAACTCCGACGCCTACGTCGAGAAGAACGGCCGCAAGCTGCCGGTCGACGTGACCTGGTCCGAGGTGGACCTGGAGCGCTACGACGCGCTGATCATCCCCGGCGGTCGGGCTCCGGAGTGGATCCGCGTCGACGCCGACGTACGCCGCATCACCGAGCACTTCTTCGCCCGCGACCTGCCCATCGCGCTGGTCTGCCACGGCGCGCAGGTCCCCGCGGTCTACGGGCTGCTCAAGGGGCGGAAGACCGCGTGCTTCCCGCCCATCACCGGCGACATGGAGAACGCCGGCGCGACGGTCATCGACGCCCCGGACTGCGTCGACGGCAACCTGGTCTCCTGCCGCGGCTGGCCCGACATGCCGCAGTTCGGCCGGGCCATGATGGAGGTCTTCGACAAGTCCATCGGCGGCGCGTCGGCATGACCGGCTCCTCCACGTCGCGATGAGCGTGCTCGTCACCGGGGGGCGGACCGTCAAGGTCGCCGGCTCCCCGGTGCACGTGCTCGACACCGGGTCCGGGCCCGCCGTGCTGATGCTGCACGGCTCGGGGCCCGGCACCACGGGTGACGGCGCCTGGGCGGCGACCGCCACGTCGCTCGCCGCGTCGCACCGGGTGGTGGCTCCCGACCAGGCGGGCTTCGGCCGCACCCCGCTCCCCGCCGGGACGTCGGGCGGGCTGCGGGTGTGGACCGAGCAGGCGGCCGCACTCATGGACGCCCTCGGCGAGACGTCGTACGCCGTCGTGGGTCACTCGATGGGAGGCGCGGTCGCCCTCGCACTGGCCGCCGCGCGCCCCCGCCAGGTCAGCCGGGTCGTCGCGGTCGGGACGATGGGCGCCCCCGAGGCACCGCTGTCCACCGACCTCAACGCCGTCTGGGCCGCGCCACCCGGCCCCGAGGGGGCCCGCGACATGCTGGGTCGCCTCGTCGCGGACCAGTCGCTCGTCACCGACGAGGCAGTGGCGGCGCGCGCCGACGCGATGCGGGCCGGTGCCGAGGCGTTCGCCGCGATGTTCCCGGCGCCCCGTACTCGCTGGGTCGACGACCTGACGCTGTCGGCCGCCACCCTGGCCGCCGTGCGCGCGCCCGTGCTGCTGGTCCACGGGGCGCAGGACCGGCTCACCCCCCTGCGGACCGCCGCCCTGCCCCTCCTCGACCACCTGGGCGACGTACGCCTCCACGTGCTCGGCCGCTGCGGTCACGCGCCGCAGCTGGAGCAGCCGACGGCCTTCCGGGAGCTGTTGGCGGCCTTCCTCGTCAGGGGTTGACCGTCAGAGGTTGACGGTGATGTCCGCGTCCTTGCGGAGGTCGTCCACCAGGGCCGTGGCGACCTTGCCGGTCTCCTGGTTCATCGCCTGCTCCTCGAGCTGCGAGCGCACCTGGGCGAAGGGCGGGAACTCCTGCCCGCCGCCACCCGAGGCGGCCTGCTGCTTCTTGGCCTGGTCGTAGATCGCGCGCAGCTCCTTGTCGGTCGGCTCGAACGGGCCGTTCTCGTCGGCGACGAGCTGCTCGACCATTGCCTGCGTCTCGACCTGCTCGCGCGCCTGGTCGGCGGTGACGCCCTGGGCCTCGACCGCCTTCAGCAGCTCCTCGGTCGACGTCATGCCGTTCTGCTCGGCGAGGGCGGCCAGCTCGGCCTCGACGGCGTCGTCGCTGACCTCGAGGCCGCGCGACTCGGCCTCCTGGAGGAGCAGCTCGGTGTCGACGAGGTTGTCGGCGGTCTCCTTGCGGAGCGCCTCCTCGTCGGGCTCCTCGCCACCCATCTGCGCCTGGGCGGCCGCCTGCTGGAAGGCCGCCTCGTAGATCGGGACGAACTCCTCCTTGGTCACCTCCTCGCCGTTGACCTCGGCCACGACGTCGGGGATGGCGTCGAGGTCCGGCTGCGGGCCCTCGGCCGCGTCCGCCGAGTCATCGGCCGACTCATCGGCCGACGGGGACGCGCTGGACGAGGCGTCCTTGCCTGCGTCGGCGTCGGAGGAGTCCGAGCCGCCGCAGGCGGAGAGGGTGAGGACCGCGGCGACCGAGAGGGCGCCGAGGGCGGTGCGGGTGCGCGACCGGAGCAGGGAAGTCATCGTGGAAGTCATCACCACCGACGGTACGCACCCAACCTGAGCGCGGTCCTCAGGGTTCTCAGGTCGTGGGGCGGCGCATGGCGCCGGTCACAGGTCCTCGAGGGAGTCGGGCACGACGAGCGCGTCCGGGTCCTGGCGCACCGGGAGCTGCGCGAGCGCCGTACGCACGAGCGTGAGGCGGGCCGCGACCGCGACCTTCTGCCGCAGCCGGCCCACGCCGCTGTCGCCGAGCGTCTGCTCCACGGCCTCGGAGATCTGGGCGTCGGTGAAGGTCGGCCGGGTGCCGGCGGGCACCTCGACGTCGGGGAGGGCCAGGAGCACGGGCAGCACCTGGCTGCCGACCGCGTCCAGCAGGTGGTAGCGGTCGAGCTTGCTCATCGACTCCCAGGCCGCCTCACCCTTGGCGCGGCGGCCGACCTTGCCGGCGGCGACGATCTTGGCGGCTGCGGTGACGGCGACGGTCAGCTCGTGCTCGGTGAAGCGCATGGGTCAAGTGTGCCCCTGCTGGGGAGTCCGCGCCCAGCTGAGCTGAAGGCCGGTGAGCCCGGTCGGGGAACGAGATGCATGCCGATCGGGCCAATGCGCCTGCACCTGGTTCCCCACGTGTGACATCGACCCCGCGTGGCCTGGAGGCGCGGCGCGAGAAATTCGGCACACCCGCGTGACGATCTGCCACCTCGGCACGACCAACCAGGGAAACCACCGATCGAAGGAGGCCCTCATGGGTATCGCCGACAAGGCCAAGAACGCTGCTCAGGACATCGCCGGGAAGGTCAAGGAGACCACCGGCGAGGCCACGAACGACGACAAGCTCAAGGCCGAGGGCAAGAAGGACCAGTCCGCCGCCGACCTCAAGCAGGCCGGCGAGAACGTCAAGGACGCCTTCAAGAAGTAGAGCAGCACCCTGAACCCCGACCGGGGGCCGGCGACCCCGGCCCCCGGTCGGTCATCCTGATCCCCACCACCCACCTGAACCTGGAGGAACCCCGTTGCGGCTGCCCGACCTGACCCCGACCGAGCTGAGCGAGGCCCAGCGCGCGTTGCGCGAGCGGATCGTCGGCGGACCGCGCGGGAGCGGACGGCAGCACTTCCCGCTCGTGCACGAGGACGGGTCGCTGACCGGCCCGTTCGGGGTCATGCTCCACGAGCCGGCGCTGGGCGCGCCGCTGCAGGAGCTCGGCTCCGCGATCCGCTACGCGACCCGGCTCAGCGCCCGCACCCGTGAGATCGCGATCCTGGCCGTCGCCGCCGCGACCGGCAGCACGTTCGAGGCCTACGCCCACGAGCGGGTCGGCCGCGCGGTCGGCCTCACCGAGGACGAGCTCGCCGCGCTCGCGGACGGTTCGTTCACCTCGACGGACCCCCACGAGCGTGCTGCGCACGCGTTCTGCCAACGCCTGCTGGCCGACACCGGACCGGAGGCCCGGTGGGACGACGAGACCTACGCCTCGTACGCCGCCACGCTGGGCGCGACGACCATGACCGAGCTGGTCGTGCTCGTCGGCTACTACCGCACGCTCGCCCAGCTGCTCGACGTGTTCGACGTGGGCGTGCCGGAGGAGTAGCCCCGCGGGTCGTCAGCAGTGGGCGGTCATGACGTGCTTGATGCGCGTGTAGTCGTCGAACCCGTAGCCCGACAGGTCCTTGCCGTAGCCCGACGCACCGAACCCGCCGTGCGGCATCTCGGAGACGAACGGGATGTGGGTGTTGACCCACACGCAGCCGAAGTCGAGCTCGCGGGTGAGCCGGTCGGCGACCCCGACGTCGCGCGTCCACACGCTCGCCGCCAGGCCGTAGGGCACGCCGTTGGCCATCGCGACCGCGTCGGACTCGTCGTCGTAGGACTGCACGGTCAGCACCGGGCCGAAGACCTCCTCCTGCACGACGCGGTCGTCCTGGCGTACGCCGGTGACGACGGTCGGGGCGAAGAAGAAGCCCGCCTCGCCGTGGCGGGCGCCGCCCGTGCGGACCGTGGCGTGGTCGGGGAGCTCGGCGAGGAACGCCTCGACCTTGGCGAGGTGGGTGGCGTTGTTGAGCGGGCCGTAGTCGGCGTCGGGGTCCGACGGCGGGCCCGGGCGCGTGCCCTCGGCCGCCTTGACGAGGAGCTCGACCAGCTCGTCGTGGACGCTGCTGTGGGCGATCACCCGGGTGGCGGCCGTGCAGTCCTGGCCGGCGTTGAAGTAGGCCGCCGCGGCGATCATCTCCGCGGCCCGCGGCAGGTCGGCGTCGGGCATCACGACCGCGGGCGCCTTGCCGCCGAGCTCGAGGTGGACCCGCTTGAGGTTCCTCGCCGCGGACAGGGCGACCTCGGTGCCCGCCCGGACCGAGCCGGTGATCGCGACCAGCCCGGGTGTCGGGTGCTCGACGAGGTGGCGACCGGTCGTCGCGTCGCCGTTGACGACGTTGAGCACCCCCGGCGGCAGGATCGCGCCGGCGATCTCGGCGAGCAGCACGGTCGAGCGGGGCGTGGTGTCGCTGGGCTTCAGCACGACCGTGTTGCCTGCGGCCAGCGCGGGCGCGATCTTCCAGATCGCCATCGCGAAGGGGTAGTTCCACGGCGTCACCTGCCCGACCACGCCGATCGGCTCGCGACGGATCGCCGAGGTGTGGCCCTCGAGGTACTCCCCCGACGACTTCCCCTCCAGCAGCCGCGCGGCACCGGCGAAGAACCGCAGCTGGTCGACGCCCTGGTCGACCTCCTCGCTGGCGATGTAGCGCACCGGCTGGCCGGTGTCGCGCGCCTGCACCTCGCTGATCTCGTCGCGTCGCTCGGCGATCGCGGTGGCGAGGTCGAGCAGGTGGGCCTGGCGCGCCCCGGGGGTGAGCCGCTTCCACGACGCCGACGCGCGCTCCGCGGCGGCGTACGCCCGGTCGACCTCCTCGGGGGTCGAGACCGGTGAGCGTCCGTCGGGCTCGCCGGTGACCGGGTCGACGAGGTCGATGAAGTCGGTGGCCGCCGACTCCACGAGCTCGCCGTCGATGAAGTTGCGGATCGTGTCGGTCATCAGGGCTCCCGGTCAGGCGACGTAGATCTTGCGGATGGTCTCGTGGACGACCCAGGTGGTGCGCTCCCCGGCCCGCAGGCGTACGACGCTGCCCGGGCGGAGCGCGACCTCCTCGCCGTCGTCGTCGAAGGACACCGTCCCCGATCCGGACAGCACGACGAACACCTCGTCGACCTCGACGTCGGTCGCGGTGCCCGGGGTCATCTCCCAGACGCCGACCTCGACGCCCGAGACCGCGGCCAGCGCGCGCGACCCGGCCTCCGGGGCACCGTCGACGACGGTGCCGGGGTCGAGCGGGGTGGTCGGCACGGTGGTGGCGACGTCCAGCACACGGGTGGTCACGCGGGTCATGTCGGACATCGTCCCCAGCGGCGCGGCACAGTCGGGCCGACGATCTGTCGTCACTTGGCCCGCGCACCCAACAGTTCGTCTGCCACGAGCGCCACGTGCAGCGAGACGCGGACGTCGGGGTCGTCGAGGTCGGCGTCGAGGATCGCCTCGATCCGGGCGAGGCGGTCGTAGAACGCGGCCCGGGACAGGTGGAGGCTCGCTGCGGCCTCGGTCTTGCTGGCCGGGTGCAGGACGAGGGCGCGCAGGGCGGCGACGAGCTCGGTGCGCGAGCCGTCGGCCCGGTCATGCTCCTGCAGCGGCCCGAGCTCACGCTCGACGAAGAGCCGCACCCGGTCGTCCTCGCCGAGCAGCGCCAGCAGCCCGCGCAGGTGGAGGTCGGCGAGCCGGTGGACGTCGGGGTCCTGCCCGCACCGGGACTGCGGAACGGCGTCGGCGACCTGCCCGGCCTCGGCGACCGTGCGCGCGACGCCGGCGCGTTCCGGCACGGTGCGGCCGGCGGCGACCACCACGTCGTGGTGCGCCAGCACGCGGGCGGCCAGCCGGTCGACCAGGTCGTCGGCGTCCGCCCCGGGCGCGGTCGAGACCAGGACCCGCAGGTCACGCTCGACCTCGCACACCAGCGCCGGCACCCGGAGCGCGTGCGCGGAGCGCACCACCGTGGCGGCGACCTCGTCGAGGTCCACGAGCGGCACGGAGCCGACCCGCCCGCGCAGGACGACACCGGTGAGGCTGCGGCGGTGCACCGGGAATCCGGCCAGCTCGCAGCGACGCCGCACGTCGTCGGAGCCGGGGTCCTCGGCCAGGCCGGTGAGCAGCTCAAGGTGCGTACGGCGCATGAGGGTGCCGCGGTCGCGATCGTGCAGCCGGTGCAGCGCGAGCGCCGACGCGGCCCGCTCGGCCACGGCGACCAGCCGCTGCGACGGAGCCTCCGGCGACCCGATGACCAGCCGGCCCCAGGCCCGGTCGGTCGTGCCCAGTCGCGTGACGAGCCAGCCGTTGGCGGCGTCCCAGCCGGTGCGCCCGGCCACCTCCACCCGCCGCGACCGCGCGGGCCAGCCGTCGAGGAAGCCGTCGTCCTCGTCGGGCCCGGCGAAGTAGTCGAGCGGGCGGTGCTGGGCGTTCTCGACGACGACGGGCGCGTCGGCCAGGCGCTGCACGGCCCGGAGGATGTCCACGGGGCTCGCCAGGTCGTTGCTCAGCTCGGTGAAGGTCTCGTGCACGCGCTGCGCCTCGCGCAGCTCGGCCAGCTGCTGGTCGACCACGCGCTCGCCGATCTCCTGGGCCAGCGCCGCGAAGCGGGTCTCCCGCCCCAGCACGACCAGCGGCAGCCCGTGGCGCTCGCACGCGTCGACCAGGGCCTCCGGGAGCGCGCGCGACCACCGTCGGCCGAGCTCGACGACGACACCGGCGCTGCCGACGTCGGCGAGCTCGTCGACGAACGCCGTCAGTCCGGCCGCGTCGTCGTCGGCCGGCAGGCCGGTGCCCATGGTGAGCAGCAGGTCTCCGGGGCGCAGCAGCTGGCGCACGTCGAGGCGCTCGGTGGCGTGCACCCAGCGGATCGCCCGGTCGGTCCCGGCGCCGCCGGCGACGACCTCGGGGGCGGCGCGGTGGAAGGTCGGCAGCTCCAGCGCCTCGCGGAGCGTCACCCCCGGCGTCATGTCCACGGGCGCAGCCTACGCGTGCAGGGGGTGACGATGTGTCCGGCCAGCGCGACCGATGCCGACGATCCGACACCCGCCCCGACGGCGTACGACGCGCAGGATGGGCGGCATGACAGAGCAGATCGTGCACTGGGCCGACGGTTCGCCCCTGACCGGCTCCCCCACCGGCTGGGCCGACGTCACCAACCCCGCCACCGGGCAGGTCACCGGTCGCGTCGCGCTGGCGAGCGCGGCCGACGCCACCCACGTCATCGCGGCCGCGTCGCGCGCCGCCAAGGGGTGGGGCACGACCTCGCTGGCGCGGCGTACGCAGGTCATGTTCGCGTTCCGCGAGCTGCTCAACGCGCGCAAGGAGGAGCTTGCCGCGATCATCACCGCCGAGCACGGCAAGGTGCACTCGGACGCGATGGGCGAGATCGCCCGCGGCCTGGAGGTCGTGGAGTTCGCGTGCGGGATCTCCCACCTGCTCAAGGGCGGGCACAGCGAGGAGGCCTCGACCGGCGTCGACGTGCACTCCAAGCGCGTGCCGCTCGGCGTGGTGGGCATCATCAGCCCGTTCAACTTCCCGGCGATGGTGCCGATGTGGTTCTTCCCCGTCGCCATCGCCGCCGGCAACGCGGTGGTGCTCAAGCCCAGCGAGAAGGACCCGAGTGCCGCGAACTGGCTCGCCGCGCTCTGGCATGAGGCCGGCCTCCCCGACGGCGTCTTCAACGTCCTGCACGGCGACAAGACGGCCGTCGACGCGCTGCTCACCAGCCCCGAGGTGCAGGCCATCAGCTTCGTCGGGTCGACCCCGATCGCCGAGTACGTCTACGAGACCGCGAGCCGGCACGGCAAGCGCGTCCAGGCCCTCGGCGGCGCCAAGAACCACATGGTCGTCCTCCCCGACGCCGACCTCGACCTGGCCGCCGACTCGGCCGTCAACGCCGGGTACGGCAGCGCGGGCGAGCGCTGCATGGCGATCAGCGTGCTGGTCGCGGTCGACCCGATCGGCGACGAGCTCGTCGCCCGGATCGCCGACCGCACCCGCACCCTGCTGATCGGCGACGGCGGCCGCTCGGCGACGGGCGAGGGCAAGGAGGCCGACATGGGTCCGCTCGTGACCAGGGCGCACCGCGACCGGGTCAGCTCCTTCATCGACTCCGGCGAGGCTGCCGGGGCGAAGGTCGTCGTGGACGGGCGCGACGTGGCGGCCCGCGGGGCCGAGCAGGGCTTCTGGCTCGGCCCGACGCTCTTCGACGACGTCACGCCCGAGATGGACATCTACCGCGAGGAGATCTTCGGGCCGGTCCTCTCGGTGGTCCGCGTCGGCTCCTACGACGAGGCGGTCGCGCTGGTCAACGCCAACCAGTACGGCAACGGCACCGCAGTGTTCACCAACGACGGCGGCGCGGCCCGGCGCTTCGAGGCCGACGTCGAGGTCGGGATGATCGGCGTCAACGTTCCCGTCCCGGTGCCGGTCGCCTACTACTCCTTCGGCGGCTGGAAGCGCTCGCTCTTCGGCGACACCCACGCCCACGGCACCGAGGGCGTCCACTTCTTCACCCGCGGCAAGGTCGTCACCACCCGGTGGATCGACCCGGCCAACCGCCCCGAGGGCGGCCTCGAGCTGGGGTTCCCGCGCAATGACTGAGACCACGATCGCCAGCGACCTGAGCACGACGTACGACGCCGGGCGGGCCTACGAGCTCGACCGCGCGCACGTCTTCCACTCCTGGTCGGCCCAGGCCGAGATCTCCCCGATGGTCGTCACCCGCGCCGAGGGCAGCCACGTCTGGGACGGCGACGGCAACCGCTACCTCGACTTCTCCTCCCAGCTGGTCTTCACCAACCTCGGCCACCAGCACCCGCGCATCGTCGCCGCGATCAGGGAGCAGGCCGAGCACCTCTGCACGATCGCGCCGGCGATGGCCAACGGCACCCGCTCCGAGGCCGCCCGGCTCATCGCGAGCCACACCCCCGGCGACCTCGACCACGTCTTCTTCACCAACGGTGGGGCCGACGCCAACGAGCACGCCGTACGCATGGCGCGGCTGCACACGGGCCGCCACAAGGTGCTGAGCACCTACCGCAGCTACCACGGCGGCACCCACCTCGCGGTGAACATGACCGGTGACCCGCGGCGCTGGGCCAGCGACCACGGGTCGGCCGGCACCGTGCACTTCTTCGGGCCATTCCTCTACCGCAGCCCGTTCCACGCGACGACCGAGGAGGAGGAGTGCCAGCGGGCGCTCGAGCACCTCGAGCAGGTGGTCGCGCTGGAGGGACCCGGGACGATCGCGGCGATCGTGCTCGAGGCGATCCCCGGTACCGCAGGGATCATGGTCCCGCCGCCCGGCTACCTCACCGGCGTGCGGGAGATCTGCGACCGCCACGGCATCGTGCTGGTCGCCGACGAGGTGATGTCGGGCTTCGGCCGCGCCGGTCGCTGGTTCGCCGTCGAGCACGGCGGCGTCACCCCCGACCTCCTCACCTTCGCCAAGGGCGTGAACTCCGGCTACGTCCCCCTCGGCGGCGTCGCGATCAGCGACGAGATCTACTCGACCTTCGCCCACCGCGCCTACCCCGGCGGGCTCACCTACTCCGGCCACCCCCTCGCGTGCGCCGCAGCGGTGGCCACGATCCGCGCGATGGAGGACGACGACGTCGTCGGTCGTGCGGCGCGACTCGGTGACGAGGTGCTCGGGCCCGGCCTGCAGGCGCTCGCCGACAAGCACGAGTGGATCGGCGAGGTGCGCGGCACCGGCGCGTTCTGGGCCGTCGAGCTGGTCAGCGACCGGTCCACCCGCGAGCCGCTCGCGCCCTACGGCGGCTCCAGCCCCGCGATGGGCGCGATCGTGAAGGGCTGCCAGGAGCGCGGGATGCTGCCGTTCAGCAACTACAACCGCATCCACGTCGTCCCGCCGCTGACCACCACCGACGACGAGGCGCGCGAGGGCCTGGCGATCCTGGACGCGGCGCTGACGGCTGCGGCGGGGTGAGCGGCCACCCCACGGCGTACGAGCGGCACGCCCCGGACCCGCGGCTCGTGGCGGAGTCGCTGGCCGGCAGCGAGCAGGCGGTCTTCTGGCTCGATGACGTCGGTGCGGCGCCGGCGTACGACCCCCTCACCGCCGCGACCCGCGCCGACCTCACCGTCGTCGGCGGCGGCTACCTCGGGCTCTGGGCGGCCGTGCACGCCAAGCGACGCGACCCCGGTCGACGGGTCGTGCTGCTGGAGGCGCAGACCGTCGGGTGGGCGGCGTCGGGGCGCAACGGCGGCTTCTGCGAGGCGTCGCTGACCCACGGCGAGGAGAACGGCCGGTCGCGCTGGCCCGAGGAGTACGACGTCCTCGAGCGGCTGGGGGCCGACAACCTCGACGCCTTCGAGGCCGACGTGCGCGACCTCGGCCTGGCGTGCGAGTGGGAGCGCACGGGCACGCTGTCGGTGGCCGTCGAGGACCACCAGCTCGCGTGGCTGGCGGGCTCGCCGCACGTCCTCGACGCGGCCGGCGTACGGGGCGAGATCGACAGCCCGCTGTTCCTCGGTGGTGCGCTCGAGCCCGACACCACGGCCCTGGTCCACCCCGCTCGGCTGGCGCTCGGCCTGGCCCGGGCGGCGGCCGACCTCGGCGTCGAGGTCCACGAGCACTCCGCGGTGACCGGCCTGCGGCGCGAGGACGGCGTCGTCGAGGTCGCCACGGACCGGGCGGTCGTGACGTCGGACCACGTCGTGCTCGCCACCGGCGTCTTCCCGGCCCTGCTGCGCCGCAACCGGTTGATGACCGTGCCCGTCTACGACTACGTGCTCGTGACCGAGCCGCTCAGCGCCGAGCAGCGCGCCTCGATCGGCTGGGCCGGCCGGCAGGGCCTCGGCGACCTCGCGAACCAGTTCCACTACGCACGCCTGACCGCCGACGACCGCGTGCTCTGGGGCGGGTACGACGCCGTCTACCCCGCCGGCGGCGGGCTGCACGTGCGCCACGAGGACCGCCCGGAGAGCCACGCGCGGCTCGCGTCCCACTTCCTCGCGACCTTCCCGCAGCTCGAGGGGGTCCGGTTCACCCACCGCTGGGCCGGCGCCATCGACACGTCGACCCGGTTCGCGGCGTTCTACGGCACCACCCACGGCGGCCGCGTCGCCCACGCCGCTGGCTTCACCGGCCTCGGGGTGGGCGCCACCCGCTGGGCGGCCGAGGTGCTGCTCGACCTGCTCTCCGGTCAGCCGACGGAGCGCACCGAGCTGCGGATGGTGCGCGAGCGGCCCCTCCCCTTCCCACCCGAACCCCTCGCCTCGGCCGGCATCAACCTCACCCGCTGGTCGCTCGACCGCGCCGACCACCGCGAGGGCCGGCGCAACGGGTTCCTGCGCGCCCTCGACCGCGCGGGGCTGGGCTTCGACTCCTGAGCTCGGCGGGCCCGGGTCTCACCTGGGGAACCAGATGCAGGCCGATCGGCCCGTTCAGCATGCATCTCGTTCCCCATGCGCGCGCTCAGCGCGCGAGCTCGCGGAGGGCGGGTACGACGTCGGAGCCGAGGGCGGCGAGGAAGGACTCCTGGTCGTGCCCGGGGCCGTGGAGGACGAGGTGGTCGAAGCCCGCGTCGACATAGGGCCGGACCGCGTCCACGACCTCGGACGGCGTCGTGGCGACGATCCAGCGCGAGGCGACCTGCTCGATCGGCAGCCGGTCGGCGGCGGCGGCCATCTCGACGGGGTCGTGGAGCCGGTGCTTCTCCTCCGCGCTGAGCGACAGCGGCGCCCAGAAGCGGGTGTTCTCGAGGGCCTCGTCGCGGGTGGCGGCGTAGGACAGCTTGATCTCGATCATCCGGGAGAAGTCGCGCGGCGACCGGTCGGAGGCGGCGCGACCCTCCTCGACCGCGGGCAGCAGCTTGTCGGTGTAGAGGTCCATGCCCTTGCCGCTGGTGCAGATGAAGCCGTCGCCCACGCGACCGGCGTACTTCGCCATCTGCGGCCCGCCGGCGGCGACCCAGATCGGGACACCACCGTCGGGACGGTCGTAGATCGTGGCGTCGACGGTGCGGTAGTAGTCGCCCTCGAAGCTCACCCGCTCGTCGGCCCACAGCTCGCGCATCAGGCGTACGGCCTCGCGCAGCCGCGCCCAGCGCTCCTTGAAGTCGGGCCACTCCGGCAGGCCGACCGAGATCTCGTTGAGCGCCTCGCCCGTGCCGACGCCGAGCACCAGGCGGCCGGGGTTGAGCAGGGCGAGCGTGGCGAGCTGCTGGGCCAGCACGGCCGGGTTGTAGCGGAAGGTCGGCGTCAGCACGCTGGTGCCGAGCACGACGCGCTCGGTGCGCTCGCCGAGGGCCGCCAGCGCGGTGAGGGCGTGCGGCGCGTGGCCGCCCTCGTGGCGCCAGGGCTGGAGGTGGTCGCTGACCCAGACGCTGTCGAGGCCGACCCCCTCGGCACGGACGCCGAGCTCGACGAGCTCACGCGGCCCGAACTGCTCGGCGGAGGCCTTGTAACCGACGGCGAGAGAGGGGGTCACCGCGCCATGGTGGCACGGCGACCCCCAGAGCCCTCGGGACTCAGGCGGCCACGTGCCGCTCGACCAGACCGACCCGCATGTCGGCGAGGATCCGCGTCAGGACCCGCGACACCTGGGCCTGCGTCAGCCCGACGGACTCCGCGATCTCCTGCTGCGTCTGCTCCTGGAAGAAGCGCAGCTGCAGGATCCGACGGTCGCGCGCCGTGAGGCCGCGCATCAGCGGGTCGAGCATGACCTTGGCCTCGGTCTGTGCCAGGGCCCGGTCCTCCCCGCCCAGCAGGTCGCCGATCGACGACGAGCCGTCGGCCACCGGTGCGTCCAGCGAGGTGGGCGTGAAGCACCCGTCGGCGGCGAGCGCCTCCACCACGTCGGAGGTGTCCTCGCCGAGGTGGGCGGCGAGCTCGCTGGGGCGGGGTGAGCGGCCGAGCCGCGGCTCGAGCTCCTCCTGCGCGCCGGCGATGCGGGTCTGCAGGTCCTGCACCCGACGAGGCGGGCGGACCATCCAGCCCGAGTCACGGAAGTGCCGGCGCAGCTCACCGCGGATGGTGGGCACGGCGAACGACAGGAAGTCGTGGCCCGCGGCAGGGTCGAAGCGCTGTGCGGCCTTGGTGAGGCCGAGCAGCGCGACCTGCTCGAGGTCGTCGAGGTCGATGCCGCGGTTGCGGTAGCGGGAGGCCATGCTGCGGGCCACGGCCGCATTGGTCTCGATGAGCTGACGGGTCAGCTCGTGGGCGTCGGCCTGGCGGCGGACGTCGCGGAGGTCGCTGACGATGGCGTCGGTGCGACGGGCACGTGCCCGACCCTCGAGGGGCTGGGCGGGACGGAGCCGGACGGGGTTGAGTCCAGCAGGCAGTGCAGGGGCGATCGACATGGAATCCACGGCTCGCTTCCTGGGTGTTGATGGCGCCTGCCGTGGTCTCCAGCAAGACGATCAACCACCACAGTCGCATGGTCTGGACCAGTACGACAGCCGCAATGCGAACGCACCCGTCAGGGCGAGCCGTGCGACAAGGTCTGTCCAGGGTTCTCGCCGAAGACCTGGCGGTACTCGGTCGCGAAGCGACCGGGGTTGAAGAAGCCGAAGCGGGCGGCCGCGTCGCCCACGGTGGGCACTGAGCCGTCGCGCAGGACCTGGTGCACGAGGTCGAGGCGGACCTGGCGGAGGTAGGCGTGCGGGGTGCAGTCGAGGTGGCGCCGGAAGGCGTACTGCAGGGCACGAGGCGTGACGTGGCACTCCCGGGCGATGTCGGACATCGTCAGGTCGTCACCGGCCCGCTCGGCGATGATGCGCTGCGCGAGGCGTACGACGGCCTGGGTGGCGTCGCGGGCGTCGCGGACGGCCCCGCGGTCGTCCCCCACCACGTTGTTGGCGAAGGTCTGCAGGAGGCTGTGCGCCAGGAGGCGGGACGCGTCGCCCTGCCCGACCGGGCGGTCGCTGCCCTCCGGCGAGACGCCGAGCCGGTCGACCACCGCGCGCCACTGCGCGGCCGCGGCCGGCGAACGGGGCGTGAAGCTGCTGAACCGGAGGTCGTCGCTCGTCTTGTCGGGGTCGATGTCGGCGATCGCGGCGCTCAGCACCTCGAGCGAGACGCTGGTGTTGCGGACGTCGTAGCCGTTGCCACCCCCGGAGAACGCCATCCCCCACCCGGCCGCGAGGAGCGTGTCGCCTGCGCGACCGCGGTCGGTGACGGAGCCGCGGGAGTACTCGATCTCGCCGCTCAGCACGTCGACGACCACGAGCAGCGGCATCGGCTCGGCGTCGAAGCTGACGGACTCGTCGATGCGCAGCCGGTCGAACGACACGCCCCCGCGCTCGCGCCGCCGGTGGTGCACCGCGCCCATCCGACCGTCCAGCCCCAGCGCGGTCCCGTACGCCGTCTCCAGCCAGTCGCGGGCCGCGTCGCCGTCGCCGTCGAAGTCGAAGGCGTCAGGGGACTCGCGTCGGGCAACCCGGTCGGGCATCTGAGCACCTCCTGAGGAGCGTGCGGACGACCCGACGGCTTGAGTCGCATCGACTCTAACCCAGATGCGGACGTTCCGCCCGTTCGGAGGTGACGGGTCCAGCCTGTAGGGTGGGACTCGCTCCAGTTCAACTCCGCCCTGTGTCCGCGGACCTACGTCATGCAAGAGGTGACGATGTCTGCCACACCCCTTTCCCCGGGCGATCCCGCCCCTCAGGGCGATGCGCTGCGCGACGAGGTCGCCCAGCTGCACGAGGCCGTGCGGTCGCAACGCGACATCGGCATGGCCATCGGTCTGCTGTCGGCCCGTTTCGACTGCAGCACCGACCAGGCCTGGCGCACGATGCTGCGCGTCTCGCAGGACAGCAACACCAAGGTCCGCATCGTCGCGCGCGTCCTCGTGGCGACCCACGACGGCACTGCGGACGCGGACGACCACGAGGCGCTGGCGAGGTTCGTCGGACACCTCCCTGCGTCCGGCTGGCCGGGAGGACCGACGGCTCAGGGATAATCCGGCGCATGAACATCGATGACGCCGCCCTCGCCGAGAGCCTGCGCCGGCTGTCCCAGCCGCGGGACGACGACGGCAGCATCACCTCGGCCCTCCACGTCGTGGTCACCGCCTGCGTCGACCTGTTCGGCGTGGACGGCGCGGGCGTGCTGATCGCCGACGAGCAGGACATCCTGGTCTACGCCGCCGCCAGCGACGGCCCGGGCCGGCTGCTCGAGCAGACCGAGGCGGAGGCCGGCGAGGGCCCGTGCACCGAGGCGTTCGTCCAGGCGCGCGTGGTGACGAGCCGCGACGTGACCGCCGAGGCCGACCGCTGGCCGACCCTGGCCCGGGCGATGGCCGAGCAACCCGTGCGCGCCGTGCTGGGCACCCCGGTGCTCCTCGGGGGCGTGCCCGTCGGCACCCTCGACGTCTACAAGAGCGAACCCCACGACTGGGACGAGAGCGAGCAGGCCGCGATCGGGCGCTACGCCGAGATCATCTCCACCACCCTCGGCGCCGCCCTCCAGGCGCACACGGCCGGCGAGCTCGCCCGACAGCTGCAGTACGCCCTCGACTACCGCGTGCTCATCGAGCGGGCCGTCGGCTTCCTGATGGCCAGGCACGGGCTGGACGCCGTCGGCGCCTTCAACGCGCTGCGCACGGCCGCACGCAGTCGACGCACCAAGATCGGGGTCATCTCCGAGCACGTCCTCGACACCGGCTCCCTGCCGGCCTGACGCGCTGTCAGTCGTCCACCCGCTCGTGCGGGATGGTCCGCGTCTCCACGATCTGCGTCGCCACGTCGCGCAGCTTGACGTTGGTGGTGGAGGAGAGCCGGCGTAGCAGTTCAAAGCTCTGGTGCTGGTCGATGCCGTAGCGCTCCATCGCGATGCCCTGCGCCATGCCGATGACGTGCCGGGAGCTGATCGCGGTCTGCAGCGTGCTGACGTGGCGGGCCGACGACAGCGCCGTCGTGGCGTGGACGGCGTACACGAGGGCGAGGTCGACGACGTCGCGGTCGTCGAACGCGCCCGTGCGGGTGCTGTAGAGGTTGAGGGCCCCGAGGGGCTCGTCGCGGTCGGTCACCGCGACGGCGAGGAGCGACCCCACGCCCAGCTCGGAGGCGCGCGGTCCCCAGGCGGGGTAGCGCGTGTCGGCGCCGACGTCGCCGCTGCGCAGCCAGCCGCCGGTGTCGGCGATCTCGAGGCAGGGCCCCTCGCCCAGGGCGTACTGCAGTGCGTCGGCCTCCCGGGCGAGCGGGTCGCTGCTGGCCAGCGTGCGATGGCCGCGGGACGTGCGGATCGTGAGGCTGACCTGGTCGGCCTCGGGGACCAGGTCGCGCATCCGGGTGACGATCGCGCGCGAGGTGACGGCCTCGTCAGGCTCCTGCTGCAGCTCCGCTGCGAGTGCCGCGAACACGGCCAAGGAGTCATGGGATGACAATGAGGATCCTTGAAGGACGTACGCCTGAGACCCGTCTTCTGGAGCCTGGACGGAATTTATCGTCCCCGCTGGCCGTGACTCAACGCGACACCTCCCAGAGGAGGTAGTTCGTCGCCTCCTGGCGGCGCACGTGCATGACCCCCGGTCGCACGGGTACCGCTGCGCGTGACCACTTCCGACCTGACGACGGACGCGCACACCGCGCTGCCGGTGCCGCGTCCCCGCACCGGGCGCCTCGTCATCGCCTCGGTTCCCGCCAACCACGTGTACGTCCGTCACCTCGCGCCCGAGGACGGCTCGGGGCCGGTGCGCCTGCCCGACCCGACGCCGCCGGGTGCGGCGACGACGCAGCAGTGGTGGCCGCCGGTCATGCTCGACGCCACCTGGGTCGAGACCCACGACTTCGACGTCTTCCACCTGCACTTCGGCTTCGACGCCCGCAGCCCCGCCGACCTCGAGGAGCTCGTCGCGGCGCTGCGCCGACGCGGCAAGCCGCTCGTCTTCACCGTCCACGACCTGCGCAACCCGCACCACCTCGACCGCGAGGCCCACGACCGGCACCTCGACGTGCTGGTCCCGGCCGCCGACGCCATCATCACGCTGACGCCGGGCGCCGAAGCCGAGATCCGCGAGCGCTGGGGACGCGAGGCCGTGGTCGTGCCGCACCCCCACGTCGTACCCCTCGACGTGATGCGCCGCGTCGCCGCAATGCGCGACGTCCGCAGGCGGGGACCGCGCGAGCGCGAGTTCCGCATCGGCATGCACGTCAAGAGCCTGCGTGCCGGCATGAACCCGCACGCGCTCCTCCCCGTGCTCGTCGACGCGGTCCGCGACCTGCCGGGCGCCGTGCTGCAGGTCAACGGGCACCGCGACGTGCTGCTCCCCGAGGGGGCGAGGTACGACGCCGCGCTCGCCGAGGCCCTGCAGGCGCACGCCGCCGAGGGCGAGCTCGACCTGCACGTCCACGACTTCCTCGACGACGACGGCCTGTGGGCCTACCTGGCCTCCCTCGACGTGTCGGTGCTTCCCTACCGCTTCGGCACCCACAGCGGCTGGCTGGAGGCCTGTCGCGACCTCGGCACCGCCGTCGTCGCTCCCTCGTGCGGCTACTTCGCCGACCAGGCGCCCGTGCTGACCTACGAGCACGACGAGGACCACCTCGACGCCGACAGCCTGGTGGCCGCACTGCGCGAGGCGCACGCCGGCCACGTCGCTGCGCCGCCGAGCGTGGACGACCGGCGCCGCCAGCGCGCGCAGGTCGCCGACGCACACGCGGCGGTCTACGAGTCGGTGGTCCGACGGTGAGGATCTGCCTCATCGCCTCGAGCCGCTTCCCGATCCGAGAGCCCTTCGCCGGCGGCCTGGAGTCGATGACCTGGACGACCGCCCGCGGCCTCGCCGAGCGCGGCCACGACGTCACGCTCTTCGCCGGACCGGGGTCGGACACCTCGCTGCCGGTGCGGCTGCTCCCGCTGTCGACCGTCGAGGTCAGCTCCGCCGCGATGGCCGACAAGTTCGCCCCCGGGCCCGGCTGGCTGGCCGAGCACCACGCCTACCTCTCCCTGATGCTCTCCCTCGCCCGCACCGGCGCCGAGGAGTACGACGTCGTGCACAACAACAGCCTCCACCACCTGCCCATCGCCATGGCGCCTGCCGTCGACGTACCGATGATCACGACGCTCCACACCCCGCCGCTGCCGATGATCGAGTCGGCGGTCGCGCTGTGCTCGCGCCGGCCGCGCTTCGTCGCGGTGAGCGAGTGGACGTCGACCTCGTGGCGCCACGCGGTGGACAGCGACGTCGTGCTCAACGGGCTCGACCTGCGCGACTGGCCCGCCGGCCCGGGCGGCGGACCGGCCGTGTGGTCGGGCCGCATCGTGCCGGAGAAGGCACCCCACCTCGCCGTCGAGGCCTGCCGGCTCGCCGGGGTGCCGCTGGTGCTGGCCGGTCCCGTGCAGGACCAGGCCTACTTCGACCGGGCAGTCGCCCCGCTGCTCGGCGTCGACGCCATGTACGCCGGTCACCTCGCGCAACGCGAGCTGTCCCAGCTGCTGCGCCAGGCGTCGGTGGCGGTGGTGACGCCCATGTGGGACGAGCCCTACGGACTCGTCGCCGCCGAGGCGATGGCCAGCGGCACCCCCGTCGCGACCTTCGCCCGCGGTGGTCTCAGCCAGGTCGTCTCGCCGCAGGGCGGCGTGCTCGCCGCACCCGGCGACGCGGCAGCCCTGGCCGAGGCCGTCGTGGCCGCGGCCCGGCTCGAGCGGCGCGGCGTCCGTGCCTATGCGGAGTCCACGTGCAGCGCGGACGCGATGGTCGAGGGCTACCTCGACCTCTACGCCGAGATGACCCGCCAGGACAACGCGGCGTGACCCGCGACGAGACGGCGACCATCGGCTACTACGTCCACCACGTCGGCAGCGGCCACCGCCACCGCGCCGGGGTGCTCGCCGCCCGGCTGCGGCGCGAGGGCATCGCGGTCACCGGCCTGTCGTCGCTGCCGCGACCCGACGGGTGGGTCGGCGACTGGGTCCGGCTGCCCCCCGACGACGACGGCGATCCCCGGGACGTCACCGCCGACGGACACCTCCACTGGGCCCCCCTGCTCCACGACGGCACCCGGTCCCGCGCCGCGACGCTCAGCGCCTGGCTGGAGTCCGCGCGACCGGACCTGGTCGTCGTCGACGTCTCGGTCGAGGTGCTCCTGCTCACCCGCCTCCACGGCGTGCCCGCGATCGGCGTGGTCCTGCCCGGGCGCCGCGACGACCGCGCCCACCTCCTCGGGTTCGGGGTCGCCGAGGCGCTCGTCGGGTTCTGGCCGCGCACCGCGGGCGACATGACGCCCGGGCTGCCGGACGACCTCCGTGACCGGCTGGTGCCGGTCGGCGCCCTGTCGCGTCACCCGGTGCGGCCCGCGCTGCGCACCCGCTCGCACGGTCGCGAGCGCACCGTCGCCCTCATGCTCGGCTCGGGCGGCCACGACGTCAGCGCAGACGACGTACGCCTCGCGCGGGGGGCCACCCCCGAGTGGCGGTGGCACGTCCTGGGCGCCGACCGCGGCACGTGGGTCGACGACCCGTCCGCCGTGCTGGCCGGGGCCGACGTCGTCGTCACCCACGCCGGGCAGAACGCGCTCGCCGAGACCGCAGCCGCGCGGCGCCCCGCCGTCGAGCTGCCGCAGGCCAGGCCCCACGACGAGCAGCGCGCGACCGGCGAGGTGCTGGCCCACGGCTGGCCGGCCGTGGTGCGCACCGCCTGGCCCGAGGCCGGCGAGTGGAGCGACGTGCTCGACCGGGCCGCTGCCCTCGACCCGCGCCCCTGGACCCAGTGGTGCGACGGCTGGGCGGCCGACCGCTTCGCCGACGTCGTGCTCGCCACCCGCGACCGCGTGAGCGCGAGGCCCGCGCCGTGACCCGGGTCGCCGTCGTCACGATCGCGCACGGCCGTCACGAGCACCTGGCCGCCCAGCACCGCTCGCTCGCCCGCGCCGCGATCCGCCCCGAGACCTACCTCGCGGTCGCCATGGACGACCCGGACATCGTCGCGGAGGAGGTGGACGGGCTCGCGCGCGACGTCGTCGCCGTCGGCCGCGGCCCCCGGGGCGGCCTGCCGCTCGCCGCCGCGCGCAACCTCGGCGTCGAGACGGCGCTCGACACGGGTGCCGACGTGGTCGTGCTCCTCGACGTCGACTGCCTGGCCGGGGCCGGGCTCGTGGCGTCGTACGCCAACGTCGTCACCACGCGACCGCACCGCATCTGGTCGGGCCCGGTGACCTACCTCCCGCCCCGCCCGCCCGACGGCTACCCCGCCGACCCCGCCGCCCTCGCCGGCTGGGACGACCCGCACCCCGCGCGACCGGCCCCGGCGCCCGGCGAGCTGCTGGAGTCCGACGACCCCGACCTCTTCTGGTCGCTCTCCTTCGCCGTGGGCTCGCGCACGTGGGACCGGCTCGGCGGCTTCTGCGAGGACTACGTCGGCTACGGCGGCGAGGACACCGACCTGGGTCGTACGGCGATCGCCCGCGGCATCGGCCTCGGCTGGGTCGGCGGCGCCCGCGCCTACCACCAGCACCACCCGGTGAGCAGCCCCCCGGTCGAGCACCTCGACGACATCCTCCGCAACGGCCGGACCTTCCACGAGCGCTGGGGCGAGTGGCCGATGACCGGGTGGCTGGAGGAGTTCGAGCGCCGGGGACTGGTGCGGCGAGAGGATGGGCACTGGATCCGCGAGACACCCCCGATCAGCGTGAAGGAGACGACACCATGAGCACGACGACCCGCACCGTGTCCGCCACCCCCGAACAGGTCTGGGAGGTCCTGTCCGACGGGTGGCTCTACCCCCTCTTCGTCGTCGGCGCCTCGCGGATGCGCGAGGTCGACGACTCCTGGCCCGCCGTCGGGAGCAGGCTGCACCACAGCGTCGGCAGCTGGCCGGTGCTGATCGACGACACCACCGAGGTGCTCGAGGTCGACGAGGGACGGCGGCTGCTCCTCAAGGCCCGCGGCTGGCCGGCCGGAGAGGCGCACGTCGAGATCTCGCTGCGCCCCGACGGCGACGCGACCCTGGTCACCATGGTCGAGGACGCCACCGCCGGCCCCGGCGTGCTGGTGCCCAAGCCCCTGCGCGACGCCCAGCTGCACTGGCGCAACGTCGAGGCCCTGCAGCGACTGGCCTTCGTGGTGGAGGGCCGGACGCGGTGAGCGCCGCGTCCACGGGCGCGTACGACGCCGTCGTGGTGGGGGCCGGACCCAACGGGCTGGTCGCCGCCAACGTGCTCGCCGACGCCGGCTGGCGGGTGCTGGTGCTCGAGGCACAGGCCACGCCGGGCGGCGCGGTCCGCAGCGACCGCGAGGTGCACCCCGACTTCGTGCACGACACCTTCAGCGCGTTCTACCCGCTGGCCGTGGCCTCGCGCGCGATGACCGACCTCCGGCTGGAGGACCACGGACTCACCTGGGAGCACGCACCGGCGGTGCTCGGCCACCCCTTCGGCGACGGCCAGTGGGCCGTCCTGCACCGCGACCGCCACGACACCGCGGCCGGCCTCGACGCGCTCCGGGCCGGCGACGGGGACGCCTGGCTGGAGCTGTGCCGCGCCTGGGACCGCATCGGCCCGGCACTGGTCGACGGGCTCACCTCGCCGTTCCCGCCCGTGCGCGCGGGAGCCCGGCTGGTGCCCGCGATGGCCCGCGCCGGCGGCCTCGACACCGTGCGACGGCTGGCGACACCGGTCGCCTCCCTGGGCCGCGAGCTCTTCGCCGGGCCCGCCGCGCAGCTGCTGCTCAGCGGCAACGCCGGCCACGCCGACTTCCCGCTCTCCTCCCCCGGCTCCGGCGTCTTCGGCGTCCTGATGACGATGCTCGGCCAGACCGTCGGGTTCCCCGTCCCCCGCGGTGGCGCCCAGCAGCTCACCCAGGCGCTCGTCACCCGCGCCACGAGCCTCGGCGTGGAGCTGGTGACCGACGCCGAGGTGACCGCCGTCGACGTCCGCGACGGCCGCGTGGTCGGCGTACGCACCCGTGACGGGCGGTCGTACGCCACCCGCGCCGTACTCGCCGACGTGTCGGCCACCCACCTCTTCGGCCGCCTGGTCGCCGAGGAGCACCTGCCCGAGCGACTGGTGCGCGGCATGCGCGACTTCGAGCTGGACCCCGGCACCGTCAAGGTCGACTGGGCGCTCTCCGGGCCCGTGCCGTGGACCAACCGGCCCGAGCAGGCACCCGGCACCGTCCACGTCGCCGACTCCGTGGAGGAGATGACCCAGACGCTGGCCCAGGTCTCGTCGGGGGTCGTGCCGGACCGACCGTTCCTGCTGACCGGCCAGATGACGACCAGCGACCCGACCCGGTCGCCCGCCGGCACCGAGTCGTTCTGGGCCTACACGCACGTGCCCCAGCCGGGGAAGACCCGCCGCGACGCCGCGGACGAGGTCACGGGCGCGTGGGGCCACGACGACACGCAGCGCTTCGCCGACCGGATGCAGGCGCGCATCGAGGCTCGCGCGCCGGGCTTCGGCGAGCTCGTCCTCGAGCGCCGGGTGCTCGGCCCGCACGAGCTCGAGGCGCGCAACGCCAACCTCGTCGGCGGCGCCGTCAACGGCGGCACCTCCCAGCTGCACCAGGAGCTGGTCTTCCGCCCCGTCCCGGCGATGCGCGGCCGGGCCACGACCGGGCTTCCCGGTCTCTACCTCGCCTCTGCCTCCGCCCACCCCGGCGGCGGCGTCCACGGCGCGGCCGGCGCCAACGCCGCCCGCGCCGCCCTCTGGAACCGAAGGATCCGCCGATGACCGACCAGCTGACCTTCGGGTCCCTCACGATCGCCTTCGACGACCGCGTGCTGCGCCCGCGCGAGTGGACGGCCGCGCAGTCCGACTGGGCGGCCGACCTGCTCGCCACCGCGCCGGACGGCACGGTGCTCGAGCTCTGCGCGGGCGCCGGCCACATCGGCCTCCTCGCCGTCGCGTCGTCGGAGCGCCACCTGCTCTGCGTCGACGCCAACCCCGTCGCCTGCGACTACGCCCGCGCCAACGCGCTGGCCGCCGGGATGGCCGACCGGGTCGAGGTGCGCGAGGGCCGGCTGCAGGACGCGCTCGAGCCCGGCGAGCTGTTCCCGGTGATCATCGCCGACCCGCCGTGGGTGCCGCGCGAGGAGACCGGTCGCTTCCCCGAGGACCCGCTCACCGCGATCGACGGCGGCGACGACGGCCTCGACGTCGCCCGCGCCTGCCTCGCCGTCGTCGACGAGCACCTCGCCCCCGGCGGCTCGGCCGTGCTGCAGGTCGGCACCCGCGCCCAGACCGACGCCCTGCGCGGCGAGCCCTGCTTCACCGAGGGCCGGCTCGCGATGGTCGAGGTGCGCCAGCAGGTGCGCGGGGTGCTCGCCCGGATCGACCGCGCCTGACGCTGCCGTCGAGCGGTGCGTGACGCAGGTTCTGGAGCTGGGAAAGCTGCCTCACTCACCGCCGCACCAGCGGTCCGTTGGCGAGCGGTGCGTGACGCAGGTTCTCGAGGTGCGAAACCTGCCTCACCCACCGCCGATGGGGCGGGTCGGCGTCCGACGGCCGGGACACGCGCGGCGGGAGGCGACTCAGCGCGGGATGACCTTGTGGGTCCCGTCGCACCAAGGGAGGCGGCTGGACTTCTCGCAGCGGCAGAGGGCGACGACGGGGCGGTCGACGGCGTGGACCGTGCCCTCGAGGTCCTGGACCGACTCCGCGCCGCGCAACAACATCGGGCCGTGCGGGACGAGAACGACGTCGGGGTGGTCGAAGTCGGCGTGGTCGCGGTCGCTCACGACTGCTCCTCCCACACCCCGAGCATCGCGGTCGCGAAGCGGGCCTCGACGTCGAGGCAGGTCCAGGCGCCGAAGAGGATCTCGACCGCCTGGTCGGGCTCGTCCTCGGCGAGGGTCCCGCAGATGTCGCGGGCGGCGAGGTGCTCGTGGATCGCGTCGGCCTCGACGTGCTCGTCGTAGTAGGCCGACATCGGACCGTCGAGACCGAGCCGCTCGAGCCCCTGCACCATCTTGCGCGAGGGCAGCGAGCTGGTCATCTCGAAGGCCGCCAGGTGCCCCATCGCCGCACCGCGGAGCCGACGGTGCAGGCCGAGGAGGGAGCCGGCGTTGTTCATCTCGAGGTTCTCGGGGATCGCGTCGTCGACGTAGGCGCCGTACTCCGCCCGCAGGCCGACGGCCTCGAGGCCGCGCGCGAAGAGGTGGGAGTGGAGCCGGTTGGGGTCGCCGTCGCCGTACTCGTCGAACTGCAGCGCCATCAGCGCCGCCTTGGCCCGCACCGGCAGGCGCGGGACGACGAAGGCGGACGGGTCGGACTCCTTGAGGTGGTAGACCGAGCGCTGGCGCAGCAGCTCCAGCACCTGGTCGCGGTCGGCGTGCCGGCGCACGCGGTCGGCGAGCGACGGGCCGTCGTCCGCGGCGACGATCGCCTCGAGCGCCGAGGGCACCTCGGCCGGCGACGGTGCGGCCGCGGCCGAGGCGTGCGACGCCGACCACCGCGCGCGCAGCCGCTCCTCGAGGGCCGTCTCGAGGTCGCGGCGCACGCCGAGGAGGTCGGGGTCCCACTCGGCGCGGTCGTCGGCGTCCTCGAAGCCGCGGAACGACAGCTCGTGCAGCGTCCAGAGCGAGATCGACTCGTCGTCCCACGAGTCCGCGCCGGGCGCCGAGCCGGTCAGCCCCGGGTCGGCCAGCCGGGCGACGAGCCACTCGCTCAGCCCGCCGCGCGGCTTGGGCAGTCTCACGGCTGGAACACCACCTTCACCATGCCGTCCTCCTTGTCGCGGAACTTGCGGTAGGCCTCGGGGGCGTCGTCGAGGGGCAGGTGGTGCGTGGCGAACGACTCGACGCCCAGCACGTCCTCCTCCTGCTGGAGGAGCGCGAGGATGTCGTCGCTCCAGCGCCGGACGTTGGCCTGGCCCATCCGCACCTGCACCTGCTTGTCGAACAGCTGGAACATCGGCAGCGGGTCGGTGGGGGCGCCGTAGACGCCCGAGATGCTGATGGTGCCGCCGCGGCGGACGCTGTCGATGCAGCTCATCAGGGCGGCGAGCCGGTCCACGCCGAAGTTGAGCATCACCTTCTCCTGCACCTTCTTGGGGAGCAGGCCGAGCGCCTTCTGCGCGGTCTCGGCGACGGGCGAGCCGTGCGCCTCCATGCCGACGGCGTCGATCACGGCGTCGGCGCCGCGGCCGTCGGTCAGCTGGCGTACGGCGTCGCCGACACCGTCGACCTCGGTGAAGTCGATCGTCTCGGCACCGCGGCCGTGGACGCGGGCGAGCCGCTCGCGCACGGAGTCGACGACGATGACCCGCAGGCCGCGGTGGAGCGCGATCCGGGCCGCCATGTCGCCGATCGGGCCGGAGCCGACGACCGCGAGCGTGCCGCCCTCCTCGACGTCGGCGTACTCCACGGCCTGCCACGCGGTGGGCAGCACGTCGGAGAGGAAGAGGAACCGGTCGTCGGTCGGACCGTGCGGCACCTTGATCGGGAGGGTGTCGCCGAACGGCACCCGCAGCAGCTCGGCCTGCCCGCCGGGCACCTGGCCGTAGAGCTTGCTGTAGCCGAAGAGGCTGGCGCCCGTGCCGGTGTCGGTGTTCTGGGTGGTCTCGCACTGGCTCTGGAGGCCGCGCGTGCACATCCAGCAGGTGCCGCAGCTGATGTTGAAGGGCACCACGACGCGGTCGCCGGGCGCCAGGGTGGTCACGGCCGAGCCGACCTCGCGCACGACGCCCATCGGCTCGTGGCCGACGATGTCGCCCGCGGCCATGAAGGGCGTCAGCGGGTCGTAGAGGTGCAGGTCGGACCCGCACAGCCCGGTCGAGGTCACCTCGATGACGACGTCCGTGCGCTCCTCGATGACCGCGTCCGGGACCTCCTTGACCTGCATGTCCTGCTTGCCCTGCCACGTGACTGCCTTCATGAAACCGGTGACCTCCTCGGTCGGTCGTGCTGAGTACTGATTTGCGTGCTCAGCCAGTGCCCCGCTGGGCTTCTTCCATGCGTGTTCCATGCGTGCGCATGGGGGTCGGGTGCACGGGGAACGCAGGAGGTACCGACCGCGCCCGCGTGTCCCGACCATGGAGGTGCCAGGTGCCCCGTGAAGACGAGTCGACCGATGAGGAGCGGGCCGACCGCGTCGCCGAGCTGGCGACGTCGTACGGCCTGCGCGTGGCGGTCGCGGAGTCATTGACGGCAGGACGGATCTCCTCGTTCCTCGGCCGCGGCGCGGCCGCGAGCGAGTGGTACCGCGGCGCCGTAGTCGCCTACGACGCAGAGGTGAAGTTCGAGGTGCTGGGTGTCACCCGGGGCCCCGTGGTGACCGCCCTGTGCGCTCGGCAGATGGCGGACGGCGTACGCACGCTGCTGGGCGCCGACGTCGCCCTCGGCATCACCGGTGTGGGTGGACCCGACCCCCAGGAGGGTTGCCCGCCGGGCACCGTCCACCTCGCCCTGTCCACGGAGGCGGGCACGCGACCGCTCCACGCCCGGCTGCCGGGCGACCCCGGCGAGGTCGTGGCTGCGGCGACGAGCCTCGCCCTCGACGAGCTGGTGCGCGAGCTCGCGAACCCAGCCTGACGGCGTCTGTTGCGCCGCAGGTCCCGCGGTGGGACGGTGGACGTCCCCCCACCCCGAAGTAGGTGTCCCATCAACGACGTCTTCGAACGTCAGCTGGCCGACGCCGTGCGCGACCTCGACGCCCAGGTCGATCCGCCGCACACCCTGCAGCGGGTCGCCGAGATGACCCCGGAGTTCTTCTCCGCCTGCGACCACGTCGGCATCTCGCTCGTCGAGCGGGACCGGATCCGCACGCCCATCGCCACCGACGAGAGGCTGCGGCAGCTCGACGAGGCGCAGTACGAGCTGGGCGAGGGTCCGTGCCGCGAGGCGATCCTCGAGCACGAGACCGTCGTGGTCGACGACCTGGCCACCGATCCGCGGTGGCCCTCGTGGGGGCGCGCGATGGTCACCGAGCTCGGCATCCGGTCGAGCGCCAGCTTCCGTCTCTTCACCCGTCCCGACCGCACCTGGGGCGCCCTCAACGTCTACTCCACGACGCCCGGCGCGTTCACCGACGAGGACGTCGAGCAGGGCCGCATCATCGCTGCACTGGCGGCGGTCACGCTGGCGCGGTCGATCCACGACGAGCAGCTCGCGCAGGCCCTGGAGTCCCGCACGCTGATCGGCCAGGCCACCGGGATGCTGATGGAACGCTTCGGCCTCGACGACCACCGCGCTTTCGACGTGCTGCGTCGGTTGTCGTCGCAGCAGAACGTCAAGCTCCGCGACCTCGCAGCCCAGGTCGTCCAGACGCGCGACCTCCCGGTCGGGGCCGACCCCGCTGCGAACTGACCCGCCCGTTGGCAGGTGGCGTCGGGCGAGCGAGCTCTGCCAGCCTTGGACGATGGACGACCAGCCCGCTCCCGAGCACCGCCGGCCCGACGGGGTCACCGACGAGACCGTCGAGGCGGTCGGCAAGGTCTCGGCCGCGCTCGACCACGTCGAGGACGCGCGCGGGCACCTCTACGCGTTCCACCGCCTCATGGGCAGCGCCGAGTCCACCTTCGAGGAGGCGGAGGCGCTGGTGCGCGAGGCCGGCCACGGCGAGCTGGCCGACGCCCTGGACCGCGAGGTGCTCGGACAGAACCCGCTCCCGGGCATGTGGTCGTTCCAGATGGTCGAGGCCTTCGACGACGGCTTCTACGCCCGCACCAAGCGGCTGCACCAGCGCATCCTCGACGAGCTCGTCGACGGACAGCGCCACGTCTTCGAGGCGGAGATGAAGGAGCTGCGTCGCACCCGCGGCCGCGAGGGCCACGAGGCACGGCCCGCGGACGTCGAGGGCCACCCCGAGTACGACGCCTGAGGCGACGCCGACCAGCGCTAGGAGCGCAGCTGCGGGAGCACGTCGGACCCGTAGGCCGCGATCATCTCGGCGTAGTGCGGGCCCATGTTGGCGACGTACACCTCGTCGAAGCCGGCGTCGACGAACGGCGCGTAGGCCTCGACGTGCTCGGCGACGTCGGGCCCGAAGGCGCCCTTTTCGGCGAACGCGTCGCGGGTGACGAGCTCGCTGGCCTGCTCGAAGTGCTGCGGGCTGGTGAGCACCTGGCTGAGCTCGCCGGGCACGCCGGAGTTGGGCCACAGCTCGTACGCCGCATCGATCGCGTCGTCGCGCGTGGGACCCCAGGCGACCTTGAAGCCCGCCTGCGTGGGCGCATCGGCACCCTTGGCGGCGCGGAACGTCTGCACCGACTCCGCGTCGGGCTGGGTGGTGATGAAGCCGTCGGCGATCCGGCACGCCACGTCGAGCGCCTTCGGCCCGAACGCGCTCATGTAGATCGGCGGCGGCTGGTCGGGCAGCGTGTAGATCCGGGCCGTGTCGACGGTGTAGTGCCTGCCCTCACGGGAGACCACCTCGCCCGTCCACAGCTCGCGGATCACCTCGACCGCCTCCTCGAGCATCTCCAGCCGACGCGCGGCGTGGGGCCAGACGTCACCGAGCACGTGCTCGTTGAGCGCCTCGCCGGTGCCCACACCGAGCGTGAAGCGTCCCTCGCCGAGCAGGACGGCGGACGTCGCCGCCGCCTGGGCGATGATCGCGGGGTGCGTGCGCACGGTCGGGCAGGTGACCGCCGTGGTGACCGGCAGGTCGCACACCTGCGCGACCGCACCGATCATCGACCAGACGAAGGGCGACTGCCCCTGCGCGTTGGTCCACGGGTGGAAGTGGTCGCTGATCCAGAGGCTGTCGAAGCCGGCGCGCTCGGCCAGCCGCGCCTGCTCGAGCAGCTCCTCGGGGGCGTACTCCTCGCAGGACAGGAAGTAGCCGAAGCGGGTCATCAGCGCGCGAGCGAGTGGGCAGCCGCGCGGGGGCGGACGACCTGCTTCTCCGGCTTCTCCGGCGCCATGAGCAGACCGTGCTGGATCGCCCAGAGCACTGCCTGCGAGCGCGAGGTGACCTCGATCTTGGAGTAGGCGCCGCGGATGTAGGACTTCACCGAGTTGATGCTGAGGTTGGTCTCCTCGGCGATGTCGCGGTTGGCCTTGCCGGAGGCGATCATCGAGAGGACCTCGGTCTCGCGCTGGGTGAGCGGCCACTTCTCGGCTGCTGCCTTCTCCGCCTCGGCCTGGCCGGTCCACGCGTCGACGACGACGCGGCCGTCGGCGATCTGGAGCAGGTTCCACACCAGGCGACGGGCCGGGAGCCACTTGCTGACGAAGCCGGCGGCGCCGCGCGACATCTCGGTGGAGACCGCCTCGGGGCTGCAGTCCCAGCCGAAGGCGACCATCCGGGTCGGGAACCGCTGCGGGGCGGGACGTACGCCGGCGGAGCGGCGGTGGGGTTCGTAGAGGGTGAGGTCACAGAGAGGGGCCGGGCCGTCGGCGCGGTGCGCCACGACGGTGACGAGTGCGGAGTGGGGCTCGAGCATGGTGCGCAGGCCGTGGACGACCAGCTCGCTCTCCTCCATGATCGCCACCTTGACGTGACGGGTGACGGGGGCTGTAGGTCGCTGCATGGCCGTGCAGTACCCCCATGGGCGGGCCGCATACGCCCCGATGGCGGTGGACGTCTACGCCAGCAGCACCCGGGCCACGCACGCCGCCTCCGACTCCGAGACGCCCGCGCGCTCGGCGGACTCGCGCAGCATCAGCGCCGCCATGTCGGTGGTCACCGCCATGCGCGCCGCGACCAGGCCCACGGCCACGTCGACGAGACGCTGCTCGCGCAACCGCTCGGGTGCCTGCTGGGCGCGGCGGAGGGTCTCGAAGCCGAGGTCCGCGTTGGTGACGGCGCCGGCCTGCCAGGCGCCGAGGGCCTCGACCAGGCCGTCGATGCGGTCGCGGAAGGCGTAGGCGGTCGAGGCGTAGAGGTCGATGTTGAGCACCGCGCGACCGTGCTCCACCACCGGCAGGCTCACGGTGCTGGCGATCGCACCGAACGCGCGCTCCCGGGCCGTGTCGGCCCAGTCCAGCTCGTCGAGCGGGTGGACCTCTCCCGGTGGCGGCGCGGGCCCGGCGTCGCGGGGCTCGTCGTGCCGGGGCTCCCCCGTCGCCGCCCGGTCGACCAGGGTGAAGGTCAGGTCCTCGTCGAGGAGGGTCACGCTCAGGGCGACGCAGTCCGGCACCGAGCGCACGGCCCAGCCCTCGATCACCCGCAGCAAGCCCTCCATGTCATCGATGGACGCCGTCCCGTACTCGTCCAACGCCTCCCGACTCTGCGGCAGCAGCTCCATATCGATCCCCTCGACACATCGGTGTTGCCTGAGCCCTCGATGGTCCTCCGCCGCCCGGTGCCACACCACACCCGCCCGGGCGGCCACCTGCGCGCGCATGTGGCTCCGGGCGACTGGGTACGACGCTGCCGTGAACGCCGAGACCTCGCAACCCCCTGTCGTCGTGCTCGACCTGGACGGAACCCTCGTCGACTCGGTCTACCAGCACGTCAGCGCCTGGAACGCCGCCTTCCACGACGTCGGCCTGCACGTCAGTGCCGTACGCATCCACGAGGCGATCGGGATGGGCGGCGACCGGCTGGTCGCCCACGTCGCCGGCGACCCGGCCGAGTCGGCCGTGGGCGAGGACGTGCGCAAGCTGCACGACGACTACTTCCGCTCCCACCTCCGCACGGTCTGCGCCCTCGACGGCGCCGCCGAGCTGGTGGAGGCGCTGGCCACCCAGGGGCACCGGCTGGTGCTGGCCAGCTCCTCGGAGAGCGACCTCGTCGACGACCTGCTCGAGCTCGTCGACGTACGCCGTCACCTCGCGGCGATCGTCACCGGCTCCGACGACGCCGCCACCAAGCCTGCGCCCGACATGGTCCGGCTGGCCGTCGAGCGCGCGGGCGGCGGTCAGGCCGTCGTCGTGGGCGACGCCGTGTGGGACGTCCTGTCGGCCGAGGCCGCCGGCGCGTCGTGCATCGGCCTGCGCAGCGGCGGTGTCCCGGCCGAGCGCCTCACCTCCGCCGGTGCGTCAGCGGTCTACGACGGCCCGCGCGACCTGCTGGAGCGCCTCGACGACAGCCCGTTGCGCTCGCACTGAGCACACGCCCTGCGACACCCGCGACGTACGAGACCCGCCGGAGTCACCTCGCACGGCGTACGGGAGGTCAAGACCGGCGGGTCTCGCGCTGGCCGCCGAGACCGTGCGGGACATTCCCGGCGCGTGTGGAGATGTACCCCTCAGGGGTGGAGTCCATACACCCCCGATTGATCGGATCGAGACGGGGTACGGAGACCGCGTCACCAGACATCCCCCGCACCCGCCCCCAGGAGGAGAGATGAGCCCGTCCGACGACCGGTCGCAGGAGCCCTGGACCGATCCGCAGACCCACCTCGACACCGACCCCGTCAACGCTGAGCCCGCACCCGACGACGAGACGAGCGACGACGAGGACGAATCGTGACCTCGCTCTGGCTCGACCGCGCCGCCCCCGTCGCCGACGACCCGTTGCCCGGCTCCGGGGAGGCGCTCGACGCGCTCGTCGTCGGCGCCGGCCTCACCGGCCTGACGACCGCCCTCCTGCTCGCGCGCGCGGGCCTGCGCGTCGCGTGCGTCGAGGCCCGCCAGGTCGGCGCGGTCACCACGGGCCGGACCACCGGCAAGGTCTCCCTGCTCCAGGGCACCCACCTCTCGCGGATCCGCCGCCACCAGTCCGAGGACGTCGCGGCGGCCTACGTCGACGCCAACCGCGAGGGGATGGAGTGGTTGCTGCGGTTCTGCGACGACCACGGCGTCCCCGTCCAGCGCCGCACCGCGGTGACGTACGCCGCCGACGAGCAGGAGCGCTCGTCGGTCGAGCAGGAGCACCAGGCCGCCGCCGAGCTCGGCCTGGACGTCGCGTGGCGCGACACCCTCGACGTGCCGTTCCCGCACGTGGCGGCGACGACGCTCGCCGACCAGGCCCAGCTCGACGCCATGGACGTCCTCGGCGCGCTCGCCGAGCAGCTGCGCGCCCACGGCGGGACCCTGCACCAGGGCCACCGCGTGCGCTCGGTCTCGAAGGGCGGCCGACCGACCGTCCGCCTCGAGGGCGGCGAGACCCTGGCCGCCGAGCACCTCGTGCTCGCCACCGGAACCCCGATCCTCGACCGCGGCCTGCACTTCGCCCGGCTCGAGCCGCAGCGCTCCTACGTGCTCGCCCTCGACGGCGCCGGACCGATGGAGGGGATGTACCTCTCCGCCGGCTCCGACGCCCGGTCGGTGCGCGACGCCCCCGGCGGGACGCTCGTCGTGGGCGGCGCGGGCCACGTCGTCGGTCGTACGGACTCCCACCTCGCCCACCTCGAGGCGCTGCGGGCCTGGGCGGCGAAGTGGTACCCCGCCACCACCGAGACCCACCACTGGTCGGCCCAGGACTACAGCAGCCCCGACGGGGTGCCGTACGTCGGGCCGCTCCGGCGGGGCGGCGACCGGATCCACGTCGCCACCGGTTACGAGAAGTGGGGCATGACCAACGCGGTCGTGGCCGCCCGCGCCATCTCCTCCGACATCCTCGGCGAGATGCCGTCGTGGGCGCAGACCCTCAGCGGGCGGTCCCCGTCGCCGTCGAACGCCGCCGAGATCGCCCGGATCAACCTCGGGGTGGGCGCCGCCGTCGTCACCGGCGCAGTCCGCACCGCCCGCGAGCGGCTGCCGGGCACCACCGGCCCGGCCCAGGCCGGCGCGTGCGGCGTGGTCGGTGTCTGCACCCACCTCGGCGGGCTGCTGAAGTGGAACGACGCCGAGGACACGTGGGACTGCCCCCTGCACGGGTCGCGCTTCTCCCGCGACGGTGACGTCCTCGAGGGGCCGGCGACCCGGCCGCTGCTGAAGCGCCCGGGCGCCGCTGCGGGAGCCGAGGACCGGGTGGAGTGATGCCGCAGGTCCGCCGCGTGCTGATGCTCGCAGCCGCCCTCCTGCTCCTGGCGGGATGCGCAGCCGTGGTCCCCGACGACTTCCCGGCCGACCCCGACGGCACCCTCGATCGGGTGCGCAGCGAGGGCGTCCTCCGGGCCGGGGCCTCACCGCGGCCGGGCTGGGTCGACGTGGCCGACGACCCGCCGACGGGCCGCGAGCCGCGTCTGGTCTCCGGCTTCGCCGACCACCTCGGCGCCGAGGTCGAGTGGACCGTCGCCGGCGAGGAGGAGCTCGTGCGGCTCTTCGAGGCCGGCGAGATCGACCTGGCGGTCGGCGGCTTCACCGACACCAACGCGTGGGTCGACAAGGTCGGCCTGACCCGGCCCTACACCGAGGCGCACGTGATGATGGTGCCGATGGGCGAGAACGCCCTGCAGTCCGAGCTCGAGCGCTGGCTCGACACCCAAGCCACCGCCGGCGGTCGATCGTGAGCCGCGCCGGTTCCGGCCACTGGTTCGGGCACGCCGAGCTGCCACCGCCGCAGGCCGACGCGCTGCGCCGGGCCAAGCGGCTCGAGGTGATCACGCTGCTCTACATGCTGAGCGCCGTCGCCGTGGTCTTCGCGACGGCCGGCAGCTCGCAGGCGATGAAGACGGCCTGGGTGGAGGACTCGCTGGCGCTCGTGCCACCGCTGGCCTTCCTGATCGCCGTACGCCTCGGTCGACGTCGTCCCACGGCCGACCACCCCTACGGCTTCCACCGCGCCACCGGCGTCGGACACCTCACCGCGGCCATCGCGCTGCTGACGGTCGGCCTGCTGCTGGCCGTGGAGTCCGCGATGGGACTGCTGCGCGCCGAGCACCCGCCGATCGGCACCGTCCGGCTGCTCGGCCACACCTTCTGGGCCGGCTGGCTGATGGTGGCGGCCATGGTCTACACGGGCATCGGCCCGTTCATCCTGGGCAGGATGAAGCTGCCGCTCGCCGAGCAGCTCCACGACAAGGTCCTCTACGCCGACGCGGACATGCAGAAGGCCGACTGGATGACGGCCGCCGGCACCATCGCAGGCGTGCTCGGCATCGGCCTCGGGCTGTGGTGGGCGGACTCCGGCGCGGCGTTGCTCATCTCTCTCTCGATCGTGCGCGACGGCTGGACCAACCTGCACTACTCGACCACCGCGCTGATGGACGAGCGCGCGCGGACGTACGACGACGCGCACCCGCACCCGCTCACCGACCGGGTCGACGAGGTGCTGTCCCGCCTCTCCTGGGTCGACGACAGCCGCAGCCGCGTGCGCGACCAGGGCCACGTCTTCCACGTCGAGTCGTTCGTGCGGCCCGTCTCCGGCCGGACCCCGACCCTCGACCAGCTCGAGGCGGCGGCCGACGTGCTGCGGGAGCTGGACTGGAAGGTCCACGACGTCGTCGTGGTGCCGGTGCGCGACCTGCCCGAGACGATCCCGGACCCACGTTGACGGCCGGCGTCGATCAGTAGGCGATGCTCGACTCGCTGCGCTGCCGGTTGGTCAGCAGGCGCGCGGCCAGGAAGCCGCCGATGGCACCGAAGAGGTGCCCCTGCCACGAGACCCCCGGCTGCCCGGGCAGCACGCCGAGCAGCGCGCCGCTGTAGAGCAGGAAGACCGCGACCCCGATCAGGATCTCGGTGGTGCGGCGGTTGAGGAAGCCGCGCACGATCAGGTAGACGATCCAGCCGAAGATCAGCACGGACGCACCCGCGTGGGTGCTGCCCGGCTGGGCGAAGAGCCACACGCCGAGGCCGCCGACGACCCAGATGATCGCGGTGGCGGCGAGGCCGCGGGTGATGCCGGTGGCGAGGGTGAGGAAGCCCAGCACGAGCACGGGCACGGTGTTGCTGACCAGGTGGTCGAAGCCGAAGTGCAGGGTCGGGGCGAAGGCGACGCCGGCCAGCCCGTCCTCGCTGCGGGGCTGGACGCCGTACGCGTCGAGCGGGTTGCCCGTCGCGGCGTCGAAGATCTCGAGCACCCACAGCAGCGCGACGAACCCGCCGGTGACCAGCGCAGCGCCCTTCCAGGCGGGCTCGCGCGCGGTGGTCTGCATGCCCTTCATCGTGACATCCCGCGTGAAACCCCGATATCTGAGGACGCTGTGAACGGAATCGGGCCGCTGATCCGTACGCGACGTCCTCAGACATCTAGCGTGGAGCGACCTCGGCCGGGAAGCCGCCGGTCGAGACGGTGCCCCAGCGGGTGGGCGTGATGCGGAGCAGCGACTTGCCCTGGTCGACCATTGCCTGCCGGTACTCCGCCCAGTCGGAGTGCTCACCGGCGATGGAGCGGAAGTACTCCACGAACGCGTCGAGCGCCTCCTCCTCCGCGCTGGCGTCGAGCACCTCGCACGTCCCGTCGACCTGCACCCACGCGTCGTCCCACTCGTCGGAGAGCACGACCACCGAGACGCTCGGCCGCTGCCGGGCGTTGCTCGTCTTGGCGCGCTGCGGGTAGGTCGCGATGACGATGCGACCGCTGTCGTCGACGCCGCCGCTCACCGGCGATGCCTGCGGGGTGCCGTCCGCGCGCTCGGTGATCAGCAGCATGCGGTGGCGCGGGCGTACGAACTCCAGCAGCTCGTCGAGACCGACCTCGGTGTTCGTCGCGATGTTCGGAGCCATGGCTCCGAGGTTAACGACCGGTGCCGCGCACGCGCTCCAGACCGGCGTGCGGTCGGGTGGACATCGGTCACCGGCAGGACGACTCTGAGCGGATGGGGGCGCTGCCGCGACCGCACCTGGCTCCCGGTCCCCACCGGGAGCTGGTCGACGCGCTCCACACCCTGCACCACCGTGCCGGGTGGCCGAGCCTTCGTCACCTCGCGGCCGACACAGGGGTCTCGCACACGACGGTCTCGAAGGCCCTCTCGTCGCCGACGCTCCCGAGCTGGGGAACCGTCGAGCTGCTGGTCGAGCCATGGGAGGCGACGTCACCCGGTTCCACGAGCTCTGGCTCGCCGCGTCCGCCCCTGAAGATCCGACCCGTCGCCCCGGCGTGGCGATCGCCGGCCGGGCCGCGGAGCTCGACGTCGTACGACGACACCTGGCCGACGGCGCCGGACTGCTCCTGGTCACGGGCGAGGCGGGCATGGGCAGGACGGCGCTGGTCGGCGCCGCTGCCGCGTCGTCCGAGACCACCGTGGTCACCGGCCCCTGCCTGCACCTGTCCCGGGAGGTGCCGCTCCTTCCGATCATCGAGGCCCTGCGAACGCTCCACGACACCGACGACGGTCGATGGGTGGGCAACGCGCTCCGGGCGTGCCCCGCGTACGTCGGCTCGAGCCTGGCCCGACTGCTGCCCGAGCTCGGCGCCCCGTCGAGCTCCCCGTCAGAGGATCCCTGGGGCGGCGAACGGCTCCTGTCCGCTGTCGGCAGGCTGTTGCAGGCGATGGCCGCCATCCGTCCCGTGGCGCTGCACGTCGAGGACTGCCAGTGGGCGGACCGCAGCACCCTCGACCTCCTCGCACACCTGACGAGCGCCTCGTCCCCGGTGCCTCTCGTCGCCACCTGGCGCACCGGCGACCCGGACGTGCCGCAGGACCACATCGACTGGTTGACCCGGGTCCGGTGGACGACCGGGGTGACGACCGTGGACCTGGAGACGCTGACCCTCGAGGAGAGCGTCGAGCAGCTCCGGCTGCTCACCGGTTCAGCCCCGGATCCCGCCGACGCCGAGCGCATCCACGCTCGATCCCAGGGCCTCCCCCTCTACACCGCCCAGCTCGCGGGGAGCCCCAGCGATGTCGAGCTTCCACCACACCTGGCCGACCTGCTCGACCGGCGTCTCGGCGACCTGGACGAGGACTCGTGGCGGGTGGCGCGACTGCTCGGCGTCGCCCAACGGCGTCTTCGGTCGAAGGTGCTGAGCACGGCCGGCGGCATGGAGACCGAGGCCCTCGAGGAGGCGCTCCGGACGCTGGTCGGGCGCGGGCTCGTCGAGACCGGCCCCGGGGACGACGCTGCGCTGTCCCACCCGCTGTTCGTGGACGCGATCCACCGGCGGCTGGTCCCCGGCGAGGGCGCGCGGGTGCACTCCCGGCTCGCAGAGGTGCTGGTCGACGAGCCGGACGTCGAACCGGCAGAGGTTGCGGGCCACTGGCGCGCGGCGAACCGTCCCGGCCGGGAGCTCGTGCACCGGGTTGCCGCAGCCCGCCGGGCAGACGAGCGGTTCGCTCCGCGCCAAGCGCTCGACGAGTGGCTGCGGGTGCTCGAGCTCGTGGACGCCGGGGAGCGCGTCGAGGAGGTGGACACGTGGGACGCGGTGGTTCGAGCCCTGGAGGCAGCCAGCCAGCTGGGCGACCTGGACGCAGCTCGAGGCCTGGTGCCGAGACTCGACGCGCGGGGGCTGACCGGCCAGCGGCGGGCGGTCGCGCTGCAGTGGACCGCGTCTCTCGAGATGGCCGACGGGCGGCCGCAGCAAGGCCTGGCGCTGCTCGACGAGGCGCTCGCACTGTTCGACGGACAACCGCCGTCACATCAGCTGGACGAGCTCCTGGCCGAACGGGTGGCGACGCTCATGCAGCTCGGGCGGTTCGACGACGCCCGCATCGAGCTCCGCCGTGGACTGGAGGTCGGTCGGGTGCTCGACGACGAGCGGTCCCGTCGTCGCTGGACCGCCATCTCGATGTGGGTCAGGATGCGGTCCGGCGACCTGGAGGGAGCCGTCGCCATCGGCAGGGAGGCTCTCCTGTCCGCATCTGCTCGACCGGACCCCATGGCCGACATCGAGCTCGCGGTGACGACGACTGACGTCATGCTCCACACCACCGCCGCGGCCAGCGAGGTCGAGGCGATGGCCAGCGCGACCCTCGAAGAGATCGAGGCGTACGACCTCACGCTCTCGAACTGCGCCGTGCTGTTGCGCGGCAACCTCGCCTGGGCCTACCTCGTCCAGGGCGACGTGCGCACGGCGCGCGAGTGGTTGCGTCCCGTGACGGGCTCGGCGCCGGACCCGAACACCGCCCTCGTCCACTACCTGCTCGCCTCGATCGAGCTCAGGGAGGGCGACGCGCAGCGCGCCGTCGACCGGTGCCGGGACGCGTCCGCGCAGATCTCGGCGCACGGCCAGAGCTGGATCGACGGTGTCCCGTGGCTCGCTGAGGTGGAGCTGTGGGCGGGGAGGGTCGATGCCGCGCTGCGGGTCCTCGACGAGGCCCTGGAGGTGACGCTGCCGACGCAGGCACTGATGACTGCTGCCCTCGTCAGCTGGCACGCTCGAGCACACGCGGAACGGCTCGACCGGGCGCACGCCTCCGCATCCGACCGGCGCCGGCTCGTGCAGCAGCTCCGCGCCGCGGTGGCAACGGCCCGGACGGACCCGTTCGGGGTGGCCGACTGCGACGTCTCGGTGCCCGCGTCCCGGCAGTCGTGGCTCGCGGAGCTCTCGCGGATCGACGGGACCGAGTCGGTCGCCGACTGGGCGTCGGCGGCCGCCGAGTGGGATCGCATCAGGCGCCCGCACGACGCGGCGTACTGCCGTTGGCGGGCCGCAGAGGTCGCCCTCCGCCACGGGCAGGGCACCATTGCCGACCGGCTGCTCAAGCGGGCAGCGACCGGCGCCCGTCTGCACGTCCCGCTCGCGCAGGCGATCGCGGCAACTGCCCGACGCGCCACATGATCCGGGTCGGGGATGTCGACACGGGGTCCCGGGGCGCCGTTCAGCCGCCGACGACCGGCTCTCCACCGACCCACACCCGCTCGACCCGGGCGGCACCGACCTCGTCGGGGGCGTCGAACGGGTCGCGGTCGAGCAGGACGAGGTCTGCGACCGCGCCCGGCTTGACCATCCCGGCGTCGTCGCGGTGGCAGACCCACGCCGACCCGGAGGTGTAGGCCGCCAACGCGACCTCGAGCGACAGGGCCTGATCGGGGAGGAACGGCTCGCTCCCAGCAGGCCCGGACTCCCCGTAGGCCATGCGGTGGACGGCGACGTGCATCGCCTCGAGCGGGTCGGGGGTGCTGACCGGCCAGTCGCTGCCGGCGACGAGGCGCGCGCCGGCGCGGTGCAGGTCGCCGAAGGGGTACTGCCGTGCTGCCCGCTCCGCGCCGAGGAACGGGATGGTGAGGTCGACCATCTGGTCGTCGTAGCAGGCCCACAGCGCCTGGATGTTGGCCGCCACCTGCAGCTCGGCGAACCGCGGCACGTCGGACGGGTGCACCAGCTGCAGGTGCGCGACGTGGTGGCGGCGCAGCGGCTCGGTGCCCTCCAGCGCGTCGAGCGCCTCGCGCACGCCGCGGTCGCCGAGCCCGTGGACGTGGACCTGGAAGCCGGCCTCGTCGAGAGCGCCGACGATGCCGCGCAACGCGGCGGGGTCGACGAAGGAGAGGCCCGAGTTGGTGGTCGCGTGGCCGCACCGGTCCAGGTAGGGCTCGACGAGCGCGGCCGTCCCGTTCTCGGCCACCCCGTCCTGCATGATCTTGACCGAGGTCGCGGCGAAGCGCCCGTGGGAGTACGCCGCCCGCTTCCCGACCAGCTCGGCCACCTGATCCAGGCCGCGCTCGCGCTCCCACCACAGCGCCCCGACCACGGTGGCCACCAGGTCGCCCGACGTGGCGGCGCGCAGGTAGGTCGGGCCGGTGTCCTGCATGCCGGCGTACGCGCCGACGATCGCGTCCTGCCAACCGGTGATGCCGAAGGAGAGCAGGTGGCGCTGCCCCTCCATCAGTCCGGCGTGGAGCTCCTCGGCCGTCGCCGCCGGGAGCACCGCGAGAACGAGGTCCATCGCCCCCTCGTGCAGCACGCCGGTCGGCTCGCCCGAGGCGTCGCGCTCGACGCGGCCGTCGGCCGGGTCCGGGGTGTCGCGGGTGATGCCGGCGACCTCGAGGGCACGGCCGTTGACCCACATGCCGTGGTGGTCGCGGTTCACCAGCGCCGCCGGGCGGTCGGCGACGACGGTGTCGAGCTCGGCCGCGGTCGGGAGCCCGCCGGGGAACGCGGCCATCGCCCAGCCGCCGCCCTGCACCCAGTCGAGGTCGGGACGCGAGGCGGCGTACGACGCCACGTGCGCGAGGTAGGCGGCGCGGTCGACCGGCAGGTCGCTGAGGTCGCAGGTCAGGCGCTCGAGCCCGCCCTGCACCGGGTGGACGTGCGCGTCGGTGAAGCCGGGCAGGAGCAGGGCCTCGCCGCAGTCGACGACCTCGGCCCCCGGCGTGCGCAGCGAGCCACCGACCGCCGCCACCCGTCCGTCGCGCACCAGCACGTCGCCGACGTCGCCGAGGTGGCGGAAGCCGTTGAAGACGCGGGCGCCGGTGAGGACGAGGTCGGTCATCGACCGAGGCTGCGCTCGTGGAGCGCGCGGATGCGGTCGTCGTACGGCGGCACCGGGCCGTGCACCCGCACGCCGGGTGCGACCTCGGTGATCGGCAGTGGGGCCACGGGCGCGGCGGGCAGCCCCCACTCCGCGCGCCACCGGGAGAGCTGCGCGGAGGAGGCGGCGTACACCACGGGCCCGAGCCCGACCCACGCGTGGGCGGCGGCGCACATCGGGCAGTGCTCGCCGGAGGTGTAGACGACGTGGTCCGCGCGCTCCTCCGGAGCCACGTGGGCAGCTGCCCACTGCGCCAGATCGAGCTCGGGGTGCGCCGTCGGGTCGGCGCGCGACACCTCCTCGTTGTGCCCGGTCCGCAGGACGGTCCCGCCCGGGTCGACCAGCACCGAGCCGAAGGCGGAGTTGCCCGCCTCCCACCCCTGCTCGGCCAGGCGCAGGCACAGGTCGAGGTGGTCGGTCGCGCCGGGGAGGTCGGGCAGGCCGGGGAGGTGGGGCTGGTTGGTCTGGTCGCGTGGCATGGGCCCAATGTGGTCGATCCGGTGACGGGCCGACAAGGACCGTCCGTACCCCTTGGGGCGGTCTCCCGCGTGTCAGCGCCTGCCTACTGTCGAGGCATGACCACCGTCAGCCGCACCTTCGACGTCCGCCCCCAGCCCTCCGTCGTCATCGACTACCTCAAGGACTTCAGCCACGCCGAGGAGTGGGACCCCGGCACCGAGTCGTGCACCCGCCAGGACTCCGGCCCGGTCCAGGTGGGCTCGACGTGGCACAACGTCTCGAAGATCGCCGGCGTGAGCACCGAGCTGACCTACACGCTGCAGCAGCTGACCGACGACACGATCGTGCTGGTGGGGCACAACGACACGGCGCGGTCGATCGACACCATCACGGTCGTGCCGAGCCCCGACGGTCCGGGCAGCCGCATCACCTACGAGGCCGTCATCGAGCTCAAGGGTGCGGCGAAGATCGCCGACCCGGTCATGAAGATCGTCTTCGAGAAGATCGGCAGCGACACCGAGGACGACATGACGACTGTCCTCAACCGCCTCCCCGCCTGACCCGCGGCGGCGTAGTCTCGTCGCACACGAGCGGAGGCGCCCATGGCCAAGAGCGACGGCACGCACGGCGAGCCGGGTGCCCGTCCGCCCCGCGACGACCGTTACAACGCTGCAGGACGCCTGCGCGGGTCGGTCTACGACGTCGAGATGGAGCGGCTGCAGGAGCAGCTGGTGCTGCTGCAGTACTGGATCCAGTCGCAGGGCCTCAAGGTCCTGGTGATCTTCGAGGGGCGCGGCTCGGCGGGCAAGGGCGGGGTGATCAAGCGGATCACCGAGCGCACCAGCCCGCGCACCGTGCGGATCGCCGCGCTCCCCAAGCCGACCGAGCGCGAGCGCAGCCAGTGGTACTTCCAGCGCTACGCCGAGCACCTGCCCGCCGCCGGCGAGATGGTCCTGTTCGACCGCAGCTGGTACAACCGCTCGAACGTCGAGTGGGTGATGGGCTTCTGCACCGAGGAGCAGCACCAGGAGTTCCTGCGCAGCTGCCCGGAGTTCGAGCGGATGCTGGTCCGCTCGGGGACCGTGGTCCTGAAGTACTGGTTCTCCGTGAGCGCCGAGGAGCAGGAGCGCCGCTTCGAGGCCCGCAACGCCGAGCCCCTCAAGCGGTGGAAGCTCTCGGACATGGACCTGGCAGAGCGCGAGCTCTACATCCGCTACTCGATGGCGAAGGACACCACCTTCCAGTACACCGACATCAAGCAGGCGCCCTGGTACGTCGTCCCGTCGGACGACAAGCGCGCTGCACGCCTCAACTGCATCAGCCACCTGCTCTCGCAGTTCGACTACGAGGACGTCGCGCCCGACCCGGTCGTGCTCCCGGAGGTGAAGGACATCCCCTACGTCCGCACGCCGATGCACGAGCAGACCTTCGTGCCGCAGCTGTTCTGAGCCACTCGGACGCCATGGAGGTCGAGCTCGCCGAGGTCCGCGACTTCCTGGCCGACCACGCGCCGTTCGAGCTCCTGCCCGCCGCCGAGCTCTCGGCGCTGCCCCGGCGGTGCACGATCCGCTACGCCAGGCGCGGCAGCGTCGTGCTCGAGGTGGGCGACCGCGGCGACGGGCTGTACGTCGTCCGCTCGGGCGCCGTGGAGGTGCGCGACGAGACCGGCGAGCTGGTGGACCGGGTCGGCACCGGCGAGGCCTTCGGGATGAGCTCGCTCCTGGAGCACCGGCCCACGCGCTACCGCTGCACCGCGGTCGAGGACACCCTGCTGCTGGTCCTCGAGCCGTCGGCGTTCGAGGAGCTGACGCACGCCCATCCCGACGTCGCGACCTTCTACGCCACCACCCACCACGCGCGGCTCTCCCGCGCCATCGGCAACCTGCAGCGCGCGACGTCCGGCAGCACCGCGCTCGGCACCCGCGTCGGTGACCTCGTCACGCGCGAGCCGGTGACGACCACGCCGACCGCGTCGGTGCGCGACGCCGCAGCGGCCATGGCCGACGCCGGCGTCTCCTGCATCCTCGTCGTCGAGCACCTCGCTCTCGTCGGCATCGTGACCGACCGCGACCTGCGCAACCGCGTGCTCGCCGCGGACCTCCCGCCCGACCGCCCGGTGCGGTCGGTGATGACTCCCGACCCGGTGATCCTCCCTGCCGACGCCCTCGCCTTCGAGGCGCTGCTGGAGATGGTGAGCCGCGACATCCACCACCTCCCCGTCGTCGACGACGCCGGGCGCCCGGTCGGGCTGGTCACCACCACCGACCTCGTGCGCCTGGAGAACGCCAACCCCGTCTACCTCGCGGCAGCCATCGGGGGCCAGACGTCGCTGGCCGGCGTCGTGGCGGAGGCCCCGGGCATCCACGCCGTGCTCGGACAGCTCGTCGAGCGCGACGTCAGCGCCGCCGACATCTCGCGCGTGGCGACCGCGCTCGGCGACGCCGTACGACGGCGCGTGGTGGCGCTGGTCGAGGAGGAGCTGGTCGCGGAAGGCCTGGGGCCGGCGCCGGTGCCGTACAGCTGGGTCGTGCTCGGGTCGGCCGCGCGGGACGAGGAGGGGTTCACCGCCGATCAGGACCACGCGATCGTGCTGGGCGCGGAGCCCGACGCAGCCGGCACCGCCTGGTTCGCCGCGCTGGCTGACCGGGTCACGGTCGTGCTCGAGCAGTGCGGCTGGCCGCGCTGCCCCGGGGACGTGATGGCCACGAACCCCCAGTGGCGACTGACCGTCCCGCAGTGGCGCGCGCTCCTCGCCGACTGGTCACGCGAACCCCGGCCGGACGCCGTCCTGCACACGGCGGTCTTCCACGACATGCGCCACCTCGCCGGCGACCGGGAGCTCACCGAGCAGGTGCACCTGGCCTCCGTCAGCACGGCGTCCCCGCGCCTGCTCGGCCACCTGTCGCGCCAGGCCCTCTCGATGCGACCCCCGCTCGGCTTCTTCCGCGGCTTCGTGCTCGAGCGGCACGGCGAGCACCGCGACACCCTCGACATCAAGCGCCCGATCTCCGCGGTCGTCCAGCTCGCGCGCATCCACGCGCTGAGGTCCGGGTCGCCGGCGCTGTCGACGCGCCGACGACTCGCCGCCGCGGCGACGGCGGGCACGATGGACCGCGACACGGCGACCGAGCTGACCGACGCCCTCGAGCTGATGTCGTACCTGCGGCTGCACCACCAGGCGGCGCAGGCGCGGTCGGGCCTCACGCCCGACAACTTCCTCCGGCCCGCCGACCTCACCCAGCGGCAGCGGCGCCACCTGCGCGACGCCTTCGAGATCGTGCGGTCCGCGCAGCAGAGCCTGTCGAGCCACCTGCCGCCGGGGTTCGAGTGAGGGCGCGCCTCTCCCTCCTCCGTCGCCCCCGGCGTCCCGACCACTACCCGCCGGGTCCGCTGCGGGACCTCGCCGCGGCGCCACCACCACCCCCGACGACCCCGGTGTCGCAGCTCGAGCTCCTCGCGCTCGACCTCGAGACGACCGGCCTCGACCCGCGCACGGACCACGTCCTGTCGCTCGGGTGGGTGCCCGTCGTGCGTGGGCAGGTGCTGCTCGCCGAGGCGCACGAGCACCGGGTCCGCCCGCCCGAGGGCGTGGAGGTCGGTTCCTCGGCGACCCTCCACCGGTTGACCGACGACGCGCTCGCCGACGCCGCGTCGCTGACCGAGGTGCTCCCGCTGCTGCTGGACGCCCTGCGGGGGCGGGTGCTGCTCGCGCACCACGCCGCGCTCGAGCTGGACTTCGTCGGTGCCGCGACGACGGCGGCGTACGACGCCCGTCCGCCGCTGACCGTGGTCGACACCCTGGCCGTCGAGCACCGCCTCCGCGCCGACGTCAACGGCGAGGTCCACGGCTCGCTGCGGCTCGACGCGGCGCGCCGCGCCCACGGCCTGTCCGGCTATGCCGCCCACCACGCCCTCACCGACGCCCTCGCGGCCGCCGAGCTGCTGCTCGCGCAGGTCGCGGAGCTGGAGCGGCGGCTCGGTCGCGAGGTGCTGCTGAGGGACCTGCGGCCGCGGCGATCGGGATAGCGCACGACCGACCTGCCGACCGTTCACCCGCGGGGGTGGAGGACCGCACCTGCCTACCCCGTCGGCCCCGGATCATTCGGATCGCAAGGGTGTTTTGTCGTGGTCCGGCGCCCGGCAACGTGGAGGACTCACACCGAACGAAAGGACACCCCCCGTGGACATCGGTGACAGCTTCCAGCGGACGACCGACGGCATCTTCGACTTCCTGCCGAACCTCGTCGGCTTCCTCCTCATCCTCCTTGTCGGCTACCTCATCTCCAAGGTGGTCGCCGGCATCGTGCGCAAGGTCCTCGACAAGGTCCACCTCGACCGGCGCCTCCACGAGAGCTCCGCCAACCGGTACGTCGACGCGGTGCTCCCCGGAGCGTCACCGGCCGCGGGCATCGCCCGGGTCGTGTTCTGGCTGATCTTCATCTTCTTCATCACCGCGGCGATCGGCGCGCTCGGCATCCCGGCCGCGACCAACTTCATGAACCAGGTCCTGGCCTACCTGCCCAACGTGATCGTGGCGATCCTCATCTTCATCGTCGCCGCGCTCCTGTCCGGCGCCGTGGCCGGCGCGGTGGTGCGCTTCATGGGCGACACCCCGACCGGCAAGGTCGTCGGCACGGTGGCCCCGGCCATCATCATGACGATCGCGCTCTTCATGATCCTCGAGCAGCTCCAGATCGCTCCCGAGATCGTGCGGATCGCCTTCACCGCCATCATGTTCGCCCTCGCCCTCGGTCTCGCCCTGGCCTTCGGCCTGGGTGGTCGCGACCTCGCCGCCGACCTGCTCCGTCAGGCGAAGGACAAGGGTGGCCAGGCCGCCGACCGGGCCAAGCACGACGCCCACGTCGGTGCCGACCGGGCCCGCGACGAGATGGGTGGCCGTCGCGACGACGCGCTCGGCAGCTATGACACGCCCTCCAACTACCCGACCAGCGTGGACCCGGAGGCGACCCAGCACATGCCGCCTCCCGCCCGCTGACGCACGCTCCCGGAGACGGCCCCCACCCTCGGGTGGGGGCCGTCTCGTCGTGGGATGCCTGCGGTCAGACCGCAGGCAGGAGCACGTCGGCGATCGCGCGCGCCTCCCCCAGCGGGTCGGCGGGTTCGCCGCGCAGCAGGCTGGCGAGCGCCCCGCTGTAGACCACGAGGAGCCGGGCGACCATCACGTCCGGGTCGGGCACGCCCGCCTCCTCGACGAGCACGCGCAGCCGCGACACCAGGGCGGCGGTGTCCGCGTCGACCAGCCGGAGGACGGGGTCCGCACCGGCACCGCCCGGACGCTCCGAGGCAGTCGCGAGGAAGCAGCACCACTGGGTCGTGCCCGACACGCGCCGGAACTCCACCAGCGCGTCGAAGAGGGCCAGCACCCGTTCCCGCGGCGTCGGGGCGGCCTCGATCGCCGCCTCCCACTGCGCCGTCCACGCCGCGAGCCGGCGCTCGAGGACCGCTTCGAGCAACCCGTCCTTGCTGCCGACGTGCTGGTAGAGCGTGGCGATCGCGACCCCCGCGTCGGCGGCGACCCGGTCGACGCCGGTCACCCCGATGCCGTCGCCGAAGAAGAGCCGCTCGGCGCTGTCGAGGATGCGTTCGCGGGTCTCGTTCCTGGCCACGTGGGAAGCATAACGTCCGTTATGGTAGAACGATCGTTATGGTCTCGACGGCAGCCCCCGACGTCCGCGCGCCCGCCCGGAGCGTCGCGGTGGCGCTGGCCGGCACCCTGCTCATCGCCTCGACCTACGGCATGGCGCGCTTCGGCGTCGGCCTCTTCGCCCCGCGTCTGGTCGCCGAACGCCCAGGCCTGGAGCCGGTCGTCGGGTGGGCGGCCGCGGCCCAGTTCGTCTCGTACGCGGTGGCAGCGACCATCGCGGCACGGGTCTCGGACCGCCGGCCTCGCGCTCTCGTGCTGGCCGCAGGGACCACGGCCGCGCTCGGCTGCCTCGGGGTCGCCACGACCGCGTCCCCGACCTGGTTCGTCGCGCTCGTGCTCGTGGGTGGCGCAGGCGCCGGGCTGGCCTCGCCCGCGTTGGTACGCGTCGTCGACGCGGTCACCCCGCCCCGCTCGGCCGCGACCGCCCAGGCCCTGGTCAACACCGGGACGGCGGTCGGCGTCGTCGTCGCCGGCGTGCTCGCACTGGCGGTGCCGTCCACCACCGTCGCCTGGTGGACCATGGCGGCGATCAACGCCCTTGCCGCTGCTGCCGTGCTCCTCCTCGCGGGGGGCCGCAGCGGGCGCGACGGTACGGCGACCGCGACGGCCAGCGGGTCGTCGTACGACTGGAGACCACTGGCGACACCGGCCGTGGCAGCGGTGGTCGCCGGCGCGGGCTCGGCGCTCGTGTGGTCCTACGGTCCGCTCATCGCCACCGGGTCGGGGCAGGTCGCCGACAGCAGGGTCGGGCTGCTGTGGATCGTGCTCGGGATCGGCGGGCTCGCAGGCCCGCTGACCGGCCGGCTGGTCGCGGGTCGCGGCCTGGCCGGGGCGTGGAGCTGGTCCGTCGGTGCGGTCGCCCTCGCCTCCGTCGCGCTCGCCGCGGCCGTGGGCCTGGGCCTCGCGTGGCCGGCGTACGTCGCGATGGCGTGCTTCGGCGCCGGCTACATGTGCCTGTCGGGTGTGCTGATCCTGTGGGCCCGGGACGTGTGGCCCGAGGCGGCCGGTCGCGGGACGTCGGTGCTCTTCGTCGCGCTCGCCGTGGGCCAGGCGCTCGGCGCGGTCGGCTTCGACGCCTGGCGCGACGTCGCCGGCGGAGCAGGAGCGGCGGCCACCGCCGCCCTGCTCTGCCTCGCCGGCGCGGTGGTGGTCAGGCGTCGCTGACGTCGATCAGCACCTTGCCGACCGCCCCGTCCTCGACGGCCGCATGGGCCTCGGCCGTCCGCTCGAGCGGGTAGCGGTGCACGGGGAGGCCGCGCTCCTCGCCGACGCCGAACGCGCTGTCGGCGACCGCGGCCGCGACGTCGTCGGCCGCCGCGCGCAGCGCAGCCTCCCCGACCGTGTAGAGCAGCACCCACTGGAAGCGGGCGTTGGTCGAGAACGTCTCGCGGACGCTCAGGGTCACCTCGTCGCCACCGTTGTTGGCGTAGATCGCGATCGTGCCGCGCGGCTTGATCACGCGCAGGTCGAGCCGGAGGTTCTGCGCGGGCGCCACCTCGACGACGATGTCGACGCCGTCGGGGGCCAGGCCGCGGACGGCGTCGGCGGTGTCACCGTCGCGGTAGTTCACGGTGTGGTCGGCGCCGGCAGCCGTCGCGAGCCGCGCCTTGTCGTCGCTGCTCACCGTGGCGATGACGGTCGCGCCCGCCCACCGCGCGAGCCTGGATCGCGGCGTTGCCGACCGCGCCGGCGCCGCCGGCGACGAGGACCGTCCGACCGGACAGGGCGCCCGGGGCGAGCCGCTCGGGGCCGTCCTCGGAGGTGGTCAGGGCCCGGTGGGCGGTGATCGCCGGGACGCCGAGCGAGGCGCCGGCGTCGTACGACGCCCCGTCGGGCAGCGTGGTCAGGCGGGCCACCGGCAGCACGACCAGGCTCCTGGGCAGTGCCGCCGGGGCGCTGGTGCTGCGCCAGCATCGTCCAGACCCGGTCACCCACCGCGAGGCCCTCGACGTCGGGGCCGACAGCGTCGACGACGCCGGCGCCGTCCTGGCCGGGCACGACCTCGGGGAACGCGAGCCACCCATGCCGCCGGCGCGGAACTTCCAGTCGGTCGGGTTGACGCCGGCCCGGACGATCCGCACCCGGACCTCACCCGGACCCGGGTCGACCGCCTCGCGCTCGACCACCTCGAGGACCGAGCCTGTCGCCTGTCTCGGTGTAGACCACGGCACGCATCGCGCTTCTCCTTCGTCGGGGGACGTCTCGTCGGGCCCAACGTACGAGGGTCGCGGACTATGCCGCCGCCGCTCAGGTCGTCCCGAAGCGCCACTCGAGGGTGGCGGCGTACGTCTCCCCGGGCGCAGGACCGCCGACGGCCACTCGGGGTGGTGGGGCGAGTCGGGGAACAGGCGCGGCTCGAGCGCGACGCCGTCGCTCTGGCGGTAGCGGGCGCCGCTGGTCGAGCGGCGGGTGCCGTCGAGGAAGTTGCCGGTGTAGACCTGCAGGCCGGGTCGGTCGCTCCACAGGCTCGACAGCCGTGCGCGTCCTCGGCGAGGCGAGCACTGCGGCCCGGCGCAGGCCGTCGCCCCGTACGACGTAGTTGTGGTCGATGCCGCGCGCGTCGACGACCTGCGGGTGCTCGGCGCGGATCGCCGGGCCGATGGGGGTCGAGGTGCGGAAGTCGAAGGGCGTCCCGTCGACCGGGGCATGGCCGCCGGCCGGGATGCCGGTGGCGTCGACCGGCGTGAACCCGTCGGCCTCCACGAGCAGGCTCGTGGTCGTCGACGGTGCCGGACCCCTCGCCGTCGAGGTTGAAGTAGGCGTGGTTGGTCAGGTTGACCACCGTCGGGGCGTCGGTCGTCGCCTGCATGGTGACCCGCACGACGTCGCCGTCGACGTCGTACGTGACGCGGGCAGTGACCTCACCGGGGAAGCCCTGGTCGCCGTCGGGGCTCACCAGCGACAGCACCACCTGGTCGGGGCCGTGCGACTCGACGTCCCACAGGCGTACGTCGAACCCGTCGGGGCCGCCGTGCAGGCTGTTGCCCCGGTCGTGCGTGCGCACCTCGACCTCCGCGCCATCGAGGGGGAACCGGCCCCCGGCGATGCGGTTGGCGTACCGGCCGATGGTGGTGCCCCCGATGTAGGTGTCGGCCGCCAGCCGCTCCTCCACGTCGGGATGACCGAGGACGACGTTGCGCCGCTCGCCGTCCCCACAGGTGACGACCAGGCGGTGCACCGTCGCGCCCAGCGTGAGCACCTCCACGACGGGGCCCGGCTCGGCGCCGATCGTCAGCAGCCGGACCTCACGTCCGTCGGGCATCCGGCCGAAGGTGGTCTCGCGCGTCGCGTCGTGGGTCACGGGCTCATCCTCCGGCATCACGCCCGCGAGGGAGACAGCCCCGCGGGCTCCGTGGACGCTGAGAGACTGGGGCGGTGTCGGAGGACAGAGCCACAGAGATCGCCGCGAACCGGAGGCTCTGGGCGATCGTGAACGAGCGCTACACCGACGCCGCGGCCGAGAGCATGTGGCGCCGGGCGGAGATGATGTGGGGCCTGTTCGCCGTGCCCGAGGCGCAGGCGGGCGTCCTGGGCGACGTCCGCGGCCTGGACGTCCTGGACCTGGCTTGCGGGACCGGTTACGTCGCCGCCTGGCTCGCACGCGCAGGTGCCCGCCCGGTCGCGCTGGACTTCTCCGGTGAGCAGGCTCGCCACGGCACGGCACCTCCAGGCCCGGCTCGGCCCCGACTTCCCGCTGATCCAGGGGGACGCGGAGCGGTGCCGCTGGCAGACGGACGGTTCGACCTCATCGTGAGCGAGCACGGCGCGGCAGCCTGGTGCGATCCGGAGCGCTGGTTGCCCGAGGCCGCCCGGCTGCTGCGACCCGGCGGCCGGTTGGCCTTCCTCACCAACAGCAACCTGTCGACGCTGTGCGTTCCGGCCGAGGGCGGCGTGGCCCAGGACCAGGCCTGCTGCGCGGCCAGCGCGAGGTCCATCGGGTTCAGTGGCCGGGCGGCGGGTTCGAGTTCCATCCGTCGCACGGCGAGTGGGTCAGACAGGCGCGCCGTTCCGGCTTCGTGATCGAGGCTCTGCACGAGCCTGTACGCGCCGGCCGACGGCCTCGACCACCCCTTCTACGAGATCGTGTCCCCGGCGTGGGCGACGGCGTGGCCGGCGGAGGAGGAGCCTGTGGGTGGCGGTCCTCGACCAACCCCACAGGTAGAAGCCTCCCTTGCGGACGTCGAGGACGGCGAGGTCCCGCCCCGGGCTGACGGCTCGATCGAGGTCGACTGGGGTGGACCCATGCCGATCGCCGCGAAGCGGGCGCCCGCACCCGTTCGCCCACGTAGCCCCCACCTCTTCAAGCACTCCACACTGGTGCCCGCCACGCCCGAGCAGATCGAGGAGAACGGCCTCTGCACTCACTGCGAGAAGGAGGTCCGCGGCGAGGGTCGGACGTACGTCGACGACCTCGACGAGGCCATCCGTCGTTTCGGGCACCGGACCGACGTGGCGCGACGACTGATCCTCGAGGCCCTCGGCGACGTGCCGCACGATGCCGTCTGGATCCCCGCCAGCGAGTCCTACATCGCGCTCGGTCACGATGGACAGGCAGTGGCGTGGGTCGGGAAGGGGTACGTGGAGGTCAAGGGCCGACCGGTGGTGGAGGCTCCCGTGGTTCCAGGATCAGGGAGCCGGCGGGCGCACCTCCCGCGACGAGGCTCGCGGTCAGGCCAGTGCGAGGTCCACTTCGTCGAGAAGTCCATGGTGGGCGACTGCGAGATGTGTGACTGACCGCCGAAGACCGCCACCGCAGTCCTCGTCCCGAGCCCCCCTCGGCCTCTTGTTGATCGAACACCTGTTCGATACAATGAATCATGTCGTCAGCCGCCCTCCAGTCGCAGTCGCCCCCGGCGGCCGATGAGGTGTCGGTGAGGGAGCGCTGGGCTGCGCCACGCGCGCCCTTCGCGCCCGCCGTCTGGCGGAGGTGGAGGAGATCCGGCTCGCCGTCCAGTGGGCCGTGACCCAGGGACATCCGCGCGACGATCGCGATCCCATGGTGACGCCAGGCGGTGACGGCACTCCCCGGTCCGCGACCACGCCATCCCCGAGCCTGGCCATGGCGCGCGAGACGCACCCGGCAACGACGCGGGCGCTGATCGCCGACGGCCTCGACCTCGTGCACCGGCTGCCTCGGACGTGGGCGGTGGTCGAGGCGGGTGACTGCGAGCCGTGGGTGGCGCGCAAGGTGGCCGTCATCTCTCGCGCACTGCTGGATGACCAGGTGACTAAGGTCGACCGCGCCGTCGCGAAGGCGATCGGCGGCCACGCCCCTCGACGGTCCTCGAGATCGCCCGGGCCAAGGTCATCGAGGCCGACCCCGAGACCCACCGCGCCGAACGCGAGCGGTCCCGCCACGAGCGCTACGTCCGCCTCTCCCGCACCGACGAGTTCGGCTACCGCCACATCATCGCCCGCGTCACCGCCGGCGACGCCGCCTGGATCGATGCCATGGTCGACCGCGTGGCCGACATCCTCGCCGAGACGATGGGCCACGACCACAACCACGACGAGCTCCTCCCCTCGCCATGGGCTGGCTCGCCCGGCCGGTCGACCTCCTCAAGGCTCCTCCTCGAGCACACCAACGGCGGCGCGGGCACGGACTCCGGTGCGCCCGGGGAGCCCGGTGAGTCCGGTGAGCCCGAGCAGCCCGCGTGGGCACCCGACCACATGGCCGACACCGTGGACCGGCTCTGTTCACTCCCCGCCCGCAAGGCGGCCAGGCTCCGCGGCCGCGGACGCCTCTTCGTCCACCTCACCGACGACGCCCTCCGCACCGGGCGGGGAGTCGCCCGGGTCGAAGGCGTCGGCCCCATCGACGTACGACAGGCTCCACGAGGTCCTCGGCGACGCCGACGTCACCCTCACCCCGGTCCTGGACCTCGCGCAGCGTCGTCGCGTCGACGCCTACGAGCACCCCGAGGTGGTCAAGGACCACGTCTGGGTCCAGACGGGCGGCGACCACTTCCCCTTCACCCCACGCACCGCCACCCGCGACGGCGTCGACTTCGACCACGCCGTCCCCTACGACGACACCGGCCCACCCGGCCAGACTGGCCCCCACAACTCCGGCCCCCTACGCCGACGCCACCACCGCACCAAGACCTACGGCGGGTTCACCACCCGCGTCGTCGGTCCCGGCCGCCACCTCTGGCGCACACCCCACGGTCAGGCGTTCCTCGTCGACCACACCGGCACAAGACGGGTGCCAGACCACCAAGCATCGGCGATGGCCGAGGCGATCGAGGACGGCGTCGAGCTCCACTTCACCCCGACACTGCTGGAGTACGTGCCGGTCTGACCGGCGCTCATCGCGGCGCGAGGTCACGGCCTGGGCCGGCCGATGGTTGTGGCTCCGCGTTCGAGGGCGCTTCCGCGGCGCCCGCACCTCGCCGAGGATGCTGCATTCCGCCGCCTGTCAGCGCCGAGGCGCCGTTGCCGGACCGCCGCCATCCAGAACCCGGTCGTTTCGCATTCGGAACTGCTTGGACGCTCGCTCGCCCATACTCTCTCCCATGACGTTCAGGTCGTCCCTCGTTGCGTTCTTGGTCGCCGCAGGGATCGCAGTTGTACCTCCTGGCCATTCCGCCAACGCCGCCCCCGCCGGCTCGAGCGTCACCGCACTTCCTTCTGTGAGTCTGGCCGAGTACCGACAGCTCCGCCCAGGCATGACGCTCCAGCATGCTCAGAGGATCATGGGCACGTCCGGCACCCTTTTCAGCCAGGGACACGGCTATATGAACCGCGACTATCGCGGCTGGCAGGCGCCCCGTGGCCGAGTCTGGGTGCACGTCACGTACCGAATCCGTTCCGGCGTATGGCGACTGGAGTTCAAGTCCGCTCAGGTGCCCACCGCGGGCGACGGCTGGTGACCGGCCGTCGAACGGGTTGTGGCCGCGGGGCGGTCCGGCGCCAACTGGCAACGACCCTCAATGGAGCCGGTGTCTCGATGAGACAACCTGCGACCTTCGCCGCGATCCGGCGTGGTCCGACTCTTCGTCAGGGAGTCAGCGCGGGGCAATACTGAAGACTGTTGACTGAGATGGCGCGTAGTTCTTGGTGCCGGCGAACTTCAACCGGAAATTGATGCCTCCCCGGGCGCCGTTCGGGTTCGACACCCAGTGGGCGACCCCGTATCGGTTGGTCCTCTTCGAGACTTCGTAGTCATCCCACCCGAGGAAGTCCCACCACAGGTCGACTCGCTGGCCAACCACGGGCCTTCCTCGACTCGTCAGGCGGCCGGTCCACTGCCAGCCAGCCAAGCCGTACGGCGACTTCTTCACCACCAACTTGGTGGGTACTGGCCGTGTCACGGCCAAGCGGACCTGGGTCGTAGCGAAGCGGGTCTCGACCGGAGACAGGTAGTAGTCGTTGACGACGACCTTGACGCTGACGGTGTAGACGCCGGAGGTGAACTCCTTTCCGCAGCGGGGGTAGATGCTCCCGCGGTGGGAGGTGCCTTCTTCCATCCAAGCGCGGTCAGACCCGAAGCCTTTGTCACCCTTGTTGCGGAGCGTCGCTGTGACGTCGTACGAGCCACCCTCGGGCAGCGCGCCTGGTGCCACTGAGTATCGGATCGGGGTGCCGCACGATCCCGCGTTGATCCTGACCACGCTGGTAGACGCAGTCACCGAGGCCGTGCCATCGCTGGACCGGAGATGCTGCTCCGAGGCTTGGGCAGGCGGCGCAAGAAGCAGGCCTGCAATCAGCAGTGATACAGCGAGCTTGATGGTGGACAACAAGATCTCCTTCAGCGGCTCGGACAGTTCCCGCGGAGTCGGTCAGGGCCCGAGTCAGGCTAGTCAGCCGTTGTGCTCCTGTCTTTGAGATCTGAGCGCCCGTCTCGTGCTCACGGACACACCACCGGTCCGGAGTTGCTGCCCCTCGATGACGGCGATCTACGCGACTCTTCGCCGCCCCGCTGTCCGCGCGGTCGCAGAGGTGACCCAATTCGCCGCGAAGGGCGCGCACTCACCCCCGACTGATTCGCCGCCACCCGCCTCGGCGGTTGCGGTCGACAATCTCGGAGGATGCCGACGATCGCGTTGTGGCAGCGATCCGCCGCTCACCAGCGCGCGTGGACCTGCTCCCGGATCCGCCGGTCGTAGAGGTCGGCCACGCCCTCGAGGAACGAGGCGGGCAGCTCGCCGACCAGACCGGCGGCCGCGTTGGCCTGCGCCTGACCGACGTTGCGAGCACCCGGGATGACCGTCGAGACGCCCGGCTGCTGCCAGATCCACGCGATCGCGGCCTGCGCGGGGGTGACGTCGAGCCCGGAGGACCGGACGAGCGCGGAGAACTCCTGCGCCGCCTCGACGCCGGTGGCGTAGTCGACGCCGGAGAAGGTCTCGCCGACGTCGAAGGCGCTGCCGTCGCGGTTGTAGGTGCGGTGGTCGTCGGCGGCGAACGTCGTGTCGAGGTCGTACTTCCCGGACAGCAGGCCGGAGGCCAGCGGCACCCGGGCGATGATCCCGACGCCGGCAGCCCGAGCAGCCGGGAGCACCTCGTCGAGCGGCTTCGTCCGGAAGGCGTTGAGGATGATCTGCACGCTGGCGACGCCGGGCCGGGCGATCGCGCTGAGCGCCTGGGCTGCGGTCTCGACGCTGACGCCGTACGCCGCGATGACGCCCTCCTCGACGAGGCGGTCGAGAACGTCGTACGTCGCGTCGTCGTCGATGACCTCGCTCGGCGGGCAGTGCAGCTGCACGAGGTCGATCGTGTCGACCCCGAGGTTCTTCCGCGACCGGTCGAGCCAGGAGCGGAAGTGGGGCTCGACGTAGTTCGCCGGCACCTGGTCCATCCGCCGGCCCATCTTGGTCGCCACGGTGAACCCGGCGTCCGGGTGGGAGGCGACGAAGCGGCCCACGAGCTGCTCGCTGCGTCCGTCGCCGTAGACGTCGGCGGTGTCGAAGAAGGTGACGCCCGACTCGGCCGACGCCTCCAGCACAGCCGTCGCGTCGGCCTCGCTGACGTCGCCCCAGTCAGCGCCGAGCTGCCAGGTGCCGAGGCCGACGACCGAGACCTCGCGGCCGGTCCTTCCAAGCGTGCGGTGTTCGATGCGGATCAGTCTGTCAGCACGTCACCGGTGGGCGGAGCGCCACTCACGCCACCGCCGGTCGAGGCCACGGGAGTCCTCCTGGACGAACCGGAGGTAGTCCCGGGTCTCCTCGACCCGCTCGCGGCCCGCGGAGCCCTCGGGCAGCAGGTCGACCGCCTCCTGGACGGACGCGATGATCACGTCGAGCACCGGCAGCCGGGCGGCCTGGATGGTGCCCCAGATGTCGCCGTCCCGGACGCGGAACAGGTCGCCGCGGCCGGCCGGATTGCGCTCGCGCACGACGAGGTGGGTGTCGGAGAGGTAGCGGACCGCTCCCGAGATGGCGGCTGGCGACACGTCGAGGCCGCGGGCCAGGTCGGCGGCGGTGTAGACGGACTGGTCGTCAGCGAGGATGAACGCGAAGACGCGGGCCGGCATGCGGGGCAGACCCATCGTCTCCAGGGTCTGTCCCAGCCGTTCGACGGCACGCGAGAGGTCGTTCACGGTCTCACTATTACAAACTTCACAACGTTGTGAAAGTTGTGCCACACTCGCAAGCATGGCTGTCATCGAGCTCCACGACGTCGTCAAGACCTTCGGCGCCACCCGCGCGCTCGACCACCTCGACCTCACGGTCGAGCAGGGCGAGGTGCACGGCTTCCTCGGACCCAACGGCGCCGGGAAGTCCACCGCCATCCGCGTCCTCCTCGGGCTGCTGCGGACCGACTCCGGTGTCGCCTCGATGCTGGGCGGCGACCCGTGGCGCGACGCCGCCACCCTGCACCGACGGCTCGCCTACGTGCCGGGCGACGTCTCGCTGTGGCCCAACCTGAGCGGCGGCGAGGTGATCGACGTACTGGCCCGGATGCGCGGCGGGCTCGACGAGGCACGACGCCAGCAGACGCTCGAGCGCTTCGACCTGGACCCGACGAAGAAGGCCCGCACCTACTCCAAGGGCAACCGACAGAAGGTGGCGCTGGTCGCGGCGCTCGCCAGCCGGGCCGACCTCTACCTGCTCGACGAGCCGACGTCGGGGCTCGACCCGCTGATGGAGGCCGAGTTCCAGGAGGCCGTCCTCGAGCTCAAGGACGAGGGCGCCACCATCCTGCTCAGCTCCCACATCCTCGCCGAGGCCGAGGCGCTCTCCGACCGGATCAGCATCATCCGCGCCGGGCGCGTGGTGCAGTCCGGGACGCTCGCCCAGCTGCGCCACCTGACCCGCACCACCGTCATCGCCGAGACCGACCGACCCGCCACACAGCTGGCGAGCGTGCCGGGCGTCCACGAGCCCGAGCTGCATGGCAACCGGGTCACCTTCGACGTCGACTCCGACCACCTCGACGAGGCGGTCCGCGCACTCTCCGGCCTCGGCGTACGCTCCCTCGCCGCGCACCCGCCCACGCTGGAGGAGCTGTTCCTGCGCCAGTACGGCGACGAGGTGACCGCATGAGGACCACCCCAGCCACCAGCTCGGTGACCGGCGTCGGCCACCTGCTGCGCCTGATCCTGCGCCGCGACCGGGTGCGGCTGCCGCTGTGGCTGGTCGGGCTCGGCGGGTCGATCGTCGCGAGCGCACTCGCCGTCCCCCCGCTGTACGACACCCCCGAGAAGGTCGCGGGCTACGCCCGGACCGTCGGCGCCAGCCCGGTGAGCTACCTGATGTCGGGCCGCCAGGTCGGCCTCGACACCCTCGGCGGCATCGTGGCCAACGAGATCTCGCAGGTCGCCCAGCTCGGTGTCTGCCTGATGGTCGTGTTCCTCGTGGTGCGCCACACCCGCGCCGAGGAGGAGTCCGGGCGGGCCGAGCTGCTCCGTTCGACCGTCCTGGGCCGCCACGCCGCCACCCTCGCCGGACTCGTGTACGGCGTCACGGCCGCGCTGCTCCTCGGCGCCATCACGTCGATCTCGATGCTGGCAGCGGGCCTGCCTGCGGGCGGCAGCCTCACGTACGGCGTCGGACTGGCGCTGCTCGGGGTGACGTACACCGCGATCACCCTGGTCGCGGTCCAGATCTCCACCTCGGCCCGCGGGGCGCTCGGCCTGGCCGGGGCCGCCGTCGCCGTCGGCTACCTGGTGCGAGGCATCGGCGCGATGCAGGACAACGCCCTCGTCTGGCTGTCCCCGTTCGGGTGGGCGCAGGGCATGAACGCGTTCGGGGACGAGCGCTGGTGGCCCGCTCTGATCCTCCTCGTGTTCACCGCGCTCCTGCTGTGGCTGGCCGCGCGGCTGATGGCGCACCGCGACTTCGGCGGCGGGCTCATCGCGACCCGTCCCGGCCCCGCGCGGGCGGGCCGGCTGCTCGACACCCCGTTCGGCCTCGCGACCCGGCTCCAGCGCGGCCTGCTGGTCGGGTGGGCCGTCGGGCTGTTCCTGCTGGGCGTGCTCTACGGCGCCGTGATCCCCACCGTCCCCGACCTCATCGAGTCCAACCCCGAGATGGCCGACGTCGTCGGCGCCTCGGGCCAGGCCGCCGAGGACGCGCTCGTCGACGCCTTCCTCGGCTACATCTACCTCTTCATGGCCGTCATCGCGTGCGGCTTCGTCGTCGCGTCGGTGCTGCGCCTGCGGGCCGAGGAGGAGGCCGGCCGCGCGGAGGTCGTCCTCGCGACACCGGTCAGCAGGACGTCCTGGATGGCCGCGACCACCACCCTCGCGCTCGTCGCCGCCGTCGCGCTGACCGTGCTCATGGGGCTCGGGCTCGCTGTCGGCTACGGCATCGGCAGCGGCGAGTGGGACCAGGTCCTCACCCAGGTCGCGGGCCAGCTGGCCTACCTCCCCGGCACGCTCGTCGTGGGCGCCCTCGCCGCGGCGCTGTACGGCCTGCTGCCGCGCGGGACCGGGATCGCCTGGGCCGCCGTCGCGCTCATCGCCCTGCAGGTCGTGCTCGGTCAGCTCCTCGGCCTCCCCGACGCCGTCCAGGCCATCTCGCCGTTCTGGCACCTGGCCGCAGTGCCCGTCGACGACTTCGAGGTCGTGCCCTACGCCACGCTGGTCCTGATCGCCGCCGTGCTCGTCGCGGCCGGGCTCTGGGGCTACCGGCGACGGGACGCCGTCGCCGGCTGAGCCCTCATCGCCCGGTCAGTCCTTGCGGTCGCCCTTTGCCTGCTCGTCGTCCTGCTTCGGGGCGTCCTCCTCGAGCTGGTGGTACTGCTCCGCGCTCAGGTAGCGCCGCATCGCGGACTCGATCGCCGCCGCGGAGGACCCGCGGGACGACCCAGCGGTCTCCCTGGCCTCGCGGGCAGCGCGCATCGACTCCGCCTTCGCCATGTCGTTCATGACGTCACCTCCTCCATGTCCCAGCACACCGCTGGCGGGGGCGCGCGAGAAGTGCCGTTGTGCCTTGGGCACAGGGACCTCGGGGCCGGTGGTCCCGGGACGGGTCTCACCCCACGAGCAGCACGTGAAGCGTCCGCGGACCGTGGACGCCCTCGACGCGGTCGAGCTCGATGTCGCTCGTGGCCGACGGCCCGCTGATCCAGGTCGTCGGACGCGCTGGGTCGAGGAGCGCGATCGCGTCGGGGACGTCGGGGACGACCTGGCTCACGTCGACGATGCACACGTGGAGGTCGGGCACGAGGCTGATCGCTCGGCGCCCCTGGTCGGGCGCGTGGTCGAGCACGATCGTGCCGGTCTCGGCGATGCCGACGCGGGCGCGGGTGACGACGGCGTCGATGCGGTCGAGCTCGGCGGCCGTGAGTCCGTCGTCGACGACCGCACCGTCGATCTCGAGATCGAGACCGGGAGGTACGACGACGCTGGCGCCGGCGAGCGCCCCCGCCACCGCGGCCGCCAGGTCGGCGGCGGCGCACCGCGTGACGACCGCGCGGTAGTCGGCCACCCGTTCGTCGAACAGCGCAACCAGGTCCCCGCGGTCGGGGACGCGGGGGGCGGCCGGGACGGCGACGGCGGGCGACGCCTCGGCGAGCGCGGCACGCACCCGGCCGAGGATCTCGTCGCGGGCGCTCATCGGGCGCTCCCGTCCCGGCCGCCGTCTGTGCGGTCCCACCACTCGCGGAAGGACTCGGGGGGCGGCGCTGGCAGGGCTCGTGCGCCCGTCCAGCCGGCGGCCGGCCCGGGCAGGCGACCGGCGGCGGTGCGGCCGCCGGGCAGCGTCGTACGGGAGAAGCGGCCGAGGACGCGGCCGGCCAGACCGGAGGCCTTCTCCGCCCACGCGAGCCGCCGGGAGTCGGAGAACGCCCAGGCTGCGGTCTTCATGGCGACGGCCTCGGCCTTGGGCACCCGGTCGCCGCGGTGCGAGTCGACGACGGCGGCGCGCTGGTCGACCAGCACCGACGGGATGTCGATGCGGACCGGGCAGACCTCGAAGCAGGCGCCGCACAGCGACGAGGCGTAGGGCAGGGACGCGGTCTGCTCGTCGGCGACGCCGTTGAGGAGGGGGTTGAGGATCGCGCCGATCGGGCCCGGGTAGACCGAGCCGTAGGCGTGGCCGCCGACCCGCTCGTAGACCGGGCAGACGTTGAGGCAGGCCGAGCAGCGGATGCAGCGCAGCGCCTGCCGCCCGACGTCGTCGGCCAGGGCGCGGGTGCGGCCGTTGTCGAGCAGGACGACGTGCACCTCCTGCGGACCGTCTCCGGGCGTCACGCCGGACCAGGTCGAGGTGTAGGGGTTCATCCGCTCCCCCGTCGACGAGCGCGGCAGGAGCCGCAGCATCGGGTCGAGGTCGGACCAGGTGGCGACGACCTTCTCGATGCCGACGACGCTGACCAGCACCTCGGGCAGGGTCAGGCACATGCGGCCGTTGCCCTCGGACTCCACCACGACCAGGGTGCCCGTGTCGGCGACAGCGAAGTTGGCGCCGCTGACCGCGACCTTGGCGCGCAGGAACTTCTCGCGCAGGTGCTCGCGGGCAGCACCGGCCAACACCGCCGGCTCGTCGGTCAGGTCGTCGGGCGCGGGCCGCCCGACGTCGCCCATCCGGCGGCGGAAGATCTCGCGCACCTCAGCGCGGTTGCGGTGGATCGCCGGCACCAGGATGTGCGAGGGCAGGTCGTCGCCGAGCTGGACGATCAGCTCGGCCAGATCGGTCTCCCACGCAGCGATGCCCTCGACCTCGAGGGCTTCGTTGAGGCCGATCTCCCCGGTGGCCATCGACTTCACCTTCACCACCTCGTCGACGCCGTGGCCGCGCGCGACCGACGCGACGATCGCGCACGCCTCCTCGGCGTCGCGGGCCCAGTGCACGGTCGCGCCGGCCCGGGTCAGCGACTCCTCCAGGGTCTCGAGGTGGGTGGCCAGGTCGCGGAGCGCCGCCTCCTTCACGGCCGCTCCCGCGAGCCGCAGCTCCTCCCAGTCCTCGACCTCGGCGACGACCGCGGCCCGCTTGTCGCGGATGGTGCGGGTGGCGTGGGCGAGGTTGCGGCGCAGCTGGGTGTCGCCCAGCGCCTCGCGGGCGGCGGTCGGGAAGGCCGGCATGCCGACGAACGTGCCACTCATGCGTCGTCCTCCTCGGTCGACGCCAGGACCTCAGCGAGGTGCATGACGCGTACGCCGGCGCGCTGGCGCGACAGCAGCCCGCCGACGTGCATCAGGCAGGAGTTGTCACCGGCGACCAGCACCTCGGCGCCCGTGTCGCGCACGTGGCGGGCCTTGTCGGCGCCCATCGCCACCGACGTGTCGGCGTTCTTGAGGGCGAAGGTGCCGCCGAAGCCGCAGCACTCGGTGGCCATCGGCAGCTCGACCAGCTCGATGCCACGCACCGCCTCCAGCAGCCGGGTCGGGCGGTCACCGACCCCGAGCATCCGCAGGCTGTGGCAGGTCGGGTGGTAGGTCACCCGGTGCGGGAAGTAGGCGCCGACGTCGGTCACCCCGAGCACGTCGACGAGGAACTCGCTCAGCTCGTAGGTCCGGGGCGCGGTCTCCGCGACCGCCGCCGCAAGCGCGGGGTCGCCGGACCGCTCGGCGACGATCGAGTGCTGGTGCCGCGCCGACCCGGCGCACGAGCCCGACGGCGTGACGATGGCGTCGTACCCCGCGAACGCGCCGACGAAGGTGCGGACCACCGGCACGGCCTCGTCGAGGTAGCCGGTGTTGACCATGGGCTGGCCGCAGCAGGTCTGTGCCTGCGGGAAGTCGACGTCCACCCCGAGACGGCGCAGCAGCCTCACGACGGCCTTCCCCGTGTCGGGGAACATGGCGTCGTTGACGCAGGTGACCTGGAAGGCGACCCTCACGCTGGCGATCCTTGCACGCGGGCTCGGCGCACCGACGTATCAGATCCCTCCGTCCGGCCTCCTGAACAGGTGGACGAGAAACCGACGGCACGAGCCTCGGCCGTGCTCGGGAGGGACCATGCAGGTGGTGTACCGCGTCGCCTACGCGCCGGGGCCGGACGACCCACCCGAGCGCGACCGGATCGTGCGGGACTTCGCCGGCCCGACCGGCCGCGAGGCCCAGGAAGAGGCACACCGGTGGGCGGCCAGCCGCAACCGGCAGCGGCCACCCGAGCTCCGGAGCCAGTGGCCCTGGGTGCTGGAGCGCTGGAACGCGCGGACGCGGGACTGGGAGCACGTCAGTCACCTCCGCTAGGTCACCGGCTTCCCTATCATCGGATCTCTGGCCCGCCTCGGGCTGCAACGGGCCCCGTGCGGGGAGAGAGGTTCGACATGACGGAGACCGGACCCGGGACGGACGTCGAGCCGTGGTGGAAGTCCGCGGTGGTCTACCAGATCTATCCCCGCAGCTTCGCTGACTCCAACGGTGACGGCGTCGGGGACATCCGCGGCATCATCGACCACCTCGACCACCTCGAGGAGCTCGGTGTCGACGTCATCTGGCTCTCACCGGTCTTCAGGTCGCCGCACGACGACAACGGCTACGACATCAGCGACTACCAGGACATCGATCCTGTCTTCGGCACCCTCTCCGACGTCGACGAGCTGATCGCCGACGTCCACGGCAGGGGAATGCGCCTCATCATGGACCTGGTCGTCAACCACACCTCCGACGAGCACCCCTGGTTCGTCGCCTCGCGCCAGTCCCGGTCCGTGCCCACCTCCGACTGGTACATCTGGCGGGACGCCCGACCCGGCACCGTGGGAGGTCAGCCGGGGGCCGAGCCCAACAACTGGGGGTCCTTCTTCTCGGGCTCGGCGTGGGAGTGGGTGCCGGCGCGCGAGCAGTACTACCTCCACCTCTTCAGCAAGAAGCAACCCGACCTCAACTGGGAGAACCCAGACCTGCGCGCGGCCGTCTTCGACATGATGAGCTGGTGGCTCGATCGTGGGGTCGACGGTTTCCGCATGGACGTCATCAACTTCATCTCCAAGGATCCGTCCCTCCCCGACGGGGAGCTGATGAGCACCGGCTACGGCGACGGCACACCGTCGTTCAGCTACGGGCCGCGGGTCCACGAGTACCTGGCCGAGATGCAGGCGGAGGTGTTCGCCCCGCGTCCCGGCGTCTACCTCACGGTCGGAGAGATGCCGGCCGTCACCCCGGAGCAGGCGCTCGCCTTCACCGACGAGACCTACGGCCAGCTGTCGATGGTCTTCCAGTTCGAGCACGTCGACCTCGACTCCGACGGCGAAAAATGGGCGCCGCGGCCGGTCACCGTCCTCGACGTGAAGGAGTCTCTCGGGCGCTGGCAGTCGGCCATGGGGAGCAGAGGTTGGAACAGCCTCTACTGGAACAACCACGACCAGCCTCGCGCGGTGTCGCGGTTCGGGGACGACCGCACGTACTGGTACGAGTCGGCCACGGCGCTCGCCACCGTCCTGCACCTGCACCGAGGCACCCCGTACGTCTACCAGGGCGAAGAGCTCGGCATGACGAACGTCCCCTTCGACACCATCGACGACTTCCGCGACATCGAGTCCCTGAACTACTACGACGCCGAGGTCCACGGTCGCGGACGCGCGCCTGACGACGTACTGGCCTCGCTGCGGCGCAAGAGCCGTGACAACGCCCGCACGCCCATGCAGTGGACCGCCGACGAGCACGCAGGCTTCACCCACGGCACTCCGTGGATGCCGGTCAACCCGAACGCCCGGCACATCAACGCCGACGCGCAGCGGCACGACGACAGGTCTGTCTACGCCCACTACCGTCGCCTCATCGCCCTGCGCCACCAGGAACCGGTCGTCGTCGACGGGGACTTCGAGATGATCCTCGCTCGCCACCCGCAGCTGTACGCGTTCCGGCGCACGAGCCCGGAGAGCCAGCTCACCGTCTACGCGAACCTCAGCTCACAGCCGGTCACAGTCCCGTCGGCTGAGCCCGGTGCCACCCTTCTCCTGGGCAACTACCACGACGGCGCCGACGGCTCGGACCTGCGGCCGTGGGAGGCCCGCGTCCTCATCCGGCGCACCAGCTCGACGTAGAAGACTCCCCCAGGGTCTCGGGTCCCCGGGGGAGTCAGAGCCGCCTGTCGGAATCGAACCGACGACCTAGTCATTACGAGTGACTCGCTCTACCGACTGAGCTAAGGCGGCGTGGCCTGCCGAGCGTGCTCGGTGGACCGCGGGCGAGTATACGGAGGCGGTCGGGCCGGACTGAAATCACGGCCCACCGACTAGGTTCGAAGACGACCGCACAACCTTTGTCTCAGGAGGCACGATGCCCACTCGCACCGCACGCACTGCTTGGAACGGCGGACTCCAGGACGGCTCCGGCCAGGTCGAGCTGACCAGCTCCGGCGTCGGGACGTACGACGTCAGCTTCCCCAAGCGCGCCGCGGAGGACGCCGGCGGGACAACGAGCCCCGAGGAGCTCGTCGCCGCGGCCCACTCGTCCTGCTATGCCATGCAGCTGTCCAACCTCGTCGCCGAGGCCGGCGGCACTCCGCAGGCCCTCGACGTGACGGCCGACGTGACCCTGGGCGAGGACAAGGAGGCCGGCGGCTTCAAGATCACCGGCATCAAGCTCACCGTCCGCGGAGAGGTCGACGGTCTCGACGAGGCCGGCTTCAAGGACGCCGCCGAGAAGGCCAAGGCCGGCTGCCCGATCAGCAAGGCGCTCGCTGCCGTCGACATCACGCTCGACGCCGCCCTCGAGGGCTGAGCACCGCCGCTGTCGAGGGCCCGTTCCGTCACCGCGAGGCGACGGGGCGGGCCTTCGTCGTGTCGAGAGCCTCGCGCCGCAGCTCGGCGAGCCGTTCGCGCAACGCCGGGTCGCGCATCACCTCGGCGACGGTCGGGCAGTCCTGCGGCCCGGTGGCCCCGGGCACGCACAGGCTGCACATGTCACCCGGTCGCAGCGGGCACCGCGCGTCGACGTACGCCATGCCTCGACGGTAGGCAGCCGCTGGCGGGGCGCCACAGGGCCGAAGGTCCCGCGGAGGGTCATACGAACCCGCACCGGTGGGTCTCGACCCGTATGACGCTGGGCCGAGCCAGGCCCAGCGTCATGCGAAAGCGCACCTATGAACGCCGATCGGGATGACGCAGCCGGGCGGCGACCCGAGGAACGGTGCGGGCACTCAGCAGGAGGTGCCGTCGGCGGGCACGGTGCCGTCGAGGAGGTAGTCCTCGACCAGGGTGTCGATGCACGCGTTGCCCGCGTTGTACGCCGTGTGGCCGTCGCCGTCGCGCTCGACGAGCACGCCGGAGTCGAGCTGGGTCGACAGGGCCTGCGCCCACTTCAGCGGCGTCGCCGGGTCGCGGCTGGTGCCGAGCACGACGATCGGCGCCGCGCCCTCGCCGCGGATGGTCAGCGGCTCCTCGCTCGACGTGACGTCGATGCCGCGGCAGGTCGTCATCCCCCAGGCGAAGATCCGGCCGAAGGTCGGCGACGCCTCCTCGAACTCGGGGAACAGCGACGGCACCTGGCCGAACGGCACTGACGACGGGTCGTCGAGGCAGTTGATCGAGTAGTTGGCCTCGACCGAGTTGTCGGCGTAGCTGCCGTCGGTGTTGCGCGAGGCGTAGGCGTCGGCGAGCGACATCAGCGCCGAGCCCTTGCCATCCAGCGCCGAGGCGAGGGCCGTGCTGAGCAGGAACCAGTAGTCCCGGTTGTAGAGCGGCGTGATGATCCCGTAGAACGCGTTGCCGACCGTCAGCTCGCGATCGCCCGCGGGCAGCGGCTCCTCCTCGATCGAGTCGAGCAGGTCGCTGATGGTGGCCATGCCCTCGTCGAGGGTGTCGCCCAGGAAGCAGTTGTCGGTGGAGTCGAGGCAGTTCTGCACGTAGGCGCGCAGCGCGGTCTCGAAGCCGGTGGCCTGCTCGAGCGCCAGCGACTTGGCGTCGAGGGAGACGTCGACCGCACCGTCGAGGACGAACCGGCCGACCTCGTCGGGGAAGAGCTCGGCATAGGTCGCTCCGAGCTTGGTGCCGTAGGAGGCGCCGAAGTAGCTCAGCTTCTCCTCCCCCAGCGCCGCGCGCAGCACGTCCATGTCGCGGGCCGCCTCGGTCGTGGTCACGTGGCCGACGACCGGCCCGGAGCCGGCGACGCACCCCGGGCCGAAGGACAGCACCGAGTCCTCGAAGTAGTCGACCTCCAGCGCGGTGTCGGGCGTCGGGTCGCCGGCGAGGTAGGCGTCGAGCTTGCCGTCGCTGAGGCAGTCGACCGGCGCCGAGGCCCCGACGCCGCGGGGGTCGAAGCCGACGATGTCGAAGCCGTCGAGCAACGGCTCGCGGAACACCTGCGCACCCGCGGCGGCGTACGTCGTCCCGCGGGCGCCGGGGCCGCCGGGGTTCACCACCAGGGAGCCGACGCGCGACCCCTTGGCCGGGATCCGAAGGAGCGCCAGGTCGATCGTCTCCCCCTGCGGGTCGGCGTAGTCGACCGGGACGGTGAGGAAGCCGCAATCGTGGTCGTCGTTGCTCTCGCAGGGCTGCCAGTCGATGCGCTGGGAGTAGACCTCCTCGAGCTCCTCCGACGGCGCCTCGGTGACGGCCGCCGGCGGCGGTGTCGTCGGCGAGGGCGTCGGCTCCACGACCGGGGAGCCGGAAGTGGATCCCTGGAGGGCGAGCCCGACCGCGACGAAGGCGGTGAGCGCCAGTGCGAGCACGGCGACCACCGCGACGACCTTCTTCATCCACGTCCTCCGGGCAGTCGCAGCGCGACCGTCATCGACTCCAGGGCCAGCTGGGGCGGCACGTTGAACTCGAGCATCTGCTCGCGGGCGGTGAAGATCGAGTCGATCATCCGCAACAGCTCCTCCGGGGAGGCGGCGCGGGCGACGACCGTGACGTCGCCACGCAGCTCCTCGTTGACGAGCAGGCCGGGAGCGCCCACGGACAGCGCGATGGCGTCTCGGTAGACCGAGACCAGGTCCATCAGCGCGCGGTCGATCACGTCGAGCACGCGGCGCTTGGCCTTCTGCTTCTGCAGCTTCTCCAGCCCCGCGAGGGCGGCGCGGTAGGAGCGGCTGGCGGTGTCCTTGCGCTCGCTGCCGAAGATCGACTGCAGCTCGGCCAGCTCGCGCCGCTCGGCGTCGGCCGTGATCGCCTCGGTCTCCTGCTTGGCGAGCTCGGCGAGGGTGGTCGCCGCAGTCATGCAGGAGCCCAGCGACGTCAGGCGGGCCGGGATGCTGACCACCTCGCGGCGGCGGTTGCGGGTCTCCTCGTCGAGCGCCAGCGCGCGGGCGCGGCCGATGTGTCCCTGGCTGGCCCGCGCAGCGAAGCCGGCCATCGCCTCGGAGATGTCGTCGTTGCCGGTCAGGAAGGCGGCGACGTCACGGGTGCCGGGCGTCGCCAGGGTCAGCGTGCGGCAACGCGAGCGGATCGTCGGCAGCACGTCCTGCACGGTCGGCGCGCACAGCAGCCACAGCGTCTTGGGAGTCGGCTCCTCGATCGCCTTGAGGAGGGCGTTGCCGGTGCGGGGGTTCTCCGGGGTGCCGAGCCGGTCGGCGTCCTCGATGACGACGATCTGCCAGCGCCCGATCGCGGGGAACTTCGCCGCCGACAGCACCAGGTCGCGCATGTCGTCGACGTAGAGGACCGACGTCTCCGACTTCACCCACGTGATGTCGGGGTGCGATCCGCTCATGCCGAGCCGGCACGCCTCGCACTCGCCGCAGCCGGTCTGCCGCTCGCACTGGAGCGCCGCGGCGAAGGCACGCGCCACGTTGGAGCGGCCCGAGCCGGGCGGGCCGGTGAACAGCCACGCGTGGGTCATGCCCACCCCCGCGGCCGCGTGCTGGAGCACCTCGATCGTCGGACGCTGGCCGACGAGGTCGGACCAGACGGTCCGGGTCGCTGGACTGGTCGGGGTGGTCACGGGCGCTCCAGGAGGGGGGCGACCCGCTGCTGGATCGCCTCGGCGATGTCCTCGATCGGCGCCCGCGCGTCCAGTACGACGTAGTGGTCGGGGTCGGCGGCCGCGAGCCCGAGGAAGCCCTGCCGCACCCGCTGGTGGAACTCCAGTGACTGCCCCTCGATCCGGTCGCGGCCGGTGAACCGGCCGAACCCGGCCTCCGGCTCGAGGTCGAGGACGACGGTCAGGTGGGGGCGCAGGTCGCCGGTGGCCCACCGCGCGACGGCCTCGACCTCCGCGACGTCGAGGGTGCGGCCGGCCCCCTGGTAGGCCAGCGTCGAGTCGACGTAGCGGTCGGTGATCACGACCTCGCCGCGCGCGAGCGCAGGCAGGACGACGTGGTCGACGTGCTCGGCCTTGTCGGCGGCGTAGAGCAGGGCCTCGGTGCGGTCGGAGAGGTCGCCGGTCGCCGGGTCGAGCACGATGCGCCGCAGCTCCTTGCCGACCGAGGTGTCACCGGGCTCGAAGGTGAGCAGGACGGTCTCGCCGCGCTCGCCTAGCCAGTCGCGCAGCAGGCGCGACTGCGTGGACTTGCCCGCCCCCTCGCCGCCCTCGAAGCACACGAAGAGCCCGGTCTCCGAATACACGCCTGCGCTCACGGGATCACCCTACGGGCGGGGTGGGACACCAGGACCGGTGACATCGGTCCGATCGAACGTCTAGGCTCCGACCAGCCGAGGGGGTGGGCGTGACGACCGAGCTGGTCTCGTCCGAGCCTGCGCGCCTAGCGACGCAACCGCCGCCCCGCCTCGACCGCATCGCCGCCTGGGTCCTGCTCGCCGGTGTCCTCGTGATGTATGCCGCCGCCGCTGTGGTCGGTGAGCGTGAGACCGACCTCCGGCACCTGCGCGAGGCCATCGCCTCGGGCGAGGTCACCGAGGTCCGGCTGTCGGAGGGCCTGGAGGACAGCTCCCGCGGCTACGTCGGCGTGCAGATCGCCTGGGAGCAGCACGGTATCTCCTACTCGACGACCGTCACCCAGGCCTCCGACGAGCGCCAGGCACGCCAGGCACGGCGCGGGAACGCGTCGACCCCTGTCGCGGTGGGTGATGTCGCGGAATTCCTCACCACCGACGGGCAGCAGGTGCGGGTCACCGGTGCGACGGACCCTCCCTACGGGACGTCCACCGAGGTGCTGGGGTTCACCGTCCCGGGCGGGTTCTTCGTCGCGCAGCTCGTCATCACCTGCGCGACCCTGCTGCTGATCGGCGCCCGCGAGCCGTGGCGCGCCACACGGTGGGCGTGGGCCTGGCTCGTGCTCCTGACGCCGGTCGGCGTACCCGCGTTCCTCGTTCTCGGCGGGAGCACAGGCCTGCTGCGCCCCCGGAAGCCGCACCGGCGGCTGACCGCCGGCTGGGCCTTCCTCCTGGCGCTGCTGATCTTCACGCCTGGGTCCTGAGCCGACAGTGGAGCCGGGGGCCCGACCTAAGGGCTCCCGGCTCCACTGTCGCGTCAGGACTTCTTGGCGGTCTTCTTCGCAGCCGTCTTCTTGGCCGTGGTCTTCTTCGCGGCGGTCTTCTTGGCAGCCGTCTTCTTGGCGGGGGCCTTCTTAGCGCCCTTCTTGGCCGCCTTCTTGGCCGGGCCGCGCTCGCGGCGCTCGGCGAGCAGCTCGGCCGCGCGCTCGAGGGTGATCGACTCGACGGTGTCGTCCTTGCGGAGGGTGGCGTTGTACTCGCCGTCGGTGACGTACTCGCCGAAGCGACCCGCCTTGACGATCACCGGCTGGCCGGAGACGGGGTCGTTGCCGAGCTCCTTGAGCGGCGGGGTGGCCGCACCGCGACCGCGCTGCTTGGGCTGGGCGTAGATCGCCTTGGCCTGGTCGAGGGTGATGTCGAAGATCTGGTCCTCGGACGTCAGGCTGCGGGAGTCGGTGCCCTTCTTGAGGTAGGGCCCGTAGCGACCGTTCTGCGCGGTGATCTCGGTGCCGTCCTCGTCGACGCCGACGATGCGCGGCAGGTCGAGCAGCCGGACCGCCTGCTCGAGCGTGACGGTGTCGAGCGTCATCGACTTGAAGAGCGAGCCGGTGCGCGGCTTGGCGCTCTTCGGGGCGTCCTCGGGCAGCAGCTCGGTGACGTAGGGGCCGAAGCGGCCGTTCTTGGCCACGATCTGCAGGCCGGTGTCGGGATGGTTGCCGACCACCTGCTCCTCGCCGGCCGGGTTGGCCAGCAGCTCCTTGGCCTTGGCCACGGTCAGCTCGTCGGGCGGCAGGTCGTCGGGGACGTTGGCGCGCACCGGGGCACCGTCGCCGTCCTCGGGCGCGGGGCCCTCGACGTAGGGGCCGTAGCGACCCACGCGGAGGTCGATGCCCTCGCCGATCGGGAAGGTCGCCATCTCCTTGGCGTCGATCTCGCCGAGCTCGGTGACGAGCGTCTTGAGGCCGACGACGTCACCGGCACCGTAGTAGAACTCGCCGAGCTCGGTGGCCCGGTCCTTCCGACCGCCGGCGATCTCGTCGAGGACGTCCTCCATGTCGGCGGTGAACTCGTAGGACACCTGCCGCGGGAAGTGCGCCTCCAGCAGGCGGATCACCGAGAAGGCCAGCCACGCCGGCACCAGCGCGGTGCCCTTCTTGTAGACGTAGCCGCGGTTGAGGATCGTGCCGATGATCGAGGCGTACGTCGACGGGCGGCCGATCTCGCGGTCCTCGAGCTCCTTGATCAGCGTCGCCTCGGTGTAGCGCGACGGCGGCTTGGTCTCGTGGCCCTCGGGGCTCAGCGTCGCAGCCGACACGGCCGCACCCTGGGTGAGGTTGGGCAGGCGGGTCTCGGCGTCGTCGCGGCGCTTGGACGCGTCGTCGATGTCCTCGACGTAGGCCTTGAGGAAGCCGTGGAAGGTGATGGTGCGACCGCTCGCGCTGAAGACGACGTCGCGACCGTCGGCGGCCGCGCCGCCGATGCGGATCGTCACCGAGTTGCCGGTGGCGTCCTTCATCTGCGAGGCGACGGTGCGCATCCAGATCAGCTCGTAGAGACGGAACTGCTCGCCGGACAGGCCCGTCTGGGCCGGGGTGCGGAACGTGTCACCGGCCGGTCGGATCGCCTCGTGCGCCTCCTGGGCGTTCTTCACCTTGGAGGCATAGGTCCGCGGGGAGTCGGGCAGGTACTCGGCGCCGTACAGCTCACGCACCTGGTCGCGCGCGGCACCCACCGCGGCGTCCGAGAGCGTCGTGGAGTCCGTACGCATGTAGGTGATGAAGCCGTTCTCGTAGAGCCGCTGCGCGACCGACATCGTCACGCTGGCGCTCATCCCGAGCTTGCGGCTGGCCTCCTGCTGCAGCGTGGTCGTGCGGAAGGGGGCGTACGGCGAGCGGCGGTAGGGCTTGGACTCGACCGAGCGGACGTCGTACGCCGTCTCGCCCAGGCCGGCGGCGAGCGCCTCGGCGTCGGCGCGGCTGAGGTGGACGCGCTCGCTCTTGCCCTTGAGCTCGCCGGTGTCGTCGAAGTCGGCACCGCGCGCGACGCGGACGTCGTCGAGGCTGTAGAGCTTGGCCGGGAACATCCGCGGGTCGTGGCCGGTGCCGGCGTCGAAGGTGGCGTCGAGGTCCCAGTAGGAGGCGACGCGGAACTTCATCCGCGCCCGCTCACGGTCGACCACCAGGCGGGTGGCCACCGACTGCACGCGGCCGGCGGAGAGGCCGGACATGACCTTCTTCCACAGCACCGGGGAGACCTCGTAGCCGTAGAGGCGGTCGAGGATGCGACGCGCCTCCTGGGCCTCGACGAGGTCGTCGTTGATCTCGCGGGGGTTCTCGACCGCGGCGAGGATCGCGGGCTTGGTGATCTCGTGGAAGACCATCCGGTGGACCGGCAGGCCCTTCGGCGGCTTGAGCTCGTCGAGGAGGTGCCAGGCGATCGCCTCGCCCTCGCGGTCCTCATCGGTGGCGAGGTAGAGGGCGTCGGCGTCCTTGACCAGCTTCTTCAGCTTGGCGATGTGGCTCTTCTTGTCGCGCGGCACGACGTAGTAGGGCTCGAACCCGTTGTCGACGTCGACCGCGAGCCGGCCCCACGGCTTGTCCTTGATCTTGGCCGGGGTGTCCGCGGCGTTGTTGGGCAGGTCGCGGATGTGACCGATCGACGACTCGACGACGTAGTCCGCGCCGAGGTAGCCGCCGATGGTGCGGGCCTTGGCCGGCGACTCGACGATGACGAGCTTTGCCACGTGTGTTTGCTCCCTCAACTTGTGCGCTGCAATGTTGCTCAGCGCCGCAACGGTAGCGCCAGTTCCCGAGATCGCCACTCCTCGCCGTCCACAGGAGCCGCCGGACGGCCCCCGGCACGGCTCGGGCCCCACGTCACGAGGACGTGGGGCCCGAGCGGGTCAGGCTGCCGGACGGGTCAGAAGTCGAGACCCTCGAGGTAGCGGAACCCCGTGTTGGCGGTCGCCGCCGGCTGGAAGTCCGGGGTGTCGTTCTCGACGATGTACTCCTCGGCCTGGTGGGCCTTGAAGATCGCCGGGAAGTCGATGACACCGAGGCCGAGGTCGGCCATGTCGCCGGGCTGCTGGTTGTAGAGCGCGACGGCGTCGTCACCGTGACGGTCCTTGACGTGGTACTGCCGGACCTCGAGCGGGGAGGACCGGACCACGTCGATGGCGAACTGGAGCGGGTCGGCCGCACCCGTGTTCACGCCACCGGTGTAGGCCCAGTAGAGGTCGATCTCGAAGTGGACCAGCTTGGGGTCGAGCTCGCTGGTGAGGACGTCCCACGGGGTCTCCCCGCCACCGAGGTCGATCGTGAACTCGTGGGCGTGGTTGTGGTAGCCGTAGCGCAGTCCGCGCTTGCGGGCGGCGGCCGCCTCGGTGTTCATCTCCTCGGCCCACCGCTGCCAGTCGCTCTTGTTGGGCGAGTTGAGGTAGGCGACGTTGATGTACTTCTGGCGGAAGGTCTGGGCGTCGTCGAGCTTCTTGTTCAGGCCGGCCTCGTCGGAGGCGATGCCGTCGTGGCTCGAGGATGCCCAGATGCCCCGGGCGTCGAGCGCGGCCTTGAACTGGGCGGCGGTGTAGCTGTAGAGACCGGCCCGCTCCACACGCTCGTAGCCGTACTTGGCCAGCTGGTCCAGCATCAGCTGGATCTCGGCGTCGTTCCGCATCCTCGAACGCAGGGTGTAGAGCTGGATGCTGATCAGGTCGGTCGGCACGCCCTTGTGGCGCCCGTGGGCGTGGCCGTGGCCCTTGCCGGGGTGCTGGTTGGGCTTGCCCGCCATGGCGGGGGCGCCGGCGGCGAGCACGGTCGCGCCGGCCGCACCGGCGACGGCGCCGCGCAGCAGGCCGCGGCGGCTGGCGCCCTTCCTCTCGAGCGACTCGCGCAGGGCGGCGTCGCCGTCATATCCGAAACACATGTGCTGCCTTCTTCCTTGTTTCTCGGGGGATTCTCGGGGGGCGGGTGGTGCTGGGGGCCTGAGGCGGGCCCGGGGTGACCGGGCCCGCCTCAGGTCGGGGTGGTGCGGTGATCAGCCGGCCGGCTCGAGGCGAACCTCGGCGGAGCCGCTCAGCGGGGGCTCCGAACCGGCGTCGGTGTACTGCGCGACGAAGACGGCCGAGAGGTCGTCGGTCGCCGGGTCGTGGCCTCCGGGCACCGAGGTCGTGAGCGAACCGGTGCAGCCGGTCGCCGTGGACTGCGGGTGGCCGTGGGTGTCGTGACCGAGCACGTAGGTCACGGTGACCTTGCTGCAGTCGACCGGCTGGTCGTCGGTGACCCTGACCTCGTACGTCACGGTGTCGCCGAAGGTGAACGACTGGCCCGCCACCGGGGTGACGAACTCGACGACCGGGGCCTCGTTGCCCACGACGACGTCGACGTCGGCGGAGGCGCGGCGGCCACCCTTGTCGGTCACCGTCAGCGTGGCGCGGTAGGTGCCGTCCTCGTCGTAGGTGTAGGTCGCGTCGGCCTTGCGGCTGTCGATCTTGCCGTCACCGTCGAAGTCCCAGGCGTACTTCAGCTTGGTGTCACCGTCCGGGTCGGTGGTGCCGGCGCTGGAGAAGTCGACCGTCAGCGGGGACTTGCCGGCCGTCGGCTCGGCCTCGATCGCCGGGACCGGGCTGCGGTTGCCGCCCTCGCCGATGAAGTCGATGCGCGAGAGCTGGGCGTCGGGGTTCTCGGCGAAGTAGCCGTCGCCGTACTCGAGGACGTACAGCGCACCGTCGGGGCCGAACTCCATGTCCATCGGGTTGTCGGTGACGATGTCGTCGACGACGTCCTCGATCGCGACGTCGTCGCCGTCGACGTGGAAGCCCTTGATGTAGTCGCGGGTCCACTCGTAGAACAGCGGGGTGTCGTCGTAGCGCTTGGGCCAGGCGACGGGGTTGCGGCCCTTCGTGGCCTTCTTGTCCCACTGGTAGGCCGGTCCGGCCATCGGGCCGATGCCGCCGGTCTCGAGCTCGGGGAACTCCTCGGAGAGGCCGTAGCTGTACCAGATCTCCGGCTGCTCCACGGCCGGCAGCTCGCGCAGGCCGGTGTTGTGGACGGAGTCGTTGACCGGGGCGTCACAGTCGAACTTCGCGCCACTCGTGCCGGTGGCGAAGTCGTAGTCGTTGTAGGGCAGCTCGGCGGTGGCGCAGTAGGGCCAGCCGTAGTTGGACGGCTCGTCCACGACGGCCCACTTGCCGTGGCCGGCGGGGCCGCGGTTGGGGTTCGCGTTGCGCGCGTCGGGCGAGTAGTCGGCGACCCAGATGTCGTCGGTGTCGGGGTCGATCTCGATGCGGAACGGGTTGCGCCAGCCCATCGAGTAGATCTCCGGACGCGTCTTCGGCGTCCCGGGGGCGAACAGGTTGCCCTCCGGGATCGTGTAGCCGCCGCCGGCCTTGGGCGTGATCCGGAGGATCTTGCCGCGCAGGTCGTTGGTGTTGGCCGAGGTGCGCTGGGCGTCGAACGCGGGGTTGCGGTCCGCCCGCTCGTCGAGCGGCGCGTAGCCGTTGGACTGGAACGGGTTGGTGTCGTCGCCCGTGGACAGGATCAGGTTGCCCTGGGAGTCGAAGACGATGTCGCCGCCGACGTGGCAGCAGATGCCGCGGTCGACCGGGACGTCGAGGACCTTCTGCTCCGACCCGAGGTCCACCTGGCCGCCGGAGTACTGGAACCGGGCGACGGTCAGGTGGCCCTTGTAGGGCGCGAAGTCGGCCGCGGTGCCGGTCTCGGGAGCGTCGCCCTCGTTGATCGAGGTCGTCGCCGGGTCGTCGACCGGGGTGTCGAGCGGCGGGGAGTAGTAGAGGTAGATCCACTTGTTCTTCTTGCCGTCGTAGCCCGGGTCGAGGGCGATGCTCTGCAGGCCCTCCTCGTCGTGGAGGTAGACCGGGATACGGCCGGCGATGCTGTTGACGCCCGTCTTCGAGTCGTTGTGCCAGATGACGCCCGCACGCGTGGTGTGCAGGACGTCGCCGTCCGGCAGAACGGCGAGGTCGATGGCCTCACCCGGGCGGTCGTTGAGCGTGACCTTCTGGAACGCGCCGGCAGGCGGCGGTGGGGCCGTGTCGTCGTGGCCCTCGTGAGCGGTGGCCGCGGTGGTCGCGGCCAGCATGGGCAGGCAGAGGGCGGCGCCGACGGCGGCCGTGAGCCCTGTGCGGAAAGGATGCTTCATTGGGGGGGTCTCCTGTTCCCGAGGTGGCTGGGGAGCCGACAAGCAACGTAGGCACGTGACCGGCGTCACGTCAACGAGCACACGACTTTTGTTCGCCTGTCGACACAAGTGCCACGCTCATGGCCCCACCCGCAGCGGTGAACCAGCGCGGCTGTCGGTCGCCCGCCGCGACGTCCCACCCCGCGGGGCGGTCAGCCAGCCCGGGAGCTCAGTCGAGGACCAGGAAGCCCTCGCCCACGAGCTCGCGCACGACGGGCAGGTAGGTCGTACGCAGCTCGGTCCCGTCGCGCTGCAGCAGCGCGCCGATGGCGCCGAGCAGCTGCCCGAGCGACAGGTCACCGTCGCTGGCACCCACGAGGGCCGCCTCGACCGTGTCGGCCGTCCGGGCGCGGCGGAAGCCGCGCTGCTGGCGCAGCACGATCGCCTCCGGGTCCTCGGCGCCCGGTCGGCCGACCGTCTCCTGCTGGACGTCGTCCCGCGCGCGCAGCACGGTGCCGAGCAGGGCGTCGTCGGTGAGCCCGCGCAGGCCCGTCGCCGCCTCGCCCCACGCCTGGATCGCCGGCCCGATCGGCTGCTCGACGTCGTACGGCCACTCGAGGAGCTCGTGGCGTCCTCCCCCGCCCAGCCGGACGTTGATCCAGCCGAACCCGACGCCCTCGATGCCGGTCTCCTCCAGCCAGGACAGCCAGGTGTCGTAGCGCTGGGCGTAGTCCGGGCGACCGTGGTGGCCGCTGTCCTTAAGCCAGAGCTCGACGTACGCCGACGGGTCCAGCGTCTCGCGCTGCACCACCAGCGCGTCGCAGTCGTCACGCAGCCACGAGCCGAGCCGCTCGTCCCAGGGGCGGCCGTCGACGATCGCCCAGTTGGCGAGGACCTGCAGCCAGCCGCCCTCGGTGAGGTGGTCGGGACCGCTGCGCACGATGTGCTCGACGACGCGGTCGCCCGGCAGGCCGGAGTCGCGGTAGACGAGGCGCTCGCCGGTCGCCGGGGAGATGACGAACGGCGGGTTGGTCGCGATCAGGTCGAAGCGCTCACCTGCCACCGGCTCGAAGAACGACCCGTCCCGGACGTCGACCTCGACCTCGTTGAGCGCCGCGTTGAGCCGGGTCATCCAGAGCGCCCGCACGTTGACATCGGTCGCCACCACGACGTCCGCGTGGGCGGCGAGGTGCAGCGCCTGCACGCCGCAGCCGGTGCCGAGGTCGAGGGCGCGGCCCACCGGCTCGCGCATGGTCAGCTGCGCCAGGCTCGTCGAGGCGCTGGAGATGCCGAGGACGTGGTCGCGGCCGACCGCGACGGGCGCGCCGTCGAGCCCTGGGGTCAGGTCGGAGACGACCCACAGGTCGCGCTCGTCGGTCGCGTAGGGCCGGCAGTCGGTCCGGGCCGCGACCTCGGCGACGCTCTGCTCGAGGAGCCCGGCGTTGCAGAGCCGGTCGACCAGGCCGGGGAGTGCTCGCTCCGCCTCGGCGCGCGCCACGGGCGTCTGCAGCAGGAAGAGCCGGACGAGGGTGTCGAGCGGCGCGCCAGACGTCGTACGCCGCAGCGCGGGGAGGGTCTCGTTGCGTCCGAGCGCGCGGTGCGCCTCCTCCCCGATCGCCTCGGCCACGCGGTCGTAGGTGAAGTCGGCGGCGAGCAGGGCCTCGCGCAGCGGGCCGGTGAAGTCGAGGTCGGACGGCATGGCCCCAGCCTCGCAGACCGGCAGCGGCCCGCCACTCCGCTGGGAGTGACGGGCCGCAGGGTGGAGCGGGTCAGGCGTGGTGCGTGAAGGACGACGAGCCGGTGTTGTCACCGTCGTCGGCGATGGCGACCTCGCGGCGCTTGGAGATGATCACCGCGCCGGCGATGATCGCGACCGCGACGAGCGCGATGACGATGCGCAGGACGTCACTCTGGTCCTCGCCCACGCTCAGGGAGACGACGGCGCTCGCGATGAGCAGCGAGACGAGGTTCATCACCTTGATGAGCGGGTTGATGGCCGGGCCGGCGGTGTCCTTGAACGGGTCCCCGACGGTGTCGCCGATGATCGTGGCCTCGTGGGCGCCCGAACCCTTGCCGCCGTGGTGCCCGTCCTCGACGAGCTTCTTGGCGTTGTCCCACGCCCCACCGGCGTTGGCCAGGAAGACGGCCATGAGGGTGCCGGTGCCGATGGCGCCGGCGAGGAAGCCGGCCAGGGCGGTCGCACCGAGGCCGAAGCCCACGGCGATCGGCGCCAGGACGGCCAGGATGCCGGGCGTCACGAGCTCGCGCAGCGAGTCCTTGGTGACGATGTCGACGACCTTGCCGTACTCCGGACGGCCGGTGCCCTCCATGATGCCGGGGATCTCGCGGAACTGGCGGCGCACCTCCATCACGACCGCACCGGCAGCGCGGGCGACCGCGTTGATGGCGAGGCCGGAGAAGAGGAACACCACGGCCGCACCGAGCAGCACGCCGACGATGACCGCCGGGTTGAAGACGCTGAAGTCCAGCAGGTAGGCCTCGTCGGGGCCCACGTTGGCCTCGCGGAGCGACTCGAACACCGAGGTGGCGTAGGAGCCGAACAGCGCGGTCGCGGCGAGCACCGCGGTGGCGATCGCGATCCCCTTGGTGATGGCCTTCGTGGTGTTGCCGACCGCGTCGAGCTCGGTGAGGATCTGCGCGCCCTCCTCGCTGACGTCGCCCGACATCTCGGCGATGCCCTGGGCGTTGTCGGAGACCGGGCCGAAGGTGTCCATGGCGACGATGACACCGACGGTGGTGAGCAGACCGCAGCCGGCGAGCGCCACCGCGAACAGCGACACCGTGAGAGCCGCGCCGCCGAGGAGGTAGGCGCCGAAGACGGCGGCACCGATGACCAGCGTGGTGTAGACGGCCGACTCGAATCCGACCGAGAGTCCGGACAGGATGACCGTGGCCGGGCCGGTCAGGGAGGTCTTGCCGACGTCCTTGACCGGGCGGTGCTCCGTGCCGGTGTAGTAGCCGGTCAGGGCCAGGATGCCGGCCGACATCACGATGCCGATGACCACGGCGGAGGCGGCGATGAAGCGGGGGTCGCCGTCGGCGCCGGCGAGGTCGCCGGCGATGTTGGTGAACTCCGCGAAGCTGCTCGGCAGGTAGACGTACGACAGCACGACGCTCGCGACGGCGGCGATGCCGGAGGAGAGGTAGAACGACTTGTTGATCGTGGTCAGGCCGTTCTCGCCTGCCTTGGGCTTGGTCAGGTAGACGCCCGCGACCGCGGTGAGGGCCCCGATGGCGGGGATCAGCAGCGGGAAGACCAGGCCCTTGTCGCCGAAGGCCTGCGAGCCGAGGATCAGCGCGGCGACCAGCGTGACGGCGTACGACTCGAAGAGGTCGGCGGCCATGCCGGCGCAGTCGCCGACGTTGTCACCGACGTTGTCGGCGATCGTCGCGGCGTTTCGCGGGTCGTCCTCGGGGATGCCCTGCTCGACCTTGCCGACGAGGTCGGCGCCGACGTCGGCGGCCTTGGTGAAGATGCCGCCGCCGACTCGCATGAACATGGCGAGGAGCGCCGCACCGAAGCCGAAGCCCTCGAGGACGACGGGCGCGTCGTCCTGGAAGAACAGCACGACGAGGCTGGCTCCGAGCAGGCCGAGGCCGACGGTCAGCATGCCGACCATCGCGCCGGTGCGCAGGCCGATCGTCATGGCCGGCTCGCGACCGGTGCTCTCTGCGGCAGCGGCGACGCGCAGGTTCGCGCGCACCGCGAGGTTCATGCCGAGATAGCCCACAGCAGCCGAGAAGCCCGCTCCGACGATGAAGAACACCGAGCGGAAGATGCGAACGGTGGCGTCGTCGGCCGGCAGCACGAGCAGCGCGAAGAACGCGATCGCCGCGAAGATGGCCAGGGTCCGGAACTGCCGCTGCAGGTAGGCGTTGGCGCCTTCCTGCACGGCCTGGGCGATCGTCTTCATGTTGTCGGTGCCCTCGCCCGCGGCGAGCACCTGCGACCTGAACATCGCGGCCATCCCGAGCGCGCCGAGCGCGATCAGGGCGACGACGACGACCAGGACGAGGTTGCTGCCTTCGAGCTCGGGAGTCGCGACGACCGCGGGCAAGATCCCCGTCATGCGTGTCCTCCTCGGACTTCATCAAGCGCTGGAAAAGATCCGTGAACGCGCCGGAGTCTACGCAGACGTGATCCAGATCACGGTGCGGCGTGACACACACCACACCGGCTATCTGGACCGGGTCGGGTTGGAACGTGACAAAACCCCTCCGGGCACGTCCGGAGGGGTGAAAGGGGTGCGGATCAGGCGCCGGGCGCCAGGCCGACGGAGTCGTGGATCACGAACACCTTGGCGAGTCCGGTGATGCGGAAGATCTTGAGCAGCCGCTCCTGGGTGCAGACCAGGTCGAGCGAACCGTCGTGGGCGCGGACCTTCTTGAGGCCGCCGACCAGCACGCCGAGGCCCGTGGAGTCGAGAAACTCGACCGCTTCGAGGTCGATGACGATGTCGTAGGTGCCGGCACCGACGAGCTCGGTGATGCAGTCACGCAGCTTGGGGGCGGTGTAGACGTCGATCTCGCCGCCGACGGCAACGACGGCACGGCCGTCCACCTCGCGTGTCGCAAGGGTGAGATCCACGACTGCTCCCCGGTCCCCGAACTCGTTCGGACAGTGCGCCTTCGGGCACACTCGTGCCCCTTCGTTCTTCCGGGTGGTATCAAACCACGAGTCACAAGGGTTCCGCAGGACTCCTCTCCACATCACACCCGCCGCACCCCCGCCACCGCCGCGGGCGACGTCCCCGGCCTTTGCCAGACTGCGTGGGTGAACCCCTCCCGCCCCGGTGTCGTGCCGCCGGTCGACGTGCTCGTACGTCGGCTCACCGGCGTCCCCGGACGCGAGGACCGGCTGCGACACCTGGAGGTGCTGCCGGCCCGCGAGGCGGTGCACGAGGACTGGCCCGCGTGGGTGCCCGACGACGTCCGCGGGGCCTTCGCCGCGCAGGGCGTGGCCCGGCCCTGGCGGCACCAGGTGGTGGCGGCCGACGCGGCCCACGCCGGCGACCACGTGATCATCGCCACGGGCACGGCATCGGGCAAGTCGCTGGCCTACCAGCTCCCCGCGCTGTCCGCGATCCGCGCCGCCCGCGGTCCGCGGGGCGAGCGGGGCGCGTCGGTGCTCTACCTCGCCCCGACCAAGGCGCTGGCCCACGACCAGCTCGCCGGACTGTCGTCGCTGGGGCTCGACGTACGCCTCGCGGCCCACGACGGCGACAGCTCGCGCGAGGAGCGCGACTGGACCCGCGACTTCGGCGAGTACGTCCTCACCAACCCCGACATGCTCCACCGCTCCCTGCTGCCCTCGCACCACCGGTGGTCGCGCCTGCTCGGGTCGCTGCAGTACGTCGTGGTCGACGAGTGCCACCACTACCGCGGCGTGTTCGGGGCGCACGTCTCCCACGTGCTGCGCCGGCTGCGACGGGTCTGCGCGATGTACGGCGCCCACCCGACCTTCGTGCTCGCCTCGGCGACGGTCGCGGAGCCGGAGGTCACCGCCGGCCGGCTGACCGGCCTCGACGTGGTCGCACTGACCCGTGACGACTCCCCGCGCGGGGAGGTCTCGCTGCTGCTGTGGGAGCCCCCCTTCACCTCCCACGCCGGCGAGAACGGCGCGCCGGTGCGACGGGCCGCGTCGTCCGAGGTCGCCGACCTCCTCGCCGACCTGGTGGCCGAGGACGTGCGCACCCTGGCGTTCATCCGGTCCAGGCGGGGCGCGGAGCAGGTCGCCCTGTCGGCCGCCGAGCTGCTGGCCGAGGTCGACCCGTCGTTGCCCGGACGGATCGCGGCCTACCGCGGCGGCTACCTCCCCGAGGAGAGGCGGGCGCTGGAGGCCGCGCTGCGCCGCGGTGACCTGGTCGGGCTGGCCGCGACCAACGCGCTCGAGCTGGGCATCGACATCAGCGGGCTCGACGCAGTGCTCATCGCCGGCTTCCCCGGGACCCGTGCGGCGTTCTGGCAGCAGGTCGGCCGGGCCGGTCGCGGCGCCCAGGACGCGCTCGGCGTGCTGGTCGCCAAGGACGACCCGCTCGACACCTATCTGGTGACCCACCCCGACAAGCTGATCGGCGCACCCGTCGAGGCCTCGGTCTTCGACCCGTCGAACCCCCACGTGATGGGACCGCACCTCTGCGCGGCAGCGCAGGAGCAGCCGCTCACCGAGGCCGACCTTCCGCTCTTCGGGCCCACCGCCCGCGAGGTCGTCGACGACCTGACGACCCTCGGCCTGCTGCGGCGGCGCCCGCGCGGCTGGTTCTGGACCGACCGGAGCAGGGCGGCCGACCTGGCTGACATCCGGTCGGCGGGCGGGTCGCCCGTCCAGCTGGTCGAGGCCGGCACGGGCCGGGTCGTCGGCACGGTCGACGCCGGCGGTGCCCACAACCAGGCCCACCCCGGCGCGGTCTACGTGCACCAGGGCGAGACGTGGCTGGTCGAGGACCTCGACCTCGAGCACCACGTGGCGACCATGCGCCGCGACGAACCGTCGTACTCCACGACCGCCCGCGAGGTCACCGACATCAGCATCGTCGAGACCCGCGAGCGCCGGTCGTGGGCCGGTTGCGAGCTGGCCCTCGGCGAGGTCGACGTCTCCCACCAGGTGGTCTCCTTCCTCAGGCGGCGCCAGCCCGGGGGCGAGGTGCTGTCGGAGGACCCGCTCGACCTGCCGGAGCGGACCCTGCGCACGACGGCGGTGTGGTGGACGGTCCCCGACGACGTCGTGGCCGAGGCCGGGCTCGCCGCGCTCGACGTGCCGGGCGCGGCCCACGCCGCCGAGCACTGCTCGATCGGCCTGCTCCCGCTCTTCGCGACCTGCGACCGCTGGGACATCGGCGGCGTCTCCACGGCCCGCCACTCCGACACCGGCGTGCTCACCGTGTTCGTGTACGACGGCCACCCGGGCGGGGCCGGCTTCTCCGAGCGTGGCTTCCGCACCGCCGTCGCCTGGCTCACCGCGACCCGCGAGGCGATCGCCAGCTGTGAGTGCGCCAGCGGCTGCCCGTCGTGCATCCAGTCGCCCAAGTGCGGCAACCAGAACAACCCGCTCGACAAGGCCGGCGCCATCTCCCTCCTCGACGCCCTCCTCTCGGGGGCACCGCACCAGGGTGCATAGGACTAGATTCAGACCATGGTGATCCTCGGTCTTGGCCTCATGATCCTCGGCGGCATCGCCGTGCTGTCCGCGCTCTTCGTCAGCGAGCCCGGCTCGGGCGGCGAGCTCCTCGGCTTCAGTGTCACCACCCTCGAGTCCTTCCTGGTCGGCGTGGCCGCGGGTGCGGCCATTCTGTGGGGCTTCGCGATCCTCAAGTGGGGCACCAGGCGGAGCCTGGCCCACCGCCGCGAGCGCAAGGAGCTCACCGAGCTCAACCAGAAGCTCGAGCGGGTCGAGGCGGAGCGCCGCACCGACGACCCCGAGAACCGCGACACCGTCTGACCTGCTGGTCACCCGGGCCCCGCTCGGGCCTCGGCGGTCACCCTCGCCTCCCGCCACGGGACGTCCGGGCCGTCCACGGAGACGGTGACCCGGACCGTCCGGCCGTCGGGGGAGCACGCGTCGAGCGCGGCCGCGTTGGACCCGGCGACCCGGGCAGCGGCCGCGCACGCGTCGGCCGAGCCACGGACGCCCGCCAGCGCGGACGCTCCCGCGAGCGCGGCGAGGTCTGCCGCGGCCTGGGCCCGGCGCTGGGCCGTCACCAGGCCACCGACGGCAGCCAGGCCGACCATCACGAACATGAGCACGCCCGCCATCGCCACCACGAGCACCGTCGCCGCGCCGCTCTCACCGCGGGCCTCCCGGAACGTCACGACTCCTCCACCACCGCCACCGCGTCGGCCGTCACCGTCACGCCGGGCAGCGCGCCGAGCAGACCGCCCGGACCCCTGACCCGGGCGGTGGTCGTGACCACCACCTCGGTCTCGCCGACCTCCACCCGGACCCGCGCCCCCTCAGGGGCGATGCGCGTGGCCAGGCCCTGGGCCGAGGTGGCGTCGTCGCCGCGGGCGACCGCGCGTGCGGCCTCGCGGGAGGCGTCGATGACGCGCACCTGTGCGGCCCCGACGGCCAGCATCCACACCAGGCCGGCGGTGAGCGCGACGAGGAGCGGGATGCCGATCGCGAGCTCGGCGGTCGCCGCACCGCCCTCGCCCCGGGACCGTCCCCCGCGAGGCCGCACAGACATCAGCCGATGCCGAGCAGGCTCATGACGTGCTTGAACATCCGCTCCAGCAGCTGGTCGCCGAAGGCGCCGGTGAGCAGCGTGTAGAGCAGCCCGGCGAACCCGGCCCCGGCGGCGGTCCCCACGGCGTACTCCGCCGTCGTGATGCCGGCCTCCAGCTCCGACCGGCTGGACCTGCCGCCGGACCTGCCCGACCTGCTGCGTGAGAGGTGGTGCGTGAGCTTCATCAGTTCCCCTGTCGTCGTGGGGCTCCCGATGAACCCCGACTGGCCTCCAGCCTGCGAGGGCCGCGGCCCGCCCGCACGACCGCGACGACGCGCCTGTGGAGGACACCCCGACCGACGGCCCTGTGGACGCCCGGCGGCCCGTCACGGGGTCACCGAACCGAAGAGCGACGCCACGGTGGGCACGACGCCGAGCAGCATGAAGGCCGGGAGCAGGCAGGCGCCGAGCGGGACCGCAGCGGCCACCCCGACGCGGCGGGCGGCATCCTCGGCGCGCGCGAGCGACTCCCGCTGCAGCTCGTCGGCGAGGCGTTCGACGCTCTGGACGACCGACGCCCCGGACACCTGCGAACGGACCATCGCCCGCGCCAGGGGCGCCAGCTCGGGATCGTCGACGACGGACGTCCACGCCTCGACGCCACCGGCTCCCCACCGGGACCGCTCCACGACCGGCACCAACCGGTCGGCGGCCGGACCCGGGAGCGCGCCGCAGACCTGCGCCAGGCCGGACACCGGCTCGGAGCCGGCACGCAGGGTGGCGGCGAACAGGCCCACGAGGTGCGGCAGGGTCCGCTCCACCTCGTCCCGCTCGCGGCGCGCCGACGGACCCTCGGCCGCGGCGAGCACCCTGCGGGCGACGAGGCCCGCCACCACCGCCACCACGGCGCCGACGACACCCCCGACGACGAGCCAGGCACCGATCGCGACGCCACCCACCGCGAGCGGGCGAAGACCGGGCGCCGACGACGAGCGCCGGCGCGACGTGCGGGGAGCCGACGGCAGCATGACCACGACCGCCAACATCGCGCACGCCACGGCCACCCAGGTCACGGCGCGGCCGCCCGGTCTGCGAGCCGCTCGATCCACCACAGGCCGAGGCCGACGAGGGCCAGGCCGACGACACCGCAGGCCCACCCGACGGGTGTCGTCAGGAGGAAGGACCACGGGTCGGAACCGGCGCCGGACCCCATGAGGAGCACGGCGACGGGCAGGCAGGCCACGAGCCGCGCGGTCGAGCGGGCCGACGCCAGCTCGGAGTCGACGAGACGTCGCGTGCGCCGTCTCGCACGGAGCCCGGCCGCCGTGCGTTCGAGTGCCGCGGCGAGACCGTGGCCGGAGTGCTGCGCCACCTGCCACGCTCCGGCCACCCAGCGGAGGTCGGCCGCTCCCCGCCTCTCGGCTGCCAGCCGGCGCATCGCCTCGGGGACGTCGGAGCCCAGCCGCATCGCCTCGACGACCGGGAGCAGCGGCGGCCACCTCTCGGCCCCGGCGGCGAGGGCGGCCTCGGGCGGTCGCCCCGCCGCGAGGTCCGCGGCCAGCAGGTCGCACACCTCCAGCACGGCCGCCTGGTCGGCCGCGGCACGCCTGCGCCGGGCCACGATCGGGACCGGCGGAGCCCACCGCCGTGGTGGCGGTCCTCCACGTCCTCTGACCAGCGGACCGCGAGCCGGCCTGACCCCCGGCACCACCACTGCGACAGCGCCACCGATCAGCAGCGCGGCGAGCCATCCGGTCACCAGGCCACGGACCCGAGCCGGGTGGCGAGAGCGCCGGCGGCAGGACCACGCACGACGCGGTCGGACTCGAACGTCGCGGCGGTGCGGAGGGCGACGTGGCCGGACCCGTCACGCTCGGGCACCCCGAGCTCCAGCACGCGACGGCGCCCATCCCTCCCGCGACCGAGGTGGATCACGACGTCGAGCGCCGAGGCGAGCTGGCTGTGCGCCGCCGACCGCGGCAGACCGGCGGCGAGGGACAGTGCCTCGACCCGCGCGGGGACGTCGGCGGCCGAGTTGGCGTGGAGGGTGCCGCACCCTCCCCCGTGCCCGGTGTTGAGCGCGGCCAGCAGGTCGACCACCTCGGCGCCGCGCACCTCGCCGACCACCAGCCGGTCGGGGCGCATCCGCAGCGCCTGTCGCACCAGCACCTGCAGCGAGATCTCCCCGGCACCCTCGATGTTGGCCGGGCGACCCTCGAGAGCGACGACGTGGGGGTGGTCGGGTCGGAGCTCACTGGCGTCCTCGACCAGGACGATGCGCTCGCCGGGGTCGACGAGCGACAACAGCGCCGAGAGCACCGACGTCTTGCCGGTGCCGGTGCCGCCGGTGACGAGGAAGGCGCAGCGCGAGTCGACGATCTCCTCCAGCAGGAACGCACCGTCCGGCGGCACCGCTCCTGCCGTCACCAGCTCGGGCAGCGTCCACACGCGGCCGCGCGGGACCCGCAAGGACAGCACGGTGCCCGACCTGGCCACCGGTGCCAGCACGGCGTGGAAGCGCGTGCCGTCGGGGAGGCGTACGTCGGCGTGCGGCGTCGCGTCGTCCAGGCGCCGCCCGGCCGAGGCGGCCAGCCGCTGGGCGAGGCGGCGCACCGCGGCGTCGTCGGGGAACGACACCGGTGCGCGCTCGAGCCCGCCGCCGCGGTCGATCCAGACCTCGTCGGGCCCGTTGACGAGCACGTCGGTGACGTCGGGCAGGCGGAGCAGGTCCTCGAGCGGTCCGGCCCCGAGCACGTCGCGGCGGAGCAGGTCGTGCACGGCGAGCACGGTCGCGTCGCCCACGGGGGACCCGGAGGCTCGCAGGGCCTCGGCCACCCGGTGCGGGGTCAGGCTCGCCGGCCGAGCCCGCCAGCCGGCGGCGTACGTCGTCGAGCACCGCGCTCGGGACCGGGGTGCTCATGCCGCGTCCGCCAGCAGGGCGCGGGCGACGCGGGCCAGCGGGCCCCGGGAGGCCAGCGGGCCGAGGCCACGGTCGACCGATGCCGCCACGCCGCGCTGGTCGGCCACCGCGGCCACGACCGGCAGGCCCGTCACCCGCTGGGCGTCGGCGTCGCTGAGGCTGCCCGGACGCAGCACCAGCCCGGCCCGGCCGTCGCGGCCGAGGTCGGCGACCAGCCTCGCGGCCGCCGCCAGGCCCGGCACCGTCGCGGGGGTCACCACCAGCAGGTCGTCGCACCGGTCGACCAGCTCGGCCAGCAGCGGGCCGCCCTGGCGCGCGAGGTCGACGACGACGAGGTCGTGGCCGAGCACCGCGGCCGGGAGGACCCGCCGAGCCGCCGTCAGGTCGAGCCGGCGGCGCAGGCCCGACCAGGTGAGGACGCCGAGGTGGTCGCGCCTCGGCACGCCCTCGCGCAGGGCGCGCGCGCCGAGGCGACCTGCGGTCTCGGCGAGCGCCTCCCACCTGACGCCGGGCAGGTCCTCCATGCCGAGCAACCGGTCGAGACCGGGCCCGAGCGGGTCGGCGTCGACGACGAGCGTCGACGCCCGCGCCGCGTGCCACTGCGCCAGGGCGCACGCGAGCGTCGTGGCACCGGCGCCCCCGGCCCCGCCCACCACGCCGACGAGGCGGCCCGGGGAGGCCCGCTCACCGACGTCGGCGAGCTCGTCGGAGAGCCAGCCCGCACCCGCGGGCAGGTCGACGACGGAGGCCGCGCCCAGCTCGACGGCGTGACGGAAGGCGGCGTCACCGACCCCGACCCCGACGACGTGGACACCCGCGCGCCTGGGCGGGGCCAGCTCGGCCAGGTCGGCTGCGAGGTCGTCGCCGACCAGCACGAGATCGGCCTCGCGCCAGGCGGCCAGGGAGAGGGACGGCTCGGCGCAGACCTCTGCCCCGACCCCCGCCGCCGCACAGAGGGGGACGACCGAGTCGTGGACGGACGGGGACCGGGTGATCAGGAGGACGGGCATGCCCCCGAGCGTCGACGCCGGCACCGACGCCTGGCAGCCCACCCGGGCGCAGCCTGTGGACGACGGCCGCCCGAGGCCGCCTGTGGACACCTGCTGGCCCGGCGGAGCACCGGGGTCCGCACGGTGGGGCCCCCTACGATGGCCGCATGCCCCGCCCCCAAGCGGCCTTCTTCGACCTCGACAAGACGATCATCGCCAAGTCGAGCACGTTGGCGTTCAGTCGCGAGTTCCAGGCAGGCGGGCTCATCTCGCGGCGCGCCATGCTGCGCTCGGCGTACGCCCAGTTCGTCTTCTTCACCGGCGGCGCCGACCACGACCAGATGGACAAGATGCGCGAGTTCATGTCGCAGCTGTGCGCCGGCTGGGACGTGGCGACCGTCCGCGACATCGTCCACGAGACCCTCACCACGATCGTCGAACCGCTGGTCTACGACGAGGCGGTCACCCTGATCGAGGAGCACCGTGCGGCCGGGCGCGACATCGTCATCGTCTCGGCCTCGGGCGTCGAGGTGGTCGAGCCGATCGGCGAGATGCTCGGCGCCGACCGGGTGATCGCGACGCGCATGGAGATCGCGGACGGGAAGTACACCGGCAACATCGACTACTACGCCTATGCCGAGGAGAAGGCCCGTGCGATCGAGCACCTCGCCGCGACCGTGGGCTACGACCTCGACGAGTGCTACGCCTACAGCGACTCGGTGACCGACGTGCACATGCTCGAGGTGGTGGGCCACCCGTTCGCGGTGAACCCCGACCGGGAGCTGAGGCGCGTCGCGACGGCCAACGGGTGGCCGGTCCTGCTCTTCGTACGACCGGTGGCGCTGCGGCGCCGGCTCGTGGTGCCGGCGGCCCGCCCGACCCTCGCCGCCCTGGCCGTCGGAGGCGCCGTCGCTGCGGGCGGAATCCTCTGGTCGAACCGTCGCAAGCGGATCACCGGCGCCTGAGCGGGACCCATCGACGGCCCCCAAAGTCAACCCTTGAAGGTGCCCGAGGACCGGGATAGAACTGAAGTAGAACTCCAGAGCAACACGTGATCCGGGTACCCACGCGGCGATCAACCCATCCGATGGGGTGCTGGCCGATCGGGATCTGCCCGAGGCAGCAATTAGACAATGCACGCTTGGTAGCCAGGCATCACGTGTCAGCGGCGGCACCCGATCCACGTGAGCGGGTGCCGCTCGCACGTGCTGGTGGCGGCTACCCCCGCAGCGGCGAGGCCTCGGCCCCGGCGCTGAAGGCCTCGGCCCCGTAGAGCGCCCAGGCGTGGACCCCGCTGGGCCCGCCGTCGCGGTAGGCGCGCAGGTTGGACTCGTACGCCGCCCGGTGGGCCAGGTGCCCGGCCTCCGGCACGACGAGCGACTTGGCGTCGACGCCGCGCGAGACCAGCACCAGGCGCTCGAGTGCCCTGGCCACGATGCCGTTGTGCGAGGCGAACGGCGCTGCGCTCGCGACGTCGGCGTGGGCGACCGCGGCGACCAGGAGGGCCGGCGCCTCGGTGCCGGAGAGCAGCAGCTCGGCCACCCCGCGCAGCCGGTCGGCCGAGGCGGCGTCGCGCGGGCGCCCGAGCTCGTCGGGGGCGAGCGCCGAAGCCCCCACGACGGCGTGCAGGCGCGCGATGGCCTGCAGGGGTGCGGTCTTGAGCAGCGGTGCGAGCGCGAGCATGGAGGCCGAGAGCCGGACCGCGTCGGCAGCGATCTCGTCGACCTCGCCCGCCCGCACCTGCTCCAGCGTGGCCGTCGACCCCTCGAGCACGGCGCTCGCGTGGGCGCCGCGCAGCAGGGACTCCGCAGTCAGCTCCGGCGACGTACGCCGCAGGCCGCGGTCGCGCAGCATCACGTCGATCCCGTCGCGGGTGCCGGCGTAGGCCGAGCGAACCCCTTCCAGGTCGGTGAGCCAGGCGAGCGGGTCGGTCATGGGGAGGACGGTAGTCGCGGCGACCGTCCCTCCCGCTCGCGGGATAGCCTGACGCCGATGAGCGACGACCGACCCGAGACCCCAGCCACCGCCGACCGCGCGCGGTCCTTCGGGACCGTCGCCGAGGCGTACGACCGGGGCCGGCCGACCTATCCCGCCGAGGCCGTGGCGTGGCTCGCCGGCGGCGAGGCGAAGGTCGTCCTCGAGCTGGCCGCAGGCACCGGCAAGCTGACGCGCGAGCTCGTCGACCAGGGCCACGCGGTCTTCGCGACCGAGCCCGACGAGGCGATGCTCGAGGTGCTTCGCCAGCGGGTGCCCGAGGTCAGCGCCAAGGTCGCGACCGCGGAGGAGATCCCGGCCAACGACCGCTCCGTCGACGTGGTGGTCGTCGCGCAGGCGTTCCACTGGTTCGACCACGACGTCGCGCTGGCCGAGATCGCCCGGGTGCTCAAGCCGGGCGGCCACGTCGCGCTCGTGTGGAACAGCCGCGACGAGCGCATCCCGTGGGTGCGCCGGATGGGCGACATCATGGGCCGTCAGGACCTCGACACCTCGTCCGCGGAGCAGCTCGTGCACAGCGACCTCTTCGGCTTCATGGAGGAGGCGAGCTTCAAGCACTGGCAGGAGGTCAACCGCGAGACGATCCTCGACATGGCGCGCTCGCGATCGAGCTTCACCGTGATGGGCGAGGACGAGCGCGAGCGCCACCTCGCCGAGGTGCGCGCCTTCTACGAGGACTACGGCCGCGGCATGGACGGCATGCAGATCCCCTACGTCACGCGGTGCTACCGCGCCGCCGTGGTCGACCGGGACGACACCGGCCCGGCCCCGGACGACCAGGAGCCGGACGGTCCGGTCGTGAGCGACGGCACCGACACCGACATGCTGCTCATCGACTTCCGCTGACCCGCAACCAACCGGCGTTCCGGCGCATCTCACCGGCGACCCATCCAACACCTTGCTCTCGGGGGAACACCATGCGCCGTACGACGCCGCCCACCGCACCGCTCACGACCGCCGGCCTGCTCGGGCTGGCGCTCCTCGCACCGGTCGCCTGGGCCGCGCCCGCCGCTGCCGTCGGCGAGACCTGCCGCGGGGAGGCCGCGACCATCGTCGGCACCGGCCCGGCCGTCACCGGCACCGAGGGCCGCGACGTGATCGTCAGCGGCTCGGCGACGTCGGTCGACGCGCTCGGCGGCGACGACCTCATCTGCATCGCGGTCATCGGCACGACCAACGCCAACGTCCTCGACGTGGACGCCGGCACCGGCGCGGACGTGGTCGACACCACGGCGATGGGCGGCGGTTACTACGTGGCCACCACCCTCGGCGCGGGCACCGACACCTTCGTCGGCGGCCGCACCGGCGACACCGTCTGGGCCGGTGACGGGTCGTACGACGGTGCGGGCACCGACACCGAGACCGACCAGATCGACACCGGCACCGGTCGGGACAGCGTGCTCAGCGGCACGCCCGGCACGCCCAACCACGACGTCGTACGCCTCGGGGACGGCGACGACGACCTGACGCTCGGCTCCCCCGCCCTCGCCGCGGACGCCGTGGTCGACGGCGGCGCTGGCGGGGACGGCCTGACCCTGCGGACCCAGGACGACGACGTCACCCTCGACGTTCCCAGCAGCACCTTCACCAGCGCGGCCGGCACGGCGGCGTTCAGCGGCTTCGAGCGCTCGAGCATCGTCGCGGGGTCGGGCACCGTGACCTACCGCGGGACCGACGGCGACGACACCTTCGACGTCCACCCGCAGGGCGGCACGCCGACCCTGCGCGTGACGACAGGCGCCGGTGACGACGGCGTGACCGTCGAGCCGGCCACGATCACCGCCGCCAGCAGCATCGACACCGGCGCGGGCGACGACCAGCTCGTGGCGGCGACCCAGACGGGCTCGCTCGCGATCGACCTGCCGCGCGACGTGCTCACGGTCGCCGGCGCCGAGGTGCCTGCCGTCGGGGTGGAGGGCGCCTGGCTCCTGGCACCGACCGTCGCCATGACCGGCGACGGCAAGGACAACGAGCTGACCTGGTCCGGCTGCGACGCCACGCTGCGCGGGGGCGAGGGCAACGACTCGCTCTACTGGAACTACGACTACCTCTTCGAGGCCTACGAGTTCGACTGCGCCAGCGGCAAGGCCACGATGAACGGCGGCGCGGGGCGCGACTACCTGCGCTCCTCCGGCGGGGACGACCGGCTCGTCGGCGGCGCAGGCCACGACAAGGTCTTCGGCCGCGGGGGCGACGACACCATCCGCGGTGGCCGTGGCAACGACACGCTCGACGGCGGTGAGGGCCGCGACGACGTCCGGGGCCAGCAGGGACGCGACAAGCTCCTCGGGCGCGGGGGCGGCGACACCCTCCTCGGCGGCCAGGGTCGCGGCGACACCGCGGACGGCGCCAAGGGGCGCGACCGCTGCGCCGCCGAGCGCGAGCGCCGCTGCGAGCGCTGACCACCCGACCGCCGACCCGACTTCTCCAGGAGCACCGATGCGTACGACGACCCTGACCGCCGCGGCCCTGCTCGGGTTCACCCTGCTGGCACCGACCCAGCCGGCGACCGCGGCCGCCGAGACCTGCCTGAGCCGGCCCGCCACTGTCGTGGGGACCGGGCCCACGGTCACCGGCACCGCGGGCGACGACGTGATCGTCAGCGGCACGGCCGCCACGATCGAGGCGCACGGCGGCGACGACATCGTGTGCGTGTCCGGGCCCGGGAACGCGTCGATCGTCCTCACGGTCGATGCCGGCAGCGGCGACGACATGGTCGTCGTCGAGCCCGCGGACGTCGTGGCGACCGGCAGCAGGGTCGACGGAGGGCGTGGCCGGGACCAGCTGATCGCAACACAGCCGGGGGGCAGGCTGGCGGTCAACCTCCGCCGCGACCGCTGGCTCCTCGACAGCAGGTCGGCCACCGTCACCGGGCTGGAGGACGTCACGCTGGTGGCGCCCTCCGTGCGGATCCTGGGCGACGACGAGGACAACACCTTCGGCTCCTCGGCGTGCTTCGCCAAGCTCGACGGCAACGGCGGGGACGACTACCTCGGCAACCGCCCCCGCCGCTACTTCGAGGACTACACCTTCGACTGCGACGGCTCGAGCCGGATGCACGGCGGCCCCGGAGCCGACCGGATCCAGGACTCGGACGGGGACGGCGCCCTCCACGGCGGGCCGGGCCACGACAAGATCGAGGGCCGCGACGGTGACGACCAGCTCGACGGCGGCACCGGCCGCGACGACCTGATCGGCGGGGCCGGCCGCGACCGCGCCGCTGGTGGCTCCGGACGCGACCGATGCCGGGCCGAGCGCGAGAAGCACTGCGAACGCTGAGCCCGCGACTAGTGTCACGCCATGGCGTGGAGATGGCGGCGTACGTCGCTGGGCGGCGAGGCCGACCGCGCCGCCTTCCGCGCCCTGCACAACGCCTCCCTCGCCAGCCCGGCGCTGCGGGAGGGACTGACCACCGCGAGCGCGGAGCGGTCCGTACGCCACCTCCGCGCGCTCCTCGGCACACCGGCGGCGGGCCTGGGTGACACCAGCGGGCTGCTGGCGTGGGACGGCCTCGGCGCCCACCACCGCTCGCAGCTGGCGGGCACGATCGCCCAGGTCGCGGAGACCGGGCGCACGATGATCGTCGACGAGCGCACGCTGGTGTGCGAGGACGGCGGGTGCCAGGTCCGGCAGGCGATCGTCAGCCCGCTGGTCGTCGAGGACACCCTCGTGGGCGCCCTCGTCGTCGGCGCCCCGCACACCACCGGCGGCCTGGTCCGCGCGGCGGACGAGGTGGCGTCGTGGGTCAGCGGTCAGCTCGAGCTCGCCGAGCTCGACCTCTCCCGCAACCGGTTGATGGAGGCCGAGGTGCGCGCCCTGCGCGCGCAGATCAGCCCGCACTTCATCTACAACTCCCTCGGCGCGATCGCCAGCTTCGTGCGCACCGACCCCGACCGGGCCCGCGAGCTGCTGCTCGAGTTCGCCGACTTCACCCGCTACTCCTTCCGCCGCCACGGCGAGTACACGACGCTCGCCGAGGAGCTCCGCTCGGTCGAGCGCTACCTCCTGCTCGAGCAGGCACGGTTCGGCGACCGGCTGCAGGTCACGCTCCAGGTCGCCCCGGAGGTGCTGCCCGTCGCGGTCCCGTTCCTGTGCATCCAGCCGCTCGTCGAGAACGCCGTACGCCACGGGCTCGAGGCCAGCGCCGACAAGGTCGACGGCGTCGGCCGGCTCTCGATCGTCGCGCGCGACCACGACCAGGAATGCATCCTGGAGGTCGAGGACGACGGCTCCGGCGAGGACCCCGAGCGGGTCCGACAGGCGCTCGCCGGCGACGCGTCGATGGACTCCGTCGGGCTCGGCAACGTGGACGCACGGCTGCGCAACGCCTTCGGAGACGACTACGGTCTGGTCGTCGAGACCGCACCCGGCGCGGGCACGAAGGTGATCGTCCGGGTGCCGAAGTTCGCCCCGGGAGTGCAGGTATGAACGCCTTGAAAGTGCTGGTCATCGACGACGAGCGCCCCGCGCTCGACGAGCTGACCTTCCTGCTGGGCCGCGACCCGCGCATCGGCGAGGTCATGGGCAGCGACTCCGCGACCGAGGCGCTGCGGGTGCTGCAGGCCGAGGAGGTCGACGCGGTCTTTCTCGACATCCAGATGCCCGGCCTCACCGGGCTCGACCTCGCGCAGGTCCTCTCCCGCTTCAAGTCCCCGCCGCCGGTGGTCTTCGTGACCGCCCACGAGGAGCACGCCGTCGCCGCCTTCGAGCTCCGCGCCGTCGACTACGTCCTCAAGCCGGTGCGCGAGGAGCGACTCGCCGAGGCCGTACGCCGCGTGGTCGAGGCCGGCGGCCCGACACCGTCCGGCGACGTGCAGATCCCGGTCGAGCGCGGCGGCGTCACCCGCTTCATCAGCCGCTCCGAGATCACCCACGTCGAGGCGCAGGGCGACTACGCGCGCCTCCACACCGCCGACGGCTCGCACCTGGTCCGCACCCCGCTCTCCTCCCTCGCCGAGCAGTGGGCGCCGGCCGGCTTCGTGCGGATCCACCGCTCCGTGCTCGTCGCGCTCCCCCACGTCGAGGAGGTGCGCAGCGAGGGCGGGCGCGTCAGCGTCGTCATCGGCGGCACCGAGCTGCCGGTGAGCCGGCGCCACACCCGCGAGCTCCGCTCGGTGCTGACCCGGCGCGAGACATGAGCGAGCAGCCTCCCCAGCGCGTCCGGGTGACCGGACCGCCGCGGCGGCGCGCGGACGTCGTACGCCCTGTCGGCACGCGGGAGATCGACGCGGAGACCGCCCTGGGCGAGGTCTTCATGCGCTCCCTGCTGCGCGAGCAGCTCTTCCTCGCGCTGCGGGTGCTGGCCGCGCTGGCGCTCACGCTCGGGATGCTGCCGCTGCTGTTCCACCTGTTCCCGTCACTCGGCGACGAGCGGGTGGGGCAGATGCCGCTGGCGTGGCTGCTGCTCGGGGTCCTGGCCTACCCGTGGCTCGTGGTGCTCGGCTGGTTCTACATCCGTCGCGCCGAGGACCACGAGCGCGACTTCGCCGACCTGGTGGGTTCGGTCGGGACCGACGAGGATCCGTCATGAGCACCGACGTCGTGCCGGGCGTCGTCGCCGTCGTCCTGGTCTCGCTGGCGACGCTGGTCATCGGCACGTGGGGGCTGCGGATCTCGCGCACGACGAGCGACTTCTTCGTCGCCTCGCGCACGGTGCGGCCGCGGCTCAACGCCAGCGCGATCGGCGGGGAGTACCTCTCCGCGGCGTCGTTCCTCGGGGTCGCCGGGCTGCTGCTGACCTTCGGCGCGGAGATGCTCTGGTACCCCATCGGCTGGACCGCGGGCTACCTCGTCCTTCTGGTGCTCGTCGCCGCTCCCCTGCGCCGCTCGGGCGCCTACACGCTGCCCGACTTCGCCGAGGCGCGGCTGGGGTCGCGGGGCGTGCGCAAGCTCTGCTCGGTGCTGGTCGTCGGGATCGGCTGGCTCTACCTGCTGCCGCAGTTCCAGGGGGCCGGGGTGACGCTGCGCTCGACGATAGGCGCGCCGACCTGGGCGGGCTCGCTCGTCGTCGCGGTCGTGGTGCTGGCGTCGGTGAGCCCGGGCGGGATGCGGTCGATCACCTTCGTGCAGGCCTTCCAGTACTGGCTCAAGCTCACCGCGCTGCTCGTGCCGGTCTTCGTGCTGCTGGCGGTGTGGATGGCCGACGGCGCGGCCGACCCCACCGCCGCGGCCCCACCCTCGTGGTCGATCCCGCTCGCCTCTCCGGGCGGCGGCATCGGGCTCTACACGACGTACTCCCTCATCGTCGCGACCTTCCTCGGCACGATGGGGCTGCCGCACGTGGTGGTGCGGTTCTACACCAACCCCGACGGCCGCGCCGCTCGTCGTACGACGCTCGCGGTGCTCGGGCTGCTGGGCATCTTCTACGTCCTGCCGCCGGTGTACGCCGCCCTCGGCCGGATCTACGCACCCGAGCTCGCCGGGGGCCGGTCCGACGTGCTCGTGCTGGAGCTGCCGTCGCTGATGGTCGGCGGTGCGCTGGGCGCCGTGCTCACCGGCCTCGTCACCGCCGGGGCCTTCGCCGCGTTCCTGTCGACGAGCTCGGGGCTCACCATCGCCGTGGCCGGGGTGCTGTCGCAGGACGTGACCGGGCGTCGCTGGGGCAGCTTCCGGCTCGGCGGAGTGGCGGCCTTCCGGGTCGCGGCCGCCATCGCGGTCGTCGTACCCCTCCTGCTGTCGCTGCCCGCCCAGGACGTGGGCGTGGCCCGGACCGTCGGCCTGGCCTTCGCGGTGACTGCCTCGACCTTCGCGCCCCTGCTCATGCTCGGCATCTGGTGGCGCGGGCTGACCCCTGCCGGCGCCGTCGCCGGGCTGCTGGTCGGTGGGCTGGGCTCGGGCTTCGCGGTCGCCTGGACGCTCGCCACCTCACCGTCGGACGGCTGGGCCTCGGCGATGCTCGGCCAGCCCGCCGCCTGGTCGGTGCCGGCGTCCTTCCTCACGATGGTCGTCGTCTCGCGGCTCACCCGGGCCTCGGTCCCCGCGCACGCCGGTCGCTTCATGGTCCGCCTCCACACCCCCGAAGCCGTCGAGCTCCAGCGCTGAGCCCGGCGCCGGTCGAGCAGCGAGGAACGAGGGTGTCGAAACCAAGGCCCCACGCGTCACGAGACCACGACGGCCGCGCCCCGTCAGCCGTTCTCGCAGGCAGTCCCGTCCCTGTCGCGGTCGAGGCTGCGGTAGTTCTGCCAGTAAACCTGGACCGCCAGCTTCGTCGTGGCCGGACGCGAGTAGCCGTCCCGGACCGCCTTGGCAGCCGCGACAGGACCCTTCGCAACGCCCTTGGGCCACTTGGCGGTCAGGGCGTCACACGAGCGGAAGGTGGGCGCTGCGGCCTCGGCCGGCGTCGTCATGATGAGCAGCGGAGCAGTGAGAGCGAGAGCCGCAACGGCTCCCCGGAAGGTCTTGGTCATGGGCGTGACGCTAGATCCGTTGTGCCGCCCCCGCAGACGAACGGACAATCCGGCACGACGGCAAACGAGACGCCGGCCATCCATACGTCACGTAGGGCCGTACTGCGTTCCGCCGCGTAGCTTCGTCGTGACCGACGGCTACCGGCGTGCTCGCTTGGCGTGCAGTTTCTCGACCTCGTTGATGAGGTGGGTCGCGGTCAAAGTCATCATCACGATGCGCGACAGATCGTTGGTGAACTTCACTGACAGCACATCGGGATTCGAGGTCGGGAAAGTCTCCCTCAGCCCCCACGACAAGGCCGCCCACTGCCTACCGTGCGCGAACCCTGAGCACATCCGCCACATGAGCAGGACCTTGACGTCGTTGCGTGTGTTCTGGTCAGCGTATTCAACCATCGCCGTGCTGTTGAGCCCTTTGGATAGGACTCTGGCGTCGACTTCACTATGTCCTGCGGCGACCTCGGCGAGCCGCTTCGTCTGAGCGTCCTTTTTCTGGTCGGCCGCGGGGTTGATCCCTGCGAGGGCGACGTACTCGTCGTGTGCATCTTTGGCTCGCCATTGGAGTGCTCTCGTGACCCGAACAGCGCGATCCCTTGGGTGAAGCATCCAGAAGGCTGCAGCGGCGTTCTCCAATGAGCCACGCACCAAGGATGCGGGTGCCGCGAGGTGCATTGCGCCAGCGTCGGCGACGAGAACCTTGCAGGCGTGCAGATGGTCTACGGCCGCGACGAGGCACTGCTTCACCGCATGAGAAACATGGAACGGATCAGCCCACGTGTCGTCCTCGCCCAACCACGACTGGGGATGCACCTGGAACTCTTCGAGGTCGTCGACTCGTGCCATCAACTTCTCGATGTCTGGACAGAGGTTGCGTTCCCAGATCATCTTGAACTGCGCGTCGGTAGGACCAGTTTCTCCAGCCACAGCGACATTCAACTGGACGGCACCGACTGAGACGTACGTATCACTTCCTTGCGGCCGCCAGGCCGCCCCACAGGCAGGCGCCGGCCTCATCGCCAAGGTCTACCAAGCGTCTCCATCGCCGCAGGTTGCGCTGGGCAGATAGATCGCACTCGCCTGCGTCATTGCGCCGCCTGTCGGAGACGCTCGCAGCATCGGGATCTGCCGATGAGTGTGGGCGTCGCTCGGCCTGATCGACCGGTGACGCGGCGCTGGCTCTGATGGCTTGTAGGAGCTACGGCTCGGTGGGCAGCACGGGCGCCCACCTCGACGACTCCAGCCTAGGCAACTTGGATCGATCTGGCTTCCGGCATCACGCCCGATCACTCGACGTGATACGTCGCGGGTCCGCACATAACGCTCGCGGCCAGGCCTATCCGGGTGTGACTGCTCTCCAGCGATACCCGTCGTAGGAGACGGAGATCGTCCGCATCCCGGTGCGGGCGATGATGACACCGCCAGAGGTGTCGATTCCCCCGGACCAGTAGGGACCCACCAAGCCCGGGGCGCCGGCTAGGGGCTCGGGCTTATTGCTTCCCGGGGCGTAGCGCCAGATCTCGCCGGGCGGCCCGCAGATCGGTTTGGTGCACGGGATGTCGGAAACGAAGAGGCGGCCGAACAGCAGAGCTCCATCGTCGGCGTACGCGATGCCGCCGAAGTACGGTCGGTGCCAGGGCAGCGGGACCTGACGGAATCGCTGCTCGTCGTCGGTCTGCCACAGCGCGTCCACGTACGACGGCAGGTCCTGCAGCCCGGTCGCCGACACCGTCGCCTGTAGATGTCCGTGCCCCACGGCAACGCGCGCTTGGCCGTACCCGAACCCTGGGCCGCCGGTGGACCTGCCTCCCGCCAGGTCGGCCTGGACGGTGGTCCACGTGCGTCCGCGGTCGTTGCTGGTCTCGAAGCGCCACTGCTGACCGCGACGCATGAAGCCTTGGACGCTCAGGATTGTGCCCGGACGGCCCGTTACGTGCTGCCATACCTCCCCGAACCTCGTGCCCTCGACCGGGTACATCTCTGCGGCATCGACATCGGCAGCCCATAGTCGCCGCATCTCGACGTCGCCGAGTTCGAAGAGGACGCTGCCATAGCGGTCGAGGTCGAGGAGCACGTCTCCGCGTTTGCGTGCCTGCGGCTCCAAGACCCGCAGGGGCTTCGTCTTGCCGTCGGGGTAGAGGACGAATGCCGGGTAGTTGATGTAGGGGTCCTGCTGCTGAGGCTTGACGGCCACCGCTCCATCGCCGAGCGGGTTGTACGACACGAGGTAGGCAAGAGAGTCGCTGATGTGGATCCGAGTGGCATGGGCCCAGTTGTCGTCGGTGGTTGCGATAACCGTGCCTTCGTGCCCCTTGCGCTGGTCGAGGAGCATGGCCACCGCGTCAGTACGAGAGGTGTACTCCACTTCGCGCAGCTCGAGGTGCGGGGCGGCGCGGTCCAGAAACTGAACTCGGTCTAGGAACCTGTCGAGCTTCTCTCTTCGCTTCCGAGAGATCGGTCCCTTCGTGGCCGGGGACATTGGCTCCTCCGATGCACTCTCGGCGGGCCTCTCGCTGTCCGTGCTCGCGGGGGAAGGGCTTCTGCTGTCCTGGCCCGCAGAGCGTGACGCACCGCGCTCGCGGCCCTCCTCGCTGCATCCAGCGAAGACGGCGACCATCGCCACTAGAGCGACGCATAACCCAACTGAGCGCATGCCCCTCCGACAAGGACGTGGCGGGTGTCCACCTCACCTCAGAGTGCACACGCACCCCGCGTCTCGCAAGTGTGAGGGCAATTTGCTCAGCAGCTATACCGGAAGAAGGCCAAGTGTAAGAACGGGTGTTTGTGCGTCGAGCGTGCGCGGAAACGCGGGCGAGGCGACCCAGTGGCCAGTGTGCTGACGGATGGCGACTACCTACCCGGTCGACTGCTGGTGGGGGGTGTTGGTGACACCGTCCGGGTCTGCCGCAATTGCCGGAGCGCGACATTGCGCCGCCCATGCCGTGCAGAGAGGCGCTCAACCACCCGGAGCGACCTCGGACCATGTGTACCCGTCGGTCGAGATGGCGAGCGTGTCGTATCCGGTGCGCGCGACGATGACGCCCCCACTTGCGTCGAGCAAGTCCGTCCCGTGGTGGCCGAACAGGTCGGGTCCGCCTTCAAGGGGGACGGGCTCGCTCCCGTCCGGCGGCAGACGCCAGATCTTTCCTCCTCGAGTACATACAGGCGTCGAGATGAGGCACTCGGTGTCGTCGACCTCGGCAAGGAGGAGCGATCCATCGGGAGCGAACGCCATGCCAGCGAAGGGCATCTGGTCTCGGTGGAGCCGCACGCGACGGAACTGCTCCTCGTCATCGGTCCGCCACAGTTGCCGGAGGTGGTGAGGCGTGTCGATTCCGTAGTCAGCCAGGGCGAGGGCCTGGGAGGCCCCGGGTCCGATGGCGTAGGGAGATGCCGGGGCGTCGGGCAGGATTCGCTGCCGACCGAGGGGAAGCCTTACGTCTGTTCGTTGCCACGTCTGGCCACGGTCCGTGCTGGTGTGGAACCGCCAGGCCTCGTCGCTGCCGCGGTACCCGTCAATGATCAACGCTGCGTCGTCGCGCCCGGGCACTGACCTCTGAACGTCACCGGGAGGGGGGCCAGCGAGTGGGAAGATCTCTCCGGCCTCGACGTCGGTCGCCCACAGGCTCTCCAACATCATGCTGTCATCCGGGGCAAGGGTGCGCACTGGTGCATCGATGGCCCAGAAGAAGTCGTAGCCGTCGATCTCGAGGAGGTCGCTGTCGGTGTCGGGTGCCCGCGGCTCCCCGATCCGCAACGGCTCCGCTTCGCCGCTTGCATGCAGGACGAATGGTGGAGCCGCCCCGCGGGAAGAACCACCTTGGGGCTTGATCGCGACAGCCCCGCGTCCCAGAGGAAGGTACGAAAGGTTCTGCGCAAGGCCGTACCGGATGAGGAGATGGGATGCGTTGACCCAGTTGTCGTCGGTGGTCGAGACGACCGTGTCGCCAGACTTTCGGCCGTCGAACCATGCCACCGCATCGGTGGGCGAGGTGTACTGGACATCTCTCAGCTCGAACTGAGCACCGACGCGGTCGACGAGCTCGGCCTTCTTCATGAACGCGTCGAGATCGTCGCGATCGACCGTCGGTACGGGGTCTCGTGTCACAGACTCGGAGGCTGCCGTCTCGTTTGCTGATGGCCCCCGCTCCACAGGCAAGGCACGGTCATCGGCGCTGCATCCCACGGCGAACACAGCCAGCGAGATCAGCGACAGCAGCTCGATGCGTCCGGACACCTCTCCCTCCCCGTCGTGGTAACAGACCCTGTCACGATCCCGCGGGGCGTCTGTTCAGGCAAGCGCCGGCCACGTGCCAAGAGGCCGCGTCAATCCGCCGCGTGTTGGCTCCAACTGCGTCCGTGCCTCGCGGACCGCGCTGACGCTGCACCCATCAGACCTTCGGCGCGACGACTCACCTCTTGATCGTGCGAACTCGCACCGCCCCGTCGCGACGTTCGATCTCAAACAAGCCGATCGCGGTGACGAGGTCGACGAGCTTGGCGTACTTCCAGTTTCGCGAATCGAAGTCCGGCTCCTGCTTCGCAATGAACGCGCCGACCTGGGCCAGATGTGCCCAGCCGTCTGCGTCTGATCCGGCCTGGATCGCGGAACGAAGTAGGTTCAGCAGCTTGGTGTCCTGACGCAGGGTTCCAGCGGTGGGGCGCTGCTCGCCATCCGGAGTTCCGGGATCGTCTGTCGGCGCGCTCAGGACATCCATATGGAAGAAGCGATCGCAGGCCTTCACGAAGGCTTGAGGCGTCTTGCGCTCACCGAACCCGTAGACCGTGACGCCCGACTCGCGTAGCCGCGACGCGAGCTTGGTGAAGTCGCTATCTGACGAAACGAGGCAGAAGCCGTCGAAGCGCCCGGTGTACAGCAGGTCCATCGCGTCGATGATCATCGCGCTGTCAGTGGCGTTCTTCCCGGTGGTATAGGCGAACTGTTGGATCGGCTGGATGGAGTGCTCGTTCGCAGCGTCCTTCCATCCGCGGTTCTTATCCTCGGTCCAGTCCGCGTACATACGCCGAACCGTTGCCCGCCCCAATGTCGCGACCTCTCCCAGGAGCGCGGGCACGCGTGCGTATGAGACGTTGTCGGCGTCGATGAGAACTGCGAGGTGCGCACTGCCAGGTTCATCGACCATTACGTCAGCGTAGGAGGCGGCCAGCGTGCGAACCGACGAATGGGGGAACTCGCAAGTGACGACGTCACTCCGCCGCGATCCGCGTCGGCCATGCTCCCCATCCCATCGGGCAGATCGCGGAGGAGTCCATGACGTAGGGCGAGGCGAACGGGTTCGGCTCGAGGCGGGCGCGGACCTCCCTCATTCCTGCGGCGCATTCGGCCACGTCACGAGTTTGCGGTCGGCCAGGCGGTCGAGGTCAACGTCGTCGAGCGTCGTGACGACGAGGTCTGCTCCGGCCGTGGTGAGGAGCTCGGCATCGTCGGCCCGGGCAATGCCGAGCGCCGCCATGCCGCCGGCCTTGGCGGCCTCGATCCCGACCGCGGCGTCCTCCACCACGAAGCATTCCGAGGGGCTGAGACCCAGGGACTCTGAGGCAGCCACGAAGATGTCCGGGGCCGGCTTGCCCCTCCCGAAGTCCTGCCCAGACAGGTCGGCGGTGAAGACCTCGCTGAGCCGGCGGTTCGACTGGACGGTGATCTGCTCGAGCATCAGCCGGGCGTTCTTCGAGGAGGACGCGGCCGCGAGGGTCAGACCGAGGCCGGACAGCGCCTGCACGAACCGCAGGGCGTCGGGGAATGCCTGGAACTCGCCGGCGCGGATGAGCTCCAGGACCCGCTCCTGCTTGCGTTCGGCGTACTCGATGGCTCGGGACTCGGCGTCAGGCACGTGGAAGTGGTCGAGCGCGGCTCGTGCACCGCTCAATCTCGGCTTGCCCGACACGACGTCCTGGTAGACGCGGGGGGTGAACGCGGAGGGCGAGTACGTGCACCTCGGGCGGATGTCGCGCCAACGTGACTCCATCAGCTCGTCCAGCGTGTCCCGCCAGGCGCGCTCGTGCGGCGAGTCGACCAGCACGCCGTCGACGTCGAAGACGGCTCCGCAGAAACCCGTCTGCGTCGACATGCCGCGAAGCTACGCGATCTCCACCGTTGACCCGAGGGTGAAGCTGCACTGCTGGCCGGCGCCGAGCTCGCAGACGACTTTCCCGACCCCGACGCTGACGGGTTGGCTGAACCCTTCCTCCAGCGCCTCCACGCTCAGCTCCTGGCCCTGGACCAGGACGCGGATCGGGGTGCCGCGGAACTGCATGAGCAGCGAGAGCCCATCGAGCCTCCCGAGCAGCCTCGGCTTGAAGAACACCACACCGTCGTGGATCTCCGCGCCGAGGTAGATGCGCTGGACGAGGTCCAGCGTCCCTGCCATCACGCCCGTGTGGATGCCTTCGGCGGTCGTTCCGCCCTGGATGTCGTCCACGTCGCTGTGCAGAGCCGAGAGAAATCGTTCGTAGGAGCTGGCAGGATCGATGCTCGCGAGGACGCCGGCGTGGACGATGAGGCTCAGCGTCGAGCCGTGGGAAGTCCTCCGGTCGTAGTAGTCGATGGTCCTGCCCACGACGTCGTCCCGGAGGTCGTACCCCAGCTGCTCGAAGAGCCGCTTCAGCTCGATGTCGGGGAACAGGTAGAAGAGCATGAGGGTGTCTGCCTGCTTGGCGGCCTTGTAGCGATTGGGGTCGTCGCCCTCTGCGCGCAGGATCCGGTCGAGCCGCTGGATGTTCCCGTGCCTGGCGCGGAGGCCTTCCCAGTCCAGCTCCTCCAGGTCCTCGTAGCCCTCGAACTGGCTGATCACTCCATCGGCATGGAAGGGGACGTACATCCGGCGGCTCATCGCCCGCCACGTGTCGACCTCTTCGTCGGTGAGGCCGATCCTCGCCCGCAACGCCGCGCGACGGCTCGCCGGGAGCAGGTCGAGCACCCGCTGCGCCGTCTCGGCGATCCACGCCGCCATGACGTTCGTGTACGCGTTGTTGCGCAGCCCACCCTGGGCGCTCCCGGGGTACTTCTCGTGGAACTCGTCGGGACCCATCACGCCATGGATCTCCCAGCGGTCGCGTTGACGGTCGTAGTGCGCGATCGAGGCCCAGAACCGGGCGATCTCCAACATCATCTCCGCGCCCCAGTCGCGCAGGAAGTCGAAGTCGTTCGTGGCCAGGTGGTAGTGCCATGCGGCGTAGAAGATCGCCGCGCCGACGTGGCGCTGGTTGCGACTGAGGTCCGGCTCCCACTTCCGCGAGATCGGGTTCAGGTGGGTCGTCGGGGTCTCTTCCTGGCCGTCGCTGCCGCTCTGCCACGGGTACATCGCGCCGCGGTACCCGGCGGCTCGTGCCGCTTCGCGGGCTTCGCCGATCCTGCGGTAGCGGTAGAGGAGGAGCCCGCGTGAGATCAGCGGCAACCGGAGGTTCAGGAACGGGTAGACGAAGAGCTCGTCCCAGAACACGTGTCCGCGGTATGCCTCGCCGTTGAGGCCCCGCGCGAGGACGCCGGCGTCGTGGTGCGACGTCAGTCGCGAGCACACCTGGAGCAGGTGGGCGGTGTGGAAACGGAGCAGGAACTGGACCGACTCCTCGTGGGGGAGCGCAACGTCGCAGGCCTCCCACAGCTCGTTCCAGGCCTCCAGGTGGCCCTGGAATGCCTCGGCGAAGCGCGGATAGCGGGCAGCGCCCTTGACGGCCGCCTCCAACGGCTCGCTGATGCCTCGGTCGCGCGAGCTGTAGAACGCCAGGCTCTTCTCCACCCGGGTGGTCACCGCCTCCCCCACCGGGAACGCCAGCACCTGCTGGACGTAGTCCTCGGTCTGGTAGGTGGTGCGGACGACCTGAACCTCCTCGTCTCCGCGGAAGACCCGGGTGCGCGCGGCCAGCGCGACCTCGATGCGGGACTGGCGGGTGCGCGCCTTCAGCGCGATGACGTCGTTCCCCTCGATCCGTGGGCCCTGAGGGTCGAGGTGCCGACCCTCCAGCTGCCGGTAACGCGCCACTCCCTGGTTCACCACACGGCCATCCACCGCTGAGACCACCTCGACGTTGCCCGACCAGTTCAGGGGCGTGAGGTCCCAGGCGATGGCTGCCTGGTGCATCCGGTGCATGCTCACAAATCGTCGGGTGTGCAGGCTGGTCTCCCGGCCCTGGTCGTCGCGGAAGGTCAGCTCGCGCAGCAGCAACGCGTTGCGGAAGTCGTAGGCGTGCCGGTAGTGAAGCAGCTGCACGTCCTGGAGGGCGAACGGCTCGTCTCCCTCGATCCGGAGCTTCAGGACGAGTCCGTTGGGCAGGTTGACCAGGTCCTCGTTCGGCAGCGGTTGGACGCCCAGGACGCTCGTCCGCCTGTCGTAGACCCCGTGGGCGTAGGTGCCCGGGTAGTGGGTGCCGTCCGCGTCCTCCCACTCCGCGAACCCCCGCGCACAGAAGTAGCCGTTGCCGGTCGAGGTGAGTGCCTCCCGCAGCCCCTCCTGGCCAGGGTCGAAGTCCTCGTACACAAGCTGGAAGTCGCTCATATGTCCCCCGTGCCGGGCCGACCCGACGCCGTACCGCGCCGCCAAGCACGAGGCTCGCACATCACTGCGGGGGCCTGCCAGATAGGGCCGTTCTCCAGGTCTGCCCACGAGATGACGAGGGCGCCCTGCTCGCAGTCATGACCTCTCGGCGGTGACGACCGCGCACTCAGGTCTGAGTTCTGAAGTCTCCTGGCTCGAGGACCACGTCGACGCGCCCAAGGTGCAGGCCTTTGTGACCCCAAGATGGGGGCGATGTTCGACGTCACCCGGCGCCGGGAGCCCAGTTGCCGTGGAAGCCGGTGGGCACCCGGCCGGGGAGGTGCACGGCGGCGACGTGCTCGAGGGTCTGTGCGTCCAGCAGCACCAGATCGCTGCGATCGGTGGCCCGGTCGTGGACGTAGCCCATCAGCACGCCGTGGTCCTCACCGTCGGAGCCCGGGTCCGGAACGAAGCAGAACTCGCCGGCCTCGCGGCCGGCACCGAGCCTGCGGCTCTGGGTGGTGCCGGCGACCACATCGTGCTTGAGCACGGTGTCGCCGAATCCGGCCCCGACCATCCCGATGGCATAGCCGAAGCGGTGCGGCCTCCCGGTCAGCCGCTCGTCGTAGCGCGGGAACTCCTGGGCGTGCTCGTCGAAGCGGTGCTCTCGGGCCTTGCCCGAATTGAGGTCCAGGGTGAATCGCACCAGCGACGCGAGGCCCTCGTTGGGTCCGGTGTAGTCAGTGGCGAACATCCGCGGGTGGCGCACCGCGTCCAGGACGACCTCTGGGCTGCCCGGCGTTCCGCTCTCGAAGGCGTTGAGGGTGTGGAAGATGTAGCAGGGGTCGATCTCGAACCAGCGCACGTCGGATCCGTCGCCGTCGCGCGGCACCAGACCGATTCGCGCCACATGGTCGGGGTCCCACGAGTAGGGCAGCGGCGCCGCCGGGTTGGTGACGGACTCGCCGCGGGCCACGGCGTCGACGATCCACTCGGGCATCGGGTTGCCCCCCAGTGCGTCGCGCTGCTGCCCGGGTGTGAGCCGAGCCAGGCGTGGGACGCCGTCGGTCACCATGCCCATGTCGAAGGTGACCGGTAGGTCGTAGACCACCACGTAGTGCTCGGTCAGGGCGCAGTCGTGGATCATCGGCATTCCGCCGGTCTCGATCTCCGCGTGCTTGACGACGGTGCCGTCGGCGCCGACCACGGTGTAGTCGACCTTGGTACCCCGCACCCAGTTGTACGAGATCGCATGCAGGTCGCCGGTGACGGGGTCTGCATGGGGATGAGCGGTGTAACCCTGCGACCCGCCGAAGTCGAGGGTGCCGCCGAAGTCGCAACGACCGACAGTGTCGAGGTCGAAGGTCAGCTCGTACGGCGTGGGGCCGGACTCGACGATCGCCAGGGTCTTGCCGGCGTGCTGGACCACGTTGGTGTTCGGTCCGTGGTCCTCGCCCTGGGGCTTGACCCACCTGTTGCGGTACCACTCGGCGCGTCCGCCGGCGATCCGGACGCCGTGCACCATGCCCTGGCCGAGGAACCAGTGGTGCTGCGGGCCCAGGTCCTCGGCCGGGTTGGGGCCGTTCCGCAGGTAGCGGCCGTCGAGGTGCTCAGGCAGGTTGCCCGTCACGGGCAGGTCGAAGGCCGTCAGCTCCGTGTGGACCGGCGCGAAGTTGTCGGCGAGGTATCGGTTCGGCATGGCACTGCACTTCCCATCCATAACACCGTTATGATCGGACCATAACCCCGTGATGTGAGGCTGGCAAGGTGGCAGGGAGTCCGGACCAGACAGGTGCAGGCAGGAGCGCGTCCTCCGCGGAGGTGCGCCGACGGCTGCTCGAGGTCGCCGCCCACATGGTGCGCGAGCAGGGCGCTCCAGCGCTGTCCGCACGCAAGCTGGCCGCGGCCACCGGCACGTCGACCATGGCGGTCTACACGCACTTCGGGGGCATGCCCGGCCTGGTCCGCGCCATGGTGGCCGAAGGCTTCAGCAGGCTCTTCGCGCGAGTGGCGGCGGTCCCGATCACCGAGGACCCACTGCTCGACCTGCGCAACGCAGCCGCTGCCTATCGCGCGCACGCCCGAGCGGACCCCGACCTCTACGCGGTGATGTTCGGCTCGGCCACGCTCGGCGACTACCGCCTCCACTACGAGGACCGGATCGTGGGGCTGGACGCGTTCGTGCAGATCAAGCAGTTCATGGAACGTGGCATGGCGGCGGGAGTGTTGCGGGAGGCAGACCCTGCGGCCGTGGCAGCACAGTGGTGGACCGCCCTGCACGGCTTCGTGATGCTCGAGCTGACCAGGTTCATCGACGTCGTCGACGACGCCGAGGACACCGTGTTGTGGCCCCTGATGGACCACCTGCTCAGCTCCCTCATGGTGACGCCCGAGCCACCGCGGTAGGACGACTAGCCACGGGCGCCCCGTCACGCCCTGAGTCGCGTTGTAGTTTCAGTGACACCGACGAGGAGACCGCATGCCCGGACCACCGCACGACCCGAGCGCCCCAACCGGTGACGACGGCGCTGCCGCCGGTCCCGGGACCAACTGGGCAGGCAACCACGCCTACACGGCCGCGCGCTACGTCCGCGCGGGCTCGCTCGACGAGGCCCAGGAGGTCGTCCGCTCGTCCCGCAAGGTGCGACTGCTCGGCACCCGCCACTCCTTCAACGCCCTGTGCGACACCGAGGGGACGCTGCTGGACCTGACGGGCCTCGCCACCGAGCCGGTCCTCGACCTGGAGCGCGGAACGGTCCGGGTCGCCGGCGGTACGCCGTACAACGACGTCGCGGCCCACCTGCAGTCCCGCGGCCACGCGCTGGCCAACATGGGTTCGCTCCCCCACATCTCGGTGGCCGGTGCCACGTCGACCGGGACGCACGGGTCGGGCGCGGCCAACCGCATCCTCGGCGCGGGCGTCAGCCGCCTCGAGCTGATCGGCGCCGACGGCGAGCTGCGCACGATCTCCCGCGGCGAGCCGGACTTCGACGGCTCCGTCGTCGCGCTGGGCGCCCTCGGCGCCGTCGTGTCGCTCGACCTGGACGTCGAGCCGACCTACGACGTGCGCCAGGACCTCTACGCGCACCTGCCCTGGAGCGAGGTGATCGAGCAGATCGACGAGGTGCTGGGGTCGGCCTACAGCGTCAGCGTCTTCGGGCGGTGGAACGACGACGATCCCACCGAGGTGCTGGCGAAGACCCGCCTTCCCGACGGCGGGGCACCGGCCGACTGGATCGGCGGGACGGAGGCCGTCCCGGCCGCCACCGCGTCGCTCACCCTCGGCGGGGGTGACCACATCACGCTGCGCGGCACCCCCGGGCCGTGGTCGGAGCGACTGCCCCACTTCCGTGGGGACCGGCAGCCCAGCTTCGGCGAGGAGATCCAGTCGGAGTGGTTCGTCGCCGCCGCCGACGCCGCAGCCGCCCTGCGCGCCGTCACGGACCTCGCGGCCGCGACCGGCGGGGAGCTGGCCGCGCTGCTCATCGTGAGCGAGATCCGCGCCATCCGCTCGGACGACCTGTGGCTCTCACCTGCCCAGGGGCGCGAGACCGTCGCACTGCACTTCACCTGGAAGCGCGAGCCGGAGGCGGTGCTGGCCATGGTGCGGCGCGTCGAGGACGCCCTCGAGCCGTACGCCGCCCGACCGCACTGGGGCAAGGTCTACGTCCGCGTCGAGCCCACGCACCACCCCCGCCTCGCCGACTTCCGCGCGCTGGCGGAGCGGGTGGACCCCCGAGGAACCTTCCGCAATCCGATGGTCGAGCACGTGCTCGGCATGGGGTGACACCGCTACCTCAGGCACACTGCACGAGTGTCCGACCCGCTGCGAAACCTGCTCGCCGCGCCGCCCGACCTCCCGGTCACCGCAGGTCTCGCCGCTCTCGGCGAGGCGCTTCGCACGCGCGGCGTCGCGGTGGTCCAGGCACCGCCGGGCACCGGCAAGACGACGTTGATCCCACCCGCGGTCGCCGAGGTCGTCACCGGACGGGTCGTGGTCACGCAGCCCAGCCGCATCGCTGCCCGCGCTGCTGCGCGACGGCTGGCGCACCTGCTGGGTGAACCGGTCGGTGAGACGGTCGGGTACGCCGTACGCGGGGACCGACGCAGCAGTCGACGTACGCGCGTCGAGGTCGTCACGACCGGTCTGCTGCTCCGGCGGATCCAGCACGATCCCGAGCTGGCCGGCGTCGGGGCCGTCGTGCTCGACGAGGTGCACGAGCGCCACCTCGACGCCGACCTGACCCTGGCGCTGCTCGTCGACATCCGGGCCAACCTGCGTGAGGACCTGTCCCTCGTGGCGATGTCGGCCACCATCGAGGCGGACCGGACGGCCGCCCTGCTCGGTGGTGGCGGCGCTCCGGTGGTCCGCGTCCCGGGTGCGCTGCACCCGGTCCGAGAGGTCTGGTGTCCGCCGCCTGCGGGGGTGCGCCGTACCGACGACCGCGGGATCACCCCGGCGTTCCACGACCACGTCGCAGCGACCGTGCGTCGTGCGCTGGTCGAGCACGAGGGGGACGTGCTGGTCTTCGTGCCGGGCGTCGCGGAGGTCGAGGCGACCGTACGTCGCCTCGCCGGCGTGGACGCGTCCGTGCACGCCCTGCACGGACGTCTGCCCGGCGCCGCGCAGGACCGTGCGCTCAGCGAGGGCCCGCGCCGACGGGTGATCGTCTCGACCGCGGTCGCCGAGTCGTCGCTGACGGTGCCCGGCGTACGCGTCGTGGTGGACGCCGGATTCTCCCGCGAGCCGCGCACCGACCACCGTCGCGGACTGGCTTCCCTGGTCACCGTCGCAGTGAGCCGGGCAGCGGCCGAGCAGCGGGCGGGACGGGCCGGACGCTTGGGCCCGGGCGCCGTGCTGCGTTGTTGGTCCGAGGCGGAGCACGCGCACCTGGCCGCTCACCCGGAGCCCGAGATCGCCACCGCCGACCTGACGGCCTTCGCCCTGGAGGTGGCCTGCTGGGGCAGCCACGACGTCCGCGACCTGGCGCTGCTCGACCAGCCACCGGCGCACGCACTGGCGGCGGCCCAGGAGGTGCTCGTGGGTCTGGGGGCCATGACCGAGGACGGAAGAGCCACCCCGCGGGGCCGGGTGATCGCGGGCGTGCCGGCCGACCCCCGGCTGGCGCGTGCCCTCATCGACGGGGCTGGTCTCGTCGGGGCGAAGCGGGCCGCGGAGGTGGTCGCCATGTTGAGCGAGGACGTACGCGCTCCCGGCGGGGACCTGGTTGCTGCGCTCCGATCGCTGCGCAGCGACCAGCGGGCCGGGTCGTGGCGCAGCCAGGTCGCCCGGCTGGAGGAGGTCGTGGCGAAGCAGGGCGACCGGCCAGCGGCGTCGGGCGACGCCCGCGCCCTCACCGACGACGTGGCGGTCGGTCTGGTGGTGGCCCTGGCGCATCCGGACCGGATCGCACGCAAGCGCTCCGGCACGTCGAGCTACCTGATGGCGTCCGGGACAGGCGCGGCGCTCGACCCTCGCGACCCGGGGCCGCTGGCCGGCCTCGAGTGGCTCGCGGTCGGTGACGCACAACGACGGCCCGGGGACCGTGAGGCCCGGATCCGCGCGGCGGCGCCGCTCACCGAGGACCTTGCGTTGGAGGCAGCGGGATCGATGTGGACCGAGGTGGACGAGGTCACCTGGACCGGTGGGCGGGTGGTGGCTCGCCGACGGACGTTGCTGGGCGCCATCGAGCTCAGCTCGACCCCGCTCAGCGATCCACCCGCGCAGGCCGTGAGCGACGCGATCGGAGAGGCGGTCGCGAGCGAGGGGATCACCCTCCTCACCTGGACGGAGGCGGCCACGGCGCTGCGCGCCCGCCTCGACTTCCTGCACCGCGCGCTCGGTGACCCGTGGCCCGACGTCAGCGACGCGGCGCTGACGCAGAACCTCGACTCCTGGCTCGGGCCGCAGCTGGCGCGGGTCCGCTCGGCGCAGGACCTTCGTCGTATCGACGTGACGGCCGCCCTGCGAGCGATGGTGCCGTGGCAGGAGGCGGGCCGGCTCGACGACCTGGCCCCCGAGCGCGTCCAGGTGCCCAGCGGGTCGAGCGTGCGGATCGACTACTCCCAGGACCAGCCGGTGCTCGCCGTGCGACTGCAGGAGGTCTTCGGCTGGACCGCCGCACCGGTCCTGGCCGACGGCCGGGTCCCGCTCCTGCTGCACCTGCTCTCCCCCGCCCGACGCCCGGCCGCCATCACCGCGGACCTCGAGTCCTTCTGGGACAACGGCTACCCGGGCGTGCGTGCCGACCTGCGGGGGCGCTATCCCAAGCACGCCTGGCCGGAGGATCCCCGCAGCGCACCGGCCACCGCTCGGACGAACAGGGCTCGTCGAGGCTGAGCGACTCGCTGACGGTCTGCTCGTAGTACCGGCGGGCGCTCAGAACCCGCCGAAGTCGAACCCGCCGCCGTCGAACCCGCCGCCGTCGCCCCCGCCGTCGTACCCACCGCCGTCGCCGCCGTCGGATCCGCCGCCGTCGTCACCACCGCCTCCGTCGGAGCCGCCACCGAAGTCGCCGAACATCATCCCGCCCATGAACATCCAGGTCATGGGTCCGAAGGCACCGAAGTAGCCCGCGGCGTACGGCTCGTAGGCGCGCCCACCCTGCCAGTAGGGGACCCGCTGCGCGCCGACCATGACCTTGCGGACGTCCGGCTCGGCGCCGGCGTTGACGCGCTCGACGTCGAGGGCGCACGCGGGCACGTCACGTTCGACGCCGTCCGGCGGGACGAAGAGGACGTCGGCGACCGACGGTCCGTGGCGCGGGTCGAAGAAGCACGGCGGCCGGCGGGTGGGGAGCGGCCGTCCCTCGACCCGGGCACGCACGCACGCGATGGCGTAGCGACCGTCCTCGACGATCGAGGTGATGTGCCGGATGTCCTCCGGCTTCGTGATGGAGTCGCCGGCGGTCTTGGCCGACTCGTAGGTGTCGAGCGCACGCTGGTAGTCGGCGTTGGCGCCGGCGTCCAGGACGTGACCGCTCATCTCGTAGTCGAGCTCCTGGAGGTCGACACCGAACGCGGTGATGTCCTCGAAGGCCAGCTTCTTCACCGGGGCGAGCTCGTCCTCGCGCCGCTGGAGCTCACGCTCCCTGTTGCGACGGGCCAGGGCGACCGCGCCGACGCCCACCACGGCGAGGACCACCAGCAGCAGGATCACATCCATGCCGAGAGCGTACGTCGCCTGCCGCAGCGGGCGGTCGGTCACGACGTGCGCAAGATCATGGCGTCGCCCTATTGGATCGATCCAATCGCTGCTCCAGACTGGAGGTCACAGCCGGGCCACATCGCGACTCCAAGGGGTTGTCCATGACGAACCAGACCAGCCTGACCGACGAGCTCAACGCCCTCTACGCCAACTACGTCGAGTCGATCAACGATGCCGTCGCGGCCGACGACCTGGCCCTCGCGGCCGAGCTCGCTGACTCCTACGACCGGGACGCCATCATGCTGATGGCCGAGCGCGAGGGCCGCCAGGACCTGCTGGCCCACTTCGGCCTGACGCCGGACGGTGGCCGCCTCAAGGTGCAGCGCGACACCCCGCTGCGTCGTCTCGTCAAGAGCGTCACGGCACTGCGCTCCGCCTGAGCGGTCGGGCGGCTACCCCACCGCGAGCCGGTACCCACGCTTCACGACGGTGACCACGGCCTTCGTCCCGATGGCCGCTCGGAGGCGCGCGACGGCCATCTCGACCGCGTGCTCCGACCCCGCCTGCCCGGACGGCAACGCGGCCAGCAGCGCGCGCCGCGAGACCACGTGCCCCGGGTTGACCAGCAGCGAGTTGAGCACCGACAGCGGCGCGGGCGACAGCTCGACCGGCACCCCGTCGAGCAGGAGGGAGTCGGTGTGCACGATGAGCGTCCGCCCGTCGGCCAGACGTACGTCGATCCCGTCCCGCCGCGTCGGGAGCTCGGTCTCCAGCTGCTTGACCATCCCGGCCAGTCGCGAGCGGTCGGGGAAGATCGTCGGGACGCCCCACATCTCGAAGGCGGCCGCGGTCACCGGGCCGACGCACGAGGCGACGACGTCGGACTGGAAGGCGCTGATCAGGTCGTCGCGCCGGCCGACGCTGTACGCCGCCTCCATCAGCGCCGCGACCGCAGGGGCGGACGTGAAGGTGACCGCGTCGAGCTCGCGGTCGGCGATCAGGTCGATCAGGCCGAACATCGGCGCCGGGTCGTCGGCCGAGGCCACGCGGTAGATCGGCACCGTCACCACCGACGCGCCTTGGCGACGCAGGGCGTGGGCGGCCATCGACAGCGACTGGCCGTGCTCCTGCACGACGATCCGCTTGCCGGTGAGGTCGCGGCCGCGGAGGTGGGCGAGCACGTCCTCGAAGCACTCCGACTCCGGCGCCCACAGCTCGCGCAGGCCGTTGGCCCGGAGCACGCCGACGCTCTTCGGGCCGCGGGCCAGGATCTCCGCGGAGCCGAGCGCGGCGACCAGGTCGTCGTACAACCCGGCGTCGGCGGCGGCCGCGAGCCAGGTCTTCATGCCGATCCCCGTGGTGGCGAGGAAGAGGTCGACCGGTCCGAGGATGACCTCCTTCGTCGCGGCCAGCAGCTCGCCGAGGTCGACGTGGTTGGGCTCGAGCGACAGCGCGGCGGCCCACTCGACCGTGGCCCCGCGACGCTCCAGCAGGGCCACCTGCTCCTCGGCCTTGCGAGCAGCGGTGACCCCGATCCGGAACCCCGAGAGCGGCAGGCTCACGCGACCTCCCGAATCGGCCGGACCGACCCGACGTGCACGACGCCGTCGACCACCGAGACGTCGAACGACGGAACGGACACCGTCTCGTCGTCGAGGCAGGCGCCGGTGCGGAGGTCGAAGGCCTGCTTGTACATCGGCGAGCTCACCACCGGCGCGTCGCCGCGGGAGCCGACGATGCCGCGCGAGAGCACCGACGCGCCGCTGAACGGGTCGACGTTGGAGAGGGCGAAGACCTCGCCGGAGTGCGTACGGAAGACCGCGACCGCCTCACCGGACACCAGGGCGGCGACCCCACCCTCGAGCGGGACGGCGGAGACGGCGCACACGGGGGTCAGGGACACGGCGACGGTGCTCATGCGGGCGCTCCAATGGGGATGAGGGCCGGCGCGATCGGCTGGATCTGGTCGCGCTCGGTGGTGAACGCGATCGACGGGTCGGGGGTGTCGGGGGCGTTGACGAAGGACACGAACCGCTCCAGCTTGGTCGGGTCCTCGAGCGTCGCGCGCCACTCGTCCTCGTAGCCGCCGACGTGGCGCGCCATCTCCGCCTCGAGCTCCGCGCCGAGGCCGAGCGAGTCGTCGACGACGACCTCGCGCACCCGGTCGAGCCCGCCCTCGAGCTGCTCGATCCAGGTCGAGGTGCGCTGGAGCCGGTCGGCGGTGCGGACGTAGTACATGAGGAACCGGTCGAGGTACGACACCAGCGTGGCGGTGTCGAGGTCGCCGGCGAGCAGCCGCGCGTGGGCCGGCGTGGCGCCGCCGTTGCCGCCGACGTAGAGGTTCCACCCCTTCTCCGTCGCGATGACGCCGAAGTCCTTGCCGCGCGCCTCCGCGCACTCACGGGCGCAGCCGCTGACCCCGCCCTTGAGCTTGTGGGGGCTGCGCAGGCCGCGGTAGCGCAGCTCCAGTGCGATCGCGAGACCGACCGAGTCCTGCACGCCGAACCGGCACCAGGTCGAGCCGACGCACGACTTCACCGTGCGCAGCGACTTGCCGTAGGCGTGGCCCGACTCGAAGCCGGCGTCGACGAGCCGGCGCCAGATCGCGGGGAGCTGCTCCATCCGGGCGCCGAAGAGGTCGATCCGCTGGCCGCCGGTGATCTTGGTGTAGAGCCCGTAGTCCTTGGCGACCTCGCCGATCACGATGAGCTTGTCGGGCGTGATCTCGCCGCCGGGGATGCGCGGCACGACCGAGTAGGTGCCGTTGCGCTGGATGTTGCCGAGGTACTTGTCGTTGGTGTCCTGCAGCTCGGCGGTCGCCGGCTCGAGGATGTGGGTGCTGGTCTGGCTGGCCAGGATGCTGGCGATCGCGGGCTTGCAGACGTCGCAGCCGCGGCCGGTGCCGTGGGCCGCGACGATGTCGTCGAAGCGCCGGTAGCCGTGGACCGCCACGACGTCGAAGAGCTCCTGCCGGGTGAGCCGGAAGTGCTCGCAGATCCCCTTGTCGACGACCCGGCCGACGCTGGCGAAGTGGTCCTCGATGATGTTCTTCACCGTCGCCACGCACGACCCGCACGTCGAGCCGGCACGCGTGCACTGCTTGACGTCGGCCACGCTCTCGCAGCCCTGGTCGGTGACCGCGTGGAGGATGTCGGCCTTCGTCACGTCGTTGCACGAGCAGACCTGCGCCTCGTCGGGCATCCCGAGCTGGATGCCGGCGCCGGTGCCGACCGGGAGGATGAGCTGCTCGGGGTTGTCGGGCAGTGCGAGGCCGCTGCTGACCATCGGGCGCAGGACGCCGTACGCCGACGCGTCGCCGACCAGGATCCCGCCGAGCAGCCGCGTGCCGTCCTCGCTGACCACGAGCTTCTTGTAGACGCCGGCGACCGCGTCGGCGTAGGTCAGCTCGAGGGACCCGTCGGTGGTCGCGAACGCGTCGCCGAAGCTCGCGACGTCGACGCCGAGGAGCTTGAGCTTGGTCGACATGTCGGCGCCGGTGAAGGTGCCCGGGCCGTCGAGGAGCGCGTCGACGACGACCTCGGCCATGGCGTAGCCCGGGGCGACGAGGCCGTACATCGTGCCGCCCGGCGCCGCGCACTCGCCGATCGCGAAGACGTGCGGGTCGGCGGTCCGGCACTGCTCGTCGACCAGTACGCCGCCGCGCGGGGCGACCTCCAGGTCGCACTCGCGGGCCAGGGCGTCGCGCGGTCGGATGCCGGCGGAGAACACCACGACCTGCGCGTCCACGACCTGGGTCGGGGCGCCCTCGTCGGTGCCGGCCTGCCGCACCCTGAGGCCCGTCGCGGACGAGCCGCCCTCGATGGCCTCGGTCACCACGCCGGTGTGCACGGTCACGCCGAGGCGCTCGATGTGCCGTACCAGCGTCGAGCCAGCGCCGTCGTCGAGCTGCACCGGCATCAGCCGGGGTGCCATCTCGACGACGTGGGTGTCGAGGCCGAGCTGGACGAGCGCGTTGGCCGCCTCCAGGCCGAGCAGGCCGCCGCCGATGACGACGCCGCTGGTGGCCGCGGCGCTGGCCGCCTGGATCGCCTCGAGGTCCTCGATGGTGCGGTAGACGAAGCAGCCGTCCTTGCCGCGACCCTCGACGGGCGGGACGAACGGCGCCGCGCCCGTGGCGAGCACCAGGACGTCGTACTCGTGGACGGTGACGGCGCCCGGGTGCGCCAGCAGGTCGCCCACCGCGCTGGGCGGGGACACGACGGTGACGGTCCGCGCGACCCGGTCGACCTCGGTCACGACGCTGTCGAGCACCAGCCGCACCCGCGGGTCGTCGTACTCCCCGCCGGGCAGCAGCGACAGCGCGTCCGAGCCGCCATCCCCATCGGCGTGGGCGAACCAGCTCGTGAGGGCGACACGGTCGTAGGCCGCGCGCGGCTCCTCGCCGATGACGAGGACGTCGTGGGTCTCGGTGAGGCCGCGCTCGACGGCGGCCTGGGCGAACCGGTGGCCCACCATGCCGTGCCCGACGACGACGATCCGCTGGCGCTTGGTCATGCCGAGGAACCTAGGAAGCCGATGTTGTCAGCGGCTTCCACGAATGTTTCGGGCGTGAAAACTGGGTGGCACGACCTCACGCCGGATGGGCCGTTGTGACACACCGTGGTCGAACACCCACGACGGCGTTCGCCCTGTTGTGACGCGCCCCGTGCCACATTCGAGTCCGTTGCCTGTCAGGTGGTGACAGGCGCTGTGACGGAACGACAGGCTCCTGATCATCGGCGGCCGAGCCGTCACACCGACTCCGCCAGCTCCTCCCGCAGGGCGACCAGCACCTCGAGCTGCTCCGGCGTGACGTACGACGGGTTGCTGCCCGCCGGCATCCGCAGCACCTCCAGGGAGCCGAGGTCCGGATGGGCCACGAGCTCCGAGCGGAGCAACGGGTCGGTCAGCGGCGCCAGGACGAGCGGCATCTCGCCGTCGCGGGCCGGGCCGGTGGCGCGGCCGTGGGCGTGGATGCCGGCGGACAGGCCGCGCTCCGTCCCGCTCACCCAGAGCAGCACCGGCTGCCCGGCCGCGACGAGCTCGGTGCGGTAGGTCGGCTGCACGCACCACCTCTGCACGCCCGTGAACCCGGCGCGCACGTGCTCCCGGGTCGAGGCCTCGGCGCCTCTGGCCTTCACCAGCCAGGCGCCGAGCGTGTCGGTGGAGAGGGCACGGGTGGGCACTCCCCGAGCGTCGCACGGGGACCGAACCGGAGCAGGAGCGCCCCTCGGCTCCTAGACGGTGCCGAGCCGTGCCGCCTCGTCAGGCCGCTGCCGGAGGACGTCGGGCAGGAGGTGCTCGAGGACGCCGACCTCCTCGATGTTGTGCCGCACCCACGCCGTGGCCATCTCCGGCGGGAAGACGCGCGAGGTCAGGTGGCGGTTGACCGGTGCAGCCGCCCGACCGCGGGCGCCGAGGTCCATCACGCTGACGTAGTGGGTGCCCTGCTCGCCCGCGGACCAGGTGTGCTCGAGCTGGAAGACCTGGACCCCCAGGACACGGCGCACGAGCCGGATGCCCGTCTCGTCCAGCTTCTCGACCCGCTCGACGGAGTCGACGCCGAAGTCCTCGTTGCGCCCGAACGCCTCGACGATCCGGTAGCGCGCCCCCTCACCCGCGCCGCCGCCCGGTGCCGGGCGCTCGAGCTCCCAGCGGATGTGGTCGAGCGGGTGCCAGGCGAGGTAGCCCGACATCCGTTGGCCGGCATAGGTGACGTCGTCGCCGATGTGGCAGAACCACCACAGCAGCATCTCCGGGGTGACGCCCGCGAGGGGCCGGTGGTCGATCGTGACCCTCATCCGGTGGTGGCTCAATCGGCGGATGCTCGAGCGCGCGGACTCGGGCTCGCGCAGCGGGTGGACCACCGGGCGTGGGGGCGGAAGCACCGCTCGACGGGGCACGGGCCTCTCCCTCCGGACGCGGGTCGTCTCGTGCCCGACGATAGGCCCCAGGCCCTGTGCAAGCTCAGCGGTCGGTGACCGGCAGGTGCACGACCACGTCCTTCATCCGCATCGCGCCGACGACTCGGCTGCCGAAGCCGACGGACATGTCGGAGATCGGCGCGACGGTGAGGAACAGCGTCTGTCCGGCGGGTACGTCGACCGCGACCGACGGCAGCTCGACCCCGCGGCGCGGCTTGTCGATCGCGATGCCGTTCTCGCGGATCGGCAGCATGTTGTTCTGCACGACCCGCGCGTCGAGAGGGCTGGTGCCGACCGACAGCCCGAGGAAGGCACGGTTGTCGAGCCCGATCGTCGTGAGCCTCGCGTCGAGGGTGGGCAAGCCGGCGATCGTGAGCGGGCCCTGCGCGACGGGGTAGGCGACGGGTGCGCCGACGCCGACCGTGCTGACGACCTCGCCGAGCTCGACGTCGGTGGTGGGCGCGACGGCGGGGACGCTGACGCAGCGGTCCCCCGCCGCGGTGGTCAGGTGGTAGCGCCCGAAGCCGGTGAGCCCGGTCTTCTTGCCCTGCAGGTTCTGCTGCAGGAACCGCAGGCCGAGGTCGGCGAGGTCCGGGCTCCCGAGCGTCGGGGAGCAGGCGTCGGTGGTCGCGAGCGGGATGTCGAGGTTGGTGCCGGGCGGGAGCACGGCGGGGAGGGTGTGCCCGCCGTTGTAGCCGACGAAGATGCTGCGCAAGCGGGCCCGGTCGGTGAGCAGCCGGCCGAAGTTCTTCAAGCCCTGGTCGAACGGAAAGAGGTTGTCGGTCGCGCCCTGGCCGAAGAGCACCGGGACGTCGAGGCGGCGTCCCTGGCGCACGTGCCACTCCGGTCCGTTGCGGTCGAGGAACTCGTGGAGGTGGGTGGGCACGTTGCCCGTCGCGGTTGCCTCCACGAAGCCTTGGACCACGCGAGGCGGGAGGGCGTCGGTCGGCAGCGCGGCCGCGGTCAGCGCCGCCGCCCACTCGGTGCGGGGCACGCCCTGCGGGAACAGGCTCTCGGTCAGGCTCCACCAGGTGATCTCGGGGACCAGCGCGTCGAACCGCGTGGCGCCGCGGTCGCGGATCTCGCTCAGCGCGCCGACGAACTGGTAGCCGCCGCCGTAGGACCCGCCGATCGCGCCGAGCACCGGGTCGCCCGGCCGCTGCTCCTGCACCCACGGCTGCGCGGCGACGAGATCGACGACCTCCTGGACGTCCCGGCCCTCCACGTCGGGGTTCTCGATGTGGGCCTTGCCGCCGCTCTCGCCGAAACCACGCTGGTCGAAGCTCAGCACGCCGAACCCGGCGTCGGTCAGGTAGGCGAACGCCGCGGGATCCGTCGTACGGCTGCCGCCCCAGCCGTGGCTGTGCAGCACCATCGGCACGGGACGGTCCTGCGTGGCGCCCGCCGGCCGGAACAGCGTGAAGCAGATGTCGACCGGCGCGGTCGTGCCGGGGTCGGGCACGCTCTGCACGCAGCCGTCGGTCGTGGTGACCGGGTCGGCAGCGGCGACGGGCGTCGGGCCCACGAGCGGGACGGAAGCAGCGGTGAGCACGACGGCGGCGGCTGCGGTGACGAGTCGGTGCATGGCATCTCTCCTGCGACGGGGTCACCGGTAGCAACGAGCAGCCGCCGGGCGGGCTACGCCCGGCCGTGTCGCGAGATCCCCTCACTGCTCTTGACGTCGCCAGCCTCCCTGACCATGATGGTCAGTATTCCTGACGATTTAGGGGTGACCCATGACCCGACTTCCTCCCGTCCGGGTCGCCCGCGCTGCGACGACCGTCCGCACCGCGGTCCAGGGCCTCACGCGCCGGATGGTGCCCGCGCCCGTCGGTGTGCTCGAGCTGGTCTCGGGCCTCATCGAGGCCAACACGGTGTACGCCGTCGCGAAGCTGGGAGTGGCCGACGCGCTGGCCCGCGGTCCCCGCACCGCCGCGGACGTGGCCGCCGAGCTCGGCACCCACCCCGACGCGACCTACCGGCTGATGCGGGCCGCTGCCAGCTACGGCCTGCTGCACCAGGACGGCGACCGGTTCGACCTGACCGCGCTGGGGCGCCCCCTGCAGTCGGACGCGCCCGACTCGATGCGCGCGGTGGTGCTGATGATCGGCGACCCGCGCTACCAGTCGGTGTGGGCCCGGCTGCCGGAGTCGGTCACCACCGGGACGGCCCAGGCCGAGGCCGTCCACGGCGTGTCGATGTGGGAGCTGCTGGACCGCGACGCCGACTACGCCGCCACCTTCAACGAGGCGATGACGCGCCTCACCGCGCTCGACTGGCCGACGGTCGCGGCGGCGTACGACTTCACCCCGTTCCGGCGCATCGTCGACGTCGGCGGCGGCCACGGCCGGCTCCTCGCGTCGATGCTCGGCGTCGCACCGGCGGCCGAGGGCGTGCTGTTCGAGCAGGAGTCGCTCCTGCCCGACGCCGAGGAGCTGCTGCGGGAGGCCGGGGTCCTGTCGCGGTGCCGCCTGGTGGGCGGCTCGTTCCACGACCGCGTGCCCGACGACGGCGACCTCTACGTCATGCGCCGCGTGGTGCACGACCTCGACGACGAGCAGGCGCTCGCCCTCCTGACCACCGTGCGCCGCGACATGCCGGCCAGCGCCACGGTGCTCCTGCTCGAGAGCATCGTGCCCCCGGGCAGCGGGCCCGACTTCGCCAAGACCCTCGACCTCGACATGCTGCTCTTCGCCGGTGGCCGCGAGCGCACCGAGCAGGAGTACGCCGCCCTGCTCGGCCGCGCCGGGCTCGAGATGACGCGCGTCGTGCCAACCATCTCGACGATCTCGCTCGTCGAGGCCCGACCGGCGGCCTGACTCAGCCGCGGAGCCCGGCCCGGAGCTCCTCGAGCGCGGTCGACAGGTCGACCCGAGGCGTCCAGCCCCAGCGCCGCGCGCGGTCGGCCACGATCTGCCCGGCCCAGGCCGGGCTCTCGTCCCAGGTCGGCTCGAGGTCCAGCGCGTCCGTTACCGCGCCGAGGTAGTCGCGCTGGGTGGCCGGCCCGCTGGCCACGTTGACCGGCGTGCACCCGCCCGCGACCGGACCTGACTCGGGGTCGTCGGCGGTCGCGATGGCGCCGGTGGCGACGTCGGCCGCGATGCTCGCCAGGTCGTCGACGTGCACCCACGCGAAGGTCTGGTCGGGGTTGGCGTGCCGCTCGGCCTCGTCGTCGCGGATCTCCGCCGGGCGCACGGTGTTCCAGATCGACGTGGCGCCCGGGCCGAGGATCGCCGGCGGGCGCAGCAGCACCCGCGTCGGACCCGCCAGTCGCTCGAGCGCGGCGTCGACGTCCCGCTTGACGACGCCGTAGGCCGACGAGTCGTCGGGCACCAGCGCCGCGGACTCGTCGACCTCACCCATCCCCGGGCTGCGGTCGTAGACGCCGGCGGTCGAGACGTGGACCAGGAGGGGCACGCCGGCGTCGACGGCCGCCTCGGCGATCGTCATCGTGCCGTCGAGCCCGACGCGACGCTGGTCGTCGCGTCCGCTGCCGAGCGGGTGGACGGTCGTGACGAGGGCGTCGGCACCGGCCACCACGGTGGCCGCGAACGTGGGGTCGGCGAAGTCGCCGACGTGCTCCTCGACGTGCGGGTGCTGCGGCGCGGTGCCCACGCGGCGTACGACGGCGCGCACGGTCGCCCCGCGCTTGCCCAACGCGGACACGACGTGGCTGCCCACGAGTCCGTTGGCACCGGTGACGACGACGATCGGGGAGGTCATGCCTCCACCATGGCACTGCGGTCCTGAACGCGGTCGTCGGCCGTCCGGGGCAGGAGGACGTGGGCGACCGCCAGGACCCAGATGGTGGCGGAGACCAGGCTGGTCATCACGTCGGTCGGGTGGTGGGCGCCCTGGTAGAGCCGGGACGGTGCCACGACGAGCGGCGCGAGGAGCAGCGGCCAGACCCACCGGCGCCAGCGCGGCGCCACCGCAGCGACCCACAGCACGATGCCGCCGTAGACGACGATCGAGGTCGCCACGTGCCCGGACGGGAAGCTGTGGTCCGGCACCAGCCCGGGGTCGAGGATCTCCACCGGCGGCCGGTCACGCGGGACGAAGTGCGTGACGACGAGGTAGAGGGCGAGGTAGCCCCCGACGAGCACCGCGAAGTAGACGAACGGGCGCCAGGAGCGCTGCCACCACGACCCGGCGAGGCCGACCACGACGGCGATGGCGACGCCGACGATCGTGTCGGCGATCGCGCTGCCGGCAGCCGCCGCGGTGTCGAGGTCGGCCGTGCGGTGGTCCTCCAGCCAGCGCGCGACGCCGTCGTCCCACGGGTCGACCACCGAGACCAGCGGCCCGGTGAGGAGCCACCCGACCCCCAGGACCCCGAGGACGACGACGATCCACACCAGGGCCAGGGTGCGCGCGGCCTCGCGCCGCGTCGACGTACTCACGCCGCCGAGGATGCCCCAGATGGCGTCCGTCGTCGTCCACCCCGAGGGATGTCCGCGGTCCGGGCCCGACGCTAGGCCGGCTTGCGCACGTGCAGCCGCACGTGGGTGCCGGTGTCGTCACGACCGACGTCGACGGCCGCCACGAGCTGGCGGGCCAACCACAGTCCGTAGCCGTGCTCGGCCGGCTCGTCGGGCGGCAGCAGCCCCGCGAGCGGGTGCACCGGCATCCCGCCGCGGTCCTGGACGTGCCACACCCACGTCTCGTCCTCGTCGTAGACGTGCACCAGAACCGGGGGCGAGCCGTGCAGCTGGGCGTTGGTCACCACCTCGGTGACCGCCAGCTCCAGGTCGTCGAGGACGCCGCGATCGAGGCCCAGGTCTGCTCCCCGGGTGCGCACCAGGCCGCGGATGAGGGCGACGCCGGCGTGCTGGGAGCAGTCGAGTGTCGCGGCGTACGCCGGCGGACGAGAGACCGCCGCCAGGTCTGCCAGCACCGCTAGCGGGTCCTGGAAGCGGGCGTTGGGCGTCACTGAACCGTCCTCGCACACCCCGTCGTGGGCGGCGAGGGCGATGTCGACCAGGTGGCCGGGCAGACGGGCGTCGTAGGGGCAGAGGAGGTCGACCGGCTGCTCGGCGAAGACGAGGCTGGCCGCCGACTCGAGCCTGCGGTAGTCGACGATCTCGACCGGGGTCCTCGCCGCGAGCGACTGCTCGGCGATCACGCACGACCGCACGCCCGGAGCCGCGGTCACGAAGTCGAGCAGCATCCGGTAGACGTTCCACTGCGGCCCGTAGGCCACGGCGTCGTCGATGACCGTGACCTCGTCGGCGTCACTGCCGAGCTCGGCCCGGATCGCCTCCACCCGCGACGCCGGCGCCATGACGAGCCCGCGGTGGCCCTGGTCGAGGCCCGCGCGAAGGAACCCGCCCGCCTCGGTCGCGTAGTGGCGGTCGCCGTCGTAGAGCAGCGTCGTGTGCGTCGAGGTCGCTGTCACGGCTCGTGCCTCTGTCTCCCCGGCCGGAGCCGGCAGAGGTCGGCTGCCGCGCGGTGTCGCCCGTGCATCACCCGCTCAATCTAGGGCGGCGTGGCGGCGCGGGACCCACAGTTCTCCCACATTTTGGGCCACGGACCGGTTACCTCACCTCCGCATCAGCAGCGCGGAGTCCCCGAACTCGTGCCAGAGGTAGCCCTCCGCGACCGCAGCGTCGTACGCCGCCTGGGTGAGCCGAGGGCCCGCCACCGCCTCGACGAGCAGGAGGTGCGAGGCCATCGGGTCGTGCCACCCGGTGACGAGGCCGTCGACCACCCGGGGCGGGTCCGCCGGCGTGACGACGCGGTCCGTCCACCCGCGCCCGGCGACGACGGAGGACCCCCTCACCGTGGACTCGACGGCGCGGGTCGCCGTGGTGCCGACGGCCACGACACGTCCGCCGTTGGCGCGCGCCTGGTTGATCACGCGCGCACTGGTCGGCGTCACCTCGAACCACTCCGGCCCCGGGGCCTCTCCGGCCTCCTGCGACGACACGCCGGTGTGCAGCGTGACGGGTGCGAGCTGCACGCCCGCGGTGACCAGCCGGGTCACCAGCTCGTGCGTGAACGGACGCCCGGCGGACGCCATCTCGGCGCTGCCCGGCCTCGTCCCGAAGACCGTCTGGTAGTCCGCGAGCGGGTAGCGCCGGTCGAGGTAGCCGTAGGCGATGGGGCGCCCGTTCCAGTCGAGCTGGCGGTCCAGGTCGCCTCGCACCGACACGCGCCACAGGCGGTTGCCGACGCCCGTCGGGGAGGACGCCTGCCCGAGCCACGGCTCGCGGAGCACCAGGCGTACGTCGCCGACACGCACCACGTCGTCCACGCGCGCGGTCAGCAAGGAACGGGCGGCGTCGGGCGCGGTCCGCAGCTCGACGACGGCGTCCCCGTCGTCGAGGCGGTGCGCGACATGGAGCACCACCGGACGCCCGTCGAGGTCCGCATCGACCTCGGCAGCGACGGTCGCCGAGGTGTTGACGACCAGCACGTCGCCTGCGCGCAGGTGGTCGGGAAGGTCGGCGAATCGACCGTGGGACAGCCCGTCCGGGGTCGCCACGAGCAGGCGCACCTCGTCGCGGGCGAGCCCGCGCGACTCGGCGGGTCGGGGTGCGAAGGCCGACGCGGCGAACCGGGTCTGCGGGGTCTCGTGCACGAGCGTCATCGGCCTTCGCCTTTGAAGTCGGCGGCCCGGTGGCGACCGGAGTCCGGCCGCGCGGCCAGCAACGCCAGCAGGTGCGGCACGACCGCCTCCGGGAGCGGTCGATCCGAGATGTCCTCGCCGGGGAAGGCGTCCTGGTGCATCGCCGTACGCATGTCGCCGGGGTCGACGGCGTACGCGCGCAGTCCCGTCTCGGCGCCGTAGGTCAGGGTCACGTGGTCGAGCGCGGCCTTGCTCGCGCCGTAGAGGCCCCACGTCTCGTAGTGGTTCACGGCCGCGTCCGAGCTGATCGAGAGGAGCACACCGTCCGTCGCTCGCAGCCACGGCAGCAGGGCCGAGGTGAGCACCAGCGGACCGCCGATGTTGGTCCGCCAGACGTGCGTGAGGTCGGGGATGTCGACCTCGGCCAGCGGGCGCATCGGCAGCGGACCGAGCGTGCTGGCGTTGTGCACCAGGAGGTCGAGCCGTCCGTGACGCTCCACCTCTGTCCGCAGTCGCTCGCGGTGGTCGGCGTCGGTCAGGTCGCCGACGACCACCGTCACGCCGGCCGGGAGCTCGGCCTCCTTGAACTTCTCCTCACTGCGCCCGTCCGTGACCACCCGCCAGCCGTGCCGCGCGAGCTCGGCGACCAGCGTGCGGCCGAGTCCGGCCGATCCTCCGGTGACCAGCGCCACCCGTTCCGTCGTCCTGTCAGTGCCTGTCTTGTCGGTCATGGCACCATGGTTCAAGTTCAAGTGAACTTGAGTTCAAGAGGTGACCCCGATGGATGCTCGCGACCTGCTGCCGATGGGCGAGATCTCGCGGCGCAGCGGCTTCGCTGCGTCGGCGATCCGCTTCTACGAGGCCGAGGGCCTGATCGAGGCGCACCGCTCGGGCAACGGTCAACGGCGGTTCGAGCGCAGCGTCCTGCGGAGGCTGGCCTTCATCCGGGCTGCCTCCAACGTCGGGCTCAGCATCGAGGAGATCCGCGGCGAGCTCGCCCGGCTGCCCGGCAACCGCACCCCCACCAAGGCCGACTGGCACCGCATCTCCCGGCACTGGGGGCGCCGGCTCGACGAGCAGATCGCCGCACTCCAGCGGCTCAAGGGCGGCCTCGACGGCTGCATCGGGTGTGGCTGCCTGAGCCTGCGCTCGTGCGCCTTCTCCAATCCGGACGACGTGCACGCCGGGGACGGGGCCGGTGCGCGGCTGCTCCCCGACTCGCTGCGGCGCCCGCACCCGACGCGGCGCTCCTCCGGGTAGTCCACCGGGAACCGGTCGTCCGAGGGACCGCCGGAGGACCCGTCGCCGGTGGACTACCCCGGCGGCGTGGCGAAGGAGCGGACGAGCGCGTCCATGGTCGCCGTCCGCTCACGATGGGCGATGATCCGCAGCACCGGCGTCCCGAGCGCGCGGATGCCGTTGGCCCGCAGCCGCACGTCGTGGCGTACGCGCGTCTCCCGCTCGCCGACGGCCTCGAGGGTGTAGCCGGGCCAGCCCTCCATCCTGGTCTTCCCGGACGAGCCGCGGTCCCACCAGTGGTAGACGATCCGGTTCGGGGCGTCGAGCTCGGCGATCTCACCCGGCATCGTCCCCATCCGGGTGCGGTCCTCGTAGGTCGTGCCGGCGGTCACCGGACCGGGCGACGTCTGCCGTGTCCCGCGCAGGATGCTGCCCCGCCCGGGCACCCACGTGTTGTGTCCCTCGATGTCGGCGAGACGGGCGAAGACCTCGCCGATCGGCGCCGCGACCGTGCGCTGGATCTCGAACTCGACGTCGCTCATCTCGCCATGGTCGGCCCGCGCCGACCGCCGCTCAAGCCCGGTCCAGCCCGATCGACGAAGATGCGGGCGTGACCGACTACGCGATCCGCACCGACCTGGCCGCCATGGACCTCGACCGCGTCCACGACTGGCTCAGCACCGACGCGTACTGGTCCCTGGGGCGCAGCCGCGCGGCCGTCGCCACGGCAGCGGAGCACTCGCTGAACGTCGGCGCCTTCACCGACGACGGCCGGCAGGTGGCGTACGCCCGGGTCGTCACCGACCACGCCACCTTCGCCTGGCTCTGCGACGTGTACGTCGACCGGGACCACCGCGGTCGCGGCCTGGGCAAGCGGCTGGTGGCCGCTGTCGCGCAGCGGGTCGACGAGCTGGGCGTCGGCCGCACCCTGCTCAAGACGAGGGACGCCCACGAGGTCTACGCGGGCCACGGCTTCGAGCCCGTTCCCGACCCGGACCTCTGGATGATCAGGACTCCCCCGACAGCGTGAACAGCGTCAGCTGCATCCCGTCGGGCGCGGCGACGCGGGCGTTGCGGTCGCCCCACGGCGTGTCGACGGTGGGCGCCACCGGGGTCGCGCCCGCGGCGGTCAGCGTCGCAGCGGCGGCATCGGCGTCCGGCACCTGCAGCGCGAGGCGCACCTTGCCCGAGACCCGCTCCCCCACCTCGAGGTCGTCGACCATCGCGGCCTGGGCCTCGTCGAAGAGCTCGAGCGTGGCGCGCCCGGCGTCGAGCAGCACCACGCGACCTTGGTCGCTGCTCCAGTCGGCCACCTCGGACAGCCCGAGAGCGTCGCGGTAGAGGCGTACGGCGGCGTCGAAGTCGTCGACGGTGAGGGTGATCCGGAGCTCATGCACGGCGATCTGGGCATCGGTCATGGAGTCGATCGTGCTGGCTCGGGTGCACCTGAGGTCAAGACCCTGCCCGGACCGATGCGGAACTCGCCGATCACGGTGACGCCGTCCTGGGCGTAGAGCGGGATGTCCTGACCGTCGGGGTCCGTCTGGTTCCGTGCCTCGGCGGAGCGGATGAAGCCGCACCGGCCGTTGGTGCCGTAGGCGGCGACCAGGTCCGGGCCCGGGTCGTGCTCGTCGATGGCGGCGCCGGATCCGTAGGACATGCCGTTCTCGTTGACCGGGTAGGGCGGCGCCATCGCGGCCTGGGGACAGTCCTCGAAGACCACCTCGTCGTCGCGGTGCGCACTCGGGTCGATGGCGCGGAAGGTGGCGGCCGGCTCGCCGGGCGACGCGACGACCTGGTGCAGCTGGACGCCCCCGAGGAAGCCGACGACCACCGTCGCGGCCCCCAGCGCCACGCGCACGAGCATCCGTCCTCCTCCGGTACGTCGATGGGACGAGGCGATCGGCCGAGAAGTTGTCAGCCGACCACGACTGGCGCCGGACTGCCCTCGACGAGTCGGCGTACGACGTCCGCGCACCCGCCGCAGCCGGTGGTCGCCCGCGTCCGGTCGACGCACTCCCCCACCGTCCCGCACGCCCGGACCTCGCCCGCGCTCACGCCGGCACACGCGCAGACCTCCGCCTCGTCGGGCAGCGGCGTCGGGGCGTCGGCCGCCTCGGGCAGGAGCAGCTGACCGGGCTCGTCGGGACCGAGCAGGGTGCCCCGGTCGTAGAGCTGGGTGATCAGCCCGACGCGGGACAGGTCGCCGACGAGGGCCGCGGCCACGATCCGCCCGCCGTGGACGACCAGGCGGCGGTGGGATCCGGCGACCGGGTTGGTCACCTCCACGACCTCGCCCGCTGCGCGCTCGGGGTCGCCGAGCACGGCGACGTCGAGGCCGGTGGCGCGCAGGCGCGCGACGCTGCGGTTGCCGTCGTACGACGCCTCCTCCCCGCGCAGCACCCGGGCGAGCACCTCGGCCTGCTCCCAGGCGGGCGAGACGAAGCCGGTCGTCCGGCGACGGTGCTCGGCGCAGTCGCCGATGGCGTGCACCCGGTCGTCGGTGACGCTGGTGAGCGTGTGGTCGACGACGACCCCCCGACGGACCATCAGCCCGGCCCGACGCGCGAGCGCGGTCGACGGGCGGCCGCCGGCGGTGAGGACGACGAGGTCGCTGGGCAGGACGTGGCCGTTGTCGAGCTGCAGCCCGTCGTCGGTGATCCGGACGGCCCGGGCGCCGGTGTAGACCTCGGTGCCGAGACGGCGGAGGTCGCGGGCGAGGACGCGTCCGGCGCCGGGACCGACCTGACGGGCGAGCAGGTGGTCGGCGCCCTCGACGACCTCCGTCCGCAGCCCACGCACCGCTAGCGCCCGGGCGACCTGCAGCCCGAGCAGGCCGCCGCCGACGACGATCGCGCGGGGTCTCGTGACAGGCGCCAGGGCGCCTTCCTCGACCAGCGAGCTGGCGGCTTTGTCGAGGCGCCGGCAGTCGGCGAGCGAGCGGAAGGCGTGGACCGTGGGGTGCAGGGTGCCGTCGCGGCGGACCAGGCCGCGGATCGGCGGCAGGGTGGGGATCGAGCCACAGGCCAGGACGAGCCGGTCGTAGGCGACCCGTTCCCCGTCGACCAGCACGACCGCGCGGGCGGCGCGGTCGATCTCCAGGACCCGCGCCCCCAGCCGCAGGTCGATCCCGTGCGCCGCGAACCACTCCTCCGAGCGCAGGGTCAGCGCGTCGGCGGCGTGGGTGCCCTCGAGCACGGCGGACAGCAGGATCCGGTTGTAGGGGGCGTACGACTCGTCGGCGAGGACGGTCACGGCGAAGCGGTCGTCCCCGGCGAGGTGCTCGACCAGGCGGACGGCGGCCATGCCGCCGCCGACGACGACGATGCGCTCAGCCATGGGTGACCGAGGCCGCGCACACCTTGAACTCCGGCATCCGGGAGGCCGGGTCGAGGGCGTCGTTGGTGAGCCGGTTGGCGCCGACCCAGTGGAACGGCACGAAGACCGTGTCCGGCCGGATCGTCGGCACCACCTTGGCGGGAGCGGTCATCTCGCCGCGCCGGGTCGCCACGCGCACGACGTCGCCCGGCCCGATCCCGATGCGCGCGGCGAGCAGCGGGTGCAGCTCGACGAACGGTCCGTCGTCGGGCAGCGAGCGGACCCGCCGGGTCTGGGCACCGGACTGGTACTGCGCGAGCACCCGCCCGGTCGTGAGGTGCACCGGGTAGTCGGCGCACGGTTGCTCGGCCGCGCCGCGGTGCTCGACGGCGTACATCCGGGCGCGCCCGTCGGGGTGCGCGAACGACTCGGCGAAGAGCCGCTCGCCGCCCCAGAAGACGCCCTGCTCGTCGCGGATCCGGTCGTAGGTGATCGCCGAGTAGTCGGCCGGGCCGCCCGCCGACGCGCGGCCGAGCTCGGTGAAGACCTCCTCCGGGTCGGTCGGGAACGACGCCGCCGACCCGAGCCGCTCCGCGAGCCCGGCGAGCACCTCGAGGTCCGACCGCACGCCCGACGGGGGCGTGACCGCGCGCTGCCGCAGGACCACCCGACCCTCGAGGTTGGTCATCGTCCCGGTCTCCTCGGCCCACTGCGTCACCGGCAGCACGACGTCGGCCAGCGCCGCGGTCTCCGACATCACGATGTCGCACACGACGAGCAGGTCCAGCGCCTCCAGCCGCGAGGTCACGTGGGTCGCCCGTGGTGCGCTGACGACGATGTTGGACCCGAGGACCAGCAGCGCCGACGGGCCGCCCGGTGTGCCGAGCGCGTCGAGGAGCTCGTACGCCGACCTCCCGGGTCCCGGCAGCGAGTCGGGCTCGACCCCCCACACGTCCGCGACGTGCGCGCGGGCGGCGGGGTCGTCGATGCGCCGGTAGCCGGGCAGCTGGTCGGCCTTCTGCCCGTGCTCGCGCCCGCCCTGGCCGTTGCCCTGCCCGGTCAGGCAGCCGTAGCCCGCGCCCCGCCTGCCCACCGCGCCGAGCGCGAGCGCGACGTTGATCCAGGCCAGCACCGTGTCGGAGCCGGTCGAGTGCTGCTCGGCCCCGCGCGCGGTGAGGACCATGACCTTGCGGCCCGCGAGCATGGCCGCCAGCGCCCGCAGCTCGTGCGCCTCGATCCCGGTCACCCGCTCGACCCGTTCGGGCCACCAGGAGGCGACCGAGTCACGCACGTCCTCCCAGCCGGTGGTGCGCTCGGCGAGGTACGTCGTGTCGACCGCGCCGGCGGCGACGAGCAGGTGCAGCAGGCCCAGCGCCAGGGCGAGGTCGGTGCCCGGCACCGGCTGGAGGTGCAGGTCGGCGCGGTCCGCGGTCGGCGTACGCCGTGGGTCGACGACGACGACCTTCCCGCCGCGCTCGCGCAGCCGGTCGAGGTGGCGGGCGGCCGGCGGCATCGTCTCGGCGAGGTTGGAGCCGACGAGCACCAGCACGTCGGTCTCCTCGACGTCGGCCAGCGGGAAGGGCAGCCCGCGGTCGAGGCCGAAGGCGCGGATGCCGGCCGAGGCGGCCGAGCTCATGCACCAGCGACCGTTGTAGTCGATCTGGGAGGTGCCGAGCGCGACCCGGGCGAACTTGCCGAGCGCGTAGGCCTTCTCGTTGGTGAGCCCTCCGCCGCCGAAGACGGCGACCCCGTCCGGCCCTCCCGCCGCCTGCGCGGCTCGGATCCCGTCGGCGACGCGGTCGAGCGCGTCGTCCCACGAGACGGCCGTCCACTCGCCCGTCTTCCGGTCGCGCACCAGCGGCGACGTGAGCCGCTCCCGACTGCCGTACAGCCCGGCCGCGGCCCACCCCTTGCGGCACAGCGCGCCCTGGTTGACGGGGAACTCCTCCCACGCCGACACCTCGGGCGTACGCCGTCCGGCCAGTCGCATCCCGCACTGCAGCGAGCAGTAGGGGCAGTGGGTCTCGGTCGCCACGGTGCTCCTCAGATCCCGGCGCCGGCCAGGCTCTTGGCGCGGACCTCAGCGGGGCGTCGCAGGTAGACCGCCCAGGTCACCGCACCGCAGACGACGTAGAACGCGGTGAACACCAGGAAGGCGCCCTTGGTGGCGGACATGGGGTCGGCCACCCACGGTGCGCTGAAGGCCATCGGGATGAGGAACCCGCCGATGGCGCCCACCGCGCCGATGACGCCGATCGCGGCGGACGCCTGCTTGGTCCCGGCCAGCAGGGCGGCGGTGCGCTCGGGTGTGCCGGGCGTCGTGGCGCGCTCGGCCTCGGTGCGCCAGATCGCCGGGATCATCTTGTAGGTCGAGCCGTTGCCGACGCCGGTGGCGGCGAAGACGCAGAGGAAGAAGGCCAGGAACCACGGGAACCACGACTGGTTGGCCGACGCGATGGCCGGGTCCGCGGTGGGGTTGGGGGTGAGCTGCACGAGCGTCCACAGCACAGCCAGGGTGAAGACGACCATCGCGCCGAACGCGCCCAGCGTCACCCTCGCGCCGCCGACGCGGTCGGCCAGCCACCCGCCGAACGGCCGGGTCGCCGAGCCGACCAGGGCGCCGAGGAACGCGAAGTAGGCGAAGTAGATGCCGGTCCCCAGCGGCGTCGGCTCCGGCACCCAGAAGTTCAGCTTGATGAGCAGGGGCATGGCGGCGGAGTAGCCGATGAACGAGCCGAAGGTGCCGATGTAGAGGAACGCCATGATCCACGTCTGCCGCTTCCGCACGACCTGCAGCTGCTCGCGGGGGGAGGACTTCGCGGTGCCCAGGTTGTCCATGAAGAAGTACGCCGCGAGCGTCGCGACGACCGCGAGGCCGGCGTACACCCAGGCCGCGCGCTGCAGGTCGATCCCGCCCTCCGCCGCCTTGACCAGGCCGAAGATCCCGGCACCGCCGACGATGACGGGCAGGAAGAGCTGGATCAGTGCGACACCGAGGTTGCCGCCCGCTGCGTTGAGGCCCAGCGCGGCGCCCTTCTTGGCCGAGGGGTAGAAGAAGTTGATGTTGGCCATCGACGAGGCGAAGTTGCCGCCGCCGAGGCCGGCCGTGGCCGCGATGACGCAGAACACCCAGTACGGCGTCTCCGGTCGCTGCACGACGTAGGCGAACCCCAGCGTGGGGACGAGCAGCAGAGCCGCGCTCGCCATCGTCCAGTTGCGGCCACCGAACTTCGGCACCGCGAAGGTGTACGGGAGCCGCAGCAACGAGCCGACGAGGTTGGGCAGAGCCACCAGGAGGAAGAGCTGCTGTGGCGTGAAGTCGAAGCCCTGGGCCACCAGGAAGGCCGAGCTCACGCTCCAGATCAGCCACACCGAGAAACCGAGGTGCTCGGCGAAGATCGACCAGACCAGGTTGCGGCGGGCGACGGACCGGCCGGTCGACTCCCAGAAGTCGGGGTCCTCCGGGCGCCAGTCCTCGATCCAGCGACGCGTGCGGCGGGTGTCAGTGGCGGGGGTGCTCATGCCGACGAGCGTCGGCTCCCGGTGTGACGTCCGGCCTGCCGGTCCGGTGGCGGAGCCGTCAACTTCTCCTCACGACCTCACGACGTCACCGAGGAGCGAGGTGCTGCGCGAAATGCAGAGGAGCCCCGACCGCTGTGCGGTCGGGGCTCCTCAGAGGTACGTCAGACGACGCGGACGTTCTCGGCCTGCGGGCCCTTGGGGCCGGCGGTCACGTCGAACTCGACCTTCTGGTTGTCGTCGAGCGACTTGTAGCCGTTGGACTGGATCGCGGAGTAGTGCACGAACACGTCCTCGCCGCCGCCGTCCTGCGCGATGAAGCCGAAGCCCTTGTCAGCGTTGAACCACTTGACAGTTCCCTGAGCCATGATCTGTTCCTTTGTTCTCTTCCGGCGACGACCTGCCGCCGAGGTGCTGAAGACATCCATCGTGCTGATTGTCCAGCGAACCGAAAACCAGGAGATACAAGACACGAGCCGCACCACGTGTGCGGCCAGGACGCGCCAGGCGCATCCCTTCAACACCACGAGCCTACGGCACGCGGCGCCCGGTGACGACTTCCGGGCGGGCCCCGACCGCTCGTCGTACGTCGCCGACCGCTGAGCGACCGGCGACGCCCATCGACCGACAGTGCGACGCGCACCCCTCCCGCGCGGCGCGCGAGCGGTGTCACGGTGACGGCGGTCACACCCGGTGGCCCCACGCTCGTAAGGACCGATCCGTGACTGACCAAGAACAGGCCGCGCGCCACGACCCCATCTACGACCGGCTGCACGCGACACCCGAGTTCGCCGAGCTGCGGCGCCGCTACCGCGGCTTCGTGTTCCCGGCGACCGTCGCCTTCCTGGCCTGGTACCTGCTGTACGTCGTCATGTCGACCTGGGCCGGCGACTTCATGTCGATCAAGCTCTGGGGCAACATCAACGTGGCGCTGGTCTTCGGCCTGCTCCAGTTCGTGACGACGTTCGGCCTCGCCTGGATGTACGCCCGCTTCTCCTCCGCCAAGCTCGACCCGTTGGCCCGCCAGCTCGACGCGGAGTACAACAAGGGAGGCGACGCCTGATGGACACCCAGGTCCTCACCACGTTCCTGTTCCTGTCGGTCGTCGCCCTGACGATCGGCATCACCTTCTGGGCGAGCCGCCAGACCAAGACGGCCGCCGACTTCTACTCCGGCGGGCGGTCGTTCTCCGGCTTCCAGAACGGTCTCGCCATCGGCGGCGACTACATGTCGGCGGCGTCGTTCCTCGGCATCTCCGGCGCCATCGCGGTCTACGGCTACGACGGCTTCCTCTACTCCATCGGCTTCCTCGTGGCATGGCTCGTCGCCCTGCTGCTCGTCGCCGAGATGCTCCGCAACGCCGGCCGCTACACGATGGCCGACCAGCTCGCCTTCCGGATGTCGCAGCGCCCGGTGCGCACGGCGGCGTCGGTCTCGACCGTCGTCGTGTCGATCTTCTACCTGCTGGCGCAGATGGTCGGCGCGGGCTCGCTCGTCGCGCTGCTGCTCGGCGTCGACAGCCAGGCGGTCAAGAACATCACCATCATCGGCGTCGGCGTCCTGATGATCTTCTACGTCGTCGTCGGCGGCATGAAGGGCACGACCTACGTCCAGATCGTCAAGGCCGTGATGCTGATGATCGGTTCCGCGCTGATCGTGGTGCTGGTGCTCGCGGAGTTCAACTTCAACCTCTCCGACCTCCTCGGCGCGGCGGCCGACAACTCCGGCAAGGGCGAGGCGTTCCTGCAGCCCGGTCTGCAGTACGGCGCCTCGCTGACGTCGCAGATCGACTTCCTGTCCCTCGGCCTGGCCCTCGTGCTCGGCACCGCCGGCCTGCCGCACATCCTGATCCGCTTCTACACCGTGCCGACCGCGCAGGACGCCCGGAAGTCGGTGCTGTGGGCCATCGGCCTCATCGGCGCGTTCTACCTCATGACGCTGGTCCTCGGCTTCGGCGCCGCGGCCCTGCTCGACCGTGACCAGGTCGACCCGCTCGAGGGCGGCAACCAGAACCTCGCCTCCCCGCTCCTCGCCGAGGCCGTCGGTGGCGGCGAGGGCTCGACGGGCGGCGCGATCCTGCTCGCGCTCATCTCCGCGGTCGCCTTCGCGACCATCCTCGCGGTGGTCGCGGGCCTCACCCTGGCCAGCTCGTCCTCGGTGGCGCACGACCTCTACAAGGGCGTCATCAAGAAGGACGAGCCGGTCTCGGAGCACGACGAGGTCCGGGTCGCCCGCATCGCCGCGTTCGTCATCGGTGCGATCGCCATCGCCCTGTCGATCCCGGCGCAGCGCCTCAACATCGCGTTCCTCGTGGCCCTGGCCTTCGCCGTCGCCGCGTCGGCCAACCTGCCGGCGATCATCTTCAACATGTTCTGGCGGCGCTTCAACACCCGCGGCGCCACCTGGAGCATCTACGGCGGCCTCATCGCCGCCGTCGGGCTGGTGTTCTTCTCGCCGGTGATGTCGAGCCTGCCGACGTCGCTCTTCCCCGACTCGGACTGGGCGATCTTCCCGCTCAACAACCCCGGCATCATCTCCATCCCGATCGGGTTCCTGCTCGGCTACCTCGGCACGATCACGTCGAAGGAGCCCGCTGCCGAGGACCGCTTCACCGAGCTCGAGGTCCGCGCCCTGACCGGCGCCGGCGCCGAGCAGGCCGTCAAGCACTGAGGCCACGACCGCTGCACCACGCAGACGTACGACGCCCCGGAGGCCAGGCCTCCGGGGCGTCGTCGCGTGGTGCGGTGGATCAGGTGCCGGTGCCCGGCAGGACCGGGACGCCGTTCACGCTCATCGTGCCCCCGTCGTTGTAGGCGTCGGGACCCTCGGGCGCCGTGTTGGCGTCGAAGACGATGCCGGTGGCGGTGAGGACACCCGCGGAGGAGTTCCACAGCCCGCCGCCCTCGTTGCTGGCGTCGTTGCCGGTGATCGAGCCGTCGGTCCAGGTGACTGTCCCGGCGCCGGTGATGTGCAGCGCGCCGCCGTTGCCGGGGGCCGCGCCGGTGGCGTTGCCGCGGGCGTTGACGTTGCTCAGGTCGGCGGAGCCGCCGTTGACCTCGACCGCACCGCCGGCACGCGGGGCGGCGTTGCCGTCGAAGTTCGTCCAGCCGACGGTGAGGTCGCCGTTGAGCGACAGCACGCCTCCGCCGGAGCCGGCCGCGCCGGTCGCCTTGTTGGCCTCGAACGTGGCGCCCATGACGTCGACGTCGCCACCGTCGTTGTAGATCGCGCCGCCGCCCTGGTCGGCCGCAGCCCCGCTGGCGGTGTTGCCCCGCAGGTGCGTGTCACGCACGGCCATCGTGCCGGTGGCGGAGTTCCACAGGCCGCCGCCCTCGACGGCGGCGTTGTCGTACACCTTGGTCTGGGTGACCTCGACCGAGCCGGTGCCGGTCAGGTGCAGGCCGCCGCCGTTGCCGGGCGCGGTGCCGGCGTCGTTGCTCTGCAGCACGGAGCGCGCCACCGTCGTGGTGCCGAGGTTGGCCTCGATGCCGCCGCCGGCACGCTTGGCGGCGTTGCCCTGCACGGTGGTGCCGGTGAGGGTCAGCGTGCCCTGGTTGTTGAGCACCCCACCGCCCGAGCCGGCAGCGCCGGTCGCGGTGTTGCTCGCGATCGTCGAGCCGCTGACCGAGGTGGTGCCGTCGGAGTAGATGCCCCCGCCGCCCTGGTCGGCCGCGGCGCCGGTCGCGGTGTTGCCCGAGATCGTCGAGCCGGTCACGGACAGCTGCCCGGTGGCGGCGTTCCAGAGGCCACCGCCCTCGACGGCGGTGTTGCCGAGCACCTGCGTGGTGTCGACGAGGACCTTGCCGGCACCCGTCAGGTGCAAGCCGCCGCCGTTGCCCGGCGCCGCGCCGGTGCTGTTGGCGCGCAGCGTCGAGCCGACCAGCGTCGTGGACCCGAGGTTGGCCTCGATGCCACCGCCGGCTCGCGGAGCCGTGTTGCCGCGCACCTCCGTGGTGGCGACCACGAGGGTGCCGAGGTTGTTGAGCACGCCGCCACCCGAGCCGGCGGCACCGGTGGCGGTGTTGTCGTGGATCTCGCTGCCGCGCACGGTCAGCGAACCGCCGTCGTTGAAGAGGCCGCCACCGCCCTGGTCGGCAGCCGCTCCGGCCGCGGAGTTGCGCCGGACGGTCGTGCGCTCGACCACGAAGGTGCCGGTCGCGGAGTTCCACAACCCGCCGCCCTCGGCGCTCGCGGTGTTGCCGGACACCAGGCCGTCACGCACGAGCACGTCACCGGTCCCGGTGAGGTGGAGCCCGCCGCCGTTGCCCGGCACGGCGCCGGTGGCGTTGCCGGTCAGCCGGGTGCGGACGAGGAACGTGCTCCCGCCGGCGGCCTCGATGCCGCCGCCGGCCCGCTCGGCCTCGTTGCCGCGGACCCGCGTGTCGACGAGGCGCAGCGTGCCGCCCTCGTTCATCACCGCGCCGCCGGAGGCGCCGGCGCCGGTCACCGTCGAGCTCAGCAGGTGGGACTTGCGCACCTCGACGGTCCCGCGGCTGCGGATCAGTCCGCCGCTCTCGGTCTCCGCGGGCGCACCGTTGCGCAGCTTGGCGCGCTTGATGACCAGCCGGGTGCCAGACCGTACGTCGAAGACCCGGTCGACCTTCTTCGCGTTGATGGTCCGGCCCCGCCCGAGGACGACGAGGTCGGCGCGGACGTCGAGGTCGCCGCGTCCGGCACCGCCGCGGGCGCTGCGGCCCGTGGCGAAGCGGATGGTCCGCACCAGGACGATGCGGTCCTTGGCCTTCGTCCTGTTGGCCTTGCGCACGGCCGTGCGCAGCTGCTTCTCGGTGCGGACCTTCCACGTGCGGGAGGCCTTGCCCTGCTTGTTCGTCGGCGCGGTGCTCGCGGCGCTCACCGTCGTTGCCGCGGCCGCGGTGGCGCCCGAGGCGGGAGCTGCGGCGGGCTCGGCCGCGGCGGGTGCCACCGCGAAGGCGGCGAGTGCGAACGCCGACGCAACCACCCCTGTGGCCGCTCGTCGTCCGGTTGTCCTCAGTGCTGACATCGCTGTCTGCCCTTCTGGTCGTCGTCCGGCGGGCGGTTCCGCCCCCCTGGTCGCCGCCACGCCAGGTGGTGGCGGTGGCGGCACTGGTGGGTACGGCGCCCGGCGCGACCGCGTTCACCCCGATCGCGATCCGGTGCGTGATCGAGGCTGGGTCCGGGGGTTCGGACCGGACGGTGAACGCCGCCGCGTCCTGCGCCGTACACACCACTGTGACCGGCAGACTGCGTGGCGTGAGCGACCCCGACGGCGCCGTACCGTCGCTCGACGACGAGGACGGGGTGATGGCGGCCTACCGGCTCCACGGTGCCGAGGTCTACCGCTTCGTCCTGCGTGGCCTGGACGATCCGGCGTCCGCGCAGGACGTCACCCAGGAGACCTTCGTCAAGGCGTGGCGGCACGCCGACCGCTTCGACCCGGAGGTGGCGTCGCTGCGGGTGTGGCTCTTCGGCATCGCCCGCAACACGATGATCGACCACGTCCGGGCCAGGCGGGCCCGTCCCTGGCAGGGCGCCCTCGCCGACCCACCGACGGTCGAGGCGGCCGCCGGCTCGGTCAGCGACCACGCCGACGCCGTCCTCGACGGGTGGCTGGTGGAGGAGGGTCTGCGCCGCCTCGCCCCGCACCACCGCGAGGCCCTCGTGCAGACCCACCTGCTGGGCCGCCCCTACGACGAGGTGGCGGCCGAGCTCTCGATCCCGGTCGGCACGCTCCGCAGCCGGGTCTTCTACGCGATGCGCGCCCTCAGGGCCGCCATGGATGAGATGGGAGTGAGCCTGTGAGCACCTTCGACGACGCCGCTCACCGCGAGCTGCGCGAGCTGCTGGGCTCCTACGCCCTCGGCCACCTGGCCGGCCCCGAGGCCGACCGGGTGCGCGCCCACCTCGACGGCTGCGCCGCGTGCCGGCTCGAGCCTGGACGGTCTGCTCCCGGTCGCCCGCGCGCTCGGCTCGGTGGACGCCGCGGCGTTCGCCGACCCCGCTCCCCTGCCGCCCACCCTCGGCGACGACGTACGCCGTGCCGTCTCCGAGGCGCGATCGGCACGCGACGACGAGGTCGGCCGGCCGGCGCCGGGAGGCGGCCGACCTGCGCGCGCGACGCGGGCGGGTCCGGTTGGCCACCGTCGCCGCGACGGTCGTGGTGGCCCTGGGGGTGGGCGGCGTCGTGGGTGGCGTCGTCGGCCGGGCGACGGCCCCCGAGCCGCCGACCGTGCCCACCGAGGCGATCTCGATGGCCCCGTCCCCCCAGCGGTCGGTCTCGGTGGACAGCGCCGACCTGGTGGCCCACACGTGGGGGGTCGAGCTCCGGATCGTCGCCGCCGGCTTCGCCGAGGGCGAGACCTTCCGGGCGGCCTTCCGCACCGACGACGGCGAGCTGGTGCCCGCGGGCGAGTTCATCGGCGTCGGCGACTCGCCGATGACGTGCTTCCTCCAGTCGGCCGCGCTGCGCGAGGACGTCACCCAGGTGGTGATCACCGACGACGGTGGCGAGACCGTGCTGTCCTCGGACCTCTGAGCCGCCCACGCCGTCCGTCCGTCGCGCCCGACGGACCGTCCGTCGCTCGCTGACGGTCTCGACCTGTCCGCGGCACACGTGCGCCCGCTAGCGTCGGTGACCACAGTCACATCCGCGATGGGAGCGACCGCACATGAGCAGCGAGACCTTGGCCAACCTCTCCAACGAGGACCGGCGCTTCGACCCCCCGGCCGACCTGGCCGCCGACGCCAACGTCACGGAGGAGGCCTACGCCCGCGCCGACGCCGACCGGGAGGCCTTCTGGGCCGAGGCCGCCGAGCGGCTCGACTGGGGCCAGAAGTGGGACCAGGTCCTCGACTGGACCAACCCGCCGTTCGCCAAGTGGTTCGTCGGCGGCACCCTCAACGCCTCCGTCAACTGCGTGGACCGCCACGTCGCCGCCGGCAACGGCGACAAGGTGGCGATCCACTGGGTCGGCGAGCCCGACGACGACACCCGCGACATCACCTACGCCCACCTCAAGGACGACGTCTCCCGGGCCGCGAACGCGCTGACCGAGCTCGGCGTGAAGAAGGGCGACCGCGTCGCGATCTACATGCCGATGATCCCCGAGGTCGTCGTCGCCATGCTCGCCTGCGCCCGGCTCGGCGCCCCGCACACCGTCGTGTTCGGCGGGTTCTCCGCCGACGCCCTCGCCTCGCGCATCACCGACTGCGAGGCCCACGTCGTCATCACCTCCGACGGTGGTTACCGCCGCGGCGCCGCGTCCGCGCTCAAGCCGGCGGTCGACGAGGCGGTCGGGAAGACCGGCGACCTGGTCCGCAACGTGCTCGTCGTACGCCGCACGGGCCAGGACGTCGAGTGGCACGAGGGTCGCGACGTGTGGTGGCACGACGCCGTCGACGGTGCCTCGGCCGACCACGAGCCGGAGATGCACGACTCCGAGCACCCGCTCTACGTCATGTACACCTCCGGCACCACCGGCAAGCCCAAGGGCATCCTGCACACCACCGGCGGCTACCTCACCGGGACGTCGTACACCCACTGGTCGGTCTTCGACCTCAAGGACGACGACGTCTACTGGTGCACCGCCGACGTCGGCTGGGTGACCGGCCACTCCTACATGGCCTACGGACCGCTGGCCAACGGCGCGACGCAGGTGATGTACGAGGGCACGCCCGAGAAGGGCCGCTGGTGGCAGATCATCCAGGACTACAAGGTCTCGATCTTCTACACCGCCCCCACCGCGATCCGCACCTTCATGAAGCAGGGCCGCGAGATCCCCGACGGCTACGACCTGTCGTCGCTGCGGCTCCTCGGGTCGGTCGGTGAGCCGATCAACCCCGAGGCCTACATGTGGTACCGCGAGGTCATCGGCGGTGACCGCTGCCCGGTCGTCGACACCTGGTGGCAGACCGAGACCGGCCAGATCCTGATCAGTCCCCTGCCCGGCGTCACCGCCGGCAAGCCGGGCTCGGCGATGAAGGCGCTGCCCGGCATCGCCGCCGACGTGGTCGACGACGACGCGAAGCCGGTCGGCAACGGCAACGGCGGCTACCTCGTGCTCAAGGAGCCGTGGCCCGCCATGCTCCGTACGCTCTGGGGTGACGACCAGCGGTTCAAGGACACCTACTGGTCGCGCTGGCCGGGCCTCTACTTCGCCGGCGACGGCGCCAAGCTCGACGACGACGGCGACATCTGGCTGCTCGGCCGGGTCGACGACGTGATGAACGTGTCGGGCCACCGCCTCTCGACGACGGAGATCGAGTCCGCGCTCGTGTCGCACCCCAAGGTCGCCGAGGCGGCCGTGGTCGGTGCCGCCGACGACACCACCGGTCAGGCCGTGTGCGCCTTCGTCATCCTGCGCGACTCCGCCGGCGACGGCGGCGAGGACATCGTCGAGGAGCTGCGCAAGCACGTGGCCAAGGAGATCGGCGCGATCGCGAAGCCGCGCCAGATCATGGTCGTGCCCGAGCTCCCCAAGACCCGCTCCGGCAAGATCATGCGCCGCCTGCTCAAGGACGTGGCCGAGCACCGCGAGGTCGGCGACGTGACCACCCTCGCCGACTCGACGGTCATGGACCTGATCAAGGGCAAGGAGGGGTCGGCCGCCTCCGAGGACTGAGATCCGCCTCCCACCCCAGCGTCATACGGACCCGCACCCATCGGTGCGGGTCCGTATGACGTCCGGGGTCGCCTGCTCGGCCGACGGCCGCTACGTCATACGAAGCGGCACCTATGCGTGGGCATCCGTATGACGCTCCGGCTCGTCGTGCGCGGACGTCCGGTGGCGGGTCGAGGCCAGCAGGAGCACGACGCCGAGCACGGCAGCGATCACCGAGGCCAGCAGGATCGCGATCTTCGCCTCCTCGGTCAGCAGGTCGGAGCCCGGGAAGGACAGCCCGGCGATGAAGATCGAGACGGTGAAGCCGATGCCGGCGACCGCGCCGAGGCCGACGACCATCGGCCACGAGGTGTCCTCGGGCAGCTTCGCGATGCCGAGGCGTACGGCGAGGTAGGAGGTCACGAGGATGCCGACGGGCTTGCCGAGGACCAGGCCGAGCACGATGCCCAGGCCGACCGGCTCGGTGAAGACCTCGCCGATCGCGCCCAGCTCGACGCCGGCGTTGGCGAGCGCGAAGACGGGGAGCACGACGTAGGCCGACACCGGGTGCAGCGTGCTGATGAGCCGCTCGACCACCGACACCGACTCCTTGAGCAGGAAGCGCAGTCGCGCGAGCTCGTCGGGGTTGAGGTGGTGGTCGCGCAGCGCCTTCCCGGCGTAGTCGCGGGCCACCTCCTCCTTGAGCAGCGGCTTGGCGGGCGCGAGGAGGCCGATCGCGACGCCGGCGAGCGTCGCGTGCACGCCCGACTCGAGCAGGGCGAACCACACGCCGATGCCGAGGAGCGCGTAGACGACGGTCGACCAGACCCGCAGCAGCCGCGCCGCCACCATGGCCGCGAGGAGGCCGAGCGCGATCGCCAGCCAGGACAGGGACAGGTCGCTGGTGTAGAAGACCGCGATCACGAGGATCGCGCCGATGTCGTCGACGATCGCGAGGGTCAGCAGGAACAGCCGGGCCGCTGACGGGATCCGGCGCCCGAGGATGCCCAGCACACCGACGGCGAAGGCGATGTCGGTCGCCATCGGGATGCCCCAGCCGTCGCTGCCGGCGCTGCCGGGCGGGTTGAGGGCGAGATAGATGCCGGCCGGGACGACCATCCCGCCGACCGCTGCGACGATCGGCAGGGCCGCGGTCCGCGGGTCGCGGAGGTCGCCGTTGACCAGCTCGTACTTGATCTCCAGACCGACGACGAAGAAGAAGATCACCATCAGCGCGTCGTTGACCCAGTGCTGCAGCGACTCGTCGAGGTGCAGCGGACCGACGTCGAGGGTGAGGTGGGCGTGCCAGAGCGCGTCGTACGACGACGCCCACGGGCTGTTGGCCCAGAGCAGGGCGGTGGCCGCGGCGATCAGCAGCAGGATCGAGCCGGCGGCCTCGACGCGGAGGAACTCGCGCACCGGACGCGCCACCAGGCGGGCCAGCGGCTTGTCACTGGCGCTGTAGACGGGGCCGGCCCGCCACAGGTCGTCGAGGCGGAAGCGTTCGCGGGGCGTGGCCATGAGGAGGGATGGTCCTTCCGGGGGTGGTCGAAGCGTGATCACCGCGGAGAGACTCTCCACGGGCCGACCAGACTTCCCGGCTCACCTGAGACCTCAGTGTAGACAGGCCCGTTGGTAAGGTCGCTGCACCCAGCCCCCGGCGTACAACGAAGGACCTCGCAACATGACCAACGCACCGATCAAGGACGACGATCCGACGCTCGGCAAGCTCGTCATGGACGCGCAGCGCGACATCTCCTCGCTCATCTCCAAGGAGATCCAGCTCGCGAAGAGCGAGATCAAGGTCAGCGTCAAGCACGGCGGGGTCGGCGTCGGCCTCTTCGCCGGCGCGGCCTTCCTCGGCCTGCTGGCGATCATCATGCTGTCGGTGGCGTTCGCCTACTTCCTCCACTGGAACGGCGACGGCCTCGACCTGCACTGGGCCTTCACCGTCGTCTTCTTCGTTTACGTCCTCATCGCCGCCCTGCTGGCCTACATCGGCCTCCGCCAGGTGAAGAAGGTCAAGGCCCCCGAGCGCGCGATCGAGCAGGGCCGGCAGATCCCCCAGGCGCTCAAGGGACGTCCCTGACCCGTCACCGCACGCAGGTGCCGGTGTCGACCGGGGCAGTCGCGGCGACGCCGGCGGCTGCTGACCCGGCCACCTGCTCCGCCGTCAGGGCGTAGCCGGTGTCGGGGTCGCTGACCGAGGCGGCGAACACCATGCCCGCCACGTCACCGGCCGACGTCACGATCGGGCCGCCGGAGTTGCCCGGCCTGATGAGTGCCCGCAGCGAGAAGACCTGGCGGATCACGGTGCCCTCGCCGTAGATGTCGGGCGAGCGCAGCCGCTGCTCGGAGCGGACGCGGCCGGACACCACGTCGTAGGGGCCGTCCTCCGGATAGCCCAGGACCGCGACCGGGTCGCGCGGCTCGACCTCGGTGTCGAAGACGAGCGGGAGGGACCCGGTGTCGGGCAGCGACAGCACGGCGATGTCGAGGGCGGGGTCGTAGAGCACGACCGACGCGGTGACCGAGGAGCCGCCGACCTCCACCTCGGGACGGGTCACCCCGGCGACGACGTGGGCGTTGGTCATCAGCCGGCCCGGGGCGTAGAAGAAGCCCGTGCCCTCGACACCGCCGCCGCAGCCGTTGGTGCCGCGGACCTTGACCACGCTGCCCTCGGTCGCCATCACGTCGGGGTCGGTGAGCATCCTGGGGTCGCCGGGGCGGACCGCGACGATCCGCTCAGGCGCGAACGGCTCGAGGTAGCGCGGGAAGAACGTCGTGCCGACGACGTTGTTGAACGCCTGCAGCACCTTGTCGGAGTCGGTCGGCAGCGTCTGGTCGACCTTGGCCAGGATCGTCGAGTCGCGCACCAGCGGCGTGAAGGCGCCGATGCGGGTGCCGGACACGGCCACACCGAGCGCCCACGCGACGAGCAGCACGGCCACGGCGCTGAGCGCCGATCCGCCGATCGCGTCGACGGCCCGGATCGGCTGCCAGGTGATCCGGTCGCGCAGCCGCGCGCCGACGTACTGGAAGAGCGCCTGGCCGAGCGAGGCGGAGATGATCACGATGAACAGCGCACCCAGCGACACCCACAGGGAGGGAGCGGCGTCGCCCAGCGCGAGCGGCGCGGCCCAGATGCCGGCGAGGCCCCCGAGCAGCAGGCCGGCGGTGGCGCTGGCGCCGGTGATGAAGCCCTGCCAGTAGCCCGAGAGGGCATAGATCCCCACGAGTGCGACGAGGCACCAGTCGAGGACGTTCATCACTGCTGCTCCTCGAGCCTGGTGTTCTGCGGCGTGTTGGGGGCGAGGTCGGTGCCCCGGGGGACACCCTGCAGCATGTGGTCGGGCAGGTCACGCACCCGCGCCCGGTCCCAGTCCTCGGCCCAGCCGAGGTAGCTGAACAGCCGGGCGATGATGCCGGCGGTGAAACCCCACAGGATGACGTCCTTGTCGGGGCCGATCAGGAAGCCCGGGCCGGTCCAGCCGCTGGGGTGGCGGACGTTGATCCGGTGCTCGGGGTCGAGCAGCTCGGCGATCGCGACGTGGTGGATCTCGTGGACCTCGTCGGGGCTGGCGATCCGCACCTCGCCGCGGTCGCGCCAGTAGCCGAGGATCGGCGTCACCGCGAAGTTGCTCGGCGGGAGCCACAGCTCGGGCAGCTCGCCGAAGACCTCGATCTCCGCCGGCTCGAGCCCGATCTCCTCGTACGCCTCGCGCAGCGCCGCCTGCTCCGGGGTCTCCCCCTCGTCGAGCGAGCCCCCGGGGAAGGACACCTGACCGGGGTGGGAGCGCATGTGGTGGTTGCGCTCGGTCAGCAGGAGCTCTCCGCGGTGGGCGAGGTCGTCGGGGGTCGCCGGGTCGGCATCGCGGTCGGCGAAGACCATCAGCACCGCACCGCGCCGCGGGTCGCTGTCCTCGGGCGGCATGAAACGGGTGAGCTCGTGGACGGTGATGGAGGAGGCGGCCTCCACGACCGGCGCCAGCCAGCCCGGCAGCCGGTCGTTCACAGACCGCTCTCCTGATCGATCACAGCGTGATCCCGAGGTGCTCGGCGACCTTGGCCTTGATCTCCGCCACCGAGTCCACGCCGCCGGAGTCCTGCGCGACGACGACACCGTCCTCGTCGACGAACACGAACGCGGGCAGCCCGCGGCGGGCGACCGCGAAGGCGTCCTCGACCATCAGCTCGCCGCCCGGGTCGGCGATCGAGGGATAGGTCGCCCCGGTCTCCTCGGCCAACGCCAGGGCGCCGTCGGGGTGCACGTCGTTGAAGTCGATGCCCAGCACGGGCACCCGGTCGCCGTACTGCTGGTGGAACTCCTCCAGCGCCGGCATCTCCTGCCGGCACGGCTCGCACTGCGCCTGCCAGAGGTTGATCACGACGGGTCCCCGGAGCGAGGACAGGTCGACGTCGGGCCCGCCGCCCAGGCACGGCAGCGTCACCTCGGGCAGGCCGCCCTCGACCGCCTCCCCGCTGCCGGGCCGGCAGTCCTCCATGCCGATGCGCGCCTTGACCTCCCGCAGGGCGGGGGTGTCGACGTCGACGTCGGGAGGGCGTACGTCGATGCTGCTGCCGCTCATCGACGACCACGCGAGGGCGCCCACGGCGACGCATGCGGCGAGCGCCAACGCCAGGAACAGCTTCCTCATGCAGGGCCCTGGGTCGTGACCAGCTTCTCCGCCTCGACGGGGTCGGTCGGGCCGGCGCCGAACGACGGGCACAGGCGGGCGACCGGGCAGGCGCCGCACGCGGGCTTCTTGGCGTGGCAGCGGCGGCGTCCGTGCCAGATGAGGTGGTGCGAGAGCATCGTCCAGTCGCGCTTGGGGAAGAGCGCGCCGACGGCGTGCTCGACCTTGACCGGGTCGGTCTCCTCGGTCCAGCCGAGGCGACGGGCGAGCCGGCCGAAGTGGGTGTCGACGGTGATGCCGGGCTTGTCGAACGCGTTGCCCAGCACGACGTTGGCGGTCTTGCGGCCGACACCGGGCAGCGTCACCAGGTCGTCGAGGCGGTCGGGCACCTGGCCGTCGAAGCGCTCCACGAGCGCCTGGCTGAGCTTGAGCACGGAGTCGGTCTTGGCGCGGAAGAACCCGAGCGGGCCCAGCAGCTGCTCGAGGTGCTCGCGCGGGGCGGCCGCCATCGCCTCCGGCGTCGGGTAGGCCGCGAAGAGCGCGGGGCTGGCGGCGTTGACCCGGCGGTCGGTCGTCTGCGCGGAGACCACCGTGACGACGAGGCACTCGAACGCGTTGGTGAAGTCGAGCTCGGCGCGGGCGTCGGGATAGGTCTCGCCGAGGATCCGGTCGACCTTGCGCGCCCGCCGCACGAGCGACGTGTCGGGCTTGGGGATCACGGCCGGGACGGCCTTGGTGGCCTTCTGGGTCACCTTGCGGGCGGGGGCGGGCACGCGCCCAGCGTACGGTCCGGCTCCGACAGCATCGAAGCCGACGCAAACGCCGCCTCGCCCACGCCGAGTCGCGGTTGTGAGTCACACCACGGCTAGGATCGTCCCGGATCCCGAGCAGCACCCGTCGGGACGCACCCCACTGGGAGGAATGACGTGGACAACGACGTGCTCCGTCAGGCACCGCTGTTCAGCTCGCTCGACGACGAAGCAGCGACGGCACTGGGCGGTTCGATGGCCGAGACCAAGCTGCGTCGCGGCGACGTCCTCTTCCACGAGGGCGACTCGGGCGACAAGCTCTACATCGTCACCGAGGGCAAGGTGAAGCTCGGCCGCTCCTCCTCCGACGGCCGCGAGAACCTCCTCGCCATCATGGGCCCCGGCCAGATGTTCGGCGAGCTCTCCCTCTTCGACCCGGGCCCGCGCTCCGCGACGGTCACCGCCGTCACCGACGCCGCCTTCGGCTCGCTCTCCCACGACGACCTGCTGCGCTGGCTCGACGGCCGCCCGCAGGTCGCGCGCGGCCTGCTCTCCCAGCTCGCCTCGCGGCTGCGCAAGTCCAACGACGTCGTTGCCGACCTCGTCTTCTCCGACGTGCCCGGCCGAGTCGCCAAGGCGCTGCTCGACCTCGCCGACCGCTTCGGCCGCACCGCCGACGACGGCGTCCACGTCCACCACGACCTCACCCAGGAGGAGCTCGCCCAGCTGGTCGGCGCCTCCCGCGAGACGGTCAACAAGGCGCTCGCCGACTTCGCCTCGCGCGGCTGGTTGCGCCTGGAGCCCCGCTCCGTGGTGATCATGGACCTCGAGCGCCTCTCCCGCCGGGCCCGCTGAAACTTCTTCGTCCCGGCTGACCCCCGCCGCGGCGCATCCTTGCGTCGTACGTCGTGAAGGGGGTGCCCGGTGACTGATCGATCGGCGTTCGACGGGTTCGTGCAGGCGCGCGGACCGGCGCTCGCGCGCACCGCCTACCTGCTCACCGGCGACCACCACCTCGCCGAGGACCTGGTGCAGGCGGCGCTCGTGCAGGCAGCGAAGCACTGGGAGCGCATCCACACCTCGCCCGAGGCCTACGTACGCCGTGCGATGTACCACCAGAACATCTCCTGGTGGCGGCGCCGCAAGCTCGCCGAGACCCCGCTGGAGTCGTACGACGCCCCGGTTCCCGCGGCCGACCCGACGCTGCGGCTGACCCTCGAGCAGGCCCTGCGGCGGCTCACCCCGCGCCAGCGCACCGTGCTGGTGCTGCGCTACTTCGAGGACCTCACCGAGGTCCAGACGGCCGCTGCGCTGGGCATCTCCAGCGGCGCGGTCAAGTCCATGTCGCGCCAGGCCCTGCAGCGGTTGCGCGTCCTGGCCCCCGAGCTCGCCGACCTGGTGGGAGCAGACGCATGACCACCGACCTGCGCGAGGAGCTCGACGCCCTCGCCCGCACCCAGACCTTCTCGCCCGACCCGTACGCCTGGGACCGCGGGCGCCGTGCCCGACGTCGTACGCGGGTCGCCGCCGGCGCGGCCGCGGTCGCGGTCGTCGCGGTGGTCGCCGGCGCGGGGGCGCTCGTCCTGCAGCCGGACCGGGAGGCGCGTACGGCGACGAGCGAGGTGGTCGAGGGCGGTGCGATCCCGAGCCGGATCGACGACATCCCGGCTGATCTCGAGCCCACCATCGACCTCGCGGTGGGGCGCGGGGCGGCGGCGTTCATCTCGACCTCGCAGCGGGTCCCGGTGGTGGTCACGGCGGCCGACGGTGTGGCGCACCTGCTCGACCTCCCGGGCTGGGACGAGGACGGCCAGGCGTTGGCCCTCTCGCCGGACGGGCTGAAGCTCGCGTGGCAGCAGACCGGTGACGGTGGTGCCACCATCGGCGTGCTCGAGCTGACGACCGGTCGGCAGCGGAGCGACGAGGTGCACCCCGATGACCTCGCCCTCCGCGAGCTCACCTGGTCGCCCGACTCGCAGTGGCTGGGCTGGTTGGGCGACGCCGACGGTGGCGCCCACGTCGGTCGGCTGCCGGTGCCCGGGGCGGACCTGGGCCTGAGCACGTTCGTCGAGGGCAACGTCTCCTCGCTCGCCATCGGCGACGCCGCGGACGTCGTCCTCGGTGCGAAGGGCGGGCTCCACCGGATCACCGTGGACCAGCCGGAGCTCATCACCCGGACGACCGGCGTGAGCCCCGGCCTCTTCTCCCCCGACGCCCGCTTCGTCGCCCTGCGCTCGGCGCCGTCCGCCGCGTCCTCCACGCTGCGGCTCTCGGACGGCGCCGTCCTCACCCACCCGTTCCCGGACGGCACCTTCGACTCCGGCGCCGTCGTCCCCCTCGGGTGGCTCGACGACCGGCACCAGCTCCTGCAGGTGTGGTCGGCCGCGGACGAGGACGCCGAGCTCGTGGTCACGACGCCGCAGGTCGGACCGACCAGCACGTGGCGCCGATCCGTCGGCTCGATCGACGCCAGCATCGCCGGGCGGGTCAGCCTGGCCGTCGACCTCGTGCCCGACCTGGACGGCACGTCGTCGCAGGAGCTCACCCACGACTTCGACACGGCCGACGAGCCCCCGGCACCGTTCGGCATCGAGCTGTCGCTGTTCATCGGGCTCGGGGTCGCGGCGGCCATCGCCGTCCTGCTCGCACTGCGGTGGCTCTGGCGCCGCTTGCTCGGCTGACGTAGCAGCGCGGCCAGCCCGGGGGGTGGTCCAGTGGACACCGGTCGGAGATCGGCCTCACGCACGACCACTTCCCACTGGACTACCGCAAGCGGGCAGCCACTCGCCACTGGACTACCGGCGGCCGCGGGCCCGTACGACCCGCGAGTCAGGCGCGGGGGTCGCGCCCGGCGAACGCGACCAGCCGGTCGTACGCCGACGCGTCGTCGGGCACCTCGACCGGGGCGCCGAAGACCGGGCCGCGGTTGTCGTCGGTCAGCCCCTGCTGCATGAAGGCAAGCCCCCGCTCGGCGACCTCGTCGTCCAGCGGCAGCGGCCGGCCGAGGGCGCGTACGAGGTCCCAGGTGTGCACCCCGAGCTCGGCGCTCTGCCAGTCGGCCTGGGCGACCCGGTCGTCGGGCTGGCCGTGCCAGTGGTGCAGCAGGTCGTCGGCGTGCGAGCGGAAGTGCGCGGCCAGCTGGGCCGGCTCCACGCCAGTGCCGGCGCTCCAGTCGACCTCCTCCCCGCGGCCGAGCCGCAGGAAGTGCTCGGGAGCGGCAGCCAGGTGGTCGGCGAGCTCGCGCACGGTCCATCCGTCGCACGGCGTCGGCTTGTCCAGGTCGTCGTGGTGGACGGACGCGAGGACGTCACCGGCCTGGTCCAGGGCACGGGACAGGACGACGACGGGCCGGTGCGGACTGGTCATCGAGGTGGTCTCCATGCCACCCACCTCACTCCTCGCGCGGAGCGGACGCAAGGGTCATTGGCCCTGGAGATGGGCGAGCTGCGCGCGTACCGACAGCTCCGCCGCGCCCCACAGCACCGGGTCGACGTCGGCGTAGACGATCTCGACGACGGCACGGGCGGGGTCGTCGAGGTCCGGCAGGGTGGCCAGTGCGGCGCGCACCTGCTCGAGCCGCTGCTCACGGTGGGCGAGGTAGAAGTCGAGGGCGCCGAGCGCGTCGTCGATGACCGGGCCGTGACCGGGCCAGACGCTGGTGATGCCCTGCTCGCCGCAGAGGGCGTGGAGCCGCTGCAACGAGGAGAGGTAGGCCCCGAGCTGGCCGTCCGGGTGCGCGACGACGGTCGTGCCGCGGCCCAGCACGGTGTCGCCGGTCAGCACGGCCCGGTCCTGCGGCACCACGAACGACAGCGAGTCCGACGTGTGACCGGGCGTCGCCACGACGTGCACCTCCAGCCCACCCACCGCGACCACGTCGCCCTCGCCGAGGCCCTCGGAGCCGAGCCGGTACGCCGGGTCCAGGGCGCGTACGCCGCACCCGTGCCGCTCGGCGTACTCGCGCGCCGCCTCGCTGTGGTCGGCGTGGTGGTGGGTCAGCAGCACCACGGAGACGTCGCCGGCGGCCGCGTCGATCGCGTCGAGGTGCGCCTCGATCGACGGCCCCGGGTCGATGACGACCGACCGGGAGGAGTCGGGGTCGCGCAGCACCCACGTGTTGGTGCCGTCGAGGGTCATCACGTCGGCGTTGGGGGCGAGCACGCAGGTGCCGGTGTCGCCGAAGGCGCCGCCCGACCAGCCCTGGCCGGCTGTGGGTGCGGTCATCGAGCCGCCATCAGTGCGGTGTAGTGCGGCGGCGTGGACAGGATGAACTCGTCACCGTCGGAGACCACCTCGGGCATGAACATGTCGACCGCCCGCCCGCCCGCCGCCGCGAGGACGGAGGAGGGGTCGGCGTACTGACCCACCTCGAGGCAGGTCAGCCAGGTCGGGGGCAGCATCAGGATCTGCTCCTGTTCGACCTGCGCGACCGCGTCGAGAGCGCCGGCCCACATCACCGACGACGACTCGCTCGACACGTCGCGGGTCACCTGGCCCTCGGGCAACCGGGCGACGAAGAACCAAGTGCGGTAGCGCCGCGGCTCGAAGACCGGCGTCAGCCAGCCCGACCAGGCGCCGAGCAGGTCGGTGCGCAGCACCAGCGAGCGCTTCTCGAGGAACTCCGTCAGCGACACCTCGCGCGACTCGAGGGCGACCCGGTCGGCCTCCCAGTCGTCGCCCGTCGTGTCGGCCACGACGGAGTCGGCACCGGTCCCGGCGAGCAGCACGCCGGACTCCTCGAAGGTCTCGCGCACGGCGGCGCAGACCAGCGCCCGCGCCTTCGGCTCGTCGCAGCCGAGCCGCGTCGCCCACTCGGCGGGCGAGGGCCCGGCCCACAGGCCACGCTCCTCGAGCTCGTCGTCGAAGTCGCGCGGGTCCACCCCGCCGCCGGGGAAGACGCACATCCCGCCCGCGAAGGCCATCGACGTCTGGCGCCGCAGGAGGTAGACGTCAGGCCCCGCCGGGCCGGGTCGCAGCAGCACGACCGTCGCCGCGTCGCGCGGCTCGGCGGGTGCGGCCTCGCCCGAGGCGTACGACCGCGCCTGGGCGACGAGGGCGTCGGGGAGCGGGAGCCGCTCCACTCAGACCTCGACGACGATCTCGACCTCGACCGGCACGTCGAGCGGGAGCACGGAGACGCCGACGGCGGAGCGGGCGTGCTTGCCGGCGTCGCCGAAGACCTCGCCGAGCAGCTCGGACGCGCCGTTGGCGACCTGGGGCTGACCGGTGAAGTCGGGCGTCGAGGCGACGAAGACGACGACCTTGACCACCCGCTTCACGTCGTCGAGGGAGCCGATCTCGGCCTTGACCGCGGCGAGCGCGTTGAGGGCGCACTGGCGCGCGCACGCGTAGCCCTGCTCGGCGTCGACCTCGCCGCCGAGCTTGCCGACGGCGAGCATCTCGCCGTCGCGGGCGGGCAGCTGGCCGGCGGTGAAGACGAGGTTGCCGGTGCGGGCCGTCGGCTGGTAGGCCGCGACCGGCGGGACGACCTCGGGGACGGTGATGCCGAGCTCGGCGAGCCTGGCCTCGGCCCCCACGTCAGGCCGCCTTCGGCTTCTTGAGGAAGGCGACGAGGCCGCCCTGCGCGTTGGTGTGGATGGCCACCAGCTCCCAGCCGTCCTGGCCGAAGTTGTTGAGCATCAGGGCCTCGTTGTGGAGCGGAATCGGCGCCACCTGGTATTCCCACTGGGTCATGGATCGCACCCTACTCGGGCCCCATCCGACGCGGCGCGGCGTCCTCCCGTGGTCGGACGCCCGACGCCGCTGCGACGTCTAGCCTCTGCACCATGCGCGATCACCGGGACCCGTACCCGTGGCGTCTCGGTCCGTTCGGCCAGCGGTGGCTCGACCGGCTGGTGGTCGCGTTCCTCCTGCTCCTCGCAGCGGGCCACGCCCTCTCGGGCCAGCTCCCCCACGCGGTCTTCACCGTCGTCGAGGTGCTGCCGCTGCTGTGGCGTCGCCGCCACGCGTGGCCGGTCTTCCTCGTCGTCGCGGCGGCATCGGCGGCGCAGGCGGTGGTCGTCGCGGAGCCGACGGTCGGCCAGCTCGCGTTCCCGATCGCGGTCTACTCCGTCGCCCGCTGGTCGCCGCGCTGGCAGGGCGTCACGGCGCTGCTCGTGGGGTACGCCGGTGCGTTGGTCGCCGCAGTCCGCTGGCTGGTCGGCTTCGGGGCCGCCGACCTCACCCCGGGCAACCTCGCGCCCTACACCGTCACGATCGGCGCCATCGTCACCGCCGCGTGGGCGCTCGGCTTCGCGGCGCAGGAGCGGGAGAGGTACGTCGCCTCGCTGGTCGCGCGTGCCGAGCAGGCCGAGCGGATGGCCGAGCGCGAGGTGGAGCTGGCGGCTCGCGACGAGCGGTCGCGGATCGCCCGCGAGATGCACGACGTCGTCGCCCACGGGTTGTCGGTGATCGTCGTCCAGGCCGACGGCGCCAGGTACGCCGCCGCCAAGGACCCGGACGTCGCGGTCGGCACCCTCGAGACGATCTCCGCCGCCGGCCGCGAGGCCCTCACCGAGATGCGGCGGCTGCTGGGCCTGCTCCGCGAGGGCGACACCGGCGTGGCCCCGCAGCCCGGGCTGGACGACGTACGCCACCTCGTCGACGAGGCCCGCGCCGCCGGCATGCGGGTCGCGGCCGACCTCCCCGCGCACCCGCCCGAGGTGCCCGACGGCGTCGCGCTGGCGGCGTACCGGATCGTGCAGGAGGCCCTGACCAACGTGCGCAAGCACGCCGGGCCGGATGCGCGGGTCGACGTGCGTGTCGCCGTGGACCGCGGCGTCGCCGTCGACGTGCGCGACGACGGTCGCGGCGCCGCGGCACCCGCGGACGGCCGCGGCCTCGGGCGTCGGCATGCGCGAGCGCGCGGCCGTGCACGGCGGGGTGCTGGAGGCCGGCCCGGCGCCCGGCGGCGGGTTCGCGGTGTCTGCGAGGCTGCCGCTGTGAGCGACCAGGCCGTGCCGACGCCGATCCGCGTCTTCCTCGTCGACGACCAGCAGATGGTGCGCGCCGGTTTCCGGATGCTCGTCGACAGCCAGGACGACATGGAGGTCGTCGGCGACGCCGGTGACGGCGGCGAGGCCTTGGACCGGCTCGCGGTGACGGCCGCCGACGTGGTGCTGATGGACGTCCGCATGCCCCGCGTCGACGGGGTGGAGGCGACCCGGCGGTTGCTCGAGAGGGACGCGCCGCCGCGGGTGATCGTGCTGACCACCTTCGACCTCGACGAGTACGCCTTCGCCGCGATCCGCGCGGGCGCCTCGGCTTTCCTCCTCAAGGACGCCGCCCCGCCCGACCTGCTCGGCGCGATCCGGGCGGTGATGGCCGGCGACGCGGTCGTCGCGCCCAGCACGACGCGTCGTCTGCTCGACCACTTCGCCGCGCTGCCCGACCCGGCCCGGCCGACGGCGTACGACGACCGGCTCGCGCCGCTCACCGAGCGCGAGACCGAGGTGCTCACCCTCATCGCCCGCGGCCTCACCAACACCGAGATCGCCGCGCACCTCGTCGTCGCCGAGACGACCGTGAAGACCCACGTCGGCCGGGTGCTGGCCAAGACCGGCTCCCGCGACCGCGTCCAGCTCGTCGTCCTCGGCTACGAGACGGGCCTCGTCACGGCCTGACCCCGAGGTCCTACCGGAGTCGTACGCCGACCACGCGAGGTGGGCCCGCCGACGGACGGCAGGTCCGTGCCGCGGGCCGACGACCCGGAGGCCGCGCTCGACGAGCGTTGTCCCCATGACGACGACACTCGACACCACCACACCGGCCAGCACCCGGGCGGCCGCCCACGCACGCGGCCTGACCCGCACCTACGGCGCCGGCGACAACGTCGTGCACGCCCTGCGCGGCGTGGACCTCGACCTCCCGGCCGGGCGGTTCACCGCGATCATGGGTCCCAGTGGCTCCGGCAAGTCCACCCTGATGCACTGCCTGGCGGGCCTCGACGCCGCCACCTCCGGCACGGTCACCGTCGCCGGGCGCGACCTCGCCGGCCTCGACGACACCGCGTTGACGATCTTCCGCCGCGAACACATCGGCTTCGTCTTCCAGGCCTTCAACCTGCTGCCGATGCTCACCGCCGGGCAGAACATCCTCCTCCCCCTCGAGCTCGCCGGACGCGCGGTCGACCGGCAGCGCTACGACCACGTGGTCGGTGTGCTCGGCCTCGCCGACCGCGTCGGCCACCTGCCCAGCCAGCTCTCCGGCGGCCAGCAGCAGCGCGTCGCCATCGCCCGCGCGCTGGTCACCCAGCCCGACATCGTCTTCGCCGACGAGCCCACCGGCAACCTCGACAGCGAGGCCAGCGCGGAGGTGCTCGACCACCTGCGTCGATCGGTCCGCGAGCTCGGCATGACGGTCGTCATGGTGACCCACGAGCTCGCCGCAGCGGCGTACGCCGACGACGTGGTGGTCATCCACGACGGCGCTGTCACGGCCCACCTCACCGAGCCCGGCCAGGACGAGCTCGTCGCCGCACTCCGCGGGCGGGATGCCTGATGCGCACCGTGCTCGTGGCGTCGATGCGCCACCACACCCGCAGGTACGTCGCCGCGTCGGTGGCGGTCGTCATCGGCGTGGCCTTCATCGTCGTCGTCGGCGTCCTCACCGGCGCCACGCGCTCCGGCCTGACCGCCGACGTCGGCGCCCCGGTCGAGGGCGTCGACCGCGTCGTGACGACGTACGACACCCGCGAGGTGGCGCGGCTCGTCGAGGCGGCCGGCGACCGCGGCGTCCCGGCCCTGACCCTCGGCTACGCGATGGAGGCGGTCAGCCGCGACGGCGTGCAGCTGGACTCCACGGCGGACGTCGCCGAGGTGTCCCTCGACCCGCGCCTGCAGTGGCAGCAGCTGGAGGACGGCCGGTTCCCCGCCGCCGCCGGCGAGGCACTGGCGGACGTCAATCGAGCCAAGAGCAGCGGCGTCGCCCTCGGCGACGTCGTGCGGGTCGGCAGGGGCGAGGCCGCGGTCGACGTGGAGGTCGTCGGGATGGTCGACAGCCCGGTCGCGATGGGCGCCTCGCTCTACGTGCCGTGGGCGGACCTGGCGCGGTTCGAGGACACCCTCTGGGTCGACGCCGTCGCCTGGGGAGGGTCGGCCGCCCTGGCGCGCGAGGTGGTGCCCGAGGCGACCGTCGAGGCATCGGGCGACTGGGTGGCCGCGCGGCAGGCGGAGATCTCGCGCGGCGTGGACGTCATCGCGATCATGGCGCTCGTCTTCGTCGCGATCGCGGTCTTCGTCGGGGCGCTGGTCATCACCAACACCTTCGCGATCCTCTTCGCCCAGCGGATGCGGGACTTCGCGCTGCTGCGCTGCGTCGGTGTCACCCGGCAGCAGCTGCGCCGAGCCATCCGGCTCGAGGCCTTGGCGCTGGGGCTCGCGGCCGCCGCCCTCGGCGTGATCGTCGGCCTGCTCGCCGGATGGGGGTTGGTGGCCCTGGTGGCGCACTGGTTCACCGACATCGGACCGGCCGCGCTCGATCCGGTGTGGACCTTCGCGGCGTTCGCGGTCGGCACGCTGGTGACCGTCGGTGCCGCCTGGCTGCCGACCCGCGCGGCGACCCGGGTCGCGCCCCTGGCCGCGCTCCGGCCCGACACCGGCGTCGACGTGCGCTCGGCCGCCGGCCGCTGGCGGCTGGGCCTCGCCCTGGTGTGCGTCGTGATCGGAACCCTGCTGCTGGCCGTGGCCGTGGCGGCGAGCTCGGTGCCGGCCATGCTCGCGGGCGGGATGTCGTCCTTCGTCGGCGTGCTCCTCGTGGGCCCGGTGCTCGTGCCGTGGCTGATCCGGCTGGTCGGAGCGGTCCCGGGTGGCGGCCCGGTGCGGCGGCTCGCGACGGGCAACGCCGTGCGCAACCCGCGGCGTACGGCGACCACCGCGGCGTCGCTGCTCGTCGGCGTCACCCTCACCACCGCGATCCTCACGGGGCTGGCGTCCTCACGCACGGCCATCGACCGCGACATGGACGACTCCTACCCGCTCGACGCCACCCTGACCGTGCTCGACGCGCCGCTCGAGGCGTCCCTCGTCGACCGGGTGGCGGCGACTCCGGGCGTGCAGGGAGCGCGCGGCCTCGACGGCACCGTGGCACGTATCGCCGGGGTGGACGTGCCGCTGCTGGGCAGCGGCGCCGACACCACCGGCGTCCTCCGGGGCTCCACCGGCCTGGCGCCTGCCGACGGCGTGGTGCTGCTGCCCTACTCCGTGGTCGAGGAGCTGCCCCGGCGCATCGGCGACCGGGTGTGGGAGGACGGCGAGGTGACCGTCGTGGTCGCCGGCCGCGAGCGCACCCTCCGGGTCGAGACCGACCACGGCTGGGGCCGCGCGGGCCTGGTGTCGACGGCCACGCTGGCGGAGCTCGACCCCGACGCGCAGCCGATGGCGGTCTGGGCCCGGGCCGCCGAGGGCGCGGATGCAGAGGACGTCTCCGGCGACCTCGCCGCGCTGGCCGGTGCGGCCGGCGCGGAGCTCGACGGCGGTTACACCAACCGCAGCTGGGTCTACCTCCAGGTCGACATCCTGACCGGCGCGGTCGTCGGGCTGATGGCGGTCGCCATCGTCATCGCCCTGGTCGGCATCGCCAACACGCTCGGCCTCTCCGTGCTCGAGCGCGGCCGGGAGAACGCCCTGCTGCGGGCGATGGGACTCACCCGCGAGCAGCTGCGCCGGGCGATGGCGGCCGAGGGCCTGCTGCTGTCCTCGGTGGCGACGGCCCTCGGCACCGCCCTCGGCCTGGCGTTCGCCTGGGTCGGCGTGCAGGTGATGGTGGCGGGCGTCGTCGAGGACGCCGGCTTCACCGTGCCGCTGTGGCAGGTCGTCGCGGTGGCCGCGGTGGCCGCGCTCGCCGGCCTGGCCGCGTGCGTCGTACCGGCCCGTCGGGCCGCCGCCGTGACGCCCGCTGCCGGCCTGGCGCTCGACTGATCGCGAGCATCTCCGACCCGGACGTCATACGAACCCGCGCTCATGGGTGCGGGTTCGTATGACGCAGCGGGCCGGGACCGAGAGCCGATCACCCGGCCTTGCGGCTGACCAGCACGCCGAGGACGGCGTAGCCGACGCAGAGGTGCGCGACGGCCACGACGTGGCCGACCGTGTCGCCGAAGATCGCCAGCGCGGGGATGGTGACGACGGCCCAGCTCTCGGCGACCATCGGCCAGAAGCGGGTGACGCCCTTCCATCGGCCCGCGATCGCGATCCGGATGCCGATGAGGAACATCCCGAGCATCGACAGCGGCCAGAACGCGTCGAGGACGATGAAGCCGACCTTGTCGAAGTCGGTCAGCCCCAGTCCGTCGCTCGCCGTGGAGCAGATGGCGAGCCCGACCGCGACGGCTTCGGCCCGCAGCGCGGCGCGGGCCAGCCGGCCCTCGCCGAGGGCCTGCGTGCGCCACAGCGTGCGCAGCAGGAAGAGCAGGCCGACCTGGAAGAGGCCGGACGAGATCGAGAACGCGACCTCTTCGGTGTGCCCGACGGGGTCGATGCCGACGACGGCCATGGTCGCTGCCCAGGCCAGGGCGCCGGCGGTGAGGACGCCGCCGTGGACGACGTACGGACGGCGGTTCGCGCCGGTCGGAGCCGTCGTGGCGACATCGGAGCGAGCGGGAGCGGGAGAGTGCGAGAGGGTCAACGGACCGGTCCTTTGCTTCAAGGGTGCTTCAGTGGTGGGCCGCCGGTTGCGGCATGCCACGAGGTTCGCCGTCCCGGCGACCCGACCCACAGGGAGAGCGGTCCCGTCCCCGGTCCCCTCGTGGTGTCCCGTCGAGGAGGGACCGCAGTCCCCTGACGACGGGACGTCCGCGCGGTGATACTGCTCGCGTGAGCAGAGTCGCGGAGCCCGTCGCCATCGGTGCGGTGTCGCTCGTCGCGGTCGCCACCGCCGCGTGGCTGGACCTCGCCACCAGCGACGCCGAGCGCGCTGCCGCCTCCACCGGCCTGGGTACGACGACCGCGCTGCCCGGGCTGTTGCTGACGGCGGCGGCCGTCGTGGTGCTGCTCGCCCGCCCGCGGGACCCGGTGGGTCGGCTCCTCGGCGCGGTGGCCCTGGTGTGGACCGTCGACGGCGCCCTCGACAGCTGGATCTCCTACAGCCTGGCCCGCGACCTCCCCGGCACCGACGTCGCCTACTGGTTCGTCGCCAGGGTGGGCGCCCTCCTGCTCTCGGGACTGGTGGGGCTGCTCCTGATCTATCCCACCGGTCACCTCCTGACGGGCCGCTGGCGGACCGCCGCGATCGCTGTCGCCTGCGCGTCCCTCGCGCTGCCGGTCATGCTGCTGCTCGCGCCCGACTCGGTGGTCTTCTCCGTCGGCGAGCCGGTCGGCTCGACCGAGGTCGTGCCCTTCCCGTGGTCCGACGCCGCTGCCGAGGCCATGCTGCGCGGGGCGCAGGTGCTCACGCTCGGCTCGGTCCTCGCGGCGGTCGGTCTGGTCTGGGCGCGGCGCCGGCAGGCGTCGGCGACGGAGCGCACGCAGCTGAGGTGGCTGCTGTGGGCCGGGATCATGTGCGTGCTGATGGTGCTCGCGGCGCTGACGTTGTCGGTGGGCGGGCTGGTCACGACCCTCTTCCTCGACCTCGCCGTCGCCGCCCTCGCGGTCTCGGTGACGATCGGCCTGCTGCGCCCGGGGCTGGGCGACGTCGACGCCCTCGTCGCCTGGACCCTCACCACCGCCGTCGTGGCGGCGATCGTCGTGGCCGTCGACCTCGCCGTGCTGGCCGCCGGCACGGCGCTCCTCGGTGACCGGCTCGACCAGCGCGACGTCACGCTGGTCGTGCTCGTGCTGGCCGTCGTCGTCTACGGGCCGCTCCGCGCCTGGCTCGGCGGGCTCGTCCACCGTCTGCTGCTGGGCCGGCGCAGCGACCGCTACGGCGCCGTGTCCGCGCTCGCGGCCCGGCTCGAGACCATCGGCACGGTCGACGAGCAGCTCCCCGCGCTCGCGTCCGCGGTGGCGGACACCTTCAAGGTCCGCCACGTCCGCGTCGACGTCCTCACCCCCGACGGCGGGCTGCTGTCCGCCTCGCACGGCACCCCGCCCGCGGAGGTCCAGGAGATCGACATCGCCTACCAGGACGAGCGCGTCGGCCGGCTCGTGCTGCCCGCCCAGGGCTACCGGTCGATGCTGTCGCGACGCGACCAGGGCCTGCTGGTCGACCTCGTGCGGCAGGCGGCCGTCGCCATCCGCGCCGGGCTGCTCGCCACCGAGCTCCAGGCCAGCCGCGAACGCCTCGTCCTCGGCCGCGAGGACGACCGGCGCCGGATCCGCCGCGACCTGCACGACGGCCTCGGCCCGGTCCTGGGCGGGGTGGCGCTCCGCCTGCAGGCCGCCGGCAACGCCATCGACTCCGACCCCGGCCGGGCCCGCGAGCCTGGTGGGCCTCGCCCGCACCGAGGTCCGCGACGCCCTCGACGACGTACGCCGCCTCGTGCACGACCTGCGCCCGCCCGCACTCGACGACCTGGGCCTGGAGGCCGCGGTGCGCCAGCAGGCCGAGCGCGTGCGGTCGGAGGTCGAGGTTCAGGTCTCGGCCGCGGCCACGACGGGCCTGCCCGCGGCCGTGGAGGTCGCCGCCTACCGGATCGTCTCGGAGGCGCTGGCCAACGTGGTGAAGCACGCCCACGCGCGCCACGTCGACGTACGCCTCGAGGGGGACGCGAACGCGCTGGCCGTCACCGTCGCGGACGACGGACGGGGCATCGGTCCCGACGTCACCGCCGGCGTCGGCCTGCTGTCGCTGCGCGAGCGCGCCGAGGAGCTCGGCGGACGCTGCGAGGTGGTGTGCCCGGAGTCCGGCGGCACCACCGTGCGCGCGGTCCTCCCCTACGGCGGCGCAACGCCGACGACCCCCTCGACCGTCCCCCGGACCGAACCCGCGAGGAGCGCCCGATGAGCCAGCCGATCCGGTTGCTGATCGCCGACGACCACCCCGTCTTCCGCGACGGCCTCGCCTCGCTGCTCGACCCGCTGCCAGGGATCGAGGTGGTCGCCCGGGCGTCCGACGGCGCGGAGGCCGTTGCCCTCGTCGACGAGCACCTCCCCGACGTCGTGATCATGGACGTGCAGATGCCGGTCATGAACGGCATCGACGCCACCCGCGCGGTCGCCGCGGCGCACCCCGAGGTCGGCGTGCTGGTGCTGACCATGGGTGAGGACGACGGCACGGTGCTGTCCGCGCTGCGGGCCGGCGCACGGGGTTACCTCCGCAAGGGGGCCGAGCAGGACGAGATCGTGCGCGCGGTGTCGACGGTCCACGCCGGGGGCGTCGTCTTCGGCGCCTCGCTCGCGGCCCGCATCGCGGAGGTGCTCGCTCCCACGTCCCGCCCCGAACGGCCCTTCCCCGAGCTCACCGAGCGCGAGACCGAGGTGCTCGACCTCATCGCGGCCGGTCGCTCCAACGGGCAGATCGCGCAGGAGCTGTTCCTCTCGCCCAAGACGATCCGCAACAACATCACCAGCATCCTGGCCAAGCTGCAGGCCACCGACCGCGCCGACGTGATCATCCGTGCGCGCGACGCCGGACTCGGCCGTCAGGGGTGAGGACCCCCACCGCGTCGCGGCACTAGATTCCCGCACATGGAGCGCACCGGTGCGGCTGAGAGCCGCGAGAAGAACGAGGGGCTCGACCCCTTCGAACGGTTCGTCGAGCTGTCGACGAAGGTGATCAGCCGGGCGCCGTTCTTCGCGGTCGTCGTGATCATCGTCGTGATCTGGGCGGCGAGCTACCCGCTGTGGAAGTCCACCACCAAGTGGGAGCTGGCCATCCACACCTTCGGCGCGGTGCTCTCGCTGCTGCTGCTCGTGCTGCTGGAGAACGCCGGACGCCGCAACACCGAAGCGATGCAGGAGAAGCTCAACGTCATCGCCGAGGCGCTCGCCGCCCTGATGGACTCACGCGCCGCCGACGATCCCCGGCTCCGGGAGGCCGCGGAGGACCTGCGTGAGGCGGTCGGGCTCGAAGAGCGCCACTGACCGGGTCAGCCCGCGAGCAGGCGCAGGGTCTCCTCGCGCGCGGGTGAGGTGCGTACGTCGGTCCCGGACGCGGCGCCCGCCACCGGGTGCACCATCACCTCGTCGACGTCGAACTCACCGGCGAGCTCGTCGACCTGGGCGCGCGCCTGCTCGGGCGACCCGACGATCCAGCGCTGCGCCATGGCGTCGCCGAAGGCGCGCTGGTCGGGCGTCATCTCGACCGCCTCGGCCTCCTCGACGAGCCGCTGCGGGAGCAGCGGCGCCCCGGTGCGCAGGGCCAGCATCATCTGCACGTTGGGCAGGGCGCGGCGCCGGGCCTCCTCCTCGGTCTCGGCGACGACGGCGTTGACGGTGAGGAAGGTCCGCGGCTCGGGGTGCTCGGGCGAGGGGCGGTAGGACGAGCGGTAGAGGTCGAGCGCGACGCCGGTCCCCTCGCCGGAGAAGTGGTGGGCGAAGACGTAGGGCAGGCCCTTCTCGGCGGCCAGGCGGGCGGAGTAGTCGCTCGAGCCGAGGAGCCACATGTCGGCGATCGTCCGGGCGGCCGGCGTGGCCCGCAGCGGCTGGCGGCGGGGCCCGACCTGCAGCTCGACGCCCTCGGTCGTCATCAGGGTGCGGATGTCCTCGACGTAGTCGGGGAACTTCGCCACCGCCTCGTCGGCCGACTCCGCACTGCCCCCGCGCAGGACGTACCTGGTGAGCGGGTCGGTGCCGGGCGCGCGCCCGATGCCGAGGTCGATGCGGCCGGGGAAGGCGGCCTCGAGCAGCGCGAACTGCTCGGCCACCACGAGCGGCGCGTGGTTGGGCAGCATCACGCCGCCCGACCCGACCTTGATCCGCTCGGTCGCTGCGGCGAGCATCGCGATCAGGACCGGCGGGTTCGTGGCCGCCACGGCCGGCATGTTGTGGTGCTCCGCGACCCAGTAGCGGCGGTAGCCGAGCTCGTCGGCGACCCGGGCCAGGCTGCGTGAGGAGGCGATGGCGTCACCGGTGGTCTGGTCGCTGCGGACGGGCACGAGGTCGAGCACGGAGAGGGCAGTCACTGTCGGCCCAGCGTCTGCACCCGGTGCGTTTATTCCGACAGCGTCGACAGGTTGGCCTCAGGTGCACAGGAGGTCCTACCGTCAGGCCAGTGACCACCAGCACGACTCCCCAGCCGCGCGAGCGCATCCTCTCGCCGGCCTACGCCGGGACCACGATCGCGATGTTCGGCCTGATCGCCTTCGCGGCCTTCGAGGCGATGGCGGTCACCACCGTGATGCCCACGGTGGCGCGCGACCTCGGCGGCCTCGACCTGTACGCCCTCGCGTTCGCCGCACCCCTCGCCAGCGGGGTCGTCGGCATGGTCGCCGCCGGCATGTGGAGCGACCGCACCGGCCCGGTGGTGCCGCTGCTCGCGTCGTTGGCTCTCTTCTCGGCCGGGCTGCTGGTGTGCGGGCTCGCGCCGTCGATGGAGGTGCTGCTCGCCGGGCGGGTGCTGCAGGGCCTCGGCTCCGGCGCCATGATCGTCGGGCTCTACGTCGTCGGGCTCGTCTTCCCCGCCACCTTGCGGCCGGCCGTCTTCGCCTCGTTCGCCGCGGCCTGGGTGCTGCCGGCGCTCTTCGGCCCCGCGCTCGCGGCGTTCGTGGCCGACGTCTGGTCGTGGCGCTGGGTCTTCCTCGGCACGGTCGTCCTCGTGGTGGTCGCGCTGGTGCTGCTCACCCCGGCGCTGCGGGGCCTCGAGCCGCACGCCGAGGGGGTGTCCACCCCGGCCGTACGCCTGTGGTGGGCGCTGCTGGGCGCGGTTGCGGTCCTCGTCCTCGAGCTGGTCGGCTCCGCGCGGGGCGTCGCCGCCCTCGGCGCGCTCGCCGCGCTCGCCGTCGTGTGGGTCTCCCTGGGACGCCTGCTCCCGGCCGGCAGCCGCACGCTGCGCCGCGGCCTGCCGGCGGTGATCGCCACCCGGGGCCTGCTGGCCGCGACGTTCTTCTGCGCCGAGGCCTACATCGTCTACGTGTTGCAGGAGCGCTGGGGCCTCTCCCCCGGCCGCGCCGGCATCGCGCTGACCTGCGTCGGCGTCGTGTGGGCGAGCGCCAGCCAGGTCCAGTCCCGGCTCGGTCGGCGCGTGTCCCACACCCGCGCGATGGTGGTCGGCACCAGCCTGGTGCTCGTCGGGCTGACGGCCCTCGCCGCCAACGTCCTCGCTTACGACGCCGGCGCGCGCCCGTCCGCCGTCCTGCCGGCAGCGGCGTACGTCCTCGCCGGCGCAGGCATGGGCTTCGCCTACCCGCGCACCGGGTGGCGATGCTCGAGGCGTCGACCGACCGCGACCGCGGCTTCAACTCCTCCGCCCTGACCGTCGCCGACTCGCTCGGCGCGGCACTCGCCCTGTCCGTGGCGGGCGCCGCCTTCGCGGCCGCCGAGCGGCAGGACCTCGACCCGTTCCTCACGGTCTTCGCCTTCGCCGCGCTCGCCGCGGTGCTCGGGGTGCTGGCCGCGGCCCGGACCCGACCGGCATGAGTCCGGCCGGCCCCACGGGGGTCGGGGCCGGCCGGACTGTCAGCGGGAGCGGTCAGGAGGACTGCTCGAGGGTGGGGTAGTCGGTGTACCCCTCGGCGCCGCCGCCGTAGAACGTGTCGGGGTTCGGCGCGTTGAGCTCCGACCCGGCACGCCACCGGTCGGCGAGGTCGGGGTTGGCGAGGAACGGGCGCCCGACGACGACTGCGTCGGCGAGGCCGGTCTCGAGCAGCTTCTCGACCGACTCGAGGGTGGTGACGTCACCGAACCCGTCGTTGAGCAGCACGACGCCGTCGAAGCGCTCCCGCAGGTCGCGGACCAGCGTCTCGAGCGGCTCCAGCGGGCTGGCCAGCAGGCTCAGGTACGCCAGGCCGAGCGGCGCGACGGCGTCGACCACGGCCCGGTAGGTGGCGGTGAGGTCGGGGCCGAGCTCCTCGCCGATGCCGTTGAACTGGTGGGCCGGGCTCAGCCGCAGGCCGACCCGCTCGGCGCCGATCGCCTCGGCGACCGCGGTCACGACCTCCACGACGAAGCGCGCCCGGTTCTCGGGCGAGCCGCCGTAGACGTCGTCGCGCAGGTTGACCGTCGGGTCGAGGAACTGGTGCAGCAGGTAGCCGTTGGCCGCGTGCACCTCGACACCGTCGAGGCCGGCCGCGACGGCGTTGCGGGCCGCGGTCACGAAGTCGGCGACCAGGCCGGCGATCTCGTCGGTCTCCGGCGCGCGGGGCACGTCGTGCGGCTTCGGGCCCTGGGCGGTGATCATCTCGCCGGGTGCCTGCACGGCACTGGGGGCGATCGTCTCGGTGCCGCCCTTGTTGTCGGCGTGGGCGATCCGTCCGACGTGCATGAGCTGGGCGACGACCACACCATCACCGGCGTGCACGGCGTCGGCGACCAGGCGCCAGCCGGCGACCTGCTCGTCGGTGTAGAGCCCGGGCACGTCGAGGTAGCCCTGGCCGACGTGGCTGGGGGCGGTGCCCTCCGTGACGATCAGGCCGGCGCCGGCGCGCTGCGCGTAGTACTCCGCGTTGAGGTCGGTCGGGGCGTGGCCCTCGCCCGCGCGGTTGCGGGTCAGGGGGGCCATCACGAAGCGCTGGGGGAGCTTCCAGGGGCCGACGGCGAGGGGCTCGAATGCACGGGACATGAAGGTGGTGCCTCCAGAGTGGTTGAGGACTGTACGACTCCCTCAGCCACCGTGCGGCGGTCGATGTTCCCCGACGAGAGAAGCCTCACAGCAGATACCTGAGGACGTCGTGGACGGAGATCGGGGTCCACGACAGCCACCACGTCCTCAGACAGCCCGTCCTTGCGGACAGCAGGTGTCAGCAGGGCCTTCTAGCCTCGGGGCATGGACATGAAGCTGGAGCTGGTGATGGTGCCCGTGACCGACGTCGACCGGGCCAAGGAGTTCTACGAGAAGGTCGGCTTCGTCGTCGACCACGACCAGACCGTGAACGACGACGTGCGGTTCGTGCAGCTGACCCCGCCGGGGTCGGCCTGCTCGATCGCCATCGGTCGGGGCCTCACGCGCATGGAGCCGGGCTCGCTCGACAACATGCAGATGGTCATCGCCGACGCCGACGCGACCCACGCCGACCTCGTCGCACGTGGCATCGAGGTCAGCGAGGTCGACGAGCTGGCCTGGGGCCGGTTCGTCTTCTTCGCCGACCCCGACGGCAACGGTTGGGCCCTCCAGCAGCTGCCTGACTGGTCGGCCGGCGCCGCCGGCGGGGCCTCGTAGGGGTTGCGGGTCGCCTGGGGAACGAGACGCAGGTCGATCGACCCGATGAGCCTGCAGGTCGTTCCCCAGACGCGGGCTGGGCTCCTGCCCGAGCGGTCGGCCCGCGCTCCCTACCGTTCCCAGTCGCTCTCAGCCGGACGGAGCACGTAGTTCGCGTAGGTGAGGTAGCGACACGCGCGTGGTTGGTCGACCACGAGCTGCCGTACGTGTGCTGCTCCCGATTCCATGTGCCAGCCGCCGATGCTGCACATGTCGTCCCACTCCTCAGGTGTCATGTCGACCTCGACGACCTGGTCCGAGCCGTCGTCCCGACTGAGCACCACGGTGAGACCGCGCGGGACCCGGTCGGTCACCTCGCCGATCGTGGACAAGATGTCGACGAGATGGTCCCACCGCGGGTCGACTCCACGCTCCATGCGGGCAGGATGGCACGACGGGCGACGTACAGCACGGTCAACGCCCGCCACGCCGCCGCCGCTTGGGGGGTCGCGGCAGATCGGGGAGCGCCAGCCTGCTCAGAGCGAGCCGGCACTCCCCGTTCGGACTGCGCTTCTACGCGGGCTGGGAGTCGTCGCTGCTGTCGAGCTGCGCCTGATCGGGAGCAGGGTCGAGCCGGTCCAGCATGTCGTTCAGGTGTCGACGGAGGTGCTGCGCGTGGTCTGCCGCCACCTGCTGGAGACGAGCGACCTCGGCCTCCCCTCGCGTGCGCTGCTCCTCGGACTCCGCCTGCACTCCATCGGCAGTCGCTCGGGCCTCGTCCACCGTCCGCGACGCCTCGAGTCGGGCGGCCTCGACCATGGTCATGGCCTCTCGCTGCGCCGACTGCACCAGCGCATCCGCCTCGGCCTGGGCCGCGGCGACGATCTCAACCGCTTCGGCCCGGGCATCGGAGCGCCACTGATCGGTGTCGCGGGCAGTCATCTCCAGCAGTCGTGCCGCCGAGGGCGAACGCTGCCCCGGCACCACGACCTGCCCTGCGGAGTCGTCTCGATCGTCGTCCGCTGCCCTGCGGGCATCTGCGGCGTCTTCCTGGTTCAGCACGTGCGTTCTCCCTCTCCTCCCCCCGCGGCCGGTGTCATCGGCAGCGTACGAGGTCAAGGCGTCGATGCGTCCCGGGGGACCGGGTCGGCGGTGTGCCCCGAGCTCAGACCAGCGGCGGCTGGGTCTTCTCCCGCACCTCGTCCTCGGTGACGCCGGGGGCGAGCTCGACGAGCCTGAGCGCCCGGTCGCCGAGGGTGCCCGAGGGCGCGACCTCGCCGGTGGTGGGGTCGATCACGTCGATCACGCAGAGGTCGGTGATGATCCGCTGCACGACCCGCTTGCCGGTGTAGGGCAGGTCGCACTCGTCGAGGATCTTCAACGACCCGTCCTTGGCGGTGTGCTCCATCAGCACGATCACCCGCTTGGCGCCATGGACCAGGTCCATCGCGCCACCCATGCCCTTGACCATCTTGCCGGGGATCATCCAGTTCGCGATGTCACCCACTGCCGAGACCTGCATCGCACCCAGGATCGCGGCGTCGATCTTGCCGCCGCGGATCATCCCGAACGACTGCGCGGAGTCGAAGAACGACGCACCCTTGCGCAGCGTCACCGTCTCCTTGCCCGCGTTGATCAGGTCGGGGTCCTCCTCGCCCTCGAAGGGGTACGCCCCCACGCCGAGGATGCCGTTCTCCGACTGCAGCACCAGCTCCACGTCGTCGGCGACGTAGTTCGGCACCAGCGTCGGCAGCCCGATCCCGAGGTTGACGTACGACCCGTCCTTGAGCTCGCTCGCAGCACGAGCGGCCATCTCCTCACGACTCCATGCCATCTCGCTCAGCCTCCCAGTCCGAAGCTCGCCGCGTCGTCCGACCCCTGCACCGGGTCCGGCTCGGGCCGCGGCCGCGTCGTGACCCGCTCGATCTTCTTGTCCGCCGCCTGCTCCGGCGACAGCGCGACGACGCGCTGGACGTACACGCCCGGGGTGTGGATGTCGTTCGGGTCGAGCTCACCGGGCTCGACCAGCTCCTCGACCTCCGCGATCGTCACCCGCCCGCACATCGCAGCCAGCGGGTTGAAGTTGCGCGCCGACTGGCGGTAGATCAGGTTGCCGTGCCGGTCGCCCTTCCAGGCCCGCACCAGCCCGAAGTCGGCCACGATCGCCTCCTCGAGGACGTACTCCTTGTCGCCTTCGGCGGTGGAGAACACCTTCGTCTCCTTCGGCGGCGACGCGACGACGACGTTGCCGGCGTCGTCGTACTTCCACGGCAGACCACCCTCGGCGACCTGCGTGCCGACACCGGTCGCGGTGTAGAAGCCCGGGATCCCCGAGCCACCCGCCCGCATCCGCTCCGCCAGCGTGCCCTGGGGGGTCAGCTCGACCTCGAGCTCGCCGTGCAGGTACTGCCGGGCGAACTCCTTGTTCTCCCCGACGTAGGAGGAGATCATCCGCCGGATCCGCTTCGCGAAGAGCAGCCGGCCCAGTCCCCACTCGTCCACGCCGCAGTTGTTGGAGACCGCCTCGAGGTCGGTCGTGCCCGCCTCGAGGATGGCGTCGATGAGGACCGACGGGATGCCCGAGAGCCCGAAGCCACCGACGGCGAGGGTGGCGCCGTCCGGGATGTCAGCGACCGCCTCGGCCGCAGAAGAGACCACTTTGTCCATGCCCGAGACCCTAGCGGGGATGTGACCGGCGCCACCGTGTGGGCGGGCACCACAGTCGGTGCCGCCGTATGTGCCCGGACGTGGTTCGGCCGGGCCCAGGGAAGAGGCACCCTCCCCGGGCCCGGCCGGCTCAACGACGCAGCGGTGTCAGAGCTTCGCCAGGCGAGCCCTCACCTGCGTCAGCAGGGCGGCGCGGAGCTCCCCGTCGAGCTTGCGACGGATGAGCTTGCGCAGCTGCTTCAGCTCCTTCTTGGCCGCACGGTCGGTGCCGGAGCGCTCCGCCTTCCGCGCGTCCTTGTCGGCCTGGAGCAGCTTGTTGGCGCGCTTCGGGCCGATCTCGCCGTCGGCGGCCATGGACTTCACGACCTTCTTGAGCGACTTGCCGGTCGCCCGGACGGTGAAGACCACCGTGCGCGAGCTGCTGTTGCCGGCGCCGTCCGTGGCCGTGACCGTCAGGACGTGGCGGCCGGTGGACAGGGTCCACATCTGCCACTCGCCCTGCTCGACGCTCTCGCCGTCGAGCACCGCCCGCACGTTGCGCACACCCGAGGTGGCGTCCGCACCGGCCCACGTCACCGTCGCCGACTTGTGGCTCGGGTAGCTGCGCTCACGGATGCCTCCGACGAGCGCCTCGGGCTGCACGGTGTCGACCGCGACGTCCTTCGACTGCGCCGTCTCGACGTTGCCGGCCTTGTCGACCGACCGCACCTCGAGGACCTGGCGGCCCTGCGCGGTGATCGTGAACGGAGCGGTGTACGCCGTCCACGCGCCGTTGCCGATGCGGTACTCGGTGCGCGCCACCCCGGACCCTTCGTCGGTCGCGCTGAGCGTGACCTTCGGGGCCGTGGTGAACCAGCCGGAGCGACCGTCGGGCGAGCCCGGGTCGGTGCGCACGGTCGTCACCGGGGCGGTGGTGTCGGCGGGCGGTCCGTCGACGACGACCGTCATGGACTGCTCCTCCTCCACGTTGCCCGCGACGTCGGTCGAGCGGAAGCGGACCGTGTGCTCGCCGGCGCCGTTGACCACGACCGGGTCGGTGTAGGTCTTCCAGGCACCCTGGTCGAGCTTCACCTCGGTCAGGGCCACACCGGAGGTGGCGTCGGTGGCGTCGAGGGCCACCCGCACGCCGTCGCCGGCCTTCTCCTGGGTCGCGCCCGTCGCCGGGGTGACCGTGTCGACCTTCACCTCCGAGGACTTCACGTCCTCGGCGTTGCCGGCCTCGTCGGTCGAGCGGAACTCGATGGTGTGCTCACCGTCGGGGACCGTCACCTCACCGTCGTACGTCGTCCACGCGCCGCCGTTGATGCGGTACTCGGTCGACGCGACACCGGATCCGTCGTCCTCCGCCTCGAGGCTGAAGCTCGGAGCGGTGACGTACCAGCCCTCCTCGCCGTCGGCCTCGGCCGGCGACCAGGTGATGTCGGTGGTCGGGGCGGCCTCGTCGGCAGCCTCGACGACGACCTCGATGGACTTGGCGGTCTCCTCGTTGCCGGCCACGTCGGTCGAGCGGAACTCGACCGTGTGGGTGCCGGGCTCGGTGATGGTGAACGGAGCCGTGTAGTCGGTCCACTCGCCCTCGTCGATGCGGTACTCGGTGGAGGCGACGCCGGAGCCGTCGGTCTCGTCGGTCGCGGCCAGCGTGACCTGCACGCCGTCCTCGACCACGGCCTGGGCCGCGGTGGTGACCGGGGCGGTCGTGTCGGTCGGCGGCTCCTCCTCGGAGTCGAGGTGGAAGTAGTCGAACTCGACCGTGACGGGCTCGTCCTGCTCGGGACCGATCGCCATGATGCCCAGCGAGTTGAGCGGTCCGTCGTAGGTGATGCCGTCACCCATGGGCGTCCACGACGCACCGGCGGTGGACTTCACCGCGGCGGTGTAGGTCGTGCCGACCTTGGTCACCTGCACCCACCAGTAGCCGCTCTCGGTGGTGTCGGCGATGTTGAGCGCGTCCCCGCCTCCGACGCCGTTGCCGCCCTTCTCCGCGGCGAGCTCGGCCCGCAGGTCGACTGCGGCGCCCGGCGCGTTGTAGGCCACGATGTCGGCCTTGGCGTAGTTGTCGTCGTCGCCGTACATGAGCAGCCCGGCGAGCTGGTAGCGGTGCTTGAGCGGTGCCTTCATCTTGGTCTCGGCCACCCAGTCACCCTCGGGCGCGTCCTGGAGGACGAAGTTGCTCGGCTGGACCGGGTTGTTGCCGTTGATGTCGCCCGGCTCGGTCGCGATCTTCAGGTGACCGTCGGCCACCGACGCCGTGGTGGAGTCGTAGCGGACCGACTCCGCCCAGCGGCAGCCGTCGAGCGCGTCGCCGTCGAACTCGTCGTCGGCCTCGACCGCGTCGGCCGTCCGGTCCGGGGTCACCCGGAACCAGTCGACCTGCGCCACGCGCGGCGTGGTGCCGAGGTCACCGGCGGCCATCAGGCCGATCCGCGCGCCCGACCCGGTCTTGAGGTCGAGCGTCCCGGCGAGCGCGGTCCAGCTCTCACCGTCGGCCGAGTAGGCCCCGCTGAGCTTGCCCGCGGTGTTGGTGAACCGCAGGTGGATCGTGCTCGGGAAGTCCGCCGCCACGACCGGGGCGGCAGGCGTGGTGCGCGAGCCGTTGGTCTCGGACTGGAACTCCACCAGGCGCGTGCCGTTCTGGTGGCGGACGAAGGCGAGCTTGTTGTACTCGTCGTCGGACTGGTGCACGACCAGGCCGGCCCACTGCCAGTGCGAGCTGTGGTCGAGCGTGATCTTCGTGGTGGCGGTCCAGTCGCCGGCGGGCACCGGCTGGCCGGCGAAGCTCACCGGTCCGGGGCTCGCCTCGTTGATGTCACCGGTGGTGACGGGCAGGCGCAGGGTGCCGCCGGCCTGGGTGATCGGCGCGCCCGGTGCGTTGCGCATCGCCCACTTGGGCAGCAGCGCCGGCGAGTCGAACTCGTCCGAGACCGGGCCCGTGACGCAGGTGAGGGGCTCGCCCGGGGTCTCCGGCTCGGGCTCCTCCTCCTGCGGGTCGGTGTCGATCGCGAACTGCGAGAAGTCCGCGGTCCGGACCACGTTCTCGTGGGCCATGATGAACATGCCGACGTCCTGCGTGTCGGCGATGCCCTCGAGCGTCACCGCGCCCCCGACCTGGGTCCAGGTGTCGCCGTTGTTGGACCAGTACGCCGACACCTCGTCGCCGCGGCGGCTGAGCTTCAGCCACTTCGGCGTCGTGCTGGCGCCGCCCGCGACCGAGGCGTTGAGCTGTCCGTTGCCGTCGGGGTCGGTGAGGAACTCCATGCCGTTCGCGCGGCGCCAGGCGAGCATGGCGTAGCCGGGCGAGGTGCCGGGCTGCGTCATGTCGTTGCGGATCAGGAGACCCGCCTTGCCGGAGTTGTTCTGCAGGGTGCTGGCGTCGACCCGCACGATCGCGTCGTAGGAGTCGTCACCACCGGCCGGCTTGAACAGCGTCGTGTACTGGTCGGTGCCCTGCCAGGCGTTGGTGCCGGCGCCGGAGATCCGGAACGCGCCGGCCCCCAGCCGCTCGAACTCGCCGTTGACGTTGCTGAAGGGGATCAGGTCCCCGAACAGCTCGCCGACCTGCACCTGCACGAGGCGCGAGGTGGTGGTGTTGCCCTCGTTGTCGGTGGCCTTCGCCGTGATCTCGTAGAGCCCCTCCTCGTCGGGAGCGGTCCACGTGGCGGCGTACGGCGCGGCGTCGTCCTCGCCGATCTTGGTGTCACCGGCGAAGAACTCCACCTTCGTGATGGAGCCGTCGGCGTCGGTCGCCTCGGCGGCCACGGCCACCTCGGCGCCCGGGTCGAGCTTGTCGCCGTCGACCGGCTCGGTGATCGCGACCACCGGCTTGGCCGTCGGGGAGATGCCCTGCCCGATCGCCTCGAAGAAGTTGAGCTTGATGTCGCTGTCGCCGGTGAAGACGAGGTAGAGCTCCATCGACTCACTGCCGAGCTCGCTCACGTCGACCGCGACGTCGCGGAACTGCTGCCCGGTCGCCGGGACCTCGGCCGTGCCGACCACGTCACCGTCGGGGCTGCCCGATCGCAGCTCGATGGTGCCGCCCTCGGCAGCCGCCTGCACCCGCAGGTGGAACGTGTCGATCTGGTGGAAGCTGACCGGCTCGAAGTTGACCCACGCGCCGTTCTTGCCGACCACGACCTGGCCGCCGCCGGCGGCGTCGCGGCCCGGAGCGAGGGTGGCGGTGTCCGACTTGGCGTCGAACCACTCGGCCTGCCGCAGCTTCGGGAAGATCACCGCGGTGTCGGAGCCGAGGAGCTTGTTCGACCCGTCAGCGCCACCGGTGTCGGTGTAGCGGGCGTCGACGGCGTAGAAGATGTTCTCGTCGGCCGCGTGGCCACCGATGCTCGTGACGTGGCTGCCGGTGAGGCCGCGCGAGGCGTTGAGCGGGTGGGCGTGGTCGTCGTGGCCGAGCGCGGGCTGGACCTCGACCGCCTGCGGGTCGACGTCGTCACCCTCCTCGGGGTCGGTGACCTGCACCTCCCAGCTGATCTCGTCGCCGAAGTCGAAGAACGCGCCGTCGGGCGGGGTCTCGAGCTCGACCACGGGCCGGGTGTTGCCGACGGTGATCGGCGCCGTCGTCGTACCGGTCTTCTCGGCCGGGTCGGTGACGGTCAGGCGGGCGTCGAAGACACCGTTCTCGGTGTAGGTGTGGGTCGCGGTGACGCCGGTGGCGTCGGTCGTGCCGTCACCGTCGAAGTCCCAGGCGTAGGACAGCTCCTCGTCCTCGGGGTCGCTGGAACGGCTGCCGTCGAAGGAGACCTCGAGGTCGGCCTGTCCGGAGTCGGGGGTGGCGTCGATGCGCGCGACCGGCGAGCGCGAGCCGCTGATGTAGTCGATGCGGTAGAGGCCGGAGGTCGGGTTGTCGCGCCCGTAGCCGCCGCCCCAGTCGAGGACGTACATCGATCCGTCGGGACCGAACTTGGAGTCGATCGGTGCGAGGAACGGCACGTCGGGCAGGAACGGGTTGACCTTCTCCACCTGCGTGCCCTCGCTGGCGGCGGGGTCCTTGAGCTGGATGTTGTACATCTTGTTGCGCGCCCAGTCATAGAAGAAGGGCTTGCCGTCGAAGGAGGCCGGGAACTTGGTGTCGGACTCCAGCTCCTCGTCGTAGCGGTAGACCGGGCCGCCCATCGGGGCCAGGCCGCCGCCCTGCGGGATCGCGCCGACCGAGGACCGGCGGTAGCCGTAGTACATGTCCGCGGCGCGGGCCGGGGGCAGCTCGGTCAGGCCGGTGTTGCGCACCGAGTCGTTGACCGGGTTGGCGCAGTCGAAGTAGTCACCGACGACGGGCGGGTTGAGCGGGGTCGTGGTGCCGTAGTCGACGTCACGGAAGGGCTCACCGTTCGGGTTCTGGCCCTGGTGGTTGCCGCCCATGCAGAGCGGCCAGCCGTAGTTGCCGGGGCTCTTGATGAGGTTCCACTCGGCGATGCCGGCGGGGCCGCGGGTGGCCGGGGCGTCGGTGCCGTTGTCGGGCGAGTAGTCGGCCATGCTCAGCCAGCCGGTCTCGCTGTCGATGGAGAAGCGGAACGGGTTGCGGAAGCCCATCGCGTAGATCTCGGGCAGGGTCTTGTCGCGGTCGACGTCCTCGGCCTCCGGGAACAGGTTGCCCTCGGGGATCGTGTAGCTGGAGTCGACGCCGGGCTCGCCCGGCTCGTCGACCGGCGTGATGCGCAGGATCTTGCCGCGCAGGTCGTTGGTGTTGGCCGAGGTCTCGCGGGCGTCGTGGAAGGTGCCGGCGCGCTCGGAGAGCGGGGCGTAGCCGCCGGACGGCTCGGAGTGCGGGTTGACGTCGTCGCCGACACCGATGAAGAGGTTGCCGTCGTCGTCGATGTCGAGGCCGCCACCGGTGTGGCCGGGCTCGTCGGGCAGGCGGCGGGCGGGGATCTCGATGATCACCTTCTCCGACTCGGGGTCGACGGACCCGTTCTCGTAGGTGAAGCGGGAGACGGTGGACCAGAAGTTGTCGGGGTTCGCGTTGTCCGGGGACTCGGCGGAGCGGTAGAGGAAGATGTGGCCGTTGGTCGTGAAGTCAGGGTCGAGCGCCACGCCGAGCAGGCCGTCCTCACCCCCGGAGTAGACCGGGAGCTGCAGGACCGTGGTCACGGCCTGCGACGCGGGGTCGTACATCCGCAGCTGGCCGCGGACGAGCTCGGTGTAGAAGACCTTGCCGTCGTCGGCGACGTCGATCGCGAAGGGCGCCGAGGTGTTCTGGTCGAGCGGGATGCGCTCGTAGTTGCTCCACACGGTGCCGCCGCAGTCGCCCTCCTCGAGGCCGGCGACGTACTTGACGCCGCCGACGAGCTCGGCCATGAAGTCGGGCTCGTCGTAGTGGGAGGGGAAGTGCCCGAGCGCGGTGCCCCAGAAGCGGCCACCCTCGTAGGGCTTGCACCAGGTGATCGGGTGGTCGTAGCCCATGTTGCCGCCGGAGTACGTCGACTCGTCCATGGTCTGGAGCACGTGGGCGGTGCCGCGCACGTTGTTGCTGAAGTTGTACCACTCGTCGTTGCGGGTCCAGCGGGTCACGTCCTCGGTGCCCGTGAAGTGCTCGGTGGAGGGGTGGGTGGTGTCCTCGTTGCGCACCACGCCCGAGGGACCGGGGTCGGTGCCGGTGGGGGCGTGGCCGGGCATCAGGGAGCCCACCATGTTGTCCCACCAGGGGTAGTTGCCGCGCATGTCGAGGGCGTTGTGCACCGCCGCGATGCCGTTGCCCGCTGCCTGCCAACGCTCCAGGGCCGCCTTCTCCGAGGCGTTCCAGGGGTCGCCGTTGGCCTGGAAGACGAGGATCGCGTCGAACGGCGCGAGGCCCTCGTCGGTGAACACGGCCTCGGAACCGCCGGCGGTCTCCTTGTGCACGACGGTCACCTCCATGCCCTCGGCCTCGAGCGCCGCCTCGACCTTCGGCGTCGCCTGGGCGATGGCAGCGTCGTGCCAGTCGCCGGCAGCGTCCTCGGTGAAGATGAGCACGTGCCCGTGCCCCTCGTGGGCCTGCGCGGGCGCGGCAGTGGCGACGCCGAGCAGGACGCTTCCGACGAGTGCGAGGACGGCGGTCAGCGCGGTCCCTGCGGTGGATCGACGGGCGAGCCGTCGTCGCGCGGTGGTGGGTGACATCCCAAGGCCTCCAGGGGCTGGTGAGTACGACGAGTTCGAGCAGTGAGAGCAGGAGGGGACGCGCTTGTGACGTGGGTCACCCAAGGTCCAGGGTCGACCGTCCCACCCTTTTGTTTGTTGGTCAAGCAAAAGATGGCCCCTATGAACATAAAGACGCACAACGATGCGTGAAAGCACCGTCTAGGGGGTCGGAGCCGGCTGGCTATCCTCGGGTCGTGACCGCGAGCGCCGACCGACCCGTCGACTGGCCGAAGGTGCGTCTCCACGTCGTCACCGGCAAGGGCGGGACCGGGAAGTCCACCGTGGCCGCAGCGCTCGCCCTCGCGCTGGCGAGCTCGGGTCGCAACGTGCTGCTGTGCGAGGTCGAGGGCCGCCAGGGCATCGCCCGGATGTTCGACATCGACCCGCTGCCCTACGAGGAGCGGCGCATCGCCAAGGGCGCTCCCGACGAGGACGGCCGCGCTGGCCAGGTCCACGCGCTCCACATCGATCCCGAGTCGGCGCTGCTCGAGTACCTCTCGATTTACTACAAGCTCGGTCGCGCCGGGAAGGCGCTCGACCGCTTCGGCGTCATCGACTTCGCCACCACCATCGCCCCCGGCGTCCGCGACGTGCTCCTCACCGGCAAGGTCTACGAGGCGGTGCAGCGACCCCGCGGCGGTCGGCACCAGCACCAGATCACGTACGACGCCGTGGTGCTCGACGCGCCGCCCACGGGCCGCATCTGCCAGTTCCTCGGGGTCAACTCCGAGCTGGCCGGGCTCGCCAAGGTGGGCCCGATCAAGTCCCAGGCCGACAAGGTGATGGAGCTGCTCCGCTCACCGCGCACGGCGGTGCACCTGGTCACGATCCTCGAGGAGATGCCCGTGCAGGAGACCTCCGACGGCATCGCCGAGCTCCGCGCCGCAGGCCTGCCCGTCGGCGGGGTCGTGGTCAACCTGGTGCGCCCGCAGGCCCTCAGCCCGAGCGCGCTCGCCCAGGTGCGCGACGGCTCCGTCGACCCGACCGCGGTGACCTCCGAGCTGGCCCGCGCCCGCGTGGACGTCGACGCCGAGCTGGTGGGGTCGCTGGTCGCCGAGGCGCGCGACCACGCCGTACGCCGACACCTCGAGGACGAGCAGCGCGAGCTCGTCGCGGCCGAGGGTGTGCCTACCTACGACCTCCCGCGCCTCGCGAGCGGCATCGACCAGGGCGCGCTCGTCGAGCTCGCCCAGCTGCTCCGCCGCCAGGGGATGGCATGAAGACCACCCCACGGCCCAAGACCACCTCACCGCCGGTCCTCGACGTCGACGCCCTGCTCGACGACCCGACCATCGAGATCATCGTGTGCTGCGGCGCGGGCGGCGTCGGCAAGACGACGACGTCGGCGGCCCTCGCGCTCCGTGCGGCCGAGCGGGGTCGCAAGGTCGTCGTGCTGACGATCGACCCGGCCCGCCGGCTGGCGCAGGCGATGGGCATCGAGCAGCTCGACAACACCCCACGGCCGGTGTCGTCCGTCGGCGCGGACGCGGGCGGGTCGCTCGACGCGATGATGCTCGACATGAAGCGCACCTTCGACGAGGTGGTCGAGTCGCAGGCCAGCCCCGAGAAGGCGAAGCAGATCCTCGAGAACCCGTTCTACGTCGCGCTGTCGAGCTCGTTCGCCGGCACGCAGGAATACATGGCGATGGAGAAGCTGGGCCAGCTGCACCGTCAGGCGCTGGCCGACGGCAGCCACGACCTGATCGTGGTCGACACCCCGCCCTCGCGCTCCGCGCTGGACTTCCTCGACGCACCCGAACGGCTCTCGAGCTTCCTCGACGGTCGACTGATCCGTCTCCTCGTGGCTCCTGCGCGTGGCCCCGCGCGGTTGATGACCGCCGGCTTCTCCGTGGTGACCAACGCGCTCGCCAAGATCCTGGGCGGCCAGATGCTCAAGGACGTGCAGACCTTCGTCACGGCCCTCGACACCCTGTTCGGCAGCTTCCGGCAGCGTGCCGAGAAGACATTCGCGCTGCTCCAGGCCGACGGCACGGCGTTCGTCGTGATCGCCGCACCGGAGCCCGACGCGCTGCGCGAGGCGGCGTACTTCGTCGACCGGCTCACCGACGACGACATGCCGTTGGCCGGCCTGGTCGTCAACCGGGCCAGCCCCTCGGCCCGCACGGAGCTGTCGGCCGAGGAGGCCATCACCGCAGCCGACCGGCTGCAGTCGGGCGACTCCTCGTCACTGACCGCCGGGCTGCTGCGGCTCCACGCCGACCGGGTCCGCATCGTCGAGCGCGAGCAGCACCTGCGCGAGCGGTTCGCGGCGGCGCACCCGAAGGTCCCGACCGCGATCGTGCCGGCGATGGCGAGCGACGTCCACGACCTCGACGGCCTGCGCGCGATCGGCGAGAGCCTCGCGCGGCAGGACTGAGGACCAGACCGACGCGACTCAGGCGTTGACCGCGGGCGCCTCGACCTTGGTGCGGGCGGTCTCCAGGATGGTGCGCCACGACGAACCGGGACGACGGCGGAGCAGCGCACGGCGCTCACGCTCGGTCATGCCGCCCCAGACACCCCACTCGATCTGGTTGTCGAGCGCCTCGGCCAGGCACTCGGTCCGCACGGGGCAACCCGCGCACACCTGCTTGGCCTTGTTCTGCTCCGCGCCACGCACGAAGAGCGCGTCCGGAGTGTCGCCCTTGCATGCGGCGCGTGCTGCCCAGTCCTCGACCCACATAAGTCAAACCCCACGGTGATTGTCGAGCCGGTCGGCCGCCCCCATAGCGGCCATCCCCGACTCAGAATGAAAAGTAAACGAATCACCCCCGGTCCAGACAGGGACCGTGTGGCTCAATTCGTATAGCCCAATATGACTATCCGGCTGCGCGGCTGGAATTCCGGATGGTAAGCGTCCGCCCCGTACTCTGGTGCCCATGTCCTCACGCTCGTCCTCCTCCTCCGGACGCCCCCAGGGCGGCCCTGACGCCGGTCGGGTCGCGTCCCACCTCGCGGTGATGGCTGCCGTCGCGGTCGTCATGGGTGTCCTCGTCGCCTGCCTCGCCATTCCCTTCGCGGGCCTGGTGGGCGTCGCGGCCAAGGACGTCAGCAAGGGCATGGTCAACCTCCCCGAGTCGCTCGAGGCCAAGGACCTGTCGCAGAAGACCCGGATCTACGACGTCAACGGCAACCTCATCGCCTCGCTCTACGACCAGAACCGCATCAACGTGCCGCTCGGCTCGATCTCGCGGCCGATGGTGAAGGCGATCGTCGCGATCGAGGACTACCGCTTCTACGACCACGGCGCCCTCGACCTCCGGGGCACGCTCCGCGCCTTCGTCACCAACCAGGCCAACGGCGGCTCGGTGCAGGGCGGCTCGTCGATCACCCAGCAGATGGTGAAGCAGACGCTGCTCTACCAGGCGGAGACCGACGAGGAGCGCAAGGCCGCGACCGAGGAGACCTACGCGCGCAAGATCCGCGAGCTGCGCTACGCGATCGCGTTCGAGAAGAACCACACCAAGGACTGGATCCTCGAGCGCTACCTCAACATCGCCTACTTCGGCGACGGCGCCTTCGGCGTCCAGTCGGCCGCGCGCCACTTCTTCTCCAAGAACGCCAAGGACCTCAACATGCTCGAGGCCGCCACGTTGGCCGGCCTGGTGAAGAACCCGGTCGGCTACGACCCGGTCGACAACCCCGAGCGCGCCGAGAGCCGGCGCAACGTCGTCCTCGACCGCATGGCACAGCTCGGCGTCCTGACCGAGAAGAAGGCCGACCGGCTCAAGAACAAGCCGATCAAGAAGACGCTCAAGATCGAGACGTCGCCCAACGGCTGCCAGCAGTCGCGCGCACCGTTCTTCTGCGACTACGTCGTCAACTGGCTGCTCAAGGACCCCGTCCTCGGCGACACGACCAAGGAGCGCCGCCGCACGCTCAACAACGGCGGCCTGACGATCAACACCACGATCGACCTCGACATGCAGAAGGCCGCCGACGACTCCGTGTCCTCCCACGTCTACCAGACCGACCAGGCCATCGGCGGCCTGGCGATGGTCGAGCCCGGCAGCGGTGACGTCCGCGCGCTCGCGCAGTCGCGCCCGATGGGCAAGGACAAGCAGGGCGGCGAGACCTACCTCAACTACACGGTGCCCAAGAAGTACGGCGACGCCAACGGCTTCCAGGCCGGCTCGACGTTCAAGCTGTTCGTGCTCGCCGCCGCCATCAACCAGGGCATCCCGCTGAGCACCAGCATCCCCTCGCCGCAGACGATGCACTTCGACGACTGGGACTTCGAGACCTGCGACGGCCCCTACGCCGGCGACCAGAAGGGCTGGGACCCGGAGAACTCCACCGGCGCGGGCACGTTCGACCTCTACAGCGGCACCCAGCAGTCGGTCAACACGTTCTTCGCCCAGCTGGAGACCCGGACGGGCATGTGCGAGCCGCTCGAGCTCGCCAAGGAGATGGGCGTCAAGGTGCCCAAGGCGCAGCAGGTGCCGTCGTGGATCCTCGGCGTCTCCGACGCCGACCCGCTGACGATGGCGCAGGCCTACGCCACCTTCGGGGCCCGCGGTCTCCACTGCGACCCGCGACCGGTCACCCAGGTGCTCGACTCCTCCGGCCAGGTGCTCAAGGACTTCGCCACCCAGTGCGAGCAGGTCATGCCCGGCGCCACCGCCGACGCGGTGAACGACATCCTGCGCGGCGTGATGGAGCCCGGTGGGTTCGGCCAGAACATCGCCATCGACAAGCCCTCCGCGGGCAAGACCGGCACCAACAACAGCAACATGGCCGTGTGGTTCGTCGGCTACACCCCCACCATCTCCACCGCGGCGATGGTCGCCGGCGCCAACGAGTTCGGCGAGTGGGTCAGCCTCAACGGCCAGGTCGTCGGTGGCAGCTCGATCTACGAGGCGTTCGGCTCGACCGTCGCCGGCCCGCTCTGGGGCGACGCGATGGCAGCGGTGTCGGCCAAGCTCCCCTACGAGGACTTCCAGACCCCGCCCGGCGACGAGATCGCCGGCGTGCTCAGCACCGTTCCGGACGTGACCGGCCAGAGCGTCGAGGCCGCGACCGCGGCGCTCCAGGGCGCGGGGTTCACCGCCGCCGACGGCGGCCAGGTCAACTCCGAGGCCGAGGCGGGCCTCGTCGTCTCGACCTCACCCGAGGCCGGCGCCCAGCTGAGCAGCGGCGACACGGTCACGCTCTACACCTCGACGGGCTACGTTCCTCCCCCGCCGTCCACCGACAACGGTGGCAACGGCGGTGGCAACGGCAACGGCAACGGCGGCCGGGGTCGCGGCAACGGCGGTGGCCGGGGCTGACCCCCGGCGGGCTGCTCAGCCCAGCTGCCGGCGCACCTCGGCGGCGACCGCGCCGCCTTCGGCGCGACCCTTGACCTGGGGCGTCACGACGCCCATCACCTTGCCCATGGCGCGCATGCCCTCGCCGGCGGCGCCCGTCTGCTCGATCGCCGCGCGCACCAGCTCGGCGATCTCGGCCTCGCTGAGCTGGGCGGGGAGGTAGTCGGCGATGACCTCGCCCTCGGCGGCCTCCTTGGCCGCCATCTCGGTGCGCCCGCCCTCCTCGAACGCGACCGCGGCCTCGCGGCGCTTCTTGGCCTCCGTCGACAGGACGCCGATGATGTCGTCGTCCGAGAGCTCGCGGGCCTCCTTGCCGGCCACCTCCGCGTTGGTGATCGCGGTCAGCACCATCCGGATGGTCGAGGAGCGCAGCTCGTCACGCGCCTTCATGGCGGTGGTCAGGTCGGCGCGGAGACGGTCCTTCAGAGCACTCATGTGGGCCATTGTGGCAGCCTTGGCGAATGCCTCTCCTCCCCGTCGTACGCCGCACGCTCGGGCTCGGGACGCTCGCCGGCGCCGGCCTGGCGACGTACGCAGCATGGGAGGCCCGGCAGTACACCCTGCGTCGCGTCACCGTGCCCGTGCTGCCTGCCGGCCACGCACCGCTGAAGGTGCTCCACCTCAGTGACATCCACATGGCTCCCGACCAGCGGGCCAAGCAGGAGTGGGTACGCGGGCTAGCCGCGCTCGAGCCCGACCTGGTCATCGACACCGGCGACAACCTCGCCCACATGCGCGCCGTGCCGGTCGTCGCCGACGCCCTCGGCCGGCTGCTCGACGTCCCGGGCGCCTACGTCCTCGGGTCCAACGACTACTACGCACCGGGCATGCGCAACCCGCTGCTCTACCTGCTCCCCGACACGGGCAAGCGCAACACCTCGACCCCGCAGCTCCCGTGGCCCGACCTCAAGCGGCGCTTCGACGCCGCCGGATGGGTCGACCTCACCAACGGCTTCGGGTCGCTGACGGTGCGCGACACCACGATCGCCTTCGCGGGCGTCGACGACCCCCACCTCTCCTACGACGACCTCGACCGGGTCGCCGGACCGGCCGACCGGGCGGCCGACCTGCGCCTGGCCGTGGCCCACGCGCCGTACCTCCGCGTGCTCGACCAGTTCGCCGCCGACGGCTACGACGCGATCATCGCGGGCCACACCCACGGCGGCCAGGTGTGCCTGCCGGGCGGCCGGGCGCTCACCACCAACTGCGACCTCGAGCCCGCGCGCGCCCGTGGCCTGCACCGCCACCCCGCCGACTCCGCCCCCGGTGACGACGGCTCGGCATGGCTCCACGTGTCGGCAGGACTCGGGACCAACCCGTACGTCCGCTTCCGTGTGGCCTGCCGCCCCGAGGCGACCCTGCTGACCCTGGTCCCCGCCGACTGAAGGAGAGCCCGATGTCCCTGGTGCGCGTCCACAACTTCTCGATCTCGCTCGACGGCTTCGGCTCCGGCGAGCCGCAGTCCCTGGAGTCGCCGTTCGGGCATGCCGGCCAGAAGCTCCACCAGTGGATGATGGCCACGGAGCACTGGCAGACCGGCGGCAGCGTCGGCGTCGACAACGCGTTCGCGGCCCGCCACGACGTCCGCTTCGGCGCCGAGATCATGGGTGCCAACAAGTTCGGCCCACCCGGGTGGCAGGACGACCCCGACTGGCGCGGGTGGTGGGGCGAGGAGCCGCCCTTCCACACACCGACGTACGTCCTGACGCACCGGCCGCGGCCCCCGCTCGAGATGGCCGGCGGCACCACCTTCCACTTCCTCGACGCCTCCCCCGCCGAGGCGCTCGCGGTCGCCCGGCAGGCCGCCGGCGACCTCGACGTACGACTCGGCGGCGGCGCGACGGTGGTCCGTGAGTTCGTCGCCGCGGGCCTGGTCGACCACCTGCACCTCGTCGTGGTGCCCGTCGTGCTCGGCCGGGGCACCCGCCTGTGGGACGGCCTCGAGGCGTTGGAGGACACCTTCGACATCGAGACGGTGTCCTCGCCCAGCGGCGTCACCCACCTGACGCTCACCCGCCGCGCCCCCTCCTGAGCCGAGCTCCGTCCACCGGTCCGGGGCGATTTCCAGAGCCCCTGACCGCTCCGGTATGCTCGCCGACGTTGCCCTGACCAGTTCTCTCGGTCAGGGCGGCGGGCTGTGGCGCAGCTTGGTAGCGCGCCTCGTTCGGGACGAGGAGGCCGCAGGTTCAAATCCTGTCAGCCCGACAGTGTCGGAGGGCCGGATCCACGCGAGTGGGTCCGGCCCTTCGTCGTTCCCGCTGGTGCCGGGATGTGGCACTGTGCCCCCATGGCAGACGGTGCTCCCGACGACGGCCCCTCGCTCGAGATGCCCTCGCTGTCGCTGCGGCGCCGGGCGAGGGGAGCCGGCCCAACGGCGAGCTCCCGACCGACCGCAGCACCGACCCGGGAGGTCCCGCCGACGCCCGACCCAGCGCCCGGACGCGAGCTCCCGCGTGTGCCGGTGACCGGCCTGCCCGCAGCGGCGCTGACCGGTGCCGCCGTCGGCGGACTGGCGGTGGCGCTTGCCTGGCTGGCCGGCGTCGGGTGCGAGGCCGTACGCGGCACGTCGGCGTGCGGCGGCGGGCCGGGACTGCTGCTCCTGGTGGTCGTGCTGGCGCTGCTGGCGTGGGCCGGGAGCCTGCTGCTGCGCCTGCTCGGCGTGCCACGTGCGGGATCGACCAGTGTCCTCGCCGTCGGCATCCTGGCGGTGCTGGTGCTGGTCTTCCTGCTCGGCTCGCTCGACACGTGGCGGGCGCTCGTCGCCGTACCCCTGGCGTCGACCGTCGCCTTCGGCGCCGCGTGGTGGGTCACCACCGCCGCCGGGGATTGACCAGGACCGAGTCACTCCCTGCACTTGTCAGGCGGTGCACGGGGCCACATGTTCAGGGATCCCCGGCCGACCGGGGATTCCTGATGTTGTCAGGCCGTGCACGGGCCGACAGGTTCAGCGAGCGGCGGCGATCAGCTCCGCGATCTGCACGGTGTTGAGGGCAGCGCCCTTGCGGAGGTTGTCGTTGCTGATGAAGAGCGCGAGACCGCGGTCGTCCGGGACGCCCGGGTCCTGCCGGAGCCGTCCGACGTACGACGGGTCGCGACCCGCCGCCTTGAGCGGGGTCGGCACCTCGTCGAGCTCGACGCCGGCCGCCGAGCCGAGGAGCTCGCGGGCGCGGGCGGGGGTCATCGGCCGCTCGAACTCCGCGTTGATCGCCAGCGAGTGGCCGGTGAAGACCGGGACGCGCACGCAGAGGCCGGAGACGAGCAGGTCGGGCAGGCCGAGGATCTTGCGCGACTCGTTGCGGAGCTTCTGCTCCTCGTCGGTCTCGTTGAGGCCGTCGTCGACGATCGAGCCCGCCATCGGCAGGACGTTGTAGGCGATCGGCTCGACGTAGGCCACCGGGTCGGGGAGGGCGATCGCCGAGCCGTCGTAGGCCAGCTCGCGCGCCTTGTCGCCCGCCGCGGCCACCGCGTTGGCGAGCTCGTCGACGCCGGCGACGCCGGAGCCGGAGACGGCCTGGTACGACGACACGATGAGGCGGGTCAGCCCGGCCTCCTCGTGCAGCGGCTTGAGGACCGGCATCGCGGCCATCGTCGTGCAGTTGGGGTTGGCGATGACGCCGCGCCCGGCCTCGATGACACCGCCCATCGCGTCGGGGTTGACCTCCGAGACCACGAGCGGGATGTCGGGGTCCTTGCGGAAGGCGGAGGAGTTGTCGACGACGATCACGCCGGCCTCGACGAACCTCGGCACGAGGGCGCGCGAGGTCGTGGCGCCTGCGGAGAAGAGCGCGATGTCGAGACCCGCCGGGTCGGCGGTCGCGGCGTCCTCGACGGTGATCTCGCGGTCGCCGAACGGCAGCACGGTGCCGGCCGAGCGGGACGAGGCGAAGAAGCGCACCTGGTCCGCGGGGAAGTTCCGCTCGAGCAGGATCTGGCGCATCGCGACGCCGACCTGCCCCGTCGCTCCGACGATGCCGATGTTGACCGGCTTGACCTCGCTGCTCATCGTCCGGTGCCTCCGTAGACCACGGCCTCGACCTCGTCGGCGTCGAGGTCGAACGCGGTGTGCGTGGCGCGCACCGCGTCGTCGACGGCGTTCTCGTCCACGACGACCGAGATGCGGATCTCGGAGGTGGAGATCATCCCGATGTTGACCCCCGCCGACGCGAGCGCGGCGAAGAACTTCGAGGTGATGCCGGGGTGCGACCGCATGCCGGCGCCGATCAGCGAGACCTTGCCGATCTTGTCGTCGTAGAGCAGCTTGTCGTAGCCGACCTCGGCCTGGATGCGGGCGAGCGCGGTCATCGCGACCTGCCCGTCGGTGCGCGGCAGCGTGAAGGAGATGTCGGTGAGGCTCGTGGCCGCTGCGGAGACGTTCTGCACGATCATGTCGAGGTTGATCTGCGCGTCGGCCAGGGCCTCGAAGATGCGGGCGGCCTCGCCCACCTTGTCGGGCACGCCGACGACGGTGATCTTGGCCTCGCTGCGGTCGTGGGCCACGCCGGCGATGATGGGCTGTTCCATGGTGTCTTCCTCGGTGGGTCCGCTGAGGCTGGGGTGGGCTCGGGGGTCGTTGACGACCCAGGTGCCCTCGAGCTGGCTGAACGACGACCGGACGTGGATCGGGATGCCGTAGCGGCGGCCGTACTCCACGCACCGCAGGTGCAGGATCTTGGCGCCGCACGCGGCGAGCTCGAGCATCTCCTCGTAGGAGACCTTGTCGAGCTTGCGGGCGCTCGGCACGATGCGCGGGTCGGCGGTGAACACGCCGTCGACGTCGGTGTAGATCTCGCACACGTCGGCCTCGAGCGCCGCCGCCAGCGCCACCGCCGTGGTGTCGGTGCCGCCGCGGCCGAGCGTGGTGATCTCCTTGGTGTCGGCCGAGACCCCCTGGAAGCCGGCCACGATGACGATGTGGCCCTCGCCGATCGCCTGGGTGATGCGACCCGGCGTGATGTCGATGATCTTGGCCTTGCCGTGCACCGAGTCGGTGATCACCCCGGCCTGCGAGCCGGTGAACGACCGCGCGGTGTAGCCCAGGTCGCTGATGGCCATCGCGACCAGCGCCATCGAGATCCGCTCACCGGCCGTGAGCAGCATGTCCATCTCGCGCGCCGGCGGCAGCGGTGAGACGCCGTTGGCCAGGTCGTAGAGGTCGTCGGTGGTGTCGCCCATGGCGGACACGGCGACGACCACGTCGTGGCCGGACTTCTTGACCTCCACGATGCGCCGGGCGACGCGCTTGATGGCGTCGGCGTCGGCGAGGGAGGAGCCGCCGTACTTCTGCACGACAATGCCCACGGTTGGTCCTCGGGATCGGTGTGCGGCCGTCAGCGGCCGCGGTGCTCTGGCGAGCCCGCCGGCGCCGTTGCCGCCAGGCCACCGCCGATTCTACGGCTGGGCGGTCGGGGGGCTCCCGAGCATCTCATCCGCGACCGCCACGACGTCGGCGTCGGCCTCGAAGTCGGTGTCGAACCGGTCGTGGGCCACGACGGTGAGCAGCGCGTTGAGCGCGGCGCCGGCGAGGTTGCCCCAGTTGTTGACGTAGGAGAACTGCCACCACCACAGCGCCTCGTCGACATCACCCGCGCGGAAGTGGCGCAGGCCGTTCTCCAGGTCGATGGCGATCGACGCCAGGTCGTCGGAGAGCCGGCTCTCCACCACCTCGGGGACGTAGGGGTCGAAGACGAAGGTGTAGGCGTCGACACCCTCGAGCATCTCCGCCAGCCGCAGCCGGAGGTCGTCGATGTCGGCCTCGGGCCCCACGTCGGGCTGGTACTCCTCGCTCGGGGTGAAGTCGTGCTGGGCGCCCATCCGGGCACCGGCCAGCAAGACCTGGCTGATCTCGAGGAGCAGCAGCGAGACCGCCTGCGCACCGTTGCCCTCACGCGCGATGGCGCGCAGGGCGAGCAGGAAGCTCTCCACGGAGTCGGCGATCTGCTCGCCGAACACCCTCTCGTCGATCTCGCTCACGGCACTGGACCCCTTCTGACAGCTGTGCATCCGTCGATCACTCTGCTGATCTCCTTCCCGCGAAGGCTCGGCCGAGCGTCACCTCGTCGGCGTACTCGAGGTCGCCGCCCACAGGCAGTCCACTCGCCAAGCGGGTCACGCGCAACCCCATGGGCAGGAGCAGGCGCGTGAGATAGGTCGCGGTGGCCTCGCCCTCGAGGTTGGGGTCGGTGGCGAGGATGACCTCGGTGACCGTGCCGTCGGCCAGGCGCGGCATCAGCTCCTTGACGTGCAGCTGGTCGGGGCCGATGCCGTCGATCGGCGAGATCGCCCCGCCGAGCACGTGGTAGCGGCCGCGGAACTCGCGGGTGCGCTCGATCGCGACGACGTCCTTGTACTCCTCCACCACGCACAGCACGCTCGGGTCACGCCGCTCGTCGCGACAGATCCGGCACTGCTCGTCCTCGCTGACGTTGAAGCAGATCGAGCAGAACTTCACCCGGGCCTTGACCTCGATCAGCACGTCGGCGAGACGACGTACGTCGGTGGGCTCGGCCTGGAGCAGGTGGAAGGCGATGCGCTGCGCGCTCTTGGGACCGACGCCGGGCAGCCGGCCCAGCTCGTCGATCAGGTCCTGGACGACACCTTCGTACAACGAGGTCCCCTCAGCCGAGCCCGGGGAGGCCGGGCATGCCGCCGCCTCCGCCGAGGCCCTCGGTCAGGGGCCCGAGCTGGTCGCCGGCCAGCGCCTCGGACTTCGCGCGCGCGTCGCGGTAGGCCGCGACGATGAGGTCGGACAGGTCGGACAGGTCGTCGGGGTCGGTGCCGTCGAACTCGCCCGAGCGGATGGCCACGCCGACCAGCTCGCCGACGCCGTTGGCGGTCACCGTCACGGCACCGCCCGCGACGGTGCCCTCGACGGTCTGCTGGGCGAGGTTGGCCTGCGCCTCCTCGAGCTGCTGCTGCATCTGCTGCGCCTGCTGCAGGAGGGCGTTCATGTCGAAGCCGCCGCCACCGAGGGCGTCGAAGGGGTTCTGGGTCATCGGGTCTCCCGCTGCTGGTCTGGGGTCGGGTGGGGCCTGGTCATCGGGTCGGGTCAGTCGTTCTTGATCTCTTCGATCAGCTTGGCGCCGAGCGTCTGGCTGAGCAGCGACTCGGTGTCGATGGCCGCGGAGTCGGCGTCGGGATCGTCGGGGTCCACGTCGTCGTCGGCGGAGCGGACGGGACCGGTCGGCTCGGTCGGCCCCCCGGACCGGGCGGCCTCGAGCGCCTCACGGGCGGGTGCGGCCGAGACCGGCGGCGGAGCGGCGGGAGCGGCAGGCGCGGCGGGAGCGGCAGGCGCGGCGGCGCCGGTCACCCAGTCGGGCGGCGCGCCAGGAGCCTCCTGCCCCGGCGTGCCGGGAGGGCCGGCCGGCGCCGCGGCAGGGACGGCGGGCGCCGTGGGGTCGGTGGCCGCCTGGCGCACGACCGGCGCCTGCGCGGCCGCGCCCGACGGGTCGACGATCGACTCGACGCGCCAGTCCATGCCGACCACGTCGATCGCGGCCTGCCTCAGGATCTCGTCGCATCCGCCGTTGACGAAGGAGTCCCGCGCGCCCGAGTTGGCGAAGCCGACCGTCAGCCGCACGCCGTCGACGTCGACCACGTGGGCGTGCTGGGACAGCACCATCCAGGCGAGGCGACGACGGTTCTTGGTCTGCTCGAGGATGTCGGGCCACAGCCGGCGTACGTCGACGAGGCTCAGGCCGCCGCGCGGACCGGCCGGCTGCTCGGCGACCGGGGCGTCGGGTCCGGCAGCGGCGGCCGGGGCCTGGGTCGGCTCGGCGACGACCGGGGGCGCCTGCGGCGTGGAGGGCTCCTGCGCCGGCGGACCCGGCATCGGCGGGGGCGGCGGCGGACCGTCGTCGCGAGCGGACGGGGCCGCCGTGGGCATCGGCGGCGGCGGAGCCGGCTCGTCGCTGCGCGACGGGGCTGCGGGCTGGGGTGCCGCCTGGGAGGTGGGCTGGGGCGCGGCCGCGGGCGCCGCCTGGGGCGCGGGCTGGGGTGCGGTCCGGGGCGGGGCGGCCGGGGCCTCGTCGCGCGCGGCGGGCGCGGGGGCTCCGGTGACGTCCATGCGGCGCTCGAGCCGCTCGAGGCGTGCCATCACGCCGTCGGACGTGTGGTCGGCGCCCGGCAGCAGGACCCGTGCGCAGAGCAGCTCGAGCAGCAGGCGTGGGGCGGTGGCTCCCCGCATCTCGGTGAGGCCGGCGGCCACGATGTCGGCGGCGCGGCTGAGCTCGATCGCGCCGAAGCGCGCGGCCTGGGCCACGAGGCGCTCACCGGCGTCCTCCGAGACGTCGATCAGCCCGGTCGCCGGAGCGTCGGGCACGGCGGTGACGATGACCAGGTCGCGCAGCCGGCGCAGCAGGTCCTCGGTGAAGCGGCGCGGGTCCTGCCCGGTCTCCACGACCTTGTCGACCACCGAGAACACCGTCGCGCCGTCGCGGGTGGCGAACGCCTCGACCACCTCGTCGAGGAGCGAGTCGGGGGTGAAGCCGAGCAGGTCGGTCGCGAGCTTGTGGGTGACCCCGGCCGCACCGGCACCGCCGAGCAGCTGGTCGAGCACGGACAGCGTGTCGCGCGCCGACCCGGCCCCGGCACGTACGACGAGGGGCAGCGCGGCCGGCTCGATCGCCACGCCCTCCTCTCCGGCGAGCTGGGACAGGTAGTCGCTCAGCAGGCGCGGCGGGATCAGCCGGAAGGGGTAGTGGTGGGTGCGCGAGCGGATCGTCGGCAGCACCTTGTCGGGCTCGGTCGTGGCGAAGATGAACCGCAGGTGCGGCGGCGGCTCCTCGACGAGCTTGAGCAGGGCGTTGAAGCCCTGCGTGGTGACCATGTGGGCCTCGTCGATGATGTAGACCTTGTAGCGGTCGCGCACCGGGGCGAAGAACGCCTTCTCCCGCAGGTCACGGGCGTCGTCCACGCCACCGTGGGAGGCCGCGTCGATCTCGATGACGTCGATCGAGCCCGGGCCGCCGCGGGCGAGGTCGCGGCAGCTGTCGCACTCGCCGCAGGGGTCGGAGATCGGCGCCTGCGCACAGTTGAGCGCGCGGGCCAGGATGCGGGCGGAGGTGGTCTTGCCGCACCCGCGCGGACCCGAGAAGAGATAGGCGTGGTTGACCCGGTTGGCTGCCAGCGCGGCCCGGAGCGGCTCGGTCACGTGGTCCTGCCCGATGACCTCCTGGAAGGTCTCGGGCCGGTAGCGGCGATAGAGCGCGAGCGGTGACTCCACGTCGTGAACCCTAACCGTGCCCACCCACAGCGACCACGGGCCGGGCACACCGGCTGCGGGCCACCACGTACCCGGACATGAAGAGGCCCCCCACGCACCCGTCAGAGCTCACTTACCCTTGCTGCCTTCCGGCCCTGGGGGAATTGGGCGAGGTGACGCCGCGTGGGGGGTTGCCGGGGAGTCTAGGCGAGCCGATAACCGGTGCCCAAACCCGGGCAGCGCGGCAACTCGGTCGGCACCTCCATCTGCTCCGACCTCGCGTGCCCCCTCTACATCCGCGGCAAGCGCGACTCCGCGACAACCTCGGCGCGTTCGTCGTACGGGTCCGCACCGAGCCCCGGTGAGCGCACGCGATTTCACCGGCCCCGAACCGACCGGTACGCTCCTCCGCGGAGGTATCGCCTAGTGGCCTATGGCGCTCGCTTGGAAAGCGGGTTGGGTTAATAGCCCTCGGGGGTTCGAATCCCCCTACCTCCGCCACCACCACCAGGACCTCCACTCGCTCGAGTGGAGGTCCTGGTGCGTCTGGCGCTCCTGCGCCTCGATCTCGTACGACGGAGCCGGCCGGCGGATCTGCGACCATGGTGCCCTCGCGCGTGCAGGGGACGGGAGTCGCAGGGTGGCTCTGAGCGGGCCGGAAGGCCTTGGCCGGACCGACCTGCTGCGCGCCCTGGCCGACCGGATCGGCAGCGGCACCGGCGCCCTCGTGCTCGTGGAGGGCGAGCCCGGCGTGGGGAAGACCCGGCTCCTCACCGACCTGGGCCGGCGCGTGCCCGACGTCCAGCGCGTGCACGTGCCGACCCGGAGGTACGACGTACGTCCCGCGGGCGGACTGCTCGACGCGCTGGGGCTCGGCCTCCCGGTCCCAGACCCCGGCCGACGCTCGCCGCTGGAGACGCCGGCGGCTCCGCACTCCGCCGTGGTCGACCTCGTCCGCTCCGCGGTCCGGGCGGCCGCGGAGGGTGGGACGACCGTGGTGATGGTCGACGACCTGCACTGGTCCGACGCCGACACCCTGGGTGCGATGGGCGCCCTGGTCGACCTGACCGACACGCTTCCCCTCTCGCTCCTGCTGGCCCGCCGCCCCGCGCCCCGGTCACCGGCCCTCGACGCGCTCGTCGAGCGCTGCCGGGAGGCCGACGCCGACGTGGTGCGCCTCGAGGGCCTGCCCGAGCCCGACGTCATCGAGCTCGCCGGGCGGTTGGTGGGTGGCCGGCCGGGCCCGCGCCTGCGACAGCGGCTGGTCGCGGCCGGCGGCAATCCGTTCCTGGTCGAGCAGCTCGTCGCCCAGGCGCGCCGGACCGGCCTGCTCCACGACCTGTCGGACGGGTCGATCGAGCTGAGCACGCCCGAGGCGCTGCCGGACGGCTCGGCCGTGCTGCGCCGGATGGTCGACCTCGAGGAGCGACCCGCGCTGGTGCTGCGCGCCCTGGCGCTCCTCGACGGGCGCGCGTCGTACGCCGAGCTGGCGGCGGCGACCGGGCGCGACGTGCTCGACCTGGTCGGCGCCGTCCAGCGGTGCCGGGAGGCCGGGGTGGTGGTCGAGGACGGCGAGGAGCTCCGGATCAGCCACGAGCTCGTCCGTGAGGCCGTCGAGGCCGACCTGCCAGCCGGCTCCGTGCCCGAGCTCAGGCGGCAGGTCGGTCACCGCCTCCTCGACGCCGGCGCGACGCCGGACCGGGTGGCGGCGCAGTTCCTGCGATCGGGACAGGGCATCGACCACGAGGCCGCCGCGGTGCTCACGTCCGTGGCCGGATCGATGGTCGAGCGGGCGCCGGCGACCGCTGTCGACCTGTTCGAGCGGGCGGTCGCCCTGGCGGGCCACGTCGGACCGGAGGCGACGGCCGCTCAGGTGGGGCTCGTCGACGCACTCTTCTGGTCCGGCCGCGCGACCAGTGCCCTCGCCCTCGCCGACCGGCTCCGCGGTGCCGCCCGCCCGGCCAGCCGGCTGGCAGCCGAGGAGACCGGGATCCGGTGCCTGACGATCCTCGGGCGACCGGCCGAGGCACTGGACCGGGCACGCGCCATGCCCCGGGAGCCCGACAGCCGCGCGTGGACGGAGGCGCTCACCGCGGCGATGGCGATGTTCGCCCTCGAGCTCGCCGAGGCCGAGACGTGCGCCACAGCGGCGCTCGCGGCCTGCGAGGCGCACCCGGACCGCTTCGCGGAGGTGCTCGCGTGGAGCGTGCGGGCCTGGGTCCTCAACCTCGGCGGCTACCACGCCGACGCCGTCGAGCCCGCCGCCACCGCCGTACGCCTGGCCGACGAGAGCGCCCACGGCGCCGGTCACCGGATGGCGCCGCGGCTGTTCCACGGGCTCGCGCTGGAGAGCGCCGGCCACTCGACTGCCGCGGCCGAGACGCTGAGGCAGGGCCTGGTGATCGCCGACGACCTCGGCGCCAGGTGGGCGGTGCCGTTCTACCGGTACGCCGTCGCGCTCGGGCACTGGAACGCCGGACGGTGGTCGGCGGCGGAGCGCGAGTGCCACGAGGGCCTGCGGATCGCGGCCGAGGAGGGCATCGCGCTGGCCGCGCCCTGGGCCCACGCGGTGCTGGCCGGTGTCGCGGTCCACGCCGGGGCACTGGACCGGGCGGCGGAGCACCTGGACGAGGGCGACCGGGCCATCGCGGCCGGTGGGGTCCAGGTGGGGCTCGACTGGCTCGCCTGGATCCGCGCGCTGCACCTCGAGGCGCTCGGGCAGCCCGGGGCGGCGCACGCCCTCCTCGTCCAGGCGTGGGGCCTCGCCGAGGCCGTCCACGCCAACGCCGCGCTCACGCTGTTCGGCCCCGACCTGGTGCGGATGAGCGTGCTGGCCGGGGAGCTGGGCACCGCGCGGGACGTGGTGGCTGTGATGGCGGCGGGATCGCGTGCCGGGCGGGCCAACGTCGACGCCCACGTGGACCGCTGCCGCGGCCTGGTGGAGGGCGACCTGTCACTGGTCGCACGGGCGCGAGAGGTCCACGCCGCGGGAGGTCGGCCGGTCGAGGTCCGGCTCGACGACGAGGCCGCGGTCCTGCTGCTGCTCCGCGCCGGCGCCCCCGAGGCCGGAGCGCGGCTCCGGGCCGTCGTCGCGGACTGCGCGGACGTCGGGATGGTGCGCGTCGCCGACCGTCTCGAGCTCGCCGCCCGGGCAGCCGCACCGGTGACTCCTGTCGAGGAGGGGCCCCGGGACGGGTGGGCGGCGCTGACGCCGACCGAGCTGCGGGTGGTCGCTCTCGTGGCGTCGGGCCGGACCAACGCCGAGGTCGCCGCCGCGCTCAGGACCTCCGTCCGCACCGTGGAGTCGCACCTCTACCGGACCTACGCCAAGCTCGGCGTCAAGAACCGCACCGAGCTCGCCCTCGCCCACAACCAGCGTTCACCGGGCGAGGGAGGCTAGCCGGCCGCGACGCGTCGAGCCCTGCTCGCCCGCTCCGGCCCGTCGGGCGCCCCGACGCAGCTCGACCCGGCACTCGTGCTGGTAGACCGCGCCGTTCATCTGGTAGCGGTTGCGCGAGGAGTCCACGAAGTTCCGGCGGACCCGGTCGAGGTCGGCCACGATCGCGCTGCGCATCCGGGCAGGGTCCGGGAGCACGTAGGCGCCGCTCAGGTGGGCGGCGACCAGGCGCGCCTGCGACTCGAAGAGCGGCAGGAACCCCCAGCCGACGGCCTGCAGGAAGCCGACGAAGTGCAGCGACGGGTGCTCGGGGTGGAAGACCCGGAGGTAGAGGGGGACGCGGTTGTCGTCGGAGTCGAAGACGGCCGCGTCGAGGAACGGCGTGGTGGTGCGGTAGCCGGTGCAGTAGATGATCTCGTCGACCTCCTCCCGGCTGCCGTCCGTGAACTCCACGCTGCTGCCGGCGAGCCGGGCGACCTGCGGCCGCAGCCGGACCAGCCCGGCATCGATCCGGGCCGGCAGGTCCGCGGTGACCGTCGGCAGCGCGGAGCCGAAGTGGTGGTCGGGGCGCGGCAGGCCCGCGCGGGTCGGCGACCCGACGACGAGCCGGCAGTACGCCGTCAGCAGCGGCCCCGCGATCGGGCGCGGGAGGTAGGCGTTGACCAGGAACCCCAGCCAGGACGGCATCGCCCGGTCGATGCGCAGCCCGCGCGCGTAGTGGGGCAGCACGTAGCCGCCCCTGCGGATCGCGAGCACCGTGGTGTCGGCGACGGCGCTGACGTCGGCGGCGATCTGGCTGCCGCTGTTGCCGAAGCCGACCACGAGCACCCGCTTGCCGGCGTACTCGTCGCGGCTGCGGTAGGTCTGGGAGTGCCGGGTCCCGCCGGAGAACTCGCCCGGGAAGTCGGGGAGCAACGGCTCGTTGTGGTGGCCGTTGGCGACGACGACCGCCGTGAAGAGCCTGGTCTCGCCGGTGGTGAGGGTGACGCGCCAGCAGTCGTCGGGCCCGGGCTCCACCCGGACGACCCCCGTGCCCCACTCGAAGCGGTCACGGATGCCGTAGTGGTCGAGGCACCCCTCGAGGTAGGCCGACACCTGGTCGGCCCGGGGGAAGTCCGGGTAGCTGCGCGGCATCGGGTGGTCGCTGAGCTCGAACCAGCCCCGCGGGCTGTTGAGGGTCAGCGTCGGCCAGGCGTGGGTCATGCCGGTGGTGTCCTGTGGGCACCAGACTCCCCCGGGCCCGGGACGCTGGTCGAAGCAGACGAAGTCCACGCCGGACCGCGACAGCTCGACCGCCGTCGCCAGGCCGGCGGGGCCGGCGCCGATCACGCAGACGACGTCCCGGCCGGTGGCGCGGATCTCCATGTCCCCCTCCATCCCTCCCACGACAGGATGGAGCGCCACGCGCCGCGTGGTCATCAGTAGAAACACGCAAGGCCCGCGATCGGGCAGGGGTTCAGCGCAGCTGGGCCTTCAGGCCGTAGCGCCACTCCTCGGAGATCAGCAGGCTCCCCTCGTCGAGGCGTCGCTCGACGGCGTCGACGAGCATCGCCGAGGCCCGCTCGGGGTAGACGCGGTCCCACGACAACTCGGCGCGGTGCTCGAAGACGTTGTGGATGACGCTGGTCATCAGGTCCTTGTCGACGGGCGGGGCGAGGAAGTTGCTGCCGGCGAGGAACGTCTCGGAGCGGTCGGACCCGAAGCGCAGGGTCACGCACGGCACCTCGAGGACGTTGGCCTCCTCGACGATGCTGCCGGAGTCGGTGACGATGACCGCGCACATCGACATCGCGGCGACGACGTCGAGGTAGCTGTCCCACACGGGCGTCGAGATGAGCGCGTCGCCGTACCTGGCCTCGAGGTCCTCGAGCCACTGGCGACGCCCGAAGTTGTCGATCGCGGCCTCGGTGCCGAGGAGGCGGATGAAGAGGACGTGGTGACCCTGCTCGAGCAGTGCCTCCATCGCGTCCATGAGGAGGTTGAAGCGGTCGCGGTTGGTGGTGTTCTCGCGGCGGTGCACGCAGAACCGCAGGAACGAGCCGTCGCCCATCTGCGGGAACTTCTGGAGCACCTGGTTCTTGTCGCTGCCGGCGACCGCCTGTGCGAGGGCGTCGACGACGGAGTTGCCGACGACGTCGATGGCGGCGGGCGCGAAGCCCTCCTCGACGAGGAACTCGCGGTTGAGCTCCACGGGGGCGGCGTGCAGGTCGGAGCCGGCGTCGGCGACCCGGGTGTTGAACTGCTCGGGCGAGGGCTCGCGGCTCCCCTTGGCCCAGCTGGCGCGGTCGATCGACTGCTCACGGAAGGACGCCCAGTCGAGGTCGGCGCCCTGCTCGATCCAGCCCTTCAGGACCTCGGGCCTGGGCGAGAGGGTGCGCAGCCCGGCCTCGACGTGGACCAGCGCCTGGCGCTCGCCGAAGGTGGCGAGCGCGCCGGCCATCGCGGTGGTCGTGTCGCCGTGGACGTAGGTGATGGGGAAGCCGCCGCGCTCGGAGAAGCCGCGCAGGTACTGGGCCAGCTTGGCCGTGATGCCGGAGACGAGGTCGTTGACGCCGCCGCGCACCTCGAGGTTGATGTCCTCGCGGACGCCGAACTCGTCGAGCATCGACTGCGAGAGGTTGTGGTCGTAGTGCTGACCGGTGTGGCACAGCACGACGTCGTGGCCGCGGTCGCGCAGCTCGTGGTAGATCGGCGCCTGCTTGATGATGTCGGGCTTCGTGCCGACGACGACGATGTGCTGGCTGTTCTCGTGGGACATGGGTTCCTTCGGGTGGGGCGGTCGTTCGGCAGGTCCGGGGGACCGGTCAGAGGAGGTCCTCGCGGCTGCTGGCCGCGAGGAGCGAGCGGAGCCGCTCGAGGATGCCGGTGTCGAGCGCCTTCTGGCGGTCGAGCACGTAGACGGCGTCCTCGTGGGTCACGACGATCAGGCCGCGCGCGCCGAGCGTGACGACCGGGCGGCCGTCCATGCTGGCGACCAGGGTGTCCTCGGCGTCGAGCTGGAGCGCGGGACCGATCGAGGTGACCCGCTGGTCGTGCAGGACCCGCTCCAGGCGGGGCCAGGTGCCGACGTCGGTCCACCCCAGCTGCCGCGGGACGACCAGGCACTCCATCCCGGCCCACATCAGGGGGTAGATCTCGTGCCCGCCGATGGCGGCGCCGCGGTAGGCCTTCTCGGACGTGGCCCCGCGGGCGTAGCGCTCGATCGACTCGAAGATCAGCGGCAGCGCGCTGCGGTAGGCCTCGCACGCCCGCCCCACCCGTACGCCGTAGCAGGCGGTGTTCCAGAACAGGTTGCCCGTCTCGCCGAGCTCGCCGACCAGGTCCTCGTCGGGCTTCTCGTGGAAGGAGTCGATCACCTGGACGGCCTCGTCGCCGCCCTTGGTGTGGATGTAGCCCAGGCTCGGGTCGAAGCGGGTGGGCTCGGCGCCGAGCACCACCATCGACTCGGGCGTCCGGTCGAGCTGCTCGAGCATGTCGCGCGACGCCTCGTTGAAGGCGTCCTCCTCGGTGATCAGGTGGTCCGAGGGGGCGATCAGCGCCGGCGCGTTGCCGTACTTGTGCGACAGCGTCGCGATGCTGAGGGCGAACGCCGTCGCGGGACCGGCCGGGTCCTCCTCGAGGATCAGGTTCTCCGGCGGCACCGGGCCGAGCGTTGCCCGGGCGGCGTCGGCGAAGCGCGCGCGCGTCGAGACGTGGATGCGGCTCGGGTCGACGATCTCGCTGAGCCGCTCGATGGTGCCGGTGAGCAGCGGGCGGTCGCGCACGACCGGCTGGAACTGCTTGGGGGCGCGGTCCCGGCTGATCGGCCACAGGCGTGAGCCCTGGCCGCCGGCGAGGATGACGGCGACGGGCGCGTCCGAGGTGTCAGGCATGGCTTGATTCCATCATGGGACCGGCGGTCCCGGGTCAACGTCGCAGCAACGGGCGCAGCATGAAGGCCAGCGCCAGCAGCGACCCGGCCACCAGCCCCGACCACAGCAGGATCGCCCGGGGGGTGCCGAAGAGGTCGATGCGCTCGGGCGCGGGCGGCGCCTGGGCGTCGGCGCGGACCTCCTGGACGGTGGTCTCGACCTTGCCCTGGCGGCCCGGCTTGATCTCACGGGTCAGCGCGTCGTGCGCCTGGACGACGCCTGCTCCGGTCCACGGGTTCGCGGCCGTGCCGTCCGGACCGTCGAGGGCACCTGCGCCCTCGGTCGTCGCCTGCAGCCGGGCGACCAGCTGCGGGGCGGTCTCGCGGGGGAAGCGCTGCTTGAGCAGGGCCATCACCCCACTGACCTCGGCGCTCGCCCACGACGTCGCGACCTGGTCCAGGACGCAGACCTGACCGGTGGCGTTGGCCGAGATCGCCCCCAGGGTCGGGGCGGCGACGTCGGTGTCGAGGTTCGGCAGGACGTAGGTGCTGGGGTTCTCGTCGAAGGGCGGGGTCGCACTGACCGCGAGCACGCCGGGGTAGTCGGCCGGGAAGACGTCGGCGTCGTTGTCGGGCGTGCCCTCGAAGCCGGAGCCGGGGGTCTCGGCCGGGGCGTTGCCGGCTGCGGCGACCACGACGACGTCCAGGTCGACGAGGCGAGCGACGGCCGCCTCGAGCTCCGGGTCGGGCTCGCGGACGGCGAGGGAGATGTTGACGATGTCGAACTGCTGCTGGGGTTGCGCCCGGACGACGGCGTCGATGCCCGCGGCGATGCCGGCCGACGACAGCTCCCGCTCGCCCTGGGTGGAGTCGGCGTCGTCGGTGTCGTAGACCTTGACGTCGAAGACCTGGGCGTCCGGGGCGACCCCGCGGGGGCCGGCGATCAGCCCCGCGACGATCGTGCCGTGGCCGGAGAGACGGGTGCCGGGGTTGACGCCCTCGATCGCCACGCCACCGGCGATGTCGAGCCCCTCGACTCCGACCATCCCGCTGTCGATGACGGCGACCTTCACGCCCCGCCCGGTGGCGAGCTCCTGTGCCTGCTCGACGTGCATCCGCTCGAGGGCGGGGTTGTCCTTGGCGTGGGTGTCGGCCAGGCGCTCGGAGCCCGGCCCCTCGCTCTCCAGGCAGGGGGCGTCGTGGTCGGCGGCGGCCGGGGACGCACCGAGGGGCACGACCGACGCCGCGAGCAGGCCCGCGGCGAGCGCCGTACGCACGGGTGGGCGGCGCACCGGAGACAGTCGGCGACCCGTCGACGGTGCCGTCATCAGCCGGCGTCCGCGGCGGCGTCGTCCGCCGGTGGGGCGTCCACGGAGACGCGACGTGCGCTGTTGGTCGACAGCTGGACGCCCGGCTCGAAGAACTCCAGCCACGCGCTCGGCACCAGCGGCGGCTCCACGTCGCCGTAGCCGAGGAAGTCGGGCACCTCCGGCCCGACCAGCTCGTACTTCTCGCCCTTGGGGTCGATGACGTAGCGGGTGCCGGAGTCGGCGGCCTCGCCCGAGCCGGAGAGGACGTAGGCGCCGGCGCTGGGCTCGACGTCGACCGCGTGCCGGCCGGGGCGTACGTCGGCGGCGAAGGGGTCGGCCGCGCCGGTGGGGTTCGTGGCGAGGCCGAAGGTGGCGTCGGCACCGACCGCAGGGTGGAGCACCGCGCACAGCGCGCCGTTGGTGACCGGCTGCGGGACGTCGCTGGGCCACTCCGCGGGCGTGCTGGGGTCGCCGAACGAGGCGGAGAGGTCGCCGGGCAGCTCCTGCGCCGGCTGCTCGACGACGCCGTAGACCATGCCGGCGAAGTCGCTGAGCCGCTCGGGCTTCTCGTCGCCGAGCAGGTAGTAGGAGCCGCTGCTCGAGAGCAGCAGGTCGCCGATGCGGTAGCGCGAGAGGTCGGTGCCGGTGCTGCCGTAGGGGACGCGCTCACCGGGACGGGTGACCCCGAAGGACGCCTTCTCGAGGGGCTCGCCGAGCCGGAACAGGTTGAGCCAGTCGGCGTCGACCTCGGTCGCCGACGCACCGAACCCGAGCCGGTCGCCCAGCGTCGAGGACTGCGTCTCGTCCTCGGGCATGGGGAAGCGGTAGGCGCTGCCCTGCTTGCTCCCGACCGGCGGTGCGCTGGCGATCAGCCAGGTCGTGCCCTCGCTGCGCACGAGGAACGCCGAGCCGGCAAGGTCCTCGACGGTCGGCGTGCGCTGCACCGCGAGCTTGATGCCGACCCCGGCGCCGGTGCAGGCGGTCCAGCCGTCGTCGACCAGCTCGCCCGCCGCGGGGAGGCTGGCCGGTGCGGCGTCGATGCCGAGGTCCTCGCCGAGCTGCACGGTGCGGATGTACTTGTCGCGCACGGTGAAGGGCGTGAGCTCGGCGTCACCGATCAGGAGCTGCGCCGACACGTAGTTGGGCACCCGCTGGAGCATCGGCTCGTCGCCACCGCGGAGGACGACGTACTGCTCGCCGGTGTCCTTGGAGATCACGAAGCTGGGCGCGTCGAGCCACTGTGCGGGCGGGCGTCCGAGCAGGAAGCCGGCGATCGCCGCGCCCGCCAGGAGCAGGACCGACAGGGCGACGCCGCCGATGAGCACGCGGCCGGGTCGTACGGGCTCGACCTCGCGGCCGCCCGGGGCGCCGGAGACGAAGGCGGTGACGAGCCGGCGACGGCTGAAGGCGTGGGCCTCGACGAGGTCCTTCTTGGTGGCCATCTGGTTCCCCGCCCGCTCAGCCCGCCACCGCGGACACGAAGCCGGCCGCGAGGACCATCAGCGGGAGGAGCGCCAGCAGGGTCATCGTCTCGACGACGTCGCCCATGCGACCGCGGCGCACCGACGGCGAGGCCGGTACGAGCGTCAGCGCCAGGAGCACCGCGCCGACGCCCGCCAGGCCGATCGCGGCGCCGGCGCGCCAGTCGTCGTGGATCAGCAGCATCGACAGGGCGACCGAGACCAGGCCGAGGATTCCGGAGACGAGCCCGGCGAGGACCTCCGAACCCGTGCGGTACTGGCGGGTGCGGAACATGACCGCCAGGCAGCACACGGCGGCCAGGATGGTGCCGTAGACGCCTCGCCCGACCGCGAACGGGGCGAGGAGGACGAGCAGCGTGCCGACCGTGGCCGAGACGGCCAGCAGGATCTCGTGCCCGACCCGGGCGTCGTCGGCGACCTCGTCGGGGTCGATCTCGTCGGGGTCGGCGGTGATGTCGTGCAGCGAGTAGAGCTGGTCGACGCTGGTGCCGGTCACCCCGAGTGCGAGCCACGGGAAGATGCTCCCGGCCAGGACGACGAGGGTGAGCAGGACGACGACGACGGTCGACGGCTCCAGCGAGAAGACCCGGATGAGCACCGTGCCGGCCACGATCACCGCCCCGACCACGACGGCGGGGATGACCAGGGCCCGGCCGTCCTGCAGGCCGACCACGGCGACCAGGCCGACGGCGAGGACGCCCAGACCGGCGTAGAGCAGCGGGTCGGCGAAGAAGGCGTCGGCGAGCGGCCAGCTCCAGTCGGGCAGCTCCCCGGGCGCGAGCAGCAGCCCGGCGACGGCGGCGTAGAGCGCGGCCAGCAACGAGACGACGACACCGGCCTCCGGCTCGCCCTGCGCCCGGGTCAGCACGATGCCACCGACCACGAGGAGAGCGGCGATCACCGCAGCGGCGACGCCGCCGAGCACGCTCTCGCCCTGCAGGAGGAGGGCGAGGGCGCCGAGGCCGAGCAGGATGCTGCCCGCGCCGAGTGCCGTACGCCGTCCCGCTGCGGGCTCCCACGGCTTGAGCTCGTTCTCCACGACGTCGGCCATCGCCTCGACGACGTCGTCGTAGACGCGGGGGGCCTTGTCGTCGACACCGGCGGTGACCGTGAGCAGGCCGCCGTCCTCGATGCCCTGCATCGTCAGACCGGCGTTGTTGACCAGGATCCGGCCCTCCTGGGTCACCAGGCGGTAGCCGCCGTAGACAGTGGAGGCGTCGAGCAGGCCGACGGAGCGGGCGAGCTCCGGGACGAGCTCGGCGACCGGGATCGACCCCGGCAGCACGAGATCGACCCGGCGAGATCCCGAGGCGATGGTCACCCGGACCAGGCCCGAGGCGACCGAGGACCCCTGACTCATTGGTGTTTCCCCCTGATTGTCCTTGCACCTGCGTCGGCCGAGGGGCCGGAGCACTGAACGGGGAGCAGCCTAGGCGAAAGCCGCTCGCTGAAATGCCACGAGGCCGGGCGTCCCCGGAGGGACGACCGGCCTCGGACGGTTGCGCTGCTCAGAAGCGGTTGGCGCCCCGGGCGTCGGCCGCCTTGTACTCGGCGTTGGACGCGTCGACACCCTGGCTGGCCTGCTGGAGCAGGAGGGTCATCTCGGTCATCGCCTGGTCCCACTTCGCCTTGGCCTGGTCGTAGGCCATCTTGGCGTTACCGTTCCAGTCCGACTTGAGGGGGTTGAGCTCGTTCTCGAGCTGGTCGAGGCGGGCCTCGATGTCCTTGGCCGCCTTCATCACGTCGGCCGCACCGGCGTCGAGGCTGCCGTGCTGGACCTTGATTCCGTCGAAAGTCATGTCGATCTCCTAGATCTCAGAAGTTCAGGTGTCGGCGTCAGCCGAGACGGCCCTGGAGGTTGGCGTGGTTGGCGGACTGCGACTCGTCGGTCGAGACGTTGTCGCGCTCCGTCTCCTTCATCGAGGCCGAGAGCTGGTCGAGGGCCTTGAGGATGGTCTCCTGCTTCTGGTCCCAGGCGATCATCAGGTTGTTGAAGGCCGTGGCGCCCTGGCCGCCCCATCCGCCCATCATGGTCTGGATGTTGCCGGACAGGACACCGCACTTGTTCTTGACGTCGCCGCGGGCCTGGTCGACGAAGTCGGCACCCTTGGAGAGGGCCTTCTCTGTCTGGCCGTACATCTCGCTCATGTCGATCCTTCTCCCTCGGCGGTCGAACCGACCGAGTGTTGGTGTGTTGGTGACTCACTGGACTGGTGATCCGGTGCTCGGGGAGACGTCCCGGCCCCCCGCGCTGACGTGCATCTACCCGGCCGTTTTCCGCCTAAACATCAGGACGTCATTTCCCACAGGCGGCGGAAGACGCCCGCCGCGACGACCGCGGCGGCGAAGGCGAAGCTGCCGCACAGCGACTCCGCGACCTCGGCGCGACGCGACCACCACACCGACCGCCAGCCGCGGCCGGTGGCCACGGCCGCCGCGAGCGCGATGGCCCCGAGCGCGACGGTGACGTAGAAGAAGGTGTCGACGTGGCCCGCGCCCGCCCCGGCGACGAGGTGCACCGCGAGGGACACCAGCGCCCCGAGGCCGGCGAGGCGCAGCAGGACCCGCGCGGCGGCGTGGCGGTAGGACCGGGCGGCGAGGAGCAGCGAGCAACCGGCGAAGAAGACGAGGCAGCGCGCGCCGATGCGGTCGAGGTCGATGGTCGCGGTGCGGAGCAGCAGCGGACTGGCCACGAGCACCGTCACCAGGATCGCGGCCGCGGCACCGGTGACAATGCGCGAGGCGCGGTGCACCAGGCGCTCCATCGCGTCGCCGGCGACGACGATGCGACCGCGGCGGCCCTGGCGCTGGGTGTCGCGGGCCGACCAGGCCGTGACGGCCAGCCGGTCGAGGTCGAGCAGCGCCTCGTCGGGCACGTCCACCGCGAGCGAGGGCGCGAAGCGCGCCGCCATCATCGACAGGAAGACCAGCAGGGTCCACGCGACCCGCGCGTCCCAGCCCAGCATGGCCGGGACGGCGCAGCAGGCGAAGACGGTGAGACCGCTGACGATCCACACGATGGCCACCTCGTCGCTGTCGACCGACAGCGCGCGCCCGATCCCGGCGACGACCGCAGCAGCGATGCCGGCGGCGCCGATGATGGCGGGGAGCAGGTGGATGCCCGGCTCGTGGAGGGCCGCGAACGCGGCGGCCGCGGCGAAGGCCGGGGCTGCGCGGCGTTGCCGCGCGTGGCGGCCGAGCGGGAGCACGCCGAGGAGCGAGCAGGCGAGCAGCAACCCGACGGCGACGGTGCGGACGACCTCGTCGCCCGCGCGAGCGGCGTACCAGGCGGCGAGCAGGGAGACCAGGGCGGCGACCCAGGCGATCAGCGCGGCGAGCGCCGGGCTCTCGGGAGCGTTCTTGGCCGCCTGCAGCAGCGTCACCCGACGCGGGCGGTGCACGCCGGTCGTCGCGACCAGGACGTCACCGGGCTGGATGCCGGCCTCGCCCAGCGGGACGGCGGCGTTGAGCCGCTCGCCGAGGGCGGTCTGCAGCAGCGGGATGCCGGGCACGTCCGCCTGCTTGGCGTACTCGCGGGCCACGTCGACCGAGGTGGCGCCGGCGGGCACCACGAGGTCGAGCACCCCGGCCGGGCCGTGGATGCTCAGCGCGATGGTCGCGCCAGCACTGCTGGACATCGCGACGTCCGACACCGATTCCCCCTTCGCGTCGACCACCCCGTCGAGCACCGTTGCACTGGAGGGTAGTCGCAGGTGCGGCCCGCGTGGAGGCGCACCTATCATCGGGGCGACTTCATCGGGCACGGCACTGGGGGATGCGTTGAGCACGACACTGCGGGGCGGCCAGAGGCTCGACGAGCCGGAGATGCCGGGCGGCCAGATCGTGCTGCAGCCGCCGCCCGAGCTGCAGGACGGCGAGGGCGCCGGGGGCGTGCTGATGAACGCCATCCCGATGCTCGGCAGCCTCGGCTCCATCGTGCTCGTGGCGACCATGGGAGGCGCCAACCGGAGCCGCAGCTTCCTCGCGGCCGGCATGTTCCTCTTCGCCACGCTCGGCTTCATCATCGTCCAGATCGACCGGCAGCGTAAGCAGCGGGCGCAGCAGGTCACCGGCTCGCGCACGGAGTACCTGCGCTACCTCAGCAACATCCGCAGGGTGGCGCGCGAGGCGGCCGACCAGCAGCGCCGCGCGCTCAACTGGCACCACCCCGAGCCCTCCGCGCTGCCCTCCCTGGCCGAGGACCGCACCCGGCTGTGGGAGCACACCGCGTCCGACGACAACTTCCTGCACGTGCGCTACGGCCTGTGCTCGCAGCCGCTGTCGCTCGAGCTCGTGCCGCCGGAGAGCGCGCCGGTCGACCAGGTCGACCCGGCCGCCGCGTCCGCCCTGCACCGGCTGCTCGTCGTGCACCGCCTCCAGCCCAACCTGCCGGCGTCGATCGACCTGCGCGCCTTCGACCGCATCGAGCTGTGCGGCGACGCCGAGGAGGTGCGCTCGACGGCACGGGCGATGATCTGCTCCGCGACGGCGTTCCAGAACCCCGACCAGCTCATCGTCGCGGTGCTGAGCTCGGAGCAGAACCTGACCCACTGGGACTGGGTCAAGTGGCTGCCCCACGCCCAGAGCACCCGGGAGGTCGACGCGGTCGGCCCGATGCGCCTGGTCTCGACCTCGCTGGACGACCTCGGCAGCCTGCTCCCGCCCGACCTCAGTGACCGGCCCCGCTTCGGCGCCGACGAGCGTCCCGCCACCCCCCACATCCTGCTCGTGATCGACGGCGGTCACCTGCCTCCCGGCAACCACATCGTCCCGCCCGACGGCCTGCACGGCGTCACGCTGCTCGACCTGCCGAGCCGGTGGGACGAGCTGGAGGACTCCACGAGGCTCCGCCTCGAGTTCGCCGACGCGCCCGACGAGCTCGGCAAGCGCCCGGTCAGTGCGCTGCGCCTGCGCGGCGAGCCGGTCCGCGCCCTCGCCGACCAGTGCGACGTCGCCACGGCCGAGGCCTTCGCGCGCCGCATCGCGCCCCTCAAGACCGCGAGCGCCGAGTCGTCGTCGGCCGGCGGCGCCGTCGACATCACCTCGGCGACGCCCGACCACATGGACCTGCTCGGCCTCGGCGACATCTTCAGCTACGACCCGGCGACCGCCTGGCGCCCCCGACCGGCCCGCGACCGGCTGCGGGTGCCGATCGGCATCGGCGACTCCGGCGGCCTGATCCACCTCGACATCAAGGAGTCCGCCCAGCAGGGCATGGGCCCGCACGGCCTGGTGATCGGCGCGACCGGCTCCGGGAAGTCGGAGTTCCTCCGCACGCTGGTGCTCGGCCTGGTCATGACCCACTCCTCCGAGCAGCTCAACCTGGTGCTCGTCGACTTCAAGGGCGGCGCGACCTTCGCCGGCATGGCCGACATGCCGCACGTCTCGGCCGTCATCACCAACCTCGCCAACGAGCTCACCCTCGTCGACCGCATGCAGGACGCGCTGTCGGGCGAGATGACGCGGCGCCAGGAGCTGCTGCGCGACGCCGGCAACTACGCGTCCGTGCGCGACTACGAGAAGGCGCGCGCCAACGGCGAGCCCCTCGAGCCGATGCCGTCGCTGTTCATCGTCGTCGACGAGTTCTCCGAGATGCTCTCGGCCAAGCCCGAGTTCATCGACCTGTTCGTCGCGATCGGCCGCCTCGGTCGCTCGCTGGGCCTGCACCTGCTGCTCGCCTCGCAGCGCCTCGAGGAGGGGCGCCTGCGCGGCCTCGAGTCCCACCTGTCGTACCGCGTCGGGCTCCGCACCTTCTCCGCCGGCGAGTCCCGGGCCGTGCTCGGCGTGCCCGACGCCTACGAGCTCCCCGCCGTCCCGGGCCTGGGCTACCTCAAGCCCGACCAGTCCACGCTGCTGCGGTTCAAGGCGGCGTACGTCTCGGGGCCGCCGTCGAGCCGCACCCGGGTCACCCGCGACGAGGGCGGTGCCATCCGCGGCATCCTGCCGTTCACGATCTCGGAGGTGCAGGCGCTCGAGCCGACCGAGGAGGTCGCCGAGGTGGCGACGCCGCAGGCGCAGCAGCAGGGCGAGCAGCCCTCGCTGCTCGACATCGCCGTGACGCGGATGGTCGGCAAGGGTCCGGCCGCGCACCAGGTCTGGCTGCCGCCGCTCGACGTGCCCGACACCCTCGACGAGCTCATGCCCGACCTGGTCGAGAGCCCCGACCTGGGCCTCACCTCGCCGCAGTGGCGCAACGTGCCGGGCCTGGTGATCCCGCTGGGCACCGTCGACCGACCGCGCGAGCAGCGCCGCGACACGATGACGCTCAACCTCACCGGCGCCGCCGGCCACGTCGCCGTCGTGGGCGGTCCGCGCTCGGGCAAGAGCACGATGCTGCGCAGCATCGTCACGAGCATGGCGCTGGTCACCACGCCGCTGGAGTCGCAGTTCTTCGTGCTCGACTTCGGCGGCGGCACCTTCGCGCCGCTGTCCCGGCTCCCCCACGTCTCCGGCGTCGCGACGCGATCCGAGCCAGACGTCGTACGCCGCGTCATGGCCGAGGTCGAGGGCATCGTCGACCGCCGCGAGGCCTACTTCCGCGAGAACGGCATCGACTCGATCGAGACCTACCGCTCGCGTCGTACGCAGGGTCGCGCCGACGACGGCTGGGGCGACGTCTTCCTGGTGATCGACGGCTGGAGCACCCTGCGCGCCGAGTTCGACGACCTCGAGATGGACATCCAGCAGCTGGCCGCGCGCGGCCTCACGTTCGGCCTGCACATCGTCACCGCCTCGACCCGCTGGGCCGACTACCGCGCGGCCATGCGCGACGTCTTCGGCTCCAAGCTCGAGCTGCGGCTCGGTGACCCGCTCGACTCCGAGATCGACCGCAAGGTCGCCGCGCTCGTCCCGGTCGGCCGTCCCGGCCGCGGCCTGGTGCCGTCCAAGCTGCACTTCCTCGGCGCGCTGCCGCGCATCGACGGCGACGGCAGCGCCGACACCCTCGGCGACGGGGTCGACGCCCTCATCGACCGGGTGGCCGCCGCGTGGAAGGGCCCCCAGGGACCCAAGCTGCGGCTGCTGCCGGAGAAGGTCACGCTCGAGGCGATCCGCGTGGACGCCGTACGCCGCAACGTCCCGGCGAAGCACATCCTGCTCGGCATCAACGAGAAGGAGCTCGCCCCGATCGGCCTCGACGTCGACGCCGAGCCGCACATGCTCGTCTTCGGCGACGGCCAGTCCGGCAAGAGCGCGCTGCTGCGGGCCTACGTCCACGAGATCATGCGCACCCGCACGCCCAAGGAAGCGCAGATCGTGCTCGTCGACTACCGCCGCTCGATGCTCGGCGAGGTGCCCGACGAGTACCTCCTCAACTACCTCACCTCGGCGACCCAGGCGACGCCCACGCTCAAGGACATCGCGAGCTACCTCGAGGGCCGCATCCCCGGCCCCGACGTGACGCCCGACCAGCTGCGCAGCCGGTCGTGGTGGACGGGCGCGGAGGTGTTCGTGGTGGTCGACGACTACGACCTCGTCGCCACCGCGCAGTCCTCACCGGTGTCGTCGCTCCAGCCGCTGATGGCCCAGGCGCGCGACGTCGGCCTGCACGTCGTCGTGGCACGTCGTACGGGTGGCGCGTCCCGCGCGCTCTACGAGCCCGTCATCCAGTCGCTGCGCGACCTCGCGATGCCCGGCGTGATGCTGTCCGGCCCCCGCGACGAGGGCGTGCTGATCGGCAACATCCGTCCGCAGCCCGCGCCCGAGGGCCGCGCCCGCGTCGTCACCCGCGACGGCGGCACCCAGACCGCCCAGCTCGCCTGGCTCGACCCGACCATGTGACCCGCCGCTCGCCCTCGAGCGGTGCGTGAGGCAGGTCTTCCTCGCCCAGAACATGCGTCAGACACCGCTCCGGCCGTCCTCGCCCTCGAGCGGTGCGTGAGGCAGGTTTCTGGCGCGCGGAACGTGCGTCACCCACCGCTCCGCGGGCGTCGTACGACACCGCTCGGACGACGGGTCAGCGGCGGCCGCTCTTGAACATCCCGCGGGCGATCTCGCGGGCGGCGGTGCTCATGAAGTCCTTGAACGCCCGTGACTTCACGACGCTCTCCATCATGCTGTCCTCCTCCTTCGGCGTGGACCGCCGGGAGGACGACTGTGACTTCTCGGTGACCCGCGCGTTCTTCTGCTCGCGCTCCATCTCTTTGACCCGGGCGTCCTCCGCGGCCTTGCGGGCGCCCTCCTCGAGCTTCTTGGCGAGCACCTCGCGGGCGGACTCGCGGTCGATCGCCTCGGCGTACTTCGCGGTGAGGGGCGACGCCGCGACCGCCGCCTCCATGTCCGCGGTGGGGGCGGGGTCCATGAGCGACTCCGGCGCCCGGAGGCGCGTCCACGCGACGGGGGTCGGGGCGCCGCGCTCGTTCATGACCGTGACCACGGCCTCGCCGATGCCCAGCGACGTGATGACCTCACCGAGGTCGTCGTAGGCGCTGTTGGGGTAGGTGTTGACGGTCGCCTTGAGCGCCTTGGCGTCGTTGGGCGTGTGGGCGCGCAGCTGGTGCTGGACGCGGGAGCCGAGCTGGCCGAGCACCTCGTCGGGCACGTCGGTGGGCGACTGCGTCACGAAGAAGACGCCGACGCCCTTCGACCGGATCAGTCGCACGGTCTGGGCGATCTGGTCCAGGAAGGCGTCGGAGGCGTCGTTGAACAGCAGGTGCGCCTCGTCGAAGAAGAAGACCAGCTTGGGCTTGTCGAGGTCCCCCTCCTCCGGCAGGTCGTGGAAGAGGTCGGCGAGCAGCCACATGAGGAACGTCGAGAAGAGCGCCGGCCTGTCCTGGAGGTTCGGCAGCTCGAGCAGGCTGACGATGCCGCGTCCGTCCTCGGCGGTGCGCAGGAACTCCTTGGTCTCGAACTCCGGCTCCCCGAAGAAGACGTCGGCGCCCTGCGCCTCGAAGGCGACGAGCTCGCGCAGGATGACGCCGGCCGTCTGGGGCGAGAGGCCGCCGATCGTCTTGAGCTCGGCCTTCCCGGCTGCGTCTCCGGTGAGGTACTGCAGGACCGCACGCAGGTCGGCCAGGTCGAGCAGCGGCAGCCCCTGCTTGTCGCAGTAGTAGAAGACCAGGCCGAGCGAGGACTCCTGCGTCTCGTTCAGGCCCAGCACCTTCGCGAGCAGGGTGGGACCGAACGCGCTCATCGTGACGCGGACGGGTACGCCGACACCCTGGCCGCCGATCGCGTAGAACTCGGTCGGGAAGCCGGTCGCCGCCCACTCCTGGCCGACGCTCGACGTGCGGGCGGTGAGCTTGTCGCTGGGCTCGCCCGGGACGCTGATGCCGGAGAGGTCGCCCTTGATGTCGGCGGCGAACACCGGCACCCCGTGGGCGCTGAGCTGCTCGGCGAGCAGCTGGAGGGTCTTCGTCTTGCCCGTGCCGGTGGCGCCGGCGACGAGGCCGTGACGGTTGAGCATCGCGAGCGGGATGCGGATGCGTACGTCGCTGAGGTTCTCCGCGTCGAGCATCAGGCCGCCGAGCTCGAGGGCCTCGCCCTCGAACCGGTAGCCGGGCGCGACCGCCGCCGAGATCGGGTCCGAGATCGGGTCGGTGATCGGGTCGGTCGCCGCCGCCGGCTGGGCCTCAGGGGTCTCGCTCATGCCGGCGAGCCTAGCCACGCAGGGAGGCGACGACGAGGCCCCTCGGGGCGGCGTCGTTATGATCACCGCCGTGATCTTCAAGCGGGTGGGCGACGGCCGGCCCTACCCCGACCACGGGCTCGACTCGCGCGGCTGGGCCGACCTGCCCCCGCGCCAGGTGCGGCTCGACGAGCTGGTGACCACCAAGGACACCTTGCGGCTCGACACGCTCCTCGACGAGGACTCGACGTTCTACGGCGACCTGTTCGCCCACGTCGTGCAGTGGAAGGGCGACCTCTACCTCGAGGACGGCCTGCACCGCGCCCTCCGCGCCGCTCTCCAGCAACGCAGCGTGCTCCATGCCCGGGTCCACCAGGCGGCCGACGGATGACCGGGGCGGCCAAGTCGGCGCTCACCCTGACCGTCCTCGCGGTGCTGCTGGTGGTCGCCGCGGTGTGGGGCTGGGCCGCCTTCACCGAGCCGTTCCCGGAGGACGAGCCGGTCGCGATCTGCGAGGACGCGACCGTGTCCGCCGGGTCCGAGGTGCGCCGCGACCAGGTGGTGGTGAGCGTCTTCAACGGCAGCAAGCGCAGCGGGCTGGCCGGTGCCACGAGCGCCCAGCTCACCGAGCGGGGCTTCGTCGAGGGCACGGTCGGCGACTCGCCGCTGCCGGCGGCCACCACCCAGATCTGGTCCTCCGACCCGACCAACCCGGCAGTGGTCCTCGTCAAGCGGCAGTTCAAGCGCGCGAAGGTGGTCGAGGGTGACGCCCTCGGACCGGGCGTCGTCGTCGTGGTGGGCGAGAAGTTCCAGTCGCTGAAGAAGAAGCAGGTCGAGTCGGTGGTCGCCGAGGCCGACGCGACCTGGTGCCGGGCCACCGGCTCGGAGTGACCCCGGGCAGCCCGACCGCCTGACCTCCGCCGCGCGACGAAGAACTGACTCAGTTCTTCAGTCCTTGGGACGGCGCGACGGGTCGCCGACCCACTGGGCGAGCCGGCCGTTGTCGGAGACCTGGCGCATGCGCGACTCGGTGGCGTCGCGCAGCTTGCGCGGCGTGACGACGAGCAGGTCGTCGCCGTGCCGCAGGACCGTACGTCGTTCGGGCACGAGCACCTCGCCGGACCGGATGACCAGGGAGACCGAGGCTCCCGGCGGGAGCCGCAGCTCGCCGACCTCGACGCCGTGCATCTTCGACGTGGGCGCGATGGTCACCTGCAGGAGGTCGGCGGCGACCCGGTCGAGGGGCGCGGCCTCCACGTCGAGGCCGCGCGGCTCCGAACGGCGCGCGACGCCGAGCATCCGGGCCACCCAGGGCAGGGTGGGGCCGGTCAGCAGGGTGTAGACGACGACCATCACGAAGACGATGTCGAACAGGTCCTCGGCGCCCGCCACGCCCTCGGCCAGCGGGATCGTTGCGAGCACGATCGGCACCGCACCGCGCAGGCCGGCCCACGACAGGAACGCCAGGTCGCGGGGGCCCATCGGCTGCACGATGCTGCTCACCAGGACCGACAGCGGTCGGGCCACGAGGGTGAGGACAAGACCGGTCGCCAGTGCCTGCACGACGGTGTCGAGGTCGATCCGCCCGGGCGACAGGAGCAGCCCTAGCATCACGAACAGCCCGATCTGGGCCAGCCACGCGACACCCTCGGAGAAGGAGCGGGTCGCGACCCGGTGCGGCAGCTCGCTGTTGCCGAGGATCAGCGCGGCGACGTAGATCGCGGCGAACCCGGAGGCGTGCACGGCCGAGGCGGCGCCGTACGCCGTGAACGCGAGGCACAGCACCGCGAGGGGGTAGAGGCCCGAGGACGGCAGCGCCGCCCGGCGCATGATCCACGCCCCCGCGAAACCGATCGCCACCCCGATCATGCCGCCGGCGATCAGCTCGAAGACGATGAGACCGCTGGTCCGCAGCAGCCCGGACTCGCCCACGGCGCCGGTGGAGATGATCCCCACGAGCACCACCACTGGTGCGTCGTTGAGCCCCGACTCCGCCTCCAGCGCGCCGGTGAGGCGCTTGGGCAGCGGCAGCGCCCGCAGGACCGAGAACACCGCCGCCGCGTCGGTGGGCGAGCAGATGGCGCCCAGCAGGATCGCCAGCTCCCACGGCAGCCCGAGGAGGTAGTGGGTGCCGACGGCGACGAGCGCCACCGACACGGCCACTCCGATCGTCGCCAGCGAGAGCCCGAGGGCGACGCTGGAGCGCATCTGTCGCCAGTCGGTCGTCAGACCACCCTCGGCGAGGATGACCGCCAGGGCACCGAAGCCCAGCGCGTGGGCGAGCTGGGCGTCGTCGAACGGGATGCCGAAAGGCCCTCCCTCCCCCAGCAGCACGCCGATGAAGAGGTAGATGAGCAGCGACGGCAGCCCGGCGCGCGCCGAGACCCGCACCGCGAGGATCGCCGCCAGGGTCACGACCGCGCCGACCAGCACGAACTCGTCGAGCTGGTGGACGTCGAACGTCATGCACACCTCTGGGCGGCGCTTCGGGTTGCAGGGCCACTGGATCCTATCGGCCGCTCGGGGGCGCCCCGGCCGCGTCGTGGGGGACGGACGGTCCGCCCGGTGCGCCGCGGGGTCGCCTGCGGCACAATCGCGTGCCGGGAGGGGACGTTTGGCGATCCGCCCGACCGGGTAGGCGTCCCCGGACGAGAGAGGGAGTGATCGATGTACGGAGACACCGCCGCGGGCCGCAAGCGCGTCGCGCAGCTCCGGGAGCAGGGCGGCGACATCCGGGCCCTGGCCGCCCGCCTCGTCTCCCAGGCCGAGGCCGTGCCCTGGCGCGGCAAGGCCGCCGACGCGATGCGCGAGCGGGTCAAGGAGCGGGCTGCCCACCTGCGCATCGCCGCCGCCCACCACGAGACCGCCGCCGACTCGCTCGCCCACCACCTCACGGAGGTCGACTCGCTGAAGGAGGCGATCGACCAACGCGCCCACAAGGCCACCGGGCTCGTCGAGGACGCCCGCACCCGCGCCAGCCACGCCACGGGGCCGGACGGTGCGCCGGCCGAGCCCGACGAGACCGACGCCGCTCTGCTGGCCTTCGACCCTCCGCCGGCCGGTCACCGCGACTGGCTGACCGTCACGCTCCCGGGACTCTGACATGGTGACCATCGACCTGACCACACCTCCTCCGCCGCCCACCAGCTTCATCGACGCGATGGCCCGGCGCCTGGCGCTGACGCTGCCCGAGCTCCGCCTGGTCGCCGAGCTCGCCGGCGGCGCGCCGCTTCCCTTCGACCTGCCCGACGGTGGGGACGACGTCGCCGACGCGGGCTCGCTCTCCGGGCGGCTGGGGCAGAGCCGGGGCTCGGCCGAGGACTCCGCCTACGCCGAGGCCCTCCGCACGCTCCACGACCCGGAGGACACCCTGCGCCGCCGCGGCCTGGTGACCGATGCGGGCGCCGAGCCCGGCATCGTCGGAGCGGCCGGCCTGCTCGCGACACCGCGGCTCGCCCTCGACATCGACGTCGCGGCCGGGACCACGCAGGTCAAGGCCTGGCACCGCCAGTCCGGGGGCGCGGTCGCCAGCCTCTCGACCTGCGACGGCATCGTCTTCGAGCTGGCGTGGTTCCCCGTCGACCAGTGGACCACCGAGCTCGCCCGGGTCACCGCCCCGCCCGAGGACCTGCCGCTCGGCACCTCCCACGTGCCGGCCCGGCTCGACGTGCCCTACGCACTCGCCGACTCCGTCGGGGAGGCGCTGCGCTCCGGCCGGTCCGACCTCGTGCCCGTCCTCGTCGGCCAGTCCGACGGGATCGTCCTCGCCGACGGCCGGGAGATCAGCGGCCCCGAGGCCGTCGACGCCGTGTCGGCCGTGCACACCGAGGGTCGCGGTCGCATGCGGATCCTCGCCGCCGAGGTGTCCGAACGCGAGACCACGTCGGTCGGAGTCGTGTCGTGGGTGCTGCTCCGCGACGGCTGGCACTCCCTGACCCCCCGCCACGACGACGGCGCGCGCGTCGCGGTCACCCGCGTCGACCCCGACGACCTGGCCACCGAGCTGGCACCCGTGCTCGCCCAGGTCACCGCTCCGGAGGACATCCCGTCATGAGTGGTCTCGACATCCCCCGCACCCACGACGGTCCACCGGACGCGTCGTCCGCCTCGGTCGCAGCCGACAAGTACGACCAGATGCTGGCGCTGGCCGACCTGTTCGACAGCTCCGGCACCGAGATGCGCACCCGCGCCCGACTGGGCAGCGAGATCCTGGGCGACGACGACGTCGTCGACTCGGGCGAGCTGTCCAGGGCGACCTGGCGGCAGGCCGAGGAAGACATCCGGGCCGCCACCACCGGCAAGAGCGGGCTGCTGACCCGCTCGGTCGAGCTCGACGCCGACGCGCTCGTCGTACGCGCCACGGTCCTCACCTACCGCTGGATCGACGAGCTGCAGGAGGCGGCGTACAAGACGCTCGGCTCCATCGCCGGCCGCGCGATCGGCTACCTCGCCCCCGAGGTCGCGCTCGGCGGCGCGATCGTGAGCGCCGGGCTCATCGAGACCGACACGCTCGACCGCGACGGCGTCACGGCCTACCTGAGCGAGCTCGCCGAGAACAACCCCGAGCTGATGGACCATCTCTCCGGTGGCGGTGGCCTGCTCGACGGCCTGCACATGCGCTCGCTCCTCACCGCCGGGGCGCTCGCGTCCGACCAGGGCGCCCACGCGGCGCGCGGCGGCCTGCGGGCGATCGGCGTGGAGCCGTTCCCGGCCGACGCCGTGTCGGCCTTCCGCGACTCCGCTGGGTCGTTCGTCGAGGTCGAGGCGCCGGAGACGGAGGTCGACAGCACCACCGCGACGCCGCCCCGCTCGCTCGAGGAGCTGATGGCCAACCTCCTCGCCGAGGACCGTCGGATCAGCGTGCAGCGCGTCGGTGCCGGCCGCTACATCGCCTACCTCCCGGGTTCGCTCACCCACGACACGGGCCGGCTGCGCCTCGTCGGCGCCGACCCGACCACGTCGGCCGGCCAGGTGGTGCGCGCGATCGAGAAGGCGGTCACCGACGACGACGCCCGCGTGATGCTCGTCGGCTCCGCTGCCGGGGGCGCGATCGCCGCCGAGATCGCCGCCACCGCCCGCTCGTCGCGCTTCGTGGTCGACCAGGTCGTCACCGCGGGCGCCCCGTCCGCGCAGGTGCCGCGGATCCCCGAGGCCACCCGGGTGCTGTCGCTGGAGGACCGCTCCGACCCGGTGGTGCTGCTCGGGTCGCTGATCAACGCCTCGATCGCCAACCGGCTCACGGTGGTCTTCGACGCGGCCGGGGCCGAGGGCACCCAGCTCTACGTCGCCGGCGCCCGGGCCGCCGACACGGCTGCGCACCCCGAGCTGCGGGCCGAGATCAGCCGCCTGCAGGACCTGGGGTTCCTCGCGGGCTGAGGCTCTGGCTGAGCGTCATACGGATCCGCACCGATGGGTGCGCCCTGGGATGACGTACGGGCGTCCGGCTCGGCTGCGTCCGACGAATCTGCACCTGTAGGTGTCCGTACGTATGACGCTGAGGCGCCTGCTCAGACGATCCCGTGCACGAACTCGCCGAGCTGGGCGAGGTTGCGGCACTCCACCATCGCGACGATCTCGCCGTAGCGGTCGGCCGCGCTGTCGCCCGTGCCCCAGTGGCGGGGGTGCTCCGGGTTGAGCCACCAGGCGTGGCGCGCCCGGCCGGCGAGCTCGCCGAGCACCGGCAGCGCGAGGTCGCTGTAGTTGGACCGGCCGTCGCCCAGCACCAGCAACGAGGACCGCGGCCCGACTGCGTCGGGGTGCTCCTCGGCGAACCGCGTCAGCGCCCTCCCGTAGTTGGTGCGCCCCCACAGCGCGGCCTGGGAGATGCGCCCGGCGAGCGAGTCCATCACCTCGACCACGTCGGCCCCCGGTCGGAAGCTGTCGCTGACCTCCACGACGTCGTCGACGAAGGTGAACGCGCGCACGCCGCTGAACGCCTCCCGCAGCGCGAACACCAGCATCAGGGTGAACTGCGCGAAGTTCGCCACGGATCCGCTGACGTCGCAGAGCACGACCAGGTCGGTGCGGTGCGGACGCTTGGGGCGGTGGTGGGTCGTCAGCGGCACCCCGCCGGTCGCGATCGACGCGCGCACGGTGCGGCGTACGTCGAGGGGGCCCCGTCGGCGGGCGTGCTGCTCCTTGGTGAGCCGGGCAGCGAGCCGGCGGGCGAGCGGGTAGATCTCGCGGCGCATCTCCTCGAGGTCGCTGCGACGGGCGGCGGTGAAGTCGAGCCGGTCGATGGTGGGCCGGACGGTGACGTCGGCGACGTGCGCGGGCCCCTTCTCCTCGGCGATGCGACGCCGGGCATCGCCCTCGACCAGACGCGTGAACTCACCGATCCGGCGTCCGGCCACCCGCTGTGCCTGCTCGTCGTCGAGTCCCTCGCCGAGCAGCCCCTGCACCAGCCGGTCCAGGAGCTCGCCGGGTGACACCCGCTGGAGCGAGGTGTAGGCCGACCAGCTCGACAGGCCCGGTCCGCGCCCGGGCATCGCCCCGAAGCGCGCGACCGCCTCGACTGCAAGGTCCTGCAACGTCCGACCGTCCTGGGCCTGCCCGTCGCCGGAGGCGAGGGCGTCGGCCAGCGCCTCGCGGAAGCGCTCGAGGTCGGGCCCGGTGTCCTGCGGGCCCGACGCCGGCTCGAGCCCGTCACCGGCGACGCCGCTGCCGACGAGCCGCGGGAACCAGATGTCGAAGACGGCGTCGAAGGTGACCCGCTGCGGCTGACGCTTCACGAGCGTGGCGGCGTAGGCGGCGCGCACCGTCTCGCGGTCGTGCCAGTGCACCTTCTCCAGCGCGCTGATCGCATCGAGGCCCTCGGCCAGCGACACCGAGAGGCCGGCCGAGCGCAGCGCCTCGACGAAGCCGATGTGGGTGTCGAGCAGGCTCATCGCGGGAGCTTCAGCTCCTTCATCGCACGTTGCTGGTCCGAGGCGTGCTTGAGCACGACCCCGAGCGTGCGCGCGACGGTGGCCTCGTCGAGGTCACCGACCTGGAGCGCGATCAACGTGCGCGCCCAGTCCACGGACTCGGCGATCGAGGGTGCCTTCTTCAGCTCGAGCTCGCGCAGGCGTACGACGACGTCGACCAGCTGGGCGACGACCCTCTCGTCGAGCTGCGGCACCTGGCTCGTGATGATCGCTCGCTCGCGCTCGGCGTCGGGGTAGTCGAGGTGCAGGAACAGGCAGCGGCGCTTGACCGCCTCGGACAGCTCACGGCTGGCGTTGGACGTCAGCACCACGAACGGACGCCGGGTGGCCGTGACGGTGCCCAGCTCGGGGATGGTCACCTGGAAGTCGCTGAGCACCTCGAGCAGCAGCCCCTCGACCTCGATGTCGGTCTTGTCGACCTCGTCGACGAGCAGCACCGTCGGCTCGTCGCGCCGGATCGCGCCCAGCAGCGGGCGGGTCAGGAGGAACTCCTCGGTGAAGATGTCGTCGTGGGTCTCGCTCCAGGCCTGGTCGGTGCCGGTCGCCTGGATCCGGAGCAGCTGCTTCTTGTAGTTCCACTCGTAGAGCGCCCGCGCCTCGTCGAGGCCCTCGTAGCACTGCAGCCGCACCAGCTCCGCCCCCGTCGCCCGGGCGACCGCCTTGGCGAGCTCGGTCTTGCCCACGCCTGCGGGGCCCTCGATGAGCAGCGGCTTCTCCAGCGCCCCGGCGAGGTACGCCGTCAGCGCCGTGGCGTCGTCGGTGAGGTAGCCGGTCTCGCGCAACCGCGCCGCGGCGTCGTCCGGGGACTCGAACCAGGTCGTCACCGGGCGAGCGTAGCGGCCGCTGCCACGGCCCAGCGGCAGCGGCAGCGGGCTGCTCCGGGACGCGACCTCAACAACCTGTATAAACATTTGTACAACTTTCCCATCCGGGCTGGGAGCGGCTCCGAACCCGGGGCACCGGAACCCCCACGAAAGGAACAGCCCGATGAAGAAGACCGCCGCACTGCTGTCGGCCACCGCCCTGGTCGCCGTACCCCTTGCCATGACCGCGCCCGCCTCCGCCGCCCAGGGCGAGGCGACCGTCTCGGTCCTCCACGCCGTCCCCGACCTGACCGTGGACGTCTACGCCAACGGCGAGGAGCTGATCCCCGACTTCGCGCCGGGCACCCTCACCGACCCCCTCCAGCTGCCCGCCGGCACCTACGACCTCCAGGTCTTCGCCGACGGCGACGACCCGGCCAGCGCGGAGCCCGCCATCGAGGCGAACGGCGTGGAGGTGCCGGCCGGTGCCAACGCCACCGTGGTGGCCCACCTCGACGCTGACGGCAACCCGGTGCTGACGCCGTTCGTCAACGACGTGTCGGCGACCGAGGCGGGCCAGGCGCGCCTGGTGGTGCGCCACACCGCCGCGGCTCCGCCGGTGGACGTCCGGGCCGACGGCGAGGTGCTGTTCCCGGGCCTGGCCAACCCCGACGAGGCGTCCGGTGACGTCCCGGCGGGCAGCTACTCCGCCGACGTCACGCTGGCCGGTGAGAACCAGGCAGTGCTGGGCCCGGCCGACCTGCAGCTCGCGGAGGGCACCGCCACGATCGTGTACGCGTGGGGCTCGGCGGAGGCCGGCAACCTCGACCTCGCGGTGCAGACCATCGATGGGCTGCACTCCGCTCCGTCCGGCGTGCCCGGCGGCGAGACCGGCGCTGCCGCGCTTGACGGGGGTGCCCCGCTGTGGGCCCTCGCGCTCGGCGCTGGGTCGCTCCTGGCGCTCGGCGTGGCTGCGACGAGGCTCGTCCCGGCGCGCGCCCGCCGCTGACGGCCTGGACGCACGGTCGAAAGAGACATGATGACGAGGCTGGGCAGGAGCACCTGGTGGGCCGTGGCTGCGGCCGCGGTCGCCGGGCTCCTGCTCAGCCTCGTCGTCGTCACCGGAGCGGACGACCCGCCCGAGATCGTGCAGGTGCGCGGGGACGCCGCCGTCTCGGCGCCGGACACGGGCTCCCCGCCCGCGCAGGACGAAGACGCCCGCGCCGGCCAGCACGGCGGCGGCTCGCCCGCCACTGTCGGACGTGCCGACGCCTCGCTCGGCGCCCGCCCGGTGCGTCGTACCCGACCACCGACCCGGGTGCGGGTGCCGGCTCTCGGGCTGGACGCAGCCGTCCGGCCGGTCGGCGTGGCCGGGGAGCGGCAGATGCGCCTGCCGGCCGACCCCGAGGTGCTCGGGTGGTACCGGTTCGGGCCGGGCCCCGGCGACCTGGGTTCCGTGGTGCTCGCGGGGCACGTGGACTCGCGCCGGTTCGGCGTGGGACCGCTGGCCGACCTGCAGGCGATCGGCGTCGGCGACCGGGTCGAGGTCGCCACGGGACCGGACGGGACCAGGTCCTACCGGGTCGACAGCATCGAGAGGTTCGACCGGCAGGCGCTGCCGGCGGAGGTGTTCGCCCGAACCGGTCCCGAGCGGCTCCGGCTCGTCACCTGCACGGGTCCGTACCTGCCCGAGGCCGGTGGGTACCAGCAGAACCTGGTCGTCACCGCCGTACCGGTGTGAAAGTGGTGCGGAGCGCTCGCTGCGCTCACGCTCCTCAGGTTCAGGACGCCTCTGCTGAGCCCTTCGCTCCGCGAAGGGCTCAGCAGAGGGGGCGGGATTCGAACCCGCGGTAGGTCTCCCTACGACCGCTTTCAAGGCGGTTCCGATCGGCCGCTCCGGCACCCCTCCTCGTACGACGCCGGGGCGCCGCACACCGCGGGACTCTACCCAACCGCCGCGGGACGTCCGGCACGTGATGAAATCTTCGGCGTGACCACCGAGACCGCCACCGTGCACCGCCTCGCCCCCGCTGTCGCGGCGCGCCTGCTGGGCGTGGTGCTGGTTGCGGTCGCGGCCCTCATCCTGCTGAGCACGCTGGCGATCGCGGTGCTCGACCTGCACACGGTGTTCCTGCTGGTCCCGGTCCTGCTCACCGTCGCGCTGCTCGTCGCCTGCTGGTGGGCGTGGCGCACGAAGGGCTGGGTCGTGCGGATGACGCCCGAGGGCTACCGGGTGCAGTGGGTGCGGGGCGTCGGCGCGGAGTCCGCGCGCTGGAAGGACGTCGAGGACGCCGTCACCACCACGATCGCCGAGGCGCCCGTCGTGGTGCTGCGCCTGCGCGACGGGCGTACGACCACGATCCCCGTCGAGATGCTCGCCGTGGACCGGGAGGCGTTCGTGCGCGATGTCCAGGACCACCTCCAGCGCGGTCACGGCCTCCGCAAACTGTGACCTGATTCGGCGCACGCGCGCCGCGCCTTGTACCCTTCTGTGCGCCCGGCCACGGCCGGGCATGGAGGCGTCGCCTAGTCCGGTCTATGGCGCCCGCCTGCTAAGCGGGTTTGGGGCTAAAACCCCATCGAGGGTTCAAATCCCTCCGCCTCCGCCAGTGTCGGCCCCCTCTGCCCAGGAGGGGGCCGACCGGCCTGCCGTGCCTGCATTTGCAGGAACCTGCAATGCACAGACCTGCAGTCGACTGGACGGGACGTGGCTGCGCACGGTGGGCGACAATGGACGCGTCATCCCCTGTGACATGACCCAAGAGGTGGAAACCCCATGAGCCCTGTACGCCGTATCGCCGCCGCCGCACTCGTGGCAGCACTTGGTCTCGGCTTTGTTGGAGCGACCTCGGCCCCGGCCGGCGCGATCGACATCACCTGGGGGCGCACCGCCATCCGGTGAACCGAAGCCAGTCGTGCCATGATGTGCACGCAATGAAGAGCTGGGACACGGACCCCTCAACCCCCCACGAGTTCTGGTCCGGTGGCCTCCCCCACAGGCCCGTCCCGGCATGAGGGCAGCACCTCCTCGGAGGTGCTGCCCTCTCCCTTTGCCCAGCCGCTCCTCGCGCGCAGGCGGTGCGTCAGGCGGAGGGCGTGTCTGCCTCCCGGCCGGAGATACCGCGCTTGCCCATCTCGTAACCGAGCTGAAAGCGGGTCTCGACCTCGAACTCGCTCTTGAGGTCGGCGACGTAGCCGGCGTAGGTGCGTGGGCTGACGCCGAGCCGCTTGGCGCCCGCCGGGTCGGCGCGGCCCTCGAGGAGCATCCGGATGGTCATCGCCCGCTGCTCCGCCGCGATGTCGCGCATCAGCGAGGTCTCGCTGCTCGTGAAGGGTCGTGCCCGCTCCCAGTGCCGCTCGAACATGTCAACGAGGTAGACCACGGTCGACGGCTCGCTGATCACCATCGCCGCGTCGGTGCCCTCGTGGCTGGGGATGAGCGCGATGCGGCGGTCGACGACGATCAGGCGGTTGAAGAACTCGTCGAGGGTGCGCACCTCAGCGCCGGCGGCGGTGACCGCAGCGACGTACCGGCGGGTGTCGGCACCTCGTCGGGCTGCGTGCTGGTAGAGCGTGCGTACGCGGACGCCACGCTTGAGCGCCTCGATCTCGTGCGCGCCCGCCTGGCTGAGCTGCTTGATCCCGCGACGGTACTGGGGCTGGGCGGTCAGCAGCTCCTCGCGGGCGTCGCCGGCCAGGGCGGCGAGGTAGTTGCTGATGGTCGCCAACCCGCGGATCTCCGCGAACGGGGCGCCGACGGCGCTCGGCGAGCGACGCCAGGTCTGGGACAGCGCGCTGAACGTCTGCGCCCAGTGGGCGGACTCAGCGATCAGCTCCGCGCCCTGCTGGCCGAGCGGAGCGACGACGCGGGCCTGGACGGCGGCCGGATCGACGGCGCGCCACGTGGTGCCGCCCTCGCTCTTCGTCACCAGGCCGATGTCGACCAGCAGGGTGAAGGCAGCGTGCAGCTCGCCCTCCTTGGAGATGCGCGCGTCGGCGGCGTTGATGCCGCCGGACGTCACGATCTCCTCGTAGAGCGGGGTCGCCTGCTCCTCGAAGACGACTCGCTCATCCGGCCCCAAGGGCATGGCTCACTCCGCTCGACCGACATCCCCGTGGGGAGGATGGTGCCACACCAGCCCCAAGCGCCACCCGGACGGACGCACGGGGAACGCACCGACCCGCCGCCCGGAGGACCGGGCGACGGGTCGGTGACGGGTGAGGCGTGGATCAGGCGTCGAGGCGCGCCTTGAGCGTGTCGAGCTCGCTCCAGAGCACGGCGGGGAGGTCGTCGCCGAACTTCTCGAACCACTCCTGGATCTGCGGCAGCTCGGCCTTCCACTCCTCGGCGTCGACCGCGAGGGCCTGGGCGAGCTCGTCCTCGGTCAGGTCGAGGCCGTCGATGTCGAGCGAGCCCGGCGCCGGCACGTGGCCGATGGGGGTCTCCACGGCGGCGGCCTGGCCGTCGATGCGCTCGATGACCCACTTGAGGACCCGGCTGTTCTCGCCGAAGCCCGGCCAGAGGAAGCCACCGTCGTCGCCCCGGCGGAACCAGTTGACGTAGAAGATCTTCGGCAGCTTGGCGGCGTCGTTGTCCTTGCCGATGCCCACCCAGTGGCCGAAGTAGTCGCCGGCGTTGTAGCCGATGAACGGCAGCATGGCCATCGGGTCACGGCGTACGACGCCCACGGCGCCGACCGCGGCCGCGGTGGTCTCCGAGGAGAGCGTGGCGCCCATGAACGTGCCGTGGTTCCAGTCGCGGGCCTCGGTCACCAGCGGGATGGTGGTCTTGCGGCGCCCACCGAAGAGGATCGCGTCGATCGGCACGCCGCGCGGGTCGTCGTACTCGTCGGCGAGGATCGAGCACTGCTTGATCGGGGTGCAGTAGCGGCTGTTGGCGTGGCTGGACAGCTCGCCGGTCTCCTCGGCCAGCTCCGGCGTCCAGCGCTCGCCCTTCCAGCTCGTGGCCTCGGCCGGCGTGTTCTCCAGGCCCTCCCACCAGACGTTGCCGTCGGGGGTCAGCGCGACGTTGGTGAAGACCGAGTTGCCCTTGCGGATGGTCTCCATCGCGTGCGGGTTGGTGTGCTCGTTGGTGCCCGGCGCGACGCCGAAGAAGCCGAACTCGGGGTTGACCGCCCACAGGCGACCGTCCTCGCCGATGCGCATCCAGGCGATGTCGTCACCGATCGCCTCGACCTTCCAGCCCGGGATGGTGGGCTTGAGCATGGCGAGGTTGGTCTTGCCGCACGCGCTCGGGAAGGCCGCGGCGACGTACTTGGTCACGCCCTGCGGGGACGTCAGCTTGAGGATCAGCATGTGCTCGGCCAGCCAGCCCTCGTCGCGGGCCATCACCGAGGCGATGCGCAGCGCGTAGCACTTCTTGCCGAGCAGGGCGTTGCCGCCGTAGCCGGAGCCGAAGCTCCAGATCATCCGCTCCTCGGGGAACTGGACGATGTACTTGGTGTCGTTGCACGGCCACGCGACGTCGGCCTGGCCGGGCTCGAGCGGCATGCCGACGGAGTGGAGGGCGGGCACCCACTTCGGGTCGTCACCCGCGGCCTCGAGCTCCTCGATGCGGCGCAGCACGTCGGTGCCCATGCGGGCCATGACCCGCATCGACACGGTGACGTAGGCCGAGTCGGTGACCTCGATGCCGAACATCGGGTGGTCTGCCTCGAGGTGACCCATGACGAACGGGATGACGTACATGGTGCGACCCCGCATGCAGCCGGCGTAGAGCCCGCGCATGAGGTCCTTCATCGCCTCCGGGTCCATCCAGTTGTTGGTGGGCCCGGCGTCACGCTCGTCGACCGAGCAGATGTAGGTACGGTCCTCGACCCGGGCCACGTCGGTGGGGTCGGACGCCGCGTGGAACGAGTTGGGCATCACGTCGGGGTTGAGGCGCGTGAACGTACCGGTCGCCTCGAGGGACGCGGTGAGCTGGGCCCACTCCTCGTCGGAGCCGGTGCACCAGTGGACGGCGTCGGGCTGGGTCAGCTCGGCCACCTCGGCGACCCAGGCGAGGATGCCTGCGTGCGTGGTCGGTGGCGTCGTCTGGGTGTCGATCGTTGCGGTCATGCCGGTTCCTCACAGCTTGCGTCGCGGTCGGTTCGCGCGGCCTCGTTGTCGGCGACTTGTCGCGGACGTTAACGCTCGTGAATCGGCGCACATATTGGATCGATCACAGACCTGTGACGTGGGTCTCGCTACTTCCGCGTACGTCGGTGCGGCTGGGCGAGGCGGTCGCCGAGCGAGCCCCCGGTCGGTCCGCCGACCGGGGCGTCGGGATGGATGCTGCGGGTCTCCGCGCGGCGGTTGCTGGCCGCGAGCCAGTCGCGGAGGTAGAACTTCGGCAGGATCTTGGCCACGGCGAGCGTGACGTAGACGATCGTGTTGATCGCGACGAAGGCGGCGAGCACGGCGATGAAGTCGTTGCGCAGGATGCTGTCGGGCAGCAGCACGCCCATCGGGACCAGCTGCGGGACGAGGTGGGGGATCGTCATCTCAGGTCTCCACCCGTGAGCCGGAGCCCGTCTGGACGACGTGCTTCCAGTCCGCCTGCTTGGCCAGGGAGAGGTCCCAGATGCCCTTGAGGTAGACCAGGTTGAGGAACATGGCGTAGAAGAGCTCGGGGAACAGCGAGAGCCCCAGCAGGCGAGCCTTCCAGCCGCCCCGCCACACGGTCACGACGCGCTCGACGGTGAAGACCAGGCCGATGCCGATCCAGAACGGGAACCACACCCAGTTCGAGGTGGCCAGGACCATCAGGATGATGAGGAGCAGGTAGGCGCCGAGCGCGATGACGCCGTAGCCGATGCCGAGCTGCTGCATCCAGTAGCGGAACGTCTGCGGCCGTACGCCGTAGGCGCCGAGGTTCTCGAGCGCACCGCGCTGCCAGCGCAGCCGCTGGGCCCAGAGGCCGCGCCAGTTGGGCATCACCTCGGTCACCACGGTGCACTCGCTGGGCGAGATCATCAGGGCGCCGAGCGTCTTGAGCGCGATCGTCAGCTCGTTGTCCTCGGTCAGGGCGACCGTGTCGTAGACGTCGCCGGGGACGCCGGGCAGGATCTTGCCCCGCTCCTCGGCCACCGCCCGCAGCGCCCGCGGGCGGAACACCGACGCGGTGCCGGTCAGCACGAACACCCGGCCGCGGCGGCGGCGCAGGTCGCGCTGGTAGCGGGTGTACTCGTTGCGCTGGAACTGGCCGATCAGCCCGAAGCCGTCCTCGCCGTAGAACAGCCCGCCGACCGCCATCAGCGCCCGGTCGTCGGTCAGCCGGCGGGTCGCACCCTCGAGGAAGCCGGCGTCCAGCGTGGTGTCGGCGTCCATGATCATCACGCAGTCGTTGTCACCCTGGCCGGGGAGGACCTGCGCGAGCGCCTGGTTGAGGCCGCCGGCCTTCTTGTGGGTGTTGTCGACGGTCTCGTGGACGTCGACGCCGGCCTCCCGGGCGAGACGGACCGTCCCGTCGGTGCAGTTGTCGGCGACGACCACGATCCGGGCCGGCGGCACGGACTGCGACTGCAGCGACGCGAGGGTCTCGGAGATGCAGCCCTCCTCGTTGTGCGCCGGGATGAGGACCGTGATCGTCACCGGGCCGGCGTACTCCCCGCGGGTCTCGGTCATCACCAGCTTGGGGGCGAGGGGCATCCGGTTGCCGTCCTCGCTGCGGCGGGCCCGGGTGAGGAGTCGTCGCTCGACCCCGGCGACGCCGGCCGCGAGGAGCAGGGCGACGCCCACGGCCGCCAGCAGCACTCGGGGGGCGGGCATCTCGGTGTCGTAGAACACCCGCCAGATGCCGAACAGCAGCCCTTCGTCGGGCGCCCGGCCCGCCTCCGGGTCGCCCATGGCCACGGCCACCCACAGGGAACCTGCGCCCAGTGCTGCCGAGCCGATGATGGCCAGGCCCACCGACCGTTGAAGCCACTGCATGTACGGAATCTCCTCCTCTGCCTGCCGGGCGCGCCGCGCCGGAGGCGTTCAGTCGTGCGGCGCCGCCGTGACTGCGGACGGCACGAAGTCGCGGACGAACTCGTCGAAGGGCACGGGCTTGCCGATGAGGTAGCCCTGGGCGAAGTCGACGCCCTCGTCGCGGCACACCTGGAGGATCTCCGGCTCCGAGACGAACTCGGCCACGGTGCGCTTGCCCAGGTCGCGGGCGATGCCGACGATCGAGCGCATGATCGTCCGGTCGACCGCCGACTCGTGCACCCGGGCCACGAACTCCCCGTCGATCTTCACGTAGTCGAAGATCAGGTGCTTGAGGTAGTAGAACGAGCCGAACCCGGCACCGAAGTCGTCGAGCGCGAAGGCGCAGCCGAGCTCGGTCATCCGCTCGGCGAAGGTCCGCGCCAGCGCGACGTCGGCGACCGCAGCGGTCTCGGTGATCTCGAGGATCAGCGCGGACGGCGCGACGCCGTGCTTCTCGAGCGAGGAGACGATCGCCTCCTCGATGACGGGGTTGCCGATGGAGTGGCCCGACAGGTTGACCTCGAACTCGAACGCCGGGTCGTGGTCGCGACGCATCCGGGCCAGCAGCTCGAGGCTCTTGTCGACCACCCAGGCGTCGACCTGGGGCATGAGGCCCACGCGCTCGGCGATGTAGACGAACCGCGACGGGGGGACCAGCTCGCCCTCGTCCCGCAGCCGCAGCAGCACCTCGGCGGAGCTGATCCGGCCGCTGTGGATGTCCATGATCGGCTGCAGGTGGAGCTCGAACCGGTTCTCGGCGAGCGCGGCCTCGATGCGGCTCTGCCACTGCAGCCGGGCCGCGGTGCGGGGCCCGCGCTCGTCGCCCTCGAACAGGACGACCGCCTGGTTGCGGCCGGCGTCCTTGGCGTCGTACATCGTCATGTCGGCCAGCGCGAGCACGTCGGCGGCGTGCTCCGAGGCGGCCCGGAACGTGACCGCTCCGACGCTGGCGGTGACGCGTCGCGCCACGCCGTCGAGGGTGGCGGCGTGGGTGGCGATCCGGTCGACGACGAGGCCCGCCACCCGCTCGGCGTCGGCCTGCTCGCAGTCGGTGAGCAGGATGGCGAACTCGTCCCCGCCGAGGCGGGCCACCACGTCGGTGCTGCGGATCGAACGACGCAGCAGCCCGGCGATCGTGACGAGGAGCTGGTCGCCGGCGTTGTGCCCGAGCGTGTCGTTGACCTGCTTGAAGTTGTCGAGGTCGAGCAGCAGCAGGGCTCCGGTGGGGCCGTGGCGCCGGCACCGGTCCAGGTGCCGGTCGAGCTCGCTCTCGAAGCGACGGCGGTTGGCCAGCCCGGTGAGGATGTCGTGGTCCGCGAGGTGCGCGAGACGGTCGAGGTAGCGGCGCCGGTCGGAGATGTCGACGACGTTGACCATCACGATCTTGCCCATCTGCGGATCGGCCACGACGGTGCTGCTGAGCGCGACGTTGACGTCGTTGCCGCCCGAGTCGCGCAGCTGGCACTCCGCCTCGAGGGACTCACCGCCACGCAGGAACATCAGCCGGCCGAGGTGGTCCTGGATCCGGTCCTGCCCGGGGGTCTCGAAGGCGCCCAGCTTGTGCCCCACCATGTCGGGCGGGTCGAGGCCCACCAGCACGGCCATCGAGACGTTGACCCGGATCACGGTGCCGACCTGGTCGAGGAGCGCCACCCCGTGCGGGGCGTCGTCGAAGAGCCGCTCGACCCGGTCGCTGGCCAGCCGGGCGCGCCGGGTCTGGCGCTCGAGGTCGCGCACGATCCGCTGCAGGACGGGGGCGAGGACGAGCGCGATCGCCCCCCACATCACGGCACGACGCCAGTCGCCGAGCGCGTAGTCGGGTGCCCCGATCACCAGCACCGGCACCACGAGGGTGGCCACGGCCAGGCCGCTGGCGATCCAGAGCTCGCGTGGGCTGCCCGTGATCGCGATCCAGAGGATCGGGACCAGGAACAGGACCGTCATGCCCGACGACGAGCCGCCGCTGCCCGCCCCGGCCGCGTCGTTCACCAGCGCGGCGTAGGGGAAGAGCAGGAAGGCGGGGAGCGCGTCGAGCCAGGTGCGCTCCGGCCGGCGACGGCTGACGACGAACAGCACGACGACCAGCACCAGCAGGAGGGCGGCGAGGGCGGCCACCCACCACGGCCGCTCGTAGGGCGGGAGCAGCACGGTGCACAGACCGAGGGCCGCCACGACGCCGAAAGGGGCGGCGAGGGCAGGGCCGCCTCGTCTGAGGTCGGAGGGTGAGGACCCGGGTGCGCCGGTCCCCGAGACACGACGTCGCACCCCACCACCCTAGTGGCGGGGGCGACGTCGTGAGGCCTACTCCTCGGCTTCGAGATCAGCGGCGACGCGGCGGTGCGCCTCCCAGATCTCCTCGGGCATCCGGTCGAACTGGTCCAGGTGCTCCTCGCGGAAGCCCATCTCCTGCTGCCAGCGCTCCTTGTCGATCGTCAGGATCCGCTCGAGGTCGGCGGCCGGCACGTCCATCCCTGACAGGTCGAGCTCCTCCTCGGTCGGCAGGATGCCCACCGCCGTACGCCGTCCCTCGACCTCGCCGTTCTTCAGCTGCAGGAGCCACAGCAGCGGGCGCAGGTTGTCGCGGTAGCCGGGCCAGAGGAAGTGGCCGTCGTCCGGGTCCTTCTGGAACCAGTTGACGTGGGCGAAGATCGGCTGCTCCTCCGCCGCCCCGACGATGTCGAGGTAGTGGCGGGCGTAGTCGCCCTCGCCGTAGGCCATGAACGGACGGTTGGACATCGGGTCGTAGCGCAGCTGACCGTCGACGCCCTCCGCCGCGAAGGTGGCCTCGGCGCCCAGCGTGAGGCCGTCGTAGACGCCCTCGGCGAGGTCGGTGATCGCCCGGATCAGCGGCTCGCGGTCGCTGGTGCGGCCGCCGAAGATGATGGCGTCGATCGGCACCCCGGCCGGGGCGTCGTAGTCGGGCGCGATGTTGGGCACGTTGTCGAGCGTGGTGGTGAAGCGGCTGTTGGGGTGGGCCCAGGCCGCGGTGTCGTTGTCCTTGCGGTCGGCCAGCGGCGAGCCCGTCCAGTCGAGCCACCCGCGCACGTCGGTCGGCGGCTTGGGCGTCTTGCCCTCCCACCACACCTCGCCCGTCGACGGGTTGTAGGCCACGTTGGTGAAGATCGCCTGCGAGCCCTCGCCGATGGAGGAGAGGGCGTTGGGGTTGGTCCTCTCGTTGGTGTCCTTCGCGACGCCGAACACGCCGTACTCCGGGTTCATGCCCATCAGCCGACCGGACTCCTCGTCGACCCACAGCCACGCGATGTCGTCGCCGTAGAACGACACGTGGTAGCGGTCGCCCAGCGCATCGGGGGCCGCCATCATCGCGAGGTTGGTCTTCCCCGATGCGCTCGGGAAGCCCCCGCAGACGTGCCAGGTCTTCCCGGTCTCCTTGTCGTGGATGCCGATGAGCATGTACTGCTCGGCGAGGAACTTCCGGCTCGCCCAGCCGTCGTACGCCCCCTGCCGCAGGCCGTGGGCGATCTTGCCGAGCAGCGCGTTGCCGCCGTAGGACGACCCGAAGTGGAGGATGGTGCGCTCGTCGGCGACGGTCACGAAGTAGCGCTGGTCGTCGGGGGTGCCCTGGCCGAGGTGCTCGAGGTCACCGGTGACGTGGACGGCGCGGACGAAGGAGTCGGGGTCCTCGAGGTCGTTGACGAACTGCACGCCGACGCGGGCCATGCGGATCATGTGGAGCACGACGGTGCGGGTGTCGGTCAGCTCGACGCCGGCCGCCCACGGCTCGAGCGGGTTGCCGGCGGGGGCCATCAGGTAGGGGATGACGTACATCGTCTTCCCCTCGGACGCACCGCGCATCCGGTCGTGCAGCATCGGCTTCATCTCCGAGGCGGGACGCCAGTTGTTGTAGACGCCGCGGTCCTTCTCGTCGTTGGTCGCGACGATCGTGCGCTCCTCCGAGCGCGCGGTGTCCTTGTAGTAGCTGCGGGAGTAGTAGCGACCCTCGCCGGCCATCTGCAGCTCGCCGGCAGCGACCGCCTCCTCGAGGAGCCGCGCGTCGTCGGAGGCGTTGACCACCTCGACGCGCTCGGCGCCGGTGAGCTCGGCGTACTCCTTCACGAACTCGCGGACCTTGGTGTTGGTCAGTCCGGCTTCGTCCATGACTGCCTCGAGATCTGCCATTGCGCTCACCTCTCGTCGTGCGGCGGTGCCTCGCCGCGGTGCGGGTGCTTGGCACCTTAGGGCACGGTCCGGGCGCGCGACGGGGGTCGGAAGTCCCGACTGTGCGATGACCTCCGGAGCAGACGACCGGTCCCTGATTTCACTCGTCCGGAGTGCGTCGGCTATTCTCGACCAGTCCTCGCAGCCGCTCCGGTTGCACGGACGGGCGCCTGTAGCTCAACGGATAGAGCATCTGACTACGGATCAGAAGGTTTGGGGTTCGAATCCCTACAGGCGCGCAGATCAAGAAACCGCAGGTCAGACTTCTGACCTGCGGTTTCTTGTTGCGTGGGCGCCCCGAGTCACGCCTGCCAGATGCGCATCCAGTCGACGGACATGTGCTGCGGCAGCTGCTTGTCCTTCATGTAGGACAGCTCGTAGTCGGAGGCGAGCAGGCTCAGGATCGGGTACTGCGGCTGGCCGGAGACGCCCTTGCGCGTGCGCCAGGTCTCCTTGCCGTCGATGCGGAAGATGTACCTCTTCGGCGTCCACTCGACCGAGAACACGTGGTAGTTCTTCGACCAGCCGTCGCGCCGGCCCGCCAGGAAGCTGCGCGGCCGCTTGAGCCAGGAGCCGGTCTTGACGACCTGGTTGCGACGCTTCCAGTGGATGAAGCTGGTCAGCCCGCCCCGGGGGTGCTTGTCGCCGAAGTACTCGATCACGTCGATCTCGGCGCCCGCCGTGCGGGGCTTGCCCGGCCGGGAGACCTGGGGCTGGAGCCAGAAGCTGCTGTGCTGGCCGCGGCGCTGGTGCATCCGGACCCGGGCGGCCGCGAAGCCGTACTTGAAGGACACGCGGTTCTGCGTCGAGATGTGGCCGTTGAGGCGGTAGGCGTAGCGCCCGGAGGACTTCCCCCGCTTGACGGCCCGGCACTTGTCCGAGCGGCTCCGATCCTTGATCACGCTGAGGCGCACCTTGCCGCCGGACACCTTGACCGCCTTCGGGCTGCCCTTGGAGCACAACCGCTTGCTGGCCCGCTCGTAGCGCTGCCCGCGGTGGCTCCACTCGGGGCGCAGCGAGCGACCCGAGAAGTTGTCGGTGTAGAGCGGGGCCAGCCAGCGCGCGGTGCTCCGCGGCCGGCTGACGGCGCGAGGCAGACCGCGGTGGCGGCGCGCCGTGACCCGGTAGGTCTGCGCGCTCCCGCGGCGTACGGCCCGAGCGGAGAACTCGGCGCGGCCACGACGGTCGAGCCGCGCCTTCCCGACGTTCTTCCACCGGGAGCCGCGCTTGACCTGGAGCCGGACCGGGCGGCCGGCCCGGCGTGGCTTGACCGTGGCCTCGATGGCCACCCGGGCCGCGTCGGCACGGGCGGTGCGGCGACCCTGGTCGACGATCTGGGGCAGGACCCGGATCGTGGCCCGGGACCGGGCCGGCCGTGCCGTCGGGGCGGACTCCTGCCGTGCGGAGGGACCGGCAGCGGAGCCGGTGTCGACGGTCAGGAGCAGGGACGCGGGCATGAGCAGCGCGAGGGCGCTGCCTGCGAGCACGCGGCGTGCAGGCATGTGATGACGCTCCGTTCTCGGTGGGACGTGTCCTGGAGACCTCTCCCCTCGAGGGTGTCCCGGACCTCACGACCAGCCAAATCCGCACTCCGCCGGGCAGCCGGCACGCACCCGGTCGCGCGGTGCGACCGTAGGCTCTGGTCCGTGCCGCCCATCGATGACGCCACCCGACCGCGTGTGGCGGGCTCGGTCGAGCTGACGCCGCAGCAACGCGGGGCCGGCGACCACCTGCGGATGATCCACGACCACTTCCGCCACCAGCTCGAGACCCTGACCCGGGCGGTGGAGTCGCTGCGGGACGGGGCCGGTGGCGTCGACGCCGTACGGGCGGGGGTGCACGACCTCGCGCCGGCGCTGTCGGCGCAGCAGGTGGCCGGGCTGTGCGGACAGGTGTGCCGCTTCCTGACGATGCACCACACGATCGAGGACCAGAACCTGTTCCCCGCGGTCGCCACGATGGAGGCCTACGCACCCGTCGCGGCGCGGCTGGCCGAGGAGCACCTCGTCGTGCACGCCCACCTCGAGCGTGTCGACGACCTGGCGCTCGCCGTGCGCACCGACCCCGCGCGGGTCGACGAGCTGGTCGAGGCCGTCGCCGGGCTGCGGGCCGACCTCGAGTCGCACTTCGCCTACGAGGAGACCGAGATGACCGAGCCGCTTGGCCTGCTGGGTCTCGGCGTCTGACCCGACCCAGCGGTGCTGCCTAGGCCCGGTCGGGGTCGTACAGGGCGGTCATCCGGCCGTCGGGGTCGAGGCGGGCGAGGAGCGCATCGCCGATCTCCTTGAGCTGGGCGAGCTGTTCGCGGCTGAGCGGGTCGAGCACGTGGCGCCGCACGGTGTCGACGTGCCCCGGGGCCGCGGCCACCACCTGCTCCCACCCGGCACCGGTCAGCCGGGCGTTGGTGGCGCGGCCGTCCTCCGGACAGGGGAACCGCTCGACGAGCCCGCGGTCCTCGAGGCGTCGTACGACGTGGGAGAGGCGCGGCAGCGTGGCGTTGGTGCGCTGGGCCAGGCCCGTCATGCGCAGGGTGCGCTCGGGGGACTCCGAGAGCATCGCGAGCACGAGGTACTCGAAGTGGGTGAGCCCGGACTCGCTGCGCAGCTGGTGGTCGAGGACGCCGGGGAGCAGCTCGGCGACGGCGATCAGACGCAGCCAGGCCTCACGCTCGGTGGGATCGAGCCACTGCGTCTCCATGCCCACAGGCTAGCCATTGGTTGACAGGACAACCCATGGCGGACCGCCTGTCGCAGGGGGCGGGTCAGTGCGGGACGGGGCCGTGCTTCGCCGCGCTCCGGGCGTGGCGTGCGGTGGTGCCGCGCTGCTCGCGGTTCGCCGCCACGAGGAACATGCCCATGCCCACGACGAAGAGGATCGCCATCGTCAGGAACACCAGTGCGAAGACAGTGGGCGACCAGTCGTGCTGGACGTACTGCTGGGGGAGCATCGCGGACCTCCGTGACTCGTCGGAACCTCCAGCGTGCGCGTCCGGACGCCCGGGCGGCAGGTCCGAAGGACCCGGGCCGTGCTGCCGGACGTCCCGGCGTGGTCAGCGGTCGAGGAGCGGCCGGGCCGGGTCCCAGCTCGTGCCGTCGCGCTCGTCGCGGCGCTTGCGGGCGATGGCGGACAGCGCCTCGAGGACCACGCGGTTGGCGAGCGCGGCGGTGATGTCGGCGTGGTCGTAGGGCGGGCTGACCTCCACGACGTCGATCCCGACGACGGGCAGCTCGAGGCAGATCCGGCGTACGGAGTCGAGCAGCTCGCGTGCGGACAGGCCGCCGGGCTCCGGCGTCCCGGTGCCCGGCGCGTGGCCGGGGTCGCAGACGTCGATGTCGACGGAGAGGAAGACGCCCTCGCACTCGTCGGTCGCGATGGTGAAGGCCTCGGTGAGGCACTCCGACAGCCCCCGGTGGACGATCTCGGTCATCTCGTAGGACCGCATGTTCTCCGCGGCCATCCAGTCGAGGGTCTCGGGTCCGGGCCAGTAGCCGCGGAGCCCGACCTGGAGGAAGCGGTCGCCGCGCAGCGCACCCGACTCGATGAGCCGGCGCATCGGCTGGCCGTGCCCCCACAGCGACCCGAACTCGATGTCGCCGGTGTCGGCGTGGGCGTCGAAGTGGATCATCGACACCCGGCCGTGGCCGAGCACGTTGGCCACACCCTTGGCGTCGGGGTAGGCGATGGAGTGGTCGCCGCCCAGCACGACCGGGATCGCACCGGCCCGCGCCACCTTCTCCACCGCCGCCTCGAGCCGGCCGAGGGTGGTCTCGATGTCACCGGGCGGCAGCTCGACGTCGCCGGCGTCGACGACCCGCAGGTCCTGCAGCGCGTCGGTGCGCAGCGCCAGCGAGGGCCGGGAGCCGTCGTGGGGCAGGTAGTCGGTCATCCGGATGGCCTGCGGCCCGAAGCGCGTGCCCGGGCGGTGCGATGTACCCCCGTCGAACGGTGCGCCGACGACCACGACGTCCGCGTCGGCGTACGTCGTCTCGTCGTCCAGGTCGCACTGCGGGACGCCGAGGAACGTGATGTCGGGCCCGAACTGGGCGCCGTAGCGAGCCATGCGCCGACTCTAGGGTCTCGTGCTCGCCCGTGTCCCCTGCGAGGCTGTGGCCCACGCACCGACGAGCGGGAGGCAGCATGGGAGACGACACCTTCTGGACCGATGCCGAGCAGCACCTGATCAGGTACGGCGGCGGGTTCACGCCGCGGATCATCGCCCGGGCGGCCGGGTGCTACGTCTACGACGAGCAGGACCGCGCGATCCTCGACTTCACGTCGGGCCAGATGAGCGCCGTGCTCGGCCACTCGCACCCCGAGGTGGTGCGCACGGTCACCGCGTCGATCTCGACGCTCGACCACCTCTACTCCGGCATGCTCAGCCGGCCGGTGGTCGAGCTGGCCCGCCGCCTGGCGACGAGCCTGCCCGAGCCGCTGACCCGGATGCAGCTGCTGAGCACCGGCGGCGAGGCCAACGAGGCGGCGATCAAGATGGCCAAGCTGTCCACCGGGCGCTACGAGGTCGTCGCCCTCGACCGGTCGTGGCACGGCATGACGACGGGCGCAGCGGGGGCGACCTTCTCCGCCGGCCGTCAGGGCTACGGCCCGCCCCCGGTCGGCAACCTGACGTTGCCCGCGCCCGACGCCTACCGCTCCCCCTTCCGGCGTCCCGACGGCAGCCACGACTGGGAGACCGAGCTCGAGTGGGGCTTCGCCACCCTCGACCGGCAGTCCTCCGGCAGCCTCGCCGCGTGCCTGGTCGAGCCGATCCTGTCCTCCGGCGGGATCCTCGAGCTGCCCGAGGGCTACCTCGTGCGCCTGCAGGAGAAGTGCCGCGAGCGCGGGATGCTGCTGGTCGTCGACGAGGCCCAGACGGGGCTCGGCCGCACCGGCACGATGTACGCCGTCGAGCGCGACGGCGTGGTGCCCGACATCATCACCCTGTCCAAGACCCTCGGAGCCGGGCTGCCGGTGGCGGTGGTGGTGACGTCCGCGGAGATCGAGGAGCGCTGCCACGAGCGCGGGCACCTCTTCTTCACCACCCACTCCTCCGACCCGCTCGCCGCGGCCGTCGCGCTCACGGTGCTCGACGTGGTCGAGCGCGAGGGGCTCGCGCACCGTGCGAAGGTGCTCGGCAAGGAGCTCGGTGACCGGCTGCTCGACCTGCACGAGCGCTACGACGTGGTCGGCGACGTCCGCGGCCGCGGCCTGCTGCAGGGGGTCGAGCTCGTCACCGACAAGGAGAGCCGCACGCCCGCCGACGCCCTGGGCCGTGCCGTCACCGCCGCCGCCCTCGACCTGGGCCTGCACATCAACATCGTCCAGCTGCCCGGGCTCGGCGGGGTGATCCGGATGGCTCCGCCGCTCACGATCTCCGAGACCGAGCTCCACGACGGCGTCGACAAGCTGGAGCGGGCGATCGCCGGCGCGGTGGCGCAATGACGTCGTCGACGGACGACCCGGACGAGGCCGGCGGCTCCTGCTGTGCCCCGACCGCGAGCCGGCCCGGGGAGGGGCCGACGGCCGCGCCCGCTCCGGCCGTTCCGCCCTCCGAGCGGAGCACCCGCGGCCAGGTCCGGATCCCGGCCGGGACGTTCTGGATGGGCGACAGCCACGGCGACGGGGACCCCGCCGACGGGGAGCGTCCCGTGCACGCGGTGCGCCTGTCGTCGTACCTCATCGACGCGAAGGCCGTGACCAACGCGCAGTTCGCCGCCTTCGTGAAGGCGACCGGCCACGTGACCGAGGCGGAGCGCGACGGCGTGTCCGCGGTGTTCCACCTCGCCGTGCAGGCGGCCCCCGCCGACGTGCTGCAGCGGGTGGCCGCCGTGCCGTGGTGGCTGGCCGTGCGCGGCGCCGACTGGCGCCACCCGGCCGGGCCGCGGTCGGGCATCGGGGACCTGCAGAACCACCCCGTCGTCCACGTCTCGTGGCGGGACGCGCAGGCCTACGCCCGGTGGGCCGGCAAGCGCCTGCCCACCGAGGCCGAGTGGGAGCACGCCGCGCGCGGCGGCCTCGAGCGCGCGCGCTACCCGTGGGGTGACGAGCTCACCCACGGTGGCCGCTGGCGCTGCAACATCTGGCAGGGCGACTTCCCCCGCCACAACACCCTCGACGACGGCCACCTCACCACGGCGCCCGCGACCGCGTTCCAGCCCAACGGCTACGGCCTCCACAACACCGTCGGCAACGTCTGGGAGTGGTGCCAGGACGCGTTCCGTCCCAGCGAGTACGCCGACCGGGCGGGCGCCGACGCGGTCCTCGACCCGCTCGCCGCGGAGCCGGACGACGTCCCCGACGCGCTGGTCCCGCGCGTGATGCGCGGCGGGTCCTACCTGTGCCACGACAGCTACTGCAACCGCTATCGCGTCGCAGCGCGCTCCTCGAACACCGCCGAGTCCGCCTCGGCCAACATCGGCTTCCGCTGCGCCAACGACGCCTGAACGCGCTGGGCGCCCGGTCCCGCTACCAGTCCCCCAGCGCCGCGAACCGCTCGCCGATGAGCCGGTGGGTGGCGGAGTCGGGGTGCAGGTTGTCGGGGAGCGGCAGCCGCCCCGCGTCCGCCGGGCCGTAGAGCGCGAGCCCGTCGACGTACGTCAGGTGCGGGTCGCCGCGTCGCTCGACCACCTCGGCCAGCGCCTCGCGCACCACCTCGAGCGTCAGCGCGCCGCGCGCCACGGCCTCCGGGTCACCGGTGGCGACGAAGGCGACGCGCCCCTCGGCGAGCGCCTCCATGTCGGGACCGGTCGGCCCGGGCACGGCCTCGTGGATCCCGCAGAAGACGGGCGAGACCAGGCGGATCGGCGTCTCCGGATGGCCGTCGCGGATCGTGTCGAGCCAGCCGTGGAGGGCGGGGCCGAGGGCGCGACGGCGCAGCAGGTCCTGGTTGACCAGGTTGATGCCGATCTTGAGGCTGATCACGTCGGCCGGGGTGTCGCGGATCGTGCGGGCGACGAACGGGTCGAGGAGCGCGCTGCCGCCGAAGCCGAGGTTGACGAGGTCGAGCCCCGCGAGCCCGGCGGCGACGACGGGCCACGGCTCGGTCGGGTGGACCGCGACCGACCCGTGGCTGATCGAGCTGCCGTGGTGCACCCACCGCGGCCGGTCGTCGGCGACCAGTGCCACCGGGGCGTCCGCGCGCAGCGCGATGAGCTCGGTCTGCTCGTCGTGGGGCAGCCAGACCTCGACGACCGCGTCGCCCTCGGGCAGCGGGATCACGAGGGTCGTCGGCTCCCTGGGGGTGAAGGTGCTGGCGCCGGTCATCATGTCGACGTCGAGCACGTTGCCGCCGGGCGCCTGCTGCCGGTCGACGAGCTCGCCGCCGACGAGGACGTCGTACCAGCCGTCGGGCCGGGCCGGCGCGCCGACGTAGCGCCGCTTGGTGGGCAGCACGTCGAGCTCGAGGCGGGTGGCGACCGTGCGCAGGACGAGGCGTACGCCGGCGGGCTGGGCCTCGACGAGGTGGAGCTGCGGGTCCTCGGACTGCGCACGCGCCCACGCGGGGAGGCGGTGGGGCAGCAGCCCGCGGCCGGTGCGCTCGAGCTCGAGCGCACCCCTCACCAGCGGGGCGAGGGCGTCGAGGGTCGTCGCGCTCAGGGTGGTCATCGGGTCTCCCAGGAGCGGAGCAGGGTGTCGAGCCCGTCGAGCACGCGCTCCCACGTGTCGTCGGACGTGGGCACGGACGGCCCGCCGTGGCTGAAGGCGCCGGCGGCGTCGAGCGCGGCGTAGCCGTGGAAGGTCGCACCGAGCAGGCGCACGGCGTGCACCTCGTCGGCCTCGGACAGGCCGTAGGCGCGCACGGCCGCGCGGGCGAGCTCGGCGTGGCGGGGTCCGGCACTGGTCGCTGCGGCCGACGCGTCGAGCGGCAGGCGGGTGGCGGCGTAGCGCCCCGGGTGCTGGCGGGCGTACGAGCGCCACACGCCGCCGACGGATGCAAGCGCGGCGCGACCACTGACCCCGGCGAGCGCGTCGGCCACGAGGTCGGCGGTCTCGGCCAGGGCCAGCAGCGCGACCCGCGTGCGTACGTCGTCGGCGCTGCGGACGTGGGTGTAGAGGCTGGGCGTCGCCACCCCGAAGCGGGCGGCGAGCGCGGCGAGGGTGACGCGGTCGAGCCCCACCTCGTCGGCGAGCGTGGCCGCCGCCTCGGCGACCCGGGCACTGGTCAGTCCGGCACGCGGCACGACGACCCCTTTCCTCATGTCATTAGGTTCAAACCTTAGAGCATGAGGAAAGGAGTCGGGGAATCAGCGCTTCTTCGACGCCCGTCGGGCCGCACCGACCTCGTCGGGCGCGCCGTCGGTGGCCAGCGCGCCGCTCGTGCCCTGGAGGTGCGCGCGGACGAACCACTGGTACTGCTCGAGGTCAGCGGTCTGCCCGATGAGGATGTCCTCGGTGACGGGGTCGTCGCCCACGGCCTCGATCGCGGCGCGATGGTCCTCGATGACGCCGCTGTAGACGACCTCGAGGGCCGCGAGGTGGGCGGTCGTGTCGGCGCGCGCGAGGTCGTAGTCGTCCCACGTGCGGGCGGCGACCAGGGCGCCGGGGAGCCCGTTGGGCGGCACCCCGAGGGTCGACATCCGCTCGGCGAGGACGTCGACCATGTCGCGGACGCCGTCGATCTGGGGGTCGAGCATCTCGTGCACGCCGATGAAGTGCGGGCCCACGACGTTCCAGTGCGCGTGCTTGAGCGTCAGCTGGAGGTCGTTGAGGGCGTGCACCCGCATCTGCAGGGCGTCGGCGACGGCGTGACCCGTCGTGGTGTCGAGCCCCGGGACCGTCAGCGGCGCGTCGGCGTCGCTCGTGACCGGGGAGGTGCGGGAGGAACGTGTCGTCTTCTTGGCCATGTCGCCAACCTAGGCTCGCCGCACAACCCTGCGCGCCACCTCCTCAGCGGGCGCTCGCGACCCGCTTCGGGAGCACGAGCAGGAGGCCTGCGAGCACCACCACTGAGCCCACAGCCGCCGCTGCGGCCGCCCGCCGGTCGTAGACCACGTCCACGACGAGGAAGAAGATCCCGCCCAGCAGCACCGCGATCATCAGCAACGCGATGCTCGTGAGGCGGTGACCCGCCTGCACCAGCTCGGGCTTGGCGTCGGACTGGAAGACGTGGCGGTGGATGGCCACCGGCGCGAGCATCACGGCGACGGTGCCGAATGCCAGCGCCAGCAGGCCGACGCACCAGGCCCGCTGGAACGCGTCGAGCTGCTCGAAGCGGGACTGGAAGGGCAGCGTCGCGAGGAATCCGGCCAGCAGCTGGACGCCGGTCTGGCTCACCCGGAGCTCCTGCAGGAGCTCGTTCCAGTTGCGGTCCGCCCGCTCCTGCGGGGTCTCGTCGCGCGCCTGGTCGCCCATCCTCGCGACGCTACTCACGGCGCGCCCCGCGCCCACCCCCTGACGGGTGAGCAGGGCCCCCTGGCGCGGTGGCACCGTGGGATCCATGGCCGGGAAGAAGAAGGATCCGGGACCGTCCGTCAAGGACGCAGAGGTCTACGAGGCCCTGCGCGACGACGGCGCCAGCAAGGAGAAGGCGGCTCGCATCGCCAATGCGTCCGCCGCCCAGGGCCGCTCGACGGTGGGCGACCGGGGCGGGCACGCGGAGAGCTACGAGGACCGCACCGTCGACGAGCTGCGCGAGCGAGCCGCAGAGCTCGACATCGAGGGCCGATCGTCGATGACGAAGGACGAGCTGATCGACGCGCTCCGCAATCACTGACGCCTGGGCACGACCCGCCTCAGCGCGGGTCGAGCTCGGCGAGCGCCCGTAGCCAGGTGCGGTCGGCGTCGACCGCCGACGTCGCCGGCATCGGCGCGGTCGCGTCGAGGAGGCGCGCGGCCGCATCGGGTACGTCGCCACCGGCCTCGCGCACGACCCCGGCGAGCACCCGGCCCGCCGCCGTCGCCGCCCCCCGGTGGGTGCTGATGACGGCCTCGTAGATCGGCGGGCCCTTCGCGACGGGCACCTCCCACGCGGCGACGAGCGCGGCGTAGGTCTCGCTGAGGCAGACCACCGCCCACTCCCGGCGCAACGGCGAGTCGCCGGGCAGCTGGCAGCGCGCTGGGGAGGCGTCGAGGTCGGCGTCCCCGTCGAAGTCGGCGACCACCGCGGCCCAGGCAGCGGTGCGACCCAGCTCGTCCCAGCGATGGCGCGAGGACTCGTAGCGGTGGCCCAGCTGGAAGGCGCCGAGCACGACGGACCGGTCACCGCGGGCCAGGCACTCGTCCTCGACCGCGTGCGACGCGGCGATCAGCGGACGGCGGTGCAGCCGGAGGGGTCGTACGCCCGCGACGGCCTCCGCGGCCGCCGCGAATACCGACCGCTCCTCGCCGGCCTCCCGGGCGCGCACCACGGAGTCGATCGCGACCTGCAGCGGCAGGCCCGAGTCGCGCACCTCCAGCACCTGACGCACGAGGGCGACGTCGGCATCGGTGAAGCGCCGGTGACCCGAGGCGGAACGCTCTCCGCGAGGAAAGCCGAACCTGTTCTCCCAGGTGCGCAGCACCCCCGGCGTGACGCCCGCGCGTGCCGCGAGCACCCCGATGCTGAACCCGTCCGAGACCCGGTCCGCCACGTGTCCTCCTCAAAAAGATCGCTGTCCGTCCTTGCCAGACATGCTCGCATAACTTATACAGGTGTGTAGAGGTTTTGTCCTCATCCACCCCCACCCCAGGAGACTCCCATGACCGCCATGATCCTCATCAGCACCGCCGCCATCCTCGTCGCGATCGTCGGCTGCGCGGTCATCTGGCGCATGGACATGCTCCGTGCCGACGAGATCGAGCACACCCGGCCCCCCGCCCCGCGCCCGGCGACCCCGCAGCTCGGCGGCTCGGAGGGCACCCACCCCGCGTCACTGCCGTCGACCTGACCCCCTTCCAGGTCACGGCCGACGACCCGGGTGGGCCGGCGCACACCCCCGGCCCGGCCCACCCGCACGGGTGTCGTTGGGCGACCACCCCCGTGGCAGGTTGGAGGTGACGGACCAGCCGGTCCGCACCGACCGAACCCCAGGAGGAACGACATGGGTCTGGACGACAAGTTCGACAACAAGTCCGACGAGCTCAAGGGCAAGGCCAAGGAAGCCACCGGCAAGGCGACCGACGACGAGAAGCTCGAGGCCGAGGGCAGGGGCGACCAGGCCGGTGCCAACGTCAAGCAGGCCGGCGAGAAGATCAAGGACGCCTTCAAGAGCTGACGGGCTCTCCTGTCCACACGTGCCCGCCGTCGCCCGCGTCGGCGACGACCAGCACCTCGCCGGCGGCCACCGACATCGTGTGGTCGCCGGCGGTCTGCGGTTCGAGGGGCACCCCCACCCGTTGCCACGCGCGGCCGTCGCCGGTGTGCCACAGCTCGTAGTGGTCGCCGGTGCTGACGGTGGCCAGCACTCCGGCGGACGTGGTGGCCAAGGAGGCGACGTACGGCGCCCCGCGCCAGGAGTCCGCGATGCGGCCGAACTTCACGGCGTCCTGCCAGCCGTCGTCGTCGCGCACCCAGGCGGCGTACGTGTCGTCGCTGCGCCCGACCGCCAGCAGCCGCCCGTCGTCGAGCAGGGCCACGCGGTGCACGTCCTGCGCGCCGTCGGCCGCCGGCATCTCCTCCGGCGCCCAGGTGAGGCCGTCGGGCGAGGTCCACGCGAGCGGGTCCGGGTCGAGGTGGCGTCCCGTCCTCGCACCCGCGCCCACCACGACCCAGTGCTCCCCCGCCCAGCCCGCGCCCTGCGCGAGCGACTCCAGGTCGCCGTCGTCGGTCAGCCCGGGCTCGGCCTCGACCCGCACGAACTCGCGGGGGTCGTCGGTGAACCAGACGCCCGGGCCGGAGGTGCGGTTGCCGGTGATCAGCCAGCCCGTCGGGCCGCCCGCGACCGGGCCGACGTTGGTCGCGCTGACGCCGCCGTACTGCGTGAACACCGCGCGTACGTCGACCAGCCTCTCGCCGTCCATCCAGAAGGTCGTGACCCGGGGGTTGCCGTGTGCGCCACCGGAGCGAGCCCCGACGACCGCGATCCGGTCGCGCGAGCAGGCGATCGAGTTGAGGATCGCCCGGCGCCCCCAGTAGGTGCGGGCGTCGACCGGCACGGGCTCCCACCGCTCGCGGTCGGTCGAGAACCACAGCGCGGGTCGGGTGTCGCGGGTCTCGGTCGGCCGGTCGAGGAACACCGCCCCGGCGACCCACCACCCCTCGCCGCACTCCACGGCGTCGCGCAGGACCGTACGACCGGCGGCGCCCGGGTGCGGCGGCAGCGGGTGCTCCACCCACCTCATCTCCACCGGCTCCGGCGGGGGCGGCTCCCCCTCGCAGCCCGCCAGCGCGACGGCGGCCAGCAGTGCCACCACGACCAGGGCCCGGTTGCGCACCCTTCGAGTGTGACGCATGGGCGCCACCGCCCTGGGTACGAAGCGACCATGACCCACGGCCACGACCCCGACCGGATCGACCCCTCGAAGCAGAGCGGTCGGCCGTGGATGGTGACGGCGGTGCCGATCGGGCTGTTGCTCGCCCTCACGATCCTCGTGGTCGTCTACTTCCTCGCGCGCTGACGCCTCCGTCCACAGCCTGACCGCGTCGCCCGCACGGGTGTCGGTCGCCGCTCATAGGGTGGCGCCGTGACCCTGCACCTGCACACCTCCGAGCGCACCGACGCGCTCGCCGACGGCCTGGCGGACCTGCTGGTCACCCCGCTCCCCGACCCCTTCGCGCGTGAGGTCGTCGTCGTGCCCGCGCGCGGCGTCGAGCGCTGGCTCACCCAGCGGCTCTCGCACCGCCTCGGCGTGGGCGCCCGCGGGCGCGACGGCGTGTGCGCCGGCGTCGACTTCGTGACCCCCCACTCGCTGGTGTCGATGCTGCTCGACCGCGACGCCGACGACCCGTGGAGCCCCGACCGGCTGGCGTGGCCGCTCCTCGAGATCATCGACTCGGTGATGGGGGCGCCGGGGTTCGACGACCTGACCAAGCACCTGACCGACCGGCACCCCGGCGACCAGCGCAGCGTCCGTCGCTACGCCGTCGCCCGGCGCCTCGCCGGGCTGTTCTCCTCCTACGCCGTCCAGCGCCCGCAGCTCGTCCGCGACTGGCGGGCAGGCGACGACACCGACGGCGCCGGCGGCCCCCTCGACCCCGACCTGCGGTGGCAGGCCGAGCTGTGGCGCAGGCTCGCCGCCCGGGTCGAGGCACTTGCACCTGACGTCCGGCACGCCACGACGCTCGAGCAGCTGCGCGACGGCGCCGACGGGCTCGACCTGCCCGGTCGCCTCTCCCTGTTCGGCCACACCCGGCTGCCGGTGACCGAGGTCGAGCTCCTGCGCGCCCTGGGCGAGCGCCGCGACGTCCACCTGTGGCTCCCGCAGCCCTCCCCCGCCCTGTGGGAGTCGCTGGCGCCGACGGCCGCTGCCGGGCCGGTGGCGCGTGCCGACGACCGGTCCGCCGACCTGGTCGGCCACCCGCTCCTGGCCTCCCTGGGGCGCGACTCCCGCGAGCTGCGCCGCACCCTCGGCCCCGTCGAGGCCGAGCAGCACGCGGCGGGCCATGCCGGCTCGGCGACCCTGCTCGGCTGGCTGCAGTCGGACCTGCGGGCCAACCAGGCGCCCGACGGTGACGCCCTCGCGGCCCGGGTCCGCCGGCCCACCGACCTCTCGGTGCAGGTGCATGCGTGCCACGGCACCGCCCGACAGGTCGACGTCCTGCGCGAGGTGCTGGTCGGGCTGCTCGAGGACGACCCGACGCTCGAGCCGCGCGACATCCTCGTGATGTGCCCCGACATCGAGACCTACGCCCCGCTCATCTCGGCCGGGTTCGGGCTGGCCGACGTCGCGCGCGAGGACGTCGGCCACCCGGCCCACCGGCTCCGCGTCCGCCTCGCCGACCGCTCGCCCGGCGCGACCAACCCGCTCCTCGGCGTCGCCGCCGACCTCGTCGAGCTGGCAGCCGGCCGGATGACGGCCACCTCCGTCCTCGACCTCGCTGCGACCGAGCCGGTGCGGGCCCGGTTCGGCTTCACCGACGACCACCTCGAGCGGATGGCGCGGTGGGTCGACCAGGCGGCCATCCGCTGGGGCTACGACCGCGACCACCGCTCCGCCTTCGGCCTCGACCTCGACGCCAACACCTGGCTCGCCGGGCTGCAGCGGGTGCTCCTCGGTGCGGCGATGTCCGGGGAGGGGCACCGGTTCGTCAGCGGCACGCTGCCGCTCGACGACGTCGGCGACGGCCACCTCGAGCTCGTCGGCAGCTTCGTCGAGATGGTCGACCGCCTGCACGCCTTCGTGAGCGCAGCCGCGTCGGCGACGTCGGTCGCCGACTGGACCGTCGCCCTCGGCCGGGCGGTCCACGGGCTGACCCTGAGCGGGTCCGACGACGCGTGGCGCGTCGCGCAGTTCGACCGCGAGCTGGCCCGCATCTCGGCCGGCGTCGGCGACCACGAGACCCGCCTGCGCCACGCCGACGTACGCGCCCTGCTCCGCCACCGCCTCCGAGGACGCCCCACGCGCAGCAACTTCCGCACCGGCACCCTCACCGTCTGCACGATGGTGCCGATGCGCTCGGTCCCGCACCGCGTCGTGTGCCTGGTCGGGCTCGACGACGGGGTCTTCCCGAGGATCGAGGCCGTCGACGGCGACGACGTCCTGGCCCGGCGACCGATGACCGGCGAGCGCGACATCCGCTCGGAGGACCGCCAGCTGCTGCTCGACGCGATCGGCGCCGCCACCGAGACGCTCGTGGTGACCTACGCCGGCCGGGGTGAGCACACCAACGACGACAAGCCGCCGGCCGTGCCGCTCGGGGAGCTCCTCGACGCGCTCGACCGCACCAGCAGCACGCCCGTGCGCGACGACGTGCTCGTGCACCACCCGCTCCAGCCCTTCGACGAGGCCAACCTGACCGCCGGGGCGCTGGTGGGGTCCGCGGACCGGCCCTTCTCCTTCGACCGCACGGCGCTCGCCGGCGCCCTGGCGGCGCGGGCGCCGATGCCGGCCCCGCGGGCACTCGTGCCCGGTCCGCTGCCGCCGCCCGAGCCGGTGCGGGAGGTGGCGCTCGCCGACCTCCACGACTTCCTCGCCCATCCCGTGCGCAGCTTCCTGCGCCAGCAGCTGCGGATCACCACCCCCTACGACGTCGACGAGACCAAGGACGCCATCCCGATCACGCTCGACGGCCTGGAGAAGTGGGACGTCGGCGACCGGTTGGTGCGCGACGTGCTCAGCGGGGGCGACCCCCAGGCCGCGATGCTGGCCGAGCAGCTGCGCGGCCTCCTGCCGCCCGAGGACCTCGGGTCGGCCATGCTCACCGAGATCGTCCAGCGGGTGCGCCCGCTCGTCGAGGCGGCCGTACCGCTGCGCACCGGGCCCGCGCGCACGATCGACGTCGACGTCGACCTCGGCGACCGCCGGCTGACCGGCACCGTCGGCAGCGTCTTCGGCAACAACCTGGTCTCCGTGAGCTACTCCAGCCTCGGCGCCAAGCACCGGCTGTCCGCGTGGCTCGACGCCCTCGCCCTCGCCGCCGGCCACCCCGACGAGAACTGGACCGCCCACACGATCGGTCGCTGGGGCAGGTCGGGCCGGCGGGCGCTCGTGTCGCCGCTGCCCGACCACGAGGCGCGCGCACACCTGCGCGACCTCGTCGCCGTGATGGAGCGCGGCCAGCGCGAGCCGCTGCCGTTGCCGGTGCGGACCAGCCTGGCCTTCGCCGAGGAGTTCGCGATCATCGAGCGGTCCGGCGGGGGGAGCCCGGCCGACCCCGACGCCAAGGCACGTGCGGAGTGGGTGACGCCGCGGTTCAACGAGACCGGCTTCCCCAAGGAGGACGGCGACCAGTGGCACGTGCGCGCCTGGGGCGAGCAGGCTCCCTACGACCTGCTCGCCGCGCCGCTGCTGGCCGACGAGGAGGGACCGGCGCCCCACCGCCTGGCCCACTACGCGCTCCGCGTCTGGTCGCCGCTGCTCGCCCACGAGCTGGTCCGGGGGATCTGACGTGGACGAGATGCAGACCTTCGACATCTGCGGTCCGCTGCCGACCGGCACGACGCTGCTCGAGGCCAGCGCCGGCACCGGCAAGACGTGGACGATCGCCGCGCTGGTGACCCGCTACCTCGTCGAGGGCGTCGCCACCCTCGAGGAGATGCTCGTCGTCACCTTCACCCGCGCCGCCAGCCAGGAGCTGCGCGACCGCGTACGCCGCCAGCTCGACGACGCGGCGGCCGTGCTGGCCGACCCCGCCACCGCCGACCCCGCCAACCGGCTGCACGACTGGCTGCTCGACGCCGACGGGGCCGAGCGGGCCGTCCGGCTCGGTCGGCTGACCGACGCGCTGACGTCGTTCGACGCCGCGACCATCGCGACCATCCACCAGTTCTGCCAGCTGGTGCTGCGCAGCCTGGGCGTGGCCGGCGACACCGACACCGGCGCCGTCCTGGTCGAGGACCTCGAGCAGCTCACCACCGAGGTCACCGACGACCGCTACCTCCACCTCTTCGCCCGCGAGCAGCAGGCGGCATGGAGCCGCGAGGAGGCGCTCGGCATCGCCCGTGCCGTCGTCGGGGACCCCCGCGCGCGGGTGGCTCCCCAGGAGGCGCTCGCCGAGGACCCCGAGGGCGTGGCCGCGGGCCGGGTGCGCTTCGCGTGCGACGTGCTCGAGGAGATCGACCGGCGCAAGCGCCGCCTGGGCGTCCTGTCCTACGACGACCTCCTCGGCCAGCTCGCCGACGCGCTCGCCGACGACGACGCGCCGGCCCGCACCCGCATGCGCCAGCGGTGGAAGGTCGCGCTGATCGACGAGTTCCAGGACACCGACCCCGTGCAGTGGCAGGTCTTCGAGCGCGCCTTCCACGGCGTCGCCACGCTCGTGCTCATCGGCGACCCCAAGCAGGCCATCTACGCCTTCCGCGGTGGCGACATCGTCACCTACCTCGACGCCGCCGAGCAGGCCACGACCCGGCAGACGCTCGGCGTCAACTGGCGTGCCGACCAGCCGCTGCTCGATGCCCTCCACGTCCTCGTCGAGGGTGCCGCCCTCGGTGACGAGCGCATCTCGGTCCACCCGGTGAGCGCCCACCACGGCGCCCCACGGCTCGAGGGCGCCGGCCCGCCGTTCCGGCTTCGGGTGGTGCGCCACGAGGAGCTCGGACGTCGCCGCCCGCGCATCGGCGACTGGCGCGAGCACGTCCTCACCGACCTCGCCGCCGACGTCAAGCGCCTGCTGACCAGCGGCGCCACGGTCGGCGCCGGCGACGACGCCCGACCGATCGAGCCCAAGGACGTCGCGGTCCTCGCGGCCCGCCGGGCCGACCTGCTCGCCGCGCAGGACGCCCTCGCCGCGGTCGGCGTGCCCGCCGTGCTCAACGCCGGCGGGTCCGTCTTCAAGACCGCGGCGGCGACGCAGTGGCTGACGCTGCTCGAGGCGCTCGAGCAGCCCCATCGCGCCGACCGCGTGCGCGCGGCCGCGCTGACCGACTTCTTCGGGCGCAGCGCCGACGACCTCCAGGCCGAGCCCGACCCGACCGACGAGCTCAGCGAGCGCGTACGCCGCCTCGCCGACGTGTTCGCCACCCGCGGCGTCGCGGCGGTGCTGGAGAGCGCGGTGCTCGAGGGCCTCACCGCCCGCGTGCTCGGACGCGTGGGGGGCGAGCGCACGCTGACCGACCTGCGCCACGTCGGCGAGGCGCTGCACAAGGTGACCGTCAGCGAGCGCTTCGGCGTGGTCGGGCTGCTGGGCTGGCTGCGCACGCAGGTGGCCGACGACAAGATCGAGGTCGCCTCCGAGCGCACCCGCCGGCTCGACTCCGACGCGGCCGCCGTCCAGCTCGTGACGATCCACGGCAGCAAGGGCATGGAATACCCCGTCGTCTACCTCCCGACCCTGTGGGACCGGTGGGTGCGCGACGAGGACGTGCCGCTCTTCCACGACGCCGACGGCGAGCGCTGCCGCGACGTCGGCGGACCCAGCCGCTGGCGCGACACCGCCGTCGCCGCGAGCCGGCACGAGGACGCCGGGGAGTCGCTCCGGCTCCTCTACGTCGCGCTCACCCGGGCCCAGTCCCAGGTCGTCGCGTGGTACTGCCCCACCGCCAACAACACCGCGTCCGCACCCCTGCACCGCATGCTGTTCGGGCGCGCGCCGGGGCACGCCCGCGTGCACGACGAGCAGCCGGTCGTCGGCGACGACGAGCTCGTCGAGATCCTCGGACGCTGGAGGACGGCCGGCGGCCCACAGCCCGAGGTCGCCGCCCTCGTCCCGGTCGACACGACACCCATCCAGCGCGACCTGCCGCCCCTGGCGGTGCGCACCTTCGACCGCGACGTCGACACCGACTGGCGCCGCACCTCCTACTCCGCCCTCTCCGCCGCCGGCGCACCCCATGCCGGCGCGCCCGACCGGGTGCTGTCCGAGCCGGACGACGCACCCGACCTCGACGACGCCGACCTCGAGCAGCTCGACGACACGACCGCACCCGAGCCCGACCTCGAGCTGACGGCGGTGCCCTCCCCCATGGCCGACCTGCCGGTGGGCGCCGAGTTCGGCTCCCTCGTCCACGAGGTCCTCGAGCACGCCGACCCCGCCGCGACCGACCTGCGGGCCGAGCTCCTGGCCCAGGTCGAGGAGCACCGCGCGTGGTGGGCGGTCGAGGTCGACGCCGACGAGCTGGCCGACGCGCTCGTCGCGGTCTGCGACTCCCCGCTGGGTCCGCTGGCCGGCGGGCTCACGCTGCGCGACATCCGCCTCCCCGACCGGTTGCGCGAGCTCGACTTCGAGGTGCCGCTGGCCGGCGGCGACCTGACGTCGGCGCGCGACGCGGCCTCGGTCGTGCTCGGCGACCTCGCCCCGCTGCTGCGCCGGCACCTGCCCGACGGTGACCCGCTGCTGGCCTTCGCCGGGACCCTCGAGGGCGACCCGGACCTGGCCGGCCAGCGCCTCCTGGGCTACCTCACCGGCTCGATCGACGTCGTGGTGCGGGTGCCGGTCGGCGGCCGCACCCGCTACCTCACCATCGACTACAAGACCAACTGGCTCGGCGACCGCGCAGCGCCCGCGACGGCCTGGGACTACCGCCCCGACGTCCTCGACGAGGCGATGGGGCACTCCGACTACCCGCTCCAGGCGCTCCTCTACACCGTCGTGCTCCACCGCTACCTGCGCTGGCGGCTGCCCGACTACGACCCGCACCTGCACCTCGGCGGTGTGCTCTACCTCTACCTCCGCGGCATGTGCGGTCCGGCCACGCCGCTCGTCGACGGCAAGCCCTGCGGCGTGTTCTCGTGGCAGCCACCCGTCCCGCTCGTGACGGCGCTGTCCGACCTGCTGGACGGAGTCACACGATGAGTGACCTCTTCGAGCCCGTCGACGCCACCGACGCCCGGCTCGCGCTCGGCGCGACCGGGCTGCTCGGCGCCTTCAACACCGCCGGCGTGCTGACCAGCGCCGACGTCCACGTCGCCGCGGCCCTTGGCCGGCTCGGGCGTGAGGGCGACGAACGGGTGCTGCTGGCGGTGGCGCTCGCCGTACGCGCCGTGCGCGGCGGGTCGGTGTGCGTCGACCTCGCGATGGTGGCCGACCCGCCCGACCTCCCCTGGCCCTCGCCGGACGAGTGGGCGCAGGCCGTCGCTGCGAGCCCCCTGGTGGCGGCCGGGCTGGTCCGCTGGGACCACGACCTGCTCTACCTCGACCGCTACCACGAGCAGGAGACCCAGGTCGTCGACGACCTGCTCGCGCGCGCCGCCACCTCCCCCGACCACGACCCCGACCTCATGCGGGCCTCCCTCGGCCGCGTGGTCGCGGCCATGCAGGCGGCGGCCGTCGCCGCCGGCCGGGAGCGTCCGTCCTACGACGAGCAGGTCGCGGCCTGCCTCGCCGCGGCGGGCCAGTGGACGACCGTTCTCACCGGTGGTCCGGGCACCGGCAAGACCACGGCTGTCGCGTCCCTGCTGGTCGGGCTCCTCGACCAGCACCCGGGCGGCCTGCGCATCGCGCTCGCCGCGCCGACCGGCAAGGCCGCCGCCCGCCTGCAGCAGGCGGTGCACCAGGAGGCCGAGGCCTTCGAGGAGGCCGACCGCGTCCGGCTCGCCGGCGTCACCGCCTCCACGCTCCACCGGCTGCTCCGCCCCGACCCGGGGAACTCCACCCGGTTCCGCCACCACCGCGGCAACCGCCTGCCCCACGACGTGGTCGTCGTCGACGAGTCGTCGATGGTGTCGCTCACCCAGATGGCGCGCCTGCTCGAGGCCGTACGCCCCGACGCCCGGCTGGTGCTCGTCGGCGACCCGCACCAGCTGTCGTCGGTCGAGGCCGGCGCGGTGCTCAGCGACGTGGTCCGCGGCTTCGACGGGCGCGCCGACTCACCGGTCGCGGCGCTCGAGTCCACCCACCGCTTCGGACCGGAGATCGGTGAGCTCGCCGAGGCGCTGCGCACCGGCGACGCCGACGGCGCCCTCGCCGTCCTCGCCGCCCGCCACGAGGCGGTCGAGTGGGTCGACGACGTCGACCCGGCCTCGCGCATCCGCACGACCGCGCTCGAGGCGGCGCTCGCCGTCCGCGACGCCGCCGAGCGCGGCGACGTCACCGGGGCGCTCGCCGCGCTCGACCGGCACCGCCTGCTGTGCGCGCACCGCGACGGCCCCTTCGGCGTACGCCACTGGAACCGTCGCATCGAGCACTGGCTCACCGCCGAGACCGGTGACCCGCTCTTCGAGCGGGCCTACGTCGGCCGTCCGCTGCTGGTCACCGCCAACGACCACCAGCTCGGCGTCTACAACGGCGACAGCGGGGTGGTCGTGCTGACGCCGGCCGGTCCGCGCGCCGTCATCGCCGCCAGCGACGGTCCGCGCGACCTCGCCCCGTCCCGGCTGGGCGACGTCGAGACCATGCACGCAATGACGATCCACAAGTCGCAGGGCTCGCAGGCCGACGTGGTCACGGTCCTGCTCCCCGACGAGGACTCCCGGCTGCTGTCGCGCGAGCTCTTCTACACCGCCGTCACCCGGGCCCGGTCGCGGGTGCGTGTCGTCGGGTCCGAGGCGGCGATCCGCGCGGCCATCGGCCGCCGCGCCCAGCGCGCGAGCGGGCTCGGCCTCCGCCTTGCGGCCGCCGACCGACCCGCGTCCCCCGCCGTCCCGCCGTCGCGCGCCTGAAACGCCGGCGACACAGATCACCGATAGCCTCTTTGCATGCCATACCTGATGCGAGTCGAGCTCCCGGACGTGCCCGGGTCGCTGGGTCGCGTCGCGAGCGCGATCGGTGAGGCCGGCGGCGACATCGAGGCGATCGAGATCGTGGAGAAGCGCGACGGGTTCGCCGTCGACGACGTGCTCCTCGAGATCACCCACGGCACCATGCCCGACTCGATCATCTCCGCGTGCAGCGTGCTCGACGGGGTCAGCGTGCTGTGGATCAGCCGCTACGCCGCCGGGGGCAACCTGTTCCTCGACCTCGAGGTCGTCGAGGCGCTCACCGAGGACCCCGCCTCCGCCCGCGACCGCCTCGTGGACCTGCTGCCGATCGCCTTCCGCGTCGACTGGGCCGCCCGCGTCACGCCCGGCGCCGACGGGGTCGCCGCCACCGTCGTCCACGCGACCGACGCCGCGCCGTCGGCGTACGACATCGGACACATCCCCGCACCCACCCGCCTTCCCGGCGACGAGGTCTACGTCGAGTGCGCCGCCCCCTTCGGTGACGACCTCGTCCTGCTGGGTCGCCGCGGCGGTCCGGAGTTCCTCGACTCCGAGCTCGCCCGCCTCGAGCACCTCGTCGGGCTCGCGATGACCATCAGCCACTGACCCCCGCCCTCCCCTTCCCCGGGCTCGAGCGGTGGTCCACCGACATTCCGCGCGGGCCGAGTGTGGGTGGGCCACCGCCGCCCGGCGCGTCGACGTACGACACACCGACGGGCGGTGGTCCACCGACGTTCCCTGCCGTTCGAACGTGGGTGGGCCACCGCCCGAGCGGTGCGTGAGACACGTTCCGCAGCCCGGAAACCTGCGTGGCGCACCGCTCGCCGTACGACCCGACCCCCGCGGTGGTCCACCGACGTTCCCTGCCGTTCGACTGGGGTGGGCCACCGCTCGAGCGGTGGGTGAGACACGTTCCGCAGCCCGAGAACCTGCGTGGCGCACCGCCAGCCGTACGCGTCCACTCGGGCGGCGCGTGAGACACGTTCCGCCGCCCGGAAACCTGCGTGGCGCACCGCTCGCCGTACGACCCGACCCCCGCGGTGCGTGAGACACGTTCCGCAGCCCAGAAACCTGCGTGGCGCACCGCTAGCCGTACGCGCCTGCTCGGGCGGTGGGTGAGACACGTTCCGCAGCCCGGAAACCTGCGTGGCGCACCGCCGAGCGGGGGTCAGGGCACCGAGCGGATCCGGGTGACGAAGACGGAGCCGAGGACGCAGAGCACGAAGCCGACGAGATAGACGACGCCGTAGCCGAGGGACCAGCCCTCGCCGTGGGTGGCGACGGAGCCACCGAGCTCGCGTACGACGACGAGGATGAGGCCGGCGATCGCCGGGGCGAGCACCTGGGGCAGGGCGGAGGCGATGTTGATGACGCCGAGGTCCTTGGCCCGGTCGACGGCACCGGGGAGGACCTGCGTGATGAGCGCGAAGTCGACGGCCTGGTAGACGCCGAACCCCGCGCCGAGCACCACGGCGGCGAGCAGCGCGCCGGGCCAGTCCTGCCACAGGCCGAGGACGAGCGAGCTGGCCCCGATGAGCACGCCGGACCAGATCACGAAGACCTTGCGCCGGCCGATTCGGTCGCTCCAGTGCCCGACCACGACGGTGGTGGCGACGGTGCACACGCCGTAGATCAGCACGAGAGTGCCGAGCCGGGCGGTGGCGTCGTCGTCGCCGAACCCGAGCCCGTCGGTGAGGAAGTAGTAGAGGTAGTTGAGCGCGATCCAGTTGCCCAGGTTGACCAGCAGCCGTGTGAGCCACGCCCACGCGAAGTCGGGGTGCTCGCGCGGCGAGACCCAGAAGGAGCGGAGCAGCCGCCGCCAGTCCATGGGCTCGAGCGGGTGGTCGGGCGGCAGCGCGAGGTCGCGCGAGCCGAGCAGGTAGGGCACCGAGAGCAGCAGCATCACGACCGCGATCGCCAGGTAGCCCTGCGCGATCGATCCGGTCACCTCCGCGATCTTGATACCCATCAGCACGCCGACGGTCCCGGCGATGGCGACGAGCCCGCCGATGAGGCCGCGACGCTCGACGGGCACCTGGTCGGGCACGGCCGCGACGCCGCCGGCCCACGCGGCGTTGAGCGCGAGCTGGACCAGGCTCCAGGCGACGACCATCAGCGCGGCGGTCTCGGCGACGGACAGCAGCAGCAGCGAAGCGGCGCCGAGCACCACGCCGCCGAGCACCCACGGCACCCGGCGCCCCAGGCGCGAGCGCGTGCGGTCGCTGAAGGCGCCCCACAACGGGTTGGCGAACAGTGACACCGCGGCGCCGCTGAACAGGACGACCGCGAGCAGGGCCTCCTTGCTCATGCCCCCGGGCTCGGCAGCGGCGATCCTGTCGGCCTGCTGCGCGAGCAGCACCTGGATCGGGCCGAACCACCCGGCCATCACCCCGAGGTTGAGCAGGACCAGCGCCCCGACCCAGCGGGCCGGCGGGTTGTCGACGGGCTCGTCGAACGGCGACCGGGTCGGCAGCGTGGTCGTCACCGCGTCATTGTGGGGCCGCGAGGTCGCTGCGGGAAGGGTGCCGTGGCGGGACTCTGCCGTCCGCGCTCTCACGCGCGCTGGTGTGCGAGTACGTTCGATCCAACCCGACGACAGGAGGTCGTGATGACGGACCAAGCAGGGACCGACGCTCCCGACGAGCTCGAGCAGGCGGGCGAGCCGTTCGAGCCCGAGGCGCCGGCCCACCTCGACCCGGACGCCGAGGCGGTCGTGCACGACGAGGACCTCGACGAGGAGGCGCTCGTGGACGAGTCCGACCCGGCGCCCGATCAGCCCGCGACCTGAGTCAGGCGCGTTCGAGCAGGAAGAGCGGGATCTCCCGGTCGGTCTTCTCCTGGTAGGAGGCGTACGTCGACCACGTCGCGACGGCGTGCTCCCACCAGTCGGCGCGCTCCTCGCCCTCGAGGATCCGGGCGGTGTAGACGTGCTTCTCGGCCCCGTCCTGCAGCTCGACCTCGGGGTGGGCGACGAAGTTGTAGTACCACTCCGGGTTCTCCGGGGCGCCGCCCTTCGAGGCCACGGCGAGGTAGGCACCGTCGCGCTCGACGCGCATCACCGGGTTCTTGCGGAGGTTGCCCGACTTCGCGCCCACCGAGGTGATGACGACGATCGGGTAGCTCGTGTCGGGCAGCGTGTTGGCCCGCTCCCCGTCGCTGGCCTCGTACTCGGCCACCTGGTTGCGGACCCACTCCGCCTTGCTCGGGACGTACGTTCCAGTCAGTGACATGCCTCCCACAACACCATGCTGGGTAGCGATCTTCCTCACCCGCACGGATAGCCTCCCGCCATGAGTGCGATCGAGGGCGTCAGCGAGATCTTCGACCCCGAGGCCTGGGACGTGGTGCCCGGCTTCGACGACCTCACCGACCTGACCTACCACCGCGCCCGCGAGCACGGCACCGTGCGGATCGCCTTCGACCGGCCCGACGTGCTCAACGCGTTCCGCCCGCACACGGTCGACGAGCTCCTGCGCACCCTCGAGCACGCGCGTACGTCGGCCGACGTCGGCTGCGTCATCCTCACCGGCAACGGGCCGAGCGCGAAGAACGGCAAGTGGGCCTTCTGCACCGGCGGTGACCAGCGCATCCGCGGCAGGGCCGGCTACCAGTACGAGACCGACGGGCACACCGATGCCGGCGCCGAGCCCCTGAGCCCTTCGAGTCCGGCGATCGACAAGGCCAGGCTCGCCCGGCTCCACATCCTCGAGTGCCAGCGACTGATCCGCTTCATGCCCAAGGTCGTCGTCTGCGTCGTCCCCGGCTGGGCGGCCGGCGGCGGCCACAGCCTCCACGTCGTCGCCGACCTCACCCTCGCCAGCCGCGAGCACGCCCGGTTCAAGCAGACCGATGCCGACGTCGGCTCGTTCGACGGCGGCTACGGCTCGGCCTACCTCGCCCGTCAGGTCGGCCAGAAGTTCGCCCGCGAGATCTTCTTCCTCGCCGACGAGTACGACGCCGAGGAGATGCACCGCATGGGGGCGGTCAACCGCGTCGTCGAGCACGCCGACCTCGAGAAGGTCGCCCTCGACTGGGGGCGGAAGATCAACGGCAAGTCCCCGACCGCGCAGCGGATGCTGAAGTACTCCTTCAACCTCCTCGACGACGGCCTCGTCGGCCAGCAGCTGTTCGCCGGCGAGACGACCCGCCTGGCCTACATGACCGACGAGGCGCAGGAGGGACGCGACCAGTTCCTCGAGAAGCGCGAGCCCGACTGGTCGCCGTACCCCTGGTACTACTGACCTGCCGGCCGGTGGCCTGCAACCCTCGACCCGCTACCAGCGGTCCGCGGGGTCGGCGTCGTGCTGGTCGGTGACCTCGTGGAGGAGCTCGGCCGCCGTGTGTCGGTTGCCAGCCGTGCTGCCGGCCAGCAGTGCCTCCTCGCCCTGACCCGGCGTGAAGTCCGGAGGCACCACGAGCAGGGTCAGCCGTCCACCGTCGCCGAGGTCGACGCTCAGCACGTGGGTGTCGTCGCGGGGACACGCATCGACCGTGATCACGCGCTGCTCGACCGTGAGGGTGCGAGGAGCTGTGTCCCAGTCCGGGCGCGAGTACACCACTCGACTGATGTGCCCGTCGGTCAGCGGGAACTGCCGCACGAGGTCCGACATCTCGGACTCGAGGTCGCGGCTGTAGGGCCACCACGCGCCGTCCAGCTGGTCCTGGCCGGGAGCGCGACCCAGCCGCAGGCGCAGCGGGCGACGGCTCTCGGGAGCGGAGACGATCTGCGGCGCGGTCATGGCGTCCGCCTCTCGACCAGCGATCGATGCCGAGCTGGCATCCATCGCGTGGGTCCTCGCCGGGCACTGTACCCCGGGCCGACCTTCCCGTTCGGCCCGGCACGGCCCTCGTCCCCAGCGGGACCCATGGTTGCTTCTTGTGTCACAGCACCGCCCCTCGCGGCGCCACCTCCACCGCGCTGACACCCCGGGCGTACAGCACCAGCAACCGATCGCCGTGCCGGCAACGAAGGACGCCCGCGTCGTCCGCCAGCAGGGTGACGACGCGGTCGATGACCTCGGCCTCGCTCCCGGCCGCGGGGTCTTCGTAGGTGACGTCCATGCTGCCCCCACCGACCAGCCGGACCCGGAGCACGATGTCGGCCATGGTCACGGGCCGATCGCGGTGCAGGCCAGCTGCCGCACTCGACGGGCCGCGTCGCGCGCGGCCTCCGCGTCGGGGAACCAGTCGCCGGACACTGCCACTCGGACGCCCTCGGGGCGCCAGGCGCCCCACTGCCACTCCCCACCGGCCCCGGGCCGGACCCGGTAGTCGGGATCATCGCTGTTCACCCGGAAGTCATGGGCAGCCTGGTCGGCGTAGGCAAGACTGACGAAGGTGCGCCCCGCCCAGGCGACCACGTGGTTCTCGTCGTCGACGAGCCACCACGCGGCGTGGCTCGCCAGATTCGTCTCGACGACGAACCTCATGGTCGTCCCGTTCGACGTCGGCATGACGCCTGCCTCTCGACCGGGACGCTCCTCCGGTGGGGGGACGTCGCCGGTCAGTCACTCCCCACCGTACTCCCGGAAGAAGCCGCGTGACGCCGGGAGAAGGGATGTCATCCCAGTGGTCGCGGCTGCGGCCCCGAGGGCGAGGAGTCAGCTGGTCGCCAGGCTGGTGTTGTCGATCTCGGGGTAGTGCCTGCGGATGTTCACCTTGCGCTCGAGCTCGCCGATGATCGCGGGCGCGAAGTTCACCTCGTAGAGGGCGTGCGCACTGCCGAGGCCGCCGGGGCTGAAGACGTTGATCTCCATCAGCTTGTCGCCCACGATGTCGAGGCCGACGAGGAACATCCCGTCGGCGACCAGCTTGGGCCGCACCACCTCGACCATCTGCAGCATGTCGTCGGTGACCTTGACCTTCTCGGCCTTGCCTCCGGCGGACATGTTGGAGCGGATGTCCTTCGTCGACGGCGTACGTCGGAACGCGGCGTACTCGCCGTCGACCATCAGCGGCTGCCCGTTCATGACGAACATCCGCACGTCGCCCTTGGCCGCCTCGGGGAGGTACTCCTGGGCGACGACGTAGCCGTCGCGCGAGATGGCCTCGATGATCTGCTTGAGGTTGGGCGCCTCCTTGCGGTCGACGAGGAACACGCCCGCTCCGCCCGAGCCCTGCAGCGGCTTGAGGACGGCCTTGCCGCCGAGGTCGGTGATGAACTCCTCGATCATGTCCTCGTCGCGCGAGATGAGCGTGCGCGGCCGGACGATCTCCGGGAAGTGCTGGAAGTAGGCCTTGGACAGCGCGTTGGCCAGGCTGGTGGGGTCGTTGACGACCAGCACGCCGCTCGAGGAGATCAGCTGGCCGAAGGCGACGCCGGCGTTGTTGCGCCACGGGTCGGTCTCGGCGTCGTCGGCCGGGTCGTTGCGCAGCATGACCACGTCGAACTCGTCCATGCCGATGAGCTGCTCGACGTCGGGCTTCTGGACGTCCGCCAGGTGGCGCTCGAGGGAGCGGTACGACTTGGCGTGGCCCGCGCGGGCCTTGGTGCTGAGCGAGCCGTCGGGCTCGTAGGCGAAGTCGCCGATGCCCATGTACCAGGCCTCGTGCCCCATCTCCTTCGCAGCCAGGGCGAGGCGGTTGGTGGTGTACTCCGCCTTCTCCGTCTCGATGTCGTTGACGACGAATCCGATCTTCATGCGTGTCCCTCCAGAAGGGTGCTGAGGTCTTCGGTGCCGGCCGCGCGGGCGAGGTTGTCGTGCGCGGACGGGTCGTGCAGGTATCGGGGCAGCACGCGAGGCGGCCGCAGCAGCCCGCGCGACTCGAGGTCCCCGATCAGGGGCAGGTCGCGCAGGGAGAACTTGCCGAGCCAGAGCTGGTCGAGCGTGCCACCGCCACCGAGGTGCTCGAGCAGCTCGACGAGCCCGCGGAGGTAGATCGCGTCCTTGGTCATCCCGCCGGAGCGGTAGACCCGCATCACGGTGGTCCACGCGCTCCCGCTGGGGAAGTCGTCGGCGACGAGCGCCTCGTGGGCCTCCGCGAACGACGCTCCGGCGACGAGGCGGTGGACGGTCACGACGCGGCTGGCGAGCTGGCGGAGGCGGAAGGCGGTGAGCCCGCCGCAGGCGATCTCGGCGAGGACCGCCAGCCCCTCCTGCGTCTCGTCGTAGCCCGCGAGCCCGACGCCGAGCACCTTGATCGGCTGGTGGCTGCCGTTGGCCTGGGTGACGAGGTGGGTGCCGACCTCGTGGTGGAGCAGCGCCTGGGCGCGGGCCCGCTGGACCTTGGTCTCCGGCCCGATGAGCAGCACGTCGCCGGACACCATGACGCCGTTGACGTCGGGGCGGATCTCGGCGTGCATGTCGAGGTCGGGGTCCTCGTCGCGGTAGCGCGCGATCTCGGCCTCGGCCAGCTCGAGGAAGGCCTCGGCGTCGAGGGCCTCGTCGCTGGGCTCGGTGCGGGTGATGCCGGCGAGCAGCGCCTCGGCCTGCCGGCGCAGCGACGGCGACACCCCGCCGTACAGCTCCACGCTCAGCGGCAGGAAGTCCTCGGTGTCGCGCGCCTCGAGCATGTCGAGCTGCAGCTCCATCTCGCGGTGCTTGGCGCGCAGCAGCTGGCCGAGGACGGGGTCCTCGACCGCCCCGAGGTCGACGTCGTCGAGCTCGGCGCGTACGACGGCGGGGTCGGTCTCGAGCTCGCGGTAGGTGAACGGCGGGTCGGGCTCGCGGCCCTCCAGGAAGTCGTCGCGCAGGTCGTCGGCGTCGACGGGCGTGACGTCGAGCAGGAAGCGGAAGCTCTGGGCGAGCAGGGACAGGCGGTGGTCCACGGCCAGGTCGGACGTGCTGAGCTCCGCACCCGGCCCGGTTGGGTGGCCGTCCGTCACCGCAGCTTCTCGAGCTCGATGTGCAGGCCGGGCAGCGCCGCGGCGAGACCGATCTGGGAGCGCCGGAACCGGTCGGCGTGGAGCTCGCCGGTCCACTCGTCCATGAAGGTCTTCTTGAACTCCAGCGCCAGCACGCAGCCCACGCGCGGGTAGCGGTCGTGGACCCACCAGGCGAGGTTGCGACCCTCGAAGGCGACGTTCTCGCGCGCGTCGATCGGGCCGCAGCCCAGCGAGGCGTCGCGCAGGTCACCCACGAACCGCTCCACGAGCGGGCCGAAGAGGTCGTCCTCGACGCTGCCGGTGCCGACGTTGACCTCGGGGTTCTCCGAGGCCGGGGCCGGCGGCTCGTCGGCGCCGTCGCGCCGGTGGTTGTAGGAGTGCACGTCGAGCAGCACGAACGGGCCGCGCTCGGCCAGGGCGTCGAGCCGCGGCGCGAGGGCGTCGTAGAAGGCGTCGTACGTCGCCAGGCTGCCCTCGAAGAGCTCGTCGGACAGCTCGCCGTCGCGCCACACCTCGAGCCCCCAGCAGTCGTCGGGCTTGCGGTAGACCGCCTCGCGGCGGGGCCGGTTGAGGTCGGCCTCGAAGCGGGACCGCGACGTCACGACGTGGTCGGGGACCACGGCGGCGAGCCGGTCGGTGAACGGGTCCTCCTCGCGGAAGCGTTCCGCCCGGTCGAGCACCATCGCCTCGGCGATCTCGGGTCGCAGCTCGTGACCGGCGTGCACCGAGGTCGCCACTACCGGGCCGTCCCATTCGCCGACGAACGCAACCGCGTCCGACGTCCCTCCCAAGTCCGTCATGGCGGCCTGTCTACCGGAGTGGGCACACCACCTCCACCGCCGCGCACCCCTACGGGTGGCCGGCTGGCTGGCCTGGGGTAGGACTGGGGCATGCGGATCGTCGTGCTCACCGGTGCCGGGATCTCCGCCGAGAGCGGCCTCACCACGTTCCGCGACGCGGGTGGCCTCTGGGAGGGCCACGACCCCATGCAGGTCGCCACCCCGGAGGCGTACGCCGACGACCCGGGCCTGGTCCAGCGGTTCTACGACGCGCGGCGCGCTGCCCTGTCGCAGGTCGAGCCCAATGCCGCGCACCACGCCCTCGTACGCCTCGAGGACGCGCTCGGCGACGACCTGCTGGTCGTCACCCAGAACGTCGACGACCTCCACGAGCAGGCCGGTTCCCGGCGCGTGCACCACATCCACGGGCGGTTGCGCTCGGCGTGGTGCACCCGCTGCGACGAGCGCCACGACTGGCACGGCCCGTTGGCCGACGGACCCGCCTGCCCCACGTGCGGGGTCTCCGGCCTGCGGCCGGACATCGTGTGGTTCGGCGAGATCCCCTACGGCATGGACCTCGTCGAGCAGGCGCTCGACGAGTGCGACCTGTTCGTCTCGATCGGCACGTCGGGCGTCGTCTACCCCGCTGCGGCGTTCGTCCACTGGGCCCGCGGCGCCACCCTCGAGCTCAACCTCGAGCCCAGCGCCGGTGCCACCGACTTCGCCGAGTCGCGCCGGGGGCCGGCCACCCGCCTCGTCCCGGAGTGGGTCGACGACCTGCTCGCCTGACCGCCCTCCGGCCGGCTACGCGCGGTGCAGGGGTCGGAAGTGGAGCCGGACGCGGGTGCCGCGACCGAGGGTCGACTCGACCTCGACGCGGCCGCCGTGGCGCTGCATGATCTCCCGCACGATGCCCAGGCCCAGGCCCGTGCCCGGCCGCAGCAGCGCCTGCTCGTTGGTGGAGCGGAAGAGCGGGGCGAAGAGATTGGCCTGGTCGGCCTCGGAGATCCCGAGGCCCTCGTCCGTGCAGACGAAGGACAGGCCGCCGTCGGGTCGCTTCTCCACCCCGATCCACACCTCGTGACCGGCGTCGGAGTACTTCACGGCGTTGTCGACGAGGTTGGACACGGCGCTGGCGATCTCTCGCGGATCACCCTGGACGACGGCCTCGCCCGCATCGCCGACCAGGTGGAGCGTGATGCCCGCCCGCTCGGCCACGGCCGTCATGGCCGTCATGGTCTCCTCGGCCACCCGGACGAGGTCGACGTGCTGCATGGCCGGCGGTTGCTGCGGGTCGCTGACCTGGGACAGCATCGACAGCCCCTGCAGCAGGTCGCCCAGCCGCTCGCTCGCGCGCACCACGGCCTGCGCGCGGCGCCGGTCGGGGGCGGCGATGAGCTCGCTCGAGGTCAGGAACTCGGCGTTGGCCGCGATCACCGTCATCGGGTTGTTGATCTCGTGGGTCAGCTCGCGCAGGAACCAGTGGCGGGCCACCTCGAGCTCGCGCAGCTCCTCGAGGAGGCGGCGCTCGCGCTGCGTGGCGTGGGCGTTGGCGATCGCGCGTCCGAGGTCGTGGCCGAGCTCCAGCGCCGCGACGCCCTCGCCGTCGGTCCAGCGCCGCGATCCGGTGCGGCGGGCGCACATCAGCATGCCGAGCACCTCGTCGTCGACGCCGACGGGCGCGACCACGACGGCCTCGAACCCTGCTGAATCGAGCGCGGCGGTGAACCAGTCGGCGTACGTCGCGAGCTCGGGGTCGCCCCACACGTGACCGGGCTCGATGATGATCACGCGCTGGTGCGTCCACGCACGGGCAGCCGCCTCGTCGAGCGCGCGCCGCACCTCGGGCGCCATCCTCAGGCCCAGGCTGTCGCGCGTGCCGGCGTCGTCGTCGATGAAGACGCGGATCTCCAGCTCGTCGACCGACAGGGCGCCGAGCAGGGTCGAGCGGGCCTCGCGGACGAGGTGGTCCACGTCGTGGCGGGCCGGGTTGGACCGGGCCAGGCGGCGGGTGGCCCGGATGACCCGCATGTGGTCGGCGTACTCCTCGCGCTCGACGAGCGTGACGATCGAGAGCAGGACGGTCTCGAGCTCGTCGCTGATCTCGAGCATCCGGGCCTTGTCGGGCCGGGCGAGGTCGGTCGGCACGTCGAGGTAGAGCAGCGCGCGCAGGTCCCCGCGCTCGTCGGCGATCCGGGCGACGAGCATGTCCATCGGGTGCCACTCGCCGGGCGCGCCGGTGACCGGCATGTCGGGGACCACGACGACGCCGTCGATGCGCTCGCGGATCTCCTCGGAGAGCTTCTCGAACGGGATCCAGAGGAAGTGGCCCAGCTGCTCGCCCTCGGCGAAGACGAGCTGCATGTCGGAGAGGCGAGACGCGGTGCCGAGGCGCTCCTGGGCGGTGGCCGTGTCGCCGTGGATCGCGACGAACTCGAGCAGGCCCTTGGGGCGGACCACCTCGATGGCACAGATGCGGAAGCCGGCACGCGTGGCGGCGTCGCGGGCCAGGGCGTGCATGAGCGCGCGAGCCCGCTGGTCACCCCAGCTGAGGTCGCGTGTCCTGCGCTCGCCTGTTCGCCCCTGCTCCATGGCGCACTGCCCCTCCCCACCCGCCACTCGGATCGTAGGCGGGTGACCCACACGCCCGGACCGTTTTCCACAGGTTGTGACGGGGACGTGGCTCAGCCGGTGCCCCGCCGAGGTCCTGTCAATGCGCCGTACGCGGGCCGGCGACGGGCAGCCACACGCTGAACGTCGTCCCCTCGCCGAGCACCGAGTCGACCTCGATGGTCCCGTCGTGGCCGGTCACGACGCGCTCCATGATCGCCAGGCCGAGGCCGGTGCCGGGACGCTTGCGCGCCTCGGGGCTGCTCGAGCGGAAGAAGGGGGTGAAGACCTTGTCGACCTCCTCGGCCGCGATGCCGATGCCGGTGTCGGCGCAGGTGATGAGCACGCCGTCGGTCCCGTCCACCGACCGGGCCGAGGCCTCCATCGACACCCGTCCGCCCGCGGACGTGTACTTGATCCCGTTGGACAGCAGGTTGGCGACCATCCGCTCCAGGCCGGCCGCCTCGCCCGTGACGACGAGCCGGTCGGCCACGACCGCGTCGAGCGACACCCCCGCGCGCGCGGCCGTGGGGGCCAGGAACTCGCTCGTGTCCCGGACCATCGCCGACAGGTCGACCTCGCCCGTCTGGGCGCCCCGTTCGGGGTCACTGACCGAGGCGAGGGTCATCAGGTCCGCCACCATGTCCTCGATGCGCCGGGCCGAGCGGTCGAGCGCCTCGATGGAGTGGCGCGACTCCTCGGAGTGCACCTCGAGGCCGAGGAGCTCGAGGTGGGAGAAGAGGACGCTGACCGGGTTGCGCAGCTCGTGGGCGAGGGTCAGGACCATGTCGCGTCGGTAGTCGCTGACGTCGCGGAGCTCGGCGTTGAGGGCCCGCTCGCGCTCCCGCAGCCGCGCCTCGAGGAGCAGCCGGGCGAGGTCGGCGGCCACGGTCATGGCCGCGTTGATCTCGGAGGCGTTCCACCGCGGCGCGTCGGGCGCCCGGCCCATCGACAGCGTGCCGAGGTACTCGTCGCCGGCGCCGATCGGCACCAGCAGGCCCGAGCCCAGGCCGTGGGTGTCGAGCAGACGCGTGAGCGACCGGGGGGTCTCGATCGACTCCTCCTTCATGCTCCAGGTCCGCTGCCGCTCGACGACGACGTGCCCGCGGCGCTGCCACTGCCCGCGCATCAGCTCCGCCACGTCAAGCCGGTCGTGCTCGAGCCCGGGGACGTCGGCCCCGGCGACGATCACGTCGACGGTCGCGACGTCCATCGCCTCGACCATCGCGCGGGCCAGCTCGCTCAGCAGGTCCTGGACGCCGAGCCCCGGTCGTACGCTCTCGATGGCGCGCCGCGCCTGGGTGACCATCCGGACCTGCTCGCCGTAGAGCTCCCGCTCGACGATGCTGATGACCGCCTCGAAGAGCACGCCGGCCTCGGCGTTGACCGCGGCCACGCTGTCGGACGTCGGCCGGAGCCCGGAGTGCGGCTCGTCGAGGTAGAGCAGCCCGCGGAGCTCGCCGTCCTCGTTCTGCAGCAGGCGCACCATCTGGTCGTCGGGGTCCCACCCGTTGGGCAGGCCCGAGGCGGGTACGTCGGGCCGGTGGCCGTACTCGTCGAGCCAGGCGCGCGTCTCGTCGTCCAACCGCTCGCTCGGGATGTGCCGCCAGCCCGCCATCTCCACACCGAGCTGGTGGATGTGGTCGAGGGCCAGGGGCGAGGCCTGGCCGAGCATCTTGTCGCGGGCGTCGTCGTCGCCGGCGATCGCGACGAACTCGAGGTAGCCGTCGGACCGCAGCGCCTCGATGGCGACCACCTTGTGCTGCGTCCGCTTGGCGACGTCCTCCGCGATGGCGTGCAGCACCGCGCGCTGGGCCTCGTTGCCCCACGCGCGTCCCCGCGGGCGTACCCACAGCCCGTCGTCGTCCATCACTGCTCCCGCCCACCGTCCCGAGCCGCCGCCGGTGACGTTACGCCCAATCGGGCCTGCCCGGACCCACTTCCGGCTGATGGGCGCGGCTTGGTGACTCGCGGGTAACATAGCGGCATGAAGCGTGAGATCTACGACGAGGACCACGAGGCCTTCCGCGCCTCGGTCAAGCAGTTCCTGGACCGCGAGGTCGCCCCGCACCTCGAGACGTACGCCGCCGGCCACGGGCTCGATCGCGACTTCTGGCTCGCCGCCGGGAAGCAGGGCTTCCTCGGCCTGGAGATCCCCGAGCAGTACGGCGGCTCCGAGGCCGGCGACTACCGGTTCAACGCGGTCCTCACCGAGGAGCTCGCCAAGGTCAACATGACCCTGCCGAGCTGCGTCGGGATCCACGCCGACATCACCGTGCCCTACCTGGTGCACCTGACCAACGACGAGCAGAGGGCGCGCTGGCTGCCCGGGTCCGCCACCGGTGAGATCGTCACGGCCATCGGGATGACCGAGCCGGGCGGCGGCTCCGACCTCGCCAACCTCAGGACCACCGCGGTCCGCGACGGCGACGACTGGGTGATCAACGGCTCCAAGACCTTCATCACCAACGGCGGCTCGGCCGACCTCGTGCTCGTCGCGGCCCGCACCAGCCCCGAGAAGAAGGCCAAGGGGATCTCGCTGTTCGCCGTCGACACCACGCTCGAGGGCTTCAGCGTCGGCCGGGTGCTCGACAAGGTCGGCCAGGACGAGTCCGACACCGCCGAGCTGTCCTTCGAGGACGTGCGCGTCAGCAACGACGACCTCGTCGGCCCGCTCGACACCGGCTTCATCTCGATGATGCAGTTCCTGCCCCAGGAGCGCCTCGGCTCGGCCATCACCAACCTCGCCCACGCCAAGCAGATACTCGAGGAGACGGTCCAGTACGCCAAGGACCGCCAGGCGTTCGGCCAGCCCATCGGCTCCTTCCAGAACACGCAGTTCCTCCTCGCCGACCTCGTCACCCGCGTCGACGTCACGCAGGCGTTCGTCGACCAGTGCGTCGTGGCCCACACGAAGAAGGAGCTGACGCCCGTCGACGCGGCCAAGGCCAAGTGGTGGACCTCGCAGGTCCAGAACGACGTCCTCGACCACTGCGTGCAGGTCCACGGCGGCTACGGCTACATGAACGAGTACCGCGTCGCCCGCGCCTGGCGCGACGCCCGCGTGACGAAGATCTGGGCGGGGTCCAACGAGATCATGAAGATGCTGATCGGCCGCGACCTGGGACTTTGAGCCCGTGACGCGGATGTTCGTGGCGGCGGTGCCCCCGGAGGACGCCGTCGCCCACCTCGACGAGTTCCTGGCGGTGCGCCGCGACGCCGCGGCGTACCGCTGGACCGTGCCGGACCAGTGGCACCTCACGCTGGCCTTCGCCGAGGACGTCCCTGACCGGTCCCTCGACGACCTGGGCGACCGGCTCGAGCGGGCGGCCCGCAAGCGGCGGCCGGTGCGGTTGCGGCTGGCCGGCGGCGGCGCCTTCCCCCACCCCGACCGTGCCCGGGTGCTCTTCGCCCGGCTCGCCACCGACGATGACGCCCGCACGGAGCTGGACCGGTTGGCGACCGGCTGCCGCGCCGCGCTGTCGAAGGCCGGGGCCCGCGTCGACGGGCAGCGCTTCCGCGCACACCTCACGCTGGCCCGGCTCGGGAGCCCCGACAACGTCACGTCGTGGGTGCGGCTCCTCGACGGCTACGAAGGGCCGGAGTGGGAGCTCGACGAGGTGGCGCTGGTGGCGTCCCACCTCGGCGAGGGCCCGCGCCGCCGTCCACGCCACGAGGTCGTCGCGACGTACGCCATCGACTGAGGGCCTGGGCGGCCGATGAGCACAGCCTCACCTTCGTTGCAGGACGCACCACCGCGAGCGACGATCAGAACGTGAGCCTTGAGATCGGTACGGACGAGGACCCCCAGCACTTCCACGACGAGCTGGGCGACCACGTCGGCACGCGGCTCAACTGGCTGCGCGCCGCCGTGCTGGGTGCCAACGACGGCATCGTCTCGACCGCCGGCGTCGTGATGGGCGTGGCGGGTGCCACCGACGACAGCGGCGCGATCGTGATCGCGGGCATCGCCGCGCTGACCGCGGGTGCGCTGAGCATGGGCGCCGGCGAGTACGTCTCGGTCAGCACCCAGCGCGACTCCGAGAAGTCGATCCTCCAGCTCGAGGCCAAGGAGCTGCAGCAGATGCCGCAGACCGAGGAGCGCGAGCTGGCCGCGATGTACGTCGACAAGGGACTGTCGCCGGAGACGGCCGAGAAGGTCGCCCGCGAGCTCACCGAGCACGACGCCCTGCGCGCGCACGCCGACATCGAGTTCGGCATCGATCCCGACAACCTGACCAACCCCTGGCACGCCGCATGGGCCTCGATGCTGGCCTTCACGGTCGGCGCACTGCTCCCGCTGCTGATCGTGGCGTTCGTGCCCGACACCGTGCGGGTGCTGGTCACGGTCCTCAGCGTCGTCGCGGCTCTCGCGCTCACCGGGTTCGCCAGCGCCCGCATCGGCTACAGCCCGCGTCTGCCGGCCGTGCTGCGCAACGTGTCCGGCGGCCTGCTGGCGATGGGCGTCACCTACCTGATCGGCATGCTCGCCGGCACCCAGCTGGGATAGTCCCTCTGCCTCGGCGCCCTATCTGCGTCTGTGGAACTTCACGTCGCCGCTCGGTAGACGTTCAGCGACGTAATCGGCGTCGTGGGCCCGGTGGTGATGGTGGGCGCAGAGCAGCACGGCGTTGTCGAGGTCGGTCAGGCCGCCCAGCAGCCACGGCAGCCAGTGGTGGGCCTCGGCCCAGGTGCCCGGCACGTCGCAGCCCGCGGCACGGCAGGTCTTGTCGCGCAGCAGGAGGGCCCGCCGCTGCGCGGCGTTGAACAGTCGCTGGGCGCGCCCGAGATCGAGGATCTCGGACCTGCCACCCAGCACGGCGGGGAGGATCCGTCCGTTGCACGCGAGTCGTCGCGCCTCCCCTGCGCTGATCCGCTCGCCGGCACACGGGTCACCGTGCGGATCGGCCGGCACCGTGCCCGCCCCGAGGACGTCGGCCGCGCCGAGCTCGGACCTCAGCGTCTCGAGCGAGATGGTCACCACCACGGTCGTCGCGTCGCCTCCGTGGACGGGCAGGCGCTGCGGGTCGAGGCTCTCGAGCAGCTGGCAGAAGGCCTCGCCGAGACGGCGGGGGTACGGCAGCCGCGGCATCGGGTCGAGGAGGGGCGCGGCCGGCTCACCGAGTGGGGTCGGGACCCCGTCGCGCCGGGGGTTGGCGTAGGCCTCGAGGTAGGTGGCGAAGCGGGTGGCGACCGCGTCGGGCAGGCGGCCCGAGACCCGCGTGGTGCCGTCACCGAGCCGCCGGAGCATCAGTCGGGTGCGGCGGCGACCCTCCGCCTCGAGGGCGGCGAGGCGCTTGCCCTCGACCTCCGCAACCACCTCCGGCGCCACGACCTCGAGGACGTGACGCCCGACCCGGGCCAGCTGCTTCGGTCCGAGCCGCTGGGCGTGCTCGATCAGCAGGGCCTCGGCCTGGTCCAGCAGCTCGGCCGGCACGGAGTCAGGGAGGTCCTCGAGCGATCGGACGACCACCCGCGCCTGGGCGGTGTTGACCCGGCCCTCGCGGAGGGCGGCCCCCAGGGTGCTCCACCGCCGGTCGAGCGCGGTCGCGAGCCGGAGGTCGGCCCGCGCGTCCTCGAAGCGCGTGCAGGTGGCGTCGGCATACCACGCGGCCGCGTCTCGCGCCCCGACCTCGGTCGCCACGTCACCGGCGTCGACGAGCACGCGCATCCGCAGCTCGGCCACCCGGGACTCGATGCGAGCCAGCTCGCGCAGCGCATCCGCCTTCTCAGCGGCCGACATGAAGAGCGGGTTGGCATCCGCCACGTCCTTCAGCACGACGTCCATCGCCGTGGCCGCAGCCAGGATCGGATGGGACATGTGCGGCCTCCTCTCGACGACGTCGTCGCGCACGCGCAACTCACTGACGGTCGTCGCTCCTGGAGGCCGGCCCAGCCGGACACTTACGTCCCTCGCAACTCGCCCACCCAGCCACCGTCCGGGTCACTGACCCTAGAACGATGGACTGTTTGAAGCGTGCGGCCAGACTACACGTCGCGATGCATATTCGCAAGCATGTTCGAACTGCAGTTGCGGCGCAATGACGCGCTTCCCGTTTCCCGTTGCAGTTCGATGCATCGTGGACACACCCGAGCCTGACCTCGGCAGCTCAGGCATCGGGCTCTGGCTGACTGCGTCCGTTGTGACGTCGTTGCTCGAGCAGGATCGCTTGCCGATCTCGCCCGTTGGAGGGGAGGCGGTAGCAACCCCGTGGACCCTAAGTTGACGGTCCGGTCGAGGTTGAACAGGAGACGGAATGTCGTGATGCCCTTCCCGAAGTTGCCGCGCCAGGACGTCCTGCCTTTCCCCCCGACACCGTCTGGTTCCCGTGCTGGGCGCACGATGCAGGACTCGATCTACGAGCCGCGTGCGCCGGAGCGGCGGCTGGCCGATGACGCGCCGAACATCCTGGTGGTGCTCATCGACGATGCCGGTCCTGGCCTGCCGGACACCTTCGGTGGTGAGGTCCGTACCTCGACGCTGACACGCGTCCTGGCGGAGGGTATCGGCTATAACCGCTTCCACACGACGGCGATGTGCTCGCCCACTCGAGCCTCGCTCCTGACCGGGCGCAACCACCACCGGATCGGGAACGGGCAGATCGCGGAGCTCGCCAACGACTGGGACGGCTACTCCGGGCACATCCCGACGAGCACCTCCCTGGTCGCCGAAGTCCTTACCGACTACGGGTACGCGACGGCGGCGTTCGGCAAGTGGCACAACACCCCGGCCGAGGAGACGACGCCGTCAGGCCCCTTCCACAACTGGCCGACCGGTCGCGGGTTCGAGTATTTCTACGGGTTCCTCGCGGGCGAGGCCAGCCAGTACGAGCCCAACCTGGTGCGCAACACCACCAGCGTTCTGCCCCCGAAGCGGGCGGAAGAGGGCTACCACCTCAGCGAGGACCTGGCTGACGACGCGATCGGCTGGCTGCGCCGCCACCAGGCCTTCGAGCCGGACAAGCCGTTCTTCATGTACTGGGCGAGCGGCTGCCTGCACGGCCCGCACCACGTCATGAAGGAGTGGGCCGACAAGTACGCCGGACGCTTCGACGACGGCTGGGACGCCTATCGCGAACGCGCGTTCGCGAACGCAAGATCGGCCGGGTGGATCCCGGAGGACGCCGAGTTGACACCGCGCGACCCGACGCTCCCCGCCTGGGACGACATCCCGGACGCCGAGAAGCCCTTCCAGCGACGGCTGATGGAGGTCGCCGCCGGCTTCGCCGAGCACGTCGACGTCCAGGTTGGCCGGCTGCTCGACGAGGTGGAACGCCTCGGGCACGGGGACAACACCGTCGTGTTCTACATCTGGGGGGACAACGGTTCGTCCGGCGAGGGCCAGAACGGCACCATCAGTGAGCTGCTGGCCCAGAACGGGATCCCCACCACGGTCGACATGCACATCAAGGCGCTCGACGAGATGGGCGGCCTCGAAGTGCTCGGTTCGCCGAAGACCGACAACCAGTACCACGCCGGCTGGGCGTGGGCAGGAAGCGCGCCCTACAAGGGCATGAAACTGGTGGCCTCGCACCTGGGTGGGACACGGAACCCGATGGCAGTGCGCTGGCCCTCGCGGATCGCCCCCGACGCCCGGCCCCGTTCCCAGTTCCACCACTGCAACGACCTGGTACCCACCATCTACGAGATCCTCGGGATCACCCCGCCACGCGTCGTACGAGGGATCGAGCAGCAGGACCTAGACGGCACCAGCTTCGCCTACACCTTCGACGCCCCCCAAGCGCAGGGCCGGCTGCGGACGCAGTACTTCGAGATCATGGGTAGCCGCGCGATCTACCACGACGGCTGGATGGCCTCTGCGTTCGGACCACGAGCACCCTGGGTCCCCGGCCTGCCGCCGGGCATCCAGGCGTGGACGCCAGACAGCGACACCTGGGAGCTCTACCACCTCGACCAGGACTGGACCCAGGCCCACGACCTCGCCGACGCGCACCCCGACAAGCTCGCGGAGCTCAAGGAGGTTTTTGCGATCGAGGCCGCTCGCAACAGCGTCTACCCCATCGGGGGTGGGCTCTGGGTGCCCGTGTACCACCCAGAGCTGCGCATCTCCACGCCGTACCGCAGCTGGACGTTCAGTGGCGACGTCGTGCGGATGCCCGAGTTCTGCGCGCCCGCGCTCGGCAACCGGGCCAACACCGTGACCGTCGACGCCGAGCTGCCCGAGGCAGCGAACGGCGTTCTATACGCACTCGGTGGAGCCGGTGGCGGCCTCACCTGCTACCTCGACGACGGCCACCTCTGCTACGAGTACAACTGCTTCATCCTCATGCGCACCAAGATCCGGTGTGACCGGAAGCTCACGGCAGGACGGCATCAGGTTGACATCCGCACGGAGTACGCCGAGGTCCGGCCAGGCGGCTCGCTGAACGTGACGCTGTCGGTCGACGGCACCGTGGTCGCGTCAGGAGTGGTTCCCGTCAGCGCGCCACTGCTATTCACGGCCAACGACTGCCTCGACATCGGGACCTGCCTGGGCGGCTCGGTTTCGCTCGACTACTACGACCGCGCGCCATTTCCCTTCGAGGGCACCATCCACTCTGTCGACGTTCGCTATCTCACCTGAGCATGCCAAGCTCCGGCGGTCGATCTACGTCCACGTCTTGCGCGAGTACGCGCGGCACACTGACCACCTCACGTGTCTGTCGAATCGCTGGCGACCAGCCAGGGGCGTAAACATCCTCGGGGCAAGTACGCGCCTGATCGACGCTAGCGCTGGCATCGCCTCATGACCGGGGAGATGTTCGTGGCCGCACCGCTACGCGGCGCAATGTCGCGCCCCGGACGGTACGCGGCGGAATGGGACACACCTCGACCGGTGCGCGCCGGTGCTGGTTCGCCCAAGGTGGCTGACACGCGGACGAGTGCTAGGTAGCGGAGGACATTGATTGCTTCGTATCGGTCTGGCTGAACCACCGGGCGCCCAAGCTCCAGCGAGGGAACCTGCAGCGAAGACGTCGACGGCTGCAGCGCTCGTGAGTCTGACTGAGGAGCGCCGAAAGGTAAAGACGGGAGCGGCCCCGGAGGGCGACTCCCGTCTTTCAGCTAGCGAACCGAAGCTCGTAGGAGAGACATTAGCCTAAGGCGGTGACAGCGGAAGCATTCTCGGACGAGACCCTGGTGATCGCTCGACTCCGAGAGTTGGTCGATCACTCGACGCCTTGGCATCGCAGCCTGTGGCAGATCGGGAGCGTGCTGGCGCTTCGGGAAGTGATCGAATACGCCAATGGCGTCCGATCCGGCGTCGCGAAGAGCGAGGGCCTGGCTTACGTCACCAAGTCAGCGGCCACCGCCCTGGGACGCGATCTCGGACTTGGCGCAGGCGAGGTTCGAAACGAGATCGTCCGAATTCTGGCATGCGGTGTCCACAAGACCGAGGGAGTGCTCAACGAGTCCGTCGCGGCGTCGCTCGAGCAGCTGATTCGGCGAGTGGATGGGGACTACTTGGCCAACTGGGAGAGCGCGCACGCTCGGGGTGACGTCTCAGATCAGAACCTGGAGCTCATGTCCCGCGCTGTGATTGCGCACCTACTGGACGCAGACTTCGCGCCTGACCATCTCCATGGATGGTTGCTGGCCAGTAGCGACCGCGTCGACGTGACCCTCGCATCGGTCATGGCGCAAGCCAGCGAGATGTGCGGGCGAGACGCCGTTTCATATGAGGTCCACGTCCCCTTCACTGCGTTGTCCCCCGAGATCGTGGCATCCGCGGGATCACGGTTCCTCGAATGGGACGCATTCGTCACTTGGCTCGCCGACCAAAGCCTCCCGGCACTCAAGGCCCGCGAAGGAGTGGGGGCGCTCAAGTTCTCTGTTTCGGCTCGCGAGCCAAAGGGGGCGATCGCGGCGGCGGAGATCGAGGTGCGTCGCCTCACTGCCCGCGCTGCAGTGGGCTTGGCCTCCGGCACGGTTCAACCGGTAGGAGTTGCGATTGTCGTGCCAGCGGCTACGCCTCGATGGCGCCAACTACGATCGCGTCAGCGCGAGATTTTGCTGTCCTCCATCACCCGTCACGGTCTGCTCCTTCCTGCATCGCGGACCGGCGAGGGACGCGCCCTTGATGATGCGTTTGAGCTACTGGCCGCCGCAGAGACGGCGACCTCCTGGACATCCGTCGCAGCCATGTGGGCTGCCGTCGAAGGTCTCCTAACCCGATCGGGCGATTCTGGAGTAGCTGCCGCGGACCGTATGGCAGCAGTCGTTGCCGGCGGCTTCATGCGCGCAGAGCTGACTCAGCTCGTCGACGTGCTCGCCAGCAACGACGACCTGCTCGGCGAGGCCATGAGAACTGAGACCCGACTGACGGCCAAGATGGATGCAGTACTGAACGCTGTGCAGAACGGGACCACGCTGCAGCTCACTGATCCTACGGATGTGGCAGCGGTTGCACGCGTCCGCAACGCGCTTGGCGACGCGGCTGGGACCATGGACCGGGTACGCGGGTACTACCGAGATGCGTTCCGGCGGTTGTATATGCAGCGGAATCTGTTGCTGCACGGCGGTCGCTTTGATTCTGTTGCACTGCCCGCGACTATGCGCACCTTGCCGCCGCTCGTCGCGGCCGGGCTAGATCGGCTGGTGCACGGCGCGATGCAAGACCCGCCAACGGATCCGTTCGGACTGGCTGCTCGAGCGGAGAATGAGCTAACGCTTCTTGGCAAGCCCGAGGCACGATCGATACACCGAATGCTCGAGTAGGTACGGGTCTGGATGCGGCCATCCCTGTACGAACTCCGGCACGTTCTCGGCACCACCCGCCGCCGAGGCTTACCATTCGCAAAATGGGTGATTTCGGTGTCTTTACCAACCCGCTGAAGGCAGAGAGCTCAACATGGCTTCCGGCCTCGTCGACGCGGAGACGGCAAACAACGAGCCCAGACGCAACCTTGACCTGCTGACTCCGCGCGCGAATCACGCAATCGTCTTCAGGGCCGCACGCTCGGCGACGGCGAGGCCGTCACGGTGGTCCGGCGCGTCTGATGCTGGTGCGCGACCACTATTCCGCGCGATTATTTGAGTTGCTGGGACACCATGCAAGATGGCGCGGAGAGACGCACCGCTGTAGCGACGGCCACCGGAAGCTAAAGACGAACCGAGGGGCGACGCGCTCCCTGGCCTCCGCGGGCTTGAGTACAACGCAGAAGAGTGAAGGTGCGGCTGCGACACTGCGGGACGCGCGATGGCGTCGACCGGACCTGCCCTAGGGTGAGCCCAATGGACGACTATCGAGCCGTGGCCGTCAATGAGCTGGAGCGCCTCGAAGAGGATCTCCTGTACACGGAGAAGGCCCACTTTGCCGCCGCAGAGGGTCTTCAACGCACCCACTGGATCCTAGGTGCGCTCGCCACTGTCACGGCTGCCGCGACGTCGGTCTCGGTGATCGCCGATGGTGCTACGTGGCTCTCGGGCTCGTTCGCCCTACTTGCGGCGGTCCTGTCCGCGTTGCTTACCTTCGTCAAGCCTGACGAGCGGGCCGGCCAACATCTGGCGGCGGCCCGGATCCTCAACGACGTAAGGGTCCAGGCACGCCAGCACCGGGAGCTCGACATGCATTCCTCGACCTCGGAGCAGCCGGAGGTGTGGCGCGAGTATGTCGAAACGATCCGGACGGGGAAGCGTGACGCTGACGCGTCAGCCCCGGCGATCGGGCAACGCGCCTTCGAGAAGGCGAGGAAGAAGATCGAGGGCGGGGACTTCGCCCACGCTGTCGACGCCTGACGGGCTCGCGGGATGGCGTCGTTACCGGGCCTGCACCTGTCGAAGAGCGCCGGTTGCGCGGATGCGGTAGTTCGCCATCTGAGGGCTGACTTCGTAGCGCTCGACGATGTCGTCGACGCTGGCGCCAGCCCGCAGCCTCGACACGAGGAGGCGCCGGGGTAGGAGGAGACAGCCGGCGAGCCAGTTCGCCTCTTGCTCTTCGTCGGCGTCGCAGCCGAAGAAGGTCAGATCGCCGATCTTCTGGACGTCCTTGACTTCGTGCTTGAACAGAAGGTGGGAAAGCTCGTGCGCGATATCACTGGTTCGCCGGCCGATGCTCGCGAGGGGGTTCCACACGATGATGTGCCGGTCGCCGATCTCGAAGGTGCATGCCGAGAAGGCGCCGGGCTGTTTTTCGTCGATCTCTATAAGCCGCTCGATGTCGATGAGGTCGCCGGCGGATCGAACCTCGGCCCCGAGTGAAGCCGCTAGGCGCTCGAGTGGAAGCTGGTCGCTTGTACCGAGCTTCAGGTCACTACGGACCTGATCGCTGAGGCGTTCGGCCTCAGCCTTGAACCCACGACGCACGGCTAACGGGCTTCCTCGACCAGAGCCGTGTGCATGTCCTCGAGCGCGTCGGAAAGCAGCTTGCCGACTTCGGGGAGGAAGGTCTGACTGGAGCGAAGATGTACCGCGAACGCTGGCTTGGGTGCGGCAAGCACGTTGTAGAGATCCTGGATGAGCTTCATCATCGTGCCGGCTGACTCTTCATCAAGACGGTCGTCGGTGTAGAGGTGCTTAGCAATCAGGTCAGGCGTCGACGGCTCGACTGCAGCCGTTTCGGCCGCGTCGAATAGGGAATCCTCGGCACCGAGCCAGCTGATGATGCGCTTGTAATTCCGCAACTCGGGCACGTGACCGCGTTCGACGCGGGATAGCGTGTTGAAACCGACGTCGATCTCGTCGGCGAGCTCGCGTAGCGATAGGCGCCGGCGCCGTCGTTCTGCTCGGAGCGACTCTCCGAGGGCGGGCTGAAGTCTGTCTTCCGTCATCTTCTTCTCGACCCCTTGTGTGGACACGGGCTTGGAGGCCGCATCCCGGGAAAGTGTTGCGGTGGATGCTAGCTGTAGGGATGCAGGATGGCTGCCTGCGACTCGGCGTCGAGGCAGTCTTGTCCATCGCCGTACCAGAGCCCGGTCGCTAGCCAGAGTTCATAGAAGGTGAGCCACTCGCATGCCCATGGTAGGAACGTTTCGGTGACGTACTGCGTCGGTGACCACTCGCCAGGCAGGGTGAGGCAGAGGGTTCCGTCGTCGTAGACGTGCGGGAGAAGTCCGTCTTCGGTCGGCTTGAGTGCGGGTGCGAGTACCCGAACGGACGGGCGACGGTTCGGTTTGACGTCGATCCGCAGGTGATACTGCCCAGTCTCGGAAGTCGGTTGGACCCAGCCGGTCCAGATCAGCGAACCGGGCCGGAGGCGGATCGACCCGTTCGGCGCTAGTTGCCGAAGGGCGAACGCCTGATGGGCGAGATTCAGCTCAGTTCGGTGACCCACCCGCGAAGCCATTGCGGCGCACCTTCCGGGAGTACTCAGCCCCGGTTGCCGCGGCGAGGGTGCCGCCGGTGGTGACCTGGAGCCGTTGGGTGTCGCGCGCGGCGTTGAGGGTGTTGCTGTAGCCGGCGCTGGCGGCCTTGGCGAACCGGTCGCCGAAGGAAGCGGCGATGCGGGGGATGGAGTTGTCGAGGCCGGCCTTCAGGCCGAAGCCATTGAAGTCGTTGGTGGCGGCCTCTAGCCACTGGAAGAACCACGCGGCCCGCTTGGGGTACCTAGCCCAGGAGTCGGCAAAGTTCTCCGTGTTCAGAACCGGGTTCGGCACCCACCACATGCCGTCGCGGTGCTCGACCATTCCGCCCATGCGGCCAATGACGTCACGCAGTACTTCGTAGACGTCGTCGCCGCCGGTGTAGGCGCGCGCAGCGAGCGTGGTCAGGATGACGGAGGCGGGCCGGTCGCCGAGATTGTCGGTGAAGTAGATGTCACGGTGTCGCTTCAACGCCTGGACCGTCTGCTGGAGAGTCGTCTTGACCTGCCACTCGGGGACGTTGTCAATCTGCGTGCTCTTAGCCTCGAGGGCGGCGACGAGCGCCTCGCGCATCTGGCTCTTGAACCAGTCGATGTAGCCGGTCGGGTGAGACGGCAGCCACCGTCTAACGTCCTTGTCGGTGATCAGAATCCCAACTCCGGTGTCGCAGTTCGGGATCGCGGGGAGGAGGTCGATGTGCATCCCGTTCCAGTGGAGCGTCCAGCACCGTTCGCATTCACTGATGGTCGGATGTCCACTCCGAGCCGACCGTGAGTAATTGCGGACGGGAACTCCTGCGTCAACCTTCAGGTCGACTTGACTGATGGCGGTCTTGCCAATGTCGCGGATGGCGACCGCATCAAGGTCGATCTCGTCGTTGCGGTGGACGTTGCGCACCACCGTGCCGAGGGGAAACGAGCCCTGCGGGGTGACGATGTTGTCGCCCCGGGTGTGGCCCCAATGATCGGCAAACTGGTGGCCGAGGGCCGTGTAGTGGGCGACGACCTGGTCGTATTCCGCGACAGTGATGTCAAGGGACCGCAAACCATCACCGAGCATGGAGCTCAGCGACCCGATCCCGCGCGAGCTTTGAAGCATCGTCATGATACGAAGTGTATCACCAGTGATACACTTCGTGCTGGAGTCTACGCTCGGCGCGTCGGGGGCAGCCTCGGGACTCAGGTTGAGCTTCGCTGCCGACAACCGTCCGCGCTCCATGCAGCAGGCACGTGGCGTCATAGTGGGCGGTTCGCAGCGCCTCGCCCAATCTGAACGGAGAGGGCCAACCCGAGGAAGGTTGCCGTCAGCCGACGGCTGGAACGGACTCACCCCGAGCGCTCGGTGGCCCGAAGCCATACCAAGTGCTCAGGCCCGGTCGACCGCCGGTCCGGTGGACCCGCGCAGCACCAGCTCGGGCGCGAAGAGGTACTCCCGCGAGGCGACGGGGTCGCCCGAGATGGCGTCGGCCAGGGCGGCCACGGCCGTGCCACCCATCTGCGCGACCGGCTGGCGCACGGTGGTGAGCGGCGGGTCGAGGAACGCCACGAGCGGGGAGTCGTCGAAGCCGACGACCGACACGTCGCGAGGTACCTCGAGCCCGGCGGCGCGGGCGGCGCGGATGGCGCCGATCGCCATCATGTCGGAGCCGCACACGATGGCCGTGGCGCCCTGCTCGAGCAGCTCATCGGTGGCGGCCGCTCCACCCTCGACGGAGAAGATCGTCTCGGCGATCCACGAGCGTGCCTCGGTCTCGGGCAGGCCCAGGTGGGTGCCGAGCGCGGCGACGAAACCCTCGTGCTTGCGCGCCGAGGGCATGAACCGCGCCGGGCCGATCGCCAGGCCGATGCGCCGGTGCCCGAGATGGGCGAGGTGGGCCACGGCGATGTCCATCGCCACCCGGTCGTCGGCCGAGATGAACGGCGCCGGGACCCCGTCGACGTACCCGTTGATGAAGACCACCGGGAGCCCTCGGTCGAGCAGCATCTGGTAGCGCTCGTGGTCTGCCCGGGTGTCAGCGTGCTTGCCCGAGACGAAGATGATGCCCGCGACCCCGTGGTCGAGGAGCGACTCGACGTACTCGTCCTCCGACAGGCTGCCGGGCGACTGGGTGCAGAGCACGGGGGTGAATCGCCGACGCGCGAGGGCGTCCTCGATCACCTGGGCGAACGCGGGGAAGATCGGGTTCTCCAGCTCGGGGACCACGAGTCCCACCAGGCCGGCGGAGCGCTGGCGCAGGTGCGTCGGTCGCTCGTAGCCGAGGACGTCGAGGGCGGTGATCACCGACTGCCGGGTGCCCTCGCTGACGCCCGGCTTGCTGTTGAGCACGCGGCTCACGGTCGCCTCGCTCACGCCTGCCTCGACAGCGATCTGGGACAGGGTGGCCATGCGGGAATGTAAGCAGGCCTTTCAACTACGTTGCAAGGTCTTTCAGATTCTGAATGTTCTTGCTAATCTCTGGTGACCGTCATCACAGCGCCCTCCCCCGGGCGCGCTTTTCATGGGAGACATCGATGCGCCGATTCAAGGCCGGCTCCGCCGGGATCGCCGTCGCCGCCCTCGCTCTCACGCTCGCAGCGTGCGGAAGCGACGGCGGGGACTCGGACAGCAACACCGACAACGAGGGCGACAGCAGCTCTGCCGACCTCAGCGCCGAGCTCACCTGGTGGGACACCTCCGACCCCACCAACGAGGCCCCGGCCTACGACGAGCTGATCGCGAAGTTCAACGAGGAGTACCCGGACGTCACGATCAAGCACGAGACGGTCCCCTTCGACCAGACCCAGAACAAGTTCAAGACCGCCGCGGAGTCCGGCTCGGGTGCGCCCGACATCCTCCGTGCCGAGGTCGCCTGGACCCCGGAGTTCGCGTCGCTGGGCTACCTCTACGCCCTCGACGGCACCGCGGCCCTGGAGAACAACTTCCTCGAGACGCCGCTCTCCAGCAACGTCTACGAGGACAAGACCTACGGCGTCCCGCAGGTCACCGACACGCTGGGCCTGATGTACAACAAGGAGCTCTTCGAGAAGGCCGGCCTGGACCCCGAGGCCCCGCCGACGACCTGGGACGAGGTCCGTGAGGCGGCGAAGGCCCTGAAGAGCAAGGCCAAGGTCGACGGCATCTACCTCAACTCCGCCGGCTACTTCCTGCTGCCCTTCATGTACGGCGAGGGCGCCGACCTCGTCGACGTCGACGGCGAGACCATCACGGTCAACAGCCCCGAGGCCGCCACCGGCATCCAGACCGCCCAGGACATGGTCAAGGACGGCACGTCGGCCAAGCCGACCGCCAACGACCCCTACGGCACGATGATGACCCTGTTCAAGGAGCAGAAGGTCGCCATGATCATCAACGGTCCCTGGGAGGTCGCCGGCATCAGCGACGACCCCAACTTCGGGGGCATCGACAACCTCGGCGTCGCGCCCGTCCCTGCCGGCGGTGCCGGCCAGGGCGCCCCGGTGGGCGGCCACAACTACGTCGTCTACTCGGGCATGGACGACGCCAAGGCCGAGGCCGCAGCCGCGTTCATCGGCTTCATGAGCTCGGCCGAGTCCGAGGCCTTCATCGCCGACGAGCTCGGCCTGCTGCCCGGTAACGCCGACTCCTACGACATGGTCACCAACGAGCGCGTCGCCATGTGGGCCGACGCCATGGAGGTCGCCCAGCCGCGGCCGTGGATCGCCGAGGGCGGCCAGTTCTTCGCCCCGCTCGACGAGATGGCCACCGAGGTGATGATCCAGGGCAAGCCCGTGCAGCCTGCGTTGGACAAGGTCGCGGAGACCTACAAGAGCGACGTGGTCCCGGACTACTCGCTCCAGTGACACCCTGCTGACCGCAGGGGGCCGGACCGGGTGACGTCCCGGTCCGGCCCCCCGCGGGAAGCCCCATCCAGCACACCTTCTCGACCCCCGGAGACAACGGATGCGCAAGACCTTCGACAAGCACTGGTACGCGTGGGCGATGGTGCTCCCCACGGTGATCGTGCTCGGTGTCCTCGTCTTCTACCCGCTCGTGCGGGGCGTGGCCCAGTCGTTCACCAACCTCAACGAGTCCAACCAGCGCGACGAGATCTGCACAAAGGTCCTCGGCGGCGCGGAGACCTGCGAGCCCAACCCCGACGCCGCCCAGTTCGTGGGTCTCGACAACTACGTCGACATCCTCACCGGGGCGCAGGGCGACTTCTGGCTGCAGTTCGTCAACACCCTGGTGTGGACGGTCGCCTGCGTGGTCCTCCACTTCGGGCTGGGCCTGGGACTGGCGGTGATGCTGAACCGCGAGTTCCGGTTCCGGGGCTTCTACCGCGTCGCCCTGATCCTGCCGTGGGCGGTGCCGGCCTTCGTGGCGGCCTTCGCCTGGCGCTTCATCTTCGACGAACGCTTCGGGGTCATCAACGGCGCGCTGCGCGCGATCGGCCTCGATCCGGTGTCCTGGTTCGAGCAACGCTGGACCTCGCTGTTCACCGCCATCGTCGCCAACGTCTGGCTCGGTGTCCCGTTCATGATGGTGGCCCTGCTCGGCGGGCTGCAGTCGATCAACGGCGACCTCTACGAAGCGGCCGAGATCGACGGCGCCTCGTCGTGGCAGCGCTTCGTCAACATCACGCTCCCGGGGCTGCGTCCGGTCAGCTCGACGGTGATCCTGCTCGGCACCATCTGGACCTTCAACATGTTCCCGATCATCTACTTCGTCACCCGCGGCCAGCCCGCAGGTGAGACCGAGATCCTCGTGACCGGCGCCTACCGCGCGGCCTTCGAGGGCATCCGCGACTACTCGCTGGCCGCGACCTACGGCGTGCTGATCCTCTCGATCCTCGTCGTCTACGCCAGCGTCTACCGGCGCATGCTCGCCAAGCAGGGAGAGGTGTTCTGATGTCCGGCATGTCCGCGATGCCGCCCGCCGCAGTCGCGGCCGACCCGGTGGAGTCCGTCGCCACCACGCGCGCACCCCGCGAGCGTCGTCGCAGCGAGCGCTCGGTCCTGGCGAGCGTCGGTCTGCACGGCACGCTGATCTTCGCAACGTTCTGCGCGCTGTTCCCGATCGCCTGGGTGATGCTGAGCTCGATCAAGCCGGCCAGCGAGATCCGCCGCTCGGAGATCCAGCTCTTCGCCAGTCCGACCCTGGAGAACTACCGCACCCTGCTGACCAGCACCGACTTCCCCTACTGGTTCCTCAACTCGGTCATCGTCGCGGCCTTCACGATGGTGTTCGGCATCGCCATGTCCGCCACCGCCGGCTACGCCCTGAGCCGCTTCAACTTCCCCGGCAAGCGCGGCCTGATGTGGACCTTCCTGCTCACCCAGATGTTCCCGGTGGCGATCCTCATCGTGCCGATCTACACGATCATGGCGAACCTGGGGCTGATCGACACCAAGGCGTCCCTCATCATCGCCTACCTCACCGTCGCGGTGCCGTTCTGCGCGTGGATGCTCCGCGGCTACTTCGACACCATCCCGCGCGAGCTCGACGAGGCGGCTGCCCTCGACGGCCTCGGTCCGTTCGGCACCTTCTGGCGCATCGTCCTCCCGCTCGCGCGGCCGGGCATCGCGGTGACGGCGTTCTACACGTTCCTGACCGCGTGGGCGGAGGTGGCGTACGCCATCGCCTTCATGCAGAGCAGCCGCAACTACACGCTGGGCGCCGGCCTGCAGCAGTTCGTCCCGCAGTTCAGCCCCCGCTGGGAGCTGCTCACCGCCGGTGCCGTCCTCGTCACGCTCCCCGCCGCGCTGGTCTTCTTCTTCGCCCAGCGCCACCTGGTGGCGGGACTGACCGCCGGCGGCACGAAGGGCTGAGCACCCGAGCCACCTACCGGCGAGCGAGCTCCTCGGCCGAGAGGGCGGCGACGATCTCGTTGACCTTGTCCTTGGCGTCGCCGAAGAGCATCTGGGTGTTGTCCTTGAAGAACAGCGGGTTCTGCACGCCGGCGTAGCCGGTGGCCATGGAGCGCTTGAAGACGATGACGTCGCGGGCGTTCCAGACCTCGAGCACGGGCATGCCGGCGATCGGGGAGCCGGGCTCCTCCATCGCGGCCGGGTTGACGGTGTCGTTGGCGCCGATGACGAGGACGACGTCGACCTCGGGGAAGTCGTCGTTGACCTCGTCCATCTCGAGCACGATGTCGTACGGCACCTTGGCCTCGGCAAGCAGCACGTTCATGTGGCCGGGCAGGCGGCCCGCGACGGGGTGGATGCCGAAGCGGACGTCGACGCCCTTCTCGCGCAGCTTCCTGGTCAGCTCGGCGACGGGGTACTGCGCCTGCGCGACGGCCATGCCGTAGCCGGGCGTGATGACCACCGAGGAGGCGTGGGCGAGGAGGTCGGCCACGTCGTCGGCCTGGATCTCGCGGTGGTCGCCGTAGTCGCGGGCCTCGCCGGAGACCGCGCCGTCGGAGCCGAAGCCGCCGGCGATGACGCTCACGAAGGAGCGGTTCATCGCCCTGCACATGATGTAGGAGAGGATCGCACCCGAGGAGCCGACGAGGGCGCCGGTGATGATCAGCAGGTCGTTGCCGAGCATGAAGCCCGCGGCGGCAGCGGCCCATCCGGAGTAGCTGTTGAGCATCGACACGACGACCGGCATGTCGCCGCCGCCGATCGCGGCGACGAGGTGGAAGCCGAGCACGAGCGCGAGGACGGTCATGATCGCCAGCGGCGCCATGCCGACCCAGCCGTCGGCGAGCATGAACCACACCATCAGCACGGCCGAGGACACGAGGATGGCCAGGTTGAGCAGGTGGCGTCCGGGGAGCATGAGCGGGGCTGACTTCATCCGCGCGCTCAGCTTGAGGTTGGCCACCACCGAGCCGGTGAAGGTCACGGCGCCGATGAAGACGCCGAGGAACACCTCGGCGTTGTGGACCGCGTCGGACTCCAGGCCCACGCTGCCGTGCGCCGAGGCGACCTCGATGTAGGTGTTGTAGCCCACCAGCACCGCGGCCAGGCCGACGAAGCTGTGCATCATCGCGATCAGCTCGGGCATGCCGGTCATCTCGACCCGACGGGCCAGCCGGATGCCGATCACCGCACCCACGGTGCCCGCGACCGCGATGATGACGAGGCCCACCACGATCGGCGTCTTGTCGACGATGAGGTCGTCGGTGAGGTAGTCGAGGACCAGCAGCAGCGTGGCGACCAGTGCCAGGGCCATGCCGGCCATCCCGAACGCGTTGCCGCGCCGGGCCGTCTCGTGCTTGCTCAGGCCGGCGAGCGCGAGGATGAACAACAGCGCCGCGAGGATGTAGGCGCCTGACACGAACTCGACCACGGGCTCAGCCCTTCTGGAACATGTTGAGCATCCGCCGGGTGACGAGGAAGCCACCGAAGACGTTGATGCTGGCGAGCAGGATGGCCACCCCGGCGATGATCTGGACCGCGAGGTTGTCGATCGGCGCCTGCAGGATCGCGCCCACCACGATGATCCCGCTGATCGCGTTGGTCACGCTCATCAGCGGCGTGTGCAGCGCGTGGTGCACGTTGCCGATGACGTAGAAGCCGATCACGACGGCGAGGACGAAGACCGTGAGGCTCGGCAGGAAGCTGGGCGGGGCCAGGGTCGCGAGCGCGAGGAAGAGCACGGCCCCCAGCCCGGCGGCGTACACCCGGCGGCGCGGGTCCGGCGGCGCCTTCTCGGCTGCCGGCTCCGGCTCGGCGGCGGCGGCGGGGACCGGTGCCGCGGAGACCTGCACGGGCGGCGGCGGCCACATCCTCGCGCCGTCACGGGTGACCGTGATGCCGCGCTGCACGACGTCGTCCATGTCGAGGACCAGGACGCCGTCCTTGCCGGGGGTGAGCAGCGTGAGGAGGTTGACGACGTTCGTGCCGTAGAGCTGGCTGGTCTGCGCCGCCAGCCGGCCGGCGAGGTCGGTGTAGCCGAGGACGGTGACGCCGTTGGCGGTGACCACCCGCTCGTCGGTCACCGTGGCGGCGACGTTGCCGCCGTTGGCCGCAGCCATGTCGACCACGACGGAGCCCGGCTTCATCGCCGCGACCGTCTCGGCGGTGACGAGCAACGGGGCGGGCCGGCCGGGGATCAGCGCGGTGGTGATGACGATGTCCGCGGCGCGCGCCTCCTCGTCGTACATCGCAGCGGTCGCGGCCTCCTGCTCGGCCGTCATCTCCTTGGCGTAGCCGTCGGAGGAGACCTCCTGCTCCATGTCGACCGTGACGAACTGCGCGCCCATCGACTCGACCTGCTCGGCCACCTCGGGGCGTACGTCGAACGCGCGCACGATCGCGCCCAGCGAACCCGCCGCGCCGATGGCCGCCAGCCCGGCCACACCGGCGCCGACCACGAAGACGCGGGCCGGTGGGACCTTGCCGGCCGCGGTGACCTGACCGGTGAACAGCCGACCGAACTCGTGCGCGGCCTCGATCACCGCGCGGTAGCCGGCCACGTTGGCCATCGACGACAACACGTCCATCGACTGCGCGCGGGAGATGCGCGGCACCGCATCCATCGCGAGCCCCGTCACGCCGGCGGCGGCGAGCCGCTCGACCAGCTCCGGGCTTCGCGCCGGCGCCATCAGGCTGACCACCGTCGCACCCGGTCGCAGCCGGGCGACCTCGTCGTCGGCCGGCGCGTTGACCTTGACCACGACGTCGCTCGACCAGACGTCCTCCCCCGTGCCGATCGCGATGCCGGCGTCGGTGAAAGCGGTGTCCGGCTGGTCGGCCGCCGCCCCCGCACCCTGCTCGACCACGACGTCGTACCCGAGCGCCGCGAGCTGCGACGCCGTCTTCGCCGTCGCCGCCACCAGCGTCTCGCCGGGCCGGGACTCACGGGGGATGCCGATGCGCACTGCTGCCTCCTGGGATGGTCGGGCCGGGCACAACGTACCGAAAAGGCGGAGCTCACACCGTCGTCTCATGTGGCGTGGACCACATCGACCCGCAGGTCGAGTGCGCTCGCGGTAGTAGTCATCGTAAGGCTGCGCACTCGACCTCGGGGCTGTGGATGAACCGAGCGGCAACTGGCTTCTCCGCCGCAGACTGCGGCGATGGGGGACCGATTGTGGCGACATCTCGCAGACGTGCAGGCGGGGCTGCTGAGCCATCGTCAGCTCCGCGAGCTCGGCGTGTCTCGCGGCGAGATCCGCAACCACGTACGAGTCGGGCGCTGGGCGGCGAGGTCGGGTGAGGTGGTCAGCACGACGACCGGACCGCTCTCGCCCGAGCAGGCGCTGTGGCTGGGAGTCCTGCACGGCGGGTCGAGCGCAATGGTCGGGGCGCTCAGCGCCGCCCGCGAGCGCGGGCTCAGACGATGGGACCGCGACGAGATCACCATCTTGGTGAGCAACCCGATGAGCTTCGACCCGCTCCCGGGTTACCGGTTCTTCCGCACGCGACGTCCTTTCAAGGTGCTCGTGGGCGCGGGCGAGCTGCCTGTGTGTCGCCTCGAGCCCGCGGTGCTGATGTTCGCAGCGCACGAGCCCCACCTGCGTACGGCGTTGGGGGCCGTCGCAGCAACTGTGCAGCAGCGACTCACCACGGCGGACACCCTCGTCGACTGGCTCGACCGACTCACGCCGCTGCGCCGCTCCCGCGACCTGCGCGACCTCCTCTCGGACGTGGGCGACGGGGCCCACTCGATGGCGGAGGTCGACCTGCGCAAGGCCTGCCGTGACTACGGCGTCCAGCCTCCCAGGTCCCAGCGATCGCGGGTCGACAACCGAGGCCGTCGGCGCTACACCGACGCCGAGTGGCGACTGGGGGACGGGCGGGTGCTGGTGCTCGAGATCGACGGAGGCGTGCACGACGACCCGCAGCAGGCGACGCTCGACCGGCGACGCAACCGGCAGCTCACCAGCGCGACACGGACGGTCGTGCAGTGCTCGGCCTGGGAGATCCGGCACGAGCCGTGGGAGGTGATGGAGGACCTGCTGGCGCTCGGCGTACCCCCTGTCGGTTGAGTGCGCAGCGCCGCGGCCACAACTACCGCGAGCGCACTCGACCCGGCTGCGTCAGTGCGCGACGCCGTAGAGCCGGTCGCCGGCGTCGCCGAGGCCGGGGACGATGTAGCCCTTGTCGTTGAGCTTCTCGTCGAGCGCCGCGGTCACGACGGTGACCGGCACGTCGAGGCCCTCCAGGCCCTTCTCCAGGTTCTTGACGCCCTCAGGCGCGACCAGCAGGCAGATCGCGGTGATGTCATCGGCGCCCCGGTCGGTCAGGAACCGGATCGCGGCGGCGAGCGTGCCGCCGGTGGCGAGCATCGGGTCGAGCACGTAGCACTGACGGCCCGAGAGGTCCTCGGGCAGCCGCTCGGCGTAGGTCGAGGCCTCGAGGGTCTCCTCGTTGCGCACCATGCCGAGGAAGCCGACCTCGGCCGTCGGCAGCAGCCGCATCATGCCGTCGAGCATGCCCAGACCGGCGCGCAGGATCGGGACGACCATCGGCTTGGGCTGGGCGAGGTAGACCCCTGTGGTCGGACCCACCGGGGTGGTGATCGGACGCGGGTCGACGCGCACCTCCCGGGTCGCCTCGTAGGCCAGCAGGGTCACCAGCTCGTCGGTCAGCCGACGGAACGTCGGCGAGTCGGTGTGCTCGTCGCGCAGGACGGTGAGCTTGTGGGAGACGAGCGGGTGGTTCACCACGTGCAGGCGCATGGGGGTCACCCTAGTGGTGAGGACGGTCGCGGATCGAGACGCCCGAGAGGGTTGGCGGCCTCCATGGTTTCTGCGACATTGGAGGAGGAGGTGTGGGGATGTCCGAGCAGACCGGCGAGGTGGACTTCGCGCTGGCTGCGTTCCGGGTCGACGGGACGTGGCAGGTGCAGGAGATCGCCTCGCCCGCCTACGACTCCGTCGACTCCCTCGGCCACGCCCTTCGCCAGGTCGCGCGCGACGAAGGCGCCGTGGCGATGGTCGCTGTCGACGAGGACTTCTTCGTGCTCGTCCGGGTCTCCGGGCCGAGCACCGGCGTGCTGCTGTCCGACGTCACTGCCGCGGACGAGTGGGAGCTGGCCCAGTCGGTGATCGCCTTCCTCGGCCTCCCGCCGCCCGAGGACGACGACGTCGAGGTCCCGGCCGGCGACCTCGGCCTGCTCGACGACCTCGGCCTCCACGCCATCGACCTCGGCGCCCTCCTCGACGACGTCGAGCTCTACCCTGACGAGATGCTCTCCGAGATCGCCCGCCGGCTCGGCTTTGGCGAGCTCTTCGACGACGCAGTCGGCCCCACCTCGGCATGACCACCCCCCGACCTTCTTCTCCTCCGCTGCGCTCCCCCGAACAACGCCGCGGGGACCCCGGATGAGGCCCACTGGCCCCTGGGACGACGCGATGCGCCTGGCCCTGACCGAGGCGGAGGCTGCGCTGGCCGCGGACGACGTACCCGTCGGCGCCGTCGTCCTCGACCCCTCCGGCGCGGTGATCGGCACCGGGCACAACACGCGTGAGGCCCACCACGACCCGACCGGCCATGCCGAGGTCGTCGCCCTCCGCGCCGCCGCCGCTGCCCGCGGCGAGTGGCGGCTCTCCGGCTGCACGCTCGTCGTCACCCTCGAGCCGTGCACGATGTGCGCCGGTGCCGTGGTGCTCGCCCGGGTCGACCGCCTCGTCTTCGGGGCGTACGACGACAAGCTGGGCGCCGTGGGCTCGCTGTGGGACGTCGTGCGCGACCGTCGGCTCAACCACCGGCCCGAGGTCGTCGCCGGGGTGCTGGCCGCCGAGTCCACCGCCCTCCTCGACGGCTTCTTCGCCCGCCACCGCACCGAGGAGGCACGGTGACCACCGTCCGCCGCGCCACGGTCGAGGACGCGGCCGTCCTGGGCCGGCTGCTGTGGGACTTCAACACCGAGTTCGACACCGAGACCGACGACGCCGACGTGCTCGCCCGTCGGTTCGCGCGGCTGATGCGCCTCGACGGGGTGCTGGCGGTGCTGGCGGAGGACAGCGGGGCGGCGGTGGGCTTCGCCCTGGTCACGCTGCGCCCGGCCATCTGGTTCGACGGCCCCGTCTCCCAGCTCGAGGAGCTCTACGTCGTGCCCGGCCTCCGCTCGGGTGGCATCGGCACGCAGGTCCTCGACCTCTGCCGCAGCCTGGTGCGCGACCTGGGGTCGCCCGAGATGCACATCAACGTCGACGAGGTCGACGCCGACACCCGCCGCTTCTACGAGCGCCACGGCTTCCGCAACATCGAGGACGGCACCGACTACCGGATGCTCTGCTACATCGGCGCGACCTGATCGGGGAGCGTCGGCCTGCTCAGGGCGAGCCGGGATTCCCCGATCCGCGCTCGCGCCGGACGGAGATCACCCAGCAGCGGACACCATCTCCTCGACGCCCTCCGTCAGGCACTCCTCGAGCGCGACGAGGTCGGCGACCGAGCTGCCGTCGACGTTGACGCCGATGCACGCGGTGTCGCCGCAGGTCACCAGGCAGACGGTCAGCGCCGCGCCCGGCAGCGGCCCCAGGACGTACATCCCCTGCACCTGCGCACCCGCCATGTAGCGCCGGCGTGGCGGCCCGGGGAGCGTGAGGACGAAGGCGTCCGGCGCTGCGGCGGTGCGCAGCGCCGAAGCGCCGACGAAGGACGGCATCCGGTTCATCAGCGGGGCGGCGGCGTCGAGCACCTCGAGGGCGCGCTCGGTGTGCAGCGACAACACCTCCCCCCGCACGGCGGCGACCCGGTCCACGGGGTCCTCGATGGCGAGCGGTCCGGAGATCAGCGCGCCGGCGAAGCGGTTGCCGAGGTCGTCGGCGCGGTCGAGCGAGACGCGCACCCCGACGGGGATCTCGGCGACCGTGCTGCCGCGGCGCGCATGGTAGCGGCGCAGCCCGCCGAGGACCAGCGCGACGGCGGCGTCGTCGAGGGTGCCGCCGCCGAGGCGGGCGACCTCGCGCATCGGGTCGATCGGCGCGTGCAGGGTGAGGAACGACCACATCCGGCCGGTGCGCGGTGACAGCTCCGGCGAGGGCGGGGCCGTCCGGGTGAGCAGGCGACGCACGGAGGCGCCGTAGCGCAGCGCCGAGGCGAGCACGACCTGCGGGCGGGCAGCCGCGGTGCCGACGCGCCGCGCGGTCGCGAGCGTCGACGCGGGGAGCGACGCGATGTCGGTGCGCAGTCCCGTCACGGCCAGGTCGACCGGACCGGGCTCCGGCAGCGCCTCGACCTCCTCGTGGACCGGTTTGCGCGGGGTGTGGTCGCGCCGGCCCGACTGGAGCATCGAGAGCAGCTGGACCATGCCGAGGGGGTCGGCGAGCGCGTGGTGGATCTTGAGGACGTACGCCGCCCCGTCCGGCATGCCCTCGAAGAGCACTCCCTCCCACAGCGGCCGCGTGCGGTCGAAGGGGCGCAGTGCCATCTGCGCCGCGTGGACCAGCATCTCCTCGCGGTCGGCGACCCGCTCGCGGCGCAGGTGGTAGGCGAGGTCGAAGGTCGGGTCGTCGGCCCACGTCGGCGCCGCGGTCGGCACGGCCGGCTCGACGACGCGCTGGCGCAGGCGGCGTACGAGCCGGGTGCCCCACTCGGTGGCGGCGACGAAGCGGTCCCAGTCGGGCGCCCGGTCGAGGTCGATCACGACGGTCGAGGTCGAGGACTGCACGGGGTGGCGCTCGGCGCGCCACAGCAGCGTCTGCATCGGCGTCAGCTCGGGCGTGGCCGACCACCCGGTCACGGAGGCCCAGCGCGCGATGTCGTCGGTGTCCATCGAGGGGTCGCTCATGTCGGCCACCTCGCGAGCGTCTCCTCGAACTTCGCGCGCAGCGCCGCGATGCGCTCGCTCATGTCGTCCACGCTCCAGTCGGTCTCGGGCTCCAGCACGCACACGTCCACGACGCCGGGGTTGAGCACGAGCGAGCTGCGGCGCATCAGCTCGCCGGTGTTGCGCAGCACGATCGGCACGACCGGCACCCCCGCCTGCGCGGCGAGGTGGAACGCGCCCTTGCGGAAGGGTCCCAGGACCGGCGTCGCGGACCGCGTGCCCTCGGGGAAGATCATCAGGGACGTGCCGGAGCGGATCCGCTCCACGACGCCGTCGAGCGTCGCGCGGGCCGAAGCCGAGTCGGAGCGGTCGATCCAGGCGGGGTCGATGACGACCGAGCCGACGACGGCCCGCGGGTCCCAGCGCGCCTCCTTCTTGGCGACGATGGTGAAGTCGCGCTCGAGGAGCCGGCCGAGGACCGGGATGTCGAGCGCGCTCTGGTGGTTGGCCACGAAGATCGCCGGCCGGTGGGTCCAGAGCCGCTCCTGGTGGAGCACGTCCATCGACACCCCGGCCAGCGCCATCGGCAGCTGGGTGGCGAGGCGGATCGCGGCGTTGCGCCCTTCCTTCAGGTCGCCGCGCGCCATCCCGTAGGCCAGGCCGAGGCCGACGCCGGCGTTCATGCCGGCGAGCGCGGCCGCCGTACGACCGGCGGCGATCAGCGAGCCGCCGACCGGGTCGCTGAGGTCGAGCACGGGCCAGCCCAGGCGCCCCGCGGCGGCGCGCAGGTCGCGGTGCGGGTTGAGGGCGGTGGGGTGGCCGACGGAGGACAGGAAGGCGACGTCCTCGTAGCCGTTGCCGTAGGCGTAGGACCGGGCGAGGTCGACCGCGTGCTCGCGCGCGAAGGTGCGTACGCCGCTGGCCTTGTGCCGTCCCCACAGCATCGGGCCGTCGGTGGCGCCGGTGAACTGGCCGTCCTCGACGACGAGCCGGGTGCAGACGAGGTGCTCGACGCCGAGGTCGCGGGCGACGGGCGCGATCTGGTACTTCGTGGCCGCCGAGGCGACCGCGACGGTGTGGCCGGCGCGCTGGTGCGCCATCACGAGGGCGCGGGACTCCCGGCGGATGGTGCCGGCGATCTTGGAGCGGAACAGCCGCTCGCCGAGGTCGGCGAAGGCCTCCTCGGACTCGCCGCGCATGGCGGCGAAGGCGACGTGGGCGATGCGGGTCGGGTCGCCGCCGAGCTCGCCGTCCACGGCGGTCACGACGGTGCGCAGGAACTCCGCCGGCGAGACGTCGCGGCCCTTGAGCCGGTCGCCGTAGAAGGTGGCGGCGGTGTAGCCCGCGACGAGCGTGCCGTCGAGGTCGAAGAACGCACCGACCGCGGGCCCCTGCGGCCCCGCCTCGATGGCCTCGATCGCCTCGGTGACCGCGGCGGAGAGCCCGCTCACGCGTTCTCCCGCTTCGACGACTGGGGCTGCGGGACCGGCGGCGGGACGACCTGCACCGGCTCGCCGGCGATCTCGCCGATGATGGTGACCCGGCGCACGGAGTCGCGCAGCTCGGCGGCGAACGCCTCGCGCGCCGACCCGACGCCCTCGCCGCCCTCGAGCAGGCCCTTGTGGCGCGCGAGCGCCAGGGCCGTGCGGAACAGCTCCAACGAGATGGACTCCTCGCTCGCGACCCGGCGCTGGAGTGCCCACTGCTGGCCGACGGCCAGCGAGTCGGCGAGCAGGTCGGCCTCGTCGACCGGCCCGTCGCCGTGGTCGGCGAGCCGGTCGGCGACGACGAGGTAGGCGTCGAGGAAGGGGCGCAGCACGAGGTGGGCGAGGTGGGGCCGCGCGCCGACGAGCAGCTCGCGCGCCTTGACCGGCGACATCTCCGTCACGCCCTCGCCGACCAGCAGCCGCAGCTCGGTGCGCAGGTCGTCCTCGAAACCCGCACGGGAGGGGAAGAAGAACTCGAACTTCAGCAGGTCGCGCATCCGCTTCGCCTCCTCCCAGCCCACCTGCAGCTCGCCGCCGGGCGGCAGCTCGGTGCCCGGCTCGAGCTCGCTGACGGTCAGCAGGGCGAGCTCACCGATGGCGCGCTCGACGAGGATGTGGATCACGGTGTTGCGGTAGAACGCGGCGACGAGGTGCTGGTCGTCGCCGATCTTCCACACCGGCTCGGTGCCCTGGTCGTACGCCGTCAGCACCCCGCTGCGGGTCAGCTCGGCCAGCGCCCGGCGGATGGTCGCGCGGTCCCGCAGGTCGGCGGCACCGGCGACGGGCCAGCGACGCGCGTCGATGTAGGCGGCCAGCGGCTCGACGGTCTCGAGGACCTCGTCGACGGTCAGTGCGCGGTCGGCCCCCAGCAGGGCGAGCGAGACGATCGCGGTGGTGGTGACCGGGGTGGCGCGGTTGATGCGGTGGGAGATGTCGAGCGCGACCCGCTCGACGGCCTGGTGGCCGGTCACGCCCTCGGCAGCGAGCTCGGCCATCCGCTCCCGCAGCGAGAACGGCTCGCCGACGGTGAGGTAGGCCCGCCCGAGCCGGTTGCGCTGCAGCCGCGCGAAGCGCACCAGCCAGCGCCAGTCCTCCGGCGTCTTGCTGGCGCCACGCGCCTCCTCGGTCATCAGCGAGACCTCGTGCAGCTGGTCGTAGACGACCGACAGCGGGACCACCTGCACGTCGGGGGCGTCCGGGTCGAAGGCGTCCCCCTCGCCCTGCACGGTGTCGGTGAGGTACTTGAGGATGCCGTGGACCGGCGGGCGCAGCTTGCCGGTGCGGGTGCGGCCTCCCTCGATCGACCAGGCCAGGTTGCGCTTGTTGGTGACCATCTGCCGGATGTAGGACCGCAGCGCGAGGCGGTAGACCGGGATCTCCTGGGTCGCCCGCCGGATGAAGATGAGGCCCGTGCGGCTGGCCACCGTGCCGATGATCGGCAGGTTCAGGTTGGCGCCGCCGAAGGTGTAGGTCGGCGAGAAGCGCCGCGACGACAGGGCGTTGGGGATGACCATGCCGTCGAGGTAGGACCGGTGGCTGAAGGCCAGCGCCAGGCTGTGGGAGCGGTCGAGGCGCCGCAGCTCCTGCATGTCGTCCTCGTCCACCAGGACGTCGTACGCCCTCAGGAACCAGTCGCCCATCCGCGCCCACCCCTGGGCGGTGCGGTCGTCGTGGGCGGCGGCCATCTCGTGGAGGTAGCCCTTGACCTCGCTCCAGACCTCCTCCTCGTCGCGACCCTGCTCCTCGGCCGCCGCGGCGACCGCGCGCTGGAAGCGCTTGTCGTGGAGCAGCTCGGTGACCTCGCGCGGCGGCGCGGCGGGCAGCCGCTCCCCCACGCTCCGGGGCAGGGCGGCACGGGCGAGGTCCCGCACACGACGGACGGCGGTCACGGTCCCTCCTTCCCGCCGCGGCTCGGCGCGAGCAGAGGCGTGCGCCGAAGTTACCGTCGTACGCCTCCGCTGGCCATGGCTCACCCCTCACTGCTGGACCACCGCCGGTTTTCGGCTCGCGCGTCTCCTCCGGTAACGTTCCGCCCGGTGGCGTGTCCGAGCGGCCGAAGGTGCATCACTCGAAATGATGTGTGGGGTCAAACCCACCGTGGGTTCAAATCCCACCGCCACCGCCAGCCAACCGATCGGGCCGGTCCTCTGCGGACCGGCCCGATCGTCGTTCCCGGGCCCGCGCGGGGCGTCGTACGCTCCTCGCGTGGACGAGGACAACCCCGCGCTCCGCGCGCTGGCCGCATCGGGGATCGCGCACGAGGTCACCCGGCACGGACGGGTGGGCTCGCTCGCCGAGGCGGCAGCCGCGCGCGGGGTGGAGCCGTCCGCGGTCGTGAAGACGATGGTCGTACGCCGCGGCGAGGGCGACCACCTCTTCGTGCTCGTGCCCGGTGACCGGGAGATCTCCTGGCCCAAGCTGCGCGGGCTCCTCGGCGTGAACCGGATCTCCATGCCCGCGGCCGAGGCCGCCCGGGAGGTGACCGGCTACGAGCGCGGCACCATCACCCCGTTCGGCTCGCGGACCACGCTGCCCGTGGTCGCCGACGAGCGCATCGTCGGGCGGGCGATCTCGCTCGGAGCCGGTGCGCACGGGGTCGCGGCGACCGTCTCCGCCGACGACGTCATCGCCCACCTCGGCGCGCAGGTCGCCGACGTCACCGACCCCGCCTGATCAAGCTTCGTGCATCTTGAAGCCTGCTGACGGGATTGGGCAGAATCGCCCCATGGGACGTGGGCCGGACCGCCGCTTCAGGGCCTCGGGTGCTGCTCTGGTCGGTCGCTACACCTACCGGCCCGACAGCGACGAGTGGTGGTGGTCGGACACGATGTTCGAGATCCACGGGTTCGAGCCGGGAACCGTCGTCCCCACGACCGAGCTCGTGATGCGGCACGTGCACCCCGAGGACGTCCCGGCGGCGTGGGAGTCGCGGGAGGCGCTGCTCCGGCGGAGCGAACCCTTCTCCTTCCTGCACCGCATCCGCACCGCGCGGAACGCCGTCCGCGTGGTCCTCGCCGCCGGACACCTCGACGACGACGACGGCACGCGGGTCGTGCACGGGCACCTCGTCGACATCACGGACGTGCGGCAGGACGCCGTGGACACCGAGGTGGACACGGCGGTCGTGGACTTCGTCGAGCACCGCGCCGCGATCGAGCAGGCCAAGGGCGTGCTCGCCAGCTCTACAGCGTCGACGCCGACACCGCGTGGGCGTTGCTGCGCGCCTTCTCGGCCGACACCAACCGCAAGGTGCGTGACATCGCGCAGGTCCTGCTGGAGGCGGCGACCAGCGACCGCACCCCCACCAAGGTCGGCCCGGTGTCGGCCCACCAGATGCTCGCGCGGCTCTACGAGGTCCCCGACCGCGATTCCGTGACCGGCTGACGACGCCGGAGACCCGGCGACGACTGCTTCACCGTTCTGTGGGTGTGGCGTGTACTTCGGTTGTACCGTGGGCGCGTGCCCACCGTGCTGATCGTCGAGGACGAGCCCGACCTCGCACAGGTGATGGAGCTCGCGCTCGGCCGGGCCGGCTTCGACGTCCTCGCCGTCGACACCGGCAGCGAGGCCCGCGCGGTCATCGTGAGCCGCCAGGTCGACGTGGTGGTGATGGACCGCGGCCTGCCCGACATGGACGGCCTGGAGGCCACCGCCTTCCTCCGCGCGGCCGGCTTCCTCGGTGCCGTCCTGGTGACCTCCGGCCACGCCGGGACCGACCACGTCGCCGCCAGCCTGGGCGCGGGTGCCGATGACGTGCTGGGCAAGCCGTTCACCCTCGCCGAGCTCGTCGAACGCGTCCGCGGCTCGGTCCGGCCCACGGTCGCCGAGGCGGGCTGAGGCAGAAAACTCCGTGGCCGAACCGCGTCATGGCTCGCGACACGGCCCGTCTCACCAGCGGTAGGGCCAGGCGGTCGCGTTCCGTCGGGCTCGTCCACCGCCCCCGTACGTCGTCCTCCCGCCGGCGTCCGGTCCCCCCAGTGGCGGTGGGGCCACGCACCACCGACGCGACTACGGCACGGCCCTCGCAGGGGCCGTGCCGTTGGTCCGTCCGGCCTCTTGGAGGGGTGGCCCGACACTTGGAGGGGGTTGTACGGGCCTTCAGGTGACGGACTCCCCGCTCGAGCGGGGAGTCCGCAGAGGAACCACGATCCGAACTCTATTTGCACTGAGTGCAACAATGAGCGGGTGACCACGACCCCACCGACCGACGGCCGCAGCGCGCTGCGCGAGGAGCGGCGTCGCGCCATCCTCGACGCCGCCCGGGCGCTGGCCACCGAGCACGGGGCCGACGGGTTCACCGTCGAGCAGGTCGCCGCCCGGGCAGGGGTGTCGCGGCGGACGGTCTTCAACCACGTCGCGGGCCTCGACCAGCTGCTGGTGGCGGTGTGCGAGCAGATCCTCGCCGAGGCGACGGCCGACCTCCTCGCCGAGGTCGACCACCGTACGACCGAGCTCCCTCCGGGCGAGGCCGGCGGCCGGGCGGCGCTCGACGCCGTGGCCGAGGCCACCCGGGGCGTCGACCTGCCCACCGCGATCGCGACGATCCACCGCGTCCTCGGTGCGCCGGACATCGGCGACGAGCGCGCCCAGGGGATCTCCCGGACCGCCTTCGAGCACGTCGGCGGCCGGCTGCGCCAGCAGCTCGTACGTCGCGCGCCCGGCCTCGACCCGGTCGACCTCGAGATCGGCCTGGCGCTGCTCTTCAGCGGCATCGTGACGATCGCCGGCCTGTGGCTCGAGCAGCACCCCGACCTGGCCCCCGACGTGCCGTCCGACGCGCGCACCGACTGGGACGCACTGCTCGACCGCGTGCTCCAGCGGCTCCGCATCGGCCACGACGGCTGACCCACCCGACTCCCTCCTTCCTGCACCGCAACCGAAAGGCCCGCCGCCACCATGGCTGAGCTCCTCTACCGCATCGGTCGCTTCGCGGCCCGCCGCCACTGGGCCGTCATCGGCGCCTGGCTGGCGGTCCTGGCCGTCACCGCGGTGACGTACGTGTCCTTCGCCGGCGCGCTGTCGTCCAACATCACGCTGCCCGACACCCCGACGACCCGGGTCTCCCAGCAGCTCGAGCGCGACTTCGAGGGCGCCGGGGGCGGCAACGGCTCGATCGTCGCCCAGACCACCGACGGCACCGCCTTCACCGACGCGCAGCAGCGCGAGATGGTCGCCCTGTTCGACCGGCTCGCGGAGGTCGACTCCGTCGCGGAGGTGTCCGACCCGTTCGCCACCCAGGACGAGCTGGACTCGTCGGCGAAGCGGGTCGCCGAGGGCCGCGAGCAGCTCGACGACGGGCTCGCCCAGCTCCGCGAGGGCCAGGCGCAGATCGACGCCGGCCGTCAGCTGCTCGACGAGCAGCGCGCCCAGGCGCGCGAGGACGGCACGCTCGCCGCCATCCGCCCGCAGCTCGAGGCTGCCGAGCAGCAGCTCGACGACGGCCAGGCCGAGATCGACCGGCAGCAGGCCAAGGTCGACGAGCAGGCGCCGCAGCTCCAGCAGGGCGCCACGCTGTCGCGGCTGTCGGCGCCCTTCCGCACGGTGTCCGAGGACGGCAGTGCCGCGGTCGCCAACGTCACCTTCGACGTCTCGACCAACGAGGTCACCACCGAGGTGAAGACCGAGATCGAGGAGCTCGTCGCCGACGCGGGCATCGACGGGGTCGACCTCTACCCCTCGCAGGACATCGCGCAGACCGTCCCGTCCATCCTCGGCCCGGGTGAGATCGCCGGCGTCGTCATCGCCGCGGTCGTCCTGTTCGTGATGCTCGGGACCGTGATCGGCGCCGCCCTGCCGCTCGTCACGGCGCTGCTCGGGGTCGGGGTCGCATCGCTGGCCTCGCTGTCGTTCTCGGGCGTCGTCGACTTCGTCTCCGTGACCCCGGTGCTGGGCGTGATGCTCGGCCTGGCGGTCGGCATCGACTACTCGCTCTTCATCATCAACCGCCACCGCCGCCAGCTCATGCAGGGAGCCGACCTCCACGAGTCGATCGGGCTGGCCAACGGCACCTCGGGCAACGCGGTCGTCTTCGCCGGCGTCACCGTCATCGTCGCGCTGCTCGCCCTCAACGTCACCGGCGTCGGGTTCCTCGGCCTGATGGGCACCGTCGGCGCCGTCGCCGTCCTGGTCGCCATCCTGATGGCCGTCACCCTCACCCCCGCGATCCTCTCCCTCGTCGGCATGCGCGTGCTGCGCCGCCGCGAGCGCGCGCGGCTGGCGGCCGGCGAGCGGACCCACGACGAGCAGATCACCGACCGCGACCGGCCGATGAGCAACAGGCGCGCCTGGACGGTCCTCGGGCTGGGTGTCGTCGGCCTGCTCGTCGTGGCCGCACCCGCGACCCAGATGCGGCTCGGCCTGCCCGACGGCTCCACCCAGCCGCCGGAGTCCGCCGCGTTCAAGGCGTACGACGTCCAGGCGGAGAAGTTCGGTGACGGGTCCAACGGCCCGCTGCTGGTCGTCGCCGACCTGCCCGGGGCCATCGCCGAGGACGACGTCGTCGCCGAGCAGGCCGCCGTGGGCGAGCAGCTCGGCCAGGTCTGGAACGTCGAGGCGGTCGTGCCGATCGGCGCGTCGCAGGACCGGTCCGCCCTGGCCTTCCAGGTCGTCCCGAAGGGGTCGCCGTCGAGCGAGTCGACCGCGGAGCTGGTCCAGAACCTCCGGACGCTCACCCCGACGACCGCCTCCGGGGGCGAGGCCACCCTCGGCGTGGCCGGCAACGCCAGTGCCGGGATCGACATCTCCGACAAGCTCGCCGACGTGCTGCCGACCTACCTGTTCCTGGTCGTCGGGCTGTCCCTGGTGATCCTGGTGCTGGTGTTCCGCTCGATCCTGGTGCCGCTCACCGCGACCCTCGGGTTCGTGCTGTCGCTGCTCGCCGCGTTCGGCGGCATCACCGCGATCTTCCAGATCGGCTTCCTGTCCGACCTGTTCGGCGTCCACGCGCCCGGACCGGTGCTGAGCTTCCTGCCCATCATCGCGACCGGCATCCTCTTCGGCCTGGCGATGGACTACCAGCTGTTCCTGGTCTCCGGGATGCGCGAGGCCTACGCCCACGGCGCGCCGGCGCGGGTCGCCGTGCAGCACGGCCTGCTCGCCGGGCGCTCGGTCGTCACCGCCGCCGCGATCATCATGATCTCGGTGTTCGCCGGCTTCATCTTCAGCCACGACGCGACCATCAAGCCGATCGGCTTCGGCCTGGCCTTCGGCGTGCTGCTGGACGCGTTCGTCGTCCGGATGCTGCTGATCCCGGCCGCGATGCACCTGCTCGGCGAGTCGGCCTGGTGGCTGCCGCGGTGGCTCGACCGGATCCTGCCCGACGTCGACGTCGAGGGTGCCAAGCTCGAGCGCAGCCACCCGGTGGTGCACTGACACTGCGGACGCGCGACGTCATGGGAACCGCCGGTCCGAACCGGAGGTTCCCATGACGTCGTGGCCGTGCACCACAATGGTCTCGTGACCGAACCCCGCGCCGTCCACACCTGGCTCACCGACATGGACGGCGTCCTCGTGCGCGAGGAGGACCCGATCCCCGGCGCCAAGGAGTTCATCGGCGCGCTGCGCGAGCAGGGCGTGCCCTTCCTGGTCCTCACCAACAACTCGATCTTCACCCCGCGCGACCTGCGGGTGCGGCTGCTGCGCAGCAGCGGCATCGACGTGCCCGAGCAGTCGATCTGGACGTCGGCGCTCGCCACCGCGCAGTTCCTCGACGACCAGCGCCCGGGCGGGTCGGCGTACGTCGTGGGCGAGACGGGGCTGACCGCGGCGGTCCACGACATCGGCTACGTGATGACCGACCAGGACCCCGACTACGTCGTCCTCGGCGAGACGCGCACCTACTCCTTCGAGGCGATCACCCGCGCGATCCGGCTGATCAACGACGGCGCACGGTTCATCGCCACCAACCCCGACCCCAGCGGACCCAGCGCCCAGGGCATGCTCCCGGCGACGGGGTCGGTCGCGGCGCTCATCAGCACGGCGACGGGACGGCAGCCCTACTTCATCGGCAAGCCCAACCCGCTGATGATGCGCAGCGCGCTCAACCGCATCGACGCCCACTCGGAGACCACCGTGATGATCGGTGACCGGATGGACACCGACATCATCAGCGGCCTGGAGGCGGGCATGCGCACCGTGCTCGTGGCGACCGGCGCCACCGAGCGCCACCAGGTGCAGGACTTCCCCTACCGCCCCACGCTGGTCGTCGACTCGATCGCCGACGTGGTGCCCTACGTCGCGCAGCGGTGCCTGCCCGAGGACACGACGCCCTGATCAGCCCGGTCAGCCCGGTCAGCCCGGTCAGCCCGCCTGGCCGTACGGCGTCAGCAGCTGGTCGACCGGCGCGAAGTCGTCGGTGAGGAGCGGGGCGTCGTCGACCCAGGCGGCCAGCTCGGCACCGGCCAGCACCCCCCAGTCGAGCTCCCGCTCCTCGAACCCGGCCGTCACGGCCTCGAGCTCGAGCGGCTCGCGGGAGGCGACCACCACGAGGTTGCCACCGTCCTCCCCGGCGAGCACGTCGGGCGCGGCGAGCAGCGCGACCTCCCCGAAGACCTCGCTGGTCGTGCGCACGTAGGCGCGGGCGAAGGCGAGCGGACCGTGGTCGATGACGTTGGCGACGTGGACGCCGTCCTCGCCCAGGCCCGCCTCGAGGCCCTTGATCGCCTCGCGGGTCGCGAGGTGCCACGGCACGCTGACGCCGCCGAAGGCGTCCCCGACGACGAGGTCGAGGCTGTCGGGGGCGAGGTCGTCGATGGCGAGGCGGCCGTCCTCGACGGCGACGTCGACGCCGTCGGGCAGCTCGCCGCCGAGCAGCCGGACGTCGGCCTCGACGACGCCGGCGTCTATCTCCGAGACCCGGCTGCTCGTGCCGGGCCGGGTGGCCGCGAGCCAGCGCGGCAGGGTCAGCCCGCCCGCACCGAGGTGGTAGGCCGCCAGCGGCTCGCCGGCGGGGAAGGCCGCGTCGACCACCGACGCCATCGCCCGGACGTACGCGAAGTCGAGGTGGGTGGGGTCCGCGAGGTCGACGTAGGAGTGGCGCAGCCCGTCGAGCACCAGCACCCGACCGTCGGGCCGGTCGGGGTCGGCCGTGACGGCGAGGCAGTGGTAGGTCGTCTCGACGTCGCAGCCGCTCGGCGCCGCCGCGGCTCCCAGTCCGGCCAGCGCCACCACCACGCCCAGCACCGCGTCGCTGCGCCCGCGGCGTCCGGCCACCTGCACCACGACCGAGGTCACCAGGAGCACGACGCCGAGGCCGACCAGGATGCCGCTGACCGGCACCCGCGAGACGAGCACGAAGCCGGTGACGACGGTCCCGACGATGGCCCCCACCGTGCCCAGGCCCGAGAGGTGCCCCACGACCGTGCCGGTCTCGGCGAGGCTGGTGAGGCGGAGCTTGATCACCACCGGGCTGACCGCCGAGAGCAGGACGCCCGGAACGAGGATCGACAGCGTGGCCGCGAGGAGCAGCAGCCCGGGATCACCCGCGGCCGCGGCCCCGCGGACCACGGCCGGCGTCAGGGCGACGGCCGCGCCGGAGATGCCGAGCAGCGGCCCCAGCAGGGGCCGCGGGGCAACGCGGTCGGCGCTCCAGCCGCCCGCCCACGTGCCCGCGGCGATGGCCGTGAGCGCCAGCCCGATCACGAGGGTGTTGGTCTCGAGCGTCAGCCCGTAGTGCGGCGCGAGAAGCCGCAGCGCCACCAGCTCGACGACCAGCACCGCCGCCGAGGAGCCGAACACCAGCGCTGCCGCGGCCCACGGGGACAGGTCGTGCCCGTGCGCCGCCTCGTCTGCCATGCGGACGATCCTGTCAGCCACCTCCACGCCTCGGCGGTGCCGGTGCCGGCGCCGCTTCCCCGGGGGCGTCGCTGACGCCCGTACCCGGGGAAGGGGTCCTTCGGCCCTGCCGCACGGGGCCCGGGCGCGCGACCATCGGAGGAGGTGAGGGAGGTGGCGCGCCGTGAGACGCATGATCGTTGTCCTGGTCGCCGCGCTGGCGCTCGTGGCCCTCGGTGCGTCCGGGGCGGTCCTGGCCCAGTCGGACGACCGTCCGCGATGGGGCCACAGTGGCATGGCCGGAGGGATCGGCGGAGGGATCGGCGGAGGAATGGGCGGCGCCATGGGCGGCGTCCGGACGACGGACGAGGCGGCCTGGCTGCGCGAGATGATCGCCCACCACCAGGAGGCCGTGGCCGCGGCGGGTGAGCTCAGCCGGTCCGACGAGCCCGCGATGCGGGCCTTCGGGCGACGGATCGTGGCCGACCAGTCCGCGCAGATCCGCCTCATGGAGGGGTGGCTGGAGCGGTGGTACGCCGGCGAGCCGGCCGAGTCGACCTACGAGCCGATGATGCGGGACCTCACGGACCTCACCGGCGAGGAGCTCGACCAGGCCTTCCTCGAGGACATGATCGGCCACCACATGGCCGCAGTGATGATGTCGCAGCAGCTGCTGATGCGTGGCTTCGACGAGCACGACGAGGTCGCCGACCTCGCCCGCACGATCCGGACCGACCAGATGCGCGAGATCCGGTGGATGCGGGCACGGTTGGGCACGGGCGGGTGGCCGGGCTGCCCGGTCGGGATCAGGTGAGCGGTCGCGGGTCGAGCAGGTGACCGCGGCGCCAGGCGCTGTGCAGCACGACGGCGGCCAGCACGGCGCCGGCGGTGCCGAGGGACAGGTCGCCCAGCGTGTCGGCGTAGGCGAACTCGCGCTCGGTCGAGCGGCTGATGAAGGCGAAGTACTCGGCGACCTCCCACGCGATCGCGGCGCTGGCCCCGAAGGCGAGGGCACGTTCGAGGACGCGCCCGAAGCCCACCTCGCGGGGCAGGGTGAGCAGGATGAACGCCGCGGCGAGCAGGCCGGTGTTCATGAAGTGCATCCAGTCGTCGAACCACACGACCGTGTCGTAGAGGTCCATCCGGTTGCCGAGGATGTCGGTGAAGCAGGTGATCGTGATGAGCAGGTCGGGCAGCCAGGGGAACGAGATGCGGTCGCGCCACAGCGCCCACCACAGGACCGGCACGGTGAAGGACATCAACGGGTAGCCGATGGCGCGCATGCCGGCGGCCTTGTCCCGCAGGTTGGCCTGGTCGGGGTGCAGGACCGCGAAGAGCAGGAGCAGCAGCAGGGCTGCCTTGGCGAGGACGTTGGCCGTCTTGGCCAGCGTCGGCGTCAACGGGTGCTCGATCGTTGTCGTTGCCGCCTCGGTCACCCGGTCCCCCATCGTCGAGCGCCACGACGATCGGGCGTCCGGTCCCAGTGTGTCAGCACCCTCCGGTGCGCTCACCACGTGGCTGCGTGGCACTCCTGCGCGGGCAGCGCCTCCACCTGCAACGTCGCGTGCTCGATGCCGTGGCCCTCGCGCAGCGCGGCGCCGGCGGCGGCGAGCACGACCTGGGCGTCCGCGCCCACCCGCAGGACGAGGTGCGCGGTCGCGACGTTCATGCCCGACGTCAGCGTCCAGGCGTGCAGGTCGTGGAGCTCGGCGACGCCGGGGACGGCCTCGAGGTCGCGGACGACGGCGTCGAGGTCGACGTCGTGGGGCGCGTGCTGGCCGAGGACCGCCAGCACCTCACGCCCCAGCACCAGCGCGCGTACGGCGACGAGGGCGCCGATCGCCACCGCGACCACGGTGTCCCACCAGCCGTCGCCGGTCAGGTGGACGAGGAGCCCGGCCAGGAGGACGCCGACACTGCCGGCCGCGTCGGCCATCACCTCGAGGTAAGCGCCCCGGACGTTGATCGACTCCGCGGCGCCGCCGCGCAGCAGGACCAGGCACACCAGGTTGACGACCAGACCGATCGCGCCGACCACCAGCAGCGGGCCCGAGGCGACCTCGACGTCCGCGCCGATGCGGCGTACGGCCTCGACGACGACGTAGGCCGCGACGCCCAGCATGATCAGCACCGTCAGGCCCGAGGCGAAGACCTCGGCCCGGTAGGAGCCGTAGGTGCGCCGGCCGGTGGCGTCGGGGCGGGTGGCGATCGTGGTCGCGACGAGGGCCGCACCGAGGGCCACGACGTCGGCGGCCATGTGGCCGGCGTCGGAGAGCAGCGCGAGCGAGCCGGACGCCAGGCCCACGACGAGCTCCACGCCGAAGAAGCCCGCGACGAGCCCGAAGGCGACGGCGAGCCGCCAGCGGTGCCGGGCACCCGCGTGGCCGTGCCCGTGTCCTGCGCCCATCACGTACCTCCATCGTCGTCGGTCCGTATCATCGCCCAACGGCGATGCCGGGTCAAACCCGGCGCCCGCCGCGGTTGGCCGATGCCGGAGGATGGGACCGACCCGACCTGCCCCGAGGAGACCGCCCCGCATGAGCACCCCTCTCACCGTCGACGCGCTCACCACGGTGGGCGAGCCGCAGGAGCGACCGCTCGCGATCGGGCTGCTGGTCGGCGGTCTGGTCGGCCTCGTCGCCTCGGCGGTCCTGCTCATCGAGCGCATCCGCCTCGCCGAGGACAGCGACTACGTGCCGACGTGCAGCATCAACCCGGTCCTCAGCTGCGGCAACGTGATGGAGTCCGCGCAGGCCGCCCTCCTGGGCTTCCCCAACCCGATCATCGGCGTGGCGGCCTTCCCGGTGGTCATCGCGACCGGTGCCGCGCTGCTCGCCGGGGGCCGGCTGGCGCCGTGGTACTGGCGCGGCCTGCAGGCCGGCGTCACGGTGGCCTTCGCGTTCGTGTGCTGGCTCGTCTTCCAGAGCCTCTACCGCATCGGCGCCCTGTGCCCCTACTGCATGGTCGTGTGGGCGGTGGTGATCCCGCTGTTCTGGTACGTCACCGCGCGCAACGTCGCCGCGGGGGCGCTCGGCGCTGCCCCGGACGGTCGACTCGCGGACGGCCTGCGCGACTGGCGGGGGCCGCTGGTGTTCGGCACCTTCCTCGTGGTCGTGCTGCTGATCCTCGAGCGCTTCTGGTCCTACTGGTCCTCGCTCCTCTGAGGACCGGGCCTGCCTGGATCCACGCTCAGGGGTGCCGCTCCTCGTAGTGGTGCTCCGCCCCGACCCCGGTCAGCGCGAGCAGGCGCCCGGCGCTCGCGAGGACGTCGGTGAGCTCGGCCTCGCTCGTCAGCGACCACAGCGACGCCCGCCCCTCCGGCCGCGAGGAGACCAGGCCGCAGTCCCGGAGGCAGGCCAGGTGCTTCGAGACGGTGCTCTGGGCCAGGCCGAGGTGCGCGGTCAGGTCGACCACCCGGTGCTCACCGAGCGACAGGTGGCGCACGATCAGCAGTCGCGACGGGTCGGAGAGCGCATGGAACAGCGCCGCCTCGGCCGCCAGCCCGGTCGACTCCGATCTCATCGCCACGCGACGATGCTAGGCCATCCGGCGCAGGACGACATCGCGGACACGTGTCCGCACGTGCGGCGGTTGTGGCCCCCGGATCCACGATTCCGGGGCCATCTCCGCCGCACGTGCGCGGCTGGGGGGCTCAGACCACGCGGGTCTTCGGCATCCCCTCGGCGGTCTTCGCCGGGTCGCGTACGACGACGGAGCCGAGCGCGTCGTCGATGCGGGACATCACGTCCGCGTCGAGCTTCACGCCGGCGGCCTTGACGTTGTCGGCGACCTGCTCGGGGCGGGAGGCGCCGACGAGGGCGGCGGCGACGTTGTCGTTCTGCAGCACCCAGGCGATGGCGAGCTGGGCCATGGTCAGCCCGCAGTCCTTCGCGACGGGCTCGAGGTCCTGCACCGCGGCCAGCACCTCGTCACGCATGAAGCGCGAGATCATGTCGGCGCCGCCCTTGGTGTCGGTCGCGCGCGAGCCGGCCGGCGGCTCGGCGCCGGGCTTGTACTTGCCGGTGAGCACGCCCTGGGCGATGGGGCTCCACACGATCTGCGAGACGCCGAGCTCCTTCGACGTCGGCACGACCTCGTCCTCGATGACGCGCCAGAGCATGGAGTACTGCGGCTGGCTCGAGATCAGCTGGAAGCCGAGCTCCTTCGAGAGCTCCACGCCGGCACGGATCTGGTCGGCGGTCCACTCGCTGACGCCGATGTAGAGCGCCTTGCCCTGCCGGACGATGTCGGCGAAGGCCTGCATCGTCTCCTCGAGCGGGGTCTCCACGTCGTAGCGGTGGGCCTGGTAGAGGTCGACGTAGTCGGTCTGGAGGCGCCGCAGCGAGCCGTCGATCGACTCCATGACGTGCTTGCGCGAGAGGCCGGTGTCGTTCTTGCCGCCGGGGCCGGTCGGCCAGTAGACCTTCGTGAAGATCTCGAGCGACTCGCGGCGCTCGCCCTTCAGCGCCTCACCGAGAACGGTCTCCGCCGCGGTGTTGGCGTAGACGTCCGCGGTGTCGAAGGTCGAGATGCCCTCGTCGAGCGCGGCACGCACGCACTGCGTGGCGACGTCGTTCTCGACCTGGGAGCCGTGGGTGAGCCAGTTGCCGTAGGTGATCTCGGAGATCTTCAGTCCGCTGTTGCCGAGGTATCGGAATTCCATTTCTCCGACACTAGCGAGGCGCCGGGCGGAGTCCCCGCCCGAAAGGACGGGTCGGCTCAGTCGAGGACGACGAGGACGTCGCCGTCCTGCACCACGTCGCCCGCGGTCACCTTGATCGCGGTGACGGTGCCGCCGCGCTCGGCGAGCATCGGGATCTCCATCTTCATCGACTCCAGCAGCACGACGGTGTCGCCGGCCTCGACGCGGTCGCCCTCGGCGACCTCGATGGTGAGGACGTTGGCGACCAGCTCGGAGACGATCTCGAGGGAGGTGGGGCGGGCCATGGCGTCGACGCTAGCGGTTACCCGGGCGTACGCACGGATCGAGCGGGACTCAGAGCTCGGCGAAGCGGCGCGGCTCGGGACGGTGCGGCCCGGCCTCCTCGGCGCGGCGCCCGCCGCGACCCTTCGGCCCCGTCAGGGCGAGGTCGGCACGGATCACCAGCCAGCCGAGGACCAGACCGAGGACCAGGGAGTACGCCGCGCGCAGCCCGGCCTCGAGGTAGGAGGTGTCCGGGGAGACGAGCCCCGTCGCGAGCGGGACGGTGGCGGCGACGCCGAAGGCGCAGAACCACCAGCCCTGGCGCCGGCGCGCGCGGACGTGGGTGCCCCACACCAGCGCCGGGATGCCGAGCAGCACCACCAGCGGGCGCGGGAACGCGCCGATGCGGGCCGAGGTCCAGTCGGCGAAGTCGAGGACCGAGGAGACGAAGCTCTGGGCTCCGTAGCGCCGCAGCAGCTCGGCGTACGCCAGGGTCGCGAAGAGGACGCCGAGGCCGATGGCGACGACGATCATCCCGCGCCGGCCGAGGCCGTGGAGGCCGGCGCCGAGGCGGTAGACGATCGCCAGCACGAGGGCGAGGGCGAGGAGCAGGGCGACGATCTCGAACCGCTCGGTCGCGACGGTGGGCTCGAAGCCGACGGCCGCGAAGGCCGCGACCGCCGCGACGAGGGCCGCGATCAGCGCCTCACGGACCGCCTTCAGCCCGGTGATGGCCGGGACCGTCACCATGACGGCGTACACGCTGCCGACCACGCAGGTCATCACCGCGGCGCCCGTGGGCAGCACACGGCCGCCGACCAGCAGGCTGGCGACGCCGAGGACGAGCGCGAGGCCCGCGGACACGAGTGCGCGGCCGGCGGTCCGGGTCGCCAGCAGCCATGACAGGGAGGTGACCACGGCGACCGCACCCGCCCCGTCGAGCCACCCGGGCGCGGCACCGGCCTCGCCCACGGCCGCGACGTCGGTGAGCGCGCCGCTCACCGCCGACCAGCCGAGGGCGGCGGTGCCGAGGATCAGCACGCCGAACCAGAAGGCGAGCAGGGAGCGCCGCGGGCCGTCATGGAGGGTCGTCCCCGTCCCGGCGGGGGCGGTCGACGCCGGGGCCGCGGGGGCCGGAGCGGGTGGTGCCTCCGGCGCCGGCTCGGCGGGTTCCGACGTCACCGCGGGCGGCGGGGGCGCCGGCGGTGCGGCCGGTGGTGGCGCGGTCACGCTCGCGGGCTCGGCCTTCCGGGTCCGCCGCAGCCGCGAGGGCGGCCGCTCGGCAGCCCGTTTGCCGCGGGAGGACCCGCGGGGGCTGTCGGAGGTGGGGGAAGGCACGACCGAGGAGGTTACAGCCGACGATTGGCGAGCGACGGATTGGTGCGGCGGGCCTCGTGGAGGTCGGCGCGGTCGAGGACCGCGTCGAGGACCTGTTCGCGGCCGTCGGCCTCGGCGAGGACGTCGCCCAGCGGGCCGATCACGGCGGAGTGACCGACGTAGCGGGGCTCGGGCTGCCCCGCGCCGACGACGAAGCAGGTGTTCTCGATGGCCCGGGCGGTGAGCAGCGTGCGCCAGTGCGCGACCTTGCGGTCGCCGGGGAGCCACGCCGCCGGCACCACGAGGACCTCCGCCCCGGCGTCGACCAGGCGGCGCGCGAGCTCGGGGAAGCGCAGGTCGTAGCAGGTCATCAGCCCGACCTGCCAGCCCGCCACCTCGACGACCACCGGCTCGATCGCGCCGCCGGTGAGGCGGTCGGACTCGCGGTAGCCGAAGGAGTCGTAGAGGTGGATCTTGCGGTACGTCGCCGGGTGGGCGCCGCCGGCGACGAGGGTGTTGAAGGGCCGGGCCGGGTCGTCCGCGACCTCGAACATCCCGGCCACCACGGTGGACGACGTCGCCTCGGCGACGCGGGCGACCTCGCGGGCGAACGGCCCGTCGACCGGCTCCGCGAAGGCGCTGACGTCGGACCCGGCCTGGCCGAAGTCACGGGCGAAGGCCTCGGGCAGGACGACCAGGTCGGCGCCCGGCTCCACCTCGGCGAGGCGGGCGCGGTTGGCGTCGGGGTCGAGCCCGCTCGCCCACTGGTGGACGCGCACGCGCAGCTGGTCGGGCCGGTCGGACATGGCCCCAGCGTAGGACTGCGAGGATGACGGGATGAACCCTCACCACCCGGCGCCCGCGACCGGCGGGTTCGCGGGCGTGGTGCTGGCCGGTGGCACGGCCGCACGCATGGACGGGGTCGACAAGGCGTCGGTCGAGCTGGCCGGCCGGTCTCTGCTGGACCACGCCGTCGACGCGTTCGTCGACGCCGACGAGGTCGTGGTCGTAGGACCGGACACCGTGCGGACCGCCCGGCCGGTGACCTTCGTCGTCGAGGACCCGCCCCGCGGTGGCCCGGTCGCCGGGCTGCTCACCGGGGTCGACACCCTGCTGCGGGTGCCGCGCCTGGTCGGCGTGCTGGCGGTCGACATGCCGCGCGTGACCGCGGCGACGATGCGGCGCCTGCGCGAGGCGGCGGCCGGCCGGGACGGGGCGTTCCTCGTCGACGGCGACGGACGACGGCAGCTGGCCGGGGTGCTCGACGCGTCCCGGCTGGACGTCGTACGACCCGGGCGGGAGGCGCAGCACGGGATGGCGCTGCACCGCCTGCTCGCACCCCTCGACCTCGCCGGGGTCGCGGCGAGCGGCGAGGAGGCCGTCGACGTCGACACCTGGTCCGACCTGCGCGACCTGCGCGGCTGAGCGCGGCTCCCTTGCCGCACCCGGGTGGGGTGCGAGACATTGGGCTCGTGAACCTCCACGACTGGATCGACGAGCTCGCCGACGTGCTCGACGTCGAGACCGAGGTCGACGAAGGCCTGGTCCTCGACCTCGCCCGCGTGGCCGCGCAGAACGTGCAGAAGACCGCAGCGCCCATCACCGCCTACCTGCTCGGCTTCGCTGCCGGCGCGAGCGACGCGAACCCGGAGCAGGTCGAGCGCCTCGCCGCCCGCGCGCAGCAGCTCGCGGAGAGCTGGGACCGGCCCGCGGACGCGCCCGACCCCGACGACGTCGACGACGAGGTCCCCGACGACTCCTCGGTCGACCACTCCAGCGACCTCTACGAGGACTGATCGCGTGCGCGCTGCCGTCACCAGCGGGGCCGGTGGCCCCGACGTGCTGTCCGTCGGCGAGGTCGACGACCCGCGCCCCGGCGTCGGCGAGGTCCTCCTCGACGTCGCCGCCACGGCCGTCAACCGGGCCGACACCCTGCAGCGGCAGGGCTTCTACCCACCGCCGCCCGGCGCGTCCGAGGTCCTGGGCCTCGAGTGCAGCGGCCGGATCGCCGAGGTCGGCGAGGGGGTCGAGGGCTGGAAGGTCGGCGACGAGGTCTGCGCCCTGCTCGCCGGCGGCGGGTACGCCGAGCGCGTGGCGGTGCCGGTCGGCCAGGTCATGCCCGTCCCGGCCGGCGTCTCCCTCGTCGAGGCGGCCTGCCTGCCCGAGGTCGCCGCGACGGTCTGGTCCAACGTCTTCATGACCGCCCACCTCGACCGGGGGGAGCGGTTCCTCGTCCACGGCGGCGGTGGCGGCATCGGCACGATGGCCATCCAGCTCGCGGCCGCCCGCGGCGCCGAGGTCCACACCACCGCCGGTTCCGCGGAGACCCTCGAGCTGTGCCGCTCGCTCGGCGCGACCCGGGCGATCAGCTATCGCGACGAGGACTTCGTCGAGGTGCTCACCGAGGCCGGGGGCGCCGACGTCATCCTCGACAACATGGGCGCGAAGTACCTCGGCCGCAACGTCACCGCCCTCGCCGCCGGCGGCCGCCTCGTCATCATCGGGATGCAGGGCGGCTCGAAGGGCGAGCTCGACATCAACGCCCTGCTCCGCAAGCGCGCCTCGGTCACGGCGACCTCGCTCCGCTCCCGACCCCTCGTCGAGAAGGCCAAGATCTGCTGCGAGGTCGTGGAGAACGTCTGGCCGCTCGTCACCGCCGGCCGGGTCCGCCCGATCGTCGAGACCACGCTCCCCCTCGACGAGGTCGCCCGCGCCCACCAGCTGATGGACGACGGCGGGCGCGCGGGCAAGATCGTCCTCACCCTCTGACGTACTCCCTCTGTCGCGCTCCTCGAGCGGTGGGTGAGGCACGTTCTCGGCGGGCGGATTCATACGGTCGTTGCAACGCTTCTAGGAAGGAAGCGATGCGATGGGTTTCGTTCACGATGTGGGGACGCGGGATCGGTTCTATGAGCTGGTGTGTGTCGAGGGTGCTTCGTTGACGGCTGCTGCTGCGGCTGTCGGGGCGGGGGTGGGGTCCTCGACACGGTGGTGGCGGCAGGCTTTCGGCATGGATGTTCACATCGCCAAGGGCAAGGTCGGTGGTCCGGTGCATGGGCCGCCGCTGGACGTGCGGCCGGGCCGGTTCTTGACGCTGCCGGAACGGCGGGTGATCGAGTACGGCCTGAGCCGGCACGAGTCGTTGACGCAGATCGCCGCGGGGCTGGGTCGCGACAAGTCCGTGATCAGCCGCGAGGTTGCTCGCAACAAGACCGGCGAGGGGCGCTACGTCGCGGCCGTGGCGCATCTCAAGGCGTTCTTGGCCCGGCGCCGGCCCAAGGAGTTCAAACTCCACAACACCGCGCTGTGTGAGCGGATCGATGAGTGGATGACCAAGCACGGCTGGTCGCCGGCGTTGATCGCGGCGACCCTGCGGGCCGAGGTCGAAGCCCAAGGCGGCAGCAACAATGAGTGGGTGAGCCACGAGACGATCTATCAGGCGCTCTACGTCCAGGGTCGTGGCCATCTGCGTGCTGACCTGCACAAACAGCTGTCCACCCAACGGCCCAAGCGACGCAGCCGGGGCCGGGCTGCCGGGCCGGGCAGCGGGAACCCCTACTCGCAGGCGTTCACCATCAGCGACCGGCCGGCCGAGGCCGCGGACCGTGCGGTGCCCGGACACTGGGAGGGCGACCTGATCGTGGGCCCCTACTCGCGTTCAGCGATTGGGACCCTGGTCGAGCGGGCGACGCGGTTCACGATCCTGCTCCACCTGCCCGGTCGCCACACCGCGCAGGAAGTCGCAGACGCGATGATCCGCGAGATGGGTCAGCTGCCCGAACACCTGCGCCGGTCGCTGACCTGGGACCGCGGCACCGAGATGACTCAGTACGCGCGGATCCAGACCGACCTGAAGATGCCGGTCTACTTCTGTGATCCGCACTCGCCGTGGCAGCGCGGCACCAACGAGAACACCAACCGGCTGCTGCGCCACTGGTTCCCCAAGAGCACCGACCTGCGCCAGTTCAGCATCGACGACCTCCGCGACGCAGCAGACTCCCTCAACGCCAGACCCCGCCCCACCCTGGACATGCGCACCCCAGCGGACGCGCTCAACCGGCTACTCCAACAACAAGCAGCATGACCAACGTTGCAACGACCACTTGACGCCGAGGCGCCCGGAACCTGCGTCACGCACCGCTCCACGAGTCGGCGGCCGCGCGACGCCGTACGTCGGTGACTGACGCACGTTCTCGGTCCCCGGAACCTGCGTCACGCACCGCTCCGAACAGGCGCCGACCGGGGCCCAGGTGGACTTCGGGGCGCCGGACTAGGGTGGCGGCCATGACCGAGCAGCAGCAGCCCGAGCCCACCGACGGCCCCAGCGGCCAGGGGGCGGACGAGGACCAGGTCGTGGTCCTCGGCCCCGACGGCCAGCCCATCGGCACCATCCCGGCGAGCGCGCTCCCGGCGATGACCCAGGTGGCAGGTGCCGGGGACGACGAGGACGGCGACGGCGAGCGCCACATCACCGAGCTGGTCGAGCAGCCGGCCAAGGTGATGCGGATCGGCAGCATGATCCGCCAGCTCCTCGAGGAGGTGAAGGCCGCGCCGCTCGACGAGGCCAGCCGCAACCGGCTCAAGGACATCCACGCCGCGTCGATCAAGGAGCTCGAGACCGGCCTCGCGCCCGAGCTGGTCGAGGAGCTCGAGAGGCTCTCGCTGCCGTTCACCGAGGACGGCACCCCGTCCGAGGGCGAGCTGCGGATCGCCCAGGCCCAGCTCGTCGGCTGGCTCGAAGGCCTCTTCCACGGCATCCAGACCGCGATCTACGCCCAGCAGATGGCCTCACGCGCCCAGCTCGAGCAGATGCGCCGCGCGCTCCCGGCCGGGCATGGCGGGCATCCCGCCCAGGGTCCGCACCAGCCGACCGGGATGCCGACGATGCCGGGCAGCGGCGAGCCGGACGACTCGGCCGGCAGCCGCGGCGGCATGTACCTCTGAGGCCTCAGCCTCGACCCGACGGGCGCGCGAGGCGTCGTACGACGACCAGGCCGAGCGCGCCGACGACGCCGATCGCCAGGGCAGACCACAGCAGGTCCGGCATGGCGGTCCCCTCGGCCTCGACCTCCGACCGACCGGGCAGCGGCGGGGTCCCCGGGCCGAGGACCGCGGTCAGCTTGCCGGCGAAGGCGCCCTCGGCGTCCCACCCGGCATCCTGGCAGTCCTGAAGTGACAGCCGACCGCGCGCATCGACGCTGGCCAGCACGAGCAGCTCGCGATCGAGCGGCAGCCGCTGGTCGCACGTGCTGCCGGTCCGCGGCGCGACGACGTCCTGGGTGCGGCTCACCCGCCCGGCGTGCACGGTGTCGACGGTGAAGCGGTAGACCAGCGCCCCGTCGGCGGCCCGCTCGCTCGTCGCGGTCCCGACGAAGGCCACGTCGGCCCGGTCGGCGTACTGCTGCGGCGACAGACGGGCACAGCTGCACGCCGCGGCCGGGGCCGCCGACCCCAGCACCAGCCCACCCGCGAGCACCGCCAGGACGGCGAACAGGCGGGCGACCACGTCAGCGCGCGAGGCGGCGTACGACGACGAGGCCGAGGAGGCCGATGATCGCGGCCGCCGCGCCGGGTGCCGCCGCGCGGGCGAACCCGGCGGGTGGCGAGTCCTCCACCAGCGTGCGCTGGGCCGTCGGGGGCGGGGGCGGCTCGACCGAGGTGCCCTCGCCGAGGAGCGCCTCGATCTTGGCGACCTTGGTTGGGTTGGCCTCGCTGGTGCCGCTGCAGCTGTCGGCCTCGAAGGGGGCGCCGGTGCCGGTCGCGATGAAGACGTAGGACGTGCCGACGGCCAGCTCGCCGAGGCCGCAGGCGTTCTTCCCACCGGCCGAGAACACCTGGGTGGAGCGCTCCGGCGTGCCCTGGTAGGCCCGCGAGGCGGTGACGTCGTAGGTGTGGTCGTTGCCGGCGACCTCCACGTTGTCGACGGTGCCGATGAAGACGGCGTCGGCGCGCTGGACCTGCTGCTCGAGCCCGCCGGTCCGGTTGCGGCAGGTGCAGTCGGCTGCGGCGGCCGGGGCCTGGACCGTCACCACGAGGCCGAGGCACGCGAGGAGCAGTGCGGCAGCGAGTCGGGCGGCGTGGATCATGGCGGGCAGCCTAGCGAGGGAGGCCGGAGGAGAGGCCGAAGAGGTCGGCGAGCACCGTGGCCACCCCGTCCTCGTCGTGGTGGGGCGCGAGGTGGTCGGCCAGCTCGCGCACCGTCGGGTGGGCGTTGGCCATCGCGTAGGACGTTCCCGCCCACTCCAGCATCGGCAGGTCGTTGGGCATGTCGCCGAAGGCCACCACGTCGGCGGGCCCGAGCCCCATGCCGGCCGCGACGGTGGCCAGCGTGGACGCCTTGGTCACGCCGGCCGCGCTGATCTCCACGAGCGTGCCCACCGACGACCAGGTGGTGACGACTTGCTCGCCGAGGGCGCCGGCCACGAGCTCCCAGTAGGGCTCGGGCTCGTGGTCCTCGTGGCGGGCGAGCAGCTTGACCACGTCGCCGTCGACGAGCTCCTCCAGCGGAGCGGTCGGCACGTCGGGCGCGAGGTTGACGGCCAGCCGTGGCATGAAGTCGGGCTCCTTCGCGAACCCGGTGGTCTTCTCGAGTGCGAAGACGGTGCCGGGCAGGTCGGCGCGCAGCCGCGCCGCGACCTCGAGCAGCACCTCGGCCGGGATGGTCCGGGCGGTGCGCACCTCCCGGCGCGCGACGTCGTACACGATCCCCCCGTTGCTGCAGATCGCGAGCCCGTGCCCGCCGACGGCCTCCCACAGCTCCTCCATCCAGCGGATCGGACGACCTGTGGTGAAGACGACGGGTACGCCGGCCGCGTCGAGCTCGTCGAGGACCGCGCGGGTGCGTGCCGAGACCCGCCCCTCGGAGCCGAGCAGGGTGCCGTCGAGGTCGGTGGCGACCAGCCGCGGCGCGGTCACGAACCGTCCCGGACGGACACGGTGACGGTCAGCAGGTCGCCCTCGGTCACGCCCGCGGCCGTGCGCACCGCCTTCTTGACCGGGAGCACGAAGCTGCCGGAGCCGGCATCGGGGAAGACGCTGGTGTCCCAGGTGGTCGATCCGACCCGGGCGCGCACCCGCACCGAGCCGAAGCCGCGCGGTTCGCCGGCCCGCTCGCGGATCTCGTCGGCGAGGTCGACCGGCAGGGTCACGAAGCACCACGCGCCCGCGTCGGTGGACTCCTTGCGCGCGGTCCACCGCCACAGCTCGGCGGTGAAGGTGACGCCCTCGTCCACGCCTCAGGTGCCCCGCGGGAACCAGCGCGTCATCTCGACCGCGGCGCCCTCGTCGTGGACGGTGGCGGTGACGTCGTCGGCCGCCGCCTTGACCTCGTCGACGGCCTGCCCCATCGCCACGCCGCGACCGGCCCAGCGGAGCATCTCGATGTCGTTGCGCCCGTCGCCGATCGCGAGCACGTCGGCCGCGGACAGCCCCACCTTGTCGCAGACGTGCTGCAGGCCCGACGCCTTCGAGACCCCGACCGGGGAGAGGTCGAGCCACGCGGTCCAGCCGACGACGTAGTCGGTGCCGTGCAGGCCGAGCCTGGCCGCCAGCTCGATGAAGTCGTCGGCGGTCGCCTCGGGGTCGCGGACGATCACACGGCTGACCGGCTCGCCGACGATGTCATCGACGTGGGTGATCACCTGCTCACCCGACAGCTCACCCTCGGGGAAGACCCGGTTGACGCGGTAGCCGCCGACCTCGCGCTCCTCGACCGCGACCAGCGCGTGCGGGTGGTGCTCCAGCACCGCGGCGACGGCCGGGGCGGCGTCGAAGGTCTCCTCGTGGACGACCTCCATGGGCGGGTAGCGGAAGACGACGGCACCGTTGGACGCCACGACCCACAGCTGGTCGGCTTCCTCGCGCGGGATGTCGAGCAGGTCGGCGATGGTCGTCATGCCGTGCGGCGAGCGGCCGCTGGCCAGCACGATGTGGGCGCCGGCGTCGAGCGCGCGGTGCACGGCGTCGTAGACCTCGGGCGTGATGGTCTCGTAGTCCTCGGTCTGCCCGTCGACCCACTTGAGCAGCGTGCCGTCGATGTCGAGCGCGACGACACGGGGAGTCCAGTCAGCCAAGGGGTTTCATCACTTCCAGGCCGCCGAGGTAGGGGCGCAGCGCCTCCGGCACGGTGACCGAGCCGTCCTCGTTCTGGTGGGTCTCCAGGATCGCCACGATGGTGCGCGTGATCGCGGTGAGGGTGCCGTTGAGGGTCGCGACCGGGACGGTCTGGCCCTTCTCGTCGCGGGTGCGGATGTCGAGGCGGCGCGCCTGGAAGTCGGTGCAGTTGGAGGTCGAGGTGAGCTCGCGGTACTTGCCCTGCGTCGGGATCCACGCCTCGCAGTCGAACTTGCGCTGCGCGCTCAGCCCGAGGTCGCCAGCGGCGACGTCGATGACGCGGTAGGCGAGACCCAGCTTGTCGAGGAACTCCTTCTCCCACGCCAGCAGCCGCTCGTGCTCGGCGTAGGACTCCTCGACCGTCGTGTGGACGAACATCTCCACCTTGTCGAACCAGTGCACGCGGATGATGCCCTTGGTGTCCTTGCCGTGGCTGCCGGCCTCCTTGCGGAAGCACGGGCTGAAGGCGGCGTAGCGACGCGGCAGCGAGGCGGCGTCGAGGATCTCGTCGGAGTGGTAGGCCGCCATCGCGACCTCGCTCGTGCCGACGAGGTAGAGGTCCTCGCCCTCGATCCGGTAGACGTCGTCGGCGGCCTGGCCGAGGAAGCCGGTGCCCTCCATGGCCCGCGGCTTGACCAGCGACGGGGCGATGACCTGCGTGAAGCCGGCGTTGCGGGCCTGGTCCATCGCCATGCTGACCAGCGCGAGCTCGAGCTGAGCCCCGATGCCGGTGAGGAAGTAGAAGCGCGAGCCGCTGACCTTGGCGCCGCGCTCGAGGTCGATGGCGCCGAGCAGCCTGCCGAGCTCGATGTGGTCGCGCGGCTCGAAGTCGAACTCCCGCGGCGTCCCGACGTGCTCGAGCACGACGAAGTCGTCCTCCCCGCCGGCAGGCGCCTCGTCGGCGGCCGGGTTGGGGATCGCCTTGATGGCCTCGTCCCACTCGGCCTCGGCGGCGTTGCGCGCGGCCTCGGCCTGCTTGACGCTCGCCGCGAGGTCCTTGACCTGCGCGAGCAGGGCCTGCTTCTCCTCGCCCTGCGCCTTCGCGACGAGCGCACCGCTGGCCTTCTGCTCGGACCGCTTGGCCTCGAAGTCGGCGATCGCCTTCCGCCGCGCGGAGTCGGCCGCCAGCGCCCGGTCCACCACGTCGTCGGACAGTCCGCGCTTGGCCTGGGCGGCGCGCACGCGGTCGGGGTCGTCACGGAGCAGGCGGGGATCGATCACGAATGAAGGCTATCCGTCCGGGCGTGGGGAGGCCCGTCCGGTGTGGGCATACTTCGCGGGTGACTCCCGCCTCTCGCAACCGCGCCCTCGGTGGGGCAGCCCTCGTGGCAGCCCTGTTCGCGGTCCTCGGCTTCTTCGTGACCCGTGACCGGGCTCCGCTCGACACCTTCGACGTGGAGGGCCGGCGCCTCGAGGACTGGGCCGACGACCACGCGCTGCTCATCGACGGGCTGCGGTTCGTGGAGGTCGCCTTCGGGACGATCGGGATGACCGTCCTCACCGTCCTGCTGGCGCTCTGGCTGCTCCTGCGACGCCACCGCTGGGCGGCGCTCCTGGTCGTCGTGGTGATGTCGGTGACCTCGCTCGCGACGACGGGCCTCAAGCACTGGCTCGGCCGCGACCGCCCGGACTGGCAGGACACCCTCGGCCTGCACGCCAACTTCAGCTTCCCGTCGGGCCACGCGTCGTCCACGGCAGCCTTCGCGGCGCTCCTGATCATGCTGCTCGTCCTGTTCGTACGTCGTACGTCGCTGCGCCGGCTCGGCATCGCCGCGGTCGTCGCGTGGTGGCTCGTCGTGGCGCTGGACCGCGTGCTCCTGGGCCGGCACTTCCCCAGCGACGTCATCGGCGGCCTGCTGCTGGGCCTGACGGTCTTCCTGCTCACGCTGGCCTTCATCGACCCGCGGCCGCGCTCGATCGCGGCGAAGAGCGAGCCGCTGCCGGAGGTCTACGCCTCGGAGAAGCGGCTGGCGGTGATCCTCAACCCCATCAAGGTCGAGGACGTCGGCCAGTTCCGCTCCCTCGTCGCCGGGATGGCCCAGGAGTCCGGCTGGTCCGAGCCGGCCTGGCAGTACACGACCGTCGAGGACCCCGGCACCGGCATGGCCGAGCGCGCCGCCGTCGCCGGGGCCGACCTGGTCATCGTCTGCGGCGGCGACGGCACCGTGCGCGAGGTGTGCGCCGAGCTCGCCGGCACCGGCATCCCGGTGGGCATCGTCCCGGCCGGCACGGGCAACCTCCTCGCCCGCAACCTCGGCATCCCGCTCTACATCCGCTCCGCGGTCGACATCGCGCTCAACGGCCAGGACCGGGCCATCGACATGGTCGAGGTCGGCGGCGACGGCATCGAGGACACCCACTTCATGGTGATGGCCGGGATGGGCTTCGACGCCGCGATCATGGAGGGCGTCAACGAGGACATCAAGAAGAAGATCGGCTGGGTCGCCTACGTCATCTCGGGCCTGAAGTCGCTGATGTTCCCGGCGGTCCGGGTCGAGATCCAGATCGACGACGACGAGCCCACCAGCCACCGGGCCCGCACGGTCCTCGTCGGCAACGTCGGCTTCCTCCAGGCCGGCATGCCGCTGCTGCCCGACGCCACCATCGACGACGGCGTGCTCGACGTGGTGATCCTGCACCCCCGCAAGTTCCTGTCGTGGATCCCCCTCGCCGTGCGGGTGCTCGCGAAGAGCCAGACCGTCGACGAGCTGATCGACCGGCGCACCGGCTCGCGGGTCCGGATCACGGCCGCCACCGACACCCCCCGCCAGCTCGACGGCGACTCCATCGGCGAGGGCCGCGAGCTCCGGATGGAGTGCATCCACGGCCGCCTGCTGGTGCGCGTGCCGCGCTGAACCTCTGCCGCAACGCCTCAGGGACGGGCGTGCTCGATCGCCTCCTCCTCCTCGGGCGAGAGCTGCTGCCCGCACGACCAGGAGGAGATCGACTTGGCGTAGGTGCGGGCCTCGCTGCGGCCGTGGATCGAGGTCAGCACGACCCCGTGGCCGGCGTCGTCGAGCACGGCGAGGCTCCAGCTGAGGTGGCCGCCGACGTCGCCGAACGCGTCGTAGCGCACCACCGACAGGTGCCGCAGCGCGTCGGCGCTCTCCGCCTTGAGGGCAGCGACCTCTTGCCGCAGGCCGTGCACGTCCTCGGGCAGCGCGTCGACGCCTTCCCCACCGGTGCGGGTCGTCGTACGACGGAGGGCGAGCGCGGCGAGCGCGCAGGCAACGGCGGCGAGGACGACGGCGACGACATCGAGCATGCGCTGACCCTATGTTCGGGGGGCGGTCACGGCCCGTCGGACACCCCCGGAGGTGACACACTCGCCGACGTGACCCGTCGCATCGCCTACCAGGGAGAACCCGGCGCCAACTCCCACCTGGTGTGCCAGCAGGCCTATCCCGACTGGGAGCCGCTCGCGTGCGCGTCGTTCGAGGACGCCTTCGCCGCCGTGGAGACGGGCGAGGCCGACCTCGCGATGATCCCGATCGACAACTCGATCGCCGGCCGGGTGGCCGACATCCACCACTTCCTGCCGACCTCCGACCTGCACATCGTGGGCGAGCGGTTCCTGCGCATCCAGTTCTCCCTGATGGCCTTGCCGGAGGCGAGCATCGAGTCGTTGCGCACCGTGCACAGCCACGTCCACGCGCTCGGCCAGTGCCGCGGGGTGATCCGCGAGCTCGGCCTCACGCCCGTCGTGGCCGGCGACACCGCGGGGGCCGCCCGCGAGGTCGCGGAGTCCGGTGACCCGACCCAGGCCGCGATCGCGCCCCCGCTGGCCGCGGAGATCTACGGCCTGCAGGTGCTGCGCGAGGAGATCGAGGACGAGGACCACAACACCACGCGCTTCGTGGTCCTCTCGCGCGACTTCGAGCAGGCGCCGTCCGGCAACGGACCGGTCGTGACGACGTTCATCTTCAACGTGCGCAACCTCCCGGCCGCGCTCTACAAGGCACTCGGCGGCTTCGCGACCAACGGCGTCAACATGACCAAGCTGGAGAGCTACATGGTCGGGGGCCACTTCACCGCCACCCAGTTCCTGGCCGAGGTCGACGGCCACCCCGACGACCCGGGGGTGCGCAACGCGCTGGAGGAGCTGGCGTTCTTCACCACCGAGGTCAAGGTGCTCGGCGTCTACCCCGCCGATGCCTTCCGTGCCGAATAGCTGGTCGCGCAGAGCGGCTGACACACTCCCCCGGTGATCGATCCCCTGGTGGTGGCGCTGGCCTTCGGCGCGATCTTCGTCGTCGAGCTGCCCGACAAGACCTTCATCGCCACGCTGGTGATGTCGACCAAGATGCGTCCGCTGTTCGTGTGGATCGGCGTCGCGCTCGCCTTCCTCGTGCAGACCGGGGTCGCGGTCGGCATCGGCAAGGCCGCGTCGTTCCTGCCGGAGCAGCTGATCCACACCGTCGCCGCGCTGATGTTCGTGATCGGCGCGATCATCCTCTTCCGGGCCGCGCGCACCGCCGACGCCGACGAGGGCGCCCAGGAGGACGAGTACGCCGCCAGGGCCGACTCCGGCGCCCACGGGTTCAAGGTCGTCGTGACGTCCTTCCTGGTCCTCTTCGCCGCCGAGTGGGGTGACCTCTCACAGCTGCTGACGATCTCGCTCGTCGCCAAGTACGACGACCCGGTGTCGGTCTTCCTCGGCGCCTGGGGTGCGCTGCTGGCGGTCTCCGGCCTCGCGGTCATCGTCGGCCGACTGCTCCTCCAGCGGGTGCGGCTCTCGGTGCTGCACTACGTGGGTGCGGCCGTCTGCGTGCTCATGGCAGCCTTGACGGTGTGGGAGATGACGCGCTGAGCGACCCGCTGGTCGCAGCTGTCCGGGATCGCTTCGTCGCCGTCAACGGGGACCACCCGATGACCGACGAGGACGACGCCTACGTCCGCGAGCACTTCGTCGCGGCCACGCCCGCGGCGATGGAGCAGATGCTGGCCGGTCGCCTGCCGCTGCCGTCGTACGTGCTCAGTGACGGGACGCCGATGGTGCCCGCCGACCACGGCGCCCTCGCCGAGCTCGCCGGTGGTGTCGACCGGCTGCGTGACTGGTTCCTCGCGTTCTGGGCCGACGACACGGCCACCGGTGAGGACGAGTGGGGTCACTACCTGTCCGGGCAGTACGTCTGCCTGCGCGAGGTGACGCCGATCCGGATCCGGATGAAGACCGCGCGCGTCGCCGAGGCGTCGGCCGCGGTCGAGGTCCTGCGCCGCGACCCCCACGACCCGGTCGGCCGCGGCCTGCTCGGCCAGGCCGTCGACGGCGTGCTGGCCGTGCCCGGGCTCGACGCGATCCTCCTGCCGATGACGGCGTACGACCGGCTCCGCTTCGGTGGCCCCACGGTCCGGGAGAGGTGGGTCGACGCCCCGCGCGCGGAGTTCCTCACCCCCGTCCCGCCGGTCTGGCCGCTGCGCACCGAACGTCTCGTGCTGCGGCCCTTCGAGCCCGCCGACGCCGACGCGTTCGCCGTGGGGTGGGCCTCGGAGGAGTGGACCAGCCTGCTGCTGAGCCGACCGATGAACCGTGCCGAGGTCGGCGAGATGGTCCGGCGGCGCATGGACCCCGGCGACGGCACGTTCGTCGGCCTCGTCGTCGCCACTCACGACGGCACCGTGGTCGGCGACTCGATGCTGCACCTCCAGGGCACCGGCCTCACCGAGGGCGAGATCGGCTGGACGATCCTCCCCGGGTCCGGTGGCCACGGGTACGCCACCGAGGCCGCCCGCGCCGTGCTGCGCCTCGGCTTCGAGCACTTCGGCCTCCGGCGGGTCGTCGCGAACCTCGACGCCCGCAACGACCGCTCCGCCGCCCTCTGCGAGCGCCTCGGCATGCGCCGCGAGGTCCACCGCCTCGGGGACTTCTGGTCCAAGGGCGCCTGGACCGACTCCTACGAGTACGCCCTCCTCCGCGAGGAGTGGCGGGCGCTGGGCTGACCGCCCGCGGTCGGGTCCGGCCCCAGCTGCCGCCGCCAAGCCGTCGCACGTGCGGCGGATGTGGCCCTCAGATCGGCGTTTGCGGGGCCAGAACCGCCGCACGTGCGAGCGGTGCTGTGGATGACGCCCGCGGTCCGCGCCGAGATCCGGGCACCATCCGGGGATGGACTTCGACCCGAGGAGACCCTTCCAGCGTGGCACCGCACTCGCGGCCGGCGTGAGCGCCAAGGAGCTGCGCGGGCCGGGCTACCGGCTGGTGCTGCCGGGCACCTACGTCGCCGAGACGACGGTCGTCACGCCCCGTGTCCGCGCCCGGGCCGCCTTGATGCCGTACGACGGGGTGGCGTGGGCGAGCCATGCCTCGGCAGCTCGGGTGTACGACCTCCCGATCCCGACGATCGGCGACGAGCACGTGAGCGTCCCCCGGGCGGGACTCCGCCGCCGGCACCGAGGCGTGAAGGTCCACGTCGGTCGGCACACCGCCACCCGCGTGGTCAACGGCGTACGGGTGACCGAGCCACTGATGCTGTTCGTCGAGATGGCGGAGCAGCTGACGCTGGTCGACCTCGTCGTCCTCGGGGACGCGATGGTCCGGCGACGGCTCGTCACCCCCGAGGCCCTGGTCCGGTTCTGTGCAGAGGTCCGGCACAAGGCCTCCTCACCGGCGGCACGGGCGGCCGCCTTCGTCCGGCGTGATGTCGACTCACCGATGGAGACGCGGCTGCGCATGCTCATCGTGCTCGCCGGACTGCCCGAGCCGGTGGTCAACCTCAAGGTGCGCGACGAGGTGGGCGACGTGATCCGCAAGTACGACCTGAGCTACCCGGCGATCAAGGTCGCGGTCGAGTTCAACGGCAAGCTCCATGTGCTCGTCCCGGGGGCGTGGGAGGCCGATCTCGAGCGCCGCGACGCGGTCGACGACTCGCACTGGCGACTGCTGCCCGTCATCAGCTCCGGCATCCACGCCACACCTGATCACACCCTCCGCCGCATCCACCGCGTGCTCCTCGCCCGCGGCCTGCCCGGCGTACCCCTCCGCCTGGGAGACGGCTGGCGGCCCCACTTCCCGGGCCACGCCGACGCCGCGTGAGCACGTGCGGCGGATCTGGCCCTCGATTCGCCCGTTTCGGGGCCAGATCCGCCGCACGTGCGCGGCGGGTGAGCGCCGCTTCCGCGCACGACGCCCGCGCACGGCAGCGCTAGAGTCCCGCCTATGCCCAACCCCACCACCGGCACCCCGCACGGAGCCGACAGCGAGGTCGGCCGCCTGGCCACCGTCATGCTCCACCGCCCCGGCAACGAGCTCAAGCGTCTCACGCCCCGCAACAACGACCGGCTGCTGTTCGACGGCATCCCGTGGGTGAGCCGGGCGCAGGAGGAGCACGACGCGTTCGCGGAGACGCTGCGCCACCGCGGCGTGGAGGTGCTCTACCTGACCGAGCTGCTCACCGAGACGCTCGAGAGCGAGATGGCCCGCAACCACGCCATCACGAGCGCGCTGTCAGGGCTGCACCTCGGCGACACCATGCGCCGCTACCTCGCGCAGGCGCTGCGCGACCTCGCGCCGGCCGAGCTGACCGACGTCCTGACCGCGGGCATCCGCAACGACGAGGTCAAGGGCGGGCACGGGCTCGTCACCAGCCTGCTCGACCCCCACGACTTCCTCATCGACCCGCTGCCCAACCTGCTCTTCACCCGCGACTCGAGCGTGTGGGTGCGCGACCGGGTGGCCGTCACCAGCCTCGCGATGCCGGCCCGCAAGCGCGAGACGCAGCTGACCGAGCTGATCTACACCGAGCACCCGCGCTTCGCCGGCACCCGCAAGATCCACGGCTGGCACAACGAGCACGTCGAGGGCGGCGACGTCCTGCTCCTGGCGCCGGGCGTGATCGCCGTCGGCGTCGGGGAGCGTACGACGCCCGCCGGGGTCGAGCGGCTCGCCCGCCAGGTCTTCCACGCCGACCTCGCCCACACCGTGCTGGCCGTGCCGATCGCGCAGGAGCGCGCGACGATGCACCTCGACACCGTCTGCACGATGGTCGACGTCGACAAGGTCGTGATGTACCCCAACGTCGCCGACACGCTCCGCGCCGTGACCGTCACCCTCGACGACCCGGGCTCGGGCGAGTCCGACCTCAGCCTGAGCGTCAGCGGCTACGAGCCCTTCCTCGTCGCCGCGGCCAAGGCCATGCAGATCGACACCCTCCACCAGATCGACACCGGCCTCGACCCGGTCACCGCCGAGCGAGAGCAGTGGGACGACGGCAACAACACCCTGGCCCTCGCGCCGCGGGTGGCGGTCGCCTACGAGCGCAACGACGAGACCAACGACCGGCTCGAGGACGCCGGGATCGAGGTCGTCCGGATCGCCGGGTCGGAGCTCGGCTCGGGACGCGGCGGCCCGCGCTGCATGAGCTGCCCGATCTCCCGCGAGCCCCTGCACGCGGACTGACGCCGGACTGACGCCGACCGGACCGGACCGGCGCGTCACGTTCGCCGGTGTGCTTCGTTGACGAGGCATGACTGACTCGATCCTGGACGGGCTCGGGCCCGCCGACGTCGAACGCGTGCTGGCAGCCGGTCGTCCGCTCACGCTGCCGCAGGGCTGGTCGCCCATCGCCGAGAGCACCCCGGCCGACAAGGCGTACCTCATCACCGAGGGCGAGGTGTCGGTCCGCAGGGGTGGTGTCGAGATCGCCACCCTCGGACCCGGCTCCGTCGTCGGCGAGGCGGCCATCGTCAACCGCACCCTGCGATCGGCGACCGTCGTCGCCCTGACACCGCTCCGGGTCGTCCACTTCACGAGCGACACGATCCATCAGCTGGTCGAGCAGGTGCCGGCCTTCGGCGCCGCCCTCCGCGCGGCGGCAGCCCGGCGCCTCGAGGGGAGCTGAGGCGGATGGGCGGGGCCGGGCCCGACGACGCCCGGGCGCTGGGCGCCCTCCTCCTCGGCGAGGAGCCGAGCCTGACCCGCGTCGAGGTGGCCGAGCGCGCCGGGGTGCCGCTCGACCTCGCCGTCACCCTGTGGCACCAGCTCGGTTTCCCCCACCGCACCGACGACGACGTCGCGTTCGCCGAGAGCGACGTCGAGGCCCTGCGCCTCTCCGCCGAGCTGGTGCGGATCGGGATCCTGCCACCGGAGTCGCAGGCAGCGCTGGTGCGGACCTGGGGCCGCAGCTACGCCCGCCTCGCCGAGTGGCAGACGACGTTGCTCGCAGGGCTGGCCGTCGACGACAGCGACCCGAGCGCCGGTCCGGCCGGCCTCACCGAGCTGGTGAGCGAGGTGCTCCCCCGCGTCGAGGCGCTGCAGGGCTACGTCTGGCGGCGCCACCTGGCCAGCGCGGCCGAGCACCTGCTCGAGGACGCCAGCACCCTGACCACCACCGAGTCGCAGCTGTCGGTGGGCTTCGTCGACATCGTCGGCTACACCACGCAGAGCCGCAGCCTCGACGGGCCCGAGCTGGTGCGGTGGGTCGACGGCTTCGAGCAGGACACGACGACGCTCGTGGTCGACCACGGCGGCCAGGTGATCAAGACGATCGGCGACGAGGTGCTGTTCACCGTCGCCGACCCGGCCGCCGCCGTGGAGGTGGCCCTCGCGCTGACCGCGCGCGGGGCGGACGCCGAGGACCCCTTTCCGGCCGTGCGGGCCGGCATCGCGCACGGGTCCGTCGTACGACGCCTCGGTGACGTCTTCGGCTCGACGGTCAACGCCGCCTCCCGCCTGACGTCGGCCGCGCGGCCCGGCAGCGTGCTGGTCGACGCGGGGGTGCACGAGGCGCTGGCGAGCGACGAGGGGGACGCGTGGCGGTTCCGGCGCGCGCGCCGGATCTCGGCCAAGGGGTTCACCCACCTCGAGGCCTGGCGCGTCAGGGCGACGGAGACGTGAAAGCCCGGTCGTTGTTGACGGGGGAAACAACAACGACCGGGCAGTGACGAATCTACTCCGCCCCGGACGGCCCGCACAACCGTTGGATCCGTTGTGTTCGAGCCGTGGTCAGATGGTGGACCCGGCCTTACCGGATCGTCACCTGGCGGTTGGCGAGTCCGGCTCGCGCGGACCGCTCCTCGGCGCTCAGGTCTCCGCCCTGCAGGGCCTTCTCCAGGTCGGCCGCGAACCGCGCCGCCGGCTCCTCGAGGACCTCGGCCCCCGTGCCGACCGGCAGGTCCCACACCGGGGCCAGCAGGCCGTGGGCACGGAACATCCCGACGAACCGGGACCCCTCGGCCACGGAATCCTTGCCGGCAGCGTGCAGTCGGGCGAGCGCGTCGAGGAGCTCGTCCTCGGGGTGCGGCATGACCCAGCGCAGGTGCTCCTTGGTCCCGACGTTGGTCCAGTACGCCGCCTCGACCGAGGTCAGCCGGCTGGTCGGCATCACGCCGCCGTTGGCCTGCTCGAGCGCGGCCTCCATGCTCGCGTCGCGCTCGGGGATGTCGTCGATCCAGTACTCGAAGCCGTCGTGCACCGTGATGTCGAGGCTGGTGTCGCTGATCAGGTCCTGGATGCTCGGGCCGTCGCCGGGCGCGCTCATCAGCCCGACGATGCCGGGCTCCTCGGTGGCCAGCGCGGCCTCGAGGACGGCGCCGAGGTCGCGGGCCGGGTTGCCGTAGGAGTGCTGGACCTGCAGGCCCAGCCAGATGTCGCCCGAGTCGCGCACCATCGCCGGGGCGGCCCCGGGCAGGAGCGTCGCGAGGCGGACGGTGCGGTCGCCCTCCTTGAGGGTCAGCGGCGCCGTCGCGGCCGGGACCAGCTCGCGCAGGGCGATGACGTCGCACTCGCTCGGCATGCCCTTGAACGGGCGCGCGACGAAGGTCGGCGCGGCACCGCCGGCTGCACCGTGGCAGGCCTTGTAGCGCTTGCCCGAGCCACAGGGGCAGGGCTGGCGGGGGCCGACCTCGCCGGCGGCGGGTGCGGACTGGGCGGTCTTCCGGGACTTCTTGGCCATACCCCAGAACTTATCCGCCCAGCAGCTCCAGCATGTAGGCCGGCCGGTCGGTGATGACCGCGGTGACGCCGAGGTCGAGGCACAGGTCGAGGTCCTCGGCGGTGTTCACCGTCCACACGTGGATCTCGCGACCCTCCTTGCGCAGGTGCCGGCCGAGCCCGGGGTGGTCGCGCAGCTCCTTGATCCCGGGGCCGACGATCCAGTCGTCGCCGACCACGGGCCGCAGCACCGGCCAGTGGTGCGCCTTTTCGACCAGGATCACGACGTCGAGCCCGGGCGCGAGACGGCGTACGCGGTTGACGGCGCTGAGCGAGAAGCTCATCACGCGGGCGGGCGACCCGGCGCGGTCCCACCCGAAGTCGCCCAGCAGCTCGACCAGGCGCCGCTCGACCAACCCGCCGAAGCGGGTGGGGTGCTTGGTCTCCACGGCGAGCTCGACGTGGCGGTCGTAGTCGGCGACGGTCTGGAGCAGCTTGCGGAGGGTGAGCACCTTGCCGGCGTCCGGGTCGCGGGCCGGCGCCTCGTCGTCGAGGTCGGACCACGGGTTCTTCCACGAGGCGAAGTCGAGCTCGTCGAGCTCGGCGAGGTTCATCGTCGACACGATCCCGGGCGTGGACGTCGTACGCCGCAGGTCGCGGTCGTGCACGCACACGAGGTGCCCGTCGGCCGTCAGCCGGACGTCGCACTCCAGCGCGTCGGCGCCCTCGTCGAGGGCCTTCACGTAGGCGGCGAGCGTGTGCTCGGCGGTCTCGTGGCTGCTGCCACGGTGGGCCACGACCTGGGGCCGGTCACCCGACGTCCGGTCAGGGGGCGTCCGGTCGCGGCGCGTGCGCGGCGTACGTCGCATGGCCTGAGCATGGCACGCAGACCGCGCGCGACACGTCACCCCTGCAGGCGTCAGTGGACGTGGTCGCGCCAGTCGTCAGGCACCCGGTCGGCCGGGCCGGGGACGGTCTGGTCGTCGGGCCGGCTCTGCGGGTCGGCCAGCCGGGGCCCCTCCACCCCGACGGAGCGGCTGTAGTCCCAGAACCAGTCCTCGCCGGGCTCGAAGCTCTGCACCACCGGGTGGCCGGTCGCCTCGTGGTGGGCGGTCGCGTGCTGGGCGGGGCTGGAGTCGCAGCAGCCGACGTGCCCGCACTGGGCGCACCGGCGCAGGTGGACCCACCAGCCGCCGTCCTGCTCGCACTCCACGCACCCGGTGCCCGACGGGGTCGCTGCGGGATCGATGCCTGCCGTCATGCCCCCCAGCCTGCACCGTCACCGCCCGCGGCGGAAGGCCCCGGCTCCCTCTCCGGAGAGGAAGCCGGGCAGCCAGTGAGCCTCCCAGGCCGGGATCTCCTGCCGCTCGACCGCCGTGCGGGGCGGTGCCTGCGAGGCCGTGCGGTAGCGGCCGTCCCCACGCTCGAGGTAGTGGTAGTTCACCAGCTCGCGGCGCAGGTAGGCGAAGTCCTCGTGCACCCCGAGGAGCACCTCGTTGACCTCGGGCTCGGAGTAGTCGCGGCCCGGCTCGAAGCGGCTGAGCACCTCGAGCAGCACCCCCGCGCGTACCTTGCGCTTCGCCGGCACCCGCTCGATGCGGCCGCCGGTGAAGAGCCGGCCGACGAGTCGCTCCTGCTCGGCACGGGCGGCGTCGTACGCCTCCCGCTCGAGCGCGGCCCGCGCAGCGGTGTAGCCCTCGCCGGTCGCGGCCATCCGGGCGCGGACGACCTGCTTGAAGTCACTGTTCCTGGTCACGGTCGATCACCTTCGGCTGCGCTGCGCCCCCAGTACGCCGCTGCAGCGGGCGTCGACGAACCTGACTCACGGATGCGTCCGAGGATCTGCTCCCCTTCGCCGTGTGCGCGGACTGGGGCCGGCGCGTCGGGCTGGGCGGCGGACGTCGCCCTCGACGGTGAGTCTCCCAGAGACTCACCGTCGACGGCAAAGCACTTTCCGGCGGCGTCAGCGGGTCTCGACGACCTCCGGCTCGTCGACCGGGGTGCCGGCCGCCTGCCGCTTGTCGGCCCGCTTGTTGGCCCACAGGCTGGTGGCGATGGTGATGCCGAGGATGCCGAGGATCACGAAGAGCGACATCAGCGTCGGCACGTCGGGGACCGACGGCCAGACCAGGTGGGCCCAGTGCAGCACGAGCTTGAAGCCGATGAAGCCCAGGATCGCGGCGAGGCCGTAGCTGAGGTGCCGCAGCGCGCCGAGCGCACCCTCGAGAACGAAGTAGAGCGCACGCAGGCCGAGGAGGGCGAAGGCGTTGGTGACGAAGACCAGGTAGGGGTCGCCGGTGATGCCGTAGACCGCGGGCACCGAGTCGACGGCGAAGACGACGTCGGTCGCGAGCACCGCGACGGTGACGAGGGCGAACGGCGTCAGGGCACGGCGGCCCTTCTGCAGGACGGTGAAGCGGGTGCCCTCGTAGTCGTCGGAGACCGGCATGAAGCGGCGCATCACCTTGACCACGCGCATCTCGGCGACGTCGACCTCGTGCTCCTGGCCGCGGATCGCGTCGCGCAGCAGCTTGACGCCCGTGAGCAGCAGGATCGCGCCGAAGATCAGGAAGACCCAGTCGAAGCGGGACAGCGCGGCCGCGCCGAGGGCGATGAAGATGCCGCGCAGCACGAGCGCGCCGATGATGCCGTAGAGCAGCACCCGCTGCTTGAGCACCTCCGGCACCGCGAACGCGGCGAGCAGCAGCATGAAGACGAACAGGTTGTCGACGCTCAACGTCTTCTCGACGAGGTAGCCGGTGTAGTACTCCAGTCCGCGGTCGCCGCCGTGGACGTTCCAGACGTAGAGGCCGAAGGCCAGCGGCAGCGCGACGTAGAACGCCGACCAGCCGATGGCCTCCTTCATCTTCACCTCGTGCGGGCGCCGGGTGGCGATGAAGTCGACGACGAGCAGGGCGAGCACCACCCCGATGGTGACGAACCACAGGGTGGGGGACGCGATGGACGACATGGGTCTCCTCAGGATGGGTTTCCTGAGGTCTCCCCCGCCGCCGGCTGTGCTGGGACGGCCGCTCGCCGGGGCGCCTGCTGAGGCGCCGTAGTGACCGACGAGCGTTGGTGGGGTACTCCCCTCGCCGCGTAGTCTAGTTGAACGGGCAAGCGGACCTCCCATCCACGGTCGCCCCGTATCGTCCCCGGCATGGAGACAGTCGAGTACGACGTCGTGGTCATCGGGGCCGGCCCCGCCGGGGAGAACGCCGCGCAGTACGCCGTGGAGGGCACCGGCATGACGGCCGTCCTCGTCGAGCGCGAGCTGCTCGGCGGCGAGTGCAGCTACTGGGCGTGCATGCCGAGCAAGGCGCTGCTGCGCCCGGTGGCAGTGGCTGCCGTGACGGCCGACCTGCCGGGAGTCTCGACGGCGCACGTCGCCGCCAAGGCGCTGCTCGAGCGCCGCGACACGTGGGTCTCCCAGTACGACGACTCCGGCCAGGCGGACTGGGCGAAGGGCGCCGGCCTCGACGTCGTACGCGGTGACGCGCGGCTCGTCGGCGAGCGGGACGTGCGCGTCTCGTCGCCCGATGGCGACGACGTGGTCCTCCGGGCGCGACGGGCCGTGGTGATCGCCACCGGCAGCGCGGCGCACGTCCCCGAGGAGTACGCCGACGCGCTGCCGTGGGACTCCCGCGACGCCACCGGGGTGGTGGAGGTGCCTGACCGGCTGGTCGTCGTCGGCGGCGGCGTCGTCGCGTGCGAGGCGGCGACCTGGATGGCCGCGCTCGGCTCGTCGGTGACGCTCGTCGTCCGCGGCCCGCGACTGCTGAGCCGGACCGAGCCCTTCGCCGGCGAGGCCGTGCTGGCCGGCCTGCGCGAGCGCGGCGTGAGCGTCCGGCTCGGCACCTCCGTGGAGGACGTACGCCGCTCGGCCCCCGAGGCCACCGGCACCGGACGCATCCACGGCGGCCCCGTCACGCTGACCACCACCCGCGGCGAGCTCGAGGCCGACGAGGTGCTGCTCGCGATCGGCCGGAGCCCGCGGCTCGACGACCTGGGCCTGTCGTCGGTGGGCCTGACGGCGGACGACGTCACCGGCGGCCGGCTGCCCGAGTGGCTGCACGTCGTCGGCGACGCCTCGGGCGGACCGCCCCTCACCCACTGGGGCAAGCACCAGGCGCGCGTCGTCGGTGCCCGGATCGCGGCCGCCGCGGCGGGCGAGGTGGCCTGGGAGCCCGACCGCGAGGCTCCGGTCCCGCAGGTCGTCTTCACCGAGCCCGAGGTCGCGAGCGTCGGGCTCACCGAGGCCCAGGCGCGCGACTCCGGTCACGAGGTGGTGGTCACCCGGGTGCCGACCTCCTCGGCGTCCGGCACGGCGCTCCTGCGCGACCACGTCGCCGGCGACGCCCAGCTCGTCGTCGACGCCCACACCCGCCTGCTGCTCGGCGCGACCTTCGTCGGCCCCGAGTCGGGGGAGATGATCCACGCGGCGACGGTCGCCATCACCGGCGGCGTCCCGGTGCACGTGCTGCGCCACGCCGTGCCGTCGTACCCCACCGCCTCGGAGCTCTGGCTCCGGCTCCTCGAGGAGCTGCCGCCGTCCTTCCGCACGCCGCCGCCGTCCGCCTGACCGCCCACCGTTGGTCGAGGAAGGCGCCTTGGCGCCTGTCACGAGACCCGGACCGACCGGCGACCAAGGCTGAGGGGTCTCGTGACGGTCGCTGCGCGACCTCCTCGACCAACAGGCTGGGCTCAGCCGCGCTCGCGGAGGTAGCGCCCGAAGTGCGGGACGGTGAAGGCGATGCGGCCGCGCTCGCCGGAGTAGACGAGGCCCTTCTTGAGCAGCGAGTCGCGCGCCGGGGAGAGCGACTGCGGCTTCTTGCCGAGCGCGGCGGCGACGTCGGCGCTCGGGACCGAGTCGGGCTCGTCGAGGGCGACGGCGACGTCGGCCATCGCCATCAGGTAGTCGCGCTCCCCCGGGGTGGCGCGCTCGTAGCGCGAGCCGAAGAAGCCGACCGCGAGCTCCGACTCGGCCTCGGGCGCGGCGACGGCGACGTCGGCGGCCGTGATCGGTGAGCGCGGCGCGAGGTCCCACACGGCCTTGCCGTAGGCCTGGATGAAGTAGGGGTAGCCGCCGGTCGCGTCGTACATCGCGGCGAGCGCGTCCGGGTCGTACGCCGCGTCCTCGTCGGCGGCCGGCGCCTCGAGCGCGCGGTCGGCGGCCTCGCGGGAGAGCCGGTCGATGCGCTGGTAGCGGAAGAGCCGCTCGCTGTAGGACTTGCTCGCGCTCAGCACGGCCGGCAGGTGCGGCAGGCCGGCGCCGACGACGATCACCGGCAGGCCGGACTGGCTGAGCTCGTGGCAGGCGGCGCACAGTGCCGACACGTCGTCGGGACCGAGGTCCTGCATCTCGTCGATGAAGATGCCGATGCCCTTGCCGACGTCGGCCGCCAGCCCGCCGAGGTCGGTGAAGAGCTCGACCAGGTCGATCTCGATGTCGCCGGAGTCGGCCCGGCCGCGTACGGCGGCGGCGTCGATGCCCGGGCTCCACTGGTCCTTCAGCCTGGCCCCGGCGCCCGCGTCGCGGTGCGCGAAGGACTTGATCACGCCGAGGACGTGGTCGACCGACTCCTCGTCGCGGTGACCCAGCTCGCGGACGGCCTGGTGCAGCGCGCTGCTCAGGGGCCGGCGCAGCCCCTGGCCGGGACGGGCCTCGAGCTTGCCGGTGCCCCAGCCCTTGCGCACGGCCGCACCGCGCAGCGCGTTGAGGAGGACGGTCTTGCCGACGCCGCGCAGCCCGGTGAGGACGAGGCTGCGCTCGGGGCGGCCGTTGGCCACCCGCTCCAGGACGACACCGAACGCGGCGAGCTGCTCGTCACGACCGGCGAGCTCGGGCGGGCGCTGGCCCGCGCCGGGGGCGTAGGGGTTCCGGATCGGGTCCACGATCAGACCCTATTCGGCAATCTAGTCCGATCCCTAGATCACCGGATAGTCGGCGAGTCAGCCGGCCTCGCTGGGCCGGTCGAGCCGCCCGACACGCTCACGGGCGGCGTCGTACGCCTCGTCGAGCCCCCGGCGCAGCATCGCGATCAGGTCGGGCACCTCGTCGGCCGCGAGCCGGAACGTGCCGGCGCAGACGTTGTCGCGCCACAGCGACAGCACCACGAGCTGGCGGTCGTGGTGCCACGTCACGCGCAGCGAGCGGTCCTCACCGCGGGGGTCGAGGAAGACCGTCCGGGTGCGAGGCGTGCGCTGCTGGGCCATGTTCCATTGTGACCCGTCCCACAAGCGGTTGCCTAGACTGACGTGCGTGCCCGAGCTGCCCGAGGTCGAAGCCCTCGCCCAGGACCTGCGCCGTCGCCTGGTCGGCCGCGCGATCAGCCGCATCGACCTGGCCGCCTTCAGCGCGCTCAAGACCTTCGACCCGCCGCTCCACGCGCTGCACGGCACGCTCGTCGACGACGTCACCCGGCACGGGAAGTTCCTCGACATCGACGCGAGCGGGGTCCACCTGGTCATCCACCTCGCGCGCGCCGGCTGGATCCGGTGGCGCGACGAGGTGCCCGCCCTCCCGGCGAGGCCCAACTCCAAGAACCCGCTCGCCGCCCGCATCGTCATCGACGACCCCGAGCTCGAGACCCAGCCCGGCCTCGACGTCACCGAGGCCGGGACCCGCAAGGGCCTCGCGATCTACGTCATCCGCGACCCGCAGGAGGTCGAGGGCATCGCCCGACTCGGGCCCGACCCGCTCTCCGACGACTTCACCATCGAGGTGCTGCAGCAGATCCTCGAGGCCGAGGGCCGCAAGCAGGTCAAGGGCGTGCTGCGCATGCAGTCGATCGTCGCCGGCATCGGCAACGCCTACTCCGACGAGATCCTCCACGCCGCGCGGATGTCGCCGTTCAAGCCGGCCAACAGCCTCGACGAGGCCGAGCTGCAGACGTTGTACGACGCCGTGCGCACGACGCTGGGCGACGCGGTCCAGCGCTCGAGCGGCCTTGCGGCGGCCGAGCTCAAGGGCGAGAAGAAGAGCAACCTCGCCGTCCACGGCCGCACCGGGCAGGCCTGTCCGGTCTGCGGCGACGTGGTGCGCGAGGTGTCGTTCGCCGACTCGAGCCTGCAGTACTGCGCGACGTGCCAGACGGGCGGGAAGCCGCTCGCCGACCGGCGCCTGTCCAAGCTGCTCAAGTAGCAGCCGAGGCGTCGGCCGGGCCCACCCCCGTGACAGCCCGGCCGACGCCTCGTTCGTCAAGAATACCCTGACGTCGACCGAATGCTCTCACGCAGTGGCGTGCTTGTCGCCCGACCGGCGCGAGAATCTTTCCCAGGCGGCCTGCCGGGAGACCCCGAGGGCCCGCCCGATCTCCGCCCAGGAGATGTTGCGGCTGCGGAGCAGATCGACCCACTCGTGGGCGAACGCGGTGTTCTGCTCGGCGGAGGCGAGGATCTGCGGCAGCGTCGCCAGCAGCTCGGCGTCGTCCATCCGCTCCCACGGGAAGGGACCGCTCACCGCCGCGATGGCCTTGTCGTCGTGGATGATCGCGTGGAAGTCGTCCACGCACGACGCGCAGACCTGGGCGCCGAGACCGCCGATCAGGCGCAGGTCGGTGCCGGGGCCCCCGGGCTCGCCACAGAAGGAGCAGATCCTGCCCTCGCGCGTGATCGCCATGGCACGTCCTCCCTCTGCGTCACCGGTGGCAATCGTACGTCGAGAGCCGGCACCGCGCCGTACTGGCGCGGCGGCGCTCACTCGGTCGTCTCGGGGATCTCGGGCAGCTCGGGCATCTCGATGTCGTCCATCGGGTTGCCGCACGTCTCGGTCAGGTAGTCGCCGAAGGCGTCGGCCTGCTCCTCGACCTCCTGCGAGGCGTCGGCGCCGCCCTTCTCGAGGTCCTCGAGGTTCTCCATCGAGAAGTCGGCGGCGTCGATCTCCTTGGCCTGGTCGACGACCGCCTCGAAGCCCTTCCGTGCGTCGTCGGGGATGTCCTCGGGGGTCCCGACCTCCTCCATCCGCGAGGCCCAGTCCTTGACCGCCTGGGCCATGTCCTCGTCGCTGGGCAGCTCCGGGGTGGTCGTGTCCTCGGGCACCAGGTCGGACATCAGGCTGTTGGCCGCCTCGCAGAAGCCGTCCGTGCTCGCGTCGCTCGGGGCGCCGCTCCCCCCTCCCCCGCAGGCGGAGGTGACGGTGCCGACCAGCAGCACGGCGCTGGTCAGGGTCAGGCGGGCTCGGACGCTCATGGACTCCCCCTCGGGTGGGACGCGTCCCACGCCGGGTCGCGTCACGATCGGGCCCACCCTCCCGTGACCGGTCACTCGTCGTCCACTCGGAACGGTCTGGGCAGCGGGACGTCGAGGCTCCGCCTGAGCGAGTCGAGGTAGTCCGCGCGCGGACGTCGTACGACACCCAGGGACGCCAGGTGCGGGGTCTGCCACTGCACGTCGAGCACGCGACGCTCGGCGTGGTCGTCGCGCAGCAGGTCGACGAGCGCCAGCAGCGCGACCTTCGACGCGTCCCGCTCGCGGTGGAACATCGACTCGCCGGCGAACAGTCCGCCGATGCTGACGCCGTAGAGCCCGCCCACCAGCCGGTCGTCGCGCCAGGCCTCGACCGAGTGGGCCCAGCCCAGCCGGTGGAGGCGGCCGTAGGCGTGCCGGAACTCCGGCGTGATCCAGCCGTCGGCGCGGTCCGGGCTCCCGCACGCGTCCACCACGTCGTCGAAGGCGGTGTCGATGCGGATCTCGAGGTCGCGCGCCGAGCGTCGCAGCGACCTCGACACCCGCAGCCCGTCGAGCGGCAGCACGCCCCGCTCCACGGGTGAGAACCAGCCGAGGTGCTCCTCGCCGTCCAGGGTCACCGGCATCGGGAACAGCCCCAGCCCGTAGGCGGTGACCAGCGTCCCCGGCTCGAGGTCGGCGCCCAGCGCGACCAGGTCGTCGTCGGGGTCCCACGTCGAGCTCGGCGGGAAGGCCCACGGCGTCGGAGCGGGGGCGATGGGCACGCTTCGCACGCTAGCGAACGCGCAAACCCTCCCGGGACCGGACACGTGCGGCGACCTCCCGCCACGCCCCGTGCTGGGCCGCCGACCGTACGATCGGGCCATGGGCCTGAAGCAGACCGTCGGGCGGCAGCTCGCCCCCCGGATCACCGACCTCGCACCGGGGGTGACCGGCGGCTTCGTGCGCGAGGCGCTCAACCGGGCGATCGACGGCGTCGGACCTCTCGCGCCGGCGGCCGACGCCGCCGACAACCAGCTGCACGAGCAGCGCGGCAACGTCGAGCGGGCGATCCACGAGGTCATCGAGAACAACGTGCGCATCGCCGGCGCCCAGGGCTTCGCCACCAACGTGGGCGGACTGGTCACGATGGCGGTCGCGATCCCCGCCAACGTGGCCGGGCTGGCGATCATCCAGTGCCGGATGGTCGCGGGCATCGCCCACCTGCGCGGTCACGACCTGACCGACCCGCGCGTGCGCAACGCCGTCCTGGCCACCCTGCTCGGCGAGGACCAGGTCGGCGAGCTGGTGAAGAAGCGCAAGCTGCCCAGCACGCCGATGGCGATCGCCACCGCACCGGTCCACGACCCCACCATCGACGGCACCATCTCGGCGACCGTCGCGAGCGACATCGTCGCGCGCGTGGCCGGCAAGCGGCTGGCGACCACCGTGGCCCGGCGGGTGCCGATCGTCGGCGGCGTGGTCGGCATGGGCGCCGACGGCTTCATGACCTGGCGCATCGGCCGCTACGCCGACCGGGAGCTGCTGCCGCGGAGGCGCTGACGCGTCGTCGTACGCCGGCTGTTCAGCCCTTGCGGCCGCGCAGGCGCCGGTAGGCGTCGAGCGACCCCCGGCCGGCGGGGCTGCCCTCCAGGGTCGTCACCACCTTGCGCCGGGCCCGGTAGGCCGTGGTCGCCCGGGTGCGTTCGAGCTCCTCGTGCGCCTCGCGCAGCTCGCGGTGCAGCCGTTCCTCGACCGCCCGCAGCCGTGCGCCCTCCACGAGCAGGGCGCTGATCGCGTCGAGGGCGGGGGGCAGCAGCTCCTCGGCCGTCGCGGTGTCGGGATCGGCGAAGGTGCCGGCGTCGGGACCCAGCAGGTCGTCGAGCGAGCCCACGACGTCGTAGCCGCGCTCGTCGAGCACCTCGATCCAGCGCTGCGAGAGCTCGCGCGCCCACGCGTGGTCGGCCGGCGCGAGGCCGAGCCGGGCCGAGGCCACGCTCCGCGACAGCGTCTGGTGGGCGAGCGTCTCGCGGACGAGGGGGCGGTAGTCGGGCGGCGCGATGATCGAGGTGACGCGCTCGTTGATGGTGCGCAGCAGGGAGGTCTCGGGGACGCCGAGGGACGGGTTCTCCCGCTCGGCGGTGAGGTCGAGCGGCAGCCCGTCGAGCCCGAACGTCCGGGCGAAGCGGCGCCACAGCTCGCCCCGGTCCGCGCCCGGCGGGGGCAGCGTCACCAGGTGCACGCGCTCGGGCGGCAGCGAGGAGCCCCACCGCTCGAGGATGTCGGGGAGCTCCTGGACCGCCCAGAACCACGACCCGATCCGGGAGTCGCGGGCGGGGTCGCGGATGGTGCGCAGGAACGAGGCGTACGTGATGTGGCTGCGGTGCTTGACGTTCTCCTGCCACTCGGCCGGGACCTGGCGCACCAGGTCGCGCGCCGACAGCACCAGGTGGACCTCGGCGTCGCCGAGCGAGGCCAGCGCCCGCTCCACCTGCGTCGGGGTCGCCCGCGCGAAGATCTCGTGGCTCACGATCGAGGTGCCGTGCCACTCGCGCACCGCGGCGGCGAGCCGGTCCCAGGCGCCGACGGCCTCGGTCTCGATGCCGCCCCACGGGAGCGTCATCAGGTCGAGCGCGGCGAGGAAGTGGGCGTCGAACCGGTCGGCGGGGTAGAGGATGTCGTGCTCGCGCAGGACCTCCTGGTTGCGGAAGAGGACGTCCTGGAGGTAGGACGTACCGGTCTTCGGGCAGCCCACGTGCAGCAGCACCCGCCTGCTCACCGCTCCACGCTCCTCTCCCGGCCCGCGCGCCAGCCGGTGTCGACGATCATCCGGATCGCCAGGTCCAGCACCTGCCCGTCGTCGGCGCCGCCGTGCCGGGACAGGCCGGTGAGGCCCGGCGCACGGGGTGCGAGGTCGGCGAGGTCGCCGACGACAGGGTAGCCAGCGCGGGTCAGGGCGCGGGTCGTGCGCGCCGCGGACGACGCCACCCAGTCGTGCTCCGTCGGGGGTACGACGACGGGCGCGACGCCGCTGTCGGGCATCCGCTTCTGCAGCGTCCGCATCAGGGCCGGCCGCTCGCCGACCGGGACGCGGATGCCCACGACGGCCGAGATCCGGCGCGCCAGCTCGGCCTGGTCGGCGCCCGACACCCGGACCTCCGGCAGGCGGCGTACGCCCAGGTGCTCGGGCAGCTGGGCGAGGTCGGTCACCACCCGGACGTAGGGCCGGCGCCCGCCCCAGCGGCGGATCGAGTCGTCGAGGTCGGCGCGGGCCGGCAGCTGGTCGCGCTCGCGCCAGAAGCGCAGCCAGTCGGCCCACGGCCGGCTGCCGTGCTCGAAGCACCGCTGCGTCCAGGTGTGGGCGAGCAGCTCGTCGAGCGGGCCGCCGACCGCCACCACGAAGGGGCGGGGGCCTCCCTCGGGACGGCCGCGTCCGAGCAGGTGCTCGCGTGCGGCGGTGGCGACGACCGGGTCGCCGACCAGCCGGAACCGGCGCCGCCACGGCCGGGGCACGCCCCGCCGCACCGGTTCCGGCCCGAGGGCGACGAGGTCGTCGGCGAGCAGCGTGCTCGCCACCCGGAGCAGCTCGTGGGCACTGACCGTCGCGGGATCGACCGGCTGCGCGCCGAACCCGCCCGACGCGGCGCCCACCAGCGGCAGGTCGGCCTTCCCGCGACCGGCCGCCGGTGCGGCGAGGACCCGGTCGGCGAGTCGAGTGCGCAGGTGGTCGTGGTCGCCGCGGGGCCGCGCACTCGACCCGAGGGCGAGGTTGATGCGGCGCAGGAGCTCGAGCTGCTGGGCGCCGGGGAGCGCACGACCTCCCGAGGCCGGGTCGGAGCCGGGGTCGGTCGACGGGTCGGTCCACGCCAGCCACGGCGTCGTACCGCCGACGCGCAGGTGGGCGACCCACCCGTGCACGGACCCTGCCGGTCGGGTGGCGCTGGCGGTCACCGGTCCCGCAGCCGGCGCGCGACGTCGCGGATCCGGCCGCCCACCGTGTCGGTGGCGGCGCGGTTGGCGGCCTCCTGCGTCATCACGGTCAGGGCGTCGAGTGCGGCACCGAGCTCGAGCTTGGCGCGCACCCGGTCGGGGTCCCTCCACTTCTCGCCCTCGGCAGGACGGCGCGGGCGGAGGTCCTCCACGTCGCCGACCACGTCGACGCCGCTGCCCTTGATCCACTCGATCCAGGCGTCGGCCTGCTGCTCGGCGAAGTCGTAGCGGTCGGGCGGCAGCCGCACCGGGATCGCCTTGCGGGAGACCAGCACCTGCTGGGCGAGCAGCTCGCGGATGAGGGCGTCGTACGCCGGGTCGCGCCACAGGCCGAGCTCGAGGCGCCGGTTGAGCTTGCGCAGCAGCGAGGTCTCCGCGATGCCGAGCGACCGGTTGTCCCGCTCGGAGTCGAGCGGTGCCCACGCGGGGTCGATGCTGAACGCCCGGCAGAACCGCAGCCACAGCTCGTCGCCGTTGGGGCCGCGGTCGTGCGGGACGGTGACGACGTGCACCCGCTCGGGGGGCAGCCTGGCGCCCCAGCGCTCGAGCACGGTCGGCAGGTCCATCGCGTTGAAGAACCAGGTCTGGCTGCGCTCGACCTTGGTGAGGAAGCGCTTGAAGGGCCACTTGCGGCCCTGCTTGATCGACTCCTGCCAGGCGGCGGGCAGCTGCCGGCCGAGGTCACGCGCGGAGTAGACGAGGTGCACCTCGTGGCCGGCGAGGTCGTTCATCGCCTTGGCCACCTTGTCGGGCTTGGCGCCGGCGAGGATCTCGTGGCTGATCACGACGTTGCCGTCGGCGCGCTGCACGCGCCGCATCATCGCGTCCCACGCGCCCTCGGCGTGCCCGGGCGCGCCGCCCCAGTCCTGGTCGAGCAGGTCGAGCGCCGCCCGGAAGTGGAACATGTCGGACCGCCCGCCGCGCGGGCCCGGGATGGTCACGCCGTGACGCGCCAGGGAGGCGGTGTTGAGCAGCAGCCGGTCCTGCAGGTAGGTCGTGCCGGTCTTGGGGGCGCCGATGTGGAGGTGGACGACGCGGCTCATGGCGCTGATTGTGCCAGTCCCCCACCGAGGGCGCGTACGACGGCGCTGGGGCTGGGGCGGCCGAGCTGGGCGGCCATCCACGTGCTGGTCACGACGGCGGCCTCGAGGTCGACCCCGTGCTCGATCCCGAGGCCGGTCAGCATCCAGACGAGGTCCTCGGTGGCGAGGTTGCCGGTGGCCGACTTGGCGTAGGGGCACCCGCCGAGGCCGCCGGCGCTCGCGTCGAAGGTGGTGATGCCGGACTGCAGGGCGGAGAAGGTGTTGGCGAGCGCCTGGCCGTAGGTGTCGTGGAAGTGCATCGCCAGCCGGTCGGTGCCCACGCCCGCCTCGACGAAGGCGGCGACGAGGGCCGTGACGTGCCCGGCGGTCGCGACGCCGATCGTGTCGCCGATGCTGAGCTGGCTCGCGCCGAGGTCGAGCAGCCGGGTGCCGGCGGTGACGACCTGCTCGATCGGCACCGCGCCCTCCCACGGGTCGCCGAAGCACATCGACACGTAGGCCCGCACGTCCAGGCCCGCCTCGCGCGCCCGCGCCACGGTGGGCTCGAACATCGCGAACTGCTCGTCGAAGGTGCGGTTGAGGTTCTTGGTCGCGAAGGTCTCGGTCGCGCTGCCGAAGATCGCGATGTGCTCGAGCCCGAGCTCCAGCGCCCGGTCGAGGCCGCGCTCGTTGGGCACCAGCACGGGCAGGTGCCGCCCGGCCTCGCCGAGCTCGGCCATCAGCTCGGCGGCGTCCGCGAGCTGCGGCACCCACGTCGGGTGCACGAAGCTGGTGGCCTCGACGATCGGAAGTCCCGCGGCCACGAGGCGTCGTACGAACTCGGCCTTGACCGCGACCGGGACGATCGCCTGCTCGTTCTGCAGTCCGTCGCGGGGGCCGACCTCGTAGATGGTGACCCGCTCGGGGAGGCCGTCGGCTCGCACGGTCATCGGCAGCTCAGCCATCGGCGGGCTCCACGACGAACAGCACGGCGCCGAGCTTGACGAGGTCCCCGGTCGCGGATCCGACCGTGGTGACCGCGCCGGCGAAGGGCGCCTTGAGCGCGAGCTCCATCTTCATCGCCTCCATGACTCCCAGCGTCTCACCCTCGGCCACGGCCTGGCCCTCGGCGACGTGGACCGCGAGGACGGTGCCGGGCATCGGCGCGAGCAGGGTGCCGTCGCCGACCTCGGGGCCGTGGTCGGCGAAGGGGTCGGGGACCTGGAAGACGTGGCGCTGCCCGCGGTGGGCCACCTCGACGGTGCGCCCGACCTGGGTGGCGGTGGCGTCGTGGTGCTCGCCGTCCACCTCCGCGGACACCGAGCCGATGCCGCCCCGTAGCCGCTGGCCGCCGAGCCAGCGGACGGCGTGCTCGCCCACCCGGTCCTCGGTGACCGGGACGGTCTCGTCGAGGCGGACCAGCACGGGCGCCGGGTCGGCGCCGAGCCGGAAGCCGTCGGCGTGCCACGGCGAGGTCGGCGCGTCGACGGCCTCGGCACTCGACGGGGCGAGCATCAGCGCGGCCAGCACTCGCGCCAGCTCGCGGGACGGCGGCTCGACCTCGTGGTGGTCGAGCCAGGCGGTGTCGATCGTGGCCTCGCGGAACTCCGCGGTGTCCGCGAGGGCTCGCAGGAACCCGGTGTTGGTCGTGAGGCCCATGATCGCGACCCGGTCGAGCGCCCAGATCAGGCGGGAGAGCGCCTCGGAGCGGTCGGCTCCCCAGGCGATCACCTTGCCCAGCATCGGGTCGAAGGAGGTGGAGACGTCCTGGCCGGGCTCCAGCGCGTGGTCGATCCGGACGTGCCTCCCGCCGGCGTCGTGGAGGGACGGGCCGAAGCGGGGGGCGCCGGAGCCGAAGTCCGCGCCCCACGACACGTGGCCGGCCCGACCGGCCTGCGGCAGGAAGCCGTTGAAGGAGTCCTCGGCGTAGACGCGGGCCTCGATCGCGTGGCCCTCGAGGGTGACGTCGGCCTGGTCGATGCCGAGCGGCTCACCGGTCGCGACGCGCAGCTGCAGCTCGACGAGGTCGACCCGCTCGCGCCCCTGGTCGGTCCGCACCCGGACGACCTCCTCGGTGACCGGGTGCTCGACCTGGAGGCGGGTGTTCATCTCGAGGAAGTAGAACTCGCCGGTGGCGTTGTCGAGCAGGAACTCGACCGTGCCGGCGCCGGTGTAGCCACACTGCTGCGCCAGCGCGACGGCCGCGCTGGTGATCGCGGTGCGCTGGTCGGGGCTGATCGTGGGCGCGGGGGCCTCCTCCAGCACCTTCTGGTGCCGGCGCTGGGTGGAGCAGTCGCGCTCGAAGAAGTGCAGCACCGTGCCGTGGGTGTCGCCCATGACCTGCACCTCGATGTGGCGGCCGGACTCGACGTACTTCTCGATGAGGATCGTGTCGTCGCCGAAGGACGAGCGGGCCTCGCGCTGCGCGGCCGCGAAGGCCTCGTCGTACTCGCTCGCGCTGCGCACCACCCGCATGCCCTTGCCGCCGCCGCCGGCCGCGGCCTTCACCAGCACGGGGTAGGCGAACGACGCCGGGTCGGTGGCGTCGGGACCGGCGAGGTCGTACGACGGCACGACGGGCACCCCGGCGGCCACGGCGACGTCACGGGCGGCGTCCTTGCGGCCCATCGCGTCCATGACGTCGGCGCTCGGGCCGACCAGGGTGATGCCCGCCTCGGCCAGCGCCCGCGCGAAGGGCGCCCGCTCGGACAGGAAGCCGTAGCCCGGGTGCACGAACCCGGCGCCGGACTCCCGCGCGGCCGCGACGACCGCGTCGATGTCGAGGTAGGACTCCACCCGCACCGCCCGGTCGGCCTCGCCGACATGAGGTGCGCCGACGTCGAGGTCGGTGTGGATCGCGACGGTGCTCCACCCGAGCCGGCGGGCGGTGCGGATGACGCGGCGGGCGATCTCGCCGCGGTTGGCGATCAACAATGTGTTCATGGCTCTCCTGGTCCTTTCGGCCTGGGTCTCGTGACGGTCGCTGGGCGACCTCCTCGACCAACGGTTCCGCTGGTCGAGGAAGGACGAAGTCCTGTCACGAGACCGAGGACCACTACATGCGGAAGATCCCGTACTTCGGCTCGGGGATCGGCGTGTACGCCGTGGCGGCCAGCCCCATCCCCAGCACGCGGCGGGTGTCGGCGGGGTCGATGATGCCGTCGTCCCACAGGCGGGCGCTGGCGTAGTAGGGCGATCCCTGGGTCTCGTACTGCTCGCGGATCGGCGCCTTGAAGGACTCCTCGTCCTCGGCGGACCACTCCTCGCCGCGAGCCTCGAGCCCGTCGCGGCGGACGGTGGCGAGCACCCCGGCGGCCTGCTCGCCACCCATGACGGAGATGCGGGCGTTGGGCCACATCCACAGGAAGCGCGGGTCGTACGCACGCCCGCACATGCCGTAGTTGCCGGCACCGAACGAGCCGCCGATGACGACGGTGAACTTGGGGACCACCGAGCAGGCGACCGCGGTGACGAGCTTCGCGCCGTCGCGGGCGATGCCGTTGTTCTCGTACTCGCGCCCGACCATGAAGCCGGTGATGTTCTGCAGGAAGACCAGCGGGATCTTCCGCTGGTTGCACAGCTCGATGAAGTGGGCGCCCTTGAGCGCCGACTCGCTGAAGAGGATGCCGTTGTTGGCGACGATGCCGACCTCGTGGCCCCAGATCCGCGCGAAGCCGCACACCAGGGTGTCGCCGTAGAGCTTCTTGAACTCGTGGAACCTGCTGCCGTCGACGACGCGGCGGATCACCTCGCGGACGTCGTACGGCGTCCGGGTGTCGGTGGGCACGACGTCGTAGAGCGACTCCGCGGGCTCGTGCGGCTCCTCGACCTCCGCGGCTGCCTCCCGCGCGGGGCGGGCCGGGGGCAGCGTGGCGACCACGCTGCGGACGATGTCGAGGGCGTGGGCGTCGTCGTTGGCGAGGTGGTCGACCACCCCGGAGGTGCGGGCGTGCACGTCACCGCCGCCGAGGTCCTCGGCCGTGACGACCTCCCCGGTCGCGGCCTTCACCAGCGGCGGGCCGCCGAGGAAGATCGTGCCCTGGTTGCGCACGATCACCGTCTCGTCCGACATCGCGGGGACGTAGGCCCCGCCCGCGGTGCACGAGCCCATCACGCTCGCGATCTGCGGGATCCCGGCGGCGGAGAGGTTGGCCTGGTTGAAGAAGATCCGCCCGAAGTGCTCGCGATCCGGGAACACCTCGTCCTGCATCGGCAGGAACGCGCCGCCCGAGTCGACCAGGTAGATGCACGGCAGCCGGTTCTCCGCGGCGATGGTCTGCGCCCGCAGGTGCTTCTTCACCGTCATCGGGTAGTAGGTGCCGCCCTTGACCGTCGCGTCGTTGGCCACGATGACGCACTCACGACCCGACACCCGGCCGATGCCCGCCACCACGCCGGCGGACGGCACCGCGTAGTCGTCGCCCCGGTCTCCCCCGGGTCCACTGTCGTACATCCCGTAGGCGGCCAGCGGGGCGAGCTCGAGGAAGGGACTGCCCGGGTCGAGCAGCCGGTCGACGCGGTCGCGCGCCAGGAGCTTGCCGCGGTCGGTGTGCTTCCTGCGCGCACTCTCCGACCCGCCCTGGCGCACCCGCGCCAGCCGGGCGCGCAGGTCGTCGACGAGCTCGCGCATGGTGGGGGCCGCCCCTGCCGTCGGGGTCTCTGACTCGGACACGCCCTCAGGTTAGCGATCGTTAACCTGGCATGTCCATCGCCGCACCTGCAGCCCGGCGATGGACGCCGGAGCCATCGCTCTACCCTCCGAGCAGGGGAGGGCGGCTGCGCATCGCGCAGGTCTCGTACACCATCCGTGCGGGAATCCGCGGTCACGACACACGGGGCCGAGGGAATCTTTGCCCAAAACTGGGGTAGACACTGCTCCTACCTAGGGGTGTAGCGCCTACGATCTACGATGCAGGTGGGGTGCATCGATCGGGGGTCAGTGGGCCGCTGCGGGGTTGCGGCCCACTGGAGCATCTGGGTGGATCGGGGAGGAACGAGTGATTCCGCTGTCGGACGCGGAGGCGCCGCACCGCCTCATGCCGCTCCCCGCGCCACGGGCACCGTGGGCGGGGTTAGCAGGCACTAACCTCGGCGACGTGACTCCCCGCCGCCAGCAGATCCTCGACATCGCGGCCGACCTGTTCGCCTCCCGCGGGTTCCACGGCGTCTCGGTGGCCGAGCTCGGCGCCGCCTGCGGCATCTCCGGCCCGGCGCTCTACAAGCACTTCGAGTCCAAGGACGCGATGCTCGCCGAGATGATGGTGACCATCAGCGAGACGCTGCTCACCGAGGGACGCGCCCGGGTCGCTGCCGCCGACGGCCCGCGGGAGGCGCTCGAGGCGCTGGTCGAGTGGCACATCGAGTTCGCCCTGGAGCACCGGGCGCTGATCGTCGTGCAGGACCGCGACTGGAGCAGCCTGCCCGACGAGGCACGGGAGCGCGTCCGCTCCCTCCAGCGTGCGTACGTCGACGAGTGGGCCGCGCAGGTGCGCCGCCACGACCCCACGCTGAGCCCGGAGGCCTCGCGCACCCGCGCCCACGTCCTCTTCGGCCTGCTCAACTCCACGCCCCACAGCGGCCGGCTGCCGGACCCGCAGATGCACGACGTGCTGCGCGACATGGCCCACGGCGCCCTCGGGCTCTCCTGAGCCAAGGCCGCGCAGCGGGCTCCTCACCAGGAGTCGAACGGACTCTCCAGCCGCAGCAGGCGCGCGGCCCGGACGGCCGCGTCCTCGGCGACCACCAGGTCGTCGACGTCGTCGGTGGCGTCCGAGTCTCCCCCGGACCCAGCCGCGACGGTCGGCTCGCCGGCCGGCTGCCGGAGCTGGTGCAGGTCGCGCAGCACCCGCTCGCGCGAGAGCCCGCGCAGGTGGGTCAGCACGAACGGATCGGCCTGGATCAGCCAGGCCAGCTGGGTCAGCACCGCCAGCGCATGCGGGCACGGGTCGAGCCACGCCTCACACGTGCAGGCCGAGCCCAGCTCGCCGCCGTAAGGCAGCAGCTCGACACCGGCCTCCTCCACCGACTCGACCAACGCGTGCGGCAGCTGGCCGGCCAGGAGGGCGCCGATGCGTCCCGACTCGGACGCGACGAGCTCGGTGAACGCCGCGGCGTCGTCCTCGGCGAGGACCGGCACGGTGACCTCGACGGTGAACGCGTCCTGGCCCTCGGTCACCGCCGCGACCGCGCCGCCCTCGGTGACCGTGATCGCGCCGACCGCCCCGGCTCGGGCGAGAGCCCGCCCGGCGCGCAGCTCCTTCTCCCCGAAGGCGGCCTCCTCCACGGCGCGCAGCACCGCCTTGCTCCACCAGGTGCCGGTCCCGCCACCCCGCCGCGCGGGCAGCCGGGGATGGGTGGTGCCGTTCATCGTCTCAGCTCGACGAGGTCGCGGAGCTCGTCGTCGGACAGCTCGGTCAGGGCGGTCTCGCCGCGGGAGAGGACCGAGTCGGCCAGGGAGCGCTTGCGGGCGAGCAGCTCGGCGATCTTCTCCTCGATCGTGCCCTGGGTGATGAAGCGGTGCACCTGCACCGGTCGGGTCTGGCCGATCCGGTGGGCCCGGTCGGTGGCCTGGTCCTCGACGGCGGGGTTCCACCAGCGGTCGAGGTGGATGACGTGGTCGGCGCGGGTGAGGTTGAGCCCGGTGCCGCCGGCCTTGAGCGAGAGCAGGAAGACCGGCACCTCGCCGGCCTGGAAGCGGGCGACCATCGCGTCGCGCTCGCGCACCGGGGTGCCGCCGTGCAGGAGCTGGTGCGGCACGCCCGCGGCGGCGAGGTGACGCTCCAGCAGCCGCGCCATGGCGACGTACTGGGTGAAGACGAGGACCGCGCCGTCCTCGGCCATCACCGTGCCGACCAGCTCGTCGAGCAGCTCGATCTTCTCCGAGCGGCCCCGGAGCTTGGGGTTGGGCTGGCGCAGGAAGTGGGCGGGGTGGTTGCAGATCTGCTTGAGGCCGGTGAGCAGCTTGAGCACCAGGCCGCGGCGGGTCTCCTCGTCGGCCTCCTCGATGCGGCGCATCGACTCGCGCACGAGCGTCTCGTAGAGGACGACCTGCTCGCGCGTGAGGCCGAGCAGGTGGTCGGTCTCGGTCTTGGGCGGCAGCTCCGGCGCGACCCCGGGGTCGGACTTGCGGCGGCGCAGCAGGAAGGGGCCGATGAGGTCGGCGAACTGCCTCGCCTTGGTCGGCTCGAGGCCCGACTCGATCGGTCCCGCCCACACCTTGCGGAAGGCGTTGCGGCTGCCGAGCAGGCCGGGGATCGCCCAGTCGAGGATCGACCAGAGCTCGGTGAGGTCGTTCTCGACGGGCGTGCCGGTGAGCGCCACGCGCGCGGTGCTCGGGATCGTCCGCAGCGCCCGGGCCGCAGCCGAGCGGGAATTCTTCACGTGCTGGGCCTCGTCGGCGACGACCAGGTCCCACGCGACCTCCGCGAGCAGCGCGGCGTCGTTGCGCATCGTGCCGTAGGTCGTGAGCACGAAGCCGCCGGTGACGCCGCCCAGGTCGCGGGCGCTGCCGTGGTGACGGCGTACGTCGACTCCCGGTGCGAAGCGACGGATCTCGGCCTCCCAGTTGCCGAGCAGCGACGCCGGGCAGACGACGAGCGTGGGACCACCCGCGCCCGTGTCCCTCCGGTGCAGGTGCAGCGCGATCAGGGTGATCGTCTTGCCGAGACCCATGTCGTCGGCCAGGCAGGCGCCGAGGCCGAGCCCCGTGAGCTCGGCCAGCCAGGTCAGGCCGCGGCGCTGGTAGTCGCGGAGCTCCGCCTGCAGCGCGGCGGGGACGTCGACGAGCTCGCCCGAGGCTGCGTCGCGGACCCGGTCGCGCACCTTCAGCAGGCTCGCCCCGACGACTGCCTCGTAGGGCGAGTCCTCGATGTCGACGACCCCGGTGAGCGTCGCCGCCAGCGCCTGCACGGGCGTCACCGTGCGGATCAGCCGCTTGCGGGCGCGCTTGATCACCGCGGAGTCGACGGCGACCCAGTTGTCGCGCAGCTTGATGATCGGGCTGGTGGTGCGGGCCAGCTCGTCCATCTCGTCGTCGCTGAGCTCGTCGCCGTGCAGCGAGAGCTGCCACTCGAAGCCGAACAGCGCCTGCGGCCCGAAGAGGCCGTCCTGCAGCGGCTCCTCGCGCGTGCCGGCGGGCGAGCGGTGGCCCAGCTCGACCCGCTGGGTGACCTCGCGGTCGAGGTACTTGGGCCACATGACGGGGTGGCCCGCCTCGGTCAGCGCCGCGGCACCGCCGTCGAGCAGCGACAGGATCTCGTCGGAGTCGAGGACGATCTCGTCGGGGACACGCAGGTCGAGCAGCCGGTCGAGCACCGGCCAGGCGTCGGCCGCGGAGCGCAGCGCGATGGCCGCATGGGTGCGGGCGCGCTCGCCGAAGCCGTGCGCGGCCTCCGGGCCGGACTCGGCCCACAGCTCGGAGGCGTCGGCGAGGTGGGCGGGGTTGTCGACGGCGTGGACCTGCAGCACCAGGCGCAGGGCTCCTGCGACCAGCTCCTCCTCGTCGGCCTCGACCCGGAACGAGAGGGAGACCAGGTGCGGTCGGTCGTCGCGCCCCCGCGCGCGGATGCGGGCGATGCGGTGCTGCAGCTCGTCGCTGAACGCGTCGGGGCTCGACGGCTCCGATCGGTCCGCCGGCGCACGAGCCGCCGGTGTCGGGCCCCGGTGGCGCGAGCGCCCCGGGGTGGTCCGGGGCATGGTGTCCACCACCGCGTCGAGCAGCCCCCGCACCATGCCCTCGGCCGTCGCCTCGTCGAACCCGTCCCACGCGCGCGAGCGCGCCAGCTCGGCGATGCGGCGCTCGTCGGCGGCGTCGAGCCCCGCGACCTGCCAGTGCCGCCCCTCGGGGTCGGGGGCGAAGCGACCGGACGCGACCAGCTGCAGGCCCATCAGCGCGGCGCCGGCGAGGAGCGCGACCGACGGGTGCACGTCGGCCTGGTCGCGGACCTTGCCGAGCACCGGCAGCGCGCCCCGGATCGGCATCACGATGGTGCGGCGCTCGTCGGTGAACTCGACCGAGCCCTCCCGGGGCGGCTCGCCCACCAGCAACCTGGCGGGACCGGTGACCGGGACGAGACTCACGTGGCCACCTTCCTGTCCCCGCCGGGCAGCGGACGACAGGGACGCTAACGCCTCGCACCGACAGGGAGTTCCCGAGCCGCTACGGTCGGGCACCATGGACATCTCGGCGCTGCTGGCGGCCCACCCCGTGATCGACGGCCACAACGACCTGATGTGGGCCGCGCGCGAGCAGGCGGCGTACGACTTCTCCCGCCTCGACGTCGGGGCGGGCGGCACCCCGACCCACACCGACCTGCCGCGGATGCGCGCGGGCGGGATGGGCGCGCAGTTCTGGTCGGTCTACGTGCCCACCCTGCTCACCGGGGACGACGCCGTCAGCGCCACCCTCGAGCAGGTCGACGCGGCGCGGGTGCTCACCGAGTGGTACGCCGACCAGCTGGCGTGGGCGACGACCGCCGACGAGGTCGAGGAGGCGTGGGCCTCGGACCGCATCGCGTCGCTGGCCGGCGCCGAGGGCGGGCACTCGATCAACTGCTCGCTGGGCACCCTGCGCGCCCTGCACGCGCTCGGGGTGCGCTACCTGACGCTGACCCACAACGCGAACACCCCGTGGGCCGACTCGGCCACCGACACCCCGGTGGCCGGCGGGCTGACGGCGTTCGGCCGCGAGGTCGTGCGGGAGATGAACCGGGTCGGGATGATGGTCGACCTCTCCCACGTCTCGGCCGAGACGATGCGTGACGCGCTGGAGGTCGCCGAGGCACCGGTCATCTTCAGCCACAGCTCGGCCCGGGCCGTCACCGACAGCCCGCGCAACGTCCCCGACGACGTGCTCGAGGCGATGGCCCGCGGCGGCGGGGTGTGCATGGTGACCTTCGTGCCGAAGTTCGTGAACGCCGCCTGCGCCGACGCCCACCGCGAGCTCGTCGCGGCCGCCGCCGAGGGCGGCATCGCCGAGGCCGACGGCCCGCGGTTCAGCGCGTTCGAGAAGGCCTGGTCGCTCGACCACCCGCAGCCGAGCGCCACGCTCGCCGACGTGGTGGCGCACTGCGAGCACGTGCGCGAGGTGGCCGGCATCGACCACATCGGGCTCGGCGGCGACTACGACGGCGTCGCGACCCTCCCCGACGGGCTCGAGGACGTCTCCACCTACCCGGCGCTCCTGGCCGCGCTGGCCGAGCGCGGGTGGTCGGGCGACGACCTCGCGCGGCTCACCTGCCGCAACACCCTGCGCGTGCTCCGGGAGGTCGAGTCGGTGGCCGCGGACCTGCAGGCCGAGCGCGGCCCCAGCCTGGCCCGCATCGAGGACCTGGACGGCGTACCACCCCTCCACCCGTGAGGGTGACGCAGGCCACCCCGAAAACAATTGCGTCGTTGTCGGACGCAACCAATACCGTTGCCGGGTGACCGACACCCAGACCCAGCCCGGCGCCGCGCAGCCGGAGCACTCCGACAAGCTCGACAAGAGCGTCCTGATGGTGGCCGGCGTGGTCGTCCTCGGCGCGATCATGTCGATCCTCGACATCACCGTCGTCTCCGTCGCGCTCAACACCTTCCAGGAGGAGTTCGACGCGACCGCGGCCGAGGTCGCCTGGACGATGACCGGCTACACCCTCGCCCTGGCGAGCGTGATCCCGCTGACCGGCTGGGCCGCCGACCGCTTCGGCACCAAGCGCCTCTACCTGCTCGCGGTGCTGCTCTTCACCATCGGCTCCGTGCTCTGCGCGGCCGCGACGTCGCTGGAGATGCTGGTCCTCTTCCGCGTCCTGCAGGGCCTCGGCGGCGGCATGCTGATGCCGCTCGGCATGACGATCCTGACGCGCGCCGCCGGCCCCGAGCGGGTCGGTCGGGTGATGGCCGTGCTCGGCATCCCGATGCTGCTGGGCCCGATCTTCGGCCCGATCCTCGGTGGTGCCCTGATCGAGAGCGCCTCGTGGCACTGGATCTTCCTGATCAACCTGCCGATCGGCATCGCCGCGATCGTCTACGCCTGGATCGTGCTGCCCCAGGACCACGTCGAGCCGTCGGAGACCTTCGACTGGCTGGGCATGGTGCTGCTCTCCCCCGGCCTCGCGCTGTTCCTCTACGGCGTCAGCTCCATCCCGGAGGAGGGCACGGCGATGGCCGTGCGGGTGCTGGGGCCGATGATCGTCGGGCTCCTGCTGATCGTCGCGTTCGTCCCGTGGGCGCTGGCCAAGCGCAACATCCACCCGCTCGTCGAGCTGCGGCTGTTCAAGAACAGGAACATGACCGTCGCCGTCATCACGATGACGCTCTTCGCGATCGCGTTCTTCGGCTCCTCGCTGCTCTTCCCGCTCTACTTCATCCAGGTCCGCGGCGAGGGCACCCTCTTCACCGGCTGGCTGCTGGCGCCGCAGGGCATCGGCGCGATGATCACGATGCCGCTCGCCGGGATCCTGGCCGACCGGATCGGCCCCGGCAAGATCGTCCTCACCGGCATCACGGTGATCACCGTCGGCATGGCGATGTTCACCCAGATCGAGGCCGACACCTCCTACGTCTACATCCTCAGCGCGCTCTTCATCATGGGCCTCGGCATGGGCGGCACGATGATGCCGATCATGTCGGCGGCGCTCGCGACGCTGACCTCGCACAACGTCGCGCGCGGCTCGACCCTGCTCAACATCACCCAGCAGGTGGCAGCCTCTATCGGGACCGCGCTGTTCTCGGTGATCCTCACCAACGAGCTGAAGGACTCGCGCTTCGTCGCTGCGGGCAACGCGCTCGCCGAGGCCGGCGGCGACCAGACCCAGGTCGCCGCGATCCTCGACCGCTTCGGCATCTCGCCCGAGCAGCTCGGCGTCCTCGAGCAGCTGGTCACCAACGACATGGCCGACGCCTTCGCGACCGTCTTCGTCGTCGCCACGGTGCTGGTCGCCTGCTGCCTGATCCCGGCGGCGTTCCTGCCCCGCAAGAAGGTCTCCCCGGTCGACGCCACCGCGGTCATGGCCCACTGACCCGTCGTCGTACGTCGGCCGCGGCCCGTCCTCCTGCCGGAGGGCGGGCCGCTGTCGTTCCGCGGCCGTCGGGTGGCCGGACCCCGTCCCTGCCCGGCGATATCTGAGGACGCCGTGGTCGTGATGCGGGCCTCGCTCCGTCCGTGGCGTCCTCAGGTATCCGGCTCGCGGTCCGGCGGGGCAGGCGGCGCGCACGTGCGGCGGATCTCGCCCTCGTACGCCGCTTGGCGGGGCCACCTCCGCCGCACGTGCGGCCGTCGACGACCTGGGGCTGGGGCTGGGGCTGGGGCTGGGGAACCGTCGGGTCCTCGGACGCGCGCCGACACGACCCGACGGTTCCCCACCGCGTACGCCGGGCGCGCGAGCGTCAGACGAACCCGACCCCATGGGTGCGGATCCGCATGACGCTGCGGGCGCCCGACGCCGTACGTCAGACGAACCCGATCCCACAGGTGCGGATCCGCATGACGCTGCGGGCGCCCGACGTCGGGGCGCGACGCGCGAGCGGGCGCCGACCCGGGTCGTCAGCCCTGGGCGGCGAGGGCGAGCGGGAGTACGGCGGAGGCGCCGGCCGCGCGGATCGCGGTCGCGGCGACGGTGAGGGTCCAGCCGGTCGCCACCTGGTCGTCGACCAGGAGGACCGTCGCACCGGCAGGGATGTCGGCATCGAGGCCGCCGCGGCGACGCACGGCCGCGACCCGCTGGGCGGAGTTGGACTGGCCGGCGCGCGGCGGGACCGAGGGGTCGCGGATCGCCCACGTGCCGACGACGGGGACCTGCATCACCCGTGACAGGCCGTCGGCGAGGTCGCGGACGAGGGTGGGCCGGGTCGCTGACTCGACGACGACGATCGCGTCGGGACGCGACGACCACTCGGGCGCCCAGTCCTTCATCACGTCCATGACGGCCTGCGCGAGGCCCGGGGGCACCGGGCCGTCGGGGGTGTCCTCGCGGAACAGCGCGCGCAGCGCCTGACCGTGACCGAGGTCGGTGAGACGGGCGACGGTCCGGCCGGGCTCGGCGCCGGCGGAGATCTTGCCCTTGAGGTCGAGGCCGAGGTTGGCCAGGGCCGTCGGCCACATCCGCCGCGGCTCGAGCACGACGCCGGGACGCGACAGCCGCTGCCCGGCCTCGGCGACCGCGGCCTCGCTGACCGACGTGGACAGGGTCAGGCCGCCGCAGTTGTCGCAGCGCCCACAGTCCGTGGCCTCGGGGTCGTCGAGCTGCTCGCGCAGGTAGCGCATCCGACACTCGGTGGTCCGCAGGTAACCGAGCATCGCCTGCTGCTCGCGCTCACGGGCCTCCGCGACCCGCGCGTAACGCTCGGCGTCGTAGTCCCACGGGCGGCCGGTGGCGACCCAACCGCCCTGCACGCGCTGCACCGCGCCGTCGACGTCGAGCACCTTGAGCATCGACTCGAGCCGGTTGCGGCCGAGCTCGACGCGGGTCTCGAGCGTCGCGGTCGACAGCGGGCGGTCGGACCCGGCCAGGGCGGCCAGCGTCTCGCGCACCTGCTCCTCGCGGGGGAAGCCGAGCGAGGCGAAGTAGGCCCAGATGTCGCGGTCCTCGATCTGCGGCAGCAGCACGACGGTGGCGTCGTCGGTGCCGCGGCCGGCGCGACCGACCTGCTGGTAGTAGGCGACCGGCGAGGCGGGCGCGCCGAGGTTGATCACGAACCCCAGGCTCGCGTCGAAGCCCATGCCGAGGGCGCTGGTGGCGATCAGGGCCTTCACCCGACCGTCGACGAGCGCCTGCTCGAGCCCGTGGCGCTCGTCGGCCTCGGTCTGCCCGGAGTAGGCGGCGACCTCGAGGCCGCGCTCGCGGAGGTAGCCGGCGACCTCCTGGGTGGCCGCGACGGTGAGGCAGTAGACGATCCCGGACCCCGGCTGCTCGGCGAGGTGGTCGGCCAGCCAGGCCAGCCGCTGCTCGGGGGTCTTGAGCTGGACGACACCGAGCCGGAGCGACTCGCGGTCGAGGGTGCCGCGCTGGACGAGGACCTGGTCTCGTGACAGGCCCTGAGGGCCCTCCTCGACCAGCGGAGAATCGCCGTGCACGCCCAACTGCTCGGCGACGTCGTCGGTGACCCGCGCGTTGGCGGTCGCGGTGGTGGCGAGGACCGGGATGCCGGCCGGCAGCTCGGCGAGCAGCGTACGCAGCCGGCGGTAGTCGGGGCGGAAGTCGTGGCCCCAGTCGGAGATGCAGTGGGCCTCGTCGACGACGAGGAGCCCGCAGGTCGCCGCGAGCCGCGGCAGCACCTCGTCACGGAACCCGGGGTTGTTGAGCCGCTCCGGGCTCACCAGCAGGACGTCGACCTCTCCGGCGTGGATCTGGTCGTGGATCGGCTGCCACTGGTCGATGTTGGTGGAGTTGATCGTCACTGCCCGGATGCCCGCGCGCTCCGCGGCCGCGATCTGGTTGCGCATGAGGGCGAGCAGCGGGCTGACGATCACCGTCGGCCCCGCCCCCGCCTCCCGCAACAGCTTGGTCGCGACGAAGTAGACGGCCGACTTGCCCCAGCCGGTGCGCTGGACGACCAGCGCGCGCCGACGGTCGACCGCCAGGGCCTCGATGGCGGCCCACTGGTCCTCCCGGAGGACGGCGTCGTCGCGGCCGACCAGCGCGCGCAGGTGCCGCTCGGCTGCCTCCCGCGCGGAGAGGCGTACGTCGTCGGTCGCGGTGGCGGTCGGGCTGCTCATGCGCCCTGTCTACCAACCGCCACCGACGACCGCACCGCCGCATCCACAGGCCCGGGTCGCGAGCCCGCGGCGGTTTCGTCCCGGGTGGGGTGAGGGCGGGGCCGCAGCGGGGTAGGCCAGTGGGAAACGGTCATCGACGTCGGTAGTCCAGTGGACAAGGGTCGACATCGGGCGGCAGGTCCAGCCACTTTCCACTGGACTACCAGCAGCCGCAGCCACTTCTCACTGGACTACCCCCGGCGGGGAGGCGACCCTCCCCGAGCCCGCCTCAGCGGGTGCTGCGCGCGATGAACCGGTCGATGTCGACGCCGGCCCGGCGGGCGGCGCGACGGGCCTCGGGGGTGGTCAGGTCGGGCGCGACGAAGCGCTTCGGCTCGATCGTGCGGTCGGCGTCGGCGTACTGCCGCTGCAGGACGGCCTGCTGCTCACCGCTCGAGGAGGAGGCGGCGACCACGTCGGCGGTGACCGCCACGGTCGCACCGGTGAGCAGCGGGCTCACGGTGGGCGTGTAGCCGCCGGCGTGGCCGGTGACCTTGGGGTGGTAGCTCTCGGTGATCGGGTTGGAGAGCCCGTTGATCCACTCGTCGTCGTCGCAGACGGCGTGGCCGACGAAGCGGCTGGTGGGGTCGGCGAACGAGAAGCCGGCGGCGGAGGCCGCCGTCGCCAGCCGTGAGTTCAGCAGGTCGGCGGTCTGGTTGAGCCGCGACTCCTCGGCGGGCGAGAACCACGTGAAGGCGTTGCAGTCCTCGCCGTTGAAGATGCGCGGGTAGCCGACGACGACGACCTTGGCGTACGGCGAGCGGCTGCGGATGCCGGAGTAGAGGGTCGCGAGCCGGGCCGGCAGGGTGCCGTTGATGAACGACTGGGCACCGTTGATCGCCCGGTCGCAGCTGCTCATCCAGCCCGGCAGCGCGCACTCGGTGAGCACGTCGGCGAAGCCGGCGTCGTTGCCCCCGACCGAGATCGACACGTAGGTGGTGGCCGAGGTCAGCGCGGAGAGCTGGGTGGTGGTGACGTCGGCGACCGTGGCACCCGAGCAGGCGCGGAAGTTCAGCGCGTAGCCGCGGGCGGCGGCGATCAGGCTCGGGTACGCCGAGGTGGAGCGCTGGCAGCTGGTGCCGTCGGCGAGGTAGGAGCGGGTGCCGGTGCCCGAGGAGTAGGAGTCACCCAGGGCGACGTAGGCGGGGGCGGCGGCCTGGGCCGGCTGGAGCAGCAGCGGGGTGAGCAGGCCGGCGAGAGCCGCGCCGAGCACGGCGAGGCGGGACGTTCGATTCATCTGGTCGATCCTGTCGCGAAGGGGCCACCCGAGTGTGGCCTCGATCACAGTAGGGACAGAGCGGTGTGCTCCACCAGAGGCGATTCGTCGGTCTTCCCGACCTCAGCCGTCCACCCGGCGCAGTCGCGCGCCCGCCGGCGGGAGCGAGGCGGCGTCGCGGAACGACTCCCCGACCAGCACCGGGACGACGTCGCTGACGTCGTGCCGGGCGGCGATCTCCACGTCGGCGACGAAGCCGGCCTCGGCCAGCTCGCGTCCGCCCGCGCAGTGGAGCAGGTCGTGGGGCAGCACGGCGGCGTGCCAGGCCGCGATCGCCAGCCGCGCCTCCGGGCTGGCCCCGGCCTCGGCCTCGCCCTCCGCGTCGAGTGCGGCGAGGACCGCACCGGCACCCCACAGGTCCTCGGCCGCCGGCCGGAGCGTGTCGTCGTACCACCTCTCACCCGCGGGTACGACGACCACGCTGGCGCCGTCGGCCACCTTCGGCGCCAGCCACCGGGCCACCGCCCCGGCGTTGCGCAGGCAGGCGCCGACGACCCGGGCACCGGAGTCGGCGAGCGCGAAGGCGATGGTCGAGCCGTTGGGCGAGGGCAGGACGAGCCGTTGGACGCCCTCCACCTCGGCGAGGCTGGCGGGCGAGAGCGAGACGTGGCGCGCGTCGCCGCGCGAGAGCGCCTCGAACCGACCGACGGCCAGCGTCGCGCCGTGGCGCAGAGCGTGCTCGGCGGCGCGGGAGTCCTTCCAGCGGAACGGGAAGACCTCGATGTCGCGCTCGAGCGCGACGGTGAGGGTCGTGGTGAAGGACAGCACGTCGACCACGACGGCGTAGTCGGCCGGCACCGCCTCCGCGCCCGTCGGGCCCCACTCCATGCGGAGCCGATAGGTCGACTGGTCGTGTCCCGGCAGCGTCACGCGAGCCATTCAACAACCCCCGCGAGGCACCCGCGCAAACCCCGTCGCCTCAGTCCGGGGTGTTGGGGACGACCAGCACGGGCACGGTCGAGTGGCGTACGACCTGGGTCGCGGTCGAGCCGAAGCGGAGGCCCTTGAACCCGCCGGCGCCGCGGGTGCCGACCACGAGCATCTCGGCGTGGGCGGCCGCCGCGATGAGGCACTCGGTGGCCTGGCCCCGCAGGGCGTAGAGCTGGAGGTCGAGGTCGCCGGCCAGCCCGGCCGCCTCGCAGTCGGCCTTCAGGTCGGCGACGACCGCCTGCTCGAACTCCGCGAACGGGGGGACGTAGCCGCCGACCATGGAGTCGGGCCGGGGCGCGGTCGCGAGGTTCCAGACCCGGACGACGTGGAGCGTCACCCCGAGCCGCCTGGCGAGGTCGCCCGCACGACGTACGACGGCACCCGACGCGCGCGAGCCGTCGTGGCCGACGACGATCCCGCCGGTGATGTCGGCTTCCTTCCTGACCATGCTTCATCCTATGAAGCACGCAGGTCCCGCGGGATGGGTCGAAGGGCCCTAGTTCGCGCCGGTCACCAGATGCGCACCCGACTCTCGGGCTCGAGCCACAGGCCGTCGCCCGGCTGCGTCTCGAAGACCTCGTGGAACTCGTCGAGGTTGCGCACGATGTTGGCGCGGAACTCGGCGGGGCTGTGCGGGTCGATCGTGAGGTACTGCAGCTCCTGCTCCTTGCGGCGCTTGGTGCGCCACACGTGGCTCCAGTTGAGGAACAGCGTGCGCCGGTCCTCGACGGAGGCCTCGCCGCCCTGGCTGATGACGTACGCCTTGTGGGCGATGGTCAGGCCGCCGAGGTCGCCGATGTTCTCGCCGACGGTGAGGCTGCCGTTGACGTGCTCGCCCGGCAGGTTGCGCGGCTCGAAGGCGTCGTACTGGCTGATGAGCGCCTGCGACTTGGCCTCGAAGGCCGACTTGTCGTCGGTGGTCCACCAGTCGTGCAGGTTGCCGTCGCCGTCGTACTGGGCGCCCTGGTCGTCGAAGCCGTGGCCGATCTCGTGGCCGATGACCGCGCCGATGCCGCCGTAGTTCTCGGCGTCGTCGGCGTCGGGGCTGAAGAACGGCGGCTGCAGGATGGCGGCCGGGAAGCAGATCTCGTTGGTGCCCGGGTGGTAGTAGGCGTTGACGGTCTGGGGCAGCATCAGCCACTCGTCGCGGTCGACGGGCTGGCCGACCTTCTCGAGCTGGCGGTCGGTCTCGAAGGCCGACGCGGACGCGACGTTGCCCAGCAGGTCGTCGGCGGAGACGTTGAGCGAGGAGTAGTCGCGGAACTCCGTCGGGTAGCCGATCTTGGGGTAGAAGCGGTCGAGCTTGTCGTAGGCCTTCTGCTTGGTGTCCTCCCCCATCCAGTCGAGCGCCTCGATGGAGCGCCGGTAGGCCGTGACGAGGTTGGCGACCAGCTCGTCCATCATCTGCTTCGACGTGGGCGGGAAGTGGCGCTCGACGTAGACCTTGCCGACGGCCTCGCCGATCGCACCCTCGACGAAGTCGACGCCGCGCTTCCACCGGGCCCGCAGCTCCGGCGTGCCGTTGAGGGTGCGGCCGTAGAAGTCGAAGTTGGCCTCGACGAACGGGTCGGGCAGGTAGGGGGCCGAGCTGCGGATGATGCGCACGTACAGGATGTCGCGCCAGGTCTCGATCGGCGTCTCCTCCAGCACGGTGGAGAGGTGGGAGAAGAAGTCGGGCTGCATCACGATCGAGCGCCGCAGCGTCTCCTCGGTGCCGCCGAGGCCGGTGACGTAGGTGATCCAGTCGAAGGCCGGGCAGAGCTCGCGCAGCTCCTCGAGGCTCTTGTGGTTGGTCGTCTTCTGGACGTCGCGGGTCTCGGCGGCCTCCCAGTGGCCCTCGGCCAGGCGGGTCTCGTACGCCAGCACGCGCGCCGCCGCGCCGGCCGGGTCGTCGTGCTCGCTGAGGGTGAGGAGCGTCGTCAGGTAGGCGAGGTACTTCTCCCTGATCTCGGCGAACTTGTCCTCGCGGTAGTAGGACTCGTCGGGCAGGCCGAGGCCGCCCTGCGCGAGGTAGACGATGTTCTTCGAGGCGTCGCCGCGGTCGGGGGTGATGTAGGAGCCGAAGAGGCCGGGCCCGCCGATGCGCTCGTAGGCGCCGAGGAAGGCGGCGAGCTCGGTCAGGTCGGTGACGGCGTGGGCCCGGTCGAGCAGGCCCTGGACCGGGCTGAGGCCCTTGGCGGCGATGGTCTCGGTGTCCATGAAGGAGGCGTAGAGGTCGCCGATCTTGCGCTCGTCCTCGTCGAGGCCGTCCGCCGGCCGGTCGGCGAGCTCGGTGATGATGTCGCGCACCTGCTGCTCGGCAGCGTCGGCGAGCGCGATGAACGCACCCCAGCTCGACTTGTCGGACGGGATCTCCGTCTCGTCGAGCCACCGGCCGTTGACGTGGCCGAAGAGGTCGTCCTGCGGGCGGATGTCGGGGTTCATGCCGTCGCGAGCGGCGTCGAGGATCGTCACGCGCTCGACCCTAACGCCGCGGGCCCAGCGGGAGCATCAGCGCACGCGCACGACCGACTTGCCGAGGGTGCGCCGCTCGTCCATGTCGACGAGTGCCTGCCCGAAACCGGCCAGGTCGTACGTCACGCCGACCGGCGGCTTCACGACGCCCGACTCGATCATCGGGACGAGGCGGTGCCACTGCTGCTGCATGTAGCCGGGTCGGGTCATGGCGTACGCCCCCCAGCCGACGCCGCGGACGTCGGTGTTGCCCAGCAGGAGCCGGTTGACCTTGACCTCGGGGATGCCCTGGCCGGCTGCGAAGCCGACGACGAGCACGCGACCCTGCTCCGCGAGGCAGCGCAGCGAGTCGGTGAACGCGTCGCCGCCGACCACGTCGAGGACGACGTCCACGCCCCGGCCGCCGGTGAGGTCCTTGACCGCGGCCTTGAAGTCGGGGCCGACCACGGCCTCGTCGGCCCCCGCCGCCCGTGCGAACGCCGCCTTCTCCTCGGTGCTCACCACGGCGATCGTCCGGGCGCCGAGTCCCTTGGCGACCTGCAGCGTGGCGGTGCCGACCCCGCCGGCCGCGCCGTGGACGAGGACCGTCTCGCCCTCGCGCAGGCCCCCGCGCTCCTCGAGCGCGAACAGAGCGGTGAGGTAGTTCATGGGGAGCGCCGCCCCCTCGTCGTACGACATCGCGTCGGGGAGCGCGAAGGTGAAGATCGCCGGGTTGGCGACCTGCTCGGCCGCCCCGCCGCTGAGGTTGACGCCGGCGACCCGCTGGCCGACGGCGAACCCGCTCGACTCCGGCGAGCCCGGGTCGAGGACCACGCCGGCGAAGTCGACGCCGAGGGTGAACGGCGGCTCCGGCTTGAACTGGTACTCCCCCCGGCTCAGCAGCAGGTCCGGGAAGGCGACGCCGACGCTGTGCACCTCGACCAGGACGTCGTCGTGGCCCGGGGTAGGCGGGTCGACCTCGCGCACCTCGATGTCGGCGGGACCGGTGAGCGTGACGACCTGGACTGCGCGCATGTGGCGACCCTAGCGACGGCGGCTCAGCCGACCCGCTTCACCTCGGCGAGCTCGAAGTGCATCGGGTCGGTCCAGCGCCAGTCGCCGCCCCAGGCGAAGCCCCACGTCTTGAAGATCGCCACCACGTCGCGGTCGATCTCGCCGACGGTGCCGCGCTGGTTGCCTGCGGTGTTGAGGTCGAGGGCCAGGCCGAAGGAGTGGTTGGACAGCGTCGTCGTGTCGGCGATGAAGCGCGGGTAGTAGCACCCGGCGTACTGACCGGGGTCGATCGCGTCGGACAGGCCACGCTGCTGCACCTCGAGCAGGGCGGCGCGCAGCTGCGGGAACAGGTCCTTGTGGCACGTGACGGTGCCGAGGATCGGCACCTGCTCGGTGCGGATGTGGTCCGACACCCAGGCCGGGTCGGGGGCGATCCGGCCGCCGCCGACCACCCGGTAGCGGAAGGTGCCGACGACGCTGCCCAGCGTGCCGCCGGTGGGGACAGCGGTGAGCTTGGCGTCGGGGTCGAGACCGAGCCGCGAGGCGACGTCGAGCATCTGCACCGAGGCGTCCTTGCCGACGAGCCGCTCCAGCGGCTTGCGGATGGTGGCGGGGGTGATGTCGTCGGTCGAGATCAGCAGGCCGTTGTCGGTGGCCATCTCGATGTCCTCGGCCCACGCGGTGTTGACCACCATGTCGATGGTCGGGACCTGCGGGGTGTACGCCCCGACGTGGAGGTCCGGCGCGTCGTCCTCGACGCCGAGCCGGATCATCCCCTCGTCGTCGACCAGCCGTCGCGCGACCGCGCGGTCGATGGCCAGCTCGCCGCCGGCGACGCGGTCCCACGCCTCCTGGAAGTCGGCGACCTGCGCCTGGGTGAAGTTGCGGTAGCGGGCGGGGTCCACGGAGGCGACGGTGAGCACCCGGTTCTCCAGGCTCACCTGGCCCAGCCCGATGCGCTCGGTGTGGGCCACGCCCTCCAGCTGCTCGACCTGCTTCAGCAGCTCGTCGTCGATGGTCTTGTCCCACTGCACGAGGATGTCGGCGCTCCACAGCCGTCCGCTGCGCTCGCCGGGTGGGTCGACGGCGTGGGCGGGGTCGGCCACGGGGACCGTCGAGGCCTGCCCGGTCGGCTCCGTCGGCTCGCTCGGCTCGGCGGTCGTGGCCGGTGAGGGGTCCGGCTCCTCCGGCGCGGCCGGCTCGCTGCACGCGGCGAGCGCGGTCAGGAGGACGGCTGTCGCCGCCGCGCCCGCCCGTCGTCGTACGCCCACGCCCCCGACCCTAGGCACTCGGTGTCTGGACACCGCTCGGGATCGTGATCCACGAGACCAGCCCGCCCAGGGCGAGCAGCGCGGCGCACGCGAGCATCGCGGTGCCGTAGGCCGCATCGAACAGCGCCGGGTCGCGGTAGTCGTCACCGGCGAGGCCGACCGCCGCGGGCAACGCGGCGACCGCGAGCAGGGAACCGGCACGTGCGACCGCGTTGTTGATGCCGCTGGCGATGCCGGCACTGTCGTCCGGGGCGGCATTGAGCACGGTCGACGTCAGCGGCGCCACCATGAGGGCCAGGCCCAGGCCGAAGACCGTGAGCCCGGGCAGCACGTCGCGCCACCAGGTCACGTCTTCACCCACCACGAGCAGCCACACGGCGCCGGCCGCCATCACCAGCGGCCCGACCGTCATCGGGATCCGCGGTCCGATCCGCTGGCCGAGGGCGCCGCCCCGGGAGGCGAGCAGCAGCATGCAGGCCGTGATCGGCAAGGTGGCGAGGCCGGCCTGGAGGGCCGAGTAGCCGCCGACCGTCTGCAGCTGGAGCACCAGGAAGAACAGGATCGCCCCGAGGGCGGCGTAGACCAGCAGCGTCATGCCGTTGGCCGCGCTGAACGTGCGGTCGGCGAACAGCTCCAGCCGGACCATCGGGTCGTGCAGCCGGCGTTCGACGACGATGAAGCCGACCGCGGCGACGACCCCGATGGCGACGGCGTACGGCGTCGCGGTGCCACCGGCGTCGGTGAGGGCCCAGGTGATGCCGGCGAGGGCGAGCGCGGCAAGGGTCGCCCCGGCGACGTCGAAGCGCCCACTGGCCTGCTCATCGCGGCTCTCCGGCACCCAGCGCTGCGCCAACCACACCGTCAGGGCGGCGAGGGGCAGGTTGATGAAGAAGATCCAGCGCCACGAGGCGTAGTCGATCAGGAGCCCGCCGACCAGGGGTCCGACGGCTGCGGCGATGCCGCCCAGCCCCGACCAGGCGCCGATCGCGCGACCGCGGTCCGTGGCCCGGAACGACGCCTGGATCATCGCCAGGCTGCCCGGCGTGAGGAGCGCGCCGCCCATCCCCTGCAGCACGCGCGCCGCGATCAGCACCTCGGCGGTCGGCGCGAGCCCGCACAGCAGCGAGGCGAGCGCGAACCACACGGTGCCGATGACGAAGACCCGACGTCGGCCGAGGCGGTCCCCGAGCGACCCGCCGATCAGGATGAGCGAGGCGAGGGAGAGGAAGTAGCCGTTGGTGATCCACTGCAGCTGCGCCAGCGACGCGTCGAGGTCGGCGCCCATCGACCGCAGTGCCACGTTGACCACCGTGCCGTCGAGCAGCGTCAGCCCGGAGCCGAGGGTCGCGGCGGCCACGATCCCCCGCGCGGTCGGCGTACCCCAGACGACTCCGCTCACGCGGCAAGGCTAGGGCGTGCAGTCGTCCACTGGTCCAGTGCACCTTGACCCCGGGTGGCGATCTCCGTTGGATGCCGAATGTGACACACGTCACATCCCCCCACCGGCGCCCACCCGGCGTCACCCACCCCGAGGAGAAGACCCCCATGTCCTCACGAGGAAGCAGGCGCCGCACCGCGTGCCTGGTGTCGCTGGCGCTGGTCGCCAGTGGTGCCACCTGGCTCGCCACCACGACGACCGCCGAGGCAGCACCCCCGTCGTGCTTGAAGCGCACGAACAACACCTACGAGAAGCTGCTCGAGTGCGTCACCCTCGAGGGCGTGCGCGCCCACCAGGCCGCCTTCCAGGGCATCGCCGACGCCAACGACGACGAGTTCTACCCGGGGAGCCGGGTCGCCGGCACCGAGGGCTACGCCGCCAGCGTCGACTACGTGGTCGGCAAGCTGGAGGCCGCGGGCTACGACGTCACGCTCGACCCCTTCGAGTTCCAGTTCGTCTTCCCTGCCCTCCTGCGCCAACTGTCGCCCGTGTCGGCCGACTACGAGACCGGCACCTTCACCGGTTCCGGCAACGGTGACGTCACCGGCACGGTGATCCCGGTCGACCTCGCCCTCACGCCGCCGCGCGCGAGCTCCAGCGGCTGCACGGCCTCGGACTTCACCGGGCTGGACTTCAGCGGCCCCACCGACATCGCGCTGATCCAGCGCGGCACCTGCACGTTCGGCGAGAAGGCCTTCTTCGCCCAGCAGGCCGGCGCCGAGGCGGTCGTGATCTTCAACCAGGGCAACGACCCCACGCGCGAGGGGCTGATCGTCGGCACCCTCAACCCGCCCCCGGGACCGATCTCGGTGCCGGTCGTCGGTGCCTCGTTCGCCGACGGCGTTGCGCTCTCGGCCCCAGGCTCCACCGCCCGCGTGCGCGTCCTGCCCAGCGAGACCCGCACCGACTACAACGTCCTGGCGGAGAAGCGCGGCGTCGTCAACCCGGACAACGTGGTGATGAGCGGAGCACACCTCGACAGCGTGGCGGCCGGTCCGGGCATCAACGACAACGGCTCCGGCTCGGCCGCGCTGCTCGAGACCGCGCTGCAGATGGCGAAGGTCAAGCCGGTCAACACCGTCCGCTACGCGTGGTGGGGGGCGGAGGAGTCCGGCCTGCTCGGCTCGACGGCGTACGTCACGGGCCTCTCCCAGGCCGAGCGCGACCGCATCGCGCTCTACCTCAACTACGACATGGTGGGCTCGCCCAACTACGTCTTCATGACCTACGACGCCAACGAGTCGACCTTCCCGGCTCCCGCGGGCGTTCCGATCCCGACCGGGTCCGAGGCGATCGAGGAGCTCTTCGAGGGGGTCTACACCTCCTTGGGCCAGCCCTATGACGACGCCCAGTTCTCCGGGCGCAGCGACTACCAGGCCTTCATCCAGGCCGGCATCCCCTCGGGCGGTCTGTTCACCGGCGCCGAGGTCGTCAAGACCCCCGCCCAGCAAGCCATCTGGGGCGGCACCGCAGGGGCCCAGTTCGATCCGTGCTACCACCTCGCGTGCGACACGTTCGCCAACAACAGCGACACGGCGCTGGACGTCAACAGCGACCTCATCGCGTACGCCGCGCTGACCTACGCCTACTCCACGGAGTCGGTCAACGGCGTGGCGGGCAAGCCGGTGCCCGAGTCCGTGCCGCTGCCGGAGCCGACCGGACCGGAGGGCACGTTCTGCACGACGGCCGGGTGCCCGTCCGGCGGTCTCCACGACGACCACGAGCACGAGAGCGAGTGACGCCACGATGACGGGAGGGTGGTCGCCGCGGCCGCGGCGGCCACCCTTCGTCGTTCAGCCGCGCAGGGCCTGACCGGCGAGCCAGGCGATGTCGGCGGCAGTCTTCTCGGGCGAGCCCGAGGGCTGCATCACGTGGCTGAGCACCACGCGCACGACCATGTCGATGGCCGGGTCGAGGTGGGCGACGTCGATGCCCGGGGCGTACGGCGCCACGCGTGCGCTGATGACGTCCTTGGCGGCACCGAGCAGCGAGCCGGCGTTGGTCGTCAGCAGCGGCAGCAGCTCGGTGTCGGCGCCGTGGGTCGCGCTGACGACGGCATGCAGCAGCTTGTTGGCGCGGGCATAGGTCAGCACGTCGGTGACGGCGCGCTCGATGGCCCGGGTGAGGTCGTCGGGCTCGGCGTCGAAGGCCTGCTCGACGACCTGCAGGAAGCGGGCGAGCTCCTCGAGGATCATCGTCTCGGCGAGCGCCGGCTTGGAGCCGACCTCGTTGTAGACCGTCTGGCGGCTCACCCCGGCCGCGTCGGCGAGGCGCGCCATCGTGACCGCGGCCCAGCCCGACGAGGTCGTCATCTCCACGGCCGCCGCGACGATGCGCTCGCGGGTCGTGGTCGTGGCCATGACGGGATTCTGGCAGGCCTCAGCCGTGCTCGGCGTGCCGGCCGGCGGGCACCTTGGTGACGAAGGTGAGGGCGACGGAGGCCAGCGCGATGACGCCGATGGTCGTGTAGGCGAGCGTGTAGGCCTTTTCGTCACCGATGAGCGCGGAGGCGAGCACCGGGCCGATGACGCCGCCGAGGCTCCATCCGATGAGCATGAGGCCGTAGATCGCGCCGGCGTTGCGGACGCCGAAGAAGTCGCCCGCGGTGGCGGGCATCGTGCCGAACGTGCCGCCGTAGCAGAGGTAGATGACCGCGGCGAGCGCGGAGAACAGCAGCACGCTGCCGGCGTGCGGGAGCAGGATCAGGCAGATGCCCTGCAGGGCCAGGATCGCGGCGAAGGTCCTCATCCGCCCGATGCGGTCGGAGATGCCGGCCCACACGATGCGGCCGGCACCGTTGAAGATCGCCAGCACGCCCACCAGCGTCGCGGCACCGGTGACGCTGACGCCGGCGATGTCCGTGGCGCTGAGCTTGGCCTGCGAGATCAGCGCGATGCCGGCGCTCACGCTGAGGGTGAGGATGGCGGTGAGGAAGTACCACTGCGGGGTGCGCAGCGCCTCGGCCTGGGTGTAGTCGGTGTCGCCGGTGTCGGCAGCGCCGTCGCTCTCCTCGACGCCGGGTACGACGTAGTCCGCGGGCGGGTTGCGGAAGATCGAGGCGCCCACCAGCGACATCAGCAGGTAGGCCAGGCCGAGCGGCACGAAGGCGCCCGTGGGGTCCTCCGGATCGCGGTCGATGAGCAGCTGCGCCACCGGCGAGGTGAGCACCGCGCCGAACCCGAAGCCGCCGACGGCGAGGCCGGTGATGAGCCCGGTCTTGTCGGGGAACCACTTCTGCAGCATCGCGATGGGAACGATGTAGGCGACGCCGAGGCCGAAGCCGCTGATCACGCCGTAGCCGAGGATGAGCAGCCAGTAGTCCTCGGCGCCGTTGGTCAGCCCGGCCAGCAGGATGCCGACCGAGTAGATGACGCCACCGGCGAGCGCCACGACGCGCGGGCCCCTGGCGTCCTGCACACGGCCACCGACGTAGCTGCCGACGAAGATCATGCCGATCGTCACGGTGAAGGGCAGCGAGGCGCGCACCTTGCCGAGCTGCCACGACTCGGCCTCCTCCAGGGCGCCGCCGAAGACCGACCAGGCGTAGACGGCACCGATCGAGAACTGCAGGAGCAGCGCGCCGGCGACCAGCAGCCAGCGGAAGCCGCCCGGGGTGGAGCCGTCCCGCGCGGCGTCGTCACGAGCGCGTGTGGATGTCCGTTCCATGCCTGTCTCCTTCGTACGGTCCGGCCGTCCGACGGCCCGAGGTGACCTGTGGCTCACCCCTGGTGGCGTACCTGCTCGCCGCGCTCGACGCGCTCGCGCTGCGGCACCACGGTGTACTTCGGGTCCCTCGCCGAGGCCATCCCGGCCTCGTAGACACCCATGCGGGTGCAGAACGACCCGGCCATCAGGGCCGTGCCCGAGACGACCGAGAGCACCCGGCTGCGTCCGCCGAGGAGGGCGCCGGCGGCGCCGGTCGCGGTGAGCACCTTGCTGGCCCGCATCCACCTGCCGGCGGTGCCGGTGTGGAGGGTCTCGGCCGCGAGGCCCATCGACGTCTCCATGCGGTGGGCCATCACCAGCTCGACGGCGGCGCCGCCGACGGCGAAGGTGCGGGCCGGTCCGGCCTCGGCGATCGGGGCGGTGACCATCGCCCAGCCGCCGGAGGCCGCGGCGGCGGAGCCGCAGAAGACGAAGGGGAGCTCCTCGTGGGCCGCGTGCCACGCCGGGGTGGCGGTGTCGGCGAGCAGCACGGCGGTGTACGCCGCCACGGGCGGGGCGGTCACGGCCCCCACCAACCCGGCCGGGCGTCCCAGCCGCAGCAGCAGGCGCACCGGCCCGCGCTGCCAGCGGGTGGGCAACATGCCGACCAGCTCAGCGGCCGAGGCCAGGCCCGCGAACGGCCCGTGCAACGACAGGATCCACGTGCCGACCGACATCGGCGAGGTCAGCTTGACCACGCGCAGCATGTTGAGGAAGCGGCTCGGCTTGCCGAGGTCGTGGACCAGGGCCACGATGCTGAGGAGCAGCCCGACCAAGGAGCCGATCCGTCCTGCGCGTCGCAGCCCGGGCCGGTCGGTCAGGTCCGCACCGCCGGCGAGGAGCGAGGAGCCGGCTGCGACGCCACCGGTGAAGAGGTAGTAGGCGATGTCGTGCTCCCACGGCGCGGCCTTGACGATCGGGCGGCCGTAGTAGGACGTGAAGTCGGCGTCGGGCACCATCACCCGGTCGCCGCCGCGTGACCTGCCCCGCGAGCGGCCGGGGCTGCCGCCGTGGCGGACCTGCGTGCCGGACCCGTCTCCGTGGGTGGAGGCGTCCGGGGCGGGGCTCACGGCCGCCTCCGCACGAACGAGAGCGCTGCGCCGATGAGCAGCGCCGTGCCGGCCATCCCGGCCCGGGTGAACATCCGCGGGAGGTCCTTGGTGGTCACGACCGGGTCGGGCGGCAGGCCGTAGACCTCGGGCTCGTCGAGCAGCAGGAACATCGCGCCGGTGCCGCCCACGCCGTCATCGGGGTCGTTGCCGTAGAGCCGGGCGTCCATCACGCCTCGCTCGTGGAGCAGCTCCACCCGGGCGGTGGCGCGCTCGCGCAGCTCGTCGACGTCGCCGTACTGGATGGACTCCGTCGGGCACGCCGCGGCGCAGGCCGGGCGCTGGCCGTCGGTCAGGCGGTCGTAGCAGAGGGTGCACTTCTGGGCGATGCCCACCTTGGGGTCGCCCTCGGGGCCGCGGCGGCGGTCGATGACGCCGTAGGGGCAGGCGGCGACGCAGTAGCCGCAGCCGTTGCAGATGTCGTCCTGCACCACGACCGTGCCGAACTCGCTGCGGAAGAGCGAGCCGGTGGGGCACACGTCGAGGCAGGCGGCATGGGTGCAGTGCTTGCACACGTCGGACGACATCAGCCACTGGAAGTCGGGCTTCTCGTCCTGGGGCACGTCGCTCACCGGCGCGCCGACGGCGGGCATGCCGAGGTCGACCGAAGGCGCGGAGGGCTTGGCGGCGGGCTTCTCGATGAAGGCGACGTGGCGCCACTGGTTGGCGTTGAGCGAGTGGCTGTTGTCGTAGGACGTGCCGAGCATCTCGAAGGCGTTCTCCGGGACGTCGTTCCACTCCTTGCACGCCACCTCGCAGGCCTTGCAGCCGATGCAGACGCTGGTGTCGGTGAAGAAGCCCTTGCGCTTCGGGGCGTCGGTGTAGCCGGCGTCGGGTGCCGGGTCGAGCGGTCCGAAGAGGCTGTTGGGGCCCATCACTGACCTTCCTGGTCGTCGTCGCTGGTCTCGGCGGCCGCGAGGGAGCGGGCCTGGGCGTCCGCCGACGCGGTGACGATCCGGGCGGGCAGCTGGTCACCGATCCCGGCCCGCCGGCCGTAGTCGGCCACCAGCTCCCGCAGTGCGGGGCCCGTCGGCCGCCGCCCGGGACGTACGTCGCAGGTGCCGACCTTGCTCTCCTGGATCAGCACGTTGGGGTCGAGGGTGATGCCGAACAGGTCGTTGGCCGAGTCGCCGGTGACGAGGCCGCCACCGCCCCAGTGGTAGGGCATCCAGACCTGGTGGACCGTCCGGCCCTCGACCCGCAGCGGCCGCAGCCGCTCGGTGACCAGCACCCGGCCCTCGACCGCCGACCGGGCGGTCACGACGTGGCACCAGCCCATGTGCTCGAGGCCCCGCTCGCGCGCCAGCGTCGGGGACACCTCGACGAACATCTCCGGCTGCAGCTCGGCGAGGTGCTCGAGGTAGCGGCTCATGCCGCCGGCGGTGTGGTGCTCGGTCAGCCGGCTCGTGGTGAAGACGAACGGGAACACGTCGCTGTGCTCCTCCGGCGGCGCCGGGTTCATCGGGTTGTCGTCGCGGCGGTAGTCCATGCGCGTCGGGTTGGCCTGCTGGCCGTAGAGCGGGTTGCGGAACGGCGACTCGACCGGCTCGTAGTGCGTGGGCATCGGGCCGTCGATGAGGCCCTGCGGCACGTAGAGCGCGCCCTTCCCGTCGCCCTGCATGATGAACGGGTCGATCCCCTCGATGGCCTCGATGCCGTCCGAGCCCTCGGGCGCCCGGTAGGACGGCGGCTTGGTCTTCTCGAAGTCGGGTACGTCGTCGCCGACCCACTGCTGCTGCTCCTCGTCCCACCAGACGTAGGCCTTGCGCTCGCTCCACGGCTTGCCGTCGGGGTCGGCGGACGCGCGGTTGTAGAGGATGCGGCGGTTCATCGGCCAGGCCCAGCCCCACTCGGGTGCCACGAACGACTGGTCGTGGCGGGACTTGCGACGGTTGGCCTGGTTGACGCCGTCGGCGAACACCCCGGTGTAGATCCAGCAACCGCCGGCGGTGGAGCCGTCGGCCTTCATCTCCACGAAGCTCGACAGCGGCCGCCCGGTCGCGACGTCGTAGCCGTTGATCTCCTTCAGCACCGCCTCGGCGCTGGGCTCGCCCCACGCCTGCGCGCCCTCGGAGCCGAGGGCGCCCTCGTCGTGGACGGGGTAGTCCCACGCCAGGTCGAGCAGCGGTCGGTCGCGGTCGTCGGTCGAGTCGGCCAGACGCTCACGGACCATCCGGCCGAGGTGGTAGAAGAACCACAGCTCCGAGCGGCAGTCGCCCGGCGGGTCGACCGCCTTCTCGCGCCACTGCAGCATCCGCTGGGTCTGGGTGAAGGTGCCCTCCTTCTCGGCGTAGGAGGCGGCCGGGAAGAGGAAGACCTCCGTGGCGCACTCCTCCGGCACGATCTCGCCCGTCGCGACCTCGGGCGCGTCCTTCCAGAACGACGCGCTCTCGATCTCGAAGAGGTCGCGCACCACGAGCCAGTCGAGGTTGGCCATGCCGAGCCGCTGTGCCCGGCCGTGGGCCGAGCCGACGGCGGGGTTCTGGCCGAGGAGGAAGTAGCCGGAGACCTTGCCGTCGATCATGTCGAGCACCGTGCGGTAGGTGCCGTGGTCGCCGGTGATCTTGGGCAGGTAGTCGAAGCAGAAGTCGTTGTCCGGCGTCGCCGCCTCGCCCCAGTAGGCCTTGAGGAGGCTGACGGTGTAGGCGTCGGCCTTGGACCAGAAGCCCTTGCTGCCCGGGTTGCGGATGCTGTCGACGTAGTCGCCGAGCGTCGCGTGCTGGTCGGGGTTGGGCATGGGCAGGTAGCCCGGGAGGATGTTGAAGAGGGTGGGGATGTCGGTCGACCCCTGGATGCTGGCGTGGCCGCGCAGCGCCATGATGCCGCCGCCGGGACGGCCCATGTTGCCGAGCAGCAGCTGGAGGATCGCGCCGGTGCGGATGTACTGCACGCCGACGCTGTGCTGCGTCCAGCCGACGCTGTAGACCAGCGCCGTCGTGCGCTCGCGTCCGGAGTTCTCCGTCCACGCCCGGCAGACCTCGAGGAAGTCGGCCTGGCTGACGCCGCAGGTCTGCTCGACCACCTCGGGGGTGTAGCGCGCGAAGTGGCGCCGGAGCACCTGGTAGACGCACCGGGGGTGCTGGAGCGTCTCGTCGCGCCGCGGCTTCCCCTCGACCTGCATGCCGTGGGCCTCGTGCTGCATGCCGGCTGCGGAGTCGCGCTGCTCCTGGGTCTCCTCGGAGTCGTCGGCCTGGGCCGCGCTCTGCTGGCCCGGTTCGTCCTCGACGTCGTACTGCCAGCTGGTGGGGTCGTAGGTGCGCTTGTCGGGGTCGAAGCCGCTGAAGAGCCCGTCGAGGTCGTCGGTGTCCTCGAAGCGGTCGCTGACGATCGTCGCGGCGTTGGTGTAGTTGACGACGTAGTCGCGGAAGTCGAGGCCGTTCTCGAGGACGTAGCTGATGATCCCGCCGAGGAAGGCGATGTCGCTGCCGACGCGGATCGGGACGTGCTTGTCCGCCACCGCGCTGGTGCGGGTGAAGCGCGGGTCGACGTGGATCACCTTGGCGCCGCGGTTCTGCGCCTCGACGACCCACTGGAAGCCCACGGGGTGCGCCTCGGCCATGTTGGAGCCCTGGATGATGATGCAGTCCGCGTTGGCCAGGTCAGCCGTGAAGCCGGTGGCGCCGCCGCGCCCGAAGCTGGTCCCCAGACCGGGGACGGTGGCGGAGTGTCAAATACGCGCCTGGTTCTCGATCTGGATGGCGCCCATCGCGGTGAAGAGCTTCTTGATGAGGTAGTTCTCCTCGTTGTCGAGCGTCGCGCCGCCGAGGCTCGCGATGCCCATCGTTCGCCGCACGCGACGGTCCTTCTCGTCGAGCTCCTGCCACGCGTCGCGGCGCGACTTCACGACCCGGTCGGCCACCATCTCCATCGCGGTGGTGAGGTCGAGGTCCTCCCACTCGGTGCCGTGGGGGCGGCGGTACTTGATCGTGGTCTCGCGCAGCGAGCTCGTCACGAGGTTCTTGCTGGCCGAGCCCTTGGGGCACAGCCGGCCGCGGTTGACCGGGCTGTCGGGGTCGCCCTCGATCTGCACGATCTTCTCGTCCTTGACGAAGATCTTCTGCCCGCACCCGACGGCGCAGTAGGGGCACACGCTCCGTGCGACCCGGTCGGCGGTGCTGGTCCGTGGCTCGACCTCGTCGGTGCGGCGCGAGCGCACGGCCTTGCCGCGTCCGAGGAGGTCACCGCTCGTCAGCTGCCGGAGCACGGGCCAGGGGAGGAGCGACCTCGACTCCGCCATGGACCTCACCCTCCGAGCACGTGTGGAGCCACGACCCTACGGATCGGCGTACGACGTCGTCCACCACCCGAGGGGTGGGCGCGTCAGCGGACGACGAGTGCGTGCTCCCCCGCCGCGACCACCTCGCCGACGACGGGGTGCCCGGGCAGCTCGCCGACCACCAGGAGGCCGCCCGAGGTCTGGGCGTCGGCGAGCAGGACCAGCTCGTCCTCGTCGAGGTCGGACGCCAGGTGGGGCCGTACCCAGTCGAGGTTGCGCCGGCTGCCGCCGGGCACGAAGCCGTCGGCGAGCGACTGCCGCGCTCCGTCGACGTACGGCACCGCCGCCGCGTCGACGACCGCGGTCGTGCCGCTCGCGCGCATCATCTTCATGAGGTGGCCGAGCAGGCCGAAGCCGGTGACGTCGGTGGCCGCACGGACGCCGGCGTCGACGGCCGCGCGGCTGGCGTCGCGGTTGAGCGCGGTCATCACCGCGACCGCCTCCTCGAACCACTCGCCCGTCGCCTTGTGGCGGTTGTTGAGCACGCCGAGGCCGAGCGGCTTGGTCAGCGTCAGCGGCATCCCGGGCCGCGCCGCGTCGTTGCGCAGCAGCGCGGCGGGGTCGGCCATGCCGGTGACCGCGAGGCCGTACTTCGGCTCCGGGTCGTCGATGCTGTGCCCGCCGGCGAGGAAGGCGCCAGCCTCGGTGCACGCGTCGTCGCCGCCGCGCAGCACCTCCGCCGCCACGTCGAAGGGGATCCGGTCGCGCGGCCAGCCGAGCAGGTTGACCGCGACCACCGGCGTGCCGCCCATCGCCCACACGTCCGACATCGCGTTGGTCGCGGCGATGCGCCCGAACGTGTAGGCGTCGTCGACCACCGGGGTGAAGAAGTCGGCGGTGGCGATGACGGCCCGGCCGGTGCCGTCGGGCGCGTCGTCGATGCGTACGGCGGCCGCGTCGTCGCCGTGGTCGAGACCGACCAGCAGGTCGCCCGACTCCCTGCCCCGGCCGAGGCCGCTGAGCACGCGCTCCAGCTCGCCGGGCGGCACCTTGCACGCGCACCCGCCGCCGGCGGCGTACTGGGTCAGCCGGAGGGGTGACGTCATGGGTCCAACCTAGGGCGCGGGTGGATAGTGTGCGGGCGGAGGCGGTTCTCGTCTGGTGACGGACGCGGTCCTCAAAACCGTTGCGACCCAGCAGCTGGGTCGGGCGGGTTCGATTCCCGTCCGCCTCCGCCAGACGTGGGAGCAGGAGGGCGCGTGACGGATCCGAGACGGGCCGTCCCGCGCACCGACCAGGTCCTGGCCGACGAGCGGCTGCGGTCCGCGGCGACGCGGCTGGGCCCGACCCTGGTCAAGCAGGCCGTCGTCCGGGCGCAGGAGCGGTGCCGGGCCGGTGAGGTCGCTCCGGACGAGGTGGCCGACGTCGCCGTGGCCGCCCTGCCGGTGTCGGCCACGACGCTGCGGCGGGTGGTCAACGCGACCGGCGTGGTGGTCCACACCAACCTCGGCCGCGCGCCCCTGTCGGGTGCCGCTGTCGAGGCCGTACGCACGGCGGCCGGTGCCACCGACGTCGAGCTCGACCTCGCGACCGGGCAGCGCGGACGACGCGGCCGGGGTGCGCTGGAGGCGCTCGCCTCGGCCGTTCCCGACGCGGGCGGGGTCCACGTGGTCAACAACGGCGCGGCCGCGCTCGCCCTGGTCACGCGGGTGCTGGCGCGCGGCGACGACGGGCGCGACACCGTTGTCATCGCCCGGGGCGAGCTCGTCGAGATCGGTGACGGCTTCCGCATCCCCGAGCTGATGGAGTCGGTCGGCGCCCGGCTGCGCGAGGTCGGCACCACCAACCGGGTGCACCTCGCCGACTACGCCTCCGCGCTGGACGACTCGACCGCCTTCGTCCTCAAGGTGCATCCCTCCAACTTCGCCGTCACCGGCTTCACCTCCTCGGTGCCCGCCCGCGACCTCGCCGGGCTCGAGCACGCGGGCCGGCGGGTCCCGCTCGTGGTCGACATCGGCTCCGGGCTGCTCGAGGCCCACCCGCGGCTGCCCCACGAGCCCGACGCCGCGTCCGCCCTGCGCGCCGGCGCCGACCTCGTCACGGCCTCCGGCGACAAGCTGCTCGGCGGCCCGCAGGCGGGTCTGCTGCTCGGTGGGGCCGAGCTGGTCGAGCGGCTGCGGCGCGACCCGTTCGCGCGTGCCCTGCGCGTCGACAAGCCACTCTCGCCGCCCTCGAGGCGACGCTCGTCGGACCCGTGCCCCCGGTGCATGCCGCGCTCGGGCGGTCCGTCGACGACCTCCGGGCGCGGGCGCGGGCGATGGTCGCGGCGTGGCCGGCCGGGCTGGTGGCGTCGCTGGGTGCCGAGGTCGTGGACTCCGCGGGCGCGGTCGGCGGCGGCGGGGCGCCGGGGGTCGAGGTGCCCAGTGCGGCGATCGCGCTGCCCGAGCACCTCGCCGCGCCGCTGCGCGCGGGTGAGCCGCCCGTGCTGGGCCGCACCGTGCGCGGGCGGCTGCTGCTCGACCTCCTGGCCGTCGACCCGGCCGAGAGGACGCCGCGCTCGCCGAGGTCGTACGCCGTGCCGCGGGGGCGGGCAGCGCCTGATGCACGTCGTCGCGACCGCGGGCCACGTCGACCACGGCAAGTCCACCCTGGTGCGCGCGCTCACCGGCACCGATCCCGACCGGCTCGCGGAGGAGCGGCGACGCGGGCTGACGATCGAGCCGGGCTACGCGTGGACCTCGTGGCCGGACGGGGGCGACGTGGGCGACGTGGCGTTCGTCGACGTGCCCGGCCACGAGCGGTTCCTCACCACGATGCTCGCCGGCATCGGGCCCGTCCCGGCGGCCCTGCTGGTCGTCGCCGCCGACGACCCGTGGATGCCGCAGGCGGCCGAGCACCTCGCCGCCCTCGACGCGCTCGGCGTGGGCCACGGGGTCGTCGCGGTCACCCGCAGCGACCTCGCCGACCCGGCACCCGCGATGGCCCGGGCGGCGGCCGAGGTGTCGCGCACCAGCCTGGCCGGTGCACCCGTCGTCGCGGTCAGCGCGCGCACGGGCGCCGGGCTCGACGACCTCCGGGCGGCCCTCACCACGATGCTCGCCGCGCTCCCGGCACCTGCCGCGGACGTCGACGTACGCCTCTGGGTGGACCGGCGCTTCACCGTGCGGGGAGCGGGCACCGTGGTCACCGCCACCCTGCCCGCCGGAACGGTGCGGGTCGGCGACACCCTCGCCGACGGCGAGCGGCTGGTGCGGGTCCGCGGGCTGCAGGCCCTGGACGCGACGCCGATGCCGTGGCCGGCACCGCCAGGGTAGCGCTCAACCTCACCGGCGACGTCGACGGCATCACCCGCGGGACGGCGCTGACCACCCCTGCGGCGTGGCACCACACCGAGGTGGTCGACGTACGCCTGCGGCCGGGTCCCGGCGCCGGCCCTTCCCTCCATCCGCCGCTGGCGCCACGCCTGCACGTCGGTGCCGCCGACGTCGCCGTGCGCCACCGTCCGCTGGGCGACCCGGGCAGCGGCGTCTCCCGGCTGACGTTGGAGCGCGCCCTGCCGCTGCGGGTGGGTGACCGGATGCTGCTCCGTGACCCGGGCGACCGCCGGCTGTGGCGGGTCGACGTCCTCGACCCCGACCCCCGCGGCTGCGTCGGCGCGGTGCCGCGGGCCGGCGGGCGGCCCAGGCTCGCGCGCGCCGACGGCACCCCCGCCTCGCCGACGAGCCTCGCCCGACGCGGTCTCGCCCACCGCGACCGGTTGCGTCGCATCGGCGTGCCCGTCGCGCCCGGCGACCACCTCGAGGCAGGCCCCTGGCTGGTCAGCCGCGGTCTCGCCGTCGCCCTCGCCGACCGGCTGCCGCCCCTCGTCGAGGAGCACGCGCGCTCCCACCCGCTCGACCCCGACGTGCCGTTGACCGTGCTGGCCGACCGGCTCCGCCTGCCCGACCCGGACCTCGTCGAGCCGCTGGTGCGGCCGCCCCTGGTGGTCGTGGGTGGTCGGGTGCGGGCGCCCGGGTCGGGGCTCCCGTCGGAGGTGTCCGCCGCCGTCGACGTCGTACGCCGCGAGCTGGAGGCCGCGCCCTTCGCCGCCCCCACCGCCGACCGGCTGCGCGAGCTCGGTCTCGACGAGCGCGCCCTGGGCGCCGCCGAGCGCGCCGGGCTGCTGTGGCGCATCGCCCCGGGTCTCGTCCTGCTGCCCGGCGCCGACCGCGACGCCGCCGCCCGCCTCGCCCGTCTCGAGCAGCCCTTCACCACCAGCGCCGCCCGCCAGGACCTCGCTACCTCGCGCCGCGTCGTGCTCCCGCTGCTCGACCGGCTCGACCGGGCCGGGCTCACCCGCCGTCTCCCCGACGACCGGCGCGAGGTCGTGCGCTGAGGCTGACTCAGCCTGTCGCGCGCTCGGGCGCGCAGGGCACGAAGTCGACCTTGTCGCGCACCCCGCAGTCGGGGCAGCACCAGTCGTCCGGGACGTCCGCCCAGGCCGTGCCGGCGGCGAAGCCCTCGTGCTCGTCACCGGCCGCGACCTCGTAGACGTACTCGCAGCTCGGGCACCGGGCCGCGAGCACCTCGCCCACGGGGTCGAGTGCGGACGCGGTAGCAGTCGCCCCGGAGCCGCGCACTCGACCCGGGGCGGGGTAGCGCTCGAGGTAGGTCTGCCGCTTGCGCGGGCTGATGTTGGCCAGGGACACGTCGCCGCCGAAGTGGTCGACGACCCGCTGGTCCATCACCCGCCGCCAGACCGCGGGCACGGCGGCCAGCACGATCATCCCGGCGTAGCCGGTCGGCAGCACCGGGCTCTCCTCGAAGTCCCGCAGCGTCTGGTAGCGCCGGGTCGGGTTGGCGTGGTGGTCGCTGTGTCGCTGCAGGTGGTAGAGCAGCACGTTGGTCGCGATGTTGTTGGAGTTCCAGCTGTGGCTGGGCAGCACCCGTTCGTAGCGCCGGCGGTCGCCCTCCCCGACCTTCTGCCGCAGCATCCCGTAGTGCTCCATGTAGTTGACGACCTCGAGCAGCGAGAAGCCGACGACCGCCTGGACGAGGAGGTACGGCAGCACCTCGGGCCCGAACGCGACCAGCACCCCCGCCCACAGCACGAGCGTCATCAGCCAGGCGTTGAGCACGTCGTTGTCGAGGCGCCACGGCGACTGCTTGCGACGCGCGAGGCGCCGCTTCTCCAGCCGCCAGGCCGACCGCAGCGACCCGCCGACCGTGCGCGGCCAGAAGGCGTAGAAGCTCTCACCGAGCCGCGCGCTGGCCGGGTCTTCGGGCGTGGCCACGCGGACGTGGTGGCCACGGTTGTGCTCGATGTAGAAGTGGCCGTAGCCGACCTGGGCGAGCGCGATCTTGGAGAGCCAGCGCTCGTTGGCCTCCTTCTTGTGGCCGAGCTCGTGGGCGGTGTTGATGCCGATGCCGCCGATGCAGCCGATCGAGATCGCCAGGCCGACCTTGTCGAGGGTCGACAGCGGCTGGTCGGCGAGGAGGCCGAGGACGTCCCACCCCCCGACGACCGCCATCGCGCCGAGGAAGCCGGCGTACTGGATGGGCAGGAAGAGGTAGGTGATCCACCGGTAGTAGCGGTCCTGCTCGAGCGCCTCGATGACGTCGTCGGGCGGGTTGGAGCGGTCGAGCCCGGCGACCAGGTCGATCGCGGGGACGATGCCGAGGATGACGATCGGCCCGACCCAGAACCAGACCCCCCAGCCGGTCGCGACGTAGCCGCCGAAGGCGACGAACGCCAGGCTCGGCACCACCAGGCCGATCAGCCACAGGTAGCGCTTGCTGTCGGTCCAGATCTCGGTCGTGCCCTCGGGGACCGTGCCGCTGGGTGCGAGTCGGGTGGGGTAGCCGGCCATCGTCCTGACCTCCTGCCATCGGGTTTACAGGACCATACGATCTGTAAAGGTGGTTGACAAGAGGGTGCTGCGTGTAAAGTCGTGGAGTCAGGTCAGTGAGGCGTTCACGCGCCTCGCGCGCTCGAGCACGACGGCGTACGCCTCCGGCTCGGCCACGGCGAGACCGCTCACGAGGTCGAGGGCCTCGGCCGCCCACGCCCGCGCTCGGTCAGGATCGCCGGCGGCGTGCCGCTCGGCTCCGGCGAGCAGGATCGCCGCGTGGGAGCTCGCGAAGCCGGCGGGGTTGTCGGCGAGGGCGCGGCGGGCGACGGCGACCGACTCCTCGCTGGCGGCCAAGGCCTGCTCGGGACCGACCGCTGCCGCCATGGCGTCCGCGACGGTGTCGAGCGCGCCGGCGAACCACGCGAGGTGCGCGAGCGGGTCGCGGTCCGCGAGCACGCGCAGCAGGTCGACCCCCTCGCGCCCAGCCACCACCCCCGCCTCCGCGCGGCCGGCGCGGGTCAGCACGTGGCAGTGGGTGACCAGAGCGTTGGCCAGCGCGCGGTCGAAGGCGTGCGGCTGAGCGTCGTGCAGGCGCCGCCGCAGCTCCACGCACCGGTCGGCGAGGGGCTCTGCATCCGCGGTGCGGCCGAGCTCGGCCAGCACGATCGCCTGGTTGTTGAGGCTGTCAGTGAGCGCAGGGAGGGCGGCCGGCGATCGTCGGGCCAAGCGCTCACGCAGGGCGAGCGCCTCTGCTCCGGGCGGCTCCGCGTCGGCAGCGCGCCCGGACTCGAGGTGGAGATTGGCCAAGTTGGCCAGTCCGATCGCGAGGTCGCCGAGTTCCTCGTCGCCGCCGACCTGCGCGGCGAGCCGCAGCTCGCCGACCGCGAGACCCTGCACCTCGATCGCCTCTCGCCAGCGACCATTCATCCGCAGCTGGACGCCGAGGTTGACCAGCCCGGCGACGTACGTCGCGTCACCCGCGTCGGAGGCGGGCCGGTCGCGCGCGCTGCGCGCCAGCTCCACCACCGCCGCCAGCCCTTCGGCATGACGACCGGCCTCGGTCAGGGTGGCCGCCCGGTTCAGGAGCGCGCGGGCCCGCTCAGACCACGGCAGCCGGGCCCGCATCGCCATGACCTCCGCGCTGATGGCTTCCGCCTCCTCGAGCCGACGCAGGCGAGTCAGGCTGTTGGCCATGACCTCGAGCGAGTCCGAGAACCGCGACAGCTGGTCGGAGTCCATCGCCCCCGCAGCTCGACGCATCGACGCGGACTCTCGGGCGGCGTCGATCGCCTCGTCCCAGCGCCCCGCGTCGTGGAGCACCACTGCACGAGCGTGCACGACGTCGGGGACGACGAAGGACGCCATCCCGAAGCGCACCCGGTGCGCGATCGCCTCCGCCTCCTGCAACGTGACGAGGGCCTCCTGGAAGCGCCCCTGCGCGGACAGACCCATGCCGAGCTCCTGCAGCGCGGCCACCTTCGACACGCGTCCCACCTCAGCACCTCCCCGGCCGCACCCCTCGGCGTGGGTGCGTGGAGGCTAGCGTCGGCATGGGCCCGCGCGCGGGCGAACGACGTGAGCGGTGTCTCGTGCGGTGTTGCCCCCGTCACACCGGTGTACGGCTGGCGATAGGTTGGGCGCCATGGAACACCCCTTCGGCATCGACTTCGGCGGCACCGGCATCAAGGGCGCCCCTGTCGACCTCGAGGTCGGCGACTTCGCGCACGACCGGATCCGGATCGACACCCCCCGACCCGCCACCCCGCAGGCGGTCGCCAAGGTCTTCGGACAGATCATCGACAGCTTCCCCGTGTCCACGCGGCCGGTCGGCGTGACCGTGCCCGGCATCGTCCGGCACGGCGTGGTGCACTCGGCGGCCAACATCGACAAGTCGTGGATCGGCGAGGACGCCGACGCGATCTTCACCGCCGCCCTCGGGCGCGAGGTGCACGTGGTCAACGACGCCGACGCCGCCGGGCTCGCCGAGGCGGAGTACGGCGCTGCGAAGGGCCGCGGCGGCCTGGTCATGGTCATCACCCTCGGCACCGGCATCGGCTCGGCGATGATCTGGAACGGCCAGCTGGTCCCCAACTCCGAGATGGGCCACCTCGAGCTCGACGGCGCCGTCGCCGAGGCGACCACGGCGACCAGCGCACGCGAGCGCGAGGGCCTGTCGTGGGAGGAGTGGTCGGAGCGGCTCACGGCCTACTTCCGCCACCTCGAGCGGCTCTTCTCCCCCGACCTGTTCGTGATCGGGGGCGGGGTGAGCAAGTCGTGGGACAAGTTCGGCCACCTCATCAAGGTCGAGACCGAGATGGTGCCCGCGACGCTGCAGAACCGTGCCGGCATCGTCGGTGCCGCGCTCGTCGCGCACCAGATGGCCGGCGTCGAGGACTGACCCCGTACGCCGCCCCGCCCGGGCGGTGTCCCGGCCAGGCCCCGCTGACCACCTCGCGGTGCGTGGCGCAGGTTCGCGTACCCGAGAACATGTCTCACCCACCGCTCGGTCGGACCGGCGATCAGGAGCGGTGCGTGGCGCAGGTTCGCACACCCGAGAACATGTCTCACCCACCGCTCGGCGGGCGGCGATCAGCCCCGGGCGTCAGTCGTCCAGCACGCGCTCGAACGCCTCGGTCGCACCGCGGAGGTAGCGCCGGACGACGGCCTTCTCCTCCTCGGTGAAGGTCGCGTCGTGGCGGTCGAGCGCGGCGAACATCGGCATCAGGTGGCCGATGATCTCGCCGCGCCCGGAGTCGGTGATGTGCAGCTCGGTGCGCCGACGGTCGACCTCGTGCGGGCGCCGCTCGACGTGACCCCGGGAGACCAGCCGGTCCACGATGCCCGTCGCCGCGGCGGTCGAGACCTCCAGCCGGCGGGCGACCTCCGCGGGACCGATCTGCTCGCGGCTGAGGTGCTCGAGCGTGACGAGCTCGGTCTCACTGAGCCCGGCCCGTCGCGACACCACGTGGTTGACGCGGCTGCCGGCGGCGACCAGGTCACGCAGCGCCAGGAGCGTCGGCGGCTGGGAGCGTTCCTGGCCCCGGTCCACCCACGGCGGAGGCGCGACGACGTGCTGCTCGTCCGTCACGGGCGTCCCACCTCCGGCTCTCGGCGTCCACTTGCCTGGGCGATGATACTACCGCTAACTTGATAAGTAACTTGCTTAGCAATCACGCTCCCTAGCTACTCCCCCGAGGAGACCCCGTGCCCTCCCACCGCACCCCCGCCCCGGCCCGGGCGATCGCCGGCCGCCGGCTGGCCTGGTTCTTCGCGCTCGTGCCGATCCTGCTCGCGCTCTTCGTCATCGCGTTCGTGCCGGAGGGCGAGCGCGAGGCCTCCCCCGTCGACACGCTGCCGGCCGGAGCGGACAGCACGCTCGCGGTCGAGCTCGAGGAGCAGCTGCCCGACGACGAGGGCCAGGTGGCCATCGTGCTGTGGACCGCAGAGTCCGGTGAGCTCGACGCCGCGACCCAGGACGAGCTGGCCCAGCAGGCGGGCGCGCTGCTCGCGGACGCCGGCGGCGGAGGCGCTCCCGAGGGCGCGCCCCAGGGCGGGCCGCCCGGTGGTGGTGAGGGCCAGCAGTCGCCTCTCGTGGTGGCCGAGGACCAGACCGCCGCGTTCGTCGCCGTACCCGTCTCCTCGACCTCCGCCACCGACAACATCGACCAGGTCGAGGAGCTGCGCACCCAGCTCGGCGAGGACGTCCCCGACGGCGTGGAGGTCCAGGTGACCGGCCCCGCCGGCATCCAGGCCGACATCGGCCAGGTCTTCGACGGCGCCGACATCCGGCTCCTCGCCGCGACCGCGGCCGTCGTGGCCATCCTGTTGATCATCACCTACCGCAGTCCCGTGCTGTGGCTGGTCCCGCTGACGGTCGTCGGCATCGCCGACCGCCTGGCCGCGATCGTGTCGACCAACGTGCTCGAGGTCGTCGGCGTCGCCTGGGACGAGTCGACGGTCGGCATCCTGAGCGTGCTCGTCTTCGGAGCCGGCACCGACTACGCCCTCCTGCTGATCTCGCGCTACCGCGACGAGCTCAAGACGACCGAGTCGCGCTACGAGGCGATGGCGCACGCCCTCAGCCGGACCTTCGAGGCGGTGCTCTCGAGCGCCACCACCGTCGTGCTGGGCCTGCTCACCCTCCTCCTGTCGGCGATCCCGACGACCCGCGGCCTGGGCCTCGCGTGCGCGGTCGGCGTCCTCATCGCTGCGACGTTCGCCCTGGTCGTGCTGCCGGCGGCACTGGTGCTGTTCGGCCGGTGGGTCTTCTGGCCGCGGGTGCCGCACGTGGGCGACCCGGTCCTCGTCGACTCGCGCGGTGTCTGGCACCGCGTCGGCAGCGCCGTCTCCCGTCGTCCGCGGACCTTCGTCGCCGGCACCGTCACCGTCCTGGCGGTGATGGCCCTCGGCGCCACGACGATCACCACCGGTCTCGACCCGGCCGACCAGTTCCTCGAGCGCCCCGAGGCCATCGCGGCCGCCGAGCGCCTCGGTGAGTCGTTCCCCGCCGGCACCAGCGACCCGGTCCAGGTCCTCACCCGTGACGACCCCGAGCCGGTGCTCGCTGCCGTCGAGGAGGTCGAGGGCGTGGACTCCGCGCGCGTCACCAGCAGCGGTGACGGCATCACCCGCATCGACGCCGTGCCCGACGCCGCACCCGGCAGCGACGCGGCCCAGGCGGTCGTGCTCGACGTCCGTGACGCGGTGGCCGACTTCGACGACACGCACGTCGGCGGCGGCGACGCCGAGGCCATCGACGCGGCCGACTACGCCGCCAGCGACCGCCAGGTGATCCTGCCGCTCATCCTGCTGCTGGTGCTCGGCGCGCTGCTCCTGCTGCTGCGCTCGATCGTGGCGCCCCTGCTGCTCGTCGCGACCGTCGTGGCGACGTACGCCGCCAGCATGGGCGCGTCGTGGTGGCTGTTCCAGAACGTCTTCGGCTTCGAGGCGATGGACACCGGCGTGCCGCTCCTGGCGTTCCTCTTCCTGGTCGCACTGGGCGTCGACTACAACATCTTCCTCGTCACCCGGGCCCGTGAGGAGGCGCGAGAGCACGGCACCCGCACCGGCATGCTGCGCGCCCTGACCGCCACCGGCGGCGTGATCACCAGCGCGGGCATCCTGCTCGCCGCGGTCTTCGCCGTCCTCGGCGTGCTGCCGCTGGTGGTGCTCGCCCAGCTCGGCGCGATCATCTTCGTCGGCGTGCTGCTCGACACCCTCGTCGTGCGCACCGTCCTCGTGCCGGCGCTCGCGCTCACCCTCGGCGAGAAGTTCTGGTGGCCGCGCAAGGTCGGCCCGCCGGACGCCGGTGCGGAACCGCGCCCGGAGGCGGCGTACGTCGGCTCTCACGGCCGCTGATCGCCGATGCCACCCGGCTGCTGGTGGACTCCCCGCTCGAGCGGGGAGTCCGCCACCTGGAGGGGTGCACAACCTGCACGAAGTGACGGACTTCCCCTACAAGCACGCCGTTATGACACGGCGCGCCGCCGCATGCGCCCTCGTACGCCGACGCGTAAGGACCAGCCCGCCCTCAGCTCTCGCGGCCGCTGATCGCCGATGCCACCCGCTTGGTCACGTCGGGGTGGAACACGCTCGGGATGATGAAGGCAGCGTGCAGCTCCTCGGCGCTGACGGTGTCGGCGATGGCCTGGGCGGCGCGCAGCAGCATGTCGGTCGTGACGTGCTGGGCACCGGCGTCGAGGAGGCCGCGGAAGACGCCGGGGAAGGCGAGCACGTTGTTGATCTGGTTGGGGTAGTCGGAGCGGCCCGAGGCCACCACGGCGGCGTACTTGTCGGCCTCGGCCGGGTCGACCTCCGGGTCGGGGTTGGCGAGGGCGAAGACGACCGGCTTGGGCGCCATCGTCGGGATCCACTCGGGGTCGAGGATGCCGGGGGCCGAGACGCCGATGAAGACGTCGGCGTCGACGAGGACCTCCTGCAGCGAGCCGGTGGCACGACGCGGGTTGGTGGCCGAGGCGAGGTCGCGGTGCGCCGGGGACAGCGACTCGTCCGCGGACGACAGCGCGCCGAACCGGTCGACGACGACGACGTCGTGGGCGCCCGCGGCGAGGAGCAGGGTGACGATCGCGGTGCCGGCGGCACCGGCCCCGGACACCACGATGCGCACGTCGGCGAGCTGCTTCTCGACGCAGCGCAGGGCGTTGGTGAGCGCGGCGAGGACCACGATCGCGGTGCCGTGCTGGTCGTCGTGGAAGACGGGGATGTCGAGCGACTCACGCAGCCGGGCCTCGATCTCGAAGCAGCGCGGGGCCGCGATGTCCTCGAGGTTGATGCCGCCGAAGCCGGGCGCGATCATCTCGACGGCCCGGACGATCTCGTCGGTGTCCTGCGACGCCAGGCAGATCGGCCACGCGTCGATGTCGGCGAAGCGCTTGAAGAGCGCGGCCTTGCCCTCCATGACCGGCATCGCCGCGCCGGGACCGATGTTGCCGAGGCCCAGGACGGCCGAGCCGTCGGTGACGACTGCGACCGAGTTGCCCTTGATGGTGAGCTTGCGGACGTCCTCGGGGTTGTCGTGGATCGCCATCGACACCCGGCCGACGCCGGGCGTGTAGGCCATCGACAGGTCGTCGCGGGTGCGCAGCGGCACCTTGGACTGCACGCCGATCTTGCCGCCGAGGTGCAGCAGGAAGGTCCGGTCGCTGACCTTGTGGACCGTCACGCCCTCGACCTCGGACACCGCCGCGACGAGCTCCTGGGAGTGCGTGGCGTCGGCCGCCGAGCAGGTGACGTCGACGGTGAGCCGGTCGTGGCGCGACTCGGCGACGTCGATCGCGGTGACGACGCCCCCGTTGTGCGCGATGGTGGTTGCGACGGCGCCGACGACGCTGTGGTCGGCCGCGGTGTACAACCGCATGGTGATCGAGTACGACGATGCGGTTGCTGCCATGGAGCAGACCCTCTCCCCCGGGTGGGGTTACGGGCAAGTCACCTCCGTCTAGGCTCAGGTCGTGGACACCGAGCTCGTCGACGCCCCCGACCACCACCGCTACGAACTGCGCTCCGGCGACACGCTCGTCGGCTTCATCGACTACCGCCTGCACGGCGACGTGATCCGGCTGATCCACACCGAGGTGCCGGAGGCCTTCAGCGGCCAGGGGCACGCCTCGACGCTGGTCCGCGCGGCGCTCGACGACGCCCGCGCGCGCGGCCTGACCGTGCGGCCCGACTGCCCCTACGTGGCGTCGTACATCGAGAAGCACCCGGAGTACGCCGACCTCGTCGCGTGAGCCGGGGGGGTCCGCGAGGCGTATGCGGGCCGGAACACGGGCACGCCTAAAGTCGCGGCGACGACACGGGGGAACGGGGATCAGGCATGGCCGAGCAGGTCACGGACGTCGACGGCGCCGAGAAGGCGATCGCGCGACGCATCGGCTTCGTCGCGCGCCCGGTGCGCGGGCTCGTCAACGCCCCGCACCTGCTGGTGCTCGTGGTGCTCGGCATCTGGGTCGTGTGCTCCTTCACCTACGCCGCGCTCGAGGACAAGGGCCCGGTCGAAGGGCTGTGGTGGGGCATCGTGACCGGCTCGACCGTCGGCTACGGCGACTTCTACCCGTCCTCCACCGCCGGCCGCGCGGTCGGCGCGGTCCTCATCGTGTCGATGCTGGTGCTCGTCCCGATCGCGATCGGCCACGTGATCGCCAACCTCGTCTTCGACAAGGAGTCCCTCGCCGTGGCGACCGTCCTCGAGGACGTCCACGCGCGGATCGACCGGCTCGAGCACCTCACCCTCGCCTCCCTCGAGGCACAGCACGGCCGCGCGTGGCTCGAGGAGCGGCTCGCCGAGCACGAGGCGGCCGACGCCGCCACCACCGACGTCGCCGAGCAGATGCTGGCGATGTTCGGGCAGAAGAACGCCCCAGAGACGAACGCCAGCCAGGACCCGCCCGGAGGCTCCCGATGACCACGCCCACCCGCCGCCGCATGCGGTCGACCAGCATCTCGCTGGGCATCACCGCCGTGATGGCGAGCAGCCTCACCGGCTGCTCCTCCAGCGCCGACTACGCCGCGGTGTGCGTCGACCCCGACACCCAGGAGCGCGTCGACGACGACCAGTGCGACGACGACTCCGACTACAACGGCGGCGGCACCGGCTTCTTCTGGTACTACCTCGCCGCGAGGTCGGTCGTCCCGGGCATCGGCCAGACCGCCACCGGCGGCACCTTCCGAGGCAGCAGCCTCACGGGCGTCGTGCAGCGCGGCGGGCTGCCCACCACCGGCGGCTCGACGGTGAAGTCCGCCACCACCAAGGGCGGCTTCGGCGGCAGCAACCGCGGCTTCGGCTGAGCCCGAGCGCACCGACCCACCACCCGATCCCGCCAGCACCGCTCCCAGGAGACCTTCCGTGACCGACCTGATCGACGCCCTCCTCCACGCCGTCGCCTACGCCCTCGTCGGCGGCGCGATGCTGGTGGTGGCCTACTACGTCCTCGACCTCGCCACGCCCGGCCACCTCGGCACCCACCTGCGCGGCGTCGACGAGAACGGCAACGAGTCGGTGCACGCCCACTCCAAGGGCGCCGGCCTGGTGACCTCGGCGTGGCTGGTCTCCAACGCCGCGGTGCTGTTCACCGCGATCTGGACCAACGGCGAGACCTCGCTCGGCTGGGCGCTGGTGTGGACCGTGTGCTTCGGCGCGGTCGGCATCGCCCTCAACACGCTCATGTTCTTCGCGGTCGAGGCGATCACCCCGGGCGACCTGCGGCAGATCGTCACCGCGCCGGGCCCCGTACGTCCTCTCGCACAGGTCGCGGCGGCCGTCGCCCTCTCCGTCGGCGCCATCGTGTGCGCCAGCATCGCCTGAGCAGGGAGGGCACCCAGACATGTGGCGGCACCGGTCACGGGCGCGTGAGGGCTGGCGCGACACCGTCGTGGAGCAGGGCCTGGTCTTCCCGACCACCAAGATGCCCGACGGCTCCGAGCTGCCCTACTGGAACGAGGACGCCTGGTACGAGGTGACGATGGAGGAGGTGGAGGCGCTCGAGGCCGCCACCGAGGAGCTGTGGGCGATGTGCCTGCAGGCCGTCACCCACATGGCCACGACGATGACCGACGAGCGGCTCGGCCTGCCGCCCGGCTCGCTGGGCGTCGTACGACGCTCGATCGAGGCCGGCGACCCGGCGCTCTACGCGCGCTTCGACCTCGCCTACGGCGCCGACGGGTCGATCAAGATGCTCGAGATCAACGGCGACACCCCGACCGGCCTCGTCGAGACCGGGATCATCCAGTGGAACTGGATGGAGGACGTGATGCCGGAGATGGACCAGTGGAACTCCGTCCACGACCGCCTCATCGAGGGGTGGCGCACGCTGCGCCGGTCGGGCCACTTCGACGGCGACCGGATGCACTTCCTCTACGACCTCGGCGAGGAGGACTCCTACGACGGCGGCGAGATGGAGATGACCGTCCACTACCTGATGGACGCCGCCGTCCAGGCCGGGTGGCTCGCGCTCGCCCACCCGGTGGCCGAGGTCGGGTGGAACCCCGACACCCGGGACTTCCGCGACGTCCACGACGAGCCGCTGCGCAACGCGTTCAAGCTCTACGCCTGGGAGGAGATGCTGGCCGAGCCGTTCGGCCGGATGGTCGTCGACCGGTCCGAGGCCCGACCCACCAAGTGGATCGAGCCGGCGTGGAAGGTGCTGCTCAGCACCAAGGCGATCCTGCCGGTGCTATGGGAGCTCTTCCCACGCCACCGCCTGCTGCTGCCGGCGTACTTCGACGAGCCGCGCGACCTCGAGCGCTGGGTCGCCAAGCCGCTGCACGGGCGTGAGGGCGACAACATCCGCATCCACCTCGACGACCTGCTCGAGGACGTCGTGATGCCGGGCGGCTACGGCGCCGAGGGCTGGGTCTACCAGGCCTACACCGACCTGCCGAGCTTCGAGGGCAACCGCGTGGTGCTCGGGTCGTGGATCGTCGACGGCGAGGCCGCCGGGATGCTGGTGCGCGAGTCGGACAGCATGGTCACCGACTACTTCTCCCGCGTCGCGCCCCACGTGATCAGCGACGGGCTGGCGCCGTCGGAGGAGCAGGTCGCGCAGTGGCTGGCCGAGCGCGTCGGCCCCGACGCGCCCTCACTCCCCACGTGAGGCTGCGACGTCCTCATCGTCGCTCGCGAGACCGGTCCTGCACGGACCGCTTCACGAGGACCAGGGGAAGCAGCAGCACGCCCACGAGGGAGATGAGCCAGACGATCACCGTCGCCAGGAGCCACGTGGTGGGTCCGCTGATCGACAGGCCGTCGGACAGCGCGGCTGTCACGACCAGCCCTGCCAGGGTCGCCACCAGGGCCACCCCGCCACGCAGCGCCGGCACCCTGGACAGCGCCATCTGGGTGAAGAACGGCTGCGCGATCGCATAGACCAGCGTGAAGACGACGACGGCGACCAGGAACGCCGTCCCTGAGACCGTCACGTCGTCCAGCACGGCGGCGGCGACCAGCAGGCCCACGGCGTTCGCCAGCAGCTGGATGCCCGTGGCGATCAGAAGTCGGATCATGGCGCCCCCTCCTCGACGGCAGGCCGATCCTCTCGCCCGGCGCGCCGATCGACGTCACCTGAGAAGGGTGAACGGTCACCGTCCCTGGAGCAGCCGGGTTCCGCCCCAGCGGGCGGCCGTTCACCCGGTTTGGGCGACGCGGCGGTCTTCGCCGCGAGCGACGCTCGAACCCCTCAGCCGTTCGTGCGCGGGCCCGACCTGCCGACGCTCGTCCCATGTCCCAGGAGGCTCACGTGTCAGACCGACCCAACATCCTGATTCTCTGGGGTGACGACATCGGTATCTCGAACCTGAGCTGCTACAGCGACGGGTTGATGGGATACCGCACCCCCCACATCGACCGCATCGCGGACGAAGGTGTGCGGTTCACCGACTACTACGGCGAGCAGAGCTGCACGGCGGGGCGGGCGGCGTTCATCACCGGCCAGAACCCCTATCGCACGGGTCTCACCAAGGTCGGGATGCCCGGTGCCGACATCGGGCTGCGCGCCGAGGACCCGACGATCGCGACGGCCCTGAAGAGCCTGGGCTACGCGACGGGCCAGTTCGGCAAGAACCACTTCGGGGACCGCGACGAGTTCCTGCCGACCGCCCACGGCTTCGACGAGTTCTTCGGCAACCTCTACCACCTCAACGCCGAGGAGGAGCCCGAGCTCGACGACTACCCGACCGAGGAGGACTTCCCGGACTTCCACAAGAACTTCGGGCCCCGGGGGGTGATCCACTCCTGGGCGCAGGAGGACGGCACGCAGCGCATCGAGGACACCGGCCCGCTGACCAAGGAGCGGATGAAGACCATCGACGACGAGGTCGTGCCCGAGGCCCTGCGCTTCATGGGCGACGCCAAGGACGCCGACACCCCGTTCTTCGTGTGGCTCAACACCACCCACATGCACTTCCGCACGCACATCAAGGACGGCAGCCGGGGCAAGGCAGGACGCTGGCAGTCGGAGTACCACGACACCATGTGCGACCACGACGAGCTGATCGGCGCGGTGCTGGACTGGCTCGACGAGCAGGGGCTCGCCGAGAACACGATCGTCATGTACTCGACCGACAACGGTCCCCACATGAACACCTGGCCCGACGCCGGCATGACGCCGTTCCGCAACGAGAAGAACTCCAACTGGGAGGGCGCCTACCGCGTGCCCGCACTCGTGCGCTGGCCCGGGCACTTCCCGGCCGGAGAGGTGCGCAACGGCATCGTCAGCCACGCCGACTGGTTCGTCACGCTCCTGGCCGCCGCCGGCGACACCGACGTGAAGAGCCGCCTCAAGGCCGGCACCGAGCTCGCCGGGTCGAGCTACCACGTCCACCTCGACGGCCACGACCAGCTCGACTACATCTCCGGGAGCGCGGAGGCGAGCCCACGCCAGCACTTCTTCTACGTCTCCGACGACGGCGACCTGACGGCGCTGCGCTTCGACAACTGGAAGGTGGTGTTCCTCGAGCAACGCGCCACCGGCACGCTGAACGTGTGGGCGGAGCCCTACACCGAGCTGCGGGTGCCGAAGATCTTCAACCTCCGCACCGATCCCTTCGAGCGGGCCGACATCACGTCCAACACCTACTACGACTGGCTCCTCGACCACGCATTCGTCCTCGTGCCCATGCAGGCCTACGTCGCGCGGATGCTGCAGACCCTCGTGGAGTTCCCGCCGCGCCAGGAGTCGGCGAGCTTCACGGTCGGCAAGGTGATGGAGAAGCTGAAGGCCGGTGTCGGCAGCGCCTGAGCTCGTGCGCCTGTCCGGCGGCACGTTCCGGATGGGCTCCGACGAGCACTATCCCGAGGAGGCGCCGACCCACCTGGTGCGGGTCGGCGACTTCTCGATCGGCGCCACCGCGGTGACGAACGCCCAGTTCGCGCGCTTCGTGCGGGCGACCGGCTACGTCACGGTCGCCGAGCGCCCGCTCGACCCGGCAGAGTTCCCCGACGCCCCTGCGGAGAACCTCGTCCCGGGCTCGATGGTGTTCACACCCACGGACGGACCGGTCGACCTGCGCCACCTCAGCCAGTGGTGGACGTGGACGCCCGGCGCGAGCTGGCGGGCGCCGTACGGGCCGGGCAGCTCGGTGAAGCGGCTCCCCGACCATCCCGTGGTGCAGGTCTGCCACGAGGACGCGCGCGCGTACGCCGACTGGGCAGGTCTCGACCTCCCGACGGAGGCGGAGTGGGAGTACGCCGCCCGCGGCGGCCTCGAGGGAGCGGCGTACACCTGGGGTGACGAGAAGCGACCCGGAGGTCGGATCATGGCGAACACCTGGGACGGTCCGGACTTCCCGTGGCGCCACACGAAGGAGAGCGGATACCTGCGCACCGCGCCGGTGGGGCGATTCCCCGCCAACGGGTTCGGGCTCTTCGACATGGCGGGCAACGTCTGGGAGTGGACGGACGACTGGTGGACCAGCCGGCACCCCGACGACGCGACGTCGGCGTGCTGCGCTCCCCTCGACCCGCGGGGTGGCGACCTGGAGGGCAGCCTCGACCGACACCAGCCCCAGTTCCGCACCGGACGCAAGGTGATCAAGGGCGGGTCCCACCTGTGCGCCGACTCCTACTGCCTGCGCTACCGTCCCGCGGCGCGCCGACCACAGATGGTGGACACCGGGATGAGCCACGTGGGCTTCCGCTGCGTACGACGAGCCGTGAGCGAGGCGGGATGACGGACGACCTGCGCCTGCCGTCGTGGCGTCCCGGACCGGCCAGGGACTCGGTGATCGGCTTCCTCGACGCGGCACCGGAGCTGCCGGAGGCCGAGCGGTTGGCCTGCTTCGACAACGACGGCACCCTGTGGGTGGAACGACCGACCTACGTCCAGTGGGACTTCTTCGTCGACGCGCTCACCACCAGGTCGGCCGAGGACGCGTCGCTGGCACGCGAGCCCGAGCTGGCTGCAGTGCTCGGCGGTGACCGCGCTGCCATCGCCGAGCTCGGTCTGGTGCGCATCGCGATGGCGCTCAACGGGCTCTTCGCGAGCATCACCCCGGAGGCCTTCACGGCGGCGGCCCGCGAGTTCATGTCGCGCGCCGAGCACCCGACCCTCGGCCGCAGGCACGCCTCCAACACCTACCAGCCCATGCTGGAGCTGATCGCCGAGCTGCGCGCGCTGGACTTCGCCGTGACCATCTCCACAGGAGGCGGCGCGGAGTTCGTCCGGGCGGTGAGCCAGGACCTCTACGGCATCCCACCGGAGTCGGTGGTGGGAACCCTCGTCCAGTACGAGTACTCCCCCGACGACCTCGGACGACCACGCCTGCTCCGCACGCGTGGAGTCTTCGGCGACGCCAACGAGGGCGCGACCAAGGTGACCAACATCCAGACCCAGCTCGGACGTCGGCCGTGCCTGGCCGCGGGCAACTCCGCCGGGGACCGGGAGATGCTCGACTGGGCCCTGACGGGAGACGGTCCCTCGCTCGCGCTCCTGCTCGACCACGACGACGACGAGCGCGAGGTCGCCTACGCCAGCGAGGCAGGAACGTTCGACGCCGTCGAGCCCATCCTCGAGGTCGCCGAGCGTTCCGGCTGGACGGTCGTCAGCATGCGGCGCGACTGGGAGACCGTCTTCGCGCCGGACCCCGCGTAAGCCGAGCGGGGTCAGCCCCCGCGTCGGGCTAACGCACCACCGAGTCGGTGATCGTCCGACTGGCGCCGAGGAAGAAGATCCCGGGGATGGTCTCGAAGCCGTCGCTGGGGTTGTCGGTGAGGCGGGAGCCGTCGATCGTCAGCGTGCCGGTGCGGTCGTTGGAGACGAAGAAGATCGCGCCGCCGCCCTCACGCGCGCGGTTGCCGGTGATCGCGGAGTCCTCGACGGTGAGGTGGATGTCGTCGCCGTCGAGGTAGATCGCGCCGCCCGAGCCGCCACCCGGGGTGCCGGGTCGCGCGGGGTTGGCGCCGCGGCCGACCGCGCGGTTGCCGGTGAACGTCGACCCGCTGATCCGCCACGAGACACCGATGCTGCTGATCGCCGAGCCGTTGCTGCACCGCCCGCCGGTGAAGGTGGAGCGGCGTACGACGACGGGGCGGTCGCGGTGCTGGTCGAGCACCCGGACCGCGGCTCCGCCCACGTCGGGGCCGGTGCGGTCGCAGCGGTTGTCGGCGAAGGTGGAGTCGAGGATGCGCAGCCGGCCACCGCGCACGAACACCGCGCCACCGCCCCCGCCGTCGGTCGCCTCGCCCGTGCTGTTGCCGCGGACGAACCGCATCCGCTTCAGCACGAGCCGCGGCTCGGCCTGGTCGTTGCAGTGCGAGGTCGTCCACACCTGCGCGCGGTCGCAGGTGTTCAGGTAGAGGATCCGCCGCCGGCCCTCGCCGCTCAGGGTGACCAGGCCGCCCCCGTCGAGGACGACGCGCGCCGAGGTGTTGACGACCTTCGCGGTCCGCTTCATCGCGATGGTCACCGGCGACGGGCCGCAGTCGAAGCCGATCACGCCGCCCTTCGCCACGGCGCGTACGACGGCGCGCGAGGTGCACGACGCGGGCGTGCCGGTCCCGACGACCACGTCGGCCGCTCGGCCGAGGGGTCTCGTGACAGGCGCCGGGGCGCCTTCCTCGACCAGCGACGCCGTAGCTGTCGCGGGTGCCGACGCCACCACCGCGGCGAGCACCGTCGCGGCGACGACGCCGGCGCGCATCAGAGGGCCTTCTCGATGTCGTCGGACAGCTTCTCCGGCTCGGTGGTCGGGGCGTAGCGGTCGATCACCTGGCCGTCGCGGCCGACGAGGAACTTGGTGAAGTTCCACTTGATCTTGCTGCCGAGCAGCCCGCCCTTGGAGTCCTTGAGCCAGTCGAACAGCGGGTGGGCGTCGTCGCCGTTCACGTCGACCTTGGAGAACAGCGGGAACGTCACGCCGAAGTTGCGCTCGCAGAAGTCGGAGATCTCCGCCTCGTCACCGGGCTCCTGGTTGCCGAACTGGTCGCACGGGAAGCCGAGCACGACCAGGCCCTGGTCGGCGTACGTGTCCTGCAGCTGCTGGAGGCCCTTGTACTGGCCGGTGAAGCCGCACTGCGAGGCGGTGTTGACGACGAGCACGACCTTGCCGTCGTACTGCGCGAGGTCGGTGTCGGTGCCGTCGATCGCGGTGGCCGAGAAGTCGGAGAGTGAGGTCATGGCGCCGAGTCTGCCAGCGGCGCTGTCACGAACGGCTCGCCGAACCGCTCACCGAACGCCCACTCCTCGAGCGGACGGCGCTCCCGGTCACGGCGGTCGCGGGCGGCGGTGCGCTCGTCGACCTCGGCCGGGTCGCCCGGCACGCCGACGGCGATGCCGGTGAGCACCCGGTGGGTGGCGGGCACGCCCAGCGCCGCGGCGAGCGCGTCGTGGTCGAAGCCGGCGAACTGGTGGGCGTGCAGCCCCATCGCCCGCGCCTGCAGGGTGAGGTGGGCCGCGGCCTGGCCGACGTCGTAGAGGGCGTGGTCGCTGTACGACGCCGCCCCGGGCTCCTCGCTCTCGCGCACGTGCGCGGTGGTGACGAAGACGACCGAGGCCCGCGGCACCCAGCCGGCGTTGCCGCGGGTCAGCGTCGCGACGAGCCGGTCGTGCTGGGGAGTGCCCGGGACGCAGACGACGAACGCCCACGGCTGGGTGTTGCCCTTGCTCGGCGCCCACTGGGCGGCACGCAGGAGGGTCTCGATCTCGTCGCCGCCCAACCGGTGCGCGTCGTCGTACACGCTCGGGCTCCAGCGGGACCGCAACGGCTCGGCCAGTCCGGCGGCGGTGGGCTGCGGCGCGCGATCGGTCACCCGGGCGAGTATGCCGCGCTCCTGCGTCGCCTCAGTCGTCGAGGGCGTCGAGCTCGGCCAGCGCGGACTCCCACCGCTCGCGCCGCTCGGCGTCGGTCTGCTCCCACCACTTCGGGCCGCGCTCGCCGAGCCCGACCTTGGCCAGCTGGGTGCGGTGGCGGGTTGCCTCGAGCTCCGCGTCGTCGCGGGCCGTACGCACGCCCGACCGGCCGCGACCGAGGTGGGACTTCAGGCGGGCCAGCTCCTCGTCCGGGATGGCCGGGTCCGTACGCCGCCAGCGCCGGCCGTCGACGACCAGCCACTTCTCGTCCTCGGTCGGCTCGCTGGGCGCCATGCCCCGAGCATGCCCGCGCGGGCAAGCGCAACGACGAAGGCCCCGGACCGAAGTCCGGGGCCTTGTCACACTGGGTGCGCGAGGGGGGATTTGAACCCCCACGCCCTTTCGGACACTGCGACCTGAACGCAGCGCGTCTGCCGTTCCGCCACTCGCGCAAGAAGCGGGCTCAGGCTACCCCACCGCCGACGCGCCCTCCCAATCGGCTGGACGCCGGGGCGCCACCGTGGCGCGGGCGCGCCCGGCCGGTACGCTCGGCGGCACCGGTCGGGCGGTCGTTCATGCCTGCCCACCCCGACGCTTCGACGAGAGGAGGCCTGAGGATGAACCCCTTGCAGCGCTTCGAGCAGCGGCTCGAGACCGTGATCTCCGGCGTGTTCGCGCGGGCCTTCCGCAGCGCCGTGCAGCCCGTCGAGATCGCCGCCGCGCTCCAGCGCGAGTGCGACAACAACGCCCAGGTGCTGAGCCGGCAGCGCCGACTGGTGCCCAACGACTTCCACGTCGAACTGTCCGCCACCGACCTCGACCGCATCGTCGGCCTCGGCCGCGCGCTCGAGCAGGACCTCGTCGACCAGCTGCAGGACCACGCCGACGCGCAGGGCTACGTCTTCACCGGCCCGATCGGCATCGCCTTCGAGTCCGCCGACGACCTCACCACCGGCCGCTTCCGGATCCGGTCCAAGGCGCAGGCGAGCGTCACCGACAACGACCAGCGCACCCGCACCCGCTCGTCCCACGCCACCCTCGAGGTCAACGGCACGCGCCACCCGCTGCGCCCGCCGGGCCTGGTGGTCGGCCGCGGCACCGAGGCCGACCTGCGCATCAACGACCCCGGCGTGAGCCGGCGCCACCTCGAGCTCGAGGTCAGCATCGACGGCGTCGAGGCGGTCGACCTCGGCTCCACCAACGGGATCCTCGTCGACGGCACCAAGGTCCCCCGCGCGCGGCTGCGCGACGGCTCGACCATCAAGATCGGTCACACCGAGATGACGGTCCGCATCGACGGCGGACGCGACGAGGCCGGGGGCTGGAATGTCTGAGCTGACCCTCTTCCTGATCCGCGTCGCGTTCCTGGCCATCCTCTGGATCTTCGTGCTGTCCGCGATCTCGGTGATCCGCTCCGACATGTTCGGTGCCCGGGTGCCCGAGACCGCTCGCAACGGCGCGCCCGCACCGGGCCGCAAGGGCAAGGCCCCCAAGGCCCCCAGGAAGCCGCGGCGCGGCGCCCCCACCCACCTGCTCGTGGTCGAGGGCGAGAACCCCGGCACGCGCGCCGAGCTCGCCGACGCCCCGCTCCTCATCGGCCGCGGCAGTGACGCCGCGATCAAGCTCGACGACGACTACGTCTCCACCCGTCACGCCCGCGTGGCCGCCAGCGGCGACGAGTGGTTCGTCGAGGACCTCGGCTCGACCAACGGCACCTACGTCGGCCCGGTCCGCATCACCCAGCCCACCACCATCGGCCCCGGCGTCCAGGTCCGCGTCGGCAAGACGATCCTGGAGCTGCGGAAGTGATGTACCTCCACTACTCCGCGATCTCCGACGTCGGCCGGGTGCGCCGGGAGAACCAGGACAGCGGGTACGCCGGTCCCTGGCTGCTGACGGTCTGCGACGGCGTCGGCGGCGCGGTCCGCGGCGACCTCGCCTCCAGCACCGCCGTGCAGGCGCTCCGCAAGCTCGACCAGGAGCCGGACGACGACCTCCTCGGCCAGGTGGCCGGGGCCGTCCACCGTGCCGACGACCGGATCGCCGAGCTCGTCGAGGAGGACCCCGGCCTCAACGGCACCTCCACCACCGCGACCGTCGCGCTCTTCGACGGCACCCGCTTCGGCGTCGGCCACATCGGCGACAGCCGGGCCTACCTCTACCGTCGCGGCGAGCTGCGCCAGCTCACCCACGACCACACCTTCGTGCAGTCGCTCATCGACGAGGGCCGCATCACCGAGGAGCAGTCGCGGACCCACCCGCACCGCAACCTCATCCTCAAGGCGCTCGACGGCATCCGCCACGAGGAGCCCGACCTCTTCGACTTCCCCGCCGAGGTCGGCGACCGCGTCTTCATCTGCAGCGACGGCGCCTGCGGCACGCTCACCCACGACCGGATGGCCGAGATCCTCGGCACCGGCACCCCCGACTTCGCCGCCGTCGAGCTGGTCCGGGCCAGCCTCGAGGCCGGCAGCACCGACAACGTCACCTGCATCGTCGCCGACGTCTCCGAGGAGGCGCCGCCCGAAGACCTCGCCCCGCTCCTCGTCGGCGCCGCCGCCGACCTGCCGCGACGGATGCCGCTCGGCGGCGCGGTCGGCGGACTGTTCCGCGGCCACCGCTCCGGCGACACCGGCGAGATCCCGCCCGTGCCCGACGACGTGCCCGAGGGCGCCTACGTCGCCGACCCGATCGACCCGGAGGCCGCGCGCTACGCGCCCCGCGACCCGGGCCGCTACTCGTGGCTGCGCCGCCTGCTGGTCGCCGCCGTGCTCCTCGGCCTGGCCTGGGTCGTGCTGGCCGCCGGGTGGTCGTGGAGCCAGCAGCAGTTCTACGTCGCCGAGGAGGACGGCAACGTCGCGATCTTCCGCGGCATCGACGCCAGCCTGCCCGGCATCTCGCTCTCCCACGCCTACGAGGTCACCGACGTCGAGCTGACCCGGCTCAGCGACATCGACGCCGAGCAGGTCCGCGAGGGCATCGAGGCCGACGACCTGGAGGACGCGCGGTTGACCGTCGACAACTATGCCGCGCGCCAGGACGTCAGCTGAGGGTGACGGACGGACGACGATGAGTCAGACCGGGACCCTGATGGGCTTCGTGCACCGGCGTCGCCGGGGTGCGGAGCTGTTCCTGCTCGTGCTCGCGCTCGCGGTCGGCATCGGCGCCTACGCCGCCGTCGGCCTCGGCGTGGAGGGCGTCGTGCCCGCCGACCTCGTCGGCTACGGCAGCTGGCTGACCGCGCTGATCGTCGCCGCCCACATCACCGTGCGCATCGTGGCGCCGTACGCCGACCCGGTCCTGCTGCCCCTCGTCGCCGCGCTCAACGGGCTGGGGCTCGCCGTGATCCGCCGCCTCGACCTCACCTACGAGGCACTCGGACAGTCGGACACCTTCGCCCGCCAGCAGCTCACCTGGATGACGCTCGGCGTGATCCTCTTCATCGTCACGCTGGTCCTGCTGCGCGACCACCGGGTGCTCCAGCGGTTCACCTACACCGCTGGCCTGCTCGGCATCCTGCTGCTGATCCTGCCCTTCCTCCCCGTCGTGGGCCGCGAGATCAACGGCGCCCGCATCTGGATCAACGTCGCCGGCTTCAGCTTCCAGCCCGGCGAGGTCGCCAAGGTGCTGCTGGTGATCGCGTTCGCCGGCTACCTCGTCCTCCACCGCGACGCCCTCGCACTGGCCGGGCGCCGGGTGCTGTTCATCGACCTGCCGCGTGGTCGTGACCTCGGCCCGATCCTGGCGATGTTCGGCGTCTCGATGATGATCCTGGTCCTCCAGAACGACCTCGGCTCCTCGCTGCTGTTCTTCGGCCTGTTCCTCACGATGCTCTACGTCGCCACCGAGCGCCCCGGCTGGCTCGTCGTCGGCGGCCTGCTGTTCGGCGCCGGCGCGCTGGCGGCGTACACCTTCGTCGGCAACGTGCAGAACCGCTTCAACTTCTGGCTGCGCCCGATGGACTACTACGACGCCTCCCCCGGCAGCTACCAGCTCGTCGAGGCGCTGTTCGGCCAGGGCTGGGGCGGGTTGATCGGCCGCGGCTTCGGCAACGGCTTCCCCGAGCGGGTGCCGTTCGCCTACTCCGACTTCATCGTCTCCACGATCGGCGAGGAGCTCGGCCTGACCGCGATCATGGCGATCATCCTCTGCTACGGCCTGATCGTGGAGCGGGCGCTGCGCATCGCGCTGATCTCGCGCGACGGCTTCGGCAAGCTGCTGGCGGTGGGCCTCGGTGCGATCGTCGCCCTCCAGGTCTTCGTCGTCATCGGTGGCGTCACCGGCCTCATCCCGCTGACCGGCCTGACGACGCCGTTCCTCTCCTACGGCGGCTCCTCACTGGTGGCCAACTGGGTGATCGTGGCGCTGCTGCTGCGGGTGTCCGACCAGGCCCGCCGGCCCGCGCCGCGCCTCGACCCCGTCGACGAGGCCGGCTCCGACAGCGAGAGCACGCAGGTGGTGAAGCTGCGATGAACAAGCCCATCCGTGTCGTCTCGGTCTTCTGCCTCGTCCTCTTCCTGGCGCTGCTCGTCAACGCGACCTACCTGATGTACGTCCGCGCGGACTCCCTGTCCGACGACCCGCGCAACCGACGGATCATCACCGCGACGTTCTCCCGCGAGCGCGGTGCGATCCTCGTCGGCAAGGAGGCGATCGCCCGCAGCGTGCCCTCCGACGACAAGTACAAGTTCCAGCGCACCTACTCCCAGCCCTTCAAGTACGCCCCGATCACCGGCTACTTCTCCTGGTACGGCCAGACCGGCGTCGAGAGCTCGCAGAACGCCGTGCTCGCCGGGGACGACTCGCGGCTGTTCGTCACCCGCCTCGTCGACATGCTCAGCAACAGCGACCCCAAGGGCGGCAACGTCCAGCTGACGGCGGACGCCGCCGCGCAGGACGCCGCCTGGGCGGGCCTCGAATCCCTCCCGGGCGACGCGCAGGGCGCCGTCGTGGCGCTCGAGCCGACGACCGGCCGGGTGCTGGCGATGGCCTCCACCCCGACCTTCGACCCCAACAAGCTCGCCTCGCACGACTTCGGCGCGGTCGCCGAGCTCAGCAAGGAGCTCAACACCGACCCCCGCGAGCCCCTGATCAACCGTGCGATCAGCACCACGCTCCCCCCGGGGTCGACGTTCAAGCTCGTCACCGCCGCGGCCGCCATCGAGTCGGGCAACTACGACGCCGACTCCCAGGTCCCCGGCGGCTTCCGCTTCAAGCTTCCGCAGTCCACGACGACGGTCGGAAACTACGACGGCGGCAACTGCGGCGGTCGTCGGATCACCCTGACCCAGGCGCTGCAGGTCTCGTGCAACGTCACGTTCATGAGCCTGGCCAACGAGCTCGGCGTCGAGGCCATGACCGAGCAGGCCGAGGCCTTCGGCTTCAACGACACCTCGCTGGAGGACCTCGGCGGGCAGGCGGAGTCGCTCTACCCGCCCGACCTCGACCCGCCGCAGACCGCGCTCTCGGGCATCGGCCAGTCCAGCGTGACCGCCACCCCGCTGCAGATGGCGATGGTCGCCGCCGCGATCGCCAACGACGGCGACGTGATGCGCCCCTACGTCGTCGACGAGGTGCGTGCCGCCAACCTGTCGGTCCTCGACCGCACCGACCCGCAGAGCATCAGCAAGGCGATCTCGAGCACCACCGCCGAGGAGCTGACCACGATGATGGTCGCGACCGTCGACTCCGGCACCGCGACCCCGGCGCAGATCCCGGGCGTGCAGGTCGCCGGCAAGACCGGCACCGCACAGTCCACCGCGGACCGGCCCCCCTACGCCTGGTTCGTCTCGTTCGCCCCGGCCGACGACCCCCAGGTCGCCGTCGCCGTCCTGGTGCAGTCGAGCGACACCTCCCGCGACGAGATCGGCGGCGGTCGCCTCGGCGGCCCGATCGCCAAGTCGGTGATGGAGGCGGTGATCAACCAGTGACCGCGCTCGCGCCCGGTGGCCACGTCGACGACGCCCGCCGCTACGTCCTCGAGTCCCGCATCGCCACCGGCGGGATGGGTGAGGTCTGGTCGGCGCGCGACACCGTCCTGGACCGTCCCGTGGCGGTGAAGGTGCTCAAGCCCGAGTACGCCGACGACACGCTCTTCCGCACCCGCTTCGAGACCGAGGCCCGTCACGCCGCCGCGCTGCACCACCCCGGCATCGCCGCCGTCTTCGACTACGGCCAGGGCTCGCCCACCGACGGCTCCGCGACCCACCGGCCCTACCTGGTCATGGAGCTCGTCGAGGGCCAGCCGCTGTCCGCGCTCCTGCGCCCGGGCGCGCCGCTCGACCCGGCCGCCACCCAGGATCTCCTCGCCCAGGCGGCCGACGCCCTCGGCGTCGCCCACGCCGCCGGCATCGTGCACCGCGACGTCAAGCCCGCCAACCTCCTCGTCACCCCCGACCGCCGGATCAAGGTGACCGACTTCGGCATCGCCCGCGCGGCCGAGGGGATGGCGCTCACGCAGACGGGCGAGGTGATGGGCACGCCCCCCTACATCTCGCCCGAGCAGGCCGAGGGCACCACCGCCACCGCCGCGTCCGACGTCTACTCCCTCGGCGTGGTCGCCTTCGAGTGCCTCGTCGGCCGCAAGCCGTTCGTCGCCGACACCCCGGTCGCCACCGCGATCGCCCACCTGCGCAACCCCGTCCCCGAGCTGCCCGACACGGTGCCCGCCGACCTCGCCGCCGTCGTACGCCGTGCGCTGGCCAAGTCCCCCGCGGACCGCTTCCCGGACGGGTCCGCGTTCGCACGTGCCCTGCGCGACCCGGCCTCGGCGACCGGCGCCGGAGCGGCCACCGTCGTCGCACCGGCCGTCGCGCCTGCCGGCACCACGACGCAGGTCATGCCGGCAGCTGCCCCGGTGCCCGACCCCGCGCCCACGCCCGCCCCCGCGCCGACCCCGCCCCGCCGTCGTACGACGCCGTGGCCCCTGCTGATCGGTGTCGCGGCCGTCGTGGCCGCGGTGCTGCTCGCCGTCTGGCTGGGCACGCGCGACGACGAACCGGCCGCCGGCGACGCCGACCCCTCCCAGGGCTCGTCCCCCTCGCAGCAGCAGAGCCAGGACCAGTCGCCGACCCAGGCTCCGACCGAGACGCCCGCCGAGACCCCGACCGACACTCCCACGGAGACCCCCACGGAGACGCCGACCGAGACGCCCACCGAGACGGAGCCCGCCACGGTCGAGGTCGACCCGGCCGCCTTCGTCGGGCGCGAGCGCAAGGACGTCGAGAAGGAGCTGCGCGACCTCGGGCTCGAGCCGACGCCGGTCGAGCTGGAGAACCCCGGTGACCAGCCGGAGGGCATCGTGGCGTCGGTCGAGCCGAGTGGCACCCTCCAGGAGGGCGACACGGTGACGGTGAGCTACTGGGCCAAGGTCCCGCCCGGCCAACAGCAGCAGGACGAAGGGAGCGACCAGGGATGACGCAGTCCGAGCCGACGCTCATCGGCGGCCGCTACGAGCTCGGCGAGCTCCTCGGCCGAGGTGGCATGGCCGAGGTCCGCAAGGGCAAGGACCAGCGACTCGGCCGCACCGTCGCGGTCAAGCGGCTGCGCACCGACCTCGCCAGCGACGCCACCTTCCAGGCCCGCTTCCGGCGGGAGGCGCAGTCGTCGGCCTCGCTCAACCACCCCGCGATCGTGTCCACCTACGACACGGGCGAGGAGATGGCGACCGACGGGTCCGGCGTCGCCCAGCCCTACATCGTGATGGAGTGCGTCGAGGGGCGCACCCTGCGCGACATCCTCCGCGAGGGCCGCAAGATCCTGCCCGAGCGCGCCCTCGAGATCACCTCCGGCGTGCTGTCGGCCCTCGACTACAGCCACCGCGCCGGGATCATCCACCGCGACATCAAGCCCGGCAACGTGATGCTGACGCCGACCGGCGACGTCAAGGTGATGGACTTCGGCATCGCCCGCGCGATCTCCGACGCCTCCTCCACGATGACGCAGACCGCCGCCGTGGTCGGCACCGCGCAGTACCTGTCCCCCGAGCAGGCGCGCGGCGAGACCGTGGACTCGCGCTCCGACGTCTACTCCACCGGCTGCATGCTCTACGAGCTGCTCACCGGTCGTCCCCCGTTCGTCGGCGACAGCCCCGTCGCGGTCGCCTACCAGCACGTGCGCGAGCAGGCCGCCCCGCCGTCCGACCTCGACGACCAGCTCGACCCCGAGATCGACGCGATCGTCATGAAGTCGCTCGCCAAGCGGGTCGAGGACCGCTACCAGAGCGCCGCGGCCATGAAGGCCGACATCGAGCGCTACCTCGCCGGCCACCCGATCCAGGCGCCGCCTCCGGTGGCGCCCCCGCAGGACGACTACGCCACCACCGTCGCGCCGGCCGTCGGTGCCGCGGCTGCCGCCACGCCGCCCGGGGGCGACGAGCCGAACCGCAGCCGCGCCGGGTGGTGGGTCCTCGCCGGGATCCTCATCGTCGCGCTGCTCGCCGGCGGCGCCTACCTGCTCAACGGGATGCTCTTCGAGGATGCGCCCGAGCGCACCGCCGTACCCAACGTCGTCGGGCTCACCGAGGACGAGGCCCGGCTCGAGATCGCCGACGAAGGCTTCCGGGTCGGACGGATCACGCGCGAGACCTCGGAGACCGTCGCGCCCGACACCGTCATCTCCCAGGACCCCAACCGCGACGTCTTCGCCGACCCCGGCACCTCCGTGGACTTCGTGCTGTCGCTGGGCAAGCCGGAGGTCGAGGTCCCCTTCGTCGTCGGCACGCCCCGCAAGGACGCCCGCGCGGCGATGCTCGCGCAGAACCTCAAGGTGCGCTTCCAGGAGCAGGACTCCGACGAGCCCCGCTACCAGGTCCTCAGCACCGAGCCGGCAGCCGGTACGGCGGTGGCGGAGGGCACCACCGTCACGATCGTGTTCTCCGACGGACCCGAGAACGTCCCCGACGTCCGCGGGCTCAAGCAGGGCGCCGCCGAGCGGGCCATCCGCGACGCGGGCTTCACGCCCGACGTACGCACCGACGCGGCGTCCACCGAGCCCAAGGGCACGGTCGTCGACCAGATCCCGGCCGGTGGCACCGCCGACCAGGGCAGCACCGTGACGATCTTCGTCTCCGCCTTCGAGGAGCCGACCGAGCCGCCTCCCACAGAGACCCCGACCGAGACACCCACGGAGACCCCTCCGACCGAGCCGCCTCCCACGGAGCCCCCGCCGACCGAGCCGCCCCCCACCGAGACCCCGACCCCGTAGGTCAGTCGTCGTCGGTCACTCGGGCATCGGGGTGGCGTAGGTGAGGTCGAGGAGACCGTCGTACGCCGGCGCGACGGCCGAGTCGAGACGAGCCATGTCCCACGAGACGCCGCCGCCGGGCACGAGGGTGTAGTCGCGGTAGGTCGCCAGGATGGGGTCGGTGGTCAGCTCCGCCTCCATGCTCGCGGGGTCACCGATGCCCACGATCACGTAGGGCGGCGAGTAGGGGATGCCGTGCAGGGTGACCTGGTTGCCCTCGCACTTGATGCCGGTGGTGGAGATCAGCCGCTGGCCCTGGATGGTGACCGCCTCGGCCCCGGCGTTCCACATGGCGTTGGCGACCGCCTGGATGTCCTGCTGGTGCACCACGAGGTCGTTGGGGTCGCCGTCGTAGGCCAGGCGCGTCTCCTCCGGCGCGTCGTCGAGGGTCACCTGCACCGCCGTGCCGGACTTCTCGGTCAGCCCCGCGGGGTCGACGAGGGTCGCGATCTCGTCCTGGGCGCGTGCGACGGAGCGGTCGCCGAGCTCCGTGCTGAGGGCCTCCACCTCGTCGTTGAGCGCCGCCGCCCGTGCGGTGAGCTCGCCCGCCTCGTCGCGCTCGGCGCGGACCACCGACGCCAGGTCGGTCAGCCGGCCGCCGCGCAGGTCGAAGCCGTCGCTCTGCTCCGCGCTGACGGCGAACAGGCCCCCGATGAGCAGCACGACCACCGGAGTGGCCACCCGCCAGGCGCGGCGACGCCCGGGGGACGAGTGGGACGGAGAGCGCATGCCGACTACGCTAGCCCCCCGTCGGGCGCCGTACCGCCCGTGACCGGCGCCGCGAGCCCGCCGGGACCGTGAAAAGCCAAGCCCCAGGAGCAGCAGTGTCGAAGTCCCCCACGATCACCTCCGAGGAGAAGACGTCGCTCTTCACCCCGCGGTTCGTCGTCGCCCTGGTGCTCATGGCCGCCGGCATCGGCTGGCTCGTCTTCTACTACGTCCAGGGCCGCGGCAACCCGCTCGCGTTCCCCCCGGTGGACGGCAGCCCGAAGGCCGTGTCCGACCTCGGGCTCTGGAACTACGCGATCGGCTTCGGCCTGCTCATGGTCGGCCTGATGGTCTCCGCGCACCCGTCGACGCCCCTCGGCCGCGGCCGCGGCGTCGTGGTCGGCATGCTCGGCTGCTTCCTCGTGGGCCTGGTGTGGATCTGCACCTTCTACATCTTCTCCGACGACCTGTCGGGCCTGCCCGTCTTCAACGACCTCGGCCAGTGGAACCTGGTCGTCGGCATCGCCTTCATGGCAGTCGGGTTCAGCTTCGCGACCAAGTGGGAGTAGGTTCTCCCTCGGCCCGCTGACGCGGGTCCGACATCCGTCGCCTCGAGCGGTGGGTGAGGCGCCTTCCTGGGGAAGGGAAGGCGTCTCTCCCACCGCTCGAGTCATTTCCGGCCGCCTGCCTCGTCCGAGCGGTGCGTGAGACATGTTCCGGCGCCGCGTTTCATGCCTCACGCACCGCTCGACCGTCCGTTCGATTCTCCACACTGTGGACAACGCCTGTGGAGGAATTACACGCGTGTAGTTATCCACACCTGTGTGCACACCTGTGGGTAACCGGCCGGCGGGCGGGCCCAGCCCGTCGCGCCGCCGCAGCGTCATCCCGATCCGCACCCATGGCGCGCGGTTCGCATGACGCACGGGCGAGCGAGCGGCGGGCGGGGGTCGGAGCCGCCCGGAGGACGACGCAGCCCCCGCCTCCGTCGTACGACGAGGGGCGGGGGCTGCGGCAGGTGTGAAGCGGGCGTCAGGAGAGGGCGACGTCGCGCACGAGCGCGAGCGCCAGCAGGACGGCCAGCACGAGGGCCAGGCCGGCCCACTGCACGAGGCTGCGGCGCGACTTCGGGGCGTAGGCGATGACCGCTGCGGCCAGGGCGCCGCCGACGAGGCCGCCGAGGTGGCCCTGCCAGGAGATGAAGCGCCAGCCCACCACGGTGATGACGACGCCGATGACGAGGTTCTGCACGAGCCACTGCGACTGGAACCGGCCCTTGCGTGCCACCACGAGGAGGGCGCCCAGCAGGCCGAAGATCGCGCCGGAGGCGCCGACGGTCGAGCTGAACTCGTAGCTGAACCAGACCACCATCACCGAGCCCGCGAGGGCGCTGATGAGGTAGATCGCCAGGAAGCGCGCCCGACCGACGATGCCCTCGAGCACGGGCCCGAAGATGAACAGGGCGAACATGTTCATCGCCACGTGCCAGATCTCGACGTGGGTGAAGGCCACCGTCAGCAGCTGCCACCAGGCGCCGTCGGAGAACCCGGGCTGGAAGGTCGCGCCGGAGGCCTCGCAGACGCGCTCGTCGATGTCGTAGAGCGACCCGTTGCCGGGGTCGCACACGCCGACCGGCCGGAGCGCCAGCAGGTGGGTGAGCCACGACGTGCGCCCACCGGTCGCGGTGATCGCCAGCCAGACGACGGCGTTGATGCCGATGAGGATGAACGTCGTCAGCCGCGGGTCGGCGCTGCGCTCGCCGCCGTACATCGCGCGGTTCTGGCGCGATCCCTTGTTGGCCTGCTTGACGCAGTCGGGGCACTGGAAGCCCACCGCGGCGTCGCGCATGCAGTCGGGGCAGATCGGCTTGTCGCAGCGCTGGCAGCGGATCCAGGTCTCGCGGTCGGGGTGCCGGTAGCAGGTGGGCGCCCCGGCCGCGGTCGGGTCCGCGGTCGGCCCCTCGGGCGGCTGGGTCATGGCGGGGTCACGCGTGTCGCGTCGCGGGTGTGCTGCGGACCGGGTGGGTCAGCGCTCGACCGTGACCGACTCGATGACCACGGCGTCCTGCGGGCGGTCCATCGCGCCGGTGGGGCTGCTGCCGATCGCGTCGACCACGTCGCGGCTGGCCTGGTCGGCCACCTCGCCGAAGATCGTGTGCTTGCGGTTGAGCCACGGGGTGGCGGCCAGGGTGATGAAGAACTGCGAGCCGTTGGTGCCGGGGCCGGCGTTGGCCATCGCGAGCAGGTAGGGCTTGTCGAAGACGAGCTCGGGGTGGATCTCGTCCTTGAACGTGTAGCCCGGGCCGCCGGTGCCGGTGCCGAGCGGGCAGCCGCCCTGGATCATGAAGCCCTCGATGACGCGGTGGAAGCCGAGGCCGTCGTAGTACTTCTCGCCCGAGCGGCCGGCGTCGTCGCGGTAGTCCTTGGTGCCCTCGGCGAGGCCGACGAAGTTGTCGACGGTCTCGGGCGCGTGGTTGGGGAACAGGTTGACGACGATGTCGCCCCGGTTGGTCTTGAAGGTCGCCTTGGGGTCGGCCATGGGATGTGCCTCTCAGCTGTGGGTCTGTCGTACGTCGGTGGTGGCGCAGCACTGCAGCCGCGCGCCTCGATCCTGCCACGCCGCGCCCACGCGCGAGGTGGGCAGGGCGTCCGCGCGACGTCGTACGTCTCGCCCACCCGGACGGGGCTGGTCGCGTCAGGGTGCCCGTGGTGAGATGGAGCCACAATCACTGAGGAGGTCACGCATGCCTTTCGGCCGCAAGAAGTCCCTGATGGACCGCGCCCACGACTATGTCGAGCAGGTCTCGGAGACCGTCACCGACACCGTCATCCCCCAGCTGGAGTCGGCGTGGGACCAGGCGGTGGAGAAGGCCGGGCCCGCGATCGCCGACGCGCGTGACAAGGCCCAGCCGCTGATCGACGAGGGACGCACCCGTGCGACCGAGGCGGCCACCGCCGGCGCCGCCCTCGCTGCGGTCAAGACCGCCGAGGCGCGCGAGAAGGCCGCCCCGCTGCTGGCCGAGGCCCGCGCCAACGCCGCGGACAAGGCCGCCGTCGCCGCCGCGCTCGCCTCCGAGCGGGCCGCCGAGGGTCGCGACCTGGCTGCCGCGAAGGTCAACGAGCTGCGCGGCGTCGAGCCCGAGCCCAAGGGCGGCAAGCTCAAGAAGCTGCTGCTGCTCACCGGCCTGCTCGCCGTGGGTGGCTTCGTGTTCAGCAAGCTCAAGGGCAAGCAGGACGCCGAGGCCAACTGGCAGTCGACCTACGTGCCGCCGGCCCCGCCGAAGCCCGCCACCCCGTCGTCGACCACCCCGCCGCCCACGCCCGCCTCCCCGGCGACCACGTCGGCAGCTCCTGGTGGCGACCCGCTCACCGACCCGCTGCCCGACGAGGTCACGGCCGACGACGTCGTGACCGCCGACCCGCCGGCCGCTGACGACATCGGTGGCGGCGCCCCGGGCGAGGCGATCAGCGACGCGGTCGAGGAGGCTCACCAGCCGACCGACCCCGACGCGCCCGCCGACGTGATCGACATCGACGACGCGCCCCGCAAGAACTAGCAGCACCGCACCACCGCATTCGGGCGGTGTCCCACCCACACTTCGCAGCTCGCGAACGTGGGTGGGGCACCGCCCGAGTCGCGTCCCCGGCGTGTCGTCGTACGAGCGGTGGCCGACCCACGTTCCTCGTCCCGGGAATGTCGGTGGACCACCGCTCCACGGGCGAGGGGCGCGAGGGGCGAGGGGCGACCTCAGAGGGGCTCGAGGCGGTGGTCCTCGATCCAGTCGTCGATCCGCTCCCACCACTGGAAGAGCCACTCGATGCGCTCCTCGCGATCGGCCGGGATCTCCTCGCGCGCGACCCGCCACCAGCGCATGGTGATCTGCTTGTCCATCGGCAGCTCGCGCCACAGGTCGCCGACCGTGAGCAGGTGGTCGAGCCCGGTGTGGGCGACCATCAGCACGTCGGCCTCGGGTGCCGCCTCGAGCGCTGCCAGTACGCCGCCGGGGCGCGGCGCCAGGACGTGGATCATCTCCTCCGCACGCACCGCCATGCGGTCCAGGCCGAGCTTGTGGAGCCGGGCGATGGCCCGGTCGCGCCGCGCGGCGGTGAAGTTGCCGCCCTCGGGGAAGATCACGAACGCGTCGTTGACGTCGAGCCCGGTGGCGAGCGAGGCGATGTGGGACTCCAGGTCCTCACCGGGCGCCGGGTCGGTCGAGATGAAGCGGGCCGGGACCCGGTTGAGGATCACGTCGATCGCCGGGTCCCACGCCAGGGTGTTCTTGAGCACGACCCGCGGCTCGCGGTGGTACCAGTGCAGCAGCGCGTACATCAGCACGAACGAGTCGCCGGGCCCGGCGTGGCGGCACATCACCAGCACCGGCCCGTCCGGCACCCGCGACGGCTGCGGCCCGTCGGTGCGGATGCGCAGCGCCAGCACCCGCCTGGCCTCGCGGAAGAAGGCGATCAGGGTGCCCTGCACGAGGTCGTAGTGGATGCCGGCGAAGTAGGGCGAGCGGATCCGCCAGCCGAAGCCGCTGGCCAGCCACAGGCCGAGCAGCACCGCGAGCAGCAGGCTCTCGAACGTGAGGTAGAGCAGGACCAGCCACAGCAGGCGCAGCGCCCGCCACCGCCCGGGCAGCACCGGCGCCAGCGCCGCCGCGACCAGCAGCCATCCCGGCAGCGTGACCCACATCAGCACCGTCAGGACGACGACGGCCGGGGCGATGACCAGCCGCCGCAGGACCCAGACGAGCGGGCGCCTCACGGCGGGCCGAGCTCGTCGTCGAGATAGGCCCGGGAGGCGGCGTACGTCGCGTCGATGCGGGCCTGCACCCCCGAGAAGTCGCGGTGGGAGAGGAGCGAGTCGTCGCGTGACGACGTGCCGGCAGCGGGCAGCACGTGGGCCTCGACACCCTCGGGGATCGTCGCCATGTCGCGCATGAAGCGGTGGCGACGCGCGACCTCGAAGCTCACCCGCGCGACCTCCCACGGCCGGGTCGGCACGCGCAGCGGGCGGTCGATGCGTCCGACCTGGAGCACGAAGACGCGGGTCGCGCCGAGCTCGACCGCGCGCCCCACCGGGATGGAGTTGACCAGGCCGCCGTCGAGGAAGTGCTCGCCGTCGACCTCGGCCGGCGGGAGGAGCCCGGGCACGGCGGCGCTGGCGAGGATGGCGGGCACGATCGGTCCCTCGGTGAACCAGTGCTCGGCGGCCCGCTCGATGCTCGCGGCGCACACCTCCAGGCGTACGGGCAGGTCCTCGAACCGGGCGTCGCCCAGCTCCTCCTCGAGGCGGGCGCGCAGCGGCGCGGAGGAGTAGATGTGGGTGCCGGTGGACACGGCCCGGCGGACGGTGCGGAGCGGACGGTCACCGTAGACGTCCCGGCCCTGCGCGGTGGCCGCCCAGAGCTCGGTGAGCCGGTCGACCACCTCGAGCTCGGGCTGGCGGGCGACCAGCGCGCCGTTGAGCGCGCCGACGCTGGTGCCGAGGACGAGGTCCGGGACGATGTCGCGCTCGAGCAGCGCCCGCAACATGCCGACCTCGACGGCGCCCAGCACCCCGCCTCCGCCGAGCACGAACGCGGTCACCATGGGGTGAGCCTAGTGAGGTTCAGGCGAGCTCGGGGTGCTCGGCGCGGACGCGCTTCGTGGCGCGGTGCTCGGCCCAGAACGAGAGCAGCGGGATCGTGCCGCAGACGAGGGTCACCAGGGTGAAGGGAAAGTCCCACCTGGCCCGGCGCGAGAGCAGGAACGCGCTGAACAGGAAGATCATGTAGAGCCACCCGTGCGCGACGCCGAGGTAGGTCGTGATCAGCTCGCCGGCGTGCTGGGCGTCGGAACCGGGGGTGACCCACATCGGCGTGCTGTCGAAGACGCCCCACATCGGGGAGCCGTCGAAGTTGGCGAGCGGGACGCCGACCAGGCACAGCACGACGAGCAGGACGCCCACGATGGAGGCCATGACGCGGTAGGCGGTGAGGGTGCGTGACACGGCGGCCAACCTATCCGGCGCTCGAAGAGGTCAGGTCGGGTGCCGGGTCGGGGGCGGTGGCGTCGCGCCGCCACCGCCACCAGATGAAGGCCGCGAACGCGCCGAAGACCCACCACTCCACGGCGTAGAGCAGGTTGCGGATGCCGGTCGTCCGGCTCGGGGTGGGCAGCGAGGCGAGCTCGGCCTCCTCCAGCCCGGGGCCGGCGTCCTGGCTGATCACGTAGGCCGACCACAGGTCGACGTCGACGCGCTGCACGGCGTCGGCGACGCGGATCTCGGGGAAGACGTCGTCGGAGGGGTCGTCGTCGACGACCAGCGTGCCCTCCGGGGGCTGCAGCCAGCCGGTCACCTCGGCCTCGCCCGACACGGCGAGCAGGTCGGCGTCGGGCTCGGGCGCCCAACCACGTACGACGAGCACCGCCGCGTCGCCGGTCTGCAGCGGCGTCACCGCCCAGTAGCCGGGCTCCTCGCCCCGGGGGCGGTCGGCGACCCAGAATCCGCCGCCGAGCCACTCACCCGCCACGTCCACCGGGCGGCCGAGGTCGGGGGCGGGGAACGGGTCGTCGTTGCCCATCACGTCGTCCAGCGGGACCGGCGTGACGCCCGTCAGGTCGCGCGCCTCGGCGTCGCGGTGCGCCTGCCAGGCGTCGTACTGCCACTTCCCGAGCAGCCCGGCGATCCCCACCAGCACGAGCGCCAGGACGGCCGCGCCGAGGTCGGTCAGCAGGCCGGGTCGGCGGGGCGCGGTCACGACCCCGATTGTCCCAGCCGGGCGGTCACCGCCCTTTGGCGGCCGGGAGCTCGTCCCGCCTGCGCGTGAGGTACGCCATCTCGGCGCTGTTGCGGGCGAGCCCGATGGCGCGGTCGTACGCCGCTCGCGCCTCGGCGCTGCGGCCCAGTCGGCGCAGCAGGTCGGCACGGGTGACGTGGAAGGCGTGGTAGCGGGCCAGGCGGTCGGCCAGCGGCTCGACCTGGGCGAGGGCGACCTGCGGGCCGTCCAGCTCCGCCACGGCGATCGCCCGGTTGAGGGCGACGACGGGCGAGGGGTCGAGCCGGGCGAGGTGGTCGTAGAGCGCCACGACCTGGGACCAGTCGGTGTCCCGGGCGTCTGGGGCGTCGGTGTGCACGGCGTTGATCGCGGCCAGCACCTGGTAGCGCCCCGGTGCGCGGCCCGAGGTGATCCGGTCGCGCACGAGCGCGTGGCCCTCAGTGACGAGCTCGTGGTCCCAGGCCCCGCGGTCCTGCTGGTCGAGGGTGATCAACTCACCGCTCGAGGAGACCCGTGCGGTGCGCCGCGCCTCGGTGAGGAGCATCAGGGCGAGCAGGCCTGCGACCTCGCCGTCGTCGGGCAGCAGCTCGCGCACCAGGCGGGTGAGCCGGATCGCCTCGCCCGTCAGGTCGGCGCGGACCGGGTCGGCGTCGGCGCCGCTCGCGAGGTAGCCCTCGTTGTAGACCAGGTAGAGGACCGTCAGGACGCCGTCCACCCGGGCCGGGAGGTCGTCCTCCGCAGGCACGCGCCAGGGGATGCCGGCGGCCTTGACCTTGGCCTTGGCGCGGGTGATCCGCTGCGCGACGATGGCCTCCTGGACCAGGAACGCATGGGCGATCTCGGCGACCGTCAGCCCGCCGACCAGCCGCAGGGTGAGAGCGATGCGCGCCTCCCTGGCGAGCGCCGGGTGGGCGCAGGTGAAGAGCAGCCGGAGTCGTTCGTCCTCGACCGCCCCGGTGGGCTCCGGCGGTCCGGCGAGCTGGTCGGTGAGCATGTGGGCCTGCCTCTGCTTCGCGTCGCGCCGGCTCTCGCGGCGTACGCGGTCGAGCGCCTTGTTGCCCGCGGTGGTGGTCAGCCAGGCGCCCGGGTTGGCGGGTACGCCGTCGGCCGCGCCACCGCTCGACGGCCGTGGCGAAGGCCTCGGCGGTGGCGTCCTCGGCGACGTCGAGGTCGCCGAAGCGCCGGGCGAGCGTGGCCACGACCCGGGCCCACTCGTCGCGGTGGACCCGGGCCAGGACCTCGTCGAGCCCTGGTTGTGCCGGGGGGTCGGCCATCGGGTCAGGCCACGCCGCCGAAGGGGCGGAGCTCGATCTTGCGGTGGCACGCGCGTGAGGCGTCGGCGGACAGGGCGAGGGCGGCGTCGAGGTCGTCGGCGGTGACCACCCAGAAGCCGGCGAGGAACTCCTTGGACTCCACGAACGGCCCGTCGGTGAGCACCGGCTCGCCGCCGCGGCTGTCGGTCACCGTGGCGTCGCGCGGGTTGGTCAGGCCGCCGCCGAAGACCCAGCGTCCCTCGGCCCTCAGCCGGTCGTTGAACGCGTCGATCGCGCCGGGCGCGGAGTCGTCGGCGGGGTTGTCGGTGTCCCCGATGACGGTGAGGAGGTAGTGCATGTCGGTCATCTCCCGTGGTCGGCGGCCACCCCTGCCGGGCGACCTCTCACCCCTACCACGAACGGGACGGCGTGGATACGACAGCGGCGCCCGACGAAGTCCTCCGGATCGGTCAGGCCGAGGCGAGCGCCAGCTTCACCGCGAACCCCACGAAGACGGCGCCCACGGCCGAGGTCGCCCCCGCCGACAGCGCCTTGCGGCGGCGGAAGGCGGCCGCGAGGTGGGTGCCGGCGAAGATGAGGACACTGAGGTACGCCGCGCTGGCGAGGGTCGCGAGGGCGCCGAGCACGAGGAACGACAGCGCCGGGTGGGCGTACGCCGGGTCGACGAACTGCACGAAGAAGGCGACGAAGAAGAGGATCGCCTTGGGGTTGAGCAGGCTGATCACCAGCGCCCGGCGATAGGGCCGCTCGCCTCGCGCACGGGGCTCGACGCCGGCCTCGGCGGCGGCATCGGCGATCTGGTCGGCGACCGGGACGCGGGAGCGCCACATCTCCCACGCCGCGCGCAGCATGCCGATCGCGAGCCACAGCAGGTACGACGCCCCCGCCCACTTCACGACCGCGAACGCCGTCTCGTTGGCCTGGAGCAGCGACGCGACCCCGGCCGCGGACAGCGTCATCAGCACCGCGTCGCCCGTCCACACGCCCGCCGCACCGGCGTACCCGCTGCGCACCCCGCGTCGCGCGGCGACGGAGAGGACGTAGAGCGAGTTCGGGCCCGGCAGCAGGATGATCAGGACGAGGCCCACGAGGTAGGTCGGAAGGTCGGTGATGCCCAGCACGGAACCAGTGTGGGGCCGACCGGGGCGCGCCACCATCCGATTTCGAGGGATGGGCGTGGGGTCACACGCCGCTGCGACATGACGAAGCCGTTCGACAGTGGTGCCGGGGGCCGTGAGGTCGGGCCGCCCGCTCCACTGTCGGACGCGGAGCCGTCGATGGTGGTGGAGCCTAGGGGACTCGAACCCCTAACCCCCTGCTTGCAAACGGACTTGGAGTGGATCGCAAACCGCGTTCTGAGCGTGAAACTGCAGGTCAGAGGCGGACATGCGCGTACGCACCTGGACATTCGTTCCCCCTAGGTGCCCCCTTGCCGTGCTGCCGAAGCAGGGGGTTAACTTGGTGCACCCGAACAGGCGGCTTGGACGGGAGGTCCATGCGATGGCACGACGACGAGGGTTCGGCGAGCTCGAGCGACGTTCCGGCGCGACGGGACCGTCCTATCGGGCGCGGTACGCGATGCCGGACGGCACGCGCCACTCGCGCAACTTCCAGACCAAGCTCGATGCCGAGGCGTGGCTTGTCGCGGAGCGAACCCTCATCGACCGCGACGAGTGGACGCCGCCGAAGGCTCGTAAGGTCGCCGAGGCCCGCCGCGAACGAGAGCAGGCGATGAGCACGGTGAGGGCGTTCGCCAAGCGGTACCTGGCGGAGCGTGGCCTGCGGCCGACGACGGCGCGCGGGTACGAGTCGCTGCTGGACCGCCGGATCCTGCCGTATTTCGGCGAGATGCCGTTGCGCGACGTCACCCTGTCAGAGATCAAGGCCTGGCGTCGGTCGCTCGATCCCAAGACCGAGTCGTCCAATGCGGCGGCGTACCGGCTGCTGCGCTCGATCCTCCAAGCGGCCTTGGAGGAGGAGTTGATCGACCGGGCGCCACCGAAGATCCGTGGCGCCGGCAGTGCTCCCGTGAAGCAGGTCGTAGTGCCGGCGACCTTCGACGAGATCGCGGTGATCATCGATGAGATGCCCGAGCGGCTGAGGTTGCTCATCGTGATGGCAGCCTTCGTCGGCTTGCGCGAGGGAGAGCTGCTGGAGCTGCGCCGGTCCGACATCGATGGCGTCACCGGCCGGATCACGGTCACGAGGAAGGTCGACAAAGACGTCAACCCATCGGTCCGGGGTGCTTGCCCTGAGTGCGGTCGGCACATCAGCTCGCCGAAGACCAGGAGCGGCGTGCGGACGGTCCACGTCCCTCCACCGTTCTTGCCGATGCTGCAGAAGCACCTCGTCGAGCACACTGCTGCGGGGCCGAGCGGGCTGCTCTTCCCCGGGGACCGCACGGACCACATGAGCGTTCGCTACTTGATGGACCGCTACCGGCCCGCACGGGATGCCGCCGGCCGCCCGGACCTGACGATCCACCACTTGCGCCATACCGCTCTAACCCTCGCCGGTCAGCACGGCGCCACGGCCGCCGAGTTGCAGGCGCGCGCCGGCCACGCCTCTCAGGCCGCGATGGCGATCTACCAGCACGCCACCCTCGACCGCGACCGGTCGCTGGCGGAGAAGATCGGAGCAACGTACGAGGCTTGGCGCGAGAGTCGACCGGAATCCTGGTAGAGCCAGCTGGAGGCTGATCCTTGCTGGGTCGATTCGCCCCACGACTGGCGCCCAGTTCGCCCCGAGGGCCACACACGAGTCGCCGGTGCATCGTGCAGTGCCAGATAGAGGAGGCCGCCTCGTTGGGCGGTTACAACACGATCGTGAGTAGTACGTGGGGATCCGCCCACATGCGCGCGCCCGCCGCGTGCGCAGCGAGTCGCCAGAAATTGGCGGCTCGCCCCTCCTGCCACCCGGGTGACCTTGGAGAGGCGAGCCGCTTCGGTGCTCGCTCTTCCTCCATACGGGAGAGGGGACCGGTGGCCGCATGTCGAGTGGGGCCGCCTCGCGAGTCCGTGGTGACGACCATACACGACCATGCGCTTGCTGCCTATGGCATAGCGAGATCCTCGTTGTAGGGATGCCCGCGTGGCCCAAGTTGCGATTCGCCGCGGGGGTTCGAAAATCCACGTAGACTACGCTCATCCAGGGCTCGTTAGGATCGGTGTTGGATTCTTTTCGGTCTTCAGAGCGAACACTCAACTCCCACCGGTACTGCTCTTGCAGCCATCGCACTGCTACGCTTGCAGCGGAGTCACTAGTTCGGTAGTAGCCCGGCTAGTAGATATCGTAGTAAAGGACTAAGTCGATGACCGACCCGGCGCCGCTGCCGAAGAGAACGATTCGCGAGCCACTAGAGGTGGTCGTCCCCCGAGCAGTCGCGGCAGCGGAGGTGCTGTCACAGCGCGTGAAGGGGCGAGATGCCCAGCTTCGCCGGTCCTTCGTGAGACGAGGCCAGACAGAGAAACCCACACCGATGATGTCGATGTTGCGCGGCGGCAGGGGTGGGGAAGTCCGGTTGAAGGTGTACTTGAGCCTGTTGTGGATAGGCGTGGCGCCCCCACACACAGTGACTTATCCCGCGCGGACATGGGCCACGTTGCTCGGCCTGGCAGACCCTCCGGGACGGGGAGCCCGGCGCGTTAACGAGGCTATGACTTGGCTCGAGCGAGCGGGATTCGTCGGTGTATCTGGCGAGCGCGGCGTCCCCTCCACCGTGATGTTGAAGGATGAGAGCGGTAGCGGTGCCACCTACACCCTGCCCGGGCCTACGATCAAACGACTCCAAGACGCCGATAAGCCTTGGAACCGGCACGCGTACGAGAGAGTGCCAGTCGAGTTATGGACGAACGGTTGGATGGCCGCCATGCCAGGCGCGGCGCTGGCGTGCTTTCTCGTGTTGCGGTCAGTACCGCCGCCGCGGAGTGGTGCGCCAGACACGGGAAGTTGGTTCTCGCCGGCACTTCTAAGGGACCGCTACGACATGTCAGACGACACGCGCCAGCGGGGAATGCGCTACTTGCAGGACGTAGGCCTAGTTACGCTGCGCAAGGACGCACTAGCGCGAACGTCGGCGGACTTCCAACGCACTCGCAACGCATACTCGCTCCAGTCGTACGTGCTGGCGACCCGGCCAGACGGATTGACGTCGCTGTGAGCCCCTACGCAGGTCAAGGGAAGACGACCGGGGTCCAGGTCCCGCCAGCCAAGAACTGGGCGCCGGTCCTGTCGACGGGATGGCGGGTCGGAGCGTTTGCACTTTCCCAGGTAGGCACCATGACGTTGGCCTCGTCGATCCTCATCGCTACCGGCTTCGGCGAACTTCCTCTGTACCCTGCATGTCAGGCATCGGGGGAGGGCCGGCGCCGCGATCGTCGACGAGCACCTGAGCTTAGCGAAAGATTCCACTGACACGCTGACCAGGGCACTCCCGGAGAAGTCGTGCGCAACAGCGCGGGAGCCAAAGTCGCGTCGGTCTTCGGGAGAGGCCACGGTCGACTATCGTCGGGGGTCGACAAGATCGACTGGGGGAGTTGGAGTGCCAAGAGGACGCGAGGGACACGCACGCGTTGCGGTGCTGACCGTGATTCCCGAAGAGATGGACGCGGTTCTCGACAGGCTGGGTGCAACCGTAGAAGCTGGGCTTACGGGAGCGTTCACGAGCCCCGTTGCGCTTGCGCGACGTGGCTTGGACGCCCTCCCCTTCGTGGTAGCTCGGTGCTACGAACGATCGAATGAGCCAGCCTCACGTAGCGCAACCAACCTTATGGAGGACTGGCGCCCGGAGACGATCATCTTGACCGGGATTGCTGGTGGGATCCGCCGCGTGGTGGGCCCAATCGATGAACGGAGACTCGATGACGGGCCAGATCTTGGTGATGTCGTCGTCGCGGAGATGATTCACTTCGGAGACTACGGCAAGGACGTCCCGGGCGGATTTCTTCCTCGGTGGTTGCCCTTGGTCCATCCTCCGACCACACTCGTCCGTCGTCATACTGAAGCCCTGCGCATCAGCGGCGATTGGGCGAACGGCCTTGCCTCCCATAGACCGGACGGCGGTCATCCCAAACTGGTTACGGGCGAGCTGATCGCGGTAGAGGCTGTTGCGGGCAACCCATATGCAGATAGGCAACAACACCTGCTTGAGTACTTCGACAAAGCTATTGCCGTCGACATGGAGTCAAAGGGTGTAGCGCGAGCTCTACACGACTATGAGTCAGACGTTGGAGTGCACTACCACCCCCGATGGCTGTGTGTGCGCGGCATCAGCGACTTGGTGGTGGGCGGTGACGAAGCGGCTGCACTCCTAGCGGGGGACAACAACGAGCAGCGCGAGATGTGGAAGAACTACGCAGCCATGGCCGCTGCAGAAGTGACGAGGCTGATCGTGGCGCGCCTGGTCGCACAGGATCGTCCCCGACATGAAGAGCAACCGGCGGTGGCCAAGTGGGCCTGAGGCTCCGTCCGGGTGAATGTCGGTGGCCGGTGCGACAGTGAAGGGGTGACGATGCGAAGCACAGACGAGGCAGACGGGCCGAACTTCGAGTACGACGTGCTGCTTGCCCGCTCGTTCGATGAGATCCTCGAGAGGCGAGGCGAACCGATCAGCCTCGAGGACGTGCTTGATTTGGCGCTTCGGAGGGGACGTCTCCTCCTTCAAGCACCCGGTGGAGCCGGGAAGACGGTCACCCTTGAGCGACTTCGGATGGCCGCACAAGCGAGCGGCCTCTTGGTTGGCTACGTACGCCTCGCCGAGATCTCCCCGGCAGCTCTCACGACTTTTGGGTTCGAGACGCTCCTTGATGGTAGCGACCCCCCGCTCCAGCAGGATGCCCTCGCAAGCGGTTTGCCGATCGTCCTGCTGGTCGACGGCCTGAATGAAGTGCCGCGCAATGTAACAACTGCCGCACTTCGAGCCATCGATGAGTTCGCCTCACGCGGTCCTAAGAGCGGCGTCGTGGTGACGGACCGGCTTGTTAGACGCGACGTGGACACGAAACGTTGGCGACTCGCAACGCTTCAAGACGTTTCGCGCACTACTTCAGAGGCTGTCCTTGGCAGACCGCTGACCGAAAGTGACGCTGCGTTGATGTCAAGCCCGGTGTATCTAGAGAGCGCTCGTCAGGCGGGCCATGCGTTCGCGCGCCGGAGCGATGCTCATCGACAATACTTTGAGGGTCAGTTGAGCCTTTCAAACGGAATCGTAGAAAGGCTATCCGCCCACGCTCTCTGGGCATATAGAGAGACCGCAAGTCGATACTTCACGCGTGCATCATTGACGCAATACGTTGATGACGAGATCTTCCTCACCCTGACTGCAGCTGGCGCTCTCATATTTGAGTCTCCTGGTGCCCGAGGAACGAGCGACGGGGACACGCGGATTGCGTATCGCCACCACCTCGTCCATGACTACTTAGCTGCTCGAGGAGCTGCGCACACCAAGGTGCGTTGGGACGCTGAGTTGTTTAATGCACTGACCTTCCAGTCGGCATCGTCAGACATTCTCGTGATGTTGCTAGAGCAGATTCCACCGCCGGGGCGGGACACCTTGGTGCGTCGCGTTTATGACTGGAATCTCTACTCAGCGGCGTACCTCTTATCTGCGTGGGTGTCCGGAGAAGACCTAGTCGCTCCCGCGACCGAGACCCAGGTCTTGGCGCTCCTTGGTGAGCGGAGGTTCGATCGGTTCAAGGCTTCAGCACAGCAGGTAGCCGACGCTCTTCGGCTACATGGCGGGACCTTCGCTCAAGCCCTGCTGGCCGTTGAAACGCCCCAGCAAGCGATCACACTGGCGTCGAGTCAGTTGCCTAGTGATGACGAATTTCAGCGCTGGCTGTCTTTGTATGCGACAACCGAGGAGCCAGCGCCACAAGAACTCTTTTCATTCCTAGAGGACCAGGACGGGGTATACGGCTGGACTGCAGCAAACGTAATACGAAGACTCGGAGTCTCCCGCGAGGACGTCGTCGTCGTTCTGCGCTACGCGCGTAACGAGCTTTCAGCGATTCGATGGCGAGCCTGCCATGTCTTGGGAGTCGTAGGCACGGCGGGGATCGAAGAACTCTTCTCGGCTTTGGTCGATGATCCGGAGATCACGGTCCGATACGGCGCATTGAGAAGTATCGTTGAACAGGCCTTACTTACGTCATCCGTCGACACGCGGCACGAGATTTTCGAGCGCCTCGCTGACCACCACGAGGTCTTAATGCAGAATCCCACACTAAGCAATGAGTTCGCTCGCGTGGTGGAAGTGGTCCAGCCGCCGGCTGGGTGGATTGCTGCGGCGAGCATCGTGATCGAGAAACTGCTGGCAAACGCGCAGGACGCCGATGTGCAGAATCGATGGAGATCGTTGAGTGCACAACTTCGCCTGAATTGGACGTCATTATGACCCGAAAGGACGCGACTATCGACTACGAGCAGTTGGCCCGAAGGGCCTGGGAAGTCAGGTCCAACGCAAGAATCCTGGGGCGAACGGCAGTGGGTTGCGTCGTGTTGGGAGCGTCAGGGAAACTCTACGCGGGTTGCAACATTGAGCACCAGTTCCGTTCGCACGACATCCACGCCGAGACCAACGCCATCAGCACGATGATTTCGTCTGGGGAGCGACGGGCGGTTGTTGTCATGGTGGCGGCGGAGCGAGAGCGCTTCACCCCGTGTGGAGCCTGCATGGACTGGATCTTCGAGTTCGGTGGGCCCGACTGCGAAGTCGCATGGCAGCCGAACCCCGATGGACGGATCGTGATTATGACTGCGCATGAGCTTATGCCGTTCTACCCGAGATGAGGCCGCCTTGATGGTGCCCCACCGCCGCCCGAGGTCATCGCCGGCTCGCGAAGTTTGTGTTGGGTCGAGAGGAAGATCGCTATCAAGAACGCGCGTTCTGAGGCGTCCATGTCGGTCGGCCGCCCCGCGCACTGCTGGTTCACTCTCAAGCGGGCAGGCTAGTCGGGTGTTACTCGGCGCGCGGCCGATCGAAGGACATTCCATCGTCGCTGATTCGACGTTCTGCCGCATCAACACCCCGCTGAGGGGATCTGTCGAGGGGCGGCTTCCAAGTCCTCGAGCTTGATCCGGATCGCCCGTTTGCCGCAGCGGTATGCCGGCAGGGTGCCGGCGGCGATCCAGCGCCGGATCGTCTTGACCGAGACCGACATGCACTCGGCCGCTTCCTCGAGGCTGAGGTAGACCGGGATGGCGCGTCGCTCAGTCATCGGAACGCACCTCCGCCCGGTTGACGGTGGCAGAGGCGAGGAAGCGTCGCGCTTCGGCGACGGTGATGTAAAGCCGGCCGACGCCTTGGAAGCGGGTCCATCGTGGGCCGACGCCGCGCTGACGCCAGTCACGGACGGTGCGTTGCGGTGTGCGAATCAGTTCGCAGAACTCCTCGAACAAGATCAGGTTGTCGTCGTCCCAGTGGTCCGGGATCCCGATGGGTGTCACCATCACTTCGCCTCTCGTTATGGCCGCTGGCGGATTCAGCGACTCTCTCTTTGAGAAGCAACATCGCGCTCGGCAGATCGGACGTCTGTGGCCACTGCTGTCGAAACCGGAGCCTCTCTTGGTGACCTATGTCGTTCAGGTCCTTCCGGCGATCACTCGACGTGAGGAAGTCGGTCAGCGGCCGATCCCGCGCGGCGTCGGCGGGGAGGTCGGGATCAACTGAAGGACCGGCCGCCGCTGAGCGCCCTCCCGCAAGGCCGCAGCCTGCATTGCGGCGGTCGGCGACCGCCGCGACGGCGCGTTCGGTCCGTACCGGTCGATGTCGTCAGCGGCCCTCTGTGCGGCGTGCCCTGGTCCGAGGTCGGCGCGGTCACGGCTGAAGACTTCGACCCATTGGCTGCGGGCGTCGTCGACGGACTCGGCGACCACATGGGCGATGTTGTAGTGACGGCCTCGGGTCATGCCGACGTACGCCGAGGACGCGCCGGTCGTCTCCCCGAGCACGAAGTGGGCGGAGCCGACGGTCTCGCCTTGGGCTCCGTAGGCGGTGGTGGCGAAGGCAAGCTCGACGTGCTTGCGGACGTACTCGGCGGGAAGGACACGTTGGCCGGCGCGGCCGGTGACGAACAGGCTGCCGACCCGGCTGGTCCCCGTGACGGTCCAGGTGTCGCGGTTGGCGACGGCAAGGTCGCGGTCGTTGCGTCGGGTCGCGACCCGGTCACCGAGACCGATCCGCTCACCACGACGGGTGACAAATTCATCAGACCGCCCACCAGACCGCTCACCAGATTGCTCACCAAGAAGCTCGCCGGCACCGTTACGGCCGTCACGGATGGCTGCGTTGAGCGCACTGACCTGGTCGCGGGTGTCGGCGATGATCAGCTGGTCACCGTCATCAGCACCGACACGGGCAGAGTTGACGCTGATGGCGGCCAGGGCTGCCGTGCGTTCGACCTCGCTGGCATGGACGACGATCTGGCCACGCTCAAGCAGTTTCTCGAAGACCTCACCAGACCGCTCACCAGTGCGCACCAGCAGGCTGAGGTCGGCGTACGCGGGATCGCGGAACCGGTGGACCGAGTCGAGCTCGTGGTGCGCTGCGGGTGACACCCAGCGCGCGGCGAGGTCAAGGACGCCGCCGCGACCAACCGCCGGCAGCTGGTGGCGGTCCCCGAGGAGCGCGACGACTGCATGCGCGCGGTCAGCGATCGCGAACAGCGCCCGGGCGGTGTCCTGGTCGAGCATGCCGGCCTCGTCGACGAGGAGTACGTCGCCGGGGAGCAGGCGTGCGCGCGCCTCGGGTGCCGCGTCTGTCTGTGTCCAGTGGCCGTCCTCGTCCCAGCGGTAGCCGTGCTGGTGGACGAGCCATGCCGCAGAGTAGGCGTCGGCGCCGACCTGCTGCTGCGCTGCCTGGGCAGCCTTGAGAGTTGGAGTGACCACCACCAGGCGACGGTCAGCGGTATCTAGTACGTCGCGCGCGGCGGCCAGCGTCGCGGTCTTCCCCGTACCGGCGGCGCCCTCGATCACCAGCAGACCAGCGTCACCGGACAGGGCCGCCACGACGCGTTGCTGCGCCGGGTCGAGGTGGTCTATGCCACGGACCCGGACCGCGTCGGTCCCCGGGTGCGACGCGCGTCGAGCGATGCTGTCGAGCAGTTCGGTTTCGACGGCGAGGACCCGTTCGGAGGTGAGGCTGCGGACGTGCTCCGGTACGTCTCCTCGGTCCAGCAGCGGCACAGACCGTGTCCGGGCACGGTCGGCTATGTCTTCGACCAGTTCGTGACGGACGGGGGGTTCGGCGACGACCCCGACGGAGGCGATCAGTCGTTCGGCCTCGCCGCGGATGTCGGGTGCGTTCCACGCCGACCGCTTGGCGCCGAGCCGGGTGAGCACGATGTCGGCGGCGACGTCGCGGTTCAGTCGGCCGATCTGGAGACCCGGCTCTGTCGCCGGATTGGTCGGTGAGGTGGTCGGTGGGGTGAAGCCGAGGTCGTGCAGTTGGTTGTTCCACGCAGTCACGAGGTCGGCGCCGCTGCGAGGTATGACCTTGTCGGGCCGCGCGTCCGCCCACGCACGTCGGTCCCATGATTGGCGCAGTCGCGGCCCAGGTTCCTGGCCGGGGTGGTCGACGCGCCATACGGCCTCGTAGCGGTCGGCGTTGCGGTTGATCTGCGCGGCGCGCTGGCTAAACCCGCCGACGTAGGGCGCGAGCTGACGCATCTCGCCGTCCCCGTCGAGGGTGTAGCCCCGCGCGGCAAGCGCAGCCCGGAACTCGGGGTCGCACATCAAGGCTGCATGGCCAATCCCGTTGAGCGCCTCGATGCTGTCCACGACACCGACCGAGTGCAGACCACGCCAGGCCCCGCGCGCGAAGACGCGTGCGTTGATCTGCACATGTAGGTGGCGATGCGGGTCACCAGCCCGCGAGGTGTGATGGCGCACGACGGCCCCCTCGAGCCTCTCCACCGGGACCTGCACCTGACGGCCACGTGGCCCGACCCGGGTGGTGGCGTGCTCGGCCACCCACCCGATCACCTCACCCGCCGCCCGATCCATCGCCGCGTCGTACGCGGTCGCGATGTCGGGGTGGAGTGCGGCGGCGAGCGACCAGGACTTCGGCCCGTTCACCACGACCTCGACGAACCGCAACGCACGGGCGTCGTCACGCAACCGGCCCTTTGCTGCGCCGGTTAGCGCGTCGTAGCCGGCGACCCACCGCTCGTAGGCGTCGCCATCCAGCGTCCCCCCGTGCTGAACTGCGGAAACGCCGCGTCCCCCCGCGTCTCGGGGACTCGTCGCGACGTATCGCTCGGCCACCCCGGTGCCGTCGGCCAAGTAGTAATCGTCGACTCGCGAGCGATCGGCCTCCACGTACGAGCGCGCGGCGGCCGCCGACCCCCGGTAGAACTTCACGCCACCGTGCATCACCCTCGTCACCGCCCGTCAGCACTCGTCATCTAGCCTTGAAATGACGCTCGGCCCGCCCCGAGGGGCGGACCGATCTGCGGACCTTCGTAGCATGCGTGCCGCTGAGTTTGAAGCCGTTGAAGCGGCTACGGACAGTCAGGTTCGGAAGCTCGTCGCGTCTCGTCACAGTTCGTCACCTGGAGCGATGGTGCGGATCGTGCGGTGCAGGTGCGATGACCTCGAAGGCCGCTGGTTGGAACAGCTCCGAAGCTACGCGGCCAGTTGATGGGCCAAGTTCGCCACTTGTCTCAACAGAAGGTCTGGTGGCTGGCTGAGGTCCAGGGTGTGGCAGTGAATGACAACGTCCGCGCCGACAATTGCGTGAGCAACCGCGTGTTCATTTCCTTCTGCGTAGACCAGGTGTCCCTGAGATAGCCCGAGCACGGTGCAGTAGGCCAACAGTTGGTAGAGATCAGCCTGCGGGAACCCCGCCGGCTTCTCGGCCTTGTACTTCGCGTCGACCACCACGCGGCGCCCATCGAGACCAGCCCACAGGAAGTCAGGCCTCATCACTACATGGCTCGCCTCGTCGAGGAACATGCGGTGTTGCAGCGAGGATGATCCGTACGACGCCATCGCTTCGCGAAGCGCAACGCAGACGAAGTCCTCGTAGATGCGCCACATATCGAAGACGAACCCACTCACGTGCAGGTCCCCCTCGCGTTGCTCGAACGAGTCCCCATCGAGGATCAGTTCAGCGAGGTTGAGCGGCGCTTGATACCGGGCGTTGAGACGAGAAGGGATCCAGGTGGGCATCTTTTCGCCGCGCCGAAGCTCGGTCACGCTGGACAGCTGTAGCCGCAGCCGCAGGAGGCTTTGGCGCGTGCGCGTCGTCAGCGCAGGCATGCGCAGAAGACGGTTGGCTGCCGCGAGCAGAATCTGGTTCTCGGCGATGTCGACCGTGAAGTCGTCGTAGGTCACCTCGAGTGGAAGCCCGATTCCGTACCGGCGCGCGATCTGGTCGCGCACCCGTATCCGTCCACGCAGGACGGGCAGAGCCTCGTCGACGGTCTGGTAGCCCTGCAGGAGGCCCTGCTCGGTCGCCTTGGACGCCAGCCGGGTGAAGGCATGGGCGAGCGCCTCAGGCAGGTCGGACTCGGCGTCCAGCAGCACGGTGTGGTCGCGCCAGAAGGACGGCTTTGCGGCGTAGCCCATGAGGAAGAGAAGTCGATCCATCGCGATCTTGGGCCGGATGGTGACCTGAAGGTCGTCCACGCGAGCCACGCCCACCCTGTTACCCGCCGCCACCAACCAGGTGTCCGACCCAGGGTCTTGTGTGACGATTGCCAGTTCCGCATTAGCTAGAGCTCGCGCCTCACCGTCGCTGAGTGCGTATGGCTGAGGTGGGGCGTTCTCAGTGAGCGTCAGACAACGCATCAGATACGTCCCCGGTGTCGGCTGCCGCGACATCTGCTTGCGCAACTGCCGCCTGCACAGCAGCTAGGCCATACCTAGCGGCCACCTGCTTGCCGTCAAGCTCTCCGAAGTGGTGCTCCTCGAGGAGCGGCAGGATCGACGTACGCCACGTGCGCTCCAAGCCGTTGCCCTCGTGAACGGCCTTCCTCATGAAGTAGGAGGGACCGATCTTGAAGTCTGAATCCTCAATCCTACGATTGAGCTCGTCGTGCAAGTCCGCCACATGGCTGGGTAGGTTCTGCTCCTTCATCCAGGAGCGAAGGATCCCGTTTGTCGGGTCCTCCGACGGATGCAGCGGTAGGAAGGCGAAGCGGCGTCGCATGGCTGCGTCGACCAACGCGATGGACCGGTCGGCGGTGTTCATCGTCCCAATGATGAAGACGTTTTCGGGGAGGTTGAACTCCTCATCGGCATAGAGGAGCTCAACATTGTCCTTGCGGTACTCGAGCAGGAAGTAGAGCTCACCGAAGACCTTGGCGAGGTTGCCGCGGTTGATCTCGTCGATGATCAGGACATGGGCGTCACGCGGGTTCTCCCGTGCCTGGGAAACTACTTTGCGCAGCGGTCCAGGCTTCAGTTTGAACCCACCCTCCTCCGTGGGTCGATAACCCTCAAAGAAGTCCTCGTAGGAGTACGCCGGGTGGAACTGCACGAGCCTCACGTTCTCCCCCGCGACGTGCTTGGCGATCGCCTGCGCAAGATACGTCTTCCCGGTCCCGGGTGGGCCGTAGAAGATCAGCTGGGGCCGATCGTTGAGGAGATCGATGCACTCCTGGAGCCAGGCCTGGCTGACGTGCAGTTCCGCCGAAAGGTCGGGAGTTGCGGGATTGAGCACAACTTTCTCGACGCGCGGAGGTGGAACCTGCTCGATTTCGGTGTCCAGCAGACCTTCGATGGTGTCGCGCTGCTGAGTCAGGTCGACCACATCCCGCTGCACCTTCAGCTTGGCAGCCAGTTCGGGAGGAAGGTCTGCGTAGGCGATGCCGTCGCTGTCTACCCAATCGACATCTCGCACGAGGTTCGAATCCCCTCCTGACGACTGCTGGTAGCGCGTCTCGCCGGCGAGCGTGCCGACATAGAGGCGCCCTTGGTCGACGGTGACGACGAGGTCGCCATCCTGCATCCGCGTGAGGAAAGCGTGGAACTCATCTAGCTTCTCGCCCTTCACGTCGTAAGAAGCGTGCGCGTAGTCCTCGTCCACGATCGGCTTCAGATCGTCCCGCGAGATGCCACCGTCGACGGCGCGTAGGTTGGTCGCCGCGAGCGACACCCTGCCCCCGTCGAGCCAGCCAGGTACAAGGTCCTTTCCGTTGATGCTGTTGCCGCGGACCAGCCAAGCCCGGCGCGGGACAGTGGGAAGAAGGCCGAGAAGGTCCATCTCCTCTCGGAGGTCCTCGGCGGTGACTCGGCGGCGTACGTCCGGCAACCCGCGGTCGTCGAACTCAACCCCCTCGGCCTCAAGGGCAGCCCGCCATTCCGGGCGGTACGGAGGCTGCCCGGCCGGAACCACGCGGTGGTGACCGTCGAGGCCGACGGTCTCATTGTGGACGTACTCGCCGACGCTAGGGGCGTTGGCACCCACGACGGCTGCGATGTCACCGTAGGTGATCCATTGGCCCTCACCGATGAGTTTCACTGCGGAGTCGATAAGCGGGTACCTGGCGGTCTTGAAGCGACCCTCAGTAGCTCGCTTCGCCGCCTGCATCTCGCGATATGCCGCACTGGAGATCCTGGAGAGGTCTGTTGTGGCAGGCGTCGTGTCGAGCACGCGTCGACCGGCGTCGGTGATAGTCCAGCCGTCCTCGGTCTTGTCGATCCACCCAGCCGCCCGCATGTCGGTCGAGCCAAACGTGATCGCAGGCTCATACCGAGGCTGCCCGCCCTTAGTTCTCTGGAGCTCCGCTTCGTTGAGCTCGAGCCTGGCTGCGATCTCGTCGATCACTTCACGACGTCTTCGAGGATCGTGGTCGCGCAGAACCTCAAGCGCGGTGCGTTGCAGCAGCCCGTAACGGACCTGTCCGGCACCGTTGTCGGACTCAATACTGGGCACGCCCTTTTCAACGGCCTGTACGAACTCCTCTGCATGGTTCGCAACCTGGAAGAACGAGATCGACGACCCCATCTCGTAGCGCGCGCTCTGCGAGAATGCCTCGCGCGGAGCATCGATGACCAGCCATTCGACAGGTCGGCGATGACGGTGAAGAGCGGCTTCGGCGCGGAACTCGTAGTCACCCGTAACGCGCCCGATGTTGTAAACCGGCTGTTGCTTGCTCGGAGCGACGACCAGATCGCCGATGGCCACGTCGAAGGCGAAACGCCTGAGGTAGCCCGCCAGCCCCGGGATCGCTCCGGTCTTGGCGCTGGGGTACGCCGCAGTCACGGCCTCTTTCATTCGAACCTGGTCATCTCCGAGATGTCGCAAGTCACCCAGCTCGTCCCAGCCAAGGGAAACGAAACCACCGTCTACCAGCTGCGACGCCGGGATCTTGTCATTGTGGATACCCCAGACGATGGTCATCAGACGTCCCCGTCCGATTCGTAGTAGTCGAGCCGATGCGCTGCCGCCGACACGAGGCTGCTGTGAAGCTTGAACCTCGCGGAATCATCGATCGCTAGCCGCTCGAAGCTCAGATCGAGCCTGCCCCTGCGGTGCAGCGCGTAGAACGTCGGACTGGCATGGCGTCCGGACAGCAGTTCAGCCAGCGCCCGCTCGGGGTCGTCAGCCCGGGCAACTGCAAGGTAGTCAGACGCCGCAATCTTGGTCTCCGCCGTAATTCGAGCGGCCAGATCGTACGCCGCTTGCGCCAGTGGAGTGACCCTCCGAGCCGGAGGCTGCACATCGCGGCCAAGGTAGGTGTACTGGCCGTTCCCGTTGAACCTCACGAGACCTTCGTCGCGGTGGCGCTGAAGAATCTGGCGAATAGTCGCCTGGACGGTTGTGTTGGCCGGATACATCGCTTGAAGGCGATCCTCTGCGTTGGCATAGAAATGGGTCAATGAGAAGTCTTGGCCAGGGCGGTAGAGGCGCTTGAGTTCGTCCGCCACGGCTCGCTTCCATGTCAACGCGACCATCGTTCCTCATTCCTCATCGACTGGTGAGGAGTATGCCGCTCCTGACGTGATCGCCTCAGCCATCTGGTCATGGCCCTCCAGAATCAATCGTTCGTCCGATAGCGTTCAGGCTTCGCTACGGGAGCTCCCTAGGAGAAATCGAGCTCTGGTCCGTCGGCAGCGATGCTTTTGACATGGGCGGCTGAGCTGGTTCCTGAGTGCTCGTCCGTCGGATGCGTCCACAATGCCATGCGCGAAGCCGTCCAAAGCGGCCCGCCTCCGGGAAGCGGTGCGATGTCGCACCGCGCATCCGCCTCCAACTCCCGCACGGTCATCTGCTCAAAGATGTTCGGATCGTCGGGCCAGTTGCGGTAGCAACGCAACTGCATCGGCCGTCTAGGACCACGAAACCCGGGCGCCATCGGCCCACTCGGCGGGGCGAAGCGGCGACATGCCCCTCACTATGGTGCCGCAGACCTGACAGGTGCATCGTAGACAAGTGGTCAGATCGCAACGGCCGCCGTATCGACGTCCGCAGCGCAGCTCAGGATCTACCACGCGAGAGGACGTCGATCCGGGATCAGTCGCCCAGCGTCTCCGAGATGCAAGGGTCGCTGGGTTCTTGGGCGCGTCCGAGCCGGTCGCCTCCACCGATGAGCTGAGCGTCCTCATCGCACGGACGGCTCAGCTCTACAGCGACGGGATCACTGTCTCGACGCGCCAGACCTACGCGCGGCGGTGGAAGCTCTTCACCGCGTGGTGCGTCAGCAAGAGTCTGTGCCCCCTTCCTGCGGATCCGGAGACGGTGATGTTGTACCTCGCCGATGCCGCGGGAGAGAGATCCGATGGTGCCGCCCTGGCGACGCTTCGGGGGTGGGTGGCCGCCATCAACCGTCTGCACGTTGAGGCCGGGTACGCACCGCCCGGTGATGATCCGGCGATGGCGATGTTCCTCCGCACCCTGCGGCGGGTGGCTCCGCCTCGATCGCCGAGCGAACAGGTCACGGCGCTTCGCATCGGGTTCCTCCGCGAGGTGTGCCGGAGGCTCGACGACTGTCCGGCCGACCCTGTTGAGCTTCGCGACAGGGTCGTGCTCTGCCTTCACCGCGCCGGGCTGAGTGACGGCGCCATCGCGCGACTTCGTTGGGAGGACGTGGTGCTGTCGACGCGTCGGGTGGTCATCAGGGTTGAGTCTGCACGTGCCGGCCACTCCGGACACTCCGTTCGCATCGGCGCTCATCGCAACCGCTCGCTGTGCGCAGTCTCCGCATTCCAACAATGGCGTGACGTATCGGGGGCCACCGCTGAGTGGGTGGTAACCCCCGTCGACAGGCATGGCGCACGTGAGGACCGGCCGTGGAGGGCGAAGCCGGTCTTCAGCATCCGGAGGTCCCGTCGCGAGTCGCTCGGCGGTGACGTCGACCACCGCATAGCCCTGCTGGGTGGGGTCCCGTCCGAGGTGCTCAGGGATAAGGGACTGCTGCTTCTGGGCTTCGCCGGTGCCTTTCGGAGACCGGATCTGTGTCAGTTGCGCTGGAGCGACATCACGTTCAAGGAGCGTGGCGCAATAGTCCGCCTGCGTAGGTCCAAGACAGACCCCGAGGGTCACGGTGTCGACGTGGGCATCCCGAACGGAACCTCGGACCTGACGTGTCCCGTGACGGCGCTCCGTCGATGGCGCGAGCGCGTCGGGCTCCAACTGGGAGCCGACGCTGTGCCTGATCTGCCCTGCTTCACCCGCGTGGGCCGCGCGGGTCGGATCGGCATTGAACCCCTCTCGACCTCGAGCGTCACGAGCATCGTGCGCCGTCGCATGACTGAGGCCGGCATCGACGGCAGATGGGGTGGCAGGTCGCTGCGACGCGGCTTCATCTCGACGGCTGCTGATTTGGGCGTACCGCTGGAGGACATCGCACGGCAGAGCCGACACGCCACGCTGGACAGCCTGGTCCTCTACATCTCCACCGACGATCCCCTCAGGAACAATCCAGTCTCACAGTTGGGGATCTGATGAGCCGCGACCTGACGCTCGCAGGTGCCATCCCGCAGCGCCGGCGGCTAGAGGCGGAGAGGGAGGCCGCACGATTTGCGACCTTCTGCTCCGCCTTCGGTCTCGACGAGGGAGTCGAGGCCGTCTCGCTCTACCTCGCCGCTCAGGCGGACGTTGAGACAGGGCAGGCGACGCGGCGGCGCCTGCACTACCTCGACCTCGTCCGACGCATCAGCGGACAACCGCCGTGGTCCACGAGCCCTGATGTGCGAGCACTGCTCCATGGCCTCCACCGCGCGCGCCCGATCGGACCCCAAGCGCCCGATCACGTCGACCCGCTCTACGTCGAACTCGTCCACGCTCTGGTCGACGCGACCTTCCTGTCGTCCGTTCACCAACGCAGGGCCGCGGCCGCGATCATCCTGCACGCGTCCACAGGCCTACCCGCTGCGGTGCTGACGCGATTGACGTGGGATCAGGTGCGCCTGACGAGGAGACAGGTCGTGGTCACTGTCAGTCAACGGGTTGGCCGAGGAGCTCCGGCACAGCGATTTTGGACGCTCCAGGCCCTGCCCGACGACCCTGCGTGTCCGGTGGCCAGTCTGCTGCTCCTACGTGGAGGGCGGTACGTACTCGTTGACAAGCCGGCCCTGTGGGACGAGGCCAGGTTGCGCGGATCCCTCGACCCCTACCTCCGCAACAGCGATACCGAGGGCGCTGTCGGCTTGGCGCTCCTCGAGGTCAGCCAGGGTTCACAGTCTCAAGTCCGGGACCGTGCTCTCCTCACGCTGGGGTACGCCGCGGCATTACGCACGCACGAGGCGACTCACCTCCGCCGGCGCGACGTGAGCGTGAGGGAGGGCGGCCTGACGCTCCAAGTGGCCGGCCGTCGTTCGGAGGTGACCGTCCCGTCCGTCGCGAACCCTCGATACGACCCGGTCCGGGCATGGCTGGCGTGGGTCGCCCTCATGGACGCGCAGGGGCTGTCCGCCCTAGAGGCACCCGCCTTCCCCACGTGCAACTACTCCGTGATCGAGGCAAGGGCACTGGCCGCGCAAGGTTTGAACCGAGTCATCCACACCCGATGTGCCGAGGCGGGGCTCCGTGGCCGTTTCGCCTGGACATCGCTAAGGATCGGGATGATGCGCATGTCAACGACGGTCGAAAACTGACCCCTTTCCGACGGTTGAAAATTGACCCCCTCAGTTTCTAGTTCTCTTCGTTGACGGCCGCGGGGACGCGGCCGAGCTCTCGGTTCTTCAGCCGGTAGGAGTCGCCCTTCAAGGCGATGACCTCGGCGTGGTGGACGAGCCGGTCGATCATCGCGGCGGCGACGGTGTCGTCGCCGAAGACCTCGCCCCAGCGGGCGAAGTTCTTGTTGGACGTGACGATGAGGCTGGCGCGTTCGTAGCGCGATGAGACGAGCTGGAAGAACAGGTTGGCGGCCTCGGGTTCGAACGGGATGTAGCCGACCTCGTCGATGACCAGCACCGGGTAGCGGACCAGCCGGCGGAGCTCGTCTTGCAGCCGGCCCGCGTGGTGGGCTTCGGCGAGCCGATCGACCCACTGGCTGGCGGTGGCGAACTGGACGCGGTGCCCTGCCTGGCAGGCCCGGATCGCCAGCCCGGTGGCCAAGTGGGTCTTCCCGGTGCCGGGCGGGCCGAGGAGCACGACGTTCTCCTTGCCAGCAACGAAGTCCAAGGTGCCCAGGTGCGCGATCGTCTCCCGCTTCAGGCCACGGGCGTGGTCGTAGTCGAAGTCTTCCAGACTCTTGCGGGCCGGGAACCGGGCTGCGCGGATCCGTCCCTCCCCACCATGGGACTCCCGCGCTGACACCTCGCGTTGCAGGCACGCGGCCAGGAACTCCTCATGGGTCCAGGACTCCTCGCGCGCCCGCTCGGCCAGCCGGGCGACCGATTCGCGCAGCGTGGGTGCCTTCAACGCCCGCGTCAGGAACTCCAGCTCGCTCGTGACATCGCGGCCGGTCCTCGGTGCCGACTTCGTCCGGGTGGCCATTACGACACCTCCTCGTCGACCAGCTCATCGACGAGGCCGAGTGCTAGGTCGTAGCACCCGAGTGAGCGGATCTCGACCTCCTCGCCGGTCGCAGCGTCGGCGACTGGCCGCAGGAGGTCGGCTCGGCCGTGGCGCAGGTGTTTGGCGGCGACGGTGTGCTCGAACTCGGTGATGGTCTGGTGCCGTGCCCACACCCGGGCGTGGTCGGCCACGACCGCGCCCTCGCAGGTCACCCACACCCGGTCCAGGTCGGCGTGGACCTCGATCCGGCGCCCGACCACGGCGGGGTGGACGGAGTAGTCGTTCGAGTCGACGCGGACGTAGTGGTCACGCGGAAGCCGCAGCGTCTTGCGCCAGCCGACCTCGGGCGGGACCGGTGGCAGGGGCAACATCGCGGCCCGGTCGGCTTCGACCCGGTCACCGGGCGTGCAGCCCAGGACCCGCATCCGACGGGCGTTGGCCTTGGCGAAGAACCCGGCCAGCTGGACGTTGAAGTCCGCTGGCGACGCGAAACGCCGTCCGGGCAGGAAGGACCTCTCGAGGTAGTCATGCAGCCGCTCGAGCATCCCCTTGGCTTCAGGGTCGGCGGGCTTGCAGATGTACACACTCGCCCCCAGGACACCGCGGAAACCCTGGCAGTGACCGGTCAGCTCGGGTCGTCGTGCGCGCCACCGGCCGACGGCTCCTTCGCCGTCCCACACCAGCGTCTTCGGGACACCCTGCAGCTGGGTCGACAGCAGGTGCCACCAGCCCGCGTACAGATCCTCGGCTTCGCGCGAGGGGATCAAGATGCCACCGGACCAGCGCGAGTAACCGGTCACGCACGTCATCACCGGCAGCCGCTTCGCGGTCCGGGTCTGCCCGTAGCCGACCGGGAGCTCGATGTCGGGAAACCAGAAGTCGAACTGCGCCAGCTCACCGGCCTCATAGGTGGTCCGCGACGCAGGATCGGGCGGCAGATAGGCCGGACGCAGCTCGGCCACCCGCTGCTTGAACACCGTCATCCCACGGTCCCAGCCGACCCGCTCCGCGATCACCGTGGCCGGCATCGTCGGCACCGCCTGAAGCTGCTCACGGATCCGCGGCTCGAACACATCGACCGCGGACCCCACTGGCTTCCGCACGTACCTCGGTGGCCCGTCAACCGCCAGCGCCGCACGGACCGTGTTGCGCGAGACGCCCAACGTCCTGGCGATCATCTTGATCGGCAACCCCTCGGCCCGGTGCAACCTGCGGATCTCTGCCCAGTCCTCCACTGACAACACTCCCGTCCTCCTGCCTCACCGCTGGTGAGGTCAGGGTCTCGGAGGGGGGTCAGTTTTCGACCGGCGATAGGGGGTCAGTTTTCAGGCGTCGCCGACAGCGCACCGCGCTCCGGGCAGATGCGGCTGAGTGGATGGTGGCACGACAAGCCGACCTCGTCAGCCTCGGCTCGGTCGCTCGTCACGAGCGACGCGAGAACTTGTTGCGTCGCAACGTGGCGGGACTTCTCGGACTATGAGTGTTGAAAGACGGTTGCGTGGCATGGTCTGCGTCAAGGCACACAGCCAGATGGCTGACCGCGCGCGCTGGGCCGCCGCTGAGTCCCGGACCAGCGCGCGGACGATTACTGGGTCCTCCCGAGAAGGGTTGTGACGTGAGTCCGTACGAACCCTGGGCCAGCAGCCCCGAGTCCCGCAACGTCATGAAGGGAAACAGGTCCCGCGACACGAAGCCGGAGTTGGCCGTTCGTCGTCGTTTGCATGCGCTCGGACTTCGATATCGAGTTTCCTATCGACCGGTCCCAGACCTGCGCCGTACGGCGGACGTCGCATTTCCCCGCCAGCGCATCGCCGTGTTCATCGACGGCTGCTACTGGCACGTGTGTCCCGAGCACGGAACCAGGGCAGCACAGAATGCCGACTACTGGTCTGCGAAGCTGGCTAGGAACGTGGCACGAGACGCGGACACCAATGCCCAGCTCCGTAGAGCCGGCTGGACCGTTGCGCGCTATTGGGAGCACGAGGACCCCGACGCCGTGGCCGCGAAGATCCACGATCTGGTGATGCAGTCAGTCAGTTGATGTCACGGCGGGAAGCCCGCGATAGGTATCCGGGCGCAGTTGTGCGGTTCGGCCGAGTGGGCCCAGGAGCCGATAGAAGCCCGAGTCCCGACTGCCGTAGCGATATAGACGCAGCAGCCGGTAGTCCGGACCGATCTCATTAGAGGCCGCGAGCTCGTTCTCGGTGAGGTAGAACGGGACTTCCTTCCCATACCTTGTGGTCTTGACCTCGAGGTAGACGGGCGCCTCCGTGAGCTCGTGGAACGACCGAATGTCGTACCCCAGGCCATCCCCGTCCGTTATGGCGACGTGGCGCACCTCGTTCGCAAGATCCTCGCGGCCTCCGGCCTGAAGCCGTGCCTTCTCCGCTCGCATCACGCTCAGTTCACCCGCGAGTCCCAGAGCCCGGTTCGCCGACTCGACAGCGGCGAAGTCGATGCCCAGCGACCCGGATCTGTCCGACGGGCGTCCAGGCCAGTCCGCCGCGGGCGGATCCACCTGGCCTCCGAGCTCAGCGAGCGCGACGTCCGGGTCTTCGACTGCTCTCAGCATGAAGGCGCGCAGTTCAGTGTCTGCGTGGAAGCCGTCGGTGACTAGCTCTCGCAGTCGAGACTGGACATTGCGCAACGGCTTGAAGCCTGGGATCCACACCGCTCCCAGCTCGTCGAGCACTGCCGAGATGTTGCTGAACTTGTACTCGATTGCTGCTGGTGAGCGCTGCACCACGCGCTCTGCGTCGCGCCGGAACTCGGCCTTCGTGTACGACTCGCCTGCCAGCTCCAGCGTGAGCATCTGGAAGTAGACGTCGACAGTCTTCTTGATCTCCTCATCGCTCCACGGACTAGTCGCCACGACATAAGGATGTCGCTTCGCGGGTCGCGTGTCCTGGCAACCAACCAGGCGTCCAACGATTGTGCACTCCCAGTCGGCGCGCGGCCCCGCAAACCGCCGTCAGAGCTGCTAAGCTCACGAACATGCGTTCGAGCAGCCCTGCCTTCACCTTCGTCGACCTCTTCGCTGGTGTTGGAGGGTTCCATGCGGCGATGAGGTCCATGGGTGGCGAGTGCGTCTACGCCGTAGAGATCGACAAGCGGGCAGCGAAGGTATACGAGGCCAACTGGGGGCACCCCGCTCTAGGAGACATCACTGCTGACGCAGACGACGACCTGGGCATCATGAACGTACCGCCGCACGACGTCCTTTGCGCCGGCTTCCCTTGCCAGCCGTTCTCTAAGTCAGGTGCCCAGCGCGGCATGGACGAGACGCGCGGAACTCTCTTCTTCAACATCGCGTCGATCATCAAGGCACACCGCCCCAAGATCGTGCTGCTCGAGAACGTGCGGAACCTCATCGGCCCACGCCACCAGCACGAGTATGACGTGATCATCGAGACCCTTCGCGAGCTCGGCTACCACGTGTCTGACAGTCCGGCAGTCTTTTCACCCCACCTGCTGCCTCCCGCTCTGGGTGGCACCCCTCAGGTGAGAGAGCGAGTGTTCATCACTGCCACGCACGCGCCGACCGCCGTGCCGGAAGACGTCGAGCACGGGGGACCAGCACCGGTTGCGACGATGGCCGACCGATTCGGCGACTTCGATCCGAAGCGCGACTGGCGAGTCGAGGAGATGCTGGACGACTCACACAATGTCCCCGGTTGCACGTTGTCGGACTCCGAGAGTCATTGGATCAGAGCCTGGGACGAGCTCGTGCAGATCATGCGTCCTCTGATGAACGACCGTCCGCTCCCCGGATTCCCGATTTGGGCCGACTCGTGGCTCGACTTCCGCGAGATGAAGGCCATCGACTGGGACGCAAAGACCATTGAGGTCCCACGCACCGTGACGGTCCCAAATGTGGATCCGGCCCTCCCGGCCTGGAAGCAGAGCCACCTCCGGAAGAACTACGACTTCTTCGCGCGCCACTTCGAGGTCCTGATCCCCTGGGCGCACTACTGGAAGGTCTACACGCACGCCTTCCCTGCTTCACGCCGCAAGTTGGAGTGGCAGGCGCAGGACGCCAAGACGTTGTGGGAGACCGTGATGCACTTTCGACCCTCGGGGATCCGCGCCAAGAGGGCCAACTACCTCCCGGCCCTGGTCGCTATCAACCAGACGTCGATCGTTGGGAGCCGCGAGCGACGAGTGTCACCCCGAGAGACGGCGCGACTGCAGGGCTTGCCCGACACGTTCGTCTTTCCGGACCAGCCTGCGTCGGCCACCTACCGTCAGATGGGCAACGGCGTGAACGTAGGGGCCGTGTGGCACGTGTTCAAGCGGCACGTCCGTCGCGATCTCGAGCTCCTGCGCGGAGACGCCGTGGGCAGGTCGATCTGCAAGGCAGTCGAGGAGTCTCCCAACCGCCCGAACGAGGTCCTTGCCCGACACCGGCCCGCGCGCGCGTAACCGAGGTTGAAACTCGGACCGCTTAGGTGCCGACGAAGTGCTGGACCGCCTCTTGGACGGCCAGTAGCCCGCGTTTGGTGACGGTGCCTCCGTGAGACTCGTAATCGGCGTTCCAGGATTGGCCGGACGCCTCCACGATGTGACGCGCGATCTCCGGCTTGGTGAGCCGCGCCGCAAGTCCAAGTCCGAGCGTGTCGTTGATCAGGTCGAAGATCGCGCGCGGCTCGGTGCTGCCCGTGGACATCTTCGGAGGTTCCACTCCGAGCTGTAGGGCGATGTCCCAGACGATGTCGGCCTTGGTGGTCACAGTTCAGACGCTCTCATGACAGCCCGTAGCAATGCGGTCGTCTCGGATATCCATGGACTGTCATTGTCCTTAAACGTTGCTCCGCGGCCGAGGAGTTCGAGCAGTCGGAGGCGATCGATGACCATGACCACCGTGGCCAACTGTCTCCAGTCAGGCCCGGCGGCCCGGATTGTCCCCGGGATGACTAGCAAACTGAGTGGGTCGACGTCCATCGCGAGCCAGCTTGCCCATAGCCGAAGGTCTATGTCGGTGGTCTTGGTGAAGGTCTCTCCCTGGATCGTGCATTGTGCGAGCGCGATCGGGAACCCTGGTCGACGATCGGAGAACTGCCGCCAGGCGACGACGTCGACGCCGCCGTCCTTTCGACGCGGCGGGCGGTATCCCCGTCCGGGCTCGACGCCGATTCGTTGGGCGAGCCAGCCCACGGCTTGGTCGAATGACTCGGGACGGCCATGCTTCGACGGATGCCCGAACGAGATCGCGCTTCCGCCCTCGCCCCAGAAGTTTGCCAGAGCGGCCTCACTGATCTCCTCAAGGAGCTCGCCCATCACTGCGGTGTCGGACGCCCGGACCGTCTGACGCGCGACCGAGCCAGGCGTGAGGTGGAGCAGCGCCGCATAGTGGGCGGCGTGCCCGCCGTCGCGTCGCAACACCGCTAGGTCGCTGACGACGAACGGGTAGGAGCGGCCGAGCACGGTCGCCCGCTTAGCCATCGTGTCGAGCGCCATCGCGACCTTCGTCGAAGGGGCGCCGATCTCGGTCTGCGCCAGGTCGTCCAGCCTGTCTCGTCCAAAGTGGCCTGAAGGGCTGACGAGCACACTCGTCTCAATCCAGTCTGCGATCGCTTCGGTAGTTGAGACCTCCAAGTCGGTCATTGGCTAGAGGTCGGTCTCTGCGGTGACGTCATCGAGCGTCGACCGGATGCTTCCGACGAGCGACTCGATGTCGTCCACGAGGTTCTGGACCTCAGCGTCGATCGCGAACTCCGCAACGTCGCCGCTGGCCGCGCTGAGCGAGTTCTTCGCTGCGTTGAGCTTCAATGTCAGTGCCTTCAGTGGGTCGAGGCCCTTCTCTTGGATCCTTTGCTTGGCCTCCTCGAGGGTCTTGCCCTCGCGTAGTGCCTCTAGCCCGATGTCAGAGGCGACGACGTTGCCCAGCTGTGACATCTGCCGCGAGTCCGAGATCAAGGACTCGTGCTCCTCGTCGCCGAAGACCCACTGGATGACCTCCTTGAGCTCGTCGACTCGGTCGGCGGGCACGGGATCCTGGCCGATCACCGTCTGCGAGCCCAGCGGTGCGCCCACGTGGCTGCGGATCTTCGTACTACCCATGGCCACGGTGAGTAGCGAGAAGGCGCTCTCGACTTGCGAGGTCTCAAGACCGAGGTTCGCAGCCTGTGTCAGCACGGCCTGGTCGCGGTACAGATCGGCGGCCTTGCTCTTGGGAATGCCGATCAGGTCGGCGACTTCCTGGAGTGATCGTCCCTCGGCCACGCGAGCGGCGATGTACCTAGCCTGCATGAAGGGACGCCACTGAAGCTTGCCGACGACGTGAACTCGTGCGATCTCGGCATGCGTCGTCTCCCGGGTTTGGTGCACGACGATCGGGACTGCCATCTCCGGGAAGATGGAGCAGTTGGCGGCTAGCTTCTCCCATCGGTCGGGTGTCGCGAAGCCTGCGCGAACGTCCGGATAGGCCAGTCCGATCAGCGCGGTGAGCCGTCGGTTGCCCTCTACGACGATCCACGCGTTCGCCTCGTCGGGGCTGGGGATCACGATGAGGGGCTCTGCGTTGAAGAAGCCCAGTTCGGCGATGGACTGCGCGACGGGATAGGCCTCGAATCCCATCTCGAGCAGAGTCGCAAGCTCAGCGGTGTCCTTGGTGCGATGCGTCTCGGGTATGCGCGGGTTCTCGGGATCCAGACGAAGAGCCGACAGCGGAGCACTCGACGAGCGTCCCGCGCTGGCCGGGAGGTGTTCAGACATTCCGTTCCTTTCGGACTACGAGCCCTGACCCGAGGTAGACGGCAAGCGCCAGCACCTCGCCGTCGTCTTCGTGTTGGCGCACCTGCGTGCGATGAATCTGGATCACAATCTGGTTCGGCTCGTTCTCCAGGTTCTCCACCAATCGGTCCCCTGGATAGAAGTCGCCGTTCGGCTGCGGCTTCAGGTCACGGCCTTGGAAGAGGTTGACGAATCCGAGGTCACCAGACCATCGGCGCTTGCGCGGAGCGTCGCCGTCCTCCATCAGCATGATCGTGGCGCTCTTCAGATGAGTGAAGCCGCGGGAGATGGCACCGGCGAACTCCTCGTGGAGCCAGCCGGGGCTGTAGTCGGGACGAGCCCACTGAGTGAAGAGGTGATCCAACGGTTCGAGTGAGTCGACGGTGAGGGTGCGAAATGCCAGCCGGCCCTGGGAGACTCGTGGCGCATCCATGAGCCCAATGTCCTCGAGGAGCCTGTAGTTGTGAGCCGTATCGGCGGCCTGGCGCGAGGGCGAGCGCATCTGATGCCATCCAAGCCCCATCGTCGACAGGGCTGAGACCACGCTCGATCGGGTAGGTGTCATGCCGTCCGGCAGCACCAGTCCGATCTCGCGTGCCCAGGTGTGAACCGACCCGCCGCTCTCGACGTGGTCGTGTAGTCGCGCGCGTAGGTCCTCTTCCGTGTGAACGATCTCGGTCAGCGATCGGATCGTCTTCTTGCTGGCGAAGAACTGGCAGTAGGGAAGGAAGTCGCCTCGGTAGCCGAATGCTCGAGCACGTTGCTCGAGAGTGTCCACCTGGGGGCTCGCGGGCCTGTTCATGTAGGTGACCGTGAGCCCCTCTACGGTGAACCCTCGATCGAGCTTGTTGCCGCCCACGAGAACATGGACCGGGGATACGTGCCAGTCGATCTTGTTGATGTCGGCCGCGCTGTTCACCAGCCATGTCATTGCCTGCGCAAGGACGAACTTTAACTTGTGCGCGAACGTCTGATCGTCGACGTCGGACGCTCCGTTCAGCACGAGGCGTTCGCGTTCCTCGGTGATTGACGCCGGGATCGTCGCAGGATCGTCGGGCATCAGCGTCTTGCGCCACTGCTCGAGCTGCCGGCGAATCAGAAACTCGTACCGCGCTTGAACGTCGTTCCGGGCGGTGGAGTGCACCAGCATGCTGATCGGCGGACTCGCTGCGTCCTTGAGGAGAAGAAGTGCAGTCCCAGCTAGGAACGACGACAAGGCCTGATGCAGGCTCTTCTGCAGTTGCAGGGGTGGCTTCTTAGACGCCTGCTCGTCCAGAAGAGGAACGTTTCGAACGACTCGGTCGGCATGGTCGATGAAGAACTGCTTGCCGCCCGTGTAGCCATCGCCTGGGGTCAGAAACTCCACGTGTTGGGGGCTGAGTATGTCGGCAGCGTCCAACATGAGCGGGGCGTAGGGCGTCGCCGTGTACTGCACGTACAGATGGCTTGGGACAGACGACCGCAACTCGCGAATGGCAGCGTAGGTCTGACTCTCAGCGTCCTTGCTGGTGTTCAGCGACGCCTGGTCCGCCTCGTCGTCAATGACGAGCACGCGCAGCTCGTCCGGAAGCTTCGCCAGTTGCTTCGATACGGCTCTGATGCGTCCGGCGTGCTTGAGCACGGGCACGAGACACACCCTGCCCATGTCGACAAAGCTGCGCAGCTTCTTGCCTGCAGCGTCGCTTGCAGGGTTCGTCTCGCTGATCCAGACGTAGTCGCTGCGGGTAGTGATCCCTAGCGACCCCTCGAGCCGCTGCTTGTTCTGATCGAGAAGCAGGTTGGTGGACCCAAGAAGAGCAACGATGACCTGGTAGCCCTCGTCAGCGGCGGCGGCAGCGAGCGCGGTGATTGAGGTCGTCTTGCCGGACTGTACGTAGCCCAGGGCAAGCACGGTTGGATCGCTTGCCTGACCTGGGTTAGGCCCGTGCTTCAGAATGGCAGAGGCTGACTCCCAGATTCGTTCGCGCGTGCGATCGTCGATGGTCGCAGCCAGGATGTCGTCCAAGCGCGTGACTTCATTACTCATCCCTGGCCCCCATCGGCTTCAACGCTCGACGCTTGGTCGCTGTCCAAGTCCCGAACCGGTTGCGCACGGTCTGGAAGGACGGACCGTCAGGCACGTTCTCGCGCCTCCACTCGTCGAAGCGATGTGCTGAGTTCGGCGCGCTTGGGTCGAGCAGATATTGACGAACGATGTTTGCGATGTCCTGATCGCTCCACTTGGACTGATAGTCACTGCGGACCGTTCGACCGGGCTCAACGCCCGCCGCTTCGCAGGCGCCCGTCCAGGATCCGTACCGCTGACCAATCCTCGGCACTGAGGGACCGGTGATCTGGCCGACCGCGAGCAGGGCGCTATAGGCGTTCGCTGTCAGCGGGTACTCGTACACCGCGGCTGCCCTCAACGCGTCCATGATCTCCTGGTCAGACCAGCGGTTCTCAGCAGCCGAGGCTCCCCACAGCCTGAGGTGCCCAAGGTCTTCGGGCCAGCACCTTGCCACCTCCACGCTCTCGATTCCGATCCGAGTGGCGACCTCTGCGACAGACCGTGGAGTCATGTCTCCAAGAAGGTCACGGATGGCGGTCGAGACGGACATCACGTCAGCCTGCTCCTGGGACTGCACCCGCTCGATCTGTGCCTGCCTTACAGATGCTGAGTCGGGACCTCCGTGCTTGCGTAGGAGTTGCCGCACTCGCTCCCGGGTGAGCCCAAACTGCTTGCCGATCTCGTCCAAGGTCCGGCCACTGCGCCGCAACTCCATCATGGCGATAACGCGCGGGGGAGGCGGCGGAGGGGGCGGAGTCCCATCCGGTGCCCAGACGAACGCGTTCTTGCCAACCTTGAAGAAGTTCTCGTCGCTCTTGACGAGAGCTCGTCCAGCCAGGCTCACATCGTTCTCGGACGGATTGAAGTCGACGATGTCGAACACTGCCTCGTAAAGCGCAGGGAGTGACAACAGCTCGTTGGGACGAGCCCGCAGCGCGGACGCGGCGGCCTCTGCGACTAACCGACGACGCTGAGAGGGCTTGGGTTGTGGTCCTCGAGTAGGGACGAACGTGGTGCCGAGAGACATGTTGGCCGACTCGTTCGGTGTCGGCCGTGCTGGCCGAGGGGTCAGCCAATCAGCGTCGAAAGGATCTGTCTGGGGAAGCGCGTCACCCATGCTTCACCGAATGCGAGTGCGAACCCAACTGCCGAACCCCCGTGTACGAACCTTTACCTTGGCGACGCTCACGATAGTTCGAACTCTCCACCTAGGCAGCCCAACCGCGAAACGCGCTGAACGACTCCTCCGGTCTTTCCCCCACCAGTCCCCCTAGAGGACCCTCTCGAAGTCGCCTAAAAAGCTCCAGAAAGCATCAAAACCGCAGGCTGACCTGCGGTTTCTCGAGTGGAGCCTACGGGACTCGAACCCGTAACCCCCTGCTTGCAAAGCAGGTGCGCTACCAATTGCGCCAAGGCCCCTGGTGGTCTCGTGACGGTCGCTGCGCGACCTCCTCGACCAGCGAGCGAGCGTCAGGCCTTCTCGACGGTGTCGGTGGCCTCGGCCCAGAGGGCCTGCTCGTTCTTGCTTTCGTCCATCTTCTTCTTCGCGGCGACCGCGCCGGCGGCGGCCAGGGCGACCAGCAGGAGCTTCTTCATGGACTCTCCTCGGGAGCGGAGCGAACGGGATGGAGTGGGCCTAGGAGGACTTGAACCTCCGACCTCTTCCTTATCAGGGAAGCGCTCTAACCGTCTGAGCTATAGGCCCGTGCAACGCCGCAAGCGGCGACGCCGAAGGTTACCTGACCGTGGTCAGGCGGTGCCAATCGAGGTGTTCAGCTCACTTCTCGTCCTCGGCGAGGGTGACCTCGATGCCGCCCAGCAGGGCGGCCGCGAGGTTGTAGAGGAAGGCGGTGAGCGTGGCGATCGCGGTGATCAGGATGACGTCGACCACCGAGACGAGGAGCGTGAAGCCCAGCACGCGTGACATCCCCACGTACTCGGTGACGTCGAAGGTGGAGTTGCCGCTGTCGCCCTCGACGATGCTCGCCACGGCGGAGTTGATCGAGTCCCACACACCGGCCGCACCGAGGACCGACCACACCATGAAGATGGCGACGAAGGTCACGACCCCGAAGGCGATGGAGAGCAGGAACGACGTCTTCATCACCGACCACGGGTCCACCCGGGTGAGCCGCAGGCGGGCCCGTCGTGGCTGGCGCCCGGGCGCACGACGCGCCCGGCTGCCGCGCGGCGAGGCGGGGCCGGAGTTGGCCCGGTGCTCCTCAGCGGCACTGGAGAGCGTGTCCTGGAGCCGTCCCGTCAGCGACCGCTTGGCGGGCTCGCCCCCGGAGGTACGGCGGGGAGTCGCGGTGCGTTCCGACATGGATCACTCACTCCTCGGTGTCGTCGTCGGCGGCGGGATCGGCAGGCGCCTCGACAGGGTCCTGCCCGTCGATTGTTGCATCGTCGACCACGTCGGGCGAAACGGCTGCGGCCTCGCGGGCGCCGGCCTCGACCTCCGCGGCGGCCTCGGATGCCTGCTCCTCGACCTCCTCGTCCTCGCGCGCCTCGACCGATCGGGCCACCACGGCGACCGTGTCGCCCTTCTTGGGCGTCACGAACTTCACGCCCTGGCTGTCGCGGCCGGTTGCACGGAAGTTGGTGTCGATCGGGCTGCGGACGACCTGCCCACCGCTCGTGATCGACAGCACCTCGTCGCCCTCCTCCACGATGAAAGCGCCGACCAGGCCGCCGCGGTCCTCGTTGGTGAGCTTGACCGCTCGGATGCCGACACCGCCACGGTTGGTGGTGCGGTAGTCGGTGATGCGGGAGCGCTTGGCGTAGCCACCGTCGGTGATCGTGAAGACGTACTGCTCCTTCACGTCGGGCAGGTCACCGGCCTCGATGTCCTGCGGCGCCTCGCCACCCTCGACGAGACGTGCCTCGGCCGCCTCCTCCGCCGCGACCTGCGCCGCCCGGATCACCGAGAGGGAGAGCACGGAGTCGTCGTCGTGCTTGAACTTCATGCCGCGCACACCGCCGGTGGCGCGACCCATGGGACGCAGCTGGTCGTCGCTGGCCTGGAAGCGGATCGCCTGGCCCTTGCGGGACACGAGCAGGATGTCGTCGTCGGCGTTGACCAGCTCGGCGCCGATCAGCTCGTCGTCGTCCTCACGGAAGTTGATGGCGATGACGCCGGCCTGGCGCGGGCTGTTGTAGTCGCCCAGCTTGGTCTTCTTCACCAGGCCGGTGCGGGTGGCGAGCACGAGGTAGGGGGCCTGCTCGTAGTCGCGGATCGCCAGCACCTGCGCGATGTCCTCGTCGGGCTGGAAGCTCAGCAGGCCGGCGACGTGGCCGCCCTTCGCGTCGCGCGCCGCCTCGGGGAGGTTGTAGGCCTTGGTGCGGTAGACGCGACCGGCGGTCGTGAAGAACAGCAGCCAGTGGTGGTTGGTGGTCGCGATGAAGTGCTGGACGACGTCGTCGCCGCGCAGCGTCGCCCCGCGTACGCCCTTGCCGCCGCGCTTCTGCAGCCGGTACTGGTCGGCCCGGGTGCGCTTGGCGTAGCCGCCGCGGGTGATGGAGACGACGAGGTCCTCGTCGGGGATCAGGTCCTCCATCGACAGGTCGCCGTCGGCGGCGATGATCTGCGTACGCCGGTCGTCGCCGTACTTGTCGGTGATCTCCTGCAGCTCGTCGGAGACGATCTGGCGCTGGCGGACCTCGTTGGCCAGGATGTCCTCGAGGTCGGCGATCTGGAGCTCGATGGCGGCGAGGTCGTCGATGATCTTCTGGCGCTGGAGCGCGGCGAGACGACGCAGCTGCATGTCGAGGATGGCGGTCGCCTGGATCTCGTCGACCTCGAGCAACTCCATCAGCCCGGTGCGCGCGTCGTCGACGTCGGGCGAGCTGCGGATGAGGGCGATGACCTCGTCGAGGGCGTCGAGCGCCTTGACGAGCCCGCGCAGGATGTGGGCGCGCTTCTCGGCCTCGGCGAGGCGGAAGCGCGTACGCCGCTGGATGACCTCGATCTGGTGGGTGACCCAGTTGGAGATGAACTGGTCGATCGGCAGGGTGCGCGGCACGCCGTCGACGAGGGCCAGCATGTTGGCCGAGAAGTTGGTCTGCAGCTCGGTGTGCTTGAAGAGGTTGTTGAGCACCACGCGGGCGACGGCGTCGCGCTTGAGGATGATCACCAGGCGCTGACCGGTGCGCGAGCTGGTGTCGTCGCGCACGTCGGAGATGCCCTGGATCCGGCCGCTGTCGGCGAGCTCGGCGATCTTGAGCGCGAGGTTGTCGGGGTTGACCATGTAGGGGAGCTCGCTGATGACGAGCATCACGCGGCCCTTGGCGTCCTCGTCGATCTCGACGACGGCACGCTGCGAGATCGAGCCGCGGCCGGTGCGGTAGGCCTGCTCGATGCCCTGGCGGCCCACGATGAGCGCGCCGTTGGGGAAGTCGGGACCCTTGATCCGCTCGACGAGCGCGTCCTGGAGCTCCTCGCGGGAGGCGTCGGGGTGCTCGAGCGCCCAGATCGCACCCTCGGCGACCTCGCGCAGGTTGTGCGGCGGGATGTTGGTGGCCATGCCGACCGCGATGCCGGCCGAGCCGTTGACCAGCAGGTTGGGGAAGCGCGAGGGCAGGATGGTCGGCTCCTGCGAGCGACCGTCGTAGTTGGGGCGGAAGTCGACGGTGTCCTCGTCGATGTCGCGCACCATCTCCATCGCCAGCGGCGCCATCCGGCACTCGGTGTACCGCATGGCGGCGGCGGAGTCGTTGCCCGGCGAGCCGAAGTTGCCCTGGCCGTTGATCAGCGGCGCCCGCAGCACCCACGGCTGCGCGAGGCGGACCATGGTGTCGTAGATCGCGGTGTCGCCGTGGGGGTGGTACTGACCCATCACGTCGCCGACGACGCGCGAGCACTTCGAGAAGCCGCGGTCGGGGCGGTAGCCGCCGTCGTACATCGCGTAGAGGATCCGCCGGTGCACGGGCTTGAGCCCGTCGCGGACGTCGGGCAGCGCGCGCCCGACGATCACGGTCATCGCGTAGTCGATGTAGGACTGCTGCATCAGCGTCTGCAGCTCGATCGGCTGGATGCGGTCGTCGCCGAACCCGAAGCCGCCTGCGCCGGTGCCGGTGGGGGTCTCAGTCATGTGGTTCTCTCCTGCGTTCTAGGGATGTCTAGGGCTGCTCGTAGAAACGGCTAGCGGCCTAGATATCCAAGAAACGGACGTCCTTGGCGTTGCGCTGGATGAAGGAGCGGCGCTGCTCGACGTCCTCGCCCATCAGGATCGAGAAGATCTCGTCGGCCTGGGCGGCGTCCTCGAGGGTCACCTGCTTCATCAGGCGCGCGTCGGGGTCCATCGTGGTCTCCCACAGCTCGTCGGCGTTCATCTCGCCGAGACCCTTGTAGCGCTGGACCGGGTTCTCCTTGGGCAGCTTCTTGCCCTGGGCCTGGCCGTCGGCGAGCAGCGCGTCGCGCTCGGCGTCGGAGTAGACGAACTCGTGATCGGCCGGCTTGTTCCACCGCAGGCGGTAGAGCGGCGGCTGCGCCATGTAGACGTAGCCGTGCTCGATGAGCGGCTTCATGAAGCGGAAGAGCAGCGTCAGCAGCAGGGTGTTGATGTGGTGGCCGTCGACGTCGGCGTCGGCCATCATCACGACCTTGTGGTAGCGCAGCTTCTCGAGGTTGAACTCCTCGTGGATGCCGGTGCCGAGCGCGGAGATGATCGCCTGGACCTCGGAGTTGGCGAGCACCTTGTCGATGCGCGCCTTCTCGACGTTGAGGATCTTGCCGCGGATCGGGAGGATCGCCTGGATGCGCGGGTCGCGGCCCTGGCGCGCGGAGCCGCCGGCCGAGTCGCCCTCCACGATGAAGACCTCGCACTCGACCGGGTTGGTCGACTGGCAGTCGCTGAGCTTGCCGGGCAGCCCGCCGCCGCCCAGGAGGCCCTTGCGTCCGCGCGCCAGCTCGCGTGCCTTGCGGGCCGCGATCCGGGCGTTGGCGGCGGCCTGCGACTTGCGCACGATGTCGCGGCCCTCGGCCGGGTTCTGCTCGAACCAGGCGCCGAGCTGGTCGTTCATGATGCGCTGGGTGAAGCCCTTGGCCTCGGTGTTGCCGAGCTTCGTCTTGGTCTGGCCCTCGAACTGGGGCTCGCCGAGCTTGATGGAGATGATCGCGGTGAGGCCCTCGCGGATGTCGTCACCCGAGACGCGGTCCTCCTTCTTCTTGATCAGCCCCCACTCCTCGCCCCAGTTGTTGACCAGCGAGGTCAGCGAGGCCCGGAAGCCCTCCTCATGGGTGCCGCCCTCGTGGGTGTTGATGTTGTTGGCGAAGGTGTGGACCGACTCGGTGTAGGAGGTGTTCCACTGCATCGCCACCTCGAGGCTCATGTGCTGGCCCAACGCACCCTCGGCGGTCTCGGCCTCGAAGGAGATGACCGTGGCGTTGGCCTTGTCCTTGCGGCGGTTGAGGTGCTCGACGTAGTCGACGAGGCCCCGGTCGTACTTGAAGATCTGCTCGAGGCCGCCCGACTCGGCACGCTTGATGGCGTCGTGGCCGGCGTTGTCGATGCTGGCGTCGACGGTGTCGTCCTGCACCGCGTCGACGCGCGACTCGGCGTCGGCACGCTCGTCGCGGATGACGAACTCGACCCCCTTGTTGAGGAACGCCATCTCGCGCAGGCGGGAGGTGATGGTCTCGAGGTTGTAGGTGGTGTGCTCGAAGATGTCCTCGGAGGCGTACCAGGTCACCGTCGTGCCGGTGCCCTCGCCCGCCTCGAGCGGACGGACCTGCGCGAGGTCGGCGTCGGGCACGCCGAGCTGGAAGGACTGGCGCCACAGGTGGCCGCGGTTCTTCACCTCCGCGACCAGGCGCGTGGACAGCGCGTTGACCACCGAGACGCCGACGCCGTGGAGACCACCGGAGACCTTGTAGCCGCCGCCGCCGAACTTGCCGCCGGCGTGGAGCATCGTCAGGGCCATCGTCAGCGCCGGCATGTCCTGGCCCGGGGCGGTGTCGGTGGGGATGCCGCGACCGTTGTCCTCGACGCGTACGCCGCCGTCGGACTGCAGCGTCAGCACGATGCGGGTCGCGTAGCCGGCGAGTGCCTCGTCGACACCGTTGTCCACGATCTCCCAGATCAGGTGGTGCAGGCCGCGCTCGCCCGTGGACCCGATGTACATGCCGGGGCGCTTGCGCACCGCCTCGAGGCCCTCGAGCACCTGGATCGCGGAGGCGTCGTACTCCACGCTGCCGTCGACGGCGGTCGTGGACCGCTTCTCCTCGACCGCCTCCTCGACGGCCGCGGCCAGCGCCTCGGCGCGCTCGGTCTCCGACGGGCTGTCGGGGACCTGGGGATCGGGAGCGGAACCGGGAGCGGCGTCGGTGGTGGCCGGGGTGGACTCGTGGTTCTCTTCGCTCAAGGCACAGCCTTCTGCTCGTCGCCCCGGACGCGGTCCGAGGGCGTTCGACATGAGTCGAGTCGCGGCGGTTGCGGGGCAACACAGCGTGCGACTCGTGGTTCCCACATTACCCGTCAGGACGCCTCAAACGAAGCATCAGCCCCCGGTTGGGGATGGATCGGTCCGAAAAAAAGCCCTCAGCGGGCCCGTGAGGGGCTGTCAGCCGGTCGAACAGGGGGGTCGGTGGGCCCCCATGTGGTCCAGCGGCTCCCAGATCGGCAGATCGCGGCTCTCGCGTATTCGTCCGGCTCAGCCGTAGGTGTCGCGCGGGCCGCGGCCGTCGCGGCTCGACAGCCGGCCCTTGGTCCAGCTGGGCAGGTGCGGGCCGAGCACCTCGATCACGGTGACCGTGCCGTGCCCGAGCTCGGTGTTGAGACGGCGTACGACGGCGGGCGCGAGCAGCTTGAGCTGGGTGGCCCACGCGGTCGAGTCGGTGCGCACCACCAGCCGGCCGTCGTCGAAGGACTCCGGCGTGCAGTGGTCGGCCACCTCGTCGCCCACGAGATCGGTCCACCGGCCGAAGACCCCCTGGACCTTGAGGTCGAGCTCCCACCCGTGGTTGGCGATCAGGCGACCCATCGCCTGCTCGAGCAGCTGCGGGTCGCGGTCGTCGGGCCGCGCACCGGACGACTTCGTGAACGTCCGACGCCGAAAGGTCGAGGACTTCCTCGGTGACCGGCCACCCGGGGTGGCGGCCGCCGCACGGGCGGCCGCACGGGCCAGGTCGAGGCCGTCGGCGTGGTGCTCCTCCGCGACGGGCTCGGGGGTCTCGGAGATCTCGGGAGTCCCGGGGGTCTCCTCGGGGGACGGGCCGTCACTCGTCACGGGTCACCGTCCCGTCGGCGACGAGGTAGCGGACCCCCTGCAGCGCTGCGGGCACGTCGGCGGCGACCGCGGCCGTGACCAGCACCTGCTCGGCGCCGGCGACGAGCTCCGCGAGCTGCTGGCGGCGCTCGGTGTCGAGCTCGGCGAAGACGTCGTCGAGGACCAGGATCGGGTCGTCGCCGTCGGCGCGCAGCAGGTCGTACGACGCCAGCCGGAGAGCGAGCGCGAACGACCACGACTCCCCGTGCGAGGCGTAGCCCTTGACCGGCAAGCGGAGCTGGGGGTCGCCGAGGGTGAGCAGCAGGTCGTCGCGGTGCGGCCCGACGAGCGAGATCCCGCGATCGAGCTCCTCCTTGCGCCGGGCGGCGACGGCGTCGAGCAGCGCCTGCTGCAGGTCGCCCTCGGCGGGAACCTCGATGCTGGCCTTGTACTCGAGGTCGGCGTCGTCACGGCTCGCGCCGCGGGCGACCGCCTCGTAGGCCTTGCCGAGGTAGGGACGCAGGTCCTCGACCAGCCGCAGCCGGGCGCCGAGGACCTCGGCGCCGACCCGGGCCAGGTTGTCGTCCCAGATCTCGAGGGTCGACATCGCCGCGTCGCGCGAGGATCCCCGCGCGATGCCGGCGGTCTTGAGCAGGCTGTTGCGCTGCCTGAGCACCCGGTCGTAGTCGGCCCGCACGCCGGCCAGGCGCGGTGAGCGGAGGATCAGCAGGTCGTCGAGGAACTTGCGCCGGTCCGACGGGTCGCCCTTCACCAGCGTGAGGTCGTCGGGGGAGAAGACCACCGTGCGCACGAGTCCGACGATCTCGCGGGGGCGCGGCAGCGGGGAGCGGTTGATCCGGGCACGGTTGGCGCGCCCCGGGTTGAGCTCGACCTCGAGCAGCGCCGGGCGCCCCTCCTTCACCACCGACGCGCGGACGATCGCCTGGTCGGTGCCGGCACGCACCAGCGGGGCGTCGGTCGCCACGCGGTGCGAGGAGAGACGCGACAGGTAGTCGATGGCCTCGACGAGGTTGGTCTTGCCCTGGCCGTTGCGTCCGATGAACGCCGTCGCCCCCGGCTCCAGCGCGACGTCGAGGTCGGCGTAGGAGCGGAAGTCGTGCAGGGTCAGGTGCGCGACGTGCACGGGGTCATCAGCTCTCGCCGGTCTCCTCGGCGCTGCCCGCGCCGGCCTTCTTCGCCGTCTCGGACTGCTCGGCGCCCGACGTGCCCTCGGCGTCGCCGCCCTTGGGCGCCGCGGAGCGGACCGCGTGGCCACCGAACTGGTTGCGCATCGCGGCGACGGCCTTCATCGTCGGCGAGTCGTCCTGGCGGGAGACGAAGCGGGCGTAGAGCGCGGCCGTGATCGCCGGGGTGGCCACGGCGTGCTCGATGCCGGCCTCGACGGTCCAGCGCCCCTCGCCGGAGTCCTCGGCGTAGCCGGCGACCTGCGACAGGCCGGGGTCGTCGTCGAGCGCGGTGACCATGAGGTCGAGCAGCCAGGAGCGGATGACCGTGCCCTCGCGCCAGGAGCGGAAGACCTCGGTGACGTTGTCGGTCAGCTCGGCCTTGTCGAGGAGCTCCCAGCCCTCGGCGTAGGCCTGCATGATCGCGTACTCGATGCCGTTGTGGACCATCTTCGAGAAGTGCCCGGCGCCGACCTTGCCCGCGTGCACCGACCCGAACTCGCCCTCGGGCTTGAGCGCGTCGAAGGCCGGCTGGACCTTCGCGATGTCGTCGGCGTCGCCGCCGTACATCAGGGCGTAGCCGTTCTCCAGGCCCCACACGCCGCCGGAGACGCCGCAGTCGACGTAGCCGACCTGCTTCTCCGCGAGGAGCTCGGCGTTGGCGATGTCGTCGGTCCACCGGGAGTTGCCGCCGTCGACGACCACGTCGCCCTCGCCCAGCAGGGCGGCGAGCTCCTTGATCGTCGCGCGCGTCGGGTCGCCCGCGGGCACCATGACCCACACGACCTTGGGGCTGGGCAGCGCTTCGACCAGCGCTTCGAGCGAGTCGACGTCGCTGACGTCGGGGTTGCGGTCGTAGCCCACGACCGTGAGTCCCGCGCGGCGCATGCGCTCGCGCATGTTGCCGCCCATCTTGCCGAGCCCGACGAGTCCGATGTCCATGTGAGCGACCCTAGCCGTGCACGAGGAACGAGTGAACGGCGCGGGGTCGTCAGGTTGAGCAAGCCCGCGACCGAGGAACGAGGTCGCGACAGGCGCGTCGAAACCCCTCCACCCGGGTCAGGACCTCAGCTCAGCAACCGCCGCGGCATCAGCAGGTAGCGGAACGACCCGGTGTCGTCGTCGGCGTCGGTGCCCGAGATGACCACGGGCTTGGTCGCCTGGGTGAACGCCAGGTCGACCATCTCGCCGTCGATGGCGCTGAGGCCGTCGAGGAGGAACTGCGGGTTGAAGCCGGTGGTCAGGTCGTCACCGGTGATGTCGGCGTCGACGGCTTCGGTGGCCATCGCCTCGTCGCCGGAGCCGGCGTCGAGCACGATCTGGTTGTCACCGAACTTCATCTGGACCGCGGTGTTGCGCTCGGCCACGAGGGCGACGCGCTTGACGGTCTCGATGAGCTCGGCCTTGCTGACCTTGGCCACGGTCAGGTGCTCGGCCGGGAAGAGCGAGCGGACCTTGGGGAACTCGCCGTCGAGCAGCCGGGTCGTCGTACGACGCACGCCGCCGAGGCCGGTGCCCTCGAAGCCGATCAGCCCCTCGCCGGCGCCGCTCGCGCTGAGGGCGATGGTCACCTCGGCACCGGAGGTGAGGGACTTCGCGGTGTCGCCGAGCACCTTGGCCGGCACCAGCGCGGCGACCGACTCGTCGGGGGACTGGGGGTTCCACGTGAGCTCGCGGTGCGAGAGGCGGAACCGGTCGGTCGCGAGGAGCGCCATCGTCGAGCCGTCGATCTCGATGCGGACGCCGGTGAGCACGGGCAGCATGTCGTCACGTCCGGCGGCGGTGACGGCCTGCGCGACCGCGTGGGCGAAGTCGGCGCTGGAGACGGTGCCGGTGGCGGACGGCATCTCGGGGAGGGTCGGGTAGTCGGAGACGGGCATCGTCTGGAGGCTGAAGCGCGCGGATCCGCAGGTCAGCGAGACGCGCGGGCCCTCGAGGGTGAGCTCGACCGGCTTGGCGGGGAGGCTGCGGCAGATGTCGGCCAGGAGCCGGCCGCTGACGAGCGCACGACCTTCGTCGTTGACCTCCGCAGAGAGGGTGGCCCGCGCCGACGTCTCGTAGTCGAAGGTGGAGAGCACCAGGCCGGCGTCGCTCGCCTCGATCAGCAGACCGGCCAGCACGGGCGAGCTGGGACGGACCGGGAGGCTGCGAGCAGCCCAGGCAACGGCATCGGCGAAGACGTCGCGTTCGACGCGGAACTTCACAAGGGTCTCCTCGACGAGAGGTGGTGCGGGCAACGAGCACCGGCAGGCAGGCAGAACCCACACGTGCGCGTGGGAAGTGCATCCTGCCACGCGTGCTCGGGTGGCGGCAGGGTTGTCCCCAAGGCAGGGTCGGTCAGGCGTTGATGGGAGATCGGTCCAGTCTTGAGGTTCATAGTCGTCATAGGGTCCGTGGAAACTGTGGACAAGTCAGGTTTGTGCAGGTCAGGGGGCTGAAACCCTGTGTACGACGGGTGTGGATGCGGAGCTGGCCGGCTGCCGGGCATGTGGACCGGCGGGCGATCCGTGTGGTTCGTCCCGAGGCATCCACAGGGGCTGGGGATGAACGGGCCGACGGAATCACATGTTCTCCACACGCGTCGCCCCTCGGTGGGGGCGCACCAAAGAACCCGCTACCGCGGCTTCGGGCGTCGTGCGTGGCTGGGACGGGGCGCGTCAGGCCTGGCGTGCCTGCATCTTCACGCGGTTGGTGAGCTCGCTGACCTGGTTGAAGACGGCCCGGCGCTCGGCGAGGAGCTGGCGGATCTTGCGGTCGGCGTACATCACGGTCGTGTGGTCGCGGCCGCCGAACTCGCGCCCGATCTGCGGAAGCGACATGGACGTCAGCTCGCGGCACAGGTACATGCCGATCTGCCGGGCCATGACCAGGTGGCGCCCGCGCGAGGGGCCGGTGAGGTCCTCGAGCGAGACCCCGAAGTAGGCCGCGGTCTGGGCGATGATCAGCGCGTGCGTGATCTCGGGCTCGCCGCCCTCGGGGATCAGGTCCTTGAGGACGATCTCGGCCAGGGTCATGTCGACCTCCTGGCGGTTGAGGTTGGCGAACGCCGTCACGCGGATCAGCGCGCCCTCGAGCTCACGGATGTTGGTCTGGATCTTGGAGGCGATGAACTCCAGCACGTCCGGCGGCGCCGTCAGGCGGTCCATCGCGGCCTTCTTGCGCAGGATCGCGATGCGGGTCTCGAGGTCCGGCGGCTGGACGTCGGTGATGAGCCCCCACTCGAAGCGGTTGCGCAGGCGGTCCTCCAGGGCCTCGAGCCGCTTGGGCGCGCGGTCGGAGGTCAGCACGATCTGCTTGTTGGCGTTGTGGAGGGTGTTGAACGTGTGGAAGAACTCTTCCTGGGTCTGCGTCTTGCCCTCGAGGAACTGGATGTCGTCGATCAGCAGCACGTCGACGTCGCGGTAGCGCCGCTTGAACCGGTCCTGCCGGTCGTCGCGGATCGCGTTGATGAACTCGTTGGTGAACTCCTCCGACGAGACGTAGCGCACCTTGGCGTTGCTGTAGAGGCTGCGGACGTAGTGGCCGATCGCGTGCAGCAGGTGCGTCTTGCCCAGCCCGGACTCGCCGTAGACCAGCAGCGGGTTGTAGGCCTTGCCCGGCGCCTCGGCCACGGCGACGGCCGCGGCGTGGGGGAACCGGTTCGACGAGCCGATGACGAAGGTCTCGAACGTGTACTTCGGGTTGAGGCGGGTCTCCAGGGCGGAGGGCCGTCGCTCGGCGCCGGCACCTCCAGCGTTGAGGGGTTCGTAGGTGTCGACGGCGACGGGGGCGGGCGGCTCGAACGGCGCCGTACGGTCATTTGTCGACAAGGAGACAGATCCATCTGTCGCTTCGTCGATCTGTGGCTGCGCCTCCGCCTCGAGGGCGGGGTTCACCGTGACCAGCATCCGGATCTCGCGACCGAAGCCCTCGGTCAGCGCGTCCTCGATGTGGTTGCGCAGCCGGCCCTCGAGCTGGTTGCGGGTGAAGTCGTTGGGGACCGCGATGATCGCGGTGTTCTCGTGCAGCGTCATCGGCACGCTCGGCCGCAGCCAGGCGCGCTGGTTGGGCTGGAGGTCCTCGACGATCTGCTGCCACGCCGTCCCGAGATCTACCTGCTGGTCGTCCACCCGGACCGCCTTCGCTTCCAC